>NZ_CP057125.1:0-4843970 GCF_013814485.1 Citrobacter sp. RHB36-C18 | reverse complement strand
GGCGGACTCCACTCGAACAAAAGTCGATAAATGACAAAGGCTGAAACATTCATGATTGTTGACGCACATCGACAAGACCCTATGCAAAGGGTGACGTGCGAATTGCTATCTGCAATTTTTACCCGATCAGGATCCATTGAAACGATCAGGACCGCGGATCATAGCGTAAACTGAGAAAGAGATCTTCTGTTTCTCACAGATTCTTCCCGATTTATCCACAGGATGATCCAGAATCGGCTAAGTGTAAACGATCCTGGAGAAGTGCTGCAGGTTTTAGCGCGCATATTGAAAAAATTAATGAGTAAAGATGCTTTACTGCTTAAACGATCTAATAAAGATCCCGAGCGATCCTTGCGCTTTATCCGCCAGCCCGTATAATTCTTACCCCCAGCGAGTAACGGTCGCCTTACGGCGTCAACGCTGCCTGTTTTATACGCGAAACCATGCGGAAAAAAGCGGGAAATAAGGAAAGAGAATTGACTCCGGAGTGTACAATTATTACAATCCGGCCTCTTTAATCACCCACACTGTGGCGTAAGTCGTTCGAAATTCGTTCGGGTATACGCAAAAGTCAGTGAATTTATTCAAGTTTAGGTAGAAATCGCCATGAAACGCACTTTTCAACCGTCTGTACTGAAGCGCAACCGTTCTCACGGCTTCCGTGCTCGTATGGCTAATAAAAATGGTCGTCAGGTTCTGGCACGTCGTCGTGCTAAAGGCCGTTCTCGTCTGACCGTTTCTAAGTAATAAAAGCTAGCCCCTGAGTGGTTAAGCTCGCATTTCCCAGGGAGTTACGTTTGTTAACTCCCACTCATTTCACATTCGTCTTCCAGCAGCCACAACGGGCTGGCACGCCGCAAATCACCATCCTCGGCCGCCTGAATTCGCTGGGGCATCCCCGTATCGGTCTTACCGTCGCCAAGAAAAACGTTAAACGCGCGCATGAACGCAATCGGATTAAACGTCTGACACGTGAAAGCTTTCGTTTACGTCAGCACGAACTTCCAGCAATGGATTTCGTGGTGGTGGCGAAAAAAGGGGTTGCTGACCTCGATAACCGTGCTCTCTCGGAAGCGTTGGAAAAATTATGGCGTCGCCATTGTCGCCTGGCTCGCGGGTCCTGATAGCCCTTATTCGGGTCTATCAACGCCTGATCAGTCCGCTGCTTGGGCCGCATTGCCGTTTCACTCCAACCTGCTCGAGCTACGGAATTGAGGCATTGCGCAGGTTTGGAGTGATAAAAGGCAGTTGGTTGACGGTGAAACGCGTATTAAAATGCCACCCTTTACACCCTGGTGGTGACGATCCCGTCCCGCCCGGACCATTTGATACCAGAGAACACTAACGATGGATTCGCAACGCAATCTTTTAGTCATCGCTTTGCTGTTCGTGTCTTTCATGATCTGGCAAGCCTGGGAGCAGGATAAAAACCCGCAACCTCAGGCCCAACAGACCACGCAGACAACGACCACCGCAGCGGGTAGCGCCGCAGACCAGGGCGTACCGGCCAGTGGCCAGGGGAAACTGATTACGGTTAAAACTGACGTGCTTGATCTGACCATCAACACCCGTGGTGGTGATGTGGAACAGGCTTCACTGCCAGCTTACCCGAAAGAACTCGGTTCTCCCGAACCGTTCCAGTTACTGGAAACCACGCCACAGTTCATCTACCAGGCACAGAGTGGCCTGACAGGTCGTGACGGCCCGGATAACCCGGCTAACGGCCCGCGTCCGCTGTACAACGTCGAAAAAGACGCGTTTGTACTGGCTGACGGTCAGAACGAACTGCAGATCCCGATGACCTATACTGACGCAGCGGGTAACACATTCACTAAAACGTTTGTACTCAAGCGCGGTGAATATGCTGTCAACGTTAACTACAGCGTGCAGAACACCGGCGAAAAACCGCTGGAAGTCTCCACCTTTGGTCAGCTGAAGCAATCCATCAATCTGCCATCTCATCGCGACACTGGTAGCAGCAACTTTGCGCTGCACACCTTCCGTGGCGCGGCGTACTCCACGCCGGATGAGAAGTATGAGAAATACAAATTCGACACCATTGCTGAAAACGAAAACCTGAACGTCAATGCTAAAGACGGCTGGGTCGCAATGCTGCAACAGTATTTCGCAACGGCATGGGTTCCGCGTAACGACGGCACCAACAACTTCTATACCGCTAACCTGGGTAACGGCATTGCCGCTATCGGCTATAAATCACAGCCGGTACTGGTTCAGCCTGGCCAGACTGGCGCGATGACCAGCACCCTGTGGGTCGGCCCGGAAATTCAGGATAAAATGGCGGCAGTTGCACCGCACCTGGATCTGACCGTGGATTACGGCTGGTTGTGGTTCATATCTCAGCCGCTGTTCAAACTGCTGAAGTGGATCCATAGCTTCCTGGGTAACTGGGGCTTCTCCATCATCGTTATCACCTTTATCGTTCGTGGCATCATGTACCCGCTGACTAAAGCGCAGTACACCTCCATGGCGAAGATGCGTATGCTGCAGCCGAAGATTCAGGCTATGCGTGAGCGTCTGGGCGATGACAAACAGCGTCAGAGCCAGGAAATGATGGCCCTGTACAAAGCTGAGAAGGTTAACCCGCTGGGCGGCTGCTTCCCGCTGATCATCCAGATGCCAATCTTCCTGGCGTTGTACTACATGCTGATGGGCTCCATTGAACTGCGTCATGCGCCGTTCGCTCTGTGGATCCATGACCTGTCTGCACAGGACCCGTACTACATCCTGCCGATCCTGATGGGCGTAACGATGTTCTTCATTCAGAAGATGTCTCCGACCACCGTGACCGACCCGATGCAGCAGAAGATCATGACCTTTATGCCGGTCATCTTCACCGTGTTCTTCCTGTGGTTCCCGTCAGGTCTGGTGCTGTACTATATCGTCAGCAACCTGGTAACCATTATTCAGCAGCAGCTGATTTACCGTGGTCTGGAGAAACGTGGCCTGCATAGCCGCGAGAAGAAAAACTCCTGATACTAGTCGCAGGGGCGTTGGCTGAATTTGCTTGCCGCCTTCCTGCAACTTGAATTATTTCGAGTATTCACGGTAAAGTTAATGCCAGAGAAGGCGGTCATTAGACCGCCTTTTTTACATTTACAAGAGAGCTATCATGAACCATAACGACACCATCGTCGCTCAGGCCACCCCACCGGGACGTGGTGGCGTGGGTATCCTGCGCATCTCCGGCCTGAAGGCGCGCGAGGTTGCAGAAACCGTACTGGGGAAACTACCAAAACCGCGCTATGCCGACTATCTTCCGTTTAAAGACGCGGATGGCAGCACGCTGGATCAGGGAATTGCCCTGTGGTTCCCCGGTCCGAACTCCTTTACCGGTGAAGATGTTTTAGAGCTTCAGGGCCACGGCGGTCCGGTGATTCTCGATCTGCTGCTCAAACGTATTCTGACCATTCCCGGGCTGCGCATTGCCAGACCGGGTGAATTCTCCGAGCGTGCGTTTCTCAATGATAAGCTTGATCTGGCCCAGGCAGAGGCAATTGCCGACCTGATCGATGCCAGCTCAGAGCAAGCCGCTCGCTCGGCGCTGAACTCGTTGCAGGGCGCATTTTCTGCACGGGTAAATCATCTTGTGGAAGCGCTCACTCACCTGCGCATCTACGTGGAAGCGGCGATCGACTTTCCGGATGAAGAAATCGACTTCCTGTCTGATGGCAAGATTGAAGCGCAGCTCAACAACGTTATCAGCGATCTCGATGCTGTTCGTGCCGAAGCGCGTCAGGGCAGCCTGCTGCGCGAAGGGATGAAGGTGGTCATTGCCGGTCGCCCAAATGCCGGGAAATCAAGCCTACTGAACGCGCTGGCAGGTCGTGAGGCGGCCATTGTGACCGACATTGCGGGTACGACTCGCGACGTACTGCGTGAGCATATTCATATCGACGGTATGCCGCTGCACATCATCGACACTGCCGGCCTGCGCGATGCCAGCGATGAAGTTGAACGCATTGGTATCGAACGCGCGTGGCAGGAAATTGAACAGGCCGACCGCGTTCTGTTTATGGTTGATGGCACCACCACCGACGCCGTGGACCCGGCTGACATCTGGCCAGACTTTATTGCCCGTCTGCCAGCCAAACTGCCGATTACCGTGGTGCGTAACAAAGCGGATATTACCGGTGAGACGCTGGGCCTTAGCGAAGTAAATGGCCACTCACTGGTTCGCCTATCCGCACGTACCGGTGAAGGCGTTGACGTGCTGCGTAACCATCTCAAACAGAGCATGGGCTTTGAAACCAATATGGAAGGCGGCTTCCTGGCGCGCCGTCGTCACCTGCAGGCGCTGGCAGAAGCGGCGGAGCATCTCGAGCAGGGTAAAGCCCAACTGCTCGGAGCATGGGCCGGAGAATTGCTGGCAGAGGAACTACGTCTGGCGCAGCAGAACCTCAGTGAGATCACCGGGGAATTTACCTCCGACGATCTGCTGGGAAGGATTTTCTCCAGCTTCTGTATTGGCAAATAACGTTCTGTTGCCCGGTGGTGCGATGCCTACCGGGCCTACAGTACCCGTAACTCGGATAAAGCAAAGCGGTTATCCGGCTACAAGTAATTTCCTATATGGAAATCACTGTTGTCCAAATGGCAACTCGTGCAGTTGACTCTCTGCCCGTATGCTTAGCGCCACATTCCTCATGAGGTCGCTATGACACGCTTTCTAATCTGCAGTTTCGCCCTGGTGTTACTCTATCCCGCGGGTATTGATATGTATCTGGTGGGGCTGCCCCGTATTGCTGCCGATTTACAGGCCAGCGAGGCGCAACTGCATATCGCGTTTTCGGTTTATCTGGCGGGAATGGCGACGGCGATGCTGTTTGCCGGGAAAATTGCCGACCAGTCAGGACGCAAACCCGTCGCTATTGTCGGCGCCCTCATCTTTATTTTCGCCTCTGCGCTGTGTTCATTCGCCGAAAGCGGTACGCCGTTTCTCACAGGCCGCTTTATTCAGGGCGTAGGCGCAGGCTGCTGCTATGTGGTGGCTTTCGCCATCCTGCGCGATACGCTCGACGATCGCCGCCGGGCGAAGGTACTGTCGCTGTTGAACGGTATCACCTGTATCGTGCCGGTACTGGCACCGGTGATGGGGCATCTGATTATGCTCAAATACCCGTGGCAGAGCCTGTTCTACACGATGATCGGTATGGGGGTGGCCGTTTGCTTGCTGTCAGTGTTTATCCTGCGAGAATCGCGCCCAGCGACGCTCCCGGCATCTGCAGAGAAGAACCACCTATCTGAATCGCTGGTGAACCGTTTTTTCTTAAGCCGCCTGGCCATCACCACTCTCAGCGTGTCGGTGATCCTGACCTTCGTGAATACTTCGCCGGTGCTGTTGATGGAAGTGATGGGCTTTGACCGTGGTGAGTACGCCACCACGATGGCCATGACCGCAGGCATCAGTATGGCGGTCTCGTTCTCTACGCCATTCGCCCTGAGCGTGTTTAAACCTCGCGTTCTGATGCTGACCTCACAAGTGCTATTTCTGTCTGCCGGCGTGGTGTTAACCCTTGCCAGTACGCACATGATGACGCTGTTTGGGCTGACCTTAATCTGTGCCGGGTTCTCGGTCGGCTTCGGTGTCGCGATGAGCCAGGCGCTGGGACCTTTCTCGCTGCGTGCGGGCGTTGCCAGCTCGGCGTTAGGTATTGCGCAGGTTTGCGGTTCCTCGCTGTGGATATGGCTGGCGGCGGTGCTCGGTCTTGATGCGCTGAATATGCTGATCGGGATTCTGATTGGCTGTAGCATAGTGAGTATCATGCTGATTATCACAGTTGCACCTAACCGGTCCACGCCAACTCATGAAGAAATCCCTCAGCAGTCTCGATCTTAATTTATTGCTCTGCCTGCAGCTGTTGATGCAGGAACGCAGTGTTACCAAAACAGCCAAACGGATGAACGTCACGCCGTCGGCAGTCAGCAAGTCGCTGTCTAAACTGCGGGCCTGGTTTGACGATCCACTGTTTGTAAACACCCCGCTGGGGCTAACGCCCACACCGCTGATGGTCAGCATGGAACAGAATCTGGCAGAGTGGATGCAGATGAGCAACCAGTTGCTGGATAAGCCACACCATGAAGCGCCGCGCGGGCTGAAGTTTGATCTGGTGGCCGAAACGCCGCTGGTGATGATCATGTTTAACGCGCTCTCCCGACAGATCTATCAGCGTTATCCCCAGGCGACGATCAAAATACGCAACTGGGACTATGATTCGCTGGATGCAATTATTCGCGGCGAGGTGGATATCGGCTTTACTGGCCGGGAAAGCCATCCGCGTTCGCGTGAACTGTTGAGTTTGCTGCCGTTGTCGATCGACCATGAAGTGCTGTTTTCCGATCTCCCCTGCGTCTGGCTACGTGAAGATCATCCGGCATTGCAGGAAGAGTGGAATCTGGACACATTTCTGCGCTATCCGCACATCAGCATTAGCTGGGAGCAAAGCGATACCTGGGCGCTGGATGAAGTCCTGCAAGAGATGGGGCGCGCGCGCAATATTGCGTTATGTCTGCCCGGTTTTGAGCAGTCGCTGTTTATGGCCGCCCAGCCGGATCACGCGCTGATAGCCACAGCTCCGGTTTATTGCCAGCGTTATAACCAACTCCACCAGCTTCCGCTCGTGGCGCGTCCTATGCCTTTTGATGCCGCGCAGCTGGAAAAAATGCGCGTACCGTTCACCCTTCTTTGGCACAAACGTAACAGTCATAATCCTAAGATCGTCTGGTTGAAAGACACCATCAAGGCGCTTTATCGCGATATGTCCTGACGTTGCACCGCCACTTTGTTGCTAAATCGACTATTCTGGCAACAGAAATGTAAATATCGCGTAATGTATTCTATTTCAGCTTACTTTTTGGGCAGCAAAGCCTGCCTGGATGCCGCGTAAATGTTACTCTGGTAATTATCACGGACCATTAATCACGGAGCGAAAAATGGCGACACATTTTGCCAGAGGGATTCTTACGGAGGGACACCTGGTTTCAGCTCGCCTCCCTTCTCCATGTCATATCGAAGCAAGAGATCTCCCCGCTCATCGCCGAACACGTTTCCTGGCTTCCCGAAGTTTACTCGCTGAACTGATGTTTATGCTTTACGGCACCAGTACGCTGCCCGAGATTGTTACTCAGGCCAAAGGTAAGCCCATTTTTCGCGATAAGAACCTGCCGGGATTTTCGATTTCTTATGCCGGGAATATCGTTGGCGTTGCGCTAACAACTGAAGGAACGTGCGGGCTGGATATGGAACTGCAGCGAGCTACCCGCAGCTTTCACCATCCGCATTCAACGGAAACATGGCGCTTCTCCAGCAACGAAAATCTGTGGATCAATAACCAAAACGACCCCAACGAAGCACGCGCGCAGCTCATTACGTTGCGCCAGAGCGTACTCAAACTCACCGGCGATGTAAGCAATGATGATCCGCACGAACTCCAGCTTTTACCCGGCGCAGGACGTCTGAAATGTGCCCATGTTGCGCAGGTTGAAGCCATTTGCGATGCGGAAGATGTTCTGGTGTGGTCGGTTGCGGTTACGCCAACCATTGAAAAACTCAAGGTTTGGGAGTTTGATGGTAAACAGGACTGGAAAAGTTTGCCTGATATCCAGACCCGCGCCAATGAGCCTACGGGTCGTCTGATCCGGTTCTCTCAATTATGCGCAGCGAAGAGCCATACGCTTTGATTTAACCTTTATGATGAAACAGGAGTCACCATGTCAGAAACATTGAATGTTGTTACGTTACTGGGAAGTCTGCGCAAAGGTTCGTTTAATGGAATGGTTGCCCGTACGCTGCCCAAGATTGCTCCAGCAGGAATGGAAGTCAACGCGTTGCCATCAATTGGTGATATCCCACTGTACGATGCCGACCTCCAGCAGGAAGAAGGTTTTCCGGCAAGCGTAGAAGCGCTGGCAGAGCAAATCAGGAAGGCTGACGGTGTCGTCATCGTGACACCGGAATATAACTATTCCGTGCCTGGCGGACTGAAGAACGCCATCGACTGGCTGTCCCGCCTGCCGGATCAGCCATTATCGGGTAAGCCGGTGCTGATCCAGACCAGCTCCATGGGCGCCATTGGCGGCGCGCGCTGCCAGTACCATCTGCGTCAGATCCTGGTGTTCCTCGACGCCATGGTAATGAATAAACCGGAATTTATGGGCGGCGTGATTCAGAACAAAGTGGACCCGCAGACAGGTGAAGTGATCGACCAAAGTACGCTGGACCATCTAACCGGCCAACTGACCGCATTTGGCGACTACATCCAGCGTGTGAAAGCCTAAAAGAAAAAGCCCGCTGGCTGCAATGCCTGGCGGGCCGTATCCGGTTATCAAATTTGCCTGATGGCGCTGCGCTTATCAGGTCTACACGCCTCGCGCAGCACCGTCTCAGCTGCAATTAATGCGCGTCGATAAACACAATCTTCAACACAAACAGCAGTGCGACAACGATGACGCATGGGCTGAGATCGCGGAAACGTCCGGTACCGATTTTCATCACACAGTAGGAAATAAAGCCCAGCGCGATACCTTCGGTAATCGAGAAGCTAAACGGCATCATCACGGCGGTAATAAACGCCGGAACGGCTTCAGTCAGGTCATCCCACTTCACGCGTGACAGGCTTGATGTCATCAGGACGCCAACGTAAATCAGCGCACCAGCGGCCGCATATCCCGGTACCATTCCCGCCAGCGGCGACAGGAAGATAACCAACAGGAACAGCAGGCCGACAACTACCGCGGTCAGGCCAGTACGTCCACCGACAGAAACTCCGGAAGAAGACTCGATATACGCGGTAACGGAAGAAGTACCGATAAACGCACCAGCAACCGATGACACGCTATCCACATACAGCGCCTGCTTCATACGCGGAAACTTACCCTTCGCATCCGCCAGACCGGCTTTATCCGTGACGCCAATTAGCGTACCGGAGGAGTCGAACAGGTTGACCAGCATGAACGAGAAAATTACGCCCGCAAGACCAATGTTAAACGAACCAGCCAGATCAACATGCCCGATAACGGACATTACGCTCGGCGGCGCGGAGACGATCCCGTTGTAATGGACATCGCCCAGCATCCAACCCAGCAGCGTGGTCACAATGATAGAGATCAGTACCGCCGCATGGATGTTACGTGAAGCCAGAATCGCGATGATAAAGAAGCCCAGAATACCGAGCAGTACGCTGTGGGACGTCAGGTTGCCAATAGACACCAGGGTGTCTTGGTTGGCGACGATAACACCAGCGTTTTTCAGCCCCATCATGCCGATGAACAGACCAATACCGCTGGTGATCCCCACGCGCAAACTAACCGGGATGTTGGCAATCATCCAGTAACGTACGCGGAAAATCGTCAGTAGCAGCAGACCTACCGCGCCCCAGAAGATTGCGCCCATACCGATCTGCCATGACAGGCCCATCGCGCCAACGACCACGAAGGCGAAAAACGCATTCAGACCCATAGCAGGCGCAAGTGCGACCGGCAGGTTGGCAAACAGGCCCATCAGGATGCTACCAAATGCAGCAATCAGGCAGGTGGTCACAAAGACGGCGCTGGTATCCATGCCAGCCACGCCAAGAATTTGCGGGTTAACAAAAACGATATACACCATCGTCAGGAAGGTGGTTAAACCGGCGATCACTTCGGTCCGTGCCGTCGTGCCATGTTCGCGCAGTTTGAACACGCGTTCCAGCATCCCCTGGCCAGAAGCCTGGGTTGTGTGTTGTTGACTCATTATCAATTTCCGAACAAGGAGGGAAAATTCGTCGCTATCCTATACCAAAATGCGACAATAGGGTTGGGTTATGAGCAACTTTTTTCATTGATTTTGCTTATACGGCAACGATTGCGTCGCCCAATAATGCATTACGAAAACGTTAAACTTGTTAAAACGGAAATGACATGTCCCAGATAGAAGCCGTATTTTTTGACTGTGACGGTACCCTTGTCGACAGTGAAGTGATTTGTTCTCGCGCGTATGTCAGCATGTTCCAGGCGTTCGGCATTACGCTCGATCTTGAAGAAACTTTTAAACGCTTCAAGGGGGTAAAGCTGTACGAGATCATCGACATTATCAACGAAGAGCACGGTGTCGAACTGGCAAAAGCCGAATTAGAACCGGTTTACCGCGCAGAGGTCGCACGTCTGTTCGATACGGAACTGGAGGTGATTGCCGGTGCCAATGCGCTGCTGGACAGCATGACCGTCCCTATGTGCGTGGTATCTAACGGTCCGGTCAGCAAAATGCAGCACTCGCTGGGTAAGCTGGGTATGTTGCACCATTTCCCTGATTTACTGTTCAGCGGCTACGATATTCAACGCTGGAAACCCGATCCGGCCCTGATGTTCCATGCGGCGAAAGCGATGGACGTTAACGTTGATAACTGCATTCTGGTTGATGACTCCAGCGCAGGTGCCCAGGCGGGGATTGCTGCAGGGATGGAAGTGTTTTACTTCTGCGCCGATCCGCATAACAAACCAATCGATCATCCAAAAGTGACGACGTTTACCGATCTGGCGCAGTTGCCAGCGTTGTGGAAGGCGCGGGGTTGGAATATTACGCGATAAATAAGCAACCATTACACAATCTGCGTTCGCGGAAAAAGATAACCCCACCGAAAACAGCGGGGTTATCGTTCTTTTTCAAGTCAGCGCTTATTTGGTGAGGCCATTAACAAAATGGCTGCAATATTCCCCGGCCACACGCTGTTCCGGGTTGCTGCTGGTTGTCAGGTCAACATAGGTGTAAGACGAAGGATTGTCGCGGTTAAAATCCCAGATACCGATAAAATTCATGCCATTCTGTTTGGCAAAGGTGGCCAGCGTATCGGCATCATGAAGTTTAAACATGCTACCATCGTCATTCATACCTATCATCGGTGTAACCGCCACCGCCGAGTAGCCGCCGCTCACTGACAGAGAGGCTAACTGACTGGCGATGCTGCGGGCTGCGTCAACCGCAGATTTACCCATATCAGCACGATACTGCGCGCTGTAATAATCCATTGCCATACCGTTTACCACAAACGTTAATCCGGTATTATGCGCTTGTTTTACAATATTCACCCCAGTACTAGTTAAACCGGTTGGCATGGTGGGCAAAGTAAAGGAAATAGCGACTTCTGGATTATTTTTAGTTACCACTTTCAGCGCTTCACAAATATTGCTGATATTATACTGACCATTTTCCAGATCAAAATCCAGGCCATATGCAGAATAATCATCAATAAAAGACTGGTAAATTTCAACCAATTCGGAAGTGCTAAAATAGGTTGATATATCGCTATTCACCGCGCCGCCAAAAGAAATAATAACCTTTTTACCGGCCGCATTGAGATCGTTTGCTAACGGCAATGCCCAGTCCATCGGCATGGTGTCCTGGGCAGCCCAGCAGGCTTTTTTGTTCGCTGATAAAGTAATAAAACCAAATACCAGACCGTCTACCTCCCACGCTTTAGCTTCCTGAGAATAAAGCGGATTTGGACGGCCATTGGGATAATCTTGCCAGTCAGACCATTCTGCATTTACGGTGACATCTATAAACGGGGTATAAAGCGCCTTCATATTTCACCTCATTATTTTTTCATATTAATCAATAATGCCAGAAAACTATTTATCTGGTCTCTGGCTGAGGTGATGCTATATTTTCAGAAGCGGATAATTTATGACGATGGTCACACCCAAATGGTTCATGATAAAAACAAATATTTAATGATAGATATTATCATAGCAATGATGATTATCTGATAAATCTTGTCAGAAGCAGATGCCGTATAAGGGGTTTGAGGGTCAATGGGCAATTCGTGGAAGTTGTCGATCTCCATACGCTGAGGATTGGCATCCGGGAGCAGCAGTTGCGCGGCTGCCAGCGCAATGCGCCGTTTAGGTCGGGTTGGTGATCGGGTTGACATCAATATGCCTGGTGAGCAGTTACAGATTACCTTCAGGTTAGATTTTCAAGTCTGTATGCGTGGCCCGGTACATAAAATCGCCAGCCTTCGCCAGGTTGGCCTACTGAGCCTCGGTTGTGTGGTGCTTATCGCCGTGCCCATATCGTCGGTCTGGGAATGGCGTGCTAATTCTCGCCCCTGCCAATGTGGCAGGGGCGAGGTTTTAACGCGCGGAGATTTCCTCCGTTTCGCTATTCAGGTGGAAATTTCGTGAAGGGCCGCCCCGCAGGTATTTATCGATAACGCTAAAAATACTGCCAAAACGCAGGCGGAAAATAGTCTCGAAATCGCTATCCGCCATCACAGCAGAAGCCTCATCTGGTAAGGAATGCGCCAACGTGCGGGTTAGCAAATGATATTCGCGTAAGCGTTGCGCGGAAATATCGCGCAGCGCCAGCTCATCGGCATTGCGCAGACGATAAAAATCCACCGCCAAATCAAAGCCGTTCCAGGATGCAAACTGCTCCAGCGTCATTCCGGCATCCCGAGCTAAAGTTAGCGCTTTTTGCTGCGCCAACTGCCATGCTCCAGCATTTTTTTGCAGGTAAATTTGCCCGATAGACCTGACAGGAGGCACGTCTCCTTTAGCGCACACGGCACGATCGCTGCTCATAGGTACAGTCAGAACATCTTGCCAGGAGTTATGACTGCTCAACTGACTCAGCGTCAGCATTTCCGCACCATTCAGGCTAAAAAGCATCTGCCGAATTTCACACGGCCACTCTTCGGGAATAAAGCGCAGCCGGGTGAGCTCGGTAATATGCCAGTTAGTAAAGTCATAATAATCCTTCGCACTCAGCACCGCCTTGTTCCATAAATGCGCAGAGCCCGTCGCTTTCAGATGCTCCCACTCTTGCTGATAATGTTCAAAAAGCTCATTAAAGCGCGGGACGCTGTCCAGGGTAACGGTCTGAACATCGATTTCGCTACGGTTAGCGAAATTGAGGATTTTATACGCTGGGACGTAGGCCGCCATGGAAGGTGCCTGAATATTAAATAGCAGGCTGCCGTCAGGATATTTACGCACGCCGGTATCGTTAAAGTGCATATGTCCGCCAACGTGTACGCCAATACCTGTTTTCGCTAACGCATGGCTGGTATCCTCCTTCGGAGCCCGCTTCAACTGAAATTTACCTTTGCCAAAGATGGATTCCAGATCGCTGGCAGCGCCGTTATCAAACTCCACCATAGGGAAATGGCTAAAGGTAATCAGCGTCTTTTTCTGCTCTTTTGCTCGCATGGCAATGGACGTCATCCACGCCACGACCTGCTGCTTGTGAGTGAGCATTTTGTTGTAGCCTGCGTCACCTGAACCCGCGAAGTTTTTAGCAGACTGCGGATTCGTCAGGTCCGCATCCTCGCGCGGCACGTAAACATTCGCATCAACGGCCAGCAGCCATAGGCCTGGTATCGGCTCAACGAGATAGCTGCTGTCAGCGACGGTAAAACAGGGGCCATAATCTGGTTGTCGATATGAACCGCCTGTTCCCTGAGCACAGATTTCATACTGCCGCTGGCGGAAGTCGCTGGCTTGCTTTGCTTTGGCAAACGTATAATCCTGCTGCCCATAGGATGAATAAGGCGTTTCCCAGTAAATATCTTCAGGCTGCGGATCGATACCGAATGGGGACATCATTTTCATGATGTACTCATAACCACGGCTTACCATCTCTTCGCTACAGATGGTCGGCAGTTCCGCACCTGTTGAGATAAGCGCAGTTTTGCCCTGATAACCCGTACACTCTTTGGCGCCAAAACTAAAAATACGTTGAGTTTTCCCTCCCTGACCTAAGAAATCCTCTTCCCCATCGGGTAAATCAAAGGGTCGGTTTGGGTCATGATTACCCGGCGTTGCAAAGAATCGCATTGCATACTTTTGCTCATACTCCTTCAGCAGGGTTACTAACCCGCGAATATGCATAGACTGCCCGTCATCGCTAAAATCACCGGGAAGCGCGATCAGTTTGATCCCCTTTTTCCCGGCGTCATCCAGTGCTGCACGCAGGGCAAAGTAGTTTTCATTAAATAATCGCGTTGACGTGAGCTGAGCATACATGGTGCGAATCATCGCACGCTGCCCACTTTTGCGATTCTTTAGCCCGCTAAATGCGCCATCCTGAAATTCGCCGTACACATCATGAAAATGGATATCCGGCATAAATGCGACGCGATATTGATAATTTTCAGTAGCACCAGCATGGCTACAGAGTAAATACGCCGTTATTCCGGCTATGGAAATTACTCTCATTGAATATCCTTATTTTTATCAAAAAAATAATTAGAGTTTGTAGGTAATACCTACGCGCTAACGCATCTCCCAGACATCACGATAAGTTTTGCCATCTTTCACATATGAACCATCATCCCAATTCGACGTAAGGCACCCAGGTTTTATTTCCTCTCCAGGCCACCGTCATATTATGCACACAATCTTTTTCTTTACCGCGCAATGCCGGGTAGTCAGGGCTACGACCGTTGGGCAAGCAGCAACACAAACAATGTACATAGCGCATCCTTCTGGTCGATTCAGGCAATAAAAAAAGCACAATAGCGAGAGCGCGCATTGTGCTTTGAGAAAGGCAGATTTGGTTATTCACTACGCGGTCGCTATCGGCACCACTGGCGTGGCGACAAACCACGAGCTGATGCAGGCTGGAAATACGGAAGCTGAAAGTTAGCTCATCGCGCTTACGCGAGCACAGCAACACCTGCGGAAACTGACGATGAGCATATCTGTTCATTTCGCACGACTGTCTAAAACCAGAACAGAGAGCCTGACCTGCACAATCCCAAAGCAAGGACCATTTCTGGGTTATCAGGTTTTCGGCACAAGAGGTAGGAGTAATATCAATTTCAACCAAATCGTTGACGGAATTAAACCAGCATGAATCAGCAAGCATGACTTTAATTTTGCTGTCGATGGAGAGCAAAATTAAAGTCATGCTTTTTAATAATCGCAATATGAATGACATTAACATAAGCCCCCACGAAATAATAAAGCGAGTGTAGCGCAAAAAAAATGGCAATAACTGTGACTTATTGCACAGAGCATTAAATGTTTATTTTATTTTTCATCAAAAATCAGAACAAAAAATTCAGATATTAAATAAGAAAATATAATCTATTCTACTGCTATATGACCGCGCGACTGTCGCTGTTCCGGCGTCATGCCAATCTCACGGTTAGACATCAACGAAAAGCCGTAACTGCCTTCAAATCCATACTGCATCGCCAATCAGCCGTTCGGTATGCTGCAAGTATTGTGCGTGGCAGATGTACAGCTGTCACAGTTAATTGTTGATGGTCATATCTATATGCTGATGAAACTGCTTGCGTAGCGCTCGCTAAACCGAGCCAGAAAAAAGGGACGATTACGACTGAACCGACCCCAGACCTCGTTTCCCTGCAGGTAAACCCATTCCTCTTCGTCGTTAAGCCAGCGGCTGAGTTCAGGATCTGTTGCGTCTCTTTTGACAGTGCGTTCTAGCCTTCGGCTACGCTACGCACCCCGACCTCACTGAGGGCGGGGTGCGCCGGGTAACAAAGGAACACACCCGCAACGTGACGGATGACGAGTATCTTTATCACTCTTTCGGATCTTTGCCCGCCAGCAGCTTATCCAGCTCATCACCGCCCACGTGACGGAAGTCTTGTCCCTTCACGAAGTAGAAGATGTATTCGCAGATATTCTGGCAACGATCACCGATACGCTCGATGGAGCGCGCGCAGAACAGAGCGGTCAGCACGCTTGGAATGGTACGCGGATCTTCCATCATGTAGGTCATCAGCTGACGCACGATACCTTCATACTCCTGGTCGACTTTCTTATCTTCGCGATAAATACGTACCGCTTCGTCAAGATCCATTCGCGCAAACGCATCCAGCACGTCATGCAGCATTTGTACGGTGTGGCGACCCAGTGATTCCAGGCTTACCAGCAGCGGCTGATGCTGTTGAGAAAATTTCTCCAGCGCGGTGCGGCAAATTTTATCCGCAACGTCGCCAATACGTTCCAGCTCAGCGATCGTTTTGATAATCGCCATCACCAGACGCAAGTCACTGGCGGTCGGCTGACGCTTGGCAATGATACGCACGCAGGCCTCGTCGATCGCCACTTCCATCATATTGACGTTCTTATCGCCCTCAATGACGCGCTTCGCCAGCTCACTGTCCTGATTGTGCATGGCGGTAATCGCATCAGAAAGCTGCTGCTCGACCATGCCACCCATGGTCATCACCTGGGTACGGATGCTTTCCAGCTCTGCATTGAACTGGCCGGAAATATGTTTATTAAGGTTAAGATTATCCACAACAAGCTCCTGAATCAGCCGTAACGACCGGTGATGTAGTCTTCAGTTTGTTTCTTCGCGGGCTTGGTGAACAGATCGTCCGTGTTACTGAACTCAATCAACTCGCCCAGGTACATAAATGCCGTGTGATCGGAACAACGCGCAGCCTGCTGCATATTGTGGGTAACGATAACGACGGTGTAATCCTCTTTCAGCTCAGTGATCAGCTCTTCGATACGCCCGGTAGAAATAGGGTCGAGCGCTGAACACGGCTCATCAAGCAGAAGCACTTCCGGGCGAATGGCGATCCCACGCGCAATACACAGACGCTGCTGCTGACCACCGGAGAGAGAGTACCCGCTCTGGTGTAATTTATCTTTGGTTTCGTTCCACAGCGCGGCCTTGGTCAATGCCCACTGCACACGCTCGTCCATATCCGCACGAGAGAGTTTCTCAAACAGACGCACGCCAAAAGCGATGTTGTCGTAGATGGACATCGGGAACGGCGTCGGCTTCTGGAATACCATGCCCACTTTGGCACGCAGCAGAGCGATATCCTGAGTGTTGGTGAGAATATTGTCGCCATCAAGCAGGATTTCGCCTTCCGCACGCTGTTCCGGGTACAGTTCAAACATTTTATTGAACGTACGCAGCAACGTCGATTTACCACAGCCTGACGGCCCGATAAACGCCGTTACCTGGTTTTTGGCAATATCCAGGTTGATGTTCTTCAGGGCATGGAACTTGCCATAGTAGAAGTTCAAATCACGAACCTGAATCTTACCCGGGGCAGTATCAACCATACTCATTTCAATCTTTTCCTCATCATGCCTGATGGCGCGCAGCTTTCAGGCCTACAAATGTCTTCAATCGTAGGCCGGATAAGGCGTTTACGCCGCCATCCGGCACTTCGTCTTAACCGTGTTTCTTCTTCGCGAAAATGACGCGCGCCAGAATGTTCAGCAGCAGTACGCACAGGGTAATAATCAGTACCCCGGCCCAGGCCAGTTGCTGCCACTCAGCAAACGGGCTCATTGCAAACTTAAAGATAGTGACCGGCAGGTTGGCGATAGGCTGCATCATGTCGGTGCTCCAGAACTGATTGGAGAGCGACGTAAACAGCAGCGGAGCCGTTTCACCTGCGATACGTGCAATAGCCAGTAAAACGCCTGTAATGATGCCTGAGACAGACGCCTTCAGGGTGATTGCAGAAATCATCTTCCATTTCGGCGTACCCAGCGCATAGGCGGCTTCACGCAGGCTATCCGGTACCAGCTTGAGCATGTTCTCCGTGGTACGAATAACAATGGGCACCTGCAGCAGCGCCAGCGCGATAACGCCCGCCCAGCCGGAGAAGTGCTCCATTTTTGCTACCACGATGGTGTAAACGAACAGACCGACCACGATTGATGGCGCAGAAAGCAGGATGTCGTTGATAAAGCGGATCACCTCAGCCAGCCAGGACTTACGTCCGTACTCTGCCAGGTAGATACCCGCCATAATACCAAGCGGTGTACCAAACACGGTCGCCCACAGAATTAACAGTCCGCTACCGGCCAGGGCATTCGCCAGACCACCACCAGCCGTATTCGGCGGAGGTGTCATTTCGGTGAACAGCGCCAGTGACATACCGTCAATACCGCGGGTGATCGTGGACATCAGGATCCAGATAAGCCAGAACAGACCAAATGCCATGGTCGCCATAGAGAGCGTCAGCGCGATGCGGTTCTTCAGACGACGACGCGCCTGCATTTTACGGCGGGATTCCGCAAGCGCAGCGGTGTTTTGCATTTCAAGCGTAGCCATTAGCGTGCCCCCTCGTTCTTCGCAAGGCGCATGATCATGAACTTAGACGCCGCCAGCACGATGAAGGTAATCACAAACAGAATCAGGCCCAGTTCCATCAACGCGGCAACGTGCAGTCCTGATTCCGCTTCGGCGAATTCATTCGCCAGCGCAGAAGTAATACTGTTGCCCGGCATGTACAGCGAGGCACTATCGAGCTGGTAGGTGTTACCGATGATGAACGTCACCGCCATGGTTTCACCCAGCGCGCGGCCCAGACCGAGCATCACGCCGCCGATCACGCCGTTTTTGGTGAACGGCAGGACGATACGCCAGATAACTTCCCAGGTAGTACAACCGATGCCGTAGGCTGACTCTTTCATCAGCACCGGCGTTTGTTCGAACACATCGCGCATAACCGCCGCAATGTACGGGATGATCATGATGGCGAGGATCACGCCAGCGGCCAGAATACCGATACCAAACGCCGGACCCGCAAACAGCGCGCCAACAAACGGAATGTTGGAAAGGATGTTCCCGACCGGCTCCTGGAAGTAAGTCGCAAACAGCGGGGCAAAGATAAACAGGCCCCACATGCCGTACACGATACTCGGAATTGCCGCCAGCAATTCAATAGCGATACCCAGCGGGCGACGCAGCCAACCAGGAGCAAGTTCAGTCAGGAATAAGGCAATGCCAAAACTCACCGGAACGGCGATCAGCAGTGCGATAAGCGAGGTGACCAGCGTACCGTAAATCGGTACTAATGCACCGTAGATATCGTTTGGCGCATCCCATTCTTTAGTCCACAGAAAGGAGAAGCCAAATTTCTGAATGCTTGGCCAGGAGGAGATAACCAGAGAGACAATAATGCCACCCAACATCAATAGCACAATCAGCGCAGCCAGTTTTACCAGCGCGCTGAATATCATGTCACCTTTTTTACCCGGTGGGTTCAAAGCAGGCTTGGTTGCAGCCATAAATCACTCTTTAAGTTTGGGCCAGGAAGCACGCATTTTATCGTGCTTCCTGGCTAACGTAATGCCATACCCTAAATAATTCGAGTTGCAGCAAGGCGGCAAGCTTGTGAATACCCAGGAGCATAGATTCACTATGTGACTGGGGTGAACAAGCATAGCCAACACAGCAGCGGCTCGAAGTATGACGGGTATTTAGTACAGCGCTTTACCGCTGCTGTCCTTCACGTTGGTCTTCCATGCAGCACGAATCTGATCAACCACGCTGTCCGGCAGGCTGGCGTAATCCAGGTCATTAGCCTGTTTGCCGCCATTTTTGTACGCCCAATCGAAGAACTTCAGCACTTCAGCGCCCTGCTCAGGTTTCTTCTGCTCTTTATGCACCAGGATGAAGGTGGTGGAAGTGATCGGCCACGCATCGTCACCTTTCTGGTTAGTCAGATCCTGAGCGAAGGTTTTGCTCCAGTCAGCGCCTTTTGCAGCGTTGGCAAAGTTTTCTTCGGTCGGACTTACCGGTTTGCCATCAGCAGAGACCAGCTTGGTGTACGCCAGGTTGTTCTGCTTAGCGTAAGCGTACTCAACGTAGCCGATAGAACCCGGCAGACGCTGTACGAACGCAGCGATACCGTCGTTACCTTTACCGCCCAGACCGGTCGGCCAGTTAACGGTAGAGCCGGAACCAATTTTAGATTTCCACTCTTCGTTCACTTTCGCCAGGTAGCTGGTGAAAACGAAGGAAGTGCCGGAACCGTCAGCACGACGCACAACGGCGATATTCTGAGAAGGCAGCTTCAGACCCGGGTTCAGTTTGGTGATGGCTTCATCATCCCACTTCTTAATTTTACCGAGGTAGATGTCGCCCAGCGTTTTACCATCCAGCACCAGTTCGCCGGATTTCAGGCCAGGGATGTTCACCGCCAGCACCACACCACCGATAACAGTCGGGAACTGGAACAGGCCTTCTTGCGCCAGTTTCTCGTCAGACAACGGTGCGTCAGAGGCGCCGAAATCAACGGTATTGGCCGTAATTTGTTTTACACCACCGGAGGAGCCGATACCCTGGTAGTTTACTTTGCTACCGGTCTCTTTCTGATAGGTATCTGCCCATTTGGCATACACTGGCGCAGGGAAGGTTGCACCTGCACCTGTCAAGCTCGCTGCTGCAAACGCAGAAAACGCGCTCATGGATAAGGTCGCGGCGACAACAGTTGCGACAGTGGTACGCATAACTTTCATAATGTCTCCTGCACGGTTTTCGTAAATCGTTGTTTGAGTTGCTACTGTGAGCAAAATAGGACAAACAGGTGACAGTTAAATGTACGAAATATGACAGTTTTATGACAATGAAAAACTCGGGAAGTTTTTTATCTAAAAATACATTTAAAACAGAATGTTAATCACCATCATGACAATAACATTTCGCTGAAATTTTCTTTTTATGACACTGAAAACAGTAGTTGAAGATGACGGTTTGTCACATAAAGCAGGCGGGATAATTGATTAAAAACAGAACAAGCTAAAAAAATGCCCCGCTTGCAGCAGGGCATTTTCAGTTCAGTTAAGTGCGGATTACTCTACGGTAACCGACTTTGCCAGGTTACGCGGCTGGTCCACGTCGGTGCCTTTAATCAGCGCCACGTGATACGCCAGCAACTGCAGCGGAACGGTGTAGAAGATCGGTGCAATCACCTCTTCCACATGCGGCATCTCAATGATGTGCATGTTTTCGCTGCTGGTAAAGCCAGCATCCTGGTCCGCAAAGACGTACAACTGACCGCCACGAGCGCGAACTTCTTCAATGTTGGATTTCAGTTTTTCCAACAGTTCGTTGTTCGGCGCAACTACGATAACCGGCATATCGGCATCAATCAGCGCCAGCGGACCGTGTTTCAGTTCGCCTGCAGCATAAGCTTCAGCGTGAATATAAGAGATCTCTTTCAGCTTCAGCGCGCCTTCCAGCGCAATCGGGTACTGATCGCCACGGCCCAGGAACAGCGCATGGTGTTTGTCTGAGAAACCTTCCGCCAGAGCGGCAATGCGTTTGTCCTGAGACAGCATCTGCTCAATACGGCTAGGCAGCGCCTGCAGACCATGAACGATCTCCTGCTCGATAGACGCATCCAGACCTTTCAGACGAGACAGTTTCGCCACCAGCATCAGCAGAACGGTCAGTTGGGTGGTAAATGCTTTCGTGGAGGCCACACCGATTTCGGTACCGGCATTGGTCATCATCGCCAAGTCGGATTCGCGCACCAGAGAAGATCCCGGTACGTTACAAATAGCCAGCGAGCCCAGATAGCCCAGCTCTTTAGATAAGCGCAGACCCGCCAGGGTATCCGCCGTTTCACCGGACTGGGAAAGGGTAATCATCAGGCTGTTACGACGCACGGCGGATTTGCGATAGCGGAACTCGGAAGCGATTTCGACATCACAAGGAATACCAGCCAGCGATTCAAACCAGTAGCGGGACACCATACCGGAGTTGTAGGACGTACCGCAGGCGATAATCTGGATATGCTCAACCTGAGACAGCAACTCGTTGGCACGTGAACCCAGCTCGCTTAAATCCACTTCACCGTGACTAATGCGACCGGTCAGCGTATTTTTAATTGCGTTCGGCTGTTCGTAGATCTCTTTCTGCATGTAGTGGCGATAAATACCTTTTTCGCCCGCGTCATACTGCAGATTCGATTCGATATCCTGACGCTTCACTTGTGCGCCAGACTTGTCGAAAATAGAGACCGAACGACGGGTCACTTCCGCGATGTCACCCTCTTCCAGGAAGATAAAGCGACGGGTTACCGGCAGCAGCGCCAACTGATCGGAAGCGATAAAGTTTTCCCCCATCCCCAGACCAATCACCAGCGGGCTACCTGAACGGGCCGCCAGCAGCGTTTCCGGGTTACGGGTATCCATGATCACCGTGCCATAGGCACCGCGCAACTGTGGAATAGTACGCAGTACGGCTTCACGCAGCGTACCACCCTGTTCCAGTTCCCAATGCACCAGGTGAGCAATCACTTCGGTGTCGGTTTCAGAAACAAAGGTGTAACCACGGGTTTTCAGTAGTTCACGCAGAGGTTCATGGTTTTCAATGATGCCGTTATGCACCACAACAATGTGTTCAGAAACATGGGGATGCGCGTTCGCTTCTGAAGGTTCACCGTGTGTCGCCCAACGGGTATGAGCGATACCTGTACCACCATGCAGCGGATGTTCTTCCGCAGCAGCAGTCAGCATCTGCACTTTACCCAGACGACGCAGACGGGTCATGTTGCCTTCAGCATCGACAACGGCCAGACCAGCAGAGTCATAACCACGATATTCCAGACGACGTAAACCTTCGAGAAGGATTTCAGCTACATCACGCTGCGCGATAGCGCCAACAATTCCACACATATTTTTTGATTCCGAATTTAGGCATTTGCCTGTCGTTGTCGCTGACCTGTATTTGCCCTTTCCGGGCGCCCCGAGCCTTGTAGAGAGTGGGGTTATTTTTATGGTACTGCTTGTTGAGCGGAGGATTATGTTATCCCCTCATCTCTTGTCTGCCTGATGGCGCTTACGCTTATCAGGCCTACAGAACATCACCGCACGTAGGCCGCCATCCGGCAAAAATCACTTACTTCTTCTTCACCGGACGCTGCCAGCCCTGTTTATGGACCTGAGGTACACGGCTTAATACCAGTTCGTTATCGGCGACATTACGCGTTACGGTAGTGCCAGCAGCGATGGTGGCACCTTTACCCACGGTGACAGGGGCCACCAACTGAGTATCAGAACCCACAAACACATCATCACCAATAATGGTTTTAAACTTATTGGCACCATCGTAGTTGCAGGTAATCGTACCCGCGCCGATATTCACATTATCGCCAATTTCCGCATCGCCCAGATAGGTCAGATGACCAGCTTTAGAACCTTTACCCAGACGCGCTTTTTTCATTTCGACGAAGTTACCCACGTGCGCGCCTTCCTGCAGCTCAGCACCCGGGCGCAGACGCGCGAATGGACCGATGGTGCAAGCGGCTTCCAGATGGGCATCTTCCACCACACTGTATGGGCTAAGCTCACAACCTTCACCAATCACGCTGTTTTTGATGATACAGCCAGCACCAATCTTGACGCGATCACCAACGGTTACGTTACCTTCAATGATAACGTTAGTATCAATTTCAACATCGCGCCCGTGAATAAGCGTACCGCGAAGATCAAAACGTGCAGGATCGCGCAGCATCACGCCCGCCAGCAACAGTTTCTCTACTTGCTCAGACTGATAAACACGCTCCAGACGGGATAACTGAAGACGGTTATTCACCCCTTCCGTTTCGCTAATACGTGCCGGATGTACCGCAGCAATTTCGCGTCCTTCCTGATACGCCATCGCAATGATATCGGTGATGTAGTATTCACCCTGCGCATTGTTATTGGTGAGTTTGGACAGCCAGCGCTTCATATCAGCGCCATTGGCAATCAGAATACCGGTGTTGATTTCCTGGATTTGGCGCTGCTCGTCAGTTGCATCTTTATGCTCGACGATACCGGTGACGTTACCGTTCTCACGCGTAATACGCCCATAGCCGGATGGATCATCCAGTTTTACCGTTAACAGGCCGATGCCGCCCTGCGGTTTAGCATCACGCAGGCTACGTAAGGTATCGGTAGAGATCAGCGGCACATCGCCATAGAGCATTAAAATGTCTTCGTCATCACCAAAGAATGGCGCTGCCTGCTGCATTGCATGGCCGGTCCCCAACTGCTCTGCCTGCAGAATCCAGTTTAGATTGCCATCTTTCAGCGTCTGCTTAAGCAAATCACCACCGTGCCCATAGACCAGATGTACGTGAGTCGCACCTAATTCATTAGCGGCATCAATGACATGCTGAACCATCGGCTTTCCTGCGAGGGTATGCAGCACTTTAGGGAGATCGGAATACATACGCGTGCCTTTGCCTGCGGCAAGGATCACGACGCTCATAGCATTATTCAACATACACGTCCTGACTGTAATTTGAGAACGAATTTATACCGTTTCACATTGAAAATACTACATTTTTTTCATCGTGAAATGGACCGAAGATAAAACGTTCAATCGGGGAAATTTCCCCTCTGATAACTCTCTATTTTCGTCTATTTCGGCGTCTTTTGTCTCCCAAAAACCAGGAGGCTGCTCTTATTAAAGCCTAGGTTAATGTTTTTGCTATTTTTTTACTGCATGAATAAAGAGTTACAAAAGAAAAGTATAATTTTATTAATGTGATTCAGCGAGAAGTAGAAAAAACAGACAGGGAAAATAGAGTTTTAAAAGGGAAGAGGACAAACGATAAAGCGGAGGAGTGGGATTTAATAACAGCTGGCGCGTGCTGATAACCGTATGAAGCATCGCGCCACAGAGCAGGTCGGGAAGACTAAACTTCCATGCTGCTGAAAAGGGCGATGATTTTATTAATCAGTTTCATGTCGGTATCCTGTTTTTATCTGAGTTAATTATGTGACACACATCACACAAAAAAGAGTCTACGCCTCATTTTTTAACCGATCAATATTTTTGTGACATAAATCACAAAATAATAAAACAGCTTTTTAGTTCCACTTTCACTGAAACAAAACCATAAAAAAAGCCAGCCTGGCAACCAGACTGGCTTTTGTGCTTTTCAAGCCGGTGTTACATCGCTTTTTTGGTCAACTCGATAACGCGCAGTTTCGCGATCGCTTTGGCCAGTTCCGCAGATGCCTGAGCGTAATCCACGTCACCATGAGAGCTCTTGATGTGCTCTTCAGCCTTACGCTTCGCTTCCAGGGCTCTCGCTTCATCGAGATCCTGTCCGCGAATCGCGGTATCAGCCAGAACGGTCACGCTGCCAGGCTGCACTTCGAGAATGCCGCCGGACAGATAGATAAACTCTTCATGACCGAACTGTTTAACGATGCGGATCATACCAGGCTTAATGGCGGTGAGCAGCGGTGCGTGACCCGGGAAAATACCCAGTTCACCTTCACTACCCGTTACCTGGATTTTTTCGACCAGACCAGAGAACATTTGCTGCTCTGCGCTGACGACGTCCAGGTGGTAAGTCATTGCCATATCACCCTCCGATTAAGGCGTTAAAGTTTTTTGGCTTTTTCCACGGCTTCGTCGATAGAACCAACCATGTAGAACGCCTGCTCTGGCAGGTGGTCGTATTCGCCTTCCATGATGCCTTTAAAGCCACGGATGGTGTCTTTCAGGGATACGTATTTACCCGGAGAACCGGTGAATACTTCCGCAACGAAGAACGGCTGGGACAGGAAGCGCTGAATTTTACGTGCGCGTGCTACCACCAGTTTGTCTTCTTCAGACAGTTCATCCATACCCAGGATGGCGATGATGTCTTTCAGTTCCTGATAACGCTGCAGCAGAGACTGTACGCCACGCGCGGTGTCGTAGTGTTCCTGACCAACAACCAGCGGATCCAGCTGACGGCTGGTGGAGTCCAGCGGGTCAACTGCCGGGTAGATACCCAGAGAGGCGATCTGACGGCTCAGTACCACGGTTGCATCTAAGTGAGCAAAGGTGGTTGCTGGGGATGGGTCAGTCAAGTCATCCGCAGGTACGTATACCGCCTGAACGGAGGTGATAGAACCGGTTTTGGTAGAGGTGATACGTTCCTGAAGAACACCCATCTCTTCCGCCAGGGTCGGCTGGTAGCCTACCGCTGATGGCATACGACCCAGCAGAGCGGATACTTCTGTACCGGCCAGGGTGTAACGATAGATGTTATCAACGAACAGCAGAACGTCACGACCTTCGTCACGGAACTTCTCAGCCATGGTCAGACCGGTCAGAGCAACGCGCAGACGGTTTCCCGGCGGCTCGTTCATCTGGCCATATACCAGGGATACTTTGTCCAGAACGTTGGAGTCAGTCATTTCGTGGTAGAAGTCGTTACCCTCACGAGTACGTTCACCCACGCCCGCAAACACGGAGTAACCGGAGTGTTCGATCGCGATGTTACGGATCAGCTCCATCATGTTTACGGTTTTACCTACACCCGCACCACCGAACAGACCAACTTTACCGCCCTTAGCGAACGGACACATCAGGTCGATAACTTTGATGCCGGTTTCCAGCAGTTCCTGAGAGCTGGACAGCTCTTCATAGGAAGGTGCCGCGCGGTGGATAGCCCAACGCTCTTCTTCACCGATATCGCCTTTCATGTCGATCGGGTGACCCAGGACGTTCATGATACGACCCAGAGTTGCTTTACCTACCGGGACTTCGATCGGGTGCTCGAGATCTTTGACTTCCAGACCACGACGCAGACCGTCGGAAGAACCCATGGCGATGGTACGTACGATACCGCCGCCGAGCTGCTGCTGAACTTCCAGCACCAGGCTCTCTTTACCATTCATAACCTCAAGAGCATCGTACACGCGCGGTACGGCATCCTGAGGGAATTCGACGTCAACCACGGCGCCGATTACCTGGACAATTTTTCCAGTAGCCATCTTGAATCCTCTACGAATTAACCTGGTTATACCGCGGATGCACCACCGACGATTTCGGTGAGTTCCTGAGTAATGCTGGCCTGACGAGCTTTGTTGTATACCAACTGCAGCTCTTTAATCAGGCTGCCGCCATTGTCGGTCGCGGCTTTCATCGCCACCATACGTGCGGCCTGCTCGCTGGCCAGGTTTTCTACCACGCCCTGATAAACCTGAGACTCGACATAACGACGCAGCAGGGTATCCAGCAGCGCTTTCGGGTCTGGCTCATACAGGTAATCCCAGGATTTACGCTTCAATTCATCATCATCTGATGCCGGCAGAGGCAGCAGTTGGGTGATGGTTGGCGTCTGAGACATGGTGTTAATAAATTTGTTGCTGACAACGTACAGTCTGTCCAGACGACCTTCATCGTAGGCCTGCAGCATCACTTTAACCGGACCGATCAGTTCGGACAGGGAAGGGTTATCCCCCATGCCGGTTACCTGAGCAATCACATTACCGCCAACGGAGTTAAAGAAAGACACGCCCTTAGAGCCGATCATTGCGATATCGCACTGAACGCCTTTATCGGACCATGCTTTCATATCCGCCAGCAGCTTTTTGAACAGGTTAATGTTCAAGCCACCGCACAGACCACGGTCGGTCGACACCACCAGGTAGCCCACGCGCTTAACGTCGCGTTCTTCCAGGTAAGGGTGCTTATATTCCAGATTACCATTCGCAAGGTGACCAATCACTTTGCGCATGGTCTCTGCATAAGGACGGCTGGCCGCCATGCGATCCTGCGATTTACGCATTTTGGAAGCGGCGACCATCTCCATCGCTTTAGTGATCTTCTGCGTGTTCTGGACGCTTGCGATCTTACTACGTATCTCTTTTGCGCCGGCCATGAGCTTCTCCTCAATGCCTTGCGGTCCGCCCTAAAGCAGACCGCCAGACGTTACCAGGACTGGGTTGCCTTGAAGGAATCGAGGATAGCTTTCAGCTTGCCTTCGATTTCATCGTTATAGCCACCGGACTGGTTGATCTCTTGCATCAGCGGAGCATGGTCACGGTCAACGTAAGCCAGCAGAGCGGCTTCGAAGCTACCGATTTTCGCCAGTTCCACATCTTCGAGGTAACCGCGTTCAGCCGCAAACAGCACCACACCCTGCTGTGCTACAGACATTGGGGCGTACTGTTTCTGCTTCAGCAGTTCAGTTACTTTCTGACCGTGGCTCAGCTGCTTACGAGTAGCTTCATCCAGGTCGGAAGCGAACTGAGAAAACGCTGCCAGTTCACGATACTGCGCCAGTGCGGTACGAATACCACCGGACAGTTTCTTGATGATCTTGGTCTGCGCTGCACCACCTACACGAGATACGGAGATACCCGGGTTAACTGCCGGACGAATACCGGAGTTGAACAGGTTGGTTTCCAGGAAGATCTGACCATCTGTAATGGAAATTACGTTGGTCGGAACGAACGCAGAAACGTCACCCGCCTGGGTTTCGATAATCGGCAGAGCGGTCAGGGAGCCGGTTTTACCTTTAACTTCACCATTGGTGAACTTCTCAACGTATTCCGCGTTTACGCGGGATGCGCGCTCCAGCAGACGGGAGTGGAGGTAAAATACGTCGCCCGGGAATGCTTCACGTCCTGGTGGACGACGGAGCAGCAGGGAAACCTGACGGTAAGCAACAGCCTGTTTAGACAGGTCATCGTAAACGATCAGCGCGTCTTCACCGCGGTCACGGAAGTATTCGCCCATTGCGCAACCGGCATATGGCGCCAGGTATTGCAGAGCAGCAGATTCAGACGCGGTCGCCACAACAACGATGGTGTTGGACAGTGCGCCGTGTTCTTCCAGTTTACGAACCACGTTAGAAATGGTGGACGCTTTCTGGCCGATAGCCACGTACACACATTTGATACCGGAATCACGCTGGTTGATGATGGCGTCGATTGCCATCGCGGTTTTACCTGTCTGACGGTCACCGATGATCAGCTCACGCTGGCCACGACCGATTGGGATCATGGCATCAACAGATTTATAACCTGTCTGTACTGGCTGGTCGACGGACTGACGTTCGATTACGCCTGGTGCGATAACTTCGATTGGCGAGAAGCCATCGTTATCAACCGGACCTTTACCGTCAATTGGGGAACCCAGAGTATTCACCACACGACCCAGCAGGCCACGGCCAACCGGAACTTCCAGAATACGACCCGTACACTTAACCTTCATGCCTTCGGCGAGGTCAGCGTATGGACCCATCACAACGGCACCTACGGAGTCGCGCTCCAGGTTCAGTGCGATAGCGTAACGGTTACCCGGCAGGGAAATCATCTCACCCTGCATACAATCGGCCAGGCCGTGAATGCGGATAACACCGTCACTTACAGAAACAATAGTACCTTCGTTGTGAGCTTCGCTCACAACATTGAACTGAGCAATGCGCTGCTTGATCAGTTCGCTGATTTCGGTGGAATTCAGTTGCATGCTCCAGTCCCCTTAAGACTGCAAGACGTCTGCAAGGCGCTCAAGACGGCCGCGTACGCTGCCATCAATGACCATATCACCCGCTCGGATGATTACGCCTGCCATTACAGACTTATCGATTTTGCAATTCAGCTTAACTTTGCGTGACAGACGTTTTTCCATCGCTGCACTAATCTTCGTAAGCTGTTCATCACTCAGTGCATTGGCAGAAGTGACTTCTACCTCAGAGATAGCCTCACTGGCTGCACGCAGATGAATAAACTGCTCAAGAACATCCGGGAGCGCATTCAGACGGTTATTTTCAGCCATTACCCTAATCAGGTTTTGGCCGCTTTCGTCCAACTGCTCACCGCACACGGCGATAAACGACTCAGCGAGCGTTTCCGGCGCCAGCGCGCCAGAGAGAAGCTCTGCCATTTGTTCGTTTTTTGTCACCTCAGCGGCAAACGTCAGCATATCCTGCCAACGGTCAACGCTTTGGTGCTCAACGGCAAAGTCAAAAGCTGCTTTGGCGTAGGGGCGAGCTACCGTAATAAATTCAGACATCAGCCCCTCCCTCCTTACAGTTCAGCGACAAGTTTGTCCACGATGTCGCTATTAGCAGCTTCATCCACGGAACGTTCGATGATCTTCTCGGCGCCAGCAACAGCCAGGATAGCAACTTGCTTACGCAGTTCTTCGCGAGCACGTTTACGCTCGGCGTCAATTTCCGCCTGCGCCTGTGCCACGATTTTAGTACGTTCCTGCTCTGCTTCAGTTTTAGCTTCGTCCAGGATCTGAGCACGGCGTTTGTTCGCCTGCTCAATGATTACCTGAGCTTCCGCCTTCGCTTTTTTCAGCTGGTCGGTCGCGCTGGCCTTTGCAAGGTCAAGATCCTTATGTGCTCGTTCTGCAGAAGCAAGGCCGTCAGCAATTTCTTTTTGACGTTTTTCGATGGCAGCCATTAAAGGCGGCCATACGTACTTCATGCAGAACAGAACGAACAGGACAAACGCGATGGCCTGGCCGAGGATTGTTGCGTTAAGATTCACAGCACAATGCCTCTATCTAGTTAACGTTCTGATATTGCTCTTAATTCAAGCAACGCTTACTACGCGACAGCAAACATCACGTACAGACCCAGACCTACAGCGATCATTGGGATTGCATCCACCAGACCCATAACGATAAAGAACTGAGTACGCAGCAGAGGAATCAGATCCGGTTGACGCGCTGCGCCTTCCAGGAATTTACCCCCGAGGATGCCGATACCGATCGCAGCACCGATTGCCGCCAGACCCATCATCACAGCGGCAGCAATGTACAGCAGATCCATATTCAGGTTTTCCATGACAGTCTCCAGTTTGTTTCAGTTAAAACGTAGTAGTGTTGGTAAATTAATGCTCTTCAGATGCCATCGACAGATAGACAATCGTCAGAACCATAAATATGAAGGCTTGCAGCGTGATAATCAGTATGTGGAAAATGGCCCATGGCACATTCAGGATCCACTGTGACCACCACGGCAACAGACCAGCAATCAGAATGAAAATCAGCTCACCGGCATACATGTTGCCGAACAGTCGCAGACCAAGAGAAATTGGTTTGGACAGCAGGCTTACCCCTTCAAGGATTAAGTTGACAGGGATGAACGCCCAGTGATTGAACGGCTGCAGCGTCAACTCTTTCGCGAAGCCGCCGATGCCTTTCATTTTGATGCTGTAGAACAGAATGAGGATAAATACGCCCAGCGCCATCGACAGGGTGATGTTCACGTCAGCAGACGGAACCACACGCAGAGCCGGCAGGCCAAAGATATGCTCACCGATGTACGGCAGCAGGTCGATAGGCAGTAAATCCATCAAGTTCATCAGGAATACCCAGACGAAAATCGTCAGGGCCAGCGGAGCAATCAGCTTGCTTTTGCCATGGTACATGTCTTTCACGCTACCATGCACAAAGCCGATTACCAGCTCAATCGCGGTCTGAAATTTACCTGGTACGCCGCTGGTCGCCTTTTTAGCTACGCTACGGAACATAAGCAGGAACAACAGACCCAGAACCACCGAGAAGAAAATGGAGTCAATATTGAGCGTCCAGAAGGTGGCTGGGGGGTTGTGCGGATCCACCAGCGAGAATGTACGTAGGTCCAACTGAAGGTTATTCAGATGGTGTCCTATGTAATCCTGCGGCGTCATATTTTCTGAAGCCATGATGCCTTTACCCTTTGTTGTTAATTACAGCCGGCGCCAGTATCTGAACCACCAGCACCAAAACCCACGTAACGATCAGCGGCATGAATACCGCTTTCAAAACAGCCAACGCCACCACCAGCAAAACCAGCATAGCTAACACCTTGAAGGCTTCGCCGAAGGCGAACGTCCAGGCTACTCGGCCTTTAGCTGGTGTATGCGCCTGGTGACGCCAGGCAAATATCATAAACAACACATTAGGCAGTAACACTGCCAATCCACCGCACAATGCGGAGATGCCCCAGAAAGGGTCTTTGAGGCTAAACAGCAATCCACTTGCTATTACCGCCAGAAACTGTGTGAGCAAAAGCTTACGAGCAACGTTTCGACTCAAGAGCGACATAGACATCACGTTTTTACTCCTGCTCCCTTCGAGGTATGCCGCGTGTCGTATAAAACGTTCTTTATGGCTTAGAGTCAAGCATCAAAAAGCGGTCAAATTATACGGTGCGCCTTCGTGATTTCAAACAATAAGTAGCTAAAAAGTGAATAAATGTTTAAATATTTTTCGCTACCCCACATTTATCACTTTTAAGCAAACTGTGAACGATCATGCAAAACTGCAAATGCCGCGTAAATACTGGCGGCAAAGCGTGCACCAGATCACATATTGAACATATTCACCTTCGCATAATTTATTTACGTGGCAAATGATGCCTTTTCATCTTTTTGATATTTAAGCGTAAAAATAGCCACTATTTCAAAAACAACAGCTAACAACAAAAAAACCACGCATTGACATTTATAATAAAAAATTAACACAACGGGTGGTTCTTACGTTCTATTTTTAGCAGACTGATATTTTCACAGCTGACTTGTTTCGCTTTTAACAAAAAACGGTACGTTATAGTTATGATGCAAAACCGTAAGGCGCTAGTGAATTGTAACGACATTTAACCACACTATTCCCTATGACTTTTAACACCTGAATAGCCGTTTTTTTTCTATTTTTTTTGATAAAAATTAAATTTTGTTTGGCTTAATAACCACCAGATGACGTTCACCATCCAGTTGCGGAACGCGTAATTTTTCGACCGACTCGACGCTGAATTCTGCAGGCAACGAAGCAATTTCATCTTCAGGCAACTGCCCTTTTAGCGCATAAAAACGCCCATCCATGCCAGGCAAATGATGGCACCAACTCACCATATCAGTAAGTGACGCGAACGCACGGCTAATGACCCCATCGAACGGCGGCTCTGAAGGGAATTCTTCAACGCGACTTTGCACAGGAGTGATGTTAGTAAGCGCAAGCTCATGCTGCACCTGACGCAAGAAACGGACGCGTTTTCCCAGACTATCCAGCAGTGTGAAATGCGCTTCAGGGCGCACGATAGAGAGAGGAATACCCGGCAGGCCCGGTCCCGTACCCACGTCAATAAAACGCTCCCCCTTCAGATACGGCGCGACGACAATACTGTCCAGAATATGGCGCACCAGCATTTCGTTGGGATCCCGTACCGACGTCAAGTTGTACGCTTTGTTCCATTTGTGCAGCATATCGACATACGCAATCAGCTGATTTTTCTGGTGATCGGTAAGAGAAATACCAGCATCAGCCAGCAGACGAGAGAGTTTGTTGAGCACGGTCGTTACCTGTTCATAATCAATTTCCCGATGCGCTATAGCTTATCGGGACTACAAATTTGTAGGGCGGGCAGGCGAAGCGCCCGCCGCCAAAATAGTGTTATCAAGCGCTGCGGCGCAGCATACCTTGTTTCTTCAGCCATACCAGCAGAATGGAAATGGCGGCAGGCGTTACGCCAGAAATACGCGATGCCTGGCCGATCGATACCGGTTTGTGATCGTTCAGCTTGGCGATAACTTCATTCGACAAGCCTGAGACCTGACGATAATCCAGCGTTGCAGGCAACAGGGTGTTCTCATTACGCTGTTGTCTTTCGATTTCTTCCTGCTGACGGGCGATATACCCTTCGTATTTCACCTGAATCTCAACCTGTTCCGCGGCCTGAGCATCGTCGAGCGCTGGTGCGAACGCAGATAAAGAGGTCAACTGAGCATAGGTCATATCCGGGCGGCGCAGAAGATCTTCACCGCTGGCTTCACGTGACAAAGGCGTAGCCAGGTGAGCATTCACTTCTGCTGCAGATTCCGCTAACGGATTTACCCAGGTTGATTTGAGACGCTGACGTTCCTGTTCGATACGCTCCAGCTTCTCGTTGAAACGAGCCCAGCGCTCGTCGTCCACCAGACCCAGTTCACGCCCAATTTCGGTCAGACGCAGGTCGGCGTTATCTTCGCGCAGCATCAAACGGTATTCTGCGCGTGAGGTGAACATACGGTACGGTTCTTTGGTGCCAAGCGTACACAGATCGTCCACCAGTACACCAAGATAAGCCTGATCGCGACGCGGTGCCCAACCGTCTTTCTCAGCAGACAAGCGCGCGGCGTTCAGACCCGCCAACATCCCTTGCGCGGCAGCTTCTTCGTAACCGGTAGTACCGTTAATCTGGCCCGCAAAGAACAGACCTTGGATGAATTTGCTTTCCAGAGTGGGTTTCAGGTCGCGCGGATCGAAGAAATCATACTCAATCGCGTAGCCAGGACGGACGATTCTGGCATTTTCCATTCCCTGCATGGAGCGGACAATTTGCATCTGCACATCGAACGGCAAGCTGGTGGAGATACCATTCGGATAAATTTCGTTAGACGTGAGTCCTTCCGGTTCGAGGAAGATCTGATGCTGATTACGATCGGCAAAGCGCATCACTTTGTCTTCGATCGATGGGCAGTAGCGCGGACCGATACCTTCGATCACGCCTGCGTACATCGGGCTACGATCGAGGTTATTGCGGATCACGTCATGGGTTCTCTCATTGGTATGCGTGATGTAACACGGCATCTGACGCGGATGTTGAGAAGCATCGCCCAGGAATGAGAAGACCGGCATCGGGTTATCGCTGTTTTGCTGGCCGAGCACGCTGAAATCAATAGTGCGTGCATCGATACGCGGCGGCGTACCGGTTTTCAGGCGGCTGACGCGCAAAGGCAGTTCACGCAGACGGCGTGACAGCGGGATAGACGGCGGATCGCCAGCACGGCCGCCGCTGTAGTTGTCCAGACCAATATGAATTTTGCCGTCAAGAAAAGTCCCTACGGTTAATACAACCGCTTTGGCACGGAACTTCAGTCCCATTTGGGTCACTGCACCCACAACACGATCGTTTTCAACAATCAGATCTTCAACCGCCTGTTGGAAGATCATCAGATTGGGTTGATTCTCGAGTGCGGTGCGTACAGCCTGGCGATAGAGCACGCGGTCGGCCTGAGCTCGGGTAGCACGAACGGCTGGCCCTTTGCTGGCGTTTAGTATCCTAAACTGGATACCTGCATGGTCGATCGCTTTTGCCATCAACCCACCAAGCGCATCCACTTCTTTTACCAGGTGTCCCTTCCCAATACCGCCGATCGCCGGGTTGCAGCTCATCTGTCCCAGAGTGTCGATATTGTGTGTCAAAAGCAGAGTCTGTTGACCCATTCGCGCCGCGGCCATTGCGGCCTCGGTGCCTGCATGACCCCCGCCAATGATGATGACGTCAAAAGGATCCTGATAAAACATGGTAATTGCCTCGCATAACGCGGTGTGAAAGTGGATTGAAGCCCGGGCCGTGGATTCTACTCAACTTTAGTCGATCGAGAAAGCCCTGGGATCCTGGGTATTAAAAAGAAGATCTTTTTATTTAGAGATCTGTTTTATTGTGATCTCTTATTAGGATCGCAACTTTCTGTGGATAAGGGCGATCCTTTGAATAAGATCAACAGGTTGTTGAGGATCATTAGCTGTGAATGATCGGTGATCCTGGCCCGTATAAGCTGGGAGCAGAATGAAGGGTTATACACAACTCAAAAACTGAACAACGGTTGTTCTTGGGATAACTACCGGTTAATCCAAGCTTTTAACCAGACTTATCCACATAAAAAAGTACGATCTTTACAAATCTCTGAGCAATGGATGCCAGGATCCCAGCCAAATTTCAGCCGGATCTTCCGGAATTTCATGTTCCAGTACGTTGATCCTGAGCGTTTCGCCGATCTGTTTTGCTCCGCAGGCTTTCAGTTCGGCTTCCAGCTTGTCGATTGCGCCGCAAAAGGTGTCATATTCACGACTGCCGATCCCGATTGCACCAAAGTGCACTTGTGAAAGGTCCGGTTTTTGCTCGCATAAGGCATCATATAAAGGCTGCAGGTTGTCAGGAATGTCTCCCGCACCGTGCGTGGAGCTAATAATCAGCCAGATCCCATCAGTCGGGACCTCTTCAAGCATTGGCCCATGCAGTATTTCGCTGGAAAAACCCGCGTCGTCCAGTTTTTCAGCCAGATGCTCTGCTACATATTCCGCACTGCCAAGCGTGCTGCCGCTGATAAGAGTGATTTCTGCCATGATCGCCCACCTTTATAAAGAGGGCGTATTGTACGCTGTGAGCGAGCTGGGATCTACCTGTGGAAAAATAGGGGATTAAAAAAAGCGATCATGGCTTGATGGTACGCATGATCGGGTTTTGCAGGACGATCAGGGTCTCCGTGGACTGAATTTCGTCAATTGTTTGGATCTTGTTGATAAGTACCTGCTGTAACGCGTCGATCGACTTGCACATCACCTTTATAAAGATGCTGTAGTGCCCGGTGGTGTAATACGCTTCGGTCACCTCATCGAGGCTTTCCAGTCTGGCCAACGCTGACGGATAGTCTTTCGCACTTTTCAGGATGATGCCGATAAAGCAGCCGACGTCATAGCCCAACTGTTTGGGACTAACATCAATCCGTGCGCCGGTAATAATCCCGGCCTGCTTCATCTTCTCTACGCGAACGTGAATTGTCCCCGGGCTAACGCCGAACTGTTTGGCCAATTCGGCATAGGCCGTTCGGGCATTTTCCATCAGGGCGTCAAGAATGCCGCGGTCCAGATTGTCGATCTGATAATTTTCCATAGGTTTTTCTTATGTAGATTAATGATTCCCTCTATTTTAGACGTTAATTTTAACGAATCAAAATCGAAGACGGCTTTTTGTTTGTTGATTATTGAATATTACCTACATTCTGTTGCTTAATCATAGGCAACAGGACACAGGAGTACACATAATGAAAACCGCTTACATTGCCAAACAACGTCAAATTAGCTTCGTAAAATCTCATTTTTCTCGTCAGTTGGAAGAGCGTTTAGGTCTGATCGAAGTTCAGGCTCCGATCCTCAGCCGCGTAGGAGATGGCACGCAAGATAACTTGTCGGGCTGTGAAAAAGCGGTGCAGGTGAAGGTTAAAGCATTGCCAGACGCTCAATTCGAAGTGGTTCATTCACTGGCGAAGTGGAAGCGTCAAACATTAGGACAACACGACTTTAGCGCAGGCGAAGGGCTGTACACGCATATGAAGGCCCTGCGTCCTGATGAAGACCGCCTTTCCCCGCTGCACTCAGTGTATGTTGACCAGTGGGACTGGGAGCGCGTGATGGGCGACGGCGAGCGTCAATTCTCCACTCTGAAAAGCACGGTAGAGGCTATCTGGGCGGGAATTAAGGCTACCGAAGCTGCGGTGAGCAAAGAGTTTGGTCTGGCACTGTTCCTGCCAGAGCAGATCCACTTTGTTCATAGCCAGGAACTGTTATCTCGTTATCCTGGTCTTGACGCAAAAGGTCGTGAACGTGCGATCGCTAAGGAGCTGGGCGCGGTATTCCTGGTGGGGATCGGCGGCAAGCTCAGCGACGGTCACCGCCATGATGTACGTGCGCCGGATTATGATGACTGGAGTTCAGCGTCCGAGCTGGGTCACGCCGGTCTGAACGGTGATATTCTGGTCTGGAACCCGGTACTGGAAGATGCGTTTGAGCTGTCTTCTATGGGGATCCGTGTGGATGCTGACGCTCTGAAACATCAGCTTTCTCTGACCGGAGATGAAGATCGTCTGAGTCTGGAATGGCACCAGGCGCTGCTGCGCGGTGAAATGCCACAGACGATTGGTGGAGGAATTGGGCAGTCGCGTCTGACCATGCTGTTGCTGCAATTACCACACATTGGTCAGGTTCAGTGTGGCGTATGGCCGGCACAGGTACGTGAAAGCGTCGCCTCTCTGTTGTAAGAATTAACGCCGCCAGCGTCTGAGCAGGCGGCTTCGCATCCCGGTATCAAAGCGCCAGATATGATCGAAAATGCGCATGATACTGGGTTTACCATGTGCTGACATCGCCACCGCGTGAAAACGGTGCTGGTGCACCCGCTGTAATTCCCCCACTTTGCTGACAACCTCATCGGGCAATCGCTGAGCGATAAAATCTGAGATCACCACCGCATCAGCATCAAACCATTCCCGACCCTGCATGCGCTCAGTAATGGCGCGAAAACAGCTGGCAATATCGGTACCACCGCGAAAGCGCTGACTTAAAAAACGGATCGCCTGTTCAATGCCCTCCGGGCCGGATAGCTCATAGCGCACTACTTCTGTTGAAAACAGCATGATGAAACAGCGTCGGTTATCGGCAAGGGCGACGCGCATTAGCGCCAGGCAAAAGGCTTTCGCACACTGCTCATTAAAGCCGCCCATCGATCCCGAAGTATCAACGCAGACGATAAACGGTCCGCGCGGTTGCTCGTCAAAATCCTGATGCACCACGGGGCGTTCCGTGACTTTCTCACGCCATGCTTCGCCGTGCAGGCGATAGGTCAACAGCTGCTTTTCCACCAGTCGTCGGTAGAACTCGTATTCCAGTTCGGTAATGCCCAGCGTGGCCAGTTCCGGCGGCAGCAGGCGCAGGATATCGTCGCTTTGCTGGATGCCATCTACTTGCTCCGGGACGGTTGCCGGTTCGCGCACCAGGGTGCGGAAGGTTTCCATTGGCGCATCTTTACGCGGTACGGATTTCGCTTCTCTGGAACGGCCTAACTGCTCAGCCAGACGCTGGAGTTCAGGTTGTTGCGTCAGGAATTCGCCATATTTCACCATCAACTGATAATCACCGCGCTTGATTTGACCTGCGCTCATATCCCACAACCGGCCTGCTGCGTTGTCATTTTCTGCCAGTACGGGTTCCAGTTGCCCGCTGAGGGTCATCCGTTCCTGTACTTCACTGAGCAAATGCTCGCGCTCTTCTTCCAGCAGTTGCTGATTCAGCGTTGTGGTTTGCACCACCAGGCTCAGGCGCCAGCGCTGGAGAAAAAGCGTATGTAGGGCAGGCGTAAACGCGCTGTTGTCATTGACCAGTTGCTGCGCTTGTCCGGCCCATGGCGAATGGAGGTGGTGCAATAGCGACAATATTTGCGGTAGCTGGACGATAAACTGCGCATGAGAGAGGAGCTGGCTTTGTTGATAGCATATAACCTCTTCCGCTAACTCCGGCGGTACATGGGTATCTTTGAGGCGGCTACGCAAAGATTCACGCCAGCGGGGAATATCGTCAGTGATCGCTTTTTTAAGGCGAGGGAATTTGTTAAAAAATACCACCATCTTTGGAGAAGCCAGCAGGGCGACGATCATCTCTTCGATCATCGCTTCTTCACTGACTGCCAGCATGATGTTGAGCGTATCAAGGGTCAGCATTGTTGCGCCTGGCGGATTTGTGCCCCGACATCCTGCAGACTGGCCTCAATGCGGCCTAACCAGTCGCTATGAATAAACAGACATTTTTGCTGCTCGCTAAATGCGCTGTGCTGCTGATGCCACTCGTTATCGAGCGCTTCAAGCTCCTGTTTTATTTCAGCGGGCATACTCTCTTGTGATGTTCCGGGCAATGCCAGGCGAGAGCCTTGTAAGCTGACGTCGCGTACAACCAGGTGCTGCGCGCTATCCACTTCCATGTTCAGCGTCTGGGCAAAACCGATGCCGTTTAATTTTCCGCGGATCTCACCGCCTTTGGTTAACCACAGTTCCAGCGCGCTACGTTCGAAAGCAATATGGATTACTTCCATATCATGCAGCTTTAAGGGCTTTTGCAGTAGTAATGTCACGACGGAAGACGTGGCCTCCGGCGGTAAATCATAATGAGGACGACGGCTGAACATGCCGCCCTGACGGATCACGGTGAATGCTGTTTTATCGCTTTGCTGCTGCTGGAGCTGAATGCGGCGCTGCACAATACTGCCCAGACGGGTCAGCATGGCTTGCTGTTGCCATGCGTGTCCGGTCATCAATATTTCCAACTGCTGCTGCATCAGATTCAGGCTTTGTGCGTCGTACCACAGGCAGTCTTTCAGCAGGATCAGGTCGATGGGAACTACCGCATCACGTCCGCTAAAGAAGGCGCTGGCCTGGAGCAAGCGAATGGCTTTTTTCCAGCGACGATCGGACACGTAGGGGGCATTCGGTAGCGTGTCCAACTGCTGGCGCAGCATGAAAATAAGCTCAAACACGCGATCGGGAAGCGTGATGGCGCCAATGTCCTTTTGCCACTGGTAATACTCTTCATCCGTCACCTGTAACGATGCCGGGACCGGATTGTCGCTTTCATCCTGCTGACTTAACAGCATCGAGCGGAAGTTGGCCTTGTCCTGGACTTTATCCAGCCACAGACGAATCAGCATACGGTCGTACAGCGCTTCCAGGCTGCTGTCTGCTTCAGGCAGTTCGTTGGAGGCTGCCACCAGCAGGCGCATCGGGATTTTCTCTTCATGCGCGCCGTTGCGGAAGTGGCGTTCGTTGATGGCGGTCAGCAGGGTGTTAAGAATCGCCGGTCCCGCCTTCCAGATTTCATCGAGAAAGACGATTTCAGCTTCAGGGAGATAGCCTGCCGTTAAGCGTTCATAGCGACCTTCGTCTTTTAACGCCTGAATGGACAGCGGGCCGAAAACCTCTTCCGGCGTAGAGAAGCGCGTCATCAGATATTCGAAGGCGCGAGCATTTTGAAAGGCAAATTTCAGTCTGCGGGCAATTAAGCTTTTCGCGATCCCGGGAGGACCTAATAAGAAAACGCTCTCGCCGCTAAGTGCAGCCAGCAGACACAGACGAATGGCGTGGCTACGTTCATAAAGTCCCTTTTCCAGCGCATTGCTCAGACGGGAAATTCTTTCCGCTAATAAATGTGGGTGAGCCATAATGAAGTGGCGTCCTTTCGCCAAATGTACTGCATAAACAGCGAGTATAGATGCTTCACACCAGTGCAGTAATAGACTGAAGGTGCGCTTATTTTTCTTTGAGCCAGATTAATCTGGTCTCATTTAGGGGTACGATTTTGCGATTAATCGTGCATACTGTGCGCCTTTTTGTGGGCCAAGGGACGACGCACACATTTCTTATATATACACCAAATCAATCAAGCTGCACCAAGGCGGCAATGGAGTTTTCTTCTGGGATGGGGGGAATAACGAATGCAGCCCACGCGGAGGTGGCTTGAAAGATGATGTGTATAAACGAAAGACGAGTCTATGAGCACTGATAATAAACAATCATTGTCTGCGATTACCCTTGCGGCCATTGGGGTTGTCTACGGTGATATTGGTACCAGCCCACTTTATACGCTTCGTGAATGTTTGTCCGGCCAGTTTGGTTTTGGCGTTGAACGTGACGCCGTATTTGGCTTTCTCTCGCTGATTTTCTGGCTGCTGATCTTTGTTGTCTCCATTAAATACCTGACGTTTGTCATGCGCGCGGATAACGCCGGAGAAGGCGGGATCCTGACGCTGATGTCATTGGCCGGGCGTAATACTTCAGCACGAACAACCTCCATGCTGGTGATTATGGGGTTGATTGGCGGCAGCTTCTTCTATGGAGAAGTGGTGATAACGCCTGCTATCTCGGTGATGTCGGCGATTGAAGGTCTGGAGATCATTGCCCCGCAACTGGATACCTGGATTGTTCCGCTCTCGATAATCGTACTGACCCTGCTGTTTTTGATTCAAAAACACGGTACCGGCATGGTCGGTAAGCTGTTTGCGCCGATTATGCTGTTGTGGTTCCTGACGCTGGCAGTGTTAGGCGTGCGCAGTATTATTGGCAATCCGGAAGTGCTGCAGGCGCTCAATCCGTATTGGGCGGTGCATTTCTTCCTCGAATTCAAAACGTTGTCCTTTATTGCGCTGGGTGCGGTGGTGTTGTCGATTACCGGTGTTGAAGCGCTGTATGCGGATATGGGCCACTTTGGTAAGTTGCCGATTCGCCTGGCATGGTTCTCCGTGGTATTGCCTTCGCTGGTACTGAACTATTTTGGTCAGGGGGCGTTGCTGTTAAAGCATCCTGAAGCGATTAAAAACCCGTTCTTCCTGCTGGCGCCGGACTGGGCGCTGATACCGCTCCTGATCCTCGCCGCGCTGGCAACGGTTATCGCTTCACAGGCGGTTATCTCCGGCGTCTTCTCACTGACGCGTCAGGCTGTGCGTCTGGGGTATTTATCGCCGATGCGTATCATCCATACCTCGGAAATGGAATCGGGCCAGATCTACATTCCTTTCGTTAACTGGATGCTCTATTTTGCAGTGGTTATTGTGATTGTGAGCTTTGAACACTCCAGCAATCTGGCTGCGGCGTACGGGATTGCGGTGACAGGGACGATGGTGCTGACCTCAATTCTGTCGACCACCGTGGCGCGCAAAAACTGGCACTGGAATAAATACTTCGTCTTCCTGATCCTGGTGGCGTTCTTGTGCGTCGATGTTCCGCTGTTCTCCGCGAACCTCGATAAACTGATTTCCGGCGGTTGGCTGCCTCTGACGCTGGGTCTGGTTATGTTCACCATCATGACCACCTGGAAAAGCGAGCGTTTCCGTCTGCTGCGTCGCATGCATGAGCACGGCAACTCTCTGGAGGCGATGATTGCCTCTCTGGAGAAATCACCACCGGTACGCGTGCCGGGAACGGCGGTGTACATGTCTCGTGCATTGAACGTCATCCCGTTTGCGCTACTGCATAACCTCAAACATAACAAGGTCCTGCATGAACGCGTTATTCTGCTGACGCTACGCACGGAAGATGCGCCATATGTTCACAATGTGCGTAGGGTGCAGATTGAGCAGTTATCGCCCACCTTCTGGCGTGTGGTGGCCAGCTACGGTTGGCGCGAAACGCCGAACGTTGAAGAAGTATTCCATCGCTGCGGTCTGGAAGGCTTAAGCTGTCGGATGATGGAAACCTCGTTCTTCATGTCGCATGAGTCGTTGATTGTTGGCAAACGACCATGGTATCTGCGTCTGCGCGGCAAGCTGTATCTGCTACTACAACGCAATGCGCTGCGCGCCCCGGACCAGTTTGAAATCCCACCTAACCGGGTTATTGAGCTCGGTACTCAGGTCGAGATTTAATCTCATCGACGCCCTCTTTCATCGCGAAAGGGGGCGTTTTGTTTTGTCCCTCCCAGTTTTCATTTCATCGAATGATAATCCTTGCGAAACGTTTCGATGGCGATCACATTTTCGTAACTTTGCGGTGGTTTTATCTCCACTCTTCGCTCTACACTTATCTTCAGCGAAACGTTTCGCTAGTGGGGAAAGAAAATGAAGAAAGGCACGGTACTCAACTCTGAAATTTCATCGGTGATCTCCCGTCTGGGGCATACCGATACGCTGGTGGTGTGTGATGCAGGTTTACCCATCCCGAATAGCACAACGCGTATCGATATGGCATTAACCCAGGGCGTACCTTCTTTTATGCAGGTACTGGATGTGGTGACACGTGAAATGCAGGTCGAGGCGGCCATTCTCGCGACGGAAATTAAACAACATAATCCGCAACTCCACGAAACGTTGCTCAGCCACATTGAGCAACTGCAACAACACCAGGGAAACACCATAGAAATTCGTTACACCACGCATGAACAATTCAAAAAACAAACCGCAGACAGTCAGGCGGTAATTCGCAGCGGAGAGTGTTCTCCGTATGCGAATATCATTCTCTGTGCTGGCGTCACGTTCTGAGGCCATCATGAACGCATTACTGCAACTCAAAGGGATCGATAAAGCGTTCCCGGGCGTAAAAGCGCTATCCGGCGCCGCGCTGAATGTCTACCCAGGCCGCGTAATGGCGCTGGTGGGCGAAAACGGCGCGGGCAAATCCACCATGATGAAAGTGTTGACCGGGATCTATACCCGTGATGCCGGTTCTTTATTCTGGTTGGGAAAAGAGACCACTTTTAACGGCCCTAAATCCTCCCAGGAAGCCGGAATCGGTATCATCCACCAGGAGCTGAATTTGATCCCGCAACTCACTATCGCCGAGAACATTTTTCTTGGCCGTGAGTTCGTTAATCGCTTTGGCAAAATTGACTGGAAGAAGATGTACGCCGAAGCCGATCTGCTGCTTGCCAAACTGAATCTGCGCTTTAAAAGCGACAGACTGGTCGGTGAACTGTCGATTGGCGATCAGCAGATGGTTGAAATTGCCAAAGTGCTGAGCTTTGAATCGAAGGTCATCATTATGGATGAACCGACGGATGCGCTCACCGATACCGAAACCGAATCCCTGTTCCGCGTCATTCGCGAACTGAAATCCCAGGGACGCGGCATTGTCTATATTTCTCACCGCATGAAAGAGATCTTCGAGATTTGTGACGACGTGACCGTTTTTCGCGACGGGCAGTTTATTGCCGAGCGTGAAGTCGCCTCGCTGACCGAAGACTCGCTGATTGAAATGATGGTGGGACGTAAGCTGGAAGATCAATACCCGCGCCTGGAAAAAGCGCCGGGTGATATTCGCCTGAAGGTCGATAACCTGTGCGGCCCTGGCGTAAACGATGTTTCATTCACGCTACGTAAAGGCGAGATCCTTGGCGTATCGGGGCTGATGGGTGCCGGACGTACCGAGCTGATGAAAGTGTTGTACGGCGCATTGCCGCGCACCAGCGGTTACGTCACGCTTGATGGCCATGAAGTGGTCACCCGTTCGCCGCAGGATGGGTTGGCTAACGGCATCGTCTATATTTCTGAAGACCGTAAACGCGATGGTTTAGTGCTGGGCATGTCGGTGAAAGAGAACATGTCACTAACCGCGCTGCGTTATTTCAGTCGCGCTGGTGGAAGCCTTAAACATAAAGACGAGCAGCAGGCGGTAGGTGATTTTATTCGTCTGTTCAATGTTAAAACGCCATCAATGGAACAGGCTATCGGCCTGCTTTCTGGCGGTAATCAGCAGAAAGTGGCGATTGCGCGCGGTCTGATGACCCGACCAAAAGTCCTGATCCTCGATGAACCAACGCGCGGTGTTGACGTTGGGGCTAAAAAAGAAATCTATCAGCTTATCAACCAGTTTAAGGCCGATGGGCTGAGCATCATTCTGGTCTCCTCTGAGATGCCAGAAGTATTGGGCATGAGCGATCGAATTATCGTTATGCATGAAGGGCATCTCGGCGGTGAGTTCACTCGCGAGCAGGCCACTCAGGAAGTATTAATGGCTGCCGCTGTGGGCAAGCTTAATCGCGTGAATCAGGAGTAAAAAAGATGACTACCCAGGCTGTTTCTGGTCGCCGTTATTTCACTAAAGCATGGCTTCTGGAGCAAAAGTCGCTTATCGCTCTGTTAGTGCTGATCGCGATTGTTTCCACCATGAGCCCTAACTTTTTTACCGTTAATAACCTGTTCAACATCCTCCAGCAAACGTCGGTGAACGCCATCATGGCCGTTGGCATGACGCTGGTTATCCTGACGTCGGGGATCGATCTGTCTGTCGGTTCTTTGCTGGCGCTTACCGGTGCGGTTGCGGCTTCCATTGTAGGGATTGAAGTCAATGCGCTGGTGGCTGTCGCTGCGGCCCTGGCGCTCGGTGCTGCTATTGGCGCGGTAACCGGGGTGATTGTCGCGAAAGGCCGGGTACAGGCGTTTATCGCGACCCTGGTGATGATGCTGCTGCTGCGTGGTGTGACCATGGTATACACCAACGGCAGTCCGGTTAATACCGGGTTTACTGACAATGCCGATCTGTTTGGCTGGTTTGGTATTGGTCGTCCGTTAGGCGTCCCTACGCCTGTGTGGATTATGGGGATTGTCTTCCTCGCGGCGTGGTACATGCTGCACCACACTCGTCTGGGTCGTTATATCTATGCGCTGGGCGGTAACGAAGCGGCAACGCGCCTGTCCGGTATCAGCGTAAGTAAAATCAAAATTATCGTTTACTCCTTGTGTGGTCTGCTGGCATCGCTGGCGGGCATCATTGAAGTAGCGCGCCTCTCCTCTGCGCAACCGACGGCAGGTACTGGCTATGAGCTGGATGCTATCGCCGCGGTGGTGTTAGGTGGTACCAGCCTGGCGGGTGGTAAAGGACGTATTGTTGGGACGCTGATCGGCGCATTGATTCTTGGTTTCCTCAATAATGGTTTGAATTTGTTAGGTGTATCCTCCTATTACCAGATGATCGTCAAAGCGGTGGTGATTTTGCTGGCGGTACTGGTAGACAACAAAAAGCAGTAACAACGATTACAGGACATCTTAAATATGAACATGAAAAAACTGGCTACCCTGGTTTCTGCTGTTGCGCTGAGCGCCACCGTGAGCGCGAATGCGATGGCGAAAGATACCATTGCGCTGGTGGTCTCCACCCTTAACAATCCGTTCTTTGTTTCTTTGAAGGACGGGGCGCAAAAAGAGGCCGATAAGCTGGGCTACAACCTGGTGATTCTGGACTCACAGAACAACCCGGCGAAAGAGCTGGCTAACGTTCAGGATTTAACGGTTCGTGGAACTAAAATTCTGCTGATTAACCCGACGGACTCCGATGCTGTTGGTAACGCTGTGAAGATGGCTAACCAGGCGAAAATTCCGGTTATCACCCTGGACCGCGTTGCGTCCAAAGGCGAAGTGGTAAGCCATATTGCATCTGATAACGTGCTGGGCGGTAAGATTGCGGGCGATTACATCGCGAAGAAAGCGGGTGAAGGCGCGAAAGTTATCGAACTGCAGGGTATTGCCGGTACTTCAGCGGCGCGTGAGCGTGGTGAAGGTTTCCAGCAGGCTGTTGCGGCACACAAATTTAACGTACTGGCCAGCCAGCCGGCCGACTTCGACCGCACCAAAGGTCTGAACGTCATGCAGAACCTGCTGACTGCGCATCCTGACGTGCAGGCCGTATTTGCCCAGAACGATGAAATGGCGTTGGGTGCGCTGCGCGCACTGCAAACTGCGGGTAAATCTGATGTGATGGTGGTTGGATTTGACGGTACTCCAGATGGCGAAAAAGCAGTAAATGATGGCAAACTGGCTGCGACCATTGCTCAGCTGCCGGATCAGATCGGCGCGAAAGGCGTTGAGACTGCGGATAAAGTCCTGAAAGGCGAGAAGGTTCAGGCTAAATATCCGGTTGACCTGAAGCTGGTCATCAAGCAGTAATACCGATTCAGGTCGCTCGCGTCCTGATGGAGACATAAAGACGCCATCCCCGTATCGGGTTTTGGGGATGAAAGCGTAAAAAGAAAAGCAGGGCACGCGCCACCCTAATCCGGTGGCGCACTTTGACTTGGAACACCAAATATGAAAACCGCAGGCAACCTCGTTGTTCTTGGCAGTATCAATGCCGATCACATCCTCAACCTTAACTCTTTCCCGACACCTGGTGAAACCGTAACCGGTAACCATTATCAGGTCGCATTTGGTGGTAAAGGCGCGAATCAGGCTGTTGCTGCGGGGCGTAGTGGCGCGAATATCGCATTTATTGCCTGTACGGGTGATGATGATATTGGCGAAAGTGTTCGTAAACAGTTAGCTAAAGATAATATCGATATTGCGCCGATTAGCGTAATTTCGGGGGAATCGACCGGTGTGGCGTTGATTTTTGTGAATGGTGAAGGTGAGAACGTCATCGGCATTCATGCTGGTGCGAACGCGGCACTTTCGCCTGCGCTGGTGGAAGCTCAGCATGAGCGTATTGCCCAGGCGTCCGCCTTACTGATGCAGTTAGAGTCGCCGATCGAAAGCGTACTGGCTGCGGCAAAGATTGCACATCAAAATAAGACCACGGTAGCCCTTAACCCGGCACCGGCACGTGAACTTTCTGACGAACTGCTGGCGCTGGTGGATATTATTACCCCGAATGAAACCGAGGCTGAAAAGCTCACGGGGATCCGGGTTGAAAACGATGAAGACGCGGCCAAAGCTGCGCAGGCATTGCACGCGAAGGGGATCCATACTGTACTGATTACCTTAGGCAGTCGCGGGGTGTGGGCCAGCGTAAATGGTGAAGGTCAGCGTGTGCCAGGGTTTAAAGTGGACGCCGTTGATACCATCGCCGCTGGGGATACCTTTAACGGCGCGTTAATTACAGCGTTACTGGAAGATACTCCGCTGCCTGAAGCTATCCGATTTGCACATGCCGCTGCGGCGATTGCGGTCACCCGTAAGGGCGCACAGCCTTCCGTTCCATGGCGCGAAGAAATAGAAGCTTTTTTAAGTCAACAGAGGTAACGCTTGGCTACAATGAAGGACGTCGCCCGCCTGGCGGGGGTTTCCACGTCGACGGTTTCTCACGTCATTAATAAAGATCGCTTTGTCAGTGAGTCTGTCACTGACAAAGTTGAAGCGGCGATTAAAGAGCTTAACTACGCGCCCTCAGCGCTGGCGCGTAGTCTCAAGTTAAACCAGACCCACACTATTGGCATGTTAATCACTGCCAGTACCAACCCCTTTTATTCCGAGCTGGTGCGCGGCGTTGAACGTAGTTGTTTTGAACGCGGCTACAGTCTGGTGCTGTGCAATACCGAAGGTGATGAACAGCGCATGAACCGTAATCTGGAAACGTTAATGCAAAAACGGGTGGACGGCTTGCTGCTGCTCTGCACGGAAACTCATCAACCTTCCAGGGAGATCATGCAACGCTATCCTTCTATACCGACCGTCATGATGGACTGGTCGCCTTTTGATGGTGAAAGCGATCTGATCCAGGATAACTCCCTGTTGGGCGGGGATTTAGCCACTCAACATCTTATCGAAAAAGGTTTTACGCGCATTGCCTGCATCACCGGGCCGCTGGATAAAACTCCAGCGCGTTTACGTCTGGAAGGATATCGGGCGGCAATGAAGCGGGCGGGGTTGCCGGTCCCGGAAGGTTACGAGATTACCGGTGACTTTGAGTTCGGCGGCGGCTTTGAAGCAATGCAAACGTTGCTGTCGCATAAACAGCGACCGCAGGCCGTTTTTACCGGCAATGATGCCATGGCGGTTGGCGCGTATCAGGCTCTGTACCAATCGGGATTGCGCATTCCGCAGGATATGGCGGTGGTGGGTTATGATGATATCGAGCTAGCGCGCTATATGACGCCGCCGCTGACGACCATCCATCAACCAAAAGATGAACTGGGCGAACTGGCCATCGATGTATTAATCCACCGGATGGCGCAGCCCGCATTACAGCAACAGCGCCTGCAACTTACTCCTGTTTTGATGGAGCGGGGGTCGGTTTAGGATTATGTCGCTCTTTAATCAGATTACGTCCATCTTTTGCTTTTAGCAGCATGAACATCAGCGCAGACACTACCGTGATAGCGCCCATCGTCATAAAGGTGTAGTGGAACTGCTCGACCGTATTGGTTCCTTCCATACCTTCATAGATACGCAGAACGGCAGCGCTGATGGCGACCCCTAAACTGATTGATAACTGCTGAGTAACGGCCAGCACACTGTTGCCGCTGCTGGCGTTTTCATCGGTCAGGTCCGCCAGAGTGATGGTATTCATGGAGGTAAACTGGGTGGACATCGCCATACCCAAAATGAACAACGGCAGGATCAACATCCAGACCGGCATGGCGGGAGATTGCAATGCGAACTGCGCAATCATCAGGCCGATAAATACCGTAACACCCACCAGTGTGGTTCTGTAGCCGAGCCGGCGCAGCACCTGCGTCACCATTGATTTCGCCAGTATTGATCCCAGCGCCGTTGGCGCCATCATGCAACCAGCTATCAGCGCCGGGTATCCAAAGCCTACCTGCAACATCAGCGGCATTAAGAAGGGCACGCACCCTGTACCCAGACGAGTGGCAAGGTTTCCGGCGATCCCGACGGAAAAAGTTCGGGTCTTAAATATAGGAAGCGATATTAGCGGCGTTGGGTGACGACGCGCGTGGCGAATGTAGGCGAGCAGTAACAGAATACTGGCAAGAATAATGCTGAGTGCTATCCAGGTCTCGACAAGCTTCTCACCGAACAGCTCTACCCCGCTGGAAAACAACACCAGGCTCAAACCAAACAGAAAGAAACCGGTCATATCAAAACCGCGGCGCGGCGTGGTGAAGTTCGGCATATATTTGCGGGCATAGAAGATACCGGCAACCCCAATTGGAATATTAATCAGGAAGATCCAGTGCCAACTGGCCCACGTGACCAGTACACCGCCCAATACCGGACCTAAAATCGGCCCCACAAGTCCAGGCATGGTTACGAAGTTAAGCACCGGAAGCAGTTCGCTGCGGGGGTAAGCACGCAATAATGCCAGACGGGCAACGGGCATCATCATAGCGCCGCCAATGCCCTGAATGATGCGGAAAATCACCAGTTCGCTTAGGGAGCTGGACAGCGCACAGGCCAGCGAACCCAGCGTAAACAGGCTAACAGCTATCATAAAGACGCGCCGGGTACCAAACCTGTCTGCCAGCCATCCACTCACCGGGATCAGCATCGCGACCGTCAGGGTGTAACTGATAATGGCTGACTGCATGGCGAGCGGAGAGCGGTTAAGGCTGTGTGCTATTGCGGGTAAGGCTGTATTGAGGATCGTGGCGTCTAGTGCCTGCATAAAAAAGGCCATGGCTGCTATCCACGGTAGCCCGGCCATACTGCGTGATTTCTTTTCTGACATATTATTTATCCGGTAGCACGTTCGGTGCTATCAGCAATGCCTGACAGGCAGCGAAGGCGCGATCGCCATCGCTCTCATCTATTGCGTCGACAATGGCCTGGTGTAAATCCAGCTTGACCACGTCGTTATAGGTAATAGAGGTAAAGTAGGTCTGGTAAACGGAATGGAAGAGTGATGCGAAGGAGATAAGGAACGGGTTCGCACTCATTTCATAGATGTGTTCATGCCAGGCGATATCAACCTCAATCCAACGCTCGCGTCTGAAGTTTCTTTTCAGCTCGACCATTTCTTCCATCAGCGTGTTGAGATGCGCTTTCTGTTCTGCCGTACCTATAGTCGCCGCCAGTAAACACGCCTGAGGCTCCAGGCTGATACGCATCACCAGAAAATGTTTAATGACCTGAGAGAAATTATCTTCTGTCATCCACCAGGTGAGCAGCTCCTGGTCGAGGAAGTTCCAGTTTGCCTGCGGCATGACGCGTGTACCAATACGCGGGCGCGGTAATACCATACCTTTTGCCGTTAACGTCTTTACCGCTTCTCTTACCGCGGTACGACTCACGCCAAACTGATCGCCCAGCTCTATTTCGCCAGGCAATATAGCGCCCGGTGCGTATTCACCTTTTAATATTCGCTGAGCCAGCTTTTCGGCCAGAACGTAGGACAGGTTTTTCTGTGCGGCTAGCTGTTGGGCATTTAACGGCATGAATGGTTTTCCTTACTTTATTTCCTATTCATTAGTATGCCACCTGGAAGTGTTATTGCGGCTGCAAAAACGGCAATTTGCTTATTTTATGGCATGTTAATGGTGATTTTGCTGAAAAAACACGCACTCGGAAAGTTATTTTAAATTTCTCCTTGTCAGCCTGAAATAACTCCCTATAATGCGCCTCCACTGACACGGAACAACGGATTACAAACCGCCGGGTCAGCGGAGAAAAGCGAAAATAAATGCTTGACTCTGAATGAGGAAAACGTAATATACGGGACCTCGCGACAGAGCGCTAAAGCGCGTCGCAACTGCTCTTTAACAATTTATCAGACAATCTGTGTGGGCACTCGAAGATACGGATTCTTAACGTCGCAAGACGAAAAATGAATACCAAGTCTCTGAGTGAACACGTAATTCATTACGAAGTTTAATTCACGAGCATCAAACTTAAATTGAAGAGTTTGATCATGGCTCAGATTGAACGCTGGCGGCAGGCCTAACACATGCAAGTCGAACGGTAGCACAGAGGAGCTTGCTCCTTGGGTGACGAGTGGCGGACGGGTGAGTAATGTCTGGGAAACTGCCCGATGGAGGGGGATAACTACTGGAAACGGTAGCTAATACCGCATAACGTCGCAAGACCAAAGAGGGGGACCTTCGGGCCTCTTGCCATCGGATGTGCCCAGATGGGATTAGCTAGTAGGTGGGGTAACGGCTCACCTAGGCGACGATCCCTAGCTGGTCTGAGAGGATGACCAGCCACACTGGAACTGAGACACGGTCCAGACTCCTACGGGAGGCAGCAGTGGGGAATATTGCACAATGGGCGCAAGCCTGATGCAGCCATGCCGCGTGTATGAAGAAGGCCTTCGGGTTGTAAAGTACTTTCAGCGAGGAGGAAGGCATTGTGGTTAATAACCGCAGTGATTGACGTTACTCGCAGAAGAAGCACCGGCTAACTCCGTGCCAGCAGCCGCGGTAATACGGAGGGTGCAAGCGTTAATCGGAATTACTGGGCGTAAAGCGCACGCAGGCGGTCTGTCAAGTCGGATGTGAAATCCCCGGGCTCAACCTGGGAACTGCATCCGAAACTGGCAGGCTAGAGTCTTGTAGAGGGGGGTAGAATTCCAGGTGTAGCGGTGAAATGCGTAGAGATCTGGAGGAATACCGGTGGCGAAGGCGGCCCCCTGGACAAAGACTGACGCTCAGGTGCGAAAGCGTGGGGAGCAAACAGGATTAGATACCCTGGTAGTCCACGCCGTAAACGATGTCGACTTGGAGGTTGTGCCCTTGAGGCGTGGCTTCCGGAGCTAACGCGTTAAGTCGACCGCCTGGGGAGTACGGCCGCAAGGTTAAAACTCAAATGAATTGACGGGGGCCCGCACAAGCGGTGGAGCATGTGGTTTAATTCGATGCAACGCGAAGAACCTTACCTACTCTTGACATCCAGAGAACTTAGCAGAGATGCTTTGGTGCCTTCGGGAACTCTGAGACAGGTGCTGCATGGCTGTCGTCAGCTCGTGTTGTGAAATGTTGGGTTAAGTCCCGCAACGAGCGCAACCCTTATCCTTTGTTGCCAGCGGTCCGGCCGGGAACTCAAAGGAGACTGCCAGTGATAAACTGGAGGAAGGTGGGGATGACGTCAAGTCATCATGGCCCTTACGAGTAGGGCTACACACGTGCTACAATGGCATATACAAAGAGAAGCGACCTCGCGAGAGCAAGCGGACCTCATAAAGTATGTCGTAGTCCGGATTGGAGTCTGCAACTCGACTCCATGAAGTCGGAATCGCTAGTAATCGTGGATCAGAATGCCACGGTGAATACGTTCCCGGGCCTTGTACACACCGCCCGTCACACCATGGGAGTGGGTTGCAAAAGAAGTAGGTAGCTTAACCTTCGGGAGGGCGCTTACCACTTTGTGATTCATGACTGGGGTGAAGTCGTAACAAGGTAACCGTAGGGGAACCTGCGGTTGGATCACCTCCTTACCTTAAAGAAACGTTCTTTGTAGTGCTCACACAGATTGTCTGATGAAAAGTAAATAGCAAGGCGTCTTGCGATTGAGACTTCAGTGTCCCCTTCGTCTAGAGGCCCAGGACACCGCCCTTTCACGGCGGTAACAGGGGTTCGAATCCCCTAGGGGACGCCACTTGCTGGTATGTGTGAGTGAAAGTCGCCGACCGAAGTATCTCAAAACAGACTTTCGAGTCTCGTTTGAGATATTTGCTCTTTAAAAATCTGGATCAAGCTGAAAATTGAAACGACACACTGTTTCATTTCTCCGTAAACAAGAAATGAAAAGCGGTGTGTCCGAGTCTCTCAAATTTTCGCAACACTGAAGTGTTTTACGAAACATCTTCGGGTTGTGAGGTTAAGCGACTAAGCGTACACGGTGGATGCCCTGGCAGTCAGAGGCGATGAAGGACGTGCTAATCTGCGATAAGCGTCGGTAAGGTGATATGAACCGTTATAACCGGCGATTTCCGAATGGGGAAACCCAGTGTGATTCGTCACACTATCATTACGTGAATACATAGCGTAATGAAGCGAACCGGGGGAACTGAAACATCTAAGTACCCCGAGGAAAAGAAATCAACCGAGATTCCCCCAGTAGCGGCGAGCGAACGGGGAGCAGCCCAGAGTCTGAATCAGCATGTGTGGTAGTGGAACGGTCTGGAAAGTCCGACGGTACAGGGTGATAGTCCCGTACACAAAAGTGCATGTGTTGTGAACTCGAAGAGTAGGGCGGGACACGTGGTATCCTGTCTGAATATGGGGGGACCATCCTCCAAGGCTAAATACTCCTGACTGACCGATAGTGAACCAGTACCGTGAGGGAAAGGCGAAAAGAACCCCGGCGAGGGGAGTGAAAAAGAACCTGAAACCGTGTACGTACAAGCAGTGGGAGCCTCTTTATGGGGTGACTGCGTACCTTTTGTATAATGGGTCAGCGACTTATATTCTGTAGCAAGGTTAACCGAATAGGGGAGCCGAAGGGAAACCGAGTCTTAACTGGGCGTTAAGTTGCAGGGTATAGACCCGAAACCCGGTGATCTAGCCATGGGCAGGTTGAAGGTTGGGTAACACTAACTGGAGGACCGAACCGACTAATGTTGAAAAATTAGCGGATGACTTGTGGCTGGGGGTGAAAGGCCAATCAAACCGGGAGATAGCTGGTTCTCCCCGAAAGCTATTTAGGTAGCGCCTCGTGAACTCATCTTCGGGGGTAGAGCACTGTTTCGGCTAGGGGGTCATCCCGACTTACCAACCCGATGCAAACTGCGAATACCGAAGAATGTTATCACGGGAGACACACGGCGGGTGCTAACGTCCGTCGTGAAGAGGGAAACAACCCAGACCGCCAGCTAAGGTCCCAAAGTCATGGTTAAGTGGGAAACGATGTGGGAAGGCACAGACAGCCAGGATGTTGGCTTAGAAGCAGCCATCATTTAAAGAAAGCGTAATAGCTCACTGGTCGAGTCGGCCTGCGCGGAAGATGTAACGGGGCTAAACCATGCACCGAAGCTGCGGCAGCGACACTATGTGTTGTTGGGTAGGGGAGCGTTCTGTAAGCCGTTGAAGGTGTGCTGTGAGGCATGCTGGAGGTATCAGAAGTGCGAATGCTGACATAAGTAACGATAATGCGGGTGAAAAACCCGCACGCCGGAAGACCAAGGGTTCCTGTCCAACGTTAATCGGGGCAGGGTGAGTCGACCCCTAAGGCGAGGCCGAAAGGCGTAGTCGATGGGAAACAGGTTAATATTCCTGTACTTGGTGTTACTGCGAAGGGGGGACGGAGAAGGCTATGTTAGCCGGGCGACGGTTGTCCCGGTTTAAGCATGTAGGCGGAGATTCCAGGTAAATCCGGAGTCTTGTTAACGCTGAGGTGTGATGACGAGGCACTACGGTGCTGAAGTAACAAATGCCCTGCTTCCAGGAAAAGCCTCTAAGCATCAGGTAACACAAAATCGTACCCCAAACCGACACAGGTGGTCAGGTAGAGAATACCAAGGCGCTTGAGAGAACTCGGGTGAAGGAACTAGGCAAAATGGTGCCGTAACTTCGGGAGAAGGCACGCTGATATGTAGGTGAAGTGATTTACTCATGGAGCTGAAATCAGTCGAAGATACCAGCTGGCTGCAACTGTTTATTAAAAACACAGCACTGTGCAAACACGAAAGTGGACGTATACGGTGTGACGCCTGCCCGGTGCCGGAAGGTTAATTGATGGGGTTATCCGTAAGGAGAAGCTCTTGATCGAAGCCCCGGTAAACGGCGGCCGTAACTATAACGGTCCTAAGGTAGCGAAATTCCTTGTCGGGTAAGTTCCGACCTGCACGAATGGCGTAATGATGGCCAGGCTGTCTCCACCCGAGACTCAGTGAAATTGAACTCGCTGTGAAGATGCAGTGTACCCGCGGCAAGACGGAAAGACCCCGTGAACCTTTACTATAGCTTGACACTGAACACTGGTCCTTGATGTGTAGGATAGGTGGGAGGCTTTGAAGTGTGGACGCCAGTCTGCATGGAGCCAACCTTGAAATACCACCCTTTAATGGCTGGTGTTCTAACGTAGACCCGTAATCCGGGTTGCGGACAGTGTCTGGTGGGTAGTTTGACTGGGGCGGTCTCCTCCTAAAGAGTAACGGAGGAGCACGAAGGTTAGCTAATCCTGGTCGGACATCAGGAGGTTAGTGCAAAGGCATAAGCTAGCTTGACTGCGAGAGTGACGGCTCGAGCAGGTGCGAAAGCAGGTCTTAGTGATCCGGTGGTTCTGAATGGAAGGGCCATCGCTCAACGGATAAAAGGTACTCCGGGGATAACAGGCTGATACCGCCCAAGAGTTCATATCGACGGCGGTGTTTGGCACCTCGATGTCGGCTCATCACATCCTGGGGCTGAAGTAGGTCCCAAGGGTATGGCTGTTCGCCATTTAAAGTGGTACGCGAGCTGGGTTTAGAACGTCGTGAGACAGTTCGGTCCCTATCTGCCGTGGGCGCTGGAGAATTGAGGGGGGCTGCTCCTAGTACGAGAGGACCGGAGTGGACGCATCACTGGTGTTCGGGTTGTCATGCCAATGGCATTGCCCGGTAGCTAAATGCGGAAGAGATAAGTGCTGAAAGCATCTAAGCACGAAACTTGCCCCGAGATGAGTTCTCCCTGACCCTTTAAGGGTCCTGAAGGAACGTTGAAGACGACGACGTTGATAGGTCGGGTGTGTAAGCGTAGCGATACGTTGAGCTAACCGATACTAATGAACCGTGAGGCTTAACCTTACAACGCCGAAGATGTTTTGGCGAAAGAGACATCGAAATTCAGCTTGATTACAGATTACATCGACAGGCCCGAGAGGTGTGTTGATAAACAGAATTTGCCTGGCGGCTGTAGCGCGGTGGTCCCACCTGACCCCATGCCGAACTCAGAAGTGAAACGCCGTAGCGCCGATGGTAGTGTGGGGTCTCCCCATGCGAGAGTAGGGAACTGCCAGGCATCAAATTGCAGTAAACCGGGATGAATAATCCGGGTAGTGACAAAGATATTCGGTGGAGCGGTAGTTCAGTTGGTTAGAATACCTGCCTGTCACGCAGGGGGTCGCGGGTTCGAGTCCCGTCCGTTCCGCCACTTATTAGAAAATTAAGCCTGCTACCAAGCAGGCTTAATGATAAGAAAATTTAGGGGCGTAGCTCAGTTGGTAGAGCACCGGTCTCCAAAACCGGGTGTCGCGAGTTCGAGTCTCTCCGCCCCTGCCAGAAATAATCCTTAGCATTTTTGCTAAGGATTTTTTTTATCTGCAATTTGAATCGTGCCTTCCTGCTGTTTTACTCCCGGCATCCTTGCCTATATTTTCTTTAATTTTCCAGAATATTCGTTCTTAGCAAATCGCAAATTAGTCCATTTTTATCGCTGTTTTGCAGCCAAACTGCATATAAAGGACGTGAAAGCGTTGTACTGTCGGTAACCGTATGGAGATCGCTTTTGGTTTTGGCCCAGTTGACGGGAAGCCAGCTAAAGCCCTTAATCACTGAAAGTTGCTGCCTGGCCAATTCTGCCGAACTGGTGGTGAGTACCGGCACTTCATCTCCCGCTATTAGTCCCGCTTCGTGTTGTTGAAAATCGGGTCCCCATTCCAGGCGTAAATAATTCAGCTCATCTTTGGTTTGCGACGGAGAGCTGCAATAGAGCGCCAGCGTGAAATATCCCAACAGTTGGCTGCTAAATTCGTCCATTTTGGGTGTTTCGGTAGTAATCAGTAGATCAAGCTGTCGTTCATGAAGCTGTTTTACTAACGACTGGCGCTGAGCGATCCTCGCTTCAAACTGCAGGCTGGATTGTGGCTCCTGAGATTGATACAAACGCCTCAACCAGTCATTAAGCATACACTCCCAGAGAGATGCGCTGGCACCGATAGAAAACTCGTTATGTCGCGAGGTATTCGCGACTTCCTTACGTGCTGCCTGCCACGTATTCATCAACGTTTCGGCGTAAGGCAATAATTTTTCACCTGCAGCGGTTAAACGGATATTGTTTCTGTGTCGGGTGAACAGGTTTACACCCAATTGATTTTCCAGTTGTCTGATCCGGAAACTAACCGCTGATTGGGTCAGGTAGAGCGCTTCAGCAGCCCTGCCAAAGTGGCGTGTCCGGCTAACTTCCAGGAAAGTTTTTAACAATTCCGTATCCACAACTCGCTCCATAAAATTATTTGTCGTTATGATTTAAATCTTTTGTTTGACGCTCTGTCAAGCGTAACTAATACTCCGCGCCATAAATAGCTCGGCCAAAGAATTAGGAGCGTGCAGGATGGCGGAAAGCTTTACGACGACTAATCGATATTTCGATAATAAATATTATCCCCGCGGATTCTCCCGTCATGGTGATTTCACCATTAAAGAAGCACAACTGCTTGAGCGTCACGGTTATGCTTTCAACGAGCTGGATCTGGGCAAGCGTGAGCCGGTAACTGAAGAAGAAAAACTGTTTGTTGCGGTATGCCGTGGTGAACGTGAGCCGGTTACCGAAGCTGAACGTGTGTGGTCTAAATACATGACGCGTATTAAGCGTCCAAAACGTTTCCACACCTTATCGGGTGGGAAACCTCAGGTGGAAGGCGCAGAAGACTACACCGAATCTGATGATTAATAAAAAAAGGGCGAAAGCCCTTTTTTTATGTCAGTAATTTCTGCAGATGAATGAGTAACCTGTCTATCGCTCGGTACCCAACGGCCTCCTGTAAATGCTGGCGAGAGATGTGATCACATTGTTCGATATCCGCAATCGTTCGAGCGACCTTAATCAGGCGCAGCCAGGCGCGGATAGACAATCCGAGATGCGCGAGCGTTTCTTCAAGCCACTGTGCATCGTCGCTACGCAGTAGGCAGTATTTATGGATATCCTGACTGTCCAGATGTGCGTTTAACTTATTTTGCCGCTGATACTGACGCTCTCGCGCTGCCATAACACGTTGCTTCACCGTTGCGCTATTTTCCCCTTTCATCGCGTTCTGGCTGAGTATACCGGGCGGCGGTAAGGGAATTTCGAGGGAGAGGTCGAAGCGGTCAAGAAATGGACCTGACAATCGATTTAGGTAGCGCAGCGTCTGTTCTGGGGTACAGCGGTTATGGTTCCCCTGATAATGGCCCGTCGGGCTTGGATTCATCGCAGCTATGAGTTGAAAGCGTGCGGGATAGGTTATTTTTGCTCTGGTGCGGGATAGATGGATCTGCCCGGACTCGATGGGTTCGCGCAGTGCATCCAGCGTGCGCCGCTCAAACTCGGGTAGTTCATCCAGAAACAGTATGCCGTTGTGCGCTAAAGAGATCTCTCCTGGCGCAGGAATAGAGCCTCCACCGACCATGGCGGTTAATGAAGCACTGTGATGTGGCGAGCGAAAAGGGCGTTGCTTCCACTGTTTTTGTATCGTGTCGGAATGGATCAGACTGAGTATCGCGGCACTTTCCAGCGCTTCATCGTTGCTAAGTGGAGGGAGCAGCCCTCTGAGTCGACTGGCTAGCATAGTCTTTCCCGTACCCGGCGGGCCGATGAGCAAGAGATTGTGGCCGCCTGCTGCGGTAAGCTCCAGCCCGCGTTTACCCTGTTCCTGGCCGATAACATCGCTCAGATCATCAGCTAATGCGTTAGGCGTAAAATCTGCGGATGATGGCCTGTCTAAATCATGCTTACCTTCGAGAAATGCGCATACGGTCTGCAGGTGATCGGCGATCAGGCACCCTTCGCCGTGTATCAGTCCAACTTCAGCGGCATTCTCTTTTGCGACAATAATTCGCCTGCCTGCACGAATGGCCTCGGTTGCGCTTGATATCGCGCCGGGAACGCCGCGTAGCGCGCCTGTAAGCGCTAATTCACCTACCAGCTCGTAGGTGTCGAGATTGTGGGGTGTAAGCTGCTTAGAAGCGGCCAGAAGCGCAACAGCGATAGGTAAATCATATCGCCCCCCTTCTTTCGGGAGATCGGCCGGAGCGAGGTTTATAGTTATTTTCTTTGCCGGGAATTCATAACCGCTATTAATAATCGCACTGCGTACCCGATCGCGAGCCTCTTTCACCGTCGTTTCGGGCAGCCCCACCATGGTTAAACCAGGCAGGCCGTTGCTGATATGTACCTCGATGGTAATGGCTGGCGCATTCACGCCTAGCGCGGCGCGTGTGTGAACAATCGATAGTGACATAATTCCTCCTGATAAAAGTATTATGTCGCAATACATCGCGGCAAGATTTCACATAATTACGGTTTTTAGATGCTGATTCCCGTATTTTTGCGCAACGTATAATTGCTTGCATTAAGCCTGGAATGACGCCCGCAAATGCTTTTGAATGGTGTTTGTATTGGGGATCGGGTTACCGAGGATCGCCTGAAGCGTGAAATATTTTCATTTTTGATTTTTTTGTATAAAAAACAACGGTATTTATCTAAACCGTTAACGACGTCAGAAAAACGAATAAAAAAATATCTTGTGTCATTTGCAAATTCTATGGTAACTCTTTAGGTATTCCTTCGAACAAGATGCAAGAAAATACAAAAATGACAGCCCTTCTACGAGTGATTAGCCTGGTCGTGATTAGCGTGGTGGTGATTATTATCCCACCGTGCGGGGCTGCACTTGGACGAGGAAAGGCTTAGAAAACAAGCCTTAACGAACTAAGACCCCCGCACCGAAAGGTCCGGGGGTTTTTTTTGACCTTAAAAACATACACGAGGAGCAGAAAGTGAACGGCAGCATAAAATTCTGTTTCTCAAGATTTACGGCGGGGATGTAACTATGAATGGGGCACAGTGGGTGGTACATGCGTTGCGTGCACAAGGGGTTCAAACCGTCTTTGGTTATCCTGGTGGCGCAATTATGCCGGTTTACGATGCGTTGTATGACGGCGGCGTAGAGCACCTGTTGTGCCGACATGAGCAGGGTGCGGCAATGGCGGCGATTGGATATGCCCGTGCGACCGGTAAAACCGGCGTTTGTATCGCTACTTCCGGCCCTGGCGCAACTAACCTGATCACGGGCCTTGCCGATGCGCTGTTAGATTCTGTTCCAGTGGTGGCGATCACCGGTCAGGTGGCATCACCTTTCATCGGAACGGATGCGTTCCAGGAAGTGGACGTGCTGGGGATGTCTCTGTCCTGCACCAAACACAGCTTCCTGGTACAGTCACTCGAAGAGTTGCCGCGTATCATGGCTGAGGCTTTCGCCGTGGCGAATTCCGGTCGTCCGGGTCCGGTTCTGGTTGATATCCCGAAAGACATTCAATTAGCCAGCGGTACGCTGGAGCCATATTTTACGACCGTCGAAAACGTAGAGACGTTTCCGCACGCTGACGTTGAGCAGGCACGTAAAATGCTGGCGCAGGCGCAAAAGCCCATCCTGTACGTAGGTGGTGGCGTAGGTATGGCGCAGGCGGTCCCGGCCCTGCGTGAATTTATCGCGATAACCCAAATGCCGGTCGCCTGCACGCTGAAAGGTCTGGGCGCAGTAGATGCTGACTACCCGTACTATTTGGGGATGTTGGGAATGCACGGTACTAAAGCCGCGAATTTCGCGGTGCAAGAGTGCGATTTACTGATTGCGGTTGGCGCACGTTTTGATGACCGGGTGACTGGCAAGCTGAATACCTTCGCACCGAACGCCAGCGTAATCCACATGGACATCGATCCAGCGGAAATGAACAAACTGCGCCAGGCCCACGTGGCGCTGCAGGGGGATTTAAATTCTCTGCTGCCAGCATTACAGCAATTGATGAAGATTGACGAATGGCGTCAGCACAGCGCTGAACTGCGCGCAGAACATACCTGGCGCTACGACCATCCGGGGGAAGCTATCTATGCGCCACTGTTGTTAAAGCAGTTATCCGATCGCAAACCTGCGGATAGCGTAGTGACAACGGATGTTGGCCAGCATCAGATGTGGTCGGCACAGCATATGACCTACACTCGCCCTGAAAACTTCATCACGTCGAGCGGTCTGGGGACGATGGGCTTTGGCCTGCCAGCAGCGGTTGGCGCGCAGGTTGCTCGCCCGAATGATACGGTAATCTGTATCTCCGGTGACGGTTCCTTCATGATGAATGTACAGGAATTGGGCACCGTAAAACGCAAGCAGTTGCCGCTGAAGATAGTTTTACTCGACAACCAGCGGTTAGGCATGGTGCGACAATGGCAGCAGCTGTTTTTCCAGGAACGTTATAGCGAAACCACCCTTACCGATAACCCCGATTTCCTCATGTTGGCCAGAGCCTTCGGCATTCCTGGTCAACACATCACCCGTAAAGACCAGGTTGAAGCGGCACTCGACACCATGCTGAACAGCGAGGGGCCATACTTGCTTCATGTCTCAATCGACGAACTTGAGAATGTCTGGCCTCTGGTGCCACCCGGCGCCAGTAACTCAGAAATGCTGGAGAAATTATCATGATGCAACATCAGGTCGCCGTTGAGGCTCGTTTCAACCCGGAAACGTTAGAACGTGTTTTACGCGTGGTACGTCATCGTGGTTTTCAGGTGTGCTCCATGAATATGGAAGCCGCCAGCGATGCGCAGAATATAAATATCGAATTGACCGTTGCCAGCCCCCGGTCGGTCGACTTACTGTTTAGTCAGTTAAGTAAACTGGTAGATGTTGCACATGTTGCTATCTGCCAGAGCACAACCACATCACAACAAATCCGCGCCTGAGCGCAAAAGGAAGAAAAATGACGACGAAAAAAGCTGATTACATTTGGTCTAATGGCGAGATGATTCGTTGGGAAGACGCGAAGGTCCACGTGATGTCCCACGCGCTGCACTACGGTACTTCTGTATTTGAAGGGATCCGTTGCTACGATTCTCACAAAGGGCCGGTAGTGTTCCGTCATCGCGAACATATGCAGCGTCTGCGTGATTCAGCCAAGATCTATCGTTTTCCCGTTTCTCAGAGCGTTGATGAGCTGATGGAAGCTTGCCGTGAGGTGATTCGTAAAAACAACCTGACCAGCGCCTATATCCGTCCGCTGGTGTTTGTTGGCGACGTAGGGATGGGCGTTAACCCGCCTGCGGGATACACCACTGATGTGATAATCGCCGCGTTCCCATGGGGAGCTTACCTCGGTGCTGAAGCGCTGGAGCAGGGGATCGACGCGATGGTTTCTTCCTGGAACCGCGTTGCGCCGAACACGATTCCTACCGCTGCTAAAGCAGGTGGTAACTACCTGTCTTCGCTGTTGGTGGGTAGTGAAGCGCGTCGTCATGGCTACCAGGAAGGCATTGCGCTGGATGTGAATGGCTACATCTCCGAAGGTGCGGGCGAAAACCTGTTTGAAGTAAAAGACGGCATTCTGTTTACCCCGCCATTTACCTCTTCCGCGCTGCCGGGTATCACCCGTGACGCGATCATTAAGCTGGCGAAAGATCTCGATATCGAAGTGCGTGAGCAGGTGCTGTCTCGTGAATCGCTGTACCTGGCCGACGAAGTGTTCATGTCCGGTACCGCGGCCGAAATCACCCCAGTACGCAGCGTCGATGGTATTCAGGTGGGCGAAGGCCGCTGCGGTCCGGTCACCAAACGCATCCAGCAGGCCTTCTTTGGCCTCTTCACCGGTGAAACGGAAGATAAATACGGCTGGTTGGATCAAGTTAACCAATAAACATAAATTTGGGATGGCACGCACCGTCCCAATTATTAGACAGACGGGAGTTAATCAAGCATGCCTAAGTATCGTTCTGCTACCACCACCCACGGCCGCAATATGGCGGGTGCCCGCGCACTGTGGCGCGCCACCGGGATGACCGATGATGACTTCGGTAAACCGATTATCGCTGTGGTGAACTCCTTTACCCAGTTTGTGCCGGGCCACGTCCACCTGCGCGATCTCGGTAAGCTGGTTGCCGAACAAATCGAAGCCTCAGGCGGCGTGGCGAAAGAGTTCAACACCATTGCCGTGGATGATGGTATCGCCATGGGTCATGGCGGCATGCTTTATTCACTGCCGTCGCGTGAGCTGATCGCCGATTCAGTGGAATATATGGTTAACGCCCACTGCGCCGATGCGATGGTCTGCATCTCTAACTGCGATAAAATCACCCCCGGGATGTTAATGGCCTCTCTGCGGCTAAACATTCCGGTGATCTTTGTTTCCGGCGGCCCAATGGAAGCCGGGAAAACCAAGCTCTCTGACCAAATCATCAAGCTTGATCTGGTTGATGCGATGATTCAGGGCGCAGACCCGAAAGTCTCCGACTCGCAGAGCGAGCAGGTTGAACGTTCGGCCTGTCCGACCTGCGGCTCGTGCTCCGGGATGTTCACCGCCAACTCGATGAACTGTCTGACCGAAGCGCTGGGTCTGTCGCAGCCGGGTAACGGTTCGCTGTTGGCGACTCATGCCGACCGTAAAGAGCTGTTCCTCAACGCAGGTAAACGCATCGTTGAGCTGACCAAACGCTACTACGAGCAGGATGACGCTTCAGCCCTGCCGCGCAACATTGCCAGCAAGGCGGCGTTTGAGAACGCCATGACACTGGATATCGCGATGGGCGGCTCCACCAACACCGTTCTGCACCTGCTGGCGGCCGCGCAGGAAGCGGAAATCGACTTCACCATGAGTGATATTGATAAGTTGTCCCGCAAAGTCCCGCAGTTGTGTAAAGTTGCGCCGAGTACGCAGAAATACCATATGGAAGACGTGCACCGCGCGGGCGGCGTACTGGGCATTTTAGGTGAGCTGGATCGCGCCGGGCTTCTGAACCGCGACGTGAAAAACGTGCTGGGGCTGACTCTGCCGCAAACGCTCGATAGTTATGACGTTATGCTGACCAAAGACGACGCGGTGAAAAAAATGTTCCGCGCAGGTCCGGCTGGCATCCGTACCACCCAGGCGTTCTCACAGGATTGTCGTTGGGACACCCTGGATGATGACCGCGCAGAAGGTTGCATTCGCTCGTTGGAACATGCTTACAGCAAAGACGGCGGCCTGGCAGTCTTGTACGGTAACTTCGCGGAAAACGGCTGTATCGTAAAAACTGCTGGTGTGGATGACAGCATCCTGAAATTCACCGGCCCGGCAAAAGTGTATGAAAGCCAGGACGATGCGGTTGAAGCTATCCTCGGCGGTAAAGTGGTTGCCGGCGACGTGGTGGTGATTCGCTACGAAGGGCCGAAGGGTGGGCCAGGCATGCAGGAAATGCTCTACCCAACCACCTTCCTGAAATCGATGGGTCTCGGTAAGGCCTGCGCGCTGATTACCGACGGTCGCTTCTCTGGCGGTACTTCGGGGCTTTCCATTGGTCACGTTTCTCCTGAAGCGGCCAGCGGCGGTAATATCGCAATTATCGAAGATGGCGACATGATTGCTATCGATATCCCGAATCGTGGCATTCAACTGCAACTGAGCGATGCGGAAATCGCTGCGCGCCGTGAAGCGCAAGAAGCTCGTGGTGACAAAGCCTGGACGCCAAAAGATCGTCAGCGTCAGGTCTCCTTTGCGCTGCGCGCTTACGCCAGCCTGGCAACCAGCGCCGACAAAGGTGCGGTGCGCGATAAGTCGAAACTAGGGGGATAATGACCATGGCGGATTCTCAACCCCTCTCCGGCGCTCCAGAAGGCGCCGAGTATCTCAGAGCAGTGCTGCGTGCGCCGGTATACGAAGCGGCGCAGGTCACACCGCTACAAAAAATGGAAAAACTCTCTTCGCGCCTCGATAACGTGATCTTGGTGAAGCGCGAAGACCGTCAACCCGTTCACAGCTTCAAGCTGCGCGGTGCCTATGCCATGATGGCCGGTCTGACCGAAGAGCAAAAAGCGCATGGCGTAATCACCGCATCGGCGGGTAATCATGCTCAGGGTGTAGCTTTCTCTTCTGCGCGATTAGGCGTGAAGGCGCTGATTGTCATGCCTACGGCTACCGCCGATATCAAAGTCGATGCCGTTCGCGGTTTCGGTGGTGAAGTACTGCTACACGGCGCGAATTTTGATGAAGCCAAAGCCAAAGCGATTGAGCTGTCGCAGCAGCAGGGTTTTACCTGGGTTCCTCCGTTCGACCATCCGATGGTGATTGCCGGGCAGGGCACGCTGGCACTGGAGTTATTGCAGCAGGATGCCCACCTTGATCGTGTATTCGTGCCGGTGGGCGGTGGCGGATTAGCGGCAGGCGTGGCGGTGCTGATCAAGCAGTTGATGCCGCAGATCAAAGTGATTGCCGTTGAAGCTGAAGACTCAGCCTGCCTGAAAGCGGCGCTGGATGCCGGTCAACCGGTCGATCTTCCGCGTGTTGGCCTCTTTGCTGAAGGCGTGGCGGTGAAACGTATCGGCGACGAAACCTTCCGTTTGTGCCAGGAGTATCTCGACGACATCATCACTGTCGATAGCGACGCTATCTGTGCGGCAATGAAAGATCTGTTCGAGGATGTGCGCGCGGTGGCGGAACCATCCGGTGCGCTGGCGCTGGCGGGGATGAAAAAGTACATTGCCCAGCACAACATTCGCGGCGAACGTCTGGCGCATATCCTTTCCGGCGCTAACGTTAACTTCCATGGCCTACGTTATGTTTCCGAACGTTGCGAGCTGGGCGAACAGCGCGAAGCGTTGCTGGCCGTAACTATTCCGGAAGAAAAGGGCAGCTTCCTGAAGTTTTGCCAGCTGTTGGGAGGACGCTCGGTTACCGAGTTTAACTACCGATTTGCTGATGCGAAAGACGCCTGTATTTTTGTTGGCGTCCGTCTGAGCCGTGGGCTGGAAGAGCGTAAGGAAATCCTCCAGTTGCTTAACGAGGGCGGCTACAGCGTAGTGGATTTGTCCGACGACGAAATGGCGAAGCTGCACGTGCGCTACATGGTCGGCGGGCGCCCGTCGAAACCCTTGCAGGAGCGGCTGTACAGCTTCGAATTCCCGGAATCTCCGGGGGCGTTGCTCAAATTCCTGCATACCCTGGGGACGCACTGGAATATTTCGTTGTTCCACTATCGTAGTCACGGAACCGATTATGGTCGCGTACTGGCGGCGTTTGAGTTGGGTGAGCACGAGCCTGATTTCGAAACGCGACTGAACGAACTGGGTTATGACTGTCATGATGAAACGCATAACCCGGCGTTCAGGTTCTTCCTGGCGGGTTAGCGGCAGCCATTAAAAAAGGGTTCATGTAAAGACATGAACCCTTTTTGCAACGGTATCAGCAGATTACAGCGTGATGACTTCGAATTCGACTTCGGTGTTTACATCCGCATCGTAATCCACTTCGTCGAGACCAAAACCGAACAGATTCAGGAATTCCTGCTTATATCCTGCATAGTCCGTTTTTTGCGCCAGGTTTTCGGTGGTGATCAGCGGCCACAGATCGCGGCATGCCTGCTGAATGTCTTCACGCAGTTCCCAGTCATCCATACGGATACGCTGGTTGTCATCAAGCGCCACTTTATCGCCGTACAGGCTGGTGGTCATCAGACGGTTGATCTGCTCGATGCAGCCTTCATGAATGCCTTGTTCTTTCATCAGCTTGAAGACCATGGAGATGTACAGCGGCATCACCGGAATAGCAGAAGAAGCCTGCGTGATAACGGATTTCAGTACAGCAACGTTAGCGGAACCGTTCAGCGGAGCCAGTTGATTACGCAGCGCGCCTGCCGCGCGGTCGAGATCTTCTTTTGCTTTGCCCAGCGCGCCGTGCCAGTAGATTGGCCAGGTCAGGTCAGTACCGATGTAGGAGTAGGCAACGGTTTTCACGCCGTCAGCCAGCACGCCTGCTTCGCTCAGCGCGCCCATCCACAGTTCCCAGTCTTCGCCGCCCATAACGGTGACGGTGTTCTGAACTTCTTCTTCGGTTGCCGGCTCAATGCTGGCGGTTATGATCTGATCTTTGTTGGTATCGATCGCTTTAGAGGTATAAACCTCACCGATTGGCTTCAGCGCAGAACGGACGATTTCACCGGTTTTCGGCATTTTACGTACCGGAGATGCCAGTGAGTAAACCACCAGGTCAATCTGACCCAGGTCTTCTTTGATCAGTTTGATAACTTCGTCGCGACACTCGTCGGAGAACGCGTCGCCGTTGATGCTTTTGGAATACAGACCTTCACGTTTTGCTGCCTCATCGAAGGCTGCAGAGTTATACCAGCCCGCGGAACCTGGCTTGGTTTCCGTGCCTGGTTTTTCGAAAAATACGCCGATAGTGGCGGCTCCGCTGCCAAACGCGGCGGAAATTCTGGAAGCAAGGCCGTAACCGGTGGAAGCACCGATGACCAGCACGCGGGAAGGGCCGTTAGCGATTTTCCCGTTTTTCTTCACATAATCGATCTGTTTTTCCACATTGACTTTGCAGCCAGTCGGATGGGTCGTTGTACAGATGAATCCACGAATTTTTGGTTTGATTATCATAATGATGGCTAATTAAGTTTGTATTTTCGCTGTCAAGTGCGCAATGACACCGTCTGTTCTGGCTTGCTAAACGTGATGGTTAACAAGCCCCCCACATCTATTATGGCACGGGACATTATACAGAAAAGGAGTGCCAATACTGAATCTACCACTGATTTTAGGCCTGACGCTGGCGCTACTCGGCGGATTTGCGCTCCAGAACAATCTTCCAGAACGCGTCGATCAGCGGCTCATGCAGCCGTTTTTTCGGCGCGCAAACGCCTAGCTCGAACGGTGTTTTTTCGTCGCTGCGTTCTAAAATCATCACGCGATTACGTACCGGCTCCGGGCTGTTTTCCAGTACCACTTCCGGCAGCAGCGCCACGCCGCAGCCCAGCGCCACCATCGAGACCATCGCTTCGTGCCCCCCGACCGTGGCGTAAATCGATGGGTTGCTGATTTTGTGACGGCGGAACCACAGTTCGATGCGGCGGCGTACCGGCCCCTGGTCGGCCATGATAAACGGCACCGTCGACCAGTCCGGCTTATCGACCGAAACCTGATTCCGTACCGGGCAAGGCAATGCTGGTGCGATCAACACTACCGTTAAATTCTCCAGCATCGAGAATGCTACTGCGCCGGGCAGCGTCTCCGGCTTACCTGCTATTGCCAGATCGGCCTCTCCGGTGACCACTTTGTCCATTGCGTCAGCGGCATCGCCGGTGGTGAGCTTAATTTCAACCGAGGGGTGCTCGGCGCGAAAGCGGTCGAGAATTGGCGGCAGGTGGCTGTAGGCGGCGGTAACCGAGCAGAAGATATGCAGCTCACCCGACAGCGACGGTCCCTGTTGATCGAGGGTGTGGCGCAATTGTTGATACTGCAACAGCGTCTGCTGGGCAAACACTCGCAGCTCTTCGCCTGCTTCGGTCAGCGTGACCGTACGGTTATCGCGCACAAACAGCGCCTGGCCGAGATCTTCTTCCAGCCGTTGGATCTGGCGTGAGAGTGTGGAGGGGCTGACGTGCATTGCCCGCGCACTGCGGCCAAAGTGGCGGCTTTCCGCCAGATGCAGGAACATTTTCAGATCGCGTAAATCCACGGACGAGCCTCCGATTTTCTACGTTGCAGATATTGCAATGTGATGTTGTGAATATATCAATTTCCGCAATAAATTTCCTGTTGTAATGTGGGTTCATTCTCGCTGAAACGCGAACCGAACAATAAGACAGTACAACATCACGAGGTATCACCATGGCTAACTACTTTAATACACTGAACCTGCGCCAGCAGCTGGCGCAGCTGGGCAAATGTCGCTTTATGGGGCGCGACGAATTCGCCGATGGCGCAAGCTACCTTCAGGGTAAAAAAGTGGTCATCGTCGGGTGCGGTGCTCAGGGGCTGAACCAAGGCCTGAACATGCGCGACTCCGGCCTGGATATCTCCTACGCCCTGCGTAAAGAAGCGATTGCTGAGAAGCGCGCTTCCTGGCGCAAAGCGACCGAAAATGGCTTCAAAGTAGGTACTTATGAAGAACTGATCCCGCAGGCGGATCTGGTGGTTAACCTGACCCCGGACAAACAGCACTCCGACGTTGTACGTTCCGTACAGCCGCTGATGAAAGATGGCGCGGCGCTGGGCTACTCCCACGGTTTCAACATCGTCGAAGTGGGCGAGCAGATCCGTAAAGATATCACTGTGGTGATGGTTGCGCCGAAGTGTCCGGGTACCGAAGTGCGTGAAGAGTACAAACGTGGTTTTGGTGTTCCAACCCTGATCGCCGTTCACCCGGAAAACGATCCGAAAGGCGAAGGCATGGCGATTGCCAAAGCATGGGCTGCGGCCACTGGCGGTCACCGTGCAGGCGTGCTGGAATCGTCCTTCGTTGCGGAAGTGAAATCTGACCTGATGGGCGAGCAGACAATTCTGTGCGGTATGCTGCAGGCAGGCTCTCTGCTGTGCTTCGACAAGCTGGTGGAAGAAGGTACTGACCCGGCTTACGCCGAAAAACTGATTCAGTTCGGCTGGGAAACCATCACCGAAGCGCTGAAGCAGGGCGGTATCACCCTGATGATGGATCGTCTGTCTAACCCAGCGAAACTGCGTGCTTATGCGCTGTCCGAACAGCTGAAAGAGATCATGGCGCCATTGTTCCAGAAACACATGGATGACATCATCTCCGGCGAATTCTCTTCAGGCATGATGGCTGACTGGGCCAACGACGATAAGAAACTGCTGACCTGGCGTGAAGAGACCGGCAAAACCGCGTTCGAAACCGCGCCGCAGTTTGAAGGTAAAATTGGCGAGCAGGAGTACTTCGATAAAGGCGTACTGATGATCGCGATGGTGAAAGCGGGCGTTGAACTGGCGTTTGAAACGATGGTGGATTCCGGCATCATCGAAGAGTCCGCCTATTACGAATCGCTGCACGAGCTGCCGCTGATTGCTAACACCATCGCCCGTAAGCGTCTGTATGAAATGAACGTGGTTATCTCTGACACTGCCGAATACGGTAACTACCTGTTCTCTTACGCGTGCGTACCGCTGCTGAAAGAGTTCATGACCACCCTGCAAACCGGAGATCTGGGCAAAGCGATTGCCGAAGGTGCTGTAGACAACGCGCAGCTGCGCGACGTGAACGATGCTATTCGCAGCCATGCTATCGAGAAAGTGGGCCAGAAACTGCGTGGCTATATGACTGATATGAAACGTATTGCTGTAGCTGGCTAAGAGGCTGCCATTCGGCAAAAAAAGCCCGGTGTTTGAACACACCGGGCTTTCTATTAGTTACGGTACAGCACTTTAATGATGTGGTAACCGAACTGAGTGTGCAGTGGGCCGGTTGGCTCCAGCACCGGGCAGGAGAACACCACTTTATCAAACGCCGGAACCATCTGGCCCTGACGGAATTCGCCTAAATCGCCGCCGCGTTTGCCCGACGGGCAGATAGAGTGTTTCTTCGCCAGTTTACCAAAATCGGCGCCATTTTTGATTTGTTCCAGAAGATCGAGAGCCAGTTTCTCTTCTTTAACAAGGATATGCACTGCTGATGCTGTTTTTGCCATGGTTTGTGCTCTGAGTTGAGTGATAAATCAGGGCGCAATAGTAGCATGTAATTCATGGTCTTCGGCGATGGGCTATGACCGATCCCCCTGGCGTCACTTTCTGCTACAATCCACATCCCCGTGTTTACAGATTGAGCAATCCTCTATGCGTTTGAACCCCGGACAACAACAAGCCGTCGAATTCGTCACCGGACCTTGCCTGGTGCTGGCGGGAGCGGGTTCCGGTAAGACGCGTGTTATCACTAACAAAATCGCACATCTGATCCGTGAATGTGGCTATCAGGCACGACATATTGCGGCAGTAACCTTTACCAATAAGGCTGCGCGCGAGATGAAAGAGCGTGTGGCGCAAACGTTGGGTCGTAAAGAAGCGCGCGGGTTGATGATCTCTACTTTCCACACTCTGGGACTGGATGTCATTAAGCGTGAATACGCCGCGCTAGGGATGAAGTCGAACTTCTCGTTATTTGATGATACTGACCAGGTGGCCCTGCTTAAGGAATTAACCGAAGGGCTAATTGAAGACGATAAGCTTATCCTTCAACAGTTGATTTCAACGATCTCTAACTGGAAAAACGATCTGATGACCCCAGCGCAGGCGGCAGCCAGTGCAAAGGGTGAACGCGATCGTATTTTTGCCCACTGCTATGGTCTGTATGACGCGCATATGAAGGCGTGTAACGTCCTCGATTTTGACGATCTGATCCTGCTCCCCACGCTGCTGTTGCAGCGCAATGAAGAGGTGCGCGAGCGCTGGCAGAACAAAATCCGCTACCTGCTGGTGGATGAATATCAGGATACCAACACCAGCCAGTACGAGTTGGTGAAGTTGCTGGTGGGGAAACGCGCGCGCTTTACCGTCGTGGGTGATGACGATCAGTCGATCTACTCCTGGCGCGGTGCACGTCCGCAGAACCTGGTACTGTTAAGCAAAGATTTTCCGGCGCTGCAGGTGGTGAAGCTGGAGCAAAACTATCGTTCATCAGGGCGTATCCTGAAGGCGGCGAACATCCTTATTGCTAACAACCCACACGTCTTTGAAAAACGGCTCTTTTCTGAGCTGGGCTACGGCGCTGAGCTGAAGGTTTTGAGTGCGAATAATGAAGAGCACGAAGCAGAACGCGTGACCGGGGAACTGATTGCCCATCACTTTGTGAACAAGACGCAGTATAAAGACTACGCCATCCTGTATCGCGGTAATCATCAGTCGCGAGTGTTCGAAAAGTTTCTGATGCAAAACCGCATCCCGTACAAAATTTCCGGCGGGACGTCGTTCTTCTCACGTCCGGAGATTAAAGATCTGCTGGCCTATCTGCGCGTGCTCAGCAACCCGGATGATGACAGTGCATTTTTGCGCATCGTAAATACGCCAAAGCGTGAAATCGGTCCGGCCACGCTGCAAAAGTTGGGGGAATGGGCGATGACGCGTAATAAAAGCCTGTTTACCGCCAGCTTTGATATGGGACTTAGCCAGACGCTAACCGGGCGTGGATATGATTCTCTGACCCGCTTTACGCACTGGCTGGGTGAAATTCAACGTCTGGCGGAGCGCGAGCCGGTTGCCGCCGTGCGCGATCTGATCCACGGCATTGATTACGAATCCTGGCTGTATGAAACCTCGCCGAGCCCGAAAGCGGCCGAAATGCGCATGAAAAACGTCAACACGCTGTTCAGCTGGATGACGGAGATGCTGGAAGGTAGTGAGCTGGAAGAGCCAATGACCCTGACTCAGGTCGTTACCCGCTTTACCCTGCGCGACATGATGGAGCGCGGAGAGAGCGAAGAGGAGTTGGATCAGGTGCAGTTGATGACGCTGCATGCTTCAAAAGGACTGGAGTTCCCGTACGTATTTATGGTGGGAATGGAAGAAGGATTTTTGCCGCACCAGAGCAGCATCGATGAAGATAACATCGACGAAGAGCGTCGTCTGGCTTACGTCGGGATTACGCGTGCGCAGAAAGAACTTATCTTCACGCTGTGTAAAGAGCGCCGTCAGTACGGTGAACTGGTACGACCTGAACCGAGCCGTTTCCTGTTGGAACTACCACAAGATGACGTTATCTGGGAACAGGAGCGTAAAGTGGTGAGTGCCGAGGAGCGGATGCAAAAAGGGCAGGCCAGCATTGCTAACATTCGGGCAATGATGGCGAAAGCCAAAGAGAAATAGGTATTTTGTAGGCCGGATAAGCGTAAGCGCTATCCGGCAGCCAGCATCTAATGCACTTCCAGCGGCCAGTGGACATAGCTTTGCCACTGTATTTCCTGATCGATTAACTCTGTACCTAATGGATGATGTTCCAGCCAGCCTTCCGGTAGCGTTAACGTCAGATTCTCATCCTGAGCTTGCAGGGTGATATGTGGCACTAAATCGTCGCGACGGCGAGCGGCGAAAATGATCGCCAGGCGTAGCAAACGGCAAAGGTGCTCTGCGATGCGTGGTGGCACAGCGTTTTGCTGGTGGAGTGAAGAGAGATCGACCGGATTAGTTTGGTTGAGCAACAGCGTGGCTAACAGTTTTTTCTGCGCGGGAGTAAAGCCCGGGAGATCGAGATTACGTACCAGCCAGGCGGCATGCAGCGGCGCCTGCTTATACTCTACGCTCAGTCCTATTTCATGCAACTGACAGGCACTTTGCAGCAGTTCACGACTAATGGCTTCAAGATGCCACTCATCTTTCACCTGTTCGAGTAAATGTACAGCCAATTGCGTGACGCGATTCGCCTGATCGGTGTCGACCATAAATCGACGCTGAATATTACGCAGCGTACGGCTGCGAATGTCCTGATCAACTGGCAAGTGCAGCATGCCGTAGACCAGACCTTCGCGTAGTGCGCCGCCGGCCAGAGTCATGCATTGAATATTCAGTTCGGTGAAAATGGCGATTAGAATGGCCAGTCCGCTGGGAAAAACCAGTGCGCGTTCCAGCGTTAACCCTTCTATTTCCAGCTCTTCCAGACGACCACAATGAATGGCGCGCTGTTTAAGCTGCTGAAGCTTGGCCAACGTAATGCGCTCATCCATGCCTTGCGCCATCATGATTTCCTGTAACGCCTGGACGGTGCCAGAGGCACCAACGCAAACTTTCCAGCCATGAAAACGCAGTTTGTCGGCGACTGGGCGCAGAACTTCGCGAGCCGCTTTCTCTGCTTCGTCAAAGTTTTCCTGTGCCAGATTACGATTGGTGAAATACCTTTCGAGCCAGGTGACGCAGCCCATTGACAGGCTGAACAGAGAGGTGGTTTGCGCGCCGGAGCCGGTAACCAGTTCAGTGCTGGCACCGCCAATATCAACGACAAGACGCTGATCGGCACCGCCGGTGGTGTGGGCAACACCTTGATAAATCAGCCGCGCTTCTTCTTCGCCGCTGATGACCTGGACAGGACAGCCGAGGATCTCTTGCGCTTTGGCGATAAACTCATCGGCGTTTACCGCGATGCGTAATGTTGCCGTGGCGACCACGCGGATTTGCGGCTGAGGGATATCCTGCAGGCGTTCAGCAAACAGGCGCAGGCATTGCCAGCCGCGCTCCATAGCTTCAGCGGAAAGAACGTTGTCGCTGTTGAGGCCAGCGGCCAGACGCACCTTGCGTTTAATACGCGTGAGCGTCTGAATGCTTCCCGCCACCTCGCGTACAACCAGCATATGAAAACTATTCGAGCCTAAATCAATTGCGGCGTACAGCGAAGTGGTTGTGAGCATATCTAACGTTAACCTGAACGACGACGATTACGCGGAGCACCACCGGTACGGCGTGGGCCATTGCCTGTGCGCGGACGCGTTAAGCGTAACGGCTTCGGCAGATCGGTCATCAGCGCATCCGGGTTGTACTTGCTGACCGGGATCGAGTGACCGATATAGGTCTCGATTGCTGGTAAATTCAGCGCGTATTCTTCACAGGCCAGGCTGATAGAGTGACCGCTTGCTCCGGCGCGACCGGTACGACCGATACGGTGAACGTAATCTTCACAGTCATCCGGCAGGTCATAGTTAAATACGTGCGTTACGGCTGGGATATGCAGACCACGCGCGGCGACATCCGTCGCAACGAGAATGTCGAGATCGCCACGGGTGAACTCATCAAGGATACGCAGACGTTTTTTCTGCGCCACGTCACCGGTCAACAGACCGACGCGATGACCGTCAGCGGCAAGGCTACCCCAGATATCTTCACAACGATGCTTGGTGTTAGCAAAGACGATGGCGCGATCTGGCCACTCTTCTTCAATCAGCGTTTGCAGTAAACGCATTTTCTCTTCGTTGGAAGGATAGAAGAGCTCTTCTTTAATACGGTGACCTGTCTTCTGTTCCGGTTCGACTTCAACGTACTCGGCGTTATTCATCTGTTCGAACGCCAGTTCGCGAACGCGGTAAGAGAGGGTTGCAGAAAACAGCATGTTCAGACGTTGGGTGGTTGGCGGCATACGACGGAACAGCCAACGGATATCTTTGATAAAACCCAGATCGTACATACGATCGGCTTCATCCAGCACCACGACCTGAATCGCGCCCAGGTTAATGTGGTTCTGTTTTGCATAGTCGATGAGACGACCGGTCGTGCCGATAAGAATATCGACGCCGCTTTCCAGCACTTTCAGCTGTTTGTCATAACCGTCGCCGCCATAAGCCAGGCCTAATTTCAAACCGGTGGTCTGTGCCAGCGGCTCGGCGTCAGCGTGGATCTGCACGGCTAACTCACGCGTTGGCGCCATAATTAACGCACGCGGTTGGTTCACCTTGCGATCGGCAATCGCGGGATGAGAGAGAAGATAATGAAACGTTGACGTCAGGAACGCCATCGTTTTTCCGGTACCGGTTTGCGCCTGCCCTGCAACATCACGACCTGCCAGCGTTAGCGGCAGCGCGAGGGCCTGAATGGGCGTGCAGTTATGAAAGCCTTTATTTTCAAGGGCTTCTATCACCTTTGGGTGCAGGGCGAAGTCGGAAAACTTCTGTTCTGTTAAATGTGTTTTGCTCATAGTGTGGTAGAATATCAGCTTACTATTGCTTTACGAAAGCGTATCCGGTGAAATAAAGTCAACCTTTAGTTGGTTAATGCTACATCAACACGTCGTTGATTAAGAGTACACCAACGCACCAGGCTTATTCCTGTGGAGTTAATATGAGCGATAAAATTATTCACCTGACTGACGACAGTTTTGACACGGATGTACTCAAAGCGGACGGAGCTATCCTCGTTGATTTCTGGGCAGAGTGGTGCGGTCCGTGCAAAATGATCGCTCCAATTCTGGATGAAATCGCTGACGAATATCAGGGCAAATTGACGGTTGCTAAACTGAACATTGACCAAAACCCAGGCACCGCGCCGAAGTATGGTATCCGTGGCATCCCGACCCTGCTGCTGTTTAAAAACGGCGAAGTTGCGGCGACTAAAGTCGGCGCACTATCCAAAGGTCAGTTGAAAGAATTCCTCGACGCTAATTTAGCGTAAGGAAGTCTCATGATCGGGCGACCATACTTCGAAATGATTCGGATGACTGGACGCCCGACTTGAGTCGTGCTAAGTTAGTGTTGACTTCGTATTAAACATACCTTATTAAGTTTGAATCTAGTTATATCCAATACTTCCCGTTGTTTCTCGCGCGAGAAGTGGACAGATTCCTGGCTTGTCACTCAATCCGTCTTGTCGTTTCAGTTCTGCGTACTTTCCTGTGACCAGACAGCGAACAGACATGAGTTGATGGCCGTAAACAGGCATGGATGACCCTGCCATACCATTCACAACATTAAGTTCGAGATTTACCCCAAGTTTAAGAACTCACACCATTATGAATCTTACCGAATTAAAGAATACGCCGGTTTCTGAGCTGATCACTCTCGGCGAAAATATGGGCCTTGAAAACCTGGCTCGTATGCGCAAGCAGGACATTATTTTTGCCATCCTGAAGCAGCACGCAAAGAGTGGCGAAGATATCTTTGGTGACGGTGTGCTGGAGATATTGCAGGATGGATTTGGTTTCCTCCGCTCTGCAGACAGCTCCTACCTCGCCGGTCCTGATGACATCTACGTTTCTCCCAGCCAAATCCGCCGTTTCAACCTCCGCACTGGTGATACCATCTCTGGTAAGATTCGCCCGCCGAAAGAAGGTGAACGCTACTTTGCGCTGTTGAAAGTTAACGAAGTTAACTACGACAAACCAGAAAACGCCCGTAACAAAATCCTCTTTGAGAACTTAACACCGCTGCACGCAAACTCTCGTCTGCGTATGGAACGTGGTAACGGTTCTACTGAAGACTTAACGGCGCGTGTACTGGATCTGGCATCACCGATCGGTCGTGGCCAACGTGGTCTGATTGTTGCTCCGCCGAAAGCAGGTAAAACCATGCTGCTGCAGAACATCGCGCAGAGCATTGCTTACAACCATCCGGACTGCGTGCTGATGGTGCTGCTGATTGACGAACGTCCGGAAGAAGTTACCGAGATGCAGCGTCTGGTGAAAGGTGAAGTGGTTGCGTCTACCTTTGACGAACCAGCCTCCCGCCACGTTCAGGTTGCGGAAATGGTTATCGAGAAGGCGAAACGTCTGGTTGAACACAAGAAAGACGTTATCATTCTGCTCGATTCCATCACCCGTCTGGCGCGTGCTTACAACACCGTGGTTCCGGCTTCCGGTAAAGTTTTGACCGGTGGTGTTGATGCCAACGCTTTGCATCGTCCGAAGCGTTTCTTCGGTGCGGCGCGTAACGTGGAAGAGGGCGGTAGCCTGACCATCATCGCGACTGCGCTGATCGATACTGGCTCTAAAATGGATGAAGTTATCTACGAAGAGTTTAAAGGTACCGGCAACATGGAACTGCATCTCTCTCGTAAGATTGCTGAAAAACGCGTCTTCCCGGCTATCGACTACAACCGTTCCGGTACCCGTAAAGAAGAGCTGCTCACCACCCAGGAAGAGCTGCAGAAAATGTGGATCCTGCGCAAAATCATCCATCCGATGGGTGAGATTGATGCCATGGAATTCCTCATTAACAAGCTGGCGATGACTAAGACTAACGACGACTTCTTCGACATGATGAAGCGTTCGTAATTCAGGTCTCATCCGAAAACGCCACGTTTTTACGTGGCGTTTTGCTTTTGTGGCTGTAATCTTAACGACACAATAACGATAATACGGTATGAAGTACCAACAAGTAGAAAAAGATTCGTAATCTGTTTCTTGTGGTTGATAATTATACAAAACCATTGGGTATGAAGTCGGGTTTCCCTTCTGAATATAGGTCTTCGTGGTTATACTTCTGCTATTAATATTCTCTGAGAGCATGCATTGTGAATTTACTGACAGTAAGCACTGATCTCATCAGTATTTTCTTATTCACAACACTGTTTCTTTTCTTTGCCCGCAAGGTCGCAAAAAAGATTGGTTTAGTGGATAAACCCAACTTCCGTAAACGGCATCAGGGATTGATTCCGTTGGTTGGAGGGATTTCGGCTTACGCAGGTGTATGTTTTACGTTTGCCATTGCTGACTACTACATCCCGCATGCTTCTCTCTTTCTGGCCTGTGCTGGTGTATTAGTTTTGGTCGGCGCGTTAGACGATCGCTTTGATATCAGTGTAAAAATCCGTGCGATTATCCAGGCCGCGATCGGCATTATTATGATGTCGGTTGGCAAACTCTATCTTCTTAGCCTTGGGTATATTTTTGGCCCCTGGGAGATGGTGCTCGGTCCGTTCGGCTATTTACTCACGCTGTTTGCCGTCTGGGCGGCAATAAACGCCTTCAATATGGTGGATGGGATTGATGGTCTGCTAGGTGGGTTGTCCAGCGTTTCATTTGCGGCGATGGGATTCATTTTGTGGTTTGATGGTCAGACGAGTCTGGCTATCTGGTGTTTTGCCATGATCGCCGCCATTCTGCCTTATATCCTGCTAAATCTGGGCATCCTTGGACGTCGCTATAAAGTTTTTATGGGTGACGCGGGCAGTACACTGATTGGCTTCACCATTATTTGGATCCTGCTGGAGACTACGCAGGGCAAAACTCACCCCATTAGCCCGGTAACTGCACTGTGGATTATTGCCATTCCATTGATGGATATGGTGGCAATCATGTACCGACGTTTGCGAAAAGGCATGAGCCCTTTCTCCGCGGATCGTCAACACATACATCATTTGGTGATGCGGGCAGGGTTTACTTCCCGACAAGCATTTGTTCTGATTACGCTGGCTGCGGCGGTACTGGCGTCTATCGGCGTGTTGGCTGAATATTTTCGCTTAGTCCCTGAATGGGCCATGTTGTTGCTTTTTTTACTGGCCTTTGGCCTCTACGGTTACTGTATCAAGCGTGCCTGGAAGGTAGCGAGATTTATCAAGCGAGTGAAGCGCAGATTGCGAAGAATTCGTGAAGGCAAACCAAACTTAACCAAGTAAATTGAGGATGCGATGAGACAACCATTACCGGGGGAAGACGCCGTGAGCGCTGAAAATGAACTGGATATCCGTGGGTTGTTTCGTACCTTGTGGTCAGGGAAGGTGTGGATCGTCGGTATGGCTCTCGCCTTCGCGATAGCGGCCCTCGCCTATACGTTTTTTGCGCGTCAGGAGTGGAGCGCCACGGCGATTACTGACAGGCCAACGGTCAATATGTTGGGTGGCTTTTACTCTCAACAACAGTTTTTACGCAACCTGGATATTAAGGCCAGTCTTGCGTCCACGGACCAACCGTCAGTAATGGATGAGGCCTATAAAGAATTCATTATGCAGCTTGCCTCCTGGGATACACGCCGAGAATTCTGGCAGCAGACTGATTACTATAAGCAGCGTATGGTCGGTAATAGCAAAGCCGATGCGGCGATGCTGGATGAACTGATCAATAACATTCAGTTTTTGCCTGGCGATGCGCTGCGTAATACCAATGACAGCGTGAAGCTGATTGCCGAGACGGCTCCTGATGCCAACAATTTGCTGCGCCAGTACGTCGCGTTTGCCAGCCAACGCGCGGCACGTCATCTGAATGATGAGTTAAAAGGCGCATGGGCTGCACGCACTGTGCAGATGAAAGCGCAGGTCAAACGTCAGGAAGAAGTGGCAAAATCCATTTTCTCTCGCCGCGTCCACAGCATTGAACAAGCGCTTAAAATTGCTGAGCAGCATAATATTTCGCGTACTTCCACAGATGTTCCAGCTGATGAATTACCGGATTCAGAATTGTTCTTACTCGGACGTCCTATGTTGCAGGCGCGACTTGAGAATCTGCAGTCAATTGGTCCGGATTTCGATCTGGACTATTTCCAGAACAGGGCAATGCTGAACACCCTGAACGTTGGACCAACTTTAGATCCGCGTTTTCAGACCTATCGTTATTTGAGAACGCCGGAAGAGCCGGTAAAACGTGACAGCCCTCGTCGCGCCTTCCTGATGATTATGTGGGGTATCGTTGGGGCTCTGATCGGTGCTGGTGTCGCGTTAACCCGTCGCCGTACGATTTAGCAATGCCGTTGCAGTGAGGGGCTGGGCCCTCACTGCCAATCCGAAGAGAATCGATGTGAAAGTACTGACTGTATTTGGTACGCGACCGGAGGCCATTAAGATGGCTCCTCTGGTTCATGCGCTGGAAAAAGATCCTGATTTTGAGGCGAAAGTTTGCGTTACGGCGCAGCATCGGGAGATGCTCGATCAGGTGTTGAATCTTTTTTCCATTGTACCTGACTACGATCTCAATATTATGCAGCCAGGTCAGGGACTAACAGAAATAACCTGCCGCATCCTGGAAGGGTTAAAGCCTATTTTGGCTGAATTCAAACCCGATGTGGTGTTGGTTCATGGTGATACCACAACCACGATTGCTACCAGTCTGGCCGCGTTCTATCAGCGCATCCCGGTGGGGCATGTCGAGGCTGGTTTACGTACAGGCGATCTCTATTCACCATGGCCGGAAGAGGCTAATCGTACGCTGACCGGGCGTCTGGCAATGTATCATTTTGCCCCAACAGAAAACTCGCGCCAAAATCTGTTACGAGAAGCTATCCCTGATGATCGTATTTTCGTCACGGGTAATACGGTTATTGACGCGTTGATCTGGGTTCGGGATCGCGTACTGGGAAATGAGACGCTGCGTGCGGATCTGGCCGAACGTTATCCTTTCCTGGATGCTGATAAAAAGATGATCCTGGTGACCGGTCATCGTCGGGAAAGCTTCGGTCGCGGTTTTGAGCAAATCTGTCATGCCCTGGCGGAAATAGCCGCGTCTAACCAAAATGTGCAGATTGTCTATCCGGTACACCTGAACCCTAACGTCAGTGAGCCGGTCAATCGCATCCTGGGTCACGTTGAAAATGTGGTGTTGATTGAACCGCAGGACTACCTGCCATTCGTATGGCTGATGAATCACGCCTGGCTGATCCTTACTGATTCCGGCGGGATTCAGGAAGAAGCGCCGTCTCTGGGGAAACCTGTGCTGGTGATGCGTGAAACAACGGAGCGCCCGGAAGCTATTACCGCAGGGACTGTACGCCTGGTAGGTACAGACCCACAGCGGATTGTTGAAGAAGTCACGCGTTTGCTGCATGACGACAATGAATATCAGATCATGAGCCGCGCCCATAATCCGTATGGAGACGGGCTGGCATGTGACCGCATTTTAGAAGCATTAAAAAATAATCGGATATCGCTATGAGTTTTACGACCATTTCTGTCATTGGGCTGGGTTATATCGGACTGCCAACGGCGGCTGCCTTTGCTTCCCGTCAAAAACACGTAATTGGCGTAGATATAAATCAACATGCGGTGGATACCATTAATCGCGGTGAAATTCACATCGTTGAGCCCGATCTGGGTGCGGTGGTGAAAACGGCGGTCGAAAATGGGTTTTTACGTGCGAGCGCGACACCCGTAGATGCTGATGCGTATCTGATTGCGGTGCCTACCCCGTTCAAGGGAGATCATGAACCCGATATGGTCTACGTAGAAGCCGCGGCGAAATCTATTGCGCCAGTTTTGAAAAAAGGCGCATTGGTGATTCTGGAATCCACTTCACCTGTCGGGGCAACTGAACAGATGGCCGCATGGCTTGCAGAAATGCGGGCTGACCTGACTTTCCCGCAGCAGGTCGGTGAACAGGCGGACGTTAACATTGCTTATTGCCCAGAGCGCGTACTGCCGGGTCAGGTAATGGTCGAACTGATTAAAAACGATCGGGTGATTGGAGGAATGACCTCCGTCTGTTCCGCGCGCGCCAGCGAGCTGTACAACATCTTTCTCGAAGGCGAATGTGTGGTAACCAACGCCCGCACCGCAGAAATGTGTAAGCTGACGGAAAATAGCTTTCGCGATGTCAATATCGCCTTCGCCAATGAACTGTCGCTGATTTGCGCCGATCAGGGGATCAACGTCTGGGAACTGATTCGCCTAGCAAACCGGCATCCACGCGTGAATATTTTGCAGCCCGGCCCTGGCGTAGGTGGACACTGTATCGCGGTCGATCCGTGGTTTATCGTGGCGCAGAACCCGCAGCAGGCGAAATTGATCCGTACTGCACGTGAGGTAAACGATGGTAAACCGCATTGGGTGGTCGATCGGGTAAAGGCTGCCGTAGCCGACTGTCTGGCGGATACCAACAAACGGGCTAGCGAAGTGAAAATTGCCTGTTTTGGTCTGGCATTCAAACCCAATATTGACGATTTGCGTGAAAGCCCGGCGATGGGAATTGCGCAGAATATTGCGCAATGGCACAAAGGCGAAATGCTGGTGGTGGAACCGAACATCCATCAACTGCCGAAAAAACTGGATGGTCTTTGCCAACTGGCGACGCTGGACGATGCTCTGGCACGTGCTGATGTGTTGGTCATGTTGGTTGACCATAATGAATTTAAAGCCATCAAAGGCGATGCGGTTCAACAGCAGTACATCGTTGATACCAAAGGGGTCTGGCGGTGAAAATCCGCGCCAGTATTGAGCCGCTTAGCTGGGAAAATACGTTCTTTGGCGTGAATAGCGCCATTGTCCGTTTTGACCAACGCGCGCCGGTTCTAACTGCGGATGCGTTGCTGCCCTGGTCGCGTGTACAAGCAAAAATACTTGCCGCAAATAGCCATGAATTAGATGCTCTGCAGCATTTGGGGTTCTCACTGGTAGAAGGTGAAGTCGATTTTGTACTGCCGGTAACGTGTGCCAGCGGCGACCCCGGTGCGCAGGTCGCGCAAACTACGGATATCCCGGTATTACGCCATCTGGCAGGACAGGCATTTGCGCAAAGTCGTTTTCGCGCCCCGTGGTATGCCGAAGATGCCAGCGCGCGTTTCTACGCACAGTGGATTGAAAACGCGGTGCTGGGGACGTTTGATCATCAATGCCTCATTTTTCGTAAACCGACTGGTGAGATTCGTGGCTATGTCTCGCTGCGTGAACTGAATGCGACCGAGGCGAGAATTGGCCTGCTGGCCGGGCGTGGTGCGGGTGCAGAACTGATGCAGGCCGCGCTTTGTTGGGCACAGGCCCGCGGTAAAACAACATTGCGCGTGGCGACCCAAATGGGTAACACCGCCGCGCTTAAACGTTATATACACAGTGGTGCGAATGTGGAAAGCACCGCGTATTGGTTATACAGGTGACACGATGATTCCATTTAATGCACCGCCGGTGGTGGGAACTGAACTCGATTACATGCAGTCTGCGATGAATAGCGGCAAACTGTGTGGTGACGGTGGCTTTACCCGTCGCTGTCAGCAGTGGCTGGAGCAGCATTTTGGCAGTGAGAAAGTGCTGCTGACGCCTTCCTGCACCGCATCGCTTGAGATGGCGGCATTGCTGCTGGACATCCAGCCTGGCGATGAAGTCATTATGCCGAGCTACACGTTTGTCTCTACGGCCAATGCCTTCGTGTTGCGCGGCGCGAAAATCGTCTTTGTTGATATTCGCCCGGATACCATGAACATTGACGAAACGCTGATTGAAGCGGCGATCACCGATAAAACCCGCGCTATTGTGCCGGTACATTACGCGGGCGTGGCCTGCGAAATGGATACCATCATGGGGCTGGCCACTAAACATAACCTGTATGTGGTGGAAGATGCCGCCCAGGGCGTCATGTCGACCTACAAGGGGCGTGCGCTGGGTACGATTGGTCACATCGGCTGCTTTAGCTTCCATGAGACCAAAAACTATACCGCAGGCGGGGAAGGTGGAGCGACGCTGATTAATGATAAAAAATTAGTCGAGCGCGCAGAGATCATCCGTGAAAAAGGGACTAACCGTAGTCAGTTTTTCCGCGGCCAGGTAGATAAGTATACCTGGCGTGATATCGGTTCCAGCTATTTGATGTCCGATCTGCAGGCGGCTTATCTGTGGGCGCAGTTGGAAGCGGCTGATCGTATTAACCAGCAGCGTCTGGCGCTGTGGCAAAAGTATTACGATGCCCTGGAACCGCTGGCGCGTGCCGGGCGTATTGAGCTGCCTTCGATACCGGAGGGTTGCGTACAGAATGCCCATATGTTTTACATCAAGCTGCGCGATATCGACGATCGCACGGCGTTGATTAACTTCCTGAAAGAAGCTGAAATTATGGCGGTGTTCCACTATATCCCGCTGCATGATTGCCCGGCTGGCGATAAATTCGGCGTGTTTGCCGGTGTTGATCGTTACACCACCAAAGAGAGCGAACGCCTGCTGCGTTTACCGCTGTTCTACAATCTGTCGCCGGTGAACCAGCGAACAGTCATTACGACCTTACTCAACTACTTTGCCTGATATGTCGCTTGCAAAAGCGTCCTTATGGACGGCGGCCAGTACGCTGGTAAAAATTGGCGCAGGTTTGCTGGTTGTGAAGTTGCTGGCGGTGTCGTTTGGCCCGGCAGGCGTGGGGCAGGCGGGTAACTTCCGCCAGATGGTCACCGTGCTTGGCGTGTTGGCGGGGGCCGGCATTTTCAATGGCGTCACGAAATACGTTGCGCAGCATCATGACGATCCGGCCCGGCTCCGTAAGGTGGTCGGTACATCTTCCGCGATGGTGCTGGGATTCTCTACGCTGATGGCGGTGATTTTTTTGCTGGCGGCCGCACCTATCAGTCAGGGATTATTTGGTCATACTCATTATCAGGGGCTGGTTCGACTGGTTGCGCTGGTGCAGATGGGCATTGCCTGGGCGAACCTGCTGCTGGCGCTGATGAAGGGCTTCCGCGATGCGGCGGGTAACGCGCTGTCGTTGATTGTGGGGAGCCTGGTGGGTGTAGCGGCTTATTATGGCTGTTATCGCCTGGGAGGGTATGAAGGCGCCTTGCTGGGCCTGGCGCTGGTACCTGCGCTGGTCGTTATCCCTGCCGCTATAATGCTGATTAAGCGTGGGACTATCCCCCTGCATTACCTGAAACCCTCGTGGGATAACGGTCTGGCAGGGCAGTTAAGCAAGTTTACGCTGATGGCGCTGATTACCTCCGTAACGCTGCCAGTGGCATACGTGATGATGCGAAACCTGTTGGCGGCGCAGTACAGCTGGGATGATGTGGGGATCTGGCAGGGGGTGAGCAGTATCTCCGATGCTTATCTGCAATTCATCACCGCCTCATTCAGCGTTTACTTGCTGCCGACGTTGTCGCGTTTGACTGAAAAGCGCGACATCACACGCGAAGTGATCAAGTCGTTGAAATTCGTGCTGCCGGCGGTTGCTGCCGCAAGCTTTACCGTCTGGCTACTGCGCGATTTTGCTATCTGGCTGCTTTTCTCCGCTAAATTCACCGCCATGCGCGACCTGTTCGCCTGGCAACTGGTCGGTGATGTGCTGAAAGTCGGCGCCTATGTTTTCGGTTATCTGGTGATCGCGAAAGCGTCGCTGCGGTTTTATATCTTGGCAGAAATTAGCCAGTTCATGTTATTGACGGCGTTTGCACATTGGCTGATCCCTGCACATGGTGCGCTGGGCGCGGCACAGGCTTACATGGCAACGTACATTGTCTATTTCTCTCTTTGTTGTGGCGTGTTTTTACTCTGGCGTAGGCGGGTATGACTGTACTGATTCACGTTCTGGGATCGGATATCCCTCACCATAACCAAACCGTGCTGCGGTTTTTCAACGACTCGCTGGCCGCGATGAGCGAGCACGCGCGCACGTTTATGGTTGCAGGTCAGGATGCCGGATTCAGAGAGAACTGCCCGGCGTTATCGCTAAGCTTCTATGGTGGGAAAAAGGCGCTGGCTGAAGCGGTTATCGCGAAAGCAAAAGCGGATCGCCAACAGCGTTTTTTCTTCCACGGTCAGTTCAACACCAGCCTGTGGTTAGCGCTGCTGAGCGGGGGAATTAAACCGGAGCAGTTTTACTGGCATATCTGGGGCGCGGATTTATATGAAGTCTCCAGTGGACTGAAATTTCGCCTGTTTTACCCCATTCGCCGTATGGCGCAGAACCGCGTGGGCTGCGTATTTGCCACGCGGGGTGATTTGAGCTATTTCGCCGAACAGCATCCGCGCGTGCGTGGCGAGTTGCTCTATTTCCCAACGCGGATGGATCCCTCGCTCAATAATATGAGCAACGCGTGTCAGCGCAGCGGCAAGATGACGGTGCTGGTTGGCAACTCTGGCGATCGCAGCAATGAGCATATTGCCGCGCTACGCGCCGTCCATCAGCAGTTCGGCGACACGGTGAATGTGATTGTACCGATGGGGTACCCCGCCAATAATGCGGCTTATATCGACGAGGTTCGTCAGGCCGGCCTGGCATTGTTTAGCGCTGAGAATCTGCAAATTTTAAGTGAAAAGCTGGAATTTGATGCCTATCTGACATTATTACGTCAGTGTGATTTGGGTTACTTTATTTTTGCCCGTCAGCAGGGGATCGGTACCCTGTGTTTACTGATTCAGGCCGGTATCCCGTGCGTGCTCAACCGTGAAAATCCCTTCTGGCAGGATATGGTGGAACAGAATCTCCCGGTGTTATTTACCACTGATGAGCTCAATGAAGGCGTCGTACGCGAAGCGCAGCGCCAGTTGGCATCGGTAGATAAAAATTCAATCACCTTCTTTAGCCCGAATTATCTGCAGCCGTGGCACAACGCGTTGCGTATTGCTTCAGGAGAAACCGTATGAGCCTGATGCAATTTAGCGGTCTGCTGGTGGTATGGCTGCTCTCCACCTTGTTTATCGCCACGCTGACCTGGTTTGAATTCCGCCGCGTGCGTTTTAACTTCAATGTTTTCTTCTCACTGCTGTTTTTGCTGACGTTCTTCTTCGGGTTCCCGTTGACCAGCATACTGGTGTTCCGTTTTGATGTGGCAGTTGCTCCGCCGGAGATCCTGCTGCAGGCCTTGCTGTCAGCCGCCTGTTTCTATGCCGTCTACTACGTGACGTATAAAACACGCCTTCGCAAGCGAGTCGAGGATAAGCCACGCAGGCCGCTATTTACCATCAATCGCGTTGAAGCGCATTTGACCTGGGTTATCCTGATGGCGATTGCATTGGTGAGCGTGGGCGTCTTCTTTATGCACAACGGATTCCTGCTGTTCAGACTGCAATCCTACAGCCAAATTTTTTCCAGTGAAGTCTCTGGCGTCGCTCTGAAGCGTTTCTTCTACTTCTTCATTCCGGCAATGCTGGTGGTCTATTTCCTGCGTCAGGACAGCAAAGCGTGGTTATTCTTCCTGGTGAGTACCGTCGCGTTTGGTTTGCTGACCTATATGATTGTTGGCGGGACGCGCGCCAATATCATCATTGCGTTTGCCATCTTCTTGTTTATCGGCATCATTCGCGGCTGGATTTCGCTGTGGATGCTGGCCGCCGCGGGCGTGCTGGGTATCGTCGGGATGTTCTGGCTGGCGCTGAAGCGTTATGGGATGAACGTTAGCGGCGACGAGGCGTTTTATACTTTCCTGTACCTCACGCGGGACACCTTCTCGCCGTGGGAGAATCTGGCGCTGTTGCTGCAAAATTACCACAATATTGAGTTTCAGGGGCTGGCGCCGATTGTCCGTGACTTCTACGTCTTTATCCCTTCCTGGCTTTGGCCTGGGCGGCCGAGTATTGTCCTCAACTCAGCGAACTACTTTACCTGGGAAGTGTTGAACAACCACTCAGGTCTGGCGATTTCGCCGACGTTAATTGGTTCACTGGTGGTGATGGGCGGGGCACTGTTTATCCCGTTAGGCGCGATTGTCGTTGGACTTATCATCAAATGGTTTGACTGGCTGTATGAGTTAGGCAACCGCGAAACCAATCGCTACAAGGCGGCGATTCTGCACAGTTTCTGTTTTGGCGCTATTTTCAATATGATCGTGTTGGCACGTGAAGGGCTGGATTCGTTTGTCTCGCGAGTGGTCTTTTTCCTCGTGATTTTCGGCGTGTGTCTGCTGGTGGCAAAACTGCTGTTTTGGCTATTCGATAGTGCGGGACTCATCCATAAACGAATCAAATCGCTGCCCCGGACACAGATTGAAGGATCGTAATGACAGATAACACAACTGCGCCACTCTACTCGCTGCGCGGGCTACAATTGATTGGCTGGCGCGATATGCAGCATGCGCTAAATTACCTGTTTGCCGAGGGACATCTCAGGTCAGGAACGCTGGTGGCAATCAACGCTGAGAAGATGCTGACGGCAGAAGATAACCCTGAAGTGCGGGATCTGATCAACGCCGCTGACTTCAAATATGCGGATGGGATTAGTGTGGTGCGCTCAGTGCGCAAAAAATTCCCGCAGGCGCAGGTTTCACGCGTGGCAGGGGCTGATCTTTGGGAAGCGCTTATGGCGCGAGCTGGGCAGGAAGGAACGCCTGTTTTCCTGATTGGTGGCAAGCCTGAAGTTCTGGCGCAAACGGAAGCCAAACTGCGTGCCCAGTGGCGCGTGAACATTGTAGGCAGTCAGGACGGTTATTTTACCCCGGACCAGCGGCAGGCATTGTTTGAACGTATCCACGCCAGCGGTGCGCAGATTGTGACGGTGGCGATGGGCTCGCCGAAACAAGAGATCTTTATGCGTGACTGCCGGAAGACTCACCCTGAAGCGCTGTATATGGGCGTCGGTGGGACCTACGACGTCTTTACCGGTCACGTTAAGCGTGCGCCGCGAATCTGGCAGACTCTGGGGCTGGAGTGGCTGTATCGCTTATTGTCGCAGCCAAGCCGTATCACTCGTCAACTTCGCTTATTACGCTATCTCCGCTGGCACTATACCGGCAACCTCTGACGCCCTCTCTCCTCTGATAAGTAGCGTGATCTGCTAATTACGCTACTTATTCACAACATAATCGCTGCTTTCTCGCACAATCTATTTATTTTTTGAATGCTTTAATTGCCATTTAAGCGATTTTAGGAAACCATTCGCAACAATCATTGCAGTGCCGTGATGTTTTTGACGCCAACCGTTAAGCGGTCGGTGCCGTATGGCCTGTTATGGCATAACAAGATGTACCCATAACGAGAACCGGTAATACCGGACAGTATGCAAACACAACAAGAGGATTTATGGCCGAGAACAAACCTGAGCTACAGCGTGGGCTGGAGGCTCGTCACATCGAATTAATTGCCCTTGGGGGGACAATTGGCGTCGGGCTATTTATGGGGGCCGCTAGTACCCTGAAATGGGCGGGACCTTCGGTTCTGCTGGCATACATCGTCGCCGGGCTGTTCGTCTTTTTCATTATGCGTTCTATGGGGGAGATGTTATTCCTCGAGCCGGTTGCCGGTTCATTTGCTGTTTACGCCCATCGTTACATGAGCCCCTTCTTTGGTTATCTCACCGCCTGGTCATACTGGTTTATGTGGATGGCGGTGGGGATATCAGAGATTACCGCCATCGGGGTGTACGTCCAGTTCTGGTTCCCGGAAATGGCACAATGGATACCCGCACTGATTGCTGTCGGACTGGTTGCGTTGGCAAATCTCGCCGCGGTTCGCCTGTATGGTGAAATTGAGTTCTGGTTTGCCATGATTAAAGTGACCACCATCATTGTGATGATCGTCATTGGATTAGGGGTGATTTTCTTCGGTTTTGGCAATGGCGGTCAGGCGATCGGCTTTGGCAACCTGACCGAGCACGGCGGCTTCTTTGCTGGTGGTTGGAAGGGCTTCCTGACGGCATTGTGTATTGTCGTGGCTTCTTACCAGGGCGTGGAGCTGATCGGCATTACTGCGGGTGAAGCGAAGAATCCGCAGGTCACGCTGCGTAGTGCAGTAGGGAAAGTGCTGTGGCGTATTCTGATTTTCTACGTCGGTGCGATTTTTGTTATCGTCACTATTTTCCCGTGGAATGAGATTGGCAGTAACGGTAGCCCGTTTGTTCTCACCTTTGCCAAGATTGGTATTACCGCCGCGGCAGGGATTATTAACTTTGTGGTCCTGACGGCGGCGCTGTCGGGCTGTAACAGTGGGATGTACAGTTGTGGGCGTATGCTTTACGCGCTGGCAAAGAATCGCCAGCTACCTGCCGCTGCTGGAAAAGTTTCGCGCCAGGGCGTGCCGGTTGCCGGCGTGGCTATTTCTATCGCGATCCTGCTGGTTGGTTCGTGCCTGAACTACATCATTCCCAACCCGCAGCGTGTGTTCGTTTATGTCTATAGCGCCAGCGTGCTGCCGGGGATGGTGCCGTGGTTTGTGATCCTGATAAGCCAGATACGTTTCCGTCAGGCGCATAAAGCGGCGATCGCCAGTCATCCCTTTCGCTCAATTCTGTTCCCGTGGGCGAACTATTTGACGATGGCGTTCCTGATTTGCGTATTAATCGGCATGTACTTTAATGAAGATACCCGAATGTCGCTGTTTGTTGGCATTATCTTCTTACTGGCCGTGACGCTCATTTATAAGGTTTTTGGCTTGAATCGTCATGGCACAGCCCAAAAATTGCAGGAATAAGCGACAAAACGCACAAACCATGACCAAACGATAATTTATTTTAAAAAAGCACTAGACAGCAGACCGAGACCTCCGTAATATCCAGCCCCGCAACGGCGCTAAGCGCCCGTAGCTCAGCTGGATAGAGCGCTGCCCTCCGGAGGCAGAGGTCTCAGGTTCGAATCCTGTCGGGCGCACCATTTAGTAAGGTGCCGGAGCTGCGGTGGTTTTAATACCGCGTAAAAGATTTGCAGTGGTGGCTATAGCTCAGTTGGTAGAGCCCTGGATTGTGATTCCAGTTGTCGTGGGTTCGAATCCCATTAGCCACCCCATTAATTTAAAGTTGTGAAATGCGAAGGTGGCGGAATTGGTAGACGCGCTAGCTTCAGGTGTTAGTGTCCTTAGGATGTGGGGGTTCGAGTCCCCCCCCTCGCACCACGACTTAAAGAATTGAACTAAAAATTCAAAAAGCAGTAAAACGGCGAGTAGCGCAGCTTGGTAGCGCAACTGGTTTGGGACCAGTGGGTCGGAGGTTCGAATCCTCTCTCGCCGACCAATTTTGAACCCCGCTTCGGCGGGGTTTTTTGTTTTCTGATTTTCCCTTCTCAGCCTTTATTTCCCCGAATTTCCTGATTTCTTAAAAAGTCCGGTTCCATTGTTTTTGCAGTGCAATCGTGGCATGCCTTGTGCAATAATATACGGGTAGATGCTCATTCCATCTCTTATGTTCGCCATCTGGCCTCATAAACTCAGGAATGATGCAGAGCCGTTTACGGTGCTTATCGTCCACAGACAGATGTCGCTCTGGCCTCATCAAACACCATGGACATAACGTTGAGTGAAGCACCCATTTATGTTGTCATACAGACCTGTTTAACGCCTGCTCCAAAAGAGCGGGCGTTTTTTTATGCATATACACCTCATCCTTCAAGTCGCCTCGAAGCATCTCGAATGATTTGGTGTATATGAAATAACGGTAGGCCCGGTAAGCGAAACGTCACCGGGCAAGAGGGAATTACTGCGGGGGATTGTTGTTCTGCAGCGTCAACATCAGGCCATCACGACGCATGGTGGCGGCTTCTTCCGGCTGATGCAGTCTGTCCAGCGCGTCAGCAATCCAGGCGTAGTCATAGGCATCTGGACGCTGTTTGAGAGCGGCACGGAAGGCGAACGTGGCTTCCTGCCATTCGCCGTGCTTCATTAGCGACTGGCCCAGCGTGCTCCACAGTAATGGGCGATCGCCGACGGCTTTAATCTGCTGGCGCAACACTTTCTCTATCTGTTCCGGGTTGCTGGTTTTCAGACGCGGGATCGGCAGCACCAGGCGGTCGTCATACTGGCGTTTAAGACCATCAATGATGACCTGCTGTGCCGTATCGTGATCGTCACACTCAATCAGATGTTCAGCCATTGCCACCTGCAGGGCAACCTGGTGACGGGTTTTACGGTTCTGGTTTTTCCACCATGCACGTAGACCCTCGCTGCCCTGATCGGCGCGAACCTGATCCATCAGACCAACCCATGCCTGCTGTTCCAGCATCGCGCGGTGCTCGTCATCACCCACGTGCGCTTTTGCCATGGATGGAATGATATCCAGTAACGAACTCCATGCACCGGTACGAATGTAGGCCTGTTCAGCCAGACGCAGCACTTCCGGATGACGTGGCGTCACTTCCAGCAGTTTATCTACGCTGTGGCGTGCGGCGTGATTTTCATTACGTGCCAGCTGCAGGCGAACGCGAGTGATTTCTACCGGGATCGTATCATTTCCGGCCAGTTCGGCAGCACGCTCAAGGTGTTGGTTGGCACGAGCTTCGTCACCGCGCTGTTGAGCAGCTTCTGCCGCCAGCAGGTAATTCACTACCGGCTGTTCTGCATGATCGGCGTTTTTCGACATCAGCTTTTCAACCTGCTGATAATCGCCTTCTGCCAGCTTGAGCAGCGCCTGCTCGGTCTGCTTACGGGCGCGACGACGCTTCCGACCGACAAACCATCCGCGGGTATGCGCGCCAGTGCGGAAAATTCGGCGCAGCAGCCATTCAATCGCAAACAGGACGACCATTGCGACGATCAGAATGATCACCAGACCCGTCACGCTGGTTTCGATATTGTAATTATCCGTCTGGATCAGTACGTAGCCCTGATGACCGGCAATCATTGGACCGACAACGATCCCGGCGATCAACAGCACAAAGAGCAATAATACTTTTAGCATCATTATTCTCCTTGCGGCGCAGTTGCCGGAGTTTCAGCTGAAGGCGCAGGAGTTGCTGCAACCGGCGCTGTGGCAGGCTGTGCCAGTAAATTACGTACGCGGGTCTGCATGAGCTTGTCGAGAAGCGCCTGGCTCTGCAGCGTTTCCGGTACGTCCATGCTGATGCTTTGTTGGCTCAGTTGGTCTACCTCTTCAAGGAAAGCTTTGGTGGCTGCATCGTCGGTGTCGTAGTAGGCGCGCACCCAGGTGGAGACGTTTTCCAGCGCCTGGCGATATGTTTCCTCCTGATGACGCGGCACGGCCTGTGCGGCCACTAACAGGCGAGAACGGATATTTTCACGTAAGTAAACGTCCTGGTTCGGTGCCAGCAGCGGGACGGCGGTTTCATCGCGACGGCGAACGGTGATAAAGCTGTCCATAAAGTTCTGCCAGCTTTTTTGCAGATTGACGCGCCATTCGCTGATCGAGCTGGAAAGCTCGCTGCTGTCGGAATCCATCGGCGAATCGTCGGTGTCGTTGTCGGCCAGACGCAGGTTATCAATCTGGTTAGAGAGCTGATTCACTTTCAGGATAATGCCGTCATAGTCGACCTGAGTCACCGCAGAGAGGCTCGCGATATCGTCGGTAATCGCGCGACGGGCGGTAATCAGGCTTGGGTCATTCATATCCGCCAGGCTGGCGTCAGCGCTTTTCAGCAGCGCCGCGGCGGTAGTAACGTCCTGATCGCTCCATAATTTGCGACCGGCCAGTTTCACCAGAAAATCAGCCTGCGCCAGCAGCCATGTCCCGGCATCGCTGCCGGAGATAGTGGCGACTTTTTGCTGGACTTCGTCAAGCTGTTTGACCAGCGCGGCCTGCTGGCGAGCGGCTTCATCCAGCTGCGTTGCCTGCTGTTTAATAATGCCTTCCAGCTCAGCTTTTTGGCTTTCTTGCGCTTTTTGCAACGCCGTAAGCTGGTTCGCCAGCGCATCGCTGGTTGCTGTCTGCGTTGTTGCCTGCTGTTTCCCCCAACCGTACAGCCCAACGCCTGCAGCCAGCGCAATAGCAATCGCCACTGCGCTCAGAATCAGCGCCGTGCTGTTCTTACTCTTTTTTTCAGTATTGACTGGCTGTGACGTGGTTTCCACGGCCTCCCTGGTCTCTTCAACCACGGCGGAGGATTTTTCTTGTTCCGTCATTATGGCATCCCATTATGAGAGTTATTGTAATGCGCGTAGTAGCGCATCGTTGTCGGCGTTATCAGCGACCTTAATATCTTGCCAGCCCAGTTCCCGGGCGAGGTGCGCCAGACGCTCACTGACGACCAGCAGCCGACAGCGTAGTAACCAGTGCTCACGATACCACTGCGGAATGAGCGACCAGAGCTGTTGTAGCATCTCTCCGCTGGTGACAACCACCGTGGTCACACCACGAGATTGCCAGCGCATCGCTTCTTCTGCACCATCGTAATATTTTGCACTGCGTTGATAACATTCACAAAAATCGACATCAGCTCCGCGTGCTGTCAGGGTTTCACCTATCAGCTCACGGCCACCATTGCCGCGTAATATAAGCGCGCGTTTTCCCGCAATATTTTGTAATTCAGGTAATTGTAGCAAGACTTCGCTAATTTCCCGATCCAGAGGGTAGTGAATATTGAAACCGCTAACGGTATGCAGCGCCAGCGCCGTTGTGCGACCAATGGCAAAATAACGCGGAAGGGAGGGCCAGCTTTTCCCCAGTTGCTGAAGCTCGGCATCTGCAAAGGTGACGGCGTGCTGCGAGAGGGCGAAGACCAGATCGTTTTCCGTTAGCGCCGACAGCCGGGAAGCAAGCGTTGCCAACTCCCGACCGGGCGAAAACTCGATGAGCGGAAAGCTCCAGGCCACCTGCCCCAGTGTGCGCAGACGGCTCACTAACTCTTCCCCTGCGGGAGACGGGCGGGTGACCAGAATACTCATGCGGGGGCTTCTCCGTTGTAAACTTCAGCCAGAATGGTGCGCGCGCCGTTCTCCAGCAGCTCTTCAGCCAGAGAGATGCCCATCTGTTCAGCTTCCTGCGCGGCGCCGCGACGTTCTCCGCATACCATCTGCGAACCGTCAGGCGCGCCGACCAGCGCCCGCAGCCAAATCTCACCGTTAATGAGTTCTGCATAACTGCCGATAGGGACCTGACATCCCCCTTCCAGGCGGGTATTCATGGCGCGTTCGGCTTTGACGCGCAGCGCCGTCTCTTCATGGTTGAGCGGCGCTAACAGCGCCTGAGTGCGCATATCATCCAGTCGACATTCTATGCCAACTGCGCCTTGCCCGACAGCGGGTAGGGAGACTTCCGGCGGCAGAGCGGTGCGGACTCGCGACTCAAGACCTAAACGTTTTAATCCGGCGACCGCCAGAATAATGGCGTCATAATCGCCGTTATCCAGTTTGCTCAGACGCGTACCTACGTTACCGCGCAGTGAACGGATGACGAGATCCGGGCGACGCTTTGCCAACTGGCACTGGCGACGCAAACTGGATGTCCCGACGATACTGCCTGCCGGGAGTTCATCCAGCGTGTTGTACTTATTTGAGACGAAAGCATCACGCGGATCCTCTCGCTCGCAAATGGTGACCAGTCCAAGACCGTCAGGGAATTCAACCGGCACATCCTTCATGGAATGCACGGCGATATCGGCGCGTTTTTCCAGCAGCGCGACTTCCAGCTCTTTAACAAACAACCCTTTCCCCCCGACTTTCGCCAGCGGGGTATCAAGGATCACATCGCCACGGGTTACCATCGGAACCAGTTCCACGATCAGACCGGGGTGGTTTGCCATTAAGGCGTCTTTGACATAATGTGCCTGCCAGAGCGCAAGGGGGCTTTGGCGTGTGGCAATTCTCAAAACATTGTCTAACATGCTTGTTACCGTCATTATCAATCTTTGACCATCCTAACATCCTTATCAAAGGGATGTCAGCGTTACGCTCAAACGTGAGTGAGAGGAAAAGGCGCTGCATCATCACTGGCAGTGAATAATGACGAGAAACCTCCCGACCGTATGAAGGAATTTACACGTAACGAACGGTGCTACACTTGTATGTAGCGCATCTTTCTTTACGGTCAATGAGCAAGGTGTTAAATTGATCACGTTTTAGACCATTTTTTCGGCTGTACAGCATAAAAAAATATGGGCGAAAAAACAGGTAACGGTTATTTTTGACATACGGTTTATCCGAATTGATGACGATTATTGTGAGCGCTTGTGCCGCAGCAATCGACAACATGACGGATAGCAACATCAGGCGATACGTCTTGTACCTCTATATTGAGACTCTGAAACAGAGACTGGATGCCATAAATCAACTGCGTGTGGATCGCGCGCTTGCTGCCATGGGACCTGCCTTCCAGCAGGTATACAGTCTGCTGCCGACATTATTGCACTACCACCATCCGCTGATGCCGGGTTACCTTGATGGTAACGTTCCCAAAGGCATATGCCTTTACACGCCTGATGAAACCCAACGCCACTACCTGAACGAACTGGAACTGTACCGCGGTATGTCACCGCAGGATCCTCCCAAGGGCGAACTGCCTATCACCGGCGTTTACTCAATGGGCAGCACCTCTTCGGTAGGGCAAAGCTGTTCCTCTGACCTTGATATTTGGGTCTGCCATCAATCCTGGCTGGATAGCGAAGAGCGCCAACTGCTGCAGCGTAAATGTAGCCTGCTGGAAAGCTGGGCCGCCTCGCTGGGCGTGGAAGTCAGCTTCTTCCTGATTGATGAAAACCGTTTCCGCCACAATGAAAGCGGCAGTTTGGGTGGTGAAGACTGTGGCTCGACGCAGCATATCCTGTTGCTTGATGAATTCTATCGCACCGCTGTGCGTCTCGCGGGTAAACGTATTCTGTGGAATATGGTGCCGGGCGACGAAGAAGAGCATTACGACGATTACGTCATGACGCTTTACGCACAGGGGGTGTTAACGCCAAACGAATGGCTGGATCTCGGCGGACTCAGTTCGCTCTCCGCCGAAGAGTACTTTGGCGCCAGCCTCTGGCAGCTGTACAAGAGTATCGACTCCCCGTACAAAGCGGTATTGAAAACGCTGCTGCTGGAAGCTTATTCCTGGGAATACCCCAATCCACGCCTGTTGGCGAAAGATATTAAACAGCGCCTGCACGATGGCGAGATCGTCTCTTTTGGTCTCGACCCTTACTGCATGATGCTGGAGCGCGTTACCGAGTACCTCACGGCGATCGAAGACCCGACTCGTCTGGATTTAGTGCGTCGATGTTTCTACTTAAAAGTGTGTGAGAAACTGAGCCGCGAGCGCGCCTGCGTGGGCTGGCGTCGTGAAGTATTAAGTCAGTTAGTGAAAGAGTGGGGCTGGGATGACGCCCGTCTGACCATGCTGGATAACCGCGCTAACTGGAAGATTGACCAGGTACGCGAAGCGCATAACGAACTGCTCGATGCGATGATGCAGAGCTATCGTAACCTGATCCGTTTTGCCCGCCGAAATAACCTCAGCGTGAGCGCCAGCCCGCAGGATATCGGCGTGCTGACCCGTAAGTTGTATGCCGCGTTTGAAGCATTACCAGGTAAAGTAACGCTGGTGAACCCGCAGATATCTCCGGATCTCTCGGAACCGAATCTGACCTTTATCCATGTGCCGCCGGGCCGTGCCAACCGTTCGGGTTGGTATCTCTATAACCGCGCGCCTAACATGGACTCGATCATCAGCCATCAGCCGCTGGAATATAACCGCTACCTCAATAAACTGGTGGCGTGGGCCTGGTTCAACGGCCTGCTGACCTCGCGTACGCATTTATTTATTAAGGGCAACGGCATTGTTGATTTGCCGAAGCTGCAAGAAATGGTCGCCGACGTGTCGCATCACTTCCCGCTGCGACTGCCAGCGCCAACGCCGAAAGCGCTCTATAGCCCGTGCGAGATTCGCCACCTGGCGATTATTGTTAACCTTGAATATGACCCGACGGCAGCATTTCGCAATCAGGTGGTACATTTTGATTTCCGTAAGCTGGACGTCTTCAGCTTTGGCGAAGAACAAAATTGCCTGGTGGGTAGCGTCGACCTGCTGTACCGCAACTCGTGGAATGAAGTGCGTACGCTGCACTTCAACGGTGAGCAGGCGATGATTGAAGCGTTAAAAACGATTCTGGGCAAAATGCACCAGGATGCCGCGCCGCCGGATAGCGTCGAGGTTTTCTGCTATAGCCAGCATCTGCGCGGTTTAATTCGCACCCGCGTGCAGCAACTGGTGTCTGAGTGCATCGAGTTGCGCCTCTCCAGCACCCGTCAGGAAACCGGACGCTTCAAAGCGCTGCGCGTTTCCGGTCAGACGTGGGGTCTGTTCTTCGAGCGCCTGAACGTCTCGGTACAGAAGCTGGAAAACGCGATTGAATTTTATGGCGCGATTTCACATAACAAACTGCACGGGCTTTCCGTTCAGGTTGAGACCAATCATGTGAAACTCCCGTCAGTGGTTGACGGTTTTGCCAGCGAAGGGATCATTCAGTTCTTTTTCGAAGAAACGGGTGATGAGCAGGGCTTTAATATCTACATTCTGGATGAGAGTAATCGGGCTGAGGTGTATCACCACTGCGAAGGTAGCAAAGAGGAGTTGGTACGCGATGTCAGCCGTTTCTACTCGTCGTCGCACGATCGCTTTACCTACGGCTCCAGCTTCATCAACTTTAACCTGCCGCAGTTCTATCAGATTGTGAAAACCGACGGGCGCGCGCAGGTGATCCCGTTCCGTACCCAGCCGATTAGCGCCGTGCCGCCCGTCAGTCAGGAAAACGACACTCCGCTGTTGCAGCAGTATTTCTCGTGAGCATGATGCCGGATAAGCGAAGCGTATCCGGCAATAAAACTTAACGGAAGCTCACCTCTTCACCCGCCTGCTGTGTCGCCGCCTGTTCTAGCAGATCCCAGAACGTTTCGCCGCTACGATCGCAGATCCACTCGTCGCCTTTCAGGTCAAAGTGGTAGCCGCCCTGTTTGGTTGCCAGCCACACCTGATGCAGCGGCTCCTGACGGTTAATAATAATTTTGCTGCCGTTTTCGAAGCTGATGGTCAGCACGCCGCCGTTGATCTCACAATCGATATCGCTGTCGCCGTCCCAGTCATCCAGACGCTCTTCAATGGTCATCCACAGGGTGTCAGCAAGGCGATGAAATTCACTGTCGTTCATTTTCTTATCCTGTTTTTCGTGATGACGGCAGTATAACCTGAAACAAAACGCGTTGCAGATTACAGGCTAACTCTTGCTTTTACGCCTTCTCCTGCGATGATAGAAAACAGAAAGCATGAACTTTACAGGCAATCGATAATGAAAAACGTGTTAAAGCCACTCGCTGTCATTTTTACTCTGTTCAGCCTGACGGGCTGTGGGCTAAAAGGCCCGCTCTATTTCCCGCCAGCAGATAAAACCGCGCCGCCTCCGACCAAGAGCGTTCAGCCGCAATCACAATCCACCACGCCAGAGAAAAACGATCGTGGGATTAGTGACGGGCCTTCTCAGGTGAATTACTGACGGCAGGAATAGATGTATATTTCTGTACCCGCGTGAACGGAGTGAATGATGCAATTCTCTAAAATGCATGGCCTTGGCAACGATTTTATGGTCGTCGACGCGGTAACGCAGAATGTCTTTTTCTCACCAGAGCTGATCCGCCGCTTGTCCGACAGGCATCTCGGCGTTGGATTTGATCAACTGCTGGTGGTTGAACCTCCGTATGATCCGGAGCTGGATTTCCACTACCGTATTTTTAATGCCGACGGTAGTGAAGTGTCACAGTGTGGCAATGGCGCCCGCTGTTTTGCCCGCTTTGTTCGCCTGAAAGGGCTGACCAATAAGCGTGATATTCGCGTCAGTACCGCTAATGGTCGTATGGTATTAACCGTAACCGACGACGAGCTGGTACGGGTGAATATGGGTGAACCCAATTTTGAACCCGCGCAGGTTCCGTTTCGCGCCAACAAAGCAGAGAAGACCTATATTATGCGCGTGGCTGAACAGACAGTATTGTGCGGCGTGGTTTCAATGGGGAACCCGCACTGCGTAATTCAGGTTGATGATGTTGATACGGCCACGGTAGAAACGTTGGGGCCGGTTCTGGAAAGTCACGAACGCTTTCCTGAACGCGCCAATATCGGATTTATGCAGGTGGTAAAGCGCGAGCACATCCGGCTGCGCGTCTATGAGCGCGGCGCGGGTGAAACGCAGGCCTGCGGCAGCGGTGCGTGCGCCGCTGTTGCGGTTGGTATCCAGCAGGGCCTGCTGGCAGAAGAAGTGAGGGTGGAATTACCGGGCGGTCGACTTGATATCGCCTGGAAAGGTCCGGGTCATCCGCTGTATATGACTGGCCCGGCGGCACATGTCTACGACGGATTTATTCACTTATGAAGCAACCAGGGGAAGAACTACAGGAAACGCTCATGGAGCTGGACGACCGGGCGGTCGTCGATTACCTGCAACGTAATCCTGAGTTTTTTATCCGTAATGCCCAGGCAGTTGAAGCGATGCGTGTTCCGCACCCGGTGCGGGGTACGGTCTCTTTAGTGGAATGGCATATGGCGCGGGCACGTAATCATATCAACGTGCTGGAAGAGAATATGGCGTTGTTGATGGAACAAGCCAACGCCAATGAAAGCCTGTTCTATCGACTGTTAAATCTGCAAGCACGGCTGGTATCGGCCAGCAGTCTTGACGACATGCTGATGCGATTTCATCGCTGGGCGCGTGAGTTAGGGCTGGCTGGGGCGACGGTTCGTCTGTTCCCGGATCGCTGGCGACTTGGTGCGCCATCAAAATTCACTCATCTGGCATTAAGCCGTCAGGCTTTTGAACCGCTGCGTATTCAGCGTCTGGGCCAGTCACTGCACTATCTTGGACCGCTCAATGGCCCGGAACTTCTGGTCATGATGCCCGAGGCGAAAGCGGTAGGCTCGGTGGCGATGTCGATGTTGGGGCAAGATGGATCCCTGGGCGTGATGCTGTTCAGCAGTCGCGACGTTAATCATTACCAGCAGGGGCAAGGTACGCAATTACTGCAGGAAATCTCGCTGATGTTGCCGGAGCTGCTGGAGCGCTGGATTGAACGCGTATGACCGATTCACCCCTTTCTCAGGATGTGGCGCGCTTTTTACGCTATCTGGGCGTTGAGCGCCAGCTTAGCCCGATCACATTGCTGAATTATCAGCGTCAGCTTGATGCCATCATTGCGTTAGCCGGAGAGACCGGTCTGCAAAGCTGGCAACAATGTGACGCTTCGATGGTACGCAGTTTTGCCGTGCGCAGCCGTCGTAAAGGGCTGGGGCCAGCGAGCCTGGCGCTGCGTCTCTCCGCATTGCGCAGTTTCTTTGACTGGCTGGTTAATCAGGGCGAGCTGAAAGCCAATCCCGCAAAAAGTGTTTCCGCGCCGAAAGCACCGCGTCATCTACCTAAAAATATCGATGTCGACGACGTTAATCGTCTGCTGGATATCGACCTCAACGATCCCCTCGCCGTGCGCGACCGGGCAATGTTAGAAGTGATGTACGGCGCAGGGCTGCGTTTGTCTGAACTGGTTGGGCTGGATATTAAACATCTCGATCTCGACACCGGCGAAGTATGGGTGATGGGGAAGGGCAGTAAAGAACGTCGCCTGCCAATTGGCCGCAATGCAGTGGCGTGGATTGAGCACTGGCTGGACCTGCGGGGGCTATTTGGCAGCGATGACGATGCGTTATTCCTGTCAAAACTGGGCAAACGCATTTCTGCGCGTAATGTGCAAAAACGCTTTGCGGAATGGGGGATCAAACAGGGGCTGAACAGCCACGTACATCCCCACAAATTGCGCCACTCTTTTGCGACGCATATGCTGGAGTCGAGCGGCGATCTGCGCGGGGTACAGGAGTTATTGGGGCATGCTAATCTCTCCACTACCCAAATCTATACCCATCTTGATTTTCAACACCTGGCTTCAGTGTACGATGCGGCGCATCCACGCGCCAAACGGGGGAAATAATGCGTTTTTACCGGCCTTTGGGGCGCATTTCTGCGCTCACCTTTGACCTTGATGACACCCTTTACGATAACCGTCCCGTTATCACACGCACCGAGCAGGAAGCGCTCGCGTTTGTACAGAATTACCATCCGGCGTTGAATTCGTTGCAAAATAGCGACCTACAGCGCTTACGTCAGGCCGTTCGCGACGCTGAGCCGGAAATCTACCACGACGTTACCCAATGGCGTCACCGCGCCGTAGAGCGCGCTATGCTGGAGGCGGGATTGTCAGAAGCAGAAGCCAGAATGGGGGCAAATGCGGCGATGATGAATTTCGCCAAATGGCGTAGCCGCATTGACGTCCCGCAGGCGACGCATGACACGCTGAAGGCGCTGGCCCGCAAATGGCCGCTGGTGGCGATCACCAACGGTAACGCACAGCCAGAACTGTTCGGCCTGGGCGATTACTTTGAGTTTGTGCTGCGCGCCGGTCCCGACGGGCGATCAAAACCGTTCAGCGACATGTATGCGCTGGCGGCGGATAAACTGAAAATGCCTGTGGCTGAGATTCTGCATGTGGGCGATGACCTGACGACAGACGTGGCGGGGGCCATCCGTTGCGGTATGCAGGCCTGCTGGATCAAACCGGAAAATGCCGACCTGATGCAAACCGCAGACAGCCGTTTGCTGCCGCATATCGAAATTTCACAGTTGGCATCTCTGACCTCGCTGATATAATCACCAGCAGAACTCTGTATATATACCCAGCTTTTTGGCGGATGGCGCTACGCTTATCCGCCTTACCTACTTTTACGCGGCGGTGCCAATGGACGTTTCTTACCTGCTCGACAGCCTTAATGATAAACAGCGTGAAGCGGTGGCCGCGCCACGCAGCAACATGCTGGTTTTGGCCGGCGCGGGGAGTGGTAAAACTCGCGTGCTGGTGCACCGTATCGCCTGGTTACTGACGGTAGAGAACAACTCGCCATACTCCATTATGGCGGTGACCTTTACCAACAAAGCGGCGGCGGAAATGCGCCACCGTATTGGCCAGATCATGGGAACCAGCCAGGGCGGTATGTGGGTGGGTACATTCCACGGTCTGGCGCACCGCCTGCTGCGCGCGCACCATATGGATGCGAACCTGCCGCAGGATTTCCAGATCCTCGACAGCGAAGACCAGTTGCGTTTGCTCAAGCGTTTGATCAAGGCGATGAATCTTGATGAGAAGCAGTGGCCGCCGCGTCAGGCGATGTGGTTTATCAATAGCCAGAAAGACGAAGGGCTGCGCCCGCACCATCTGCAGAGCTATGGCAACCCGGTTGAGCAAACCTGGCAGAAGGTGTATCAGGCCTATCAGGAAGCGTGTGACCGCGCGGGGCTGGTGGATTTCGCCGAGCTGTTGCTGCGCGCCCATGAACTGTGGCTCAACAAGCCGCATATCCTGCAGCACTACCGCGAACGCTTTACCAATATCCTGGTGGACGAATTCCAGGATACCAACAACATTCAGTACGCCTGGATCCGCCTGCTGGCGGGCGATACCGGCAAAGTGATGATCGTTGGCGATGATGACCAGTCGATCTACGGCTGGCGCGGAGCGCAGGTGGAAAACATCCAGCGCTTCCTCACGGATTTCCCGGGCGCAGAAACTATTCGCCTGGAGCAGAACTACCGCTCGACCAACAACATCCTCAGCGCGGCCAACGCCCTGATTGAAAACAACAACGGGCGTTTGGGTAAAAAGCTGTGGACCGATGGCATCGACGGCGAACCAATCTCACTGTACTGCGCGTTCAACGAACTCGATGAAGCGCGTTTTGTGGTCAATCGTATCAAAACCTGGCAGGACAACGGCGGTGCGCTGGAACAGTGCGCCATTCTTTATCGCAGCAACGCCCAGTCGCGCGTGCTGGAAGAGGCGTTGTTACAAGCCAGCATGCCGTACCGTATCTATGGTGGGATGCGCTTCTTCGAACGCCAGGAAATCAAAGATGCGCTCTCCTACCTGCGCCTGATCGCTAACCGTAATGACGACGCCGCATTTGAACGCGTGGTGAATACGCCAACCCGCGGGATTGGTGATCGTACTTTAGATGTCGTGCGTCAGACCTCCCGTGACCGCCAGCTTACGTTGTGGCAGGCCTGTCGTGAGCTGTTGCAGGAAAAAGCCCTCGCGGGTCGCGCCGCCAGCGCCTTACAGCGTTTTATGGAGCTGATCGATGCGCTGGCGCAGGAGACCGCCGATATGCCGCTGCACGTGCAGACTGACCGGGTGATTAAAGACTCCGGCCTGCGCATGATGTACGAGCAGGAAAAAGGCGAGAAGGGTCAGACGCGTATCGAAAACTTAGACGAACTGGTGACGGCAACGCGCCAGTTCAGCTACAACGAAGAAGACGAAGACTTAATGCCGCTACAGGCGTTCCTGTCTCACGCCGCGCTGGAAGCAGGCGAAGGGCAGGCGGATACCTGGCAGGATGCGGTACAACTGATGACGCTGCACTCGGCGAAAGGTCTGGAGTTCCCCCAGGTATTTATCGTGGGTATGGAAGAAGGCATGTTCCCCAGCCAGATGTCGCTGGACGAAGGTGGGCGCCTCGAAGAAGAGCGCCGCCTGGCTTACGTAGGCGTGACCCGCGCGATGCAAAAGCTGACGCTGACCTACGCCGAAACGCGTCGTCTGTACGGCAAAGAGGTTTACCACCGTCCGTCGCGCTTTATCGGCGAACTGCCGGAAGCGTGCGTTGAAGAGGTTCGCCTGCGCGCCACGGTTAGCCGACCGGTGAGCCATCAGCGGATGGGCACGCCAATGGCGGAAAATGATACCGGCTACAAGCTCGGCCAGCGCGTGCGCCACGCTAAGTTTGGTGAGGGCACCATCGTCAATCTGGAAGGAAGCGGTGAGCACAGTCGTTTGCAGGTCGCGTTCCAGGGGCAAGGGATCAAATGGCTGGTGGCAGCCTACGCCAGACTGGAAACGGTTTGATCGGTTTGGCTTTGCCGGATGGCGACGCTGGCGCGTCTTATCCGGCCTACAGACCGGGTAACATTTTGATTTCCAGGCCGGACGAGGCGAAGCCGCCATCCCGCTATCTGTCGGTTAATATTCTGAAATCATAGATAAATAATTCCCCTCTGCTAACCTTTTTGTATAAGGGGAAATTATTACTTTTTCGCCATCTGTTGCGTGTTGACGTCAAAATTTTGCTGGCGTAACATGCGCGCACGATTACGCTAAGAGGACATTCGCCTTGGACACACCCAGTAGATACTGGCTCATTATCCTGTCATCCAGGATCAACTCCTAAGGCTATCCCTTTTTGCTGATAGCCTTCGCGGTTGTCAGCGACCTTCTGTTTTTTCCCGTCGCGCTGAGTCAGGCTGTTTAATGGTCTGAAACCCAATTTGTTTCTGTGTGCCCTCCGAACTGTCCGATAATTTTTTGCATTGGGAGTCCCGGTCATGCTGAGCGCATTTCAACTGGAAAACAATCGTTTAACTCGCCTTGAGGCAGACGAGATCGAGCACCTGGCCAGTTCGGTTTGGGTCGATTTAGTCGAGCCGGATGACGAAGAACGAAACCGTGTGCAAAAGGACTTGGGCCAGAATCTGGCTACGCGCCCTGAACTGGAAGACATCGAAGCATCTGCGCGTTTTTTTGAAGACGAAGACGGTCTGCACATTCACTCCTTCTTCTTCTATGAAGATGCCGACGATCACGCGGGTAACTCAACCGTCGCATTTACCATTCGCGAAGGTCGCCTGTTTACTCTGCGCGAGCGCGAGCTGCCGGCATTCCGCCTGTACCGCATGCGTGCGCGTAATCAGGCGATGGTGGATGGCAATGCCTACGAGCTGCTGCTCGACCTGTTTGAAACTAAAATTGAACAGTTGGCGGATGAGATCGAAAATATCTACAGCGACCTGGAAAAACTCAGCCGTGTGATCATGGAAGGGCGTCAGGGCGATGAATATGACGAAGCGCTTTCGACGCTGGCGGAACTGGAAGATATTGGCTGGAAGGTCCGCCTGTGTCTGATGGATACCCAGCGCGCACTGAACTTCCTGGTGCGTAAAGCGCGTTTGCCGGGGAGTCAGCTGGAACAGGCGCGCGAGATTCTGCGCGATATCGAGTCCCTGCTGCCGCACAACGAATCACTGTTCCAGAAGGTTAACTTCCTGATGCAGGCGGCGATGGGCTTTATCAATATCGAGCAGAACCGCATCATCAAGATCTTCTCGGTGGTCTCTGTGGTGTTCCTGCCGCCGACGCTGGTGGCTTCCAGCTACGGGATGAACTTTGAGTTCATGCCGGAACTGCACTGGAGCTTCGGTTACCCAGGGGCGATTGTCTTTATGATGCTCGCGGGTCTGGCGCCGTATCTGTACTTTAAGCGCAAGAACTGGCTGTAATGGCTGTGCCGGATGGCGGTTACGCCTTATCCGGCACTTCTTCAGCTCCGACGTACCCGTCGTTGCGTATAAATCGCATCCATCACGAAAACTGCCAGCGCCACCCAGATAAACGCAAACGTGACCATTTTATCCGCTCCCGGAACTTCACCGTAGAAAGTGACGGCCAGCAGGAACATTAGCGTGGGTCCGATATACTGGAAGAAACCCAGCGTGGACAGACGCAGGCGGGTCGCCGCGCCGGTAAAGCACAGCAGCGGAATGGTGGTCACGACACCTGCAGCAATCAGCAGAAGATTGAGTGACATGGGGTTTTGACCCATATGGCTGGTTGGGCTGTCCGCGATGCCAAACAGATAGATAGCCGCAACAGGTAAAAGCCACAGGGTTTCGATCAGCATGCCGGTTTGTGCTTCGACGGCAATCTTCTTGCGTACCAGACCATAGAAAGCAAAGCTGAACGCCAGGCCCAACGCGATGATTGGCAGCGATCCGAAGGTCCACAGCTGTACCAGTACGCCGCAGGCGGCTAACAGTACCGCCAGCCACTGCATGCGACGAAAGCGCTCGCCGAGGAAAAGCATTCCCAGCACAATATTCACCAGCGGGTTAATAAAATAGCCCAGGCTGGCTTCCAGCATATGATGATTATTGACCGCCCAAATGAACAGCAGCCAGTTTCCACCGATGAGCACTGCAGAGAGCGCCAGCAGGAAGATCTTCTTTGGCGTTTGTAGCAGCGTTTTGATGCCCGACCACTGGCGGCTGATGCTCATCAGTACCACCATAAAGAAAAATGACCAGATGACGCGATGCGTCAGGATCTCATCCGCCGGGACATAGTAAATCAGCTTGAAGTAGGCAGGAGCGATACCCCAAATAAAATAAGCAGCAAGAGCGAGTAACACGCCCTGCCGCGTTTGTTTAGCATCCATCGGGAAAACTCATTTCAGAAATGTAACAGCAGTTTACCTTTTTTTGAGCACTTACCCCACCATATAAGTGGCGGTTGCGCTGGCAATATAAAGCTGTTCTTCGTTATGCAGTTCCACGCGCGCAACGGCGACTTTATTCCCCGCCCGCAGCAGGCTACTGGTGGCGGTAAAGCGATTTCCTCTCCCCGGGCGCAGGTAATCAACGCGCAAATCGATTGTCCCCATACGTGACATTCGCTGACGCAGTTCGTCCTCGCTGATCGTCTCATGGCGGGTCAGCGTACTGCCAACGCACACCAGCCCGGCGGCAACGTCCAGCGCCGACGCGATCACGCCGCCATGCAGAATGCTTTGCGCCCAGTTGCCGACCATCATCGGTTGATTATTAAAGGCTAATTGAGCAAATTCTTTCTCATAGCGTTCAAGCTCCAGACCCAGCGCCCGGTTAAACGGCATATGATAGACAAACATTTCACCCACTAACTTCAGCGCTTCCTCAGCAGTAAGTACGGCAGACATACGATCCCTACATCTCAATGGTTAATGAAATGTTGATATTATGCTTATTATTTGTTGTTTTCTACTTTAGGACGGGATAACTAACGAGGAACTCGCTAAGTATGTAGAATACTTGCCAGATAATTATACAATTCATCAATATTTTGGTTCAGGAGAACATTACCGATGCGGGCGATTCTGGGATGGTTACTACCAGCAGTCATGCTGCCGTTGACCGCGTATGCGCAGGAAGCGACAGTGAAAGAGATTCATGATGCACCGGCGGTTCGCGGCAGTATCATCGCCAACATGCTGCAGGAGCATGACAACCCTTTCACGCTTTATCCTTATGAGACCAACTATCTCATCTACACCAATACCAGCGACATGAACAAAGAGGCGATCAGCAGCTATAGCTGGTCCGAAAATGCGCGCAAAGATGAGGTTAAGTTTCAGCTAAGCCTGGCGTTTCCGCTCTGGCGCGGAATATTAGGCCCGAACTCGGTACTCGGCGGTTCCTATACCCAGAAGTCCTGGTGGCAGCTTTCGAACAGTGAAGAGTCTGCGCCGTTTCGCGAAACCAACTATGAACCGCAATTGTTCCTCGGTTTCGCCACCGACTATCGCTTTGCCGGTTGGACGCTCCGCGATGTTGAAATGGGCTATAACCATGACTCCAATGGTCGATCCGACCCCACCTCACGTAGCTGGAACCGCCTTTACACCCGGCTGATGGCTGAAAACGGTAACTGGCTGGTGGAAGTTAAGCCGTGGTACGTTATCGGCAGCACTGACGATAACCCTGATATCACCAAATATATGGGCTACTATCAGTTAAAAATGGGTTATCACCTGGGTGACGCGGTGATCAGTGTGAAAGGCCAGTACAACTGGAATACCGGCTACGGCGGCGCAGAGCTGGGGGCCAGTTATCCCATTACCAAGCATGTGCGTCTTTATACCCAGGTCTACAGCGGCTACGGCGAATCACTGATTGACTACAACTTCAATCAGACCCGTGTTGGCGTGGGTGTAATGCTTAACGATATCTTCTGACAGGTATTGAGAGTATTTTAATCATTGCAGTTTCTCTCTCAGGCGCTGAAAATAGCGCCTGTTTTTATTTCAGGCTAATGGGGTTAATGTGGCGCAGGCGGAAGTGTTGAATCTGGAAATGGGCGCTAAACAGGTTTTGCAGGAAACCTTTGGCTACCAACAGTTTCGCCCTGGTCAGGAAGAAATCATTGATACCGTGATCGCTGGTCGCGACTGCCTGGTCGTTATGCCGACCGGTGGCGGAAAATCCCTGTGCTATCAAATTCCCGCATTATTGCTTAACGGCCTCACCGTTGTTGTTTCTCCGCTGATTTCTCTGATGAAAGATCAGGTCGATCAACTGCTTGCCAACGGCGTGGCGGCCGCGTGTCTGAACTCCACCCAAAGTCGTGAGCAGCAGCTTGAGGTGATGGCAGGCTGTCGTAGCGGGCAGATTCGCTTACTGTACATTGCGCCCGAACGCCTGATGCTGGATAACTTCCTTGAAAATCTGGCGCACTGGAACCCGGTACTGCTGGCAGTTGATGAAGCGCACTGTATTTCGCAGTGGGGGCATGATTTCCGCCCGGAATACGCCGCGCTGGGGCAGTTGCGTCAGCGTTTCCCAACTCTGCCGTTTGTCGCGCTGACCGCGACCGCGGACGAGACAACCCGGCTGGATATTGTGCGTCTGCTGGGGCTCAACGACCCGTTAATTCAGATCAGCAGCTTTGATCGCCCGAATATTCGCTACATGTTGATGGAGAAGTTTAAGCCGCTCGATCAACTGATGCGCTACGTGCAAGAGCAGCGCGGTAAGTCCGGTATTATCTACTGTAACAGTCGCGCTAAAGTAGAAGACACCGCCGCGCGTCTGCAAAGCCGAGGCATTAGCGCCGGGGCTTATCATGCCGGGCTGGAAAACGCTGTACGTGCAGAAGTGCAGGAGAAATTTCAGCGTGATGACCTGCAAATCGTCGTAGCGACCGTGGCGTTTGGCATGGGAATCAACAAACCCAACGTACGCTTCGTGGTGCATTTCGATATTCCGCGCAACATCGAGTCCTATTACCAGGAAACCGGCCGCGCCGGGCGTGACGGCCTGCCTGCGGAAGCAATGCTGTTTTACGATCCGGCTGATATGGCATGGCTGCGCCGTTGCCTCGAAGAGAAACCCGCCGGACAACTGCTGGATATCGAACGGCATAAGCTCAATGCGATGGGGGCGTTTGCCGAGGCGCAAACCTGTCGTCGTCTGGTGCTGTTGAACTATTTTGGCGAGGGGCGTCAGGAGCCGTGTGGTAACTGCGACATCTGTCTCGACCCGCCAAAACAGTACGACGGACTCATGGATGCGCGCAAAGCGCTGTCGACTATCTACCGTGTTAATCAACGCTTTGGTATGGGTTATGTCGTGGAGGTTCTGCGCGGAGCGAATAACCAGCGAATTCGCGAGCTGGCCCATGACAAGCTGCCTGTCTATGGCATTGGTCGTGAGCAAAGCCACGAACATTGGGTAAGCGTTATCCGCCAGCTTATTCATCTTGGGCTGGTGACGCAGAATATTGCTCATCACTCCGCGTTACAGCTAACCGAAGCCGCGCGTCCGGTACTGCGTGGTGATGTTGCGCTACAGCTTGCGGTACCGCGTATTGTGGCGCTGAAACCGCGAGCGATGCAGAAATCCTTCGGTGGCAATTACGATCGCAAACTGTTCGCCAAATTGCGGAAGCTGCGTAAAGCCATTGCTGATGAAGAAAATATCCCGCCGTATGTAGTGTTCAACGATGCCACGCTGATTGAAATGGCTGAGCAGATGCCAGTTTCACCGAGCGAAATGCTGAGCGTTAATGGCGTGGGGATGCGTAAACTTGAGCGTTTTGGCAAAGAGTTTATGGCGCTTATTCGCGCGCACGTTGATGGTGACGACGAAGAGTAGTCAGCCAGGCAAAAAAGTGCCAGGATGGTGACTCACTGAACTATTTCCCCCGCGAGTCATTTTTATGTTAACGCTATTTTTCACCGTTGCGTTGGTGCATATCGTTGCGCTGATGAGCCCTGGTCCCGACTTTTTCTTTGTTTCTCAAACAGCGGTTAGCCGTTCGCGCAAAGAAGCCATGATGGGCGTGCTGGGTATTACCTGTGGCGTCATGGTCTGGGCTGGCGTAGCGCTGCTCGGCCTACATCTGATTATCGAAAAAATGGCCTGGCTGCACACCATTATTATGGTGGGCGGGGGGCTGTATCTGTGCTGGATGGGTTATCAGATGCTACGCGGCGCGTTTAAAAAACAGGATGTTGCGACTCCCACTCCGCAAGTTGAGCTGGCACAGAGCGGACGCAGCTTTTTGAAGGGGCTGCTGACCAACCTGGCGAACCCTAAAGCCATTATCTATTTTGGCTCCGTGTTCTCATTGTTCGTTGGCGATAACGTGGGAACGGGCGCACGCTGGGGGATCTTTGCCCTGATCATCGTGGAAACGCTGGCGTGGTTTACCGTAGTCGCCAGCCTGTTTGCACTGCCGAAAATGCGTCGTGGCTATCAGCGTCTGGCGAAGTGGATTGATGGTTTTGCCGGTGCGCTGTTTGCGGGCTTCGGTATCCACCTGATTATTTCGCGTTAAGTTCCTTCCGGGCCGGATAAGCGCAAGCGCCTCCGGCACCTTCATCAGGCATGCCGTGCCGAGGCTAACAAGGCGCCTATCAGCATAAACAGCGAGCCAAACACTTTGTTTAACGCTTTCATTTGCTTTGGCCCTTTAATCCAGCCAGCAATGCGCGTGGCCAGCGTCGCGTAACCGATCATCACAATGATATCGACCACGATGGTCGTGACGCCAAGCACCACGTACTGCATTAACTGCGGTTCCTGTGGCAGGATAAACTGCGGGAACAGGGCTGCAAGGAAAACGATGCTCTTGGGGTTGGTCAGATTAACAAAGACTGCGCGTTTGAACAGGCGGCTGCGCGATTGCGTATTCGCCATGGTGTTCAGATCGATAGCACCCGCCGCCCGCCATTGCTGAATACCCAGCCAAATCAGATAGGCCGCCCCCGCCCATTTCAGCACCTCAAATGCGATAACCGAACGTGAAAATAGCGTTCCCAGTCCTACACCAACCAGAACGATATGAATGCCAAGTCCTGTCTGCAAACCAGCAATCGACGCGCTGGCACCGCGATAACCGTGACTGATGGCGGTGGTCATGGTGTTGATTGCGCCAGAGCCTGGAGACAAGCTCAAAATAATAGAGGTCAACAGGTAGGCGAACCACCATTCAAAGGTCATGAGAAACTCCCGGATTGTCTATTTTTATGCCACAATACGCTACTGCCGTTAGGTTGTGTCAGCGACGGCGAAAAAAACGATTTTACTTGGTCAGCGAGGCTGGATACCCGATGTTTCAGCAGCAAAAAGACTGGGAAACAAGAGAAAACGCGTTTGCTGCTTTTTCCATGGGGCCACTGACAGATTTCTGGCGTCAGCGGGAAGAAGCGGAATTTACGGGCGTGGATGATATCCCCGTCCATTTTGTGCGTTTTCACGCAGAAAAAAACGATCGCGTCATCGTCGTCTGTCCTGGACGCATTGAAAGCTACGTGAAATACGCTGAACTGGCGTATGACCTGTTTCATTCTGGTTTTGACGTCCTCATTATCGATCACCGTGGCCAGGGGCGTTCCGGGCGTATGCTTTCGGACCCGCATCGCGGTCATGTCGATAACTTTAATGACTATGTCGACGATTTAACCGCCTTCTGGCAGCAGGAAGTGCTACCCGGTCCGTGGAGAAAGCGCTATATACTGGCGCATTCAATGGGCGGTGCGATTGCCACGTTATTCTTGCAGCGCCACCCGAATCAGTGTGATGCCATCGCGCTTTGCGCGCCGATGTTTGGTATTGTGATGCGCTTTCCCGACTGGATGGTACGCCACATTTTGGACTGGGCTGAAGGGCATCCGCGGATCCGCGAAGGTTATGCGATGGGTACCGGGCGCTGGCGGGCGCTGCCATTCGGTATGAATGCGTTAACCCATAGTCGACAGCGCTATCGGCGCAATCTACGCTTCTATGCGGATGAGCCACGGCTGCGCGTTGGCGGCCCCACCTACCACTGGGTACGTGAAGGTATTCTGGCAGGCGAACAGGTTCTGGCTGGAGCAGGAGACGACGCGACGCCGACGCTGCTGATTCAGGCCGAAGAAGAGCGTGTGGTAGATAACCGCATGCACGATCGTTTTTGTGAACTCCGCGCCGCAGCGGGCCATCCCGTAGAAGGGGGGCAGCCGCTGGTCATCAAAGGCGCGTACCATGAGATCCTTTTTGAAAAGGACGCAATGCGCTCAGTCGCGCTTAACGCTATTGTCGAATTTTTCGACGAGCATAACTCATCCAGCGGAACCCGCTTTGCCTAGAGGTTGAATTTTCTTATGTATCAGGTTGTTGCGTCTGATTTAGACGGTACGCTGCTTTCTCCCGACCATACCCTGTCCCCTTATGCCAAAGAGACGCTGAAGTTATTGACCGCTCGTGGCGTTAACTTCGTGTTTGCGACTGGCCGTCATCATGTTGATGTGGGGCAAATTCGCGATAACCTCGGCATTAAAACCTACATGATCACGTCCAACGGCGCGCGGGTGCATGATTCTGACGGGAATCTGGTGTTTTCGCATAACCTGGATCGCGACATTGCCAGCGACCTGTTTGGCGTAGTGAATGCAAACCCGGACATCGTGACCAACGTTTATCGTGATGATGAGTGGTTTATGAACCGCCATCGCCCGGACGAAATGCGCTTCTTCAAAGAAGCAGTGTTTAACTATTCACTGTTTGAACCTGCGCTACTGGAGCCGGAAGGCGTGAGTAAGGTGTTTTTCACCACTGATTCTCACGAAAGGCTGCTGCCGCTGGAACAGGCGATTAACGCCCGCTGGGGCGACCGCGTCAACGTCAGTTTCTCTACGCTTACCTGCCTGGAAGTCATGGCTGGCGGCGTATCGAAAGGCCATGCGCTGGAAGCGGTGGCGAAAGCTATGGGCTATAGCCTGAAAGATTGTATCGCTTTTGGCGACGGGATGAACGACGCGGAAATGCTCTCCATGGCGGGCAAAGGCTGCATTATGGGCAACGCTCACCAGCGCCTGAAGGATCTGCATCCGGAACTGGAAGTCATTGGTCTTAATGCCGACGATGCCGTGCCGCATTATCTGCGTGAGCTGTTTTTGCAGTAATGTTTTTGTTCGTTAGTTGACCAGATGTCAACTTAAAACTTCGCTACAATGGGCGTACCTTTTGTTAAGAGACATCCATTGTGGCGTTACTCATCATTACCACAATTCTGTGGGCCTTTTCCTTTAGCCTGTTTGGCGAGTACCTTGCCGGTCATGTCGATAGCTATTTTGCGGTGCTGGTGCGCGTTGGGCTGGCGGCGCTGGTGTTCCTGCCGTTTTTACGTACCCGTGGGCATAGCGTAAAAACCATCGCGCTGTATATGCTGGTGGGCGCCATGCAGCTTGGCATTATGTATATGCTGAGTTTTCACGCCTATCTGTACCTGACGGTATCAGAACTGCTGCTCTTTACCGTGCTGACGCCGCTCTACATTACGCTGATTTATGACCTGATGAGCGGACGTCGTCTGCGCTGGAGCTACGCCTTCAGTGCGTTGCTGGCGGTGATTGGTGCGGGGATCATTCGTTACGATCAGGTGACCAGCCACTTCTGGACCGGCCTGCTGCTGGTGCAGTTGTCCAATATCAGCTTTGCCATTGGCATGGTGGGCTACAAGCGTCTGATGGAAACGCGGCCAATGCCGCAGCACAACGCCTTTGCCTGGTTTTACATGGGGGCCTTTATGGTGGCGGTCGTTGCCTGGTTCATGCTGGGGAATGCGCAGAAAATGCCTGCAACCACGCTACAGTGGGGAATTCTGGTCTTTCTTGGCGTGGCAGCGTCCGGCATTGGTTACTTTATGTGGAACTACGGCGCGACCCAGGTGGATGCGGGGACGCTGGGCATCATGAACAATATGCATGTGCCGGCCGGGCTGCTGGTTAACCTGGCTATCTGGCATCAACAGCCTCACTGGCCAAGCTTCATTATTGGTGCGGCTGTGATAGTGGCTTCACTGTGGGTACATCGAAAGTGGGTCGTTCCGCACTCCGTACAAACGGCAGGTGATCGCAGGCGTGATTCCGCGCTGAGCGAATAAACGCTTCCGTGACCGGCTGTCGCTGCTCGCCATCGCGCACGGCGGCGTACAGCCGACTCCACAATCCATCACCCAGGGTTTTGGTCACCACCAGGCCCTGGCGTTCAAAACTCTCCACCACCCAGTGCGGTAAAGCTGCAATACCCATTCTGGCTGCAACCATCTGAATCAGCAGCAGGGTGTTATCCACGCTCTTCAGCGACGGACTAACGCCCGCAGGCTGCAAGAAATGCCGCCAGACATCCAGTCGACTCCGTTGCACTGGGTAAATAAGCAGCGTCTCACTGGCTAAATCCTCCGGCGTGATCTGCGTCTTGCTGGCCAGCGGATGGTCCGGCGCCAGTACCAGGCGGACTTCAAAATCGAACATCGGCGAGTAGTGCAGTCCGCTACGCGGCAGAATGTCGGATGTCAGCACCAGATCCAGCTCATCCTGCTGTAGCGCTGGTTGCGGATCGAACGTCACGCCGGATTTAAAGTCCATCTCCACCTGCGGCCAGTTGGCACGAAAATTCTCCAGCGCGGGCGTCAGCCATTGAATACAGCTATGGCATTCAATAGCGATCCGCAGCCGGGTTTGCTGCGGTTCGTTGCAGGCCTGCAGCGCACGACCAATTTGCGGCAACACCTGATTTGCTAACTGCAGCAAAATTTCGCCTTGCGGCGTAAAGCGCAGAGGCTGGCTTTTACGGATAAAAAGTCGAAAGCCAAGGCGCTGTTCCAGATCGCTGAATTGGTGAGAGAGGGCGGATTGGGTCTGATGCAACGTCGCCGCTGCGGCCGCCAGCGAACCACTATTCCGCAACGCCTGGAGCGTTTTCAGGTGTTTAATCTCGATCATGAAAGTCCTTCACTTCGGCATGAACAAATTGCGCTTGAGGAATATACAGTAACTGTCAATTATGGATGTGTAAACATCTGGATGGCTAAAATCCTTCGTCTTTTAAATTTATGGTGCGTTGGCTGCGTTTTTCCACCCCGGTCACTTACTTCAGTAAGCTCCTGGGATGAATAAACTTGCCACCTTCCCTAAATTAAAAATCAATAGGATTTACATATAATTAGAGGAAGAAAAATGACAATACTTAATCACACCCTCGGTTTCCCTCGCGTTGGCCTGCGTCGCGAGCTGAAAAAAGCGCAAGAAAGCTACTGGGCGGGAAATTCTTCCCGTGAAGATTTGCTAACCGTTGGCCGCGAGCTGCGTGCCCGTCACTGGGATCAGCAGAAGCAGGCGGGCGTTGACCTGCTGCCAGTGGGCGATTTTGCCTGGTACGATCACGTGCTGACCACCAGCCTGCTGCTCGGCAACGTTCCGGCTCGTCATCAAAATAAAGACGGCTCGGTCGATATCGATACCTTATTCCGCATTGGCCGTGGCCGCGCACCAACCGGGGAGCCCGCGGCGGCGGCAGAAATGACCAAATGGTTTAACACCAACTATCACTACATGGTGCCAGAGTTCACCAAAGGTCAGCAGTTCAAACTGACCTGGACCCAACTGTTGGATGAAGTGGATGAAGCGTTGGCGCTCGGTCACAAGGTGAAACCTGTGCTGCTGGGACCGGTAACTTACCTGTGGCTGGGGAAAGTGAAGGGCGAACAGTTTGACCGCCTGAGCCTGTTGAACGATATTCTGCCGGTTTACCAGCAGGTGCTGGCTGAGCTGGCGAAACGCGGTATTGAGTGGGTGCAGATTGATGAACCGGCTCTGGTGCTGGAGCTGCCTCAGGTTTGGCTGAACGCCTTCAAACCGGCGTATGACGCGCTGACGGGTCAGGTGAAGCTGCTGCTGACCACCTACTTCGAAGGCGTAACGCCAAACCTGGATACCATTACCGCGCTGCCGGTGCAGGGGCTGCACGTTGACTTCGTGCACGGTAAAGATGATGTGGCCGAGCTGCACAAGCGTCTGCCTGCCGACTGGTTGCTGTCAGCGGGGCTGGTGAACGGTCGCAACGTCTGGCGTGCCGATCTCAGCGAAAAATACGCGCAAATTAAAGATATCGTCGGTAAACGTGACCTGTGGGTAGCTTCTTCCTGCTCCTTGCTGCACAGCCCAATCGATCTCAGCGTGGAAACCCGCCTTGATGCAGAAGTGAAGAGCTGGTTTGCCTTCGCCCTACAAAAATGCGGCGAGCTGGCGCTGCTGCGTGATGCGTTGAACAGCGGTGATACGGCGGCAATTGTGGCGTGGAGCGCACCGATCCAGGCTCGTCGTCACTCTACCCGCGTACACAACGCCGCAGTGGAAAAACGTCTGGCGGCGATCACCGCCCAGGACAGCCAACGTGCCAACGCTTACCCGGTTCGCGCCGAAGCGCAGCGTGCCCGCTTTAATCTGCCGGCATGGCCGACCACCACTATCGGCTCATTCCCGCAAACCACGGAAATTCGCGGCCTGCGTCTGGACTTCAAAAAGGGCAACCTGGATGCAAGTAACTACCGCACCGGTATCGCGGAACATATCAAACAGGCGATTGTTGAACAGGAACGTCTGGGGCTCGACGTGCTGGTGCACGGTGAAGCCGAACGTAACGACATGGTGGAATATTTTGGCGAGCACCTGGACGGTTTCGTCTTTACCCAGAACGGTTGGGTGCAGAGCTATGGCTCTCGCTGCGTGAAGCCGCCGGTGGTTATTGGCGATGTCAGCCGCCCGGAAGCGATCACCGTGGAGTGGGCGAAGTATGCCCAGTCGCTGACCGACAAACCGGTAAAAGGCATGTTGACCGGTCCGGTGACCATTCTCTGCTGGTCATTCCCGCGTGAAGACGTGACGCGTGAAACCATCGCTAAGCAGATTGCGCTGGCGCTGCGTGATGAGGTAGCGGATCTGGAAGCGGCGGGTATTGGCATCATCCAGATTGATGAACCGGCACTGCGCGAAGGTCTGCCACTGCGCCGCAGCGACTGGGCGGCGTATCTGGAGTGGGGCGTGGAAGCCTTCCGCATTAACGCGGCGGTGGCGAAGGATGAAACCCAGATCCACACCCACATGTGTTACTGCGAGTTCAACGACATTATGGACTCCATTGCGGCGCTGGACGCGGACGTGATCACCATTGAGACTTCACGCTCTGATATGGAGTTGCTGGAATCGTTTGAAGAGTTCGACTATCCGAACGAAATCGGGCCGGGCGTATACGATATTCACTCGCCGAACGTCCCGAGCGTGGAGTGGATTGAAGCCCTGCTGAAGAAAGCCGAGCAGCGTATTCCGGCCGAGCGTCTGTGGGTCAACCCGGACTGCGGCCTGAAAACGCGCGGTTGGCCGGAAACCCGCGCCGCGCTGGCGAACATGGTCAAAGCTGCGCAGAACCTGCGTCAGGCGTAATTCAGAGCCGGTGGCCGGGAAGCGCAAGCGCTTACCCGGCTTACAGGAAATAGCAAGAGTTGTAGGCCCGGTAAGGTGTAGTCGCCGCCGGGCAATTAACGTTTATTTCTTCCCGCCGTATTGTGTGAACCACTCCAGCATTCTCAGCCAGCCATCTTTTGCGGACTCTTCGTGATAGCTCGGACGATAATCGGCGTTAAACGCATGTCCGGCATCGGGATAGACCACGATTTCCGCTTTTGCATTGGCGGCGCGCAGCGCCTGACGCATTGTTTCAACGGTATCTTGCGGAATACTGGTGTCCTGGCCGCCATAAAGTCCCAGAACGGGGGCGTTAAGATCGGTTGCGATATCAACAGGATGTTTCGGCGAGTTGAGAGTTTTATCGCCCACCAGTTTGCCATACCACGCTACCGCCGCTTTTAACTGCGGATTATGAGCTGCATACAGCCAGGTGATGCGTCCACCCCAGCAAAATCCGGTGATCATCAACTGGTGGGCATCTCCTCCGTTACGAGAAGCCCAACTGGCGACATGATCCAGATCGGCCAATACCTGAGAGTCAGGCACTTTGGCGACAAGGCTGCTGAGCAACGTAGGGATATCGGCAAAGTCATTGGGATCGCCTTCACGAAAATAGAGCTCTGGTGCGATAGCCAGATACCCTTCCAGAGCCAGACGGCGGCAAACGTCACGAATGTGTTCATGAATGCCAAAAATCTCCTGCACGACAATGACCACAGGCAGCGGGCCATCGGACTGTTTTGGTCGTGCGTGATACGCTGGCATATCATCGCCTTGTGAAGGTATGGACGTTACACCGGCGATAATGGCGTTATCCGGAGTGTGAACCGTGGTAGACGTCGGTGGAGATACAGCAGGTGCAAAGCCAGATTGTCGTGTTGTCATGGTATTCTCCGTACCCTTAAATATTCAGCCAAAAAGCGCATTGTTAACTATAGACACATGCAACGAACCACATTGCCTTAAACGGTCTATCTTTTGTGCAGGGCTTCCTTACATCGCATCATTTATGTGATTCAGGTCACTATTTTATGGTAATGAAATGCAATTGATTTACATCATAGTGATGACTGTCACGAAAATATGTTCATGCCTTCGGTAAAGTGTGTTTTTGCTTCTTCTGACAAAACCGATTCACAGAGGAGTTTTTATGTCTAAGTCTGATGTTTTTCATCTCGGCCTCACTAAGAACGATTTACAAGGGGCTCAGCTCGCTATCGTCCCTGGCGACCCGGAGCGTGTGGAAAAGATCGCCGCGCTGATGGATAAGCCGGTTAAGCTGGCATCTCATCGCGAGTTCACTACCTGGCGTGCTGAGCTGGATGGTAAAGCCGTGATCGTTTGCTCTACCGGTATCGGCGGTCCGTCAACCTCTATTGCCGTAGAAGAACTGGCACAGTTGGGCATTCGTACCTTCCTGCGTATCGGTACGACTGGCGCCATCCAGCCACATATCAACGTAGGAGATGTACTGGTCACCACGGCGTCTGTCCGTCTGGACGGTGCAAGTCTGCACTTCGCGCCAATGGAATTCCCGGCCGTCGCGGACTTCGAGTGCACCACCGCGCTGGTGGAAGCGGCGAAATCTATCGGCGCCACCACCCACGTAGGCGTTACCGCGTCTTCTGATACCTTCTATCCGGGCCAGGAGCGTTATGACACCTTCTCTGGTCGCGTAGTGAGCCGTTTCAAAGGCTCAATGGAAGAGTGGCAGTCTATGGGCGTCATGAACTACGAAATGGAATCTGCTACGCTGCTCACCATGTGCGCAAGCCAGGGTCTGCGTGCCGGTATGGTCGCGGGTGTTATCGTGAACCGTACTCAGCAAGAGATCCCTAATGCGGAAACGATGAAACAAACAGAAAGCCACGCGGTGAAAATCGTGGTGGAAGCTGCGCGTCGTTTACTGTAATTCTCCCGTCTATTCAAAAAGGCCGACGCGTTCGGCCTTTTTATTTTGCGTAGTGCCTCGCAGGAAATTCCTTTTAAACTGGACGTTTATACAGCACAATTCTATTTTGTGCGGGTAAGTCGTTGCTGTAAGGGGGCGTTGTGGATATTTCAATTATGATGAGTGCCGTGCTGGCGTTAGCCGCAGGGCTGCTGGTGGGGTGGCTGGCAACAAAAGCGCATGCCGATCGGATCCGTGCCGACCTCATCGAAGAACGACGCGAACTGGATATTGCGCTAAGCGCCGCCCGCCAGCAGCTCTCACAGGAAGCCCACTGGCGCGATGAGTGCGAATTACTCAATAACGAATTGCGCAGCCTGCACAGCATCAACACCTCTCTGGAAGCCGATCTTCGAGAAGTCACTACCCGTCTGGAAGCGACGCAGCAGCATGCGGAAGATAAAATCCGCCAGATGATCAACAGCGAACAGCGTCTGAGCGAACAGTTTGAAAATCTGGCGAACCGTATTTTCGAGCACAGCAACCGTCGTGTAGATGAGCAAAATCGCCAAAGCCTGAACAGCCTGCTTACACCGCTTCGCGAACAACTGGACGGTTTTCGACGCCAGGTTCAGGATAGCTTTGGTAAAGAGGCGCAAGAACGCCATACTCTGGCGCACGAAATTCGTAATCTGCAGCAACTGAACGCGCAGATGGCGCAGGAAGCGGTAAACCTGACGCGGGCATTAAAAGGCGATAACAAAACGCAGGGCAACTGGGGCGAGGTCGTACTCACGCGGGTGCTTGAGGCTTCCGGTCTGCGCGAAGGCTATGAATACGAAACCCAGGTCAGCATTGAGAACGACGCCCGTTCGCGGATGCAGCCAGATGTCATCGTCCGGTTACCGCAGGGCAAAGATGTGGTGATCGACGCGAAAATGACGCTGGTCGCCTATGAACGCTATTTTAATGCTGAAGATGAATACACCCGCGAGAGCGCGTTGCAGGAGCACATCGCCTCGGTACGAAACCATATCCGTCTGCTGGGGCGCAAAGACTATCAGCAGCTTCCTGGGCTGCGCACACTTGACTATGTGCTGATGTTTATCCCCGTTGAGCCTGCTTTTTTACTGGCGCTCGATAGACAGCCTGAACTGATTACCGAAGCCCTTAAAAATAACATTATGCTGGTTAGCCCTACCACGTTGTTGGTGGCATTGCGCACGATTGCCAACTTGTGGCGCTACGAGCATCAGAGTCGTAATGCGCAACAGATTGCCGATCGGGCCAGCAAACTTTATGACAAGATGCGATTGTTTGTGGATGATATGTCGGCAATTGGCCAAAGCCTGGATAAAGCTCAGGATAACTACCGACAGGCGATGAAAAAACTCTCTTCAGGTCGTGGAAACGTCCTGTCGCAGGCAGAAGCGTTTCGCAGTTTAGGCGTGGAAATTAAGCGCGAGATTAATCCTGAACTGGCTGAACAAGCCACTACGCAGGATGAAGAGTACCGCTTGCGTTCGGTCCCTGAAACGCAGCAGGATGAACCTTACCCTGATGATGAAGCAGTAAACCAGCAATCAAACTAGTCCGTTTGGGGTAGTTGAACCGGGCAGAAGGGTAGGGCAAATTGGCCCAATCTGTTACACTTCTTGAACATTTTTTGGATGAGCAGGCACTGAGATGGTGGATAATTCACAAGAAACGACGCACTTTGGCTTTCAGACCGTCGCTAAAGAGCAGAAAGCTGACATGGTGGCCCACGTTTTTCATTCTGTGGCGTCTAAATATGACGTTATGAATGACTTAATGTCATTTGGCATTCATCGTTTGTGGAAGCGCTTCACCATTGACTGCAGTGGCGTGCGTCGCGGGCAAACCGTTCTCGATTTAGCGGGCGGTACGGGCGATCTAACGGCGAAATTCTCTCGCATGGTAGGCGAAACTGGCAAAGTTGTGCTGGCGGATATCAACGACTCAATGCTCAAAATGGGTCGCGAAAAGCTGCGTAATATCGGCGTCGTGGGTAACGTTGAGTACGTTCAGGCGAATGCGGAAGCATTACCTTTCCCAGACAACACGTTTGACTGCATCACCATCTCTTTCGGTCTGCGCAACGTAACGGATAAAGACAAAGCATTACGATCTATGTATCGCGTGTTGAAGCCGGGCGGACGTCTACTGGTGCTGGAGTTCTCCAAGCCGATTATCGAACCGCTGAGCAAAGCCTACGACGCATACTCTTTCCACGTTTTGCCGCGCATTGGTTCTATGGTGGCAAGCGATGCAGACAGTTATCGCTATTTGGCGGAGTCCATCCGCATGCATCCCGATCAGGACACTTTAAAAGCAATGATGCAAGATGCCGGGTTCGAAAGCGTTGATTACTACAACCTGACGGCAGGTGTCGTTGCGCTGCATCGTGGTTACAAGTTCTGACAGGAGATTGGGGATGCCTTTAAAACCCTTAGTGACCGCCGGCGTTGAAAATTTGCTTAACACCTTTCTGTATCGTTCTCCTGCGCTCAAGTCAGCCAGAACGCGTTTACAGGGCAAAGTGCTGCGTGTTGAGCTAAAAGGATTTTCAACACCGTTAGTGCTGGTGTTTAGTGAGCGCCAGGTCGATGTGCTGGGGGCATGGGAAGGCGAAGCCGATTGCACCGTAATCACACATGCCAGCGTGTTACCGAAATTACGCGACCGGCAGCAACTCACCACGCTTATCCGCAGTGGTGAGCTGGAGGTTCAGGGCGATATCCAGGTGGTACAGAACTTTGTCGCGTTGGCCGATCTGGCGGAGTTTGATCCCGCAGAACTGTTAGCACCTTATACCGGCGATATCGTCGCGGAAGGGGTCAGCAAAGTTTTGCGTGGTGGAGCGAAGTTCCTGTGCCACAACATTCAACGCCAGCAGCGCTATGTTGCCGAAGCGATCACCGAAGAGTGGCGTATGGCTCCAGGTCCGCTTGAGGTTGCATGGTTTGCAGAAGAAACGGCAGCCGTTGAGCGTGCGGTCGAATCTCTGGCCAAACGGCTGGAAAAACTGGAGGCCAAATGACGCCAGGTGAAGTACGGCGCCTTTATTTCATCATTCGCACTTTTTTAAGCTACGGTCTTGATGAACTCATCCCCAAAATGCGTATCACGCTGCCGCTCCGGTTGTGGCGTTACACGCTGTTCTGGATGCCCAACCGACATAAAGACAAACCGCTGGGAGAACGGCTGAGACTGGCTTTACAGGAGCTCGGCCCAGTGTGGATTAAGTTCGGGCAAATGCTCTCTACCCGTCGTGATCTTTTCCCGCCGCACATCGCCGATCAGCTAGCGTTATTGCAGGATCGGGTAGCCCCATTCGATGGGCAAAGAGCGAAAGAACAAATCGAAGAGGCGATGGGTGGGCTGCCCGTCGAGGAATGGTTTGATGATTTTGAGATCACACCGCTGGCATCCGCGTCTATTGCTCAGGTTCACACCGCGCGACTGAAATCGAATGGGAAAGAGGTGGTGATCAAAGTTATCCGCCCGGACATACTGCCGGTAATCAAGGCGGATTTAAAACTAATCTACCGCCTTGCTCGCTGGGTACCTCGCCTGATGCCAGACGGCCGCCGCCTGCGACCAACAGAAGTGGTCCGTGAATATGAAAAAACGTTGATTGATGAGCTGAATCTGCTGCGCGAGTCGGCGAACGCGATTCAGCTGCGACGTAATTTTGAAGACAGCCCAATGCTGTACATCCCGGAAGTGTACTCTGACTATTGCAGTCAGAACATGATGGTGATGGAGCGCATTTACGGTATTCCCGTTTCAGATGTCACCTCGCTTGAGAAGAACGGCACCAATATGAAGCTGCTGGCTGAACGCGGTGTTCAGGTCTTCTTTACTCAGGTATTCCGCGACAGCTTTTTCCATGCGGATATGCACCCTGGGAACATTTTCGTGAGTTATGAGCATCCTGAAAACCCGAAATACATTGGTATTGATTGTGGGATTGTGGGTTCTTTAAACAAAGAAGATAAGCGTTATCTGGCTGAAAACTTCATCGCGTTCTTTAACCGCGACTACCGCAAAGTTGCTGAACTGCATGTGGATTCTGGCTGGGTTCCGCCGGATACCAACGTAGAAGAGTTTGAATTTGCCATTCGTACCGTGTGCGAGCCGATTTTCGAAAAACCGCTGGCGGAGATTTCCTTTGGTCATGTGCTGTTAAATCTGTTCAACACAGCGCGCCGATTCAATATGGAAGTTCAGCCTCAACTGGTATTGCTACAGAAGACGCTGCTGTACGTTGAAGGTGTCGGACGTCAGCTCTACCCGCAGTTAGATTTGTGGAAAACGGCCAAGCCTTTCCTCGAATCCTGGATCAAAGATCAGGTCGGTATTCCGGCGCTTGTTAGAGCATTTAAAGAAAAAGCACCGTTCTGGGTCGAAAAAATGCCAGAAATACCTGAACTGGTGTATGACAGTTTGCGCCAGGGCAAATATTTACAGCACAGTGTTGATAAGATTGCCCGCGAGCTTCACGCGAATCATGTACGTCAGGGACAATCCCGTTATTTATTGGGCATTGGTGCAACATTGTTGCTCAGTGGAACATTCCTGCTGGTAAGCCGTCCTGAGTGGGGGCTTATGCCGGGCTGGTTAATGGCCGGCGGTGTCTTAGCCTGGTTGATCGGCTGGCGCAAAATGCGCTGAATTTTTCATCGCCCTAGGCAGGTCGTGTAACGTATACTACGGCCTTATTAATTCATCATCTATGACAGAGGAACATGTATGGGTGGTATCAGTATTTGGCAGTTGTTGATCATTGCCGTCATCGTTGTACTGCTATTTGGCACCAAGAAACTCGGCTCCATCGGTTCCGATCTTGGCGCGTCGATTAAAGGCTTCAAAAAAGCAATGGGTGATGATGAGCCAAAGCAAGATAAAACCAGCCAGGATGCTGATTTTACTGCTAAATCCATTACCGATAAGCAGGGCGAAGTGAAAAAAGAAGACGCCAAAAGCCAAGATAAAGAGCAGGTATAATCCGTGTTTGATATCGGTTTTAGCGAACTGTTATTGGTGTTCGTGATCGGCCTCATCGTCCTGGGGCCGCAACGTTTACCTGTAGCGGTAAAAACGGTTGCTGGCTGGGTTCGTGCTTTGCGTTCCCTGGCAACTACTGTTCAGAATGAACTGACCCAGGAGCTTAAGCTTCAGGAGTTTCAGGACAGCCTGAAGAAAGTAGAGAAAGCGAGCCTGACAAATCTGACCCCGGAGTTGAAAGCCTCAATGGATGAGCTGCGTGAAGCGGCAGAGTCGATGAAGCGTTCTTACAGTGTGCACGATCCTGAGAAAGAGAGCGATGAAGCGCACACTATCCATAATCCGGTGGTGAAAGAAGCTGAAGCGCAGCGAGAAGGGGTCACCCCTGCTGCCGCTGAAAACCAGGCCAGTTCGCCGGAGCAAAAACCGGAATCCACGGGTGCTAAAACGCCAGAGCCAACGGAAAACACTTCCGCTACGTTAATGGATGCAGAAAAGAAAGCTGTCGCACCTGTTGCCGAATCCTCCCCCTCGTCGAGTGATAAACCGTAAACATGGCTGTAGAAGATACCCAACCGCTCATCACGCATCTTATTGAGCTGCGTAAGCGACTCCTGAACTGCATCATTGCGGTAATCGTGATCTTTCTGGCGTTGGTTTACTTTGCCAACGACATTTACCATATGGTCGCGGCACCGTTGATTAAACAGATGCCGCAGGGTGCAACAATGATCGCCACCGATGTGGCTTCGCCGTTCTTTACCCCAATCAAGTTGACCTTCATGGTATCGCTGATCCTGTCAGCGCCAGTGATCCTCTACCAGGTGTGGGCATTTATAGCGCCAGCGTTGTATAAACATGAACGCCGTCTGGTTGTTCCGCTGCTGGTCTCCAGTTCGTTGTTGTTCTACATCGGCATGGCATTCGCCTATTTTGTTGTCTTCCCGTTAGCGTTTGGTTTTCTGGCCAACACGGCTCCGCAAGGCGTGCAGGTATCAACGGACATTGCCAGCTATCTCAGCTTTGTAATGGCGCTATTTATGGCTTTCGGTGTCTCTTTTGAGGTGCCTGTCGCCATCGTGCTGCTATGCTGGATGGGCATTACGACGCCAGATGATTTACGTAAAAAACGTCCTTATGTTGTGGTGGGTGCTTTTGTCGTCGGGATGCTACTGACTCCGCCAGATGTCTTCTCGCAAACGTTGTTGGCGATACCGATGTACTGCCTGTTCGAGGTGGGTGTTTTCTTCTCTCGTTTCTATGTCGGTAAGCGACGTACGAGAGATGAGGACAACGAGGCTGAAGAAGCAAAAGAAGCCGAAGCCACCGAGAAAACTGAAGAATAAATTCAACCGCCCGTCAGGGCGGTTGTCATATGGGAGGAAGCATGTTTGATATTGGCGTTAATTTAACCAGTTCACAATTTGCGAAAGACCGGGATGAGGTCGTGGCGCGCGCCTTTGCTGCGGGCGTAAACGGTATGCTTCTGACCGGAACAAGCCTTCACGAAAGCCAGCAGGCGTTAAAGCTGGCGCAGCATTATCCGCATTGCTGGTCCACGGCTGGCGTGCACCCGCATGACAGCAGCCAATGGCAATCCTCAACGGAAGACGAGATTATCACGCTGGCAAACCAGTCGAAGGTAGTCGCTATTGGTGAGTGCGGCCTGGATTTCAATCGCAATTTCTCCACGCCGCAGGAACAGGAACGTGCTTTTGAAGCGCAACTGCGCATTGCTGCTGAACTGCAGATGCCGATTTTCATGCATTGTCGGGATGCGCATGAGCGTTTTCTGACGTTGCTGGAGCCGTGGCTGGACAGCCTCCCAGGCGCGGTGCTGCACTGTTTCACCGGTTCGCGCCAGGAGATGCAGGACTGCGTGGACCGAGGGCTTTATATCGGTATCACCGGGTGGGTCTGTGATGAACGCCGGGGGATGGAACTGCGGGAGCTGCTGCCGTTTATTCCGGTGGAAAGACTGCTGATAGAAACCGATGCACCTTACCTGCTCCCTCGCGACTTAACGCCTAAACCGACGTCACGTCGCAATGAACCGGCGCACCTGCCGCATATTCTTGAGCGAATTGCTCACTGGCGTGGGGAAGACCCTCAATGGCTGTCAGCAACCATTGATGCCAACGTCAGAACGCTGTTCGAAGTGACCTTCTAAACGACTTATATTTTTCGAAAACCGGTATTTTTAACGCTCTGCTTAATCTCTTTATTCAAGAGGTTAAGCAGCAGCATGGAACGCGCTTCGCCATCCGGTTCGGTGAAGATCGCTTTCAGTCCCTCAAACGCCCCTTCAGTAATAATCACGCTGTCCCCTGGCTGAGGGGTTTGCGGGTCAACAATACCTTCAGGCTTGTAGATAGAAAGCTGGTGAATTACGGGGGATGGGACGGTCGCAGGCGTCGCTCCAAAACGAACGAAATGGCTGACACCACGCGTGGCGTTGATCGTGGTGGTGTGGATCACTTCCGGGTCGAACTCGACAAACATGTAATTAGGGAATAGTGGTTCACAGACTGTGGTACGTTTACCGCGCACCATTTTTTCCAGGGTGATCATAGGCGTCAGGCAGTTCACCGCCTGTCTTTCCAGGTGTTCCTGGGCTCGCTGAAGTTGCCCACGTTTGCAGTACAGTAAATACCAGGATTGCATAATAACTCTTATTCGCTTGTTCTGAGCGCTAGCATAGCAAAAGCCATGAGTTAAGTTAATTATACCCGCCTCAAAGCAGGCTGAAACCCAACGGGTATATACTCCCAGGGCTTATATGTATCGCCAGAGTTCACGCTAATTTAACAAAAATACAGCATCACAATGATGAACGCCGTATAATGAAGCGCTTACGAAGAGGCCACAATGGACGCCATGAAATATCACGATTTACGCGACTTCCTGACGCTGCTTGAACAGCAGGGCGAGCTCAAACGCATTTCGCTTGAGGTGGATCCCCACCTGGAAATTACTGAAATTGCCGATCGCACCCTGCGTGCTGGTGGGCCTGCGTTACTGTTTGAGAATCCTAAAGGCTATTCAATGCCGGTGCTGTGTAACCTGTTTGGCACACCGAAGCGTGTTGCGATGGGGATGGGGCAGGAAGATGTCTCGGCACTACGGGAAGTCGGTAAACTGTTGGCGTTTTTGAAAGAGCCGGAGCCACCGAAAGGATTCCGCGATCTGTTTGATAAGCTGCCGCAGTTTAAGCAGGTGCTGAACATGCCGACTAAGCGGTTGCGCGGTGCGCCTTGTCAGCAAAAAATCTACTCCGGTGATGACGTCGATTTAAACCGTATTCCGATTATGACCTGTTGGCCGGAAGATGCCGCACCGCTGATTACCTGGGGGCTAACCGTAACGCGTGGTCCGCATAAAGAGCGGCAGAATCTGGGCATTTATCGCCAGCAGCTGATTGGCAAAAACAAGCTTATTATGCGCTGGCTGTCCCACCGCGGCGGCGCGCTCGATTACCAGGAGTGGTGTGCGGCGCATCCTGGCGAACGCTTCCCGGTTTCGGTGGCGTTGGGGGCAGATCCTGCGACCATTCTGGGGGCCGTGACGCCCGTCCCTGATACATTATCCGAGTACGCATTTGCCGGGCTGTTACGTGGCACCAAAACCGAAGTGGTAAAATGTATTTCCAACGATCTGGAAGTGCCCGCCAGTGCTGAAATCGTGCTGGAAGGGTATATCGAACCGGGTGAGCTGGCCCCGGAAGGACCGTATGGCGATCATACCGGCTACTACAACGAAGTAGATAGCTTTCCGGTCTTTACCGTCACGCACATTACCCAGCGTGAAGAGGCGATTTATCACTCTACTTATACCGGACGTCCGCCTGATGAGCCCGCGGTGCTTGGCGTGGCGCTGAACGAAGTTTTCGTTCCTATTCTGCAAAAGCAGTTCCCGGAAATCGTCGATTTTTACCTGCCTCCGGAAGGCTGTTCATATCGTCTGGCCGTGGTGACGATGAAAAAACAGTACGCTGGTCATGCCAAACGCGTCATGATGGGTGTTTGGTCGTTTTTGCGCCAGTTTATGTACACCAAATTTGTTATTGTCTGCGATGATGATGTCAATGCACGCGACTGGAATGATGTGATTTGGGCAATTACTACCCGTATGGACCCGGCTCGGGATACGGTACTGGTAGAGAATACGCCAATTGATTACCTGGACTTTGCCTCGCCGGTTTCCGGCCTGGGTTCAAAAATGGGGCTGGATGCCACAAATAAATGGCCGGGCGAAACCCAACGCGAATGGGGACGCCCGATTAAAAAAGATCCTGAAGTAACTGCGCGTATTGACGCAATTTGGGATGAACTGGCCATCTTTAATGACGGCAAAAGCGCCTGAGGCGCGATCATTTTGCCTATTGATCCGACAGAGAGAGCGCATGACAACCTTAAGCTGTAAAGTGACCTCGGTAGAAGCTATCACTGATACCGTATATCGCGTTCGTTTAGTGCCAGACGCGGCGTTTTCCTTTCGTGCTGGCCAGTATTTAATGGTCGTGATGGACGAAAGGGATAAGCGTCCGTTCTCCATGGCATCCACGCCGGACGAGCAAGGATTCATTGAGCTGCACGTTGGCGCCTCTGAGCTAAATCTTTATGCCATGGCTGTGATGGACCGCATTCTGAAAGACCGGGAAATCAAGGTCGACATTCCGCATGGCGAAGCCTGGCTGCGTGATGAAGACGAGCGCCCGCTGATCCTGATTGCCGGTGGTACAGGGTTCTCTTACGTGCGTTCCATTCTGCTTACTGCGCTGGCGCGTAATCCAAACCGCGATATCACCATTTACTGGGGTGGGCGTGAAGAGAAGCATCTCTACGATCTCTCCGAACTGGAAGCGTTGTCTGTTAATCACCCGAATCTGCGCGTTGAGCCAGTGGTGGAACAGCCAGAAGACGGCTGGCGTGGTCGTACGGGAACCGTGTTAACGGCGGTATTGCAGGATTACGGTACCCTGGCTGAGCACGATATCTACATTGCCGGTCGTTTTGAAATGGCCAAAATCGCGCGCGATCTGTTCTGTAATGAACGCAGTGCGCGTGAAGATCGCCTGTTTGGCGACGCTTTCGCGTTCATTTAAGCGCTGTGCGCCGGAGCCCTTCCGGCGCATCCATCAATCATCTGTCTTCCAACTAGCAGGGCGCAGGCCCGGCGTCATTGCCTCTCTTTCTCATCATAATTATTTTTTAGTAAACATAATATGTCCGTCACTCAAACATAAATTGAGTTTTTGTGACAGCTCTCCATGTGTTTAGTAAACAAAATAGGCAAGCTAAACCGCATCACATTGTGAGAGGCAAATGAGGAAAAACCATGAGGCTCGGACTGGATATCGGCGGGACTAAAATCGAAGCGGTGGTGATTGATAACGCGGGTGAAATTGTTTACCGCGAACGATGCGCGACACCAAAGCAGCGTTACGGTGATTTTTTCCAGGCCGTGACGGAGATGATAGCCAGGGCTATGCAGGCCATTAATAAGCCTTTATCGGTTGGCGTCGGGGTGCCAGGTGCGGTGGATAGCGAAGGTTTGATTAAGAATTCCAACATTCTGGTGCTGAATCAGCAGGCCTTTGCGCAAGATCTCGAGCGTGCATTAGGAATGCCAGTGCCCGTTACCAATGATGCCAACTGCTTTACCCTGTCAGAAGCGATGGACGGTAGTGGGCGTGGGCATAGCGTGGTATTTGGCGTGATCCTCGGTACCGGATGCGGCGGTGGTCTATGCATCGAGAACCGGTTGATCTCCGGCCCTAACGCCTGTGCCGGAGAGTGGGGGCATAATGCCTTGCCGCGCTACCACGGATCTCGGGACGGGGCTGAAGTGACATGCTATTGCGGACAGTTGAACTGTATTGAGAGCTTTATTTCCGGTAGTGGCCTGGAGCGTCAGTATATGAATCACACCGCGCAACATATGGGGGTGCCACAAATTATGCAACGGGTAGCATCGGGTGATGCAGACGCCTGTTTGTTGTGGGAACGCTATTGCGATCAACTGGCTCGCGCGCTGGCGAGTGTGGTGAATATGCTCGATCCCGATGTTATCGTGCTGGGGGGCGGGGTATCCAATATCGATTTACTGTACTCAGGCTTACAGGCGCGAGTGGCGCAGTACGTGTTTGGTAAACAGTGCCGCACACCGATCGTTCAGGCCCGCCACGGCGACAGCAGCGGCGTACGCGGCGCAGCCTGGCTGGGGGCGCAACAAGCCACAGTAAATCCATGAGACTGAAATGACGAAACCTGTACGTATCAGAGACATTGCCGACGCTTGTGGCGTCTCGGTTGGCGCTGTTTCCCGCGCGCTAAAAGGGCAACCGGGGCTGCGTGAAGAGACCCGGCAGCGCATTATTTCAGTGGCGCAGCAGCAGGGTTATGATTTTTCTCGCCTGCGCGCAGACAAAATCAAACGTGTCCTGTTTTTACTGCATCGCCAGCACAATATCAGCCGGGCTTTACCGTTTTACTCTCAACTGCTGCTGGGGATAGAAGATCTGTGTCGCGAAAAGGGGGTTGCGCTGAGCTTTCTCTCTATAGGTCCAGGCGATGCAGTAAGTGAGCAGGTGATGCTGCACCAGCCTGATGCGCTGATCTGCGCGGGATTTTTTGAACCTGAGTTGCTTGGGCTGCTACAACAGATGAAATTGCCGCTGGTGCTGGTGGATCTCTGGGCGCCAGGACTGCCTTGCGTGAATCCTGACAATACCCTGGGCGGCTATCTGGCCACGCAACATCTGATTGCGCAAGGCCGCAGCCGCATTGCTTTTCTTGCCAGTACGCTCGCGCACTACAGCATCCGTCAGCGTGAAAAGGGCTACCGTCAGGCATTGTATGAAGCCCGTTTGCTAATGCCGCCAGAGTACGATGTTGTTGCGCCGCCGCTGCTGGATACCGAGCAATCTCTGGTGGATGCGGTTAATGAGCTACTCAGACTGCCAGAGCCGCCCGATGCCATTTTTGCCTATAACGACGCGGCAGCGATGGTTGTTCAGCAGGTGTGTGCGCAGCAGGGTATACGTATCCCGGAAGATCTTGCGCTGGTGGGATTTGATGATATCGATGCTGCGTCCTGGTCACATCCGCCGCTGACTACCGTTGCGGTTGATAAAAAACAGCTGGGGCGTGAAGCGCTGCGTTTACTGCTGGAAGAAAATCAGGAAGAGAATCTGCTGCTGCCGGTGCAGTTAGTGGTGCGTGGTAGTTCAGGGAAATAAAAAACCCGCCCCTGACAGGCGGGAAGAACGGCAACTAAACTTTCTCTCTTCGCCATTGGCACCATAACTGTGTTGGCTTCGCTCATTCACCCGAATCACTTACTATACGTAAGCTCATCGGGATTCATTCGCTTGCCGCCTTGTTCTGGCACCAATGGCTTTGAGATAACATTTCGTAGGCCGGGCAAGCGAAGCGCCCCCGGCATGCTTTGATTAAACTCGCTCAAATACCGTTGCGATACCCTGACCTAACCCGATACACATCGTCGCCAGACCAAACTGCACGTCTTTGCGTTCCATCAGGTTGAGCAGGGTGGTGCTGATACGCGCCCCAGAACAACCCAGCGGGTGACCCAAGGCGATCGCCCCGCCGTTGAGGTTGATCTTCTCATCGATCTGCTCCATCAGCCCCAGATCTTTAATACACGGCAGGATCTGAGCGGCAAAGGCTTCGTTCATCTCAAACAAGCCGATGTCGCTGGTGGAGAGTCCCGCTTTTTTCAGCGCCAGCTTTGAGGCCGGAACCGGGCCGTAACCCATGATTGACGGATCGCAACCGACAACAGCCATCGAACGAATACGGGCACGCGGCGTCAGACCCAGTTGACGGGCGCGGCTTTCGCTCATTACCAGCATCGCCGCTGCGCCGTCGGAGAGCGCAGAAGAGGTACCGGCAGTCACCGTTCCGTTCACCGGATCGAACGCCGGGCGCAGGGTGGAGAGCGCTTCAACGGTCGTTTCCGGACGGATAACCTCATCGTAGTTAAACTGCTTCAGCACGCCGTCGGCATCATGACCGCCGGTCGGGATGATTTCGTTTTTAAAAGCGCCAGACTGTGTTGCAGCCCAGGCGCGAGCGTGTGAACGTGCGGCGAAAGCGTCCTGCATTTCACGGCTGATGCCGTGCATGCGGGAGAGCATTTCCGCGGTCAGGCCCATCATCCCGGCGGCTTTCGCCACGTTGCGGCTCATACCCGGGTGGAAATCAACGCCGTGGCTCATTGGCACATGGCCCATATGCTCAACGCCGCCAATCAGGCACGCCTGAGCATCACCAGTCATGATCATGCGTGCCGCATCGTGCAGCGCCTGCATGGACGAACCGCACAGGCGATTGACCGTGACGGCCGGAACGGAGTGCGGAACTTCCGCTAGCAGCGCGGCATTACGGGCGATATTGAAACCCTGCTCCAGCGTTTGTTGCACACAGCCCCAGTAAATGTCATCAAGCGCGGTTGGCTCCAGCGCCGGATTACGCGCCAGCAGGCTACGCATTAAATGTGCAGAGAGATCTTCTGCCCGCACGTTCCGAAACGCGCCCCCTTTCGAACGGCCCATCGGGGTACGGATCGCATCAACAATTACAACCTGTTCCATTGTGACTCCTTAAGCCGTTTTCAGGCTGCCAACCGGGCGGGCTGGCTCAACCTGGGGATAATACGGTTCGTTATGGCGCGCTTTATCACGCAGACCGGCCGGAACTTCATACAGCGGACCAAGGTGCTGATACTGCTGAGCCATATCGAGATACTTCGCGCTGCCGAGCGTATCCAGCCAGCGGAACGCACCGCCGTGGAACGGAGGGAAGCCCAGACCGTATACCAGCGCCATATCGGCTTCTGCCGGGCTGGCGATAATGCCTTCTTCCAGGCAACGCACTACTTCGTTGACCATAGGGATCATCATGCGGGCGATAATCTCTTCATCGCTGAAGTCGCGTTTCGGCTGGCTGACCTCTGCCAGCAGAGCGTCAACGGTGGCATCTTCTTCTTTCTTCGGTTTGCCCTTGTTGTCTTCTTTATAACGCCAGAATCCGAGACCGTTTTTCTGCCCGAAACGGTTAGCATCAAACAGGGCGTCTATCGCATCGCGATAATCTTTCTGCATACGCTGAGGGAAGCCTGCGGACATCACCGCCTGCGCGTGGTGCGCGGTATCAATACCTACCACGTCCAGCAGATAAGCCGGGCCCATCGGCCAACCAAACTGTTTTTCCATCACTTTGTCGACTTTGCGGAAATCCGCCCCGTCGCGCAGTAACTGACTGAAACCGGCAAAATAGGGGAACAGCACGCGGTTAACGAAGAAACCAGGGCAGTCATTAACCACAATCGGCGTTTTGCCCATCTGGCTTGCCCAAGCGACAACCTTAGCGATGGTTTCATCCGAGCTTTTCTCGCCGCGAATGATCTCAACCAGCGGCATACGGTGCACCGGGTTAAAGAAGTGCATCCCACAGAAGTTTTCCGGACGCTTAAGCGCGCTGGCCAGTTCGTTGATTGGGATGGTGGAAGTATTCGAAGCCAGTACGGTGTCCGGGCGAACCTGATCTTCGGTTTCCGCCAGTACCGCTTTTTTCACTTTTGGGTTTTCTACGACCGCTTCAACTACCACGTCCACGCGTTCGAAACCGCTATAGTCGAGGGTGGGGTGAATGGTGGAAATAACGCCCGCCATTTTCAGACCGTCAATTTTGCCGCGCTCAAGCTGTTTGTTCAGTAGCTTGGCCGCTTCGGTCATACCCAGCGTTAATGATTTGTCGTTGATATCTTTCATGACAACCGGCACGCCTTTCCAGGCCGACTGGTAAGCTATGCCGCCGCCCATAATGCCTGCGCCCAGCACAGCAGCTTGCTTTGGCGCTTCAACATTTTTGGTGAGCTTTTTGGCTTTGGCTTTCACGAACTGATCGTTAAGGAAAATTCCAACCAGTGCGCGGGCTTCATTGGTGTGCGCCAGTGGAACAAAGCTTTTATTTTCCAGATTCAGCGCTTCTTCACGACCAAAACGGGCCGCTGCTTCAATGGTTTTTACCGCGGTAATCGGTGCGGGATAATGCTTACCTGCCGTCTGCGCCACCATACCTTTGGCGATGGTAAAGCTCATTGCCGCTTCAATTTTGCTGAGTTTCAACGGCTCCAGCTTCGGCTGACGTTTGGCTTTCCAGTCGAGGTCGCCGTTAATCGCCTGACGTAATACCGCGATCGCGCCATCAAGCAGTTTGTCTTGCTTCACTACGCCATCGACCAGACCGATTTTTAGCGCCTGCTCAGCACCCACATCTTTACCCGCAGCAATAATTTCCAGCGCGCTGTCCGCACCCAGCATACGTGGCATACGCACGGAGCCGCCAAAGCCTGGCATAATGCCCAGCTTGGTTTCTGGCAGGCCGATGCGCAGGTCCGGCGTAGCCAGACGATAATCGGTCGCCAGGACACACTCACAGCCGCCGCCCAGCGCATAGCCGTTAACTGCTGAGAGAGTCGGAACAGGCAGATCTTCCAGGCGATTAAACACGCTGTTGGCAAAATGCAGCCACTGGCTCAGTTGCTCTTCAGGCACGAGGAACAGTGAAAGGAATTCGGTGATGTCGGCACCAACAATAAAGGCTGCTTTGTTAGAACGCAGCAGCAGCCCTTTTAAATTCGGTTGTTTTTCCAGCACGTCAAGCGCATGGCCCAGGCTGGCAACGGTGGCCGTGTCGAGTTTATTGACTGAGCCTGGGGCATCGAACACCAGTTCGGCGATGCCATCTTCCAGCCAGTCGAGGTACAGGGTGTCGCCTTTGTAAAGCATGTCAGTCTCCTGAATCCGCAAGGTGATCTGGTCATACCAGATGAATCGAAGTGTGTGTTTTGTGTTAATAAAATGCAAATGAATGATTAAAGAAATGACGATTTGATCACGCTCGGCAGAAATCACGCACTCGCAAAACGATGTGCTAAGATGCGGACACTTGAGGTCAAAAAAACAGAAGGATAGAAAATGGAATCACTGGCCGCACTCTATAAAAATCATATCGTTACCCTACAAGAACGGACGCGCGACGCGCTGGAGCGCTTCAAGCTGGATGCGTTACTTATTCACTCAGGAGAACTTGTTAACGTCTTTCTCGACGATCATCCCTACCCGTTTAAGGTCAATCCGCAATTCAAAGCCTGGGTGCCTGTAACGCAGGTTCCTAACTGCTGGTTGCTGGTGGATGGCGTGAATAAGCCGAAATTGTGGTTCTACCTGCCGGTCGATTACTGGCACAACGTTGAGCCGCTGCCGACCTCCTTCTGGACGGAAGAAATTGAGATCATCGCGCTGCCAAAAGCTGATGGTATCGGTAGCCAACTGCCTGCTGCTCGCGGCAATATCGGTTACATCGGTCCGGTTCCGGAACGCGCGCTGCAGCTGGACATCGCGGCCAGTAATATCAACCCGAAAGGGGTTATCGACTACCTGCATTATTATCGTGCTTACAAAACAGATTACGAACTGGCCTGTATGCGCGAAGCACAGAAAATGGCGGTGAATGGACACCGTGCCGCGGAAGAAGCGTTCCGTTCCGGGATGAGCGAGTTTGACATCAACCTCGCTTACCTGACTGCTACCGGTCATCGCGACACCGACGTGCCGTACAGCAACATTGTTGCGCTTAACGAGCATGCTTCGGTTCTGCATTACACCAGGCTGGATCATCAGGCTCCGTCTGAAATCCGCAGTTTCCTGCTGGACGCCGGTGCGGAATACAACGGCTATGCAGCAGACCTGACGCGTACGTGGTCGGCGAAAAGCGACAACGACTATGCGCATCTGGTGAAGGATGTGAATGACGAGCAACTGGCGCTGATTGCCACTATGAAAGCGGGCACCAGCTACGTGGATTATCACATTCAGTTCCATCAGCGCATCGCGAAGCTGCTGCGTAAGCATCAAATCATCACCGATATGAGTGAAGAGGCGATGGTGGAAAACGATCTTACCGGGCCGTTTATGCCGCATGGCATTGGTCACCCGCTGGGCCTGCAGGTACACGATGTCGCTGGCTTTATGCAAGATGACAGCGGTACGCATCTGGCCGCACCGTCGAAGTATCCTTACCTGCGTTGCACCCGCGTGCTGCAACCGGGCATGGTCCTGACCATCGAACCGGGCATCTACTTCATTGAATCGCTGTTGGCGCCGTGGCGTGAAGGGCAGTTCAGCAAACACTTCAACTGGCAGAAAATTGAAGCCCTGAAACCGTTCGGCGGTATTCGTATTGAAGATAACGTGGTGGTCCACGAGAACAATATCGAAAACATGACACGGGATTTAAAACTGGCGTAATGGACAGTTGGTTAATCCCTGCGGCGCCGGTAAGCGTCGTTGAAGAGATCAAAAAAAGCCGCTTCATTACGCTGCTCGCCCATACGGACGGCGTAGAAGCGGCGAAAGCGTTTGTTGAGTCAGTCAAAATGGAACACCCGGACGCCCGCCACCATTGTGTGGCGTGGGTGGCGGGCGCGCCCAATGACTCGCAGCAGTTGGGATTTTCAGACGATGGCGAACCGGCTGGTACGGCAGGCAAACCGATGCTCGCGCAGCTGATGGGGAGTGGCATCGGTGAGATTACCGCGGTGGTGGTGCGCTACTACGGCGGTATCCTTCTGGGTACGGGTGGGCTAGTGAAAGCCTACGGTGGCGGCGTGAATCAGGCGTTGCGTCAGTTAACGACGCAGCGCAAGACGCCATTAACCGAATATACTTTGCAGTGTGAGTACGGTCAGCTGGCAGGCATTGAAGCTTTGCTGGGGCAGTTTGACGGTAAAGTTGTTGCCAGTGATTACCAGGCTTTTGTTCGGCTCAGGGTGGCGCTTCCTTATGCCAAAGTGGATGAATTTTCGGCAAAACTGGCGGATTTTAGTCGTGGTTCATTGCAATTGTTAGCGATTGAAGAATAATCCCCACCTCATTTTAAAGAACTAAGGAAGCGGCAGAGATGCATTTTCGCGCCATCACCCGAATCGTTGGACTACTGGTCATCTTATTCTCGGGGACAATGATTATCCCCGGACTGGTAGCGCTCATCTACCGCGATGGGGCAGGGCGTGCGTTTACTCAAACTTTCTTCGTTGCTCTGGCGATCGGCTCCATGCTGTGGTGGCCAAACCGTAAAGAGAAGGGCGAGCTGAAATCGCGCGAAGGGTTTCTGATTGTCGTTTTGTTCTGGACCGTGCTGGGTAGCGTGGGTGCGCTACCGTTCATCTTTGCGGAAAGCCCTAACCTCACGATAACCGACGCTTTTTTTGAATCCTTCTCCGGATTAACCACCACGGGGGCGACAACGCTGGTGGGGCTGGATTCATTGCCACACGCTATCCTCTTTTATCGACAGATGCTGCAATGGTTCGGCGGGATGGGGATCATCGTGCTGGCGGTGGCTATTCTGCCTATTCTTGGCGTCGGTGGGATGCAGCTCTACCGGGCAGAAATGCCGGGCCCGCTGAAAGATAACAAAATGCGTCCGCGTATTGCCGAAACGGCGAAAACGCTGTGGCTTATCTATGTATTACTGACGGTGGCGTGTGCGCTGGCGCTATGGTTTGCCGGGATGCCCGCGTTTGACGCTATTGGGCACAGCTTTGCTACGATAGCCATCGGCGGCTTTTCCACACACGATGCCAGCGTGGGGTATTTCGACAGTCCCACGATTAACACCATTATTGCTATCTTCTTGCTGATCTCCGGTTGTAACTATGGTCTGCACTTCTCTTTACTCAGCGGTCGCAGCCTGAAGGTCTACTGGCGCGATCCAGAATTCCGCATGTTCATTGGGGTGCAGCTGACGCTGGTGGCTGTCTGTACGCTGGTGCTGTGGATACACAATACCTACGGTTCGGCACTCACGACCATCAACCAGGCTTTTTTTCAGGTGGTATCGATGGCGACGACCGCCGGATTTACTACGGACAGTATTGCCCGCTGGCCGCTGTTCCTGCCGGTGCTGTTGCTATGTTCTGCTTTTATTGGCGGCTGTGCCGGGTCGACGGGCGGTGGCTTGAAGGTGATTCGAATCCTGTTGCTGTTTAAGCAGGGTAACCGCGAATTGAAACGACTGGTCCACCCGAATGCGGTTTACAGTATCAAGCTGGGTAACCGTGCTTTGCCGGAGCGAATCCTTGAAGCTGTGTGGGGATTCTTCTCTGCCTATGCGCTGGTCTTTATTATCAGTATGCTGGCGATTATTGCGACCGGTGTTGATGACTTCTCCGCGTTTGCCTCTGTTGTGGCGACGCTGAATAACCTGGGGCCAGGGCTGGGGGTTGTCGCCGACAACTTTGCCAGTATGAACCCCGTGGCGAAGTGGATCCTGATTGCCAATATGCTGTTTGGTCGTCTGGAGGTCTTTACCCTGCTGGTACTCTTTACCCCTACTTTCTGGCGTGAATAATGGAGTAACACGTGAAAACACTGATTCTTTTTTCTTCCCGGGACGGACAAACGCGTGAAATCGCCGAGTATCTGGCTTCTGAACTCAAAGAGCTGGGCGTTTGGGCGGATGTCGTTAATTTGCATCGTACCGCGGAGCCTGACTGGCAACATTATGACAGCGTGGTGATTGGCGCCTCGATTCGCTATGGTCATTACCATGCAGCTTTTCAGGAGTTTGTGAAAAAGCATGCCACGCGGCTGAACGCGATGCCGAGTGCCTTCTACTCCGTAAACCTGGTTGCCCGTAAACCGGAGAAACGCACGCCGCAAACTAACAGCTATGCGCGTAAGTTCCTGATGAGTTCGCCGTGGCGGCCTGATCGCAGTGCGGTTATTGCTGGCGCTTTGCTGTATCCCCGCTATCGCTGGTATGACCGCGTTATGATCCAACTGATAATGAAGATGTCAGGCGGTGAAACTGATACCAATAAAGAAGTGGTGTATACCGATTGGGAACAGGTCGCGGATTTTGCGCGGGAAATCGCCCAATTAACCCACAAAACGTTGTCAAAATAAGCACAAAGAATAAAAAATACGCACTCGGAAGATTATTTTAAATTTCCCCTTGTCAGCCTGAAATAACTCCCTATAATGCGCCTCCACTGACACGGAACAACGGATTACAAGCTGCCGGGTCAGCGGAGAAAAGCGAAAATAAACGCTTGACTCTGCAGCGGGATGGCGTAATATGCACACCCCGCGCCGCTGAGAAAAAGCGAAGCGGCACTGCTCTTTAACAATTTATCAGACAATCTGTGTGGGCACTCGAAGATACGGATTCTTAACGTCGCAAGACGAAAAATGAATACCAAGTCTCTGAGTGAACACGTAATTCATTACGAAGTTTAATTCACGAGCATCAAACTTAAATTGAAGAGTTTGATCATGGCTCAGATTGAACGCTGGCGGCAGGCCTAACACATGCAAGTCGAACGGTAGCACAGAGGAGCTTGCTCCTTGGGTGACGAGTGGCGGACGGGTGAGTAATGTCTGGGAAACTGCCCGATGGAGGGGGATAACTACTGGAAACGGTAGCTAATACCGCATAACGTCGCAAGACCAAAGAGGGGGACCTTCGGGCCTCTTGCCATCGGATGTGCCCAGATGGGATTAGCTAGTAGGTGGGGTAACGGCTCACCTAGGCGACGATCCCTAGCTGGTCTGAGAGGATGACCAGCCACACTGGAACTGAGACACGGTCCAGACTCCTACGGGAGGCAGCAGTGGGGAATATTGCACAATGGGCGCAAGCCTGATGCAGCCATGCCGCGTGTATGAAGAAGGCCTTCGGGTTGTAAAGTACTTTCAGCGAGGAGGAAGGCATTGTGGTTAATAACCGCAGTGATTGACGTTACTCGCAGAAGAAGCACCGGCTAACTCCGTGCCAGCAGCCGCGGTAATACGGAGGGTGCAAGCGTTAATCGGAATTACTGGGCGTAAAGCGCACGCAGGCGGTCTGTCAAGTCGGATGTGAAATCCCCGGGCTCAACCTGGGAACTGCATCCGAAACTGGCAGGCTAGAGTCTTGTAGAGGGGGGTAGAATTCCAGGTGTAGCGGTGAAATGCGTAGAGATCTGGAGGAATACCGGTGGCGAAGGCGGCCCCCTGGACAAAGACTGACGCTCAGGTGCGAAAGCGTGGGGAGCAAACAGGATTAGATACCCTGGTAGTCCACGCCGTAAACGATGTCGACTTGGAGGTTGTGCCCTTGAGGCGTGGCTTCCGGAGCTAACGCGTTAAGTCGACCGCCTGGGGAGTACGGCCGCAAGGTTAAAACTCAAATGAATTGACGGGGGCCCGCACAAGCGGTGGAGCATGTGGTTTAATTCGATGCAACGCGAAGAACCTTACCTACTCTTGACATCCAGAGAACTTAGCAGAGATGCTTTGGTGCCTTCGGGAACTCTGAGACAGGTGCTGCATGGCTGTCGTCAGCTCGTGTTGTGAAATGTTGGGTTAAGTCCCGCAACGAGCGCAACCCTTATCCTTTGTTGCCAGCGGTCCGGCCGGGAACTCAAAGGAGACTGCCAGTGATAAACTGGAGGAAGGTGGGGATGACGTCAAGTCATCATGGCCCTTACGAGTAGGGCTACACACGTGCTACAATGGCATATACAAAGAGAAGCGACCTCGCGAGAGCAAGCGGACCTCATAAAGTATGTCGTAGTCCGGATTGGAGTCTGCAACTCGACTCCATGAAGTCGGAATCGCTAGTAATCGTGGATCAGAATGCCACGGTGAATACGTTCCCGGGCCTTGTACACACCGCCCGTCACACCATGGGAGTGGGTTGCAAAAGAAGTAGGTAGCTTAACCTTCGGGAGGGCGCTTACCACTTTGTGATTCATGACTGGGGTGAAGTCGTAACAAGGTAACCGTAGGGGAACCTGCGGTTGGATCACCTCCTTACCTTAAAGAAACGTTCTTTGTAGTGCTCACACAGATTGTCTGATGAAAATTAGCAGTAAGAAAATCTCTGCAGGCTTGTAGCTCAGGTGGTTAGAGCGCACCCCTGATAAGGGTGAGGTCGGTGGTTCAAGTCCACTCAGGCCTACCAAATTTCTGCTGATGCTGCGTTGCGGCGACGCTCACATACTTCAGTATGCTTCGCGTCACCACGCCTTGCCTCAACAGAAATTAAGGTTAAACGAGATTTAACTACGATGGGGCTATAGCTCAGCTGGGAGAGCGCCTGCCTTGCACGCAGGAGGTCTGCGGTTCGATCCCGCATAGCTCCACCATTCCTTACTGCAAAAACACAAGAAAACTTCAGAGTGTACCTGAAAAGGTTCACTGCGAAGTTTTGCTCTTTAAAAATCTGGATCAAGCTGAAAATTGAAACGACACACTGTTTCATTTCTCCGTAAACAAGAAATGAAAAGCGGTGTGTTCGAGTCTCTCAAATTTTCGCAACACTGAAGTGTTTTACGAAACATCTTCGGGTTGTGAGGTTAAGCGACTAAGCGTACACGGTGGATGCCCTGGCAGTCAGAGGCGATGAAGGACGTGCTAATCTGCGATAAGCGTCGGTAAGGTGATATGAACCGTTATAACCGGCGATTTCCGAATGGGGAAACCCAGTGTGATTCGTCACACTATCATTACGTGAATACATAGCGTAATGAAGCGAACCGGGGGAACTGAAACATCTAAGTACCCCGAGGAAAAGAAATCAACCGAGATTCCCCCAGTAGCGGCGAGCGAACGGGGAGCAGCCCAGAGTCTGAATCAGCATGTGTGGTAGTGGAACGGTCTGGAAAGTCCGACGGTACAGGGTGATAGTCCCGTACACAAAAGTGCATGTGTTGTGAACTCGAAGAGTAGGGCGGGACACGTGGTATCCTGTCTGAATATGGGGGGACCATCCTCCAAGGCTAAATACTCCTGACTGACCGATAGTGAACCAGTACCGTGAGGGAAAGGCGAAAAGAACCCCGGCGAGGGGAGTGAAAAAGAACCTGAAACCGTGTACGTACAAGCAGTGGGAGCCTCTTTATGGGGTGACTGCGTACCTTTTGTATAATGGGTCAGCGACTTATATTCTGTAGCAAGGTTAACCGAATAGGGGAGCCGAAGGGAAACCGAGTCTTAACTGGGCGTTAAGTTGCAGGGTATAGACCCGAAACCCGGTGATCTAGCCATGGGCAGGTTGAAGGTTGGGTAACACTAACTGGAGGACCGAACCGACTAATGTTGAAAAATTAGCGGATGACTTGTGGCTGGGGGTGAAAGGCCAATCAAACCGGGAGATAGCTGGTTCTCCCCGAAAGCTATTTAGGTAGCGCCTCGTGAACTCATCTTCGGGGGTAGAGCACTGTTTCGGCTAGGGGGTCATCCCGACTTACCAACCCGATGCAAACTGCGAATACCGAAGAATGTTATCACGGGAGACACACGGCGGGTGCTAACGTCCGTCGTGAAGAGGGAAACAACCCAGACCGCCAGCTAAGGTCCCAAAGTCATGGTTAAGTGGGAAACGATGTGGGAAGGCACAGACAGCCAGGATGTTGGCTTAGAAGCAGCCATCATTTAAAGAAAGCGTAATAGCTCACTGGTCGAGTCGGCCTGCGCGGAAGATGTAACGGGGCTAAACCATGCACCGAAGCTGCGGCAGCGACACTATGTGTTGTTGGGTAGGGGAGCGTTCTGTAAGCCGTTGAAGGTGTGCTGTGAGGCATGCTGGAGGTATCAGAAGTGCGAATGCTGACATAAGTAACGATAATGCGGGTGAAAAACCCGCACGCCGGAAGACCAAGGGTTCCTGTCCAACGTTAATCGGGGCAGGGTGAGTCGACCCCTAAGGCGAGGCCGAAAGGCGTAGTCGATGGGAAACAGGTTAATATTCCTGTACTTGGTGTTACTGCGAAGGGGGGACGGAGAAGGCTATGTTAGCCGGGCGACGGTTGTCCCGGTTTAAGCATGTAGGCGGAGATTCCAGGTAAATCCGGAGTCTTGTTAACGCTGAGGTGTGATGACGAGGCACTACGGTGCTGAAGTAACAAATGCCCTGCTTCCAGGAAAAGCCTCTAAGCATCAGGTAACACAAAATCGTACCCCAAACCGACACAGGTGGTCAGGTAGAGAATACCAAGGCGCTTGAGAGAACTCGGGTGAAGGAACTAGGCAAAATGGTGCCGTAACTTCGGGAGAAGGCACGCTGATATGTAGGTGAAGTGATTTACTCATGGAGCTGAAATCAGTCGAAGATACCAGCTGGCTGCAACTGTTTATTAAAAACACAGCACTGTGCAAACACGAAAGTGGACGTATACGGTGTGACGCCTGCCCGGTGCCGGAAGGTTAATTGATGGGGTTATCCGTAAGGAGAAGCTCTTGATCGAAGCCCCGGTAAACGGCGGCCGTAACTATAACGGTCCTAAGGTAGCGAAATTCCTTGTCGGGTAAGTTCCGACCTGCACGAATGGCGTAATGATGGCCAGGCTGTCTCCACCCGAGACTCAGTGAAATTGAACTCGCTGTGAAGATGCAGTGTACCCGCGGCAAGACGGAAAGACCCCGTGAACCTTTACTATAGCTTGACACTGAACACTGGTCCTTGATGTGTAGGATAGGTGGGAGGCTTTGAAGTGTGGACGCCAGTCTGCATGGAGCCAACCTTGAAATACCACCCTTTAATGGCTGGTGTTCTAACGTAGACCCGTAATCCGGGTTGCGGACAGTGTCTGGTGGGTAGTTTGACTGGGGCGGTCTCCTCCTAAAGAGTAACGGAGGAGCACGAAGGTTAGCTAATCCTGGTCGGACATCAGGAGGTTAGTGCAAAGGCATAAGCTAGCTTGACTGCGAGAGTGACGGCTCGAGCAGGTGCGAAAGCAGGTCTTAGTGATCCGGTGGTTCTGAATGGAAGGGCCATCGCTCAACGGATAAAAGGTACTCCGGGGATAACAGGCTGATACCGCCCAAGAGTTCATATCGACGGCGGTGTTTGGCACCTCGATGTCGGCTCATCACATCCTGGGGCTGAAGTAGGTCCCAAGGGTATGGCTGTTCGCCATTTAAAGTGGTACGCGAGCTGGGTTTAGAACGTCGTGAGACAGTTCGGTCCCTATCTGCCGTGGGCGCTGGAGAATTGAGGGGGGCTGCTCCTAGTACGAGAGGACCGGAGTGGACGCATCACTGGTGTTCGGGTTGTCATGCCAATGGCATTGCCCGGTAGCTAAATGCGGAAGAGATAAGTGCTGAAAGCATCTAAGCACGAAACTTGCCCCGAGATGAGTTCTCCCTGACCCTTTAAGGGTCCTGAAGGAACGTTGAAGACGACGACGTTGATAGGTCGGGTGTGTAAGCGTAGCGATACGTTGAGCTAACCGATACTAATGAACCGTGAGGCTTAACCTTACAACGCCGAAGATGTTTTGGCGAAAGAGACATCGAAATTCAGCTTGATTACAGATTACATCGACAGGCCCGAGAGGTGTGTTGATAAACAGAATTTGCCTGGCGGCTGTAGCGCGGTGGTCCCACCTGACCCCATGCCGAACTCAGAAGTGAAACGCCGTAGCGCCGATGGTAGTGTGGGGTCTCCCCATGCGAGAGTAGGGAACTGCCAGGCATCAAACAAGTGAAGAAGCCCATCCTGCCGGATGGGCTTTTTTGCGTCTGCAGGGAGTGAGAACTGCCGGAGGTGACCTCCCGCCTTATCCGGCCTACAAAGGCGTATCACGACACAGCAGCTATCTACTTATCCATTGCGTAACAAAATCGGCAACTTGCTGTATATCGTTGATATCTAACAATGGAACATCCACCGCAAGCGGAATATCACTGGCAACCGCGATAACATAGTTGTCTATCGCCAGGTCCTCTGGACTGTGCCCGCAACCGTCGCGAAAAAGAACGATCTTAGCAACAGGTTCATGCTTAAAGCCCTCAACCAACACCATATCCAGTGTAGAACCATCCATCCTGCTTACCAGGTACGCTAAATCCAGTTCAGGCTCTTCCGGGGTTTCTACCATTAATGCCCAACGCTGCTGGCTGGCGACCAGGGTTTGCGCTGCACCGGCTTTGCGTAGCTCATAGCTATCTTTGCCGAGCTTATCAACATCCATATTGTGATGAGTATGCTTAATCAATCCGGGACGAATGCCTCTGGCACGTAGCTCCGGGATCAATTTTTTAAGCAGCGTAGTTTTTCCCGTTCCACTCCATGCTGCTATAGCGAGTAATGGGATCATGATTTGTCCTGCCATTTTGCAAGTTCTTCAGGGGTGTTCACGTTCACGAACGCATCTTTATGATCGCTGAAATCGACAGCATGACCGCCAGCCTGGCGCATAAAGACCATGACGCGTCTTTCACCGGACTGAAGATAATCCTGTAGCAAGGGTTGCATGGTGCGGTGCATTAGCGCAATGGTCGGATGATCTCTTTCCCCATCATGCACCCAGACAACCGGTGCAGCTTTGCGCTGTTCCTTCAAACGTTTGACCAGATCGTGAGGAATATAGGGCATATCGCACGGGCAGAACAGAAACCACTCCCCCGCTTGCTGCAGGAATACCGATAGCATCCCGGCCAGTGGGCCAGGGAAATCGGCCAATGAATCAGGGATAACTTTCAGGCCGCTTTGTTGGTAAATATCCCGGTGGCGATTGGCATTAACCACCACGGTTTCGACCTGTAAAGCGAGGGTATCGGCTACGTGCCGCCAAAGAGGTTTACCGTCCAGCTCAAGCAGACCTTTATCGGTTCCGCCCATCCGTCTGGCCTTACCGCCTGCCAGCACAACCCCTGTTATTGCACTATCCAGAATCACTGATATCGCCTCTTTTAATGTGGGATTGACCCTGCTAACGTATCTGTATTGAGCCTAAGGAGCACAACCATGAAATGTAAACGTCTGAATGAAGTTATTGAACTCCTCCAGCCGGCCTGGCAGAAGGAACCCGATCTTAACCTGATGCAATTTTTACAGAAACTGGCGCAAGAGTCAGGTTTTGACGGCGAACTGGCGGATTTAACTGATGACATTCTGATCTATCACCTGAAAATGCGTGACTCGGCGAAAGACGCCGTCATCCCAGGTATTCAGAAAGATTATGAAGAAGATTTTAAAACCGCACTACTCCGCGCACGTGGCGTAATTAAAGAGTAAAAGCTTGTAATCGCCACCACCGAAAGCGCTGCGAAATGATATCCTGAATCATTCGTAGTATTTTCCGGATGATGGGATGAACGACAACGCTTTTAATTTCCAGACGCTACACCCGGATACCATCATGGATGCACTGTTTGAGCAGGGGATCCGGGTGGACTCCGGGCTTACCCCGCTTAACAGCTATGAAAACCGTGTCTATCAATTCCAGGACGAAGACCGTCGACGCTTTGTCGTTAAGTTTTATCGCCCTGAACGTTGGTCTGTCGAGCAGATCCAGGAAGAGCACCAGTTTGCTCTGGAACTGGTAAGCGATGAAGTCCCGGTAGCTGCACCGCTGGTACTAAGCGGCCAAACGCTGTTAAGCCATCAGGGTTTCCATTATGCGATCTTCCCCAGCGTCGGCGGGCGGCAGTTTGAGGCCGACAATATCGATCAGATGGAGGCGGTGGGGCGCTATCTGGGGCGTATGCATCAGACCGGATGCAAGCGTACTTTTGCCTTTCGCCCGACGATTGGCCTTGAAGAATACCTGACTGAGCCGCGTAAGCTTTTTGAACACGCACAGTTGATCCCATCAGGGCAAAAAGCGGCTTTCCTGAAGGCAACGGATGCGCTTATCGCGGTCGTTACCGAACGCTGGCATGCACGTTTTACCACGTTACGTCTGCACGGTGATTGTCATGCCGGTAATATTCTGTGGCGCGATGGTCCGATGTTTGTCGATTTAGATGATGCCCGCAATGGCCCGGCTGTTCAGGATTTATGGATGCTCCTCAATGGCGATAAAGCTGAACAACGCATGCAGCTTGAAACCATTATCGAGGCTTATGAAGAGTTTAGTGAGTTCGACACCTCTGAAATCGGACTGATAGAACCTTTACGCGCTATGCGTTTAGTTTATTATCTTGCCTGGCTAATTCGACGTTGGGCTGACCCTGCGTTTCCAAAAAACTTCCCGTGGTTAACCGGGGAAGATTACTGGCATCGTCAGACCGCGACCTTTATTGAGCAGGTAAAAATTCTGCAAGAGCCCCCCTTACAATTAACGCCAATGTATTAATCGGAGAAATTTGAACATGAAAAAATTATGGCTGGCGCTGGCTGGTATGGTTTTAGCTTTTAGCGCATCTGCAGCGCAGTTCCAGGATGGCAAACAATACATCACTCTGGAAAAGCCTGTTGCGGGAGAACCGCAAGTGTTGGAGTTCTTCTCCTTCTACTGCCCGCACTGCTATCAGTTTGAAGAAGTTCTTCACGTCTCTGATAACGTGAAGAAAAAACTGCCTGAAGGCACCAAGATGACCAAGTACCACGTCGAGTTTCTGGGGCCGTTGGGCAAAGATCTGACGCAAGCTTGGGCCGTTGCTATGGCGCTGGGCGTTGAAGATCAAGTAACCGTTCCGTTGTTTGAAGGGGTTCAGAAAACCCAGACCGTTCAGTCTGTAGCTGATATCCGTAAAGTGTTTGTCGACGCGGGTATTAAAGGTGAAGACTATGATGCGGCATGGAACAGCTTCGTGGTGAAATCACTCGTGGCGCAGCAGGAAAAAGCGGCGGCTGATTTACAGCTGCAGGGCGTTCCGGCAATGTTCGTGAATGGCAAATATCAGGTAAATCCGCAGGGCATGGATACCAGCAGCATGGATATCTTTGTACAACAGTATGCGGATACTGTGAAGTATCTGGTTGGTCAGAAGTAAAAGCAAAAGCCGGTCACTTGTGCTGACCGGCTTTTTCATATGAGGCTTTAATCGCGTCGAGCTGCGCGTCTTTCTCACTCCACAGCGTATTAAGCCATAGCTGAAACCGACGCTTGAATCCCTTATCGTTCACGTAATCACCGTGCAACTCTTCATGAATTGGCTCCAGATTTACCCGCACGACAATACGCGTTAGCTTACCGCTCAGCATATCGTAGAACGGTCGGCTGCTGTTTTCCGGATAGCACAACGTGACGTTCAACATTTTATCGAACTGTGACCCCAGTACGTTCAATGCCATCGCAATACCGGCCGCCTTTGGAGGGAGCAAGTTTTGATAAGGAGAGCGGGTTTGCTCACATTTCTCTTTGGTAAAACGTGAACCTTCGACAAAATTCACAATAGTTGTCGGGTGTACGCGAAACTTCTCGCAGGAACGACGCGTTGTTTCGACATCTTTACCGCGCCGTTCTGGATGACGGAGCAGGTAGCCTCGCGAATAGCGTTTCATAAACGGCATATCCAGCGCCCAGCAGGCCAGGCCAATAAAGGGCACCCAGGCCAGTTGTTGCTTGAGGAAATATTTATTCATGGGGATGTGCTTACGGAACAGCACGCAAAGCACAACGATGTCAGCCCAGCTGTAATGGTTACAAATGAGCAGATACCAGTTTTTCTTGCTAAGACCTTCCTGCCCCTCGACATCCCACTTCAGTCGCGGATTGAGGTGTAGCAATAGCGCCAGACCTTCACACCAGCAGTACATCATGAAATTACAGAAGACAGAAACCTTGCGCCAGACAACGGAAACGGGCAAAAGGAGTTTTACAACTCCGGCAAGGATGATCGGCACAGAACAAAAAATCGTGACCAATATGGTCAATACGATACTCAGCAACAGCGTTATCGCAGCGAGTATTCTCGTCATAATTAAATTATTCAAAAGGTTAGCCATAGATAGTGCGCTAAAGAGGCGCAAGGGGCTGATTTTATCAGAAAACGAACCAAATGATGGATCTTCCCTGAATAGAAAAAAAGGGAATATCTATCCACATCAGGATATAAGCTGTATAAATGGAATAAAATGCTACGCATTTATTTAAGCTTCTGAAATATATGTACAAAATAAGTGATGTGTTAATTTTATTGCTATATTTAAAGAGCTGAAAATTATTTATTCACAAAGTTATCCACAGTCTTCTTTGCGAGCAAAGCAGAAGATCTACAAAAGTTTTTCGACAAATGCGGCGAAAAACTCATGTTTTCATCCTGTCTGTGGCATCCTTTACCCATAATCTGATAAACAGGCACGGACATTATGGTTCAGATCCCAGAAAACCCACTTATCCTTGTAGATGGCTCCTCTTACCTGTATCGCGCATACCATGCGTTCCCGCCGCTGACTAACAGTGCAGGAGAACCTACTGGCGCGATGTATGGTGTCCTCAACATGCTGCGTAGCTTGATTCTGCAATATCAGCCGACCCATGCTGCGGTGGTATTCGACGCTAAGGGTAAAACCTTCCGTGATGAGTTATTCGAACACTACAAGTCACACCGCCCACCCATGCCGGACGATCTGCGTGCGCAGATTGAGCCTCTGCATGCGATGGTAAAAGCGATGGGGTTGCCACTGCTGGCCGTTTCGGGCGTGGAAGCAGACGATGTCATTGGTACGCTGGCGCGGGAAGCAGAGAAGGTGGGTCGTCCGGTGCTGATTAGTACCGGTGATAAAGATATGGCTCAGTTGGTGACGCCGAATATCACCCTGATCAACACCATGACCAATACGATCCTCGGCCCGGATGAAGTGGTGAATAAATATGGTGTTCCACCAGAACTGATCATCGATTTCCTGGCGCTGATGGGGGATTCCTCAGATAACATCCCTGGCGTTCCTGGCGTAGGTGAAAAAACAGCGCAGGCTCTGCTGCAGGGGCTGGGGGGGCTGGATACCCTCTATGCTGAATCAGACAAAATCGCGGGGCTGACTTTCCGTGGTGCGAAAACTATGGCGGGCAAACTTGAGCAGAATAAAGAGGTAGCGTACCTCTCTTATCAATTAGCTACCATTAAAACGGATGTTGAACTGGAGTTGACCTGCGAGCAGTTGGAAGTACGTCAGCCGGCAGCGGATGAACTGCTTGGCCTGTTTAAACAGTACGAATTCAAGCGTTGGGTTACTGACGTTGAAGCGGGTAAATGGCTACAGGCGAAAGGAACGAAGCCGGCGGCAAAACCACAGGAAACTATCGGCGTCGATGAAACGCCTGAGGGGCCGGCCACGGTTCTCTCGTATGATAACTATGTGACAATTCTGGATGAAGCGACGCTGGAAGAGTGGATTGCGAAGCTGAAAAAAGCGCCTGTCTTTGCCTTCGATACTGAAACTGACAGCCTGGACAACATCTCCGCGAATCTGGTTGGCCTGTCTTTTGCCATTGAACCGGGTGTGGCTGCATATGTTCCTGTTGCCCACGATTACCTGGACGCCCCCGATCAGATCGCTCGCGACCGCGCGCTGGCATTGCTGAAGCCGCTGCTGGAAGATGAGAACGCGCATAAAGTCGGGCAAAACCTGAAGTACGATCGCGGTATCCTGGCGAACTATGGCATCGAACTGCGTGGTATCACCTTTGACACCATGCTCGAATCCTACATTCTTAACAGCGTCGCTGGCCGACACGATATGGACAGCCTGTCGGACCGCTGGCTGAAACATAAAACCATCACCTTTGAAGAGATCGCCGGAAAGGGCAAAAACCAGCTGACCTTTAACCAGATAGCGCTGGAAGAAGCCGGACGTTATGCTGCGGAAGACGCCGACGTTACGCTACAGCTCCATCTCAAAATGTGGCCAGAATTGCAGCAGCATAAAGGACCGCTGAACGTCTTTGAAAATATCGATATGCCGCTGGTTCCTGTTTTGTCTCGCGTTGAGCGCAATGGTGTGAAAATCGATCCGGCTGTTCTGCACAAACATTCAGAAGAGCTGACGCTGCGTTTGAACGAGCTGGAGCAAAAAGCGCACGAGATCGCCGGAGAAGCGTTTAACCTCTCTTCCACCAAACAATTGCAAACTATCCTGTTTGAAAAGCAGGGTATTAAGCCGCTGAAGAAAACCCCTGGCGGCGCGCCATCAACGTCGGAAGAGGTACTGGAAGAGCTCGCGCTCGATTACCCATTGCCGAAAGTGATCCTGGAATATCGCGGCTTAGCAAAACTGAAGTCGACCTATACGGATAAGCTTCCGTTGATGATTAACAAGAAAACCGGGCGCGTTCACACCTCCTATCACCAGGCGGTGACCGCTACCGGGCGCTTATCATCTACGGATCCAAACCTGCAGAACATCCCGGTACGTAATGACGAAGGTCGTCGTATTCGTCAGGCGTTTATTGCGCCAGAAGACTACGTGATTGTCTCTGCAGACTACTCACAGATTGAACTGCGTATCATGGCGCATCTCTCGCGTGATAAAGGTCTGCTTACCGCATTTGCCGAAGGGAAAGATATTCACCGCGCAACGGCGGCGGAAGTCTTTGGCTTACCGCTGGATTCCGTGACTGGTGAACAACGCCGCAGCGCGAAAGCCATCAACTTCGGTCTGATCTACGGGATGAGTGCCTTTGGTTTGGCGCGCCAGTTGAATATTCCACGTAAAGAAGCACAGAAATACATGGACCTCTACTTCGAACGCTACCCTGGCGTGCTGGAATATATGGAACGCACCCGTGCACAGGCAAAAGAGCAAGGTTATGTCGAAACGCTGGAAGGGCGTCGTCTCTATTTACCGGATATTAAATCCAGTAATGGCGCTCGTCGCGCTGGTGCAGAGCGCGCGGCAATTAACGCCCCGATGCAGGGTACTGCCGCAGACATTATCAAACGCGCCATGATTGCGGTGGACGGATGGCTGCAAACCGAGCAACCACGTGTGCGCATGATCATGCAGGTACACGATGAACTGGTGTTTGAAGTGCATAAAGATGACCTCGAAAGCGTCTCTAAAAAGATCCATCAACTGATGGAAAACGAGACCCAGATTGATGTGCCGTTGCTGGTGGAAGTCGGTAGTGGCGAAAACTGGGATCAGGCGCATTAAGGGTTTACTGAATAACGCCCCTTTTTCGTAACTAAGCAACATAAGATAGAACTTTTTGTGATGTCCATTAGAATTCCCTATGTAAGGAATGAAAAAAAATTACAAAAAGTGCTTTCTGAGCTGCTCAAAAAAGAGTAAAGTTATTCACGTAGGGTACAGAGGTAAGATGTTCTATCTTTCAGACCTTTTACTTCACGTAATCGGATTTGGCTGAATATTTTAGCCGCCCCAGTCAGTAATGACTGGGGCGTTTTTTATTGTGCGAAAGAAAAGTTTCGTACAGGCTGTAGGCCGGATAAGACGCGCAACGGCGCTATCCGGCATATCGGTGAGTTATTCCCCGTCCTGCATCTCTTCAATCGGCGCCAGTTCACTAAACCAGCTATCCAGCTTCTGCCGAAGTTTGTCCACGCCCAGTTTTTTCAGTGATGAAAATGCTTCTACCTGTACATCACCGTTAAATGCCAGTACGGCTTCACGTACCATATTCAACTGGGCTTTGCGCGCACCGCTGGCCAGCTTGTCTGCTTTAGTCAGCAGTACCAGAACCTGCACGTTGCTCTCAACCGCCCACAAGATCATCTGCTGGTCGAGGTCTTTTAGCGGGTGACGAATATCCATCAATACCACCAGACCTTGCAGGCTCTGACGTTTTTCCAGATATTCAGCCAGCGCGCGCTGCCATTTGCGCTTCATCTCTTCCGGAACTTCGGCATAACCGTATCCTGGCAAATCGACCAGGCGTTTGCCGTCAACGACTTCAAACAAGTTGATGAGCTGAGTACGACCCGGCGTTTTAGATGTACGCGCCAGACTCTTTTGATTCGTCAGGGTATTTAGCGCACTGGATTTGCCTGCGTTGGAACGGCCAGCAAAAGCCACTTCGATACCGGTATCGGAAGGTAAGTGGCGAATATCAGGCGCACTCATCACAAAGTGCGTCTGTTGATAATTCAAGTTAGTCAAAGCAGTCCTCTCCATCAATCAGGGCTTTGCAGCGATTATACCTGAACCCCAGCAAAAGGCTGGTTTTTCGACGCGTAGGCTATGTAAGTAAAAACCTCGCACTTTGTGAGACATTGCCGATAGTTTCTATACGAGATGACAGAGTAAAAAATGACGTAACTAAAATAAATCATATAGTTAAGATAAGGCACTATTCTTAAAGTCCGAAATTGTTACCCAGGTTACTTGTACGTTTAAGCCAAAGCGGTAAAGTAGCGCCCATAGCGAGGAAGCTGACAGGATAGTCGACTCAGGATGAGGGTCAGGAGCGCCAGGAGGCGAAGACACAGGATTGTCAGGGAGACAAACGTCTGGAGACGTTAGTAAAAGGAAATGGAAACAACACGGAATGTTTCAGGCTAAGGGAAAAACAGGGTGTGTTGATAGCCAACAGGGATTGTAGAGCCCGTAAGGGTTGAGAGTCAGGAAAAAAGGCGACAGATTACTCTGTCGCCTTTTTTCTTTATTTCTGCTAGATTCCGGCGCAATTATATACTGAATAAAACAGCCAAAGACGAATCATGATGAAACCAACTTCTACACCACGCGGTAAAGGTCCTGCAAAAGCGCGTCGTAAAACACGCGAAGAAATTAATCAGGAAGCTCGCGACCGTAAGCGCCAGAAAAAACACCGTGGTCATGCGGCGGGTAGCCGTGCGTCCGGTAGCGAAGGCGCATCTGGTGGCGGAAACCAAAATAAGCAAAAAGATCCTCGTATTGGCAGCAAAAACCCCATTCCATTGGGCGTGACCGAAAAAGTCACCAAACAGCACAAACCGAAGAGTGAGAAACCTATGCTTTCACCACAGGCTGAGTTGGATTTACTGGAAACGGATGAGCGCCTGGATGCGCTGCTGGAGCGTCTTGAAGCAGGAGAAACCCTGAGCGCGGAAGATCAGACCTGGGTTGATGCCAAGCTGGACCGCATCGATGAGCTGATGCAAAAGCTGGGTCTTTCTTACGATGACGAGGAAGAAGAGGAAGAGGAAGAAAAGCAGGAAGACATGATGCGTCTGCTGAAAGGCGGCAACTAACGGTTTTACACCGTGGGTCTTCCCGTCCTGCTTATAACCCTTCCGGTTATATGTTATCTGGTGTGGTTATTCGTTAAACTACAGCGGTTGTCGCGGCGACAGAAGTGGCTGCGCAACCGGCTTATCACCCGCACTGGGGTTAAGCCGGTACGCCGTACCCGCCAGAGACGCCATCGGAAGGAGTGAGCATGTCAGAGCAGTTAATAGACTGGGACCTGGCCCTGATCCAGAAATATAACTATTCCGGGCCACGATATACCTCGTACCCGACCGCGCTGGAGTTTTCTGAAGACTACGGCACAGAAGCATTTCTAAAGGCCGTGGCGCGTTATCCTGAGCGTCCGCTCTCGCTGTACGTTCACATCCCGTTCTGCCACAAACTGTGCTACTTCTGTGGCTGCAACAAGATTGTGACTCGCCAGCAGCATAAAGCAGATCAATATCTCGATGCCCTGGAACAAGAAATTATCCATCGCGCACCGCTGTTCGCCGGACGCCATGTCAGCCAGCTGCACTGGGGCGGCGGCACGCCAACGTATCTGAATAAAGCGCAAATCAGCCGTTTGATGTCACTGCTGCGTGGCAATTTCAACTTTAACGACGATGCCGAAATCTCGATCGAAGTGGATCCGCGTGAAATCGAGCTGGATGTCCTTGATCATTTACGCGCTGAAGGTTTTAACCGTTTGAGCATGGGAGTGCAGGACTTCAACAAAGAAGTCCAGCGCCTGGTGAACCGTGAGCAGGATGAGGAGTTTATCTTTGCGCTGCTGAATCATGCGCGGGAGATTGGCTTTACCTCAACGAATATCGATCTGATTTATGGCCTGCCAAAACAGACGCCAGAGAGCTTCGCCTTTACCCTGAAACGCGTGGCTGAGCTGAATCCAGACCGTCTGAGCGTCTTTAACTACGCGCACCTGCCGACGCTGTTTGCTGCCCAGCGCAAGATTAAAGATGCCGACCTGCCCAGCGCGCAGCAGAAGCTGGATATCCTGCAGGAGACCATCTCTTCACTGACCGAAACTGGCTATCAGTTCATTGGCATGGATCACTTTGCCCGCCCGGATGACGAACTGGCCATTGCTCAACGCGAGGGCGTTTTGCATCGCAATTTCCAGGGCTATACCACCCAGGGGGATACCGATCTGCTGGGGATGGGCGTATCGGCCATCAGTATGATTGGCGACAACTACGCGCAGAATCAGAAAGAGTTGAAGCACTATTACCAGCAGGTAGACGAGCAGGGGAATGCGCTGTGGCGCGGAATTGCCCTGACCCGCGACGACTGCATTCGTCGGGATGTTATTAAGCTCCTGATCTGCAATTTCCGCCTCGACTATGCCGCCGTGGAACAACAATGGGATCTGAACTTCGCTGACTATTTTGCCGAAGACCTGAAGCTGCTGGCACCGCTGGCGAAAGATGGGCTGGTGGATGTGGATGAGAAGGGGATTCAGGTTACGCCGAAGGGGCGTCTGCTGATTCGTAATATTTGCATGTGCTTCGATGCATATCTGCGCCAGAAAGCGCGTTTGCAGCAGTTCTCGCGCGTTATTTAGCCGGGTTGCCCGGTGGCGCTTCGCTTACCGGGCCTACGAAATCTCAATACGTAGGTCGGGTAAGCGAAGCGCCACCCGACAAACCCGCTAGCTGAACAGCCCAACCAGCGCCGCACACAGCACGGCGGCAACCGCAGTTTGTGGCGTATGGCTTTCAACCGCACCGCTCGATAGCAGATTTATCATTGATTCCAGCATGATGACTTCCCCCCGTTTGCCGGGCACGATCATACTTAACTCATCGGAACAGTAAAGCGCAAAATAGCAGCAATTTGCGCTCAATTATCAATCTTTACACAGTGACCGATCGTCACTCCATTCCGAGTTCTTTTAACTTACGCGTCAAGGTATTACGGCCCCAACCGAGCAGCCGTGCCGCTTCCTGTTTATGCCCCTGGGTATGACGTAGCGCGGTGGTCAGCAGCGTGCGCTCCATCTCCGGTTGAGCCTCTGAAAGCAGGTTTTGATGACCGGAACGTAATGCCCGATCCGCCCACTGTGCCAACAGGGTTGCCCAACTGTCTGGCTGCATATGGGACGGTGCGTCAGGCACGGTGGTTTCAAACAGTTCGGTCGGTAAGTCCTGAATGAGTACTTCCTGTCCGGCGGCCATTACGGTTAACCAGCGACAGGTATTCTCAAGCTGACGCACGTTTCCCGGCCATGACAGACGGGTGAGCGCCGCCTCGGTTTCAGTGTGTAATTGCTTGGCTTCTACTCCCAGTTCGCGGGCGGCCTCTTGCAGGAAATGACGCGCCAGGCGTGGGATATCTTCCCGACGTTCGCGCAGTGGCGGCAGATGCACCCGGATGACGTTCAGGCGATGGAATAAGTCCTCACGGAATTTGCCTTCCTGCACCCGCAGTTCCAGGTTCTGGTGCGTAGCGGCGATAATACGTACGTCCACCTTCACAGGCGCATAACCGCCAACGCGGTAAAACTGTCCATCGGCTAATACGCGCAATAAACGCGTCTGCACGTCCAGCGGCATATCGCCAATTTCATCGAGGAACAGCGTGCCGCCGTCTGCCTGTTCAAAGCGCCCCTGACGAATCGTATTCGCCCCGGTAAACGCCCCTTTTTCATGGCCAAACAGCTCAGACTCGATCAAATCTTTCGGAATAGCAGCCATGTTCAGCGCGATAAACGGTGCTTTGACGCGCGGACTATGACGGTGCAACGCATGGGCGACCAGCTCTTTACCGGTCCCGGACTCTCCGTTAATCAATACGCTGATTGAAGAACGGGACAGGCGACCAATAATGCGAAAGACGTCTTGCATTGCCGGTGCTTCGCCGATGATGTCGGTTGTTGGGCCGTTGATTTGAATATTACGCGGCTGCTGCTGTTCCTGATAATGGCTGATGGCGCGTTCGACCAGCGCCACGGCTTCATCAATATCAAAAGGTTTGGGCAGATAATCAAACGCCCCTTGCTGGTAGGCGCTGACGGCAGCATCCAGATCGGAGTGTGCGGTCATTATGATGACCGGAAGCATCGGATGCCGTTGTTTGATCTGTTTTAACAGCGTCAGGCCGTCCATGCCCGGCATGCGGATATCCGACAGCAGTACGTCCGGCGTTTTGCTGGCCAGCGCGTCCAGTACCTCTTTACCACTCTCAAATGTAGTGCAGCTTAGTCCTGCCCCTGCGAGCGCACGTTCAAGCACCCAACGGATGGAACTATCGTCATCAACTACCCAGACTATTCCTCGTTGCATAAACGTCACCTTTATTTCCTGATAGGCAGGTAAACCGAGAACTCGGTATGACCCGGCCAACTGGTAAATTCAATTTTGCCGGAATGTTGATCAATCAAATTACGGGCGATGGATAATCCAAGGCCGGTACCGCCTTCGCGACCGCTGACCATTGGGTAGAACAGCGTGTCCTGCAAATGCGAGGGAATTCCCGGACCGTTATCCTCAACATCAATCCGCGCCGCCAGACGATAACGCATACCGTGCAGCGTGAGCTGAAACGCGGTGCGGGTACGCAGAATAATCTCGCCGCCTTCCGGTCCCAGCGCCTGCAAAGCATTGCGCACGATGTTCAGCAAAACCTGCTCGATCTGGTCCGGGTCGTGCAGTAATTCAGGCAGACTTGGGTCGTAATCACGAATCAGCGTGACGTTTTCCGGCAGCTCCATCGAGACCAGCGCCACCACGCGCTCCGCCACTTTGTGGATACTTTCTGTGACGTGCATTCCCGGCTGTTGTGGTCCCAGCAGACGGTCGACCAGATTACGCAGGCGGTCGGCCTGCTCAATAATGACTTTGGTATATTCGGTCAGCGCCGGGTCCGGAAGCGCTTTACTGAGCAGTTGCGCCGCGCCGCGTAATCCACCCAGCGGGTTTTTAATTTCGTGCGCCAGGCCGCGCACCAGATCGCGGGCAGCAATCTGCTGGGCGTGCTGGAGCTGTTCCTGGCTCAGACGGCGCTGGTTATCCATTGGCGCCATCTCCAGCAGGATAAGGCCATCAGGCAGCCTCTGAGCGGTCACAGAGAGGATGTGTGAGTGGCTATCTATCACCAGCGTCACTTCGTTATCCGTAAAGCCCTGGCCTGCTTCCAGGCTCTCTCGCATCAGCCCGATGTTTAAGGAGAAATAACTCAACAGATCCGGAAGTGGGGTACCAAACAGTTTGCGGGAGCTTTGGGCGAGAAGCTGTTGTGCCGCCGGGTTGGCGTAATGTACCGCCAGCTCATCGTCGACGAGTAAGATGCTGTTGATTAAAGAATTGAGGATCTGCCCAGCATCGGGCAGCGTGCCGGTTGCCATTCAGCAGTCTCCTGAAAAGTGTTGCACCAATTTAGTGCATTATAGCTTTTTACATCAAAAAAGCGCGAGGAAGCAGGTTGTTAGTGGAGAAAAAAGCCCATCCTGGGATGGGCTAAAAGTTCCACGGCAACTTAAAGACTCTATATTTTTCTTGCTACAGCCGCGTGGGTCGCAACAAGAAATCTACGGAGTATTGGTACTAATTAAACGCTGTAGTACAGCTCAAACTCTACCGGGTGCGGAGTCATGCGCACGCGGTCATCTTCTTCGCGACGCAGCGTAATGTACGCATCGATCGCTTCATTGGTGAACACGCCGCCTGCAGTCAGGAACTCACGGTCCAGATCCAGTTCTTTCAGTGCTTCTTCCAGAGAACCTGCAACCTGTGGGATCTCTTTCGCTTCTTCCGGCGGCAGGTCGTACAGGTTTTTGTCCATGGCTTCGCCTGGGTGGATCTTGTTCTTAATACCGTCAAGGCCAGCCATCAGCAGTGCTGCGAAGCACAGGTACGGGTTAGCAGCCGGGTCCGGGAAACGCACTTCGATACGACGCGCTTTCGGAGAAGCCACTACCGGAATACGGATAGAAGCAGAACGGTTACGGGCAGAGTAAGCCAGCATTACCGGCGCTTCGTAGCCTGGGACCAGACGCTTGTAAGAGTTGGTGGTTGGGTTAGCCAGGGCGTTGATCGCTTTAGCGTGTTTGATTACGCCGCCGATGTAGAACAGCGCCTGCTCAGACAGACCCGCATATTTGTCGCCAGAGAACAGGTTTACGCCGTTCTTGGACAGAGACATGTGGCAGTGCATACCGGAACCGTTATCGCCAAACATAGGTTTTGGCATAAAGGTCGCGGTTTTACCGAAACGGTGAGCGACGTTGTGAACCACATATTTGTAGATCTGAATTTCGTCCGCTTTTTTGGTCATGGTGTTAAAGCGGGTCGCGATTTCGTTCTGACCTGCGGTCGCCACTTCGTGGTGATGCGCTTCAACAACCAGGCCCATTTCTTCCATGATCAGACACATGGTAGAACGGATGTCCTGAGAAGAATCTACCGGAGGAACTGGGAAGTAACCGCCTTTCACGCCAGGACGGTGACCTTTGTTACCACCTTCGTATTTGGTGGAGGAGTTCCATGCGCCTTCGATGTCATCGATAGCCACGTGGGAACCGGAAATGGACGCGCCGAAACGGATGTCGTCAAACAGGAAAAACTCTGGCTCAGGCCCGAACAGAACGGTGTCTGCGATGCCGGTAGAACGCAGATACTCTTCAGCGCGTTTAGCGATGGAGCGCGGGTCGCGGTCGTAGCCCTGCAGCGTACCTGGTTCCAGGATATCGCAACGGATGATCAGGGTGGACTCTTCATAGAACGGGTCGATAAGTGCAGTAGACGCATCTGGCATCAGAACCATGTCTGATTCGTTAATGCCTTTCCAGCCACCGATTGAGGAGCCGTCAAACATTTTGCCTTCTTCAAAGAATTCGGCATTTACCTGATGAGCAGGAATAGTGACGTGCTGTTCTTTACCTTTGGTATCAGTGAAGCGTAAATCAACAAACTTCACTTCGTGTTCGTTCAGCATCGTCAAAACGTGTTCAGCGGACATACTTACTCTCCCGGATTGGTCATGGTCGTCGTGGTAACGAAGTCTTCAATTCTGCAAAAAATTGGCCGTGTCGCCGTAAAAAATATAAAGCGAAATCTGTGCCAACTTTTAAATTGCCCCTAAAAGGCGTTATCATGCGCACTATCGTGCAAAGGGGCTGCACCATGAAGGTTGTATTGCACCATTATAGTGCTTTAATGTGAACATTAAGCACCATATTGGTGCAAAGCATGTCAGATTACCCCTTTTAACGCTCCGTGAATGTGATCACAAAGAAACTCTGCAATACTTGTTTGCGGAGGATGTTTGTGATCCTGTTTTGTACTGCGATTAATCCGTGTACAATAACGCGCTATTTCTAAAATGCCTGAGGCAAAGTTGTGATCGAAAATTTGCGTAACATCGCCATCATCGCGCACGTAGACCATGGTAAAACGACCCTGGTAGACAAGCTGCTCCAACAATCCGGTACGTTCGATGCACGTGCTGAAACCCAAGAGCGCGTGATGGACTCCAACGATTTGGAGAAAGAGCGTGGGATTACCATCCTCGCTAAAAACACCGCTATCAAATGGAATGACTACCGTATCAACATCGTTGATACCCCAGGGCACGCCGACTTCGGTGGTGAAGTTGAACGTGTAATGTCCATGGTCGACTCCGTGCTGCTGGTGGTGGATGCAATGGATGGTCCGATGCCGCAGACGCGCTTCGTGACCAAAAAAGCCTTTGCCCATGGCCTGAAGCCAATTGTTGTTATCAACAAAGTTGACCGCCCTGGCGCGCGTCCTGACTGGGTTGTTGATCAGGTATTTGACCTGTTCGTTAACCTCGACGCTACCGACGAGCAGCTGGACTTCCCGATCGTTTACGCTTCCGCGCTGAACGGTATCGCAGGTCTGGATCACGAAGATATGGCTGAAGACATGACTCCGCTGTATCAGACCATCGTTGATCGTGTTCCGGCTCCAAGCGTAGACCTTGATGGCCCGCTGCAGATGCAAATCTCTCAGCTGGACTACAACAACTACGTTGGCGTAATCGGCATCGGCCGTATCAAACGCGGTAAAGTTAAACCGAACCAGCAGATCACTATCATTGATAGCGAAGGCAAAACCCGTAACGGTAAAGTCGGTAAAGTTCTGACCCATCTGGGTCTGGAACGTATCGAGAGTGATATTGCCGAAGCGGGCGATATCATCGCGATCACCGGTCTGGGTGAACTGAACATCTCCGACACCATCTGCGACCCGCAGAACGTCGAAGCGCTGCCGGCTCTGTCCGTTGATGAACCGACCGTAACCATGTTCTTCTGCGTAAACACCTCCCCGTTCTGTGGTAAAGAAGGTAAATATGTTACCTCTCGTCAGATCCTTGACCGCCTGAACAAAGAGCTGGTGCACAACGTTGCGCTGCGCGTCGAAGAAACCGAAGATGCGGATGCGTTCCGTGTATCTGGTCGTGGTGAGCTGCACCTGTCTGTTCTGATCGAGAACATGCGTCGTGAAGGTTTCGAAATGGCGGTTTCCCGTCCGAAAGTAATCTTCCGCGAAATCGACGGCCGTAAACAAGAGCCGTTCGAAAACGTAACGCTGGACGTCGAAGAGCAACATCAGGGTTCTGTCATGCAGGCTCTGGGTGAGCGTAAAGGCGACCTGAAAAACATGAATCCAGATGGCAAAGGCCGCGTACGTCTTGACTACGTGATCCCAAGCCGTGGTCTGATCGGCTTCCGTTCAGAATTCATGACCATGACTTCCGGTACCGGTCTGCTGTACTCCACCTTCAGCCACTACGACGATGTTCGTGCGGGTGATGTGGGTCAGCGTCAGAACGGCGTACTGATCTCCAACGGCCAGGGTAAAGCAGTTGCGTTCGCACTGTTCAGCCTGCAGGACCGCGGTAAGCTGTTCCTGGGTCACGGTGCTGAAGTTTACGAAGGCCAGATCATCGGTATTCACAGCCGCTCTAACGACCTGACTGTAAACTGCCTGACCGGTAAGAAACTGACCAACATGCGTGCGTCCGGTACTGACGAAGCAACGGTTCTGGTTCCGCCGGTTAAGATGACTCTGGAGCAGGCTCTGGAATTCATCGATGACGACGAACTGGTAGAAGTTACCCCAACCTCTATCCGTATCCGTAAGCGTCACCTGACTGAAAACGATCGTCGCCGTGCAATGCGTGGCGCGAAAGAAGAGTAATTAACGCTCTTTCTCAGGTAAGCATAAAAAAGCCGCTGATTTCAGCGGCTTTTTTTATCTAAAAGATCAGGTTGTTTCCTGCTCTGCAATGACTAGCTCAATATTTTCTAAATCAAGCAATTGCTTGAATGAATTTGGTGGTTGGGAATCGGTAAAAAATGCCCGAATTTTACGCATATTACCGATGGATACAGCGGCTGAGGCGGTAAACTTAGTATGATCAGCAACTAACAGCGTATTACGTGCATGCTTAATCATCGTTTTGGCGACAAGCGCTTCGTTAACGTCAAATTCCAATAGTGTGCCGTCTTCCTCAATGGCACCAATACTGGTAATCAAATAGTCGGCTCTGAATCCTTCAATAAAGTTCACTGCTCCTGGACCAACAATACCGCCATTATGAGCACGTAACGTTCCACCGGGCACCATGACCTCAAGATCATGATTCTTATATAAGATCTGCGCAACACGAAGACTGTTAGTAATTATGCGTAGGTCCCGGCGGTTCAGCAAAGCTCGTGCGACGGCTTCTACCGTAGTACCAATGGTAATAAAAACCGTGCAGCGTTCAGGAAGATAATCAGCAACAGCCTCCGCTATCGCTTCTTTTTCCTGAATGAGGGACAACTCTCGCTGTTCGAAGGCGGTATTCATGATGCTGGATACACGTCCGGCTCCACCATGGTGTCGGGTGATCAGACCCTGTTCACTCAACTTACGAATATCTCGGCGCACGGTTTGTGTGGAAACATCCAGCAATTGTGCGAGCTCTTCAATATTCATATAGCCGCGTTCTGAAATGTAATGAACAAGTTGATCGTGACGCGGATTACCGGTGACTTCAATGATGCTCATGAATACTCCTGGACCTCTTCCCCGTAATTGTCGGCTATTTTACGCATAAAGTGACAAAAATGATTCGGTTTGCGCACGATTAGGAATTCCGGCTCGTCCGCCTGCCTGAGTGCATTTCATCGCCGCCACAGCACTTGCGAAACGGATAGCTTGATCAGTAGACATTTTCTCTGCGAGAGCTGCCGCCATAGCACCGTGGAAAACATCGCCTGCCCCAGTTGTATCCACAACATTGACAGAAAATGCAGTTTGTTGGCACGTTTGCCCATTTTCAATCCATAGTGATCCTTCACTACCAAGCGTAACGTACACTTTACCATTGGTATGCTTAGAGGCCAGTTTAAGTGCCAGTTGTGCATCATTCTGCCCTGTCATTCTCTTCAGACCTGGGGTTGAAAAAACTGCATGGTCGGCAAGTGCTACCAATGGGGTTATGTCTTGTGGAGTCATATCGGCATCCAGCAGTGTTGGGACACCTGCGGCACGTGCCAGCTCGAAGGATTTCAACGTCCCTTCATGCCAACGTACATCGGCCAGAACGATGTCATATCGAGAAAAATCAATCGACTCCAACCACTGAGCATCTGTACCAAGATCTGGGCTTGGATAGTTCACGATGATGCGTTCTCCGTGCTGATCGACCAATATTGCGGACTGAGATGAACGGGAATTCGGGTATTGCCGACAAAACTCGGTATTAACCCCCCAGACCTGAAGTTCGTTAAGCAAAGTATTCCCGCAACTGTCATCGCCTACGCGACCTATAAAATCAACGTCAATACCGAGCCGGGCAATGGCGACAGCCGCTGTTGCGGCTGGGCCGCCACCTGTTTCAAGGTATTGATTAGATTGATATTTACCCCCGCCATTGGGCAGGTCGTTTAAAGAATAAATACGGTCCTGAACGGTGATTCCAATACAAGCAATTCTGGTCATATTTGTTTATTCCTGTGTGATCTTGTCTTCTTTTGTTCATTTTAATGACATAAATGATCAAATTAGTGACATGTGTCTTGTTTTTAGTCATAAATTACAAATATGCTCAAAAACAGACGAAAACGAATTTTTAATTGTAATTATTTTGTCAACCTGAGACAGGAGAGCATTCATGACAACCGTTGCATTTTTGGGCTTGGGCCAGATGGGCAGCCCAATGGCTAATAATCTATTGCAAAAGGGACATGCTTTGCGTGTGTTCGACGTAAACCAACAGGCAGTCAATGAATTAGTACAAAAAGGTGCGACTGCTGCTCAAACCCCTGCTGAAGCCGCTAAAGATGCTGAATTCATTATCACTATGCTGCCAAATGGCGACATCGTTCGGCAAGTTCTGCTGGGTAAAGATGGCGTCAGCGAAGGCCTGTCCCCCAATGCATTGGTTATTGACATGTCCACGATTCATCCATTGCAGACCGATGCATTGATTCATGAGATGAGAGAGAAAGGCATCAGCATGATGGATGCCCCCGTGGGCAGAACGTCAGTTAACGCGATTGACGGCACGCTGCTGATTCTTGCTGGTGGAACGCCTGAACAGGTTGAACGCGCTCGCCCTGTGCTGATGTGTATGGGAAATGAACTGGTGGAAGCTGGCGGTCCCGGTATGGGGATCCGTGTAAAGCTCATCAATAACTATATGAGTATTGCGCTGAACGCCTTGTCAGCGGAAGCCGCTGTACTTTGCGAATCATTGGGTTTGAGCCTTGATGTGGCCATTAAGGTCATGAGCGGTACTGCCGCAGGTAAGGGGCACTTTACGACAACCTGGCCTGGCAAGGTACTTAAAGGAGATCTTTCTCCGGCATTCATGGTGGACCTCGCGTTGAAAGACCTGCGTATTGCCGTCGATGTCGCTAGTCAGATCGGTGCGCCGCTCAATATGGGCATTGCAGCAGAAACCTATTACACCCGTGCCAGCGAGAACGGTCGAGGCCGTCAGGACTGGAGTGCGTTGTTATCTCAGGTTCGTCAGCAGGCTGGCCGACCAGATTCATTATAAATTTTAAATAGTTACAGGAGTTATTATGTCTTCCCACAATACCTCATACACGCTGAAAGATATTTCTCGCCCTGGCGGTGGATTTGCCATGCTGGCCGTTGATCAGCGTGAAGCAATGCGCCTGATGTTTGCAGCGTCTGGATATCCTAAACCGGTTGCCGACAGCGTATTGACTGATTTTAAAGTTGCAGCAACACAAATTCTGTCTCCCTACGCTTCAGCGGTTCTGGCAGATAAACAATTTTGTCTCGATCAGATTGTCTCTCAAGGTGCAGTCGCTGATTCATGTGGACTGATTGTGGCGGCTGACCATTTTGTTCCGGGTAATGGTATTCCAGTTGATAGTGTCGAAATTGATAGAGCGATTGATCCGCATAAAGCCCGCGAAATGGGTGCGAAAGCCATGAAGTTGTTGGTGCTGTGGCGTGAAGATGAACCTGCAGAAGAACGTTTGGCTATGGTGGCTGAGTTTGTTCAACGCTGCCGTAGCGCAGGGTTGGTCAGCATCATTGAGCCGGTTGTCCGACCTCCTCGTCGTGGTTGGGAATTTGACCGGGAAAGCGCCATCGTTGCCGCAGCGGCTGAACTCGGCTGCACCGATGCTGACCTCTATAAAGCTGAAATGCCATTAGGCGGCAAAGGTGATGAACAGACCCTACTTGCTGCGTGTCAAAAGTTGCATGAACAAATGAAAATGCCGTGGGTCATTCTCTCTTCTGGTGTTGATGCGGATATTTTTGGCCGCGCGGTCCGTATCGCCATGAAGGGGGGAGCTTCCGGATTCCTGGCAGGGCGTGCCGTTTGGGCATCGGTTGTTGGTGCTCAAGATCCGCAAACAATGTTGCGTGATGTGTCGGTTCCACGCTTACAACGCCTGGCAGAAATCGTCGATGAAGGGATTTCTCAGCGTTAATCACCCATTTTAACGAATCTGGAGAAGAACCATGGATAAGATTACCCAAGTTCTATTTTCTGATATTGGGAAGGTGACCACCCAATATGTTGAGCTGCCGCACCAGGAACTTAAACCGCAAGAAGTCCGCATTGCTCCGGTGTTTTACGGAATATGTGGCTCTGATCTGCATGTACTGAAGGGAGGGCACCCATTTGCAAAACCTCCGGTTGTGCCTGGACATGAAATTGCGGCACGCGTAACTGAAGTGGGCAGTGAAGTGACGAATGTTAAGCTGGGCGATCATGTCGTAGTCGACCCAATAATGGCCTGCATGGAGTGCCGTGCTTGTAAAGCGGGTCGCTTTAATCTGTGTGAGCCGCCACAGGTTGCTGGCTTTCGGGCGCCGGGTTTTGCCCGCTCGCAGCACATTGTACCTGCACGAAACTGCCATGTTGCACCTGCTTCGTTACCACTAAAAGCACTGGCTTTCGCTGAGCCCGCAGCCTGCGCGCGTCATTGCGTGAGCCGTATGCCGAAAGCGTCATTGGAAAGTGTACTAGTGATTGGTGCAGGGACAATTGGCTTATCCATCGTTCAAGCATTGCGCATCATGGGCGCGGGAAAGATCACCGTCATCGAACCTGATGCCGCTAAGCGCGCGTTGTCGTTAAAGCTAGGTGCCACGGAAGTCTGGGCTCCGGGGGAATTGGATGCACAGGTCCGTTTTACGGGGGCAATTGATGTTGTTGCTGCCCAGACCACGCTGAATGATGCATTTACCCACGTTTATGCTGGCGGAACGGTAGTGTGCATGGGGGTACCGAGTGGCCCACGTGAAATTCCTCTTCCGATGATGCAGCGCTTCGAACGCGATTTGTTGAATTCCGGCATGTATATTCCGGAAGACTTCGATGCCGTGATTGAATGGCTTGCGGATGGGCGGTTTGACACCAGCGAACTGGTGACCGATCTCTTCCCTGTCGAAGATGCGGATAAGGCGTTTGAACGTGCGCAGCAAAATGACTCTATAAAAGTCATGCTGCAATTTGCTGAGGTTTGATGCTGTAACCCTCTGTCTGGCGCTGCTTAAGGGTAGCGCCATCCTACAACAATGAAAAAGGATGCTGCGATGAGTCACATCACCAGTCCTACACCTTACTCGATCGGTCGTCCCCAGGACGTGATTGATATTGTTAATAAACATTCAGCAGTAAACACCAGTGTCGGCGTCATTTTTATCGCTCTTGGCGGCATTCTAATTGATGCCTATCAGGCGGCGATGGTGGGGTTTGGTAATAAATATATTGCATTGCAATTTGGTATTTCGCCGGGGCTAGCGGCGACGGTTAACGCCTCTGTTTTAGTTGCCGCTCTGATTGGTGGATTGCTGGCGAACCGTGTGATTAACCGCTTTGGTCAAAAGCGTGCATTTATCATCGGAATGGGCCTGTGCACAATAGGTGCCGCAGCTGTCGCGATAGCCCCGAACATCTGGTGGGTGCTGGTGTGTCGCGTAATCATGGGATTTGGCTTGGGTATTGATTTCCCGCTGGCAACAAATGCGGTGGCAGAACTACGCGGCTCAACATCTAAGAAAACCGGTTCATCGGTTAATCTCTGGCAAATGGCCTGGTATGTATCAACTACGGTCGTCTATCTTGTGCTGCTTCCACTGCTGTTGTCGGGTATCGCAGAAGAGCAATTATGGCGCTATGGTATTTTCATTGGTGCTATTTTTGCCATCATTATCATGATCCTACGCTATTTCTTCATTGGCGAATCCGCAATGTGGGCCGCACGAGTCGGACGTTATGATAAAGCCTGCGATATTCTGGCTAAACGCTATGGTGTTCATGCTCGCGTTGCTGCCAAGTCAAAAAGCGATGATATTTCTGCTGAAAAAACAGAAAGTAAGTTTCATGGCGGGTATGGGATTTTATTTAACTCACGTTATCGCAAACGTACCATTCTCGGCTGCGTTGTGGCGACGATGCAAGCCTGGCAATACAACGCCGTGGGCGTTTATTTACCGCTGACTTTGGCGGGAATACTGAGCGGTGGATTAACCGGGGCACTTAGCGGTTCTGCGGTAGTGAATGCCCTGTGTGGCATTACAGGTGGATTGATTGGTTCACTTATCCTCCAGCGTTTGGGAACTCGCCTTCAGTCGATGTATGGTTTCGCCGTCGTAACGGTTGCATTACTTGCTTTAGGTGCATTAGCAACCACCAACCCATGGCTTTCTTTAGGTTTGTTGGGCGCGATCATTTTCTTCCATTCAGCGGGCCCGGGCGGCCTGGGAATGACCATTGCCACACTTTCTTATCCGCCATCTATTCGCCCGACAGGCGTAGGATTTGCTCGTGCAATTATGCGTACTGGGGCGATTGCCGGACTTATTTTCTGGCCAATGTTGTGGGGTGCATTAAAGACAGAAGCGTTCTATTGGCTGGCAATTGTTCCTTTTCTCGGCTTCTTGACATGCGTGTTGATTAAGTGGGAACCACTTGGTGCAAACGTTGACGCTGAAGACGCTGAGGTACTGGCTGAGCTGGATAAATAACAAGCAAGCGCGTCGCAACATGTCGACGCGCTTTTTCGTATATCCGCTGCTTTTTTAGTGATTTTATTGCGCAGATTTCTCGCCGACCCGGAGAGGAAAAGTATGGCTGAAATAGAACATGTACCAGGGAAAGAGCTATCCGGCAAAGCCATGAGACGCGTTGTCATGGGCAGTTTCGCTGGCGCGTTGATGGAATGGTACGATTTTTTTATTTTCGGAACGGCAGCAGGGCTAGTCTTTGCTCCCCTGTTTTTCCCTGATAGCGATCCTTTTATTGGTTTAATCGCCGCATTCGCGACCTTTGGTGTGGGTTTTCTATCACGTCCGCTAGGGGGCATTGTTTTTGGCCATTTTGGCGATAAAGTCGGTCGCAAAATAACGTTGATTTGGACGTTAGCGATAGTTGGTTCCTCAACGTTTTTAATCGGCTTCATACCAACATACAAGGACATTGGTATCTGGGCCCCGATTATATTGATGGTTCTTCGTCTGGTGCAGGGGTTCGGTCTGGGTGGGGAATATGGCGGGGCTGCATTGATGACTATTGAATCTGCGCCTGAGGCGAAGCGCGGGTTTTTAGGTTCGCTCCCACAAACTGCAGCCTCGGTTGGGATTATGCTGGCGACAGGGGTGTTTGCATTATGCAATCACTTCCTGACCCAGGAAGAGTTTCTGGCCTGGGGATGGCGTATCCCTTTTTGGCTCTCTGCCATCATGTTAATTGTTGGGATGTTCATACGGTTACATACTGAAGAAACACTGGATTTTAAAAAACAAAAAACGGCTGTCTCACAGGAACAATCAGCACCACCGTTGATTGAACTTTTCCGTAAGCATCCGCGTAACATTCTGTTGGCGCTAGGGGCCAGGCTGGCAGAGAGCGTTTCGTCAAACATCATTAATGCCTTTGGTATTGTCTATATTTCCAGCCAGTTGGCATTATCAAGGGATATTCCACTCAACGGCATGCTAATCGCCTCAGCAATTGGCATTGTATGTTGTCCATTAATTGGTTGGATCTCTGACCGCGTTGGGCAACGGAAGATGTATTTATTTGGCGCTGGTTTTTGCATCCTTTTTGCATTCCCATTCTTCCTGCTGCTGGATACGAAAAGCACACTTATCATCTGGTGCTGCATGATTCTTGGCTATAACCTGGGGCCAACGATGATGTTTGCAGTACAGCCCACCTTATTTACTCGTATGTTCGGAACACGAGTGCGTTATACGGGTCTTTCATTTGCCTATCAGTTCTCCGCAATTCTGGGTGGGTTAAGCCCGCTAATTGCCTCCAGCTTGTTGGCGCTGGGAGGCGGGAAACCGTGGTATGTAGCACTGTTTCTGTTTGTTATCTCAATACTTTCATTCATTTGCGTCTGGCTTATTGAGCCACATTCAGACAATAAAAATGACGCTAATAACATTTAACTTCTTACCGAAATATCAGAGAGCAATAACATGAACAATGAATTGAATACTGAGCATTATCAAGCATTACAGCGTGCTTTTGATGCCGCCTGGCCGGGACCGATCGGTCAACCTATTTTGCTGGAAAAAGGACATTTACGTCTGCAAGTTTTTCCGCGTGATGGTGCCAGAATCACCTCGCTACAGGCATTTGGTTTTGAAGTGTTACGTCAATGGGAGCCACAGCGTAAAGCATTTCAGTATGGCTGCTTTCCTATGGTTCCTTGGGCAGGCCGCCTTGGCGATGCAACGTTGACAGTGGGGGAGAAACAGTACGTATTACCTGCTAACAAACCGCCTCATGCTCTACATGGTATGGCCTGTTATTCATCATGGGAAATTGTCGAACATAAAGCGGATACCTTGAAACTGCGCATGACACTGGGCGCTCCATGGCCATGGCAAGGAGAGGTCCTGCAAACGCTGACCATTGAAGACGATGCGCTAATTCTACGCTTAGAAATTCATACTTTGTCTGAAACATTCCCTGCATCAGCTGGATGGCACCCTTGGTTTGCAAAACGACTCGACCAGCAGAATGAACAAGAACAATTACAGGTACTTTTTGATGCTGATTGGCAGGAAGAGGCTGGAAACAATGAGCTACCAACCGGTAAAAAAATCCCTCCACAATCAGGTCCGTGGGATGACTGCTTTGGTTTTAATAACGGTCTCAATGTCAGATTACAGTGGCCTGGTAAGCTGAGTATGACAATGACATCGAGTGCGCAAAGTCTGGTTGTCTTTGATAAACAGCCCGATGCAACTTGTGCCAATCCGCTTACTCAGGCGCCAAATGCGATAAATAGGACACCGCAGTTTGTCAGTGCAGGTCTTCCGTTGGTGATTGAGTCACGCTGGCAATTTGCACAGGAATTCTGATGGCTTAGCCAATAATCCCAACAGGGACGCATAGTCAAACCTCTCCTTTCCCGCTACAGTTATTCATCCACGGCGATTAAGGAGAAGATCATGCTCTATATCTTTGATTTAGGTAATGTGATTGTCGATATCGACTTCAACCGCGTGTTGGGCACATGGAGCGATCTGAGCCGTGTACCGCTGGCCTCGCTGAAGCAAAGTTTCACCATGGGGGAGGCTTTTCACCAGCACGAGCGAGGTGAAATAACGGATGAAGCCTTTGCCGAGGCACTATGTCATGACATGGCGCTGCCGCTAAGTTACGAGCAGTTCTCTCACGGCTGGCAGGCCGTTTTTGTGGCATTGCGCCCTGAAGTCATCGACATCATGCATAAACTGCGTGAGCAGGGGCATCGGGTGGTCGTTTTGTCGAATACTAACCGTCTGCACACAACATTTTGGCCGGATGAATATCCTGAAATTCGTCAGGCTGCTGACCATATTTATCTTTCCCAGGATCTGGGCATGCGAAAACCGGAAGCGCGGATTTACCAGCATGTCCTGCAGTCTGAAGGTTTTTCTGCGGAAGATGCGGTCTTTTTTGACGACAACGCCGATAATATTGAAGGAGCTAACCGGTTAGGGATTACCAGTATCCAGGTCGTCGATAAAACGACCATTCCTGACTATTTCGCGAAGTTGTTATGTTAAAAAATGTTCAGCAACAAGCCAGGCATCATACGCGTCCTGTACGGGCCTGGCTGAAGCTACTATGGCAGCGGATTGATGAGGACAACATGACGACGCTGGCAGGGAATCTTGCCTACGTTTCACTGCTCTCATTAGTGCCGCTTATCGCCGTTGTGTTTGCTCTTTTCGCCGCATTTCCGATGTTTTCCGACGTCAGTGCCCAGCTACGTCATTTTATTTTTGCAAACTTTATCCCGGCGACGGGAGACGTCATCCAGCGTTATATCGAACAGTTTGTCGCCAACTCGAACAAAATGACGGCCGTTGGGGCATGTGGGCTGATTGTCACGGCGTTATTGCTGATGTATGCCATTGATAATGCTCTGAATACTATCTGGCGCAGTAAGCGCACTCGTCCCAAAGTTTACTCTTTCGCCGTTTACTGGATGATTTTAACGCTGGGGCCGCTGCTGGCGGGGGCCAGTCTGGCGATCAGCTCTTATTTGTTGTCATTGCGCTGGGCCAGCGATCTCAACTCGGTGATTGATGACGTCTTGCGTATTTTCCCTCTGGTGCTTTCCTGGCTCTCGTTCTGGCTGCTTTACAGCATTGTACCGACTACGCGTGTGCCCAATCGTGATGCGGTTATTGGCGCCTTTGTGGCCGCCGTGTTGTTCGAGGCCGGAAAGAAAGGATTTGCGCTCTACATCACGATGTTCCCGTCGTATCAGCTCATTTACGGTGTCCTGGCGGTGATCCCCATTTTATTTGTCTGGGTATACTGGACGTGGTGTATCGTCTTGCTTGGCGCGGAAATAACTGTCACTCTCGGGGAATACCGCAAACTTAAACAAGCCGCAGAACAAGAAGAAGCAGATCAACCATGATTGCATTAATTCAGCGCGTAACCCGTGCCAGCGTCACCGTGGAGGGCGAGGTGACGGGTGAAATTGGCCCAGGACTTTTGGTCTTGTTAGGTGTCGAAAGGGATGATGACGAACAGAAAGCGAACCGTCTGTGCGAGCGCGTACTCGGCTATCGAATCTTTAGCGATGCCGAAGGGAAAATGAACCTCAACGTGCAGCAATCAGGTGGCAGTGTGCTGGTGGTTTCACAGTTCACGTTGGCGGCAGATACCGAACGCGGCATGCGCCCGGGGTTTTCGAAAGGCGCTGCGCCCGAGCGGGCAGAAGCGCTGTATGAATACTTTGTTGAGCGTTGCCGCCAACAGGAAATGAATACGCAAACCGGTCGATTCGCTGCGGATATGCAGATTTCACTGGTTAATGATGGCCCCGTGACGTTCTGGTTACAAGTATGAACCAGCTACCGGTGTGGCCGCGGGCAACAAGAGAGAATACGACTATGTATCACCTTCGAGTACCGCAAACAGAAGAAGAGTTGGAGCGTTACTACCAGTTTCGCTGGGAGATGTTGCGTAAACCGTTGCACCAGCCAAAAGGCTCCGAACGGGATGCCTGGGACGCGATGGCGCATCACCAGATGGTGGTGGACGAAGAGGGAAATCTGGTCGCGGTCGGGCGTCTGTATATCAATGCGGATAACGAAGCCTCAATACGCTTTATGGCCGTTGACCCCTCTGTGCAGGAGAAAGGGCTGGGCACGCTGATGGCGATGACCCTGGAGTCTGTGGCGCGTCAGGAAGGGGTAAAGCGCGTAACCTGTAGCGCTCGTGAAGATGCGGTCGAATTTTTCGCCAAACTGGGGTTTGTGAGTCAGGGCGAAATTACCACGCCGCAAACCACGCCGGTGCGCCATTTTTTGATGATTAAGCCCATCGCAACGCTGGACGACATTCTCCATCGCGGGGACTGGTGCGGACAGCTACAGCAAGCCTGGTACGAACATATTCCATTGAGTGAGAAAATGGGCGTGCGCATTCAGCAGTACACCGGGCAGAAATTTATTACGACGATGCCAGAGACTGGCAATCAGAACCCGCACCATACGCTGTTTGCCGGAAGCCTGTTTTCACTGGCGACGTTAACGGGCTGGGGGCTTATCTGGCTGATGCTGCGCGAGCGTCATCTGGGGGGGACGATAATCCTCGCCGACGCGCATATCCGATATAGCAGGCCAATTACCGGGAAACCTACCGCTATTGCCGATCTGGGCTCGCTGAGCGGTGACCTGGACCGTCTGGCAAGAGGCCGCAAGGCGCGCGTTCAGATGCAGGTCGGGGTGTTTGGCGATGACACGCCGGGCGTCGTATTTGAAGGTACCTACATTGTGCTACCCGCGAAACCGTTTGGCGCATATGAAGAGGGCGGGAATGAGGAAGAGTAGTTTCTCTAGTTAATATGCAATATTGGGTTCATTTGCTGATGTAAAATGCGGATTATGAAAATGCCATAATCCGCATTTTGATAAAAAATTGCATGTTGGCGGTGGTTGTATTGACGGGTACCTTCCTTAATTTCAGAGCTGTTGCGACCCATCAAAGGGTTTTTCTCTAATAGTAATAAAAGCTGCTCCAACTCAGTCGTGTATTTATCTGCATGTTGATAACTGAATTTTCTCCAGGTGTATTCATAGATAGATTCAAAGTCTTCGACTGCCCGATTAGAGAGTTTATACATTCAGACTGCGCTTCTTCCTGAGCGCGACCTCCTGTAGAGTCAGGTCGCTTGTGCCACTGTGTATCCCATCCTCCAGCGCGTCGCGTAATGCATTATTTCGCAATTCTTGTTCCTCCAGCAAACGCAATGCCGAACGAACAACTTCGCTGGTGGAGCCATAGCGCCCACTTTCAATCATTTCGTTAATAAAACGATCGAGATGCTCGCCGATTGTAATGCTGGTAGTTCTGGGCATAAGTTTGTCCTTTGTGTTATCTATTCACACAAGATAGCACCCGTGGACGAAAACATAAACAACCCTAACGGCCAAGCCGCCAGGCCACATCTCGCATAACATTTCGTGCCGCTTGGCTCACTCCTGCCAGCTGGAAAAATCCGTGGATAACGCCAAGATAGCGTTGGCAGGTGCACTCCACGCCCTGCTCCAGGAACCGTTGATACAGGGCCTCGCCCTCATCGCGCAGTGGGTCGAATTCGGCTGTAATGATGTGCGTGGGCGGCAGACCGTTGAAGTCTTCACGCCAGACTGGGCTGGCTTCGGGATGCCGCAGGTCGGTTTGCGGCAAATACATCTCGTAGCCCGAAAGCAACGTGTCACGTGTGATAATGTAATCCTGCCCATTTCGGTCGTAGCTCTCAAACCTGGCGGTTGCGTCCAGCATCGGGTAAATCAGCATTAGCTGCGCAGGTTGCCATTGATTGGCAGCTTTCAGGCGCAGTGCGGTGACCAGCGCCAGATGCCCGCCCGCGCTGTCGCCAGCAAGCGTAATCCTGCCGCGGTCGACACCCAGTTTCTGGGCATACTTCCAGATAATATTGGCTCCCGTTTCAGCGTCGTTATGTGCAGCCGGGAAAGTATGCTCTGGTGCGAGGCGATAATGCACCGCAATGACTCGACAGCCGCTGTACCAGGCGAGCTGCCTTAGCTGGTTATCATGCGTCGCGAATCCGCCACTGACAAAGCAGCCACCGTGATAATAGATAACGCAGGGTCGATTTCCCGTGGCGTCTCGCGGCGAAACAACGCGAAATGTCATTGCATCGAGTTCAATATCTTCAACCTGTACGCGGGTTTCAGTTTCTCCTGCCAGTACCGTGCTGGCAATGTAGCCAGCTCTCCGGTCATCAATATTTTGCTCGCGCGAAGAAGGGCGTCCCGCCGCGATAAATGCCTCAACCAGCTGTGCAATCCCGCTTTCCAGTGCCATTTATTATTTTCCTTATCTGTATGGATATACAGTTTTATAACCTGGATAGCCACGAATGAGAATGGGAAAAGTGACGGGTGTACGATTCTGGAAAGCGGCTCGCAAAAGTAAAAATCGTTCGCGTGAAGGCTATTTTCTCGCTTTTCTCGGGTGTATGTTGTGTGGAAATTAATCGCCAATGATATACTGGAGATATATGTGAGTATGATGGCTGGGATGGATATGGGCAGAATTTTACTCGATTTATCAGACGAAGTGATCAAACGTCTTGATGATCTCAAGGTGCAGCGTAATCTGCCGCGGGCCGAGCTTTTGCGGGAGGCTGTTGAACAGTATCTTGAGAGGCAGGATCAAGCTGAAACGACAATTTCACGTGCTCTTGGGCTATGGCAAGGTTGTGAGGAAGATGGCGTTGATTATCAGCGTAAACTCCGTGAGGAATGGTAATGGTCACAGGATCTGCGCTTTTTGATACCAACATCCTCATCGACCTGTTTAGCGGGCGAAGTGAAGCAAAACTAGCGATAGAAACATGGCCGCCGCAGAACGCAATCAGCCTCATTACATGGATGGAGTTGATGGTGGGCGCAAAAAAATATCATCAGGAATCTCGCACACGCGTTGCGCTAGGCGCTTTTAATGTGATCGGTGTTTCACAGGATATTGCTGAACGAAGCGTGAGTATCAGGCAGGAATATGGGATGAAATTGCCGGATGCCATCATTTTGGCCACTGCGCAGATTCATCGTCTTACACTGGTTACGCGTAATACCAGGGATTTTGCAGGCATATCCGGCGTGGTCACACCGTATACGTTATAACCCGGGCGACCTGCGCCGCCCGGTAGTGCGAAGAACTTACTCCCCTTCACCCGGGAACAGGAACGGGTTGATGGAGCTGCGGGCAAAGCCCTCTTGCTCCATGTGTGCGTCCAGCATCAGTGAAGCGAGATCGTCGGCTACGGCCTCGACTTTCGGGTCTTTTTCCTGATAGAGAATCTTCAGGTAAGTCCCGCAATCGCCGCAGCTTTCAGCTTTAATTGCCGCCTGTTCGTTATCCAGCGACCAGTAGTTCAAATCACGGCTCTGCTCACAGTTGCTGCACTTCACGCGCACCACGTGCCACTCGGTTTCGCACAGGTTGCAGTGCAAATAGCGCAGCCCCTGAGTGGTACCGATTTGCACCATGCTGGATACCGGCATTGAACCACACACCGGGCAGTACTGACGCTGTTCGCCGTATTCCGCACGGGCTTTGCCGGGGATCAGGCTCGCCATCTGCGCCCAGTAGAGCGACAGGGCAGCCCAAATGAACGGTGCTTTGTCGCTGCTGACGGAGGCGAAATCGGAGGCAAACAGCGCGCTGGCCATCAGTTCCAGCTCCTGCTCCGAGGCTTTTTCCAGATTCTCGATCACGGCCAGCGCAGGGCCGCTCATTTCCGGCTTCAGCTCAGCAATTAGCGATTGCAGCAGTTTTTGCCAGTGCTTGTCGCGTGGCAGAACGTGGATATCCAGTGGCGGTTTGCCCTGATCGTTCGCTTCTTTGATGCGAGCGGTCAGATCCATCTGCAGCGGATGGTCGTACAACACCACTTCCTGCGCGTGAGCGATCAGCGCGGCAAAACGCAGGTAATCACCCAGCGGGTTGTTCTCGGCCAGCTCGCGCAGACGTTCAGCGCGGCGGTTATACAAATTTTTGAGTCTGGGGAATAATAACGGCGGAATCATATCCGCCGTGCGTTTCTCGCTCTTCTCCAGCTCATCTTGCGGGATTATGCGAATACTCATTCAGATGACTTTTCCTGTTTCTGGCGGACTTCACGGTACCAGCGCGGGTGATGTTTCTTCGCCCATGAGCTGGTAACCCATCCTTCCACCATCGCGGTAATGGTGCCTTTCACCCAAAGGGCGGCGTAAATGTGCACCATGATAACCACAATTAACGCTACTGCGGCAAATGAATGCAGCATTAACGCGAATCGGATCACCGGGATTGAGAAAGCAGGCGCAAAATACGGACGCCAGATGACCACTCCGCTCACCAGCAACAGGACCAGGAAGATAATCGCCGCCCAGAATACGCATTTCTGGCCGAAGTTATAACGTCCCGTGTCACCTACTTCCTCGTTGACGACAATCTTACGAATATTCTTCGCCCAAAAGATATCATCCCGATTGATTAGATTGTGGTGCCAGTAACGGAAAAACATGATGATAAACGAGGCAAACATGATCACGCCGACAAACGGGTGCACAATTCGCGCCAGTTGCGGCGTACCCATGATGTGCATCAGCCAGTTAAAAGACGGGAAGAGAAAACCCATCCCGCTCACTGCCGCCAGAATGAAGCAGAAGGCGGTGATCCAGTGGTTGATGCGTTCCGGCGCTGTGTAGCGCACGATGGTGTCACGTCGTTTCATTTGCGCACCTCGTCTTTTTCTTCATGCAGATTGTCTTCTTCCTCTTCCGCACGGTTCGGGCCTACGCCGACGTAGTGGAAGATACTGGCCGCAAATGTCGCTGCAAAGCCGACGGCTGCGAGAGGTTTCCAGATGCCTTTCCAGAACTTCACGGTGGCGCTGATTTCCGGGTTCTCCGGCAGACCGTGGTACAAATTCGGCTTGTCCGCATGGTGCAATACGTACATCACGTGCGTACCGCCAACGCCTGCCGGATCGTACAGACCCGCGTTTTCGTAACCACGCGTTTTCAGCTCCGCCACGCGCTCACCGGCCAGCGTTTTCATCGACTCTTTAGTGCCGAAATGAATTGCGCCGGTTGGACACGTTTTCACGCAGGCTGGTTCTTGTCCGACCACTACACGGTCAACGCACAGCGTACATTTGTAAACGCGGTTGTCTTCCGGGTTGAGGCGCGGCACGTCGAACGGGCAGCCCGCGATACAGTAGCCACAGCCGATGCACTGCTCGGACTGGAAGTCGACGATACCGTTGGCATACTGAATGATTGCTCCTTCGGCCGGACACGCCTTCAGGCAGCCCGGATCGGCGCAGTGCATACAGCCATCCTTGCGGATTAGCCACTCCAGTTTGTCGTTTTGTTCCACTTCCGAGAAGCGCATTACCGTCCAGGATTTAGCGGTCAAATCAGCCGGGTTGTCGTACACCCCAACGTTGTTGCCCACTTCATCACGGATGTCGTTCCATTCTGAACACGCCACCTGACACGCTTTACAGCCGATACAGGTGGTGACGTCGATAAGCTTCGCCACCTCTTCCTGATGGTCCCGCGCCTGAGGCGCGGGGGTGAAACCGTTAGTGGCGGAACGACGAATGATGTCTTGCGATTGATAAGCCATAGGTCGTCTCCGTTACACCTTTTCCACGTTCACGAGGAAGGACTTAAATTCCGGCGTCTGCGTGTTCGCATCACCGACGAATGGCGTTAACGTGTTAGCGATAAAGCCTTTTTTCGCCACACCTTCGTAGCCCCAGTGAATCGGGATTCCGATAGTGTCGATATCCTGACCGTTGGCCTTCAACGTGCGAATACGTTTGGTCACCACCGCTTTGGCTTTAATGTAGCCACGGTTAGAGGAGACTTTGACGGTATCGCCATGAGAGATACCGAGCTTATTCGCCAGCTTCTCGCCAATTTCCACAAACTGCTCCGGCTGGGCGATAGCGTTAAGCAGCGCATGCTTAGTCCAGTAGTGGAAGTGCTCGGTCAGACGGTAGGTCGTACCGACGTACGGGAACTTATCCGCTTTACCCAGTGCTTCCGCGTCACCTTTAAAGATACGTGCGGCAGGGTTAGAGATAACGTTCGGGTGCAGCGGGTTAGTCCCCAGCGGCGTTTCAAACGGCTCGTAGTGTTCCGGGAACGGACCTTCTGCCATCTTATCGATAGCAAACAGGCGTCCCATCCCTTCCGGCTGCATGATGAACGGCCCAACGTTGCTGCCCGGCGCGGCGGCACTGTAGTCAGGAATATCCATCCCGCTCCATTTCGCCCCGTCCCATTTCAGGATCTGACGTTTTGGATCCCACGGATTCCCCTGCGGGTCAGCGGAGGCGCGGTTATACAGAATGCGGCGGTTGAGCGGCCACGCCCATGCCCAGCCCAGCGTATTGCCAAGGCCTGACGGATCGGCGTTATCGCGACGTGCCATCTGGTTGCCTTCCGGCGTCCAGCTACCGGCAAAAATCCAGCAGCCGCTGGAGGTGGTACCGTCGTCACGCAGTTGGGCGAACGAGCTAAGCTGTTGGCCTTTCTTGACGATAACGGCACCGGTGGCCGGGTCGATAATGTCGGCCAGGGCTTTACCGTTGCTCTCCATCGCCACTTCTTCCGAAGCCGGTTCGTGTGGGGTGGAGTAGTTCCAGGTCATGCTCAGTACCTGTTCCGGGTTCGCGCCACCCTGCTCGGCATACATCTTGCGCAGACGCAGGAAGATACCGGCGAGGATTTCACCATCGGTAACGGCAATCCCCGGGGCATCCGCACCTTTCCAGTGCCACTGCAGCCAGCGACCGGAGTTGACGATAGAACCGTTCTCTTCGGCGAAGCAGGTGGACGGCAGACGGAATACTTCAGTCTGGATTTTCGACGGGTCAACATCGTTCGACTCACCGTGGTTCTGCCAGAAGGTGGAGGTCTCTGTGTTGAGCGGGTCGATGGTGACCAGGAACTTCAGTTTGGACAGTGAAGCCACAACCTTGTTTTTATTCGGGAATGATGCGACCGGGTTAAAGCCCTGGCAGATATAGCCATTCACTTTGCCCTGGTTCATCATCTCGAAGTACTGCAGGACGTCGTACCCTTTATCCCACTTCGGCAGCCAGTCGAAGCCCCAGCTGTTTTCCGCTGTCGCTTTATCGCCAAAGAAGGCTTTCATCATCGAAACGAAGAATTTCGGGTAGTTGCCCCAGTAGTTCACCTGGCCTTCCAGCAACGGTTTTGGCGTGTTGGCGGCAAGGTAAGTTTGCAGGTCAGTTTGCTTCTCGCTTGGCAGCGTCATGTAGCCCGGCAGGCTTTGTGACAGCAGACCTAAGTCGGTCAGACCCTGAATGTTAGAGTGTCCGCGCAGAGCGTTAACGCCGCCGCCTGCCATCCCCATATTGCCCAGCAGCAACTGGATCATCGCCATGGTACGGATGTTCTGCGCACCAACGGAGTGTTGCGTCCAGCCCAGTGCGTACAGGAACGACGCGGTTTTATCTGGGCGGCTTGTTTCTGCGATGTACTCACAGACCTTCAGGAAGTCGGCCTTTGGCGTACCGCAGATATTTTCTACGACGTCCGGCGTGTAGCGGGAGACGTGCTGTTTCAGCAGGTTCCATACGCAGCGCGGGTGTTGCAGGGTGACATCGCGTTTGGCGAAGCCTTTTTCATCCAGTTCGTAGTTCCAACTGGTTTTGTCATACTTGCGTTTGTCCGCGTCGTAGCCGGTAAACAGGCCATCTTCGAAACCGTAATCCTCACGCACGATCAGGCTGGCGTTGGTATAGGCTTCAGTGTATTCGCGGTTGAATTTTTCGTTGTTCAGCAGGTACAGCAAAACGCCTGACAGGAAAGCAATGTCAGTACCGGAACGAATCGGAGCATAGAAATCAGCCACCGCCGCGGTTCGCGTAAAGCGCGGATCGATAACAATCAGCTTCGCGCCGTTGTGAATTTTGGCTTCCATCGCCCAGCGGAACCCGACCGGGTGAGCTTCAGCGGCGTTACCGCCCATCACCACAACGAGGTTGGCGTTTTTAATGTCGACCCAGTGGTTGGTCATCGCACCGCGACCAAATGTTGGAGCAAGACTTGCTACCGTTGGTCCGTGTCAGACGCGTGCCTGGTTGTCGACCGCGAGCATACCAAGCGCGCGGGAGAATTTTTGTGTTAAATAGCCGGTTTCGTTACTGGAAGCGGAAGCACACAGCATCCCGGTGGAAAGCCAGCGGTTAACGGTTACGCCTTCGGCGTTTTGTGCAACGTAGTTAGCGTCGCGATCTTCTTTCATCAGCTTAGCGATGCGGTCAAATGCCTCATCCCAGCTAATCTGTTGCCACTTATCAGAGCCAGGTGCGCGGTATTCCGGGAATTTCAGGCGGCTTTCAGAGTGGATGAAGTCCACAAGTCCTGCCCCTTTCGGGCACAGTGCGCCACGGTTCACCGGGTGATCCGGGTCCCCTTCGATATGGAAGATGGATGCTTTGGCGTTTTTTGCTCCGTCACCGAGACTGTACATTAACAGTCCACAGCCAACGGAACAGTAAGTGCAGGTGTTACGGGTTTCGCGGGTGCGCAGCAATTTATATTGCCGTGTTTCCGCTAGCGCTACGCCGGGTGCAAAGCCCAGTGCCGCTGCCGTGGTGCCTGCCATACCGCCAGCGCAGATCTTAAAGAACTGCCTTCTGCTGACCTGCATGGTTCGCTCCTTGTTTCGACATTGTCACGTTCCCTTCGTTTTCCTATAACGCGAACGCGAGGGAAGTGGTTGTTATTTTTCTTTGCGGACGGGACCGCAAAGGTCCAGAATTGGGTGAATTTCCCTCCGTCCAGGAGGGGTTTGTAAAGAATACCACAATGTTGGTATGCGTGTTCCAATACGGTTAAAAGAAAGTGAATAAGATTATTCAAGAAAACATCAAGAATGTGACATCTCCGACAGGATCTCGTCAGTTGACCCTCTGGAAGCGCGAGGACTTGCAACATCCTCAGCCAGATGAGGTAGCTGAGGAAGTGCCTGTGGCACTGGTATACAACGGGATTTCACACGTGGTGATGATGGCATCACCGAAAGATCTTGAGCACTTCGCGATGGGTTTTTCACTTTCTGAAGGCATTATTGAGTCCTCGCAAGATATTTACGGGATGGACGTGGTGCCTTCCTGCAGCGGATTAGAAGTGCAGGTTGAGCTGTCCAGCCGACGCTTTATGGGGCTGAAAGAGCGTCGTCGCGCACTGGCCGGTCGGACTGGCTGTGGTGTTTGTGGCGTGGAGCAACTTAATGATATTGGCAAACCGGTCCAGCCGCTGCCGTATACCCAGACATTCAATCTGGCGCATCTCGATAACGCCTTAAGGCATCTCCCTGATTTCCAGCCTGTTGGGCAACTGACAGGCTGCACGCACGCGGCTGCCTGGGTACAGCCGTCAGGTCATCTGGCGGGCGGACATGAAGATGTTGGACGTCATGTTGCGCTGGATAAACTGCTGGGGCGACGTGCGATCGAAGGGGAAACCTGGCAGCAGGGCGCGGTATTAGTCTCCAGCCGCGCCAGCTACGAGATGGTGCAGAAGTCGGCAATGTGCGGCGTGGAAATCCTGTTTGCTGTTTCTGCGGCGACAACGCTCGCTGTGGAAGTTGCCGAACGCTGTAACCTGACGCTGGTGGGTTTTTGCAAACCGGGCAGGGCGACGATTTATACACATCCCGAGCGTCTGATAACTGAGTAACCAGTATTCAATTAATTTGAATAATACTGGCAAATCCTTCCGCTTTTAGTTGTGCGATGAGATGGCTATTATTTATCACATCAAGGCACGGTGCCTTAATCAAACAACTAAGTTAAAGGGTTTATATCATGAAAAGCATCAAAACTTTTGTCGCAGTTATCGCTCTGGCTACTTCTTTCGGTTCTTTCGCTGCTCAGACAGTTACCGCAACTGGTTCTACACTGGAAAGCGCTGAAGCAAAAATTGCCGCTCAGGCTGAACGTGCAGGTGCCAGCGATTATAAAATCACTCAGGCATACACCGGCAACCGCGTGCACATGACCGCTGAACTGCTGAAATAAGATACCTCAGTACTGTCGAAAGAGCGCCCTTGAGGCGCTTTTTTCATTTCCGGCATTCACTGCCTGAGCAATGCGATAAACGCGTTATAGTCTTTCAATCTCGCAATAGTTTCTGCCGGATGGCTGCTCAGCACGCTGGATAAATAACTGAAGATTTTTAGCTCATGCCGCGCCTCGGCGGCGGCACAGGCGATCAGGACATGGCTGACCGGTTCGTTATTCACCAGAATAGGGTGTGCGAGGGTAATAAAGAAACCACGAAAGCGGCGCTCCTGTTCGCTCCAGCAATGAGGAATCGCCAGGCGATTCACGATCAGGTTTTCACCTTCATGCTCCCGGGCGCAAATGCGCAGCGCTTCGTCCTCGGTGATATGGCTCTGTGCCACAAGCTGGCCGCAGATCCGGCCGATGATACTCTGCCAGCTTTCGGCCTTCATATTGGCGTAATGGAAGCTGCCCGGCTGTAAAAAGAAACGTTCGGGCTGCTGGCGGATAAAGGCCGTCGCGAGGAAGTGTTTAATCTGCTCGGTACCCGCAGAGGTGATGATATTCTTGATGGTTAAGGTGTTTTTTATAGATTCATCAAGTAAATAGTGACTATTGTTGATGATTAACACTGGGGTGATTTCTTCACTGATGGCGCTGACTTCACTCGTATTTCGCGCAATGATCACCCGACAATTCAGAACATCTCGCTCAATGGCCTGTTGGTTGATGGTGGCGATAGCATTCTGGTCGGATAACAAAATGACCGGCTGGCGCTCGTTTTGATGGCGCTCTAGGGCGCAGGCGAAGTAAAGCCCGATGAGGTCGCTATCGAACAGTGGGATATCCAGTTTTTCACGCAACAGGGCAATAAAACGCAGACTCAAATCGAAGGCGGCAGGCCAGGTCGACTTCAGGTTGTGCATACTGCTCTGGCGATGTTCCGGTACCCAAACCGGGGCAGACACGCATCTCAGCAGGTGGCCGGTAATATTATCAACCAGTTGGGTATCGATAACGTTCAACGCAGCGATGCCGGGAACGCTTTTTAACAACAAGGTCACCGCATCGGCAGAAATTGTCATTGCCTGCTGTTGTCTGATTTCCAGAAGGCCGATCAGTGTTCTGAAGGCGTTCTCGCCCAGGTAGACTCCTCCTTGTTCCACCGCATTTTTCAGTGAAACATACCGACACTCCGGCCATGATCCGGAGAGCTGGTTACGCAGGGCATAGACGGCCAGCACCAGACTTGCCAGGTACTCTCCCGAGATGAGCGGGAATTCATTAAGTTTTTCACATGCTGCATTGAGCCTGTCGATGTTGTCTCGGGTAATACCCGGCAGTGGAATTAAGAGGGGATCTTTTTTAAGCAGATTCGCCAACAGGATAATGCGCTTTTCTTCCGGTTCATCAATGAAATGACCGACGCCCGGGCGGCTGGCAAGACAAAAGGCGCGCTCATAGCGCTGCTTCAACCGTGGGAGACGATCGGCCACCCAGGTTTCAGGTAAATTGAGCGCCGAAGCCAGCTGTACACGCGGTGTAAAGGTATTGAGCAGAAGAAAGGCCAGCAACCGGTCATCATTATCATGGCGTTGCAGAAGCTGAAAATAACCGCGTCTGTCGACAATTTCCAACTGATAGCCCGCACTGCCGCCGGGCTGAATGCGGGCCTTACCGCTGAGGGTAAAATTGAGGTAGTCAATATCGCGCAGGATGGTTCTGCCTGAAACGCCAGTTTGCCGCGCCAGGTCGCCCAGCAAACACGGCTGCTGTTCAAGAAGATCCACCAATTTTAACTGGCGTTCCGAAAGCATTAACTCTCCCGGCGAAAGTCAGTAAACGCGCGGACCTTTTCGGTCGACAGCGAGGTGAGCAGTTCGTGCACCAGCGTAAACAGCGCGTCGTAATCCGATGCGGAAATCATGCCGCTGTTGGCGTGGAGATAGCGAGTCGGCAGGCATAGTGCCGCCACCGGACGACCGCCGCCCATAACGTTATAGCGTCCACCGTCCGTCGCCCCGGTTTTCATGGTGCAAAACTGCAATGACGCACCGCTGTTTTCTGCACACGCTTTTAATGTGGCAACCAACTGCTGATTAGGGAAATAGCGCTTATCGAACAGCATCAGCCCTGGGCCCTCGCCAAGCTTGAGTGGGTATTTAATGCTGTCGATTCCGGGCACATCGCCCGCAACCGCAGTATCCAGCACGATAACCACATCGGGCTTGATATGCTCCGCTGAGGTTTGCGCCCCGCGTAGACCCACTTCTTCTTCCACGCTGCCCACGCCGTACAGGGTAATTTCAGGGTTATTCACGGTTTGTAAAAGCTCGGCCATCAGGGCGCAGCCGACGCGATTATCCAGCGCTTTGCCGACGATCTTATCTTCGCCCCAGCGAGCGAAATTGGCTTCCGGGCTAACGAAATCACCGATCGCAATTCCGCGGTTTTCTACTTCTTCGCGGCTGTTGGCACCAATATCGATGAACATTTCGTCAAATGTCAGAGGTTGCTGTTTCTGCTTTTCCGTTAAGGCGTGCGGTGCTACGGAGCCGATTATGCCAGGGATTTTAACGCCCTTGCGGGTACGGATGGCGACCCGGTGGTTCAGCATCGACTGGCTCCACCAACCGCCAATGGTGGTGAAGCGCAAAAAGCCGCTTTCGTCGATATGCGTGACCATAAAGCCCACTTCATCCATGTGACCGACGATGGCAACCTTCGGCCCACGGTTACCCTTGCGTGCGACAAAGCTGCCGAGGCCGTCAAAAGTGATTTCATCGACGCTGGAATCCAGCGCATTAATGAGAAGAGTGCGAACTTCCTGCTCATCACCGCTGACGGCGCTGGCTTCGCATAACTGCTGAAGTAACTCAATGTTCATGGGCAAGCTCCTGCTGTGCGGCTTTACGTTTCAGCCACAATCCTTTCAGGATGATAATTAACGAAATATTCAGCGCCAGACCGATAGCCAGCACCAGGTAAAATGACCCCACCGGAGACATCAGGCCAATCAGCGGATCAAAGATACCTAAACCCGGCGCGAGACGTTTGATTCCAAAGGCGATGACCAGCATGCCGGTAATACCACCGGAGAGCGTATTGGCGGTAATCATCGGCAGCGGCGCGGCCAGCGCATAGGGGATTGCCGGTTCGGTGGCGACGGTGGCACCCACCACAATCGCACTGCTGGCGGCGGCCTTCTCCTGCTGGGTAAACAGTTTTGGCGCTAAATAGGTAGCGATACCTGCCGCGACGGGCGGCATCAGCGCCACCACGCCGACGATGGCGTACCAGTCATAGATATGTTTTTCCAGCAGTGAGAAGCAGAAGAACCAGGCCGTTTTATTGATTGGCCCGCCCATATCAAATGCCAGCATTGCGCCAACGAGGAAGGCTGCGCCCATTTTCATTGATGGTGGAATGGTGTTCAGGAAGTGCAGCAGCCCCCCCATGATGTCGGACATCACCGGGCCGATGACGTAATAAGTCAGGACGCCAAACACCAACAAAGTGACAAACGGGATCAGCATGGAGCCGAGCAGCGGCTGCAACGCTTTGCCGAGTCGAACCTTGCGAAACCAAAGCACAAAGTAGCCAATTGCCAGCCCGAGTACGACCGCGCCGAGAAACCCCGCGCCGGACTGGGTGCCGAGAAGACCTTTATCGTTCGCCAGGTAACACACCAGAAACGCCGGGGCAAAAGCGGGCTTATCGGCAATCGACCACGCGATGTATGCCCCCATAATGGGGATCATAAAGGTGAAACCCAGATAGCCGATGGATTCAACAACCCAGGTGAACGACGGCGCACCTTTCGACATATCGGCATAGGGCAAACCGAACTGTACCAGCATATTAGCGATGGCAACCAGAATACCGCCGCCAATAACAAACGGCAGCGCGGCGGAAACGCCAGCCATCAGGTGGCTCATCACGCTACCGTGCTGGACCTCCTGTTTTCCCAGCTTCACGCTGCTATCAGTGGCAAAAAGTTGTGAATGAGTCGGTAACTGCGTAAAAATCAGATCGATATTTTTCAGCGCCTGGGAAATGGCTATTTCATAGACTTTTTTCCCGGCGAAACGCGCCCGGTCTTCACCGCTCAGGCCACGACCTGTAGCCAGAATAACGTAATCGGCAGCGGCAATTTCTTCACTGGTCAGTCGGTTTTCGACGCCGCTTGAGCCCTGGGTTTCGACTTTAATCGTATGGCCGAGCGAGCGCGCTTTTTGCTCCAGCGCTTCTGCCACCATATAAGTGTGGGCGATACCCGCCGGACAGTTGGTAATCGCCACTAAACGCAAGGATGACTCCATAGCCGCTTCCTTATGAGGTTAAGGTCAGATTGAGCAGGGCGAGCACCTGGTTGGTGTCGCCTTGCTTCAGTTGGTTGATGAAATCTTGATGGATAATTTTGCGGCACAGGGTGCCGATAATTTTGACCTGATCGTCCTCGCCCGTTTGTGGCACGCCGAGGCAGATCCAGCAGTTAACGTCCTCGCCGTCGCTGGCTTTCCAGTCCACTTTTTCTGATTTGCGCGCGAACAAGACGAAGGGGCGTGTGATACAGGCGCTTTTACCGTGTGGGACGGCAATGCCCGAACCAAAGCCGGTGGAATGCAGCTTTTCGCGTATCAGCAGCGTTTGCAGGAAGGCGCTGCGGTCAGAGACGTAGCCATTTTGAAGCGCCATATTCGCCAGTTGCTTGAGGATGGCATAAACGCTATTCCCCTGAATATTCAGGTCAATGCAGTTAGCTGTAAGGGCTGTCATGGTGGTACTCCGTTAAAAACTGTTTGATTTGATTTTAACGGTGAGATGGTGAAGAGATGAGCAGCAATATGTCAGCGGGAAGTGACAATTTGAGGCAGAGTTAGCGCCTGGTTTTGTGGGGTAAAACACATAACGCTACAGGTGATTACCCTGATGAATATTTCGCCAGGGTAATTATATAGTTAGTGTATGCCCACCATTCGTAACAGCGCGGTTACCACTGCGGCGGCAACGATCACCACGATCAGCGGCATCTTACGCCAGGCGAGAAATACCGCAAAAGCCACGCCGAGTACGCGCGCCATTCCGGCAAAGTGTTCGCCCTCGTAAAAGGTGGTCGCCAGCGCAACGGAGAACAGTAATACCGTTGCGGCGTCGGAAAGCAGCGCCTGCGAGCGTTCTGAGAACGCTAAACGGTTTCCAAGCTTGGCTCCCCCTAAACGCATTAAATACGTTCCCACAGATAACATGGCGATACCGACGATAAACAGCGTCATGTTGCCCATTATTTTTTCCTCGTCAGTAAGCCAAAGAGTGAGAGCAAAACCGGTAAACCGACCGGCGCAAAGGGAATGGCGGCAAGCGACAACGTGGCGCCGCTACAGGCACGAATCAGCGTAGTGCGGTTTTTGAATGCCGGGACGACCAGAGCCAGCAGAATGGCAGGGAAGACGGCATCCAGACCGATGGTTTCCGGGGCAGGGAGCAGTTTGCCGACGCCTGCGCCGATCAGGGTGCCAACAGGCCAGAAAATTGCGACGCCCAGACCGCACAGCCAGTAGGCGGCTTTACGCTGCTCTGGCGTTTTTTGCGACAGACCGAACACCACGCTTTCGTCGTTCATAATATGACAGCCGAGGAAACTGGCAGCTCGGGTGCCCACCAGATCGCGCACGGTGACGCCGAACGGCACGTGTCGGGCGTTAACCAGTAAACCGGCAGCCGCAGCCGCCAGTGGATTACCACCGCTGGCGATAATGCCGATAAACATAAACTCGGACGCGCCCGCCAGCACAGTAATAGAGAGTACAAACGGTACCCACAGCGGGAAGCCGTAGGCCATCGCCAGCGAGCCGTATGACATGCCGACTACACCGACGGCCAGACAGACTAAAAATATTGCTTTTATCGTGTCGCCTTTGAGACTGGAAAAATAATGTTTCATACCGTTTTAGCCATATCGAACGAGTTTCCATTATAATGAACGCGACCAATTGGCTTTACAAGTCGAACAATTCGTTCGATATAAAAAACATGGAGTCGTGAATGACCCAGCCCATCAGTATGATCGCGAAAAGTCTGGTGCGTGAACGTCAGCGCACCGGTTTGTCGCTGGCGGAGATTGCCCGTCGCGCGGGGATTGCAAAATCGACACTCTCGCAATTGGAAGCGGGCAATGGAAATCCTAGCCTGGAAACGCTCTGGTCGCTGTGTGTGGCGTTAGATATTCCCTTTGCGCGCTTGCTGGAACCGCAGGAGCAAAAAACGCAGGTGATTCGCCGCGGCGAAGGGACAAAAGTCGTGGCTGAGCAGGCCCACTATCAGGCCATTTTACTGGCCGCCTGTCCACCGGGCGCGCGGCGGGATATCTATCTGCTGCTGACGCAGCCGGGCGCGGATCGTATTTCACAACCGCATCCACCGGGATCGGTTGAACATATTATCGTAACGCAGGGTAAGGCGATGGTGGGATTGACGGAAGCGCCGGAGGAGTTAGGTGAGGGCGATTATATTTGTTACCCCGCCGATCAAGCGCATATCTTTAAAGCACTGGAGCCTGACACTCAGGCGATTCTGGTTTCTGAGCAGAGTTAATTGAACGCATATTAAATAAAGGCGCGGCGATTATTGTTCGCGCTTTTATTATTTTTAATTATATTTTGTTGTTATTCATATAAAATTGTTTTTATTATTTTTCGTTAATTTCAGCACTATTGTTATATCCCTCACATTCTTAATTATATCTACGTTACACATAATAAAATCAGTATGATAATAAATATTAACCTGCACTGGTGCCACGTTTTAATGTTCTGAATTTATTTCAGTCATCGGTATCGTATTACCTATAAAAATATTTTTTGGATTTGCATGTTGCGCGTCTTCCGGTCGGAAGACGTTGGACGATCTTTATTTCAAGGAAAGCAAATAATGAAGAAATCGACATTAGCTTTAGCAATAGGTCTATTATTAGTGGCAAATAATGGCTTTGCTAAAACGCAAAAAATGACTCTGGAACAGCGGCTCGAACAACTGGAGGCTCGGCTGGAAGCTGCGGAAAACCGCGCGGCAAAAGCGGAAAATCAGGTGCAGCAATTGCAGGTACAGCAGGCTGCGGAGATCCAGGAAATTAAAGTTGCTCAGGGAAATACGCCAGTCAACGGCACTACGCCCGCGCAAGAGACCAAAAAGAACGCCACCACCCCTAACCTGGTGCTCTCCGGCTATGGCGATCTGAAAATCTACGGCGACGTGGAATTCAACATGGATGCGGAAAGCAACAAAGGCGTGCTGGCGGCAACCAATTCGAATGTGGGCGACCCAACCAATGAACGCTGGGATCTGAACGGACGTATCCTGCTGGGCTTTGACGGTATGCGTAAGCTGGATAACGGCTATTTCGCCGGTTTTTCAGCGCAACCGCTGGCTGACATGACGGGTTCGGTCAATCTTGATGACGCCGCTTTCTTCTTCGGTCAGGAAAATGACTGGAAAGTAAAAGTCGGTCGTTTCGAAGCTTACGATATGTTCCCGCTGAATCAGGATACCTTTGTTGAGCATTCAGGGCATACCGCCAACGATTTGTATGATGACGGTAGCGGCTATATCTACATGATGAAAGAAGGTCGTGGCCGTTCAGATTCCGGCGGCAGCTTCCTGATGAGCAAACAGCTCGATAACTGGTATTTCGAGTTAAATACCCTGCTGGAAGATGGTACCTCGCTTTATCAGGATAGCCGCTATCATGGTCGTGAAATGTCGCAGGAGAAAAACGTGGCTTATCTGCGCCCGGTCGTAGCCTGGACGCCGGTGGATGCGCTGACGATTTCTGCGGCCATGGAATCGAACGTTATCAATAACGCCTATGGATATACCGATCCGCTATCAGGCAAGTTTGTCGATCAGTCCGATCGTACCGGTTACGGTATGACGATGACCTGGAACGGTATGAAAGCCGATCCGGAAAATGGCCTGGTGTTTAACCTGAACACCGCTTATCTCGATGCGGATAACGAAAAAGATTTTACGGCGGCGGCCAACGCTCTGTGGAAGCGCTTTGAACTGGGCTATATCTATGCTCATAACAAGATCGACGAATTTAACGGTCTGATCGATCACGATGATAATGACTGGTTCTACAATGAGGGCACTTACGATATTCATACCATTCACGCGTCTTATTTAATTCCGAACGTGATGGATATGCAGAACTTTAATATTTATCTCGGCGCTTATTATTCGATGATTAACAGCGATAACAGCAATCCGGAGAATTATACCGACGACGACGACCGTTACGGCGCGCGTCTCCGTTTCAAATACTTCTTCTGATTTTCCGTTCTCAGGCGCCTGGATTCAGGCGCTTTTTTCTTAGAGCCTGGTCATCAGGCTTTTATTTCCCCACCCAGTTATTTTTGATTTTGAACTTGTCGGCGCGGTTGTAGCTACACGAGTAGTTAAATGCCGTCCCATCTTCCAGTTTGGTGACGCCGGAGACTTTCAGCATTGGCAAGCCTGAGCAGGTGCCGGGTCGTGGGGAAATGGCGTGGATGACAAAACGAACGCAATGCTGCTGACGGGAGAAAAAGGTTTCCTCCCCCGTCAGGGGAGGAAACAGAGCGGTTAAGGCAGATAAAACACTTCTTTTAGCTCAGCGCTGACCGGGCTGTTGTCCGGGTTTGCCGGCATTACATCACGCATATGCTTCCACCAACGCTGGCAAACATCGGTGCTGGCAACGACGTTCCAGCGCTCTTCTGACTCAATCTCGACGGTGGCGAACAGCAGGTTGCGTTCCTGGTCGAGATAAATCGCGTAGTGATGGGCACCGTGTTCTTTCAGCACCGCTTCCAGTTCTGGCCAGATGGGATTGTGCCGACGTTGATACTCAACGTGCGCGTCGGCATTCACCTGCATCACAAAGGCCTTGCGGATCATAACGCCTCCAGATACAGCTCGCGGACCTCGTCGCGGCTGGCGGTGCGTGGGTTACACGGCGCGCACGGATCGGCCAACGCTTTATCCAGCCAGCCTTCAATATCCTCTTTCGTCACGCCAAGGGAACTAAAGCCAGCCGGAATACCTACACGTTTGCTCAGGGCACGAATCGCGGTGATGGCCTCCATGCTTGCCGCTTCGTCGCTCATCCCGCGGGTGTCCACTCCCATCGCCTGCGCCACTCGGGCAAAACGCGCCACGGCGTTCGGGCGGTTAAAGTTTTCGATGATCGGCAGCAGGATGGCGTTGCAGACGCCGTGCGGCAGATTATGGGTCGCGCCTGGCTGGTGTGCCAGCGCATGCACCAGACCCAGACCTGCGCTGTTGAATGCCATACCCGCCAGATACTGACCAAACGCCATTTGCTCACGGGCCTCGAGGTTATGACCATCGTCGACCGCTTTCGGTAGCCACAGGTTGATCAGGCGAATTGCTTCCAGGGCGTTGGCGTCGGTGAGCGGATGCGCGCCAACGGAAACATAGGCTTCCACCGCGTGAGTCAGGGCGTCCATGCCGGTTGCGGCGGTAACGGAGGCTGGGATTTCCAGCATCACGCTGGCGTCATCCACGGCGATATCCGGGATGATGTTCGGGTCGATGATCACCTCTTTGACCTTGCGGGCAGAGTCGATAATCACCGCGTTGCTGGTCATCTCTGCTGCTGTACCAGCAGTGGTATTGATGGCAACCAGCGGCACGCCTGCATTTTTCACTTTGCCCACGCCGGAGTAAGCGGTAGAAGGGCCAGGGTTGGCGGTCAGGATCTTCACCGCTTTGGCGGTATCGATCGGGCTACCTCCGCCGAAGGCGATAATATAGTCACATTCTGCCCCCTGATATGCCGTAAAACCTTTCTGTACCAGCTCTTCTGTCGGATTCGGGAACACCTCATCAAACAGGTGGTAAGACATTTGATGTTCATCCAGTGCGGCAAACAGGCTATCCAGCAGGCCCAGCTTCATCAGCTGACCATCGGTGACGATCAGTGCTTTGCCCCATTGTTTATTCGCCACGAGATTCACCATATCGGCAATCGCGCCGGCGCCATGCAGGCTAATTTTTGGCAGTGCCAACATAAAGCTCATCACTATTCTCCTTAAAAAAAATCCCTGGTGCCCGATGGCATTACGCTTATCGGGCCGACGGTGAAACGTGCATCGTCATGTAGGCCGGATAAAGCGAAGCCGCATCCGGCGTTGAGTTGGCAGGTATCAGTACAGCTCTACGGCACTTGCCAGCGGAGTCACGCCAAAGCGTTTAGCCAGTGCTACCAGCTCTTCACGCGTGATGGTCTGCTTCATACCGCCCATCGAATAGATTTTGACTAAAACTTCGGCGGATTTTTCTGCGGTATCTATCAAGCCAAATGCTTCGTCGAGGGAGGGACCGCTGCCGAACACGCCGTGGAACGGCCACAGTACCAGCGAGTGTTTCTGCATTTCCTCGGCGGTTGCCTGGCCGATTTCATCCGTACCCGGCACCATCCACGGCAGAATGCCGACGCCATCCGGGAACACCACCAGACACTCGGTGCTGCCTTCCCACAGTTTGCGGGTAATCAGCGGGGTATTGTTTTCCAGCACGTAGGTCAGGGCGATCAGGTTGGTAGCATGGCAGTGCATGATCACGCGGTCTTTGCCGTTCGTCGCTTTAATACGCTCGCAATGGGAGAGGAAGTGAGCCGGCAACTCAGAGGTTGGCACCGCTTCGTGGGTCAGGCCCCAGAGGATGTGGTAGCCCGCGCCGTCGCTGTCTACTTTCACCACGCCCAAATTTGCCGCGGGATCGAGCTGAACGTTACGGAAAAATTTACCGGAACCGGTGACGATAAACGGCGTGTTAGCCAGCAAAGGCATTGGCTGACTTAGCGCGATATAGCGCGGTTTTTCGTGGAAATCGGCGCTAAATGGCGCAATATCAGCCTCATCCAGACGCAGCGTCAGATTGCCGCCGTTACGTTCGTCCCAGCCTTTCAGCCACGCGTCGGAAGTGGCTTTGATCATCCCCTGGACGAACCAGGAATTAGTCATGTTTTGCATATTCGGTGATCCTGTTGATTGCCCGATCGTTATCGGGTCTTACGTAAGCCGGATAAGTGAAGATCCATCCGGCTTCGTGTTTCATTCATTGCCGGATAGCGACGTGGGGCGTCTTATCCGGCCTGTAAGCCTGGTGTCACGGTTAGCTACGTTTGCTCAAAATCTCTTTCTCATAGGCGCGCACGCTGTCCAGCCACTGGCTTCCTGCTGGCGTGTCGTGACGCTGGCAATACATCTCCCAGACGGCCTGCCACGGCAGCGATTTTTGCTCTTCCAGCAGGGCCAGACGAGCGGTGTAGTCGCCGCTGGCTTCAAGCTGACGCAGTTGCTCGGTCGGTTCTAACAGCGCGCGCAGCAGGGCTTTTTTCATATTGCGAGTGCCGATAACCCACGCGGCGATGCGGTTAATAGAGGCGTCGAAGAAGTCGAGGCCGATGTGTACGCGGTCGAACAGGTTGTGGCGGACGATCTCGCTGGCAATCGCCTGTGTTTCATCATCCAGCAGCACCACGTGATCGCTGTCCCAGCGCACCGGACGGCTGACGTGCAGCAGCAGACGCGGTACGTACAGCATGGCGGCGGAGATTTTGTCGGAAATCACTTCAGTCGGATGGAAGTGACCCGCATCCAGGCACAGCGCAGTCTGACGGCTGGTGGCGTAACCCATATAGAACTCGTTGGAGCCCACGGTGTAGCTTTCGGCGCCGATGCCAAACAGCTTGCTCTCGACGGCGTCGATATGGTGCGCCGGGTCGAGTTTTTCGCTGATCACTTCATCCAGTGCTTCAAGCAGACGTTGGCGCGGCGCTAACCGGTCAACGGTGATGTCTTTCATGCCATCCGGGATCCAGATATTCATCACCGATGGCGTACCCAACTGCTCGCCAAAATACGCTGAGACGCGACGGCTGGCTTTGCAGTGGTCAATCCAAAACTGGCGAATGGTGTCATCGGCGTGGGCCAGCGTGAAGCCGTCGGCGCTCAGCGGGTGAGAGAAGCAGGAGGGGTTGAAATCCAGCCCTAACTGGTTTGCTTTCGCCCACTCGACCCAGTTTTTAAAATGTTCAGGTTTGATTTGGTCGCGGGCAACCGGCGTATCGGACTCCAGATAGATCGCGTGCAAATTCAGACGTTTTGGACCTGGGATCAGGCTCAGCGCCTGCTCCAGATCGGCGCGCAGTTCGGTGGCGTTACGCGCTTTGCCCGGATAGTTGCCGGTGGCCTGAATACCGCCTGTGAGCGAGCCTTCCGGATTCTCGAAACCGGCGACATCATCGCCCTGCCAGCAGTGCATGGAGACCGGCAGACGATCGAGCTGGCGTAAGGCCGCCTCGACATCAATGCCTACCGCGGCGAAACGCAGTTTTGCCAGTTCCCAGGCTTGTTCAAGTTGAGTGGTCATGCGCAAAGCTCCTTTGTCTGTCGTAGTGATGGAAACTGCGCCTGGTAGCGGGCAATTTCACTTTCAGGATTTGGAATGAAGGTGGTCAGGTCGTAGTTGGCACGCACCACCTGACGGAAATCATCGACGTTGTTAAGCTCGTCCAGCGTCATCAACTGGATGCCAATATTGCCGAGCGTGGAGGCCTCAATCGGCCCGGACATCACGCGAATACCGCAGGCATCCGCGCATAGCTGGTTCAGTAGGGCGTTCTGGCAGCCGCCGCCAACGATGTGCAGTTGGCTAAATGCTGCACCACGCAGTTGTGCCAGCTCTTGCAGAATGTCAGCGTATAGCAATGCCAGGCTGTCGAAGATACAGCGCGCCAGTTCGGCGTTTTGCTGGGGAACGGGTTGACCCGATTCACGGCAGGCCGCCTGAATTTCCGCGCTCATATCGTCGGGGTTGATAAAGCGATCGTCGTTCGGGTTTATCAGGAATTGGCAGGCCGGCAGCGCTTGCGTTTGGGCAATAAGCGTTGGCAGGTCGGTAATCTGGCGCTCTTTTAAAACGCGCTGGAGCAGCCACAGTCCCATGATGTTTTTCAGGACGCGGTAGCGCCCTTCCGCGCCCCCTTCGTTGGTGATGTTCGCCGCCAGCGCCGCATCGTTGGTATACGGCGTTCTGCTCTCAAAGCCCATCAGCGACCAGGTACCGGAAGAGAGATACGCACTATTTTTATCGGCCAGCGGTGAAGCGATGACCGCGCTGGCGGTGTCGTGACTGGCGACGGCCACAACCGGAATTTGGTTTTTCTGCGGGCAAATCCAGTGGCCAATGACGTTCCCCGGATGCGTCGGGCGACCAAACCAGGCTTTGTCTGCCCCGGTCCACGCCAGCAGCGTGTCATCCCAGTCGTCGGTGTTGATATTGACTAACTGGGTGGTGGTGGCGTTGGTGTATTCCCAGTTCAATTTGCCGGTCAGGCGAAAGCTGAAGTAGTCGGGGATCAGCAGAGCATGTGCCACCTGCGCAAGCAGTTCTGGCTGCTGTTCAACCAGCGCACGTAGCTGATACAAGGTGTTAAACGGCAGAAACTGAATGCCGCTACGGCGGTAGATTTCACCTTTACCTGGCTGCGCCATCGCCTGTGACATAATGCCGGTCGTGCGGCTGTCACGGTAAGAGACCGGCAGACCAACACGTTGGCCGGCGTTATCGATCAATACGTAATCCACGCCCCAGGTATCAATGCCAATGCTGTCTATCCGAATGCCTTCATCACAGACTTTTTTCAGGCCAAGGCGAATATCGTTTTCCAGGCTGTCGATGTCCCAGGTGTCAAAACCGTCCGTTTTTTGCAGACAGTTAACGAAGCGGTGGATTTCACGCAGCGTCAGGGTGCGGTGTTTACTGTCGTAACGTGCGAGCATTACGCGCCCACTGGATGCGCCGAGATCGACAGCGACACAATGGCGAAAAGTCATGGCGAGGTCCTTCTGAGTTTTATTGCACTCAGTCTAAGAACCCCGAATAAAGCGTACCTTCTTGACAGTGACAGCCCCAATTAGCGGCTGGCAACATGGCAAAGGTGAACGTGATGTTGTTCACAGTTTCCACTAATAGCGCGGATTTTGGCGGATGTGACGCCTTCCGCATTTCCCGATCTTTCCTGTCATTTCTTGAAGAATTAACCGTGTTTACGCACTTTGGCGTCAAAAAATTAAGGTGAGGGTAGGAACCCTTAATTACTATTCAGCCATATTCGTTAATCAGGGGGAGCCGTCATGACCGTACTGCATTGCGTGGATTTTTTTCCGACAGGTAAAGCGCCTGTGGCTATTGAACCGCGGCTTCCTCAGCCCGCGTTTCCTGAACATCATCATGATTTTCATGAAATTGTGGTGGTCGAACATGGAACGGGGATCCATGTGTTCAACGGACAGCCTTACACCATCAGCGGTGGTACGGTGTGTTTCGTCCGCGATCATGACAGGCATTTATATGAACATACTGACAATCTGTGTCTGACCAATGTTTTGTATCGCTCTCCGGATGCGTTTCAATTTCTGGCCGGGCTGAATCAGCTTTTGCCTCAGGAACAAAATGGGCAGTATCCCTCCCACTGGCGCGTAAACCAGGGCGTACTGCAGCAGGTTCGTCACCTGGTGGGGCAGATGGAGACGCTCGGCGAGGAGATGGATACGCCCACGGCGGCAAATCGCGAGATCTTGTTTATGCAGTTGCTGGTACTGCTACGTAAAAGCAGCCTGATGGAAGCGGCGACCGATAACGATGCGCGGCTTAACCTTTTGATGGCATGGCTGGAGGATAACTTTGCCGAAGAGGTGTGTTGGGAGGCGCTGGCCGAGAAGTTTTCGCTCTCTTTACGCACTCTGCATCGCCAGCTTAAACAGCAAACAGGATTGACGCCGCAGCGCTACCTTAACCGTCTGCGACTGATTAAAGCCCGACATCTGCTCCGCCACAGTGATGACAGCGTGACTGATATCGCTTATCTCTGCGGTTTCGGTGACAGTAACCACTTTTCGACGCTTTTTCGCCGTGAGTTCGAGTGGTCGCCACGCGATATTCGTCAGGGGCGTGACCTTATAGCGGGAAGCAGCCTTCAGTAACGCGAAAGCTATCAACGTTTTTTACCGTCCGTTTGCTGATAATCATACCCTTTCATGCCGGATGCGCTGCGCTTATCCGGCAAGCGTACAGGTTGAGGTGATGTGATGGCGAATCATCTGGTTCTTTTGAAATCAGACTTTTTTGCGCATGAGCAGCAGGCTGTCGCCGTGGCCGATCGTTATCCGCAGGATGTCTTTGCTGAGCATACCCACGAGTTTTGCGAGCTGGTTCTGGTTTGGCGCGGCAATGGACTGCATGTCCTTAACGATCGTCCGTACCGGATAACCCGTGGCGATCTGTTTTACATTCGCGCCGAAGATAAACACTCCTACACCTCCGTTAACGACCTTGTGTTGCAAAATATCATCTACTGCCCGGAGCGGTTAACGCTGAATGTTGACTGGCAAGGGGCGATCCCCGGATTTGACGGTACGCCAAGGCAGCCGCACTGGCGACTTGGCAGCGTTGGCATGACCCAGGCCAGACAGGTGATAAGCCAGCTTGAGCATGAAAGTAATCAGCGCGATGCGCAGGCCTTTACCATGGCTGAGCTGCTGTTTGGTCAACTGATAACTCACCTTAAACGTCATCGTTATGCCACGGATACGCTCCCGGCGACGTCAAGTGAAACGCTGCTGGATAAACTGATCACCGCGTTAGCCGGTAGCCATGAGCATGCGTTCGAACTGGATACGTTTTGCGAGCGTGAACGGTGCAGCGAACGCGTTTTGCGCCAGCAGTTTCGCAGCCAGACCGGGATGACTATCAACCATTACCTGCGGCAACTGCGCATTTGCCATGCTCAGTATCTGTTATCGCATACTGAAAAGCTGATTGGTGAAGTTGCTATGCAGTGCGGTTTTGAAGACAGTAACTATTTTTCGGTGGTATTTAACCGCGAAGTCGGGATGACGCCAGGGCAATGGCGCCATCGTAGTCGGGTGACACCATAATATATAAATGTGGTTTATATATTGCAGTGGCGTTTTGATACATATTCAGACTAAATTAGACATAATTAGTGAATGCTCTGTGCAATAAATCACAGTTGCTCTTTTATTTTTGTTTTATTCTCAACAAACTTATTTATCGGAGTAACGTTTGTGTTGACCAACTCAATAATCATCAAAAGTCTGCTTTTAATTTTGCTATCTTGCGATCGCAAAATTAAACGTATGCTTGATTATTTTTGCTGGTTTAATTCCGTTAACGATCTGGCTGAAAATGATATCGCCGAGCAGGAGTGTATGGATACGCAAATGGCGCGCGAATGGTCCAGCCTGTGGGACTGCGCCAGCGAAGCTATCGGCGCGAGCGTACGTCAACGCTGTCATCGTCCTGCCCGTTTTGGCCTGCATTTCCCGCAGGCGCTGCTGTGCCGTCGCAAACGTGATGAGCTGGCCTTCAGTTTCCGTAACTCCAGCCTGCACCAACTGTTAGTTTGCCGCCATGCCAGCGGCGCTGACGGTGAAAGCCAGGTTTATCAATTTGTTAGTCCTACACAAAGCACAATGCGCACTTTCGCCATTGTGCTTTTTTTATTGCCTGAATCTATGAGGAATCATTATGTACATTGTTTGTGTTGCAGCTTGTCCGACCGGCGTTGCTCATACCTACATGGCTGCGGAATCGCTTGAAATCATGGGGAAAAACCGTGGGCATGAAGTTAAAGTGGAAACGCAGGGGAGCATTGGCGCTGAGAATGAAATTACGCCAGAGGATCTGGCGCGCGCTGACGCGGTCATCATTGCTGCCGACGTTGCGATTAGCGGGAAAGAGCGTTTCGATGGCATGGTGAAGCTCGAATGCAGCGTCTCTGATCCCATCAAATTTGGCGATGCGGTGTTTGAAGCAGTAGAGCAGGAGGTTGCAAATGGCTAAGTTTCAGGGGGGAGACAAACCGTCTACCGGGATAGAGGTCAAGAACGCCATTATGACCGGCGTTTCATGGATGCTGCCGTTTGTCATTGCTGGAGCGGTGCTAATGGGGATCGCCCGTATCGGCGCTTCTCTCTACGGTATTGATAACATCTGGGATGCCAGCTACGAGCAGGCCGGCATGGTGGTGCAGTTGCTGCACAAATTTGATGGTTTCGGCGGGCTGGCGCTGTCCCTGATGTTGCCGGTGGTGGCCGGCTATATCAGCTTTGCGCTGGCGAACAAACCGGGTCTTGCGCCGGGGATGATTGGCGGACTGCTGGCAAGTAACCTGGGAACGGGTTTTCTCGGCGCGCTGGCGGCCGGTTTTGTCGCGGGCTATATCGTTCGCGCCCTGAACCGCTACATCAAATTGCCGAAGGCGCTCTCCTCTGCTGTGCCTATTTTCATTCTGCCAGTCGGCGGTACGCTGCTGACCTGCGTGGTGATGGCATTTATTATCGGTACGCCGCTGGCGGCGTTGAATCACGGCATGGAAAGCTGGCTGTTATCAATGTCCGGCACGAACAAAGTGCTGCTGGCGGCGGTCATTGGCGGCATGGTTGGGTTTGATCTCGGCGGCCCGATTAACAAGGCGGCGGTGACGACGGCAATGGCGTTACTGGCCTCCGGTATTTATGACCCAAACACCGCCGCGCAGGTGGCGATTATCGTGCCACCAATTGGTCTGGGTGTCGCTACGCTGCTGTGGTCGTCACGCTTCCCGGAATCCTTGCGTGAGGCGGGTAAAGCCTCTACGTTGATGGGGCTGATTGGTGTTTCTGAAGGCGCCATTCCGTTTGCGCTGTCAAATCCAAGAATTATTGTCGTCAACGTGATTGGCTCGGCGGTGGGGGCGGCGATGGCGGTAGGATTAGGGGCGGTAAACCATGCGCCGATCTCCGGTTTTTACGGCTGGCTGGCGGTAGAAAAATGGCCGATTTATGTGCTCTCAATTGTCTGCGGCTCGGCGATTATCGCCTGCGGCTCACTGTTGATATTCCGTGGCCCGACAGCCACGCCTGAGGTGAGAAAAGAGACGGTGGCGCCGAAATTTAAAGCCAGCCGTTAGACGTACTACTGAATTAATATTTCCCTATGTTTAGCGCGGGTAAATATCCGTGCGGGTTACCTACGCCTTAAAACAGGAATAAACGAAATGAAAACGGTTCATTTAATTCAGCATACGCACTGGGATCGTGAATGGTATTTTACGGAGAATGATTCCCAGGCTCTGCTTTATTATTTTATGGCAGATCTTATCCAACATCTTGAAGCGGATGAATCATTAGGTCCATTTATGCTTGATGGCCAAACGGTGGTGCTGGAAGATTATTTCCAACTGGCACCAGAAAACCGCGAACGCGTGCAGGCGCTGGTGAAAGCCGGACGTTTGTTAATCGGTCCCTGGTATACACAGACCGATTTTTTGGTGGTTGGCGCTGAGTCCATCACCCGCAATCTGCTGCTGGGGCAGGCAGACTGTGACGAGATAGGGCCGAGAATGGCGGTCGGTTATGTACCGGACTCCTTTGGCCAGAGCGCACAGTTGCCCATGTTCCTTAATCAGTTTGCCATCGACCACGCGGTTATCTGGCGCGGCTGGAGCGAGTACGACACGCCGTTTACCGAGTTCCGCTGGCGAAGCCAGGGGGGCAGCGTGGTGACGACGGCAGTATTACCGCAGGGTTATGGGTGCGCTAAGTGGTTGCCGACGGATGCCAACCAGGCCTGGCCGCGCCTCTCTGCGGTTATGGAAAAGCAGGCGGCATTTAGCCGCAGTACGCAGCTACTACTGCCGAACGGTAACGATCAGTCACCGTTTGAGTACGGCGTTCCGGCAATGCTCGACACGCTGAACCAGGAACAAACGGCGTACCGCTTTATTCGCAGCGACTTTAGCCGTTACTTTGCCGCGCTGGCGGATACGCCGCTGGCGATCTTTGAGGGCGAACTGCTAAGCCCGAAATATATGCGTATCCATCGCGGTATTTTTTCTACCCGCATGGATATTAAACAGGCCAACGTCCGGCTGGAGAACTTCGTCAGCCGTCAGCTAGAACCGTTGCTGAGTATGGCCTGGACGCTGGGGTTGCCCTATCCGCAGCGTGCCATTGAGACAATATGGCGCGAGGCGATGAAATCCCACGCTCACGATAGTATCGGTGGGTGTAACGCCGATCGCGTGAATGCAATGGTTAAGGCGCGTTTGCTCTCGGGTCAGGAAAAAGCCGAGCGCCTGTACGAGCTGAATATGCAGATGTTGGCAAACGGCATTACGGCGCAGCAACAGGGTAAAAAAATCATCGTCTTTAACGCGCTGCCGTCGGTGCGCGATGGCCTGGTGGCGCTGACGCTCTACCTACCCGGTGAGGCGTTCCGCATTGTTGACGAGCAGGGACAACCCTGTCGCTGGCAGATTATGCGTGAGACATCGCAAGATATGTCCGTCATTGTTCAGGAACTGTCCAATAGCCCCGATCCCGTCTTCTATCGGCGGTGCGATATTTTACTGGAGGTCGCATCGCTCCCCGCCTGCGGCTATACCACCCTGTATCTGCAAGATGAGTGCGCCCCCGGATTTGCTGTGCCGTCCTCGACAGAAGAGGCGCTGGAGAACCCGTGGTTACGCCTGACGCTGGAAGGCGAACAGGTTGTTCTGGTCGATAAGCGCAGCGGTAAGCGCTGGGAGAACCTTATTCAACTGGTGGACGGCGGCGATGCCGGTGACACCTATAACTATTCTCCACCAGAGGATGACTGGCGCGTTACCGGCGCAGGGGCGCTGCTTCACGCCGACTGGCAGCGCGGCGCGCTGGTGGACACGTTGTCGCTAAGCTGGTCTATCGCAGCACCGCACACGCTGGCCGACAGGCAGGAGCACCGTTGTAATGCACGACTGGATGTCAGCATGGTGGTCATGCTGGATCACCAGCGCCCGACGCTGGACCTCCAGGTTAGCGTCAACAACACCTTGCACGATCATCGTTTACAGGTGGAAATTCCTGCTGATGTCTTTACCGATGTCCATTTTGCCGATCAACCGTTTGGTCTCATTCGTCGCGCCAACCGACCGGCCACGCTGGATGTCTGGCAGCAGGAAAATTGGGGTGAAGCCCCGGCATCGCTGTGGCCAATGCAAAGTCTGGTAATGATGCATGATGGCAAGCAGGGCATCAGTGTGGTGACGGAGGGGCTGCGAGAATATGAAATTCCCGCAGAACGCCCATCGGTTATCGCCATTACGCTACTGCGTAGCGTGGGTTGGCTGGGACGTGCCGGTATGCCGTGGCGTCCGGGACGCGCATCCGGTATGGCGTTGCCTTCCCCAGACTCACAGATCCCAGGCGAATTTAGCGCCCGCTTCGCGCTCATCCCGTTGTGCGATGGTGAAAGCCCGAACTTCTGGCGTGAAGTCGAAGCCTGGCGCACACCGCCAGTTGGCTGGCTGGATTGCGGCTGGGCGCGTTTTAAAACTAATCCACACGCGCTGACATTCCCGACAGCCTACAGCCTGCTGCACTGGGAGGCACCACTCCATTTCAGCACCTTGAAAAAAGCGCAACGTGAAGATGCGCTGATTTTACGCGGCTGGAACCCCGGCTCGCAGCCGCAGATCAGCTCAACGCCGGTCGCTGATGCGACAGTGTGCGAAGTTACGCTGGCGGAAAAATCGCTGAACTCATCGCATGAAACGATACCGGCCTGCACGCCGATCTCATGGCGTATTACGCCCGCAGCCAGAGGATAATATTGTGTTAAACATTCGTTTTACCTGCCCGTTGCCAAATGGTCTACATGCTCGCCCCGCCAGTGCGTTAGAGCAGCGCGTCAGCGCATTTCAGGCTCGCGTTCAAATAGGCAATCTGCGTAACCAGCGTCAGGCCGATGCCCGTAGCGTGTTGGCGATGATTGGGACCGATATTTTGTATCAGGACCCGTGTGAACTGGTGATTGAGGGCGAGGATGAATCTGCCGCGCATCAGGCGCTGACTCAGTTTGTGAGGCAAGAGTTTGCCGCGTGTGATGAACCCGTTGCCCGGACGCCGGAACGGGTGGAGCAACCTCTGCCGGTTTTTCTGGCGCAGACCCGTGCGGAGTGGGTGCGCGGTAACGGCGTGAGCGCTGGGCTGGCGCAAGGGATGGCAATGCATCTGGGCGTGCCGGATCTGTATCAATTGGCAGAACAAGAGGCGGTGGCGGCGCCGGCTGTACAGCGAGCCGCGCTGACGGCGGCACTTGAGCAAGTACGCCGCGAGCTTCACGACGCATTACCGCATACGCAGGGAGAAGCCGCGTCGGTGCTACAGGCTCATGTCAAACTGCTGGACGATGCGCTCTTCGAAACCTCGCTACTTACCGACCGTACAGCGCGCAATGCGCTGGCAGCACTGGCGCTGGCGCTGGATGAACTGAGCGCGCCGCTGCGCGAAAGTCGCAGCGTCTACCTACAACAGCGGGTGCTGGATGTACAGGATTTGGGCCTGCGTCTGGCGGCGCATCTCACCGCGCAGCCGCTGATGCCGCAAACGGCATTGTCGCAAGACACCATCGTTATCAGTCCGGTTCCCATAACGCCAGGCCAGTTTCTGGCGCTGCGCGGTCCGCATCTGAAAGGTGTGGTGATGGGCGCGGGCGGGGAAACATCACATACCGTCATTCTGGCGCGATCGTTTGGGGTTCCGCTGCTGAGCGTAGAGGCGGCGGAAGCGGGGCGTATTCGCGGTGGTGAAGCGCTGCTGCTCGACACTCGCCACGGGGTGGTGGTGGTGTCGCCGGATGAGCAGGCTCTGCGGTGGTATCAACTGGAAGAGGACAAACGTCAGCGCCTTGAGGCGCGTTTACAGCCGCTTATTCAACGCCCTGGGGCGACGCAAGAGGGCGAACGGGTGACGGTGCTGGCGAATATCGCGCTGGCTGCGGAAGTGGAAACGGCATTTGCCGCCGGGGCGGAGGGGATTGGTCTGTTCCGCACTGAAATGCTGTTCTGCGAACGAGCCGCGCCGCCTGACGAGGAGGAGCAGTACCAGGCCTATCGTCACGTGCTGGAACAGGCGCGGGGGCGTAAAGTGGTGATCCGTACGCTGGATATTGGTGGTGATAAACCCTGTGACTATCTGGCGATGCCGCCGGAGGAAAACCCCTTTCTTGGCTGGCGCGGCATCCGCCTGTATCCCGAATTTATGTCGATTTTCCGTCCTCAGATACGTGCGCTACTGCGTGCCAGCGCCGCCGGACCGTTGCACATTATGGCGCCGATGGTGACTACGCTTGCTGAGGTGAAGTGGCTGCGTGAACAGTTCCAGCAAACAGCGGCGCAACTGCTGGCCGAGGGGGCGGCGGTTGGGCAGTGGTCGCTGGGTATTATGGCGGAAGTGCCATCAGTGCTTTATCTGCTGGAGAAAGCCGCTGCGTATATCGACTTTGTTTCGATTGGCAGCAACGACCTGACGCAATACTTCCTGGCCTGCGACCGGGGCAACGCGCAGGTTCGACATCTCTACAATTATTTTGATCCCGCGTTTTTACAGTTACTGAAGGAGATGACGGCGCGCGCGCAGCGGGCCGGTATTGAGATCAGCCTGTGCGGCGAGATGGGCGGCGACCCGTCGGCGCTGGCGCTACTGTTGGGCGTTGGTTTACGACAGATCAGCATGTCCTCAAGCCGTATTGCGCCAGCAAAGGCGCGCTTAATGACCTTAACCCTCGCGCACAGCGAGCAGACGCTGGAACGGGCATTAGCCTGTGAAAGTGGTCAGGACGTGGCGGTACTACTTTCGCAACAGGTGGCGGCGCAAGCAAAACCCGTGTTTGATCCCGCCCTGATCCTGCTCGATCGGGCGATTACCCGTAAAGCGGAAGCGATTAAGGTGCTCACCGATAATCTGGAGGTCGAACAGCGGGTCTTTTCCGGCTCAGCCGTTGAAGAGGCTATTTGGCAGCGTGAAGCGATTTTCTCTACCGCATTAGGATTTGCAATTGCGCTTCCGCACTGCAAATCGGCGGCGGTCGCGCACAGTAGCGTGTCGGTGATGCGTTTGAGTGAGCCGCTGGCGTGGAGCGACGAGGTGGATGTCTCGCTGGTTATCATGCTGACGGTGAGTGAGCAGGAGAAGGGCGATCATATGAAAATCTTCTCCCGTCTGGCGCGTAAGTTGATGCATGTGGAGTTCCGTGAGCAGTTGCTTGGCAGCATGTCGCCGCAGGATGTCGCCGTGCATCTGGCACAGGAAATGGCGGGATAAATCATGGTACAGAATCCTCGCCGGGCGTTCATTCTGCTGTCGGCTGTCTTTTTTTACTGGGGCGTCCTGACGGCAATTAATAGCGCCACGATTCCCTTTTTCCGGCAAGTTTTTTCGCTTTCATGGCGAGACTCGATGTTGGTAAATGTGGCGTTTTATCTCGCACCGTTTGTGATTTGTTTACCGTGTTCAGGCTGGATGGCGCGTTTAGGGTATCGCAGCGCACTCTTACTGGCGTTGATACTTGCCGCAAGTGGTTCGGTGGTGATTGCCGTATCGCTCTGGCTGGCATCATTTGCCGGTTGCCTGGTGGGGATTTTCATTGTGGCGATGGGGGTTGCGGCGATGCAGGTGGTCGCAAACCCTTATGTTAATCGGCTTGGCGAGGCGCAAAGTGCGGCTGGACGCCTCAGTCTGGCGTCGTCCATCAACTCCCTCGGGGCGGCGCTGGCGCCTGTCGTCCTGGCGGTTGTTCTGGCTGGCTCTGTCATTTCAGTTCCGGGGATGTATCTCGGTTTGATGCTGGTGGGAGGCATACTGCTGGTTGCGTTTTACCGTTTTTCAATTGCTGATTTTCGTGACGCGCACGAGAATATTTTTTCTGCGATTCGTGCGCTCAGGCGCTATGCGCAGTTTCGTACTGGGGTGAGTGGCATTCTTGTTTACGTTGGCGTTGAAGTCAGCATGGGTACTACGGCTCTCAGCTATCTTCACGACCCATCTTTGGGCGGGTTTTCGCTTGCACAAGCGACCTCCTTTATCGCGTTGTACTGGGGCGGTGCATTAGCGGGTCGGTTTTTGTATGGCTTGCTGGCTCACTGTTGCCGACCTCAGTTGTTGTTTTGCCTGTGTTCTTCGGGAGCGGTACTACTAACCGTTGCCGCGATAGTTTTCGCTAACCGTTTTGGCGGCTATTGCCTGCTGGCGACGGGGCTCATGAACTCGGTGATGTATCCCATTATTTTCTCTCGCACGCTCTCCGGCCTTGATCGCTATGCGGCATCTATTTCTGCTTGCTTGATTATGGCGGGCATTGGCGGCGGGGTGCTGCCCTTTATCCAGGGGATGGTTATTGATGCTATTGGCCTGCGTTTGAGCTTTTGGGTGCCGGTTATCGGGTATCTGTTTTTATTGCTGAACGGATTTAAGCTATACGCTCGAACGGAGGTATTTTGTGAGTAACGCCATCATTATTTGGTTAATTTAAGGTAATACAACGGAAACTGATTTTCGGTGGTATTTAACCGTAAAATTGGGATGACGCCAGCGCAGTGGCGTCATCGTCGTCGGGGGTTGTGTCGTTAGCTGGCCATTCCCAGACCAACAATGTTTGCCGCGACAATGATCACTACGCAGCCAAGACTTAGCACGCTGACCGGACGTCTCCCTGCATTGCTCCACTCTTTCATGATCAGGCCCACGATACCGCCGCACAGGACGTAGAAGCTCATGTGCAGCATCCAGCTCATGTAGTCATACTGTGCTGGAATTTTGGCATGGCCCCAGGCGTAAAAGAAGAACTGGAGATACCACATCAGGCCAGCAAGCGCAGAAAACAGGATATTGCTGATAATTAGCGGTTTTGCTAAAGAGAAGTCGGCCTTTACTGACAGGTTTTTCATTTTTGCCAGACGAATGAAGCAGTATCCCAGATTGATCACCGCACCACCGCCCATGATGACTACGTAGCTTGGCAGGGCGACATACAGCGGATCGATACCGAGTGTTGCAGCGGCTTCGTGCATTGGTTTAGCCGCATCCATGGCAAAGGACATCCCCGCGGAGAAAAAGCCGCACATCACCGCCAGTATCAGACCTTTTTTCAGATTGAACTCTTCGGCTTTGATGCCCATCTTGCGCTCTTTTAACTGTCCGGCGCGGGTGACAATCGCCACTCCGATCAGGGCAACCAGCACGCCGAGCAGGGTCATACGCCCGCCTGGTGTGCCAATGAGCACGTCAAATTTACCGGCAATGATTGGCGTCATTAAGGTACCAACAATTAGCGTAATGCCGATAGCGATCCCGATCCCCATCGACATACCGAGATAGCGCATAGTCAGGCCATAGTTGATATTACCAATCCCCCACATGGCACCGAATAAAAATACCGGCAGCAGGGTGGACGCACTGAATGAACTGTAATAGGCCCAGAAGTCCGGCAGAAGGATCGCGCTGACGAGCCAGGGAAGGATCAGCCATGAAACAAAACCACCTATAGACCACATGGTTTCCCAGGACCAGTGTTGTACCTTTTTAAAAGGGGCATAGAAACAAGCGGCACTAGCGGCACCGATTAGATGCCATATTATCCCCATCGTAATTGCGTTACCCATTCTGTTTCCTTTTGAATTATCGATTTGGCAGGATGAAAACACCCGTTTTGATGTTCAAAAGTCTAAAGAGTGAGCAATAGATTAACCTTCAGCATGCTGCCGTGTGATCAGTAATGCTGGCAAAATTCAGGGGATGAAAGGGATATTGATCACAAATGCGGCCCCGCCCCTCTTTTTTGAGAAGGGCGGAAATATAGAGGATTAGCAAATTCTTACTGCCTGAATACCCAGTAGCCAGGCGAGTTTTTCCAGTGCCTCGCCATGGTGCCCCAGGCCAATGCTGCAATGATGAGCTGGGCCGCCCATACACCATTGCGTGGTGAACTCGCGAGCTGATAACGGGAAGCGATAGCGGCTATTGGTGTTGCCAATATCCAGGACTTCACCTGGCACAGCTTCACCTTCGGCATACTGTAAACGCACCCCGTTTTCGGCATCTTCAATTACCGAAAGAAAGGTCACCGGACCTGATTTTACGGTCATCTGGATAGATACACCTTTACCGGGTTTACCATGATAAACCGGCAGCGGCACCAGACTCACCGTACCATCCGCCATCAGCGGGTGTGCCGGACCGTCATGTCCCCACAAAACAGCATCATCATTAAATTCAATGCCATATGGTTCTGAGAATGAACCGCCAGCCCCCAGAAGTTGCTGAATTTTCATCGCCAGCACATTTTTGATTTCATATTCTCCCGCTACGGGAATACCACGGTGGGTAAGCAGCGTGTTGCCGAGAATGATTGAGGTGATGATGTTCTCGTAAGCGTTGCCGTTACGGCCTTCATAATAATAGGCTAGTGCACCGAGTTTATTCTGGGCAATCAGTTTATCCATGGCGCAGGCAGTGGTGAGTGCGCGGTTGAGCTCTGCAGGTTCGCATGCCGCATCCAACTGAAGTACACGGTGCATTTCCTGTCGTTTGGCATTGAGGTCTGCCTCGCTGACCTGCTCGCGATATTCCGCCAACTCACACATTTCCAATGGCTTAAAGCGTACGCCCATTTTGGCGGACAAGTTCGTCATATTGCTGTAAACGTCTACCATGCCGTCATAATAGTGCCCGAGGACGCCGACCTGACAATTTGCCAGCATTTGACGAGCGTTAAGTGCCTGTAGCCACTGCGCCGTTTGTTGCCAGACATACTCATCGCCCTGTAATGCGCCAACAATTAACTGAAAGCGGATATTCGCACGGTTAAACACGTTTGCCAGTTCGGGGGCGCTGCAGGCCTGACAGTGCGCCAGCCACTCTCCAGTACGACCTCCCCGATCGGGAATTTGACGGATTGTTGAATAAGGCAGCCCTGGCTCTGGCTGTAGGGCCAGAATAATGACCGGTTTATTGATACTCTGCACAAGCGGTAGCACCGTTGAGCTGAGCGCGTAGGTGCTGATGTAAAGACAGACAGCATCGACCGGCTGTTGCTGCAACCGTCTGATAAGGGCATCGGCTTTATCGACGTTATCAATCAGGCCGCCATTAATCACGCTGGCTTGTTGCGCCGTCAGGCGCTCATCAATTGATTGCAGATAGCCCTGAAGACGTGACTCAAGGCCTGTAAACTGGGGCCAGTATGTGTCGAGGCCGATACCAAAAAGGGCGATGTTGACAGACATAGCAATATTTCCTTGTGAGATAATCTTCAGACTATGTCGTGATTTATCTCCCATGTCCTTCATGTCGCTGCCTATTTTCTACTCAGGTTGGCAAAATCAGCCTGATTTTCCCAGTGATGCTCACACTTTTACCTCATAATATCCATGTAAAAAGTACGGCATTGATAATCATTTTCAATATCATTTAATTAACTATAATGACCCAACTGCTTACGCGGCGTTAACACTGGCCGCCCGACAATACTGGAGATGATTATGAGTTATACACTGCCATCCCTGCCGTACGCTTATGATGCCCTTGAACCGCACTTTGATAAGCAGACGATGGAAATCCACCATACCAAACACCACCAGGCTTACGTAAACAACGCGAACGCTGCGCTGGAAAGCTTGCCTGAATTCGCGAGCCTGCCTGTTGAAGAGCTGATCACCAAACTGGATCAACTGCCAGCAGACAAGAAAACCGTACTGCGTAACAACGCGGGCGGCCACGCTAACCACAGCCTGTTCTGGAAAGGCCTGAAAACCGGTACTACGCTGCAGGGCGACCTGAAAGCGGCTATCGAACGTGACTTCGGCTCCGTGGACAACTTCAAAGCTGAATTTGAAAAAGCTGCAGCAACCCGTTTTGGTTCCGGCTGGGCGTGGCTGGTTCTGAAAGGTGACAAACTGGCTGTTGTTTCCACTGCTAACCAGGATTCCCCGCTGATGGGTGAAGCTATCTCTGGCGCTTCCGGCTTCCCGATCGTGGGCCTGGACGTTTGGGAACACGCTTACTACCTGAAATTCCAGAACCGCCGCCCGGACTACATCAAAGAGTTCTGGAACGTGGTGAACTGGGACGAAGCTGCCGCGCGTTTCGCAGCGAAAAAATAAGTTCTACGCTTTGATAAGCCCCTGCAAGCGATGCTTGTGGGGGTTTTTTTGTGATCAAAATCAATATAAAAACAATGATCCACTTAAATTGAAACAAGGTTTTATTATGCGAGTGGGATCACTTTTATAGTCTCTATGAATGTCTATCTTCGTTTCATCAAGACGGGCGCATCTCATAAGCAAGATGCAATCGCCCATAAAAATTGCCCCATTTTTATGTCTACAGGTGATGGAAATGCAGATCAAACGAACGATAGAGAAAATCCCAGGCGGCATGATGCTCGTGCCGCTTTTTCTGGGCGCGTTGTGTCACACCTTTTCTCCCGGCGCCGGGAAATACTTCGGCTCCTTTACCAACGGTATGATCACCGGTACGGTGCCTATTCTGGCGGTCTGGTTCTTTTGTATGGGGGCGTCGATCAAGCTAAGCGCCACCGGTACCGTACTGCGTAAATCAGGCACGCTGGTCATAACCAAGATCCTGGTAGCGTGGGTGGTCGCGGCGATTGCTTCACGTATTCTGCCGGAACATGGTGTAGAAGTTGGTTTCTTCGCCGGGTTGTCTACGCTGGCGCTGGTGGCCGCCATGGATATGACCAACGGCGGGCTGTATGCCTCGATTATGCAGCAGTACGGCACCAAAGAAGAGGCCGGGGCGTTTGTCCTGATGTCGCTGGAGTCTGGCCCGCTGATGACTATGGTGATTCTGGGAACCGCCGGGATCGCTTCGTTTGAACCACACGTGTTTGTGGGGGCCGTATTACCGTTCCTGATTGGCTTTGCGCTGGGAAATCTGGACCCTGAGCTGCGGGAGTTCTTCAGCAAAGCGGTGCAGACGTTGATTCCTTTCTTTGCCTTCGCGCTTGGTAACACCATTGATTTGAGCGTGATTGCGCAGACCGGTGTACTGGGTATTTTGCTGGGCGTGGCGGTAATTATTATTACCGGTATTCCATTGATTATCGCCGATAAACTGATTGGCGGCGGCGATGGCACAGCGGGGATTGCGGCCTCCAGCTCAGCTGGTGCGGCGGTCGCTACGCCAGTGCTGATTGCTGAAATGGTTCCGGCATTTAAACCGATGGCGCCGGCAGCAACTTCCCTTGTCGCCACGTCGGTGATTGTGACCTCCATTCTGGTGCCGATTATCACTTCCATCTGGTCGAAAAGAGTAAAAGCTAGGGCGGCGGAAATTGATATTCGTAGCGCCGTGAAGTAAGTCTCTTTTGCCGGATGGTCTGTTCCATCCGGCTTAACGATTTACGCTTTGACGACAAATACCTCATCGATGGTCCGACACTCACCCTCGTTCAACTCTCCGCCGGCATTTCGTGACACGCCGGTGCAATAGCCAAACTTACGCGATACCACGGTTTTGATGGTGGTGACGAAATCTTCGCCAATGGCGTAGATGGACATGTAGGTGCCAATCTGGTCCTGAATGTCGCGAAGTGCTGTCAGGTCGCCCTGTTTAAATGCTTCCCGTGCGCTGACAAACAGTTCAGGCATGACGTTGTTTAATCCTGAAATCACCCCCGCGCCGCCTGCCAGCAGGTTAGGAATGTAGTATTCGTCATAGCCGGACAACACGGCAAAATCCTCCCGTACGGCGCGGGTGGTCTGGATCATACTGCGAGTATGGGACTGGCAGTCGACGGTATCTTTAATGCCTGCGAAGTTGGGGAACTCGGCGGCGAGGGTGGCAACCAGTTCAGGCGTTAAATCGCAGCCAGTGCGCGCCGGAAAGTTATAGGCAAACCATTTACCGCTGAGCTTCTGCCCCAACTGACGGAAGTAGCTCAGCAGCTGTTTTGCCGTTTGCCCATAGTAGTAAGGCGGCAGGATCATCACGGCGTCGTAATCGGCGCGATACGCTTCCTGCGCCATCAACAGCACATCATTCTGGCAGGTGGATGAGACGTTGGCGACCATCTTCAGCGAGCTCATAGCGCGGGCCTCGCGGATTAGTAACAGCTTTTCTTCGAGCGTAAAGGAGGCAAATTCCCCGATGCTACCCATCAGCAAAATCACGTCGATTTTGGCCTCGGTAAGGCGTTTGAGATGCTGGCTTAGACCGTTAAGATCGATCTTGCCGTCATTATCCATTGGCGTAATGGAAGGACACCAGACGCCAGCAAATTGCGATTGACCAGTCACGTTGTTGACTCCTTATTTGAAATGATGTTTCAAAACCAGATTACATTGATAGCATGTGTCCCTAAGTTTCATGTGAACCGTGCTCTCATTTTGAGCGACTGGGGTAAAATAAATGTGGTGTAATGGGGGAAATTTATCGGGAGAGGGAACAGATGCGATATCCGGTCGATGTTTTTACAGGCAAGGTTCGGGACTACACGGGAAGCCGTCCCAGCGCGATTGCTAAGGTCCAGGTTGACGGCGAGCTGATGCTGACCGAACTGGGGCTGACGGGTGATGAACAGGCGGAAACGAAAATTCACGGTGGGCCGGATCGCGCGCTGTGCCACTATCCGCGTGAACACTATCAGCACTGGAGACAAGAGTTTCCGGAGCAGGCAGAGCTCTTTGTCGCGCCCGCGTTTGGCGAGAATCTCTCTACTCAGGGGCTAACGGAAGAGAATGTATTTATTGGCGACATTTTCCAGTGGGGAGATGCGCTGATTCAGGTCACGCAGCCGCGCTCGCCGTGCTTTAAGCTGAATTTCCATTTTGGCATCAGCGATATGGCTAGCCAGATGCAGGATGCAGGCAAGACGGGCTGGTTGTGCAGCGTCATCGCTCCAGGCCAGGTGTCGGCGGACGCGCCGTTGATCCTGGCTTCACGCGTCAGCGACGTCAGCGTGCGGGAGGCGATTGCCATTGCCTGGCATATGCCGTTTGATGACTCACAATATCACCGTTTACTCTCGGCTGCCGGGTTATCGAAAAGCTGGACCCGAACGATGCAAAAGCGTCGTTTAAGCGGCAAGATCGAAGACAATTCCCGCCGTTTGTGGGGAAAATAAAGCCATTCTGGCCATGCAATTAAATCAGGTGGTAACACCTGATTTGCCTCTCTCGTGGTTCTTATCTCTGCATACTAAAGCGGGTAAAAAACCTGCTTGTCACGCCATGTTTTCAGTCCATTCTTGATACCTGGCCCACAAAAAGAAACTCTGCGTTGAAAAAAAACTTGAGTATTTCCTGCACTCAAATATCTTAGCTTCAAATTGGTTTAAACCAGATGAGCAAGATGAAAAAGAAAAACAATGTTGATGTGCTTAGAGAGCGCTTTGAAAGCTGGTTAAACGAGAATAATTTGCCAGCGGGCTCTAAATTGCCTTCGGAGAGAGAGTTATGTGAGTTGCTGGATGCGAAGCGCATGACCTTACGTCAGGTTCTGATTGAGCTTGAGATCGATGCGCGTATCTTCCGAAAGAACCGCAGTGGTTGGTTTATTTCATCGAAGCGATTTATTTATAATCCCAAATCACTTTCCAGCTTTAATGCTGAAGCCTGTGCTCAGGGGCGCAAGCCTTTTTGGGGTTATTTAACTAAAGAAACGATTGCGACGGTTCCGCACCATGTTGATGATGTTTTTCTCTCCTCCGGTGATCGCTATTTAGTTACCGGTTGGTGTGGTCTTGATTCGCATAAAGTGTTTTACCATGAGTCCTATATTGATGCTGATGTTGCGCCCGGATTCATTAACAAATTGGGCAATCAGTCTTTTGCCAGCGTCTGGGAAGATGCGTTTGGTCATGCTTTAAATATCAAAGAAATGATTTTTAAACCGGTCAATATGCCAGAAGTGGCCTGCAAAGAGTTGGGCGTTGCGCCTAATACTTATGGAATTTTAGTAGAAAAACATCGGGCTACCCGAGATAAAAAAGTGGTTCAGGTTGATTTTGAATACTGGCGACTTGAATCTGTGGAACTTGTTATTCGTGATGAATGAGAAAAATAATGGGAAAATGCAACCAAGAACTTCTCGCTGAACGTGCGAGAAATATACCACTGTACCTACATGCTTATGCCTTTCATCTGAATATGCGCTATGAGAGAGTCCTTCCGGGCGATCTTCTGGATATTGCGCATCAGCAACAATTAAAGGGAGTGAAAATACATGTTGAGGATGGTGAGTCCCAATCACTGCAGAAACTAAACGATCGGCAGTTGCACGATTTTAAAGAAAAGGCCAAAAAATATAACCTCGATGTACATATTGAAACGAGCGCATCGGACAAGGCGACATTGACGGATGCGATCCGTATTGCTGTGACAACTGGCGCAACTTCAGTACGTTTCTACCCGCGCTATGAAGGACATCTCAACGATGTCATGGCAAAGATTGCCAATGATATTGCGTGGTTGTCTCAGTATGACGATTGCGGACTAAGCTTTACTATCGAACAGCATGAAGATCTGCAAGGCCATGAACTGGTGACGCTGGTTAATAATAGTGGAATGAAGAATCTCTCTATTCTTTTTGATTTTGGCAACATGATTAACGCCAATGAGCAGCCGCTTTCTGCGTTAGAGGTCATGTCCCCTCTAATCACTCAGGTGCATATCAAAGACGCAAAAATTATTAAAGAAGGTAAAGGCTGGGGGCATGAGGCTTGTCGTTCAGGATACGGTGACTTACCAATGGAAGAGATGCTTAAGGCATTATTACTTTTAGGTGAGGATAAACCGCAAGTAAATGCTTTCGGTCTGGAAGAGGAAGTTGAATATTATGCTCCGGCATTTCGTTTTGATGATGAAGGTGATAATCCCTGGATCCCATGGCGCGATGCAAGCTATACGCCGCTGCCCGACAGTAACATGATTGATGCGCGACTGGCGCAGGAAAAAGAACATGCTCTTGCTCAAATAAAGTATATCCGTGATTTATGCGATAAGTTTACAAGTAATAAATAAACTTCTTTAAATATTATTAAATACGAAAAGGGTTATGAAAATAACTCTCTTAATTTATTAGTTATATGATTTAATTTAAATATTTCTCTCAACAAGCAATGAGGGTTTAACTATGTTCATGAATAAATGGGCAAGGCTCTGTTTTTTAATTTTAGGCGGCGGCACAATATTCAAACTTTCAAGTATGAAAGACGTTTTCTATGTGCCAATGCAAAGTGACTGGGGTTTAACCAATACGCAAATTGGTTTAAGTTTTACCGTTTATACGATTGTTCAGACAACCGGGCTTTTTCTGTCGCTCTATATCGCAGACCGTTATTCCAAGAAAATATTATTACCATTTGGTCTGATTGGCGTTGGGCTATGCGGTTTATATTTGGCGACGCTACCGTCATTTACCGGTTATCTTATTTGCTTTGCCGCAATGGCGTTCTTTGCCGATGTGGTTTATTGGCCGGTGTTACTGAAAGCTGTGCGTCTGCTAGGTACGCAAGAAGAACAAGGGCGCATGTTTGGCTTTTTAGAAGCAGGACGCGGCGTGGTGGATGTTATCGTCGCTTCTGGCGCTCTGTTTGTTTTCGTCCAGTTTGGTGAAGGTAAAGCGGGGATGCAGGCGGGTCTGTTGTTTTATACGGTCATTACGCTTGCGGCAGGTATTGTGACGTACTTTATTGTCGATGATGACAAAGTGAAAGGCGGCGAGAAAACCAGTGCCAACATGGAAGTCTTAAAGGGTATCAAACATGTGTTGTCCTGCCCTAACGTCTGGCTGGCTTCTTTAGGGATTTTCTTTGTTTACGCCGCGTACTGTGGCCTGACTTACTTCATCCCATTCTTAAAAGATATCTACATGCTGCCGGTAGCGCTCGTCGGCGCGTACGGCATCATCAACCAGTATGCATTGAAAATGGTGGGAGGGCCGATTGGTGGGCTGCTGGCGGATAAGGTTGCTAAATCACCTACGGTTTACCTGAAGTGGACGTTTCTGATCTCTGCTGCTGCTATGGTTGTTTTTATGCTGTTGCCACATCAAACGATGAATGTGTATATCGGTATGGCGGCGACGCTAGGATTTGGGGCGATTATTTTCTCACAGCGCGCCATTTTCTTTGCACCAATGGATGAGATTGGTACCCCGCGTGAATATGCCGGTTCGGCGATGGCATTTGGCTGTATCATCGGTTATATGCCCGCCATGTTTGCGTATACGTTATACGGCTATTTACTGGATACCAATAGCGGCATTACGGGCTATAACTATGTCTTTAGCGTGATGATTGCGTTCAGCTTAATGGGCTTTATCTGTTCGACCATTCTGGTGAAGCGGATTAAAAAGCAAAAGCTAGCGGCTGCGACTGTGGCAGCATAATGTGAGAACTTCCCCGGTACGATGTTACCGGGGAAGCCTGTTAAGCGCGTTTATACAGCGGCAACCAAATTACCAGCCGCAAACCACCCAGCGGGCTGTCTTCGGCCTTCACCCAGCCACGATGCTGTTGGATTGCGGTTTCAACAATCGCCAGACCCAGACCTGTTCCGCCAGACTCGCGATCGCGCGCCTCATCGGTACGATAGAACGGACGGAAAATCTGTTCTCGGTCTTCAGGGCTAACGCCCGGGCCATCGTCGTCGACGGTGATGGTAATCCCATCGATATCAACCGCGAAGCCAACTTCAATCTGCGTGTGTGAATAACGCAGGGCATTGCGCACAATGTTTTCCAGCGCGCTTTCCAGCGCATTTGGGTTGCCGTACAGTGGCCACGGACCCGGCGGGAAATTCACCGTGAGTGATTTACCCATCTGCTCGGCTTCAAAGGCGGCGTTATCCAGCACTTCGCCCCACAGCTGATTGGCTTTCACCGTTTCACTGACCAGCGCGTTTTTCTGCTGATTGCGTGACATCACCAGCAGGTCGTTGATCATGCTGTCCAGTCGATGAGCTTCTGTTTCAATACGCTCCAGCTCTTTGCTTTCACCGCTACGACGGCGCAGCAGCGCGGTGCCCAACTGCAGACGCGTCAACGGCGTTCTCAACTCGTGAGAGATGTCCGACAGCAGGCGTTGCTGCGAGGTCATCATTCGCTCCAGCGCCGTCACCATCTGGTTAAAGCTGGCGCCTGCCGCCAGAAATTCCTGCGGACCGGCTTCCAGTTCCGGATGCTGGCGCAGGTTGCCCTGGGCCACCTCATCCGCCGCGTTTTTCAACTTACGCGCCGGTTTCGCCAGACTCCAGGCAAGCCAGAGCAATAGCGGAGAGCTGACTAACATGGTGACAATCAGCAACAACAGCGGTCGGTCGAACAGCAGATTGATAAAGTCAGATTGTGAGCTGCTGGCAGGTCGAATGAGATACAGCTGGTAGTTATCTTCGCCGTCTCTGACGGAGAAAGGCCCGACCATCTCAACGCGACCGTATTTTTTCTTTTGCGGATGGTCGGCGTTATCGGCCTGACCAATAAAGTTACGAATGATCTGCATTTCGTTGCGTTCTGCGCCGATCACGCGTCCTTCCGTCGTAACAAGCAATAACCGCTGTCCTGGCGGCGCCCACTTGTCTATCGCCCGAAACAAGCGACGCCACCACATCAAATCGTTGGGTGGATCGTTCGCCAGTTCAGCTTCAACGTGTTGCTCAATCATCAACCCCTGGCGCTGCTCGCTGTCCAGTAGCTCGGTCATCTGGCGTGAATCAAGCTTGGGTAACATCAGTACCAACATCAACACCAGTGCCAGCGTCAACCAGAAGATGGCAAAGATGCGTGCGGTTAAGCTCCCTATCATGAAGCGGAGACCATCAGGTAGCCACGACCGCGCAGGGTTTTAAACCACGGGTGTCCGTCTTTACGTTCTGGCAGCTTACGACGCAGGTTCGAGATATGCATGTCGATAGCGCGATCAAAAGGCGTCAGGCGTTTGCCCAGCACTTCCTGGCTCAGGTGTTCACGCGAAACCACCTGACCGAGATGCTGTGCCAGCAAATAGAGCAGGGTGAATTCGGTGCCGGTTAACTCCAGGGTTTGCCCGTCAAAGCTGGCTTCCTGGCGACCCGGATTAAGGCTTAACGCATCCACTTCCAGAGTCGGCGAACCGTTGTCGCTGTTCTGCTGCTGTTCGCTCCAGTGTGAGCGACGCAAAATAGCGCGGATGCGCGCGACCAGTTCACGGTCGTTAAACGGTTTGGGTAAATAGTCGTCCGCGCCCAGCTCAAGGCCAAGTACGCGATCCAATTCGCTGCCGCGAGCGGTCAGCATGATTACGGGTGTCTGGTGTGTCTGACGAAGTGCTTTCAGCGTATCAATGCCATTTTTCTTCGGCATCATGACGTCGAGCAAAAGTAAATCGATGCTGTCATCCAGAAGCTCAAGCGCCTGTTCCCCATCATAGGCAACCAGCACATCGAAACCTTCCATTTCGAGCAACTCCTTTAACAGGGAAGTCAGCTCTCGGTCATCATCAACTAACAGGATTTTATTCATTGTTTACGTACCTCCGAGGCAGAAATTACGTCATCAGGCGTCGCTAATCTATGACTTTACGTTGTTTTACACCCCCTGACGCATGTTTGCAGCCCGAATCGTAAACTGTCTCTCGTTGAATCGCGACAGAAAAGATTTTGGGAGCAAGTGATGGGCAAAGTTACCGCTGCCGTCATGGCCTCAACGCTGGCACTGAGTACTTTAAGCCATGCAGCTGAAGTCGTCACAGGCGATCACTGGCACCTGGGTGAAGGCTCCGCGCAACGCAGCGTTCAGAGCCACATGTTCGACGGTATCAGTTTAACCGAACATCAACGTCAACAGATGCGAGATTTAATGCAGCAGGCAAGACACGAACAGCCTCCTGTTAATGTTAGCGAAATGGAGACAATGCATCGCCTTGTCACCGCAGAGAAATTTGATGAACGCGCTGTGCGCGCTCAGGCAGAAAGAATGGCGCAAGAACAGGTTGCCCGCCAGGTTGAAATAGCCAAGGTTCGCAACCAGATGTATCGCCTGTTAACGCCCGAGCAGCAAGCGGTTTTAAATGAGAGACATGAACAACGAATGGAGCAACTGCGCGACGTAGCGCACTGGAAAAAAAGCTCATCGTTGAATTTATTGAGTAGTAGCAACTCACGTTCCCAGTAGTAACCCTGTTTTCCTTGCCATAGACACCATCCCTGTCTTCCCCCACATGATGTGGGGGTTTTTTTTGCCCAAAATTTGTCACTCGGTTATTGCCTGACTGTTTTACTTCATCCGTTATACTAGCGGCATATCCTGGCAGGAGTGTTTATGAATCAAACCTATGGGCGGCTGGTTAGCCGGGCGGCAATCGCGGCGACCGTGATGGCATCGCTGTTACTTTTGATCAAAATTTTTGCGTGGTGGTACACCGGATCGGTCAGTATTCTGGCAGCGCTGGTGGATTCTTTGGTGGACATCGCCGCGTCGTTAACCAACCTGTTGGTGGTGCGCTATTCTTTGCAACCGGCCGATGATGAACATACGTTCGGACACGGAAAAGCGGAATCGCTGGCGGCGCTGGCGCAAAGCATGTTTATTTCCGGTTCGGCGCTGTTTTTATTCCTGACCGGGATTCAGCATCTCATCCAACCCACGCCAATGAAAGATCCTGGCGTCGGGGTGGTTGTCACCATCATTGCGTTAGTGTGTACAATCATTCTGGTCTCGTTTCAGCGCTGGGTGGTGAAGCGCACGCAAAGTCAGGCCGTTAGGGCGGATATGCTTCATTATCAGTCTGATGTTATGATGAACGGTGCGATTCTCGTGGCGCTTGGGCTGGCATGGTACGGCTGGCATCGCGCAGATGCCTTGTTTGCGCTCGGGATTGGCATCTATATTTTATATAGTGCATTACGCATGGGTTATGAGGCGGTACAGTCTTTGCTGGATCGCGCTTTACCCGATGAAGAACGTCAGGAAATTATTGATATTGTGACGTCATGGCCTGGAGTCAGCGGCGCTCACGATCTTCGCACGCGGCAGTCAGGGCCGACCCGCTTTATTCAGATTCATTTGGAAATGGAAGATAATCTGCCGCTCGTTCAGGCGCATTTAGTGGCTGAACAGGTAGAGCAGGCAATTTTACGGCGTTTCCCGGGATCGGATGTCATCATTCATCAGGATCCCTGTTCGGTCGTACCCAAGGAAGGCAAGATGTTTGAGCTTTTATAATTCGTTGTAAAAAAAGTGAACCGGGCCAGCATTTTGTGTATAAATTACCACCATTTGGCCTGACCTGAATCAATTCAGCAGGAAGTGATTGTTATACTATCTGCATATTCGTTGGATCGTTTCGATATGCGGAATCGACTTCCGGCAGCAGATTTCATTTTGCATTCCAAAGTTCAGAGGTAGTCATGATTAAGAAAATCGGTGTGTTGACAAGCGGCGGTGATGCGCCGGGCATGAACGCAGCAATCCGTGGTGTTGTACGTGCAGCGTTGACGGAAGGGCTGGAAGTCATGGGGATCCATGATGGCTACCTGGGTTTGTATGAAGACCGTATGGTTCAACTTGACCGCTACAGCGTGTCCGACATGATCAACCGTGGCGGTACATTCCTCGGTTCTGCCCGCTTCCCGGAATTCCGCGACGAAAACGTGCGTGCCGTGGCTATCGAAAACCTGAAAAAGCGTGGCATTGACGCACTGGTTGTTATCGGTGGTGACGGTTCATACATGGGGGCAAAACGCCTGACTGAAATGGGCTTCCCATGCATCGGTCTGCCAGGCACTATCGACAACGATATTAAAGGCACCGACTACACCATCGGTTATTTCACCGCTCTGGGTACCGTAGTCGAAGCGATTGACCGTCTGCGTGATACCTCTTCTTCTCACCAGCGTATTTCCATCGTTGAAGTGATGGGCCGCTACTGTGGCGATCTGACTCTGGCGGCTGCCATTGCTGGCGGCTGTGAGTTCGTGGTGGTTCCGGAAGTGGAATTCAGCCGTGACGATCTGGTTGCTGAAATCAAAGCAGGCATCGCGAAAGGTAAAAAACACGCGATTGTGGCGATCACTGAGCACATGTGTGACGTTGACGAACTGGCGCATTACATCGAGAAAGAAACGGGTCGTGAAACGCGCTCAACCGTACTGGGTCACATCCAGCGTGGTGGTTCTCCGGTGCCTTACGACCGTATCCTGGCGTCCCGTATGGGCGCATATGCCATTGAACTGCTGTTGGCAGGTCACGGCGGTCGCTGTGTAGGTATTCAGAACGAGCAACTGGTTCACCACGACATCATCGACGCGATTGAAAACATGAAGCGTCCGTTCAAAGGTGACTGGCTGGACTGCGCGAAAAAACTGTACTGATTGTTTTTTCCGCGCCTGATGGCGCTAAGCGCATCAGGCCTACAGGTTGTAAAGACTTGTAGGCCTGATGAGCCGCTAACCACCATTCGGCACAATTCCCCGCATTTATTCCCCCAAGTTATAGCAAATCTTTTTTTATTCTTTAATGTTTGGATACCTTTCTGGCACGCTTTGCTCATCACAACACCACATAAGAGAGCTGGGCGATGAACAAATGGGGCGTAGGGTTAACATTATTGCTGGCATCGACCAGCGTTCTGGCAAAGGATATTCAGTTACTTAACGTATCGTACGATCCAACGCGTGAACTGTACGAGCAGTACAATAAGGCCTTTAGCGCGCACTGGAAGCAGAAAACGGGCGACAACGTCGTGATCCGCCAGTCGCACGGCGGTTCGGGTAAACAAGCGACCTCCGTCATTAACGGCATTGAAGCCGATGTCGTGACGCTGGCGCTGGCTTACGATGTGGATGCCATTGCTGAACGTGGTCGTATCGATAAAAACTGGATTAAGCGTCTGCCGGATAACTCCGCGCCATACACCTCCACCATCGTTTTCCTGGTCCGCAAAGGCAACCCCAAGCAAATTCATGACTGGAACGATCTGATCAAACCAGGCGTGTCGGTCATTACACCAAACCCGAAAAGCTCAGGCGGCGCACGCTGGAACTATCTGGCGGCATGGGGCTACGCCTTGCACCACAACAACAACGATCAGGCCAAGGCACAAGACTTCGTGAAGGCCCTGTATAAGAATGTTGAAGTGCTGGACTCTGGGGCGCGTGGCTCAACCAATACCTTCGTTGAACGCGGTATCGGTGATGTGCTGATCGCCTGGGAAAACGAAGCCCTGCTGGCGACAAACGAGCTGGGCAAAGACAAATTCGAGATAGTGACGCCGAGTGAATCTATCCTCGCGGAACCGACCGTTTCCGTGGTCGACAAAGTCGTGGAAAAGAAAGACACCAAAACGGTGGCGGAAGCCTACCTGAAATATCTCTACTCTCCGGAAGGTCAGGAAATTGCAGCGAAAAACTACTATCGTCCGCGTGATGCAGACGTTGCGAAGAAATACGAAAATGCATTTCCGAAGCTGAAACTGTTCACCATCGACGAAGAGTTTGGCGGCTGGACGAAAGCACAGAAAGAGCACTTCTCTAACGGTGGTACGTTTGACCAGATCAGCAAGCGCTAAATAAGTCTGTGATTTACCGACCCGGTGGCATAACGCGACCGGGTTTTTTATTTGTCATGGTTTTGCGTTACTCTTGCCCTTCAATGAGATACAGGGAACGCGTAATGAAAAAAGCAGGCTATCTTTTACTGGCGGTGATTGTAGTCGCCGCTGCTGCAGGTATCGGGTACTGGAAATTCACCGGTAACCCGGACGCATTACGCCAGATTGTTCTTCAGCAATGCCTGCCGCACCAGTTGCAGCAGCAGGATCCCACGCCGTGCGCCGAAGTGAAGCCGGATGCCGGATATGTGGTGTTCAAAGATCGTAACGGCCCACTGCAATACCTGTTGATGCCGACCTGGCGCATCAACGGAACGGAAAGCCCGTTGCTGCTGAAATCAGGGACGCCGAACTTTTTCTGGCTGGCCTGGCAGGCGCGCAGCTTTATGAGCCAAAAATACGGTCAGGAAATCCCTGACAAAGCGGTATCGCTGACCATTAACTCGCGTAGCGGGCGTACGCAAAATCATCTGCATATTCATATTTCCTGCCTGCGAACCGATGTCAGAAAACAGCTGGATGACAATCTGGCGAAAATCAGCACCCGTTGGCTGCCATTACCGGGTGGGCTACGCGGTCATGAATATCTGGCGCGTCGCGTCACGGAAAATGAATTGGCGCAACGCAGCCCGTTTATGATGCTGGCAGAAGAGGTGCCGGATGCGCGTGAGCACATGGGCAGCTATGCGCTGGCGATGGTGCGTCAGAGCGATGAGTCCTTTGTCCTGCTGGCGACCCAGCGCAATCTGTTGTCGCTCAATCTCGCCTCCGCTGAGGAAATTCAGGATCATCAATGTGATATTCTGCGTTAACCCCACCTAATCTGGCATTTACTCCGCATGTCTGTCCCCGTATTCTTGTTGAAAAAAACAACAGGAGACAGGCATGTCGCTCTGGCTTACACACCCTCTGTTTATCCCCTCTCTGGTGGTTGGCATTACTATCCTGCTCTGGGCGACGTCGCTACTGCCGGAGTTTATAACGGCGCTGCTGTTCTTTGCCGTGGCAATGGTTGCCAAAATCGCACCTGCGGATGTGATCTTTGGCGGATTTGCGTCTTCGGCATTCTGGCTGGTCTTTAGTGGTTTTGTGCTGGGTATCGCGATTCGCAAAACGGGGCTGGCGGACAGGGCGGCGAGAGCGCTGTCATCGCGATTGACCGATTCCTGGCCGTTAATGGTGGCGAGCGTGGTGCTGCTCAGTTACGCGCTGGCGTTTGTGATGCCGTCCAATATGGGGCGTATTGCGCTGCTGATGCCGATTGTTGCCGCAATGGCGAAGCGTGCCGGAATTAACGAGGGTACGCGCGCCTGGTATGGTCTGGCGCTGGCCGTCGGGTTTGGGACGTTCCAGCTTTCCGCGACCATTTTACCCGCTAACGTGCCCAATCTGGTAATGAGCGGCGCGGCGGAAGGCTCTTACGGCATCCACCTCAATTATCTTCCCTATTTGCTGCTGCATACGCCGGTTCTGGGCTGGCTTAAAGGCGCGGTGCTCATCATGCTTATCTGCTGGCTGTTCCCTGGCAAGCCCCACGCACCGCGCGATCTCACGCCAGCGGAACCAATGAGCCGGGATGAAAAACGCCTGGCCTGGATGCTAGCAGTGGTGCTGCTGCTGTGGGTAAGTGAAAGCTGGCACGGTATAGGGCCTGCGTGGACCGGGTTGGCGGCAGCGGTTATCACGCTGCTACCACGGGTTGGCTTTATCAATGGCGACGAGTTTTCCTCCGGGGTAAATATCAGGACCTGCATTTACGTGGCGGGGATTCTGGGGTTGGCAATTACCGTTACCCAGACCGGCATTGGCAATGCAGTGGGCGAGGCGCTGTTACAGGTGATGCCGCTGGATGAGGAAAAACCATTTACCAGCTTTCTCGCGCTGACCGGCATTACCACCGCACTCAATTTTATTATGACGGCGAACGGCGTTCCGGCGCTGTATACCACTCTGGCGCAAAGTTTTGCCGATGCGACTGGGTTCCCGCTGCTGTCGGTAATTATGATTCAGGTATTGGGGTATTCCACACCGCTACTGCCGTATCAGGCTTCGCCGATTGTGGTGGCGATGGCGCTTGGGAAAGTGCCTGCGAGGGCGGGGATGCTGCTGTGTATCGCGCTGGCGACGGCAACATATCTGGTTCTTCTGCCGCTGGATTATCTGTGGTTTAGCGTGTTGGGTAAGTTGTAAAAAAAAGCCCGGTAGCGCTAACGCTTACCGGGCCTACAGTCTTGGAGGGCGGGTCAGCGAAGCGCTACCCGCCTCAACAGCATTACGCCTGTTTAGCCGCTTCTGCTGCTTTAACGATGACCGCGAAGGCATCTGCTTTCAGAGAAGCACCGCCAACCAGCGCGCCATCGATATCCGGCTGAGCGAACAGTTCTGCTGCATTAGCTGCGTTTACGGAACCGCCGTACTGGATGATAACTTGTTCAGCGATTTTCGCGTCAGCTTTAGCAATGTGGTCACGAATGAATTTGTGAACAGCCTGAGCTTGAGCAGGAGTTGCAGATTTACCGGTACCGATAGCCCATACTGGTTCGTAAGCGATAACGACGCCTTCGAATGCTGCCGCGCCCTGAGTTTTCAGAACGGCGTCGATCTGACGTGCACAGACTTCTTCAGTTTTGCCCGCTTCGTTTTCTGCTTCGGTTTCACCGATGCACAGAACCGGAGTCAGACCTTGTTCTTTCAGCACGGCGAATTTTTTAGCGATCAGCTCGTCAGACTCTTTGTGGTAAGTACGACGCTCAGAGTGACCGATAATGATGTACTGCGCGCCGATATCTTTCAGCATTTCAGCGCTTGTTTCACCGGTAAATGCGCCAGACAGGTTCAGGTCAACGTTCTGCGCGCCCAGGATAATGTGGCTACCGGCAGCGGCGTGTTTCGCCAGGTCGATATACATTTCCGGCGGAGCGATTGCTACTGCACAGCCAGCAACGCCAGCCAGTTCTTTACGCAGATTAGCAACCAGTTCGTTTACCATGTGGCGGCTGCCGTTCAGTTTCCAGTTACCCATCACTAAAGGATGTCGCATTTCATTTCTCCACGCTTGTCAGCGAATTAAGGAATATGGCCGCCCGTCAGGGCAGCATGGTCTGTGAAACAGTATAGAGATTCGTCTGCGGAAAGGCTTTGCTTTTTGTCATCAATTCGCCTTCTCAAGACTATCTGATAGTGCCAGCTTAATCGGTTCAACAGCGAAGGTCAGCCCTTTTTCACCGTTATCTGCCACAACATAGCGAATTGCGCCTTCTGTTTCGGCGTAATAGTGTTTACCTTTGCCGGCAGCGAGCAGTTTTTGCAGCTTTTTCTGGCTCTGCTCTTTCGTCAGTAGCGGGGCGACGGTACGAATGACGGCGGTCATGTATTCCAGCGCTTTCGCTTTGGCCGCCTTTTGTTCTGGTCCCTGAATCGGCAACCAGGTTATCTGCATACTTTTGATTTTTAGCGTGCCGCGCTCAAGGGCGGAGGACGCATACAGGTTTTCATTGATTTTACTGGCCGCGCGGGTGAGGTTTGCCCGATCGCGGCTGCTGTCGATGGCGCGGAACTCATTCAGGATAAGCTTCGGATTCTGCGTATTAAAGTTTTCGCGAAACTGGCTAATCGACAGGTCAAAGGTCGGCGCACCCGCCAGTAAATAGGGGGCCGTGGTTGCCGTCGATGGCTCTTCCGCCCGTGCCGCAACGCTCGCGGTGAAGGCTGAAAACAATAATAAAAACAGTGTAAATCCTTGCTTCATCAATCGTACCTTTCGTTATGACTGCTCACGATTAAAACGGTAACTGTCGGGCTTGTCAAAAGGGTAAACTGTTCTGGAAGGTAATAATAAAGGAACTTACATGACCATACAGCAGTGGTTATTCTCATTTAAAGGGCGCATCGGGCGCCGTGATTTCTGGATTTGGATAGGTCTGTGGATCGTCGGAATGCTGGTTTTGTTCTCGCTGGCGAGCAAGCAATTACTCGATATTCAGACTGCGGCATTTTGTCTGGTTTGTCTGCTATGGCCGACGGCGGCAGTGACGGTAAAACGCCTGCACGATCGGGGACGTTCTGGAGTGTGGGCGCTGCTGATGATTTTGGCGTGGATGCTGCTGGCCGGAAATTGGACGATGTTACCCGGCGTCTGGCAATGGGCGGTTGGTCGCTTTGTTCCGACGCTCATTCTGGTCGGCATGCTCATCGATCTGGGCGCGTTCATTGGCACCCAGGACGAAAATAAATATGGTAAGGATACGCAGGACGTAAAGTACAAAGCCGAGCGCCAGTAGTTGTCGACCGGAGAAGCGCAAGCGCCTCCCGGCAACCCTCACCAGTAGTGCTCAGCAGTCATATGGCCCGGTCGACGGCGCAGGTGTTTGGTCATCTGCCGGGTCTCTTTCAGCAGTTGCTGCGTGTCGCGTACCATTTGTGGATTTCCGCACAGCATCACATGGCTGGTTTCTTTATCCATTGGCAGCCCTACCGCCTTTTCCAGTTCACCGCTTTCAATCAGCGCCGGTACACGCCCGGTCAGCGAATCTACGGCTGTCTCACGGCTAACAACCGTCTGGATGCGTAATTTACCTTCGTAGCGCTTTTCCAGCGCCTGCATCAATGGCAGGTAGCTCAAATCGGCGGCATAGCGTGCGGCGTGGACCAGCACCAGATTTTTAAAGCGATCCAGGTCTTTGCCTAATTGAAGAATCGACAAATACGGGCCGATAGCCGTGCCGGTTGCCAGCATCCATAGCGTTTCGCAATCAGGGACTTCATCCAGCACGAAGAAACCAGCGGCCTCACTCACCACCTGAACTTCATCGCCAGGCTTTAGCGCCGCCAGTTGAGGGCTGAGTTTGCCGTCGGGAACCGTCACCAGATAAAATTCTAAGTCGGGGTTATCGGGCGCATTCACGTAGGAATAGGCGCGCTGGACGCGCTCACCGTCGATCTCAAGGCCAAGCTTGGTGAACTGACCTGCAGTGAAAGGAAGAACCGGAGCTCGCACGGTCAAACTAAACAGGGCATCGGTCCAGTTCTGCACCTTTGTGACTTTGCCTGTTACCCAATCTGCCATGGTTTTCTCCTGTCTGCTTTGATTGCCTTATCTTCGTTCGTTGGACGAAAGATTTCCAGCCCGGATGGGCTGGAAGGCTCTATTGATCAAATCAATTACAGGATGTGCGCCTGCACATCGGGATCTTTGCGATCGAGGTAGTGAATCGACTGAATGCGGCGGATCGTGCGTGATTTGCCGCGGATCAACAGCGTTTCGGTGGTTGCGATATTGCCTTTACGGCTGATCCCTTCCAGCAGATCGCCTTTGGTGATGCCGGTAGCGGAGAAAATGACGTTGTCGCTGCGCGCCATTTCATCCAGACGCAGCGCTTTGCCCGCTTCAATGCCCATCGCGGTGCAGCGGGCCAGTTCCTGTTCGCCAATACGACGGTTCTCTTCGCTGTCGCCTTTGACGTCATGGCGCGCCAGCAGGCGGCCCTGCATGTCGCCGTCCAGCGCGCGGATGACGGCCGCGGAAACCACGCCTTCCGGTGCGCCGCCAATACCGTACAGCACGTCAACTTCGCTGTCAGGCATACAGGTCAGAATCGAGGCCGCAACGTCGCCGTCAGGAATGGCGAAGACGCGCACGCCCAGTTTCGCCATCTCTGCAATAACCTCGTCATGGCGTGGTTTTGCCAGGATGGTGACGGTCAGGTCACTCAGTGGTTTGTTCAGCGCGGCTGCAATGTTTCGCAGGTTGGTTTCCAGCGACAGATTCAGGTCGATGGACCCTTTTGCGCCAGGACCGACAATCAGCTTTTCCATGTACATGTCTGGCGCGTTCAGGAAACAGCCTTTATCGCCTACAGCCAGCACCGCCAGCGCATTCGCCTGGCCCATTGCCGTCATACGCGTGCCTTCGATAGGATCGACGGCGATGTCGACCGCATCACCGTGGCCGGTTCCGACTTTCTCGCCGATAAACAGCATCGGCGCTTCATCAATCTCACCCTCGCCAATCACGATGGTGCCGTCGATGTTGACCTGGTTGAGCATAATACGCATGGCGTTCACCGCCGCGCCATCAGCGGTATTTTTATCGCCGCGGCCCAGCCATTTATAGCCAGCCAGCGCGGCCGCTTCGGTCACGCGTGAAAATTCAATGGCAAGTTCTCGTCTCATTGCAAACTCGTAGCTGAAAGGAATGGCGCGAAGTGTAGCACAGGGGAGGGGACTAGATTATTGATGTGTGTGCGGGGTTGCCCCCGCACGAAGATATTGCCGGACAAGGTAACGTCGCTATCCGGCAATGACGAATTACTCGTCGTGATCTTCCCACGCCATGGCGCGTTTGACCGCTTTTTTCCAGCCGCTGTAACGGAAATTACGCTCGGTGGTTTCGATGCCCGGGCGGAATTCACGCTCGATGACCGCTTTCTCCTGCAGTTCATCCAGATTCTGCCAGAAACCTACTGCCAGACCGGCAAGGTACGCCGCACCCAATGCGGTGACTTCGCGGACTTCCGGGCGCTCAACGCGCGTGCCGAGAATATCGGACTGGAACTGCATCAGGAAGTTGTTGGCGACCGCACCGCCATCGACGCGCAGGGCGTGCAGGCGAATACCGGAATCAGCCTGCATCGCTTCCAGTACGTCACGGGTCTGGTAAGCGATAGACTCAAGCGTTGCGCGGATGATGTGGTTGGAGTTTACGCCACGGGTCAGGCCGAAGATGGCTCCGCGTGCATACGGGTCCCAGTACGGTGCGCCAAGGCCTGTGAATGCCGGAACGACGTATACGCCGTTGGTGTCTTTCACTTTGGTGGCGAAATATTCAGAGTCGAATGCATCGCTGATGAGTTTCATTTCATCGCGCAGCCACTGGATGGATGCGCCAGCCATAAATACCGCACCTTCCAGCGCGTAGTTCACTTCCCCGGTCGGTCCACAGGCGATGGTGGTCAGTAGTCCATTTTCGGACTTAACGGCTTTCTCGCCAGTGTTCATCAGCATGAAGCAGCCGGTACCGTAAGTGTTTTTCGCCATCCCTTCCTTCACGCACAGCTGGCCAAACAGAGCGGCCTGCTGGTCACCGGCAATACCGGAGATAGGAATACGAATGCCGCCTTTACCACCGATGTTGGTCTGGCCGTACACTTCAGAAGAACGACGCACTTCTGGCAGCATTGCACGCGGAATATCCAGCGCATCCAGCATCGTGTCATCCCAGTCCAGGGAGTGGATGTTGAACAGCATGGTACGAGAGGCGTTGGTGTAATCCGTTACGTGTACGCGTCCCTGCGTCATTTTCCAGATAAGCCAGGTGTCTACCGTACCGAACAGCAGTTCGCCGCGACGAGCGCGCTCACGTGAGCCTTCCACGTGGTCGAGGATCCACTTCACTTTAGTGCCGGAAAAGTACGGGTCAATTACCAGACCCGTGTTATTACGGATGTACTCTTCCATTCCGTCGCGCTTGAGCTTTTCGCAGATATCCGCGGTACGACGACACTGCCACACAATTGCGTTATAGATAGGTTTACCGGTCTCACGCTCCCAGACGATGGTGGTTTCACGCTGGTTGGTAATACCGATCGCTGCAATTTCATCGGAACTGATATCGGCTTTCGCCAGAACTTCTACCAGCGTGGAGCTTTGGGTCGCCCAAATTTCCATTGGGTCATGTTCTACCCAACCTGCTTTCGGGTAGATTTGCTCGAATTCGCGCTGTGAAACGCTAACGATATTCGCATCGTGGTCCATTACGACCGCGCGGGAGCTGGTGGTGCCCTGGTCGAGCGCAACGATATATTTTTTTTCAGTCATGATTATTTGTCCCGTAGTCACATTACTGCGAAGCTTTTTGTTGAGTGTTGGTCGCAACGTCTTTCTCTTCAATCGCGCAGACATCGCACGGTAAATGGCGACCAATCAGTTTGCGATATGCCCATGCGCCTAAAATCGCGCCGGTAATCGGGCCAAACACCGGGACCAGGAAGTAAGGGATATCACGACCACCCGTGAAGGCAATCTCACCCCATCCGGCCATCCAGGCGAAGAGTTTCGGTCCGAAGTCACGTGCCGGGTTCATCGCAAAACCTGTCAGCGGACCCATGGAAGCACCAATAACGGCGATCAACAAGCCGATCAGCAGTGGTGCCAGCGGACCACGAGGTACACCGTTACCATCGTCGGTCAGAGCCAGAATCAGCCCCATTAGAATAGCGGTAATGACCATTTCAACCGCGAAGGCCTGCACAAAATTGATATGCGGGTTCGGATAGGTCGAGAAAGTACCTGCCAGACCCAGGCTCTCGGTACTGCCGCGCACGATATGGTTAGTTTGTTCGAAATCGATGAAAAGATTGTAATAAAGCCCGTAAACCAGTGCCGCTGCGCAAAAGGCGCCGGCAATTTGCGAAATAATAAAAGGAGCAACTTTGCGTTTATCAAAACAGGCGAACAGCCAGAGTGCGATGGTTACCGCTGGATTCAGGTGTGCACCAGAAACGCCTGCAGTCAGATAGATAGCCATCGCTACCCCCAGACCCCAGATGATACTGATTTCCCACTGACCAAAAGTAGCCCCAGCAACTTTGAGTGCAGCGACACATCCCACACCGAAGAAAATCAACAACCCGGTACCGAGGAATTCAGCAATGCACTGGCCTTTTAAGGTTGATGTTTGACTCATAATCGGATCCTGAAGAGAGTTTAATGTTTATTGTATGCGAGAAGGTCACTGACATCCCCGGAGCCGGTAGGCACACTGTTAATTTATCGTTAACGCTCAAAAACGAGAAATATCGAAATTGAAATGTGTGTACTCCATCAACAAAATGAGCGTTATCGCGCCATTTCGCGGTATTTGTTATACAAAAATAGTGTGAGCTGAATCATTTCAATGATCAATTCGTTAACACTTAAGAGTTATGATAGTAATGTCACCAGGAGAAAGATGAAAAGTGTTGCAAACCGCAATCTGCGCGGGATGCCGCTGGACAGGGATGACGCGGCTTCATACAATCGGTGTTAAGTAGAGTGCGCTCGTTTTTATTAAGGCGTCGCCGGTTATCGGGACGAGGATTTTTATCCATCAACGCCTTGCAATTCAGGAGAGGTATGACGATGTCATTAGAAGTGTTTGAGAAACTGGAAGCAAAAGTACAGCAGGCGATTGATACCATCACGCTGTTGCAGATGGAAATCGAAGAGCTGAAAGAAAAGAACAACTCACTGTCGCAGGAAGTTCAGTCTGCACAGCAGCAGCGTGAAGAGCTGGAGCGTGAGAACAACAACCTGAAAGAACAGCAGAATGGCTGGCAGGATCGTCTGCATGCCCTGTTGGGGCGTATGGAAGAAGTCTAATCCTCGTCATATTTCACGTTATGGCGGCGTTGGCTGCGTACATTCACCCCAGTCACATAGTGGCCTATGCTCCTGGGGATTCACTTACTTGCCGCCTTGCCCTGACGCGAAATCTATAGAGGATGTAGACTGCGAGTGCCTGTAGGCCGGATAAGGCGTAAGCCGCCAACTGGCAATCAGTGACAACGCATAAAAAAGGCACCTTGCGGTGCCTTTTTCACTTACTCGATATCGAGCGGGTCTTCGGAGAGGATTATCCCGGTGTTGTCGGCGTACAGGTGGTCGCCCGAGAAGAATGTCACGCCGCCAAAGTTGACGCGCACATCGCTTTCCCCAATCCCCTCTCCTGAAGCACCTACCGGAATTGCGGCAATCGCCTGAATGCCGATATCCAGTTCTTCCAGATCGTCTACCTGGCGGACTGAGCCGTAGATGACCAGACCTTCCCATTCATTCTGTACGGCCAGTCGTGCCAGTTCGGCATCGACCAGCGCACGACGGACAGAACCGCCGCCATCGACCAGCAGAATGCGACCACGGCCATTTTGTTCGAGCAGATCGTACAGCAACCCGTTGTCCTCGAAACATTTTACCGTGATGATTTGTCCGCCAAACGACGACCGTCCTCCAAAGTTAGAGAACAGCGGTTCCACGACGTTGACATCTTCCTGATAGATGTCACAAAGCTCGGATGTATCGTATTTCATAGGCTTAACGTTCAGTTGCTGCGAGAATTTTCAGTATATCGCGCTATGTGTACTGTTGGCAAAATCATCAATTGTTAATTGATATTTGTCAGTTAAAGAGACCACTGACTTAAGAAAATTCCAACGACAAACAGCAAGTTAGTTAATAGCGCCGCTTTTACGGTGCGTTCCAGCATCGGACGCATTGCCGCAGGATCCATTTCGCGCATCACGTAACGCGCCTGTTTGAAAAGCAGCGGAGCGGCAAGGATAAACAGCCATCCCCACAGACTTTGTAGCGAAAACAGGTTAAACAGCGCCAGACAAACCAGCGTCCCCATCAGCAGGCAGGCATGGTAGCGGCGGGCATTGACGGCACCTAAACGTACTACCAGCGTGTTCTTGCCGTTCTCTCTGTCGCTGTTGATATCGCGCAGGTTGTTAACGTTGAGCACGGCAGTTGCCAGCAGGCCACAGGCGGTGGCAGGCAGAATCAGCGCCGGAATCAGCGTATGCGCCTGCAGATACCAGCTTCCCATCACGCTAAGCCAGCCAAAGAATACCAGCACGGAAATATCGCCCAGACCGATATATCCGTAAGGGCGATTACCCACGGTGTAGGTGATCGCCGCGATAATCGACAGGCCCCCAAGTACCAGGAAACCGACAAAATCCGCCAGCGTGTGACAGGCCACAGCAACCAGGGCCAGACCCGACAGACAGATCAACACCACGGTGACGATCAGCGCACGCTTCATCTGCTGTTGGGTGATAACCCCTTTTTGCATACCGCGCAGCGGTCCAATGCGGTCGGGCTTGTCGCTGCCTTTGACGGCATCGCCATAGTCGTTAGCGAGGTTGGACAGAATTTGCAGCAGTCCTGCTGTAATCAATGCCAACAGAGCAACCAGCGGATCGAAGTATCCTTGCCACCATGCTAATGCCGTACCGACGATGATCGCCGCGAAGGCGAGCGGCAAGGTCTTAGGTCGTAAACTTTCCAGCCAGGCTTGTGAGCGGCTAATTTTTTGTTGTTCAGTCATATTTAGCGCCAATAAAAATGGGGCTTTATCAGCCCCATCAACAGTGATGAAAATGCATTGAACGCGATTATAGGATAAAACGGCTCAGATCTTCATCTGCGACCAGCGCATCCAGATGTTTGCTCACATATTCGGCATCAATTGTGATGCTTTGGCCGTTTAAATCGCTCGCATCATAGGAAATATCTTCCATCAGACGCTCGAGAACGGTATGCAGACGACGTGCACCGATGTTTTCGGTGGTTTCATTGACCTGCCAGGCCGCTTCGGCAATGCGTTTAATGCCCGATTCGGTGAAGTTGATGTCCACACCTTCGGTCGCCATCAGCGCTTTGTACTGGACGGTGATGGAGGCATTCGGTTCGGTAAGGATACGCTCAAAATCGCTGGTGGTCAGCGCCTGCAGCTCGACACGAATCGGCAGACGCCCCTGCAGTTCCGGGATCAGGTCAGACGGTTTCGCTACCTGGAATGCGCCAGAGGCGATAAACAGAATGTGGTCTGTTTTCACCATACCGTGTTTAGTGGAGACCGTGCAGCCTTCAACCAGCGGCAGCAGGTCGCGCTGTACGCCTTCACGGGACACGTCCGGGCCGGAGGATTCGCCGCGCTTACAGATTTTGTCGATTTCGTCGATAAACACGATTCCGTGTTGCTCAACGGCGTCGATAGCTTCCTGTTTCAGCTCTTCCGGATTCACCAGTTTGGCCGCTTCTTCTTCAATCAGCAGCTTCATCGCGTCTTTGATTTTCAGCTTACGCGGTTTTTGTTTCTGACCGCCCAGGTTCTGGAACATGGACTGTAGCTGGCTGGTCATCTCTTCCATTCCCGGAGGCGCCATGATTTCAACGCCCATCGGTGCGGCCGCGAGATCGATTTCGATCTCTTTATCATCCAGCTGGCCTTCACGCAGTTTTTTACGGAACGCCTGACGCGCTGCAGAAGGTTCCTGCGGCTGCTCTGACTGTCCCCAGTTATTTTTAGCCGGTGGGATCAGCACGTCGAGAATGCGCTCTTCCGCCATCTCTTCGGCACGGAAGCGGTTTTTCTCGATGGCCTGAACGCGGACCATTTTGATGGCAGCATCGGTCAGATCGCGGATGATAGAGTCAACTTCTTTACCAACATAGCCGACTTCGGTGAATTTCGTTGCTTCAACTTTGATGAACGGCGCGTTGGCCAGTTTTGCCAGACGACGGGCGATTTCGGTTTTACCGACGCCGGTTGGGCCAATCATCAGAATGTTTTTCGGCGTAACTTCATGGCGCAGCTCTTCGTTGAGCTGCATGCGGCGCCAGCGGTTACGCAGGGCAATCGCCACGGAACGCTTAGCGTTGTCCTGGCCGATGATGTGTTTGTTCAGTTCGCTGACAATTTCGCGTGGGGTCATTTCAGACATGGGGGATCCTTACGCTTTGGAGTTCAATTCTTCGATGGTATGGAAGTGGTTGGTATAAATGCAGATATCCCCTGCAATATCCAACGCTTTCTCAGCAATCTCGCGTGCGCCAAGCTCGGTGTTTTCCAGCAGAGCGCGTGCAGCAGCTTGGGCGTAGGGACCGCCGGAGCCGATGGCAATCAGATCGTTTTCTGGCTGGATGACGTCGCCGTTACCGGTGATGATGAGTGATGCAGTTTCATCCGCAACGGCCAGCAGCGCTTCGAGTTTGCGCAGCATACGGTCGGTACGCCAGTCTTTTGCCAGTTCAACGGCAGCTTTCACCAGGTGACCCTGGTGCATTTCCAGCTTGCGTTCAAACAGTTCAAACAGCGTGAATGCATCCGCAGTACCGCCCGCAAAGCCCGCGATGACTTTGTCGTTGTACAGACGGCGGACTTTCTTCACGTTGCCTTTCATTACGGTGTTACCCAGTGTGGCCTGACCATCACCGGCGATTACCACATGGCCGTTACGGCGTACGCTTACTATTGTTGTCACGAGCAGACCCCTTGGTTACAAATGCAAAACACAGGCCCCGCGCAGTATGCGGGGCGTAATGCAAGTATAGATGGGGGGGATTTTGGGGGTTTCAACCCCCAGTGGCGAGTCGAATGCAGTTTGTGTGACCAGCAACTTTCAGGCGGCTGATGGTGTTGTCGGCATTCTCTTTGCCTTTGACCGGACCAATGACCACGCGATTCCAGCCGTTATTGGTGGTAATACGTGAGTTGAAGCCTTCAAAAGCCAACTGCGCGCGCACGGTTTCTGCCTGCTCAGCGCCTTTAAATGAGCCGCACTGTACCATCCAGCGGCGTTCATCTTTTTTCTCCGCCGTCTGTTTTGGCGGCTGCGTTTCATTCGCTATCGGCGCGGCCGGCTGCGTTTTCGGCTGAGCGGCGGTGGTATGCGCAGGTGTTTGCAGTAGATCCTGATACGGCTGTTGGGCCGCCGGTTTTGGCTGCGCCTTCGGCTGCTGTACCGGTGCGGCTTGCGCAGTACGCGTTTGCTGCTGCTGGTTCGGCTGTTCCGTTACCCGTTGGCGCGGCTGTTGAGCCTGCTGTTGGGTGTTATTCCACTGCTGCTGTTGCACCTGACGCTGACGCTGCAGCGTTTGCTGGCGTTGTTCAGCAGTTTGTTCGTTCCACGGTACTTCGTTGAGCTGCGTTGGCTGTTGGCGCATATCGGCCTGCATTTGCGCCAACAACTGGCGCTGCTCATTGGTAAGCTGATCGGCGTTCAGTACCTCGCCGCCTGCAGACGGTTCGGTAGGCGCACGTACGCCAGGCTGACGGCTTTCCAGCTCTTTGATGTATCGCCAGCGCTCTTCCGGTTTTGGTGGGATGCCATTACCGGTGACTTTCTGGTTTTGCAGCGTTTCGGACTCTTCTTTCTTGTGATGCGTAATGAAGTACAGACCACCGATAAAGGTCACGAGTACGGCTGCAGCAATAGCAACCATAGCGGGCGATACCGCAGGCGTATTGCGTTGTTTTTTCCGTGATGTGCTCTTCTTGCGCCGCGAAGGTGCCGGTTGGCCGCGACGTACATAATCTCGTTGTGCCACTATCGTTTCGCTGTATTTATTCGTTCGTCAGCCCGCCATGTTACTTAAGCGGCGGGCCTTTGACCAGACAGGGGAGTCCGAAAGCACTTTACTTTACGTCAGTGCCCGGGTAGTGCCCCGAATAATAAGCTCGCAGTCCAGTAAACGTGAGCCACTGCTGACGTTCTGACCTTGTAGTTGATCGAGCAGTAACAGCATAGCTTCACGTCCGATATCGAAACGCGGCTGTGCGACGGTTGTCAGGGGTGGATCACAAAATTCCGTGAGCGAAATATTATCAAAGCCAATGATGGATAAATCGTCAGGTACCTTCAGACCCTGACGTTTGGCGTAAGAGAGTGCCCCCAGCGCCATGACATCGCTGTGGCAAAAGACCGCAGTAGGTGGCTGTGGAAGCTCAAGGAGTTGCTTAAGCGCATTGGCTCCCGCTTCATAGGTAAAGTCACCACGCGCGATGAAATGCGGATCGACCGTAATTCCACTGCGGCGCAATGCCTGAACGTAACCTTGCAGACGGTAATGGCACAGCGGCATATCCTCTGGTCCGGCGATACAGCCAATGCGTTTATGCCCCAGTTCCAGCAGATAGTTCATCGCGTTGAAGGCGGCGGTGAGATTATCAATGTGCACGGTGGGGAGTTCCAGCTCTGGCGCGAACTCGTTGGACATGACCATCGGCGGCAAGTTGCGCTGCTCTTCCACGCTGGCATCAAACGGCAGGCGCGAACTGAGCAGCACCATGCCATCGATCTGCTTGGTGATAATGAGGTTGAGGAAGGTCTTTTCCTGCTGATTCTGGTGGGCGCAGTCGCCGATAAGCACCAGATATCCCTGCTCAGCGGCGGTCACTTCTATGCCGCGAATCACTTCACTAAAAAACGGATCGCAGATATCCGGCACAATCACCAGAATGGTACGTGATTCATTACGCTTAACGTTGCGTCCCATTGATTGGGGTAAATATCCCACTTCCAGCGCAGCCTGTTCAACCTTGTTACGGGTTGACTGCGAGACTTTGTCCGGGTTCATTAATGCGCGGGATACGGTTGCCGTTGAGACTTTCGCCTTCAGAGCAACATCTTTCATCGTAGCGGCGGCAACCTGCTTATTCGGTTTCACTCTTTCTCCTCGCCAGAGAGCTGCTGGCACAGACTCGTCCTTGAATAGCCTTCATCTGAAACATTTTTATCAGATAGTTAATGGAAGCGGTTACAGAATTTTCATAAAAAGTGTGATGGATCTTTAATTTTACGATCCGCCTCGCATCGTGAGGGATTATCCCTCGATGGGATCGACATCCAGCACCCATTTAACCTTACGTGCATCGGGTAACGTATTGATCAGCGCCAGTGTGCCGCTGACGATATGCTGCAGGCGAATTCGCGACGGATGTTGCAACAAAATTTGCCAGCGATAGCGACCGCCGCGCTTGGGGGCCAGGGCGGGAACTGGGCCGAGCACCCACAGTTTGTCATCGGCAAGCGGACTGGCTTGGATCAGATTTCGCAACTGTTGTAAGAACATAGGCGCATGCTGGTTGTTATGATCTTCTGCCCGCACGATCACATGGCTGGTCCACGGTGGAAGCTGGAGCGTTTGTCGCTCGGCCAGCGCCTGCTCGGCAAACGCGTCATAACCTTTGTACAGCAAAGTTTGCAGCAGCGGATGTTCAGGATGGTGCGTTTGTAGCACCACTTCGCCCTGTTTCCCGGCGCGTCCTGCTCGCCCGGAGACCTGCGTGTAAAGCTGGGCGAAGCGTTCTGCCGACCGGAAATCTGCAGAGAACAGCGCGCCGTCAACGTCCAGAAGCGCCACCAGGGTGACGTCCGGGAAGTGGTGGCCTTTGGCCAGCATTTGCGTGCCGATCAGAATTCGTGCGCCGCCGCGATGTACTTCCGCCAGATGCTGCTCCAGCGACCCTTTACGGCTGGTGGTGTCGCGATCGATGCGTGAGATTGGCACGCCGGGGAAAAAAGGGGTCAGAGCCTGCTCAAGCTGTTCGGTGCCGAGTCCAACCGGAACCATATGCGTTGAGCCGCAGGAAGGGCACTGACGTGGTATTGGGCGCTGGCTGTCGCAGTGGTGGCAGCGTAAATGGTGCAGTGCCTGATGCAGCGTGTAGTAGTGATCGCAGCGCGGACATTCTGCAATCCAGCCGCAGTCATGGCACAGCAGCGCAGGAGCAAAGCCCCGGCGGTTCAAAAACAGAATCACCTGGTTATCCGCCTGCAGGTGCTGACGCATACGGGTGATAAGCGCAGGGGCGAGTCCGGCCTGCACCTGCTGACCTTTGAGATCCAGCACGTGCTGAGTGGCAGGGCGCGCATTTCCGGCACGGCGCGTCAGGCGCAGCATGCGATATTTTTTCTGTCGCACGTTGCACAGCGTTTCCAGAGCCGGAGTGGCTGAGCCGAGAATAATCGGGATCTGCTCGCTGTGGGCGCGATAAACCGCGAGATCGCGCGCATGATAGCGCCAGCCTTCCTGCTGTTTATAAGAGCTGTCGTGCTCTTCGTCGATGACAATCACGCCGAGATTTTTAAACGGTGTAAACAGTGACGAGCGCGTGCCGATAACAATCGCCGCTTCGCCATTTTTTGCTTTCAACCAGGCCGAAAGACGTTCGCTGTCGTTCAAACCGGAGTGCAGGACTTCGACTGGCGCATTGAAGCGTTCTCGAAAACGGGCAATAGTTTGCGGCGTCAGGCCAATCTCCGGCACCATCACCAGCGCCTGTTTGCCCTGGGCCAGGACATTTTCCAGTACGCTTAGATAGACCTCTGTTTTGCCTGAGCCCGTCACGCCCGCTAATAGCCAGGCGCTAAAACTGTCCGCGGCGCTGTGAATCGCCCCGACGGCGGTGGCTTGCTCGGTGTTCAGTCGAAGACGCTCACCGGAAACCGCGTAGTGGGTACGCCAGTCGCTAAAGCCTGGCGTTTCACTCGCCAGATCGCACAGCCCTTTTTTCCGCAGCGTTTGTAATGCGGCGTCATTAAATTCGAGTTCAGCCACCAGGTCGCGCCAGATTTTTCCCTGGCGTAGCGCAGCCAGCGCCTGCTGTTGCTTGGGAGAGCGCTTCAGGCTGTTGAGATCAATAACCTGACCTTCTTCAGTGGCAAACCAGTACCATATAGGCGCGTTTGTCGCCGGGCGTCCCTGGCGCAGCAGAATCGGCAGGGCATGAAACAGTACGTCGCCGATAGGATGGTGATAATAGTCAGCCGCCCACAACAGCAGACGCCAGACGGAGGTCGAATAAACCGGCTCGCTGTCCAGCACTTCGAGAACGGCTTTCAATTCGCTCAGCGGCAGTTCGCTGTGCTCGCTGACGGATAGAACGATGCCCACGCGCTCCTGTTGCTTGCCAAAGGGCACGCGTACACGACACCCAGCTTTGGCGCTCATGCCTTCCGGCAGCAGGTAGTCAAAGGTGCGAGGTAGCGGAACGGGTAAGGCAACGTGCGCAACGGGCATTGAATCATCCTGACTTGAAATCTGGCGGGTTAGTATACACATTAGTGAAGGGTAGAATGCGGATCAGTTTGCATGAGCAGGTTAATTTCTGTATGATTCGCCGCCTTTGATGCAAATTGATTGCGTCAAACAATGACCATTACCCGAGAGTTTCAGGCTGTTGATGCAGCGTGAAAGGTGACGGGGAATAATTAACATCGCGTGGTGTCTGGCGTTAGGGCTGGAAGAGCGACGCGGCCTTAAACCGAGGTTTTCCCATGAAAAAAGATATTCACCCGAAATACGAAGAAATTACTGCAAACTGCTCTTGCGGTAACGTCATGAAAATCCGCTCTACCGTCGGTCACGATCTGAACCTGGACGTGTGCGGTCAGTGCCACCCGTTCTATACTGGCAAGCAGCGTGATGTTGCTACCGGTGGCCGTGTTGATCGCTTCAACAAGCGTTTCAGCATCCCAGGCAGCAAGTAAGTTTCAGCTGTCAGAAAAAAGCGCCTTATGGCGCTTTTTTTGTATCTGCGCCTGCAGACTAAAATTCGTATTGATGTATTGAATGATGTCTTTTATTTAATAAATAAAACAGTGTTTTTATTTTTACGATAAAATGTTTCAACTGGTGATCTGCGTCCTTTTTATCTTCTTGTTTTTGCCACTTATGCCAATCTTTGGCAAAATACCAAAGGTTTCTTCCTTCTTTCTAAAATACACTTTCGTGGAAATATAAAATTATTCTTATTCCTTCATCGTTTCCTCATTTATGGACGGAGCGAGATGGGCAATTTCCTAGATTTAGTGTGAAGAGGGATGGTCATGAAATTTAAATCCGCGTTATTACTGATTTCATTATTCTCTGCGGCCGCGCAAGCGGGTTATGTTGATTATCGACATGAATATTATGATGATGGTCGTAATTACGACCGTGTTTATATGTCGCATCGTTTTGCTACGGGTTTTGGTGTGGCAGTCGAGGCCATTTCACGTTCCGAAAATACGCAATCTAATGATGCGTGGAATAATATGGAAAGTAATGGCAACGAGTATACGGCAAGCTACCAGTTCACCTGGAAGGACCTTATCTGGCAGCCGGGTATTGCGATCGAAACGGGCGATAACATCGCGATTTATAAGCCTTATATTCGCGTGCAGTATAACATCAATGACCATTGGTGGACTGCGTTCCGCTATCGTCAGGAGTACATGCGCAGAAACACTGACGGCAAGGATGACCGCATGGTCTATCGTCCGGAAGCATGGCTCGGTTACAACATCAATGACTGGATGTTTGAGCTGAACGGTATTTATAAAATTGCCGATAGCGAAGATTTATATAACAACCGAAAAGACGATTACGAATATAACTTCCGTGTGGCGTATAAAATAGGTTCATGGGTTCCATTTGTTGAGGTAGGTAACGTTTCCTCGGGGTATAACACCACAACCACAGACGATCGTCAGACCCGCTATCGCGTTGGTCTCGGTTATAACTTCTGACCGTTAATACACTTCGTATCGATTTATTACGCTGAGCATCGGTATACGCATAGTTTGCGTGAATAATGTGTCTAAGGAGTTAACATCATGTCTAATGATGGAACAATGATCGGAAGCAATCAAAATATTGCTGTCAGGCCTTTCGGATTAAGAGATAAATTCGGTTATTTATGTGGTGACCTCGGAACCTGTTTTATTCTTGGACTGGTAAATAGTTTTTTAATGATTTATTACACCAACGTACTCGGTATTTCCGGTGTTATTGTTGGTTCACTCTATTTTGTGACCAAACTCTTTGATGCGTTTGTCGACGTTGGCGTAGGGCGCTTATGTGATACCTCTAAACTGACGGTACATGGGCGATTTAACCCCTGGGTGCGCCGCATGAAGTACCCATTTTGCATCATTGCGGTCGTTCTGTTCCTGCCGTTTGTGCATGATTTTTCTTATACGGCGAAAATTATCTACATCTGCTGTTCCTATTTTATTTACGGTTCGCTGTTATCGACAGTGAGTATTCCGTATGGCGCCATGTCTGCGGCGATTAGCTCGAATCCGGAAGATCGCGTATCGCTGTCAACCTGGCGCAGCGTTGGGTCCGCCATCGGCGGCGGGACAACCGGCTTTTTTATTCCGATCCTGATGTACACCACTCTGGTGGACGGGAGCCAGGTGATCTCTGGGCAGCATTTCTTCTGGATTGCCATTGGTTGTTCTGTGCTGGGGTTTATCTTTTTAACGTTGACCTGTCAGTTAACGACGGAACGCGTGCGGGTGGAAAGAAAAGAGAGCATGCCGGTTTCTGTGCTGCTGAAGGGGCTGATACGCAATAAAGCGCTAATTGTTTTAGTGGTTGTGGATCTGCTGATTGTGATTAATCAGGGGTTGTCTGGTACCAACATGACTTACCTGTTTAATGACTATTTCCATAACAAAGAGGCCATGTCCGTTGCATTGCTCTTCACCTTTGGCTCTCTGGTTTTGCTGGCCCCCTCGGCATCCTGGCTCACGAAGCGCTTTGGTAAGAAAGAAGCCAGTGTAGGCGCGCTGCTCTTTGCGGTAGCCATGTATGTGATTATGTACTTCACTCACATTACCGACGCGAAGGTTTATTTGGTTTTCCTGTTCCTGGCAACGCTGGGAGCCGGGTTATTCAACCTGATGATTTGGGCGTTTATGACCGATGTGTGTGATTATCACCAGTATGTCACCGGCGATCGTGAAGATGGGACCGTCTATGGCGTGAACTTCTTCGCCCGCAAGGTTGGCCAGGCGTGCGCAGGGGCTATTGGCGGCTTTATGCTGGCCATCATTGGTTATCAATCTTCGTCAACGGGTGGCGCTGTGCAAACCAGCATTGTGCAGGAAAACATCTATACGATGGCAAATCTGTTACCGGCTTTATGCCTGTTTTTGGCAGCAGTCATTCTGATTTATTTCTATCCATTGAACCGTAAAGAGACGCTCAAAATGGAAGAAACATTGAATAAGCTTAATGGTATCAGTAAGTAACGTAGTGAGAAGCGGCGGGAGTAATCCCGCCTTTTCTCATCTGTCTTGAAAAATCAGTATTCCCACGTTTCCGGGTTGATACCCAGTTCACGCATGATTACCTTTGCTTCTTCCGGGATTTCATCGCTGCGCTCTTTACGCAGGTCGTCATCGTTGGGTAATGGTTGCCCGGTAAAAGCATGCAGAAACGCTTCACACAGCAGTTCGCTGTTGGTGGCGTGACGCAGGTTGTTAACCTGACGACGCGTGCGTTCATCGGTAAGGATTTTTAACACCTTCAGAGGAATGGAAACCGTAATTTTTTTGACTTGCTCACTCTTCTTACCGTGCTCAGCGTATGGGCTGATATATTCGCCGCTCCATTCAGCCATGAGATACCTAATCCTCTTTGTCATTAATATTGAGGCCAGAACCTGAGCCCGGACCATAATTGCGCGTAGTTTATCGTAGTGGCGTGGCCCTGACACGAAGTAAGCCGACGCAGATGTACGCTAATGCATATAATTTTAACGGCTATTTCCGGTTTGCTCAATCTATACGCAAAGAAGTTTAGATGTCCAGATGTATTGACGGCTATCGTAACTATGATTACTCTGGTGTCTGACTTTTCACCGACTCAGCCAGGATCTCCTCAATATGACGCGTAAACAGGCCACCATCGCAGTGCGTAGCGGGTTAAATGACGACGAACAGTACGGTTGCGTTGTCCCGCCGATCCACCTCTCCAGCACCTATAACTTTACCGGTTTTAATGAGCCTCGCGCCCATGACTATTCGCGTCGCGGTAACCCAACGCGTGATGTCGTTCAGCGTGCGCTGGCGGAACTGGAAGGTGGGGCGGGGGCAGTACTGACCAATACCGGCATGTCGGCGATTCATCTGGTGACCACGGTATTCCTCAAGCCTGGCGATCTGCTGGTCGCACCGCACGACTGCTACGGCGGGAGTTATCGTCTGTTTGACAGCCTGGCAAAGCGTGGCTGTTATCGCGTACTGTTTGTCGATCAAGGAGATGAGCAGGCGTTGCAGGCGGCACTGGCGGAAAAACCGAAGCTGGTGCTGGTAGAAAGCCCAAGCAACCCTCTGCTGCGCGTGGTGGATATCGCGAAAATCTGCCAGCTGGCGCGCGAAGCTGGAGCGGTCAGCGTGGTGGACAACACTTTTTTAAGCCCGGCACTGCAAAATCCACTGGCATTAGGCGCCGATCTGGTGTTGCATTCATGCACGAAATATTTAAACGGTCACTCCGACGTAGTGGCTGGTGTGGTGATAGCAAAAGATCCGGAAATGGTCACTGAACTGGCATGGTGGGCGAATAATATTGGTGTGACCGGCGGCGCGTTTGATAGTTATCTGCTGTTGCGCGGCCTGCGTACTCTGTCACCTCGTATGGAGGTGGCGCAACGTAATGCTCAGGCGATTGTGGATTATCTGCAAACTCAGCCGCTGGTGAAAAAATTGTATCACCCGTCATTGCCGGATAATCAGGGCCATGAGATTGCCGCGCGTCAGCAAAAAGGGTTTGGCGCGATGTTGAGTTTTGAGCTGGGTGGCGATGAGCAAACGCTGCGTCGCTTCCTCGGCGGGTTGTCATTGTTTACGCTGGCGGAATCGTTAGGGGGCGTTGAAAGTCTGATCTCCCATGCCGCAACCATGACACACGCGGGAATGGCGCCAGAAGCGCGCGCTGCTGCCGGAATTTCGGAAACGCTGTTGCGTATCTCCACCGGTATTGAAGATGGCGAAGATTTAATTGCCGACCTGGAAAATGGCTTCCGGGCTGCAAACAAGGGGTAAACATGAGTGTGATTGCGCAGGCAGGGACGAAGGGTCGTCAACTGCACAAATTTGGTGGTAGTAGTCTGGCTGATGTGAAATGTTATCTGCGTGTCGCAGGCATTATGGCGGAGTACTCGCAGCCTGATGACATGATGGTTGTTTCAGCCGCAGGCAGTACCACTAACCAGTTGATTAGCTGGCTAAAATTAAGCCAGACCGATCGTCTTTCTGCGCATCAGGTTCAACAGGCGTTACGTCGCTATCAGAGTGAGCTTATCAGCGGTTTGTTACCTCCTGAGGTGGCGGATGGGCTGATCGGCGCGTTTATTCACGATCTGGAGCGTCTGGCCGGGTTACTCGACAGCGGCGTGAATGATGCCGTCTATGCTGAAGTCGTCGGGCATGGCGAGGTGTGGTCGGCGCGTTTGATGTCTGCCGTCCTTAACCAACAGGGGCTGGAGTCAGCCTGGCTGGATGCGCGCGATTTTTTACGTGCCGAGCGCGGCGCTCAGCCGCAGGTGGATGAAGGTCTTTCTTACCCATTGCTGCAGCAACTGCTGGCGCAGCATCCGGGCAAACGCCTGGTCGTTACCGGTTTCATTAGCCGTAGCAACGCCGGTGAGACGGTACTGCTGGGGCGTAACGGCTCCGACTACTCGGCGACGCAGGTTGGCGCGTTGGCGGGGGTTTCCCGCGTAACCATCTGGAGCGATGTGGCCGGGGTTTACAGCGCGGATCCGCGTAAAGTAAAAGATGCCTGTCTGCTGCCGCTGCTGCGTCTGGATGAAGCCAGCGAGCTGGCGCGTCTGGCGGCTCCGGTTCTTCATGCCCGCACCCTCCAGCCGGTTTCCGGCAGCGATATCGATCTCCAGTTGCGTTGTAGCTATACGCCGGAGCAGGGATCGACGCGTATTGAACGCGTGCTGGCTTCCGGTACCGGGGCACGTATTGTGACCAGCCATGACGACGTTTGCCTGATTGAGTTTCAGGTTCCCACTGGCCAGGACTTTAAACTGGCCTATAAAGAGATTGATCAGATTTTAAAACGCAACCAGGTGCGTCCGCTGGCAGTGGGTGTGCATCCTGACCGCCAGTTGCTGCAATTTTGCTATACCTCCGAAGTCGCTGATGGCGCACTGAAAATTCTGGATGAAGCTGGCCTGCCGGGCGAACTGCGTCTGCGCCAGGGGCTGGCGCTGGTGGCGATGGTTGGGGCGGGCGTCACCCGTAACCCGCTGCACTGCCATCGCTTTTGGCAACAGCTGAAAGGTCAGCCGGTCGAATTCACCTGGCAGTCGGAAGAGGGCATTAGCCTGGTCGCCGTCTTGCGTACCGGGCCAACGGAGAGCCTGATTCAGGGTCTGCACCAGTCAATCTTCCGCGCGGAAAAACGCATTGGTCTGGTGCTGTTCGGCAAAGGCAACATTGGGTCGCGCTGGCTGGAGCTGTTTGCCCGCGAGCAGAGCACGCTCTCGGCGCGTACCGGATTAGAGTTCGTGCTGGCAGGAGTGGTTGATAGTCGCCGTAGTCTGCTGAATTACGAAGGGCTGGATGCCAGCCGCGCGTTGGCCTTCTTCGATGACGAGGCGCTAGAACAGGATGAAGAGTCATTGTTCCTGTGGATGCGCGCCCACCCGTATGATGATTTAGTGGTGCTGGACGTCACTGCCAGCGAGCAGTTGGCGGAGCAGTATCTGGATTTCGCCAGTCATGGCTTCCACGTTATCAGCGCCAACAAGCTGGCGGGGGCGAGCAGCAGTAATAATTACCGCCAGATTCATGACGCCTTTGAAAAAACCGGTCGCCACTGGCTGTATAACGCCACCGTCGGCGCAGGTTTGCCGATCAACCATACCGTGCGCGATCTGATTGATAGCGGAGATACTATTCTGTCGATCAGCGGGATCTTCTCCGGCACGTTGTCGTGGTTGTTCCTGCAATTTGATGGCACGGTCCCGTTCACCGATCTGGTGGATCAGGCGTGGCAGCAGGGTCTGACTGAACCTGATCCGCGCGTGGATCTTTCCGGCAAAGATGTGATGCGCAAGCTGGTGATTCTGGCGCGTGAAGCGGGTTACGACATCGAACCGGACCAGGTGCGCGTAGAGTCGCTGGTGCCTGCGCACTGTGAAGCAGGTTCTATTGACCATTTCTTTGAAAATGGCGATGAGCTGAACGAGCAGATGGTGCAACGCCTGGAAGCGGCACGTGAAATGGGACTGGTGCTACGCTATGTGGCGCGTTTTGACGCTAACGGTAAGGCACGCGTTGGCGTTGAAGCGGTACGCCCTGAGCACCCGCTGGCGGCACTACTGCCGTGCGATAACGTCTTCGCCATTGAAAGCCGTTGGTATCGTGATAACCCGCTGGTCATTCGCGGACCGGGGGCGGGCCGCGATGTGACCGCTGGGGCGATTCAGTCTGATATCAACCGCCTGGCGCAACTGCTGTAGTTAGCGCTTACTGTTCGCCGCAAACACCTCTTTTGCGGCGAACAGGCCGTTTAGTGCTGCCGGGAATCCCGCATAAACTGCCATCTGCATCATCACTTCAATAATCTCTTCCTGCGTTAAGCCAACGTGCAGCGCGGCGGCGATGTGTACCTTAAGCTGTGGTGCGGCGTTACCCATGGCGGTGAGCGCCGCTACGGTGGCAATTTCTCTACTGCGTAAATCCAGCCCCGGCCTTGAATAGATGTCGCCAAAAGGAAATTCAATCAGGTATTGGGCGAAGTCCGGCGCGATATCCTTCAGGCTATCGACGACCGCATCTCCCCCTTTTCCATCAACCTGTTGCAGCATTCTCTGACCGGTTAAATAGCGTTCTGAATCCATGATAATCACCTCGTGAGTTAGTGTATGGCATGAGGATAGAGCGTGCGGAATGATTGGGGTAATACCGTTTCCGTGATACCTTTTCGGTATGACAACTTCGCCTTTGCATTCTCTGGATATCCGCCTCCTACGCTATTTTTCCGTGGTGGCGGAAGAGAACAACATGAGTCGAGCGGCGCTGCGTTTATTTATGTCGCAGCCGCCGCTGAGTCGCCACATTCGCCAGCTTGAAGAGCGCCTGGCGGTGACGCTTTTTGTCCGTCATACCCGTGGACTTACGCTGACGGAGGACGGCCAACGCGTACTTGAAATCGTGCGCCCGCTATTGGCGCTACAGGATAAAACCTGGGCGGCGTTGAGTCAGATAGCGAAAACGGGAGAGCAATCTCTGCGCTTAGGGCTAAGTACAGCGTTTGAGCAGGGCGTTTTTGCGGCGCTTGAGTCGCAGCTTGCTACGCGTGTACAGAAGCTACATATTGTCCGTCATGGTTCGCCTGAACTGGCGCGTCAGGTGCGTCGAGGAAAACTGGATGCAGCGCTGGTGGCGCTACCGCTTGAGAATTTGGGTCTTAGCGTCACGCCGCTCGGCTGGCAAGAATCGATGATTGCCGCCTTACCCGCGCTCTGGCCAGAGGCGGCTCTGCCTGCGCTCTCGTTAACGTCGCTGAACCACCGACCGCTGTTCTGGTTCAAACGTGAACGTAACCCTGCTTTTTTTGATTACACTCGACACATTTTTCGTCGTGCCGGTTACTCTCCTGCCCTTATTGAGGAGCCGATGGAACATGACGTGTTGCTGGCACGGATCGCTCAGGGTGACGGTCTGAGCCTGGTTCCGGCCTCCTTTTCCGCTATCCAGCGTCAGGGCGTGATCTTCCTTCCGCTTACTGATACAGAATTGCGTCTTAGCATGGGGTTAGCGACACTGCCTGAGAACGTAACAAAAGTAGAGTGGCTACAGACGGTCGTGACGCAATCTCTCACCATTTCAAGCTGATGTGAATTTTTTTCACGTTGGCTGAGTATTCCTCACCTTTAACGATGATTTTTGTGTTGACGCCAGCATGCTTTTCCGTCATTTTTACATCTAGACGTCTAAACGTATAGCAGTTCACAACACAACATATAACGACAAAAGATTGATGAGGTAAGGTATGAGCTTTTTTCACGCCAACCAGCGGGAAGCCCTGAATCAGAGCCTGGCAGAAGTGCAGGGTCAGATTAACGTTTCGTTTGAGTTTTTCCCGCCGCGCACCAGTGAAATGGAGCAAACCCTGTGGAACTCCATCGATCGCCTGAGCAGCCTGAAGCCGAAGTTTGTTTCAGTGACTTACGGTGCAAACTCTGGTGAGCGCGACCGTACGCATAGCATTATTAAAGGCATTAAGGATCGCACAGGTCTTGAAGCGGTCCCGCACCTGACATGCATTGATGCGACCCGCGATGAGCTGCGTACCATTGCTCAGGACTACTGGCATAACGGTATTCGTCATATTGTTGCCCTGCGCGGTGATCTGCCGCCGGGAAGCGGTAAACCGGATATGTATGCTTCCGACCTGGTGACTCTGCTGAAAGACGTTGCAGACTTCGATATCTCCGTTGCGGCTTACCCGGAAGTGCACCCGGAAGCGAAAAGCGCTCAGGCGGATTTGCTGAACCTGAAGCGTAAGGTTGATGCCGGTGCAAACCGCGCGATCACCCAGTTTTTCTTCGATGTAGAAAGCTATCTGCGCTTTCGCGATCGCTGTGTGTCTGCGGGAATCGATGTGGAAATTATTCCGGGCATCCTGCCGGTATCTAACTTTAAGCAGGCGAAAAAATTTGCTGACATGACCAACGTCCGCATTCCTGCGTGGATGTCGACCATGTTTGATGGTCTTGATGATGACGCGGAAACCCGCAAGCTGGTGGGCGCGAATATCGCCATGGATATGGTAAAAATTCTCAGTCGCGAAGGGGTGAAGGATTTTCACTTCTATACCCTCAACCGTGCCGAGATGAGCTACGCTATTTGTCACACACTGGGTGTAAGACCTAACTAAACAGATGCCCCAGCCCTCTACGGAGGGCTTTTTGTTGATCATTTTGATCTACATCTCTGCAACTTAAAATATAAAAGGAATTAGCTATCGAATCTGTGGGTTATTTCGACTATATCTTATCTCTGGTGGTGTATATCGTAGTCAGAACACTGTAAAGGGAGCATATAGATGAGCATGTCCGACGATAGCCAAAACGCATCAACTGCCGGTAAGTGTCCTTTTCATCAAGGCGGTCACGATCAGAGCGCGGGAGCAGGAACGAATAACCGCGACTGGTGGCCAAATCAACTCCGCGTTGATCTTTTAAACCAACATTCCAACCGTTCGAACCCGCTGGGTGAGGACTTCGACTACCGCAAAGAGTTTAGTAAACTCGACTATTCTGCCCTGAAAGGGGATCTCAGAGCCCTTCTGTCCGAATCTCAACCGTGGTGGCCCGCTGACTGGGGAACCTATGCCGGATTGTTTATCCGCATGGCATGGCACGGCGCGGGAACCTATCGCTCTATCGATGGACGCGGTGGAGCGGGTCGCGGACAGCAGCGTTTTGCACCACTGAACTCCTGGCCGGACAACGTCAGCCTTGATAAAGCACGTCGTCTGCTGTGGCCAATCAAGCAGAAATATGGTCAGAAAATTTCCTGGGCCGACCTGTTTATCCTCGCGGGTAACGTGGCGCTGGAAAACTCAGGTTTCCGTACCTTTGGCTTTGGTGCCGGTCGTGAAGATGTCTGGGAACCGGATCTCGACGTAAACTGGGGTGATGAAAAAGCCTGGCTGACTCACCGTCACCCGGAAGAGCTGGCAAAAGCGCCGCTGGGCGCCACCGAAATGGGCCTTATTTATGTGAACCCGGAAGGGCCGGACCATAGCGGCGAACCGCTTTCTGCGGCAGCGGCTATTCGCGCGACCTTCGGTAACATGGGGATGAACGACGAAGAAACCGTGGCGCTGATTGGCGGCGGTCATACGTTGGGCAAAACCCACGGCGCAGCAGCGGCATCGCACGTTGGCGCCGATCCAGAATCCGCACCGATTGAAGCGCAGGGCCTGGGTTGGGCCAGCAGCTACGGTAGTGGCGCGGGCGCGGATGCAATTACTTCTGGTCTGGAAGTGGTGTGGACGCAGACGCCTACCCAATGGAGCAATTATTTCTTCGAGAACCTGTTCAAATATGAGTGGGTGCAGACTCGCAGTCCGGCAGGCGCGATTCAGTTTGAAGCGGTTGACGCGCCAGAAATTATTCCCGATCCGTTTGATCCGTCGAAAAAACGCAAGCCGACGATGCTGGTTACCGACCTGACGCTGCGTTTCGATCCTGAGTTCGAGAAGATCTCTCGCCGTTTCCTGAACGATCCGCAAGCGTTCAACGAAGCGTTTGCCCGTGCGTGGTTTAAACTGACGCACCGCGATATGGGGCCAAAATCGCGTTACATTGGACCGGAAGTGCCAAAAGAAGATCTGATCTGGCAAGACCCGCTGCCGCATGCGTTCTTCAACCCAAGCGAAGAAGATATCCTGAAGCTGAAGGCGACCATCGCTGCTTCCGGACTGTCCGTGGGCGAACTGGTATCGGTAGCGTGGGCTTCGGCATCGACTTTCCGTGGCGGGGATAAACGTGGCGGCGCTAACGGTGCGCGTCTGGCGCTGGACCCACAACGCGGCTGGGATGTGAATGCCACCGCAGCACGCGTTCTGCCTGTGCTGGAAGGTATTTATAAGTCTGCCCATACTGCCTCGTTGGCCGATATTATCGTGCTGGCCGGTGTTGTCGGTATCGAGCAGGCGGCTAGCGCTGCGGGCGTCAGCATCAAGGTACCTTTTGCGCCGGGTCGTGTGGATGCGCGTCAGGATCAAACGGATATTGAGATGTTTGAACTGCTTGAGCCGATTGCCGATGGTTTCCGTAACTACCGCGCTCGTCCTGACGTGTCGACCACCGAGTCGCTGCTGATCGACAAAGCGCAGCAGTTGACGCTAACCGCACCGGAAATGACCGTGCTGGTGGGCGGTATGCGCGTACTGGGCACCAACTTTGATGGTAGCCAGCACGGCGTCTTTACCGATCGCCCTGGCGTACTCAGCACTGACTTCTTCGTCAATCTGCTGGATATGCGTCATGAGTGGAAGGCGGTTGATGAGTCACAAGAGCTGTTTGAAGGTCGTGACCGTTCGAGCGGCGAGGTAAAATACACCGCAACTCGCGCCGATCTGGTGTTTGGTTCTAACTCTGTACTGCGCGCAGTGGCTGAAGTTTATGCCTGCAGCGATGCTCACGAAAAGTTCGTGAGAGATTTCGTTGCCGCATGGGTGAAAGTGATGAACCTGGATCGTTTCGATCTGCTGTAACAGACCATGCCGGATGTCGCTTGCGCGGGTCCGGCATAGTATGAACAAAAAAATCCCCGCAATTGCGGGGATTTTTATTGGCCGGTTATTCCCACTCTTGCAGGTAACGTTGACCGTACTGGTCAGCCACCAGCAGGGCGGCATACACCTGGTCCGGCGTTGCGCCGCCAGGCATGTTGTGGATGGTTTCGCCTTCGGCACAGGCAGCTTCAGCTACAATGCGCATTTTCGCCGGAATATCCTGTTTGATGTCCAGTTGCGCCAGGGTAATCGGCAGGCCAACGGAATGACACAGCGCCGCAACGGTTTCAATTTCATCGACCGGCGCGTTTTCCAGGACCAGTTGCGTCAGCGTGCCGAAAGCCACTTTCTCGCCGTGGTAATAGTGATGCGCATCCGGGATTGCTGTCAGGCCGTTATGGATGGCGTGCGCCGCTGCCAGACCGCCGCTTTCAAAACCGACGCCGCTCAGATAGGTGTTGGCTTCAATAACGCGCTCCAGCGCAGGCGTTACCACGTGCTGCTCGGCAGCCAGCATCGCTTTTTCACCTTCTTCTATCAGCGTATTAAAGCACAGCTCAGCCAGCGCCAGAGCCGCCTGAGTGCACTGACCGCCCGCCATGGTGGTTGCGCCGCTGCGTGAACAGGCGCGTGCTTCGAACCAGGTCGCCAACGCATCGCCAATGCCCGCGGCTAACAGACGCGCCGGTGCGCCTGCGACAATTTTGGTATCAACAATGACCCTGTCCGGGTTATTGGGCAGCAGCAAATAGCGATCGAATTCACCGGCATCGGTGTAAATAACGGACAGCGCGCTGCACGGTGCATCGGTAGAGGCGATGGTTGGCGCAATGGCGACAGGCACGCCCATAAAGTGCGCCAGCGCTTTGGCAGTATCCAGCGTTTTACCGCCGCCAATACCAAGTACTGCGCCACATTGCGCTTTTTCTGCCACGCCGCGCAGACGGTCGATTTCGTTTTGTGAACACTCGCCGCCAAACGGTGCAATCTCCAGCGCCAGTCCGGCATCCTGGAAGCTTTTTTCCAGTGCGCCCTGGGCAAAGCCTAAGACAAACTTGTCCCCAACGACCAGCCAGCGCTCTGCCAGTGGTTTGAGGTAGTTGCCAAGACGGGTAATAACATCGGCACCCTGGATGTACTTACCAGGTGATTGAATAATGCGATCCATACTTTATTTCCCTCACAGGTTGATGTGACCAAATGTATTGTTCCAGTCATGTTCAAACTTCTCTATTGCTGACTCTACCGCAGGGGTATTGAGCATTTGTTGCGCTACGTCTAATGGCAGGGTGATTGCTTCGCATCCAGCCAGTAAGCAATCCAGCGCCTGACGAGGGGTTTTAAAGCTGGCTGCCAGTACCATGCTGTTTGGCGCATGCAGTTCCAGTAACGTTTGCAGTTCTTGTACCGTGCGAATTCCGTCGCCGCCCTGCGCGTCAATACGGTTAACGTAAGGTGCGATATATTTCGCCCCCGCCAGCGCTGCCAGCAGCCCCTGAGAGGCACTGTACACGGCGGTTCCCAGCGTGGTGATACCCTCTTTTTTCAGCATCTTGATCGCGGCCAGACCTTCGGATGTCACCGGGATTTTTACCACCAGACCGGGGACCGCGTTGCTCAGACGTTTGGCTTCCTCCACCATGCCTTGTGCGTCTCGGCTCATGGTTTGGGCAAACAGAATGCCCTCTTCGCCAATGGCGTTTTGCAGGCGCGGCAGCACATCCCAGATGGATTCTTTGCTTGCTGCCACAATGCTTGGGTTGGTGGTGACACCCGCGATAGGGAAGATGCGTGCCAGACGTTCGACTTCCGCGACGTTGGCGGTATCAAGGTAAAGTTCCATACAAAAACACCCTCTTTAAAGTTCAAGTTCATGTTGCAGCAGGCTGGCGATAGCGTCGGCAGAGGCGGCGTTAACCAGCGCGTTACGGAATTCTTCATGCATAATGCGCCGTGCCAGACGCGAGAAAATACGCATATGCTGGTCGCCAGCGGCGTGTTTGTTGAGCGTCAGCATAATAATGAACTGCGCATCATCATCACCCCAACGTACCGGCGCTTGCAGGCGCGCTACGCTAATAGTGGACTGCTCAATATGTTCTGATTTGCTGTGTGGAATGGCGAAGCTAAAACCTAATCCGGTAGAGAAGACCGCTTCGCGCGCCCACAGATCGGCTTCCAGTTTACGCGGATAGCGGCAACGACCTGCCAGCAGGAGGTTGTCGGTCATCCCTTTGATGACCTCCTCTTTACTACGCCAGTCGCTATCCAGCGTGATGCACTCGGCGGTAACCAGAGGGGTATCCTGTTGAGTCATGCGGAACTGAGCCAGCAGATGTTCGACCTCCAGCGACGTTCGACACGCCATTGCTTGATTCAGCAACTGACGGCAGGCGCGGCTGTCAAGTTGCGCCATCCGCGCTTTGGCGGCGGGAATGGAGGGAGCGCTCATGCTGATCTCGTCCAGACCCAGTCCCACAAGCAGCGGTAGCACTGAACCTTTAGCGCCAAGTTCGCCGCACAGGCCAATCCATTTCCCCTGACGATGTACCGCCTGTACGGCGTAATCCAGTGCACGCAAGAAGGCCGGATTCAGGCTGTTGTAATGGCGGGTAACTTTGGCGTTGTCGCGGTCGACCGCCAGCAGGTATTGCGTCAGGTCATTACTGCCAATACTAAAGAAATCAATTTCTTCGCAGCATTGATCGATGATGAACATCACTGACGGAACCTCCAGCATGATACCGAGCGGGATCTTCTCATCAAACGGGATGTGTTCAGTACGCAGTTGCTGTTTGGCTTCGGCCAGCTTCTCTTTGACCCACAGGATCTCTTCCATAGAGGAGATCATTGGGATCATGATTTTCAGGCTACCGTGCGCTGATGCGCGCAGGATCGATCGCAGTTGTGTGGTAAACAAAGCGGCGTATTCTTCATAGATACGCACCGCGCGATAACCGAGGAACGGGTTGGCTTCGGCAGGAATATTCAGGTAATCAACGGGTTTATCACCGCCGATATCCATGGTGCGCACAATGATGCTGCGTCCCTGCGCGGGCTCCAGCGCCTGGCAGAAAATGTTGTATAGCTCGTTCTCATCCGGGGCGCAGGTACGGTCCATATACAGCATTTCCGTGCGGAACAGGCCAACCGCTTCCGCACCGTTGCCAAAGGCTGCTTGCGCTTCCACGGAATGGGCGATGTTGGCGGCGACTTCCATGCGGATGCCATCACCCGTGCGCGCCTCCTGGGTCAGCCAGATATGTTGTTGTTCTCGAATGGCATCCTGGATACGGGCTTCCTGCTGGTAGTAACGTACGACGGATTCATCAGGGGCAACAATGACCGCTCCTGCGTTACCATCGATATAAACCGTTTGCTGCAGCCATGGCATCAAGGATTCAATATCCACGCCAACCAGCGTAGGAATGTTGAATGACCGGGCGAGAATCACCGTGTGTGAAGTGGTACCGCCGCTTTTTAACAGCAAGCCTTTCAGCAATGTTTTGTCCAGTTCGAGGAACTGGCTCGGTGTGAGCTCGTCCGCCATACAGACCGTAGGCTGGGTTAGTTTTCCCGGCGCAGGGAAACGCTGCTCTCCATAAATTTGCTGCAGAAGCTGGAAGCAGACATCGCGCACATCCAGCGCACGTTCCTGTAAATAACTGCTGCTGGAGCGGGCGAATTCATCACAAAAATGTCCGGCACTTTCGACAATCGCCTGGGCGCAGCTTAACCCGCGAGATACTCCAGCGAGCAGGCGCTGACGCAGTGAGGGGTCGCTTGCCAGCGAGCGGTGTGCTTCCAGAATCGCACTGGTTGCGCCGTCGCTGTCGAGTAACCGAAACGCAATATTCTTCATCAGCAGCGTTAAGCCGTTATCCAGTGCCGCCTGCTCGGTTTCAATATCTTTAGCGGATGGGAGATTGTTAAGGGCGTTGAGATCCAGCGAAGAGAGCAGACTAAGTACGCCTCCCGCACTGCCGCTGCAGACGGTGCGAGCGCGAAAAAGCTGTGGGTTTAGATTGGTGAGGGATGCAGGAAGTGGCTCCAGCTCGTTGCTTTTGGCTTCCGCTAGCGGTGCATCGCAGTGTGGAAATTCATTACGTAACCATTGGGTTAAATGCTGGTGGGCTGCCTGTTCATCTGCACCGGAAATCAGCAACTGGCAGCTATCACCCGCCAGAGTATCGGTGCCAATCAGTGCCAATGCGCTCTTGGCGTTACCCCTACGTTCGGTACGCAGGTTGTGCCACTCAATGTGCGAAGTAAAGGTGTTGCACTGCGTTTCTATGTGACTTGCCGGGCGCGCATGTACGCCATTGGGCAGCTCACAGGTAAATTCCACAATCAGGGCCATAGCCTCATCTCCCATAACGATTTCTCGCTACAGGATAAAAGGGCAACGCCTGAACCTGCCATCTGACAAATCTGCCAAAAACTGGATAAATGTAATGTAACCATCAAAGTGAGATATCCCTCACAAGTCAGCATGTCCTCTATAAATTCCGAGAAACTACAAGTTATGAGGCGGATCGCATTTTTGCGCTGACATTACAAAAGTCCAGCAAATGGCCTTTTTATCCACTGTTTGCGCCGCGTCGGATTGCCTATTGTTTTCCGCAACAAGTTTATGGATATGGGCTTTAGGCAGCCTGGGAGCGACTTATGAAAGAGTTGGTACAAATCCTGAAAAATACCCGTCAGCACCTGATGACAGGTGTTTCGCATATGATCCCCTTCGTAGTCGCGGGTGGAATTTTGCTGGCGGTCTCCGTCATGTTGTATGGCAAGGGCGCGGTACCGGATGCGGCGACCGATCCTAATCTCAAGAAACTGTTTGATATTGGCGTCGCAGGGCTGACGTTGATGGTGCCATTCCTTGCCGCTTACATTGGTTATTCCATTGCTGAACGTTCTGCTCTCGCCCCTTGTGCGATTGGCGCATGGGTGGGAAACAGCTTCGGCGCAGGTTTTTTCGGCGCGCTAATTGCCGGGATTATTGGCGGTATCGTCGTCCATTATCTGAAGAAGATCCCCGTACATAAGGTGTTGCGATCGGTAATGCCTATCTTCGTTATTCCTATTGTCGGCACCTTTATCACCGCAGGCATCATGATGTGGGGCCTGGGAGAACCCGTTGGCGCGTTAACCACTAGCCTGACCGAGTGGCTGCAGGGTATGCAGCAGGGCAGCATCGTGCTGCTGGCGGTAATTATGGGACTGATGTTGGCCTTCGATATGGGTGGGCCGATTAACAAAGTTGCCTACGCCTTCATGCTGATTTGCGTGGCGCAGGGTGTTTATACCGTGGTGGCAATCGCCGCGGTAGGGATCTGCGTGCCGCCGCTGGGCTTAGGTTTGGCGACGCTGATTGGCCGTAAGAATTTCTCTTCTGAAGAACGTGAAGCCGGTAAAGCCGCGCTGGTGATGGGCTGCGTTGGCGTAACGGAAGGCGCAATTCCTTTTGCTGCCGCCGATCCGCTACGCGTTATCCCATCCATTATGGTGGGTTCCGCCTGCGGCACGGTAACCGCCGCGCTGTTTGGTGCGCAGTGTTATGCCGGCTGGGGCGGGCTGATTGTTCTGCCGGTCGTGGAAGGAAAATTGGGTTATATCGCGGCGGTTGCCGTGGGAGCTGTAGTGACCGCAGTGTGCGTTAACGTACTGAAAAGTCTGGCGCGGAAAAAAGTGTCTCAGGTCGACCAGAAAGAAGACGACCTGGATTTAGATTTTGAAATGAATTAAGCGAGGAATGAGTCATGACCAAGATTATCGCAGTAACTGCATGTCCTTCTGGCGTTGCCCACACCTATATGGCCGCCGAAGCGCTGGAAAGCGCCGCTAAAGCCAAGGGGTGGGAAGTAAAGGTTGAGACTCAGGGGTCGATCGGTCTGGAAAACGAACTGACCGCGGCGGATGTGGCAGAAGCCGACATGGTGATTCTGACCAAAGACATTGGTATTAAGTTTGAAGAGCGTTTTGCGGGCAAAACTATCGTTCGTGTCAACATCAGCGATGCAGTGAAACGTGCCGACGCCATCATGAACAAGATTGGCGCACACCTTGCGCAAACCGCATAACGGTTTGTTTGCCGGAGGGGGGGAGACTTATCCGGCCTACTGATACGTAGGCCAGATAAGCACAGCGCCATCTGGCATCAGTTTTTCTACAGGAGTTCCTCATGACTAACCGTATCCAACGTTTAAAAAACGCTCTGTTTCAGAATAACCGCGAAATTTCGCTTGAGCGTGCGCTGCTATATACCACCAGCCACCAGCAGACGGAGGGAGAGCCGGTTATTCTGCGGCGGGCGAAAGCCACCGCATATATTCTTGAGCACGTTGAAATATCGATTCGTGATGAGGAACTGATAGCCGGGAACCGTACCGTTAAACCGCGGGCGGGCATAATGTCGCCGGAAATGGATCCTTACTGGCTGCTCAACGAGCTGGAGCAGTTTCCAACCCGTCCGCAGGACCGTTTTGACATCAGCGAAGAGGATAAACATCTCTATCGCGATGTGCTGTATCCGTACTGGGAAAAGCGGTCGATGAAAGATTTCATCAACGGTCAGATGACCGATGAGGTAAAAGCCGCTGTCCGTACGCAGATTTTTAGCGTTAACCAGACGGATAAAGGTCAGGGGCATATCATTATTGATTATCCACGCCTGTTGAATCTCGGGCTTGGCGAACTGGTAGCGCAGATGCGGGCGCATTGTCTGCAGCAGCCGGATAACCACTTTTATCAGGCTGCTCTGTTGCTGCTTGAGGCTTCGCAAAGCCACATTCTGCGTTACGCCCTGCTGGCAGAACAAATGGCGGAAAACTGCCCGGATGCACAGCGATGTCAGGAATTGCTGACGATTGCGGAAAACTCCCGGCATAACGCCCAGCATAAACCGCAAACCTTCTGGCAAGCATGTCAGCTGTTCTGGTACATGAACATTATTTTGCAATATGAGTCCAACGCCAGTTCGCTCTCACTCGGACGCTTCGACCAGTATATGCTGCCGTTTTATCAAACCTCGCTGACGCAGGGGGAAGATCCTGCATTCTTAAAAGAAATCCTCGAATCGCTATGGGTGAAATGCAATGACATTGTACTGCTGCGATCCACCAGCAGCGCGCGCTATTTCGCTGGCTTTCCAACGGGTTACACCGCACTGCTTGGGGGATTGACGGAGAATGGTCGTAGTGCGGTAAACGTACTGTCGTTTCTCTGCCTTGATGCTTATCAGAGCGTACAACTGCCGCAACCAAATCTCGGTGTGCGCACGAACGCGTTGATCGATACGCCGTTCCTGATGAAAACGGCACAGACCATTCGCCTCGGGACCGGCATCCCGCAAATCTTTAATGATGAAGTGGTGGTGCCCGCATTTCTTAACCGTGGCGTCTCGCTGGAAGATGCGCGAGATTACGCGGTAGTCGGCTGTGTCGAGCTGTCTATTCCAGGCAGAACATACGGTTTGCACGACATCGCCATGTTTAATCTGCTGAAAGTAATGGAAATCTGCCTGCATGAGAACGAAGGCAATCGCGCGCTGACGTACGAAGACCTGTTGAAGCATATTCGTGCCAAAATCAGCCACTACATTACGTTGATGGTCGAAGGCAGTAATATCTGCGATATCGGTCATCGCGACTGGGCGCCGGTGCCGCTGCTCTCCTCGTTTATTAGCGATTGCCTGGATAAAGGGTGTGATATTACCGACGGCGGCGCGCGTTATAACTTCTCCGGCGTACAGGGGATCGGCATTGCGAACCTGAGCGATTCGCTGCATGCGCTCAATGGACTGGTATTTGAACAACAGCGCTTAACTTTTGACGAACTTTTGTCGGTGCTAAAAGACAACTTTGCTACCGCGGAAGGCGAGAAAATTCGCGCCAGGCTGATTAACCGCTTCGAAAAATACGGCAACGATATTGATGATGTAGATAACATCAGCGCCGAACTGCTGCGTCATTACTGCAAAGAGGTAGAGAAATACCAGAATCCACGCGGCGGGCAATTTACGCCGGGTTCATATACTGTCTCTGCGCACGTGCCGCTGGGTTCGGTCGTCGGAGCGACACCGGATGGTCGCTTCGCCGGGGAACAGTTGGCGGACGGAGGGCTGTCGCCGATGCTGGGGCAGGATATGCAAGGGCCGACGGCGGTATTGAAATCGGTCAGCAAGCTGGATAACACGTTGCTTTCCAATGGGACTTTGCTGAACGTGAAGTTTACGCCAGCCACACTGGAAGGTGAGGCTGGTTTACGCAAGCTGGCGGATTTTCTGCGGGCATTTACCCAGCTCAAGCTCCAGCACATCCAGTTTAACGTGGTGAATGCCGACACATTGCGAGAAGCGCAGCTGCGCCCACAAGATTTCGCCGGGCTGGTGGTGCGCGTGGCGGGTTACAGCGCCTTCTTTGTCGAGCTGTCGAAGGAGATCCAGGATGACATCATTCGCCGCACCGCGCATCAGCTGTGAGGTTATTGACCCACGTGGCGAGGATGTCGCGCGTATATTTAATATTCAGCGTTACTCACTGAATGATGGACAAGGTATTCGTACGGTAGTCTTTTTTAAAGGTTGTCCGCATACCTGCCCGTGGTGCGCCAACCCTGAATCTCTCTCCCCACGTATTGAAACAGTTCGGCGGGAGAGTAAATGCCTGCACTGTACACCCTGTCTACGTGATGCTGATGAGTGTCCCTCCGGTGCGTTTGAACGTATCGGTCGTGATATCTCGCTGGACGAGCTGGAACGTGAAGTGATGAAAGATGATATTTTCTTTCGCACCTCTGGCGGGGGGGTGACGCTTTCCGGTGGTGAAGTGCTGATGCAAGCGCCCTTTGCCGTACGATTCCTGCAACGTCTACGGCGCTGGGATGTTCGCTGCGCGATTGAAACGGCTGGCGATGCGCCAGCCAGTCGTTTGTTATCGCTGGCAAGAGAGTGCGATGAGGTGCTGTTTGACCTCAAAATTATGGATGTCCATCTGGCGCGTGAGACCATTAATATGAACCTGCCGCGCGTGCTGGCGAATTTACGACTAATGGTCGCTGAAGGAATTAATGTCATACCTCGCCTGCCGCTGATTCCGGGCTTTACGATGAATGTAGAGAACACGCAGCAGGCGTTGACGCTGTTGTCATCATTGGGCATAAAGCAGGTGCACCTGCTACCGTTTCATCAATATGGCGAACCGAAATACAACCTGCTCGGATTACCCTGGTCGATGAAAGAAGTGCCCGTCCCGTCGGCGCAAGAGATAGGTTTTATACGTAAGATGGCAGAATGCGCCGGATTTCAGGTAACAGTAGGAGGATAGTATGGCCATCGCACCTGTACGATATCTGGTTGCTGTCACCGCGTGCGTAAGCGGCGTGGCCCATACTTATATGGCTGCTGAACGGCTGGAGAAACTCTGCCAGCAGGAGAAATGGAGCATCAAGATTGAAACTCAGGGCGCGTTGGGTACCGAAAATCGCCTGACGGAAGAGGATATTAACCGCGCTGATGCGGTGTTGCTCATTTCCGATATTGAACTGGCAGGAGCAGAGCGATTTACGCAGAGCCGATACGTCCAGTCGGGCATTAGCGCATTTCTGCGTGAGCCGCAGCGGGTGATGAGCGCCGTGCGAAAGCTGCTTTCTGCACCACAGCACACACATCTTACTTTGGATTAGCTTTTATCTCCGTCAGCTGGCTGTGGTATTGCCGACGATATTCTGACGGCGAACGTTCGGTATTTTTGCGAAACAGGCGGCAGAAATAGTTGCTGTCAACAAACCCACAGGTATGCGCCACTTCTTTGATCTTCAGCTCATAACCCTTCAGCAGCGTTTTCGCGTGTTCCAGTCGCGTGTGATTCAGGTATTCGTTAAACCCGATAGCGCCCGTTTTTTGAAACAGGTGGGAGAGGTAATTAGGTGAGATGTAAAACGCCTGCGCGACGGATTCTCGGGTGAGCGGCGAAGCGTAGCGTTCATCAATATAGTCGCGAATGGCTTCGAAAAGCGCCTGACTACGTGATGCGGTCTGGATCTGGCTGCCCAGCAGATCGCGGCAGTGGCTCAGTAAGCTCGCAACGATTAGCCTGGCGGTTTGTTGCTCCTGCGGTTGCATCTGCATTTCATTGAGCGTTTGCAGCAGGAAAGAGCCAATTCGTGGCCCACGCCGCGCGACGTGCTGGCGGGTAAGATTATGATATTGCTTGCCGTCCCACTGGACGATGCTGAAACCAAGTTGCTGTTTGCCGAACAGAATGCTGAGCGTGGTGACCGGTGTGAGCCACTGCGGAAAGTTCCAGCTGCCAGCCGGAACGAATAGCACATCGCAAGGCAGTAACGTCGCGGATGCGCCAGTAACTCCGTTATCGATGAACTCACCTTCCAGCACAATTTCCAGCCGGGGAAAATCGACCTGATACGCCAGCTCCGGCGTTGAACTACTGCTGCTGGCAAAATAAACCTGGCGCAGCGGCGTGGGGCCGTTAATCAGGCGGGAGAGAAGATGGCTGACGTCGTGATACATGTTAATCCCTTGCAGGCAGCAGACAGGGGAAACAGTAACCGCCATCATAAAAAAAGGCCACTCTTTAAGAGTGGCCGATACGAGTATTACTGATTACCGATTTGATCGCCGTACGGCAGGCTATCGTAATCAATCAGGGCATTCTTTTTGTACGGATTGCCAATCCAGCGGGTCGTCTCTTTGAACTGCGGGCTGGTAATGGATCGGGTCGGATCGAAACCGTCGTAGGTGAATCCCGCTAAATCAGACCAGGTGTGGATAAGCTCTGAGCTGCTGTATTTACGATTCACATCCTGTGAGAAGTCACGCGGGTGTGCAGCCTGCCATTTTTCAGAGGTCCACAGCAGGAACGGTACCGTATACATATGGCGCGTCGGGTTGTCTTCATTACGACCCTGCGTTTTATGCGGTGGCGTATCGTATACCTCCTCCCCGTGATCGGAGAAGTAGAGCAGGAAGCCGTTCGGATCTGTCGCTTTATAGTCTTTGATCAGACTGGCAATGATATGGTCATTGTAGACATTCGCGCTGTCGTAATCGTTGTATGCTTCCAGCTCATCATCATCCAGGCCGGGGGGAACATGGTCGACATTGTTATCGAATTTACCCTGACCATCCGGATAGCGGAATTTGTACTTAATATGCGTACCCAGCAAGTGCACTATGATGAACTTTTTCGGTGCCGGGTCGGCCAGTACTTCTTTAAATGGCGCCAGCACATTGCTGTCATATTCGCGCGCACTTTGCGTACGCTGCTGATTCATATAGAACTGCTTATCCGTCTGCTTAGAGAACACGGTCAGCATGGTGTTGCGAGCCGTCATCGTCTGCTGATTGGTGATCCAGAAGGTTTTATAACCTGCCTGTTTCATCATATTCATCAGAGACGGTTGAGTCAGGTACAGGTCCGGATTCTTCTCGTTGGCGAAGGTCAGCGCCTGCTGCAGGATTTCAATGGTGTACGGACGTGAGGTCACGACATTATTGAATACGGTGAAGTTAGGATCGGATTTATGCAAGGCATCCAGTTCTGGCGTCGTTTCGCGCGGGTAACCATACAGGCTCATGCGACCACGCTGCGTTGACTCGCCAATGACCAGCACCAGCGTACGTGGGGCATCGCCGGAGTTATCTCTGAAGTTAGCCAGCGGCGGCAGGGCATTGTTCTCATTCAGCAGGCTATTGAGTGAGGTCAACTGCTGACGGTACTGATAATACCCGGAGATGAATTGCCACGGTGCGGCGGGCTCCATACGTGAGGCGAGACCATTCAACGTTTTTTCAAACGGCTTGTGTTTGATGAAAGTGTTAACGGCTATCGGATGCAGAATCAAACCGTATAACAACGCAAATGACACCAGATAGCGCCAGGGCGATGGAATATGAACAGGGCGCAGACGCGTCCACAGCAGAATAGCGATAGCTGTATAGGCCAGGGCGATAAGAACAATTTTTAGGCTGAAATACTGGCTGAGATATTCGCTGGCTTCGTTCGCATTGGTTTCAAACATCACGTACAGAACGCTTTGCGAGAACTCTTGTCCGTAGATGACGTAATAGCTCAGAGCAGCCAGCGAGGCCGCCCATAGCACCATGCCAATGACGGCAGCAATAATACGGATACGGTTTGGAAATAAAAATACCGGGATCAACCACAGCGAACTGAATAGCAAGGAGTCGCGTAATCCATTAGTTCCGCTATATCCGGTTAAACAAATAACGACCTGGAGTAAAGTGGAAAAAAACCAAAAATAGAGGAGCGCCCAACCCAGGGCTTTCCAGCTAAATTTAGGTTTAGACTGGAGTTGTAAGGATTGCATAATGTGAGCCTGTCTTTAATCGTAGCGCCAAGAGTAGCGACTTAATATTAAGAGGAACTTAAGCATCACGATCTTAGGATCGTGTTTTGCTGTTGATATATTCACAATGTGAATATATTCAGGCGGGAATATATTGAAAAAGAAGCGGTTATGACAGCAGTTTTTGTTGTCGCCTTCGTACAATAGCACGAAGGCGACGAGGGGGGACGTTAGCCTGTATTACGCATGCCGGCTGCGACACCAGCGATTGTCACCATCAGCGCTTGTTCAACGCGCGGATCCGGTGCATTGCCTTGCTCTTCCGCCAGGCGTGAGCGGTGTAACAGCTCAGCCTGTAAGACATTCAGCGGGTCAGTATAAATATTTCTTAACTGAATGGACTCGGCAATCCACGGCAGGTCGGCCATCAAATGTGAGTCGTTGGCAATCGCCAGCACGACATCGATATCGGCTTCCAGGCGCTGACGCAGCTCTTCACCCAGCGGCCACAGTTCTTTTTTGACCAGGCGCTGATCGTAGTATTCTGCCAGCCACAGGTCTGCTTTGGCGAAAACCATTTCCAACATGCCAAGACGTGTGGAGAAGAATGGCCAGTCGCGGCACATTGCTTCGAGTTCGCTTTGCTTACCGTCTTCAACCACTTTTTGCAGTGCGGTGCCTGCACCCAGCCACGCCGGGAGCATCAGGCGGTTCTGCGTCCAGGCAAAGATCCACGGAATGGCGCGCAGAGACTCTACCCCGCCGGTTGGGCGACGTTTTGCCGGACGTGAACCGAGCGGTAATTTGCCCAGTTCCTGCTCTGGCGTTGCGGAGCGGAAGTAAGGGACGAAGTCTTTGTTTTCACGCACATATCCACGATAGAGCTCACAGGAAATATCGGAAAGCTCATCCATGATATGACGCCAGTTATCTTTCGGCTCTGGCGGCGGTAACAGGTTGGCCTCCAGAATTGCTGCGGTATACAGCGACAGGCTGCTGATGGTCACTTCCGGCAGGCCGTACTTAAAGCGGATCATCTCCCCTTGTTCTGTCACGCGCAGACCGCCTTTCAGGCTGCCGGGTGGTTGAGAGAGCAACGCCGCATGCGCAGGCGCGCCACCGCGACCAATGGAGCCACCGCGACCGTGGAACAGCGTCAGTTCGATACCGGCTTTTTCGCAGGTTTTGATCAACGCGTCCTGCGCCTGATATTGCGCCCAGGAGGCCGCCATCACGCCTGCATCTTTTGCGGAGTCAGAGTAGCCAATCATGACCATCTGTTTGCCCTGAATAAAGCCACGGTACCAGTCAATGTTCAGGAGTTGGGACATGACGTCATCGGCGTTGTTGAGGTCGTCCAGCGTTTCAAACAGCGGGGCAACCGGCATAGCAAAACCGATACCGGCTTCTTTCAGTAGCAGATGTACGGCCAGTACATCCGATGGCGTTTTCGCCATTGAGATAACATAGGCGGCAATGGAGCCATATGGGGCTTCGGCAATGACCCGGCAGGTGTCGAGCACTTCGCGGGTGTCGTTGCTCGGCTCCCAGTTACGCGGGAGCAGCGGACGCTTGGAGTTCAGCTCGCGGATCAGGAAAGCCTGTTTATCCGCTTCCGACCAGTTTTCGTAGTCGCCAATGCCGAGATAACGGGTCAGTTCGCCAAGGGCTTCAGTGTGACGGGTGCTTTCCTGACGAATATCAATACGTACCAGCGGTACGCCGAAACATTTCACGCGGCGTAGGGTGTCGAGCAATTCGCCATTGGCGATAATGCCCATGCCACAGGCCTGCAGAGACTGATAGCACGCATATAGCGGGTCCCAGAGCTGTTCGTTTTGGGTGAGAAGTCCCGCAGGTTTCGGTAATTTCTCGCCTTTCAGACGGGCTTCCAGCCAGGCCTGGGTTGCCATCAGACGTGAACGCAGGGTTTTCATCAGATAACGATAAGGTTCTGCTGCGCCTTCTTCGCCCACCAGCGCCAACAGTTCCGGTGTGGCATCCACCATCGACAGCTCAGAAATCAGAAACTGAATGTCTTTCAGGAACAGATCGGTCGCTTTCCAGCGGCTGAGTAGCAGCACGTGACGGGTGATATCCGCCGTTACGTTCGGGTTGCCATCGCGGTCGCCGCCCATCCAGGAGGTAAAGCGAACCGGGACAAAATCAACGGGCAGCTTATAGCCTAGATGCTCTTCCAGTTGTTCGTTCAGCTCGCGCAGATAATTTGGTACGCCTTCCCACAGGCTATTTTCAACCACCGCGAAGCCCCATTTGGCTTCATCAACCGGGCTTGGGCGCAGCTTGCGGATTTCATCCGTATGCCAGGACTGGGCAATCAACTGGCGCAGACGGCGCATCAGCTGATGGCGCTCGTAATCGACGAGGTCTTTGTTATCAAGTTGCTTGAGACAGGCGTTCACTTCACCCATTTTATGGATCAGAGTACGGCGGGTGATCTCGGTTGGGTGGGCGGTGAGAACCAGCTCCAGGGAGAGAGATTCGACGGCTTTTTTGATGGTGGCTTCATCGAGGTTGGGCTGCTCTTTCAGTTTACGCAGAGTGCGAGCAATCACTTCCGGGTTGCTGGCTGCTTCGCCTTTTGGCGAAATGCTGTGGTACTGCTCGGCGGTGTTGGCCAGGTTCAGAAACTGGCTAAACGCGCGGGCAACCGGCAGCAGCTCGTCGTTAGACAGGTTTTGCAGCGTAGTGAGCAGCTCCTGGCGATTGACTTCATTGCCGGCGCGGGATGATTTGGACAACTTACGGATTGTTTCTACGCGGTCAAGAATGTTCTCTCCCAGCGCATCCTTGATGGTCTCCCCCAGCACTTTGCCGAGCATACTGACATTACTACGCAACGCGGAATATTGTTCGTTCATATTAACCCAGACACCCCATCTTTAATTTATGCGTCCTGTATCTTTCGCGTGACATCGGCGTTGGCTGCGCTTGCCCATCTGGTCACTTACTTATGTAAGCTCCTTGTATGAGCTCGCTTGCCGCCTTGCTGTGACACGAAATCTCTCGGACTTTGTATGTTAGCCGTCTTTTATAAAGCCACGTAAAAGTCGTGACGTCAATTGCTGCGAAATCGGTTCAGCAAACGAAAAAATGGCGGGAATTTACGTTATTTAATTCACATCGAATCAAATAAGCTTTGCTTATGGAAATGTTAATAAATCGCCTCGCTTACCACTAAAGGGTTGGCGAGGCGATAAGCGGTTAATGCCAGCAGAAATGATGCACAACTTGGGTGATCAATTCGCGGGTTGGCTTAATAAAACGAGTTTCCAGATACTCATCCGGCTGATGCGCCTGATTAATGGAGCCAGGCCCTAACACCAGCGTCGGGCAAAGCGTCTGGATAAACGGCGCTTCGGTGCAGTAGTTCACCACTTCTGTCTGTGCGCCCAGCAGTTTCTCAACCACTTGTACCAGTTGATGATCCGGTGGGCACTCATAGCCTGGAATTGGCGGATGCAGCTCCGACACCGTCAGGCGGCCCGGCCAGCGCTCGCTGACCGGGGCCAGCGCGTCGTTAAGTAAGCCATTGAGATCGTTAAGCGTCATGCCGGGCAGTGGGCGAATATCCATATGCAGCTCGCAGCAGGCGCAGATTCGGTTAGCAGCGTCGCCGCCGTGGATGTGACCCAAATTTAACGTCGGATACGGGACGGTAAAAGCATCATGGTGATAGCGCTCTTTCAGGTCATCGCGCAGATTCATGATATGGCCGATGGCATCATGCATCAGTTCAATGGCATTCACGCCACGAGCCGGATCGCTCGAGTGACCCGATTGTCCCAAAATGCGAATCGCATTAGAGATATGACCTTTGTGCGCGCGGACAGGTTGCAAAGAAGTGGGTTCGCCAATGATCGCGCAGTCCGGGCGTAAAGCGGTGGTTTCAGAGAAATAACGCGCTCCCGCCATGCTGGTCTCTTCATCGGCAGTGGCCAGAATGTACAGGGGCTTTTTCAGTTGAGTGACGTCGACGTCACGCAGCGCGTCGAGGATAAAGGCGAAGAAGCCTTTCATATCTGCCGTACCCAAACCGTAGAGCTTATTGTCATGCTCGGTCAGGGTGAACGGATCGCGCGTCCAGCGTCCGTCGTCAAAGGGGACGGTATCGGTATGGCCCGCCAACAACAAACCACCGGCTCCCTGTCCAATGCTTGCCAGCATATTGAATTTATTGCGCGTGTCGGGAACCGGCTGGACCTCCACATTAAAGCCTAAATCTTTGAACCAGCCCGCCAGCAGAGTGATTAAACCTGCATTACTTTGGTCGAGCGCTTCTTCGGTGGCGCTAATCGACGGCATGGCAATCAGAGCGCGGTATATCTCGATAAATGGCGGTAAATTGTTTTTCATTGTTGACACACCTCGGGTCATGATAGTATCAATATTCATGCAGTATTTGTGAATAAAAATACATTAACGTTGAGCGTAATAAAACCCACCAAGTGTAAGGTGAGGTGATAAAGGCTTATATCTGGCAACAGAATCTAAGAAGGTGAGCAGCCCCGATGTTGAATACGCTGATTGTGGGCGCCAGTGGCTATGCCGGCGCAGAGCTTGTGACCTATGTAAATCGCCATCCTGATATGACCATAACCGCTTTGACCGTCTCAGCGCAAAGCAATGATGCAGGAAAATTAATCTCCGATTTGCATCCGCAGTTGAAAGGCATTGTCGATTTACCGTTACAGCCAATGTCAGATATCAGCGAGTTTAGCGCAGGGGTGGACGTTGTGTTCCTCGCAACGGCACATGAGGTGAGCCATGACCTGGCCCCGCAGTTTTTGCAGGCCGGATGCGTGGTGTTTGACCTCTCGGGCGCGTTTCGCGTAAACGACGGCGCGTTCTATGAAAAATATTACGGCTTTACCCATCAGCATCCCGACCTGCTGGAGCAGGCGGTTTATGGACTGGCGGAGTGGAGCGCAGACCAACTGAAAGACGCGAATCTGATTGCCGTGCCGGGTTGCTACCCGACGGCGGCACAGCTGTCGCTGAAACCACTGATTGATGCCGGGCTGCTGGATCTCAGCCAGTGGCCGGTAATTAACGCCACCAGCGGCGTGAGCGGCGCGGGACGTAAGGCGGCTATTTCCAACAGCTTTTGTGAGGTGAGCCTGCAGCCGTATGGCGTGTTTACCCATCGCCATCAGCCGGAAATCGCTACTCACCTTGGTGCGGAGGTGATCTTCACCCCGCATCTGGGCAACTTCCCGCGCGGAATTCTGGAAACCATCACCTGCCGTTTGCAAGCGGGCGTAACCCATGCGCAAGTGGCTCAAACGTTGCAACAGGCGTATGGCGATAAGCCACTGGTGCGTCTGTATGACAAAGGCGTTCCGGCGCTGAAGAACGTGGTTGGCTTACCGTTCTGTGATATCGGGTTTGCCGTACAGGGTGAGCACCTGATCGTGGTGGCAACTGAAGACAACTTATTGAAAGGCGCGGCGGCACAGGCGATGCAGTGCGCAAATATTCGTTTTGGCTTTGCTGAAACGCAGTCTCTTATTTAAGGGTGCAACGATGAATCCATTAATTATCAAGCTGGGCGGCGTTTTACTGGATAGCGAAGAGGCGCTGGAGCGTCTGTTTACCGCACTGGTGAATTATCGTGAGTCGCACCAGCGACCGCTGGTCATTGTGCACGGTGGTGGCTGCGTGGTTGACGATCTGATGAAGCAGCTGAACCTGCCGGTGAAAAAGAAAAATGGTCTGCGCGTCACGCCAGCCGATCAAATTGACATTATTACCGGCGCCCTGGCGGGAACAGCGAATAAAACCTTACTGGCCTGGGCGAAAAAGCATCACATCGCATCCGTGGGTCTGTATCTTGGTGATGGCGATAGCGTAAAAGTGACGCCGCTCGATAAAGCGCTGGGTCATGTTGGACTGGCGCAGCCGGGTTCGCCTAAGCTGATTAACACACTGCTGGAAGGCGGTTTTCTGCCGGTAGTTAGCTCCATTGGCGTTACTGAAGACGGACTGCTGATGAACGTTAATGCCGATCAGGCGGCAACGGCGCTGGCGGCAACGCTGGGTGCGGATCTGATCCTGCTCTCTGACGTAAGCGGTATTCTGGATGGTAAAGGCCAGCGTATTGCCGAAATGACCGCCGCGAAAGCGGAACAACTGATTGAACAAGGTATTATTACTGACGGCATGATCGTGAAGGTCAATGCGGCGCTGGATGCCGCGCGCACGCTGGGCCGTCCTGTGGATATTGCCTCCTGGCGTCATGCCGAGCAACTGCCGGCGCTGTTTAACGGCATGCCAATTGGCACGCGGATTTTAGCGTAAACTATTTTGTACCCGATGACGGTTACGCCTTATCGGGCCTACGTGAACCGAACCTGTACGCCGGATAAGCTAAGCGCCATCCGGCGTTGAAATTCAAGATATTAAGGAAGCAAGTTATGGCACTTTGGGGTGGGCGTTTTACACAGGCAGCAGATCAGCGGTTCAAACAGTTCAACGACTCGTTGCGTTTTGACTACCGCCTGGCAGAACAGGATATTGTCGGCTCTGTGGCCTGGTCTAAAGCGCTGGTAACGGTCGGCGTACTGAATGCCGATGAACAACTGCAATTGGAAGAGGCGCTGAACACTCTGTTGGAAGAGGTTCGCGTTAATCCGCAGCAGATCCTGCAAAGCGATGCCGAAGATATTCATAGCTGGGTGGAAGGTAAGCTGATTGATAAAGTCGGCCAGCTTGGTAAAAAACTGCATACCGGACGTAGCCGTAATGACCAGGTCGCGACCGATCTTAAACTGTGGTGTAAAGACACGGTTATTGAATTACTGTCGGCCAACCGTCAGTTGCAAAGTGCGCTGGTGGTGACGGCAGAGAATAACCAGGACGCCGTTATGCCGGGTTACACCCACCTGCAACGTGCGCAGCCGGTGACGTTTGCTCATTGGTGTCTGGCCTATGTCGAAATGTTGGCGCGTGATGAGAGCCGTCTGCAGGATTCGCTCAAGCGTCTGGACGTCAGTCCACTGGGCTGCGGCGCGCTGGCGGGTACGGCGTATGAAATCGATCGCGAGCAGTTGGCCGGTTGGCTGGGCTTTGCCTCGGCGACGCGTAACAGTCTGGACAGTGTTTCTGACCGTGACCACGTGTTGGAGTTACTCTCCAACGCTTCTATCGGCATGGTGCACCTGTCGCGTTTTGCTGAAGACCTGATTTTCTTTAATACCGGCGAAGCGGGCTTTGTCGAGCTGTCCGATCGTGTAACTTCGGGTTCATCTCTGATGCCGCAGAAGAAAAACCCGGATGCGCTGGAGCTGATCCGTGGCAAATGCGGTCGCGTGCAGGGTGCGCTGACCGGCATGATGATGACCTTAAAAGGTCTCCCGTTGGCATACAATAAAGATATGCAGGAAGACAAAGAAGGGCTGTTCGATGCGCTCGACACTTGGCTGGACTGTCTGCATATGGCTGCGCTGGTGCTGGATGGCATTCAGGTGAAACGTCCGCGTTGTCAGGAAGCGGCGCAGCAGGGTTATGCTAACGCCACCGAGTTGGCGGATTATCTGGTAGCAAAAGGCGTCCCGTTCCGCGAAGCACACCATATTGTGGGTGAGACGGTGGTCGAGGCGATTCGTCAGGGCAAACCGCTGGAAGCGCTGTCGCTTGCTGACTTACAAAAGTTCAGTCAGGTGATTGGCGATGACGTTTATCCGATCCTCTCGTTGCAATCGTGCCTGGATAAACGTGCGGCGAAAGGCGGCGTGTCGCCACAGCAGGTGGCGCAGGCGATCGACTACGCGAAGGCGCGGCTGGTGTAAAAAAAAGAACCCCGTCGCTGTGAGCTGACGGGGTTCTGACTTTATGCGAAAAGGATTATTTCAGCATATCTTTCGTAACAACCAGTTTGGCGACGGTTGCCGGATTCGGTGTAACACGTTCAACGACAATGGTTTCACCTTCGGAGATGTCTCTTTCATCAGACGTTACCGTGGTGATATCTCCTGCTGCTTTGACAGAGCTGTAATAGCATTTACCGTTGTCACAACTGAAGATATAGTTACCGTTTTTCGCGTCACCCATCACTTTCACGACCCACGCAGAACCGTTCGCTGCTTTCCAGCCCAGCGCTTTGGCGTCAAAATCAACAACCACATTCGGTACGCCGTTGATTTTTTTAACCGTCAACGATTTCACTTCACCGGCATCCTTGACCGGATTGTTACCTTCCTGCATATCCCTCGTCACAGTGAGCTGTGCCAGGATTTCAGGATTCGGATTGGTACGTTTAACGGTGATCACTTTTCCTGGCGCTAACATGTAGGACATGCCACCGGTCCGTACCGTGCTTTGCGTGCCGTAGTTAGAACGGTAGCTGTAGTAGACACTGTTGCCGGAGGTAGAGAAGGCATATTTACCATCCACATCTACCGAGTAACTGTTACTGCCGCTCAGCTTGCTGGTATCGAAATTTACATTGATGCGCTGCTGACCATCAAAAACATCGATATAAACCGCTTTCACATCACCGGCAAGATCGGTAGACGCTTCATCTGCGGAATTGTCATGCGTAAACGGCGCAAATACCTGGCTGTATGCGTACATCGGTGCCTGCTGTGCGGTCATGCCGCTGTGCTCCGGGCTGACCTGCTTCGCCACGCCCGGCTGATCGCGCGTCATCGACCACGCGCCAATCATGCCGAGGTTGCGTTTTTTCGCGTCGTCCATCACCAGTTTCGCATCGGACAGATAGAACACTTCGCCCTGTACATCGTTGTAACCGATCATCGGGGTGGTGCCCATCATGGCGTTGATCTCTTTGTCAGATTTCTCTGGCCAGATTTTCTTCAACTGGGTGAACATGTTGTCGATGGCGGACGTGGCGCATTTACCGTGGATGTTCTGCCCTTCGGTACCGTCTGACTGGCAGACGGCGTTACCGTAGTCCATGGTCATTACGTTAATACCAGCCAGCTCAACGCCGACATGGCGCGCATTTTCCAGCACATACAGACCTTCAGCCGTCAGACCGGTCGGCAGAATCGGCAGGGTGTACCAGATACCGACTTTGCGACCTTCCTCTTTCCACTGAGCCTGAACCTCTTTTACTGCCTGGTTGCGGCGATCGATGGAATCCTGATCGGCCACCCATGTGCCTTCGATGTCAAAATCCAGCACGTTCAGGTTCAGGTTATCAACAATGTCGTAGTAGAGTTTTTGCAGATCTTTCACATTCTTACAGGCAGCCGCCAGCGGGGAGTTATTTGCACCGCCAATGGAAACCATCACATCGCCACCGGCTTCACGCAGCGCTTTTATTTTACTGTACTGTGAGTAATCCTGCAGATTATAGGCCGTACCCCAGGTTGGGATGCACTGCTCGCCACTTTTCGCGACGACAAACGCCATGGTGAAGTGGGTAATGTTTTGCTCTTTCGCCAGTTTCGCCAGATCCGGAATGCTGTTCAGGCTAAAGTCGACGTATGGTGCATAAACGTGGGCAGGCCATGGATTCTTCGGCGTCCCTACGCGCTCTTTGGTGCCAGTCCAGTTGGTATAAATCGCCCATGGGTTTTTATCAGACGGCATAACGCCTTTGACTTTCGTCTGAGCGACAAAAGGCATTCCCTTGTAGTACACCAGTTTGCCGGGTTCGTAAAGCGCAATGGAGTTGAGCTGAGGGGCATTCCTAAATTGTTCCTGGGTGAATTCGACCGTTGGGCCTAACGGTTTCCACGGGCGGCCATTGGTGCCGGTCGGGTTCTGGTTACCTGCAATGGAAGGATTTTCGCCAACGGTATAGTACAGTGCTTCATAAGACTGGCCGTCAACTTTGACCTCATCCCCTTTGTTGTAAACCTGGCTGGAACGCCAGTCGGGGACTGGCGTATAGAGTTTCCACGGATTGTCGGCACCTGGGGTAAAGGAATAAGCCGGAACAGGGATTGCCGCTTCATATGTCACATCCTTATAAACGACAATATCATCTTCGGCATAATCTTTTTCGGCGCTGAAGGCGTCGTGGGCGACCGGCGTGGCGCTACCCGCATCACAGGTCGTTGGGTTGCCGTATTGGTCTATTTCCGCTTTTGTGGCATCGCGCACATAACCCCACGGATTATCCCAGTTTTCAGCGGACGCGCCCTGTGGGCAATTATCGGCATTTACATACCAGCGGTTACTATAAACTTTACTGTCAAAAATAACTTCAATGGTGTTTCCACCTGCCTGACCGCTCCAGGCTTCCAGAGCGAATGCGTTTGCGGCGCACGACATCAGGCCTGCCGCGAGAAAATATCGCGAAATAGTATTGAGTTTCATAAAAGATTCCATTCGATAAATATTAGAAAAATATGGGTGAATGTACTCTAAATAATTAGAGTGGCGAAGAAACGAGTGTTCTTGCGATTTGCCATATATTGAATATCGCGCGGTTATTATTTATGAACCTGACAGGGCGTCAAATATATAAATGATACAAAATGTTTTTGATTATTTTAATTTAATATGGTTTTAATTTAAATAATCGGATGGGAATATGTAATTTATATTTTGTATATATTTTTTTGAATGTATTCGCGCCGGGCGCAAAAAAAATGCGGACTCAAGGTCCGCAAAAGTTCACGTTGGCTTTAGTTATTTCGAGTATGAGAGAAACTCTCAAAACGGACAGTAGCTTCAAGGGTTAAAGAGGTACCGTTCCGTTTCTGTGGTGCATTATTAAACAGAAAGCTTGATAGGGATAATCGTTCGTTGCTATTCTACCTATCGCTACGAACTATCGTGGCGATGGAGGATGAATAATGAATATTCGTGATCTTGAATACCTGGTGGCGCTAGCCGAACATCGTCACTTCCGACGAGCGGCAGACTCCTGTCACGTTAGTCAGCCAACGCTGAGCGGACAGATCCGCAAGCTGGAAGATGAGCTTGGCGTCATGCTGCTGGAGCGTACGAGTCGCAAAGTGCTGTTCACTCAGGCAGGTTTACTGCTGGTGGATCAGGCGCGCACCGTGCTGCGCGAGGTCAAAGTGCTCAAGGAGATGGCAAGCCAACAAGGCGAGACAATGTCTGGACCGCTGCATATTGGTTTGATCCCAACGGTAGGCCCATACCTGCTGCCGCATATTATTCCTATGTTGCACCAGACCTTCCCAAAACTGGAAATGTATCTCCATGAGGCGCAGACGCATCAGCTGTTGGCGCAACTGGATAGCGGTAAGCTCGACTGCGTCATTCTGGCGCTGGTGAAAGAGAGTGAGGCGTTCATCGAAGTACCGTTATTTGATGAGCCTATGCTGCTGGCGATCTATGAAGATCACCCATGGGCAAACCGCGACTGTGTGCCGATGTCCGATCTGGCGGGTGAGAAACTGCTGATGCTAGAGGATGGCCACTGCCTGCGCGATCAGGCGATGGGCTTCTGCTTTGAAGCGGGTGCTGATGAGGATACCCATTTCCGGGCGACCAGTCTGGAAACGCTGCGTAACATGGTGGCGGCAGGCAGCGGTATTACCTTACTGCCTGCGCTGGCCGTGCCGCCGGAGCGTAAGCGTGATGGCGTTGTCTATCTGCCCTGCATCAAGCCTGAACCGCGCCGTACGATTGGCCTGGTGTATCGTCCAGGTTCGCCGCTGCGCAGCCGTTATGAACAGCTGGCAGAGGCCATCCGTGGGTCAATGGATGGCCATTTCGACAGTGCGTTAAAACAGGCGGTTTAAGCCATTTAGCGCTGCTACCCGATAGGCTTCCGCCATGGTTGGGTAGTTAAAGGTGGTGTTAACGAAGTATTCGATGGTGTTACCACCACCTTTTTGCTCCATTATCGCCTGACCGATGTGAATAATTTCGGCCGCGCGTTCCCCAAAGCAGTGGATCCCCAGAATCTCTTTCGTTTCGCGATGGAACAGGATCTTCAGCGTTCCGACACTCATACCCACGATTTGCGCACGTGCCAGATGTTTAAACTGGGCGCGGCCAACCTCGTATGGAACTTTCATGGCCGTGAGCTGCTGCTCGGTTTTCCCGACGGAGCTGATTTCCGGAATGGTATAAATCCCGGTCGGGATATCTTCGATCAGATGCGCGGTAGCTTCGCCTTTTACCAATGCCTGGGCGGCAATGCGTCCCTGATCGTAGGCCGCCGATGCCAGACTCGGATAGCCGATCACATCTCCTACGGCATACACGTGCGGCAGCGCCGTCTGGTACATGCTGTTGACCTTCAACTGCCCGCGGCTGTCGGTTTTCAGCCCAATATTTTCCAGCGCCAGCGAATCGGTATTACCGGTACGGCCATTGGCGTACAACAGGCAGTCGGCTTTCAGTTTCTTACCGGATTTCAGATGCATGATGACGCCGTCATCGCAACCTTCAATCTTCTCGTACTCTTCGTTGTGGCGAATGACCACACCGCTGTTCCAGAAGTGGTAAGAGAGCGAGTCGGACATCTCTTGATCGAGGAACGCAAGCAGACGATCGCGGGTGTTGATTAAATCGACTTTGACGTCCATTCCACGGAAGATCGACGCATATTCGCAGCCAATTACTCCCGCGCCATAAATCAAAACATGGCGGGGTTCATGGTGCAGGCTCAGGATAGAGTCGCTGTCATAAACCCGGGGATGGGAAAAGTCGACATCCACCGGATGATAGGGGCGTGAACCACAGGCGATGATGAACTTATCCGCGGTCAGCGTTTCCACCGTGCCGTCGTGGCATTCAAGGGCGAGTGTGTGTTCATCAACAAAACGGGCATTTCCCTGCAAAATTTCACAGTGGTTGCGCTCGTAAAATCCTTGCCGCATACGCGTTTGCTGATTAATAACGTTATCAGCGTGGTTGAGAATATCGGCGAAAGAAGAACGAAGGAGTCGGGAGTGGTCGCTGTAAAGTGGGTTCTGATTGAATTCAATAATACGGCTGACGGCGTGGCGGAGGGCTTTCGACGGGATGGTCCCCCAGTGGGTACAGCCTCCGCCGACGTTATGATAGCGCTCAATCACCGCGACGCGCGCTCCTTGCTTAACCAGACCCATTGCAGCGCCTTCGCCGCCGGGACCGGAACCTATTACTATTGCATCGTAATCGTAGGAATGTGACATGGTCAGGCTTACCTGTTCTTATACATAAAAGCAACAGAATAGTAACATCGTTGTCGGGATAACCCAATTATCGTTGTGCTTTTTTGCGAACTCGAAGCACAAACTGCGCGTAAACAATCATTCACAAAGCCATGCCAACCGCCTAATCTCTGGTATAGTGCCAGCAAGGTATGTGGAAGGATTCAGACATCGTGATGGGCGTTAGAGCGCAACAAAAAGAAAAAACCCGGCGTTCGCTGGTAGAAGCCGCATTTAGTCAACTCAGCGCTGAGCGTAGTTTTGCCAGCCTCAGTTTACGCGAAGTCGCTCGTGAAGCGGGCATTGCGCCAACCTCGTTTTATCGCCATTTCCGCGATGTGGATGAACTCGGCCTGACGATGGTGGATGAGAGTGGTTTGATGCTGCGTCAGTTGATGCGTCAGGCGCGTCAGCGTATCGCGAAGGGCGGGAGTGTGATCCGCACCTCGGTCTCAACATTTATGGAGTTCATCGGCAACAATCCCAACGCCTTCCGTTTATTATTGCGCGAGCGTTCGGGAACCTCCGCAGCGTTTCGCGCAGCGGTCGCTCGTGAAATTCAGCACTTCATTGCGGAACTTGCGGACTATCTCGAACTCGAAAACCATATGCCTCGTGCGTTTACTGAAGCGCAGGCCGAAGCCATGGTCACCATTGTGTTCAGCGCCGGGGCAGAAGCACTGGATGTTGGCGCCGAGCAGCGTCGACAACTGGAAGAACGGCTGGTATTGCAACTGCGCATGATCGCGAAGGGCGCATTTTATTGGTACCGCCGTGAACAAGAGAAGATGACGCATCACTCCGAGTAACGAGAAGGACGAGCAATGAAACAGTCAGGTCAAGATAAAGGTACGCTGCTGCTGGCGCTGGTTGCTGGCTTATCGATCAATGGCACATTTGCGGCGCTGTTTAGCTCCATTGTGCCATTCTCAGTATTCCCAATTATTTCGCTGGTGCTGACGGTTTATTGTCTGCATCAACGCTATCAAAACCGCACCATGCCTGTGGGGTTACCGGGCCTGGCCGCCGCCTGTTTTATTCTCGGCGTTCTGTTGTACAGCACTGTGGTACGCGCTGAATATCCGGATATTGGCTCTAACTTCTTCCCGGCGGTTCTGTCAGTGATTCTGGTGTTCTGGATCGGCTTTAAAGTGCGTAACCGTAGACAGGAAATCGTGGAGTAATATTTGTAGGCCGGGCAAGCGAAGCGCCCCCGGCCAGGACATCATTTACTTGGCGGTCAGTAATACTCCGCACTCCATATGGTGCGTATACGGGAACTGATCGAACAGAGCCAGGCGTGAAACATTGTGCGTCTGGCTTAACGTTTCCAGGTTCTTACACAATGTCTCCGGGTTACAGGAGATGTACAGAATTCGCGGGTACGCCTGCACCATTTTCTCTGTTTCGCTGTCCAGACCGCTGCGCGGTGGGTCAACGAAAATGGTTTCACACTGGTAACTCTTCAGATCGATTCCCTGCAAACGGTTGAACTCACGAACCCCGTTCATCGCCTGAGTAAACTCTTCGGCCGCCATGCGGATAATTTGTACGTTATCAATATGGTTAGCCGCTATGTTGTATTGCGCAGCAGCCACGGACGGCTTAGCGATTTCAGTGGCCAGCACGCGGTTGAAGTTTTGTGCGAGGGCTAACGAGAAATTGCCATTGCCGCAGTACAGCTCAAGCAGGTCGCCTTTTGATCCCCTGGTGACATCAATCGCCCATTCCAGCATCTGAATATTCATGGCGGCATTCGGCTGGGTGAAGCTGTTCTCAACCTGGCGGTAGATAATCTCTTTACCCGCAACCGGCAAGCGTTCGTCAATGTAATCCTGGTCCAGCTCGATTTTGGTTTTGGTTGCCCGGCCAATCAGATGCACGTTCAGGTTTTGCGCCCGTAACGCATCCCGCAGCGCTTCAGCTTCCTGACGCCATTCATCATCCAGCTTTTTATGGTACAGCATCGATACCACCGCCTGATCGCTCAGGGTAGTGAGGTAATCAATCTGGAACAGTTTGTGGCGCAGGACGTGGTTGTTGCGAACGCCGTCGATCATTGCCGTCATCAGCGTGTTGATAAGCTCGCTGGCCGCCGGGAAACTGTCGACGCGGATACGGCTTTTGGTCTGGCTGTCGAACATGATGTGGTACAGATCATCCCCGTCATGCCACAGACGAAATTCCGCGCGCATACGGTAGTGGCTGACCGGCGAGCGAAACACTTCCGGAGCCTGTGCATAAAATGGCGTCATTAAGCTCTGCAGACGCACTACTTTTTCAGCTAACTGGGCGTCGTACTGTTCTGTCGGAAGGTGTTCGGGGGTCATGATGCGTCCTGAAAAATAAAAGTACGCGGGGATTGTAGGGATTGCTCAACAGATGTCCAGTCATTGATGATTTCCGATATTGTGATGCACGGTCTGGACACCAGGTTGTAACAAACTGTAGCATCCGTTTTCCGGTCCTGTGAGTTAAAAGGGAATCCAGTGTGAATCTGGAGCTGACGCGCAGCGGTAAGGAAGGTAGGAGATGATCGCACCTGGTGCAGACACTGCGGCTTGCCGTGGGAAGTCATCATCTCTTTAAGTTGCCTCCAAGCCCGAAGACCTGCCGGCTAACGTCGCATCTGGTTTTCATCATCGCGTACTATCGGTGGGACCTGCGGCATCCTTCTTATATTGTGGATGCTTTACAATGATTAAAAAATCGTTGCTGTGCACGGCGCTGTCCGTCACAGCATTTTCGGGTTGGGCGCAGGACACTAGCCCAGATACTCTCGTCGTCACTGCCAACCGTTTTCAGCAGCCTCGTAGCGCTGTGCTTGCCCCTATCACCGTTGTTACGCGTCAGGATATCGATCGCTGGCAATCCACTTCCGTCAATGATGTGCTTCGTCGCCTGCCGGGCGTGGATATCGCCCAATACGGTGGTATGGGACAAAATTCGTCTATTTCTATTCGCGGTACCAACGCCAGCCATGTGCTGGTGTTGATTGACGGCGTGCGTCTGAACCTGGCAGGGGTTAGCGGCGCAGCCGATCTTAGCCAGTTCCCAGTCTCGTTAGTGCAACGTATCGAATACATTCGTGGGCCGCGTTCGGCGGTTTATGGTTCTGATGCGATTGGCGGTGTGGTGAATATCATTACCACGCGTGAAAAGCCGGGGACGGAACTCACTGCCGGTGTGGGGAGCAATGGGTATCAGAATTATGATGTCTCAACCCAACAACAGCTTGGCGAAAATACGCGCGTCACATTAATGGGCGATTATGCCTATACCAAAGGTTTTGATGTTGTCGCATACGGTAGCACTGGCTCTCAGGCTCAGCCCGACAAAGACGGTTTCTTAAGTAAGACGCTGTATGGCGCGCTGGAACATAACTTTTCCGATACATGGAGCGGGTTTGTTCGCGGCTACGGCTATGATAACCGAACAGATTATGACGCGTATTATTATCCTGGGACGCCGTTAGTGGATACCCGTCAGCTCTATAGCCAAAGCTGGGATGCTGGGCTGCGCTTTAATGGCGAGCTTATCCAGTCACAACTGGTTTCCAGCTATAGCCATAGTAAAGATTACAACTATGATCCGGATTATGGCCGCTATGACTCCTCGGCCACACTGGATGATATGAAGCAATATAATGTTCAGTGGTCCAACAGTATGGTGCTTGGTCACGGTAATGTAGGCGCAGGCGTTGACTGGCAAAAGCAAACCACGACGCCTGGCACCGGGTATGTCACGGACGGTTACGATCAGCGTAATACGGGTCTCTACCTGACCGGGTTGCAGCAACTGGGCGACTTTACCTTTGAAGGTGCGGCGCGCAGTGATGATAACTCCGAGTTTGGCCGTCATGGCACATGGCAAACCAGCGCCGGATGGGAGTTTATTGAAGGCTATCGCTTTATTGCGTCCTACGGTACATCTTACAAAGCGCCTAATCTCGGACAGTTGCATGGTTATTACGGCAATTCGAACCTGGATCCTGAACAAAGTAAGCAATGGGAAGGGGCGTTTGAAGGCTTAACGGCGGGCGTGAACTGGCGTGTATCCGGATATCGTAATGATATCGATGACATGATCGATTACGACCCGCATACCGAGAAATACTTTAACGAAGGTAAAGTTCGTATTAAAGGTGTGGAAGCGACCGCAAACTTTGATACCGGGCCGTTGGCACATACGCTGAGCTACGATTATGTCGATTCGCGCAATGCGATTACGGACAAGCCGCTCGCACGCCGTTCTAAAAACCAGGTGAAGTACCAGCTCGACTGGCAGGTTTATGATTTTGACTGGGGCCTGACGTATCATTACCTGGGAACTCGTTATGACACTGACTACGTAACCTACCAGCCGGTAAAAATGGGTGGGGTTAGCCTGTGGGATCTTGGCGTGTCATATCCAATCACCTCACAGCTGACAGTTCGTGGTAAAATCGCCAACCTGTTCGATAAAGATTACGAGACAGTTTATGGCTACGCAACTGCAGGACGGGAATACACCTTGTCTGGCAGCTACACTTTCTGATCCGCGTCCCACCGTGCTGGTGTTTGATTCCGGCGTCGGTGGGTTGTCGGTCTATGACGAGATCCGGCGTCTTCTGCCGGATCTCCACTATATATACGCTTTCGACAACGTCGCCTTTCCTTATGGAGAGAAGAGCGAGGAGTTTATCGTCGAACGTGTTGTTGAGATTGTGACTGCGGTCCAGCAGCGCTATCCCCTCTCTCTTGCGGTCATCGCGTGTAATACAGCAAGTACGGTATCGCTCCCTGCATTACGTGAGAAATTTGCCTTTCCGGTTGTGGGCGTGGTGCCTGCTATTAAACCGGCGGCGCGACTCACGGCGAATGGTGTGGTGGGACTGCTGGCTACGCGTGCAACGGTGAAGCGTTCATATACCCATGAGTTGATTGCACGGTTTGCTAACGAATGTCAGATAGCGATGCTGGGTTCCGCTGAGCTGGTGGAACTGGCGGAAGCGAAGCTGCACGGTGAAACCGTTTCTCTGGAAGAACTGCGTCGTGTCCTGCGCCCTTGGCTGCGGATGTCGGAACCACCTGACACGGTGGTGCTCGGATGCACCCATTTCCCTCTATTACGGGAAGAACTTTTACAGGTCCTGCCCGAGGGGACGCGGCTGGTGGATTCTGGTGCCGCGATTGCGCGTCGTACGGCCTGGTTATTAGAACATGAAGCGCCAGACGCGAAATCAACTGATGAGAATGTCGCATTCTGCATGGCAATGACGGCAGAAGCCGAACAATTATTGCCCGTGCTGCAGCGTTATGGCTTTAAGACGCTCGAAAAACTGGCTGTTTAGGCTGTTTTGGTGGAAAAATGAGCACTCGGAAGATTATTTTAAATTTCCCCTTGTCAGCCTGAAATAACTCCCTATAATGCGCCTCCACTGACACGGAACAACGGATTACAAGCTGCCGGGTCAGCGGAGAAAAGCGAAAATAAACGCTTGACTCTGCAGCGGGATGGCGTAATATGCACACCCCGCGCCGCTGAGAAAAAGCGAAGCGGCACTGCTCTTTAACAATTTATCAGACAATCTGTGTGGGCACTCGAAGATACGGATTCTTAACGTCGCAAGACGAAAAATGAATACCAAGTCTCTGAGTGAACACGTAATTCATTACGAAGTTTAATTCACGAGCATCAAACTTAAATTGAAGAGTTTGATCATGGCTCAGATTGAACGCTGGCGGCAGGCCTAACACATGCAAGTCGAACGGTAGCACAGAGGAGCTTGCTCCTTGGGTGACGAGTGGCGGACGGGTGAGTAATGTCTGGGAAACTGCCCGATGGAGGGGGATAACTACTGGAAACGGTAGCTAATACCGCATAACGTCGCAAGACCAAAGAGGGGGACCTTCGGGCCTCTTGCCATCGGATGTGCCCAGATGGGATTAGCTAGTAGGTGGGGTAACGGCTCACCTAGGCGACGATCCCTAGCTGGTCTGAGAGGATGACCAGCCACACTGGAACTGAGACACGGTCCAGACTCCTACGGGAGGCAGCAGTGGGGAATATTGCACAATGGGCGCAAGCCTGATGCAGCCATGCCGCGTGTATGAAGAAGGCCTTCGGGTTGTAAAGTACTTTCAGCGAGGAGGAAGGCATTGTGGTTAATAACCGCAGTGATTGACGTTACTCGCAGAAGAAGCACCGGCTAACTCCGTGCCAGCAGCCGCGGTAATACGGAGGGTGCAAGCGTTAATCGGAATTACTGGGCGTAAAGCGCACGCAGGCGGTCTGTCAAGTCGGATGTGAAATCCCCGGGCTCAACCTGGGAACTGCATCCGAAACTGGCAGGCTAGAGTCTTGTAGAGGGGGGTAGAATTCCAGGTGTAGCGGTGAAATGCGTAGAGATCTGGAGGAATACCGGTGGCGAAGGCGGCCCCCTGGACAAAGACTGACGCTCAGGTGCGAAAGCGTGGGGAGCAAACAGGATTAGATACCCTGGTAGTCCACGCCGTAAACGATGTCGACTTGGAGGTTGTGCCCTTGAGGCGTGGCTTCCGGAGCTAACGCGTTAAGTCGACCGCCTGGGGAGTACGGCCGCAAGGTTAAAACTCAAATGAATTGACGGGGGCCCGCACAAGCGGTGGAGCATGTGGTTTAATTCGATGCAACGCGAAGAACCTTACCTACTCTTGACATCCAGAGAACTTAGCAGAGATGCTTTGGTGCCTTCGGGAACTCTGAGACAGGTGCTGCATGGCTGTCGTCAGCTCGTGTTGTGAAATGTTGGGTTAAGTCCCGCAACGAGCGCAACCCTTATCCTTTGTTGCCAGCGGTCCGGCCGGGAACTCAAAGGAGACTGCCAGTGATAAACTGGAGGAAGGTGGGGATGACGTCAAGTCATCATGGCCCTTACGAGTAGGGCTACACACGTGCTACAATGGCATATACAAAGAGAAGCGACCTCGCGAGAGCAAGCGGACCTCATAAAGTATGTCGTAGTCCGGATTGGAGTCTGCAACTCGACTCCATGAAGTCGGAATCGCTAGTAATCGTGGATCAGAATGCCACGGTGAATACGTTCCCGGGCCTTGTACACACCGCCCGTCACACCATGGGAGTGGGTTGCAAAAGAAGTAGGTAGCTTAACCTTCGGGAGGGCGCTTACCACTTTGTGATTCATGACTGGGGTGAAGTCGTAACAAGGTAACCGTAGGGGAACCTGCGGTTGGATCACCTCCTTACCTTAAAGAAACGTTCTTTGTAGTGCTCACACAGATTGTCTGATGAAAATTAGCAGTAAGAAAATCTCTGCAGGCTTGTAGCTCAGGTGGTTAGAGCGCACCCCTGATAAGGGTGAGGTCGGTGGTTCAAGTCCACTCAGGCCTACCAAATTTCTGCTGATGCTGCGTTGCGGCGACGCTCACATACTTCAGTATGCTTCGCGTCACCACGCCTTGCCTCAACAGAAATTAAGGTTAAACGAGATTTAACTACGATGGGGCTATAGCTCAGCTGGGAGAGCGCCTGCCTTGCACGCAGGAGGTCTGCGGTTCGATCCCGCATAGCTCCACCATTCCTTACTGCAAAAACACAAGAAAACTTCAGAGTGTACCTGAAAAGGTTCACTGCGAAGTTTTGCTCTTTAAAAATCTGGATCAAGCTGAAAATTGAAACGACACACTGTTTCATTTCTCCGTAAACAAGAAATGAAAAGCGGTGTGTTCGAGTCTCTCAAATTTTCGCAACACTGAAGTGTTTTACGAAACATCTTCGGGTTGTGAGGTTAAGCGACTAAGCGTACACGGTGGATGCCCTGGCAGTCAGAGGCGATGAAGGACGTGCTAATCTGCGATAAGCGTCGGTAAGGTGATATGAACCGTTATAACCGGCGATTTCCGAATGGGGAAACCCAGTGTGATTCGTCACACTATCATTACGTGAATACATAGCGTAATGAAGCGAACCGGGGGAACTGAAACATCTAAGTACCCCGAGGAAAAGAAATCAACCGAGATTCCCCCAGTAGCGGCGAGCGAACGGGGAGCAGCCCAGAGTCTGAATCAGCATGTGTGGTAGTGGAACGGTCTGGAAAGTCCGACGGTACAGGGTGATAGTCCCGTACACAAAAGTGCATGTGTTGTGAACTCGAAGAGTAGGGCGGGACACGTGGTATCCTGTCTGAATATGGGGGGACCATCCTCCAAGGCTAAATACTCCTGACTGACCGATAGTGAACCAGTACCGTGAGGGAAAGGCGAAAAGAACCCCGGCGAGGGGAGTGAAAAAGAACCTGAAACCGTGTACGTACAAGCAGTGGGAGCCTCTTTATGGGGTGACTGCGTACCTTTTGTATAATGGGTCAGCGACTTATATTCTGTAGCAAGGTTAACCGAATAGGGGAGCCGAAGGGAAACCGAGTCTTAACTGGGCGTTAAGTTGCAGGGTATAGACCCGAAACCCGGTGATCTAGCCATGGGCAGGTTGAAGGTTGGGTAACACTAACTGGAGGACCGAACCGACTAATGTTGAAAAATTAGCGGATGACTTGTGGCTGGGGGTGAAAGGCCAATCAAACCGGGAGATAGCTGGTTCTCCCCGAAAGCTATTTAGGTAGCGCCTCGTGAACTCATCTTCGGGGGTAGAGCACTGTTTCGGCTAGGGGGTCATCCCGACTTACCAACCCGATGCAAACTGCGAATACCGAAGAATGTTATCACGGGAGACACACGGCGGGTGCTAACGTCCGTCGTGAAGAGGGAAACAACCCAGACCGCCAGCTAAGGTCCCAAAGTCATGGTTAAGTGGGAAACGATGTGGGAAGGCACAGACAGCCAGGATGTTGGCTTAGAAGCAGCCATCATTTAAAGAAAGCGTAATAGCTCACTGGTCGAGTCGGCCTGCGCGGAAGATGTAACGGGGCTAAACCATGCACCGAAGCTGCGGCAGCGACACTATGTGTTGTTGGGTAGGGGAGCGTTCTGTAAGCCGTTGAAGGTGTGCTGTGAGGCATGCTGGAGGTATCAGAAGTGCGAATGCTGACATAAGTAACGATAATGCGGGTGAAAAACCCGCACGCCGGAAGACCAAGGGTTCCTGTCCAACGTTAATCGGGGCAGGGTGAGTCGACCCCTAAGGCGAGGCCGAAAGGCGTAGTCGATGGGAAACAGGTTAATATTCCTGTACTTGGTGTTACTGCGAAGGGGGGACGGAGAAGGCTATGTTAGCCGGGCGACGGTTGTCCCGGTTTAAGCATGTAGGCGGAGATTCCAGGTAAATCCGGAGTCTTGTTAACGCTGAGGTGTGATGACGAGGCACTACGGTGCTGAAGTAACAAATGCCCTGCTTCCAGGAAAAGCCTCTAAGCATCAGGTAACACAAAATCGTACCCCAAACCGACACAGGTGGTCAGGTAGAGAATACCAAGGCGCTTGAGAGAACTCGGGTGAAGGAACTAGGCAAAATGGTGCCGTAACTTCGGGAGAAGGCACGCTGATATGTAGGTGAAGTGATTTACTCATGGAGCTGAAATCAGTCGAAGATACCAGCTGGCTGCAACTGTTTATTAAAAACACAGCACTGTGCAAACACGAAAGTGGACGTATACGGTGTGACGCCTGCCCGGTGCCGGAAGGTTAATTGATGGGGTTATCCGTAAGGAGAAGCTCTTGATCGAAGCCCCGGTAAACGGCGGCCGTAACTATAACGGTCCTAAGGTAGCGAAATTCCTTGTCGGGTAAGTTCCGACCTGCACGAATGGCGTAATGATGGCCAGGCTGTCTCCACCCGAGACTCAGTGAAATTGAACTCGCTGTGAAGATGCAGTGTACCCGCGGCAAGACGGAAAGACCCCGTGAACCTTTACTATAGCTTGACACTGAACACTGGTCCTTGATGTGTAGGATAGGTGGGAGGCTTTGAAGTGTGGACGCCAGTCTGCATGGAGCCAACCTTGAAATACCACCCTTTAATGGCTGGTGTTCTAACGTAGACCCGTAATCCGGGTTGCGGACAGTGTCTGGTGGGTAGTTTGACTGGGGCGGTCTCCTCCTAAAGAGTAACGGAGGAGCACGAAGGTTAGCTAATCCTGGTCGGACATCAGGAGGTTAGTGCAAAGGCATAAGCTAGCTTGACTGCGAGAGTGACGGCTCGAGCAGGTGCGAAAGCAGGTCTTAGTGATCCGGTGGTTCTGAATGGAAGGGCCATCGCTCAACGGATAAAAGGTACTCCGGGGATAACAGGCTGATACCGCCCAAGAGTTCATATCGACGGCGGTGTTTGGCACCTCGATGTCGGCTCATCACATCCTGGGGCTGAAGTAGGTCCCAAGGGTATGGCTGTTCGCCATTTAAAGTGGTACGCGAGCTGGGTTTAGAACGTCGTGAGACAGTTCGGTCCCTATCTGCCGTGGGCGCTGGAGAATTGAGGGGGGCTGCTCCTAGTACGAGAGGACCGGAGTGGACGCATCACTGGTGTTCGGGTTGTCATGCCAATGGCATTGCCCGGTAGCTAAATGCGGAAGAGATAAGTGCTGAAAGCATCTAAGCACGAAACTTGCCCCGAGATGAGTTCTCCCTGACCCTTTAAGGGTCCTGAAGGAACGTTGAAGACGACGACGTTGATAGGTCGGGTGTGTAAGCGTAGCGATACGTTGAGCTAACCGATACTAATGAACCGTGAGGCTTAACCTTACAACGCCGAAGATGTTTTGGCGAAAGAGACATCGAAATTCAGCTTGATTACAGATTACATCGACAGGCCCGAGAGGTGTGTTGATAAACAGAATTTGCCTGGCGGCTGTAGCGCGGTGGTCCCACCTGACCCCATGCCGAACTCAGAAGTGAAACGCCGTAGCGCCGATGGTAGTGTGGGGTCTCCCCATGCGAGAGTAGGGAACTGCCAGGCATTAAATAAGTGAAGAAGCCCATCCTGCCGGATGGGCTTTTTTGCGTCTGCAGGGAGTGAAAACTGCCGGATGTGGCCTTCCGCCTTATCCGGCCAGCGTCTGTTATTACCGGATACGGTGCCTGTAAACCTTATTCTGCCTGTGATTGCAGCCTCATCGGTTGCAAAGCAACATCCTAAGCTTCCATAACACAAGCCATCCTGCAGCATATACGGTAAACTAAGCGCGATTTTGCATCAGGAAAGCGTCTATGAATCACTCCCTTAAAGCCTGGAACACCTTCGGTATCGATCAACAAGCTAATGTGCTTGTCTGTGCTGAAAATGAGCAACAACTACTAAATGCCTGGCAATCAGCCAATGCATCACATCATCCAGTGCTAATCCTGGGCGAAGGGAGTAACGTCCTGTTTCTTGATGCCTTCCATGGAACGGTGATCGTCAACCGTATCAAGGGAATAGCGATTACAGAACAACCTGATGCGTGGCATTTGCACGTAGGCGCGGGTGAAAACTGGCATCATCTGGTAGAGCATACGCTGCAGCAAAGCATGCCCGGGCTGGAAAATCTGGCGCTGATCCCCGGCTGCGTGGGTTCATCGCCAATCCAGAATATTGGTGCCTATGGCGTAGAACTGCGGCGCGTCTGCGAATATGTGGACTGCGTAGAGCTTTCGACCGGCAAACATCTGCGCGTCAGCGCCGCAGAATGCCGATTTGGTTACCGTGACAGTATCTTCAAACATGAGTACCAGTATCGTTTCGCGATTGTAGCTGTTGGTCTGCGCTTACCTAAACAGTGGCAACCCGTTCTCACTTACGGTGACCTGACGCGTCTTGATCCTGCCACGGTAACGCCTCGGCAGGTTTTTGATTCTGTTTGCCATATGCGCACCACAAAACTGCCCGATCCAAAAGTAAACGGTAATGCGGGGAGCTTCTTTAAAAACCCGGTAGTCACCGCGGATATTGCACAGGAGCTCCTGGCGAAATTCCCGACAGCACCTCAATACCCACAGGCTGATGGCTCTGTGAAACTGGCTGCTGGCTGGCTTATCGATCAATGTCAGCTAAAAGGCATGCGCATTGGTGGCGCAGTGGTACATCAGCAGCAGGCACTGGTGCTGATCAATGCAGGCCATGCTACGAGTCAGGATGTGGTGCAACTGGCGCATCACGTACGCCAAAAAGTCGGTGAGAAATTCAATGTCTGGCTTGAACCGGAAGTCCGGTTTATTGGCCCACTGGGTGAAGTAAATGCCGTGGAGATCGTTGCATGAAGGATAATACCGTCCCCCTGACGCTTATTTCATTATTATCCGATGGTGAATTTCACTCTGGTGAGCAACTCGGTGAAAAGCTGGGAATGAGCCGTGCGGCAATCAATAAACATGTCCAGACGCTACGTGACTGGGGTGTTGATGTATTTACTGTCCCTGGTAAAGGATACAGCTTACCTGAACCTATCCAGCTATTAGATTCATCACTTATTTATTCTCAGCTGGATGGCGGGAATATAACGGTCCTGCCGGTTATCGACTCAACCAATCAGTACCTGATGGATCGAATTGGTCAACTGGAGTCAGGGGACGCCTGCGTCGCTGAGTATCAGCAGGCCGGTCGTGGTCGTCGTGGACGTAAATGGTTCTCTCCCTTTGGCGCCAATCTGTACCTTTCAATGTTCTGGCGACTGGAACAAGGACCGGCAGCCGCGATTGGCCTGAGCCTGGTGATTGGTATTGTCATGGCTGAGGTTTTACGCGATCTGGGCGCGGATAAAGTACGTGTTAAATGGCCGAACGACCTCTATTTGCTCGACCGTAAACTGGCAGGGATCCTGGTTGAACTCACCGGAAAAACGGGCGATGCCGCACAGATTGTTATTGGGGCGGGTATAAACATGTCCATGCGTCGGGTTGAGGAGAATGTGGTTAATCAAGGCTGGATTAATCTGCAGGAGGCGGGTATTACCATTGACCGCAATACTCTGGCTGCCCGACTGATCCGCGAGCTGCGCGCTGCCCTGGTACTGTTTGAGCATGAGGGCCTGGCGCCGTATTTGTCCCGCTGGAGGGTGCTGGATAACTTTATCGACCGCTCTGTTAAACTCATTATTGGTGATAAAGAAATATTTGGCGTATCTCGTGGAATAGATGCGCAAGGTGCATTACTACTCGAACAAAATGGCGTGATAAAACCCTGGATGGGTGGGGAAATATCGCTTAGAAGCGCTGAATAATAAGAAGGGGAGCTATGACTCCCCTTTATTTTTTTATTTTCGTAATCTGACTTGCTCAACGGCATGATTAGCGCTTTTCGTCATGATTAAGCTGGCTCGCTCACGCGTTGGTAAAATATTCTGTTTTAAATTCAACCAGTTGATTTCTTTCCACAGCGATGTGGCCGTGTTGATTGCCTCGTCTTCCGACAATTTCGCATAGTTATGGAAATAAGAGTCTGGGTTGGTAAATGCCCCTTCGCGGAATTTCAGGAAGCGGTTGATATACCACGTCTGGAGTAATTCTTCTGGCGCATCCACATAAATAGAAAAGTCGACAAAGTCAGAAACAAATACATGATGTGGATCGTGAGGATAGTCCATCCCGCTTTGTAACACATTGAGCCCTTCGAGGATTAATATGTCGGGCTGGGCAACGGTTTTGTCGCCATCAGGGATCACATCATAAATCAGATGAGAATAGACCGGTGCCGTAACGTTGGGGACGCCAGACTTTAGATCGGAAACGAATTTAACCAGACGGTGCATATCATAGGACTGAGGAAAGCCTTTCTTCTTCATGAGCCCACGATCTTTCAACACCTGGTTAGGATGAAGAAAACCGTCAGTAGTGATCAGCTCAACCTTACGATGCTCGGGCCAGCGACTCAGTAACGCTTGCAACACACGTGCAGTCGTACTTTTGCCGACGGCGACGCTGCCAGCAATGCTAATAATATAAGGAATACGCTCGCCGTTGGTGCCTAAAAATTGCTCCAGCACAGCCTGACGCCGCAGGTTCGAACTGATGTAAAAATTTAGCAAACGCGATAATGGTAAATAAATCTCAGCAACTTCTTCCAGCGATAAGTCTTCGTTAATGCCTTTCAGACGAGCAATCTCTTCCTCGGTCAGAGTCATCGGCACGGAATCACGAAGCGCAGCCCACTGGTTGCGATCAAACTGTAGGTAAGGCGACGTTAACGCTTGCTCTTTTATACTCATACGCATGGTCTGGCTGTCATTGCTATATCAGGTCTGCGGTAAAAAACGAAATCATCCCCGGTACGCAATGGCACGCACATTTCAGTTAATTTGGACAATGGGCAGGAGGGTAACACCAGATGGGAGGGAATAATAAGAAAAAATCGTCCCCTGAAACGCAATGTGACGGCTATTCCAGATGTATAAAGATGCACTTTCTCTCTATTGATAACGGCATGCTGGAGCAAAATGCCTTCTGGGAGCGCGGCTGACGTTGGAAATTTGTTCAATTCGAAGAAGAAATAGATTATTTATCGGTCGTATAGCGCAAAATGTGAGCGATAGAACATTTTATGCAATTTTTTAGTTGCATGAGTGCGCATGTCTCCATAAAATGCGCGCTACTTGATGCCGACTTAGCTCAGTAGGTAGAGCAACTGACTTGTAATCAGTAGGTCACCAGTTCGATTCCGGTAGTCGGCACCATCAAGTCCGGTGGGGTTCCCGAGCGGCCAAAGGGAGCAGACTGTAAATCTGCCGTCACAGACTTCGAAGGTTCGAATCCTTCCCCCACCACCACTTTCTGGCAGCGTTATCGCCGCCTGAGTTGGTTAAAAAATTAATCAGCTCGAATAAAAAAGAGAGAAATCTCTTTTTTATTACAGAAAGAACTGGGTAGCCGAGTTTCAGGATGCGGGCATCGTATAATGGCTATTACCTCAGCCTTCCAAGCTGATGATGCGGGTTCGATTCCCGCTGCCCGCTCCAGACGTGCTGATATGGCTCAGTTGGTAGAGCGCACCCTTGGTAAGGGTGAGGTCCCCAGTTCGACTCTGGGTATCAGCACCACTTCACTTCTCCTTCCCGTTTCTCTCTGTTTACTTTTAAAAGCATTCAACAGCTCAGGCATATGGCCTGGTTGATGTGGTGATATCACCGATTTATCCGTGTCTTAGAGGGACAATCGATGTCTAAAGAAAAATTTGAACGTACAAAACCGCACGTTAACGTCGGTACTATCGGCCACGTTGACCATGGTAAAACAACGCTGACCGCTGCAATCACTACCGTACTGGCTAAAACCTACGGCGGTGCTGCTCGTGCATTCGACCAGATCGATAACGCGCCGGAAGAAAAAGCTCGTGGTATCACCATCAACACTTCTCACGTTGAATATGACACCCCGACTCGCCACTACGCACACGTAGACTGCCCGGGCCACGCCGACTATGTTAAAAACATGATCACCGGTGCTGCGCAGATGGACGGCGCGATCCTGGTTGTTGCTGCGACTGACGGCCCGATGCCGCAGACTCGTGAGCACATCCTGCTGGGTCGTCAGGTAGGCGTTCCGTACATCATCGTGTTCCTGAACAAATGCGACATGGTTGATGACGAAGAGCTGCTGGAACTGGTAGAAATGGAAGTTCGTGAACTTCTGTCTCAGTACGATTTCCCGGGCGACGACACTCCGATCGTTCGTGGTTCTGCTCTGAAAGCGCTGGAAGGCGAAGCAGAGTGGGAAGCGAAAATCATCGAACTGGCTGGCTTCCTGGATTCTTATATCCCAGAACCAGAGCGTGCGATTGACAAGCCGTTCCTGCTGCCTATCGAAGACGTATTCTCCATCTCCGGTCGTGGTACCGTTGTTACCGGTCGTGTAGAGCGCGGTATCATCAAAGTTGGTGAAGAAGTTGAAATCGTTGGTATCAAAGAGACTGCTAAGTCTACCTGTACTGGCGTTGAAATGTTCCGCAAACTGCTGGACGAAGGCCGTGCTGGTGAGAACGTTGGTGTTCTGCTGCGTGGTATCAAACGTGAAGAAATCGAACGTGGTCAGGTACTGGCTAAGCCGGGCTCTATCAAGCCGCACACCAAGTTCGAATCTGAAGTGTACATTCTGTCCAAAGACGAAGGCGGCCGTCATACTCCGTTCTTCAAAGGCTACCGTCCGCAGTTCTACTTCCGTACTACTGACGTGACTGGTACCATCGAACTGCCGGAAGGCGTTGAGATGGTAATGCCGGGCGACAACATCAAAATGGTTGTTACCCTGATCCACCCAATCGCGATGGACGACGGTCTGCGTTTCGCAATCCGTGAAGGCGGCCGTACTGTTGGTGCGGGCGTTGTTGCCAAAGTAATGAGCTAATTGCCGAATAACATTTGACGCAATGCGCAATAAAAGGGCATCATTTGATGCCCTTTTTGCACGCTTTCACACCAGAACCTGGCTCATCAGTGATTTTATTTGTCATAATCATTGCTGAGACAGGCTCTGAAGAGGGCGTTTAGTCCGAAACGCACCAGAGCATTTCGGTTTGGATCGCCTCGCTTACGCGGGGTGAAAATGTTTGTAGAATACTTCTGACAGGTTGGTTTATGAGTGCGAATACCGAAGCTCAAGGAAGCGGGCGCGGCCTGGAAGCGATGAAGTGGGTTGTTGTCGCTGTATTGCTGCTTGTAGCTATCGTTGGCAACTACCTCTATCGTGACATGATGCTGCCGCTGCGTGCGCTGGCCGTAGTGATTCTGATTGCCGCAGCGGGTGGTGTCGCGCTGTTGACAACAAAAGGTAAAGCGACCGTTGCTTTTGCCCGTGAAGCGAGAACCGAAGTCCGTAAGGTCATTTGGCCAACTCGCCAGGAAACATTGCACACCACATTAATTGTGGCTGCGGTTACCGCAGTAATGTCACTGATCCTGTGGGGACTGGATGGTATTCTGGTTCGCCTGGTATCCTTTATCACTGGCCTGAGGTTCTAAGATGTCTGAAGCCCCTAAAAAGCGCTGGTACGTCGTTCAGGCGTTTTCCGGTTTTGAAGGCCGCGTAGCTACATCGTTGCGCGAATATATCAAGTTACAAAATATGGAAGAGTTGTTTGGCGAAGTCATGGTGCCGACCGAAGAAGTGGTCGAAATCCGTGGCGGTCAGCGTCGCAAGAGCGAACGTAAATTCTTCCCGGGCTATGTATTGGTCCAGATGGTGATGAATGACGCAAGCTGGCACCTGGTGCGCAGCGTGCCGCGTGTGATGGGCTTTATCGGCGGTACATCTGACCGTCCGGCGCCGATCAGCGACAAAGAAGTTGATGCGATCATGAACCGTCTGCAGCAGGTTGGCGACAAGCCGCGTCCGAAAACGATGTTTGAGCCAGGTGAAATGGTTCGCGTTAGCGACGGTCCGTTCGCTGACTTTAACGGCGTGGTTGAAGAAGTGGACTACGAGAAGTCTCGTCTGAAAGTTTCCGTATCTATCTTCGGTCGTGCGACTCCGGTTGAACTGGACTTCGCACAGGTTGAAAAAGCCTAACACCCCGATCAAAAAAGCGACGATTTAATCGTTGCACAAGGCGCGAGATTGGAATACAATTTCGCGCCTTTTGTTTTTATGGATCCTATCCGTAAAACGAATTTAATCACGGGGAGCCTCCTTGAGGCGTTATAACCCAACTAGAGGAATTTAGAATGGCTAAGAAAGTCCAAGCCTATGTCAAGCTGCAGGTTGCAGCTGGTATGGCTAACCCGAGTCCGCCGGTAGGTCCTGCACTGGGTCAACAAGGCGTGAACATCATGGAATTCTGCAAAGCGTTCAACGCTAAAACTGATTCCATGGAAAAAGGTCTGCCAATCCCGGTTGTTATCACCGTTTACGCTGACCGTTCTTTCACTTTCGTTACCAAAACGCCTCCGGCAGCAGTTCTGCTGAAGAAAGCGGCTGGTATCAAGTCTGGTTCCGGCAAGCCGAACAAAGACAAAGTGGGTAAAATTTCCCGCGCTCAGCTGCAGGAAATCGCGCAGACCAAAGCTGCCGACATGACTGGTTCCGACATTGAAGCGATGACTCGCTCCATTGAAGGTACTGCACGTTCCATGGGCCTGGTAGTGGAGGACTAAGAAATGGCTAAACTGACCAAGCGCATGTCCGTGATCCGTGACAAAGTTGATGCTACTAAGCAGTATGACATCAACGAAGCTATCGCTCTGCTGAAAGAGCTGGCCACTGCTAAATTCGTAGAAAGCGTGGACGTTGCTGTTAACCTCGGCATCGATGCTCGTAAATCTGACCAGAACGTACGTGGTGCAACTGTACTGCCGCACGGTACTGGCCGTTCCGTTCGCGTAGCCGTATTTACCCAGGGTGCAAACGCTGAAGCTGCTAAAGCTGCAGGCGCTGAGCTGGTAGGTATGGAAGATCTGGCTGAACAGATCAAGAAAGGCGAAATGAACTTTGACGTTGTTATTGCTTCCCCGGATGCAATGCGCGTTGTTGGCCAGCTGGGTCAGGTTCTGGGTCCGCGCGGCCTGATGCCAAACCCGAAAGTTGGTACTGTAACTCCTAACGTTGCTGAAGCTGTTAAGAATGCTAAAGCTGGTCAGGTTCGTTACCGTAACGACAAAAACGGCATCATCCACACCACCATCGGTAAAGTGGATTTTGACGCTGACAAACTGAAAGAAAACCTGGAAGCTCTGCTGGTTGCGCTGAAAAAAGCAAAACCGACTCAGGCAAAAGGCGTGTACATCAAGAAAGTTAGCATCTCCACCACCATGGGTGCTGGCGTTGCCGTTGATCAGTCCGGTCTGACTGCGACTGTGGCGAACTAATATTCGCCTTTACGTGGGCGGTGATTTTGTCTACAATCTTACCCCCACGTATTCTGCTAATTGCAGACGTATATCTGAGATATTCAGGCTGTGGCAAGGCAGTCAACGCCACTACAGATTGAATAGCGACAGATAGAAAAGATTTGTTCGTTGGAGCCTGGCCTAATCCAGGCCTCCGTCGAAGACCGCAGGTGTTTCGTAAGAAACTTAATGCCCTGCGTAGACGGTGACAGAACGCTAAGATTATTTCTGATACTCTGGCTTGTTTCTGCTCACCGTATTTAGACGCTCTCTCCGTTGGGGGGAGTGAAGTGAGTTCCGGAACATGAGTTCCGGCAAACATCCAGGAGCAAAGCTAATGGCTTTAAATCTTCAAGACAAACAAGCGATTGTTGCTGAAGTCAGCGAAGTAGCCAAAGGCGCGCTGTCTGCAGTAGTTGCGGATTCCCGTGGCGTAACTGTAGATAAAATGACTGAACTGCGTAAAGCAGGTCGTGAAGCTGGCGTATACATGCGTGTTGTTCGTAACACCCTGCTGCGCCGCGTCGTTGAAGGTACTCAGTTCGAGTGCCTGAAAGACACGTTTGTTGGTCCGACCCTGATTGCATACTCTATGGAACACCCGGGCGCTGCTGCTCGTCTGTTCAAAGAGTTCGCGAAAGCGAATGCAAAATTTGAGGTCAAAGCCGCAGCCTTTGAAGGTGAGTTGATTACGGCATCGAATATCGATCGCCTGGCAACTCTGCCGACCTACGAAGAAGCAATTGCACGCCTGATGGCAACCATGAAAGAAGCTTCGGCTGGCAAACTGGTTCGTACTCTGGCTGCTGTACGCGATGCGAAAGAAGCTGCTTAATCGCAGTTATCTTTGTAAAGCATCTGCTTACGTATAAACTTATTCTGATTTTCAGGAACAATTTAAATGTCTATCACTAAAGATCAAATCATTGAAGCAGTATCCGCTATGTCCGTAATGGACGTTGTAGAACTGATTTCTGCAATGGAAGAAAAATTCGGTGTTTCTGCTGCTGCTGCTGTAGCTGTAGCTGCTGGCCCGGCTGAAGCTGCTGAAGAAAAAACTGAATTCGACGTAATTCTGAAAGCTGCTGGCGCTAACAAAGTTGCTGTTATCAAAGCAGTACGTGGCGCAACTGGCCTGGGTCTGAAAGAAGCTAAAGACCTGGTAGAATCTGCACCGGCTGCGCTGAAAGAAGGCGTGAGCAAAGACGACGCAGAAGCACTGAAAAAATCTCTGGAAGAAGCTGGCGCTGAAGTTGAAGTTAAATAAGCCAACTTTTCTGGTTGCAGCCTAAGAAATTAGGCTGATGGCTGGTGACTTTTTAGTCACCAGCCTTTTTGCGCTGTAAGGCGCCAGTAGCATTTCACACTGTTTGACTACTGCTGTGCCTTTCAATGCTTGTTTCTATCGACGTCTTAATATACTGCGACAGAACGTCAGTTCTGTGTAAATCGCAATGAAATGGTTTAAGCGTGATAGCAACAGGCATTGCGGAAAGTATTCGATTTTCCGGTCAACAAAATAGTGTTGCACAAACTGTCCCTTCGTCGGACAGATGGGTCGACTTGTCAGCGAGCTGAGGAACCCTAATGGTTTACTCCTATACCGAGAAAAAACGTATTCGTAAGGATTTTGGTAAACGTCCGCAAGTGTTGGACATACCTTATCTCCTTTCTATCCAGCTTGACTCGTTTCAGAAGTTCATCGAGCAAGATCCTGAAGGGCAGTATGGTCTGGAAGCAGCTTTCCGTTCCGTTTTCCCGATTCAGAGCTACAGCGGTAATTCCGAGCTGCAATACGTCAGCTACCGCCTTGGCGAACCGGTGTTTGACGTTCAGGAATGTCAGATCCGTGGCGTGACCTATTCCGCACCGCTGCGCGTAAAACTGCGCCTGGTGATCTACGAGCGCGAAGCGCCGGAAGGCACCGTAAAAGACATTAAAGAACAAGAAGTCTACATGGGCGAAATTCCGCTCATGACAGACAACGGTACCTTTGTTATCAACGGTACTGAGCGTGTTATCGTTTCTCAGCTGCACCGTAGTCCTGGCGTCTTTTTTGACTCCGACAAAGGTAAAACCCACTCTTCGGGTAAAGTGCTGTATAACGCGCGTATTATCCCTTACCGTGGTTCCTGGCTGGACTTCGAATTCGATCCGAAGGACAACCTGTTCGTACGTATTGACCGTCGCCGTAAACTGCCTGCGACCATTATTCTGCGTGCACTGAACTACACTACTGAGCAGATCCTTGACCTATTCTTTGAGAAAGTTGTTTTCGAAATTCGTGACAACAAGCTGCAGATGGAACTGGTGCCGGAACGCCTGCGTGGTGAAACCGCCTCCTTTGACATCGAAGCTAACGGCAAAGTCTACGTCGAAAAAGGCCGTCGCATCACTGCGCGCCACATTCGCCAGCTGGAAAAAGACGATATCAAACATATCGAAGTTCCGGTTGAATACATTGCTGGTAAAGTTGCGGCTAAAGACTACGTTGACGAATCTACTGGCGAGCTGATCTGCGCAGCTAACATGGAGCTGAGTCTGGATCTGCTGGCTAAGCTGAGCCAGTCTGGCCACAAGCGTATCGAAACGCTGTTCACCAACGATCTGGACCACGGTCCGTACATTTCTGAAACTGTACGTGTCGACCCAACCAACGATCGTCTGAGCGCGCTGGTAGAAATCTACCGCATGATGCGCCCTGGTGAGCCGCCGACGCGTGAAGCTGCTGAAAGCCTGTTCGAGAACCTGTTCTTCTCCGAAGACCGCTATGACCTGTCTGCGGTTGGTCGTATGAAGTTCAACCGTTCTCTGCTGCGCGACGAAATCGAAGGTTCCGGTATCCTGAGCAAAGATGACATCATCGAAGTGATGAAGAAGCTCATCGATATCCGTAACGGTAAAGGCGAAGTCGATGATATCGACCACCTCGGTAACCGTCGTATCCGTTCCGTAGGCGAAATGGCGGAAAACCAGTTCCGCGTTGGCCTGGTACGTGTTGAGCGTGCGGTGAAAGAGCGTCTGTCTCTGGGCGATCTGGATACCCTGATGCCTCAGGATATGATCAACGCTAAGCCGATTTCTGCAGCAGTGAAAGAGTTCTTTGGTTCCAGCCAGCTGTCTCAGTTTATGGACCAGAACAACCCGCTGTCTGAGATTACGCACAAACGTCGTATCTCTGCACTCGGCCCAGGCGGTTTGACCCGTGAACGCGCAGGCTTCGAAGTTCGAGACGTACACCCGACTCACTACGGTCGCGTATGTCCAATCGAAACGCCTGAAGGTCCGAACATCGGTCTGATCAACTCCTTGTCTGTGTACGCACAGACTAACGAATACGGCTTCCTCGAGACTCCGTACCGTAAAGTGACCGACGGTGTTGTAACTGACGAAATTCATTACCTGTCTGCTATCGAAGAAGGCAACTACGTTATCGCTCAGGCGAACTCCAACCTGGATGACGAAGGCCACTTTGTAGAAGATCTGGTTACCTGCCGTAGCAAAGGCGAATCCAGCTTGTTCAGCCGTGACCAGGTTGACTACATGGACGTATCCACCCAGCAGGTGGTATCCGTCGGTGCGTCCCTGATCCCGTTCCTGGAACACGATGACGCCAACCGTGCATTGATGGGTGCGAACATGCAACGTCAGGCGGTTCCGACTCTGCGTGCTGATAAGCCGCTGGTTGGTACCGGTATGGAACGTGCTGTTGCCGTCGACTCCGGTGTTACCGCAGTTGCTAAACGTGGCGGTACCGTCCAGTACGTGGATGCTTCCCGTATCGTTATCAAAGTTAACGAAGACGAGATGTACCCGGGCGAAGCAGGTATCGACATTTATAACCTGACCAAATACACCCGTTCTAACCAGAACACCTGTATCAACCAGATGCCTTGCGTATCTCTGGGCGAGCCGGTTGAACGTGGTGATGTGCTGGCAGACGGTCCGTCCACCGATCTCGGTGAACTGGCGCTCGGTCAGAACATGCGCGTGGCATTCATGCCATGGAATGGTTACAACTTCGAAGACTCCATCCTCGTATCTGAGCGTGTTGTCCAGGAAGACCGTTTCACCACCATCCACATTCAGGAACTGGCATGTGTGTCCCGTGACACCAAGCTGGGGCCGGAAGAGATCACCGCTGACATCCCGAACGTGGGTGAAGCTGCGCTCTCCAAACTGGATGAATCCGGTATCGTTTATATCGGCGCGGAAGTAACCGGTGGCGACATTCTGGTTGGTAAGGTAACGCCGAAAGGTGAAACCCAGCTGACGCCAGAAGAGAAGCTGCTGCGTGCGATCTTCGGTGAGAAAGCGTCTGACGTTAAAGACTCTTCTCTGCGCGTGCCAAACGGTGTTTCCGGTACGATTATCGACGTTCAGGTCTTTACTCGCGATGGCGTAGAAAAAGACAAACGTGCGCTGGAAATCGAAGAGATGCAGCTGAAGCAGGCGAAAAAAGACCTGTCTGAAGAACTGCAAATCCTCGAAGCTGGCCTGTTCAGCCGTATCTACGCTGTGCTGGTTTCCGGTGGTGTTGAAGCTGAGAAGCTCGACAAACTGCCGCGCGATCGCTGGTTAGAACTCGGCCTGACCGACGAAGAGAAACAAAATCAGCTGGAACAACTGGCTGAGCAGTACGACGAACTGAAACACGAGTTCGAGAAAAAACTCGAAGCGAAACGCCGTAAAATCACTCAGGGCGACGATCTGGCACCGGGCGTGCTGAAGATTGTTAAGGTTTATCTGGCGGTTAAACGTCGGATCCAGCCTGGTGATAAGATGGCAGGTCGTCACGGTAACAAGGGTGTAATCTCTAAGATCAACCCGATCGAAGATATGCCACACGATGCTAACGGTACGCCGGTAGATATCGTGCTGAACCCGCTGGGCGTACCATCGCGTATGAACATCGGTCAGATCCTTGAAACCCACCTGGGTATGGCTGCGAAAGGTATCGGCGATAAGATCAACGCCATGCTGAAACAGCAGCAGGAAGTCGCGAAACTGCGCGAATTCATCCAGCGTGCTTACGATCTGGGTTCAGATGTTCGTCAGAAAGTTGACCTGAATACCTTCAGCGATGAAGAAGTTCTGCGTCTGGCTGAAAACCTGAAAAAAGGTATGCCGATCGCAACGCCGGTGTTCGACGGTGCGAAAGAGTCTGAAATCAAGGAACTGTTACAGCTGGGTGGCCTGCCGACTTCCGGTCAGATCACACTGTTCGACGGTCGTACCGGTGAGCAGTTCGAGCGCCAGGTTACCGTTGGCTACATGTACATGCTGAAACTGAACCACCTGGTTGATGACAAGATGCATGCGCGTTCTACCGGTTCTTACAGCCTGGTTACTCAGCAGCCGCTGGGTGGTAAGGCTCAGTTCGGTGGTCAGCGCTTCGGGGAGATGGAAGTGTGGGCGCTTGAAGCATACGGCGCGGCATACACCCTGCAGGAAATGCTCACCGTTAAGTCTGATGACGTGAACGGTCGTACTAAGATGTATAAAAACATCGTGGACGGCAACCATCAGATGGAACCAGGCATGCCGGAATCCTTCAACGTACTGTTGAAAGAGATTCGTTCGCTGGGTATCAACATCGAGCTGGAAGACGAGTAACTCTCGATCAAACAGGTCACTGGTGCTGGCGTAACAGCCAGCGCCAGATTGTGCTAACTCCGACGGGAGCAAATCCGTGAAAGATTTATTAAAGTTTCTGAAAGCGCAGACTAAAACCGAAGAGTTTGATGCGATCAAAATTGCTCTGGCCTCGCCAGACATGATCCGTTCATGGTCTTTCGGTGAAGTTAAGAAGCCGGAAACCATCAACTACCGTACGTTCAAACCTGAACGTGACGGCCTTTTCTGCGCCCGTATCTTTGGGCCGGTAAAAGACTATGAGTGCCTGTGCGGTAAGTACAAGCGCCTGAAACACCGTGGTGTGATCTGTGAGAAGTGCGGCGTTGAAGTGACCCAGACTAAAGTACGCCGTGAGCGTATGGGCCACATCGAGCTGGCCTCTCCGACCGCTCACATCTGGTTCCTGAAATCTCTGCCGTCCCGTATCGGTCTGCTGCTCGATATGCCGCTGCGCGATATCGAACGCGTACTGTACTTCGAATCTTATGTGGTTATCGAAGGCGGTATGACTAACCTGGAACGTCAACAGATCCTGACTGAAGAGCAGTATCTGGACGCGCTGGAAGAGTTCGGTGACGAATTCGACGCGAAGATGGGTGCGGAAGCAATCCAGGCCCTGCTGAAGAGCATGGATCTGGAGCAAGAGTGCGAAACTCTGCGCGAAGAGCTGAACGAAACCAACTCCGAAACCAAGCGTAAGAAGCTGACCAAACGTATCAAACTGCTGGAAGCATTCGTACAGTCTGGCAACAAGCCAGAGTGGATGATCCTGACCGTTCTGCCGGTTCTGCCGCCAGATCTGCGTCCGCTGGTTCCGCTGGATGGTGGTCGTTTCGCAACATCAGATCTGAACGATCTGTACCGTCGCGTGATCAACCGTAACAACCGTCTGAAACGTCTGCTGGATCTGGCTGCGCCGGACATCATCGTACGTAACGAAAAACGTATGCTGCAGGAAGCGGTTGACGCCCTGCTGGATAACGGTCGTCGTGGTCGTGCGATCACCGGTTCTAACAAACGTCCTCTGAAATCTTTGGCCGATATGATCAAAGGTAAACAGGGTCGTTTCCGTCAGAACCTGCTCGGTAAGCGTGTTGACTACTCCGGTCGTTCTGTAATCACCGTAGGTCCATACCTGCGTCTGCATCAGTGCGGTCTGCCGAAGAAAATGGCACTGGAACTGTTCAAACCGTTCATTTACGGCAAGCTGGAATTGCGTGGCCTGGCCACCACCATCAAAGCCGCTAAGAAAATGGTTGAACGTGAAGAAGCTGTCGTTTGGGATATCCTGGACGAAGTTATCCGCGAACACCCGGTACTGCTGAACCGTGCACCAACCCTGCACCGTCTGGGTATCCAGGCATTTGAACCGGTACTGATCGAAGGTAAAGCTATCCAGCTGCACCCACTGGTTTGTGCGGCATATAACGCCGACTTCGATGGTGACCAGATGGCTGTTCACGTACCGCTGACGCTGGAAGCCCAGCTCGAAGCGCGTGCGCTGATGATGTCTACCAACAACATCCTGTCTCCGGCGAACGGCGAACCTATCATCGTTCCGTCTCAGGACGTTGTATTGGGTCTGTACTACATGACCCGTGACTGTGTTAACGCCAAAGGCGAAGGCATGGTGCTGACTGGCCCGAAAGAAGCTGAGCGTATCTATCGCGCAGGTCTGGCCTCTCTGCATGCGCGTGTTAAAGTGCGTATCACTGAATACGAAAAAGATGAAAACGGCGAATTCGTTGCGCACACCAGCCTGAAAGACACGACCGTTGGTCGCGCCATTCTGTGGATGATCGTACCGAAAGGTCTGCCTTTCTCCATCGTCAACCAGGCGCTGGGCAAGAAAGCAATCTCCAAAATGCTGAACACCTGTTACCGCATTCTGGGCCTGAAGCCGACCGTTATCTTCGCTGACCAGACAATGTACACCGGCTTTGCTTATGCAGCGCGTTCAGGTGCATCTGTTGGTATTGATGACATGGTTATCCCAGAGAAGAAACACGAGATCATCTCTGAAGCGGAAGCTGAAGTTGCTGAGATCCAGGAGCAGTTCCAGTCTGGTCTGGTAACCGCGGGCGAACGCTATAACAAAGTTATCGATATCTGGGCTGCGGCGAACGATCGTGTATCCAAAGCGATGATGGATAACCTGCAAACCGAAACCGTGATTAACCGTGACGGCGTAGAAGAGCAGCAGGTTTCCTTCAACAGCATCTACATGATGGCCGACTCCGGTGCGCGTGGTTCTGCAGCACAGATTCGTCAGCTGGCCGGTATGCGTGGTCTGATGGCTAAGCCAGATGGCTCCATCATCGAAACGCCAATCACCGCGAACTTCCGTGAAGGTCTGAACGTACTCCAGTACTTCATCTCTACTCACGGTGCTCGTAAAGGTCTGGCGGATACCGCACTGAAAACAGCGAACTCCGGTTATCTGACTCGTCGTCTGGTTGACGTTGCGCAGGACTTGGTTGTTACTGAAGACGATTGCGGCACGCTTGAAGGCATCACCATGACCCCGGTTATCGAGGGTGGTGACGTTAAAGAACCGCTGCGCGATCGCGTTCTGGGTCGTGTGACTGCTGAAGACGTTCTGAAGCCGGGTACGGCGGATATTCTGGTTCCACGCAACACGCTGCTGCACGAACAGTGGTGTGACCTGCTGGAAGAGAACTCCGTTGACTCCGTCAAAGTCCGTTCCGTTGTATCCTGTGACACCGACTTTGGTGTATGTGCGCACTGCTACGGTCGTGACCTGGCGCGTGGCCACATCATCAATAAAGGTGAAGCAATCGGCGTTATCGCGGCGCAGTCCATCGGTGAACCGGGTACACAGCTGACGATGCGTACGTTCCACATCGGTGGTGCGGCATCTCGTGCGGCTGCTGAATCCAGCATCCAGGTGAAAAACAAAGGTAGCATCCGTCTGAGCAATGCGAAGTCGGTTGTTAACTCCAGCGGTAAACTGGTTATCACCTCACGTAACACCGAACTGAAACTGATCGACGAATTTGGCCGTACCAAAGAAAGCTATAAAGTGCCTTACGGCTCCGTTATGGCGAAAGGTGATGGCGAACAGGTTGCTGGCGGCGAAACCGTAGCGAACTGGGATCCGCACACCATGCCGGTTATCACCGAAGTGAGTGGTTTCGTCCGCTTCACTGACATGATCGACGGCCAGACCATTACTCGTCAGACCGACGAGCTGACCGGTCTGTCTTCTCTGGTGGTTCTGGATTCTGCAGAACGTACTGCGGGTGGTAAAGACCTGCGTCCGGCACTGAAAATTGTTGATGCTCAGGGCAACGACGTTCTGATCCCAGGCACCGATATGCCTGCTCAGTACTTCCTGCCGGGTAAAGCGATTGTTCAGCTGGAAGATGGCGTACAGATCAGTTCTGGTGACACCCTAGCGCGTGTACCGCAGGAATCCGGCGGTACCAAGGATATCACCGGTGGTCTGCCGCGCGTTGCGGACCTGTTCGAAGCACGTCGTCCGAAAGAGCCGGCAATCCTGGCTGAAATCAGCGGCATCATTTCCTTCGGTAAAGAAACCAAAGGTAAACGTCGTCTGGTTATCACCCCGGTAGACGGTAGCGAGCCGTACGAAGAGATGATTCCGAAATGGCGTCAGCTCAACGTGTTCGAAGGTGAACGTGTAGAACGTGGTGACGTTGTTTCCGACGGTCCGGAAGCGCCGCACGACATCCTGCGTCTGCGTGGTGTGCATGCTGTAACTCGTTATATCGTTAACGAAGTTCAGGACGTATACCGTCTGCAGGGCGTTAAGATTAACGATAAGCACATCGAAGTTATCGTTCGTCAGATGCTGCGTAAAGCCACCATCGAAAGCGCTGGTAGCTCCGACTTCCTGGAAGGCGAGCAGGTTGAATACTCCCGCGTCAAGATTGCTAACCGCGATCTGGAAGCGAACGGCAAAGTGGGTGCAACATTCTCCCGCGATCTGCTGGGTATCACCAAAGCGTCTCTGGCGACCGAGTCCTTCATCTCTGCAGCATCGTTCCAGGAAACCACGCGTGTCCTGACCGAAGCCGCTGTTGCAGGTAAACGTGATGAACTGCGCGGTCTGAAAGAGAACGTTATCGTGGGTCGTCTGATCCCGGCGGGTACCGGTTATGCGTACCACCAGGATCGTATGCGCCGCCGCGCAGCGGGCGAACTGCCAGTTGCTCCGCAGGTGACTGCTGAAGATGCGTCTGCCAGCCTGGCAGAACTGCTGAACGCAGGCCTGGGTGGTTCTGACAACGATTAATCGTTGCTGACGCTAATAAAAAACCCGCTTCGGCGGGTTTTTTTATGTCGATGGATTTAAGATGTATTATGTTGGCCGGATAAGGCATCAGCTGCCATCCGGCATGATGACGCCAGGCTTACGCCTTCCGATCAGTTTACTGGTGGTAAGCGTCGATACAGTTCAATCATATCGCCTGCCAGATCCTGAATCACCATGGCATTCATCAGGTGGTCCTGCGAATGGACGGTGATGAGATTAACCGGTAGTTTGCCGGTACCTTCGTCAATTCCGATCAGTTGGGTCTGGATTTTATGCGCTTGTTTAACATACTCGCGAGATTCCATCATCGCGTGTTCTGCCCCGGCGAAATCACCTTTACGCGCCAGTTGCAACGCCGTCAGGGCTTGACTGCGCGCAGCTCCGGCGTTTACCAATAATTCCATGATGATCGTTTCTAACTCTTCCATGCCATCACTCCAGTAGTTTCAGCGCTTTGTCCAGTACCGCATCGCCTTTCATCATGCCGTAATCCATCATATCGATAACGGCGACTTTTTTTCCTAGCGGGTCGGCGAGCGCCTGCAGCTTGGCCTGTTCATACTTAACCTGTGGGCCGAGCAATATGATATCCGCAGTGGCGATATTCTCTTCAAACTCAGCCACCGGGACCGCTTTGATAGTGACGTCGACACCTTTTTTCTGGGCGGCATCTTTCATCTTTTGCACCAGCATGCTGGTGGACATTCCGGCGGCACAGCATAAAACGATGTTTTTCATAAGCAGTCTCGATCAACATGTGTGGGTTGATAATTATCGCGAGCCAGCCGCAGCAACAACTGCTTTGCAACGATTGTGTGCAAGGCATCACAAAGAAAGTCACTTTTTCTGAAACCGGTTACAAAAAGAGGTTCAACCCTACGATCTGGCCCTGATTTGGCGATTGTTGACCCATTTATCATATGCAGGAATATATAATCACTGTTAATAAAGACATGTTATAAAAAACAGTATTGACAGCGTTTTTTAAACCCGTATGTTAATACTTAACAGCGGAGAAATTGTAGTTTGCTGTTAACGTAGTAAGCGTTAGTAGAGCTTGATTGGGGTTGCGATAAAGGCCACGAAGTATTTTTGTATGGGATAGTCGATGCTGAAAACGCTATTTATTCACCTCGGCAATGCTTTCAGGCCACGTAGTTGATATATCTAATCGCAAATAGTTAGTAAAACGCGACGATGTAACGCCATGATTTAATAGTAAATGTTTGCGGTTTCTGTTTTCTGGTTATCGCAAGGGAAATAAGGCAACGCATCAAAGAGTATATGTCGCGAGGGGAAGTGTACTTGTTTAGGTCACCAGCCTTGAGTTCTATTATCAAGCGGGTGGAATGTGTTTAACGGTAAATAGAGGACGGTTTTAGTTAGTATCAATATCCAATATTATCTGTAGTAAACGTGTACATTTTAAAGTAGTACCATCAGCAGTATTAAATCGTTAAGTTTATTAATGTTAAATTTGAAGTGTGTAGTAACTTAAAGCCCTGACTGCAATGGTCAGGGCTTTTGTTCATTTTAGATCACGTTGTTACCTGAAATGCTCAACCGCGATGGTGTAACATTTCGGCGCTAATCGATTATTAAATAAATTAATGCTTGCTTATTGATTAGAAGTAAGTCTACTATAGCGACATCGGTTTGATATACAGACCTTATGAAAGCAGTTTTAGTAAAGCAGTTCTCAGTTCAAGCGTTATCCTCAGATACTCTTCTTCATGAGCCTCCTCCCTAAGTGCCCCATAAGTTAATTTCTGCAAAACAGGCCATCTTCGCTGCTTAAGCGGCTCAAAAATATGAAAGGAAGTATCTATGTCTAACAAAATGACTGGTTTAGTAAAATGGTTTAACTCTGAGAAAGGCTTCGGCTTTATCACTCCTCAGGACGGTAGCAAGGACGTGTTTGTGCATTTCTCTGCTATCCAGAGTAACGATTTTAAAACATTAGACGAAGGTCAAAAAGTGGAGTTCTCTGTGGAGAATGGCGCTAAAGGCCCGTCTGCTGTTAATGTTGTCGCGCTGTAATCGCCGATAATTTCACTAATGCTTACGATAGCGATGAAGGCCAGAGCCTGAGCAGTTAAGTGACAGTGAAGAAAAAACCCGCGAAAGCGGGTTTTTTCGTTTTATGCGATTGCTCCGGACTTACGGCATCTGCGAAGCGCGTCCCAGATAGCTGTCCCAGTCCTTCCACACGGGCTGTAACCCCTGCGCCATTAGTGCTTCAGCAACGGCTTCTGGGCGACGGGCGTCGTGTGGGGAGAACTGTTCCAGTTCAGGATGGTTATCGGCATAACCGCCGGGCTGTGTTTTTGAGAAGGCGCTGACGTTGTTGATCGCCAGCGGGATCACATGATCACGGAACCATGGCGATTCGCGGGTGGAGAGCGACAGCTCAATTTCTGGCGCCAGTAAACGAAACGCGCAAATGGTTTGGACCAACTGTCGCTCGTCCATGATCGATGCGGGTTCAACGCCACCGGTGCATGGGCGCAGGCGAGGGAAGGAGATGGAGTAGCGGCTCTGCCAGTAATGCTGCTGCATCCACAGCAGATGTTCAGCCACCATATAGCAATCGACCCGCCAGCTGTCGGACAAACCAATCAACGCGCCAAGACCGATTTTGTCGATCCCTGCGCGGCCCAGCCTGTCTGGCGTTTCCAGTCGCCAGAAGAAATCCTGCTTTTTCCCCTTCAGATGGTGGCGAGCGTAAATCGCCTCATGATAGCTCTCCTGATACACCATCACGCCATCCAGTCCCAGCGTCTTCAGCTCCGCATATTCAGCCTCTGACAGCGGCTGAACTTCCATCTGCAATGAGGCAAACTGGCGGCGAATGGTGGGCAAATGGCGACGAAAGTAATCCATTCCGACTTTTGCCTGATGTTCACCGGTGACCAACAACAGATGCTCAAAACCCAGCTCACGGATAGCGGTACACTCTCGTTTTATCTCATCTTCGTCCAGCGTTTTGCGTTTGATACGGTTGCTCATGGAAAAGCCGCAGTAGGTGCAGTCGTTGGCGCAAAGATTCGAGAGATACAGCGGAACATAAAAGCTGACCGTGTTGCCGAAGCGCTGCCGGGTCAGGCGCTGCGCTCGCTGTGCCAACGGCTCCAGAAAGTCGGCGGCGGCAGGGGAGAGCAACGCCATCAGATCGTCGCGACTAAGCTGTGAAGCGTTGAGGGCGTGCTCCACGTCAGCGGCGGTTTTACCGTTGATACGCAGGCGGATGTCATCCCAGTCAAGCTGGCGCCAGCGGTCGCTGAACGTTTTCATACGAAGGCCTCCAGGAATCCGGTTAACGGGCTGGTGGCGCTTGCCTGCGAACTTTTGCTTCCTGGTACCGCCTGGCGCGCCAGAAGGCCCGCTTCAACCGCCAGACGGAAGGCGGTAGCCATCGTGACCGGGCAGTCGGCCACGGCGATTGCCGTGTTGACCAGCACTGCGTCGGCACCCATTTCCAGCGCCTGTGTGGCGTGGCTGGGGACGCCGATACCCGCATCAACCACCACCGGTACGGTTGCCTGTTGGATAATAATCTCCAGCATCGCTTTCGTTTCCAGTCCCTGATTAGAACCGATGGGCGCGCCGAGCGGCATTACCGCCGCGCAGCCGACCTCTTCCAGCCGCTTACACAGCACCGGATCCGCGCCGCAGTAGGGCAGCACCACAAAGCCCTGTTTCACCAATGCTTCCGCGGCTTTTAACGTTTCAATCGGATCCGGCAATAGCCAGCGGGCGTCCGGGTGGATTTCTAATTTTAGCCAGTTTGTGCCCAGCGCTTCACGTGCCAGCTGGGCGGCGAAAATAGCCTCTTCCGCGGTTTTCGCCCCAGAGGTGTTAGGCAGTAGCGTCACCCCCGCGTCGATAAGTGGGGCTAGAATGGCATCGTTGTGCTGGCGCAAATCCACGCGCTTCATCGCCAGCGTCACCAGTTGGCTGCCGGAGGCGCGAATCGCCTCGACCATCAGTTGCGACGAAGCAAATTTTCCGGTGCCGGTGAACAGATGTGAATCAAACGTTTTGTCGGCAATACGTAACATATCAACCCCCTGCAATAACCTGAAAAAGCAGGATCTGGTCGCCTTCCTGCACGATTTGCTGCTCCCACTGCTCGCGCGGCAGGATCTGCTGATTGAGCGCCAGCGCCGCTCCCGGTTTAAGTTGATTTAGCGCAGTGAGCAGCCCGCTGACGGTTTGTCCCTCGGCGCACTGCATCGGCTCATCATTGAACTGAATCTGCATGTTGTCCTCCGCAGACCGGGCAGCCGCTGGCACGACGCAGCGCGAGGCTGCGCCACTGGCTGGTTTTACCGTCGAACAGGCGTAGCTCCCCACTGGGAGTTTCAATGCCGCTGAGTAATTTAATCGCCTCCAGCGCCTGCAAGGTGCCCATCACGCCCACAACCGGGCCGACGATGCCGGCGGTGCGGCAGTTGCGTTCCGGCTCTACATCATCCGGCCACAGGCAACGGTAACAGCCTTGTTCCCACGGTGGCGTCAGTACCATTAGCTGGCCGCCAAAGCCCACAGCGCTGGCGGTGATGAGCGGAGTGTTGAGCATCACGCAGGCGGCGTTAATTTCCTGGCGCGTCGCCATGTTGTCGGTACAGTCGAGCACCACGTCGGCACGCGCTACCGCATGCCGGAGCGCCTCACCGGTCAGCCGCTGCTCAAGGACGACCAGCTCGCTGTCCGGATTAAGGCGTGCCAGATGTCGCTTTGCCGCCTGTGCTTTCGGCCGGGCGATATCATCGGTGGTGAACAATATTTGCCGCTGCAGGTTGCTCAGATGAACGTCATCATCGTCCGCCAACGTCAGCGTGCCGACGCCCGCTCCCGCCAGATACAGTGCCGCAGGCGAGCCGAGCCCACCTAAGCCGACGATCAGCACATGGCTATCGAGCAGCTTTTGTTGGCCCTCAATGGCAATGTCGCCGAGCAGGATCTGGCGGCTGTAGCGCATAAAATCGCGGTCATTCATCGCCGACTCCCGCAATGTCCAGTAGCTGCGCCGTGGCTGCCTGCCAGTCTGCGGCGTGGGTTATGGCGCTGACCACGGCAATGCTGCCAACGCCGGTCGCCAGCACCGCTGGGGCGCGCTCAAGGCTGATGCCGCCGATAGCGACAGTGGGGTAATCCGCCAGTCGTTTACTATGGCTTGCCAGCTGCGTGAGACCCTGCGGGGCCGACGGCATCTGCTTGGTTTGCGTCGGGAAGACATGGCCCAGCGCGATATAAGAAGGCTTAGCAGCCAGCGCTACGTCTATCTCCATATCATCGTGAGTGGAAACACCCAGGCGTAGCCCCGCCGCCTGAATCGCCTTCAGGTCGGTGGTTTCGAGGTCTTCCTGGCCCAGATGCACGCCGTACGCGTTGTGCTTAATTGCCAGGCTCCAGTAGTCGTTGATAAACAGGCGAGCATCATAGCGACGCCCCAACTCTATGGCGGCAATGACGTCGGTTTCGACCTCTTCATCACGTTTATCTTTAATGCGCAGTTGGATCGTGCGCACACCTGCCTGCAGCAAGCGTTCAATCCATTCAACGCTGTCTACCACCGGGTACAGCCCGAGGCGGAACGGCACGGTCGGGAAATCAGGCTGGTACATCACGCCTCCTCTTTTTTGAGGTAGATTTCGCCGCCTTTGGCGCGGAAGTTCTCCGACATATCCGCCATTCCGATTTCAATGGTTTGTGCGGCGGCGTAGTCGCGGACCTCCTGGCTGATTTTCATCGAGCAGAACTTCGGCCCGCACATGGAGCAGAAGTGGGCAACCTTGCCGGACTCCTGTGGCAGGGTTTCATCGTGATAGGCGCGGGCGGTGAATGGGTCGAGTGCGAGGTTAAACTGGTCTTCCCAGCGGAATTCGAAGCGCGCTTTCGACATGGCGTTATCGCGGATCTGCGCACCCGGATGGCCTTTGGCTAAATCAGCGGCATGGGCGGCAATCTTGTAGGTAATCAGCCCTTGCTTCACGTCTTCTTTGTTCGGCAGGCCAAGGTGCTCTTTTGGCGTGACGTAGCACAGCATTGCACAGCCAAACCAGCCGATCATCGCCGCACCAATGCCGGAGGTGAAGTGGTCATAGCCCGGCGCGATATCTGTCGTCAACGGCCCTAAGGTGTAGAACGGCGCTTCATGGCAGTGCTCCAGCTCTTCGGTCATGTTGCGCTGGATCATATGCATCGGCACATGACCCGGGCCTTCAATCATCACCTGCACGTCGTATTCCCAGGCGATTTTGGTCAGTTCGCCCAGCGTATGCAGCTCGGAGAACTGCGCCTCGTCGTTGGCATCCTGAATCGAGCCTGGACGCAGGCCGTCGCCGAGAGAGAGCGAAACGTCATAGGCGGCACAGATTTCGCAAATCTCGCGGAAATGTTCAAACAGGAAGTTCTCTTTGTGATGAGAGAGACACCATTTCGCCATGATCGAACCGCCGCGCGAGACAATACCTGTCAGGCGTTTGGCGGTCATCGGCACGTAGCGCAGCAGTACACCCGCGTGAATGGTGAAGTAGTCGACGCCCTGTTCGGCTTGTTCGAGCAGCGTGTCGCGGAAGGCTTCCCAGGTGAGATCTTCGGCGATCCCGTTAACCTTCTCCAGCGCCTGGTAGATCGGTACGGTACCGATCGGCACCGGGCTGTTACGCAGGATCCACTCGCGGGTTTCGTGAATATAGCGGCCGGTAGAGAGGTCCATCACCGTATCTGCGCCCCAGCGGGTTGACCACACCAGCTTCTCCACCTCTTCTTCAATGGAGGAGGTTACCGCCGAGTTACCGATGTTGGCGTTCACCTTCACCAGGAAGTTGCGGCCGATGATCATCGGCTCGGATTCCGGGTGGTTGATGTTGGCAGGAATAATCGCGCGGCCCGCAGCGACTTCATCACGCACGAATTCCGGGGTGATGTTTTCCGGCAGGCGAGCGCCAAAGTTCATCCCTGGATGCTGATGGCGCAGCACTTCACTACGAATGCGCTCGCGGCCCATGTTTTCACGGATAGCGATAAATTCCATCTCCGGGGTAACCATCCCCTGACGGGCATAGTGCAACTGGGTAACGCGCTTGCCGGCTTTGGCGCGTTTTGGCGTCAGTAGGCCGCTGAAACGCAGCTCGTCCAGGCCATCGTCGGCCAGACGTTCTTTGGTATAAGCGGAGCTACGGTCGTCTAATTCTTCGCTATCGTTACGCGCCGCAATCCACGGCTGGCGCAGTTTCGCCAGACCCTGCTGAACGTTAATCGTCACATCAGGATCGCCGTACGGCCCGGAGGTGTCGTACACCGGCACGGCTTCGTTCTCTTCAAACTGCGGGTTGTCTTTCGTACCACCAATCAGCGTAGGACTTAGCTGGATTTCGCGCATCGGGATGCGAATATCCGCCTGCGAACCGGTGATGTAGATACGTTTTGAGTTAGGAAAGGCGGTACCTTCCAGCGTGTCGATAAAGTGTTGGGCTTGGGCGCGCTGTTCGCGGCGTGATGGTTTAGTAGTGGCAGACATAGCTCATTCCAAATAAAAGTAAGGATATGGCTTGCCAGACGACGGATGAAGCAAGAGAGACGAACGCCAAAGGGCGATACGGTTGTAGATTGACTCTTGTTCCCTTCGCAGGTTTTAACCTGATCAGGTTCCGCGGATCCCGAATTAACGGTCTCAGCCTTTTCCACTCATGCTGCTGTGGAAAATAAGCACTCCGACAAGAAGTAACCTCAAAAAGAGGTAATGAATGTAAATTACGCGTTAATGTCGCAAATCTCAAGCAGGACGTTTGATCATGCCACTCTCGTGCATCGCATCAAAAACCAGCATGATCAGCTTATCTTCCAGCACGAACCGGGCTTCCAGCGCCTCGCCGATATCCGATAAGGCCTGTTGAAATTCAAGGAAGTTATCGTGATCAATGGCGGTCTCCAGACTGGAATCATAGTAGTCCATGATCAGTTGCGTATTGGCTTCCAGGAGCGGCCAAATTTTTGTGGCTTTTAAAAGCTGCCCGTTCCCTTCCAATTTATGGAGAATACGTTCATAAATACTGAAGTGTCCGGTGGAAAGGTAATCGACCAGGCTCTGGCAAAAATCATCCAGCGCCTTTTCATTGAGCCGCATGTACGATTCTTTGCCAGGCTTAATGCCAACCAGATTGTAGTAAGCCACGAGCAGGTGCTTACGTACATGTAGCCAGCGATCAACCAGTTTGTTACTTCCTCCGACGTGCTCCGTCAGGCTTTCCAGCTGGTTTAGCATGATTGACTCCGCAAGATGGTGTTTAGGAACGGCTCACCCGTAAATGTAAAAATAATGTAAACAACATGCCTGTGAAGCAAAGGTTGCGCAAGAGATATGGATCGTATAATTGAAAAATTAGATAGCGGCTGGTGGATTGTCAGTCATGAGCAAAAGTTATGGTTGCCTCATGGCGAACTGCCTTACGGCGACGCAGCAAGTTTTGATCTGACCGGGCAGCGTGCACTTCCTATAGGCGAATGGGAAGGGGAGACGGTCTGGCTGGTGCAGCAGCAGCGTCGGCACGATATGGGGTCTGTGCGCCAGGTCATTGACCAGGATGTTGGCCTGTTTCAACTGGCCGGACGCGGCGTACAACTGGCTGAGTTCTACCGCTCACATAAATTCTGCGGTTACTGCGGTCATCCCATGCACCCGAGTAAAACGGAATGGGCGATGCTGTGTAGCCACTGTCGAGAACGCTACTACCCGCAAATTGCCCCCTGCATTATCGTCGCTATTCGCCGTGACGACGCTATCCTGCTTGCCCAACATGTTCGCCATCGTAACGGCGTGCATACCGTGCTGGCGGGTTTTGTCGAAGTGGGCGAGACCCTCGAGCAGGCGGTGGCGCGCGAAGTCATGGAAGAGAGCGGCATTAAGGTGAAAAACCTGCGCTACGTCACTTCTCAGCCGTGGCCGTTCCCACAGTCTTTGATGACCGCATTTATGGCAGAGTATGATAGCGGCGAAATTGTTATTGACCCGAAGGAACTGCTGGAAGCGAACTGGTATCGCTACGACGATTTACCGCTCCTGCCCCCGCCGGGCACCGTCGCGCGTCGATTGATTGAAGATACTGTCGCCCTCTGTCGGGCAGAGTATGAGTGACACACATGTTACACTGGCGTGAAATAGCTCAAGGAATGGAAAAATGACCGAACTGAAGAACGATCGTTATCTGCGTGCGCTGCTGCGCCAGCCCGTTGATGTCACTCCGGTATGGATGATGCGCCAGGCGGGCCGCTATCTACCGGAATATAAAGCCACGCGCGCCGAAGCGGGCGATTTTATGGCGCTGTGCAAAAATGCCGAGCTGGCCTGCGAAGTCACGCTGCAGCCGCTGCGTCGCTATAAGCTTGATGCGGCGATCCTCTTTTCGGATATCCTGACGATTCCCGATGCGATGGGACTTGGGCTGTATTTTGAAGCCGGAGAGGGCCCACGCTTTACCTCACCGATCGCCAGCAAGGCTGACGTCGACAAACTGCCGATCCCGGACCCGGAAGATGGACTGGGTTATGTGATGAATGCGGTGCGCACTATCCGCCGTGAACTGAAAGGCGAAGTGCCGCTGATCGGCTTCTCCGGTAGCCCGTGGACACTGGCGACCTATATGGTCGAAGGCGGCAGTAGTAAGGCCTTCACCGTGATTAAAAAGATGATGTACGCCGATCCAAAGGCGCTGCATCTGCTGCTTGATAAGCTGGCGAAGAGCGTCACTCTGTACCTGAACGCGCAGATCAAAGCGGGCGCGCAGTCGGTAATGATTTTCGACACCTGGGGCGGTGTGCTGACCGGTCGCGACTATCAGCAGTTCTCCCTGTACTACATGCACAAAATCGTCGACGGCCTGATGCGCGAGAACGAAGGTCGTCGCGTACCGGTGACGCTGTTCACTAAAGGCGGTGGTCAGTGGCTGGAAGCGATGGCGGAAACCGGCTGTGATGCGTTAGGTCTGGACTGGACCACTGACATTGCCGATGCGCGTCGTCGTGTAGGTCATAAAGTGGCACTGCAGGGCAATATGGATCCGTCCATGCTGTATGCGCCGCCAGCCCGCATCGAAGAAGAGGTGGCGACGATTCTGGCCGGTTTTGGTCAGGGTGAAGGCCATGTCTTTAACCTGGGCCACGGCATTCATCAGGATGTCCCGCCAGAGCATGCGGGTGTCTTCGTGGAGGCGGTACATCGGTTGTCTGAACAGTATCACCGCTAAGGAGTCATTATGGATCTTGCGTCATTACGCGCACAGCAGCTTGAACTGGCCTCTTCAGTGATCCGCGAGGATCGCCTGAGGAGCGATCCGCCGGATCTGATCGGCGGGGCGGACGTTGGGTTCGAGCAGGGGGGCGAAGTGACGCGAGCCGCGGTGGTCTTACTGAAGTACCCCTCGCTGGAACTGGTTGAATACAAGGTGGCGCGAATCGCCACCACCATGCCCTACATTCCTGGCTTTCTCTCCTTTCGCGAAACACCCGCGCTGATGGCCGCCTGGCAGCAGCTTTCGCACAAGCCTGATCTGCTGTTCGTTGACGGTCATGGGATTTCTCACCCTCGCCGTCTGGGCGTGGCCAGCCATTTTGGCCTGCTGGTGGATGTCCCGACGATTGGCGTGGCGAAAAAACGGTTGTGCGGCAAGTTTGAGCCGCTCGCCGCCGAACCCGGAGCGTTAGCGCCGTTGTTGGATAAAGGCGAACAGCTGGCATGGGTTTGGCGCAGCAAAGCACGCTGTAACCCGCTGTTTATCTCTACGGGTCATCGCGTGAACCAGGACAGCGCGTTAGCGTGGGTACAACGCTGTATGAACGGCTATCGTCTGCCGGAACCAACACGCTGGGCAGATGCGGTGGCATCCGAACGCCCTGCTTTTACGCGGCTTGCAGCAAAAACGCCCCATATCGGGTAAACTGCCGCTAATTTCCGTATTTGAGAACTCATCATGTTACAAAATCCGATTCACCTGCGTCTGGAGAAGCTGGAAAGCTGGCAGCACGTCACGTTTATGGCCTGTCTGTGCGAACGCATGTACCCCAACTACGCCATGTTCTGTAAGCAAACCGAATTTGGCGATGGACAAATTTACCGCCGAATTCTGGATTTGATTTGGGAAGCGCTGACGGTTAAAGACGCGAAAATCAATTTCGATAGCCAGTTGGAAAAATTTGAAGAGGCTATTCCTTCAGCAGACGATTACGATTTGTACGGCGTTTATCCGGCGATTGATGCCTGTGTGGCATTAAGCGAACTGATGCATTCGCGTCTTAGCGGTGAAACGCTGGAACATGCAATTGAGGTTAGTAAGGCTTCGATTACGACGGTTGCGATGCTGGAAATGACCCAGGCTGGTCGCGAAATGACCGATGAAGAGCTCAAAGAGAACCCGGCCGTTGAGCAAGAATGGGATATTCAGTGGGAAATTTTCCGACTTTTAGCCGACTGTGAAGAACGCGATATTGAGCTGATAAAAGGGCTTCGTGCAGACCTGCGCGAGGCTGGCGAGAGCAATATTGGTATAAATTTTCAGCAATGACACCATAAAACGTGATTTAACGCCTGATTTGTCGTGCCTGAAGGCTTCCCATCCGCCCCCGGTCTGGTCTACATTTGGGGGGCGAAAAAAAGTGGCTATCGGTGCGTGTATGCAGGAGAGTGCTTTTCTGGCATTTCCGTCGCACTCGATGCTTAGCAAGCGATAAACACATTGTAAGGATAACTTATGAACAAGACTCAACTGATTGATGTAATTGCAGACAAAGCAGAACTGTCTAAAACACAGGCTAAAGCTGCTCTGGAATCCACTCTGGCTGCTATTACTGAGTCTCTGAAAGAAGGCGATGCTGTACAACTGGTTGGTTTCGGTACCTTCAAAGTGAACCACCGTGCTGAGCGCACTGGCCGCAACCCGCAGACCGGTAAAGAAATCAAAATTGCCGCAGCTAACGTACCGGCATTTGTTTCTGGTAAAGCACTGAAAGACGCGGTTAAGTAATTCGCGTGGCAGTGAACAGTTTTATCGAAGGGGCGGTTTCGCCCCTTTTGTCTATCTGGCGTCATTCGCTTTGGCTTTCAGGTGTGCTGTTACTGTCTGCCTGTAGTCGCCACTCTGAGCTTCCTCCGTTCACGGCCAGCGGCTATGTTGGCGATCAGGGGGCGGTACGCATTTGGCGTAAAGATTCCAGCGACGATGTTCACTTGCTCTCGGTATTTAGTCCGTGGCGTAAAGGCGATACCACCACCAGTGAATACCGCTGGCAGGGTGATTCGCTCTCGCTGATAGAACTCAACACTTACAGTAAACCACCGGAACATGTCCGTATACGCTTCGATGACCGGGGCGAACTGAGTTTCATGCAGCGTGAAGTCGATGGGCAAAAGCAGCAGCTTTCCAGCGATCAAATTGCGCTTTACCGCTATCGTGCCGATCAAATCCGCCAGACCAGCGATGCGTTGCGTCAGGGACGGGTGATATTGCGTCAGGGACGCTGGCATGCGAATAACACAGTCACGACCTGTGAAGGTGAAACACTGAAGCCCGATCTGGAATCGTGGGCGATAAACCACATTGAGCGCCGCCAGAGCCATTCATCTGTAGAAGTGAGTGTAGCATGGCTGGAAGCGCCCGAAGGGTCGCAGCTACTGCTGGTCGCTAATGAAGATTTTTGTCACTGGCAGCCTACTGCCAAAACCTTCTGAAAACCTGATGCCAGGACATCGGGCCAGATAAGGTGAGGCCGCCATCCGGCAAAAACCGTTTACCAGTGGCCCATTCCCATATGGCCGCCGCGATGGTTGCCGCCACCGCCGCACCCGCCGTAGCCCATTCCCGCTCCGCGAGGTACGCCTGCCTGGGCCATTGCGACATCGCGTTTAACGCGCTGCTCATCCAGTGACTGATTCAACGCCTCCATCTCCTTTGCCACGGCATTAATTTTTGCTGTGTCTGGCGAGCTGGCTGTTAGCAACGCGTTGTACTCATAACGTTTAGAGGTCAACTGTTGGCGCAAAGCGCTGGTCTGCGAGTAGTAATCATCATAGATTTTCTGCGCGGTAGCCTGCTGCTCAGTGGTCATTGGCGTACCGCCTCGTTGCTGCATTCCATCACCATATCCCCAGTGATTCTGCGCCAGCGCCGGGGTAGAGCCCAACGCGATAAGAGAGAGTGCAATCAGCGCCAGTTTGTTGTTCCGTTTCATGGGTCGTTCTCCTGTTGGTTAGATTACATTTCCTATTGCATCTTCCGTGCCAAAGCGGCAATCCCGGTCCCGCGGGCGTTGTACTCGTGGTCTTTACAGGGCGGCGAGTAAAAATGACTCGCCAGAACGCGCCGGCGGGTCATTTTTACCCGCTACTTTCAGCGGTTTGTGTCTGAGGGCAGGGTTATCACGGAGAAAAAATGGCATGATTTCTGCTGTATACCTGCAACGATGAAAGGAACAGGTGGGATAAAGGGAGAGCGTATGCGTCTTTATAAGGACACGGCGGCCAAGTGGTTGAGCCGACTCTTGCTGGCGGCAATCCTGATTTTGGTCGGTTGGTTTTCGATTATGACCATTCGGGACTATGGGCGGGAAAGCGGCGCCGCGCGGCAAACGCTACTGGAAAAAGGCAGCGTGCTCATCCGCGCTCTGGAGTCTGGTACGCGCGTAGGTATGGGGATGCGCATGCATCATGCTCAACAGCAGACGCTGCTGGAGGAAATGGCCGTACAACCAGGCGTGCTATGGTTTGCCGTCGTTGACGATCATGGCGTCATTATTACTCACAGCAATTCCGCGATGGTCGGTAAAACGCTCTATTCACCGGATGTCCTGCGACAACTAAGCCCCGGGGAACAAGAAAGCTGGCGGAATATTGACATGCCTACGGGGGACGGTGAAAAAACACCGGTCCTGGAAATTTATCGTCAGTTTCAGCCGATGTATGGTCCAGGACGTCATGGTATGGCGCGCTGTGCCAGCAATGACGGACAGCTTATCCCCCCCGCACAAACCATATTTATCGCTTTTGATGCCAGCGATCTGGCTGCGACTCAGGCAAGAGAGTGGCGTAACACCCTGATCGTCCTGTCTGCGCTGGCGGCCGTGCTGCTGGCCACTGTGCTGACGTTCTTCTGGTATCAGCGCTATCAGCGCTCGTACAAAGAACTGCAGGATGCGATGAAGCGTAAAGAAAAACTGATGGCGCTCGGGCATTTGGCGGCCGGGGTCGCGCATGAGATTCGAAACCCGCTTTCATCGATCAAAGGTTTAGCGAAGTATTTTGCTGAACGAACTCCGGCTGGTGGTGAGTCGCATGAGCTGGCGCAGGTGATGGCGAAAGAGGCGGACCGTTTAAATCGGGTGGTGAGCGAGCTGCTGGAGCTGGTGAAACCTGCGCATCTGACGCTGCAACAGGTGGATCTCAATGAGGTCATCGCCCACTCATTAAACCTGGTGAGTCAGGATGCGGCAAGCCGGGAAATCCAGCTACGTTTTTCGGCCAGTTCCACGCTGCCCGCTATTCAGGCCGATCCCGACCGACTGACTCAGGTTCTGTTGAATCTGTATCTGAACGCCATTCATGCGATTGGTCGTCAGGGCACGATTACGGTTGAAGCGAGTGAAAGCAGCGGCGATCGCGTTAAAATCGTGGTTACTGATAGCGGGAAAGGGATTGCAGCGGAACAGCTGGAGGCCATTTTTACGCCTTACTTCACGACTAAAGCGGATGGAACCGGCCTTGGGCTGGCGGTAGTGCAGAACATAATTGAACAGCACGGTGGTACCATTCATGTGGCAAGCGTTGAGGGCAAAGGCGCAACCTTTACCCTCTGGCTGCCGACCAACGCGAAACAACAGGATTAACAAGGATGACGCGCGGAAAAATCAATATTCTGGTGGTAGATGACGATATCAGCCACTGCACCATTTTACAGGCGCTGCTGCGCGGCTGGGGTTATGAGGTCGCGCTGGCCTATAGCGGGCAAGCGGCACTGGAACAGGTGCGTGAACGCGTATTTGATTTAGTGCTGTGCGATGTGCGTATGGCGGAGATGGACGGCATCGCAACGCTGAAAGAGATTAAAGCGTTGAATTCGGCGATTCCGGTATTGATCATGACGGCGTTCTCCAGCGTGGAGACCGCCGTTGAGGCGCTGAAAACCGGGGCACTGGACTACTTAATCAAGCCGCTGGATTTTGATCGCCTGCAGGAGACGCTGGAAAAGGCGCTGGCGCATACGCGGGAAACGGGCGCTGAACTGCCGTCGGGGTCGGCTGCGCAGTTTGGCATGATTGGCAGCAGTCCGGCGATGCAGCAGTTGATCAATGAAATCGCGATGGTTGCACCCTCGGATGCAACGGTGCTCATTCACGGAGACTCCGGTACGGGGAAAGAGCTGGTGGCCCGGGCGCTGCATGCCAGCAGTACCCGCTGTGATAAACCGCTGGTGACGCTGAACTGTGCGTCGCTTAATGAGTCGCTGCTGGAGTCCGAACTTTTTGGACATGAGAAAGGCGCGTTTACTGGCGCGGATAAGCGGCGGGAAGGGCGCTTTGTGGAAGCCGAAGGCGGCACGTTATTTCTTGATGAAATTGGCGATATCTCACCGCTAATGCAGGTGCGTCTGCTGCGGGCTATCCAGGAGCGGGAAGTGCAACGGGTTGGCAGCAACCAGACTATTGCGGTTGATGTCCGGCTGATCGCCGCCACACATCGCGATCTGGCGGAGGAAGTGAACGCCGGGCGCTTTCGTCAGGATCTCTACTATCGCCTGAACGTCATCACTATTGAAATGCCTGCGCTGTGCCAGCGCCGGGAAGATATTCCGCTGCTGGCCGAACATTTTCTCCAGCGTTTTGCCACACGTAACCGAAAAGCGGTGAAGGGCTTTACTCCGCAGGCGATGGATCTGCTGATCCACTATGACTGGCCGGGTAATATCCGTGAGCTGGAAAATGCGATTGAGCGTTCGGTGGTGCTGCTAACGGGGGAATATATTTCCGAACGCGAGCTGCCGATGGCGATTGCCGCGACACCGATAAAAACGGAATACAGTGGCGAGATCCAACCGCTGGTGGATGTCGAAAAAGAAGTGATTCTGGCGGCGCTGGAAAAAACGGGCGGCAATAAAACCGAAGCCGCCCGTCAGTTAGGTATTACGCGCAAAACGCTGCTGGCTAAGCTCAGCCGTTAGTTTTGCTCACGTTCGATGGCGCGCCAGCCGATGTCGTTACGGCTGAAGCTGCCGTCCCAACGGATGTCGGTCATCAGGGCGTAGGCACGCTGCTGCGCCTCGGCAACGGTGTTGCCCAGCGCGGTGGCGCACAGGACGCGACCGCCGTTGGTCAGCACGCGATCGTCAGCAGACAGTTTGGTGCCCGCGTGGAACACTTTACCGTCAGCGACTTCTTCCAGCGGCAGGCCGTGGATCTCATCGCCAGTATTGTAGTTGCCCGGATAACCGCCCGCGGCAATCACTACGCCCAAAGAGGCGCGTTCGTCCCACTCAGAGGTTTTCTCATCCAGCTTGCCGTCACAGGCGGCAAGGCACAGCTCCACCAGATCCGATTTCATACGCAGCATAATCGGCTGGGTTTCCGGATCGCCGAAGCGGCAGTTGAACTCGATAACCTTCGGGTTGCCCTGTTTGTCGATCATCAGACCCGCGTACAGGAAACCGGTGTAAGTGTTCCCTTCCGCCGCCATGCCTTTTACGGTTGGCCAGATGATGCGTTCCATGGTGCGCTGATGAACGTTATCAGTCACCACCGGTGCAGGTGAGTAAGCGCCCATACCGCCGGTATTCGGACCGGTATCGCCGTTGCCCACGCGTTTGTGGTCCTGGCTGGTGGCCATTGGCAGCACGTGCTCGCCGTCAACCATCACGATAAAGCTCGCTTCTTCACCGTCGAGGAACTCTTCGATCACGATACGGTGGCCCGCATCGCCAAAAGCGTTACCTGCCAGCATGTCATGAACAGCGGCTTCGGCTTCCTCCAGCGTCATCGCGACGATAACGCCTTTACCGGCGGCCAAGCCGTCGGCCTTGATAACGATCGGCGCGCCTTTCTCACGCAGATAGGCCAGCGCAGGCTCAATCTCGGTGAAGTTCTGATACTCCGCCGTTGGAATGTTATGACGGGCAAGGAAATCTTTGGTGAAGGCTTTGGAGCCTTCCAACTGCGCTGCACCTTCGGTTGGGCCGAAGATTTTCAGACCGGCGGCGCGAAACGCATCGACCACGCCAATTACCAGAGGCGCTTCTGGGCCAACGATGGTCAGATCGATCTTCTCATTCTGGGCAAAGCTCAGCAGCGCCGGAATATCGGTCACGCCGATTGCCACGTTTTGCAGCGCAGGTTCCAGCGCGGTGCCCGCGTTGCCTGGTGCAACAAATACCGTTTCGACTTTTGGCGACTGCGCCGCTTTCCAGGCCAGCGCGTGTTCGCGCCCGCCGTTGCCAATCACTAATACTTTCATCGTCTGCTCCGTGGATTAATGGCGGAAGTGGCGCATGTCGGTGAACACCATCGCTATGCCGTGCTCGTCGGCGGCAGCAATGACTTCATCATCACGGATAGAACCGCCCGGCTGGATCACGCAGGTCACACCAGCGGCGGCGGCGGCATCAATCCCATCGCGGAACGGGAAGAAGGCGTCGGATGCCATAGAGGAACCTTGAACTTCCAGACCTTCGTCGGCGGCTTTAATTCCGGCGATTTTTGCGGAATATACGCGGCTCATCTGGCCTGCTCCTATGCCGATAGTCATGTTCTCTTTGGCGTAAACAATGGCGTTGGATTTTACAAATTTAGCTACTTTCCAGCAGAACAGCGCATCGCGCAGTTCCTGTTCGGTCGGCTGACGTTTGGAAACTACGCGCAGTTCACCTTCGCTCACCATACCCAGGTCACGATCCTGAACCAGCAGACCGCCGTTAACGCGTTTGAAGTCCAGGCCCGGCACACGTTGTGCCCACTGACCGCAGGTCAGCACGCGGACGTTCTGTTTGGCGGCGGTGATTTTCAGTGCATCTTCGGTTGCGGATGGCGCGATGATCACTTCCACGAACTGACGGGAAATGATGGCTTGAGCAGTTTCGGCATCCAGTTCGCGGTTGAAGGCGATGATGCCGCCGAACGCGGAGGTCGGGTCGGTTTTATAGGCGCGGTCGTAAGCATCGAGAATAGAGGTACTGACTGCCACGCCGCACGGGTTAGCGTGTTTGACGATCACACAGGCTGGCTCGTTGAATTCTTTTACGCACTCCAGCGCCGCATCGGTATCGGCGATGTTGTTGTAGGAAAGTGCTTTGCCCTGTACCTGCTGCGCGGTGGCAACGGACGCTTCTTTAACATTTTCTTCTATATAGAAGGCAGCCTGTTGGTGGCTGTTCTCGCCGTAGCGCATATCCTGCTTCTTAATGAAGTTCAGGTTCAGTGTACGTGGAAAGCGACCGGCGGCTTCTTTGCTTTCGCCGTGGTAGGCCGGAACCATGCTACCGAAGTAGTTGGCGATCATGCTGTCGTAAGCGGCGGTGTGTTCAAAGGCTTTAATCGCGAGATCGAAACGTGTGTTGAGGGTCAGAGAACCGTCGTTGGCATCCATCTCTTTAATAATGGCGACGTAGTCGCTGCTCTTCACAACGATAGCCACATCTTTATGGTTCTTGGCAGCGGAACGCACCATCGTCGGGCCGCCGATATCAATGTTTTCTACCGCATCTTCCAGCGAGCAGCCTTCACGGGCAACGGTCTCGGCGAACGGGTACAGGTTAACAACCACCATGTCGATAGGTGCGATGCCGTGCTGTTCCATAATCCCGTCGTCCTGACCGCGACGACCAAGAATGCCGCCGTGGACTTTCGGATGCAGGGTCTTTACGCGTCCATCCATCATTTCCGGGAAGCCGGTGTAATCGGAAACTTCGGTCACTGGCAGACCTTTCTCAGCTAACAGGCGCGCAGTGCCACCTGTAGACAGCAGCTCCACACCGCGTGCGGAAAGTGCCTGAGCGAATTCGATGATACCGGCCTTGTCAGAAACACTGAGCAGAGCGCGGCGGACTGGACGACGTTGTTGCATGGTAAATCCCCTGGATTTGACTATTACAGAGAGCGTTAGGTGAATTCTTGGCTAAAAACTCAGCTAACGCCCCTTACGGGGCATCCTTGTTGTGCGGGGGCATTGTAACGAAAACGTTTGCGCAACGCTCGCGAATTTTTAATTTTCGATTTTGACCTCTTCTTTTTCCGTTGAAGGATGCTCATATAAACAGAGAAGTGCACAAACGATCGCGTGGTTTGTGGATAACTCTGTGTGTAAATGGGTATAAGGCGGGGTTTTGCTGTGGAATGCAGCGGTCAGTCATTTTTCTGCAATTTAAGGGTTGCGGGCCGCGGGAAACTCCCTATAATGCGCCTCCATCGACACGGCGGATGTGAATCACTTCACACAAACAGCCGGTTCGGTTGAAGAGAAAAACCTGAAAATGAGGGTTGACTCTGAAAGAGGAAAGCGTAATATACGCCACCTCGCGACAGAGCGCTAAAGCGCGTCGCAACTGCTCTTTAACAATTTATCAGACAATCTGTGTGGGCACTCGAAGATACGGATTCTTAACGTCGCAAGACGAAAAATGAATACCAAGTCTCTGAGTGAACACGTAATTCATTACGAAGTTTAATTCACGAGCATCAAACTTAAATTGAAGAGTTTGATCATGGCTCAGATTGAACGCTGGCGGCAGGCCTAACACATGCAAGTCGAACGGTAGCACAGAGGAGCTTGCTCCTTGGGTGACGAGTGGCGGACGGGTGAGTAATGTCTGGGAAACTGCCCGATGGAGGGGGATAACTACTGGAAACGGTAGCTAATACCGCATAACGTCGCAAGACCAAAGAGGGGGACCTTCGGGCCTCTTGCCATCGGATGTGCCCAGATGGGATTAGCTAGTAGGTGGGGTAACGGCTCACCTAGGCGACGATCCCTAGCTGGTCTGAGAGGATGACCAGCCACACTGGAACTGAGACACGGTCCAGACTCCTACGGGAGGCAGCAGTGGGGAATATTGCACAATGGGCGCAAGCCTGATGCAGCCATGCCGCGTGTATGAAGAAGGCCTTCGGGTTGTAAAGTACTTTCAGCGAGGAGGAAGGCATTGTGGTTAATAACCGCAGTGATTGACGTTACTCGCAGAAGAAGCACCGGCTAACTCCGTGCCAGCAGCCGCGGTAATACGGAGGGTGCAAGCGTTAATCGGAATTACTGGGCGTAAAGCGCACGCAGGCGGTCTGTCAAGTCGGATGTGAAATCCCCGGGCTCAACCTGGGAACTGCATCCGAAACTGGCAGGCTAGAGTCTTGTAGAGGGGGGTAGAATTCCAGGTGTAGCGGTGAAATGCGTAGAGATCTGGAGGAATACCGGTGGCGAAGGCGGCCCCCTGGACAAAGACTGACGCTCAGGTGCGAAAGCGTGGGGAGCAAACAGGATTAGATACCCTGGTAGTCCACGCCGTAAACGATGTCGACTTGGAGGTTGTGCCCTTGAGGCGTGGCTTCCGGAGCTAACGCGTTAAGTCGACCGCCTGGGGAGTACGGCCGCAAGGTTAAAACTCAAATGAATTGACGGGGGCCCGCACAAGCGGTGGAGCATGTGGTTTAATTCGATGCAACGCGAAGAACCTTACCTACTCTTGACATCCAGAGAACTTAGCAGAGATGCTTTGGTGCCTTCGGGAACTCTGAGACAGGTGCTGCATGGCTGTCGTCAGCTCGTGTTGTGAAATGTTGGGTTAAGTCCCGCAACGAGCGCAACCCTTATCCTTTGTTGCCAGCGGTCCGGCCGGGAACTCAAAGGAGACTGCCAGTGATAAACTGGAGGAAGGTGGGGATGACGTCAAGTCATCATGGCCCTTACGAGTAGGGCTACACACGTGCTACAATGGCATATACAAAGAGAAGCGACCTCGCGAGAGCAAGCGGACCTCATAAAGTATGTCGTAGTCCGGATTGGAGTCTGCAACTCGACTCCATGAAGTCGGAATCGCTAGTAATCGTGGATCAGAATGCCACGGTGAATACGTTCCCGGGCCTTGTACACACCGCCCGTCACACCATGGGAGTGGGTTGCAAAAGAAGTAGGTAGCTTAACCTTCGGGAGGGCGCTTACCACTTTGTGATTCATGACTGGGGTGAAGTCGTAACAAGGTAACCGTAGGGGAACCTGCGGTTGGATCACCTCCTTACCTTAAAGAAACGTTCTTTGTAGTGCTCACACAGATTGTCTGATGAATGATGAACTTCTGAATGTACTTTCGAGTGCATTAAGAAGTTTTGCTCTTTAAAAATCTGGATCAAGCTGAAAATTGAAACGACACACTGTTTCATTTCTCCGTAAACAAGAAATGAAAAGCGGTGTGTCCGAGTCTCTCAAATTTTCGCAACACTGAAGTGTTTTACGAAACATCTTCGGGTTGTGAGGTTAAGCGACTAAGCGTACACGGTGGATGCCCTGGCAGTCAGAGGCGATGAAGGACGTGCTAATCTGCGATAAGCGTCGGTAAGGTGATATGAACCGTTATAACCGGCGATTTCCGAATGGGGAAACCCAGTGTGATTCGTCACACTATCATTACGTGAATACATAGCGTAATGAAGCGAACCGGGGGAACTGAAACATCTAAGTACCCCGAGGAAAAGAAATCAACCGAGATTCCCCCAGTAGCGGCGAGCGAACGGGGAGCAGCCCAGAGTCTGAATCAGCATGTGTGGTAGTGGAACGGTCTGGAAAGTCCGACGGTACAGGGTGATAGTCCCGTACACAAAAGTGCATGTGTTGTGAACTCGAAGAGTAGGGCGGGACACGTGGTATCCTGTCTGAATATGGGGGGACCATCCTCCAAGGCTAAATACTCCTGACTGACCGATAGTGAACCAGTACCGTGAGGGAAAGGCGAAAAGAACCCCGGCGAGGGGAGTGAAAAAGAACCTGAAACCGTGTACGTACAAGCAGTGGGAGCCTCTTTATGGGGTGACTGCGTACCTTTTGTATAATGGGTCAGCGACTTATATTCTGTAGCAAGGTTAACCGAATAGGGGAGCCGAAGGGAAACCGAGTCTTAACTGGGCGTTAAGTTGCAGGGTATAGACCCGAAACCCGGTGATCTAGCCATGGGCAGGTTGAAGGTTGGGTAACACTAACTGGAGGACCGAACCGACTAATGTTGAAAAATTAGCGGATGACTTGTGGCTGGGGGTGAAAGGCCAATCAAACCGGGAGATAGCTGGTTCTCCCCGAAAGCTATTTAGGTAGCGCCTCGTGAACTCATCTTCGGGGGTAGAGCACTGTTTCGGCTAGGGGGTCATCCCGACTTACCAACCCGATGCAAACTGCGAATACCGAAGAATGTTATCACGGGAGACACACGGCGGGTGCTAACGTCCGTCGTGAAGAGGGAAACAACCCAGACCGCCAGCTAAGGTCCCAAAGTCATGGTTAAGTGGGAAACGATGTGGGAAGGCACAGACAGCCAGGATGTTGGCTTAGAAGCAGCCATCATTTAAAGAAAGCGTAATAGCTCACTGGTCGAGTCGGCCTGCGCGGAAGATGTAACGGGGCTAAACCATGCACCGAAGCTGCGGCAGCGACACTATGTGTTGTTGGGTAGGGGAGCGTTCTGTAAGCCGTTGAAGGTGTGCTGTGAGGCATGCTGGAGGTATCAGAAGTGCGAATGCTGACATAAGTAACGATAATGCGGGTGAAAAACCCGCACGCCGGAAGACCAAGGGTTCCTGTCCAACGTTAATCGGGGCAGGGTGAGTCGACCCCTAAGGCGAGGCCGAAAGGCGTAGTCGATGGGAAACAGGTTAATATTCCTGTACTTGGTGTTACTGCGAAGGGGGGACGGAGAAGGCTATGTTAGCCGGGCGACGGTTGTCCCGGTTTAAGCATGTAGGCGGAGATTCCAGGTAAATCCGGAGTCTTGTTAACGCTGAGGTGTGATGACGAGGCACTACGGTGCTGAAGTAACAAATGCCCTGCTTCCAGGAAAAGCCTCTAAGCATCAGGTAACACAAAATCGTACCCCAAACCGACACAGGTGGTCAGGTAGAGAATACCAAGGCGCTTGAGAGAACTCGGGTGAAGGAACTAGGCAAAATGGTGCCGTAACTTCGGGAGAAGGCACGCTGATATGTAGGTGAAGTGATTTACTCATGGAGCTGAAATCAGTCGAAGATACCAGCTGGCTGCAACTGTTTATTAAAAACACAGCACTGTGCAAACACGAAAGTGGACGTATACGGTGTGACGCCTGCCCGGTGCCGGAAGGTTAATTGATGGGGTTATCCGTAAGGAGAAGCTCTTGATCGAAGCCCCGGTAAACGGCGGCCGTAACTATAACGGTCCTAAGGTAGCGAAATTCCTTGTCGGGTAAGTTCCGACCTGCACGAATGGCGTAATGATGGCCAGGCTGTCTCCACCCGAGACTCAGTGAAATTGAACTCGCTGTGAAGATGCAGTGTACCCGCGGCAAGACGGAAAGACCCCGTGAACCTTTACTATAGCTTGACACTGAACACTGGTCCTTGATGTGTAGGATAGGTGGGAGGCTTTGAAGTGTGGACGCCAGTCTGCATGGAGCCAACCTTGAAATACCACCCTTTAATGGCTGGTGTTCTAACGTAGACCCGTAATCCGGGTTGCGGACAGTGTCTGGTGGGTAGTTTGACTGGGGCGGTCTCCTCCTAAAGAGTAACGGAGGAGCACGAAGGTTAGCTAATCCTGGTCGGACATCAGGAGGTTAGTGCAAAGGCATAAGCTAGCTTGACTGCGAGAGTGACGGCTCGAGCAGGTGCGAAAGCAGGTCTTAGTGATCCGGTGGTTCTGAATGGAAGGGCCATCGCTCAACGGATAAAAGGTACTCCGGGGATAACAGGCTGATACCGCCCAAGAGTTCATATCGACGGCGGTGTTTGGCACCTCGATGTCGGCTCATCACATCCTGGGGCTGAAGTAGGTCCCAAGGGTATGGCTGTTCGCCATTTAAAGTGGTACGCGAGCTGGGTTTAGAACGTCGTGAGACAGTTCGGTCCCTATCTGCCGTGGGCGCTGGAGAATTGAGGGGGGCTGCTCCTAGTACGAGAGGACCGGAGTGGACGCATCACTGGTGTTCGGGTTGTCATGCCAATGGCATTGCCCGGTAGCTAAATGCGGAAGAGATAAGTGCTGAAAGCATCTAAGCACGAAACTTGCCCCGAGATGAGTTCTCCCTGACCCTTTAAGGGTCCTGAAGGAACGTTGAAGACGACGACGTTGATAGGTCGGGTGTGTAAGCGTAGCGATACGTTGAGCTAACCGATACTAATGAACCGTGAGGCTTAACCTTACAACGCCGAAGGTGTTTTGGCGAAAGAGACACGAAATTCAGCTTGATTACAGATTACATCGACAGGCCCGAGAGGTGTGTTGATAAACAGAATTTGCCTGGCGGCTGTAGCGCGGTGGTCCCACCTGACCCCATGCCGAACTCAGAAGTGAAACGCCGTAGCGCCGATGGTAGTGTGGGGTCTCCCCATGCGAGAGTAGGGAACTGCCAGGCATCAAACAAGTGAAGAAGCCCATCCTGCCGGATGGGCTTTTTTGCGTCTGCAGGGAATGAAGACTGCCGATGAAGCGTACCGTTTTATCCAGCCCATCATGTTGTAACCGGTGTGCAGGCCTGAGAAGCGCAGCACACCAGGCTCTCCCGGCAGCACATTGCCTGTTACGCGAACGACGAATAGCATTCTCCTTTTTTCTTTACTGCACTAATCTACAGCAAGGAGCCGTGAAACTTTCTCAACTTGAGGATGCAGGCTCGACATTCGCATGATTCCTGGGTATCTTCAGCTATCTGGATGTCTAAACGTTTAAACGTATGTAGTGAGGTTATCAGGTTATGCCAATTCGCGTGCAGGACGAGCTACCCGCCGTCAATTTCTTGCGTGAGGAAAACGTCTTTGTGATGACGTCATCTCGCGCTTCTGGACAGGAAATTCGTCCACTGAAGGTGCTCATCCTCAACCTGATGCCCAAGAAGATTGAAACGGAAAACCAGTTCCTGCGTTTACTCTCTAACTCACCGCTGCAGGTAGATGTTCAGCTATTGCGCATTGATGCCCGCGAGTCACGCAACACCCCTACGGAGCATCTGAATAACTTTTACTGTAATTTCGAGGATATCTGCGATCAGAACTTTGACGGACTGATCGTGACCGGCGCGCCGTTGGGTCTGGTTGAATTTAATGACGTGGCTTACTGGCCGCAGATTAAACAAGTGCTTGAATGGGCGAAAGATCATGTTACATCGACGCTCTTTGTCTGTTGGGCGGTGCAAGCCGCATTGAATATCCTGTACGGAATTCCCAAGCAAACCCGTACGGATAAACTCTCAGGCGTCTATGAGCACCATATTCTTCATCCTCATGCGCTGCTGACGCGTGGATTTGATGATGCGTTCCTGGCCCCGCATTCGCGCTATGCCGATTTTCCTGCTGCCCTTATCAGGGACTACACCGATCTCGAGATTTTTGCCGAAACAGAAGAGGGAGATGCCTACCTGTTTGCCAGCAAAGATAAACGTATCGCCTTCGTAACGGGCCATCCTGAATATGACGCCCATACACTCGGCAGTGAATATTTTCGTGACGTCGAAGCGGGCTTAACGCCGGAAGTGCCCTATAACTACTTCCCAAAAGATGACCCGCAAAATAAACCGCGGGCAACCTGGCGTAGCCACGGCAATCTGTTGTTTACCAACTGGCTCAACTATTACGTTTACCAGATCACGCCATATGATCTGCGTCACATGAATCCAACGCTGGATTAATCTTCTGTAACAGACGATCCTTAAGCGTTTCAGCATGTTGAATCAGGCACCTTCGGGTGCCTTTTTTATTTCCGAAACGCACCTCAATGTGTAATTAAATTTTATTTATATTGTTATCAATAGGTTAATTGATAATTGAATTAAAAATGGAAATTGTTTTTGATTTTGAAATTTAAATGAGTAGTCTTAGTTGTGCTGAACGAAAACCGCACAACGATCCTTCGTTCGCATTGGGGATGTGTTTGGATCAATGACGAGGAACTACGCAATGAATCAACAGGCAACGACAACCGATGAACTGATCTTCACCAGGCCGCGTGGCGAACAGGAACAGCAGATTCTGACCGCTGAAGCGGTGGAGTTTCTGACCGAGCTGGTGACAAGATTTACGCCAAAGCGGAATAAACTTCTGGCTGCACGTATCCAGCAGCAGCAGGATATTGATGACGGTAAGTTGCCTGACTTTATTTCGGAAACAGCTTCCATTCGCGAAGGTAACTGGAAAATTCGCGGTATTCCTGATGATTTACTGGATCGCCGTGTAGAGATTACCGGACCGGTTGAGCGCAAGATGGTTATCAACGCGCTGAACGCGAACGTCAAAGTCTTTATGGCTGATTTTGAAGATTCGCTGGCTCCTGAGTGGAGCAAAGTTATCGACGGGCAGATCAACTTGCGCGATGCAGTCAATGGCACCATTAGCTACACCAACGAAGCCGGTAAAATTTATCAACTCAAACCCAATCCGGCCCTGTTAGTGTGCCGCGTTCGCGGTCTGCACCTGCCGGAAAAACACGTCACCTGGCGTGGCGAATCGATCCCGGGCAGCCTGTTCGACTTTGCCCTCTATTTCTTCCACAACTACAAAACGTTGCTGGCAAAAGGCAGTGGCCCTTATTTCTATCTACCCAAAACGCAGGCCTGGCAAGAAGCGGCATGGTGGAGTGAAGTGTTCAGCTATGCAGAGGATCGCTTTAATCTGCCGCGCGGCACAATTAAAGCGACCCTGCTGATTGAAACGCTGCCAGCCGTTTTCCAGATGGACGAAATTCTGCACGCGCTGCGTGACCACATTGTGGGCCTGAACTGCGGTCGCTGGGACTACATTTTCAGTTATATCAAAACCCTGAAGAACCACCCGGATCGCGTGTTGCCGGACCGTCAGGTGGTGACGATGGATAAGCCATTCCTCAGTGCGTATTCGCGTCTGCTGATTAAAACCTGTCATAAACGCGGCGCGTTCGCGATGGGCGGCATGGCCGCGTTCATTCCCAGCAAAGATGCGGAACGTAACAACCAGGTTCTGACCAAGGTAAAAGCGGACAAAGCGCTGGAAGCCAATAACGGTCATGACGGCACATGGATTGCCCATCCAGGACTGGCAGATACCGCAATGGCGGTGTTCAACGACGTACTCGGTGAAAACAAAAATCAGCTGTTCGTGACCCGTGAAGAAGATGCGCCGATTACCGCAGAACAATTGCTGGCACCCTGTGAAGGTGAGCGTACTGAAGAAGGTATGCGTGCCAACATTCGTGTCGCGGTGCAGTACATCGAAGCGTGGATCTCCGGTAATGGCTGCGTACCGATTTATGGTCTGATGGAAGATGCGGCCACCGCCGAAATCTCTCGTACTTCCATCTGGCAGTGGATCCACCACCAGAAAACGCTCAGCAACGGCAAACCGGTTACCAAACCGTTGTTCCGCCAGATGCTGGCCGAAGAGATGTTGGTGATTCAGGACGAACTGGGGGAACACCGCTACAGCAGCGGGCGTTTTGACGATGCCGCGCGCCTGATGGAGCAAATCACCACTTCCGACGAGTTAATTGACTTCCTGACGTTACCGGGCTACCGCCTGTTGGCCTAATTTACCCACAATTTATCCTAATGGAGCATCTGCACATGAAAACCCGTACTCAACAAATCGAAGAATTACAGAAAGAATGGACTCAACCGCGCTGGGAAGGCATCACCCGCCCCTATAGCGCGGAGGAAGTGGTGAAATTACGTGGCTCGGTCAACCCGGAATGCACGCTGGCGCAGCTTGGCGCGGCGAAAATGTGGCGTCTGCTACACGGCGAATCGAAGAAAGGTTATATCAACAGCCTCGGCGCGCTGACTGGTGGTCAGGCGCTGCAGCAAGCTAAAGCTGGTATTGAAGCGGTCTACCTTTCAGGCTGGCAGGTGGCGGCAGATGCCAACCTGGCGTCCAGCATGTATCCGGATCAATCGTTGTATCCAGCGAACTCCGTTCCGGCGGTGGTGGACAGGATCAACAACACATTCCGTCGTGCCGATCAGATCCAATGGTCAACCGGTATTGAGCCGAACGATCCGCGCTATGTGGATTACTTCCTGCCGATCGTTGCCGATGCGGAAGCGGGTTTCGGCGGGGTACTGAACGCGTTTGAACTGATGAAATCGATGATTGAGGCTGGTGCAGCGGCCGTTCACTTCGAAGATCAGCTCGCATCGGTGAAAAAATGTGGTCACATGGGCGGCAAAGTCCTGGTGCCGACTCAGGAAGCTATCCAGAAACTGGTGGCAGCCCGTCTGGCTGCAGACGTTATGGGCGTTCCGACGCTGGTGATTGCGCGTACCGATGCTGACGCAGCCGATCTGATTACGTCTGATTGTGACCCATACGATAGCGAGTTCATCACTGGCGAACGTACCAGCGAAGGGTTCTACCGTACGCATGCGGGCATTGAGCAGGCGATCAGCCGTGGCCTGGCCTACGCACCGTATGCGGATCTGGTGTGGTGTGAAACCTCCACGCCGGACCTCGAACTGGCGAAGCGCTTTGCCGATGCTATTCATGCGAAATTCCCAGGCAAACTGCTGGCCTACAACTGTTCGCCATCGTTTAACTGGCAGAAAAACCTGGATGACAAAACCATTGCCAGCTTCCAGCAACAGCTGTCCGATATGGGTTACAAATACCAGTTCATTACGCTGGCGGGTATTCACAGCATGTGGTTCAACATGTTCGACCTCGCGCATTCCTATGCGCAGGGTGAGGGCATGCGCCACTACGTTGAGAAGGTTCAGCAGCCGGAATTTGCGGCGGCTAAAGACGGTTACACCTTCGTGTCCCATCAGCAGGAAGTAGGGACAGGCTACTTCGACAAAGTAACCACCATCATTCAGGGCGGCACTTCTTCAGTGACCGCGCTGACCGGCTCGACTGAAGAATCGCAGTTTTGATCAATGCCCGGTGGCACTGCGCTTACCGGGCCTACGAAGGGATGTAGGCCGGATAAGCGAACGCGCCATCCGGCATGACATTGTGCCGGATGGGAGAAATTGATGACGCGTGGCCTGGAATTACTGATTGCTCAGACGATTTTGCAAGGTTTCGACGCCCAGTACGGGCGTTTTCTGGAAGTGACCTCCGGCGCGCAGCAGCGTTTTGAACATGCCGACTGGCACGCGGTTCAGCAGGCGATGAAAAGCCGTATCCACCTTTACGATCATCATGTGGGTCTGGTGGTGGAGCAACTGCGCTGCATTACTGATGGCAAAAGTACCGACGCGGATTTTTTACTTCGCGTGAAAGAGCATTACACCCGGCTATTGCCAGATTACCCGCGCTTCGAGATTGCGGAGAGTTTCTTTAACTCCGTCTATTGCCGGTTATTTGACCACCGCTCGCTGACTCCCGAGCGACTGTTTATTTTCAGCTCTCAGCCAGAGCGTCGTTTTCGCACGATCCCACGCCCGTTGGCGAAAGACTTTTTTCCCGATACCGGCTGGGAGTGGCTGCTTACGCGCGTCCTCAGCGATCTGCCCTTGCGTCTGCCATGGCAGAACAGACATCGGGATATCCACTACATCATCGAACACCTGACCGAAACGCTGGGGGCGGATGTGTTGCAGCGCAGTCATTTGCAGGTGGCGAACGAACTGTTTTATCGCAACAAGGCCGCCTGGCTGGTCGGTAAGTTGAATACCCCTTCCGGGACGCTGCCGTTTTTACTGCCAATTCACCGTACTGACGAAGGCGAACTGTTTGTCGATACCTGCCTGACCACGACGGCGGAAGCCAGTATCGTGTTTGGCTTCGCCCGCTCGTATTTTATGGTATACGCCCCGCTGCCCGCCGCGTTAGTGGAGTGGCTGCGCGAGATCCTGCCCGGTAAAACCACCGCTGAATTGTATATGGCGATCGGCTGTCAGAAACACGCGAAGACCGAAAGTTACCGCGAATATCTGCTCTATCTTGCCCATTGCGATGAGCAATTTATCGAAGCGCCGGGGATCCGCGGCATGGTGATGCTGGTGTTTACCCTGCCGGGCTTCGACCGCGTCTTTAAAGTCATCAAAGACAAATTTGCGCCGCAAAAAGAGATGTCGGCTGCCCACGTCCGCGCCTGTTATCAACTGGTCAAGGAGCACGATCGTGTCGGGCGGATGGCTGACACCCAGGAGTTCGAGAACTTTGTGCTGGATAAACGGCAAATCGATCCGTCGCTGATGGCGCTGTTGCTACAGGAAGCCCCGGAAAAAATTACCGATCTCGGCGAGCAGATTGTCATTCGCCATTTGTATATCGAACGACGGATGGTGCCGCTCAATATCTGGCTGGAGCAGGTCGAAGGCCAGCAACTGCGCGATGCAATTGAAGAGTACGGCAATGCCATTCGTCAGCTGGCCGCCGCCAATATTTTCCCCGGCGATATGCTGTTTAAGAACTTCGGCGTGACTCGCCACGGGCGCGTGGTGTTCTACGACTACGATGAAATTTGCTACATGACGGAGGTGAATTTCCGTCATATCCCGCCGCCGCGTTACCCGGAAGATGAGATGAGCGCTGAACCGTGGTATAGCGTATCGCCGGGGGATGTCTTCCCGGAAGAGTTTCGTCACTGGCTATGCGCTGACCCGCGTATCGGGCCGCTATTTGAAGAGATGCATGCTGACCTGTTCAGCGCCGACTACTGGCGAGGTCTGCAAACGCGGATCCGTGAAGGACACGTGGAAGATGTTTACGCCTACCGGCGCAAACAGCGGTTTTGCATCAGATTTGCGGCTTGATGTCCGGCAAGCCTTTCTTAACGAAATCCGCCGTATGCCAGCGTGACTTCTTTCGCCGCTTTGATCGCCATAGCACCAAACTCGGTCACTCGATCGTCGGTAATGCGCGAAATGGGTCCGGAGATGGAAATAGCGGCAAACGGCTCGCGGTGTTCATCATAAATGCACGACGCCACGCAGCGCAGACCCAGCGCATGCTCCTCATCATCAAAGGAGTAGCCGCGCTTGCGCGTCTGGGCTAAATCCTCTTTCAGATGCACCGGCGACACCAGCGTGGCGTGGGTGTATGCGTGCAGCCCTTTACGGTGCAGCAGGCCAGTCACCTGTTCTTCACTCAGTTGGGATAAAAACGCCTTACCCGCACCGGAGGCGTGCATCGGCAGTTTGCCGCCGATAGGCGCGGACATGCGCATCAGCTGGGTACACTGCACCTGGTCGATAATAATGGCCTGATGGTCGCTTTGATCCAGCACGGCCAGGTTTACCGTCTCACCGGAGTCTTCCATCAGCTTGCGCAGGATCGGGTGGACAATCGCCAGCAAATTACGGCTTTGTAAAAAGCTGCTGCCGACGATAAACGCATGCGCACCCACGGCCCAGTGGCCTAATTCACCCACCTGACGGACAAATCCTTGCTGCTGCATGGTGGTCAACAAACGGTGAGTCGTGGAGTTTGGCAAGCCGGCCTGCTGTGCCAGCTCGGTTAGCGCCACGCTGCCGTTGGATTCCGCAATCCACTCCAGTAGCTTCAGGCCGCGGGTCAGAGACTGAACCTGCCCGGTTGCAGGCGTGGTAGCAGCGGCGGGTTTTCTACCGCGTTTCGCGGGGATTGTGGCAACCATGGCGGACTCCTTTTCTGTATCGTGGAAATCATTTTCGTTTTATTCAATTATAATGCAAGAATTCCTGTACTGATCGGATGAGTGAAGCTGAACATGTCTCATGTTGGCCGTTGTTCTCTTTTCCACCTCTCAGGTTTGTGCCAGTATGGTCTGTTGAGTTTTTTTCGGTCTGGTTGAGCGTTGTCGGGAGCGAGTGTGAGCAGCAAAGTTGAACAATTACGTCAGCAGTTAAATGAACGTATTCTGGTGCTGGACGGCGGTATGGGCACCATGATCCAGGGATATCGTCTGAGCGAAGAGGATTTCCGCGGCGAACGCTTTGCCGACTGGCCGTGCGATCTGAAAGGCAACAACGACCTGTTGGTGCTCAGCAAACCTGAGGTGATCGCCGCCATCCATAACGCCTATTTTGAGGCGGGCGCGGATATCATCGAAACCAACACCTTTAACTCCACGACGATCGCCATGGCGGATTACCAGATGGAATCCCTGTCGGCGGAAATCAACTTTGCGGCAGCCAAACTGGCGCGCGCAGCGGCAGACGAATGGACGGCACGCACACCAGAAAAACCGCGCTATGTCGCGGGCGTGCTTGGCCCAACCAACCGTACGGCGTCTATCTCGCCTGACGTCAACGACCCGGCTTACCGCAATATTACCTTTGATCAGCTGGTGGCCGCCTACCGTGAATCCACCAAAGCGCTGGTGGAAGGTGGCAGCGACCTGATCCTGATTGAAACCGTCTTCGATACCCTGAACGCCAAAGCCGCTATTTTCGCGGTTAAAACCGAGTTCGAAGCGCTGGGCGTTGAGTTGCCGATTATGCTCTCCGGCACTATCACCGATGCTTCCGGGCGTACGCTCTCCGGTCAGACAACCGAAGCGTTCTATAACTCACTGCGCCACGCCGATGCGCTGACCTTCGGTCTGAACTGCGCCTTAGGTCCGGACGAATTGCGCCAGTACGTGCAGGAGCTGTCGCGCATTGCCGAATGCTACGTTACCGCGCACCCGAACGCCGGGTTGCCGAACGCCTTTGGCGAATACGATCTCGATGCCGACACCATGGCGGCGCAAATACGCGAGTGGGCGCAAGCGGGCTTCCTCAACGTGGTCGGCGGCTGCTGCGGCACCACGCCGGAACACATCGCCGCGATGAGCCGCGCAGTGGAAGGCTTGCCGCCGCGCCGCTTGCCGGAAATCCCGGTAGCCTGCCGTCTGTCTGGCCTTGAACCGTTGAATATTGGCGACGATAGCCTGTTTGTGAACGTCGGCGAGCGTACCAACGTCACCGGTTCGGCGAAATTTAAGCGACTGATCAAAGAAGAGAAATACAACGAAGCGCTGGATGTCGCCCGTCAGCAGGTGGAAAGCGGCGCACAGATTATCGATATCAACATGGATGAGGGGATGCTCGACGCCGAAGCGGCGATGGTGCGTTTTCTCAACCTTATCGCCGGTGAGCCGGATATCGCCCGCGTGCCGATTATGATCGACTCCTCAAAATGGGACGTCATCGAAAAAGGGCTGAAGTGCATTCAGGGTAAAGGCATCGTTAACTCCATCTCGATGAAAGAGGGGGTTGAGACCTTTATCCACCACGCGAAGTTGCTGCGACGCTACGGTGCCGCAGTGGTGGTGATGGCCTTTGACGAGCAGGGGCAGGCCGACACCCGAGCGCGTAAAATTGAGATTTGCCGGCGGGCGTACAAAATTCTTACCGAAGAGGTAGGCTTCCCGCCGGAAGACATTATCTTCGACCCGAACATCTTTGCGGTCGCGACCGGGATTGATGAGCACAACAACTACGCCCAGGACTTTATCGGCGCCTGTGAGGACATCAAACGCGAACTACCGCACGCGCTGATCTCCGGCGGCGTCTCCAACGTGTCGTTCTCCTTCCGTGGTAACGACCCGGTTCGTGAAGCCATTCACGCGGTATTCCTTTACTACGCCATTCGCAACGGCATGGACATGGGGATCGTCAACGCCGGACAACTGGCGATCTACGACGACCTGCCCGCCGAGCTGCGCGATGCGGTTGAAGATGTGATCCTCAACCGTCGTGACGATGGCACCGAGCGTCTGCTGGAGCTGGCTGAGAAATATCGCGGTAGCAAAACTGATGACACTGCCAATGCCCAGATGGCGGAATGGCGCAGTTGGGACGTGAAAAAGCGCCTCGAATATTCGCTGGTGAAAGGCATTACCGAATTTATTGAGCAGGATACTGAAGAAGCTCGCCAGCAGGCCGCGCGTCCGATCGAGGTGATTGAAGGGCCGCTGATGGACGGGATGAACGTGGTTGGCGATCTGTTTGGCGAGGGCAAAATGTTCCTGCCGCAGGTGGTGAAATCCGCCCGCGTGATGAAGCAGGCGGTGGCCTACCTCGAACCGTACATTGAGGCCAGCAAAGAGAAAGGCTCCAGCAACGGCAAGATGGTCATTGCTACCGTGAAAGGCGATGTGCACGATATCGGCAAAAACATCGTTGGTGTGGTGCTGCAATGTAACAACTACGAAATCGTCGATCTTGGCGTGATGGTGCCAGCGGAGAAAATCCTCAGAACGGCACGTGAAGTGAATGCCGATCTGATTGGTCTTTCCGGGCTGATTACCCCGTCGCTGGACGAAATGGTCAACGTGGCGAAAGAGATGGAGCGTCAGGGGTTCACTATTCCATTGCTGATTGGCGGCGCGACCACCTCAAAAGCGCACACGGCGGTGAAAATCGAGCAGAACTACAGTGGCCCGACGGTTTATGTGCAGAACGCCTCGCGTACCGTTGGCGTAGTCGCCGCACTCCTCTCTGACACTCAGCGCGATGACTTTGTCGCCCGTACGCGTAAAGAGTACGAAACCGTGCGTATCCAGCATGCGCGTAAGAAACCGCGGACCCCACCAGTAACGTTACAGGCTGCCCGCGACAACGATCTGGCCTTCGACTGGGAAAACTATACGCCGCCGGTGGCGCACCGCCTCGGCGTACAGAGCGTTGAAGCCAGCATCGAAACGCTGCGCAACTACATCGACTGGACGCCGTTCTTTATGACCTGGTCGCTGGCCGGGAAATACCCGCGCATCCTCGAAGATGAGGTGGTGGGAGAAGAGGCGAAACGTCTGTTCAAAGACGCCAATGATATGCTGGATAAACTCAGCGCTGAGAAGACCCTGAATCCGCGCGGCGTGGTGGGCTTGTTCCCGGCTAACCGCGTGGTGGACGACATCGAGATTTACCGTGACGAGACGCGTACGCACGTCATCAACGTCAGTCATCACCTGCGCCAGCAGACGGAAAAAGTCGGTTTCGCCAACTACTGCCTGTCTGACTTTGTTGCGCCGAAACTGAGCGGCAAAGCGGATTACATCGGTGCTTTCGCAGTTACCGGCGGTCTGGAGGAAGATGCACTGGCGGACGCTTTCGAAGCCCAGCATGACGACTACAACAAGATCATGGTGAAAGCGATCGCCGACCGCCTGGCGGAAGCGTTCGCGGAATATCTGCACGAGCGCGTGCGTAAAGTCTACTGGGGCTATGCGGCGAATGAGAACCTCAGTAACGAGGAGCTGATCCGTGAAAACTACCAGGGAATTCGCCCGGCACCGGGCTATCCGGCGTGTCCGGAACACACCGAAAAGGCCACCATCTGGGAACTGCTGGATGTAGAAGCGCACACCGGGATGAAGCTCACCGAATCCTTCGCGATGTGGCCAGGTGCGTCGGTTTCCGGCTGGTATTTCAGTCATCCAGACAGCAAGTACTACGCCGTGGCGCAAATCCAGCGCGATCAGGTTGAAGATTACGCCTTCCGTAAAGGCATGAGCGTGGCGGAAGTCGAACGTTGGTTAGCGCCTAATCTGGGCTATGACGCTGACTGATTCACAAAACTGTCATCTTTATTTACAACAAACAGGGCACTCAATGAGTGCCTTGTCTCTTTATTACGTTTAAACCCTTATACTGAAAGAACGTTCATCGGTACTGCTTGCCGGATGGCACATTTTTGTCGGCCTGATAAGCGTGGCGTCATCAGGTGTTATGTCATCGCTATGAACCTCAGGAACATATAACGATAAGGAGAACCTGATTCCGTGCTAACTCTGTTACACCTGCTTTCTGCTGTCTCTATGCTGGTTTGGGGTACGCATATTGTGCGCACCGGCGTGATGCGCGTCTTCGGCGCCCGTTTGCGTACCGTACTCAGCCGTAGTGTTGAAAAGAAGCCGCTCGCCTTTTGTGCGGGTATCGGCGTGACGGCGCTGGTACAAAGCAGCAACGCCACCACCATGCTGGTGACCTCGTTTGTCGCGCAGGACCTCGTCGCGCTCACCCCTGCGCTGGTGATTGTACTCGGCGCCGACGTCGGGACCGCGCTGATGGCGCGTATCCTGACCTTCGATCTCTCCTGGCTGTCGCCACTGCTGATTTTTATCGGCGTGATCTTCTTTCTCGGACGTAAGCAGTCCCGTGTGGGGCAACTGGGGCGGGTTGGTATTGGACTGGGGTTGATTTTACTGGCGCTGGAACTGATTGTGCAGGCGGTAACACCGATCACCCAGGCTAACGGCGTACAGGTTATTTTCGCCTCGCTCACCGGCGATATCATGCTGGATGCGCTGATTGGCGCTATGTTCGCGATTATCAGTTACTCCAGCCTTGCGGCGGTGCTGCTGACGGCAACGCTGACCGCGGCAGGCATTATCTCGTTCCCGGTGGCGTTGTGTCTGGTGATTGGCGCCAACCTCGGCTCTGGCCTGCTGGCGATGCTTAATAACAGCGCCGCTAACGCCGCCGCCCGCCGTGTGGCGCTCGGTAGCCTGCTGTTTAAGCTGGTGGGAAGCCTGATTATCCTGCCGTTTGTTCATCCGTTGGCAAATCTGATGGATGAACTGCCGCTGCCGAAATCTGAACTGGTTATTTACTTCCATGTCTTCTACAACCTGGTGCGCTGCGTGGCGATGGTGCCGTTTGCAGAACCGATGGCGCGTTTTTGTAAGCGCATCATCCGCGATGAGCCGGAGTTGGATGCGCATCTGAAGCCCAAGCATCTGGACGTCAGCGCGCTGGATACGCCGACGCTGGCCCTGGCCAATGCCGCTCGTGAAGCTCTGCGCATCGGCGACGCGATGGAGCAGATGATGGACGGGCTGAAGAAGGTGATGCACGGCGAGCCGCGTGAAGAGAAAGAGCTGCGCAGGATGGCGGACGACATTAACGTGCTATACACGGCAATTAAGCTCTATCTGGCCCGGATGCCAAAGGATGAACTGGCGGAAGAGGAATCACGCCGTTGGGCGGAGATTATCGAAATGTCGCTTAACCTCGAGCAGGCTTCCGATATTGTCGAACGTATGGGCAGTGAGATAGCGGATAAGTCGCTGGCTGCTCGTCGCGCATTCTCCGTGGAAGGATTGAAAGAGCTGGATGCGCTCTTCGATCAACTGCTCAGCAATCTGCAGCTGGCGATGTCGGTGTTCTTCTCAGGTGACGTGACCAGCGCCCGTCGTCTGCGCCGTAGCAAGCACCGTTTCCGTATTCTCAACCGTCGGTATTCGCATGCGCACGTTGACCGTCTGCATCAGCAGAACGTGCAGAGCATCGAGACCAGCTCCTTGCACCTGGCGCTGCTGGGCGATATGCAGCGTCTGAACTCGCTGTTTTGTTCCGTGGCCTATAGCGTGCTGGAACAGCCGGATGAGGACGATGAGCGCGACGATTATTGAGTGAGGTGGACCGGTTGGCCGGATAAGGCATTTATGCCGTTATCCGGCAACGTCGGTTAGAAGCAGTGACCTGCTTCGAGGGCAACCGCGTCTTCACCCGCTTTAAAGACGTAAGTGGTGTTCGGACCGCCAAGAACCGCCTGGCCGTTACTCACCTTAATCCAGTTTCCTTCCGGCAAACCAATCACCGTCAGCTCTGGTGCCACAACCAGCAGCTCGCGAATACGCTGTTCACGCGTTTCGCCTTTGTGGCCTTCCGGAAGCGCATTGGTGAAATGTGGGTTAATCTGCAGCGGGAACAGACCCAGGGCATCAAAACCTTTTGGATCGACAATCGGCATGTCGTTGGTGGTGCGGATGGTCTGGCAGGCGAGGTTAGAACCTGCGCTCCAGCCGATGTACAGCGCACCGCGTTTGACGACATCCACAATCGGCGCCAGCAGTCCGCGCTCGCGGCTCTCTTTCAGTAACTGGAAGGTGTTACCCCCGCCGACAATCACCAGCTCTGCGTTTTCAATGGCAGCGATCGGATCGGCAACGGTATGAATGCCAGTAACGTTGACGCCCATTGGCGCAAAGATGGCTGCCGTTTTCGCCGTGTATTCATCCCAGGTTTGAGTCACGCCAGCGAACGGAATAAACACCGCCGTACGGCGACCATTCAGCTGCTCAGCAATCAGTGGTAGCGCATGTTCCATCCAGCCTTTGCCCGGCAGCGTCGAGTTACTCAATAAAAGCAGTTCCATCATTTCTCCATGTAATCAGAAAATTACAAACCGCGCTAATGCTACCACTATCAGCGTAACGCCTTACTGATATGGCTCACGATGTTGGAAGGGGGGAAAGCCGAACGGGTTAACCACAACCTCCTGTTGGAAAAACCCGTTCAGACTTAACAACGATCAATCTATTGAAACAGCGTCCTTTTGCGTAGTGGCAAACGCCAGGCCTTCGTCCTCCCAGCCCTTAATACCACCAATCATTATTTTCACCGGTCGACCTAGCTGCGCCAACTTCAGCGCCGCGCGATCGGCCCCGTTACAGTGTGGGCCAGCGCAATAGACGACAAACAGTGTGTCCTGTGGCCATTTTTTCAAGGATTCCGTATTTATCAGTCTATGGGGAAGATGAATCGCGCCAGGGATATGACAACGGGAAAAACTCTCTGCACTCCCCACTACATGTAAAAGCACAAAATCTTTGTCGTCAGCAGCAATCGCGGAATGAACGTCAGAACAATCCGTCTCCATATTCAGACGTTGCTGGAAATGGGCGATAGCTTGTGCAGATGAAGCGGCTGGAATATCAGTTACGGTACTCATATTGTTGTTTTCTCTTGTGGTGAAATCAGCTGTTGTGTTACCTCTTATCTCATCAAAAAATTAACCTCGAAACACCCTCTGACCATGACAGATTCCGCCAGGATCATGACAACATCTTCTCGCCCGTTGGTCGTTGCACTCGCTTATGACGGGCTATGTACTTTCGAGTTTGGCGTCGCAGTGGAAGTTTTTGGGCTTCCGCGACCTGAGCTGGGAGAGGGCTGGTATCGTTTTGCCGTGGCTTCGGTTGATCAAGGTGAATTAAGGGCAACTGGCGGGGTTCGTATCGTTGTGGACGGTGGATATGAATTGCTGCAAGAAGCAGACACTATTGTCATTCCTGGCTGGCGTGACGTGAGCTCACCGGTCCCGGAAGCATTATGCGATGCGCTTCGTGAAGCACATCAACGCGGTTGTCGAGTCATCTCTATCTGTTCTGGTGTATTTGTTCTGGCTGCGGCAGGTTTGCTGGATGACCGTAAGGCGACGACGCACTGGCGTTACGTCAGTGAACTCCAGCGACGCTTTCCCGCCATCAACGTCGTGGAAGATGTCCTGTATGTCGGTCACCACGACGTGCTCACTTCGGCAGGTAGTGCGGCAGGGATTGATTTATGTTTGCATGTGGTGCGCACTGATTTTGGACTTGAGGTTGCCAATAATGTGGCCCGTCGCCTGGTGCTGCAGCCCCACAGGGATGGCAGCCAGACTCAGCAACACCTGCGTCCTGTTGCCCGCAGTCGGGAAAGCCAGCGTTTTGGTCTTTTGCTTGACTGGTTACATAACAATATCGCGCAGAAGCATACCCTTGACGCTCTGGCCAGCCAGGTCGGTATGAGTCCCCGAACGTTGATGCGGCGATTTCAGGAGTCAACGGGGCTTACTCCCGCACGTTGGCTGATGAATGAACGGCTAAACCGTGCGCAGCAGGCGCTCAATACATCCCATATCAGTATTGAGCAGATCGCGCAGCAAACCGGGTTCGGCAGCGCAAACTCTTTGCGTTACCACTTTCAAAAACGATTTGGTATCAGCCCGCAGGCATTACGTAATCAGATGCGATAGCACATTTTCACACTCTGCTTTTTTATCCCCCGCAAGGTAGGGTATATTTCGCTGTCAAAGGAGAAATTATGCTGCCCGACTCATCCATCCGATTAAATAAATACATCAGTGAAAGCGGAATCTGCTCGCGCCGCGAGGCGGATCGCTTTATCGAACAAGGGAATGTCTTCCTGAATGGTAAACGCGCCACCATTGGCGATCAGGTGATGCCTGGCGACGTCGTAAAAGTGAATGGTCGGTTGATTGAGCCGCGTGAAGCGGAAGATCTGGTTTTTATCGCGCTGAACAAGCCGGTAGGGATTGTCAGCACCACTGAAGACAGCGAACGCGACAACATTGTTGATTTTGTTAACCACAGCAAGCGCGTGTTCCCAATCGGTCGTCTGGACAAAGATTCCCAGGGGCTTATCTTTCTGACCAACCACGGCGACCTGGTGAATAAAATCCTGCGTGCCGGTAACGATCACGAAAAAGAGTATCTGGTGACGGTAGATAAGCCGGTCACTGATGACTTTATCCGTGGGATGAGTGCCGGTGTGCCAATCCTTGGCACCGTCACCAAGAAATGTAAGGTCAAGAAAGAAGCGCCATTTGTGTTTCGCATCACGCTGATTCAGGGGCTGAACCGCCAGATCCGTCGTATGTGCGAGCACTTTGGCTATGAAGTTACTAAGCTTGAGCGTACACGTATCATGAACGTTGGTCTGTCCGGCCTGCCGCTGGGTGAATGGCGCGACCTGACGGATGACGAACTGATCGACCTGTTCAAGCTGATTGAGAACTCGTCCTCAGAAGCCAAACCGAAGGCGAAAGCGAAGCCAAAAACCGCAGGCATTAAGCGCCCGGTGGTGAAAATCGAAAAATCGGCTGAGAAAGAGAAATCGCGCCCGGCGGCAAACGGGAAGCGTTTTACCTCGCCGGGGCGTAAGAAGAAAGGGCGTTAACGTCTGCCGCGCGTTGGCGTATTCGCTGACCAGGAAAATGATGCTTCCGCATCCGGTTTATAAGCCTGCTTTTTCTTCAACTGGCGGGCTTTTTTAGCTTCTGCTTCGCGCAAGGCCATCAGTTTATCGATGTACTCTTTCTTGATGCTGTTGGTCTCAGCGTTGGTCAGCAGCCGACCATGCGCAATGCGCGCGCGGTCGAGCAGCGTTTTCAGTTCACGCTGTTCGCGCTCGGTCATCTCTTTTTGGGTAATGCGGGGGAGTGCCATAAGGGTGCCCTCTGTTAGCCGATATCCGCAGTGTACGGCAAAGTGCAGAGGCTGGGTAGGCCGGATAAGGTGTTAGCTGCTATCCGGCCTGCCGCCGTCAATTAGCAGCGTTCTTTTTCTTTAATCGGTTTACCGGACCAGTAACCTGCCAGCAGCGAACCGGAAAGGTTATGCCAGACGGAGAACAACGCGCCGGGCAGCGCCGCGAGCGGGCCAAAGTAGATTTTGCCCAGCGCAGCGGCAAGGCCTGAATTCTGCATGCCCACTTCAATAGCCAACGTACGACAGGTTGACTCGTCGAAACCAAACAGTTTTCCGCCCCAGTAGCCGCCGAGCAAGCCAATGGTGTTATGCAGGATCACGGCGATAATCACCACAAAGCCGACAGACGCAATGTGCGAGGCGGACCCCGCCACGACGGCGCTGATGATCGCCAGGATACACACCATAGAAAACGCCGGTAGATACGGTTCCACGGCTTTTACGACGCGTGGGAACAGATGGTGAATGACCAGTCCCAAAGCAATCGGAATGACCACGATCTGCAGAATACTCAGCAGCATACCCATCACATCCACCTGGATATGCGCGTCGACATACAGCCGTGTCAGCAGCGGCGTGGCGACAACGCCGACCAGCGTTGAAACCGATGAAATAGTCACGGAGAGTGCCACATCACCTTTTGCCAGATAGATCATGACGTTCGATGCCGTTCCGCTGGCGACGCTACCGACCAGCACCATCCCTGCCGACAGTTCCGGCGGCATATTAAATGCCAGCGCCAAAATCCATGCGGCGAGCGGCATCACCAGATAGTGCAGGAAAATACCCGCTGCGACCGGTGCGGGGCGTGAAAGTACGCGTTTAAAGTCGTCCACCTTCAGGTGAACGCCCATGCCGAACATGATCAGCATCAGCAACGACGGTACGAATGGCCCGACAGGCGTAAAGGTGGAGGGGGTGTAATACGCAATAACAGAGAGCAGCAGCGCCCATAACGGGAACAGCCGCGTGAGAGTAGCGAGCATGTTATCTTCCTTGCGATTGAAATGTGTTGTGTTGTTATAAAAAAGCCGGGTTCGAGCCCGGCTATAGTTATTGTTTATCGCGTGATGAAATATTATTCAAACAAATTATGATGCAGCTTCTGTACCACCTGTTCGGCTTCGCTACCGGGCACCAGGAAGCACAAGTTATGGCTGGACGCGCCGTAGCAAATCATGCGGATGTTGAACGGCTCCAGTACACCAAACACCTCTTTACCCACGCCGCAGGCTTTGGACAGGTCGTTGCCAATCAACGCCACCAGCGCCAGTCCTTCTTCGACTTCAACCCGGCACAGGGCAGACAGTTCCATCAGCAGAGACTGCGTTAACAGCGTATCGCCGGTGGAGGTTGAACCGGTGGTATCCAGCGTCAGCGCTACGCTGACTTCAGATGTGGTAATTAAATCTACCGAGATATTGTAGCGTGCAAGGATGCCGAACACTTCTGCTAAAAAGCCGCGAGAGTGCAGCATATTCAGGCTATGCAGCGTCAGCAGCGTCTGCTTACGGCGTAGCGCCAGCGCACGGAACAGCGGTGGATTCGCGGTTTTATTGCAGACCAGCGTACCGCCTGCTTTTGGATCCTTGCTGGAGCCAACAAATACCGGGATATCGCTACGTACGGCCGGCAACAGGGTTGCCGGGTGCAGCACTTTCGCGCCAAAGGTCGCCATTTCCGCGGCCTCTTCAAAGGCGATTTCATCAATACGCTGCGCTGCAGGAACAACGCGCGGATCGGTAGTGTAAATGCCTGGAACATCGGTCCAGATATCGACGCGCGTTGCGTGCAGCGCTTCGGCCAGCAGGGCGGCTGTATAATCGCTACCGCCGCGCCCCAACGTGGTGGTGCGGCCTTTGCCTTCGCTGCCGATAAAACCCTGAGTGATTACCAGACCTTCGCTCAGACGCGGGGCCAACTGAAGCGTTGCCAGTTCAGCCAGCGCCGCGACGTCGGGTTCTGCGCGACCAAAACGATCGTTGGTGCGCATCACTTTACGCACGTCAAACCACTGTGCTTGCACGTTGCGTTCACGCAGGATTTCGACGAACAACAGGGTAGACATCAGTTCACCGTGGCTGACCAGTTCGTCGGTCAGGGCGGTTGAGGTCGCCAGTGACGCCGCTTCTGCCAGCGTGGTGATGTTTTCCAGCAGACGTTCAATCTCTTCACGAATTACGTTTGGATAACGCAGGCGTTCCAGAATATTGAACTGAATTTGACGAATGGCGTCGAGTTTTTCGAAGCGCTCGGTTGGCTCCAGCCCTTCAGCCAGTGCGACCAGCAGGTTGGTAATTCCAGCGGAAGCGGAAAGTACCACTACACGGACGTTAGCATCAGAAAGTACCACATCAGCGCTGCGATTCATGGCATCAAAATCCGCCACGCTGGTACCGCCAAACTTGGAGACAACTACATCAGTCATAACTACCTCGTGTCAGGGAATGAATAGAGCGACCATGGCACATAAGGCAGAACGAAAACCGGTGCAGGCGCAAATGCAAATACCGTATTTATAAATAAAATGTGTAGCTTGCACTGTCAACGCTGGGATTATGCGGATTTTTCATGCTGCGTTTCCGTTCAGTAACAGCGCTTATAACATCTATACTTTTTACCCTGGTTCGATGGATACAAGGGCGATGGCATTAAAACAATCACACTTTTCTGTGACTGGCGTTACAATCGATCTCAGTCACAATTCTCAAAATCAGAAGAGTATTGCTAATGAAAAACATCAATCCAACGCAGACCTCAGCCTGGCAGGCACTACAAAAACACTTTGAAGAGATGAAAGACGTTACTATCGCGGATTTGTTCGCGAAAGATAGCGATCGTTTCGCTAAATTTTCCGCGACGTTTGACGATCTGATGCTGGTGGATTTCTCCAAAAACCGCATCACTGAAGAGACGCTGGCTAAACTGCAGGATCTGGCGAAAGAGACCGATTTGGCAGGCGCCATCAAGTCCATGTTCTCCGGTGAGAAAATTAACCGCACTGAAGACCGTGCCGTGCTGCACGTGGCGCTGCGCAACCGTAGCAACACTCCAATCATCGTTGACGGCAAAGATGTGATGCCGGAAGTGAACGCGGTGCTTGAGAAGATGAAATCCTTCTCTGAAGCGATAATCTCCGGAAGCTGGAAAGGCTATACCGGTAAAGCCATTACTGATGTCGTGAACATCGGTATCGGCGGTTCAGACCTCGGCCCGTTCATGGTGACCGAAGCGCTGCGCCCGTACAAAAATCACCTGAACATGCACTTTGTGTCTAACGTCGATGGTACGCACATTGCCGAAGTGCTGAAGAAAGTGAATCCGGAGACTACGCTGTTCCTGGTCGCTTCCAAAACCTTCACCACTCAGGAAACCATGACTAACGCCCACAGCGCGCGCGACTGGTTCCTGGCGACCGCTGGCGACAACAAGCACGTTGCCAAACACTTCGCAGCGCTCTCCACTAACGGTAAAGCGGTTGGCGAGTTCGGTATTGATACCGCCAATATGTTCGAGTTCTGGGACTGGGTTGGCGGTCGTTACTCCCTGTGGTCTGCAATCGGTCTGTCCATCATCCTTTCTGTGGGCTTCGACAACTTTGTTGAGCTGCTTTCTGGCGCGCACGCCATGGACAAACACTTCTCCACCACTCCGGCGGAGAAAAACTTGCCGGTGCTGCTGGCGCTGATCGGTATCTGGTACAACAATTTCTTCGGTGCTGAAACCGAAGCGATTCTGCCGTACGACCAGTATATGCACCGTTTCGCGGCCTACTTCCAGCAGGGCAATATGGAATCCAACGGTAAATACGTTGACCGTAACGGCAATGCGGTGGATTACCAGACAGGCCCAATCATCTGGGGTGAGCCGGGTACTAACGGTCAGCATGCGTTCTACCAGCTGATTCATCAGGGTACCAAAATGGTACCGTGCGATTTCATCGCTCCGGCAATCACCCACAACCCGCTGTCGGATCACCATCCGAAACTGCTGTCTAACTTCTTCGCTCAGACCGAAGCGCTGGCTTTTGGTAAATCTCGTGAAGTGGTTGAGCAGGAATACCGCGACCAGGGTAAAGATCCGGCAACGCTTGACCACGTTGTGCCGTTCAAAGTGTTCGAAGGTAACCGTCCAACTAACTCCATCCTGCTGCGCGAAATCACACCGTTCAGCCTGGGTGCGCTGATTGCGCTGTACGAGCACAAAATCTTCACTCAGGGCGCGATCCTGAATATCTTCACCTTTGACCAGTGGGGCGTTGAGCTGGGCAAACAGCTGGCGAATCGCATTCTGCCAGAGCTGAATGATGATAAAGAAATCACCAGCCATGATTGCTCAACTAACGGTTTGATTAACCGTTATAAGTCCTGGCGTTAATCTGCTTCTTCCTTCGAGCCGCAGCGCTGTTGGCTGCGTTCGTTAACCCCGGTCGCATAGCTATCTATGCTCCCGGGGATTAACGATCTTGCCGCCTTGCTGCAATTCGAATGAATTTGCAGATTACTTATAAAAAAAGCCGATATTAATATCGGCTTTTTTTATAATCTGGCGCCCGAATATCTACGTTTTTGCTTTACACCTTTATTGAGCTTAATCCTAAAATAATTCATTCAACGTTATCGTGTTTCTGGTTTTTTCAGAATTACCGGATGTTGTGTTTTTGTTTTTATATTTTAACTTTTTGATTGTATTGATTTAATTATCTATCGTTAATCATTTTATTTCTTGCTATCTAATTATCCTAAATTCCCGCCTGGCGTAATTTGCACACTTTGGCTTGTGTATACTCGATCTCGCCCGAAATTCTTTTGGGTAAATCTCCATTCATACAATGAAGGGAATTTGTGATGAAAAAAGTTCTGTATGGCCTTTGGGCTATATCTGCGCTTGCGGCGACTTCTGTCTATGCTGCCCCCGTTCAGGTGGGTGAGGCTGCAGGGTCGGCTGCCGCGTCGGTTTCGGCAGGAAGTTCCTCCGCAACCAGCGTGAGCACCGTAAGTTCTGCGGTGGGGGTTGCCCTTGCGGCAACCGGTGGCGGCGATGGTTCTAACACCGGAACCACAACCACCACAACTACCAGTACCCAGTAATACCGGTACGTTTAATTCTAACCACACTTCGGTGTGGTTATTTTGCCGCTGCGGAGAAATGTCGTGAAGCGACCAGCGCTGATAATGGTTTGCCTGTTATTACAGGCGTGCTCAGCCACCACCGAAGGGCTGGGTCATTCGCTATGGGATAGCGTGTTTGGTACTCCCGGCGTACAGATGACGGACGATGAAATCAAAAACATGCCCTACGCCAGCCAGTACATGCAGCTCAACGGCGGCCCACAACTGTTTGTGGTACTCGCGTTCGCGGAAAACGGACAGCAGAAATGGGTGACTCAGGATCGGGCCATTCTCGTCACGCAGTCTGGGCGCATGGTGAAAACGCATCTCGGCGGGGATAACCTGATCGAGGTGAATAATCTCGCGGCAGATCCGCTCATCAAACCAAACCAGATAGTCGATGGGGCAACGTGGACCCGCACGATGGGCTGGACCGAACATCAGCAGGTGCGCTATGCCACCGCCCGCTCGGTTTTCGAATGGGATGGCACTGACACCATTAAGGTTGGTAACGAAGATACGCCAGTACGAATCCTTGACGAAGAAGTCACCACCGATCAAACGCGCTGGCATAACCGCTACTGGATCGACAGTGAAGGGCAGATTCGCCAATCGGAACAGTATCTTGGCGCACGTTACTTCCCGGTGAAAACCACGCTGATTAAGGCGGCAAAATCATGATGAAACGAGCCGTTGTGGCGCTGCTATTGAGCCTGAGCGCAGCGTCTGTTTTTGCTGCGGGTAGCATTAAGGTCTTTACCTCCGCCAGCGAAGAGCCAAAAACGTTGACCGGGGCCGAACATCTGCTCGACCTGGTTGGGCAGCCGCGATTGAGTAATAGCTGGTGGCCAGGAGCGGTTATCAGCGAAGAGCGGGCAACGACGGAAGCAGAGCGTCAGCAGCAGGCATTACTGGCTCGTCTGGCGATGCTCAGCGCTGAAGAAAGCGGTGACGATGCCGCGGCTATCAACGCATTGCGCCAGCAAATTCAGGCGCTGAAGGTGACCGGCAGACAGAAGATTAATCTCGACCCGGATGTTGTGCGCGTCAGTGAGCGAGGCAACCCGCCGTTGCAGGGCAATTACACGCTGTGGGTCGGACCGCAGCCAACGGATATAACGCTGTTTGGCCTGCTAAGTCATCCGGGTAAACAACCGTTTATGCCCGGGCGCGATATCGCCAGCTATCTCGATGGGCAACGTCGGCTCAGCGGCGCAGATCGTAGCTACGCCTGGGTCATCTATCCCGACGGACGCACGCAAAAAGTCCCGGTCGCCTACTGGAACAAACGTCACGTTGAGCCGATGCCCGGCAGCATCATTTTTGTCGGGCTCTCTGATGCTGTCTGGCGCAGCACCCCGGATGAAATCAATGCCGACATTCTTCGCACCCTGACCCAGCGGATACCCGAATAATGAGAAAAACTTATCTGCTCAGCTTACTGGCGCTGGGCGTAAGCGTTGCCTGCCACGGTGAAACCTGGCCCGCGCCCATTGGACCTTCCCAGTCCGATTTTGGCGGCGTGGGACTGCTGCAAACCCCAACCGCACGCATGGCGCGTGAAGGCGAAATGAGCCTTAACTACCGCGATAACGATCAATACCGTTACTACTCTGCGTCGGTACAACTCTTCCCCTGGCTGGAAACTACCCTGCGCTATACCGATGTGCGTACCAAAAAATACAGCGGCGTGGAGTCGTTTTCTGGCGATCAGACTTATAAAGATAAGGCTTTTGATCTCAAACTTCGCCTGTGGGAAGAGAGCTACTGGATGCCGCAGGTGGCGGTTGGCGCGCGGGATATCGGCGGAACCGGCCTGTTTGATGCGGAGTATGTGGTGGCGAACAAAGCCTGGGGCCCGTTTGATTTCTCTCTCGGCCTTGGCTGGGGATATCTCGGGACCAGCGGCAACGTTAGCAATCCGTTTTGCTCATACAGTGATAAATTTTGCCATCGCGATAACAGCTACAAGCAGGCCGGTTCTATTGACGGTAGCCAGATGTTCCACGGCCCGGCGTCGCTGTTTGGCGGCGTAGAGTATCAGACTCCCTGGCAGCCGCTGCGCCTGAAACTGGAGTATGAAGGTAATAATTACCAGCAGGATTTTGCCGGCAAGTTGGATCAGAAGAGCAAGTTTAACGTCGGCGCTATTTATCGCGTCACCGATTGGGCCGACGTTAACCTCAGCTATGAGCGCGGGAACACCTTGATGTTTGGGGTCACGCTGCGGACTAACTTTAACGATCTGCGACCAAACTATAACGACAATACCCGCCCGAAATATCAACCACAGCCGCAGGATGCCATCCTGCAACATTCGGTGGTGGCGAATCAGTTAACGCTGCTGAAATATAATGCCGGGCTGGCGGATCCTAAAATTCAGGTGCAGGGCGATACGCTGTATGTGACGGGTGAACAGGTGAAATACCGTGATTCGCGCGAAGGGATCGAGCGTGCTAACCGGATCGTGATGAACGATCTTCCCGATGGGATTCGCACGATCCGCATTACGGAAAACCGCCTTAACTTGCCGCAGGTGACGACCGAAACGGAGGTTTCCAGCCTCAAGCGCCATCTGGAAGGCGAGCCGTTGGGCCATGAAACTCAACTGGCACAAAAACGCGTCGAGCCCGTGGTACCGAAAACGACCGAGCAGGGCTGGTATATTGATAAGTCACGCTTCAATTTCCATATCGATCCGGTGCTAAATCAGTCGGTGGGCGGCCCGGAAAACTTCTATATGTATCAGTTGGGCGTGATGGGAACGGCGGATTTGTGGGTTACCGATCATCTGCTGACCACCGGGAGTTTGTTCGCCAACCTCGCCAATAACTATGACAAGTTTAACTACACCAACCCGCCGCAGGATTCGCATTTACCACGCGTGCGTACCCATGTGCGTGAGTATGTGCAAAACGATGTCTACGTGAATAACCTGCAGGCCAACTACTTCCAGTCACTCGGAAACGGGTTCTACGGACAGGTTTACGGGGGCTATCTGGAAACTATGTACGGCGGAGCGGGGGCAGAAGTGCTGTATCGCCCGCTGGACAGCAACTGGGCGTTTGGTGTTGATGCCAACTACGTGAAACAGCGTGACTGGCGCAGCGCGCAGGACATGATGAAGTTCACCGACTACAGCGTGAAGACCGGGCATTTGACGGCTTACTGGAATCCTTCGTTCGCCCAGGATGTACTGGTGAAAGCCAGCGTGGGGCAGTATCTGGCGGGGGATAAGGGCGGAGCGCTGGAAGTGGCGAAACGCTTTGACAGCGGCGTAGTGGTGGGGGGCTATGCGACCATCACCGACGCCTCGCCGGATGAGTACGGAGAGGGTGATTTTACCAAAGGGGTGTACGTTTCTGTGCCGCTGGATCTGTTCTCGTCAGGCCCAACCCGCAGTCGTGCGGCGATTGGCTGGACGCCGTTAACACGCGATGGCGGCCAGCAGCTTGGACGTAAGTTTGGTCTGTACGACATGACCAGCGACAGGAGTGAAAACTTCCGCTGATAGATGGCCGGATGGGACCTGCGCTTATCCGGCTCTATAAACGACGTAATAATTTTGCCGGATTTCCCGCATACACGCCTTTCTCGGTGATCGATTTGGTCACCACGCTCCCCGCGCCGACGACCACGCCATCACAGATAGTGACCGCCAGAATGGTCGCTCCGCTGCCGATCGAGACATCGTCGCCAATCGTAATACGTCCCCAACTGTTGCGGTCGGCATTGGGTTTTCCTTCGCGAAACATATCGTTGGCGAACATCACGCCGTGACCGATAAAACAGCGAGCGCCGAGGGTGACATATTCGCAGATGAAGGTGTGCGACTGAATTTTGCTGTCTGCGCCAATCTGCGTATTACCCTGGATTTCAACAAATGGTCCGACAAAAACGTTGTCCCCTAATGTGCAGTCGTAGAGATTTGCGGGTTCATAGATCACCACGTTCTCACCGCAGGTAACGTTGCGAACAGCGGATTGTCTGAGCTGCATAATTCATCCTGTGAAATGTGTCGTGAAATACATCATTCCCTGCTGACCTTTCTTGCACAAAATATAAACAAAAAATGTAGATCTCTGTCACATTTTTGCGTTATACAGGAACCTTGCCACTGAGTAAGAGGTGCTGTTATGACGTCGCTATCTCGTCCGCGCGTGGAGTTTATCTCCACTATTTTACAGACCGTGTTGAATCTGGGGTTGCTGAGTCTGGGCCTGATTCTGGTCGTATTCCTCGGGAAAGAAACGCTGCATCTGGCGGATGTGCTGTTCGCGCCGGAACAAACCAGCAAGTATGAACTGGTGGAAGGGCTGGTGGTTTACTTTCTCTACTTTGAATTTATCGCGCTGATTGTGAAGTACTTTCAGTCAGGTTTTCACTTTCCGCTGCGCTACTTTGTCTATATCGGGATCACTGCGATTGTGCGGCTGATCATTGTCGATCATAAAGCGCCGATGGATGTGCTGATCTATTCTGCGGCGATCCTGCTGCTGGTGATCACCCTGTGGCTGTGTAATTCCAAACGGCTGAAGCGAGAGTAAAAGACAACACGCCGCAATTGGGCTGCGGCGTGTTTTGGGTAAAAATTACTGCGCAGAGGCCGGCTGGGTTTTCTCCGCCGCGGGTTCCCACAGTTCTTCAAATTTATCCACCGTCATGATCGCCAATACGGTAAAGCTAAGGTTGATCACGCCGATGACGATAACGCCTGCGCCAAACTCATTCTGTTTAATTTGTCGAGTTTCAGGCGAAAAATTGAATTGCAGTGATGGGGGCACGAAAGGAAATAATCGTAAGCGTAATGCAAAATAACATAAAAAAAGGGCGCTCCGTAGAGCGCCGAATAACAGTCACAGGTTGGGATAACATAAGTTGAGGGTTGCAGTGGCATTGCCCGTTGCCGGGCAGTTACTTCGGTAAAACTTAACCTTTCACACCACCCGCCGTCAGTCCGTTGACCAACCAGCGCTGTGCCAGCAGGAACACCAGAGTGATAGGAATGGCTGAAAGTACAGCTGCGGCGGCAAAGTCGCCCCACAAATAGTTCTGTGGATTGAGGTACTGCTGCATACCTACCGCAAGGGTATAGCTGTTCACATCACGCAGCAGCAGTGATGCGACCGGTACTTCGGTAATCGCGGCAATGAAAGACAGAATAAACACGACCGCCAGAATCGGAACGGAAAGCGGCAGCAACACCAGGCGGAATGCCTGCCATGGCGTTGCGCCATCCAGCGCGGCCGCTTCTTCCAGCGAACCGTCGATGGTTTCGAAATAGCCCTTAATCGTCCACACATGCAGCGCAATACCGCCGAGATAGGCGAAGATCACGCCGCCGTGAGTGTTCAGACCAATAAACGGAATGTACTGGCCCAGGCGGTCAAACAAAGCATACAACGCGACCAGAGACAGCACCGCCGGGAACATCTGGAATATCAGCATCCCTTTCAGCAGGGTTGCTTTGCCCGGGAAGCGCATACGGGCAAAGGCGTAAGCGCAGGTGGTGGAAAGCGTCACGATACCGATCGCGGTAATGGTGGCTACTTTCACCGAGTTCCACAGCCATAACAGCACCGGGAACGGCGGCGGCGTCACGCGGCCATCCGCATGCTCAACGCTAAAGCCCAGCGCCAGTTTCCAGTGTTCCCAGGAGATGTTTTCCGGGATCAGGCTGCCGGTGGCAAAGTTACCTTCACGCAGCGAGATAGCGATAACCATCAGCAGCGGGAACATGATCGCTGCAATGAAAATCAGCAGCAGCAAGTGCGTTGTTAAGAGACGCAGTTTCTGAGATTTGGGTTGTACCATAGCCATGTTCGTTGTCTCCCTTAATCAAACTTCATACGCGTGGCTTTCAGGTTCACGATGGCCAGCGCACCGACCAGCAGGAAGATCAGCGTGGCAATCGCCGCCGCCAGACCGAAGTCCTGACCACCGCCGCCTTCGAAGGCGATACGGTAGGTGTAGCTCACGAGCAGGTCGGTATAGCCTGCTGGCGTGGTGGTACCAAGACGGTCTGGACCACCGTTGGTCAACAGTTGAATCAGCACGAAGTTGTTAAAGTTAAAGGCGAAGCTGGCGATCATCAGCGGCGTCAGCGGCTTAATCAGCAGCGGCAACGTAATCTTAAAGAAGTTCTGGAACGGACCTGCACCATCCATCGCCGACGCTTCATACAGGTCGTCAGGGATCGCTTTAAGCAGACCCATGCACAGGATCATCATGTACGGGTAACCAAGCCAGGTGTTGACGATAATAATCATCGAACGCGCGGTGGTTGGGTCGCTGAACCAGGCCGGTTTGATGCCAAACAGTGCGCTCAGCATCATGTTGATTTCACCGAAGCTCTGGTTGAACAGCCCTTTGAAAATCAGAATTGAAATAAACGACGGTACGGCATACGGCAGAATCAGCAGGACACGGTAAATCGCTTTGCCTTTGAGAGACTCCCACTGTACGAGACAGGCCAGTACCATCCCCACGGCCACGGTGAGGATCACGGTCAGAACGGAGAAGACCACCGTCCAGACAAAGATGGCGAAGAACGGTTTCTGAATGCCTTCGTCGGTAAATACGCGGGTGAAGTTGTCCCAACCGATGGCAACGGTATAGCCTGGGCTGAGTTTTTCGTTACCCCAGCTACCGTCAGCGTTAATTGCCTGATAATAACCAATATCGTTGTTGGCGCGGTATTTTACGCCGCTTTGGCTGTTGGTAAGCGTGCCGTCATCAGCGAGCGTATAGAGTGGCTGCGTGCCGGAAAACTGGCGCAGTGAACTCATAATCACTTTGCTTTCATCCGGCAGGATGGCGGTGAGTTGGGTTAACGCCTGGCGATTTTGCGTAATGACACGCAGCGTCGCACGTTCGCCCGCTGGCAGCGCCTCGGCTTCTTTCAACTGCAGTTTCTGTTCGCCGCCAAATTTAAAGGCGTCGGAGAGATAATTCTTGCCGGTTTCTCCGTCGGTGAGGGCCAGTTGCCACTGCGTACCCGTCGGATACAGGCCGAAGTTGTAGGTTTTCCCCGCCTGATAAGAACGGTCCATCAGGACTTCCTGAGCACGTTCAAAGGTCAGTTGGTTGGTGCTGCTGTAGTTGGTAAAGGCAATTGCGATAGTACAAATTAGCGGAAACAGGACAAACAGCCCCATCCCTGCAACGCCTGGGTAAACATAGCGCCAGGCGTAGGCTTTACGGTTAGCAAAAATATACAGGCCAGCAGAGCTTAAAATCAGCGTCATGATGGCAAACAGGTACTCCCCCTGAGCATACATCAAAACAACAAGGTAACCGACCAGCAGCCCAAGCAGACCCATCACTGACCATTTCAGCCGGTCGCTTTGCCACCAGTGTTTCTTTTTAATGACATCCATGGGGATCAATCCTCTTTACGCTTTATCCTTCGCACTACCTCTTTGTTGGCTGCGGAAGCTCACCCCAGTCACTTACTTATGTAAGCTCCTGGGGATTTGCCTCCTTGCCGCCTCGATGTAGCGCGAGTGATTTCGCGTAACAACGTATTCAATAAACCTGATTCCCTAAGAAATAAGGGAAACCGTATTACTTGGTGATACGACCTTGTGCATCTTTCAGCGCGGCATCGACGGTCTGACGGCCGCTGGCTGCGTTGATCACTGCGGTACGAACGGCATACCAGAATGCGGACATCTGCGGGATGTTCGGCATGATCTCGCCTTTCTGGGCGTTATCCATGGTGGCCGCGATACGCGGGTCTTTTGCTAACTGATCCTGGAAGGATTTCAGCGCAACCGCGCCCAGCGGTTTGTCCTTATTCACTTCATCCAGACCCTGATCGGTCAGCAGGTAGTTTTCGAGGAACTCTTTTGCCAGTTCTTTGTTCGGGCTGGCAGCGTTGATACCTGCGCTCAGAACGCCCACGAACGGTTTGGACGGTTTACCCTTGAAGGTTGGCAGCAGGGCAACGCCGTAATTCACCTTGCTCTTATCGATGTTGGACCACGCCCACGGACCGTTGATGGTCATCGCGGTGTCACCTTTGTTAAAGGCCGCTTCGGCGATGGAGTAATCGGTATCCGCGTTCATGTGTTTGTTCTTGATCAGATCAACCAGGAAGGTCAGACCCGCTTTTGCGCCCGCGTTGTCCACGCCCACGTCTTTCACGTCGTACTTGCCGTTTTCAAACTTGAACGCGTAACCGCCGTCGGCGGCAATCAGCGGCCAGGTGAAGTACGGTTCTTGCAGGTTGAACATCAGCGCGGATTTTCCTTTCGCCTTCAGCTCTTTATCCAGCGCAGGAATTTCTTCCCAGGTTTTTGGCGGGTTTGGAACGAGGTCTTTGTTATAAATCAACGACAGCGCTTCAACCGCAATCGGGTAGGCAATCAGTTTGCCGTTATAGCGTACGGCATCCCAGGTGAACGGATAGAGTTTGTCCTGGAACGCTTTATCTGGGGTGATTTCAGCCAGCAGGCCAGACTGAGCGTAGCCGCCAAAACGGTCATGTGCCCAGAAGATGATGTCCGGGCCGTCGCCAGTCGCGGCAACCTGTGGGAACTTCTCTTCCAGTTTGTCCGGGTGCTCAATGGTGACTTTGATACCGGTGTCTTTCTCGAATTTTTTGCCCACTTCAGCGAGGCCGTTATAGCCTTTGTCGCCGTTAATCCAGATAACCAGCTTACCTTCTTCAATCTTGGCGAGAGCCGAGGCGGAAAACATCATCGTCGTTAATGCAGACAATGCGAGGATGCGTGCGCCAGTTTTGATTTTCATAGTTCCCATCCTGTTTGGTGATTTTGCAGAGGTGGCTTAACGGTTACTAGTTTCTTTATACGACAACCTCTTTCCATCCTCCTTACCCCTACGCCCCACCCGCTCTTTATGTGATCTGTGTTACATAAATGTGAGTATTGCGTACTGGCGCACATAAAAACCCACTGATTTTTGCAGGCTGCATCACGAAATTCCTCCGCGGCGTACGGCCCGGGTCTCAGACGCTGTTCTCTCATCCTCCCGCCTCCTCCCCCATAAAAAAGCCGGGGGTGGAGGATTCACGCAGTCAAGGGATCACGCATAGTCAGCCCATCATGAATGTTGCTGTCGATGACAGGTTGTAACGAAGGGAGAAGGGCATGGCGAGCGTACAGCTGCGAAATGTAACGAAAGCCTGGGGTGACGTGGTGGTATCGAAAGATATCAATCTCGACATTCACGAAGGGGAATTCGTGGTGTTTGTCGGACCGTCAGGCTGCGGTAAGTCGACCTTGCTGCGTATGATCGCCGGACTTGAAACCATCACCAGTGGCGACCTGTTTATCGGGGAGACCCGGATGAACGACATTCCCCCCGCCGAACGCGGCGTGGGCATGGTCTTTCAGTCCTACGCGTTGTATCCCCATTTATCCGTCGCAGAAAACATGTCGTTTGGCCTCAAACTGGCTGGCGCAAAAAAAGAGGTGATGAATCAGCGCGTGAATCAGGTCGCGGAAGTTCTGCAACTGGCGCACCTGCTGGAGCGTAAACCGAAAGCGCTTTCCGGCGGGCAACGTCAGCGTGTGGCGATTGGCCGAACGCTGGTTGCCGAGCCACGCGTATTCCTGCTGGATGAACCGCTGTCGAACCTCGACGCCGCTCTGCGTGTGCAAATGCGTATTGAAATCTCCCGCCTGCATAAACGTCTGGGCCGCACGATGATTTACGTCACCCACGATCAGGTCGAAGCGATGACGCTGGCCGACAAAATTGTGGTGCTGGATGCTGGTCGCGTGGCGCAGGTCGGCAAACCGCTGGAGCTATACCACTATCCGGCTGACCGCTTTGTGGCGGGCTTTATTGGCTCGCCGAAGATGAACTTCCTGCCGGTGAAAGTCACCGGGACGGCCATCGATCAAGTGCAGGTTGAACTGCCAAACCGCCAGCAAATATGGCTACCGGTGGACAGCCATGCGGTACAGGTTGGTGCCAACATGTCTTTAGGTATCCGCCCGGAACATCTGCTGCCCAGCGATATCGCCGATGTCACCCTCGAAGGTGAAGTGCAGGTGGTCGAGCAGCTTGGTCACGAAACTCAAATTCATATCCAGATCCCCGCCATCCGTCAAAACCTGGTTTACCGCCAGAACGACGTGGTGTTGGTAGAAGAGGGTGCCACATTCGCCATCGGCCTGCCGCCAGAGCGTTGCCATCTGTTCCGTGAGGATGGCACTGCATGTCGTCGGTTGCATCAAGAGCCGGGCGTTTAAGGTCCCCATAAAAAACGAAACGCAAAGCCATTCGAAGCTACATCGAGGCGGCAAGTAAATGAATCCCCGGGAGTGTACAAAGAGTACGCGACTGGGGTGAAAGAACGCAGCCAACAAAGAGGCAGCCCGAAGGGGGACGCGTTTAAAGAAAAGCAATGATCTCAGGAGATAGAACGATGATTACTCTGCGCAAACTCCCTCTGGCGGTTGCTGTAGCAGCAGGCATTATGTCTGTTCAGGCAATGGCTGTAGATTTCCACGGTTACGCTCGTTCCGGTATTGGCTGGACAGGGAGTGGCGGTGAACAACAGTGTTTCCAGGCAACCGGTGCACAAAGTAAATACCGTCTTGGTAACGAATGTGAAACCTATGCGGAAATCAAATTAGGTCAGGAAGTGTGGAAAGAAGGCGATAAGAGCTTCTACTTCGACACCAACGTTGCTTACTCCGTCGCACAGCAGAATGACTGGGAAGGCACAGACCCGGCATTCCGTGAAGCAAACGTGCAGGGTAAAAACCTGATCGAATGGCTGCCAGGCTCCACTATCTGGGCCGGTAAGCGCTTCTACCAGCGTCATGACGTACACATGATCGACTTCTACTACTGGGATATTTCAGGTCCTGGCGCCGGTATTGAAAACATCGATCTGGGCTTCGGTAAACTGTCTTTGGCGGCGAGCCGTTCACAGGAAGCGGGTGGTTCATACGCTTTCAGCAGCCAGAATATCTATGATCGTACCAAAGACACCGCGAACGATGTATTTGACGTTCGTTTAGCGCAGTTGGCAACTAACCCGGATGGGATGTTGGAACTGGGCGTTGACTATGGTCGCGCGAATACCACCGATGATTACAGGCTGGCGGACGGCGCATCTAAAGATGGTTGGATGTTCACCGCTGAACATACCCAGAGCATGCTGAAGGGCTACAACAAGTTTGTCGTTCAGTACGCCACAGATTCCATGACCACCCAGGGCAAAGGCCTGAACCAGGGTTCTTATGGTTCTTCCACTACGACCATTGAAGATCCCGTTACTGGCGTTAAAACCAACTATGCCAACAATGTTGTGAATAACAACGGTAGCCTGTTCCGCGTGCTGGACCACGGTGCAATCTCCCTGGGCGACAAGTGGGACCTGATGTACGTCGGTATGTACCAGAACCTCGACATGGATAACGACCTGGGGACCGAATGGTACACCGTCGGTATTCGCCCGATGTATAAATGGACGCCAATCATGAGCACCCTGCTGGAAGTCGGTTACGACAACGTCAAATCTCAGCAGACCAGCGATCGCAACAGCCAGTACAAAATCACCCTGGCCCAACAATGGCAGGCGGGTGACAGCATCTGGTCTCGTCCGGCAATCCGCGTCTTCGCAACCTATGCAAAATGGGATGAAGAGTGGGGTTACATCAAAAATGGTAACGACGTAACCAAATTCGCAGCGGCAACGAACTCAGGTCTCAGCACAACCAGCCGTGGCGACAACGATGAGTGGTCCTTCGGTGCCCAGATGGAAATCTGGTGGTAATTCAGCACTAACCTGACGTAAAGACCGAAAGAGGGGCGCAAGCCCCTCTTGATTACGGTTTAGCGCGCTATTGCCTGGCCACCGCTGAACCCATGCTATCTGAGGTGATAACAATGAAAATGAAGAAAAGTCTCGTTGCCCTTTGTTTATCTGCAGGGTTATTTGCCAGCGTACCTGGCATCAGCCTGGCCGATGTGAATATTGTTCCGCAGAACACCACCGCGGCCCCATCTATTCCCACTGCTGCGCTGCAGCAGTTAACCTGGACGCCTGTTGATCAATCCAAAACCCAGTCTTCGCCGCTTGCGACAGCGGGTCAGCGTCTGGATGTCGCCGGTATTACTGGCCCGGTCGCTGCGTATAGCGTCCCGGCGAATATTGGCGAGCTCACTCTGACGCTGTCCAGTGAAGTGAATAAACAAACCAGCGTATTTGCGCCAAACGTATTAATTCTTGACCAAAACATGACGCCATCTGCGTTCTTCCCCAGCAGCTATTTTACCTACCAGGAGCCCGGCGTGATGAGTGCCGATCGTCTGGAAGGGGTAATGCGTCTGACGCCAGCGCTGGGTCAGCAAAAACTCTATGTTTTGGTCTTTACCACTGATAAAGATCTCCAGCAGACCACAACCCTGCTTGACCCGGCAAAAGCCTATGCCAAGGGCGTAGGTAACGCTATTCCGGATATTCCAGACCCGATCGCCCGTCATACCACCGACGGTTTACTGAAACTGAAAGTCAAAACCAGCTCCTCCTCCAGTGTTCTGGTCGGGCCGCTGTTTGGCTCATCCGGCCCTGGTCCTGTCACGGTGGGCAATACCGCCGCGCCTGCGGTGACCTATGCGGCTCCGGCAGCAGCCGTTGCTGCTCCAGCGCCACAACCGGTGAAGAAAAGTGAGCCGATGCTGAACGACACGGAAAGTTATTTTAACCAGGGCATTAAGGATGCCGTTGCGAAAGGCGATGTCGATAAAGCGCTGAAGCTGCTTGATGAAGCTGAGCGTCTGGGATCCAAATCTGCCCGATCCACCTTTATCAGCAGTGTAAAAGGCAAGGGGTAAACATCGCCCCGCATTGTTGATTTTGCAACAACTGGTGCGTCTCCTGGCGCACCTTTTTTTATCCTTCGGTGCTAATTGTTACACTTATGTTGCTCTGGCGATCACTTAATTGTGTTTGCTCACCCCGTAATGCATTTTCTGCGATACAATGCCTTCAAGTTATAAATCGGAGAGTAAGGCATGCCACACCCTGCGTTAACGCAACTGCGTGCGCTGCGTTATTTTGATGCGATCCCGGCGCTGGACGCCCAACTGCTCGACTGGTTGTTACTGGAAGATTCCATGACTAAACGTTTTGAGCAGCAGGGAAAACAGGTCACCGTAACGTTGATTCGCGAAGCATTCGTTGGGCAAAATGAGGTGCCTGAAGAGCTGCCGCTGCTGCCTAAAGAGTCCCGTTATTGGTTACGTGAGATCCTGTTATGCGCGGATGGTGAACCCTGGCTTGCCGGGCGGACCGTGGTGCCTGAATCAACCTTGTGCGGCCCTGAGCTGGCCTTACAAAATCTGGGGAAAACCCCGCTCGGACGTTACCTGTTTACATCATCGACATTGACCCGAGATTTTATTGAGATTGGCCGCGATGCAGCGCTGTGGGGGCGCCGTTCCCGCCTGCGGCTGAGCGGTAAGCCGCTGATGCTTACCGAGCTTTTTCTACCTGCATCGCCGTTGTACTGAGAGGAAGATAAAGATGGAGTGGAGTCTGACGCAGAATAAGCTGCTGGCATTTCACCGCTTGATGCGTACGGATAAGCCAATCGGTGCCTTACTGCTGCTCTGGCCTACGCTGTGGGCATTGTGGGTGGCAACCCCAGGCATGCCGCAAATGTGGATCCTGGCGGTGTTTGTCGCTGGCGTTTGGTTAATGCGCGCCGCCGGCTGCGTGGTGAATGATTATGCCGACAGGAAATTTGACGGACACGTTAAGCGCACCGCAAATCGCCCGTTGCCGAGCGGGGCCGTCACTGAAAAAGAGGCCCGAACGCTGTTCGTCGTATTGGTACTGCTGGCCTTCCTGCTGGTTTTGACGCTCAACACGATGACCATTTTGTTGTCCGTTGCGGCGTTAGCGCTGGCGTGGGTTTACCCGTTCATGAAACGCTATACGCACCTGCCGCAGGTGGTGCTGGGGGCGGCGTTTGGCTGGTCGATCCCGATGGCGTTCGCCGCCGTGAGCGAGTCCGTACCGCTGAGCTGCTGGCTGATGTTCCTCGCCAATATTCTCTGGGCGGTGGCCTACGACACCCAATATGCGATGGTTGACCGCGATGATGACCTGAAGATCGGCATTAAATCGACCGCGATTCTGTTCGGTCAAAACGACAAGCTGATCATTGGTATCCTGCAGGTGGGCGTACTGGTGCTGATGGCGCTGGTGGGTTGGCTAAACGGGCTGGGACTGGGTTATTACTGGTCTCTGCTGGTGGCTGGCGCGCTATTTGTATATCAGCAAAAACTGATCGTCAATCGCGAGCGTGGTGCCTGTTTTAAAGCGTTTATGAACAATAACTACGTCGGTCTGGTGCTGTTCTTAGGGCTGGCGATGAGCTACTGGCATTTTTGAGTTTGGCTTAGCCTGCAAAATAAAAAACCGGTCATTTCATTTCGACCGGTTTTTTTATGCTTACTCGCCCTGTGTGGCGCTCTCGATGGTCAGACGCACATCTGACGTGACCAGTTCGGCCAACATCTGATAGATCTTCATTGTCTCTTCCGGTTCGGCATCTCCGGTATCGCTGATGAATCCCTCGTCACGCAGCGTCAGCACCAGAGAGCTGAACACGGCTTTATCGAAGAATTCCGGCGCGTTAATGCCGTGCAGTACGGAGAGGCGTTGCGCCACGGTGCGGCTCTCTTTCTCCAGCGTGCCACGGTTGATAGACGGGTTCGCGCTCAGTAGCCAGAAGGTAATGGCGTAGCGTTGCAACGTCTCGCGAGCACCCGCCGCCAACAGCTGTAGCGTACGAGAGCGGGCCGGATTGATATGCAGTTCGTCATCGTTCAGGGCGATCAGTCCCTGGCGCTGCATTTCGCTGGCCAGTTCGTCAATCACTCCGGTGAGTTCATCACGCTCCCAACGTAAGAACAGCTCTGCTTTCAGCATCGGATACAGCGCATCAATATGCTGTTGTAGCGCGGCGCGTGAAATACGACGATGCTGAGTCACAATGGCTGCCATTAACGAAGGCAGAACCAGCATATGCGCAATGTTGTTGCGGTAATACGTCATCAATACCGCCTGCTCGCGCGGCAGAATGATGATGTCACCGATGGTGTCTTTCTCGACCTCAAACTTATTCATCTGTAAGGCATGGTCGATCAATTCACTGGCGCTCTGCGCAGGAACCGTAGCATCCGCCGCGTACGGCACGTTGCGCAGCAGACTCAGATAGCAGTCGAGCTGTTCAGTCAGTTGCTCACGGGTCAGAGAGCGCTGGCGGGAGGCCAACAGCGCGGTACAGCACAGGTTCATGGCATTGGCCGCGCCTGCATTGTTAATGCGTACCATCAGATCGGCGGCAATGTTATTCACTGTCGGCGTCAGCCAGGCCGGGCGGATGGACTCGATAGGATCGATCGATTCACGCCACTCCGGTACATGCTGGTTGAGGTAAGTCATCAATGGCATCGGTTCGCCAAAGTTGACATAACCCTGACCCAGATTACGCAGCTTGCTCAAGCCACGCAGCATTTGCGGCAAACTCTCTTTCTCTTTCGTCGCGCCACGCAGCTCTTTCGCGTACGTGCCCACTTCCATTACGTGCTCATAGCCGATGTAGATGGGTACGAGGGTAATCGGACGCGTACCGCCGCGCAGCATCGCCTGAATGGTCATCGACAGCGTGCCGGTTTTCGGGTCGAGCAGACGCCCGGTACGTGAACGGCCTCCTTCGACAAAGTATTCAACCGAGTAGCCGCGGCTGAACAGCTCGCCCAGGTATTCGCGGAAAACGGTGGAATAGAGCTTGTTGCCCTTGAAGGTACGACGAATAAAGAACGCGCCCAGACGACGGAAAATCGGACCTGCTGGCCAGAAGTTCAGGTTGATACCGGCAGCGATGTGCGGCGGAACCAGCCCCTGGTGGTACAGAACGTACGACAGCAGCATATAGTCCATATGGCTGCGGTGGCACGGAACATAGACGATTTCGTGCCCATCGTGCGCCAACTGACGTACACGCTCCGCATTGTGAACGTTAATCCCCTGATACAGACGGTTCCAGGTAAAGCCCAGAATACGGTCTGTCAGACGAATCATCTCGTAGGAGAAGTTGGCGGCAATCTCTTCCATCAGCGCAATGGCATTTTGCTGCGCTTTTTCGTGGGAGATTTTTTTACTGCGCGCTTCATCTTCTACCGCGCGAGCGATAGCTTTTGAGGCCAGCAGTTTATTGAACAGGTCCTGGCGGGCAGGGAGGCGCGGGCCGACTGCGGCCAGACGCTGACGAGCAAAGTGCATGCGCGCCACGCGAGCCAGCTTCTGAGCGATGATTTTATCCGTACCGTGTTCGTCCGCCATGCGACGCAGGGAGACCGACGGGGAGAAGCGGACAAAACTGTCGCGACCCAGCCAGGACACAGCAAAGAATTTCTGTACGCCGTTCAGCATGCGCAGCGGCGGATTGACCTCGCCTTTTTCACGCCCAGGCGCACGGCCAAACATCACCGAAACTGGCACCATTTGCACATCCAGGTCTGGATTGCTGCGATGCAAGTCGAGATAGTTATGGAACAGCTTAATGGACTCTTCTTTCGGCGTGTAATAGGTGAACACGCGCGGGCCGCCGTGAATAAACACGTAGCGCGGCAGCAGAGTTCCGTCTATCTCCAGCGGTTCCAGGGGATCCGGGAGATCGTGCACCAGACATTGGGCACGCAGCGTCAGCAAGTCTGCTTTTGAATTGTACGGTAGGACGTACATAATGGGACGCGAAGTATCGAGCCCCAATTCCGGGGCAGGTTCTGCCGGAATAGACTTGCTTTTTACCAGGACGCTTAATGGTAAATTCAGTAATTTGTAGTAAATTCGTGGCCAGCCGGACATAAACGATGTAAAGCCTCTGGTTAATAATGCAAATGCGCTGCAAGGATATCAGAAAGTTTAGTGAATTTCTGGTGTATCCGGTCATACTTCGCGCTGCTTTGCCACACCCTGAAACAAACGGGGTAACGTTACAATGACATTGACGCTAATAATGTAAAAAGGTTCTTTTTGATGGCCAATAATACCACTGGATTCACCCGAATTATCAAAGCTGCAGGCTATTCCTGGAAAGGTTTTCGCGCCGCATGGATCAATGAGGCGGCATTCCGCCAGGAAAGCGTTGCCGTACTGTTGGGCGTAGCCATCGCCTGCTGGCTGGACGTTGACGCCATTACCCGCGTGCTGTTGATTGGTTCCGTGATGCTGGTGATGATCGTTGAAATCCTCAACAGTGCGATTGAGGCGGTGGTTGACCGTATTGGCTCTGAGTATCACGAACTTTCCGGTCGGGCGAAAGATATGGGCTCGGCAGCGGTATTGCTGTCTATTTTTGTCGCTCTGATCACCTGGGGCATCCTGTTGTGGTCGCATTTGCGATAAAGATTCCACAACTGCATAAATCTCCTGTTTTTTGTGCAGTTTGCGGTTCCAAAATCACCTTTAGCTGTATATACTCACAGCATAACTGTATATACACCCAGGGGGCGGAATGAAAGCGTTAACGGCCAGGCAGCAAGAGGTGTTTGATCTCATTAGGGATCACATCAGCCAGACAGGTATGCCACCGACGCGTGCGGAGATCGCGCAGCGTTTGGGGTTCCGTTCCCCAAACGCCGCTGAAGAACACCTGAAAGCGCTTGCGCGTAAAGGCGTCCTTGAAATTGTATCCGGCGCATCGCGCGGTATTCGACTGCTGCAGGAAGAAGAAGAAGGGTTACCGCTTGTCGGACGCGTAGCGGCAGGCGAGCCACTGCTGGCGCAGCAGCACATCGAAGGCCACTATCAGGTCGATCCTTCACTGTTCAAACCGAACGCCGATTTTCTGCTGCGCGTCAGCGGTATGTCGATGAAAGACATCGGTATTATGGACGGTGATTTACTGGCTGTGCATAAAACTCAGGATGTGCGTAACGGTCAGGTTGTTGTTGCCCGTATCGACGACGAAGTCACCGTTAAGCGCCTGAAAAAGCAGGGCAACAAGGTTGAACTCCTGCCTGAAAACAGCGAATTTAAACCTATTGTTGTCGACCTGCGCGAGCAAAACTTCACTATTGAAGGGTTGGCGGTAGGCGTCATTCGTAACGGTGAATGGCTGTAATTTTCTGTTGATTCCCTGTAGCCCGGGTAAGACGTTTACGTCGCTATCCGGCAACTTGCCCGGGGGCGCTACGCTTACCGGGCCTACACAGCATCTTTTTTCAGTACATCTAACTTCTTCTCAGGCTCTCCTGTATGCCTTTCTTTACCTCTTCTGATAAAGCACTCTGGCACCTCGCCTTACCGATGATCTTCTCCAATATCACCGTTCCCCTGTTGGGACTGGTGGATACCGCGGTGATTGGTCATCTGGATAGTCCGGTCTATCTTGGCGGCGTTGCTGTTGGCGCCACGGCGACCAGCTTTCTCTTTATGGTGCTACTTTTTTTGCGCATGAGTACCACCGGCCTTACCGCGCAGGCATTTGGCGCGAAAAATCCGCAGGCGCTGGCGCGCGCGTTGGTGCAGCCGCTATTGCTGGCGCTGGGCGTGGGGCTGCTTATCGCACTGTTTCGTACGCCGATTATCGATCTGGTTCTGCACATTGTCGGCGGAAGTGAGGCGGTACTGGAGCAGGCCCGACGCTTCCTGGAAATCCGCTGGTTAAGCGCACCTGCGTCGCTGGCGAATCTGGTGCTGCTCGGCTGGTTGCTTGGCGTTCAGTATGCGCGCGCGCCAGTTATCCTGTTGATTGTCGGCAATATTCTCAACATTGTGCTCGATTTATGGCTGGTAATGGGCCTGCATATGAACGTGCAGGGGGCGGCGTTGGCGACGGTGATTGCCGAATATGCCACGCTGCTGATTGGCCTGATGATGGTACGCAAAGTCCTGCATATGCGTGGAATTTCGCTGGCAATGTTGAAGCTGGCGTGGCGTGGCAACTTCCGTCGTTTGCTGGCGCTCAACCGCGACATCATGCTGCGTTCTCTGCTGCTACAGCTCTGCTTTGGGGCCATTACGGTTCTTGGCGCGCGTTTGGGAGGCGATATCATCGCGGTTAACGCCGTTCTGATGACTCTGCTGACGTTTACCGCCTACGCGCTGGATGGATTTGCCTATGCTGTGGAAGCGCATTCGGGTCAGGCCTATGGGGCGAGGGATGGCAGCCAGTTGCTTGATGTCTGGCGGGCGGCCTGTCGACAGTCCGGTATTGTGGCTATTCTTTTTTCGCTGGTTTATGCCCTGTTTGGCGAGCAGATTGTTGCGCTGCTGACCTCGCTGCCGCAAATCCAACTTTTGGCCGATCGCTATCTTTTCTGGCAGGTGGTTTTGCCGCTAGTGGGAGTGTGGTGTTATCTGCTCGACGGTATGTTTATTGGAGCGACACGGGCTGCAGAAATGCGCAACAGTATGGCCGTTGCCGCAGCAGGATTCGCATTAACGCTACTGGCTTTACCGTTGCTGGGAAATCATGGTTTGTGGCTGGCGTTAACCGTTTTTCTCGCACTGCGTGGGCTTTCCCTGGCCTTTATCTGGCGGCGTCACTGGCGTAATGGAACCTGGTTTGCCTGAGCGGATGGTTAAAAATTCCGAATAGTAAATAAAACCCAGAATCCCTGACTACACTTATTCTCACGTCCAGCAAAAACAGCATGTGTCTGGACATGGCACTCTCGCTATTCACAACCTAACGATGAGGACTTGATGATGAATAAAGACGAAGTCGGCGGCAACTGGAAGCAGTTTAAAGGTAAAGTGAAAGAGCAATGGGGCAAACTGACCGATGATGATATGACGGTCATTGAAGGTAAACGTGACCAACTGGTCGGTAAAGTCCAGGAGCGTTACGGTTACGCGAAAGATCAGGCGGAGAAAGAAGTGACCGATTGGGAAAAACGTAATGATTACCGCTGGTAATTAACCCTTCCCTCCTGAGAGTACAAGGATGTACGCTCTCCCACCCGCTTAACGCCCAACTTTCTTCTTCACCTGAATCGTATGGTCATGCTGGCATTCGCCAGGGTGACGACATGACTCAACCTCCACACAGGCCGGGCACAGTCCATGGGCTTCAATAACGTTATGTCGCAGGGCAAAGCCCATTTTTGCTGCCAGCGTATGCATGATGTCTTCCACGCCTTCCGCGCACTCTTCTTTTACCACACCACAGCGGTCGCAAATGAACATTGCGGAACTGTGGGTTGGCTGATCGAACAGATGGCAAAGCACATAGCTGTTGGTGGATTCCACCTTGTGCACAAACCCTTGTTCCAGCAGAAAATCGAGCGCACGATACACGGTCGGCGGCTTGGCCTGCGGCTCGGTTTCCCGCAACAGGTCAAGTAGGTCGTAAGCGCTGATTGCGCCTTCCTGCAGGCTCATCAGGCGCAGCACTTCGAGGCGTTGTGGCGTAAGCCGTACGTTGCGTTGCGCACAGAGTTTTTCAGCTTGAGCCAATAAGTCCTGCGTGGTGGTTTTGTCCATTTGGCGCCTCGATTTGCGTGCAAGGTTAATCCCTTACTTTAACATGTTCTGTTTAAAACACCGAGATCCACCACGGTGTGCTATACCTGACCCATCGCAATACTGGAAAATAATCATGAAAAGACCCGATTGTATTCGTCACTGGCGTGAAGTTGAGGGGGCTGATGACTCCACCTATCCCGACAGCGATGAGCTGTTTTCCATAGGTGCGCCGCTTGCCCGCAAGCTGGGGTTAGGGCGACTCGGCATTCATCATGAGCGCCTGCCGCCGGGCCGGCGCACCTCGTATCCGCACGCTGAAAGCGATGAGGAAGAGTTTATCTATGTGCTGGAAGGATATCCTGAAGCCTGGATTAACGGTTATTTATGGAAGCTGGAACCGGGCGACAGCGTCGGTTTCCCGGCGGGCACCGGCGTGTGTCACACCTTTATCAATAACACCAGTGAAGAGGTACGTCTGCTGGTCGTGGGTGAGGCAAACAAAAAATACAATCGTATTTATTATCCGCTTAATCCGGTTTATGCCGCCACGCGTGAGGACCGTTGGGTCGACCATCCGCCGCAGTTTTTTGGATCTCACGACGGAAAACCGGGGCGTAAATAGCGCTTGTCGGGGAGCAGGGAGGGGGAACTGCGAGGATGTGGCTCACTATCGTAACGGTCTATGCTATAGTAGCGCCCCTTTTTTAACCGGATGCTTGAATATTCGCCATGCTGCCTGAATCTCAGTCTATCGCTTTTCCCGCTCATCGTTTTTCTATCGCGCCGATGCTCGACTGGACGGACAGACATTGCCGCTACTTTTTGCGCTTACTGTCCCGCCAGACGCTGCTCTATACGGAGATGGTAACCACCGGCGCGATCATTCATGGTAAAGGCGATTATCTGGCGTATAGCGAAGAAGAACATCCGGTCGCTTTGCAACTGGGCGGGAGCGATCCGGCTGCGCTGGCGCAGTGCGCAAAGCTTGCTGAACAACGGGGCTATGACGAAATTAACCTCAACGTGGGTTGCCCTTCCGATCGTGTACAGAATGGAATGTTTGGTGCCTGTCTGATGGGAAATGCGCAACTGGTCGCTGATTGCGTCAAAGCGATGCGCGATGTGGTATCGATTCCGGTAACGGTGAAAACCCGTATCGGTATTGATGACCAGGACAGCTACGAATTCCTGTGCGATTTCATCAACACGGTCTCCGGTAACGGTGAATGTGAGATGTTTATCATCCACGCCCGTAAGGCTTGGTTGTCCGGGTTAAGCCCGAAAGAAAACCGCGAAATCCCACCGCTGGATTATGACCGTGTTTACCAGCTAAAGCGCGATTTTCCGCATCTGACGATGTCGATTAACGGTGGCATAAAATCGCTGGAAGAAGCGAAAATCCATCTGCAACATATGGATGGCGTGATGGTGGGGCGCGAAGCTTATCAAAACCCAGGCATTCTGGCGTCCGTTGACCGCGAGATTTTTGCTGTCACCAGCGAAGATGCCGATCCGGTCGCCGTAGTGCGTGCGATGTATCCGTATATTGAGCGTGAACTGAGTAAAGGAACCTATTTGGGGCATGTCACGCGCCATATGCTGGGACTGTTTCAGGGGATTCCAGGGGCACGGCAGTGGCGTCGCTATCTGAGCGAAAATGCGCATAAAGCCGGGGCAGATATTGAGGTTCTGGAACATGCGCTGAAGCTGGTGGCAGACAAACGTTAAGTTTTCGCCAAAAGTTAGTGAATTTCACCACGCCCTGCGCTTCGTCGCGGGGCGTTTGCTTTATAAATCAATATATTAATTTTGGCATGTTTCTTGTAAAGCTGTGGAGAGTATTTCATTTCGGGAGAGAGCCATGCTGGAACTACTTTTTGTGATTGGATTTTTTATCATGTTGATGGTCACCGGCGTATCTTTGCTGGGAGTGCTGGCCGCATTGGTGGTAGCCACTGCGGTGATGTTTTTGGGCGGACTATTTGCGTTGATGATTAAACTGTTGCCCTGGCTGTTATTAGCCGTTGCCGTGGTGTGGGTTATCAAGGCGATAAAAACGCCAAAAGTCCCACAGTATCAGCGCAATAACCGTCGATTTTACTAAGGTATTGAGCGGTGTGTCACAACCTGCAACATTGCCTTTAGAAGCAAATAGGAATTGATTATCAAATCTGTCACTATTGCCAGGTTAACGAATTCATCGAGCTGTACCCTACATACAGCCGAACTAAAAAAAGAAAGGGCTTCCTACGGGAAGCCCTAATTCTTTCTTCCCCCTTCATAATTCAAACCGCAGGTTTGTTGGCGGCTTGAATTATTTAGCGGAAATGAGGGCGTTACGGGATCAACAAACTCGACCCCTGTGTGGCCCGGCTTTCCAGCACTTCATGAGCACGCTGCGCGTCGTGCAGTGCGAACGTCTGGCCCGGTGCGACATCCACTTTGATCACTCCGCTGGCAATCAGCGAGAAAAGCTCATTGCTGGCTTCGGTTAATTCATGGTGGTTGGTGATGTAACCCTGGAGTGAAGGGCGAGTCACGTACAGCGAACCTTTCTGATTCAGAATGCCTAAGTTAACGCCAGTCACCGGTCCGGAAGCATTACCAAAGCTGACCATGAGCCCCCGGCGCTGCAGGCAATCCAGTGAGGCTTCCCAGGTATCTTTCCCCACCGAGTCATACACCACCCGCACTTTTTTACCGCCAGTGATCTCTTTTACACGTTCTACAATGCTCTCTTCACGATAGTTAATGACCTGCCATGCGCCGGCCTGCAGCGCAATTTGCGCTTTTTGCGCATTACCGACGGTGCCAATCAGCTTCGCACCCAATGCTTTTGCCCACTGGCAGGCAATCATACCGACGCCGCCTGCTGCCGCATGGAATAAAAATGGTTCATCGGGCTGAATTTCATAGGTCTTACGCAACAGATAAAAAACGGTGAGCCCTTTAAGAAATGAGGCGGCAGCTTGTTCAAACGAGATAGCGTTGGGCAAAATAGCGGTTTTATCCGCCGGGACGTTATGCACTGAGCTGTAGGCGCCCAGGGGAGACTGAGCGTAAACCACGCGATCGCCGGCTTTAATGTGCGTCACTTTGCTACCGACTTTACTGACCACGCCTGCGGCTTCGGTACCCAGACCGCTGGGCAGAGAAGGCGGCGGATAAAGACCACTGCGGATATAGGTGTCGATATAGTTGATCCCAATCGCTTTGTTCTCGACCTGGATTTCATTTTCCGCCGGGTCTACGGGCGTAAACTCCACTGCCTTGAGTACATCAGGGCCACCATGCTTGTGAAATTCAATACGTGTTGCCATGCTTCCTCCAAAAGAAATGTGGTAATCTTTCGACCCAATCATTATCTCGGTAACTCCATTCACTATGGCAGGAAATAAACCCTTCAACAAACAACAGACTGATGCTCGTGAGCGCGATCCCCAGGTCGCCGGGCTGAAAGTACCGCCGCACTCGATTGAAGCGGAACAGTCGGTGTTGGGCGGTTTAATGCTGGATAACGAGCGCTGGGACGATGTGGCTGAGCGTGTGGTGGCGGAAGATTTTTATACCCGACCGCACCGGCACATCTTCACCGAAATGCATCGCCTGCAGGAGATGGGAAAACCCATCGATCTGATCACGCTTGCAGAATCGCTGGAAGTTCAGGGGCAACTGGACAGCGTCGGCGGTTTTGCTTACCTGGCTGAGTTATCTAAAAATACGCCAAGTGCAGCGAACATTAGTGCCTATGCGGATATTGTCCGCGAACGTGCCGTTGTTCGTGACATGATTTCGGTGGCGAACGAGATCGCGGAAGCCGGGTTTGATCCGCAAGGCCGTTCCAGTGAAGATCTGCTGGACCTCGCGGAATCCCGCGTCTTTAAAATTGCTGAAAGTCGCGCCAATAAAGACGAAGGTCCGAAAAATATTACCGATGTGCTCGACGCTACCGTCGCGCGTATCGAACAGCTGTTCCAGCAGCCCCACGATGGTGTCACCGGGGTCAACACCGGTTATGACGACCTCAATAAAAAGACTGCTGGTTTGCAGCCGTCAGACTTAATTATCGTCGCCGCGCGTCCGTCGATGGGTAAAACGACATTTGCAATGAACCTCGTCGAAAATGCGGCGATGTTGCAAGATAAGCCGGTTCTTATCTTTAGTCTTGAAATGCCCTCAGAACAGATCATGATGCGTTCCCTGGCCTCACTCTCACGTGTAGACCAAACCAAAATCCGTACCGGTCAACTGGATGATGAAGACTGGGCGCGAATTTCCGGAACAATGGGTATTTTGCTGGAGAAACGAAACATCTATATTGATGACTCCTCCGGCCTGACGCCAACGGAAGTGCGCTCACGTGCCCGTCGTATCGCCCGCGAACACGGTGGTATCGGACTTATCATGATCGACTACCTGCAGCTGATGCGCGTGCCGTCGCTCTCCGACAACCGTACGCTGGAAATTGCTGAAATTTCCCGCTCGCTGAAAGCGTTAGCGAAAGAACTGCATGTGCCGGTGGTGGCGCTGTCGCAGCTTAACCGCTCTCTGGAACAACGCGCCGATAAGCGTCCGGTCAACTCGGATCTGCGTGAGTCCGGCTCCATCGAGCAGGATGCCGACTTAATCATGTTTATCTATCGTGATGAGGTTTATCACGAAAACAGCGACTTGAAAGGCATCGCCGAGATCATTATCGGTAAACAGCGTAACGGCCCGATCGGTACGGTGCGCCTGACGTTTAACGGTCAGTGGTCGCGCTTCGATAACTATGCTGGCCCGCAGTACGACGACGAATAACAACACTGAATCAGGTTACTCAAGCAAATACTTATCAAGGAATACAAATGCAAGCGGCAACTGTAGTCATTAACCGCCGCGCTCTGCGACACAACCTGCAACGTCTGCGTGAACTGGCTCCAGCCAGTAAACTGGTTGCGGTCGTGAAAGCGAACGCTTACGGCCATGGTCTGTTAGAGACCGCGCGAACGCTCCCCGATGCGGACGCTTTTGGTGTCGCTCGTCTTGAAGAAGCCCTGCGGTTGCGAGCGGGAGGGATCACGCAGCCCATCCTGCTGCTGGAAGGATTTTTTGATGCTTCCGATCTGCCGACTATCTCCGCGCAGCGTCTGCATACTGCCGTCCACAACCAGGAGCAGCTTGAAGCTCTGGAAGCCGCGGTACTGGCTGAACCGGTCACCGTCTGGATGAAGCTCGACACGGGAATGCACCGCCTGGGCGTGCGTCCGGAGCAGGCCGAGGCGTTTTATCAGCGCTTGACGCAATGCGAAAACGTCCGCCAGCCGGTCAATATCGTCAGCCACTTTGCGCGTGCGGACGAGCCTGAGTGCGGTGCGACCGAAAAGCAGCTCGATATCTTCAATAGCTTTTGCGCAGGTAAACCGGGTCAGCGTTCGATCGCCGCGTCGGGTGGTATTCTGCTGTGGCCGCAGTCTCACTTCGACTGGGCGCGTCCGGGGCTGATTCTGTATGGCGTATCGCCGTTGGAAAACCACTCTATCGGTGCCGATTTTGGCTGCCAGCCGGTGATGTCGCTCACTTCCAGCCTGATTGCGGTGCGTGAACACAAAGCGGGCGAGCCGGTTGGCTATGGTGGAACCTGGCTGAGCGAGCGCGACACGCGTCTGGGCGTGGTGGCGATGGGCTATGGCGATGGTTATCCGCGCGCTGCGCCGTCTGGGACACCGGTACTGGTCAATGGCCGTGAAGTGCCGATCGTCGGTCGCGTCGCGATGGATATGATTTGCGTCGATTTAGGTCCCGAGGCGCAGGATAAAGCCGGCGATTCGGTTATCCTGTGGGGTGAAGGCCTGCCCGTTGAACGCATTGCTGAAATGACGAAAGTAAGTGCTTACGAACTTATCACGCGCCTGACCTCAAGGGTGGCAATGAAGTACATCGATTAAGTTCATGATGTGCCGGATAAGGCGGTTACGCCGCCATCCGGCAATATTCCTCTCAACATCCTCTCGATCTTCTCCCGCTTCCGGTTTATTGTGTTCTTAACCCCTGCCTGTAAACCTGGAGAACCACACGTGTTTCAAAAAGTTGACGCCTACGCCGGCGACCCGATTTTATCGCTCATGGAGCGTTTCAAAGACGATTCACGTAGCGACAAAGTGAACCTCAGCATCGGTCTGTACTACAACGAAGACGGCATTATTCCTCAGCTTAAAGCGGTGGCAGAAGCGGAAGCCCGACTGAATGCCAAACCGCATGGCGCTTCGCTGTATCTGCCGATGGAAGGTCTGAACACTTATCGCCATACTATTGCGCCGCTGCTGTTTGGCGCAGAGCATCCGGTTCTCCAGCAGCAGCGCGTCGCAACGATTCAGACGCTGGGCGGCTCCGGTGCGCTAAAGGTTGGCGCAGACTTCCTGAAACGCTATTTTCCTGATTCTGGCGTGTGGGTCAGCGATCCGACCTGGGAAAACCACATCGCGATTTTTGAAGGTGCTGGATTCGAAGTAAGTACTTACCCCTGGTATGACAACACCACCAATGGCGTGCGTTTCAACGACCTGCTGGCCACGCTGAACACCTTACCGGCGCGCAGCATCGTACTGCTGCATCCGTGCTGCCATAACCCGACGGGTGCGGATTTAACCCCCGCGCAATGGGATGGTGTAATTGAGATCCTGAAAGCTCGCGATCTGATCCCGTTCCTGGATATTGCTTACCAGGGTTTCGGCGGTGGAATGGAAGACGATGCCTATGCGATCCGCGCCATTGCCAGCGCCGGATTACCTGCACTGGTCAGCAACTCATTCTCGAAGATTTTCTCTTTGTACGGCGAACGTGTCGGCGGACTTTCAGTGGTCTGTGAAGACGCTGATGCCGCCAGCCGCGTTCTGGGGCAGCTAAAAGCGACGGTGCGTCGTAACTATTCCAGCCCGCCAAACTTTGGTGCGCAGGTCGTGGCCGCAGTGTTGGGTGATGACGCGCTGAAAGCCAGCTGGCTGGCGGAAGTCGAAGAGATGCGTACCCGTATTCTGGCGATGCGCCAGGCGCTGGTTAACGTATTGAATGCGGAGATCCCAGGTCGTAACTTTGATTACCTGCTGCAACAGCGCGGGATGTTCAGCTATACCGGGCTCAGCGCTGCTCAGGTCGATCGCCTGCGCGATGAGTTCGGTGTGTACCTGATAGCCAGTGGTCGTATGTGCGTGGCCGGGTTGAATCACGGTAACGTGCAGCGGGTGGCGAAGGCATTTGCCGCCGTCATGTAACCGGGTTTTTAGGCCTGATAAGCGTCGCGCCATCAGGCATTGTGTTGCCGGATGGCGGTGTAATCACCTTATCCGGCCTACTTTCTTTCACCGTGCTATTGGTCTGTTTTCCAATGTGATCATGCTCTTTTTCCAGGACAAAACCAGAGAAAATCCTTCCTTTCCCTCCCCCTAAGGGGTAAGGTCAGATAGTTTTTTGACCAGTTGTTAATAAAAAAATGATAACTAACTGACTACTTAGGGAAAAAATATGCGCAAGTTTACGTTGGCACTGAGTGCCGTTTGTTTATTGTTCACGCTAAATCAGCCGGCCCAGGCGTTAGTTTCTTCTCCCTCTCAGCTTAATCCAGGCACCAACGTTGCAAAACTCGCTGAGCAGGCACCCATTCACTGGGTCTCCGTGGCACAAATTGAAAACAGCCTGACCGGACGCCCGCCGATGGCCGTCGGGTTTGATATCGATGACACCGTCCTCTTTTCCAGCCCAGGCTTCTGGCGCGGTCAAAAAACGTATTCTCCGAACAGTGAGGATTACCTGAAAAATCCGGCCTTCTGGGAAAAAATGAACAATGGCTGGGACGAATTCAGCATTCCGAAAGAAGTGGCGCGTCAGCTGATTGATATGCACGTGCGTCGCGGCGACAGCATCTTTTTCGTAACCGGGCGTAGCCAGACGAAGACCGAAACGGTGTCGAAAACGCTGTCCGATAACTTTCACATCCCGGCCGGCAATATGAACCCGGTCATTTTTGCCGGTGATAAGCCGGGCCAGAATACGAAAACGCAGTGGCTGCAGGATAAAAATATCCGTATGTTCTACGGCGACTCTGATAATGACATTACCGCCGCCCGAGATGTGGGTATTCGCGGTATTCGTATTTTACGCGCTTCTAACTCCACTTATAAACCGTTGCCACAGGCCGGCGCGTTTGGTGAAGAGGTGATCGTCAACTCGGAGTATTGAGGACGTTGCTTGCGGTTGTTGTTTTTTTAAACAAATTTGCGTTACCTGCTTTTACCTTTTGCGGACTTGCTGCACACTGAATAAAAGATGTTCTCATTAGGCAATATGCTGGTAAGGGGAATTAAGATGACGAATTCGGAGTTGCTGCAATACTGCATGGCAAAAATGGGCGCCGAGCAGAGCGTACACAGTGACTGGAAGGCCACACAAATCAAAGTCGAAGATGTGCTTTTTGCCATGGTAAAAGAGGTGGAAGAACGCCCGGCGGTGTCACTGAAAACCAGCCCGGAACTGGCAGAGTTGTTACGTCAGCAGCATAGCGATGTACGGCCAAGCCGGCATCTCAATAAGGCGCACTGGAGTACGGTGTATCTGGACGGCTCGCTGCCGGATTCGCAAATCTACTACCTGGTAGACGCCTCTTATCAGCAGGCCGTAAACACGCTGCCGGAAGATAAACGCCGGATACTGGCGCAGTCCTGATCTGTTTTCCGCAATGAGGCGCCAGCGCCTTATCCGGCCTACAAGCAATTATGCATATTTTGTAGGCCTGATAAGCGTAGCGCCATCGGCATGATTACAACAGTGGTTTGAGGAAACGGGCCGTGTGTGAGGCTCCACACTCAGCGACTGTTTCTGGTGTGCCTGAAACCAGAATTTCCCCGCCGCCGCTGCCGCCTTCCGGACCGAGATCGACAATCCAGTCAGCGGTTTTTATCACGTCCAGATTGTGCTCAATCACTACGATGGTGTTGCCCTGATCCCGGAGCTGATGCAGCACGTCCAGCAGTTGCTGAATATCCGCAAAATGCAGACCGGTGGTCGGTTCGTCGAGAATATACAGCGTTTGACCGGTACCGCGTTTGGACAGTTCACGCGCCAGCTTCACGCGCTGCGCTTCACCGCCCGAGAGCGTGGTGGCGGACTGACCCAGTCGAATGTACGTCAGACCCACGTCCATCAGCGTTTGCAGCTTACGCGCCAGCGCCGGAACGGCATCGAAGAACTCACGCGCTTCTTCAATCGTCATATCCAGCACTTCGTGGATAGTCTTGCCCTTGTACTTAATCTCCAGTGTTTCGCGGTTATAGCGCTTGCCCTTACACTGATCGCACGGCACGTAGATATCCGGCAGGAAGTGCATTTCGACTTTGATCACGCCGTCGCCCTGACAGGCTTCACAGCGTCCGCCGCGGACGTTAAAGCTGAAACGACCCGGAGTATAACCGCGCGCACGCGACTCCGGCACGCCGGCAAACAGTTCGCGCACTGGCGTAAACACGCCGGTGTAGGTTGCCGGGTTAGAGCGCGGCGTACGGCCAATCGGGCTTTGGTCAATGTCGATCACTTTGTCGAAATGTTCCAGACCCTGAACATCACGATATGGCGCGGGTTCAGCCAGCGTGGCGCCGTTCAGCGCCGTCTGCGCAATCGGGAACAGCGTGTCGTTAATTAGCGTCGATTTACCCGAACCGGAAACACCGGTAATGCAGGTAAATAAACCAACCGGCAGCGTCAGCGTGACATCTTTCAGGTTGTTACCGCGCGCGCCGGTCAGCTTCAACACTTTTTCCGGGTCTGCCGCCACGCGCTGTTTCGGCACTTCAATCTTGCGCTTACCGCTCATGTACTGGCCGGTCAGCGACTCAGGCACGGCCATGATATCTTTTAGCGTACCTTCGGCAACCACCTGGCCACCGTGAACGCCCGCGCCGGGGCCGATGTCGATGACGTGGTCAGCGGCGCGAATCGCGTCTTCATCGTGCTCAACCACAATGACGGTATTGCCCAGATTACGCAGGTGGATAAGCGTGCCTAACAGACGCTCGTTATCGCGCTGATGCAGACCGATAGACGGTTCATCCAACACGTACATTACGCCGACCAGACCTGCGCCGATCTGGCTTGCCAGACGAATACGCTGGGCTTCGCCGCCGGAGAGCGTTTCTGCTGAACGCGACAGCGTCAGATAGTTGAGGCCGACGTTGACCAGGAACTTCAGACGATCGCCAATCTCTTTGAGAATTTTCTCTGCAATCTTCGCTCGCTGACCCGCAAGCTTCAGGTTGTTGAAGAAATCCATGGCGTGACCGATGCTCATGTCGGAAATCGCGGGCAGCGGCGTATTTTCGACAAATACGTGGCGGGCTTCCCGGCGTAAACGCGTCCCCTCACAGCTGGCGCACGGTCGGTTGCTAATGAACTTGGCTAATTCTTCACGTACCGCGCTGGATTCCGTCTCTTTATAACGGCGCTCCATATTGTGCAATACGCCTTCGAACGGATGGCGGCGTACGGACGTATCGCCGCGATCGTTCATGTATTTAAATTCGATATTCTCTTTACCGGAACCGTACAGCACCACTTTATGCACGGCAGGGTTCAGGCTGGCCCATGGGGCTTCGACGTCGAATTTATAGTGTTCCGCCAGTGACTTAAGCATCTGGAAGTAATAGAAGTTACGGCGATCCCAGCCGCGGATAGCACCACCGGCCAGCGACAGTTCCGGATTTTGGATCACCCGGTCAGGATCGAAATACTGCTGCACGCCGAGACCGTCACAGGTCGGGCATGCACCCGCTGGGTTATTGAACGAGAACAGGCGTGGTTCCAGCTCGCGCATGCTGTAGCCGCAGATCGGGCAGGCGAAGTTGGCGGAGAACAGCAACTCTTCCGCTTTCGGATCGTCCATATCGGCGACCACCGCCGTACCACCGGACAGTTCCAGCGCGGTTTCAAAGGATTCTGCCAGTCGCTGGGTGAGATCGTCGCGGACTTTAAAGCGGTCAATCACCACTTCAATAGTGTGTTTCTTTTGCAGTTCAAGCTTGGGCGGATCGGAAAGGTCGCACACTTCACCGTCGATACGGGCGCGGATATAGCCCTGGCCTGCCAGGTTTTCCAGCGTTTTAGTATGCTCGCCTTTACGCTCTTTAATCACCGGCGCCAGCAGCATCAGACGTTTGCCTTCCGGCTGCGACAGAACGTTGTCCACCATCTGGCTAACGGTCTGGGCCGCCAGGGGAACGTCGTGATCCGGGCAGCGCGGTTCGCCAACGCGGGCAAACAGCAGACGCAGATAGTCGTGAATTTCGGTAATCGTACCTACCGTGGATCGCGGGTTGTGGGATGTCGATTTTTGTTCAATTGAGATGGCGGGAGACAGCCCCTCAATGTGGTCGACATCCGGCTTTTCCATCAGCGACAGAAACTGACGCGCGTACGCGGAAAGGGATTCAACGTAACGACGCTGCCCTTCGGCATACAAGGTGTCGAAAGCGAGCGAAGATTTGCCTGAGCCCGAAAGCCCGGTGACGACAATCAGCTTGTCGCGCGGGATGACGAGGTTGATGTTCTTGAGATTATGGGTGCGGGCGCCCCGAACTTCGATCTTATCCATTCATCTTTCCCGGATTAAACGCTTTTTTGCCTGGCTGCATGGTGCTACCGGCGATCACAAACGGTTAATTATGACACAACCTGACCTGAATGGATATACAGTATTGGAATGCAAAACGCAGATGCCTGTGCAACAATGTCTGTCTGGGGTTGTTTACTGGAATCGATCTCGCAACGTAGTAAAAGCGCTATTGGAAATGCTACAATCCCGCGCTTACACTTATTCAGTAACGTTTTTCAGGAGACACGATCATGGCCAGCAGAGGCGTAAACAAGGTGATTCTCGTCGGTAATCTGGGCCAGGACCCGGAAGTACGCTATATGCCGAATGGTGGCGCAGTTGCCAACATTACGCTGGCTACTTCCGAATCCTGGCGTGATAAAGCGACCGGCGAAATGAAAGAGCAGACTGAATGGCACCGTGTGGTGCTGTTTGGCAAACTGGCGGAAGTTGCCAGCGAATATCTGCGTAAAGGTTCCCAGGTCTATATCGAAGGTCAGCTGCGTACCCGCAAATGGACCGATCAATCCGGCGTAGAAAAGTACACCACTGAAGTTGTGGTTAACGTTGGCGGCACCATGCAAATGCTGGGCGGTCGTCAGGGTGGTGGGGCTCCGGCAGGTGGCGGCCAGCAGCAGGGTGGTTGGGGTCAGCCTCAGCAGCCGCAAGGTGGCAATCAGTTCAGCGGCGGCGCGCAGTCTCGCCCGCAGCAGCAGTCGGCTCCGGCAGCGCCGTCTAATGAGCCGCCGATGGATTTCGACGACGATATTCCGTTCTAATCCTTCTGCTTTTCGCTGAAAATTATGGCTACCTCAGAACTGGGGTAGCCATATGCAATTCTGTTATCAGTTCAACACCATCGGCCAGTCTGGCGGTGTATGACTCATCACTTCAACCATTACGGTTTCAATGTTCTTCCAGATTGCGGACATATCCACCAGGGTTATGCCGAGTAATCCGGTCGCAAACCAGCAGGCAAATACCAGCCCTAAACCGCTGCTAATGACGGCCAGGCCAATATAATCTGATTTACGAAAACGGATATTGAGCGTACTGGCTAAAAACATCAGCACTGCACTGAGTAATTGCCACCGCAGAAGAACCACGCCAGTTGTTATCGTTGCCATGAAAAACGTCCTCAGAAAGTCTGGATGCCCAGGACAGCGCGGGGGTGTTCACCGAGGGTGTAGTACTCTGGCTATCGACGGGCAATAACATGAATGAAACATCGTTTCTGTTACATGATTTTTGTGAACTATATCACATATGCTCGTTTGTTCACCAGTGTTGGGCGTATTTTTTGCAGGATGATAACCATGTTAAATATGTGGTTATATTTAAGGAAGCAATGATACTAAATAATCAATCTTAAAGATGCATTTTTGTTACCTGTTTTATTTATCCTAAATTCATCGTTAAAAAAATCTAATGAATTTCTTAAATAAAGCCAGGATAGTGCTTATAAAAAATTACTCCTTGAGGATAATAACGTTATGAAATAAGCATAACTTTAAGTTTGCCTTACGGAAAAATAATATCATCATCAACTATTATCAGACTTTTACATAGAGAAGTCTGTTGCTAATACTGATAGATTCATGCAACTTAATCAGTCGGTGTTTATAGCATCTTGCCTTAATGGGTTCTGGCATATACGAAACAGGGAAACAGGGCTGACATGAATCACAGTGCGCGACGCAAGATACTGAAGTTCCTCGGAACATTCATGGTGGTATTGCTCCCCGTGGTGCTGGCGTTATGGTTTGCTCAAATCCGGGCAATGTCCGAAACCCGTAATCAACTTCGCTCTTTTGCGCAACTGGTGTTAAATAAAACTGAATTGGTGATCCAACAAGCCGATTTAGCGCGAGATATGGCCCTGTTGTATCAAGGTAAGATGTGTACCCCGGCACATCAGAAAAATATGCTAGATATTATTCGTGGTCGTTTATATATCAGCGAGCTAATTTATGCGCAGGGCGATCATTTTTTGTGCTCTACGTCGATGGCGCCGCCAGTCGCCTATATTATGCCGACCGCCGACTATAAACGTACGCCGGACATCTCCATCTATTACTATCGCGATACCCCCTTTTTCGCTGGCTACAGAATGACGTATATGCAACGTGGAAACTACGTTGTCGTCATCAACCCATTATCTTACAGCGAAGTTATGTCAGATGACCCGGACCTGTCCTGGGGCGTGTATGACACGGTAACGGGTACTTTTTTCTCTGCCAGCGAAGGGGCGCCTATTGCGCAGTTATTGCCGTTGGTGCACGGTGAAGCCTCAACCTTCCAGTTGGACGATCGCTTCTACACCAAAGTGCATTCAGAAAAACGCCCGATTGCGATTATTGTGTCGACCTCGGATAAACGCATACATTCGATTTTCTATCATGAGGCTGCGTTAACGATTCCTTTCGGGATTATCTGCAGCATCCTGATGCTGTTAATGTGGTGGCGCACGCGTCAGGAATACTTATCTCCTCGCCGCTTGTTAAAACGCGCAATCAAAAAACGTCAACTGTGTCTGCACTACCAGCCGATCATTGATATCGAAAACGGTCAGTGCGTAGGGGCTGAGGCTCTGCTGCGCTGGCCGAGCTGTGATGGTGAAGTAATGAGCCCAACCGAGTTTATTCCGCTGGCTGAAAAAGAGGGAATGATTGAGCGGATCACGGATTACGTGATTGAAGAGGTATTCAACGATTTAGGATATTTTCTTTCGGCGCATCCTCAGCTTTATATCTCGATAAACCTCTCTGCTTCTGACTTTCATTCATCCCGACTTATTGCCCTGATTACCGACAAAAACCGTGAGTACTCTGTGGCGGCGCAGCAAATTAAAGTCGAGGTGACGGAACGCGGGTTTATTGATGTAGATAAAATGACCGCGGTAATCCAGGCGTTTCGTCAGGCGGGTTATGAAGTGGCGTTTGATGATTTTGGGACGGGATATTCCAATCTACACAATTTATCCGCGTTGAATATCGATATCCTGAAGATCGACAAATCATTTATTAGTACGTTGTCCACCAACAGCACCAGTCACCTGATTGCCGAACATATCATCGAAATGGCGCAAAGCTTACACCTGAAGATGATTGCGGAAGGGGTAGAGACGGTTGAGCAAATCGAGTGGCTGCGCGAACGTGGCGTACAGTATTGTCAGGGCTGGTATTTTGCGAAGGCGCTGCCGCCACAGGAGTTCATGCACTGGATACAACGGTCGCCCGCCATACTGACGCAGAGCGGGCAATAATCTTACAGGCGGTGGCGGTAATCGCTGGGGGTACGATCAAACTCGCGGCGAAACACGCGTGAGAAGGTTTGTTGTGATACATAACCAAGATCCATCGCGATATCGAAAATAGGTCGCTCGGTCGTCCGCAGTTCAACAGCAGCCAGCAGGAGTCGACGCTGGCGGATATAGTCACCCAACGTCTGGCGCATCACCGTGCGGAACATTCTCTGTAAATACCACTTCGAGTAACCTGATTTTTTCGCCACCGCCTCAATGTTCAGCGGCTGATCGATATGGTCGTCAATCCATTCAATAAGGGTCTGAATAATCTGCTGATGGGACATAGGGCTGCCTCTTTTTCAGTATTCGATTCGTCGTTTTGTCTGTGGGCGAGTATAATTCCTCAAGTTAACTTGAGGTAAAGCGATTTATGGAAAAGAAATTACCCCGAATAAAAGCGCTGCTCACGCCAGGTGAAGTCGCAAAGCGTAGCGGCGTAGCGGTATCAACCCTGCATTTCTATGAAAGCAAAGGGTTAATCAGCAGTATGCGCAACAGCGGCAATCAGCGCCGATACAGACGTGATGTGTTGCGTTATGTGGCGATTATCAAGATTGCTCAACGCATCGGGATCCCGTTGGCAACGATCGGTGACGCGCTCGGCGTATTACCTGAAGGACATTCGCTCAGTGCTAAAGAGTGGAAGCAGCTCTCTTCGCAATGGCGTGAAGAGCTGGATCGACGCATTCATACTTTAGTGGCGCTACGCGATGAACTGGATGGGTGTATTGGTTGCGGTTGTTTGTCGCGCAGCGATTGCCCGTTGCGTAACCCAGGCGATCAGCTTGGCGAGAAGGGGACCGGGGCGCGTCTGCTGGAAGATGATTGATGTGAAATATCTGATGGATTGACGGATATAAAACTAAAGCGCCACAGAGGGCGCTTTAGTTTGGTTCCGGTCTTTGTCTTTCACTCTATCCCGCTGGTTCACGGGAGGGTTTCCCCCGACATCAACACCCCTCAGTCGAGCACATTAGGTGAGGTTCCGGTCTGTGTTGATAATGTAATTGTAAGCCACCTCTCTCCATTTACCAGTGAAATGGTGATTTTTTAGCCAAAAAATTTTCCGCATCTTCACCGGTTTTCTTGCGCAAGTTTGCGTGAAAAAGGCACACCGATGTTGTAATAACTCCGCAAAATTTGTTGCCAGACTGCGCATTGACGATAACGTTTGCGCATCGACTGATTATTTATTGCGCGTTATAAGAAGAAATGAGTAAAAAGCGGCAAAGTTCAGTTGAAAACCAGCGTATGATCGCTGGATAATCGTTTGCTTTTTTTTACCACCCGTTTTTTATGCGCGGAGCTAAACGTTTGCTTTTTTGCGACACCCCTATTGACGCAAACCTGGCACATGGAGAAAACGTTTAGCAGGCAGTGGATTGTCCAGCACGCATAATGACGAAAAAATAAACTCTCAGGGGATGTTTTCTATGTCTACGCCTTCAGCGCGTACCGGCGGTTCACTCGACGCCTGGTTTAAAATTTCGCTCCGCGGCAGTACCGTTCGTCAGGAAGTCGTTGCCGGATTAACGACGTTCCTGGCCATGGTCTACTCCGTTATCGTGGTTCCGGGGATGCTGGGTAAAGCCGGATTCCCGCCTGCCGCTGTATTTGTGGCAACCTGTCTGGTCGCGGGCGTCGGTTCTATTGTGATGGGCCTGTGGGCAAACCTGCCGCTGGCGATTGGCTGCGCCATTTCTTTGACGGCGTTTACCGCGTTCAGCCTGGTACTGGGACAACATATCAGCGTGCCTGTTGCGTTGGGTGCGGTGTTCCTGATGGGTGTCCTGTTTACCATCATTTCCGCGACCGGTATTCGTAGCTGGATCCTGCGCAATCTACCGCAGGGTGTTGCGCACGGTACGGGGATTGGTATCGGCCTGTTCCTGCTGCTGATTGCGGCAAACGGCGTGGGTCTGGTTATTAAAAACCCGCTGGACGGCCTGCCGGTTGCGCTGGGCGATTTCGATACCTTCCCGGTGATTATGTCGCTGGTAGGTCTGGCGGTGATTATTGGCCTCGAAAAACTGAAAGTACCGGGCGGTATCCTGCTGACTATTATCGGTATTTCCGTAGTGGGTCTGATTTTCGACCCAGCCGTACATTTCTCCGGTATTTTTGCCATGCCTTCTCTGAGCGACGAAAACGGCAACTCGCTGATCGGTAGCCTGGATATTATGGGCGCACTAAACCCGATCGTACTGCCGAGCGTGCTGGCGCTGGTCATGACCGCTGTCTTCGATGCGACCGGAACCATCCGTGCGGTAGCCGGACAGGCGAATCTGCTGGATAAAGACGGACAGATTATTGACGGCGGCAAAGCGCTGACCACCGACTCCCTGAGCAGCGTGTTCTCTGGCCTGGTGGGCGCTGCACCGGCGGCGGTTTATATTGAATCTGCAGCGGGTACGGCGGCAGGCGGCAAAACTGGCCTGACGGCGATCACCGTTGGCGTACTGTTCCTGCTGATCCTGTTCCTCTCTCCGCTCTCTTATCTTGTACCAGTATATGCAACGGCGCCTGCGCTGATGTATGTGGGTCTGTTGATGTTGAGCAACGTAGCGAAAATCGACTTTGCTGACTTTGTCGACGCTATGGCGGGGCTGGTAACGGCCGTATTTATCGTGCTGACCTGTAACATCGTGACCGGCATTATGATTGGCTTTGCTACCCTGGTGATTGGCCGTATCGTCTCTGGCGAATGGCGCAAACTGAACATCGGCACAGTGGTCATCGCCATCGCGCTGGTGGCCTTCTACGCTGGTGGTTGGGCTATCTAATCCTCATTTGATGAAGATTCTGAAAACGGGTGGCTTTGGCCGCCCGTTTTTATTTTCACAACACTCTCGTTGTCTTTTGCGTTACTCTCAAGTAGATAGAATTGAGGCACGACGCCTCTCATCACTGATCATAAGAAACATCGCAAACAGGGAACGCATGGAAATCTTTTTCACCATACTCATCATGACCCTTGTGGTCTCGCTGTCGGGGGTTTTTACTCGCGTATTGCCATTCCAACTCCCTTTACCCCTTATGCAGATCGCCATCGGCGCCTTGCTGGCGTGGCCGACGTTTGGTTTGCATGTGGAATTCGATCCTGAGCTTTTTCTGGTTCTGTTCATCCCGCCGCTGCTTTTCGCCGATGGCTGGAAGACGCCAACCCGTGAGTTTCTGGAGCACGGGCGAGAGATCTTCGGCCTTGCGCTGGCGCTGGTTCTGGTCACGGTGGTCGGGATTGGCTTTATGATTTACTGGCTGGTGCCGGGGATCCCTCTCATCCCAGCCTTTGCGCTGGCCGCTGTCCTGTCGCCAACCGATGCCGTGGCCCTTTCCGGCATAGTGGGCGAGGGACGCATACCGAAGAAAATCATGGGTATCCTGCAGGGTGAAGCGTTGATGAACGACGCCTCCGGTCTGGTATCACTGAAATTTGCCGTCGCCGTGGCGATGGGCACGATGGTGTTTACGGTTGGTGGCGCAACGCTTGAGTTCTTCAAGGTAGCGATTGGCGGTATCCTGGCCGGTTTTGTCGTCAGTTGGCTGTACGGGCGCTCCCTGCGTTTTCTCAGCCGCTGGGGTGGTGATGAACCGGCAACGCAAATCGTTCTGCTGTTCCTGCTGCCGTTTGCGTCTTACCTGATTGCGGAACACATCGGTGTTTCCGGCATCCTCGCGGCGGTCGCAGCCGGGATGACCATCACCCGTTCCGGGGTAATGCGCCGGGCGCCGCTGGCGATGCGTTTACGTGCTAACAGCACCTGGGCGATGCTGGAGTTTGTGTTTAACGGCATGGTTTTCTTGCTGTTAGGACTGCAGTTGCCGGGGATTCTGGAGTCTTCTTTGGCGGCGGCAGAAGCCGATCCGAATGTAGAAATCTGGATGCTGTTTACCGATATCGTGCTGATTTACGTGGCGCTGATGCTGGTACGTTTTGGCTGGCTGTGGACGATGAAGAAGTTTAGCCTGCGCTTCCTGAAGAAAAAGCCGATGGAGTTTGGTTCCTGGACGACGCGTGAAATCATGATCGCCTCCTTTGCGGGCGTGCGTGGGGCCATTACCCTCGCCGGTGTGCTCTCCATTCCGCTGCTGTTACCGGATGGTAGCGGCTTCCCGGCGCGATATGAGCTGATCTTCCTTGCCGCGGGCGTGATTCTGTTCTCGCTGTTTGTTGGCGTGGTGATGCTGCCGCTTCTGCTGCAACACCTGGAAGTGGCAGACCACTCGCAGCAGCAGAAAGAGGAACGAATTGCCCGCGCTGCCACGGCCGAAGTGGCGATTGTCGCCATCCAGAAAATGGAGGAACGTCTGGCCGCAGACACCGAAGAGAACATCGACAATCAGTTGCTCACCGAGGTGAGTTCACGCGTCATCGGTAACCTGCGTCGACGCGCCGACGGACGCAACGACGTAGAAAGCTCGATGCAGGAAGAAAACCTCGAGCGGCGTTTCCGTCTGGCGGCCCTGCGCTCCGAGCGCGCGGAACTTTATCACCTGCGCGCCACGCGGGAAATCAGCAATGAGACGCTGCAAAAACTGCTGCACGATCTGGATTTGCTGGAAGCGCTGTTGATCGAGAACGAATAAACGGTTGTGCCTGATGGCGCTACGCTTATCAGGCCTACGGAATCCAATTGTAGGTCTGATAAGCGTTAAGCCGCACCCGGCATGTTACGACTCTTGCGTTAGCCAGAACCCTTCACAGCATTTGAGCCACGCCTGGGCGCTGTGCGACAGATACACACCTTCGCGCCAAATCATGCCCAACTGCCAGCGTAAATCACTCTCCAAAGGGATCCAGCGCAGCGTCTGCTTATCCAATCGCTGGCAAATCGGCTCCGGTAAAATGGCGATCCCGACTCCGGCTTGCACCATCGCCGCCAGAAAATCCCACTGCCCACTGCGTACCGCGATGCGGGGTTTGACGTTGTGCTGGTTAAACAGCTCAAGCAACTGACGGCTCAACGCGAAATCTTCGTTATAGATAAGCAGGGGATGCTCCGCTAACGCCTCGGGGGAAATGGATTCACACGTTGTCCACTGACCGGAGCGGGGGACCAGCACGCAGAGCGGATGGCTAAAAAGCGGTAAGGTCGCCAGGCCGCTCTCTTCTTCAACCGGCAGCGCGGTCATCGCGACATCCAGATCGCCATTCATCACCGCCTGCTGGACGGTTAAGCCTCCAAATTCAGACACCTTCAGTTCAACGCCGGGATAGCGCTGGCGAAACAGGCTGATAGGCCCGGCCATCAACATACCGACCATGGGGGGGATGCCGAGGCGCAGCACTCCCTTGTTGAGGTGATTAATGTCGCTGAGTTCTGCTTCGAGCTGGCGAAACTCGGCGAGGATCGCCAGGCCGCGTTCGAAAACAACCTGTCCGGTGTCGGTTAACAGGAGTCGCCGACCGTCGCGGATTAACAGCGTGCAGTTAAGCTCGTCTTCAAGGTTCTTCAACATCTTGCTGATGGTGGGCTGGGTGACAAAAAGCTTCTCCGCTGCGCGGGTAAAGCTCTGCTGACGAACCACCTCAACAAAATAGCGCAGCGTTCTGATATCCATGATTATTCCTTAAGACTATGCCTGCAATGAGTTTAATTCATTTCAGTCCTGGACGGGGGCTCTCTATACTGGCGCTCTCTATTTTTTAAGGACATACCCTCATGGCTGTGGCGATAAGCCGCGTGACGCCTGCCGTTATTCATCGACTCCAGATCCCCGTTCAGGTTCTGTTGTACGCAGGTCTATTTGTATTTGCTCAATATCTTGTCTCCTGGCTGCATCTGCCGCTTCCTGCCAACCTGGTTGGGATGGTGCTGATGTTGGCGCTGATTGTCTGCCGGGTTATCCCGCTGAACTGGATTCGCGCAGGCGCTCGCTGGTTACTGGCTGAAATGTTGCTGTTTTTTGTTCCGGCGGTGGTGGCTGTCGTCAACTATACGCAGCTGTTGTTGGTCGATGGTTGGCGCATATTTGCCGTCATTGCGCTAAGTACGTTGATGGTGCTTGGCGCAACGGCGTGGGTCGTGGATAAAGTGTATCGCTATGAAATGAGCAGGCTAAACCGTGAGTAATTTCCAGCTAAGCGTGCTGTGTCTGGTGATTACGCTGGGCATCTATTTTGCCAACAAGCGCCTGTATCGCCGTTTTCGTAAATTACCGCTGATGCCGTTAGTGTTCACTCCGGCTCTGCTGGTCCTGATGCTGGTCTTTGGGCATATCTCCTGGCAAAACTATATTGGTGAATCGCACTGGCTACTGTGGCTGTTAGGCCCTGCGACCATCGCCTTTGCCGTTCCGGTTTATGACAACCTTGCCGTGATTAAGCGGCACTGGATGTCACTGACGGCGGGCGTGGTGACGGCAACGCTGGTGGCCGTTACCAGTTCCGTGTGGCTGGCGCGTCTGTTTATGTTGCCTGATGAAATCCAGCGTAGCCTGGCGGTGCGCTCCGTCACCACGCCGTTTGCGCTGGCAGCAGCAGAGCCGTTGGGCGGGCAACCAGACCTGGTGGCATTGTTCGTGGTAGTGACCGGTGTATTCGGTATGGCGGTTGGCGATGTACTGTTTTTACGGCTTTCTATTCGGGAGGGGATGGCGAAAGGCGCAGGATTTGGCGCAGCCTCGCATGGTGCGGGCACGGCGCGCTCTTATGAGCTCGGCCAGCAGGAGGGCGTGGTCGCCAGCCTGGTGATGATGCTTTCCGGCGTGGTGATGGTGCTGGTAGCGCCGCTGGTCGCGATGGTGATGTTCTGAAAAAATGCCCCGGTCGTTCAGACCGGGGATGAGTAGGTGTGGTTAGTGCGCGCGACCTTGTTCTACGCCGTACCCGGTCTGGGAACGGATGAACTGGGCACGGAACTGCTCGCGTTCGCGATTACCTTCTTCTGAGTTATCGGTAGCAGAGAAGAACCAGATCCCAAGGAACGCTACGCTGATGGAGAACAGCGCCGGATATTCATACGGGAAAATGGCTTTTTCGTGACCAAGGATCTGGACCCAAATCGTCGGGCCAAGCACCATCAGCACCACCGCCGTCAGCAGACCTAACCAGCCGCCCAACATCGCGCCACGCGTGGTCAGTCTTGACCAGTACATGGAGAGCAGAATGATCGGGAAGTTGCAGCTGGCTGCGATAGCAAACGCCAGACCTACCATGAAGGCGATATTCTGGTTCTCAAACAGCACGCCGAGCAGGATGGCAATCACCCCCAGCACCAGTACGGTGATTTTCGACACCTTCAGTTCTTCACGTTCGGTTGCGCCTTTACGGAACACGTTGGCATACAGGTCGTGAGAAACGGCCGATGCGCCCGCCAGCGTCAGGCCTGCAACCACCGCCAGGATGGTGGCAAACGCCACGGCTGAGATGAAGCCCAGGAACAGGTTGCCGCCCACTGCATTCGCCAGGTGAACCGCCGCCATGTTGTTACCGCCGATCAGCGCGCCAGCAGCGTCTTTATACGCCGGGTTAGCGCCCACCAGCATGATCGCGCCAAAGCCGATGATAAAGGTCAGGATGTAGAAATAACCCATAAAACCGGTGGCATAGAACACGCTCTTACGTGCTTCGCGGGCATCGCTGACCGTGAAGAAGCGCATCAGGATGTGCGGCAAGCCTGCCGTACCAAACATCAGGCCGAGACCTAACGACAGGGCGGAGATCGGATCTTTTACCAGTCCGCCCGGGCTCATAATGGCTGAACCTTTCGGGTGTACCGCCATTGCTTCGGTGAACAGGTTGTTGAAGCTAAAGCCGACGTGCTTCATCACCATAAAGGCCATAAAGCTGGCGCCGAACAGCAGCAGAACGGCTTTGATGATCTGTACCCAGGTGGTCGCCAGCATGCCGCCAAACAGGACGTACATCATCATCAGCACGCCAACCAGTACGACGGCGATGTGATAGTTCAGACCAAACAGCAGCTCAATCAGCTTACCTGCGCCCACCATCTGGGCGATCAGATACAGCGCGACCACCACCAGAGAACCACAGGCCGACAGAATACGGATTGGTCCTTGCTTCAGACGATAAGAAGCAACATCTGCAAAGGTGTAACGACCCAGGTTACGCAGACGCTCAGCAATCAGGAACAGGATAATTGGCCAGCCGACCAGGAAGCCGAGTGAATAGATCAGCCCGTCATAACCGGAGGTAAACACCAGCGCGGAAATCCCGAGAAACGATGCCGCCGACATATAGTCGCCCGCAATCGCCAGCCCGTTCTGGAAACCAGTGATGTTACCGCCGGCGGTGTAGTAGTCATTACGCGAACGTACGCGCTTAGACGCCCAGTAAGTAATACCGAGCGTAAAGATGACGAAAATCAGGAACATGACAATCGCCTGCCAGTTGGTTGGCTGGCGTTGGACTGCACCGCTAATAGCATCCGCCGCGTTTGCGGCGAAGGGCAGCGTGGCGGCAAGCGCCGTCAGGACTCTCTTCATGATGCTTTAACCTCGTGCAGAACCGCATTGTTCAGGCGGTCGAATTCACCGTTTGCCCGCCAGATATAGATCCCGGTCAGGATGAAGGAGATAAGGATCACACCGACCCCAATCGGAATACCCCGGGTGACGCTGGTTCCCGCGTGTAGCGGCGTACCCAGCCAGCCAGGCGCAAAGGCAATCAGTAAAATAAAGCTGATGTAAACTGCCAGCATGATGATGGACAGAATGGTGGCAAACCGTTGCCTTTTTTCAACTAACTCCCTGAAACGCGCACTGTCTTCTATCCGCTGATAAATAGAGTCATTCATCACAGAGTTCTCCAGAGGCCCCCTTCGTCTTTCACGTTGCAAGTGTGTTGGCCGCACTCGCCCACCTCAGTCACATAGTGAACTATGCTCCTGGGGATGCGCTCGCTTGCCGCCTTCCTGCAACGCGAAATCCTTTGGGGTGGGTTATTATATTTTCCCTCCCGGTCAGGGGAGGGGTAGGGGTAGGATTTGTAGGCCCGATAAGCTGTGCACCATCGGGCATTTCACGGTTATGGTTATGATGGCATCGCGATGGCCTGCTTCTCTTCGAGCAGTTTCTCTACCACGCCAGGATCGGCGAGGGTCGAGGTATCGCCCAGATTGCTGGTATCGCCCGCCGCGATTTTACGCAGAATACGGCGCATGATTTTGCCGGAGCGGGTTTTCGGCAGTGAGTCGGTCCAGTGCAGCACGTCTGGCGTTGCCAGCGGACCAATTTCTTTACGTACCCAGTTGCGCACTTCGGCGTACAGCTCAGGTGACGGCTCTTCGCCGTGATTCAGCGTGACGTAGGCGTAGATCGCCTGGCCTTTAATATTATGCGGAATACCCACCACCGCGGCCTCGGCGATCTTCGGATGCGACACCAGCGCCGATTCGATTTCTGCCGTTCCCAGACGGTGGCCAGAAACGTTCAGCACATCGTCCACACGACCGGTGATCCAGTAATAGCCATCTTCGTCACGACGCGCGCCATCGCCGCTGAAGTACATATTCTTGAAGGTAGAAAAGTAGGTCTGCTCAAAGCGTTCGTGATCGCCAAACAGCGTTCTCGCCTGGCCCGGCCACGAGTCGGTAATCACCAGGTTGCCTTCGGTCGCGCCTTCCAGCGGATTACCCTCGTTATCGACAATCGCAGGCTGTACGCCAAAGAACGGACGGGTTGCGGAACCCGCTTTCAGCTCGGTGGCGCCCGGCAGCGGGGTGATCATGAATCCACCGGTTTCGGTCTGCCACCAGGTATCGACGACCGGGCATTTTTCGTTGCCGATCTTCTTCCAGTACCACTCCCATGCTTCCGGGTTAATCGGCTCGCCAACGGAACCCAGGATACGCAGCGAGGAGCGGTCAGTGCCTTCAATCGCTTTATCACCTTCTGCCATCAGGGCGCGGATGGCGGTCGGCGCGGTATACAGAATATTGACCTGGTGCTTGTCCACAACCTGCGACATACGCGCCGGGGTTGGCCAGTTTGGCACGCCTTCGAACATCAGCGTGGTTGCGCCGCAGGCCAACGGACCATACAGCAGGTAGCTGTGCCCGGTTACCCAACCCACGTCAGCGGTACACCAATAAATATCGCCCTGATGGTAGTCAAACACGTACTTAAAGGTGGTTGCGGCGTAGACCAGATATCCGCCGGTGGTATGCAGTACGCCTTTTGGCTTGCCGGTTGAACCGGAGGTATAGAGGATAAACAGCGGATCTTCCGCGTTCATTTCTTCCGGCTGATGTTCCGGGCTGGCTTTCTCGATAAGATCGGACCACCACAAGTCACGGCCTTCCTGCCATTCCGTTTTTCCACCGGTACGTTTGAGGACGACCACATGTTCAACGGTTTTCACGTTCGGGTTTTTCAGCGCATCATCGACGTTCTTTTTCAGCGGGATGGCGCGGCCGGCGCGCACGCCTTCGTCGGCGGTGATCACCAGACGTGAATTGGAGTCGATGATACGTCCGGCGACCGCCTCTGGTGAAAAACCACCGAAGATGACCGAATGCACCGCGCCAATGCGGGCGCAAGCCAGCATAGCAACCGCCGCTTCCGGCACCATCGGCATATAAATGGCCACCACGTCGCCTTTTTTAATGCCTAAATCCAGTAGCGTATTGGCGAAACGGCAAACATCGCGATGCAGTTCGCGATAAGTAATGTTTTTGCTTTGGGTGGCGTCATCGCCTTCCCAGATGATGGCGGTGCGATCGCCATTTGCCTGTAAATGACGGTCAAGGCAGTTTGCGGCCAGGTTCAGGGTGCCGTCTTCGTACCATTTAATCGACACGTTGCCTGGTGCGAAGGAGGTGTTCTTCACCTGGCTGTACGGCTTGATCCAATCAAGTATCTTTCCCTGCTCGCCCCAAAATGTGTCGGGTTCGTTAACGGATTGCTGGTATTTCTCTTCGTACTGCTCCGGGTTTATCAGGCAACGATCCGCAATGTTTGCGGGAATAGCGTGTTTATGTATTTGGCTCATGGCTTTTGTTCTCCTTGTAGGATGTTAATAATATGTCTCATAAACGTTAAATGTAGGGGCTTTGAGAGTTTTGTTTAGTATTTGCGCGGCAGATCACGCAATAAACGAATTGTGCAAATTAGCGGCAAACTTAATTTTGAAGGGAACTAGCAAAAATTGATTAAATCTCGCGATAACATGTAGTTATCTAAAGGATTATTGAAAAGGTGATCTATCTCTGAATTAGACAAAAGAGTGAGGAGTTAGAGGGGGTTTATAACTCTAAAGTGGTATTTTACATACACTTACAATTGATTAAAGACAACATTTTCAGTGTGGTTTCTTGTTACAAATAGGGTGGAGCAATGTCATGACAGTATTCGTGTGGTTGCTGTTATGGAAAACAATAAAAGAACCGCCATTGCAGATAATGGCGTCATCTGGATGAGACCCCTATGGCAAGGATAAAATCACGCGTACGCCGTTTCTTCAGCCTGTTATTACCTTTATTATTTATTTCTGCTGTTCACGCTGAACAAACTCCTGTACCCGCAAAAACCGTCACCGTTGAAGCGAAGAATGAAACCTTCGCTCCTCAGCATCCCGATCAATATCTCTCCTGGAAAGCCACGTCTGAGCAATCAGCCCGTGAAGATGCGCTGGCAGAAGATCCGCGTCTGGTGATCCTGTGGGCGGGATATCCATTCTCGCGCGATTACAACAAACCGCGTGGACACGCCTATGCCGTGACCGATGTACGTGAAACCTTACGTACCGGCGCACCAAAAACGGCTGAAGACGGTCCGCTGCCGATGGCCTGCTGGAGCTGTAAAAGCCCGGACGTAGCGCGTCTGATCCAGAAAGATGGTGAAGATGGCTACTTCCACGGTAAATGGGCGCGCGGCGGTCCAGAAATTGTTAACAATCTCGGCTGTGCAGATTGCCATAACACTGCGTCACCAGACTTCGCCAAAGGCAAGCCAGAGCTGACGCTGTCGCGTCCTTATGCAGAACGCGCGATGGAAGCAATCGGCAAACCGTTTGAGAAAGCCGGTCGCTTTGATCAGCAATCCATGGTCTGCGGTCAGTGCCACGTGGAATACTACTTCGACGGTAAAAACAAAGCCGTTAAGTTCCCGTGGGACGAGGGCATGAAAGTCGAGAACATGGAGAAATACTACGACACCATCGCCTTCTCTGACTGGACCAACTCCCTGTCGAAAACGCCGATGCTGAAAGCGCAGCACCCGGAATATGAAACCTGGAGCGCGGGCATTCACGGCAAGAACAACGTGACCTGTATCGACTGTCACATGCCGAAAGTGCAAAACGCGGAAGGCAAGATCTACACCGACCATAAGATTGGTAACCCGTTCGATAACTTTGCTCAGACCTGTGCGAACTGCCACACCCAGGATAAAGCGTCTCTGCAAAAAGTGGTCGCCGAGCGTAAACAGGCTATTCATGACCTGAAAATCAAGGTCGAAGATCAGCTGGTTCATGCGCACTTCGAAGCGAAAGCTGCATGGGATGCGGGTGCGACTGAAGCGGAAATGAAGCCGATTCTGGAAGATATCCGTCACGCACAATGGCGCTGGGACCTGTCTATCGCCTCACACGGTATTCACATGCACGCTCCGGAAGAGGGTCTGCGGATGCTGGGTAGCGCCATGGATAAAGCCGCCGATGCGCGTACCAAACTGGTCCGTCTGCTGGCGACTAAAGGCATCACCCATGAAATCCCGTTACCGGATATCTCTACCAAAGAGAAAGCCCAGGCGGCGATTGGTCTGAACATGCAGCAAATCAATGCTGAGAAGCAGGACTTCATCAAAACGGTGATTCCGCAGTGGGAAGATCAGGCGCGTAAAAACGGTCTGTTAAGCCAATAACCCCATTTCGCCCCGTCAGGGGCGGATAACTCAACGGAGTGAATATGAGCGTATTACGTTCGTTATTAACTGCTGGGGTGCTGGCGTCAGGCTTGTTCTGGAGCCTGAGTGGAATCACTGCCACGCCAACGCCGCAGGAGTCGGATCAACGCTGGACGGTTACCCAACAGCGTAATCCGGATGCCGCCTGTCTGGATTGTCACAAGCCAGATACCGAAGGTATGCATGGTAAGCATGCAGAAGTCATCAACCCGAATAACAAACTGCCGGTCACCTGCACCAACTGTCACGGCCAGCCGTCACCGAACCACCGTGAAGGGGTGAAGGATGTGATGCGCTTTAATGAGCCGATGTACAACGTTGAACAGCAGAACAGCGTCTGTATGTCCTGCCACCTGCCTGAGCAGCTACAAAAAGCGTTCTGGCCACACGATGTCCACGTAACCAAAGTGGCGTGTGCCAGCTGTCACTCACTGCATCCGAAGCAAGACACGATGCAGACGCTAAGTGATAAAGGACGGATCAAGATTTGCGTCGATTGCCACAGCGATCAGCGTAACAATCCGAACTTTAACCCGGCGTCGGTTCCGTTGCTTAAGGAGCATCCATGAGTTGCTCTCGTCGCCAGTTTATCACCCGCGTCGGCGCGCTGGTGGCAGTGAGCGGGACGGCGGGACGCGTTGTGGCGAAGACGCTGAACATCAACGGCGTACGTTACGGTATGGTACATGATGAGTCACTATGCATCGGCTGTACGGCCTGCATGGATGCTTGTCGGGAAGTAAACAACGTGCCGGAAGGGGTATCGCGTCTGACGATTATTCGCAGCGAGCCGCAGGGGACGTTTCCTGATGTGAAGTATCGTTTTTTCCGTCATTCGTGCCAGCATTGCGACCATGCCCCCTGCGTTGACGTCTGCCCGACGGGGGCATCGTATCGCGATGCCGCCAGCGGTATTGTGGATGTGAACCCGGACCTTTGCGTTGGCTGCCAGTACTGTATCGCCGCGTGTCCTTATCGCGTGCGCTTTATCCATCCGGTTAGCAAAACGGCGGATAAATGCGATTTCTGTCGGAAAACCAATCTGAAAGCGGGCAAGCAGCCCGCCTGCGTTGAGTCGTGTCCGACGAAGGCGCTGACGTTTGGTAATCTGGACGATCCCAACAGCGATATCTCCCGCTTGTTGCTGCAGAAAACCACCTACCGTTACAAGCTGGCGTTGGGCACAAAACCGAAGGTCTACCGCGTTCCCTTTAAATTTGGGGAGGTGAGCCAATGACATCCGCTTCTGCATTTCATTTTGAATCACTGGTGTGGGACTGGCCCATTGCCATCTATCTGTTCCTGATTGGCATCTCCGCCGGACTGGTCACGCTGGCGATTCTGCTGCGTCGTTTCCATCCGGAGGCGGGCGGTTCTGACAGCACGCTGCTACGCACTACGCTGGTGTTAGGGCCGGGGGCGATTATCTTCGGTCTGCTGATTCTGGTGTTCCACCTGACGCGTCCATGGACCTTCTGGAAACTGATGTTCCACTACAGCTTCACTTCGGTGATGTCGATGGGGGTCATGTTGTTCCAGTTGTATATGGTGGTGTTGGTGCTGTGGCTGGCAAAAATCTTTGAAAAAGAGGTGATTGCTCTGCAACAGCGCTGGTTGCCGCGATTAGGGATCGTACAGAAAATGCTGACGTTGATTGCGCCATTTCATCGCGCGCTGGAGACGTTAATGCTGGTGCTGGCGGTCCTGCTCGGGGCGTACACCGGTTTTCTGCTGTCGGCGCTGAAATCCTACCCGTTCCTGAATAACCCGATCCTGCCGGTGCTGTTCCTGTTCTCCGGGATCTCCTCCGGCGCGGCGGTGGCGCTGATCGCCATGGCGTTACGTCATCGTAGCAATCCGCACAGTACCGAAGCGCACTTTGTGCATCGCATGGAAGCCCCGGTGGTATGGCTGGAGATCTTCCTGCTGGCGGCGTTTTTCGTCGGCCTGGCGCTGGGCGATGACGGCAAAATGCGCGCGCTGGCGGCGGCACTGGGCGGCGGATTCTGGACCTGGTGGTTCTGGCTGGGCGTGGCCGGGCTTGGGCTGATACTGCCGATGCTGCTAAAACCTTGGGCCAACCGCAGTTCGACGTTTCATGGCGTGCTGGCAGTGTGCGGCGCCAGCCTGACCGGCGTACTGCTGCTGCGCTTTTTTATTCTCTATGCGGGTCAGCTAACCGTTGCGTAAGGTGATATCTGGACGTTCTCCTTCCTGAAGCCGGTTTTCTGGCACTGTTGTTAAGCCTCGGGGTCAACGTGTTGACCCCGCTTGCCGTGTTGGTGGGTGTCCGCCAGCGCTGGCAAGGCGTAATGCGCCTGGCAAGCGTGGGCATGTGGACGCAATTTTCGCTGCTGCTGCTGGCCTTTGCCATTCTGATATTCTGCTTTCTGACCAGCGACTTTTCGGTGGTCTACGTTGCTCAGCATAGCTACAGCCTGCTGCCGTGGGGATTAAAACTGGCAGCTGTGTGGGGCGGGCATGAAGGATCGCTGCTGCTGTGGGTGCTGTTTCTTTCCGGCTGGAGCGCGCTGTTCGCCTTGCGCTATCGGCGTGATTCCGACCTGCTGTTTCCGTTAACGCTCAGCGTCCTCGCACTGATAACGGCCCTGCTGCTGCTGTTTGTGGTGGTATGGTCCGATCCGTTCGTGCGTATCTTCCCGCCAGCCATTGAAGGGCGCGATCTTAATCCGATGCTGCAACATCTCGGGTTAATCCTCCATCCGCCGCTGCTGTACCTGGGTTACGGTGGCTTGATGGTGGCGGCAGGCGTGGCGCTGGCCTCACTGCTGCGCGGTAACTTTAATGCGCAGAGCGCCGGGGTGTGCTGGCGCTGGGCGCTGCCTGGCTGGTGTGCGCTGACGCTGGGGATTATCCTTGGCTCCTGGTGGGCCTACTGTGAGTTGGGCTGGGGCGGCTGGTGGTTCTGGGACCCGGTAGAAAATGCCTCCTTATTACCCTGGCTTTCCGCCAGTGCGCTGCTGCATAGTCTGTTCATCACGCGCCAACGTGGGATCTTCCGCCACTGGTCGCTGCTGCTGGCGATCGTCACGCTGATTTTATCGCTGCTGGGGACGCTGATTGTGCGTTCCGGCATTCTCGTTTCCGTGCACGCTTTTGCGCTGGATAACGTCCGCGCCACGCCGCTGTTCGCGCTGTTTACCGTATTGAGCCTGGCATCGCTCGGGCTGTACGCCTGGCGGGGACAGCAAGTCCGCCAGAATGCGCGTTTTGGCGGCTGGTCGCGCGAGATGCTGATTCTGGTCGCGCTATTACTTTTTTGCGCGGTGCTGCTGATTGTGCTGATTGGCACCCTTTACCCGATGATTTACGGGTTGTTCGGCTGGGGGCGGCTCTCCGTGGGCGCACCGTACTTTAACCGTGCTACGCTGCCCTTTGGCCTGCTGATGCTGCTGGTTATCGTGCTGGCGACGATCAGAAGCCGCAAAGTGTCTGTGCGTTGCCAGCTTCCGGCACTGCTGGCGCATGCCGGGGTGCTGGTGTTTGCGGCTGGGATCGTCTTTTCCAGCGGTAGTCGCCAGGAGATAAGCCTGAATCTGAGCCCCGGGCAGCAGGTGGAACTGGCGGGCTATATTTTTCGTTTTGAGCGTCTCGACCTGGAAGCAAAAGGTAACTACACCAGTGAAAAAGCGCAGATCACGCTGTGGCAAAATGAGAAACGCATTGGCAGCCTGCAGCCTGAAAGACGCTTCTATGCCGCGCGCCGTCAACAGATGATGGAGCCGGGGATCCGCTGGAATCTGATACATGACTGGTATGCGGTAATCGGCGAAAAAACCGGACCGGACCGTTATGCCATGCGCTTGTACGTACAGACCGGCGTGCGCTGGATTTGGGGCGGGGGACTGTTAATGGTCTTTGGTGCGCTGCTGAGCGGATGGCGAGGGAGAAAGCGCGATGCATAAACTAATCAACGCGTTGCCAGATGGCGGCGAACGGGGTGTGAAAACGGTAGGTCGGATAAGCGCAGCGCCATCCGGCAGAACATGTTTACTCTTAGCTATCATTTTGTTTTTCATCGCCTTCGCGACACATGCCCAGGTTGTGGACACATGGACTTTTGCCAACCCGCAACAACAGGAAAAAGCGTTGTCTATTGCCAGCCAACTGCGCTGTCCACAGTGTCAAAACCAAAACTTGCTGGAATCCAATGCGCCGGTAGCGGTCAGTATGCGCCACCAGGTTTATAGCATGGTGGCGGAAGGGAAAAGTGAAGCCGAGATAACGACGTGGATGACCGATCGCTACGGTGATTTTGTGCGCTACAACCCGCCGTTGAATGAGCAAACGCTGCTGCTGTGGGCGTTGCCGTGCCTGTTGTTATTGCTGGTGGGCGTGGTGGTCTGGCGGGTGAGAAGGCGTCAGCGCGTAGAGGAGGATGTGCAATGAGCCAGTCCACCCATTCCCCTGCGCCGTTACGCCCACTCCCCGTGAAGTGGCTGACCGCTGCGACGGTGCTGATGGTTGTGGCCTGCATCGGAGGTTACCTGTTGACACCCAAATGGCAGGCGGTGCGTCAGGAACAGACGCGGCTGGCGGACCCATTACATGCGTTCACCGATGAAAATGTTCAGGAAAAACAGCTGCTTTTGCTGCAATCGCAAATTCGTGCTAATCCACAGGACGGTGTGAAATGGGCGCAACTTGGTGAGTACTATCTTTGGCAAAACGCGTATCATAATGCGCTGCTGGCCTACGAGCAGGCGCTACGTGTAGGGGGTGAAAATGCTGAGATCTATTCAGCGCTGGCAACGGTATTGTATTACCAGGCCGGGCAGCATATGACACCGCCCACTCGCGAGATGATTGATAAGGCTCTGGCGCTGGACCCGACAGAGGTCACTGCGCTGATGCTGTTAGCCTCAGATGCGTTTATGCAGGCAGACTACGCCCAGGCCATTTCAGTGTGGCAAAAAGTTATGGATTTAAACTCGCCGAGGGTGAACCGGGCACAGCTCATTGACTCTATTAATATGGCGAAGCTGTTGCAGAATCGGCAAAAATAAATTTGTTTCTTTTGTGATTTGTATCATTTGGCCTGTTTAAAAAACAGGCGAACGAACAAATGAGCAAAAAAAACTCACGCCATGACTTCTTCATTTTTGAACATATTAAAATTCTTTTATAACAAAAAGTTATTCATCAATACCCCGATAAAATTGCATTTTTATGCATAAATTCAGCTGAAGGCTCTGTTCCTGGAGGGTTGCGCGAGACAGTACGCAAATGATAATGATAATAAGCGTTAAAAAACTCCATAAACGAACGCAACACAATTCATACCCTTTCAGTATGTACTATTACCACACACCGCATGTGGAATAGCGCTCCATCGAGGAAGTCCGTTGTTATGAAAAATTTGAAAGTCAGCCTGGCATGGCAGATTCTGATCGCTATGGTGCTGGGCATTCTGCTGGGGAGTTACCTGCATTATCATAGTGACAGCCGTGAATGGCTGGTTGTAAACCTGCTGTCACCGGCGGGCGATATCTTTATCCATCTGATCAAAATGATTGTGGTGCCCATTGTTATCTCTACGCTGGTTGTCGGTATCGCCGGGGTCGGTGATGCAAAACAGCTGGGCCGTATTGGCGCCAAAACTATTATCTATTTCGAAGTAATCACCACCGTGGCGATTATCCTGGGTATCACGCTGGCTAATGTGTTCCAGCCAGGTACCGGGGTGGATATGTCGCAACTGGCGACCGTGGATATTTCGAAATATCAAAGCACGACCGCAGAAGTACAGAGCCACGCGCATGGCCTGATGGGGACAATTTTGTCACTGGTGCCAACCAACATCGTCGCATCGATGGCAAAAGGCGATATGCTGCCGATTATCTTCTTCTCGGTGCTGTTCGGTTTAGGTCTGTCTTCACTGCCGGCAACTCACCGCGAGCCGTTGGTTACCGTATTCCGCTCTATTTCCGAAACCATGTTTAAAGTCACTCACATGGTTATGCGCTACGCGCCAGTCGGCGTTTTCGCGCTGATTGCCGTTACCGTCGCGAACTTCGGTTTTGCCTCCTTGTGGCCGCTGGCGAAGCTGGTGCTGTTGGTGCATTTCGCCATTCTGTTCTTCGCGCTGGTGGTGCTGGGGATCGTGGCGCGCATCTGCGGTCTGAGCATCTGGATCCTGATCCGCATTCTGAAAGACGAGCTGATTCTGGCCTACTCTACCGCCAGCTCCGAGAGCGTACTGCCGCGTATTATTGAGAAGATGGAAGCCTATGGCGCGCCAGCTTCAATCACCAGCTTTGTGGTGCCGACCGGCTACTCATTCAACCTTGATGGTTCAACTCTGTACCAGAGTATCGCCGCTATCTTTATCGCGCAGCTGTACGGTATTGACCTGTCGCTGTGGCAGGAAATCGTGCTGGTGTTGACGCTGATGGTGACCTCGAAAGGGATTGCGGGTGTGCCGGGCGTATCATTCGTGGTGCTGCTGGCTACGCTGGGCAGCGTGGGGATCCCACTGGAAGGCCTGGCGTTTATCGCCGGTGTTGACCGTATCCTCGACATGGCGCGTACCGCGCTGAACGTGGTGGGTAATGCGCTGGCGGTACTGGTTATCGCCAAGTGGGAACACAAATTTGACCGCAAGAAAGCGCTGGCCTATGAGCGCGACGTGCTGGGTAGATTTGATAAGACCGCTAATCAGTAATTCATGACAGCTTGCCGGATAAGCGTAGCGCCATCCGGCAATGCAAATCATTACCCGTTTGTTAACTTATCAAACTCTTCGCAGCCGGTATCGAATCCTTCCATACAGCTCAGATTCAGCCAGTGTAGCGCCTTCTGTTTATTCTTCACGATAAAACCCTGTTCACCGTTTAAGAACATCATCCCTGCCCAGTATTCGGAATAACCGGTGCGGGAAATGGCTGAGCTTCGTTTGAAATACCATGTCGCTTTCTCATCATCAGCGGGTATGCCCACACCGTTGGCGTAAATCAGGCCGAGCAGCATTTGCGCGTCGACGGCGGAGTCATTTTCCAGGTCTTCGGAGGCGTTTTGCAGCAAGGTAATGGCTTTAGGGTAATCGGTACGTCCAGCCTGGGTGTTGACCAGAATCCGCGCCAGGGTAAGTTCTCCCGCTTTACTGCCTGCTTTGGCTGCTTTTTCCGCCAGCGTTTTAGCCTGGGGGTAATCCAGACTGACCGGATTCGTAATTTTGATTTGCGCCAGTAGCGCGCAGGCGTCGGCATCGCCATTGTCGGCGGCTTTTTGCGCCCAATACTCGGCTTTGCTCAAATCGCCCGAACTGAACCAGGTATCGGCAAGAAAGTACTGTGCGCGACGATCCCCTGCCTCAGCGGCCTGCAAGTACTGGCTTCCTGGCTCAGTATCACTGGCATGGGCAAAGAATGTCATAAAGAACATCAATGCAATGAGTTGTTTCATTTTGAGTTTTATTTAGGGTACGGAATGAACAGTATAAAGAGATCGTATGGATAAAAAAACAGCCTCCGGGCGGAGGCTGTTGCAGAACAGTTACGTAAACGGACTAACCCATCGCGCTTTCGCGCAGGCTGGCTTTCAGCTTGGTGTACTCATCAATGACATACTGCTCGGCAGCGCGCTGATCGGCAATGCGTTCAACGTTAACGGCACAGTACTTGTACTCCGGCGTTTTGGTAATCGGGCTTAAGTTCTCGGTTACCAGCTCATTACATGCGCCAATCCACCACTGGTAGGTCATGTAAATCGCGCCTTTGTTTGGACGATCGCTGACTGCTGCACGGGTAATGACCCGGCCTTTACGCGAGTTAACCCACACCAGCTCTTCATCCTGGATGCCCAGGCGTTCTGCGTCGGCGGTGTTGATCTGGGCATAGCCCGGTTCATCCGCCAGCGCGGCCAGCGCCGCACAGTTACCGGTCATCGAACGGCAAGAGTAGTGGCCGACTTCACGCACCGTAGACAGCACCATCGGGTACTCCTCAGTGAGTTTGTCGATTGGCGCTACCCAGTCGCAGGTAAAGAACTGCGCCAGACCGTTCGGGGTATCGAACTTCTCTTTGAAGAGATAAGACGTACCCTGGTCGGCTTCTGAGGTGTCGCGGCAAGGCCACTGGATATAACCCAGTTCGCCCATTTTCTCGTAAGTGGCACCGTAGAAATCCGGGCACAGATGACGCAACTCATCCCAGATTTCCTGGGTGTTGTTGTAGTGCATCGGGTAGCCCATACGGGTGGCGATTTCACTGATAATCTGCCAGTCCGTTTTCAGATCCCACTTCGGCTCAACGGCTTTAAAGAAGCGCTGGAAGCCACGGTCAGCCGCGGAGAAGACGCCTTCATGCTCGCCCCATGACGTAGACGGTAAAATAACGTCTGCGGCAGCGGCAGTTTTGGTCATGAAGATATCCTGCACGATGACCAGTTCCAGATCCTCAAAGCCTTTGCGCACTGCGGAGAGTTCAGCATCAGTCTGTAATGGATCTTCACCCATAATGTACGCCGCGCGGACTTCGCCATGCGCCGCACGGTGCGGCAGTTCACTGATGCGATAGCCGGTATGTGCAGGCAGACTTTCCACGCCCCAGGCTTTAGCGAACTTCTCGCGGTTAGCCGGATCTTTCACATACTGATAGCCCGGATAAGTATCCGGTAGCGCGCCCATGTCGCATGCGCCCTGAACGTTGTTCTGGCCACGAACCGGGTTAACGCCCACGCTTGGCTTACCGAGGTTGCCGGTCAGCATTGCGAGGCTGGTCAGTGAACGCACGGTTTCCACACCCTGATAGAACTGGGTAACACCCATGCCCCACAGGATGGCCGCGCTTTTTGCCGTGGCGTACATACGAGCAGCCTGACGAATATCCTGTGCGCTAACGCCAGTGATATCTTCGACGGACTCCGGCGTGTAGCCTTCGACAATCTTGCTGTACTCTTCGAATCCTTCGGTACGGGAGGCGACGAACGCCTGATCGTACAGTTTTTCTTCGATGATGACATGACCCATAGCGTTGAGCAGCGCGATGTTCGAGCCGTTTTTCAACGCGATGTGCATATCGGCAATACGCGCGGTTTCAATTTTGCGCGGATCGCAGACGATAATTTTCGCCCCGTTACGTTTAGCGTTAATCACGTGATTCGCCACGATCGGGTGGGAATCCGCCGGGTTGTACCCGAAGATGAACACTAAATCTGTGTTATCAATTTCATTGATAGCATTACTCATTGCGCCGTTACCGACCGATTGGTGCAGACCTGCAACCGAAGGGCCGTGTCAGACGCGAGCGCAGCAGTCAACGTTATTGGTACCAATAACGGCGCGCGCGAATTTTTGCATTACATAGTTGGTTTCGTTACCCGTACCGCGAGATGAACCGGTCGTCTGAATAGCGTCCGGGCCATACTTCGCTTTGATGGCGCTCAGACGAGTGGCGACGTAATCAAGCGCTTCATCCCAGGAAACGGATTCCAGTTTGCCGCCACGCTGGCGACGGATCATTGGGGTTTTCAGACGAGGGGTCAGGATCTGGGTATCATTGATAAAATCCCAGCCATAGTAGCCCTTCAGACACAAGGTACCCTGGTTGGTTTTCCCCTGCGCCGCTTCAGCCCGGACGATTTTGCCGTTATCGACCACCAGGTTGATTTTGCAACCTGATGCGCAATATGGGCAAACCGTGACGACTTTTTTCATCGGTCTCGCTCCAGTTAATCAAATCACGCATACGCGCTTGTCGCTTGAGTTATGCATCTTTTATGCCATGTTTTTATCAGGGGCATTAGTCGATATTACGGGCGAATTTTGCGCAAAACCCTGACGAAAAACAGGCTGTCGTCATATTTGACGTGACGAATCTCCAATACGTGACGGCCCGGCAGTGTGACCGAGGTTATGTTTCCCACACATCCTTGTGCCTTATCGCTGTCACTCTGTGCAGAATCAATCACACTCATTTAAGTTGGCCAGAAATGGGGAAAAACAATGAAGCCAGCCATACTGGTTGTGGATGATGACATCGCTGTCTGCACGCTTTTACAGGATGTGCTGAGCGAACACGTCTTTGCAGTGACCGCATGTCACACCGGGCAGGAGGCGCTGCGCTGCATTGAGACTCAGCCGGAAATCGCTCTGGTATTGCTGGACATGATGTTGCCTGATATTAACGGTCTGATGGTGCTGCAGCAGGTGCAAAAGATCAGACCCGGATTACCGGTGGTGATGCTGACCGGGCTTGGCAGCGAGTCGGATGTGGTTGTCGGGTTGGAAATGGGCGCTGACGACTACATCGGTAAACCGTTCAATGCGCGGGTGCTGGTGGCGCGGGTAAAGGCGGTACTCAGACGCGTCGGCGTGTTAACGGCAGAAAGCGGCAGCCCGCAAACCACGGGGCTTTCTTTTAACGGTTGGCATCTCGATACCGCCGGTTGCCAGTTACATAATCCTCAGCAACTGAAGGTGGAGTTGACGCAGGGGGAATACAGCCTGCTGCTGGCGCTGGCCCAAAACGCCCGCCGGGTACTTAGCAGAGAACAGCTGCTGGAACTGACGCGCAGCGACAGCGTTGAGGTATTTGACCGCACCATTGACGTGCTAATCATGCGGTTACGGCGAAAAATAGAGAACAACCCGCATCAGCCGATGCTGATCAAAACCCTGCGCGGGCTGGGCTATGTGTTTGCCGCCGACGTTCAGCATCATGATAAGGCGGCGTAAACGTCTTATCCGGCTTACAAGGACGCTATATCGGCTTTTAACTCTGCCAACGTTTTCGCGCCGTCTATCGCGTTGGCGCACAGCAAACTGGCCCGTGCGCAGGCGTGTGCCAGCCTGACGCTGTCCGTCAGCGACCAGCGTTCATGACAGCCATACAAAAATCCGGCGCAAAACGCATCTCCCGCCCCGACGCTGCCAACGATCTCCTCCGGCGCCAGATACTGTGACGGGATCCAGACGCCCGGCAGATCCGGCGCTTCACCCCAGGCGCCTTCCGGACAGTGGATAACCACCCGCAGGCGAACGCCCGCATTCAGCAGTTCGCGCGCAGCGGTGGCGATGTGCGCAATATGCAACTCCCCGTTGGGCAGGCGGATCTCCAGCCCGCTGAATTCCCCGGCTTCCAGCTCGTTAATTACCAGATAGTCGAGATGGCGCAGGGCTGGCATCACCAACGGCTGATAGCGCGGGTCGCCCTTGCGTGAAACCAGATCCAGTGATGTTTCAAAGCCGTTGTCGCGCATTTGCGCCAGCAGCCGTGCGCTACGTGTGCCGTACTCCTCATCCGGCATGTCCAGACTGTCGAGCAGCAGCAGATAGCCAAGATGGAAGATTTTCATCGAGGTATCCAGTTGCTCAAAAGCGGGCAGATCCAGCAGCCGGTTGGCGCCGGGCGAGTGGAAAAAGGTGCGCTGACCGCTGGGATCGGTCATCACCTGTGACATCGACGTGGGGGCGAAAGTCGTGCGCTGCACATGTTGGCGATTAACATGATACTGCTCCAGCATCGCCATGATGTAGTCGCCGTCGCTATCCTGACCGATTAACCCCACTGCCTGCAGCGGCAGTCCGGTGTGCATTTTCGCCAGCGTCAGCAGTACGTTCAGCGGCGCACCGCCCGTCGCGCGTTCGCTACGGATGATTTCCGCCAGCCAGCCGCGTTCCGGCCACTGCACAATTTGATGCACATGATCGACCAGCATGTTGCCTGCGGCGATAACGCCTCTGCGTTCCATCAGACCCGTCCCGCGCTGCCAAAAATACGCATCTGTTCTGAAACGGTATCGGTAATGGCCTCTTCAATGGCGAGCAGCAGTTCGGCGAATTCGTCGTACAGGGGCTGACGATTCGCTATTCTTGTCTCTACCGCTGACAGCGCCGCCTGCGACATGCCGGTATAGAAGTTGATTTTGTGAATGCCGAGTTCAATTGCGCGCTTGAAATCGTCGTTGCTGATGCCGGAACCGCCGTGCAGTACCAGCGGGATCGCCGCCTGCTGGCGAAGGGCGTCAAGACGCGGAAAGTCGAGCACCGGTTCGCCTTTATATTTGCCGTGTGCATTACCAATGGCGACCGCCAGCGCGTCAATCCCGGTTCTGTCGACGAAATCACGCGCCATCATCGGGTCGGTAAATAGCGACTCGTCGGCATGACCATACAACGCGCCGCCCTCATCGCCTCCCACCGCGCCCAGTTCGGCTTCCACCGATACGCCGACGGCGTGACACATCTTCACCACTTCGCGGGTTTGACGAATATTTTCTTCATACTCCAGCGTGGAGCCATCAAACATCACTGAACTGAAACCTAAGCGCAGTGCCCGAACCACCGACTCAAAGTGCAGGCCGTGGTCAAGGTTCAGCACTACCGGAATGTCATGCCGCGCGGCTTCGAACTTGACCGCTTCGACCAGAGAATCCAACGAGATATATTTAAAATGCACCTCGGCGATGTTGATGATAAACGGCGAACGTTCCTGCTTTGCTGCGGCAAACAGCGCGCGCAGGAAGTGTGAGTCCAGAACGTTAAACGCCCCTAAGGCATAGCGGTGCTCGCGGGCATGGGCAAGGCCATCGGCGAGAGATATCAACGGCATAATGCGCTCCTTGGTTAGCGGAACAGGCGATACTCATTACACAGCACCAGCTGCGCCGGTTCGTCTTCTTCAATGTCGTTATAGCGGGCGATCGGTTGCAGAAAGTGGTTATCGTGGTCGTCGTCATTAACAGAAGAAACCTCGCCGACCAGCACGTCGCCAAAACCTTCTTCCGCCCAGAAGCTGTGATACAGGCCCGGTGGCAGGCAGATGCTTTCACCCGGCGTCAGGCGCAGTTGACTGCCTGCCGCATGGGTTTGCCGACAGCCGTCAATCACCACGCTCACGTCGCTGTCCTCCGTTTGTTCTCGGATCCCCGCATTCCACAGTTCCACAATTAAATTACCGCCGCCGCGATTGATAATGTCTTCGCGTTTGCGCCAGTGAAAATGCATCGGCGTCACCTGCGCATCGCGAACATGCATGATTTTCTCGGCGTAGCATTTCTCGTAAGGCATTCCTTTCGGCGAGCCATTACGCAGGGTAAACAGCGTTAACCCTTGCGCGGCGAAATTGTTGCCGCCAAACGCGGTGACATCCCAACCGAGCTTAAGGTCGAAAACTTCTCTCCAGGCGGCGGGATCAAGCTTGCGCCATTGGGTCGGCGGGAAACTGGCGAAAGGGGGGAGATGCACGTCGTGCAGAGAGAAAAACTGGCGCGTGTGGCCAAGGATTTCGTTTATTGCTGAGCGTTTCATCGGCAGAATCCTCCTTAATATCATGCCGGATGGCGCTGCGCTTATCCGGTCTACAAAATCATACCGATCTTGTAGGTCGGATAAGGCATTTTTGCCGCCATCCGGCGTTGTTGTGGCGGGTTATTTCACCGTCCAACCCTTATAGCTGCCGACGTTGTTTTTATCGATCATCGTCACCGGGATCAGTACGGGCTCTTTCGGGGCGGGTTTCCCCTGCAATATGTCATAGCCGATTTCGACCGCTTTGGCAGCCATCACCTGCGGATCTTGTGCAGGCGTCGCCACAAATAGTGAGTTTTCCCGCTTCAACGCTTCTTCAGCGTCTGGCGATCCGTCTACGCCGACAATAAAGAATTCGCTACGTTGTGCCTGTTTTGCTGCCAGATCGGCACCGATCGCCGTAGGATCGTTAATGGCGAATACGCCGTCGATCTTCGGATTCGCCGCCAGCAGCGCGGTCATGATCTCCAGTCCGCCTTCGCGACTGCCTTTGGCGTTTTGGTTATACGACAGCACTTTGATATCCGGGTGACGTTTAAACTCGGTCTGGCAGCCTTCCACGCGGTTCTGGACGGCGGAAACCGGCGGCCCGTTGATAATGACGACGTTGCCTTTCCCTTTCAGACGGTCGGTAATGTATTTACAGGCCATTTCACCCGCCTGGGTGTTATCGGAGGTAATGGTCGCATCTGCGCCTTCCGCCGCTACGTCAACGGCAACCACCACAATCCCTGCGTCTTTCGCGCGTTTTACCGCTGGGCCGATGCCTTTGGAGTCGGCGGCGTTAAGAATAATCATGTCGACCTTGGCGGCAATAAAGTTGTCGATTTGCGACACCTGTTGTCCCAGATCGTAGCCGCTGGAAACCAGCGTCACTTTAACGCTATCACCCGCCAGTTTGCGTGCTTCCAGCTCCGCGCCTTTGGTGATCTGCACGAAGAACGGGTTGGCCAGATCGCCCACCGTAACGCCGATCGATTTCAGTTCTTTTGCCTGCACAAACGGAGCTGCAGCAAGCAGTGCGCCAGCACAGAGCGCGGTGACTAAGGGCTTCAATCTCATGCTGTATTCCTCGAAGTAAGATGTTGTTGTTATGCACTTTGATGGTGTCGGGTACGGTATTTGTCGATCAGTACCGCTATGATGATCACCGCCCCTTTGATCACCAGTTGCCAGAAATAGGAGACGCCCATCAGCGTCATGCCGTTATTGAGCGTGGCGATAATCAACGCCCCTACCAGCGTGCCGGTGATGGTACCGATCCCCCCAACAAAGCTGGTACCGCCGAGGATCACCGCCGCGATGGCGTCCAGCTCGTAACCCATGCCTAAGTTGCCGTTGGCGCTGTATAGCCGCGAGGCGCTCATCACCCCGCCAAGACCTGAGAGCACACCGCTCATGCCGTAGACGAACAGCAGCACCAGCCACACTTTGATACCGGTTAAACGAGCGGCCTGCATATTGCCGCCGACCGCATAAATATGAACGCCGAGTGTGGTGCGCCTAAGAATGAACCAGCACATCACCACCACCGCCAGTGCAATGACCACTAGCCACGGAACCGGACCAAGATAGTTGTTACCGATCCACTCAAAGCTGATATTGGAATTGATCACCGTCGTGCCGTCGGCCAGCAGATAGGCCGCGCCGCGCAGCGCCGTATACGTTCCAAGCGTGACGATAAACGGTGGCAGTCCGGCAAAAGCAACCAGCGCGCCGTTAAACAACCCCAGCACCAGACCGAGCATCAACGCCGCCGGAATCGACAGCATGGCAAATTCAGGGATCAGCGAAACGACCATAGCCGCGACGGCGGTGGTGCCGAGAATCGAGCCAACCGAGAGGTCGATCCCGCCGGTCAAAATAATGAAAGTCATGCCAGCCGCCAGCACGATGTTGATCGACGCCTGGCGGGTTATATTCAACAGGTTGCTTTCGGTAAAAAAGTTTGGCGCGATAAAGCCAAATACCGCCACTATCAGGATGAGAATCGGCAAGATGCCGACCGTTTGCATCAGATCGCTCATCAGCAATTTTTTCGCGGAGGCGGATTTCGCCACCTGCTGGGGAGTGGTTGGATTATTCATGGGACACCGCCTGATGATGGGAGTCGTTCACGCCGGTTGCCAGCGTCATAATATTTTCCTGGGTAATACTTTGCCCGTTCAGCTCACCGGCAATGCTGCCTTCCCGCATGACGTACACGCGATCGCTCATACCGACAACTTCCGGCAATTCGCTGGAGATCATCAGGATCGCCACGCCTTTGCGCGCCATGTCGTTCATGATCCGGTAGATCTCGCTTTTGGCGCCAACGTCTACGCCGCGCGTGGGTTCATCGAGGATCAAAATGCGTGGGCCGATCGCGACCCAGCGTGAAATCAGCAGCTTTTGCTGATTACCGCCGGACAGCCCGCCCGCGCGTACCTGGGCGTGCGGAACGCGGATGTTGAGCAATTGGATGGCGTCATCGGAAATAGCCTGCGCCTTTTTGCGATCGAGCATGCCCCAGTTGGCGTCACGTTCCAGCGTCGCCATGGTGATGTTCTCTGCTGCCGCCAACTCTAAAAACAATCCCTGCTCTTTGCGGTTTTCCGTCAGAAAGCCAATGCCGTGGTCAATCGCCTCGCGAGGGGAGTGGATCACCACCGGTTCACCGTCTACTTCAATCATGCCGCCGATGGCTTTACGCACGCCAAAAATCAGTTGAGCCAGTTCAGAACGCCCGGCGCCGACTAACCCGGCAAGGCCGACGATCTCCCCGGAGCGCACCAGCAAACTGCACGGCTGGACTTTATGGCCGTCGGTCAGGTGGTGGACGTTGAGGCGCGCTTTACCTAAGGGAATATCGCGCTCTTTGTTGAACAAATCGCTTAACGGTCGGCCCACCATCATGCGCACCAGCTCAGAGGCGTTGAGTTTGTCTCGGGTCAGGCTGCCTACATATTGCCCGTCGCGCAGAACGCTGACGCGGTCCGAGAGTTCATACACCTCCGCCATGCGGTGGCTAATGTAGATAATCGCCATCCCCTCATCGCGCAGGCGCATGATCAGTTCAAACAAGCGGTGGGTTTCACGTGAGGAGAGGGCGGCAGTGGGTTCATCCATCACCAGAATGCGGCTGTTACGGTGCAGGGCGCGGGCGATTTCCACCTGCTGCTGTTCGGCGATGGTCAACGTCATCACGCGATCGCTGGCCTTAAACTGGGCGCCGAGCCGGTCGATGACTTTTTGCGACTGCATCACCATCTCTTTACGCTGGACCAGACCGCCGCGCGACAGCTCGCTGCCAAGAAAGATATTTTCCGCCACCGTCAGGTTCGGCGCGAGCTGCATCTCCTGGTAAATCAGCGTGATGCCTGCGCTGAGCGCGTCTTTTGGCCCGCGAATGTGAAACGGCTGACCGTCGATCAGGATCTCACCGCTGGTGGCGGTATACGCGCCCGCAAGGATCTTCATCAGGGTGCTTTTCCCCGCGCCGTTCTCACCCATCAGGGCATGAATCTCACCCGGCCAGACCGTTAAATCGACCCCTTTCAGCGCGTAAAATTTACCAAACGCTTTGGCAATGTTGCGCATCTCCAGAACCGGTGTCCTGCTCATAGCGGATCTCCTGTGGGGTGGCCGATATCAGCAGTCCATCACAGGAATGTAAATGCAAAATGTCAGAAGCCGTTCATATTTGTCATATTGCGATTTTTCTTCACGGAGCGTGATATGCCGCAACCAGGACGTCACTTTTTCGCCAGTGCGCGCGGACGATTGCTGTTCTTCAATCTGCTGGTGGTGACGGTCACGCTGATGGTAAGCGGTGTGGCGGTGCTGGGGTTTCAGCATGCCAGTCAAATCCAGGAACAGGTGCAGCAGCAAACCGTTGACGACATGACCGGCAGCATGAACCTGGCCCGGGATACGGCGAACGTGGCGACGGCGGCGGTACGGCTGTCGCAGGTGGTCGGCGCGCTGGAATACAAAGGTGAAGCGGAGCGGCTGCAGGAGACGCAACGGGCGCTGAAGCATTCGCTGGAACAGTTGGCCACCGCGCCGTTGGCGCAGCAGGAGCCGGCGCTGGTCGAGCGTATTATTCAGCGCAGCCAGGAGCTACAAAGCAGCGTGGAAGGTATGCTGCAGCGCGGGCAACGGCGACATCTGGAACGTAACGCCCTGCTCAGTTCGCTGTATCAGAATCAAAGTTATTTACGTCATCTGCAAAAGCTGACCGGCGCGCAGGATTACGTGCTGCTGGGGCAGATAGACCGCTTAATTGTTGCCGCCATTGAAACACCCACGCCGCGTTCGGTGGTGAAACAACTGGACGGCGTGATGCCCGCGCTGCCTGTGCAAAATAGCAGTCCGCTGATTACCAACATCCTCACCGACTTCAACCAGGAGTTGCATAAGCTGGAGCCGCTCTCTTCTGCGCTTGAGCAGAGCGATTTGGCGATCAACTGGTATATGTTTCATATCAAAGCGCTGGTGGCGATCCTCAACAGCGATATCAACCGGTATGCTTCGCAGGTGGCGCTGATCTCCGAACAGCGGGTAGCGCAAAGCCATCAGGAACTGCAATCTGGCGCGTTGTTTATTTTGGTATTTGCGCTGTTGGCGGTGGTGATCACCGGTTTTGCCGGCTGGTATATCTACCGTAACCTCGGTTCTAACCTGACGGCCATTTCGCGGGCGATGACCCGGCTGGCGCACGGTGAATCGGACGTTAGCGTCCCGGCCCTGCAGCGGCGCGATGAGCTGGGCGAGCTGGCCCGCGCCTTTAGCGTCTTCGCCCGTAATACGGCATCGCTGGAGCACACCACCCGACTGCTAAAAGAAAAAACCAGCCAGATGGAAATCGACCGCACCGAGCGCCAGGGGCTGGAGGAAGCGCTGTTGCACAGTCAGAAACTGAAGGCGGTAGGGCAACTGACGGGCGGATTAGCGCATGATTTCAATAACCTGCTGGCGGTCATTATTGGCAGCCTGGATCTGGTGAACCCAGACTCTCCTGACGCGCCACGGGTCAATCGGGCGCTAAAAGCCGCCGAGCGCGGGGCGCTCCTTACCCAGCGGCTGCTGGCCTTTTCGCGCAAACAGTCGTTGCATCCCCATGCGGTGGAGCTGAAAACGCTGCTGGAAAATTTGGGCGAACTGATGCGCCACTCTCTTCCGGCTACGTTGACGCTGGAGATTGAAGCCCAGTCTCCCGCCTGGCCCGCGTGGATTGATGTCAGCCAACTGGAGAACGCCATTATCAATCTGGTGATGAATGCCCGTGACGCCATGGACGGGCAGGCGGGCACCATTAAAATCCGTACCTGGAATCAGCGGGTCACGCGCAGCGATGGGCGTAAGCAGGATATGGTGATGCTGGAAGTTGCCGACCAGGGAAGCGGGATGTCGCAGGAGGTGAAAGCTCAGGTCTTCGAGCCGTTTTTCACCACCAAACAGACCGGCAGCGGCAGCGGGCTGGGGCTGTCTATGGTCTACGGTTTTGTGCGCCAGTCCGGTGGCCGCGTGGAGATTGAAAGCGCTCCTGGGCAGGGAACGACGGTCAGATTGCAGCTTCCTCGCGCGGTTGTACCGGTGCAGACACCGGTGGAGACAATCGCACAGCACACTCCGACTCGCGGTGAAAAACTGGTGCTGGTTCTCGAAGATGAAGCCGATGTGCGCCAGACGTTATGTGAGCAATTACACCTGCTGGGCTACCTGACGTTAGAGGCTGCCAACGGCGAACAGGCTATGCATATGCTGGCGGCTTCATCCGAGATTGATATTTTTATCAGCGACTTAATGCTGCCCGGCGGTTTAAGCGGTGTGGATGTGATTAATCATGCGCTGGCACATTATCCACAACTGAACATCCTGCTGATTAGCGGCCAGGATTTACGTCCGGCGCATAACCCGGCGCTGCCGGATGTGGCGTTATTGCGTAAGCCCTTCACCCGGGGAGAACTGGCGCAGGCGCTGCGGCATTCGCGTAATTGAGATTCCTCCGCTACCCGCGCAAATACGCTTTGATTACCGTGGGGCGAGTTTCTTGATGAGGCTAGTTTTATGCAACGCTCCGCGACATTCTTACTTTTCACTCTGCTGATGATGACCACCGTATCGGTGCAGGCCGATATTATCGATGACGCCATCGGCAATATTCAGCAGGCAATTAACGACGCATACAAACCGGACAGCGGGCGGGATTATGACGACTCTCGTGATGAAAGCTGGCAGCGACAGATGAGTGACGATCGTCGCAGGCAGTATGATAATCGCCGCCGCCAGTTTGAAGACCGCCGCCGCCAACTGGATGACCGCCAGCGCCAGCTCGATCAGGAACGGCGTCAGTTAGAAGACGAAGAGCGCAGAATGGAAGAAGATTATGATCGTTAGCGCAATTTTTCGCTGGCAAGGTTATAGGGGGCAGAGACCTGTTAACAAGCCTTTAAGTGCGATGTAAACCTACCTCAGCACAATCTCCATTCCGTCATACCCGGCTTCGAGCCCTGTCGGTAGCGGATTCTCCATCATCCACAAATCAAACTGATGACTGATATGCGTCAGGATCACCCGTGGGCAGCGGATAACCTCGTTCAAGGCGATAACGGTATTTACATCGCTGTGATTGCGCGGCGGCTCGGCGCGCGGGGCGTGGCTGCAGTCGATGATAATCACCTGAGGCTGGTTATTGTGGAGAAACTTCAGCGTCTTGTCGGGAAGTCCGGCGGTATCGGAGAGCCACGCTACGCGGCTGTGCGCGGTCTCCAGCAGATAGCCAAACGTCAGCTTTGAATGGTTGAGCGGGAGTGGCGTCACCTGCAACCCTTGCAGGTTAAACACCACGAATGGCGCGACGGTATGGCTAAAATCGAGGATGCCAGGGTGCTTAAACAGATCGTCGCATCCCTGTTCATCCGGCGGACCGTACACCGGGATAGTCGCCCCCACGCCCCAGCGCAGCGGAAACAGCCCCTGCACGTGATCCATATGGTAGTGGGTGAGCAGAAACTGCTGGAAGCTGCCTGCTGGCCAGTCGTCCATCAGATGCGGGATCCCCGCATCCAGCAGCGTCACCGCATTGTTAAATTTGACCACCCCGCTACAAGGGCGTCGACGGTATTGCGCCTGTAAGCGTGCTCGTTGGCAAGCCGCACAGTCACAGCCAAATGCCGGCACCAGTTGCGCGCCGCCGGTTCCCGTCAGCGTAATGGTCAGACTCATGGCTCCCCCCTACAACGGTTTGGTGAAGCGAAAATGGCTCATGGTATAGCCTTCGCGCTGGTAAAAGCGGTGCGCGTCAAGGCGTTGGGTACTGGTAGAAAGCTCGGTTATTTCTGCGCCCGCTTCGCGCGCGGTGGCTTCGGCCCAGGCCAGTAACTGACTACCCACTTTTAGTCCTCGCGCCTGTGGCATCACCACCAGTTCCTGGATCTCGCCAATCCAGTTGGCGTGGTGCAGATGAAACTGCAGGTGCAGACCGATCAAGCCGACGACCTGTCCGTCGAGCAGCGCCAGCTGGTAGTGCATATTGGGATCTTGCAGATTTGCGGCGTAGCCGGCGCTAAAGGCCTGCAGGTCGAATTGGCCCTGTTTCAACTCACAGATAAGCGCGTAAACCGCATCGGTATCGTATAGTGTGGCGCGGCGTAATTCACAGACAGACATGTTTCTTCTCCTTGCGTCCCATCAGGGTGAGCAGTGTATCGACAGACTGTAGCAAACTTCCATCATTGTTCAGGACGTGGCAGTCATACGGCGTGTAGCGCGCCGCGCGTTCAAGGCGGGCAGCGATTTCCGTTTCGCTCTCCCGTCCACGTGCCTGCAGGCGCTGGCGTAAAATGGCCGGGGAAACCTGTAAGCAAATGGGAAGTAAAGAAGCGCCGTAACGGGCCTGCGCCTGGGGCAGATGCGCGCGCGAGCCGTTGACCACCACATCAAAACCGGCGTGCAGCCAGAGGTCAATCTCTACGCCGACGCCGTAATAGAAGCCGTTGGCGTGCCAGCTCAGCGCCAGCAGGTTCTGCCCGGCGCGGGTAAAAAACTCTGGTTCGCTGAGGGCAATATGGTTTTCATTCCCTGCGTTGGCGGCGCGGGTGATGTAACGGTGCGCCACCAGCAGTTGCGCAGGTTCCTGCTGGCGAAGTTCTGCCAGTAGACTGTCCTTACCGGAGCCGGACGGCCCCATCAGCCAGATCAGTTTCCCCATAGTCAGAATACCCTTTTGCCCTGACGCCAGACGTGGTCGATATGGATGTGATCGCCTTTGCGATGCGCCAGCACCAGATCCGCGCGTTTACCTTCGGCTACAACGCCACGATCGTCGAGATTTAATGCCCGCGCCGGATTGCGGGTCACCAGACGAATGGCCTGCGGCAGCGTAAAGCGGTTGGCGTCATCGTCTGCCACGCGGAATGCCGCATCGAGCAGGCTGGCGGGGTAGTAGTCGGAGGAGAGAATATCCAGCAGCCCCAGCTCAGCAAGCTTATGCGCCGCAACGTTGCCGGAGTGAGAACCGCCGCGCACGATGTTGGGCGCGCCCATCAGCACGTTCATGCCATGCTGGCGCGAGGCCTCTGCGGCGGCAAAGGTAGTAGGAAATTCGGCGATCACGCTGCCAAGTTGATGCGATTCCAGCACATGATCGCAGGTGGCATCGTCATGGCTCGCCAGCGCTATCTGGCGCTCACGACACATCTGAGCAATCGCCGTGCGGTTGGGTTGCGACCAACGTGCAGCCAGAGCTAACTGTTCTTCTTCGTAGCGGGCCATTTGCTCGTCGGTAAGTGAATACTTGCCCTGATAGTACTCGCGGTACTTCTCGCGATTGGCAAACTGACGCTGGCCGGGGGAGTGGTCCATCAGCGATACCAGCGTCACCGGCTCACGACTGACCAGTTTTTCAAACAGCGGTAGGGTGGTGTGATGCGGCAGCTCGCAGCGCAAATGCAGGCGGTGCTCGGCGCGATTGACCCCGCGCTTTTGCGTCTCTTCCACCGCGTTGATCATCTTCTCGAGATTTTCCAGGCGGTCGCCACCGTCGCGCACATCGCCAATCGCCACCGCGTCCAGCACGGTGGTAATGCCGCTGGCGACCATCAGCGCGTCGTGGCTGCTCATCGCCGAGTGGGCGGGCCAGTCTACCTTCGGGCGCGGGGTGAAAAACTTGTCGAGATTGTCGGTATGCAGCTCGATAAGCCCTGGCAGCAGCCAGCCGCCTTCTCCGTCCATCGCTTGGGCCAGTTGGCTCTGACTTTCGGCAAAGGCGCGGATCGTTCCGCCCTCAATTTCCAGCGATCCTTGCACCACTTCATCTTCCAGCACCAGCTTTACATTATTGATAATCATGCTGTTGTTCCCATCAGGTGCAGGCGATCCGCGACGCGGTCGCGCACGGTTTGATCGTGAAAAATGCCGACAATTGCCGCGCCGCGGGCTTTCGCTTCTTCAATCAATGCGACGACGGCGGCGCTGTTTTTGGCGTCCAGCGAGGCGGTGGGCTCATCGAGGAGTAGAATCGGGTAATCGACGATAAACCCTCGGGCGATATTGACGCGCTGCTGTTCGCCCCCGGAAAACGTCGACGGCGCCAGATGCCACAGCCGCTCCGGCACGTTCAGGCGGGTAAGCAGGTTAGCCGCTTTGGCTGCGCACTCCTCGCGTGACACGCCGAGATCCAGCAGCGGCTGCATCACCACATCCAGCGCAGAAATCCTTGGGATCACGCGCAAGAACTGGCTGACCCAGCCGATGGTTGAACGGCGAACTTCCAGCACTTTACGCGCCGGAGCCTGCACCAGATCGACCCATTCGTCGCTGTGGCGGATGTGGATGTGTCCTTCATCCGGCAGGTAGTTGGCGTACAGCGAACGCAGCAACGTGGATTTGCCGCTGCCAGAGTGACCGTGCAGCACCACGCATTCGCCGTTTTTAACTTCCAGCGTGGCGTCTTGCAGCACCGGCAGACGCACGCCGTTTTGCTGATGCAGTACAAAGGTTTTACTGACGTTTTCAACGCGGATCGCGTTCATTTTTAGCCTCTTTAAGCATTTTTGCGTTCGATTGCCTGATGGCGTTTCGCTTATCAGGCCTACAACCGATGCCGATCCGTAGGCCGGGTCGCGAAGCGCCACCCGGCAAGACAAAATCAGTTTTGCAAAACAGATGACACCAGCAACTGGGTATACGGATGATGCGGATCGTCGAGTACGCGGTCGGTTAACCCACTTTCCACCACCTGACCCTGCTTCATCACCAGCAAACGGTCGGCCAGCAGGCGCGCTACGCCCAGATCGTGGGTGACAATAACCACTGCCAGATCCAGTTCCACCACCAGGCCGCGCAGCAGGTCCAGCAGTTTGGCCTGTACGGAAACGTCCAGACCGCCGGTGGGCTCGTCCATAAACACCAGTTTGGGATGGGTGACGAGGTTGCGGGCGATCTGCAGTCGCTGCTGCATGCCGCCGGAAAAGGTGGTTGGCAGGTCGTCGATACGCGAGGCCGGGATCTCCACTTCCTCCAGCCAACGCTGCGCGGTGGCACGAATGTCGCCGTAGTGGCGCGCCCCGGTGGCCATCAGGCGTTCGCCGATATTGCCGCCAGCGGAGACCTGACGGCGCAGGCCATCCAGCGGATGCTGATGCACCACGCCCCATTCGGTGCGCAGCAGACGGCGACGGTCGGCCTCGTTCATGCCGTACAGCGAACGGTTCTGATACAAAATCTCACCGCTCTGCGGCGTCAGCCGTGAAGAGATCGATTTCAGCAGCGTGGTTTTGCCGGAACCGGACTCGCCGACGATACCCAGCACTTCGCCAGGCCACAGGTCAAAAGAGACATCGCTGAAGCCCTTGCCCGGCGCGTAGAGATGGGTCAGGTTGTTGACTGAAAGCAGCGGTTGCGTCATTTGCTGAGGGCCTCATTCTGTTGGCGGCAGTAGTCGGTGTCGGAGCAGACAAACATGCGTTTGCCGGTGTCATCGAGCACCACTTCATCGAGATAGCTGTGGGTTGAGCCACAGATGGCGCAAGGCTCATCCCAGCTCTGCACGGTAAACGGGTGATCGTCGAAATCGAGGCTTTCCACGTGGGTATAAGGTGGAACGGCATAGATGCGTTTTTCGCGGCCTGCGCCAAACAGTTGCAGGGCCGGCATCATGTCCATCTTCGGATTGTCGAATTTTGGAATTGGCGACGGGTCCATGACGTAGCGGTCGTTAACCTTCACCGGATAGGCGTAAGTGGTGGCGATATGGCCGAAGCGGGCGATATCTTCATACAGTTTCACCTGCATGATGCCGTACTCTTCCAGCGCGTGCATGGTGCGGGTTTCCGTTTCGCGCGGCTCGATAAAGCGTAACGGCTCGGGGATCGGGACCTGGAAGATAATGATCTGGTCTTCCACCAGCGGCGTTTCCGGGATGCGGTGGCGGGTCTGGATCAGCGTCGCGTCTTCCGTGCGCTCGGTGGTGTTCACCCCGGTCACGCGTTTAAAGAAGTTGCGAATCGACACGGCGTTAGTGGTGTCATCCGCGCCCTGGTCAATTACCTTCAGCACGTCCGGCTCGCCAATCACGCTGGCGGTGAGCTGAATACCGCCGGTTCCCCAGCCGTAGGGCATCGGCATTTCACGTCCGCCAAACGGCACCTGGTAACCGGGGATCGCCACCGCTTTCAGAATCGCGCGGCGGATCATGCGTTTGGTCTGCTCATCAAGATACGCAAAGTTGTAGCCGGAGAGGTTAGTGGTCACGGGTGGCCTCCTGTTGCAGGCGTTTGAGCAGTTCCAGCTCGGCCTGGAAATCGACGTAATGGGGAAGTTTGAGGTGCGAAACAAAACCCGCCGCCTCGACGTTATCCGCATGCGCCAGCACGAACTCTTCGTCCTGCGCCGGTCCCGTGACCGATTCATCGTATTCGGCTGCCTGTAGGGCGCGGTCCACCAGCGCCATCGCCATCGCTTTACGTTCGCTCATGCCGAACACCAGCCCGTAGCCGCGGGTAAAATGGGGGGATTCGTTTTCTGGCGCGACAAAACCGTTGACCATTTCACACTCGGTCATCAGCAGTTCACCGACGTTCACCGCAAATCCCAGCTCTTCCGGTACGGTTTCCAGTGCCACATAGCCGCTGCGGATTTCGGCGGCAAACGGGTGATTGCGCCCGTAGCCGCGTTGGGTGGAGTAGGCCAGCGCCAGCAGATATCCCTCATCGCCGCGCATCAGCTGTTGCAGACGTGAGGCTCGTGAACAGGGGTAAACCGGTGGCGTGCGGGTAATGTCGTCGGGCGTGGCACCATCATCCTCTTCACGCTTTGCCAGTCCCTGGTTGGCCAGCAGGGAAAAGACGTGCGGAGAGGCGTCCTGCGCGTCGTCTGCGCTGCGCAGGGGGGGCGTTTCGCCATTGGCCAGCAGGGTAAAATCCAGCAGGCGATGGGTGTAGTCATAAGTGGGACCTAACAACTGCCCGCCGGGAATATCCTTGTAGACCGCAGAGATTCGGCGCTCAAGGCGCATTTCTGCACTGTTAACCGGTTCGCTGACCGCCACCTTTGCCAGCGTAGTGCGGTAGGCGCGAAGCAAAAAGATGGCTTCGACGTTATCGCCGCTGGCCTGCTTCAGCGCCAGCGCGGCCAGTTCGCGGTCGGCGATGCCGCCTTCGGTCATCACCCGGTCGACGGCCAGGTTCATCTGTTGTTCGATTTGCGCCACGCTCAGTTCAGCAATGGTCTCATCGCCCCGGCGTCGGTTTTCCTGCAGGGCGTGGGCGTTGGCTATCGCCTTTTCGCCCCCTTTGACGGCGACGTACATCAGCACACCTCCACATGGGTAGTTCGCGGAATAGCCAGCAGGCGTTCGCCGCAGGTGAGGATCAGGTCGACCCCCAGCGGGAACGGATGCGGGCGTTCGGTGAGTTCGTGAATCAGGCATTCCGGTAGCTGTGGCGCGATCATGCGCTCTTCAGCGATACCGGCGCCGGTCAGACGCAGCATGCGTCCACCGCTTAAGCCAGAGACCTGCACAATCAGCGTGGCGCTGGTTTCTGGCGCGACGGCGGAACCGGCGGAGAGGGCGTTAAGCTGTTCGCTGCTGATGCGTTCGTCGGCGACGGCAAAGGCCGCCAACTGCGGCTGATCCACCAGCGGCGCGTTGGTGTGAAAACGCAGATTCTGCCGGGCGATATCGTTATCCATCGACGGCGCAAGCCAGACCGGCGTGTCGCCATCGACCAGGGTCAGTAGCACGCTGGTGGTTGCCAGGCCCAGTGGCTGCCAGCCGTGTTTCAGTTGATGCAGGGCGACGATCACGCCCGGCTCACTCATGGCCTTCAGCAGGCGACGAAAGCTCTGCTGAGCATCCTGAACAGGTAAATTAAAAGCGGTTTGTAAGGTCATGCGTTATCTCCGCGTACCAGCGTGAAGAAGTCGACCCGGCTGGCGTTGACTTCGGCACGGCGTGCGCTAATCAGCGCATCGCGTTCCGCTTCCAGCGGGGCAATTAAGGTTTCCATTAGGCTCTGGAAATGCGTTTGTTCCTGCAGCAGCGCGTCAATGACCGCGCACTGCTCGGCGTGTTGTTTGTTGCGTCCCAGCAGGTAGCTGTAGCCCAGCGTGCCGCTCTTCAGGCGTACCACTGCGCGGGTAAGCGTGGTATCACCGGCAAAGAAGCGGTTGCCGGTGCCGCCCATGCGAGCCTGGAGCTGCATCAGTCCGCTTTCCGGTGCGCGGATAAGTTCATAGTCTGGCGTCAGTTTGAGCGCGTGGATGCGGGCGTTCAGGGCATCGGCATTGCTGTAAGCCAGCGCGCGCATCCAGCGCTGGCGGGTAGCGGTATCGAAATGCATTCAGTGCTCCATAGTGAATTCAATCATGTCGGCGCGGGTCAGGCTGACGGAGTATTCCGCCGCGTGTTCTTCGCCTTCACGGTGGTTCAGGGTGCGCACGCACAGCAGCGGCGCCATATTGGGGATTTCCAGCACTTTGCTCTCTTTAGCCTGTGCGCGGCGGGCGCTGATGCGCGTTTGTGTGCGCAGGAGCGTCAGACCGGACTGTTCGCGCAGGTAGTCGTGCAGTGAGCCGTTGTTAAAGCCCTGCAGCAGCGGCCATAGCGTGAGGTCGGAAAAATAGTGGTCGATCTGGCACAATGCGATACCGTTTACCCGGCGCAGGGTGCGCAGATGAATCACGTTATCGCCCTCGTTAATGCTGAGCGCATCGGCAATGTGGCTGGAGGCCGGGCGCAGCACCGCCAGCAGTTTTTCGCTGGTGGGGTGGCTGCCCTGGTCCAGCAGGTTCTGGCTAAAGCGCGCCTGGGCATTAAGCGGGTAATCGAATGGGCGCATCAGCACCAGTACGCCGACGCCCTGGCGACGCTGGACCCAACCACGCTCAACCAACTGGTCAATAGCGCGGCGCAGGGTGTGGCGGTTTACCTCGTAGCGCGCGGCAAGCTGATGCTCGGCGGGCAGATAGTCACCGCAGCGATAATGATGACGAAGCTCCTGCTCAAGTCTCGCGGCAATTTCCTGATAACGCGTTGGATAACTGGTCGGATGTGTAGACAAGTGCATAGCAATCAATGCCTCGCTAATCAGATAAAGTGCTTACGCAAACGCTGGGAAAGGAAATCCAGCAGGCTGACGGTGACGATGATTAACACCATCAGGGCGCAGGTTTGCTGGAACTGAAAGCCGCGAATCGCCTCCCATAAAGTCACGCCAATACCGCCCGCCCCCACCATTCCGACCACCGTGGCCGAGCGAACGTTGGATTCAAAGCGATACAGCGAGTAGGAGATAAGCAGCGGCATGACCTGTGGCAGAACGCCGTACAGAATCTCTTCAATTTTGTTGGCCCCGGTGGCGCGAATGCCTTCTACCGGACCCGGCTCAATGGCTTCTACCGCTTCGGAAAGCAGCTTGGAGAGCACCCCGGTGGTGTGGATAAACAGCGCCATTACCCCGGCGAACGGACCTAAACCCACGGCGACCACGAACAGCATGGCGAAGACCATTTCATTGATGGCGCGGCAGGCGTCCATCAGGCGACGCATCGGCTGGTAAATCCACCACGGTACGAGGTTATCGGCGCACATCAGGCCAAAGGGAATCGACAGCACAACGGCGAGGGCGGTACCCCAGACGGCAATTTGCAGGGTGACGGCCATTTCACCGAGATAGTCCTGCCACTGACTGAAGTCTGGCGGAAAGAAGTCGGCAGCGAAGGTCGCCATATTGCCGGAATCCTGGATCAGCGTGAGCGGAGCCATTTCGGCACCTTTCCACGAGACCACCAGCACGGCGAGAAGAATGGCCCAGCTCAGCAGTGAGAACCAGCTACGTTTGGGCGGGGCGACGGTGATGGTTTGCATGTTTAGCTCCGTGCGTAGGTTTATCGCCGGATGGCAGCGCTTGCGCCTTATCCGGCCTACAGAACATCGTCTGCCCGGTAAGCGAAACGCCACCGGGCATCAGGTTTACTGCACCGCTTTAGTCACGCTGGTCATGGCGCCCAGGGCGGCGGTCAAACGGTCAAGGTCGTCGAGCTGCGCTTTCAGCGCCGAGGTTTTGCTGGTTTTCTCTTCCTCGTTCAACCCTTTGTTGCCCTTCACGCCCTGCATCTCTTTAAACAGCGCCAGTTGGCGAATCGGTACCAGTTGCAGGTCGCTGGAGGCACGGAACGGTGCCCATCCCAGGCGTTCCAGTACGGTTTTCTGTTCCGGCGTTTTGCCGTAATTCATAAAGAAGTCGTACACCTTGTCCTTGGTGGTTTCGGAGAGGTTTTTGCGCCAGACGATCGGATCGCCCGGGATCAGCGGTGACTTCCAGATAACCTTCAGCTCTTTCAGTTTTTCCGGCGCGGAGGTTTTCAGCTTGTCGAGGTTTTCGGTGTTGTTGGTGGCGACATCGACCTGTTTGTTGGCGACGGCCAGCGCGTTGGTTTCGTGTCCGGCGTTAACGGTGCGTTTGAAGTCGCTGGCGGAGATGTTGTTTTTGGCGAAGACGTAGTAACCGGGGACGAGGAAGCCTGACGTTGAGTTGGGATCGCCGTTGCCGAATGTCAGATCCTTACGCTTGGCGATCAGATCGTTCAGGTTGTTGATCGGACTGTCTTTGTTAACGATCAACACGCTCCAGTATCCCGGGGAGCCGTCGGCAGCGACGGTTTGGGCAAACACTTGTCCGTTAGCGCGATCCACTGCTTCCATTGCCGAGAGGTTGCCGTACCAGGCGATATCAACTTTGTTAAAACGCATTCCCTGAATGATCCCGGCGTAGTCCGGGGCGAAGAAGGCGTTCACTTTCACGCCCAACGATTTTTCCATGTCCTTCAGGAACGGTTCCCACTGTGGCTTCAGGTTTTGCTGTGATTCGGTCGAAATAATGCCAAAGTTCAGCGCTTTTTCTTGCTCTTCGGCCTGCGCCGGGCTGAACAAGGTGCTGATGCTGAACATGCTGGTAAAGGCCAGCGCGGCAACGGTCTTATAGCTCATGTTGTTTCCTTAATTAGTCTTTGTTCCAGGCTATTTCACTTGCCAGCCTGGCTGCGCCAATAACGCCTGGTTTTTTAGAACTATGCAGCCTGCGCGTTCTGTTCGACGCGGTTCATGCTGCGGTAGAGATGGTCAAAACGATCGTTATCAAAATGCTGGCTGCTGCCATCAAAGAAGACGTTGCCCTGACGAAGCGCGACAATGCGTTCGCAGTAGCGCAGGGCGTAATCCACCTGATGCAGCGTGACGACCACGGTGATGCCGTCGGTCTGGTTAATGTCGCGTAGGGTGTCCATCACGATGCGTGCGGATTCCGGGTCCAGCGAGGCTATCGGCTCGTCGGCAAGGATCACTTTGGCTTGCTGCATCAGCGCGCGGGCAATCGCCACGCGCTGCTGTTGCCCGCCCGAAAGCGTGGAAACGCGCTGGTATGCAAAGTGCGCCATGCCAACGCGGGTCAGCGCCTGTAATGCACGCTGTTTCTGTTCCTGGCTAAACCAGCTAAAACAGGTGCGCCAAAACGGCGTGCTGCCGAGTGCGCCAATCAGGACGTTTTCCAGTACCGTCAGGCGGTTAACCAGATTGAACTGCTGGAAGATGTAGCCGGTGTGGGTGCGGCTTTTGCGGATATCGCGCGCCAGGCGGCCTTCATGTTGAACGGTGCGACCCAGCAGTTCGACGTGGCTACCCGGGGATTTATCACCGACGATCAAACCGCTTAAATGACGTAAAAGGGTGGATTTGCCAGAGCCAGATGGCCCAAGCAGAGCCACCATCTCACCGGAACAGATGTTCAGATCAACCGCATTGAGCGCCTGATGTTGATTGAAGGACTTGGAGAGTTTTTCGACGCGAATAATCGTTTGCATGATGCGGCCTCCCTTAAAAAGTGGCCCCATCGTGGCGGATCAATGTGACGTTTTCGTTAAGGGATGGTTACTTGGTGATGAAGAGTTGAGCGATTTTTGATGACAGTACGGGAGGGCTGGCCTCCCGTTGGATTACTCTGTAGGTTGCTGCTGTTTGACTACGTTGATCATCCACGGTACGCCATACCGATCGCTCACTTTACCGAAACCATGAGCCCAGAAGGTTTCCTGCCAGTCCATTTCGATTTTTCCGTTTGCTGCCAGGTTATCAAACCAGCGTTTGCCTTCGTCGACGTTTTGCGTGTCGAGTACCAGCGTAAAGCCAGAGTAGTGGGCATTTCCGTCGGGGGCGCTATCGCTCATCATGATGTCGCTGCCCGCAACGCGCAGGTTGGCGTGGGCAATGGCGGTATCGGGGAATTTCATGCCTGAAGGGCAACCCTCTTCGCTGTTCTGCGCCGGTTTGGGCATTTCACCGAAGTTGATTTTGTAGAGTAGCTCAGCGCCTAATGTTTTTTGGTAGTAGGCGATAGCATCAGCGCAGTTGCCTGCGAAGGAGATATAGGGACTTAACGGCATAATCTTTACCTCAGGTAAAAGAAACCAGTTAAGTGTAGTTATCGTCTGCAAAAATAAGCCAGGCGGGAAGTATGAGCTTCCCGCCTGGCAGATGAGCTGGCGTCGGCCTGATTGACGTAGCGCCATCAGGCAATTTGCATCAGTTCTTTTTCACAAACTCAGATTTCAGCTTCATAGGGCCAAAGCCATCGATTTTGCAATCGATGTTGTGGTCGCCTTCAACCAGACGGATGTTCTTCACTTTGGTCCCGATCTTCAACATGGAAGAGCTACCTTTTACCTTCAGGTCTTTCACTACGGTAACGCTGTCGCCGTCAGCCAGCAGGTTGCCGTTGGCATCTTTAACGATCAGTTCGTCGCTGTCCTGAGCCGGTTCAGCATCGTTCCATTCGTGAGCGCATTCCGGGCAGATGAACATGCCGTTATCTTCGTAAGTGTATTCGGAGTTGCATTGTGGGCAGTGTGGTAATGACATGTGGATTTCCTCAAAAGTCAGCAGGGGCAAATGCGCCCAAAAATGGCAGATTGCCGAAAAAGGCCGCAATTATACATAAAATCCCTGCTTTTGTCGGGACTACTGCGTGATTATGCAAAATGATCTGCTGTAAAGACCCTTTGCTTTTACCTCAATGAAAGTATGGCGGAATATTTTTTAAGGGAAATTGCTACGCTTAGGTATTTAAGATAAGGTGAGGCGAAATATCTGATATTCATAGGTAACGTTGCTTACGGATGCCTAAGCCATTGTGATTGAATATCATTGACCCCCTTAATTTTAGTAGGGGGATTACGCGGGTATTTTTTAAAACTGAACTACGCTGTTTATCTTTCTTACTTATTACATAAGTGAGAGGCATCCGGCCAGCGGTTATACGCCAAATTTATTTTAATAATATCAGTTGGTTGTTTTGATTTTAATTATTTCTACACGTAATTATAAAAGCCAAAAAATCTATAAATAAAACGATTGGGCTAAATAAAAGTAATGCCATTTGCGTTAAGGAAGAATTTTCCATGCACACACAGACAATATATGAATTAAGTCAGGAAGCGGAACGCTTGCTGATGCTCTCGCTTGAACATCTCAGGCAATTGCAAAAATTGCCTATGACGTCGTTGGATGATGTCGCGCTAAAACAAGGAGAGCATAGCAGACAGGTGGTTCAGCCCCTGCATTTCAGCGCGCGTGGCATGGATGTCCAGCAGGCAACGCTCAATAATGAACTGCGTAAGATTACGCGTCTGGAAATGGTGCTGGCGATTGTCGGTACCATGAAAGCGGGAAAATCGACGACGATTAACGCGATTGTGGGGACCGAAGTTTTACCTAATCGTAATCGTCCCATGACGGCGCTACCAACGTTAATTCGCCATACGCCGGGGCAGAAAGAGCCGGTGTTGCATTTTTCACATGTCACGCCTATCGATGCCTTAATGAAGGTTTTACAGCAGCGCGTGCGCGAGTGCGATCGCCAGCGTCTTACGCAGACCCTGGAAATTGATAAGGATATGAATGTCCTGCTGCAGCATATTGAAAACGGCGTGGCATTTGAGCGGTATTATCTTGGCGCACAGCCTATTTTCCATTGCCTTAAAAGTCTGAATGACCTGGTGCGTTTGTCAAAAGCACTGGAAGTGGATTTTCCTTTTGCCGCCTATGCCGCGATTGAGCATATTCCGGTTATCGAGGTCGAATTTGTCCATTTGGCCGGTCAGGCGAGCTATCCGGGGCAATTAACCCTGCTGGATACGCCGGGGCCGAATGAGGCCGGGCAACCTCATCTACAAAAGATGCTGAATGAACAGCTGGCGCGGGCTTCTGCGGTACTGGTGGTGATGGATTACACCCAACTGAAATCGATTTCCGATGAAGAAGTGCGCCACGCTGTCATGGCGGTCGGCAAGTCAGTGCCGCTGTATGCGCTGGTGAACAAATTCGATCAGAAAGACCGCAACAGTGACGATGAAGAGCAGGTGCGGGCGTTAATTTCCGGCACGCTGATGCAAGGCGGGATTGCCCCGGAGCGAATCTATCCGGTTTCTTCGATGTGGGGGTATCTGGCGAACAGGGCGCGTCATGAGCTGATGGCTCGCGGGCGGCTGCCGGATCACCAGGTGCAACGTTGGGTACAGGATTTTGCCGAAGCGGCGCTTGGCCGACGCTGGTGCACCAACGATCTTGAGGATACGGAGCACATTCGCCATGCAGCCGATCTGTTGTGGGAGGATTCGCTGTTTGAGCAGCCGATCCAGAAAGTGATTCATGCCGCTTATGCCAATGCTTCGCTGTATGCGCTACGCTCAGCGTCGCATAAGTTATTGAACTATGCGCAAAGCGCGCACGAATATCTGGAGTTTCGCGCCCATGGGTTAACGGTTGCCTATGAAAAACTGCGGCTGAACATCACGCATATTGAAGAGGATATGCAGCAGTTAGAAGTGAGTCAGGGGCGGGTGAGTGATGAAGTCAGTCATGAGGTCGAGCTGGCGCTGGAGGCTGCCGCGGCCTATCTCAATGAGCAACAGACTGAGATTCTGTGCGGCATCAACACGTTCTTTATCAAAGAAAACGTCCTGATGATGTCACAACATGGCCAGGGGGCTGGCGTTTCCTCGGCAGAAATGGCCGGAGAAATGCTGGTGTTGCACGATGAAGGTCAGGCGAAAATCGTGCTGGATAAAATGCGCTCGTCCTGTGAAGTTGTCTTGCTGGCAGCGCAGAAAAGCATCAGTCGGGATTTAGCTCTGCGCTTTGAACAGCTTGAGTCGACGCTGTCCCGGGCGCTAAATGACGCCATGCGCCCCATTGAGCAGCGGGTGAAAGAGGAGCTGAACCACGCTGGTTTTCGTGCGCGGATCCGTTTTCCGGCGTTTCATGCGGCGATGTTTAACTTCAACACCCGCCAGTTGTTTAACGAGGCCATTGAGCAGGATATTCCGGCGGAAAATGCGCCGTCAACTGGCGGTGTGGTGCGTGATACCTTCTCTCGCTGGTTGAATCAGCCCAACTGGGGATGGAATGAGTACGTCGAAACAAAAACGCGTTATCTCATTGATATGGGTGCACTGCATAAGAACCTTGTGCACTATGTCACCCAGTTTTGCCAACAAATTCGTAAAGCTTTAGCTGCGCAGGTCGATATTTCCGTTACGGCAGGCATGGCCACGTTTTTTGCTGATTTTTCACTGTGTTTGACGCAATTACAGGCGAGCCTGCGTGAGAGTCTGACCCTGCGCCAGCAAAATGAATCTGCGGTGAATTCCTTGAACGAACAACTGCAGCATCGCATTACGACTGCGGCATGGCTTTATGAAGATTCCCGCTTGCTGCGCGACGATATCAATACCCTTTTTGCAACCGAGCACACATGACTAACGTGTTACTGGAAGGCCCCGGGCGGACGCTGGAGTGTGTCTACCCGAAGTTTATGGTCGATCTGGTTCAGGGAGATGAAACCAAACGTTCCGGCGGTTTTCTGCAACAGCAGCAGCGGCTGCGTGCGCGTCTGACGCAGGAGGTGCTATCCCAGACGCAACTGCGAGCATGGGTGTTGGCAGGCGTGTCCAGCGAGCATCTGGTGATGCGTCTAAAACTGGTGGAAAAACTGGCGGGCATGATCGATCCGGGCCATCTGGCGCTGGTACGGATCGCCGAAGGGTTGATGTTTTTACAACAAACCGAACACCCGCGTGGACTCTCCACGCCTGGTCTTCTGCAGCAGATAAATTCACTCGCTGACTGGTTTACCCAGCGCGGCGCTTATAAAGAGAAGGCGGTGACGCAACGCGGCCTGACGGTGCAAGCGGGCGAACATAGCGAGCAAATTTTTACCCGCTGGCGGGCTGGCGCGTATGACGGCTGGTCGTTACCTGGACGCTGTTTTGTGGCGTTAGAGGAGCTGCGCTGGGGAGCCTTTGGTGACGCCTGCCGGTTAGCAAATGCCGATGTGGTGTCAATGCTAAAAGACAACCTGCGAACGATGGCTGCTCAGGCGCTGGCAGACAGCGTGAATGCGGCCCCCGCCACGCGTCATTACTATCATCATTGGCTCAGCACGCCGGTTGTTGGCGGCTCGGCTGAGCACAACGATATGTTGAGCTGGCTCGGGGACTGGTGCGATGCGCAGCGTCATCCGGTGAGTTGGTCGGTGACGCAGCGTTGGCAAAATGTGGCGTTGGGCATGCCGAGATTGTGTTCGGCGAAGCGGCTGGTTGATGCGATGGTTGAGGAGATTTTTGCACCGTCCCCGCTCATCAATTGAGCAGGAACGGTGAGTGGGATAAAGGCAGGTTTAGTGGTGCAGTGAGTCTGCCGGGGTAGCCGCCGTCTCATTGACGACCGGGTTTTTATTAAAACGTTTGGCATACAGCGCGGTGATAATCGGCACCAGAATCGCGGTGACTATCACGCTGGCGGCAACCAGCGCCGTAGCGGATGCGGCAACCGGTTCAAATGCCGGGTTAATCTGGGCGATAATCACCGGGTTTGCCACTGCAGCGCCTGCTGCAGAAGAGGCTGCTACGCCTGCCGTACCGTTCCCGCCACCAATAACGCGGTCAGCAATAATCAGCGGAATACCGGTGATGACGATAACCGCGACGCCCAGCAGGATGCCCAGCAGACCCGTATCAACGATGACGCTCAGGTTAATCGTGTTGCCCAGCGCGAAGCCGAAGAACGGGATCAGCACCGGCGTGGCTTTGCTGAAGAAGGAACGCAGATCGTGATCCAGGTTACCCAACGCAAAACCAATCAGGAACGGTAATACCGCGCCGACAAAATGGTGTGGTTCGAAGGAAGCCAGACCCGCGGAGCCGAGGATCACCATGGTCATTAACGGACCGGATTCCAGAGACATCAACACAAATGCGCCAGACTCTTCTTTGGTTCCGTACTGGTTCATCAGGCTGGCGTACAAACCGCCGTTGGTCATGTCCATCGCTGAAACAATTGCCAGTACCGAAAGACCGGCAAAGAACCCGGTTTGAATACCGGTATCAGGAATAAATGAAGCAGCAATCATTGCCACTACCCATGCCACGGCTATTTTAGTTAATACCAGTGTGCCGGATTTGCGTAATACCGTGCCGGTTGCCCGTAAATCAATAGATGCACCGATACAAAAAAACCACACTGCCAGAATCGGCACCGTTCCGCTGATCATTCCTTTGGTAAACGAACCGAAATACGCTCCGGTATCCGGAGCTAACGTATTTAACACTGCGCCTAATAACAGAGGAATCAACATCATTCCGCCAGGGATGCGTTCAATCGTGGCTTTAATTTTCATAAGCGTCCTCATCTCTTGTCGCAGGTAATACACGCGCAAGGAAATAAAAATTAATAAATTCAAGTGTTTACTGGTGTTTCTTAACAAGGAAAACAGCTATCTCTTTGTTTTATAAAATCTAACGCGGCATACGTTGAGCGTGTTGCTGCTCCCAGGGATATTGCGTCTGGAATTAGTTTGCATTCATGGGAACATTGATTCAATCAAAATAAAACGATGTTTTAGTTATCTTCATCACATATTCCGAGCAAAAGTTCCTGAGTGCTCTGATAATTAAAAAAGCTGTGATCTTTTTGTGAAGAGATTAGGTGGTTTTTTGCCTAGCAGAATAATAGTGACTGTTGTGATTGTTGGTGCAACAAAGCGATTTATTCTTGTATTTAATTGCCAGAAAATCGCAAGCATTACATGTAAAAAAGTTGACTAAGAATGACCTGATTTACGCATGTTGACGAAATGGAAATCTATATGTGAAGTTGATCACAAATTTAAACACTGTTAGGGTAAAGAGGTCATTAACCGCCCAATCAGGCGTCAACAGGTTCGGTTGTACTGCTCGTTTCTCGTCAGTGTAAGTAAACCTGCTACGCTTGTTACAGGGAATGCGTCTGTGCATTCCCCGCTCGGTGATGACCTTGACGCAGGGGCGTTGAGGGACTCGATCTGTAGCGTGACAGGGCTAAGTCTATGAGGACGAGTATGCTAAAAAGGAAAAAAATAAAACCAATTACGCTGCGCGACGTTACCATCATTGATGACGGTAAACTGCGAAAAGCCATTACCGCGGCGTCGTTAGGTAATGCGATGGAGTGGTTTGATTTTGGTGTTTATGGGTTTGTTGCTTACGCATTAGGTAAAGTGTTCTTCCCGGGGGCTGACCCCAGCGTACAGATGGTTGCTGCTCTTGCCACCTTCTCTGTTCCCTTTCTGATTCGACCGCTTGGCGGATTGTTCTTCGGTATGCTTGGCGATAAATACGGTCGTCAGAAGATCCTCGCTATCACCATTGTGATTATGTCGATAAGTACCTTCTGTATCGGTCTCATTCCCTCGTATGCCTCGATTGGTATCTGGGCGCCGATTCTGCTGTTGCTGTGTAAAATGGCGCAGGGGTTCTCGGTCGGCGGAGAGTATACCGGGGCGTCGATTTTTGTCGCAGAGTACTCGCCAGACCGTAAGCGCGGATTTATGGGCAGCTGGCTGGACTTCGGCTCGATTGCCGGGTTTGTGCTGGGTGCGGGCGTGGTAGTCCTGATCTCAACTATCGTCGGCGAAGAAAACTTCCTTGAGTGGGGCTGGCGTATTCCGTTCTTCCTGGCGCTACCGTTAGGGCTTATTGGCCTGTACCTGCGTCATGCACTGGAAGAGACTCCGGCGTTCCAGCAGCACGTGGATAAACTGGAGCAGGGCGATCGTCAGGGACTGCAGGACGGTCCGAAGGTGTCGTTTAAAGAGATTGCGACCAGGCACTGGCGCAGCCTGCTGGCATGTATTGGTCTGGTGATTGCCACCAACGTCACCTACTACATGCTGCTCACCTATATGCCGAGCTACCTGTCGCATAACCTGCATTACTCTGAAGACCACGGCGTGCTGATTATTATCGCCATCATGATTGGTATGCTGTTTGTGCAGCCGGTGATGGGTCTGCTCAGCGACCGCTTCGGGCGCCGTCCGTTTGTGATTATGGGTAGTATTGCGCTGTTTGTGCTGGCTATTCCGGCATTTATTCTGATTAACAGTAACGTCATCGGCCTGATTTTCGCCGGGTTGCTGATGCTGGCGGTGATCCTCAACTGCTTTACCGGGGTGATGGCGTCAACGTTACCAGCGATGTTCCCGACGCATATTCGCTACAGTGCCCTGGCCGCAGCGTTTAATATCTCGGTATTGGTCGCCGGTCTGACACCGACGTTGGCCGCATGGCTGGTGGAAAGCTCGCAGAATCTGATGATGCCTGCTTATTATCTGATGGTGATTGCGGTGATAGGTTTAATTACCGGCGTGACCATGAAAGAGACGGCTAATCAGCCGCTGAAGGGGGCTACGCCTGCCGCTTCGGATATTCATGAAGCGAAAGAGCTCCTCGGCGAGCACTACGATAATATTGAGCATAAAATCGAAGATATCGATCAGGAAATTGCTGAGCTGCAGCTTAAGCGTACGCGCCTGGTGCAGCAGCATCCGCGGATTGATGAGTAATCATGTGATTTATCATATCCACTTAAGGTTGGCTTAATCTGTGTCAGGCAAACTCTCCTCCAGAGTATCGGAGGAGAGTGTCATGAAAAACCGCATTTATGAAAGTTTGACCACCGTGTGCAGCGTGCTGATCGTTAGCAGCTTTTTGTACGTTTGGGTGAGTTCTTACTGACCTTTCTCTAATTCCACCCAAGCGCGAGTGCCGGTGGTTCCCTGACGATTTTGCAAATAGAAATGCCCGTGATGTAATTGGGTGATACGACTGACAATGCTCAGCCCCAGCCCAATCCCGCCAAAACGGCTGTCCATACGCACAAACGCTTTACTCAGCTCCCCGCATTTACTCTCATCAATGCCAGGGCCTTCATCTTCGACGGCGATAACGGCATCATGCTCTGTATTCAGGCTAATCGTAATATGGGTGCCTTCCGGGCTGTAACGATGCGCGTTCTCCACCAGATTTCGCAGCAGCATTCGTAATAGCGTCGCATCGCCACGTACGACAACGTCCGCCGTGCTTTGCGGTAGGAGCAGCGTCTGCTGACGCTGGTCCAGCATGGTGCTGAGTTCATCGTAGGAGGGCAAAATCACGTCCTCCAGCAGTTTGACATGCTGGTAGCTCCCGGCCGAGAACGACTGTCCAACGCGGGCGAGTTGCAGCAGTTGCGACACGCTGTCCATCATTTGGTCAAGGCGGGCAATTAACGGTGAAACGTCGACCTTATGGGTTTTGGACAGTAATTCCAGATGCAGGCGAACGCCTGACAGTGGGGTGCGCAGTTCGTGGGCGACATCGGCGGTAAATAAGCGTTCGTTTTCAATGGTGCTCGTCAGCCGCGTCACCAGCTCGTTGAGCGCTGAGACGACCGCCTGGATCTCAACGGTTGAACTGTGAACTTCAATCGGAGCAAGGTTATCGGCTGCCCGCGTTTCTAACTCTTTTTGCAGATCCGCCAGCGGGCGAGTAATACGTCGTACTGCCTGGTAGCAAATCAGCAGCGTCAGGCTGACCATAAAGATACCGGGGACGATCAGGCTGGCGATGGCCTCGCGGATTTCATGCAGGATGTGGCGATCGTTGTTACGATTTTCGCGTAACGCCTGCTCAAATAGCTGTATTTGTTCGGTGCTTTCGTGCCACAACCAGAAGGTGCTAATCAACTGGAAGACCAGCAGAATAAGACCGATGGTCAGCATCAGGCGATGACGCAGCGGGAGCGGTTTTTTTAGATATTGCAGTAGCTTCACTTAGCTTTCCTCAGTGGCAACCAGCATATAGCCAAATCCCCTGACTGTGCGGATACGTGCTTTACCCACTTTGTCCCGCAGGTTGTGAATGTGCACTTCCAGCGTATTGGTCGACGGTTCGTTATCCCAGCTGTAGATGTCGTTATACAGGATCTCCCGGTGTACCGGGCTGCCCGCCTTAAGCATCAGGCGCGACAGGAGTGCGTATTCTTTCGGCGTTAAGATAACTTCTTGTCCATCCATCCACACCTGGCGACGACCGATATTCAGCGTCAGGTTACTGACAATGAGTTCACTTTCACCCTGATTGTTATGACGACGCAGCAGCGCCCGGATGCGGGCATGCAGTTCTTCCAGTGCGAACGGTTTGACCAGATAGTCATCGGCGCCAACGTCCAGCCCGCTGACCCGGTCTTTCACCGTATCGCGGGCGGTGAGGATAAGCACTGGCACGGTGTATTTTTTCTGTCTGATGCGGTTCAGGAAGTGCAGGCCGTCTTCATCCGGTAAGCCCAGGTCCAGAACCACCAGACTGTAATGGCCGGTCTCCAGACACTGCTCCGCGGCACGGGCCGTTGATACGCCGTCGCAGGCATAGCCTTCTGTTTGCGCGGCGAGTATCAGTCCCTGTAATAACAACGTATCGTCTTCAACAATCAGAATTTTCATTCGTTTAGCCTCCCCGGCAGGGTTGCAGAATATCATCTGCCGCCTGATATTTCTGTGTTTGCACGCCTGTTAATCCCAGCAGGGTTGAGAAGAAATTATCCTGTGAGAAGTCCTCTGAGCCTGCCCGTTTTTGCAAACATGTCTGAGAGACTTGATAGCGTTGCTGATAATCTTCTGAGAGCCACAGCAGCATCGGCACATGTTTTTGCGTATCTGGCGCAATCGAATACGGCAGGCCGTGTAAATAGATGCCATTTTCCCCTAAGGATTCACCGTGATCGGAAAGGTAGACCAGGCTGGTGGTGAAATTATCCTGATGCTCTTTCAGTATATTGATTGCTTTATCAACAATATAGTCGACGTAAAGAATGGTGTTGTCATAGGTATTGACCAACTGTTGCTGTGAACAAGTCTGGATTTCGTTGGTGTCACAGGTTGGCGTAAATTTCTTGAACTGCGCAGGATAGCGGTTGTAATAGGTCGGACCGTGGCTGCCGATGGTGTGCAGCACAATCACGCCGTCGCCTTGCAGGTTATTAATGTACTCTTCCAGCCCGTGGAACAGCACGTCATCGTAGCATTCCCCGTCAATACACTGCCCTGGCAGGTTCAGCTTAGTCATATTCTGGTGCGGTACCCGGTCGCATGCCCCTTTGCAGCCGCCGTCGTTATCGTTCCACAGAACGTTAATTCCCGCCCGCTGAATAATGTCGAGCACGCCTTCCTGATGCTGCGCCAGTTCTTCATCGTAGTGCGCGCGTGGCATACCCGAGAACATGCAGGGGACAGATACTGCCGTTGCCGTTCCGCAGGATGTGGTGCGGGGGAAATAGACCACATCATCTTTTTCCAGCAACGGGTTGGTCTGGCGCGAATAGCCTGACAGCGAGAAGTTATCGCCGCGTGAGGTCTCGCCGAGAACCACAATCGTCAGGTTCTTACGCTTTTCTTTCACCATCAACGGATTGCGATGGGCGTCTTCGCCAATGCGTACCAGCGGCAGGTGGGCCAGCCTCTGGTGTGAATACCAGGAAGAGGTCGCCACAATGCTGTTGGATGGGCTGAGGGATTTCACCAGTTCTTTATTGTTGCGAAACAGTGAGGCGTAATCTTTGTAGAAGAACGCGGCGACCAGCACGATCAGCAGCGCGGAGATCAGAATATTCGCGCCACGGAACAGTACGCTGCGCATGGCCGGGGAGATCGGTTTGATTCTTACCCAGCAGGCAATGAGCGCGGCGAGAATGCCGCTTACTCCGAGCGTGATGAGCATTTGCGGCGTCAGTAAAGCAAAGGTTTCGGCGGGTGTGGTGTCCATCATATTGGCGATCATCGAGCGGTCAATGATGATGCCGTAGGTCATGATGAAATATTGGGCCGATGCGCCAACCAGAATGAAAACGCAGGCCACCAGGCGATTAAGCCACAGGAATGAGGCCAGCGTCAGCACAATGTTCATGACGCTGAAAGCGACGACCGGCATCGACAAAAACACCAGCACGTTACGCACGGAATCCAGGGGCAGTTCTTGCAGCACTTGTTTATAGAACGCAATGTTCAGGAAAGTCGCAAGATAAAATGAGATCAGGAGAAGCCAGCTGATTAGCCCGAGAGTGGGTCTTTTAAACAGGTGCTTTAACATTAAGGGGGTTCCATCGACTAAGTGCTACAAATCCTCTCAAAGTAAAATTAAGCCAACCTTAAGTTCTTAATGTTGATTTCAGGAATCGCGGGGGCGGCGTTGGCCCGATGGCCTTACACCATCGGGCAACGACGACTGTTTGTGTTAGTTATTGTTTACCGGAGCATCCAGTGGATATGGGTTTTTATGGATCCGATTGTAGTTTAGTGCATACAGCGCGGTGATGATCATCAGTGTGACGAATGACCACATCACCTCTTTGGCACCGGAACCGACAACGGCCCAAATGCAGTAAACAAAAGCGATAAAGGTCACCAGTAAGTACATCGGACGCGCTTTACCAAAGTGACCATGGCCGAGCAGCAGCAGCGCGGCGCAGGTGTACAGATACGGCACCAGCGTGAAGATAACGGAGACCGAAGAGACCAGACCAAACTCTTTCGCAGCGTTTGGCGACATGCTGCTGAACTGGAAGATGGTCATCAGAACGCCGACGATAATTAACCCGGCTACCGGCGTACCGGCTTTGTTAACGCGGGCAAAAATCGGTGGGAACAGGCCGTCATCGGCTGCCGCTTTGGCGGTTTGCCCGGCCAGCAGCGTCCAGCCGCCCAAGGAACCAAGGCACCCGGCCGCGGCACAGAAGGAGACAATCGCCCCAGCGGTGTCACCCAGCGCCATGCGTGCGGCATCACCGAACGGGGAGGCTGAAACACGCAGCGCCGCGTTAGGGATCATACCCATAATCGCCGTGGTGGAGAGCACATAGCAAACGGCGGCAATCAGCACGCCGCCCATGGTGGCGATAGGCACGTTACGTTTGGGATTTTTAACCACACCTGCCGCGACGGAGGCGCTTTCCACGCCGATAAATGACCACAAGGTTACGTTCAGAGTGCTTTGAATCGCACCGAAGGTGTTCATACCGCTGACGTTCCATGCCGCCATATAGGTTTCACCCCGGAACCAGAACCAGCCGAAGACGGCAATACCGACAATTGGCACCAGCGCCAGTACCGTTGCGACGGCCTGTACACGGGTGATCATTTTTGGTCCGACAATGTTCAGCAATACGAAGATCCACAGTACCACGACGCAGGTCAACGTCAGGACCAGCGGATCTTTTAAGATGGGGAAGAAGTAGCTCAGGTAACCGACGCCAATAACCACCATGGCGATGTTACCAATCCAGCAAGCCAGCCAGTACAGGACGTTGGTCTGGTAGCCCAAAAAAGGACCGAAACAGCGGCGGGCATAAGCGTAAGAACCACCGGGACTGGAGTCTAAGGACGACATTTTCGCGTACACCATCGACAGCGCCAAAGCACCGATAATAGTGACCAACCATCCGTAGATTGCAATCCCGCCAGTTGACGCAAGGTTTGCGGGTAGCAGGAATACACCGGAACCCATAATATTCCCCGACACCATAAGGGTGACGGGGATTAAGCCCACTTTGTGAGCATCAGCATCCGTCGACATATTTAGTAACTCCTGATAAGGATAAATGACGTCTTATCATACCTCTTCAGAAGACTATTTTATGATGGCGGACTGGGGGTATCGCTAATGCTGATATTATTATGGCTTATCGCTAACTGATTAAAAATCAGGCAGCGGATGGCTCCCTATGTTGACTGACATAATGCAGAGGCGTCATCCCATAGAACTCTTTGAATACGGAAATAAAGTACGAGGTACTGTTATATCCGCACAGTTGAGAGACCTGGGAAATGTTTTTGCCATCCATCAATAATTGATTGACGGCATAACGCATGCGACACGTGGTAATTATTTGGCTGTAACTTGTATTTTCACTTTTGAGCTTTTTCTTTAACAAACTGGGGCTCAGGCATAAGCAACTGGCAACCATGCTTAAATTCCAGTCTTTATGTATATCGCTCTCAATAATGTGATAAACGCTGTCGCTGATACGACTGCGTAGTATATGCATGAGCAGAGAAATAAACTTTTTGCTGCCGAGAAAGCGTGATAACACCGTGAACAGTAGCGAGCGCGTGCGCACACTTTCACCTTCGTCCATTGTGTCCATTACGCTATATTGGGCAGCCACCCGGAAGACATCCGGCGTCAGACAGACGGCGGTCATCACTGGGTTGGCACTGCGTTGCCAGAGTGGGATCTGTGAAAGGTCTTTATTTAAAAAACGTAGATAGTCTTTAATGATATCACGGCTGATATGTACGACCAGTGCGTTATTAAGTGATGAGAAATCGATAATATTATTATCGCATGCTACCAGCGCCATATGATTAGCTTTTAAGCTGATGGCTTCTTTACCGTTAATCCTTAACCAAACATCCTTCTCCGTTAATACAACAACACAAGCTGCTCTGCTGCAAACCCTCATACCCAAACTCCAGGAATATGAACATAAAACACCGTAGCTCACCATCAGATGAACCATATCGGCTAAATTGAAATTGTATGATGAATCCAGGACCGCATTAAAATAACGTGTCTGGAATTAATTACAATGTTTGGTGGGATTTTTCTTATGTACACTTTTTTTTACGCAAGTGGAAACGTGATATTTGCGTATAAAAAAAGCGCGGGGTGGTCCCGCGCAAAAAGGTATGACAATGTTATTGTTTTGCAGCAATACTCAGGAATTACTCAAGCATGACATGTCTACCTTAAAAATCGGACTATCTATAAAGTGACATTATGCTTTCACGCACATGACGTGATATACACCGTCAATAATTTCCGTTCCTTCGGTTTCATGTTCAAATCCAGGGAAGTGGTGGTCCCAGGACTGCAACGAACGTAGATAACTAATCTGCGGGCTATTGGCGTCGCCAAAGTTTTCCCCGGACAGCAGCATTGGAATTCCCGGTGGGTAAGGAATCACGGAATTCGCAGCTATACGACCCGGCAGATTTTCAATGGCCACCATCTCAACGTTATCGCTGACTATTGCGTTATAGGCTTCACGCGGGGTGATTTCAGCAACGGGCAGGCCAGAGTAGGCCGCGTTGAGTCGGCTGCCAGGGTTATTCTCTTTCAGCCAGGCAAACATGGTGTCGCCCAGATCGTGAATGCCCATGTTGGCGTAAGTGTCAGGATGTTCCTCAACCAGTTCTGGCATCACCTGCGCCAGCGGTGTATTGGCATCGTAATGGTGTTTGAATGAGCACAGGGTGTTGATCAGCGTGCCCCATTTCCCACGGGTAATCCCCATTGAGAACAGGAACATAATCTGGAAATCGGTGGTACGGGTCGGCACGATACCGTGGCGGCCAAGCCAGGCGGTGACCAGCGCTGCCGGTACGCCGCTCTCTTCCAGTTCGCCATCATCGCCCATCCCCGGCGCCAGAATACTGACTTTGATTGGGTCCAGCATGCTCCAGTTATCCGGCAGGTCTTTAAACCCGTGCCAGGATTCACCCGGACGCATCACCCAGCAGTTCTGGTCAGTGGTCAGGAGTTGAGTTGGCGCATCGGCAAAGTCATAGGTTTTGCCGGTTTGCGGGTCAGTCACCACTTCTTTGTTCCACGGTTTGAAGAACCAGTCGCCTTCGGCGGAAAATTCTTTGTACAAACGCGCCATGGCCTGACGGAAATCGACCGCTTCGTCGATCACTTCCTGGGTGAGCGACAGACCGCTGTTGCCGTCCATCATGGAGACCGCCACGTCGTTTGATGCGCAGATGGCATACAGCGGGGAGGTGGTGGCGTGCATCATGTACGCCTGGTTAAAGCGGGAGAAGTTCACGGCCCCACGACCTTCACGGACGTGAATGTAAGACGCCTGAGAGAGCGCGTTCAGCAGTTTGTGGGTCGAGTGGGTCGCAAAAACGGTAGGACCGTTATGATCGCCCGGCGCGCCACGCATAGCGTAGTGATCGGCATAAATTGGGTTAAAGCGGGCATAGCCGTACCAGGCCTCATCGAAGTGGATGCGATCGCTGGTTTGCGCGAGCAGGTCCTGGGCCTCTTTGGCGTTGTAGCAAACACCGTCATAAGTACAGTTGGTCACAACGCTGTAAGACGGTTTTTGCCCGGCCTTGCCCTTGGTCAGCGGGCTTTCGCTGATTTTTTTCTGCAATGTTTCAGGTTGCATTTCTTGCGGGTAGATAGGGCCGATAATGCCGTACCGGTTGCGACTTGGCACCATGTACACCGGTTTTGCGCCGGTGAGGATCAACCCCTGCTCGATAGATTTGTGGCAGTTACGATCCAGCACCACGACGTCGTTGTCGGTCATACAAGCCTGCATGATGGTGCGGTTAGAGCCGGAAGTCCCGACCACTACGGACCAGGAGCGGTCAGCGCCAAACACGCGGGCGGCATATTTTTCGCTCTCGCCAAATGCGCCGGTATGATCCAGCAGTGAGCCGAGCGATGCGCGTTCAATACCCATGTCGCTACGGAATAAGTTTTCACCGTAGTAATCATGGTAAAAACGACCCGCCGGCGTTTTGGTAAATCCGACACCGCCCTGGTGACCAGGCGCCGCCCAGGAGTATTCATGGATGTCGCCGTACTTCATCAGCGCGCTGAACAGTGGCGGCAGAAGCTGCTGGCGGTAACGGGTCATCGCCGCAACGGCTCGTCCGGCGATAAAGTCTGCGGTATCTTCCATAATCCAGGCGAATTCATCGACAAGCTCCAGCAGGTCGCGATCCAGCGATGCGGTGGCTTTTTCGCGATCGCCCAGCAGGAAAACGGGAACGTTTTGCTGGCGCTCGTGGAGCTTGCCGATCAATTGCCTGACGTTCAGGTGCTCGTCTTGTTGTTCCATTTGATAGCTGAACATCAGGCAATCAATGGCTTCATTAGCGGCGAGGATTGCGTAACCATCGTCGAATGAGGTGGACTTAATGACGGTAACATTTTGGCGGCTTAATGCGTCAGCCAGACGTTCGACAGCGCTACCGACCCAGGTGTCCTGATGCAGAAACTCACTTTCAACAATTAATACTTTCATCATCTTTTACCCGGTTGTGGAAAGGTTGCAATTTATGGATTGCAGACACACCGTATGAATGTGACGCAGGCAAGTATTATCCTGACAAAATGGGCTGTAAAGCGGGTGATAAATAGTCTGATTTGTGTTTAATTTGTTTTTAAACAAATGCTTATGTTTGCTTATTGGCGATTTTTCACCGCTGTTTATCGACAGGGGGAATATTTTTTTGGCTGATACTGATATCGGCGAACGATAGGGATCGTAGGCTGGAGTAACGCCGGTGGTTTCTGGCTGCTCAGCCAGCCATTGTTTGCCGGCGCTGCTGGCTCAGTTTGCGGTACTGCTGCGGCGACATGCCGACAAACTTGCTGAAGGTGTCATAAAAACGGCTGCTGGATCGGAATCCGGCGGTCAACGCGACGTCAAGAATGGTTTTATCGGTATCGCTAAGCAATGCACGGACGTGATTGATCCGCATTGCGGTAATGTACTGCTTCATGGTGAGTTGCATCACGCGCTGGAAAATCCCCATCGCGTAGTTGGCGTTGAGCTTCACGTGTTCCGCGACGTCGTTGATAGTGAGCACCTGATCGTAGTTATCGGCAATAAAACTCAGCATCTGGCTTACGTAAAACTGGGCGTGCCGCGAAACGCTGTTTTTGTGCGTCCGCGAAGTTTTATTGACCAGGATTGGCTGCCAGCCGGAAAGGCTAAACCGCTTGAGCATCAGACCAATTTCATCAATGGCGAGCTGGCGAATTTGCTCGTTCGGGTTGCTCAGCTCCTGTTGCCAGCGCTGAACTTCAAAGGTACTTAGCTGCTGCGATGCCAGCGATTTGATGACCATGCCATGGGTAACGTGGTTGATCAGTTCGCGATCCAGCGGCCAGGAAAGGAAAAGGTGCATCGGTAAATTGAAGATAGCCATGCTTTGGCAACGGCCCGGACGCGTGAGCTGATGCGGCGTACAGGCCCAGAAAAGCGTAATGTGTCCCTGTTTTATCTGCACCACTTCGTTGTTGATGAGGTACTCAACGTCGCCATCAAACGGCACATTAATCTCCACCTGCCCATGCCAGTGGCTGGCAGGCATAGCATGCGGTGAGCGCAGCTCAATATCCATCCGTTGATATTCTGAGTACAACGACAATGGGCTGCGGGTTTGCTCTTCATCGCTGCTGCACATGTGCGGATCGGGGGGAAGAGGCGATGTCGGTAATGTACTCATGGTTGCTCCATTTCCTGAATTATCAGAATCATGTCATTTGCTGCGCATTAAGGCTGAGAATCAGGACACAAATCGGACCGATATCATTGAGCATAGTGAGATTTTGGGGCCGCATACTCTGCTTTTTGTGCAATTTTGTCCCATAAACTCAGATCCAGTATGGGACAAAGAGGCGATCTGAGTTTATGGGAATGCTCGCCAGGGAAGTCGGAAGTTTTCATCTATGCGCTGTGCCACCATGACTGTGTTCACTAATGTTCTGGAGAGTCATGATGTCTGCACCCAAAATTACCTTTATCGGCGCCGGTTCCACGATTTTCGTCAAAAATATCCTCGGGGACGTCTTTCATCGCGATGCGCTGAAATCTGCGCATATCGCCTTGATGGACGTCAATCCTACTCGGCTGGAAGAGTCACACATTGTGGTGCGTAAGTTGATGGACTCAGCGGGCGCGTCCGGGCGTATCACCTGCTATACCGATCAAAAAGCGGCATTGCAGGATGCTGATTTTGTGGTGGTCGCTTTCCAGATTGGTGGCTATGAACCTTGTACCGTTACCGATTTTGCGGTGTGTAAACGTCATGGTCTGGAGCAGACGATTGCCGATACGTTGGGGCCAGGCGGCATTATGCGCGCGCTGCGCACTATCCCGCATTTATGGCAGATTTGTGAGGATATGACCGAAGTCTGCCCGCAGGCCACTATGCTTAACTACGTTAACCCGATGGCGATGAACACCTGGGCAATGTATGCGCGCTATCCGCATATTAAGCAGGTTGGATTGTGTCACTCGGTGCAAGGGACTGCGGAGGAGCTGGCCCGCGATTTGAATATCGACCCGGCCTCTTTGCGCTATCGCTGCGCCGGGATCAACCATATGGCGTTTTATCTGGAACTTGAGCGTAAAACGGCTGACGGTGCTTATGTAAATCTCTATCCGGAGCTGCTGGCGGCCTATGAATCTGGTCAGGCGCCGAAACCGAATCTTCACGGTAATACCCGTTGTCAGAACATTGTGCGCTATGAAATGTTCAAAAAGCTGGGCTATTTCGTCACTGAGTCGTCGGAGCATTTCGCGGAATATACGCCGTGGTTTATCAAACCAGGGCGTGAGGATCTGATTGAGCGCTATAAGGTTCCACTGGATGAGTATCCAAAACGCTGTGTGGAACAACTGGCGAACTGGAACAAAGAGCTGGAAGAGTACAAAACGGCGGCGCGGATCGAGATTAAACCGTCACGTGAATATGCCAGCACTATCATGAACGCTATCTGGACCGGTGAACCGAGCGTGGTGTATGGCAACGTTCGCAATGACCATCTGATCGATAACCTGCCGCAAGGCTGTTGCGTGGAGGTGGCTTGCCTGGTCGATGCGAATGGTATCCAGCCAACGAAGGTGGGTACTCTCCCGTCACATTTGGCGGCCATGATGCAAACCAATATCAATGTTCAGACCCTGCTAACGGAAGCCATTCTGACGGAAAATCGCGATCGTGTTTATCACGCGGCGATGATGGATCCGCATACCGCTGCGGTATTGGGGATTGAGGAGATTTATGCGCTGGTGGACGATCTGATCGTGTCTCATGGCGACTGGTTGCCGGCCTGGTTACACCGTTAACACACCATTACGCCGGACAGAGCATCCGGCGTTTAACCTCTGACGTTTCCTCTAACAGAAGGCGGGCGCTGGTAACGGCGACCCGATACCCTATGAGCATCTCTCTGAAAACAAAACTCAGTTACGGATTTGGAGCGTTTGGTAAGGATTTCGCCATCGGTATTGTGTACATGTACCTGATGTATTACTACACCGACGTGGTGGGATTATCGGTGGGGCTGGTCGGAACGTTGTTCCTGGCGGCAAGGGTCTGGGATGCGGTAAACGATCCCATCATGGGCTGGATTGTGAACGCCACCCGGTCGCGGTGGGGAAAATTTAAACCCTGGATCTTACTCGGTACGCTGGCGAACTCATTGGTGCTGTTTTTGCTTTTTAGCGCACATCTGTTTGAGGGCACTGCGCAAGTCGTATTTGTCTGCGTGACGTATATATTATGGGGAATGACCTACACCATTATGGATATTCCATTCTGGTCGCTGGTGCCAACTATTACGCTGGATAAACGCGAGCGTGAACAACTGGTGCCGTTCCCTCGTTTCTTCGCAAGCCTTGCTGGGTTTGTCACCGCGGGTGTGACGCTGCCCTTTGTGAGCTATGTTGGCGGGGCCGATCGCGGCTTTGGTTTCCAGATGTTTACGCTGGTGCTGATTGCATTCTTTATCGTTTCTACCGTTGTTACGCTGCGTAATGTGCATGAGGTTTATTCGTCAGATAGTGAGGCAACGGCGGACAGCAGTCGTCTTGGGCTGAAAGCGATCGTTGGGCTCATCTATAAAAACGACCAGTTATCCTGCCTGCTAGGCATGGCGCTGGCTTACAATATTGCCGCCAATATCATTGCAGGCTTTGCCATTTACTATTTTACTTATGTGATTGGCGATGCAAGCCTCTTCCCGTACTACATGTCTTACGCAGGAGCGGCAAACCTGCTGACGCTGATTTTCTTTCCTCGATTGGTAAAAGCGTTGTCACGACGAATCTTGTGGGCTGGGGCATCAGTGCTGCCGGTGCTCAGCTGTATCGTGCTGCTGGTGATGGCGTTAGCCGGTTTCCATAACATCTTACTCATTGTTATTGCTGGTATTTTACTGAATATTGGTTCAGCGCTTTTCTGGGTGTTGCAGGTCATTATGGTGGCGGATACCGTTGATTACGGCGAATACAAACTGAATGTACGTTGTGAAAGTATCGCTTATTCAGTGCAGACGATGGTGGTAAAAGGAGGGTCTGCATTTGCCGCTTTCTTTATCGCAGTGATACTTGGGGTGATTAATTACGCGCCGAATGTCGCGCAGTCTGCAGAAACCATTGTTGGTATGCAATTCATTATGATCGCGCTACCAGCACTCTTTTTTGTGGTGACCTTAGTCCTTTACTTCCGCTTTTACCGACTGAACGGCGACACGCTGCGCAGGGTCCAGATTCATTTGTTGGATAAGTACCGTAAGGTGCCGCAGCAGCATGAACAACCGGATATCCCGGCTATTGCGATAGTCACCCCAGGTGATGTGAAGGCGTAGCTATGGAATGGCATTCGTGGATTGGGTATTTGGCAGCTAGCCTGACGACGCTCTCATTCTTACCGCAAGCGATTAAGGTCATTACCACCCGCAACACGCAGGGTATCTCCGGTTTAATGTATGTAATGTTTGTGTGTGGGCTGGTGTTGTGGCTGATTTATGGATTATTGATTGAAGATACTGCCGTCAGCATGGCGAACTTTCTGACACTCCTGTTCGCCTTGCCGATTCTGGTTATCAAGTTTCGCAATGGGTAGGGCAGATTGCCGGATAAGCGTCAGCGCTATCCGGCAGTTTTTAACTGTCTGTTATGCCAGCCCGCCAACACGAGCACCGTGGTTAGCGCACCGAGCAGGGCGCAGAACATATCCGACTGGGTATCCCACGGGTCGCCCTGCGTCCCGAGAAAATCATCCGCTCCCTGACCCATCGCCAGCGCCGCCCACCATTCGATCAGCTCATACATCGCGCTAATCGCCAGCGCCACGCAGCAGACCAAAAATGCCAGCATTTTGCGGCCACGAACTATATTACCGCGCACTAAAATCTCTCTTGCCGTCAGGGCGGGCACCAGACCCTGGAAGAAGTGACCCAGCTTGTCATAGGGGTTACGACTGAGATCCAGCCACTCCTGAACCTGAAAACCGACAGGGACTTTAGCGTAAGTATACATACCACCGACCATCAGAATGATGGCGTGCAAGAAAATGAGCGTGTAGAGCAATGGCGTCAGCGGGTAGCGTTTCACGGTCGCCAGCAACAGTGGGACGACAATAATGACCGGAGTAACTTCCATCAGCCAGGTGAGTTTCTCCGTGGCAGAGACACCGGTGTAGATAAGTATTAGCGCCAGGAGCAGCGCGCCAGAGTGCAAGATTGTGGAGTTCAGTGTGCGGAGCATGGCGAATTCACAAGTAATGGAAAAGGTTACTATTCCCTGTGAGCGGCAAAAATTCAACGCCAGTAAATGGGGGGATAAAGTTGGCCCGGGGGGATCACGGGACTGACGCCAAAAATCTGTTGTCAGTCCAGTGCCGGGCCGAATGGGTTACTTCGCGCAGTTAGCGCATTGTTTGCTGACGATTTGCTGGAAGAAATCGTTGCCTTTGTCATCGACCAGAATGAAAGCCGGGAAATCTTCGACTTCGATTTTCCAGATAGCTTCCATACCCAGCTCCGGGTATTCCACGCATTCCAGATGTTTAATACTCTGCTGCGCAAGTACCGCTGCCGGGCCACCAATGCTACCTAAATAGAAGCCGCCGTGTTTATGGCAGGCGTCTGTCACCTGCTGGCTACGGTTACCTTTTGCCAGCATGATCATGCTGCCGCCGTGAGACTGTAGCAGGTCAACATAGGAGTCCATACGACCCGCAGTGGTTGGCCCTAAAGAGCCGGACGGATAACCTGCAGGTGTTTTGGCCGGGCCCGCGTAGTAGATAGGGTGATCTTTCACGTACTGCGGCAGACCTTCGCCGGACTCAATACGTTCTTTTAGCTTCGCGTGGGCAATATCGCGACCGACAATGATGGTGCCGCTCAGCGACAGACGGGTAGAAACCGGATACTGAGAGAGCTGAGCGAGGATCTCTTTCATTGGGCGGTTAAGGTCAACTTTAACCACTTCACCTTCGCCTGCCTGGCGCAGCGACTCCGGAATGTACTGGGCTGGGTTATGTTCCAGTTTTTCGATCCAGATCCCTTCGCGGTTAATCTTGGCCTTGATGTTACGGTCTGCGGAGCAAGACACACCCATACCAACCGGGCAGGATGCGCCGTGGCGAGGCAGGCGGATCACGCGGATATCGTGCGCGAAGTATTTCCCGCCAAACTGGGCGCCGAGGCCGAGTTTCTGCGCTTCTTCCAGCAGTTCCTGTTCCAGTTGCAGATCGCGGAACGCCTGGCCGTGCGCATTACCTTCAGTCGGCAGTGCGTCATAGTAGTGTGTGCTGGCCAGCTTCACCGTTTTCAGGGTGCTTTCCGCTGACGTGCCGCCAATGACGAATGCAATGTGGTACGGCGGGCATGCTGCGGTACCCAGCGTGCGCATTTTCTCAACCAGGAAGTTTTTCAGTTTGCCGGGGGTGAGCAGCGCTTTGGTTTCCTGATACAGATAGGTTTTGTTCGCTGAACCGCCGCCTTTGGCCACGCACAGGAATTTGTATTCGTCACCATCCACGCTGTACAGGTCGATTTGTGCGGGCAGGTTGGTGCCGGTATTCACTTCTTTGTACATATCCAGCGCCGCGTTTTGCGAGTAGCGCAGGTTATCTTCAATATAGGTATTAAATACGCCCTTGGAGAGTGCCGCTTCGTCGCCGCCACCGGTCCAGACGCGCTGACCTTTTTTACCCATGATAATTGCCGTACCGGTGTCCTGGCAGGTTGGCAATACGCCTTTAGCAGCGATTTCGGAGTTTCTCAGGAACTGCAGCGCTACGTATTTATCGTTTTCGCTGGCTTCGGGATCATGGAGAATTGAGGCGACTTGCTGTTGGTGTTCAGGGCGGAGCATGAAGGAGGCATCGTGGAAGGCTTGTTGGGCCAGTAGCGTAAGTGCTTCAGGGGCTACTTTCAGGATTGTTTCGCCTTCAAACTCGCCGACGCTGACGTGATCGGAGGTCAGCAGGTAGTACTCAGTTTTGTCTTCCCCCAGTGGGAAAGCCGCCTGATAAGTGAATTCAACTTTTGACATTTGCTTCCAGCCTTTTCATTTTTCTCAGGAATTTTAAAATTCTCTGTGTCTTGACGGTGGCGTGCCGTACCAAAGCGGACAGCACGCGCACTGTAATTACAGGAAACCGTACATTGCGGCGAAGATCCAACCAAAGACACAGGATACGCTCACGCCGATCAACCCAGGTAGAATGAAGCTGTGGTTGATAACGAAACGGCCAATGTGGGTGGTGCCGGAACGGTCAAACTGAATAGCCGCCAGATCGCTCGGGTAAGTCGGCAGAATGTAGTAACCGTAACATGCCGGAGCGGAAGCAACGATGTACGCTGGATCAACCCCAATTGCCAGTGCGACCGGAACAATCGCCGCCAGCGCCGCAGCCTGGGAGTTTACAAATTTGGAAACCAACAGCAGAACAATTGCATAGGCCCACGGATACTCTTTCACCATATTGCCCAGCACACCTTCGATTTCCGTCATGTGCGCGCCGAACATTGTTTCGGCCATCCAGGCAATACCGTACACCGCCACAATCGCGATCATACCGGAACGGAAGACTTCGTTTTTAGATATTGAAGCGGGATTGGTCTTCGTCAGGATAATAATCAGCGCACCGGTCAGCAGCATGAACATCTGGATAACCAGTACCATTGACAGCGGTTTGCCGCTGAAGGTAGGGCGCAGCTCAGAGAACGCGCCGAGCACGGCAACAACGGCGATAGCGGCAAGGAAGATCCACATGGCCAGCCAGTTGCTTTTCGGCAGCTTTTTGTCTAACAGTGTGGCGGTATCGCCATAAACGTAGTTGTGGTTTTCAGGGACGGAAATAAACTTCTGGAACTCTTCATCTTTATCCAGATCTTTACCGCGGAACCAACTGAAGATACCGATCGCCAGGATACCCAACAGGGTAGACGGGATAGTGATGCTGAGCAGGTCGAGGAATTCAAGATGCTTGCCTTCAAACGTTACGTTACCCAGCATTGCGACCAGTGATACAACGGCCACGGACACCGGGCTGGCGATAATCCCCATCTGCGCACCGATAGAACTCGCCGCCATCGGACGTTCCGGGCGAATATTGTTCTTAATGGCAACGTCATAAATGATTGGCAGGATGGTGTAGACCACGTGGCCTGTACCGCAGAGAATCGTCAGGGTGCAGGTAACGAACGGGGCGACGATGGAAACGTATTTTGGGTTACGGCGCAGCAGCTTTTCAGCGATTTGCAGCATAACGTCAAGGCCGCCGGAGGCTTGCAAGGTTGCCGATGCGGCCACCACGGCAATAATAACCAGCATTACATCTACAGGTGGTTTACCCGGCTGGAGATGGAAAACGAAAACCAGAATGACCAGGCCGATACCGCCTAATAAACCCAGCGCGATACCGCCCTTTCTGGCACCATAAAACAAACATATTAATATTATAAGAAGTTGTATACTAAATAACATTTTATTTACCCTCGCGAAAAAACCAGTCAATTTTTTGAAAAATGGATCTGTGCCACATTCTTTTTTGCCGGAATAGGCATCAAAAAATGGTCAGTATTCGATATGTCCGTATTTGCGATTAATGTTCAAATGTCTTGCTAGAATGTTTTTTTAACGTTATGGCGATATTTAGCTTTTTTCTGTGGCTTTGATCAGAGGAGAGAATCCTCAGGCGATGGGAAGCAGAGCTGGACATGGAGAGCTGCGGTTGACGCTGTAATTTATCTGTTTTGCGTTTTCCGCTATTTCGTGAACCACCGACAGAATGGGTGAGTAGGTTATTTGTGTGATCACGCTCACGCCATTTCATAATGTGATGAGGTTGGCGTGCGGATACTTTTATTTGCTCACAAAAATGTACGGTGTCCATGGTACGTAGCATGGTCTCCATTGCTACCAGTCCAGATTTTGTATGTCTGGTTAATTTCAGACTAATCCTTTATGGGTAAAAATACACACTCTGCGAGCTAGATAATACTTAATTAACTTTTGTTAGCGATTTTGAAATTAAAAACAGTGTGACGTTAATCAATATTAAAATAATACATTTAACATGCTGGATACAAATATATTTGATCTAACGCAAATTTATAATTCTGCAGCATGATTCAGAAAAGTAGGGATTTTTCATTATTTTAATAATTGTTACTTTCAAATAACAAATAATCCCAAATTGTTTTTATTGGCAATATTGTTTTAGTAATGAGTAATGTTCAGCCTGAACGCGGTAACGATAGACCGGTCTACCGGTTACGCCATAATGGATGCTGGTAAATAGGATGTGACAATTGACGAGCCAGATAAGATATTTACGGCAAGAAACGCGCGAGATATTGACCTCGTTGGCCAGTTCATCGGTGGAGAATTCCTGATCCTGATGCTCATCAATCCACTGGCACAGCGTGCGTAACGTTTGTGGCGTTAATCCTTTAGGTAAGCGCCGCGCTTCCTGTTCATTGGAGGAACTGCCGTGAATCAACTGGTCAAGTTCAGACTGTTCATAGTACTGATGCTTTTCCATCTCGGTTTTCTTCTGTAGCCAGCCGGTCAGCGCCTCTTCAAAACGGGACGCCTGGAACGGTTTGATCAGGTAGTCAACGACACCATAGTGGAGAGAGTCTTTGATGGTGGTCGCGTCAGCGGCGGAAGAGATGACAATGACATCACACTTGCAACCTTCGCTGTGCAATACAGGCAACAGATCCAGACCGTTCTCTTTTTGCATATAAATATCAAGCAAAATCAAATCGATATGATTACCGCTATGAAAGATTATCTCTTTTGCTTTCTCCAGCGTGGAGGCTGTGCCGCAGCAATGAAAACCGGAGAGTTGCGCGACATAACGGCGGTTTAATTCCGCTACCATTGCATCGTCATCGACAATTAAGACATTGATCATCTGCTGGCCCTCTCACCATTCCACGGTAACTGTACAAAAAATTGGGTGAAGATCCCAGGTTCAGACTCGACGGAAATATTGCCGCCAACGTTTTCAACCTGTTGTTTAACAAGCGCTAAACCAACGCCCCGTTCGGTTCCTTTTGACGAAACGCCTTTCTCAAAGATGTGCTCAATGTGTTCGGGAGCAATCCCCGGACCATCGTCATTCACTTCGCAATGCAACCAGCCGTGTCGATAATGCAAGGATACGCTGATCTCGCCACCAGGTTCTTGACCTAGCGCCTCCAGGGCGTTTTCAATCAAATTCCCCAGAACGGTAATCAGCACAGCCACCTGATCTTCGTTGCTGTTTTCCGGTAACTGACTTTCATTGCTGATCACCAGGCTATGGCCTAAATCAGATGTGCGATTAATCTTACTGAGTAAAAATCCTGCGATCACCGGGGATTTTATTTTTCCTAACAGTGAGCCAATCTCTTCCTGATAACTGTTCGCGGTCTTCAGGATGTAATTTTCAAGCTGCTTATAACTTTTCAGATGCAATAATCCCAGAATCACGTGCAATTTATTCATGAATTCGTGGGATCGTTCACGAAGTGCGTCGGCATAGTTGACCATGCCGTCCAGTCGTTGCATTAATTTTCGGACTTCAGTCTTATCTCTGAATGTTGAAATGGCCCCGATGATTTTACCGTTGCTGAGTACCGGAACCGTGTTAATTAAGAGTAGCCGATCCTTCACCATGATCTCTTCATCGCGACGCGGCGTTCCGTCATGCAGTACCTGTGAAAAATCGACCACTTTTGACCATGCGTGGCTGAGCGTGGAGAGCTGGGCATCGTCTTGCGATTTGTGGTAATCCAGCAGCTCTTGTGCCGCCTGGTTTATCAGCGTCACTTCACCGCACTCGTCAACGGCAATGACGCCTTCCTTTATAGAGTGCAGCATCGCCTGGCGTTGTTCGAACAGATTGGAGATTTCATACGGCTCCAGACCAAACAGAATACGCTTGAGGACTTTGACAAATACCCATGTGCCGAGCAGCCCAACCAGCACGCCAAATAAGATGGACCAAAAGATGCTGCCACGGCTGTTATTGATCTGCTCAGTCACCCTGCTTAGCTCAAGGCCGATCGACACGACGCCTATCTGCCGGTGATGCTCGTCATAAATAGGGGTAAATACGCGCAGGGCTTGCGCCAGAAATCCGCGATTAATGGCGACATTCTCTTTCCCTTGCAGGGCCAGCAAAATGTCATCGCCTTTAAACGGCTGACCGATTCGCTGCGCTTCGGGATGGGAGTAACGAATGCTTTGCATATCGGTGACGACGATGAACAAAAAATCGTTGCTCTTATTCACCGCCTGGGCAATCGCCTGAATACCGCTTTCCTCGGGCTTTTTCATTAGCCCCTGGCGGATCTCCGGGGAGTTTGCCAGCGTTCGTGCGACCGCAAGCGCTTTACCCGCTAATGCATCGCGCGTCATGTTGCTGATTTGCGAGAAATAAATCAGATGAACGACAAGCAGCACGGAGAAGAGTACCGCACTGACCATGAGGATCACGGTAGTGCCGAGCTTCATCGGGCGTTTGCGTATAGCAGTACGTTGCAGAGAGTGTCTCATCACGGTCCTGGAATCACGGTTTGTATGGGTATTATCGCCTGATGGGATGCGTAATTCAAAGGTGGTAGGGATGATGGGGCATGGGCTGCCTGGGCTTTTCTTCTATATATAACGTAGAGCGAGTCTCTTTTTATATAGAGATTTCCTTATCTGCTTTCACTTCTTTCAGGGAGGCTGACCACTATTTTGCTTACGATTGTGGATAACTCTGTGTGTAAATGGGTATAAGGCGGGGTTTTGCTGTGGAATGCAGCGGTCAGTCATTTTTCTGCAATTTAAGGGTTGCGGGCCGCGGGAAACTCCCTATAATGCGCCTCCATCGACACGGCGGATGTGAATCACTTCACACAAACAGCCGGTTCGGTTGAAGAGAAAAACCTGAAAATGAGGGTTGACTCTGAAAGAGGAAAGCGTAATATACGCCACCTCGCGACAGAGCGCTAAAGCGCGTCGCAACTGCTCTTTAACAATTTATCAGACAATCTGTGTGGGCACTCGAAGATACGGATTCTTAACGTCGCAAGACGAAAAATGAATACCAAGTCTCTGAGTGAACACGTAATTCATTACGAAGTTTAATTCACGAGCATCAAACTTAAATTGAAGAGTTTGATCATGGCTCAGATTGAACGCTGGCGGCAGGCCTAACACATGCAAGTCGAACGGTAGCACAGAGGAGCTTGCTCCTTGGGTGACGAGTGGCGGACGGGTGAGTAATGTCTGGGAAACTGCCCGATGGAGGGGGATAACTACTGGAAACGGTAGCTAATACCGCATAACGTCGCAAGACCAAAGAGGGGGACCTTCGGGCCTCTTGCCATCGGATGTGCCCAGATGGGATTAGCTAGTAGGTGGGGTAACGGCTCACCTAGGCGACGATCCCTAGCTGGTCTGAGAGGATGACCAGCCACACTGGAACTGAGACACGGTCCAGACTCCTACGGGAGGCAGCAGTGGGGAATATTGCACAATGGGCGCAAGCCTGATGCAGCCATGCCGCGTGTATGAAGAAGGCCTTCGGGTTGTAAAGTACTTTCAGCGAGGAGGAAGGCATTGTGGTTAATAACCGCAGTGATTGACGTTACTCGCAGAAGAAGCACCGGCTAACTCCGTGCCAGCAGCCGCGGTAATACGGAGGGTGCAAGCGTTAATCGGAATTACTGGGCGTAAAGCGCACGCAGGCGGTCTGTCAAGTCGGATGTGAAATCCCCGGGCTCAACCTGGGAACTGCATCCGAAACTGGCAGGCTAGAGTCTTGTAGAGGGGGGTAGAATTCCAGGTGTAGCGGTGAAATGCGTAGAGATCTGGAGGAATACCGGTGGCGAAGGCGGCCCCCTGGACAAAGACTGACGCTCAGGTGCGAAAGCGTGGGGAGCAAACAGGATTAGATACCCTGGTAGTCCACGCCGTAAACGATGTCGACTTGGAGGTTGTGCCCTTGAGGCGTGGCTTCCGGAGCTAACGCGTTAAGTCGACCGCCTGGGGAGTACGGCCGCAAGGTTAAAACTCAAATGAATTGACGGGGGCCCGCACAAGCGGTGGAGCATGTGGTTTAATTCGATGCAACGCGAAGAACCTTACCTACTCTTGACATCCAGAGAACTTAGCAGAGATGCTTTGGTGCCTTCGGGAACTCTGAGACAGGTGCTGCATGGCTGTCGTCAGCTCGTGTTGTGAAATGTTGGGTTAAGTCCCGCAACGAGCGCAACCCTTATCCTTTGTTGCCAGCGGTCCGGCCGGGAACTCAAAGGAGACTGCCAGTGATAAACTGGAGGAAGGTGGGGATGACGTCAAGTCATCATGGCCCTTACGAGTAGGGCTACACACGTGCTACAATGGCATATACAAAGAGAAGCGACCTCGCGAGAGCAAGCGGACCTCATAAAGTATGTCGTAGTCCGGATTGGAGTCTGCAACTCGACTCCATGAAGTCGGAATCGCTAGTAATCGTGGATCAGAATGCCACGGTGAATACGTTCCCGGGCCTTGTACACACCGCCCGTCACACCATGGGAGTGGGTTGCAAAAGAAGTAGGTAGCTTAACCTTCGGGAGGGCGCTTACCACTTTGTGATTCATGACTGGGGTGAAGTCGTAACAAGGTAACCGTAGGGGAACCTGCGGTTGGATCACCTCCTTACCTTAAAGAACCGACCTTTGTAGTGCTCACACAGATTGTCTGATGAAAAGTAAATAGCAAGGCGTCTTGCGATTGAGACTTCAGTGTCCCCTTCGTCTAGAGGCCCAGGACACCGCCCTTTCACGGCGGTAACAGGGGTTCGAATCCCCTAGGGGACGCCACTTGCTGGTATGTGTGAGTGAAAGTCGCCGACCGAAGTATCTCAAAACAGACTTTCGAGTCTCGTTTGAGATATTTGCTCTTTAAAAATCTGGATCAAGCTGAAAATTGAAACGACACACTGTTTCATTTCTCCGTAATAAGAAATGAAAAGCGGTGTGTTCGAGTCTCTCAAATTTTCGCAACACTGAAGTGTTTTACGAAACATCTTCGGGTTGTGAGGTTAAGCGACTAAGCGTACACGGTGGATGCCCTGGCAGTCAGAGGCGATGAAGGACGTGCTAATCTGCGATAAGCGTCGGTAAGGTGATATGAACCGTTATAACCGGCGATTTCCGAATGGGGAAACCCAGTGTGATTCGTCACACTATCATTACGTGAATACATAGCGTAATGAAGCGAACCGGGGGAACTGAAACATCTAAGTACCCCGAGGAAAAGAAATCAACCGAGATTCCCCCAGTAGCGGCGAGCGAACGGGGAGCAGCCCAGAGTCTGAATCAGCATGTGTGGTAGTGGAACGGTCTGGAAAGTCCGACGGTACAGGGTGATAGTCCCGTACACAAAAGTGCATGTGTTGTGAACTCGAAGAGTAGGGCGGGACACGTGGTATCCTGTCTGAATATGGGGGGACCATCCTCCAAGGCTAAATACTCCTGACTGACCGATAGTGAACCAGTACCGTGAGGGAAAGGCGAAAAGAACCCCGGCGAGGGGAGTGAAAAAGAACCTGAAACCGTGTACGTACAAGCAGTGGGAGCCTCTTTATGGGGTGACTGCGTACCTTTTGTATAATGGGTCAGCGACTTATATTCTGTAGCAAGGTTAACCGAATAGGGGAGCCGAAGGGAAACCGAGTCTTAACTGGGCGTTAAGTTGCAGGGTATAGACCCGAAACCCGGTGATCTAGCCATGGGCAGGTTGAAGGTTGGGTAACACTAACTGGAGGACCGAACCGACTAATGTTGAAAAATTAGCGGATGACTTGTGGCTGGGGGTGAAAGGCCAATCAAACCGGGAGATAGCTGGTTCTCCCCGAAAGCTATTTAGGTAGCGCCTCGTGAACTCATCTTCGGGGGTAGAGCACTGTTTCGGCTAGGGGGTCATCCCGACTTACCAACCCGATGCAAACTGCGAATACCGAAGAATGTTATCACGGGAGACACACGGCGGGTGCTAACGTCCGTCGTGAAGAGGGAAACAACCCAGACCGCCAGCTAAGGTCCCAAAGTCATGGTTAAGTGGGAAACGATGTGGGAAGGCACAGACAGCCAGGATGTTGGCTTAGAAGCAGCCATCATTTAAAGAAAGCGTAATAGCTCACTGGTCGAGTCGGCCTGCGCGGAAGATGTAACGGGGCTAAACCATGCACCGAAGCTGCGGCAGCGACACTATGTGTTGTTGGGTAGGGGAGCGTTCTGTAAGCCGTTGAAGGTGTGCTGTGAGGCATGCTGGAGGTATCAGAAGTGCGAATGCTGACATAAGTAACGATAATGCGGGTGAAAAACCCGCACGCCGGAAGACCAAGGGTTCCTGTCCAACGTTAATCGGGGCAGGGTGAGTCGACCCCTAAGGCGAGGCCGAAAGGCGTAGTCGATGGGAAACAGGTTAATATTCCTGTACTTGGTGTTACTGCGAAGGGGGGACGGAGAAGGCTATGTTAGCCGGGCGACGGTTGTCCCGGTTTAAGCATGTAGGCGGAGATTCCAGGTAAATCCGGAGTCTTGTTAACGCTGAGGTGTGATGACGAGGCACTACGGTGCTGAAGTAACAAATGCCCTGCTTCCAGGAAAAGCCTCTAAGCATCAGGTAACACAAAATCGTACCCCAAACCGACACAGGTGGTCAGGTAGAGAATACCAAGGCGCTTGAGAGAACTCGGGTGAAGGAACTAGGCAAAATGGTGCCGTAACTTCGGGAGAAGGCACGCTGATATGTAGGTGAAGTGATTTACTCATGGAGCTGAAATCAGTCGAAGATACCAGCTGGCTGCAACTGTTTATTAAAAACACAGCACTGTGCAAACACGAAAGTGGACGTATACGGTGTGACGCCTGCCCGGTGCCGGAAGGTTAATTGATGGGGTTATCCGTAAGGAGAAGCTCTTGATCGAAGCCCCGGTAAACGGCGGCCGTAACTATAACGGTCCTAAGGTAGCGAAATTCCTTGTCGGGTAAGTTCCGACCTGCACGAATGGCGTAATGATGGCCAGGCTGTCTCCACCCGAGACTCAGTGAAATTGAACTCGCTGTGAAGATGCAGTGTACCCGCGGCAAGACGGAAAGACCCCGTGAACCTTTACTATAGCTTGACACTGAACACTGGTCCTTGATGTGTAGGATAGGTGGGAGGCTTTGAAGTGTGGACGCCAGTCTGCATGGAGCCAACCTTGAAATACCACCCTTTAATGGCTGGTGTTCTAACGTAGACCCGTAATCCGGGTTGCGGACAGTGTCTGGTGGGTAGTTTGACTGGGGCGGTCTCCTCCTAAAGAGTAACGGAGGAGCACGAAGGTTAGCTAATCCTGGTCGGACATCAGGAGGTTAGTGCAAAGGCATAAGCTAGCTTGACTGCGAGAGTGACGGCTCGAGCAGGTGCGAAAGCAGGTCTTAGTGATCCGGTGGTTCTGAATGGAAGGGCCATCGCTCAACGGATAAAAGGTACTCCGGGGATAACAGGCTGATACCGCCCAAGAGTTCATATCGACGGCGGTGTTTGGCACCTCGATGTCGGCTCATCACATCCTGGGGCTGAAGTAGGTCCCAAGGGTATGGCTGTTCGCCATTTAAAGTGGTACGCGAGCTGGGTTTAGAACGTCGTGAGACAGTTCGGTCCCTATCTGCCGTGGGCGCTGGAGAATTGAGGGGGGCTGCTCCTAGTACGAGAGGACCGGAGTGGACGCATCACTGGTGTTCGGGTTGTCATGCCAATGGCATTGCCCGGTAGCTAAATGCGGAAGAGATAAGTGCTGAAAGCATCTAAGCACGAAACTTGCCCCGAGATGAGTTCTCCCTGACCCTTTAAGGGTCCTGAAGGAACGTTGAAGACGACGACGTTGATAGGTCGGGTGTGTAAGCGTAGCGATACGTTGAGCTAACCGATACTAATGAACCGTGAGGCTTAACCTTACAACGCCGAAGGTGTTTTGGCGAAAGAGACACGAAATTCAGCTTGATTACAGATTACATCGACAGGCCCGAGAGGTGTGTTGATAAACAGAATTTGCCTGGCGGCTGTAGCGCGGTGGTCCCACCTGACCCCATGCCGAACTCAGAAGTGAAACGCCGTAGCGCCGATGGTAGTGTGGGGTCTCCCCATGCGAGAGTAGGGAACTGCCAGGCATCAAATAAAAACAAAAGGCCCGGTCGAAAGACCGGGCCTTTTGTTTTATCTGTGGTCTGTCGGTGAGTGCTCTCCTGAGGAGGACAAATCCGCCGGGAGCGGATTTGAACGTTGCGCAGCAACGGCCCGGAGGGTGGCGGGCAGGACGACCGCCATAAACTGCCAGGCATCAAACAAGTGAAGAAGCCCATCCTGCCGGATGGGCTTTTTTGCCTCTGCAGGGAATGAGAACTGCCGGATGCAGCGTACCGTTTTATCCAGCCCATCATGTTGTAACCGGTGTGCAGGCCTGAGAAGCGCAGCGCACCAGGCTCTCCCGGCAGCACATTGCCTGTTATCCGTGCGCGGGGTTGAGTAACAGGTACTGTCGCTCAGGATCGCGGACCTCTGTACAAGGCACGACTAATCTTACGTATGGATTTTGTGGGGGTAGAGCAGTAAAGATATTGAGAGATGATCGGTTGGAAAGTATCAGAAACTACAAAAGCAAAAACCCGCCTCTAGGGCGGGTTCTTTAAATAGTGGTGCCCGGACTCGGAATCGAACCAAGGACACGGGGATTTTCAATCCCCTGCTCTACCGACTGAGCTATCCGGGCAACGGGGCGCATTAAACCGTATTCACGTCTGCCAGTCAATCAAATTTCGGGAAAAGATGTTCAACCGCTTAATATTGCGGCAATCTGTGCGATTATGCCTGAAGTTTGCACAAAACTTCCAGGCAATTTACCTATCTGACCTTCTATATGAGCAAAGGCTGACGAAAACGTTACGCGGCCTGTATTACTCCCGCACACTACCGCAAGTGTGCACAAGCCTTTCCGACGTTTCCAGTAACTAACGGTGCAATTGCTGCGGCAGGACCCGCTGGTGTGTTGACTCATTTCGGCCTGGCGGGCATGCTTGCTTAAGTCAGCGCACCGCCCATACGGCACTGAGCAAAGCGCAGGATATCTTCAGCCAGACGGTGTGCCGTTTCGACATCAGCATGGCTACGATTCACCAGCATGCGGCTCAGACAGCCCTCCAGCACCAGTTCCATCTGTTTGGCAACCATTGCAGGGTCGTCAACTTCCAGCGTCGTCAGCAGCTCATGGGTGAAGTCATGTGCCGCCTTTTTTTGCTGATCGGCTAACTGATGGATCGGATGCCCGGGATCGGGGTAAAACGTACAGGCGGCGATAAACAGGCAGCCTGGGTAGCGATTATTGCTCACGCATTCGGACAGCGCGGTGTAGCGTGCCAGTAATTTCTGTTCAGCGCTCAGGGTGTCATCCAGCAAAAGTTGACGCCGCCAGATATCCACCCGCTGGCTGAGGTAACGTAACGCATCGTACAGAATGGCCTCTTTGTCGGGCCAAAAGCGTTGTAGTTCATCAAGAGGATAATCGATACGATCGGCCACCATTTCCAGTGTGGTATTGGCTATCCCTTGAACCTCAAGTAATTTCAGGGCTTCTCCCAGGACATCTTCACGTTGCACGGTATTCTCCTCCGTATTTCCTGTTGCAAGTGTCGCTCACGGTTGGCGATCGCGCAAATGTGCGCTGAAGGTCGCGGCATCCATAAAGCCGGTTACCCGAGCCTCCGGATGCTCTTTCCCCTCGGCGTCAAAGAACAAAATAGTCGGCAAACCTAAAACCTGTAGATGTTTCAGCAGAGCGACATCCTGGGCATTATTTGCAGTCACATCCGCCTGCAAAAGCACCGTGTCGCCTAGCGCTTGCTGAACCTGCTGATTGCTAAACGTATACTTCTCAAACTCCTTACAGGCCACGCACCAGTCAGCATACAGATCCAACATCACGGGCTTGCCTTTAGCTTGTGCCAGCGCCTGATTTAGCGCATCCACCGAAGCCACAGGCGTGAAGTTAAGGTGTGTCTGGGTTTGAGCTTGCGGCACGCCGAACGCCCAGTCCTGCAATGGCCGTACGCTTACCAGCGCAGCAGCTAACAGGATAATCTGCACGATGCGCATCCAGGCGTGCTTTGCCTCCAGGCTGGTGATAAATGCCCAGCTAAAGAATGCGACACCCAACAGCGACCACAGGCGAACGCCCCAGTCGTCGCCAATGATGCGTTCGAGTAAGAAGACGGGGAGCGCCAGAATGACAAAGCCAAAAGCGGTTTTGACATGTTCCATCCATGGGCCGCTTTTAGGCAACAGACGATTACCGAATACGGTAATTAGCATCAGAGGTAATCCCATCCCCAGCGCGTACAGATACAGCGTGCCGCCTCCCAGCCACATGTTCCCGCTCTGAGCGATATACAGCAAAATCGCGCTTAGCGGGGCCGTTGTACAAGGAGAACAGATGAGGCCGGCAATCGCCCCCATCGCAAAGACGCTACCGGGGGAACCGCCTTGCTGACGGTTACTCATCAATGTAAGGCGTGTTTGCAGCGATGAAGGGAGCTGCAGCGTGAACAAGCCAAACATCGAAAGGGCCAGCAGCGTAAAGACGACGGCAAGGCCAATCAGGACGTAAGGATGCTGTAGCGCAGCCTGGAACTGCAATCCGGCGGCCGCAACAACCAGACCCAGCGCGGTATAAGTGAGCGCCATTCCCTGGACGTAGATAAACGTCAGCAGCAGCGCGCGTCCGGTTGATAAGCGTTGTTTGCCGCCCAGCACGATACCGGAAATCAGCGGATACATCGGCAATACGCAAGGTGTAAACGCGATGCCAATTCCGATTAGCAATGCCCACAGCGCAGAGAAGGGAAGCTGGGTTGCGGGTTGCGGTCTCTCTTGCAAAGTATCGGTGGCAGGCACTGGCACAGGTGTCGCCCTGGTATTGGCAGATACTTCACTTAATGGCACCGTTTTAGTTTCAGGCGGATAGCAAAAACCGGCGTCGGCACAACCCTGGTATGTGACCGTTAATGTTGCGCCAGATTTAGCCTGATTGACCGTGACCGGGATAGTCAATTGTTTACGGTAAATCTCACTTTTGCCATAAAACTCATCTTCATGCCAGACGCCTGGCGGTAGTTTTACCTCGGCGATATCGGCCTGAGATGGCGTAATGCTTATCTGTTTGCGATACAGATAGTAGCCATCTTTAACCTGCCATGAGAGGTTCAGATCGTGTTGGTTTTGCTGAAAATCAAAAGCAAACGCCCGATCGGCAGGAACAAACTGCGAGCGGCCAGGCGCGTCAAATAATCCGGCAAAGGTAGATGTGCTGCACAGCAGCAGGATCAGCGTAAGGATGCGTTGAGCCATGAGCGGTAATCAAAGTCTCCGTGAGTGACGGGTAAAACCAGAAGTTCAGGCGTTTGGTATGGATGATGTGACTTCAGGCAATCGAGAAGGGCTTGCTGGTGTGTGACGGTGGTTTTTAAAATCATCTGGACTTCATATTCCTGCTCCAGCTTACCTTCCCAATAATAGAGGGAGGTCGCGCCAGGCAGCAGCGTCACGCAGGCAGCCAGCTTTTCCGCCAGCACTTTGGCGGCCAGATCCTGGGCGGTTGCTTCATCCGGGGCGGTACAGAGCACCACAACGGTATCGGGGATGGAAATATCCTGACTCTTTACATCAAGCATAAACACCTCGAAAGAACAGAGTAACCAGCTAAAGAGTGGTCACTATACAACGGACGAGGGAAGGATGTTAGTTAAAGCGGGATGATGAGGAGGAGGAACTGCAGGGCGCGAAGGCACCCTGCAGTAAAGTCTTACAGCATGAAGCTGCCCAGCAAGAAGCCGAAGCAGACAGCCAAAAGCACGCCCAGAGTACCCGGGATGAAGAACGGATGGTTAAAGACGAATTTACCGATGCGGGTTGTACCGGTGTCATCCATCTGCACCGCCGCAACCAGAGTTGGGTAGGTTGGCAGAATGAACAGGCCAGAAACAGCTGCGAAAGACGCAACAGCAGTCAGTGGGGAAACGTTCAGAGCCAGAGCCATCGGCATCAGTGCTTTAGCGGTTGCAGCCTGAGAGTACAGCAGCGCAGAAGCAAAGAAGAAGATGACAGCCAGCAACCACGGATGACCCTGAATTACGCTACCTGCAGTATCTTTGATCCAGTCAATGTTGTGAGATACGAAGGTATCACCCAGCCATGCAACACCCAGGATACAAATACAGGCGCTCATACCCGCTTTAAAGGTGCTGGAGTTCAGGATGGAGTCAGTTTCAACGCGGCAGACGATCGTAGTCAGCGTCGCGACGCTCAGCATGATGATCAGGATTGCGTTGGTGGTGTTCATCAGCGGTTTAGCGACCAGGCCGAGGCTTGGGCTGTTGATGATGGCGTATACAACTACGCAAATCACGCCCAGCAGGAACAACCAAACGGAGGTTTTCGCGCCAGCTTTGATTTCAACTTGTCTTTCACCACGTAGTTCAACCAAACCTTCTTCCAGACGCTTACGATAAATCGGGTCGTCAGACAGTTTGGAGTTGAACAGCATCGTTACCAGGAAGGACATCACCAGAACGGCCAGCAGAGTGGACGGAATGACCACGGACAGCAGGTGAATGTAGCTGATGCCATGACCTTCCATTACGGAAGACATGTAAACCACGGCTGCGGAGATTGGCGACGCCGTAATCGCAATCTGTGCAGAAACCACTGCGGTAGAGAGCGGACGGCAAGGTTTGATACCTTGTTCCTTCGCGACTTCAGCGATAACCGGCAGAGTTGCCAGAGAGATGTTGCCGGTACCGGCAAAGATAGTCAGGAAATAGGTCACGATTGGTGCAAGGATCGTGATGTATTTCGGGTTTTTACGCAGCAGTTTTTCAGTTTGATGAACCAGATAGTCCAGACCACCGGCAATCTGCATGGCAGAGATGGCAGCGATAACCGCCATGATAATGGAAATAACATCGAACGGAATATTACCCGGTTTTACGCCAATAGCGGCAAGAACCAGAACACCCAGCCCACCTGCAAATCCAATACCGATACCCCCAAGTCTGGCACCTAAAAAGATTGCCAGCAAAACGATGATAAGTTCTAAAACTATCATATTAGCCTTCCTTGTTGTTTAACAAGTTGATATTAAATTGTTGTTTTTAAGTAACTTCGAGTAAGAAAAAAGGCACGTCATCATGACGTGCCTTCTCCGGTACTACCCTACACGATTACTGTTCGCTTTCATCAGTATAACGTTTTGCTTTATAAGCAGGGTGCATCAGGTTCTGTGCAGAGAAGATATCGTCCAGTTCAGACTCGGTCAACAGACCGCGTTCCAGGACAACTTCACGTACGCTCTTACCGGTTTCGGCACAAATTTTACCGACGATGTCGCCGTTGTGGTGACCGATGAACGGGTTAAGGTAAGTAACGATGCCGATGGAGTTGAATACAAACGCTTCACAGACTTCTTTGTTAGCAGTGATACCACTAACGCATTTTTCCAGCAGGTTGTAGCAAGCATTGCTCAGAATGTGAATGGATTCAAACATTGCCTGGCCAATGACCGGCTCCATTACGTTCAGCTGCAGCTGACCAGCTTCAGATGCCATAGTAACGGTGATGTCGTTACCGATGACTTTAAAGCAAACCTGGTTTACGACTTCTGGAACAACTGGGTTCACTTTTGCTGGCATGATAGAAGAACCAGCCTGCAGTTCCGGCAGGTTGATCTCGTTCAGACCAGCACGTGGGCCAGAGGAGAGCAAACGCAGGTCGTTACAGATTTTGGACATCTTAACAGCCAGACGTTTCAGTGCGCCGTGAACCATAACGTATGCGCCGCAGTCAGAAGTTGCTTCAATCAGGTCTTCTGCCGGAACACAGGCGAAGCCAGTGACTTCAGCCAGTTTCTGTACTGCCAGCGGGGAGTATTCTTTCGGCGTGTTCAGACCCGTACCGATTGCAGTTGCACCGAGGTTAACTTCCAGCAGCAGCTCAGCGGTACGACTAATGTTTTTCACTTCTTCTTTCAACAGTACGCTGAAAGCATGGAATTCCTGACCGAGGGTCATCGGTACAGCATCCTGCAACTGGGTACGGCCCATTTTCAGGATGTCCTGGAATTCAACAGCTTTTTGTTCGAAGCCTTCACGCAGCTGGTTCAGGGCATCGATCAGTTTGATGATGGATGCGTATACCGCGATACGGAAGCCAGTTGGGTAAGCGTCGTTGGTAGACTGACATTTGTTAACGTGGTCGTTCGGGTTCAGGTACTGATATTCACCTTTCTGGTGACCCATCAGTTCCAGACCGATATTGGCCAGCACTTCGTTGGTGTTCATGTTGACGGAGGTACCCGCACCACCCTGGTAAACATCTACCGGGAATTGATCCATGCATTTTCCGTTATTCAGGACTTCATCACACGCCGCGATGATGGCATTTGCCACACTCTTAGGAATGGTTTGCAGCTCTTTGTTGGCCATTGCCGCTGCCTTTTTAACCATTACCATACCGCGAACAAATTCAGGAATGTCGCTGATTTTGTTGTTGCTAATGTAGAAGTTTTCAATCGCTCTCAGAGTGTGAACACCGTAGTAGGCGTCCGCTGGAACTTCCCTGGTACCCAACAAGTCTTCTTCGATACGAATGTTGTTTAACATGTGAACCTTCTTTTTCAAGCTGCCAATGATTTGACTAAACACACAGGATATATGTGATTTCGATTGTTTCTCGACCGACGATTATCCCCTGCATCGGTCTGATACTCGAGATCATATGCTGGTTCAGGATTTCTACCGTAATCTGGATCACTTAAAGCGTGGAATTTACCCCTTATTTATTATTCTGTGAAATGGATCACCCCTTTAGGATTAATACTAAAAATAAGTGTACAAGCGACTTGAAATTTTGCTAACCACCTCAACATCTAATTGATGCGAGTCACATAATTCATCGGACAGGCGTTGAAAAAAACGACTGTTATTGACAGGAGAACCCTTTGCGCTGGATACCATTACTTGCCATTTTTCTCTATGTTTACATAGAGATATCTATTTTTATTCAGGTTGCCCATGTCCTGGGTGTCCTGATGACGCTGATTTTGGTTATTTTTACGTCGGTTATCGGTATGTCTCTGGTTCGTAACCAGGGATTTAAAAACTTTTTACTGATGCAACAAAAAATGGCGGCTGGTGAAAGTCCGGCAGCAGAAATGATCAAGAGCGTGTCGCTGATCATTGCTGGTCTGCTGTTGGTACTGCCCGGCTTTTTCACCGATTTCCTCGGTCTTCTTCTTTTATTACCCCCGGTGCAAAAACATCTGACGATGAAACTACTGCCGCATTTGCGTTTTTCGCGTATGCCGGGCGGTGGTTTCAGCGCCGGAACCGGTGGCGGTGAGACCTTTGATGGCGAATTTCAGCGCAAAGACGACGATCGCAACCGTATTGATCATAAAGACGATCCTCGGGATTAAGCATCAGTATGCGGGCCGGATAAGCGTGAGCACCATCCGGCAAAATGCTTATCTGCCGGATGATGGCGTCAACGTCACCTTATCCGGCCTGCGGGGTAAAAACAGCCACAGCCCTGCCAGCATAATCAGCGCATACAGGCTCTTCCAGCCAACCATTGCCAACAGCAGCAGACACAGTAGACCGCCAATGATCGCCAGCATGCGATAATGCCCTTTCAGTAATCGACATCCCGCCAGCATGCACAGCAAATAAATCATAATAAAGATGCCGTTAGCATAGACGATTAACGCATCGAGATTGATTTTCAGCATATAGATGCACAACGTACTGATCACGCAGCAGCCCAATACGGCGTTTAGCGCATTGCGCGGAAGGTGACGGGGAGACAGACGCGCCAGATGGCTCTCCGGCTTATATTGCGCTTGCGACCAGACCAGCCGGGCGAAGCTTTGAATATAAATGTTGAGACTGGCAAAACAGGCCAGATAACCAATGATGCAGGCGACCCACAGTGCCTGTACGCCAAATAACTGCACGACGATCTCTGGCAGTGAGGCCGCCGCCGCCATTTGCTCACCGTAGGCGCCAAAATGAAGCACGACGACGGTGCATGCCCAATAAACAGAGCCCGCAAGCAGCAGGCCGATCATCAGCGCGCGCGGGAAATCCCGCTCCGGGTTTTTGAATTCAGATGCCAGATGGGCAAACGCTTCAAGGCCAACAAAACACCAGAACATCACCGACAGTGCGGCGAACAGTCCGGGGAGCTCAATCTCGGTTATCGCAGGGAAGGGGATTTCGCCAGGTTTCACATCGCCCGCCCACCAGATGGCGACAATGAGGGCAACAATCAATCCGGCAATGACCGTTTGCAGATTAGCGCTAGAGCTGGCACCGTGGGAGCCGATATACCAAACCAATGCCAGCGTACCGAGCTCTGCCAACAGAAGCTGTTCGTCATGCCAGCCAAACATTGCCTGACCAAATCCGGCGGCAATATGTAATGCCGCAGGCAAGCCGACGGGAATCACCGACAAAAATAGCCATCCGGTGACGCGCTCCAGGCGTGGGCCAAAGGCCATACCAACAAAATGCGCCACGCCACCCGCGCTGGGAAAATGACGACCCAGTACGGCAAAGACAATCGCCACGGGAAAGACTAAAACAATCAGCACCGGCCAGGCCCACAGGCTGTTGTTGCCAGCCACCAGCGCGGCTAGCGCAGGGACGGCGAAAACGCCTGTACCTAGCAATGATGTCGACAACAGGCCAATGCCCTGAGCCAGTCCCAGCTCTTGTTTCAGTCCGCTCATAAGTTGTTATCCGGTTATGCCCATTGACCGGGCTACAGCGCAGATTTTTGATGGTATCACAATCGTATTTGCTTATGACGACGTGACTGAAATCGTTATAAAATGTGATGCGCGTCGGCGTTTTGCCGGAATTTTCTGCTGATATAAATTTTTTTTCGCTTGCCCCCTTGAAGGTACAAAGCCCCATCCCCATTTCTCTGGTCACTAGCCGGGAAACCGTTCACGGGCCGGCGTCACCCATAACTGATAAAGACTTTCTCAAAGGAGAGCTATCAATGAGTATTCGTCCGTTACATGATCGTGTGATCGTCAAACGTAAAGAAGTTGAATCTAAATCTGCTGGCGGCATCGTACTGACCGGTTCTGCAGCAGGTAAGTCAACTCGTGGCGAAATCATCGCTGTCGGTAAGGGCCGCATCCTGGACAACGGTACCGTACAGCCGCTGGACGTTAAAGTCGGCGATATCGTTATTTTCAACGATGGCTACGGTGTTAAATCTGAGAAGATCGACAATGAAGAAGTGTTGATCATGTCTGAAAGTGACATCCTGGCAATTGTTGAAGCCTAATCCGCGAACGACACTGAACATACGAATTTAAGGGAAAGAGAAAATGGCAGCTAAAGACGTAAAATTCGGTAACGACGCTCGTGTGAAAATGCTGCGCGGCGTAAACGTACTGGCAGATGCAGTGAAAGTTACCCTCGGTCCAAAAGGCCGTAACGTAGTTCTGGATAAATCTTTCGGTGCACCGACCATCACTAAAGATGGTGTTTCCGTAGCCCGTGAAATCGAACTGGAAGACAAGTTCGAAAACATGGGGGCGCAGATGGTGAAAGAAGTTGCCTCTAAAGCGAACGACGCTGCAGGCGACGGTACCACCACCGCAACCGTACTGGCGCAGTCCATCATCACTGAAGGTCTGAAAGCCGTTGCTGCAGGCATGAACCCGATGGATCTGAAACGTGGTATCGACAAAGCTGTCGCTGCTGCCGTTGAAGAACTGAAAGCACTGTCCGTACCGTGCTCTGACTCTAAAGCTATTGCTCAGGTTGGTACTATCTCCGCTAACTCCGACGAAACCGTAGGTAAACTGATCGCTGAAGCGATGGACAAAGTCGGTAAAGAAGGCGTGATCACCGTTGAAGACGGTACCGGTCTGCAGGACGAACTGGACGTGGTTGAAGGTATGCAGTTCGACCGTGGTTACCTGTCTCCTTACTTCATCAACAAGCCGGAAACTGGCGCAGTAGAACTGGAAAGCCCGTTCATCCTGCTGGCTGACAAGAAAATCTCCAACATCCGCGAAATGCTGCCGGTGCTGGAAGCAGTTGCAAAAGCCGGTAAACCACTGCTGATCATCGCTGAAGATGTTGAAGGCGAAGCGCTGGCAACTCTGGTTGTTAACACCATGCGTGGTATCGTGAAAGTCGCGGCGGTTAAAGCGCCTGGCTTCGGCGACCGTCGTAAAGCGATGCTGCAGGATATCGCTACCCTGACCGGTGGTACCGTTATCTCTGAAGAGATCGGTATGGAGCTGGAAAAAGCAACTCTGGAAGATCTGGGTCAGGCGAAACGCGTTGTTATCAACAAAGACACCACCACCATCATTGATGGCGTGGGTGACGAAGCTGCAATCCAGGGTCGCGTGACTCAGATTCGTCAGCAGATCGAAGAAGCAACTTCCGACTACGACCGTGAAAAACTGCAGGAGCGCGTAGCGAAACTGGCAGGCGGCGTTGCGGTTATCAAAGTTGGTGCTGCGACTGAAGTTGAAATGAAAGAGAAGAAAGCCCGCGTTGAAGATGCCCTGCACGCGACCCGTGCTGCGGTAGAAGAAGGTGTGGTTGCTGGTGGTGGTGTTGCGCTGATTCGCGTAGCGTCTAAGATTGCCGGTCTGAAAGGTCAGAACGAAGACCAGAACGTAGGTATCAAAGTTGCGCTGCGCGCAATGGAATCTCCGCTGCGTCAAATCGTACTGAACTGCGGCGAAGAGCCGTCTGTAGTGGCTAACACCGTGAAAGCGGGTGACGGTAACTATGGTTACAACGCTGCAACTGAAGAATACGGTAACATGATCGACATGGGTATCCTGGATCCAACCAAAGTAACGCGTTCAGCTCTGCAGTACGCGGCTTCTGTTGCGGGTCTGATGATCACCACCGAGTGCATGGTTACTGACCTGCCGAAAGGCGATGCGCCTGACTTAGGTGCTGCTGGTGGTATGGGCGGCATGGGTGGAATGGGCGGCATGATGTAATTTAATCTTCATACTTCAAGCCGCAGGTTCATTGGCTGCGTTCGTTTACCCCAGTCACTTACTCATGTAAGCACTGGGGGATTCATGAACCTGCCGCCTGCCTGCAACTTGAATTATTTGATTAAATACGTATCTCGCGAAAAATGAGAAACCCTCGGGCAGAAATGTCCGGGGGTTTTTCTTTTGGTCATCTTTTTAGTATATGATTCAGCTACGGACATAACGTCCAGCTCATTGATTATGGGGAATGACATGCACGTGAAATATTTAGCAGGGATCGTTGGTGCCGCGCTACTGATGGCGGGTTGTAGCTCCAGCAACGAACTGAGTTCAGCCGGGCAAAGCGTACGCTTCGTCGAAGAGAAGCCTGGCGCAGAGTGTCAACTGATTGGCACTGCAACCGGTACGCAAAGCAACTGGCTTTCTGGCCAGCACGGCGAAGAGGGTGGCTCTATGCGTGGCGCAGCAAACGATCTGCGTAACCAGGCTGCGGCAATGGGTGGTAACGTGATTTATGGCGTCAGCAGCCCATCACAGGGAATGCTGTCCAGCTTTGTTCCTACTGCCAGTGAAATGACTGGGCAGGTTTATAAGTGCCCAAATTGATAAATGCTGTTGATGCCTGATGGAGACGCTACAACGTCTTATCAGGCCTACGATACAAATTCGTCGGCCTGATAAGCGCAGAAACATCAGGCATTTTGAGCGTTATGCACAGACTGAGCGCGTAAATGATGCAGCGCGCGCAGGCACTGATCCTGATTGAGCTTTTGCGCCTTATCACCCGTCAACGTTCTGACAAACACCTGGCACGGTACACCAGCAAGCTTTTTCAGCCGTGGGCTGAAATCGAGAAGACGGCGAGTAATGGCTTCGGCCTCTTTGCTGCCGGAAGTGGCGCGAGTTTTTACTACCGAACCACAGAACTGGGCTTTTCCTTGATCATCTGTATAGCGGTAAATAATCGCCAGATAATGATTAAACAGGCTTTGTTTCCATTCGGGGTGCGTATAAGAGTCGTATTCCAGATTGTCGTTTGCCTGGCAATCAACATCGTACAGCGGCAGGAAATCCAGCAGCGATGTAATTCGTAGCGCTAATTCCCGCATGCCAGCATTATTTATTGCATGAATAACAGCATGGACCAGCACCCGAATCTGTAGTTCATTAATCAGTAATTCACACGTTTGTCCATCATGCAGTGTCAGAGAAAATGTTAAGTTTTCGCCTTTGTCATCCACTAATATCAGCGAATTTATGCGACGATTAATGTCGGCATTTTTTAGCTCATCTTCCTGAATCAAAGGAATATTTTCGTGCATCTTTTTGCTGACTTTATCGCATTCCTTCTCATATTGCGCATGTTCGTCTTCGCTAAGCTGATGTTTGGCGGATAGCCTGCTTTCCAGGGCGATAAGCAGATCTCTTAGCCCAAGCGGAGAAAGAAAAAATAACGACGTTTTATTCCTTGGTTCTTTTATCTTTAATGCTAAAGCAATAAATTCATTCTTTTGACGGATAACACCGGTATTAATGCCCTTAATACTTATAGCCATAAAAGGTTCTCCCTAACCATATATTTATTAATATTCTGAATTTGGTTCTACTGATACAAATTATGAATTAATGATTTTATAGCGCTAATTAAAATAGCACAGATTAAAAGCGTGGCTCCACTTGTGAGGATTTAAATAATAAGTAATCGTGGTGAGTGTCCGAAATCGGACACTCAATAATGGTTATTGTTGGCGTAGTTGCAGATCCAACGGCGTTTTACTTGGCTCTCCGCCAATTTCACGCGCCAGTTTGGGGACCATATAGCCGGAAACCAACGTCAGCAGTTCACGCATAATGTGACGTGCCTCATCGTCGCTGACCATAAAGTGGGCGGCACCTTGCACTTTGTCCAGTACGTGCAGGTAATAGGGCATCACCCCCGCATCAAACAGAGTGTTGCTCAGGTTCGCCAGCGTTTGTGCGTTATCGTTCACGCCACGCAGCAAAACGCTTTGGTTGAGTAGGGTGACGCCAGCGGTACGCAGTCGGACCATCGCCTGGTGAAACGCCTCATCGACCTCATTGGCGTGGTTAATGTGGTTGACCAGCAGAATCTGCAGGGAGGAACGCGCAAAGCGCTGGGCCAGTCCTTCAGTAATGCGCGCGGGGATCACAATCGGCAAACGGCTGTGAATGCGCAGACGCTTAATGTGCGGGATGGCTTCCAGTTGCGTGAGTAACCAGTCCAGTTCATGGTCCTTGGCCATTAGCGGATCACCACCGGAGAAGATAATCTCATCCAGCTCAGGATGCGCGCTAATGTAGTCCAGGGCGACCTGCCAGTTGCGCTTATTGCCCTGGTTTTCGGCATACGGGAAGTGTCGGCGGAAGCAATAGCGACAATTTACCGCGCAACCGCCTTTAACCAACAACAGCGCCCGATTGCGATATTTATGCAGCAAACCGGGGACCACGCTGTGCTGTTCTTCCAGCGGATCGGTCGAGTAGCCAGGTGCAGCAACAAACTCTTCCTGGGAAGTAAGTACCTGACGCAAAAGCGGATCGTCCGGATTGCCTTTTTCCATACGAGCAATAAAGGCGCGCGGTACGCGCAGGGCGAAAAGTCGTCTCGCGTCGCGTCCGGCCAACAGTTTTTCATCTGCGTCTATATTCAAAAGATGCAGAAGTTCATCAGGATCGGTCACAACATCGGCAAGTTGCGATAACCAATCTTCTCTGGATGGGGTATTTAGGGTTACAATATGCGCCATTTTGTGGCTTAGCTACCAGTTAACAATTTTCAGAGGGCCTTATGGCAACGTACTATAGCAACGATTTTCGTGCTGGTCTTAAAATCATGTTGGACGGCGAACCTTATGCGGTTGAAGCCAGCGAATTCGTTAAACCAGGTAAAGGCCAGGCATTTGCGCGCGTTAAGCTGCGTCGCCTGCTGACCGGTACTCGCGTAGAGAAAACCTTCAAGTCTACCGACTCCGCTGAAGGCGCAGACGTAGCCGACATGAACCTGACCTTCCTGTATAGCGACGGTGAGTTCTGGCACTTTATGAATAACACCACTTTCGAACAGCTGGCTGCAGACGAGAAAGCGGTAGGCGATAACGCTAAATGGCTGCTGGACCAGGCTGAATGCATCGTGACCCTGTGGAACGGTCAGCCGATCTCCGTGACTCCGCCAAACTTCGTTGAGCTGGAAGTCGTTGAAACTGACCCAGGTCTGAAAGGCGATACCGCTGGTACTGGCGGCAAACCGGCTACTCTGTCTACTGGCGCAGTCGTTAAAGTTCCGCTGTTCGTACAGATCGGTGAAGTGATCAAAGTGGATACTCGCTCCGGCGAATACGTTTCTCGCGTAAAATAAGATATCTATTTGATCTTATGGCGCAGGTTGCTGCGCCATACTTTTTCCAGGGCAGGAATGATGAAACGTCTTCTCAGTCTTGTAATGCTCATCCTTTTCACCAGCACTCTCCTGGCGGGTTGTAATACCGCGCGCGGCTTCGGTGAAGACATCAAACATCTTGGCAATTCAATCTCTCACGCCGCCAGCTAACACTCTCTCATAGTCTTAAAAACGGTTGTTTATCCATCACACTTCCGGATCTTGTCTATTATTAATGAGCTATACACAAACAATATTGGCTAGAAAAGGAAGACGTTATGGTTAAAAAGACAATTGCTGCGATCTTTTCTGTGTTGGTTCTTTCTTCAGTGTTGACTGCGTGCAATACCACGAAAGGTGTTGGGCAGGATATCTCTGAGGGCGGTAGCGCAATCTCTGGTGCAGCGACAAAAGCTCAACAATAATCATGAACGGTACGACGTCACGTCGTACCGTTAATTCCCCTTCCCGGGGAGTGAGAGAAACGGCGAGAAGCGGTTCCCCATGTGCAGTTTCATGCGGATATTCCGTTTATAGGTGTAGACCGTCTTGCCATGAATGCTGAGTGCGGCGGCTATCGCATTGTTACTCACTCCATCCATCCACATCGACAATACTTTCTCCTCCTGCGGCGTAAGCAGCGGAGTCGCGTTTTCGGCTATTTCTAACGTGGGGCGAAGCTGTAGCGCCTCCTGAATCGTGTGTGAGAGCGCGTTCAGCGTGGTGTGCTTGGTTAAGACCGAATAGGCGACGGATTGAGAGGAAGCCATTGAAGTGTGCTGTCTTTCAACTGATTGCAGTAAAATCAGCGGGATGACGCCGCAGCTCATGAAAAAGGGTTTAATTGGCGGACTGGTATGCGTCTCGCTAATAAAACTGTATAAATCCGCGATCACCAGATGCGGCTTCCACTGCAAAATATGCTCTTTTGCTAACAGGAGATTATTGATCCCTGACACAAGAAATGAGGAGCTGAACCTGCCAGAATGATTAAGCAAGGCCTCAATCCCTGTGCGGGTAAAGTGGCACCGGTCAATCACTAAAATTTTAAGCATAACCTTTTCGCATTCAGAAGAGAGGCAATCGACTTTCCGGATTCAGAAAGCCCTTCATCATAGAGAACTCCGATGAGTGCCAAATGCGGGAACTACGCCGCTAATTATGCTTAATTCTTGCTTTTAGCGGGCAGCGAATAAAAAGGTTGAAATTCATTTTCTCTCGGGCAAAAATGCCATTTCACACATCAGCTTTGCAGGACGACCTGCAAACGCTTCTTTCACCGGGGACGGCCCCATTGTTCTGGAGCCTGATATGTCCTGGATCGTTTTATTAATTGCAGGTCTGCTCGAAGTTGTCTGGGCGATTGGCCTGAAATATACCCACGGTTTTACGCGTTTGACGCCAAGCATTATCACTATTGTGGCAATGATCGTCAGTATCGCCATGCTCTCCTGGGCAATGCGTACGTTGCCTGTAGGAACCGCCTATGCCATATGGACGGGTATCGGCGCAGTCGGGGCGGCCATTACAGGGATTCTGCTGCTGGGTGAATCTGCCAGCCCGGCGCGGTTACTGAGCCTCGGGCTGATTGTGGCCGGTATTATTGGCCTCAAGCTGAGCACCCACTAAGCACCAGGCTGTTTTACCCAAATCAGCTTATTCACCTCAAACCCTTCCCGGGTCGCGATGGCCAGCATTTGCTGTTTCATTTCATCTGAAATAGTAGGGGTCCGTGAAAGGATCCACAGGTAGTCGCGATCCGGCCCGCAAACCAGCGCGTGACGATATTCCCTGTCGAGGGCAATCACGTTATACCCGCCATAGAAGGGGCCAAAAAACGAGACCTTGAGCGCAGCGCGGTTTGGGTCGCCAGTGAAGTAGGCTTTCCCCTCCGTTTTCTGCCACATTCCTCTGTCCGGGTTATAGCCCTTGTTAATAACATTGATACCGCCGTCGTCGCGCAGGCTGTAGGTAGCAGTCACTTTTTCCAGTCCGCGTTCGAATCGATGGTCGAAACGCGCAATTTCATACCAGGTGCCCAGATAGCGTGTGGCATCAAAGTTATTTACTACGGTAACACCTTTCGGGGGGGTTGGGGTGCTGCAAGCGACAACCAGAAATGCAGCCGTAACTGCAGCAACGACGGGCAGAATGCGCATGGGATTTTCCTTGCTGGATTTTTGTTAAGTGTAGATGACAGCAGGAAAAAAAGAGAAAGAAAGGAAGCCCAATATCCAGGGCCTCCTTGTCCGTTACTGCAGTTTTTCAAGAATGCGCCAGGCGGCCTCGACGCGAACAGGGTTTGGGTAGCTCTTGTTTGCCAGCATCACGATGCCAAGGTTTTTTTCTGGAACGAAAGCAACGTAGCTGCCGAATCCGCCAGTGGAGCCCGTTTTATGCACCCATGAGGCTTTCACGGCAGGCGCGGGCGGGTTTACCTCAACGGTAGGAAGCGCTGCCAGTGCCACTTTGCTGTCGCTACCGCTAATTATCGAGTCGGCTTTCACCGGCCAGTTCAGCATCTCCCAGCCCAGGCCCTGGTACATATCGCCAACACGCCAGTAACGTGACTGCGCAAGCTCGATGCCCTGCTGGAGCGTTTTCTCCTGAACCTGGCTGGCGTCCATGTTGGCCTGAACCCAACGGGTCATATCGATAACGCTCGATTTCACCCCGTAGGCTTCGGCATCAAGTTGGCCAGGGGATACATGCACTGGCTTTCCTTCGCGATAACCCCAGGCATAATCTTTTTGTTCGCTCTGCGGAACCGTAATCCAGGTATGCGCCAGTTTTAAGGGGCGCAGGACGCGTTTGGTCATCGCCTCTTCGTAGCTCATGCCTGAGGGTTTGACCGCCAGGGCACCAAACAGACCAATGCTGGAGTTAGCATAAAGACGTTTAGCGCCTGGGGCCCATTGCGGCTGCCAGTTTTGATAAAAGCGTAGTAACGCGGCTTTATCCGTAACGTCGTCCGGAACCTGAAGCGGCAGGCCGCCTGCCGTGTAGGTGGCTAAGTGCAGCAGGCTGATACCCTGCCACTGCTTACCAGTCAGTTCAGGCCAGTAATGCGTGACCGGATCGCTGAGCTTAATTTCGCCGCGGGCGATAGCATCGCCGCCCAGCACGCCGTTGAACGTTTTACTGACCGATCCGAGTTCAAACAGCGTTTGTTGAGTGACTGGACGGTTATTGGCGATATCGGCTTTACCCCAGGTAAAGTAATAAGGTTTCCCCTGATAGATAATCGCAACGGCCATACCCGGAATAGCCTGCTCCTGCATCAGCGGTGTGATGGTGCGGTTAACGATATCGGCAATTTGTTGTTCTGTTTTTGCGGCGGCAAACGTGGAGAAAGAAGCTGTCAGCAGCAGCGCGCAGCAGATCGATTTTTTCATCATGAAATCAGTTCCGTAATTAAAAGCGAAAGGGTGTCCGGGCCCGTCAGACGTAATCAGTGTGTTTGATTTGCACCGTGTTGACAAACGGTTAAATTTAGCAGCAGATATAAGTTTTTCTAACAGGCCAGATAATGACACGTAGCTATATCCCCCTTAACTCGCTGCGGGCTTTTGAAGCAGCGGCCAGACATCTCAGCTTTACCCGCGCTGCGATTGAGCTCAACGTGACGCATTCTGCAATAAGCCAGCATGTGAAAGCGCTGGAGCAACAGCTGAATTGTCAGCTTTTTGTACGTGGTTCTCGAGGGTTAATGTTGACGACTGAAGGGGAAAGTCTGTTACCTGTACTTAATGACTCTTTCGATCGTATGGCGGGGATGCTGGATCGTTTTGCCACTAAACAGACTCAGGAAAAACTAAAAATTGGCGTGGTGGGGACCTTTGCGGTCGGTTGTCTTTTCCCTCTGTTGAGCGACTTTAAGCGCCACTGTCCGCATATTGATTTGCATATTTCCACCCACAATAACCGTGTGGATCCCGCCGCCGAAGGGCTGGATTATACTATTCGCTACGGAGGAGGAGCCTGGCACGATACCGATGCGCAATATTTGTGTAGCGCGCTGATGTCCCCGCTGTGTTCACCGACATTGGCCTCGCAGATTAAAGCACCTGTGGATATCCTGAAATTTCCGTTATTACGATCGTATCGGCGTGATGAATGGACGCTTTGGATGCAGGCCGCCGGAGAAGCGCCTCCGTCACCGACGCACAACGTGGTGGTGTTTGACTCGTCCGTCTCAATGCTGGAAGCCGCGCAGGCGGGGATTGGTGTGGCAATTGCACCGGTAAGAATGTTCACGCATTTGCTCAGTAGTGAACGTATCGTGCAGCCTTTTCTAACGCAGATTGATCTGGGGAGTTACTGGATAACGCGTTTACAATCTCGTCCGGAGACGCCCGCGATGCGTGAGTTTTCCCGCTGGTTGACCGGGATGCTGCACTAATAAAAAGGCCCGCCATTGGCGGGCCTGATAATTAACGCATGCGATTAGATGGTCAGGATCCCAATAGCCGTTACAACGGTCAGGATAGCTGCCAGTCCGTAGAATACCCATTTGCCCGCAGGCACGTGGATTTTCAGGTCATGCATCGCGTGGTGCATACGGTGTAAACCACACCACAGCGGCAGAACGATCATCAGGAACAGAAACGCACGTCCGATGAAGCTCTGAGCGAATGCCAGTACGCGTTCATAGCTGAAAGCATCAGGAACAAAGCCCAGCGGCAGCATAATGCCGACCAGCAGGATCATCACCGGCGCAATGATTGCGCTCCACATACCGCCTGCACCAAACAGGCCCCAGAATACGGGTTCGTCAGAGCGTTTTGGATTTGGATTAATCATTCCGGACTCCTTACCAGAACAGGGCAACAAACAGTATTACTACTGTCGCAACCACAGTAACTGCCCAGAGACCTTTGATGATCGGCTCTGGCCCCATTTTTTCGTCTTTTACGATGATGTTGGCAGCTTTTGGCGCCAGCTCAAACCAGGTTTTGGTATGCAGCAGCGCTGCTGCCAGGGCGATAATATTCAGGATCACCACCACCGGGTTTTGCAAAAAGGCGACAAAGCCCATCCAGGACTCTGCACCATGCTTGAGTGCAAACAGGCCGATAATCAGTTCAATGCTGAACCAGACTGCCGGAACCGCCGTGCCTTCGCGCAGCATGTAAAAACGATAAAATGGCAGCTTTTTCCACCAGGTGGACGTCATTGGTCGCACATAGGGTTTGCGTTTAGTCGTCATCGTGCACTCCTTAGCGTGGTTTCAGGGTAGCGATAAGAAAGTCTTTTGAACTTTCAACTTTACCCTGCTGAATGGCCGCAGCCGGATCGACGTGTTTCGGGCAGACTTCGGAGCAGTAGCCCACAAAAGTACAGGACCAGACGCCGTTCGGGCTGTTCAACTGAGCCATACGCTCCTTCTTACCGTGGTCGCGGCTATCTTCGTTGTAACGATGCGCCAGCGTAATCGCAGCCGGTCCAATGAACTCTGGGTTCAGGCCGAACTGCGGGCACGCGGCGTAGCACAGACCACAGTTGATGCAACCGGAGAACTGATGATACTTCGCCATCTGCGCCGGAGTCTGGGTGTTTGGACCCTGATCCGGTGTACGCGGGTTACCGATGATGTACGGTTTGATCGCTTCCAGGCTTTCGATAAAGTGCGTCATGTCGACGACCAGATCGCGCTCAATCGGGAAGTTGCCCAGCGCTTCAACCTTCATGCCGTTGGTGTAATCACGCAGGAAGGTTTTGCACGCCAGTTTAGGTACATTGTTGACCATCATGCCGCAGGAGCCGCAGATCGCCATACGGCAGGACCAGCGGTAGCTCAGGTCCGGTGCCAGGTTATCCTTGATGTAGCCCAACGCATCCAGCAGTGACGTGGTTTCATCATAAGGAACTTCGTAGAAAGCACTGTGCGGCGCGGTATCGGTTTCCGGGTTATAGCGCACCACCTCAACTTTCAGGTTTTTCATCTCAGCCATTCGCCTTCTCCTTCTTATCGGCTGCTTCCGCTTCGCCACCGTAAACACGTTTAGCCGGTGGCAGAGTGGTGATTTTCACGTCGCTGTATTCCAGGCGAGTCGTGCCGTCAGCATCGCGGAAGGCGAGGGTGTGTTTGAGGAAGTTCACATCGTCACGCTCGGTGCAGCCTTCATCCAGACGCTGATGCGCGCCGCGGGATTCTTTACGCGCCAGAGCAGAGTGCGCCATACATTCAGCAACGTTCAGACCGTGACCCAGTTCGATGGTGTACAGCAGGTCGGTGTTGAAGACGCTGGAGGTATCAGTGATACGGACGCGCTTGAAGCGTTCCTGCAGCTCCGCCAGTTTATCAACGGTTTTCTGCATGAGTTCCGGTGTACGGTAGATACCGCAACCTTCTTCCATGGACAGGCCCATTTCGTCACGGATCTTAGACCAGTTTTCGTTACCTTCCTGGTTAACCAGATCTTTCAGACGTTTTTCAACGCCAGCAACCTGCGCATCGAGCGCGGCACTGTTTGCAGCGCCAGCCGTTGCAGCACGTTCTGCAGCCTGTTCACCGGCCATACGACCGAAGACCACCAGTTCCGCCAGGGAGTTAGAACCCAGACGGTTAGCGCCATGCAGACCAACAGAGGAACATTCGCCCACAGCGAACAGACCTTTAATGCGGGTTTCACAGTGCTGATCGGTTTCGATACCGCCCATGGTGTAGTGCGCGGTAGGACGTACCGGGATCGGCTCTTTAACCGGATCGACACCCACGTAGGCTTTCGCCAGTTCGCAGATGAACGGTAAACGTTCGAGCAGTTTTTTCTCGCCGAGGTGACGCAGGTCGAGGTGAACCACATCGCCACGCGGGGTGGAAATGGTGTTGCCTTTACGCCATTCGTGCCAGAACGCCTGAGAAACTTTGTCGCGCGGACCGAGTTCCATGTATTTGTTTTTCGGTTCGCCCAGCGGGGTTTCCGGACCCATGCCGTAATCTTGCAGATAACGGTAGCCGTTTTTGTTGACCAGGATACCGCCTTCACCACGGCAGCCTTCGGTCATCAGGATACCAGAGCCTGGCAGACCCGTCGGGTGATACTGAACGAATTCCATATCACGCAGCGGAACGCCGTGGCTCAGCGCCATGCCCATACCGTCGCCAGTTACGATGCCGCCGTTGGTGTTGTAACGGTAAACACGACCTGCGCCGCCCGTTGCCATCACAACAGCATTAGCACGGATCTGCATCAGCGTGCCTTCCATCATGTTCATGGCAACCAGGCCGCGAGCATGGCCATCATCAACCAGGATATCCAGAACGAAGTGTTCGTCAAAGCGCTGAATCTGCGGGAACTGCAAAGATGTTTGGAACAGCGTATGCAACATGTGGAAGCCGGTTTTATCCGCGGCAAACCAGGTACGCTCGATTTTCATACCGCCGAAGCGACGTACGTTGACGCTACCGTCTTCACGGCGGCTCCATGGGCAGCCCCATTGTTCCAGTTGCGTCATTTCAGTTGGGCAGTGGTGGACAAAGTAATCCACGACATCCTGCTCACACAGCCAGTCTCCGCCTGCTACCGTATCGTGAAAATGGTAGTCAAAGCTGTCATGATCCTGCGCGACAGCAGCAGAGCCGCCTTCGGCAGCAACGGTATGGCTGCGCATTGGGTACACTTTTGAGATCAGTGCGATTTTAGCGTTGGGATTTGCTTGTGCGGCAGCAATTGCAGCACGTAATCCCGCGCCACCGGCGCCTATAATGGCAAGATCGGCTTGAAAGGTTTGCACGACATTCCTCCAGATTGTTGTTATTTCATTCCTGCCTGAAATCAGATGCTTCATCGGCTTCAAACAGGTTATGAACGCGTTTCCACTGCTCCTTTATAGGTACAATAGTATAGTCTCAGGGATGTGCGGGAAATTTGACGTGTTCGATTTTTTTAGCGTGTCAAAGGGGGGAATTATCATTGAATTTGATTAATTTAATTACTAAACCACCCCATGTCGCTTTTTTTATCCAATTGCCAGTGTGGATTATTGGCGCGCGAAATTTGTCTCGTTAACGCGATACGAGTAGACTTCGTGCCCTTGTCTTAAATCGGAGAAACAACCATGAGCGAAACGGCAACCTGGCAGCCGAGCGCGTCCATCCCCAATCTGTTAAAACGTGCAGCAATTATAGCGGAGATTCGCCGCTTTTTTGCCGATCGTGGCGTGCTTGAGGTTGAGACCCCTTGTATGAGTCAGGCAACGGTAACGGACATCCATCTGTTCCCGTTCGAAACGCGTTTCGTCGGCCCTGGACACTCCCAGGGAATAAATCTCTATTTAATGACCAGCCCGGAATACCATATGAAGCGCCTGCTGGTGGCAGGATGCGGCCCGGTGTATCAACTGTGCCGTAGCTTCCGTAATGAAGAGATGGGGCGTCATCATAACCCTGAATTCACTATGCTCGAGTGGTATCGTCCGCACTACGATATGTATCGCCTGATGAATGAAGTGGATGATTTGCTCCAGCAGGTGCTGGACTGCTCACCTGCGGAAAGTCTCTCTTACCAGCAAGCCTTCCAGCGCCATCTGGAGATAGACCCGCTGTCTGCGGATAAAACCCAACTGCGGGAAGTGGCGGCGAAATTGGATCTCAGTAATATCGCCGATACCGAAGAAGACCGGGACACCTTACTGCAGTTGCTGTTTACGATGGGCGTTGAGCCGCATATTGGCAAAGACAAACCGACGTTTGTGTATCATTTCCCGGCCAGCCAGGCATCACTGGCGCAAATCAGTACCGAAGATCACCGCGTGGCTGAACGTTTCGAGGTTTACTACAAAGGTATTGAGCTGGCGAATGGTTTCCATGAATTGACCGACGCGCGCGAACAGCAGCAGCGGTTTGAGCAGGATAACCGCAAACGTGCCGCACGTGGCTTGCCGCAGCAACCTATCGACACCAACCTGCTTGAAGCGTTAAAAGTGGGTATGCCGGATTGCTCTGGCGTGGCGCTGGGCGTTGACCGTCTTGTGATGCTGGCATTGGGCGCAGAGAGCCTGGCCGAGGTTATCGCATTTACCGTCGATCGCGCGTAACGTACTCTCCTTCAATGCAAAGTGGCGGTGAAATAGCCACTTTGTAGCATATTTTTTCATTTACCCTCTAATAGCCACAATTTACTCCTGGATATTTGATATCGTTCAGGTATCAATTCTGTGTTGATTTTTCTATCGCTGAACTCTGAAAAGAGGGCAGTGCCAACCGGTGAGTGGCGTTTGTTAAACGCTTGCCAGAGTAAGGGATGGTTTAATGACCCAAACAATAAAAAAGATGAGCCTAATAGGTCTCATCCTCATGATATTTACGTCTGTTTTCGGTTTTGCGAATAGCCCCTCCGCATTCTATTTAATGGGGTATAGCGCGATTCCGTGGTATATATTTTCTGCATTATTATTCTTTATCCCATTTGCTTTAATGATGGCGGAAATGGGGGCTGCCTATCGGAAAGAAGAGGGCGGAATCTATTCGTGGATGAATAATAGCGTTGGGCCACGCTATGCGTTTATCGGCACGTTTATGTGGTTTTCTTCCTATGTGATATGGATGGTAAGTACCGCAGCGAAAGTCTGGGTACCTTTTTCAACCTTCTTATTTGGCGCAGACATGACGCAGCATTGGCGTTTTGCGGGGCTTGAGCCTACGCAGGTCGTCGGGTTGCTCGCCGTCGGTTGGATGATTCTGGTAACCTGCGTGGCCTCCCGGGGTATTAATAAGATTGCTCGTATTACGGCTGTAGGCGGAATTGCCGTAATGTGTCTTAATTTAGTTCTGTTGTTAGTGAGTTTCGCTATTTTGTTATTAACTGGTGGTCACTTTGCGCAGGATATTAATTTCATCTCCTCGCCTAATCCGGGATATCAGTCCGGTCTGGCCATGTTGTCATTTGTTGTATTTGCTATTTTTGCTTACGGCGGAATAGAAGCCGTGGGGGGATTAGTTGATAAAACAGAAAAGCCAGAAAAGAACTTTGCGAAAGGCATTGTCTTTGCCGCGATTGTCATTTCTGTCGGTTATTCACTGGCCATATTTTTATGGGGCGTTAGCACCAACTGGCAGCAAGTATTAAGCAATAGCTCGGTCAACCTCGGCAATATAACGTATATCCTGATGAAAAGCCTCGGGATGACGTTAGGTAACGCGCTGCATGTTTCTCCTGAAACCGCGATGGCGACGGGGGTGTGGTTCGCGCGTATCACCGGGCTTTCTATGTTTCTCGCTTATACCGGCGCTTTTTTCACGCTCAGCTATTCGCCACTGAAAGCGATTATTCAAGGAACGCCGAAGGCGCTGTGGCCAGCGCCGATGACCAAACTAAATGCCGTGGGGATGCCGACGACGGCAATGTGGTTGCAGTGCCTGCTGGTGAGCCTGTTTATCCTGCTGGTTTCGTTTGGCGGCGATACGGCTTCAGCGTTCTATAACAAACTGACGCTGATGGCGAACGTCTCGATGACGCTGCCGTATCTGTTCCTCGCGCTGGCGTTTCCGTTCTTTAAAGCCCGTACGGGCCTGGAAAGACCGTTTGTTGTCTTTAAAACCCGAGCGGCGACGTTACTGGCCACATCGGTGGTTGTGCTGGTGGTGACGTTTGCCAATGTGTTCACCATCATCCAGCCGGTGATTGAAGCTGGGGACTGGAACAGCGCATTGTGGATGACCGGAGGCCCGATCTTCTTCTCGCTGTTGGCAATGGCGATTTATCAGAACTACAGCCGCCGCACGGCCAACGAGCCTGAGTGGGCGGTGGAGTAAACTTCCTGCTGAATCCGGCCTACAAAAATGATTCTTCGTAGGCCGGATTCGGCGAAGCTGCCATCCGGCATCATTGTTGTTTACAAACTCCCCGCCGGGCGACTGCTTCTGCCCGCAGAACTTAAGGTTCTTCCCGTTTGCTTACCGCCGAGGCTCTCCAGACGCATCTGGAACGGTGGGAACGGCATATCGATACCGTGCTCGCGGAAGCCTGCCAGAATCAGCTGGTGGATTTCGTGGCGCAGCGGCATACGATGCCCCATCTCAGCGGCATAAATACGCAGTTCGAAGATTTGAATCCCTTGCTGCAGGTCAACCAGGAAGACTTCTGGCGCCGGGTTATCGATAACCAGTGAGCAGCGTTGTGCGGCAGTAAGCAGGATCTGCGTAACCTCCTCGCTGTTAGCCTCCGACGGTGCCGGGATGGTTAATACCACACGGGTGACCGAATCCGATAACGACCAGTTGATAAACTGCTCGGTGATAAAGGCTTTGTTGGGCACGATGATCTCTTTGCGGTCCCAGTCGCTGATGGTCGTGGCGCGGGTATTAATTTTCGTCACGCTACCGGTAAGATCGCGAATCGTCACTGTGTCGCCAATGCGGATTGGTTTTTCAAACAGGATAATCAGGCCGGAAATAAAGTTGGCGAAGATCTCCTGCAAACCAAAGCCCAGACCGACACCGAGAGCCGCTACCAGCCATTGCAGTTTGGACCACTCAATACCGATCATTGAGAAGCCAACCAGACCGCCAATCAGCATCAGCAGGTACTTGGTGATGGTGGTGATGGCGTAACCGGTGCCGGGGGTTAAATCGAGATGTTGCAGCAGCGCCAGCTCCAGCAGCGCGGGCAGGTTGCGCACTAACTGGGTAGTGATGATAAACACCAGGATTGCGATAAGCACCGCGCCCAGCGTTATCGGCTCTAAACTTTCCACACCCTGCACCGTGGAGGTGACATCCCACAACGAGATGTTTTCCAGGAAGCCGAAAGCAGAATGAATTTCTGACCACAGCACAATGACCGAGAGCAGGGCGATAAGCATCAGGATAGAGCGCACCAGGCGCAGCGATTGCGCGCTGATAGCATCCAGATCCACTTCGCTTTCATCAACATCAATCGTGCCTTCAAGGCTGGTGGAATGCGCTGGTTCTTCTTCACCCCGTGCACGCTGCGCCAACATTTCGGCACGTCGATGCTTGGCGCGGTCAAACGCCAGCCGGCGGCGCTGGATCAGCATCCAGCGGCGGATAACGTGATACACCACCAGTAACAAGAACCAGATAGCTACGGACGTTTCCAGACGCGCCAGTAAAGCTTGCGACGTGGCGAGATAGCCCACTGCCGCAGCGAGAATGGCAATCAGCGGTGCGCCCATCAGCATATTCCACAGCATGCTGTTGACCATGTTATCGCTGTTGCCCTCTTTATCGAGGTACAGCGGTATCCCGGCGCGTTTCAAGCTCAGGGTCACGACCGCCAGCGCACCGCAAATCAGAATAAAGCACAGACGCCCCAGTGAGGCGGAGAATTCCCGGTCATTGAGATTATCAAACATAATCACCGCCATGATCAGCGGCACAATCAGCCCGATACTCATCAGGTAATAGTGCATGGCTTTCGCGACGCGGTTACGCGGCCAGCCAAAGTGGGCAATGAACAGACCGTTGGGGCGCGCAAAGGTGGCGCAAATCATTACTGCCCACAGCATGGGCACCGTGGCGGTAACGCCATCCCCGATAGCGACAGCTAATGGATAAGGCCAGGCTTCCTGCAATCCGTAACCGAGCGTTGCCCACAGCACCGGCAACGGAGAAGCGACGAGTATCGACCAGAACACCGTGCGTATCGTCAGCCAGAAGTGGTCCTGGGTGACTTTCCCGACCCGCGCAGATGAACGCTCCAGAAAACGGGTGAAGTGTTTGCGCGAAGAGAGGCTAAAGCCAACCAGCACCAATGCCGCGAAAAGCGGCAGCAGCGTTTCTTTGCTGGTCAGCATCATGATGCTGGCTTTGCCCAACTGATTAAACGTATCTAATGAGATCAGACGCCGCAGATCCTGGACGATGTCGACAGGCCAGGAGAGGGAGATGGGGCTAACGTCCGAGGTCCAGAACAGATAGCGGTGCGTTGCTTCGTTGACCTCTTTTAGCGCATCTTCCAGTTGGCTATTAGAGACTTTGAGCTTGGTCAGCTCAAGGATCAGCGTATCGCCACCCTGTAACAAAGAGTTCAGCAGCTCACGTTGGGTGCGTAACTGGGCGTTGAGAATGCTGCTCTGTTCAGCGGTCAGCGGTTGTCCATCGGCCTGATGAATCTGACGCAACTGCGGCTGTTTGTTGAGGAGATCCTCATAGCGCATACGGTGCACGCGAAGCTGCGCCATTTCGGTATCCAACTGCTGAGGCTTGGGCATTTCCGGTAAACGGGATACCTGCGCGCGCAGCGCTTCTCCCAGCATATTTGAGACCCCAAGCCACTGAGACTGCTCTCTCAGCGTATTCAATGCCTGGCGCACCTGTAGCGTTTGGCTGGCGGCTTGACGCTGTTGCGAGGCGACCAGGTCCATACGTTGCGCCTGCTGGTTTAATGCCTGAGACAGTTCGCGGTTAACCTTGAACTGGTCGACAATACCTTCCGGCAGTCCCGCGCTGTTTTCCGCCAACAGTTCGGTGCTTTCCAGCGCTCGCTCTGCCTCACGCTGACGTTGACTGTTGAGCTGGTTGCGCAAAGCCTGCAAGTAAGTATCGAGCTGCTGGCTCTGTTTTTCCGCCAGCTCTGAGCGCATACGCGCCAGTTCCTGGCGGTTATTAGCGGAAAGCTGCGCCAGCTCCAGTTCATCGACCAGGGCTTTGAGTTTGGCGGATTCAGCCTGCATCGCCTGATTCTGCGCGGGATTAGAGTTGGCGGTACCGATACGTCGCTCAAGCTCATTTAGCTGGCGGCGAGCATCGGTTTGCTGTTGAGGAAGCTGGCTTAACGAGTCGGCGATTTCCCGGGCGCGATCCTGCTCCTGCTGGGCCTGACGACTCTTTTCCAACAGTTGGCTGCTGACCTGGAGGATCTCCTGGTTTAACGCATCGGTGGTGAGTCCGGTTGGCACATTGCGCGGTTCGTCGCGCAGGTTGCTAAGCTGCGCGCGTAATGTTGCGGACAGCTTGGGGAAGTTATCAATAACCTGCTGATATTGCTGGGCACGCTCGAGAGAACCTTTACGCTCCTCGAGGGCATTCAGCGCGGACTGGAGCGCCTCAACGGTTTCTGGCTGAGCAGGTTTCGCCGCTTTTGCCTGCTCCAGTTCCTGGGTGAGTTGTTTGGCATCGGGGGCCGTCGCAGCGTACGCCCCCAGGCTGAGGCACCAGGCCATCAGAAAAGTGATAATCAGGCGCACAGCAGCGATTCCTATGTTTAACTTTCGTCTTTTTTGTCGTCAACCAGCGGGCTGGCGTCGTGTTCTGCTTCGATCTCTTCTTTCGCAAGCGGGGCTGGTTCTGCCTCTGGCGTCACGAATGTCTCGGTCGAGATGGCCATTGGCTGGCCGATTTTGGTCACTGAAAGGTCCTGCAACTGCTCAACCAGGTTAACTTTGCCAGGCGCGAACAGGTTGATAACGGTGGAACCGAGCTTAAAGCGGCCCATTTCCTGACCTTTCAGCAGCGCCACCGACCCTTCGCTTTCACCTTCCGGCCAGATCCAGCGTTTGATGACGCCTTCACGCGGTGGGGTAATGGTGCCAGCCCATGCGGTTTCAATACTGCCGACGATGGTCGCGCCGACCAGAATCTGCACCATCGGGCCAAATTCGGTATCAAACAGACAGATTACGCGTTCGTTGCGTGCAAACAGGTTTGGAACGTTTTGCGCAGTCAGGATATTTACAGAGAAGAGATCGCCTGGCACGTACATCATTTCACGCAGGATACCGTTACACGGCATATGTACACGGTGGTAATCGCGTGGAGATAAGTAAGTGGTCACAAACGTACCGTTGCGGAATTTGTCCGCCATCTGGTAGTTGCCGGCCAGCAGTGCTTCAAGGGTATAGCTGTGCCCTTTGGCCTGCAGTAGTTTGTCTTCTTCGATGTTTCCTAACTGGTTAATCACGCCGTCAGCAGGCATGACCAGTACGTTTGGATCGGTGTTAATCGGGCGAACGTCGTCGCGCAGTGGGCGAACAAAGAAGTCGTTAAAGGTGCGATAGCTGGCGGTATCCGGCTTTTGCGCCTCTTTCATATCGACCTTGTAATATTTCACGAACAGATCGATAACCAGTTTAGTCAGCCATCCTGCTCGTTTGCTCGCACCCCAACCCGCCAGGCGAGTGAGCCATAGTTTCGGCAGAATGTATTGTAGCGAAAGCTTAAATGAGTTTAACAAGGTAGCCTCCAGGCCATAATTTGTTCCCGATCCGGCATACGGGCCGGATCCTGAAAAAAGGGGGACGATTCTAGCGATGCTTAGCTTAGTTGTCAGTTGTCTGTATCAGAAAAGTTTTTACGTGTTTTTACCTGCGCCATGCTTTCCAGGATGCGGTGATAATTTTCAAACCGAGTTTCGGCTATTGCCCCTTTTTCTACGGCCTCACGGATAGCGCAGCCTGGGTCGGTATCATGCTTGCAGTCGCGGTATTTGCAGTGGCCCAGGTAGTCATGGAATTCGACAAAACCATGTGTGATTTGTTCCGGCTCCAGATGCCACAACCCGAACTCACGTACGCCAGGAGAGTCGATAACGTCGCCACCGTGCGGGAAATGATACAGGCGAGAGGCAGTGGTGGTGTGCTGTCCAAGGCCGGAGTTGTCGGAGACATCGTTGGTCAGGATCTCTTCCTGCAGACCGAGAAGATTATTGAGCAGGCTAGATTTACCAACGCCCGACTGACCGGCAAAAATGCTGATGCGATCGGTTAATGCTTCTTCAAGCGGTTTCAGGCCGTCTTTCGTGCGGCTTGATACCATCAACACGCGATAGCCAATGTGGCGATAAATATCCATCTGTTCGTTAACAAAGGCCATGCCTTCGTCATCCAGCAGATCGATCTTATTCAATACGATAATCGGTTCAACGTGTAGCGTTTCACAGGCTACCAGATACCGGTCGATAATATTGAGTGACAGCTCGGGTAAGATGGCTGAGACAATAACGATCTGGTTGATGTTGGCGGCAATGGGTTTCACCCCGTCGTAAAAGTCGGGACGTGTCAGTACCGAGGTACGCTCGTGTACCGCTTCAACGATGCCTTTGACATTCACGCCTTCTGCTGCTGCTTTTCCTGGGCGCCAGACAACGCGATCGCCGGTCACCAGCGAGCGAATTGTACGGCGGATGTTGCAGCGGTGAATCTCACCGTCAGCAGATTCCACGTCGGCATGCATGCCAAAACGGCTGATAACGATGCCTTCAGCGGTTTCGCCAAACAGGTTGTCGTCGTAGTCTGGCTTCTCCGTGGACGTTTTCAGACGACGCTGGTGATTGGCGTTCACACGGCGCTGTTGGCCTTTGGAGAGTTTATTCTTACTCAATCGGACTGACTCCTGGTCGCCCATAATGGGCAAAACATTTATGATACACGCAATTTTAGATGAATATAGTCACACTGAATGTGACGCTGAAGGGTGGAAAATAGCATGAGTGCCAATGAAAACAACCTGATTTGGATCGATCTGGAGATGACAGGTCTGGATCCCGAGCGCGATCGCATAATTGAGATAGCCACGCTGGTGACGGATGCCAACCTGAATATTCTGGCTGAAGGACCGACAATTGCGGTGCACCAGTCCGACGAACAACTGGCATTAATGGATGACTGGAACGTACGTACGCATACCGGTAGTGGGCTAGTGGATCGCGTGAAGGCGAGCACCATGGGGGATCGTGAAGCTGAACTGGCTACGCTGGCTTTTTTGAAAGAGTGGGTTCCAGAAGGGAAATCACCTATCTGCGGCAACAGCATCGGTCAGGATCGTCGTTTCCTGTTTAAATACATGCCGGAGCTGGAGGCGTATTTCCATTATCGCTATCTTGACGTCAGTACGCTGAAAGAACTGGCGCGTCGTTGGAAGCCGGAAATTCTTGCAGGCTTCACCAAGCAGGGAACGCATCAGGCGATGGACGATATTCGTGAATCTGTTGCTGAGCTTGCTTACTATCGCGAACATTTTATTAAGCTTTGATTTTGTGGATGGCCGGACGGCGCTGTGGCTTACCCGGCCTGCGAATATCGTTCCTGTGCGCTTGCACTGAGGCTGGATTGTCGCTAAATTAGACGACTTGCCGATAAATTCAGCACTTAAACAGAAAAACGAAAAAATCGCTTTTAGGGGGGTTGCAGCTAAACGGATTTCTCGTATAATGCGCCTCCCGTAACGACAGAGAATTACACGTTACGGCAGCAGCAAAAGCAGTACAAATTTGCGGGAATAGCTCAGTTGGTAGAGCACGACCTTGCCAAGGTCGGGGTCGCGAGTTCGAGTCTCGTTTCCCGCTCCAAAATTTGAAAGTGCTTGTAAAGCACAGACCACCAATCGCAGAATTTCGAATTGCGACAAGGCGGCAACTGAATGAGTCCTTAGGAGCTTACTAAAGTAAGTAACTTAGGCGAATGAAGGCAGCCAACGCAGTAGTGGTTCGAAAGACGAAGATTAAGCGGGAATAGCTCAGTTGGTAGAGCACGACCTTGCCAAGGTCGGGGTCGCGAGTTCGAGTCTCGTTTCCCGCTCCAAAATTTGAAAGTGCTTATGTCTACAAAGCACAGACACACCCAAGCGGGAATAGCTCAGTTGGTAGAGCACGACCTTGCCAAGGTCGGGGTCGCGAGTTCGAGTCTCGTTTCCCGCTCCAAATTCTTACCCCAATAAAAATATCCACAGCGAATAAATACGTTGGGGACGTTTTGTTTCGTCATTGACATACTCTTGTAAACAGACTTATCCACAGGTTCGGGTATTATTCCTGGATTGCAAAAAACTTAGTCGGGTGAATAGTATCATTTTAACCATTTGAAAATATTGAATTAATTATCATTTCAAATTGTTAATGCGATCACTTGACGATTTTTTCCCTCTTGAATATCAATGTGTTTTTATTTTTATACACAAGCTGTGGATGACTTAAGCGTCACGCGGCAGACCCTTTTCAATGACCCTGACCAAACGTTGTTTCTTCGGTAACTGCACTTCAACTACGCAGGCATTTCGCTTCTCGATTTGCTGAGCAACCGCCCATTCTATGTGTTCGTCGAGAAGTGGGTGCTCACCTCTGCGACTTTCCAGCGCGTGAATAATGGCTTCATCCCATGGGGCATTACCCAGCGCAACGGCGATATTTCGCAGCCAGCGCAGGTGGCCAATACGACGAATAGCAGACCCCTCCGTGACTTTTAAAAACCACGCTTCGCTCCAGCTAAACAGCTCTATTAACTCTGGAGCATGAAGTTGTTTGCGTGGGTTGAAGTCATCCTCTGTCGTCAACTGCGAGTATCGGTTCCACGGGCAAATGAGTTGGCAATCATCGCAGCCGTAAATTCGATTCCCCAACAGGGGACGAAACTCTTCCGGGATCGCACCTTCCAGTTCGATAGTGAGATAAGAGATACAGCGGCGCGCATCTACCGTGTAGGGTTCAACGATGGCTCCGGTGGGACAGATGGTCATACAGGCGACGCATTTCCCGCATCCTTCTTCTACTGGGTTGTCGACCGGCAGGGGCAAATCGATCAGTAATTCCCCGAGAAAGAAAAATGAACCAGCTTCGCGATTGAGGATAAGTGAGTGCTTACCTGTCCAGCCAAGCCCGGCTTTTTCCGCTAATGGACGCTCAAGAATGGGCGCAGAATCGACAAAAGGTCTAAAATTCAGCGAAACGCAGTGCTGTTGAATCCTCTCCCCCAGCTTTTTTAAGCGGTTACGCAGCAGTTTATGGTAGTCGCGCCCAAGCGCGTAACGGCTGACGTAACCCAGAGAGGGGTTTTTCAACGTGCTGGCAAAGGCCGCATTGGCAGGAAGATAGTTCATACGTACGCTGATGACACGTAACGTACCGGGTAATAATTCGTGAGGTCGGGCGCGCATCATGCCGTGACGGGCCATCCAGTCCATCTCGCCGTGATAGTGTTTATCCAGCCAGGCCTGCAGTTTGGGCTCCGCTTCGCTGAGGTCGGTATCGGCAATACCGACCTGCTGAAAGCCAAGCTCCAGCCCCCACTGCTTAATATTTTGCGCTAACTGATTGAGATCGAGGGGCTCTGACATGACGGACCATACAATGAAGAAAAACCCCGCAAGTATACCACACTCCATTTGGCACGCCGATGACATCAGGCGGATGGAGCGAGAGGCGGCAGACAGTTTAGGACTGACGTTGTACGAGCTGATGCAACGGGCGGGAGAGGCGGCGTTTCAGGTCACCCGCGAGACATATCCAAACGCTCAGCACTGGCTGGTGCTATGTGGTCATGGCAACAACGGTGGTGATGGTTACGTGGTGGCAAGGCTTGCCAAAGCTCAGGGGCTTGATATTACGTTGCTGGCGCAGGAGAGTGATAAAGCGCTCCCCGAGGAAGCACAGCAGGCGCGCGACGCCTGGCTTAACGCCGGTGGCGTCATTCATGCTGCGGATATCAATTGGCCAGATCGCGTGGACGTCATTATTGATGCGCTGTCAGGCACAGGCTTAAAACACGCGCCGCGTGAGCCTCTCTCGGCATTGATCGAACGTGCCAATCACCATCCTGCCCCTGTCGTGGCGATAGACATTCCATCCGGCCTGCTGGCGCAGACGGGCGCGGCGCCGGGCGCGGTTATCAATGCGGCGCACACCGTGACCTTTATTGCGTTGAAGCCTGGTCTGCTAACCGGTAAAGCGCGCGATGTCACCGGACGCCTGCATGTTAACGCACTCGGACTGGACGACTGGCTGGCGGGGCAGAACGCGCCGCTGCAACGGTTTGATGCTCAACAGCTTGTACACTGGTTAACGCCGCGTCGACCCACCTCGCACAAAGGCTCCCACGGTCGGCTGGTGATCATCGGTGGTGACCACGGCACGGCTGGCGCAATACGCATGGCCGGTGAAGCGGCGCTGCGTGCAGGAGCCGGGCTGGTTAAAGTGCTGACCCGTAGTGAAAATATTGCGCCTATTCTGACTGCCAGACCGGAACTGATGGTCGATGCGCTGACGCCGCAGACTCTGGAGGAGAGCCTGGCGTGGGCGGATGTTGTGGTGATAGGACCAGGGCTTGGTCAGCAGGAATGGGGTAAAAAAGCGCTGCAAAAGGTAGAGAATTTTCGCAAACCGATGCTCTGGGATGCGGATGCGCTGAACCTGCTGGCAATCAACCCCGATAAACGTCACAATCGCGTGATCACGCCGCATCCTGGTGAAGCCGCGCGACTTCTGGGCTGTTCCATTGCAGAAATTGAAGACGATCGCTTACTTTGTGCACAACGTCTGGTAAAACGGTACGGAGGCGTCGTCGTGCTGAAAGGCGCGGGTACGGTTGTTGCTGCCGAACAGGCCGAATTGGGTATTATTGATACCGGCAATGCTGGAATGGCCAGCGGCGGAATGGGTGATGTGCTTTCCGGTATTATTGGCGCATTGCTCGGACAGAAGCTAACCCCGTATGATGCGGCATGTGCGGGATGTGTCGCGCACGGTGCGGCGGCGGATGTGCTGGCGGCGCGTTTTGGTACGCGCGGCATGCTGGCAACAGATCTCTTTACCACGCTACAGCGTATTGTTAACCCTGATGTGATTGACGTTTATCATGATGAATCGAGTAATTCCACTACCTGATGAGCAGGCGACTTTAGACCTGGGACTGCGGGTAGCCAAAGCCTGTGATGGCGCGACGGTAATTTATTTGTACGGCGACCTGGGGGCGGGTAAAACCACTTTCAGCCGGGGATTCCTGCAGGCGTTAGGTCACAAAGGAAATGTAAAAAGCCCTACCTATACGCTGGTTGAACCCTATTCGCTCGATAATTTGATGGTATATCACTTCGATCTGTACCGACTTGCGGACCCAGAGGAGCTGGAATTTATGGGGATCCGCGATTATTTTGCCAATGACGCCATCTGCCTGGTGGAATGGCCGCAACAAGGTAAAGGTGTACTGCCAGACCCGGACGTCGAAATACACATTGAATATCAGGCGCAAGGTCGAGAGGCGCGCATAAGCGCAGTCTCCTCATCGGGTGATTTATTGCTGGCGCGTTTAGCCGATTAACCTTAAGGGTGGCGGGATGATTTATCGCATCAGAAACTGGCTGATGGCAACACTGGTCCTGCTGTGCGCGCAGGCAGGGGCCGCCAGCCTCTCCGATCTTCAGGTGTCCAATGGCGATCAACAAGCGCGGATTACGCTGAGCTTTATTGGCGATCCTGAATACGCAGTTTCGCAGGACGGGAAACGAACCGTCGCGTTGGATATTAAACAAACCGGTGTGATTCAGGGGTTACCGCTGCTGTTTAGCGGCAATAATCTGGTGAAATCTATCCGTTCCGGCACGCCAAAAGATGCGCAGTCTCTGCGCCTGGTGGTGGATTTAACCGAGAACGGCAAAGCCGAAGCCGTAAAACGCCAGAACGGCGGCAATTATACCGTCGTGTTTACCATCAAAGCTGATGCGCCTCCGCCGCCTCCACCACCTCCAGTGGTTGCGAAGCGTGTTGAAGCGCCGGTTATCGCCCCGCGCCCTGCCGAGCCTGCGCGTAATCCGTTTAAAGCGGAAAACGATCGCACCACGATGGTAACCAACAGTAATACCTCCACACGACCTGCGGCGCGCGCCAGTACCAGTAACGGCGAAAAAGTAGTTATCGCCATTGATGCCGGACACGGCGGGCAGGATCCTGGCGCTATTGGTCCCGGTGGCACACGTGAGAAAAACGTCACGATTGCCGTGGCGCGCAAACTGCGCAGTTTGCTCAATGATGACCCGATGTTTAAAGGCGTACTCACCCGTGATGGCGATTACTTTATCTCGGTGATGGGGCGTTCAGACGTTGCGCGTAAACAAAACGCCAACTTCCTGGTCTCTATTCATGCGGATGCCGCGCCAAACCGGGATGCCACTGGTGCTTCCGTCTGGGTACTGTCAAACCGTCGGGCAAACAGTGAGATGGCCGGCTGGCTGGAACAGCACGAAAAGCAATCGGAACTGTTGGGTGGGGCGGGCGATGTGCTGGCAAACAGCCAGTCCGATCCTTATCTCAGCCAGGCCGTGTTGGATCTGCAGTTCGGTCATTCGCAACGCGTTGGGTATGATGTAGCGACCAGCATGATCGGCCAGTTAGAACGTATTGGCTCGATGCATAAGCGTCGTCCGGAACACGCCAGCCTTGGGGTATTACGTTCGCCTGATATCCCGTCAGTGCTGGTTGAAACTGGCTTTATCAGTAACAACAGCGAAGAGCGTCTGTTGGCGAGTGATGACTACCAGCAGCAGCTGGCCGAGGCAATTTACAAAGGATTGCGTAACTATTTCCAGGCGCACCCGATGCAAACCGGGCCTCAGGGCACACAGGCGCAAACCGCCAGTGCGGTATCGCCTGGTAACACGTTAACAAATTAAGGATTAGCCATGCCGATTCAGGTTCTACCGCCACAGCTGGCGAACCAGATTGCCGCAGGCGAGGTGGTAGAACGGCCTGCGTCAGTGGTGAAGGAGCTGGTGGAAAACAGTATCGATGCCGGTGCGACGCGCATTGATATTGATATTGAGCGCGGCGGCGCGAAGCTTATCCGTATTCGTGACAACGGCTGCGGGATTAAAAAAGACGAGCTGGCGCTGGCGCTGGCGCGTCATGCCACCAGTAAAATTTCCTCGCTTGACGATCTCGAAGCCATCGTGAGCCTCGGGTTTCGCGGCGAAGCGCTGGCCAGTATCAGCTCCGTTTCTCGTTTAACCCTGACGTCGCGTACGCAAGAACAACCTGAAGCCTGGCAAGCCTATGCCGAAGGGCGCGACATGGATGTGACGGTTAAACCCGCTGCGCATCCGGTGGGAACCACGCTGGAGGTGTTAGATCTGTTCTACAACACCCCGGCGCGGCGCAAGTTTATGCGCACCGAGAAAACTGAATTTAATCATATCGACGAAATAATCCGCCGCATTGCGCTGGCACGTTTTGATGTGACGATTAATTTGTCGCACAACGGCAAAGTGGTGCGTCAGTACCGGGCAGTGGCTGCGGATGGGCAGCAAGAGCGCCGACTGGGCGCGATTTGCGGCACGCCGTTTCTGGAACATGCGCTGGCGATTGAATGGCAGCATGGCGATTTAACGCTGCGCGGCTGGGTGGCCGATCCTAACCACACAACGGCGGCGCTGGCGGAAATCCAGTACTGCTATGTGAATGGCCGGATGATGCGCGACCGGTTGATCAACCATGCTATTCGTCAGGCCTGTGAAGATAAGCTGGGAGCCGATCAGCAGCCCGCTTTTGTGTTGTATCTGGAAATCGACCCGCATCAGGTGGATGTTAACGTACATCCCGCCAAACATGAGGTCCGTTTTCATCAGTCCCGCCTGGTGCATGATTTTATTTACCAGGGCGTGTTGAGCGTCCTGCAACAGCAGCTTGAAACGCCGCTGCCGTTGGCTGATGACGACGAGCCCGCCCCAAGGCACATCCCGGAAAACCGCGTCGCGGCCGGGCGTAACCATTTTGCCGAACCGGCCCCGGCGCGTGAACCTGCGACGCCGCGTTACTCAGCATCTGCTGGCGCTGGCAGTAGTGGTGGCCGTCAGACGGGGGCCAGCTGGCCTCATGCCCAACCTGGATATCAAAAGCAGCAGGGTGAGATTTATCAGCAACTGCTACAGACGCCGGTTCCGCCGCGTAAAACGCCGGTTTCTGAAACGCCATCAGCACCTCTGACCGGCAACGGTCAGGGCTTTGGGCGGGTGCTAACCATTGTCGGTACGGACTGCGCATTACTCGAATGCGATGGTCATATTCGGTTGCTGGCATTGCCGGTGGCGGAACGTTGGCTACGTCAGGCGCAGTTAACGCCGGACCAGGGCGTCGTTTGTGCTCAGCCGTTACTGATCCCTTTACGTCTAAAAGTGACCGCTGATGAAAAAGCGGCGCTGCAAAAAGGGCAGAGCCAACTGGCTGAGTTGGGTATTGAATTTCAACTGGATGCACAGCATGTGACCATCCGGGCGGTGCCTTTACCCTTACGCCAACAAAATTTACAAATCTTGATTCCTGAACTGATAGGCTACCTGGCGCAGCAGTCCGAATTCGAACCGGGCAATATTGCACAGTGGATTGCACGTAATCTGATTAGCGAGCATCCGCAGTGGAGCATGGCTCAGGCGATTACGCTGTTAGCGGATGTTGAGCGGCTTTGCCCACAACTCGTGAAGGCGCCGCCGGGTGGTTTGTTACAACCTGTTGATTTACATTCGGTAATGAATGCCCTGAAACATGAGTGATACCCGTAAGGCGAGCCTGCCAAAGGCGATTTTTTTGATGGGGCCGACGGCCTCCGGTAAAACGGCACTGGCAATTGAATTGCGTAAAGTTTTGCCTGTAGAGTTGATAAGCGTTGATTCCGCCCTTATTTACAAGGGGATGGATATCGGTACAGCGAAGCCTGATGCAGATGAATTACAGGCCGCGCCGCACCGGTTGCTGGATATCCGCGATCCGTCCCAGGCGTACTCTGCTGCGGATTTTCGCCGCGATGCGTTAGCCGAGATGGCCGATATCACCGCCGCGGGGCGTATTCCGCTGCTGGTGGGCGGCACAATGTTATATTTCAAAGCCTTGCTTGAAGGGCTGTCGCCGTTACCGTCGGCAGATCCGGAAGTCAGGGCCAGAATTGAGCAGCAGGCGGCAGAGCATGGGTGGGACGCGTTACACCGACAGCTTCAGGAAATAGATCCGGTGGCTGCGGCGCGTATTCATCCAAATGATCCGCAAAGACTTTCCCGGGCACTGGAAGTTTTTTTCATTTCGGGTAAAACTTTAACGGAGCTGACGCAAACGTCAGGAGATGCTTTGCCGTATCAGGTGCATCAGTTTGCTATCGCCCCGGCGAGCCGTGAACTGCTCCATCAGCGAATTGAGCAGCGTTTTCATCAGATGTTGGCTTCAGGTTTTGAAGCAGAAGTCCGGGCGCTATTTGCCCGTGGAGATTTGCATACGGATTTGCCTTCCATTCGTTGTGTAGGGTATCGCCAGATGTGGTCATACATTGAAGGCGAAATTTCATACGATGAAATGGTTTATAGAGGTGTTTGCGCCACGAGGCAGTTGGCGAAGCGACAGGTAACCTGGTTGCGTGGTTGGGAAGGGGTGCACTGGCTTGACAGTGAAAAGCCTGACCAGGCGCGAAACGAAGTATTACAGGTTGTTGGTGCTATCGCGAACTGAATGTGTACAATTGAAACGTATCGTGCGCAATTTTTCAGAATCGAAAGGTTCAAAGTACAAATAAGCATATAAGGAAAAGAGAGAATGGCTAAGGGGCAATCTTTACAAGATCCGTTCCTGAACGCATTGCGTCGGGAACGTGTTCCAGTTTCTATTTATTTGGTGAATGGTATTAAACTGCAAGGTCAAATCGAGTCTTTTGATCAGTTCGTGATCCTGTTGAAAAACACGGTCAGCCAGATGGTTTATAAGCACGCGATTTCTACTGTTGTCCCGTCTCGCCCGGTTTCTCATCACAGCAATAATGCCACCGGCGGTACTGGCAGCAACTACCATCACGGTAGCAACGCGCAAGGTTCATCTGCGCAACAGGACAGCGAAGAAACCGAATAAGGTTGTTAGCTGTTTTACACACGGGGAGCCAGCGATCCTGCGTTCCCCGTTGATATATATTAAGGGGTTGACGCTTGTTTGACCGTTATGATGCCGGTGAGCAGGCGGTACTGGTACACATCTATTTTTCGCAAGACAAAGATATGGAAGACCTCCAGGAGTTTGAATCTCTGGTTTCTTCCGCCGGTGTCGAAGCAATGCAGGTGATTACCGGGAGCCGTAAAGCACCGCACCCGAAGTATTTTGTTGGTGAAGGTAAGGCAATCGAAATTGCGGAAGCCGTAAAAGCGACTGGCGCTGCGGTGGTGATTTTTGATCATGCTCTAAGCCCCGCCCAGGAACGTAACCTGGAACAGTTGTGCCAGTGTCTTGTTATCGACAGGACAGGTCTTATTTTAGATATTTTTGCCCAGCGTGCGCGCACCCATGAGGGTAAGTTGCAGGTTGAGCTGGCGCAGTTGCGCCATATGGCTACTCGTCTGGTCCGTGGCTGGACCCACCTTGAAAGGCAAAAGGGCGGGATTGGTTTGCGCGGTCCGGGTGAAACCCAGCTCGAAACCGACCGTCGTTTGCTGCGTAATCGCATTTTGCAAATACAGTCGCGCCTGGAAAAAGTTGAAAAGCAACGTGAGCAGGGGCGACAGTCGCGCAAGAAAGCGGATGTCCCAACCGTATCACTGGTGGGATATACCAACGCCGGAAAATCCACCCTGTTCAACCAGATCACCGAAGCCCGGGTTTACGCAGCGGATCAGCTGTTTGCGACCCTGGACCCAACGCTGCGCCGTATAGACGTAGCGGACGTCGGTGAAACCGTGCTGGCGGATACCGTAGGGTTTATCCGTCATTTGCCGCACGACCTGGTGGCGGCGTTTAAAGCCACCCTGCAGGAAACGCGTCAGGCGACATTGCTGCTGCATGTTATTGATGCTGCAGATTTTCGTGTGCAGGAAAACATCGAGGCCGTCGACACGGTGCTCGAAGAGATCGATGCGCATGAGATCCCGACTCTGCTGGTGATGAATAAAATCGATATGCTGGATGATTTTGAACCACGTATCGACAGAGATGAAGAGAATAAACCCATTCGCGTTTGGGTTTCAGCGCAAACGGGAATAGGTATACCACAGCTTTTTCAGGCTTTGACTGAGCGACTTTCCGGTGAGGTGGCGCAGCATACGTTGCGTTTGCCGCCGCAGGAAGGGCGTCTGAGAAGCCGGTTTTACCAACTTCAGGCAATAGAAAGAGAGTGGATGGAGGAGGACGGCAGCGTGGGTCTGCAGGTTCGTATGCCGATCGTAGACTGGCGTCGCCTCTGTAAACAAGAACCGGCACTGGAAGACTATATTGTCTGACCTGACGGATATGGCCTGAAGATTTTTTCGCCTCTATACCTTGTGGGTTTTGTGCAGCATGAAGGTGGCAAGTCCTGAAATCTTCAGGAGCATAGTCAACTATGTGACTGAGATTAAGGGGCGTAGCCAACGCATCGGCAGCGCAAAATACGCAGGTATAGCATCGCATAACAAATATGGAGCACAAAAATGGCGTGGAATCAGCCCGGTAATAACGGACAAGACCGCGACCCGTGGGGAAGCAGCAAACCTGGCGGCAACCCTGAGGGAAATGGAAACAAAGGTGGTCGCGATCAGGGACCTCCCGATCTGGATGATATCTTCCGCAAACTGAGTAAAAAGCTCGGTGGTCTGGGTGGCGGTAAAGGTGCTGGTTCTGGCGGCGGTAGCTCATCGCAAGGCCCGCGTCCGCAATTGGGTGGTCGAGTTTTTACTATCGCAGCGGCAGCTATCGTCATTATCTGGGCGGCCAGCGGTTTCTACACCATTAAAGAAGCGGAACGCGGCGTGGTGACACGCTTCGGTAAATTCAGCCATTTGGTTGAACCGGGTCTGAACTGGAAACCGACCTTTGTCGACGAAGTGACCCCGGTCAACGTGGAAGCCGTGCGTGAACTTGCCGCATCCGGCGTGATGCTGACCTCTGACGAAAACGTCGTACGCGTTGAAATGAACGTGCAGTACCGCGTGACCGATCCGCAGCGTTACCTGTTTAGCGTAACCAGCGCGGATGACAGTCTGCGTCAGGCAACCGACAGCGCCCTGCGTGGGGTTATCGGTAAATACACCATGGACCGTATCCTGACCGAAGGGCGTACCGTTATTCGTAGCGATACCCAGCGTGAACTGGAAGAAACGATCCGTCCGTACAACATGGGTATCACCCTGCTGGACGTCAACTTCCAGGCAGCACGTCCGCCGGAAGAAGTAAAAGCCGCGTTTGACGATGCCATTGCAGCACGTGAAAACGAGCAGCAGTACATCCGTGAAGCAGAAGCGTACACCAACGAAGTTCAGCCACGTGCTAACGGTCAGGCGCAGCGTATTCTGGAAGAAGCGCGTGCTTACAAAACGCGAACCATCCTGGAAGCACAGGGTGAAGTGGCTCGTTTCGCAAAAATTCTGCCGGAATATAAAGCCGCACCGCAAATTACTCGCGAGCGTCTGTATATCGAAACCATGGAAAAAGTGCTGAGCAATACCCGCAAAGTCCTGGTTAACGATAAGGGCAGCAATCTGATGGTTCTGCCGCTGGATCAAATGCTGAAAGGCGGTAGTGCGCCAGCAGCAAAGAGTGACAGCAGTTCAAACCTGCTGCGTCTGCCGCCAGCAACGACGTCCGGCACTGGAGCAAGCAATACCTCGTCCACCAGTCAGGGCGATATTATGGACCAACGCCGCGCGAACGCGCAGCGTAACGACTACCAGCGTCAGGGGGAATAACGATGCGTAAGTCAGTTATTGCGATTATCATCATCGTTCTGGTAGTTCTGTTCATGTCTGTCTTTGTGGTTAAAGAAGGCGAGCGCGGGATTACTCTGCGCTTTGGTAAAGTTCTGCGTGACGATGAAAACAAGCCGCTGGTTGTTGCACCAGGCCTGCACTTCAAGATTCCGTTTATTGAATCTGTGAAGATGCTGGATGCGCGTATTCAGACCATGGACAACCAGGCCGATCGCTTTGTTACCAAAGAGAAGAAAGACCTGATCGTTGACTCCTACATTAAGTGGCGCATCAGTGACTTTAGCCGTTACTACCTGGCAACGGGCGGTGGCGATGTTTCTCAGGCAGAAGTCCTGCTGAAACGTAAGTTCTCTGACCGTCTGCGTTCTGAAATTGGTCGTCTGGACGTGAAAGACATCGTTACCGATTCCCGCGGTCGTCTGACGCTGGAAGTTCGTGATGCGCTGAACTCCGGTTCTGCTGGCACGGAAGATGAAGTCGCGACTCCGGCGGCAGATAGCGCGATTGCCGAAGCGGCTGAGCGTGTTCAGGCTGAAACAAACGGTAAAGTTCCGGTCATCAACCCGAACAGTATGGCGGCATTGGGCATCGAAGTGGTTGACGTGCGTATCAAGCAAATCAACCTGCCTGCTGAAGTGTCTGAGGCTATCTACAACCGTATGCGCGCTGAGCGTGAAGCGGTAGCGCGTCGCCATCGTTCACAAGGTCAGGAAGAAGCGGAAAAACTGCGTGCCACGGCGGATTATGAAGTGACTAAAACGCTGGCAGAATCTGAGCGTCAAGGCCGCATCATGCGCGGTGAAGGCGATGCAGAAGCCGCTAAACTGTTTGCCGATGCGTTCAGCCAGGATCCTGACTTCTACGCCTTCATCCGTAGCCTGCGTGCTTACGAGAAGAGCTTCGAAGGCAACCAGGACGTGATGGTCATGAGCCCGGACAGCGATTTCTTCCGCTACATGAAGACACCGAGCACTACGACACGCTAATAAAGTTCCAGCGGTTTTAAACCAGCAAAACCACCGGCATCCCCAGGGATGCGGTGGTTTTCTTTTTATAAAAGGACGATGGATGAATTCAACAATTTTGCTGGCGCTCGCGCTGGTTTTGGTGCTGGAAGGCCTGGGCCCTATGCTTTATCCCCGCGCGTGGAAGAAAATGATTTCCGCAATGGCGCAACTTCCCGAAAATACTTTGCGTCGTTTTGGTGGAGGTCTTGTGGTTGCGGGCGTTGTGGTCTACTACATGTTGAGGAAAACGATTGGCTGATCAATAAGTAGCCTATTTTGCGGATTTTCGCATGCAAAAAGTGCTGTATATCTGAAAAAGCGGTGGTAGAATCCATTTTTAAGCAAACGGTGATTTTGAAAAATGGGTAACAACGTCGTCGTACTGGGCACCCAATGGGGTGACGAAGGTAAAGGGAAGATCGTCGATCTTCTGACTGAACGGGCTAAATATGTTGTGCGCTACCAGGGTGGTCACAACGCAGGCCATACTCTCGTAATCAACGGTGAAAAAACCGTCCTCCATCTTATTCCATCAGGTATTCTTCGCGAGAATGTCATCAGCATCATCGGTAACGGTGTTGTACTGTCTCCGTCCGCGCTGATGAAAGAAATGAAAGGACTGGAAGATCGTGGCATCCCGGTTCGCGAGCGCCTGCTGTTGTCTGAAGCTTGTCCGCTGATCCTTGATTATCACGTTGCGTTGGATAATGCTCGTGAGAAAGCGCGTGGCGAGAAAGCGATCGGTACTACCGGTCGTGGCATCGGTCCGGCTTATGAAGACAAAGTAGCTCGTCGCGGTCTGCGCGTTGGCGATCTGTTTGATAAAGCAACCTTCGCTGAAAAACTGAAAGAAGTGATGGAATATCACAACTTCCAGCTGGTGAATTTCTATAAAGTTGAAGCAGTTGACTACCAGAAAGTGCTGGATGATGTGATGGCGATTGCCGACATCCTGACCTCTATGGTTGTTGATGTTTCCGATCTGCTGGACCAGGCGCGTAAGCGTGGCGATTTCGTCATGTTCGAAGGCGCACAGGGTACCCTGCTGGATATCGACCACGGTACCTATCCGTACGTAACGTCTTCCAACACCACCGCAGGTGGCGTGGCGACCGGCTCCGGCCTGGGTCCACGTTATGTGGATTACGTTCTGGGTATCATCAAAGCTTACTCTACACGTGTAGGCGCGGGTCCGTTCCCGACTGAGCTGTTTGATGACGTTGGCGAGTTCCTGTGCAAACAAGGTAACGAGTATGGCGCGACCACCGGTCGTCGTCGTCGCACCGGTTGGCTGGACTCCGTTGCGGTACGCCGTGCAGTACAGATTAACTCCCTGTCTGGCTTCTGCCTGACCAAACTGGACGTACTGGACGGTTTGAAAGAGGTGAAAATCTGTGTTGCTTATCGTATGCCGGATGGCCGTGAAGTAACGACTACCCCGCTGGCTGCGGACGACTGGAAAGGTATCGAGCCGATCTACGAAACCATGCCAGGCTGGTCTGAATCCACCTTCGGTGTGAAGGAACGTAGCGGTCTGCCGCAGGCAGCACTGAACTACATCAAGCGTATTGAAGAACTGACCGGTGTGCCGATTGATATTATCTCAACTGGCCCAGACCGTACTGAAACCATGATCCTGCGCGACCCGTTCGACGCATAATTCTGGTTATAGCGTGGCGTCGAATGGCGCTGCGCTTGCACTATCTTAGGCCGGATGAGGCGCTTTGCATCATAATCCGGCTTAAAATCACGTAAGTTCCTCGCTTTTTTCCTTCCTGAACTGAAATAAATTAGCGACCTGGCTGGTGGCTGGTTTATCATCAATGTAATTAATACCACCAGGTTTATCCGTTTTATCCCTTTTCCTGAGGTTGATGTGCAGTTAACAAGTTTCACCGATTACGGATTACGTGCGCTAATCTACATGGCGTCACTTCCCGAAGGACGTATGACCAGTATTTCTGAGGTGACAGAAGTCTACGGCGTGTCCCGTAATCATATGGTCAAAATAATCAATCAACTTAGCCGTGCGGGCTTCGTTACTGCTATTCGAGGAAAAAATGGCGGTATCCGCCTGGGTAAACCAGCTAAGGATATTGGTATTGGTGATGTGGTTCGCGAGCTGGAACCACTATCGTTGGTCAATTGTAGCAGCGAGTTTTGCCACATTACCCCAGCCTGTCGACTTAAACAGGCGCTTTCTAAGGCAGTGCAAAGTTTTCTCACGGAACTGGACAACTACACACTTGCTGATTTGGTTGAAGAGAATCAACCGCTTTATAAATTATTGCTGGTGGAGTGACGAAAATCTTCATCAGAGCTGACAATGGAGGAACCTCGATGTCACAAGATCCTTTCCAGGAACGCGAAGCAGAAAAATACGCGAATCCTATCCCGAGCCGGGAATTTATCCTCGAACATTTAACTAAACGTGAAAAACCGGCCAACCGCGATGAGCTGGCCGCTGAACTCAACATTGAAGGTGAAGAGCAGCAAGAAGCGCTGCGTCGCCGCCTGCGCGCCATGGAGCGTGACGGGCAACTGGTCTTCACTCGTCGTCAGTGCTATGCGCTGCCGGAGCGTCTTGACCTGCTGAAAGGTACCGTTATTGGCCACCGTGATGGCTACGGCTTTCTGCGCGTTGAAGGCCGCAAAGATGACCTGTACCTGTCCAGCGAGCAGATGAAAACCTGTATTCATGGCGATCAGGTGTTGGCACAGCCGCTGGGCGCGGACCGTAAAGGTCGTCGCGAAGCGCGTATTGTGCGCGTACTGGTGCCGAAAACCAGCCAGATTGTCGGTCGCTACTTCACCGACGCTGGCGTTGGGTTTGTCGTCCCTGACGACAGCCGCCTGAGCTTTGATATCCTGATCCCGCCGGAAGAGGTGATGGGTGCTCGTATGGGCTTTGTGGTCGTGGTTGAGCTGACCCAGCGTCCGACGCGTCGCACTAAAGCGGTGGGTAAAATTGTTGAAGTCCTGGGCGACAACATGGGAACCAGCATGGCCGTTGATATGGCGCTGCGTACTCATGAAATCCCGTATATCTGGCCTCAGGCGGTCGAAAAACAGGTCGCTGGACTGAAAGAAGAAGTGCCGGAAGAAGCGAAAGCCGGACGTGTCGATCTGCGCTCCCTGCCGCTGGTCACTATCGATGGCGAAGATGCGCGTGACTTCGACGATGCGGTTTACTGCGAGAAGAAGCGCGGCGGCGGCTGGCGTTTATGGGTGGCGATTGCTGACGTAAGCTATTACGTTCGCCCGCCGACTCCGCTGGACCAGGAAGCGCGCAGCCGTGGCACATCCGTCTACTTCCCATCGCAGGTTGTTCCGATGCTACCGGAAGTGCTGTCTAACGGATTGTGTTCGCTCAACCCGCAGGTGGACAGGCTGTGTATGGTCTGTGAAATGACCATTTCGTCGAAAGGCCGCTTAACAGGCTTTAAATTCTACGAAGCGGTTATGAGCTCCCATGCGCGTCTGACCTACACCAAGGTCTGGCACATGCTGCAGGGCGATCAGGAACTGCGTGAGCAGTACGCGCCGTTGGTTAAACACATCGAAGAGCTGCATAACCTCTACAAAGTGCTGGATAAAGCGCGTGAAGAGCGTGGCGGTATCTCGTTTGAAAGTGAAGAAGCGAAGTTTATCTTCAATGCTGAACGCCGTATTGAGCGTATTGAGCAGACGCAGCGTAATGACGCGCACAAACTGATTGAAGAGTGCATGATCATGGCGAACATCTCAGCGGCGCGATTCGTTGAGAAAGCCAAAGAGCCGGCACTGTTCCGCATTCACGATAAGCCGACGACCGAAGCGATTAATTCGTTCCGTTCGGTGTTGGCGGAGCTGGGGCTGGAGCTGCCCGGCGGTAATAAACCCGAGCCGCGTGATTACGCTGAACTGCTGGAGTCGATTGCTGACCGTCCTGACGCAGAAATGCTGCAAACTATGCTGCTGCGTTCAATGAAGCAGGCGATTTACGATCCGGAAAACCGCGGTCACTTTGGTCTTGCGTTGCAGTCTTATGCACACTTTACCTCGCCGATCCGTCGTTACCCGGATCTCTCCTTGCACCGGGCGATTAAGTATCTGCTGGCGCAGGAGCAGGGCCATAAAGGCAACACCACGGAAACGGGTGGCTACCATTATTCGATGGAAGAGATGCTGCAGCTGGGTCAACACTGTTCGATGGCCGAGCGCCGTGCTGACGAAGCTACGCGCGACGTCTCTGACTGGCTGAAGTGCGACTTCATGCTGGATCAGGTAGGTAATGTCTTCAAAGGCGTGATCGCCAGCGTGACCGGGTTTGGTTTCTTCGTCCGTCTTGATGAGCTGTTTATCGACGGTCTGGTGCATGTCTCCTCCCTGGATAACGACTACTATCGTTTTGACCAGGTTGGGCAGCGTCTGACGGGGGAATCCAGCGGTCAAATGTATCGCCTGGGCGATCGCGTGGAAGTTCGCGTGGAAGCGGTCAACATGGACGAGCGTAAAATCGACTTCAGTTTGATCTCCAGCGAACGTGCACCGCGCAATGAAGGTAAAACCGCGCGTGAAAAAGCGAAAAAAAGCGATGCGGGTAAAAATACCGGTAAGCGTCGTCAGATGGGCAAAAAAGTGAATTTCGAGCCGGATAGCGCTTTCCGCGGCGAGAAGAAAGGCAGAGCCAAACCTCAGGCGGATAAAAAAACGGCTGAGAAGAAAGGCGATAAAAAAGCGAAAAAGCCATCGGCAAAAACGCTTAAAATCGCTGCCGCCACCAAAGCTAAACGCGCGACGAAAAAGAAAGTCGCGCAATAACAGCCATAAACAGTAAGTCGGGCAACCTCGCGTTGCCCGCGTTACGCATAAACTATTAACGAGTACATTCATGAGTGAAATGATTTACGGCATCCATGCGGTGCAGGCTCTGCTGGAACGTGCGCCTGAGCGCTTCCAGGACGTCTTTATTCTCAAAGGTCGTGAAGATAAACGCCTGCTGCCGCTGATCCACGCACTGGAAGCACAGGGTGTTGTCATTCAGTTGGCTAACCGCCAGTTCCTGGATGAGAAAAGCGAGGGTGCGGTACATCAGGGAATTATTGCTCGCGTGAAGCCGGGTCGTCAGTATCAGGAAAACGATCTGCCGGATCTGATTGCTACGCTCGATCAGCCGTTCTTTTTGATCCTCGATGGTGTTACCGATCCGCATAACCTGGGGGCATGCCTGCGTAGCGCCGATGCTGCTGGCGTCCATGCTGTTATCGTACCGAAGGATCGTTCTGCGCAGTTGAATGCAACGGCGAAAAAAGTGGCCTGCGGCGCGGCAGAAAGCGTACCGCTGATCCGTGTGACCAACCTGGCGCGCACTATGCGTATGCTGCAGGAAGAGAATATCTGGATCGTCGGAACCGCAGGTGAAGCTGACCATACTCTCTACCAGAGCAAAATGACCGGACGTCTGGCGCTGGTGATGGGCGCAGAGGGTGAAGGTATGCGTCGTTTGACCCGCGAACACTGTGACGAACTGATCAGCATCCCGATGGCTGGGAGCGTTTCGTCGCTGAACGTTTCAGTTGCGACGGGCATCTGCCTGTTTGAGGCTGTACGCCAGCGCGGCTAAACTATCTCCCTCATTTCTCTCTTCTCTCAAGCCATCCTTCGGGATGGCTTTTTTGTGACCGTTGTCCCATGCGTGCTCCTCTCTGTCTGACCATACTTAAGGTGACGGCCATTGACGGAGGGAGACACAATGCACTGGCAAACGCATACCGTTTTTAACCAACCTGTACCGCTCAATAACAGCAACTTATATCTGTCCGATGGCGCGCTGTGTGAAGCGGTTATCCGTGAAGGCGCTGGCTGGGACAGCGATCTTCTCGCCAGTATTGGTCAGCAGCTAGGGACTGCCGAGTCGCTCGAGCTTGGCCGTCTGGCCAATGCTTTTCCACCCGAGTTGTTGCGCTACGACTCGCAGGGTCAGCGGCTGGATGATGTGCGTTTTCATCCTGCCTGGCATTTACTGATGCAGGGATTGTGCGCCAATCGCGTACATAATCTGGCCTGGGAAGAAGATGCGAGGCAGGGAACATTTGTTGCCCGGGCGGCCCGTTTCATGCTGCATGCGCAGGTGGAAGCGGGCACGTTGTGTCCGGTTACCATGACTTTTGCCGCCACGCCGTTGTTACTTCAGATGTTACCTGCACCCTTTCACGACTGGTTTACGCCGCTGCTAAGCGACCGTTATGACTCGCATTTACTGCCAGGAGGGCAAAAGCGTGGGTTATTGATCGGCATGGGAATGACCGAGAAGCAGGGGGGGTCAGATGTGCTGAGCAATACCACTCAGGCAGAACGTCTTACAGACGGCTCGTATCGACTGGTGGGACATAAGTGGTTTTTCTCCGTGCCACAAAGCGATGCCCATTTGGTACTGGCCCAGGTAAAGGGAGGCTTATCCTGCTTTTTTGTACCGCGATTTTTACCCGACGGGCAGCGTAATGCTATCCGTCTGGAGCGGCTGAAAGATAAGTTAGGCAATCGCTCCAACGCCAGCTGCGAGGTTGAATTCCACGATGCGATTGGCTGGCTATTGGGTGAAGAAGGGGAAGGGATACGTCATATCCTGAAAATGGGTGGGATGACGCGTTTTGACTGTGCGCTCGGCAGTCATGGCATGATGCGACGTGCTTTTTCTGTCGCGATTTACCATGCGCACCAGCGACAGGTTTTTGGCAAACCATTGATCGAACAACCGATGATGCGCCAGGTATTAGGTCGGATGGCGCTCCACCTGGAAGGTCAGACGGCGTTACTGTTCCGACTGGCACGGGCCTGGGACCGTCGCGCTGATGCCAAAGAATCTCTGTGGGCCAGGTTGTTCACGCCAGCAGCGAAATTCTCTGTTTGCAAAGCCGGTATGCCGTTTGTTGCAGAGGCGATGGAAGTGCTCGGCGGGATTGGCTACTGCGAGGAGAGTGAGTTGCCGCGCCTGTATCGTGAGATGCCGGTAAACAGTATCTGGGAGGGCTCTGGCAACATTATGTGCCTCGATGTATTGCGGGTGCTGACAAAACAACCCGGCATATACGATATGCTCAGCGAAGCCTTTGCTGAGGTAAAAGGGCAAGACCGACATTACGATCGAATGGTACGTCAACTACAGCAGCGTTTACGTAAACCCAGTGAGGAGTTGGGACGGGAGATTACACAGCAGCTTTTCCTGCTCGGTTGCGGGGCGCAGATGTTGCGCTATGCCTCTCCGCCAGTGGCGCAGGCCTGGTGTCAAATGATGCTCGATACGCGTGGTGGACTACGATTGTCCGAGCAGGTGCTGAACGACTTGCTCCTGCGGGCAACGGGGGGATTACGGTAATAATATGCCTGATGGCGACGCTGGCGCGCCTTATCATGCCTACATTCAATGTAGGCCGGAAAAGTTTACGCCATCCGGCAATCTGTTAAGCATAGAGTATGGCCTGTACGCGCCAGTTGTCGGGCTGCTGGTCTTCGTACATCTGAATGATCCGATACCATGAGGCACCCTGTTCATCCGCTTTTAACGCGATTACTCGTTCTACATCCTGCGGATTCCCTGCAATGTTACTGACAGATATCAGGCCAATTTCGTTCAGGCCTGTAACGCAGTCAGCACTGGCGAACTCGGCAGACTGCGCCGTAGTACCTACCAGTCCGGCAGAAAGCAGCAGTGAGGATAAGGCAAGTGATTGTTTCATCGTCAGCTCCATTATTCGTACCCCTACACACGGCAGGGCATTCCATCGCGATCATAAACCTCAAGCTTCCTGCTGTTGGTTTATTGTGCACAGGTAAACGCATAGCGGCGCAAAGCAATGTAAAGCTGACTAAATTCCTACCCAATGTTATTTACGATACAAAATAGCCTGTGAATACCATTGGCCTGTCACGATGGTTTCATCCACTAATAAAACCACGTAGTAATCAGCTTTAGCCGCGACGGCTTTGTCACGGATCTCTGCCAGCGCATCATCCGGAGAGCCTCTTACCAGCGCGCTGACCGTTCCTATTCGCTGTAACCCATTACTCTGGTCACGGCGGATCTCCTGCGGGTGGTCGGCAACGGGCGGTGCGGGTTGCGGCGTTCCCTGTAGCACGCTACAGGCGCTTAAAAGCATCACCAGCAATAAAGAGGCAAACCGACGCATAACTCTATCTCGTTTCCTGATAGCCATAGTGTAGTGCCTTATCAATTTCCCTTTAGGGGAATGTTCCCGAAGTGTTATCTCTCACGCGATTTTCGAATGAAAATGTTGCGAAAGCGTAACCCAGTTCTCAACATTATGAATCATTGCCGAACACATTCGCTTGCGTTAAGTATTGCTGCATGGCATACCAGAAAAAAAGAGGCGAAAAATGATCGAAATTGAAACACGACAGTTGGCTGGTATCCCTGTCCTGCACGCCGTTCCGGCTGGCAAACGCGAGTGTTCACTCCCTTGCATTATTTTCTATCACGGGTTTACATCTTCAAGTCTGGTCTATAGCTATTTTGCCGTTGCTCTGGCTCAGGCCGGATTCCGGGTTGTCATGCCCGATGCGCCCGACCATGGTGCCCGCTTCAACGGTGATGCTCAGGAGCGAATGTTTCGCTTCTGGCATATATTGCAGCAAAACATGCAGGAGTTTACGACGTTACGTGCGGCGCTGGTGGCGGAAAATTGGCTATCAGATGAAAGACTTGCTGTTGCGGGGGCGTCGATGGGAGGCATGACGGCGTTGGGCATTATGGCCCGCCATCCCGAGGTTAAATGTGTAGCCAGCCTGATGGGTTCGGGCTATTTTACCCGTCTTGCACAGACGCTTTTTCCCCCTTTACGGGTCCAGACGCCAGAGCAGCAGGCAGAGTTCGATGCCATTATCGCACCGCTCGCCGAATGGGATGTTACGCATCAACTACAACGGCTGGCCGACCGACCGTTGCTGTTGTGGCATGGACAGGAGGACGATGTGGTGCCCGCGGTTGAAACCTTCCGCTTACAGCAGGCGCTGATTCAGGCAGGGCTGGATAACAATTTAACCTGCCTGTGGGAAGCGGGCGTACGCCACCGCATCACGCCAGAGGCGCTGGCAGCGACGGTAACGTTTTTTCGCCAGCACCTTTAAACGCGCACGATGCTTACGCCCTGAGCTTCAAGTTGTTGCAGAATCTCAGGGTTAGCGTTTTTGCCGGTAATCAGCATATCGATTTGATCGGCGCGACTGAACAGCATCCCCGCGCGTTCACCGACCTTACTGCTATCGACCAGCACCACCAGTTTACCCACTACGTTAAGCATCTTCTGCTCAGCCATCGCGGTTAGCATATCGGTTTTATACAGTCCGTCCGCGGTCAACCCTTTACCGCTGGTAAACATCCAGTGTCCGGCATACAGGCTATTTTCGCTGCCTTGCGGACTAAGCGTGATGGACTGGCTTTTGTTGTATTGCCCTCCCATGATGATCACGCTGTCATGCTCCTGGTCGATCAGATAGTTCGCCAGCGGCAGATAATTGGTGATGATCTGCACCGGCTTGCCGCACATTTCACGACCAAGCAGGAAGGCGGTTGATCCGCAGTTGATCACCACGCTTTCACCCGCATTTACAAGCTGGGATGCGGCCTTGGCAATGCGAACTTTTTCATCGTGGTTCTGCGCCTGATGCAGATTCATAGGTGTCCAGCGCGGACGTTGCTGGGTGATGGCTTCTGCGCCATTGCGGACTTTCTTGAGTTTGCCGCTTTCGTCGAGTTTATTGATGTCCCGGCGTGCTGTGGCTGGTGAAATCCCCAGACGCTCAATCACGTTCTCAACGGTAACAAAGCCCAACTGCGCCAGCATATCCAGCAATATTTGATGTCTTTGTGCTTCAGTCATGAGCTATTCCGATACAAATTGATTTGAAAAGATGATATTTGAAATAGCCTGGAAATACTAAAGTAAATGGGAAAAATGCCGGAATGGCCCGGCATTTTGTAGGGGTCACAAGAAGGATTTAAACGGCAGATCCGGTTCAATCGTGAAGCAGTCATCAAAGCCGCGCGGGTAGTGATATTCAAAGTTATCTTTGTCCAACGGCCAGGTGAACTTACCGCCCACCTGCCAGATAAACGGCTTAAAGCCATACTTCAGTCGATCTTTTTTCATCTCCCACAGTACGCGGATCTCCTGAGGGTCGGCCTGGAAGTTTGACCAGATGTCATGATGGAAAGGGATCACCACTTTCGTATTCAACGCTTCCGCCATGCGCAGCATGTCGGAGCTGGTCATTTTGTCCGTAATCCCGCGCGGATTCTCACCATAGGAGCCGAGCGCAACGTCGATCTGGTGCTCGTTGCCATGCTTTGCGTAGTAGTTAGAGTAGTGCGAGTCTCCGCTGTGGTACAGCGTACCGCCCGGTGTTTTGAACAGGTAGTTTACCGCACGTGCATCCATACCATCCGGTAGCACACCTGCCGCTTTTTGATCGGCAGGTAGCGTGATTAATGCCGTACGATCAAACGCGTCAAGCGCATGAATTTCAATATCTTTCACTTTCACCACATCGCCTGGTTTTACCACGATGCAGCGCTCTTTTGGCACACCCCAACCGATCCACAGATCCACACAGGTTTGCGGCCCGATAAATGGCACGTCATCAGCGCAGTTTTGCATGACGGCGGCCGCGACATTCACGTCGATGTGATCGTTATGATCGTGTGTCGCCAGCACCGCATCGATCTGTCGAATTGCAAACGGATCAAGAACAAACGGCGTGGTGCGCAGGTTTGGCTGCAGTTTCTTCACCCCAGCCATGCGCTGCATCTGGTGGCCGGTTTTCATTAGCGGGTTACCGTGACTCTGTTTACCCGTTCCGCACCAGAAATCGACGCAGATGTTCGTCCCGCCTTCCGACTTCAGCCAGATGCCGGTACAGCCAAGCCACCACATAGCGAATGTGCCCGGGGCGACCTGCTCCTGTTCGATCTCTTCATTCAGCCAACTTCCCCACTCCGGGAATGTGCTCAGGATCCATGATTCACGCGTGATGCTTTTTACTTTACTCATCGCATTTACCTTCATATTCATTCAGATTAAGTCAATTTGTGATTTGTTTTGATTAATATTGACATCATTTTTTCAAGAAGGCAATGCGTTGATTTTCGCTGTTCAACGGGGAAATGTGATCAAATCACAGCGTGACAGGATGGTTTGCATGAGTGTTGGTTTTGTATTTTATTGTTTTAATAGAATTTATTTTGTCGTCGATGAATTGGAAGTAAAGCCACTCTGCAAGTGTGTGAATTATTTGCGTACTGCATCACATTTAATCAAATTCAATCTTGTTGTGATTACTTTTGAAAATTAGAGTGAGGGCACAACATCCTGGGCATCTGTAATGAATGTTCAGCAACTTCGTCTACTGGAGATCGTTATGGAGATCCTCTACAACATCTTTACCGTCTTTTTTAATCAGGTTATGACCAACGCGCCCTTGCTGTTGGGTATTGTGACCTGTCTTGGTTACATCCTGCTGCGTAAAAGCGTCAGCGTTATTATCAAAGGCACGATCAAAACGATTATCGGTTTTATGTTGCTGCAAGCGGGATCGGGCATTCTGACCAGCACGTTTAAACCGGTGGTGGCGAAGATGTCCGAAGTTTACGGTATCAATGGTGCGATTTCCGATACCTATGCCTCCATGATGGCAACCATCGAACGTATGGGCGATGCCTATAGTTGGGTGGGTTATGCGGTGTTGTTGGCGCTGGCGCTGAATATTTGTTACGTACTGCTACGGCGTATTACCGGCATTCGCACCATCATGCTGACCGGCCACATAATGTTCCAGCAGGCGGGCCTGATTGCCGTCTCTCTCTACATCTTCGGTTACCCGATGTGGACCACCATCATCTGCACCGCGGTGCTGGTGTCCCTCTACTGGGGCATTACTTCCAATATGATGTACAAGCCGACGCAGGAAGTGACCGACGGCTGCGGTTTCTCCATCGGTCACCAGCAGCAGTTCGCTTCATGGATTGCCTACAAAGTCGCGCCTTATCTTGGTAAGAAAGAGGAGAGTGTTGAAGATCTGAAGCTGCCGGGCTGGCTGAATATCTTCCATGACAACATCGTTTCTACCGCGATTGTTATGACCCTCTTCTTCGGCGCGATCCTGCTCTCTTTCGGTATTGATGTGGTTCAGGCGATGGCGGGTAAAACCCACTGGACGGTCTATATCCTGCAGACCGGTTTTTCGTTTGCCGTCGCTATTTTCATCATCACTCAGGGCGTTCGTATGTTCGTTGCTGAGCTTTCAGAAGCGTTCAACGGTATCTCTCAACGTCTGATCCCGGGTGCAGTGCTGGCTATCGACTGCGCGGCGATTTATAGCTTTGCGCCCAACGCGGTGGTCTGGGGCTTTATGTGGGGCACCATCGGCCAACTGATTGCGGTGGGCATCCTGGTGGGTTGCGGCTCTTCTATTCTGATTATCCCTGGCTTTATTCCGATGTTCTTCTCGAACGCGACTATCGGCGTGTTTGCTAACCACTTTGGCGGCTGGCGCGCGGCGCTCAAGATTTGCCTGGTGATGGGGATGATCGAAATCTTCGGCTGCGTCTGGGCGGTGAAGCTCACCGGGATGAGCGCCTGGATGGGCATGGCGGACTGGTCAATTCTGGCGCCGCCGATGATGCAGGGCTTTGCCTCCATCGGCATCGTGTTTATGGCCGTCATTATTCTGATTGCACTGGCTTATATGTTTTTCGCAGGACGCACCTTGCGCGCTGAGGAAGACGCAGAAAAACAACTGGCAGAACACTCTGCTTAATAAGGAGTTCCGATTATGACCGTACGTATTTTGGCTGTATGTGGCAATGGGCAGGGGAGTTCCATGATCATGAAGATGAAGGTGGATCAGTTTTTAACCCAGTCAAATATTGACCATACGGTAAACAGTTGCGCAGTAGGCGAATACAAAAGTGAACTGAGCGGCGCGGATATCATCATCGCTTCTACCCATATCGCCGGTGAGATTACCGTATCAGGCAATAAATATGTTGTTGGCGTACGCAACATGCTGTCTCCCGCCGATTTTGGACCAAAACTGCTGGAAGTGATCAACGCGCATTTCCCTCAGGACGTGAAGTAAGGAGGCGGCCTATGAAATTACGTGATTCGCTGGCAGACAATAACACCATCCTTTTACAGGCTGAGGCCAGCTCCTGGCAGGAAGCGGTAAAGCTGAGCGTGGATCTGCTGGTTAAGGCTGATGTGGTTGAACCACGCTACTACCAGGCCATCCTCGACGGAGTCGAACAGTTCGGCCCGTATTTCGTGATTGCGCCCGGCCTGGCAATGCCGCACGGCCGTCCGGAGGAAGGGGTCAAGAAAACCGGTTTTGCGCTGGTGACGCTGAAAACACCGCTGGTGTTTAACCACGAAGATAACGACCCGGTCGATATCCTGATCACTATGGCGGCAGTAGACGCCAACACACATCAGGAAGTCGGCATCATGCAGATCGTGAATCTCTTTGACGACGAAGCCAATTTCGACCGTTTACGTGCCTGCCGTACCGCGCAGGAAGTGCTGGATTTAATTGATAACGCCACTGCGGCGGCTGTTTAAAAGGATACCAAAATGTCATTACCTATGTTGCAGGTTGCGCTGGATAACCAATCAATGTCTTCCGCCTATGAAACGACGCGTCTGATTGCCGAAGAGGTCGATATCATTGAAGTGGGCACGATTCTTTGCGTGGCAGAGGGGGTGCGCGCCGTACGCGATCTGAAGGCGCTTTATCCGCATAAAATTGTGCTGGCAGACGCCAAAATCGCTGACGCGGGTAAAATCCTCTCGCGCATGTGTTTCGAAGCCAACGCTGACTGGGTTACCGTCATCTGCTGTGCGGATATCAACACCACCAGGGGGGCGCTGGAGGTGGCGAAAGAATTTAACGGCGACGTGCAGATTGAACTGACTGGTTACTGGACCTGGGAGCTGGCGCAGGAGTGGCGTGACGCGGGCATTGGGCAAGTGGTATATCACCGCAGCCGTGACGCGCAGGCGGCGGGTGTGGCGTGGGGAGAGGCAGATATTAGCGCCATCAAACGCCTTTCTGATATGGGCTTTAAGGTCACCGTCACCGGCGGCCTGGCGCTGGAGGATCTGCCGCTGTTCCAGGGGATCCCTATCCACGTCTTTATTGCCGGACGTAGTATTCGCGATGCCGCCTCTCCGGTAGACGCTGCGCGTCAGTTCAAACGTTCCATCGCCCAACTGTGGGGATAAGGAGCGACTATGTTGTCGAAACAGGTCCCGCTCGGTATCTATGAAAAAGCGCTCCCCGGCGGGGAGTGCTGGCTGGAACGCTTGCAGCTGGCGAAGGAACTGGGCTTTGATTTTGTCGAAATATCGGTTGATGAAACCGACGATCGCCTGGCGCGTCTTGACTGGCGCCGCGAGCAGCGACTGGCGCTGGTGGCCGCTATCGCTGAGACAGGGATACGCGTACCGTCCATGTGCCTGAGCGCTCATCGTCGTTTCCCGCTTGGCAGTGAAGATGATGCGGTGCGCGAACAGGGGCTGGAGATCATGCGTAAAGCCATTCAGTTTGCGCAGGATATCGGTATTCGCGTTATTCAACTGGCGGGTTACGACGTCTATTACCAGCAGGCCAATAACGAAACGCGTCGTCGGTTTCGCGATGGGCTGAAAGAGAGCGTGGAGATGGCGAGCCGCGCGCAGGTGACGCTGGCGATGGAAATCATGGATTATCCGCTGATGAATTCGATCAGCAAGGCACTGGGTTATGCCCACTATCTCAACAATCCGTGGTTCCAGCTGTATCCCGATATTGGCAATTTGTCGGCGTGGGATAACGACGTGCAGATGGAGCTGCAGGCTGGGATGGGTCATATCGTTGCCGTACACGTGAAGGATACCAAACCCGGTGTATTCAAAAATGTGCCGTTTGGTGAAGGGGTTGTTGAGTTCGAACGTTGTTTTGCGACGCTCAAACAGAGTGGGTACTGCGGACCATACCTGATTGAGATGTGGAGTGAAACGTCGGACGACCCGGCACGTGAAGTCGCGAAGGCGCGCGACTGGGTGAAGGCGCGAATGGCCAGCGCAGGTCTGGTGGAGGCGGTGTAATGCAAAAACTTAAACAGCAGGTTTTTGAGGCCAATATGGATTTGCCGCGCTACGGGCTGGTGACGTTCACCTGGGGGAACGTCAGCGCCATTGACCGCGAGCGCGGTCTGGTGGTGATTAAGCCTAGCGGCGTCGACTACCAAACGATGCAGGTAGATGACATGGTGGTTGTGGATCTGGCCGGCAACGTAGTGGAAGGACGCTATCGTCCTTCTTCTGATACCGCCACCCATCTGGTGCTGTATCGCCGCTATTCTTCTCTCGGCGGCGTGGTGCACACCCACTCAACCCACGCGACGGCATGGGCGCAGGCGGGTCTGGCAATTCCCTCGTTCGGCACGACGCATGCGGATTACTTCTTTGGCGATATTCCCTGCACCAGGGCGTTAACTGAAGCTGAAGTTCAGGGCGAGTATGAGCTAAATACCGGTAAGGTGATTGTCGAAACGCTGGGGGAGGTGGAACCTTTGCATACGCCTGGCGTAGTGGTGTACCAGCATGGCCCGTTTGCCTGGGGCAAGGATGCTCACGATGCGGTACATAACGCCGTGGTGATGGAGGAAGTGGCAAAAATGGCATGGATTGCGCGTGGCATTAATCCGGCGCTTAGCCCCATCGACAGTTATCTGATGAATAAGCATTTCATGCGTAAGCACGGTCCAAACGCCTATTACGGACAGAAGTAACGACTAAGTCCTGGAGCCCAATCATTCAGGGGATGTTATCGATCTGGTTTCGGGACTTTTTTGCAAAAAAAGCCCCCTGTGAAGGGGGCAAATTAAACTGTGGCAATGTTCTCGTTGGTTATTTCTGGTGCTAGCGGTAAATATCTGCACTGGCGTGCATATTTCCGTTACTACCGGGTTCCCTGGTGAGGATCACGTGGTAGTAGGTTGCGCCTTGCGCATCGGTCTCTTCATTCAGGGCCTGAGTGGCTTCACTTTCAGTGGCGAAGTTATGATTTATGTAAATGACGCCTAAGCTCTGCACATCATCCATATTCCTGGCCTGATGATTGTCAATTTTGATGGCTGCCGTTGCATTTGCACTAAGCAAAAGCATAGCCAGAAGGGTCAAAACACGGGCTCGCATATGTACCTCCTCGACTGCGGTCTCTGGTTGCCTCTCTCCTGTGAGTGATTAGCTTCTGATGTAATTTTAACCGTTACCGGCGCAGTCGATAGCGACCATTTCTGATGCAGTTGTTCAAAAAATTACCGCATAGCCATCTTTTCTTTTATTAACAGGCCGCTGGTGTGTACCGCTGCGGTGAAAAATACCTGTCTTTCGCGCATAAGCACTTACCAAATAGTCAATTTAATCGGGTGAGTACGCCGTTTATAGTGAGCCGGATAATTAATATAACTTTATGATAATAAGGCAAAAACTTATGGATACTTCATTCATGGATTTCAGCTACTTTGTGATTATGTTTATGGTCGCGCTGGTGGCAGGCTTTATTAACGTGGTGTCGGGCGGCGGTGGTTTTCTCTCGATTGGCGCACTGTTAATTTCTGGTTTACCCCCGGCGAATGCGCTGGCAACCAATAAGATTCAGGCACTGGGCAGCTCGCTGACCTCCGGGATTTATTTTTTACGCCGGGGGCATATCAACGTGCAGGAGCACAAGTATGTGTTTTTATCTGCCTTTATCGGTTCTGCGATGGGAACGACGCTTATCCAGTTCATTGAACCGGAGCTGCTGAAGAAACTGCTCCCGATCCTGATTATCGCGGTCGCTATCTACTTTATTTTTGCGCCAAATCTCAGCGAACCGAAAAGAAAGCAGCAGGTATCCCTGTTTCTCTTCTCGTTGATTGGCGGGGGATGCATTGGTTTTTATGACGGCTTTCTCGGTGCCGGGGCTGGCTCCTTTTATACCCTCAGCTATATCCTACTGTGGGGATACAGCATCGATAAGGCGCAAATTCACTCGAATTTTATTAACCTGGCGTCCAACATCGCCTCGATTTTGTTCTTCATTTTTGGCGGTAAAATGATCTGGTCACTGGGGCTGGTGATGTTTGCCGGGCAGTCCCTCGGCGCACGTCTTGGCGCGACGGTCGTACTAACGCGCGGCAAGAAAGTTATCCGACCCATGATTGTCATTGTCTCCATTTGCATCAGCGTCAAAATGCTGCTGGATATGTATTAATGGCGACATGATAAATAATCGTACAATTACCTTGAGTTTAGTGGCAGGCGCCAGTATTATGACGCGTCAATTTTTCAGCCGACCTTTAACACGTTCCTTGCCTCCCCGGGCCTCGGCTGACCCAGACAGGAGGCTGAATAATCCGTAAGGAGCAATTCGATGCGTCATTACGAAATCGTTTTTATGGTCCATCCTGACCAGAGCGAACAGGTTCCGGGTATGATCGAACGCTACACTGCTGCCATCACTGGTGCAGAAGGCACGATCCACCGTCTGGAAGACTGGGGCCGCCGTCAGCTGGCTTACCCGATCAACAAACTGCACAAAGCTCACTACGTTCTGCTGAACGTTGAAGCGCCGCAGGAAGTGATCGATGAGCTGGAAACTACCTTCCGCTTCAACGATGCCGTTATCCGCAGCATGGTTATGCGTACTAAACACGCTGTTACCGAAGCATCTCCGATGGTTAAAGCGAAAGACGAGCGTCGTGAACGTCGCGATGATTTCGCTAACGAAACCGCAGATGATGCTGAAGCTGGGGATTCTGAAGAGTAATTTCTGATGACCAACCGTCTGGCGTTGTCCGGCACCGTGTGCAGGGCTCCCCTTCGAAAGGTCAGTCCATCAGGAATTCCTCATTGCCAGTTCGTGCTTGAGCATCGTTCTGTGCAGGAGGAAGCCGGGTTTCACCGGCAGGCGTGGTGCCAAATGCCCGTTATTATTAGCGGACACGAAAACCAGGCCATTACTCACAGTATAACGGTCGGTAGCGCAGTGACCGTTCAGGGGTTCATCTCTTGCCACAAGGCAAAGAACGGCCTGAGCAAAATGGTTCTGCATGCCGAGCAGATTGAATTGATAGATTCTGGAGACTAGCCATATGGCACGTTATTTCCGTCGTCGCAAGTTCTGCCGTTTCACCGCGGAAGGCGTTCAAGAGATCGACTATAAAGATATCGCTACGCTGAAAAACTACATCACCGAAAGCGGTAAGATTGTCCCAAGCCGTATCACCGGTACCCGTGCAAAATACCAGCGTCAGCTGGCTCGCGCTATCAAACGCGCTCGCTACCTGTCCCTGCTGCCGTACACTGATCGTCATCAGTAATCGGTCACGGTCCATTAATACGACTTTGAGAGGATAAGGTAATGCAAGTTATTCTGCTTGATAAAGTAGCAAACCTGGGTAGCCTGGGTGATCAGGTTAACGTTAAAGCGGGCTATGCTCGTAACTTCCTGGTACCACAGGGTAAAGCTGTTCCTGCTACCAAGAAAAACGTTGAATTTTTCGAAGCGCGTCGCGCTGAGCTGGAAGCTAAACTGGCTGACGTTCTGTCCGCTGCTGAAGCTCGTGCTGAGAAAATCAACGCACTGGAAACCGTAACCATCGCGTCTAAAGCTGGCGACGAAGGTAAACTGTTCGGTTCCATCGGTACTCGCGACATCGCTGACGCTGTAACTGCAGCTGGCGTTGAAGTAGCTAAGAGCGAAGTTCGTCTGCCGAACGGCGTTCTGCGTACCACTGGTGAGCACGAAGTGAGCTTCCAGGTTCACAGCGAAGTGTTTGCTAAGCTGACTGTAAACGTAGTTGCAGAATAAGTTTTTATTCTGATTACCGCGTAAAAGCGCCGGCCTTGTGTCGGCGTTTTGCTTTTCTGTTCCCTCCGCTTTTCGCTCTGGCTATTCTTTATCCTTTTCGGGATAATCATAAAAATAAAACATTATTTCAAAGTGGTGATGGAATGGAACCAACGCACCAACCTCTGTTTGCGCGTAAAAATGTTGTCTACCTGAGCGCAGCGTTCTGCTGTCTGCTGTGGGGGAGCGCCTATCCGGCGATCAAAAGCGGATATGAGATCTTCCAGATTGCCACGGATGACATTCCTTCAAAAATTGTCTTTGCCGGCTATCGCTTCCTGTTTGCTGGATTATTGCTGGCGGTGGCGCAGCGTAAACCGATTGGCCGGTTAAGCCCGCGTCAGTACGGTCAGCTCACGCTGTTGGGACTGACGCAAACCTCGCTGCAATACATCTTCTTCTATATTGGCCTGGCGTTCACGACGGGGGTGAAGGGGTCGATCATGAACGCGACCGGCACCTTCTTCAGCGTGCTGCTGGCCCATTTTATCTATCAGAACGACAAGCTGAGCTACAACAAAGTGCTGGGCTGTATCCTGGGCTTTACCGGTGTAATGGTGGTGAACTTTAGCAGCGGACTGGATTTTAACTTCAGCCTGTTAGGGGACGGTTCAGTGGTGATGGCGGCCTTTATTCTTTCTGCCGCCACGTTATACGGTAAACGCATTTCTCAGACGGTAGACCCGACGGTAATGACAGGATATCAGTTGGGCGGCGGCGGTCTGGCGCTGGTTATCGGCGGCTACGCTTTTGGTGGCACGCTAACCGTACACGGCGCGTCTTCAGTGGCGATTCTGGGCTACCTGACGTTACTCTCTTCGGTCGCTTTTGCGTTATGGAGTATTCTGCTCAAGCATAACCGCGTGGGGATGATTGCGCCGTTTAACTTCCTGATCCCGGTTTCGGGGGCGGTTCTGTCGGCGATATTCCTCGGCGAAAACATTCTCGAATGGAAATATGCACTGGCGCTGGTGCTGGTCTGTTCCGGGATCTGGTGGGTGAACAAGGTGAAGCGCTGACGCTTCACCTTGATGTCTGATGCGCTGTGTTTATCAGGTCTACAGGTGTGCCGGTTAACGGGCGCGAATAAAACTGCCGTTAGGTTGTCGAGTAAACAGTACCTGCTGACCATTACCGGTATCAATGGTTAATCCCGTTACCACGCCGTTGGCATTCTGCCTGATTTGTATCATCTGGCCGTCTTTCAGGTTGCTCAGCGGTTTTCCGGCACCTTCAACCTGCGCCATTGCGTATACATCGGTTGGCGGGAGGTTATGGTCACGGAATACCTGCGCCAGCGTTTTGCCCGAGTCTACGCGATAGGAGCGCCACTGCTGCTCAATTCCACTATCCTGTTGGAAAGGTTGCGTCTGCGGCTGAGATTGCTGAGCCTGCGGCTGCGCGTCTGGTTCTCCTTCCTGGATTGGCTCTGGGGCAAGCGGAGCGACCTGGCCCGGATCGTTTTGCGGGGCGACCAACTGTGCCTGCAGTTGAGCTTCGGTCGGTGGCTGCGACTGTGACTGTAAATCCAGCTGGGCAGTACGCGTAACCACAGGGGCATCGCTGGTGTCACTGGAGGGCAGCAGGAAGCCTATCACCAGCACGATAGCAGCAATTATAATGCCGCGTCGGTGCATAGGCGGTAGCGGATCCATAATGCGAAAATTGTCCGGTGCATGCCAGATTTTCGCCAGGGTTGGTTTTAATTCAAAGCGCCCGGGCATGGCTTTCCTCCTGCTCCGCGTCTCGTTCCTCGATCATAGAGTATAGATGGCTAATGCTATGATGTTCGTCATATTACCCGCTTTCGTGACGTCAACGCGGGGTATTCCTATTGTTTATGTTTCCTCGCGATTTGTCATCTGTTCCCGAGACAAAGTTTTACCGGATGCGGCATGGCTGATATGCTGCCCGCTACTTTACATCCGATGAAAGGAAATATGATGGCTAACCCGACTTTTGACACTATCGAAGCGCAAGCAAGCTACGGCATTGGTTTGCAGGTAGGACAACAGCTGAGTGAATCCGGACTGGAAGGACTGTTGCCTGAAGCGCTGGTAGCGGGTATCGCTGACGCGCTGGAAGGTAAGCACCCGGCAGTGCCGGTTGATGTTGTGCATCGCGCACTGCGTGAAATCCACGAACGCGCTGATGCAGTTCGTCGCGAGCGTTTCCAGGCTATGGCGGCTGATGGCGTCAAATATCTGGAAGAAAACCGTGAGAAAGAGGGTGTGAACAGCACTGAATCCGGTTTGCAGTTCCGTGTTCTGACTCAGGGCGAAGGTGCTATTCCAGCGCGTACTGACCGCGTTCGCGTGCACTACACCGGTAAACTGATCGACGGTACCGTGTTTGACAGCTCTGTCGCACGCGGCGAACCGGCTGAATTCCCGGTTAACGGCGTGATCCCTGGCTGGATTGAAGCGCTGACCCTGATGCCGGTAGGTTCCAAATGGGAACTGACTATTCCTCAGGAACTGGCTTACGGCGAGCGTGGCGCTGGCGCGTCCATTCCTCCGTTCAGCACGCTGGTGTTCGACGTTGAGCTGCTTGAGATCCTGTAAGCAGTGACTTCTGTTCCCTCCGAGGCCGGGGGGAACAAAAAAATAGCGTGAAAAGCTATAGTTACGTGGTTGTCGATATTTTATTTTGCAAATGCCTCGTTAGCGTGTATTTTTGTGAGCTGATTCGCGCTATCAGAGTGATATGACACTCACTTTAAACATTAAATTAACATTATATCTAAATCTTAGTATTCATCCCGCCAATTCTTACCTAATATCGATGAGTCCTGATAATCAGGAACGTCGTATCATAGACACACTAAAGGCCGTAGAGCCTGAACAACACAGACAGGTACAGGAAGAAAAAACATGGTAGATCAGGTAAAAGTCGACGCCGCTGAAGAGGCTTCGTCTGAACAGTCGCTACGGCGCAATCTCACAAACCGTCATATTCAACTTATTGCTATTGGTGGTGCTATTGGTACCGGCCTGTTTATGGGCTCTGGTAAAACCATCAGCCTCGCCGGACCGTCGATCATCTTTGTGTATATGATTATCGGTTTTATGCTGTTTTTCGTGATGCGTGCAATGGGTGAATTGCTGCTCTCGAATCTGGAGTACAAATCTTTTAGTGATTTCGCCTCTGATCTGCTCGGGCCATGGGCCGGGTATTTTACCGGCTGGACTTACTGGTTCTGCTGGGTTGTTACCGGGATGGCAGACGTTGTCGCCATTACGGCGTATGCGCAATTCTGGTTCCCCGAACTTTCAGACTGGGTCGCCTCGCTGGCGGTGATCGTGCTGCTGCTGAGCCTCAACCTTGCCACTGTAAAAATGTTCGGTGAGATGGAGTTCTGGTTTGCGATGATCAAAATCGTCGCCATCATCGGCCTGATTGTCGTTGGTCTGGTGATGGTGTTGACGCACTTCCAGTCGCCAACCGGCGTTCAGGCATCGTTCACGCATCTGTGGAATGACGGTGGCTGGTTCCCGAAAGGTCTGAGCGGCTTCTTTGCTGGCTTCCAGATAGCCGTGTTCGCGTTTGTGGGTATTGAGCTGGTGGGAACGACCGCTGCAGAAACCAAGGACCCGGAGAAATCTCTGCCGCGCGCCATTAACTCGATTCCGATCCGTATCATCATGTTCTACGTTTTTGCGCTGATCGTGATTATGTCCGTAACACCGTGGAGCTCGGTAGTGCCAACCAAGAGCCCATTCGTTGAACTGTTTGTGCTGGTCGGGCTGCCTGCCGCGGCGAGCCTGATCAACTTTGTGGTGCTGACTTCAGCTGCCTCTTCCGCAAACAGTGGCGTGTTCTCTACCAGCCGTATGCTGTTCGGCCTGGCACAGGAAGGCGTAGCGCCTAAAGCATTTGCCAAACTGTCTAAACGCGCAGTTCCGGCGAAAGGTTTAACCTTCTCCTGTATCTGTCTGCTGGGCGGCGTGGTGATGCTTTACGTGAACCCGAGCGTGATTGGCGCGTTCACCATGATCACCACCGTGTCGGCGATTCTGTTCATGTTCGTCTGGACCATCATTCTTTGCTCGTACCTGGTGTACCGCAAGCAGCGTCCGCACCTGCATGAAAAATCAATCTACAAGATGCCGCTAGGCAAGCTGATGTGCTGGGTATGTATGGCGTTCTTCGTCTTCGTACTGGTACTGCTGACGCTGGAAGATGATACCCGCCAGGCGCTGATCGTGACGCCGCTGTGGTTCATCGCGCTGGGTCTGGGATGGTTGTTTATCGGTAAGAAACGTATGGCAGGTATGCGTTAATTTTAGTGCCCGGTAGCGCGATGCTTACCGGGCCTGAATTCCGTAGGCCGGATTCGCGTTAGCGCTATCCGGCGATATCTTTACTCCCCGGCGAGAGCTCGCGGGAACAACACATTATTTTCCAGACTGATGTGTTCCATCAAGTCGTCGATCATCTCGTTAATGCCGTTATACATGGCTTTCCAGGTGGTGCAGGCTTCTGGCGGCGGCGTCACGTTATGGGTGATGTGTTTGATCACTTCGACCAGTTCACCGGCATCGTCATGTTCGCTTTCCATCACGCTGATTGGTCCCATCGCCTGGCTACCCATGCCCTGTTTGATCATCGGGAACAGGATCTGCTCTTCTTTCATCATGTGGCTGGACAGCTCTTCATGCAGCATGGTCAGGTTTTTCGCCAGACCGCGTGGTACGTTCGGTTTATCGGCGTGAACGCGTTCAACTTTCGTGGCCTGCAGAATCAGTTCCGGCAGCTGTTCGCGGTGTCTGTCGTGATAACGCACGATGATATGATCGATGATTTCTGCCAGTGCCACGGTACGCCAGTCTTTCTCCAGCGGCTGTTCAGCCAACTGCGCGAGCTGTGCCTCAATAACGTCTAAATCCAGCTCTTTACGCGCAGCAGCGCGTGCCAGCGTTTGCTTACCGCCGCAGCAGTAATCCATATCGTATTTACGAAACAGGGCCGAAGCGCGAGGAATAGAGAGCGCCAGTTCACCTAAAGGTTGATCGCGATAAGACATTGCCGTTACCTCATTCTTAATAATATAAGATGTATTTTAAATGCAACTTATGGCGAAGGATATAACCCTTTCGGGGTGGGGTGTTTTGTGAGGAATGTCACGAAAATTTCTTGTTTCGTTAAGGTGCTGAATCTTATTAGAAAGGAGAGGGATGGCGAAAAAAGCCGCGCGACAGGATTAAATAAGCGCACGCCGCTGCCGATAGTTAGACCTCAGACAATACCTGCATAATAAAAGGCTACAGATGTTTAAACGAATCAAAGTGATAACCCTACTTATCACCGTGTTACTCGCCCTGGGCGCGATGCAGCTCATCTCCGCGGGCGTCTTTATTGGCGCGCTCAATAACGATAAGCAAAACTTTAACGTCTCTCAGCTTTCCAGCCAGAACGTGGCCGAGTTTACCGATGCGTGGATTAGCCTGAACCAGGCTCGCGTCACGCTCAACCGGGGCATGTTGCGTTTACAGGGAACGATGGCCAGCGAGATTAACGGCGGTCAGTTGAAGGAACTGGTGAACACGGCAAATCACCTGTTGGCCGAATCGAAAGAGCATTACGATAAATACTACGCCCTGCCGGAAACGCCGGGGCTTGATGAACATCTGGCCGATCGACTGGAAGAGCAGTACGGCATCTATTCTGCGACGCTGGCTAAAATGAACGCGCTGTTGGCTGAAGGTAAGCTGGAAGAGATGTTCAAGCAGAATGCCGAGCAAAAGCAAACGGCCATGCAGGAAGTTTATCGGGAATGGCGTAGCGCGCAAACGGCGCTGGCCACTGCCGGGGTGCAGGACAATGAGAGTGATTACCAGAAGATAATCTGGCTGCTGTCTGCCGTGATGCTGATTGTCGTCACCGTGATTATCGCCAGCTGGCTGGCGATGCAGCGAGTGCTGCTCAAGCCTCTCCACGAAGTGATGGGGCATATTCGCCACATTGCTGCGGGTGATTTGACGCACAGCATCAACGCCGATGGCAGCAATGAGATGGCGCTGCTGGCAGTCAACGTTCGCGACATGCAGCAGGCACTGGCGAACACAGTCAGCGTGGTGCGTGACGGGGCTGACACCATCTATACCGGCGCAGGTGAAATTGCCGCCGGCAGTAACGATCTCTCTTCACGTACCGAGCAGCAGGCCGCCTCTCTGGAAGAGACTGCTGCCAGCATGGAACAACTCACCGCTACCGTGAAACAGAACGCGGATAACGCGCGTCAGGCGACCAGTCTGGCAAAAAATGCCTCACAGACGGCGCAGAAAGGCGGAACCGTGGTTGATGGCGTGGTGCGTACGATGGATGAAATCGCCACCAGTTCCAGCAAAATCGCGCAAATTACCAATGTTATCGACGGCATTGCCTTCCAGACCAATATTCTGGCACTGAACGCGGCAGTAGAAGCGGCGCGTGCGGGCGAGCAGGGGCGCGGGTTTGCCGTGGTCGCTGGCGAGGTCCGTACACTGGCACAGCGTAGCGCTCAGGCGGCGAAAGAGATTAAGGCGCTGATTGATGACTCGGGGAATCGGGTAAATGCTGGTACGGCGCTGGTGCATGAAGCGGGTGAAACGATGGCGGAAATTGTGAGCGCCGTGACCCGTGTGACCGACATCATGGGCGAGATAGCCTCGGCCTCTGATGAACAGAGCCGGGGTATCGATCAGGTAGGTCAGGCGGTTGCCGAGATGGATCGCGTGACGCAGCAAAACGCCTCGCTGGTGGAGGAGTCCGCTTCCGCCGCCGCTGCGCTCGAAGAGCAGGCAGCACGACTGAATCAGACCGTAGCGGTGTTTAAAGTTTAACGTCTACTCCGGCCTACAAAATAATACCTTGTAGGTCGGATTAGCGCAGCGCCGTTCGGGCCATTATGATTGTGGAACCACGACGACGCTTGGTTTCTGTGGTTTGGCTCTGACGGCTATCACCACCCCAACAATCAGCAGCGCAATGCCGCTTACCGTCAGCAGCGGCGGGAATTCCTGGCGCAGGATAAAGGTGTACACCAGGCCAGCCAGCGTTTCGAAGACAATCAGCGGGCCGAGGATCACCGTCGGCAATTTTTGGCTGGCGACGTTCCAGCACAGTGCGCCAACCCACGAACACAATACCGCAATCGCTATCATCAGGCCGATAAACACGCCCGGACGCGGGCCGAAGGGCAGGGCAAAGTCCGGCGTTTGTCCGTTCAGCCACAGGCAGGCTGCAATATAACCGAGCAGAGAAACAGGCAACGTTACCAGTGCCTGGGCCGTCGCCCACATCATCGGGTGCTTATCTGGATTCTCGCGCAGCCAGCGGGCATTACGCAGCGCATACCACGCCCAACACACTACCGAGATCAGCGCCAGCGCGATTCCAGAACCATAACGCCAGCCGCTAAAGTCGGGTAAGCCTTGATTCAGCTCCGAGATATTCACGCACAGCAGACCGATACCAATCAGCACCAGCGCAGGCGACAGACGCCACCATGATAATTTGCCGTCGCGCTGGCTGTAGAGCAGGTTAGCGAAGACCGGGATCACAACCGGCAATGTACCAATAATCATCGTTGAAACCGGCGCGCCAGTGCGCTGGATGGCGCTTGCCAGGCAAACGTAATAAATCAGATTACCCATCATCGTTAGCGCCAGCGCAGTGACCCAGTCTTTGCGCGTCAACTGACGCAAGCGCACACGCCCCAGCCAGGCAATCGGCAACGCTATTAGCCCCAGCGCCAGATAGCGCCCCATCGACTGCAATACCGCCGGATATTCCGGTACGATCAGCGGCCCAACAAAAATTAATCCCCACATCAGCCCAGCCAGCAGGGCATACAACACGCCGCTAATCATTTTTGACATCCACATCGCTTAACAATAAGTCGAGTGTAGGCAGGAAAAATGCAGCCGTATTGTATGAGATTGCTGTTCAACGCCGGACGACTTGTTTCTGATAACGTACCGGTGTAATACCGTAGCGATGGGTAAACGCGCGGGTGAGATGCGACTGGTCGGTGAGGCCGGTTGCGGCAGCGACCTCCGCGGCGGGCATTCCGTGAGTGAGAAAACCTTTGGCTCGCCACAGGCGGATCGCCATCAGCATCTGGTGCGGCGTGACGTGGAAATGAGATTTAAACTGGCGCTGAAAATGCCAGGGACTCAGCGCTGCAACCCGCGCCAGTTCGTCGAGCGTGACCGGGTGCATATAATTATCGTGCAAATACTCGCGTACCTGTTCAAAGCGATGCGCTCCCTCCGGTAATACCGGCGCATGGCGGGCCAGCGGCTGGAACGTGTCGATCAGATCGAGTAATAGCCCTTTTTGCGCCAGCGGATCCTCAGTGTTCCACAGGCCATGGATCAGCGAGCAGATCTGGCGCGAGCGTAGCGGATCGTGACGCGTTACGTCATGAAACCACCAGTGGCGGATCCCGGTGACTTCTTCCAGAAGCTCGGGCTCAAGATAGATCATCCGATAGCGCCAGCCGTCGGCGGTTTCCGCTTCGCCGGTATGTAGCTCATCGGGATTCATGGTGACGACGGAATGGGCGGGGGCCACGTACTGCGTGCCGCGATAGCGAAAACGTTCGGCTCCGGCTTCTATCGCGCCAATACCAAACGCTTCATGGGTGTGGGGTTCAAAGGCGTAACGCGAGATGTGCGCATGATACAGCTCAACGCCCGGCACCTGTGCCAGATGGCGAAAGCGGGCGCTGTCTTTCTCATCAATAAACTGCTCAGGTACACCTTGCACGTATTCTCTCCCCACGCATCATCATGTCATTATCAGAGAGGATGCGCGGGGATGCCACCACAATTAACTAATTTTTAACACTTACACGATGCCTTTGACGCTGTCTGCCAGCGACGTGGTTGGGCGACCAATCAGTTTGCTCAGCGTATGGCTGTCGTCGAAGAGGCCACCTTTAGAGGCACCAACGTCTGAGTCAGCCAGCATGTCCGCCAGTCCGGCAGGCAGACCAACACCTTTCAGCGCGGCCGCAAAATCAGCTTCGCTCAGGTTTTGATACACCACTTTTTTACCGCTCTGTTTTGCCAGTTCGGCCGCCAGCTGGCTCAGGGTCCAGCCTGCGTCGCCCGCCAGTTCATAGATTTTACCGGCATGACCGTCTTCACTGATGACGCGCGCAGCGGCAGCGGCATAGTCGGCACGGGTCGCCGAGGCGATTTTGCCTTCTCCCGCCGCCCCAATAAACACGCCGTGTTCCAGCGCGGCTGGTGCGCTGGCGAGATAGTTTTCGGTGTACCAACCGTTACGCAGCAGCGCGTACGCGATACCGGATTCAGCCAGCATCTTCTCGGTTGCGACATGCTCATCAGCCAGCCCCAGCGGGGAGCGATCGGCGTGCAGCAGGCTGGTGTAGGCGATAAATTTCACGTGGGCCGCTTTCGCCGCGTTAATCACGTTGCGATGCTGCGGGGCACGTTGTCCCACTTCGCTGGAGGAGATTAGCAGTAACTTGTCTATCCCCTGTAAGGCCGTGGTAAAGGCAGCTTCATCACTGTAATCCGCCTGACGAACGGTAATGCCCTGCTGGCTAAGCGCCGTCGCTTTAGCAGGATTACGCACAATAGCCACAATCTGGCTGGCAGGAACGGTTTTCAGTAGCGTTTCAATAACGTGTTGGCCCAGTTGGCCAGTGGCACCAGTAATCGCGATCATAGGATAACTCCTTTGGTATTGGTCTTGTGTTTAATCACATTAACACCTAAACTTACTTTTAGTAAGTACGTACAAAAAGGTTAGTATGAAAATGACAGCTTTGACGCTCTCCCAGCAATTACGTGATGGCAACTTGTTTGCCGAGCAGTGTCCCTCCCGCGAGGTGTTAAAACACGTCACCAGCCGCTGGGGTGTATTGATTCTGGTGGCGCTGCGCGACGGTACGCACCGTTTCAGCGATTTGCGCCGTAAGATGGGCGGCGTCAGTGAAAAAATGCTGGCGCAATCCCTGCAGGCGTTAGAACAGGACGGGTTTATCAATCGGGTGTCATATCCGGTGGTACCGCCGCATGTGGAGTATAGCCTGACACCGTTGGGTGAGCAGGTGAGCGAAAAAGTCGCAGCGCTGGCGGACTGGATAGAGGTGAATTTGCCGCAGGTTTTGGCAAATCATACCGTTAAGAACGAAGACGTCCCGGCATCAGCGTAAACGACCCGGTCGGGCTTGCCGGATGGCGCAGTGCCACCCGGCGTGGTCTTACTTACTCAAATCCAACTGATAAATGGCGAAGCCGATGTCATCGGTAGCGACTTTCTTCAGTGGATACTGGCCTTTCTCTTTGATAAACGCAGCGGCTTTATCAGACGGTGATGTTTCAAAGCGAATATCCAGTTGTGTCTCGCTGTGAATCGGCGCCAAACGCCAGTTGTTATCTGCCGCCGGATGAATTTCGCCTGCGCTCTTTGTCTGGGAACCTATCCATGCTGCCAGCACCGAGCGGTTTTCATCTGGTGATGCAAACGCGATGTGGCTGTCGCCGGTCCCGGCAAACTTACCGCCGTAGGCGCGGTAGTTGTTGGTCGCGACGAGGAAGGTTGCGTTCGGATCGATCGGTTTGCCGTTAAAGGTCAGATTTTTAATACGCTCCGCTTGCGGGTTAATCGTCTGGCATTCACCGTCATAGCGAGCGGGTTGTGAAACATCAATCTGATAATTCACGCCGTCAATCACGTCGAAGTTATAGGTACGGAAGCCATCCCAGTTAATTAACGACTGTGGTTTGCTGCTGTGGATATCAATCTGATTAAACTGCCCGGCAGAACATTCCAGCCACTCTTTCACCTCTTTACCGCTGGCTTTCACCACGACCAGGGTATTGGGATAGAGATACAAATCAGCGGCGTTACGGAAGGTAAGCTGACCTTTTTCGACTTCGACAAAGCTGGCCGGATCGTTCTTGCGTCCACCGACTTTAAACGGCGCAGCGGCGGAAAGTACCGGTAGTTTTGCCAGGTCCGGATCGCCCTGGATAAAATGTTCCACATAGGCTTTCTGCGCGTTATTCACCACCTGCACGGTCGGGTCGTCCTGAACCAGCGCCAGATAGCTGTACATGTTGTCGGCAGATTTACCGATTGGTTTGCTGACAAATTCACGCGTGGCATCGTGATCGGCTTTTAGGATCTCAACGATTTTTTGGTCTTCGCCAGCCAGTGATTTTTTGGCCGCGGCGTCATAAATCGGGCGCGCCTGCGCTTTCCCCTGCGTAACCTGCCATTTACCGCTGTCGTTATTCAGCACTAAATCCACCACGCCCAGGTGATCGCCCCACATGCCCGGCATCACCGCAGGAACGCCATTGAGCGTACCTGTTGTGATATCTGCGCCTTTGATGTTGGCAAAGTCTTTCCCCGGGAAAACGGCGTGAGCGTGACCAAACATAATGGCATCCACGCCCGGAACTTCACTGAGGTAGTAAACGGAGTTTTCCGCCATCGCCTGGTATGGGTCGGCAGAAAGCCCGGAGTGAGCAACCACCACCACGACATCGGCACCTTTGGCTCGCATTTCCGGCACGTATTTACGTGCGGTTTCCGTAATGTCATTCACAGTCACTTTGCCGCTGAGGTTGGCTTTATCCCAGGTCATGATCTGCGGCGGCACAAAACCGATATAGCCAATTTTCAGCGTCTGCTTGTTTCCTTCCTGATCGACAACCTCAGTCTCTTTGATCAGATAAGGAGTGAACAGCGGCTTTTTGGTCTTAACGTCGATGATATTGGCGTTAACGTAAGGGAACTTCGCCCCGGCTAGCGCGTTGTGCAGATACTCAAGACCGTAGTTAAATTCATGGTTGCCAAGGTTACCCACTGCGTAATCCAGCGTATTCAGTGCCTTATATACCGGATGCGTTTCGCCCGCTTTCAGCCCCTTGGCCGCCATATAATCCCCGAGCGGGCTGCCCTGAATCAGATCACCGTTATCAACCAGCACGCTGTTTTTGACTTCACCACGTGCTGCGTTGATCAGGCTTGCCGTACGAACCAGGCCAAATTTTTCAGTCGGCGTATCTTTGTAATAATCGAAATCCATCATATTGCTATGTAAATCAGTGGTTTCCATTATACGCAGATCGACGGTCGCGGCATTGACGCTGGCTGCAATCAGCGTGGCCAGAAACGTTGCACTAAACTTAATCATCAGGGGCATCCTTTTAAGATCTAAGCCACAAAAGAAAATGTATATAAATCTTCTTGCTTACTGAACTGTGAATCATGACATGAATATAGCGTTTAAAACCGCAGACGCTATCACAGTTGGCGGATCCTTTGGCGATCGGGTATAAGTAAAACAACGAGTTAACACCACGACAGAAACGAGGTGGAGAATGTTAGAACATGTATGCCAGCTTGCACGGAATGCGGGCGATGCCATTATGCAGGTCTACGATGGAATCAAACCGATGGAGATTACCAGCAAGCAGGACGATTCTCCGGTCACGGCGGCGGATATCGCCGCGCATACGGTGATCCTCGAAGGATTACTGGCGCTGACGCCGGATATTCCGGTCCTGTCTGAAGAAGCGCCTCCTGGCTGGGATGTTCGCCAGCACTGGCAGCGCTACTGGCTGGTAGACCCGCTGGACGGTACCAAAGAGTTCATTAAGCGTAACGGTGAATTCACCGTCAATATTGCGCTTATCGAGCAAGGAAAGCCGGTACTGGGCGTGGTTTACGCGCCGGTGATGAAAGTGATGTACAGCGCGGCAGAAGGTAAAGCGTGGAAAGAAGAGTGCGGCGTGCGCAAACAAATCCATGTTCGTGACGCGCGTCCGCCGTTGGTGGTGATTAGCCGCTCGCATGCTGACAATGAGTTAAAAGAGTATCTGCAACAGTTAGGTGAGCACCAGACCACGTCGATTGGCTCATCGCTGAAGTTCTGCCTGGTGGCGGAAGGGCAGGCACAGCTGTACCCACGTTTTGGGCCAACTAACGTATGGGACACTGCCGCTGGCCACGCCGTTGCCGCCGCAGCCGGGGCGCACGTTCACGACTGGCAGGGGAAATCTCTGGATTACACCCCACGTGAATCATTCCTCAACCCCGGCTTCCGCGTCGCTATTTACTGAGTAATTTGTGCAGCAGGGCAATAACCTGCTGCACCTCTTCCTGCGTCAACGCACCATCTTTTGCCCACTGAACGCGTCCGTCCTTATCAAGTACGGCGATAGCGGAGCTCTCTTCATCCAGTTGCCAGGCTTTACGCGCAATGCCATTGCTGTCGACAATAAATTGTGACCACGGGTAGAGCTTCTTATTGCTCTCCAGACTGCTGCGCACAAACATACCGGAGCCAGGAATGGCGTCATCGGTGTTGACGATCGTGGTGGTCTGGTATTTGTCGTGCGGCAGGCTGGCCGCTTTGATTGCCTCGATCAGCGTAGCATTTTTCTCTTTGGCGGAGGTGCGTCCGGCAATGTGTTGCACAATTCGCACTTTCCCTGGCAGCTGCGCGCTATTCCAGCTTTTGTAGCTAAACTTATCGTTATCGAGAATCAGTTCGCCGCGATCGGCGATCCCCACCGGCGGTACGCGCTGGTTGGTCTCAAACGAATGCGCACCGGCAATCATCGGCAGCAGCAGGCACGACAGCGCCAGCAGTTTTTGTAAGGTCATAGGTTTTCCTTCTTTCTTTATTTTGCAGGTGATCCGACCACTTGGGTCTGGAATTTAATCATATGTGCGATTGATGCTTTTTCCCGCAAGCGCGATGCCAGTTTGCGGACGGGCGCACAAATCCTGCGAAAAATGAAGGCTTATACTGAAGACAGCGAAGCGTTGAAAAGATAATTCTGAATATTTGTAACCTGAAGGTAAATAAACTTATACACGCTGGAAACATGAGCGAGATAGTCTATAGTCATAGGGCATTAAAATTTGCGCCTGAGGATTGTCGGACCGATTGTGGTACCGCAAAGGCGTAATGCTCAGCAGGAGACAACAATGAAAATTTTCCAACGATACAACCCGCTGCAGGTGGCGAAGTACGTGAAGATCCTGTTTCGTGGACGGTTATATATCAAGGATGTAGGCGCTTTTGAATTTGATAAGGGTAAGATTCTTATCCCAAAAGTGAAGGACAAACTGCATTTTTCCGTGATGTCCGAAGTTAACCGTCAGGTCTTGCGTCTGCAAACTGAGATGGCTTGATCAAAGTGCTATGCGGTAGTTAAAAAAACGGCTCCTGGATGGGAGCCGTTGATGTTTCTGCAGGACGTTAAGACGCCTTTGCCTCTTCTTTTGCATCCGGCAGTTTCGGTACCAGTACGGTAGGTTTACTGTCCAGACGCGTCACCAGCAGCTGATCGATCTTGTAGTTATCGATATCCACCACTTCAAATTTGTAGCCTGAATACTTCACCGAGTCGGTGCGTTTCGGGATTTTACGCAGCATGAACATCATAAAGCCGCCGATGGTTTCATAGTTGCCGGACTGCGGGAACTCATCGATATCCAGGACGCGCATAACGTCATCAATCGGCGTACCGCCATCGACTAACCATGAGTTTTCATCGCGCGCCACGATCTGCTCTTCCAGACCCTGACCGACTAAATCGCCCATCAGCGTAGTCATAACGTCGTTGAGCGTGATAATCCCCACCACCAGCGCGTATTCGTTCATGATGACGGCAAAGTCTTCGCCTGCGGTTTTGAAGCTTTCCAGCGCTTCAGAGAGCGTCAGCGTATCCGGCACAATCAGCGTATTGCGGATCTGTACGCCACTGTTCAGCGCCATGCTTTGGTTCGCCAGTACGCGGTTGAGGAGATCCTTTGAATCGACATAGCCAATGATGTGGTCGATATCTTCGTTACACACCAGGAATTTGGAGTGTGGGTGTTCCGCCACCTTGTTCTTCAGGCTTTGCTCATCTTCGTGGAGATCGAACCAGATAATATTCTCGCGCGAGGTCATGGAAGACGGTACGGTACGGGATTCCAGTTCGAACACATTTTCAATCAGCTCATGTTCCTGCTTACGCAGAACCCCTGCCAACGCACCCGCTTCGACCACGGCGTAAATATCGTCCGAGGTGATGTCGTCTTTACGCACCATCGGGATCTTAAACAGACGGAAGATGTTATTTGCCAGACCGTTAAAGAACCACACCAGCGGGCGGAAGACGAGCAGGCAGAAGCGCATCGGGTTGATGATACGCAAAGCCACAGCTTCTGGCGCAATCATACCGATGCGTTTCGGAGTTAAATCCGCGAACAGGATGAACAGGCCAGTAACCAGCGAGAACGACAGAATAAAGCTTAACTGTTCGGACAGCTCTGGAGTGAAGTACTTCGAGAAAAGGCTGTAAAACGCCGGGGAGAATGCCGCATCACCGACAATACCACCGAGAATAGCGACCGCGTTAAGGCCTATTTGCACAACGGTAAAAAACATGCCGGGGTTTTCCTGCATCTTCAAAACACGTTGTGCGTTTACGTTGCCTTCATCGGCAAGCAGTTTAAGTTTTATTTTGCGTGATGCAGCAAGCGAGATCTCGGATATCGAGAAAAACGCACTCACGGCGATCAGGCAGAGAATGACTAAAATACTGTTTAACATATCTTATCCGACCGTTAAGGCCAGATCCTCGGAAGGGATAAATTGATAAATCCGTGTGAAATACACATTGAAAACCGGTCCGAAGGGAGTGGACCGGCAATTTCAGGAGCTAGTATAGCGTAAGGTACTGTAAAGCCGCCAGAGGGTGGCGATTATCCTTGTGGCGGCAGACAAACGCCAATCCCGCCAATGCCACAGTACCCATAAGGATTTTTATGCAGATACTGCTGGTGGTCGTCCTCGGCATAGTAAAACGGAGTTGCGGTAGTGATTTCCGTTGTAATGGTGCGCTCGTCGCCAGCGGCGGTCATTGCTGCCTGAAAACGCTCAAGGCTTGCCCGTGCCGCGACGGTTTGCTCCGGCGTTAACGGGTAAATGGCGGAGCGATATTGCGTCCCCTGGTCGTTCCCCTGACGCATGCCCTGCGCCGGGTCGTGATTTTCCCAGAACACCTGCAGCAGTTGCTCGTAGCTGATAACATGCGGATCATAGACGACACGTACCGCTTCGGCGTGTCCGGTATCGCCGGAACACACTTCCCGATAGGTTGGGTTAGGGGTGTAGCCGCCGGTATATCCGGCCGCTGTGCTGTATACCCCGGGTAATGACCAGAATAAACGTTCAACGCCCCAGAAACATCCCATGGCGAAAAAGGCGATCTCCATACCGTCGGGCACGTTGGTCATCGAATGTTGGTTAACCGCATGCAGCGTTGCCACTGGCATCGGGGTGTTGCGTCCAGGTAGGGCATCTGCTTGAGTAACAAGATGCTTTCTATCAAATAAACTCATGGCCGTTCTCCCGAAATCAGTCATTTGGGTTAAGGTTGTAACGAGACGCGTCTTTGCCCACAATAAACGGCGTGAATACGTCTAGAGTTAAACATAAGAAATATTTGGGTTGTCGTCTGTTTTTCAACTCTTATTGTTGATTTTTTGTTAAGCCGAGGAACGGCATAGTATTTTTTTCCAGGGGTGGGAAAAAAGGATATTCAGGAGAAAATGTGCCACATATCCGTCAGTTATGTTGGGTGGGATTACTGTGCTTAAGTGGCTCCGCCGCCGCAGCGAATGTTCGCTTACAGGTCGAGGGATTATCAGGACCGCTGGAGAAAAACGTCCGTGCGCAGCTATCCACGATTCAAAGTGATGAAGTCACTCCAGACCGACGCTTTCGTGCGCGCGTTGATGATGCCATCCGCGAAGGGCTAAAAGCGCTGGGCTACTTTGAGCCCACCATTGATTTTGAGCTGCGTCCGCCGCCGGCGAAAGGACGCCAGGTGCTGATTGCCAAAGTGACCCCTGGTGAGCCGGTGCTGATTGGCGGCACCGAAGTGATTCTGCGCGGTGGCGCACGTACGGATAAAGATTACCTGGATCTGCTGAAAACGCGACCGGCAATCGGCACCGTGCTGAATCAGGGAGACTATGATAACTTCAAAAAATCACTCACCAGCGTGGCGCTGCGCAAAGGCTATTTCGACAGTGAATTTAATAAAAGCCAGCTTGGGATAGCGCTCGAACGCCGCCAGGCATTCTGGGATATCGATTACAACAGCGGTGAACGCTATCGCTTTGGCCATGTCACTTTTGAAGGCTCGCAAATTCGCGATGAGTACCTGCAAAATCTGGTGCCCTTTAAAGAGGGTGAAGAGTACGAGTCGAAAGATTTGGGCGAACTGAATCGTCGTCTGTCGGCGACCGGATGGTTTAATTCCGTGGTCGTCGCACCGGAATTTGATAAAGCCCGTGAAACCAAAGTGCTGCCGCTGAAAGGCGTGGTGTCGCCGCGAACTGAAAATACCATCGAAACCGGGGTCGGTTACTCAACTGACGTCGGTCCACGGGTGAAGACCTCGTGGAAAAAGCCGTGGATGAACTCCTATGGCCACAGCCTGACCACCAGCGCCAGCATCTCTGCGCCAGAGCAGGTTCTTGATTTCAGTTATAAAATGCCGCTATTAAAGAACCCGCTGGAGCAGTATTACCTGGTGCAGGGGGGCTTTAAGCGTACCGATTTAAACGATACCGAGCAGGACTCCACTACGCTTGCGGTTTCCCGCTACTGGGATCTCTCCAGCGGCTGGCAGCGCGCGATTAACCTGCGCTGGAGCCTCGACCACTTTACCCAGGGTAACGTCACTAACACCACCATGCTGCTCTATCCGGGCGTGATGATCAGCCGGACGCGCTCGCGCGGCGGTCTGATGCCAGTCTGGGGCGACTCCCAACGTTATTCTATCGATTACTCCAACACGGCCTGGGGTTCAGACGTTGATTTCTCCGTCTTCCAGGCGCAAAACGTCTGGATCCGCACGCTGTACGATCGTCATCGCTTTGTGATGCGCGGCAACCTCGGCTGGATCGAAACCGGGGACTTCGACAAAGTACCGCCGGATCTGCGTTTCTTCGCCGGGGGCGATCGCAGCATTCGCGGCTACAAATACAAATCTATTTCGCCTGAAGGCAGCGACGGCAAGCTGAAAGGGGCCTCGAAGCTGGCGACCGGCTCGCTGGAATATCAGTACAACGTGACCGGAAAATGGTGGGGCGCGATGTTTGTCGATAGCGGCGAAGCGGTCAGCGATATCCGCAGAAGCGATTTCAAAACCGGTGCCGGGGTCGGCGTACGCTGGCAATCGCCAGTGGGACCCATCAAGCTCGACTTTGCTGTCCCTGTGGGCGACAAAGATGAACATGGTTTACAGTTTTACATCGGTCTGGGGCCTGAATTATGAGTTTATGGAAGAAGATAAGCCTCGGCGTGCTGATTTTTATCCTGCTGTTGTTAGGCACGGTGGCGTTCCTCGTCGGCACCACTTCGGGCCTGCATCTGATCTTCAAAGCGGCGAATCGTTGGGTTCCGGGGCTGGAGATTGGTCAGGTCACCGGCGGCTGGCGGGATTTATCGCTCAAAAATATTCGTTATGACCAACCTGGCGTGGCGGTGAATGCTGGCGAAGTGCATCTGGCCGTGGGGCTTAACTGCCTGTGGGACAGCAGCCTGTGCGTCAACGATCTGTCGCTGAAAAATATCAACGTGGCGATCGACAGCAAAAAGATGCCGCCATCAGCGCCGGTTGAAGAGGAAGAGAGCGGTCCGCTTAACCTTTCCACACCTTACCCAATCACGCTTTCGCGCGTGGCGCTGAACAACATCAATATCAAAATCGATGACACCACGGTTTCGGTGCTGGAATTTACCTCCGGCCTGAACTGGCAGGAAAAAACGCTAACCCTGAAGCCAACGTCATTACAGGGGCTGCTGATTGCCCTGCCTAAAGTGGCGGAAGTGGCGCAGGAAGAGGTTGTCGAACCAAAGATTCAAAATCCGCAACCGGATGAAAAACCGCTCGGCGAAACGCTAAAAGATCTGTTCTCAAAGCCGGTGCTGCCGGAAATGACCGATGTCCATCTGCCGCTCAATCTCAACATTGAAGCGTTTCGCGGCGAGCAGTTGCGCGTGACCGGGGATACGGATTTAACGGTACATAACATGCTGCTGAAAGTGAGCAGCATTGACGGCAACATGAAACTCGATGCACTGGATATCGACTCGAATCAGGGGACGGTAAAAGCCAGCGGCACGGCGCAACTGACCGACACGTGGCCGGTCGATATTACGTTAAACAGCACGCTCAACGTCGACCCGTTAAAAGGCGAAAAGGTGAAGCTGAAGGTCGGCGGCGCGCTGCGTGAACAGCTGGAAGTCGGCGTAAATCTGTCTGGTCCGGTGGATATGGATCTGCGGGCGCAGGCGCGTCTGGCGGAAGCCGGATTGCCGCTCAACCTTGAGGTGGTGAGTAAGCAGGTTTACTGGCCGTTTACTGGCGACAAGCAGTTCCAGGCTGATGACATCAAGCTCAAACTGACCGGTAAGATGACCGACTATACGCTGTCGATGCGTACCGCTGTGAAAGGTCAGGATATTCCTCCGGCTACCATCACGCTGGACGCCAAAGGCAACGAACAGCAGATCAATCTCGACAAACTCAGCGTTGCGGCGCTGGAAGGGAAAACTGAGCTGAAAGCGCTGGTGGACTGGCAGCAGGCGATCAGCTGGCGCGGGGAGCTAACGCTGGATGGCATCAACACGGCGAAAGCGATCCCGGAGTGGCCATCAAAACTGAATGGCCTTGTGAAAACTCGCGGCAGCCTGTACGGCGGAAGCTGGCAGATGGAGGTGCCCGAGCTGAAGCTGACCGGCAACGTGAAGCAGAACAAGGTTAATGTGCACGGCTCGCTGAAGGGTAACAGCTACCTGCAGTGGACGATCCCGGGCCTGCATCTGGAGCTGGGACGCAACAGCGCGGATGTGAAAGGGGAACTGGGGGTCAAAGACCTCAATCTCGACGCGACGATTGATGCCCCGAGCCTGGATAACGCGCTGCCGGGACTGGGCGGTACGGCGAAAGGGCTGGTAAAAGTTCGCGGTACGGTTGAAGCGCCACAACTGCTGGCGGATATCACCGCCCGGGGTCTGCGCTGGCAGGAGCTGTCCGTCGCTCAGGTGCGCGTCGAAGGCGACGTGAAATCGGCAGAGCAAATCGCTGGTAATCTCAACGTTCGCGTAGAGCGGATTGTACAGCCTGACGTGAATATTGGCCTGGTGACGCTCAATGCCAAAGGTAGCGAAAAGCAGCATGAGCTGCAGTTGCGCATTCAGGGGGAACCGGTCTCCGGGCAGCTCTCCCTGGCAGGTAGCTTTGATCGCCAAGAGCAGCGCTGGAAAGGTGCGTTAAGCGATACCCGCTTCCAGACGCCGGTCGGTCCGTGGTCGCTTAACCGTCCTGTCGCGCTGGATTATCGCAATCAGGAACAGAAAATCAGCATTGGGCCGCACTGCTGGAACAACCCGAATGCGGAACTGTGCGTACCGCAAACTATTGATGCCGGTGCACAAGGACGCGCGGTGGTGAACCTTAACCGCTTTGACCTGGCGATGCTAAAACCGTTTATGCCGGATACAACCCAGGCCAGCGGTGTTTTCACTGGCAAAGCAGATGTGAGCTGGGACACCACCAAAGAGGGGCTGCCGCAGGGGCAGGTTACGCTGAGCGGACGTAACGTGAAGGTCACGCAAAGCGTGAACGATGCGCCGCTCCCTGTGGCGTTTGAAACGCTGAATCTGACCGCCGACCTGCACAATAACCGTGCCGAGCTGGGCTGGCTGATTCGCCTGACCAACAACGGGCAGTTTGACGGCCAGGTGCAGGTAACGGATCCGCAAGGACGCCGCAGTCTCGGCGGCAACGTCAACATCCGCAACTTCAATCTGGCGATGGTGAACCCCATTTTCTCGCGCGGTGAAAAAGCGGCTGGGGTGATCAACGCCAACCTACGTCTGGGCGGTGATGTGCAAAGCCCGCAACTGCTCGGACAGCTGCAGCTGAGCGGTCTGGATATCGACGGCAACTTTATGCCGTTTGACATGCAGCCAAGCCAGTTAGCCGTTAACTTCACCGGAACACGCTCAACGCTGGCGGGCGTGGTACGTACGCAGCAGGGCGAAATTAACCTGAGCGGCGATGCCGACTGGAGTCAGATAGACAACTGGCGGGCGCGCGTTGCGGCTAAAGGCAGCAGGGTTCGTATTACCGTGCCGCCGATGGTCCGCCTGGACGTATCGCCGGACGTGGTCTTTGAAGCCACGCCGAGCCTGTTTACCCTCGATGGCAACGTGGATGTGCCGTGGGCGCGTATCGTTGTACACGACCTGCCGGAGAGCGCGGTAGGGGTTTCCAGCGATATGGTCATGCTTAACAACAATCTGCAACCGGAGAAACCGCAGACAGCAGGTATTCCGATCAACAGCAACCTGAACATCCACGTCGGTAACAACGTGCGTATTGACGCCTTTGGTCTGAAAGCGCGTCTGACGGGCGATCTGAAAGTGGTGCAGGATAAGCAGGGGCTGGGGCTGAACGGACAAATTAATATTCCGAGCGGACGTTTCCATGCCTATGGTCAGGATCTGATTGTGCGTAAGGGCGAGCTGTTGTTCTCCGGTCCGCCGGATCAGCCGTTACTCAACATCGAAGCAATTCGTAACCCGGAAGCCACCGAAGACGACGTGATCGCCGGGGTTCGCGTCACGGGCACCGCCGATGAACCGAAGGCGGAGATCTTCTCCGACCCGGCGATGTCGCAGCAAATGGCGCTTTCCTACCTGCTACGCGGACAAGGACTGGATAGCGAACAGAGCGATAGCGCGGCAATGACTTCAATGCTTATTGGTCTGGGGGTTGCACAAAGTGGTCAGGTTGTGGGTAAAATCGGGGAGACATTTGGCGTAAGCAATCTGGCACTGGACACACAAGGGGTGGGTGATTCATCTCAGGTGGTTGTCAGCGGATACGTACTGCCAGGTCTGCAGGTGAAATATGGTGTGGGTATATTTGACTCCTTAGCGACACTCACGCTACGTTATCGTCTGATGCCTAAGCTATATCTGGAAGCAGTGTCTGGCGTAGATCAGGCACTTGATTTGCTCTATCAGTTCGAGTTTTAGCAATGCGAATATTTGTCTACGGCAGTTTACGAACCAAACAAGGCAACAGCCACTGGATGACCAATGCCCTGTTGCTGGGAAATTTCAGTATCGACAACTACCAGTTGTATAGCCTGGGCCACTATCCAGGCGCCGTTCCAGGAGAGGGAACAGTACACGGGGAAGTTTATCGTATTGATAACGCCACGCTGGCAGAGCTTGACGCTCTGCGTACCCGTGGCGGTGAATACGCACGCCAGTTAATTCAAACGCCGTACGGAAGTGCATGGATGTACGTGTACCAACGTCCGGTTGATGGCTTAACGCTGATTGAAAGCGGTAACTGGTTAGACCGAGACCAGTACTGATATGAACACGCCACCCTCGGGTGGCGTTGTTTTATTCTGGATTTAAAACTCCACGCGCGCGCCGAGGTTATAGCGGCGTCCTTCCACCTGTGCGGATTCGTTCCACGCGGTTGTCAGTTTCGGATCCTCATCCAGCACGTTGTAGACCCCAGCCATCAGTTGCGTGTGCTTATTGAGCTGATAACGTACGCCTACGTCCACCATCGTGTAGTCATCATATTTATAGTTATTGCCGCTGTTGCGGTTACTGCTGCGATAATTCACCGTACTCCATACGTCCAGGCTTTGCGTTGCCGCCCAGTTCAGCGACAGATTCGCCATATGGCGCGGATAATCGTTGAGCGCGTAGCCTTTGTTAACGCCGCTTTTTTGTTCGCTGTGGTTCCAGGTGTAGTTAGCGTTGGCTTTTACATCGGCGGTAATCTGCCAGTCGGCATTCAGTTCTATACCGTATACATCCGCCTCGCTGACGTTGAAGTATTTACTGACGGAATCCGCGTTGTAGCCGTTGACGGAGCACTGGTTCGTCGACGTGGTTTCACAAATAGTTTGTTCAGCAATTTTGTCTTTGAACTGCGTATAGAAGACGGTGCTGTCGAGCGATAGCGCATCTCCCGTCCAGTAGAGGCCCAGTTCAGAGTTAACGCTTTGTTCAGGTTTCAGGTCGTCGTTACCAACGGTGAGGAAGGGATAAGGTACGGTTGAGCCGTAAGGGGTTACGAAGTTGCTGGACGTCGCGCGCAGCTCCGGTTTTTTATAGCCTGCGGAAACGCCGCCTTTCAGCGCCCAGTCATTGCTAAAGGCCCAGTTACCGTACATTTTCGGCGTAATATGTGTGCCAAAATTGTCATCCTGGTCCATCCTCGCTGACGTGGTTAGGATGAAATCGCCAATGCTCCAGCCGTCTTCAGCAAACAATGCCCAACCGTTACGGCTGATTTTGGTCACCGGGTCAGATCCGGGCAGCGTTTTGTTGGCCACATCAAAGCGGTCATTCAGCTCTTCGCGCGTGAAATTCGCCCCAACGGTCAGTTTATGGGTGTCGAGCGTGAAAGTGGTTTGCGAATTGGCGACGTAGTTCTCCATCTGCACATACTGCGGGGACTGTCCGTCATAAACGTACTTCGAACGGCCTTTTTCATAGTTTATGTAGTTGGTCGTCGCGATGGTGTCGTCTGCATACCAGCCGGTATGCGTCAGGGTGGCGGCGTTACGATCGAACAGCCATGACCACGGCGCACCGCGTTTCTGGGTACGGTTTTTTTCCTGCTCACCGGTGACCACGTTGAGATCGAACAGGTTATTCTCGCTGGCGGCCAGGCCCAATGTCATATCAACGGATTTACGATTGTGTTTGCCAAAATAGTTATTGCGATCGTCATCGCGACGGTCAAGCCAGTCGGCCGCCACGCTAAGGCCGAGAACATCGGGCACAATCGGCCCCATGGTAAACAAATTCATCTGGCTGGTATTACCTAAATACTGGTGTTCCTGCAGCCAGGTATTGGCAGCAATTGCCGTGGTCCACTCTTTTGCGCCGTACGGTTTTTTGGTAATGACGTTAACCACACCGCCGATGGCGTCTGAACCGTACAGCGAGGACATCGGCCCACGGATAACTTCAATACGCTCAATGGCCTCCATTGGCGGTAAGAAGTTGGCTTCAGTACCAATATCATGTCCGTAAGGGCGAGATTCACCGGTATTTTGTTTGACGCTGTTGACCATAAAAGCGGTATAGGACGGGTCCATGCCGCGGATCATAATGCTGCCGGCGTTCATACCGCTGCTGTTGGTGACCGAGACGCCGGGAAGGTTTTTAATGGCTTCACCGATGCTACGGTCCGGCTGAATATCCAGCGTGTTACGATCGATAACTGAAATAGTGGCCGGCGCTTCGCGTTTTTGCTGCGAGAATCCGGATGCGGTGATCACCATTTCATCTTCGCTAGTGCGTGAGGTCTCGGTGAGTTCTTCTGCCTGGGTGGGGAAAATAACACCGCCTGAGAATGCAACGATCCCTGTCAGCGTAATAAGTTGACGCGTTTTCATAATATAGACACCTGAAAAGTAAAAAATAAAAACATCACCTTGCAGCTCAAAAAAGCTGCAAGGTGCAGATAGTTTTTTAATTATTAATATTTAGAGAGATCGATTTTCAGCACGTAGTCGGGCTTCACACCTGTCATTTTTTCCGACTGTTTGACGCTGACGTACAGGGTGTTAGCATCTGCCGAGAGCGCCAGACTGTTAGGTAAGGCATTGGTTTCAATGCTTTGTTTTACCTGATAGGTCTTGCTGTTCACAATGCTGATGCGTTTAGCATTACGGTGGGTGATATAAACTTCCTGGCGTTTTTCGTTATATATCACTGCCAGCGAGTTAATAACCTTAATTGGTGCAATAACTTTACCGGTATTAAGATCAACAACCAGTACGTCCGCTAAATCCGGATCGGTCAGGAATGCGCGGTTATTTTTTGCATCCAGGGCAATATTCAGGAAAAAATGTTTTTTATCTGGCTCAATGGTAAAGCGATTAATAATTTGATGGTTGGTGGTATCCAGCGTAATAAGTTCGTTTCGGCCATTCACAACATACAGGCGGTTCTTATTTGCATCCACGGCCATGCCGGTCGGGTACTGGCCCATGTTCTCGAGGGTGGCGATTTTCTCGCGCTTTTGTGTGTCCACCACCCAGACTATGCCCTTTTCAGCCACGCCGGAAACGTACAGACGGTGGTGCTGTTTATCGAGCACCATTTCACGCGTATGAACAATATCTTTCGGGTTTTTGGCTTCGCTCAGTTGCAGTATCGCCAGCTCTTTACCGCTACGGGTATCGACTAGCGTTACTGAACCTTCCAGCGTGTTGCCGACATACAGCACCTGGTTTTCTTCATCCAGCGCGGTGGCAAAGGCACGACGACTGGTGTCGATGACTTCAGTCGTCGTGAGTTTCTCCAGATCGAGTTTGTAGATAAGCCCGCTGGTTTTATCTTTATCAAACGACGGCGACGAGGCGACAAAAAGCGCATTCTGCTTGCTATCAACCGCCAGCTCATACACGCCGTTACCGACATCGCGAGTCAGAAAATCTTTCTCAGGTAGCGTCTGCGCCACGCTGGACAGGCTGGTAAATAACAGCGCTGCGGCGAGTGCCACGCAGGAATAGCGTTTCAGGGACTTCACATTGTGGAGGTTCATTGACTTTTATTCACATTTATTTACATGCTGAGAATGATAATGAGATCTAATATCATTCGCAATTAAGATAAATGAAATGTGACTACCCATTCTGGTAGGTCAAAAAGAAAACAGCGAAGGGGAGAGGTGGTAGAACGTAGAAATTTAAAAACCCTTACTAACCAGAGACTGGCGTTCAGGGTTTTAAGCTAACGCGAACTTACTTCTTCGCGCGCTCGAAAGAAGCAACGATTTCAGCTTTAGCGGCTTCAGCGTTGTCCCAACCGTCAACTTTCACCCATTTGCCCGCTTCGAGATCTTTGTAGTGTTCGAAGAAGTGGGTGATCTGCGCTTTCAGCAGTTCCGGCAGGTCGGTCACATCTTTGATGTGATCGTATTCTTTGCTCAGCTTAGTGTGCGGAACCGCAACCAGTTTCGCATCTTCACCGGATTCGTCAGTCATTTTCAGCACGCCAACCGGACGGCAGCGGATCACTGAACCTGGCTCCAGCGGGTACGGAGTCGGGACAAGAACGTCTACCGGGTCACCGTCCAGAGACAGGGTGTGGTTGATGTAACCGTAGTTGCACGGATAGAACATCGCGGTGGACATGAAGCGGTCAACGAACAGGGCGCCGCTCTCTTTGTCAACTTCGTATTTGATCGGATCTGCGTTGGCAGGGATCTCGATAACAACGTAGATATCTTCCGGCAGATCTTTACCGGCAGGGACGTTGAGTAAGCTCATGTCTGTTTCCTTTAAATAAGCTATGGCAAACAAGTGGCGGGTATTATAGCCAACTCGCGCTGAATGTCTCCGCTTGTTTTCGCTTTCTCTGCGCTCATTTTCTTCTTTTTACCCCTCTCTCGTGACAGAAAAATCCATATCTTCAGCCGCATTTTTCATAGCGGGATGAAAGCGATTACAAAGTTGTGATTAACGTTTTATTTACTTTTTTGAAGTGTGATGTAACGCAATTCGTTACATGCTCAATTGTCTATAGTTTTTTCGCGACGGTTTATTAACCAACAATAATCACCCTACGAGGACGCACTTATGTGGAAGCGCTTACTTTTAGTCACAGCAGTTTCGGCAGCCATGTCGTCTATGGCAATGGCAGCCCCTTTAACCGTAGGATTTTCGCAAGTTGGCTCTGAATCCGGCTGGCGCGCCGCAGAAACCAACGTTGCGAAAAGCGAGGCTGAAAAGCGTGGTATTACGCTGAAAATCGCTGACGGCCAGCAAAAGCAGGAAAACCAGATTAAAGCAGTTCGCTCATTTGTTGCGCAGGGCGTTGACGCCATCTTTATTGCGCCGGTCGTGGCAACGGGTTGGGAACCGGTTTTAAAAGAAGCTAAAGATGCCGACATTCCGGTCTTTTTGCTCGATCGTTCCATCGATGTAAAAGACAAATCTCTCTATATGACCACAGTCACCGCCGACAACGTGCTGGAAGGTAAATTGATCGGCGACTGGTTGATTAAACAGGTGAACGGCAAGCCGTGTAACGTCGTTGAGCTGCAAGGGACCGTCGGGGCCAGCGTGGCCATCGATCGTAAAAAAGGGTTTGCTGAAGCCATCGCCAACGCGCCAAACATTAAGATTATCCGCTCACAGTCCGGCGACTTCACCCGCAGTAAAGGGAAAGAAGTGATGGAGAGCTTTATCAAAGCGGAAAACAATGGCAAGAACATCTGCATGGTTTACGCCCACAACGATGACATGGTGATCGGGGCAATCCAGGCGATTAAAGAAGCAGGCCTGAAACCCGGCAAAGATATTCTGACCGGTTCCATCGACGGCGTACCGGATATCTACAAAGCAATGATTGACGGTGAAGCCAACGCCAGCGTCGAGCTGACGCCGAATATGGCAGGCCCGGCATTCGACGCGCTGGAGAAATTCAAAAAAGACGGCACGATGCCTGAGAAGCTGACCATTACCAAGTCGATCCTCTATCTGCCGGATACGGCGAAAGAAGAGTTAGAGAAGAAGAAAAACATGGGCTACTAGTTTTGCTGCCGGTCTTCCGTAGGCCTGATGGCGTTGCGCTTATCAGGCCTACGAAAAGGCCGTGATTTCGTACCGGAGGAATGCCATGACAACCGACCCCCATCAGGAAATCCTCCGCACCGAAGGATTAAGCAAATTCTTTCCCGGCGTCAAAGCGCTGGATAACGTGGATTTCAGCTTGCGTCGCGGTGAGATTATGGCGCTGCTGGGAGAAAACGGAGCCGGTAAATCGACGCTGATCAAAGCGCTGACCGGCGTTTACCATGCAGATCGCGGCACGATCTGGCTCGAAGGCCAGCCTATCTCCCCCAAAAATACTGCCCATGCCCAGCAGTTGGGGATCGGTACCGTGTATCAGGAAGTGAACCTGCTGCCCAATATGTCGGTAGCGGATAACTTGTTTATTGGCCGTGAACCGCGGCGTTTTGGCCTGCTGCTGCGCAAGCAGATGGAAAAACGCGCGACGGAGTTGATGGCGTCATACGGTTTTTCCCTCGACGTGCGCGAGCCGCTGAACCGCTTTTCCGTGGCGATGCAGCAGATCGTCGCCATCTGTCGGGCGATCGATCTCTCCGCGAAAGTGCTGATCCTCGATGAGCCCACCGCCAGTCTTGATACCCAGGAGGTAGAAATGCTGTTCGGCCTGATGCGGCATCTGCGCGATCGGGGCGTCAGTCTGATCTTCGTTACCCATTTCCTCGATCAGGTCTATCAGGTCAGCGATCGCATTACCGTTCTGCGTAACGGCGGCTTCGTTGGCTGCCGTGAAACCCGCGAACTACCACAGATCGAACTGGTCAAAATGATGCTGGGTCGCGAACTGGATACCCATGCGCTACAGCGTGCGGGCCGTACGTTGCTGAGTGATAAACCAGTGGCGGCCTTTAGCGACTTTGGCAAGAAAGGCACCATCGCGCCGTTTGATCTTCAGGTGCGTCCTGGTGAGATCGTCGGTCTCGCTGGACTGCTGGGATCCGGGCGAACGGAAACGGCGGAGGTGATCTTCGGTATTAAACCCGCCGACAGCGGCAGTGCGCTGATCAAAGGCAAAGCGCAGACCTTGCGATCGCCGCATCAGGCTTCGTGTCTGGGGATCGGCTTCTGTCCGGAGGATCGCAAAACGGATGGTATTATCGCCGCTGCCTCGGTGCGGGAAAACATCATTCTGGCATTACAGGCGCAGCGTGGCTGGCTGCGGCCTATTTCGCGGAAAGAACAAAATGAGATTGCCGAGCGTTTTATCCGCCAGCTCGGAATTCGCACCCCCAACGCTGAACAGCCGATCGAATTCCTCTCCGGCGGCAATCAGCAAAAAGTATTGCTCTCGCGCTGGTTACTGACCAAACCGCAGTTCCTGATCCTCGATGAACCTACGCGTGGGATCGACGTCGGCGCGCATGCCGAGATCATCCGCCTGATCGAAACGCTGTGCGCGGATGGTCTGGCGCTGCTGGTGATTTCATCCGAACTGGAAGAGTTAGTGGGCTATGCCGATCGGGTCATTATTATGCGCGATCGCAAACAGGTTGCCGAGATCCCGCTGGCTGAATTGTCCGTACCGGCGATCATGAACGCCATTGCGGCCTAAGGAGACTATGGTGATGCCTCAATCTCTCCCTCAATCCACTCCGCCGCAACGGCGATTCCGCTGGCCAAAGGGCATGCCACAACTGGTGGCGCTACTGCTGGTGCTGCTGGTGGATAGCCTGGTCGCGCCGCACTTTTATCAGGTGATTTTGCAAGATGGTCGGCTGTTCGGTAGCCCGATTGATATTCTCAACCGTGCCGCCCCCGTGGCGCTGTTAGCGATTGGCATGACGCTGGTGATTGCCACCGGCGGCATCGACCTTTCCGTGGGCGCCGTCATGGCCATTGCCGGTGCCACCACCGCGGCGATGACGGTGGCCGGGCACAGTTTGCCGGTGGTGCTGCTTGCCGCCTTAGGCTCCGGCATTCTGGCAGGGTTATGGAACGGGATTCTGGTGGCAATCCTCAAGATCCAACCGTTCGTTGCCACGCTAATCCTGATGGTGGCCGGGCGCGGAGTGGCGCAGCTTATCACCTCCGGGCAGATCGTCACCTTCAACTCGCCCGAACTGTCGTGGTTTGGCAGCGGCTCGCTCTTACTGTTCCCCACGCCAGTGATCATTGCACTGTTAACGCTGGTGGTGTTCTGGCTACTGACGCGTAAAACGGCGCTGGGGATGTTTATTGAAGCGGTAGGCATCAACATTCGTGCGGCAAAAAACGCCGGGGTGAACACGCGCATTATCGTGATGCTCACCTATGTGCTGAGCGGTCTGTGTGCGGCTATCGCCGGCATTATCGTCACGGCGGATATCCGCGGGGCAGATGCCAATAACGCCGGATTGTGGCTGGAACTGGATGCCATCCTGGCGGTAGTCATCGGCGGCGGCTCGCTGATGGGCGGGCGCTTTAATCTGCTGCTGTCGGTGGTCGGGGCATTGATTATTCAGGGCATGAACACCGGGATTTTACTGTCGGGCTTCCCGCCAGAACTAAATCAAGTGGTCAAAGCCGTGGTGGTGTTGTGTGTGCTGGTCGTGCAATCACAACGCTTTATCAGCCTGATAAAAGGAGTGCGTGGTCATGATAAAACGTAATTTACCGCTGATGATCACCCTCGGCGTATTTGTACTGGGTTACCTCTACTGCCTGACACAGTTTCCGGCTTTTGCTTCAACCAGAGTTATCTGCAATATCCTGACCGATAACGCTTTTCTGGGCATCATCGCCGTGGGCATGACCTTCGTGATTCTCTCTGGCGGGATCGACCTGTCCGTTGGCTCGGTGATCGCGTTTACCGGCGTATTTCTGGCGAAGGCCATTGGCTACTGGGGTATATCTCCGCTGTTGGCGTTTCCCCTGATTCTGCTGATGGGCTGCGCGTTTGGCGCGTTTATGGGGTTACTGATTGATGCGCTGAAGATCCCAGCATTCATTATTACCCTGGCGGGAATGTTCTTCCTGCGCGGCGTCAGCTATCTGGTGTCTGAAGAGTCGATCCCAATTAACCATCCGGTTTATGACATGCTCTCAAGCCTGGCATGGAAAATTCCCGGCGGCGGTCGCCTGAGTGCAATGGGATTGCTGATGCTGGCGGTAGTCGTCATTGGCATATTCCTGGCGCACCGTACGCGCTTTGGTAATCAGGTTTACGCGATTGGCGGCAACGCCACCTCTGCCAACCTGATGGGGATCTCAACCCGCAGCACGACCATCCGTATCTATATGCTGTCGACCGGGCTTGCGACGCTTGCCGGCATTGTCTTTTCAATTTACACCCAGGCGGGTTATGCGCTGGCGGGCGTCGGCGTTGAGCTGGATGCGATTGCCTCAGTCGTGATTGGCGGAACCCTGTTGAGCGGTGGGGTCGGTACGGTGTTAGGAACGTTGTTTGGTGTCGCCATTCAGGGGTTGATCCAGACCTACATTAATTTTGACGGCACATTAAGTTCCTGGTGGACGAAGATCGCGATTGGCATTTTATTGTTTATTTTTATTGCCTTACAGCGCGGCCTGACGGTACTTTGGGAAAATCGTCAAAGCTCGCCAGTAACCAGAGTGGGGACGGCGGCAACACCAAAGTAACATCCTGATTTTTCACTAAACATTTAAATACCTAAACTTTTTCCGGTTGTAGTCGATAGGTTCTGTACAGGTCTGTTTTAACCCTACAACCGGAAATATAACGATGCCAAAATCCCTTTCAATTCGATCAAGTTTGTTGGTGTTATTGTCTCTGCTGACGTTCCTTCTGTTGCTGACCGGCGGTATGGGGCTATATGCCTCTACCCGTATCATTACTTCGTTGATTTACCACGGTATTATGAGCGCCTCGATGTTAGCTGCCCTCGCATTGCTGGCGGTGATTTGGTTCATGCTGCGAAATAAGTTTCTCAAGCCGCTGGATAATATGGTTGAGCAACTGGAACGCCTGGCGACGGGGGATTTGTCGCCGGTTACCGCGCTGTCGGCCAGCGCCGAATTCAACCGTCTGAACGCGGCAATGGATGAAATGCGCCATGCGTTGGGCGACTCGGTACAGCGTGTCCGCGATGCCAGTTTACAAATTGATATTGGTAGCCGTGAGCTGACGGCCGGGAACCAGCATCTGGCGCAACGTACTGAATCGACAGCCACTTCGCTGGAGCAGACCGCAGCCAGTATGGAAGAGCTCACGGCGACCGTGAAACAGAATGCGCAGAACGCGGAACAGGCACACCAGTTGGCAAAATCGGTGTCGGATACCGCCGATCGCGGCAGTGAGATGGTGTGCTATGTGATTGAGAAAATGCGCGATATTTCCGGCAGTTCCAGCCGAATCGCCGACATCCTCAGCGTAATCGACGGTATTGCTTTCCAGACCAATATCCTTGCGCTAAATGCTTCTGTTGAAGCGGCGCGTGCCGGTGAGCAAGGGCGGGGCTTTGCGGTCGTTGCAGGTGAAGTGCGTAATCTGGCCAGCCGCAGCGCCGAGGCGGCAAAAGAGATCCGCACGTTAATCAGCGATTCACACACCCACGTGGGAGAAGGCAGCGAGCTGGCGCAGCAGGCGGGCGAAACCATGGATGAGATTGCCAATGAAGTGATGCGCATGACCAAACTGATGCGTGAAATTGCCAGCGCGTCGCAGGAACAGAGTCGCGGCATTGAGCAGGTGAATATCGCGGTGATTCAGATGGATGAAACGGCGCAGCAAAATGCGGCGCTGGTACAGCAATCTTCAGCGGCTACCCGCTCGCTGGAAGAGCAGTCACATGCGCTGCTCGAAGCAATGGCGGCGTTTAAAGTACAAACGGCGTAGGGGATAAATTTGCCGGATGATGGCGTTAACACGTCTCATCCGGCAAAGCGTATTACGCGTCCGGGAATTCGCGGATAAAGCGTTCTACATCTTCAACCATATGGTCGTTACCTACGAAGAAGGAGCGACGCTGGTGCAGGCTTTCCGGGGTGATATCCAGAATGCGTTCTTTACCATCGCTCGCTTTGCCGCCCGCCTGCTCGGCCAGGAAGGCCATCGGATTGCATTCGTACAGCAGACGCAGCTTCCCTTGCGGGTGGCTGGCGGTGCTTGGGTACAGGTAGATCCCGCCTTTGAGCAGATTACGATGGAAATCCGCAACCAGAGAGCCAATGTAGCGCGAGGTGTACGGGCGCTGAGTTGACTTATCTTCTTCCTGGCAGAATTTAATGTACTTCTTCACGCCGTTCGGGAATTTAATGTAGTTGCCTTCGTTAATGGAGTACGTGCTGCCTTTCGCCGGGAAGCGCATACGTTCCTGGCTGAGGCAGAATACGCCCAGAGAAGGATCGTAGGTGAAGGCGTGTACGCCACAGCCGGTGGTATACACCAGCATGGTGGAAGAACCATAAACAACGTAGCCCGCAGCAACCTGCTTGTTGCCTGGTTGCAGGAAATCCTCTTCCGTGACCGGCGTGCCGACTGGGGTTACGCGGCGATAAATAGAGAAAATCGTACCGACAGAGACGTTAACATCGATGTTGGATGAGCCATCCAGAGGATCCATCAGCACAACATATTTTGCGTGTTCACAGCCTTCAAAGACGACGATTTCATCTTCTTCTTCCGAGGCAATGCCCGCCACAATGTCGCGCGCCTTCAGTGCAGCTTTCAGTTTTTCGTTCGCGAACAGATCGAGTTTTTGCTGAACCTCTCCCTGCACGTTCTCAGCACCGCTGGCACCCAGGATATCGACCAGACCGGCCTTGTTGATATCGCGGTGGATGATCTTGGCGCCCAGCTTTATTGCCGACAACAAAGCAGTGAGTTCACCGGTAGCATGAGAAAACTCGTGCTGCTTTTCGACAATAAATTCACCTAACGTTTTCATAACACTTTCCCTGCAATTTATGTGGAGTAAAGCGACCGCAACAATATTAACAAATATTTCCATTGCCGCGCTTAGGTGAATCGCGCCAGCAAACTACGGAATATCCTGAAATGCGTTTCTCACTTGCCGGACATGTGCGTAAAATGGCCCCCAGATTAAAAAAGGATAGTGACGTATGCGCATTCATATTTTGGGAATTTGTGGCACTTTTATGGGCGGTCTGGCGATGCTGGCGCGCTCACTCGGTCATGAAGTAACCGGTTCGGACGCCAATGTGTATCCGCCGATGAGTACCTTACTTGAGAAGCAAGGCATTGATCTGATTCAGGGTTACGATGCCAGCCAGCTCGATCCGCAGCCGGACCTGGTGATCATCGGCAATGCCATGACCCGGGGTAATCCATGTGTGGAAGCGGTGCTGGAAAAGAACATTCCGTACATGTCCGGCCCGCAGTGGCTGCATGACTTTGTACTGCGCGATCGTTGGGTACTGGCGGTTGCGGGGACGCACGGCAAAACCACCACCGCCGGAATGGCGACCTGGATCCTCGAAGCCTGCGGCTATAAGCCTGGCTTTGTGATCGGCGGCGTACCGGGGAACTTTGAGGTTTCCGCGCGTCTGGGTGAGAGCGACTTCTTCGTGATAGAAGCGGATGAGTACGATTGCGCCTTCTTCGATAAGCGTTCTAAATTCGTACATTACTGCCCGCGTACGCTGATCCTCAACAACCTTGAGTTCGATCACGCTGATATCTTTGACGATCTGAAAGCGATCCAGAAACAGTTCCACCACCTGGTGCGTATCGTGCCGGGCCAGGGACGCATTATCTACCCGGAAAACGACATCAATCTGAAACAGACGATGGCGATGGGCTGCTGGAGCGAACAAGAGCTGGTTGGTGAACAAGGTCACTGGCAGGCGAAAAAGCTGACCACTGATGCATCCGAATGGGAAGTGTGGCTGGACGGTGAAAATGTTGGCGTGGTGAAGTGGGGCCTGGTAGGCGAGCACAACATGCACAACGGTCTGATGGCGATTGCTGCCGCGCGCCATGTTGGCGTCGTGCCTGCGGATGCAGCCAATGCGCTGGGCTCGTTTATCAACGCCCGTCGTCGTCTTGAGCTGCGCGGCGAAGCCAATGGCGTGACGGTGTATGACGATTTCGCCCATCACCCAACGGCCATTCTGGCAACGCTTGCGGCGCTGCGCGGTAAAGTGGGTGGCACGGCGCGCATCATCGCGGTGCTGGAACCACGCTCGAACACCATGAAAATGGGCCTGTGCAAAGATGACCTGGCGCCGTCGTTAGGGCGTGCGGACGAAGTGTTCCTGCTGCAACCCCCGCATATTCCGTGGCAGGTAGCAGAAGTCGCTGAAGCCTGCATTCAGCCTGCGCACTGGAGCGGCGATGTGGATGCACTGGCAGATATGGTGGTGAAAACCGCACAGCCTGGCGATCACATCCTGGTGATGAGTAACGGCGGGTTTGGTGGCATCCATCAAAAACTGCTGGATGGCCTGGCGAAGAAAGCCCAGGCAGAAGAAGAGTAAAAAATGCCCGGTGGCGCTACGCTTACCGGGCTTACGATCCGTTGTGGGCCGGATAAGGTGTTTACACCGTTATCCGGCACTTTCTCAGGAGCACGATCTCCGTTGCCATCCGGCCTTCTGGTTACGCCATACTTCTCAACGGAATGGGAAGCCTCCATATGGAAATTTAAAACTCAGATCGCAGAAATTAATTTCTAAATCATAAAATCTATTTCCGCTTTTCCCTTGCTAATATCCCCTCGAGAGCCAATGTGGCGTAAGTGCCACATAATAAAAGGTGCGCTCCATGCGAAAAAATTTAACCAATAATGAACTGCGAGTTTATAAATTCTGTCAGGAGAACCCTGCTGATGTTTATAAAATGAAAATTCATGAACTGGCAGATCGCGTTTATACTACCGCGCCATCTATTTCTAAGTTGGTAAAGAAATTAGGCTTTAATAATTTCCAGGAGTTTAAGGTCAACATTCGGGACGTATTCTCCAGAACGCAAAACTCGCAGCACCATAACGCGTTTGTTAGCGAATATATACAAGAAATGCAGGATGCTTTAGCCAGAGTGTCTGAGAATAAAGTCAAAGTCTTTTGTGATTTTTTGTCCGACTGCAATACGATTATCACCTGGGGATACGGTACATCAGATAGCGTGGCGAACTATGTTAGCTATAATCTGATGGTGCTGGGCTTTAATATCCTCAATGAAACAGACTACACCAACTGTAATGTCCGCAGCCGCTTTCTGGCCGCTAACGATTGTATGCTGATTGTTTCCAACAGCGGTGAGTCAGAAATGCTGGAAGAGATAATTTTTAATGCCAGAAAAAACGGCATCAAGGTGGCCGCGATTACCAGCCGGGAAAACTCTACGCTGGCGCTTAAGGCCGATGCAGTCTTGATCTACAAAAACGCCATTATTAAAGATACTGCTTTCGAAAATATAAGCTATCCGATCCAGATAGCCATCGTAGATATTATGCTTTTCCATTTATCCAATGTCAGAAAAGTGTCGTTGAAATTTAATTCAAAAGTAGAAGACTAATGAAAAAACTAAAACTCGTGGTGATTGGCGCGGGTAGCAGCTATACGCCAGAACTGATTGAAGGGGTAATTAAAAACTACCACCAGCTTCCCATCTCTCACATCGCTTTTGTCGACGTTGAAATGGGTAAAGAGAAAATGAACATCATTTTCGATCTCACCAAAAGAATGCTTGCCAAAGCAAATTTACCAATTGATGTCATCCAAACTTTTGACCGCAAAACAGCGCTGCTGGGTGCCGACTTCGTGGTGACTCAACTGCGCGTCGGTGGTATCGATGCCCGAATCGTTGATGAAAAACTGCCGAAGTCATACGGTTTTATTGGCCAGGAAACCAACGGCGCGGGCGGGATGTTCAAAGCTCTGCGCACCATTCCGGTCATCATTGAAATAGCGAATGAAATGAAGGCGATTTGTCCAAACGCCTGGCTGATTAACTTCACCAATCCAGCTTCCATGGTGACAGAAGCGGTACTCAAATACAGCCACAACAATCGGGTCATCGGCCTGTGCAATGGTCCTGTCAATATGACCCATCAGGTGGCCGGGCTGCTGAATGCTAACGTAGAGGATTTATACGTCGAGTTCAAAGGCTCCAACCATATGAACTTTATTACCAAAATTTTGCATAACGGCGTCGACCGTACCCGCGAAACCATCGAGATTATCAACGCCGCCGACGTCGATGCACTGAGCTTTAAAAACATCAGCAATGAGCAGTTTAATAAAGAGCTGCTGGCCGCCACCAATCTGATCCCCTCTTCCTATTTAAAATACTACCTCAAGACGACTGAAATGCTGGCCGAGCAGGAAGCAGCCGAGCAATCACGGGGTGAGATCGTCAAAAATATCGAAGCCGAACTGTTTAAAAAATACAGCGACGTTACGCTTCAGGATAAGCCTAAAGAGCTGGAAGCCCGCGGCGGTGCGCTTTATTCCACCGCCGCGCTGAACGTTATTCGCGCTATTTACCTCGACGATAAGAGCATTCAAACCGTCAACGTTCGTAACGGCGGTGCTATCACTAATTTACCGGAAGAGGCGGTAGTTGAAGTGAACTGTGTGATTACCCGTAATGGTCCGATTCCAATTTGTACTGGTGAGATCCCATCTCCTGCGAAAGGGATTGTTTCCATGATGAAAGACTATGAAGCGCAGATCGTTAAAGCCGCCGCCACCGGCGATTATCAAGCGCTTATTTCTGGCTTTATTTTCAACCCATTATGCTCAAGCGACACTTCGGGCGTGGCGTTAGTCAAAGAGATGCTGCTGGCCAATAAAAAGTATCTTCCTTTATTCGCCAAAAAGATTGAATCACTTTAATAGCGAGAAGAAACGGATGAAATGTACAACGTTTGATACCAATGCCGCGCTGGCTGAACAGGTCGTTAGTGAGCTATCCGCGCTCAAACCACATTCTCGCGTGCTGATCCCCTCCGGTAGCACGCCTCACTGGATTTACGAAGCATTGGCAGCTGCCTGAACATGATTAATCAGGACTTTGTGCACAAATGTGCCTATCCGGTGCGGTTAGTCCATTTCAATCCGTTTGCCTCTACGGCACAAAATATTGCCCATTACCAAACCGCGCTCAACGGTGAAGAGTTTGACTATGTAATTCTGGGCGTGGGAATGAACGGGCATATCGGCTTAAACGAGCCGGGCGTGCCGTTTGATGAGGATTATCTACAAACTCAACTGGATGACGTAACAATTAACGTCGCCAGCCATAAATACTTCTCCGGAGATGTCACCCTCACCGAGGGTATTACCGTCGGGCTGAATAAAATCATCAAGGCTGGAAAAGTGATTGTCATCATCAACCACGATACGAAAAAAGATATTTATCAGGAGATTGTTAACGGCGATGCGCTCCACACTCAGGTTCCTGCCATCTATATCAAGCAGTTCCCGCAGGTTAATTATTACGTGACAAAAAACCTTATAGGGTAAGCGGGCATGAGCATAACCTCTCTACTCGAACAAAAGATGTTGCCACTGGCCGAGAAAATCTCGTCAAACATCTACCTGACCGCACTAAAAAATGCGTTTATTGCCCTGATTCCCTTTTTGATTGTCGGTTCATTTTTCGTATTGTTAACCAACTTTCCTGTTAACGGCTATCACGAGTTTATGAGTTCGCTGTTAGGGGAAGGCGTGCTGGATAAGCTCAATTACGGGATTAACGCCAGCTACGGATTAATGACGCTGCTGGTGATTATCACCTTCTCAAAGGAGTTAGTTGAAAAGCTTAATCTCAGCCAAAGTTCCGCTATTTTACCGGTGGCGATCTTCTTCTTAATGTCGCCTGGTCATATTACGACAGGATCGGGAGAAATCGTCGTCGATGCTTACGCGCTGATCGACTTTAGCTCTGAATCGATGTTCTTAGGGATTATCGTCACTGTGGTCACCATCAAGGTGGTTCAGTTTCTGGAAAACAGGGCTTTTACCATCAAGATGCCTGCGAGTGTCCCGCCAGAGATTGCCAGGTCGTTTAAATCGCTGGTACCTATCTTCTTAGTGCTACTGTTCTGGATTATCGTCAAGGTGCTGTTTGAGAACACGCCTTTTGGTACGCCGGGGAAATTTATCAGCGTCATGCTGCAACAGCCGTTGCTGTATCTGGGGAATTCCCTCTTATCGCAACTGATTGCTGAGATGATGATCAGTTTCTTCTGGTTCTTTGGGATCCATGGCGACTCTATCATGACATCCGTAATGGGGCCTATCTGGCAAACGCTCAGTGCGCAGAACCTGGCGCAAACTCAGGCCGGGCTGGTAGCGACCAACATCATTACTCAGCAGTTCAGGGATGTCTATTTGATTGCCGGCGGTACGGGTTTTACCGGGGCACTGTTGATTAGCATCTTTATGGTTGCCAAAAGTACGCGATTAAAGCAGCTCTCACGGCTGGCGGCACCGGCGGCAATTTTTAACATTAATGAGCCGGTTATTTTTGGTTTGCCAATCGTGCTTAATCCGCTGATGCTTATCCCGTTTATCATTACCCCAATGGTGCTGTGTACGGTTACTTATGTGGTTATCGCATTCGGCTGGGTTCCCCCCACCTCTGGTATCTCCATTCCATGGACAACGCCGATCTTTATTTCTGGTTTCCTCACCACCGGGATTTCAGGCATTGTTTTACAGGCCGTGAATCTGGTTATCGCCACCGCGATTTATACACCGTTCGTGAAGATTTTAGATAAGCAGTATCTGCATGAAGAGAGCCAGTCAGAGAACGCTATGGGCGAAATGCAGCCCCAGCAGTAAGGGCACAGAATCCAGGCCGGATGAAGTATTTACATCATCCGGCACTTTCTGCAGACGAAGAGATTAGATTTCGTTTTCCGCCAGTTCACGCAGATACTGGAAAATCTGACGTGCTGATTTCGGCGGCTTGTTGCCTTCTTGCTCTTTCTTCGCATTGCGAACCAGAGAACGAAGCTGCTGGCGATCGGCGTTTGGCCACAGATTCAGCACTTCCGCTACCGCATCATCACCTTCGGCGATCAGGCGATCGCGCAGTTGCTCAAGCTTGTGAAACAGTACAACCTGTTGGTTGTGACGGTTTTTCAGCTTGTCCAGCGCCTGACGGATAGGATCAACATCGCGCTGGCGCAACATTTTGCCAATCAGCTGCAGCTGGCGGCGGCGACCTTCCATCTTAATACGCTGGGCCAACTCAATCGCGGCACGTAAATCCGCGTCGAGCGGGATTTTATCCAGCGCGTTTTTCCCCAGTTTTACCAGTTCCACACCCAGGTGTTTTAACTCCTCGGCGTCACGTTTTATTTCACTTTTACTAACCCAGATAATTTCATCGTCTTCGTCTTCGATGTCATCACCGGGAACGTCGTCGAGCCAGTCTTCGGGCTGCTTAGTCATGTCAGGCTCCTTAAAAAAAGAGGCTAATGTTACCAGTTAAGATGCGCACTGAAAAACGGTTCTCTGTTAGACTTCAGAGAAACTCTCTCTACATTATGGCATTTGCGATGAAAGTAATCTCACAAGTTGAAGCGCAGCGTAAGATTCTGGAAGAAGCGGTCTCGACGGCACTGGAATTAGCGTCAGGTAAGTCGGATGGCGCGGAAGTCGCTGTGAGCAAGACCACGGGTATTAGCGTCAGCACCCGTTATGGTGAAGTGGAGAACGTAGAATTCAATAGCGATGGCGCGCTGGGGATTACGGTTTATCACCAAAACCGTAAGGGCAGCGCATCGTCCACCGATTTAAGCCCGCAGGCGATTGCACGTACCGTGCAGGCCGCGCTGGATATTGCACGTTATACCTCACCGGACCCGTGCGCGGGCGTGGCAGATAAAGAACTGCTGGCCTTTGATGCGCCCGATTTGGATCTGTTCCACCCGGCGGAAGTTTCCCCTGACGAAGCTATCGAACTGGCAGCCCGCGCTGAACAGGCGGCGCTACAGGCCGATAAGCGTATCACCAATACCGAAGGCGGCAGTTTTAACAGCCACTACGGCATCAAAGTGTTTGGTAACAGTCACGGGATGCTGCAGGGCTACTGCTCCACGCGTCATTCTCTTTCCAGCTGCGTCATCGCGGAAGAAAATGGCGATATGGAGCGTGATTACGCCTACACCATTGGCCGGGCGATGGGCGATCTGCAAACGCCGGAATGGGTGGGGGCAGACTGTGCTCGCCGCACCTTATCTCGCCTCTCTCCGCGTAAACTTTCCACCATGAAAGCGCCGGTGATTTTTGCCAACGAAGTAGCGACTGGGCTGTTCGGACATCTGGTCGGCGCGATTGCCGGTGGTTCGGTGTACCGTAAATCCACCTTCCTGCTCGACTCGCTGGGCAAACAAATTCTGCCGGAATGGCTGACTATTGAAGAACATCCGCACCTGCTGAAAGGGCTGGCATCGTCGCCGTTCGACAGCGAAGGCGTACGGACCGAACGCCGTGACATTGTTAAAGACGGTGTGCTGACCCAATGGCTGCTGACCAACTATTCCGCACGTAAGCTGGGACTGAAGAGCACCGGTCATGCGGGTGGGATCCACAACTGGCGAATTCCAGGACAGGGTCTAAGCTTCGAGCAGTTGCTCAAAGAGATGGGCACAGGTCTTGTGGTTACCGAGCTGATGGGGCAGGGCGTTAGCGGCATTACCGGCGATTACTCTCGCGGCGCGGCGGGTTTTTGGGTCGAAAACGGCGAAATTCAGTATCCGGTGAGTGAAATTACCATCGCCGGGAACTTAAAAGAGATGTGGCGCAATATTGTGACCGTAGGCAACGATATTGAAACGCGCAGTAATATTCAGTGTGGTTCGGTATTGTTACCGGAGATGAAAATCGCCGGGCAATGATACTCGTTAAGGCGTTAATTTTTTAATAATAAAAAAGGAAGTGAGCAATGCGTAAACACCTGTTAGCGATCGTCGCGGCTTCAACGCTGGTTCTTGGTTCTTCTGCGTTTGCAGCCGATCTCGAAGATGACATGGGGATCCTCAACGACAACCTGAAGATCGTCGAAAAAACGGACAATGCGACTGAACTAAAAGACGCGTTGACCAAAATGCGTGCAGCCGCGCTGGATGCTCAAAAGGGAACGCCACCGAAGCTGGAGAGCAAATCCCCGGACAGTGCGGAGATGAAAGATTTCCGCCACGGCTTTGACACGCTGATCGGTCAGATTGACGGCGCGCTTAAACTGGCGAACGAAGGTAAAGTCAAAGAGGCGAAAGCCGTTGCGGAAGACCTGAAAAAAACGCGCAACGAAAACCACAAGAAGTTCCGCTAATCTACTCTATCCGGCCTGCATAACCGTAGGCCGGATAAGACGCTGCGCCCCTGCATCCCATAAGTAAACGCTATCCCCATCACATTTTTTCATTTTTATCGTCCATTCATTGTTCGCATTTCCTTCCATTTTGCTGCTCACTCTTGCGATCTCAATCACATTCTTCCAGTGATTAATCGTGGTCCCGGCCCTTTTTGCGGCACAGATCACTATCGCTGCGCCCCTTTCCACTTCGAAGTGGAAAACAACTCGCTACAAACTTTTAACCCCCGCCGCTAAGTTACCCTCAGAGCCACTAGTGGGGTAAGACGAGTGAATAACGGAGCTGTAATGAATGACATGGGGGAATCGGTGGAACTGGCCGACCGCATGCTGGCGCAGGTGTATGCCTTGCTGCGTGAACGCCACATTATTCCCAACGCTGTACAGGAACAGATGCTGACGTCGCATGTTCGCGCCATGGCGCACCGCTCGGTAACGGGTGAACCCTTACCAGAAGTCGATGCCAGCTTGTTTGATGAAATTTCTGCCGAATCAATGGCGCTTGCCCGTGACGTGGTCGCTGAGTTTGGCAATCTTCCTGAGGAAGAGGCCTGGCTGCTGTCGGTGCACTTCGAAGTCGCGAAAGACAACCTTTAAGGAGCAAAAGATGGAACAGATTACCGTAGTGATTGGCGATCGTCTGGGTAAAGGCCAGAAAGTGGCGGCAGGCGTTGAGAAAGCGGGCGGCCGTGCGGTTGTGGTGCCGGGCGTTGCGGCTGATATGAAGCTGGGTGACGTGATGAAAGCGGAAAACGCCACCTTTGGCATCTCGTTTTGCGGCAGTGGCGGCGCGGGTGCGATTACCGCGCAGACCAAATACGGCTACAAGGCGAAATACGGCATGCGCTCGGTTGATGAAGGGGTCACTGCCATCAACGAAGGTTGCAACGTGCTGGGGTTCGGTTTTATGGACAAAGAAGAACTCGGTGAGCGCCTGGTACAGGCGTGGCAAAAGAAACACGGCGCTTAAGCATGAAAGAACAATTCACCACCACGGTGAGAGTCACTGGCAAGGGCGAGGCCAAAGCGCGCGCCTTTGCCGATGCCCTGAACCACGTTCAGGCTGCGGTGATGAAAGCGTCGCCGCATATCTTACTGCGTATTGAGCCACAGGATGTGCAGGTTGTTCAAGCGCGTGAATCGGTGCGCAAAGAGGCATTTTTATTCCTCTTTTTGCGCCGGGAAAGACGCACCTTCAGCGTGGAGCTGGACGTGACCGTCAACGTAACTGCCATCAATCTCGACAAGGTGGATTTCGTTACGCAACGCTGATTCTTTATTAAAAGGCATAATTATGTTCCTGATAATATTAATAAAATCGCTCATCATCGGCGGCCTGGTTGGCGTCGGTGTCGGCGCTGGGGCTGCACGCATGTTTCATGCGCCTACCACTCAAGGGATGGGCGCGTTTCGTACTCTGGGAGAACTGAATTCCTGCGAAGGGGATCCGGCTTCTCACTTCTCGTTCGGCCTGGGCTTCTTCTTTAACGCCTGGGCTTCCTCCGTTGCGGCGGGGGCGTTCACTCAGGACGTCGACCATCGCATCATCCCCAACTGGGGCGCTGCTGCGCTGATGGTTAAAAACCGCAACGTCGGTGAAACGCTGCACGATCCCAAGCGCATGGCGATTGCCTGCGGCGTTATCGGGATGATCGTCGTGACCTTCCTGAACCTCACGGCGTCATCCGTACCGGAAGCGTTGCAGGTGACTGCCGTCAAGGTGCTGGTGCCTGCGGCTAACCTGCTGGTTAACACCGTGATGCCAGTGATCTTCTGGCTGGCGGCGATCGATGCCGGTAAAAAATCAGGCTTCTGGGCCACCGTCTTTGGCGGCGCGGCGCAGTTGATTATGGGCAACGCCGTTCCGGGTCTGGTCCTTGGCATTCTGATCGGTAAAGGCGTGGAAGAGAGCGGCTGGAACCACGTCACTAAAGTGATGATGGTGGCTATCGTCGCGCTGTTTGTCCTGAGCGGCTTCTTCCGCGGCTTCGACATGAAGATGATCGAATCCTTCCATCTGACCGTGCCTAACTGGCTCGAACTGATCCACAACTCGCTCAGCGGCAAATAACGGAGGCCATCATGGAACAGAATAAAGGTTTTTGGTTCGCTGACTGGTCGTTCCCGATCTTCGTTGGTCTGCTCTCCTCTGGCGTATTTGCCGGAACGCACATGTACTACCTGTACGGTATTGGCGCATTTAACGAAGTCGCTTTTGTGGCGATGCTGAAGGCGGGAATGGACACTGGCTCCTACGGGGCGGTGGCGGCATTTGGTGCAAGCTTCCTGTTTGCCCGCATCATTGAAGGTTCGCTGGTGGGGATTCTGGATATTGGCGGGGCGATTCAGACCGGGGTCGGGTTAGGTGTTCCGGCGCTGCTGTTGGGCGCAGGTATTATCTTCCCGGTTGCCAACTTCGCAGCGTCGCTGGTCACCGGTCTGGTGATTGGTCTGGCGATTGGCTACATCATTATTCTGGCGCGTAAGTTCACCATCAATCAGAGCGACTCGACCTACGGTGCGGATGTCATGATGGGGGCCGGTAACGCCTCCGGCCGCTTCCTCGGGCCATTGATTATCCTCAGCGCGATGACGGCGTCTATCCCTATCGGCATCGGTTCACTGGCGGGCGCGCTGCTGTTTTACCTGTGGCAGAAACCGATCACTGGCGGGGCGATCCTTGGGGCGATGATCCTCGGGTCCATCTTCCCGATTGCCATTAGCTAACTGTTGATTTGTAGGCCGGATGAGGCAGTTGCGCCGCCATCCGGCAAAGGAGAGAGCGATGTTTGATTTACTCCTGCGCCGTGCGCGCCTCGTTGACGATACGGTGAGCGATATTGCGCTCAAAGACGGCAAAATTGCGGCGTTGGGCGACGTTGATGGCCCGGCGCTGAAAACCATCGAACTGGGCGGCGAGTACTACGTCAGCGCAGGTTGGATTGATTCCCACGTTCACTGCTATCCGAAATCCCCGATTTATCACGACCAGCCGGACAGCGTCGGTATAGCTACCGGCGTTACCACGGTGGTGGATGCGGGTAGTACCGGGGCGGATGATATCGATGATTTTTATACCCTGACCCGGGAAGCGGCCACCGAAGTGTATGCGCTGCTGAATATCTCCCGCGTTGGGCTTATCGCCCAGAACGAGCTGGCTAATATGGCCAACATTGATGCCGATGCGGTGCGACAGGCGGTGAAGCGCCATCCTGATTTTATCGTCGGCCTGAAGGCGCGCATGAGCAGCAGCGTGGTCGGTGAAAACGGCATTACGCCGCTGGAGCGCGCCAAAGCGATGCAAGCGCAGAACGGTGACCTGCCGCTGATGGTGCACATCGGCAACAATCCGCCGGATCTGGATGAGATCGCCGAACGCCTAACCGCGGGCGACATCATTACCCACTGCTACAACGGTAAGCCGAATCGCATTCTGACGCCGCAAGGCGAGCTGCGGGCGTCAGTGACGCGGGCGATTTCACGCGGCGTGCGTCTGGACGTTGGGCATGGCACTGCCAGCCTGAGCTTTGCGGTGGCAAAACGCGCTATCGGTCTGGGCATTTTGCCGCACACCATCAGCTCCGATATTTATTGTCGCAACCGTATCAGCGGCCCGGTGTATTCCCTGGCGAATGTGATGTCGAAATTTCTCGCCATTGGGATGTCGCTACCGCAGGTCATTGAGTGCGTTACTGCCAATGCCGCCGATGGTCTGCGCCTGAAACAGAAAGGGCGACTGCAGGTTGGTCTGGATGCCGATTTAACCCTCTTTACGCTTAAGCGCCAGCCAACCGTGCTGGTAGATGCAGAAAACGACAGCCTGCAGGCTGAACAACTGCTGGTGCCGCTTGCCGCAATACGTGCGGGCAAGGGCTATATGACCGAACAAGGGAGCGCGGAACATGCCTTCGATTTTTGAGAAATACAATCTAAAACAGGTGATTAACACCTCAGGCCGCATGACGGCGCTCGGCGTTTCTACGCCACGACCAGAAGTGGTTGAGGCCGCAATGGCGGGGATGAATCAATATTTTGAGATGAAAGACCTGGTCAATAAGACCGGTGACTACATTGCGAAATTGCTGGAGGTGGAAGGGGCAACCGTCGTCTCCTGCGCTTCGGCCGGAATCGCCCTGTCAGTGGCTGGAGTGCTGGTTAAGGACAGCGACTGGCTGCTGGAGAACCTGCACGTCGCGCCGATCGAGAACAACGAAATCGTGCTGCCCAGAGGCCACAACGTCAACTTTGGCGCTCCGGTTGGCACCATGGTGGCGCTCGGCGGCGGCAAGCTAGTTGAAGCGGGTTATGCCAACGAATGTTCCGCCGCTCAGTTGGCGGCGGCCATTACGCCACGCACGGCGGCCATTCTGTATATCAAATCTCACCACTGTGTCCAGAAAAGTATGCTCAGCGTGGAACAGGCTGCGGTGGTGGCGCGTACGCATAATCTGCCGCTAATCGTGGATGCGGCAGCGGAAGAGGATTTGCAGTGCTACTACCGGGTTGGTGCGGATCTGGTGATTTATAGCGGTGCGAAGGCGATTGAAGGGCCAACCAGCGGCCTGGTGATTGGCAAAACCCAATACGTTGAGTGGGTGAAGCGCCAGACCGCGGGGATTGGCCGGGCGATGAAGGTGGGTAAAGAGGGAATTCTTGGCCTGACCTGCGCCATCGAACTGTATCTGAACGCGCAGAAAGAGAGCGGCGCGGAGATGGTCGAGAAAATGACGCCGTTCATTAATGCGTTAAACCAGCTTCACGGCGTAAGCGCCCGCGTGGTGTGGGACAGCGCAGGGCGCGACATCGCGCGCACGGAAATTAAGTTTGACGAAGCGGCAACTGGCATCGCCACAGGTGAACTGGTCGACGCGCTCAAGCAGGGAGAGTACGCGATTTACTTCCGTGGTTACAAAGCTAACGAAGGCATTATCGAAGCCGATGTGCGCAGCGTGGATCGCGCGCAACTGGAGATTGTGGCCCGTCGAATTGGTGAAGTGATTTCGCAGGAGAAAAAAGCATGAAACTGACCCCTAACTTTTATCGCGACCGCGTCTGCCTGAACGTGCTGGCGGGCTCCAAAGAAAATGCCCGGGATATTTACGCGGCGGCGGAAGGACACGTGCTGGTCGGTGTGTTGTCAAAAAATTACCCGGATGTCGCAAGCGCGGTCGCGGATATGCGTGAATACGCAGCGCTTATCGACAATGCCCTCTCCGTGGGGCTGGGGGCGGGCGATCCAAACCAGTCGGCGATGGTCAGTGAAATCTCCCGTCAGGTGCAGCCACAGCATGTTAATCAGGTCTTTACCGGCGTGGCGACCAGCCGCGCGCTGCTGGGTCAGCAGGAGACGGTGGTCAACGGTCTGGTCTCGCCAACTGGCACACCGGGCAGGGTGAAAATCTCCACCGGTCCGCTGAGCAGCCAGACGCCGGACGGCATTGTGCCGGTAGAAACCGCGATTGCGTTGCTCAAAGACATGGGGGGGAGCTCGATTAAATACTTCCCAATGGGTGGCCTGAAGTGCCGTGAGGAATACATTGCAGTTGCCCAGGCCTGCGCCCGCCATGACTTCTGGCTGGAGCCAACTGGCGGTATCGATCTGGATAATTTCACTGAAATTTTGCAGATCGCCCTGGATGCCGGAGTGAGCAAAATCATTCCTCACATCTATAGTTCGATTATTGATAAGGTGAGTGGTAACACCCGCCCGGACGACGTGCGCCAGCTGATGGCGATGACCCGGGCCTGCGTAGGCTAACTGACTGATGAGGAAACTGACGTGCGATTCCCCAACCAACGTTTAGCGCAGCTGTTTGGCATGCTGCAAAACGAAGCGCTTCCACAGGACGAGCTGGCGCAGCGGTTGTCGGTTTCCACACGCACCGTACGGGCGGATATCACTGCGCTAAACGCGCTGCTCACCCAGTACGGCGCGCAGTTTGTCCTCAGCCGGGGTAACGGTTATCAACTCAAAATTGACGACCCGGCACGTTATCATGCCCTGCAAACGCAGCGGCCCGACGCGTTGCTACGCATCCCTCGCACCAGCCAGGAGCGGGTGCACTGGCTGGTGGTTCGTTTTCTGACGTCGGCCTTTTCGCTGAAGCTGGAGGATTTGGCTGATGAATGGTTTATCAGCCGCGCGACGCTGCAAAACGATATGGCTGAGGTGCGCGAGCATCTGCAACGTTATCATCTGACGCTGGAAACGCGCCCCCGTCACGGTATGAAGCTGTTTGGCAGCGAGATGGCGATCCGCGCCTGTTTGACCGATCTGCTATGGACGCTGGCACAGCAGGATCCACAGCACCCGCTAGTGACGCAAGAGGCACTAAATGCCGGGATCCCTGAACAGCTACAACCTGTTTTGCAGGATATTTTTGCCCGTTTTCACATTCGCCTGACCGATGAGGGTGAGCTGTTTTTGCGGTTGTACTGCGCGGTGGCGGTACGGCGGATTAGCGAAGGGTATCCCCTCCCGGAGTTTGCCGCAGAAGAAGCCGAGCAATCGGTGTGCCTGGCCACGCGGGAAATCGCAGCGGTATTACACCGACTGGCGGATAAACCGCTTACCGTTTCCGAAGAGAACTGGCTGCAGGTGCATATCGCCGCCCGCCAGGTACAAGAGATCGCCCCCAGCGCCATCAATGCGGATGATGACGAAGCGCTGGTCAATTACATCCTGCGGTTTATCAACAGCCAGTACAACTACAACCTGTTGAATGACAAACAGTTACATGCTGACCTTCTGACGCATATTAAGACGATGATCACCCGGGTGCGTTACCAGATAATGATCCCCAATCCGCTACTGGAAAATATTAAACAGCACTACCCGATGGCGTGGGACATGACGCTGGCCGCCGTCTCGGGATGGGGAAAATATACGCCGTACACCATCAGTGAAAATGAGATTGGCTTCCTTGTGCTGCATATTGGCGTCGGGCTGGAGCGTAGTTACAACATCGGTTACCAGAGGCAGCCGAAAGTTCTGCTGGTATGCGATGCTGGAAATGCGATGGCGCGGATGATTGAAGCGGTGCTGGCGCGTAAGTATCCGCAGATAGAAATCGTCGATACTGTGACGCTACGCGACTACGAACAGCGGGAAAGCATCAGCGAAGATTTCGTCATCTCTACCGCGCGGGTTGGTGAAAAAGATAAGCCTGTGGTGATGATTGCACCGTTCCCTACCGATTATCAACTGGAGCAAATTGGCAAACTGGTGCTGGTCGACAGAACCCGTCCGTGGATGTTGAACAAATTCTTCGATGCCGCCCATTTTCGTGTGATCGACGAGCCAATGGATCAACAAACGTTGTTCAACGTTTTATGTCGCCAGTTGCAGGATGAAGGCTTTGTCGATGCGGAGTTTCTTGATTCGGTGGTTGAACGTGAGGCCATCGTCAGCACCATGCTGGGTGACAGCATTGCCCTGCCGCACGCCCTCGGTCTGCTGGCAAAGAAAACGGTGGTCTACACCATCCTCGCCCCGCGGGGTATCGCCTGGGGGGATGAAACGGCGCATGTGATCTTCCTGCTCGCCATCAGCAAAAGCGAATACGAAGAAGCGATGGCGATCTACGATATTTTCGTCACCTTCCTGCGCGAGCGCGCGATGACGCGACTCTGCGCATGCCGGAATTTCAGCGAGTTCAAAACGGTTGCAATGGAGTGTGTGAGCCGTTTTTGAGGGGCGGAAAACAGAACCTCTACTGCTGGAAATTAACGCAAGTGATGTACAACCTGATTACTGCTCCCGCGCCAGATTAGCGCCGGGTCTTTGAGATCCTGCACATATTTACCGTCAACCAGCACGTTGATGAGATCGACAACCTGCATTTGCGCGGCGTTGAGTTCATCGAGCTTGTAGCCGGTCCACACCCAGATGTCTTTTCCCGGACACTCAGCGCGAATGCGCTGCACCAGTTGCAGAATATCCGGCACGTTTTGTGGATGCAGCGGATCGCCGCCGGAGAGCGAGATCCCCTGACGGTGAATACGCGTGTCGTTCAGATCGGCAATGATCTTGTCTTCCATCTCTTTGCTAAACGGCTGGCCGGAATTGAGCCGCCAGGTGCTTTTGTTATAGCAACCGGGGCATTCATGCACGCATCCTGAAACAAACAGGGTACAGCGAGTACCGGGACCATTAACGATGTCGACAGGGTAATACTGATGGTAATTCATTTTCGCTTCTCATCCGTTTATCAATTCGCGCCATAGCTGCGTTCGTGCGCCCGAGTCACTTACTTATGTAAGCTCCCCGGGACTTACTCATTTGCTGCCTTGCTATGACGTGAATTGCGTTGCGGAAATAATGGCCCGAAAAGCGTCGCATCGCCGGGCAATAAAATCGTCTAAATTAACCGATCTGCCCGTTCCCTAAATGCTTAACGCGGCGCTTCACTTCTTCCTGCTTACCGGCGTTAAACGGACGTGCGTCCGGGCTGCCTAAATAACCGCAGACGCGGCGGGTGACCGATACGCGGGCGGCGTCGTGGTTACCACATTTCGGGCAGGTAAAACCTTTGCTGGTGCACTCAAATTCACCGGTAAAGCCGCACTCGTAGCATTCATCGATTGGCGTGTTGGTCCCGTAATAGGGCACGTGCTGATAGCTGTAATCCCAGACGTCTTCCAGCGCTTTCAGGTTGTGCTGAATATTCGGGTATTCGCCGTAGCAAATGAAGCCCCCGCTTGCCAGCGGCGGGTACGGCGCTTCGAAATCGATCTTGTCGTACGGGTTAACCTTCTTCTCCACGTCGAGGTGGAAGCTGTTGGTGTAGTAGCCTTTGTCGGTCACGCCCGGGACCACGCCAAATTCGGCGGTATCCAGACGGCAGAAACGGTCGCACAGGTTTTCACTTGGCGTGCTGTACAGGCTAAAGCCGTAGCCAGTCTCGTCTTTCCACTGATCGACCGCCTGACGCAGGCGTTCCACAATGGCGATACCTTTGGCGCGCAGCTGCTCGCTGTCATACACATGCTTGTCGCCAAACAGCGCATTGATGGTTTCGTGAATACCGATGTAGCCCAGAGAGATGGATGCACGACCATTTTTAAAGATTTCTGACACATCATCGTCCGCTTTCAGACGCACGCCGCAGGCCCCTTCCATATACAGAATGGGCGCCACGCGGGCCTTCACGCCTTCCAGGCGTGCAATGCGGGTCATCAGCGCTTTACGCGCCAGTACCAGACGATCGTCGAGCAGTTTCCAGAAGGTGGCTTCATCGCCATGCGCTTCCAGGGCGATACGCGGCAGGTTGAGGCTGATAACGCCGAGGTTGTTACGTCCGTCGTGAATCTGTTCGCCGTTCTCGTTTTCCCACACGCCGAGGAAGCTGCGACAGCCCATTGGCGTTTTGAACGAGCCGGTCACTTTGACCACCTGATCGTAGTTCAGGATGTCCGGATACATACGCTTGCTCGCGCACTCCAGTGCCAGCTGTTTGATGTCGTAGTTCGGATCGCCAAACTTGTGGTTCAGACCGTCACGAATCGCGAACACCAGTTTCGGGAACACCGCGGTTTTACGGTTTTTACCCAGGCCGGCAATACGGTTACGCAGAATGGACTGCTGGATCAAACGCGATTCCCAGCTGGTTCCCAGGCCAAAACCAAAGGTCACGAACGGCGTCTGACCGTTGGCGGTATGCAGGGTGTTCACTTCATACTCGAGAGACTGGAATGCGTCGTAGCACTCTTTCTCGGTACGGGAATGGGCATAACCGTCGGCATCCGGGATCTGCCACTCTTCAGCGGTTTTACGATGTTTATTAAAGCTCTCGGTAACGAACGGCGCGAGAACTTCATCAATACGGTTAATGGTGGTGCCGCCATAAATATGGCTGGCGACCTGCGCGATAATTTGCGCGGTGACGGCGGTCGCGGTAGAGATGGATTTTGGCGGTTCAATCTCCGCGTTACCCATCTTAAAGCCCTGCGTCAGCATGCCTTTCAGGTCGATCAGCATGCAGTTAAACATTGGGAAGAACGGAGAGTAGTCGAGATCGTGATAGTGAATATCACCACGCTCGTGCGCCTGGACGACATCACGCGGCAGCAGGTGCTGACGCGCATAGTGTTTGGCAACGATACCGGCCAGCAGGTCGCGCTGGGTCGGGATCACTTTGCTGTCTTTGTTGGCATTTTCATTCAGCAGAGCAGAGTTGGTTTGCTCAACCAGACCACGAATTTCCTGGTTCAGACGGCCACGTTTTTCACGCTGGATATCACGGTCGTGGCGATATTCGATGTACGCACGGGCGAGTTGTTTGTACGGGCCAGACATTAGCTGGTTTTCTACCGCTGTCTGGATCTCGTTGATATCGACCTTGCTGCGCTCATTCATCTGGCTACTAACGACTTCTGCGACGGTGGCACAGTAATCTGCGTCATCGACTCCCGCTGCTTTAGCTGCACGCAGAATGGCTTCTTTGATGCGCTCTGATTTAAACGGCACTTTACAGCCATCTCGTTTCATCACATGCGGTGTCATGATCACTCCATATTTATAAGAACAGGTTATCCACAGAGGTTGGGGAGGCCATCAGGGCTTTATTCATCTCTATTGCCAATGACTTCCCGCAATCCTGACCCACTTTATCCACAATTCCAACGTGAAGCGGTGCACTGTAGTTGTAGCAATTGTAGTCGATTAATACAACATATTGGGTCGGCGTGCATTTTAAGTTCTATATGTAGTGATTTGCATCAAGGATGTTTACGATTTATTTGATGTAGCGCAAAGTAAAAATCGGAGCGTACAGATGACGGGCACTACAGCCGATTGTAAATTGTGGGCAGAAAATTCTGATTAATTATTCAACAAAAACAGAAAGGTAAGCTGAGCGTAGGCATCAAAGCCCGGCAGCGTTATGCGTACCGGGCCTGAACATAATTGCAAGCTATTTTTGCAACCACCAGACGGCTTCAAAAGGACGCAGCGTCATGTCTGCGGGTTGGCTGGCGACCTCGGCATAGTTGTGCATCAGCACCTGCCAGTTGCCGTCGGTCTGGGTCGGCTGCCAGCTCTGGAAGGTATCGCTCAGATTAGCAATGACCAGCAACCGCTGTCCTTGCCATTCACGTTGATAGCACCACAGATGCGGGCTGTCCGGTAGCAGATCCTGATAGTCGCCCCAGGTAATAACCGGCTCTGCTTTACGCAATGCGATCAGCTTCTGATAGGTATAGAACACCGAGTCGGTATCGCGCAGCGCTGCCGCCACGTTGATATCCGCAGCGTTGTCGCACAGATTGATCCACGGCTCACCCTGGGTGAAGCCCGCGTGTTTGCTGGCATCCCACTGCATCGGCGTGCGGCTGTTATCGCGCGATTTACTGGCGAGGATCGCCAGCAGCTCTTGCGCATCGCGCCCCTGGCCGTTCAGGGCGGCAAACATGTTATGGCTTTCCACATCGCGATAATCGGTAATCTGGCGGAAGTGCGGATTGGTCATGCCGATCTCTTCACCCTGGTAGATGTAGGGCGTGCCCTGCATACCGTGCAGCACCATCGCCAGCATTTTTGCGGCCGGAACGCGGTATTTACCTTCATCGCCAAAACGCGACACGATGCGTGGCTGGTCGTGGTTACACCAGAACAGCGCGTTCCAGGCCTGATTGTGCATGCCTTGTTGCCAGTGGCGAAACAGGGTTTTGAGCGCCACATAGTCGGGTTTGGCTAACGTCCACTTCTCACCGTTGGGGTAATCCACCTTCAGGTGGTGGAAGTTGAAGGTCATCGACAGTTCGCTGCCATCGAGTGCGGCGTACTGCTGGCAGTTTTCCAGCGTGGTGGAGGACATTTCTCCGACCGTCATCAGGCCGCGGGGCGTGAAGACGTCGCGATTCATTTCACGTAAAAACGCATGCGCGCGCGGGCCGTCGGTATAAAAACGCCGCCCATCGCCGTCGGGATCGCTCGGGAAGTCCTGATCTTTAGAGATAAGATTCACCACGTCGAGACGCAGCCCGTCCACGCCGCGATCGGCCCAGAACTCGCACACTTTTTTTAGCTCGGCGCGGACCGCCGGATTCTCCCAGTTCAGGTCTGCCTGCTCCGGAGCAAAGAGGTGCAGATAGTACTGCTCGCTTTCGGCGTGCCAGCCCCAGGCGCTGCCGCCAAATTTGGAGCGCCAGTTATTCGGGAGACTGTCTGGCGTGCCGTCGCGCCAGAGGTAAAACTGACGATACGGGCTGTCTTTATCCAGCGCCTCGCGAAACCAGGGGTGCTGGGTTGAAGTGTGGTTAAACACCATATCGAGAATAATACGGATACCGCGCGCTTTCGCCTGCGCCACCAGTTCGTCAAAGTCTGCAAGCGTTCCGTAGGCCGGATCGACAGACATGTAATCCGCGACGTCGTAGCCGTTATCAACCTGCGGCGAAATATAGAACGGCGTTAGCCAGATGGCATCAACCCCCAACGTTTGCAGATAGCCGAGACGCTGCGTCACGCCGCGTAAATCGCCGGTGCCGCTGCCGGTGGTGTCCTGAAAACTCTTGGGGTAAACCTGATAGATGACGCCGTTTTGCCACCAGTGGGGAATATTCATGGTTGTTTCCTGGAAATACGATGGGGCGCAACTGCGCCCCGAAGAAAAGTTAGACAATTTGTAATGTGCCCATACGGTGTTTACGCTGATAAACGAATGAGGTCAGTACCATGGGGATAACAATCGCAATGACCATTGCCATGCCAAATACCTGCCAGTAAGTCGGCTGGATGGAGAGGATGCCCGGCAAACCGCCGACGCCAATTCCGTTCGCCAACACACCGTTCAGGCCGCACAGCAGTCCGGCGAGACCGGAACCGATCATCGCGCACAGCATTGGGAAGCGGTATTTCAGGTTGATCCCGTACATGGCCGGTTCAGTGACCCCGAGATAGGCGGAAATCGCGGCAGGAACGGAGATTTCACGTTCATTGTGTTTGCGACTGGAGATGATGATCCCGACTACCGCAGAAGCCTGAGCGATATTCGACAATGCGATCAGCGGCCATACCGGCGTACCGCCCATGCTCTGAATCATCTGCATGTCGATAGCCAGCGTGGTCTGATGCACGCCGGTTATCACCAGCGGGGCATACAGGAAGCCGAACAGCGCCGCGCCAATCGGGGCAAAGCTGCCGGTCAGCAGGTGACGGACCGCAAACGCGACACCGTCGCCGATCATGCGGCCAAACGGACCGATAAAGGCGTGCGCGAGGAACACCGCGAGGATCAACGAGCACACCGGGACGATCACCAGATACAGATAATCCGGGACGATGCGTTTCATGCGTGTTTCAATAAACCCGAGCGCCAGACCGGCCAGCAGTGCCGGAATAACCTGCGCCTGATAGCCCACTTTCTCAATGCTGAACAGGCCGAAGTTCCACACTTCCGGTACCTGTTGACCGAGTAGATAGGCGTTCATTAGCTGCGGTGAAACCAGGGTCACGCCCAGCACAATACCGAGGATCGGCGTACCGCCCATTTTCTTCACTGCTGACCAGCAGATCCCGACCGGCAGATAGAAGAAGATCGCTTCGCCAATTAGCCACAGGAAGTCGTAAAGGGTTTTCAGCGAAGGGTACATCTGCGCCAGCGTCTGCCCGTTGCTCATGGGGAGATCGCCAATCACATTACGGAACCCCAAGATCAAGCCGCCGCTAATCAGCGCTGGCAGCAGCGGGAAGAAGATCTCCGCAAAATGAGAAATCAGCTGTTCGTGCCATTTCATATTCTGCCGCGCGGCTTTTTTCGCCTGCTCTTTGTCGGCGCTGGCCTGACCGGTTGTCGCCAGCAGCGCTTTGTAGTAATCGCCCACTTCGGTGCCAATCACCACCTGAAACTGCCCGGCGTTGGTGAAGCAGCCTTTGACCATCGGCAACTGTTCGATCTCTTTTGGCCTGGCATTCGCAGGCTGATTCAGCACAAAACGCAGGCGAGTAATGCAGTGACTTACCGTGGCGATATTGTCGCGCCCGCCTACCAGCTCAATCAGCCGGTCGATGTCTGCTTGTTTTATTTTGCTCATGATGATGTGTGTTCCCCGTAGGCCGGATAAGACGTTTTAGCATCGCCATCTGGCAACTCTCTCGTTGCTGTGGCCAGAGTATATCGTCGATGATTTTTTAAAAATGGGAACGTTCCCGAAACGCAGCGAAGATCACAAATTAACGCTCAGAAAGCGATCAGGAGAGGGTGGAAGGAATAACGATTTGTCGTAGTTCGCTACGGCCATTGATCTGCTCGATCAGCTGCGAGGCCGCTTGTCGTCCGGCTTCGGCATATCCTGGATCGACGGTGATAATTTCCGGATGGAGGAATTTCATCAGCGGCGTACTGCCCACGCTCGCCAGCTGTAGATTCTCAATTCGCTGCTCTTGCAGATATTTGCTGACACCAAGGGCGAGGGTATCCGTCGCGCAGACTAAGGCAGTGGTTTCCGGGGTGATGACGTTGGCGGCCTGCTCATAACCCTGCTTCATGGCAAGACCCGGTAGTGCGGCTACAGGATGCAGTTTGTGTTTCTTACAGAACGCCAGGTAGGCTTCATGGCGGCGCTTACCGGTGGTCACGTCGCTATGGGGAACGCCAAGAAAGCTGATATGGCGATGCTCGCGATCGTATAAACGCTGCATCAGGGTGCGAATGGCGCCTTCATCGTCATAGCAGACGGAGGCAAAGCCTTTGGCATCTCTTGCCAGCAGCACCAGCGAATCCTGCCAGGAGGCGAGCATGGATTCACTTATGCCGGTAAAACCAAACAGCACCACGCCGTCAATATTGCGGCGTCTGAGCATGCCGAGATGCTCTTCAACCAGCTCGGGCGAGAACTGGCTTTCCATCATGATCGGGTCGTAACCCTGCTCATAAAAGGCGGGCAGCATGGTTTGCACGGCGAGATTTTCCGAAAGCGAGTCCAGACGCGTGACGATGATCGCCACCACCTTGTCACTTTGTCCACGCATGGCGCGAGCGGAGCGGGAAGGGGAAAAACCGTGCTGATTCATCACCGCTTCAACGCGTTCGCGGGTGCGTTCGCTCACACCGCTTTCATTGTTAAGCACACGGGAAACGGTTGATTTTCCCACACCGCTTAAGCGGGCGATGTCTTTAATTGTCAGCCGGTTTTGCATCCTGTTTTCCCGTGTTGCGTGTGAAGTTATGCCAAATAGAGAATAACTTTACTCAAGCGCAGCGCAATGGGCAAAGTCTGGTATACGTTTGGTTTAGTTTCCATGGTTTATCATACTGCCATAATTGCCACAAACCTTATGGTTTTCTGCGTATAATCCGCAGCGCAAATCATTCACTTACCGGAGGCTATATGGATCCCGATCCCACCCCTCTCCCGAGATGGAGAAACCCCCCTTTCCGGTAAGCCTGTCTTTCACTGTCTTACCGGAGCAGTAAGACAGTGACGTTCTGACGTCCCTGTTGTGATTTTAATATTGCCATCAGGTAAGGCTTTGCCACGCCTGAAGGATTTACTGCGCCTGTTGAGACTGGCGCAGAGGGACTGCCTATGTTCAAAAATATTACTCGCCAGCTATTTGCCCGGCTAAACCGCCATTTACCACATCGTTTGGTGCATCGCGATCCGTTGCCTAATGCCCAGACCGTTGCCAGCACGCCGATCCCACCATCGCTGAGCGAACATTGTCTGAAAATGGCGCTGATGGACGAAGCCGCGCTGTGGAAAACGTTTGGCGCGCACCCGGAAGGATTAAACGCCGCAGAAGTGGAAAACGCTCGCGAATTACATGGTGAGAACCAACTGCCGGCGCAGAAGCCGTCGCCGTGGTGGGTGCATCTGTGGGTCTGCTACCGTAACCCGTTTAATATTTTGTTGACCATCCTCGGTGCGATTTCCTATGCCACCGAAGATCTGTTTGCCGCTGGCGTCATTGCTCTGATGGTCGTCATCTCTACGTTACTGAATTTTGTGCAGGAGGCGCGTTCCACCAAAGCGGCAGATGCGCTGAAGGCGATGGTCAGTAACACCGCTACGGTGCTACGCGTTATCAACGAGAAAGGAGAGAACGGCTGGGTTGAACTGCCGATCGACCAGTTAGTTCCCGGCGATATCATTAAGCTGGCGGCAGGGGATATGATCCCGGCCGATCTGCGTGTGGTGCAGGCTCGTGACCTGTTCGTGGCCCAGGCTTCGCTGACCGGTGAATCGCTGCCGGTGGAGAAAGTCGCAACCAGCCGCGACCCGCAGCAAAGCAACCCGCTCGAATGCGATACCCTGTGCTTTATGGGCACCAACGTGGTGAGCGGCACGGCGCAGGCCATCGTGATTGCGACCGGAGCCAATACCTGGTTCGGGCAACTGGCGGGCCGCGTCAGCGAGCAGGAAAGCGAGCAGAATGCTTTTCAGAAAGGGATCAGTCGCGTCAGCATGCTGCTGATCCGTTTTATGCTGGTGATGGCGCCGATTGTGCTCATCATCAACGGCTATACCAAAGGCGACTGGTGGGAAGCGGCGCTGTTTGCCCTGTCTGTCGCGGTGGGGCTGACCCCGGAAATGTTGCCGATGATCGTCACCTCGACGCTGGCGCGCGGGGCGGTGAAGCTGTCAAAACAAAAGGTCATCGTCAAACACCTCGACGCTATTCAGAATTTTGGCGCGATGGATATCCTGTGTACCGATAAAACGGGCACCCTGACACAAGACAAAATTGTACTTGAGAATCATACAGATATATCTGGTAAGCCCAGCGAGCACGTCCTGCATTCTGCGTGGCTGAACAGCCATTACCAGACCGGGTTGAAGAATCTGCTGGATACGGCAGTGCTGGAAGGTGTGGACGAAGAATCAGCCCGCCAGCTCTCTACCCGCTGGCAGAAAATTGATGAGATCCCGTTTGACTTCGAACGCCGCCGCATGTCAGTGGTGGTCGCTGAAGAAACCGATGTGCATCAACTGGTGTGCAAAGGCGCGCTGCAGGAGATCCTCAGCGTCTGCACCCAGGTGCGCTACAGCGGTGAGGTTGTCCCGTTAGATGACAACATGCTGCGTCGGGTGAAGCGCGTCACGGATACGCTGAATCGCCAGGGGCTGCGCGTGGTGGCAGTGGCGACGAAATACCTGCCAGCGCGTGAGGGCGATTACCAGCGTATTGATGAATCAGATCTGATCCTCGAAGGCTATATTGCGTTCCTCGATCCGCCGAAAGAGACCACCGCGCCAGCGCTCAAAGCGCTGAAAGCCAGCGGTATTACGGTGAAAATCCTGACTGGCGATAGCGAGCTGGTGGCGGCGAAAGTGTGTCACGAAGTGGGGCTGGATGCGGGCGATGTGGTTATCGGTAGCAACATTGAAGGGTTAAGCGACGATGAGCTGGCAACGCTGGCCCAGCGCACCACGCTGTTTGCTCGTCTGACGCCGATGCACAAAGAGCGCATTGTCACGCTGCTCAAGCGCGAAGGTCATGTGGTTGGCTTTATGGGGGATGGCATTAACGATGCCCCGGCGCTGCGCGCGGCGGACATTGGTATCTCCGTTGACGGCGCGGTTGATATTGCGCGTGAAGCGGCTGATATCATCCTGCTGGAAAAGAGTCTGATGGTGCTGGAAGAAGGGGTGATCGAAGGACGCCGTACTTTTTCTAACATGCTGAAGTATATCAAAATGACGGCCAGTTCTAACTTCGGTAATGTGTTTAGCGTGCTGGTGGCGAGCGCCTTCTTACCGTTCCTGCCGATGTTGCCGCTGCACTTACTGATTCAGAACCTGCTGTACGATGTATCCCAGGTGGCGATTCCGTTTGATAACGTCGACGAAGAGCAGATCAAAAAGCCGCAGCGCTGGAATCCCAGCGAGTTGGGGCGCTTTATGATCTTCTTTGGACCAATCAGCTCGATCTTCGACATTCTGACATTTTGCCTGATGTGGTTCGTCTTCCATGCGAATACGCCAGAACATCAGACGTTGTTCCAGTCTGGCTGGTTCGTGGTAGGCCTGCTGTCGCAAACGCTGATTGTGCATATGATCCGTACCCGCCGCGTGCCGTTCATCCAAAGCCGCGCCGCATGGCCGCTGATGCTGATGACGCTGGTAGTCATGGTGGTAGGCATTGCATTACCGTTCTCGCCGCTGGCCAACTATCTGCAATTGCAGGCGCTGCCGCTGAGCTACTTCCCGTGGCTGATTGCGATTCTGGCGGGCTACATGACATTAACCCAGCTCGTGAAAGGTTTTTATAGCCGCCGCTACGGCTGGCAGTAAGCACAAGATATCGGCTGCGTTGGCCCCTTAAAAAGCCAACGCAGCTGTAACCTGGCGCAGGAGGAATATCGGTATCGCCCGATGATTCGTGCCGCAGAAAATTCATGCGTATTATTATTTCTGTTAAAAGATAATTAATTCGATAAATGTGAATGATAAGTGAATAAATTCACGTAGAATATTGTTTTTTAATATTCATACATTAAAAATTATAATTTATAAGATATGCCTTAGCACTCCCCCTCCATTCATTCCGCAAAATATCGAGAATTAAAAAATTTACATAAAAATCTATGATTGCAACATGTTGTATTTTATGTTTTTTTTAATGATTCCTTTATTCTTATTTTTATCAATCCCAATAAAAACAATGCGTTGAGATATATATTCATGGCGGTGATTCGTTGTTATGAAATATGTCTTTGGATATACTTGCTTCTATATAAATTTATTTATATGGTGCCGCTGCATTACAGATTCGGAGAATCTGCGGCGGCGTGTTTCGTCGCTATGTCGTTTTATCTATATCATTTCGCTCACATCAGAGAGAGTAACATTATGCAAAGGAAAGCTATTTCATTTTGTATTGCCCTGGCATTAAGCGGTAATACATTTGCCGCCGATCTTAACAACAACGAAGACAAAAAAAAGCAGTGTCCCGAAAATATCAGCAGCCTTTCTCAGGCTGAGCTGGCCAAACTGTCGCCGGAGTGCCAGAAAGCCACGGAAAGCGTTTTAGAGCAGGGCTGGGCATGGGCGGTGGGCGGTATCGCTGCTGTGGCCGCCACGGTGGGTATCGCGGCGAGTGGCGGCGGCGGCGGCAGCCATTCGTCCTCCGGGTTGCCTGTTGATCCAGTAACGCCTGTGGACCCGGTAACACCTGTCGATCCGGTGGACCCCGTTACACCTGATACCCCCCCCTCCGTTTATGACAATGGCGTTACCCTTGACCGGGGCGCGAAAACCCTGACCTTTGCCTCGCTGGTGGTGAACGGCGTCACTTATACCAATGCCACCTTCGCCATTACCAAGCAGGGCGACGGCTACCTGCTGACCGCGCCGGACGGCAAAACCCTGACCGTGACCAGCCTGAACGTGATGGGCAATGCGCTGGTGATGCAGGGAACGTACGGCAGTAACAACCTGTTCTGGTCGTACAACCGCGCAGGAGAGCTTACCCTGGCGAGCGCAGACACCACGGTTATCGACGGCGACGGGCAGCAGAAAACCGTTGATGGCGGCTCCACCGCAGGCGGCCCGGGCGATACCGGGACGATTATCAACGGTGATGATAACGATGTTAATGTGAATGGCGATACCGGCGCTACTGGCGGCGGCACCGGCACCGACGTGAACGGCAACGACAACACTATCAACAACGGCGGCAAAAATACCGCAGACGGTGAAGGCTCCACCGGTACAGACGTGACCGGTGACGGCAACGACATCAACAACACCGGTGATAACAGTGGCACCAACGGCGGCACCGGCACTGGCGTGGACGGTAATGACAACACCATCGACAATAAGGGTAAAAATACCGCAGACGGTGAAGGCTCCACCGGTACAAAAGCTGACGGTAACGGCAACACCATCAATAACGGTGGTGAGAACAGCGGTGCCAACGGCGGTACGGGCACCGACGTGACCGGTGACAACAACGACATCAACAACAACGGTAATAACTCAGCGCAGGGTGAAGGCTCTACCGGTACCCAGGCTGACGGTAACGGTAACACCATCGACAACAAAGGTAACAACACGGCTGATGGTGCAGGCGCTACGGGTACAGACGTAAATGGTGACGGCAACAAAATCAATAACGAAGGTGATACTGGTGCCACTAATGGTGGTACGGGCACGGACGTAACCGGTGACAACAACACCATCGACAATAAGGGTAAAAATACCGCAGACGGCGAAGGCTCCACCGGTACAAAAGCTGACGGTAACGGCAATACCATCAATAACGGTGGCGAGAACAGCGGTGCCAACGGCGGCACGGGCACCGACGTGACCGGTGACAACAACGACATCAACAACAGCGGTAATAACTCAGCGCAGGGTGAAGGCTCTACCGGTACCCAGGCTGACGGTAACGGTAACACCATCGACAACAAAGGTAACAACACGGCTGATGGTGCAGGCGCTACGGGTACAGACGTAAATGGTGACGGCAACAAAATCAATAACGAAGGTGATACTGGTGCCACTAATGGTGGTAAGGGCACGGACGTAACCGGTGACAACAACACCATCGACAATAAGGGTAAAAATACCGCAGACGGCGAAGGCTCCACCGGTACAAAAGCTGACGGTAACGGCAACACCATCAATAACGAAGGTGATACTGGCGCCACCAATGGTGGTACCGGCACGGACGTTGACGGCAACAACAACACCATCGACAACAAGGGTAAAACCACTGCAGATGGCGCTGGCTCAACGGGTACCGACGTAACCGGCGACGGCAACAAAATCAACAACGAAGGCGACACCAACGCCACCAACGGCGCGACCGGTACGGATGTGGACGGCAACGGCAACACCATCGACAACAAAGGCAGCACCACCGCGGAGGGCGCAGGTTCTGCCGGTACTGATGTCGCGGGTAATAACAATACCATCAATAACAATGGTGCCAGCAAAGCCATTGACGGCGCGACGGGGGCAAAAGTCAGCGGCGACGGCAACACCCTGAACAACGCAGGGGAAATGACCGCCGGCAGTACCGATAGTACCAAACCGAGCACCGGGGTGGATGTCGCCGGTAATAACAACACCGTCAACCAGAACGGTAAAATGGTGGTGGGTGATTTCTCCACCGGTCTGAACGTGGTGGGTAAATCGAACACCATTAACCTGACGTCTGAAGAGATGAGCATCACCGGTCAGCAGGCGACCGGTGTCAACGTTTCCGGTGAAGCCAACAAGGTGACGCTGACCGGCAATATGGTGGTGGATAAAGACCAGACCTCCCCGCTGGCGGCAGATAATTTCTTTACCCCATCGACTGGGATTAATGTCAGCGGCACGAACAACACTGTGAGTCTGGACGGGCATTTGCAGGTGATTGCTGATACTGAAGTGGTTGGCAATGGATATGCGGTTTCACACGGAACCCAGGAAAAAATTCAGGGTCTGGTGGTAACCGGGGATAATAACCGGGTTGACTTGCTGGGCGGAGTTACGCTGACCGGTGAGCGTGACCAGATTGCAGACACCGCTGCCGGAGACGCCCTTGCTAATCAGCGTAAAGGTGCTAGTACAACATCCCTGATTAAAGTCGATGGGAATTCGAAGGTGTATGTAAGCGGTAACTCTAAAGTTGAAGGTGAGTTCGGGGCAGGGATCGCTCCATTATTCTCCTTATCTGGTGGTGCCTACCTGGAACTGACCGAAGGGGCGACCTTTGAGAACAAAAATGCCGTCGTAGACGACTATAAATCCACAATGGAGGCTTCATATCTGATTGACGTGAAATCAGGGGCTTCCTTCGCCAACAAAGGGACGATTTCTGTCAATGACATATCTCTGGTACAAGTAGCAGGGATGGGCTCTTCCGCCGTCAATGAAAATACGATTGAACTCAACAGAACCAGTGCCGCAAGAACAGCTCAAAGCGGCTCTCTTCACGCCATGGATGCACGTGAGGGAGCCATTGTGGTTAATAATGGCACCATTACCGGTGAAATCCTTAATCAGGACAGTATCGTTAACCTTGATGACAAAAGTTTGGGTAGTGAGTTTACGACGAACAACAGTGTCATATCACAGGAGTTAATGGTTGCTATTGGTGAAAATTCCCGCGCTACGAACAGTACCCAGGGCAATCTTGAAGTTTACGGACGCGGGACGGCTATGGTTGCAAGTAGGTCAGGAAACGCAGATAACTTCGGGAAAATAACGACAGATGGGCTGTGGAAAGATGCTGCAGACACGACTGTTATGGGAGCAACTGTTCCTTCAGCCGCCAGCCCAAGAGATTACGCCGTTGGCATGAGCGTTGGAATCAATACTTATTTTGATGTGATAGATAAAGGTGGCACCGCCACCAACCACCAAGGCGGTACTATCACTGTGTATAACGCTGGTGCCGGTATGGTGGCCAGAGGGGCGACCAACCAGGTGATCAACCAGGGCACGATCAATCTCGAGAAAAATGAGAATTACACTGGCAATGAACCGCTGGTCGGTATGGCGGTGTATAGCGGTGGTACAGCCATTAACGACACTACCGGCATAATTAATATCAATGCTGAGAATGGTAAGGCGTTTTATTCTGATGGTAATGCCAACAACCGTATTATCAACCGCGGACAGATTATTCTGGGGGCGAATGCGTCAGCCGATGCGGATAACAGTGCCACGGCAACGACACCGGAACTGGCGGACGGCTCGATTCTGACGGGCACCACCACCCTGAGCAAAGCGACGAGCGTGATGTCCGGCAGTACAGTCAGCAATACCGGCACGGTTGATGGCACCTCAACGTTGACAGTCGAGGGTATCTATAACAACCAGACTGGTGCGGTGACCAGTGCGCCGTTGACCGTTAACGCCAGCGGCGTGGTGAATAACAGCGGTACCCTTAGCGGCAAGACCACAGTCTCCGGTAAGATGGTTAACACTGGCACGATGACCCGTGGTGCGGAAATGAACGGCTCAGGCAAAGTCAGCAACAGCGGTACCGCCACCCTGGGCAGCAGCGCCGACGCCACCAACGCCAGCAAACTGGACCTGAAAAACAACAGCGTGTTTGATAACCTGTCGGGCGGAACCATTACCCTTGATAACAACAAAAACGCCGTCCATCTGAATAATGACAGTACCTTGAAGAACGAGAAGGGCGGCACCATTACGGTGACCAATAGTTCAACGGGTGCAGGTATCAACATATGGGGCGGCACCGCGGACTTTATCAACGACGGCACTGCAACGGCCACGGGTAAAACGCTGGTCGGCTCTTCCTCAGACGCTGCGGCAGGTAAAGCCTTTGCCTGGAACCAGGATGACGGGGTGATTAACTTCACCGCCACAGCATCCGGCCAGAGCGCGGTCAGCCTGACCAACAGTAACTATGTGGGTATCAACGACGGCACCATGAATCTCAGCGGCAGCGGCGCCATTGGTATGAAAGGCAGCAAGAATGCCCAACTGGTCAACAACGGCACCATCAATCTGGGGACAACCGGTACGGATGAAACCGGCATGATTGCCATGCAGATGGACGCTGGTGCCACGGCTGATGCGGTGATTGAGAACAACGGCGCGATTAATATTTACGCCAAAGACTCTTACGCCTTCAGCCGCCTGGGTGCAAACGGTCGCATCATCAACAACGGCACGGTCCTGCTGGAAGGTACCGGCAGCGGGCTGGTGAAAGAGTTTGATGTGACGGTGGAAGGTAACGGCACCGGCGGCAACGGCACGGAAACCCATGCGGCTTCTTATACCCTGCCGACCGACCCGACTGTGGCTCCTGTGCAGAGTAAAGGCCTGCGCTCCAGCGTCAGCCAGTACACCATCGGCACCAGCGCCAGCGGCACCGCCGGTACGCTGACCGCCGATTATGTTGACCTGGGCGATGTGGATGTGGATACCGGCTTCACCGCAGGTACGGCTGCCACTACTCAGACCTTCAACGACGTATTTGTCGGCGAAGATATCCAGGGTGAGCAGAACATTAAATCCGCCAGCGTGGTGTGGAGCGCGCAGGGTCAGAAGGATGCCAGCGGCAACGTTGACGTCACCATGACCAAAAACGCCTACACCGACGTGGTGACCGACAGCAGCGTCAGCGGTGTTGCCGGCGCGCTGGATGCCGCGTACACCAACAACGAGCTGTTCAGCAGCCTGAACCTGAAAACCTCTGCCGACGTGACGAAGGCGATGAAGCAAATCAGCGGCAACAAGGCTGTGAACGTCTCCCGCGACGCCCGCAGACTCAGCAACCGCTTCGATATGCTGGCGGATGCCGCGCCGGAACTGGGTAACGGTCTGTCGTTTAACCTGGTGGCGAAAGGTGACCAGCGTGCCGAACTGGGTAAAGACACTCAGTACGACATGATGGCTCTGCGTCAGAAACTGGGCTTTGGCGATAATCAGTCGCTGACCATGGAGTACGGTATTGCCCGTCTGGACGGTAAAGGCAATGTCTCTTCCGGCAGCGACGGTATCACCGGCGGTTACAGCCAGTTCCTGGGTCTGGAGCACGCCATGCCGCTCGGCGAGGAAGGTCTCTCCTGGAACAACGCCCTGCGTTACGACGTACATCAGCTCGACAGCAAACGCGGCATTAACTACGGTGATGTCAACAAACAGGCGCTGGCGGACAGCCGTCAGCAGTACCTGGAGCTGCGTACCGAGGGTCGTAAAACCTTCGCCGTCAGCGAAGGGCTGGATGTTGTGCCATATGCTGGTCTGAAACTGCGTCACACCATGGAAGACGGTTATCAGGAGCGCGGTGCTGGCGACTTTAACCTGAACATGAACAGCAGCACGGAAACGGCGGTTGATTCAGTGGTGGGTATGAAGCTGAGCTATGCCGGTAAGGATGGCTGGGCAGCAACGGCGACGCTGGAAGGCGGCCCGAACCTGAGCTACGTCAGCACTGGCAAAAAAGCGTCCCTGCAGGGGGCGGCAGGTCAGAGCTTCAACGTTGACGACGGTCAGAAAGGTGGCAGCATCAACAGCATGGCACAGGTGGGTGTGAAGTATAACGCCGGTAACACCAGCGCCGGGCTGGACGCTTTCCACTGGAAAGAGGACAACATCAGCGACAAGGGCTTTATGCTGAATATTAAACACAATTTCTGATAACAGCCTGAGTGAGTAAAAACAGAACCGCCGGAGTGATTTCCGGCGGTTTTTTTTACGCTTAGCGACGAACGGCGATCGCTTCAATCTCGATTTTCACGTCTTTCGGCAGACGGGCAACTTCCACGCAAGAACGCGCCGGGAAGGTGGCGTTGTGCTCGGTGAAGAACGCTTCGTAGGTCGCGTTTACGGTTGCGAAATCGTTCAGGTCTTTAACGAAGACGGTAGTTTTTACGATGTCGCCCACTTTCAGGCCTGCTGCTTCAACGATAGCTTGTACGTTTTCCAGCGACTGACGCGCCTGAGCGGACACGTCTTCCGATACGGCACCGGTTTTCGGATCGACCGGGATCTGACCGGAAGTGATTACCATGCTACCCAGGTCAACGCCCTGAACGTATGGGCCGATTGCTGCTGGTGCATTTTCCGTCGCGATAGTCTTGCTCATGATTTCTCCTGAATTACAGCGGTAATAGAATGTTCCCGGCCATTATAGGGAGCCGGGAAATCATTACCAACACCAATTAGTTGGCCAGCACCACATAATGCGAAAACTCTTTTTCACAGTATTTGCATTTGAGTGCGATGTCGTCAGCGCGCTTTTTCACTGAAAAACTGGACGATACTGGTTCAGCATGGCTGATGCAGTTGCTGTTCGGGCAAACCAGCACGTTATCGATACGTTCAGGCAGGCTCGGACGTGATTTACCCACCACGTCATAATCGTCAATGCGGTTTACCGTTGCCTGCGGAGCGTACAGGGAGAGCTGGTTTACCTGCTCGTCGGTCAGGAACGTATTTTCGATTTTAATCAGGTCTTTACGGCCCATCTCGCCAGACGGCAGGTTCAGGCCGATGGTGATACGCTGGTCGGTTTCAGTCAGTTTGAACAACGTCAGCAGCTTAAAACCAACCTGTGCGGGAATGTGGTCAATTACGGTGCCACGTTTGATGGCTTCAACCTGCAGTTTGTTATCGTGTGTCATCTCTTTTTCTCCCTTACAGTGCCAGTTCGCTATTCAGTACCAGTGCCAGTAACGCCTGGCGGGCGAAGATGCCGTTGCCAGCCTGCTGGAAATACCAGGCGTGCGGCGTCTTGTCGACGTCGGTGGTGATTTCATCGATGCGCGGCAGCGGATGCAGCACCTTCATGTTCGCTCTGGCACCGTTCAGATCGCTGGCACGCAGAACAAACTGTGCTTTCACATTGGCGTATTCGGACGGGTCCAGACGCTCTTTTTGTACGCGGGTCATGTAGAGGATATCGACCTCCGCCATTACCTCTTCGATAGTGCCATGCAGGCTCCAGGCGATACCTTTTTCATTCAGCATATCCAGAATGTATTGCGGCATGGCCAGCGCGTCCGGGGCGATGAAGTAGAAGCGGTTACCTTCGAACTTTGCCAGCGCCTGGGTCAGGGAGTGGACGGTGCGGCCATATTTCAGGTCACCCACCATGGCGATTTGCAGATTGTCCAGGCGGCCCTGCGTTTCCTGAATGGTAAACAGATCCAGCAGCGTTTGGGTGGGATGCTGGTTGGAACCGTCGCCGGCGTTAAGTACCGGCACGTTACCGGAGAACTCGGTTGCCAGACGCGCGGCACCTTCCTGCGGATGACGCATCACGATGGCGTCGACATAGGTGCTGATGACGGAAATGGTGTCGGCCAGAGTTTCGCCTTTTTTGCCAAGCGACGTGTTGCTGCTGTCAGAGAAACCCACCACGCTGGCGCCCAGACGGTGCATGGAGGTTTCAAAAGATAAACGGGTGCGGGTTGACGCTTCAAAGAAGCAACTGGCGATGACCTTATGTTTTAACAGCTCTGGCTGCGGGTTAGCTTTTAATTTCGCCGCCGTCGCGAGGACCAGATTAAGGTCATCGCGGCTGAGGTCGTTTATGGAAATGATGTGTTTTTGATAGAGCGGGTTAGCCATGTTTATCTCCTGACGCCTGGGCAAAAAAAAAGCCCCTCAATTGAGGGGCTCGGAATGGGTGATCAACGGAAAGAAAAACGGCAGGCCAGCGTCCTTTTTCAGACGCGGTAAGACAAAATGTCGTACACACTGAACCATACATCCTCCCGGCAAATTGTCCGCGATTATACTCAGCTCCGTTATGGGATCAAGCGAAAAATGCACTATTTATTCATCGCAAACGGTTCTTATGAATTTTAATTCATTTTGAATAGATAATTAATCTGTTTATGGACCAGGCCCGTTCGCTGTACCACCCGCGGCGCGACCCAGACAATACTGCTACCGGCAATGACGCCGAGAATTTCTGGCAACGCGTGATAATCGAGGATTCTGGCTACGGCGCGACCATAGCCAGCCGCCGTGTGGATGAGGATAAACTCGCTATTGTGTTCCACGCTGACCACCATTTCAGCAATCGATCGGGCAGCATCAGGCGCGGGTCGTGATTGCGGATTTACAGAATAAATTTTTTGCCCTTTTGTATTTCTTATTTTTATAGCACCGAGCAGTTTCAGCAGACGAGATACCGTTGACTGGCTAATCCCGGTGAAACCATGGTGTTGTAGATCGCGGCGAAGCGCTTCCTGAGACAGGTAGCTTTTTTCGCTAATCAGGCGCTGACAAATCGCCAACTGTTTCTGCTCTTTGGTCGAGTAATCATCGAATTCCTTCATAAAAACACCCTAAATTTATCATTTGTATCAATGCGATGGCGAAATTCACCACATTTGCAGTATCAATAACGGCTCAAACGGGCGGTTGTGCAGAAAAACGAGAGCGCGCTCAAAAAAGCCGTCGGGATCCGACGGCCAACAGGACTACAGCATCGCGCCGATACTCAGAACAACCATGTTCAGCACCGTCAGAATTAGCAGCAGTGGTGCGACCCATTTCAGGTAGCGCACATAAGGAACACGAGCGATGGCCAACCCACCCATCACAACCGCTGAGGTGGGGGTAATCAGATTCACAATGCCGGAAGCGGATTGATACGCGGTGACGACCAGATCCCTTTGCACATGGGCGAAGTCAGCCAGCGGGGCCATAATGGGCATCGTGAGCACCGCCAGGCCAGACGAGGAAGGGACCAGGAAGGAGAGCAAGACTTCCAGCCAGTAAGTCACATTGATGAAAATGGTGGTGGACAGACCGGAGACTAAATTTTCGGCGCTGTGCAAAATGGTGTGGGTGATCATGCCGTTGTCCATCACCACGACGATACCGCGCGCAATGCCGATAATCAGCGCCACACCGAGCAGATCCCGTGCCCCGTCAATGAAGGTACTGGTGAATGCTTCTTCACTCATGCGGGCAATCACGCCGACGATAATCGCAGATGCCAGAAAAACCCCAGATATTTCAGCCATCCACCAGCCGAGCACCGCGACGCCATAAATCATCACTGCAAAGGCGGCGGCGAATATCAGCAGGATCCACTTACGCGTAGCCGTGAATTCAAGATTGGTATTGGCGCGACTACCGAGAAAATGGGCACGGTTTTCCTCCATTTTATCGGCCACGATGGAAAGCTCAGGATGGCTGCGAACTTTCCGTGCATAGCGCATGACCCATACCACACAGATAACATAGCCGACGACCAGCAGCAGAATGCGCATCAGCATTCCCTGGGTGAAGGGGATCCCGGCGGCGTTAGCGGCGATAACCGTTGCGAAAGGGTTGATTGTTGAACCGAGGGTGCCGATGCCTGCGCCAAGCAAAACGGTTGCAGCAGCAACCAGTGGATCAAAGCGCGCAGCCATCATGACCGGAACCAATAAGGTGTAGAAAGGGAGTGATTCTTCCGCCATGCCGTAAATCGTGCCTCCGGCGGCGAAAAGTCCCATCAGGATGGGGATCATCCACTCTTCTTTGCCGTTCAGCCTGACCGTCACGCGTTCGATGCCGGCGTCGATGGCGCCCGTTTTGTTTACCACGCCGAGAAACCCGCCAATAATCAGGACAAACAACGCCACATCAATCGCGCCTGCGGTGTAGGTTTCGTGGTTATAAAGCCCGTCAATCGGAGCCAGCAGTACAGCCGTTAAACCTTGTGGATGCGCCTCTGTTGGGGCATAGGTACCGGCAACCGGCACTTCTTTGCCCAGGGTAGCATTCATCGCCATCTGGTATTTCCCGGCAGGGACAATCCAGGTCATAACGGCGACGAGCGCTATAAGAATAAACAGGATGGTATACGCGCTGGGAAATTTGAATTTGCCCATGATGTTCTCCGGATAGCTTGGGCATATGCCGCCAGGCGACACATGCCCGCTGGGGTTAGTCGCCGAGTGTCGCTACCATGACCGCTTTAATGGTATGCATCCGGTTTTCTGCTTCGTCGAAGACGATGGAATGCGCTGACTCAAATACCTCCTCCGTGACTTCAAGCCCTTTCAGGCCGTAAGCCGCTTCGATTTCACGGCCCACTTTGGTGTGCTCGTTATGGAAGGCGGGCAGGCAGTGCATGAATTTCACATTGGGATTGCCGGTCGCATCGATGACCTGCTGGTTAATTTGATAAGGCGTCATCAGGCTGACGCGTTCTGCCCACGCCTCTTTGGGTTCCCCCATCGAAACCCAGACATCGGTGTAGAGAAAGTCCACGTCGTAAACGCCTTCCTCAACATCCTCTGTGAGCGTAATGCGCGCGCCCGTCACGCTGGCGATTTCACGGCATTCGGCAACCAGCGCCTCGTCCGGCCAGAAGGATTTCGGTGCGACCAGACGAATATCCATCCCCATTTTCGCCGCGCCGACCATCAGCGAATTGCCCATGTTATTGCGGGCGTCACCGAGGTAAGCGAAGCTCAGTTCGGGTAAGGTTTTACCCGGGGCGTGTTCCAGCATGGTCATCAGATCCGCGAGGATCTGCGTAGGGTGGAATTCATTCGTCAGCCCGTTCCAGACCGGCACACCAGCGAACTGCCCCAGTTCTTCCACTATCTCCTGGCCGTAGCCGCGGTATTCAATACCGTCATACATGCGACCTAACACGCGGGCGGTATCTTTCATCGACTCTTTATGACCAATCTGCGAGCCGCTTGGGCCAAGGTAGGTCACCTGTGCGCCCTGATCGAAAGCGCCGACTTCAAAGGCGCAGCGGGTGCGAGTTGACGTTTTTTCGAAGATTAGCGCGATATTTTTACCGACCAGCGTTTGCCTTTCGCGTCCGGCTTTTTTTGCCGTTTTTAACTCGATAGCCAGATCGATCAGGTACTGGATTTCCGTTGGGGTGTAGTCCAGCAATTTGAGAAAATTGCGATTTTTCAGGTTAACAGTCATGAAAATATCCTTATGTAGGCTGGATAAGGCTTCGCTTTACCCAGCAAAAAAAGCCTTAAGCGTTAACATCAGTGGCTTCGCGCCGAATTAGCGTGCCTTTGTCACCGGCGAGAATGGCCGAACCATCAGCCAATGAGCCGATGCCAGCAATCCCGTGACAGTGAGAGACAAATTCCGCGCAGGCGGTGACTTTGGGGCCCATTGAACCGGCGTCGAATTGCATTTCGCTGAGCCTTTCCGGCGTAACCTGGGCCAGCGGGCGCTGGGTAGGTTTGCCCCAGTCGAGATACACCGCATCGGCATCGGTCAGGATCAGCAGCGCATCGGCGTGGATTTGTTTGGCGAGCAGGGCGGCGGAGAGATCTTTGTCGATCACCGCTTCAATACCGTGGTAGCCATCGGCTTTTTCCACTACCGGTACGCCGCCACCGCCGTTGCAGATAACCAGATGATCGCGGGCGATCAGTGTGCGAATGGCGTCACTTTCCACGATACGTTTGGGTTGTGGAGAGGGCACAACACGGCGGAACGCTTTACCATCGGCTTTGAAAACCCAGCCTTTTTCCGCCTGTAACGCGTGGGCCTGGGGTTCGTCATAAATCGGCCCGATATATTTGGTGGGATTGCTGAAGGCCGGATCGTGGGCATCGACTTCAACCTGAGTCAGCAGGACACTAATTTCACGCTGTGGGAGCTGGTTTTTCAGGGCCTGTTGCAGCATATAGCCAATCATTCCCTGACTTTCCGCGCCGAGAATATCGAGCGGATAGGGGGTGACGTTGGCATAAGCACTGTTTTGTAACGCCAAAAGTCCAACCTGCGGGCCATTGCCGTGTACCAGAATTACACGCCACTGCTGCGTGAGTTGAGCGAGAGTTCTTGCCGCCAGCTCAATATTCTTGCGTTGGATGTCGGCTTCCAGCGGTTCGCCGCGTTTGAGTAGCGCATTGCCGCCCAGCGCCACAACCAGGGTAGGTTTGTTTTCCATAACGTCTCCTTAAATACCGTCGCGTTCCAGCGGGCAACTCATGCAGCGCGCTCCGCCGCGCCCACGTCCCAGTTCGTCGCCAGGAATGGGTAAAACAGTGATGCCAGCTTTGTCGTATTTTTCGTTGGTCCAGATGTTGCGTTCGTAGCCCACCACAACCCCGGGGCGCAGCGTCAGAACATTGTTCGCGTCATTCCACTGTTCGCGTTCAGCTTCGAAGGCGTCGCCACCGGTGGTGATCAGATTGATCTGGTCGAGGCCAAGTGCTTTTTCGAGGGCATGTACCAGCGTACTTTCCTGGGTGCGTTTCAGGCCGCCGCGCCCGTCTGGTGTCAGGGTCCAGCACTGGACATCCGGGCGCACTACTTCCGGGTAGACGGAGAAGGTATCGATATCGATGTGGGTCATGACGGTATCGAGGTGCATACAGGAGCGATTTTTCGGCAGTTCGACTGCGATGACGCGTTCTGCCTGGCGATGCTTAAATAGCGACTGGGCAAGGAACTCAATGCCCTGCGGCGTGGTACGTTCCGACATACCGATGAGAACTGCGCCGCGACCAATGACCAGCACATCTCCACCTTCTAATGTGGCGTGGTCGTAATTAATATTTTCATCGCCGAAATATTTAATAAAATCACCATCGGCAAATTGTGGATGCCAACGGTAAATCGCCCGCAAGTTATTAGTTTCTCGTTGACGTGCAGTTTTTGCCATCGGATTAATGGATACGCCGTTATATATCCAGCATGAGGTGTCGCGGGTAAATAAGTGGTTTGGTAATGGCTTCATAATAAAGTCATTAATATCGTGAGTATCGACCACCATATTTTTGATTGAGGCAGGAATTTCTCCGTATGTCAGCCCACCGCTTAAATGTCGGGCGAGCTCCCGGTGCTGCATATCTGCAAGCCAGGCGCGAATATCCGTGGCGAAAGCGGGGCCAAGCCGATAATCAGAAATTTGTGTATCCAGTAGCCAGCTTTTGGCATCGGGGATATCCAGAGTTTGTGTCAATAAATCAGTGAGTAACAGAACCTCAATTCCCTGTTGACGTAACGTGTTGGCGAAAATGTCATGCTCTTCTCCTGCACGTTCTACCGAAAGAACATCATCAAAAAGCAGTTCCTGGCAATTTGACGGCGTCAGCCTTTTTAGGCTGAGGTTAGGGCGATGTAGCATTACGCTACGTAATTGACCGATTTCAGACCCGACATAATGCTTTTCCATCATTATTCCTTTAATACGATTTTAAAAAATAAAGAGGAGGTGCCTGCAAATAATGTTTATTGCAGTCATGATTTTTCAGCTGATTTCAGAATCTATATTTAGATCTTATCTGATATAGAAACGTGATTCATTTCACAGTCAGGTCGATGTTTGGCATTTGTTGTTTAATTTATGAGATGGCTCTGAGAATTTAAAAAATAAAAACATGAATAATTGAATTACTACGCAGGAATATGTCTTGTTATTTAACTGTGTTAATTTTATGTACATGTCTAAATATTTAATAAATTAAATAGTGCGTTGATTTTTATATGTTTTTCTATATTTAATGAATTTTTATGCGAATCTATTATTTTATTATTTGTGCTGTAAGGTTTATTTCAAAATAAATATGACGATGAAGAAAGATAACGAAGGAGACGTAAACTGTGATCGATAGCTGGTTTTTCTAATAAAGCTTTATATAACAGTGAGTTAGTGACTGAGTTGAAAAGTATGAGACGAAAGTTATGCAGAGTTTATGCATAACCTGTTGCTGGCTATTAGCAATTATTTAACATCATCAGCGATAAACATGCGTTGACGCAAAATATCGGTAAATAGCAGTGGTATGGCAGACCGTTTTTTCGTATAACAACCAAAATGAAACGATGTTTTAATTAAGGGGTTTGAAATGATTGTCGGCAATATTCACAACCTGGATGCCTGGCTGCCGGAAGAGCTGCGTCAGGCGATTGAGCACATTAAAGCGCACGTGACGGATGCGACGGAAAAGGGTAAGCACGACATCGACGGCGAACGTCTGTTCTATCTGATTGCTGAAGATATGACGGAGCCGTTTGCGCAGCGCCGCGCCGAATATCACGCTCGCTATCTGGATATTCAGATCCTGCTCAAAGGTCAGGAAGGCATGACTTTCAGCACGCAGCCTGCGGGCGCACCGGAAACTGACTGGCTGGCGGATAAAGATATCGCCTTCCTGCCGGAAGGCGAACAGGAGAAAACGGTTGTGCTGAACGAAGGTGACTTCGTCGTCTTTTATCCGGGTGAAGTGCATAAACCGCTGTGCGCGGTCGGCGCTCCGGCGCTGGTACGCAAAGCCGTGGTGAAAATGCGGGTAGCATAAACCGGTTTGCCGGGTGCGACTTACCCGGCCTAAGGAAGTACGATGGTAGGCCGGATAGGGTGCGTCAGCATCGCCATCCGGCAATTCAATCACGCAATGCTATGATTTGGAAAGCGTCGCGACCATCACCGCTTTGATGGTGTGCATCCGGTTTTCTGCCTGATCAAATACGATACTGGCGGGTGACTCAAACACCTCGTCGGTCACTTCCATGCCGCCGTGCAGACCATATTCCTGCGCCATTTGTTTGCCAAGCGTGGTTTGATCGTCATGGAACGCAGGCAGGCAGTGCAGGAATTTCACCTTCGGATTGCCGGTCAACGCCATCATCGCGCTATTAACCTGGTACTTACGCAACTGCGCAATACGTTCGGCCCATTTCTCTTTCGCTTCGCCCATCGATACCCAGACGTCGGTATAGATGAAGTCCGCGCCTTTCACGCCCGTGGCGACATCTTCGGTTAGCGTTATATTGCCGCCGTTTTTCTGTGCCAGCGCTTTACACTCCGCAACGAGGCTTTCCTCCGGCCAGCAGGCCTGGGGCGCGACCAGGCGCAGATCCAGTCCGGTTAACGCAGCGGCTTCCAGCATGGAATTGCCCATATTGTTGCGGGCATCGCCGGTGTAGACCAGCACCATCTCATTAAACGCTTTACCCGGCAGGTGTTCCTGCATCGTGAGTAAATCCGCCAGCAGTTGGGTAGGGTGAAATTCGTTGGTTAATCCGTTCCAAACCGGAACTCCGGCATATTCCGCCAGCGTCTCGACAATTTCCTGACCGTGGCCCCGATACTGAATACCGTCGTACATACGACCGAGTACGCGGGCGGTGTCTTTGATCGACTCTTTATGACCAATCTGGCTGCCGCTCGGCCCGAGATACGTCACGCGCGCGCCCTGATCGTATGCGGCAACTTCGAAAGAGCAACGGGTGCGGGTTGAGTCTTTTTCGAAGATGAGCGCGATGTTTTTACCGGTGAGTTTAGCGACCTCGGTACCGTTTTTCTTATCCGTTTTGAGCTGCGCGGCGAGCTGGAGCAGTGACGTGAGTTCAGCAGAGGTGAAATCAAGCAGTTTCAAAAAATGTTTCTGATAAAACGCAGACATAGTTCCCTCACATGGCTTAGGCCATTTATTGAATTAAAATTCAATTTATATGGATGTTTATTCATTTGCAACCTTGTTTAACAAATCTTTCCTGGAAAGGTGGAGGCAATGACAGCGGTATGTGACAATAAGAGTATCGGCAGGACATTATGAGGAATGAGCCATGGCAAACCCGGAACTACTGGAAGAACAGCGTGAAGAAACGCGCTTGATTATTGAAGAGTTACTCGAAGATGGCAGCGATCCAGACGCGCTGTACACCATCGAGCATCACCTTTCCGCGGACGACTTTGAGACCCTGGAAAAAGCGGCAGTAGAAGCCTTCAAGCTGGGTTATGAAGTGACCGAGCCGGAAGAGCTGGAGGTGGAAGAGGGCGACACGGTTATTTGCTGTGACATCCTGAGCGAATGTGCTCTGAATGCCGAGTTGATCGACGCTCAGGTTGAGCAACTGATGAACCTGGCTGAAAAATTTGATGTGGAATACGACGGTTGGGGCACCTATTTTGAAGACCCGAACGGCGAAGAAGGTGAAGACGGCGACGATGAAGACCTCGTCGACGAAGATGATGACGGCGTGCGTCACTAAGTCATCTGCTGACCTACGGTAGCGTCTGCTGCCGTAGGCCAAGGATAACGTATGGATTACCTGCAAATACTCTCCCCGATCCACAACTTCCTGCACTGTAAAACGCCCCAGGCCTGGCTTGATAAAGCTCGAGCCCCGGCGAATCTCCCTCTGTTACTGACGGATCATCTCGTCTGCGAGCTGAAAGCGGCGCAAACGGCCATGCTGCTGGTGCGTAAGTATGTTGCAGATAAACAGGGATCGCAGGCGCTACTGGACTGGCTGAAACCCTATGAAGCGTATGCTTTCAGAGAAGGGGATGAACCGGATTTTATCGCGCTGAATAAACAGATAAGTAAAAGCGTAATGCCGCAAACTGACGACCCGTGGGGGCGCAAGCTAATCGACAGCATGGTTTTGCTGATCAAAGAAGAGCTGCACCACTTCTGGCAGGTGCGTGAAGCGATGATGAGCCGCAACATTCCCTACGTCAAAATTACCGCCAGCCGTTATGCCAAAGGCATGCTCAAAGAGGTGCGAACCCACGAGCCATTAACGCTAATCGACAAACTGATTTGCGGGGCCTACATTGAGGCGCGTTCTTGTGAACGGTTTGCCGCGCTGGCGCCGTATTTGGATGACGATTTACAGGCATTTTATCTTTCGCTGCTGCGATCCGAGGCGCGGCACTATCAGGACTATCTGGCGCTGGCACAGCAGGTTTCTGCCGACGATATCAGTAGTCGGGTGCGGTTCTTTGGCGAAGTAGAAGCTGCATTGATTACTTCTCCCGACGATGAATTCCGCTTCCACAGCGGCGTGCCAGCCTGACTCTCTTCTCTGACGCGCGGCGCTAATCGTCGCGCGGTTTTACCTTTCCTGTTTCCATTAGCAAAATCTGGTGGCTGGAAATCGCTCGCTGCTGCCGTAATAATCAAAACACACGAAGGGGAAATATATCCCCGCAACAGAGACTGTTTTGCATAAGGATGGTTAATGAACTGGGCACACGTATTGTTGGCGGGTTATATCGGGGCGGTGATTGCTATCGTCGTTGGCATGTTTCGCAAAAAAGGCTGGCTGGGAAAGATCTCCGGCGCGGTGGTTTTTGTGGTAGCGATTGTCGCGTGGAATCTGTTTGATGTGCACTACCTGATCCCGCGCGAAAGCCCTGATTATGGGCTGACGGACGCGCAGAAATTTGAAAATGCGATGCTGGCAATGCCTGTTTATCAGGTACTTAAAGAGCAAGAACCCGCGTTATGGCAGAATATCCTCAACCAGGCAACGCAACTGAAAGAAGCTGGGAAAAGCGAACAACAGATTATCGACGCTATTCAGCCGCAAATCCTGCAGGTACAGATGGCGCGTTTGCAGCAGGCACCCGATGCCAATGTGATTGAGTATATGAAAATTAACCTCGAGCAGATTGCTGCGGTGGCAAAAGTGGGCGATGACGAGTGTTTTCGCTTTCTGTTCCCGGCGGTGAAAGGCGGGATTAACCCGGTGCGTATTATTCCGCGGGAGCTGATGAATCGTCGTATGGCCAGCGACATGAGTATGATGCACGCGGCTTATGGCCCGAACAAACATACGGTTACGGCGCAAGAGAAACAGCTGGCGCTTCAGGATCTGCAATCCATCGGCCCGGGATTGGTACAGCGCTTTGGACCGGATATCCAGATTATGGCTGATCCGAGTAAAGGTGTGGGCAAAGAGAAAGTCGCTTGTGAAATGGTGCAGGATTTATGGTCACAGGTGCTGAAGCTGCCAACCGCTCGCGCGGCTGGCGTCATTCGGCTGATGCTCTCCGCCGAAATGCAGTAACACAACCATTGCCCCTCCGGCTGAAGTCAGAGGGGTTTTAACATCCGCACTTCGCAATCCACGTGCCCGGTACAGCCCAGCGCTTCGCTGATATGCTCAAACCCTAAATGTTCATACAGGCGGATAGCCTCGGTCAGAAACGCCGTGGTCTCCAGATAGCACTGTTTGAAACCCTGCTCACGGGCATGTTCGAGGGCCATCAGCGCCAGCTTTTTCGCCAGCCCCTGACCGCGTGCGCTCGACAGGAAGTACATTTTTTGCAGTTCGCAAATGTCCGGTTCGCTACATCCTAACGGCGCAACGCCGCCGCCGCCCACGACTTCACCGTTTTGCTCAACCACCCAGTAGGCCGCGCCCGGCTGGCTGTAAACCTGGAATAGTTCATCCAGATTAGGGTCGGCAACGGTATAGCCTTTATCGGCAGTAAGCCCGTATTCAGCGGAAACTTTGCGGATCACCGCAGCGATAGCGGCATTATCTGCTGCGGTGATTCGGCGCAGCGTAAGCGTGGTGGGTAGCACAACATTCATAATATGGCTCAATTCTAAAAATACACTTATATATTTATTTAATACCACTCTCTTCTGTCGGGTGCAAGACGTTCCTGAATCAGAAAAAATTAAAACACATTGGCTAATTAAAAATAGTATTGTAAACGAACCAGTAAATAAACACTGGTTTTTATTTTTTATCTTAATGGAATTTATATTAGGGATATTGTTCATGAATGATTTTGTTGGTGGTCGGGAAAATCAACGACACACATTTATTTTTATCGGTAAAGGATGGCAGTACTTTATTATTTGCATTGTCAATTTTTTGCTGTGTTGTATTACTCTGGGTATTTATACACCGTGGGCGATAGTGAAATGTCGGCGTTATATTTACGAAAATATGACTCTCAATGGCCAACCCTTTACCTATAAGGCGACTGGTGGCGCGATATTCGTAAGCTTCTTGTCGATTATGGTGGTTTATGGTGCCAGCATGAGTTCTATTGCTAACGGCAGTCCTCTCGTTGGTTTTACTTTGATTGGTTTACTGGTAGCTGTCCTTCCATTAATGACCATAAAAAGCCTGCAGTATCAGGCGATGATGACGTCGCTTAACGGTGTGCGTTTTGGTTTTGACTGCTCACAATTACATGCATGGCTTTTTTTACTGGTTGTGCCAGTGGTGCTTGCTGTGGTGAACTGGGGAGTGATTTATCTTCTGATACTTGCCACCGACTGGATTGAGGGCAGTACTGGAATGCTTATCAGAATAGCATTTATTGCGTTGGTGGGAATTGTGGGCATGGGTATCACCTACGGTATTACCTATGCAAAATGGATGCAGTTAGTGGGTAATGGCGGTAATTTTGGTATTCACCGCTTTACTATTAACGTCAATATGAAAGCAAGCATAGTGGGGTGTATTAAAGCCGTGCTGGTACTGCTGCCATTTGTTGTTGTGATTGTCTGGCTAATTGCCCCTATTTTTCTGCAAATGGTGATGTTGGCTGTGTTAGGCGTGGCCGACGACGAATTTATCCGGGAGAATCAGAGCAGAATAATGGCGAGCTATTTTCTCTATTTCGCCGGAATTATTGTGGTTGGAAGCTATTTATACACCACGCTACGTAATCTGTTCATGAATAACCTGGCGCTGGCCGAGGGCAAAATCCGCTTTCATTCTTCCGTCACTGCACATGGCCTGATCTGGCGTTTTGTACTGGTGTTGTTTATTTCAGGCATCACGTTTGGGCTAGCTTATCCGTGGATGAAAATGTGGCTGGTCAGTTGGCTGGCCAGTAACTCCCATGTACAAGGGGATTTGGATGCGCTGGAACTGACTGACCATACAGAGGCATTGGAAACAGGTCCGGCGATGTGGGTATCACGTGGTGTGATGACCTACTTCCCGTTCATCTGATACAACAAGGCCGGAGCATGCTCCGGCCTTTAATACGTGTATAACGTCAACGGCAATTACAGCGCGGCGATGACCGCCTGCTGCTCAATCAGCTTCGCTTTCGCTTCCGCATAACCGTCCAGCTTCTCACGCTCTTTGGCGATAACTGCTTCCGGTGCGCGAGCAACGAAACCTTCGTTGGAAAGTTTGCCTTCGATACGGGCAATCTCACCTTCGATTTTCGCCACTTCTTTCGCCAGACGCGCCAGCTCATCTTCTTTATTGATGAGGCCAGCCATCGGGATCAGCAGCTCGGCGCCGTCGATGATTTTGGTCACGGAGACTGGACCTTTGTCATCGGCTGGCAGCACGGTGATGCTTTCCAGACGCGCCAGGTTCAGCAGGAAGCTGCGGTTATCGTTCACACGGCGCATCGCATCAGCGCTGCAACCACGCAGCAGCAGTTCGAGCGGTTTGCCTGGGGCGATGTTCATTTCCGCACGGATGTTACGTACGGCAACGATCGCCTGCTTCAGCCATTCGGTATCAGCCAGTGCGGCTTCATCAACCTGTGCGGCGTTATATTCCGGGAACGGTTGCAGCATGATGGTGTCGGCAGTAATACCGGAAATCACCTTCACGCGCTGCCAGATGGTCTCGGTGATGAACGGGATGATCGGATGCGCCAGGCGCAGCAGACCTTCCAGAACGGTGACCAGCGTATTGCGGGTGCCGCGCAGTTCAGACTCGGAACCGCCGTTCATTACCGGCTTGGTCAGCTCCAGATACCAGTCGCAGAACTGGTTCCAGGTGAATTCGTACAGAATGCCCGCGGCGATGTCGAAGCGGAAGTTGTCCAGCGCTTCGCGGTACGCTTTGATGGTCTGGTTGAATTCAGCAAGGATCCAGCGATCCGCCAGCGACAGGGTCATTTCGCCGCCGTTGAAGCCGCAATCCTGGTCTTCGGTGTTCATCAGCACGAAGCGGCTGGCGTTCCACAGCTTGTTACAGAAGTTACGGTAACCTTCCAGACGCTTCATATCCCAGTTGATGTCGCGACCGGTAGAGGCCAGCGCCGCCAGGGTGAAGCGCAGTGCGTCGGTGCCGTGCGGCTCGATGCCGTCCGGGAACTGCTTCTCGGTACGCTTGGCTATCTTCTCGGCCAGCTGCGGCTGCATCATGTTGCCGGTACGTTTCTCCAGCAGTTCTGCCAGGGAGATACCGTCGACCATATCCAACGGGTCAATGACGTTGCCCTTGGATTTGGACATCTTCTGGCCTTCGTCGTCGCGGATCAGACCGGTCATGTAGACGGTCTTAAACGGCACCTGCGGCTTGCCGTTTTCATCTTTGATGAAATGCATGGTCATCATGATCATGCGGGCAATCCAGAAGAAGATGATGTCGAAACCGGAAACCATCACGCTGGTTGGGTGGAACTGACGCAGCGCGTCGGTGTTTTCCGGCCAGCCCAGGGTAGAGAAGGTCCACAGTGCGGAGGAGAACCAGGTATCGAGAACGTCTTCGTCCTGGCGAAGCTGAACGTCGGCACCGAGGTTGTTTTCCTGACGCACTTCGTCTTCGGTACGGCCAACGTAGACGTTGCCGTCGTTGTCATACCATGCCGGGATACGGTGACCCCACCACAGCTGACGGGAAATACACCAGTCCTGAATATCGCGCATCCAGGAGAAGTACATGTTTTCGTACTGCTTCGGTACGAACTGAATGTCGCCGTTCTCAACCGCTTCAACCGCCGGTTTCGCCAGCACGTCGGCACGGACGTACCACTGGTCGGTCAGCATCGGTTCAATAACCACGCCGCCACGGTCGCCGTAAGGTACGGTCAGGTCGTGCGGTTTAATTTCTTCCAGCAGGCCCAGCGCATCAACAGCGGCAACCACCGCTTTACGCGCGGCAAAGCGTTCCAGCTTCTGGAACTCGGCCGGGATTTCATTGGAATAAACGTCGGACTCTTCGCCTTTGGTGTCGTACACTTCCGCGGTTTCACGGATGTCGCCGTCAAAGGTCAGAATATTGATCATCGGCAGGCCGTGACGTTTCCCGACTTCGTAGTCGTTAAAGTCGTGCGCCGGGGTGATCTTCACGCAGCCGGTGCCTTTTTCCATATCAGCGTGTTCATCGCCGACGATGGGAATGCGGCGGTTAACCAGCGGCAGAACAACAAATTTGCCAATCAGATCTTTATAACGCGGATCTTCCGGGTTGACGGCCACGCCGGTATCGCCCAGCACGGTTTCCGGACGGGTGGTGGCGACGACCAGGTAATCTTTACCATCAGCGGTTTTCGCGCCGTCAGCCAGCGGATAGCGGATGTGCCACATTGAGCCTTTCGACTCGCGGTTTTCCACTTCCAGGTCGGAAATCGCGGTGCGCAGTTTCGGGTCCCAGTTCACCAGGCGCTTGCCACGATAAATCAGGTCTTCTTTGTACAGGCGAACGAAGACTTCTTTCACGGCATTGGAAAGACCTTCGTCCATAGTGAAGCGCTCGCGCTCCCAGTCAACGGAGTTGCCGAGACGGCGCATCTGGCGGGTGATGGTGCCGCCGGATTCCGCTTTCCACTGCCAGATTTTGTCGATAAACGCTTCGCGACCGTAGTCGTGGCGGGTTTTACCTTCTTCAGCGGCAATCTTACGTTCAACCACCATCTGGGTTGCGATACCCGCGTGATCGGTACCGGCCTGCCACAGGGTGTTTTTACCCTGCATGCGCTGGTAGCGGATCATGGTATCCATGATGGTTTGCTGGAAAGCATGACCCATATGCAAACTGCCGGTGACGTTCGGCGGCGGGATCATGATGCAGAAGGACTCTTTGCTTTCATCGCCGTTAGGTTTGAAATAGCCCTGCTTTTCCCAGTGCTCGTAAAGCGGCTGTTCGATATCTTGTGGGTTGTATGTCTTTTCCATTATTTCCAGGTTGCCGTATTCAGGTTAAAACCGGCCACGCGGTAAGCTTTGTAGCGATCGCGTGCCGATTGTTTCAAAGAATCTTCGTAAGGAACGAAGTCTATCACTTCTGTGAAAGCGGTGGCAAAATCTGCAAAGCCAACGCGCAAACTGATAAGCAGGTCGCGCGGGCTGCTGTTGCGTTTCTCCGGCCAGGCAATTTCTACCGGTGCGCCGCCTCTGGGGCCTTCACCTGCCAGATTATGCGGAACAAAGCTTTCTGCCGGTCTTGCCCACAGGGCTTCATCCAGTCGAAGAGCCTGCTTTTCGTTTTCGCAGGCGATCAGCACGCGCTTGCCAGCACGCCAACGTTCTGCGGCAATTTCACACACCAACTGCTCGACGGCGCTTAAGCCATCGTGTTGCGTGTCATTGTCCAGAAGATAGAAAGTTGCGTTTCTCATATATGGGGCTTCTTCTGGTGAATTTAAATGCGTTGCCATGATGCACAGTCGTAGGCCGGATGGCGTTGCGCTTATCCGGCCTACGGGTCTTATTGCTTGTGCTTACCGCCTTACTCTTCGCCGTTAAAACCGGCACGATTGAGCAGGAACTGCGACAGCAGCGCCACCGGACGACCGGTTGCGCCTTTGGCTTTCCCTGAGCGCCATGCGGTACCGGCGATATCGAGGTGCGCCCAGTTGTACTTACGGGTAAAGCGTGACAGGAAGCAGCCCGCGGTAATGGCACCGCCAGGACGTCCGCCGATGTTCGCCATATCCGCAAAGTTGGACTCTAGCTGCTCCTGGTATTCATCACCCAGCGGTAAACGCCACGCGCGGTCGCCAGCCTGTTCGGACGCACCGATCAGCTCATGCGCCAGCGGGTTGTGGTTCGACATCAGGCCAGTGATGTGATGGCCCAGCGCAATCACGCACGCGCCGGTCAGGGTTGCGACGTCAATCACCGCTTCTGGCTCAAAGCGCTCGACGTAGGTTAATACGTCGCACAGGACCAGACGGCCTTCGGCATCGGTATTGAGAACTTCAACGGTCTGACCAGACATGGTGGTCAGCACGTCGCCTGGACGATACGCACGGCCACCCGGCATGTTTTCGCAGCCTGCCAGCACGCCGACGACATTGATTGGCAGCTGGAGCTCGGCCACCATGCGCATCACGCCATATACCGCTGCCGCGCCGCACATGTCGTATTTCATCTCATCCATGCCTTCGGCTGGTTTGATGGAGATACCGCCAGAGTCAAAGGTTAACCCTTTACCGACCAGCACGATCGGACGCGCGTCTTCGGATGGATTGCCTTTGTACTCGATGACCGACATCAGCGACTCATTCTGCGAGCCGTGACCGACGGCCAGATAAGAGTGCATGCCCAGCTCTTTCATCTGCTGCTCGCCGATCACGCGGGTTACAACATTTTTGCTGTAGCTGTCTGCCAACTGGCGCGCCTGAGAGGCAAGGTAGGCGGCGTTACAGATGTTCGGCGGCATGTTGCCGAGATCTTTTGCTGCTTTAATGCCGGCGGCGATCGCCAGACCGTGCTGGATCGCACGCTCACCGCTGGTCAGTTCCCGGCGGGTCGGTACGTTGAAGACCATTTTACGCAGCGGTCGACGCGGCTCGCTTTTGTTGGTCTTCAGTTGATCAAAGCTGTACAGCGTTTCCTGTGCCGTCTCAACGGCCTGACGCACTTTCCAGTAGTTATTGCGCCCTTTGACGTGCAGCTCAGTCAGGAAGCAGACGGCTTCCATTGAGCCAGTATCATTCAGCGTATTGATGGTTTTCTGAATGACCTGCTTGTACTGGCGCTCATCAAGCTCGCGCTCTTTGCCACAACCAATGAGGAGAATTCGCTCAGACAGAACGTTAGGAACATGGTGCAGCAACAGGGTTTGACCTGGTTTGCCTTCCAGTTCGCCACGACGCAGCAGTGCGCTGATGTACCCGTCGCTGATCTTGTCGAGCTGCTCTGCAATCGGAGAGAGACGGCGTGGTTCAAAGACACCCACGACGATGCACGCACTCCGCTGTTTCTCCGGGCTACCGCTTTTTACACTGAACTCCATGCACTACGCTCCTGAATCTTAAAGACAACGGCGGTGGCTACGGATAGAATTGCAAGCTTTCGTAACTCATACCCGCTGTTGCGGTGACTTCGTGTTAATCTTAACGTTATTACGGCATTGGCACGTCAGAACAATTTCTGAGAGGTGGATCCGTTGAGTATAATGATCTTAGCGACGATTTCGACGACTCAAGAGAATAAATGACGTTTAAGCCATGAAACAAGCTAAATTCCGGCAAAAGACGGGTTTTTACGGGCGTATTTAAAGTGATAATCATAAGATATCTGGTTCGGGAAACGCTCAAAAGCCAACTTGCGATCCTATTCATCCTGCTTTTGATCTTCTTTTGTCAAAAGTTAGTCAGGATCCTTGGTGCGGCGGTTGACGGTGATATCCCGGCGAATCTGGTGCTCTCGCTGCTGGGGCTGGGCGTGCCAGAAATGGCGCAACTTATCTTGCCATTAAGCCTGTTCCTCGGGCTGCTGATGACGCTGGGCAAACTGTATACCGAAAGTGAAATTACGGTCATGCACGCCTGCGGGCTGAGCAAGGCTGTCTTAGTAAAAGCGGCGATGGTGCTGGCGCTGTTTACCAGTATTATTGCGGCGGTCAACGTGATGTGGGCCGGACCGTGGTCCTCCAGACATCAGGACGAAGTCCTGGCGGAGGCGAAAGCGAATCCCGGTATGGCGGCGCTTGCTCAGGGGCAATTCCAGCAGGCGACTAACGGCGGCTCGGTGCTGTTTATCGAAAGCGTTGACGGCAGTAACTTCAATGATGTGTTCCTCGCGCAAATCCGCCCGAAAGGTAACGCCCGGCCTTCGGTGGTGGTAGCGGACTCCGGTCATCTTACCCAATTGCGCGATGGCTCTCAGGTCGTGACGCTGAACCAGGGGACGCGTTTTGAAGGGACCGCGCTGCTGCGCGATTTCCGCATTACCGACTTCCAGAATTATCAGGCGATTATCGGTCATCAGGCCGTGGCGCTGGATCCAAACGATACCGACCAGATGACCATGCGTACGCTATGGACGACCGACACCGATCGCGCCCGTGCGGAGCTGACCTGGCGTATCACGTTAGTATTCACCGTATTTATGATGGCGCTGATGGTTGTACCGCTGAGCGTGGTTAACCCGCGTCAGGGTCGCGTACTGTCCATGCTGCCAGCAATGCTGCTTTATTTGCTGTTCTTCCTGGTTCAGACATCGCTGAAGTCGAACGGCGGCAAAGGTAAGCTGGATCCGGTGTTCTGGATGTGGACGGTTAACCTGGCGTATCTGGCGCTGGCGATTGTGCTTAACCTCTGGGATACGGTGCCGATGCGCCGCTTACGTGCCCGTTTTATGCGTAAAGGAGCGGTATAATGCAGCCTTTTGGTGTACTTGACCGCTATATCGGTAAAACCATTTTCACCACCATCATGATGACGTTGTTCATGCTGGTGTCGCTCTCCGGGATCATCAAGTTTGTCGACCAGTTGAAAAAAGCCGGGCAGGGGAGCTACGATGCGATGGGCGCCGGGCTGTATACCCTGCTCAGCGCGCCGAAAGATATCCAGATCTTCTTCCCGATGGCGGCGCTGCTGGGTGCTTTGTTGGGGCTGGGTATGCTGGCGCAGCGCAGTGAACTGGTGGTCATGCAGGCTTCTGGCTTTACCCGTATGCAGGTGGCGTTGTCGGTGATGAAAACCGCGATTCCGCTGGTGCTGCTGACGATGGCCATCGGCGAATGGGTGGCGCCGCAGGGCGAACAAATGGCGCGTAACTACCGTGCGCAGCAGATGTACGGCGGCTCGCTGCTCTCTACCCAGCAAGGTTTGTGGGCGAAAGATGGCGACAGCTTTGTCTACATCGAGCGGGTGAAAGGTGACGCCGAGTTAGGCGGAATTAGCATCTACTCCTTTAACGACAAGCGCCGTTTGCAGTCCGTCCGCTATGCCGCAAGTGCGACGTTTGACCCGGAGCAGAAGGTCTGGCGTTTGTCGCAGGTGGATGAATCCAACCTGACCGATCCGAAGCAAATCACCGGCTCGCAGACGGTGAGCGGCACCTGGAAAACCAACCTTACACCCGACAAGCTCGGCGTCGTGGCGTTGGATCCTGATGCGCTCTCGATTAGTGGTCTGCATAACTACGTGAAGTACCTGAAGTCGAGCGGCCAGGACGCCGGCCGCTACCAGCTCAATATGTGGAGCAAAGTCTTCCAGCCGCTGTCTGTGGCGGTAATGATGCTGATGGCGCTGTCGTTTATCTTTGGTCCGCTGCGTAGCGTCCCGATGGGCGTGCGCGTGGTGACAGGGATTAGCTTCGGCTTTGTGTTCTATGTGCTGGACCAAATCTTTGGCCCGCTGACGCTGGTGTACGGCATTCCGCCGATTATCGGCGCGTTGCTGCCAAGCGCCAGCTTCTTCCTGATAAGCCTGTGGCTGATGCTGCGTAAGTCCTGATATTCGCCCCTCCCGCTGTGCGGGAGGGGCGCCTTCCTGCTAGCGTTTTCTCCCGCCCATCAAACTCCCCAACATGCCGCGGATTATCTGATTGGTGACCTGTCGCGCCGCGCTCTTCGCCACGCTCTGTACCACGCCATCGCGCTTGCCGCCGCGCGGTCCGGTGCTGCCAAACAGAATATCCTTCAATCCACCGAGAATACCGCCGTCCACATCGATCGCTTTACCGTTGGCGGGAGGTGTATTTTGCTGCTCGGTGCTGGCCTGCACGCCTTGCTGTAAACGCTCATAGGCGGACTCGCGGTCTATCTGTTCTTCATATTTACCGTACAGCGAGGAGTGATTAATCAGCCCGTTGCGCTCGTCATCCGTCACCGGTCCCATCCGCGAGCACGGCGCAATCACCATTGCTCGTTCAACCACAGACGGGCTGCCTTTAGCGTCCAGAAACGACACCAGCGCCTCGCCGGTTCCCAGTTCCTGAATGGCTTTTTCGGTATCAAATGCCGGGTTGGCGCGCATGGTTTGCGCGGCGGTTTTCACCGCTTTCTGATCCTTCGGTGTAAACGCGCGCAGGGCGTGCTGCACGCGGTTCCCCAACTGACCGAGCACGTTGTCCGGAATATCTGACGGGTTTTGCGAGACGAACCACACGCCGACCCCTTTCGAGCGGATCAGGCGGATCACCTGTTCGATTTTATCCAGCAGCACCTGCGGGGCGTCGTTGAACAGCAGGTGAGCTTCATCGAAGAAGAACACCAGTTTTGGCTTCTCCAGATCGCCTGCTTCCGGCAGCTGTTCGTACAGTTCGGAGAGCATCCACAGCAGGCTGGCGGCGTACAGTTTGGGCATCTGGTAGAGCTTCTCTGCGCTGAGGATGTTGATCATCCCTTTGCCGCTGGCGTCAGTTCGCATCCAGTCTTTGATGTCCAGCATCGGTTCGCCAAAGAAGTGCGCCGCCCCCTGTTGCTCCAGCGACAGCAGTCCACGCTGAATTGCCCCGACCGAGGCGCTGCTGATATTGCCATACTGATTCTGGAAGGATTTGGCGTTATCGCCGATGTACTGGGTAATGGCTCGCAGGTCTTTGAAATCGAGCAGCAGCAGGCCCTGGTCATCGGCAATGCGGAAGATAATATCCAGCACGCCGGACTGTACGTCGTTGAGGTTCAGCAAACGGGCCAGCAGCAGCGGGCCGAGGTCAGATACCGTGGCCCGCACGGGGTGACCTTTTTCGCCGAAGATATCCCACACCGTGACCGGATTAGCATGCGGTTGCCAGTCGGTAATGCCGATATTTTTCAGGCGGGCGAGCAGCTTTTCAGAGGCCTGCCCTTCCTCGGCCACGCCGGTTAAGTCGCCTTTCACATCGGCCATAAATACCGGTACGCCAATTTCAGACAGCGATTCGGCCAGCTTCTGTAGCGTGACGGTTTTACCGGTCCCGGTCGCGCCGGTAATCAGTCCGTGACGGTTGGCCATGCCTGGCAGTAAAAACAGTTCGGTGTCCGGCGTGCGGGCAATTAGCAGGGGTGCGCTCATTGAGATTTCCTCCATTTATCTTGCCTGGAGTATAGGCAATGTCCATCAAAGAGAGTATGCAATGGCCAGAGAAAATGACTTAAAGCGTATTGCCGTGATAAATCTGGTACCCCAAATCCACGGTGTTGTGGTTATGGTCGTTGTTCTTGATTTTGCTCAGCAACATCTGCGCTGCCATGCGGCCAATGTCAAAACGCGGGGTGATCACGCTGGCGAGGCTTGGGATCATCTGCCTGCCCATTTCCAGCCCGTGAAAACCGGCAATCGAGATCTGTTCCGGAACGGCCAGATCGCGCTCGCGGCACAGCAGCAGCGCGCCCATCGCAATATCGTCGTTGGTGCAAAAAACGCCGTCTAAATCCGGATGCGCGGCGAGCGCGTCCCGCATCATCTGGGTGCCGAGATGGATGGACGAAATAGAACGCGGATTGACGCGCAGCGGCACCAGATCCCGGCGCGTCATGGCATCGCAATAGCCGCGATAGCGCTGTTCATCGCGGACGTCGTCTTTCGAACCGAGATAGAGGATTTTGCTCCGCTGGCGTTTATCCAGCATGGTGCTGACCATATCAAACGCCGCCTGACGGTTATCGAACCCTACTTCCATGTCCAGACGATCGCCCTGAATATCCATCAGCTCCACCACCGGAATGTTGGCTGAACGCAGAAACTTCACCGTGCGCAGGGTGTGATATTTCTCGGACAGGATAATGCCGTCGATATTATACGACAGCAGGTTGATCACCGACTCTTCCTCGGATTCCCGGTCGTAATTGTAGTTGGCGATCAGCGTCTGATAGTTATGGTCCGAGGTGACCGACTCAATGCCGGCCAGAATGTCAGCGAACAGCTGGTTTTGAAACGAGGGGATCAGCACACCAAGCGTATAGCTTTGCGCATTCAGCAGCATCGCGGGCGCGCGGTTGGGGATGTAATTAATCTCCTCCATAATCTGCGCGATGCGTTCGCCGGTTTCTTTTGCGACCTTTTTTGGCGAGCGAATGTAGCGGCTCACCGTCATTTTGGTCACGCCCGCCAGCGTGGCGATGTCTTGCAAAGAAATTCTGTGGTTCCTCATTTTCTCTCCAGTGCCGGGGAGCGCGGATCTGTGCTCCCCGGTGATGACCGTCTTAATGCAGAATGGCGTTCAGCGCCAGAACCCCCAGCAGCCCCATAATGGAAATCAGCGTCTCCATTACCGTCCAGGTACGCAACGTTTCCCCGACGCTGAGATTAAAATAGCCTTTAAACAGCCAGAATCCCGGATCGTTAACGTGGGAGGCAATCACGCTGCCCGCGCCGGTAGCCAGCACCATCAGCGCCGGGTCGGCGTGGGTGACGTTAATAATCGGCAGTACCACGCCTGCGGTGGTGATCGCCGCCACGGTGGCTGAACCGAGCGCGATACGCAGCAAGGCGGCGACCGTCCAGCACATCAGCAACGGAGAAAGCGACGTGCCGGTCATCAGGTGCGAGATATATTGCCCGACGCCGCTGTCGACCAGAACCTGCTTAAACGCGCCGCCCCCGGCGATGATAAACACAATCATCGCAATCGCACCGATAGAGTCGCCAATGATATCCATAATTTGCTCGATCGTACGTCCGTTACGTCGACCAAGGGTAAAAATGGCGAGCACGATAGCGATAAACAACGCGACGGCAGGGTTACCGATAAACTCAAAGAACACCCGTACGCTGTTGGTTTTCGGCAGCGTGATTTCGCACACTGCGGCGACCGCCATCAGTATCACCGGGATTACTGCGGCAAAGATACTATTCCAGAATGACGGCATCTCTTCTTCGGTGAACAGATGCGGGTTGAATAACCCTTCCGGCGGCGCTTTCTCAAAGCGGGTCAGCAACTTAGAAAACAGCGGCCCGGCAACAATCACCGTCGGGATAGTAATAATAAAGCCGTACAGCAGGGTGGTGCCGAGATTAGCCTCGAAAATGGTGGCAATCGCGGTCGGCCCCGGATGCGGCGGCAGAAAACAGTGGGTCACGGACAGCGCAGCTACCATCGGGACGCCAACATATAGCAGCGGCAGGCCGGAAGAGGCCACCACCGTAAACACCAGCGGCAGCAGCAGAACAAAGCCGACTTCGAAAAACATCGCCAGACCCACCACCAGACCGGTGATCACCAGCGCCCACTGCACGCGTTTCTTACCAAACGTGCCAATCAGCGTGGTGGCGATGCGCTGAGCCGCGCCGGTATCGGAAATCAGCTTACCGAGCATTGCGCCGAAGCCAAGGATCATCGCCAGACCGCCGAGCGTCCCGCCGATCCCATTTTGTATTGAGTGCAAAACGGCCTGGGCATCCATCCCTTCGGCAAAACCGACGACCGCCGCCACCAGGACCAGAGCAATAAAGCCGTTAACTTTAAAACCAATCATCAGGACCAGGAGCAGCGCGACGCCTGCCGCAATTATTATTAATGGCATAATCGTTTCTCTTATATCCCCGTCATACTTCAAGTTGCAGGTGTGTTGGCTGCGCTCACTCACCCGAATCACTTACTCAAGTAAGCTCATCGGGTTCATTCACTTGCCGCCGTCCTGCAACTCGAATTATTTAGGGGTGGCCAAAAATGCAGCGCCTGGGCGCTGCGTGATGTTGCGTTGTGTTGTATCAGACGGCGACCAGCATGCCGCCATCGACAAACAACAGGTGCCCGTTAACAAAATCGGATGCTTTGGAAGAGAGGAAGACCGCCGCGCCAATCAGCTCCTGCGGATCGCCCCAGCGCGCGGCTGGCGTACGTTTGCACAGCCAGGCGGTGAAGGCTTCATCCTCGACCAGCGCTTTGGTCATCTCGGTTTTGAAGTAGCCCGGTGCGATACCGTTGACTTGGATATTGTGGCGCGCCAGCTCAACGCACATACCGCGGGTGAGCATTTTCACCGCGCCTTTCGAGGCGGCGTACGGCGTGATGGTGTCGCGGCCCAGCTCGCTTTGCATGGAGCAGATGTTGATGACCTTCCCGGCCTGACGTTCCACCATGCGACGCGTTACTGCCTGCGAGACCAGGAACACCGCCGTCTGGTTAACGGCAATCACATCGTTCCAGTCCTGCTCCGGGAACTCGGTAAACGGATGGCGGCGCTGAATACCGGCGTTGTTCACCAGTACATCGATTGGGCCAATGTCTTTTTCGATATGGTCGATGGCGGCATCAATGTCCTGTTTCTGCGTAACATTGAACGGTGCGGCAACGGCGCGGATCCCTTCCTGTTGCAGTTTGGCGACGGCGGCCTCCGCGCGCTCCGGCGTAATATCATTGACGATAATCTGCGCGCCATATTTACCCAGCCCGGTCGCCAGTAAATAACCAATACCCTGGGCCGAACCGGTGATCAGAATATTTTTTCCATCCAGTGAAAAAAGATCGTTCATTATGTTCTTCCTTATTTTGTTTCAGCAAAAACGAGCTGGACTTTCGCTGCCTGGGTTTTATCCCCGGCAAAGATCAGCGCCTGTTCAAGCTCGGTAAACGGATATTCGGCGCTCAGTAACGGCAGTGGATCGATAACGTTATTCGCCAGCCACGACACCGCAGTGTTGAACTCGGTGGTAAAGCGGAACGAGCCTTTGAGCGCGATCTCTTTGCCGATCAGCATCATCATCGGGAAGTCCGGCACCGCGCCGCCCATGCCGACCTGCACCATCACGCCTTTCGCGCGGGTGACCTCCAGGCAGGTGGTGATTGAGGACGGATGACCAGAGACTTCGAAGCTAACGTCGAAGTAGCCTTTTTCTTTTTTCCACTCATCGAGCGAGTCCTGCTGCGGGTTAATCAGCGTGTCAGCACCCATCTGCTGGGCAAGCGACAGCGAGCGCGGGCTGATATCAGCACAGACAATTTCTGCTGCGCCGAGCGTTTTCACTGCGCTGACGATCAGGCAGCCGATAGGCCCCACGCCGGAGATAAACACGCGTTTGCCCTGCAGGTCTCCTGCTTCATGCGCGGCGTGGATTGCGACTGCCAGCGGTTCGGCAAAGGCCATGACTTTTTCATCGGCGTGCTGGGGGTAGGGGATGCACTGCGCGGTATCGACGGTTTTAAATCGGGTAAAGCCGCCGTCAACGTGGGGAAAATACATGGCGCTGCCAAAAAAGCGCATTTCCGTGCACTGGTTTTCTTCGTGCTGCAGACAGTATTTACAGTGGCCACAGGGCTTCGACGGATTAATAGCCACCGACTGACCTTCATGTAATTCTTTTGAGTCGCTGTGCACCACTTTACCAATAACTTCATGGCCTAAAATCATCGGTGCTTTAACGGTAAAATTACCGACTTTTCCTTCCTGATAATAATGTAAGTCGGAACCACAAATTCCTCCTCGGGTAATTTGTACCAGCGTTCCTTTATTATTCCATTCAATATTTTGGTCGGTAATGGCAACAGTTTTCTTACCCGCGACAACGCAGGATTGTGTTTTGACTTGCATAAATGCCTCACTGGTCAGGTAGTAACCTCGGCAGCATTTAAACGGTTTTGATTGTTATTATTTGTGATAAAGATCACGCTGGAAAATTGTTACACTACAATGTTACGCATAACGTGATGCGCCTTGTAAATCTGCTCAGCCACGCCGAAAAAAGGTGAATTCTGCAATGTGGAAGGCGTAGTATCGCGCCATGGAATATGAATCTGGAGTTTTTTCAATGGCCGGGGAAAGTTATATTTTGATGGGCGTTTCGGGTAGCGGTAAATCTTTAATTGGCAGCAAAATTGCTGCAGTATTATCGGCTAAATTCATTGATGGTGACGATCTCCATCCGGCCAAAAATATTGATAAAATGTCTGAAGGTATTCCATTAACCGATGAAGACCGACTACCGTGGTTAGCACGATTAAATGACGCTTCATACAGTTTATATAAAAAGAATGAGACCGGGTTTATTGTCTGCTCGTCATTAAAAAAACAGTATCGCGATATATTGCGGCAGGGCAGTCCGAATGTGCATTTTTTGTGGCTGGACGGCGATTACGAGACCATTTTGGTGCGCATGCAGCGTCGGGCAGGGCATTTTATGCCGGTGGGATTACTCAAAAGCCAGTTCGACGCGCTGGAGTGCCCGCAGGAGGACGAACGTGATATTGCCCGCATCGACGTGAACCATGACATTGAGCATGTGACGGAACAGTGCCGCCAGGCGGTGCTCGCGTTTCGTAACGGGCAATAAGCCCAGCCCCTTGCGGGACTGAGCCTTGCATCAGAAGTCGGCTTTCAGCACCACGCGGTAACGGGCTTTGCCGTCACGCACGTGCTGGATAGCGTCGTTAATTTGCGACATTGGGTACAGTTCGGTGGTGGGCGACACCTTGCTGCGCCCGGCAAACTTCATCAGCTTGCGCAGTTCGAACGGCGTACCGGTTGCCGAACCGGAGATGCTGCGATCGCCGGCAATTAAGGTGAACGCTGGCACCGGCAGCGGCTTCAGCACCGCGCCGACGGTATGGAAGTTACCGCCGTAGGCCAGTGCTTCAAAATAAGGCTGCCAGTCGAGATCGACGTTAACCGTGTTAATAATGAGATCGAACTGGCCCGCCAGCGCTTTTAGCGCATCCGGATCGCGGCTGTTAACCACCTTATCCGCCCCCATCGCCAGCACTTCCTGCTCTTTCGCCGGATTGGAGCTGAACGCGGTCACTTCGCAACCCATCGCGTGTAACAGCTTAATGGCGATATGTCCCAGGCCGCCGATGCCGATCACCCCAACGCGGCTGGTGGCGGTGATATGGTGCATCAGCAGCGGTTTGAACACCGTGATACCGCCGCACAGCAAGGGACCCGCCGCCGCCAGATCGATGCTTTCCGGCAGCGGGATCACCCATTGCCAGTCGGCCCGCAGCTTCTCGGCAAAGCCACCGCGATTGAGAATAGTGGGAACGGAACCTTCCAGGCAGTTAATCTGATTGCCGCTGATACAGGCATCGCAATGCCCGCAGCTGCGCGCCGTCCAGCCAATGCCGACTCGCTGACCAACCTTCAGACCTTTATCTTGCGCCGCGCTGCCGAGCGCCGCCACGCGACCAATCACCTCATGCCCGGCAACCAGTGGATACTGAGAGAACCCCCATTCGTTGTCGATCATCGACAAATCGGAATGGCAGATACCACAGTAATCGACCTGGACTTCGACATCTTCCGGCTTAAGCTCGCCCGCATCATATTCATAGAGTTCGAGTTCGCTGCCCGCCGCTTTTGCGGCGTAGCTTTTTATCATCGACATCGTGTTTCCCTCAGTGTGGTGTTGAACTGGAAGTGTAGAGCATGGGGAAACGGGACGCTTCGCAGAAGGGGGGATTAATAAGGGGGCAAACTGTGACGATGGTTGCAGGTGAGAAAGGGAATGCTGAAATATTCGACACTTAGCGAGTCAGGCACACGCTGGTGCTTGCATGGTGGCGCATGACAGGTATAATCCACAACGTTTTCCGCATCCCTTCCGTGCCGGAGTGGCGAAATCGGTAGACGCAGTTGATTCAAAATCAACCGTAGAAATACGTGCCGGTTCGAGTCCGGCCTTCGGCACCATTAGTACTTCCAAGACCATCCGAGAAAGTCCATCAAACCCTTTAAAATCAATGCTTGCAGCGATTTTTACGTCCTGAGTTGTCCGAGGTAGTCCGTTGAAATCCGGATGTCATTGGGGGCATAATTGGGGGCATCTTAACTTCGATTAGAAATGTGCCCCCAAATGAAGCTCAATGCCAGACAGGTCGAGACCGCAAAGCCAAAAGACAAAAACTATAAAATGGCCGATGGCGGCGGTTTGTATCTTGAGGTTTCGGCCAAGGGATCCAAATACTGGCGTATGAAATACAGACGCCCCTCTGACAAAAAAGAGGATCGCCTCGCTTTTGGTGTTTGGCCTACCGTGACGCTTGCTCAGGCAAGGGCAAAGCGCGATGAAGCTAAAAAGCTGTTAGTGCAGGGCATCGACCCAAAAGCTGAACACAAAGAAGCTCAGGCCGAGAACTCGGGGGCATACACTTTCGAAACTATCGCTCGTGAATGGCACGCCAGTAACAAGCGCTGGAGTGAAGACCATCGATCGCGCGTTCTTCGCTATCTTGAGCTTTATATTTTCCCTCATATCGGTTCGTCCGACATTCGCCTGCTCAAAACCAGCCACCTGTTAGTACCAATTAAAAAAGTTGATGCCAGTGGTAAACACGACGTCGCTCAGCGCCTACAACAGCGCGTCACGGCCATTATGCGTTATGCAGTGCAGAACGATTACATCGACTTAAACCCAGCCAGTGATATGGCCGGTGCGCTATCGACAACCAAAGCGCGACATTACCCCGCTTTACCCTCCAGCCGGTTCCCTGAGTTTCTTACTCGTCTTGCTGCATATCGTGGCCGGGTAATGACACGGATCGCGGTTGAGCTTTCCTTACTGACTTTTGTGCGTTCCAGTGAGTTACGTTTCGCGCGTTGGGATGAATTCGATTTCGATAAATCTCTTTGGCGTATACCTGCAAAACGAGAAGAAATTAAAGGTGTGCGTTACTCGTATCGTGGCATGAAAATGAAAGAGGAACATATTGTTCCTCTCAGTCGGCAGGCGATGGCTTTGTTAGAGCAGCTCAAGCAAATTAGTGGCGATAAAGAGCTGCTGTTCCCTGGGGATCACGACGCAGCCAAAGTTATGAGTGAAAACACGGTCAATAGCGCATTGCGTGCTATGGGCTATGACACGAAAACCGAGGTTTGCGGGCACGGGTTTAGAACGATGGCGCGTGGTGCTATGGGCGAATCAGGGTTATGGAGTGATGATGCGATAGAGCGCCAGTTGAGCCATTCAGAACGTAATAATGTTAGGGCTGCATATATCCATACTTCCGAACATTTAGATGAGCGAAGACTAATGGTTCAATGGTGGGCTAATTATCTTGATATAAATAAAAGAGAGTATGTTACTCCTTATGATTTTGCGAAAAATAAAGAGTGATAATATTTCTATTAATTTAGGGGGGGGGAGTCCCCCCCTTCTAAATCTATACGACTACTTTTCTTGATACTGGCGACCTAAAAATCTATGCGATTTCGTAAGGGTCACACGCCTATATTCTTCAATATCTAATTTTAGTTCATCTTTTTCAATTTCTTTTAGCTTGTCTAAATTTAATGTCAAAATGTACTGAGTATCTTCTAAACAGCTTGATTTGGATGATATATAGTTCAGGCTTTTTATTAATGTATCGGTGTCGACATCAAAAATGTTATCATGAATAAGCAGTTTCGGATGTTTAATAAATGTGTCATGTGTGAGTAACAATGACATATCGTATATGAATACTTTCTCTCTTTCATTGCTGTGACTGCCATCATCAAAGATTCTCAAGTCAAAATCAACGACGTTGTTTTTATCATTTGCAGATATGCTAAATGAGCACTTCCTATTTTCCATAACATAATCGTGTATAGAGGATAGCGTGTCTTTGAACTCTGAAATAGTCGCGCTTTGGTTTGATATATCTATTTCTAAGTCAACTATTTTGGCTGCTTTTTCAGCCTTTTTAGCTTTCGTTTTAAACTCGTAGTCATCGAATTTTTTTATGAATGAAGATAATTGCGAGAGCTCTTCAAGTTTTTTCTCATAAGCTAGGAATAGTGATTTAATATTTCGCAAGTGGCCATTTTGTTTTATGATGGCTGTTTTCGAGTTTAGCTTTAAAGATATATCATTTATGGATTTTTCTATTTTGTCTATATCGAATAGAATCGAATCTTTTCGCGAATCAATGAGTACCCTTTGGAAATTGTCAATTTTCTTTTTGAATCCTAAAACATCGCTAAGCTCTTTACCTATGTTATCGCCCAGCCCGGCTTTAAGTTTGTTATATAATTCAATGACTTCATTTTCATCTATGTAATTATCACCAATCAGAGTCTGTATTTTATTTAACTCTGATTTCAATATGGCTTTTTTATTTCTCAAACTATCCAGGCTATCTTCATAACTAGCGATTTCATCGCGAACGAAATCAAAAGTTTTATCCCCCTCTAGCAAATCCATCTCTTGTTTGATAATTTTAACTTGATAATCTAGATCATTAACTTCTGACCTTGCGCTTGATATTTTCTTGCCGGATATAGTTTCTATATCAGCCTTGAGTTTTCTTTTGGCAATGCTGAGTTCTGAAATTGATTTGTTTATTTCTTTTATTTTTTTATAAAGCTCAATGTTGATTCCAAAAAGGAAAAGATGTGGGGTGTAATCTGGAGGAATGCGTTCTTTGGTATCATAACAGTCAATGATAGATTTGAACTCCGAGCGTTCATCTCGAATTAATGGACCAAGAATATTTCGAAAGGTCGGATGGGGTTTTGAATTCATATCTTCAAACATTAATATGGTTAGAAAGTGATTTACATCTTCAGTAGATGTAAAATCCTTCCTAACCCCATTAATAAATAATGTAGGTGTATTTTCTGTTGCAATACTTCTTTTTGTTATAATATGGTTTTCATTAATAAAAAAATCTAAACATACATGTATTTCTGTTGGAAAATCCTTGCTTGGGATTTTTGACAGACGACTACGTTTATAATCCTTCATTAGGCCAAAATTAATAAACTCTATAAGAAGGGATTTTCCGACACCATTGGTTTTATTTGATGAGTCGTCCTGTTCACCTAATATTAGATTGATACCTTTCTTGAACTCGATGGGCTCAAAAGAAGAAGGTTCACTGTAAAGTTTATTTATTCTTATCATTTTTTAAAACCACATAAGGTTCGTTAAAATCAATTAAATCTAGCGCGTATAAAAAAATCATTCCGTAGTATATAGAACGCACTCCGATTAATCTATTTTTTCTTAAGTTTTTTGCTAACTCAAAGATGCTTATGCAATCTTTGTCTTCAAGCAACTTTAATATGTATGAGCCTACTATCGGGGCTGATTTCTCTATGCGCTCGTCTTTTGAGAAAAGTTTTAGCATGGAGTTTTAACCTTATTTGGGAAAACATTGCACCTAATCATATTGTCTATTAAATAATATTGTATTGCAGCGTCGTCATAGTCAATCCCATTAGAACTTAGGCGAGAGGCGTAATACTCTATCATTTTGTCTAAAGCTCTTACAGGATCACCATTACATTCATCTAATGCCGAGTTGCTAGCGCGCTTTAGATATGCCGAAAGTTTGTTGGTGTTTATTGTTCCAGAGTCATTTGAATTACTGATTTCATTTAAAATACCTGCATATGTGCTAATTAAAGACATATAAATATCCATGAGATATTCCGCATATTCTGAAAATCTTTTATTTATTTTACCATGAGGATCTGGCTCTTCTACAAAACCATTTCCGTTTAGAGGATGGTCGTCAGCACTCAGAATTTTTATCATTTCCAGAATGGTTGTGACTTCTTTTGGTGCTTTTTGTGAGGGTGTGTCAAAAATTTGAGATGATAAGTAGTCACAAATCTGTTGTATTTTAGAAGGAGATAAACTCATTATGACTTTAATCAAGTCAGTATAATCTAAAACATCTTTTGAAATAGATATTACAAATTTATCTCCGTAGGTTTGGGTTTGATATCTTTTCTTTTTAGTTAAGATTAAAACCATTAGCCTGTCGATATTTTTTATATTGTCTGTCTCTATAAATCCATCCACTGTTTTTTTGATTTTAGAAAAATCAGAAGTGGATGTGACTTGGATGGCAAGTCTATTTTTTACATCGATAAGGTCTATCGATTTAGCATTGGCATCAATAGTATTTAAATTTATAAGTGATACATCATATATGATATTTAGAAGTTCACAAAAAAAATACTCTGCATGTATATTTAAGTCTGTTAGGTTCAGGCAAGTGTTTAACTCAATTTTATACGCCAAAATTGCTAATTTAGTGCTTATTTTCTCAATGTTTTCTTTTCGCTGTAGCATGTCCTTGGCCTCAGTTGCACCTGCTAAGCACAAAGTGTGCGTTATGTAGCCATATTAAATATGAGGGTTGATACATACCAGTAAAATTTGTCAGAAAAAAACAATGTTTGGCACTTGGCGCGCAATGCTCTCCCCGCCACGCCTGCCCGCTTAAGAGGTCGCTTTTAATGCAGGTGCATGAACCGGCTCAGGCCGCGCCGGTACTGGCGTGGTAGGGAAAATAAAATACGGGGATTTGCATGCAAAACCATGCACCTTATGGATGCATGGCTTTTTTCGGGAAAAATAGCGGAATTTTCGGGGATTTTTTCGCGTGCTACCGTGCGGCCAGTTCTGCACGTCGGCGGGTGTAAATCAGGTTCTGTGCCGGGGTGAATTTCTGGCGATTATCATCCCGGGAAGCCGCATCAGGCCTGAATCCGATAGCCGTTAAAATATCGCTGTCCTGCACGGAATAATTAATTTTTTCACCTGCGGCCAGCCACACCGACAGGGCTTCACGCAGATAATCAACCGAGTGCTGCATGGCGCTCTGTTTTACTGCGGGAATTTGTTCGTGATATCCCATCAGCTCAGGCGCCAGCGTGGCGGCCAGATCCGCGCCGTGCTGCTGCATAAAGTCATGGAGCCGGTTGCGGATGCTGATGTGCTGCACTTCCTCATGTGAGCGGATATAGCGACCGGCGGCCTGATTAATCTCCCATTTTTTCACGTCGATATTGTCGCGTAAATCCTGCATTCTGCGCGGGATTTGTTCGTCACCGGCAAGGAGCTGTTCACGGTATTCAAGCTCAAGGTCAGCCAGTTCGGCTTTACGTTTCAGCCAGGTGTTTTTGTTCGTCTGACAGGCCTCAAAGGCCTGCTGCAATGTCACAGTGGTCACGTGTCTCTCTCCTGATTAATGCCGGAACGGCGAGCTGTAGCAGCCCTGTACTTTACGCGGCGGCGGTGGCGTCACCGGTGCGGGGTCGGTTTTTTCCGGTGCGGCACGTATCACACCGTCAACCGACTCGATGGTGCGGAAAGTGGCCGAGCATTCGATATTGGTACACTGGTGATAACGCTGTTTGACGTTTTCCGACAGATAACGGCTGGTACGGACGTGCGCGGTCTTTTTGCAGAACGGGCAGTGAAACATGATTCAGCCCTCTGCCTGTTCGTGGTCTTTTGCGGCCAGTTCAGCGGCAAGCTTCATCCGTCTGGCCGGGCTTCTTAACAGCGCCATATCAACCCCGGTTATGACCGGGCGATTCATGCCCGTTACGGACAGGACCGGCTCCTGCTCCATATCAAAATGATACAGGGCTGACTGCAGATTCAGGGCATCACCCAGCTCGCGGGTCACGGTCGCACGCGACGAGGTTTCTCCGCTCATTTTCAGCGACCGTATACGCAACAGAAAGGCACGTAACAGTGCAGGGCTGATACCGGCTAACGCCTTCTTCCACTCGCTGTTGGCGTAGGTAGTGAACGCTTTTTCATGGGCGCTGATATAAGCCGTACCGGAGGAGCATGCGCCGAGCATGGCGAGGCTTTTGTCTTTCTCCAGCTCGGTAATCAGACCGGTGAACTCATCAGCCAGTTCGCGGCTGGCGATACGTTTACTGTGTTCAGCTTTCAGTTCAGGAGTGAGGTTGCCGCGCAGAGTTCGAAAGCGGCTGCGCCAGTCCTGTTCGGCCTGTGCGCTTTCACTGAGGGCGGTCTGTCGTTCCTGCTCACAACGCTGAATGGAAGCTTCAATGTCGCTGAGTTTACCCATGCTGGCCGAGTGTGCGTCTTTTGCTTCGTTAAGTGCGGCCAGTGCACCGGCAATACGTTGTTCCGCGCCTTCATCCTGTTTACTGATAACGGTCTGCATGGCTTTGATAATGAGTTCGGGTTTCATGTTCAGGCTCTCCGTGTGTTCAACCTGAAATGATTCTGACGCCTCCTGCACAACAACACGATTCATTGCCGTTGTCAGAGTGCTGGCACAAACAGACCTTAAAATCAGGCTGGCCAGAGAAAGGTCGCAGGAAAACCTTACTCACCGTTTGTTTTTTTACTTATAACTATTCACCACTGTTCACCTTAAATAAAAAGATAAGTAATACAGTAAGTTAAAGGGTGAACAGTTGAAGGTCTGACTGTTCACCGTCTGTTCACCACTGTTCACCCTTCAGTTTTGCTCTGGCTATATCATCTAGACTTTATTTAGATTAAAAATGAAAAATATATAACTAAAAGAAATATAAATTGCTGCATTGTAATGCAGTGATTTGCATATGTTTGCCAGCGTTTGCCTTTGTTTGCCAGAGCGAAAAGTCAATGTTTGTTTCCCCGAAAATCTCACATGACCTGAGGGAAAATATAGACATAATAAGGAGCTACCCGAAGCCGGACGGACACGACCGGCACTGTATGGACTTTGTGAGGTAGCCCGATGCACACCGCTTTTTCTTCCCCGTCTTCTGCCCCTGCCGCCCCGCTGATGCCGGTTTCTGATACCGTTCACGAGCGCTTTATCCGTCTGCCCGAAGTGATGCATCTGTGCGGTCTGTCCCGCTCGACCATTTACGACCTCATCAGCCGGGAAGCCTTCCCGAAACAAATTTCCCTCGGTGGAAAAAACGTGGCGTGGGCGCAGTCTGAAATCACTGCATGGATGGCGGATCGCATTGCCGAACGCAACCGGGGCTATGACGCATGATGATGACCGTTCAGCAAACAGCCCCTTTTTCTGGCTTGCTTCTTTTCGCCGTTTCCAGGTATAGTTTTTCCGCTGTCGCAAAATCGGCAGCCGGGATTTGCAGCCCGTGTAACTCAATGGCGACACCGGACGCGCCATGCGTCTTTTTTTACGTCGTAGCTCAGGCACACCCATTTTTCGGGCTGTGGTGTTTACACCGTGGCTCCTGTCAGATAATGGTGACCCGGGCGGGGCAGCCTTCGGGCTGGCCGGTATCCATTGAGGCCGGTACTGCAAACCCCGTCCGGGCCACCACCCATGAGATTTGCAGCTCCGGTGGTGGCGATAACCGTTACTCAATGGAGGTTGCCCTTATGGCTACGACCCTCACCCCGTCACATCCGCAGTTTGTCTTTGTGTTTGCCGCCGTTCGTCGCGCAGACCGTAAACCCCGTATCTGTATGCTCCGCACCGTTGCCGGTGATGAGCACGCCGCACGCCTTTCTCTCGTTCGCGATTACGTCCTCTCGTTTGCTGGCCGCCTGCCGGTTGCGGAGGTGCGCGCATGAGACACACCACTATTACCGCCCGTGACCTCGAATGTCTGGAGCATATGCGCAACGTCGGCCAGCTCGTCGGCGACCTGATGCAGGTGCAGGACTGCGCCACCGTTCGTCGTGACCCGGCGCAGCACTTACAGCTCACCTCCGTAATTTACCTCATGACCGCCCAGCTCGACGGTGTGGTCGAACGCTGCAATCAGCAGTGGCTGACCGGGGAGGGTAACGTATGAAAAAGCCATTACCGCCCGCATTACGCGCCGCGCTGTATCGTCGCGCCGTGGCCTGTGCATGGCTGACCCTGTGCGAACGCCAGCACCGCTACCCGCACCTCACCCTCGACGCGCTGGAAAGCGCCATTGCCGCCGAGCTGGAGGGCTTCTACCTGCGCCAGCACGGCGAGGAAAAAGGCCGCCAGATTGCCTGTGCTCTGCTGGAAGATTTAATGGAAGCCGGACCACTCAAAGCCGCCCCGTCGCTGTCCTTTCTCGGGCTGGCCGTGATGGATGAGCTTTGCGCCCGTCATATCACCGCACCAGTACTGCACTGAGGGAGAAAACAACCATGAAAATGAACGTAACAGAAACGGTAAAACAGGCGTGCGGCCACTGGCCGCGCATTCTCCCTGCGCTGGGTGTGAAGGTCATTAAAAACCGCCATCAGTCCTGCCCGGTGTGTGGCGGCTCTGACCGTTTCCGCTTTGACGATAAAGAGGGGCGCGGGACGTGGTTCTGCAATCAGTGTGGCGCAGGTGACGGGCTTAAGCTGGTAGAGAAAGTGTTTGGCGTGACCCCATCAGTGGCTGCCGGAAAGATAAACGCCGTGACCGGCAATCTGTCGCCGGTTGCCCCGGCGGTGACTGCGGCCGCAGAGGCTGAAACCGATGCCGACCGCAAAGCGGCGGCCACGCTGGCCGTCAGGCTCATGGAGAAAACCCGACCGGCCACCGGCAACGCCTACCTCACCCGCAAGGGTTTCCCCGTTCTGGAATGTCTGACGCTCACCGCCATGCATAAAACCGGCGGCGTGACGTTCCGCGCCGGGGATGTGGTTGTCCCGCTGTATGACGATACCGGCGCACTGGTTAACCTTCAGCTTATCAATGCTGACGGTCTCAAACGCACCCTGAAAGGCGGTCAGGTCAAAGGGGCATGTTATGTCATCGAAGGGAAAAAACAGGCCGGAAAACGCCTGTGGATTGCGGAGGGTTATGCGACCGCACTCACCGTGCATCACCTGACCGGGGAAACCGTCATGGTGGCGCTGTCCTCCGTGAACCTCCTTTCTCTGGCGAGCCTTGCCCGTCAGAAACACCCGGCCTGTCAGATTGTCCTCGCCGCCGACCGTGACCTGAGCGGCGACGGCCAGAACAAAGCCGCTGCGGCCGCAGACGCCTGTGAGGGTGTTGTTGCCCTGCCGCCGGTGTTCGGTGACTGGAATGATGCGTTTATACAGTACGGCGAGGAAGCCACGCGCAAAACTATTTATGACGCCATCCGGCCACCGGCACAAAGTCCGTTTGATACCATGAGCGAGGCGGAATTTACCGCCATGAGCGCCAGCGACAAGGCTTTGCGGATCCATGAGCATTACGGCGAAGCGCTGGCGGTGGATGCGAACGGCCAGCTCCTGTCCCGCTATGAAAACGGCATCTGGAAAAATATCCCTGCCGCCACTTTTTCACGGAATGTGGCTGACTTATTCCAGCGTCTGCGCGCGCCGTTCTCGTCCGGGAAAATTGCCTCGGTGGTGGAGACCCTGAAACTGATTATTCCGCAGCAGGATACACCGGCGCGTCGTCTGATTGGCTTTCGTAACGGGGTACTCGATACCCAGAGCGGCCTGTTCAGCCCGCACAGTAAATCGCACTGGCTGCGCACGCTGTGCGACGTGGATTTTACCCCACCGGTGGACGGGGAAACGCTGGAGACTCACGCGCCGAACTTCTGGCGCTGGCTCGACCGTGCAGCCGGTAAAAATCCACAAAAACGCGACGTGATTCTGGCCGCGCTGTTTATGGTGCTGGCGAACCGTTACGACTGGCAGCTCTTTCTCGAAGTGACCGGTCCCGGCGGGAGTGGCAAAAGTATTCTGGCTGAAATCGCGACCCTGCTTGCCGGGGAAGATAATGCCACGTCAGCCGATATCGACACACTGGAAGACCCGCGCAAACGTGCATCCCTGATTGGCTTCTCGCTAATCCGTCTGCCAGACCAGGAAAAATGGAGCGGTGACGGCGCAGGGCTTAAGGCCATCACCGGCGGCGATGCGGTCTCGGTTGACCCAAAATACCAGAACCCGTATTCAACACATATTCCGGCGGTGATTCTGGCCGTGAACAATAACCCGATGCGCTTCACCGACCGCAGCGGCGGCGTCTCCCGTCGCCGGGTGATTATTCATTTCCCGGAGCAGATTGCCCCGGAGGAACGAGACCCGCAGCTCAGGGATAAAATTGCGCGCGAGCTGGCCGTCATCGTGCGCCAGCTTATGCAGAAATTCAGCGACCCGATGACCGCGCGCGCACTGCTCCAGTCGCAGCAGAACTCCGACGAGGCGCTCAGCATTAAGCGCGATGCTGACCCGACATTTGATTTTTGCGGCTATCTGGAAATGCTCCCGCAGACCAGCGGGATGTTTATGGGGAATGCCAGCATCATCCCGCGGAATTATCGTAAATATCTCTATCACGCGTATCTGGCCTATATGGAGGCCAACGGATACAGAAACGTGCTCAGCCTGAAAATGTTCGGGCTCGGGCTGCCCATGATGCTGAAAGAGTACGGCCTGAATTATGAGAAGCGGCACACCAAGCAGGGGATACAGACCAATCTGTCGCTGAAAGAGGAAAGCTACGGCGACTGGCTGCCGAAGTGCGACGACCCCGCAGCAACATAACCTTACTCAGACCGGCAACAGCCGGTCTTTTCCTTTCTGGCCATAGCGACAAGGTGAACAATCCACTGTTCACCCTTCACCGTATATTCACCCTATATCATTTTGAAATTATTGATAAAAAACCAGAGGTGAACAGAGTGAACAGTAAAACCCAAAAAAACTTTTTATCCCCCCCGCGCATCACCTGACCGGACACATCCAGACGATCAAAAATCATAAAGGTGAAGAGTCGACTGTTCACTCTTCACCAACTCATCACCACCTAACAACATGATATAAAATGATAAATAACCGAGGTGAACAGTGTGAACAGTTAAATGCAAAAAAAACTTTTTTATGGCGCTCTTGTCCCGGTTAGGTTCCGAGTGACGGATCCTAACCGAAAAGAAGCTTTAACACTTATTTAGTGAGTCATATCAGATAGCTAGGGTGAAGCGGGGTGAAAAAATGGTTGGGGGCACAAATGGGGGCATATGTCATTGTTTGTGAAATTTTTTTGTTGTTTTTCATTTGGTTGAGTGATGTTTTGAGTCCGGCCTTCGCACTCACCCTCACCCTCTAAACACCTCCTTCCTGTGCCACTCTACAAACCCTTCTTTTGGATAATTCTCGCGCATCATAGGCAGCGCTATCGATTTACCGTCGAAATCCCAGAACAGTCTGCCCACCATACCGCTGCCATTCACTGCGGGTGACACCTGAACCCGCATACTCTCATCCAGCCCAATCGAACCTTTATCAAAGGCTTTATGGTGGATTGCACACAGCGCCAGGCCGTTTGAAATCTCGCACGGGCCACCATGCTGTTTCCATTTGATATGGGCCGCTTCAAGCGCAACTGAAGTGCTGTCGTGGCGCATATTGAAGCCACAAATGGCGCATTCATAGTTATAAGCACGCAGAACCTGCTGGCGGAACAACGGGTCCCGCTGTTTGCGGATTTGCAGGATATCAAACCCCAGTTCATCCGCGATTTCTTCTTGAATGCTTTCGGTGAAGTGCGCTTCGAGGATTTGCTGGGCCAGGGCGTTGATGAGGTTCTTGTTCTTTTTCAGCAGGGCAAAATGTTGTTCATCAAAGCCTCCGGCAACGTTATGCGTCACCAGTTCTCCGGCAGGGGGCTGTTTACTGCTGCCGGATGTTGAGCACTGCTCGGCGTTTTGTAGCTCCCAGAACCCATCGCCCTGTAAGCGCCAGAAGGGCATATCCGGGCGGTACTGCGCGCGCTGTGGTCCAAATCGTTCCAGCAGGCTATGCAACGGGTCGCGAACCTCCGAACCGTAGTCAAACAGGCGACCGTGACCCTGCTGATAACCCGCCAGCACATGAAGCAGCAGCAAAGGTTTGTGCGGCGCACGCTGCTCGCCTTTACGCCAGATGGTGATGTCGGCAATTGCCTGTTGCAGGGTTTTACTGGAAGTCATTGATTTCATTATCAGGTAAATAATTGCGATGATGCTCGCAAAATATCACCTGATCAAGCAAAGACGGGTTGATGCGCTATCGACGTCACTTATTGGTATCAATTTGATAAAGCACTATGCGTGGCATGTTGTCTGACATCAACGACATCACTTTTATGTTTTCTGAAAAACACATACGCCACGGCAGTTACCGTTCCCCCACCAGGGTACGCAGGAGTACGATAAGTATGCAAATTATTGCATATCGAAGGATCTCTGATGGACACAGTAGAGGAACTCAACGGAACATACTTTTATAAAGGGGTCTGTAACATTTCTGCAGGTGAGCTATTTTTCTGGATTTTTCTCGACAAAATTGATGAACAATTTGGGGGAATTAAAGATGTGGTAACAATGTCATGTATCATTCTTGGGTTACCATTGCTGAAAACACGGGGTAAACCATATGGGGCAACACAAGGCACATCAATTGCCTCCAAATATTCTCGTGAGTTTCTTAACGTAACATTGTCCGTCAGGCTTCCTACCATCACCAATGCCAGTATCAAATATTTAAAACCAATGATGACTAACAATCTGGGGGCATTCGTTGGACGAACAATTCCTGTGATTGGTTGGGCATTACTCGCAAGTGATGTCGCCCAAATTGTCTATAAAACGGTGAATACCTACAACACCATTGCCAGAGAGGAAGATCGCGTATGGTGACGGATAACGAGGTATTAGAATTTTTTCGGGGAGAGTTATCTCTCGCGGTAACGTTTACTTTCAAGCCTATCCCGATTGAACTTGATACGCCGCTGCAAGGTTACGCTGAATGGGATGAATTACCGTATGCCATTGATGATTTTGGAGAGAAATATAACGTTGATGTTTCTGTGATTGATTTCGAGGCCTATTACCCGTGGGAAAGAGAATCGGTCTATCGAAAATGGTTTACCAAAGAACCCATCAAGCAAGTGTCAAAACCGCTTACTGTGCGTATGTTCGCAGAATCAGCCAGAGCAGGCCGCTGGTTATATGATTGATTACAAGGAGTGTTGAAAATGGCTGTACCCGTTCATTTATTTTTAAAAGACGATGGTGGCGCGATGATTCGTGGAGGCTCGGATGTCCAGGGACGTGAAGGCAGTATTGAGTTACGTAGTTTAACACATAACCTTAGCATTCCAACCGATGGTGCCACTGGAAAGCTAACCGGCACACGCCAACATGGCCCATTTCTTTTTGACAAAGAGATCGATTCCTCCAGCCCATACCTTTACAAAGCAGTTGCGACAGGTCAGACACTTCAAAGTGCGGAACTAAAGTTCTATCACATAAACGACGCAGGCCAGGAAGTGGAATACTTTAATACCCTGCTTGAAGGTGTAAAAGTTGTATCAGTGACACCAATCGTGCATGACACACGTACGGTAACGGGAACCGGACATTTGGAAAGCGTACAACTGCGCTATGAAAAAATCACCTGGTGTATCGTAGATGGCAATATTCAATATACCGACGCCTGGAACGAACGCACTACGGCATAAAGCAAAAGTGGCGTAATACCCCAAAAAAGGCGCCCTTCGGCGCCTCAATTACCATCACATTCTCACCCCTTCGACCCTTTCCCCGCAATCACCCCGATAAACTCCAGCACCTGCTTTTGCTTACGCGCGGAGAGCTTTTCCACGGCGCGCAGGGATTTCATCAGTTCTGACTCTTCGGGTTCGGGCGTGCGGGCGGTTAACACAATGCAGCCTTGCATGACGCGCACATCGACGCGGGTGCCGGTGTCGAATCCGGCGGCTTTAAGCCACTGGCCCTTCATCACGATGGACGGAAACTGGACATACTTCACCGGCAAACGGCTGTAATCAGGATAACCGCTCGCATAACCCACCTTCAGGCAACGGTTATCTGCGACGTACACTTCTGGATCAAATGAAACTGCAATACAATGCGTATCAGTCATGGTCGCTATTCCTCGATAATAGTTACTGTGATTAGCGATGCGGAGGTGTTGGCGCACCTTCGCATCGCGCTAATAAAACCCCTGTAAATTACCCCAGTAATTGGCGGGAAGTCCAGATGTAAATAACATGAAATAAGCGCGATTAGCACGCTTTCGGAATAAATAGAAATCCTCTCTATCCCAATAAACATAGTATTATTCACCGTATAAATTCATTCCTGTCCCATCCTCCTGATACCTGCCATTTCCAGAAAATAACGCCCATCTGTATCAGACCAAAAATGAGATCTAACTCACTGAAGCAAATAGCAAACTCTGAAACAACACCGTTTTGTACACTTTGCTTTACACTTTTAGTGATGTGAATCACAAATATAAACCCGTGAAGTGATCCGACTCTCACAAAATGGGGTGTACTCATTCAGCAATACAGTATGAGCATAGACTGGAAAGTTAAGTTTTCAGTATTTCCCCTCTCCACGGGGGCACCATCGCAAATGGCAAATCAACACGCAAAAAAAAACTTGTTGAATATGAACGGGTAAAAAAATGACGTGTGATTTGCATCACCTACATTTACAGCTTTTTAAATTATTGCCAGTGATTAATGTTGACCAGGCTATTTCCATAATCAATTAAATCTTGCATAGTGCCTCCACATTATTTCTCCCCCTGACTCAGGAGGCGAATAGTTATATTTCATCAGACTTTATTGATGAACCAGGTATGCTTTACTTCACATTAATACGTACATGACCACTGTTACTGGAGAAACAAAATGAATTATCCGGCAGAACCCTTCCGTATTAAAAGCGTTGAAACTGTATCTATGATCCCGCGTGATGAACGCCTTAAGAAAATGCAGGAAGCGGGATACAATACTTTCCTGTTAAATTCGAAAGATATTTATATTGACCTGCTGACAGACAGTGGCACTAACGCAATGAGCGACAAGCAGTGGGCCGGAATGATGATGGGTGATGAAGCCTACGCGGGCAGCGAAAACTTCTATCATCTGGAAAGAACCGTTCAGGAACTGTTTGGCTTTAAACATATTGTTCCTACTCACCAGGGGCGCGGCGCAGAAAACCTGTTATCGCAGCTGGCAATTAAACCGGGGCAATATGTTGCCGGGAATATGTATTTTACTACCACCCGTTATCACCAGGAAAAAAATGGTGCGGTGTTTGTCGATATCGTTCGTGACGAAGCGCACGATGCCGGTCTGAATATTGCTTTTAAAGGTGATATCGATCTTAAAAAATTACAAAAACTGATTGATGAAAAAGGCGCCGAGAATATTGCCTATATTTGCCTGGCAGTCACGGTTAACCTCGCAGGCGGGCAGCCGGTCTCCATGGCTAACATGCGCGCGGTGCGTGAACTGACTGCAGCACACGGCATTAAAGTGTTCTACGACGCTACCCGCTGCGTAGAAAACGCCTACTTTATCAAAGAGCAAGAGCAGGGCTTTGAGAACAAGAGCATCGCAGAGATCGTGCATGAGATGTTCAGCTACGCCGACGGTTGTACCATGAGTGGTAAAAAAGACTGTCTGGTGAACATCGGCGGCTTCCTGTGCATGAACGATGACGAAATGTTCTCTTCTGCCAAAGAGTTAGTCGTTGTCTACGAAGGCATGCCATCCTACGGCGGCCTGGCCGGACGCGACATGGAAGCCATGGCGATTGGTCTGCGCGAAGCCATGCAGTATGAGTACATCGAGCACCGCGTGAAGCAGGTTCGCTATCTGGGCGACAAGCTGAAAGCCGCGGGTGTACCGATTGTTGAACCGGTGGGCGGTCATGCGGTATTCCTTGATGCGCGTCGCTTCTGCGAGCATCTGACGCAGGACGAGTTCCCGGCGCAAAGCCTGGCTGCCAGTATCTATGTGGAAACCGGCGTACGTAGTATGGAGCGCGGAATTATCTCTGCGGGCCGTAATAACGTGACCGGTGAACACCACAGGCCGAAACTGGAAACCGTGCGTCTGACTATTCCACGCCGCGTTTATACTTACGCGCATATGGATGTGGTGGCTGACGGTATTATTAAACTTTACCAGCACAAAGAAGATATTCGCGGGCTGAAGTTTATTTACGAGCCGAAGCAGCTCCGTTTCTTTACTGCACGCTTTGACTATATCTAAATAATAATTATGGCCCCATCTCAGGATGGGGCTTTTTTGTATTTCTTTTCCATGAACAGGAAGCCTTTGCGGTGCCCGTTACCGTGACATAACTACAAAAGTAAACCCTGACTCCGACATTTTTATTATCCGCATGATGTACAAATGACAGCTGTAATTATAACGAATAGTCTACAGGAACATTTATCATGGATATTAATGCCATTGAGCGACAGAGTAGTACCCCCGGACTGATTAGCGGAACCATGTTGGTTATCGCGACCGTAGTGGGTGGAGGGATGTTTTCCCTGCCGATTGCGATGGCTGGCGTATGGTTCCCCGGTGCGTCAGTTATTCTTCTGTTTATCGCCATCATGATGTTATTAACCGGTCTGATGCTGGTCGAAGTTAATCTGCATTATGGCGCCGGTGCCAGTTTTAATACCTTTACTCAGGATTTATTAGGTCGAAAGTGGAATATTGTGGTCGGTATCGCTTTCGGCTTTGTGCTGTATATTCTGACCTATGCCTATATCTCTGGTTCGTCGGCGGTGATGGCGCAAACCGTGTTCAAATACAGCGGCGTGCGCTTTCCGGCGAATATCTCGGTGGTGATCGTCAGTATGCTGGTCGGGGCGATTGCCTGGTACAGCTCCTTGTTGGTTGGACGTATTACTACCGTGTTGATTATCGGTAAGTTTATCGCGTTCTTTGCCACCTTCTCTGGCCTGGTGGGTCATATCGAAGTGGCGAAACTCGTCGACAGCGTGGCGGTGGCGCTGCCCAATTCGCAGTACCTGCCGTATATCCTGATGACGTTGCCGTTCTGCATTATCTCGTTTGGTTTTCACGGTAACGTGCCGAGCCTGGTTAAGCTGTATGGCACGAGCGGGATCTCAAATATTACGCGTTCGATTATCATCGGCACGCTGTTTGCCCTGCTGCTGTATATTTTCTGGCTGGGCGTCACGATGGGCAACATCAGCCGTTCCTCATTCCCACCGATTATCGCCAAAGGCGGCAATATCGACGTGTTTGTCGAGGCTATCAGCGGGCTGTTCACCAGCCGTTATATGGATCTGATCCTGACCTTCTTCGGCAACTTTGCGGTAGCCAGTTCCCTGCTGGCGGCGACGCTTGGCCTGTTCGATTACATCGCCGACCTGTTTCACTTCCCGGATGACGGCATGGGTCGCCTGAAAACCGCGCTGGTGACCTACTTCCCGCCAGCCGCCGTGTGCTTCTTCTTCCCGAACGGGTTTGTCCACGCCATTGGTTACGCCGGTCTGGCCTTTACCATCTGGAGCGTGATCCTGCCGCCGTTCCTGGTGAAAGCGGCGCGGAAACGTTTCCCTACCGCCAGCTATACCGCGCCGTGTAATAACACCGTGCTCAATCTGGTCATTGTCTGTGGGGCGGTTGTCTATCTGACGGTTGTTCTGGACGTATTTGGTCTGCTGCCAACGTTTCGCTAGACGGAGTCAAAATGAAAAACGTGTTGTCTGTTCAGTCGTCAGTCGTTTATGGCTATGCCGGAAATAAAGCCGCCGTGTTGCCGATGCAGCTCTCGGGGATCGATGTCTGGCCGTTTTACACCGTACAGTTTTCCAACCACACCCAGTACGGGATGTGGCAGGGCATGGCGATGCCGCACGGCGAGCTGAGCGCCATCATCAGCGGGCTGGATGATCTGCAAAAACTGGCGCAATGCGATGCCGTGCTGTCCGGGTATCTCGGGGACAAACGCCATTGCGAAGAGGTGAAGCTCGCGGTCACCACCATTCGCCAGCGTAATCCCCAGGCGCTCTATTTTTGTGATCCGGTGATGGGCGACCCGCAAAAAGGCTGCATCGTCGCGCAGGGCGTGGAGTCCTTTTTTGTCGATGACGCCATTCAACTGGCCGATGTGATGGGGCCGAATCTCTATGAGCTGAGCGTGCTGACGGGCAGACAACTACGTAGTTTTGACGAGGTGGTGGAAGCGGCGCAGCAGTTGGTGGCGTGGGGCGTGAAGAAGGTGCTGGTGAAACATCTCGGCGACTGCTCGCGCGACAAACAGGCGTTTGAAATGCTGCTGGTGACGGCGGAACAGACATTACACATCGCCCGGCCGCTGTATACCTTTGCCAAAATGCCGGTGGGCGTTGGGGATCTGATTTGCAGCGTGATGCTGGCTTCACTGCTCAACGGTTATGAGGACAAGCAGGCGCTGGAGCGGACCACCAGTGTCGTCGACGCGGTGATGCGGCTGACGAAAGAGCACGACTCGTATGAACTGCGGCTGATAGACGCGCGTCACCAGATAATGGAGCCGCAAATTCGCTATCAGGCAACGGTGCTGTAGCGCCGCAAGGAGGCTCTATGTTTCTGACACTGCTACGATTTCAGCATCCGCTGATCTACCGTTTTGCATGGCTTCGTCTGTGGGTCAGGGTGTTAAGAGCGTGCGGGCTGCGTAAGTGAAAGGGGAGAACATTTTCTCTGCTGCCGGATGCGGCGCTTGCGCCTTATCCGGCCTACAAATGAGCGTGAAACGTAGACCCGATAAGCGAAGCGCCATCAGGCATTAGCGCCAGGCATTACACGCGGAAGTAGCGTGGTGGGATCAACGCGGAAAAGGCGTCGAACTTCTTCACCATCTTTTTCCAGAACAACATAACAACAATCCTCGATTTGAAACATCGGCGCTATTTTAGTCAGCGCCGACAAATCGTAAAGCCAGTCGCTTCGTTTCGATCCTGAAGCGGTGTAAACCTTTTTGGTCACTAGGTCGTCAAATACGGTTGCCGTGAATTTGACGGGGTTGACAATGGATTACGCCATAAACCAGTAATAAAAGAGACCGACTTTCAGGCCGAGGATCACAATATAGGCGCAGCAGTATTTCATGGTGCCAGACATTATCTGGTTGGCCTGTCCGTCCATTTTGGTGGCTGAAACCGCAATGGCGATACTCTGCGGCGAAATCATTTTCCCCCCCGTTGCACCAGAAGTATTCGCCGCCGCGAGCCAGTTGGGATCGATATGCAGTTTACTGGCGGCAATGGTTTGCAGTTTGCCGAACAAAATATTCGAGTTGGTATCGCTGCCGGTAACAAACGTGCCCAGCGCGCCAATCACCGGGGCGAGGAAGACGTAGGAACTGCCGGTCAGATCGACAATCGACTGGGCCAGCGTGGAGATAATCCCGCTGAGATCCATTACCGTGGCCAGCGCGACAATCGCCATAATCGCCACAATGGAATTTTTAAGCTGGAAAATGGTTTTGATAAACACTTCCAGCATCCCGCGTGCGGACGCTCCCTGAATAAAACCGCCGATAAGGGTCGCAAAGATGATCAGCATCCCCGGCGTGGTCACCCATTCAACTTTCAGCGCCAGCGTGTTGCCGTTGGCGAGCGTGAAATGCAGCACCGAGGCCAGTTGGGACGCCGCGCCTTTGATCGTCGGGAACAGCGGTGAGCACAGTAGGATAAAAACAAAAATAAACAGATAGATAGAGCCTACGCGGAACAACACTTTTGCCGAGCGCGGCGTGGTTTCGCGGGTATGGCTGACCTCAATGCGCCACTCGGGATCGGTTTTCCCTTTGCGCAGGCGGCTGACCATCGCCACGGCAAACAGGCTGACCAGGCTACCGGCAAAGGCGGGCAATTCCGCGCCAAGATGAATGGCGACAAAATATTGCGGAACCAGCGTGGTGATGCCGCAAATCAGCGTGATCAGAAATACGCCACGAATGGCTTTCAGGCCGCCGCCAATAATGCAGACAATGACAAACGGCAGCAGGATATTAAACAGCGCGAGCTGCAGAATAATGGTTCCGCCTAAGGTATACACCGGCAGGTTAACCTGTTCCGCCAGAATAGAAACCGGGATCCCGACCGCGCCGAATGCGGTGGGAACGGTATTCGCCACGAGAGAAGCGATCGCCGCCTTCAGCGGGTTGAATCCCAGCGCAATAAGAATGCCGATCGGAATGGCAACCGCCGTGCCATAACCTGCCGCGGCTTCAAGGAATCCGCCGAAGCACCATGAAATCAGTAGCACCTGAATACGCTTATCTTCGCTAATGCTGGCGAGAATATCGCGCAGAATATCCAGCGCTTTGGTTGCCTGCATGACGTTATAACTGAAGATGGCGCCGAGGATCACAATCACAATCGGCCATAACCCCTTCAGGGCGCCATAGCCTATCGCGGCTTTCAGATTCTGTACGGGCATTTCCCAGAATATGGCCGACAGCGCGGCAGTGAATACCAAAGAGATCAACACGGAATAATGGATGGGCATTTTCAATTTCAATATTAAAAATACCATCAGTAGTAAAGGAGAGAGTGCCAGGGCAAACATAAAATATTCGTTCATTACTATTCCTGATTGGTTCATTAAACCTGGTTTATATTTATGGTGGGGAGGCTACATTGCTGGTTTAATAAAGTATGTAAACTGAATCGCTTCAGTGAATAAAGTAATTATGATTTGTGGTTTTGTAACTATTGTAATCTTTTAATTAAAATCCAATGCCAGGTAAATATACTTAAGAGTAAGCTGGATACCTATAAATAGTTATTTGATAACCTTTTTAATAATGCTGGTGATGAGAATAGTAAGCACCTGAAACTGTTTTTAAGGTGTTCATAACGCTGTGGTTTTAAATATAAAAATGTGAGCGAGACCGAAAGAAATAAACCTGGTTGTTGCATATGGGGGTTGATTAGGGGATTATTTGGTTTTGTCATACAAATGAAAATACAGACATATGCGACTGTCCTGACTTAAGAAGCGGAGAGTCGGCATCAAAGGAAAACGACCCGAGCATCACCATGAACCCAGGTATTAGTAAAAACAGCAAACAGAAAAACTGGGCGTGAAATACGGCTGAACCTTTGCTTGATATCGCGATATCAAGCGCAATAAACAGAAATGAAGCAATGGAGTAGTTATTGTGAATGTAAATTTCTTTGTTACCTGCATTGGTGACGCACTGAAATCACGGATGGCACGAGACTCCGTATTGCTGCTGGAAAAACTGGGTTGTCGCGTTAATTTCCCCGAGAAGCAAGGGTGTTGCGGTCAGCCAGCCATCAACAGCGGTTACATCAAAGAGGCGATCCCTGGGATGAAAAACCTGATCGCCGCCCTGGAAGACAACGACGATCCGATTATCTCGCCAGCAGGCTCCTGTACCTACGCGGTAAAAAGCTATCCGACGTATCTGGCCGATGAACCGGAATGGGCGCTGCGTGCCGAAAAAGTCGCCGCGCGTATGCAGGATCTCACCTCCTTTATCGTCAACAAGCTGGGCGTGGTGGACGTCGGCGCCAGCCTACAGGGCCGCGCTGTCTATCATCCCTCTTGTAGCCTGACTCGAAAGCTGGGGGTGAAGGAAGAGCCGCTCACGCTGCTGAAAAACGTGCGCGGGCTGGAGCTGCTGACGTTTGCCGATCAGGATACCTGCTGCGGCTTTGGCGGGACGTTCTCGGTCAAAATGGCCGAGATATCCGGCGAGATGGTGAAAGAGAAAGTCTTACATTTGATGGATGCGCAGCCGGAATATTTGATTGGCGCAGACGTCAGTTGCCTGCTGAACATTGGCGGTCGACTGCAACGGGAAGGCCAGCCGGTCAAAGTGATGCATATTGCTGAAGTGCTGATGAGCCGCTGAGGGGAAAGAGATGTCGATAAAAACCAGCGATGTAGAATTTAAACTGCGCATTCGTCAGCAGATAGAAGATCCGATCATGCGCAAAGCCGTGGCCAATGCGCAGGAACGTATTGGCGCAAATCGACAAAAAATGGTCGATGAGTTAGGCCACTGGGAAGACTGGCGCGATCGTGCCAGCCAGATCCGCGATCACGTGCTGAGCAACCTCGACGCTTATCTGTATCAACTCTCCGAGAAAGTGACGCAAAACGGCGGCCACGTCTATTTCGCCAAAACCAAAGAAGAGGCCACCGGCTACATTCTGCAGGTCGCGCGCAGCAAAAACGCGAAGAAGGTGGTGAAGTCCAAGTCGATGGTGACCGAGGAGATCGGCGTCAACCATGTCCTGCAGGATGCGGGAATCCAGGTGATCGAAACCGATCTCGGTGAATACATCCTGCAATTGGATCAGGATCCACCTTCGCACGTCGTGGTGCCGGCTATTCATAAAGATCGCTATCAGATCCGCCGCGTGCTGAACGAGCGTCTGGGGTATGACGGCCCGGAAACCCCGGAAGCCATGACCTTGTTCATTCGCCAGAAGATCCGCGAGGATTTCCTGAGTGCCGAAATCGGTATTACCGGCTGTAACTTTGCCGTGGCGGAAACCGGTTCAGTATGCCTGGTGACCAACGAAGGCAACGCGCGCATGTGCACCACGCTGCCGAAAACGCACATTGCGGTGATGGGCATGGAGCGTATCGCGCCGACCTTTGCCGATGTGGATGTGCTGATCACCATGCTGGCGCGCAGCGCCGTGGGCGCTCGTCTGACGGGCTATAACACCTGGCTGACCGGCCCGCGTGAGGCGGATAACGTGGACGGACCGGAAGAGTTCCATCTGGTGATTGTCGATAACGGTCGCTCGCAGGTGCTGGGCTCAGAGTTTCGCGATGTGCTGCGCTGCATCCGCTGCGGAGCCTGTATGAACACCTGTCCGGCGTACCGCCACATCGGCGGGCACGGCTATGGCTCTATCTATCCCGGCCCTATTGGCGCGGTGATTTCTCCACTGCTCGGCGGCTATAAAGATTTTAAAGACCTGCCGTACGCCTGTTCCTTATGCACGGCCTGCGACAGCGTCTGCCCGGTGCGTATTCCGCTGTCAAAACAGATCCTGCGTCATCGTCGGGTGATGGCCGAGGAGGGCATTACCCCGAAAGCTGAGCGACGGGCGATCAAAATGTTCGCTTATGCCAATAGTCATCCGGGGCTGTGGAAAGTGGGGATGATGGCGGGCGCGCATGCGGCAAGCTGGTTTATCAATGGCGGGAAAACCCCGCTCAAGGTTGGCGCGATTGGTGACTGGATGGAGGCGCGCGATCTGCCTGATGCTGACGGCGAGAGCTTCCGCAGCTGGTTTAAGAAACATCAGGCGCAGGAGAAAAAGAATGGATAACCGTACCGCGTTTTTAAACACCATCGCCCAGGCGCTGGGTCGCCCGCCGCGTTTCGAACCGCAAGCGGATGCCGCGCCGGTTAACAATTATGCCAACGAGCGCCTGACCGAACTTAGCCCGCAGCAGCGCTGCGATGCGTTTATCCAGTTCGCCAGCGAAGTGATGCTGGCCCGCTGTGAACTGACTCGCGAGGACCAGGCCGCAGAAGCAGCGCTACGCCTGTGTGAAGAATTGGGTCAGCCGGTAGTGCTGAGCGGCGACAGCCGACTGGTGGCGCTGGGCATCACCGAACGCTTGCAGCAGGAATGCAACGCCGTGGTCTGGGATCCGGCACGAGGCAGCGAAAATATTACCGAGGCCGAGCAGGCGAAAGTCGGCGTGGTGTATGCCGAGTATGGCCTGACTGAGTCCGGCGGCGTGGTGCTGTTTTCCGCGCCGGAGCGCGGGCGTTCTTTGAGCCTGTTGCCGGAGTCCTCGATTTTCGTGCTGCGTAAAAGCACTATCCTGCCGCGCGTGGCGCAACTGGCAGAAAAACTGCATCAGAAAGCGCAGGCCGGTGAGCGTATGCCATCGTGCATTAACATTATCAGTGGGCCCAGCTCGACGGCGGATATCGAGCTTATCAAGGTGGTTGGGGTGCATGGCCCGGTGAAGGCGGTGTATCTGATTATTGAGGATTGTTAAGGCAGGAGAAAGAACCGCTCTGGCGCTGCGGCCAGAGCGGTATCGACGTTATGCAATCAGGCTGATGATCAACACGATAATCAGACCAACCACGGAGTTCACCAGCTCCAGCAGACCCCAGGTTTTCAGCGTATCCTTCACCGACAGGTCAAAGTAGCCTTTGAACAGCCAGAACGAGGCATCGTTGATATGGGTCAGGGTGTTGGAGCCAGCCGCCGTCGCCAGTACCAGCAACGCCGGATCGACGCCCACCAGTTGACCGGTTGCCGGGTCGAGAATGGCTGCGCTGATAATCCCCGCTGCCGTCATGGCTGAGACCACGCCCTGACCGGTTGCCAGACGAATAAGCACGGTTATCAACCACGCCATGATGTACGGAGAAATATTGCCGTGCGACATCAGCATGCCGATGGTATCGCCGATGCCGGTATCGATAATGGTCTGCTTCAGTACGCCGCCCGCGCCGATGATCAGGATCACCATGGCGATGCTTTTCACCGCGTTTTCAAAGGCGTTCATCACCCACTGCATGTCGTGACCACGCGCGGTACCAAACAGCACGAAGGCGACAATCATGGCGATAAACATCGCAATTGGCGAGGAGCCTAAGAAGTTGACCACTTCCCACGCCTGCGTTCCTTTCACCAGCCAGATGTTGGCGATGGTGGTGGAGATCATGATGATCGCCGGGATCAGTGGAACCAGAATAGAGATGCCGAAAGACGGTAGATTGTTCTGGTCAACCGGTACGTCGGCCTTCATGAATGACGGCGTCGGGCGATCGAGGTTGCCGAGGAACTTCGGCAGGATAAGCCCGGCGCAGATCACGCTCGGAATAGTCACCAGAATACCGTAGATGTAGACCATACCCATGTCAGCGCCGTAGGCGTTAACCAACGCGACCGGACCTGGCTGCGGCGGGAACAGAGAGTGGGCGGTGGTGGCGGCGGCAACGGCAGGAATCGCCAGCTTGAGGAACGGGATCTTCGCTTCTGCGGCAATGACGATCACCAGCGGCGCCAGCATAATAAACGCCACTTCATAGAACATCGCCAGGCCGAAAATCAGACCAATAATGATCACCGACAGCTGCACATAGCGCAGCCCGAGTCGCGCCAGCAGCGTATGAGCAATCTGATGCGCCGCTCCGGAATCGACCATCAGCTTACCGATGACTGCCCCGAATACCACGATAATCGCCAACTCACCCAGCGTGCTGCCAAAGCCGGATTTCATGGTGTGCAGCAGCGCCATTAAGTCCATACCCGCCAGCATGCCGACCGAGAGCGCCGCCAGCAGCAGGGCGACCATCGAGTTTATTTTGAATCTTAGATTGAGCACCAGCATCAGACCGATGCCGAATACGACCCACAGAATATTGAGAACATGCATATAACGTCTACCTTTATTGGTTGAACTATTATGATTTTGGTTGAGATGTTATCCGTATTGGTTAACCATTGATGCGATGAATGTCACATTGCGTTACATGTTTACATCTTTACTGCGCTTCCTGGCCGCAAAATGGCGATCTAATCAGCAAAAATCGTGATTTGGTTAACCAATTAATTCCTTCAGGTTGACATGCCATACCAAAAGGAGGAATTTATGTGCCATATCGTCGAGTCCATAACGTAAATGAGGAATAAAAGATGGAACAGACATGGCGCTGGTATGGTCCTAACGATCCGGTCACCTTAGCGGATGTACGTCAGGCGGGTGCCACGGGCGTGGTCACCGCCTTGCACCATATCCCGAACGGGGAAGTGTGGACGGTTGATGAGATCCTAAAACGCAAAGCCATTATTGAGCAGGCGGGCCTGGTCTGGTCGGTCGTCGAAAGCGTACCGATCCACGAAGACATTAAAACCCGTTCTGGTAACTATCAGCAGTGGATCGCCAACTACCAGCAAAGCCTGCGTAACCTGGCCCAGTGCGGCATTCGTACCGTGTGCTACAACTTCATGCCGGTTCTCGACTGGACCCGTACCGACCTGGAATACGTCCTGCCGGACGGCTCCAAAGCGCTGCGTTTTGACCAGATTGAATTCGCCGCCTTTGAGCTGCACATCCTCAAACGTTCGGGCGCGGAAGCGGATTACACCGCCGAAGAGATTGCTCAGGCGAATGAACGCTTCGCCACCATGAGCGATGAAGACAAAGCGCGTCTGACCCGCAATATCATCGCCGGTCTGCCGGGCGCGGAAGAGGGCTATACGCTTGACCAGTTCCGCCAGCATCTTGCGCGTTATAAAGATATCGATAAAGCCGCACTGCGCGAGAACTTTGCCGTCTTCCTGAAAGCAATTATTCCTGTGGCGGAAGAAGCAGGCGTGCGGATGGCGGTACACCCGGACGATCCGCCGCGCCCAATCCTCGGCCTGCCGCGCATTGTTTCCACCGTGGAAGATATGCAATGGATGGTCGATACGGTCAACAGCATGGCGAACGGTTTTACCATGTGCACCGGCTCCTACGGCGTCCGGGCGGACAACGATCTGGTCGACATGATCAAACAGTTTGGCCCACGTATTTACTTCACCCACCTGCGCTCCACGCTGCGTGAAGATAACCCGAAAACCTTCCATGAAGCGGCGCATCTTAACGGCGACGTCGATATGTACGAAGTCGTGAAAGCGATCGTTGAGGAAGAGCAGCGCCGTAAAGCCGAGGGTAAAGAGGACCTGATCCCAATGCGTCCGGACCACGGCCATCAGATGCTTGACGATCTGAAAAAGAAAACCAACCCAGGCTACTCCGCGATTGGTCGTCTGAAAGGGCTGGCGGAAGTGCGTGGCGTTGAGATGGCTATCCAGCGCGCTTTCTTTAGCCGCTAAAGCGAGTTGCCGGTCACCTGTCTGGCCGGCTTTTTCTTTTCTCTTCCGTTGGTCATTCAACGGGTTCTGGAGTTCACGATGACAACGACAATTGCCAATAGCAACCTGCCGGTTGCTCGCCCTGCATGGGACAGCTCGCGCCTGCAATCCCGCATTGTTCACCTGGGATGCGGCGCATTTCACCGCGCGCATCAGGCGCTGTACACCCATCATCTGCTGGAAACCACCGACAGCGACTGGGGGATCTGTGAAGTTAACCTGATGCCGGGTAACGACCGCGTGCTGATTGAAAACCTGCGCAAACAGCAACTGCTGTATACCGTGGCGGAAAAAGGCGCGGACAACACCGTGCTGAAAGTGATTGGCTCGATGAAAGAAGCGTTGCACCCGGAGCTTGACGGCTGTGATGGTATTTTACAGGCTATGGCGCGCCCGCAGACGGCAATTGTCTCGCTGACGGTCACGGAAAAAGGCTACTGCACTGATGCTGCCAGCGGTCAGTTAGATCTCAATAACCCGCTGATTAAACACGATTTGGCGAATCCAGGCGCGCCGAAATCGGCGATTGGTTACATCGTACAGGCGCTGCATCTGCGTCGTGAGCAAGGGCTTGCGGCCTTTACCGTGATGTCCTGCGATAACGTGCGTGAAAATGGTCATGTGGCGAAAGTCGCGGTGCTGGGTCTGGCGCAGGCGCGCGACCCGCAGCTGGCGCAGTGGATTGAGGCTAACGCCACTTTCCCGTGCACCATGGTAGACCGCATTGTTCCGGCGGCGACGCCAGAAACGTTGCAAGAGATTGCCGACCAGTTGGGCGTGTACGATCCGTGTGCTATCGCCTGTGAGCCATTCCGTCAGTGGGTTATCGAAGATAACTTTGTCAACGGTCGCCCTGACTGGGACAACGTTGGTGCGCAGTTCGTTGCCGATGTGGTGCCGTTTGAAATGATGAAACTGCGTATGCTCAACGGCAGCCACTCTTTCCTCGCGTATTTGGGCTATCTCGGCGGCTATGAAACTATCGCTGATACCATGACAAATCCGGCATACCGCAAAGCGGCGTTCGCGCTGATGATGCAGGAGCAAGCGCCGACGCTGTCGATGCCGGAAGGCACCGATCTTAACGCCTATGCGACGCTGCTCATCGAGCGTTTCAGCAACCCATCACTGCGTCACCGCACCTGGCAGATTGCGATGGACGGCAGCCAGAAATTGCCGCAGCGCCTGCTGGATCCGGTGCGTCTGCATCTGCAAAACGCCAGCGACTGGCGTCACCTGGCGCTGGGCGTGGCGGGCTGGATGCGCTACACCCGTGGCGTGGATGAACAGGGGCAGGCCATTGATGTTGTCGACCCCTTGCTGGCTGAGTTCCAGCGCATTAACCAACAGTTCCAGGGGGCCGAACGCGTGACGGCGCTGCTGGGGCTGAGCGGCATTTTTGGCCATGATCTGGCGGAAAACGCTGATTTTGTTGAGACAATTATCGCGACGTATCAACAGCTGTGTGAACACGGCGCATGCGAGTGCGTTGCGGCGTTAGGCGCTGACGCATAATCCCCGAAGTATGACGGGTCAATCAAAATGCTGATTTGGTTGACCCGTTTTCTGTTTTTGGCTTCCCGCAAATGCTATAGTTCAGGCGAAAAAACGTTTTTTGTAGGCTTGATAAGATGCGTCAGCGTCGCCATCAGCCAACGGCGCAGGTGCCGGATGGCAGCGCATGTGCCTTATCCGGCCTACGGATCTGAATTGACGCATCTGACGGACATAACACGATGAAATCGAACACTTCTCAACAAAGACCCTACCAGGAAGTGGGTGCAATGATCCGCGATCTGATTGTCCAGACGCCGTACCAGCCCGGGGAGCGTTTGCCGCCGGAACGTGAAATTGCTGAGATGCTCAACGTCACTCGCACGGTGGTTCGCGAAGCGTTAATTATGCTGGAAATTAAAGGTCTGGTGGACGTGCGTCGCGGCGCCGGGATCTACGTACTCGACAATGCAGATGCGCAGACCATCGACAGTACGGATGTCAATCATTGCAATGACGCGGGCCCGTTTGAGCTGCTGCAGGCGCGACAGCTGCTGGAAAGCAATATCGCCGAATTCGCCGCGCTGCAGGCTACGCGTGAAGATATCGTTAAAATGCGCCAGGCGTTACAGCTGGAAGAGCGGGAGCTGGCCTCCAGCGAAGCGAACGGTTCTGAAAGCGGCGACATGCAGTTCCATCTCGCCATAGCCGAAGCCACGCATAACAGCATGCTGGTGGAGCTGTTTCGCCAGTCATGGCAGTGGCGTGAAAACAACCCGATGTGGATCCAGCTCCATAGCCACCTTGACGATACCCATTACCGTAAAGAGTGGATGGGCGACCACAAACAGATCCTGGCGGCATTAATCAAAAAGGATGCCCGCGCAGCCAAGCTGGCAATGTGGCAGCATCTGGAAAACGTCAAACAGCGCCTGCTGGAGTTTTCAAATGTTGATGACATCGACTTTGATGGTTATCTGTTTGATTCCTGGCCGCTGGATAAAGTTAACGCCTGATTTTCCTTCCTCTCCCATGCGGGCTGTTGCAGTCCGCGCGACACTTTTCAGCACAAAAGTTTATTGCATAACAACGCTTTTTTCTCGTCATGAACGTCACGTAAAAAAAGGTTTCCATCACCTCAGATGATGATTTTTCCTCCGTCGTTACGCGGTGAAAATTGATTTATATCAATTAAAAACAACTTATTTTTGCATGCGAAAAAATGCATTGTTTACCTTATTTTTACCTTTCCGTGCTTATTTTTAGACAAAACGGGCCTGTGTTAAGTGAGAATCAAACTGATTTCCGCGGTGGTCAGAGCGAGGCTGCCCGGAATAACAGTGCATAAAAACAGGCGCTTCACGGAAATGTAGACATTAATAACGGCACGTAACTTATTGGCTGTAATGATGTTTTGATTTGAGATCATGTTTATTGTCAATAGTTCTGGCTTTTTTAATCAAATGAATAAAAGTGAATATATGTAAAGTTAAAACTACACATTATTCTATAATCAATTTATCTTTCATTTGAAATGCTGTTCCAGTTTTTTGTCCGTTATTAACAGTTTCATTACTATTGTCACTGTATTTTGCCGTTGACATGTTTTTACACTGACTGCATATTTCATCGCCATAAGCGTGTTTGCGTTCAGGAGATGATAATGCCCTCTCGAGATTACCCCGATATTAGAAAGGCCAGGGGTACCCGTTCAAAAGATATGGTTCTTTTAAGTGCCCGTGTCGATACCTCTCTGTGGGAATATGTTCGTACGCTGGCATTTGAAACCCGTAAAAGTAAACAAGATATTATTGCCGAGGCAATAATGTTATACCGCTCTGTTAATGAGAGCGTAAACGAAGAATCCAAGTAATTACTCTCTGTTCGGGTTTTATTTAACCCAAAATGATATGTGTCTTGCCACTTTATTATTACCTTCATTGGTGTGTTAGAGGTTTTCCCCTTTTCCATAGGGGGCTTTTTTATGCGGGTATTCTGCCTTCATAACAAAGTTGATAGCAAAATTCACAATTAAAAGTGAGTAATAACATGAAAAAGTCAGCAGTGGCATTAGCTGTAATGGTATTAGGGGTAACCTCCGTTCATGCAGCGGAAATTTATAATAAAGATGGCAACAAACTGGATCTGTACGGCAAAGTAAAAGCGGTCCATTCCTGGACTGGCGGCACCGATGCCGACGGTACATACGCGCGTCTGGGTTTTCGCGGTGAGACACAAATCAACGATCAACTGACCGGTTATGGCCAATTTGAAAGTCAGTTTGATGCCTCTAAAGCAGAAGGTTCTCAGAATGGCGTCAATACACGTCTGGCGTTTGCTGGTCTGGATTATGGCCATGACGTTAGCTTTGACTACGGTCGTAACTACGGTATCGCTTACGACGTGGGAGCTTACACTGACACTCTTTCAGAGTTCGGCGGCGACTCCTTTGAAGATGCTGACCGCTTCCTTACTTCACGTACTTCTGGCGTTGCAACACTCCGCACCAAAAATCTCTTTGGAGCCGTTGATGGTCTGAACATTGGTGCGCAATACCAGGGTAAAGGTGATGCCAACTCGGAAGACCCGACAAAACCTAATTTGACTAAGCAGCACGGTAACGGCTACGGCTTCTCCCTGGGCTATGACAATATTGCGGATTCCGGCGTGTCTGCTATTGCGACCTACACAAATAGTTCAATCACAGCAGCCCAAAAGAAAGGCAATAATGACGCTAAATGGGATGGCGAAAACGCAGAGTTCTGGGGCGCGGGTCTGAAATATGATGCTAATGCCATCTACGTCGCGACCATGTACGGCGAGTCCCACAACCTGATTCAGAAGGCGGATAAAGCTGAGCACTTTGAAGCAATGGCTGCGTATGTGTTTGATTTTGGTCTGCGTCCGAACGTGGGTTACGTTCACGCGCGTGACAACAACAATAATGACCTGACCGAATACGTTGCGTTGGGCACGGATTACTACTTCAACAAAAACATCGTGGCTGATGTGGGTTACAAAATTAACCTGCTCGACGGCAAAGACGACGACAACAAGGTTGTTGCGGGTCTGACCTATCAGTTCTAGGTTTTTGTACTGATATGCAAAAGGCGTCTTAGTTAAGACGCCTTTTTTACCTCTGCCGTGTTTAAACTGGCTGACTCTCTTTCACCTGTACACCGCTAAACAGCCATTGCCAGATGCCCACTTTTACCCATGCGACCACGCAGAGAATCAGGTAAAAAAGTGGATTATGCGTAATGGTAACGTACATGACCTCCATTAAATCCACATGCAAATTTCCGGCAATTGCCATATTGATAACAAAAATTGAGGCTACCGCGCTGGCCAGTAAAATAAATACGGCCTGAACCTGGGTTATCTCTGGTAACCTGCCAGAGGCCCATTGCCATAAAAATGTTGTTGTTAACAAGAATATAAAAAAAATCCTAACGCGCCAAACAGGCCAAAGTCTTTGTAATCCTTTAGCGTGCCAATTAAACCTAGCAAAATAATTAACCCCAGTAGTATTTTTTTAAACCATGACATGTACTTTTCCCGAAGATAGTGTTGATGCTGAGTTAATATGTCCATTTTTACGCATTTTAAATTGAGTTTATAAATGAACAGCCGGGGATTATAAATTGTCTGGCGGGTAATTGCCGATTATTTGTGGTTTATTAAATGTTGACATTTGATTGCGGACTAATCCTAAGATACCTGTTTATAAGGTTGTCGATTATACCCTTTTGGGGGAGGCGAAACGCTGTTTGTATAATTGTGTGAGGCTAATCAGTGCCGCAATAAACAAGGCGACGGCACCGCATAGCGTGGCATTAACGATCGCTTGAGCGCCGCTTCCCAGCAGGCTGGTTAATAGCGGCCCGAGTATTTGACCAATGCCGTAAGTCAGGGTGACCAGGCCCAGCAGATTAATATTGCGCGGTACGCTAAGTTGACGGGCGAGCGGCATGACCAGCGAAGTGGTCCCCATAAACGTTGCGCCAAAACCCACGCTGCTTATCACCAGCAGCGGCAAGGAGTCGCTGGCGAGCGTCATGACCACGCAGGCGCTTTGGATCAGTAAATTCGCCGTCAGGCATTGCAATACCCCCCAGCGTCGGGCAGCCCACAGCCAGGCGAAACAACCCGGAATAATCGATATGCCGACCAACGACCAGAGATGGGCCGTCAGCAGCGGCGACCCGGCACTTTTCGCCATCAGTGGCAGGTATGTAGCGACAATGATGTAGCCAAATCCGGCTAATCCATACAGTAGCGCCAGCAGCCACCAGGACATAGGCTGATGCTCTGTTTTTGCCGGTGTGGCGGCGGGAAGCGCATGGTCGCGAGATGGCAAGAGCATAACGAGTAGCACAAAGAACAGCGCGGAAGCTGCCGCTGCCCCCAGCCAGAGCGTGTGCGATGACAGCGCAAAATGCAGACCGCTGATGACATATTCATTACCCAGCAAAATGCCTGCGCCAACGCCGGAGAACAATGCGGCGATCACGAAGGGATGCCGGGTATGATGCAGGACGATCATCGAACCAAAAATCATCATACCGGCACTGGCGACGCCTGCCAGAAAACGGATCAGCATCACCAGCGTGGGCTGCTTAACGCTTGCCATTGCCAGAATCAACCCTGCGGTAGCGAGCGCAGAAGTTAACAACATCGGGCGTAAACGTGAGGGAAGATGGAAGAGCCCGAAGGAGAAGAGCAGGCTTCCCGCCAGATATCCAGCGTAGTTGGCGCTGGCAATCCAGGAGAGCTGGTCAAACGTAAACTGACCTTCCGACAGCAGTACCGGGAGCATCGGCGTATACAGAAAGCGTCCAATTCCCATGCCCAGCGTTAAGACCAGCATGCCAAAGAGCGCGACGCTGATGGCATGACGATTTGAATCGGGGCTTCCCTCGGACATACGGACTCTCATTTCACGCTGTTAGTTTGATAATTGTTATATTACATGTGCAAATGATAATGAAAAGTAAAATAAAAATGGGCGTTTTACTTTCTCCTTAAAAATTCGCCAGCGTCAGCAGGGAAGGAATTTGCGACAACAGATATAACACCAGCCCAATAGAACCGCCGACCAGCGTGCCGTTGATGCGGATAAACTGTAAATCTTTGCCGATGTTTAGCTCAATTTGCTGCGACATATCGCGCGCATCCCAGCTTTTCACCGTGTCGCTGATGTGGCGCGTCAGGAAGGTGGCGAACTCCGGCGCAACTTTATACGCGGCCTGCTCCAGATGCCCATTCAGTGAGGCGCGCAGGGCGCTGTCGGCAACCAGTGTTTCGCCGAACCACTGTCCGGCGCTGGCGATGCGCTGCTTCACGCGCGAATCGTCAGCGTTAATGTCGGTTTTCACCCACTGGCGCAGGTCTGCCCACAGTTCGCCAAGATAACGGTTGAAGGCTTCGTCTTCCTTCAGATAGTTTTTCATGCTTTCGGCCCGCACGGCCATCTCCGGATCGTGTTTGAGCTTATCGATTAGCTTAAACGTGGCGCGATCGAAGGCGTGGCGGATCTGATGCGCCCGATCGTGGCTGATGTCATCCAGTAAGGAATTAACGGCATCAGACACCAGTTCGGCGCTGTGCTCGCCCAGCCATTCAGTCGGCAGGATCTTCGCTTTCAGCGGATGCTCGGTCTCCAGCCAGTGCACGATCTGTCGGGCGATAAACGCCCGCGAACTGTCGCGCTGGAGCAGGGCGATAAGTTGGGCGATCAATGTGTCGAGCAACACCTGATGGCGGTTGTTTTTGGTCATGCTTTCCAGCATCAGCGCGCTGGTACCGGAGAGATCGACCTTGTCGATGGCTTTGTGCACCGCCCGCTTGATCAGCCGCTGAATGCGGGCGTCGTCGGTGAGTTCGAGAAAACCGCTCATGATCTGCAGCAGATGCTGGCCAATTCGCTGGGCGTTTTCCGGTTGGCTGAACCAGTTACCGATCAACAACGCCGGTTCATGGCGGCGGATCAGGGCGATCAGGGACTGGGTGTCGAGAAATTTTTCCTGCACAAACTGACCGAGATTCTCCCCGATCCGATCCTTATTGCGTGGGATAATCGCTGTATGTTGCGAGATAAACGGGATTGGTACCCGACGAAAAAGCGCCACCACGGCAAACCAGTCCGCCAGCGCACCGACCATCGCCGCTTCGGCGATCGCTTTGATCCCGAGCACCCAGAAGTTAGGCGGCAGAAACAGCGTGATGACGAAGGTAGCGGCGGCAATCAGCAGCAATGAGAGCGCCAGTCGCTTGGCGCGTTTGAGTTCAGCAATTTTATTCATAGGCTTAAGGATAGAGCCAGACGGGGGGATCGCGCAAAAAATGTGGAGCGCCTCCCATTTTCAGGCGAGCAAAGCTTACTCCGGGATCCAGTTGTCCCAGGCGGGTAAGGGGCCGAGTTCCGCCACCAGAAAATCGATAAACGATCGCACCTTCGGATTGCTGTACTTACTGGGAAAATAGAGCGCATACAGGGCGTGGGTTTCGCAGGTGATGGTGCCGTCGAGCATCAGCGGCGTTATCTCTTCTTTTTGAATATGATCGCCAATCAGATAGGTGGGCAAATACGCCACTCCCTGATCTTCTAACACTGATTTCAGCAATACCAGACTGCTGTTGGCCTGGATAGGCATATGCAGTTTTAACTGATGCAGACGATCCTGTTCATCCGCCACCTTCAGCACCGGCGTAAGACCTGGGTAAACCAGGCAATCATGATTGACCAGATCGCTACGACGCTGGGGCATGCCTTTTTTGGCAAGGTAGCCGGGTGAGGCGCAGTACGCCCAGCGGACAGGCACCAGCTTGCGCATTGCGTAGTTCTGCGGTGGTGCGGTGGAGATTCGCAGGGCGATGTCGAAATCCGTTTCGTTCAGATTCACGAAGTTATCGTTGAGATCGATATACAGATTCACATCTGGGAACTGGGAACGATATTTATCCACCAGGTTCACCAGCCGGGAATAACCAAACGCAATTGAGCAGGTTATGCGTAATTCACCTTGCGGGCTGTGGTAATAACCGGAGGTGGTATTCAGCGTTTCATCGAATTCTTTCAAAAGCTTATTGGCGCGGTTAAAGAGATATTGCCCGGCATCGGTCAGGGTAATACTGCGGGTGGTACGTTTAATTAATGTCGTGCCTAACGTATCTTCCATGGCCGCCAGGCTTTTGCTGACCGCAGATGGCGAGACGTTGAGCTGCGCCGCGGCTTCTGACAATCCTCCGCAGTCGACGATTTTAATGAAAAACTCCAGATGCTTGAGTGAAATCGGCGTACTCATAGTTTCCTTTTATTCACAAGTGATTTGCAAAAACGGTACGAATAGGCCGTTACATTCGCGTTTTAAACATGCAACTATTGAATCACAGGAAACAACTTGCTGGCAAAATGAAAAAATAACAACTTAGGTGAGTTACGTCACAAAATAAAAGGAGGCGAAACGGAAACTCATCACATTGTGAATTTAATCTCATTAAATATTATTCTAAAGGTACCGATTATGTGGTCACGACTCGAACCCTACAGATCGTCGATTATTTTATTAGTTGCTCTGGTGATTGGCGGCTTATTAGGTATTTATGCCCCCTCGTTTGCAAGTAAACTCCAGCCAATCGGCCAGATATTCTTAAATCTGCTATTTATGATTATTGTGCCGCTGGTGGGGATCAGCGTCATGTCTTCGATCGCCAGTATGACCGACCTGAAAAGGCTGGGGCGCATTATGGCGATTATCTTTATTGTTTCGATCGCAATGGCCTTTATTCCGGCTGCCGGGATCGTTGCGCTGGCGCTATGGTATAACCCGGCGCAGGGCGTCACTATCGATCTTTCGCAGTCGGTGCAGGCGGGCAGCGGTAAGATGGATTTTGTCAGCATGATCACGACCAGCGACTTTATCGGACTGTTTTCTAAGTCCAATATTTTGGCGCTGATTGTGATGGCGATTATTGCTGGTGTGGCGATTGGTCAATCGGATCAGGCCGGTAAGCGCATTGCGTCGCTGCTGGAAGATGCCAATACCGTGATCATGAAGATCGTCTCAATCATTATGAAGGTCGCACCGATTGGCCTGGGCTGCTATTTCGCTGCCACTATGGCCAGTCAGGACTCTGCACTGCTGTTAACCTTTGCTCGCGCCATCGGCCTGTTCATGGTGGCCACGCTGGTCTACTTTGTTTTTGGCTCGATTCTCTATTCGTATATTGGCGGCGGTATTCCGGCGGTCAAAGCCTTCTGGCGTAATGCGATTGAACCGTCTGCGACTGCGCTGGGGACCTGCTCTTCGCTGGGGACTCTCCCGGTGACGCTGCGTGCCGGTAAGGCGATGGGGATTAACCCGGAAATCGTTGATGTCTCCATTCCGCTACTGGTTAACCTGAACAAAGGTGGCGTGGCGATGATTGCCGCGCTGAAAATTGTCTTTATCTATTCCGTGCTGGGCATGGAGTTCACCACCGAGACCTTCTTCCTGACCATGCTGATTGCGGTGCTCTCCGCCATTATCGTCGGCGGCGTACCGGGCGGGGCATTCCTCGGTGAAATCTTTATCGTCACTACGCTGGGCCTGCCAATGGAAGCGATCCCGATGTTGGTAGTGCTGGGCACGATTACCGATGCGCCTGCCACACTGATTAACGTTATCCATGATTTGAATGCGGCGCAGATTGTTGAACGGTTCGCTGGAAAAAAGCAGACCAACACTGAAATAAACTCTACTGCTGCGGTGGTATAGGTTTCACACGGATTAAGAACAGGAGATGTTATGAAAGACGCAATGAAGCTTGAGACGCAATTGGTTGTTGCGGGTCGCGACAAACGCTACACCCAGGGTGCGGTGAATCCGGTTATCCAGCGCGCCTCTTCACTGGTGTTTGATACCGTGAAAGACAAAAAATTCGCCACCGCCAATCGCGCAAATGGCGAGCTGTTTTACGGTCGTCGCGGAACCTACACCCACTTTGCCTTCCAGAAGGCAATGAGCGAACTGGAAGGCGGCGTTGGCTGCGCGCTTTACCCGTGCGGCGCTGCGGCGGTGACCAATGCGATTCTGGCGTTTGTCCAGGGTGGCGATCATATTTTGATGACGGGCGCGGCCTACGAGCCAACCCAGGATTTTTGCAATAAGATCCTGAGTAAATTCAATGTGGAAACAACGTATTACGATCCGTTGATTGGTGCTGGTATCGTTGATCTTCTACGTCCGGAAACGAAAGTTGTATTCCTCGAATCGCCAAGTTCGATCACCATGGAAGTCCAGGATGTACCGGGGATGGTGAAAGCTATCCGCGCGGTTAATCCGGAGATTGTCATTATGATCGACAACACCTGGGCGGCGGGTGTGCTGTTCAAAGCGCTGGAATATGGCGTGGATATTTCCATTCAGGCGGGAACGAAGTACACCATCGGTCATTCGGACGGCATGCTGGGCACGGCGGTGTCCAACGCTCGTTGTTGGGATCGTCTGCGCGAGAACTCCTATTTGATGGGGCAAACGCTGGATGCCGATACGGCCTACAACGGCAGCCGTGGATTGCGCACCCTGGCGGTACGTCTTAAGCAGCATCAGGAGAGCAGCATCCATATTGCCCGCTGGCTGTCGGCAAGGCCGGAAGTGGCGCGGGTGAATCATCCGGCATTACCGGAATGCCCGGGGCACGAGTATTTTCAGCGTGACTTTGCCGGAAGCTCAGGCCTGTTCTCGTTTGTGCTGAAAAAGAGACTGACCGACGAGCAGATGGCGAATTTCCTCGATAACTTCTCACTGTTCCATATGGCCTATTCGTGGGGCGGATTTGAGTCGCTTATTCTGGCGAATCAGCCGGAAGAGCTGAACAGCATTCGCCCAGCCGGAGAGGTAGATTTCAGCGGCACCCTGGTCAGGGTGCATATTGGCCTTGAGGATATTGGCGACCTGATTGCCGATCTGGAAGCAGGGTTTGCGCGCATTGCTTAAGATAATGTGATGGTTGCCGGATGCGGCGCAAGCGCCCTATCCGGCCTATCACTACGACATAGGCCGGATAAGCGTCAGTGCCATCCGGCAGGTTAGTTTTCAGTGGCTAACGTTGTTGTTTCATGCTGGCGAACCCGCTTCAGTAAGCCTGCCAGGGTAAAGACGACAGCAATACCCGCCGCAACCGCCAGCAGATGAAACGAAATCCTGCCGCCGTTAAACCACAGCCAACGTCCGATTTCGACAGAAACCGCCATCACCGTCAGGATGACCATATTCAGCGACGCCGAGACCGTACCCTTCGGTAAGTTGTTGGAAAACAGCGTAAAGCGGAACAGCGTCGGAAAGATCATACCAATGCCAAACGCATACAGGCTGGTTCCCAGCACCGACCACAGCCAGACGTGCGGCCACAGCAAATTGCCGGCAATCAGCACCGCCAGTCCGCTCAGTTGAATGGGTGCCGCCCGCCAGATAAAGCGTGGCTGGGTTGGATCCTTCACAAAACGAACAACCACCATATTGGCGACGATCACCGCGCCAAACACCGGTGCCTGCGCCCAGGCAAACTCTGATGTGCTCATACCGCCAGCGTCGATCAGGATCACCGGCGAGACCGCCACCCAGCTCATCATCGGGATATAGCTTAACGACAGCGTGGCTGCGCCAAACAAGAACACCCGGTTACGGAAAACGTCGCGGAAATCACGCAGTACGCCGCGTGCACTGAACGGCACCGCGCCGCGCTTAACGGTTTCCGGCATTGCTAACGCTAGCCCTATCAGGGCGATAAGCCCCATGGCGGCGATAATGGCGAACAGGATTTTCCAGTGTACAAAGTGCATCAGCGCTGCGCCGGAGAGCGGGCCGATAACCGGCGCAACCAGCACAATGGAGGTGATTATCGCCATTAACTTTATGGCCTTCGTTTGCCCAAACGCTTCCTGCACCGTGACATAGCCAACGGTAGCGATAAAGCAGATGCTGGTGCCCTGTACAAATCGGGCGACCAGAAATTGCGTCATTGAGGTGGTCAATAGCGTGGCAGCGCAGGCGAGCGTAAAAATTAACGCCCCCGCAATCAGCACCGGTCGACGGCCAATCCGGTCGGAGAGCGGTCCCAGCAGCCATTGCAGCGCCATGCCGCCAGCCAGATAGAGGCTCACCGCAGCGGGGGCCAGGCTGACGTCGGCGTTGAAATCACGCACCACATTGATAATGCCTGGCTGGATCAGGTCCGTCGACAGATAGGCGGCGAAGTCATATAAAATCAACGCGACAGGAAAAAATAGCGTCGTGGTGCGTTGGGAGAAAAACGCGAGAATCCGTTGCATAAAACAGCTCCTTTTCGGGAGAAAACCCTCAACGGGAATAGCGAAATTCAATACCGTCTTTGAGACGTCAGACCGATGACAGAAAAAAGCAGACTGCAAATGTACTGAATTTCATGTAATCAAAAACGCTGCCTGCGCGAGGCGCAAACAGGAGAAACGTTTTCAGACTCGAGTCAGAAAACGTAACGATTACAGGTAACAATCAGCACATCGCACCTCGGGAAGAATTGGTTGAATGGATAATAGCCACCCAAAGTGTAATGCGGATTGGATATTAATTAAACGAGTTTATCCGCTTTATTTGCAGAAAATCGTCACGCTTATCAGAAAGTGACGCTCTGCAGAAAACGCAGCGCGATCGCACTGCCGAAGACGATCAGCACGCCGCCGGCGATACGCTCGATCCACAATATCCCTCGGGTTAACCGCCGCTGGATCTGCGGTAAGCCGATGAACATCACGATCAGCAGATCCCAGAACAACACCACGCTGGTCATCCAGATCCCGCTCATGGTTTGTTGCAGCAGCGTCACCGACGGGCCGAGCAGGGCGGTCATTAGCGCCAGATAGAACAGCGCATTTTTTGGGTTGAGCAGCGACGAACCTAATCCCAGCAGCAGCTGTTTGCCAAATCCTGGACAGGTAGACTGGGCGTCTGCTCCGGTCAGGGTTTGCGGGCGGCTGCGTATCAGTAGGCTGCCAATCCACAATAAATAGAGCGCGCCCAGCAGTTCGATAACCGTAAACAGCAGGGGAAGCTGGCGCAGGATCCCCCAACCAATAATCGCCAGCAGGATATACAGCCCGTTGCCGATGGCGATCCCCACACACAGCCCGGCGCTGCCGCGCATTCGGTAACGTACGGCGTAACCGACCAGTAAAAAGAAGTCCGGCCCTGGGCTGAGTAGTGCAACAAAATGCGCCAGCGCCAACGCGGGAAAAGCAGACGGAAAAAGTTCAGCAAGCAGCGACATAGCGACCTCAGAAAATGAAACAGAGATCAGCGTACGCCTGACGCAACGCTAATTATTGTCTGATATTGATCGTCCCAATGCGTACTGGCGTGGTGTGGCTGCTGTGTAGCGAACAAAGGTGCGATGGAAATGGCTCTGGTCGGCAAACCCGCTCTGGTAGCCGACATCGACAATCTCGTCCCCGGCCCGTAGCCGCTGACGGGCATAGTCAATCCTCATGATGTTCAGATAATTTCCCGGCGTCAGCCCGGTGTCCTGCTTAAAGGTCCGAATCAGCGTTTCTTTACGCATGTGACACTCATCTGCCAGCTCATCCAGCGAGGGTGGGGAGAGCAGACTGGACTGCAACCGCTCGCGCAGATACTGGCTGGTGACGCTTAGGTTTTCAGGTGTTACCGACTGCAATGGCAGCGAGCGCAGCAATGCTTGTGCGGCATCAGTTATCTGCGTCGTTTGCCGTTGCGGCATGAGCGCCACAAGGTGCATGTAGCACTGGAATAATTGCGGATCGCGGATAACAGGAGTGCACGTGCTAAGCCGTTGATTGCTGTTCAGCGCAGGCAGATGGGTAAGACACCACCGGGCATCAAAATAAAGCATGTGATAGCTGCGAAATTTCCCGTTGACGGGATTACAGCTGTGAGGTGCCAGTGGTGGGATCACAATGAGATCGCCCACCTTCAGATGGTATTCCTTGTCATCGCACAGGCAGCAGGTTCCTCCCTCGAGAATTGCCCCAATCGAGAGCTGAGAGTGGTGATGGCGCTTATAGGCCTGCTGACTTTGCCAGGTGCTGCGAAGCTCCAGCCACGGCAGTTGCTCATCACGCCAGAACGATTGTGGAATATCTCGGGTATGCGTCACATCGTGTCCTCCATGAAAGTGATGATTTGTTATAGCACAGGCCCTGCGGTGAAAAAGCGGGAATGTGCATTGAGGTCGTGATTCTGCGTGATGCGTTCCAGACAAATGCAGACGTTACAAAGGGGCGTTTTTATCCCGGAAATCGTCTCGCAAAGAGAGAAAGTTACAGGTGAGGGTGTGGTTTACCAGCGCTACAGTAACGGCATCTTATTTCCAGGTGATGGATCGCCATGAACAAAGCACCGACTTCCACCCCGCATGATGCGGTCTTTAAAACGTTTTTGCGCCACCCTGAGACAGCTCGGGATTTTCTACAAATACATCTTCCCGCTTCGCTGCGCGAACTTATGGGGCTGGTCGAGCAAATTGTTTCCCTGCTACTTACCGGACTGACTAATGACAGCCAGATAAAGACGCTGTTTAATTATATTTTACGAACTGGCGATGCACCTCGATTCAGTGAGTTTATTCGTGAGGTTGCCGAACGTTCACCGCAGCATAAGGAGCACTTGATGACGATCGCCGACAGATTGCATGAGGCAGGGCTACAAAAAGGCAGGCTGGAAGGGTTACAGGAAGGACGACAAGAAGGGCTTATAGAAGGGCGACGTGATGAGGCGCTCCGTATTGCCCACACCATGCTGGCAGACGGTATTGATATCTGCACGGTACAAAAAATTACCCGGCTTTCCGCAGAAGATATTCAGGGTTTAAGTCATTAGATATGAGTTAAATCGCATAATCGTCTGGCCGAAATCACCGGGCGGTCCGGTTTACTCTATCGCCATCTTTACCGCCTCGCCGAGCTTTTGCATCACTTCCTGATGCTTCTCGTTTGGCGGCAACGCGCAGTTGATGCGTACGCAGTTGCGATACTTTCCGGATGCGGAGAACAGCGATCCCGGTGCGACCTGGATTTTCAGGCGACAGAGCTGCTTAGCGACGCAGACCATATCGACCTGGAGCGGCAGCTCGACCCACAGCATAAAGCCGCCTTTCGGTCGGGTGACGCAGATCCCGCAGGGAAAATATTCCCGTACCCAGCAGGTGTAGATCTCCATATTACGCTGATAAATCTGGCGCATACGCCGGATATGCCGATGGTAATGACCTTCGCGCACAAAGGAGGCTGCTGCCAGCTGCGTAGCGGGAACGTTAGTACCAATGACGGCGTACTTCATGTGTAGCAGTTTGTTGTAATAGCGACCGGGAACCACCCAACCCACGCGCAGTCCTGGGGCTACGGATTTGGTAAACGAACTGCAGAGTATTACCCGGCCGTCACTGTCCCAGGAGTGGATCGTACGCGGGCGCGGATACTCTGTGGCCAGTTCGCCATACACATCATCTTCAAAAATGACGATGTCGTGACGCTGGGCGAGGGCGAGCACCGCCCGCTTACGCGCATCCGGCATAATGAACCCGAGAGGGTTGTTGCAGTTGGGTACCAGCAGCACGCCTTTGATCGGCCACTGATCCAGCGCCAGTTCCAGCGCTTCAATGCTGATCCCGGTATCCGGATCGGTTGGGATCTCAATCACCTTGATCCCCAGGCCGCGCAGTAGCTGCATTGTGCCGTAGTAGGTGGGGGATTCAACGGCGACAATGTCCCCTGGCTGACAAACCGCCAGCAGCGCCAGCGACATTCCGCTCTGGCTCCCGTTGGTTATCACAATATCATCGGCGTTGAGGACTGAACCGCTGTCCAGCATCAGACGGGCGATCTGCTGGCGCAGATCCTGGCTGCCGGGAAGCTTGTCGTACCCCAGCACCGCCTTCAGATTATGATGCACTACGCGGCTGAGCTCGCGCCAGAGCGGTTTCAGGCTCGGTTGACTGACATCTGGCGCGCCGCTGCTGAAGGGGATCACAGATTTATCGCTATGCCCTTTTAGCATATCCAGCACCAGATCCCACTGCGTTATCTCGACCGGACGCTGCACCGGGCGTGACATCGGCGGTACGGGCGGCAGCGCTTTTTGCGGCGCGACAAAATAACCGGAACGCGGCTGCGGGGTGATCAGCTGTCGCTGTTCCAGCATCTGATACGCCTGCTGGACGGTGCTGATACTAACCCCGTGCTCCTGACTCAGGTTACGTACCGAAGGCAGTTTTTCGCCATGGCGATACAACCCCTGCTCAATGCGTTCGGCCAGCAGATTGGCCAGATGTTGATAACGCGTCATGCTGTATCCCTCATGGGTATCATACAGATTAAAAAACCAGTACAGATTGGCGTGAAAAAAGCGATGCAGAACCCTTTTTAACCAATCTGTATGTTAAATAAAAGTACTTTGTGAGTCTGTATTGCTTAGGGCCAAATCCGTGAAGATAAAGCCTCAGACAAGGCGGGGAGGCAAGGTATGGAATTTCATGAGAATAAAGCAAAGCAGCCATTTATTGGGTTTGTTCTGATCTGGCGGGCATATAAGGCGTGGCGGTTACGGGCGCAAACGCGGCGCGTATTGCAACAGATGAGTAATGAGCGGCTGCGGGACGTCGGGTTGCGACGCGATCAGATCGAATAGCTGCGGATGGTGTTTCCTGAACGGTTTTGTGGCGACCTCGTTTGTGGTGGGGCGATGGAAGAGGAAGGACTGGGAGAAATTGCTCCTGGTTCTGCCAACGAAGGGAGTATTATTGAAGCACTTTTGCTTCATGGAAGGATTATTATCAGGATGAAAGCTACAGAAGCCCGATTACTCGATTTCCTCAAACGCTCACAGCAATTTGTTATTCCCATCTATCAACGAACCTATTCATGGTCTGAGCAGCAATGTCGTCAGCTTTGGGACGATATTCTCCGTGCCGGACAACGTGACGATATTTCGGCCCACTTTATTGGCTCCGTTGTTTATATAGAGCAGGGACTGTATCAGGTTTCGGGGATTTCTCCGTTACTGGTTATTGATGGTCAACAGCGCCTGACGACGGCGATGTTACTCCTTGAGGCGTTATCCCGTCATCTTGGCGATGAAGAGTTGATTGATGGCTTCTCCGCCATGAAGTTGCGCAATTACTATTTGCTCAACCCCTACGAGTCCGGAGAGCGGGGATACAAGTTGTTGCTGACGGAGACGGATAAAGATAGCCTGCTGGCGCTGATTAAACAAAAACCGCTGCCTGAAAACGGTTCGCAGCGGATTGAGGCCAATTTTAACTTCTTCGATGAACAAATCAGCAAATTAGGCGATGACTTGATTTCGCTGTGTCGTGGGCTATCAAAGCTATTGATTGTCGATGTCGCACTGAATCGCGGGCAGGATAACCCGCAGCTAATTTTTGAAAGCATGAACTCTACGGGCAAGGCGCTCAGCCAGGCCGATTTAGTGCGTAATTATATCCTGATGGGGCTGGAGCCGGAACATCAGACGCGGCTGTATGACGACCACTGGCGACCGATGGAAATTGCTTTCGGACAGAAAGGCTATAGCGAATATTTTGACAGCTTTATGCGTCATTATCTGACGGTCAAAACGGGGGATATTCCTAGGACCGATGAAGTTTATGAAGCATTTAAGTTACATGCGCGTAGCCAGGCTATCGCCGAAGAGGGTGTGGATGCGCTGGTAGCGGATATTCAGCGCTATGCGGAATATTTCTGTGCGATGGCGCTGGGGAAAGAGAGCGATAAGCAACTTGCTATAGCGTTTCAGGATTTACGGGAGTTAAAGGTTGATGTTGCCTATCCGTTCCTGCTGGTGCTGTACCACGATTACCGGGAGGGCAATTTATCACACGATGATTTTCTGAGTGCGATACGCCTGGTTGAGTCGTATGTTTTCCGCCGCGCGGTGTGCGCTATTCCCACCAACTCGCTGAACAAGACCTTCGCCACATTTTATAGAGTACTGGATAAAGAAAACTATCTGGAAAGTATTCAGGCGCATTTACTGGAACTGCCGAGCTATCGACGTTTCCCGGACAACGATGAATTTAGCCACAAGTTAAAAGAGCGCGATCTGTATAACTTCCGTAGCCGTAGTTACTGGCTACGCCGCCTGGAAAATTACGGGCGCAAAGAGCGCGTGGCGGTGGATGAATATACGATTGAACATATTATGCCGCAGAATGAAAATCTGTCGGCAAAATGGCGTGAAGAGCTGGGCAGCGACTGGCAGCGGATACATAAAGAGCGGCTACATACGTTGGGAAACCTGACGTTAACCGGCTATAACTCCCGTTATAGCGATAAAGTCTTTACAGAAAAACGCGATATTGATGGCGGCTTTAAAGAAAGCCCTTTGCATTTAAACGCCGGATTAGGGCCGTGCGAGAAGTGGGATGAAGCGGCGATGGATGCTCGGGCTGAGCGGCTGGCGAAGCGTGCCGTTCAGGTCTGGAGTGCTCCTGAGTTGGATGAAGATGTTCTTGATGGCTATCGTCAGCAGCCTAAAAAAGCGATGAACTACAGTCTGACGGATTTCCATCAACTGGAGGTCGGCTCACATAGCCGGATGCTATTTGACCAACTGGCACCAGAGATTTTAAAGCTGGATGCGAGTATCACACAGGAAGTCCTGAAGCTGTATGTCGCCTTCAAGGCGGAGACCAATTTTGTGGATGTCGTACCGCAGAAAAGCCGGTTGCGCCTGTCGCTGAATATGCCGTTCCATGAACTGGTCGATCCGAAAGGGATGGCGAAAGACGTAACGGATCTTGGTCGCTGGGGCAATGGTGATGTAGAGGTCGGTTTCAGCGATATTGCCCAGCTACCGTATGTGATGGGGCTGATTCGCCAGGCATTTGAAAAACAGATGGATAGTGCGGTGGTATAGCCTCGTCGTAACCCCGGCAGCATGGAGGCTGCCGGGGATAACGACTCGCATAAGTCACTATTGATAAGAAATATAAATCAGGCCGGATAAGCATCCGGCAATAATCAAAACCTTAAGCAGGCAACGCGAAATGCCCCGTCGCCATATCAAACATCAGGCGGGCAAAGCCCTTAGCGCACTGCGGGTTCGATAAATACTGCAGCATAAATTCTTGTCGCGCTTCGTCACTGTCCATCACCGCGTCGTCTACCGCCTTGAAAAAACCGCCTAATATTGCCTGCTCGGGACTGTTATTCCTGATTTGTTTCATCACCGTTTCATTCTCAGTGATTTTATTAAACACGGTCATTGCGCTGCTGAGCATATCTTTATCCGTCAGATGGTCGGTGATAAACAGTTCATTCATTCGCGATAAAATATGCGACAGAAATTCCTCTTTCTTGTCTTTTGGTTTTGCCGTACCCACGTCGTTACTGGGATCAAGTGTATATTTCGCATCATCTTCTTGTAGTTTCAGATGTTGTTCGTGGATCTTTGATAAGCGATAGTGGCTCATCTCCACGTTACTGAGATCAATCTCGTCCTCTTCCAGATGTTGCTCATGCAACAGCGGGCGCAGATGGCGGGCAAACAGGCTTAGTTTCTCCAGATCTTTGTCATCGTACTCGACGATCTGCGACATAAACTCGTAGAAGCGAACAAAACTGCCAAGATCTTTCTTGAAAATCTCCAGACGATCTTTTTCCTGCTTGCAGGCGTTAAAGCTATTTTCCGCATTGGTAATTAATACCGTATCGCTTGTTTTTTTGGTGCGCTCAAACATCTCTTTTGCCATCAGGTAAGCATCGATTGCCAGGGCGTAGCGCTTTTTCCAGCGTTCGACCGCCGGTTTGCAAATATTGCTGATTGCCGCGTTGGATTTATTTTTGCTGAAGAATGCTATGCAGAATTGCTCCACTTCATTCCACTGGAAAATCTGCGTGGCACGCAGTTTTTCAAACAAATCGAACACCTGCTGCGGATCGCTGACGTCGGTCAGTTCCGCCGTCTGGTAATAAGGCTGGAACGCGCAGAGGATCTCGTCCGGCTCGTTATAAAAATCGAGCACGAAGGTGCCTGACTCCGCTTTGCCCGGATAGGTGCGGTTCAGGCGTGATAGCGTCTGTACACACTCAACGCCGCCGAGGGCTTTATCGACATACATGGCGCACAGCTTAGGCTGGTCAAAACCGGTCTGAAACTTATTGGCAACCAGCATGACCTGATAATCGTCGCTGTCGAAGGCTTTGCGCATGTCCCGGCCTTTCAGACCAGGGTTCATATTCATCTCGGTAAATTTCTGATTTAACAGCGCGAGGCTATTCTGGTCGCCTTCCTGGAATTCCACCTCCCCGGAAAATGCCACCATCGCGCTGATTTTCGGGTAATTATTCTCGCTAATGTATTTATCAAAGGCTAGCTTGTAGCGAACGGCGGCTTTACGCGAGCTGGTGACTACCATCGCTTTCGCCTGACCGCCAAGCAGGTGCATAACGTGTTTGCGAAAGTGCTCGACGATCACCTTCACCTTCTGCGAGATGTTGTAATCGTGCAGCGTGACCCACTGACTCAGCCTGACCTTGGCCCGATTGCTGTCGACTTCGCGGTCTTTATCTTCCAGCTTTTGCAGTAGCTGATACGCCACTTTGTAGTTGGTATAGTTTTTCAGCACGTCCAGGATAAAGCCTTCTTCGATCGCCTGGCGCATGGAGTAGACGTGGAAAGCCGCGGGTTTATTGGTTTTTGACGCAGGTTGTTCCGGATGCGGGCGGCGGCCAAACAGTTCGAGGGTTTTGGCCTTCGGCGTGGCGGTAAAGGCGTAGTAGTTCAGATTACTGCTGCCCTGACGCGCGGCGATGGTGACATCCAGAATATCTTCTGGCGACAGCACCACGTCGTCATCCATCTCTTCGGTCATCAGCACTTCTTTTAGCTGACGGGCGGTGGTACCGCTCTGTGAGGAGTGCGCTTCATCGGCGATCACCGCGTATTTACGCTGTTTCAGGCTGACGCTGTTTTCGATGGTTTTCAGGACGAACGGGAAGGTCTGGATGGTGACGATAATAATCGGCTGCGAGTTTTCCAGCGCGCTGGCCAGCTTTTCCGATTTAGAACCATCGCCTTCTTTATTATTGATGCGTCCGACCACGCCGTCAGCGTGTTCGAACTGCCAGATGGTGTCCTGAAGCTGGTCGTCCAGTACCGTGCGGTCCGTCACTACGATCACGGAGTGGAACTGTTTTTCTCCGTTCACGTCGTACAGACGGGAAAGCTGATGGGCGGTCCAGGCAATGGAATTCGATTTACCGGAACCGGCGCTATGCTGTATCAGGTATTTGTAGCCGGTTCCTTCCAGCGTTGCGGCTTCCAGCAGCTTGTTGACCACGTCCCACTGGTGATAGCGCGGGAAAATCAGGCTCTCTTTCTTCGATTTCAGCCCGTTCCAGTTCTCTTTTTCTTCAATCTGCAAATGCACGAAGCTGGCGAGGATTTTTAATAAGTTATCCGGCAGCAGGACTTCATTCCACAGGTAGTCCGTGGCATAGCGGGTGGTATCTTCGGGAATATTGTTGCCCGCACCACCCTCTTTGGTGCCTTTGTTAAAGGGCAGGAAGAAGGTGCTGTCCCCCGCGAGCCGGGTGGTCATAAAGACGTCGTACTGGCTGACCGCGAAATGGACCAGCGCCCCGCGCTTAAAGGTCAGCAGCGGTTCGGGTTTGTTAGTGGCCGGATCTTTCGCCAGACGGGTCTTTTTGTACTGCACAATCGCGCTATGCACCGTCTGTTTAAATTCGGATTTCAGCTCCAGCGTGGCGACCGGCAGGCCGTTGATAAACAGCACCAGATCGATACGCCACTTTTTGGCTTTCAGACCGGTTTCCGCAAAGGCGCAGTTGGAGGCATAGGGGCTATACACCAGCTCCGGTACGATGCGGCAGATATTCTGCCGATAACGTGCCAGGGTTTCCGGGTTAAGATTATGTTCCGGTTTAAACTGGCACAGGGAAAAGCGGGCGTTGCGGATTTTCAGACCGTGGCGTAATACGCCCAGCGTGCCCCAGCTGCGCGACTGGATATCCGTAGCGTTACTGTCGGCTTTTTTAAGCTGCGTAACCAGTGCGTCGAGGAAATGGCGCCCGGTATCGTTGGGATAGACGCGGGCGAATTTCTCCCATTCCTGCGGCTGGGTGGTTTGCACGAATTGTAATGTGTCCTGTACGTACAGTGCCCGTTCGCGATCGTAGCCGTCACCTTTGCCGATAATCCAGCCTTTTGCCACCATCTGCGCGATGATATCGTTTTGCAGATTGACCTCTTTGGCGATGTCGTTGCTCATGCAAAGGCCTCCGCGGGTGATTCTGCTTTGGCTTGTTCGCCCGGCGCAACCCAGTTGCGCACGTCGATTTTTCCGGTGACGGCGGCGGAGATCAGAGCGGTACGGCGTTCCTGGAGGAGTTGAATAATTTGTTGCTGTTTCTCGATCAGGTTGTCGATTTTTGCGGTTTCGTGATCAAGGAACGTCGCGATATTTAATTGTTCATGTAATGTACAGTTAGGAATTGGGATATTAACTAAATCTGATGAATTAATTGCGGGGTAACTTATTCCTACTGAGCGAGATACTACTTCTTTTATAAAACCACTTGCGCGTAAGCAATATGAGGCAAATCTGTTATCAAGATTAGAAGATGGTCTGATTACGGCAAATCCAGTGGATACAACCATATTAGCTGGCGGTTTAATGATAGGAGCGATAGCTTCTAGGTATGTTCTAACTGTCGAGATAATTATATCGCCATCTTTTACCAAGCGTCTTGCCCTTGATGGAGCCTTTGAAAACGACATGTTCTCTGTAGTTGTTATCCCCAGAGAAGAAGACACACTGCCTATGTCAACATACTCGATCTCGTAATCTTTGTCTGTTGAATCAGAAATAACTTGATCATTACAGGTGCAAAGAAATTTCAGTGGTACTGTGCTCCAGCGAGCGGGTAACGTTTGTAGCCACTCAACCCCAGAATCCTTATACTGCGGATACGCCTTATATTTAGCCATCAGGAATGTACCTCCCGCAGCAGTTGCATAATCTCAGCGCTGACCGCATCCAGATCCGCATCAATCTCCTCCAGCGGGCGCGGCGGCTGATAAATATAAAAATGACGGTTAAATGGAATTTCATAACCGATAATCCCGATATCGCCGTCTTTCGCATCACGCTTATCGGCGTTGATCCACGCATCCGCCACGTGCGGCAGGACTTCCGCTTTGAAGTAGCTCTCGATTAGCTCGCTGGTGGAAATAGCCGGATTCAGCGGCACATTCTCGTTATCGCGCAGGTCGCCATCCTGCTCAAACTCAACAACTTTCCCTTGGTACTCAAACGCGCCGTACAGCGGCTGAGCGGCCTCTTTCAGCACCTTTTTCACCACCGGTTCGGCATTCGGATTTTTGCGGGTGATGGCGTCGATAAGCTGCTTGCTCTCTTTGGCATCGAGCTTCACGCCTGCAGTGTTGAGCGCGCCCTTCAGCGTCAGCTGGAACTGGTTAAAGTCGTTGCTGATGACCTCTTTTCCCCCCGCCTGAGCGCCTACCGCTGCCTGAATACGCCGCGCTTTTTCCATTAACTCTCGCTGGAATTGCCACAGTTTGCTGTCGAACAGGTCTTTGATTTGCTTCTCTTTCAGCTCGGCAAACTCAGCTTTGATAATGGCGCGGGCTTCGGTTGCCAGTGTGGTGAAATCACCATAATTCTCATCCCGCCACTGCGAGGCAAATTCTTCGTACAGGCGTTCCATCGGCGCATTAAACGGCTTCGGCGCGAAGCGCAAAGTAGCAATGGCCTCATCGGTAATCTGTGTCGACAGGCGTAGCGGACGCTCAATGGTTAACCGGCGGTAACCAAAATCGGTGTTGTTGAAGATTTTGCTGGCGAAAGTTTTTGGCGCTTCGCTTTTCGCGGTAGCAGACTGGCGACCGCGGCTGGATTTTTGCTCTGGTGCTTTTTCCAGACCCAATGCGCCCAGCGTGGTCGCACTAACTGCCTCAATATCCCCGAAGGTGCGGGTAATCAGCCGGATATCCTCATCGCCCATTTGATGACGTTTCGACCCCAGCGATTTGCGCATCTTGTCGCACAGGTTGCTGCCGTCAATCAATTGAACCTTGCCCTTACGTTCTGCGATCTTTTTGTTGGATAAAATCCATATATAGGTGGCGATACCGGTGTTGTAGAACATGTCCGTTGGCAGGGCGATAATCCCTTCCAGCAGGTCGGCTTCAAGGATATAGCGTCGGATCTCGCTCTCACCGCTGCCTGCGCCGCCGGTAAACAGCGGCGAGCCGTTGAGGATAATGCCGATGCGTCCACCGCCGTTTTGCGCATCGCGCATTTTGCCGATCAGGTGCAGCAGGAACAGCAGTGAACCGTCGGAAACGCGCGGCAGGCCGGGGCCGAAACGACCGCTAAAGCCTTTCTGTAGATGCTCGTCGTTGATCTCCCCTTCAATCTTTTTCCAGTCCACGCCGAACGGCGGATTAGAAAGCATGTAATCAAACCGATCGGCCGGAAGCTGATCGTTAGAGAGGGTGTTGCCGAGCTTAATGCGGCTGACATCCTGACCTTTTATCAGCATATCGGCTTTACAGATGGCGTAAGACTCCGGGTTTAACTCCTGTCCGAAAGCACGCATGACCGCATTCGGGTTTAGTTCGTGCAAGTATTCCATACCCGATGAGAGAAACCCGCCAGTACCGGCGGTCGGGTCGTAAATCGTGCGGATAATACCGTCTTTGGTTAACGCATCATCGTCTTCCATAAACACCAGTGAGGTGGTCAGGCGCACGATATCGCGGGGGGTAAAGTGTTCTCCCGCTGTCTCATTTGAGCTTTCAGCAAAGCGACGGATCAACTCTTCAAACACAAAGCCCATTTCATGGTTGGAAATCGCTTCAGGGCTCAGATCGGTGGCCGCGAATTTTTGTACCACTTTATACAGTAGATTCGCGTCTTCCAGTTGCCCGACAAACTCGCTGAACTTGAAGTGATCGAAGATCTCGCGGGCATCCGTGGAGAACGATTGAACATATTTCTCCAGGTTGGCCTTGATACCGTTTTGCCCCATTTTGCTGAGGTCCATCGGTGAGGTGTTGAAGAATGTCAGATTGTCCGCCGCTCGCAGGATCATTTTCTCTTGTGCTTCTTCCGGCAGGTTCATTGACTGGATTTTTTCGACCTGAGCCAGCACGGATGGTTTGCTGCTTTCGAGTACGCACTCCAGGCGGCGCAGAAGAGTGAAAGGGAGAATGATGCGGCCATATTGTGACTGTTTGAAATCGCCGCGCAGCAGGTCTGCTACCGACCAGAGAAAGGCGGCCGTCTGGGAAAAACTTCCTGATGTCATAAATACAATCCTGGCCTCTGCTGTGAGGCTTTTTTTTCAATGGTTAGATAGTCTCCTTTTTACCAGAAATTCGTAAGTTGATCATTTATAAAGAGTTTTTATAATTTTTGGTGATTTTTGGGTATCAATGATCATCCTAATGAATGTTTTATGAGGGGGAAGAAAAAATAGCGTTCTCCGTCGGTAAGAGTGCGACAAAAGGTTGGGAATATATGCCGGATGGCGGCTGCACCTTGTCCGGCCTGTGGGCGTAGGTTTTGAGACATGGTGGGGAATTGTAGGCCCGAAAGCTGTGCGCCATCGGGCAATCCAGAATGAGGGTTACTTCTTCAATCCCGCAAACGCGGCTCTGATCTCGTCTTCCGGCAGGTTAATACCGATAAACACCAGCAGGCTGTGGGGTTGTTCGTCGTCCCACGGGCGATCCCAGTCGGCGCTGTACAGACGCTGAACGCCCTGGAACAGCAGGCGGTTCGGCTCGCCTTCAATCCACAGCATGCCTTTGTAGCGCAGCAGCTTCTCGGCGGATTCCAGCAGCAGATTTTCCATTACTCGCGACACGTCACTGATGTTTACCGGGTAATCCAGCTCGACGACGATCGAGGAGATATCATTTTGCTTGTCGGCGATAAAGTGGAAGCGTGGTTTGGCGCTGACCACGTTCTCCTCGAGCATAAAACCGTTGGTATCGAACAGCAAGGAGAGGTCGATATCACCATGCGTGACGGTATACACCGGGGCGCGGGCGTTGATGCGCGCCAGGCGCTCACGCAGTTTCTCGCTTTCACCCGCCACGTCGGTTTTGGTCAGCAGGATGCGGTCAGCGTAGCCTACCTGTGACTGGGCGATGGTGAACTGGTTCATCTGCTCGTCGGCATGTACCGCGTCAACCAGCGCAATCACACCGTCCAACAGGTAGCGTTCGCAAATCACTTCATGGGAGAAAAAGGTCTGAATAATCGGGCCGGGGTCGGCCATGCCGGTGCACTCGATCACCAAACGGTCGAAATGGATGGCGCCTTTGTCGAGGTTGTCGAGCAGATCTAACAGTGCGTCTTCCAGCTCACTGGAGCGGGTACAGCAAATGCAGCCGTTGGTCAGGGTTTTGATCTGCGTGGCGCGGTCGCCAATCAGCTGATCGTCCACCGAGACTTCGCCGAATTCGTTTTCGATAACGGCAATCTTATAGCCGTGCTGCTCGTTGAGAATATGGCGCAGCAGGGTGGTTTTACCCGCGCCAAGAAAACCGGTGAGTAGGGTAACTGCAATCGGGGTCATTCATTTCTCCTTCTAACAGCAACTGCTTCCGCCGCTACCGTAGCGGGCTTCCTGGCGCTCGCGGAAGAATTCTTCGTAGGTCATGTACGGCTTATCGGGATGGTTGGTCTTCATGTGCTCGACGTAGTTGTCGTAGTCCGGAATGCCAATCAGCATCTTTGCCGCCTGACCGAGGTATTTTTTTGCCTGACCTAAAGTACCAAACATAAACAATCCTGATAAGCGAAAAGCCCCGCCGAAGCGGGGCTGAATACGGTTAGTGATGTGAAGAGGTCTTCACGCCGCCTTCCGGCACCGGTACATACGGCGTCTCTTTATCAGAGCGACCGTTGATGGCGCGGGCTTTCTGCCAGGTACGGAACCCGTAGAAAATGATGCTGTACACCACCACCAGGAACAGAATACTCAGGCCTGCGTTGGTGTAGTTGTTGACAACGATGTGGTTCATGTTGGCAATCTGCTGAGCGGTCAGTTCGCCGCCGTTAGCAATCTTCTCTTTGTACTGATTCGCCATGAAGAAGAAGCCTTCCATCTGCGGGTTGGTGCTGAACAGTTTCAGACCCAGCGCCCAGGTGGTGCAGATAAGCAGCCATACTGCCGGAACAACGGTAACCCAGATGTATTTGGTGCGCTGCATTTTAACCAGTACCACGGTGCCCAGAACCAGCGCCACGGCAGCCAGCATCTGGTTAGAGATACCGAACAGCGGCCACAGGCTCTTAACGCCGCCCAGCGGGTCAACAACGCCTTGATACAGCAGGTAACCCCACAGGCCTACGCAGCCCGCAGTACCGATGATGCCCGCAACCAGAGAGTCGGTTTTCTTCAGGAACGGAACGAAGTTACCCAGTAAATCCTGCAGCATAAAGCGGCCAGAACGGGTACCAGCATCCAGTGCGGTCAGGATGAACAACGCTTCAAACAGAATACCGAAGTGGTACCAGAAGCCCATATCAGCCATCGGCAGCACTTTGTGGAACACGTGAGCGATACCAACAGCCAGCGTCGGCGCGCCACCTGCGCGGTTCAGAACGGACGGTTCACCGATGTCTTTCGCGGTCTGCAGGATCTGCTCAGGCGAAATGACGAAGCCCCAGGAGCTGACGGTCGCCGCCGCATGTGCGGTTACGTCTTTCAACTGCGCCATAATCAGCGGGGCGTTCTCGCCGCTCATTTCATGCAGGTTCGGCATGGTGATGCCAAGGCCTGCTGGCGGGGTGTTCATTGCGAAGTACAGACCCGGTTCGATAATGGACGCGGCAACCAGCGCCATAATCGCCACGAAGGACTCCATCAGCATGGCGCCGTAACCGATAAAGCGCGCGTCGGTTTCACAGGCCAGCAGCTTCGGTGTGGTACCAGAAGCGATCAGCGCGTGGAAGCCAGAGACCGCACCACACGCGATGGTGATGAACAGGAACGGGAACAGCGCGCCTTTCCACAGCGGGCCAGTACCATCAACGTACTGAGTCATCGCCGGCATTTTCAGTTCCGGGTTGAGGATAACAATCCCCACCGCCAGACCGACGATAACGCCGATTTTCAGGAAGGTAGCCAGATAGTCGCGCGGCGCGAGGATCAGCCATACCGGCAGCAGCGCAGAGATAAACGCGTAGCCGATCAGGGTAAAGGTAATGGTGGTGTCTTTAAAGGTCAGCGCCGGGCCCCAGTACGGGTCGTGAGCAATCACGCCGCCGAAGTAGATAGACGCAACCAGCAGCACAATACCAATCACTGACACTTCGCCCACACGACCCGGTCGCAGGAATCGCATGTAAATCCCCATGAATAGCGCGATAGGTACGGTTGAGCAGACGGTGAACACACCCCACGGGCTTTCAGCCAGCGCTTTCACCACGATCAGCGCCAGTACCGCAAGGATGATGATCATGATTAAGAAGCAGCCGAACAGCGCAATGGTTCCCGGGATCGGGCCCATCTCTTCTTTGATCATCTCACCCAGAGATGCGCCGTTACGGCGTGAAGAGATAAACAGCACCATGAAGTCCTGCACCGCACCGGCCAGCACGACACCCGCCAGCAGCCACAGCGTACCGGGCAGATAGCCCATCTGCGCGGCCAGTACCGGCCCAACCAGCGGACCTGCACCTGCGATAGCGGCAAAGTGGTGGCCAAACAATACGTTACGGTTGGTTGGAACGTAGTTCAGACCGTCATTGTTGATGACCGCCGGCGTGGCACGCGTCGGGTCAAGTTTCATCACCTTTTGGGCGATGTACAGACTGTAGTAACGATAGGCCACCAGATAAACAGAAACTGAGGCGACCACGATCCACAGGGCACTGATGTGCTCACCCCGACGTAATGCCACTACCGAGAGGCAGAATGCACCGATGATTCCGAGAATCACCCAGGGTATGTGCTTGAATATCTTTTTCGTATCCATAGTAAAACCTGGTATCTAATTAATAATTGGCCGAAGCCGCGTGGGTTTGATCTTGTGTTTGAGGAGGTAATTTGACTGCTATGTTGGGGGGATCTTGCCAGAGAAGTACGCGCGTAAAGTAAGGTAAATAAGTGAGCGGTTGTATGTCAGCTTAAGCGGTCCCAAGTGTCAGTGAGCGGTAAGCAATGGGGACTAACGGGTATATTTATGTGATTGAGATCACTAATAAACCCGCTTAGCGCTTTGGCAGACGGCGTGGATCGACGAATCGTCGATGCTGAGATCGATTCAACTAGCACAAATTTCATAAAGTTTTCCCTTTCCAGGCCGAAAATTCTGACATCTGTCTAGCGGAAAGAGAAAACATGTTAAAACGAATGAAGATTGTTACCAGCTTACTGCTGGTATTGGCGCTATTTGGCCTTTTACAGCTCGCCTCCGGCGGCTTGTTTTTTAACTCACTTAAGAATGACAAAGAGAACTTTACCGTTCTGCAAACCATTCGCCAGCAGCAGTCTGCGCTGAACGCCACCTGGGTTGAGCTGCTGCAAACGCGTAATACCCTGAACCGGGCGGGTATTCGCTACATGATGGATCAGAGCAATATCGGCAGCGGTGCGACCGTTGCTGAGCTGATGCAGGTAGCCAGCACGGCGCTGAAACTGACGGAAAAAAACTGGGCGATTTACGAGTCGCTCCCGCGCGATCCGCGTCAAAGTGAAGCCGCGTTCCAGGAGATCAACCGCACCTATGACATCTATCACGGCGCGCTGGCGGAGCTGATCCAGTTACTGGGTGACGGGAAGATCAACGCGTTCTTTGATCAACCCACGCAGAGCTATCAGGATGGTTTTGAGAAGACATACATCAACTACATGCAGCAGAACGATCGCCTGTATGACATTGCGGTAGCAGATAACAACAGCTCTTACAGTCAGGCGATGTGGGTACTGGTCTGTGTGCTGATTACCGTACTGGCGGCAATTATTGCGGTCTGGTTCGGCATCAAACTGACTCTTATCTCCCCAATGAACCGTCTGATCGACAGCATTCGTCATATCGCCAGCGGCGACCTGGTGAAGCGTATTGAGGTGGAAGGTTCCAACGAGATTGGCCAACTGGCGGAAAGTCTGCGTCACATGCAGGGTGAGCTGATGAACACCGTGGGTGATGTGCGTAACGGTGCCAACGCGATTTACAGCGGGGCCAGCGAGATTGCGATGGGCAACAACGATCTCTCCTCGCGTACCGAGCAGCAGGCTGCATCTCTGGAAGAAACCGCAGCCAGCATGGAACAGCTGACGGCGACCGTGAAGCAGAACGCCGAAAACGCGCGTCAGGCCAGCCATCTGGCCCTGAGCGCTTCTGAAACCGCGCAAAAAGGCGGCAAAGTGGTGGATAACGTGGTGCAAACCATGCGCGACATCGCTTCCAGTTCGCAGAAAATCGCCGACATTATCAGCGTCATCGATGGCATTGCCTTCCAGACCAACATTCTGGCGCTCAACGCCGCGGTAGAAGCCGCGCGTGCGGGCGAGCAGGGCCGTGGTTTTGCTGTGGTTGCGGGTGAAGTTCGTAACCTGGCCCAGCGTAGTGCGCAGGCCGCGCGCGAGATCAAGAGCCTGATTGAAGACTCGGTCAGCCGTGTGGATGTGGGTTCAACGCTGGTAGAAAGCGCTGGTGAAACCATGGATGAGATCGTCAATGCGGTAACCCGCGTGACCGATATCATGGGTGAAATTGCCTCTGCTTCTGATGAACAGAGCCGCGGTATCGACCAGGTCGGTCTGGCCGTTGCAGAGATGGATCGTGTGACGCAGCAGAACGCCTCGCTGGTGGAAGAATCCGCCGCCGCCGCTGCGGCGCTGGAAGAGCAGGCCAGCCGCCTGACCCAGGCCGTTGCCGTGTTCCGTATTCAGCATGACCAACAGCGCGCGCGTGACGTTGCTGCCGCTAAACCGGTTTCAACGGTCCAGCCGCGAAAAGCTGCGGTAACGGATGCCGGGGATAACTGGGAAACGTTCTAAGTTGGTAATGCCCGATAAGGCGTAGTCGCCCGCGGGCAATTAACGCAGCATCAGGCGCATGGCGCAGCGTAGTTCGTACGTCTGCCCGTGCGCCGCTTCGTCTTCTCTTTTCTGGCGCAGCAGTGCAGGAAGCGTCTCGTCAGCCAGCATTTCGAACCCCAGTCGAGCGTACAATGGCGCATTCCACGGCACATCACGGAAGGTGGTCAGCGTGAGCGATGTATAACCTTTCTCGCGCGCCTGTTCGGCAACATAGCCAATCAATCTGCGACCAATACCTTTTCCCTGCCACTCCAGATGCAATGAAAGTTCAGCAATAAACAGCGATGACCCCAGCGTTTCGGCAACTAAAAAACCGACCGGATGCTCGTCGACCTGCGCCAGCCAGCTCATGCCAGCAGCGGCAAATGCCCGATGCTGGTCAACCGATATAATCTGGTCGTCAGCAATCCACGCCAGTTCGGGGATGAGTAAAAAACGTTGCCCCGCAGATCGTTCGATGGCGGGAAGAGCGGCAGTTTCTGCCAGAGTGGTGGAGCGTAAGGTGATGTTCATTTGTCGAGCATAACATGCCCGATAAGCGCGGTGTTATCGGGCATCATGAGGATTAATCTTTACGCGGATCGCTGATGGGTTGGCGCACCAGGAAGATGTAGGCGAGGGCTCCCACCATGGTGACGCAGCCACAGATGATTAGCGCCAGACGGAAAGAGTTGGTGGTATCAACAATAAATCCGGTGACGATTGGTGCAAACGACGCGCAGATAAAGCTGGCAAAGTTCTGGATACTGCCCACGGAGGCGGTCATGCGTGAGGCGACGGCTACGTGGATCAGACCCCAGCACGAGGTGCCGGCGAAGTGGATACAGAACAGCGCCATACCGATCAGTAATACGGCGGCCATCGACGTTGTGGCCTGCGGCACGATGAAAGTGAAGGCCGCAGAACAGAACATCCCGGCGATAATACAAATCTTACGGCTCTTAATCGGTGCCATACCGCCTTTCACCAGCCAGTCGGTAACAAAACCGTTAATTAACATGCCGGCTGCGCCAAACAGGAATGGGATCGCCGCCATTAATCCGGTGCTTTTTAAATCCAGGTTGTAGGAGGTTTGCAGGTAGCCTGGCAGCCATGCCAGATATAACCATGCGGTGTAGTTGATGCCGCTAAAGCCCAGCATCATGCCCCACATAGTGCGGTTGCGGAACAGGCTGCGCCATTCGGCAAAGCTCAGCGGATCGCGGCGGGCATTGACGCTACCGGCGTTCAGATACGCTTGTTCAGTAGCGCTCAGCGCAATCTGCTCGCGGTTGCGATACAGCATGTACCAGCCGATGGCGAGGAAAATACCCAGCACGCCGATGGTAATAAACATCCAACGCCAGCCCATCACCAGCATCATGGCAGCCAGAATCGGCGGGCTAATGGCAACACCGATGGTGGAAGCGGCGTTGAATAACCCCATTGGGCGACCGCGCTCTTTGATGTTAAACCAGTCGTTGATGACCTTTACGCCGCACGGGTTCATGGGCGCTTCGCCGATCCCCATCCCGATACGCACGAGAACAAACTGAGTGAAGCTGTGAACCATGCCAGACATCGCCTGAAACAGCGACCAGAAGAACATCCCCAGCCCCAGCATAATGCGCGGACCTTTGCGATCCAGCAGCGGGCCGCAGGGCAACTGTGCAATACCGTAAGCGAGAGAAAACACTGACAGCAGTACGCCGATTTGCGTGGCGCTCAGCCCCAGTTCTTCACGAATCGTTAAGTTGGCGACCGACAGTGAACTGCGGTCGAGATAATTAATCACCGCAGCAAAAAATAATAAAATCATTGCTGTGGTCTGAATACGTTTTATTCGGCTACTGCGTTGCACCATGCCCTCAGGCGGAACGTTAATATCCGCAGATGACGACGTGCCAAACGAAGAACTCGGGTCGAGGGTAATATTATTTTTTTCCACGCCGGACTCCTGAACCTCAATAATTTATTTTCACACAGCCGGGCTGTGCAGTATTGAAAAAATACCAGTGATGAATCAATTTGCTCATCACCGCTCACAAAAGTTTTTAATGCAGTCGACTTAGCGTGAGCATAGGCAAGCGGTATTTTTCCGGCGTTTTTATTTTTATAAAATCGTGCTCCCGGTAATGGTTTGCTGTTTTTTATCGGTACTTAATGAGCGGCGCTATGGCTTTGGTTGATGGAGCGAATCATCGATTGTTTGGCTGAATTCAAATGGTTACAGAGCGCCAGGGTGGCATCCAGGTCGCTGCGGCAAATCAGTGCGCTGAGGATGGTCATATGCTCATCAATGGCAATGATATTGCGCTGCTTGAGGTCGCTTTCATCCCACTGATAATGAAAGTGGAAAATCACGGAGATGATTTCAAGTGATTGATTAAAAAATATATTATCTGCTGCGGAGAGGAGTAAAGCATGAAACTCACGGTCTAACTGCGAGAACATACGAAAGCTGCTGCCGATGCTGTCGCGCAGGACCCGGTGACGCTCCAGCAGTGTTTTAGCCTGCAGCCAGCGCGGGTCATCGTCGGGCAGATTGAGAAAATGCTGCAGGGAATGGGTTTCCAGCATCTCTCTGAGTTCAAACAGCTGTTCCGCATAGGCCTGATCGAACTGCTTCATGCTCCAATGGCCGCGTTTTTCGTTTTTGATCAGATTGTAACGTTCGAATTTTAAAAGATATTCTCTCACCACCACCGGGCTGACCCCTGCAGCTCTGGCAAGCTGTAGTTCGGAGAAACTCTCCCCTGCGCGTAGCTGACGCTGGTTGATCATGGTGAAAAAAGCCTGCTCAAAAATCCGGTTTTGCTCAGTCATGGAGGCGGTGGTACAGGCAAAACCGTCGTCATGGTCGGGTTTACGTACGATGACATAGTGGCTGCCGACCTGGGTCAGCACGCCGCACTCGCCTAAGTGGCTCAGCATATGGCGCACGGTGGTGCGGCTGATGTTGTACATCTCCGCCAGCGCGCTTTGCGACGGGAGGGGGGAAGGGATATGACCACGCGCCATATCATCGATTATCTGGTTAATCACATTGTGGCGTAAGTTCTGTGAACGGCTCATGGCTTCTCCTTTTTGCGTATTAAAACCCGATTTAAAACATTTTTATGCGCTGGGATTCACAGATTGTGTTTCTGCTTTCTCCGGCTTTTTTATTTTCGTTGATATCTGAGGCAACAAAAAAACAGGAGAGCAGAATCATGTCTACGATGAATACGTTGATTTGCCAGGAACCTAAAAAATTAGTCTGGAAAGAGCGTGAAATACCTATTCCGGGTGAGGGTGAAGCATTAATAAAAATTAAATCAGTCGGGATTTGCGGTACCGATATTCATGCCTGGGGTGGCAATCAGCCATTTTTCAGCTATCCACGTGTACTGGGTCATGAAATATGTGGGGAAATTGTCGGGCTGGGCAAAAATATACAGAATCTGAAAAATGGTCAGCAGGTGGCGGTTATTCCTTACGTGGCCTGCCAGCAGTGTCCGGCCTGTCTGAGCGGGCGCACTAACTGCTGCGAGAAGATTTCGGTGATTGGCGTGCATCAGGATGGCGGCTTCAGCGAATACCTGTCCGTACCGGTCACCAACCTGTTGGATGCGCAGGGAATTGATCCGCAGGCGGCGGCGCTGATTGAGCCTTATGCCATTAGCGCGCATGCGGTACACCGGGCGGCAGTGGCTCCGGGTGAGCAGGTGCTGGTGGTCGGTGCCGGTCCGATTGGTCTGGGCGCGGCGGCGATTGCCAAAGCCGATGGCGCACAGGTGGTGGTCGCCGATACCAGTCCGGCTCGCCGGGAGCATGTGGTTTCCCGGTTGGGGCTCCCGGTTATCGATCCGTCTGCTGAAGATTTTGATGCGCAACTGCGTGACCAGTTTGGTGGTTCGCTGGCGCAAAAGGTCATTGATGCCACGGGCAATCAGCATGCGATGAACAACACGGTGAATTTGATTCGCCATGGCGGCAGCATTGTTTTCGTTGGGCTATTCAAAGGCGATTTGCAGTTCTCCGATCCGGAGTTCCACAAAAAAGAGACCACCATGATGGGCAGTCGCAACGCCACACCGGAAGATTTCGCCAAGGTGGGCCGCCTGATGTCGGAAGGCAAACTGACCGCCGACATGATGCTCACGCACCGTTACGCGTTTGCCACACTGGCAGAAATCTACGAACGGGATGTGATTAACAACCGTGAGCTGATTAAAGGCGTGATCACGTTCTGAGAGGGGAAATGCGATGAAGACATTGAATCGACGTGATTTTCCGGGAACCAGTTACCCAACGCGCGTGATCCAGTTTGGTGAAGGGAATTTCCTGCGGGCGTTTGTCGACTGGCAACTGGATATCCTCAACGAGCAAACCTTTTTGAACGCTGGCGTGACCATCGTTCGCCCGATCAATAGCGATTTTCCACCGTCGCTGAATACCCAGGACGGGCTGTATACCACGCTTATTCGCGGGCTAAACGCGCAGGGCGAAGCGGTGAGCGAGGCGCGGCTGATCCGTTCGGTGAATAACGAAATCAATCCGTATCAGGACTTCGCGGCGTATCTGGCGCTGGCCCACAATGCGGATATTCGCTTTGTGTTTTCAAATACCACCGAAGCCGGAATTAGCTATCACGCGGCAGACCGGGTCGATGATGCGCCGCCGGTAAGCTTTCCGGCTAAACTGACGCGTCTGCTGCTGGAACGTTTTAATCATTTTGAGGGCGCAGTGGATAAGGGCTGGGTCATTATCCCGTGCGAGCTTATCGACTATAACGGTGAGGCGCTCAAAACGCTGGTACTGCGGTATGCACAGGAGTGGCAGCTTCCCCCGGCGTTTGCCGACTGGGTGGCGACGGCAAACACCTTCTGTTCCACGCTGGTCGACCGCATTGTCACCGGCTACCCGCGAGAAGAAGCCGCCGCGCTGGAGGCTACGCTTGGCTATCACGATGCGTTTCTCGATACCGCGGAGCATTTTTACCTGTTTGTGATTCAGGGGCCGCAGTGGCTGGCCGAGGAGCTGAATCTGGCGCGGTGCCCGCTGAACATTCGGGTAGTGAGCGATATTAAACCGTACAAAGAGCGTAAGGTCGCCATTCTCAATGGCGCGCATACGGCGTTGGTGCCGGTGGCCTGGCTGTGTGGTCTGGAGACCGTCGGCGAAGCGATGCAGGATGCCGATGTCCGTCACTTTGTCGAGCGGGCGATTAGCGAGGAAATTATACCGGTATTGGATCTCCCGGCGGATGAACTGCGTGAATTTGCCGACGCGGTGAGCGGGCGTTTTCAAAACCCCTACATTCGTCACCAGTTGCTTTCCATTGCGCTTAACGGGATGACCAAATTCCGTACCCGAATTTTGCCGCAACTGCTGGCGGGCCAGCAAAATGGGCGCTGGCCCGTGCGGTTAACGTTCGCCCTCGCGGCGCTGCTGGCGTTTTATCGCGCAGAGCGGGAGGGAGAACGCTATCCGATACAGGATGATGAGCAGTGGGTTAGCCTGTATGCCAGTCTGTGGCCGCGAGTTGGCTGTGATTTAACGCTGCGTGAACTGGTGGATACTGTGCTCGGCGATGCGGCGCACTGGGGTGAAGATTTGACGTTGCTGCCCGGGCTTGCCGGGCAGGTGACGGCAAACCTGGAAATGATTCTGGTGCAGGGTATGCGCCAGGCAGTGAAAAGTCTGGAATAAGGTTGCCATGCAGCGCCCGGTGTGGTGTTGGGCGCTGTTTTTTTTTCAGACAATAAATGCGGCTAGCTGTAAGACTGATAAGCGAAGCGCCATCAGCCATTTCATGTTACGAGCCCTGAGCGACCACTTTGATTTCAACCATCCCGATCCCCAGCTTACGCGGCGAGTGGCCGAGAATATTGCCCTCGTTGGTGGCGACCGGATCGGGTGGGACAATCACCAGCGTATCGGCATCTGCCGGGTTATCAAAATGCAAGGTAGTGGTAGTGACATCATGGCCTAACACCAGCGTCTGTTCCTCGTGGCCAACGCGCACGGGAATAGGACGATTGGCATTGTCGCCGAAGGCTTTCGCGGTGATGACCAGATCGAATTTCTTCGGCAGCGGGGCCTTGTACTCGATGGTCACCTCTTTGCTGAGCTGCGCATTGGACCAGCGCCCCCAGGATTCGGGGCGTGATATGCCGCTAAACTGTTTAACCTCTTCCGGCGCGCCCGCCACGTTGAAGACGAAGCTGTCGGCTTTGTAGCGAATGTCGTTATCGACAATTTTCAGCGTATCAACGTTACCTTTGTAGCGCTCCATGTCGATCACCGTGTCTTTAAACACGGTTTTACTTTTCCATATGGCTTTGTCGACGTGCTGCACGATTTGCTGTCCGCCTAACTGGCCTTGCGATACGCACCAGTCGGTGGAGAGCGCCAGCTCCGGGGCCCATAGCTGCGCCATTTTGTAGCAGCGATCAACCCAGACAAAGTTATCTCGCGGCGCGAAATCTGCCAGTTGGAAGCGCAGCGGGGCCGAGTATTCGCTTTCCGGCAGCGGCTCGACGCGTTTGTCCGATACGCGCAGCAACAACGGCAGGCGGAAATGGCTGCCGGAGAAAGAGATCATGTTTTTGTCCTGGTCGACGGTGAACTCTTTCATCTCTTTCGGGAAATTCCACAGGCGGATGATATCGGGCTTCCACGCCAGCATTTTTTCTTTGATGTTCAGGAACACTTCAGACACGGATTCGCTCGACAAACTGCTGCGGCCAAGACCGATAAAGTTATCGCCACCGAGAATATCCAGTACCGTTGCCCCGTTATCCATCGTGTTACGCTTCACCGCCAGCGTCTCCTGCTGTGGCTGGTCGCCGCGCAGCACGAAGAACAGGTTGTTGCGATCCTGCTTGTTCAGATACTTCCATGCGGTGTTGTTCATCGCCAGATGATCGGAAGAAACCACGATAACGGTATCTTTGAACCACGGTGAGGCTTTGATCTTATTGATAAATTCGGCAATGTTTTCCTGGCTGCAGCTGACCGCGCTGAAGGATTGGTTGGCCTTCCCGTCGATGTCATAACGTTTACGGTTGCAGCTACGTGAGATAAATCCATCTGGATGATGGGTATCCACGGTCAGCGTAAATAGTGAAAAGCGCTGGCCCGAACGTGAAAGCTCTTCGAATTTTTTCCACGCTTCATCCAGCACGGTATCGTCGTAGAAGCCCCAGTCGTTGCGATAGGCCGGGTCCGCAACCACGCTTTTTAACTCTTCCGCACCGTACAGATGATCAAAACCGTGAGATTTCAGGAACACGTCTTTGCCGGCAAAGCGCAGGTTGGCTCCCTGCACAAAGTAGTTTTGATAGCCGGAGTTTTTCAGGATATCGCCCAGACAGATATTGTTGGGGAAGAAGCTGGAGACCGACGCCGAGGCGTTGCCTTCAAACGGCGCAAACAGCGGAATACCGCACTGGGAGGCGACCATGCCAGCGATGGTGTAATCGGTACCCGGCAGTTGCATGGTATTGCTGAAATCCAGACCTTCGTTTTTCAACGCACCGAGTTCCGGGGTCAGATCCGGGAACGCGTCGTTGTTAAAATAGGTGCGCTCGAGGCTTTCGCCATAGATATAAACCAGATTCAGCTTCGGGTTGGGAATCGTTTTTGACGGCTCTTTATAATAGGTTGGGAAATCCGGATCGCCATCGCGCGACTGCGACTTTACCAGTTCGGTTATCTGGTGAAACGCCGGGCTGGCGTCTACGGAGGCCAGCGCCAGCAGCAGGGCCAGCAGACTGTAACCCACATGATGCGGATGATGGCGACGGCGGCGCAGAATCCAGCCGAGAGCGACAAAAACGGTCGTCAGGACCAGCGCAATCCCGACACCAGGTAAGATATATTTTCCAATTCCCGCGCCGGTCAGGCTGTTGGTCAGCGTGTACAGAACCGCGTCATTGATACCGTCGCCGGTGAAATAGTCACTGGCATACAGCGTGATATTCAAGACAATAAAAATCCCCAGCACCGTTAACGTGGCAGCAAACCACCAGGTATTGCGACCCGCTTTCCAGGCGTAAATCAGCACTGAAGCGAGAAACAGAGTGATGGAGATGAGTTCTGACAACGATCGATCCTCAGTAAACCGGGCAAACGCCTGGCAGGCTAATGATTTGGGGAAAGCACAATGTAATAGCGATGTTGCATTGCTGCAATTGTAGTGACATTAAATTACGTTGTTATTCAGAATTGGTTTAGATATGCGTGTTTTTTGCGGGGATTTACTGATTATTTGACGTGTGAATTTTATGGGGAGCAGGTTGATGCCGCGCAGGATATACGCGGCATGTCGTGCGTCAGGAAATGAAGTTCATACCCTGTTTTAACACCAGATCGCAGGCCTTGGTTTTTACCTGCTTCGCCAGCGAGCTGTTGCCAATTGTGTTCAGGTCCAGTTGTTGACCATCTTTGGCGTTGAGCAGCCCCTGAATGCCGTCCATATAGTTGGTGTCTTGTTTCTGCTCCGGAGCACTGAGGCCCAGTTTATCCAGCACCTGGTTTTTGACGTTTTGCGTGTCGGTGACCGAGGCCAGTTTCTGTTTCGCGCAATATTCCAGGATCCCGGCGGCGTTATTCATGCTGCTGGAGGTCAGCGACTGATTGCTGCCATTCAGTAGACTGGTCAGGGAAGAGAGTGACGAGCCGCCCTGCGAGCCGGAGCTTTGTTTGCTCAGTTCGCTGGCCGCGCTGGAGAGCGAATCCTGCCAGGAGGCGGCGAAAACGCTGGTCGAGATGAGCGTGCTGGCGGCAAGCGCACCGCACAGCAGACGTTTGGTTGTTTTCATCATTATATGCAACTCGTGTTATGCCTTTTCAGCGCAGTATAGCGCCGGCAGTCTTAGGAGTGGTCCTAATACGTTAATACTCTTTACCGGTTACCCGACTACGGTAGCTTTCCCAGTTGAAGTTTACCCATAAGCTATTGCCTAAGCGCATACGATCCATGACCCGTTCGCCGAGAAGTTTATTCATTTCATCCATGGTCAGGTTGGTCAGCATACCGGTTGGCCGTTTAGAGGACGAGCGACGATCGACGATCTGGTTGATGATCACCTTTTCATAGCGGGATTCGGTCTGCACGCCGATTTCGTCGATCACCAGCAAATCGACATTGCTGAGATCGTTCAGCAGCTGTTCTTCGCTGGTTTCACGGTTGCTGAAGGTATCTTTCATGGCTGACATGATGTCCGCAACGGTGATAATCAGCACCGACTTGCCGCGCAGCAGCAGTTCGTTGCAGATAGCGGCGGCCAGATGGTTTTTGCCGGTGCCGGGCTTGCCAGAGAAAATAAAGCTGGCGATGTTGCCGTCAAACTCTTCAACGTACTGGCGAGCTTTGCTCAGGGCGTTCATCTGACCTTCGCATTCCACCCGATAGTTATCGAACGAACAGTTCTGATGCAGTGGACGAATACCGGAACGGTTGAATGTGCGCTGCATTTTCATAGCCCGGTTTTCACGGGCCAGCGCTGCGGCGCGAATTTCACCTTGCTCTTTTTGCCATGCCAGCAGCTCCTCGCCCGTTTTAAAGGCTGGCTCGACATTAGCCGGCATCATTTTTTGCAGACGTTTCATCAGGTCGCCAACGTTTTTCATCGTTATCCTCTAAAACCCGGTGGAATATGGTTGTCAGGCTCGCTGACACTGTTCACATCGCGCTTCGGCATTCCGCCATTGCTGGCCCGGCCAATCTGGATGCTGCGTGCCAGTTTTTGCTGCCACTGAATATGGTGAAAGACTTTGCCTTCGGCCTGCCAGTAGGCGACAAATGAGGCCAGTTCCTCGGCGGTGACCGGTTCTCTTAACGCCACGCCCCACAGAGCGGCCTGGCGCTGAAAGTCGGCATCGGGCTGCCAGTCAGCGTACATCGCAAATTTCCCCATTGGCACGACAACAGGAGCGGTTTGCGGCTCTTCATAAAATTGTGCATCCAGCGTCACATCGCTTCCCGGGCGTGACAGTTTCTCTTCAAGCGCCAACAACTCGGCCAGTCGTGCAGGCGTCACCGCGTAAAATGCTGGCGCGTTATTGGCGAATACGGCTACGGCACCGCCCGCAGACCTGGCCAGCACCGTATGGTGATCGTGTAGTAAGGCGTCAATGCTAGTGACGTCCGGCGTCAAAATTTTGCTGGGCATAATGTTTCTCAATACTGAACAACAACCGAGAAGGGGACTGCTTTTATAGTAACACAGAGAAGAAGGAGAGCAGCAGATGAGGGGGCGATTCCCCTCTCTGCGAGGAGCTAACAAAGCGTGCCGCTAAACACGCGGGCGTTTGCGATACAGCCATAATCCCGGTACGGATAGCCCGATAGAGAGCGCTCCGACAATCGATGAGGCTTTCAGGAAATTGGTCAACAGCGTGATCATCAGCGCTTCGCTGTAGCCAAAATGGCCGATTTTTACCGCCGAGATCATGGCGGTATAGGCCGAGATCCCAGGGAACATGGGGATTACTGCCGCAACGGTGAAGACTTTCGGATGCGCCAGATACCAGCGTGACCACTGGATCCCAATGCAGCCCACCAGTAGCGACGCCATAAAAGTTGACCATTCGATATTAAATCCAGCGCTCATCATCACCATTCGTGAACCGTGGCCGAGTGCGCCGAGTAACGCGCACCAGGGGAGCGCCCGATGTGGTACGTTAAATACCATGGCAAAACCAAGCGCCGGAATCGCCGACAGGATCATGTCCTGCATTAGCGCCAAAATGAAATCGATCACGCCCATCCGCGCAGCCCCCATAAGGTCATCGACATGACTACGCCAATGCAGGTCGCCAGCGTCAGCAGACTGGCAATAGCCCAGCGAGCGAGCCCAGTATTAATGTGTCCCTTAAACATATCCGCGACGGAGTTGATCAACGGAAAACCCGGAACCAACAGCAGCACGCTGGCGGCCATGGCGATGGTTGGAGTGTGGTTAAACGTCGGCAACGTCAGCAGCAGACCAGAAATCGAGGTTGCCACAAACGCAGTAATGCAGAAGTTGATTTGCGGGTGCAAATGCCGGGACGCCAGAATCTGGCGAATATACATCGCCACCATACTGGCGAAAAAGGTGATCACCGCGCCATCCCATCCGCCATTATTGAGTTTACAAAAGCAGGCGCAGGACAAGCCGACCATAAAGGCGACCAACCATCTTGGATAGCGCAGCGGCTTAATCTGGCTAAAGCGTTTCTCAACGCCTTTAACATCCAGCAGTTTGTGTTCCGCCAGAATAACGATGTGCTGCACCTCCGTCACGACGTGCATGTTAATTCCGCGATCCTGATTTTTTCGCGTTGAAGTCAGGCACTGCCCGTCTTTAATGGTGGTCAGGACGATGGCGTTAGAGGAGATAGCGCTTTCTACGCTATCCATGCCAAGCGCTAGCCCGAGGCGGGTGGATAGCTCGTCAACCAGCGCACTTTCTGCCCCATGCTGAAGTAAAAAAAGACCGCATTGAATACATAACCGTGTAACCGTTCGCTGTGACGACTGCTCTGTTTGCATGACTCGCTCTGACTGAAAAGGATCTCTTTGCGTGGCGGATGTCTTCTTTTTATCATGAAGCATGATCCTGTTGGCTCTGGCTAAGATCAATCTTTGCGTCGAAAAAAGATGCAGATCGTACGTTTGATGCGTTTGCACATCTCACTTGCTTATCAATAAAGACAGCGCTTATGAAAATGTAATGTTATTTATCAGGATGGAAAATACGTAAGCAACGCTAACGATCTATTGTAGTTCTTTTAATTGTACAAAGAGTGTATTCATGAGTAATTATTGGCATGATGGTTCAATAGTTTGATGCTACTGGGATTGTAGCGGTATAACTTTGTTTATAAATAAAAGCCAAGGATAAACAATTCACCTCGTCTATTGTTTAGGGTTTCCTGTTAATTAATACTTTTAATTTATCAGGGGATTTTTAATAAGTGCGAATACGGACTGGTGAGTGTGGAGGAGATATGTTGCCAGGACGCTGCAAAAACGCAATTATTATTAGTAAATTACCGATCGTACAAACCGGACTTAAAGGTGTAATGCAGGGGCAGTTCGCTGATTATGAACTTACCTACTGCCGCTCCGTCGAAGAATTGACGTTGCTGCAGCTGCGTTGTGCCGATTTGGTGATTGCTGATTTATCCGGAGACTGTAATCATCCACGTTCAGTCTGCGAACAGTATTATTCTTTATTATCTCAATACCGCGATATTCACTGGGTATTTCTCGTTTCTCGTGTTTTTTATCCGCTGGCCATTGAATTGCTGATGTGTCCTGTCAGTTCGCTGTTATCTGATGCCGAGACGATTGAAAGTTTGGTGAATGTTATTCACGCAGGAAATAGCCGTGCCGAGAGAATTAGCAAGTCGCTGCTTTCTCCGCCCGTGATGCCAGAATTAGCAGACCATAGCGCCCGCTCAATTGTACTTACCCTCTCGGAGAGGAAAGTGCTGAGACTCCTGGGAAAAGGTTGGGGAATTAATCAGATTGCGACATTGCTGAAGAAAAGCAATAAAACGATTAGCGCCCAAAAGAACAGTGCTATGCGCCGCTTGTCGATACATAGCAATGCAGAAATGTACGCCTGGATAAACAGTTCTCAAGGATCGCGAGAATTGAATTTACCTTCAGTTTATGGAGAAACCACGGAATGGAAAGCCGAAGCATCAAAAGAAACGTTGCGCTGGTAGAGAAGTGCGCGATGAGTAGCGTCGGTATTAAGAGCCTGTTTAATACCATGCCGGATAACCAATACGAACTTCATATCTTTTCGAGCCAGCCTGCATTTAGTCAGGTGATGTTAAAAACGTCGTTTTCGGCGGTTATTTTCTCCCTCTCTGCAATCAGAACCGATCGCAGGGCCGGGTTAGCTTATCTGACGGAACTGGCTGTAAATTTTCCGCGTATTCGCCGGGTGGTGATTGCTGATGATGACGCTGAAGCGCGATTAATCGGCTCTTTGTCACCGTTGCCGTTAGATGGCGTTGTGAGCAAATCTTCTTCATTAACGGTACTGCAGGACGCGTTATTTACGGTATTGAACGGTCCCAACCGGGGAACCGAAGGTTCTAAAAACCATTGGTATATCAATCAAAGCCGTATGCTCAGTCCAACAGAACGAGAAATACTGCGCTTTATGTCGAATGGCTATTCAATGCCGCAGATCGCTGCTCAGTTAGAGCGGAATATTAAAACCATTCGGGCACATAAATTTAATGTGATGTCCAAGCTGGGCGTGAGCTCAGATGCCGGACTGCTGGATGCTGCAGATATCCTGCTGTACCTGCGTGCAGGTGAACCTGCACCTTTTCTACAGGCGGCTTCTTAGCGGGTAATGTTAGATCGTTTCGTGCCGGGTTTCGTTATCGGCACGGAACGTGAATCATCCCTGACACACATCCACCCAGGTGGCGGAAGTCAGCTCAGCCATCCTTTCTGGCGTGATACGAACGGCGCTGTGGATGGCGCCTGCGGCGGGAAGCACTTCAGCGTAATGCTTCAACGAAACGTCGCAGTATACCGAAATCGGCGTTTCCAGTCCGAAAGGGCAAACACCGCCAACGGGATGGCCCGTCGCGTTCACTACTTCATCGCTACTCAACATACGGGCTTTGGCACCGAAAGTGCTCTTTAGCTTTTTGTTATCCAGTCGGGCATCACCTTTGGCGACGACCAGAATAATGTCGTTCTTGACCTTAAGCGAAAGCGTTTTCGCGATCTGGCCTGGTTCGACGTTATGGGCTTTCGCTGCCAGATCGACGGTAGCTGTGCTCTGATCTAATTCGATAATCTCAATATCTGGTGCATATTGCGCTAAAAATTGGCGTACTGATTGCAAACTCATTCTTCTCTCCAAATCGCCTACAGGCAGCTCCATCCAGCAGAAAACCGCATGGCGTAATTTGTCATAGGGGCAAGCTCGCTGTAAATATTTTAATGTAACAACATGGCAACATTGGCAGTTTTTCGATCGTCTTCACAATCAAAGAAACCGGTTACAGTAACCGGTTGCAGAATGCTCAAATGGCGATTAATACTGAAGTTGTCACTTCCTCTGTATCACATAATAAGAGCCATCTATGAAACTGAACTCAAAATGCAGTAGCGCTGGCGTTCCTCCCGGCACGGTTGCGAAAAGTAGTAATGGGCTTTACGTGGTGGTGTTGATACCAGCACGGTTGCAGGGTTTTGCACAACGGGAGAACGGCTATGTCTACTAATCATGCTGTGTTTAATGTGATTTTCCGCTTCGTTGAAAATTACGTCAGCCCTGTTGCCGGGCGCATCTCTTCACAACGTCATGTGATGGCTATCCGTGATGGGTTTATTTCGGCGATGCCCTTTATGATCGTAGGCTCGTTTCTGCTGGTTTTCGCCTATCCGCCTTTTTCTCCGGATACCACCTGGGGGTTTGCACGTGCGTGGCTGGATATGGCGAAACAGTTTGAAGGCCAAATCCTCACACCGTTTGATATGACGATGGGGATCATGTCAGTCTACATATGTGCGGCTATCGCTTATAACCTGGGCAAGCACTATGTGAAGTCGCATCAGCTAGATCCCTTCATGTGTGCGATGCTATCGATCATGGCTTTTTTGCTGATTGCTGCACCGAAAACTAAAGGCACGATGCCGGTTGATAGCCTGGGCGGTACGGGGATTTTCACTGCCATCCTGGTGGCTATTTACTGCGTTGAAATGATGCGCTTCCTGAAGGCGCACAACATCGGCATTCGTTTACCCGATCAGGTGCCGCCGATGATCAAAAACTCCTTCGATCTGCTGATCCCTGTGCTGGTGGTGGTGCTGACGCTGTACCCGCTGAGTCTGGTGATTCAGTCGCAGTTTGACATGCTGATCCCGCAGGCCATCATGGCCATCTTTAAACCACTGGTGTCTGCAGCGGATTCTCTGCCAGCGATACTGCTGGCGGTGCTGATCGGCCATCTGCTGTGGTTTGCGGGTATTCATGGCGCGGCAATTGTGTCGGGAATGCTGCAAATGTTCTGGCTCACCAATCTCGGGATGAACCAGTCGGCGCTGGCGCAGGGCGCGCCTTTACCGCATATCTTTATGGAAGCGTTCTGGACGTTCTTTATTGTGGTTGGAGGTTCCGGCGCGACGATGGGGCTGGTGATTTGCTATCTGCGTAGCCGCTCGGCCCATCTGCGATCGATCGGGCGTTTGAGCGTTGTCCCGAGCATTTTTAATATTAACGAACCGGTGATTTTCGGTACGCCGATTGTCATGAACCCGGTGTTCTTCATTCCCTTCCTGCTGGCCCCGATGGTGAACGCGGTGCTGGCCTGGGCGGCGATGAAGCTGGATTTGATTGGGCGGGTGATTTCAGTGGTTCCCTGGACGGCCCCGGCACCGGTTGGCGCGGCATGGGCGTTAGGCTGGGATTATCGAGCGGCCATTCTGGTTGTCCTGCTGGCACTGGTGTCTGCCGTCATCTACTTCCCATTCTTTAAGGTTTACGAAAAGCAGCTATTAGCGCAGGAAAAAGAAGAAGCACAGCGTATAGAAGAAGAAAATCAGCAGGTTGCATAACTGACGGGCGAGGGGCTACGGCTCCTCGCTTACTTCAGCGTGCAGTCACCGCATTGCTGGACATCGGGCAGGCGATAGCGCTGGCAGCAGGTTCTGCGCACTAACAGTCCCTCGCGCGGAACAACGGTACGCCACAGGGGATTATCCTGACCGCAGGAGAGTTGTTTCTCAAAAAAACAGGTCTGGCGCAGTGTGGTCAGCACTTCTTCACCTAATAACGGCTTCATTTCCGTTAAATACCAGTGAATTAAATATCCGGTGTTGCTCCAGATAAGCTTCGCATTGATCTCGCCTGTCGCTTCCAGCGCCTGCACAACCGGCGTCAGCGCCGAGAGAATCAGCGTTTCCATGCGTTGCTGAGGAGACTGGGCCGTGACCTGGTGATCCTGATGCACGTCGATCCAGAAGCAGGCCGCACGGCCTGTTTCGTGGAATTCTACGTGCATGTGTTCAGGAGAGACATCGATGGCCTCTTTTTGCGTCAGCAGGGCCACCATGAGCGGAGGCATCATCAGGCCGATATACCACTGCGCCCAGAGAGAAATCAACGGCTTATTTTCGCGTGGCAGCGTGGGCTGATTGCGATAAATATGGTCTGAATAGACAGCCAGCAATGAACTTAGCGTCGTTGATTGCGTCCATTCATGTAGCGTCATCGCTCCTGGCACGGGCGTTTCGTCAAGACGAATGAAGTCCAGCAGGTGCTCACGGGTGTTGGCTATCGTTGCGCGTACGGCAGCAGCCAGCGAGGGCATCTTTGCAGGCAGAGGGCTACGCCAGATGACATCTTCAACGATCGGTGCGGAACGATAAGCCATGTCGATATAAGGATGTTAATCTTAATGATAATGATTGCTAATCCTATAATTGACATTGAGCGATGGCAAGATCTTTGTCGCCATCCCGGGAGACACCGCACAGATAGCTCAGGCAGAAGGGCAGTTTACCCGCTGGTCATCGCTAACCAGCGTACTGTTGCGCCCAAGGCTCTTGGCCTCATAAAGGGCTTTATCCGCTCGGGCAACAGCGGCATCAATATCCTGCTCGACCAGAGGCGCAATACCAATACTCACGGTTACGTTGGTTGCCACGCTCTCGTTAAACATGTGAGGAATTTTAAGGTCGTACACCTTCTGGCGAATACGTTCGGCGGCAGCCTGGGCCTGCTGGGGATCGACCGCGGTCAGCAAAACCATAAACTCTTCCCCACCAAAGCGCGCCACCACGTCCCGGGAGCGCACGGAGTCACGAATCGCGGCAGAGACGCGGATCAGCGCCTGATCTCCCATCATATGACCGTAGTGATCGTTATAGGCTTTGAAATGGTCGATATCCAGCAGCAAGACGTAGTGCTTCGCGTTGCTCAAGGCCAACAGCGTATCGAGTCGGTGTTGTAGCCCCCGACGATTGTACAAACCGGTTAGCGGGTCGAGCATGCTGAGTCCGTTCAGGGTTTCCCGTTCTTCCAGCAGTTTATACATCAGCTGCTGGGCGAAGCCATCGTAGCGCTTTTGTATCACATGCTGGATGGCGATCCCGGCCATGGGCAGCGCCATAAAATAGATAATTCGCAAACCATGCTCGCTGCCATTCAGCCATAAACAGACGGCGACGGAAGGCAATGAGTGAAGCGTAAACGCGATGATATTATTGGCAAAAGCGATAGAACCAATAAACAGCACGCTGAGAAGCGCGATTAATAGAAAATAATAATCATTATGACCCAGAGCGTTATATTTCAGGAAAATATGTAATGCCCATAGCAAACCAAAAACGATTGAAATAAAAGGAAGATTAATTCTTTTATCCACATATTTCCTATGCCATGCCAGCAACAATGTACTCATCACGAGAATCAGCAATGCCGGTACTGACAACGCTTTGACGGCAAACAGGGGAAAAAAAAGCGTAAACAGTGCGGAGACTGCGTTGAGCAGCAGAAATAATCGTAAAGAGAGTTGGTATTTTTTGGTGCGCAGAGCTCGCCAGGATTGTACTGTCATAGGTAAATATTGTTAGTTATCTGCAATGTACGAAGGTGTGTTGGTAAATAAAACAAATAACGAACGGGGTATCATTCGCAGAGGTTTTTATTGTTTTTAGTTGAAAAGCTAACCGGCGAGCAATTTATCACCTTAAATTATTCATGTCATCAATCGTTAAGTAAAACTCATATAATTGATAGTGCCTCCCAGCTGACAAATGAGAAAATTTATCATATGATATTGGTTATCATTATCAATGTCATGGGTGGTACCATGTTGCAACGTACGCTGGGCAGTGGATGGGGTGTTCTGCTGCCGGGAATACTGATTGCCGGGATGGCATTTAGCGACCTGTCGGTCTACGTATGGAAGGCGATGATTGTATTAGGATTACTGTTGACTTCACTCATGCTGTACCACAAGCGTTTGCGGCATTTTGTCCTGTTGCCTTCATGTGCGGCGCTGATCGGCGGCATTGTTCTGGTGATGATGAACGGGAATCAGGGATGAACAAAATAGGGAAGAAAATCGAGAGGGAAATAAGATAATTGGTGCGAGGGGGGGGACTCGAACCCCCACATCCTAAGGACACTAACACCTGAAGCTAGCGCGTCTACCAATTCCGCCACCTTCGCACAGTCATCTTATTTTTTGATATCGCCTCGTTGGTGCGAGGGGGGGGACTCGAACCCCCACATCCTAAGGACACTAACACCTGAAGCTAGCGCGTCTACCAATTCCGCCACCTTCGCCCAGTGCGAGCAATATCAACGTGGATTATGGTGCGAGGGGGGGGACTTGAACCCCCACGTCCGAAAGGACACTAACACCTGAAGCTAGCGCGTCTACCAATTCCGCCACCTTCGCATACCATCGACACTCAAAAAAGTATCGTTACCACGGAGGCGCATTCTAGTGGTTTTCAACTTTTCGTCAATAGTTAATTGCCCAGGACGCGCTTAATTGATGTAAAAATGGGCGCTAAACGCAGGCCGTGTAAACGAAGTGCCACCCCGCATTTCGCAAACCCTGCCGGATGGCGGTGCAGGCACCTTATCCGGCATGGGATGGCCGTTCTACTTCTTCGCCTGACGCGTCATGATGGTGCGATAGACCTTGAAGCGACCGGTCTGCGCGATAACTTCGTGGAAGCCAAACACTTCATCCAGTACCTTCGGATAAGGCAGGAAGGCGTTCGCCACGATACGCAGTTCACCGCCGCTGTTGAGGTGGCGCACTGCACTACGAATCAGCGTTTGCGCGGCATCGAGGCTGGTCTGCATCCCGTCGTGGAACGGTGGGTTGGAGATGATCATATCAAAGCGACCCGTCACGTCAGAAAAGACGTTACTGGCGATTACGTCTCCTTCAATACCGTTGGCAGCAAGCGTTGCGCGGCTGGCTTCAACGGCGGCGGCACTAACATCGCACAGGGTTAAGCGCACTTTTGGCGAGTGGCTGGCTAAGGCGACGGAGAGTACGCCTGCACCACAGCCGACATCCAAAACTTTGCCTTTGGTGTGCGGCGTCAGCGTGGAGAGCAGCAGTTGGCTGCCAACATCCAGGCCGTCACGGCTGAATACGCCCGGCAGCGTTTTGATGGTCAGATTTTCGGTCTGGTATTCATCCCAGTATTTTTCTGCATCAAAGACCGGCTGTTTTTCCAGACGACCATGGTACAGGCCACAGCGACGCGCGCTGTCGACTTTGTTCAGCGGCGCGTATTCGGCCAGCATCTGCTCTGCGCTACGAACGCCGCTGCGGTTCTCACCAACAACAAAAATATCGGTGCCCACCGGTAACAGTGACAGAATGTTCATCAACTGGAACTGGGCTTCCGGCTTATTCTTCGGCCAGTAGTAGATCAGCGTATCGCTATCGGCAACGTCATCGGTCTGGGCGACGAGGCTAAAGCGAACGTTGTCGCCCATCTGGCGGTTAAGCACCTGCCAGTGGTGAAGCTGCTGAGTGTGCGCACGGCTGGCGGCGCATTCAAAATGGGCAGGCAGGTCATCCTGCAAATCACCGGCAAACAGAATACGGCTTTGTTCGAAATCATCACTGTGGCGCAGCAAGACTTCACTTGCCGGGGTAAAAGCAGACATGGAGTGCTCCTTAAATTGTACAGCGGGGGATTATAGTTGTTTGATGGCACGGATTCGACAAATTTGCTATATTTGCGCCCCTGATAGACAGGAGTGTTTCGCTATGACATCCCGACGAGACTGGCAGTTACAGCAACTGGGCATTACTCAGTGGTCATTGCGTCGTCCCGGAGCACTGCAGGGCGAGATCGCGATTTCAATTCCTGCGCACGTCCGTTTGGTGATGGTTGCTGCACAATTACCCGCACTAACCGAACCGTTGATGAGCGATATTTTACGCGCATTAACCGTCAGCCCGGATCAGGTTTTACAACTGACGCCTGACCGCGTCGCCATGCTACCGCAGGGCAGTCGCTGTAATAGCTGGCGGCTGGGAACCGAAGAGCCGCTGCTGCTGGAGGGCGCTCAGGTCGAGAGTCCTGCGTTTAATGAATTACGGGAAAACCCCGCGGCCCGCGCCGCGTTATGGCAACAAATCTGCGCATATGAACACGATTTCTTCCCTCGAACCGACTGATTTACCTGCAGCATTTCAGATTGAAAAACGCGCTCACGCTTTTCCGTGGAGTGAAAAAACATTTGCCAGCAACCAGGGCGATCGCTACCTCAATTTTCAGTTGAGGGTTGACGACGTAATGGCCGCCTTTGCGATTACACAGGTCGTGCTGGATGAAGCTACGCTGTTCAATATTGCCGTCGATCCTGACTTTCAGCGCCGGGGCCTGGGGCGTGAGCTACTGGAATACCTGATCGATGAGCTGGAAAAGCGTGGCATTTTGACACTGTGGCTTGAAGTGCGCGCCTCAAATGCTGCCGCTATCGCGCTGTACGAAAGCCTGGGCTTTAACGAGGCGACGATCCGGCGCAATTACTATCCGACGGCCGATGGTCATGAAGACGCCATTATAATGGCATTGCCAATCAGCATGTAAGACAAGGTGTAATGATGAAGAAGTGGGACTGGATTTTCTTTGATGCCGACGAAACGCTGTTTACGTTTGACTCGTTTACCGGCTTACAGCGGATGTTTCTCGACTATAGCATTACCTTTACCGCTGAAGATTTTCAGGACTACCTGGCCGTAAATAAACCGCTGTGGGTGGATTATCAAAATGGTGCGATTACCTCATTACAACTCCAGCACGCTCGTTTTCAGAGCTGGGCTGAACGCCTGAAGGTTGAGCCAGGCCAGCTTAATGACGCCTTTATCAATGCGATGGCGGAGATCTGCTCGCCGTTGCCAGGGGCGGTTTCTCTGCTCAATGCGATTCGTGATAAAACAAAAATCGGTATTATTACTAACGGCTTTACGGCGTTGCAGCAAATCCGCCTTGAGCGGACGGGGCTGCGCGACTATTTCGACCTGCTGGTGATTTCTGAGCAGGTTGGCGTGGCAAAACCCGATCCCCGTATTTTTGACCATGCGCTGGAGCAGGCGGGCAATCCTGAGCGTTCTCGCGTACTGATGGTGGGCGACACCGCAGAGTCCGATATTCTTGGCGGCATTAACGCCGGGCTATCCACCTGCTGGCTAAATACGCACCACCGCGAGCAGCCAGCGGGCATTCAGCCGACCTGGACCGTGGCGTCATTAAGTGAACTGGAGCGGCTCCTGTGTAAACACTGATTGCCTCCCCCCCGTTGATGGGTAAAATAGCCGCAATTTTTCGTATTCAACTTGCACGGCCTGTTGCCGTGCTTACCTAAGAAGATTTGACTATGACGTTGTCTCCTTATTTGCAAGAGGTGGCCAAACGCCGCACTTTTGCCATTATTTCTCACCCGGATGCCGGTAAAACGACAATTACTGAAAAGGTACTGTTATTCGGACAGGCGATTCAGACCGCCGGTACGGTAAAAGGCCGTGGCTCCAGCCAGCATGCGAAATCTGACTGGATGGAAATGGAAAAGCAGCGTGGTATCTCCATTACCACCTCTGTGATGCAGTTTCCATATCATGACTGCCTGGTAAACCTGCTGGACACCCCAGGGCACGAAGACTTCTCTGAAGATACATACCGTACTCTGACGGCGGTGGACTGCTGCCTGATGGTCATCGACGCAGCAAAAGGTGTTGAAGACCGGACCCGTAAGCTGATGGAAGTTACCCGTCTGCGTGATACCCCGATCCTGACCTTTATGAACAAACTCGACCGTGACATCCGCGATCCGATGGAGCTGCTGGATGAAGTCGAGAATGAACTGAAAATCGGCTGTGCGCCGATCACCTGGCCGATTGGCTGCGGTAAGTTGTTCAAAGGCGTCTATCACCTATATAAAGACGAAACTTACCTGTACCAGACGGGTAAAGGCCACACCATTCAGGAAGTGCGCATTGTTAAAGGTCTGAACAACCCTGAACTCGATGCCGCCGTGGGGGAAGACCTGGCGCAGCAGCTGCGCGACGAGCTGGAGCTGGTGCAGGGCGCGTCTAACGAGTTCGACCATGAGCTGTTCCTCGCGGGCGAAATCACCCCGGTATTCTTCGGTACCGCGCTCGGTAACTTCGGCGTTGATCATATGCTGGATGGCTTAGTGGAGTGGGCGCCTGCGCCGATGCCGCGTAAAACCGACACCCGTGTCGTTGAAGCCTCAGAAGAGAAGTTCACCGGCTTCGTGTTTAAAATTCAGGCCAACATGGACCCGAAACACCGTGACCGCGTGGCGTTTATGCGCGTGGTGTCCGGCAAGTACGAGAAAGGTATGAAAATGCGCCAGGTGCGCATTGGTAAAGACGTGGTTATCTCCGATGCGCTGACTTTTATGGCCGGTGACCGTTCTCACGTGGAAGAAGCGTATCCGGGCGATATTCTGGGTCTGCACAACCACGGCACTATCCAGATTGGCGATACCTTTACCCAAGGCGAAATGATGAAGTTCACCGGTATTCCGAACTTCGCGCCGGAGCTGTTCCGTCGTATTCGTCTGAAGGATCCGTTGAAGCAGAAACAGCTGCTGAAAGGGCTGGTTCAGCTGTCCGAAGAGGGCGCAGTGCAGGTTTTCCGTCCGATCGCTAATAACGATCTGATCGTGGGCGCTGTTGGTGTGCTGCAGTTCGACGTGGTGGTTTCACGCCTGAAGAGCGAATACAACGTTGAAGCGATTTATGAGTCGGTCAACGTAGCGACAGCACGCTGGGTAGAGTGTTCTGACGTGAAGAAATTCGAAGAATTCAAGCGTAAAAACGAAATTCAGCTGGCGCTGGATGGCGGCGATAACCTCACTTATATCGCGCCGACCATGGTTAACCTGAATCTCACCCAGGAACGTTACCCTGACGTTCAGTTCCGCAAAACGCGCGAACACTAATCGACCTTCAGGGCACGGTATCCGCCGTGCCCTACAACTTTTCCTGTCTTTTAAATCCCTTGCGGAATGTTCTTAAAACCTCTCGTTTTTCTTTTGTTTGCACGTTTTTTAGTCAATCTGGACTGCGATCACGAAATCCTGAACTATATTTAACAATGTGATGACATAAATGTCGGCGTTAAATGCTTTTTAGGCTGCCTGTTGCAGCTTCTATTGCTGATATTTATTCCACTTACAAGATTAGTTGCTGGCTCAAGCCGTTTTACGGCAGAGCGCAGCTTTTAGCAAACATACAGGAATACATCGATGACAATGACAGGACTTAAGATTTCTAAAACGCTGCTGGCCGTGATGCTGACCTCCGCTGTTGCAACGGGTTCTGCTTATGCAGAAAACTCCACGACGGATAAAACGCAATCCGGCGTCGAAAGTGCGGGGCAGAAAGTCGATAGCTCCATGAACAAAGTCGGTAATTTCATGGATGACAGCACCATCACTGCGAAAGTAAAAGCCGCGCTGGTGGATCACGATAGCATTAAGAGCACCGACATTTCCGTTAAAACCGACCAGAAGGTGGTGACGCTAAGCGGGTTTGTTGAAAGCCAGGCACAGGCCGAAGAGGCAGTTAAAGTCGCCAAAGGCGTTGAGGGTGTGACCTCCGTTAGCGACAAACTGCACGTACGTGATAGCAAAGACACTTCTGTAAAAGGCTATGCGGGCGATACGGCAATCACCAGTGAGGTAAAAGCCAAGCTGCTGGCCGATGATATTGTCCCTTCCCGCAAAGTGAAAGTTGAAACCACCGATGGCGTGGTACAGCTTTCAGGAACCGTTGAATCACAGGCTCAAAGCGATCGCGCTGAGAGCATCGCCAAAGCGATTGATGGCGTGAAAAGCGTCAAAAACGATCTTAAAACTCACTAATTAGACTTAATTCGTCCTCCCGACGTTTGTCGGGAGGCGTGTTGTGCACCACACTGAAAATATCGCCGATGGGCAGCCTGAGTGCTCATATCAAGCGGTGACATTAACTATGGTAAAGGAGAAGCGCATGTTTCGATGGGGCATCATATTTCTGGTTATCGCGTTAATTGCCGCTGCACTGGGTTTTGGTGGACTGGCGGGTACCGCTGCTGGCGCAGCGAAAATTGTTTTTGTGGTGGGGATCATTCTGTTTCTGGTCAGCCTGTTTACAGGTCGTAAACGGCCCTAGCGACATCCCCTTTATTCTTCAAGTTAAAGGTGCGTGGGCTACGCGTGCTCGCCCGTATCACTTACCAGAGTAAGCTGGTCGGGATTCACGCCCTTGCCGCCTTCTTGTGACTCGAATTATTTTGGGGATTAACCGTAAAGATAACTTGCTACTAAGCCAGTCCACCGGACTGGCTTTTACGGTTTTAGCATCAGGCAATTTGCGTTACTTTGTTGTTCTATTACAAAAACAACAGGAAGGCAGAGGTGGGGCAGAGAATACCCGTCACGCTCGGTAATATTGCGCCGTTATCGTTACGTCCGTTTCAACCAGGCAGTATGGCGCTGGTGTGTGAGGGCGGCGGACAAAGAGGCATCTTCACCGCTGGCGTATTGGATGAATTCATGCGCGCGCAGTTCAATCCTTTTGATCTCTTCTACGGGACCTCCGCTGGTGCGCAAAACCTTTCAGCCTATCTTTGTAACCAGCCGGGTTACGGTCGTAAAGTCATCATGCGTTACACTACCCGACGTGAATTTTTTGACCCGGTGCGCTTTGTGCGCGGGGGAAATTTAATCGATCTCGATTGGCTAGTGGATTCGACCGCGTCCCAGATGCCGCTGGCGATGGATAACGCCGAGCGCCTGTTTGCCGCAGGGAAATCGTTTTATATGTGCGCCTGTCGGGGCGATGACTACACGCCTGGCTATTTTTCGCCGAACCGGCAAAACTGGCTCGATCTTATTCGTGCCTCCAGCGCGATTCCCGGGTTCTACCGCGCCGGGGTTGCGCTGGATGGTGTGAATTATCTCGATGGGGGAGTCAGCGACGCCATTCCCGTGCAGGAAGCGGCGAAGCAGGGGGCAAAAACGCTGGTGGTTATCCGCACCGTGCCTTCGCAAATGTATTACACCCCGCAGTGGTTCAAGCGTATGGAACGCTGGCTGGGCGAAAGCAGCCTGCAACCGCTGCTGAATCTGGTCCAGCACCATGAAGCCAGCTATCGCGCGATTCAGAGTTTTATTGAGAAACCGCCGGGCAAGCTGCGTATCTTTGAGATCTACCCGCCCAAACCGCTCCATAGCATGGCATTAGGAAGCCGTATTCCGGCGCTGCGGGAAGATTACAAGACCGGACGCCTGTGTGGTCGTTACTTCCTGGCAACCGTCGGCAAGCTGCTGGCGAAAAATGCGCCGTTGCCTCGTCAGACGCCGAAGATTGTGGTGCCGGGACCGGTCGTGGTTCCTCCCGCGCCGGTGGCTAACGATGCTCACGCGCCGGTGGTGACCAATGCGCCTCAGGCTAACGACACGACGTTTAATAATGAGGATTTGGCGTGAGTTATCGTTTTATTGATACGCATTGTCACTTTGATTTTCCGCCGTTTACGGGCGATGAATCTGCCAGTATTCAGGGCGCGACTGACGTCGGCGTGCAAAGCATTATCGTTCCGGCCACCCAGGCGGCAAATTTTTCCCGTGTACTGGCGTTAGCGGAAAATTACCCTCCATTGTTTGCCGCCCTGGGGCTGCACCCCATTGTTATTGAGCAACATAGCGATGACTGCCTGGAGCAGTTGCAGCAGGCGCTGGATAAGCGCCCGCAAAAGCTGGTGGCGGTAGGCGAGATTGGGCTGGATCTTTATCGGGACGATCCGCAATTCGATAAGCAAGAGCGGCTGCTGGAAGCGCAGCTTAAGCTGGCGAAGCGTTACGAGCTGCCGGTGATCCTGCATTCGCGGCGCACTCATGACAAGCTGGCGATGCACCTGAAACGCCATGCTTTACCGCGAACCGGCGTGGTGCATGGGTTTTCCGGGAGCGTGCAGCAGGCCGAACGTTTTGTGCAACTGGGCTACAAAATTGGCGTGGGCGGCACCATTACCTATCCGCGCGCCAGTAAAACCCGCGAGGTAATGGCGCAACTGCCGCTGGACTCACTGCTGCTGGAAACTGACGCGCCGGATATGCCGCTCAACGGCTTTCAGGGACAGCCGAATCGCCCGGAGCAGGTGGTCAGAGTCTTTGATGTCCTCTGCGAGCTGCGCCCGGAACCTGCGGATGTTATCGCTGATGCGCTGTATCGCAATACGACGGCGTTATTTGATTTTTAATTGCCGGACTACGGATACGTCGCATCCGGCAATTACAGGTACAGCGCCGGGAAGATCAAATTATCCACTCCGCGCTCGCGCAATCCTTGCGCCAGTTGCTCCACATCCTCAGGCGTGGCGCTCGGCCAGTCCTTCGCTTCGCCGTACACCCCGTGCGCATGAAAGGCATTTAGCCGCACTGGTACATCACCTGAACGTTTGATAAACGCCGCCAGTGCATCGATATGCTGTAGATAATCCACGTGGCCAGGAATAACCAGCAGGCGCAGTTCCGCAAGTTTTCCCTGCCCGGACAAAAAGGTAATGCTTTGTTTAATCAGCGTGTTATCGCGGCCAGTCAACTGTCGATGACACGCGCTATCCCAGGCTTTTAAATCGAGCATTACGCCGTCGCATACCGGCAGCAGTTTTTGCCAGCCGGTTTCGCTCAGCATGCCGTTGCTGTCTACCATGCAGGTCAGGTGTTGCAGTTGCGGATCGGTTTTGATCGCGTTAAACAGCGCCACGATAAACGGCAACTGGGTGGTCGCTTCGCCGCCGCTGACCGTAATTCCTTCAATAAACAGCACCGCCTTGCGAATATGCTGCAGCACTTCATCAACGCTCAGGGTTTGCGCCATCGGCGTGGCCTGCTGTGGGCACATGTGCAGGCAGGTATCGCACTGCTGACATACGTCGGATTGCCATCTCACTTTCCCCGCACTCAGGCTCAGCGCCTCATGCGGGCAATGCAGGACACATTCCCCGCAGTCGTTGCAGCGTCCCATCGTCCACGGATTGTGGCAATTTTTACAGCGCAGGTTACATCCTTGCAGAAACAGAGCCAGGCGACTGCCCGGCCCGTCGACGCAGGAGAAAGGAATGATCTTACTTACTGAAGCGCATCTGCTGTTCATGGCTAATCACGCGAGGTTGTCGTTCCAGAATGCGGGTATTGCGCGCGGCTTCTTCGCCCAGCCAGGTGGTGTTGGTGCGTGAACCTTCGGCGCGATATTTTTCCAGATCCGACAGGCGTACCATATAGCCGGTGACGCGGACCAGATCGTTACCACTCACGTTGGCAGTAAACTCACGCATCCCAGCTTTAAACGCCCCGAGGCACAATTGCACCAGCGCCTGAGGATTGCGCTTGATGGTTTCATCCAGCGTGAGAATGTCGCTGATCCCAGCGTGATAATACGCATGATGCGGCGCGACGGTTTGCAGGTGAGTGATCGGATCCGGCTCATCGCCGTAGGGCAGACGCGCGCCCGGCGTGGTGCCGATGTCAGAACTGATCCCTGACTGTGCGTGCAGCATTGCGCGCTGCTTCCAGCCAAATTTCACCGGGGTACTTTCTACAAACTCCGCCAGTTGGGCGCTGATGCGATAGCCGAGCTGATTGGCGACCTCGTCTTTTCCGTAGCGAGCATTCTGCCCCGCCTTATCGCACAGCAGGTTCACCGCCTCCGCCAGGCCATACATGCCGAACATAGGGACAAAACGTTCGGGATCAATCAACCCTTCCTGCACCAGGAAGCTATTCTCAAAGAAATGTGATTTTTCATAGAGGAATTCACATCGTGAATCAATGATGGCGATTTGCTGCTGGCAATAGTGCGGTAGGGTGCGCGTAAAGAAGTCATCGACAGAGGTGCTGCGCTCTGCGATGGCTTTCAGATTGAGCCTGACCAGCGTGCTTCCACCCCCGGCGAGCGGCAATGAGTTGTAACAGCTGACGACGCCATACTGACCTTTTGTGAAAATTTTATCATTTTCGGGGCCGTTGGAAATGTGCGGCTTACTGCACTCGCAGATATTTTGCGCCACGTTGAGCAGCAGGTCGTCAGGTGTAATTTGCGGATCATAAATGAACGTCAGATTAGGCGAAACCTGCTTTAACTCTGCGTCTGCGCGTAAAATTGCACGGGTGACAGGCGTATCTGCGGGGCCGATATTGGCATGCATAAATGCGTCTGGCAGGGTTCTGTCGAGATAACGCCAGAAACGTTTTATTCGAATATCGATCTCATCTTGTGTTAGAATTCTAACATACGGTTGCAACAGAACGTCGAGCTGGCCGAGATAGACCGGCATCGAGGTGACTGACGGAACGTGGTGATACAGGATGGTGAGTAAGGATAACGCGTCATCAAGATCCCTGGCTCCTTCCAGTTCCAGCCATGAGGAACCGTTGGCCAGAAAACGCGCGTAGTCGGGTAAAACATAGCGCGGTTTGAACGGGGCATGACCTTCATACATATCGCAGATCACCCCGTCATCCAGCGCCTGGCGAGCCTCAGCAGGTAGTTGCGGGTAAGGCAGCGCGTTTTCAGCCTCCAGCGCCAGGAAGTGGCGTTTCTGCTCAGGGCTGAGCACCGGACTGGTCACGATTTGTTGGCAACGCTGTTGCAGCGCGAGTTCGCTTGAAGTGGGCATCGTTGATTCCTTTTAATCCCGAAGGTGTAACGCCATTGTAGAAAGCAACGCCGCCACAACCTTTGATCCGGATGCGCCTGATGCCACCGCATCCCTTCTTGAAAGGTGATTTATTTGAAGTAGATCTCATTAGAGTAATGCAAATCTGTATGTGGTTTTCATTAACTGTGATGTATATCGAAGTGTAATAGCGAGCGGATGTTAGAATACTAACAAACTCGCAAGGTGAAATTTTATACGGCGATGCCGTTGGAGAATGTTATGACCGATTTAACAGCAAGCAGCCTGCGTGCACTGAAACTGATGGACCTGACCACCCTGAATGACGACGACACCAATGAAAAAGTGATCGCGCTGTGTCATCAGGCGAAGACCCCGGTAGGCAACACTGCCGCTATTTGCATCTATCCGCGTTTCATCCCTATCGCGCGTAAGACGCTGAAAGAGCAAGGCACTCCGGACATCCGTATTGCAACCGTGACCAACTTCCCGCACGGCAACGACGACATCGAGATTGCGCTGGCTGAAACCCGCGCGGCGATTGCCTACGGCGCGGATGAAGTTGACGTGGTGTTCCCTTACCGTGCCCTGATCGCCGGTAACGAGCAGGTTGGTTTTGATCTGGTTAAAGCATGTAAAGATGCGTGTGCGGCGGCAAACGTGCTGCTGAAAGTGATCATCGAAACCGGTGAGCTGAAAGAAGAGAGTCTTATCCGTAAAGCGTCTGAAATCTCCATCAAAGCGGGTGCTGATTTCATCAAAACCTCTACCGGTAAAGTGCCGGTAAATGCGACGCCGGAAAGCGCACGCATCATGATGGAAGTGATCCGCGACATGGGCGTTTCTAAAACTGTAGGTTTCAAACCGGCAGGCGGCGTGCGTACCGCAGAAGATGCACAGCAGTTCCTGGCGATTGCCGACGAACTGTTTGGCGCTGACTGGGCCGATTCCCGTCACTATCGTTTTGGCGCATCCAGCCTGCTGGCGAGCTTGCTGAAAGCGCTGGGTCACGGCGATGGTAAGAGCGCAAGCAGCTACTAATTACTCGTCATACTGCAAGCCGCAGGTGCGTTAGCTGCACTCCCTCACCCCAGTCACTTACTGTAGTAAGCGCCTGGGGATGAGTTTCCTTGCCGCTTCCTGCGACTCGAATTGTTTAGAGTAATCATTCATTGCAGTGGGTTTTCCGCTGCATTTAACCTGATTTATCGGGGGTTACCATGTTTCTCGCACAAGAAATTATTCGTAAAAAACGTGATGGTCATGCGCTGAGCGATGAAGAGATTCGTTTCTTTATCAATGGGATTCGCGACAACACCATCTCTGAAGGGCAAATCGCCGCCCTGGCGATGACCATTTTCTTCCACGATATGACAATGCCTGAGCGTGTTTCGCTGACCATGGCAATGCGTGATTCAGGAACCGTGCTGGACTGGAAAAGCCTGCAGCTGAACGGCCCGATTGTGGATAAACACTCTACCGGCGGCGTGGGTGACGTAACGTCACTGATGTTAGGCCCGATGGTCGCTGCATGTGGCGGCTATATTCCGATGATCTCCGGACGTGGTCTGGGTCATACCGGCGGTACGCTCGATAAACTGGAAGCCATCCCAGGGTTTGACATCTTCCCGGACGATGCGCGTTTCCGTGAAATTATTAAAGACGTGGGTGTGGCGATTATTGGGCAAACCAGCTCGCTCGCACCGGCGGATAAACGTTTTTACGCCACCCGCGATATTACCGCGACGGTGGATTCCATCCCGCTGATTACCGGCTCTATCCTGGCGAAAAAGCTGGCGGAAGGGCTGGATGCGCTGGTGATGGACGTGAAAGTAGGCAGCGGCGCCTTTATGCCGACCTATGAGCTTTCTGAAGCGCTTGCCGAAGCGATTGTCGGCGTGGCGAACGGGGCGGGTGTACGTACCACCGCGCTGTTAACCGATATGAACCAGGTACTGGCATCCAGCGCAGGTAACGCGGTAGAAGTCCGCGAAGCGGTGCAGTTCCTGACAGGTGAATACCGCAATCCACGTCTGTTAGACGTCACGATGGCGCTGTGCGTGGAAATGCTGATCTCCGGCAATCTGGCGAAAGATGATGCCGAAGCCCGTGCGAAATTGCAGGCGGTGCTGGATAACGGCAAAGCGGCAGAGATTTTTGGTCGCATGGTTGCGGCGCAGAAAGGCCCGACCGATTTCGTCGAAAATTATGCGAAGTACCTGCCGACGGCAATGCTCAGCAAAGCGGTATATGCTGATACCGAAGGTTTTGTCAGCGCTATGGATACCCGTGCGCTGGGTATGGCGGTTGTTTCCATGGGCGGCGGTCGTCGTCAGGCTTCGGACACCATTGATTACAGCGTTGGCTTTAGCGACATGGCGCGTCTGGGCGACAGCGTAGACGGACAGCGTCCGCTGGCGGTGATCCACGCCAAAGACGAAGCCAACTGGCAGGAAGCGGCGAAAGCGGTCAAAGCGGCAATTAGCCTTGACGATAAAGCGCCAGAAATTACACCGACAGTCTATCGTCGTATTACCGAATAACTGTATACTGATCTGATCGCTTTTTTGCGGCGCAGATGTTGGAGAACAAGATGAAACGTGCATTTATTATGGTGCTGGACTCCTTTGGTATTGGTGCGACTGAAGATGCGGATCGCTTTGGCGACGTAGGCTCAGACACTATGGGACACATTGCAGAAGCCTGTGCGAAAGGCGAAGCTGACAAGGGTCGCAAAGGTCCACTGAATCTGCCTAACCTGACCCGTCTGGGCCTGGTGAAAGCTCACGAAGGTTCTACCGGTAAAATTGCTGCTGGTATGGACGGTAACGCGGAAGTGATTGGTGCCTACGCCTGGGCGCATGAACTCTCTTCCGGGAAAGACACGCCGTCTGGCCACTGGGAAATCGCGGGTGTTCCGGTTCTGTTTGACTGGGGTTATTTCTCCGATCATGACAACAGCTTCCCGCAGGAACTGCTGGATAAACTGGTCAAACGTGCCAACCTGCCGGGCTACCTCGGCAACTGCCACTCTTCCGGTACCGTGATCCTGGATCAACTGGGTGAAGAGCATATGAAAACCGGCAAGCCGATTTTCTATACTTCTGCAGACTCCGTGTTCCAGATTGCCTGTCACGAAGAGACTTTTGGCCTGGATAAACTCTACGAACTGTGTGAAATCGCTCGTGAAGAACTGACCGAAGGTGGTTACAACATCGGTCGTGTTATCGCGCGTCCGTTTATCGGTGATAAAGCGGGTAATTTCCAGCGTACCGGTAACCGTCACGATCTGGCCGTTGAGCCGCCAGCACCGACTGTGCTGCAGAAACTGGTCGACGAGAAAGACGGTCACGTGGTTTCCGTCGGTAAAATCGCGGATATTTACGCTAACTGCGGCATCACCAAAAAAGTGAAAGCTACCGGCCTGGACGCGCTGTTCGACGCCACCATCAAAGAGATGAAAGAAGCGGGTGATAAGACCATCGTCTTCACTAACTTCGTTGATTTCGACTCTTCCTGGGGACATCGTCGCGATATCGCTGGTTACGCTGCAGGTCTGGAACTGTTCGACCGCCGTTTACCTGAACTGATGGAACTGGTGGGTGAAGATGACATTCTGATCCTGACCGCTGACCACGGCTGTGACCCGAGCTGGACCGGCACTGACCACACCCGTGAGCACATTCCGGTGCTGGTTTACGGCCCGAAAGTGAAACCAGGCTCTTTAGGTCACCGTGAAACTTTCGCGGATATTGGCCAGACGCTGGCGAGCTACTTTGGTACATCGCCGATGGACTACGGTAAAAACATGCTGTGATACCCGTTGTCTTTCGCGCTGTAGATGCGTTGACTTCATTCGCTCACCCCGGTCACATAGGTAATCTATGCTCCCGGGGGTACCGAATTCGTCGCCTTCCAACAACGCGAAATCCTTAGGGTATTTGAATTCGTTTTGTCGGTTGGGTAAGGCAGTGCTACCCCCCGACAAAAACAATAAATCAAAAGGGAACTGAAGATGGCAACTCCACATATTAATGCAGAAATGGGTGATTTCGCTGACGTCGTATTGATGCCGGGCGACCCGCTGCGCGCAAAGCATATTGCTGAAACTTTCCTCGAAGATGTTCGTGAAGTGAACAACGTTCGCGGCATGTTAGGTTTCACCGGTACTTACAAAGGCCGTAAGATCTCCGTTATGGGTCACGGGATGGGTATCCCGTCCTGCTCTATCTACACCAAAGAGCTGATCACCGATTTTGGCGTGAAGAAAATCATTCGCGTAGGCTCCTGCGGCGCTGTGCGTATGGACGTTAAACTGCGTGACGTGGTTATCGGTATGGGCGCCTGCACCGACTCCAAAGTAAACCGTATCCGTTTTAAAGATCATGACTTCGCAGCTATCGCTGACTTCGACATGGTGCGTAATGCAGTTGATGCGGCAAAAGCGCTGGGCGTAGACGCGCGCGTGGGCAACCTGTTCTCCGCTGACCTGTTCTACTCTCCGGACGGCGAAATGTTCGACGTAATGGAAAAATACGGCGTGCTGGGCGTGGAAATGGAAGCGGCGGGTATCTACGGCGTTGCGGCTGAGTTTGGTGCGAAAGCGCTGACCATCTGCACCGTGTCCGACCATATCCGTACTCACGAGCAGACCACTGCCGCTGAACGTCAGACGACCTTCAACGACATGATCAAAATCGCACTGGAATCCGTTCTGCTGGGCGATAAAGAGTAAGTGTTGTGATGCCCGGTAGCGCTGCGCTTACCGGGCTACAATCGATGTATGCCGGACCGCCATCCGGCATTTTCAGGCCAGCGTTTAGCTCACTGCACTGGCAATCCACGCTGACAGCTCGCGTAACTCTTTCTCCTGCCCTGGGAAATCAACCAGCAGCGCTTCGCACTCCTGTTGCAGCATATCCGCACGGTACAAACACCCCTGCAGACGACCCGCCAGCGCTTCTAACGGCGCGGGATTGAGGCTGTCGGTAAAGACCTGCGTACGGGTGATATGACCTTTTTCCACGTCGAAATGCAGCTCAACGCCGCCCCAGGTGAAACGCTCGTCCAGAAGATGCGAGAACGCGGGCGCCTGACCAAAATTCCACTCCCAACTGCTCTGACGGGCAAAGGTTTCGGCAAAGTTCGGCAGATCCGGGGTTTTGTCCGGCGAGATAATTTCCGCTTCGACACGTTCGCCGTAGTGGGCAAAAAAGGCTTCCGTGATAGCCTGACAGACCTGTTGATGGGTGATGCCCGGCAACAGCTCCGTTAGATTCGCTACGCGTGAGCGAACCGAGGTGATGCCTTTGGCGGCGAGTTTCTTTTTATCTGGATTGAGATAGTTTGCCAGGCGGCTGAGATCGGCGTTCAACAAAAGCGTGCCGTGGTGGAATCCGCGGTCTTTCGTTTCCCGATAAGCAGAGCCGGAAACTTTGCGATCGCCGTCTGGCGTTTTCACGACCAGATCGTTACGCCCGGAGGCGTCGGCGTCTACGCCCAGCGCGTTCAGGGCATGGAGGACAATAGCAGTAGAGATGGTTTTGTCGTACTCCGGTTTACCGGCCATAAAGGTAAAGCAGGTATTGCCTAAGTCATGGAACACCGCGCCGCCGCCGCTGCTGCGACGGGCGAGCCGCACGTTGTCTTCTTCCATACGGCGGGTATTACACTCTTTCCACGGGTTTTGCGCCCGGCCAATCACCACCGTATCGGCGTTACGCCACAAGAACAGGACGCGCTGCGTGGCGGGCATCTGGCGAAAAATGCACTCTTCGACCGCGAGGTTAAACCACGGATCGTAAGAGTCTGAGATAAGCAGGCGTAGTGTCGTCATGGTCGATTTCCTTTCTGTTATTACTCTTTCTTCTCGTTATCTTCTTCCTGTACCGGTTTGTTGGCGGTCAGCAGGAAAGGGGATTGCTGCCAGCGGGTGCGCTTGCCTTGCAATAAGGTACGGGTGAGCACCACGCCAATTGCCAGTGACAGAAGCAGCATTAGGCGTAAGATGTTGGTGGTGTTATCCACCTGCTTGGCTTCGGTGGCGAGCGTGTGGGTATCCAGCGTCAGGCGTAGATAGCCCAGCGGACCATTTCTTCCCTGAATGGGCTCGACAATCTGCTGGTTAAAATAGCCCCCGGCTTTTTTGCCGTCCAACGCCAGTCGGTCTCGAACGTTGACGCTCTCACCGGTGCGTGTAATCAGGTCTCCCTGTTCATCGTAGACCCCCGCATCCAGAATACGGCTACTTTCCGTGAGCTGCGAGAGTACCGCTTTAATGCGCTTTTCATCCGGCGTTTCGGTACGCATCAGCGGGGCGACGTTCAAGGAGACCTGGCGAGCCAGCGTGCGCGCCAGCTCTTCGAGCTGCGGATTACGCTGCTGTTGGTGGCTTTGACTAAACCAGGACGCGCCCTGCATCAGAGCAACGAGCAGCGCAAGGCAGGACAATACAATCACTGCACGATGAAGTCGGAATTTCAGTTTTGTGCGAGCCATATTCCACCTGCTGAAAATTTGAGACTTAATGTTGCCAGAAGCGCTGGTTACAGGGTAGCCTCATGCGTTATTTTCCCCTGATGATTCCGACCCGAACGATTTTACAGGAGCTTTAATGCCTAACATTACCTGGTGCGATCTACCTGAAGATGTTTCTCTGTGGCCAGGTCTGCCTCTCTCTTTAAGCGGTGATGAAGTCATGCCGCTGGATTACCACGCGGGCCGCAGTGGCTGGCTGCTGTACGGTCGTGGGCTGGATAAACAACGGTTAACGCAATACCAGAGCAAACTGGGTGCAGCGATGGTGATCGTGGCGGCGTGGTGCGTTGAGGATTATCAGGTGATTCGTCTGGCGGGCTCGTTAACGCCGCGTGCGGCAAAACTGGCGCATGATGCCAAACTGGATGTTGCGCCACTGGGTAAAATTCCGCATTTGCGCACGCCGGGTTTGCTGGTGATGGACATGGATTCAACGGCTATCCAGATCGAGTGTATCGATGAAATTGCCAAACTGGCGGGAACCGGCGAAATGGTTGCGGAAGTCACCGAACGCGCGATGCGCGGCGAGCTGGACTTTACCGCCAGCTTGCGCAGCCGCGTGGCGACGTTGAAGGGCGCTGATGCCAATATTTTGCACCAGGTGCGCGAAACGCTACCACTGATGCCTGGCCTGACTCAGCTGGTGTTAAAACTGGAAACGCTCGGCTGGAAAGTGGCAATTGCCTCCGGCGGTTTTACCTTCTTTGCCGATTATCTGCGTAACAAACTACGTCTGACGGCGGCTGTGGCAAACGAGCTGGAGATCATGGACGGTAAATTCACCGGCAACGTGATCGGCGATATCGTCGATGCGCAGTACAAAGCCAACACCCTGACCCGCCTGGCGCAGGAGTATGAGATCCCGATGGCGCAGACGGTGGCGATCGGCGATGGTGCCAACGATCTGCCGATGATCAAAACGGCTGGACTGGGTATAGCGTATCATGCCAAACCCAAAGTGAATGAAAAGACGGAGATTACGATCCGTCACGCTGACCTGATGGGCGTGTTCTGCATTCTCTCTGGCAGCATGAACCAGAAATGATTTAATTGCCTGATGGCAAAGTGACCGTAGGCCGGATAAGCGCCCACGCTGTCCGGTAAACGCGCTAACGAAAGAGGTAAAACGTGGCCAAAGCTCCAAAACGCGCCTTTGTTTGTAACGAATGCGGGGCCGATTACCCGCGCTGGCAAGGGCAATGCAGCGCCTGTCAGGCCTGGAACACCATTATCGAGGTACGCCTTGCTGCGTCACCAACGGTGGCGCGTAACGAGCGGCTCAGCGGCTATGCCGGGAATGCGGGCATCGCAAAAGTGCAGAAGCTGTCTGATATCAGCCTTGAAGAGTTGCCGCGTTTTTCCACCGGATTTAAAGAGTTTGACCGCGTGCTGGGCGGCGGTGTGGTGCCCGGTAGCGCCATCCTGATTGGCGGTAACCCCGGCGCAGGGAAATCAACGCTGCTGCTGCAAACGCTGTGCAAGCTCGCTGAGCAGATGAAAACCCTGTACGTCACCGGCGAAGAGTCTTTGCAACAGGTGGCGATGCGCGCGCATCGACTCGGTCTGCCGACGGCGAATCTGAACATGCTGTCGGAAACCAGTATCGAACAAATTTGCCTGATTGCCGAAGAAGAACAGCCGAGGCTGATGGTTATCGACTCCATTCAGGTGATGCACATGGCGGATATTCAGTCTTCGCCGGGCAGCGTGGCACAGGTGCGCGAAACCGCGGCTTATCTGACCCGCTTTGCCAAAACGCGCGGCGTGGCGATTGTCATGGTCGGCCACGTCACCAAAGACGGCTCGCTGGCCGGTCCAAAGGTGCTGGAGCACTGTATTGACTGCTCGGTGCTGCTCGACGGCGACGCCGATTCTCGTTTCCGTACTCTGCGTAGCCATAAAAACCGCTTTGGCGCGGTGAATGAACTGGGCGTCTTTGCCATGACCGAACAGGGGCTGCGTGAAGTTAGCAACCCTTCCGCTATCTTCTTAAGCCGTGGCGATGAAGTCACCTCCGGCAGTTCAGTGATGGTGGTCTGGGAAGGCACGCGCCCGTTGCTGGTGGAGATTCAGGCGCTGGTCGACCATTCGATGATGGCGAATCCGCGTCGTGTGGCGGTCGGTCTGGAGCAGAACCGTCTGGCGATTCTGCTGGCCGTGCTGCATCGTCACGGCGGCTTGCAGATGGCGGATCAGGACGTGTTCGTCAACGTGGTTGGCGGCGTGAAGGTTACCGAAACCAGCGCCGATCTGGCACTGCTACTGGCAATGGTTTCCAGCCTGCGCGACCGACCGCTGCCGCAGGACTTAGTGGTCTTTGGCGAAGTGGGACTGGCGGGCGAAATCCGTCCGGTACCCAGCGGCCAGGAGCGTATTTCCGAAGCGGCGAAGCACGGCTTTCGTCGGGCGATTGTTCCTGCCGCCAACGTGCCGAAAAAAGTGCCGGAAGGGATGCAGGTCTTTGGCGTTAAGAAGCTTACGGATGCTTTAAGCGTGTTTGACGACCTATAATAAAATACCCGCCGTCTTTCCGGCGGTATTGGGTATTACGTTTATTTTTACAGCAGGAGGCTCTTGTGTCATTTGATTATCTGAAAACTGCCATTAAGCAAAAGGGCTGTACCCTGCAACAGGTGGCAGATGCCAGTGGCATGACCAAGGGATATTTAAGTCAACTGCTGAATGCCAAAATTAAAAGTCCCAGCGCGCAAAAGCTGGAGGCGTTGCACCGGTTTCTCGGGCTGGAGTTTCCGCGCCAGCAGAAGAATATCGGTGTGGTATTCGGTAAGTTTTATCCGCTGCATACCGGCCATATCTATCTTATCCAGCGCGCGTGTAGTCAGGTCGATGAACTGCATATCATCATGGGGTATGACGACACGCGCGATCGCAGCCTGTTTGAAGACAGCGCTATGTCGCAACAGCCCACGGTGCCCGATCGTCTACGCTGGCTGCTGCAAACCTTTAAGTATCAGAAAAATATCCGTATTCATGCCTTCAACGAAGAGGGTATGGAGCCGTACCCACACGGTTGGGATGTGTGGAGCAACGGGATCAAAACGTTTATGCAGGAGAAAGGGATCCAGCCTAACTGGATTTACACCTCTGAAGAGTCAGATGCCCCGCAGTATCTGGAACATCTGGGGATCGAAACCGTGCTGGTAGATCCCAAACGAACGTTTATGAACATCAGCGGCGGGCAAATCCGTGAGAACCCGTTTCGCTACTGGGAGTATATTCCTACAGAAGTGAAGCCGTTTTTCGTGCGCACCGTGGCGATCCTCGGCGGAGAGTCGAGCGGAAAATCGACGCTGGTGAACAAGCTCGCCAATATCTTTAACACTACCAGTGCGTGGGAATATGGGCGTGATTACGTCTTCTCCCATTTGGGTGGTGATGAGATGGCGTTGCAGTATTCCGACTACGATAAAATCGCCCTGGGACAAGCCCAATACATTGATTTTGCTGTCAAGTATGCCAATAAAGTGGCGTTTATTGACACCGATTTCGTTACCACTCAGGCCTTCTGCAAAAAGTATGAAGGGCGTGAACACCCGTTTGTGCAGGCCCTGATTGACGAGTACCGCTTTGACCTGGTGATCCTGCTGGAGAACAATACTCCATGGGTGGCGGATGGCTTACGCAGTCTCGGCAGTTCGGTTGACAGAAAAGCGTTTCAGTCGCTGCTGGTCGAGATGCTGCAGGAAAACAATATCAATTTTGTGCACGTTCAGGAGCCCGACTATGACGGTCGATTTCTGCGCTGCGTGGAGTTGGTGAAAGAGTTGATGGGCGAGCAGAGATAGCGTAAATGCCGGATGGCGTTGCGCTTATCCGGCCTACAAGTCGCACTAACCTCGTAGGCCGGATGAGGCGTAACGCCGCCATCCGGCGCTTAACGGTAATTACTTCGAAATACGCTTGTACTTAATACGCTTCGGCTCCAGCGCATCTGCGCCCAGCGTGCGTTTCTTGTACTCTTCGTATTCGGTAAAGTTACCTTCGAAGAACTCAACCTTACCTTCATCCTGGTAATCCAGAATGTGGGTCGCGATACGGTCGAGGAACCAACGGTCGTGCGAGATGACCATCGCGCAGCCCGGGAACTCCAGCAGGGCGTTTTCCAGCGCGCGAAGGGTTTCGATATCCAGGTCGTTGGTTGGTTCATCAAGCAGCAGCATGTTGCCGCCAACCTGCAGCAGCTTCGCCAGGTGCAGACGACCGCGCTCACCGCCGGAGAGTTCGCCTACGCGTTTACCCTGATCAACACCTTTAAAGTTGAAGCGGCCTACGTAGGCGCGGCTTGGCATCTCGGTGTTGCCGATCTTCATGATATCCAGCCCGCCGGAAACTTCTTCCCACACGGTTTTGCTGTTGTCCATGGCGTCACGGAACTGGTCAACGGAAGCCAGCTTGACGGTTTCACCGAGTGTGATGGTGCCGCTGTCTGGCTGTTCCTGACCGGACATCATACGGAACAGGGTAGATTTACCCGCGCCGTTCGGACCGATGATGCCGACGATGGCGCCTTTCGGTACGGAGAAGCTCAGGTCGTCAATCAGAACGCGATCGCCGTAGGATTTACGCAGATTGGTGACTTCAACGACTTTATCACCCAGACGTGCTCCAGGTGGGATAAACAGTTCGTTGGTTTCGTTACGCTTCTGGTATTCGGTGTTGTTCAGCTCTTCAAAACGTGCCAGACGGGCTTTACCCTTAGACTGACGGCCTTTAGCGCCCTGACGCACCCACTCCAGCTCTTTCTCAATGGATTTACGGCGAGCCGCTTCCTGAGACGCTTCCTGCGCCAGACGCTGATCTTTCTGCTCCAGCCAGGAGGAGTAGTTGCCTTCCCATGGAATACCTTCACCGCGGTCAAGCTCCAGAATCCAGCCCGCAACGTTGTCGAGGAAGTAACGGTCGTGGGTAATCGCCACCACGGTGCCTTCGAAGTCGTGCAGGAAGCGTTCCAGCCACGCAACGGATTCGGCGTCCAGGTGGTTAGTCGGTTCGTCGAGCAGCAGCATGTCTGGTTTTTCCAGCAGCAGGCGGCACAGCGCGACGCGGCGGCGTTCACCACCGGAGAGGTTCTCAATTTTAGCGTCCCAGTCCGGCAGACGCAGGGCGTCAGCGGCACGCTCAAGCTGCACGTTCAGGTTATGACCGTCGTGCGCCTGAATGATCTCTTCAAACTTGCCCTGTTGCGCAGCGAGTTTATCGAAGTCGGCGTCCGGCTCGGCGTACTTTGCGTACACTTCATCCAGACCTTTCAGCGCGTTAACCACTTCGGCAACCGCTTCTTCCACGGATTCACGAACGGTATGTTCCGGGTTTAGTTTCGGTTCCTGCGGCAGGTAACCGATTTTAATGCCAGGCTGTGGGCGAGCTTCACCTTCGATATCGGTATCAATGCCGGCCATGATGCGCAGCAGGGTCGATTTACCCGCGCCGTTCAGACCAAGTACACCGATTTTGGCGCCAGGGAAGAAGCTCAGTGAGATGTTTTTAAGAATATGACGTTTCGGCGGAACGACTTTGCCGACACGATGCATGGTATAAACAAATTGGGCCACGTTGGACTCGCCTCTTTATTTATCCCGTCATACTTCAAGCCGCAGATGCGTTGGCTGTGAGTTACTCGGCTCATCCATGAGCCTCGCCCTTGCGGGCCGCTGCTCCGCAGCGTTCAAATCTGTTCCTGACAGATTTGTCGTTCCCCCCAGTCACGCACTATGTACGCTCAGGGGATTTACTCCCTCGCCGCCTTGCTGCAACTTGAATTATTTAGGGCTAATTATTGGTAAATAGTTATCAAAGGCGAAGTGTAGCCTTTTTCATTGCCCAATCCCAGCCAGCAGATCTCACTCGCAACAAAAGTAAAAAAGTGTCCGTGACGTGGCGCATTCTGCAATGTCTGGTTAGCATGAACTAATTAAGCGGCATGATGCTGCACAGACGTAACATGAGAAGAGGAAGAGCTTGTGGACAAAGCCAATCAATTTACCTGGCGCCTGCTGGCGGCCAGCGTATGTCTGCTGACGGTCAGTCAAGTGGCGCGAGCCGATTCCCTGGATGAGCAGCGCAGTCGCTATGCGCAAATTAAACAGGCCTGGGATAACCGACAGATGGATGTCGTAGAGCAGATGATGCCCGGCCTGAAGAATTATCCTCTGTATCCTTATCTGGAATATCGTCAGATTACTGACGATCTGATGAATCAGCCTACCATTACCGTTACCAATTTTGTGCGCGCCAACCCGACGCTGCCCCCCGCGCGTACTCTGCAATCACGTTTCGTGAATGAACTGGCGCGACGGGAGGACTGGCGTGGACTACTGGCGTTCAGCCCAGAAAAACCGGGTACCACGGAAGCGCAATGCAACTATTACTTTGCGAAATGGAGCACCGGGCAAACCGAAGAGGCCTGGCAGGGCGCGAAAGAACTGTGGTTGAGCGGGAAAAGCCAGCCGAACGCCTGTGACAAATTATTCGGCGTATGGCGCGCCTCAGGAACTCAGGATCCGCTGGCGTATCTGGAGCGTATTCGTCTGGCGATGAAAGCAGGGAATACCGGTCTGGTCACGGCGTTAGCTGGGCAAATGCCCGCGCAATACCAAACTATCGCTTCGGCGATCATCGCGCTGGCCAACGATCCGAATTCGGTGATGACCTTTGCACGCACCACTGGCGCGACGGATTTCACCCGACAGATGGCGGCGGTGGCTTTTTCCAGCGTGGCGCGTCAGGATGCGGAAAACGCCCGCCTGATGATCCCGTCTCTGGCGCAGGCGCAACAGCTGAATGACGAGCAAACCCAGGAGCTGCGCGACATCGTCGCCTGGCGTCTGATGGGTAATGACGTTACCGATGAGCAGGCCAAATGGCGCGATGACGCCATTATGCGCTCGAATTCCACCTCGCTTGTGGAGCGCCGTGTGCGCATGGCGCTGGGAACCGGCGATCGTCGTGGTCTGAATACCTGGCTGGCGCGTCTGCCAATGGAAGCAAAAGAGAAAGATGAGTGGCGTTACTGGCAGGCGGATCTGCTGCTTGAGCGCGGGCGCGAGGCGGAAGCCAAAGAGATCCTGCACCAGCTCATGCAGCAGCGCGGTTTCTATCCGATGGTGGCGGCACAGCGTCTGGGTGAAGAGTACGAGCTGAAAGTGGATAAAGCCCCGGCAAACGTTGACTCTGCGCTGACTCAGGGACCGGAAATGGCACGTGTGCGCGAGCTAATGTACTGGAACCTGGACAATACCGCGCGCAGTGAATGGGCGAATCTGGTCACCAGTCGCACGAAGTCTGAGCAGGCTCAACTGGCGCGTTATGCGTTCAACAATCACTGGTGGGATCTGAGCGTACAAGCGACGATCGCCGGTAAGCTGTGGGATCATCTGGAAGAGCGTTTCCCACTGGCCTACAAGGATCTGTTTACACGCTACACCAGCGGTAAGGATATTCCGCCAAGCTATGCGATGGCGATAGCGCGTCAGGAAAGCGCCTGGAACCCGAAAGTAAAATCGCCGGTTGGTGCCAGCGGGCTGATGCAGATTATGCCGGGCACGGCGACGCATACGGTGAAAATGTTCTCGATTCCAGGTTACAGCAGCCCGAGCCAACTACTGGATCCTGATACCAACATCAACATTGGTACCAGCTATTTACAGTATGTCTATCAGCAATTCGGTAATAACCGCATTTTCGCGTCGGCGGCCTATAACGCCGGACCGGGGCGCGTTCGCACCTGGCTTGGCAATAGCGCGGGTCGTATCGATGCTGTCGCGTTTGTCGAAAGCATTCCATTCTCTGAGACGCGTGGCTACGTGAAGAACGTGCTGGCTTACGATGCGTACTATCGCTATTTCCTCGGTGACAAACCGGAGTTGATGAGCGACGCAGAATGGCAACGTCGTTACTGATCGTGTCGGTTGTGTTATGCTATCGTACTCGTTAAAGAGTACAAAAGGGGGAGGCAAGCACGCTTCCCCCGCAACGATGGCGATAACTTATGACTCAGCAATCACCCTATTCGGCAGAGATGGCAGAACAGCGTCACCAGGAGTGGTTACGTTTTGTCGATCTGCTTAAACACGCCTATGAACAAGACTTACACCTGCCCCTGCTCAATTTGATGTTAACGCCGGATGAGCGCGAAGCGCTGGGCACGCGCGTGCGTATCATTGAAGAGCTGCTGCGCGGCGAGATGAGTCAGCGCGAGCTTAAAAACGAGCTCGGGGCGGGGATCGCCACCATTACTCGGGGGTCGAACAGCCTCAAATCTGCACCGGTGGATCTGCGTCATTGGCTGGAGCAGGTGCTGCTAAAAAATGCCTGATGGCACTTCGCTTATCAGGCCTAAGGATGTGGCGCGGTTGTGGCCGGATAAGGCGAAGCCGCCATCCGGCACAACGCTATAAATACACTGCGTTATGAAATGGGCTGAGCGCCAGAATCACCGCCTGGTGGTATACGCTTGAGCGCGTCAGCTTGCCCGCGGTAAAGACGCCGATTGCGCCCTCTTTACGGCCAATCTCATCAATACCCGTGTAGTCCGACATCACCGGACCGAGCGCTTCGCCCTGACGGACTCTGTCGAGAATGACAGCTGGCAATGGCAGCGTGGCTGAACGGGCTTCGCCGCGCTGGACGCCATTATCAATCACTACCCAACTGAAGGTCGCATCGTCGTCAATTCCCGCTTCAATAGCGACCCAGAAATCAGCCTGCGGGTGCAGACGGCGCGCATTATCAACGCGATTTCGTGCGCCAGTGCGCGTTTCCTGGTTTCCGAAAGGTTGTTCCGGCACGCCACTCTCGACGGCGACGGGTTCAATATGGCAGGATCCTTCCCCGAAAATCTCTTCAAATGCCCGCAGAATTGCCTGAATTTTGGCAGGATTGGTGGTCGCAGAGATAACCTTGTGCATAATTAAGCTCAGTTTGAAAATTCATCGCATCGCAGTATAACGGAAAAAAAGCATGTTACAGGTATACCTTGTTCGCCATGGCGAAACGCAGTGGAACGCCGAGCGACGTATTCAAGGCCAGTCAGACAGCCCACTGACCGCTAAAGGTGAACAGCAAGCCATGCAGGTGGGCGAACGCGCCCGCACGTTTGGTATTACGCATGTCATCAGTAGCGATTTAGGTCGTACACGACGCACCGCAGAAATCATCGCCCAGGCCTGTGGCTGTGATATCACCTATGACTCACGTTTGCGCGAGCTGAATATGGGCGTGCTGGAGCAACGCCATATCGATACGCTGACGTCGGAAGAAGAGGGCTGGCGTCGCCAGTTGGTGAACGGTACGGTGGAGGGGCGTATTCCGGAAGGGGAATCGATGCAGGAACTGAGCGATCGCGTCCACGCGGCGCTGGCATCCTGTCTGGAGTTGCCGCCGGGGAGTCGTCCGCTGCTGGTCAGTCACGGTATTGCACTGGGTTGCCTGGTGAGTACGATTCTGGGATTACCGGCATGGGCTGAACGTCGCCTGCGTTTGCGCAACTGTTCTATTTCTCGCGTCGATTACCAGGAAAGTTTGTGGCTTGCGCCGGGATGGGTAGTTGAAACGGCAGGGGACATCTCACATCTGGACGCCCCTGCGTTAGACGAACTGCAGCGCTAGCGGCGAATCGGAATCAGGAATTCGCAGCGCAGGTTGATCGGGCGATCTCCCGCTTTGGCATCTTCTGCCGGGTAGTATCGCTCGATATCCTGCCCTTTACGGCGCGTCAGGTTCAGCATTGGCATGCATGTGCCGTAAACCGTCAGGATAAACTCCTGTACACCGGTCCCCAGCCCTTCATAGGTAAACATCACATACTCGCCGCCCTGTAGCAGGATAGGCTGTGCCGACGGCACATAACCATTGGCCTGTTCCGGCGTCAGTGCTGTGGTGTAAAACACTTCCTGCTCGTCATCTTTTTCAATGCTCGGACGCGTTTCGTTCAGCCCGTACAGCACCGGTGGGATCGCAGGAGCCTGGCTAAGGAAGTCGCGCCAGAACTGAATTCGCATTTCATGACGGAAATCTGAAATCTGCTCCAGCGAGCAGGAATAGCTTTGCGTGGTGCCAAGCAGTTGCGTATCTTCCAGCGTGACAAACTCGTGCGCAGGCATGGCAAATTCACCCAGTCGCATAGGCGGGCGAATACCAAACGCGCTCCATTCCGGCGAACGGCGATACAGCGCAGGCGTCTGGGAAAACTGTTTCTTGAACGCGCGGGTAAAGGTTTGTTGAGAGTCAAAGCGATATTGCAGCGCAATATCCAGAATTGGGCGTGCAGTCAGGCGCAGCGCCACTGCGGATTTCGATAAACGACGGGCGCGGATATAGGCGCCAATAGCATGGCCCGTCACGTCCTTAAACATTCTCTGCAGGTGCCACTTGGAATAGCCTGCTTTTGCCGCCACATTATCAAGCGACAAAGGCTGATCCAGATGACCTTCCAGCCAGATTAATAGGTCGCGAATAATGCCAGCCTGATCCATAAAATATCCTCATCCTTTCAACAACGAGTACCTGACGTCAGGTATGAGGATAATAGCATTTTTTGCTGTTTTAGCATTCAGTGTTTTTTTTGCTCATAAATGCTTTTTTCGATCATTCGAAAGCGTGATTATTGTAATCCTGTGATCTGTATACGTTTTATCTTAAAATGTCGAATAATTACACAGAGTAACTTTTAAAAATGGTAACAATATGAAATATAAGAGCTTAATCATTTCCTCAATTCTGCTGATGTTAGCACAGGTCGCCCATGCGGAGCAGATTGGATCTGTCGATACGGTGTTCAAAATGTTTGGGCCGGATCATAAAATTGTGGTCGAAGCGTTTGACGATCCAGATGTTACCAACGTGACCTGCTACGTGAGCCGGGCGAAGACCGGCGGCATCAAAGGTGGGCTGGGGCTGGCGGAAGATACCTCCGATGCCGCCATTTCCTGTCAGCAGGTGGGGCCGGTAGAACTGAGCGACAGAATCAAGAACGGCAAAGCGCAGGGCGAAGTGGTATTTAAAAAACGTACCTCGCTGGTGTTTAAATCCTTACAGGTCGTGCGTTTTTACGACGCGAAACGTAATGCACTGGCCTATCTGGCCTATTCAGATAAAGTGGTCGATGGATCGCCCAAAAATGCCATCAGTGCGGTGCCCATCATGCCGTGGCGGGAATAACAAGGAAGCAAAATGCAACAACCGTTGATCTGGTTGGTTGAGGATGAGCAGGGCATTGCCGATACGCTCATCTACATGCTGCAGCAGGAAGGTTTTAGCGTGGAAGCGTTTGAGCGCGGGTTACCTGCGCTGGAGAAATCTCGCCAGCGTTGTCCTGATGCGATCATTCTGGATGTCGGACTACCGGATATCAGCGGTTTTGAACTGTGTCGACGCCTGCTGGAGCGGCATCCAGCGTTGCCGATCCTGTTTCTGACCGCGCGTAGCGATGAGGTGGATCGCCTGCTGGGGCTGGAAATTGGCGCGGATGACTATGTTGCCAAGCCTTTCTCACCGCGCGAGGTGTGCGCCCGCGTGCGTACGCTGCTGCGGCGGGTGCAGAAATTCTCTGCTCCTTCATCGACGACGCGTTGCGGCGATTTTGAACTTAATGAGCTGGCCGCGCAGATTACCTGGTTCGGCAAGCCGTTAAACCTGACGCGCTATGAATTTCTGTTGCTGAAAACGTTGCTATTGTCGCCGGGGCGCATTTACTCACGCCAGCAGTTGATGGATTTAGTCTGGGCCGATGCACAGGACACCTTTGACAGAACGGTCGATACTCACATTAAAACGCTGCGCGCCAAGCTGCGGGCTATCAACCCTGAGCTTTCCCCCATCAATACGCATCGCGGTATGGGATATAGCCTGAGGAGCGTCTGATGCGCATTGGCATGCGTTTGTTGCTCGGCTATTTTCTGATTGTTGCCGTCGCCGCCTGGTTCGTTTTGTCGATCTTTGTACAGGAAATTAAACCAGGCGTCCGCCGGGCAACCGAAGGCACTTTGATTGATACCGCCACGCTGCTGGCCGCGCTGGCGCGCGATGACTTGCTCTCTGACTCTCCAGCCAACGGCAAGCTGGCGCAGGCATTTTCGCAACTGCATAACCGCCCATTCAGCGCCAATATCAGCGGCATTAACAAAGTCCGTAATGAATACCATGTCTACATGACGGACGCCCAGGGTAAGGTGTTGTTTGATTCCGCAAACCAGGCTGTCGGTCAGGACTATTCTCGCTGGAACGACGTGTGGTTAACCCTGCGTGGGCAATATGGCGCCCGCAGTACGCCGCAAAACCCGAACGATCCGGAAAGTTCAGTGATGTACGTGGCCGCGCCGATCGTAGACGGCGGACGTATTATCGGAGTGCTTAGCGTCGGTAAACCGAATGCGGCGATGGCGCCGGTGATTAAACGCAGTGAACGGCGGATGCTGTGGGCCAGCGCCGTATTGCTGGGCATTGCCTTAGTGATTGGCATCGGGATGGTATGGTGGATAAACCGCTCCATCGCCCGGCTGGCGCGCTATGCCGACTCCGTTACCGAGAATCGCCCCGTCCCACTGCCTGATTTAGGTAGCAGCGAGCTACGTAAACTGGCGCAGGCGCTGGAAAGTATGCGACTGAAGCTGGAGGGCAAAAACTACATTGAGCAGTATGTTTATGCGTTAACGCATGAACTGAAAAGTCCGCTGGCGGCCATTCGCGGCGCGGCTGAGATTTTGCGCGAAGGTCCGCCGCCGAACGTGGTTGCGCGCTTTACCGATAATATCCTGACGCAAAATGCGCGCATGCAGGCGCTGGTCGAAACCCTGTTACGCCAGGCGCGGCTGGAGAATCGACAGGACATTACGTTGACGCCAGTGGCGGTAGATGCGCTGTTTGCTCAGCTCAAAGAGGCGCGTAGCGTGCAACTGGCGGCAAAAAACATCACGCTTACCATTATGCCTTCATCGCTTAGCGTCGCCGCCGATCCTGCGTTACTGGAGCAGGCATTGGGGAATTTGCTCGACAACGCTATCGACTTCACGCCACAGGACGGGACGATTACGCTGAGCGCGCATCAGCAGGATGAACTGGTCACGTTGCAGATAATCGACAGCGGCAGCGGGATCCCCGACTTCGCGTTGCCGCGTATTTTTGAGCGTTTCTATTCGCTGCCCCGTGAAAATGGGCATAAGAGCAGCGGTTTAGGGCTGGCGTTTGTCAGTGAGGTTGCGCGACTGCACGAGGGGACGGTGACATTGTGCAACCGACCACAAGGCGGCACACAGGCCTCGTTTACGCTTCACGCTCACTTCACATAACTTCAAATTCTCCGCACATAGCTGTTCTACCTTGCTGATATTGCAAAGGAGAACGCTATGTTTAAATCACCCCTGTTTTGGAAAATAGTCACCTTAGGTGGCGCAATACTGCTGCTGTTAATTCCGCTGACGATGGTCAGGCAGATCATCGTGGAGCGATCGGATTACCGCGATGAAGTCGAAGATGCTATCCGACAGAGCACCAGCGGGCCGCAAAAGATGGTAGGACCGCTGATAGCCATTCCGCTAACGGAAATTTACACCTCACTGGAGGATGGCAAAGAAATCCAGCGTAAGCGTAGCTATATCCATTTCTGGCTGCCGGAGTCGTTGGTAGTTGAGGGGAATCAGAACGTTGAAGCACGTAAAATCGGTATTTATGAGGGCCAGGTCTGGCACAATGATGTTTCGGTGAAGGCTGAGTTTAACGCCGAACGGTTAAGTGATTTAAATCATCCAAATATCAGCATCGGCAAACCGTTTATTGTGGTTGGCGTGGGGGACGCGCGTGGGATTGGTGTGGTAAAAGCGCCGCAGGTCAATGGAACGTCGCTGGCCGTTGAGCCTGGGACGGGGCTGGATGGACGTGCGCAGGGGATCCACATTCCGCTACCCGATGCGAGCTGGGCTGAGCAAAATCTGAGCATGGCGTTGTCGCTTAATTTGAGCGGAACCGGCGATTTCTCCGTCGTTCCGGTTGGGCGTAACAGTGAAATGACCTTAACCAGCAACTGGCCGCATCCCAACTTTCTTGGGGACTTTCTCCCGGCTAAGCGCGAAATTAGCGAATCAGGATTCAAGGCTCAGTGGCAAAGCAGCTGGTTTGCGAACAACCTCGGCGAGCGCTTTAACGACGAAAAGATTGGTTGGCTGGGCATGCCAGCGTTTAGCGTCGCCGTCGCCACGCCTGCAGATCAGTATCAGTTAACGGACAGGGCAACAAAGTATGCCATCCTGCTGATTGTGCTGACCTTTATGTCTTTCTTCGTCCTTGAAAGTATGACCAATCTGCGCTTGCACCCGATGCAGTATCTGCTGGTGGGGCTATCGCTGGTAATGTTTTATCTGCTGCTGCTGGCACTGTCGGAACACATCGGTTTTACGGCGGCGTGGATAACGGCAAGTCTGGTGGGGGCGTTGATGAACGGTGTGTATCTGCAGGCGATATTGCAGGGCTGGCGGAACAGTATTTTGTTCACCGTGGCGCTGCTGGGGCTGGATGGTGTGATGTGGGTGCTGCTACGTTCACAGGATAGCTCTTTACTGCTGGGAACCGGCGTGCTGTTGTTCGCGCTGTGTGGGGTCATGTTCCTGACGCGTCATCTTGACTGGCACTCGCTGGCACAGCCAAAAACAAAGCCAAAATCTACAGAACTTCCAGAGCTTCAGCCTGCGCAGAGCGACGAATTTCGATTGTGGAAATAGAGCGGTAGGGAAATGAAAAACGGCGCATAAAGCGCCGTTTTTATACCAGTGAGGATTGAATTAATCCTGCAGGTCGCCGCAGAAACGGTAGCCTTCACCGTGAATGGTGGCGATGATTTCTGGCGTATCCGGCGTTGATTCGAAATGCTTACGAATGCGGCGGATCGTCACGTCAACGGTACGGTCATGAGGCTTCAGTTCGCGACCGGTCATTTTTTTCAACAGTTCTGCGCGAGACTGGATTTTGCCCGGATTCTCACAGAAGTGAAGCATGGCGCGGAATTCGCTGCGTGGCAGTTTATACTGCTCACCGTCAGGACCAATCAGAGAGCGGCTGTTGATGTCCAGCTCCCAGCCATTGAACTTGTAGCTTTCGACGCTACGGCGTTCTTCGCTGACAGTACCCAGGTTCATGGTACGGGACAGCAGATTACGAGCACGGATAGTCAGTTCGCGCGGGTTAAACGGCTTGGTGATGTAATCGTCTGCGCCGATTTCGAGGCCGAGAATTTTATCGACTTCGTTATCACGGCCCGTCAGGAACATCAGCGCAACGTTAGCTTGTTCGCGAAGTTCGCGCGCTAACAGCAGGCCATTTTTCCCAGGCAGATTGATATCCATAATCACAAGGTTGATATCATATTCAGAGAGAATCTGATGCATTTCCGCGCCATCTGTCGCTTCGAATACATCATAGCCTTCTGCTTCGAAAATGCTTTTCAACGTGTTGCGTGTTACTAACTCGTCTTCAACGATAAGAATGTGCGGGGTCTGCATGTTTGCTACCTAAATTGCCAACTAAATCGAAACAGGAAGTACAAAAGTCCCTGACCTGCCTGATGCATGCCGTAAATTAACATGATCGGCGTAACATGACTAAAGTACGTAATTGCGTTCTTGATGCACTTTCCATCAACGTCAACAACATCATTAGCTTGGTCGTGGGTAGTTTCCCTCTGGACCCGACAGTGTCAAAAACGGCTGTCATCCTAACCATTTTAACAGCAACATAACAGGCTAAGACATGCCGGACACCCAATAAAACTACGCTTCGTTGACATATATCAAGTTCAATTGTAGCACGTTAACAGTTTGATGAAATCAACGTATCCAAATGTTTGCTTTCATCACAAAATTGCAATATTACAACTAGTTGCACGAGCAAATTAATAAATGTAATGAATCCAACCGGTGCTATCCATTTTAAATTAAATTATCATGGATAAACAGAGGGATATGCAACTTTTGTTAACATAAAAAGCAATAGTACACCCGGGAAATAGTTTAGCATTTTTTAATGGATGCGAAATGCTTTTTCAGTGATTTCTGTTAAAAATATGTAAATTCGCACTGCGTAATATGTTGAAGCACGTCACATTTTTCCTTGCAGACTGGCCAAAAAGAGTATCGAAATGCGTTTAACAATTATTCTGGTTGCCCCCGCCAGAGCGGAAAATATTGGTGCGGCTGCCCGCGCTATGAAGACCATGGGGTTCACCCAATTACGCATCGTTGACAGCGAAGCCCACCTGGAACCCGCCACGCGATGGGTCGCGCATGGTTCTGGCGATATTATTGATAATATTAGTGTTTTTTCAACGTTGGCGGAGGCGCTGCATGACGTAGATTTTACCGTCGCGACCACTGCGCGTAGTCGGGCGAAGTTCCATTACTACGCTACGCCGGTCGAACTGGTTCCTCTGCTGCAGGAAAAATCAACGTGGATGGATCACGCCGCGCTGGTTTTTGGTCGTGAAGATTCAGGGCTGACCAACGAAGAATTGGCCCTGGCGGATGTACTCACCGGTGTACCTATGGTGGCTGACTATCCTTCACTCAATTTGGGGCAGGCGGTGATGGTGTATTGCTATCAATTAGCAGGTTTAATACAACAACCCGTCAAAAACATTGAGGTGACGGATGAGCTTCAGCTACAGGCATTGCGCGCGCGCGTTTTGCGTTTATTAGCCACGCTGAACGTTTCTGACGACATCAAGTTGACGGACTGGCTGCAACAGCGAATGGGTCTGTTAGGGCAGCGAGATACGGCAATGTTGCACCGTTTTTTACATGATATAGAAAAAAGCATCACGAAATAAAATATCGACCTGCATTTGTTGTGTGGTGTTTTGCTCTGGATTCAAGTAGGGGTGACATACTGTATTGGTCGAAACTAAAAGGGCAAGCAGTCGCTCGTGAACAAGTTTCGGAATGTGACCAATTTAAAAATTTATTGACTTAGGTCAGCAGATACTTTAACCCTAAAAGAATACAGGACAGATAATAAATAATTACAGAGCACACAACATCATGAAACGCATCAGCATCACCATTACCACAACCATCACCATTACCACAGGTAACGGTGCGGGCTGACGCGTACAGGAAACACAAGAAAAAGCCCGCACCTAAACAGTGCGGGCTTTTTTTTCGACCAAAGGCAATGAGGTAAACCATGCGAGTGTTGAAGTTCGGCGGTACATCAGTGGCAAATGCAGAGCGCTTTCTGCGGGTTGCCGATATTCTGGAAAGCAATGCCAGACAGGGGCAGGTCGCGACCGTTCTCTCTGCCCCCGCAAAAATTACCAACCATCTGGTGGCGATGATTGAGAAGACCATCGGTGGTCAGGATGCTTTAGCCAATATCAGCGACGCCGAACGCATTTTCTCTGAGCTGTTGGTGGGTCTTGCCGCCGCGCAACCGGGTTTCCCGCAGGCTCCGCTCAAAGCCTTTGTTGAACAAGAGTTTGCACAGATTAAGCACGTCCTGCACGGTATCAGCCTGCTGGGTCAGTGCCCGGACAGCATCAATGCTGCGCTTATTTGCCGTGGTGAAAAAATGTCGATCGCCATCATGGCTGGCCTGCTGGAAGCGCGCGGGCACAACGTGACGGTCATCGACCCGGTAGAGAAATTGCTGGCGGTAGGTCATTACCTCGAATCTACCGTTGATATCGCCGAATCTACGCGCCGCATTGCCGCCAGCCGTATTCCTGCGGACCATATGGTTCTGATGGCAGGATTTACCGCCGGGAATGAGAAAGGAGAGTTAGTGGTGCTGGGGCGTAATGGCTCTGACTACTCTGCCGCCGTACTGGCCGCCTGTTTGCGCGCCGATTGTTGTGAGATCTGGACCGATGTCGATGGCGTATATACCTGCGATCCGCGCCAGGTACCCGACGCCCGACTGCTGAAGTCGATGTCTTATCAGGAAGCGATGGAGCTTTCTTACTTCGGTGCTAAAGTGCTGCACCCGCGCACCATTACCCCTATTGCCCAGTTCCAGATCCCGTGCCTGATTAAAAATACCGGCAATCCACAAGCGCCCGGCACGCTTATCGGTGCCAGCAGTGATGATGACGATTTGCCGGTAAAAGGGATTTCTAACCTCAATAACATGGCGATGTTTAGCGTCTCCGGCCCTGGGATGAAAGGCATGGTGGGGATGGCGGCGCGTGTTTTTGCCGTGATGTCGCGTGCAGGCATCTCGGTGGTGCTGATCACCCAATCCTCTTCTGAATACAGCATCAGCTTCTGCGTCCCGCAGGGCGACTGCGTGCGTGCGCAACGCGCCATGCAGGATGAATTCTATCTCGAGCTGAAAGAAGGCTTGCTGGAGCCGCTGGCGGTGACTGAGCGTCTGGCGATCATCTCGGTCGTTGGCGATGGTATGCGCACGTTGCGTGGCATCTCGGCGAAATTTTTTGCCGCGCTGGCTCGCGCGAACATTAATATCGTGGCAATCGCCCAGGGCTCGTCTGAGCGTTCCATTTCGGTAGTGGTGAATAACGACGACGCGACCACTGGCGTGCGTGTGACCCATCAGATGCTGTTCAACACCGATCAGGTGATTGAAGTATTTGTCATTGGCGTTGGCGGCGTGGGCGGTGCGCTGCTGGAGCAGCTTAAACGTCAGCAAACCTGGCTTAAAAAGAAGCATATCGATTTGCGCGTGTGCGGTGTGGCGAACTCGAAGGCCCTGCTGACCAACGTCCATGGTCTGAATCTGGAAAACTGGCAGTCGGAGCTGGAAAGCGCGAAAGAGCCTTTCAACCTGGGGCGCTTAATTCGTCTGGTGAAAGAATATCATCTGCTCAATCCGGTGATTGTCGACTGTACGTCAAGTCAGGCGGTCGCGGATCAGTATGCGGATTTCCTGCGCGAAGGCTTCCATGTGGTTACGCCGAATAAAAAGGCCAACACGTCGTCGATGGATTACTACCATCAGCTGCGTTTTGCTGCGGCGAAGTCTCGTCGTAAATTCCTGTACGACACCAACGTAGGTGCGGGCTTGCCGGTAATTGAGAACCTGCAAAATCTGCTCAGCGCGGGCGATGAACTGCAACGTTTCTCCGGTATTCTTTCTGGTTCGCTGTCGTTTATTTTCGGCAAGCTGGATGAAGGCATGAGCTTCTCCGAGGCCACCACCATGGCGCGTGAGCTGGGCTATACCGAACCCGATCCGCGTGACGATCTATCCGGTACGGACGTGGCGCGTAAGCTGTTGATCCTGGCCCGTGAAACCGGTCGTGAGCTGGAGCTTTCTGACATTGTCATTGAGCCGGTCCTGCCAAAAGAGTTTGATGATTCCGGTGATGTTTCCGCGTTTATGGCGAAATTGCCGCAGTTGGATGACGCCTTTGCCGCGCGTGTGGCGAAAGCCCGTGATGAGGGGAAAGTATTACGCTATGTTGGCAATATTGAAGAGGATGGCGTCTGTCGCGTAAAAATAGAAGCAGTAGACGGCAACGATCCGCTGTTCAAAGTGAAAAACGGTGAAAACGCGTTGGCGTTTTACAGCCATTATTATCAGCCGCTACCGTTGGTTCTGCGCGGATACGGCGCGGGTAACGACGTGACGGCGGCGGGCGTATTTGCCGACCTGCTACGCACCCTTTCATGGAAGTTAGGAGTCTGACATGGTGAGAGTTTATGCCCCGGCTTCCAGCGCCAATATGAGCGTCGGGTTTGATGTGCTCGGAGCGGCGGTAACCCCGGTGGACGGTTCGCTGTTAGGCGATGTGGTATCCGTTGAGGCGGCTGACCATTTCAGCCTCAACAACCTCGGTCGCTTTGCCAATAAGCTGCCGCCTGAGCCGCGAGAAAATATTGTCTACCAGTGCTGGGAGCGATTCTGTCAGGAGCTGGGTAAAAGCGTTCCGGTGGCGATGACGCTGGAAAAAAATATGCCGATTGGTTCCGGGTTAGGCTCCAGCGCGTGTTCCGTTGTGGCGGCGCTGGTCGCCATGAACGAGCATTGCGGTAAACCGCTCAACGATACGCGCCTGTTGGCGATAATGGGTGAGCTGGAAGGGCGTATCTCCGGCAGTATTCATTACGATAACGTCGCCCCGTGCTTTTTGGGCGGCATGCAGTTAATGATCGAAGAAAACGGCATTATCAGCCAGCAGGTGCCAGGCTTTGATGAGTGGCTGTGGGTCCTCGCGTATCCGGGGATTAAAGTGTCGACGGCAGAAGCGCGGGCGATTTTACCTGCGCAGTATCGCCGCCAGGACTGTATCGCCCACGGGCGGCATCTGGCTGGGTTTATCCATGCCTGCTATTCCCGTCAGCCAGGGCTTGCCGCGAAGCTGATGAAAGATGTCATTGCTGAGCCGTACCGTACCCGCCTGCTGCCAGGCTTTAGCCAGGCGCGTCAGGCGGTAGCGGAAATCGGGGCGCTGGCCAGCGGTATCTCCGGTTCGGGGCCGACGCTGTTCGCTTTGTGCGACAAGCCGGATACGGCGCAGCGTGTAGCAGACTGGCTGGGTAAAAATTATCTGCAAAATCAGGAAGGCTTTGTTCATATTTGCCGGTTGGACACGGCGGGCGCACGGGTACTGGGATAATCAATGAAACTGTATAATCTGAAAGATCATAACGAACAGGTCAGCTTTGCACAGGCCGTCACGCAAGGGCTTGGCAAGAATCAGGGATTGTTTTTTCCGCACGATTTGCCGGAATTCAATCTGTCAGAAGTCGATGAGATGTTGAACCAGGATTTCGTTAGCCGCAGCGCGAAGATCCTTTCCGCATTTATCGGTGATGAAATCCCACAGGAGATTCTGGAACAGCGCGTGCGTGCGGCGTTTGCCTTCCCGGCACCGGTTGCTCAGGTTGCCGCGGATATCGGCTGTCTGGAGCTGTTCCACGGCCCAACGCTTGCATTTAAAGACTTTGGCGGGCGCTTTATGGCGCAGATGCTGACGCATATCAGCGGCGACAAACCGGTCACCATTCTGACGGCGACCTCTGGAGACACTGGTGCGGCAGTCGCACATGCCTTTTATGGTCTGAAAAATGTGCGCGTGGTGATCCTTTATCCGAACGGCAAGATTAGCCCATTACAGGAAAAACTGTTCTGTACACTGGGTGGCAATATTGAAACCGTGGCGATTGATGGCGATTTTGATGCCTGTCAGGCGCTGGTGAAACAGGCGTTTGATGACGAAGAGCTGAAGGTCGCTTTGGGGCTGAATTCGGCTAACTCAATCAACATCAGCCGTCTGCTGGCGCAAATCTGTTACTACTTTGAGGCCGTGGCTCAACTGCCGCAAGAGGCGCGTAATCAACTGGTTATTTCCGTTCCCAGCGGCAACTTTGGCGATCTGACTGCCGGGCTGCTGGCAAAATCACTGGGCTTGCCGGTGAAGCGTTTTATCGCGGCGACCAACGTCAACGATACGGTTCCACGCTTTCTTGCACAAGGTGAGTGGGCGCCGAAAGCGACTCAGGCGACGTTGTCGAATGCGATGGATGTCAGCCAGCCAAATAACTGGCCGCGGGTGGAAGAACTTTTCCGCCGTAAAATCTGGCGTCTGAATGAGCTGGGTTATGCCGCTGTTGACGATGCCACTACTCAGGACACGATGCGTGAGCTGCATGAGATGGGGTACACCTCAGAACCGCATGCGGCGGTGGCTTACCGTGCGCTGCGTGACCAACTGAACCCTGGCGAGTACGGCCTGTTCCTCGGTACTGCGCATCCGGCCAAGTTTAAAGAAAGCGTTGAAGAGATTCTTGACCTGACGCTGGCTCTGCCAAAAGCGCTGGCGGAACGCGCGGACCTGCCGCTGCTTTCTCATCACCTGCCTGCTGATTTTGCTGAACTGCGCAAGCTGATGATGGCCCGCGGTTAACGGTTGTGCCCGCTGGCGCTTTGCTTAGCGGGCCTACAAAACCTATCGGCCGGATCGGGCGTTCGCCGCCATCCGGCCTTTTTACTACTGCTCCTGGCGCTTAAACACCAGTTCGCCATTTCCTGACGCTTCTTCATCAAAGAAATAGCCTTCGCTGTTAAAGGCGGTCAGCTGTTCTGGCTGCGTTAAGCGGTTCTCAATAATGTAGCGACTCATCAGGCCGCGCGCTTTTTTGGCATAGAAGCTGATGACTTTGAACTTACCGTTCTTCTCGTCGAGGAAGACCGGTTTGATAAGCTCCGCATTGAGCTTTTTCGGCTTCACGGATTTAAAATACTCATCCGAGGCGAGGTTAATCACTACGTTGTCGCCTTGCGCTTCCAGCGCTTCGTTAAGTTTATCGGTGATGGTATCTCCCCAGAACTGGTAGAGATCTTTACCTTTCGCATTGGCCAGACGAATACCCATCTCCAGACGGTAAGGCTGCATCAAATCCAGCGGACGCAAAACGCCGTACAGCCCGGACAACATCCGTAAGTGTTGCTGAGCGAAGTCGAAATCCGCTTCGCTGAAGGTTTCAGCCTGCAGTCCGGTATACACGTCGCCTTTAAACGCCAGAATGGCCTGGCGCGCGTTTTCCGGCGTGAAATCAGGCTGCCAGTCATGGAAACGCGTGGCGTTCAGATCCGCCAGCTTGTCGCTAATTCCCATCAGCTTGCCAATTTGCGGAGCAGAGAGTTGGCGCGCCACGTGAATAAGCTGCTGAGAGTGATCCAGCAGTTCGGGCAATGTATGACGTGTCGTTGCCAGCGGACTTTGGTAGTCGAGCGTTTTTGCAGGTGAAATCAGAATCAGCATATCCAGTCCTTGCAGGAAATTTACTGCGACTTTAGCAAAAAAAACGACAGAATTGATCGATGGTTGCGATTGCCGCGCTATCCGCGCGGCGTCTCATCCCAGCTTTCGGGCGCAAGTTGTTGTCTGATATCAGGATAACGGCGCGGATCGAATTCTGGGCGCACCCCGAGTTTGCGTTGGCGTAGATAGTCGCAGGCGATCGTCTGCACAACCGGTGAAAGCAGCAGAATCGCCGTCAGGTTAGTGATGGCCATACACGCCATAATGATGTCCGCCAACTGCCAGATCAGCGGAACGCTGACTAACGTTCCTCCGATAACGGTGCTAACGGTGGCGATCCGTAATAGCCAGATGACGCGGATATTGTCCAGCTTCAGGAAAACGAGGTTGTTTTCCGCATAGATATAGTTGGCCACGATAGAGCTAAAGGCAAACAGAATCACAATTAACGCCACGAATCCGGCACCCCATTCTCCCGTCACTGAAACCATCGCTTTCTGGAGTAACTGGATGCCTTCCATCGGTACATAGCTGGCGTCATTACCAGCCAACAGAACAATCATCGCGCTGGCCGTACAGAGAATCAGCGTATCAACTAATACTCCGATCATTTGCACAATGCCTTGTGCCGCAGGATGCGGAGGCCAGGATGCTGCTGACGCGGCCGCGTTCGGAGTTGATCCCATTCCGGCCTCATTAGAAAACATACCGCGTTGAAAGCCGCTGGCAATGGCCTGGCTTAGTGTATACCCGGCGGCACCGGCTGCGGCTTCCTGCCAGCCAAAGGCACTTTTTATAATGGTCATGATAATGCCGGGGAGCTGTCCGAAATGCCACAGACAGATGACGATGCTGCAACCGACCCACAACAGCGCCATCATCGGAACGAACCATTGCATCAGGCGGGCAACGCCTTTAATGCCGCCAATGATTGCCAATAATGACACTATTGCCAGTGCGATACCGGTAAAGAGGGGAGGGATATCAAAAGCAAAGGTCAGCGCATGAGAGACCGAATTTGCCTGAACGCTGTTAAAAATCAGACCATAAGCAATGAGTAAAAAGATGGCAAAAAGAACGCCCATCCAGCGCATGCCCAGCCCACGCTCCATATACCACGCAGGACCGCCGCGAAACTGTCCCTTGCTGTCGCGCTCTTTATACAGTTGGGCAAGAGAGCTCTCGGCAAATGACGTCGCCATACCAATGATCGCCGAGACCCACATCCAGAACACGGCTCCCGCGCCGCCAGCGGCAATCGCCAACGCCACGCCCGCCAGATTTCCGCTACCGATACGTGCGGCAAGACTGGTGCATAAAGCCTGAAAGGAAGTTAAACCGCCCGGCTGCGGGCTGATGCTGTTTTTAAGACTTTTGCCAAACTGACGAATATAGCGAAACTGAATAAACCCTGTACGCCAGGTGAACCAACATCCTGCGCCAAGCAGGAGGTAGATCATCACCGATCCCCAGAGTATTTCATTAATAAATGAGAAAAAATCAGGCATTAACATCCCTCTTGTTGATGCCGGTAAGCGCGAATATTCCCGTGTAAGCGCTACCAATAATCGACCAGTATATACCTTATAAGGTGATTGATTGCGGGAGTTTATCATAACAATCGTTATATCCCTTAATTGCGCATCACAGGCTTGGCGATGCGTAATCAGGGCTGAGCGGCTGGTCGGACAATCCAGGCGGTTGCGCTGAGGGTGCGTCGTGCTATCATCAGGGAAGATCGGTTACATCCCCCTAACAGCTGTTTAAAGAGAATCGCTATCATGACGGACAAATTGACCTCCCTTCGTCAGTTCACCACAGTAGTGGCCGACACCGGAGACATCGCGGCAATGAAGCTGTATCAGCCTCAGGATGCCACAACTAACCCTTCTCTCATTCTTAACGCAGCGCAGATCCCGGAATACCGCAAGCTGATTGATGACGCTGTAGCCTGGGCTAAGCAGCAGAGCAACGACCGTGCGCAGCAGGTCGTCGACGCGACCGACAAGCTGGCAGTAAATATCGGTCTGGAGATCCTGAAACTGGTCCCAGGTCGTATCTCCACTGAAGTTGACGCTCGTCTGTCCTACGACACCGACGCGTCCATCGCTAAAGCAAAACGCCTGATCAAAATGTACAACGATGCTGGCATCAGCAACGATCGCATCCTGATTAAACTGGCTTCAACCTGGCAGGGCATCCGTGCCGCTGAGCAGCTGGAAAAAGAAGGCATCAACTGTAACCTGACTCTGCTGTTCTCCTTCGCGCAGGCGCGTGCATGTGCAGAAGCTGGCGTATATCTGATTTCTCCGTTCGTTGGCCGTATTCTTGACTGGTACAAAGCCAATACCGACAAGAAAGAGTATGCACCGGCAGAAGATCCGGGTGTGGTTTCCGTAACGGAAATCTACGAGTACTACAAACAGCACGGTTACGAAACCGTAGTTATGGGTGCGAGCTTCCGTAACATCGGCGAAATCATTGAGCTGGCAGGCTGCGATCGTCTGACGATTGCTCCGGCACTGCTGAAAGAACTGGCGGAAAGCGAAGGTGCTATCGAACGTAAACTGTCTTTCTCCGGCGAAGTGAAAGCGCGCCCTGCACGCATCACCGAAGCTGAGTTCCTGTGGCAGCATAACCAGGATCCGATGGCTGTAGACAAACTGGCGGACGGTATCCGTAAGTTTGCTGTAGACCAGGGTAAACTGGAAAAAATGATCGGCGATCTGCTGTAATCATTAGTGCGTGGCCCTGATATGGGTCACGCTACCTCTTCTGAAACCTGTCTGTCCTTCCCTTCGCAGTGTATCATTCTGTTTAACGAGACTGTTTAAACGGAATAATCATGAATACTTTACGCATTGGCCTGGTTTCCATTTCTGACCGTGCTTCCAGCGGCGTTTACCAGGATAAAGGTATCCCGGCCCTTGAAGAGTGGCTGGCGTCAGCCCTTACCACCCCTTTTGAGCTGCAAACGCGATTGATCCCGGATGAACAGGCGATCATCGAACAGACCTTATGCGAGCTGGTAGACGAAATGAGTTGTCATCTGGTGCTGACTACCGGCGGAACGGGTCCGGCCCGTCGTGACGTAACGCCTGATGCGACGCTTGCCGTAGCCGACCGTCAGATGCCGGGCTTTGGTGAGCAGATGCGCCAGATAAGCCTGCACTTTGTGCCAACGGCGATTCTTTCCCGTCAGGTTGGCGTGATTCGCAAGCAGGCGTTGATCTTGAATCTGCCTGGTCAGCCAAAATCGATCAAAGAGACGCTGGAAGGCGTGAAAGATGCCGACGGTAAGGTTATCGTGCCGGGTATTTTTGCAAGTGTACCGTATTGTATACAGCTATTAGATGGGCCGTATGTGGAAACCGCACCGACTGTTGTAGCATCTTTTCGTCCTAAAAGCGCAATACGCGATACAAATGCCTGAAAGTAGCCCGATCGTGACATAAGTGCCAATGACAGTGGAGTATTGAATTGTTTACGATATAGTAATTTTTGCTTTACATATATCGACGAACAGATTCAATTACTTCACTGACTCATGGTTTGCTATGTCACAACACACTCGACCGCTGAATCGCCAGGATTATAAAACCCTTACGCTTGCTGCCCTTGGTGGTGCGCTTGAGTTTTATGATTTCATTATCTTTGTCTTCTTTGCCGCTGTTGTTGGCGAGCTCTTCTTCCCCGCAGATATCCCTGAATGGCTACGTCAGGTGCAAACCTTCGGCATTTTTGCCGCCGGCTATCTGGCGCGTCCGCTGGGGGGCATCATCATGGCGCACTTTGGCGATCTGGTCGGGCGCAAGAAAATGTTCACCCTGAGCATTTTGCTGATGGCAATACCGACGCTGGCGATTGGCCTGTTGCCTACTTACGCCTCAATGGGGATCCTCGCGCCGCTGCTGTTACTGCTGATGCGTATTTTGCAAGGCGCTGCCATCGGCGGAGAAGTTCCGGGCGCGTGGGTGTTCGTGGCGGAGCATGTACCGGAGCGTCGCATCGGCATTGCCTGCGGAACGCTGACTGCCGGCCTGACGGTGGGAATTCTTCTGGGGTCAGTGGTTGCGACGCTGGTGAACACCAGCCTGACGCAGCAGGCGGTGCATGATTACGGCTGGCGTATTCCTTTCTTGCTGGGGGGCGTGTTTGGGCTGGTGGCGATGTACCTGCGTCGCTGGCTGCAGGAGACGCCCATATTTCTCGAAATGCAGCAGCGTAAAGCGTTGGCGCAAGAGCTACCGGTGAAGTCAGTGGTGAGCAAACATAAAAAAGCGGTGGTTATTTCAATGCTGCTGACCTGGCTGCTTTCCGCCGGGATTGTGGTGGTGATCCTGATGTCACCAGTCTGGTTGCAGAAGCAGTATGGCTTTGCGCCGGCGCTAACGTTGCAAGCCAACAGTGTCGCTACCATTATGCTGTGCGTCGGTTGTCTGCTGGCCGGGTTTATTGTCGACCGGGTCGGCGCCAGCAAAACCTTTATTGTCGGCAGCCTGCTGCTGGCCTGTTCAAGCTGGTTTTTCTATCACCTGACCGGCAGCTATCCCCAGCATTTGTTCCTGTTATACGGGCTGGTAGGGTTATGCGTTGGCGTGGTGGGTGCTGTGCCTTATGTGATGGTGCGGGCGTTTCCGGCGGAAGTCCGCTTTACCGGAATATCCTTTTCTTACAACGTGTCGTACGCCATTTTTGGTGGTCTGACGCCAATCGCCGTCACGATGTTAATGAGCGTGTCGCCAATGGCTCCGGCCTGGTATGTGCTGGCGTTATCGCTGGTAGGGCTAGGTTTGGGGATTTGGCTGCGACAGGATCTTTATCATCGCGATTCGAGCGTACAGGCAGAGTTACAGCGCTTGTAAGGAATATCCCCCCGTCAGGGGGGATAGCGTCAGATTAGTGCGCTTCACCAATCGGCAGGATGGTACGGCCAAATTGTTCGTTCAGCACTTCACCCATCGCCAGGTAAATGGCGCTTGCGCCACACACTAAGCCTACCCAGCCAGCAACGTGAATGATCGCTTCGTTACCCGCAATGTTGCCCACGGCCAGCAGGGCGAACAGCACTGTCAGGCTCAGGAACACGAACTGCAGCATGCGCGCCGCTTTCAGCGTACCGAAGAACATGAATAGAGTGAACACGCCCCACAGACCGAGGTAAGCGCCCAGGAACTGACTATTGGTTGCATCCGCCAGGCCCATTTTCGGCATCAGCAGGATCGCAACCAGCGTCAGCCAGAACGAACCGTAGGAGGTAAAGGCGGTTAAACCGAAGGTGTTGCCTTTTTTATATTCCAGCAGTCCAGCAAAAATTTGCGCGATACCGCCGTAGAAAATGCCCATCGCCAGAATAATAACGTCCAGAGCGAAGAAACCCGCGTTGTGCAGGTTAAGCAGAATGGTGGTCATGCCAAAGCCCATCAGGCCCAGCGGTGCCGGATTAGCCAACTTAGTGTTGCCCATAATTCCTCAAAATCATCATTGATTGAATGGTGAAATAGTTTCCCCGAATAACGATCGCTGTCTTCGGGGCGCGGCATGATAATCAGGGGAGAGGGCACTGTCTATGATCTAACGAAGGGAAAATGAATTATTTTCCCTGTGATGGGCATCACGCTTGCCAGTTACGGCGGTGCTGCTCAGCAGAAGGCCCATAAGCAGGCTGGCGGAAAGGGTTAACACAGATTTCATGGAGTTTCTCTTTGACGGCTGCAAAAGTGTGTGACTTCAGACCATATTACCGTCGTCATAAAAACGATTCATGCTCGTAATCTTTTATTTTTATTGCAATTTTTATGTGAATGGTTTTCCTGATTTAATTGGTTGTATGAATTAATTCTGGTTGGCGACTATTCATTTTTATCTCTTTTTGCCTTTTTTCTGCGAATTTATTGCCACAAGGCTAAAAAAATTTTTCATGCCCCCCTTGATGACGTGGGTTACGACCCCATCTTGTAGACAACCGCAGTGGTGAGTCTGAAAAAAAACGATTCAGGGTAGTTGAAACCGCACGTTTCGCCCTTATTACAGATTCACAACCACATGATGACCGAATTTTTAGTGGAGACGTTTAGATGGGTAAAATTATTGGTATCGACCTGGGTACTACCAACTCTTGTGTAGCGATTATGGATGGCACTACTGCACGTGTGCTGGAGAACGCCGAGGGCGATCGCACCACGCCTTCTATCATTGCTTATACCCAGGATGGTGAAACTCTGGTTGGTCAGCCGGCTAAACGTCAGGCAGTGACAAACCCGCAAAACACCCTGTTTGCGATTAAACGCCTGATTGGCCGCCGCTTCCAGGACGAAGAAGTGCAGCGTGATGAAGCCATCATGCCGTACAAAATCATCGGTGCTGACAACGGTGATGCATGGATTGACGTAAAAGGTCAGAAAATGGCACCGCCGCAGATTTCTGCTGAAGTGCTGAAAAAAATGAAGAAAACGGCTGAAGATTACCTGGGTGAACCGGTAACTGAAGCAGTTATCACCGTACCTGCATATTTTAACGATGCTCAGCGTCAGGCAACCAAAGACGCCGGCCGTATCGCAGGTCTGGAAGTAAAACGTATCATCAACGAACCAACCGCAGCTGCACTGGCTTACGGTCTGGATAAAGAAGTCGGCAACCGTACTATCGCGGTTTATGACCTGGGTGGTGGTACTTTCGATATCTCTATTATCGAAATCGACGAAGTTGACGGTGAAAAAACCTTCGAAGTTCTGGCAACCAACGGTGATACCCACCTGGGTGGTGAAGACTTCGATAGCCGTATGATCAACTACCTGGTTGACGAATTTAAGAAAGATCAGGGTATCGACCTGCGTAACGACCCGCTGGCGATGCAGCGTCTGAAAGAAGCCGCTGAGAAAGCGAAGATCGAACTGTCTTCCGCTCAGCAGACCGACGTGAACCTGCCGTACATCACTGCAGACGCGACTGGTCCGAAACACATGAACATCAAGGTGACCCGTGCGAAACTGGAAAGCCTGGTTGAAGACCTGGTTAACCGTTCTATCGAGCCGCTGAAAGTTGCTCTGCAGGATGCTGGTCTGTCTGTTTCCGACGTTCAGGACGTTATCCTGGTCGGTGGTCAGACTCGTATGCCGATGGTACAGAAGAAAGTAGCTGAGTTCTTCGGTAAAGAGCCGCGTAAAGACGTTAACCCGGACGAAGCTGTGGCAATCGGTGCTGCCGTTCAGGGTGGTGTATTGACCGGTGATGTGAAAGACGTGCTGCTGCTGGACGTTACCCCGCTGTCTCTGGGTATCGAAACCATGGGTGGCGTGATGACTGCACTGATCGCGAAAAACACCACTATCCCGACCAAGCACAGCCAGGTGTTCTCTACTGCTGAAGACAACCAGTCTGCGGTAACCATCCACGTGCTGCAGGGTGAACGTAAACGTGCCGCTGATAACAAAGATCTGGGTCAATTTAACTTGGATGGCATCAGCCCGGCTCCGCGCGGTATGCCGCAGATCGAAGTTACTTTTGACATCGATGCCGACGGTATCCTGCACGTTTCCGCGAAAGACAAAAATAGCGGTAAAGAGCAGAAGATCACCATCAAGGCTTCTTCTGGTCTGAACGAAGAAGAAATTCAGAAAATGGTTCGTGAAGCAGAAGCGAACGCAGAATCTGACCGTAAGTTTGAAGAGCTGGTTCAGACCCGTAACCAGGGTGACCATCTGCTGCACAGTACTCGCAAGCAGGTTGAAGAAGCTGGCGACAAACTGCCGGCTGATGACAAAACTGCCATCGAGTCTGCACTGACCGCGCTGGAAACCTCTCTGAAAGGCGAAGACAAAGCGGATATCGAAGCGAAAATGCAGGCGTTGGCACAGGTTTCCCAGAAACTGATGGAAATCGCTCAGCAGCAGCACGCACAGCAGCAGGCTGGCGCAGCAGGCGCTGATGCTTCTGCAAACAACGCGAAAGATGACGACGTTGTCGACGCTGAGTTTGAAGAAGTGAAAGACAAAAAATAATCGCCCTTTGAACGGGTAATTACTGGCACGGGCGAAGAGGTTTCCTCTCCGCCCGTGCACGCATGTTAGGGGCAGATAAAAAGAGATGGCTAAGCAAGACTATTACGAGATTTTAGGCGTTTCCAAATCAGCGGAAGAGCGTGAAATCAAAAAGGCCTACAAGCGCCTGGCCATGAAATATCACCCGGACCGCAACCAGGGTGATAAAGAGGCCGAAGCCAAGTTTAAAGAGATCAAAGAAGCGTACGAGATCCTCACCGATGCGCAAAAACGTGCGGCTTATGATCAGTACGGCCATGCAGCGTTTGAGCAAGGTGGTATGGGCGGCGGTGGCGGTTTTGGCGGCGGGGCCGACTTCAGCGATATCTTTGGTGACGTGTTTGGCGATATCTTTGGCGGCGGTCGCGGTCGTCAGCGCGCCTCACGTGGTGCTGATTTACGTTACAACATGGATCTCACTCTGGAAGAAGCCGTGCGTGGCGTCACCAAAGAGATCCGTATTCCGACGCTGGAAGAGTGTGATGTTTGCCACGGCAGTGGTGCGAAGGCGGGCACGCAACCCCAGACCTGTCCAACCTGTCACGGTTCTGGTCAGGTGCAGATGCGTCAGGGCTTTTTTGCCGTACAGCAGACCTGTCCACACTGTCAGGGCCGCGGTACGTTGATTAAAGACCCGTGCAACAAATGCCATGGTCATGGTCGCGTTGAGAAGAGCAAAACGCTGTCCGTTAAGATCCCGGCAGGGGTTGATACTGGCGACCGTATTCGTTTAGCGGGTGAAGGTGAAGCCGGTGAACATGGCGCGCCAGCAGGCGATTTGTACGTTCAGGTGCAGGTAAAACAGCACCCAATTTTCGAACGTGAAGGCAATAACCTGTACTGCGAAGTGCCGATTAACTTTGCGATGGCAGCGCTGGGCGGCGAGATTGAAGTGCCGACGCTGGATGGTCGCGTGAAGTTAAAAATCCCGGGCGAAACGCAGACCGGCAAACTGTTCCGCATGCGTGGTAAAGGCGTTAAGTCAGTACGCGGCGGCGCACAGGGCGATCTGCTGTGCCGTGTGGTGGTTGAAACCCCGGTAGGCCTCAACGACAAGCAGAAGCAGTTGCTGAAAGATCTGCAGGACAGCTTTGGCGGCCCGACCGGCGAGCAAAACAGTCCGCGCTCTAAAAGCTTCTTCGACGGTGTGAAGAAATTTTTTGACGATTTGACGCGCTAATTTACAGCTGTCTTATTAATTAAAAGGCCTTGGATTGAAGAATCCTGGGCTTTTTATTTTTGTATCGAATACAAAAATAATTAGTTAGATATCAAGAATAAATCTTCAGGAAAAATGATGAGAAATGATTTTTTAAAATAAAGATTTTCTTCTATTTTTTGCTCAGTTAATAGAAGAAAAGGCGAGTGAAATGCTTGTGCGCGAAAATGATTTTGACTTCAATTTAATTAAGATATTTAATGCCGTTGTGGAATCCGGAAACGCTTCTCGAGCTTCCGAGAGATTATCCATAACACCAGCTGCTGTTTCTCAGGCGTTAAGTCGATTACAGAATATTTATTCATTTAAGCTCTTTGAACGAACCCGAAAAGGGTTGACGCCTACGAAAAAAGGATTGGAACTCCATAAGGCCTATAGCCATGTTGTGAATGTAATCAACGCTACATATTCACTTTCAAAGAATAACTACGATCCTCCAGCAATAACTTTATTAGGGAGTGATATTGTAGAGAATTATTATCTCCATCATTTTATTAGGAATGATGAATTAATTGAAAAGTATGAAATAAATCATTATGCAGTAAATAAAAATAGCGAAGATACTTTGGCTGAAATGTTACTTTCTGGAGTGGGTGATATTTTAATTAATCTTTCACCACCAAAAAACTTTGATATTGAAGTCCATCTTATTGACGTTTTTAGGCAATATGTTTGTATTTGTGGCAACGACAATCCACTATCAATCTTAGAGCAAATCTCACTACACCATTTTTATACTTTTTCACATGCGGTATATCAATCTGATATGTTCTCTCCGGAAGTAATGGTTTATACCAATAGCGTTGATCATAGAACAGAACGTAAAATAGGTTATCGCAGCGATTCTATGTTAGGGGTAGTCAATATAGTAGAAACAACAAATATGATCTGCATTGTACCTCTTGAGTTGGCTTCATTTTTTAAATATACCAGAGGGTATAACATTAAAATATTATCACTGCCTGATGAATTATTTTTTAAAACAATCCCTGTTTATGCTTCTTTATATAAAAAAAGCAAATATTATGTTGTGCTTAGAGAGTGGATAGTGATACTGCAATCTAAATATTCATCTATAAATGATCGGGATAATTTATGTCAGTGATAATAAGTTCAGAACCTGCCTTAAAGTATATTATAGAGCTAGAGACTATTCTTGCGATTATTATCGTGAGTGCTTGGGGGGGAGTCGTTAGCTATCTCATGAGAGAAGCCCGGGGACGAAAGAAAAAAAATATAGCAGGATGTTTAAAACAAGTCATTATTTCATGTTTTACAGGTTTTTTACTCTCTGGTATTGCTCTTGATAAAGGTGCTGGTATAAATATGATACTCATATTGTCAGGGCTGGGAGGGGTTTTTGCTGGGCCCGTACTGAAAATGTTGAAAGATAAACTGGCACAGGTTTTTGCTAAGTAAACTGTATTGCCCGTCCATGGGCATTACCATACTTAAAGTAAGTAAAATCTTAGTGTGATATATAGAATTATTGTAATAAATAAAATCATTGCATAATAATACAGAAACGGTTTCTGCAGGAAATGATGTTTGCTATTTAAGCATTTTATTTCTATGTTTTCATTAATCTGTACTCCTTGACGTGGAATTGTAATGAACAAATTGTCAATGCCAAAAATTCTCAGGTCTTTTCTGACCAGATAGAGTAGTTGAGTCAGATTAGCATCGCTTATAAATGTACTCCTGTCCTCCCATAATGCTTCCGCAATATGATTTTTCCTTATCACCAGTTCTTGCGCATGAGTTAGGATGAAATTTAAACATTTAGAACGCATATGAGTAAGTTTTATTGTTCGTTTTCCATCTTTACTTTTTAATTCATGGCTGGCGTTATCATACATACAACTATTTTTAATAATGTAAATGGTCATTTATATACCATGGTTAGTTTAATGTGGTCAGAAATATTAAATACAAATTTTCTGTTATTCAATACATATGCATATCTGTTGCATCGTAAAAACGATACGTGTCACATAAGTTATGATATTTTTAGTTTGTATTAATTTTAAATTAAATAGGAGTTATTTATTTAATTGGCCATTAGGGGGATAGGGTGGCATTATTGAGTTTTTTGACATAGGCTGAATGGCAATTTATAGACTTTTATTTGGGGATATATGGCATAGCATATTAATAGATGATTTTATAGTCACATAATTTTTTTTGTTTCTTCATAAAGATGTTTTTTTAGATTGTTTTATTACTAGTTATTTGTACGAATACTACGGTTCTGTTTATCTTACCAGCTATCGGGATTATATAGCCGATTGGAAACGAAAACTTTTAGTTAAAGGATAGAGATATGCAAATTAATAAATTACAAATTAGTCAACCAGAACCTCGTACGCCAGTTAACCAGAAAATTGATGTTGATAACGCAACGGTGCTTTCGCATAATGCAATCTATCAAACACTCCTCTCTGCAGTGATGGAAACTAATGATTATGATAATGCCATAGTTACGTTAGATCCTTATAGTACGGCACCTTTAAGCCTGTATCTGGGTATTTGGGGGAAATTGAATGAAGATATCAAAATTAATGTGCAGGATAGCAAGGGGATAACGGTAGCTGTATCCTGGACTTACAGCATGCAGACCGGTGCAAACCTGATTCCAGTTTCGGGTCTGGTTGCCGGGGAGGATAACGTCGTTACCTTAATCTCAGGTGCGCAGATTGTTGGGCAATACACGGTTACTCCATCAGCATTACCGCCATCGGATTCTGCTGATATCAGTCTTGGCTTCCCTGTCATCACTGTGACAAAGTCAGTTGATGATTCCTCATTAGTTGCAGATGGCCTTTATTTTTCAACATATTTTGATCGCTATAATCTTGCCTTTGATCAAAATGGCATCGTTCGTTGGTATGTCTCTCAGGCAATTCCTTCTTATAACTTTGTCCGAACAGACAGCGGGCATTTCCTGGCTACGTCACAAGGAATTAATCACTGCCTGGATATGTACGAATTTGACGTAATGGGCAGAGTATATGCAGTCTATCTCCTTGATAATGAGTTTCATCACTCCATTCTGCCATTAGAGAACAATCTGGCTATTGCCCCCTCGGAATATACTAATGGACGTCCAGATGATTACTCAACAGGTAAAGATGGTGTTTCCATTATCGATCTCACTTCAGGGCTTGAGGTTGCTTATTATGACATGTTAAAAGTGATGGACTATTCTCGTTCGCCACGTCCATCAGGAAGTGCACCGGGTCAATCGGCTACGATGGATGACTGGCTGCATATCAACCAGAGCTATATTAATACAACCAATAATGTGCTGGTTTCATCAGGGCGTCACCAAAGTGCCATCTTCGGTGTTGATGTCGACTCGGGCCAACTGCGTTTTATTATGGCTGATCATGAAGACTGGGCCTCCGACTTTGAGGAATACTTGCTGACACCTGTCGATGAGTCAGGTAATCCGCTGTTTGATTTTTCTACTCAAGATGGAATTGATTTAGCGAACAGTAATTTCTGGACATGGGGGCAGCATAATATCGTAGAGATTCCTAATGCCGAGATCGGTATTCTGGAGTTTTTAGTTTTTGACAATGGAAATTATCGTTCTCGAGACGATGCAAGGAGCTTGTTGCCAAAGGATAACTTTAGCCGGGTAGTTCAGTTTAGAATAGATCTAAACACGATGACGGTAACACGCTCGTATGAATATGGGAAAGATGAGGTTGGTAGCAGGGGCTACAGCAGCTTCGTAAGTGCCAAGCATTTATTGAGCAATGGTAATCTGGTCATCCATTTTGGTGCAAGCACCATGGATGAAAATGGTCGTCCTCTATCTGCCCAACCGGGATACAGTGATATTGTGGATCCGCAAGATGGAAGTCAGGCGCTGGGGATGTTGGTATTACAAGAGATCAATAAGCAGACGAAACAGCTTCTTTTTGAGGCGACGGTAACGTCAGGTTATTATAAAAATGCTGAAGTAAATGGTGATGATTATCGTTATGATATTTCTGCTTTCAGAGTTTATAAACTGCCATTATTTTGATAAGTAAAAATGAATGCGGCCATGATTGTGGCCGCATTATGTATTAAATGATCTTACTAAAAAATCATTTGCTAATATCGTCAACACGCATTGTGTGATCAGGAACAATGTTCTTCACATGCTCCATGTAATCGATTATTGCCTGAGCGGTTTGTAATCCCTTAATGTATTTAACATTTTTACTATTGGTGAAACTAAATCCACCACCGCCTTTCCCGATAAAAGAATCCAGAGCAATAGTATAAAATTGACTGTCTTCTACCGGTTTTCCTTTAATATTAAACGAAACAATACGCTGCCCCAACGGTTTTGTGCTGTCGTATTTAAACTGTACTGTTTTTGACGCGTGTAGCGTACCATTTTTCAAATCTGCGGCATGAGACATAATTGACCTGAGATCTTTACCGCTGATCTCCACACTCATTACATCATTAGTGAATGGATACATGCTCAATACATCACCATATGTAATGTTGCCTTTGGGTAATTCGGAACGAATACCGCCAGCATTATAGAATGAGGCATCGGCGTAAGGTACCTTATACATCAAAGCATCAGTAATTAAATTACCTGTAGTAGCAGATTCACCATAAGAACGGGTCAAAATCTCAGGTGAGTAGGCGACGACTCTGTCGGTAATTTTCTTAACTTTATTGTTCCACTCATCGATTTTTGCCTGTGTTTGCGGATCAGGCTTATAGGTATCTGCGTACATCGTGATTAGCTTACCATTGTAGCTATCCACTTTTTTGGTTTCAGGGTTCCAGTCGAGGACTAACTTGCCTAACTCAATCGTGTAGGCATTAGTTGAAACCACCAACGTATCGCCGACTTTAATGGGTTCTGGAGTACCTTTATGGGCATGGCCGGTGATCAGTACGTTCAACCCGTAGCCTTCAAGCGTTTTAGCCATTTCAACGTCAGCTTTCAGCGCACGGGCAACGTCTTCATCACCACCGCTGGATTGACGACCCGGCACACCTTCATGCGCGAGCAGTACTGTCAGGTCAACTTTCCCTTTCAATTCTTCCAGTTGTTTTTTCACATACGGTACGGGATCCTGGCAGTCAACACCTTCACGGACGCCTGCGGCAATTGCTTCATAAAATGCCGAAACGCCGTGCATCCCAATAACACCAATTTTCAAACCATTTTTTTCGACGATGGTATAAGGTGTTTTAATTAATGGTTTATCACTATTGCTGTAAAACACGTTGTTGAGCAGTACCGGAAATTTAAGTTTACTCAGTTGTGTGACTAGATTTTCATGTCCATGGTCAAACTCATGATTTCCTACCGAAACGGCATCATAGGGCATGGTATTCAAAATATCGATAATGGCTTCACCTTTGGTTAAGGTGCTGATATAAGGGCCAGTAAAATAGTCACCTGCATCAAAGAAAAAAACATCTTTATCTTTTTCTTTGGCATCCTTAACTATTTTAGAGATAGGAGCAAATCCTCCTACCTCACGTGTCTTCGACACAGAAGGAATAATCCCTGGTGTAACGTGAGCATGCAAATCATTTGTGTAGTAAATGGTAATGTCTCTGGCATCTGCAGTAAAGGTTATAGCAGATGATAAACCAATACATAAAGACAAGAGGGACAGCGAGAATTTATTCTTCACATTCATATTCATATTCCATTTATTCGATATATTGACAATTACACCTCACCGCATCTGATATATCGGATGCAGAGTTTCAAACTGGGTTATTACTTTTTTATTTATTTTGATAGTAATCAGAACTCGAAGCCAATCATATAATTCATACGGTCACCATAATCTTTATAACCTAATTTATTATTAAAGTAACGATAGGATACCGATGCAGTCCAGCTAGGTATAAATTTCCATGTGAAAGTCACTGCGCCATTCAGACCAGTATGTCCACCTTGTTGCTCTGCATAGGCATCATTACGATCCATTTCAATTTCATTCCAGTTGGAAACAGCAAATTTTTCGTTAAACATTTCAAAATTATATGCCGCAACCCAACCAAGTACATATCCGTTAAGGCCAGTAGCCTGACCGTATTTTTTTGACGTATAGTCGTTGGATAAATTGTGTATAGCCACATAGGGTTTAATGAACCATGATTTTTCTACCAGACCAAGGTAGCCGACCCCATACATCATATTCAATTCATCACCAAACGTGTTCTCCATCGACATATAGAGTTTGGTCATCAACGTAAAATCAGAACCTTCTATCGGACGATAATGTCCGAGAAACTGAGTAACGTGGTTCCGTCCTTCGACTGGATGGTTGAGAACGTTCATTTCGTAAAATGAAGCAAATTCACCTCTGTCGAAAACGGCGCCAAAATCAGCCACCGCTTTCCACACTTCACCACGATCGACGTTTACGAAACCTTTATTCCAGTCACCATACCCGAGACTAATTTTCCCATATACGCGTTTTAGTTCAGCTGAATGACCATTAAAACAGGCTAAGATAAGGCATGCACCAAGTAGACTATTAATGTATTTTTTGTTCATGCTCAGCTCCGTGAGGTAAAGAAAATAATAAAGTGTAATGCTTTTGAAAAAAAGGAAGTCTATTGGTTGATGTTTTGTTTGTGAGTGATAGGTGTCGCAAAAATACCAGTGTTCGAATATTAATTTGAGAAAGTGTCGGGAGGTGTTGTTTTTTTTATGCTAACTTTATGTTTTTTTGAATATAAGGCGTGTTACCGGAGTAACGCGAATATTTTTTATCGATGCTTTTGATATTCTTTTTGTATGACTTATTCGCTATTAGCAACTTAGTGCCGAGAAAACAACATATGCTGACATTAACGAGATATAGAGAGGGTGAGGGAGGTGTTTGGGATCTTCGTCACTTGTTATTGTGCAGTTTTTTAATAGAATTTTCTGGTAAGTTTATATAAATGAAAATGATACTTTAATTATTAATATAGCGTCTGCGAATGTATTTGTTTCTTTATTTTTTTTCAATCACTCTTTATTGCATGCTGATGTAATAGTGAGTGCCAGAAATCAACCGAAAATATTAAGCCTTTTGGCAAGTTTATTGCGTAATTGGTGATGTGATAATTCAAAGGAGTTGAAATGAAAAGAACTGTTGTTGCCAGTATGATCGGACTGGCCTTATGTGCCGGAAGCGTATCGTCAACCGCGCAGGCTGCTACGGATAAACGTCCTAACTTAGTCATCATTCTTGCTGACGATTTAGGCTATGGCGATCTCGCGACTTATGGCCATCAAATCGTCAAAACCCCTAATATCGACAAGCTGGCGCAGGAAGGGGTGAAATTTACCGACTACTATGCACCTGCGCCGCTGTGTTCTCCTTCTCGTGCTGGTTTATTAACGGGGCGTATGCCGTTTCGTACCGGGATACGCTCATGGATCCCTGAAGGGAAAGACGTCGCATTAGGACGCAATGAATTGACGATTGCCAATCTGCTGAAAGAGCAGGGCTACGACACGGCGATAATGGGCAAATTACACCTGAATGCCGGAGGAGATCGCACCGATCAGCCGCAAGCGAACGATATGGGATTCGATTACACCCTGGTGAATGCTGCCGGGTTCGTAACGGACTCAACTTTAGATACCGCAACAGAGCGCCCGCGTCATGGCATGGTACATCCAACCGGTTTTGTGCGTAATGGCAAGCCGATTGGTAGAGCAGAGACCTTCAGTGGAGAATTAGTAAGCTCTGAAGTTGTGAACTGGTTGGACAATAAGAAAGATGATAAGCCGTTTTTCTTATACGTCGCCTTCACAGAAGTTCATAGCCCACTGGCATCGCCGAAAAAGTATCTCGATATGTATTCACAAAACATGAGCGACTACCAGAAACAGCATCCGGATCTGTTCTACGGAGATTGGGCTGATAAACCGTGGCGCGGCACGGGAGAATATTACGCCAATATCAGCTATATGGATGCCCAGGTCGGTAAAGTAATGGATAAGATTAAGGCAATGGGTGAAGAAGATAACACCATTGTCATTTTTACCAGCGATAACGGACCGGTCACACGCGAGGCTCGTAAAGTGTATGAACTGAACCTGGCGGGCGAAACGGATGGGCTTCGCGGTCGTAAAGACAATTTGTGGGAAGGCGGCATCCGTGTTCCGGCAATCATCAAGTATGGTAAACATATTCCGCAGGGGATGGTAACGGATACGCCGGTTTATGGTCTCGACTGGATGCCGACGCTGGCAAATATGATGGATTTTAAACTGCCAACAGATCGTACCTACGATGGGCAGTCTCTGGTGCCATTACTGGAACAGAAAACATTAGCGCGTCAGAAGCCACTCATTTTTGGTATTGATATGCCATTCCAGGATGATCCAACGGATGAGTGGGCTATTCGCGATGGTGACTGGAAAATGATCATCAATCGCGAAAATAAACCTAAATACCTCTACAACCTGAAAAAAGATCGTTTTGAAACCCTTAATCAGATTGGCAAGCAGCCTGATATCGAAAAACAACTGTACGGTAAGTTCCTGAAGTACAAAAAGGATATTGATAACGATTCCTTAATGAAAGCCCGAGGTGAAAAACCGACGCCAGTAACCTGGGGTTAATCGGATAACAACAAAAAAATAGAGTATGCCACTTAGGGCTATGCCCGCCTGGCTCAGTATTTTTATGCTGAGCCGGGTTCTTTTATTTATGGACCTCCGTGATGCAAAGGAAAAGTTGTCAGGTAATGGTTAAGCCGACAGGATCAGTATGCAATCTGGACTGCAAATACTGTTTTTACCTGGAAAAAGAGAAGCTCTATCCAGACAGAAAAGCAAATTTCAAAATGTCAGATGAAATGCTTGAATTATTCATCAAGCAACACATTGCCGCACAGGATGTGGATGACGTCATTTTTGCATGGCAAGGTGGAGAACCGACTCTGATGGGGCGCGCGTTTTACCAGCGGGCGATTGAACTTCAGCAGCGTTACGCTGAGGGGAGAACCATAGTAAATACCTTTCAGACTAATGGCGTTTTGATCGACGAAGAATGGGCTGAGTTTTTCAAGAAGAATGATTTTCTGGTGGGGATTTCTGTTGACGGTGACGCCGCGCTACATGATGAATGGCGTGTTACTCGTTCGGGTAAACCAACACATGAGAAAGTGGAGCAGGCCATTAAACGCCTGGTACGTCACGGGGTTGAGTTTAATACGCTGACGGTGGTTAACCACACTAATATGTCTCATCCACTGCAGGTTTACCAATATCTGAAAAGCATTGGTAGCCAGTATATGCAGTTTATTCCATTAGTAGAGAGGCGTAGTGACAACAGCGATGCCGAGTTGGCTGCACCCTGTGATAAACAAACGAAAATGATGCCGTGGTCCGTTGACTCACTTGAATTCGGCCATTTTCTCAATGCTATTTTTGATATCTGGATCCGTGAGGATATTGGTAATATTGGCATACAGATATTTGAGCAGACGCTGGCTGCCTGGTGCGGATTACCTCCGCATGTGTGCGTGTTTTCTCCAACGTGCGGCAGTGCATTCGCAATGGAAATGAATGGTGATGTTTATAACTGCGATCACTTTGTCTATCCGCAGTACAAACTAGGGAATATTCAGCATACAACGGTGCGTGCGATGAACAATAGTGAGCAAAATCGGCAATTCGGCAATGATAAAAGCCGTACCATGGCGCAAGAATGTTACTCCTGTCAGTGGCGGTTTGCTTGCAATGGGGGATGTCCTAAACACCGATTTCTCCCCTCAGTCTCAGGAGTATCGAATCAGAACTTTTTATGTGCTGGTTATCAGTTGTTTTTTTCCCATACTGCACTAGCGATGGGGGCGATGAAAACGCTCTATGAAAATAATATTTCGCCAGCAGAGATAAAAACAATATTTGTGTGATAGTAATATTCGCAGGGAGTGAATATGTTTTCTCGAATCAATGTTGATGCCTGTAAAACACCTACTTGTAAAAATATGGGTATATTAAATAGTCCGGATTATTTAACCCAAGGGAAGGAGATTCTGTGTAGAGAATGTGGATTTTTGTTCCCCATCATTTCTGAGTACTCGCTCAATCTCTTCCGTCAGTCGGCAAACCAGGCCTGGAAGGGATTGATTAAAGCTTGTCCTGGCTGCGGTAGTTCATCACTGAAAAAATATGGATTTTCCGCTCAAAGAGAGGCGCGACTATACTGCCTTGAGTGCCACAAAACGTTCGTTTCCCCAGGAGAACATAAGGCAGATATCCGTCAGGAAAACCTTGCCAGACTTATCCAGGAAGGCGCTTCGTTGTCTGATATTAGAGCGACACTTTCATTAGACAGCACGGGTCTAAACCGTGCGCTACAAAAATTATCCCGCAAGGTAAATGAGGCTGAACGAGAGTTCGTTTTTCCTGCGTTTGATCTGGCGATGAGTACGTGCGCTTTTCGGGTTAAATTTAATGGCGGCGACAACAGTTTGTATGCTCTGGTTACGGCAGAAGAGAGCAGTGGCAGGGTTATCGCTGTGACAACTAATTATTCCACGCAGCCTGTCGAAAACGAATATCAGTACATTTCTGAATACGAGGAACGTCTGCCGCCTGGGACGTTAGCGCACCTTGTCCAACGCAAAGAACTCATGACGATGCGGCGAAATACCCTATTTGATATCGACTATGGTCCCGCCACGCTTTACAAAAACGATCCCGGGATGTTGGTAAAACCGGTTCTTCCCGCGTACCGGCATTTTGAGCTGGTCAAAGAGCTTACGGATGAGCACTCCCTCAATGTTCAGCACGACATCGATCATGAGTGTTTTATATTAGGAGGATGTATGATGGCTAATCTGCAATCTGTGCGGCAAGGTCGTTGTCATATATCATTTGTAAGAGAAATGGGGGTTTCACCTCCGGATAAAGACTTTCCTTATCGAGTGTTCTTTAGTGGCGGAATACGCAATAATGTCTGGCGAGCCTTCTCAACACGCGGTTACTCTAAAGCCGTATGTAACCTCACAGGAAATAAAAAAACGAGTATGCTACGCTACGCTACCTTAACGGGCAGCACTAAATTTATTCAGTTTTTGCATACGCATCCGTTTTTCTTTCAGCTTAGTCGCCTGTCTCCTGCCAATGTTACGGTCGTACTGAATTATTTAAAATTTGAATATAATAAAAATATAATGCGATAACGGAATATTTTTATTGATATTAATTGATGTTTTTTGATTGCCTAATTGATATATCCCCAGTGTATTTATTTTGTTGTTCCGCTGTGGAACGATGAAATGAATACATTGGACACGCATAATGAAAAAGATTATTTCCCCCGATATTAAGTTGCCTACACCTCGTCCCGCTGTTAATCAGGAGATTGACAGCAATAATGAGATGGTTCTCAGTCATACAGCTGTTTATCAAGATTGTCTGGCTCGGATCACTGATGAGAATACGTTGGAAAATGCGGTCATTGTTCTAAACCCTTATGGTACAGCCCCTTTAAGTGCATATGCCGGTGTTTGGAGTGCTGAAGAACGTACTGTAACGCTGAAAATTCAGGATCTGGCGCAAAGCGCGATACAAGTCGTGCAAGATTTTACGTTGAATGTGGGGGCGAATCTGCTGCCTGTACTTGGCCTAGTGGCAGATGTCGATAACCAACTGGCTATTTTGGTTGATGAAGTCGTTATCGCCACTTATACGATAGCAACCCAACCTTTACCTGCAACGGATTCTGCAGATGTGCAGTTAGGGTTTCCTGTTATCAATGTGACTCAACCAGTGACTGACGCCGACCTGATTGCGCCGGGCTGCTATTTCATTACGCATTTCGACCGCTATAACTACGCTCTGGATCAGGATGGTGTGGTGCGTTGGTACGTGACACAGGACTTCCCGTCATTCAATTTGGTGCGCATTGATAACGGTCATTTCCTGGCTACATCAGAAGCTAAAAACACCTACCTTGAGATGTATGAGTTCGACATGATGGGACGGCTGTATACTTTTTATATTCTGGATAACCAATTCCACCACTCAATTTGGCAATGGGACAGTAATACCATCGTCGCGCCTTCCGAATATACCTCGGGCAGACCAGATTCACTGAAGACTAATGAAGATGGCGTCTCAGTTGTGGATTTATCTACCGGGCTGGAAATTGCCTATTACGACATGGCCGCTATTCTTGATACCTCACGTACAGCGAGACCAACGGGGACGGCACCTGGTGAAGATCCGACCGCTCAGGACTGGCTGCATATCAACCAAAGCTATGTTAATGAAACGAATAGTTTGCTGATCGCTTCAGGGCGTCATCAGAGCGCTGTTTTTGGCATCAGCCTCGAGACTGAATCGCTGCAGTTTATTATGTCCACGCATGAAGATTGGAGCGAGGAGTATAAGCCTTACCTTCTGACTCCGGTCGACAGTGATGGTGTCCCTCTTTATGACTTCAGCAATCAGGATGATGTGGATGCGGCAAACCGTGATTTTTGGTCGTGGGGACAACACAATGTGACTGAAGTGGCTAATGACGAACCAGGAATGGTCGAATTTATGGTATTCGACAATGGTAACTATCGCTCTCGTGTTGATAGTAAAAGCCTGCTTCCACCAGATAATTACAGCCGGGTTGTACACTTTATCGTTGATTTGAACGCAATGACGGTAATGCGCCCTTTTGAATACGGTAAGGAGTTGGGAGCTCGCGGTTATAGTAGTTGTGTAAGCGCCAAAGAGGTGTTGCAGAATGGCAACATCGTTGTGCATTTCGGCGATTGCACATTTGACGAAAATGGCCGAGCTATCTCTTGCCAGCCGGGGGATAGCGACATTATTGACCCGCAGGAAGGAAATGAAGCATTGGGGAATTTGCTTCTGCAAGAAATTGAACCGGTAACCAAGTCGGTGCTTTTTGAGGCGACAATGACCTCTGGTTACTATAAAAACGAGGAAGTGAATGGCGTAGGCTATCGCTATGACATCACCAGTTTCCGCGTTTATAAAATGGGACTGTATGCCTGATTAGGTCTCAGTGTTTTGCGCTCTATGCCCGACATCTGTTCGGGCTTTTTTGTTCGTAAAAACCGATCTATTCATCATGAATAATCTAATTTTAACGAGCTTTCTGAAGGTGTAAGATAGTATTTACGAAGTATTCACCCAATAGAGAGAATAAAAGTGAAACATCTGCATCGTTTTTTTAGTAGTGACGCCTCGGGGGGCATCATTCTGATCATCGCTGCCGTGGTTGCTATGCTGATGGCAAATATCGGGGTTACCAGTGGATGGTACCACGCCTTTCTGGAAACGCCCGTTCAACTGCGGGTTGGCGCGCTTGAGATCAACAAAAATATGCTGCTGTGGATCAATGACGCGTTGATGGCGGTGTTCTTCCTGTTGATCGGTTTGGAAGTGAAGCGTGAGTTAATGCAAGGTTCGCTGGCCAGTCTGCGCCAGGCGGCGTTTCCGATCATTGCCGCTATCGGGGGCATGATTGTCCCGGCGCTGCTGTATCTGGCATTCAACTATGCTGACCCTATCACCCGTGAGGGTTGGGCGATCCCAGCGGCAACGGATATCGCTTTTGCATTAGGCGTGCTGGCGCTGTTGGGCAGCCGTGTCCCACTGGCGTTGAAAATCTTCCTGATGGCGCTGGCGATAATCGATGACCTCGGCGCTATTGTGATCATCGCGTTGTTCTACACCAGCGATCTCTCGCTGCTGTCGCTGGGCGTTGCCGCGTGCGCGATCCTTATCCTGGCAGCATTGAATCTGTGCGGTGTAAGACGCACCGGTATTTATATTCTGGTTGGCGTAGTGCTGTGGACGGCCGTACTGAAGTCTGGCGTGCATGCAACTCTGGCGGGCGTGATCGTCGGTTTCTTCATTCCGCTGAAGGAAAAACACGGGCGTTCACCGGCGAAGCGTCTGGAGCATGTTCTGCACCCGTGGGTGGCATACCTGATCCTACCGTTGTTTGCCTTCGCTAACGCGGGTGTCTCACTGCAGGGCGTCACCATTGATGGGCTGACCTCGGTGTTACCGCTGGGGATCATTGCTGGCCTGTTAATCGGGAAACCACTGGGTATCAGCCTCTTTTGCTGGCTGGCGTTACACTTCAGGATGGCGCAATTGCCGGAGGGAACGAATTTCCAGCAAATTATGGCGGTCGGTATTCTGTGCGGCATTGGCTTTACGATGTCGATTTTCATCGCCAGCCTGGCGTTTGGGACCGTCGATCCTGAGCTGATTAACTGGGCGAAACTGGGGATCCTGATCGGTTCTTTGCTGTCGGCGGTAATAGGTTACTGCTGGTTACGCACCCGGTTGAACGCAGCAGCCTGACGGGATAACCCTTTCGTGACAATTTTCAGGGAGAGTGTATGTCTCATATAAACTACAACCACCTGTACTACTTTTGGCATGTATATAAAGAAGGATCGGTGGTTGGTGCAGCAGAGGCGCTTTATCTGACACCGCAGACCATTACCGGGCAGATTAAAGCGCTTGAGGAACGCTTACAGGGAAAGTTGTTCAAGCGGAAGGGGCGTGGACTGGAGCCCAGCGAATTAGGCGAATTGGTTTTTCGTTATGCGGATAAGATGTTCACGTTAAGCCAGGAAATGCTGGATATCGTGAACTATCGCAAAGAGTCGAATTTACTGTTCGATGTCGGCGTGGCGGATGCGTTGTCCAAACAGCTGGTCAGCAGCGTGCTGAATGCTGCAGTCGTTGAAGATGAACAAATCCATCTGCGTTGTTTTGAATCAACGCACGAGATGCTGCTTGATCAGCTCAGCCAGCATAAACTGGATATGATTATCTCCGACTGCCCGATCGATTCTACGCAGCAGGAAGGGTTGTTCTCAGTGCGGATTGGCGAATGCAGCGTGAGCTTTTGGTGCACCCAGCCATTGCCTGAGAAACCATTTCCGGCCTGCCTCGAAGAGCGTCGATTGCTGATCCCTGGGCGCCGTTCGATGCTCGGGCGTAAGCTGCTGAACTGGATTAACTCCCAAGGGCTGAACGTTGAAATCCTTGGCGAGTTTGATGACGCCGCGCTGATGAAAGCGTTTGGCGCAACGCATAACGCTATTTTTGTTGCGCCTACGCTTTATTCCCACAATTTCTATGCCGATGATTCTATTGTTGAAATTGGACGCGTAGAGAATGTGATGGAGGAGTATCACGCCATATTTGCGGAAAGAATGATCCAGCATCCAGCGGTGCAGCGTATTTGCAATACTGATTACTCGGCACTATTTATTTCTGCGGGTAAATAATCAAGGCGCACTCGTCATACTTCATATTGTGGGGGGGTTACTCGGCCAGTCGGTACACTGCACCCTGCCACCTTGTGGCAGGGTCACTGGTGAGTGCTGAGCAAAGTGGATGCACCGACGCAAAAGATGTAGCAAATCAAACAGAAAGAGATTTTCTGAGACCCTCCAGCTCGCTTCTTACCCTATCTCATAACCTGTTTTATACAGAAAATGAGATCTCATCAAATCGATATCTCATGGTTTCAAAGCGTTTGTGATTAGCACCCCTCGCATAATGGGAGCATTACATAGGTGTCCCACCGGACGGATGGGACAAACTATTTCTTCTATGACTCATTAACGAGGTAAGCATTATGACTAACAGCAAACTGGTACAAAATGATTCGCTCAGTACAAAAGAGTACGAGCAGAACGGATTTGTGGCGGCCACGGAAACCAATGAGTTTAGCTATACATCGGCGCGTGTTGCGAAGGTAGCCTATAACGAGTACAAGCCCAACGAGTTTAAAGTGTCCGGTTACTGGACTGACTGGTCGCAATATGACGGCCGTCTCGATGGTGATTTCGCGCCTTCCAGCTGTGGGCGCGGCGTTGACCTGGCGTTATTAGACCCCTTTGCTTACGATAAAATTACGCTGGGTTTCTGCGGGATTGTCGGCGATACCGGCGAGAAAGCGACGACCATCAACAATGCCGCAGTCGACTTCCAGCGTACGCAATGGCAACCCACTTTTGTCGATGCGTGGGGAGATGTTGCCTCCTATCGCAACTGCGGCTTTGCGGGCTGGGTAAGCAATGATTACATGGCGCTTTTCCATCAGTACGATGCACAGGGCGTTCTGGGGGGGTTACGCGATGTACAGAAAAAGAACCCGAATCTCCATCTTTCAATGAGTATCGGCGGCTGGACCATGAGCCAGGCGTTCCACTTTATGGCTAAAGATCCACATAAACGCGCGCTATTCTGCGACGGCCTGACCGATCTGTTCACCCGATTCCCGATGTTTAGCGAAATCGATCTGGATTGGGAATATCCGGGGGCACCGGGAAATACCGGTAATACCTACGATGATACTGACGCACCAAATTTTGCTGCCTTGATTAAGGATGTGAAAGCCGCGCTGAATAAAATCAATCGCAGTGATGTGAAAATTAGCGTTGCCGCGGCTGGTGACATCGAGAAACTGAAAAAAGCCAATATTCCAGCGCTCATTGATGCGGGGGTCTGGGGCATTAATTTAATGACCTACGACTTCTTTGGTACGCCGTGGGCTACCGAGCTGGCGCATCATACCAATCTCTACCCGAATGGCAGCGCGAATAACTGGAGCGTAGAGACCGCCGTTAATTATCTGGAGTCGATTGGGGTGCCGCTTAAACAGGTCTTTATCGGTTATGCCGGTTATAGCCGTAATGCTCATGATGCGACGATCCAGAGCGTATCTCCGCTGAAAGGAACTTACACGCCAGGATACGGCACGACGGTCGGAACATTTGAATCCGGCTCAACGGAATGGTACGACCATATCGCAAATTATCTTGATCTGGAAAACCAGACCGGTCGCAATAATTTTATTGTTTACACCGATGAAGTGGCGGATGCGGATTTCCTGTATAACCCACAGTCTAAAGTCTTTATGTCGCTGGATACCCCGCGCACCGTGAAGGCCAAAGCCGAGTACGTAAAATCCCGCGGCCTGGGTGGCCTGTTTACCTGGACGGCGGATTTGGATCGCGGTCCGCTGGTGAATGCGGCTCGCGAAGGGCTGGGCTGCGAAATGACGCGGCAAACTGTTGATATGAGACCGTTCTATTTTAAAGGTATTACGAAGTAAGCGCTCATGTCCCCCTGTAAAGGGGGACATTTTCGGCTGTCTCAATCGTGTAAAAAACATAGATAAGTAAATAAATATTGTGTATCAGGTGAATTATTATTTTGGATTGAATAAGTAAATTTATATTACATTTTATGACATTGCCTTCTTATTTTTAGATTTTTTTATGGTTTTTTACATCAGGTTTGACAATTCTCTCAGTTAGATGATTATTTTTGGTACTAAAATAACGCATCTCAATAGTTAATGGATTTTCAAATGGTTACATCATTCATGATTGGAAATGATTTATTGTTTGATACAAGTGAAATGGTTCTTCATCATCTTAAGGATGGGGAAAGTATTCATTTATCCGGCGTGAAAGGTCGCTGTTTGAAGTGTCTCATCTCACATACCCAACAAGATATAACGACAAAAAAGCAAATTTGCGATGAGGTATGGGGACAATTTGGTTTATTCGCCAGCGATAGTACGTTATTGCAGACGATTTATGCCTTGCGGCGGGATTTGCGGGATATAGAGATGACGGATTTAATCGTTACCCATCCCCGACTGGGCTACCAGATCAATCCGGCCTATAGCGTTACACCGGTTGCTGAATTAGGCGCTGAAAAAAATGAACCTGCTGCCACTGAGGTATTTTCCTGTCCTTCTGACACTGATATTCTCAGTGCCCATTATGAAATTCAGAAAAAAACCGAAGGCAAAAAAACAGACGTTGCCGTTAATCTCTCCCTGCATAAGGCGAGGGTTATTTTAGCGTTCCTGACATTTGTATTGACTACAGTATTAGTACTCCTGACAGTGTTTTTCTACAGGGAAGAGTTACGTCTTCATAATGGCGGAAAAAATTTGTATTTAAATCCTGAAACGGGAAAAGATAGTCATGGACAAAAAGGATTTATCCTGTGCCAGTGCAATAAGTACGATACAAGCGAAAATTGCAAAAATCATGAATATATATGTAAAAAAGTGACTTCATGATATTTTTCGTTACGTAATGCAACTTAAGTTTATTATGCGTTTGGTGGATAAGGCGAGAGCGTCATCTTGCCACCGAAAAGCTCGGTTAACCGTCGTTCGGCAAGATGATGCGTCCAGTGATGAGCCGGTTAGATGAAATAATGCCTCAGGTGGTTCATCACGGAATTTCCAGCAGGTCTGATTAATAGAGCTGGCAGCCAGAGAGCCATCCAGAACAAGCTCGAGTTTTGTCACCGCATCGGTGATGTAGAGATCATAATGAAGCCCATTCCGATAATTAACCAGATAACCAGATAACGAGTTCCGCGGAGAGTTTATGCTTTCTGATACTGGCTTTATCTGTGGAGCGAAGGACCTGAGAGACATTCAGGAGGTATTGAGTGCCGAAAAGAGGAAAGAGATTCGGGTTCAGCCCAGGTTGTATCGCATAGCGACAGGTTGAAAGTATGAAAAAGCCCCATCAAAAATGATGGGGCTTATTGTGCTACGCTTGCGCGGGTTTTTTCACAAAGCGACAACAAGCAGGCGATTAAGCCAGTTTGTTGATCTGTGCAGTCAGGTTTGCTTTATGACGTGCAGCTTTGTTTTTGTGGATCAGACCTTTAGCAGCCTGACGGTCCACGATCGGTTGCATTTCGTTAAATGCTTTCAGTGCAGTAGCTTTGTCGCCAGCTTCGATAGCTGCGTATACTTTCTTGATGAAAGTACGCATCATAGAGCGACGGCTAGCGTTGTGCTTGCGGGCCTTTTCAGACTGAACGGCGCGCTTCTTAGCTGATTTGATATTAGCCAAGGTCCAACTCCCAAATGTGTTCTATATGGACAATTCAAAGGCCGAGGAATATGCCCTTTTAGCCTTCTTTTGTCAATGGATTTGTGCAAATAAGCGCCGTTTAAATTGCAGCACTCGTTGCGTAGTGATGGCGCAGGATTCTACCAGCTTGCGGGGCGTGAATACAGCCTTTCCACGAGAAAAATTGCATTGGTGTGCCCGTGAAGGGCGTCAATTTGTTTCATAACGATGAAAACCATCCTCTTTCTGTTTCGTAGAAACAATCGCCGGTTAACGTTGAACGCGGTACAGGGTATACTTTCACGATTTTCACTGTTTTGAGCCAGACATGAAGCTGATACGAGGCATACATAATCTCAGTCAGGCCCCGCATGGGTGTGTGCTGACTATTGGTAATTTCGACGGCGTGCACCGTGGCCATCGTGCGTTGCTGCAAGGCTTACGGGAAGAAGGGCGCAAACGCAATTTACCGGTGATGGTGATGATTTTCGAGCCGCAGCCGCTGGAGCTGTTTGCGACGGACAAGTCACCTGCGCGCCTCACCCGCCTGCGGGAAAAACTGCGTTATCTGGCGGAGTGCGGCGTTGATTACGTGCTGTGCGTGCGTTTTGACAGGCGCTTCGCGGCATTAACGGCGCAGACCTTTATCAGCGATCTGCTGGTGAAGCGCCTTGGTGTACAATTTCTTGCCGTTGGTGATGATTTCCGCTTTGGCGCTAGCCGTGCGGGCGATTTCTTGTTATTACAGGAAGCGGGCGCTGAGTATGGTTTTGATATCACCAGCACCCAAACCTTCTGTGAAGGCGGTGTGCGCATCAGCAGCACCGCGGTACGTCAGGCGCTGGCGGAAGATAACCTGCAACTGGCTGAAAGCCTGCTTGGGCATCCTTTTACTATCTCAGGACGCGTAGTTCACGGTGACGAGTTAGGGCGCACTATCGGTTTTCCGACGGCAAACTTACCGCTTCGTCGCCAGGTTTCTCCGGTGAAAGGGGTTTATGCGGTTGAAGTAATGGGGCTGGGTGACAAACCTTTCCCCGGCGTCGCCAACATCGGCACACGCCCGACGGTAGCAGGCGTACGCCAACAGTTGGAAGTGCATCTATTGGACGTTGTAATGGACCTGTATGGTCGCCATATAGATGTAGTACTGCGTAAAAAAATACGCAGCGAACAGCGATTTGCCTCGCTGGATGAACTAAAAGCGCAGATTGCGCGTGATGAGTTGACTGCCCGTGAATTTTTTGGGCTAACAAAACCGGCTTAATGCCTATACGAGTTTTAAATACGGAACCGAGAATCTGATGAGTGACTATAAATCAACCCTGAATTTGCCGGAAACAGGGTTCCCGATGCGCGGCGATCTCGCCAAGCGTGAACCGGGAATGCTGGCGCGTTGGACTGATGATGACCTGTACGGCATCATTCGTGCGGCCAAAAAAGGCAAAAAAACCTTCATTCTGCATGATGGCCCTCCTTATGCGAATGGCAGCATTCATATTGGTCACTCGGTTAACAAGATTCTGAAAGACATTATCGTGAAGTCCAAAGGACTCACGGGATTCGACTCGCCTTACGTTCCGGGCTGGGACTGTCACGGTCTGCCTATCGAGTTGAAAGTAGAGCAGGAATACGGCAAGCCGGGCGAGAAGTTCACCGCCGCTGAGTTCCGCGCCAAATGCCGTGAATACGCAGCGACGCAGGTTGACGGTCAGCGTAAAGACTTTATCCGTCTTGGCGTGCTGGGCGACTGGTCGCATCCGTACCTGACCATGGACTTCAAAACTGAAGCCAACATCATTCGTGCGCTGGGTAAAATCATCGGCAACGGTCACCTGCTCAAAGGTGCGAAGCCGGTGCACTGGTGCGTTGATTGCCGTTCCGCGCTGGCGGAAGCGGAAGTTGAGTATTATGACAAAACCTCCCCGTCCATCGACGTTGCGTTCCACGCCGCCGATCAGGACGCGGTAAAAGCGAAATTTGGCGTTTCTGACGTCAATGGCCCGATCTCACTGGTTATCTGGACTACCACCCCGTGGACGTTACCGGCGAACCGTGCAATCTCTCTGGCGCCTGATTTTGACTATGCGCTGGTGCAGATTGACGGGCAGGCTGTGATTCTGGCGAAGGATCTGGTTGAAAGCGTCATGCAGCGTATTGGTGCGGCTGAATACACTATTCTGGGCACAGTAAAAGGCGCCGAGCTGGAACTGCTGCGCTTTACCCATCCGTTTATGGGCTTTGACGTGCCGGCTATTCTTGGCGATCACGTTACGCTGGATGCGGGTACCGGTGCGGTCCATACCGCCGGCGGCCACGGTCCGGATGACTACGTCATTAGCCAGAAATACGGTCTGGAAATCGCTAACCCGGTTGGCCCGGACGGCGCATATCTGGCGGGTACCTATCCGGATCTGGACGGTGTGAACGTCTTTAAAGCCAACGACAAAATCGTTGCGCTGCTGAGCGATAAAGGCGCTCTGCTGCACGTTGAGAAGATGCAGCACAGCTACCCGTGCTGCTGGCGCCACAAATCGCCGATCATCTTCCGTGCGACTCCGCAGTGGTTCGTCAGCATGGATCAGAAAGGTCTGCGCGCGCAGTCGCTAAAAGAGATCAAAGGCGTGCAATGGATCCCGGATTGGGGTCAGGCACGTATTGAATCGATGGTTGCCAACCGTCCTGACTGGTGTATCTCCCGTCAGCGTACGTGGGGTGTGCCGATGTCTCTGTTTGTTCACAAAGACACCGAAGAGCTGCATCCGCGTGCTATCGAACTGATGGAAGAAGTGGCCAAACGCGTTGAAGTTGACGGCATCCAGGCGTGGTGGGATCTCGACCCGAAAGATATCCTTGGCGATGAAGCTGACCAGTATGTCAAAGTCCCGGATACGCTGGACGTGTGGTTCGACTCCGGTTCAACCCACTCATCCGTTGTGGACGTGCGTCCTGAGTTTGCAGGCCATGCGGCAGATATGTATCTGGAAGGTTCTGACCAGCACCGCGGCTGGTTCATGTCTTCTCTGATGATCTCCACTGCAATGAAGGGCAAAGCGCCATACCGTCAGGTACTGACCCACGGTTTCACCGTTGATGGTCAGGGTCGTAAAATGTCCAAGTCTATCGGTAACACCGTAAGCCCGCAGGACGTAATGAACAAACTGGGCGCGGATATTCTGCGTCTGTGGGTCGCTTCTACCGACTATACCGGCGAAATGGCTGTTTCTGACGAAATCCTGAAACGTGCTGCCGACAGCTATCGTCGTATCCGTAACACCGCACGCTTCCTGCTGGCGAACCTGAACGGGTTCGATCCGGTAAAAGATATGGTGAAACCGGAAGAGATGGTGGTGCTGGATCGCTGGGCGGTAGGTTGTGCGCAAGCGGCGCAGGAAGAGATCCTGAAAGCTTATGAAGCCTATGACTTCCACGAAGTAGTACAGCGCCTGATGCGCTTCTGCTCTGTAGAAATGGGTTCGTTCTACCTCGACATCATCAAAGACCGTCAGTACACCGCGAAAGCGGACAGCGTGGCGCGTCGTAGTTGCCAGACTGCGCTGTTCCATATTGCAGAAGCGCTGGTACGCTGGATGGCGCCGATCATGTCCTTCACCGCTGATGAAATCTGGGGTTACCTGCCGGGCGATCGTGAGAAGTACGTCTTTACCGGTGAATGGTACGAAGGTCTGTTTGGCTTAGGCGAAACCGAAGCGATGAACGATGCCTACTGGGACGAGTTGCTGAAAGTGCGCGGCGAAGTGAACAAGGTCATCGAGCAGGCGCGTGCGGATAAGAAAGTCGGTGGTTCGCTGGAAGCGGCGGTTACTCTGTACGCTGAACCAGAGCTGGCGGCGAAACTGACCGCGCTGGGCGAAGAGTTGCGCTTTGTTTTGCTGACCTCCGGTGCGACGGTTGCGGATTATGCAGCGGCTCCTGCTGATGCTCAGCAGAGCGAACTGCTCAAAGGTCTGAAAATCGTACAGAGCAAAGCCGAAGGTGAGAAATGTCCGCGCTGCTGGCATTACACTACCGATGTCGGCCAGGTGGCGGAACATGCAGATATCTGCGGACGCTGTGTCAGCAACATCGCCGGTGATGGCGAACAACGTAAGTTTGCCTGATGAGTAAGCCTCTTTGTTCAACAGGACTACGCTGGCTGTGGCTGGTGGTAGTCGTGCTGATTATCGATTTAGGCAGCAAATACCTGATCCTCCAGAACTTTGCTCTGGGGGATACGGTGTCGCTGTTCCCGTCGCTTAATCTGCACTACGCGCGTAACTATGGTGCGGCGTTTAGCTTCTTAGCCGACAGCGGTGGCTGGCAACGTTGGTTCTTTGCCGGTATCGCCATTGGTATCTGCGTTATCCTGATGGTGATGATGTATCGCTCGAAGGCGACGCAGAAGCTAAACAACATCGCGTATGCGTTAATCATTGGCGGTGCGCTGGGCAACCTGTTCGACCGCCTGTGGCACGGCTTCGTGGTTGATATGATTGACTTTTACGTCGGTGACTGGCATTTCGCGACATTCAACCTTGCCGATACGGCGATCTGTATCGGTGCGGCATTGATTGTCCTCGAAGGCTTCTTACCGTCGAAAGAGAAAAAAGCCGCATAAAAAATGCCGGATGGCGCTATGCTAATCCGGCCTACAATATACTGCGATCCTTGTAGGCCCGGTAAGTGTAGCGCTATCGGGCAAACAGGCGGCAGTAATTTTAAAGAGCAACCTGCATGTCTAAATCAGTACAGAGTAACAGTGCGGTGCTGGTGCACTTCACCCTTAAGCTCGATGATGGCTCCACCGCAGAGTCAACTCGCAATAACGGCAAGCCTGCGCTGTTTCGCCTGGGCGACGGTTCTCTGTCTGAAGGACTGGAACAACACCTGCTGGGGTTAAAAGAAGGTGATAAAACCACTTTTTCTCTGGAGCCGGATGCCGCCTTCGGCGTGTCCAGCCCGGACTTAATTCAGTATTTCTCGCGTCGGGAATTTATGGACGCGGGCGAGCCAGAAATTGGCGCTATCATGCTCTTTACCGCAATGGACGGCAGTGAGATGCCTGGTGTGATCCGCGAAATCAACGGTGACTCGATCACGGTTGATTTCAACCATCCGCTGGCCGGGCATACCGTTCATTTTGATATTGAAGTGCTGGAAGTCGAACCGGCACTGGAGGCGTAAAATGCAGATCCTGTTGGCCAACCCGCGCGGTTTTTGCGCTGGCGTAGACCGCGCTATCAGCATTGTGGAAAACGCGCTGGCTATTTACGGCGCACCGATTTATGTCCGTCATGAAGTGGTGCATAACCGCTATGTGGTGGATAGCCTGCGCGAGCGCGGCGCTATTTTTATTGAGCAAATCAGCGAAGTACCGGATGGCGCGATCCTGATTTTCTCCGCTCATGGCGTGTCTCAGGCGGTGCGTAACGAAGCCAAAGGCCGCGACCTCACGGTTTTTGATGCGACCTGCCCGCTGGTAACGAAAGTGCATATGGAAGTTGCCCGCGCCAGCCGTCGCGGTGAAGAGTCAATTTTAATTGGTCACGCCGGGCATCCGGAAGTTGAAGGCACGATGGGCCAGTACAGTAACCCGCAGGGGGGAATGTATCTGGTCGAATCACCTGAAGATGTGCTGAAACTGAATGTAAAAAATGAAGGCAAATTGTCCTTCATGACGCAGACTACTCTCTCCGTTGATGACACCTCTGACGTCATTGACGCGTTGCGAAGCCGTTTCCCGAAAATTGTCGGGCCGCGCAAAGACGATATCTGTTATGCCACGACCAACCGCCAGGAAGCGGTCCGTGCGCTGGCAGAGCAGGCCGATGTTGTGCTGGTGGTCGGCTCGAAAAACTCTTCTAACTCCAACCGTCTGGCTGAACTGGCCCAACGAATGGGGAAAGCGGCGTATCTGATTGACGATGCGACCGATATCCAGGAAGCGTGGGTGAAAGAAGCCAGGTGCGTGGGCGTGACGGCCGGTGCCTCGGCGCCTGATATCCTGGTGCAAAACGTGATTGCTCGCCTGCAGGAGCTTGGCGGTGGGGAAGCTATTCCGCTGGCAGGGCGTGAAGAAAACATCGTTTTCGAAGTACCGAAAGAGCTGCGTGTGGATGTTCGTGAAGTAGAGTAAGTCTTTCCGGTTACGATTATGAGAAGATGCCAGACTTAACGTCTGGCATTTTTTTATGGAGAAACCATGCGCTTACCGATCATTCTTGATACCGATCCCGGCATTGATGATGCAGCCGCTATTGCCGCCGCGCTGTTTGCCCCTGAGCTGGATCTGCAACTGATGACCACGGTAGCAGGTAATGTGTCGGTGGAAAAAACCACCCGTAATGCCTTGCAACTGCTGCACTTCTGGAATGCCGATATTCCGCTGGCGCAGGGGGCATCGATGCCGCTGGTGAGACCGCTGCGAGATGCCGCTTCCGTACACGGTGAATCAGGTATGGAAGGGTATGAATTTGTCGAACATGACCGCCAGGTGATGGCAAAACCTGCCTTCCAGGCCATTCGCGATGCGTTGATGCATGCCCCGCAGCCTGTGACGCTGGTGGCAATTGGCCCCCTGACCAACATTGCGCTGCTGCTGACTCATTATCCTGAATGCATATTCAACATTCACCGTCTGGTGATTATGGGCGGTTCTGCCGGGCGCGGGAACTTCACGCCAAACGCCGAGTTTAATATTGCTATTGATCCCGAGGCCGCCGCAAAAGTCTTCCAGAGCGGGCTGGAGATTGTGATGTGCGGGCTGGATGTCACTAATCAGGCCATGCTCACCCCTGACTACCTGGCGACGTTGCCGCAGCTTAACCAGACGGGAAAAATGCTGCACGCGCTGTTTAGCCATTACCGTAGCGGCAGTATGAATACGGGGCTACGAATGCACGACCTGTGCGCTATTGCCTGGCTGGTGCGCCCGGAACTGTTTACCCTGAAGCCGTGCTTCGTGGCGGTTGAAACCCAGGGGGAATATACCTCGGGTACGACGGTGGTGGACATTGAAGGACGTTTAGGGCATCCGGCAAATGCCCAGGTCGCGCTGGGGCTGGACGTTGAGGGGTTCCAGCAGTGGGTGGCAGAGGTACTGACGCTGGCACCTTGAGGCTGTGATCCGGCCCGCAATATGCAGATAGCGATAGCAGGTTAATCGATTAATCTGCTAATCTGATCCTGTTGTTCTCCTCGGGCCGGAGACACATATGAACCTTTCTTTTTTCCAGCCACCGCAGGTGGCGTGGGCAAGCGGCGCTTTAGCTGATGGCCTGTTATTGCGTAAATCCACCCGTATTGAGGATCTTCCAGACGTTTTTGCCGATGAACACGCCCGTCAACAGCTGGCTGGCGAGCAGGTCGTGTATGACGTCGAGATGCTGGATACCTCTCCCGCTGAAGGTGAACTCTACACCGGTGTTACCCATCTTTACCCTGGCCGGGTCGGCTGTGAGTATTTTATGACCCGCGGGCATTTCCATGCGCGCCGCGAACAGGGGGAAGTCTATTTTGGTCTGCGTGGCACCGGTTTGCTGCTGTTGCAAACTGAGCAGGGCGACGCGAGGCTGGAAAAAGTATTCGCGGGATCTGTCCACATTATCCCCGGCTTTACCGCGCATCGGTTAATCAACACCGGGGAAGAGGTTCTGTCGGCGCTCGCCGTATGGCCAGGGATTGCGGGTCATGATTATGCAGCGCTCGCCAGCGGCTTCAGAATAAGGGTCTTTGAGGAAAATAAGACGGTTCAGGCGAAGGAGGTACAGAATGGGTGACTTAGCGCATTCTTACGGCCTGGATATGACGGTCCATCATCACCCGCTTGGTTTTAGCTATGGGGATGAGGTTACCGGGCCGATGCCGGAGATTCGTCAACTCGACCAGATTCGCGCCTCGCTGCGCGATCCGCACTGTGAAGGGCCGCAAGAGGTGTATGCCATAGCGATGGATGTGGCGCGAATGCAGGATCGCGAAGAGTTGAAAAAGCGGATGCTGTTGTTTGGTGTGGTGACCTATGCGGCGGGACGGCTGGGAGAAGAGCCGGTGCGTAGTCAGGGACATATTCATCGTATTAGTCAGCACAGCGGCTGGTCTCCGCCGGAGCTTTATGAAATCTGGCAGGGAAAAGCGATCATTTATATGCAGGAATATGTTGAGGACGACCCAGGCCGCTGTTTTGCTGTAATTGCCGGACCCGGTGAGAAAGTGTTGGTACCACCCGGTTGGGGGCATGCGACTATATCCGCAGACCCGGATGTACCGTTAACCTTTGGCGCGTGGTGCGATCGTGAATATGGTTTTGAGTACGACGCCGTGCGTGCGCATAAAGGACTGGCATGGTATCCGCTGCTGCAGGGCAACAACGTTATCTGGCAGCATAATCCGCGTTACATCCCTGGACGACTGCAGGCCGTTACGCCCAGACAATATACGGAATTCTCGATTACCTCCGCACCTGTTTATCAGCAATTCATCGAGGACCCGGCGCGTTTCCAATTTATCTCACGCCCGGACAAGCACCCCGAGCTATGGCAAAACTTTCATCCATAAAAAAACCGGGGCATAGCCCCGGCTGTACCGTTTTCTTTGTGTTATCCCGCAAACAGGCCCGTGGCGACGCCGAGGGCGGCCAGTATCAACAGTAAAATCATCGCTTTCACTGGTGATACACCGCGCTTGGCCATCAGATACCAGGTACCAAGCACCACAATCAGCGGCAGTAACTGCGGGAAGATACCGTCCAGCATCTGTTGAACATGGATATTCACCCCATCTTTGGTAATAAACTCCAGTCCGGTGCCAAGTTTAACGTAGCTTGCCGCCACGCCCCCCATGACAAACACACCCAGTAGCGATAACGCTTCACGCAGACGGGCAGACTTGCTGCTCACCAGCATTTCCACCGAGCCAGAACCCATTTTGTAGCCTTTCAGGAACAAGAACCACGAACCGGGAATGATGATGGCCAGCCAGGCAACGGTATAAAACAGCGGCCCCAGAATGTTACCGCCGGCCGCCAGGGCCATGCCGATGCTGAGCAGGATAGGGATCAGCATGCCTGGGATCATTGAATCGCCGATCCCGGCAATAGGGCCCATCAGGCCAACCTTCAGGGTATTGATGGTCTCCCCATCGATCGGCTCACCGTTCGCTTTTTTCTCCTCCAGCCCCAGCACCATGCCGTTTACGATCGCGCCTATCTGGGGTTCCGTATTATAGAATGAGGCATGACGGCGCAGCATTTCAGTACGTTGGGCTGCGTCGGGATAGAGCTTTTTCGCCACCGGAAGCATACTCAGACAAAAGCCAAAAGATTCCAGACGTTCAAAACTCATCGATGACAAGTTGTGCATCATCCATGCGCGCCAGCAGCGGCGAAGATCTTTACGCGTAAGTGTACGTTCTTCCATCAGAATTCATCCTCATCATCATCGGCTACCGACTTTGCATTCGCGGCCTGCGGCGGTTCCGGTTTGTAGTTGTAATGGATCAACGCCAACAGCGAACCGACGATCACCAGCGCGACCATGTTGAGTTTTAAAAATACGATGCAGACAAAACCGACGAGGAAGTAGATCAGCATGGTGTAGTTTTTGATGATCTGCTTCAGCAAAATCGCGATCCCGACGGCGGGTAAAATGCCGCCCAGTACGTTCATCGTTGACAGAACTATTTTCGGCAAGCTGTCCATAAAACCGCTGATGTATTGCGCGCCGAAGTAAACCGCAATAAAAGTTGGCACAAAACGCAGGACAAAGTTTGTCACCTGTGGCCAGATGGCGCTGTTCAGGTAAATACCGCGTTCGTCACCCCGTTCCAGCGCCACATCTGCCCGGTGATTCCAGAAAGAGTTCAGTACCATCATCGCGTTAAACAAAATGGTTCCGGCGATACCGATGGTCGCAGCCAGCGCGACCGCGACCTCGGGGCCTTTTCCTGAAAGGATCCCTAGGGCGATTGCGGGGTAAGCAACAAAGTTGAGATCGGCTGGCATCGAACCGCCAGGCGTTACCATCGCGATATACACCGCCTGAACCGCGACGCCAATCATGATCCCGGTTTTAATGTCGCCGAGAATAATCCCGACCAGCATTCCAGAAATCAGCGGGCGGGTGATCAGATACCAGCCGCCGGTCAGCCCCAGAAGCCAGGGACTGCTGAGGGCGCCGAGATAGCAAAGTATGCCAATCAACGTAGCTTCGATAATCATCGTGCGCTCCTTATTTCAGCTTCTGACGTGCGTCCTGCCAGCTGTAGCAACTGGCATCAGGAACCAGGCGAAACTCAACCAGGTGCCCATGTTGCGTCAGCCAGTCAAAGGCGGCAATTTCATCCCCGTTGACCGACTGATTCGGGCCGATGGTGGTGGTATCAGCACGCGCGCTCATCGGACCTACATTAATCTTGCCGTTGGCATTTTTCAGGCTGATACCTGCTTCTTCAATGCGTTTGAGCGTGACGGGTGATTTGCCAATGACGAAATAACGTTTCTCGCTGGCAATGACTTTTGGCAATTTTTCAATCGCGGTGGCCGTATCAAACAACCAAACTTTGGTGTCCTGTACGGCGCCTTTCATCACCGAAGAGAGCAAAGGGTCGGCCGCGACGGCGTCGTCTATAGCGACGATCCCATCACAGGGCAGCTCTTTGGCCCAACGTGTCACGAGCTGCCCATGGATTACGCGGTCATCGATACGTACAAAAGAAATACTCATAGTGTTTTCCTTTAAAAATCGTCGGACTGAACGGATAAAACCGGGGCGGCTTTAATCAGCGTGGGTATCGTCAGCGCCAACAGCTCGACGGCTGCGGCGTGAACATCCGTTAAATGGCAAATCTCCTCGCTTTGTAACAGCATCGGGAAATTGACCCCCGCTACGACGGCAACGGGAGGAACCGTTTGTGAAGAAAAAGCATGATGGCAGGCGACATTCCACGGCGTACCGCTTTGCATGTCACACAGCACCAGTACGCCGTCAGCGTCTTTTCCGGCACTGGTGAGAACCTGAGAGAACGTCTCTTTAAACCCTTCGATACCTGTCTGTTCACTCAGCGTGACGGGGTAAACATGCGGTAATTCTCCATAAACCATACGACCGCTGGCGAGAAGCGCGTCCGCCAGGGGACCATGGGTGGCAACAATTACGTTAATCATGCGCTTATCCTCTAACCCAGGCTTTAATCGTGGCGAGCTGTTGACCGACGCCTTTGCCAAACGGCGAAATACGATATTCTCCGACGGCGGCAGGGATGATAAAGGTCTCTGCATAGTTGACGACAAACGGGGGAAACGCGCCGCTCGGGCTTTCAACAACGGCCTGCGCACCTTCGACCAGGTTCAGGACGTTGACGCCGCCATGGGTATGGTGAGTGACCGGTGCCGTAAACCAATGGCGACGCGTTTCGATAAATTCGCGTTCGTGCATTCCGGTTCTTTCTTCCCGCCAACCCTCTCCTTCAGCCAGGGGTTCAATACGGTTGACGAGGTTGTCGTGCACCCATTGCGTGTCGCGCTGCCAGTCAATAACCTGCTGACCGTGATCCAGATGCACCGGACGCGGTAAGCCGTCTAACCCTAAGCGGCCCCAATCCCACAGCTTGAAGGTGAAGATATAGGGCGTTGCACTGATCTCCAGCACCATGGTTCCTGCACCCGAGCAGTGTACGGTTCCGGCGGGGATCAGGAAGTGATCGTGTTTATGTGCGGGGATCTGGTTAACGAATCGTTCATCATCAAAGGTTTTTTCGCCACGACCCGCGGCCCGGAGGTCGTCGAGCATATCCTGCGGTGCGATCCCGGTTTTGGTCCCGAGATACACCACGGCGTCCGGCTCGGCTTCGAGAATGTAATAGCTCTCATCCTGGGTATAGTGCATACCAAACTGCTGTTGAATGTACTCAGTGAGCGGATGAACCTGAAAGCTCAAATTCTGGCCGCCAATAGTGTCGAGGAAGTCAAAACGGATCGGGAATTCCGCGCCAAAGCGTGCGTGAACTTTTTCACCCAGCAGGGGGCGGGGACAGGTCAGCACCAGATCCTGAGAGGGGATCTCGATCCGCACGTTGCCAAAACGCAGTAACAGGCTGTTTTCCTCGGGCACGCAATCAAAACACCACGCGTAATTGGGGGCTGAGGGATCGAGATCGAAGCGTTGTTTCATCCATTGCCCGCCCCAGACGCCTGGGTCAAAGAAAGGGGCAACGCGAAACGGTTGTTCGGTGGTTTGTTGCAGACCGGCGCGTAACGCGTCGCCGCTGACCATCGTGGGACTATTTTCTACCGTGGTATCGAGCAAATAATCGGCGCGTTTGAGTAACGGCGTTTTGTGTTTGTCGAATACCCGCCATTCAATGAAAAAAGCACGTTTGTAACGACGAAGAATATCTTCATCCTGGTTTTCTGCACCCCAGTTACCCAGCCCGTTATGACGCATACGCTGTTGAATTTCCCAGCGCGGAAGATCGGCATAAACCAGTACGTCACCAGGGTGTGCCAGCGCAGCGCCCGAGCCGTACACCACAACCAGCCCTGAGGTAACGGCATCAATCTGTTGGCGGAGTTGGCTGAGTTTGTCGCTATCAAAAAATTCATCCAGGTGATGACAGGAGAGAACGCCGAATACGCGATCGTCGGTAAGGTTACGCGCCAGTAAATCATGCAGGGCCTGCTCATCGCGGCGGGCGGATTCAATATTTAGCACCAGTGCGGTATCTAATGTCGTAACAAGCTGTTGCTCCAGCTCGTCAAGCCGCACGCCCGGATAGCAATCCACGATCAATACGGTTTTGGCGGCGGTAGAAACCCTGGTGTTAAGCACTGAATGAATTGACGACCAACCCTGCCAGGCGTGGTTGTCATAGCCCTGAACGTTAACCTCAGGGAATTTATTATAGGTTGTACGCATATTCTGTCTCCGTGTTGGCTTATTTAAGATTAATCGATTAACCTTATTTTCATAGTGTGGTTAACGCGATTAACCCGCCAGAATCAGAATCCAGTGCGGTGAAATGCACGTTAGCGTGATGTGAATCACACGTAAAAAGGCAATATTTCGGTTATTCGATTAACCTTCGAAATAAACAGGAGAGGTCATGACTACAGTCACGCTGGCGCAGGTTGCTGAACGCGCGGGAGTCTCCACGGCAACCGTTTCAATGGTGTTGCGTAACCGGGGGCGCATTTCTCAGGCCACACGTGACAGGGTGCTCAAAGCGCTGGACGATGCCGGCTACGTTTATAATCAAACCGCCGCCAACCTGCGTAACCGGAGCAGTAATCAGGTCGGATTGTTGTTACACGATATCACTAACCCTTTTTACGGTGAGATGACTGCAGGGCTAAGCCATGAGATGGAGCGGCATGACCTGCTTCTGTTTCTGGCAAACAGTGAAGAGTCAGGAGAAAGGCAGCAAAAATTTGTCGACTCGTTGATGCGCAATAATGCCTGCGGCATGGTGCTCTGCGCGGCGCGCGAAACACCGACCTCCTTCTTCGAGGCGCTGAAAAGGCGCAATATTCCCGCCATCATGGTGGTTCGCCCTCTTAGCGATCCTGATTTTGATTTTGTGGGAACCGATAACTTTCTCGGTACGCAAATGGCCACCACCCATTTAGTCAAAATGGGGCATAAGAATATTGCGTTTATCGGTGGTAGCCCAAGTTCCGGGAGCCGGGCACAGCGTATCGGTGGATTCACCAGCACGTTGCTGGAGCAGGGAATATCGCCGAATCCGCAATGGATAGTGGCGACGCAGGCCAGCCAGATTGACGGCGCAAAAGTGGCAGAGTCGCTTCTTATGCGGTTCCCGGAAATTACCGCCGCCGTTTGTTATCAGGATATTGTGGCGCTTGGGGTTATGCAGGCATTACGCAAAATGGGGCGTGAACCAGGGCGCGATTTTGCGCTGGTGGGGTTCGATGACATCACCGAAGCGGCGCTGGTACAACCTGCGCTCACCACCGTGTCGGTGGCCGCAAAAGAGATAGGTCGCAAGGCTGGGGAGCTACTTTATAGTCGCATTCAGGGAAATGACGAACCTCCGAAACGCATTATTCTGCCACCTGCGCTGGTGGTCAGAGAATCATGTGGTTTTCGCTGATCGTCATGCCTTTTACTGATATCTCTGCCTGTTTATCATTAAATTCTAATTATCGACGTTTTCGGCTGGCGGCGCAGCGATGTGCTGGTTAATCTGAAAACGATTTACGTAAAATTAACAAAAGAGAATAGCTATGCATGATGCACAAATCCGCGTTGCCATCGCGGGAGCCGGAGGGCGCATGGGGCGTCAGTTGATTCAGGCCACTCTTGGCATGGATGGCGTACAGCTCGGCGCGGCGCTGGAGCGCGAAGGTTCTTCTTTGCTGGGAAGCGATGCCGGAGAATTAGCGGGAGCCGGTAAAACGGGCGTTACCGTGCAAAGTAGTCTTGAGGCGGTGAAAGATGATTTTGATGTTTTCATCGATTTTACTCGCCCGGAAGGCACGCTGGCGCATCTGGCGTTTTGCCGCCAGCACGGTAAAGGGATGGTGATTGGCACCACTGGCTTTGATGACGCGGGCAAACAGGCTATTCGTGATGCTGCGCAGGACATTGCTATCGTTTTCGCCGCGAACTTTAGCGTTGGCGTTAACGTCATGCTTAAGCTGCTGGAGAAGGCGGCGAAAGTGATGGGTGATTACACCGATATTGAGATTATTGAAGCCCATCACCGTCATAAAGTGGATGCGCCGTCAGGCACTGCGCTGGCGATGGGGGAGGCGATTGCCGGGGCGCTGGATAAAGATTTAAAAGAGTGTGCCGTCTATTCGCGTGAAGGTTACACCGGTGAGCGCGTACCCGGTACGATCGGTTTTGCCACGGTGCGGGCGGGAGATATCGTTGGTGAGCATACCGCGATGTTTGCCGATATTGGCGAGCGCATTGAGATCACGCATAAAGCCTCCAGCCGCATGACCTTTGCCAATGGTGCAGTACGATCGGCAATTTGGCTGAAATCAAAGTCAAACGGTCTTTTTGATATGAAAGATGTGCTTGATTTACGCAATTTATAACTTTTATTACCCTTCGTGATGTGGTTATTGTAATCATAACTATTTGATTACATAGGGCAATATTTTATTGCCCTTTTATTTTTCGCTTTTTAATTTGATTTTTTATTTAATGACCTATTTGTTGATGTTTTGCGGGGTTATTTTGTTATTTCAATGTAAATTTTGACCAAATGGTCCACTTTTATCTATCGCGCTTCCTGTTTTTACACTCTTTATCTTCCGCAAGCGTTTTCCACCCCAAGTTAGCTGATCTTTTTGCCTGTTAAATCGTGTGTTTTATCTCAGTGGCGTAAAATAATAATAAAAAATGCCCTTTTGGGTAGACTTTTACGTGGGCTATCTCTAGAATGCCGCCGTTTGCCAGAAATCCATAGGTAAGCAAATTTGCATTGATTCATGAGGTGTTAATGAATTAATATGCAAATAAAGTGAGTGAATATTCTCTGGAGGGTGTTTTGATTAAGTCAGCGCTATTGGTTCTGGAAGACGGAACCCAGTTTCACGGTCGGGCCATAGGGGCAACAGGTTCGGCGGTTGGGGAAGTCGTTTTCAATACTTCAATGACCGGTTATCAAGAAATCCTCACTGATCCTTCCTATTCCCGCCAAATCGTCACTCTTACTTATCCTCATATCGGTAATGTCGGCACCAATGAAGCCGATGCAGAATCTTCTCAAGTACATGCGCAAGGCCTGGTCATCCGCGACCTGCCGCTGATTGCCAGCAACTTCCGCGATACCGAAGACCTCTCTTCTTACCTCAAACGCCATAATATTGTGGCAATTGCCGATATCGATACCCGTAAGCTGACGCGTTTGCTGCGTGAAAAGGGCGCACAGAACGGCTGCATTATCGCGGGTGATAACCCGGATGCGGCGCTGGCGCTGGAAAAAGCGAAAGCCTTCCCGGGTCTGAACGGTATGGATCTGGCGAAAGAAGTGACCACCGCGGAGCCTTATAGCTGGACGCAAGGTAGCTGGACGCTGGCCGGTGACCTGCCGGAAGCTAAATCCGCCGATGAACTGCCGTTCCACGTAGTGGCCTACGATTTCGGCGCTAAACGTAACATTCTGCGTATGTTAGCGGATCGCGGCTGCCGCCTGACGGTTGTGCCGGCGAAAACCTCTGCTGAAGATGTGCTGAAGATGAATCCGGACGGTATCTTCCTGTCCAACGGCCCTGGCGATCCGGCGCCGTGCGACTACGCGATTACCGCGATTCAGAAATTCCTCGAAACCGATATTCCGGTATTTGGCATCTGCCTCGGCCATCAACTGCTGGCGCTGGCAAGCGGTGCGAAGACCATTAAGATGAAGTTTGGCCACCACGGCGGCAACCATCCGGTAAAAGATATTGATAACAACACCGTGATGATCACCGCTCAGAACCACGGTTTTGCGGTCGATGAGGCCTCCATGCCTGCCAACCTGCGCGTGACCCACAAGTCGCTGTTCGACGGCACCCTGCAGGGGATTCATCGTACCGACAAACCGGCGTTCAGCTTCCAGGGGCACCCTGAAGCAAGCCCGGGTCCACACGACGCTGCGCCGCTGTTCGACCACTTTATCGAGTTAATTGAGCAATACCGTCAGTCCGCGAAATAATCAGGAGTAAAAGAGCCATGCCAAAACGTACAGACATAAAAAGTATCCTGATTCTGGGCGCGGGTCCGATCGTTATCGGTCAGGCGTGTGAGTTTGACTATTCCGGCGCGCAGGCGTGTAAAGCCCTGCGTGAAGAGGGGTACCGCGTTATTCTGGTGAACTCCAACCCGGCGACCATCATGACCGACCCGGAAATGGCCGATGCCACCTACATCGAGCCGATTCACTGGGAAGTGGTACGCAAAATCATTGAGAAAGAGCGCCCCGATGCGGTGCTGCCAACCATGGGCGGTCAGACGGCGCTGAACTGTGCGCTGGAGCTGGAACGCCAGGGCGTACTGGCTGAGTTCGGCGTGACCATGATTGGCGCGACGGCGGATGCCATTGATAAAGCGGAAGACCGTCGTCGCTTCGACATCGCGATGAAAAAAATCGGTCTCGATACCGCACGTTCAGGCATCGCTCACACCATGGAAGAAGCGCTGGCGGTTGCCGCTGACGTCGGCTTCCCGTGCATTATCCGTCCGTCTTTCACCATGGGTGGCACCGGCGGCGGTATCGCCTACAACCGCGAAGAGTTTGAAGAAATTTGCGAACGCGGTCTGGATCTTTCCCCAACCAACGAACTGCTGATTGATGAATCGCTGATTGGCTGGAAAGAGTACGAGATGGAAGTGGTACGTGATAAAAACGACAACTGCATCATCGTCTGCTCCATCGAAAACTTCGACGCGATGGGCATCCATACCGGTGACTCCATCACCGTTGCGCCAGCCCAGACGCTGACCGACAAAGAATATCAAATCATGCGTAACGCCTCGATGGCGGTACTGCGTGAAATCGGCGTTGAAACCGGTGGTTCTAACGTCCAGTTTGCGGTAAACCCGAAAAACGGTCGTCTGATTGTTATCGAGATGAACCCGCGCGTCTCACGCTCCTCGGCTCTGGCGTCCAAAGCAACCGGCTTCCCGATTGCTAAAGTCGCAGCCAAGCTGGCGGTAGGTTACACCCTCGACGAACTGATGAATGACATCACCGGCGGGCGGACTCCGGCTTCGTTTGAGCCGTCCATCGACTACGTTGTGACGAAAATTCCACGCTTCAACTTCGAGAAATTTGTTGGCGCTAACGACCGTCTGACCACCCAGATGAAATCTGTCGGTGAAGTGATGGCGATTGGCCGCACCCAGCAAGAGTCTCTGCAAAAAGCGCTGCGCGGTCTGGAAGTGGGCGCGACCGGCTTCGACCCGAAAGTAAGTCTGGATGACCCGGAAGCGCTGACCAAAATCCGCCGCGAGCTGAAAGACGCGGGCGCCGAGCGTATCTGGTACATCGCCGATGCTTTCCGTGCTGGCCTGTCCGTCGATGGCGTGTTCAACCTGACCAACATCGACCGCTGGTTCCTGGTGCAGATTGAAGAACTGGTGCGCCTGGAAGAAAAAGTCACAGACCTTGGCATCAACGGCCTCGACGCTGACTTCTTGCGCGTACTGAAGCGCAAAGGTTTCGCCGATGCGCGTCTGGCGAAACTGGCCGGCGTACGCGAAGCGGAAATCCGCAAGCTGCGTGACCAATATAACCTGCACCCGGTCTACAAGCGCGTGGATACCTGCGCGGCAGAATTTGCCACCGATACCGCTTACATGTACTCCACTTATGAAGACGAGTGCGAAGCGAATCCAACTCAGGATCGTGACAAGATTATGGTGCTGGGCGGTGGTCCAAACCGTATCGGTCAGGGCATTGAATTCGACTACTGCTGCGTACACGCCTCGCTGGCGCTGCGCGAAGACGGTTACGAGACCATCATGGTCAACTGTAACCCAGAAACCGTTTCTACCGACTACGATACCTCCGACCGTCTGTACTTCGAGCCGGTAACGCTGGAAGACGTGCTGGAAATCGTGCGCATCGAGAAGCCGAAAGGCGTTATCGTGCAGTACGGCGGCCAGACTCCGCTGAAGCTGGCGCGCGCGCTGGAAGCGGCAGGCGTGCCGGTTATCGGCACCAGCCCGGATGCTATCGACCGTGCGGAAGACCGTGAACGCTTCCAGCAGGCGGTTGACCGTCTGAAGCTGAAACAACCGGCGAACGCCACCGTGACCGCCATTGAAATGGCGGTTGAGAAGGCGAAAGAGATTGGTTACCCGCTGGTGGTGCGTCCGTCCTACGTTCTCGGCGGCCGCGCGATGGAAATCGTCTACGACGAAGCCGACCTGCGTCGCTACTTCCAGACCGCGGTCAGCGTTTCTAACGATGCGCCGGTACTGCTGGACCGTTTCCTTGATGACGCGGTGGAAGTGGACGTGGATGCCATCTGCGACGGCGAAATGGTGCTGATTGGCGGTATTATGGAGCACATCGAACAGGCGGGCGTGCACTCCGGTGACTCCGCATGTTCTCTGCCTGCGTATACCCTGAGCCAGGAAATTCAGGATGTGATGCGCCAGCAGGTGCAGAAACTGGCCTTCGAACTGCAGGTTCGCGGTCTGATGAACGTCCAGTTTGCGGTGAAGAATAACGAAGTTTACCTGATTGAAGTGAACCCGCGTGCGGCGCGTACCGTTCCGTTCGTCTCCAAGGCAACGGGCGTACCGTTGGCGAAAGTTGCAGCGCGCGTGATGGTCGGGAAAACGCTGGCACAGCAGGGCGTCACCAAAGAAGTTATCCCGCCGTACTACTCGGTAAAAGAAGTGGTGCTGCCGTTCAACAAGTTCCCGGGCGTTGATCCGCTGTTAGGGCCAGAAATGCGCTCTACTGGTGAGGTGATGGGCGTGGGCCGTACCTTCGCGGAAGCGTTCGCCAAGGCACAGCTCGGCAGCAGCTCCACCATGAAAAAACAGGGTCGTGCGCTGCTCTCCGTTCGCGAAGGCGATAAAGAGCGCGTGGTTGACCTGGCGGCGAAGCTGCTGAAGTTTGGTTTCGAGTTGGATGCGACGCACGGCACCGCGATTGTGCTGGGCGAAGCCGGTATCAATCCACGTCTGGTGAACAAGGTGCATGAAGGCCGTCCGCACATTCAGGACCGTATCAAGAATGGCGAGTACACTTACATCATCAACACTACCGAAGGCCGTCAGGCGATTGAAGACTCCAAGCTGATTCGCCGCAGCGCACTGCAGTACAAAGTGCATTATGACACCACCCTGAACGGCGGTTTCGCAACGGCGATGGCGCTGAATGCCGATGCTACCGAGAAGGTGACCTCGGTTCAGGAAATGCACGCGCAGATCAAAAAGTCATAAAAAAAGGGTCCGGTGATAATTGCGCTAACCGGGCCTGCAATATAATTTGGAAAGGGTTTCTGTAAAGAAACCCTTTTTTATCTCTCATAAGGTCATTCCTGGCCAACCGTGCTTTCATAACCACATTTTCAATGTAATAAGCACGATGTTGCTCACACTAATCAACATTCAAGTCGCATACTATCCATTATATCCACAATTTTAATATGGCTTAGTTTTTATTAATTTGGACAGGCCGTAGCCAGATTTTTAATTTGTGAAATGGTGTGCTTATGTGTGAAAAATATGTTGAAAGACCGCTTTATTTGTTAATTGCTGACTGGATGATGGCTGAAGATCGTTGGATCACAGCAAAGGAAATTTCCCGCCATTTTGATATTGAACACTGCAAAGCAATTAATACGCTCTCTTATATTCTGTCGGAAGTGGGAGAAATTGTTTGTGAAGTTAAGATGATCCCTAATCAAATTGCAGGCCGCGGCTGCCAGTGCCAGCGTTTGGTGAAAGTCATCAGTATTGATTCTCATCTCTACAGACGCTTGAATCACAATTTGCAGGAAAAAAAGGTGAGTGTGGCGAAAACGCCGCGACTGCCAGCGGTTCCCCCAACAGAGCTTAACCGTGAGCAGAAATGGCAGATGATGCTCTCCAAGAGCATGCGTCGATAATGGTGATTTGCCGGATCGGCGTGAGCGCTTCTCCGGCATAAATTACCGTGCTGATTTTGGCTTTACGTCCGTCGTGCCTTTCAGGCGCGGTCGGTTTTTTTCGACCTGCGTTAATGGCAAGGTTTCGTGTAGTCCTGTTTGGCAGCGGATTGCAAGGTCCTGATACTCTTTGGTGTTCAGCCGTTTCCAGTACAGCTCCTGGTCCGTGACTTCACGCAGTACGCGAACCGGTGAACCAACCAGCATCTGCCTTGCCTCTCCCTGAAATCCGGCTTTGACAAAGCTCATGGCAGCGACAATGCTCTCTTCGCCAATCACCGCACCGTCCATAATCACGCTGTTCATGCCAATCAGTGCATCTCTGCCCACCACGCAGCCGTGCAGGATTGCGCCATGGCCGATGTGTCCATTCTCATGCACGATAGTGTCGGTGTCGCAGTAGCCGTGCATAATGCAGCCATCCTGCAGGTTAGAACCGGCTTCCAGAATCAGGCGACCATAGTCACCGCGCAATGAGGCGTGTGGACCAATATAAACCCCGGCCCCCACAATGACATCGCCAATCAGCACAGCGCTGGGATGGACATAGGCATCCGGATGTACCACCGGAATCAGGCCCTCAAAGGCGTAATAGCTCATTGTCTTATCTCGGTTTTATTGCCGGATTGCGGCGTAAATACCTTATCCGGCATAGGCACATTAACGACCTTTCCATACCGGATCGCGTTTTTCCGCAAATGCCTGTGGTCCTTCGAGCGCATCTTCCGAGTGCAGTACTGATGGATAGTGCTTCAGCACACCGCTGCGGATGTACCGGTAGCCTTCTTCCACCGGCATTTCGCTGGTCGCACGGTAAATCTCTTTCAGCGCGGCGATAGCCAGCGGGGCGCTATTTACCAGCTGCTGTGCCAGTTCGCGCGCGCTATCCATCAGTTCACTCTGGCTGACAACGCGGTTGACGATGCCCCAGCGCAGTGCTTCTTCGGCGCTCATTCGTCTGCCGGTCATCACCATTTCGTTGACGATTGCCGGTGGCAGCAGTTTAGGTAAACGCAGTACGCCGCCGCTGTCAGGCACGATCCCGAGTTTTGCTTCCGGCAGCGCGAAGCTGGCATTTTCCGCACAGACGATAAAATCCGCCGCCAGCGCCAGCTCAAAACCGCCGCCAAACGCGTAGCCGTTTACCGCGGCGATGACCGGCTTATCGAGGTCGAAAATTTCGGTTAAACCGGCGAAGCCGCCTGGGCCAAAATCGGCATCTGGCGCTTCACCTTCGGCCGCCGCTTTTAAGTCCCAGCCCGCAGAAAAGAATTTCTCTCCGCCGCCGGTGATAATTGCTACGCGTAATTCCGGGTCATCACGAAAATTAAGAAAAGCTTCCCCCATTGCAAAGCTGGTTTTAGCGTCAATGGCATTGGCTTTAGGCCGGTCAAGGGTAATTTCCAGGATCGGGCCGTTACGGGTCAGATGTAATGATTCACTCATAGTTCATCTCCAGATAATTAGGTTTCCCGGCCGGAGGAATTCCGACCGGAAGGGTTATTTCAGATTTTTTTTGATTATTTTTCCTGAACAATTGCGCGGCAGGTCGGTTCTTATCTCCATAAAAGAAGGAACCTTGAATTTCGCCATATTGTTTTCGCAGAAGCTGAAGAACTCAGCTTCGCTTAATGTTTCGCCCTCATTAAGGACGACAAAAGCTTTAATGGCTTCATCACGGATCGAGTCTTTAATACCGACAACCACAATGTCCTGAATTTTCGGATGCGCAGAAATAATATTTTCCAGCTCGACGCAGGAGACATTTTCCCCACCGCGTTTAATCATGTTGCAGCGTCTGTCGACGAAATAAAAAAAACCGTCCGCATCCTGGTAACCCGAATCACCGGTATGTAACCACCCTTCAGGTTCCAGCGCTTTGGCAGTAGCGTCGGGTTGCGCGTAGTACTCTTTGAAGATTGTTTTTCCCGGCACGCCTTTAATGCAGATTTCGCCAATTTCTCCGGCGGGCAGGGGACGGTTGTGATCGTCACGGATTTCGGCTTCATAGCTAAAACCCACGCGACCAATAGAGGGCCAGCGCCGTTTGTCTCCGGGGCGATCGCCAATAATGCCTACGATGGTTTCGGTCATACCGTAGGAGGTCAGTAGTCTGACGCCAAAGCGGTCGATAAAGGCATCTTTTTCCTGTTCGGATAAATTGAGATAGAACATCACTTCGCGCAGGTGATGCTGTCTGTCCGTTGGGGCTGCGGGTTGGACCATCAGCGTTCTGATCATCATCGGGATGCATTCGGTGACCGTCGCCTGATATCTACGCACCTGCTCCCAGAACGCCCTGGCGCTGTACTTCTCCACCAGCACAAAGGTGCTGCCTGCGGAGAATGCGGCCATGGCAGCCGTACACTGACAGTCGATATGAAAAGCGGGCATCACCGTCATATAGACGTCATCATCGCGCAGAGCGATTTGCCAGGAGGTGTAGTAGCCCGCAAAGCGCAGGTTGTAGTGGGTAATCACCACCCCTTTAGGCCGCGAGGTGGTGCCTGAGGTAAACAGAATTTCCGCCGTATCGTCAGTGGATAACGCAGGCGTATAGCACAGATTAGTCGACTGGTGGGCTTGCAGTTGGGTAAAGTGGCTCACGCCGTCGTCAACCGGAAGCTGCTCGCCAATCAGACAGATATGATTTAGCGGAGTGGTATTTTCCAGCCGTATCTGGCGGTACATAGGATAAAACTCGGCACTGGTGACCAGCAGGCTCACCTGGCTGTTTTGCAGGATCCAGGCGCTCTCTTCGCCCAGCAAGCGGGCATTAATCGGCACCATAATGGCGCCAATTTTTGCCAGTCCAAACCAGCAAAAGATAAATTCCGGACAGTTATCCAGATGCAATGCGACCTTGTCGCCCTTGCGGATCCCTAAGGAATGGAAAAGGTTCGCCGTGCGGTTTATCTCTTCATTGAGCGAGGCATAGCTATACTGCCGAACGATTCCTTCGCAGGATTCGAAAATTAACGCCGTTTTATCTCCGTACACCCCGGCCAGGTCGTCCCACATCTGACGTAAGTTTTGTCCGCCAACGATATCCATAATGCTTTATCCACTGAAATCAGGCGTGAGCGCTAACCAACCAGCAGGTCAGCGCGTCGCGTTTATTCCTCAACTCTGGCCAGGCCTTTGCCGACCAGCTCATTTATGTCTGCTTCGCTATAACCAATGTTTTTCAGAATGGCGGCGGTATCCATGCCGTGTGACGGCATGCCACGCCAGATTTTCCCCGGGTTGTTTTTAAATTTCGGCATGATGTTCGGCCCTTTGCAGGTGCGGCCGTCCATCGTTTGCCACTGAGTAATGGATTCACGGGCAACGTACTGCGGGTTGCCTTCCAGTTCAGGAATGGTTAGTACCTTCGCGCAGGCGATATTCAGCTCAGCAAAGCGCGCCTGGACTTCGGCGATGGTGTGCGTTGCCAGCCAGGCGTCCAGTTTCTCTTCCACGAGCGGGCCGTAAGGGCATTCCACGCGATGGATAAGCTGGGTGCCTTCCGGAACTTCCGGTGTGCCAAGAATGTGGGCGAGACCAATATCCTTGAAGCACTCGTTGATTTGCGTGATGCCGACCAGCTCCATGACGATATAGCCATCGGCGCATTTATAGAGACCGCAGCCAGCGTAATACGGGTCTTTGCCTTTGGTCATGCGTGGACAAATTTCGCCACCGTTGAAGTAGTCCATCATGAAGTACTGACCCATGCGCAGCATCACTTCGTACATGGCGATATCAATGCTTTCACCCTTACCCGTTTCGCGTACTTTGTGCAGGGCTGCCAGCGCTGCTGTCGTTGCGGTCATCCCGGAGAAGTAATCGGCGGTGTACGGGAAGGCCGGCATCGGCTGATCAACATCACCGTTTTGGATCAGATAGCCGCTGAACGCCTGTGCGATGGTGTTATATGCCGGAAGATTGGTGTACTCCTCGGTACCAAACTGGCCGAAGCCGGAAAGGTGGGCGATAACCAGTTTTGGGTTATGTTCCCACAGTACGTCATCGGTAATGCCGCGGCGAGCAAAGGCCGGGCCTTTACTGGCTTCAATGAAAATATCGGTGGTTTCCATGAGCTTCAGAAACGCTTCCCGGCCTTCATCTTTGAAAATATTCAGCGACAGGGCGTGCAGGTTGCGGCGTGAGAGCTGTGGATAGTTAGGTTGCACGCGGATGGTATCGGCCCATGCGACGTTTTCAATCCAGATAACCTCAGCACCCCATTCGGCGAACATCTGTCCGGCGAACGGGCCGGCAATTTCGATCCCTGAAAAAACCACGCGTACCCCGGCAAGTGGGCCAAAGGTTGGCATTGGTAAATGATTCATAATTTTGCTCCTGGCATTTTTTGTAGGCCCGGTAGGCGCAGCGCCACCGGGCATGTTGCCGGATGGCGGCGTAAACGCCTTATCCGGCCTACGAATCGTGCTGAATTAGCGGTATTGCTTGAGTACCGCACGACCCAACGTCAGGATCTGCATTTCATCAGAGCCACCAGAAACACGGTCAACGCGCAGATCGCGCCAGAAACGCGTGATGCGATGGTTACCCGCGATACCTACACCGCCCAGCACCTGCATGGCGGTATCGACCACTTCAAACGCAGCGTTGGCGCAGAAGTATTTGCACATTGCCGCATCGCCCGAAGTAATGGTGCCGTTATCCGCTTTCCATGCCGCTTCAAGCAGCATGTTTTTCATGGAATTCAGTTTGATCGCCATATGCGCGAACTTCTCCTGAATCAGCTGGAAGCGGCCGATCGTTTCGCCAAACTGCACGCGCTGATTGGCGTAGCGCGCGGCGTCTTCAAAAGCGCACATTGCCGTACCGTAGTTGGTCAGCGCGACGAGGAAACGTTCATGATCGAACTCTTCTTTCACGCGGTTGAAACCATTACCTTCCCGACCGAACATGTCTTTCTCGTCCAGTTCAACGTCGTCAAAGGTGATTTCACAGCAGCTATCCATGCGCAGACCGAGTTTCTCCAGCTTGTTGACCTTGATACCCGCTTTGCTCATGTCAACGAACCACTCGGTGTAAACAGGTTTATCCGGCGATGCACCATCTCTCGCCATAACCACGATGTACGGGGTATAGGCGCTACTGGTGATAAAGCACTTACTGCCATTAAGATAAACCTTACCATTTTTACGTGTATAAGTGGTTTTCAGGCTGCCAACATCCGATCCCGCTCCCGGTTCGGTGATGGCAGAGTTCCACATCTGCTTACCGGTGCCCTGGAACGCCATGATTTTATCGATTTGTTCCTGAGTCCCTTCACGCAGGAACGTGTTAAAACCGCCCGGTAACTGGTACAGCACATAGGTTGGTGCGCCCAGGCGTCCGAGTTCCATCCAGACTGCAGCGACGGTAACAAAACCTGCTTCCAGTCCACCGTGTTCTTCCGGGATCAACAGACTATCAATGCCCATATCCGCCAGCGCTTTTACAAAACGCTCAGGGTAGACGCTGTCACGATCGCACTCGGCAAAATAAGCTTCCCAGTTCTCACTGGCCATCAATTCACGAATACCGGCGACAAACAGCTCCTGCTCGTCATTTAAGTTGAAATCCATCTTTCAGCCTCTTGATCAATTGGGTTAATAAGAATTACTTGTCTTTCCAGTGCACTTTGGCGTCTTTAATAAAGGACAGCGTCACCATGATGTTGACGAAGAACAGCGGACATCCTCCGGCGATAATCGCGGTCTGAATCGGCTTCAGCCCACCCAGCGCCAGCAGAACGATACCGATGATGCCGACCAGAACGGACCAGCCGATACGCACTAACAGCGGCGGTTCTTCACCATCGCGGACTTCACGACAGGTGGACATCGCCAGGGTGTAAGAGCAGGCGTTAATCAGCGTCACGGTGGCAATAAAGCAGAGGATGAAGAATCCCCACATGGTGGCGGTGCTGAGCGGTAGAGCAGCCCAGGTTTCGATAATGGCGCGCGCCACACCGTGTTGTTCAATCAGTTGCGGGATATTGAGAACGTTTTTATCCATCAGCAGCAGCGTGTTGCTGCCAAGGACTGTCCACAGGATCCAGGTCGACGCGGTCAGGCCCAGCACCATCCCGAAGCACAGTTCACGGACGGTACGACCACGAGAAATACGGGCCAGGAAGATACTCATCTGGATGGCGTAAATGACCCACCACGCCCAGTAGAAGACGGTCCAGCCCTGTGGGAAGCCGCCTTTACCGATGGCATCGGTATAGAACAGCATCCGCGGCAGATACATCAACAGCATGCCGACGGAGTCGGTGAAGTAGTTCATGATGAAGCTGGCGCCGCTGACGATAAACACCCAGCCCAGCATCAGGAAGCTCAGATAGCTACGCACGTCGCTGGCGATCTTGACCCCTTTTTGCAGGCCGCAGGCCACGCAAATGGCGTTCAATATGATCCAGCAGGTAATGATGATTGCGTCGAGTTGCAACGTATGCGGAATACCGAACAGATACTGCATGCACTCGGTTACCAGCGGAGTGGCCAGACCGAGGCTGGTACCCATCGCAAAGATCAGCGCCACCAGATAGAAGTTATCGACGATGGTGCCGAACAGCCCTTTCGCATGCTTCTCGCCCACTAACGGTACCAGCGTGGAGCTTGGACGGATGACGTCCATCTTGCGCACAAAGAAGAAGTATGCGAAAGCCACAGAAAGGAAACTGTAGGTTGCCCACGGCAACGGTCCCCAGTGGAACAGGCTGTACGCCAGGCCCAGCTCTTTCGCAGCCGTAGAGTTAGGCGCGAGAGCAAACGGCGGGGTGGAAATGTAGTAGTAGATCTCGATGGAACCCCAGAACAGCACCGCGGCGGATGTACAGGAAGCGAACATCATAAAAATCCAGCTGGTGGTACTAAACTCTGGTTTTTCGTCGCCTAATTTCTTTTTGGCATACGGGCCAAAGACCAACCAGAACCAGCCGAAGAGCATGACGACCATATACCATTCAAATGCCCAGCCCCAGACATTGGTGACATAACTGAATACCGCATTAATAACGACGTTAGCGGCATCGAGATCTCTTACAGTTAGCCAACAAAGTATCCCAACTATTATTAATGGCGGAAAAAAAACCTTCGGTTCAATTCCCGATTTTCTCTTTTCATTTTTCATAAGTGAATTCCAGTGTGAAAACGAAACTTATTTAGCGTGCCCGTGCATGATCGTTTGTTTATTTATTATTAATGATTTGTTGATAACTTTTTAACCTCTGGGAGCGCCTCAGTGAGTAACCCATAATGAGTATTCATATCGGGTGGTTCTGTTATCTTCGTCACACTTTTTTATGCTGAGTAATTCGCTTAAAAATTTGATATTTTTTGTTTTTAATCAATTAGTTGGTTGTGGTTTTTTAACTTTTTTAAGTGACTGGCGTTCAATATTGTTGAACCCGCAGACAATATTGAAAATTTTCATATTTGACGTGATTCTTTCAATATTGGTGAGGTGCATAACACTATTGAAAGTTACGAATTTCAATGTGTGACATTTTCAATATTGGTGATTAAGGTTTTATTTCCGAATTAAAGAGCGTGATATCTGTATTTAACACTGCCGATATAAATACGTTTCCTTCATGATTTCTGGAGATGCAATGAAGATAATTACTTGCTACAAATGCGTACCTGATGAACAGGATATTGCGATTAATAATGCTGATGGTTCACTCGATTTCAGCAAAGCGGATGGCAAAATAAGCCAGTATGATCTGAATGCGATCGAAGCGGCTTGTCAGTTGAAACAACAGTCAGGAGAGGCCCAGGTTGTGGCCATGAGCGTCGGCGGCAAAGCGCTGACCAATGCAAAAGGGCGAAAAGATGTGCTTTCCCGTGGCCCAGATGAACTGATTGTTGTTATTGACGATCAATTTGAGCAGGCGCTGCCGCAACAAACTGCCAGCGCGCTGGCTGCCGCCGCGCAAAAAGCAGGTTTCGATCTGCTTATTTGCGGTGACGGTTCTTCCGATCTTTATGCTCAGCAGGTTGGTCTGCTGGTGGGCGAAGCGCTGAACATTCCGGCGATTAACGGCGTGAGTAAAATCCTCTCTCTTACCGACAGCACTCTGACGGTAGAGCGTGAACTGGAAGATGAAGTCGAAACTCTGAGCATTCCGCTTCCGGCGGTGATCGCGGTCTCAACGGACATCAACACCCCACAAATCCCTTCCATGAAAGCCATTCTTGGCGCGGCGAAAAAACCGGTTCAGGTCTGGTCGCCGGCAGACATTGGCCTGAACAGCGCGCAGGCATATTCCGAACAACACGTTGCTGCACCGAAGCAGCGCGAGCGTCAGCGCGTTGTAATTGAAGGTGACGGTGAAGAACAGATTGCCGCGTTTGTCGAGAATCTTCGCAAAATCATTTAATTATCAGGGGATGTTATGAACAAATTTTCCAGTATCTGGGTATTCAGCGATACCCCTTCTCGTCTGCCGGAACTGATGAATGGTGCGCAGGCTTTAGGTGAAAAAGTTAACACGTTTGTGCTGAGTGAAGCGGACTGCGCTACGGCATGCCATTTAGGCGCAGATGATGTCTGGTTACTCAGCGGTAAACCAGAAGACCGCATGGTCGAAGACTACGCTGATGTGATGGCCGAAACTATTCGTCAGCACAGCGAGGGCGGGGCGGTGCTGCTGCCAAATACGCGTCGCGGCAAGCTGTTAGCGGCAAAACTGGGTTTTCGCTTGTCGGCAGCGGTCTCAAATGACGCCAGTGCAGTCGCCGTGCAGGACGGAAAAGCGGCGGTAAAACATATGGTCTACGGCGGCCTGGCGATGGGGGCAGAAACAATCGCTTCACCGTTCGCCGTGATAACGCTCAGCAGTGGAACGTTTGACGCGCAGCAACCGGATACCGCCCGCAGCGGCGAGGTGCACAGTGTGTCATGGCAGGCTCCGGCTGTAGCCGTTACTCGTACGGCAACTCAGGCACGTCAGAGCAACAGCGTCGACCTCGACAAAGCCCGTCTGGTGGTTAGCGTGGGACGCGGGATCGGCAGCAAAGAAAATATCTCGCTGGCGGAGGCGCTGTGCCAGACGATTGGTGCCGAGCTGGCGTGCTCCCGTCCGGTGGCGGAAAACGAGAAGTGGATGGAGCACGAACGCTACGTCGGCATCTCCAACCTGATGCTCAAGCCGGAACTGTATCTGGCCGTGGGGATCTCCGGGCAGATCCAACATATGGTCGGCGCCAACGGCGCGCAGACGATTTTCGCCATCAACAAAGATAAAAATGCGCCGATCTTCCAGTATGCGGATTTTGGCATCGTTGGCGATGCGCTGAAGATCCTGCCTGCGCTGACGGCTGCTTTAGCGCGTTAAACCATTTCGGGCAGGATGCGAAGGTGTCCTGCCGCTGACAGGAGTACGTATGTCCGAAGATATCTTTGATGCCATCATCGTGGGTGCAGGTCTGGCGGGTTCGGTTGCGGCGCTGGTGCTGGCTCGGGAGGGCGCACAGGTGCTGGTTATCGAGCGCGGCAATTCTGCTGGCGCGAAGAATGTCACCGGTGGGCGCATGTATGCGCATAGCCTGGAGAATATCATTCCCGGTTTTGCTGAGCAGGCCCCCATTGAACGCATCATCACCCACGAAAAACTCGCCTTTATGACCGACAAAGGGGCGATGACCATCGACTATTGCAACGGCGAAGACGCCAAATCGTCGCAGGTTTCTTACTCTGTCTTACGCAGTAAATTTGACGCCTGGCTGATGGAACAGGCCGAAGAGGCGGGCGCTCAGCTCATCACCGGTATCCGCGTGGATAACGTTGTGCAGCGCGAGGGCAAAGTCGTGGGCGTGGAAGCCGATGGCGATATTCTGGAAGCCAAAGTGGTGATCCTTGCCGACGGAGTGAATTCTCTGTTGGCTGAAAAGCTGGGTATGGCAAAGCGCGTCGAGGCATCGCATGTTGCCGTCGGCGTAAAAGAGCTGATCGAGTTGCCGAAATCGGTAATTGAAGATCGTTTCCAGTTACAAGGGAACGAAGGGGCTGCCTGTCTGTTTGCCGGATCGCCCACCGATGGGTTGATGGGCGGTGGCTTTCTCTATACGAATGAAACGACCCTTTCTCTGGGACTGGTCTGCGGCCTTCATCATCTGAAAGATGCGAAAAAATCGGTTCCGCAAATGCTGGAAGATTTCAAACAGCATCCGGCGGTTGCCCCGCTTATCGCCGGTGGCAAGCTGGTGGAATATGCCGCGCACGTAGTACCGGAAGCCGGTATAAACATGCAGCCAGAACTGGTGGGGGACGGCGTATTGATTGCTGGTGACGCTGCCGGAATGTGTATGAACCTCGGCTTTACCATTCGCGGTATGGATCTCGCCATATCCGCAGGTGAAGCGGCGGCGAAAACGGTGCTTTCCGCAATGAAGCGCGACGATTTTAGCAAGCAGTCGCTGGAGGAATACCGTCAGCATCTGGACGAAGGCCCAATGCGCGATATGCGCATGTATCAAAAGCTACCCGCTTTTCTTGATAACCCACGCATGTTTACCGCTTATCCGGAAATGGCGGTCAGCATTGCGCGCGACCTGTTCACCGTGGATGGTTCGGCACCGGTGCCAATGCGTAAAAAAATCCTGCGCCATGCGAAGAAAGTGGGCTTCATCAACCTGATGAAAGATGGCCTGAAAGGAGTGACCGTATTATGACATCTCCCGTCAACGTGGACGTCAAACTGGGCGTCAATAAGTTCAATGTGGATGAAGACAGTCCGCATATCATTCTCAAAACCGATCCTGATAAACAGGCGCTGGAGGTGCTGATTAAGGCCTGTCCGGCTGGCCTGTATAAAAAGCAGGATGACGGTAGCGTACGTTTTGATTATGCCGGATGCCTGGAATGCGGAACGTGCCGCATTCTCGGACTGGATACAGCGCTGGAAAAATGGGAATACCCGCGTGGGACGTTTGGCGTGGAGTTCCGCTACGGCTAAACCTGGTGCCGGATGGCGACTTCGCCTTATCCGGCCTACAGGAACAATGCGTAGGCCTGATAAGCGTAACGTCATCAGGCATTAAGTTAAAATAAAACAGGACATAACCATGCAGCAGCCCAGGAACTTTGATGACATCAAATTCACCTCTATTCACCGCCGGATAATGCTGTGGGGAAGCGGTGGGCCGTTTCTGGATGGTTATGTGCTGGTGATGATTGGCGTGGCACTGGAACAGCTCACGCCAGCATTGAAACTGGATGCGCAGTGGATTGGTCTGCTGGGCGCCGGTACGCTCGCGGGTCTGTTTGTGGGGACGTCGCTGTTTGGCTACATTTCCGACAAGGTCGGGCGGCGCAAAATGTTCATTATCGATATTATCGCCATTGGCGTGATATCGGCGGCAACCATGTTTGTCTCCTCGCCCGTTGAGCTGTTGGTAATGCGCGTGCTGATCGGCATTGTGATTGGTGCCGACTACCCGATCGCCACCTCGATGATCACCGAGTTCTCCAATACCCGCCAGCGCGCTTTCTCCATCGGTTTTATCGCCGCTATGTGGTATGTCGGCGCCACCTGTGCCGATCTGGTCGGCTACTGGTTGTATGATGTTGAGGGCGGATGGCGCTGGATGTTGGGCAGCGCGGTGATCCCCTGCATTTTGATCCTGATTGGGCGTTTCGATCTTCCTGAATCGCCGCGCTGGCTGCTGCGTAAAGGTCGGGTGAAAGAGTGTGAGGAGATGATGATCAAACTGTTCGGCGAACCGGTGGTGTTTGACGAAGAAGCGCCGCAGGAGACGCGCTTTCTTCAGCTATTTAATCGCCGTCATTTCCCGTTTGTACTGTTTGTCGCCGCTATCTGGACTTGTCAGGTGATCCCGATGTTTGCCATTTATACCTTTGGTCCGCAGATTGTGGGGCTACTGGGGCTTGGTGCCGGGAAAAACGCCGCGTTGGGAAATGTGGTAATCAGCTTGTGCTTTATGTTGGGGTGCATTCCTCCCATGTTCTGGCTCAATAGCGCGGGCCGACGGCCGCTGTTAATTGGCAGCTTCATTATGATGACGCTGGCGCTGGCCGTGCTGGGGTTAATCCCTGATATGGGCGCGTGGCTGGTGGTGCTGGCGTTTGCCGTATACGCGTTTTTCTCCGGGGGACCCGGAAACCTGCAATGGCTATACCCTAACGAACTGTTTCCCACCGATATTCGTGCGTCTGCCGTCGGGGTGATTATGTCCTTAAGCCGTATCGGCACCATTGTTTCAACCTGGGCGCTGCCGGTGTTCATCACCAAATACGGGATCAGTAATGTCATGCTGATGGGGGCGGGCATTTCGCTGATTGGCCTGCTCGTGTCCATCGCTTTCGCCCCGGAAACGCGAGGTCTGACGCTGGCGCAAACCAGCCAAATGACGATCCGCAGTAAACCCGTGACCAGGGCGGGTTATTAGGAGTGTTCTGTATTTTCCCTGCAACTCAGTCAGTTAGCCTACAGTTAACGGGTATATCACTGAAAACGACTGAAAAGCAGGGAGAACACCATGCAAAAACATATTCTGATCACCTCTATTTTTACCGCAGCAGCACTGTTCACCGTAGCCGGTTGCTCCTCGAACCAGGCGGTTAAAACGACCGATGGCAAAACAATCGTGACCGACGGCAAACCGCAAGTTGATGATGATACAGGCCTGGTGTCGTACAAAAATGCGCAAACGGGTAAGACGGAACAAATTAACCGCGATCAGGTTAAAGATATGAGCGAACTGGATAACTAGTTCAGTTTTCTCCATTCAACCACTCAATAATATTGACTGTTAGCCTGCGGATTAACTGACTAAACTCACTGTTATTACAATAATGCAGTGAAACAGGCTAATCATGATCCTCATCATTTATGCGCATCCCTATCCGCAGCACTCGCATGCGAATAAGCGGATGCTTGAACAGGCAAGGATGCTGGAGGGCGTGGAGATCCGCTCGCTCTACCAGCTCTACCCCGACTTCAATATCGATATTGCCGCTGAACAGGATGCGCTGGCGCGCGCTGATTTGATTATCTGGCAGCATCCTATGCAATGGTATAGCACTCCTCCCTTACTCAAGCTGTGGATGGATAAGGTCCTTTCGCACGGTTGGGCATATGGCCACGGCGGGACAGCGCTCCACGGTAAACATCTGCTGTGGGCAGTGACGACCGGCGGCGGCGAAAACCACTTTGATATTGGCTCCCATCCCGGATTTGATGTGCTTTCCCAGCCCTTACAGGCAACAGCGCTCTACTGTGGTCTCAAATGGCTGCCGCCGTTTGCGATGCACTGTACGTTTATCTGTGATGATGAAACTCTGCAGGCGCAGGCGCGTCATTACAAACAGCGTCTGTTGGAGTGGCAGGAGGTTCATCATGGATAACCATACGCTAATACAGGCGCTGATTTATCTCGGATCGGCGGCGCTGATTGTCCCCATTGCCGTGCGACTGGGGCTAGGGTCAGTGCTGGGGTATCTCATCGCAGGGTGCATTATTGGACCATGGGGTCTGAGGATGGTGACCGACGCTGAATCAATCCTGCATTTTGCCGAGATCGGCGTGGTGCTGATGCTGTTTGTCATCGGTCTGGAGCTGGATCCGCAACGTTTGTGGAAACTGCGGGCCTCGGTGTTCGGTGGTGGTGCGCTGCAGATGGTGGTATGCGGCGGTCTGATTGGTTTGTTCTGTATGTTCCTCGGCCTGCGCTGGCAGGTAGCGGAACTGATCGGCATGACGCTGGCGCTTTCCTCCACGGCTATTGCTATGCAGGCGATGAATGAGCGAAACCTGATGGTTTCGCAAATGGGACGCAGCGCGTTTGCCGTGCTGTTGTTCCAGGATATCGCCGCTATTCCTCTGGTGGCGATGATCCCATTACTTGCGGCGAGCGGAGCATCGACAACGCTTGGGGCGTTTGCGCTCTCCGCCCTTAAAGTGGCGAGCGCCCTGGTGCTGGTGGTGTTGCTGGGGCGTTATGTGACGCGTCCGGCCTTGCGTTTTGTCGCTCGTTCTGGCCTGCGGGAAGTATTCAGTGCCGTTGCGCTGTTCCTCGTTTTTGGCTTCGGTCTGCTGTTGGAAGAGGTTGGACTGTCGATGGCGATGGGCGCGTTCCTGGCCGGTGTGCTGCTGGCAAGCTCTGAGTATCGTCACGCGCTGGAAAGCGATATCGAGCCATTTAAAGGGCTGCTGCTGGGACTGTTTTTCATCGGCGTCGGGATGTCTATCGACTTTGGTACGCTGATTGATAATCCCTTGCGCATTATCATTCTGTTGGTCGGTTTTCTGGTTATCAAAACCGTCATGCTGTGGCTGATAGCGAAACCCTTACAGGTGCCGAACAAGCAGCGCAGATGGTTTGCCGTGTTATTAGGGCAGGGCAGTGAGTTTGCCTTCGTGGTGTTTGGCGCGGCGCAAATGGCAAACGTGCTTGATCCTGATTGGGCGAAATCTCTGACGCTGGCGGTGGCGCTGTCGATGGCGGCGACGCCGATTTTACTGGTAATTCTGACGCGTCTGGAAAAATCGGCGACCGGTGAAGAGCGGGAAGCAGATGAAATCGACGAGGAACAACCTCGGGTGATCATCGCCGGGTTTGGGCGATTTGGTCAGATAACCGGTCGTCTGTTGTTGTCGAGCGGGGTCAAAATGGTGGTTCTTGATCATGACCCCGACCATATCGAAACGCTGCGTAAATTCGGCATGAAGGTTTTCTATGGCGATGCGACGCGGATGGATCTGCTGGAGTCTGCCGGGGCGGCTAAAGCTGAAGTTATTATTAACGCCATTGACGATCCGCAAACCAGCCTGCAACTGACCGAAATGGTGAAACAGTATTTCCCGCATCTGCAAATTATTGCCCGTGCGCGCGATGTGGATCATTACATCCGCCTGCGCCAGGCTGGCGTGGAGATGCCGGAACGTGAAACCTTTGAGGGCGCGCTGAAAACCGGACGTCTGGCACTGGAAGGTCTTGGGCTTGGACGCTATGAAGCGCGTGAGCGGGCCGATGTATTCCGCCGCTTCAACACGCTGATGGTTGAGGAGATGGTGAAAGGGGAAAATGACGCAACGTCCCGCGCGGCGGTATATAAACGCACCAGCGAAATGCTGAGTGAAATTATTGCGGAAGATCGTCAGCACTTATCATTAATTCAACGCCATGGCTGGCAAGGCACGGATGAAGGTAAGCATACGGGCGACGTCGCCGATGAGCCGGAAGTGAAACCGTCAGCATAGGGTAAAAAATGTGATGTTCTGCAAACTTTACTGCTAATTGGCTGTTTTTGAACTACTGTAATGCTGGCGTACCACCTTAAATAGGTCGGTTCGCCAGCAGAACGGAAAATTTTCATGCTCATCCTCTTTCCGCCAGTCGACGAAAGATTGCGCTTTCCGTATAGTGGCGACAATTTTTTTGTATCCGGGAAACATTCAATGATCAGTCTGATTGCGGCGTTAGCGGTAGATCGCGTCATCGGTATGGAAAATGCCATGCCATGGAACCTACCTGCCGATCTCGCCTGGTTTAAACGTAATACCTTAAACAAGCCGGTTGTCATGGGACGCCACACGTGGGAATCCATCGGGCGACCGTTGCCAGGGCGTAAAAATATCGTCATCAGCAGCAAGCCTGGCACCGACGATCGCGTGCAGTGGGTGAAGTCTGTTGAGGAAGCGATCGCGGCCTGTGGCGATGAACCTGAAATTATGGTTATTGGCGGTGGGCGTGTGTATGAGCAGTTCCTGCCGAAAGCGCAGAAACTGTATCTGACACACATTGATGCGGAAGTTGAAGGGGATACGCACTTCCCGGACTACGAACCGGATGACTGGGAATCGGTGTTCAGTGAATTCCACGATGCTGACGCGCAAAACTCCCACAGCTACTGCTTCGAGATTTTGGAACGTCGTTAATGTGGATGCCTGATGGCGTTGCGCTAATCAGGCCTACAGATTGCACATTCGTCTGCCGGATCAGGTGTAAGCACCGCCATCCGGCAGACGGCTATCAGGCGCTGACGGCCTCGCCGGGATCCAGATTCAGATGGCGATTTGATGGCTGTACAAAGTACTGTTTGTCTTCCCAGCGCAGACAGGTGAGATCCCCGCCCCAGCAACACCCCGTATCTAACGCGTAAATACCTTCTGGCGTGCCTTTGCCCTCCAGCGATGCCCAGTGCCCGAATGCAATGCTATAGGCTTCACTGACAGGTCCAGGAATGGCAAACCACGGCTTCAGCGGGGCAGGCGCATCTTCTGGCGACTCTTTGCTGTACATGTCCAACTGACCGTTGGGGAAGCAGTAACGCATGCGGGTAAACGCGTTGGTAATAAAACGCAGGCGCGCCAGCCCCGTCAGTTCCGGGGTCCAGTTATTTGGCATGTCGCCGTACATGGCATCAAGGAAGAATGGATAAGAGTCGCTCGACAGCACGGCTTCAACATCGCGAGCACAGTCCTTCGCCGTCTGCAGATCCCACTGTGGGGTAATCCCTGCATGCGCCATGACCAGTTTCTTCTCTTCATCAACCTGCAACAGCGGCTGACGACGTAGCCAGTTAAGCAGCGTGTCAGCATCCGGTGCCTCAAGCAGCGGCGTGAGCCGGTCTTTCGGTTTATTACGGCTGATGCCAGCAAACACGGCCAGCAGGTGTAAATCGTGATTACCGAGGACTAACCGTACGCTGTCGCCCAGCGATTTAACGTAGCGCAAAACGTCTAACGACCCTGGCCCACGCGCGACCAGATCGCCGGTGAGCCATAAGGTGTCTTGTTCTGGATTAAAGTCAACCTGGTGCAGCAAGGCTACCAGTTCATCGTAACAACCGTGAACGTCGCCAATGAGGTATGTTGCCATAGCTATTGTTTTAATGAATGAGTGTAGGAACGGCGAGTCGGAACACGGGAATGTCGATGGTAAAGGCGATCCCTTGCTCATCGATCATTTCGTAATGACCCTGCATGGTGCCCAGCGGTGTTTCAATCACCGCACCGCTGGTGTACTGGTACTCTTCGCCAGGTTCGATGTGGGGCTGAACGCCAACCACGCCTTCGCCCTGAACTTCGGTTTCACGGCCATGACCATTGGTGATCAACCAATAACGCCCCAACAGCTGCACAGGCGCTCGCCCCAAATTGCGGATAGTCACGGTATAAGCAAAAACGTAACGTTCATCATCAGGTGAGGATTGCGCCTCAATGTAGACGCTTTGTACCTGAATGCACACTCGGGGCGAATTGATCATGTTTAACTCTCCTTCGATGGCGCGTTTTCTGACAGATAGTTAGCCATCCGGCAGTATTGCGCGACAGAGATATTTTCCGCTCGCATCGCCGGATCAACGCCCAGCTCTGTCAGTACTTCAACGCTAAACAGGTTGCCGAGACTATTACGTACCGTTTTGCGACGCTGATTAAACGCTTCAGTGGTAATACGGCTCAGCACACGAACATCTTTAACGGGGTACGGCATTGTCGCGTGAGGGACCAGACGCACCACGGCGGAATCGACTTTAGGCGCAGGCGTAAATGCGGATGGCGGCACTTCAAGTACCGGGATCACATTGCAGTAATACTGCGCCATGACGCTTAATCGACCATACGCTTTACTGTTTGGCCCTGCAACCAGACGGTTAACCACCTCTTTTTGCAACATGAAATGCATGTCGGCGATGGCATCAGTATAGGAAAAAAGATGGAACATGAGCGGCGTGGAGATGTTGTACGGCAGGTTGCCGAATACGCGCAGCGGCTGACCCATCGTTTGTGCGAGTTCGCCGAAGTTCATGGTCATGGCATCTTGCTGATAAATAGTCAGCTTCGGCCCTAAAAACGGGTGTGTTTGCAGGCGGGCGGCGAGATCGCGGTCCAGCTCAATGACCGTGAGCTTGTCCAGGCGTTCGCCTACAGGTTCGGTCAACGCTGCCAGGCCCGGGCCGATTTCGACCATAGCCTGACCTTTCTGCGGGTTGATAGCAGAGACAATACTTTCGATCACAAACTGATCGTTGAGGAAGTTTTGCCCGAAACGTTTACGGGCTAAGTGGCCCTGATGGACTCGATTATTCATTGGTATTAACAATCATTTTGATGGCGAGATTAAGCGCCGTAATAAAACTGCCGACATCTGCTTGCCCACGACCCGCAAGTTCAAGCGCGGTGCCGTGATCGACGGATGTGCGAATAAAGGGCAGGCCCAGCGTGATATTCACACCGCGACCAAATCCCTGGTATTTTAGCACGGGGAGACCCTGATCGTGGTACATTGCCAGCACGGCATCCGCGTGGTCGAGATATTTGGGCTGAAACAGCGTATCTGCGGGCAGCGGGCCGTTTAATTTCATCCCCTGCGCACGCAGTTCATCAAGGACCGGAATGAGGGTGTCTATCTCTTCCGTTCCCATATGACCACCTTCACCGGCATGCGGGTTAAGACCGCACACCAGAATATGCGGATCGGCAATGCCAAACTTGGTGCGCAAATCATGATGCAAAATACCGATCACTTCCTTAAGCAGAGCAGGCGTAATGGCATCGGCAACGGCTCTGAGCGGCAAATGAGTGGTTGCCAGGGCAACGCGCAGCGTTTCAGTCGCCAGCATCATGACGACTTTCTTCGCCTGTGAGCGCTCTTCAAAAAACTCGGTATGTCCAGTAAACGGGACGCCTGCGTCATTGATTACGCCCTTGTGCACCGGACCGGTAATCAGCGCCGCAAACTCACCTTGCAGACAACCATCGCAGGCGCGAGCCAGCGTATCCACCACATATTGTCCGTTCTCTACCGCCAACTGACCCGCGAGAACAGGCGCCCGCAGAGCAATCGGCAACAGCGTCAACGTACCTGCTGATTGCGGTCTGGCTGGGGTATCTGGAGAGTATGGGAGGAGTGAAAGCGGTAAACCGAGCATTGCTGCCCGGTCACTGAGGAGTGCGGCATCCGCACAGACAACGAGTTCTACAGGCCACTCACGCTGGGCGAGCTGAACCACCAGGTCCGGGCCAATCCCGGCGGGTTCGCCGGGAGTGATCACAACGCGTTGAATACGAGTCATTAGTTGCTCAGAACTTTAACGTAGGCGCTGGCGCGCTGTTCCTGCATCCAGGTCGCAGCTTCTTCCGAGAATTTACGGTTCATCAGCATACGATAAGCTCTGTCTTTCTGCGCCGCATCAGTTTTATCAACGTTACGCGTGTCCAGCAGCTCGATCAGATGCCACCCGAAAGAGGAGTGCACCGGGGTACTCATCTGGCCTTTGTGAAGTTTGGTCAGCGCATCGCGGAAAGCGGGATCGAAAATATCCGCTGCAGCCCAGCCCAGATCGCCGCCCTGGTTGGCAGAACCCGGATCCTGAGAAAACTCTTTAGCCGCTGCCGCGAAGGTTGTTTTACCGCTCTTAATATCAGCAGCGATTTGTTCCAGCTTCAGACGCGCCTGTTGATCGGTCATGATCGGCGATGGCTTGAGCAGAATATGGCGGGCATGAACTTCAGTCACGGAGATGCTCTGGCTTTGACCACGCATATCGTTAACTTTCAGGATGTGGAAGCCGACACCAGAACGAATTGGGCCAATGATATCGCCTTTTTTCGCGGTGCTTAGCGCCTGGGCAAAGATGCCCGGCAGCTCCTGAATACGTCCCCAACCCATCTGGCCGCCTTTCAGCGCCTGCTGGTCAGCGGAATAGGTGATAGCCAGTTTGCCGAAATCGCTACCGTTACGCGCTTCATCAACAACAGAGCGCGCCTGACTTTCAGCCGCGTTAACCTGGTCAGAAGTTGGGTTTTCCGGTAATGGGATCAGAATGTGGCTCAGGTTCAGCTCGGTGCTGGCATCGTTTTGGTTGCCGACCTGCTGCGCCAGAGCATCCACTTCCTGAGGCAGGATAGTAACGCGACGGCGAACTTCGCTGTTACGCACTTCAGAGATAGTCATCTCTTTGCGGATCTGGTTACGATAGGTCGAATAGCTTAAGCCATCCTGTGCCAGACGGCTGCGCATCTGATCCAGCGTCATGTTGTTTTGCTTGGCGATGTTGGCAATCGCCTGATCCAGTTGCTCGTCAGAGATTTTAACACCCATCTTCTGACCCATCTGCAGGAGGATTTGATCCATGATCAAACGTTCCAGGATCTGATGACGCAGCGTGGCGTCGTCCGGTAATTGTTGACCAGCCTGACCCGCATTAAGTTTTACTGACTGCATTAAGCCATCGACGTCGCTTTCCAGAACGACGCCGTTATTGACGACGGCTGCGACTTTATCGACTACCTGCGGGGCAGCGAAACTGGTATTCGCGATCATGGCGATACCGAGAAGCAGCGTTTTCCAGTTCTTCATACTTTTTCCATTTCAATTAACCGCAAAGCGGATTACGTTGTAAATCAATCAGATCATAAAGAGCTTTGATACGGCAAAATGTTAGAACGCAACATTTGGTTGGTGCCGAGACCGTAGTTAGAACTCAGGCCGCGTAGTTCGATATTAAAGCCGATCGTGTTGTCATAAACTGCATGTTTCTGAGTGTCATCCCAGCCGTTCAGCTTACGTTCGTAGCCGAAGCGAATGGCGTAACAGCAGGAGTTGTACTGCAGACCCAGCATGGAATCCGCTTCTTTGTTCACGTTGGTATCAAAGTAGTAAGCCCCGACAATCGACCAGCGGTCGGCGATCGGGAAGCTTGCTACCGCACCCACCTGTGAAATCCCGTTTTTATACTGCTCTGCTGTAGAGTAGTAAGACGGCAGGGTTGCCTGGATATATTCAGAGCTGGCATAACGGTAGTTCAACTGCAGCATACGGTTTTCGTCGCGGCGGTATTCGATACTGCTGCTGCTGGTTGCAACGCTGTCCAGACGCGTGTCGTACTGGATCCCACTGCGTAAACCCCAGCGATCGGAGATGCGCCAGTAGGTGTCGCCAGCCCATACCAGTGAGCCCGTTTTGTCGTCATTCTCCCATTTAATGTTGTCATCGCCAGTGCGAGACTCGGTGAAATAGTAGATTTGACCCACAGAAATATTAAAACGTTCAACGGCCGCGTCATCATAAACGCGAGATGTGACCCCGGTCGTTACCTGGTTGGCAGACGCGATGCGGTCCAGACCGCCATAGGTGCGATCGCGGAACAGGCCGCTGTAGTCAGATTGCAGCAGGGACGAGTCATAGTTATAGATATGACTTTGGTCGCGATACGGTAAATACAGGTACTGAGCACGGGGCTCCAGCGTTTGGGTATAGCCCGGCGCTAACATGTTCATGTCGCGCTCGAAGATCATCTTGCCGTCAACTTTAAACTGCGGCATGACGCGGTTGGCGGAATCATCGAGCTTGTTAACGTTACTCGGGTTGTTGTTGTACCAATCCAGGTTAGTTTGCTGATAGTGCGTTGCCAGCAGCTTCGCTTCGGTATTGATACTTCCCCAGTTATTCGACAATGGCAGGTTGATGGTCGGTTCGAGGTGAACACGCGTTGCTTCCGGCATGTTGTCGTTGGTATTAACGAAATGGACTGCCTGACCATAGATACGGGTATCAAACGGACCGACATCATTCTGGTAGTAGTTGACGTCTAACTGCGGCTGAGCGGAATAGCTACTGTTGTTCTGATCGTCAAAGACCTGGAACTGCTTGGTCGAAACTGTCGCATCAAAGTTTTGTACCGCATAGCCGACGCTGAATTTTTGCGTGGCGTAGCCGTCAGTACTGGAACCGTATTTATTATCAAAATCGTTAAAGTAGCTGGAATCGCTGACCTTGGTGTAGTCGACGTTGAAACGCCACACCTGATCCATCACACCAGAGTGTTGCCAGTAGAACAGCCAGCGGCGGGAATTGTCATCCTTCGGATGTTCATCCTCGTACACTTTATCGGAATTCAGATAGTCGAACTCCATCAGACCTGCGCCCGCCTGGGTGAGGTAGCGGAATTCGTTCTCCCACATGATACCGCCACGACGGTGTATATAATGCGGCGTGATGGTGGCGTCCATATTGGGCGCAATGTTCCAATAATACGGGAGATAGAACTCAAAATAGTTATTGGTAGAGTATTTTGCGTTCGGGATCAGGAAACCAGAGCGACGCTTATCGCCGACGGGTAACTGTAAATAAGGACTGTAAAAGACCGGAACCGGACCCAGTTTAAAACGGGCGTTCCAGATCTCTGCGACCTGTTCTTCACGGTCGTGAATGACTTCGCTGCCGACGACGCTCCAGGTATTGGAACCTGGCAGACAGGAGGTGAAGCTACCGTTTTCCAGAATGGTATAGCGGTTTTCCCCACGCTGCTTCATCAGATCGGCTTTTCCGCGCCCCTGACGACCTACCATCTGATAATCACCTTCCCAGATGTTGGTATCTTTGGTATTCAGATTAGACCAGCCCTTCGGCCCCTTCAGAATAACCTGATTGTCATCATAATGGACATTGCCCAGCGCATCGACGGTACGAACTGGCTCCGGCTGGCCTTCTGCCTGCTTCTGATGAAGCTGCACTTCGTCGGCCTGCAGGCGGCTGTTACCCTGTGCGATGTCCACATTGCCGGTAAACACCGCGTCATCCGGGTAATTCCCTTTCGCGTTGTCAGCAGTGATGGTGACGGGTAATTCATTAGTCTCGCCCTGTACCAGAGGACGGTCATAGCTTGGCACGCCCAGCATACACTGTGAGGCGAGATCGGCTGCCAGACCCTGATGGCTATAGAGGGCGCTGGCAATCATGGTGGCCAGAAGAGTGGGAATACGTTTTTTCATACGTTGTATTTATTGTTCCATCATCAGTAGCGTCGCGCGTGACAAACGGTCACAGCCTAACTTATCTCATCTTCACTTCGCTAGTATTAATCCTGCCCATTTTATCCCGCCACCTTTCAAGCTGCATCTTCGTTCCAGACGAATTGGTCACTGCGTTGCCGCCTTGTTGCAACTCGAAATCCAACGGGTATAGCGTTTGTGGTGTTAGGCACGGCATAGAATGACAGGTATGATAATGCAAATTATAGGCGATGTCCCACAATTGACCGCAGCCGTAAATCGGTAAAAGCACCTTATATTGTGGGACATATCCTGGCTGAGAGCAGAAAGATTTGGGGAGTCTATGCAGTATTGGGGAAAGATAATTGGTGTCGCCGTGGCCTTAATGATGGGCGGCGGCTTCTGGGGTGTGGTTCTGGGCCTGTTAGTTGGCCACATGTTCGACAAAGCCCGCATGCGCAAAATGGCGTGGTTTGCCAACCAGCGTGAACGCCAGGCGCTGTTTTTTGCCACCACTTTTGAGGTGATGGGGCATCTGACCAAATCCAAAGGTCGCGTCACGGAAGCCGATATCCATATCGCCAGTCAATTGATGGATCGAATGAATTTGCACGGTGAGTCGCGTACCGCCGCGCAACATGCCTTCCGGGTGGGGAAATCGGACAATTACCCATTACGTGAAAAAATGCGTCAGTTTCGCAGCGTCTGTTTTGGTCGCTTCGATCTGATCCGCATGTTTCTGGAGATTCAGATCCAGGCGGCTTTTGCCGATGGGTCGTTGCATCCGAACGAGCGTGAAGTGCTGTATGTGATTGCTGAAGAGTTGGGGATCTCACGTACCCAATTTGATCAGTTTCTGCGCATGATGCAGGGCGGCGCCCAGTTTGGCGGCGGATATCAGCAGCAGTCCGGCGGCGGTGGCTGGCAGCAGGCGCAACGCGGTCCGACGCTGGAAGACGCCTGCAATGTGCTGGGTGTGAAAGCGACCGATGATGCGACCACCATTAAGCGCGCATACCGTAAGCTGATGAGCGAGCACCATCCGGACAAACTGGTGGCGAAAGGTCTGCCGCCAGAAATGATGGAAATGGCGAAGCAAAAAGCGCAGGAAATTCAAAAAGCTTACGAGCTAATTAAAGAACAGAAAGGCTTTAAATAATCGTTATGCCGGATGGCAGCTAGCGCCTTATCCGGCCTACGTTAATGAATGTAGGCCGGGCAAGCGAAGCACCCGGCCTAAATGGGTCCTGCGTTTAAAAATCTGCCGGAACTTTAAACGTCATACTGTTGCCGTATTCGGGATGCGTGATAGTTAACATCTCTGCGTGCAGCAGCAGGCGCGGCGCTAACGCCAGGGCCTGTGGCGGGGCGTAGAAGCGGTCGCCCAGAATCGGATGCCCTAATGCCAGCATATGCACACGCAACTGGTGGGAGCGTCCGGTAATGGGTTTGAGCACGACCCGGGCGGTGTTATCTTCCGCGAACTCCACCACTTCATACTCGGTCTGCGCCGATTTTCCGGTCTCATAACACACTTTCTGCTTTGGCCGATTCGGCCAGTCGCAAATCAGCGGTAAATCAACCAGCCCCTCGGCCGGAGCGGGATGTCCCCAGACGCGTGCGACATACTGTTTCTTCGGCTCGCGTTCGCGAAACTGGCGCTTTAGCTCACGCTCTGCCGCTTTAGTTAGCGCCACTACAATCACGCCGCTGGTTGCCATATCCAGACGATGTACGGATTCAGCCTGCGGGTAATCGCGCTGAATACGCGTCATCACGCTGTCTTTGTGTTCATCCAGACGACCCGGCACGGACAACAAGCCGCTCGGCTTGTTGACCACCATAATGTGCTCATCCTGATACAGGATAACCAGCCAGGGTTCCTGCGGCGGATTATAGTTTTCCATCCCCATGTCAGGCTCCGTTACTGATGCGTCACGACGATCAGGCGCAGGGCATCCAGACGCCATCCCGCCTGATCCAGGCTTTCCATCACCAGCTGACGATTGCTTTCAATGGCGCTGAGTTCGTCATCACGGATGTTCGGGTTAACGGCACGCAGCGCTTCCAGACGGGAGAGTTCAGCCGTCAGCTTCTCGTCCGCTTCTTTGCGCGCCGCGTCGATCAGCGCGCGGGCCGATTTTTCTACCTGCGCTTCACCGAGTTGCAGAATGGCATGCACATCCTGCTGTACGGCGTTGACCAGTTTACTGCCGGTGTGGCGGTTAACGGCGCTGAGCTGACGGTTAAAGGTTTCGAATTCAACCTGCGCGGCAAGGTTGTTGCCGTTTTTGTCCAGCAGCATGCGTACCGGCGTTGGCGGCAGGAAGCGGTTTAACTGCAGCTGTTTTGGCGCTTGCGCTTCAACGACGTAGACCAGTTCAACCAGCAGAGTACCGACCGGTAATGCTTTGTTTTTCAGCAAAGAAATGGTGCTGCTTCCTGTGTCGCCGGAGAGGATCAGATCCAGACCATTACGGATCAGCGGATGCTCCCAGGTAACAAACTGCGCGTCTTCACGCGACAGGGCAACATCACGCTCAAACGTAATGGTACAGCCATCTTCCGGCAGCCCAGGGAAATCCGGCACCAGCATATGATCGGACGGTGTCAGCACGATCAAATTGTCGCCACGGTCATCCTGATTAATACCAACGATATCAAACAGGTTCATGGCGAAGGCGATCAGGCTGGTATCGTCGTCCTGTTCTTCAATACTCTCAGCCAGCGCCAGCGCTTTTTCGCCGCCGTTAGAGTGGATCTCCAGCAGGCGATCGCGACCTTGCTCCAGCTGCGCTTTCAGCGCGTCATGCTGTTCGCGACAGGTTTTGATCAGATCGTCAAAGCCATCGGTGTTTTCTGGCTCAGCCAGGTAGCCGATCAGATTGTTATATACCGTGTCATAGATGGTACGTCCGGTCGGGCAAGTGTGTTCGAACGCATCCAGACCTTCGTGGTACCAACGCACCAGCACGGATTGCGCGGTTTTTTCCAGGTATGGAACGTGGATCTGGATATCATGCACCTGACCAATACGGTCCAGACGGCCAATACGCTGTTCCAGCAGGTCCGGATTGAAAGGCAGATCAAACATCACCAGATGGCTGGCGAACTGGAAGTTACGCCCTTCGGAGCCGATTTCAGAGCACAGCATCACCTGGGCGCCGCTATCTTCTTCGCTAAACCAGGCCGCAGCGCGGTCACGTTCAATGATCGACATCCCTTCATGGAACACGGCGGCGCGGATACCTTCGCGCTCGCGCAGAACCTGCTCCAGCTGAAGCGCAGTGGTGGCTTTCGCACAGATGACCAGAACTTTTTGCGAGCGGTGGCTGGTCAGGTAGCCCATCAGCCATTCCACGCGCGGGTCAAAGTTCCACCAGGTGCCGGTGTCGCCTTCGAATTCCTGATAAATCTGCTCCGGGTAGAGCATGTCGCGCGCGCGGTCTTCCGCGCTCTTACGCGCGCCCATAATGCCGGAGACTTTAATGGCCGTCTGGTATTGGGTTGGCAACGGCAATTTGATGGTATGCAGCTCGCGTTTCGGGAAGCCTTTCACACCGTTACGGGTATTTCGGAACAGCACGCGGCTGGTGCCGTGGCGGTCCATCAGCATCGAAACCAGCTCCTGACGCGCGCTCTGGGCGTCTTCGCTGTCGCTGTTTGCCGCCTGCAATAACGGCTCAATGTCCTGTTCGCCAATCATGTCACCTAACATGTTCAGCTCATTGTTACTCAGCTTGTTGCCAGCCAGTAACATGGCGACGGCATCGGCGACCGGACGGTAATTTTTCTGTTCTTCAACAAACTGGGCGAAATCGTGGAAGCGGCTTGGATCCAGTAGACGCAGGCGCGCAAAGTGGCTTTCCAGGCCCAGCTGTTCCGGCGTTGCGGTCAGCAGCAGGATGCCTGGTACGCGCTCTGCCAACTGTTCAACGGCCATATATTCACGGCTGGGCGCGTCTTCGCTCCACACCAGGTGATGGGCTTCATCGACAATCAGCAGATCCCATTCGGCATCACACAGGTGCTCCAGACGCTGTTTACTGCGACGGGCAAAGTCCAGCGAACAGATAACCAACTGTTCGGTTTCAAACGGGTTGTAGGCATCGTGCTGCGCTTCTGCATAACGCTCATCATCAAACAGCGCAAAGCGCAGGTTGAAACGACGCAGCATTTCGACCAGCCACTGGTGCTGTAACGTCTCCGGGACGATGATCAGCACGCGCTCCGCGGCGCCTGACAGCAGTTGTTGATGCAGGATCATCCCAGCTTCAATGGTTTTACCTAAACCCACTTCGTCTGCCAGCAACACGCGAGGGGCATGACGACGGCCGACATCATGGGCAATGTTGAGCTGGTGGGGGATCAGGCTGGTACGTTGACCACGCAAACCACTCCACGGCATACGGTACTGTTCGCTCTGAAATTTACGTGCGCGATAGCGCAGCGCAAAGCGGTCCATACGGTCAATCTGGCCGGCAAACAGGCGATCCTGGGGTTTACTGAAAACCAGTTTGCTGTCGAGCAGCACTTCACGCAGCGTTACACCGGTTTCTTCGGTATCAAGGCGGGTTCCGATATAGGCAAGCAGGCCGTTTTCTTCTTTTACTTCATCGACATGCAGTTGCCAGCCTTCATGGCTCGTGATCGTGTCACCAGGATTGAACATCACGCGGGTCACGGGGGAATCACTGCGCGCATACAGACGGTTTTCACCCGTCGATGAGAAAAGTAAAGTGACGGTTCGCGCATCCATGGCGACAACAGTACCAAGTCCCAATTCGCTTTCTGTATCGCTGATCCAGCGTTGACCAAGTGTAAAAGGCATATATGTTCGGCTCTATATCTTTAATTGCAGGCAATACTCGTCATTTTCCGGGCTAGTCCCCGTTATTGAGAGCATACGACCCCGCTACCAGGCTAATAAATCAGTGGTAGGGGTGTTAAATGGGTCCAGGAATGGAAAGGGCGCTATGGTACTGGATGGCGGCGGTTTCGTCACGCGTCAAAATAACCCCAGTTGTCCTGTGAGTAGTGTAGCAAAATTATCGTCAATAAAGGGAAGAATTCCCTCGGCAACCGGCTGGATCTGGCGGGTCAGATAATGCTCGTAATCAAGTGCAGATAGCTGATAATCAACAGGTTCAGGTCCATTTATCGTCCAGACATATTTAATCGTGCCACGATTCTGATACTGCTGCGGACGCCCCAGTTTGACGTTCTGCTCATCGGCGAGCCGCGCGGCGCGAACGTGCGGCGGAACATTCCGCTGGTATTCGCTCAACGGGCGGCGCAGGCGTTTGCGGTACACCAGGTGTTCATCCAGTTCACCCGCCATCAGACGGTCGATAGTCTCGCGAACAAACTCTTGATAAGGCTCGTTACGAAAAATTCGCAGGTACAGCTCCTGCTGAAACTGCTGGGCCAGCGGCGTCCAGTCGGTTCGTACCGTTTCCAGACCTTTAAAGACCATGCGTTGCTCAGCGCCCGACTGAATCATTCCGGCGTAGCGTTTTTTGCTGCCGGTATCTGCACCGCGAATCGTCGGCATCAGAAAGCGACAAAAGTGGGTTTCAAATTCCAGCTCCAGCGCGCTGGTCAGGTTTTGCTGCTTCAGCGATTGCGCCCACCAGTTGTTGACATAGCTTACCAGCTCCCGACCAATCCGGGCCGCATCGTCTTCCGAGTGCGCCTTTTTAAGCCAGACAAAGGTGGAGTCGGTGTCGCCATAGATGACGTCGTAACCCTGAGCCTCAATCAGCGCTTTGGTCTGACGCATGATCGCGTGACCGCGCATGGTGATAGACGAAGCCAGCCTCGGGTCGAAAAAGCGGCAGGCGGTGGTGCCAAGCACGCCGTAAAACGCGTTCATGATGATTTTCAGCGCCTGTGAGAGCGGCTTATTGCCGCGGCGTTTGGCTTCATCGCGCCCATGCCAGATCTGGGTAACAATTTCCGGCAGACAGTGCTTTTCGCGTGAGAACCAGGCGTCAAGGAACCCCTCGGTACTGTGTTCCCGATCCGGCTGTGCCATCCCTTCGATAAGTCCCACTGGATCGATCAAAAAAGTACGAATAATTGACGGGTACAGGCTTTTGTAATCCAGCACCAGCACGGAGTCGTACAAACCCGGGCGCGAGTCCATCACGTAGCCACCGGGGCTGGCGTGCGCGGGAACCTCCCCCAGATTCGGTGCCACATAGCCCGCCCGGTGCATTCGCGGTAGGTAGAGATGGCCGAAGGCGGCAACGGAACCGCCGTGCCGGTCGACCGGCAGGCCGTTTACCGTCGATCGTTCCAGCAAAAATGGCATGATCTCGGTTTTATGAAAAATACGCGTGACCAGCTCACAGTCTTTGAGATTGTAGGTGGCGAGTGCGGGCTTATCCTGGGCAAACCGGCGATCTATTTCGTCCATCCTGTCCCAGGGATTATCTATCGACTTCCCTTCGCCCAGCAGCTCCTGTGACACCGTTTCCAGCGAAAAGGATGAGAAATTCCAGAATGCGGATTTAAGCGCCTCAATGCCGTCGATAATCAGGCGACCTTTAGCCTGCGCGAAGAATACGCCGTTTTTGAAGCCATGTTCGCGCCACTCCAGCTCGCTATTGTCACGGCCAAAACGCAGGGGAATGCGGTAACGTTCAGCATGCTTTTGCAGGACGCGTAAATCGAATTGCACGACGTTCCAGCCGATTACCACATCAGGATCGTGACGGGCAATCCAGTCGTTGAGCTTTTCCAGTAACTGCGGGCGGCTTGCGACGTATTCAAGTTCAAAATCCAGCGCTGAGGCATCGCCGTTTGCCGGGCCGAGCATGTAGACAATACGCTGCCCACAGCCTTCAAGGCCGATACAGTAGAGTTCGCCGTGGCGCGTGGTTTCGATATCCAGCGAGACCCATTTCAGCGGCGGTCGATAGTCAGGGTTTGGCTTCAACCGGGCATTAACCAGCGTACCGTTATGTCTGTCGCCTTCAACCCACACAGGCGAGGTGATAAAACGCTCCATCAGATACCGTTCCGGCGGACGCACGTCGGCCTCGTAGACGGTAATTGCGTTTTCACGCAGCAGCTTTTCCAGCCGCATGAGCTGGCGATGTGAGCGGCAATACAGGCCGGAAACGGGCTGCCGGTGGAAGTCTTGCAATTGCAGCGGCGTCAGACGATAGCCGTTTTCATTGCGTAATAATGACGCTACGCGAGGAACCTGACTGACAGGAATAAACGCGACCGACTCCTGAGGCGCGAGCGTGACCTGTAGCGGCCCGTCGTCTGTAGCCAGCCAGAATGTGACCTCAGTTCCCTGCGGGGTGTCCCGCCAGTGCCGGGTTAAAATAAAGCCTGCCTGCGCCACGCTGCGTATCCATTAAAAAACCAAGCATTATTATAGCCTGGTTTACACGATTGCACTGTTATTTTGTACAGTAAAAAATGAGAGCTGCGGGCAGTTATTGTGACAATAAAAGTAAAATGCCCTCCGCAGTAAAAGTGTTACTGGATAGGGTTTGATATTTAATAAATGAATGCCTTAATTGAAAACTCTTCCTTGAATTATTTTATTGGCCTGTCATGGCTATTTGTATCTATTATTCTTTTGTAATTATATTTGTTTCATAAATTGGAAGTCCGTTTCAGGATTTTTATGTCATTTTCGGAATCGTGCTCGTATGGTTTTGTTACTCATCCCTCGGTTCAGGAAAAATGGTTATTTTTTTTATTTGTTTTTATTCATGGTTAGTGTAACTATTTTAATCAAACACTCGGGTTACCAGGTTGAATATAATATATTTTTATGGCTTGCTATTGTCTGGATAAAAACGGATTTTCGGTTCGATTTCGTCGGGAATATCTCTCTGTATAATTTGCTTTTATCGCTGAATATAATTTTATTCATCTGATAGCTCGGGTGTTTTATATCAATAGCTTGGGTGCGTAGTGTTATGGAGGCCTATTATGGATATTTATACTCAGGCGTTACAGGTAGGATATGATCACTATTTATTTGTTAATACTCAGTTATCTAACCCTACAATTAAATCAGTAAGTCAATATATTGAGTATAGAACGTGGTCAGGTCAAATTTGGCGTACTGAGGTTATTGAACGTGGGAATGCTTTCTTTCACTGGCAAGGGCATGACAGAATAAATGGTCATCGTGATACGGTGATTAATTATCTGTTGAATGGACAGCGCTGGCAGTCAACGATTACAGATTACATTTTCTTTCATTCACTGGATGGTGAAGAGGCGCAGGGACATTATGACAACGTGATTAAATACGTTTGTGCTAATAACTGTGTGTATCGAAGTGCGTTTGCGGAATATATAAAGGAATAACCAGAGAGCGCGCCACCGAGATTTCGGGCGCGCTCAGATTGTTTTCACTGACCGTAGTAGGCTTTTGCGCCGTGTTTACGTAGGTAATGTTTATCTAACAGGGTTTGCTGCATATCCGGCAATTGCGGCGCGAGCTGGCGACAGAAGATCCCCATGTAGGCGACTTCTTCCAGCACGATGGCGTTGTGTACCGCATCTTCGGCGTTTTTTCCCCACGCAAACGGACCGTGAGAGTGCACCAGCACGCCAGGCATCTGCGAAGCGTCAATGCCTTGTTTCTCAAAGGTTTCAACGATCACGTTACCGGTTTCCCACTCATATTCGCCGTTGATTTCTTCCTCGGTCATTTTCCGTGTGCAGGGAATCGATCCGTAGAAATAGTCCGCATGAGTGGTACCCGTGGCTGGAATCGACTGGCCCGCCTGCGCCCAGATGGTTGCATGACGCGAATGGGTATGAACAATGCCGCCAATGGTCGGGAATGCCTGATACAGCAGACGGTGCGTTGGGGTATCGGAGGAGGGTTTCTTCGTACCTTCTACAACCTCACCGGTGGCGATACTGACTACGACCATATCTTCTGCGGTCATAACGCTGTAATCGACCCCGGAAGGTTTTATCACAAACACGCCGCGCTCGCGATCGACGGCACTCACGTTCCCCCAGGTCAAGGTGACCAGGTGGTGCTTAGGCAACGCCAGATTGGCTTCCAGCACCTGACGTTTGAGATCTTCTAACATGTTGATTCCTCTGTGCCGGATGGCGGGCAAGCGCAGAGCCATCCGGCAACAACATAATTAACGTTTAAAACCGTAATAGACGTCGTTCCAGCGCAGCGCGTCCTTAAAGGCCGGCAGGCGGGTATCGTTGTCGATCACGGCGATCTCGATATCGTGCATTTCAGCGAACTGGCGCATATCGTTCAGATCCAGCGCGTGGCTGAAGACGGTGTGGTGCGCGCCACCGGCCAGGATCCAGGCTTCAGATGCGGTTGGCAGATCAGGCTGAGCCTTCCACAATGCGTTAGCCACCGGCAGTTTCGGCAGGGAGTGCGGTGTTTGAACTGTGTCGATGCAGTTAACCAGCAGGCGATAGCGATCGCCAAGATCGATCAGGCTGGCAACGACTGCCGGGCCAGTTTTGGTGTTGAAGATCAGACGAGCGGGATCGTCTTTACCACCAATGCCGAGATGCTGAACATCGAGGATCGGTTTATCTTCCACCGCGATAGACGGGCACACTTCCAGCATGTGCGAGCCGAGCACCAGATCGTTGCCTTTCTCGAAGTGGTAGGTGTAATCCTCCATAAATGAGGTGCCGCCCTGCAGACCGGTTGACATCACCTTCATGATGCGAAGCAGAGCGGCGGTTTTCCAGTCGCCTTCGCCCGCAAAGCCATAGCCTTGCTGCATCAGACGCTGTACGGCCAGACCCGGGAGCTGTTTCAGGCCGTGTAAATCTTCAAATGTCGTGGTAAAGGCGTGGAATCCGCCCTGTTCCAGGAAACGCTTCATCCCCAGTTCAATACGGGCTGCTTCCAGTACGTTCTGACGTTTCTCACCGTGGACTTGCGTTGCCGCCGTCATGGTGTAGGTGTTTTCATACTCATCGATTAGCGCGTTGATTTCGCCGTCGCTAATGGAGTTCACTACCTGCACCAGATCGCCTACGGCCCAGGTATTTACCGAGAAGCCGAATTTGATCTGCGCAGCGACTTTATCGCCATCGGTGACTGCGACTTCACGCATGTTGTCGCCAAAACGGCAGACTTTCAGATGGCGGGTATCCTGTTTGGACACGGCCTGGCGCATCCAGGAGCCAATGCGTTCGTGCGCTTGTTTGTCCTGCCAGTGACCGGTGACCACGGCGTGCTGCTGACGCATACGTGCGCCGATGAAGCCGAATTCACGGCCGCCGTGCGCGGTCTGGTTCAGGTTCATAAAGTCCATATCAATGCTGTCCCACGGCAGGGCGGCGTTGAACTGGGTATGGAATTGCATCAGCGGCTTGTTGAGGATAGTCAGACCGTTAATCCACATTTTGGCCGGAGAGAAAGTGTGCAGCCAGACCACCAGACCTGCGCAGCGATCATCGTAGTTAGCGTCACGACAAATAGCGGTAATCTCGTCAGGTGAAGTACCCAGTGGTTTTAAAACCAGTTTGTAGGGCAGTTTAGCTTCAGTATTCAGCGCGTTAACGACGTGCTCGGCATGTTGGGTTACCTGACGCAGGGTTTCAGGGCCATACAGATGCTGGCTACCAATCACAAACCACACTTCATAGTTATCAAAAATCGTCATTGTCGTGTCCTTAATGTGTCAGGGTTGCCTGGTCTACCGGGGTTTGTTGCGCCGGAGCGGCAGTCGGAAGGTATTGTTGTTCAGCGCTTACCGCCCACTGCTGGTAGCGGCGGTAAAGCTGTTCAAAACGTTGAGCCTGCTCTGGTCGAGGTTGCAGCGTGTTTTCCACGGCGCTTGCCATCTGTTGCTGAGCGGCTGGGATATCGGTGTGTACTTTCGCGGCAACGGCGGCAAAGATAGCCGCACCGAGTGCGCAGCACTGGTCTGAAGCGACAATCTGTAGTGGACGGTTGAGCACGTCACAACAGGCCTGCATGATGACCGGATTTTTACGGGCGATGCCGCCTAGCGCCATTACGTTGTTAACCGCAATGCCTTGTTCGGTGAAGCATTCCATGATGGCGCGTGCACCAAAGGCGGTGGCGGCAATCAGACCGCCGAACAGCGCTGGCGCGTCGGTTGCCAGATTCAGATCGGTAATCACTCCTTTCAGACGCTGGTTGGCATTGGGCGTACGGCGACCGTTGAACCAGTCGAGTACCACCGGCAGGTGATCCAGCGACGGATTTCTCGCCCAGGCTTCGGTTAGCGCTGGTAGCAGCTGTTTTTGGCTGGCTTTAATCTGGGTCTTCAGCTCCGGGTGCTGCGCGGCAAGCTGCTCCAGCGGCCAGCTCAGCACACGGCTAAACCAGGCATAGATATCGCCGAACGCGGACTGGCCTGCCTCGAGGCCAATAAAATGCGGCACCACGCTGCCATCAACCTGGCCGCAAATGCCTTTCACCGCGCGCTCGCCGACGCTGTGTTTGTCAGCAATCAGAATGTCGCAGGTCGACGTGCCAATGACTTTCACCAGCGTATTGGGCTGTGCGCCCGCGCCGACCGCACCCATATGGCAGTCAAAAGCGCCGCCTGCAATCACCACGCTTTCCGGTAGTCCCAGACGCTGCGCCCACTCGGCGCACAGGGTGCCAACCGGCAGGTCGGCTGTGAAGGTATCGGTAAACATCGGGTATTGCAGATGGCGGTTGAGGATGGGGTCGAGTTCGTCAAAGAAACTGGCTGGCGGTAGACCACCCCAGCTTTCATGCCACAGGGATTTATGCCCGGCGCTGCAGCGACCGCGACGAATATCCTGTGGACGTACGGTATTAGAGAGCAGGGCCGGAACCCAGTCGCACAGTTCAATCCACGAAACCGCGGCCTCGGCAACCGCGTGGTCCTGACGGGTCACATGCAGGATTTTGGCCCAGAACCATTCGCTGGAATAAATACCGCCGATATAGCGGGAGTAATCGATCTTGCCCGGTGTGTGGCACAGACGGGTAATTTCTTCAGCTTCTTCTACTGAGGTGTGATCTTTCCACAGGACAAACATTGCATTTGGGTTTTCAGCGAACTCCGGACGCAACGCCAGTACGTTGCCGTCGGCATCGATGGGGGCCGGGGTTGAACCGGTGCTGTCAACGCCAATCCCGACCACTTCCGCACGCTGTTTAACGCTCAGTTCGGCCAGCACGGTTTTCAGCGCCGCTTCCATTGATTCAATGTAGTCGCGTGGATGATGGCGAAACTGGTTGTTTGGGCCATCGCAATACTGCCCTTCCTGCCAACGTGGATACCACTCTACGCTGGTGGCGATTTCTTCACCGGTGGCACATTCCACTGCCAAAGCGCGTACTGAATCACTGCCAAAATCGAGGCCAATTGCAATCGCCATCGTCTTACTCCATCCAAAAATACGGGTATGGATAAACAGTAGTTAGTAGGGATAAAAACCGTCAGGCAGGATTCGCTAATCTTATGGACTAAAATGCTGTGGCATCACAAAGTGTGACGCCGTGCAAATAATCAATGTGGACATTTCTGCCGTAGTTATAGACACTTTTGTTAGCCGATTTTAACGTTGGCGCAGTACATATTTTTTACAAAGTGCTTTTCACAAGCGGGGTTGATGGTCCATTACCGCAAACACAGCGGCCCGCAGGGGCGACGGCAATGATGTCTGGCGTAATATGGACAAATTGTTTCTTAGCAGAACATAGGGAGTATTGAAATTATGGCTGAAACGCAAAACGATCCCCTGCTGCCAGGCTATTCGTTTAACGCGCATTTGGTGGCCGGATTAACCCCCATCGAGGCGAACGGATACCTGGATTTTTTTATCGACAGGCCGCTGGGTATGAAGGGCTATATCCTCAATCTCACTATCCGTGGCGAAGGGGTTATCAATAATCAGGGCAAACAATTTGTCTGTCGGCCTGGCGATATTTTGCTGTTTCCGCCCGGAGAAATTCACCACTACGGACGCCATCCTGATGCCAGCGAGTGGTATCACCAGTGGGTTTACTTTCGCCCACGCGCCTACTGGCAGGAGTGGCTGACCTGGCCGGCCATTTTTGCCCAGACTGGATTCTTTCGCCCGGATGAAGCACATCAGCCGCATTTTAACGAACTGTTTGGGCAGATAATCAACGCCGGGCAGGGAGAAGGTCGCTATTCCGAACTGCTGGCGATTAATTTACTGGAACAGTTATTGCTCCGACGTATGGAAGCCATTAATGAATCGCTGCATCCCCCCATGGACAACCGCGTGCGCGACGCCTGCCAGTACATCAGCGATCACCTGGCGGACAGTAATTTTGATATTGCCAGCGTCGCACAGCACGTCTGCCTGTCGCCTTCCCGTTTGTCGCATCTGTTCCGTCAACAGTTGGGTATCAGCGTATTAAGCTGGCGCGAGGATCAGCGTATCAGCCAGGCCAAGCTATTGCTGAGTACCACTCGTATGCCCATTGCGACGGTGGGGCGCAATGTTGGCTTTGACGATCAGCTCTATTTTTCTCGCGTTTTCAAAAAATGTACTGGCGCCAGTCCGAGCGAGTTTCGCGCCGGATGTGAATAAAAAGTGAATGATGTGTCCTGAAAGTTGTCATAACTCGCAATCTATTCAGACAATTGATGGCTTGACGAAGTTGAGACGGGTTATCAAAATCCCTGCTTCGTAAATCTGACGGACACATTATGCAAGCATTGCTGGAACACTTTATTCTTCAGTCCGCCCTGTACTCCCTGATCGCCGTACTGCTGGTGGCCTTTCTGGAGTCACTGGCGCTGGTTGGTCTGATTCTGCCCGGTACCGTGATGATGGCGGGGCTGGGGGCGCTGATTGGCAGTGGCGAACTGAACTTCTGGCATGCCTGGCTTGCGGGCATCATTGGTTGCCTGTTGGGAGACTGGATCTCTTTCTGGTTGGGCTGGCGCTTTAAAAAGCCGCTGCACCGTTGGTCGTTCATGAAAAAGAACAAGGCGTTGCTGGATAAAACCGAGCACGCGCTGCATCAGCACAGCATGTTTACCATTCTGGTGGGGCGTTTTGTGGGACCGACGCGTCCGCTGGTGCCAATGGTGGCGGGCATGCTGGATCTGCCTGTCGCTAAATTTATCGTCCCGAATATTATTGGTTGCGTACTGTGGCCGCCGTTCTACTTCCTGCCGGGGATCCTGGCGGGGGCGGCAATTGATATTCCTTCTGAGATGCAGAGCGGGGATTTTAAATGGTTGCTGCTGGCGACGGCGCTGTTGCTATGGGTAGGGGGCTGGTTTTGCTGGCGACTGTGGCGTAGCGGCAAAGCGGCAGTCGATCGCTTAGCCGCGTATTTCCCCCGCAGCCGTTTACTGTATCTGGCGCCGTTGACGCTTGGGATCGGCGTGGTTGCGCTGGTGGCGTTACTGCGCCATCCGCTGATGCCGGTGTATATTGATATTCTGCGTAAAGTCGTGGGTTTTTGACGATTCTTTCAAAATCAATCACTCGGCTTTGATGCCCAAGAGCGTCGAGGCGCTGGCCTGACCGCTTAATAACTCATCCGTTTTGCCCTGCCAGGCGATGCGCCCGTCGGCGACCACAATCGAACGGGACGCAATTCGCGCCGCATCTTCTACGCTGTGGGACACCATCAGCAACGTAAGCTGTTTATCGCGACAGACCTCGGCAACCAGCGTTAACATCTCCTGGCGCAGGGCGGGATCGAGCGCAGAGAACGGTTCATCAAGCAGCAAAATGGGTTGTTCCCGCACCAGGCAACGCGCCAGCGCTACGCGCTGTCGCTGACCGCCGGAAAGCTCACCGGGGAGGCGCTCCAGAAGTGAGTCGATCCCCATTTGCTGGGCGATGTGATGCATTTTCTCCCGCTGCGATGCGTTCAGCTTCAATCCCGGGTTAAGGCCCAGGCCGATGTTTTGTTGCACGCTCAGGTGGCTGAACAGGTTATTTTCCTGAAACAGCATCGAAACGGGGCGACGTGAGGGAGGCGTGGCGGTGTGATCTTCACCTTCAATCAACATGGTACCGCTGGCAGGCGTGAGAAAGCCGGCGATCAGATTCAGCAGCGTACTTTTCCCGGCGCCGCTGGGCCCGAGGATCGCGACCTGCTCACCGCGTGCGATCGACAACGTAAAGCGCATCGGCAAATGGTGATAAAGCCATGTGATATCAATCAGTTTTAACATTTCGACCCGGCAATTTCTCAATAACGGTAAACAGCGTAAAGCACAGGATCAGCAGCAATAACGCCGTAACTGCGCCATCCTGACTGCGATAAGAGCCAATCTGCTGATATAAATAAAACGGCAGGGTGCGGAAATCCTCATTACCAAATAGCGCGACCACGCCAAAATCGCCAATCGACAGCACGCAGGCAAAAGCCATCGCCTGCGCCAGCGGGCGCTTCAGGGCACGCAGTTCAACCACTTTCAGGCGCGACCATCCCTCAATTCCCAACGACTGGCACAACATACTGTAGCGGGTGGTGACGTCCCGCATTGGGTTTTCCAGCACCTTCAGCGCGTAAGGGATCGCCATCAGCGCATTGGTAAAAATGACAATCCCGTCGGCTGATTCGGGGAGTCCAATGGTGTTATTGAGCAGCAGAAAGAAGCCGGTTGCCAGCACGATGCCCGGCATGGCGAGGATCATCATGCCGCTAAGTTCCAGCATCTGACCAGCCAGCACCTGCTGTCGGGCACGCAGTTCACGACTGCTCCATAACAGCATCATGGTGAGAACTACGCACAACGCACCTGCCGCCAGCGCAATGCGCAGCGAGGTTCCCAGTGCGTGCCACAGTACAGGTTGCTTAAGAACATCCAGCATATGGCGGTTAATACCATCGACAATTACCGCCAGCAGCGGCGGCAGCAGTAGCAGCAGGGCCAGAATAATCAGCAGTGCGTCTGCCAGGCGGCTGTGCAGATGATCGTCGGGATCGCGCCAGCCCTGAACCAACGTGGTACCGGGGGCGATGGCGCGGCTCAGACGTTGGCTGAAGAGCACCAGCGCTAAACAACAAACCATCTGGATCAACGCCAGCATGGCGGCGCGGGCGGGATCGTAATCAAAGTTCAGCGCCTGATAAATCGCCAGCTCGATGGTTGTGGCCTGCGGTCCACCGCCCAGTGACAAAACAGTGGCGAAGCTGGCGAAACAGAGCATAAAGATGAGCGCCGCGACGGGAAGAATTTGCCGACGCAGCCACGGCCATTCAACAAAGCGGAAGAAATGCCAGCCGCGCAGACCCAACTGAGCGGCTAACTGTCGCTGTTCGCCGGGAATATTCTCCAGCGACTGCAACAGCAGACGACTGGCCATCGGCAGATTGAAAAAGACGTGCGCCAGCAGAATGCCCTGCAGACCGTACGGCGAAAACGTCCATTCCAGCCCGAATGTATGCCAGATCGAGGCCAGCCAGCCCTGACGACCGTACACGCTAAGAATACCGAAGACCGCGACCAGCACTGGCAGGATTAACGTCATCGCGCACAGGCGCAGCAGCGCCAGTCGTCCTGGAAAACGGCGGCGATAGAGCGCTCTGGCAAGGAAAATCGCCGGGATGACCGACAACACTGCGGATAAAAAAGCCTGCCAGAAAGAAAAGCGCACCACGTGCCACAGGTAGTCGTCTTGCCACAGTGAGAGCCACTCCCCCCGTGGGGCGTTAAACCACAGCGCCAGAAACGCGGCCAGGGCAACGGCCACCATCAGCGTGGCGGCGGTAAGCCCTGGAACCAGCCAGCCGGAAATTAACGGCTGACGGCGCGTTGCCATTCGCTAATCCATGCCTGGCGTTGAGCCGCAACCTGCTGCGGCGTAAATTCCAGCGCGGTGGCTGGCTTATTCAGTTGCTCGAATCCAGAAGGCAGGGCGACCGGGGTTACCGGATACATCCAGTTGCCGGTCGGAATCGCATTCTGGAAGGCTGGAGACACCATAAACTTGAGGAATTTCTCGGCCAGTTCCGGCTGTTTGCTGGCCGCAGTACGGGCGGCGACTTCCACTTGCAAATAGTGGCCTTCGCTAAAGTTGGCTGCGGCGTAGTTGTCTTTTTTCTCGGCGATGATGTGATAGGCCGGAGAGGTGGTGTAGCTGAGTACCAGGTCGCTTTCGCCTTTCAGGAACAGGCCGTAGGCTTCACTCCAGCCCTTGGTGACCGTGACGGTTTTTGCCGAAAGCGCGCGCCAGGCCTCCGGCGCCTTATCGCCATAGACTTTTTGCATCCATAGCAGCAGGCCCAGCCCCGGCGTGCTGGTACGCGGGTCCTGATAAATGACGCGCCATTTTTGATCGCTTTCTACCAGTTCTTTCAGGCTTTTGGGCGGATTCTTCAGCTTGTTCTTATCATAAACGAAGGCGAAATAGCCGTAATCAAACGGAACGAAGGTATCGTTTTTCCAGCCGCCGGGCACGTTTACGGCTTCACTTGCTACACCGCTTTTGGCAAACAGTTTAGTTTGGGTGGCGGCTTCCAGAAGGTTGTTATCGAGGCCCAGTACGACGTCAGCTTTACTGTTTTTTCCTTCCATGCGCAGGCGGTTAAGCAGCGAGACACCATCTTCCAGCGCGACCAGTTTCAGTTCACAGTTGCAGTCAGCTTCAAAGGTTTTTTTTATTGTCGGGCCCGGGCCCCAGTCAGCTGCGAACGAGTCGTAGGTATAAACGGTCAGTACAGGTTTGGCGAAAGCAGGCGCTGCGCACAGCAGTAAAAGCGGAAGACATTTTTTAAACACTTTGCACCTCATAAAGTTGGGTGGCAAAGGACTTGAGTTGCAGCCTCAAATCCCTTCGCCGGCATTATCCGGATCAGGTTCGACGGGTATCTCTCAGCCCATACACTTCATCATTCACGCTGCCTCTGTGTTGGCTGCGTTACTCGGCCCATCTCCGGGCCTCGCCCCTTCGGGGCCGCTGCAAGCAGCGTTCAAATCTGCTCCCGGCAGATTTGTCGCTCACCCCAGTCACATAGTTATCTATGCTCCTGGGGACTCACTCGCTTGCCGCCTTGATGCAGCGTGAATGATTCTGTGTATGTTTTTATTTAGCACCCCGTTGAGAACGGCGTTAGTGTAATGATTTTGTTGCTATGCGGCAATCAAGAGCCGGATCTAAGGATCCGGTGGTGCAAACCACGCCGATTTAAAATCAAACCAGCCGAGGGTATTCATGCGTAACCCGCGCATACTGCGCTGTCCCTGAATGATCAGCCAGTGGTGGATCAGCGGCACAATGGCCTTTGTGGCGAGCAGCTGTTGGCACCATGCCGCCAGGCTCATTTCGCCCGTTCGCCAGCGGGCCGCATCGTTTTCCCAGTCCCGCGAGATACAGTTTTGCAGTAACGGGACTTCGCACAAATGGGCGAACAGCGAGAAATCCAGCGGTAGGGTAAAATTGGCGCTGTTGAGCCAGATATCGCTGACGATTTCACCCGCATGCCATTGATCGTAGTCGATCTCCTGAATATTTAACTGTACCTGATGCTCTGCCAGCAACGTCTTCATGATCTGCGCGATAATCCGATGTTCGATGTGATCGCGATAGTAGGTGATCGTCAGCGTTTCCAGTCCGGCGGGTTTTTCACCATGGCCGGGTTTGGCATGGTGCCAGCGGGGGAGCAAACCGTAGGCGGGAAACCACAGTCGCTGGAACTGTTCGTCGGCGTGGCAGATGAGATGGGTTGGCGAAAGAACGCGGCTAACCCAATCGCGAACCTCCTGATTAGCGCCACGGTGGGTGCGCGCATCAAACAGCAGGTAGTAGCATCCTTCCTCGAGGCGGCTTTCGATCGCCTTTTCATCCTCCGTGGGGCCTTTTAGCGTCAACCCACCGCCAGGCTCTTCACCGATATCGGGTAAAACCCAAACGTTAACTTCGTCGATCAGCGCCCGGTAGCCAAAATAATCATCAAATGCATGAATTTTCAGTTGGTTATTGGTATTGCGCATCACCGCATAGGGACCAGTGCCAATTGGGTGGCTGGAGAAGTTGCTGAGCGTCTCCCATTCTCGCGGCAGGATCATGGCGGGGACTTGCCCCAATAGCCAGGGAAGCCAGCGGTCGGGTTGGGCGAGATGGATATCCAGCGTCCAGGCCGTGGGAGAAACGATCTGCGTGATGTGCGAGTACAGCGGCAGGGCGTTAATGCGCATCAGCGAGGTGATGACATCTTCCATTTCCAGTTCGCGGCCATGATGAAAATGAATCCCCGGACGCAGGAAGAATCGCCAGTGTAAAGGTGAAATTTGCTGCCAGTGATGGGCGATGTCCGCTTCCAGTTCCCCATTTTCCTCATTTACCCGAATTAAGGCGCTGAAGATTTGCCGGGCGATATGAGTTTCTGAACGGCGTAGCGCCGTACCGGGAAGCAGGTTGTGCATGGGACGATAATAGAGAACGCGCATGATGTGCCGCCCCTGGCGAAAACTGCGCCCCAGGTGAGAAACCAGCATCTGTCGTACGGCCGTTTTGTCACCGACCAACTGCACCAGTTGATCGATGCGATCCTGTTCCAGCAGGTCTTCTGCCCGCTGCTGCTGGAGTGCCAGCCCGGTATAGAGGAAAGTCAGGCGCGAGCGTTTACCTCGCCCAACTTCGGCTTCCCACGTTAACCAGCCGCGTTCTTGCATGGTATTGAGCAGGGTACGCATATGGCGGCGCGAACAACTCAGCAGCTCCGCCAGCTCGTTCAGCGTCGTGTCTTGCGTTTTGCCGTCACAGCATTGCCACAGACGGATGAACTGTTGTTGCAGACGACCAGAAGACATAAAAGGGGAACTCCTGCGAAAAACTCAGCAATTTTATTATCCCTATATTAAGCCAATAATAGATTCCGATGAAGCGATGAGACAACGAAGGGGTCATCTATGCGTCAGTTCTGGTTGAAATACTTTACCGCGACGGAAAAATCGTCCTGGTTGGCTTGCCTGAGCGCACCGCAGCGCTTAAAGATGCTCGAAGAACTGATGCAGTGGGAGGTGACAGCCTGACTCCTGAATTGGGAATTGCAGACATCATGTGTGACTGAGTATTGGTGTTAATCGCCGCGCCAGCAGATAATCACTGCTGGCTTTTTTTGTTTCTGCTGCGCTAAAAGGAACTGTAATGCTCTGGATTATGACCATGGGACGGCGCCTCAACGGCGTTTACGCGGCATTTATGCTGGTCGCTTTTATGATGGGCGTAGCAGGTGCATTGCAGGCACCCACGCTGAGCTTGTTCCTGAGCCGTGAAGTCGGGGCGCAGCCGTTTTGGGTCGGGCTGTTTTATACCGTCAATGCGATTGTCGGGATCGTTGTCAGCCTTGGCCTCGCGAAACGATCCGACAGCCAGGGCGACAGGCGCAAGCTGATCATGTTCTGCTGTTTGATGGCAATCGGAAACGCGCTGCTGTTTGCGTTTAATCGCCACTATCTCACGCTTATCACCTGCGGTGTGCTGTTGGCCTCGCTGGCGAATACCGCCATGCCGCAGCTGTTTGCGCTGGCGCGGGAATACGCTGATAACTCCGCGCGTGAAGTGGTGATGTTTAGCTCGGTGATGCGTGCGCAGCTTTCGCTGGCCTGGGTAATTGGACCGCCGCTGGCCTTCATGCTGGCGCTGAATTACGGCTTTACGGCGATGTTTTCCATTGCCGCAGGGATTTTCGCCATTAGCCTGGTGCTGATTGCGCTGATACTGCCGTCAGTCACGCGGGTGGAGCAACCTGTTGACGTACCGCTGGAACAGACCGGCGGTTGGCAGGACAAAAATGTGCGCATGTTGTTTATTGCCTCCACGCTGATGTGGACCTGCAATACCATGTACATCATCGATATGCCGCTGTGGATAAGCCTTGAGCTGGGGTTACCGGACAAGCTGGCCGGTATCCTGATGGGGACGGCGGCTGGGCTGGAAATTCCGGCGATGATCCTGGCGGGCTACTATGTGAAGCGCTTTGGTAAACGGCGAATGATGATCGCGGCCGTCGCGGCGGGCGTACTGTTTTATCTTGGTTTGATCTTCTTTCACAGCCGCACGGCGCTGCTGGTGCTGCAACTATTTAATGCAGTATTTATCGGTATCATCGCCGGGATAGGAATGCTGTGGTTTCAGGATCTTATGCCAGGGCGTGCGGGGTCAGCGACCACATTATTTACCAACAGTATTTCAACGGGGGTCATTCTCGCGGGAGTGATTCAGGGGGCTGTTGCGCAAAGCTACGGTCACTTTGCCGTCTATTGGGTGATTGCGGCGATTTCTGTGATCACGCTGGTGATGACCGGGCGGGTAAAGGACGTTTGATTTTTGGAGTGCCGGATGCGCTGCGCTTATCCGGCACCACAAGGACTAGCGCATAAACGCTGGCTGCTTGTCTTCGTACTCGGTGATGGCTGCTTCATGCTGCAGCGTCAGCCCGATGCTGTCCAGACCGTTCAGCATGCAGTGGCGGCGGAAGTCGTCGATTTTAAAGCTGTAGGACTTATCGCCCGCTTTCACCACCTGCGCTTCCAGATCCACTTCAAATTTAATGCCCGGATTGGCTTTCACCAGGGCGAACATTTCATCTACCTGCGCGTCGCTCAAGGTCACCGGCAGCAGTTGGTTATTGAAGCTGTTGCCGTAGAAGATGTCAGCGAAGCTTGGCGCGATCACTACTTTAAAGCCGTAATCGGTCAGCGCCCATGGCGCATGTTCACGGGAAGAGCCGCAGCCAAAGTTTTCCCGCGCCAGCAGAATTGACGCGCCTTTATATTCCGGGAAGTTCAGTACGAACTCTGGGTTAGGCTGTTGCCCTTTTTCATCCAGAAAACGCCAGTCGTTAAACAGATGAGCGCCAAAACCGGTGCGCGTAACCTTCTGCAAAAACTGTTTGGGAATAATCGCGTCGGTATCCACGTTGGAGGCATCCAGTGGGACAACCAGGCCGGTATGTTGGGTAAATTTCTCTGCCATGGTAGTTTCCTTATTTGATGCTGCGAATGTCGGCAAAATGACCGGTAACGGCGGCAGCGGCGGCCATGGCCGGGCTGACTAAATGCGTGCGACCACCGCGGCCCTGGCGGCCTTCAAAGTTACGGTTGCTGGTGGATGCACAGCGCTCGCCTGGGTTCAGGCGGTCATTGTTCATGGCCAGACACATGGAACAGCCCGGTAAACGCCATTCAAACCCGGCTTCGATGAAGATCTTGTCCAGACCTTCCGCTTCAGCCTGCGCTTTCACCGGACCAGAACCCGGCACAACCAGCGCCTGTACGCCTGGCGCAACTTTGCGTCCTTTGGCGATTTGGGCCGCAGCGCGTAAATCTTCAATACGCGAGTTGGTACAGGAACCGATAAACACTTTATCAATAGCCACTTCTGTTAACGGAATACCCGGTTTCAGCCCCATATATGCCAGCGCTTTTTCAGCCGATGCGCGCTCAACGGGATCGGAAAATGACGCCGGGTCGGGAATATTATCGTTCACCGAGATGACCTGACCCGGGTTCGTACCCCAAGTGACCTGCGGTGCGATCTCTTCTGCCTGCAGGGTAACGACGGTATCAAACGTCGCGTTGTCGTCGGTTTTCAGCGTTTTCCAGTACGCAACCGCGTTGGTAAAATCCTCACCCTTCGGTGCGTGTAAACGCCCCTGCACATAGTTAAAGGTGGTTTCATCCGGTGCGACCAGACCCGCTTTGGCGCCCATTTCAATGGCCATGTTGCACAGGGTCATACGGCCTTCCATGCTCAGCGCACGGATGGCTTCGCCACAAAATTCAACGACGTGCCCGGTACCGCCTGCACTACCGGTTTTACCGATAATCGCCAGCACGATATCTTTGGCGGTAATGCCAGGTGCTGCCGTGCCGTTAACTTCAATCTTCATGGTTTTGGCACGCCCCTGTTTCAGGGTCTGCGTCGCCAGAACGTGTTCAACTTCAGAGGTGCCAATACCAAAGGCCAGCGCGCCAAACGCGCCGTGTGTGGCGGTGTGGGAGTCGCCGCAAACGATGGTCATACCCGGCAACGTTACGCCTTGCTCAGGCCCCATCACGTGAACGATCCCCTGATACGGGTGGTTCAGGTCGTACAGTTCGACGCCAAATTCATTGCAGTTTTTGATTAATTCCTGCATCTGAATGCGGGCCATTTCGCCGGAAGCGTTAATGTCTTTGGTCTGCGTGGAGACGTTATGGTCCATGGTGGCAAAGGTTTTACCCGGCTGGCGCACCTGACGGCCATGCGCACGCAGGCCATCAAACGCCTGCGGAGAGGTCACTTCATGCACCAGATGTCTGTCGATATACAACAGCGGGGTTTCGTTTTGCGCTTCGTAGACGACGTGCGCATCGAACAATTTTTCGTATAACGTTTTGGCCATGATTACACCCCTTCTGCGACGTAACGGGCAATAATGTCACCCATTTCATCGGTACCGACTGCGGCAGCGCCACGGGCTAAGTCACCGGTGCGAATGCCTTCTTCTAATGCGCGGTTGATGGCGCTCTCAATTGCGGTTGCCGCATCATTGGCGTCCAGGCTGTAGCGCAGCAGCAGCGCCAGCGAAAGGATTTGGGCGATAGGGTTAGCAATGTTTTTCCCGGCGATATCCGGAGCGGAGCCGCCAGCGGGCTCGTACAGACCAAAGCCCTGCTCATTCAGGCTGGCGGACGGTAACATCCCCATTGATCCGGTGATCATGGCGCATTCGTCAGACAGAATGTCGCCAAACAGGTTGGAGCACAGCAGCACGTCGAACTGGGATGGATCTTTGATCAACTGCATCGTCGCGTTGTCGATGTACATATGCGCCAGTTCAACGTCCGGATATTCATTAGCAATTTCATTGACGATTTGGCGCCACAGAATAGACGTTTGCAGTACGTTGGCTTTATCAATCGACGTGACTTTGCGGCGACGCTGGCGAGCAGATTCAAACGCGATACGTGCGATACGCTCGATCTCGAAACGGTGATAAACCTCGGTATCAAAGGCTTTTTCATGTTGTCCGCTGCCTTCGCGGCCCTTTGGCTGACCGAAGTAGATACCGCCAGTCAGTTCGCGCACGCACAGGATGTCGAAACCGTTTGCGGCAATATCTGCGCGCAGAGGGCAAAATGCTTCCAGACCCTGGTACAGCTTAGCCGGGCGCAGGTTGCTGAATAATTTGAAGTGTTTACGCAACGGCAGCAGCGCGCCGCGTTCAGGCTGCTGATTGGGTGGCAGATTTTCCCATTTCGGGCCGCCAACGGAGCCAAACAGAATGGCGTCAGCTTGCTCACAGCCTTCAACCGTCGCTGGCGGCAGCGGCTGACCATGGTTATCGATAGCGGCCCCCCCCACGTCGTAGTGGCTGGTGGTAATGCGCATGTTAAAACGGTTGCGGATTGCGTCCAGTACCTTCAGGGCTTGCGCCATCACTTCCGGGCCAATACCGTCGCCCGGCAAAACAGCAATATGATAATTCTTCGACATCACACGGTTTCCTTGTTGTTCTCGTTGTTCTGAGCTTTGCGTTGCAATTCTTTTTCGACTTCTTCGGCGCGCCAAATGTTGTTCAGCACATGAACCATCGCTTTCGCGGACGATTCGACGATATCTGTTGCCAGACCGACGCCGTGGAAGCGGCGACCGTTATAGTTAGCAACGATATCCACCTGGCCCAGCGCATCTTTACCGTGCCCTTTGGCGGTCAGGCTGTATTTCACCAGTTCGATGTTGTACTCGGTCACACGGTTGATGGCCTGATAAATGGCATCGACCGGACCGTTACCGTTCGCCGCTTCGGCTTTGACTTCTTCACCGCAGGCCAGCTTGACGGAGGCGGTGGCGATGTCATTTGAGCCGGACTGCACGCTGAAGTAATCCAGACGGAAATGCTCCGGCTCTTCCTGCTGTTTATTAATAAAGGCCAGCGCTTCCAGGTCGTAATCAAATACCTGACCTTTTTTATCCGCCAGCTTCAGGAATGCGTCGTACAGGTTGTCCAGGTTGTATTCATTCTCTTTATATCCCATCTCGTCCATACGGTGTTTCACTGCGGCGCGTCCGGAACGGGAAGTCAGGTTCAACTGCACCTGGTTCAGACCGATGGATTCAGGCGTCATGATTTCGTAGTTTTCACGATTTTTCAGTACGCCGTCCTGATGGATGCCAGAGGAGTGGGCAAAGGCGCCGCTACCGACAATGGCTTTGTTGGCCGGAATAGGCATGTTGCAGATTTGGCTGACTAACTGACTGGTACGCCAGATTTCCTGGTGATTAATGCGGGTCTGTACGTTCAGGATATCTTTGCGCACTTTGATCGCCATGATCACTTCTTCCAGTGAGCAGTTACCGGCGCGTTCGCCGATACCGTTCATCGCGCCTTCCACCTGGCGAGCACCGGCGTGGACGGCCGCCAACGCGTTGCCAACGCCCAGACCTAAATCATCATGGGTGTGCACGGAGATGATGGCTTTATCGATATTCGGTACGCGTTCATACAGACCAGAAATGATTGCTCCGAATTCGAAAGGCATGGTGTAGCCCACGGTATCGGGGATATTGATAGTTTTGGCTCCCGCATTAATCGCGGCTTCGACCACGCGGGCCAGATCGGCAATAGGGGTACGGCCAGCATCCTCGCATGAGAACTCCACGTCATCCGTATAATTACGCGCACGCTTCACCATGTAGACTGCTCGCTCGATCACTTCATCCAACGTGCTGCGCAATTTCGTCGCGATATGCATCGGCGAGGTGGCGATGAACGTATGAATGCGGAAAGCCTCAGCGACCTTCAGAGATTCTGCGGCAACGTCGATATCTTTTTCTACGCAGCGGGCTAAGGCGCAAACGCGGCTGTTCTTCACCTGACGAGCGATGGTTTGTACGGACTCAAAGTCACCCGGTGAAGAGACCGGAAAACCGACCTCCATCACGTCAACGCCCATACGCTCGAGGGCCAGCGCAATCTGCAGTTTTTCTTTCACACTCAGGCTCGCCTGTAACGCCTGTTCACCGTCACGTAAGGTGGTATCGAAAATAATGACTTGCTGGCTCATGGTTTAGGTCCTTGGTCTTTAGGGCGCCTTGCTTCGAGCATAAAAAAACCCGCGCAACGGCGCGGGTTTTTTGTCTTAACTGGAGCTGACTTAATGCTGAATGTCGTCCACCAGTCTACCGCGCAATGAGAATGCGTTTAGTAGTAGTAGACCGATAAAACGAGCAATGTAAGTCATCAATCAAGCTCCAGGCGAATGCGATATGCTTTTAGTGGTACTGGATATGAAGACTGATGTCAACCCCATTCCCTGCAAATGCTCCCGTTAAGGGGGAAAGTTTCTGATAAACTTAAGCGAATTGTGCTGAATTTCCCAGGGTATATAAAATTAATCATCTGATCGTTGAACATGTTTTTCACGGTTTGACATATTTAAGCATATTTATTTGCATTTATGGCAACGGAGAACTGAAGATAACGCCTCGTTTGGGATTTCATATCTTTATGATTTATCAGCTTTTATAGTCATTATGAATGGGTGAAACCAATGTGTTACCCAATAATTGATAAATTAATGTTAACTTTTAATGTGTTAATAATAGAAATGTTTAATTAAAACTTAAATACGTATTCACTGTGCGTATGATTGTGTATTCGCCATGCTTATGGTTATATTGTTTTCGAAATTTAAACATATGTATCATCGCGCAGTGACATCTGCCGCACTACGCTTGTGGTGTTCTTTTGTACATTTAGATTTGTGCCTTTATGTTTTCCTAATTTTAATGTTTTTCCTTTTTCTTATTTTATATGCATGGTAAATCATATTAACGGAGATTATTTCTGCACTCCGTCTGGGAAAAGGGAGTTTAGAGTGACAGTGGAGTTAAATATGCCAGAAGTAAAAATAATAGATAAATCTAATCTCATAGAGATGGGGAAGCCACAGCTTCGCATGGTTGATCTTAATTTATTAACTGTTTTTGATGCGGTGATGCAGGAACAAAATATTACGCGTGCTGCACATACGCTGGGGATGTCGCAACCCGCTGTCAGTAATGCGGTCGCACGCCTGAAAGTCATGTTTAACGATGAGCTTTTTGTTCGTTATGGCCGTGGAATCCAGCCGACAGCAAGAGCCTTCCAGCTGTTTGGCTCCGTTCGTCAGGCATTGCAATTAGTGCAGAATGAACTGCCTGGTTCTGGCTTTGAACCTACCAGCAGCGAGCGTGTATTCAATCTTTGCGTATGCAGTCCATTGGATAATATTCTAACTTCGTTGATTTATAATCGAGTTGAACAAGTCGCGCCGAACATTAATGTCGTTTTTAAATCTTCACTAAATCTAAATACCGAGCACCAATTACGTTATCAGGAAACTGAGTTTGTTATTAGCTATGAAGAATTCCGTCGTCCGGAATTTACCAGTGTTCCGTTATTCAATGACGAAATGGTGTTAGTGGCAAGCAAAAAACATCCGCGCATTAGTGGCCCATTGCTGGAAAGCAATCTCTATCATGAACAGCATGCCGTGGTTTCGCTCGATCGCTTCGCCTCATTCAGCCAGCCGTGGTATGACACACCGGATAAACAATCCTGCGTGGCTTATCAGGGAATGGCATTAATCAGCGTGCTTAATATTGTGTCGCAAACGCACCTGGTCTCTATTGCGCCGCGTTGGTTGGCGGAAGAGTTCGCCGATTCTTTAGAACTGCAGATATTGCCTTTACCTTTAAAATTGAATAGCCGCACATGTTATCTTTCCTGGCATGAGGCTGCGGGGCGCGATAAAGGACATCAATGGATGGAAGAACTGTTGGTCTCCGTCTGTAAGAAGTAGCCGCTGGCAGAATAAATCGGGGAATACATCTGGTTTATTCTGCTTTTATATTTATATCTAAAATTTTGTGCTGAACTCGACTTTTTACGTATGTCCGAAAGTGTAAAAAAATAGACTAATTGCTGTAAGTCCCCCTTTTTAAGCGATTATTTATCATATCAATTGCTTATGCTGGTTTAATTCTCCATTTATTCAATTCTTACCTCCGTTTTATTCTTATTTACTCCAGTGCCACCCCTTCGGAGTCAATTGCCATGCGTCATCGTCAGCGGTTAATGTGTTGTTAAACCGTAATTCATTATAAGAGTGAGGCAAGCCATGGAGATGTTGTCTGGAGCCGAGATGGTCGTCCGATCGCTTATCGATCAGGGTGTGAAGCAGGTATTCGGTTATCCCGGGGGGGCCGTCCTCGATATTTATGATGCATTGCATACGGTCGGCGGTATTGATCATGTGTTAGTCCGTCATGAGCAAGCCGCGGTACATATGGCTGATGGCCTGGCGCGTGCCACGGGAGAAGTGGGCGTCGTTTTGGTCACTTCCGGACCAGGGGCAACCAATGCGATCACCGGGATTGCAACGGCATATATGGATTCCATTCCGCTGGTGATCCTCTCCGGCCAGGTCGCCACCTCCCTGATTGGCTACGATGCCTTTCAGGAGTGCGACATGGTGGGTATATCCCGCCCGGTGGTAAAACACAGTTTTCTGGTTAAACAAACGGAAGATATCCCGCAGGTGCTGAAAAAAGCCTTCTGGTTGGCGGCAAGCGGTCGTCCGGGGCCGGTGGTGGTGGATTTGCCGAAAGATATTCTGAATCCGGCGAAAAAACTGCCTTATAGCTGGCCGGAGTCGGTGAGTATGCGTTCGTATAACCCGACAACGACCGGGCACAAAGGACAGATAAAACGTGCTTTGCAGACGCTGGTCGCGGCGAAGAAACCGGTTGTCTATGTTGGTGGTGGCGCGGTGAATGCCGCCTGTCACGAACAACTGGGGCAAATTGCCGAAGCACTTAATCTGCCGGTTGTCTCCTCGCTGATGGGGTTAGGCGCGTTTCCGGCCACGCATCGCCAGGCGCTGGGAATGTTGGGCATGCATGGTACTTACGAAGCGAATATGACCATGCATCATTCTGATGTGATCTTTGCCGTCGGCGTTCGTTTTGACGATCGAACGACCAATAACCTGGCAAAATATTGCCCGAATGCGACCGTGCTGCATATCGACATCGATCCGACCTCTATTTCAAAAACCGTCACTGCGGATATTCCGATTGTGGGCGATGCTCGCCTGGTGCTGGATCAGATGCTTGAACTGCTGCCGCAGGAGAAATCGCAGCAGCCGCTGGATGATAACCGTGACTGGTGGCAACAGATCGAACACTGGCGCGCTCGTCAGTGCCTGAAATACGACACGCAAAGTGAAAGTATTAAACCGCAGGCGGTGATTGAAACCATCTGGCGTCTGACGAAAGGGGAGGCATACGTGACCTCTGACGTTGGCCAGCATCAAATGTTTGCCGCACTTTACTATCCGTTCGATAAACCACGCCGCTGGATTAACTCAGGCGGCCTCGGCACCATGGGATTCGGTTTACCCGCGGCGTTAGGGGTGAAAATGGCGCTGCCGGATGAAACGGTGGTGTGCGTTACCGGGGATGGCAGCATTCAGATGAACATCCAGGAACTGTCGACGGCGCTGCAATATGAGCTACCGGTACTGGTGCTCAACCTTAACAACCGCTATCTCGGCATGGTCAAACAGTGGCAGGACATGATTTACTCCGGGCGTCACTCCCAGTCTTACATGCAGTCGCTACCCGATTTTGTGCGCCTTGCTGAAGCTTATGGGCATATCGGTATCCAGATTAATCATCCAGGCGAACTGGAGAGCAAGCTGGGCGAAGCGCTGGAACATGTGCGTAATCATCGCCTGGTGTTTGTTGATGTCACCGTCGACGGCAGTGAGCATGTCTACCCGATGCAGATTCGTGGGGGCGGGATGGACGAAATGTGGTTAAGTAAAACGGAGAGGACCTGATTATGCGCCGGATATTATCAGTATTGCTGGAAAACGAGTCGGGTGCATTGTCACGTGTGATTGGCCTCTTCGCCCAGCGCGGATACAACATTGAAAGCCTGACCGTCGCGCCGACTGACGACCCGACCTTATCGCGAATGACGATTCAAACGGTTGGGGATGAGAAAGTCCTGGAGCAGATCGAAAAGCAGCTACACAAACTGGTGGATGTTTTGCGCGTCAGCGAACTGGGGCAGGGCGCCCACGTTGAACGAGAAATCATGCTGGTGAAAATCCAGGCCAGCGGCTATGGCCGGGAAGAGGTGAAACGCAACACGGAGATATTCCGTGGGCAAATCATCGATGTTACGCCGTCGATCTACACCGTACAGCTGGCGGGCACCAGCGATAAGCTGGATGCGTTTCTGGCAACGCTACGGGAAGTCGCCAAAATCGTGGAAGTTGCCCGCTCCGGCGTGGTGGGGCTTTCCCGCGGCGATAAAATTATGCGCTAACGCTTACCTGACCTACGCGAGATGCATTGGCTACTGGTTGCTTTTTTTTGCGAAATCAGCAGTAACCAGCGACAAAAGCGGTTGCCGCAGTCATTATTCTGCGCTTAGATGTTAAGAAGTTTAACCCATGCCATCTCAAAGGTTATGGTTTGTACATTTTACGCAAGGGGCAATTGTGAAACTGGATGAAATCGCTCGGTTGGCCGGCGTTTCGCGAACGACTGCAAGCTACGTTATTAACGGCAAAGCAAAGCAATACCGCGTAAGCGACAAAACGGTTGAAAAAGTCATGGCGGTGGTGCGTGAGCATAATTACCACCCGAATGCCGTGGCGGCCGGGCTGCGTGCTGGACGCACACGTTCTATCGGGCTGGTGATCCCGGATCTCGAGAACACGAGCTATACCCGGATCGCAAACTATCTGGAGCGCCAGGCGCGTCAGCGCGGGTATCAACTACTGATTGCCTGCTCTGAAGATCAGCCGGATAACGAAATGCGCTGTATTGAGCATCTTTTACAACGTCAGGTTGATGCCATTATCGTTTCGACTTCCTTGCCGCCTGAACATCCGTTTTATCAGCGCTGGGCGAACAGTTCATTCCCGATTGTGGCGCTGGATCGCGCGCTGGATCGTGAACATTTCACCAGCGTGGTGGGCGCAGACCAGGATGATGCGCAGATGCTGGCGGAGGAGTTACGTAAATTCCCTGCTGAAACCGTGCTCTATCTGGGGGCGCTTCCTGAATTGTCCGTCAGTTTCCTGCGCGAACAGGGTTTCCGTACCGCGTGGAAGGACGATCCGCGTGAAGTGCATTTTCTCTATGCCAACAGCTATGAGCGGGAGGCGGCCGCGCAGTTATTTGATAAATGGCTGGAAACGCATCCAATGCCTCAGGCGCTGTTTACCACGTCGTTTGCCCTGTTGCAGGGGGTGATGGATGTGACCCTGCGCCGCGACGGGCAGTTACCGTCTGATTTAGCGATTGCGACTTTTGGCGACCACGAGCTGCTCGACTTCCTGCAGTGCCCGGTACTGGCGGTGGCGCAGCGCCATCGAGATGTCGCGGAACGCGTGCTGGAGATTGTGTTGGCAAGCCTGGATGAGCCGCGTAAACCCAAACCAGGTTTAACGCGTATACGGCGTAATTTGTACCGTCGCGGTATTCTAAGCCGTAACTAAGTTGCCTCAATTGATGATGTCGGCGGATAAGCCTCTGACATCATCAATTATCCCGTTCTCGGAAATAACCGCATTATAATTAAGAATATTCTTTAGAATTATCTGAAATTGATTCTTCTATTATGCCGAATTAAAAATGCAACTATCCATTTTTGGGTAATTGAGACGTAACGATGCGTTACGGTTGTATTATTTTGTTACAAGCATGTAGGGATTTGCCGAATTAACAAACACTTTACTGGTGTGTTGCGACAATCTCGCCCTTATCTCGCTCCTGTGCGGCGTACAGACTGATTAACTGGTACTGTTATCTCGCTGCATATTGTCCTAAAATGCCGCTCGCGTCGCAAACTGACACTTTATATTTTTCTTTTGATGATATTCAGTTGTTTTAAACAATCATGAGTTGTTGGATTTTTTTCTTACAAATATTCATGACGTTAATTTGCTTCGTTTGCTGTACGGAATTTGTTCAACGCTGATATTAGCCGTAAACAATGGGTTTTTTGCTCCGCTAAGCGCCGTGACTTGCTTGACAAGGTTTTCCTCCGCTCCGTAAACTCCTTTAAGTGGGAATTTGTGGGATAAAGTGGTAATCGGGGGTGAGGCTGGCATGTTCCGGGGAGCAACGTTAGTTAATCTCGACAGTAAAGGGCGCTTATCTGTGCCTACCCGTTATCGGGATCAACTGCTCGAGAGCGCTACCGGTCAAATGGTTTGCACCATTGACATCCATCACCCGTGCCTGCTGCTGTACCCCCTGCCTGAATGGGAAATTATCGAGCAGAAGTTATCGCGTCTGTCGAGCATGAATCCAGTTGAGCGTCGCGTACAGCGCCTGTTGTTGGGTCATGCTAGCGAATGTCAGATGGATAGCGCTGGCCGATTATTGATAGCGCCCATTCTGCGGCAACACGCAGGGCTAACGAAAGAAGTGATGCTGGTTGGGCAGTTCAATAAGTTTGAGCTGTGGGATGAAACGACCTGGTATCAACAGGTCAAGGAAGATATCGACGCTGAGCAGTCTGTTACCGGCGCGCTGTCGGAACGATTGCAGGATTTGTCTCTATAAAATGATGGAAAATTATAAACATACAACGGTGTTGCTGGATGAAGCCGTAAACGGCCTGAATATTCGTCCAGACGGCATCTACATTGACGGGACATTTGGTCGCGGTGGTCACTCACGTCTGATCCTCTCGCAACTTGGCGAAGAGGGGCGTTTACTGGCCATCGATCGCGATCCGCAGGCGATTGCCGTTGCAAAGACGATTACCGATCCCCGTTTTTCCATCGTCCATGGTCCTTTTTCTGCGCTGGCTGATTATGTCGCCGAGCGCGGACTTACCGGTAAGATCGACGGGATTCTTCTCGATCTTGGGGTTTCTTCTCCACAGCTTGATGATGCTGAGCGCGGATTCTCATTTATGCGTGACGGTCCGTTAGATATGCGTATGGACCCAACACGCGGTCAGTCAGCGGCCGAATGGCTGCAAACCGCCGATGAAGCAGACATTGCCTGGGTGATTAAAACCTTTGGCGAAGAGCGCTTCGGCAAACGTATTGCTCGCGCCATCGTAGAGCGCAACCGCATCGAACCGATGACCCGCACTAAAGAGCTGGCGGAAGTGATTGCGGCGGCAATGCCGGTGAAAGACAAATTCAAACATCCCGCGACCCGTACCTTCCAGGCGGTGCGCATTTGGGTGAACAGTGAACTGGAGGAGATAGAGCAGGCGCTAAAAAGCTCGCTCAGCGTGCTGGCACCAGGTGGTCGCCTTTCGGTAATCAGTTTCCATTCGCTTGAAGATCGCATTGTGAAACGCTTTATGCGCGAACAAAGCCGTGGTCCTCAGGTTCCGGCTGGAATACCGATGACCGAAGCGCAGATCAAAAAGCTGGGCGGCCGTGAGTTAAGAGCACTAGGCAAGATGATGCCGGGTGAAGAAGAGGTAGCTGAAAATCCTCGTGCCCGTAGTTCAGTTCTGCGTATTGCAGAGAGGACGAACGCATGATCAGCAGAGTGACAGAAGCCCTCAGCAAAGTTAAAGGATCGATAGGAAGCAACGAGCGCCATGCTTTGCCTGGCGTGATCGGTGACGATCTTTTGCGGTATGGGAAGCTGCCACTCTGCCTGTTCATTTGCATTATTTTGACGGCGGTTACCGTCGTGACAACAGCACACCATACGCGGTTACTGACCGCGCAGCGTGAGCAGCTGGTTCTGGAGCGAGATGCGCTGGATATCGAATGGCGCAACTTGATCCTTGAGGAGAACGCGCTCGGCGACCATAGCCGTGTTGAACGGATCGCAACGGAAAAGCTGCAAATGCAGCATGTTGATCCCTCACAAGAAAATATCGTAGTACAAAAATAAGGATAAACGCGACGCATGAAAGCAGCGGCAAAAACGCACAAGCCAAAACGCCAGGAAGAACAAGCCAACTTTATCAGTTGGCGTTTTGCGTTACTGTGCGGCTGTATTTTGCTGGCACTGGGTTTTCTGCTGGGGCGCGTTGCCTGGCTGCAAATCATCGCGCCAGACATGCTGGTGCGTCAGGGCGACATGCGCTCTCTGCGCGTACAGGAAGTGTCCACATCGCGCGGGATGATTACCGACCGTTCAGGTCGTCCGCTGGCGGTGAGCGTTCCGGTTAAGGCGATTTGGGCCGACCCCAAAGAGGTGCATGACGCAGGCGGCGTAAGCGTTGGTGAACGCTGGAGAGCGCTGTCGACCGCGCTGAATCTCCCGCTCGATCAACTGGCTTCCCGCATTAACGCCAACCCGAAAGGGCGCTTTATCTATCTGGCGCGTCAGGTAAACCCTGACATGGCTGACTACATCAAAAAACTGAAGCTGCCAGGCATTCACCTGCGCGAAGAATCCCGCCGTTACTATCCTTCCGGAGAAGTGACCGCTCACCTTATCGGCTTTACTAACGTCGACAGCCAGGGGATTGAAGGCGTTGAGAAAAGCTTCGACAAATGGCTCACCGGGCAACCGGGCGAACGTATTGTACGTAAAGACCGTTATGGCCGCGTCATTGAGGATATTTCCTCTACCGACAGCCAGGCGGCGCATAACCTTGCGCTAAGTATCGATGAGCGTTTACAGGCGCTGGTCTACCGTGAACTGAATAACGCCGTGGCGTTTAACAAGGCGGAGTCAGGCAGTGCGGTACTGGTGGATGTGAACACCGGTGAAGTGCTGGCGATGGCCAACAGCCCGTCCTACAACCCGAACAATCTCACCGGTACGCCGAAGGATGCGATGCGTAACCGTACGATTACCGACGTGTTTGAACCGGGTTCCACCGTCAAACCGATGGTGGTGATGACGGCGCTGCAGCGTGGCGTGGTTCGCGAAAATACCGTACTTAACACTATCCCTTACCGAATTAATGGCCATGAAATCAAAGACGTGGCGCGTTATAGCGAATTGACCCTCACCGGGGTTTTGCAGAAGTCGAGTAACGTCGGTGTTTCCAAGCTGGCGTTAGCGATGCCGTCCTCAGCGTTAGTAGACACTTACTCACGTTTTGGGCTGGGAAAAGCGACCAATTTGGGGTTGGTCGGAGAACGCAGTGGCTTATATCCTCAAAAACAACGGTGGTCTGACATAGAGAGGGCCACCTTCTCTTTCGGCTACGGGCTAATGGTAACGCCGTTACAGTTAGCGCGAGTCTATGCAACGATCGGCAGCTATGGCGTTTATCGGCCACTGTCGATCACCAAAGTTGACCCTCCTGTTCCGGGCGAGCGTATCTTCCCGGAATCAACCGTGCGTACCGTGGTGCACATGATGGAAAGCGTGGCGCTGCCCGGCGGCGGCGGCGTGAAGGCGGCGATTAAAGGCTATCGTATCGCCATTAAAACCGGTACGGCGAAGAAAGTAGGGCCGGATGGCCGCTACATCAACAAATACATTGCTTATACCGCAGGTGTTGCGCCTGCGAGTCAGCCGCGCTTCGCGCTGGTTGTTGTTATCAACGATCCGCAGGCGGGTAAATACTACGGTGGCGCCGTTTCCGCGCCGGTCTTTGGTGCCATCATGGGCGGCGTACTGCGCACCATGAACATCGAGCCGGATGCGCTGACAACGGGCGATAAAAATGAATTTGTGAATAATCAAGGCGAGGCAACAGGTGGCAGATCGTAATTTGCGCGACCTTCTTGCTCCATGGGTGCCGGGTGCACCGGAGCGAGCACTGCGGGAGATGACGCTCGACAGCCGTATGGCTGCATCGGGCGATCTCTTTGTCGCAGTATTGGGTCATCAGGCGGACGGGCGTCGATATATCCCGCAGGCGATAGCGCAAGGTGTGGCTGCCATTATTGCAGAAGCAAAAGATGAAGCTACTGACGGTGAAATCCGTGAAATGCACGGCGTTCCAGTTATCTATCTCAGTCAGCTTAACGAACGTTTATCTGCACTGGCGGGCCGCTTTTACCACGAGCCTTCTGAAAAAATGCAACTGGTCGGCGTGACCGGGACCAACGGTAAAACCACCACCACCCAATTGCTGGCACAGTGGAGCCAACTGCTTGGCGAAACCAGCGCGGTGATGGGAACAGTCGGCAATGGCCTGCTGGGCAAAGTGATCCCGACGGAAAATACCACCGGCTCAGCCGTTGATGTCCAGCATGTGCTGGCAGGGCTGGTTGCACAAGGCGCAACGGTTGGCGCAATGGAAGTGTCTTCACACGGTCTGGTTCAGCATCGCGTGGCGGCGCTGAAGTTTGCCGCATCAGTATTTACTAACTTAAGCCGTGACCATCTTGATTACCACGGCGACATGGAACATTACGAAGCCGCGAAATGGCTGCTGTATTCCACGCACCATTGCGGCCAGGCCATCGTTAATGCGGATGATGAAGTCGGTCGTCGCTGGTTGGCCAAACTTCCGGATGCGGTTGCCGTATCGATGGAAGACCACATCAACCCGAACTGTCACGGTCGTTGGTTAAAGGCGATTGACGTGAATTATCATGACAGCGGGGCAACGATTCGTTTTACCTCCTCATGGGGTGACGGCGAAATTGAAAGTCGCCTGATGGGCGCGTTTAACGTCAGCAATCTGCTGTTGGCGCTGGCAACGCTGCTGGCGTTGGGATATCCGTTAGCTGATTTACTGAAAACGGCGACACAATTACAGCCAGTTTGTGGGCGCATGGAAGTGTTCAGCGCGCCGGGTAAAACCACCGTTGTGGTTGATTATGCCCATACGCCAGATGCGCTGGAAAAAGCGCTGCAGGCGACACGTCTGCACTGTACTGGCAAACTGTGGTGCGTCTTTGGTTGCGGCGGCGATCGCGACAAAGGCAAACGTCCGTTGATGGGCGCGATTGCCGAGCAGTTTGCTGATGTTGTCGTGGTGACCGATGACAACCCACGTACCGAAGAGCCGCGCGCCATTATTAACGACATTCTGGCGGGTATGCTGGATGCCGGACAGGCGAAAGTGATGGAAGGTCGCGCAGAGGCTGTAACAAACGCCATTATGCAGGCGAAAGAAAACGACGTGGTGCTGGTGGCCGGGAAAGGTCACGAAGACTACCAGATCGTTGGCTCGCAGCGCCTCGACTATTCTGACCGCGTCACGGCAGCGCGTCTGCTGGGAGTCATCGCATGATTAGCGTAACGCTCAGCCAACTGGCGGAGATCCTCCGTGGCGAACTGAAAGGAGCCGATCTGACTCTTGATGCAGTGACAACCGATACGCGTAAAGTTACGCCGGGCTGCCTGTTTGTCGCGCTGAAAGGCGAACGCTTTGATGCCCACGATTTCGCAGACAAGGCGCAAGAGAGCGGGGCGGGTGCGCTGCTGGTCAGCCGTCCGTTGGACACCAACCTGCCGCAACTGATTGTTAAAGATACACGTCTGGCGTTTGGTGAACTGGCGGCATGGGTACGCGCCCAGGTTCCGGCGCGCGTTGTCGCGCTGACCGGCTCTTCCGGTAAAACGTCTGTCAAAGAGATGACCGCATCCATTCTGAGTCAGTGTGGCAACACCTTATATACCGCGGGCAACCTGAATAACGACATCGGCGTACCGATGACGCTGTTGCGCTTAAACAACGATTACGACTATGCCGTGATTGAGCTTGGCGCTAATCATCAGGGCGAAATCGCCTGGACCGTTGGCCTGACGCGTCCGGAAGCGGCGCTGGTGAACAACCTGGCAGCCGCGCATCTGGAAGGCTTTGGTTCACTGGCGGGTGTTGCGAAGGCAAAAGGTGAGATTTTTACCGGCCTGCCAGCGAACGGAATCGCCATTATGAATGCCGACAATAACGACTGGCTGAACTGGCAGAGCATTATCGGCGATCGCAAAGTCTGGCGCTTCTCCCCGAATGCGGCCAACAGCGACTTTTCGGCGGCCAATGTTCATGTGACTTCACACGGCACAGAGTTTTCTCTGCAAACGCCAACCGGAAGCATTGATGTTCTGCTGCCGCTGCCGGGTCGTCACAACATTGCTAACGCCCTGGCGGCGGCTGCGCTCTCTATGGCGGTAGGCGCGACGCACGAAGCGATTAAAGCGGGTCTGAAGGAGCTGCAAGCGGTACCGGGGCGTCTGTTCCCGATTCAACTGGCAGAAAATCAGCTACTGCTGGATGACTCCTATAACGCAAATGTCGGGTCAATGACCGCAGCGGTAAACGTGCTGTCCGAAATGCCGGGCTACCGCGTGTTGGTCGTTGGCGATATGGCAGAGCTTGGCGCGGAAAGCGAAGCATGCCACGTGCAGGTGGGTGACGCTGCGAAGGCTGCAGGTATCGACCGTGTGCTGAGTACAGGGAAACTGAGTCAGGCAATTAGCCATGCCAGCGGTGTGGGTGAGCATTTTGCGGATAAAACCGCGTTGACCGCGCATCTTAAGGCGCTGATTGCAGAACATCAGATTATGACGATTTTAGTGAAGGGTTCACGTAGTGCCGCCATGGAAGAGGTAGTACGCGCATTACAGGAGAATGGGACATGTTAGTTTGGCTGGCCGAACATTTGGTCAAATATTATTCCGGCTTTAACGTCTTTTCCTATCTGACGTTTCGCGCCATCGTCAGCCTGCTGACCGCGCTGTTCATCTCTTTGTGGATGGGCCCGCGCATGATCGCCCGCTTGCAAAAAATGTCCTTTGGACAGGTCGTGCGTAACGACGGTCCGGAATCACACTTCAGTAAACGCGGTACGCCGACTATGGGCGGGATTATGATCCTCACCGCGATTGTTATCTCCGTACTGCTGTGGGCATACCCGTCGAACCCGTACGTATGGTGCGTGCTGGTGGTATTGGTCGGTTACGGCATTATCGGTTTTGTCGATGACTACCGCAAAGTGGTACGCAAAGACACCAAGGGCCTGATCGCGCGCTGGAAATACTTCTGGATGTCGGTGATTGCGCTGGGCGTGGCCTTTGCCCTGTATCTGGCTGGTAAAGATACCCCGGCCACTGAGCTGGTGGTGCCGTTCTTTAAAGACGTGATGCCGCAGTTGGGGCTGTTCTACGTGCTGCTGGCGTACTTTGTGATTGTGGGTACTGGCAACGCGGTCAACCTCACCGATGGTCTGGATGGTCTGGCGATTATGCCGACCGTGTTTGTGGCCGCAGGTTTTGCGTTGGTGGCGTGGGCGACCGGTAACATGAACTTCGCCAACTATCTGCATATTCCCTATTTACGTCATGCCGGCGAATTGGTGATCGTTTGTACGGCAATTGTCGGTGCGGGGTTAGGCTTCTTGTGGTTTAACACTTATCCGGCGCAGGTCTTTATGGGCGACGTCGGATCGCTGGCGCTGGGCGGCGCGCTGGGCATTATTGCCGTGCTCCTGCGTCAGGAGTTCCTGCTGGTGATCATGGGCGGTGTATTCGTCGTAGAAACACTGTCGGTCATTTTGCAGGTTGGCTCCTTTAAGCTGCGCGGACAGCGCATCTTCCGTATGGCGCCGATCCACCATCACTATGAACTGAAAGGCTGGCCGGAACCGCGCGTAATTGTGCGCTTCTGGATTATTTCGCTGATGCTGGTGCTGATTGGCCTGGCAACGCTGAAGGTACGTTAATCATGGCTGATTACCAGGGTAAAAAAGTCGTCATTATCGGTCTGGGTTTGACTGGGCTGTCCTGCGTGGATTTCTTCCTGGCGCGTGGCGTGACGCCGCGCGTAATGGATACCCGCGCGACGCCGCCGGGCCTGGACAAATTACCGGAAGCGGTTGAGCGTCATGTTGGCAGTCTGAATGATGACTGGCTGCTGGCCGCTGATCTTATTGTCGCCAGCCCTGGTATTGCCCTGGCGCATCCTTCGTTGAGCGCCGCCGCAGATGCGGGAATTGAAATTGTCGGCGACATTGAGCTGTTCTGTCGCGAAGCACAGGCACCGATCGTCGCGATCACCGGTTCCAACGGGAAAAGTACAGTCACTACGCTGGTAGGTGAGATGGCGAAAGCGGCCGGTGTGAACGTGGGGGTTGGCGGTAATATTGGCCTGCCCGCGCTGATGCTGCTGGATGACGAACGTGAGCTGTATGTTCTGGAACTGTCGAGCTTCCAACTGGAAACGACCTCCAGCTTACAAGCCGTAGCCGCTACCATTTTGAACGTCACCGAAGACCATATGGACAGATATCCGTTTGGCTTGCAGCAGTACCGTGCGGCCAAACTGCGCGTCTATGAAAACGCGAAAGTGTGTGTGGTCAACGCTGATGATGCGCTGACCATGCCGGTTCGCGGGGCGGATGAGCGTTGCGTGAGCTTTGGCATCAACATGGGTGACTATCACCTGAACCGTCAGCAGGGCGAAACCTGGCTGCGAGTGAAGGGTGAAAAAGTTCTTAACGTGAAAGAGATGACGCTTTCCGGTCAGCATAACTATACCAACGCCCTGGCTGCGCTGGCGCTGGCGGATGCCGCAGGTCTGCCGCGGGCGTCGAGCCTTAAAGCGCTGACCACGTTTACCGGTCTGGCGCATCGTTTCCAGACTGTGCTTGAGCACAACGGCGTGCGCTGGATTAACGATTCTAAAGCCACCAACGTCGGCAGCACTGAAGCCGCGCTGAATGGCCTGCACGTTGACGGTACGTTGCACCTGTTGCTGGGGGGAGACGGGAAATCCGCTGACTTTACGCCGCTGCAACGATACCTGACCGGCGACAACATTCGTCTGTATTGCTTTGGTCGCGATGGCGCGCAGCTTGCTGCTCTGCGACCTGACGTTACGGAACAAACTGAAACCATGGAGCAGGCAATGCGTCTGCTCGCACCGCGCGTGAAGTCGGGCGATATGGTGCTGTTGTCGCCCGCCTGCGCCAGCCTCGACCAGTTCAAGAACTTTGAGCAACGCGGTGACGTCTTTACCCGCCTGGCGAAGGAGTTGGGTTGATGCGCTTATCTCTCCCTCGTCTGAGAATGCCGCGCTTACCGGGACTGGGTGTCCTGGCGTGGGTCTTCGCGGCACTTAAAGGCTGGGTGATGGCTTCGCGTGATAAAGACGCGGACAGCCTGATTATGTATGACCGCATGCTGCTGTGGTTGACCTTTGGTCTGGCAGCGATCGGTTTTGTGATGGTGACATCGGCATCGATGCCCGTAGGACAACGTCTGGCGGGCGATCCTTTCCTGTTTGCTAAGCGTGATGCACTGTACATCTTCCTCGCCTTCTGTCTGGCGATGGTGACGCTGCGTCTGCCGATGGAGTTCTGGCAAAAGTACAGTACGACGATGCTGATAGCCTCGATCATCATGCTGCTGATTGTGCTGGTGGTGGGTAGCTCCGTTAACGGGGCGTCGCGCTGGATTGCGCTGGGGCCGCTGCGTATTCAGCCTGCGGAATTTACCAAGCTGTCGCTGTTCTGTTACCTCGCCAACTACCTGGTGCGTAAAGTTGATGAAGTGCGTAACAACCTGCGCGGTTTCTTAAAACCGATGGGTGTGATCCTGGTGCTGGCTATTTTACTGCTGGCACAGCCTGACCTTGGTACGGTGGTAGTGCTGTTTGTCACTACCCTGGCGATGCTGTTTCTCGCCGGAGCGAAACTGTGGCAGTTCATTGCCATTATCGGCATGGGGATTTCAGCGGTCGTGCTGCTGATCCTTGCCGAACCGTATCGTATTCGCCGCGTAACCTCTTTCTGGAACCCATGGGAAGATCCGTTCGGCAGTGGCTACCAGCTGACGCAATCCCTGATGGCCTTTGGTCGCGGTGAGGTTTGGGGGCAGGGCTTAGGTAATTCAGTCCAAAAACTGGAGTATTTACCAGAAGCGCACACCGACTTCATCTTCGCCATCATTGGGGAAGAGCTGGGTTATATCGGTGTGGTATTGGCACTTTTAATGGTATTCTTCGTCGCTTTTCGCGCGATGTCGATTGGCCGTAAGGCGTTGGAAATTGACCACCGTTTTTCAGGCTTTTTAGCCTGCTCTATCGGGATCTGGTTTAGCTTCCAGGCACTGGTAAACGTCGGTGCGGCGGCGGGTATGCTGCCAACCAAAGGTCTGACGCTGCCGCTGATCAGTTATGGTGGTTCAAGTTTGTTGATTATGTCGACGGCCATCATGTTTTTGTTACGTATTGATTATGAAACGCGTCTGGAAAAAGCCCAGGCGTTTACACGAGGTGCACGATGAGTGGTCAACCGAAGCGGTTAATGGTGATGGCAGGCGGTACCGGCGGGCATGTGTTCCCGGGGCTGGCGGTCGCGCACCATTTAATGGCCCAGGGCTGGCAGGTTCGTTGGCTGGGCACCGCCGATCGTATGGAAGCGGACTTAGTGCCGAAACACGGCATTGAAATTGACTTTATTCGTATCTCCGGTTTGCGTGGTAAAGGCGTCAATGCGCTGCTTGCCGCACCTGTGCGTATTTTTAATGCCTGGCGTCAGGCGCGCGCCATCATGAAGCAGTTTAAACCCGATGTGGTGCTGGGTATGGGCGGCTACGTGTCTGGCCCTGGCGGTCTGGCGGCCTGGTCATTAGGTATTCCGGTTGTACTGCATGAGCAGAACGGCATTGCGGGATTAACTAACAAATGGCTGGCGAAGATTGCCACTACGGTGATGCAGGCTTTTCCTGGTGCTTTCCCGAATGCGGAAGTGGTAGGTAACCCGGTGCGCACTGACGTGCTGGCGCTGCCGTTGCCAAAAGCGCGTCTGGCCGGGCGTGAAGGTCCGGTTCGTGTATTGGTCGTCGGGGGATCTCAGGGCGCACGCGTACTGAACCAGACGATGCCGCAGGTTGCCGCAAAGCTTGGCGGCGCGGTGACTATCTGGCATCAGAGCGGCAAAGGCGCGCAGCAGACCGTTGAACAGGCGTATGCCGACGCGGGACAACCGCAGCACAAGGTCACTGAGTTTATTGATGATATGGCAGCGGCCTACGCGTGGGCTGATGTCGTGGTTTGTCGCTCAGGCGCGCTGACGGTGAGCGAAATTGCCGCCGCAGGTTTGCCTGCGCTGTTTGTGCCGTTCCAGCACAAAGACAGACAGCAGTATTGGAATGCGCTGCCGCTGGAGAAAGCGGGCGCCGCCAAAATTCTGGAGCAGCCGCAGTTTACTGTGGATGCCGTCGCCAGCACCCTTGCCGGGTGGTCGCGAGAAACGTTATTAACCATGGCAGAACGTGCGCGCGCCGCATCCATACCGGATGCCACAGAGCGCGTTGCAAATGAAGTGAGCCGGGCTGCCCGGGCGTAATTGTGGTGATGCCTTTTGCATCGCATGAACTAAGAAGTTAATGGCTAAAGAATGAATACACAACAACTGGCAAAACTGCGTTCCATCGTGCCCGAAATGCGTCGCGTTCGGCACATTCACTTTGTCGGCATCGGTGGTGCTGGTATGGGCGGTATTGCCGAAGTTTTGGCCAATGAAGGTTATCAGATCAGCGGTTCTGACTTAGCGCCGAATCCTGTGACGCAGCAGTTGACGAATCTGGGTGCCACGATTTTCTTCAACCATCGCCCGGAAAACGTGCGCGATGCGAGCGTGGTGGTGGTATCCAGCGCTATTTCTGCGGATAACCCGGAAATTGTTGCAGCGCATGAAGCACGTATTCCGGTGATTCGTCGTGCTGAAATGCTGGCGGAGTTAATGCGTTTTCGTCACGGTATTGCTATTGCCGGGACGCACGGTAAAACCACGACTACGGCAATGGTCTCCAGCATCTACGCGGAAGCGGGTCTGGATCCCACTTTTGTCAACGGCGGTCTGGTGAAGGCCGCAGGCGTGCATGCGCGCCTGGGTCATAGCCGTTATTTGATTGCCGAAGCAGACGAGAGCGACGCGTCGTTCCTGCATTTGCAGCCGATGGTGGCGATTGTCACCAATATCGAAGCTGACCACATGGATACCTACCATGGCGACTTCGAAAATTTAAAGCAGACGTTTATTAATTTCCTGCATAACTTGCCGTTTTATGGGCGTGCGGTGATGTGCGTTGACGATCCGGTGATCCGCGAACTGTTACCGCGAGTTGGCCGTCAAACCACAACCTATGGTTTCAGTGATGATGCCGATGTGCGCGTTGAAGATTACCAGCAGATTGGTCCACAAGGACACTTCACGCTGGTGCGTCAGGGGATGGCCGATTTACGTGTTACGTTAAACGCGCCGGGTCGTCACAATGCACTGAACGCGGCGGCGGCAGTGGCGGTCGCGACGGAAGAAGGTATTGAAGACGACGCTATTCTGCGCGCGCTGGAAAGTTTCCAGGGTACCGGACGTCGTTTTGACTTCCTCGGCGAATTCCCGCTTGAGCCGGTGAACGGTAAAGCCGGGACCGCGATGCTGGTTGATGATTATGGCCACCACCCAACGGAAGTGGACGCTACGATTAAAGCCGCGCGCGCGGGTTGGCCGGACAAAAACCTGGTGATGCTGTTCCAGCCGCACCGGTTTACGCGTACTCGCGATCTGTACGACGACTTTGCCAACGTGCTGACCCAGGTCGATGCGCTGTTGATGCTGGATGTGTATGCCGCGGGCGAAGCCGCGATTCCGGGGGCCGACAGCCGCTCGTTGTGCCGTACGATTCGTGGCCGCGGTAAGATCGATCCGATTCTGGTATCCGACCCGGCCCAGGTGGCAGAAATGCTGGCACCCGTATTAACCGGCAACGATCTGATTTTGGTGCAGGGCGCTGGAAATATCGGCAAAATCGCGCGTTCCTTAGCTGAAATCAAACTGAAGCCGCAAAACCCGGAGGAAGAACAACATGGCTGATAAAATCGCGGTCCTGTTAGGGGGAACCTCCGCTGAACGTGAAGTATCGCTGAATTCAGGCGCGGCCGTATTGGCAGGGTTACGCGAAGGTGGTGTAGATGCCCATCCGGTTGACCCTAAAGAGGTCGATGTCACTCTTCTGAAATCTATGGGGTTTCAGAAGGTGTTTATTGCGCTGCACGGTCGTGGCGGTGAAGATGGCACATTGCAGGGCATGCTGGAGCTGATTGGCCTGCCGTATACCGGCAGCGGCGTCATGGCTTCCGCGATTTCAATGGACAAACTTCGCAGCAAGCTGCTGTGGCAGGGCGCAGGTTTACCCGTCGCCCCATGGGTTGCGCTGACCCGCGCTGAGTTCGAAAAAGGTCTTAGCGATGAATCAGTTACAAAAATTTCTGCGTTAGGCTTGCCGTTGATTGTAAAGCCAAGCCGTGAAGGTTCCAGCGTAGGGATGTCAAAAGTTGAAGAAGAAAATGCTTTGCAGGGTGCATTAGCATTGGCTTTTCAGCATGATGAAGAAGTACTGATTGAAAAATGGCTCAGTGGCCCGGAATTTACAGTTGCGATACTTGGCGAAGAAATTTTACCGTCAATACGTATCCAACCCGCGGGAACCTTCTATGATTATGAGGCGAAGTATCTCTCTGATGAGACACAATATTTCTGCCCTGCTGGTCTGGAAGTCGAACAAGAAGCCTTTTTACAGGAATTAGTCCTGAAAGCGTGGACTGCATTGGGCTGTAAAGGTTGGGGTCGCATTGACGTCATGCTGGACAGCGATGGCCAGTTTTATCTGCTGGAAGCGAATACCTCTCCGGGTATGACCAGCCACAGTCTGGTGCCGATGGCGGCGCGTCAGGCGGGCCTGAGCTTCTCGCAGTTGGTGGTAAGAATTCTGGAGTTGGCGGACTGATATGTCGCAGGCTGCGCTGAACACGCGAAACGGTGATGAAGAAGAAGTAAACTCCTCACGCCGCAATAATGGAACGCGTCTTGCAGGAATACTGTTCCTGCTGACAGTGCTGTGCACCGTGTTTGTCAGCGGCTGGGTAGTGTTGGGATGGATGGAAGATGCGCAGCGCCTGCCATTGTCAAAACTGGTGTTAACCGGTGAACGGCATTACACGCGCAATGATGATATCCGTCAGTCCATCCTGGCGCTGGGCGCTCCGGGAACATTTATGACTCAGGATGTGAACATCATCCAGAGTCAGATTGAACGCCTCCCCTGGATCAAACAGGCGAGCGTCAGAAAGCAATGGCCTGATGAATTGAAGATTCATCTGGTTGAATATGTGCCAATAGCGCGTTGGAATGACCAACATATGGTGGATGCTGAAGGAAATACCTTCAGTGTCCCAACCGGTCGGGCCAATAAGCAGGTATTACCTATGTTGTACGGACCGGAAGGCAGCGCAAGTGAAGTGCTGCAAGGGTTCCGCGATATGGGGCAGGTGCTGGCTAAGGACAGATTCACCCTGAAGGAAGCGGCAATGACCGCTCGTCGTTCCTGGCAGTTGACGCTGAATAACGATATTAAGCTGAATCTGGGCAGGGGCGATACGATAAAACGTTTGGCTCGCTTTGTGGAACTCTACCCGGTTTTACAGCAGCAGGCGCAAACCGATGGCAAACGGATTAGCTACGTTGATTTGCGTTATGACTCAGGAGCGGCAGTAGGCTGGGTTCCCTTGCCTCCTGAGGAATCTAATCAGCAACAGAATCAGGCACAGGCAGAACAACAATGATCAAGGCGACGGACAGAAAACTGGTAGTTGGACTGGAGATTGGCACCGCGAAGGTAGCCGCTTTAGTAGGGGAAGTTCTGCCCGACGGTATGGTCAATATCATTGGCGTGGGCAGTTGCCCATCGCGAGGTATGGATAAAGGCGGGGTGAATGACCTTGAGTCAGTGGTGAAGTGCGTACAGCGCGCCATTGACCAGGCTGAACTGATGGCAGATTGCCAGATCTCTTCAGTGTATCTGGCGCTTTCCGGTAAACATATTAGCTGTCAGAATGAAATTGGTATGGTGCCCATTTCCGAAGAGGAAGTGACGCAGGAAGATGTGGAAAACGTGGTACATACGGCAAAATCCGTACGCGTTCGCGATGAACATCGTGTTCTGCACGTCATCCCGCAGGAATACGCCATCGACTACCAGGAAGGTATCAAAAATCCGGTCGGTCTTTCCGGTGTGCGTATGCAGGCAAAAGTCCATCTTATTACCTGCCACAACGACATGGCGAAGAATATTGTCAAAGCCGTTGAACGTTGTGGTCTGAAAGTTGACCAACTGATTTTTGCCGGGTTGGCAGCCAGTTATTCCGTATTGACGGAAGATGAACGTGAACTGGGTGTCTGCGTGGTGGATATTGGTGGTGGTACAATGGACATCGCCGTTTATACTGGCGGGGCGTTGCGCCACACTAAAGTTATCCCTTATGCAGGGAATGTCGTGACCAGCGATATCGCGTATGCCTTTGGTACGCCGCCGAGCGATGCTGAAGCCATCAAAGTGCGTCATGGCTGCGCATTGGGTTCCATCGTGGGTAAAGACGAGAGCGTTGAAGTGCCAAGCGTTGGTGGTCGTCCGCCGCGTAGCCTGCAACGTCAGACTCTGGCAGAGGTCATTGAGCCGCGTTATACCGAGCTGCTCAACCTGGTCAACGAAGAAATTTTGCAATTACAAGAACAGCTTCGCCAGCAGGGTGTGAAACATCATCTGGCGGCGGGGATTGTGTTAACCGGCGGCGCTGCGCAAATTGAAGGTCTTGCGGCCTGCGCACAGCGCGTGTTCCATACACAAGTACGTATTGGCGCACCGCTGAATATTACCGGTCTGACGGATTATGCCCAGGAGCCGTATTATTCAACGGCGGTGGGGCTGCTGCACTACGGGAAAGAATCCCATTTAAGTGGTGAGGCTGAAGTAGAAAAGCGCGTAACTGCCTCGGTCGGATCGTGGATCAAGCGACTGAATAGCTGGTTACGTAAAGAGTTTTAATTTTTAAAGAGACCGACGCAAATTAACGGTCTCAGGCGACAGGCACTACACAAAGTCATTCAAGTTGCATCGCGGCGGCAACTGAGCGAATCTCCTGGAGCATAGTTTACTATGTCACGGGAGTGAGTGAAGGCAGCCAACAAAGAGGCGGCTTGAAGGATGAAGTGTAAAACGGAGAGAGAAACTATGTTTGAACCTATGGAACTAACCAACGACGCGGTGATTAAAGTCATCGGCGTCGGTGGCGGCGGCGGTAATGCCGTTGAACACATGGTGCGTGAGCGCATCGAAGGTGTTGAATTCTTCGCGGTGAATACCGACGCTCAGGCGTTGCGTAAAACGGCGGTTGGACAGACCATTCAGATTGGTAGCGGCATCACCAAAGGTCTGGGCGCGGGAGCAAACCCGGAAGTCGGTCGTAATGCGGCAGACGAAGATCGCGAAGCTCTGCGCGCAGCGCTTGACGGCGCAGACATGGTGTTTATCGCAGCTGGCATGGGTGGCGGTACCGGTACCGGTGCAGCGCCAGTGGTAGCTGAAGTCGCAAAAGATTTAGGTATCCTGACCGTTGCTGTCGTGACTAAGCCTTTCAACTTTGAAGGCAAGAAGCGTATGGCATTCGCGGAGCAGGGTATCACCGAACTGTCCAAACACGTGGACTCTCTGATCACTATCCCGAACGACAAACTGCTGAAAGTACTGGGCCGTGGTATCTCCCTGCTGGATGCATTTGGCGCAGCGAACGACGTGCTGAAAGGCGCAGTCCAGGGTATCGCTGAACTGATTACTCGTCCGGGCCTGATGAACGTCGACTTTGCAGACGTGCGCACCGTGATGTCCGAAATGGGCTACGCGATGATGGGTTCTGGCGTGGCGAGCGGTGAAGACCGTGCAGAAGAAGCGGCTGAAATGGCTATCTCTTCTCCGCTGCTGGAAGATATCGATCTGTCCGGCGCACGCGGCGTGCTGGTTAACATTACTGCGGGCTTCGACCTGCGTCTGGATGAGTTCGAAACCGTGGGTAACACGATTCGTGCCTTTGCATCGGATAACGCAACTGTGGTTATCGGTACCTCTCTGGACCCGGATATGAACGACGAACTGCGCGTGACCGTTGTTGCGACTGGAATTGGTATGGACAAGCGTCCTGAAATCACTCTGGTGACCAACAAACAGGTACAGCAGCCGGTAATGGATCGTTACCAGCAGCACGGTATGGCGCCGTTGACGCAAGAGCAGAAACCGGTAGCGAAAGTGGTTAACGACAATACGCCGCAAGCCACGAAAGAGCCGGATTATCTGGATATCCCTGCATTCCTGCGTAAGCAAGCTGATTAAGAATTAGCTGGAATTTGGGAATTGTGGCTCTTTGTGCTAAACTGGCCCACCGAATGTATAGTACACTTCGGTTGGATAGGTAATTTGGCGAGATTATACGATGATCAAACAAAGGACTCTTAAACGTATCGTTCAGGCGACTGGCGTCGGTTTGCATACCGGCAAAAAAGTCACCCTGACATTACGCCCTGCGCCGGCCAACACCGGGGTCATCTATCGTCGCACCGACTTGAATCCTCCGGTAGATTTCCCGGCCGATGCCAAATCTGTGCGTGATACCATGCTCTGTACGTGTCTGGTCAATGAGCATGATGTGCGGATTTCAACCGTAGAGCACCTTAATGCTGCTCTGGCGGGCTTAGGTATCGATAACATCGTTATTGAAGTTAACGCCCCGGAAATCCCGATTATGGATGGCAGTGCCGCTCCGTTCGTTTACCTGCTGCTTGATGCAGGTATTGAAGAACTGAGCAGCGCCAAAAAATTTGTTCGCATCAAAGAGACCGTTCGTGTCGAAGATGGCGATAAGTGGGCTGAGTTTAAGCCGTATAATGGTTTTACGTTGGATTTCACCATCGACTTTAACCATCCGGCGATCGACTCCAGCACGCAGCGCTACGCGATGAACTTCTCTGCGGATGCGTTCATGCGCCAGATCAGCCGCGCGCGTACTTTCGGCTTCATGCGTGATATCGAATATCTGCAGTCCCGCGGCCTGTGCCTGGGCGGCAGCTTCGATTGTGCCATCGTTGTTGACGATTATCGCGTATTGAACGAAGACGGCCTGCGTTTTGAAGACGAATTCGTTCGTCACAAAATGCTCGACGCGATTGGTGACTTGTTCATGTGTGGTCACAACATTATTGGTGCATTCACCGCGTATAAATCCGGTCATGCACTGAATAACAAACTATTGCAGGCAGTCCTGGAAAAACAGGAAGCCTGGGAATATGTGACCTTCCAGGACGATGCAGAACTGCCGTTGGCGTTCAAAGCACCTTCGACTGTACTGGCATAACGACATACGCTGTCGCATAAATTCGACTGGTAAATCTGGCACTCTCTCCGGCCAGGTGAGCCAGTCGTTTTTTTTATCTTCCGATTGCAAAACCACCTTATCTGAAGCGACTTTTTCCCCACCGACAGATTAAAACACCGTTCGATCGCTGCTTTCTTAAGCATATTTACCCGCGACTTGCTGTCATTACTGCTGTGGAGCGTACGCTTTAATGGTAATATTTATGCGCAAAAAAATGGTTTTGCATTTGTAACCCCAAACGCAGGGTATATCAGGTGGCAATAACGTGAGTGGAATACTGACGCGTTGGCGACAGTTAGGCAGACGGTACTTCTGGCCGCATCTCCTGTTGGGGATGGTCGCGGCTAGTTTTGGCCTGCCTGCGCTCGGTAATGCTGCTGAACCTAATACTCCCGCGAAGGCGACCGCCAGCAATCACGATCAATCTGCCAAAGTTAACTTTAGCCAGCTTGCTTTGCTGGAGGCGACCAATCGCCGCCCGAATTTTACCGTTGACTACTGGCATCAGCATGCCATTCGTACGGTCATTCGCCATCTTTCTTTTGCCATGGCTCCTCAGGCGCTGCCTGTTGCCGAAGAGCCGTTGCCAATCCAGGCGCACCATCTTGCGTTACTGAATACGCTCAGCGCGATGCTGACGCAAGAAGGCAGACCGCCCGCGACCGTGAGTCGCGTGACATATGCCCATTTTACCTCTCAGGCCGCATTTAGCGTTCCGGTCTGGATCAGCCAGCTGCAGGGTATCCGTGCTGGCCCTCAACGCCTCAGCTAAAAAAGAACCTTCCAACTTATAATTTTTGACTCCGCACCGCGGGGCGTTTGAGATTTTATTATGCTAATCAAATTATTAACAAAAGTATTCGGTAGCCGTAACGAGCGTACGCTGCGTCGTATGCGTAAAGTGGTCAATGTCATCAATGCAATGGAACCGGAGATGGAAAAACTCTCCGATGATGAACTGAAAGCGAAGACCGCTGAATTCCGCGCCCGTCTGGAAAAAGGCGCCAGCGTTGAAAGCCTGATCCCGGAAGCGTTCGCGGTGGTCCGCGAAGCGAGTAAGCGTGTGTTCGGCATGCGTCATTTCGACGTACAGCTGCTGGGTGGTATGGTGCTTAACGATCGCTGCATCGCGGAAATGCGTACCGGTGAAGGTAAAACCCTGACCGCAACGCTGCCAGCCTACCTCAACGCCTTAAGCGGGAAAGGTGTACACGTGGTTACCGTGAACGACTACCTGGCTCAGCGTGACGCCGAAAATAACCGCCCGCTGTTTGAATTCCTCGGCATGACCGTGGGTATCAACATGTCTGGCCTGCCTGCGCCAGCCAAGCGTGAAGCCTACAATGCCGATATTACTTACGGTACTAACAACGAATACGGCTTTGACTACCTGCGCGACAACATGGCGTTTAGCCCGGAAGAGCGCGTTCAGCGTAAACTGCACTATGCGCTGGTTGATGAAGTCGACTCCATCCTGATCGATGAAGCGCGTACGCCGCTGATCATTTCCGGTCCGGCTGAAGACAGCTCGGAAATGTATAAAAAAGTGAACAAAATCATCCCGCACCTGATTCGTCAGGAGAAGGACGATTCCGACACGTTCCAGGGGGAAGGCCACTTCTCTGTTGATGAGAAAGCGCGCCAGGTCAACCTGACCGAACGTGGTCTGGTACTGATTGAAGAGCTGTTGGTTAACGAAGGCATTATGGATGAGGGCGAGTCGCTGTACTCTCCGGGCAATATTATGCTTATGCACCACGTGACTGCTGCACTGCGCGCGCACGTGTTGTTTACCCGCGACGTTGACTATATCGTGAAAGACGGCGAAGTTATCATCGTCGACGAACACACCGGTCGTACTATGCAGGGCCGCCGCTGGTCCGATGGTCTGCACCAGGCTGTTGAAGCCAAAGAAGGCGTAGATATCCAAAACGAGAACCAGACGCTGGCATCCATTACCTTCCAGAACTACTTCCGTTTGTACGAAAAACTGGCCGGTATGACCGGTACAGCAGATACTGAAGCCTTTGAATTCAGCTCCATTTACAAACTGGATACCGTTGTTGTGCCGACCAACCGCCCGATGATCCGTAAGGATTTACCGGATCTGGTGTACATGACTGAAGCGGAAAAAATTCAGGCGATCATTGAAGATATTAAAGAGCGTACCGCAAATGGCCAGCCGGTGCTGGTTGGTACTATCTCTATTGAAAAATCGGAAGTGGTTTCTAACGAGCTGAACAAGGCGGGTATCAAACACAACGTTCTGAACGCCAAGTTCCACGCCAACGAAGCCGCAATCGTCGCCCAGGCGGGTTATCCGTCCGCAGTGACTATCGCGACAAACATGGCAGGTCGTGGTACCGATATCGTGCTGGGTGGTAGCTGGCAGGCGGAAATTGCCGAGCTGGAGGACCCGACTCCAGAACAAATCGCGCAGATCAAAGCCGAGTGGCAGGTTCGCCATGATGCGGTGTTAGCTGCAGGCGGTTTACATATTATCGGTACCGAGCGTCACGAATCTCGTCGTATAGATAACCAACTGCGTGGTCGTTCTGGTCGTCAGGGGGATGCGGGGTCTTCTCGTTTCTATCTGTCGATGGAGGATGCGCTGATGCGTATTTTTGCTTCTGACCGCGTGTCCGGCATGATGCGTAAACTGGGCATGAAGCCTGGTGAAGCGATTGAACACCCGTGGGTGACTAAAGCGATTGCAAACGCGCAGCGTAAAGTAGAAAGCCGCAACTTCGATATTCGTAAGCAACTGCTGGAATATGATGACGTTGCCAATGACCAGCGTCGCGCAATCTACACCCAGCGTAACGAACTGCTGGACGTAACTGACGTTAGCGAAACCATTAATAGCATCCGTGAGGATGTCTTCAAAGCGACAATTGATGCCTATATTCCGCCGCAGTCTCTGGAAGAAATGTGGGATATCCCGGGTCTGCAGGAACGTCTGAAAAACGACTTCGATCTGGAAATGCCTATTTCAGAGTGGCTGGATAAAGAGCCTGAGCTGCATGAGGAAACGCTGCGCGAACGTATTCTGGCAAACGCCATCGAAGTTTATCAGCGTAAAGAAGAAGTTGTGGGTGCGGAGATGATGCGTCACTTCGAAAAAGGCGTGATGCTGCAAACTCTCGATTCTCTGTGGAAAGAGCACCTTGCGGCGATGGACTACCTGCGTCAGGGTATCCACCTGCGTGGTTATGCGCAAAAAGATCCGAAGCAGGAATACAAGCGTGAATCCTTCTCTATGTTTGCATCAATGCTGGAATCACTGAAGTACGAAGTGATCAGCACCCTGAGCAAAGTTCAGGTACGTATGCCTGAAGAAGTAGAAGCGATGGAGCAGCAACGTCGTGAAGACGCTGAACGTTTAGCGCAGATGCAGCAGTTGAGCCATAAAGGTGACGATTCTGCCGCGGCAGAAGAGCTGGCAGCACAAACTGGCGATCGTAAAGTGGGTCGTAACGATCCGTGTCCTTGCGGTTCCGGCAAAAAGTACAAACAGTGCCATGGCCGCCTGAGTTAAGAAAATAACTTACTGAAAAGGCGCAGAATTCTGCGCCTTTTTTATGGACTATAAAGATGAAAATACTGCAGATCGCCGTCGGGATTATTCGCAACCAGCACCATGAAATTTTTATTACCCAGCGTGCGGCTGATGCCCACATGGCAAATAAGCTGGAGTTCCCCGGCGGGAAAATTGAAGCGGGCGAAACGCCGGAGCAGGCGCTGATTCGCGAGTTACAGGAAGAAGTAGGCATTACGCCGACTCAAAGCTCACTGTTCGAAAAGCTGGAGTACCAGTTTCCGGACCGGCATATCACTCTGTGGTTCTGGCTGGTTGAAAGCTGGGAAGGCGAACCGTGGGGGAAAGAGGGGCAACCGGCGCAGTGGATTGCGCAAGATGCTCTGAATACAGAAGATTTTCCGCCTGCGAATGCGCCGGTAATTGAAAAGCTGATTGCTGGATAAAGGTGTTCGTAGGCCGGATTAGGCAACCCCACCATCCGGCAAATTAGGGCGGGGTCGCTACGCTTGCCCGCCCTACGTTTTAGCTGAATTACTTCTGCTCTTCACTCCAGTCGTCGTTTTCCGACAGATCACCAGAGCTTGGGATACGTTTCTCTTCTGCGGCCCACTCACCCAGATCGATTAACTGGCAGCGCTTGCTGCAGAATGGGCGAAACGGGCTGACTTCACCCCACACTACGGGTTTGCCGCAGGTTGGGCAGTTGACGATGGTTTGTTCAGACATGTTGACTCCTTAACAGCACGCCAGATCAAAATCGAGACGCTCAGGCACCTGGCCATTCTCGCTATCCAGCGGCATAAAGCGAATAGCAAAGCGGCTCTTATGACCAGAAATTTGCGGATAAAGCTGCGAATCAAGCGGCAACTGCAAGCGAAGCAGATCGGCATCTTCGCCGTTGTCCTGATAAAAACCATTCAAGCTGGTTTGCTTACGGAATGGCGCAGAGTTGCGAATTAAATCCAGCACCAGCGACAGTGCCTGATTGAGCGGATTCAGACTTGCAAGCCAGGTTTCAACCTGCGCGTCGCGATGCGACTGCGGTAGATGTAACCAAATATGCAGGGTCGGCAGATCGAAGCTGCAGCATCCGCCAGGAATACTTAAACGCTGACGTACAAGGCCAATCAGACGATCTTCGCGCAGCGTCTGTCCAATACGCGGAGCCGAAATCAGAATGCTGCCCGCGCTTTTTAACTGCTGGCGCAATGCGTCGATCCTGTTTTGATCGACGCCGGGAACTTCAACCCAGGCCTGGAGTTTACGCTGTTGTCTTTCCAGCTCTTTGAGGAGTTCGGTACGGACTTCGCCGCGTTCAAATACATCCAGTAAGTCTCCGATGTTGCGGAAAAAATGCAGTGCGCCTGCATGGTCCGCTATGGGTACATTAACGGAGAGCTGTTGGATTAAAAACTCAATGCGCAGCCATGTACGCATCTTCTCATTGAGAGGGTGTTCAAAAAGGACCTGGGTGTGCATTACGGTTTTTCCTGTGAGACAAACTGCAACGCGCATTGCAAATAGAGCGCGTGCAGGCGGGCGACATCCGAGGCGATGGCCTCCGGTGCGCCATTATTATCAATAACATCGTCTGCCACGGCCAGACGCGCTTCGCGCGTTGCCTGGGCAGCAAGAATTTGTTCAACATGCTCACGCGTGACGTCATCGCGCTGCATAGTGCGTCTGAGCTGTGTCTCGGGGGTAACATCCACCACGAGTACGCGGTTGGCTTTTTTATACAGCGAATTTTCCACCAGCAAAGGTACAACCCACAACAGATAAGGGGAGGTTGCTTGCTGAAACTGGCGCTGCGTTTCCTGCTGAATAAGCGGATGGAGCAAGGCATTCAGCCAGCTTTTCTCCTCAGGACTGGAAAAAATGCGTTCGCGTAAAATGCGTCGCTGCAACGATCCGTCGGTAGCTATAACTTCGGTACCAAAATGTTCTTCGATCGCCTTAAGGGCTGGGGTACCGGGTTCAACCACCTGGCGCGCAATAATATCTGCATCAATGACGTTTATTCCGAGGTCAGCGAACGCATTTGCAACGGTACTTTTACCACTGCCAATGCCGCCGGTTAAGGCTACCGTATACCTCATAGATGCAGATCCTGGAGTTTAAGTTTGATTATCAAACAGTTAAAAGTTACGCGTGCGACGGCGAGGTTGCTGCAGGATTAACCTACTATTCGCCAGGTAAATTTATGGGATTGTAGCGTAAAAAAAGAGAATTTCGCAGTCTTGCGCGGCATTGATTAGTGCGTATGATAGCGTCACTGGAGTTGTGAGTTTCGATTTTTCGCCATTAACCCCAGGAATCCGCACATGCGTATCGAAGAAGATCTGAAGTTAGGTTTCAAAGACGTTCTTATCCGCCCTAAGCGTTCTACTCTCAAAAGCCGTTCCGATGTTGAGCTGGAACGTCAATTTACCTTTAAGCACTCAGGTCAGACCTGGTCCGGCGTACCGATTATTGCCGCGAACATGGACACTGTCGGGACGTTTGCCATGGCAACGGCGCTGGCATCCTTCGACATCCTGACTGCGGTGCACAAACACTATTCTGTTGAAGACTGGACTGCTTTCATCGCAGAGAGCTCTGCTGATGTGCTCAAACACGTAATGGTTTCAACCGGCACCTCTGATGCAGATTTCGAAAAAACCAAACAGATTCTGGCGCTCAACCCGGCGCTGAACTTTATCTGCATTGATGTGGCAAATGGCTACTCAGAGCATTTTGTTCAGTTTGTGTCGAAAGCGCGTGAAGCATGGCCGACAAAAACAATTTGTGCGGGCAATGTGGTTACTGGAGAAATGTGTGAAGAGCTGGTACTTTCCGGCGCGGACATTGTTAAAGTCGGCATTGGCCCGGGTTCTGTATGTACCACACGTGTAAAAACCGGCGTTGGCTACCCACAGCTTTCTGCGGTTATTGAATGTGCTGATGCAGCTCACGGTCTGGGCGGCATGATTGTCAGTGACGGCGGCTGCACAATGCCGGGTGACGTGGCAAAAGCGTTCGGCGGTGGCGCGGACTTCGTTATGCTCGGCGGTATGTTGGCCGGTCATGAAGAAAGCGGCGGCAAAATTGTTGAAGAGAACGGTGAGAAATTCATGCTGTTCTACGGCATGAGCTCTGAATCAGCCATGACGCGTCACGTTGGTGGTGTTGCACAATACCGCGCTGCGGAAGGTAAAACAGTTAAGTTGCCTCTGCGTGGCCCGGTTGATAACACTGCACGCGATATCCTTGGCGGCCTGCGTTCTGCCTGTACCTATGTCGGTGCATCTCGCCTGAAAGAACTGACCAAACGTACAACGTTTATTCGTGTACAGGAACAAGAAAACCGCGTTTTCAATAGCCTGTAAGAACAGGTAGTACTATGACATGCCGGATAAGCTGTGCGCCATCCGGCATTTGAATTTATCCCACCCCGCTCATCGCATCTCCTAAATGAAAAATCGGCAAATACATCGCAACGACCAGCGTACCGATTATCAGCCCCGTAATGACCAGTAACGCAGGCTCGAGTAGCGCAGCCAGATTCTCTGCCTGAGACAATGTTTTCTCGCCGTGGTGATGGGCGAGATTACGCAGCATTGTATCCAGCGAGCCGGAAGCCTCACCTGTTCTGACCAACTGTATGCACAATGGGCTGAATTCACCGCAATTTTTTAGCGCTAACCAGACCGGTTTTCCGGCGCTGATATCTTGATGTACCTGCGCTAAGCGTTGCGACCAGAAAGGGTTGGCCAGCGTTTCAGTGACGCTCTCAAGGCCTTGCAGAAAAGGAATACCTGCATTTTGCGTTAACGCCAGAACAGTGAAGATCTGCGTGAGTTTTTGCCCTCTCACCATCGGTCCTATGACCGGGAAGCCGAGCAGCAATTTCTGGCGCAGAGTGAGCCAGTATGGCTGCTGCTTCGTCAGGTGATATGCCGCACCCGCTATCAGGCTGAATGCTCCCGCCAGCCATCCCCATTGGCTGCTAAAATGCGCGATGGCAATAATCCACTGAGTGAGTGCCGGTAGCGGGGTGTTAAACGTCTGGTAAATGGCGGCAAACTCAGGGAGTACAAACTGCAGCATCGCGAATACCACCATCACTGCCATCGTGATGATGAAAATCGGATAGCGTAGAGCTTTTTTAACTTTATCCGCCAGCTGCTGTTGATTCTTCTGCTGGCGAGCGAGTTCAAAGCAGCAGTCGTCCAGTTTACCCGTAAGCTCTCCGGTACGGATCATTGCCTGATAAAGAGGCGGAAAAACGTGTTGCCACTGAGATAGCGAGGTGGAGAGAGAAATACCCTGTTCCATATCGTGAGCCAGCGTGCGCAGTAGCGCTTGCCATTGGCTGCTGGGATGCTGTTCAGCCAGCAAAGCTAAACTTGCCGACAGTGTTAGCCCTGCTTTCAGCAACGTCGCCAGTTGATGTATGGTTTCAGCGCTTTTTTCACGGCTCCATTGTGAGGCTTTGACACGCATACGATTAATGCGCAGCGGCGTAATATGCCGTTGCTCGAGAGCAAGTATCAATGAGGGGCGGGTATCGGCCCAAAGTACGCCTTCCAGTGGATTACCTTCGTTGCTAATACCTTGCCAGCGCCAAAGCAGTTTAGCTGACATGGGGCATGCCCAGTACGCGTACCAACTCTTCAAATGTTGTTAACCCTTGTTCGACGGCCTTGCAACCATTTTCGAAAAGCGTGCTCATCCCCAGTTGCTGAGCATTCGATTCCACTCCGTCTACGGACGTACCGTTGGCGATGCTCTGGCGCAATGCAGGTGTAACGGGGAGAACTTCAAACAATGCCGTACGGCCATAAAATCCGTGATAGCAATGTTGGCAGCCCGGAGCCTGCCAACTAGGCAGTGGCGTAGGCCAGATCGCTTCCGGGAGCATGATCGACGTTTCCAGACGTTGTCGGCAATGGGGACACAATTTTCTCACCAACCGCTGCGCAATAACGAGCGTCAGCGCGGAGGCGATCATCCAGCGTGCAACCCCCATTTGCTGCAAGCGTATAAGTGTTTCTGTAGTGGAATTGGTATGCAGTGTTGATAGAACCAGATGACCGGTTTGTGCGGCTTTAAGGGCTATTTCGGCCGTTTCGCCATCACGGATTTCACCCACCATGATAATGTCGGGATCCTGACGCAGCAGCGCGCGCAATACTCCCTGAAAAGTGAGACCGGCACGTGGATGAATTTGTGTTTGGTTAAGACCTGCAATCGGGATCTCGACTGGATCTTCCACGCTACAGAGGTTAACGTCCGGAGTGTTTCGGGTCTGCAGCGCACTGTACAGCGTGACCGTTTTACCGCTTCCGGTTGGTCCGGTGACCAGAATCAGCCCCTGAGGCTGCTGCAACGCTTGTGAAAATGCTGCCAACTGCGCGTCCTGCATTCCCAGCGCGGTGATTTCCAGCGCTTGATCGACCTGATGCAGTAGCCGTAGCACCACTTTTTCGCCGAAACGACAGGGCAGGGTGGCGATGCGAAACGAGACCGGCTCTTCTGAAATCTCAACGGTAAATTGGCCGTCTTGCGCAAGTCGGTGCTCGGCAATATCCAGACTGCCTAAAACTTTTAGTCTGGCAGTGATGGCGATACCCATCTCGGTCGTGACGTCCGGTAAAGCATGCAGTACGCCATCCACACGTAATCTGATTCGATAGTGATTTTCCGCTGGCTCAAAATGAATATCAGAAGCCCGTTGCACCAGGGCGGATTGAAACGTCTGATTCAGCAAATCTGCTGCGCTGGCGCTGCTTTTCGTGACCACTGCCGGGAGCATTTTCTGTGGCGTATGCGTGTGGCCTTCCATTTGTTGACGCGTCCAGCAGACGATGTCGATACGTCGGGTGGTGGCAAAATGCAGTGCGTCCAGCAATTCGTGGGATGGAGCGTCCACGACGGCGATGTGCACCACTTCATTGTCTGCATCCAGTAATATTCCCTGATGACGTTGGCACAGCGCCGTAAGTTGGGTGGTATTCATCTCTTTTCCTTAATTGATATCGAAACGGAAAACGTCTTCACAGGCCTGTTGCAATGCGCTGTCATTCTGGATAACGCAGTTACGGCTCCAGCCGGTAATACCGTTGGCATTGTCCCAACCCGGCGTCATGGTGATGCTTAACCCGTTCAGGCTTTCTTGTCCGCTGAGGCTGACCACCCCTTTTTCAACGCTCATGGCTGAGACATAACGGGTGGTGGCTGGAGAAGGGATGCCATTCGTTCCGGCATCACAGGTTGTTGTTCCGCCATGCTCCAGCGCACAGAGCTCAACCGCCGTGCGATAGGGAACAAAGGTTTGCAGCATGTCTGTTAACGCGGCTTTGCGCAGATAGTTTTGATAAGCCGGAATACCGATGGCGCTAAGGATGGCAATAATGCCAATGACCACCATGAGTTCGATAAGTGTGAAGCCTCGTTGCTTGTCCATCGTTCGCTCCTTGAGTTAGCTGGCGCTACTTTGGCAAACGCTCGGGGTCACGGCGAGAGGCAAAAAACAGAACGGGAAGGCGGGTTCCGAGGATTTTTATGAAATTACAGAGTCAGACAACGTATTTGCGAAGAGGCTCGAAGAAACAGCCGTATGGCGGCGTAAACGCTTATCCGGCCGATAGAAAAACCGGCGTGATGGGCCCGATAAGTGAAAGTACTATCGGGCTAAACCATCAGTAATTAGCGAAAACGCATAGAGAGATCGAGCGCGCGAACATGCTTGGTCAGCGCGCCAACAGAGATGAAATCCACGCCGGTTTCAGCAAATTCGCGCAGAGTTTCATGAGTGACGTTACCCGACACTTCCAGACGCGCCTGGCCGTTGGTGCGTTTTACCGCTTCCCGCATTTGGTCAGTTTCGAAGTTATCGAGCATGATGATGTCGGCCCCTGCTTTCAGCGCGTCGTCCAGTTCATCCAGGCTTTCTACTTCGACTTCAACCGGCACATCCGGGTGCAGCCAGAAGGCTTTTTCAACGGCCTGACGTACCGAACCTGAAGCAATAATGTGGTTTTCTTTAATCAGGAAAGCGTCAGAAAGGCCCAGACGATGATTCGCGCCGCCGCCGCATAATACGGCGTATTTCAGCGCGGTACGCAGCCCCGGCAGAGTTTTACGTGTATCCAGCAGTTGGGTTTTTGTTCCCGCCAGCAGGTCGACATATTTACGCACCTCGCTCGCCACACCCGAAAGCGTCTGTACAAAATTAAGCGCGGTACGTTCGCCGGTTAGCAGCACGCGGGAAGGGCCGTCCAGTTCAAATAGCGGCTGATTGGCCTTAATGCTGTCGCCATCTTCGACATGCCAGGTGATGTTGACATCATCGCCAGCCAGTTGAATAAAGACCTCTTCCACCCAACGTTTTCCACAAAAAACGCCATCTTCGCGGGTGATCACGGTGGCGTGGGAGCGCATCTCCGCGGGTAAAAGCTGTGCGGTGATATCGTTATTGGCATCAACTTCTCCGCCTAAATCTTCACGCAGCGCCTGAGCTACAGCGGCAGGGATATCCAGATTTATGCGTTCCAACAGCGCGTCACGTCGGTAGTCAGGGTTATAGCGGCGAGGCGGCATGATAAAACTCCAAATTGCTAACGAATCATAAGGTGGAAACATGCTACCCTGAACCTGATATGAGCACCACCAATAAGGAGATTCTGCATGTTGTTAGACGAGGGCTGGCTGGCAGAGGCGCGACGCGTTCCCTCTCCTCATTACGATTGCCGCCCGGATGACGAAAACCCTTCTCTGCTGGTGGTGCATAATATCAGCCTGCCGCCTGGCGAGTTTGGCGGCCCGTGGATCGATGCGCTGTTTACGGGCACGATTGATCCCAATGCCCATCCTTATTTTGCCGGGATCGCCCATTTGCGCGTTTCGGCACATTGTTTAATTCGCCGTGACGGTGAAATCGTGCAGTATGTCCCCTTTGATAAACGCGCCTGGCATGCTGGCGTGTCGAACTATCAAGGCCGCGAACGCTGTAATGATTTCTCAATTGGTATTGAGCTGGAAGGGACGGATACGCTGGCCTATACCGATGCGCAGTATCAGCAACTGGCAGCCGTGACGAATGCCCTGATTACGCGTTATCCGGCCATTGCCAACAACATGACAGGACATTGCAATATTGCGCCCGAGCGTAAGACCGATCCCGGGCCCTCTTTTGACTGGGCAAGGTTTCGCGCCCTGGTCACCCCCTCGTCGCACAAGGAGATGACATGACGCTGTTTACAACATTACTGGTGTTGATTGTTGAACGCCTGTTTAAGCTGGGTGAGCACTGGCAGCTTGATCACCGGGTTGAAGCTTTTTTCCGCCGGGTGAAGCATTTTTCGATGATGCGTACGGTAGGCATGGCCCTTATTGCGATGGGGGTGACGTTCCTGCTGCTGCGCGCACTTCAAGGCCTGTTGTTTAACGTGCCTTTGCTGGTGGCGTGGATCTTAATTGGTTTGCTGTGCATCGGCGCTGGCAAGACGCGTCTTCATTATCATGCCTATCTGAACGCGGCTGCTCGCGATGACGCTCACGCCCGTGAAGCGATGGCCAGCGAGCTGACCCTGATTCATGGGATTCCGCCTGAGTGCGATGAGCGTGAGTTCTTGCGCGAACTGCAGAACGCGCTGTTATGGAACAACTTTCGTTTTTATCTGGCGCCGTTATTCTGGCTGATTGTCGGTGGCCCGTGGGGACCGGTGACGCTGGTGGGTTATGCCTTTCTACGTGCCTGGCAGTCTTGGCTGGCGCGCTATCAGACGCCACACCAGCGTTTGCAATCAGGTATCGATGCGATCCTGCATGTGCTGGACTGGATCCCGGTGCGCCTGGCGGGTGTCGTCTATGCGCTGCTGGGGCACGGCGAGAAGGCGTTGCCTGCCTGGTTTGCGTCGCTGGCGGATCTGCATACTTCGCAATATCAGGTGCTTACTCGCCTTGCGCAGTTTTCTTTAGCGCGTGAACCACATACCGATAAAGTCGCAACGCCAAAAGCCGCGGTTTCGATGGCGAAGAAGACCTCGTTTGTGGTGGTGGTGGTCATTGCCGTGTTGACCATTTATGGCACATTAATTTAAGCCATTATTGGTGGATGGCGCTGCGCTTATCCGTCGAGGAAAAAAATTGGCCCGGTCGCTTTGTGCTTGCGGGCCAATCTTTCAAAGCGTATCAGCAGGCGGGATGCCAAAATCTGGCATCCCGTTTTCGTTCCAGCGCACCAGCTTCAGACGAGTGTGGCGGTTTGGATCGTATAGCGGATCGCCCTCGATTTCAGTGTAATTTCTCGCGTGGTACACCAGCACATCTTCACCTTCCGGCGTTTGCGTAAAGCTGTTGTGCCCCGGCCCGTATTGGCGGTTTTCGTAGCTGGTGGTAAAGACCGGGCGCGGCGATTTGTGCCAGTTCTGCGGGTTGAGCGGATCGGCATTGAGATCAATCCACAATAATCCCATACAGTAGTTCTCATCGGTGGCGCTGGCGGAATAGCTGATAAACAGCTTATCGCCGTGAACCATGACGGCCGGGCCTTCGTTGACCCAAAAACCCCGGCATTCCCAGTCATACTCTGGATGACTGAGCATTACCGGCTCGCCTTTAATCGTCCATGGATTTTCCAGTTCGGCGAGATAGATATTGGAGTTTCCGGCGATATCGGGGGATTTCTGCGCCCACAGATACCACTGTTTTCCCTGATGGTTAAAGGTGGTGGCATCGAGCGCGAAGGTATCAAACTGCGTTTTAATCTGCCCTTTCTCTGTCCATTGGCCGGTCAGCGGATCGGCGTCTGCACATTCGAGCGCAAACATACGGTGCTGGAACATCCCCAGCTTGTCGAGCGCCTGTATGTGGGCGGCGGCAAAATATATGTACCACTTGCCTGCCAGATGATGGATCTCAGGTGCCCAGATCAACTGGCTCATGGGGCCGTTTTCTGGTTTGCGCCAGACGACAACCGGGACGGCGGTGCGTAACCCTTCCAGCGAGTCCGCCCGGCGGATCTCCAGACGATCGTATTCGGGCACTGAAGCAATGAAATAGTAGTGGCTACCGTCACGTAAAATAAACGGGTCGGCACGCTGTTCAATAAAGGGGTTTGGCCACTGATTCATTAGGCTTTCCTTACGTTTTCAGTCGTTTTTATATCGTGGTACTCATTCAGTTCACGGTAGTTGGCGCGGCGCTTTTCTAAATCTGTCTGGATTTGTTGCATAAACTCGCGGTCAACTTTCAGCAGACGAACTACGCCTGCGGTAATCAGGTAGCCTACACCCGGTATGATGGTAAACAGCAGCATAATACCGTTAATGGCGGAGTCGCTTTGCGCTTTCGCCCCTGCGTCGTAGCCGTACCAGGAGAGCAGGAAACCAACCATCGCTCCGGCAATCGCCAGGCCCAGTTTCAGGAAGAACAGGTTGCCGGAGAAGCTGATTCCGGTGATACGTTTACCGGTTTTCCACTCGCCGTAGTCATCGACATCTGCCATCAGCGACCAGTGCAGTGGGGATGGGATCTGGTGCAGAATGTTGAGCAGGAAGTAAAGCACCATAATCATCATGGTGGCTTTAGGATCGAAGAAGTAAAACGCGCCGGAGAAAATCGCCAGGATGATATTGGTCCAGAAGAAGACTTTCAGTTTGCACCAGCGATCGGTTAACACCTTCGCCAGCATGCTGCCGATCATCATGCCCACAACGCCAAGACTGATAAACAACGTTGCGAACTGCGTGCTTTGCTGCATAACCCAGGTTACGTAGTACATGGTGGCGGCCATGCGAATAAAGCCCGGACAGACGTTGCACAGAGTTAACAGCAGGATTTTTACCCACTGATCGTTCTTCCATACGTCTTTTAGGTCGGCTTTTAAATCGTCGTTAGTCGGGACGGCAGGACGTACGCGCTCACGGACGGTTGCAAAGCAAAACAGGAACATACACATGCCGATGAAGGCCAGCACTGCCATCGCCATCTGATAGCCTTTAGCTTTGTCTTCCCCGCCAAACCAGTCCGCCATTGGCAGTAAGGTGAGGGAGAGCAGCAGGGTTGCAATTCCTACCAACACAAAGCGATATGACTGGCAGGCGACACGTTCCTTTGGATCGTTAGTGATGACGCTGCCGAGCGAGCAGTAAGGGATGTTGATCGCCGTATAGGTGATAGAGAGCAGGAAGTAGGTGACGAACGCATAGATTACTTTGCTGTTATATGTCCACTCAGGGGTGGTAAACATGAGTACGCTAAATAATGCGTATGGGAAAGCCATCCACAAAAGCCATGGACGAAATCGACCATATTTGCTGCGGGTGCGGTCGGCCATCGCGCCCATAATAGGGTCGGTAACGGCATCTATAACGCGTACTGAGAGCAGTAACACGCCGACCAGGGCCGGTGCCAGGCCAAAAATATCTGTGTAAAAATAGTTAACAAACAACATGATGGCGCCAAAGATGATGTTGCATCCGGCGTCGCCCATTCCATAGCCGATCTTTTCTTTCACCGTGAGCTTACTGGTTTCCATCAACTGCACTCCATTAATAAGATATGGAGATAATTATTGTCTGGCAGAGGTGTTTTTGCGTTGCAGGATAACGCCAGTGATATGGACGAAACAGTCGTGAGTGGGAAAGTGTGAGGCAGGTAACAACCCCCACCTGATGCAGGTGGGGGAGGGAGAATTAATGCGCTTTAGCTACTTTGGCGGTTTTCTGTTTGCACAAATAGCCGATGCCAAGAATGGCTATCCATACCGGGATTAAGTACACCGAAATCGCCATGCCCGGCGTCATCAGCATAATCACCAGCACTGCAGCCATGAAAATCAGACATACCCAGTTACCAAGCGGATAGAGCAGCGCCGGGAAACGGGTGGTAACGCCTTGCTGCTGTTTGGCTTTGCGGAACTTCATGTGCGCCAGGCTAATCATTGCCCAGTTGATCACCAGTGCGGAAACCACCAGCGCCATCAGCAGGCCAAAGGCGGATTCCGGTGCCAGATAGTTGATCAGTACACACAGAGCCGTAACCAGCGCGGAGACCAGAATGGTGTTCACCGGTACGCCGCGTTTGTCGACGTTCATTAGCGCTTTTGGCGCGTTACCCTGCTGTGCCAGACCGAACAGCATGCGGCTGTTGCAGTATACGCAGCTGTTATAGACAGAAAGGGCAGCGGTCAGCACTACGATGTTCAGTGCATTGGCAACAAAGGTGTCGCCCAGCTCGTGGAAAATAAGGACAAACGGGCTGGTATCAGCCGTGACGCGCGTCCACGGCATCAGGGAAAGCAGAACAGCCAGCGAACCTACATAGAAAATCAGGATACGGTAGATAACCTGGTTGGTTGCTTTGGGAATGCTTTGCTCCGGGTTATCGGCTTCTGCTGCGGTGATCCCGACCAGCTCCAGCCCACCGAAAGAGAACATAATAATAGCCATCATCATCACCAGACCGGTGAAGCCGTGCGGCAGGAAGCCCCCCTGGCTCCACAGGTTACTGACGCTGGCCTGCGGGCCGCCGTTGCCGCTAAACAACAACCAGCCGCCGAACAGAATCATCGCAACCACGGCAATGACTTTAATAATGGCGAACCAGAACTCCATTTCCCCAAACACTTTCACGTTGGTCAGGTTGATGGCGTTGATCAGCACGAAGAAGGCTGCAGCTGAAACCCAGGTGGGGATATCCGGATACCAGAACTGGATGTATTTACCTACGGCAGTCAGTTCAGCCATGGCAACCAGGACGTACAGTACCCAATAGTTCCAGCCAGAAGAGAAGCCCGCAAAACCGCCCCAATATTTATAAGCAAAGTGGCTAAAGGAGCCTGCAACCGGCTCTTCAACCACCATTTCACCTAATTGACGCATAATCAAAAAGGCGATAAAGCCGGCAATTGCGTAACCCAGAATAATACCCGGTCCTGCAGACTGGATAACGGATGCGCTACCGAGGAATAACCCGGTACCAATCGCGCCACCCAGCGCGATTAGCTGTATATGGCGGTTCTTAAGACCGCGCTTGAGCTGATCGCCATGCTGTTGACTTTCCATCATTAAACCTCGTGTGTGGTTTTACTCTTCATATTTCGAGTGCTTATTTTTTGAACTACGCAGCAATGCGTGTGTAAGTTTGCAATTCCGTTTGTTGTATTTATTTGTTTACAGATGCTTTAGATAAAATATTGCCTCAATGCTTTTGTCTTGATCAGAATAATGATATGTGAGCGCGAATGCACCTGCTTTATGCGGGCAAGATGACGAGTTGAATAAAAAGAAACCATTTGTAAATGCGAGTTTATCTACCACAAAATTTCCGTTTTGAATTTTTATTCACTAATTGTGGCTAATTTGTCGATAAATAATCAGGTGAATCGGTTCAGATAAGATATTTTTTCGTTTCAATTCCGTTAAAACTACCCCGTGGTGGGTAAATTTAACATTTGTGCATAGTTACATGTTTGAAACGTTATTTCTGTAATGTTGTTAAAATATGCCCCCTTTACTGATTTCAATCAAAACCTGTATGGACAGAAGGTGAATACTTTGTTACTTTAGCGTCAAGAACATGAAATTGGTAAGACCAATTGACTCCGGGCAAATGGCTTAAGACAGGAAATCATGGCCTACAGCAAAATCCGCCAACCAAAACTCTCCGATGTGATTGAGCAGCAGCTGGAGTTTTTAATTCTTGAGGGGACACTTCGCCCCGGAGAAAAACTCCCACCGGAACGCGAGCTGGCAAAACAGTTCGACGTCTCCCGCCCCTCCTTACGCGAGGCGATCCAACGCCTTGAAGCGAAGGGGTTACTGCTTCGTCGTCAGGGCGGTGGCACTTTTGTTCAGAGCAGCCTGTGGCAGAGCTTTAGCGACCCACTGGTAGAGCTGCTCTCCGACCATCCTGAATCCCAGTTTGACCTGCTTGAGACGCGCCATGCGCTGGAAGGTATTGCAGCCTATTACGCTGCACTGCGCAGCACGGATGAAGACAAAACGCGTATCCGTGAACTCCACCATGCGATCGAGCTTGCTCAACAGTCCGGCGATCTTGACGGCGAATCTGACGCGGTACTCCAGTATCAAATTGCTGTCACCGAAGCGGCACATAATGTGGTGCTGCTCCATTTGCTAAGGTGTATGGAGCCGATGCTGGCCCAGAACGTTCGGCAAAACTTCGAATTGCTGTATGCGCGTCGCGAGATGCTGCCGCTGGTGAGCAGTCACCGTACCCGCATCTTTGAAGCAATTATCGCCGGGAAGCCTGAAGAAGCGCGTGAAGCGTCTCACCGTCACCTGGCTTTTATCGAAGAGATTCTGCTGGACAGGAGCCGTGAGGAAAGCCGTCGTGAACGCGCCTTACGCCGTCTGGAGCAACGAAAGAATTAGTGATTTTTCTGGCAGAACGTTAACCAGAAGATGTTGTAAATCAAGCGCTATCGAAAGGCGCGGCAACTAAACGCAGAACCTGTCTTATTACGCTCTCTGGTGAGAACGTAATGGGACAGGTTCCAGATAACTCAACGTATTAGATAGATAAGGAATACCCCCATGTCAGAACGTTTCCCAAATGACGTGGATCCGATCGAAACTCGCGACTGGCTACAGGCGATCGAATCGGTCATCCGTGAAGAAGGTGTTGAGCGTGCTCAGTATCTGATCGACCAACTGCTTTCAGAAGCTCGCAAAGGCGGCGTGAAAGTAGCGGCAGGTGCTGGGGCCAGCAATTATGTAAACACTATTGCCGTTGAAGATGAACCGGAATACCCGGGCAATCTGGAGCTGGAGCGTCGTATTCGTTCTGCTATCCGCTGGAACGCCATCATGACCGTACTGCGCGCGTCTAAAAAGGACCTCGAGCTGGGTGGCCACATGGCATCCTTCCAGTCCTCCGCAACGGTGTATGATGTTTGCTTCAACCACTTCTTCCGTGCACGCAACGAGCAGGATGGCGGAGATCTGGTTTACTTCCAGGGCCACATCTCTCCGGGCATCTACGCTCGCGCATTCCTGGAAGGTCGTCTGACTGAAGAGCAGATGAACAACTTCCGTCAGGAAGTACATGGCAAAGGCCTGTCTTCCTACCCGCACCCGAAACTGATGCCGGAATTCTGGCAGTTCCCGACCGTATCTATGGGTCTGGGCCCAATCGGTGCAATCTACCAGGCTAAATTCCTGAAATATCTGGAACACCGTGGCCTGAAAGATACCTCTAAACAAACCGTTTACGCCTTCCTGGGCGACGGCGAAATGGATGAGCCAGAATCTAAGGGTGCTATCACCATCGCGACCCGTGAGAAACTGGACAACCTGGTCTTTGTTATCAACTGTAACCTGCAGCGTCTTGACGGTCCGGTCACCGGTAACGGCAAGATTGTCAACGAACTGGAAGGCATCTTCGCGGGCGCTGGCTGGAACGTTATCAAAGTCATGTGGGGCGGTCGTTGGGATGAGCTGCTGCGTAAAGATACCAGCGGTAAACTGATCCAACTGATGAACGAAACCGTTGACGGCGACTACCAGACCTTTAAATCCAAAGATGGCGCATACGTACGTGAGCACTTCTTCGGTAAATACCCGGAAACCGCAGCCTTGGTTGCTGACTGGACTGACGAGCAGATTTGGGCTCTGAACCGTGGTGGTCACGATCCGAAGAAAGTCTACGCTGCACTGAAGAAAGCGCAGGAAACCAAAGGCAAAGCAACTGTAATCCTGGCCCATACCATCAAAGGTTACGGCATGGGTGACACCGCCGAAGGTAAAAACATCGCTCACCAGGTTAAGAAAATGAACATGGACGGCGTGCGTTATATCCGCGACCGTTTCAACGTTCCTGTGACCGATGAGCAGGTTGAAAACCTGTCTTACATCACCTTCCCGGAAGGTTCTGAAGAGCACACTTATCTGCACGCTCAGCGTCAGAAACTGCACGGCTATCTGCCTGCTCGTCAGCCGAACTTCACCGAGAAGCTGGAACTGCCTGCTCTGGAAGACTTCGGTGCGCTGCTGGAAGAGCAGAACAAAGAAATCTCCACCACTATCGCTTTCGTTCGTGCCCTGAACGTGATGCTGAAGAACAAGTCGATCAAAGATCGTCTGGTTCCGATCATCGCTGACGAAGCGCGTACTTTCGGTATGGAAGGTCTGTTCCGTCAGATCGGTATCTACAGCCCGAACGGTCAGCAGTACACCCCGCAGGACCGTGAGCAGGTTGCTTACTATAAAGAAGACGAGAAAGGTCAGATCCTGCAGGAAGGCATCAACGAACTGGGTGCTGGCGCATCCTGGCTGGCTGCTGCGACCTCCTACAGCACCAACGATCTGCCGATGATTCCGTTCTACATCTACTACTCCATGTTCGGGTTCCAGCGTATCGGTGACCTGTGCTGGCAGGCAGGCGACCAACAGGCTCGCGGCTTCCTGGTAGGGGGAACTTCTGGTCGTACGACGCTGAACGGCGAAGGTCTGCAGCACGAAGATGGTCACAGCCATATTCAGTCTCTGACTATCCCGAACTGTATCTCTTACGATCCGTCTTACGCGTACGAAGTTGCGGTCATCATGCACGATGGTCTGGAGCGTATGTACGGTGAGAAACAAGAGAACGTTTACTACTACATCACCACGCTGAATGAAAACTACCACATGCCGGCAATGCCAGCAGGTGCCGAGGAAGGTATCCGTAAAGGTATCTACAAACTCGAAACCCTCGAAGGTAAGAAAGGTAAAGTTCAGCTGCTGGGCTCCGGTTCTATCCTGCGTCACGTGCGTGAAGCAGCACAGATCCTGGCGAACGACTACGGTGTAGGTTCTGACGTTTACAGCGTAACCTCCTTCACTGAACTGGCGCGTGATGGCCAGGATTGTGAACGCTGGAACATGCTGCACCCGATGGAAACTCCGCGCGTTCCGTACATCGCTCAGGTGATGAACGACGCTCCGGCAGTGGCATCTACTGACTATATGAAACTGTTTGCCGAACAGGTTCGTACTTATGTACCGGCTGATGATTATCGCGTACTGGGTACTGACGGCTTCGGTCGCTCTGACAGCCGTGAAAACCTGCGTCACCACTTCGAAGTTGATGCTTCTTATGTGGTTGTAGCGGCCCTGGGCGAACTGGCTAAACGTGGCGAAATCGATAAGAAAGTGGTTGCTGACGCAATCATCAAATTCAACATCGATGCAGATAAAGTTAACCCGCGTCTGGCGTAAGAGGTAAAAGAATAATGGCTATCGAAATCAATGTACCGGACATCGGGGCTGATGAAGTTGAAATCACCGAGATCCTGGTCAAAGTGGGCGACAAAGTTGAAGCTGAACAGTCGCTGATCACCGTAGAAGGCGACAAAGCCTCTATGGAAGTTCCGTCTCCTCAGGCAGGTATCGTTAAAGAGATCAAAGTCTCTGTTGGCGACAAAACTGAGACCGGCAAACTGATCATGATTTTCGATTCCGCCGATGGTGCAGCAGCCGCTGCACCTGCTCCGGCAGAAGAGAAGAAAGAAGCAGCTCCGGCAGCAGCACCTGCTGCGGCAGCGGCGAAAGAAGTACACGTACCGGACATCGGCGGTGACGAAGTCGAAGTTACCGAGGTTATGGTTAAAGTGGGCGACACCGTTGCGGCTGAACAGTCTCTGATCACCGTTGAAGGCGATAAAGCGTCGATGGAAGTCCCGGCGCCGTTCGCGGGCACCGTTAAAGAGATCAAAATCAACACGGGCGATAAAGTGTCTACCGGTTCTCTGATTATGGTCTTCGAAGTTGCAGGCGCAGCGCCTGCTGCAGCACCGGCTCAGGCGGCAGCTCCAGCAGCAGCGGCGGCTCCGGCAGCTTCTGGCTCGAAAGAGGTTAACGTTCCGGATATCGGCGGTGACGAAGTTGAAGTCACTGAAGTGATGGTTAAAGTGGGCGATAAAGTTGCCGCTGAACAGTCACTGATTACCGTTGAAGGCGATAAAGCGTCGATGGAAGTTCCGGCACCGTTCGCGGGCACCGTGAAGGAAATCAAAATCAGCACCGGTGACAAAGTCAAAACCGGTTCTCTGATTATGATCTTCGAAGTTGAAGGCGCAGCACCTGCTGCCGCTCCAGCTGCCGCGGCTGCACCGGCTCAGGCTGCTAAACCAGCCGCAGCTCCGGCCGCGAAAGCGGAAGGTAAATCTGAGTTCGCTGAGAACGACGCTTACGTTCATGCAACACCGCTGATTCGTCGCCTGGCGCGCGAGTTCGGTGTAAACCTGGCGAAAGTGAAAGGTTCAGGCCGTAAAGGTCGTATCCTGCGTGAAGACGTTCAGGCTTACGTGAAAGACGCTATCAAGCGTGCTGAAGCTGCTCCGGCAGCAGCAGGCGGCGGTATTCCGGGCATGCTGCCTTGGCCGAAAGTGGACTTCAGCAAGTTTGGTGAAATCGAAGAAGTGGAACTGGGTCGTATCCAGAAAATCTCTGGTGCTAACCTGAGCCGTAACTGGGTGATGATCCCGCACGTTACTCACTTCGACAAGACCGATATCACCGATCTGGAAGCGTTCCGTAAACAGCAGAACGCCGAAGCTGAAAAACGTAAACTGGACGTGAAATTCACGCCAGTGGTCTTCATCATGAAAGCCGTTGCCGCCGCTCTGGAACAGATGCCACGCTTCAACAGCTCTCTGTCTGAAGACGGTCAGCGTCTGACCCTGAAAAAATACATCAACATCGGTGTCGCGGTGGATACGCCGAATGGTCTGGTTGTTCCGGTCTTCAAAGACGTGAACAAGAAGAGCATTACCGAGCTGTCTCGTGAACTGACCACCATCTCCAAGAAAGCGCGTGATGGCAAGCTGACCGCTGGCGAAATGCAGGGCGGTTGCTTCACCATCTCCAGCATCGGTGGCCTGGGTACGACCCACTTCGCGCCGATTGTGAACGCGCCGGAAGTGGCTATCCTCGGTGTCTCCAAGTCCTCTATGGAGCCAGTGTGGAACGGTAAAGAGTTTATGCCGCGTCTGATGATGCCGATTTCGCTCTCCTTCGACCACCGCGTAATCGACGGTGCTGATGGTGCGCGCTTTATTACCATCATCAACAACATGCTGTCTGACATTCGCCGCCTGGTGATGTAAGCGAAAAAGCCGGCCCGACGGCCGGCTTTTTTCTGGTAATCTCATGAAGTCAGTGAGGTTATTGTGCGAAAGACAAATCGGTTGCCGTTTGTTGTTTCAAAATTGTTAACAATTTTGTAAAATACGGGCGGATAGAACGACCCGGTGGACGACGGGTATAAATTAAGAGGTCATGATGAGCACTGAAATCAAAACTCAGGTCGTGGTACTTGGGGCAGGCCCTGCAGGTTACTCTGCTGCCTTCCGTTGCGCAGATTTAGGTCTGGAGACCGTCATCGTAGAACGTTACAGCACCCTCGGTGGTGTTTGTCTGAACGTCGGCTGTATCCCTTCTAAAGCGCTGCTGCACGTAGCAAAAGTTATCGAAGAAGCCAAAGCGCTGGCTGAACACGGTATCGTTTTTGGCGAGCCGAAAACCGATATCGACAAGATTCGTACCTGGAAAGAAAAAGTTATCACTCAACTGACCGGCGGTCTGGCGGGTATGGCCAAAGGCCGTAAAGTGAAAGTGGTTAACGGTCTGGGTAAATTTACCGGGGCAAACACCCTGGAAGTTGAAGGTGAAAACGGCAAAACCGTGATCAACTTTGACAACGCGATCATCGCGGCGGGTTCCCGTCCGATCGAACTGCCATTCATTCCGCATGAAGATCCGCGCGTGTGGGATTCCACCGATGCACTGGAACTGAAAACTGTTCCTAAGCGCCTGCTGGTAATGGGCGGCGGTATTATCGGTCTGGAAATGGGTACCGTTTACCATGCGCTGGGTTCAGAGATCGACGTGGTTGAAATGTTCGACCAGGTTATCCCGGCTGCCGATAAAGACGTGGTTAAAGTCTTTACCAAACGCATCAGCAAGAAATTCAACCTGATGCTGGAAACCAAAGTAACTGCCGTTGAAGCGAAAGAAGACGGTATCTACGTTTCCATGGAAGGCAAAAAAGCGCCTGCTGAAGCTCAGCGTTACGATGCAGTGTTGGTGGCTATCGGTCGTGTACCGAACGGCAAAAACCTCGACGCGGGCAAAGCTGGCGTGGAAGTTGATGACCGTGGCTTCATCCGCGTTGACAAACAGCTGCGTACCAACGTGCCGCACATCTTTGCTATCGGCGATATCGTCGGTCAGCCGATGCTGGCGCACAAAGGTGTTCACGAAGGTCACGTTGCCGCTGAAGTTATCGCCGGTAAGAAACACTACTTCGATCCGAAAGTTATCCCATCCATCGCATACACTGAACCAGAAGTTGCATGGGTTGGCCTGACTGAGAAAGAAGCGAAAGAGAAAGGCATCAGCTTTGAGACCGCCACCTTCCCGTGGGCTGCTTCTGGTCGTGCTATCGCTTCCGACTGCGCAGACGGTATGACTAAACTGATTTTCGACAAAGAATCTCACCGTGTTATCGGTGGTGCGATTGTCGGTACCAACGGCGGCGAGCTGCTGGGTGAAATCGGTCTGGCGATCGAAATGGGTTGTGATGCTGAAGACATCGCGCTGACCATCCACGCGCACCCGACTCTGCACGAGTCTGTGGGCCTGGCGGCAGAAGTGTTCGAAGGTAGCATCACCGACCTGCCAAACCCGAAAGCGAAGAAAAAGTAATCTTCCCGCTTTTGTGAAAACGCCTCTTCGGAGGCGTTTTTTTTGCCTGAAAGCTACCAGTTCTGGTAGTCATCTTATTGATATTTCCACTAAAAAAAATTGCGCAACTGCCGATACTTTTTTCGCCATTGTGTGGCTACTGGCCGCGCGGTTAAGAGGCTCTGGATTCTCTATTACACGAAAAAAGGAAATAACATGTCTTTAAAAAAAATCGCGGTTGTTGGCATGGTTGTCGCGACAATGACGCTGACTGGTTGTGGCGCGATGACCACCGCCGTTAAAAAACGTAATCTCGAAGTGAAAACGCAGATGAGTGAAACCATCTGGCTGGAGCCTTCCAGCGAGAAGACCGTCTACATTCAGGTAAAAAACACTTCTGATAAAGACATGAGCAACCTGCAAACCCTGCTGGCAAACGACCTGTCTGCGAAGGGCTATAAAGTGACCAGTTCACCAGACAGCGCTTACTACTGGGTGCAGGCGAACGTACTGAAAGCGGACAAAATGGATCTGCGTGAAGCTCAGGGCTTCCTGAAGACCGGCTATGAAGGGGCAGCGGTGGGTGCTGCGTTGGGGGCGGGGATCACTGCCTATAACAGCAACTCCTCCGGCGCGGCGCTGGGCGTTGGCCTGGCGGCGGGGCTGATCGGTATGGCCGCGGATGCCATGGTAGAAGACGTGAACTACACCATGGTCACTGACCTGCAAATCTCTGAGCGCAGCAAAGCGAAAGTGACAACGGATAACGTTGCCGCACTGCGCCAGGGCACGTCCGGTATCAAGCTGCAAACCAGCAGCGCGCAGGGCGATCGCGCAAAATACCAGACCCGCGTCGTGTCTAATGCCAACAAAGTGAACCTGAAGTTCGAAGAAGCGAAACCGGTTCTGGAAGCGCAGCTGGCGAAATCCGTCGCTAACATCCTGTAATCTCTCGTGAGTTGGCCGGAGGGGCTTCGCTTCCCCGGTCAACTCACTATTTGACTGGCATTCAGGGCGCTACGGGCTGCCAGTTTTTATCCAGATGATATGCGGTTAACGCCTGGGCTTTCTGCTGTGCATCAGCGCCGAGATCGGCCTGATAGACTTTATCATCACCGTTAATCATAAAACTCATAACGCCTGTGTGATCGTAGCTGACGGGCCAGGCAACCATCGCAAAGCCGCTGGTTTTATCGGGAAGGATACGGAAACGATAGCCGTGATAGCCCGTGCCAGGCTCTTGCGGACTAAAGGCCGGGCCAAGCGGGCTTGGCGCTTCGCCGGGCGAAACAGGCCAGTACAGACCATCTTTTTTCCCTTCAGAACTGACAATCTTTTGCGCGTATTTTTGGTTCATCGCAAAGTAGCTTTGCTGAGCATCTACATAGGCGTGTAATGCTTCAATAGCGGCAAGTTCGTTGCGCCCAATCTCACGGGTCAGGATCTCTTCAGCCGCTTCCTTGATATCAAATTGCCAGCCGGAAGCGGTTTTAACAACCGGGATCGGCAGTTGCCAGTCGCTGTCCCCGACCACCAGGTGTGCGCTATTGCCGTCGATGACGGTATTATGGCGGACCTTCCAGTCGCGCAGGAAGCGATCAACCGCATCAGGATCGACGCCTTCCGGTGGCAGAAACTCGCGCCAGTTTTCCCCGAGCAGGTTGTTCATCGCGCTTTCATTCTGCTCGCTTATCGCGGTTGCTAGGGCATCGGTCGCCTGGTCTGGTGTGCTGAAGGATTGCTGTGCCATCGCGGTGGTCGAAACCATGAATAACACCATTCCACTGAGTAGTTTATTTTTCATGTCGGTTCCCTTAACGATGACGGAATTCACGGTGTTCAGCACGGTCGCCGGATAGCTGGCGAGATGGCTGGTTGCGGGCGACCTGCCTGCTTTGAGCCCCTCGCTGCTGCTGCGCCTGCCAACTGGCGGAGCGACTGTCGTTGCCGCTCAGCGCATTGGCCCGCGGCTGGCTGGTCCGTTGTTGAAGATTGCGCTGCTGCACGTTGCGTTGCTGCGCTGGTTGCGTGACCCGTTTCTCTTGTCGCTGAGTGGCGGCCTGGCGATGTTCATGTTGCTGAGTGTTTGCCCGTTTTGCCGTTTGCGGTTTGGTATCGTAACCACGGTAGTTATTACGCTGGGAAATTTGCTTTAGCTGTTGGCTGGATGCCTGACGCTGGGCGTCTTTCGTTCCCGTACGCGCCGTCTGGGGGAAGGTTTTCCCCGTTGATTTTTCCATCTGACTCAACGCTGCCTGACGCTGGCTATCACGGTTGACCGGTCTTTGCTGGGTTGAGCTTAGGCCCGTAGCCGTGTTAGTGGAGTGGAAACGGTTATTGAGCTGGCTATTAGGGTACGGCACCCCTTCGCGATAGGCCGGGTTGTGCTGCCAGGTACGGTTGGCATCCGTCAGACGCTGTCCACTGATTTTATTGAAGTTATCAACGTTGATATTGATGTTGTTATCACCGTTGCGGTTATAGCCGCCATGGTTATCCCAGTCATCGTTATGATGGTGATCCCAGTCATCGTCGTCATCCCAGTCAATATTGCTGAAGATGGCATAAGTTGTGGCGACGCCGAGGCTGAAGCCTAAACCGTTAACGAAGCTGTTGCCAAACTGCTCGCCGGGCGTTGGCGGTAGATAGGTTGGCGGATAGGCGGTGTTCGGCCAGGTACCGTAAACCGTATTTGGGTTATAGGTGGGAACGTAAATTACCTGCGGGTCGGCGGATTCAATTTTGATTACCGTTGGGCTTGCTGAGGCGGCGGTCGTGGCTGTTGTGGTCGGTGACTCGCTGGTAACGGTTTTAGCCGGAGCTGCTTTGGCCACGGTGGTAACAGTCTGCTGCGGTGTTGATTGCAATGCTCCGGTCTGTTGCGCCAGCGCACGCAGGCGTTGAACGGAATCCATAACCTCTTTCGGCTGCGCAAGGAATGCATCGCCCAGGCTCTGTACCCACGGCGGATTTTCACCCATCAGCGACATCAGCTGCGGAAACGCCACCAGCGATTTTACGCTGGGATCCCAGGGTTGGCTGGCAACGGCCTGAATGGCGGCATCACCCTGCATTTTGGGATTGTCTTTTGACCACTGCGCGGCCTGGATGACGTTGGCCGGGTAGGTTGAGGCCATCAAAATTTGCGACAGCAGTGAATCCGGATAGAGCGCGATAGGCGCAACCCACTGGTCGATTTGTGCCGATGTGTACGTAGGGGCTGCGGTGGGCGCTGGTTGATCGGCCGGGGCAGGGGCCGCTACGGGAGCTGGAGCCGGTGCGGACGGTTGCTGTGCGACGGGGGCTGGAGCTGCTGGCTCCGTTGCGCGACTTTTAACGAACATCACGCCAGAGGCGGCAAACAGCCCGGCACTGCACAGAAGGACAAGCAGATGTGGCTTAAAGGGCAACTTCATAAAATGACTCCAACGAGACAAGCGCTGTGCCGTGAGGCGTTCTGTTGCCGCGAGTATTATTCACCCGTGTTAGATAGTTTTGACTTTTATTGGGGATTCACCCGGCAGGTCCGGAAAAAGAGTGTGAAGATTTATTACACAATTATATCTGATGGCTGAAAAATCGCTGAAATATTCAGCATGTCGCGTTTGAAAATCAACCGTTTCACATCGTTTTTAGGGAGCCTAAATTACGCCCCGCCTTGTCGCTACACCATTCTTAACGATTCAGCCAATTTTTTATGTTGCTTTTTTGTAAACGGATTAACACTTAATGAAAATCCTGTTATTGTGCCTTACGCGGTACCGGGCATTTACCCTACTAACTACTGTCTCACAGGAGCGTGAAGAGAATCGCCCATCTACAAAAGCGCCGCATTATGACAATGAGAGCGAGGAGATATCGTCGTGCTAGAAGAATACCGTAAGCACGTAGCTGAGCGTGCTGCCCAGGGGATTGTGCCAAAACCGTTAGACGCAACCCAAATGGCCGCACTTGTCGAGCTGCTGAAGACCCCGCCTGTGGGCGAAGAAGAATTCCTGTTAGACCTGTTGATCAACCGCGTTCCTCCTGGCGTAGATGAAGCCGCTTATGTTAAAGCGGGTTTTCTCGCTGCCGTCGCGAAAGGCGACACCACCTCCCCGCTGGTGACGCCAGAAAAAGCCATTGAACTGCTGGGCACTATGCAGGGTGGTTACAACATTCATCCGCTGATCGACGCGCTTGACGACGCAAAACTGGCGCCGATTGCCGCCAAAGCGCTCTCTTCAACGCTGCTGATGTTCGATAACTTCTACGATGTAGAAGAAAAAGCCAAAGCGGGCAACGAATATGCGAAGCAGGTAATGCAGTCCTGGGCCGATGCCGAATGGTTCCTGAACCGTCCTGCTCTGGCTGAAAAAATCACCGTTACCGTGTTTAAAGTGACGGGTGAAACCAACACCGATGACCTCTCTCCGGCACCGGACGCATGGTCTCGCCCGGATATCCCTCTGCACGCGCTGGCGATGCTGAAAAACGCCCGTGAAGGTATCGAACCGGACCAGCCGGGCGCGGTAGGCCCGATCAAACAGATTGAAGAACTGCAGAAAAAAGGCTACCCGCTGGCTTATGTGGGTGACGTTGTTGGTACCGGCTCTTCGCGTAAATCTGCAACCAACTCCGTACTGTGGTTCATGGGCGATGATATCCCTCATGTACCGAACAAGCGCGGCGGCGGTCTGTGTCTCGGCGGCAAAATTGCACCTATCTTCTTTAACACCATGGAAGATGCGGGCGCACTGCCAATCGAAGTGGACGTCTCGAACATGAACATGGGCGACGTGATTGACGTATACCCGTTCAAAGGAGAAGTGCGTAACCATGAAACCGGCGAATTGCTGGCAAGCTTTGAGCTGAAAACTGATGTGCTGATCGACGAAGTGCGCGCTGGTGGCCGTATTCCGCTGATCATCGGTCGTGGCCTGACTACCAAAGCGCGCGAAGCGCTGGGACTGCCGCACAGCGACGTATTCCGTCAGGCGAAAGACGTGGCGGAAAGCAGCCGCGGCTTCTCTCTGGCGCAGAAAATGGTGGGCCGCGCCTGCGGCGTGAAAGGTATCCGTCCGGGCGCGTACTGCGAACCGAAGATGACCTCTGTGGGTTCTCAGGATACCACCGGCCCGATGACCCGTGATGAACTGAAAGACCTGGCGTGCCTGGGCTTCTCTGCTGACCTGGTGATGCAGTCCTTCTGTCACACTGCCGCGTATCCAAAGCCGGTTGACGTGACCACGCACCACACTCTGCCGGACTTCATCATGAACCGTGGCGGCGTGTCGCTGCGTCCGGGCGATGGCGTAATCCACTCCTGGCTGAACCGCATGCTGTTGCCGGATACCGTCGGCACCGGTGGTGACTCCCATACTCGTTTCCCGATTGGCATCTCCTTCCCGGCGGGTTCTGGCCTGGTGGCGTTTGCTGCTGCGACCGGCGTGATGCCGCTGGATATGCCGGAATCCGTTCTGGTGCGTTTCAAAGGCAAAATGCAGCCGGGGATTACCCTGCGCGATCTGGTACACGCCATTCCGCTGTACGCGATCAAACAGGGTCTGCTGACCGTTGAGAAGAAAGGTAAGAAAAACATCTTCTCTGGCCGCATCCTCGAAATCGAAGGTCTGCCGGATCTGAAAGTGGAGCAGGCGTTCGAACTGACCGATGCCTCCGCTGAACGTTCCGCTGCCGGTTGTACCATCAAACTGAACAAAGAGCCGATCGTTGAGTATCTGAACTCTAACATCGTTCTGCTGAAGTGGATGATCGCTGAAGGTTACGGCGATCGCCGTACGCTGGAGCGTCGTGTGCAGGGGATGGAAAAATGGCTGGCGGATCCGCAATTGCTGGAAGCCGACGCTGACGCAGAATACGCGGCGGTGATCGACATCGATCTGGCGGATATCAAAGAGCCAATCCTGTGTGCACCGAACGATCCGGACGACGCGCGTCTGCTGTCTGACGTGCAGGGCGAGAAGATCGATGAAGTCTTCATCGGCTCCTGCATGACCAACATCGGCCACTTCCGTGCGGCGGGTAAACTGCTGGATGCACACAAAGGCCAGTTGCCGACGCGTCTGTGGGTGGCTCCGCCAACCCGTATGGATGCGGCGCAACTGACCGAAGAAGGCTACTACAGCGTGTTTGGTAAGAGCGGTGCGCGTATTGAGATCCCAGGCTGTTCGCTGTGCATGGGTAACCAGGCGCGTGTGGCTGACGGCGCAACGGTGGTTTCGACCTCTACCCGTAACTTCCCGAACCGTTTAGGTACCGGGGCGAACGTCTACCTGGCTTCTGCGGAGCTGGCGGCGGTTGCGGCGCTGATTGGCAAACTGCCGACGGCGGAAGAGTATCAGACCTATGTGGCGCAGGTTGATAAGACGGCGGTGGATACTTACCGTTATCTGAACTTCGACCAGTTGTCTCAGTATACTGAGAAAGCCGATGGTGTGATTTTCCAGACCGCGGTGTAATACGCAAACGCGATTTGTGTAAAAACGCATCAATGCCCGGAGAAGTCTGCTTCTCCGGGCATTTTTATTTCTATTCCTTATACCCGCTACGCTTTTTTTCTGCCGCGCTGCTGCGATAATTACAGCAAGGCGCAATGCGGTATTGGCGCATTGCCGGGAGCAGAGGAAGACATTATGGATTACGAATTTCTGCGCGATATTACCGGACTGGTAAAAGTGCGTATGTCCATGGGCCACGAGGTGGTGGGGCACTGGTTTAACGAAGAAGTGAAAGAAAACCTGGCCTTACTTGATGAAGTGGAACAGGCGGCGCATGCGGTGAAGGGCAGTGAGCGCTCCTGGCAGCGAGCAGGGCATGAATACACGCTCTGGCTGGATGGTGAAGAGGTGATGGTGCGCGCCAATCAGCTGGAATTCTCCGGAGATGAAATGGAAGAGGGGATGAGCTACTACGACGAAGAGAGCTTTTCACTTTGCGGCGTAGAGGACTTTCTTCAGGTCGTGGCGGCGTACCGCGAGTTTGTACAACAATCCTGAGATATTTCAGATATCAATGAAGCCGGGTGAGACGAACCCGGCTTTTTTTCATTGAAATGATTATTTGATTTTTATTAATCATTTTAAAACTGTGATCTGCCGCGTTTGCGATCTGTTTTTGATTGAATATAATCGTTATGATTTTATTTAATCACAACACAACAACAGGCGGGAAGACCATGAACATCAAGAAGGCAATAGAACGCGTACCCGGCGGCATGATGGTAGTGCCGTTGGTTATCGGTGCCATTATCAACACTTTTGCCCCGCAGGCGTTGCAGATCGGTGGATTCACCACGGCTTTATTTAAAAATGGTGCGGCTCCTTTGATCGGCGCGTTCCTGCTCTGCATGGGGGCGGGAATTAGTGTAAAGGCGGCACCACAGGCTTTGTTACAAGGCGGTACGATTACGCTGACGAAATTGCTGGTCGCAATCGCGATTGGTCTCGGGGTTGAACACCTGTTTGGTGCAGAAGGCATCTTTGGCTTGAGCGGTGTCGCCATTATTGCGGCAATGAGTAACTCCAATGGCGGGCTTTATGCGGCGCTGGTTGGGGAATTTGGCAACGAACGTGATGTCGGTGCGATTTCCATTCTGTCTTTGAATGACGGACCTTTCTTTACCATGATTGCACTGGGTGCTGCGGGTATGGCAAACATTCCTGTCATGGCGCTGGTGGCAGTTCTGGTACCGTTGGCGGTAGGTATGATCCTCGGTAACCTCGATGCCAATATGCGTGACTTCCTGACCAAAGGCGGTCCGTTGCTCATTCCTTTCTTTGCGTTTGCACTTGGGGCTGGCATTAATCTGGAAATGCTGCTGCAGGGTGGTCTGGCAGGCATTCTGCTTGGCGTGCTGACCACCTTTGTTGGCGGCTTCTTTAACATTCGTGCCGATCGTCTGGTAGGCGGAAGTGGTATTGCTGGCGCCGCTGCATCCAGTACAGCGGGGAACGCCGTCGCGACGCCGCTGGCGATAGCACAAGCCGATCCATCGTTGGCAGAGGTTGCCGCTGCGGCTGCGCCGTTGATTGCTGCGTCGGTAATTACCACCGCTATTCTGACGCCAATTCTTACGTCGTGGGTGGCGAAAAAACAGGCGCGTCAGGCGGTGCAGGAGAAGAAAGCATGAAAATGATCGTTATCGCCGATGATTTTACGGGGTCTAACGATACCGGCGTACAGTTGGCGAAAAAAGGCGCACGCACTGAGGTCATGCTTACATCGGCACAGAAGCCTTCTCGTCGCGTCGATGTTCTGGTCATCAACACGGAAAGTCGGGCGATGCCTGCAATGCAGGCCGCAGCAACTGTACAACAGGCGTTAGCGCCATGGTGTGAAGAAGCAATAAAACCGCTGGTGTACAAAAAAATCGACTCGACATTCCGTGGCAACGTAGGGGCTGAAGTTACTGCTGCCATGCACACAACTGGTCGGACTCAGGCCGTTATTGCGGCGGCGATTCCTGCCGCCGGGCGTACCACACGGGATGGATTATGCCTGGTTCATGGCGTACCGCTGTTGGAGACGGAATTCGCCAGCGATCCGAAAACGCCAATTCTCTCTTCACGTATTGCTGAACTGGTCGCGTTACAAAGCGATATCCCGGTACATGAGGTGTCGCTAGCGGATGTGCGTCGGGGAAGCTTGAGTGCGTTGCTGAGCGGATTCGCGACAGCAGGTGAATGTATGGTGGTGGTGGATGCGCAAGAGGAACGAGATCTCGCGTTGATTGCTCAGGCGGTCTGTGAGCAAAAACAGATGCCACTACTGGTCGGGGCGGCGGGGCTTGCAAATGCGCTACCGGCCGGAACGTTTATGCAAGAAAAGCAGGAATTGCCGGTGTTGGTTGTGGCGGGCTCAATGAGCGAAGCAACGCGACGTCAGGTGGAAAAGGCCTTGTGTCAGGACCGGGCAAAGGTGGTGGACGTTGATGCCGCACGCCTGGCAGGGTCAGAATTCGAGCAGGAAATGGCCTCCGTTATTGAGCAGGCTTGTGGGCTGTTGAGTCAACAACACCACACGATCCTGCGCACCAGTCGGCGTGCTGAAGACCGGGATATGATCGACGCGCTGTGTCGTAACGTGGAAATGAGCCGACAACAGCTAGGAGAACTGCTGAGCCAGCGTCTCGGAATGATAACGCTGCACATTATTGAACAGGCACGTATCGGCGGCTTGTTCCTGACCGGAGGTGATATTGCCACGGCGGTCGCCAGTGCGTTGGGAGCCGAAGGGTATCGCATTCAAAGTGAGGTTGCCCCCTGTATTCCGTGTGGAACGTTTGTGAATAGCGAGATTGATGACTTGCCTGTGATTACCAAAGCGGGCGGATTCGGTTCTGACACGACCCTTTGTGATGCGCTGTATTTTATTGAGGAGATGTACCGTGGTAACTAAAACAATTGCGATTACGATGGGAGATCCGGCGGGGATTGGTCCGGAAATTATTGTTAAAGCGCTACGCGAGGATGAGCTTAACGGTGCGCCGTTAGTGGTGTTTGGGTGCCTGAAAACGCTGCATCGATTGCAGGCCCAGGGGTTGGCCGAAGGGGTGACATTTCGCGCTATTGAACAGGTCGCCGATGCCCGATTTACATCAGATACGATTCATGTGATTGATGAACCGTTGGCACAACCCGATGAACTTGTTCCGGGAACCGTACAGGCGCAGGCGGGCGATCTGGCCTATCGCTGTGTGAAACGCGCGACGGAACTGGCAATGAAGGGCGATGTACATGCGATTGCGACCGCGCCGTTGAACAAAGAAGCATTGCATCTTGGTGGACACAATTATCCCGGACATACGGAACTGCTGGCAACGCTGACGGAAAGTCGTGATTACGCAATGGTGCTGTACACAGACAAACTGAAAGTCATCCATGTTTCCACGCATATCGCTCTGCGCAAATTCCTCGATACACTCAATGGGCAACGTGTCGAAACGGTGATTGGCATTGCTGATACTTTCCTGAAGCGCGTAGGCTTTGCGCATCCGCGTATTGCCGTTGCGGGAGTGAACCCACATGCCGGTGAGAATGGCCTGTTTGGTGATGAGGAAATCCGTATTGTCGGGCCTGCGATTGAGAATATGAAGGCGAAGGGGATGGATGTTTACGGTCCGTGCCCACCGGATACCGTGTTTTTACAGGCTTATGAAGGCCAGTATGACATGGTCGTGGCGATGTACCACGACCAGGGGCATATCCCACTGAAGTTGCTCGGTTTTTATGATGGTGTAAATATCACAGCAGGTTTGCCGTTCATTCGTACTTCTGCCGATCATGGTACGGCATTTGATATCGCCTGGACGGGAAAAGCAAAATCTGAGAGCATGGCCGTATCGATCAAACTGGCAATGCAACTGGCGTAATTTACTGTTATGAAAGGGCAACACCGTCTGGATAAGATAGTGGCGTATTTGAAAAATCATACGCTGGTTACCGTGGAACAATTGGTTGATGCGGTTGACGCTTCACCAGCAACGATCAGACGCGATCTCATTAAGCTGGATGAACAGGGTGTGATCAGCCGTAGCCACGGCGGTGTTGCGTTACGACGCTTTGAAGCGGCGCAGCCGACCACGAACGAAAAGCAACTGCGTTCGCGTGCTGAGAAACGGGCGATTGCGCGTTTTGCCGCCTCAATGGTGCGCGCGGGCGATGCCGTGGTGCTTGACGCCGGTACCACGATGCTGGAACTAGCAAAATGTTTGACGCATTTGCCGCTGCGCGTCATTACCGTTGATCTACACATTGCCCTGTTTTTGTCAGAATTTCGCCAGATAGAGGTGACGATCGTCGGTGGGCGCATCGATGACAGTAGCCAGTCCTGTATTGGTGAGTTTGGCCGGAAAATGTTGCGCAGCGTCTATCCTGATATCGCTTTTATGAGCTGTAACACCTGGAGTATGGAAAAGGGCGTAACCACGCCCACGGAAGACAAAGCGGGATTAAAGCAGGAAATTATTGCTAATGCTCAACGCAAGGTATTACTGGCGGATAGCAGTAAGTACGGCGCGCATTCGTTATTTAACGTCGCGCCGCTCAGCCGCTTTACCGATGTTGTTACCGATGTGAATCTAGCGCCAAACGCGCAGGCTGAATTAAAAGCGCAATCCGTTGCCCTCACGCTGGTTCATCCAGAGTAACGGTAATATCAACCGTGGTCGTGCCAGAGATTATTTAACGTAAGCCAACAGGCTCAGGGAGTCACGTGCCAGCGCTTTGCATTTCTTGGCCGTTGGGATGCCTATACCGCTGAGGTCGCGGTAGCTGTCTTCACCCAACGCTTTCATATTGAAGGTGTCGTAATTACTTAGGTCCCACTGGTTTTGCTGGGCAAAAAAGACCAGTGCGCGACGAATCTGCCCATTTGGCAAATTCTGGTATCCACAGTCATTTTTCAGAAAAACAAAAACTGCCGTTAAATCGGCCATATCTTCGGCTTCGGACTCACTAAGCGCGTAGCTGTTTGCGCATACGGCCATCAGGCTGCCGAACAAAACGGTTCTGAAAAACGTCTTCATTGCTTCTACCACTGCATCACGGAATTTAAACGTTAGCACACTGCGAGCGAAGCGACGACCTTTATTATTAGCCGTTTACTTGACCTTCCCGTAAGGGGAAGGCTTATGCTTAAAAGATAGCCTGCTTAAGCTGCTGAATATAAGGAAGTGATTATGCAACGTCGTGACTTTTTAAAGTACTCCGTGGCGCTGGGCGTCGCGTCAGCGTTACCTCTGTGGAGCCGGAGCGTATTTGCTGCAGACCGTCCCGCATTACCCATTCCAGACCTGTTAACCGCAGATGCCTCTAACCGTATGCAGCTGATCGTGCAAGCCGGACAGTCGAGTTTTGCCGGTAAAACAGCCACGACCTGGGGATATAACGGTAGTTTGCTCGGGCCGGCGGTCAAGCTGAGTAAAGGGCAATCGGTGACGGTGGATATCCATAACCAGCTTGCCGAAGAGACGACGTTGCACTGGCACGGGCTGGAAATCCCCGGTGAAGTCGACGGTGGCCCGCAAGGTATTATTCCGGCGGGTGGGAAACGTTCTGTGACCTTCACACCGGATCAGCGCGCGGCAACCTGCTGGTTCCACCCGCATCAGCATGGGAAGACTGGTCATCAGGTGGCGATGGGCCTGGCCGGACTGGTGCTGATTGAAGATGAAGAGATTCGCAAGCTGCTGCTGCCTAAGCAGTGGGGCATTGATGATGTGCCGGTGATTATTCAGGATAAACAGTTCTCTGCTGATGGTCAGGTTAACTATCAACTGGACATCATGACCGCTGCCGTCGGCTGGTTTGGCGATACGCTGCTGACCAATGGGGCGATTTATCCTCAGCATGCTGCACCGCGCGGTTGGCTGCGCCTGCGTCTGCTAAATGGTTGTAACGCACGCTCACTGAATATCGCGGCCAGCGACAATCGTCCTTTGTACGTTATTGCCAGCGACGGCGGACTGTTGGCGGAGCCAGTAAAAGTGACCGAACTTCCTATGCTGATGGGCGAACGCTTTGAAGTGCTGGTGGATGTGAGCGACGGTAAAGCGTTTGATCTGGTCACTCTGCCTGTGGGTCAGATGGGCATGGCGATTGCGCCATTTGATAAGCCGCATCCGGTGATGCGCGTTCAGCCGCTGCTGATTACCGCTTCCGGCACGTTGCCGGATACGCTGACATCCATGCCGGCGCTGCCATCGTTTGAGGGGCTGACGGTGCGCAAACTGCAATTATCGATGGACCCAATGCTCGACATGATGGGCATGCAAATGTTGATGAAGAAGTACGGCGCTCAGGCTATGGCGGGTATGGATCATGGCAAGATGATGGGCCATATGAATAATGACAATATGGGCCACGGGAACATGAAGCATGGCAATATGAACCACGGTGAGATGGGGAATATGCAGCATGGTGACATGGGCAACATGAAGCATGGAACATTCGATTTCCATAATGCCAACCGGATTAATGGTCAGGCGTTTGATATGAATAAACCGATGTTTGCCGCGGCGAAAGGTCAACACGAACGCTGGGTGATTTCCGGTCAGGGCGACATGATGCTGCATCCGTTCCACATTCACGGCACGCAGTTCCGTATTCTGTCTGAAAATGGCAAAGCGCCTGCTGCGCACCGCGCGGGATGGAAAGATACGGTGCGGGTAGAGGGCGGCGTGAGCGAGGTGCTGGTGAAATTTGACCACGACGCGCCAAAGGAACATGCCTATATGGCGCACTGCCATTTGTTAGAGCATGAAGACACCGGGATGATGCTCGGTTTTACCGTATAAACAGCGGCGGATAGCGGTGGCGCTATCCGCTAAATGTTTATTTCAAAAACGGATTATTACTCTATCGTCGAGTAAAGGCATTCATATACTGATGAGGTTAATCACTCATCACGAGGTATTCATGGCCCTTTTGCGTAAAGTACTGACGGCATCTTTTATTATGCTTCTGGCGGTTTCGGCACAGGCTGCGATGAAGATGGAACGCCAACAGATTTCAAAACTGAATTTAAGTCTCGAAATTCCGCAGACGCTCACGCCGATGCCGGACGAAATGGCAAAAATCAAATACCCTTCTGAAAACCGTCCACAGGTGATTTACGGTGACGAACGCGGTAAAGCGTCTCTAGGTATTACCGCCGGGCGCAACGCGTTGCCTGCCGCTCAGTTGGATATGGCAAAGGATGCGACACTGAAGATGCTGACCAACTTCAAGCCGCAGGCGGAACCTGTCACGGTTGATGGGCATAAAGCGTGGCTGATTACTTTCCGTTCTCAAGCGCCGGATACTGAAATTCTCAATATGCTGCTGATTACCTCGCAAAACGAGAAAGCGGTGCAGGTCTCCTTCAATATGACCAAAGATCTGGTGGCTCAGTATCAGGAAGCCGCAAAAGCGTCGTTACTGTCACTGAAGTTTGAATAAAAAAACGCCCGCTGATTAGCGGGCGTTGTCCATTTTACTTCGCGTCGTCCGGCAACGCGTATGCCACGATATAATCGCCCATCTTGGTGCCAAATGAGCCGTGGCCCCCGGCGGATATCACCACATATTGCTTACCGTTAACTTCATACGTCATCGGCGTTGCCTGGCCGCCTGCCGGAAGCCGACCCTGCCACAGTTTTTCACCGTTGCTCATGTTGTATGCGCGCAGATAGTTATCGGCAGTCGCGGCTATAAACAGCACGTTACCCGCGGTGGAGATAGGTCCACCCAGCATCGGCATTCCCATATTGAACGGCACCGGAACCGGCATTGGGAATGGCATGCTGTCCTGTGGTGTGCCAATGCGTTTTTTCCACACTACTTGATTGGTTTTCAGATCTACGGCGGAAATGTAGCCCCATGCTGGCTGTTTACACGGCAGGCCAAATGGTGAAAGGAATGGATTAAGCGTTACGCCGAACGGTACGCCGTACTGCGGCTGAATACCGGACTCCGTGCCAGTACCTTTGGCATCTTTCGGCGGCTCCATCGGATTGCCGGGACCGCGTGGGATCAGCTTAGAAACGAACGGCAGCGCCATCGGGTTGGCAATGGCTACCTGACGGTTGGGATCAACGGAAATGCCGCCCCATTCGAACATGCCGAGGTTACCCGGGAACACCAGAGTGCCTTGCTCTGAAGGCGGGGTAAAAATGCCTTCATAGCGCAGCTGGTGGAACATTACGCGGCACACCAACTGATCAAACATGGTTGCGCCCCACATATCCGCACCACTGAGATCTTTTTGCGGACGGAAACTGAGATCGGAGAACGGCTGGGTTTTGCTGACATAATCACCTTTGGCTGCACCTTGCGGCACCGGTTTTTCCGGGGCAGGCACCACCAGTTCACCATTACGGCGGTCAAGCACAAAGATATTACCGGTTTTTGCCGGGGCATAAATGACCGGAATTTTCTCTCCATTGACGTTGATATCCGCCAGGGTTGGCTGCGCCGGTAAGTCCATATCCCACAGATCGTGGTGAACGGTCTGATAGCTCCAGGCCAATTTCCCGGTCGCGGCATTTAACGCCAGAATGGCGCTGGCGTAACGTTCCTGTTCCGGTGTGCGGTTACCGCCCCAGATATCCGGCGTGGTAACGCCCATGGGCAGATACACCAGATCCAGCTTCGCGTCGTAGGCCGCAGGCGCCCAGGAGTTGGGTGAATTAAAGGTGAAGGTATGTTCATCTGACGGGATGAAATTAGGATCCTTGGCACCGGGATCAAACGCCCACAGAAGCTTGCCGTTATTGACGTCAAAACCACGTATCACCCCGGATGTTTCGCGGGTTGAGTAGTTATCGGTTACCGACCCGGCAATAACGATAGTTTTATCGGTGATTATCGGGGGAGACGTCGGTTCGTACAGGCCCGGTGAGGTATCCGGCATATTGGTCTGCAGATTTAAAATACCTTTATTGGCGAAGGTTTCGCACAGCTTGCCGGTCTCGGCATTCAAGGCAAACAGTCGACCATCATTGACCGGCAAAAGGATGCGGCGCGGACAGTCGGCCATCACCTCTGCAGAAACCGTATCCGGTTTGGCTTCATGATAAGAAACGCCGCGACAGGTTACGTGCTGGAAGCTGGTATTGGTATTGAGTTGGGGATCGAAATGCCACTTCTCTTTACCGCTGGCCGCATCCAGGGCGAACAGCCGCTGGTGGGCGGTACACAGATAAAGAGTATCCCCCACTTTTATTGGCGTGACTTCATTGGTGATTTCACCGGGATCGTTGGGTTGTTTTAAATCCCCGGTACGAAATACCCAGGCTTCTTTCAACTGATGAACGTTGTCAGCGTTAATTTGTTTTAACGGTGAGTAGCGCTGACCTTCCTGATTGCGACCGTAAGCCGGCCAGTCCTCGTCGGCAACCGCTGAGATTGCATCGGCCTGAGAGGTATCTGCACTCAGCGTGCCGTGAACCTCTTGTGGGTCGTTGAAGCCAGCCCAGGTCAGGATACCGCCGCTAATCAGCAGGGCCACCACCAGCGCCGCTACTGCGCCACTGGAAGGGATAATCAGGCGATGCCAGACGAAAGGCAGGATAAGCCAGATACCAAAGAAGACTAGGATGTCGCTACGCGGCGTCAGCGCCCAGAAATCAAAGCCGACTTCCCAGACGCCCCAAATCATGGTGGCGAGAAGCAGGGCGGCATACAGCCAAAGGGCGGATCGGTTACTGCGCCACAACAGGAGAGCCACACCGAGCATGGCAAGGCCCGCGATCGGGTAATACCAGGAGCCACCGATGGCGACCAGCCAGCCTCCACCAATCAGGAGATATAGTCCACAAAGTGCCGCAAACAGGGCGCTCAGGGTCACGATAAGCCGTTGAGAACGTACGTTGTTATTTGCCATAAAAAATACCATCACAGGTGTTATTTCTTTAATAGCAGTTAATTATAGGAGCTAAAACGCGTGATAAACGTCACATTATGAACTTTATCAACAGATGCCGCGTATGAATGCTTTTGCTGGTATACTGCGTGCCTTGCGCTTAGATGCTGGCTTATTAAAAGTTAGCATTGAGTGATTTGTTTTTAAATCATATGGTTAGAGATATGAAACATACTGTTGAAGTCATGATCCCGGAAGCGGAGATCAAAGCGCGTATTGCTGAACTGGGACGTCAGATTAACGAACGTTACAAGGACAGCGGCAGCGATATGGTGCTGGTTGGTCTGTTACGCGGCTCATTTATGTTTATGGCCGACCTGTGCCGTGAAGTGCATGTCTCCCACGAAGTCGATTTCATGACTGCTTCCAGCTATGGCAGCGGAATGTCCACCACGCGCGATGTTAAAATCCTGAAAGACCTGGATGAAGACATTCGTGGCAAGGACGTGCTGATTGTCGAAGACATCATCGACTCCGGTAACACGTTGTCCAAAGTGCGTGAGATTCTGAGCCTGCGCGAGCCGAAATCCCTGGCTATTTGTACGCTGCTGGACAAACCTACCCGTCGTGAAGTGGATGTTCCGGTTGAGTTTATCGGATTCTCTATCCCAGATGAGTTTGTTGTCGGCTATGGCATTGACTATGCCCAGCGTTATCGCCATCTGCCGTACGTTGGCAAAGTGGTGCTGCTGGACGAGTAATGTCGGGAGCGCCTGATGGCGCTTTGCTTATTCGGCCTGCACGATACTTCCCCGCAGGCCGAAAAGCGACTTAAGCGTCGCTGCCGCTTGTTGGTATCTGCTTGTGATTGGTATGTTTCTGGCTGAGGTTAGACAGCCCCTGGCGATAGCGCTGCTCCAGCGTCTCGCGACTGGTGGCGGTGACGTCCAGATCGCGCAGCAGGCCATCATGAATACCGTAAGCCCAGCCGTGAATGGTAACTTTCTGACCGCGCTTCCAGGCTGAACGCATGATGGTTGAGTGGCCCAAGTTGTAGACCTGCTCCATTACATTCAGTTCGCACAGGGTGTCAATGCGACGTTCCTGCGGCATTTCGCCCAGCAGTGAACTGTGTTTAAACCAGATATCGCGAATATGCAGTAACCAGTTATCAATCAGCCCCTGTTCTTTATTTTCAATAGCTGCCTGTACGCCACCACATCCATAGTGGCCGCAAATAATAATATGTTCCACTTCCAGCACATCCACCGCATACTGAACCACTGAGAGACAGTTCAGGTCGGTGTGAATAACCAGATTGGCAACATTACGGTGAACAAATAATTCACCCGGCTCAAGACCGGTTAAACGTTCTGCGGGAACGCGACTGTCGGAACATCCAATCCATAAAAAGCGCGGATTTTGTGCGTGAGTCAGCGTTTCAAAAAATCCGGGATCCTCTTCTACCAGCATCTTTGACCATAGCGCGTTGTTGCTGATGAGTGTATCTATGTCTTTCATGGAGGCTGTAACCAATTGAATTGCGTTGCGCTAATATAGGGTAACTCCTGATTTATTAAAACCAAATATCAAGCATTAGAATGTAAGGTAAGTAAAAAACCATGACCATTGCTCTGGAACTTCAACAACTTAAAAAAACCTATCCCGGTGGCGTTCAGGCGTTACGCGGAATAGATTTGCAAGTCGAAGCGGGGGATTTTTATGCGCTTTTGGGACCGAATGGCGCAGGCAAGTCCACCACCATCGGGATAATCAGCTCGCTGGTGAATAAAACCTCTGGGCGGGTGAGCGTCTTCGGATACGATCTTGAAAAAGATACCGTTAATGCGAAACGCCAGCTTGGTCTGGTACCGCAGGAGTTTAATTTTAACCCGTTTGAAACCGTGCAGCAGATCGTAGTCAACCAGGCGGGTTATTACGGCGTTGAGTATAAAGAGGCGGTCAAACGCAGCGAATTATATTTAAAGCAGCTCGATTTATGGGAAAAACGTAACGAGCGCGCGCGCATGCTCTCCGGCGGGATGAAACGCCGTCTGATGATTGCCCGCGCACTAATGCACGAGCCTAAATTACTCATCCTTGATGAACCGACGGCGGGGGTCGATATTGAGCTGCGTCGTTCAATGTGGGGTTTTTTAAAGGATTTAAACGACAAAGGCACCACGATTATTCTGACCACTCACTATCTCGAAGAAGCGGAAATGCTGTGTCGCAACATCGGCATTATTCAGCACGGCGAGCTGGTGGAAAACACCTCGATGAAGAGCCTGCTCTCTAAGCTGAAATCCGAGACCTTTATTCTCGATCTGGCGCCGAAAAGCCCGCTGCCAAAACTGGAGGGCTATCATTACCGGCTGGTGGATACCTCCACACTGGAAGTTGAAGTACTGCGTGAACAGGGGGTCAACAGCGTGTTCTCACAGCTGAGCGCCCAGGGCATTCAGGTATTGAGTATGCGAAACAAAGCGAACCGACTGGAAGAACTGTTTGTTTCTCTGGTGCATGAAAAACAAGGAGATCGCGCATGATGCAGCTTTATTGGGTTGCGCTGAAAAGCATCTGGGCGAAAGAGATCCACCGCTTTATGCGTATCTGGGTCCAGACTCTGGTTCCCCCCGTCATTACTATGACGCTCTATTTTATTATCTTTGGTAACCTGATCGGCTCGCGTATCGGCGAAATGCATGGTTTTAGCTACATGCAGTTTATCGTGCCAGGGCTGATTATGATGGCGGTAATTACCAACTCGTACGCCAACGTGGCATCGTCATTCTTCAGCGCCAAGTTTCAACGCAACATTGAAGAGCTACTGGTCGCTCCGGTACCGACGCACGTGATCATCGCCGGCTTTGTTGGCGGCGGCGTGGCGCGTGGCCTGTGCGTAGGGATCCTGGTAACAGCGATTTCGCTGTTCTTCGTGCCGTTCCAGGTGCATTCCTGGGTCTTTGTGGCGCTTACGCTGGTGTTAACGGCGGTGCTGTTTTCGTTGGCCGGTCTGTTGAACGCGGTTTTCGCTAAAACCTTTGACGATATCAGCCTGATCCCAACCTTCGTGCTGACTCCGCTGACCTATCTGGGCGGCGTTTTCTATTCGTTAACGTTGCTGCCGCCGTTCTGGCAGGGACTGTCCCATCTGAACCCGATTGTCTACATGATTAGCGGTTTCCGTTACGGCTTCCTGGGGATCCATGATGTTCCGCTGGTCACCACCTTTGGCGTGCTGGTGGTGTTTATCGCGGCGTTTTATTTGCTGTGCTGGTACCTGATTCAGCGCGGACGCGGCCTGCGCAGCTAAGTCTTTCTTCCTCTCCTTACCCGGGAGAGGAAGACTTTTGATGCTTATCACCATTACGGATTTATCACCCTGATAAACTACTTGCCTGCTAAGGAGGTAGGCAATGCTAGGTTGGGTAATTACCTGTCATGATGATAAGGCACAGGATATGCTGCATCATCTGGAGAAAAAGTACGGCCCGTTGGTTCAATGCCAGGCGGTGAGTTTTTGGTGTGGGCTTAGCTCGAATATGCTAAGCCGCATGATGTGCCATGCCCTGCATGCTACAGACTCTGGCGAGGGTGTGATATTCCTGACGGATATGGCCGGGGCCGCGCCTTACCGCGTGGCTTCGTTAATGAGCCATAAACATCCCCAGTGTGAAGTGATTTCAGGTATCAGTTATCCATTGCTTGAGCGAATGCTTTCGTCGCGGGAATCGATGAGCAGTTCTGCGTTTCGTGATAGCATCGTTGCGCTTGGCGGGCCCGAAGTCTCTAGCCTCTGGCATCAACAACAGAAAAATCCCCCCTTCGTATTGAAGCATGATTTGTATGAGTATTAATCATTGGTATTGATGGCGCTTTTGCTACAATAGCCGGGGTTTCTCGCCTCGGTTATCTCATATGGTGATGCGCGTTCTGCTTGTTTTATTGCTCCTGTTTTCTGGCAGCATAGCTGCGGCTTTGCCTGCTCGCTACATGCAAACCACCGAAGCAGCCGCCGTGTGGGCGCAGATTGGCAACAAGATGGTGACGGTAGGAAATATTCGCGCCGGGCAGATCCTCGCCGTTGAGCCAATTGCGGCAGACTATTACGAATTTACCTTTGGTTTTGGTACCGGGTTTATTGATAAGGGGCATCTGGAGCCTGTGCAGGGGCGGCAGAAAGTCGACGATGGTCTGGGCGATCTCAATAAACCCCTCAGCAACCAAAGCCTGATCACCTGGAAAGATACGCCGGTTTATAACGCTCCGGATGTTGGTAGCGCCCCGTTTGGCGTGCTGGCGGATAATCTGCGTTATCCGGTTATCAGCAAGCTTAAAGACCGTCTCAACCAAACCTGGTACCAGATCCGTATTGGCGGCAGACTGGCCTATATCAGCGCTCTGGATGCGCAGGAAGACAACGGTATCCCGGTGTTAACCTATCACCATATTCTGCGCGATGAAGAGAATACCCGTTTTCGTCACACCTCCACGACAACCTCCGTACGCGCCTTCAGCAACCAGATGGCCTGGCTACAGGACCGCGGTTACACCACGTTGACGATGTACCAACTGGAAGGCTATGTTCGCAACAATATGAATCTCCCGGCGCGGGCAGTGGTGCTGACTTTTGATGATGGTCTGAAGTCGGTGAGTCGTTATGCTTACCCGATTCTGAAGCAGCACGGCATGAAGGCAACGGCGTTTATTATCTCCTCACGTATCAAGCGCCACCCGCAGAAGTGGGATCCGAAATCACTGCAGTTTATGAGCATCGCGGAACTGAATGAGATCAGGGACGTGTTCGACTTCCAGTCGCATACCCATTTTTTACATCGGGTTGATGCGAATCACCGGCCAATCCTGCTGAGTCGCAGCTATCATAATATTCTGTTTGATTTCGCCCGTTCGCGTCGGGCGTTGTCTCAGTTTAACCCTCACGTTCTTTATCTTTCTTACCCGTTTGGCGGCTATAACGCCACCGCAGTAAAAGCGGCAGGCGACGCGGGATTCCACATGGCGGTCACCACGGTGAGAGGGAAGGTTAAACCGGGGGATAATCCGTTCTTATTGAAAAGACTTTATATTTTAAGAACGGATTCGCTGGAGACGATGTCGCGGCTGATAAGTAATCAGCCGCAGGGGTAAGGGCTGTCAGGCAACCTGTACCGGAATGGCTTTCGCGGTGCGCTTCATTTCGTTGTCGCCTTCAAAGTAGGCCACTTTCGGACGCCAGGTGCGGGCTTCTTCATCAGACATGGTGACGAAGCTGGCGATAATCACAATGTCGCCGACTTCAGCACAGTGCGCCGCTGCGCCGTTCACCGAGATGATTCTGGAGCCGCGTTCAGCCGCAATCGCATAGGTTGAGAAACGTTTACCGTTGGTCACGTTCCAGATATCAATAGCTTCGTTTTCCAGAATACCAGAGGCATCGAGGAAATCCTGGTCGATGGCGCAGGAGCCTTCGTAGTGCAGGTCCGCCTGCGTGACTTTTACGCGGTGGAGCTTGCCTTGCAGCATGGTGCGAATCATAACTTCTATACCCTGTCGTTTACCTTGGCTAAGCAGGCACTACTGGCCTGCTTTGAGAAATTCTCAGGCAGTATTGCCTGATTTTTAACCCCTGTCTACTGGGCTAATGTAACGCTTTGATTATCGATCAGACGTGCCTGACCCAGCCAGGCGGCGGCCAGAATCACCGCGCGTTTACTGGTTTCCGTCAGCTCCAGCAGCGTGTCGGCATCACGAATCTGAATATCGTCGGCACGGAAGCCTTTTTCATTCAGTTCCTGCTCGGCAATGGCAATAATCTCTTCCTGGTCACGATGGCCAGCAAGCAGCTTTTCAGCGATGCCGTTCATCACTTTGTGCAGACCCGGCGCAATTTTTCGCTGCTCTGCGGTCAGATAGCCGTTACGTGAGCTAAGCGCCAGACCGTCTTTGGCGCGAATAATCGGCACGCCAACGATCTCAATGTCATAACCCAGATCCGCCACCATTTTGCTGATCAGCGCGAGCTGCTGGAAATCTTTCTCGCCAAAGCAGGCGATATCTGGCTGGATCAGGTTAAACAGCTTGCTGACGATAGTGGAAACGCCACGGAAATGGCCTGGACGGCTGGCGCCTTCCAGCATGGTGGAGAGACCGGGAACTTCAACGAACGTCTGGCCTTCCAGCCCCTGCGGGTAGATTTCCTCAACGGCTGGCGCAAAAACATAATCGACTTTACGCTTGTTCAGCTTTTCACAATCTTCCTGCAGCGTGCGTGGATAGCGCACCAGATCGTCCGGTCGGTCAAACTGCATCGGGTTGACGAAAATGCTGACGATCACCACATCAGCCCGCGCTTTTGCCTCATCGACCAGCTTCATATGGCCGTCGTGCAGGTTGCCCATGGTGGGAACCAGAGCGACGCGTTTGCCTTCCTGACGCAGACGACGAATATGCTGGCGCAGCAGCGGCAGGGTTTCAATGATTAACACGACAAGACTCCTTGAGTTGCCTGAGGAACCGTAGGCCGGATAAGGCGTTTACGCCGCCATCCGGCAACATGCAGCGAACCGCCTGATGGCGCTACGCTTTTCAGGCCGATATATGGCCTGAAAAATTAGTGGAAACTGTGTTCTTCGCCCGGATAAACGCCGGACTCCACTTCAGCCATATACTGCCGCACTGCGGCGCGCATGTCGCCTGCTTCATTGAGGAAATTCTTTGCAAATTTCGGGATGTGGCCACCGGTAATACCAAAGGCATCGTGCATGACGAGGATTTGTCCATCGGTGACGTTACCAGCGCCGATTCCGATAACCGGAATCGACAGCGCTTCGGTGACGCGCTTCGCCAACTCAACCGGCACGCACTCCAGCACCAGCAACTGAGCGCCAGCGGCTTCTAAGGCCAGCGCGTCATCCAGCAATACCTGCCCGGCGTCGCCGCGGCCCTGAATTTTATAGCCGCCGAAAATATTCACCGACTGCGGTGTTAATCCCAGATGACCGCAAACCGGTACGGCGCGTTCGGTGAGCATTTTTACCGTATCCACCAGCCAGGCGCCGCCTTCAATTTTGACCATATTAGCGCCCGCCCGCATCACCACCGCGGCGTTTTCAAATGCTTGTTCCGGCGTGGCGTAAGCCATAAATGGCAGGTCGGAGAGCAGCAGACAGTTGGGAGCGCCACGACGTACGGCACGAGTGTGGTAAGCAATATCTTCAACGGTGACCGGTAGGGTGGAGTCATGCCCCTGAATCGTCATGCCCAGCGAGTCGCCAACCAGCATCACATTAATGCCTTCGTCGGCAAATAACTTAGCGAAGCTGTAGTCGTAGGCGGTAATGGTCGCGAAGCGTTTTTTCTCTTGCTTGCATTTCTGCAGCAGTGAAATGGTGGTGGGTTTCATAACATTTCCTGATGATGAAAGTCATATTTATCGGCATTCTAACAGTCACATTCAGGGGGGCAATTGTTTTAAGCAACCGTTTGGCACTAAAGTAGTAAACGCTGAAGGGGAGAGGATACTTTACCAGTGTGCAGGTTTTGCGGCACCAAGATGGGTGAGGTGCTGATGCAGGCTGATACCCTCCGGGAAGATAAGCTCAGGTGCGATTTCAGCGAGCGGCCACAGCATAAAACCACGGTTTTTCATGTCATAGTGCGGCACGGTCAGACGTTCGGTGTTAATCACTTCATCGCCAAACAGCATAATATCGAGGTCCAGAGTGCGCGGCCCCCAGCGTTCGGCTTTACGTACGCGTCCCTGTTGCAGCTCAATGCGTTGGGTATGATTAAGCAATTCTTCGGGAGCGAGAGTGGTTTCCAGCGCCACGGCAGCGTTCAGGTAATCTGGCTGATCCTGTGGGCCTAATGGCGGTGTACGGTAAAAGGAGGAAACAGCGACGATACGGCTGTCGGGAATGTCGCCAATCGCTTTTACGGCAGCATTAACCTGCTCCAGAGGAGAGGCCAGATTACTGCCGAGAGCGATATAGGCGATGGTCACGCGGAACCTTCACGGCGCGGGGCGCGTTTACGCGGGCGACGATGACGACGGCGTTCCGGTTCTTCGTCGAGTTCGTTGAGCATGCCTTTTTGTTCCGGCGGTGCTGAAACCTGGAATTCTCCCCACCACTGCGCCAGACGCTGCAGCTCAGCGTTGTTTTCCACTTCGGCACGCAGGGCCAGCAGATCGTAAGCGGCGCGGAACTTCGGATGCTCCATCAGCTTCCAGGCGCGTTTGCCCTGGCGACGAGACATGCGTAGCTGCAACTGCCAGATATCACGGGTCAGCGAGGTCAGACGTTTCGGGATCGCCAGCGAGCGGCAGGCTTCATCCAGTACGTCGTTCATCGCCAGTGCGAAGGCATCGTAGTAAGCCAGACCGCTTTCCTGGGCAATTTTCTGCGCAGCTTCCAGTAACGGATACCAGAACATGGCGGCGAACAAGAACGCCGGGTTAACGCGCATATCATTGTGGATGCGGTTATCGGTATTCTTCAGCACCTGAGCGATGATGCGTTCCATTGGGCTGTCACCGTCTTCGGTGAAATAGCGCGTAATGGTGGGGAACAGCGGCTGGAACAGGCTGTACTCACGCAGTTTTATATAGGTTTCATACCCATAGCCCGCCTGTAACAGTTTGAGTGCTTCTTCAAACAGGCGTGCGGGGGGAATATCGTTAAGCAGTGTTGCCAGACGCGGGATTGGCTCAGCGGTTTCCGGGCTGATACGCATGTCGAGCTTGGCGGCAAAGCGCACGGCCCGCAGCATACGTACAGGGTCTTCGCGGTAGCGCGTTTCCGGATTACCGATCAGGCGAACGATGCCCTCTTCGAGATCCTGCATGCCACCAACGTAATCACGCACGGTGAAATCGGCCACGCTGTAATACAGGCTGTTAATCGTGAAGTCGCGACGCTGGGCATCTTCTTCGATGGAGCCGAAGATGTTGTCGCGCAGCAGCATACCGTTTTGTCCGCGCTGTGAGGTTGTGCGATCGGACTCGCTGCCTTCATGATGACCACGGAAAGTTGCCACTTCGATAATTTCCGGGCCAAACATGACATGGGCCAGACGGAAACGGCGACCAACCAGACGACAGTTACGAAACAGTTTTCGCACCTGATCTGGCGTGGCGTTAGTCGTGACATCAAAATCTTTCGGCTTTTTGCCCAGCAAAAGATCGCGTACGCCTCCGCCAACCAGCCATGCCTCGTATCCGGCCTTATTGAGCCTGTACATTACCTTCAGGGCATTTTCACTGATATCTTTGCGGGAGATAGAGTGCTGCTCACGCGGGATTACCGTCATATGTGGACGGGCGACGGCGAGCTCGGCCTCGCGCTCCTCGCGGCTTAGCACCTTGCGGCAAAAATTAGCGACTCGGGTAAAAATAGTGCACCTCGGTAGTGTCAAACTTCAATCAGAACAAGTGTTGCTGTGTAAAAATAGCGGCTAATCATAGCTCAGCATGATGCATTTGAGAATGGCGGATTTACGATCGCCGATTCTGGCACCGCTGTCAGACTCCAGTTTTCAATGGCAAACGTGAGAATCTGATCCACGCGCATCTCCTGCCACGGGATATCGGAGTGCTGGCCGAGAAAGCGCAGCGCAGCAACAATCACCGGGCGTGGATCGCCTTGCGGCAGTGCAGGTGCATGATTTTGTTTTGAAAGTTTAGCGCCTTGCTCGTTGAGCGCCAGCGGCAGATGAATATAGTCCGGCGCTTGCCAGCCGAACTGTTGATACAACGAAATTTGCCGTACCGTCGGTTCGATAAGATCGGCACCGCGCACAATTTCCGTCACGCCCTGGAAGTGGTCGTCTACCACCACCGCGAGGTTATAGGCAAACAGCCCGTCGCGACGGTGAATAATAAAATCTTCCTTTGCAAGCCGCGGATCAGCCTGAATCACACCGCGCAGTTGGTCCGTAAACTGCATCACCGGATGGCGTTGCTTAATGCGGACCGCCGCCTGTTCAGGCCCGTGGCGTAGCTCACGGCAATGACCGTCGTAAATTCCGCCGACGCTTTGTATACGCGCGCGTGTACAGGTGCAGTAATAGCTCAGATCCTGCTGATGCAGCCAGGCCAGCGCCTCGCGGTAGGCGTCATGACGCTGGGATTGCCATAAAATATCGCCATCCCAGTGCAGTCCGTAATGTTCCAGCTGACGCAGAATCGTGTCTGCAGTACCGGGAACTTCACGAGGGGGGTCAATATCTTCAATGCGTACCCGCCAGATTCCGCGACGAGCACGGGCCTGCAGGTAACTCCCGAGGGCGGCAATCAGTGAACCAAAATGGAGTTCGCCAGAGGGGGAAGGGGCGAAGCGGCCAATATAATGTGAATCGCTCATTTTGCGGGCTAACAAATAATAAGGCGGGAGAAGCTCCCGCCTGTAGTAAACGTGGTAAAAATGACCGGAATTAACCTGCCATTTGTTTTTCGCGGATTTCTGCCAGCGTTTTACAGTCGATGCACAGATCGGCTGTCGGACGCGCTTCCAGACGGCGAATACCAATTTCTACGCCGCATGATTCGCAGTAGCCGAAATCTTCGTCTTCTACTTTCTTCAGCGTCTTCTCGATCTTTTTGATCAGTTTGCGCTCACGATCACGGTTACGCAGCTCAAGGCTGAATTCTTCTTCCTGCGCGGCGCGGTCCACCGGATCAGGGAAGTTAGCCGCTTCGTCTTGCATATGAGATACGGTGCGATCAACTTCATCCCTAAGTTGATTACGCCATGCCTCAAGAATACGCCTGAAGTGCGACAGCTGGGCTTCGTTCATATACTCTTCGCCCGGTTTCTCCTGGTACGGCTCCACCCCAGCGATGGCGAGAATACTCAGGGACGATGTTTTACGGTTTTGCCCTTCTTGCATGTTGCTTCTCCTTAACACGCACTATCGATCCCCATGTTCGGGGGAAAAATCAGGTCGCTATAAATAGCAGATGCTTTTCCGGATAGCAATTATCTAAACGTAACACTTGACAACCCTGTGAGGAAAAGCGTATTTGCCCACGCGCCCAGAATACTAATTAACCGAATATTTACACCATTACAAGGTAATGGGCAACGGCTCTTTAAGAGTCATACCATGGGCAGAAAGTTCCGCTTTATAAACCAGAATTTCTACCCCCTTAAGCTGTGCTTCAACTAATAATTGCGCATATTTTGCATCGATATGGCGCGCGGGTGAAAACCGTGTAATGGCTGAATGCAACACCGCGAAAAATATCACCGCGCGCTTGCCTTCGGCCGCTACGCTCATCAATTCCCGAAGATGTTTCTGACCTCGTTCAGTGATGGCATCGGGAAAATAACCCTGATCTTTTTCCGCCAACGTGACTGATTTCACTTCAATATAGCAGTCAGGTCGGGAATCCGCCTGTAACAAAAAGTCGATGCGGCTCCCTTCGGCGCCGTATTTTACTTCACTTTTCAAGGTGCTGTAGTCTGAAACTTCCGAAATTAACGAACGCTGAATAGCCTCTTTCGTTAATCTATTGGCCCACAGCGTGTTAACACAAATAAGTGCACCGGATTGGGTTTGCGTTAATTCCCAGGTATGTGGATATTTTCGTTTGGTATTTTCTGATGTCGAATACCAGACAGTATCTCCCGGCGTTGCGCAGCCGGTCATGGCTCCCGTATTGGGGCAGTGTAGCGTTAACGTTGTGCCATCCGGTGTGATCACATCCGCTAAAAAACGCTTATAGCGCTGAATGAGCGTTGCAGGTTGTAAAGGTGGAGAAAATTGCATGAACAGTTCCTTTGATTATTCAGTCAGCGTCCAGCGTTGCAACTGCGTGTAACGCGTGCGTCCTCGCATGAATGAGGAGGAATAAAGCCCAAACTCTGTTACCGGAAACGACCAGCCAAACCCTGGCGGAGGGATAGATACCGCGTGACCGGCGTCACGCAGCAGCGTGATATGCGGGTGAAACGGCTGCGGGCTCTGGTGGCATCCACTGCGTGCGGCTTGTGCCCGCAACATGTTCGCCAACTGCAGCAGCCCGCGCGGCGGCTGACGCATTCCCAACCACACGACACGCGAGCGCAGCCATTGCCCGGCATCGTCGAGTTTGAGCGTAAAACCCGGCTGGCGAATACGCCCTGCAAGCTGCGTTAACGCATGCTGCTTCTCAGCGCTGACGTCGCCCAAAAAGGCGAGCGTCAGATGCAGATTATCGGCGGCGACGGGACGCCCCGCTTCTGGGGGGAACTGCGCGGCCCGCCAGTGGATTAACTGCTCCCGAACCTCGCCAGGCAATTCAATCGCAAAGAACAGCCTTTTTGGCTCAGACATGATGGATACTCGGTTATGAATTAACGCGATGCTACAATGCAGCGCGAAGAATGTTAACCCTCTGGAGTCATTTGTGACGTCGTTGCCCGTTGCCGCCGTAGTGCCTGAACTACTTACCGCCCTTGATGCCTCGTCGCAGGTTCTGCTGACGGCGCCGACCGGTGCCGGGAAATCAACCTGGCTGCCGTTGCGACTCCTTGAACATCGCGGTATCAATGGACGAATTATTTTGCTGGAGCCGCGGCGTCTGGCAGCACGCAATGTGGCGCAGCGGTTGGCGGAATTGCTGAATGAAAAGCCTGGCGAGACCGTGGGGTATCGCATGCGTGCGCAAAGCTGCGTAGGGCCGCTGACCCGCCTTGAGGTGGTGACGGAGGGGGTTCTGACGCGCATGATCCAGCGCGACCCCGAATTGACGGGCGTTGGGCTGGTCATCCTCGACGAATTTCACGAGCGGAGTTTGCAGGCCGACCTGGCGCTGGCGCTGTTGCTGGATGTGCAGCAAGGGCTGCGTGACGATCTGAAACTGTTGATCATGTCTGCCACTTTGGACAACGGGCGTTTGCAGCAGATGTTGCCCGATGCGCCGACGATCGTTTCTGAAGGCCGCGCATTTCCCGTTGATCGACGATATCAGCCGTTGGCGGCGCATCTGCGTTTTGCTGAAGCGGTAGCGATAGCGACGGCAGAACTCCTGCGCCATGAAAGCGGGTCGCTGCTGCTGTTTTTACCGGGTGTAGGGGAAATCCAGCGCGTGCAGGAGCAACTGGCAACGCGTGTGGGCAGCGATGTGTTGTTGTGCCCACTGTACGGCGCGCTGACGCTTGCCGAGCAGCGTCAGGCGATTTTGCCCGCGCCGCAAGGCAAGCGCAAAGTGGTGCTGGCGACCAATATTGCCGAAACCAGCTTAACTATTGAAGGCATCCGGCTGGTGGTGGACAGCGCCCAGGAGCGCGTGGCGCGCTATGACGCGCGTACCGGTTTAACGCGACTGATTACCCAACGCATAAGCCAGGCCTCGATGACCCAGCGAGCGGGACGCGCGGGCCGTCTGGAACCCGGTATCTGCCTACATTTGCTTGCCAAAGAGCAGGCGGAAAGAGCGGCGGCGCAGGGAGAACCGGAGATTTTACAGAGCGACCTGTCCGGACTGCTGATGGAGTTGCTGCAATGGGGATGCACCGACCCTGAGCAACTGAACTGGCTGGATACCCCGCCCGCCATCAACCTGCAGGCGGCAAAGCGGCTGCTGCAGATGCTGGGGGCGCTTGAGGGTGACAGGCTCAGCGCCATTGGGCAGAAAATGGCGACGTTGGGTAACGACCCCCGTTTAGCGGCTATGCTGGTTAGCGCCAACAATGACAATGAAGCGGCAACGGCGGCAAAACTGGCTGCGATTCTGGAAGAGCCGCCGCGCGGTGGCAGTACCGATCTGGCTGTAGCGTTTTCACGAAATCAGCCCGCCTGGCAGCAGCGCAGTCAACAATTACTGAAACGGCTTAACGTTCGCAGCGGACAGCCGGACAGCGCGCTGCTCCCCTCATTACTGGCGCAGGCGTTTGCCGATCGGATCGCGCGTCGGCGCGGGCAGGAAGGGCGCTATCAACTGGCGAATGGCATGGGGGCAATGCTGGATGCCGATGACGCCTCCGGACGCCATGAATGGCTGATTGTGCCGCTGTTACTGCAGGGCAGCGCTTCGCCGGATGCGCGTATTCTGCTGGCTCTGCCGCTGGATATCGAGGTGCTGATACAGGCATGCCCTGAACTGCTACAACAATCTGACACCATCGAATGGGATGAAACTCAGGGAACGTTAAAAGCATTGCGTCGGTCGCGCATTGGCCAGCTAACGGTAAAAGTACAGGCGCTGGCCAAACCCTCGGAAGAGGAGTTGCATCTGGCGATGTTGAACGGCATTCGCGATAAAGGGCTAAGTGTGCTCAACTGGACGCCGGAAGCCGAGCAGTTTCGCCTGCGTCTGCAATGTGCGGCAAACTGGTTGCCAGAGTATAACTGGCCCGCGGTAGATGAGGATTCTCTGCTGGCGACGCTGGAGAGCTGGCTGCTGCCGCACATGAGCGGTGTGCACTCGTTACGCGCGTTAAAAGCGCTAAATGTGGGTCAGGCGTTGCGCGGTTTGCTGGATTGGTCAATGCTGCAACGTCTGGATAGTGAACTGCCAGCGCATTACACTGTGCCGACGGGAAGCCGGATTGCCATTCGCTATCATGAGGATAACCCTCCGGTATTGGCGGTTCGGATGCAGGAAATGTTTGGTGAAGCGAAGACCCCAACCATCGCCGAGGGGCGCGTGCCGCTGGTGCTGGAACTGCTGTCTCCGGCCCAACGACCGTTGCAGGTAACGAGCGATTTGAGCGCGTTCTGGCAGGGATCGTACCGTGAGGTGCAAAAAGAGATGAAAGGGCGCTATCCCAAACATGTCTGGCCGGACGATCCGGCGAATACCGCGCCAACGCGGCGAACAAAGAAGTATTCGTAATGAAACTGTAGGTCGGATAAAGCGAAGCCGTCATCCGGTATAAACACGGCAGTAAATTGAGAGATTTCTTCTTCTGTTAACTGACGGAAGAACAGAGAATCGGGCCCTTGCGCCTGAATGTTGCGGAGAAAAAGCATGGCGGGGAATGACCGCGAGCCAATTGGACGTAAAGGGAAACCCTCGCGTCCGGTGAAACAAAAGGTGAGCCGTCGTCAACTCAGAGATGAAGAGTATGACGACGATTATGATGATGATGACTATGAGGATGAAGAACCGATGCCGCGTAAGGGTAAAGGCAAAGGGCGTAAGCCTCGTGGTAAACGCGGCTGGTTCTGGCTGCTGGTAAAACTGTCGATTGTTTTTTTGGTGCTGATCGCCATTTACGGCGTTTATCTGGACCAAAAAATCCGCAGCCGTATAGATGGTAAAGTCTGGCAGCTTCCTGCGGCAGTATATGGCCGTATGGTTAACCTTGAGCCAGAAATGCCGATCGGCAAGAACGAGATGGTGAAACTGCTGGAGGCTACGCAGTATCGTCAGGTGACGAAAATGACGCGCCCTGGCGAATTCACCGTGCAGGCGAAAAGCATCGAGATGATCCGTCGTCCGTTTGATTTTCCGGACAGTAAAGAAGGTCAGGTGCGCGCGCGTCTGACCTTTGATGGCGACCATCTGGATACCATCGAGAATATGGATAACAACCGCCAGTTCGGTTTCTTCCGTCTCGATCCGCGACTGATTACCATGCTCTCTTCGCCTAACGGTGAGCAGCGCCTGTTTGTCCCGCGCAGTGGATTCCCGGATCTGCTGGTGGACACGCTGCTGGCGACCGAAGATCGTCACTTCTATGAGCATGACGGTATCAGCCTCTATTCCATTGGCCGCGCGGTGCTGGCGAACCTGACGGCGGGGCGCACGGTACAAGGGGCCAGTACGCTGACCCAGCAACTGGTGAAAAACCTGTTCCTGTCCAGCGAACGTTCCTACTGGCGTAAGGCCAACGAAGCCTATATGGCGCTGATCATGGATGCGCGTTACAGCAAAGACCGCATTCTTGAGCTGTACATGAACGAAGTCTATCTCGGTCAAAGCGGTGACAATGAGATCCGCGGCTTCCCGCTGGCGAGCCTTTACTACTTTGGCCGTCCGGTGGAAGAGCTGAGCCTCGACCAGCAGGCGCTGCTGGTAGGGATGGTTAAAGGAGCGTCAATCTATAACCCGTGGCGTAACCCGAAGCTGGCACTGGAGCGTCGTAACCTGGTGCTGCGTTTACTACAACAGCAGCAGATTATCGACCAGGATCTGTATGACATGCTGAGCGCGCGTCCGTTAGGCGTACAGCCGCGTGGTGGGGTGATCTCACCGCAGCCCGCCTTTATGCAGATGGTGCGCCAGGAGCTACAGGCAAAGCTGGGCGATAAAGTTAAAGACCTCTCCGGCGTGAAGATTTTCACCACCTTTGATTCCGTGGCGCAGGATGCTGCAGAAAAAGCGGCGGTGGAAGGTATTCCGGTGCTGAAGAAACAACGTAAGCTGAGCGATCTGGAAACCGCGATTGTGGTGGTCGACCGCTTCAGCGGCGAAGTGCGTGCCATGGTCGGGGGGGCAGAACCGCAGTTCGCTGGTTATAACCGTGCGATGCAGGCACGTCGTTCGATTGGTTCTTTGGCTAAACCAGCGACCTATCTGACCGCGCTCAGCCAGCCGAAGCTGTATCGTCTGAATACCTGGATTGCCGATGCCCCGATTGCGCTGCGTCAGCCTAACGGCCAGGTGTGGTCGCCGCAGAACGATGACCGTCGCTATAGCGAAAGCGGAAAAGTGATGCTGGTAGATGCGTTAACGCGCTCAATGAACGTGCCAACGGTAAATCTGGGGATGGCGCTGGGCCTGCCTGCCGTAACCGATACCTGGCTGAAGCTGGGCGCGCCGAAAGATCAGCTTAACCCGGTTCCGGCCATGCTGCTGGGGGCGTTGAACCTGACGCCGATCGAAGTGGCGCAGGCGTTCCAGACTATCGCCAGCGGCGGGAACCGTGCGCCGCTGTCGGCGCTGCGTTCGGTGATTGCCGAAGATGGTACGGTGCTGTATCAGAGCTTCCCGCAGGCCGAGCGTGCCGTTCCGGCGCAGGCGGCGTATATGACGCTGTGGACCATGCAGCAGGTGGTTCAGCGTGGTACGGGGCGTCAGCTTGGCGCGAAATATCCTGGGCTTCATCTGGCAGGGAAAACCGGGACCACTAACAACAACGTGGATACCTGGTTTGCCGGGATCGACGGCAGCCAGGTAACCATCACCTGGGTGGGCCGTGATAACAACCAGCCAACCAAGCTGTACGGTGCCAGCGGTGCGATGTCGATTTATCAGCGTTATCTTGCCAACCAGACGCCAACACCGCTGGTGCTGACACCGCCGGAAGATGTGGTGGATATGGGCGTGGACTACGACGGTAACTTCGTTTGTAGCGGGGGGATGCGTACGCTTCCGGTATGGACTACCGATCCTGATTCGCTGTGTCAGCAAGGTGAAATGATGCAACAGCCGACCGGGAATCCGTTCGATCAGTCAACGCCGCAGCAGCAGCCTCAACAGCAGCAGCAACAACCGGCGCAGCAGGAAAAGAAAGATAGCGACGGTGTCGCTGGCTGGATAAAGGATATGTTCGGCAGTAACTGATATTGCTCAAAACCCGCTTCGGCGGGTTTTTCTTCTTTGGTCCATTCTCAGGGCCGAATAACATTCCAGCCTAATTTATTAACCCTTTCTTTTCATCTGGTTATTTCTTAACCCCTCAGTTTTAGTAGGGACGCGTATTGCTTGCTATCTCGCCAGAGTTTCGAATATTATGCTGCCGTTATAATAATAATTCTCGTTTACGTTATCATTCACTTTCATCAGAGAAATACCAATGGCGCGTCTTAAAACTGCTCAGCCAAGTTCATCGCTGCGTAAAATCGCAGTAGTGGTAGCCACAGCGGTTAGCGGCATGTCTGTCTATGCACAGGCGGCGGTTGACCCGAAAGAAGAAACCATCACCGTAACTGCTGCTCCTGCCGCACAAGAAAGCGCATGGGGGCCAGCGGCAACCATCGCCGCACGACAGTCTGCTACGGCGACCAAAACCGACACCCCGATTCAAAAAGTTCCTCAGTCTATTTCAGTGGTCACCGCCGAAGAGATGGCGTTGCATCAGCCGAAATCAGTTAAAGAGGCGCTCAGCTACACGCCAGGCGTAGCCGTAGGCACCCGCGGCGCGTCTAACACCTATGACTACCTGATTATTCGCGGATTTGCCGCCGACGGCCAAAGTCAGAATAACTATCTGAATGGCCTGAAGATGCAGGGTAACTTCTACAACGATGCGGTAATCGACCCGTATATGCTGGAACGCGCTGAAGTGATGCGAGGTCCGGTTTCCGTTCTTTACGGAAAGAGTAACCCTGGCGGCTTGTTGAATATGGTCAGCAAACGCCCGACCACAGAGCCGTTAAAAGAAATTCAGTTCAAGATGGGCACTGACAGCCTGTTCCAGACCGGTTTTGACTTCAGCGATGCGCTGGATGACGATGGTGTGTACTCATACCGCCTGACCGGCCTGGCGCGTTCCGCGAATGCGCAGCAGCAGGGCGCGGAAGAACAACGCTACGCCATCGCGCCATCTTTCACATGGCGTCCGGATGATAAAACGAACTTCACCTTCCTCTCCTACTTCCAGAACGAGCCAGAAACTGGCTATTACGGCTGGCTGCCGAAAGAGGGGACGGTGACTGAGCTGCCGAACGGCAAGCGTCTGCCTACCGATTTCAACGAAGGTGCGAACAACAATACCTACTCTCGTAACGAGAAGATGGTGGGCTACAGCTTCGACCACGAATTTAACGACACCTTTACCGTGCGTCAGAACCTGCGTTACGCGCAAAACAAGGTTTCGCAGAACAGCGTGTATGGCTACGGTATGTGCTCTGATCCGCTCTATACAAAGGATCCGGCTAACAGTCCTTGCGCCAGCGTTCCTCAGTCCGAGTGGGCTCACACGCTGACTCGTCAGTATGTTGACGATAATGAGAAATTGCAGAACTTCGCTGTTGATACCCAGTTGCAGAGCAAATTCGCTACCGGTTCCGTGGATCACACATTGCTGACCGGCGTTGACTATATGCGGATGCGTAACGATATCAACTCCTGGTTTGGTTGGGCTGGTTCGGTAGCGCCTTCAGATATTTATAACCTTGATCGCAGCGACTTTGATTTTGGGGCACATACTGGACCGGGCGCTCCCTACCGTGTTCTGAATAAACAGGAACAAACGGGCCTGTACGCTCAGGATCAGATGCAGTGGGATAAGGTGCTGGTCACTCTGGGCGGTCGTTACGACTGGGCTAAGCAGGACTCACTGAACCGTGTTTCTGGCGTGCTTGATTCCCGTGATGACAGACAGTTCACCTGGCGTGGCGGTGTTAACTACCTGTTCGACAACGGTGTGACTCCGTATTTCAGCTACAGCGAATCGTTTGAACCTAGTTCTCAGGTCGGGGAAAGCGGTAATATCTTTACTCCATCTAAAGGTAAGCAGTACGAAGCGGGCGTGAAGTATGTGCCGAGCGATCGTCCGATCGTGATCACCGGTGCTGTTTACCAGTTGACCAAAACCAACAACCTGATGGCCGACCCGAACGGATCATTCTGGTCAGTTGAAGGCGGTGAAATTCGCTCACGTGGTGTGGAAATTGAAGCGAAAGCGGCGCTGTCAGCCAGCGTTAACGTGGTCGGTTCTTATACCTATACCGATGCGGAATACACCACTGACACCAACTACAAAGGTAACACGCCTGCTCAGGTGCCAAAACATATGGCATCACTGTGGGGGGATTACACCCTTTATGACGGCGCGCTTTCCGGGCTGACGTTGGGTACGGGTGTTCGTTATACTGGCTCCAGCTATGGCGATCCGGCAAACTCCTTCAAAGTGGGAAGCTATACGCTGGTGGATGCGTTAGTACGTTACGATCTGGCGCGCGTCGGCATGGCGGGTTCCAACGTGGCGCTGCATGTGAACAACCTGTTTGACCGTGAGTACGTCGCCAGCTGCTTCAATACCTATGGCTGCTTCTGGGGCGCAGAGCGTCAGGTCGTTGCAACCGCAACCTTCCGTTTCTAATTTCTTTTTGGGCACGCTTTGCGTGCCCGTTTTACAAGTTGGCTGCTATGCAGGAAAACAGATCCCATCCCGACACCACTTTCGCGTTGCGTAATGTCTCCTTTCGTGTGCCTGGCCGCACGCTGTTGCATCCTCTCTCATTAACTTTTCCGGTGGGGAAAGTAACCGGCCTTATCGGCCACAACGGGTCCGGAAAATCGACGTTATTGAAAATGCTGGGACGTCATCAGCCGCCGTCGGAAGGTGAAATCCTGCTCGACGAACAGCCGCTGGAGAACTGGAGCAGTAAAGCGTTTGCCCGCAAGGTCGCCTATCTGCCGCAGCAGTTGCCTCAGGCCGAAGGGATGACGGTGCGTGAACTGGTGGCGATTGGCCGCTATCCGTGGCACGGGGCGCTGGGACGTTTTGGCGTTGCCGACAGAGAGAAAGTAGAAGAAGCTATTTCGTTGGTCGGCTTAAAACCGCTGGCGCACCGCCTGGTGGATAGCCTGTCCGGCGGAGAACGCCAGCGTGCGTGGATTGCCATGCTGGTGGCACAGGACAGCCGCTGTCTGCTGCTTGATGAGCCGACTTCCGCGCTGGATATCGCTCATCAGGTTGACGTGCTGGCGCTGGTGCATCGCTTAAGCCAGCAGCGTGGGCTAACGGTGATTGCGGTGCTGCATGATATCAACATGGCGGCCCGCTACTGCGATTACTTAGTTGCGCTGCGCGGTGGTGAAATGATTGCGCAAGGAACGTCTGCTGAACTGATGCGCAGTGAAACTCTGGAACAGATTTACGGTATCCCGATGGGCATTTTGCCGCATCCGGCCGGTGCCGCACCCGTGAGTTTTGTCTATTAATGATTGAATTACATCATATTACCCGTCGGCGTCTGCTTACGGCGATGGCGCTCTCGCCGCTGCTGTGGCGGATGAATACGGCGTCCGCCGCGGCGATTGATCCGCAGCGTATTGTGGCGCTGGAATGGCTGCCGGTAGAGCTGTTGCTGGCGCTGGGTATTACGCCGTATGGCATTGCGGATATCCCTAACTACAAGCTGTGGGTCAGTGAGCCACCTCTACCGGACTCGGTGATTGATGTCGGGCTACGCACGGAACCCAATCTCGAACTGCTGACCGAAATGAAACCCTCGTTTCTGCTCTGGTCGGCAGGCTATGGTCCTTCCCCGGAAAAGCTGGCGCGTATTGCACCTGGTCGGGGATTTAACTTCAGCGACGGTAAAAAACCTCTGGTCGTTGCGCGACAATCGCTGCAGGAAATGGCGCAATTGTTCAATCTGCAGGACTCTGCTGAACGCCATCTGACTGAGTATGATCGTTTTATTGCCAGCCTGAAGCCGCGCTTCATTCAACGCGGCGCGCGCCCTGTGCTTCTCACCTCTCTGCTTGATTCGCGGCATATGCTGGTGTTTGGCCCAAACAGCCTGTTTCAGGACGTGCTGGACGAATATGGGATCCCCAACGCCTGGCAGGGAGAGACAAACTTTTGGGGCAGCACTGCCGTGAGTATTGACCGTCTGGCTGCTTTTCAGGATGTCGATGTATTGTGCTTTGATCACGGCAACGATAAAGAGATGGCTGCACTGATGTCTACGCCGTTGTGGCAGGCGATGCCCTTTGTTCGCAGTGGACGTTTTCAGCGCGTGCCGGCCGTCTGGTTCTATGGCGCAACGCTATCAGCCATGCATTTTGCCCGCATTCTGGATAATGCGCTGGGAGGCAAAGCGTGAGTAAACGTATCGCGCTGTTCCCCATTCTCCTGCTGACGGTTCTGTTTGTTGCCGCCTGTTGGCTCACATGGGTTAACTTCTCCGTTGCGCTACCGCGCAACCAGTGGCAACAGGCTATCTGGTCACCGGATATCGATGCCATTAAACAGATGGTTTTCCACTACAGCCTGCTGCCGAGGCTGGCGATTTCGCTGTTGGTCGGTGCCGGGCTGGGACTGGTCGGCGTATTGTTTCAGCAGGTGCTGCGTAACCCACTGGCGGAGCCAACCACGCTAGGCGTTGCGACCGGTGCGCAGTTGGGCATTACCGTCACGACGCTGTGGGCTATTCCCGGTGCGCTCACCACGCAATTTGCTGCGCTGGCAGGTGCTTGTGTCGTTGGGGCGCTGGTGTTTGGCGTCGCCTGGGGCAAACGTCTTTCTCCGGTGACGTTAATCCTCGCCGGACTGGTGGTCAGCCTGTACTGCGGGGCGATTAACCAGTTGATGGTTATCTTCCATCACGATCAACTGCAAAGCATGTTTTTATGGAGCAGCGGCACGCTAACCCAAACCGACTGGAGCGGCGTACAGCGACTGTGGCCACAGCTGCTGGGCGGCGTGATGCTGACTCTGCTGCTGTTGCGTCCAATGACGCTGATGGGACTGGATGACGGCGTGGCGCGTAACCTCGGTCTGGCGTTGTCGCTGGCGCGCCTGGCGGCCTTATCGCTGGCGATTGTCATCAGCGCCTTGCTGGTTAACGCGGTTGGGATTATCGGCTTTATTGGCCTCTTTGCACCGCTGCTGGCGAAAATGCTCGGCGCGCGGCGTCTGTTGGCGCGTCTGATGCTGGCCCCGCTGATTGGTGCGTTGATCCTCTGGCTCTCTGACCAAATCATTCTGTGGCTGACCCGCGTATGGATGGAGGTCTCCACCGGTTCGGTGACGGCGCTGATTGGCGCGCCATTGCTGCTGTGGTTATTGCCGCGCCTTAGAAGTATGAGCGCACCGGATATGAATGCCAGCAACCGTATCGCCGCGGAGCGTCAGAATGTACTGATGTTTGCGCTGGCGGGCGGGGTGGTTTTGCTGCTGACTCTGGTGGTGGCGCTGTCGTTTGGCCGCGATGCGCACGGCTGGACATGGGCCAGCGGCGCGATGCTGGATGAACTGATGCCCTGGCGCTGGCCACGTATTCTGGCGGCGTTGATTGCCGGGGTTATGCTGGCGGTAGCAGGCTGTATTATTCAGCGTCTGACCGGAAACCCAATGGCTAGCCCGGAAGTTCTGGGCATTAGCTCCGGCGCGGCATTTGGCGTGGTGTTAATGCTGTTTCTGGTCCCCGGAAATGCCTTTGGCTGGCTGCTGCCCGCAGGGAGCCTCGGGGCTGCGGTCACCTTGCTTATCATTATGATTGCCGCCGGGCGCGGTGGTTTTTCGCCGCACCGTATGCTGCTGGCAGGGATGGCGCTCAGTACTGCGTTTACTATGTTGTTGATGATGCTGCAGGCCAGCGGCGATCCGCGTATGGCGGGCGTGCTGACCTGGATCTCCGGCTCAACCTATAACGCGACGGGCGAACAGGTACTGCGCACCGGGATTGTGATGGTTATCCTGCTGGCACTGACGCCGCTGTGCCGTCGTTGGCTGACGATTTTACCGCTCGGCGGCGATACGGCGCGTGCGGTGGGTATGGCGATCACGCCGTCACGCGTGGGGTTACTGCTGTTGGCTGCGGGGCTGACGGCGACAGCAACCATGACCATTGGACCGTTGAGTTTTGTCGGGCTGATGGCTCCGCATATTGCCCGAATGATGGGTTTTCGTCGCGCGATGCCGCATATGCTGATTTCGGCGCTGGCGGGAGGTGTGCTGCTGGTCTTTGCTGACTGGTGCGGCAGGATGGTGCTGTTTCCGTATCAGATCCCGGCAGGATTACTGTCGACGTTTATTGGCGCGCCGTACTTTATCTATCTCCTACGTAAGCAGAGTCGCTGAGGTTAATCTCTTCCATTTAGGCTGCGTCGCCATCCGGCAATAAAAAAGCCGGGTGGCGGCTTCGCCTTACCCGGCCTACGTTATTTCTGGACGTTCTCTTTTACAATTTCGCAAACACCCGGCGCGCGGCGTCGATGGTGTTATTGATATCGTCTTCACTGTGCGCGACGGACATAAAGCCCGCTTCGAAGGCGGACGGCGCCAGGTAAATCCCTTCATCCAGCATCATGTGGAAGAAACGCTTGAAGCGTTCAACGTCGCATGCCATCACATCCTGATAGCAGGTCACGGTTTCTGCATCGGTGAAGAAAATCCCGAACATCCCGCCCACATGGTTAACCACCAGCGGAATATTCGTCTCTTCGGCGGCTTCCAGCAGACCTTCCGCCAGACGCGTCGTCAGTTCATTCAGCGTTTCATGAATACCCGGCTGGGCCACTTCGTTCAGACAAGCAAAACCTGCTGCCATCGCAATCGGGTTACCTGAAAGCGTACCCGCCTGATAAACCGGACCGGTCGGCGCCAGCGCGTCCATCACATCACGGCGACCGCCGAATGCGCCAACGGGCATCCCGCCACCGATGATTTTGCCAAGGCAGGTCAGATCCGGAACGACGCCGTAATAATCCTGCGCACCGGCTAGCGCCACGCGGAAACCGGTCATGACTTCATCGATGATCAACAGCGCGCCAAACTCATCACACAGGGCACGCAGGCCCGGCAGGAATTCTGGCAGCGGCGGGATGCAGTTCATGTTGCCTGCGACCGGCTCAACGATAATGCAGGCGATCTCCTGCGGATACTGTTCGAATGCCGCGCGAACGGAAGAGAGATCGTTGTAGGTGCAGGTCAGGGTGTGTTTCGCGAAATCGGCTGGAACGCCCGGAGAGTTTGGCTGACCCAGCGTTAACGCGCCGGAACCAGCTTTAACCAGCAGGCAGTCGGCATGACCGTGATAGCAACCTTCAAATTTGATGATCTTATCGCGACCGGTAAAACCGCGCGCCAGACGGATTGCGCTCATCGTCGCTTCCGTACCGGAGTTCACCATACGCACCATATCCATGGTCGGCACAAGTTCAGTGACCAGCTCCGCCATTTTCACTTCCATCTCGGTCGGCGCGCCGAAGCTTAAACCGCGTTCTGCGGCTTCAATCACCGCATTGCGAATTGCCGGGTGGTTATGGCCCAGTACCATCGGTCCCCAGGAACCGACGTAATCGACATAGGCTTTACCATCGACATCGTACAGATACGCGCCGTCCGCTTTTTCGATAAACAGCGGAGTACCACCCACGCCAGTAAAGGCGCGAACGGGGGAGTTAACGCCGCCAGGGATAAGTTCGCGTGCTGCGCTGTAGAGATTTTCAGACTTACTCATGGATGGGGTCCTGGTTCGTAGAAAAAGTAAATGCCCGCTATTCTAGTTATTCAGAGAAGGTTATGAAAGTTTTACGCATTTGAAACAATGCGATTTGCAGGGGATTTTCGTGAAATGTGCGAGTAGAATGCCGATTCCGTATTTGTATTACCAATTAATGATCATCTGATGAAGACTGACTCTCCCTCTTTTGAAGCACAACAAATTGTGCGTTTACGCCGCAGGGATCAAATCCGTCGACTCCTGGAACGCGACAAAACGCCGCTGGCGATCCTGTTGATGGCCGCCGTTGTCGGTACCGTGACGGGGCTTGTTGGCGTGGCATTTGAGAAAGCGGTGACCTGGGTACAAAATCAGCGCATTGGCGCCCTGGCCCAGGTTGCGGACCATGCCATTCTGCTGTGGCCGCTGGCGTTTATTCTCTCTGCATTGCTGGCGATGGTCGGCTATTTTCTGGTTCGTAAATTTGCGCCGGAAGCGGGAGGCTCGGGGATCCCTGAGATTGAAGGCGCGCTGGAAGAGCTACGACCTGTGCGCTGGTGGCGCGTTCTGCCGGTGAAATTTATTGGCGGCATGGGCACGCTGGGAGCCGGTATGGTGCTCGGGCGAGAAGGGCCGACCGTACAGATAGGCGGGAACATTGGGCGCATGGTGCTGGATATTTTCCGCATGCGCAGCGCCGAAGCGCGACATACCCTGCTGGCCACCGGTGCGGCTGCGGGTTTGTCGGCGGCGTTTAATGCGCCTCTGGCTGGGATCCTGTTCATTATTGAAGAGATGCGCCCGCAGTTTCGCTATAACCTCGTCTCGATCAAAGCCGTGTTTACCGGCGTTATTATGTCGAGCATTGTGTTTCGTGTGTTCAACGGTGAAGCACCGATTATTGAAGTCGGAAAGCTGTCTAATGCGCCGGTAAATACGCTGTGGCTGTATCTTGTGCTGGGGCTTATTTTTGGCTGTGTCGGGCCGTTGTTCAACACCATGGTGTTGCGTACCCAGGATATGTTCCAGCGCTTCCACGGCGGTGAAATTAAAAAATGGGTGCTGATGGGCGGCGCGATTGGTGGCCTGTGCGGGATCCTGGGATTAATTAAACCGGAAGCGGCAGGCGGCGGGTTTAACCTGATTCCTATCGCCGCGGCGGGTAATTTTAGCGTCGGTTTACTGCTGTTTATATTTATTACCCGGGTGATCACCACGCTGCTGTGCTTCTCGTCCGGCGCGCCCGGTGGGATTTTTGCCCCGATGCTGGCGCTGGGTACGTTACTTGGCACCGCGTTTGGTATGGCCGCGGCGGCCTCTTTTCCACAGTATCATCTGGAGGCCGGAACCTTTGCCATTGCCGGAATGGGGGCTTTGCTGGCGGCTTCGGTACGTGCACCGCTAACCGGTATTGTACTGGTGCTGGAGATGACCGATAACTATCAGCTCATTTTGCCAATGATTATTACCTGTCTTGGCGCAACACTATTAGCCCAATTTATGGGTGGAAAGCCGCTATACTCGACTATCCTTGCCCGCACGCTGGCAAAACAGGAAGCGGAGCAGGCGGCAAAAAACCAGAGTACCGCCGCTGGCGAGAATACTTGAACGAAATACCAGGGTATTAGATAATGGCCTTAACCATTGGGTTATAATTTGCCCAATTGCCAATGTCGTTTGGAGCAAAATATGAGTGATGACGTAGCGCTGCCACTGCAATTTACTGAAGCAGCAGCCAATAAAGTAAAAAGCCTGATCGCTGACGAAGATAACCCGAATCTGAAATTACGCGTGTATATCACCGGCGGTGGTTGCAGCGGTTTCCAGTACGGTTTCACCTTTGATGATCAGGTGAACGATGGTGATATGACCATTGAGAAACAAGGTGTGGGTCTGGTGGTTGATCCGATGAGCCTGCAATATCTGGTGGGCGGCGCGGTTGACTATACCGAAGGTCTGGAAGGTTCCCGCTTCGTTGTGACTAACCCCAATGCGAAAAGCACCTGCGGGTGTGGTTCTTCTTTCAGCATCTGATTGCTGCCTGTAATACCGATGGTCTGATGGTGTAGGCCCGGTAAGCGTAGCGCCACCGGGCAATGTGCCGGTTGGCGGCGTAAACGCCTTATCCGGCCTACATGTTCTGCATCATCACATCAGCGCCCGTTATCATCCAGTGCAAACGTCGGCAATTTCAAATGCCAGCGAATGGCGGCAAGCCTAATCAGCAGGGTGACGATCATCCCCATCATACTGGCGTTTTCCAGCGATACATTAAAGGTATAAAACGCTGTCGCATGCACGATCCCGCCGATAATACATGCCGTGGCGTAGATTTCGGTGCGCAGAATCATCGGGACTTCACGAGCTAACACGTCGCGAATGATCCCGCCGCCGACGCCGGTAATCACCCCCATACAAATCGCCACCAGGGGGCCCGTCCCGGCGAGAAATGCTTTATTGACGCCAATCCCCACGAACACAGCCAGGCCAACGGCATCCAGCACCGGAAGGATCCACTTCGGTAAACGTCGTGGCTGACGTACCAGCAGGATTGTCAGCATGCTGGTGATCATTGCCACCACCAGATCGGTGGGATCCTTAACCCAAAATACCGGCCCATGATCCAGCGCCATATCGCGGATCGTACCGCCGCCAACGGCGGTAACCACCCCGAGGACCAGGACGCCAAACGGGTCCATACGCAATTTTCCGGCCAGTAAGACGCCAGAGATAGCAAATACCGCGGTGCCGACAATATCCAGCCAATAGACGAGCATTTTTAAATCCTCACAACAGACCTGGTGGGGGCAGGCGCTAATTTATCTGTGAAAGCGCATTACAGAGTTGTTTTGCGGCGAGGATAATACGCGGGCTCGCGCGTTCGAACCAGTCACTATTAAGTGTAATAATGGGTATTTTTAGCTGGTTTCCCCAGTATTGTTCAATTTTCAGAGTTTCGCCTGGCCCTCCGGTTGCAACAATAGCCTGGGGCGCTCGTGCCAGGACCTGCTCACGGCTAACCTGCGGCCAGGGGACCCGACTGCCGGCAAAGATGTTTTCTCCACCGCATACCTCAAGAACTTCGTGCTGAATGGAGCCTTTTCCACTGGTAAACAGAGGATTTGCGCCAAACTGGAGAAACACGCGTTTTTTCGGTTTGTTGGCATACCGAGATTTTAGTAAAGCATAGTCATCAAGCATGGTTTGCGCCGCCTGTTTGGCCTGCTCAGGTTTTGGGCTCCACGCTGCCAGCTGGCGGAGCGCATCGGCGACCTGCTCGATGGTAACGGCGTCCACCCAGATGACCTTAATTCCCAGGGCGGTCAGTTGATTCACCTGCCGCTCAGCATTTCCCCCGCGCCAGGCGACGACTAAATCCGGTTTAAGCGCCACAATGCGTTCAAGGTTCATACCTTGCCAGGTGGAAACCTCCTCGATATTTTTGGCCGCTGGCGGGTAGTTTGAGTAGCTACTGACGCCTACGGGTGTAATGCCGGCGGCAAAGGCGAGTTCGGTATTGGCAGGAGAAAGCGTCACAACACGCGGTGCGGCGTACAGGAACGCCGGAAGAGTGAATAGCAGGGCGACCAGCGCCCTGGAGAGTAATTTAGCCATGCGCCAGTTTCTGTACCAGCGTTTCAACCATCAGGCTTGACTGTTTCGCGGCAACAACCAGGAACTCGTCAAAGCTGAGATGGGACTGCTGATCGGCGACGTCAGAGATGGCGCGAACCACGACAAACGGCACATTGAAGTTATGGCAAACGTGCGCAATCGCGGTCGCTTCCATCTCAACGGCAATGGCCTGCGGGAAGTTATGCTTAATTTTAGCCAGACCCACGGAGCCATTAATGAAGGCATCGCCGCTGACGATAAGTCCGCGAACGGCGTTCAGATTGAGTTGCGCAATGCAGGATTCTGCTGCAGCAATCAGCGCAGGATCGGCTTTAAAACCAGCCGGGCAGCCCGGTAACTGACCAAATTCATAGCCAAAGGCGGTGACGTCGGCATCGTGATAGCGCGCTTCGTCAGAAACCACAATATCGCCGACTTTCAGCGTAGAGGCCAGGCCGCCCGCGGAACCGGTGTTAATGATGGCATCCGGCTTGCAGCGTTCAAGCAGCAGCGTAGCGCCCAGCGCCGCCGCCACTTTACCGATACCTGATTTCAGTAGCGCAACCTCTGTACCGTTCAGTTGGCCGGTGTAAATTTCACAACCGCCGAGAGAGAGGGTCTGACGGTTTTCGATTTTGTCACGCAGCAGCGTAACTTCTTCTTCCATTGCACCAATGATGCCGATTTTCATAGATTTACTCGCGATAAGCCAGATTTGAGGGCATAGTCTATCATGCGCTTAAGGGGTAGCGCATTTCTCAGGCGGGAGAGGATATGGTACAGATCGATTTTCGAAAAAAAATAAACTGGCATCGTCGTTACCGTTCGCCGCAGGGCGTGAAGACGGAGCATGAGATCCTGCGTATTTTCGAAAGCGATCGTGGACGTATTATCAATTCTCCGGCTATTCGCCGACTGCAACAAAAAACCCAGGTTTTTCCGCTGGAGCGTAACGCGGCGGTGCGCACGCGCCTGACGCACTCGATGGAAGTTCAGCAAGTTGGGCGCTATATCGCTAAAGAGATCCTCAGCCGACTGAAAGAACTAAAACTGCTGGAGCAGTATGGTCTGGATGAACTGACGGGACCGTTTGAGAGTATTGTCGAAATGTCGTGCCTGATGCATGACATTGGCAATCCGCCGTTTGGTCATTTTGGTGAAGCGGCGATTAATGACTGGTTCCGCCAGCGGCTGTATCCCGCCGACGCGGAAAGTCAGCCCCTCAGCGATGACCGCTGCCTGGTGGCGGCGTTACGTTTGCGCGAAGGCGAAGAGTCGCTGAATGATATTCGCCGTAAGGTGCGCCAGGACCTGTGCCATTTTGAAGGTAATGCCCAGGGGATTCGTCTGGTGCATACTTTGATGCGTATGAATCTTACCTGGGCTCAGGTTGGTGGTATTTTAAAATATACCCGTCCGGCGTGGTGGCGCGGAAGTACGCCTACGACGCATGACTATTTAATGAAGAAGCCGGGCTATTACCTTTCTGAAGAACCGTATATTGAACGGTTACGTAAAGAATTATCATTAGCGCCCTACAGTCGCTTTCCTTTAACCTGGATAATGGAAGCTGCCGATGATATCTCTTATTGCGTGGCCGACCTGGAAGATGCCGTTGAGAAAAGAATCTTTAGTGTCGAACAACTTTATCACCATCTGCATGAGGCGTGGGGGCATCACGAAAAAGGTTCCCTGTTTAGTCAGGTTGTTGAGAATGCCTGGGAGAAATCACGTTCAAATACATTAAGCCGGAGCACGGAAGATCAGTTCTTTATGTATTTACGCGTCAATACGCTGAATAAACTGGTGCCGTATGCAGCCCAGCGGTTTATTGATAATTTACCGCAGGTTTTTGACGGCAGCTTTAATCACGCGCTGTTAGAAGATGCCAGTAGCTTTAGTCAGTTGCTGGGGGTCTATAAAAATGTGGCGGTAAAACACGTATTTAGTCATCCGGACGTTGAGCAGTTGGAATTGCAGGGGTATCGGGTGATCAGCGGGTTGCTGGAGATCTATCAGCCTTTATTAAAAATGTCCCAGTCAGATTTTACTGAGCTGGTCGACAATGAAAGAGTTAAACGTTTTCCTATCGAATCACGATTATTTCAGAAGTTGTCTACTCGCCATCGCCTTGCTTATGTCGAGGCGGTTAGTAAAATATCAACGGGTTGCGCTGAGTTTTCGGTAATGGAATATTATTATCGCTGCCGGCTGATTCAGGATTATATCAGCGGGATGACCGATCTGTATGCCTGGGATGAATATCGTCGCTTGATGGCCGTAGAACAATAAATACTCATTTGTAAAGACGGCCAATAAAATTTTACTTTTTCCTTAAACTCAATTCTGGAACTTAGCGCTATAAAACGACTCTGACGTATACAGCAATTTTGCGTTACCTGTTAATCGAGAACGAAACACATGAAAAAAACCACATTAGCAATGAGTGCACTGGCTCTGAGTTTAGGTTTGGCGTTGTCCCCCCTGTCTGCCACAGCGGCTGAGACGTCGTCTTCAGCAATGACCGCCCAACAGATGCCAAGCCTGGCCCCGATGCTCGAAAAAGTGATGCCATCGGTGGTAAGTATTAACGTCGAGGGGAGCACGACGGTAAATACGCCGCGTATGCCGCGTAATTTCCAGCAGTTCTTCGGTGATAATTCACCATTCTGCCAGGACGGTTCACCGTTCCAGAGTTCACCGTTCTGCCAGGGCGGCGCGCCGGGCGCTGACAACGGCGGCGGCCAGCAGCAGAAATTTATGGCGCTGGGTTCCGGCGTAATTATTGATGCCGCGAAAGGGTATGTCGTGACCAACAACCACGTGGTGGATAACGCCACGGTGATTAAGGTTCAGTTGAGCGATGGCCGTAAATTTGATGCGAAGATCGTGGGTAAAGATCCGCGATCCGATATCGCGCTGATCCAAATTCAGGATCCGAAAAACCTGACGGCGATTAAGCTGGCTGATTCCGACGCGCTGCGTGTGGGTGATTACACCGTAGCAATTGGTAACCCGTTTGGCCTCGGTGAGACCGTGACCTCCGGTATTGTTTCTGCGCTGGGCCGTAGCGGCCTGAACGCGGAAAACTACGAAAACTTTATTCAGACGGATGCCGCGATCAACCGGGGTAACTCCGGTGGCGCACTGGTTAACCTGAACGGTGAGCTGATCGGTATTAACACCGCGATCCTTGCGCCGGACGGCGGTAACATCGGTATCGGCTTTGCAATCCCGAGCAACATGGTGAAAAACCTGACGTCACAGATGGTTGAGTTTGGTCAGGTTAAACGCGGTGAGCTGGGTATTATGGGTACCGAGCTGAGCTCTGAGCTGGCGAAAGCGATGAAAGTTGATGCTCAGCGTGGCGCATTTGTCAGCCAGGTGATGCCGAACTCTTCCGCAGCGAAAGCTGGTATTAAAGCCGGGGATGTGATTACCTCCCTGAACGGTAAACCGATCAGCAGCTTCGCCGCCCTGCGTGCGCAGGTGGGTACGATGCCGGTAGGCAGCAAAATTAACCTTGGCCTGTTGCGTGACGGTAAGCCGGTCACTGTGAATCTGGAACTGCAGCAGAGCAGCCAGACTCAGGTTGATTCCAGCTCTATCTTCAAAGGCATTGAAGGGGCTGATATGAGCAACAAAGGCCAGGACAAAGGGGTCGTGGTCAGCGAGGTGAAAGCGAATTCTCCGGCTGCACGGATTGGCCTGAAGAAAGGGGATGTGATTATCGGTGCGAACCAGCAGCCGGTGAAAAATATCGCCGAACTGCGCAAAATCCTCGACAGCAAACCAGCTGTACTGGCGCTGAACATTCAGCGTGGTGACAGCTCCATCTATCTGTTGATGCAGTAATCTCCCTAAACCCCTTCCTGCACAGGAAGGGGTTTCTTTTTGTGATACTTCCCACAACTCCATACTTCTCCCTCTCGCTTTGTGCAGTTGCACAATGCCGCCGCTTATTATCTTCCCTATGCTTGAGCTCTGCTCACAGGAGGGGTTTATGGCTGGCTGGCATCTTGATACCAAAATGGCGCAGGATATCGTAGCGCGAACCATGCGCATCATTGATACCAATATCAACGTAATGGATGCCCGCGGGCGGATCATTGGCAGCGGCGATCGCGAACGAATTGGTGAATTGCACGAAGGCGCGCTGCTGGTGCTTTCACAAGGTCGGGTGGTCGATATTGACGATGCGGTAGCCCGGCATTTACACGGCGTGCGTCAGGGGATAAACCTGCCGCTGCGTCTGGAAGGCGAAATCGTTGGCGTTATCGGTCTTACTGGCGAGCCGGAACATCTGCGCAAGTATGGCGAACTGGTGTGCATGACCGCCGAAATGATGCTGGAACAGTCGCGTCTGATGCATCTGTTAGCGCAGGATAGCCGTCTGCGTGAAGAGCTGGTGATGAACCTGATTCAGGCTGAAGAGAATACCCCGGCGCTGATGGAATGGGCACAGCGATTGGGCATTGATTTGAACCAGCCGCGCGTGGTGGCGGTAGTGGAGGTCGACAGCGGTCAGCTTGGCGTTGATAGTGCGATGGCGGAGCTACAGCAATTGCAGAACGCGTTGACTACACCCGAACGTAATAATCTGATTGCGATTGTTTCTCTGACCGAGATGGTGGTGCTGAAACCAGCGCTCAATCAGTTTGGCCGCTGGGACGCTGAAGATCATCGCAAGCGCGTTGAGCAACTGATTGCCCGCATGAAAGAGAATGGACAACTGCGTTTTCGCGTGTCGCTGGGCAACTATTTTACCGGGCCCGGCAGCATTGCCCGTTCGTATCGTACGGCGCGCACCACCATGATGGTCGGCAAGCAGCGGATGCCGGAAAGCCGGAGCTATTTCTATCAGGACTTGATGCTGCCGGTGCTGCTGGACAGCCTGCGCGGCGGCTGGCAGGCCAATGAGCTGGCGCGCCCGCTGGTAAGGCTGAAAGCGATGGATAACAACGGTTTGCTGCGTCGAACATTATCGGCATGGTTTCGACATAACGTTCAGCCGCTGGCGACCTCAAAAGCATTGTTTATTCACCGCAATACGCTGGAGTATCGCCTGAACCGTATTTCAGAGCTGACCGGGCTGGATCTGGGGAATTTTGACGATCGACTGCTGCTGTATGTGGCGTTGCAACTGGATGAGCAGCATTGATTAATTGCCTGATAAGCGTAGCGCTATCAGGCAACAATCAACTTATTTGCGCGTTAGCTTTTCCAGATCGGCTTCAATCTCGCTGATCTTGTTGGTCACGACGCTTTCCAGATGACGTAAATCATCGAGGATCTTGCGTTTAAGATCGACTTCGCTGCGATCTCGCTGGCAGATCTGATCCAGTTCGTCGATCACGTAGCGCAGGTTGGGACTGATCTCCTGCACTTCTTTGTAACCCTGGCCGACGCCATCGGCGACAACCGTTTTACGCTGACGGGGATATTTGAACTTCACGCTCTTGGCAAAAAACTCGCCTTTATCCTTCTGGAAATAGATTTTCAGGATATCGTTGTTGGCTTCTTGCCGCAGACTGTAACGATCGATCTCTTCAGGATTAGTAATGCCCAGACTTTTCAGATTGTCATACATAGCGGTACCCTTAAGCTCACTATAACCATTGAATAATTAACGAAAAGCCTTGTTTATGCCACTCGCAGATGTAAAAAAAGCGGGCTAAGCCCGCTTTTTCAAATCGCTGTTAGTCGATGGTGCGTAACAGTTCGTTGATTCCCACTTTGCCACGCGTTTTGGCATCGACTTTCTTCACAATCACCGCACAGTACAGGCTGTATTTGCCATCTTTCGACGGCAGGTTGCCGGAGACGACCACGGAGCCCGCCGGAACGCGGCCGTAATGCACTTCGCCGGTTTCGCGATCGTAAATACGGGTGCTCTGGCCGATATACACACCCATAGAGATGACGGAGCCTTCTTCGACGATCACGCCTTCAACCACTTCAGAGCGCGCGCCGATGAAGCAGTTGTCTTCGATGATGGTCGGGTTAGCCTGCAACGGTTCCAGTACGCCACCAATACCAACGCCACCGGACAGGTGTACATTCTTACCGATTTGCGCACAGGAACCCACGGTCGCCCAGGTATCAACCATCGTACCTTCATCAACATAAGCGCCGATGTTCACGTAAGACGGCATCAGCACGGTGTTACGGGCGATAAACGCGCCCTGACGCACTGCCGCAGGCGGAACCACGCGGAAACCTTCTTTCTGGAAGCGCGCTTCGTCGTAGTTGGCGAATTTCATCGGCACTTTATCGAAGTAACGGCTTTCCGCACCTTCGATAACCTGATTATCGTTAATACGGAAAGAGAGCAGGACCGCCTTTTTCAGCCACTGATGCGTGACCCACTGACCCTCAATCTTTTCTGCGACGCGCAGTGCACCGGAATCCAGTAAAGAAATAACCTGATTCACCGCTTCGCGGGTTACGGTATCTACATTTGCCGGAGTAATGTCGGCACGGCGCTCGAAAGCGGACTCAATAACGTTCTGTAACTGCTGCATTGTTAAACTCTTTCCATAATAAATAAAAACATTACCCTTTATCGTTTGGATTGAGGGCCTCTGTCAACCGTTGATGCACTTCCTGCTGCAGCTCATTATTAAGGGCGCGCCGGTCGGCGGTGGCGATTATGAATAAATCTTCTACTCGCTCGCCAATAGTTGTAATTCGGGCGCCATGCAGCGAAATTCCCAGATCGGCAAAAATCTGCCCGACCCGCGCCAGCAGTCCTGGCTGGTCGAGAGCGATAAGCTCAAGAAATGATTTTCGGTCGGTATGGGTCGGCAGAAAAGTGACCTCGGTATCGACGGTAAAGTGACGTAATTTTGCCGGCTGGCGACGCGGTTGCGGCGGCTGCCAGCTACGCTGGGTGATCGCCTGTTCCAGCCCAAAACGGATCGCTTCGTGTCGGTCTGACGACAGCGGGCTACCGTCTGGTTCCAGCACAATGAACGTATCCATCGCCATCCCATCGCGGGTGGTGAAAATCTGCGCATCGTGGACGCTAAGGTTGCGCCTGTCCAGTTCGGCGCAGACGGCAGCAAACAGGTAAGGGCGGTCAGGGCTCCAGATGAAAATTTCCGTCCCGCCTCGCGTAGCCTGCGGGCTGAGCAGGATCAGCGGCTTGCTGAGATCGTGTTGCAGCAGATGACGCGCATGCCAGGCCAACTGATTTGGGCTGTGACGTACAAAATAGTTGGCGCGACAGCGCGACCAGATATGGTGTAGCGCTTCTTCATCAATGTTGTCCATGCGCAGTAGCGCCAGCGCCTGAAGCTGATGATGACGTACGCGCTCACGCATATCCGGCGTGTTTTGCATCCCGCGGCGTAACTGTTTTTCCGTCGCGAAGTACAGCTCGCGCAGCAAGCTTTGCTTCCAGCTATTCCACAGCGTTTCGTTGGTGGCGCAAATATCTGCGACGGTCAGGCACACCAAAAAGCGCAGACGATGTTCCGTTTGCACCTCTTCGGCGAATTGCTTAATGACTTCGGGATCCTGAATATCGCGGCGCTGAGCGGTAACCGACATCAGCAAATGCTGGCGCACCAGCCACACGATCAGTTGCGTTTCGCGGGAGTTCAGACCGTGCAGTTCGGCGAATTTGAGCACATCCTGGGCGCCGAGAACCGAGTGATCGCCGCCGCGACCTTTGGCGATATCGTGGAACAGCGCGGCAATCAGAATCAGCTCCGGCTGTCGCAGACGCGGCCACAGATCCACGCACAGCGGATGGCGCTGACGGGTCTCTTCGTTAGCAAAACTTTCCAGCTTAAGCATTACGCGAATAGTGTGTTCATCCACCGTATATGCATGAAACAGGTCAAACTGCATTTGGCCGACAATATGCGACCATTGCGGCATATAGGCCCACAACACGCTGTGGCGATGCATAGGCAGCAGGCCGCGACTCACCGCGCCCGGATGGCGCAACATACTGAGAAACAGCGAACGCGCTTCCGGGATGTAGCACAGCGGCTGCGTTAAATGACGGCGGGCATGACGCAAATGGCGCAGCGTAGTGGAGTAAATTCCGCTGATCGCGCTATTACGCACCATGATGTAAAACATCCGCAATATCGCTTCGGGTTTGCGAATAAACAGGTCGTCGTCGCGCAGATCAATCAACGTGCCGCGCAGTTGAAAGTCGTCATCAATCGGACGTGGTTTTTCATCGGCGGGCAGGGCGAGGATCGCCTCGTCGAACAGTTGCAACAGCATGTGGTTCAGTTCGCTGACCCGTCGTGTGACGCGGAAATAGTCTTTCATCATCCGCTCGATAGGCTCGTTGCCTTCACCGCCGTAGTTCAGGCGTTGCGCCACGCTGAGCTGACGATCAAACAGCAGACGGTTGTCGTAACGACTAACGACCAGATGCAGGGCAAAGCGAATGCGCCACAGGATATGCAAACATTCATTCAGCTCGGCACGTTCTGCCTGCGTCAAAAAGCCGAAACCGACCATTTCATCCAGTGAGGTGGCGCCAAAATGGCGGCGGGCCACCCATTGCAGGGTATGAATATCGCGCAGGCCGCCGGGGCTACTTTTGATATCCGGCTCCAGGTTATAGCTGGTGCCGTGATAGCGCTGGTGGCGCTGATTCTGCTCTTCAACTTTGGCTGCGTAAAACTTATCGGACGGCCAGAAACCTTCGCTAAAAATATGCTTTTGTAGCTCAAGAAACAGCGCCACATCACCAATCAGCAGGCGTGTTTCAATCAGGTTGGTAGCGACGGTTAAATCTGACAATCCTTCCAGCAGACACTCTTCCAGCGTGCGCACGCTGTGCCCAACCTCGAGCCTCACGTCCCATAGCAGCGTTAACAGTTCGCCAACTTTTTCGGCCTGCGCGTCTGGTAGCTTTTTACGACTCAGGATCAGCAGGTCAATATCGGAAAGCGGATGCAGTTCGCCGCGCCCGTAACCGCCAACGGCAACCAGCGCCAGGTCGGCAATTTGACCGAAACCGGCTTCAATCCACAGACGTTGCAGTAACTGGTCAATAAACTCGGTGCGGGCTTCAATCAGCTGTTCTGCGGAAATCCCGCTGTCAAACGCGTCACCTAACCAGTGCTGGAAAGTGTCGATATGCGCTTTAATGCCGGGGCAATTGAGATCGTGCTGCGGCCAGGTTCCGGGGTTCTGCGGTTGGCCTGGCAGGGTGGGGAGGGCAGTATTTGCGTGTTGTTCAGGAAGAGTATTCATTATGCGCCACCCATTAAAAAAGCCGGATGACGGCGTGAACGCCTTACCCGGCCTACGAAGTAGTACAATTTGTAGGCCTGATAAGATGCGGGCGCATCGCCATCAGGCAAAACATTATTCGTCGTGTGTGATGATCGCCGGGATGGTGTCATCCTTGCGTAATGTCAGAATTTCACAGCCTTTTTCCGTCACCACAATAGTATGCTCGTACTGAGCAGACAAGCTCCGATCTTTAGTTTTCACCGTCCATCCGTCTTTCATGGTGCGGATGCGGTAATCACCGGCATTCAGCATGGGCTCTACGGTGAAGGTCATGCCCGGCTGCAGTACCACACCGCCGTCGTCTGCATCGTAGTGCAGAACCTGCGGCTCTTCATGGAAGCCGCGACCGATGCCGTGACCGCAATATTCACGGACCACAGAGAAGCCTTCGCCTTCCGCGTATTTTTGAATCGCAGCGCCCAGCGTGCGCAGGCGAATACCCGGTTTTACCATCCGCAGCGCCAGATACAGGCTTTCCTGCGTGACGCGGCACAAACGCTCGCCCAGAATGGTTGGTTTGCCGACGATGAACATTTTCGAGGTATCACCGTGGAACTCGTCTTTAATCACGGTTACGTCGATGTTGACGATATCGCCGTCTTTCAGGAGCTTGGCGTCGTCCGGGATCCCATGGCACACCACTTCATTAATAGAGATGCACACGGACTTCGGATAACCGTGATAGCCCAGGCAGGCGGAAATGGCCTGCTGCTCATTCACGATGTAGTCATTACAGATGCGATCCAGTTCGCCGGTGCTGACGCCTGGCTTAACAAACGGTTCGATCATTTCCAGTACATCGGCGGCCAGACGGCCAGCGACGCGCATTTTTTCGATTTCTTCAGGGGTCTTGATTGAGATAGCCATGAATTCTGTCCATCAGTGCCGATGATATCGGCAATAATTGTTTAAGTGGTGCTAATGGTATCAGTCCGGCATACATGCTGCCAAATTGAGAATCATTCTGAACTTCGCCTTTCGTGCCACAGGTGTGTTGGCTGTATTTGTTCACTCCAGCCGCTTACTGCATGTAGGCTCCCGGAGATGCAAAAATTGGCGGCCTCCCTGTAACACGAAATTCATCGTTCATTCAGCACGCACCGCCAACAATTATTGGTGTCGGTAGCGTATTTGTGGTATAAAGCGCGCCGGACTTCCGATCCATTTGAAGACTACACACGATGGACGGGAGCGACAAATCTCACTTTGTGTAACAACACACACGTATCGGCACATATTCCGGGGTGCCCTTTGGGGTCGGTAATATGGGATGCGTGGAGGCTTAACCCCAACTTTTATATATAGAGGTTTTAATCATGGCAACTGTTTCCATGCGCGACATGCTCAAGGCTGGTGTTCACTTCGGTCACCAGACCCGTTACTGGAACCCGAAAATGAAGCCGTTCATCTTCGGTGCGCGTAACAAAGTTCACATCATCAACCTTGAGAAAACTGTACCGATGTTCAACGAAGCTCTGGCTGAACTGAACAAGATCTCTGCTCGTAAAGGTAAAATCCTTTTCGTTGGTACTAAACGCGCTGCAAGCGAAGCGGTGAAAGAAGCTGCTAACAACTGCGACCAGTTCTTCGTGAACCATCGCTGGTTGGGCGGCATGCTGACTAACTGGAAAACCGTTCGTCAGTCCATCAAACGTCTGAAAGATCTGGAAACTCAGTCTCAGGACGGTACTTTCGAAAAGCTGACCAAGAAAGAAGCGCTGATGCGTACTCGTGAGCTTGAGAAACTGGAAAACAGCCTGGGCGGTATCAAAGACATGGGCGGTCTGCCGGACGCTCTGTTCGTAATCGATGCTGACCACGAGCACATTGCTATCAAAGAAGCAAACAACCTGGGTATCCCAGTATTTGCTATCGTTGATACCAACTCTGATCCGGACGGTGTTGACTTCGTTATCCCGGGTAACGACGACGCAATCCGTGCTGTGACCCTGTACCTGGGCGCTGTAGCTACTACCGTTCGTGAAGGCCGTTCTCAGGATCTGGCTTCCCAGGCGGAAGAAAGCTTCGTAGAAGCTGAATAATAAGGCACGCTCGTTCGAGCCCCCTTATAAACCAGGTAGTATCACGTTTGGTTAGGGGCCCTTTAGGCCCCTTTTTCACTTTTAAATCTGTGCGGTTTCATGCCGGGCAGATCAAATCTTCCGAGGATTTTAGAATGGCTGAAATTACCGCATCCCTGGTAAAAGAGCTGCGTGAGCGTACTGGCGCAGGCATGATGGATTGCAAAAAAGCACTGACTGAAGCTAATGGCGACATCGAGCTGGCAATCGAAAACATGCGTAAGTCCGGCGCAATCAAAGCGGCGAAAAAAGCAGGCAACGTTGCTGCTGACGGCGTAATCAAAACCAAAATCGACGGCAACATCGCTTTCATTCTGGAAGTTAACTGCCAGACTGACTTCGTTGCTAAAGATGCTGGTTTCCAGGCATTTGCTGACAAAGTACTGGACGCTGCCGTTGCTGGCAAAATCACTGACGTTGAAGTTCTGAAAGCGCAGTTCGAAGAAGAACGTGTTGCTCTGGTTGCTAAAATCGGTGAGAACATCAACATCCGTCGCGTTGCTTCCCTGGAAGGCGAAGTTCTGGGTAACTACCAGCACGGTGCTCGTATCGGTGTTCTGGTTGCTGCAACTGGCGCTGACGAAGAGCTGGTTAAACAGCTGGCAATGCACGTTGCTGCAAGCAAACCAGAATTCGTTAAGCCGGAAGACGTTTCTGCTGAAGTGGTAGAGAAAGAATACCAGGTTCAACTGGACATCGCGATGCAGTCTGGTAAGCCGAAAGAAATCGCAGAGAAAATGGTTGAAGGCCGTATGAAGAAATTCACCGGCGAAGTTTCTCTGACTGGTCAGCCTTTCGTTATGGATCCGAGCAAATCTGTTGGTCAACTGCTGAAAGAGCACAACGCTGATGTAACAGGCTTCATCCGCTTTGAAGTGGGTGAAGGTATCGAGAAAGTTGAGACTGACTTTGCAGCAGAAGTTGCTGCGATGTCCAAGCAGTCTTAATTTTTAAAGGAGCCGCCTGAGGGCGGCTTCTTTTTGTGTCTGGCTTGTAAATTCAGCGAACCGCTATAGTGGTCATGCTGAAAAGCGACATACAATGTCGCCGGAATTAATTCATCTCATTCGTTGACAGTCTCAGGAAAGAAACATGGCTACCAATGCAAAACCCGTCTACAAACGTATTCTGCTTAAGTTAAGTGGCGAAGCTCTGCAAGGTTCAGAAGGCTTCGGTATTGATGCAAGCATCCTTGACCGTATGGCTCAGGAAATCAAAGAGCTGGTTGAGCTGGGTATCCAGGTTGGCGTAGTGATTGGTGGTGGTAACCTGTTCCGTGGCGCTGGTCTGGCGAAAGCAGGGATGAACCGCGTTGTGGGCGACCACATGGGCATGTTAGCCACCGTCATGAACGGTCTGGCGATGCGCGATGCGCTTCACCGCGCCTATGTGAACGCTCGCTTGATGTCCGCAATTCCTCTGAATGGCGTGTGTGATAACTACAGCTGGGCGGAAGCAATCAGCCTGCTGCGTAACAACCGCGTTGTTATTTTGTCTGCGGGTACTGGCAATCCGTTCTTCACTACCGACTCTGCGGCTTGCCTGCGTGGTATTGAAATTGAAGCGGATGTGGTACTGAAAGCCACCAAAGTCGATGGCGTATTTACGGCTGACCCGGCTAAAGATCCAACGGCGACTATGTACGAACAGTTGACCTATGCTGAAGTTCTGGATAAAGAGCTGAAAGTGATGGATCTTGCGGCGTTTACGCTGGCTCGTGACCACAAATTACCGATTCGTGTCTTTAACATGAACAAACCGGGTGCGCTGCGCCGTGTTGTTATGGGTGAAAAAGAAGGCACGTTAATCACGGAATAATTCCCGTTGCGGCTAAATGCAGGTAATATTCCGCTTTAATGTCGCGGGATACGTCCCTCAAAATTAATCAAGACTATACTTGTCACATCTTGCGTGGTGGGTATGGTCTGACTGAAACAAGCTTTCAAGGATTCGTAACGTGATCAACGATATCAGAAAAGATGCTGAAGTACGCATGGACAAATGCGTCGAAGCGTTCAAAAACCAAATCAGCAAAATTCGCACGGGCCGTGCTTCTCCTAGCCTGCTGGATGGTATTGTCGTGGAATATTACGGCACACCGACCCCGCTGCGCCAGCTGGCAAGCGTAACGGTTGAAGATTCCCGTACCCTGAAAATCAACGTGTTCGACCGTTCTATGGGGCCAGCCGTTGAGAAAGCAATTATGGCTTCCGACCTCGGTCTGAATCCAAGCTCTGCGGGTTCCGACATCCGCGTTCCGCTGCCGCCGCTGACTGAAGAACGTCGTAAAGATCTGACCAAGATCGTGCGTGGCGAAGCTGAAGGCGCGCGCGTTGCCGTACGTAACGTACGCCGCGATGCCAACGACAAAGTGAAAGCGTTGTTGAAAGAAAAAGAGATCAGCGAAGATGACGATCGCCGTTCTCAGGACGACGTACAGAAACTGACTGACGCAGCTATCAAGAAAGTTGATGCGGCGCTGGCAGAGAAAGAAACGGAACTGATGCAGTTCTGATTCGCCTGTACGCTAAAAACGCCGCTTAGAAGGCCTGAGAAGGCTGGATGGCGGCGTTTTGCTTTTTTCTGTCTATATACTCTAAATATTCGAGTTGCAGGAAGGCGGCGACGCAGGGCATCCCCGGGAGCGTACACCTGTGCGTGACAGGGGTGAACGAGGAGAGCCAACGTACATGCAACTTGAAATATGACGAGTAAAATTCTTCTGGATGTCTGATGAAGCAATTAACCATCCTGGGATCAACCGGTTCCATTGGTTGCAGTACGCTGGATGTAGTACGCCATAACCCGGAAAAATTTCGCGTTGCTGCGTTGGTGGCGGGTAAAAATGTCGTCCGTATGGTTGAGCAATGTCTGGAATTTTCTCCTCGCTATGCGGTAATGGACGATGAAAAAAGCGCTGCGTTGGTAAAAGCAGCTCTGCTGGAGCAGGGCAGTCGTACTGAGGTTATGAGCGGGCAGCAGGCTGCCTGTGATATGGCTGCGCTGGATGATGTTGATCAGGTTATGGCGGCGATTGTCGGCGCGGCGGGCTTGCTACCGACGCTGGCGGCAATCCGCGCGGGCAAAAGCATTTTGCTGGCGAATAAAGAGTCACTGGTGACCTGCGGGCGTCTGTTTATGGACGACGTGCAACGCCACAAAGCACAGCTTTTGCCGGTAGATAGCGAACATAACGCGATTTTTCAGAGTTTACCGCAACCTATCCAACACAATCTGGGATACGCTGACCTTGAGCAAAATGGCGTCATATCAGTTTTGCTTACCGGGTCTGGTGGCCCTTTCCGTGAAACGGCATTGCGCGATCTGGTTTCTATGACCCCCGATCAAGCATGTCGTCATCCGAATTGGTCGATGGGACGAAAAATCTCTGTCGATTCAGCCACCATGATGAATAAAGGTCTGGAATACATTGAAGCGCGTTGGTTATTTAATGCCAATGCAAGCCAGATGGAAGTGCTGATTCACCCGCAGTCGGTTATTCATTCGATGGTGCGTTATCAGGATGGTAGCGTTCTGGCGCAGTTGGGGGAACCTGATATGCGTACACCTATTGCTCATACGATGGCATGGCCAGAACGAGTGACGTCCGGCGTCAAGCCTGTCGACTTTTGCAAGCTCAGCGCGTTGACGTTTTCCGCACCTGATTACCAGCGTTATCCATGCCTGAAACTGGCGATGGACGCGTTTGAGCAAGGGCAGGCGGCGACGACCGCTTTGAACGCAGCGAATGAAATTACCGTTGCCGCATTTCTGGCGCAGCAGATCCGATTTACCGATATTGCTGACCTGAATTTATCCGTGCTGGATAAGATGGATTTGCAGGAGCCACAGAGCGTTGATGACGTGCTGAAGGTTGATGCTATCGCGCGGGAAGTCGCCAGAAAAGAAGTGATGCGACGCTCAAGCTGATGATAATCCCTCCTCGGAGAATCGCGCTATTTGTTAGCGTTGGGCTTCAGTGATATAGTCTGCGCCACTCGATCGCGGGTATTTGTTTTTTTTCGGTCGGGTAAGCCGTGGTTTGACACGGCTTTTTTGTGGATGCACAAAATCATTCAGGTTGCATCAAGGTGGCAAGTGGATGAGTCCCCTGGAGCATACAAAGAGTATGTGACTTGGGCGAAAATCACAGCCGACGAAGGAGCAGCCTGAAGGATGAAGCGCAAAAGGCTTCAGTATTCCTGAGTACCGTATAATCCTTTCAGGGACTAAAAACGCGTTATGTTGTCTGCAACTAAACCATTAAGCGAAAATTTGCCAGCACATGGTTGTCGCCATGTAGCAATTATCATGGATGGCAATGGCCGCTGGGCGAAAAAGCAAGGGAAGATTCGCGCCTTTGGACATAAGGCCGGAGCAAAGTCCGTCCGCCGGGCTGTCTCTTTTGCTGCCAATAACGGTATTGATGCGTTAACGCTGTATGCCTTTAGCAGTGAGAACTGGAACCGACCTGCGCAGGAAGTGAGCGCGTTAATGGAGCTGTTTGTGTGGGCGCTTGATAGCGAAGTGAAAAACCTGCACCGCCATAACGTACGTCTGCGTATTATCGGGGATATCAGTCGATTTAACTCACGTTTGCAAGAACGGATTCGCAAATCAGAAGCGATTACCGCCCAGAATACCGGGTTGACGCTAAATATTGCAGCGAATTACGGTGGACGGTGGGATATAGTCCAGGGAGTCAGACAACTGGCACAACAGGTGCAGGATGGTCTGCTGCGTCCAGAGCAAATCGATGAAGAGATGCTGGGGCAGCAAATTTGTATGCATGAACTGGCTCCTGTGGATTTAGTGATAAGGACTGGGGGAGAGCATCGAATTAGTAATTTTCTGTTGTGGCAAATTGCCTATGCCGAACTTTACTTTACGGATGTTCTCTGGCCCGATTTCGATGAACAAGACTTTGAAGGTGCGCTGCATGCCTTTGCTAATCGTGAGCGTCGTTTCGGCGGCACCGAGCCCGGTGATGAAAAAGCCTGATGGGGGTCGCTTTTGCTGAAGTATCGCCTGATTTCTGCTTTTGTTTTAATACCCGTTGTCATCGCGGCGCTGTTTTTGCTGCCGCCGGTGGGGTTCGCCATTGTTACGCTGGCCGTCTGTATGCTGGCCGCCTGGGAATGGGGACAGTTAAGCGGTTTTACCACGCGTACGCAGCGAGTCTGGCTGGCTGTTTTGTGCGGGCTATTGCTGGCACTGATGCTATTTTTGTTGCCGGAATACCATCGCAATATTCATCAGCCGCTGGTTGAAGTATCGCTGTGGGCGTCGCTGGGCTGGTGGGTCGTGGCGCTGTTACTGGTGCTGTTTTATCCCGGCTCTGCGTCGGTCTGGCGTAATTCCAAAACATTACGCATAATTTTCGGCGTGTTAACCATAGTCCCTTTCTTTTGGGGAATGCTGGCGCTACGTGTATGGCACTATGATGAGAATCATTATAGTGGCGCGTTATGGCTGCTGTATGTCATGATCCTCGTCTGGGGAGCGGACTCGGGTGCCTATATGTTTGGTAAGCTATTTGGCAAACATAAGCTGGCGCCGAAGGTTTCTCCTGGTAAAACCTGGCAGGGTTTTATTGGCGGACTCGCCACTGCGGCCGTGATCTCATGGGGTTATGGCATGTGGGCGAATCTTGAGGTTGCGCCTGTCACCTTGCTTATTTGCTCCATCGTAGCAGCCCTGGCCTCCGTGCTGGGTGACCTGACCGAGAGTATGTTTAAGCGTGAAGCAGGTATTAAGGACAGTGGTCACTTAATACCAGGACACGGCGGTATTTTGGATCGTATTGATAGCCTGACGGCTGCGGTACCGGTCTTTGCCTGCCTGTTGTTACTGGTATTCAGGACGCTCTAACGGATGGTCTTATGCTGAGTATTCTCTGGAATCTGGCTGCATTCATCGTTGCACTTGGTGTGCTTATCACCGTGCATGAATTTGGTCATTTCTGGGTTGCACGGCGCTGCGGAGTCCGCGTCGAACGCTTTTCCATTGGCTTTGGAAAAGCGCTTTGGCGGCGTACCGATAAATCAGGTACGGAATACGTCATCGCCCTGATTCCCCTCGGCGGTTACGTCAAAATGCTGGATGAGCGCGCTGAACCGGTCGCACCGGAGCTGCGCCATTACGCTTTCAACAATAAAACGGTTGGACAACGCGCAGCCATCATCGCCGCAGGTCCGATTGCCAACTTCCTTTTTGCTATTTTCGCGTATTGGCTGGTGTTTATCATCGGTGTCCCTGGCGTTCGTCCGGTTGTTGGTGAAATAACACCCAACTCGATTGCCGCACAGGCGCAAATTCAGCCGGGTACGGAACTAAAAGCGGTTGATGGTATCGAAACCCCTGATTGGGATGCCGTGCGATTACAACTGGTATCCAAAATTGGCGATGAACATACGACTCTCAGCGTGGCGCAGTTTGGCAGCAACCAGCGGCAGGACAAAACGCTGGATTTACGCCATTGGGCATTTGAGCCAGACAAAGAGGATCCTGTTTCCAGTTTAGGGATTCGCCCACGCGGTCCGCAGATTGAATCGGTGCTGTCAGAAGTGCAGGTAAACTCCGCTGCAAGTAAGGCGGGTTTGCAAGCTGGCGACAGGATCGTTAAAGTCAATGGTCAGCCGCTGACGCAATGGATGACGTTCGTGACGCTGGTGCGCGATAATCCGGATAAGCCGTTAGCGCTAGATATTGAAAGACAAGGAAGTTCCTTGTCTTTAACGTTAACCCCAGATTCAAAACAGGTTAACGGGAAGGCTGAGGGTTTTGCGGGCGTGGTGCCTAAAGTTATTCCTCTGCCTGATGAGTATAAGACTGTACGCCAGTATGGGCCATTCAGCGCCATCCTCGAAGCCTCGGATAAAACGTGGCAGTTGATGAAGCTGACGGTCAGTATGCTGGGAAAATTGATTACCGGTGATGTAAAACTGAACAACCTCAGTGGGCCGATTTCTATCGCCCAGGGGGCTGGGATGTCAGCGGAATTCGGGGTTATTTATTACCTGATGTTCCTTGCGCTTATCAGCGTGAACTTAGGGATAATCAACCTGTTTCCGTTGCCCGTTCTTGACGGGGGGCATCTGCTGTTCCTGGCGATTGAAAAGCTGAAGGGCGGTCCGGTATCCGAGCGGGTTCAAGACTTTAGTTATCGCATTGGCTCTATCTTGCTGGTGTTGTTAATGGGGCTTGCACTTTTCAATGATTTCTCTCGGTTGTAAGAGAGTGTTAGGAAGAACGCATAATAACGATGGCGATGAAAAAGTTGCTCATAGCGTCGCTGCTGTTTAGCAGCGCCACCGTATACGGTGCTGAAGGGTTCGTAGTGAAGGACATTCATTTCGAAGGCCTACAGCGAGTCGCCGTTGGTGCGGCTCTCCTTAGTATGCCGGTGCGCACAGGCGACACGGTTAATGATGAAGACATCAGTAATACCATTCGTGCTCTGTTCGCCACCGGTAACTTTGAGGATGTCCGCGTCCTGCGCGATGGTGATACCCTTCTGGTTCAGGTAAAAGAACGTCCGACGATTGCCAGCATCACTTTCTCCGGTAACAAATCGGTGAAAGATGACATGCTCAAGCAAAACCTCGAGGCTTCTGGTGTGCGTGTTGGCGAGTCTCTGGATCGCACTACGCTAGCCGATATCGAAAAGGGGCTGGAAGATTTCTACTATAGCGTCGGTAAGTACAGCGCCAGTGTGAAAGCGGTGGTAACGCCGTTGCCGCGTAACCGCGTTGACCTCAAGCTGGTCTTCCAGGAAGGCGTTTCGGCGAAGATCCAACAGATCAATATCGTCGGCAACCATGCTTTCTCGACCGACGAACTGATCTCTCACTTCCAACTGCGTGATGAAGTGCCGTGGTGGAACGTGGTGGGCGATCGTAAATACCAGAAACAGAAACTGGCAGGCGATCTTGAAACCTTGCGCAGTTACTATCTGGATCGCGGTTATGCTCGCTTCAATATCGATTCCACCCAGGTTAGCCTGACGCCGGATAAAAAAGGTATCTACATTACCGTTAACATCACTGAAGGCGATCAATACAAGCTTTCAGGGGTACAGGTGAGCGGTAACCTGGCTGGGCACTCCGCCGAAATTGAGACCCTGACCAAAATCGAGCCAGGCGAACTCTATAACGGCACCAAAGTGACCAAAATGGAAGATGATATCAAGAAGCTTCTGGGTCGCTATGGCTATGCCTATCCGCGCGTACAGTCGCAACCTGAAATCAACGACGCCGACAAAACCGTTAAATTACGCGTAAACGTGGATGCAGGTAACCGTTTCTACGTGCGTAAGATTCGTTTTGAAGGTAACGACACCTCTAAAGATTCTGTTCTGCGTCGCGAAATGCGCCAGATGGAAGGTGCCTGGTTGGGTAGCGATCTGGTCGATCAGGGTAAAGAGCGTCTGAACCGTCTGGGTTACTTTGAAACTGTCGATACCGATACTCAGCGTGTACCGGGTAGCCCGGATCAGGTTGATGTGGTCTATAAGGTTAAAGAGCGTAACACCGGTAGCTTTAACTTCGGCGTTGGTTACGGTACTGAAAGCGGCGTGAGCTTCCAGGCTGGCGTTCAGCAAGATAACTGGTTAGGTACCGGTTATTCAGTCGGGATCAACGGCACCAAAAACGACTATCAGACCTATACTGAGTTGTCTGTCACCAACCCATATTTCACCGTTGATGGGGTGAGCCTTGGTGGTCGCGTTTTCTACAATGACTTTAAAGCGGATGATGCAGACCTGTCCGACTATACCAACAAAAGTTATGGTACTGACGCAACGCTCGGCTTCCCGATCAACGAATACAACACCTTACGTGCGGGTGTGGGTTATGTGCATAACTCCTTGTCTAACATGGATCCACAGGTTGCAATGCAACGTTATCTGGTTTCAATGGGTAAGGATCCTGACGCTGATAGCTTTAAATCAGACGATTTCACCTTCAACTATGGGTGGACATATAACAAGCTGGACCGTGGGTACTTCCCAACGGAAGGTACGCGTGTCAACCTGAACGGTAAAGTAACCATTCCGGGTTCTGACAACGAATACTACAAAGCGACGTTGGATACCGCGACCTATGTGCCGATCGATGACGATCACAAATGGGTTGTTCTGGGTCGCACGAAGTGGGGCTATGGTGACGGCATCGGCAGCAAAGAGATGCCGTTCTACGAGAACTTCTATGCCGGTGGTTCCAGCACCGTGCGTGGTTTCCAGTCCAACACCATCGGTCCAAAGGCTGTCTATTTACCGGCTAATCGATATAACAACGATAGCGATTACGATAACGAATGTGACGCCACCAATACTTCACCGTGTAAATCGGATGATGCGGTGGGCGGTAACGCCATGGCTGTCGCCAGCCTGGAATTTATTACCCCGACGCCGTTTATCAGCGACAAGTATGCCAACTCGGTCCGTACCTCGTTCTTCTGGGATATGGGTACCGTTTGGGATACGAACTGGGATTCAGCTAAGTACTCTGGTTATCCGGACTACAGCGATCCGAACAATATCCGTATGTCAGCGGGTATCGCTTTACAATGGATGTCCCCATTGGGGCCGTTGGTTTTCTCCTACGCCCAGCCGTTCAAGAAGTACGATGGAGACAAAGCGGAACAGTTCCAGTTTAACATTGGTAAAACCTGGTAATTGTTCTTCGCAAAGGAATGTAGTGGTAGTGTAGCGATGACTTTAGGCGATCTTGCATGGGATCGCCTGGCCACGCAAAGAACTGTACCTTCGGGTGCAAATGGGATGGTAAGGAGTTAATTGTGAAAAAGTGGTTATTAGCTGCAGGTCTCGGTTTAGCGATGGCAACGTCCGCACAGGCTGCTGACAAAATTGCAATCGTCAACATGGGTAGCTTGTTCCAACAGGTTGCACAGAAGACGGGCGTTTCTGCTACGCTGGAAAACGAGTTCAAAGGCCGTGCCAGCGAACTGCAGCGTATGGAATCTGATCTGCAATCTAAAATGCAGCGTCTGCAATCCATGAAAGCGGGTAGCGATCGTACCAAGCTGGAAAAAGACGTCATGGCTCAGCGTCAGACTTTCTCTCAGAAAGCTCAGGCTTTTGAGCAGGATCGTGCGCGTCGTTCCAACGAAGAACGTGGCAAACTGGTTACTCGTATCCAGACAGCTGTGAAATCTGTTGCTAACAGTCAGAGCATCGATCTGGTTGTTGACGCAAACACCGTTGCATACAACAGCAGCGATGTAAAAGACATCACCGCTGACGTACTGAAACAGGTTAAATAAGTAATGCCTTCAATTCGACTGGCTGATTTAGCAGAGCAGTTGGATGCAGAATTACACGGTGATGGCGATATCGTCATCACCGGCGTAGCGTCCATGCAATCTGCGCAAACTGGCAATATCACGTTCATGGTGAATCCTAAGTACCGTGAACACTTAGGCGTATGCCAGGCCTCTGCCGTTGTGATGACGCAGGACGATCTTCCTTTTGCTAAGAGTGCTGCGCTGGTAGTGAAGAATCCCTACCTGACCTATGCACGTATGGCGCAAATCTTAGATACCACGCCGCAGCCCGCACAAAACATTGCACCGAGTGCAGTGATCGATGCGACGGCGAAGCTGGGTAATAATGTTTCTGTGGGCGCAAATGCGGTCATTGAGTCTGGCGTAGAACTGGGTGATAACGTCGTTATCGGCGCAGGCTGCTTCGTCGGAAAAAATACTAAAATCGGCGCAGGTTCACGCTTGTGGGCGAATGTGACGATTTACCACGACATTCAGATCGGTGAGAATTGCCTGATCCAGTCCAGCACTGTCGTCGGATCTGATGGATTTGGTTACGCGAACGATCGCGGTAACTGGGTGAAGATCCCGCAGCTTGGTCGCGTGATTATCGGCGATCGCGTCGAGATCGGCGCTTGTACCACCATTGACCGTGGTGCGCTGGACGATACTGTGATCGGTAATGGTGTTATCATTGATAACCAGTGCCAGATTGCGCATAACGTTGTGATTGGCGACAATACGGCGGTAGCCGGTGGCGTCATTATGGCGGGTAGCCTGAAGATTGGCCGTTACTGCATGATTGGCGGCGCCAGCGTGATCAATGGGCATATGGAAATATGCGATAAAGTCACGGTTACTGGCATGGGTATGGTGATGCGTCCTATCACCGAACCTGGCGTCTATTCCTCAGGCATTCCGCTACAGCCCAATAAGGTATGGCGTAAAACAGCTGCACTGGTGATGAATATTGATGATATGAGCAAGCGTCTCAAAGCGATTGAGCGCAAGGTTAATCAACAAGACTAAAGCACCGTTTTTGCATGTCTGACTTTTCGGCCTGTCCCATTCATACGATTGCGACAGGCCGTGTTATTATTGCCTTTTAGTATATTTTGACAGGAAGAGTATTTTGACTACTAACACTCATACTCTGCATATTGAAGAGATTTTAGAACTTCTGCCGCACCGTTTTCCGTTTCTGCTGGTTGACCGCGTGCTGGATTTTGAAGAAGGTCGCTTTCTGCGCGCAGTGAAAAATGTATCTGTTAACGAGCCTTTCTTCCAGGGCCACTTCCCGGGTAAACCTATTTTCCCAGGCGTACTGATTCTGGAAGCAATGGCGCAGGCCACCGGTATCCTCGCGTTTAAAAGCGTAGGGAAACTGGAACCAGGTGAACTGTACTATTTTGCGGGTATTGACGAAGCGCGCTTTAAGCGTCCTGTCGTGCCAGGCGATCAGATGATCATGGAAGTGACTTTCGAGAAAACGCGCCGCGGCCTGACCCGTTTTAAAGGGGTTGCGCTGGTCGACGGTAAAGTTGTGTGCGAAGCAACGATGATGTGTGCCCGTAGCCGGGAGGCCTGATACGTGATTGATAAATCCGCCTTTATTCACCCAACTGCCATTGTGGAAGAAGGCGCCAGCATTGGCGCTAACGCTCACATTGGCCCATTTTGTATTGTTGGACCCCATGTTGAAATTGGTGAGGGTACCGTACTGAAGTCTCACGTTGTCGTGAATGGCCATACAAAAATTGGTCGCGATAACGAGATCTATCAGTTTGCCTCCATCGGTGAAGTTAACCAGGATCTGAAATATGCTGGCGAACCGACCCGCGTGGAAATTGGCGATCGCAACCGCATCCGCGAAAGCGTCACCATTCATCGTGGCACAGTGCAGGGCGGTGGAGTGACGAAGGTGGGCAGCGATAACTTACTGATGATTAATGCGCACGTCGCGCATGATTGTACGGTAGGCAACCGCTGTATTCTGGCGAATAACGCCACGCTTGCCGGGCATGTATCGCTGGATGATTTTGTTATCATCGGCGGCATGACTGCGGTGCATCAGTTCTGCATCATCGGCGCGCATGTGATGGTTGGCGGCTGTTCTGGCGTTGCTCAGGACGTGCCTCCATACGTTATCGCCCAGGGCAACCACGCAACGCCATTTGGCGTCAATATCGAAGGTCTGAAGCGTCGTGGGTTCACCCGCGAAGCGATTACCGCGATTCGTAATGCCTACAAAGCGTTGTACCGTAGCGGTAAAACGCTGGAAGAAGTGAAACCGGAAATCGCGGAACTGGCGAAACAGTACCCTGAAGTTCAGGCTTTCAGCGACTTCTTTGAGCGCTCAACGCGTGGTCTGATTCGTTAATGACTGAGCAGCGTCCTTTAACGATTGCCCTCGTCGCCGGAGAAACCTCCGGCGATATTCTTGGTGCAGGGTTAATCCGTGCACTCAAGGCTCGCGTTCCCAATGCGCGTTTTGTTGGCGTGGCGGGTCCGCTGATGCAGGCCGAAGGCTGTGAAGCCTGGTACGAAATGGAAGAGCTGGCGGTAATGGGCATTGTTGAAGTGCTCGGACGCCTGCGCCGTTTACTGCATATTCGCGCCGATCTCACTCGCCGATTTACCGACTTAAAGCCGGATGTTTTCGTCGGTATTGATGCGCCTGATTTCAATATTACCCTCGAAGGGAATTTGAAAAAGCAGGGCATTAAAACCATTCATTACGTCAGCCCCTCTGTGTGGGCCTGGCGACAGAAACGCGTTTTCAAAATAGGCAGATCCACCAATATGGTGCTGGCCTTTCTGCCTTTCGAAAAAGCGTTTTATGACAAATTTAACGTCCCGTGCCGCTTTATCGGTCATACCATGGCAGATGCCATGCCGTTGGACCCGGATAAAAACGCGGCTCGCGATGTTCTGGGTATTCCCCATGACGCTCACTGCCTGGCGCTATTGCCAGGAAGCCGTGGCGCAGAAGTGGAGATGCTCAGCGCCGATTTTCTGAAAACGGCGCAGTTGTTACGCCAGCATTATCCAGATCTCGAAGTGGTAGTGCCGTTGGTGAATGCCAAACGTCGCGAGCAGTTTGAGCGCATTAAAGCTGAAGTTGCGCCGGAGCTTTCCGTACATCTGCTTAATGGGATGGGACGTGAAGCGATGGTTGCCAGCGATGCCGCACTGCTGGCTTCAGGCACCGCTGCGCTGGAATGTATGCTGGCAAAATGCCCGATGGTGGTTGGCTATCGTATGAAACCTTTCACCTTTTGGCTGGCAAAGCGTCTGGTGAAGACCGATTACGTTTCGCTACCTAACCTGCTGGCGGGAAGAGAACTGGTTAAAGAGCTGTTGCAGGAAGAGTGCGAACCGCAGGCGCTGTCGCAAGCGCTGTTGCCGTTGCTGGCGAATGGCAAAACCAGCCATGCAATGCACGACACATTCCGTGAACTGCATCAGCAGATCCGTTGCAACGCTGATGAGCAGGCGGCGGATGCGGTCCTGGAGTTAGCGCAATGATTGAATTTGTATATCCGCATACGCATTTAGTGGCGGGTGTAGATGAAGTTGGACGTGGTCCTTTAGTCGGCGCGGTCGTCACTGCCGCCGTCATTCTGGATCCGGCTCGCCCTATTATCGGTCTTAACGACTCAAAAAAACTGTCGGAAAAACGTCGCCTGGCGCTATTCGATGAGATTAAAGAAAAAGCGTTAAGCTGGAGCCTGGGGCGTGCGGAACCACATGAAATCGACGAGTTGAATATTTTACATGCCACTATGCTGGCCATGCAGCGTGCGGTTGCGGGTCTGCATATAGCGCCGGAATACGTACTGATCGACGGCAATCGTTGCCCGGCATTACCGGTGCCATCGCTGGCGGTGGTAAAAGGTGATAGCCGTGTGGCGGAGATTAGCGCGGCGTCGATACTGGCAAAAGTTACACGTGATGCTGAAATGGCGGCCCTGGATACGGTGTTCCCGCAGTATGGCTTTGCACAGCACAAAGGCTATCCAACCGCTTTTCATCTGGAAAAGTTGGCAATGCATGGCGCAACAGAGCACCATCGCCGTAGTTTTGGCCCCGTCAAACGCGCACTGGGACTCACGTCCTGATTCTTGTGTCGAAGGAATCTGAAGATGTCTGAACCTCGTTTCGTCCACCTGCGGGTGCACAGCGACTACTCCATGATCGATGGGCTGGCGAAAACCGGGCCGCTAGTGAAAAAGGCGGCCGCGTTAGGCATGCCTGCACTGGCGATCACCGATTTTACCAACCTGTGTGGTCTGGTGAAGTTTTACGGAGCGGGTCACGGTGCGGGTATCAAGCCGATAGTTGGCGCAGATTTTCATGTCCGTAGCGAGCTGCTGGGCGATGAACTCACGCAGCTCACCGTGCTGGCCGCAAACAATACTGGCTATCAGAACCTGACGTTGTTGATATCGAAAGCCTATCAGCGTGGTTATGGCGCAGAAGGGCCGGTCATCGACCGGGATTGGCTGGCCGAGTTAAAAGAAGGTTTGATTTTGCTCTCCGGCGGCCGCATGGGCGACGTCGGGCGCAGCCTGCTGCGCGGTAATAGCGCACTGGTTGATGAGTGCGTAGCGTTTTACGAAGAACATTTTCCAAATTGTTACTTCCTCGAGCTTATCCGCACCGGCAGGCAAGATGAAGAAAATTATCTGCATGCAGCGGTAGAACTGGCGGAAAGGCGTGGTCTTCCGGTGGTGGCGACCAACGATGTTCGTTTCCTTGAAACCGGTGATTTTGACGCGCATGAAATCCGCGTGGCAATCCATGACGGGTTCACCCTTGACGACCCGAAACGCCCGCGTAATTATTCGCCGCAGCAGTACATGCGTAGCGAAGATGAGATGTGCGAGCTGTTTTCCGATATTCCGGAAGCGCTGCAAAACACCGTTGAGATAGCTAAGCGCTGTAACGTGACGGTACGTCTGGGTGAGTATTTCCTGCCACAATTCCCGACCGGTGATATGACCACCGAGGATTTCCTCGTGGCGAAATCGCGCGAAGGTCTGGAAGAGCGTCTGGCGTTTTTGTTCCCGGACCCTGAAGTTCGCGCGCAGAAGCGCCCGCCTTATGACGAACGTCTGGAAGTTGAACTGAAAGTTATCAACCAGATGGGATTCCCTGGCTACTTCCTGATCGTGATGGAATTTATCCAGTGGTCGAAAGATAACGGCGTACCGGTAGGCCCTGGACGTGGTTCCGGTGCCGGCTCGCTTGTCGCCTATGCGCTGAAAATTACCGACCTGGATCCGCTGGAATTTGACCTGCTGTTCGAACGTTTCCTGAACCCGGAACGTGTCTCAATGCCCGACTTCGACGTTGACTTCTGTATGGAGAAACGCGACCGGGTAATTGAACACGTGGCGGAAATGTACGGTCGTGATGCGGTTTCGCAGATTATTACCTTCGGTACGATGGCGGCCAAAGCGGTTATCCGCGACGTGGGGCGCGTGCTGGGACACCCGTACGGCTTCGTGGACCGTATTTCGAAACTGGTGCCGCCCGATCCGGGCATGACGCTGGCAAAAGCCTTTGAAGCCGAACCCCAACTGCCGGAAATCTATGAGGCAGATGAAGAGGTTAAAGCGCTGATCGATATGGCGCGTAAGCTGGAAGGTGTCACGCGTAACGCCGGTAAACACGCCGGTGGTGTAGTTATCGCGCCGACCAAAATTACCGATTTTGCGCCGCTGTACTGCGATGAACAGGGGCTGCACCCGGTTACTCAGTTTGATAAGAACGACGTGGAATATGCTGGCCTTGTGAAGTTCGACTTCCTCGGCCTGCGTACGCTCACCATCATCAACTGGGCGCTGGAAATGATTAACGCGCGCCGTGAAAAGAACGGCGAGCCGCCGCTGGATATCGCCGCTATCCCGCTGGATGACAAGAAAAGCTTCGACATGCTGCAACGCTCGGAGACCACGGCGGTCTTCCAGCTTGAATCCCGCGGCATGAAAGATCTTATCAAACGTCTGCAGCCTGACTGCTTCGAAGATATGATCGCCCTGGTGGCCCTATTCCGTCCCGGTCCGCTACAGTCGGGGATGGTAGATAACTTTATCGACCGTAAGCATGGTCGCGAAGAGATTTCCTACCCGGACGTACAATGGCAGCATGAGTGTCTGAAACCGGTACTGGAGCCGACCTACGGCATTATCCTGTATCAGGAACAGGTTATGCAGATTGCCCAGGAGTTGTCCGGATATACCCTTGGCGGTGCGGACATGTTGCGTCGTGCGATGGGTAAGAAAAAGCCGGAAGAGATGGCTAAGCAGCGCGGCACCTTTGAAGAAGGGGCGAAAAAGCGCGGCGTCGACGGCGAACTGGCGATGAAAATCTTTGACCTGGTGGAGAAATTCGCCGGTTACGGATTTAACAAATCGCACTCCGCTGCCTATGCGCTGGTCTCTTACCAGACGCTATGGCTGAAGGCGCATTACCCCGCCGAGTTTATGGCGGCGGTAATGACCGCCGATATGGATAACACCGAGAAAGTGGTCGGGCTGGTGGATGAATGCTGGCGTATGGGGCTCAAAATCCTGCCGCCGGATATCAACTCCGGGCTTTATCATTTTCACGTGAATGATGATGGCGAAATTGTCTATGGCATCGGCGCGATAAAAGGCGTGGGTGAAGGGCCAATTGAAGCTATTATTGAGGCGCGCAACGAAGGCGGTTACTTCCGCGAGCTGTTTGATCTCTGTGCGCGCACGGACATCAAAAAACTCAACCGCCGGGTGCTGGAAAAGTTAATCATGTCCGGGGCGTTTGACCGCCTTGGTCCGCATCGTGCGGCGCTGATGAATTCGCTCAACGATGCGCTAAAAGCCGCCGATCAGCATGCGAAAGCCGAGGCAACGGGTCAGGCGGACATGTTTGGCGTGTTGGCTGAAGAGCCGGAACAAATTGAACAGTCTTATGCTAACTGTACACCGTGGCCGGAGCAGGTGGTATTAGAAGGGGAACGTGAAACGTTAGGGCTTTACCTGACGGGACACCCCATCAACCAGTATTTAAAAGAAATTGAGCGCTATGTTGGAGGCCACAGGCTGAAAGACATGCATCCGACAGAACGTGGTAAAGTCACCACGGCTGCGGGGCTCGTCATTGCTGCGCGGGTAATGGTCACCAAGCGCGGCAATCGTATCGGCATCTGTACCCTGGATGACCGTTCCGGGCGTCTGGAAGTTATGTTGTTTACCGACGCCCTGGATAAATACCAGCAATTGCTGGAAAAAGACCGCATACTTATCGTCAGCGGACAGGTCAGCTTTGATGACTTCAGTGGCGGGCTTAAAATGATGGCCCGTGAAGTCATGGATATTGACGAAGCCCGGGAAAAATATGCTCGCGGGCTTGCTATCTCGCTGACGGACAGGCAAATTGATGACCAGCTTTTAAACCGACTCCGTCAGTCTCTGGAACCCCACCGCTCGGGGACAATTCCAGTACATCTCTACTATCAGAGGGCGGATGCACGTGCGCGATTGCGTTTTGGCGCAACGTGGCGTGTCTCTCCGAGCGATCGTTTGCTAAACGATCTCCGTGGCCTTATTGGTTCGGAGCAGGTGGAACTGGAGTTTGACTAATACAGGAATACTATGAGTCTGAATTTCCTTGATTTTGAACAGCCGATTGCAGAGCTGGAAGCAAAAATCGATTCTCTGACTGCGGTTAGCCGTCAGGATGAGAAACTGGATATTAACATCGATGAAGAAGTGCATCGCCTGCGTGAAAAAAGCGTAGAGCTGACGCGTAAAATCTTCGCCGATCTTGGCGCATGGCAGGTAGCCCAGTTGGCGCGCCATCCACAGCGTCCGTACACCCTGGATTATGTCCGCCTGGCATTTGATGAATTTGATGAGCTGGCGGGCGATCGTGCCTATGCGGATGATAAAGCTATTGTCGGCGGCATCGCGCGTCTGGATGGCCGTCCGGTGATGATCATTGGTCATCAGAAAGGCCGTGAGACCAAAGAAAAAATTCGTCGTAATTTCGGCATGCCGGCACCGGAAGGCTATCGCAAAGCGCTGCGTCTGATGGAAATGGCCGAGCGTTTCAATATGCCGATCATTACCTTCATCGACACCCCAGGGGCTTATCCGGGCGTGGGCGCGGAAGAACGTGGTCAGTCTGAAGCGATTGCGCGCAACCTGCGTGAAATGTCGCGTCTGAGCGTACCGGTAATCTGCACCGTTATTGGTGAAGGTGGTTCCGGCGGCGCGCTGGCGATCGGCGTAGGCGATAAAGTGAATATGCTGCAATACAGCACCTATTCCGTTATCTCCCCGGAAGGCTGTGCCTCCATTCTGTGGAAAAGCGCCGACAAAGCGCCGCTGGCCGCAGAAGCAATGGGGATTATCGCGCCGCGTCTGAAAGAGCTGAAGCTTATCGACTCTATCATCCCGGAACCGCTGGGCGGCGCGCACCGCAACCCGGAAGTGATGGCTGCGTCCCTGAAAGCACAGCTGCTGGCCGATCTCGCCGATCTCGACGTGTTAAGCAAAGATGATTTGAAAAACCGTCGTTACCAGCGTCTGATGAGCTACGGTTACGCGTAAACTGCATTAATTCTGAAAAGGGCCACAACGCTGTGGCCCTTTTTTTTACCTGTGGTTTCACCAGGCTATGATTAACTAAGGTTTTTCCAGGAGGAACGCATGAATATCATTGCCATCATGGGACCGCATGGCGTCTTTTATAAAGATGAGCCCATCAAGGAACTTGAGCGTGCGCTGCAACAGCAGGGGTTTCAGATTATCTGGCCGCAGAATAGCGTCGACCTACTTAAGTTTATCGAACATAACCCACGAATTTGCGGTGTCATTTTTGACTGGGATGAATACAGCCTGGATCTGTGCAGTGACATCAACCAGCTCAACGAGTATCTCCCGCTCTACGCCTTTATTAATACTCATTCGACGATGGATGTCAGCGCACACGACCTGCGCATGGCGCTGTGGTTTTTTGAGTATGCGCTGGGCCAGTCTGAAGATATTGCAACCCGCATCCGTCAGTACACCAGCGAATACCTCGATAACATCACGCCTCCTTTCACCAAGGCGCTGTTTACCTATGTGAAGGAAGGGAAGTACACCTTCTGCACGCCCGGACATATGGCAGGAACGGCGTATCAGAAAAGCCCGGTCGGCTGCCTGTTCTATGATTTCTTTGGCGGCAATACGCTGAAGGCCGACGTGTCTATTTCCGTGACTGAACTGGGTTCGCTGCTGGATCATACCGGCCCGCATCTGGAAGCGGAGGAGTATATCGCGCGCACCTTTGGCGCCGAGCAGAGCTATATGGTGACCAACGGCACCTCGACGTCGAACAAAATTGTCGGCATGTATGCCGCGCCTTCAGGCAGTACGCTACTGATTGATCGCAACTGTCATAAGTCGCTGGCGCATTTGCTCATGATGAGCGATGTGGTGCCAATCTGGCTGAAGCCTACGCGCAATGCGCTGGGGATCCTCGGCGGTATACCTCGTCGGGAATTCACCCGCGCAAGCATTGAACGCAAGGTAGAAGAGACCCCTCAGGCGCTATGGCCGGTACATGCGGTGATCACCAATTCCACCTATGACGGCCTGTTGTATAACACCAACTGGATCAAGCAAACCCTGGATGTGCCCTCCATTCATTTTGATTCTGCCTGGGTGCCGTATACCCATTTTCACCCGATCTATCAGGGGAAAAGCGGGATGAGTGGCGAACGGGTGCCGGGGAAAGTGATTTTTGAAACCCAGTCAACCCACAAGATGCTGGCGGCACTATCACAGGCTTCTCTGATCCACATTAAGGGCGACTACGACGAAGAGACGTTCAACGAAGCCTTTATGATGCACACTTCCACTTCCCCGAGCTACCCGATTGTCGCGTCGATAGAAACGGCGGCGGCAATGCTGCGTGGCAATTCAGGCAAGCGGTTAATCAATCGTTCAGTGGAGCGGGCGCTGCATTTCCGTAAAGAAGTGCAGCGGCTACGCGAAGAGTCGGATGGCTGGTTCTTTGATATCTGGCAGCCGGAAAGGGTAGATGAGGCGGAGTGCTGGCCGGTAGCGCCTGGTGAAGACTGGCACGGATTTGTTGATGCTGACGCCGACCATATGTTCCTCGACCCGGTGAAGGTCACCATTCTTACGCCGGGAATGGATGAACAGGGAAATATGAGTGAAGAGGGGATCCCTGCGGCGCTGGTGGCGAAATTCCTTGATGAGCGCGGCGTCGTTGTCGAGAAAACGGGACCGTATAATCTCTTGTTCCTGTTCAGTATTGGCATTGATAAAACCCGGGCGATGGGACTACTGCGCGGCCTGACGGAATTTAAACGCTCGTACGATCTGAATTTACGCGTGAAAAATATACTGCCGGATCTGTATGCCGAAGATCCCGATTTCTATCGTAATATGCGTATTCAGGATCTGGCGCAGGGGATCCATAAGCTGATCCGCCAGCACGATCTCTCCGGGCTGATGCTGCGGGCATTTGATACCTTACCGGAAATGAAAATGACCCCGCACCAGGCCTGGCAGCGGCAGATCAAAGGTGAGGTCGAAACGGTGGCGCTCGACCAACTGGTGGGGCGCATTTCTGCCAATATGATTCTGCCTTATCCTCCCGGTGTGCCGCTCTTGATGCCCGGGGAAATGATCACGGCCAAAAGCCGGGCTGTACTCGATTTTCTGCTGATGTTGTGTTCAGTGGGCCATCACTATCCTGGATTTGAAACCGATATCCATGGCGCTAAACTGGGTGAAGATGGCGTGTATCGCGTGCGAGTCCTAAAAATGGCATGACGACTTGCGTGAACCCATTACGCACGAGTAATGTTCTGGCAGAAAAACGAAAGAGGCGATGACGCTATGCTGGGATTAAAACAGGTTCACCATATTGCCATTATTGCGACGGACTACGCGGCGAGTAAGGCATTTTACTGTGATGTGCTTGGCTTTACGCTAATCAGCGAAGCCTACCGGGAAGAACGTGACTCGTGGAAAGGTGATCTGGCATTGAACGGTCAGTATGTGATTGAGCTTTTTTCTTTTCCATTTCCGCCTTGCCGTCCGAGCCGACCGGAAGCCTGCGGTTTACGCCATCTGGCGTTCAGCGTAGATGACGTGGAAAAAGCGATCGCGCATCTGGAAGCTCACCACGTGAAGTGCGAATCCGTGCGTATCGATCCGTTTACCGGCAAACGCTTTACGTTTTTTAACGATCCGGACGGATTACCGCTCGAACTGTACGAGCTGTAAGTCTTATCATTGTGGCATTAGCCTGGCAATGTGCCGGGCAATGCCCTTGTAAGTAACCATCATGACGACACTCACGCTGAACACTTCACTGCTAAATTCTCAATCGATTCTGGTCGCCTTTAGCGGCGGGCTGGACTCCACCGTGCTGCTGCATCAGCTGGTACTGTGGCGAGCGCAAAATCCTGAGGTTGCCTTGCGCGCAATCCATATTCATCACGGATTAAGCCCGCAGGCAGACAGTTGGGTACAACACTGTGAATCGGTATGCGCACAGTGGCAGGTGCCGCTGGTGGTTGAACGGGTCCATCTTGAGGATGATGGTCTGGGCATCGAAGCTCAGGCGCGACGCGCGCGCTATCAGGCATTTGCGCAGACCTTACTACCGGGTGAAGTGCTGATGACCGCCCAGCATCTCGACGACCAGTGTGAAACTTTTCTACTGGCGCTTAAGCGCGGCAGTGGTCCTGCCGGGCTTTCCGCCATGGGCGAAAGCTCACCATTTGCCGGAACTCAACTGATTCGACCGCTGCTGGCGCAAACGCGAGAGGCGCTTGAAGCATGGGCGCGACAGCATGAATTATGCTGGATCGAAGATGAAAGTAATCAGGATGATGCCTACGATCGCAATTTTCTCAGATTGCGCATTACACCTTTGCTCCAACAGCGATGGCCGCACTTCGCGCAAGCCGCAGCCCGTAGCGCCGCGCTGTGCGCCGAGCAGGAGAGTTTACTGGATGAACTGCTGGCCAATGATTTAGCCGACTGCGTGACTGCCCAAGGCACGCTGTTACTGGCACCGTTAATGATGATGAGTGGCGTGCGGCGTGCCGCTCTGCTTCGTCGCTGGTTGGCGGGGGTAAATGCACCGATGCCTTCCCGGGACGGGCTGGAACGTATCTGGCAGGAAGTGGCGTTGGCGCGAGAAGATGCTTCCCCCTGTTTTCGTCTAGGAGAATATGAGGTCCGTCGCTATCAGTCACAGCTATGGTGGGTTAAATCGGTCGACGGGCAAAGCGAAACAGTCATCCCGTGGTCATGTCGGGAAACGCCGTTGACGCTGCCTGCCGGGTTAGGCTCGGTGCAGCTAATCTCTGCTGGCGAATTGCGCATGCCGCAAGCAGGTGAAGCGATCAGTATTCGTTTTAAAGCGCCAGGCGTATTGCATATTGTCGGGCGTAACGGTGGACGTAAATTAAAGAAAATCTGGCAGGAGCAGGGGATCCCGCCCTGGCGACGAGATACCACGCCGTTGTTGTTTTACGGTGAAACGTTGATAGCGGCTGCGGGTGTTTTTGTGACGCGTGAGGGTGCGGCGGTAGATGAAGAAGGTATGAGTCTGATTTGGCATGCCTGATGGCGGTGCGATTATCAGGCCTGGTCATTTAGGCCTGATAAGGCGCAAGAAAAGCTAAGATTCGCTGACGACCACGGTACCGATTTGCGGGTGGCTGAAGCTGGCAATTTTATCGAGACGAAGCTCCCGGATTTCACCTGCGACATCTGCGACCAGATACTCCACGTTTTTGCGTGAAACCAGGTCATTCGCTTTCGCCTGCAAAACTTCGCCATCTTTTAGCGCCAGCGTCAGTAACAAATGGTTCTGGCAGGCGAGTTCAAGATTGTCGTAATCATCACAATTGATGGGTTGATACGTTTCATTCATTGACATAATCGCTCACCAGTAAGTTGGCGGCAGCATAGGCCGCTTTTTCCCTGACCGACTCTGGAAGGGCGCTGTCTGCCGCCACTTCATTAAGCACCTTCAATACGCAACCCAGCGCATCCGGGATATACCCTAAGTCTCCGCTGGCGATTTCCGCGTACCGCTTGCGTATTAACTCACAATATTTTTCCACATGCCCTCCTGTCAGCACTCTGACTTAACCGTGGATGCAAGTCTAAGCCTACGAAGATAAACTCTGTTTAGCAAGGTGACTATACCATACTCATTCAAGCAATATCAGCGCCTTGATTGAGGAGCTGTTAGCAGCCTTTTGCCGCAGTTTTCGCTACAATGAGCGCCTGATTCGAAAGGAGTTCTCTCATGGCGCTTAAAGCGACAATTTATAAAGCCGTCGTCAACGTAGCGGATCTCGACCGCAACCAGTTCCTTGACGCGGCCTTGACGCTGGCGCGTCATCCCTCTGAAACCCAGGAGCGCATGATGCTGCGCCTGCTGGCCTGGATTAAATATGCCGATGAACGGCTGCAGTTCACGCGTGGCCTGAGTGCTGAAGACGAGCCTGAAGCATGGCTGCGTAACGACCATCTGGGCATCGATCTCTGGATTGAACTGGGTCTGCCGGATGAGCGTCGTATTAAAAAAGCCTGTACCCAGTCTGGTGAGGTTGCCCTGTTTACTTACAACAGCCGTGCGGCCCAGATCTGGTGGCAGCAAAACCAGAACAAGTGTGCGCAGTTTAAAAATCTCACCGTGTGGTATCTGGATGATGAACAGCTGGCGCAACTGAGTGATTTTGCTGGTCGTACAATGGCGCTGCAGGCAACTATCCAGGATGGCGCTATCTGGCTGTCTGATTCTCAGAACAATCTGGAAATTCATCTGACCGCGTGGCAGCCGCGTTCATGATTGTTATCTCCCGAAACGTCTCTATCCCTGACAGTGAGCTGGAAATCACGGCGATTCGGGCACAGGGCGCGGGCGGTCAGCACGTTAACAAGACCTCCACGGCTATCCATTTGCGCTTTGACATTCGGGCCTCAGGCCTGCCAGAGTATTACAAGGAACGTCTGCTGGCCGCCAGCCATCATCTGATTAGCAGCGATGGCGTTATTATCATTAAGGCGCAGGAATACCGTAGCCAGGAGCTAAATCGGGAAGCGGCAATCTCCCGACTGGTGGCGGTGATAAAAGAATTAACCGCGGTGCAAAAAAGCCGACAGGCAACACGTCCTACGCGCGCCTCGAAAGAGCGCAGGTTGTCATCGAAGGCGCAAAAATCCACAGTGAAAGCACTGCGTGGGAGAGTTCGTCGAACGCAAGACTGACGAGCGGGAATAAAAAATTATAAGGAATTCATAGTGAAAACAGCAATATTGTCCGTGGTCGCTGCATGCACGCTTTTTTCCTTGATCGGCTGTAACAACCGTACTGAAGTCGATGTACTACAGCCGACGCGGGCGGCAGAATTAAAACCGATGCAGCAAAGCTGGCGTGGCATTTTGCCTTGCGCGGACTGCGAAGGAATTGAAACCTCTCTGTTCCTGGAAAAAGACGGCACATGGGTGATGAACGAACGCTATCAGGGCGTGCGGGATGAACCGTCCTCCTTTGCCTCTTATGGTACATGGGCGCGCACTGCCGATAAGCTGGTGCTGACTGACAGCAAAGGTGAAAAGTCGTACTACCGGGCAAAAGGTGAAGCGCTGGAGATGCTCGATCGTGAAGGTAACCCGATTGAGTCACAGTTCAACTACACGCTTGAGCCAGTTTCTGCCAGCTTACCGGTGACGCCAATGCCGATGCGGGGGATGTACTTCTATATGGCTGACGCGGCAACCTTCACTGATTGTGCGACGGGTAAAAGAGTCTCTGTCGCGAACAATGCACAACTGGAGCGAGATTATCTGACTGCGCGTGGTGCAACGGATAAGGCAGTTCTGCTTACTGTGGAAGGGCACTTCACGATGGAAGAAAATCCTGATACGGGCACACCAGTGAAAACCTTAAGAGCGGATAAAGAAATTAAGTTTATCCCTGGCCAGAGTTGCGATGATTAATCTGCAGCTTATAAAAACTGTCCGGGCGATCGCCGGACAGTTTTTCCTTATCGGATCAATCCAACAAAACGGCTGGTTTTGATATAAATCCCTAACTTCAGGTGGCCGATATACTGTAGCTGCGTTTCAGACTTAAACGCGGAAATGTCACCTTCGCGCATATGCATCAGGTCGGAAGGGCTAATCCAACCCGGCTGCGCCATTGTTAGCGGATGCCCGGCTGTGGCAAACGCATCGGTTACAAATTCGGAGCAAAACCACGCCTTCTTTTCTCCTTCACTGGTATTGTTCAACTGTGCTTTTGCCAGCCCGCTGACGCATTGCTGGCGAAAATCCTCTGAGAAAGGATTCAATGAACATATTTGCCGGGTCACCATAAACGGAATAAATTCGACGATGCCGCGGTAGTTATAGCCGCTATCTTTGATTTTATAAGCGAATGTTTTGATTTCTTCGGCCTGCTGCGGTGTGAGGTTGGGGACCCGCAGAGCAAAAAGCTTATCGCTGTGATTTTCAGCCTTTTTGAGCGAAATGATTTGTACTCCCGCCCCGGTCGCTTCGGCAACTTCATTATCGCCAAGGTAAACGGCGACATGGCTGACAGAAGAGGTGCTGAACGCGCGAATACCAAATGAGGTCACCCCAAGACTAGAGGAAAACAGCAGGTCGCCCGGCCTGAGGTCGGTATCCGTAATTTCATGCAGCGCTTGATCGGTAAATGAACTTTGATGCTGGAGTTTTACCTCCCATTTCTTTGCCTGGGCATCAACAGCGGTTGCTGATGAATTTTGCTGACTGACGTCAATCGTGCAGGCTGAAAGCAGAAGAACGAAGGGGAGGAGCAGGCGGTAATACGCCGTTGGTTTAGCCATTTTATACAATCCATGTAAAAAAGGCCCTGATCCTCAGGGCCTTGTGCTGGTATTAGCCTTTAATAGCTTTGACCAGGTAGTCGACGATGTCGCCGGTTTTAATCAGCTCTTTCTCGCCGTTACGACGGTATTTGTATTCGATATCGTCGTTGTCGAGGTTACGGTCGCCCAGCACGATGGTATGCGGAATACCGATGAGCTCCATATCAGCAAACATCACGCCTGGACGCTCTTTACGATCGTCCATCAACACTTCAATACCCTGCGCGCGCAGCTCCGCGTACAGCTTCTCAGCCAGCTCCTGCACACGGTAGGATTTGTGCATGTTCATCGGCAGAATAGCAACCTGGAACGGGGCAATGGCGTCTGGCCATACAATGCCGCGATCGTCGTAGTTCTGTTCAATCGCAGCAGCCACAACGCGAGTGACCCCGATACCGTAGCAGCCCATGGTCAGCGTCTGGTTACGACCATCTTCTCCCTGAACGGCGGCTTTCATCGCTTCAGAGTACTTGGTACCCAACTGGAAGATGTGGCCCACTTCGATACCGCGTTTGATCATCAGCGTACCTTTGCCATCCGGGCTTGGGTCGCCGGCGACCACATTACGAATGTCAGCCACTTCCGGGGTGGCCACATCGCGATCCCAGTTGATACCGAAATAGTGTTTACCATCGATGTTGGCACCGGCAGCAAAATCGCTCATTACCGCAACGGTACGGTCGATAACCACCGGAATCGGCATGTTCACCGGACCCAGAGATCCTGGACCTGCTTTAACCAGCGCACGAATTTCTTCTTCGGTGGCGAAGGTCAGCGGGCTGGCAACCTGCGGCAGTTTTTCCGCCTTGACTTCGTTCAGCTCGTGATCGCCACGAACCAGCAGCGCAACCAGCGGGTAGCTGCTGCCTTCAATCGCTTTCACCAGCAGGGTTTTCACGGTTTTCTCGATAGGCAGGTTGAATTGTTCAACCAGCTCGGCGATGGTTTTAGCGTTCGGTGTATCAACCAGCGTCATTTCCTGTGTTGCAGCGGCGCGCGGTTCTTTCGGTGCAACAGCTTCGGCAAACTCGATGTTTGCCGCATAGTCGGAAGAGTCAGAGAAGATCACATCGTCTTCACCGCTCTGCGCCAGCACCTGGAATTCGTGAGAGGCGCTGCCGCCGATAGAACCGGTATCCGCTTGTACCGCACGGAAATCCAGCCCCATACGGCTGAAGATTTTGCTGTACGCAGCGTACATCGCGTCGTAGGTTTCCTGCAGAGATTCCTGAGAAGTGTGGAAAGAGTAGGCATCTTTCATCAGGAATTCGCGGGAACGCATCACGCCGAAGCGCGGACGCACTTCGTCACGGAATTTGGTCTGGATCTGATAGAAGTTCAGCGGCAGCTGTTTGTAAGAGCTCAGCTCATTACGGATCAGGTCGGTGATCACTTCTTCATGCGTTGGGCCGAGTACGAACGAACGATCGCCACGGTCAGCAATACGCAGCAGTTCCGGGCCGTATTGTTCCCAACGGCCGCTCTCTTCCCACAGTTCAGAAGGCTGAACGACCGGCATCAACACCTCGATCGCACCGGCGTTGTTCATCTCTTCACGCACGATGTTTTCGACTTTTTTCAGGACGCGCACGCCGGTCGGCAGCCAGGTATATAACCCGGAGGCCAGCTTGCGGATCATCCCGGCGCGCAGCATCAGCTGGTGGCTGATGACCTCGGCGTCGGCAGGTGTCTCCTTCAGAGTGGAGAGCAGATATTGGCTAGTACGCATGTTGTTACGGTTCCAGTTGAACGATCGAACAGGCTCAAAATGAGCCTGGCACAAAACAAAAGTGGTTTAGTTTACCAGCGAGAAGGGGATGTCAAAAGAGTACGCGATGCAAATTAGCGGGCTTCCAGAGCAAAGACCTCAAATCCTGACGGCGTCACGCGCCAGCGGACGTTAAAGTCCAGCAACCAGACGGCATAGGTTTTGCCTTCTTCCTCGTTTTTACGGTAGGCAGGACGCGGATCCTGCGCCAGCACTTCGGCAATAAACTGACGAAGATGCGGGTAACGCTGTTCGAGCTTTGGGAGTTGCTCAGCGAGCTCTTCACTGAACGTCACGTCTACACTGGCCTGCGGCGCGTCCTGAGCATAGCTGGCGCGAGCATCAGGCAGCGATTCGGCAAACGGCAGATACGGTTTTATATCCACTACCGGCGTGCCATCAACAAGATCCAGCCCGCCGAGCTCAAGGATTACGTGCTCTTTATGGCAACGGATGCCCCGCAGCTCAACCAACGACATGCCAACAGGGTTCGGACGAAACGTTGAACGCGTGGCAAAGACGCCCATCCTGGCATTGCCGCCAAGACGGGGAGGGCGCACGGTTGGACGCCATCCACCTTCCATTGTCTGGTGAAAAACAAAAATCACCCACAAATGGCTGAAGGCTTCCAGGCCGCGAACGGCATCGGCCTGGTTATAAGGTGCGAGCAAATGCAGTTCACCGCTGGCACTTTTCACCAGACCTGGCTGGCGTGGAACGGCGAACTTTTCTTTATAAGGTGAGCGGATAACGCCTATTTGCTCGAACTGAAAATGGCTCATTTCGCCGAAATGTTCAGTGCAGAACCGATGCAAACCGCCTGGCGATAGCAACCCGGCGTTCCGCTGGTTACTTCGCAACTGTGCAGTAATACCGCATTTGCTTTCATTTTAGATGCGTTAATCTGCATGCGTTTGCGTGCGGTTGGAATGCTCGGCGGTGAATCCTGGTTGGATGCCTGGCAGGATTCGCCGCTGACTTCGCCGAGATCGCGGAACGGTTTGCCAACTAAATCTTCAGCGTTAGTAATGATTCTTACTGGCGCCGCGCGCGGTGCTTTGGGTTTTTCCGGCTCCGCTTTAGGCGGGGTAGCGGTGCTTTGAACGGGTTCAACAGGGGATCTGCTTAACATAGAACAGCCGCTCAGCATGAGTGCTACTAAACAGATCGGTAAAGCACGCATAATATTTCCTCAATGAATGATCTAAACGTCAGATATTGAATCAGGTGCTTGCATAAATGACAAGACGGGCAAGCGCCCGTCCTGATGATATTACAGATTCTGGAAACAGCCTAAAATTACCAGCCCTTAACAGCACCGCCGTTGAAGACTTTGTTTGCTGCTTCGTACACTTCGTCAGACTGGTATGCCTGAACGAATTTCTTCACATTCTCAGCATCTTTATTGTCTTCACGAGTCACGATCAGGTTTACGTACGGAGAATCTTTATCTTCAACAAAGATACCGTCTTTAGCCGGGGTCAGGCCGATCTGGCTGGCGTAGGTCGTGTTGATGACCGCCAGTGCGATTTGCGCATCGTCCAGGGAACGCGGCAACTGCGGCGCTTCCAGTTCAACCAGCTTCAGGTTTTTCGGGTTTTCAATCACGTCCAGCGCGGTCGGCAGCAGACCAACACCGTCTTTCAGTTTGATTAAGCCCACTTTTTGCAGCAGCAGCAGGGAGCGGCCAAGGTTAGTCGGATCGTTTGGAATCGCGACCTGAGAGCCTTCCTGCAACTCATCCAGTGACTTGATTTTTTTAGAGTAGCCCGCAATCGGGTAAACAAAAGTATTACCTGCGGCAACCAGTTTGTAGCCGCGATCTTTGATCTGTTGATCCAGATACGGTTTGTGCTGGAAGGCGTTAGCATCAATATCGCCTTTGCTCAGTGCTTCGTTAGGCAGGACGTAATCGTTAAACGTGACCAGCTCAACGTCCAGACCGTATTTTTCTTTAGCCACTTTCTGCGCGACTTCTGCGACCTGCTGCTCTGCGCCAACAATAACGCCCACTTTGATGTGGTTAGGATCTTTTTCATCCTGACCGCAACCCACAAGTGCCAGAGAACCGATCAGGGCTCCAACTGCCGCAAAGGTTTTGAATTTGAACGCCATGCTTATTTCCTTTTCTTAATGAGTTTTTAGTGTTGTGTGCAACGTTATTTGTGCGTGACAGCCCGGACGATGCGATCGCCGGATAACTGAATTAAATAGACCAGAATGACGAGCAATACCAGCACTGTATTCATGACGGTAGCGTTGTAGCCAATATAACCGTACTGATAACCAATCTGGCCAAGACCACCGGCACCGACGGCACCGCCCATCGCGGAATAACCCACCAGCGTGATAAGGGTGATGGTGGCCGCATTGACCAGTCCAGGCAGTGCTTCTGGTAGTAATACCTTACGTACAATTTGCAGCGGCGTGGCGCCCATTGCCCGGGAGGCCTCAATCAGCCCGGTCGGGATTTCGAGCAGCGCGTTTTCCACCATACGGGCGATAAACGGCGCGGCGCCAACGGTCAGCGGGACGATAGCGGCCTGTAGTCCAATAGAGGTGCCAACGATCATGCGGGTGAACGGAATCATCCACACCAGCAAGATAATGAACGGGATGGAACGGAAAATATTCACCAGTGCAGAGAGCGTGCGGTAGAGCTTCGCGTTCTCAATGATTTGCCCCGGCCGCGTTACGTACAGCAACACGCCAACCGGCAGGCCAATCACAAAACCAAAAAAACCGGACACAAAGGTCATTGCCAGAGTTTCCCATACGCCGCGAACCAGTAGCCACATCATCGGCTCAGACATAACCCAGTACCTCTACTTTTACATGGTGTTCCTGCAACCAGTTAATGGCTGCTTGTGTATCTTCCTGTGTGCCGTGCATTTCAGTCAGCATGATGCCGAACTTCACGCCGCCGGCGTAATCCATCTGCGCGCTAATAATGTTGTTATTCACGTTAAAACGACGGGCCGTCTCCGAAAGTAATGGCGCATCAACCGAATGACCGGTGAATTCCATGCGCAGCATTGGCACGCTGTCGGCTTCTGGCTTTGCTTTTAAACGTTCCAGATAATCTTCCGGGATATCCAGGTGTAGCGTGGACTGGATAAATTTCTGTGCCAGCGGCGTTTTCGGGTGGGAGAACACTTCGCTGACGGTGTCCTGCTCAATCAGCTCACCATTACTGATGACCGCTACGCAGTCACAAATGCGTTTTACAACGTCCATCTCATGGGTGATCAGCAGAATGGTGAGTCCCAAACGACGGTTAATGTCTTTCAATAATTCCAGAATCGAGCGGGTTGTTGCCGGATCAAGTGCGCTGGTGGCTTCATCACACAGCAACACTTTTGGATTGCTGGCCAGCGCACGCGCAATCGCCACTCGCTGTTTTTGTCCACCGGAAAGGTTGGCCGGGTAGCTGTCGTGCTTGTCGCCAAGGCCGACTAAATCCAGCAGTTCTGTTACACGGCGTTTGATCTCTTCCTTTGGCGTGTTATCCAGTTCCAGCGGCAGCGCGACGTTGCCAAACACGGTACGGGAAGAGAGCAGGTTAAAGTGTTGGAAAATCATGCCGATTTGACGGCGAGCTTTGGTCAGCTCGGATTCAGAAAGCGTCGTCAGCTCCTGACCGCCAACCTGAACACTGCCTTCGGTTGGGCGTTCAAGTAAGTTAACGCAGCGAATGAGCGTACTTTTACCGGCACCGGAGGCGCCAATGACGCCATAAATCTGCCCGGCAGGAACGTGCAGGCTGACTTTATTTAGCGCCTGAATGGTGCGAGTCCCCTGCTGGAACACTTTGGTGATATTCGAAAGTTTAATCATTGGTTATTTATTATCGTAATTAAGTTAGCCGTGGCATTTTCGTCTGTCTGGGACGGTCGAAGCCGTCAACAAGATGGATGTTAAGGCATCCAGACGTCTAAATCAATCTAGCTTTGCACGATGAGCACTTTCTTGCCCGCCGAAACATGCGATACTAGAGCCACATGCCTTATTCAGGAGCTATAAAAGGTGGCAAAATCTGTACCCGCAATTTTTCTCGACCGCGACGGCACCATTAATGTGGACCACGGTTACGTACATGAGATTGACGAGTTCGAGTTTATCGACGGCGTTATTGATGCCATGCGTGAACTTAAAAATATGGGTTACGCGCTCATTATCGTGACAAACCAGTCTGGTATCGCTCGTGGCAAATTTACTGAGGCACAGTTTGAAACGTTGACCGAATGGATGGACTGGTCGCTGGCCGATCGCGACGTTGATTTGGATGGTATCTACTATTGCCCGCATCATCCGCAGGGCACAGTAGAAGAGTATCGTCAGGTCTGCGACTGTCGTAAACCGCATCCTGGAATGTTGATCTCCGCCCGAGACTTCCTGCATATCGATATGGCCGCTTCCTATATGGTAGGCGACAAGATAGAAGATATGCAGGCAGCAGCAGCGGCGAATGTTGGAACGAAGGTTCTGGTGCGCACGGGTAAACCTGTTACGCCGGAAGCAGAAAATGCGGCAGATTTGGTCATAAACAGTCTGGCAGACCTGCCAATGGCGATAAAAAAGCAGCAAAAGTAAGCGCAATGGATAAAAGGTGAGCGGTTGAAACAAAAATGCATTTTTCCGCTTGTCTTCCTGAGTCGACTCCCTATAATGCGCCTCCATCGACACGGCGGATGTGAATCACTTCACACAAACAGCCGGTTCGGTTGAAGAGAAAAACCTGAAAATGAGGGTTGACTCTGAAAGAGGAAAGCGTAATATACGCCACCTCGCGACAGAGCGCTAAAGCGCGTCGCAACTGCTCTTTAACAATTTATCAGACAATCTGTGTGGGCACTCGAAGATACGGATTCTTAACGTCGCAAGACGAAAAATGAATACCAAGTCTCTGAGTGAACACGTAATTCATTACGAAGTTTAATTCACGAGCATCAAACTTAAATTGAAGAGTTTGATCATGGCTCAGATTGAACGCTGGCGGCAGGCCTAACACATGCAAGTCGAACGGTAGCACAGAGGAGCTTGCTCCTTGGGTGACGAGTGGCGGACGGGTGAGTAATGTCTGGGAAACTGCCCGATGGAGGGGGATAACTACTGGAAACGGTAGCTAATACCGCATAACGTCGCAAGACCAAAGAGGGGGACCTTCGGGCCTCTTGCCATCGGATGTGCCCAGATGGGATTAGCTAGTAGGTGGGGTAACGGCTCACCTAGGCGACGATCCCTAGCTGGTCTGAGAGGATGACCAGCCACACTGGAACTGAGACACGGTCCAGACTCCTACGGGAGGCAGCAGTGGGGAATATTGCACAATGGGCGCAAGCCTGATGCAGCCATGCCGCGTGTATGAAGAAGGCCTTCGGGTTGTAAAGTACTTTCAGCGAGGAGGAAGGCATTGTGGTTAATAACCGCAGTGATTGACGTTACTCGCAGAAGAAGCACCGGCTAACTCCGTGCCAGCAGCCGCGGTAATACGGAGGGTGCAAGCGTTAATCGGAATTACTGGGCGTAAAGCGCACGCAGGCGGTCTGTCAAGTCGGATGTGAAATCCCCGGGCTCAACCTGGGAACTGCATCCGAAACTGGCAGGCTAGAGTCTTGTAGAGGGGGGTAGAATTCCAGGTGTAGCGGTGAAATGCGTAGAGATCTGGAGGAATACCGGTGGCGAAGGCGGCCCCCTGGACAAAGACTGACGCTCAGGTGCGAAAGCGTGGGGAGCAAACAGGATTAGATACCCTGGTAGTCCACGCCGTAAACGATGTCGACTTGGAGGTTGTGCCCTTGAGGCGTGGCTTCCGGAGCTAACGCGTTAAGTCGACCGCCTGGGGAGTACGGCCGCAAGGTTAAAACTCAAATGAATTGACGGGGGCCCGCACAAGCGGTGGAGCATGTGGTTTAATTCGATGCAACGCGAAGAACCTTACCTACTCTTGACATCCAGAGAACTTAGCAGAGATGCTTTGGTGCCTTCGGGAACTCTGAGACAGGTGCTGCATGGCTGTCGTCAGCTCGTGTTGTGAAATGTTGGGTTAAGTCCCGCAACGAGCGCAACCCTTATCCTTTGTTGCCAGCGGTCCGGCCGGGAACTCAAAGGAGACTGCCAGTGATAAACTGGAGGAAGGTGGGGATGACGTCAAGTCATCATGGCCCTTACGAGTAGGGCTACACACGTGCTACAATGGCATATACAAAGAGAAGCGACCTCGCGAGAGCAAGCGGACCTCATAAAGTATGTCGTAGTCCGGATTGGAGTCTGCAACTCGACTCCATGAAGTCGGAATCGCTAGTAATCGTGGATCAGAATGCCACGGTGAATACGTTCCCGGGCCTTGTACACACCGCCCGTCACACCATGGGAGTGGGTTGCAAAAGAAGTAGGTAGCTTAACCTTCGGGAGGGCGCTTACCACTTTGTGATTCATGACTGGGGTGAAGTCGTAACAAGGTAACCGTAGGGGAACCTGCGGTTGGATCACCTCCTTACCTTAAAGAACCGACCTTTGTAGTGCTCACACAGATTGTCTGATGAAAAGTAAATAGCAAGGCGTCTTGCGATTGAGACTTCAGTGTCCCCTTCGTCTAGAGGCCCAGGACACCGCCCTTTCACGGCGGTAACAGGGGTTCGAATCCCCTAGGGGACGCCACTTGCTGGTATGTGTGAGTGAAAGTCGCCGACCGAAGTATCTCAAAACAGACTTTCGAGTCTCGTTTGAGATATTTGCTCTTTAAAAATCTGGATCAAGCTGAAAATTGAAACGACACACTGTTTCATTTCTCCGTAATAAGAAATGAAAAGCGGTGTGTTCGAGTCTCTCAAATTTTCGCAACACTGAAGTGTTTTACGAAACATCTTCGGGTTGTGAGGTTAAGCGACTAAGCGTACACGGTGGATGCCCTGGCAGTCAGAGGCGATGAAGGACGTGCTAATCTGCGATAAGCGTCGGTAAGGTGATATGAACCGTTATAACCGGCGATTTCCGAATGGGGAAACCCAGTGTGATTCGTCACACTATCATTACGTGAATACATAGCGTAATGAAGCGAACCGGGGGAACTGAAACATCTAAGTACCCCGAGGAAAAGAAATCAACCGAGATTCCCCCAGTAGCGGCGAGCGAACGGGGAGCAGCCCAGAGTCTGAATCAGCATGTGTGGTAGTGGAACGGTCTGGAAAGTCCGACGGTACAGGGTGATAGTCCCGTACACAAAAGTGCATGTGTTGTGAACTCGAAGAGTAGGGCGGGACACGTGGTATCCTGTCTGAATATGGGGGGACCATCCTCCAAGGCTAAATACTCCTGACTGACCGATAGTGAACCAGTACCGTGAGGGAAAGGCGAAAAGAACCCCGGCGAGGGGAGTGAAAAAGAACCTGAAACCGTGTACGTACAAGCAGTGGGAGCCTCTTTATGGGGTGACTGCGTACCTTTTGTATAATGGGTCAGCGACTTATATTCTGTAGCAAGGTTAACCGAATAGGGGAGCCGAAGGGAAACCGAGTCTTAACTGGGCGTTAAGTTGCAGGGTATAGACCCGAAACCCGGTGATCTAGCCATGGGCAGGTTGAAGGTTGGGTAACACTAACTGGAGGACCGAACCGACTAATGTTGAAAAATTAGCGGATGACTTGTGGCTGGGGGTGAAAGGCCAATCAAACCGGGAGATAGCTGGTTCTCCCCGAAAGCTATTTAGGTAGCGCCTCGTGAACTCATCTTCGGGGGTAGAGCACTGTTTCGGCTAGGGGGTCATCCCGACTTACCAACCCGATGCAAACTGCGAATACCGAAGAATGTTATCACGGGAGACACACGGCGGGTGCTAACGTCCGTCGTGAAGAGGGAAACAACCCAGACCGCCAGCTAAGGTCCCAAAGTCATGGTTAAGTGGGAAACGATGTGGGAAGGCACAGACAGCCAGGATGTTGGCTTAGAAGCAGCCATCATTTAAAGAAAGCGTAATAGCTCACTGGTCGAGTCGGCCTGCGCGGAAGATGTAACGGGGCTAAACCATGCACCGAAGCTGCGGCAGCGACACTATGTGTTGTTGGGTAGGGGAGCGTTCTGTAAGCCGTTGAAGGTGTGCTGTGAGGCATGCTGGAGGTATCAGAAGTGCGAATGCTGACATAAGTAACGATAATGCGGGTGAAAAACCCGCACGCCGGAAGACCAAGGGTTCCTGTCCAACGTTAATCGGGGCAGGGTGAGTCGACCCCTAAGGCGAGGCCGAAAGGCGTAGTCGATGGGAAACAGGTTAATATTCCTGTACTTGGTGTTACTGCGAAGGGGGGACGGAGAAGGCTATGTTAGCCGGGCGACGGTTGTCCCGGTTTAAGCATGTAGGCGGAGATTCCAGGTAAATCCGGAGTCTTGTTAACGCTGAGGTGTGATGACGAGGCACTACGGTGCTGAAGTAACAAATGCCCTGCTTCCAGGAAAAGCCTCTAAGCATCAGGTAACACAAAATCGTACCCCAAACCGACACAGGTGGTCAGGTAGAGAATACCAAGGCGCTTGAGAGAACTCGGGTGAAGGAACTAGGCAAAATGGTGCCGTAACTTCGGGAGAAGGCACGCTGATATGTAGGTGAAGTGATTTACTCATGGAGCTGAAATCAGTCGAAGATACCAGCTGGCTGCAACTGTTTATTAAAAACACAGCACTGTGCAAACACGAAAGTGGACGTATACGGTGTGACGCCTGCCCGGTGCCGGAAGGTTAATTGATGGGGTTATCCGTAAGGAGAAGCTCTTGATCGAAGCCCCGGTAAACGGCGGCCGTAACTATAACGGTCCTAAGGTAGCGAAATTCCTTGTCGGGTAAGTTCCGACCTGCACGAATGGCGTAATGATGGCCAGGCTGTCTCCACCCGAGACTCAGTGAAATTGAACTCGCTGTGAAGATGCAGTGTACCCGCGGCAAGACGGAAAGACCCCGTGAACCTTTACTATAGCTTGACACTGAACACTGGTCCTTGATGTGTAGGATAGGTGGGAGGCTTTGAAGTGTGGACGCCAGTCTGCATGGAGCCAACCTTGAAATACCACCCTTTAATGGCTGGTGTTCTAACGTAGACCCGTAATCCGGGTTGCGGACAGTGTCTGGTGGGTAGTTTGACTGGGGCGGTCTCCTCCTAAAGAGTAACGGAGGAGCACGAAGGTTAGCTAATCCTGGTCGGACATCAGGAGGTTAGTGCAAAGGCATAAGCTAGCTTGACTGCGAGAGTGACGGCTCGAGCAGGTGCGAAAGCAGGTCTTAGTGATCCGGTGGTTCTGAATGGAAGGGCCATCGCTCAACGGATAAAAGGTACTCCGGGGATAACAGGCTGATACCGCCCAAGAGTTCATATCGACGGCGGTGTTTGGCACCTCGATGTCGGCTCATCACATCCTGGGGCTGAAGTAGGTCCCAAGGGTATGGCTGTTCGCCATTTAAAGTGGTACGCGAGCTGGGTTTAGAACGTCGTGAGACAGTTCGGTCCCTATCTGCCGTGGGCGCTGGAGAATTGAGGGGGGCTGCTCCTAGTACGAGAGGACCGGAGTGGACGCATCACTGGTGTTCGGGTTGTCATGCCAATGGCATTGCCCGGTAGCTAAATGCGGAAGAGATAAGTGCTGAAAGCATCTAAGCACGAAACTTGCCCCGAGATGAGTTCTCCCTGACCCTTTAAGGGTCCTGAAGGAACGTTGAAGACGACGACGTTGATAGGTCGGGTGTGTAAGCGTAGCGATACGTTGAGCTAACCGATACTAATGAACCGTGAGGCTTAACCTTACAACGCCGAAGGTGTTTTGGCGAAAGAGACACGAAATTCAGCTTGATTACAGATTACATCGACAGGCCCGAGAGGTGTGTTGATAAACAGAATTTGCCTGGCGGCTGTAGCGCGGTGGTCCCACCTGACCCCATGCCGAACTCAGAAGTGAAACGCCGTAGCGCCGATGGTAGTGTGGGGTCTCCCCATGCGAGAGTAGGGAACTGCCAGGCATCAAATTGCAGTAAACCGGGATGAATAATCCGGGTAGTGACAAAGATATTCGGTGGAGCGGTAGTTCAGTTGGTTAGAATACCTGCCTGTCACGCAGGGGGTCGCGGGTTCGAGTCCCGTCCGTTCCGCCACTTATTAAGAGCCCTGAGCTAACGCTCAGGGCTTTTTCTTTTCCAGCGATTTAATTATTGCTGAATCCGCAAAAATCATCTGCATTTTTCACTCTTTTTCGGCAAAGAACTTGTGGTCATAATCCTCTCAGTTAACGAACATAGTGATTAAAAAGAGGAATTCTATGACTATACCTGCATTTGGTTTAGGTACGTTTCGCCTGAAAGACGACGTGGTTATCGCTTCTGTCAAAACGGCGCTTGAGCTGGGCTACCGTGCTGTCGACACTGCGCAAATCTATGAAAATGAAGCGGCTGTTGGTCAGGCGATTGCCGAAAGTGGCGTACCGCGTAACGAGTTGTACATCACCACCAAGATCTGGATTGAAAATCTCAGCAAAGACAAACTGATCCCAAGTCTGAAAGAAAGTCTGAAGAAACTGCGTACGGATTATGTCGATCTGACGCTGATCCACTGGCCATCTCCGGGCGATGCGGTATCCGTTGAAGAGTTTATGCAGGCGCTGCTTGAAGCGAAAGAGCAGGGGCTGACTCGCGAAATTGGTGTCTCAAATTTCACTATTCCACTGATGGAAAAAGCCATTGCTACAGTAGGTGCAGACAATATCGCGACCAACCAGATTGAGCTGTCTCCGTATCTGCAGAGTCGTAAGGTGGTTGACTGGGCTAAAGCGCACGGTATCCACATCACCTCTTACATGACGCTGGCTTACGGTAAGGCGCTAAAAGATGAAGTGATTGCACGCATTGCCGCTAAACATAACGCGACCCCGGCGCAGGTTATTCTGGCATGGGCAATGGATGAAGGTTACTCCGTGATCCCTTCATCTACCAAGCGTGAAAACCTGGCAAGCAACCTGCTGGCGCTGGACCTGCATCTGGATACTGAAGATAAAAAAGCGATCGCGGCACTGGACTGCAACGATCGTCTGGTCAGCCCGGAAGGCCTGGCCCCTGATTGGGATTAATTGCCCGACCCTCTGTACCTTTAACCCTCTTTCACAGCTCCTTCGGGAGCTGTTCTTATATACTCACTTAAAAAGTCTATAAATGCCCGAATGCGTGTACTGACCGCACGATCGCTGTAGTAAACGGCGCTGAAAGGCATTTCTACCGGCAGACGTTTATCGGCCAGCAGCTCCACCAGTTCTCCCCGCGCGATCTCTTTATCAATCATATAATCTGAAAGACATGCGATACCATTGCCGCTCAGGCAAAGCTGTTTTAACGTTTCCCCGCTGTTGGAAGAAATCCCACATTCGACCTCATGGAGCTGTCCGTCGCTACGGGCAATCGGCCAGGTATTGAGTGAAAGGGGTTCGGAAAACCCCAGACACAGATGCTGCTTTAACTGTTCGACGGTCTCGGGCTTGCCAAAACGGGCAATATAGTCCGGTGAGGCAATAATCTTACGATAGCTGGTAAACAACGGACGCGCACGCAGGCTCGAGTCAGTCAGCATACCTGCTCGTATCGCGACATCCACTTTTCGTTCAATAAGATTGATGAACGTTTCTGAGGAGACAAGAGACAACGTCATCTCAGGATATCTCTCACGGAACGGTCTGATTAGCGGCATCAGGAAATGCAGCATCACCGGCGTTGCCGCGTCGATACGCAGCAGGCCGCGCGGGGTATTGCGCGACTCCATGATTTCCGTTTCTGCTGCTGCCATCTCTTGCAGTATCTGCTGCACACGCCTGAAGTAGCGTTCTCCTTCTTCAGTCAGGCTTAGCTGTCGGGTAGTTCGATTAAGCAGACTCACACCCAATTTCATCTCCAGCTTTTTTACTGCCCGACTGACCGCGGAATTTGCCTGACCGAGTTGTTCTGCCGCCCGGCTGAAGCTGCCGCTTTCCACAACGGCCACAAAAATCGCAAGTTCTTCAGAGGTTGCTTTCATTTTTGCACCTGACGCAAAATTATATTGAGATTTTGAATATTTTTGTTATTAAAACATCCCGGCATACTGCGTGTCATCTGATTACTGATGTTACGGAGTTATTTATGCCTCTCGCTTTATTTGCACTAACAATAAGAGCCTTCGCTATTGGCACGACTGAGTTTGTGATTGTTGGCCTGGTGCCGACCATTGCTCAACAACTGGCAATCTCGTTACCTTCAGCCGGGATGCTGGTTTCAATCTATGCGCTGGGTGTGGCGATTGGCGCACCGGTACTGACCGCTCTGACCGGAAGCCTGCCGCGTAAACAGCTGCTTGTCGCGCTGATGGTCCTGTTTACGGCGGGGAATTTACTGGCATGGCAGGCACCCGGGTATATGACACTTATTGTCGCCCGTCTGCTGACGGGGCTGGCTCACGGCGTATTCTTCTCGATTGGTTCCACTATCGCGACAAGTCTGGTGCCAAAAGAAAAAGCGGCTTCCGCTATCGCTATTATGTTCGGTGGCTTAACCGTTGCGTTGGTCACGGGCGTGCCGCTGGGTACGTTTATCGGCCAGCACTTTGGCTGGCGTGAGACTTTCCTGGCAGTATCAATGTTAGGCGTGATTGCGCTGATTAGTAGCCAACTACTGATCCCGGCTAACATTCCTGGTCGAGCGGCCGCCAGCATTCGCGACCAGGTGAAAGTGCTGACTCATCCTCGTCTGTTGCTGATTTACGCCGTTACGGCATTGGGCTACGGTGGTGTGTTCACGGCTTTCACCTTCCTGGCACCGATGATGCAGGATCTGGCGGGCTTCTCCCCGGCAGCGGTGAGCTGGATCTTACTGGGTTACGGGGTATCAGTCGCTATCGGCAATATCTGGGGCGGTAAACTGGCGGATAAGCATGGTGCGGTTCCTGCATTGAAATTCATTTTCGCCGCGCTGTTTGTTCTGCTGATGGTCTTCCAACTGACGGCTTCCACGCAGTACGCCGCGCTGGCTACCATTCTGGTGATGGGGATCTTTGCCTTCGGTAACGTACCAGGGTTGCAGGTCTACGTGGTACAGAAAGCGGAACAATTTACGCCCAATGCTGTTGATGTGGCGTCAGGGCTGAACATTGCAGCGTTTAATATTGGTATTGCACTGGGTTCCGTGATTGGCGGACAAACGGTCGAGCATTATGGGTTGGCGCAGACACCATGGATTGGCGCACTTATTGTTCTGGTGGCTTTCCTGCTGATGGGGCTGAGCGGCCGTCTTGATAAGCCCACGCACGTTGCTCTGGGGTAAATCATTGATGTAAGCGCCCACTTACAAAACAAACTGCAATTGTTCGTTGAAAGTGAGTGCTAAAATCCCTATAACAGAAGAACCAGTCCGGCTGCGGACTGGTTGACGTTACAGAGGTTTGAAAGTCTAAAGTGCGAAAAAACACCTATGCCATGCGTTATGTTGCCGGACAACCCGCCGAGCGGATTTTACCGCCGGGCTCGTTTGCGCATATTGGCCAGGCATTACCCGCAGGCGTACCGTTGAGCAGTGAAGATCGCATTCGCGTGCTGGTATGGAATATTTTTAAACAGCAGCGAGCAGAATGGCAGTCGGTGCTGAAGAATTTTGGTAAAGACGCGCATCTCGTGTTATTGCAGGAAGCGCAAACCACACCAGAACTGGTGCAGTTTGCGACCACTAACTATCTCGCTGCCGACCAGGTTCCCGCCTTTGTGCTGCCTCAGCACCCCTCTGGCGTTATGACACTCTCCTCCGCCCATCCCGTTTACTGCTGCCCATTGCGCGAGCGAGAGCCTATTTTACGGCTGGCGAAATCGGCGCTGGTGACGGTGTACCCGTTGCCTGACACTCGGTTGTTAATGGTGGTGAATATCCACGCGGTTAACTTTAGCCTTGGCGTTGATGTCTATAGTAAGCAGTTACTTCCCATTGGCGATCAGATTGCTCATCACAGCGGTCCGGTGATTATGGCCGGCGATTTTAATGCCTGGAGCCGTCGACGGATGAATGCGCTGTACCGCTTTGCGCGTGAAATGTCGCTGCGCCAGGTGCGCTTTACCGACGATCAGCGTCGCCGCGCGTTTGGTCGTCCTCTCGATTTTGTGTTCTATCGCGGTCTGAACGTGAGTGAGGCCTCTGTGCTGGTCACCCGCGCCTCCGACCACAACCCGCTACTCGTTGAATTCAGTCCCGGCAAACCTGAACAATAACGGTGTGTCAGGTCTGCCGTAGGGCAGGCCTGTGATGGTTGCCCTTCATATTTCACAACAACCGAAGGACAACACAATGACAACACGCTCTCATCATGACAACGTCGAAAAACAGTTTGGCTCTCAGGCTAATGCCTACTTAACCAGTGCGGTGCACGCCTCTGGTCGTGACTTGCAACGTCTGGGGGAAAGGTTGCTGGCATTTCCGCAGGCCCGCGTGTTGGATATGGGATGCGGAGCGGGGCACGCCAGCTTTGTGGCCGCGCAATACGTAAAGCAGGTAGTGGCATATGATTTATCGTCGCAGATGCTTGACGTGGTCACTGAAGCGGCAAAGGACAGAGGTCTGGAGAATATCGCCACACGGCAGGGTTATGCTGAAAGCCTGCCGTTTGAAGATAACGTATTTGACGTGGTGATTAGCCGCTATTCCGCGCATCACTGGCATGATGTCGGGCGTGCGTTGCGAGAAGTGAACCGCATTCTGAGGCCCGGCGGCGTGCTGATTGTGATGGATGTGATGTCGCCAGGCCATCCTGTACGTGACATCTGGTTGCAAACTGTGGAGGCGTTACGCGATACCTCGCACGTACGCAACTATTCCAGCGGAGAATGGCTGTCGTTAATCAATGACGCAAATCTGATTGCCGATACCTTGTTAACCGATCGTCTGCCGCTGGAGTTCAGTTCGTGGGTGGCGCGGATGCGCACGCCTGCAGCATTGAGCGACGCGATCCGTGTATACCAACAAAGTGCTTCTGCGGAAGTGAAAGCCTATTTTGCGTTACAGGAAGATGGCTCGTTTACCAGCGACACGATAATGGTTGAAGCACATAAAGCGGGATAAATAAAAAAGGCACTGGGGGGAAACCAGTGCCTTCATTTCTACAATGCTATCAGGAGTCCGGCATACCGCTGTTTTTCACAAACAACGTTAGCTGATCGCCTGGCTGCAGATTGTTCGTATCGCTGTTCCAGCGCATCACATCCTTGATGTTAACCCCGTGGCGTTTGGCAATGCTCGAGAGCGAGTCGCCTTTACGCACACGATAGGTGATGCTATCGCTGTTGTTCGCCAGTCGCTGTGCGCTGGTACCAGCGCCCACCGTCAGATTTTGGCCTACTTTCAGCGATGACCCGCGCAGATTATTCCACTGCTTAAGGTCATTGGTGCTCACGCCAAGACGTGAAGCGACACCAGAAAGCGTATCGCCAGAGCGAACTTTGTAGCTACGGCTATTCAGCGGCGTGTTATCCGCAACCAACGTTGACTGCACGGCTGCAATTTCGCCTGAGGCCAGAGACTCACGCAGCTTCTCTGCATGCTTCTTTGGCACCATCACATATTGCGGACCGCTGGCACCCAACGTGGAGCCTTTCACGCCTGCATTGAAGGTTTTCAGCTTGCTGACGGAAATACCCGCCATATCGGCAACCTGAGCCATTTCAACCGGGCTACTCAGGCGAACACGTGCCAACGCGCGGCTTTCGTCTGTTGTTGGCAGACGCACGCCATAGCGTTTGCTGTTTTTGAGTATATCGCTCAATGCCAGCATTTTTGGCACATATAGCTTCGTTTCCTGAGGCAATGGCAACGACCAGAAGTCAGTGGGTTTACCACGGGCTTTGTTCGTTTTAATTGCCTTCATGACACGACCTTCACCGCTATTATAAGCAGCAACGGTCAGCAGCCAGTCGCCATCAAACATTTTGTTCAGACGCTGCATCATGTCCAGTGCGGCGGTGGTGGAAGCCACAACGTCGCGACGTGCATCATAATTGCGGGTCTGTTTTAAACCATAATTGCGCCCCGTGCTCGGAATGATCTGCCAAATACCTGCGGCATTGGCGCCAGACGTTGCGTGAGGATCAAAAGCGCTCTCCACTATGGGTAGTAGTACCAGTTCCATTGGCATGTTACGTTTCTTAACCTGCCCGGCTATCCAGTACATATACGGCTCTGCCCGTAAAGTTACATCGTGGAGATAGCTCTTATTGCGTAAATACTTCTGTTTCTGTTCGCGAATCCGGTTGTTTTCCGGAATTCCCATCTTTAGCTCGTCACCAATGAAAGCCCACAAATCTTGATCAGCAGCGATAGATGTTCCGTCGTCCATCCATCGCGCCTGACTTGTAAACTTTCCTGCTTCCCCTTGACCAGCTGCAGAAAGGCTCTGTGCGTGTTGTTGGACGTTACCAGTATTCTGGCACCCAACAAGCAGGACAGAGGCGAGTAATATCGCTTTTGCCTTCATGTGTGTGTCAATAGTTGCTTAAAAGACGACCGATCATAACGGCGAAGTTTTCAAAAGGCAACCCGCAATTGTCAGAACGTATCTTTCTTTGACCTTAACCAGGCAAAACGCTCTTCAGGTTGTTGCAATATTGTTTTTTTATTTATTTCATTAATTAAATCAATATCTTCTGTTCTTAAAAAAAGATTATTTCGTCGCTCATTTTTCAGAATTACGGGGAGTGTCATTTGTTTTTTTACGCGTAACTCATTAACTTTACGATAATATTCATTTATGAACGGATCGTGCGGAAGAATGCTTAAGGCAAACTTCATGTTTGCTAATGTGTACTCATGTGCGCAACAAATCAATGTATCGTCAGGAAGTGCGTTTAGTTTTTTAAGTGATTGATACATTTGAGATGCTGTGCCTTCAAAAAGCCGACCGCAGCCACCGGAGAAGAGCGTGTCGCCGCAAAACAGGTAAGGGTGGCTAAAGTAACAGATATGTCCTAAAGTGTGACCCGGCGTAGCAATTACAGTAAATTCATGCCCCAAAACGAGTGCAATATCGCCATCTTCGACTATATGCGTCGTTCCCTTATCTTGCGTTTCAGCCGGTCCGTATACCGCTATTTGTGGGAAATGTTGCAGAAGTTCTTTCACGCCGCCCACGTGATCCTGATGATGATGTGTCAGCAGAATGGCCTCGGGAACCCAGTTATGTTCTGCAATAGCTTTCAGAACAGGTGCTGCTTCACCCGGGTCCACAATCAGACAATGTTTGTCATTATTCGACAGGACCCAGATGTAATTGTCCTGAAATGCAGGAATACTGTTAAGATTCATAGATTACCTCTCAATGCGTAACGGAAGGTTGTGATGAAACCGGCAAGGATCCCTCAAACTGTCGTAGCGCCCGTTAGTTGGGATGATTTGCCCTGGGGCGAACACTATCGTCAGGCGCTGGAGCATCAGCTTAACCCGTGGTTCGCAAAAATGTACGGATTTCATCTGCTTAAGATTGGTAATTTAAGCGCAGAAATCAATTCTGAAGCGTGCGCGGTTTCTCATCAGGTAAATGTTTCTTTGCAAGGCGCTCCCATGCAGGTGACTGCCGATCCTTTACATCTGCCCTTTGCCGATAAGTCCGTGGATGTTTGTTTGTTGGCTCATACGCTGCCGTGGTGTTCCGATCCACATCGCTTACTGCATGAAGCCGATCGCGTGCTTATTGATGACGGTTGGTTGATTCTGAGCGGCTTTAACCCGGTAAGTCTGATGGGATTGCGTAAACTGGTGCCCGTATTGCGTAAAACATCGCCCTACAACAGCCGGATGTTTACCCTCATGCGGCAGTTGGACTGGCTCTCATTGCTGAATTTTGAAGTACTGCACTACAGCCGTTTTCATGTCCTGCCCTGGAACAAGAAGGGCGGGAAAATGTTAAGCGCCCATATCCCTGCGCTGGGCTGTTTGCAACTGGTGGTTGCGCGTAAGCGAACCATTCCGCTTACGCTCAACCCGATGAAACAAAATAAAAGCAAAACGCCTATCCGCCAGGCCGTTGGCGCAACCCGGCAATACCGTAAACCGGACGCTTAAGCCTCCGCCTGATACCCAATATCATCCTGAGTGGGACGCATTGCAGCAGCGCGCGCAAGCTCATCACAGCGTTCGTTTTCCGGATGGCCCGCATGGCCTTTAACCCATTCCCATTTGATTTGATGCGGCCCCAGCGCGGTATCCAGACGTTTCCACAGATCGACGTTCTTCACTGGTTTTTTATCTGCTGTTTTCCAGCCGCGCTTCTTCCAGTTGTGGATCCACTGCGTAATGCCCTGGCGCACATACTGGCTGTCCGTGCTGAGTATCACTTCACACTGTTCTTTCAGGGCTTCCAGCGCAACGATTGCCGCCATCAGCTCCATGCGATTATTAGTGGTGAGGTTGTAGCCTTCGCTAAAGGTTTTTTCGCGCCCGCGATAGCGTAAAATCGCCCCATAACCACCTGGCCCTGGATTTCCCAGGCAAGAACCATCGGTGAAAATCTCTACCTGTTTAAGCATCTCTGGTAGACTTCCTGTTTTAGCAAATCGAAATCAAACGATAAGTCTGACATAAATGACCGTTATGAGCACTGGAATTACACGACAGATCGTCCTCGATACCGAAACCACCGGTATGAACCAGATTGGCGCCCACTACGAAGGCCACAAGATCATTGAGATCGGTGCGGTTGAAGTGGTGAACCGCCGCCTGACCGGGAATAACTTCCACGTTTACCTGAAACCGGATCGGCTGGTGGACCCGGAAGCGTTTGGTGTACACGGAATCGCAGACGAATTCCTGCTTGATAAACCTACGTTTGCCGATGTGGCCGATGAGTTTCTCGACTACATCCGCGGTGCAGAGCTGGTCATCCATAACGCATCGTTTGATATCGGCTTTATGGATTACGAATTCGCTAAGCTCAGGCGGGATATTCCAAAGACAAACGAATTCTGCAAAATTACCGATAGCCTGGCGCTGGCGAGGAAAATGTTTCCTGGCAAGCGCAACAGCCTTGATGCGTTATGCTCACGCTATGAAATAGACAACAGTAAGCGAACCCTGCACGGCGCATTGCTCGATGCCCAGATTCTGGCCGACGTTTATCTGATGATGACCGGTGGGCAGACCACGATGGCGTTCTCAATGGAAGGTGACAGCCAGCAGCAGAATGACACGGGGATCCAGCGTATTGTGCGACAGTCCAGCAAACTACGCGTTGTTTTCGCCACTGATGAAGAGTTAGCGGCCCATGAGTCGCGCCTTGACCTGGTGCAGAAGAAAGGCGGAAGTTGCCTCTGGCGGGCATAGTTTGTACGTTTTCCGTATGGAAATGACCATTCGGGTGATTTTTGCAGCAAACAATTAAAAAACGTGAGAAAAAGCGTTGACGACGCGTGAGGCAATCCGTAATATTCGCTTCGTTCCCAAGCGGAACACAACGCGGAGTGGTAGTTCAGTTGGTTAGAATACCTGCCTGTCACGCAGGGGGTCGCGGGTTCGAGTCCCGTCCATTCCGCCACTATTCAGAAAGCCTGAATCAGAAATGATTCAGGCTTTCGTCGTTTTAGCCCGCCACAATAATAATCTCATCATCACACTTTATCGACCACGTCCGTGCTATCGGGCAGGCAACACATCAGGTCATCCTTAACCCGACGCATATCCTGGGGCAGATCAACCTGCGAAGTGATTCATCACGCAGGCGAAGCGGGGGGAAAAGTTATCGCCGATAAGCACAGTTTCTTCATTCAAGTGCTTTAGCATATACAGCTTGTCGGCACGTTCGTAAGCGTCGAAGAAGAGATAATCGACAGCATCCGTTGCTTCATCATCGGGGGATTTTTCACGTCCGTTGGGAGTGAGCATGAAAACACCGGCGGTATGGCCGAGTGGTCGGGCATAGCGAAAGAACAGTTTTCGGTTCACAGCAAACTCGCCATCATCACTTTTGAGTTTCCCTTGTACTGACAATGAAAGGTGTCCGGAGTTGTAGCTGGTAATCAGCATTATTCCATGGAGTACCTTTTTTGTATCCTGGATGTCGAGTATCGACGTGAATTCCGAGGAGCAGGAAAAACTGATTTCTTGTTTTTTCGCATTCCCGGCGATAATAAAAAAAGCGATAGCCGCCAGCCCAAAAATGGCAATCACGACTGACCATAGTAAAGGAGAGTGATCGCTTTCTTGCTTCATATCATTCCTCATGATGGCGATACTGGCTGATGCAATGGTAATAGCCGAGGTTCAGCCCGCATTCAGCGGCAAACGACCACTCAACCAGATTATGGTTGCTCGCCCAGGTATTGAGATACAGATCTTTTGGGTACGAACAGTCGGGGTTAATGCCCACGGACTTGAAAATATCCAGCGCTTTCTTTTCGGTTATGGTATCGGTGAGGGCGTTTCCTAATATATGTACACGGCATTGTTCATAGTCGATAGTCCGCAGGATAGTCGCGTCCGTCATGGCGATTTCATTGGGAATCCATGTTAACCACGCTGTCGCCAGCACGGCGATACCGGTAATTAACGCGGTTATCGCCACAGGCCAACGGCTTTGTTTCTTTTTGTTGAGCGTCGATGCAACATTGGCAATTCTGGCGGGAGCTTGCGCTTCTTCCAGTTGCTGAATATTGATATTAGCGTCGCCCATCCGAAATCCCATCCGCGGAATTGTGACGATGAGCTCTGCAGGATGACCCGTAGACGTTATTGCTTTGCGCAGAAATGAAATGTGCTGATTGAGATTCGCATCCGTCGCTCTGGCGCCATTATGCTGAAAAACATTCAGCAGAATTTCATCACGCGAGGATATCTCTTTACCATTTTGCAACAAATAGAGCAGTAATTGTGTTGCCACATTATTCAATGTGGCCATTTCACCAGATGCCAGGTCTTTTAGGGTATTTTTATGTGGTCTGAAAACTAAGCCATCACCAATAATTACGGATTTAATTTTGTTTATTGGTATATGAGAAATCACTGATGTCTCCTTTAAAGCAGGATATCTCGCATTCGAGTGGGTGAAGCAATAGCATAACATAATTCATTTATAAAAAATGGTTGTACCATAGATCGCTTTATTAATATTTACATAACAATCTTTTAATATCTCTTATAGAATCCTCTTTTCTCCTTCCTCTCTTTCACTATCTTATTGTCATTACTCACTTTTGATATCCAATTTCATTTTTACAAAAATTTCATAAATACATTTTGCCTGTTGTTCTGGCTAAATAAAAAAATAGTTGATAGATAAAAACTCTATAAAAGTGCTAAATGATAGATACTAACACTGGCCACGTCGTGATTTTTGGCGGTTTTTTAGGTAAACGATCGCTGTGCAGACAGTGTTACAACATGATTCCCTGAGTTTGATTAATACCGGATTTTTGCATTGTGTCATTTTCTCGTCGACTTAATATAAGCCCCGAAACAGCGTAAACAACTGTGGACGGTATTTCGAATGGAATACCAATGAAGTTCAAAATACGGGGCGGCTTGAGATGGATTGTTTGCAAGGATATGCGCTACCGCCACCTGCAGATCAGGATTTTCCGGACATAAATTATCTGCGGAAATAGATCTTCGGAATAACTAAAAAACAGATATAAGGTTAAGTAGTAATATGAAAATGAAAAACGTGGCTGTGGCCTGTGCGCTGATGGCGGGAATGACTTTTACTGCCTCTTCTGCTTTTGCTGCAAAAAATGTCGAACCGACTAACGGTAAAATTCACTTCACCGGTTCTCTGGTTAATTCCGCATGCGGTCTGGCACCAGAATCCAGCCCGGTACAGGTTAATTTTGGTGAGATCCCAACTTCTCAGTTAAAAGACAACCAACGTGCTGGCGTTAAGCATGCCAAAATCGTTCTGCAGGGCTGTGATACGACCGTCGCGAAAACGGCCACTGTGACCTATACCCCGGCAACGATTGATACAGACAACAACGCGCTGGCTGCGTTCACCTCTGGTACTGCAAAGGGTGCGGGCATCGGTATGATTGACAGTGGCAACCAGGACGTGGAATGGGGTCAAGCCGCCTCTCAGGTCAACATTACCGATGGTGAAACCGACATTGATTTCGTCGCTTACCTGCAGGCAAACAACGCATCTGCAGCGGTAACCCCAGGTGATTTCGAATCTACCGTTAATTTCCAGATCGACTACCAGTAACGATCTGCAGCAGGCGCATTAGCGCGCCTGCTTAACCCTTCCTGCGAATAACTGAAAGGAAATGCGGTGATGCCTGGATGGCGAATTTTACTGCTTTTTATCTTCATATCGCCTGCATGGGTTTTGGCTGACACCAATCGTCTTGTCAGTTCGCCCGGCAAAATGCGCATGCGCGGAAATATTATTGAGGCTGCCTGTTATGTCGATCCACGCGACCGGTCGCTACTGGTTGAATTTGATGATCTCTCAGCCAGAGATATTTCCGGAAAACCAGAGAAAGTATCAGCGCATGATTTCAGCATTCATTTGTTGGGATGTTCATTAGGGGATTCTCAACACCCCGGGAATCTGTTTCAACGCGCCAATATTACCTTTTCTGGCGCACCGGATAGTGACAATCCTGATTATCTAAGCGTGCAATCGGAAACTGAAAATTTAGCGATAGAAATATATGACAGCAACGGACAGCAAATTCATCTGGGTGAGCCATCACCGGACTATGTGCTTAATCCAGGGAAAAACACGCTCAATTTTACGGCTTATTTGATCTCCCGCGACGGAAGAATGACATCTGGCGAATTTACTGCGGTCACGCATTTTGTTGTGAATTATCTCTGAGCTGCACTGCAATTCGGGTATCTGAAGGTTTGCGAACGAAAATGATCACGCTGAAAACAGATAAAAAACGTCTGGCGCTTTTTATTGCTCTGGTCTGTGCCTCTTCATGGGCTGAAGCGGATGAGACCATTGAATTTAATACCGACGTACTGGATGCCAGCGACAGGCACAATGTCGATTTGCAGCGTTTTTCCGAAGGCAACTTTGTGACTCCCGGAGAATATCTGCTGGATGTTCGTATTAACAGCCAGGAGATTCCACAGCAGTCGATCCGTTATATCGTCGATCCTGCCAACCCGCATAAATCCATGGCATGTCTGACCCCGCAACAACTCGAATTACTGGCGCTCAAAGAAGAAGCGCTGGCCTATATTCATCCGATTAGCGCGACCTGCTATGACATTTCCCGCCTGCCGGGTGTGGCGTTGAATAATAGCGCAGGCGTACTGGACATTATCGTGCCTCAGGCGTGGATGAAATATACCGATCCAGACTGGACGCCACCGGAGCGCTGGGATAACGGCGTCGCGGGGCTGATTTTTGACTACAGCGTCTCGGGCCAGGCCACACATTATGAACAGGGCGGCGATCGTTATCGCTCTCTGTCTGGCTATGGGCAGACAGGTTTTAACCTCGGCGCGTGGCGATTTCGTGGCCAGTATCAGGCCAATTACGCTTCGGATGATAATCGCGGCCGTATCGACTGGGATCAGATCTATGCCTATCGACCGTTGCCGATGCAGGCTGCAAAACTGACGGTCGGCGAAATCTACCTGAATTCACAGGTTTTTGATTCGGTACGTTTCACCGGGGCTAACCTCGCCAGCGACGAGCGTATGTTGCCACCGAATTTGCAGGGCTACGCGCCTGAAGTGCACGGCATCGCCCGCAGCAATGCGAAGGTTACCGTCAGTCAGCAGGGCCGTGTTATCTATCAAACCACCGTTCCTGCAGGGCCATTTAATATTCAGGATCTGCACGGTTCGGTACGCGGCACGCTGGATGTTCGCGTCGAGGAGCAGGATGGCAGCGTACACACTTTTCAGGTCAATACAGCCGATATTCCTTATCTGACGCGCCCAGGCTATGTGCGCTACAACGCCGCGGTCGGGAAGCCATCGCGTTATAACCACGACGTTCAGGGGCCTGCGTTTTATAGCGGTGATTTTTCATGGGGGGTCAGCAATGCATGGTCGCTGTACGGCGGCGCGCTGCTGACTGGCGATCGCTATAACGCCTGGTCGATGGGGATTGGGCGGGACTTGAGCTGGCTGGGGGCGCTGTCGGCTGATGCGACGCAATCCGTGAGTCGGGTAAAGCATCAGGCTGAACAAAAAGGCATGTCTTTTAAGCTCAGCTACGCCAAAACTTTTGATGAGTACAACAGCGCCATCACCTTTGCCGGTTACCGCTTCTCACAGCGTAACTTCCGCACTTTCTCGCAGTTTCTCGACGAGCAGTATGAAAATAACAACAGTGCCGGCAACGAAAAAGAGATGTACACCATCACCGGCAACAAAACCTTCTTTGCTGACGATCCACTATTAGCGACCACGCTGTACCTGACCTATACCCACCAGAACTATTGGGATCGCGGTTCCCAGGATCGTTACGGATTATCGATGGGGCACAGCTTTTCATTTGCTGGCATCCAGGGGATCAGCGCCAACGTTGCGGCTTACCGCTCTGAGTATCAGGGCAAACGAGACGACAGTCTTTCGCTTTCAATCTCGGTGCCATGGAGCGATGGCCGCTCTATGGATTACGAATTGCAGAACAGCGGCAACCAGACCAGCCAGATGGTTTCGTATTCCGATAACCGCGACCGTAACAATCCGTGGCGTTTGCGCACAGGGGTTTCCGGTGAAGGGCGTACGGCGTTTGATGGCTATTACAAGCACCGCAGCATGATGGCGGAACTGGAATCTAACGTCAGCTGGCAGCAATCACGTTATTTCTCCGTTGGCGGCACGATGCGCGGCGGCTTTACCGCGACGCGTCACGGTGCGGCGCTGCACAACAGCCAGGCGTCGATGAATACCGCCAGAGTGATGGTTGATACCGACGGGGTGGCGAACGTGCCGCTGAACGGCGAACAGGCGCACTCAAACCGCTTCGGTATTGCCGTCGTACCGGACGTCGTTAGCTATCACAGCTTTGATACCCGTATCGATGTGGACGCAATGGACGAGGACATTTCCGCGACTAAAGCCATTGTGACCAACACCCTGACGGAAGGTGCGATTGGCTACCAGCATTTTGCCGTGGCGCAGGGGCAAAAAATGATGGCGCTGCTGCGCCTGAAGGATGGTTCGGTACCGCCGTTTGGCGCCGAAGTGTTTAACGCTAACGGCGTTAGCGTCGCCATGGTAATGGAAAACGGTATGGCCTGGATTGCGGGTGTGAATCCGGCTGAGCGTCTTTCCGTTGCCTGGGCTGGCCGTGCGCAGTGCCACTTACAGGTGCCACAACAAATCAACCCGGAAGGTAACGTGCTGTTGCCTTGTGAATAATTTCAATAACCTGAATGAATTTTGTCATGAATAATCAAGCTTTTTACTCCGTGCAGCGTTGGCTTAAACCCGTGGCCTGTGGCCTGCTTTTGATTGCCGAGATCAACACCTCATGGGCAGGTATTGCGCTCGACCGTACCCGCATGATCATCACTGGTGATGCGCGCTCAGTCAGTGCGAACTTAACCAATACCAGCCCGAGCATTCCGTTTCTGGCTCAGTCGTGGGTGGAAGATGCCAACGGAACAAAAATTACCTCGCCGCTGATGGTCTTACCGCCGCTGCAACGAATTAACGGCGGGCAAAAGGGAATTGCCCGCGTGACGAAAACCAGCGGGATCAACGCCCTGCCGCAGGATCGCGAGAGCTTGTTCTACCTGAACGTACGTGAAATTCCGCCTAAACCGGATAAGCCGAACGTGCTGCAACTGGCGATGCAGTCGCGCATCAAATTGTTCTACCGTCCGGCCGCCATTGTGCCGGAAACGCCGGGCGCCGTGTGGCAAAACCAACTGGTCTTTCACAAGCAGGGCCAGCGCTGGAGTGTGGATAACCCAACGCCTTACTTCATCACCTTAATCGGCTTAAGCCGCAAGCCAGAAGCGCAGGGAGGCGGCAGATTGACCGACTTCCCCGGCGTTATGGTCTCACCAAAATCCTCTCTCGATTTCAGCGTCACGGACGGCAGCGTCAGCCAGTTCAGCATGATGTACGTGAACGATTTTGGCGGTCATCCCGAACTGAAATTCAGCTGCACAGGCAATGTATGTAAAGCATTGCCGATGGAGCAACAGCCCCGGTAACAGGAATCGTAAATGAAAAAGATGCTTTGCGCCCTGCTGATGGCGGGCATGGCCTGGCAGGTTCAGGCCACCAGCGGCCGCCTGGATATGAGCAACGTGTCCGGTGAGTATGGCAACGTCCGCTTTCATGGCCGGGTCTACGTGTCGCCGTGCGTGCTGGATATGGCCTCACGCGATCAGACCATCAATCTTGGTGATATTTCCGCCAGTCGGTTTCGCCAGGGCGGCGATCGCAGCGAACCGGTGTTGGTCACGCTGTACCTGAACGGCTGCTTAAAGGGCTCTGGTCATACCCTGAGGGATTTCCCCGGGCAGACCAGCGAAATGCCTGAGCTGGCGCACAGCACGGTGGAACGTGGCGTTTCGATGACGCTGATGGCCGAAGGCGCGCCGGAAAACAGTGACCTGGGGCGTATTCGTGGTGATGTGCGCGGCGCGGGCATTCGGCTACTGACCGAGCGTAATCAGCTGATCCATCTGAACCAACCGCAACGTATGTGGATCCTCAAACCAGGCGATAACGCCATTCACTTTCTGGCCACGCTGGAATCTTTTGGGCCAGAGGTGACTGCCGGAGAATTTAACGGCCTGGTGAGACTTAAGCTGGAGTATCTATGAGCGTATTACGCAAAGCGCTGTTGTGGGTTGCCCTGGCTGGCTGTCCACTGGCCGGGCAGGCATTTACACAGGGGGAAGGTGAGCCGGAGGGCGGGTCGCCGCATCAGTACGATATCGAATTGAGCTCGCTGGATGTCAGTAAAAACCACGTGGGGGGCAGAACGGATCCGTTTACCTGGAACCTGGGCAGTTGGTATGTGGTGAATTTCTATTGCGAGCAGGCTGACATCTCCCGGTCGCCGATTTACTACACCACCACGACTACGATGCCGCCTTCAAATCAGGGGGCGAACCGTTTTCGGCTAAATGAGTATCTGGATGTGGAAGTGCAGGTGTGGGTTGCCGGGGGCTATAAACAGTATGTTCAGGCGCCTTTTACCAACGTTTCAAACCGCAACAGCAATAACACTTGCAAAAAGCGCAAGGGCTACACGCGCGCCACTAACGTTGAAAGTGGTTCAAAAGGGAAAGTGACGTTTATTGTCACTAAACCCATTATCAACGGCATCAATATCACTTCCCAATCGCTGGTGGAGGTTGCCGGGCGCATGGGGAGCGCGGGACCTACGCCCACTACGGCGATTTCCCGTGTGGTGATTAAATCCGGGCTGATTACCGTACCGGACAAATGCACCTTCAACCGGGGAGACAAAATCAGCATTGAGTTTGGCGATCTGCCAGGATCCGCTGCCCGGCTCAATGGCACTAACTACAGCAAGTCGATCCCCATTCATGTTGTTTGTGAAGGCGGCAGCTTCGATCAGGGCGCGCTGAACATTAATCTTGGCGTACAAACTACCACGGCGTCAGGCACGGCGGGGTTCAACGATCATCTCCTCGGCACGCTGAGCGGCGGACAAAAGCGCGACGATCTCGGCATTATGCTTAAAGACGAGAGCGGTGGCACCGTCGTGCCCAATCAATTCTATAACGTGAAAGGTTTTTACCAGAATCAGGGCGACTGGAATCTCACCGCTGCACCGGTGGCAAAGCCGGGCGTGGGAAGCGTTAAGGAAGGTGAGTTTGAAGCCTCTGCCACCGTTGTTGCGCAGTTTCAGTAGGGGGATGCCATGAGATTTTCGGCGTTATTCGCGATCGGCGTGTTACTGCTTGGCGGCATGGCGCAGGCCGACACCAAACTGGTCGGCGGCGATATGTATTTTCACGGCACTATCAGAGCGCTGGCCTGCAGCCTGGCACCTGGAGGCGACAAGATCGAGGTCGATTTCGGGCAAATCGCAACGCAGGATCTCTATCTCTCGGGGCGCAGTAAGCCGGAAAAATTCAGCATTCAGCTACGCGACTGCAACCCCGAGGTCTTTCGCGGGATCTCGGTCACTTTCAGTGGTAGTGAGGATGCTGAACTGGACGATCATCTGGCGCTGGATAGCAGTGAACAGGGTGGCGCGACAGGGATCGGTATTGGGATGAGCGAAGAGGACGGCACGGCAATCCGCCTTGATGAGAGCACGTCAGTCAAAGAGATAACTGCAGGCTCGATGACGCTAAATTTTTGGGCGTGGGTCGCAGCAGAGCCGTCGGCGATAAAAAATCAGTCTCTCGAATACGGTCCGTTCAGCGCCAGCGGAACCTGGACACTGAACTACCAGTAGCATGATGAACGCACTGAATCGTATTGCCCCGCTGCCTGCGCAGAAATTATTGCTCGTTATTAGTCTGTTTTTCTGGTGTGGGGTAATGCATCTCTACTGGCCGAATAACGGCGGCAGCGGTCTGTCGTTGCCGCTTAATATTACGAGCTGGATTTATGCCGTTGTGCTGGCTGCAAGCGCATCAGTGCTGGTTCCTCGTCAACGCTGGCGCATCACTGTCCCCGCCACGGTTTTTTCGATGGGGGCGCTCATCCTGACGCTGCTTTGTCTACTGACGCCTGGCGTCTGGCAGTTCGAGGCGCAGCTGGTCGCAGGGGCGCTGCTGGGAGGCGTGCTCGTCTATCTGGTGACATTGCAGATTCCGCTTGCGGCAAACACCCTGACGGTACTGCTGACCCTGCTATGGGGCGCGTGCGTCATCGAATGTCTGGCGTTTTTGTATCAGTACTGGCATTTGCCGGGTGTTGATTACTGGGAGTTTGCCTGGCGACGCGGTACGCGGCCCTACGGTATTTTTCAGCAGGTCAATCTGATGGCCAGCTTCACTGCATCTGGTGTGCTGCTGTCAGCTCCGCTCTTTTTACGGCTACGCGACAGATATCGAATTGTCATCGGGGTTGCTCTGGTGATGATGGGCTTTGTGCTGCATGAATCCCAGTCGCAAACCGGCTATGTGTCTGTGGTGGTAGGTGAAGTCTTGCTGCTGGTGGTTTTCCCGGCGCAACGCCGTATGTTGTTGCTACTTCTGCTGCCGCTGGCGTTAGGCATGGTGGCGGGCACGCTCGCTCGCCATTTTTTGTCCGTTGCTACAGTCGATCACCTGACCACTTCCCAGGTGCGCTGGACGGTGCTTAAAACGTCACTGGCATTATTTGCCGAACGCCCGTGGACGGGGTGGGGCGTGGGCAGTTTTGCCGCCGTGTTTCTCGAACGCGCGGGGCCGTTAGGGCTGAGCAGCATCTCGCATCCGCACAATGAGTTGGTGCTGTGGCTGGTGGAGGGCGGCCTGGTTGGGCTGGCGGGGGCGCTGTGCTTTATTACGGGGGGGTTCTGGCTGTGGATGCACGGAAATCGCTGGCGTCGCGCTTGTCTGGTGGCGGCGCTGCCGGTGGTTATTCATATGTTGACGGAATACCCCGTCAGGCAGTCAACACCACACTGGTTACTGCTGGTCCTGTTGCTTCGTTGTGCAGATAGCCCGCTAAAAGTGGCTCGCCTGACGCTTACGTCGACGTCGCTGATTCGTGCGCTGGCATTGATCTCGTTTTTAACCTTCACGCCATTGTTGCTTCTCTCACTGCACACGCAACAGCAGTTGACGCTGGCGGAGCGACAATCAGCGCAGTGGCGTCTGGCCGAGTCGCTCCCGGTAGGAGGCTGGCTCCTTGCCCCTCGCTACCGGTTTGATGTTCAGATGGGGTATCTGCAACGGTATCAGCGTACCCGGGACGCTCGCTGGCTGGAAGCGGTTCGCCGCTGGGCGCCTGACTATGTGCGTGTTCACCCAGACCCGAATGTCTCCTTCACGCAAATCTTGCTGGCGTTACAGCAGCGCGACCTACCTGAGGCGCATCGTCTGGCGACGCGCTTTTACCTGACATACCCGAACGATCGTCGTATCCCGTGGCTGCAGGATGCACGACGTCCTTTCAATCAAAAAATGGAATGATATGAACAGATTCAGCGAACAGACCCGCCATGGGCCAGAGCTTCCCCGCAACGCCGAGCTGCTGCGGATCACCGGGATCCGTTTGCAGCGTATCCATTTTTTTGATGATGCATCGCTGGATGTCTGTGAGGTGTTAAGTCAGGTACGCACGCCGCTACCGCTCGATCTTTTTTTCAAGCACCTTTCCATCACCGCAAAACAGCAGCTATTTCTGTGGCAAATGCGGCAGGTACTGGCACTCTCAGGAAGTTATTCGCTGAATTTATCCGTCAGGATGCTGACCTGTCTATCGTGGATTGCGCAGCTCGCTCGGCAGGCGCATCAGGGGCGGATTGTTATCGAAATACAGGATCCTGGCACCATGATGCGACTGGAAAAGGCAGAACAGCAGGCCGTATGCATTGCCGTTAAAACCCTGGTGCGTCACGGGTTTCGCGTGTGGCTGGATGATGTTTCGCCTGAGCTATTTTTTGTCTGGCGACTGTCTGGCATCCGTTTCGATGCCATCAAAATTGAAAGCGGAATGTTTCATCAGTTCAGGACGTCGGAGTGGCAGTTGAGGGTACTGGTCAATCAATTTCGCGGGTTGGGAGAACGGGTTGTGATCGAGGGGGTGGAAACGCCGCAGGATTATGCCATTTGCCGTATGAGCGGCGCAGATGCTGTGCAGGGATTTTTGTTCGAGCAGGAAGTATTACCGAAAGGCCTGAATCATTGCTGATTCAGGCCATGGTCATTATTCGCTCAGCGTCTGTGCGATATCTTTTTGCACCTGCTGGCGCTGTTCTGGGGTCAGTACTTTGTTCAGGTCGAAATAGTATTTCACGCGGTAATAACGCGCCTGCTGTTCGATATTGCTGAACGCGGAAAGCTGTTTTTTGACGGCGGCTTCATCCCATTTCCCGGACTTGATGACGTCAATCAACGCGCCGTCTTTAACATCCTTCACCGATATCTGGCTAACGTTGGTTTCAAGCTGCTGGTGCAGTTTTTTAATCTGCGCAACCTGATCAGTGCTCAGTTTAAGGTGCTGAACTACCGGGTCCTGAGCTGGTGCGGGTACATTGGATACGTTTGCTGCAAGCGTGCTAAAAGAAGCGCCAGCCACGGTTGCCGCCAGCAAAGCCATGCGTACGAAGTTCTTCATTTCGGGATCCTGATAAGGGAATTATTAACTTTGTCTGTCACTCGCTGGTGACGAGTGATTATCCTTTGCAGAATACGATGCCCGAAACACGTCGCCACGCGAATTTGTTTTGCGGTTGGTTACGGAGTGAAACAATCCCGCTACGGAAAACGTTGTGCAGCGGGAGGGAAGGCGATATCTACAGCGTGAACGGGTCAGCGTCCTGCCAGGCGGGGAATTTCTCGCGGTACTCGCGCAGCGCCGAGAGTGACAGTTCAGCGTCAATGCGCGTAGCCTGATGTGGCTCGGCGGTGGCAATAATCTCCCCCTGCGGATTAATTACCCGGCTGTCACCGCGATAATGATGGCCGTTACCGTCAGTACCCACGCGGTTACATCCTGCTACATAAGCCTGGTTCTCAATTGCCCGCGCGGTGAGCAGAACCTGCCAGTGTAGCGAACGCGGCGCCGGCCAGTTGGCGACATACAATGCCAGGTCGTAATCGTTGCGGTTGCGCGACCATACCGGAAAACGCAGGTCATAACAGACCAACGGCAGAATGCGCCAGCCGCGCCATTCAAAAATAACCCGCGCGTCACCCGCCTGATAATGTTGATGTTCATCCGCCATGCGGAACAGGTGGCGCTTGTCATAGAAATGGACATTACCTTCGGGTTCGACCAGCAAAAAGCGGTTTACCGGGCCACGTTCAGACAGGAGAGCGGCGCTGCCTGCTATAAGGGCGTTCGTCTGTTGCGCCTTAGTGCGCATCCAACTGACAACCTCTTCCTGCGGCAGCGATTTGCTTGCCGCTTCCATGGCAAATCCGCTGGTAAACATTTCAGGTAACACAATGACATCACGTCCGGTGACGGTTTCCAGTTGGCGGTCGAAATGGCGCAGGTTAGCCGGACCATCCATCCAGATCAGCGGTTGTTGCAGCAGAGTAATTTTCAAACCGGGCACGATCGAGGCTCCTCATTGAACAACATTTTGACACTGTAGCATGAGCTCTAACTGAAATGTGGCAATAAAAAGCCCCGCATTAAGCGGGGCTAAACGTTGTGCGTGTGTCGTTACGCGGCTTCGACTTTACGCACCTTCTCTGGCAGCTTTACCGGCTGAGTCGCCAGCGCCTCGGGTTCAAAGTCATCCACGTTGATGCTACGCAGACGACTCGCTTCGGCTTTCACCAGAATTGCGGCTTCATCTTTATCAATCAGCCCTTTAGCCAGCGCATTGTGCGCCAGTTCATCCAGGCGGGTAAACGGCAGGTTTTTACCCAGATCTTTGCAGATCCGCTGGTGGATAGGGTCGGCTGCAATCACATCCAGCAAAGCCTCTTCCAGCAAACCTACCGGGTTATGCTCGCTCGGCGTCAGGTATTGACCGCGGCCAAGGCGAGAACGGGTGGCGCTCGGAACCTGCAGAATCTTCGCGACTTTATGATCCAGCTTGTCAGACGGTGCATGGTAGTGGCGACCGGTAGGGAAGATAACCACATTCAGCAAGCCCGCGACCAGTCGGTTCGGGAAGTTTTTCAGCAGGTCGTCCATCGCCTGTTCCGCTTTGTACAACGCATCCTGAACGCCCCAGTGAACCAACGGCAGGTCTGCTTCATTACGGCCTTCATCGTCATAACGCTTCAGTACCGCAGAGGCCAGATACAGCTGACTTAATACATCGCCCAGACGCGCGGAGATACGTTCACGGCGCTTCAGGCTACCGCCCAGTACGGCCATGGAGACATCCGAAAGCAGTGCCAGGTTAGCGCTCAGACGGTTCAGATGCTGGTAGTAACGTTTGGTCGCATCGCCGGTTGGCGTGCTGCTGGTTAAGCCACGCGTCAGGCCCAGCCAGAAGCTGCGCACTTTGTTACTACCGACGTGGCCGATGTGTTTGAACAGCAGCTTGTCGAACGCATTCACATCGTTACTCTGTGCCGCAGCCATCTCTTCCAGAACGTACGGATGGCAGCGAATCGCCCCCTGACCGAAGATCATCATGCTCCGGGTCAGAATGTTGGCACCTTCAACGGTAATGGCGATAGGCGCGCCCTGATAAGCACGGGCGAGGAAGTTGCTTTCGCCAAGCATAATGCCTTTACCGCCAGTAATATCCATTGCATCGATGATTGACTGCTGTCCACGGTGGGTACAGTGATACTTCACGATGGCCGACAGCACCGCCGGTTTTTCACCCAGCATAATACCGTAGGTAATCAGCGACGCCGCTGCATCCATCACGTACGCGTTACCCGCAATACGTGCCAACGGCTCTTCAATACCTTCCATCTTACCGATAGAGATTTTGAACTGGCGACGAATGTGCGCATACGCGCCGGTTGCCATTGCGACCGATTTCACGCCGCCCGTCGAGTTAGACGGCAGGGTAATACCGCGTCCCACGGACAGACATTCCACCAGCATGCGCCAGCCCTGACCGGCCATTTTTGGGCCACCGATGATGTAATCAATCGGCACGAAGACATCTTTGCCCAGCGTCGGACCGTTCTGGAACGGCACGTTCAGCGGGAAGTGTCGACGCCCAATTTGTACGCCTGGCGTTGACGTTGGGATCAGCGCACAGGTAATGCCGAGATCTTCTTCACCACCCAGCAGTTTTTCCGGGTCGGAGAGTTTAAATGCCAGACCCAGTACGGTAGCGATAGGCGCCAGCGTGATATAACGCTTATTCCAGGTCAGGCGCATACCCAGCACCTGCTGGCCCTGCCAGTCGCCCATACAAACCACGCCGGTATCAGGGATCGCGCCTGCATCGGAACCCGCTTCCGGGCTGGTCAGAGCAAAGCAGGGGATCTCCTGACCACGTGCCAGACGCGGCAGGTAATGATTCTTCTGCTCTTCGGTGCCGTAATGCTGCAGCAGTTCGCCAGGGCCTAGGGAGTTAGGTACGCCAACGGTGATCGCCAGGATCCCGGAAACGCCGGAGAGTTTCTGCAGAACGCGAGCCTGAGCATATGCGGAGAATTCCAGCCCGCCGTACTCTTTCTTAATGATCATCGCGAAGAAGCGGTGTTCTTTCAGATACGCCCACAGTTCCGGCGGCAGATCCGCGAGTTCATGGGTGATCTGGAAGTCGTTCGCCATGCGGCAGGCTTCTTCCACCGGGCCGTCAATAAACGCTTGTTCTTCAGCTGTCAGATGCGGCTGAGGATAGTTATGCAGTTTTTTCCAGTCTGGCTTGCCCTGGAACAGGTCGCCTTCCCACCAGGTTGTACCGGCATCAATCGCCTCTTTCTCAGTGCGCGACATCGGCGGCATGACTTTACGGAAACCGCGGAACACTGGCGCAGAGATCATGGATTTGCGCATTGGCGTAAAGTTAAACGGTACGAGGAGAATGGCCAGAGGAACCAGCAGCCAGATTGACCACAGGCCAACCACGCCAAGCGCAGCTGTCCAGGCGAGCAAAATTAAGCTGCTGAGGAATAAGCTCACGCGGTGATAAAACAGAACGCTGAGCAGAACAACCGTAGCGATAATACTCAAAATCATCATAACGAAAAGCTCCCTTGCTTGTAGGAGGTCTGACCACTTGTGATGATATGGTTGTAGTGGATGTAAATTCTTTTAGCAATGTGTTTACAAAATAATTACAACAAAGCTCACATTGTTGCTGTTTTAACCGGCACAAAAAATCAAAAGCCGCAGCCATTCCTGTGGCTTGTACTTCTCGCTGGTAGCGCTATCCGGTACACTGCATCTTGTCATTTACATTCATGCTGAAGGATATCCTCATGTACCAGGATCTTATTCGTAACGAACTGAGCGAAGCGGCGGAAACGCTGGCTAATTTTCTTAAAGATGACGCCAATATTCACGCCATTCAGCGCGCGGCGGTCCTGTTGGCAGACAGCTTTAAAGCTGGCGGTAAGGTACTTTCTTGCGGTAACGGCGGTTCCCATTGCGACGCGATGCACTTCGCCGAAGAGCTGACCGGACGTTATCGCGAAAACCGCCCAGGCTACCCGGCGATCGCTATCTCTGATGTCAGCCATATCTCCTGCGTCAGCAACGATTTCGGTTACGATTATGTCTTCTCCCGCTACGTTGAAGCCGTGGGTCGCGAAGGCGATGTCCTGTTAGGCATCTCTACTTCGGGTAACTCCGCTAACGTGATTAAAGCGATTGCCGCAGCGCGTGAGAAAGGGATGAAAGTCATCACCCTGACGGGTAAAGATGGCGGCAAAATGGCGGGCAGTGCGGATATCGAAATTCGCGTACCACACTTTGGCTATGCTGACCGCATTCAGGAAATTCATATCAAAGTGATCCATATCCTGATCCAGTTGATCGAAAAAGAGATGGTGAAGTAAGAAGGCTATTTTATTTGCCATTTTGAATCCGGGCAGTGCCCGAAATCCTCACGTACTACGTGTACGCTCCGGTTTCTGCGCGCTGTCCGAATCTAAACTGGCTGCAACAATTACGCCTTCCCGCTTAAAGGCGTTTGTGGAGGTGATGTATGTGCGAACTGCTCGGGATGAGCGCCAATGTGCCAACCGATATCTGCTTTAGCTTCACCGGGCTGGTTCAGCGCGGCGGAGGTACCGGGCCGCACAAAGACGGCTGGGGTATTACGTTTTATGAAGGTAAGGGTTGCCGTACGTTTAAAGATCCGCAACCCAGCTTTAATTCGCCTATCGCCAAACTGGTACAAGACTATCCCATCAAATCCTGTTCCGTGATTGCCCATATTCGTCAGGCGAATCGTGGCGAAGTGGCATTGGAAAATACCCATCCATTTACGCGTGAACTGTGGGGACGTAACTGGACGTACGCTCATAACGGACAGCTCAGCGGCTATAAATCGCTGGAAACCGGTAATTTCCGCCCGGTTGGGGAAACCGACAGCGAAAAAGCTTTCTGCTGGCTGCTCCACAAGCTAACTGAACGGTATCCGCGTACGCCTGGCAATATGACGGCAGTGTTTAAATATATCGCGATGCTGGCAGGAGAATTGCGTGAGAAGGGCGTCTTCAACATGCTGTTGTCTGACGGGCGTTATGTGATGGCTTTCTGCTCGACCAACCTGTTTTGGATCACCCGTCGTGCGCCGTTTGGCGTGGCGACACTGCTGGATCAGGATGTGGAAATCGATTTTAGCTCAGAGACCACACCCAATGATGTGGTCACCGTGATTGCCACTCAGCCGCTAACCGGCAATGAAACCTGGCAAAAGATTATGCCAGGCGAGTGGGCGTTATTTTGTCTCGGGGAGCGTATAGTTTGATGCCAGTTGCGGCTGAACCACTTCGTGACTCAACGGCTTGCTGATAACGTAACGGCCATCGACGACGGAAACGGTCGGTGGCTTACGCGTTTGTTCAAAGTAATCGTAGCCAGGCTTTAGCTGCGCCCAGAATTCTTTGTAATACGAGAACTTATGGCGCTGCATGTTGGCATCGGTCATGCGGAATGGATAAATGCTAACCTGCACGCTGGACTGCCCAAATACCAGTGCGCCGGTGACAAACTGGAAAATCTCATCAATGCCGTTGTCGGTCATTGCGTAGCAGCCGACGGAAACGCAGGCGCCGTGGATCATCAGGTATTTACCTTCATAACCGTGTGCGCGGTCGTAGGCGTTAGGGAAACCAATGTTAATCGCTTTATAAAAGCGGCTATCCGGTTTCAACTGTCCGCGCTGTACGCTGTAAAACCCTTCCGGGCTTTTGAAATCGCCCTGACGCTGTTTCGGACCTAAGCCGCCGGAATAATTGCAGATCTTATAGCTGTCGAGCAATTGATACTGTTCGCCCATCTTGACGTACAGATCCAGCGTTCGCTCTTCTTTGAAGATCTGGATATAGACGGGGGAGCCCATTAATTGCTGCTTATATTCTTTGCTGACAGGCGTAGTCGGGCTGCTGCTGCTCAGCAAACCGGCAAATGAAACGCACGGCAATAAAAGCATCGCAAGAAAAAATGCGATTTTACGCATACTGCTTATTCCTTGATAAAACGATTACACACGCCAGGACGGCAAAAAGAGTTCCCAAATCGGATAAATCTGGATCTGGAGCGCTCACATTATCACCCAGAGAGTTTTTCGCAAGTCTCTCGTGCGGCGTTTACACTTTAGATTTTCTTTATACGGAAAATTGTGCTTAAAGGCAGTCAGACACTGACGTATTTTGTGGGTTAGCGCACGTCATTAAGTCTTCTGAGTGCAGAATTCCTAATATATTGAATTTAAAAAATTAATAATTTAATAATCGAATATTAAAATGGAATGCCCGGCAATAGCGGTAGACTGCGGCGAACGTGTTTGATTAGGTAGTGTTGTTTTCATGTCTTTTGTCTCTGCGCCCCGACGCTTTTTGCCGGGTCTGCTGTCTTTGTGTGTTGTGTTGTCCTCGCCGTCTGTCGCCAAAGTTCAGCCCCTCTTATCTGACGCCCATTTAAGCTATGCGGCGCAATTACGCATGCGTAACCGCGCCCGGCTGCTGAAGCAGTACCACGCGCAGGTAAAAAAGCAGGCAAGTTATGTGGTGGAAGGTAATGCGCAAAGTAAAAGCGCGCTGCGCCAGCAAAACAGGACGCTGATTAAACAGCACCCGGAGTGGTTCCCGGGGCCACTAAAAGCGAGCGATCAACGCTGGCAGGAGCTGGCTGAGAATGACCATTTTCTCAGTAGCGATCATCTGCACAACATAACCGAAGTGGCAATCCACCGTCTTGAGCAGCAGTTAGGTAAACCCTATTTGTGGGGCGGGACCAGCCCGGAACAAGGCTTTGACTGTAGCGGGCTGATCTTTTATGCCTACAACAAAATTCTGGCAGCAAAATTGCCACGTACGGCGAATGAAATGTATCACTATCGGCGGGCGACCATCGTCGCTAATCGCGACCTTCGTCGTGGTGATTTATTGTTCTTTCATATTCACAGTAGGGATATTGCCGATCATATGGGCGTCTATTTGGGGCAGGGACAATTTATTGAATCGCCGCGTACGGGAGAAACGATTCGGGTGAGCAATTTATCCGATGACTTCTGGCAGGATCATTATCTCGGCGCTCGTCGTATTCTGACGGAAAATACCATTCTGTAATCAAAAAGGCGGTGCGAATGGCACCGCCTCGTCAGGGGTTAACTCAACGCCCCCATAATCTTTAATTCCAGCTCATCCGGAACTTCGTTATATGACAACACCTGTAAGCCTGGTGCAAACAGGCGCGCATAGCGCGCAAGCAGAGGACGTAGCTGCGGTGCGACCAGCAGTACCGGCTCTTTACCCGCGGCTTTCATCTGTTCTTTAATCTGCGGCATATTGGTCTGGAACTGATTCAGCATATTAGGATCGACCGGTACGCTATCGAGCACCACTTTGCCGCTTTGCTGAGCCTGATTCACTACATTAGCCAGCAGATTCTCCAGCTCATTATTCAGCGTGTAGACCGCCAGCTCATCTTTGCGCACAAACGGATGGGTAATGCTGCGACGGAGCGCCAGACGCACATCTGCCGTCAACAGAATATGATCTTTAGTGACGGCGCTACTGGCGACCAGTACGGTGGCAATGGTAACGATATCGCGCAGCGGCACGCCTTCGACCAGCAGCGCCCGATAAACCTTCAAGAGCTGGCTGTAATTCAGCGCCGCGCTCAGATCTTCCGCCAGACGGGGGGCCATCGAAGAGAGGCGGTTATGCAGTTGGGTAATATCATCGTAGTTAAACAGGTCGGGAATAAAGTTGCGAATGACCTTATTCACATGCGTCGCAATGACGCTGGCACTATCAATGACCTGATACCCCATATTTAGCGCTTTGGCTTTTTGCGCCGGGACAATCCACGTCACCGGCATACCATAGGCCGGATCGTGGCCTAAAACACCATCGATCTCGCCATACGTTTCATTGGAGGGCAGCGCCATCAGCTTATCTGAGGGAATATCGGCCTCATCAGCTTTGATCCCATTGATAAAAATGGCGTACTGGGTCGGTTTTAGACGGAAGTTTTCGCGAATGCGAATTTCCGGGAGCAGCACGCCGTTAGTGTCTGAGATAACCTGCCGTACACCGCGAATACGTTGAGTGAGCGGATTCCCTTTGGATTTGTCTACCAGCGATACCAGCTTGTACCCCAGGCTCAGGCTGATTGGCTCGATCAAAGGAATAGTTTCCCAACTGACCTGTTGCTCGGTGGTTTCAACGATGGTTTTGGTCAGCGTCTCAAGATTTTTCTCTTCAGTTTCAGACACCTTCGGGCGCTTGCTCATACGCCAGGCGGTGAACCCCATCAGGGCGCTGAACACCAGGAACGGGAAATGCGGCATTCCCGGTACCACCGCCAGTACAAACATAATGCTGGTGGCGGTATAGAGTACGGAGGGGCTGGCCAGTAACTGGCTACGCACGTCTGTGGCGATATCACCGCTGTCGCTCACGCGAGTAACGATAATCGCCGCCGCCGTCGACAGCAGCAGAGATGGGATCTGGGCAACCAGACCGTCGCCGATGGTCATCAGTACGTATTGCTGGAATGCGGCTTCGGCGCTTAAATCGTATTTAAAAATACCGATACAGACGCCGCCTATCAGGTTGATGGCCAGGATCATCATCCCGGCGATGGCATCACCGCGCACGAACTTCGACGCACCGTCCATTGCGCCATAGAAATCCGCTTCGCCCGCCACATCTTTACGTCGCGCCTGCGCCTGGGCCTGATTAATCAGGCCTGCGTTCAGATCGGCATCGATCGCCATCTGCTTCCCGGGCATGGCGTCCAGCGTAAAGCGGGCCGAAACCTCGGAGATACGCTCGGCACCCTTGGTAACCACGATAAAGTTGATGATCATCAGGATGATGAACACCACAAAACCGACGACAAAGTTACCGCCGATCACCACCTGACCAAAGGACTCAATCACCTTACCGGCAGCGCCTGCGCCCATATGGCCGTGCAGTAACACCACGCGCGTTGATGCTACGTTCAGCGTCAAGCGCATTAAGGTGGTGATCAGCAAAATGGTCGGGAACAGGCTGAATTCGAGCGGGCGTTTCGCGGAAACGGCCACCAACAGCACCATCACCGCCAGCACGATGTTAAAGGTGAACAGAATATCCAGCACGGCCGGTGGTAATGGCAGGATCACCATCGCCAGGATAGACAGTATGACCAGCGGAATGCCGATGTTACCGTTACGCAGCAGCGCGAGGAATTGTTTAGTTGTTTTCGGCATCCAGTTTAAGAACCTCTTTTGGAATGGAAATATGTCTGTTCAGCGAAGGGCGTGCTTGTGAACCGTCACGCCAGTGCTTCATTTGCAGTACATAGGTCAGGACGTGTGCTATCGCCCGATAAAGTTGAAATGGGATCTGTTGATTGACCTGGGTGGTGTAATAAACGGAGCGCGCCAGCTTAGGAAATTCAACAATCTCAATATTGCTCTCCGCCGCCACCTGACGGATATACAGCGCGATTTCATCGGTGCCTTTGGCGACAACGAAGGGCGCGGCGGCGCGCGACTGGTCATACTGTAGCGCCACGGCATAGTGGGTTGGGTTGGTGATCACCACATCGGCTTTTGGCACCACCTTGCGAATTTGCCCCATCGCCATTTGCCGTTGCAGGCGACGGATCCTGGCCCGTACCTCCGGCTTACCTTCCTGATTTTTATACTCTTCCTTCACTTCCTGTTTGGTCATCTTCAACCCTTTGGTGAACATTTTTTTCGCCAGAGGAACATCAATCAGAGCGAAAAAAATAAACAGGATGACAAAGTTGCGCATGATGCTGCTGTACAGCGCCAGGCCATCGCTGACGGCCTGTTTGAAATACAGCTCCTGTAGCCCCAGAAAGGCGGCAACGTTATTGCGTACGCTAATCCACAGCATCACCAGCAGTACCATCGCTTTGAGCGTCATCTTGCCGGTGTCCACCAGATGGTCGGTGGAAAACAGACGGCCAATCCCTTTGAGCGGGCTTAATTTGCTAAAGTCCGGCAAAATTTTCTTCGGCAGGAACAGCCAGCCTCCGGGAATCAGCGAGGCAAACAGCGCCGCAACCGGCATGGGTAACAGCGTCAGGATGAACTTGGCTAAAATCAGCAGATGGTGCTCAAGGAACTGGCCGATAATGTCCGGATCATTAATGTTCTGCGCATACTGATGCACACTGATAAAGCTTTCGCGGACAAAATCTTCATACCAGTGGAAGCTGCTGGAGATCACCATAAACGCGGCAAACAGACTGGCGGCAAGCCCCATATCTTTTGAGCGCGGAATTTGCCCCTCTTGCCTGGCTTTGCGAAGTTTTTGCGCCGAGGGTTTTTCTGTTTTTTCTTCGCTGCTGCTATCCGCCATAGTGCCCCTTGAGCGCGTCAAGTTGCTGCAAGACGAAATTTGCCAGGTGCAAATAGTGGTCGGGCAGGTTGTAAAGCAGAGTCGCAAAGCAGACAAGACCCGCCAGCATGTTGATCGGAAAACCTAACGAGTACAGGTTGAGCGGAGGCGCAATGCGGTTCAACAGGCCAAAGCAGCCCTGGACAATCAACATGATAAAGGTTGTCGGTAGCGCCAGCAGGGTGGCCGCGGCAAATACCCAGCCCAGCCCCAGGGAAATGGTGCGCAAAGATTGTGGATGCAGCGCATTACCAATCGGCCAGTAAGTAAAGCCTTTGAATAAAATGCTCACCAGCAGCAAATGCCCATCCATCGCAAAGAACAGGATCACCGCGTAGATGTTGATCATCTCCGCCAGTACCGTCGTTGATGCGCCGCTGCTCGGGTCGTTCATCACCGCCATGCTCATCCCCATATTGAAAGAGAGGATCTGGCCCGCCAGCTGCAGCGCTAAAAATAAAAACTGCAGCATCAGGCCGAAAAGCATGCCCCACAGAAACTGCTCTGCGGTCAAAATAATGCTGTTGATCGACAGCAGGCTGTCAGGAACCGGATGGGGAATAAGCGGCGTAATGATAAAGGCCAGCGCCAGGGACAAAATAATGCGTATGCGCACCGTGAGCGCCGCGTTATCCAGTACCGGCGCGTAGTGAATAAACGCCATAATGCGCACGAATGGAAACCACATGCCCAGTATCAGGTTACTTAATTGTGTAACGTCTGTTTCGCGCATGTCAGTGCACCAGAATGGCGGCCTGAGTGAACAGATGCACGCAGAGATCGCTTAACTGGACGATCATCCATTTTCCGCTAATGCCCAAAACTGCGAGGGTGACGATAAGCCTGGGCAAAAAGCTGAGCGTTTGTTCGTTAATCTGCGTAACGGCCTGAAAAATGCTGACCAGCATCCCCACCAGCAGGCTGGGAACGACCAACACGCAGACTAAAATGATCACGACTTTTATGCCGCTGGCGACGATATCTGCGGCTACATCAATGGTTAACATATCCGATCTCCGTTAGCCCAGTCCCAGACCGCGAATACTGGAGGTCAGCGTACCGACGGTCAGCGCCCAGCCGTCAATAAGCACAAACAGCATCAGCTTAAAGGGGAGGGAAACGATCAGCGGGGACAGCATCATCATCCCCATCGCCATCAGCACGCTGGCGACGATCAGGTCGATCACCAGAAACGGGATGTAAATCATGAAGCCTATCTGGAAGGCGGTTTTAAGTTCGCTCAGCACATACGCCGGGACGATAATGGAGAGATCCTGATCGGCTGCATTACCTTTCGCGTTGGCGATCGTCATGATCTGCGTAATCGCTTTTTTGTTGGTCTGCGCCAGCATAAAGCGCTTCAGGGGCGAGGCGGCGGTGCTCAGGGCGTCAGGGAGCGTGATTTGATCGTTTTCAAAAGGCACAACCGCGTGGTCGTATATGTTGATCCAGACCGGACGCATCACCAGCATGGTTAACGACAGCGCAATGCCTATCAGTATGCGGTTGGGTGGCGTTTGCTGTAGCCCCAACGCCTGGCGCAGCAGAGAGAGAACAATAATAAAACGCGTAAAGCAGGTCATCATCAGCACCAGGGTTGGCAGAATGCCCACCAGGGTCATCAGGATCAGGACCTGGATTTTTACGCTGTATTCCTGGCTATTACCGTGTGAAATCACATTCAGCAACGGGATATCTCCCCCTTGCGCGCAGGCAAAGGGAGAAAGGATGAGTAATGAGATACCCAGTATGAGCGTGAGGGTTGGTGCGCGTTTCATGGTGCCAGGTCGTTGATTTCATGCGTGTTGAATTCAAGGACGCGCAGGCCATATTTTTCATTGACCACCACCACTTCAGCCTTGCCCAGCAGGATGTTATTAACCTTAATATCCAGCGGTTCACCGGCAAGCTTGTCCATCTCAATGACGGTGTCGTCATCAATGTTCAGCAGATCGGACAGCATCACTTCCACGGATGACACTTCCAGCGTTAGCGTGACCGGAATACGTTTGAGTAATGACATCGACTCGGAAAAGCGGTCTTCTAAACGCGCCACCAACGTTTCTGTTGCCGACGGTGCCGTTGGCGTGGTTGTTTGGGGCGCTAACTCGAAACCTTGCTCTAAAATATCTTCTGGCTTACTCATAGGATTTCTCCGTCTTGCTCGTTAATTCGGATAAAAACAGTTTGTCTTTGTCCTCTACGATCAGGGCATTAAATAATTCGGATTTCCCAATATAAACAGGGAAAGTTTCAGGCATTGCGATAGGTAAAATATCCCCGGGTTTAATTGTCGTCAGGTCGGCGACATTGAGGGGAATTTCTGCAATCTTGACGTTCATGGTCAGCGGCAGCGTATGAATGATTTCTTTAATCAGCGTTTTTTTACGCATCTCAACGTTGGCTTTATCAACCTGCTTTTTCTTCTCGCCGTGCTCGCTACGGCGGATTAAATTCAGAATGTAATCGGTATGGGAATCGTCCAGTAAGATGCGGAAACTGCAATTCTCCTCATCACCTAAAACAAAAGTGAGCTGATAAGCCCAATGTGTTTGTACGGTACTGCTGTCAGGTTTAAGCGTCAGCGGAATGCCTGATATGTTTTTATTAAAAATGATATTGCTAATATCCAGCGCCAGCCTGCTTCTCAGCCGGGTTTCCGTCTTGGTTGGTAAATCATCTTCTGAATTTTCGTCCGCAAGCGATGAAGTCAGGCCATAAAAGTTACCTAATAACATTAACAATAACGCGCGATCGATATCAAAAGCCAAATGTCCAACCTGCGAGACTAATAACTCAGCGCTTTTATTGATAACGTCCATCTCACATTGTATTTTTCTGAGTGTTATATTTGTGCGATGTTTTTTCAGAAAATAGTTTCCGAGATGTGATTCAATTGTATCAAAATTACCTGTAAACATAGTCGGCAGACGATGATAAGGACGCCCAAGCCGGTTGCCTTCAAGTTTAAAGATTCCGGGCGTTTGACTATATTTCAGCATGGTACGCTTTCTCAGCTGTAATTTCTGGGGCGGATGAGTTGATATCAAATCCCGCGGTTATAAAAGAAAATACTACTCCATTTAATTTATGGTTCATCCTTGACGCTTTCTCATATTGTTGAAGTCCATTAGATATGAAATGCAGTACCTACTCTCGTCTCTGATGTAGGGCTGGACATTAGATATTTTACCTCTCTCCTCTGCAAGTTATTAATGGTGTCAGGTTATAATTAAAAAATAATTAATTACGTATACGTGATGCTCCCCGCTAATCCTCTTACCTTGGTAAGGCACGTCTTGTGTGCCTTGGTTTTATACCTATACATCCATAACTTGTTGTTTTTTATGTAATAATAATTTTATTATCTTTTAATTTAAGATTGTTAAAGGCACCGGTGTTACTATTTTTTTAGGAAAAACCCTATTTTGAAATAGTCTTCGATAGGGCTGCCCTTTGATGGGGCGGTAAAACATGAGCAAGGATGGGATTAAAACATGGCACGGGCGATATCTATTATTCGATGATTGTGCTTTGGAATGATTTGTATATTTCTCGTAACGGATGTTAACTTTACTTCTAAGTGTAAAATAATCATGTTTGAACTTATTGCCGAAGCAGCCTCCAGTATCAATGTTTTTTCAATGGCAAGGCGTATTGCTGCGTTTAATGTTCCAGTGCTTATCCATGGTGAAACCGGTACTGGTAAAGAATGTATCGCCAAATTTATCCATTCAATTACGTTTGCGCAGGAGCCACAGGCCCCCTATATCGGGGTGAACTGTGCTGCTATCCCTGAAAATATGCTCGAAGCCACGTTGTTTGGTTATGACAAAGGGGCATTCACCGGAGCAGTGGCGACCGTGCCGGGGAAAATGGAATTAGCCAATAACGGTACATTATTACTGGATGAGATTGGCGATATGCCTTTAGCGCTACAGGCTAAAATATTGCGTGTATTGCAGGAGCAACAGGTTGAGCGCTTAGGCAGTAACCGTTTAATCAAACTGAACTTCCGTTTAATTGCCTGTACCAATAAAAATCTTGAAGAAGAAGTGGCTGCAGGACGCTTCAGAGAAGATCTCTATTATCGGTTGTCAGTTATTCCGTTGACGATGCCGCCGCTGCGCGAGCGTATGGAAGACATTATTCCGCTGGCGGAGTCCTTTATCAAAAAATACTCCACGGTACTGGTTAAAAATATCAAGCTTTCTGAATCGTCACGCCGGGCGTTACTCAGCTACGAATGGCCGGGGAACGTGCGTCAACTTGAGAACGCTATCCAACGGGGAATGATCCTGAATCGTGATGGTGTCATTTATCCCGATACCTTAGGTCTGCCATCCATTGAATCTGATTCCTGGAGCGAACCGCAATGGCAGCCAAAGCCCAGTATGCCAATAACGACCAGCGATAATCTGGGGCAGCATGGCCGTAGCGCGCAGTATCAATATATCGCTGACCTGATGCGTAAATATCAGGGTAATAAAACCAAAATTGCTGATTTATTAGGCATTACCCCACGCGCGCTTCGTTATCGTCTGGCGTCAATGCGAAAACAGGGAATAGAGATCTTTTCCTGAATCAGTCTGTGGTAGCGAGAACGCTTTTTTAATTTTAAGAGTAGGTCATGAGCATAAATACGATAGCCCCAGCCAGTACGATGCAGACGCAAATGATGCAGGACATGCAGCAGATGAAAGCGGTCGCTCAGGCGCCTGTCCTTTCGCCGATGCAGATTAACGCCGTGGGCGCCCAGTCGGCATCATCTCCGGTCTCGTTCGACCACGTCATGCAAGGCGCGCTGAATCATGTTGATCAATTTCAGCAGGTCGCGGAGCAAAAACAAACGGCCATTGAGATGGGGAAAAGCGACGACCTGGCGGGGGCCATGATTGCCAGTCAGCAGGCATCGTTATCGTTTTCTGCTCTGGTTCAGGTCAGAAATAAAGTCGCTTCCGGATTCAATGACCTGATGAGCATGTCAGTCTAACGCTATGAATGAATTAATAAAAAAACTCACTCAATTTTTACCCTCGTTCTCTTTTCGCCTGGATGGTAATAAACGTCTGGCGTTACTGGCGGCAGCGGCCATTGCGGCGACTGCCATTATTGTCAGCGTGCTGTGGAACAGCAATCACGGCTACGTTTCGCTGTACGGTAGTCAGGAACATCTCCCGGTTTCACAAATAGTTACCGTGCTGGATGGTGAAAAGCTGGAATATCGTATCGACCCGCAAAGCGGGCAAATTCTGGTTCCGGAAGAGGCGCTGTCGAAAACGCGGATGACGCTGGCGGCGAAAGGCGTGCAAGCCATGCTGCCCAGCGGCTACGAGCTGATGGATAAAGACGAAGTGCTGGGCGCCAGTCAGTTTGTGCAGAACGTCCGCTATAAGCGGAGCCTGGAAGGTGAACTGGCGCAGAGCATCATGACGCTGGACGCCGTCGAGAGCGCCCGCGTGCATCTGGCGCTGAATGAAGAGAGTTCATTTGTCGTCAGCGATGAGCCGCAAAACAGCGCTTCAGTAGTGGTGCGTCTGCATTATGGCAGCAAGCTGGACATGGACCAGGTAAATGCCATTGTGCATCTGGTGTCCGGCAGTGTGCCCAATTTGAATGCCTCGAAGGTTAGCGTTGTCGACCAGGCGGGGAATTTACTGTCCGACGGCATTGGCGCGGGAGAAGCCGTTTCTGCGGCGACGCGTAAGCGCGACCAGATCCTCAAAGATATTCAGGATAAGACCCGCGCCAGTCTCGCCAATGTCCTCGACTCGCTGGTCGGAACCGGCAACTACCGCGTGAGCGTGATGCCGGATCTCGATCTGAGCAATATCGATGAAACCCAGGAGCATTACGGTGACACGCCGAAGGTTAATCGTGAAGAAACGGTACTCGATAGTGATACCAACCAAATCGCCATGGGGATCCCCGGCTCGCTGAGCAATCGTCCTCCGTTGGCGGCAAACCAGGCGGGAAATGGCGCCACAGGGACGACGCCTGAGGATTCTCGCCAGCCAGCCGCGCTGTCAAAACATAGCGAGAACAAACGCGACTACTCCTGGGACCGTAGCGTTGAACATATCCAGCACCCTGGATTCGACATCAAACGTTTAAATGTGGCCATAGTCCTCAACCAGAGCGCGCCGGCATTAAAGAACTGGAAACCGGAACAAACTACGCAGCTGATGGTGCTGTTGAATAACGCTGCCGGGATTGATGCAAAGCGTGGCGACAATCTGTCCTTATCCCTGCTCAACTTTGTGCCGCAGTCGATCCCCGTCGAGCCGACGCTGCCTTTATGGAAGGATGACAGCATTCTGGCCTGGGTTCGCTTAATTGGCTGTGGCCTGCTGGCGTTACTGCTGCTGCTGTTTGTCGTGCGCCCGGTCATGAAACGATTGACTGTCGAGCGCCGCCGGACCTCTACGCCTGAACTGGCGCTGGACGCCGCACCGATCGCGATCCCTGCGGACAAGCCCCATTTTGCGGCTGCTGAAGATGAACGCAAAAATATCGAACTGCCTTCTTTCCCTGGTGACGACAGCCTGCCTTCGCAGAGTTCCGGCCTGGAAGTGAAGCTGGAGTTCCTGCAAAAACTGGCGATGAGCGACACCGATCGCGTAGCTGAAGTTCTCAGACAATGGATTACCAGCAATGAGCGAATTGACAATAAATAACGGCAGTAACAACAGCTACCTGGAACAGGCCGCAATTTTATTGCTGTGTCTGGGCGAGGAGGCGGCAGCCACGGTGATGCAAAAGCTCAGCCGTGAAGAGGTGGTTCGTCTGAGTGAAAACATGGCGCGTCTGTCTGGCGTGAAAACCAGCATGGCGAAAAAAGTGATCAATAACTTTTTTGATGAGTTCCGCGAGCAGAGCGGCATCAACGGTGCCTCGCGTTCCATGCTGCAAGGGATCCTCAATAAAGCGCTGGGAACAGAAATCGCCAGCAGCGTGATCAACGGCATTTATGGTGATGAGATCCGCTCGCGGATGGCGCGTTTACAGTGGGTGGAACCGCGCCAACTGGCGATACTGATCTCAGAAGAACATTTGCAATTGCAGGCCGTCTTCCTTGCCTTCCTGACGCCGGAGATCTCGGCCACGGTACTGTCTTACATGAATGAGTCGGTGCAAAACGAGATCCTCTATCGGGTTGCCAAGCTCAACGATGTGAATCGCGATGTTGTGGATGAGCTGGATCGGTTGATCGAACGTGGGCTGTCGGTGCTGTCCGAACATGGTTCGAAAGTGAAGGGGATCAAGCAGGCCGCGGATATCGTTAACCGCTTCCAGGGTAACCAACAGGTGATCCTCGATCAGCTGCGTGAACGCGATGAAGATGTTCTTGAGCAGTTGCAGGACGAAATGTACGACTTCTTTATCCTGAGCCGCCAAAGTGATGAGGTGCGCCGTCGTCTCCTTGATGAAGTGCCGATGGAAGACTGGGCTGTGGCGCTGAAAGGTACCGAAGCGCTGTTGCGCCGGTCGATTTATGCCGTGATGCCTAAGCGTCAGGTACAACAGCTGGAGGCGATAACGTCGCGCCTGGGTCCGGTTCCGGTGAGCCGTATTGAACAGATCCGCCGTGAAATCATGGGGATTGCCCGCGAGCTTGAGGAAGCGGGTGAAATTCAGCTTCAGCTGTTTGCTGAACAGACGGCGGAGTAACACATGGCGATTGAAACCATTCGTGGTCGTTACCGACTGCACCGCTTTCCTCCTCGCCAGCGCCATTTGCAGGCTGAACAGCTCACGCCGGGGATCACGCCTGCGGATTATCAGCGCCAACTGATGGACGGCTTCCAGGAGGGCCTGCAAAAAGGCTTTGAACAGGGGATGACGGAAGGTCAGGAGCAGGGCTTTCAGGAAGGCCATCAGAAGGGGCACGATGAAGGCCGTCGTCAGGGATACACTGAAGGCAGCTTGGCCGGGCAACAGGAAGGGCGTAAGCAGTTTGAGCAAGCAGCGCAACCGCTGGAAGCCATCACTGGCAAAGTGAACGACTACCTGGCGCACATTCAGCGTAAACAGCGGGAAGACCTGCTGCAACTGGTTGAAAAGGTCACTCGCCAGGTGATTCGTTGCGAGCTGGCGCTGCAACCGACGCAGTTACTGTCGCTGGTTGAAGAGGCGATTTCGGCCTTTCCTGCGATGCCTGAGTCGCTACAGGTCCTGCTAAGTCATGAAGAATTTAACCGCATTAAAGATGCTGCCCCGGAGAAGGTCACTGAATGGGGGCTGACCCCATCACCCGAACTGCAGGCGGGCGAGTGTCGGGTGATTACCGATAAATCCGAGCTGGATATTGGCTGCGAACATCGACTCGACCAGTGCATGTCGGCGCTCAAAGAGTCGCTTCTGCCGGAGCCGACGGGTGAGTGACCTGTCCAGCGTTGACAACGCGCTGCGTTCCATTGAGTCGATCCCTTTAGCCCGGGTTGCCGGGCGGCTGGTGCGCGTAAACGGCATTTTGCTGGAGAGCGTGGGCTGTCCGCTGGCGACCGGCCAGTTGTGCCGCGTCGAAAGCGCCGACCATACGTTGATCGACGCGCAGGCGGTAGGGTTTAACCGCGATATCACCTACCTGATGCCCTTCAAGCATCCCGTCGGACTGATGGCGGGTGCGCGCGTTTTCCCCGAAGAAAAAACCCAGGAGATCCTGATCAGCGAAAGCTGGCTGGGGCGAGTAGTCAATGGCCTGGGCGAACCGCTGGATGCCAAAGGGCGTCTGACGGGCAATGACGTATTGCCGCCTCAGGCACCTTCCATTAACCCCCTCACGCGTCGGTCGGTGAACCAACCGCTGGATGTTGGCGTTAAAGCAATCAACGGTCTGCTAACTATCGGCAAAGGCCAGCGCGTGGGCTTGATGGCCGGCAGCGGCGTGGGAAAAAGCGTACTGCTGGGGATGATCACCCGCCAGACCAAGGCCGACATCGTGGTGGTGGGGTTAATTGGCGAGCGTGGCCGCGAGGTGAAGGAGTTTATCGATCACGCTCTGGGCGCGGAAGGGTTGGCAAAATCAATTATCGTGGCGGCGCCTGCGGATGAGTCGCCGTTAATGCGTTTGAAAGCCACCGAGCTTTGCCACTCTATTGCCGCCTGGTTTCGCGATCGCGGACATCACGTTTTGCTGCTGGTGGATTCGTTAACCCGTTATGCCATGGCGCAGCGCGAGATTGCGTTGTCACTGGGTGAACCTCCGGCGACGAAAGGCTATCCACCGTCGGCGTTCGGCATGATCCCAAAGCTTGTGGAAAGCGCTGGGAACAGTGAAAGCGATGGGTCAATGACCGCCATTTATACGGTGTTGGCGGAAGGAGACGATCAGCAGGATCCGATCGTCGACTGCGCGCGTGCGGTGCTGGACGGGCACATTGTTCTGACCCGTAAGCTGGCGGAGGCCGGACATTATCCGGCTATTGATATCGGGCAGTCGATCAGTCGATGCATGACCCAGGTAACTCCCCACGCGCATCAGCAGTCGGCCCGCCTGCTCAAACAGAACTATGCCGCCTATATGGAAATTAAGCCGCTGATCCCGTTGGGAGGATATGTTGCAGGAGCCGATCCCGGCGTGGATAAGGCCGTCAAAGTGTTCCCCGCCATTGAGCGTTTTCTGCGCCAGGAAGTCAGTGAACCGGCCTCTCTGGAACTGGTGCAAAGCCGCTTACAGGCCCTTTTCCCGCAGGCAAAGAAAACGGAAGGTAAATAATCATGCGGCAAATTATCGATACCCTGGCGCAACTGCAGCGCCTGCGGGATAAATCAGTCAAAGATATGACGGTACAGCTGGCTAAACAGCAACAAGTTTGCATCGGTTTTGACAATAATATCAAAGCGCTGGGCTACCTGATTCAAAAAACCGGCACCGGCGTGGAGGTGCCTTGCGTTGAATCGCTCAAAAATGTGACCGGATATAAAGGCACGCTGCGCACGGTTATTGCCTGGCAAGAGCAGGAGAAAACGCTGGCTAAAATCAAAGAGCAGCGTATTCAGAAAAACCTGGTGTCAGCGGCATGTGAAGAGAAAATTGTCGCCATGACGCTCGATGATAAGCGCGATGAACTGAGCAATGAGGCACTGGTTAAAGAGCAAAAAGCCGTAGATGAAATTGCCGCACAATGCTGGCTAAGACAGAAGACGCTGGGAGTGGTATGAAAACGATCATTACTTTCGGCACGTTTGATGTTTTTCATATCGGGCATTTGCGTATTCTGCAACGTGCCAGACAGTTGGGGGAGCGACTGATCGTCGGTATCTCTTCCGATGCGCTAAATATGCAGAAAAAAGGTCGGATGCCGGTTTACAGCCAAAGCGATCGCATGGGGATTGTTGCCGGGCTGAAATGTGTGGACAGCGTGTTTCTCGAAGAGTCGCTGGAGAAAAAAGCGGACTATATTCGCCAGTTTAACGCCGATACGCTGGTGATGGGCGATGACTGGGCAGGGCGTTTTGATAGTTTGTCGTACCTGTGCGAAGTGGTCTATTTTCCCAGAACGCCATCGATATCCACCACCTCGATTATTGAGGTAATTACCAACCAAAATCAAAACCTGTAAAATAATATGAAAATAAGACTATTCATTGAAACTAAAGAAGTTACGCTGCCGCTTCAAATGTCTAATTTTATTCAAGATATGGATGGAGTAGTTAATATATTATTTATTTGTTCTGATAAATTGAGTGAAAAATGGCTGGAAAAGAATTCAAATATTGTTTTTAAATATAATGAATCCACACTACTGCCTGCGCTGGATAAAATATCACATGTACTAACTAAGCTCTCGCCAACAGCACTAGATATCCATGCGGCGCTGGCTGAAAGCTATGACTTACTTATTCCGTTGTTGATGAGATTAAACTCTCTTCGGTCGCTAATCCATCTTCATGTTTATGAAGGAGAGATAGCCGAGCTAGTTGCTGCTTCTGCACTTGAAAAAATCCCAGTAAATTTATTTAATAAATTGGTCACTGGATATGGTAATACCATAAGTATGGCATTAAATAATAATCATAACATGCCAAAAGATGAGTGGAATATTGCCGCCGGATATGCCTGGCATAAAGTGTTAACAACAACTTATTATCTACAAGAGAATAGCTCATTCAAAAATTCAAAGAAATTGCCTTGTGGTAATGTACCGGCAATCGATGAAAATAAAATAACGGATTTTCTGGAACTATTCAAGATACCAAATGGTATTTATTCTCAATTACGAAAGATAAGCTCGTCATCTCTACTATTACTCAGCACCTCACCTCGCTTTCCCTCGCTGAAAAAACAACATCAAGAAGCGCTTGTGGACGTTATTCAGCATGCAATCAATGAATTTGCAATTTCTGAAGAGAAAATCCTTCTCTTCCGCGAAAAGAAAGAGGGTGAAGTCGATGGTGAAATATTACGTCAGTTGGGATGCAAGGCTATCAAACTCCCTGAGTTAATCACTCTTAATTTTTTAAAGGTTCTACAAATATTACCTTTAGCCATTGCCGGATATTTTTCAGATGAACTATATCAAGCGCCAGAGAAAAGTATTCTATTTTTTCTAACAACAGAGTTACCAGAAGATACTGATAAGTACGCTGGTCACATCAACTTTAGCAATAAGAAAATTTATCATGTAAATGAGTTAGTTGGTGTTAAATCCGGTTCGTTTAAGAAAAGGGTATTTTATTGTCCTGGGTCGATGGGGGACGCGATCTACGCGTTGGGTTGCCTCACTGCATTTAGAGAATGTCATGATGAGGATTTTATCTTTATTGCACACAAATTGTATCATGACCTTATCGCTTCAAGTCCTGTGGTGGCACAGTATTGGGATATCAATGCGCTGACAGAAGATGCTTATATTGATATTGCGATTGCGCGTCAGGAAAATAAATTTCATTTCCTTGGCCACTGGGAGGATATAGTAGCATCTGAACATATGACGGATGCTTTTATCGGTGATAGTATTCATAATCATTCCTTGTGTAATAAGCAGCCTATGATTTCATTGGCGTCATTGGATAAGAAAAACGTCAATGATTTTATTCATAATCATCATTTGCAGAAAGAAAAAACAGTCTTATTACATCCCAATATAGGCTCTCCAAACCGGACGTGGACCGAAAAGGGATGGAATCAACTCGCGAAATACTTTATTGCTGCAGGCTGGAAAGTTGTCATTATTGGCAGCGATAATAATAAGTATCAAGAGAAGAAGATGATGGATATAGATATCCCGGAGGCTATCAATTGCATTAATCAGTTCTCTATGCTTGAGATGATTTATTTGATGGAGCGGTGTCAGCTACTGGTTGCTTGTGATTCTGGTCCTGTCGCACTTGCTGGACTCACTTCAATTGCTATTTGCGCGTTGTACTCTATTATTCCGGCCAGTTACCGATTGCCCTACAGGAATGGTCGGTATGGGTGGAATGCTATGGGTATTGATACAGAATGTCAGTTTGGTCAATGCGGTCACCTTATCATGAGTCCGCAATTCGTTAAAAACAAACTGGGCAAAGAATTTACACGTCCACGAGGTGATGAATTTTCTGTCTGGTGTCCGAATGATAAAAAATATCGGTGCATGAAGAAGGTTACCGCCGAATATTTTTGGCATCAGATTCAATTATTTTTGAGTTCTGATGATTATGTGAAAAATTCTTAAGTATTTCTATGATTAAATATTCTAAATGGAGTGGTTATGGGGTTTTTAGGTCGTTTTCCTTTACGCAAAATAGTTGAAAAATACCAGGTGACGCATTTGGTTGAAACTGGGTATGGTATTGGTAACTCATGTCGTATGGCATTGTCGGCAGGTTTTCACCATGCGTTGTCCTGTGAGATATATCAGCCATTGTATGAAAAAGCACTACAAGAAAAAAATGAAAATATTACAGTTTGTCCGGATGATAGCTTATCATTTCTGAACTCGGAAGCGGTCAATGATATTTTGAGGAGCCGCCGTAGTCTCATTTTTCTGGATGCTCATTATCCTGGTTCAGATTACTGCAATGAACACTATCGCAGTGACGAATGGGATAAAGATATTCGCTTACCACTAATTAACGAGTTGCGAATTCTGGAAGGCAAAATTGATAATGCGATCGTTATTATTGATGATTGCAGAATATATTTGAAAGACTTTGCCGTGACAAGTGGTACTTTACCAGAATATGCCGATCATGGGTTTGATCGTGCTAATGAGTTTATTGGACTATTAGAGAGTTTTGCCGATACGCACTCCTTGCACTGGTATCCTGAAGATACTGGATACGCAGTTTTATGGCCGCATAGTTTAGCTGGTGAAGCGATTAAACCACTCATTTTACCTGGGGATGTTACCAGTAAGTTTCTGATTAACCGGGGCGTTGTGGGGACGACCAGTATGTCTGTAAATCGTCGACTTATGGATGCACGGTTTACTTCTCGTTGGTTTGTTGGCGCTGGTTTGGATATAGGTGGAGGACCGGACAGTATTGGGATTTACCGCTCGCTTTTCCCTCTAATGAGAACGGTGACGGTCTATGACTTACCGCAAGGTGATGCCCAATACTTAGATAACGTTAGTGATGATAGTTTTGATTTTGTGTATTCTGCACACTGTCTGGAACATGTGGTTGACCCGTTCATTGCTATCAATAACTGGATGCGAGTGCTTAAACCAAATGGTCATCTCATTATTACTGTTCCTGACGAAGATATGTATGAACAAAAAGTATGGCCATCGACTTTTAATACCGATCACAAGCATACTTTCAGTATCTTCAAGAAAAGTAGTTGGTCACCGGTATCGATAAATGTATTGGAATTGATTCAGACGATAACCGCAAATCATGACGTTCAGAAAATTGAATTACTAAATCATAGCTATTTGTCTGGTCTCCCTCGGTTTGATCAAACTCGCACACCATTTGCGGAAAGTGGTATCGAGATTGTTATAAAAAAACGACCACAATAAAATTAAAACCACCGGTTTAACGGTGGTTTTATCGCCAATTCATATCAGAAATCTAGCTAAAAAGTTTTCTCTGTAGACTATGTAATAGCGTATTACTGTGGGCATTCTCTGTTTCCGTAAGCAAAGCGGCGATCTCCTGAGCCGCCCGTTTCCCCGCCTGACCATCCCTAAACGCATCGCAATAATGGTGGCGAATCTCCTCCAGTGGCGCTTCCAGCGCAGTCCAGTCAAATGCGGATGACAGGGCGTGGCGCAACGTCTGTATATCCTGTGCCACCGGGAGAACATCGCGAATACGCTGATCAGCGCTGTCAGGAGTAGAGAAACTTTGTTGACCATCGAGCAGCGAGGGCATATCTGGCCAGCTCAATAAAATAACGCGTTTATTCATATGAATGGCGTCAAAAATAAAGCCGCTGCTGTCTGTCAGGACATAATCCGCCTGCGCGATAAGCGCCAGCAGATGCTGTGGATCGTCAATTCGGTTTTTTAAATAGCGCTGCGCCAGTGCCAGAGAGGCGGCTTCTTCCGGTCTGTGCAGGGTGCCATGATGTAGTTTGGTGACGACATTGTATTCATGACTTAACCGGCTGAGCTGTTCCGCCCAGTGAGGGAGAGAGCTTAGCGCGCCATAGGTTGGCGCATACAGGATGGTCTGCTTTTTCGCATTCAGCTTCAGGCTTTTTGGCAGCGCAGTATCGTAAGTGTGATTATGCCACTCATCGAAACGGGGATTGCCCACCACTTTGGCGCTGCCACCGATATCAAGCGCGTGCTGGCTATAGTGGCTGTAACACAGGATGCGGTGATAAAAGGCGTTCCACCAGGCATGATTCCACTCTTCTTTCGCCAGGCCATACAGGGTGCGTACATGGGTATCCGCCAGCCCGTTCAGCAGTGGCGTGTAGTAAGGGCTGACCAGGCACCGGAAGCGCTGACGGTTCTCAATGACCGCTGAAAGACGCGTACCGCCGAGCGCAGGGTCGTTGATGGCTTTAATCGTCGCGGTCATCTCATCCAGAAACGATTTAGGTATTTTGTCACTGACCAGCAGCGAGCAGGTATGGCCCATCGCCTGAAGCGCGGTAATGATAGGGCGGTAGACCGCGTAGTGCAGCGAGGTTTCCATATAGAAGCCAATGGCATCTATCTGCGTGGATGCCGTAGGAAGCGGGTTGCTTACCAGCGTATTGACGGTGGCGGGTTTCTTATTGATTTTGTTGAAGTAGTAACCGATGTTATCGGTTTCTTTTTTCTCAATATCGCTGTATCCCGCGCGCTGATAGCAGATGCTCGGATAACAGGAGAGCCATTTCCCTTCACGCAGCAGCGGCTGCCATTGTCCTTCGAGCGTATCTGAGAGGTCATGCTCCATCTGCTGAGCCAGCACCGGGTAATAGCTGCTGTTGACCAGATAGGCGCAAACCTTATTGCAGTCGCGGGCATGGATCATGCCATTGAGGCTTTTGAGTTCGCGGCCTTGTTTAATTTCTCCGCCGAGGATAACCACTTCCCACGGAAAACCAGGCAGCGCATTCAGAAGTGAATTGAGTACCCGGATATGCTTATCCTGCTTCAGGATCACGCTATCGTCTTCAAGTAGCAGGTAGTTTTTCCAGCCGTTACGCTGTGCCAGTTGCAGCGCCTGCAGATGGGACTGGCGGCGACCAGCATGGCCGTTAGTGGCAACGGACGCTGCAAGGCGGGTGATCTTTTGCGTCGGGAAATTGAGAAACGCCAGCTCTTGCTGGATGTGTGCTAAACGATCCGGGCGTGAGTCCAGATTCACGATCACCACCTGATCGATGTCATCCCACTGGATCGGCTGATGATGGGTGGCGTTATGCAGACTTTGATACCAGTTTTTCAGCATCGGGTCTGTAATCGCCTGTGCCAGCGAGGTTTCCAGCGGCTCGCTGCTGCCCAGCACAAAGTCTTTATCGAACGTATTTTGACTGTGCGAGATACAAATAATGGTGCGCTCGCCCGGCAATTGCAGCGGGTTTGCGGTGAATTGATTAGTGAATCCTTCCTCTTCGCCTAAGTTACATTCATCATCGTAACGGTGCTTTTTTAAATAATTGCGGTGGTAGCAAAAGGTGCCGTTGAGAATGTTCTGCGGGCCAAAGCTGCGGCTTTTGAACACGCGGTTGATATGGCTATACCAGATGGGGATCTGATCGGAACCTGAAATCAACGCCCGGTGGCGCTGCATCATGTCGATGGTGTAGGAGATCTTATCCGCCGGATAATAATCATCGTCATCCATACAGAGAATATATTCGCCTAACGCCAGCGCATTGAGCATGTTGCGCTTTTTTCCCAGCGTCAGTTTTTCCGCATGGTAGATATAACGAATATTGAATTTCTCCGGGTGATTCTGCGTCAGCCTGTCAATGATTGACTGATGGCTTTGTGGGGAATCATCCAGGATTACCAGCTCCCGGCGGTCGGCAGGGTAGTCCTGATAGCGGAACATATACAGCAAATAGGGTAAGAAAGCGCCGCGGTTCCACGTGGGAGTAATGACGCTGACAAACGGTTTTTCGCGACCAGTGTCGAGCGTTTTAACGATGCCGGTCAGGGCGGAACGTGCTTTGGAGGATTCAGACATGGTGATGTGTATTCGCGATTCGAAAAAGGACCGGGTATGCACCCGGCCAACAGGCGCTAACGTGTAATCAGGGAAAACGCCGAGAGCAGAGGATCTCCCGGCAGCATATCCAGAATATGCTGACGTAACGAGTGGGCATTCTCGCTGTTGCGCCACGCTTCAAACAGCGCGAAAAGGGCGTAGATTTCGTCATGGCTCAGCGTGGAATCATCCATTGTCCACAGGCAAAATAGGGTGCGAAGCATAAAGACGTCAGCTACCAGCCAGAAGAAGCGCAACAGCGCGCTTTCACTCTCGTGCTGCGGGAAGGTATCGTGATACAGGCGATAAATCAGATAGTTACTGAATATCCATGCGTCATGGGCAAAGTAGCGCTCATAGGTATTTAACCACTGATCCTGCAACTGCTGCTGAAGCATAGCTTCACTGTTTGCATCCTGGAGCATCAGCAGACTTACCTGCAGAGGTAAGGTCAGCTTGCGCGTGCTTTCCGGCAACAGATCCCAATTGAACTCACAACTGCCCATTTGGGTGATCAGCTCCCGCTGCAACTGGGGCAGGCTGGGCAGTTGCACGAACTGCTCCTGCAGTTTTCCGCTTTGCGCATGGGCGGCCAGAACCTGCGGCAGCGAGGCCAGTTTTTCAAGCATAGGATCGCTGTCGCCAGGGCATTTCTCTGAAAAAGAGAGCATGATGCCCAGCGCATACAAGCGCAGTTCCGGCGACAAACCGGGGAGCGTGATGGTATGCAGAGCAGATTGATTAAGTACCTGATCGCGTGGAGATAACGCCGGGCTGTCCGCATCGGCTGCACATTGCGAGGTATGCAGCACAAAGGCGTTGGGATCGCCTAACGCAGCCTGACAGCTGGCCGGATCGGTTAATACCAGACTCTGACGTACTTCCGTTTTCCAGCGCATTTCGGCCAGCAAAGCGGAATCCGGATGGTGGGATAAAAACAACCGGACAAAGTCAGGTTCATAACAATCAATCATACTCATAATGTGTTCTCAGCAATCCCTAAATTCAAAATCTGGCTACATCATTGCAATATCCATGCCTGAATTTTTATTTTATTTATATCAATTAGTTAGGGTGTGCGCGGAAAGTCGTTTTCCGCGTCAGGGAAGGAAGGTTTAGCGCTGGTAAATAAAATCCGGCTCGGTGCCTAAAAAAGTCTGAATAAATTCATACTGGCGGATCAGCAACTCGCCGTTTTTTTCGTTGTACGCCTTGCAGCGTTTCGCTTTTTGCTCAAGGCTCTGCCACCAACCCTCTGCGGCACTTTTTTGTAAGCCTGGCAACCAGCTAAATACCTGTTCCATCCCTGCACGATCAACGCTTACGCCCAGCAATTGCAGGATTGAGCGGCGCTGCTGGCTGCTGTTATTCAACTGCTCATAATGCTGTTGAATCGTCTCATTGACCGCCAACAGCTCTTCACTGGCGCGACGGATCATGCACAGACGTTGTTGTTCTAACTGATGTCTGAGCGCGTCATATCGCGTCCCGTCCTCCCGGATACCCTGAAGCAGCGTTTTCACCTGCTGTAGCCTGGTACTCACAATTTTGGCCTCTTATTTCTGGAAAAAGCTGAGCATGTCACCAGCCAGTTGCTGGGTATCAACCTGCATGTCGCCTGCGGCCAGCATGGCCTGCATTTGCGCCACTTTGTCGTAATCAACGTCGCTTTGCGGATCGCTGTTCAGCGTTTGCTGCGCCGTTTGCAATCCCGCCTGAGTAATATCGTCGGCGGAAAGTGTCGCGGCGCTGGAGGTAGTGGTCTGCGTGCTGCTCTTGTCTGAACGCGTCTGCCCGGTTGTAGATGCAGGGCGATCGCCTGGCAGAGTCGGGGTAATTTTCATAGCAACCTCGTACATATTTCGTTGGGTTGGTTATCTGTTATTGGCTAAAAGCGACGGTAAGAGAGGAAAACTTTAATCCCATCACAAAAAATCCCTTCACTGCTCGGCCGTCAGCGTGGTGACCACGCCGATATCGTCCACCATCCCGCTAATGATCCGCTGGCTGCTGCTGTTGCGAATTTTTATCACATCCCCTTTGCGCCCGTTCTTCAACGCCACGCCCGGCATCGAGGCGGTAATTCCGGCCGTATGGGAGACGATCATCACCGGTTGGTCGCGTTTGACCAGCACCGGTTGAACCAGTTCGCTCCGGGTAATCGGTTTGCCCGGTTGCAGGGCGCGCTTGCTGGTGAGACCAATCGCCTCATCCATATTTGTCATTAACCCTTCCCGCTGGTTGCTGATATTGAATTTTTTAAGCTGCAGGTCGTTGACCGTAATTACCGTATCTCGGGCAATCAACGACTTTGGCATCACTACCGGCACCGACACGTCGGGGCGTACCGCAACGTTAAATTGCCAGCCCGCGCTGCCCGGACAACTCACCACAAAGTTCATTCGCGTCAGGGCCATTCCTGGGGATGTGCTGGAGGTGATCTGGGGCTCTGTTGCGCATAGCGCGCTGGTGCTCACCGTTGAGGGAATATAGACGTTGAACGTGTAGCGATAGTCCTGCCACTGCTGTTTTTTCGCCAGCGCGTCAATTTCATGACCGGCGGCAGTTATGACCCGCGCGTTGATCTGTTCCCGGGCGCTGTGCTGAATGGGATGGACGGCGGCATGTGCGGGTAAGACACAGCATAACGCCAGCATTATTTCCGCGGCAAAGGGGAAAGAAGGCTTCCTTATGTCGAAGGGGAATTTCATAAAGTCATTTCTCATCAATCACTTAAAAGTTGGCATACATATTGCTAATAACAGCGATATCTACGCAGGAGTGATGTAAGAAATGGGAATCAGTTTTCAGCAGGCATTGGGTGTACATCCGCAGGCAGTGAAGTTACGTCTTGAGAGGACCGAGCTACTGACTGCGAATCTGGCAAACGTCGATACACCAAATTTCAAAGCTAAAGATATTGATTTTGCCGCTGAGATGCAACGGGCAAGTCGCACAAATGTGCTGCCCGAGGCTGACGTGAAATACCGTGTGCCGATGCAGCCCTCAGAGGATGGCAATACCGTAGAGCTGAATACCGAGCAGGCCCGGTTTTCACAAAATAGTATGGATTATCAAAGCAGTCTGACCTTTTTGAACCTGCAACTTAGCGGTATCAAAGAGGCCATCGAAGGGAAATAACCATGTCGTTTACTGATATTTACCAGATTTCCGGCTCGGCGATGACGGCGCAAACCATCCGTCTGAATACCGTCGCCAGCAACATGGCGAATGCGGAATCTCCCGCCAGCAGCGAGGCGCAGGCCTACAAGGCGCGCAGCCCGGTTTTTGCCGCGGTTTACCACAATAGCCTGATGGGTGGGCATAACCGCCATGCCATTGATGGTGCCAGCGTACAGGTACAGGACGTCATGCAAAGCGGCGGGGCGGTGAAGCGTTATGAGCCGCACCATCCGATGGCGGACCAGAACGGTTTCGTCTGGTATCCGGATGTCAATGTGGTCGAGCAAATGGCCGACATGATGTCCGCCTCACGTGATTTTGAAACTGACGTTGATGTGCTGAATAACGTCAAAAGTATGCAGCAAAGCTTACTCAAACTGGGAGAAGTGTAATGAATACCCTGACTCTGTATGCCCAATCTCAGGCGCAGGCTCCTTCTTCGGAGAATACGGCGGTGGCTGAAAATAACGTCGGCGCCACGGCGCAAAGCAGCAATCTGGGAGACAGCAGTTCTTCCTCAACGTCGTCAACAACGAATACTAGCGGGACAAGCGGTACTCCAACCACGACAACGTCCACCGAAACGTCCGCGGTTGATACGTTTTTGACGCTGTTCGTGGCTGAAATTGAAAACCAGGACCCGACCGATCCAACCGATCCTACGGCCTATATCGATCAGCTCGCCTCCATGGCGCAGGTTGCCATGATGGAAGAGATGAGCGTTGAGGCAAACACTAACGCCGTACTGATGAGCAACATTCAGGTGATGGCGCTGGGGAATATGGTCGGCGACGACATCATGGTGCAAACCACCTCGCTGGATATCGAAGACAACAGCAAAGAAATCCAGGGACGCGTGACGCTGGATGACAGTTGTACCGATGTGGATCTGCACTTTACCGATGAAGCCGGTGATGACTACACCGTGTCGCTGATCCCGCAAGGTGAAACCTCCGTCGGGCCCGGCCAGGTGGATTTCGACATCAATCCTGCGGATTACGGCATCCCGCCGGGCGATTACAGCGTATCCGTGGTGACCAATACCGGAGAAGAGGAAGTGCCGATTGAGGTGACCGGAACGGTGGAAGATGTGCGTATTCCGCTCGATGGCAGCACGCCAGTGCTCAACGTTGACGGCGTTGGCGAAGTGCCTTTCACCATGATCACCCAGTTTGGCGTTCCGGACAGCACTGATGACATCACGCCGCCGGATACTGACGACGGCGGCGATAACGCCGACAGCAACACCGTGATCTGATCTCGTTTACATTACAGGAAGAAACAATGAGTTATGAAATTGCAGCGACGGGACTGAACGCCGTCAACGAACAGCTTGATGGCATCAGTAACAACATCGCAAACTCCGGGACGGTCGGGTATAAATCGATGACCACCCAGTTCTCCGCCATGTATGCCGGAACGCAGGCGATGGGCGTGAGCGTGGCGGGTTCGGCACAAAGCATCTCCACCGGCGGCTCTATGGTTTCAACCGGCAATGCGCTGGATCTGGCGATCAACGACGATGGTTTTTTTGTGATGTGCGACAGCGCCGGGAACATCTCCTATACCCGCGCGGGTTCCTTCGTGACGGACAAAAACGGCTATATCGTCAATGCGTCCGGCGATTACCTGCAAGGCTATCCGGTTGATGACAGCGGCACGCTGCAAACCGGTACCGTTACAGATATCCAGATTAAAACCGGCAACATCCCGGCGCAGGCCACGGACAGCATGACCTTCACGGCAAACTTTGACGCCAGTGATGAAACAATCGATCGCGCAACCGTGCCGTTTGATGCCAACAACAGCGATACCTACACCGACAGCTACACCACCACCGTGTATGACTCGCTGGGTAATGAGCACTCGGTTAGCCAGTACTTTACTAAAACGGCGGATAACACCTGGGAAGTGCAATACACCTTTGATGGTGAAGCGCAGAGCGGTGTACCGCCGACTACGCTGACCTTCGACCCAAATACCGGCAAGCTGACGGCTCCAACCACACCGCAAACCATCACCTTCACCACCGATGAAGCCGCACCGATTTCAATGACGATTGACTACTCCGATTGTACTCAGTACGGCTCTGACTTCTCGGTTACCACCAATTCCGCGACCGGATACGCATCGGCAACGCAAAACGGCGTGCAGGTCGATGACGACGGTAAAGTGTACGCCACCTACAGCAACGGTGAGCGCATGCTGCAGGGCCAGGTTGTACTCGCCACCTTCCCGGATGAGAACGGACTGGAAGCCGTGAGCGGTACTGCCTGGGTACAGACGGGCGAATCCGGTACGCCGCTGATAGGTACGCCTGGCTCCGGCTCCTGCGGCACGCTCTCCTCCGGCATGCTCGAAAGCTCCAACGTGGATATCACCAACGAACTGGTCAATCTCATGACCGCCCAGCGTAACTACCAGGCGAACACCAAGGTGATTTCCACCAGTACGCAGTTGGATCAGGCTCTCTTCCAGGCGATGTAAGGCTAAGAAATGGATCGGTTGATTTATACCGCGCTGAGCGGCGCCACCCAGACGTTGCAAGAGCAGCAAATTAGCGCCAACAACCTCGCCAACGTCAACACCAATGGTTTTCGCGCGGATATGGCGATGGCGAGTAATGACAAAGTGAAGGGCGGTGGTTTTGATACGCGTTTTATGGCGAAGGAAAGTCCCAGCGGCGTCAATGACAGTACCGGCGTGGCGGAAAAAACCGAGCGCCCGCTGGACGTCGCCATTCAGGGGACGGGCTATATCGCCGTGCAGGATAAAGCCGGAAACGAGGTCTATACCCGCAACGGCAATATTCAGCAAGACGATCAGGGTCAGCTGACCATCGACGGTAACGTGGTGCTCGGAGATAACGGCCCGATTATTTTGCCGCCAAACGCGATTGCCTCTTTCGGCAGCGACGGCACGCTCTCGGTTACGCCTGACGACGGTGATGTTACCGCCACGATGGATATCGATCGGCTGAAGCTGGTGGATATCCCGGTCGCCAATCTGGCGAAAAACAGCGAGGGAATGCTGGTGACGGCGGATGGCGTACCGGCCCAGCGCGATGAAAACATCAAAGTAAGCGGCGGCTTTCTGGAAGGCAGTAACGTGTCTGCGGTGAGCGAAATGATGTCGTCCATTGCGATGAACCGCCAGTTTGAAGCGCAAATCAAGATGATGAAAACCGCTGAAGATCTCAGCGACTCCGGCAACAGGCTGCTACGCGGCTCCTGAGTCGTAGCCTTTAATCAGGGATAAAGTTTTATGAACGCAGCGTTATGGATCAGTAAAACCGGCCTGTCGGCGCAGGATGCTGAGATGAGTGCGATTGCCAACAACATCGCCAACGTCAACACCACGGGCTTTAAGCGTGACCGCGTGATGTTCCAGGATCTGTTTTATCAGACTCAGGAAGCGCCGGGCGCCATGCTCGATCAAAACAACATCATGCCGACCGGAATGCAGTTCGGTAGCGGTGTGCGCATCGTTGGAACCCAAAAAACCTTCACCGAAGGGAATGTGGAAACCACCGACAATGCGATGAACGTGGCCATCATGGGGCAGGGGTTCTGGCAGGTGCAAAAGGCCAACGGGGATATTGCGTATACCCGTGACGGCAATATGCAGATTAACGCCGACGGCGTGCTAACCAACGCCCAGGGCTTGCCGCTGCAACCGGAAATTGATGTTCCCGCTGGCGCGACCAACGTGGCATTTGGCGAAGATGGCACCGTGACGGCGATCCTGCCCGGCGACAGCGATCCGACCGAACTGGGGCAACTAACGCTGGTGAACTTCGCCAACCCGGCGGGGCTTTCAGCCGAAGGCGACAACCTGTATCTGGAAACGGCAGCCAGCGGTCAACCGACGGAAGGTATTCCGGGGGAAGATGGTCTGGGCACCTTGCAGGACAGCGCGCTGGAAGGCTCGAATGTGGATATTGTCAACGAAATGGTGGCGATGATTAACGTGCAGCGCGCCTATGAGATGAACGCCAAAATGGTCTCTGCGGCAGACGATATGCTGCAGTTTATTAGTCAGACGCTGTAATTCAAGAATGTGAAATGCCGGATAGCGGTTTCGCCTTATCCGGCAAATTTAAAGTAAACAGGCAGAACGTGAAAAATTATCTCTGGCTGGTGGTACTGCTGCCCCTGTTAAGCGGGTGCGAATCGCAGGCCCTCCTGGTCAAAAAAAATGACGAATTCTTTGCTCCTCCCAAAACCGAGTTGCCGCCAACGGCGGATGGTCGCGCGGGAGGAGTGTTCGAAACGGGTTACAAGTGGTCGCTGACGGCAGACCGCCGCGCCTATCGGGTGGGCGACATCCTGACCGTGATGCTGGAAGAATCCACCCAGTCGAGCAAACAGGCGAAAACCAATTTCGGCAAGAACAATACCGTTGATATCGGTGCACCGACTCTTTTTGGGCATACCAAAGATAATCTTTCCGCTTCCGTGGACGCCAATCGCGACTTCAACGGGACGGCGACCTCGCAGCAGCAAAACAGTTTACGTGGCGAAATTACGGTGTCGGTGCACTCGGTACAGTCGAACGGCATTCTGGAAATTCGCGGTGAAAAATGGCTCACCCTCAACCAGGGGGATGAGTACATTCGCCTGAGTGGTCTGGTGCGCGCCGATGATATTCAAAACGACAACTCCGTTTCATCGCAGCGCATTGCCGATGCGCGTATCTCCTATGCGGGCCGTGGCGCATTGAGCGATGCCAATGCGGCGGGCTGGCTGACGCGTCTGTTTAACCATCCTCTCTTCCCGATCTAATGCAGGATTTTAATATGCAACACATAAGCGGGCGCTGGATGAAGGCGTTAAACGGCATCGTTATCGCCCTGAGCCTGGTGCTGCCCGGCACTACGCAGGCGCAATCTCTGGAGTCGCTGGTCAACGTCCAGGGGATCAGGGAAAACCAACTTGTTGGCTACAGCCTGGTGGTGGGGCTGGACGGAACCGGGGATAAAAACCAGGTCAAATTCACGAACCAAACTATTACCAACATGCTGCGCCAGTTCGGGGTACAACTGCCGGGTAAAATCGATCCGAAGGTGAAAAACGTCGCGGCGGTAGCGGTCAGCGCGATGCTGCCGCCAATGTACTCGCGTGGGCAGACCATTGATGTCACGGTCTCGTCGATTGGCGATGCCAAAAGCCTGCGCGGCGGTACGTTATTGCTCACCCAGCTACATGGCGCAGATGGGGAGGTTTATGCCCTTGCACAAGGGAGCGTGGTGGTGGGCGGGATGAACGCGACCGGGGCTAGCGGCTCCAGCGTGACCGTGAATACCCCCACAGCCGGACTGATACCGAATGGCGCGTCAGTCGAACGTGAAATTCCCAGCGATTTCCAGATGGGTGACACCATTACGCTTAATCTGAAACGTCCCTCCTTTAAAGATGCCAATAACATTGCGGCGGCGATCAACGCTTCGTTTGGCGGCATTGCTACGGCACAAAGCTCGACCAACGTCAGCGTCCGCGCGCCAACCAGCCCAGGGGCACGCGTTGCCTTTATGTCTCAGTTAGATGACGTCCAGGTTCAGGCAGAAAAAGTACGCGCCCGCGTGGTGTTTAACTCGCGTACCGGCACGGTGGTGATGGGGGATGGTATTGCCCTGCACGCGGCGGCGGTATCGCATGGCAGCCTGACGGTTTCCATCAATGAAAGCAGCAACGTCAGCCAGCCGAATGCCTTTGCCGGTGGTCGTACGGCGGTGACGCCGCAGAGCAATATTTCGGTGAATCACGCCCGACCGGGGATGATTACGCTGCCTGAATCCAGCAGCCTGAAAACGCTGGTTAATGCGCTCAACAGTCTCGGGGCCACGCCGGACGACATTATGTCCATTTTACAGGCCCTGCATGAAGCCGGGGCACTGGATGCCGATCTGGAGGTCATTTAATGGCCGACATCAAAGTGAATCATAGCGGGGGCATTGACGGTAGCGATGCGTTAATGGGCCCGAAAATTAAAGATAACGATTTGCAGAAAGCCGCCCAGCAGTTTGAAGCCATTTTCTTACGCAACATGCTGAAAGAAATGCGTAAAACCAATGAGATCTTCGACTCCAAAGATAACCCGTTTAACAGCGACTCGGTGCGCATGATGCAGGGGTTTTACGACGATCAGTTATGTAACAGCCTGGCCCAGCAGCACGGTATTGGGATTGCGGCGATGATCGTTAAACAGCTCTCCCCGCATCACAAAGGATAAAGGTTGCGCGGCGGCTTAAGAACTGAGGTTTTTTCGCCGCTTTTAATCGGCAAGGTTGTTAACGACAGACCGGGGAACTGACCGGCGAGGACTCTTTGATGGACATGATTAACATTGGCTACAGCGGCGCATCTACTGCGCAGGTGGAGCTTAACGTAACGGCGCAAAACACGGCGAACGCCATGACCGACGGTTATACCCGGCAGGTGGCTGTCACCAGTACTATTGGCGCAAGCTCAGGCTCGGCGAACAGTGCGGGTAACGGTGTGCAGGTGGACAGTATTCGCCGGGTATCCAACCAGTATCAGGTGAACCAGGTCTGGTATGCCGCCAGCGATTACGGCTATTACAACACCCAGCAGACGTATTTAACTCAACTGGAAACCGTGCTCAGTGATGATAACAGCAGCCTGAGCGGCGGCTTTGACAACTTTTTTGCCGCGCTAAACGCAGCCACCACCAGCCCGGATGACTCTGCTCTGCGTGAGCAGGTGATCAGCGAGTCTGGCGCGCTGGCGCTGCGCGTGGATAACACCCTCGATTATATCGATTCGCAAAGCAGTGAAATCGTTAGTCAGGAGCAGGCGATGGTGGCGCAGGTGAATACGCTTACCAGCGGTATTGCCAGCTACAACCAGCAGATCACTGAAGCCGAAGCCAACGGGGATAACGCGTCTGCGCTCTACGATGCGCGCGACCAGATGGTGGAAGAACTGAGCGGCATCATGGATGTTCAGGTCAATATTGATGATGAAGGTAACTACAACGTCACGCTGCAAAACGGTCAGCCGTTGGTGAGCGGGCAAGAGAGTTCCACCCTCGAACTGGAAACCAACGCCGACGGCACGCAGAGCATGTCGCTGACGTTCGCCGGAACCACGTCATCCATGAACACTGATACCGGCGGCTCGCTGGGCGCGCTGTTTGATTATCAGAATGAGGTACTGACGCCATTGACGGGGACGATTAACAGCATGGCAGAGCAGTTTGCCGATGCGGTTAACACCCAACTGGCGCAGGGCTACGACCTGAACGGAAATCCCGGCGAGCCGCTGTTTATTTATGACGAAAACTCCTCGGATGGCCCGCTGGAAGTGAACCCCGATATCACCGCCGATGAGCTGGCGTTTTCCAGTTCGCCGGATGAAAGCGGCAACAGCGATAACCTGCAGGCGCTGATCAACCTCTCAACCGAACCGTTAGATATCGAGGGGCTTGGTAGCGTAACCGTGGGCGAAGCCTGTTCATCAATCATCAGTAACATCGGTATTTACAGCCAGCAAAACCAGACGGAAGCGGAAGCGGCGGCGAACGTGTACTCCGAAGCACAGAACCAGCAGAGCAGCGTCAGCGGCGTCAGCATGGATGAAGAAGCGGTAAACCTCATTACCTACCAGCAAATTTACGAGGCCAACCTCAAAGTTATCTCAACGGGCGCAGATATTTTCGACTCTGTGCTGGAAATGTGTAGTTAATCTGGAGGGCTATTATCATGCGCGTGTCTACCCAACAATCCTATGTGTCTATGACGCAGAGTTTTAACGACCTTTCCAGCGATCTTTCCCACGTTGTCACGCAGATGGCGACAGGGAAAAGTATTCTGCTGCCGTCAGACGATCCTATCGCTGCGACACGAATCACCCAGCTTAACCGCCAGCAATCGGCTCTCGATCAGTATCAAACTAATATTGATTCCGCCTCGGCGGGGATGAGCCAGCAGGAGTCTATTCTGGATGGCGTCAACAACGATCTGTTAGCGATTCGCGACGATCTGCTGGAGGCCGCCAACGGCACCAACACCGCCGAGTCGTTATCAAGCCTGGGGCAGGATATTCAGTCGATGACCGAAGCGATGGTCTCGGCGCTGAATTATCAGGATGAAGACGGTCACTATGTGTTTGGCGGGACGGTGAACGATCAACCGCCCATTGTCGCAGTAGATGAGGACGGTGACGGGGTGACCGACAGTTATACCTATCAGGGTAACGACGATCATCGCCAGACCACGGTGTCCAATGGCGTTGAGGTTGATACCAATGTGGCAGTCAGCGATTTCTTCGGCGATAGCCTCGACGTTCTGAACACTCTGACGTCGTTGTCGAAAGAATTACAGGATCCGTCGGTTGACCCTGCCGATCCACAGGTGCAAAGCGATATTCAAAATGCCATTGATACGGTGGATGTGGCCTCAGACGCGCTCAACGCTTCTATAGCCACCATTGGTGAAACGCAGAATACGATGAGCATGCTGAGCAGTGCTCAGACGGATATCACTACCTCCAACGATCAGCTTATCAGTCAGTTGAGCGATCTGGATTATGGCCCAGCCTCCATTACCTTTACCGGTCTGGAAATGGCGATGGAAGCCACTTTAAAAACCTACTCCAAAGTGAGTGAGTTAAACCTTTTCAGTGTGATTTAACAGTTAGCAGTAGCTCAGGAATAGTATGCAGGTCGGTTTAAATACAACATCACTCTCCGGTAGCGGAGCGCTTAATCCTTCTGTGCAGCAGCATACCGTTGCGCAGAATGCCCCTGTCCGTCAAAAGTTACCCGCAACGGCGAGTGATTACCCGGCCTCACCCCTTATTACTACCCGGCCTCAGCGCTACAGCGTGCAGCTTAACGATCAGCTCACCACGCTGCAGCAAGCTGACCACTACCTGGGTCAACTGGAGCAGCATTTGCTGGACTTTCGTCACGCTTCTCGCCGCGGCGGACAGGCGCTGCAGCAGAAGGGGGCTGAACTAACTCAGTGGCTGGAAAAACGGCCAGCATTGTCCGGTGATGCGGTCGACAGGCAGTTGCGTCCGGTTTTACAGGGTGAGGCACGCGTCACTTTTCACTCGCCTGAACTGGCGCAGATGCTGCAAAAAAACGCGATAAGTTCACGCATGTTCAGTGTTTCTGACGGGCGGCAGACGCAGCACTCTGCGGTGGTGGTAGGCGAGGACCTGGATCCTGGTCAATACAAAATGATGATGAGCAACGCACTGCGCCGTGTCGGTGTACAGGTGCACGATCAGCAGGGGGCGCTGAGCTTTTCCACGACGGAAAAGCAATGGCAGCAGATCCAACAAACCCTGAGCGTACGTGATGTTGACGCGAAGTCCTCGGCGTTTACTCTGCTAAAGACATTTGCCGATCCCTCTCGTTCAGATGAGCTTCTGCAACATATCGCGCAGGGCAGTTCCCGCACTCAGGATGGGTTACAGCAGGCGCTGGATGCGATTGGCGATCAGCGCGCGCAAATGGCCGCGCAGCAGGAGAAGGCCCGGCAGCTGATTGACGGTATGGCGCGTTTTCCACAGGCAGAAAGTGCGGTTAAAGCATCTGAATCACTGGGCGGGGTACTGGATCATGCTAATCACAACTATCAGGTTTTAGCCCAGGCGGTCAACGGACAAGCCCGGCTTTCCAGCCAGACTGTCCGTAGCTTATTAAGTTAATTCTGCTGACAAGATGTTGTCGAAAAGGTAAATGCCGAGGGGTCTGTGATTAACAGGCCTCCTACATCCTGAGTGAAGAGCAAATTTTGCTGCGGGTTTAAATGAATCCACCACGTATGAAGGTTATGCTCAACAATAAAGGAACTGAAATTGGATAAGCGGAGATCGTTATTATCCGCTTTCGCATCGCTAAAATGAAGCTCACCTTGTTGAGATGATTCTGTAGAACGATTAAGGCAAGTGGAGATCTCGAATACTGAAGGAACCTGGTTATTATGTTCCAAAGGGATGAGCGTAAGGGCCGTATCCTTGTGTTGTGGGCTCAGAATAAGTTGGTAATGTGCATTCCTTCCGGCGTTAAGATCATAATAGGCAATAACCGCGTGCTCAATGTGGGCATGGGCCAGAAAACTAAAAAATAGGGAGGAAATAGCCAGGATATAAAAAGCGTAATTATTTGCATTTTGGCATTTCATTTAACATTTTCTCCACTTCTTTAATTAAAATACCATTCATTTCGTTATCTTTATTTAGCCAGTTATCAAAGCTTAGTGCTAACTGCCAGCTATCATTGCATTGATTGCTCATCACAATATCAAGTGCGAGTTTGTTCAATGAGACCCGATAATAAAGGGTCATCGAGGCGCTATGCGCGACCAACAGTTGATTGATTTGCTCTATACCAGGAAGAATATGTTTTGAAACAAGCGATAACGATTTCTTATTCTCACCTGGATCGTAAAGTTGATAGACCGTAATACGGTTGGCATTTTCAAGCGTTTCTTTAACCAGTTGTGGAGTTTCTTCCGTTTTAGTGGATGACGGCGCTTTAAAATATGAGATCAGTGCAAACAGCGACAGAGCGACAACGATAACGGGCAAGGTAATCAGAACAGCCCGATAAGGATGATGTTTGGTTGCCAGTTTTTTCTTGCTGACTTCATGTAATGAACTGTTATTTAAAGTTATTTTTTCTGTTGTTGTTGATGGCAGTTGCTCCTCAGACGCGAGGGTTTCAACCACCTCAGCATTCTCTTCGGTTACCTCACTGGCGCTGTCATCAACCTTATTTTCATTAGGAGCAATGATTTCAGTTAGATAGAGTTTATTAAACAAATACCCTTTTTTTGGTATGGTTTTTATAATTTCTTGTTGTTTACCATCATCATCAATAGCGACGCGCAGGGCGTGAACGGCTGTCGGCAGACTATTTCCACCGACGATGCGATTCTTCCAGACAGCGGTCATTAAAAATGAACGAGATAAAACAACATCGGCATTTTTAGCTAATGTCTCTAACAGAATAAAATGGTATTCGCCCAGGCGACGTATCTCACCTGTTTCACAGTGGATTAACGCATTAAGCGAAGAGTCCATCCGCCAATTGTTGACTACAATACTCATGGTTTATTATACCCGCGCAAGATTTTTTTATCCCTGGTGTCACACCGTTAAAAATCAGTGCATTAAAATTCTGGAGAAATTGAGATGTCTTCTGCCTGAGAAACAGCAGGTAAATCGGTATTGAGTGTTTTTTATGCTGTGCAAAAGAGGATTGGAAATGTAGCGAAAGTGTCTGAGACTCACAATATAAAAATACATGGCATTTGCAACCAAATGTAAAATAAAGTTATAACCAGGTTCTTTAAAACATTTTTATCTAAGCATAATCTTATTTTTATCATAAGGTTAACATAGCAGGTGCGTAATCGATCGGGTCGTTATTAGATATTTCTAATAATCTTTTAATTAAATCTTGATTGAGATCTTCCTTATGCAGTGATTGTTTTGGTGAGGAGCACGGAAAGCTAAAATAGAGGTGGGAGACGTTTTATCTCTCGCGTTAACGATGTTGTGCAAGGCGTAAAAAATTTTTCTGCAGCGCTTTAAGTTTTCCGAAGGGGTGGTCGTTTTTACAGAGTATCGAAACGAAAACGATTATTCCCAAGGAGCAGTACCATGTTATCGATTAATACTAATACCGCATCAATGTCCGCTGTTAACGCTATCAACAAAAGCAGCGCATCACTGTCTACTTCTATGGAACGTCTGGCGACAGGTAACCGTATTAACTCTTCTGCAGATGATGCTGCGGGCAAACAGATTGCCAACCGTCTGACTGCGCAGTCCAGCGGTATGGGCGTTGCGCTGAGCAACATTCAGGACGCGACTGCGATGCTGCAAACTGCAGACAGCATGTTTGACGAAATGACCGACGTACTGGGCCGTATGAAAGACCTGTCCACTCAGGCAGCGAACGGAACCTACAGCGACGAAGATTTGCAGGCGATGCAGGACGAATACGACGAACTGGGTCAGCAGATGTCCGATATGCTGCAGAACACCACTTACGGCGGCACCAACCTGTTCGGTGTTTCCGGTACCAGCAACACCGGCAAAGACGGTCTGTTCCAGGGGGCGGTAACCTTCCAGGTTGGTGCTGAATCTTCTGACACCATGACCGTTGATATCTCCAGCCAACTGGACTCTCTGGTTACCGATTTAAAAAGCGTTAGCAACTCTTTCGAAGCTGATCAGTTAGATGCGACCGGTACTGCAGGCATTTCCGGTGGTACTGAGCTGACCGCTTCTGGTTCTGCAAACCAGATGATCACTACTATCCAGACTGCAATGGACGACGTGTCTAAGATCCAGTCCAAACTGGGTGCATCTATCAACCGTCTGAACGATACCGCCGCTAACCTGACCAGCATGCAGGACAACACTGAAGTGGCGATCGGTAACATTATGGATACCGACTACGCGACGGAAGCGTCCAACATGACCCAGCAACAGGTGCTGATGCAAACCGGCATCACCATGCTGAAGCAGTCCAACAGCATGTCCAGCATGGTTTCCAGCCTGCTGCAGTAATTCCTGACTTAACGTCATTTCCAACACCGCCACCCGGCGGTGTTGTGCTTTCAGCGACCTGGCTTTTACCTGGAAACCTTCCTGGGGAAGGGAAAATTCATTTCCGCTACTAAGTTAACTCACTGAATTTTAATTGTAAAAATTATTGGCATGTATTTTGCTTTTACATAAATAACGTTGCACGGAGTCATTGATCATGAGCTATACGAGTCCGATCCAAAAATTAGCACAACAATTTGCCTACGCCGATATTGCCACCCAGGCGACGAATCTGCAGAACCAACAGAACGAGTTGAATGCTGAGAGCAGCGGTCTGGACTCGCTAAGTACCGCGCTGACTGATTTTCAGACGGCAATCGATGCGCTGAACAGCGACACCGACGGCCCACTGACGTTTTCCGCCACCACAAATAATGAGTCGAATACGGTGTCGGCTAACTCGCAGGCACAGGCGGGGACCTATTCATTTTATGTTTCGCAGTTAGCTCAGGGGCAACAAACCACGTTCAGCATGAGCGACGATACTTACGCCGCGACGGGTTCATTTGAGATAACCATGGATGACGGCACAACCATGGATATTGACCTGTCTACGGTCGATGAGGATGGCGATAACTGTGTTGATGCCAGTGAACTGGTTGATGCGATTAATAACTCGGACGATAACCCAGGCGTGTCGGCGGCATTGGTTAAGACCGACGGCACGACCACCATCATGCTGACCTCTGATACCACCGGTGAGCAAAGCGGTTTTTCGGTGAGCGTTTCGGGTAACACCGATCTGGCTACGGCGGAATCCTCCAGTGAACAACAGATAACGCAAGCGCAGGACGCCATTATTCACCTCGGTAACGAGGATGGCCCTGCGATCACCAGCAGCACCAATACCTTTGACGATGTGATCCCCGGCGTGACGATGACTTTTTCTGAGGTTAGCGATCCTGATGATCCTAACGATGTGACCACTTTTACCGTCGCGGAAGACTCCAGCGGATCGCAGGCCAAAGTACAGACCTTTGTTGATGCCTACAACACCTTGGTCGACACCATCGATTCACTGACCAGCTATGGCGATGACGACACGGCGTCCGGGGTTTTTGCGGGTGACGCCGGGATGAATTCGCTGGCAAATCAGATGGATGATATTGCTCACGCGTCTTACGGTGGCGTGTCGATTGTTGATTATGGCATCACGCTGGATTCCGACGGTCACTTACAAATTGACTCCACTCAGTTCAGCGAAGCAATGGAAGAAAACCCGGACGGTTTGACCGCTATTTTTGTCGGGGAGGACAGCATGGTCGCGCAGATGGACGACCTGATGGAAAGCTATCTGGATTCCAGCAACGGCATCATCGCCCTGCGCCAGGAAAACATTGATGACCAGCAGAGCAAAATTCAGGACGAAAGCGATCAGCTGACTGAAACCTATAACACCAACTACGAGCGCTATGTGGAAGAGTACACCAATACGCTGGTGGAAACGTACACCATGAAAATGAGTATGGCCGCGTTTATGTAACCGGCTGATTTAAGAGAAGGATTGAGAATCAACATGTACGACACGCAGGATGGTTATTCGCAATACAAAGAGATGGATCTTGCTGCGCGTACCGCAGCAGCATCGCCATTAGAGCTGGTGCTGGTGCTGTTTTCGGGGCTGATGGACGAGCTGGAACGCGCCAAAAGCCACATTGAGAACAAACGCTATGAGCGCAAGGCGCAAAGCATCAACAAATGCATCGATATTCTCAACGCCTTAACCAGCTCGCTGGAGTTTGAAACGGGCGGCGAGTTGGTGGTGAATTTGTCCCGGCTGTATGACCACTGCGTCTACCGCCTGTATGAAGCCAGCGGCGAATTGTCGCTGGAAAAAATTGATGAAGTGATCCTCATCCTGACCAATCTACGCACAGGCTGGGAAGGTCTGTCGGCAAAGCTGGGATAAGACGATGGAAAGAGAGCGTCAGCAACAGCAGCTTTATGCCCTGGTAAAAGAGATGAACGAGGCGCTGGATCGAAAGCGTTGGCGCCGATTACCCGGCCTGCATCAGCAGGTGATGCGCGTTTTTCATGACTATGCCGCCTGGGAAACCGATGCCACCGCGTTGCGAGAGGTCAAAGACACCCTGCATGCGGCGTTTGAGGTGCTGATTGCCCGACGAACGCAGCGTGCGGAAGAACTCAAAGCGCGCATGGATCAACATCAGCAAAATCAGGAAGGAATGTTGGCGTACTCAATGGTTAATTTAATTTCGGAGAAGGCATGAATCCTGTATTACTGGCCTCGGCCAGTGCGTTGGCAGAGGCCACACCGGAAAAGGCGGCTATTTCGGCCCCAACAACGTCAACGAGCGGCAGCACGTTTTCTTTACCGCAGGCCGGGCTTAACGCGGTGGCTGAACGTTTGATCGGCGCAAAAATAAACCAACAGCAGGCGTCGTTGCCTGAGCATCAACGCGATGATGCAGATCCTGCGGCCATGCAGGCATTGCTGGCGATGTTACTGGCGCAACCGGCACAGCCGTTAACGCCTGCGGCGGCGCAGAAGCAGCCTGACGGTGAGATGCTGAAAATGCTGACGCAGGCGCAAACTACGGGGGCGGGGTCTGCGCTTTTGCGTCAACTGGCGAGCGCGATGGCCGGGCAAGGAAAACAATCCATGCCGTCGGCTGAGCAGCACGCCACGGATTTATCGTCACTGTCGCCAAAGCTGCAAACGTTACTGGCATCGATCACCGAGAATTTGCCCCAGGCAACCCCGGATCAGCAGGCCAAACTGGCGACATTCTCCGCCCAGGATCTGCGCGCGATCGCGCCTGAACCTGTCTCGCTTTCGACCTCACAGCAAATTTCCGCCCGGGTGAAGTCAGCGGATCACGCCGTTTCTCGCCCGATGGCGGTGAGAAAAACGGATAGCGTAACGGTTAACCCATCGCTTGCGTCGCAAAGTTTACTCAATACGGCGGCGCAGGGAACTCAGCCGGTAAATGCCCTGAGCGACCACAACGTGGTGTCGACGCAAGTTTCCGCGCCTACCACGCTGTCAACAGAGGAGCTCGGCGAGAAGCTCACCGCGCTGCTCAAAGACAGAATTCAGTTCCAGTTGGGTCAGCAACAGCAGGTGTCGACCATTCGTCTAGACCCGCCATCGCTGGGCAAACTGGAAATTGCCGTGCAGCTGGACGCAGGAAAGCTGATGGTGCACATCGGCGCAAATCAGAGCGATGTCTGCCGCTCGTTGCAGCAATTTAGCGAGAACTTACGCCAGCACCTCACGGCGCAGAACTTCATGGAAGTGAATGTTCAGGTCTCTTCCGAGGGACAATCGCAACAGCAACAACAGCAGTCAGGCCATCAACAGGACGAGGTGACGTCGGCGCTAACGCTTAACGACGAACCTCAATTTCAACAGAACGAATCCGTTCTGATCAAAGTGTAAAAGCAAGATGAAGAAAATTGTTATTGCGTGTGTGATCAGCTCTGTCGTTGCTCTGGGTATTGCTGGTGGGGCTGGATGGGGTATTTATCATTTTATGAATAAAGGTGCGACAGATAAGGCAGCAAAACCCGCTGAGATACCCGAAGAAAATCAGGATGAGAGCAGCAGCATATTTGTCTCTCTGCCGGAAACGGTGGTTACGCTTCATGATAGTGAAGGGACAGACCGATACATGGTGGCAGAGCTGGTAATGGTCGTTGATTCAGAGAAAGACGCTGAAAAAATTAAGAAAGACGAACCGCTCTATCAAAGTATTACGGTAGATGAACTCTCGAATATGAAATATGAAGAGATTCGGGCGCTGAAGATCTCCGATATCAGAAAGAAAGTTTTTGAAAATCTGAAAATTGAATTAGCGAAACGCAAAATGGCGACACCGTATAAGGACATATTGGTGAAAAAAGTCGTGTTTCAATAAGCGACAAGCCAGGAAATAACATGATCCAGGATGCTTACGAGTCAGAAGATTTTAATGCGACGCCCGTGCTAACGCCAAAGCAAGAGAGCCATTATTTACAGGCTTATCTTCCTTTGGTGCGCAAAGTGGTGCGTCAACTTGCGCCGCAATGTACCTGCGTTATGGACAGGCAGGATATGGAGCAAACGGCGCTGATGGGATTGCTGAATGCGATTCGCCGCTATGGTCAACCGGATGAGGGCTTTGCCGGTTATGCCGTCCATCGTATCCGCGGAGCCATACTCGATGAGCTGCGCAGCCTCGACTGGCGGCCTCGTCAGCTACGACAAAAATACCATCAGATTAAAGATTTGATTCGTGATGCGCGTACTCAGCTCGGGCATGAACCCTCATGGGAAGAGCTTTCCCGGTTGGGTTTGTCGTCTGAAGATTATCAGGAATATCAACAGCTGGAAGGTGCTGAATCGCTGGCCAGCCTGGATGAATTACTGAATGGCGATATACCGATTGCGCCGCTCGAAGGGCGGGGGCTTGAAGAACAATTCGTCACGCAGGAAATGCTGGGTTATGCCCTGAGCCAACTCAGCGAAAAGGAGGGACTGGTGCTCTCAATGTATTACCAGCACGATATGAATTTAAAAGAAATCGCGCTGGTATTAGGGCTGACTGAAGCTCGAATTTGTCAAATGAATAAAAAAATCACGCACAAGATTCGTGATTGTTTATATCCAGATTAACAATTCCGAATCAACATGCGGAGGACGTAATGCAAAAGATTTTTGGTTTATTGGTGGTTTTAGGCTGCGTATTTGGTGGCTACTTTGAGGCTGGCGGACAGTTAATTGCTATCTGGCAGCCGGCAGAAATTATTATTATCGTGGGGGCCGGTCTGGGGGCGATGATTATCGGTAACCCAATGCATGTGCTTAAAGAGATTGCTCACCAGATCAAAGGCGTGGTCAGCAAAAAGAAAATGGGGCCGGAGTTCCAGCGTCAGCTGCTGATGTGCCTGTATGAACTGCTGGAAATGGTGCAGAACGGCGGTCTGCGTATGTTGGATCAGCATATCGAACAGCCGGAAGAGAGTACCATTTTCCAGAAATACCCGCTGGTACTGACCCAGAAACGACTGGTGACCTTTATCGCCGATAATTTCCGTCTGATGGCGATGGGAAAAATTGATGCCCACGAGCTGGAAGGGATCCTCGATCAGGAACTGGATACCGCGGAAGAATCGCTGTTAACCCCTTCGCGTTCCCTGCAGCGTACCGCCGAGGCGATGCCTGGCTTCGGCATTTGCGCGGCGGTGCTGGGTATCATCATCACCATGCAGTCAATCGATGGTTCCATTGCGCTTATCGGCCTGAAAGTGGCGGCGGCGCTGGTGGGGACATTCTTAGGGGTCTTCATCTGTTATTGCGTGATGGATCCGCTGGCAAACGCCATGGAACAGCAGGCGCGGGCGGAACATTCGCTGCTCGAATGTGTACGTACCGTGCTGGTGGCGCAAGCGGGCGGTAAGCCGACGCTGCTGGCGGTTGATGCGGGACGTAAACTTCTTCATCTGGCTTCCAAACCCACATTCGCCAATCTGGATGCGTGGGTGAATGCGATGCTGGAGCAAGAATAAGCATGAGGAAGGGGCCAAATCGTCGCGATCGCGGCGCGAAAACCACCATTATCCGCCGACAAATCAAAAAGAATCATGCAGGTCATCATGGGGGAGCGTGGAAGGTGGCATTTGCTGACTTTACGCTGGCGATGATGGCGTTGTTTATGACGTTGTGGATTGTGAACAGCGTCAGTAAAGCTGACCGCGAAAATATCGTGGCGGCGCTGCATGGTCAGTCAATCTTTAACGGTGGCGGTATGGCGCCGTTAAATAAGCTGGGCAAGCAGCCGATAGCGCCGGGAGCGCAGAAGAAAAACGTCACGCGCAACAAACTCGATAAAACCGTCAACCCGCAGGAGACGGCGAAAATTACGGAAGAGAACGCGAAAAAGGCGCTGGATGTGAATGAAAAAGCGGTGCTGCTGAAACAAAAATCAGCCCGCGAATTGGGCGAACTGGCGACCGACATTAACGTTATCGCCCGCAATGCGCATATGGAAACTAACCTCGAGATGGAGATTGTTCCTCAGGGGCTGCGCGTACTGATTAAAGATGACCAAAATCGCAATATGTTTGAGCGCGGTAGCGCCAGGATTATGCCGTTCTTTAAATCGCTGCTGGTTGAACTGACTCCCGTGTTTGACTCGCTTGATAACAAGATAATCATCACCGGGCATACAGACGCGATGAGCTATAAGAGTAACATTTACAACAACTGGAACCTCTCCGGCGACCGCGCTTTGTCGGCGCGACGCGTGCTGGAGGATGCCGGAATGCCGCAGAATAAAGTCATGCAGGTCAGCGCGATGGCGGACCAAATGCTGCTGGATGCGAAAAACCCGGAAAGTGCCGGGAACCGTCGCATTGAGATCATGGTGCTGACGCAAAGCGCTTCCGATACGTTGTATCAATATTTTGGCCAGCAGGGAGAGAAGGTTGTGCAACCGCTGGTTGATAAGCTGGACAAGCAAAAGCAGGTGACTTCTTTACGTCAACAATCTGCTCCCGTCACTCATTAATTCTGTTCTCGTCCCCCACGCAACGTGGGGGCAATTTATTCCTCAGGAAGGCAATGTGATAGATGTAACCCATATTATTCCATTGGAGATTCATACTGATAACGTCACCGATGTAGCCTGTCAGGGGGCGCATTTCGACAAGGTCTCAGGTATCTGGTACACCGAACCCCACGAGCTAAACGGGGCGCTTCGTGACTATGTCTACGACACCGACAATTTTAATATTGTCGCGCCGTACTATCTGGTGATTACCTCGAAGATGCACTGCTGGAGCTGCCACCAAATTACCCGCATCCATGGCGTGATGTTTACCCGCTTTATTAAGAAAAATCAGGATGGTCAGGGCTGGCAGTCGGTCAGGCGTAACAGCTTTTTGTTCCACATTAATTCTCTGCCTGAAGAGATAAAAAAGAACATCAAAGCCAGCAATTACTACCTCGATAAAAGTAAAACCACCGGGCTACGTTACTGGATGAATCACTGTGAAATTTGTGGTGAACGTCTGGGCGACTACGAGCTTTTCTGCGTTGAAAATGATGCCTTCCGCCTGATGACAATCGAAAAACTGCTGCGGGCAAATGTTCGCAAAGTGAATAAACTGTTTGTCAGTACGGCGGGGAATCCCGCAGAACATACGAAAAAGGATATTGTGCGTTACCTGTGCGATGCCCGCTTCGTCATGAATGGTCCGGCGTAAGGAATAATCATACTTCTCACACTATAAAAATACTGTATACTTAAACAGTGTTGTGGGAGGCGAGTAATGCGCAAAATCATACATGTTGATATGGACTGCTTTTTCGCAGCGGTGGAAATGCGCGATAACCCCGCTCTGCGTGACATTCCCATTGCCATCGGCGGCAGCCGGGAGCGCCGGGGGGTTATCAGTACAGCCAATTACCCGGCGCGCAAATTTGGCGTGCGTAGCGCGATGCCAACGGGAATGGCGTTAAAGCTATGCCCGCATCTTACCTTATTACCCGGTCGCTACGAGGCCTACAAAGAAGCCTCCCGCCAGATTCAGGCTATTTTCTCCCGCTATACCTCGCTGATTGAACCCCTGTCGCTGGATGAAGCCTATCTGGATGTAACCGACAGCACCTACTGCCACGGTTCTGCCACGCTGATCGCCCAGGAGATCCGCCAGACGATTTTTAACGAGCTGCAGCTAACCGCCTCCGCCGGGATTGCGCCGGTTAAATTTCTGGCAAAAATAGCCTCCGATCTCAACAAGCCCAACGGGCAATATGTGATTACACCTGCCGATGTTCCTGAATTTCTCAAAACGTTACCGCTCGGCAAAATTCCCGGCGTCGGCAAAGTCTCCGCCGCTAAGCTGGAATCAATGGGATTGCGTACCTGCGAGGATGTTCAAAAATACGACCTGGCAATGCTGCTCAAACGTTTTGGTAAGTTTGGTCGCGTGCTGTGGGAGCGAAGTCAGGGCATTGACGAGCGGGACGTTAACAACGACAGACTGCGCAAATCCGTCGGCGTGGAGCGTACGCTGGCGGAAGATATTCATGAGTGGTCAGAATGCGAGGCGATTATTGAGCGGCTTTATCCCGAACTGGAACGGCGTCTGGCCAAGGTAAAGCCGGATCTCCTTATCGCTCGCCAGGGGATAAAACTCAAGTTTAATGATTTTCAGCAGACCACGCAGGAGCACGTCTGGCCGCGCTTAAATAAAGATGACTTAATTGCGACGGCGCGTAAAACCTGGGAAGAACGTCGGGGAGGGCGAGGCGTGAGGCTGGTGGGATTACACGTCACGCTGCTGGATCCCCAACTGGAAAGACAGCTGCTGTTGGGGCTGTGACTCTGATGGATTGCCGGATAAGCGTAGCGCCATCCGGCATTTAGCGCAGGATCTTACTTCGCCGGAATCGACTTCAGCAGTTCAGTCAGCAGCGTCCAGTAGTGACCAACGCTTTCGATATGAACCTGCTCATCCGGGGAGTGCGGACCGGTGATGGTTGGCCCGATGGAAACCATGTCCATTTCCGGATACGGTTTCTTGAACAGGCCACATTCCAGACCGGCGTGAATGATCTGGATGTTTGGCGTTTTGTTGAACAGACGCTGGTAGGTTTCGCGAACCAGGTGCATAACCGGAGAGTTAGCATCCGGCTGCCAGCCAGGGTATCCGCCTTTGGCCTGGGTTTTCGCGCCAGCCAGTTTACCCAGTGAATCCAGCATGCTTACCACGTAGTCTTTACCGCTGTCGATCAGGGAACGGATCAGGCAGTGAATTTCAACGTTGTCGTCAGTCATGGTTACAACGCCGACGTTCAGGGAGGTTTCAACCACGCCTTTGGCTACGTCGGAATTGCGGATAACACCGTTCGGGGTGGCGTTCAGCAGACGTACGAAGCTGTCGCGAGACTGAGTGGTCAGCGCGGCTTTGTCGTGAGTCACGGCATCCAGCAGCAGAGCCAGGTTCTTCTCTTTGGCTTCCAGTTCGTTTTTCAGGATTTCCTGGTAGGTGTTGACCAGCGCTTTTAACGCATCAACTTTATCTGCCGCCACGGCGAGGGTGGCAAAGGCTTCACGCGGAATTGCGTTGCGCAGCGTACCGCCGTTGAAATCAACCAGACGCAGATCCAGCTCTTCAGCGTGACCCGCCAGGAAGCGTACCAGCAGCTTGTTAGCGTTACCGAGACCAACGTGGATTTCGCCACCGGAGTGACCGCCTTTCAGGCCTTTCAACGTCAGCTTAAAGCTCTGGAAGCCAGCCGGGATTGCTTCACGGGACAGCGGCAGGTTAGAGGTAAAGTCGATACCGCCTGCGCAACCCATATAGATCTCACCTTCTTCTTCAGAGTCGGTGTTGATCAGAATATCTGCCTGCAGCCAGTTAGCCTGCAGACCAAACGCGCCATCCATACCTGCTTCTTCGGTCATGGTCAGCAGCACTTCGAGCGGACCGTGTACCACGTTGTCATCAGCCAGAACGGCCAGTGCGGACGCCATACCGATGCCGTTATCCGCACCCAGCGTGGTGCCACGGGCTTTTACCCATTCGCCGTCAATATAAGGCTGGATAGGATCTTTAGTGAAGTCGTGCACGGTGTCGTTATTTTTCTGCGGGACCATATCCAGGTGCGCTTGCAGAACGACCGGCTTGCGGTTTTCCATTCCTGCGGTAGCGGGTTTGCGAATCAGGATATTACCGACCTGATCGCGCTCGACGTGGAAACCTTTCTCTTGGGCCCAGCTCAGAATGTGTTCAGCGAGCTGCTCTTCATGGTAGGACGGATGAGGAATAGAACAGATTTTGGCAAAAATATCCCACAGCGGTTGCGGGGATAACTGAGACAGTTCAGACACGTTGAGTCTCCTTGGCGATGTCCTACAAAACTTGCTTGCAGGCCACAGGGTTAGCAGAATTAAAAACATCACAAGTCAGGCTTGCGCGATGCGATTGAGAATACCACTTTCTCCGCTGACGGCTAGCATAAAGCATGCAAAAAGAGGCGCGGATTCCGCGAAACACTGGTTTTTAGTGCGTCAGATCTCTATAATCTCGCGCAACCTATTTCCCCCTCGAACACTTTTTAAGCCGTAGATAAACAGGCTGGGACACTTCACATGAGCGAAAAATACGTCGTCACCTGGGACATGTTGCAGATCCATGCACGTAAACTGGCAAGCCGCCTGATGCCTTCTGAACAATGGAAAGGCATTATTGCCGTTAGCCGTGGTGGTCTGGTGCCGGGCGCATTGCTGGCGCGTGAATTGGGTATTCGTCATGTCGATACCGTATGCATCTCCAGCTACGATCACGACAACCAGCGCGAACTGAAAGTGCTGAAGCGTGCCGAAGGCGACGGTGAAGGTTTCATCGTAATTGATGACCTGGTTGACACCGGTGGTACCGCCGTAGCGATCCGCGAAATGTACCCTAAAGCGCATTTCGTCACTATTTTCGCTAAGCCGGCAGGTCGCCCGCTGGTGAATGATTATGTTGTTGATATCCCTCAGGATACCTGGATTGAGCAGCCGTGGGATATGGGCGTAGTGTTCGTTCCGCCGATCTCGGGTCGCTAATCTAAAAAGTTTTCAACGCCCGCACTGTCGGGCGTTGTTCTTTTTGTGCTGTGTCAGGTTACACTATGCCTTAGTGAGTACTCATGGAGGCTGCAATCATGTCACAGGCTAACCTCAGCGAAGTCCTGTTTAAACCCCGCTTCAAACACCCTGAAACGTCAACGCTGGTTCGTCGTTTTAATCACGGCGCGCAGCCGTCCGTACAATCGACCCTGGATGGCAAAACCATCCCGCACTGGTACCGCATGGTGAACCGCCTGATGTGGATCTGGCGTGGCGTCGATCCGCGCGAAATCCTCGAAGTGCAGGCACGTATCGTCATGAGCGAAGCCGAACGCACCGATAAAGAGCTTTACGACACGGTTATCGGCTATCGCGGCGGAAACTGGATTTACGAGTGGGCGAAGCAGGCGATGGACTGGCAACAGAAAGCCTCTATGGAAGAGGATCCGCAGGTGAGCGGACGCCACTGGCTGCATGCTTCCACGCTCTACAACATCGCCGCTTATCCGCACTTAAAAGGCGATGAGCTGGCAGAGCAGGCGCAGGCTCTGGCCAATCGCGCCTATGAAGAGGCCGCACAGCGTCTGCCGGGCACGCTGCGTGAGATGGAATTTGCCGTTACCGGCGGCGCGCCGATTACCGGCTTCCTGCATATGCCAAAAGGCGACGGTCCGTTCCCGACGGTGCTGATGTGCGGTGGCCTCGATTCCATGCAAACGGATTATTACACTCTGTATGAGCGCTACTTTGCCCCGCGCGGTATTGCCATGCTGACGTTGGATATGCCGTCGGTCGGGTTCTCGTCAAAATGGAAACTGACCCAGGACTCCAGCCTGCTGCACCAGCACGTATTAAAAGCGCTGCCGAATGTTCCATGGGTGGATCACACCCGTGTGGCGGCCTTCGGCTTCCGCTTTGGCGCCAACGTGGCGGTACGCCTTGCGTATCTGGAATCATCACGTCTGAAGGCGGTGGCCTGTTTGGGGCCGGTGGTTCATGCGCTGCTTAGCGACCCGCAGCGCCAGGCAAGCGTCCCGGAAATGTACCTTGACGTTCTGGCCAGTCGTTTAGGGATGCACGACGCATCCGATGAAGCGTTGCGCGTTGAGCTTAATCGCTATTCATTAAAAGTGCAGGGTCTGCTGGGCCGACGCTGCCCGACGCCAATGCTGTCGGGGTTCTGGAAAAACGATCCGTTTAGCCCGGAAGAGGAGTCGCGTTTAATCACATCTTCATCTTCTGACGGTAAGCTGCTGGAGATTCCATTCAACCCGGTGTATCGCAATTTTGACAAAGGGCTGCAGGAAATAACCGGTTGGATCAATCAGAGATTGTGTTAAAAGTTTGCTAAATTTTATCGATTTGGTAAAACAGGTGCTTCACCTAAGGAGATCGTAATGACGTTACCGAGTGGGCATCCGAAAAGTAGATTGATCAAGAAATTCACCGCGCTTGGCCCGTACATCCGGGAAGGGCAGTGCGAAGATAATCGGTTTTTTTTCGATTGTCTGGCTGTTTGCGTCAATGTGAAACCCGCCCCAGAGAAACGCGAGTTTTGGGGCTGGTGGATGGAACTGGAGGCGCAGGAAAAACGCTTCACGTACAGCTACCAGTTTGGCTTGTTCGATAAAGACGGGAACTGGACTGCGGTGCCGGTGAAAGAGACTGAAGTGGTAGAGCGACTGGAATACACCTTACGTGAATTTCATGAAAAATTACGTGGGTTGTTAACGTCGCTGAATCTGGCGCTGGAGCCTGCTGACGATTTTAACGATGAACCGGTTAAATTAACGGCATAATGAACAGTAAAATGCCGGATGGCGGCGCAACCCATCCGGCATTTTTTTATGCTACATCAGAACTGATAAACCATACCGACAGCAACGATATCATCATTGTTGATGCCCAGTTTATTGTCGCTATCGAGCTGGTTGATTTTATAATCGACAAACGCGGACATATTTTTGTTGAAATAGTACGTTGCGCCAACGTCGATATAATTGACCAGATCCTCATTGCCTACGCCTTCAATATCTTTCCCTTTTGACAGCACATAACCCAGTGACGGACGCAGACCAAAGTCAAACTGGTACTGAACTACCGCTTCGAAGTTCTGTGTTTTATTGGCGAAGCCACCGGAAATTGGCGTCATATTGCGCGTTTCAGAATAGAACGTCGCAATATAAATATCGTTAGCATCATATTTTAAACCGGTCGCCCAGGCTTCTGCTTTATCGCCAGTCCCACGCGTTTGCAGATTCTGCTGGTTGGTACGATCGGAGTTGGTATACGCACCGCTCACCGCGAAATCGCTGCCGCCAAAATCATAGGTAACGGAAGTACCAAAACCGTCGCCGTTTTGTTTTTTCACATCGCGGTCCTGATTTTTCCCCTGGTATTGCAGGGTGAGATCCAGACCATCCACGACGCCGAAGAAGTCGGTGTTACGGTAGGTCGCCAGGCCGCTGGCGCGTTTGGTCATAAAGTTATCGGTCTGCGCGGAGGAGTCGCCGCCGAATTCCGGGAACATATCGGTCCACGCTTCCACGTCGTACAGCGCGCCGAGGTTACGACCGTAATCAAACGAGCCAAGGTTTTTTAATTTCAGACCGGCAAAGGCCAGACGGGTTTTTTGCTGGTTTGAGTCGCTTTCGGCTTTATTGCCGGCGAACTCTGCTTCCCAGCGGCCATATCCCGTCAGTTCATCGTTAATTTGCGTTTCGCCTTTAAAACCTAAACGGATATAGCTCTGGTCGCCGTCTTTGCTGTCATAATCCGTCATGTAATGCATGGCTTTTACTTTGCCGTACAAGTCCAGTTTATTACCGTTCTTGTTATACACTTCCGCTGCCTGTACGGATGCTGACGCAGTAATACCCATCACCACTAATGCCAGAGTGCTCTTTTTCATTTTCATTCCTGATTAAAAGTACGCGCTAATATTCACTGGGTGTGATCCCCGTTAAAAGACAGGAGGGTTTTTAACGTCTGGTAATGAACGTTTTATGACAAAGTAAGAATATTTCTAAAAAAGGATGTTTTTTTGTTTCTGTAATAAATGCGTCAAAATCTGCCGCTACGCTTGCTGATCCTGCGCAATAAAAATTCATGCTTTGTGCGCTGGTTGTTGGCAACCGGGGCCAGTCCTGCTAAAACGTTCGTTTGATATCATTTTCCCCAATTTTGAATGGCAGAGAATCATGAGTGACAGCCAGACGCTGGTGGTAAAACTTGGCACCAGTGTGTTAACGGGCGGATCGCGCCGCCTGAACCGCGCCCACATCGTAGAACTGGTTCGCCAGTGTGCGCAGCTCCATGCCGCAGGGCATCGTATTGTTATCGTTACCTCGGGCGCGATTGCCGCCGGACGTGAGCATCTGGGTTACCCTGAGCTCCCGGCAACGATAGCCTCGAAACAGCTGTTGGCGGCGGTAGGGCAGAGCCGATTGATTCAACTGTGGGAACAGTTGTTCTCGATTTACGGTATTCACATCGGACAGATGCTGCTAACGCGTGCGGATATGGAAGACAGAGAGCGCTTCCTTAACGCCCGCGATACGCTACGCGCGCTGCTGGATAACAACATCGTTCCTGTCATTAATGAGAACGACGCCGTAGCGACCGCCGAAATTAAAGTCGGTGATAACGACAACCTTTCAGCGCTGGCGGCGATTCTGGCCGGGGCCGATAAGCTGCTGCTGCTGACCGATCAGCAAGGGCTGTTTACCGCCGATCCGCGCACCAACCCGCAGGCTGAGCTGATCAAAGACGTTCACGGTATTGATGATGCGCTGCGCGCCATTGCCGGTGATAGCGTCTCGGGTCTGGGAACCGGCGGTATGGGGACTAAACTGCAGGCCGCTGATGTTGCATGCCGTGCCGGGATTGACACCATTATTGCCGCAGGCAGCAAGCCGGGTGTAATTGGCGACGTGATGGAAGGCGTCTCCGTTGGGACGCGTTTCCATGCACAGGCCTCTCCGCTGGAGAACCGTAAACGCTGGATCTTCGGCGCACCGCCTGCCGGGGAAATTACCGTTGATGAGGGTGCGACCGCAGCGATTCTGGAGCGTGGCAGTTCATTACTGCCAAAAGGCATTAAAAGCGTGACAGGCAACTTCTCTCGTGGTGAAGTGATCCGCATCTGCAATCTCGAAGGGCGCGATATTGCCCACGGCGTTACCCGCTATAACAGCGATGCGCTGCGCCGTATTGCCGGACATCACTCACAACAGATCGACACCATCCTGGGCTACGAATACGGTCCGGTTGCTGTCCATCGCGACGACATGATTACCCGTTAAGGAACAGGCATATGCTGGAACAAATGGGCATTGCTGCCAAAGCTGCGTCATACAAGCTGGCGCTGCTCTCCAGTCGCGAAAAAAACCGCGTACTGGAAACGATAGCTGATGAGCTGGAAGCGCAAACGGAAAGCATCCTCAGCGCGAACGTACAAGATGTTGAGCAAGCGCGAGCCAACGGCCTGAGCGAAGCGATGCTCGACCGCCTGGCGCTGACTCCGGCGCGTCTGAAAGCGATTGCCGACGATGTGCGTCAGGTATGTAATCTCGCCGACCCGGTCGGGCAGGTGATTGACGGCGGTCTGCTGGATAGCGGCCTGCGTCTCGAACGTCGTCGCGTTCCGCTGGGCGTGATTGGCGTGATTTATGAAGCGCGTCCAAATGTCACCGTTGACGTGGCTTCCCTGTGCCTGAAAACCGGTAATGCGGCGATCCTGCGCGGTGGGAAAGAGACGTACCGGACGAATGCGGCAACCGTGGCGGTTATCCAAAAGGCGCTGGAAGCCTGTGGTTTACCCGCCGCAGCCGTGCAGTCGATAGATAACCCGGACCGCGCGCTGGTCGCTGAAATGCTGCGTATGGATAAGTACATTGATATGCTGATCCCTCGCGGTGGCGCGGGTCTGCATAAGCTGTGCCGTGAGCAGTCGACTATCCCGGTCATCACCGGCGGCATTGGGGTTTGTCATATTTATGTTGATGATACCGCGGAGATCGACCCGGCGCTGAAGATTATCGTCAACGCCAAAACCCAGCGTCCGAGCACCTGTAACACCGTAGAAACCCTGCTGGTGCATCAGGATATCGCTGCGCGTTTTCTGCCTGCGCTGAGCCAGCAGATGGCACAAAGCGGCGTCACGCTGCATGCCGACGACACCGCGCTGGCCACATTGCAGGCAGGGCCCGCTAACGTGGTTGCGGTGAAAGCCGAAGAGTATGACGACGAGTTTCTGTCGTTGGATCTGAACGTGAAAATCGTTACCGATCTGGACGATGCTATCACCCACATTCGCGAGCATGGGACCCAGCATTCCGATGCCATCCTGACGCGCACACTGCGTAACGCCGATCGTTTCGTGAATGAAGTGGACTCTTCTGCCGTGTACGTTAACGCCTCTACTCGTTTTACCGATGGCGGCCAATTCGGACTGGGGGCGGAAGTGGCTGTGAGTACGCAAAAACTGCACGCGCGTGGCCCAATGGGTCTGGAAGCACTGACCACCTATAAGTGGGTTGGCTTCGGTGACGACACGATTCGTGTGTAATTGAAAACGGGCGATGCCATAATAGGTCTATGATTTTAAAGTCTATTAAGGCATTGCCCGGTTAATTCTACTCTTTACCCCGCTACCGTATTTGTTTTCTATCCTGCGTTTTATCATCATCCGCATCAGTCTGGTTTTTACCCAGGCGCTCCCTGACGTTGAAAGACGACGTATCACAGAATTTTCCCTGCCAGCATGAATTTTCTGGGTCTGCGGCTCACGTATTGTTCCTATGGTCCAATCTATTAGAATCAGTCTCATTTTTATGAGGAGTCGTTGCGTGAAATCGGATATTCACAAACATAGCATTCCTGTTGTGCCACTCGGCAACCCGTTTCCCCCCCGGCATTGTTCACTGTGTCCAAAGGGCGCGGCGATTGATCGTGATAATCAATACCGATTAATAGACAAAAGAAGGAAGTTTAAAGCGGGGGAGATACTCGCCCGCCAGGATGGAGCCGCGGACATGCTTTTTGTTATTCACGAGGGGTACTGCACGTCCAGCGTGGAATGTGGTGATAACGATTTTATCAGTCGCTTTTATGTTCCGGGAGACATCATGGCGCTGGATGCCGTTGAGGGGGGTAAGTATCTGACAACGATCAAGGCTGCAACGGCTGCGGAGGTATGTCATATCGATATTGCGCGGTTGTTCAAGGCAGCAGAAAAGGAGCCGTCGGTTGCAGCGGCAGTCATCAAGTTTCTCTGCAGGGACAATGGATTCATTGTTGAAAAACTACGGCGTTATGCCAATAAACATGCTGAGGCCAGAATCGCTGCTTTCCTCGTGGAGTTTTACGAAATGCATTTACGTATTGGCAGGCCTGAAACGACGCTTCGCTTGCCATTCTCGCGGGAGGAAATTGCCAGTTATCTCGATCTTAAAATTGAAACCGTTAGCCGCTCATTAAAATCCCTCGAACATCAAAAGTTGATTAGCTTACATCGGGTCCGTACGGTAACAATTAATAGTTATTTGGGGTTGAAAGGTTTCAGCTAACCCTATCTTTGCCGTGCGTTATTTATCTCTTGATATTCCAGGAATATTCATTTTATATGGAAAATTCCTGGTTTTATTTATGTGGAATAATTATCAATTCGAATGATAATCCTACAGGTCAGCGCTATTTTTATAAGAATATTCCCTCTTAAATAAATATTTCATGAGAATTTTCTTGTGAAGTTAAAAAATTAGCATAATTGCAACAAATAATAAGCATTACAGAGAGAGTATGTGGATGTTAATTATCTTTATGTTTTTTAAGGGTTTTACTCCTGGGCTATTTGTATGATCTTTTTGATATTTATCAAAAACATAAAAAAGATGAATTGTTTGGTTTTTATTGTTCGTGTGGATAATAATTCTAAAAATGTACGTATTTTAAGTAATTATATCTTAGGAAACTTCTTAGATAATGTTTTTTATAGGAAAATTCTTAGTTTTTTGTAATTTTTACGTTTCAGGGTTTGTTGAGATGTTACTTAATCCAAATGATAATTTTTTGGCGCGGCAATTCTGGCTCGCAATTAATGGAACCGCTGGAGTGACTTAATAATAAGACTCGGTGGTGAGTTTGTTCTTAGGAGAAGATAAAATGAAAAAAATATTATTAGTAACATCTCTGGCTTCTGTATTTGTTGCAGCAAATGCAATGGCAGATGTTACTGCTTCTGCAACAGCCTCGTGGGACGCGACGGCAACGAAAGATACCACCAGCATGTTGGTTGTCACCCCGCTGAACTCTTTAACTTTCCAGTATGCTGAAGGGCTGAATGCCTTCAACTCTCAGGACGGTGCTTTTGATGTGACGATTCAGGGTCAGGAGACGGCAACTGATTTTGAACTGACTGCTCAGATTATTAGTAACACTCTGATCAACGCCAGTGGTGATGCTTCTACCCTGAACGTAGGGGTGGCATGGAATGGCACTGCGCTGACTAATTCATCAGATACTGTCCTTGTTAACTCCAGCTCCACTTCTGGTCTTGAAAGCTTGATGGCTGATGGCGCTTATAACGGTGCCGATCGTGTCAGCGATCAATCCAACTTCAAATTCACCATCGCGTCAGCGACTTCTGATGGTAGTCAGACAGTAGCAGATTACTCTGCACTGCCAGACGGCTATTGGACTGGCGATGTAAAAGTACAGTTCAATGCAACCTGGACGACTCCGTCTGCCTAAGTAATAAAAAATTCGGGAGAATTTGTTCTCCCGAATTTATCAGGAATGGTGTCATGAAAAAATATTTACCGGCAGCGATGTTGGTAGGGTTAGTAGCATCTTTTCCCGGATGGGCAATTAATGTTGGTGAAATCACATCGATCATGACTTCTGCTGAGAGTTCATTATCGAAAGAAATTATCAATACGACAGATGCGGCGCGTTATGTCAGTGTTTCGGTAAAACAATTGTCATCACCTTTGGCGGGGGGAATCGAAATAAAGCCCGTTAATTCCGGAGAATTACTCTCTACACCTGCCAATCTTATTCTTCCTGGCCAGGCGAAGGATGTATTTCGTTTCTTTTATAAAGGACCTGCAGATGATGTCGAGCGTTATTATCGTCTGCAATGGATAGATGAGCCGGTCACCGAGAGCGCGGAAACCCGGGCGAATAAAATGGCTGTTGCAACAGCGTCGGCTGAAATTGGCACTATCCTGGTAGTCGCGCCGCGCAAGGAGCGTTTTGAATATAGCCGAAATGGCGATGTTATTACTAATACCGGCAATGTTTCGTTTCGTGTGATCGCCTATGGGGCTTGTAAAGATAAGGCTCGCGATCGGGGACGAGGCTGTCGCGAACGTTATTACATTATGCCGGGTACAAAAATAAAATTACAGTTTACCGACATTAGTAATAGCCGTTCACGCATCGGTATCTGGCACGGTAAGCAGTTTATTACAGTGAAGTGATGGTCAATAGCAGGGATAAATAAAATTACCGGAAAGTAAGGATGCAGATGACAACAACAAATATTGTCGGCGGTAGCATTTGTCTTTTTCTTGCGCTGACACCAGGATTTTCACATGCAGCCCCAGTAAAAGTGGGTAATTATGTTATCCCCAGCGCTTTCGCCCGTTCCCTGGAGCAGGGAATGACGGTGCCGGTATATATTCGTTACAACGAGACTGATGAGAAAAGTCAGCAAAAAGTTGCCGATGCGGTGATTTCCCTTGTTGATGGCAATATTACGGTTAAATCCCTGGCTCTTGCTGAATTGCCCAATAATGCCGTGTTATCTGGAAAAACCCGCGCGTTGGTGGAAAAAATTCGTGATGTGAAGTTTCACGATAACACCAACATCGAGCTATCGAATGATGCACGTCTGCAACTCAACGTCTCTTCATTTCACCTGGAGATGATTGTCAGCAAAGATGCGTTAACTGAAGCGATTGTCGCACGCAGCAGCCTGCTTGGACCTTCCAGCGTGGAGACTCTCTCTAACGTCCTGAATTATAACTTTGGCACCTACTACAACGATTATCATAACGGCAGCAGTACCCGCAGCTATCTGACGATGGACAATACAACATCGCTGCGTGAACACCATGTCAACATTAACGGTTCGTTTTACGGCATAGGCGACAGCAACAGCACCAGTAAACTCTATCGCGCGATGTATGAGCGTGATTATGACGGATATCGACTGGCGCTCGGGATGCTCGACACCTGGAATGTCCAGTCTATTGCCAGCCTGAATGCGCTGAATGGTGGGAAAATTTATGGCGTAAGCTACGGAAACAAAGGAAGTACGGTTGTTGAGAATACCTCGCTTTCGCTCACGCCAATTACCGTATTTTTGCCAGCCGCTGGCGAGGTTCATGTATTTCGTGACGGGCGTTTGCTCAGCGTACAGAACTTTAATATGGGCAGTTATGAAATTGATACCAGTCGTTTCCCGTATGGTGTTTATGATGTCACGGTAGATATCGTGGTCAATGGCCGGACAATTAATAGTCGTATCAGTCGGGTTAATAAAATCTTTGCCCGCCAACAGGCAGCCGGAATTGATCAGCTCTCATGGCAACTGTTTGGTGGCTCACTGGATTATGACCGTGTGAGTTATAAGCGAAACCACTATCAGGATTTAGGCAATGAGCAGACCTGGATTGCCGGCGGTGCCGCATCGGTGACGCTGGCGATATTGTCGGGGCTGGGCCTGAAATCTACGCTCTACGGTTTTGGCAACAATACGGTTAATGAAACGGATGTCACACTCAATGTGAATGAATACGTAAGCATTGGCAATCAGACGCTGGTAGCGAACGATTCGTCATGGCGAAACATCAGTAATATCAATCTCAATATCCCCGAGGGATATGGTTCCCTTTGGGCATCTCGTGAAGACAGTAAAATTGGCGACCGTCTGCCCATGCAGGAGCGTGACAATTATTCCATTGGTGGCACTCTTAACCTCGGGAAGTTTATTCCTCATGGCGGCTCGCTTACCGTGAGTCAGACGGAGAATCGCTACTCGGGAAATAAATACCGTAACCTGGACTACAGCACGAACCTTTATTCAGGCAAGTATGCCACGGTTGGGTTGCGCGCAGGTATTCAGCGTTATTACTACAACAACCGGAATGACGATGGGCGACAGGAACGTTATGTCAGCCTGGATTTATCGTTGCCGTTGGCGTCCTGGATGAGCATGGGCGTCTCCCGGGATCGCTATGGCAGCACTCAGGGTAATCTCAGCGCGCGCAAGCAGTATGCTGAAGGCCCCATTAAATCGGTCGGATTGTCGGCTTCGACACGCCTGAGTGGTGAGCAGTATTACGACAATAATTACTCGGTAAACGGCAATCTGAGTTATGACACGAAATATAACGCCGGCACCGTATCGGTAACGCGTTCTGCGGACAACTCCACCAATATGAACTTCTCTTCTCAAGGTTCCCTGGCGTGGGCAGGAAAAGATTTCGGTCTGAGTAAAGAGAGGCAAAGGTCAGGCATTATTGTGAAAACCGATTTGACCGGCGAAGGGAAACTGGCTGCGAAGATTAATAACCGAAATTATCTTCTCAGCGGTAAATCAAATTTCATTGCACTGCCGCCTTATGCTCAGTATAAGCTGGAGATCCTCAATGATAAAAACTCTGAAGACAGCTTTGATATTGTTTCAGGGCGCAAACAGGAACTGACGCTATATCCGGGTAACGTGGGTGTTATCAACCCTGAAGTGAAAAGTATGGTCACCGTATTCGGGCGTATTCGTTATCCCGATGGGCAGTTGGCTGCAAACACCGATATTCATAATCACATCGGTAAAACGCGTACGGATGAAAAAGGGGAGTTTGCTATCGATATCGATAAGAAATATCCGGTCATCACGTTAATTTCAGCCAATGGCAGCCTATGCGAAGCCGATCTCGATTTGGAAAAAGCACGCGGCGCAGCGTGGGTTGGTGATGTGAAATGTGCCACGCAAACCACGATGGCGCAGAGGTAATAAAATGAAAGTATTAATTAAAGTAGCTACTGTAATCTGTGCCGTGGGGAGTTTCACGCCTGCGCCTGCTTTGGCTTTGAATGCAGTATCTTCCGGCTCAGTCAGTAATAACTATTTGTTTATTGAAAATGCCATTGATAGTGAATACTTTATCACCCCCTCCGCACTCGACCCTCGTTTCAGCGGTTCAAACACGTGGATAAAATACGGTACCTCTCAGGTAAGTCTCGGGTATTTAGGTTTTGTCATCTGGACTGCGCCAGGAAATTATTATCAGGACATGTGGATTGATAATTCCCCGATTAACGGGCCTTTTCGGGGGATCCGTTGTTATAGCGGCAGCCAGTGTCCATCAACTGGATTTATTGCCGGGCAAGGCACTGATAAAAACGGCTTTTATCATGCGCAGGTAGGCTCTGTCGCAGGTGTTATTGGTGGCGCCTACGGATTCGCTTCCCTGACGGATACTGCCTATGAGTACTTTCGCAATGTGCCTACCGGTAGCAGCGAAACCTATGTGTTCAACCGTTGTTATACTTCCGTGGATTATGATTATTCTTCCGGGCAACGTTGCAAAGATCAATCGAAAGGATTATGGAATTACGTCAATTATACGTTAACCAAACGCGGTCATCTGTCACTTGTATCGACTAATGCATTTCAGGAGCTTTGGGTTGCCAGTGACGGTACGCCGAGCATCACCAAAGACACTGGTTATTGCGAGCTTGGCGTGGTTAACGGCGAAGACGGCGTGATTTGCAAAATGGTAAATTATAACCTGCAACAAACCGCCAATCTGACCGCCTCTCTGACGTTTCGCGCTTATGTCGACACGGCGATGCTTGGTTTTACGCCTGGACCGGCCACCGTGAAATACTCCGGGAATGGTTCAAACTGGTATAACTATGGTACTTCAACTGCTTATTACAACGTTTTCACGACCTCTGGAGAGTACATATATATTTTTCTGTCAAAAGTATTCCTGAAAAAACTCGTCGATTCAGGAATCAGCATTACTAACACTCAACCGTTTACCTTCGGTTTTTATAATGGCTTAACACCTGAGTCAGGGCACTACCAGTTTACGCCTTCGCTACAGATCAATATTGTGCCGAAGGAGTATGGGATCAGTATCGTCTCTTCAGACAACACCGCTTCTGCGAGCGGCAGTGGCACGATTGGCGACGCCGCTCCTATAGAAATAGATTACACCGTGACAGTCTCCGGTCCTCGTCAGGCTGATAGCATTACCGCGCAAGTTATTGGAGAAAGTACGACGATAAACAGTGTGCCTTACTGTCTGTTTACCTCCCCTCAAGGCGGGCTGTCAGTCCCAATCCCCGCCTTTCTGCAGTACAACAGTCAGTTGGGGGGCGTGGTGAAGAAACGAAATAGCTGTAGTGAAGCAGCAATCAATATGAGCGATGCGCAGTGGCAACAGACGCCCTGGGACGCAAATAACAATGATGATGGAAGCTACTATACTACGGATTTAAAATTGCTTTTCCCAATGAATGATTCACGGTCGATGTTAACTGTTTCCGGAACAGATTGGGAAGGTGTCGTCAGTGCCAGTGGAGAGATAAAAGTCACGGCGAATTGGGTGGGAGTGACGCCATGAACCGCTGCCGTTTGGTGTTTAGATGGGTATTTATCTTACTTTCCGGGTTGACTATATTCTCCGCACAGGCTGTCTACCTGGAGTCGACCATTTATGAGATGCCATCGGATAAATCATTTATCAGCAAACGGATCTATAACGATAGCCAGAAACAGAATTTGTACAGTATTGGCGCAGTAAAAATTGATAAGCCTGGACCGGGAGGTGAAAACAGAAGTGCCATTGCTGAAGGCGAACTTCTGTTTACGCCGCTGAATTTTTCACTGGCTCCGCAGGCGAGTGAGTTTTTTAAGATTTTCTACCGTGGACCGCAGGATGATAAAGAACGCTATTACCGAATTCTGTTTCGTGAAATGCCGATAACGCTGTTTACCGAGCGTAATCAAGGGAAAGGAGGGCAGGCTCTCCCGGTGATCGCTATGGACACCATATTGGTTGTTCGCCCGAGAAAAATGAATCTGGCCTACACCATTGATGAGGCAAACGGAACACTGAAAAACACCGGGAATACTTTTTTTAAAATCATCGTACATCTGGGGTGCAACTCAACCGATGATGAAGCCACCATGCGTTATGTGTTGCCGGGTGAAACCTGGCGTAGTAGCGAATTGAAATCAAAAAACCGGAAATTTATCGTTGCATTGCAGAAATACATACCAGTAGGTCAGGGGTGCTTCAAACTCAATCAATAGTAAGCATTAAGTCTGATCCGATATGTCATGGTTAGATATCGAACCTATACTGTAACTATCTTTATACAATGCAGTGATCAGCTCGGCACAGATGAAATTTTAGTCATTTGCACTCAACGTCACGGTAATTAAGAGTCAGGTAGTATGAACAGTATAATTAATGAACAGGTTGAGTATGATTCCACCAGAAAAAGCCTGAAACATCGCGATACGACAATAATTCTTTCGGCGTCTACCGCGAGACTACTTGAGCTATTCATTGCCCATAAAAATCAACAAGTCCACCGCGAGTTTATCATTGAAGAAGTCTGGAAAAAGCATGGCATGGCCCCATCGGGTCATAGTCTTAATAAAAGCATCAGTATTTTGCGAAAAGCATTTAGTGAGCTGGGGGCGGGTAATCCCATTGAAACGCTGCCTCGGCAGGGATTTTTGTTCCATGCTTCGATCAGCGATGAATCGTCATCTTCCTCTGAAGATGAAACTGTGCGTTCGGTAACTGAGACGGTGAACTCATCCGTAAGACCAAAACGTAAAAACATTATTCTGTTCATTTTATTATTTGCATTTCTTGGAAGCGCTATTTTTATATTTTTAGCACTTAATTCAAGTTCCAAAAATTTTATCTATATCAGGGCAATAGATGATTGTGAACTTTATACTGCCGATGACAATAATGCTGATAAAACGAAAGCATTTTTATCTTCTGATATGTGGCGAAAAGTAAATGCGGCTTGTCATGATGGCAAGAAAACAATTGTTTTTTATGACGATAATAATTTATCAGCCGGCAATGATCTTAGAGTGAATTTGCTTGGGATTTGTACGTTAGAGAAAGGAGGGGTTGTCCGTGAATGTGAAAATTTTGTTTATTAGTGGGGCAATCTTTCTTGCAGCGATAACAGCATATTTTTTATATCGCCATCAAGAACCTGAGACGCTGACCTGCTCGGCAAAAACTTACCTGCATCTGGAGGCGCAAACTCAGGGGGTAAAAATTGAAGGTGAAGTTCTGCTGGTTTTTCGTATTTCTTCTGCTACCGAAGGGCGGGTATCTCAGATAGGAAGCCTCAATATTCAGGGTAAAAATTATGCTGTAGATCGTAATGTTATCCTGAATTTTATTGGTAAAGATCGTGATGGTTACCTGCAGACCCGTCGTGTAGCTATTGTTAAAAATAAAAATGATAATGTTCCTGATGACGTTACCGAACAACTCATGTCACGACAGGAAATTTTTTATTATAAGATCATCCATATCGCCAAAAATGTCTATGCGATCAGAGATCTGCGACGTACGTTAATGGTTTGTCGGGCAGCATGAGTAACAATAATATGTTATCATTACGGTTTTAGTAGTTTTATATTTTGTCATTTTTAGTATTCGTGGTTTTTTGTTTTGTCTTGCAGTGAAAATGAGCAATAGGATTTGTATTGATGAAGAATTAGGATTTTTCCTTTTTCAATAATTAAAATGGCCTTAACATTTAATGGTAATATTCATATGGATAATCGTGATTATAAAATCTGAAACTGCGTGAGATGACTTATGGATAAAGTTAATTCGCGGACTGCATTGTAATTTCTGGAGGCTAAAGGTGTTGTATATTCTCTCGTGTATAAAACGAGGGACCTGCCATGCCATAAATTTAAGTTGGTGGTAACTATGAATACGAAAAAGGTTTTTCTGCTCAGTTATGATATTTTTCTTTTCTCAGGGATAAAAGCGTGGTTGCCAAATCTGGTGTTGGTCGATGCGCGGGCATTTATTTCTGGTTCACAGTCAATTATTCCACGGTATCCATCCTGTTTACTGGTAATCGATAACCGGTTACCATTATTCCAGGTCAGGAAGTGGTTTCAGAGAAATAGCACGCAGTTTATCAATATAAACTGTATTGTTCTTCGGATGAATGAAAATCGTTCTATTAATCGGGGGTATGAGGAGTATGCATTCATTAATGGACGGGAACTATCGGATCAGCTGATTTCTCAGTTGAGAGCCAATCTAATGGCTCCCAATGAGGTTGTGGAAGTCACTAAAGGTTCAGCGATATTTACTTTTCATTTGACTGAGTTTGAAGAGAAAATGCTGTATGCATCTTTCACAAAGGAAAAATTGCACGATTTTTGTCATGCTAACTCGATAACAATTAAGTCAGTGTATCGATATCGGGAACGAATTACCGCTCGTCTGGGGTTTTCTCATTTTAATGAAACTATCATTTTTTTAACCAGGAATAATCTATTGCATGAAGGTTCCTCGACGTTCAGTCATTCTGGTAAGAATGTAACATACGGCGAAGCATATGATGTCTCAGATTCTAGTCGACTGAGTATGGCAATAAGGAATGAAGAGATCATTCCTTATTTTCAACCCATCGTAAATATCAACGAAGATGTCTGTGGTGTTGAGGTTTTGGCTCGTTGGCCACAGGGAGATAATTATGCTATTTCTCAGCGTGAGTTTATACCGCTGGCTGAAAAAAGTGGCTTAATGAATGAGTTAACGAGCTATTTAATGAACACCGTCGCGCGTAATCTGGTCGACGGAAGCGAGGATTTCAATAAAACTTTATTCGTCTCCTTTAATGTGAGCCCATCAGGTTTAAGTAACCCCGTCTTTTATTGGGAGTGTCTTAATTTTATGGAAATAACGCAAAGGCTACCGATAAAATTGATGATTGAAATAACTGAAAACCAGACTCTCACTATTACTCCTGCAATCAAAGAGCTGATACGATCGTTGCGAAACAGAGGGGTTCTGTTTGCTTTAGATGATTTTGGGACGGGATACGCTAACCTTTGCTATCTCAATGAGTTAGACCTGGATGTTATAAAAATTGATAAAACGTTTATCAAAGCGATTAAAGAAGTTGAGCAACATATCCCTATGCTCGAGTCAATCATTCACCTTTCCGAACTTCTGGGGTTACGCATGGTGGCGGAAGGCGTTGAACATGGCTATCAGCAGCAATGGTTGGGGAAAAATAATGTTGATTACCTGCAGGGTTATCAATTTTTACCGCCAGTGACGTTTGATGATTTTATGCGTTACTACAAGCCGTCTTTAGATTTTTTTGAATCAGCGTCGGATTCTACTTTCTCAACGTAAAGCCTTTCGGGAACATCAGGGGCGGATGCCTCTGATGCAGGTTTTTTTGTCGAGGTGAGTACGATAACTCCCGCCTGTCTGGTGAAGGCGATAGCCTGTTGTGAGTGAGGCATCGTTTGTTTATGTATCTAATACGGGGTATTTATAGCGGTATCAGCGTTAATTAAACCGATGCCGAGGTGAGTTCCTGGCCATGCGTCATTTCCTGACAAAATTAAGAGTCTGGTTTCCGCCGCCTCTTATCTTAGTACTTTTTCTCGTTGCGGATGTGCTAACGGCGAGTCCGCGTTTCACATTCGGCGGGGTGAATATCGTGATAAGCGCATTGCTGGCCGGCGTCAGTCTGTTGGTGATATTGCACACCGCGTGGCAGATGCGGATGAAACGTACGACCCTGAATCCGCTGCATGCACATAAATCGACCACGCTTGTTACCGACGGATGTTACGCCTGGAGCCGCAACCCGATCTACCTTGGTATGAGTGGAATCCAGTTGGCCTTTGCTCTTTACATCGGTAGCCTGACTGGAGTACTGGCTGTACCGGTGTTTATGCTGGCGGTTGCCAGATTGCATATCGATTTTGAAGAGGAACAACTGCGAAAACATTTCGGGCTGGAATGGGAGCGCTATGAACAACACGTTCGCCGCTGGTTATAGTAATACCCGACCGCGTATAAGCATGCCTGTAACGACACGATTCGTGCGTAATTGAAACCGGATGATGCAAAAATAGGCGTTTGATTCGCAAGGCCATTGACGCATCGCCCGGTTAGTTTTAACCTTCTACCCCGTGCTCACATTCGTGGACATGTCCTTTTCAGGGCCGATATAGCTCAGTTGGTAGAGCAGCGCATTCGTAATGCGAAGGTCGTAGGTTCGACTCCTATTATCGGCACCATTCAATCAAGCAGTTACAACTCCACATCTTCAATGTAATCCCCTTCTTTTTGTCTCGCGCACTGGTTTAGCACTCTATAGCTTCTCATTTCCTTTCCGCTCTTCGAACACGTCCATTGCAGCACCGCTCTGCGGTTTATAGAAAAGCTTGGTGCTAACCAGGGTTTGGGTACAGCCATGCTGCTTTTGTGTGAACGAATAAAGACTCCCCGAATAAACAGTGGAGCCTGGAAGCGTAACGCACGCGCAGGGCTATTTCTGCCGTGACTCAAGCCAGACCAGCGCCAGCGTGGAGAGCGTACACATCAGCAGAATGCCGACAAACCAAAACAGATACCACATCGTACAGTCCTCCCTAATAAAGTTCGTGGTTGTGGCGGCGGATGGTTTCTACGTTGATTCGTCCCAGCATCTTGTAATAACTCCACAAGGTATAAAGCAGAACTATCGGTAGGAAAATCAGCACGATAACCAGCATGATACTGAGCGTCGTCTGGCTGGAGGTACTGTCCCACACCGTCAGGCTAGAGAGTGGATACGCGCTGGATGGCATCACAAATGGAAACAGGGTGATTCCAGCGGTGAAGATCACACAGGTCTGGGTCAATGAAGCAAACAGAAATCCGCACACGGCCCGACGTTGCCCGCAGGCATAGATCGCGAGCATTGGAAAAATCATGCCCAACAACGGAATAACCAACAGTAGTGGTGAATTTTCAAAGTGCGCCATCCACGCGCCCGGTGCGGTTGTTACTGCCTTTAATAGCGGGTTGGACGGACCATTAGGATCCTGGCTAAGCAGCACATAGCCATCGATCCCCGTCCACAGCCAGTACCCGGCTAACAGGAAGCAGAGCACCACTAACATCGCGCTGCGGCGGGTGGCAGACAGCGCGCGCAGGTGAAGAAGGCCGTCGGTTTTCAACTGGAGCCACACGCCCCCCTGCATAATGACCAACATCAGGCTTAATGCGCCGCACAATAGGGCAAAAGGAGAGAGCAATTCCCAGAAAGTGCCCAGGTATTGCACATGTAATTGTGGTGTGAACACAAAAGGCACCCCCAGGAACAGATTGCCGAAGGCGACGCCGAAGATAACCGGTGGCACCAGGCTGCCGATAACCAACCCGGTGTCCCACATGGCGCGCCAGCGTGCATTCGCTATTTTACCGCGATAATCAAAGGCCAATGGACGAAAGAAAAGGGCGCACAGCACCAGAATCATCGCCACATAAAACCCCGAAAATGCGGCAGCATAGACGCGCGGCCAGGCTGCGAATAATGCGCCGCCCGCCAGAATGAGCCACACCTGGTTACCTTCCCAGTGCGCCCCTACGCTATTGATTAACACCCGACGTTCATCATCGTTGCGCGCGATCAGCGGTAACAGGCAGCCGACCCCCATATCAAACCCGTCAGTGACCATAAAGGCCACCAGAATAATGCCAATCAGCAGCCACCAAATGAGCCGCAACGTTTCATAATCCAACATGATGCTCTCCTTTATTCCTGTGGTTGTGCCGGTTGTTGACGTTGCATCGCATCTGGACCAAGACGCGCGTATTTTTGCATCAGGTAGACTTCGGCAATTAAAAACAGGGTGTAAAGCGTGAGGATTAGCCCCATGGAGAAGGCCAGTTGGCCCGCGCTCAGCGCAGAGTGGGCGTACCAGGTCGGCAAAATATCCTGAATCGCCCACGGCTGGCGGCCAAACTCCGTCATAAACCAGCCTGCTTCAATGGCAATCCACGGTAGTGGCAGGCTCCACAGCGTTATGTGCAGTACCCAGCGATGCTGGTCGATACGCCAGCGTAAGGTCTGTATCAGCGCAATCGCCATCACCAGCAGCAGAAGGGAACCGCACCCAATCATGATGCGAAAGCTCCAGAACACGGGGGCGACTTGCGGAATAGCGCCGCGTTGTGCGGCCTGATATTGCGCTGGCGTGACATGGTTCATGTCAGGGGCGTAGTTTGCTAACAGGATGCCGTAACCCAGATCTTTTTCCACGGCGTGAAAAGCGTGCAGTAGCTGAGGCGTGCGGTTACCTTTGGCGATTTCCTGCATCAGCAACCATGCTTCCCGGCCCCGCTGCAGGCGGGGTAGCGCGTCGGCCATCAGGTTCTTCAGCCCCGGAACTGGCGTATCTAAAGAGTGAGTCGCCAGGATACCCAGCAGGGCCGGTATCCTCACGGAAAAGGCGTTACGCTCTTGCTCCTGCTGCGGCCAGGCTATCACATGAAAGGGCGCAGGTGCCGGTTCGGTTTGCCATTCCCCTTCCATTGCCGCCAGTTTTACCGGCTGGCGTTGGGCGACCTCATAGGCTGAGCTATCTCCCAGTTGCAGAGTGCCGAGGATAGCCAGTGTGCCAAAGACGGAACCTACCGCGAAGGAGCGCAGGGCGAACTCGCGAGCGCGACCACGCAGCAGATACCAGGCGCTGATGGACATCACAAACATGGCGCCTGTGACATAACCGGACATCACGGTATGCACAAATTTCACCTGGCTGATGGGGTTAAAAACCAGCTCGCTAAAGCTGCTCATCTCCATGCGCAGGGTATCAATATTAAAGTGAGCGCCCGTTGGATATTGCATCCAGCCGTTGGCGTTGAGGATCCACAGGGCCGAGATATTGGAGCCAAACGCTACCAGCCAGGTCACCAGTAAATGCTGGTACTTGTTTAAGCGCTGCCAGCCGAAGAAGAACAGCCCCACGAATGTGGATTCAAGAAAGAAAGCCATCAAGGCTTCCATCGCCAGCGGAGCACCGAAAATATCGCCCACATAGTTGGAATAGAGCGACCAGTTAGTCCCGAACTGAAACTCCATGGTCAGGCCGGTCGCCACACCGAGCGCAAAGTTAATACCGAATAACTTTCCCCAGAAACGCGTCATGTCGCGGTAGACTGTTTTGCCCGTCACCACGAACAGGGTTTCCATGATGGCCAGCAAAAAAATCAGCCCCAGCGTCAGGGGAACAAACAGAAAATGGTACAGCGCGGTCAGCGCAAACTGCCAGCGCGATAAGTCAATGACGTCCCACATGCGAACTCCATCAGGCATTAGAGAGTGAATAGATAAGGAAGAAAACGCCAGACCCGCAGCAGAAAAGTATGCGGGTCGGGAGAAGGGGATCAGGCCGGCGGGCCGGATGCCAGCCAGCTACAGACTTCATCCAGGCGCTGGAGCGAGTCGAGCAGATCCTCCGGAGCAGCCAGTATCAGTTCCGGTAATGGACAGATCTCATAACTCTCGAGCAGAAGCCCTTTCAGGGTATCCAGACAGCGCACATGCCAGACATGGCGCAGCGCCGTGGCGTCGATTTGGCTCTCGCCGTAGCCGATGGTGCGGATCTGGATGCGCTCTTCGCCACACAGGCGGGAGAGGAACTGGCGATCCGCATCGCTAACCGGGAGTTGGGTGAGGTTAATGCTATGAGGTTGCGTGGCCGGATCGCGCACGTGCGCCAGCAGTTCCTGAGCCAGCGTCAGGCCATTCATCAACCCATCGACGGGCGGAGGTAACAGGCTATCGTCTGGCAGCGTCGTGATTGTTGCTGCCTGCCACAGCGCCCGTGGCGCGCTGCCTGCCTCCAGATGCTCCTCCCATTGACCCAAGTCATTCTGGCAACGCACCCGCCAGATTCCGCAGAAAATAGACTCCTGAATCTCGCTCGCCCTGCCGTCGGCCTGCTGGATACGCACGGAAACTTCGCCTTCGCCGAGTAGCGTATTCAAAAACGTGAGGTCGTCTGCGTTGAGCGTGGATAAATCCCATCCCAGCACGTCCTGTTTTGCGGGAATTTTCTGGCTTAGCTGGTGGCGCACGTCGGCTAACAATGCCATCACCGCCGGGCTGTGCGGACAGTTTTCCAGCCTCGCCATGCTGGGGCTGCTGTTGACCTGGCAGGTGAGGGGCAAGGGATTCATGCTGAAGCTGTCATCGCCCGGCTGGGTTCCCGGCCCCAGCAGATGAAAAAAGGTATCACTCATCTTGCAGGCTCCGGGGGATGCGTTCTTCAACGAGGGGGCGCATCAGGTTGAGCAGGTCGGCCCACGGGTGGATGCCACTGAGAATGCCGCGCAGCTCGCCGTGGATAAATACCAGCGTGGCCGGGAAGCGAAATACGCCAAAACGATCGCCGATAGCCTCGCTGTGCTCGAGATCCGCCATAGCGATTTGCCAGTCAAACTGGGGAAACTCGCGGAGCAACTCGGCAATCATTACCGGGTTATCGCTGACTTCTGGCGTGCGGCGGGGATCGCTACTGAGCAGCACCACGACATCACGCACACGCGTTACCCAGTCATCCAGTTCAGATGCGGTCAGCGGTTGCCAGCCGCGCGCCAGCATGCGTTGCCATAGCGCAGAAAATGGTTTGTCATTCAACATGTTGCTTATCTCTCCAGCGTTACACGATACTGGCGAATACGCACGCCTTCATAGTTTTCCAGCGACAGGCATTCATAGTTCAGGCAACGCGTTTCATCGATTGTCTGTGGCGCGATGCCCCACGCAGCCAGTTGCCTTAGCGCGGCTTGTTCTGCCGCCGGGAGCTGAGCGCGCGCGATGTCGGTCAGGCTGCCGCCATAGTCGTCCAGCTGCACCGGCTGTAGTCCTACGAGGGCGATGTGGGCGGGCAGATGACCGCGAATCTCCGCCAGAGCAAGCACTTCGGAGAAGCTGTTCTGATGCAGACTCATTTTTTTGGCGCTGAGGTAACTGGGGACTTGTTCACCAGCGTAGGATTGCAAAGTGCCTGGCGCGAGTCCGTAGTCGATGGCGTCCAGCAGCAACAAATGGCTGGCCTGCTCAACGTAGCCCAGCAGATTCAGCCCTTGCGTGCCGCCGTCGACAATCTCTACCCATTCCGGCCAGTGATAGTGGGCGTACAGGCGTTCGGCAACGCGAATGCCAAATCCTTCATCTGCCCACAGCAGGTTGCCTAAGCCCATCACGATGACGTTAGGTTCGCTCATGACGCCTCCTTATCGTGCTGGCGTTTGGCAAATTTGTGGCTACGGTAGCCGTTGATCATGGTTGAGATGACGGTATCGTCAGACATGATGTCCTCACGGATAGCCATATACACATGACCGATGATGAAGGCGGCGATGAACCACATCCCCAACCGATGCCAGCTGTGGATATCGAGAGAGTTACCGCCGGTCCAGTAGAAAAACTCCGTAACATAGCGGAAGGGGGTAAAAATGGCGTACTGGCTATGCTCGCTGTATAAGGCAAAACCGGTGAGGATCATAAAAACTGAGAGCAGGAAATAACCGAACATCGCCGCCTGCGCGACGGGGTTATGGCCGATATCTTCTCCCGGTTTTTTTTCCAGAAACAGATACCAGCGCACCACCGAAAAGGCACCCTGCCACCAGCTGCGACGCCAGACCGGCACGACAAACAGCTCGCGTGAATAGCGATTGCCGACGAAGGCCCAGTAAATGCGACCCAACAGTATCACCGTAAACACCATGGCTGCGGCGAAATGTACTAACCGGATGTCGCCCATGTAGAACAGGTAAGTGGCCTCGCCGTTGACCGACGGCAGTGGTCGGCCAATGAAGTATCCGGTTACCATCAAAACCAACATGCAGCCCACTGTCAGCCAGTGCCACAAGCGTACGGGCGCTTCAAACACATAGTGGCTGACGGCGGTATCACGCGCCTCCCCGACGCGTGGGGATATCTTTCCAGTCATCGTTCCGTTCCTTAACGCTTAGCGAACCTGGACTGCGATAAGTTCGCTGCCGTCGTCGCCGAGGACGTGGGTTGAACATGCCAGGCAGGGGTCGAAGCTGTGCAAGGTGCGCAGGATCTCCAGTGGTTGATCCGGTATCGCCATTTGGGTGCCCATCAACGCCGCCTCGTAGGCGCCAATTTGCCCCTTCGGATCGCGCGGGCTGGCATTCCAGGTGGTCGGCACTACGCACTGATACACGTCGATCTTCTGGTCGCGAATCGACGCCCAGTGACCGAGTGCTCCGCGCGGCGCCTCGGTAAAACCGATCCCACGGCACTGCTGCGGCCAGCTTGCAGGCTCCCATTTTTCGGTATTCGCCGTAGCCAGATTGCCGTTTTTCAGGTTGGTCATCAGCTTGTCGAAGAAATATTGCAGCTTGCTCACGGCCCACTGCGCCTCGTGCGCGCGGCACAAAATACGCCCCAGCGTCGACTGCATACCCGACAGCGGCAGTTTGAGTGCGGACATCATGCGATCGACGGATTCAATCGTGGCGGCATCCCCTTTGTGATAGGCAATCAGCGTACGCGCCAACGGTCCAACTTCCATGGCGTGTCCGCGCCAGCGCGGGGCTTTAATCCACGAGTAGCGTTCCTGTTCGTTGAGCTGCTGGATATCGGTATCGCTGCCTTTGACATCGCCGGGGTTGTACCAGGGTTCAGTAATCCCCTCGAACGGGTGACGACCTAATTGATCGTCCGGATAACGGTACCAGGCATGATCGACAAACTCCTGAATTTGCTGCTGATCGGCCAGATCCACCGGCATGACGTTGTTAAAATCACCGTTAATGACCGCGCCGCCAGGCATCAACAGGCTCTTCGCGCTGAAGTCGTTGGCAATATCCGGGAACGCGCCGTAGCTTAAGACGCACTTATCAGACAGCCCGGTGCCAATCTGGCTCCAGGGTTTGTTGAACTGGCCGATAGCCAGCGCGTCAGGAACCATGACGTTGTTGATGAAGTCGGCGGTGCGGGTGATGATCGACTGTACCAGGTTAAGGCGTTCCATATCGACCGCGCCAACCGCGCCGCTCTGATCGATATTGATAGCGCATGGCATGCCGCCGACAATCCAGTTAGGATGCGGATTCTTGCCGCCAAACACCGTATGGATTTTGATAATCTCGCGCTGAAAATCGAGCGCTTCCAGATAATGGGCAAAGCCCATCAGGTTAGCCTCTGGCGACAGTTTGTACTGCGGATGTCCCCAATAACCGTTGCGGAAAATCCCCAACTGACCGCCGTCGACAAATTTCTTCAGGCGGTTTTGTACGTCAAAGAAGTAGCCCGGGGAGGACATCGGCCAGGCAGAAAGGTTTTGTGCCAACTGCGAGGTTGCGCGCGGGTCGGCTTTCAGGGCATTCAGAACGTCAATCCAGTCCATTCCGGCTAGCTGGTAAAAGTGGACCAGGTGGTCGTGGCACCACAGCGTCGCCAGCATAATATTGCGAATGATGTTGGCGTTATCGGGCACCTTGATGCCAATGGCATCTTCAATGGCATAGACCGATGCGAGCGCATGTACGCCAGTGCACACCCCGCAAATTCGTTCGACAAATGCCCAGGCATCGCGCGGGTCGCGCCCTTGCAGAATAATTTCCAGTCCACGGAACATGGTGCCGCAGGACACCGCGTTGGTGATGATGTTCTGCTCATCAATGTTCACCTCACAACGCATATGGCCTTCAATGCGCGTAATGGGGTCGACAACCAAGCGCCGGCCGGCATTATTGACCGTATATCCCTGGGTTTGATACGAATTGCTCATGCCTGTTTATCCTCATTGTCTGGCGACTGTTGTCCGGCGTCGGCTAATTGCTGTTTGTGGCGGTTATGTTGATTGACGGCGCTGGCGACTGCGTGGACACCGACGCTGGCAGCCACCACGCCAAGCGCGGTGAGGCCCACGGTATCGGCGGTTGAATGCGTCCCCATCTGCGGGATATCCACCACGCGGCTGTAGAACGAACCGCGATCCCAGAAGCCGTTCTCTGAACATCCCAGACACCCATGACCGGACTGGATGGGGAAAGAAACGCCGCCATTCCAGCGGGTGGTGGAGCAGGCGTTATAAGTGGTAGGCCCTTTGCAGCCCATTTTGTACAGGCAATAGCCTTTTCGGGCAGCGTCATCGTCCCAACTCTCAACGAACTCCCCGGCGTCAAAGTGGGCGCGGCGGTAGCATTTGTCGTGAATACGCTGACCATAGAACATCAGCGGACGCCCCAGACGATCGAGTTCAGGCAGACGATCAAACGTCACCATATAGGTAATGATGGCGCTCATGACATCCGGAATCGGCGGGCAGCCGGGCACTTTCACGATTGGTTTATCGGTGATCACCTTATCGATCGGCGTTGCCTGGGTTGGATTAGGCCGGGCGGCCTGCACGCAGCCCCAGGAGGCACAGGTTCCCCAGGCGATAATCGCGCTGGCGCCTGCCGCAGCTCTTTTTAGCTTTTCAATAAACGGTCGCCCGCCGCTGATGCAGAACATTCCTTGTTCACCCAGCGGAGGATTGCCCTCGACGGCCAGAATGTATCGGCCGTGGTAGCGGCTCAGAATGTCTTCAAATACCTCTTCGGCCTGCGTTCCGGCGGCGGCCATCAGGGTGTCGTCGTAATCAAGAGAAATCAGGGAGAGGATGACGTCTTTGGCGAGTGGGTGAGAGGAGCGGATAAATGATTCGGTGCAACAGGTGCATTCCAGCCCGTGGATCCAGACGACCGGGATCCGGGGTTTGTTTTCCAGCGCCCAGGCTATTCTGGGCGTCATTGCGGCTCCCAGCCCAAGCGATGTTGCTGCGAGGCTGCAATATTTGAGAAAACTGCGTCGACTCACCCCTTTGCGGCGCATCGCCTGATAAAAGGTCTCCTCGTTATTCGTATTCATAACACGCGTTTCTTCCCCCGTTGAGTTCTGGCCACGTCGCCAGCGATAATCTAAAAAAGCCTATCCGATCAGCGGGGAGAAACAATGCAAAGTGTAGGGTTATGTCCTATTGCGATATTTTCGTGCCCGTTACCTGTTTTTCACTGTCCGGGAATAAAAAAACGCACAGGGGAGACCGCCCTGTGCGTCGGGTTTATTGCGGAAGAACTTAAACCCCAAGGCGATCGCGTAAGCTGTAATATGCCGCCCCCATGGCGGTAAACGGAATGCGCAGGCTGCGCCCCCCCGGGAACGGGTAGTGCGGCAGTTTGGCGAAAGCGTCAAAGCGCTCGGCATCCCCGCGCAGCAGTTCAGAAATCAGACGTCCTGCCAGGTGGGTACAGGTCACGCCGTGGCCGCTGTAGCCCTGCATATAGTAAATGTTGGTATCAAGACGGCCAAACTGCGGCATGCGAGATAGCGTTAACAGGAAATTACCGGTCCAGCGGTAATCAATTTTTACCCCCTGCAATTGCGGGAAGGTTTTCAGCAGTTTCGGCATTACCAGACGTTCAATATCGTCCGGATCGCGGGCGCCGTAGACCACGCCGCCGCCGTACAGCAGGCGGTTATCACCGGTCAGACGGTAGTAATCCAGCAGATAGTTACAATCTTCCACGCAGTAGTTTTTAGGAATCAGCGAGCGCGCCATCTCTGCAGACAACGGTTCGGTGGTTAACACCTGTGTGCCGCATGGCATGCTGCTTTTTGCCAGCGCAGGCTCCAGTTTGTCGCCGAGGTAGGCGTTGCCCGCGACGATCACAAAGCGGGCCGTAACCTGACCTTTTTCGGTGCTGACCACCGCCGGGCTGGTGTGCTGGATACGGGTGACCGGCGACTGTTCGAAGACGCGCCCGCCGTTCAGACGAATGGCGTTAGCTTCGCCAATCGCCAGGTTCAGCGGATGAATATGACCACCGCTGTGGTCGAGCAGCGCGCCGACATAACGATCGCTGCTGACTTCGCGACGAATTTCGCTGTTGTCTAACAGTTCAAGCTGCGTGTTGCCATAGCGTTCCCAGTTCGACTTCTGCTCCTCCAGCGTTTCCATCTGCTTGTGGTTCAGCGCCACAAACAGTCCGCCGGGGCGATAGTCGCATTCGATCTGATAACGCTTGATACGTTCGCGGATGATATTACCGCCTTCAAACATCATGCTGCCAAGCATTTTGGCGGCGTCCGGGCCATAGGTGCGCTCGATGACGTCGATATCGCGACTGTAGGAGTTCACCAACTGACCGCCGTTACGTCCGCTGGCCCCGAAGCCAATACGCGCGGATTCCAGTAGCACTACGTCGTAACCCATCTCCGCTAAGTGCAGGGCGGAGGAGAGTCCGGTATATCCACCGCCCACGACGCAAACATCACAGCTAACCGACTCGCTAAGGGTGGGAAACGGTTCGTACTGATTGGCGCTTGCGGCGTAATAACTGCTGGTATGTTCAGTCATGATTAAGGCTCCAGGGAGATCCAAATGGTTTTCAGTTCGCTAAATTTTTCCAGCGCATGCAGGGACTTATCGCGCCCGTTGCCGCTTTGCTTATAACCGCCGAACGGCACAGTCATATCACCGTCGTTGTAGTTATTAACGAAGACCGAACCGGCCTTCAGGCGACGGCTCATGCGGTGGGCGCGCGACAGATCGCGGGTCCAGACCGCGGCCCCCAGGCCGTAGTCACTGTCGTTGGCCAGCGCCAGGGCTTCGGCTTCGCTGCTAAAACGGGTGACGACCAGTACCGGGCCGAAGATCTCATCGCGGCTGACGTGGGCTTGCGGGGCTGTATCGACAAAAATAGTCGGGCCGATAGCCGCTGGGTGTACGTGGCTGCGACCATCCAGCGCCAGCGTGCCTTGCGCTTCACCGTCGCGAATAAAACCGTGCACGGTGTCGGCATGCGCGTTGTCGATAAGCGTGCCCATCGTGGTTTCCGGATCCAGCGGGTTGCCCGGCTGCCAGTTTTTCGCCTGCTCTTTCAGCAGGGCGATGAACTCGTCGGCAATACTCTCTTCCAGTAACAGACGCGTACCGGCGATACAGACCTGACCCTGGTTATAGAAGATGCCTGCTGCAGCATTGGCGGCGGCTTTCGGCAGATCCGGGCAGTCGGCAAAAACGATGTTGGCACTTTTACCACCGGCCTCCAGCCAGACGCGTTTCATATTGCTGTCGCCAGCGTCTTTGAGCAGTTGCTTGCCGGTGCGGGTCGAGCCGGTAAAGGTGATCACATCAACATCCGGATGCTGCGACAACGCCTGGCCCGCTTCGTGGCCATATCCGCTCACCACGCTGAGAACGCCATCGGGCAAACCTGCTTTTTTTGCCAACGCAGCAAGGCGAATGGCGGTCAGCGGTGATTTTTCTGAAGGTTTGAGGATCACGCTGTTGCCTGCAGCCAGTGCCGGGCCAAGTTTCCAGCAGGCCAGCAGCAGGGGAAAATTCCACGGCACGATGGCCGCAATGACGCCCACCGGCTCGCGCACAATCAGCGCCAGATCGCTCACCGAGGTGGTGGCCACTTCGCCATAGACTTTATCTATTGCTTCGGCGTACCAACGGATGGCGCGTGCCGCGCCTGGAATATCATCACGCAGGCTATGGCGAATCGGTTTACCGGTGTCGAGCGTTTCCAGTAGCGCCAGCTCCTCGTGATGCTGCTCCATTAAATCGGCGAACTTGTGCAGGACTGCCTTGCGCTCTGCGGGTGATGCTTGCGACCAGTCTCCGCGTTCAAACACGGTGCGGGCTGCGGTGACCGCTCGGTCTACATCTGCTTTTTTGCCGCGGGCGACTTTGGCGAGCGGACGTTGTCCTGCCGGATCCTGCGTAATAAAGGTTTCGTTATCGGCGGCTGCGCAATATTCGCCGTTAATAAATAAACGGGTCTCCGGCGAATAATGGCTGGCTTTTTCACGCCAATATTTAAGATTCTGAAAGTTCATAGCTACTCCTTTTATATCAATAAGATAAAGTTCGTTGCTGATCTTTTCAGGCAAAATCAGGCTGCACGATGCCCCAGGGATGTACCCTGTTAATGCGCGTTATTTAAGAAGGCCTGAGAAACTCAGGCCGCTACTTATTAGAAAGTGGTAGGAGTGTGGGCACTGATGATGCGGCAGATCCCTGCCGAGGTGTTGCTGAAGCTATGTGGTATACCGGTGTTAATGGCATAACTTTGCCCTGCAACAAGATGATACGTTTGACCGTTGATGGTCAGTATCACTTCACCTTCCAGTATTGTCCCAATCTCTTCACCCTGGTGTTTAATTCTCTCCCCGGTTGTCGTACCTGGCTGATAGGTTTCAAACATCATGGCCAGCGTACGATTCGGATTTCCGTTGTGTACCAGCTTCATGGATACTCCCTGACTCCCGATCTCAATCAAATCATCCTGATTGATAACCACCTGCGGTTCGTCAGGCTTTTCCGGTTCCGCGAAGAACTCGGAGAGCGACAGCCCATAAACTTTCAATAGCTTTTGCAGCGTACTGATGGCAGGACTGACTTTATCCTGCTCTATGGTGCTGATGGCGCTATGCGTTAACCCAGACAGTTCGGCGGCACGACGCTGTGAAAGACCCAATTGCTGGCGGATCTCTGACAAACGTTTACCCGGCGCCAGGCCGTCATCGCTCATAATTGCATTTCCTTAACTGTAGTGGTCAGAGTCGCTGTTTTTCAGCGAGGTGGTTCTGACAAGCGGTGATAAAACCTTCAAGTAACAAACGCGACAGGGCGTATTCGCTACTGTTCCATTCCGGGTGCCATTGCACGCCGAGCGCGAAAGGATGGTCGTGAACGCTGGCTGCTTCCACTAATCCATCCTGCGAGCGTGCTTCCACGCGCAGTTGCGGGCCAAGGGTTTTTGCGCCCTGACCATGCAAGGAGTTAACCCAAAACGTGCTGCAACCTGGTATTAGCTGAGATAGCAATCCTCCCTGTTGAACCTGGACTTCATGAGATGGCGCATATTGCTGCTCCACCGGGAGTTCCGCATCTTCACGATGTTCCAGGAACTGTGAGTGATCGCACAGGCGACGATACAGAGTCCCGCCAGTGGCGACAACTAATTCCTGTAAGCCCCGGCAGATGGCGAAAATGGGAATGCGCCTTTCGAGCCCGGCGGTAATTAGCGCCATGCTCAGAAGATCACGCCCGGGATCGGCGTCAGACTCATCGCCATTTTCACCATAGAGGTGCGGCTGCACATTGCTTGGGCTTCCTGGCAGGAAGATACCATCCAGTTTCGGTAACAGCGCGTTCAGTAATTCGGGTTCCGCAAGCGCATGGGGAATCGCTATCGGTAATCCACCGGCGTTCAATACTGCATTCAGGTACTTTTCTTGCAGAGTCTGGGTCTCGTGACCCTTAAGCCTGTTCCTACACATCACTACACCAATAACTGGCTTGTCAAATATATTGCCCATGATCGACCTCACGTTTTGGAATAAATTATTGCCAAACGGTTCCTTGTTATGCCATTCCGTTCATTATTTTCTCAATCTAGCAGTGGAATAACCTTCTAGCAAACTTAATTTAACATTTGACAAACAATTTGTTTGCATCCAGAGTCGAAGAGTGGACATTATATTTAACAGTCAAATCACAGAACAGCTTACAGGCCAACGGCGGTGAATCATGGAAACCAATATCGTAGAAGTTGAGAATTTTGTTCAGCATTCTGAAGAGAGACGAAGTAGCGCGTTTGCGCGTGAAGTTAAGCAGTATCTGGAGCGCTATCCCAACACGCAGTTCGTGGATGTGCTGTTAACCGACCTGAATGGTTGTTTTCGTGGTAAACGCATTCCCGTTGCGGGATTACACAAGTTAGAGAAAGGCTGCTATTTCCCGGCATCCGTTTTCGCGATGGATATTCTTGGCAATGTGGTCGAAGAGGCGGGATTAGGCCAGGAGCTTGGCGAACCGGATCGGACTTGTGTCCCGGTGCCTGGCACGTTAACGCCTTCGGCCGCCGATCCGGAATGTATTGCGCAGATGATGCTGACGATGCTGGATGAAGATGGCGCTCCCTTTGACGTTGAGCCGCGGAACGTACTTAACCGACTCTGGCAGAAACTTCGCCAGCGCGGTCTGTTCCCCGTCGTAGCGGTAGAGCTGGAGTTCTATTTACTCGATCGTAAGCGCGATCCCGAAGGTTATCTGCAGCCGCCGTGCGCGCCGGGAACGGACGATCGGAATACGCAAAGTCAGGTTTACTCGGTTGATAACCTGAACCACTTTGCTGATGTGCTAAACGATATCGATGAACTGGCCCGTTTGCAGCTGATCCCGGCTGACGGCGCGGTGGCTGAAGCCTCCCCTGGGCAGTTTGAAATCAACCTCTACCATACCGATAACGTACTCGACGCCTGCGACGACGCGCTGGCGCTGAAACGCCTGGTACGGCTGGTGGCGGAGAAACATAAGATGCATGCCACGTTTATGGCAAAACCTTATGAGGAGCATGCCGGTAGCGGAATGCATATCCACATCAGCATTATGAATAATAAAGGCGAGAACGTGCTGGCCGATGCGAATGGCGATGATTCCGCGTTACTTAAGCGTGCGCTTGCCGGGATGATTGATCTGATGCCCGCGTCAATGGCGCTGCTGGCGCCGAATGTGAACTCTTATCGCCGCTTCCAGCCGGGGATGTATGTTCCGACCCAGGCTTCCTGGGGGCACAACAACCGTACGGTGGCGCTGCGCATTCCCTGCGGCGATCGTGATAACCATCGGGTTGAATATCGCGTGGCGGGGGCTGACGCCAACCCGTATCTGGTGATGTCGACCATTCTGGCGGGGATCCTGCATGGTCTGGATAACGAGCTGCCGTTGCAGGAAGAGGTGGAAGGCAACGGCCTGGAGCAGGAAGGGCTACCGTTCCCGATCCGCCAGAGCGATGCGCTGTGGGAGTTCATGCAAAATGACAGTCTGCGTGAGTTGCTCGGGGAGCGTTTTAGCCATGTGTATCACGCCTGTAAACACGATGAACTGATCCAGTTTGAACGCCTGATTACCGACACTGAAATTGAGTGGATGCTGAAAAACGCCTGACAGGAAAGTGGCCCGGCGGCGGAATGTTTGTCGGGCCTGTCGCATTGTTTAGTCATTGAAAAAAAGAAGTCGCATCATGCGGTCTGAGCGGAGCCAGCCCGTCAATATTGCAGGATCACCTGCCATTTCCCGGATGTCGCGTAATGGAGCGGCTTGCGACAACGGGTCTTCAGATAACCGACAGAGTTTGTGACGAGGAAATGTGATGATGCCAATGTTTAAAAACCCGCCCCGCGTGAGCATCCATGGCTCCCGCAGTAAGTACGGACCGCATCTGTGCCGTGCAACATTGACGCCTTTCTTTTGGCTTTCCACCCCGACACGACCCAGGTCTGCTGTACCCACGTTTCGAACGCAGATCTGGGCCCGTGGCGGGGAGGAAAGCTATGTCGACTAATTCTTCTGTGGATCTCGCGGCCCAGCCGGGCAAAGCACAGTTGCGTAAATCCCTCAAGCTGTGGCAGGTGGTGGTGATGGGGCTGGCCTATCTCACACCGATGACGGTATTTGACACCTTTGGTATTGTTTCGGGTATCAGCAATGGCCATGTTCCGGCCTCCTATCTGCTGGCCCTGGCGGGCGTGCTGTTTACCGCCATCAGTTACGGAAAGCTGGTTCGCCAGTTTCCACAAGCCGGTTCGGCCTACACCTATGCGCAAAAAGCGATCAACCCGCATGTGGGGTTTATGGTCGGCTGGTCGTCACTGCTTGATTACCTGTTCCTGCCGATGATTAACGTCCTGCTGGCGAAAATTTACCTTTCCGCGCTGTTCCCGGGCGTTGCGCCATGGATTTGGGTGGTGATGTTTGTAGCGATCCTTACCGCGGCCAATTTGAAAAGCGTTAATCTGGTGGCGAACTTCAATGCGCTGTTTGTACTGGTGCAGGTCGCGATAATCGTGGTGTTCATTGTTCTTGTGGTGCAGGGGCTGCACAAAGGCGAAGGGGTCGGGACCGTCTGGTCGCTGCAACCCTTTATCAGCCAGAATGCGCATTTGATCCCGATTATCACCGGGGCGACCATCGTCTGCTTCTCGTTTCTCGGTTTTGATGCGGTAACCACGCTCTCTGAAGAGACACCGGATGCCGCGCGTACCATTCCAAAAGCTATTTTCCTTACCGCGCTTTACGGCGGACTGATCTTCATTGCCGCCTCGTTCTTTATGCAGCTGTTCTTTCCGGATATTAGCCGATTTAAAGACCCGGACGCGGCGCTGCCTGAGATTGCGCTGTACGTCGGCGGCAAACTGTTCCAGTCTATTTTCTTGTGTACGACCTTTGTGAATACGCTGGCGTCAGGTCTGGCGTCCCATGCCAGCGTTTCGCGTCTGCTGTACGTGATGGGCCGCGATAACGTCTTCCCGGAGAAGTACTTCGGCTATGTCCATCCGAAATGGCGTACACCCGCGCTGAACGTCATTATGGTCGGGATTGTGGCACTCTCGGCCCTGTTTTTTGACCTGGTAACCGCCACGGCGTTGATTAACTTTGGCGCACTGGTGGCCTTTACGTTCGTTAATTTGTCCGTGTTTAACCACTTCTGGCGTCGTGAAGGACGTAAGCATACCTGGCAGGAAAAGTTGCACTACCTGGTATTGCCAATGGTCGGCGCCGCCACCGTTGCCGTACTGTGGGTGAACCTGGAGGTGACATCGCTGACGCTGGGACTGGTATGGGCTGGCGTGGGGTTGGTGTATCTCGCCTACCTGACCGGACGTTTCCGCAAGCCACCGCCGCAGTTTGACGCCGCGAAATCTGAGCAGGCCTGGGAGTGACAGAAACTTCAGGTATTAACAACAGGGCACGCCGTCAGGGGCAACCACCTTCAGACGTACGGTGACGGCGTGTCCTGCGGTATTTATTAATGTCGTGAAATGCGTGGGCTATAGTAAAGATGGCCGTTATTTCTCATCATTAATAACCGTGAGCGGGGGATGTGAATGAAGAAGATACTGATGCTGGTCGGCGATTATGTCGAAGATTATGAAACGATGGTGCCTTTTCAGGCATTGCAGATGCTGGGCCATCGTGTTGATGCCGTCTGTCCGGATAAAAGTCAGGGGGACTACGTTCAAACCGCTATTCATGATTTTGATGGGGCGCAGACCTACAGTGAAAAACCGGGTCATCGTTTTACGCTGAATGCGAATTTTGCCGAGGCGCGGGCCACCGATTACGACGCGCTGCTGATCCCCGGCGGACGTGCTCCGGAATATCTCCGGCTGAATCCGGATGTTATTAAGCTGGTGCAAGATTTCAACGCTGCCGGTAAGCCTATCGCCGCGGTCTGTCATGGACCTCAGCTGTTAGCGGCGGCGGGGGTGTTAGAAAACCGGACCTGTAGCGCCTATCCGGCCTGTGCGCCAGAAGTTCGTCTGAGCGGCGGGCATTACGCAGATATCGGCATTGATCAAGCCCACGTGGATGGCAATCTGATTACCGCGCCTGCATGGCCCGCGCATCCGCAATGGCTGGCTAAATTTGTTGAAGTATTAATGAAGTAAGCGATGAAAAAAGTCGGTATAACCTGCCTGGTTATACCGACTGTAGATATTACCTCTGTATGAGTGCGAATACGCCCCAACCAATGTACTCCCGGGTGAAGGCTACGTGGCGTGTTGGTGAACTCCTCAGTTGCTCTCTGACTTCCGGGGCAAATTCATCGTCCGGATTTGCCTCCAGCCACCGGCGCATCGTCAGCCATTTGGCCGCCTCGTATCTGTCCCAACCCTCCTGGTCAGCCAGTACCATTTCCACCACGTCATAACCGAGCAGGTCGAAAGATGAAACGAGCTCTGGCAGAGAAAGAAAATCAGTCACTGAAGTCGCGCCGCAAGCCTGGGCGATCTTCTCCGTGGCGGGTATTTGACGCCAGTACGGTTCGCCGATGAGTATGATCCCACCTGGTTTGAGACTTTGTTCCAGTTGTCTGATCGTTCCAGCGACGCCGCCGGCAATCCAGGTCGCACCAACGCAGGCGGCAATATCGAATTTTTCTTCGGCGATATAACCTGTTGCATCGGCATGAATAAAACGCACGTGCTCATTGACTCCCAACTCTTTGGCCCGCAGGGTGGCTTGCTCACTGAACAGCCGGCTCATATCGATACCAACGCCGGAAATACCGTGATCGCGTGCCCAGGTGCACAACATCTCACCCGAACCGCTGCCGAGGTCCAGAATGCGTGTTCCCGGTGCCATCCGTAAAACCTGGCCTAACGTGGCGTATTTCTGTGCGGTGAACGGATTATGAATGCGATGTGCGCTTTCGCTGATGGTAAAAATCTTCGGGATATCCATCTCTCTCTCCTTTAGCGATTATCAAGTTGGGCGCGAACGTTGTTCAGGCCGGTCGTATTAATACGGTAGGGCTGACCATTGACGGATTTGATCAGTTTCTTGGTTCTGAGCTTTTTGAACACCTCGAGCGTGCAGTCGCAGAGCAGCAACCCTTCACGGCTATAGCATTCGACGGAAGTGACGCGGCCAGAGGCATCGCGGACGTGAGCAATACGGCCACCTTTGGCGAGAACGTGTAAGGTACGTTGTTCCTGACGGGATAAATTCATACTGGAAAACCTGTTTAATCATCATGTGCAAAACGTGCAAACACACAGCGGTGTCCGCATTCGAATTCGGCGCATTGATAACCAGTCCGGCCTGAAAAGGTCGGGAAGCTGATTATCAGATGATTACATTCTCCAGCATCAAAGCCTCGGGTTGAGTTGAAAGGTATTTACATGCTGAATCATACCTGCAAGAAACAGTAGGGGAACTTCCTTGTAGTGGAAGTGTGATCTGTAACGAAAAATTGTATTTCTTTTATTTAATGACTTTTTAATTCTCGTTATGTAAATCGCATTTATTCATTAAATTAATTTAATGTTTCAGCGTCGCCAGAAACGCTATCGGTAGCCATACAGCATTGCTTTTTTATCACCTCATTGATTAGTATGGTTTACTCTTTTTGCTGGTTAATTTTGTTCTTTGATAAATGCTCCTTTATCATAATTGTGGTTTTAAATGAAATTTGCAATTTAATGTTTTTAAGAATTTTCTTAACGTGGCTAAGTGTGTATACTCGGTCCTGCAAGAAGCGCTTCTGTTATCATTAAAACTATAAGTATGTCCTTAACACCCGTATTACCTCTGCCCTGAATCTCTTCTCGGGGGAGAGGTTTTTTTTCCTGCATATTATTTGGCTTATCGTCATAAATAGAATTTTTAATATTATCGTTATTGATGTTAAACATTATTGATTACGACGATTTAGCTCTACTGACCCCTACGGCAATATTGAAATAGTATCAGCCTGAATCTATTTCATAGTGAATAGTATAATTCTGGCTATGTTTATGTGGGTATTATATAGCTTTCCTTATAACTGCCTTTTTTTCAGCGCGATAGAAGTTTTTTGCTTTTGAGGTAATTGTGATTTTGTTCACGGATTTTAGTGCGCGAAGTGGCTATTTGTAGAGAGGTGCAAACGGTTGCATGTTGCTGATACAGTATTCGTTCATTAAAAAAATATAGCGATGGTATGTCTTATGCCAGTACAGAGTACAGGAATCTAAATGATTTCTATTATCTCATAGGTATAGGGATGCCGTTTATGACTTCTGTTAGCTTAACACCATGGGAAATAGCAGTAAAAACAGACAGGGAATATGATTTTATCAATCAGAAAGGAGTTTTTTAATCGCAGGTATAATCACTAGCCTTTTTATCTTCCTTTATATAAATCGTTGTCGTAATGCCCATAAAATCAGCGTTCTGGGATGAGCGCTGATTTTATTTGGTTCTCAGATTATTTACTCCACGCTGCATGCAGAACACCTCTCGCAGTACCTCATAAATGATACATTAAAGGATCTCCTGGAATGGATATTGTTGAACGCTTTATTAACTACACGAAAATCAATACCACAACATCAAGGGAAAACGGCGCTAATGGGATAATGCCTTCTTCTCCTGGTCAAATGGAACTGGCAAAACTGCTTGCAGCAGAACTTGAAGCATTAGGAATGGAAAACATTGAGGTCAGGGATACCGCTATAGTGACGGCAACCTTACCTGCAAATACCGATGGCACGATCCCGGTGGTCTCTTTTTTTGGTCATCTGGATACCAGTGCGGAACAGACGGCAGACACCAAAGCACAGCGCCTGCATTATCACGGCGGGGATTTATGCCTGAACAAAGAGCTGAATATTTACCTGCGCGAAAGTGAATTTCCGGAACTGAAAAATTATATCGGTGATGACCTGCTGGTGACCGACGGGACCAGTCTGTTGGGCGCTGATGATAAAGCAGCCATCGCCGCGATTATGAATGCTCTTGAGTATCTGGTCGCACACCCGGAAATAAAACATGGGCCGGTAAAAGTGGGTTTTGTCCCGGATGAGGAACAGGGCTTGCGTGGCGCAAAAGCGTTTGATGTTGCCGCGTTTGGTGCTGATTTTGGCTATACCCTGGATTGCTGCGGTATCGGTGAGTTTGTTTACGAGAACTGGAATGCGGGCGATGCGGAAATCATCTTTACCGGCCAGTCCGCACACCCGATGTCGGCCAAAGGTAAGTTAAAGAATTCGCTGCTGATGGCGCATAAGTTTATTGCCATGCTCCCAGGGGGAGAAGCGCCTGAATATACGGAAGGGCGCGAAGGGTATTACTGGGTAAAACAGCTACAGGGTAACAGCGCCCGCACGGTACTTAAGCTGGATATCCGCGATTTCAGTGAAGAAGGTTATAAGGCGCGTATGGCGTTTATTCGCCAGCTTGCCGTCAGCACCTGTGCCCTGTGGGGGGAAAACAGCGTGGTCTGTCATTTAGCCGATCGCTACGCGAATGTGTTGAACAGTTTGCAGGGGGACGCTCACTACCCGATTGATATTGCATTCCGCGCGTATCAGAAATGCGGCATAACGCCCGCACCTGTCGCCATGCGTGGCGGGTATGATGGCGCGGTACTGTCGCAGAAAGGATTGCCGTGCCCGAATATTTTTACCGGTGCTCATAACTTCCATTCAATTTATGAGTATCTGCCGGTGCGTTCTCTGCGGGCCGCCAGTGATGTGGTGGTGGCGGTGATTGAGGAAACTTATACTGAGTTCGCGCAGCGGAGAGCTCAGTCATGATTCAGGTGTTAATCGCACTTCTGGTTATCGTGGTGGTCGCGCGTCTGATTCTGAAAGGTTATCGCGCTGAACCGGTGCTCTTCATTGCGGGCTTAGTCTTGATGATTTGCACCGCGTTAACCGGATGGGGGTCCGTATTACCGAAGGGGGTTGCCAGTACGGGGATTTCATTTCTCGAACCTTTCGAGGTAATGCGCGATCTCTTCAGCACGCGCGCCGCCGATCTCGGCCTGATGATCATGGCGTTAATGGGATTTGCGCATTACATGGATCATATCGGCGCAAATGAGGCGGTCGTGCGGGTAGTAACGAAACCCTTACGGGCGCTGCGTTCGCCCTATGTGCTCCTCTTTTTCTCCTACCTGCTCGCCAGCCTCCTGCAGTTGGCCATTCCTTCTGCAACCGGGCTTGCCGTGTTGCTGATGGGGACGATGTTCCCCATTATGCTGGGGTTAGGGCTCTCAGCGGCCTCGGCTGCCGGGGTCATTGCTACTTCGCTTGGCGTGGCTTACACCCCGACGGCAATCGATGCTATCAGGGGCTCTAAAGCAGTGAATATGGATGTAGTGGAATATGTTGTTTACCACCAGGGACCCGCCGCGCTGGCAACGGTTCTGGTTGTCGGCGTGTGCCATTTTTTCTGGCAGCGGCATTGCGACCGTAAAGCAGGGACGTTACCGCGGGAAATCGGTAGCGCAGAAGTGACTGATTCAGGAAAATCCCCGGCTTTTTACGCGCTGCTCCCCATGCTTCCGATACTGATGGCAGTAGGGTCATCCGAAATGTTCGTCAGGGGTATCAACCTGAATATTATCACCATTGTCCTCATTTCAATGACCATCTGTATGCTGATTGAATGGCTGCGGGTGCGTGATTTAAAGTCGGTCTGCGAAGGTTTCAGCCATTTCCTGAAAGGAATGGGCACTGCGTTTACCGGTGTGGTTGGACTGTTGGTTGCGGCAGGGGTTTTTGCTCACGGAATTAAAGTCATCGGTGCGATCGATCAGCTCATTCTGATGGCCGAACACGTGGGATTACCGCCGTTTGCCATGGCGGTAGTATTTGCGCTGGTGACGCTGGCCGCGGCTATCATTATGGGGTCGGGGAATGCGCCATTCCTCGCCTTCGTTGAGCTCATCCCGCAAATTGCCGCCAGTATGGGCGCTAACGCCGTTGCCATGATCCTGCCGATGCAGCAGGCATCGCATATGGGACGGGCCATTTCACCGGTATCCGGCGTCGTGATTGCCGTTTCCAGCGGAGCGAAAATAACCCCATTCGATGTGGTGAAGCGTACCGCCGTACCGCTGATTGTGGGGTTCGTTACTCACACCCTGATCATCGGTATTTTCTATTAACCGTACCAGCGACAAGCCAACTTCCGGTTCATTGAATCCGGAGGTTGGCTTTTTGAATTAGGCGAAATTTAAAAGCGTTAATATTACTGATACCTGTATAAAAAGCCTTGCCTGCTGCTGTGAGGCTGTCTGTCGCTCAGCGGAGGATAAAATGCGATTTCATTAGGATGTTTAATGGCTGTTTAGCGTTGAAATGGATGTTTGTCTGGGGGGGGCTGGTCAAAACTATCAGGATATTTCTTCTAATCAGCAATTTTTGAAGTTTTATGATGATCATATTTTTAACAGTAGGTGGAATTGATAACCTGTGAGTATTATTAGTTTTTATCTTTATCGTATAATTCTTATTATTTATCGCTGAGCCATCCGGGCATCAATGATTAATAAGAGTGATGTGTTAAGTTTGCAATTTTATTACATAGGGATTAATTAATCTGGATCATATTTTGATGTTTTTAGTTGTAGTATTTTTTAAAATGAAATAATGCAAGATTTACATGTAATAATGATTTATTTGGGCAGGTTTAAGTGGTAAGGGATTCAGGAAAAGTTAGTACGTTACGACACCATTATCAGGATGACCTGGAAGCGTTTACCTGGAGTGCATTGGTAGCAATTGGTATCGCAATACGGGACCGTAAGATTCATTCTAAAATGTCAGAGCATCTTTTTATTATGCAATGGCTGGCCATCGCTAAAAAAAGAAAGCTCTTCTCAAGGAGCGTAATCAATGAACTTCAATGGCTAATAGATGAAGGGAAGAAAAAAAGCCTCAATGCACAACTTAAATTTAAAATAGAATATCTATACTCGACTTCGAGTGGCGATGTATCGATGCAAAACGACTATTTTAAGTTTACTCATACGATTGAGGTGTTGAGAAATAATGGCTGGGAAAGCTTTCTGCTTACGCCAGAGAAATGGCGAGATCTGCATGAAAAGATTAAGGTAAGAGAAGGTAATTTTATTTTTATGGATGACACTCGGCTGCAGGCGTGTTTTGGCGTGCAGGGTGAGATTGTCAAACCCTTCTGTATCCGGGTATATGGCGATGTTGAGTTTGCAAAGTTAACGTTCATTAAACATAACCTTCCGGCTGAATTTGTAAAACACGTTTCAAATGAGTTTTATCACTTCCATTTTCTTCTGGTAAGTAATGCTTAACTGACGATGTGAACAATGTGCTGTTAATGCAAAGAATAGATTGATCAACTTGTAAATTTATCGGATAGAAACCACGCGCCAAGGACAGCGAATGTTTACTCGAAAGTTAGTTATTGCCAACGAATGGATAAGGTTGTCTGATATTCCAGACAGTGTGTCCATTTCTTTTCGGGGCGTTCTCGAGATAACTGAAAGTACAGGTGTGCCAGACGCCAGCACGCCTTTGTTACGTTTAGAAAATGAAATGGCACCGATCACCGTCGATTCGTTGTCCTGGGTGCGGGTGCCTGTCGATAGTCAGAAAGACATTACCGTTTATATCCATAAATAATATTAATGTTGAATAGTTTTGGCCTTATTTTTGCCAATGTTAGAGGGCTGCTGTTTATCGCAGTATGTCTCCCTGAGTAATTAATTTACTACCTGAAAATGAATGCGGAAACTTTCTAATAATTAACCATTTTACAGGTTAAGGTATTACGTGATGTGTCGATAACAATTAAGTCGTAGAGGATTTTTATTGTTATGGAGATGTTTAAATGTTAAAGAATATGAGAATTAAAACCAGCCTGTTATTATTGCTGTTGTTATTTACCTTCATGCAGTTCTTTTCCAATGGATTTGAGTTAGTTGATCTCAAAGGAAATCAAAAAAATACGTTATTACTACATAACATCATTAAGGAGCAGGATACCCTGCATAAGGTCGTTGAGGCTGTTTATAAAGTCAGAAGCGTTCGTGATAATATTCAACAACATAATGCGACCGATGCCCGACAGACAGTGAATCAAATGCAAGATCAGATGGCGTATGCCAGAAAACAGTTCGATATTTTCTGGGGTATTCCTGGATTGACGGCTGACGATCCGCAAATCGGTAAAGTCATCAGAACGGCTTTTGAGCAACAAATGAATGCTGAGCAAAAGTCTATTGATACATTAAATCAGACGCTTTCCAGCAACAGTATTATTAATGCACAAGAAAATGCTAATGCGGAACTGCTCGCGGCTCGCAAAAATTTCGATAACGAAGTGACGAATTATTACAAATCAACAATGCTGATTGGTGAGAAGATCGTTGCACAAACACACGTTCAGTTTAATACCTCGATCCTGAAAGTATCCGTGATCCTGGTCATTACGGTACTTATCTTCGTTATCTGTAATTTCTGGTTGAACCGGACCATCATTCAGCCTTTAAAAATCGTTTCTGAACATTTTGCGCGGATTGGTAAAGGCGATCTCAGCCATCCTGTTAAGGTATCGGGTAACAATGAAATCGGCATACTGTGCTTAAATTTGCATAATATGCAAAAAGGCCTACGCGAGACTGTCAGCACTATTCGCGATGGCGTTGAGTCTATTAATATCGGTATGCAGGAAATTGCTTCCGGTAATTCCGATTTATCAACCAGAACGGAACAGCAGGCTGCGGCAGTCGTTGAAACGGCGGCCAGTATGGAGCAGATTTCAGTCACAACAAAAAATAATACTGATAAGTCACATCAGGCATCCGTCATGACCAGCGAAAGCACGGAAATGGCATTGCGTGGCGAGCGTTTAATGAGTGATATGGTTGAGAAAATTCACCTGATCAGCCGTAATGCGCAAGGCGTGAACGAAATATCCAATGTTATTGATAGTATTGCTTTTCAAACCAATATCCTGGCATTAAACGCGGCGGTGGAAGCCGCACGCGCTGGTGAGTCCGGGCGTGGGTTTGCCGTTGTGGCGAGTGAAGTCCGAACGCTTGCTCAGCGCAGCGCCTCCTCGGCGAAAGAAATCAGTGAACTGGTTGCCAAAGCGGCAATTAGCGTCAAGGAAGGGGTAGAGATAGCCGAAAACAGTGGCGCCATGATGGCGGATATTGCGAAGGCAATACGCAACATTAATGTCTTAATGGAAGATATCTCCGGAGCCTCGGGGGAACAGAGTCGCGGCATCGAACAGATCCGAGTTGCGGTAACGCAAATGGAGCAAGTGACTCAGCAAAACGCCTCGCTGGTTGAGGAGATAGCCGCCACGACAGGCAGTGTGGAAGAGCAGTCAGCAATGCTATCCCAGGCTGTGGCGGTGTTCCAGGTGGAAGAAAACCAGCCTGAAATTCAGCATAATAAGTAGAGTACAAACTCGGCGGGTATCGTGGTGCGTTTGACGTGCCCGTTTATGACAGTGAGAAAGGTTGAGCTGCACACGGCTCACAGACCGCAGCTCATCAGGTGTCAATGTTGCCTGATGAGCTGCGCGAGAAGAATATCGGGAATGACGTTCTCCAGCGCGATTTGAAATCGCATACGTCATATTGATAATAATTCTCATTATTATTGTTGTGTTGTACAGGTAATGGTAATGTTGCTTCAGTTATCAACCGTTAATCCCATTTCCTGTGCAGAAGACAGCATGAACAACACCACCGCCCTGAATACGTCCAGACGCGTAGCCCGCACCTTCTCCGTCAGCGAGTTTATGGATTTTGGTGAGCGTTACGGGATCGATTACCGTTTTCCCCTGCTGGCGCAAAAGCCGGATTTGTCGTCTTGCAGCCCCGTTCTGCAGGGAGAGGTAGAGGAGATGACGCTCCCCTGCGGGATGTGTGTCACGCACTCTGATGTGCAGGTGCTACAACCCTACGAAACCACCTCCCGCCACAGCAGTCCTCTGTATATGCTGGTGGTTCTGGAAGGCTGCGTCATCCTGACGCTCAACGGGCAGGAGCATGTGGTACGTTCCGGGATGGCGTTTAGCTCACGCCTGAGCGAGCATCAGACGATGCGTGCCCGCCATCATGCTGACTGCAAACTGCGCACGTTATCGCTCGGTCTGTATCCCGACGGCGCGTGGCGCACGGGGTTGCTCGAATCGTTGATGCGTGAGTGGGAAAGATGCGAAACGCCGACGCTTATCTGGCAGGTGCCGGGGTTTTTACTCAGCGGCCTGCAGTATGCGCAGCGGAGCACGATCGGCCATGTTTCTCGCCAACTGATGCTGGAAGGGCTGATATTACAACTGTTCGGCCATGGCCTCAGCGTGTGTCAGGTCGAGAGTGGCAAGCGGCTTGCGGCAAGCGGTGAACAGCAGCGGCTGGAGGTCGTTCGTCGTCTTCTGGAGCAGAGTCCCGAGAATGACTACACCCTCAATGCCCTGGCCCAACGCGCGGCGATGAGCCCCAGCAGCCTGCGCAGCAAGTTCCGTGCGGCCTATGGCTGTTCCGTCTTTGACTACCTGCGTGATTGCCGTCTGGAACGCGCGCGCGGCTATTTACTGGAAGGATACAGCGTACAGCAGGCGGCCTGGATGTCGGGTTATCAACATGCTACCAACTTCTCTACCGCATTTCGGCGTCGTTACGGCTTTTCGCCTGGCGATGTGCTCAAACTTTGCTAATCCATTTTTACGTTTTGCGCACGTGCCTTCCCGACAATTTGGCACTGCGCATAGGCAACCTGGCATCCTGCATAGCTATCTCTGTTAGCAAAAAGGTAATAATTCTCACTTACAATTAGACATGCCTTTGGAGATATTCATGTTCGCGAAGACTCGGTTGGCGCTAGTGGTGGGATGGGTGACCGGTAGCGTGGCTTTTCCACTGCTGGCGCAGGAAACAACAAAAAACGATACGGTGGTTGTCACCTCGCAAATGCAAAGCGGGGCCACGAAGCTCGCCACGCCGGATATTGAAACGCCTCAGTCGGTATCGATCATTACCCGTGAACAGTTTGAAGAGCAGGGCGCAACCAGCGTGCGCCAGGCCGTGAGCTATACGCCGGGGGTGTACAGCAATCAGATTGGTGCCTCCAACCGCTTTGACTATATTGTGCTGCGTGGTTTCTCGGATGGTAGCCTGGACAACGTCTATCTGGATGGCCTGAAGATGATGGGGGACACCAACTCACACAGCTCGCTGGTGGTTGATCCGTGGTTCCTCGAAGATATCGAAGTAGTACGCGGCCCGGCTTCCGTACTGTATGGCCGTTCTTCTCCGGGCGGTATTGTCGCGCTGACATCACGTAAGCCGTCGTTTGATGCTGGCGGAGAAGTGAAACTGTTTGCTGGCAACAATAACCAGCGCGGCGCGGCGTTTGACGTCACCGGGGCGCTGGATGATAACGATCGCGTGGCGGCACGACTGAGTGGAATGACGCGTTACGCAGACTCGCAGTTTGGTCCATTGAAAGAAGAACGTTATGCGCTGATGCCCAGCCTGACCTGGCGCATCACCGACCAGACGCGTCTGGATCTGATGGCTTATCTGCACCGTGACCCGGAAGGCGGAAGCCACTCCGGTCTGCCGTATGACGGCACCGTGGTTCCACATTACGGGCAAAAGATCTCCAACACCTTTTACGAAGGCGAGGATGATTACGACAAATACGATCGCCGTGAAAACATGGTGGGCTACAACGTTGAGCACCTGTTTGATAACGGCTGGTCGGTGCGGCAAAAACTGCGCTACCTGCATACCGACGTTGAGCTGAATCAGGTGTATGCGGCAGGCTGGCTGAATGAAACCGAGCTTAACCGCGGCTACTCCGGCTCCGATGAAAAAATGTCAGCGATTACGCTGGATAACCAACTCGACGGCAGCTTTGATACCTGGCAGGTCAACCACCGTGTGCTGGTGGGGATCGATTATCAGGATCGCAGCAATAATACCACCGGTTACTACGGTGCATTCCCGCCGATTGACGCCTTTAACCCGGTATACGGCGCGCAGCCTGATTACATCAACATGTATGCGCGTGAGAAGCACAAGCTGCGCCAGACAGGCTACTATTTGCAGGATCAGATGTCATGGGATCGCTGGCGTATTACGCTCGGCGGTCGCTACGATCAGGTCAGCGTTTCTAACATTGATAAGATCAACGATACCCGTAGCGATCTGGACAAAAACAACTTCAGCACCCGTGCTGCGCTGCTCTATTTGTTCGATAACGGCTTTGCGCCGTATGTGAGTTATTCCACCGCCTTTACGCCAACCAGCTTTGCCGATGAGAACGGCAATTTGCTGGATCCGATGAAAGGCAAGCAGTGGGAAGCCGGGCTGAAATATGAGCCGGAAGGACTCAACAGTCAGTTCAGCGCGTCGGTATTCCGTATCAATCAGACGAATATTGCCACCAAAGAAGAGCCGACCGATCCGTACCGCTCGATTGGGGAAATTGAGTCTGAAGGGGTGGAACTGGAGGCCATTAGCCAATTGACGGAGAACTTCCGTCTGCAGGCGGCGTATACCTATACCGACATTCGCTATAAGAAAAGCAGCCCGGAAGAGCAGGGTAAGCGTGCAGTGTACGCGCCGCGTAACCAGGCCAGTACCTGGCTGAGCTACGATGTGAAAAGCGGTCCGCTGGATGGCCTGACGCTGGGCTCAGGCGTGCGTTATGTCAACGGTATTGCCAGCGATCGCCTGAATACTCACACTCTGCCGTCCTACACGCTGGTGGATATGGCAATTGGCTACGACTTAACGAATATCGGTATTAAAGGGTTGAGCGCTCAGTTGAACGTCAACAACCTGACCGACAAGCGCTACGTTGCAGCTTGTAATTCGCTCTCATACTGCTACTTCGGTGCCGAGCGCAGCATTGTCGGCAGCGTTTCATGGAAGTTCTGAGTATCGTTTTTTAGCCGGATGGCGGCGCTGGCGTCTTATCAAGCCTACAGATGCGTGCAAATTGTAGGCCTGATAAGCGCAGCGCCATCAGGCTGGGGGATTGCGGTTATTGTGTAAAACCGTTTTGCATACAAATCTGTGCGCTGGTTCTCAGGGTAAAGGCGACTTTGTCTGGGTACTGGCTGTAATAGTTATGCTCTTCTTCCAACCCTTTCGCCTGCGCCAGACGTACCGTTTCCAGCGAGCAGGTACGATAGATCAGGTCTTTATTCATATTGGTCTGCTTTTCACGCTGTTTATCTGCGGACAGCGCCAGCCAGCTCTCGGACAGCGAGTAATCGTAGACCACCCGGTTTCCTTTCGCCTGCACATTTTCAATGGTAATGAATTCGTCGATTTTCAGTCTTGGTTGCCCACGCATTTTTTTCTTATCTTCTGCGGCGGCATATTGGGCCAGCGCATTAATATCCATGATTGCTATTTTCTGTTTATAGATATCGACATAAGCGGCGGGCTGCTGATAACGCTGAGCGTAAGCGTTTCTTAATTCTCCATCGCTCACCGTACAACCCGCCAGAAACAGAGGTAAAAGCAGCGCCAGTTTTATTTTAGTCATGATGTTATCCCGTTCATTATTGTGGTCCCAGTCGCCCATAACATAATAAAAAAATGATTACGGGTGATATTTAAGGTTGTATAAACGGGGACACGATGACACAAGTTCAATAGTCTTAAAATGGCGTTACAGGCAGGAAACCCTGCCAGAATTGGCAGGGGTTTTGAACATACTGGTAAAGAATTAATGGCCGATCATTTTTGCTTTCGGGATCAACTGGAAATACAGGTGATCCGGCACCGGCGTATCCCAGACATTGGCATATACCGCATAACCAATGGTGGCAAACAGAATCCCCAGCACCAGTATTGTCATGGCAACACCCGACAGTGCCGTTTGTCGCCATAACGCTTTACCGCTGCCTTTTACACCCGGCGGTGTCTGCAGGGAAAAGCTCAATGTTGAAGCCACCGGGCAGGATTCAACACAGGTCATGCAGCCAGTGCATTCCACAGTACGCACCTGAATCAGTCTGTCGACCGGGATTTTCGATGGGCAATTTTTCGCGCATTTCCCGCAATCAATGCAACTGTCGGCGTTGCGGCGGATTTTAAACGGCGAGAACAGCGAGAACAGACCAAGTAGTGCGCCGTAAGGACACAGATAACGACACCAGGCGTTGCGAATAAACAGGCTCAGGAGGCTGATAACCACCACGGAGATGAGCGTGGCGGAGCCAATATGGCGAAAGAAATCGAGCATCTTCACATCGATGATGATTCCATAGGCTGACGTCAGAAAGTACTGAATCCCCTGGGCGGGCATCGACAGGGCGATATACAAGAAAAACCCCAGCAGCAGATACTTCAGGCTGAGCAGCGGGATATCCAGCCAGCGCGGCAGCGTAAAGTTACGACCGAATAATTTTCTCCCCAGATTACCGAGCAGTTCGGAAAGCGTCCCCACTGGGCATAACCATGAACAGAAAGCTTTTTTTAACAACAGGCTAATCAGGATAAACGCAACTAACAGCAGCATAGAGGCGGCATGGATGGGCGGAAGAAAACCGGTCTCTAGCGTATAGCGGAAATTCATCAAACCCGCTATCGGCAGCCATCCCTCAATACCGCCGGGCCTTGGAATATAAACGCTGGTGCCGGCGGTTTCGAAATAGTGGACCCAATACCAGAACGCCACGCCAATATAAATATTGATAGCCAGCAGGAGAAACTGGGTGGCTTTTCGCCAGCTGCTGGCGTTGCGCCAGTCATTCCACGGCAGTTTGCCCCCGGTCGTGCCTGGGCGGCGCTGCCAGCGCATTCTCATCTTCCCGTTCATGGTTTTATAGTATCCCTCATATTTCCCCTTCTGCATTCAGAAGGCGTCATCACCGGGATATGCTAGCGCTATTCAGATTTGGTGTATTTGATTTGCATCTTATTACGCGGCTGTTATTTTCTTCATGCCAATATGCCTGAAAAATAATAACAGCCCGATATTTATCACAGGTCAGATAAATACCCTGAACGGGGTATTTATTTCTCTGCTGGGCAACGATTATTCCTGATAAACCTCAACGCGGTCGCGGCCATTACTTTTCGCCAGATAAAGTGCGCGATCGGCTTTATCAACCAACTGTTTATAGTCGGGATGATAGTCATATTCGGCAATACCAATACTGACGGTAATAGAAAACGTTTCTGTCGCTGAGGCTGCCATGCGCATCTCGGCAATTTTCATACGCAGCGTTTCCAGAATAATACTGGCCTGTGTTTCATCTGACTCGACGAGCAGAATCATAAATTCTTCGCCACCGTAGCGGAACACGTAATCGCTGCTGCGGATATGATCGTAAATGACCGCCGCGACGTTTTTGAGCGTCAGATCGCCAGTATTATGCCCGAAGTTATCGTTAATTTGCTTGAAGTAGTCGATATCCAGCATCGCCAGGGTAAAAGGCTTACGCGTATGTAACGCCAGCGAGATCTCGCGCCGCATGATAGTCGGAATAAAGCGGCGATTAAGCAACTGGGTCAGCGAATCTTTACCATTTTCCTGCTTAACCAGCGCGTCGAACATTGAGGCGAGCAGGAAATGGATTTTTGCCGATAGCTGGCGTACATCCTGCAATAAGCTCATCCGCTCGGGTTCTGTCGGCTGATGCTGATGCGACAGGGTTGTTGTCAGACGACTGTCGATCTCTGCAATCAGTGATTCCATCTTATTCAGCAGATTGCTGTTGCCGAGGATATGTTTTCCCTTATGTGATAACCACATACCGAAGTCAGAATTCGCCAGAAACACCATCTCACCGAAAGGCATTCCGGTGGCGATGTTATAGATAAACTGGTTTTCCCAGTCGGTAAACGAACGGATTTGCCGCTCGCGCTCGACGTTAACGTCATCGTAAATAGTCTGTAGACGGTACTGCTCCTGCGTGTGCATAGAGTTTTGAAAACTGGGGGAATAGGAGACCGTCATGGCCTCCAGCGCAGTATCCATTGCCAGACTGCTGAAACAGATAGCATCGCTCAGCAAGGCGGGAGTGGAATCTGCCTTTGTTTTTAACACCCTGTACAGCTCATCTTTCAGCTTGCGCGCGCCGCGGTTAACCAGATCGATGGGCAGGCCGATACGGGCATGCACCACACCAATTTTGCGCTGTTTGGCCAGCAGTTGTGAGAGATCTTCGTGGGCGCTGCCAAGTACGCTGCGCAGCCAGTCAAACATGCTGCCGCTGAGGCGGGTACTGACCTGTTCTGTATTGAGGAACAATGCGCTCTCCGCATGGGAGAGCATATAGTCATAAAAAACGGTTACTAAATGGCGGATCTCTTCATCGCTTAACGATGTCAGGAGTGTGTGAACTTCAGGCGATGTTTGACGTAACAGCGCCTGCCATTCTGTAAGGAGTAATGTGTCGTTTACCGGTTCAACCTGTTCCATCTTACTGCCACTCAACGTGCGATTAAAAATTCAGGCGGTATTACGGACAATTACCTCACGATGGTCAAGCTAAACTCTCTTATCGATGGCTAATACCTTCATAAATAAGCCTGAGCGCGAAGACACCAATAATGGCGCCAATCACCCGGCTGGCAACCCGTTGGATTCGGCCATACGCACGGCGCACGGCGGGCAACGAAAACGCCTGGCTGAGAAAAATACGCCAGATAACGGAAGACAACACAATGCCGGCCCAGGCCATCAACCTCGCCCACGTTGGCGTGTCTGCGCTTAAGGTGACCGAGAAGATACTAATAAAAAACAGCACGGTTTGCGGATTAGATAAATCCGTTAATAACCCGCGGCGGAAAAACACATACCAGGGGGCGGAAAGCGGCTGCTGTAGCGTTGGCATTTGCGGTGTAGCCTGATGCCGGATGCTGTTCCAGGCGAACCACAGCAGATAGGCGCCGCCGACAATCTTAATCAACGAAAAAATCTCTTCACACTGAGTGATAAGCGTCGCCATGCCAAAGAGCCCGAGGCCGGAGTAGAACGCATCGCCTAAGGCGACGCCCAGACCGGTTATCACGCCCGCGCGTCGCCCTGACGCCAGGCTGGTTTGCACCACCACAAACAGGTTCGCGCCGGGGTTAAAAAAAGTTAAAACAAACAGGCTGACGGTGAGTACGACGGCGTGCAGAGGTTCCATAGACAACAATTCCTCAGATTCTCATAAAGTTAACACTATAATTTCAGTGCGCTGTCTGTTCTGAGGATCAACTCACACTGGCTATTGAAACTTTGAACAGGTTGACGCGCTGCTACCCGGTGACCGGTTTTTTCTGCGCCGCAAAATCTCTATATATTCCTGCTGAATGTGGATTTTTTATCCAGGCTGGACTAGTTATTAATCATCCTTGAATCGCGTTATGTAATGTTCAGGGATCGATGATGGCGTAATAACAAAACCTGGAGCTGGTCTATGAAAACTGGAATTAAAGTACTTATTGGTGCATTAGCTTTTGTCGTGACCAACGCATATGCCGCGGAATTTATGACAAAACTTGAATTTGAAAAGGTTGAGTCGCAGTACACAAAAATCGGTGATATCTCAACGAGTAATGAAGTTTCTGTCTCAGACGCTAAAGAAGAGCTGCTGAAGAAAGCAGAAGAGAAAGGGGCCGATGTGGTGGTATTAACCTCCGGTCAAACGGATAATAAAATCCATGGCACAGCCAATATCTACAAGAAAAAATAATACGCTACTGTAAAAATCGCGATACCCGCCGGTCATTGTATCGGCGGGTTTTCTTTTAATCTGCGCCAGAAGGTGGTTCGGCTTACCCCGAGATATCGTGCAGCCGCGGTTTTATCGCCATTGAATTGCGCCAGCACCTGCTGTGGCGTCAGCGATGAGGATACCTGTGGCGCGTCAGCAGCAACGGCCAGTTCCGGTAACAACTGCTGCAGGAATTGTACGTTCAGCTCCGGCTGCGGCTCGACGCTTAAAAACAGCGCCAGGCGCTCCATCATATTACGCAGTTCACGGATATTCCCAGGCCAGCCATAATTCAGTAACGTCGGTTGACTCAGACCCAGCCCCTTGCGCACAGGTTCAGAAAACGGCACCTCCAGTTCCGCCAGCGACTGTTTTAAAAAGCCTTCCGCCAGCGGCAGGATATCGGGCAATCGCTCGCGTAGCGGCGGTAGCGTGAGGCGCAAAATACTCAGGCGATAAAACAGATCGGTGCGAAATTCTCCCTGTTTTATCTCCTGCTCCAGATGACAGTGGGTGGCGCTAATCACCCGTACATCGACCGGAATCGGCTGATGTCCACCGACCCGGGTGACCTCTTTTTCTTCCAGTACGCGCAACAGTCGGGTTTGTAACGGCAGCGGCATTTCGCCTATCTCATCAAGAAACAGCGTTCCGCCGTGGGCGATTTCAAACAGGCCCGCGCGTCCTCCCCGACGGGAGCCGGTAAAGGCGCCATCCTCATAGCCGAACAGTTCCGCTTCCAGTAATGATTCGGTGATTGCCCCGCAGTTGACAGCAACAAACGGCGGCGAAGGTTTACCGCGCCGGTTCTCCTGACGGGTGAAAAACTCACGATGAATTGCCTGCGCCGCCAGTTCTTTGCCCGTGCCTGTTTCGCCCTGAATCAGCACCGGCGCACGCGAACGGGCATAAAGCATAATGGTGTGCCGCACCTGTTCCATCTGTGCCGAGTGACCGCGCATATCCCCCAGCGCATAGCGGGTGCGCAGCGTATCGCCGGAAACGTACGGACCGTTTCTGCGCAGCGTCAGACGAGTCATATCGAGCGCATCGACAAAGGCCTGGCGCACGGTGGCCGCCGAATAGATAAAGATGCCGGTCATGCCTGCTTCTTCAGCCAGGTCGGTAATCAACCCCGCGCCGACGACCGCCTGCGTGCCGCTGGCCTTCAGCTCGTTGATTTGCCCACGGGCATCTTCTTCCGTGATATAGCTGCGCTGTTCAAGCTGCAAATTGAAGGTTTTTTGAAAAGCGAGCAGCGCGGGGAGGGTTTCCTGATAGGTAATGACGCCAATCGACGAGGTGAGCTTTCCTGCTTTGGCCAGCGCCTGTAGCACGTCAAACCCGCTGGGTTTAATCAGGATCACCGGAATCGATAAACGGCTTTTCAGATACGCCCCGTTGGAACCCGCGGCAATGATGGCATCACAACGCTCGGTGGCTAACTTCTTGCGGATATACGTCACCGCTTTTTCAAAACCAAGCTGAATAGGGGTGATGGTTGCCAGGTGGTCGAACTCCAGGCTGATGTCGCGAAACAGTTCGAACAGGCGCGTGACCGAAACGGTCCAGATAACCGGTTTGTCGTCGTTCACCCGCGGCGGAAGATGCGTATCAGCCATAACCATCCTAAAAAGTAAGGCACCGAGTATTAGGGTTTAGTTGTGTTTCATTAATGTTGCAATGAAACGTGAAGGAACGTTTCATGAAACGATAGCTGACACGCTTTTGTGCAACAAAGATACAAGGATTTAATTTAATATATTGTTTTTAAAGGTAAATATATAAAATAATTAAAAATTAAGGTCTTTGGCATACCCCTTGCTTTAAATAAATCAACGAACGATAACAAGTTGATAACAAAGGACGGGATATGTCTCTACACTCCCCAGGGCAGGCGTTTCGCGCCGCGCTCAGCAAAGAAAACCCATTACAAATCGTTGGCACCATCAACGCCAACCACGCTCTGCTGGCCCAACGCGCCGGATATCAGGCGATTTATCTCTCCGGCGGCGGCGTCGCGGCTGGGTCTCTGGGTCTGCCGGATCTTGGTATTTCTACCCTTGATGATGTGCTAACCGATATTCGCCGTATTACTGATGTTTGCCCGCTGCCATTGCTGGTGGATGCGGATATCGGTTTTGGATCGTCAGCCTTCAACGTGGCGCGGACCGTGAAGTCGATTTCCAAAGCCGGTGCCGCCGCGCTGCATATTGAAGATCAGATCGGCGCCAAACGCTGCGGTCATCGCCCGAACAAGGCGATCGTCTCGAAAGAAGAGATGGTCGACAGGATCCGCGCTGCCGTCGATGCGCGTACCGATCCCAACTTTGTGATCATGGCGCGGACCGATGCATTGGCGGTGGAAGGGTTAGAGGCCGCCATCGATCGTGCCCAGGCGTACGTCGAAGCAGGCGCGGATATGTTGTTCCCGGAAGCCATTACCGAGCTTGCCATGTACCGTCAGTTTGCCGATGCGGTACAGGTGCCGATCCTCGCCAACATTACCGAATTTGGCGCTACGCCACTGTTCACCACTGATGAACTGCGCAGCGCGAACGTCGCGATGGCGCTGTATCCACTGTCGGCCTTCCGCGCCATGAACCGCGCTGCGGAAAAGGTTTACAACGTGCTGCGCCAGGAAGGAACGCAAAAGAGCGTTGTCGACATTATGCAGACGCGCAACGAGCTGTACGAAAGCATCAATTACTACCAGTTCGAAGAGAAACTCGACGCGTTGTATACCAAGAAGTAACCGTCGTAGGCCGGATAAGGCGTAGTCGCCATCCGGCAATAAATTTGTACCCTACATATTATAAAAATGACGAGGACAACATGAGCGACACAACGATCCTGCAAAATAGTACCCATGTCATTAAACCTAAAAAATCGGTTGCGCTGTCAGGCGTCGCAGCCGGAAATACCGCGCTGTGTACCGTAGGCAAAAGCGGTAACGACCTGCACTATCGCGGCTACGATATTCTCGACCTGGCGCAGCAGTGTGAATTTGAAGAAGTCGCGCACCTGCTGATCCACGGGAAATTGCCCACCCGTGATGAGCTCACCGCCTATAAAATCAAATTAAAAGCGCTGCGCGGACTGCCCGCAAACGTGCGTACCGTCCTGGAAGCGCTGCCTGCTGCCTCGCACCCGATGGACGTGATGCGCACCGGCGTCTCCGCGCTGGGCTGTACGTTGCCGGAAAAAGAAGGGCATACCGTCTCCGGCGCACGCGATATTGCTGACAAGCTGCTGGCATCGCTCAGTTCTATTCTCCTGTACTGGTATCACTACAGCCATAACGGCGAGCGTATTCAGCCGGAAACTGACGATGATTCCATTGGTGGACACTTCCTGCATCTGCTGCATGGCGAAAAGCCGTCGCGAAGCTGGGAAAAAGCGATGCATATTTCGCTGGTGCTGTACGCCGAACACGAATTCAACGCCTCCACCTTCACCAGCCGCGTGATTGCAGGGACCGGATCCGATATGTATTCCGCGATTATCGGCGCGATTGGCGCACTGCGTGGTCCGAAACACGGCGGGGCGAATGAAGTATCGCTGGAGATCCAACAGCGCTACGAAACGCCAGACGAAGCGGAAGCGGATATCCGTAAACGCGTTGAAAACAAAGAAGTGGTGATTGGCTTTGGTCATCCGGTTTACACCATCGCCGACCCGCGCCATCAGGTGATAAAGCGCGTGGCGAAACAGCTTTCTCAGGAAGGCGGTTCGCTGAAAATGTACAACATCGCCGACCGTCTGGAAGACGTGATGTGGGAAACGAAAAAGATGTTCCCCAACCTCGACTGGTTCTCGGCAGTCTCCTACAACATGATGGGCGTCCCGACCGAAATGTTCACACCGCTGTTTGTCATCGCCCGCGTCACCGGCTGGGCGGCGCACATCATTGAACAGCGCCAGGACAACAAAATTATCCGTCCTTCCGCCAATTACACCGGCCCGGAAGATCGTGTCTTTGTCGCGATAGATCAGCGTTGCTAATACAAAACCTCTAAATATAAAAACAGGAACCCTTGTTATGTCTGCACATATTTCGAACGTCCGCCCGGAATTTGACCGTGAAATCGTTGATATCGTTGATTACGTCATGAATTACGAGATCACTTCGACGGTAGCGTATGACACCGCGCATTATTGCCTGCTTGATACCTTAGGCTGCGGCCTGGAAGCGCTGGAATATCCGGCCTGTAAAAAACTGCTGGGGCCGGTAGTCCCAGGGACTGTGGTGCCGAACGGCGTGCGCGTTCCGGGCACCCAGTTCCAGCTCGACCCGGTGCAGGCGGCGTTTAACATCGGCGCGATGATCCGCTGGCTGGACTTTAACGACACCTGGCTGGCCGCGGAATGGGGGCATCCTTCCGATAACCTCGGCGGCATTCTGGCTACGGCTGACTGGCTGTCACGCAATGCGGTAGCGGTGGGGAAAGCGCCGTTAACCATGAAAAAAGTGCTCACCGGAATGATTAAAGCCCATGAAATTCAGGGCTGCATCGCGCTGGAAAACTCTTTTAACCGCGTCGGTCTCGATCACGTACTGCTGGTCAAAGTGGCCTCCACGGCGGTGGTCGCCGAGATGCTTGGCCTGAACCGGGATGAAATCCTCAACGCCGTGTCGCTGGCGTGGGTTGACGGGCAGTCGCTGCGTACCTATCGCCATGCGCCAAATACCGGCACGCGTAAATCCTGGGCAGCTGGCGATGCAACTTCGCGCGCGGTACGTCTGGCGCTGATGGCGAAAACCGGTGAGATGGGGTATCCGTCTGCGCTGACGGCGAAAACCTGGGGCTTTTATGACGTCTCTTTCAAAGGCGAATCGTTCCGCTTCCAGCGCTCGTACGGCTCTTATGTGATGGAAAACGTGCTGTTTAAAATCTCCTTCCCGGCCGAGTTCCACTCGCAGACTGCGGTAGAGGCGGCGATGACGCTGTACGAGCAGCTACAGGCTGCAGGGAAAACGGCGGCGGATATCGAAAAAGTGACCATTCGTACGCACGAAGCCTGTATCCGCATCATCGATAAAAAAGGCCCGCTGAATAACCCGGCGGATCGCGATCACTGCATCCAGTATATGGTCGCCATTCCGCTGCTGTTCGGGCGTTTAACCGCGGCAGATTATGAAGACGGCGTGGCGCAGGACAAACGCATTGATGCCCTGCGCGAGAAGATCAACTGCTTTGAAGATCCGGCCTTTACAGCCGATTACCACGATCCTGAAAAACGCGCCATCGCGAATGCCATCACCCTGGAATTCACCGACGGATCACGTTTTGAAGAAGTGGTGGTGGAGTACCCAATCGGCCACGCTCGCCGTCGTAACGACGGGATGCCGAAGCTGGTCGAGAAGTTCAAAATCAACCTGGCGCGTCAGTTCCCGACCCGTCAGCAGCAGCGCATTCTGGATGTCTCCCTGGACAGAACTCGCCTGGAGCAGATGCCGGTCAATGAGTATATGGATTTGTTTGTTATCTGAAACCCGACTCATCAGGCGTAAGTTCAACAGGAGAGCATTATGTCTTATAGCGAGTTTTATCAACGTTCTATTACGCAGCCGGAGTCGTTCTGGGCCGAGCAGGCCCAGCGTATTGACTGGCAGCAGCCGTATACGCAGATACTGGACCACAGCAATCCGCCGTTTGCCCGCTGGTTTTGCGGCGGGACGACCAATCTGTGCCATAACGCCATCGACCGCTGGCTGGAGAAACAGCCCGAGGCGCTGGCGCTGATTGCTGTGTCATCAGAAACCGAAGAAGAACGCACGTTTACCTTTCGTCAGTTGTATGACGAAGTGAATGTTGTGGCAGCGATGCTGTTGTCGCTCGGCGTACAGCGCGGGGATCGGGTACTAGTTTATATGCCGATGATCGCCGAAGCGCACATTACGCTGCTGGCCTGCGCACGCATTGGGGCGATCCATTCGGTGGTGTTCGGTGGTTTTGCTTCGCACAGCGTGGCGGCGCGCATCGACGACGCCCGACCGGTGGTTATCGTTTCGGCGGATGCCGGGGCGCGCGGCGGCAAGATCCTGCCCTATAAAAAGCTACTCGATGATGCGATCGATCAGGCTCAGCATCAGCCGCGTCATGTGGTGCTGGTCGACCGCGGTCTGGCGAAAATGGCGCGGGTGGAGGGGCGTGACCTCGACTTTGCCGCGCTACGCCAACAGCATCTCGGCGCACGGGTGCCGGTTGTCTGGCTGGAGTCGAACGAAACGTCCTGCATTCTCTACACCTCCGGGACAACCGGTAAACCGAAAGGTGTCCAGCGCGACGTTGGTGGTTACGCGGTCGCGCTGGCGACCTCGATGGACACCATTTTCGGCGGCAAAGCGGGCGGCGTGTTCTTCTGCGCGTCGGATATCGGCTGGGTGGTTGGGCATTCCTATATCGTGTATGCCCCGCTGCTGGCGGGGATGGCGACGGTGGTTTACGAAGGGCTGCCAACGTATCCGGACTGCGGCGTATGGTGGAAAATTGTTGAGAAGTATCAGGTCAGCCGGATGTTCTCGGCCCCGACCGCCATCCGCGTGCTGAAAAAATTCCCGACCGCGCAAATCCGCAATCACGATCTCTCCTCGCTGGAGGTGCTGTATCTGGCGGGTGAGCCGCTGGATGAACCGACCGCCAGTTGGGTAACGGAAACGCTGGGCGTCCCGGTTATCGACAACTACTGGCAGACTGAATCCGGCTGGCCGATTATGGCTATCGCCCGCGGGCTGGACGACCGACCGTCGCGGCTGGGCAGTCCTGGCGTGCCGATGTACGGCTATAACGTGCAGTTGCTCAATGAGGTGACCGGTGAACCTTGTGCGGCGAACGAGAAGGGGATGCTGGTGATTGAAGGGCCGCTGCCGCCGGGCTGTATTCAGACTATCTGGGGGGATGACGCGCGGTTTGTGAATACCTACTGGTCGCTGTTTTCCCGCCAGGTGTACGCCACCTTTGACTGGGGCATTCGCGATGCCGATGGCTATTACTTCATTCTTGGCCGTACGGATGACGTGATCAACGTGGCCGGACACCGGCTGGGGACGCGCGAGATAGAGGAGAGTATTTCCAGCTATCCAAACGTCGCCGAAGTGGCGGTGGTCGGTGTGAAGGATGCGCTGAAAGGTCAGGTGGCGGTCGCGTTTGTTATTCCAAAACAGAGCGACAGTCTGGAAGACAGCGACATTGCCCATTCGGAAGAGAAGGCGATTATGGCGCTGGTGGACAGTCAAATTGGTAATTTTGGTCGTCCGGCGCACGTCTGGTTTGTGTCGCAGCTGCCGAAAACACGCTCCGGCAAAATGCTCAGACGGACGATTCAGGCGATCTGCGAAGGCCGCGATCCTGGCGATCTGACGACCATTGACGATCCCGCATCCTTGCAGCAAATCCGTCAGGCGATCGAGGAGTAACGTCGTGTGATGCCCGGTGGCGCAATGCTTACCGGGCCTACGTGTTAATCAACTTTCTTATACGGCCCGTGATAGTAATCAAACGGCGCATAAACCGTATCGGCCACGAACGATAACGGCACATCAACGAATAACAGCGCTAAATCGAAATAGTTATAATCGTAAGCGCCCGGGTTTTTTAGTTTATCAATATCATGGCGCATTCCCACGTAATACGTATCTGAATCCTCGCCTGCCGTGCGCGCATCAATGCTGCCACATCCTGTAAGTAATACGCTGATAAAGAGCGTTGTTACCGCAACCGTCTTTTTGCTCATGCTATGACCTGGCTTCTCGCCCCGTTTTACCATAACGATAAAAAAGCGGCGTGTTGTCCTCGGAACTTAAACCACCAGGTCAGGACTCATCGTGTGAGGATGGCACATCGAAGGCCGGATAAACCACGTGAGTGGTGTATCCGGCAAAGAGGCTTTTACAGCGTGACGCTTTCGCGACGACGCAGCAGAGAAAACGGCCCCGGTCCACTTAGGGTAAATACGGAAATCAACGTGAAGCTTAGCGCAATTATCCCCAGCACCAGATACGCCCCCTGGAAACCAATACTCTCATACATTTTTCCGGCCAGAACTGACATGAAAATCATTGCTAACTGTTTGAAGAAACAGAAGCACACCAGGTAAATTGTGGCCGAGAAGCGCACTTCAAACTGACTGGTGATGTATTTGAAGCAACCGACGATCAGGAACGGTATTTCAAACATATGCAGCGTTTTGAGAATGACGACCTCCAGCGCAGAGGTGGCGAAGGAGGAGCCGATGATCCGCACCGACATTATCGTACCGGCCAGCAGTAAGGCGTTCTTTCCGCCAATGCGGTTCACAATCAGCGGCGCAAAGAACATGATAGAGGCATTAAGTAATTCCCCCATGGTCGTGACGTAGCCAAACACACGGGTACCCTGTTCGCCGGTGGCAAAGAATGAGGTAAAGAAGTTGGCGAACTGCTGGTCAAACACATCATACGTACAGGAAACGCCGACCACGTATAGGGAGAGGAACCAGAGTTTCGGTTGTTTAAATAACTCCAGCGCCAGCTTCAGACTGAATGCTGAGTTGTTGGCGCCTACCGCATCCGCAACTTTTGCAGAAGAGGGGACATCTGTTTTTGAAAAGAGCAGCAGCAATGCCAGAATGACCGCACAGCCGGAACCTAACCAGAAGACAAACTGGTTATTGATGGTGAACATAATCCCGGCAATTGAGGCGCACAGCGCCCAGCCCACGCAGCCAAACATGCGCGCGCGACCAAATTCAAAATTGCTTCGGCGGCTGGCTTTTTCAATATAGGCTTCAATCGCCGGGGCGCCGGCATTGTAGATAAAGCCAAGGTAAATCCCGCCGACAATCGAACCCAGTAAAATATTAACCTGTAATAACGGGCCAAAGACGTAAATAAAGAACGGGGCAAACATTACCAGCATTCCGGTAATTACCCACAGCAGGTGTTTACGCAGGCCAAGCTTATCGGAAAGCAGTCCGAAAACAGGCTGGAATAATAACGAAAATAGTGAAATACAGGCGAAAATGATCCCGGTGTCACCTTTACTGATATGGTTTACATCGTGTAACCAGATAGGGAAGAAGGGGAAATAGGCACCCATAATGAAAAAGTAAAAGAAAAAGAAGAAGCCGAACATCCAAAAGTTAGTGTTTTTCAAATAATACATAATGGACTTCCTTACGATGAATGCGGGCAGGGGGGAACCTGCCCGATTATTATTATTTTTGACCCCAGACCAGCTGGTAGTGGTAGCGTCCGGCACTCAGCAGGAACTCTGGTGAAACGGAAGGACTCCAGGAGTCGTCACCGCCCACGCCCATATGGAAGCCATCAATATTGACCCAGGTACCAGCCTCCGGTTGCAGCAGATGGCGGTGGCTGGTTTCCATCAGTTGCTTCTGGCTAAAGCGGCTGATGTTGAACAGGAAGTCCCCTCGCCATTGATGCGCGCCGTAGCGTAGCTCACGCGTGTTGCAGCGCAGACCGTTTTCGCCAGGGAAAACATATGGGGTGTACATCTCATCAAGTGACAAATCCCAACGATCAAAACAGGCGGCGCTCAGGCGATCCGGGTAGTTCTCATGTGGGCCGAGACCTAACCAGTTCACCCGCTCAGCGATCTGCGCCAGTTGGCAGCTCAGGCCGATGCGGGCCGGATGTGGCGTGCCGCTGGCGACGTCGACATCCACCGTTATCTGCATTTCACCATTGCCGTCAATGCGATAGCTTTTTCGGCTGACGAACAGCGTTGCGCCCTGATACTGCCACGCATGTTCGGTGGCGATCAGTACCGCATTGCTCAGCGTGTCGGCAGCACAGTGCAGTAACGTTGCTTCGACCAGATAATGACCGGCGGCTTTCCAGCGTTCGACCCAGGCGTTAGGGTCGATGCGGGTTGACTCGCTCACGCCGATGTCGTTGTCCAGCGGCGCGCGGGTGAACTGGTCAGTAAGCGGGGTTAACAGCTGGGCTGCGTCGCCAATCCAGTACTGTGTCAGCAGGCCAGACTGACGGTCGAATTGCCAGCGCTTGTCGTTGACCTCAACAGTAAAGGTGTTTTCGCTCACGTTCAGCAGTGGTGCGGTACGGGCAATTGGCCGTGGCGCCAGGCTGAGTTTCTCTTCCAGCTTCCATTGCTGCCAGGCGCTAATGTGCCCGGCGTCTGACCATGCGGTGGCCTGAGGTTGCTCTACGCGTACCGTTAGCCATAACTGACCGGCGGTTTCCGGTAGCGGGACATCTGGCAGGGTAATCACCTGGCGACTCTGTGGGGCGATATCCAGCACGATTTCTCCGGCGGCCAGCGGGTTGCCATCCTGGGCAATCGACCAGTGCAGAACTTCGTTATCGCTGTGGCGGAACAGATATTCGCTGGTTACTTCAATCTGGCGTTTGGGTCCCGGCAGCAGCGTAAACTGGAAAAACTGCTGCACATGTTTGGCCTCGTATAATGCCGGATGCGGGGTGCGATCGGCGAACACCAGGCCGTTCATGCAAAACTGACGATCGTTAGGCGTGTCGCCAAAATCACCACCGTAGGCAGACCATGCCTTACCGTTCTCATCATATTTAATCAGCGACTGATCTACCCAGTCCCAGACAAACCCGCCCTGTAGGCGCGGAAATTGACGGAACGCTTGCCAGTATTTGGCGAAGCCGCCAAAACTGTTGCCCATGGCGTGGGCGTATTCGCAGAGGATCAGCGGACGCTGCTCGCCGGGCATCGACAGCCACTTTTTAATCGACCATTTGGGTACCGCGGGGAAGGGCTGATCCTGATCGACGCGGGCGTACATTGGGCAAATAATGTCGGTTGCCGTGGTATTTGCGCCGCCGCCTTCATACTGTACCGGACGGGACGGATCTTCTGATTTTATCCAGCGGTAGAGCGCGTCATGGTTGGTGCCATGCCCGGATTCATTGCCCAGTGACCAGATGATGATGCTCGGGTGGTTGCGATCGCGTTGCACCATGCGCGTGACGCGCTGGCTCATGGCTGGCAGCCACGCGGGATCGTCGGTGAGGCGATTCATCGGCACCATGCCGTGGGTTTCAATGTTGGCTTCGTCGACCACATACAGGCCGTAGCGATCGCACAGGGTGTACCACAATGGATGGTTCGGGTAATGGGAGCAGCGCACGGCGTTAAAGTTGTTCTGCTTCATCAGCAGAATATCCTGCACCATCGTCGCCTCGTCCATCACCTGACCGTTGACCGGATGGTGCTCATGACGGTTGGTGCCGCGAATCAACAGCGGCTTACCGTTGAGTAACAGCAGGCCGTTTTCAATACGAACCTGACGAAAGCCGACATCACAGGCTTCCGCTTCAATCAGCGCTCCGTCAGCGGTACGTAACTGGACCACAGCGCGGTACAGATTAGGCGTTTCGGCACTCCACAGCGCCGGGTTTTCGACGTTCAGACGCAGGGTAACACGATCATGATAAGCGCCGCGTTCATCAATAATTTCGCTGCCGAGCGGGGAAGTCGTTTCGTGAGTGAGCGTTTCACCGTCCCACAATTGCAGGGTGACGCGTAAATCTTCGCACTCGTTGCCCGCCACTCTGACTTCTGTTTCCAGCGTGGCGCGGCTGAAATCGTCGTTAAAACGGGTGTTAATGCGCAGGTCGCGGATTTGCGTAGTGGGCTTATGCAGCAAAGATACATCGCGAAAGATCCCGCTCATGCGCCACATGTCCTGGTCTTCCAGATAACTGCCATCGCTCCAGCGCAGCACCATCACAGCCAGGCGGTTTTCGCCTGGCAGCAGATAATCGCTAAGATCGAATTCAGACGGCAGGCGGCTGTCCTGACCGTAGCCAACCCAGCGACCGTTGCACCACAGATGAAACGCGGAATTCACCCCGTCAAAAATAATGCGCGTCTGACCTTCATCTAACCACGCGTCTTCGATACTGAATGTGAGCGAGTAACATCCTGTCGGATTCTGCGCTGGAACGTACGGGGGGTTAACCGGGATCGGGTAGGTGACGTTGGTATAAATTGGCGCGTCGTAACCGTCCATCTGCCAGTTAGAGGGGACGTTGATAGTATCAGCCTGTGGCAGATCGCTTGTCAGCCAGCTTTCCGGCACGGCCTCAGGCGCGGAAAACCAGGCGAACTGCCACTTGCCATTCAGCGAGCGTAACTGAGTTGAGCGCTGATTGGTGCGCGCATCATCCGCTGAGCGCCAGCTACAAAACGGCGGGTGCGCCTCCAGGCGGTTGAGCTGCGTGACGCCGGGATTTTCCCAGTCACGGCGGGCCAGTACAGCGGAGAGTGAATCTGTGTTCAGGTTCATAACGGTATCCTGTTTGAATTTGTTATTCGCTCACAATTTCAATCAAAATACGAATAAGCGATCCCAACTGTAAAGGATGGGGCGCTCAATGAGTGAACTGACTCACACAATTGTTATGCGTTCACAATTTGGGTGTGAGCTGCGAAACTTGCCGCGCTAGCTGGATCAGTGAGTCGGCCAGCACCTGGGGTGAGAGGGTTTGCGTATCGGGAGGCAGAACCGTATTGCGCTTAACCAGGGTTACGGGCAGCAGTTGGTTGCCCACGCTTGAGGTCCCACGGGGAAGTTGCAGCAGTCTGTCGACGCTGGTTTCACCCAGTAACGGAAAATCCTGCCTGATGGTGGTCAGTGGTGGGATGTAGCAGGCGCTGTCTTCGGTGTCATCGTAGCCGATCACCGAGATATCAACCGCCACCCGCAGACCGAACTCGCTGATCGCCCGCATCGCGCCCAGCGCCATTTGATCGTTAGCGACCAGCATGGCGGTGGGGAGATTACCACCATTAAGCATATGCAGCGTTTGCTGAAAACCTGACATCGCGCTCCAGTCGCCTTCCAGCTCCGCGGTGGGTTGCAGCTGGTAGTGCGCCAGATATTTATGCCACCCCGCATGGCGAAGCCTTGCCGAAACTGAAGTGTGTGGCCCGCTCAGCAGGGCGATACGCTGATGCCCATGCTGCACCAGATGTTCAACGCCGAGACGTGCGCCGTCGTCATGGGAGAAAATCACGCTGTTAATTGGCGTCTGATCAGAGACATCGAGAAACAGTACCGGCACCGTACCGCAGGCGGTAGCCACGGCAATGGCGTCTTCTTCATCCAGCGGGTAGTTGATGATAAGCCCGGTTACGCGTTGAGAAAGCAGGTTGTGGACTGCGGCTTTACATGCCTCAACGCCGCTACGTTCGACCATGGCGATCACCACGCTGGCCCCGGACTGGTCGGCGCGGGATTTTATGGCGGCAACGATTTGCGAGGGGGCGTGCAGGGCAAGGTTCGCTGTCACGACGCCAATCAGCGGCGTCTGTTTGCCCGCCAGCTGCTGTGCGACACGGTTGGGGATGTAATTGAGCTCCGCCATCGCGGCCTCAACTTTCTGTCGGGTTTTTGCGGAAACGTGGCTGGCCTGATTCACGACGCGCGAGACGGTCTGGTAAGAGACTCCTGCATGGTCTGCCACATCGTATAGCGTTACCGGTTTCACGTTTATCACCCCTGTCATGACGTTATCTGCGCGCTATGATGCCACAGCGGGACGGTTTTGGGGTATTTGCGCATTGGTTCTGCGAGGCGCATTCCAGGGTTGCAAATCGTGTCCTGGAGGATTTATCGTCGTGATGCTTAACAGAATAAAAAAGTGAGGACATCGTGAGCGACTCTGCGGCAAACAACATTCTGTCCATCTACCAACGTCATGCGGAGGCCTTTGCCAGCCAGCGTTCACGCGCACTGTTCGAGAAAAGCTGGCTGGATAAGTTCATTACCGTGATGGGCGGGCAAGGCAGCATTGTGGATATTGGCTGCGGCAACGGTCAGCCGATTGCTGGTTATTTTATTCAGCAAGGCTTTCAGCTTACGGGAATTGATGGTTCTGCGGCGATGCTGGCGCGGGCCCGGCACTCTTTTCCCGCACAGCGCTGGCTGGAGCAGGATATGCGCGAGCTGGGACTTAACGAGACTTTCGATGGTCTGATCGCCTGGGACAGCTTTTTCCATTTAACTCAGCAGGATCAGCAAAAGATGTTCCCGATTTTTGACCGACTCAGCCGTCCCGGCAGCGCGCTGATGTTTACCAGCGGAACGGAAAACGGTATCGCGATGGGGCAATTTGAGGGCGAACCGCTGTTTCACGCCAGCCTCGCGCCGGATGAATACCGCGCATTGCTGTCAGCGCACGGTTTTGTGGTGGTAGAGATGGTGATGGAAGATCCGCACTGCGCCGGGCATACCATCTGGCTGGCGCAAAAACGTGGCTAAATTCTAAACGTTAAGCGTTCCCTTCTCCTGATATTATTCTGCAGTGGCTGTTTTAACATTCCGGAACTTCAGTTCAAGGATTTTATTTATTGTTTGATCCAGTTCTGAACCTTTTATTGGAGAGCATATTTCAGCATACTCTTTTACGTATTTTTGGCATGTGTTGACGACTTCTGGTTGTGGGAGGAAATATGCGGCGACTGAGACAGGGGAAAAAATTGCTGAATAGAAAGTAATGTAGAGTCCCTTCGACAAATATTCAACATCCTTGATACGCTCGGTTCCACAAGCAGAGGGGATTCTTTTTATAACAGTGTCGTACCTGTCACGAAAGTGCTCGTTAATGGTAGGGCAGGTTTCAGGGGATGAGCTGTTAAATACCGCTAGATCTATTTGCGCAGAGTAATCCTTCCCATCTGTTTTGGTGAGAACTATTAAAACAAAAGGCATAATTGTTAAAATAAGGGAGGTGGTTGCTAAAAAATACTGATATGGGCTGTATTCGTCGGAACGAAATTTACACAGGGTATAAATCGACAAGAATAAACCCAGGGTTGCAATAAAACCATTGAGTATTGCCAGAATAAGGAAGAAAAGAACGATCGAGGAAGGTTTAATTATGCTGGTATTCATTTCTAATTATTCCATGTTTTTTAACGCTATTACTTTACGACAATTAAGTTAAGCGATAATAGTACAATTTCCAGGTATTGCGGATTCCGCTTATTTAGTGCCGGGGAGGTGTGTCTGTTAGCACGATGCGAGTGGCGTCATCGTAGCGTATTGTCCAGATCGTTAATGTGGGTAAATGGGCGATTTGCGATGGGATTAGGTCAACAGAGTAAGGATAATTTAACTTAAGAGCATAAGAAATCCTAAAATGCAATTGGAATGAAGTGAAATAGCACTTAATGTCTTTACTTTTGTTTACATTTTGTGCTTTTTTACAAGGATCGGCTGTGCTTTACAGTCAAGTTCGCTTTCGTACTTTTATGGGGGGTGGGGTGAAGTTCAGGGATGAAAGAAAGTTGGCAATATTAATTGGGATGTTAATTTTGCCGTTCACAACTGTTTCTGCGGCGCCACTCTCTCCTGCGGATCGGAATACCATTCAGCAGCAACAGCAGCAGCGACTTAATGAAAACCAGCGCCAGCGTGAAGAGCTGGAGCGTAGCGTTACGCTACCCGAAACCGTAACGCCGAAAACGCCAGCCCAGACTGAAGGGCCGTGTTTTATGATTTCGCGTATTGATATTGACGGCGCAACGAAGTTGTCCGCCGCTGCCTCGGCAAAGCTTACCGCGCCATGGGTGAATCAATGCCTGAATATTCCCCGCCTTACGGAACTGATAAATGCAATTTCCGACTGGTATATCAGTCGAGGCTACATCACCAGTCGTGCCTTTTTAACCGAACAGGATCTCTCATCCGGGGTGCTGCACATTGCGGTGCTTGAGGGTAAATTGCAGCAAATACGTCTGGAAGGCGTCCCATCGCGCACTCTGCTGATGACCTTTCCCGGAATGGAAGGAAAAATTCTCAATCTGCGTGACATTGAACAGGGGATGGAGCAGTTGAACCGGGTTCGCCAGACGCCGGTGGAAATTGAAATTTTGCCGGGCAGTCAGCAGGGGTTCTCAATAGTTAACCTCACCGCCACGCCTGAATTTCCACTCAATGGCTCAGTTAGTTTTGATAACAGTGGACAAAAGAGCACCGGAACCGGACAGCTCAGTGGTGCGCTATTTTTCAATAACATGCTCGGCCTGGCGGATAAATGGTTTATTAGCGGCGGACGCAGTAGCGATTTTTCCAGCAGCAAAGATGCGCAGAACTTTGCGGCCGGCGTGAGTATTCCTTACGGCTACGGACTGCTTGATTACAACTACAGCTGGAGTAACTACCTCAGCACGATTGATAACAATGGTTATGCCTGGCGTTCCACCGGAGATAGCGAAACCCATCGTCTGAACGGATCCTGGGTTTTGTTTCGCAATGGTGATGTCAAAACCGCTGCATCGCTGGGTTTGACGCATCGAATTAACCGTAACAAATTGAATGATATCCTGCTGGAAACCAGTAGTCGCAAGCTTTCCAGCGTTTCGCTGGGCATCAACCATACGCAAAAAATTGCTTCCGGCGTTGCGACGTTTAACCCTTCATTCACCCAGGGCGTGCCATGGTTTGGCGCAGAGGATGACAACGATAAACAGGGTGATGTGCCAAGGGCGGAATTTCGCAAATGGAGCGTCAGCGGTAGTTTCCAGCGCCCGTTGGCAGAGAAACTGTGGTGGCTAAGCAGCGTGTATTTTCAATGGTCTTCAGACCGACTCTATGGAAGTGAACGCCTGACGCTGGGCGGAGAAACCTCCGTTCGCGGTTTTAAAGAACAGTACATTTCTGGAGATAACGGCGGCTACTGGCGCAATGAAGTGAATTATTCGCTATTTACGCTGCCGGTGCTGGGACAGATTGGCGCGATAGCGGCATTCGACGGCGGCTGGCTGAAAAAGGATAACGTTGATAGCTATGCCTCCGGCACGTTGTGGGGGGCTGCGCTGGGATTAACCAGTTCAGGGCGCTGGTTTTCCAGTCAGTTTACCGTAGGAACGCCAGTTAACTATCCGGACTGGCTGGCGCCGGATCATCTCAATGTGTATTACCGCGTTGCGGTGGCATTTTAAGGAATAAGGGTGATGAAAAAGGATCAGGTTCGTTTTTCCCAGCGTTTGCTAAGTGGCATGTTGAGTTTCCTGTTGGCTACCCAACCACTGCTCCCAGCGATGGCCGCCGCCATCACGCCTGAAGGCAATACGCAGATGGATAAAGCCGCCAATGGTGTTCCGGTGGTGAATATTGCCACGCCGAACCAGTCCGGGATTTCACACAATAAATATAACGACTACAACGTGGGAAAAGAGGGGCTGATCCTCAACAACGCGACCGGGCAATTTACCCAGACCCAGCTCGGCGGCATCATCCAGAATAACCCGAACCTGCAACCGGGAAAGGAAGCTTCAGGGATCATCAACGAAGTTACCGGCGCTAACCGTTCGCAGCTTCAGGGCTATACCGAAGTCGCGGGGAAAGCTGCCAACGTCATGGTTGCCAACCCCTATGGCATTACCTGTAATGGTTGTGGATTTATCAACACGCCTAACGCCACGCTGACCACCGGTAAACCCGTGTTGGATGCCAACGGCAACCTACAGTCGCTGGATGTAAGCAAGGGCAGCATTACCATCGAAGGTAAGGGGCTGGATGGTAGTCAGAGCGATGCGGTGTCGATTATTGCCCGTGCCACGGAAATTAATGCTGCGTTGCACGCCAAGGATCTGACGGTTATCGCCGGCGCGAATCGCGTGGCGGCGAATGGCCAGGTGAGCCCGCTGAATGGCGAAGGGGAAGCACCGAAAATTGCGGTAGACACCGGTGCGTTAGGCGGCATGTATGCTAATCGAATTCATCTGGTCTCCAGCGAGAAAGGGCTGGGGGTCAACCTCGGGAATCTGAATGCCCGTCAGGGTGATATCACCCTCAATGCTAACGGGAAATTAACGATCGGCAACAGTCTTGCAAATGGTGGTCTATCCGCCAGTGGCGAAGGCGTCACGTTGACCGGCAGTCATAAGACCGGAAGCTGGATGGTCATCAACAGCACCGGGGCGTTAGCGTTACAGAATGCAAATCTCTCCAGCGGCGCAGGCGTGCAACTGGGCAGCGATGGCAAGGTGACGATCGAGGGGGGCGGGGTTGCCGCAGCTGGCGAGTTGCAGGTGGCTGCTAAACAGGATGTAGCCATTGCGGCAACCACTTTGGTTAGCCAGAAAAACACCTCACTGCGCAGTGACGGTTCGCTGAAAATCACCGACGGCAGCCTGACCAGTAAAGAAAAAATGCATGTTACGGGTACTAATGGGCTGGCGCTGACCCGTTCCACGCTGGGGAGTGATACTGATGTCAGCCTTAACAGTCAAGGCGAACTGTCGGCGCAGGGGGGATTGCTCTCAGCAGGTAACGGATTAACGCTGAAGGCACAGCGCATAGCTCTGAATAACGCCAGTCGTGCCGATGCGAAGGGCGCATTAAGCCTGACCGGTAGCGACATGAACAACCAGGGACAGGTCAATGCGGGAGGCGCGTTGTCCCTTTCTGGTGGGCACCTCGTTAATGGTGGTCAACTGGCTGCAAATGGCAGTCTTGATGTTTCTGTCAGCAGCCTTAACAACGCAGGTCTGATGCAGGGTAACAGCGTATCGGTCAACAGCGGGGCGCTGGATAATATGGGTACGCTGGCGAGCGGCGGCCAGCTTTCAGTACAAACGGTAGCGCTGAACCAACAGGGGATCCTGAGCGCGAAAAACGATGCGGATATCCGGGCTGATGCCACGCTGAGTAATGGTGGAAAGTTGCTCTCTGATGGCACATTAACGGTGCAGGCCGCGACAGTTGAACAACATGGCGTCCTCTCTGGCAACCAGGGGGTAACGGTCAATGCTGAAAACCTCACCACCGCGAAAGATTCGCTGATCGCCGGGCAACAGGACATACAGTTAAACGTTACGCAAAACCTTAACCTGAATGGTCAGGTTAATGCCGCTGGTGCGCTTAATGTCGGCGCAAAGCAGTTGACTACTGGCAAAGACGGTCATTTACAGAGTGGTCTGGACCTTGCGATTACGGGCAACAACGTGACGCTGAACGGCGTACAGGCGGCAAAAGGTTCGTTGGATGTGACGGCTGACAGGCTCAGTCATGGCGGGAAATCCACTGGGGAACGCGTCGGTTTCAGCGCGCAGCAGTCAGTTGATAACCATGGAGATCTGCTGGCCGATACTCTGGCGCTCAGTGGGACAACGCTGACCCATAGCGGTAGCGCCAGCGCCGAACGCATCTCGATTATTGCATCTGATGGACTCGCCAGCAGCGGCTCTCTGATCGCCGACACGTTAACTCTCCAGAGTCAGCATGTCGTGAACAGCGGTTTGGTGCAGGGCAACACCGCGCTGAACCTGTATACCGACAGACTGGAAAACCTCAGCGGCGGCTCACTCTACAGCAAAGCATCTCTAGCGCTGGATATACCGTATCTGGCCAACCATGGGTTGATTACAACCGACGGTTCATTGCACCTCAACGGTCGCCAGTTGGTTAACGGCGGAGAAATTAACGGCGTTAATCTGCAAAGTGAATATGCGACGATAAAAAACGAAGCCGCGGGACGCCTGCTGGCTGACACGTCATTATCTGTTCACGGACAGCAGACAGATAACCTCGGACTCATGGCCGCCGATACGCTCGCGCTGAACAGTCAGGACGTGAATAACGACGGTAATGTGTTGTCGGTGGGTGAATTAAGTCTTAAGAATCAGACTCTCCACAACACTGGCTTGCTGCAGGGCGGTACGCTGAATCTGGAAGCAAATACGTGGCAAAATAGCGGTAATGCGTTGGGTGAAACGGGGGTAACGGCAACAGTACACGACGCGTTCACTAACCAGGGAAAAGTACTCAGTCAACAAGGTATGACCGTCCATGCCGCCAGCGTGAATAACAGCGGAATGCTGGCAGCGAAGGTGCTGGCATTATACGGCGATCTCAGCAACAGTGGGATCCTGCAGGGGAATCAGGCGCTCGCCTGGGATGGGAATCGCTTTACAAACCTTGCTGGTGGGCAGGTGACCAGCGGTGAAGATCTACAGCTCAGCGGAAAGCGTTTTGAAAATGATGGCCAACTAGAGGGCCGTACCGCGGCGATTAGACTGGATAACCTGCGCAATAGCGGCAGCGTTCAGGCACTGGACAGTCTGAAGATTAAGGCTAACGGGCGACTGGATAATCAGGGATCGCTGCGCAGTCTCAACCTGTTTGAGTTGGCTGCGGCACAGTTGTTTAACGACGAAATGATTGCTGCAAAATCCCTGAGCATTTCCGCACCGGAGCTGGTGAATAACGGCATTGTGCAGGGTAATTCGGCGCTACAACTCACCACCCGCAATATGTTCAATGGTCAGCAGGGACAACTGGTTAGCGGCGCGGGGTTGGATTTAGGCCTAGACACGCTGGAAAACCACGGTCTGCTGCTGACAAATACCGACTTCACACTGCGCGGCAGCAAATTAATTAACGCAGGTGATATTCAGGCCGATTCCCTGAACCTGACGCTGGCGAACTCGGTTGAAAACCAGGGGAGTATGGTGGCGAAACAGGGGGCGTCGATGAATACTGCATCCCTGGATAACCGCGGTACGCTGGCGGCGAAAAGTGTCACTCTGGATGGAAAATCAATCCGTAACAGCGGTCTGGTACAGAGCAACGACAATACCTCGGTTTCTGCGAATACCTTCATCACGGATACCGCAGGTAAATGGCTGGCCGGTAATGCGCTGCTGGTGCATTCCGGTGCGATGGAAAACGCCGGCGTACTGCAAGGCGATACCCTGACATTCACTGCCGACTCGCTGAATAACAGCGGCGTGTTTAACGGTTTGCATGGCCTGGAAGGCAAGCTGTCCGGGCGACTTACCAACCCCGGACACATTCAAAGTGGCGGCGCACTGACGCTTACGGCTGATGATATCAACAGCGCCGGGCGTATTACCGGTGACAGGCTGACACTTGCAGCCTCGACGTTAAACAATACAGGCCTGTGGCAGGGGACGAATGGGCTTACGCTGGCTGGCGATGTGCTCACGACGGGCATTACGTCCCGTACGCTGAGCGGCGGCGCGTTGAGCGTCAATGCCGGCACTATCACGACGCAGGGAACGCTGCAGGGGCAGCAACTTACGCTGACCGCAGATGACTGGCTGCACAAAGGATCGCTGATAAGCCTGGGTAATCTGACGGCTGATGTAAACAACGGCCTTACTACATCAGGCGAAGTGATGAGTCATGGCGGAATGTCACTGACCGCGCAGCAGCTTGATAACAGCGGCAAGCTGCTCAGCGAAAGCGACGTAACGCTAGACGGCGTGCAGCTTAATAACAGTGGCACGGTACAGGGAAATACCCTGACCCTGCAGCAAAACCGGATCCACAATCAGGGTACGCTGACCGGTCTGCAAAGCCTGACGCTAGAGGCTCGTCAGCGTCTGATGGCGCGCATGGCGATGGCTTCACCGCAACAGAAATTGATTAACGCAGCAGGTGGTTCACTGCTGACGCAGGGGACGCTGAAACTCTCTTCTGGCGAGGTGACGAATAACGGCGTGTGGCAAGGGCAGTCTGTTCTGCTCAATGCGCAAACGCTGACAAACAACGGGGCAATACAAAGCGCCGACGCTCTGCAGCTTACGCTCGCAAATAACCTGACGTCTGCGGCGGGCAGCAAAATTACTGCCCTTGGTAACGCGACGCTACAGGCGCTTTCTCTGGCTAACGCCGGGCAATGGACGGCGAAAAATCTTACGCTGAAGGGGACAACCCTTGATAACAGTGCGGCGATTAGCGGCGTAAATGCGTTTACGCTTGCCATGAACGGCGCGGTCAGGCAGCAGAAAGCGGGCAGTATGCTGAGCGGGGGCGCGTTGGATCTGACTGCGGCGTCAGTCACCAATGAGGGCAAAATTCAGGGGGCGACGCTGGGCATGACGACCGGCGCATTGACCAACAGCGGACGACTGCAAGGGGATAATGGCGCAACGCTGTCGCTGAGCGGTGATTTGATAAACCAGGCTTCCGGGGAGATTGTCAGCCGCCAGGGGCTGACGCTTTCTACGCCAGTGCTGTCCAACTACGGTTTAATGCAGGGCGGTGGAGAGACCCATCTTAACGCCACAACTCGCGCACTCAATGACGGCAAACTGCTTTCTGGCGCGGGAATGAAGCTGACCACGCCGCAGTATTCCGGCGCAGGCTGGTTACAGGCGGCAAACCTCATTCTGAATGCAGCAACGGCCACCAATAGCGGGAACTGGCTGGCTGACAGCGCCACGCTTGCAGGGACCAGTTTTACCAACCTGGGAACCGTGCAGGCCGGTCAACTGGCGGTGAAATACACGCAACTGACAAATAACGGTACGCTGTTGGGCACCTCGCAACTGAGTGTTAATGCCAGCCAGATTAATCAGAATGCGGCAGGGAAACTGTTCAGCGGCGGCGATCTGTCCGTTGAAAGTCACGGGCTGGGTACGTTGGGGCAAGTGGTTGCGCTGGGTAATCTGACGCTGAAACTGGTGAATGACTTTACTGTGCAAAGCGCTTTTGCCGCGGGTAAAACGCTGACCATTACCAGCGATGGCGCTATCGACAACCGTAGCGTGCTTCAGGGGCAATCGCTCAACCTGACGGCGGGCGGACAGCTCAGCAATAATGGACAAATCACCACTGGCAACGGCGCCAGTTATCTCAGCGGCGACAGCGTAGCGCTCAATACAGCCGGAACGTTACAGGGCGGCGGCGATATTACGCTGACCAGTCGCGGTAATATTTCAGTCTCTGGTTTCACCGGAACGCGTGGCTCTCTGACGCTCAATGCACCGGGTGCCATCGTCAATACGGCGCTGTTGTACGCGGCAAATAATCTGGCGCTATATGCTAACACCATTACCAACCAGCGCGGCGATATCCTCGCGGGAAACAATCTGTGGATGCAGCGAGATGCGGCGGGAAATGCCAACAGCGAAGTGGTCAACACCTCCGGTAATATCGAAACCCAGAACGGTGATATCACCATCAAAACCGGGCATCTGCTGAATCAGCGGGATGGGCTTACTATCAGTCAGAGAAAGCAGGAATTTTCTAATGCATTACCTTCGGGACCATTTTTATTTTCAAGCACGATCGGTGATGGTAAGAAAAAGCCGGATGTTGAGCTTAGTTTGCAGGAATGGCTGAAGTCCCCTGAGAATATTATCTGGAGCTATTGGGGGGAAAGATGTGCCGGAAATAGTCAGATCTGCCACGATATATATAAGTATCTTTTACTTGGGAATGATATTCGTCGTTTTATATTAAGTGAATTAATAGTTGAAGCGAATGCTACGGGGGATGCCGCACGTATTGCCGCAGGTCGGGACATTGTTATCGACGCTACAATAATGGATAACCGTGCAAGTCATGTTCTTTCGGACAGAGATGCATTACTGAGTGGAGATTCGTTGAATAATCTTTCTGCCGAAGCTGGGCATGAAATCGTTTATCAAGAGGCTGAATACCGGTGTGAGTGGTTCTCTGATAACTGCAATGTAACCCCTTTGAAACTAAAGGACTCTCCAAAATACGGTAAATGGTATCAGTCCACTAATACTTACGGAATATCAGCTTTACCCACTAAAAATGGCTTCGAATACATAGGGGTTCCGTATATTTTAGGGGGGATTAAAAAAGAGTTTACAGCTGATAGTGAATCATACCGCTCAGTGATTAGTGCGGGTGGGAATATCACAGCGACGTTCACTAATGACATTAGTAATACCAGCATCACGGCAAACAGTGGAGTTGGCATCACTATTTCTGTGCCTACCCTCAACACCCTCAGCAACCAAACCATCAGTAATGGGGTGCAAAAGCAGGCGTTGGCAAGCAATGACACGGTAAGTGTCAGCTCTCCACAGTGGAACGATCGACTGCATGACGTATTGCAGAAGATTAACGGCGGCGGCGCGCTGGAAAGCAGCGGCGTATCAGACGCTACGCTCAACCCTGTTTCTACCACGCAGAAAGGTAACGCCAGCCTCGGCCAACTCAATGGCCTGATTAACCCAGGCGAGAAGGGCGTGAATGCCGCCGGGATAAATCAGGGCAAAACGGTGGATACCAGCGCTTATCCGTTGCCTTCCGGAAAGAATGGGTATTTCGTCGTCTCCGACGATCCGAAAAGCCCGTATCTGATCAACGTTAACCCGGAACTGAATGGTCTTGGTCAGCTCGATCCCAGCCTGTTTGGTGATTTGAATGCAATGCTGGGTATCAAACCTGGCGAAGCGCCGCGTGAAACCAATATTGCGTATACCGATCAAAACCAGTTCCTGGGATCGGCCTATATGCTCGATCGTCTCAAACTCAACCCTGAATATGACTACCGTTTCCTCGGTGATGCGGCGTTCGATACCCGCTATGTTAGTAACGCCATGCTGAATAAGACGGGAAGTCGATACATCAACGGCATTGGTTCTGACCTTGACCAGATGCGTTATCTGATGGATAGCGCTGCAAGCACTCAGCAGTCGCTGGGACTGAAATTTGGGGTGGCACTGACGGCAGATCAGATAGCGTCCCTTGAGCACAGCATGCTGTGGTGGGAAGCCGCCACCATCAACGGTGAGACGGTAATGATACCGAAGCTGTATCTCTCGCCGAAAGATATCACCGTGAACAACGGTAGCGTCATTGCCGGGAATAATGTTCAGCTTACCAGCGGGAATATCACCAACTCCGGCAGTACGCTGTTGGCGAGAAACGACCTCACTCTCGACAGCCAAAACAGTATTAACAACCTTAACAATGGTCTGATGCAGGCCGGGGGCAACCTCGACCTGAGCGCGATTGGTGATATCAATAACGTCAGCTCCGCCATCAGCGGAAAAACGGTGGCGCTGGAAAGCCTGGGCGGCAACATCAATAATCTGACGCTGGCAGAACAGATTGATGTGAGTGCCAGGGACAAATACCGCAATGTGAGCTTTAAAGATACTCTGCTGGGGTCTACGGCATCGATAACCGCGCAGGACGGATTGTCGCTCTCGGCAGGCAAAGATATCACTGTTACTGGCGCGAATCTCTCTGCAGGCGGCTCATTGCTGATGGATGCGTGGGGGGATATTGCGGTAAATGCCAACCAGATTAACGATGCCCGGAGTCACTCCGGACGCTGGATAACTGAGACTGGTCGGTCGTCAGTGGACTGGCAGGGTAACGCCATCAGCGCGGGCGGTAACCTCGGTATCAATGCCGGGAATAACCTCAATATCACCGCCAGCGATGTTAAAGCGGGAGGGAATGCTCAGCTAACAGCGGGTAACGATCTCAATCTGAATGCGGCTACCACTCAGCAAAGTAGCCGTAACGGGGGCAGTGAATCGCACAGCACCGGGCTTTCCCGTACTACCGTTTCAGCGGGTGACAATCTGGTGTTGAAAGCGGGTCAGGATATTAATTCCCATGCGGCTGGGCTGGCTGCGGAGAATGATGTCGGTCTGCTGGCCGGGCGAGATGTCAACCTGCTGGCTGAAGCAACGACCGACGGCGACAGCTATCGTGCGAAGAAGAAAACCGTGGTCAATGACGCCGTACGCCAGCAGGGAACGGAAATTGCCAGCGGCGGCGACGCCGTCATTATTGCCGGGCGTGATGTAAACGCACAGGCAGCAGATGTTACGGCACAGGCCGATATCGGCGTAACGGCAGGCCGGGATGTGAATCTCACGACCGCCACAGAGAGCGATTATCACTACCAGGAAACCACGAAAACCAAAAAAGGATTCCTTAGTAAAAAGACTACCCATACGATTGAAGAAGACAGCGCTACGCGGGAAAAAGGCGCGCTGCTGAGTGGGAACAATGTAACTGTCACCGCCGGGAATAACATTTTGGTACAGGGCTCAGCCGTTGCCGGTGACGGCAATGTGGCGCTGGGGGCTGGCAACAATGTGGATATCGTTGCCGCCACCAATACCGATACCTCATGGCGCTTTAAAGAGACTAAAAAGAGCGGCCTGATGGGGTCAGGCGGGATCGGCTTCACCATCGGTAGCAGCAAAACCACGCACGATCTGCGCGAAAAAGGCACCACCCAAAGCGAGAGCTTCAGTACTGTCGGCTCAACGGCGGGCAACGTCAGTATCACCGCAGGCCAGCAGGCACATATCGGCGGCGCGGATATCATCGCCCAGAAAGATATTGCTGTTCGCGGCGACAGCGTACTTATTGAACCGGGTCATGACAAACGCACACGTGATGAGAAGTTTGAGCAGAAAACCAGCGGACTGACGGTGGCGCTGTCGGGGGCTGCGGGCAGTGCGGTGAACAGCGCGGTTTCAGCAGCACAGGGAGCAAAACAAAGCAGCGATTCCCGACTAGCGGCACTGCAGGGTACGCAGGCAGTTCTCTCCGGAGTACAGGCCGGGCAGGCTGTGGCTCTGGATCAGGCGAAAGGGACCGCTAAAGACAATACCAATACGATAGGTGTCAGTGCTTCTCTGGGCTCACAGTCCTCAAAATCGACCTCCCACAGTGAGCAGGATTCAACGACGGGAAGTACTCTGAACGCAGGCAACAGCGTCAATGTCACGTCCACAGGAAGCGATATTACTATTGCAGGCAGTGAAGTGAAGGCCGGTAAGGATGTGGTGCTGGATGCCACACGTGACGTGAATCTTATCGCTTCGCAGGATACGCAACTGACGACCGGTAAAAACAGCAGCAGCGGTGGCAGTATTGGCGTGGGTATCGGTGTGGGTTCCGGTGGCGCGGGGATCAGCGTCTCGGCGAACGCCAACAGCAGTAAAGGGCGTGAGAAAGGCAACGGCACCTGGCAGAATGAAACCACGGTGGATGCGGGTAATCAGGTCACGATAAACAGCGGGCGGGACACTACGCTTGCTGGTGCGCAGGTCAACGGCAATCAAGTGACGGCAGATGTAGGCCGCGATCTGACGATTACCAGTACGCAGGACAGCGACCACTACGATAGCAAACAGAACAGCGTGAGCGGAGGAGTGGGATATACCTTCGGCGCGGGGACGGCTTCTGCGAGTATCAATGCCAGCCGCGACAGGATGAAGAGCGACTATGACTCGGTGCAGGAGCAGAGCGGGATATTTGCGGGAGACGGTGGCTTTGATATCACTGTGGGCAAGCACACCCAACTGGATGGCGCGGTCATTGCTTCTACCGGTTCAGTGGATAAAAACAGTCTGGATACGGGCACGCTGGGCTTTGGCGATATCCACAATCAGGCAGATTACAAAGTGGAGCACCAGGGGGGAGGGATCAGTACGGGAGGCAGTATTGGTCAACAGTTCGCGGGTAATCTGGCGAACGCCCTGATTGCAGGAGGTGGCAGCAGCGGGCATGCGGAAGGAACAACGCAGGCGGCGGTGAGTGAGGGGACGTTAACTGTTCGCGACACGGAAAACCAGAAGCAGGATGTCGCCGGTCTGAGCCGGGATGCGGAGCATGCAAACGGCAGCATCAGTCCTATTTTTGACAAGGAAAAAGAGCAGAGACGTCTGCAAGAAGTGCAACTGATAGCCCAGATAGGTAACCAGGCGGCGGATATCGCGCGGACGCAAGGTGAGATAAATGGCCTGAACGCGGGTAAAAAAGCACTGGCAAAGGAAGGCATTCCTGAGCCGGATGTGAACGCCAGTGATGAAGAAAAAGCAAGATACCAGACGCAACTACGGAACTCCGCGGCATATAAAACCGAGCAGACGAAATACGGTACGGGCAGTGACGTGCAGCGGGGTATTCAGGCTGCAGTAGGCGCTCTGCAAGGGCTGGCTGGCGGTAATATTGGCGCGGCGCTGGCGGGGGCATCGGCACCGGAGCTTGCCAATATCATAGGCCATAAGGCGGGCCTCAGCGAGGATGATATCGCGGCTAAAGCCATCGCGCATGCGATACTGGGTGGTGCTGCGGCGGCTATGCAGGGGAACAATGTAGCAGCCGGAGCGGCTGGCGCAGCGGCAGGAGAGCTTGCTGCTAATGCGATACTGAAAACGATGTATCCGGGCAAGCGCGTCAGCGAACTGGATGAAAGTGACAGGCAGTTAGTCAGCAATCTTGCGACTATTGCATCCGGGCTGGCAGGTAATCTGGCCGGGGGGGATTCGAAAAGCACGACAACAGGGGCGCAGTCTGGTAAAAATTCAGTTGAGAATAATTTACTCGGTGGTAGTGAAGATGCTCAGGCTGCATGGATACGTCAGCATGGGCTCGATATGGCGAGCTGTTCTGATAATCCTGATGGAGCCGCATGCCATAAGGCTAAAAATGAACGGGATGCGGTAGGACTTGCTCTGGCAACAGGTACAGTGGCTCTGCTTCCTGGTGGTGCTCAGGCTATGTGGGGACTGGGAGCAAGTGCGAATGCCGGTATCAGTTATCTGGCTGATGGTACTATAGACCCTGCAAACGCAGCCATTGCTGGTTGGGTGAATGTATTCAGTATGGGGAATGGCCTGGCAGGTACAGTCGGCTGGAATGCCGCAGGTGGTGCGCTGGGTAACTGGATTGACAACAAAGACCCGCTGTCGGGGGCGCTAATCAATGGGGCCGGTTCGGGTATTGGCTATGGCATCGGTAAAGGGGTCTCATGGGGCGTTAATTCTGGTGTTAACTGGTGGAAAGGTGGTTGGGATCCTAAGTTTAATCCTGCTCTGAGGCAGTTTACTGAAGTGAAAGGAGAGCTTGGGCTTTCAAAAGAAATGACACCTAGCTATTTTCCAGGTATAGCTGGCGATATCGGTGGTAGCGTGGGATCTGAACTTAGCGGGAAATATATAGAGCAGAAATCCTCTCAGGAGGATCGCAAAAAATGAGAAAGCAAAATAAGTTTCTGCACCTGCCTCTTTTTATCGCATTAAGTATTGTGTCCATTTTTTTGACATCAATTACTTTATACGTAGCAGGGGAGTTGTTGTTCTTCTTTTTCAAAGGGATACCAATTAATTTCACTATGGAAAATATATTGCTACTCTGTAAGATTAGTCTCAGTGTCGGAAGCTTTGTCGGTGGTGGGATGTGGATAGCTCGGTTATTGAAATTAAAAGGATTCTAAGTTGTTGTTGAGAATAACTTCCTCAGCGTATCGGATAAGACAGAGCTTGAAATAGCTAAACAGAAGCTCAACAGCAAAGATCAGGCTGTACGTGAAAAAGCGCAGCAAACCATTAATGATCTGTGCGAAAAAGACATCACCAGCGATCAGAAGGTCATCAGTGCCTGCGGCAATGGCAATGCAGCCAGTTCAGCCTGCGCCACTGCCAGGCTGGATGTGATTAAAGCAAGAGGAGAGTACGAAAATACCGGGAACTATAATTCAAAGGCCAGCCAGCAGTACGCAGATGCTTATGGTCAGATAGTTAACCTGCTCGATATCACCGGTGTTGATGCGCAAAATCAGCAGCAGGTGAAGGATGCGATGGTGAACTATGCCATAGTGCAGTTTGGGGTCGATAAGGCGACGGCAGAGGCATACGTTGAAACTTATGATGGAATGAAGGTTGTAGCGGCTTCGATGGCACCAGTCATAGGTGCTGCGGCGGCCAGTAAGATAGAAGTTCTGGCTGGTAAACAACGCTTGTCTAATAGTTTCGAGGTTAGCTCACACCCAGATGCAAATGGGAAAAATCACATCACGGCTGTAAAAGGTGATGCTAAAATACCTGTCGATAAGATTGAACTATATATGCGTGGTAAAGCTTCTGGTGACCTTGAGTCTTTGCAAATAGAATATAATTCTTTAAAAGATGCAAAAATTAGCAGCCAAAAAGAATTTGCAAAAGATCCAAATAATGCTAAAAGGATGGAAGTGTTAGAAAAACAAATCCATAATATTGAGCGTTCTCAAGATATGGCTCGTGTATTAGAGCAAGCAGGTATGGTGAATACTGCCAGTAATAACAGCATGATAATGGATAAGTTATTGGACTCAGCTCAGGGGGCTACGTCTGCAAATAGAAAAACATCTGTTGTTGTATCAGGGCCTAACGGTAACGTAAGGGTTTATGCTACATGGACAATATTACCTGATGGCACGAAAAGACTTTCAACTGTTAATACGGGAGCATTCAAATGATAAATGTGAATAGTACCACAAAGGATATTGAAGGTTTAGAAAGTTACCTGGCTAATGGCTATGTAGAGGCTAACTCTTTTAACGACCCAGAGGATGATGCGTTAGAGTGTCTCAGTAATTTATTAGTTAAAGATTCGGGGTGCTGTCTGTCATTTTGTAAAAAAATACTTAATTCAAATAACATTGATGGTGTTTTCATTAAAGGTTCGGCGCTGAATTTCTTATTATTGTCAGAACAGTGGTCTTACGCATTTGAGTATTTGACAGGCAATGCGGATAATATAACTCTTGCAGAGCTTGAAAAGGCGCTTTTCTATTTTTACTGTGCAAAAAATGAGGCAGATCCTTATCCTGTACCAGAGGGTTTATTCAAAAAACTAATGAAAAGATATGAAGAACTGAAAAATGACCCTGATGCAAAATTTTATCATCTTCATGAAACGTACAATGATTTTTCAAAAGCTTACCCTCTGAATAATTAGAAGCTATCGCCCGTGTAATATTGTCTATGACTGCATGGAAGGATGATGGTCATAGTGTGTTGGGAGCTATTCTTTAACAGATTTGGGGGAAATGGTGTAACTGGCTGAAAGGGCGCGTCAGGGCAAAAAAGTTAGTGGGCTGGAAGTATAGCAGAGAAAACTATTTTTAAGTAACTGAAAATAAAGGGGAAACTGTTATTGTTACGAGGGTGCGCACCGGAAAGAGTTGTTGTTGAGAATAATCTGCTCGGCGGTACTGAAAGCGGCCAGGAGAAGTTTGTTCAGGAGCATGGCAAGAATATCGCATCTTGCAGCACTGACCCAAGATCAGCGTCCTGCCAGAAAGGGCTGGCGATGAATGATGCCCTGATGGTGGCCCTTCCGGCGGGTCTTGGTGGTGGTTTACTGGCTGCGGCCACACCTGAAATCGCAGCGGCTGCTAAAGTAGCGATACAAGCGTGTGCAGGTAATGTAGTGCTGTGCCTGAATAATGCTGGTATCCAGATGTCAGAAGCGATAGTGCCAGGTGGTGTTGGAGCTGGCGGTGCTGTAGGTATCGGAAAAACTGCGGCAGAGGCGACTGCGGCTAAAGCTGAGACAGTGGCGGCTAATGCAGTGAGGAGTCTTCCGTCTGGTTTGGGGCCAAAAATTAATACAGGCAAATTTGGTCAACTTGATTTAGATGCAATTTCACAAACCGGTGCTAAAACAGATTCGGCCGTTAAAGCGGGAAATTTCACTGTTGCTGGTAGAGCATTGCAAAAACATGGCAGTCGTGAAGGGAGCGCTTTTCCTGTTGCCAAGGGCACACCGGCTCAGATGAATGAACAAGGGTAAAAAATATTGGATGGCATTGTTAAAACTCCAGGCGCGACGGTCAAAGAAGGTAACCGCTTTGGTGGTTTTGATGTTATAGCGCCTGACGGACGGGGAGCTCGCTTTGACCCTCAGGGTAATTTCCGTGGATTTTTGGAGCCTTAAGAATGACTCAGAAACATCAATTAAAAATTATTGTGGCTAGTGATGTTGATTATGAAAAATTAATAGCTGAAATCTACTGTGATGAAGAGTTTATCGCGCTTTTACAGCAAGAAGACGGTGAGAATAACATCAAAGTTGAGTTTTCACCGAATATTAGGGTGGTAGATTTTGATTGGCTTCAACAAGCATTGTTGGAAGCCAGAAGAGCCTTACTGAATAAGTAATTGCACAGCCCTGGTCGCTTCGGGAGCGTGTTTCTACAACCTAAAACCTCGCTCTTCACCCCGCTACTGTGCGGCGTTGGGAGGATTACGTAATGGGCTGAAAAAAGCGCGTCGGGGCAAAAAGTAACGGCCAGCGAAACGCCTCATCAAAAAACGGATGTAACTGACTGATAGGACAGGGAAAAATCGTGTTCGCCGTCAGACTGTACACCGGAGCGAGTTGTTGTTGAGAATAATTTACTGAGCAGTACCTCCTCGGAAAAACGTGATGCTTTGGCAGAGAAAGTCTTAAAAGGCGATAAATCCCTGCAAACCGCGAAAGAGTTTTTACAACTTGAGAATGCCGATAAACGTAGCGATGCACTGGTTGCTAAGTTCAATAAAGAACCAGCGGAGTTGAGCACGGCAGAGCGAACCGAGTTGGTAAGTTATTTGAAAATATATGCATCTGACATGCAGGCTAAATATGGTGAGGCAGTAACTAAAGAGCTGATCGCAGGAATGCTGACTGGGCAGGATTATATGAAGTCAGCGCCACAGACAGAGGCGCAGCAGAAAGCACAAACCATCATGAATACATGGGGTTATCATAAATTCAACGCCAGTATTGGAGACCCGGTATTGTTATTTGGCAGCAGTGTCCTTGGCACCACAATAAAAGAAAGTATGACGCTTAATGCGTCAATCGGTGTGGGCGTGAATACGGGCGTACAACTTAGCGGGAATGATCCTTTCAGCTATGTTGATGCAATTCTCGCCGGTGTGACAGCTGCCGCGACTACAGGTAAAAGTTGGCAGGCATCAGCAGCGATCAATATGGGAGGTGCTGCGATTGGCAGTGCGATTAAAGGGGAAGATCCGACTAACTCTGTGATAAGTACTGGCTTTGGTAGTGCGGCTGGTAGTTTAGGGGGAAAAGTTGTTGATTCATTGTCTCCGGTAACTGATCAAGTGACAAAGGATGTTATTGGTGCAGTTACAGGTTCTACTGCTTCCGAACTTACAGGAAAAGCTGTAAAAGATGAATTAGACAAGCGGGAGAAGAAGCAATGAATCTCTTCAGCAAGGTTGGTACCCTTTGGCTTCTTTTCTTGGTTGTGTACTGTACTGCCTTAATCTCTGTTGTTCTTTTCATATGCCAACTAGGAGTGTCAACAATTTTCTACTTCAAGGATGGGGCATTCCTTTTTTCATGGGAAGAGGCATTATATATCGCATTGAAAAAAGGGAGCATCGCAGGAGTAGTATTAGGTGCTGGAGTATGGTTGAAAAATAAATTGCATGAGCGTCATAGGAAATAATAGTTGTTGAGAATAACTCGCTCAGTGGTGACCGGGCCCGCGAAGCGGCGAAACAGGCCGCTGAATCCCTGAAAAATCAGGTCAGGGAAAAACTGGGTGACGGTACAACCTCTTCCATCGCGAACGGTGTTATCAATGTCCTCGCTGATACCGGTGATGCAGCACTAGGTTCAGCGGATTATGCTGCTGATGCGGCCATGGCGCTGGCAGCCTGTGCTGCGGGTGATAGTTACTGCATCAATGCCATGAGTGATCTGGACGGGGAGAATCAGGCGCTGACAGACAGCGTTACTGCGCTGATGAAGAGTGAAACCTGGTCGGCGATAGCGGATACAGTTAAAGACGCTTCAACAGGGAACCAGGTTGCGCTTGAAGCGACAGGTGGTTTGCTGGCTGGCATTATATTGCCAGGTAAGATAGTACCTGGCTCAGTAACTCGAATTGAAACAATATTAAAGTCTGAGAAAAACTGGGAAAATGCTCGAAATAAGGCGCTAAATATTGTAGGTAATTTAGGTGCTGACTCTACACCTGTAATTGGGTGGTTAGAAGCAAGCGTAGGGAATGGAAAAATAATTGGACGCCAATCGAAGGGATGGACTCGCGGTCTGGCCGCCATCCTGGAGGGGGGAGTGGCGGCGAGGATAAATGCTCGATGGCGCTTCGCTTAGCAGGCCAGCAGGGGAATCATTATTTTTTGCTGTTTAATCACCGGAATATCCCCTAAATCATTTAATGCTCCGGGAAAAGACTTAACTACTTTCCTTCGTTACTACACTATTTAACCTGTGGCTGTTATACCGAGCTGAATAAAAACGTCATTTAAATAAGAGTAGACTTATTAAATACGAAGCGAGTCCAGAAAATAGTGTTGATATATGCAACGTATTACAGCCAATAAAACAGATCGCGAACCATGAAATAAGAATGCTATCATTCACACCAGACGCGGCAGGCAACTGCTGGCACACGCATTTACCCCGGAGCACCCGATGAACAACGACATTCCGCTAAAATTTTATGATATCGCCGACGAATACGCGACTGAAGCTGCAAAGCCGGTGAGCGATACAGAACGCGACGCACTGGCACACTACTTCCAGCTGTTGATCACTCGTTTGATGAACAATGAAGAGATCAGCGAAGAAGCGCAGCAGGAGATGGCAACCGAGGCCGGAGTCGACGCACAACGTATTGATGATATCGCGGAGTTCCTCAATCGTTGGGGTAACGAGTAGCCAAAGACATGGCCTGTGTTTTACACTGCGCGCAAATTGAGTAGGTATACTCTACAAGTAATAGGTTTAATCAGGCGGAAACAGCAATGAACGGAACAATCACAACGTGGTTTAAAGATAAAGGCTTTGGATTTATCAAGGATGAAAACGGCGACAACCGCTATTTTCATGTGATTAAGGTTGCTAATCCTGAGCTGATCAAGAAAGACGCGGCGGTGACCTTTGAGCCTACCACCAACAACAAAGGCTTATCTGCCTACGCGGTAAAAGTCATACCCGACAGCAAATACATCTATATCGCCGGCGAGCGTCTGAAGCTCACGGCGATCAAGTCTTACCTGGTCTACAGCGAAGAAGTCCCTGCTGAGACTCGTATCGACAAAGAAAATGCGGTGCTGTCCGTTGGTGTGCTGATGAACAGCATCCGACCGAAATCAGACGTGAAGCCTGGCGAAATGCGCACGCTGAAAAAGCTGGCCATCACCACCTTCCAGGGCACGACGCTGATCTTCTCGGAAGATGAAATCGATATCGACGAGACGGTGAAACTGCTTAAGGTCTGAAGCCCTTCAGAGTGAATGAAAACCGAAATCCTGCTCTTTTCAGAAGCGGGGTTTCGGTTTTTTTATGCGTATTTTTGTCAGAAGGGAATATCCATTTGAGCCAAATAGCAAATGGATATTCTGTTTTTTTATTTTGACGAGGCACCTGGAATTACCACGTCATCCATCAGTATGTAACGTGCTTCCTGGCGCGTGTATTGATCGATTAGGGCAAGACGCCACAGTGTTATATCGGTCGGTGAGTGAGTTATCTCAGCTATTAATCCGATGATCCGCTTAACTGTGATCCATCTCACCTCCCGGCAACCAAAATCTCCTGCGACTCAACGCCATCTTCTATCTGTTTCGCCACCTTTTGTAAGGCCGGAAGATGTTTTTCCGCGGCCTGTTCGATGGTCATGGCGCTGGCCATATACACCAGATTCAGGCAGCCGATCACCCGCTGTTCACTGCGAATGGGGACGGCGATAGAGGCGATTTTCTCCTCCTGATCCCAACCGCGAAAGTTCTGGCCAAAACCGTCTTTACGCGCACGGCTCAAAATGGCGTCGAGCTTCAGCGGTTCGCGCGCCAACTGGAACTCATCTCCCGGTCGTGAAGCCAGCATTTCAATCAGTTCCTGACGTTCATTCTCCGGGCTAAATGCCAGCCAGGTCAGGCCGGATGCGGTTTTCAGCAGCGGCAAACGACGCCCGACCATCGCCCGATGAAACGACAGGCGGCTGAAGCGATGGGTGGTTTCACGCACCACCATCGCGTCCACATCCAGCGTGGAAACGTCGGTCGGCCAGATGACCTCGCGCAGCAAATCCCCCAACAGCGGGGCGGCGAGCGCAGAAATCCACTGCTCGTCACGAAATCCCTCACTGAGCTGACGGACCTTAATGGTTAAGCGAAAGCTGTCATCGGACAGACTGCGCCGGACGTAACCCTCATCCTGCAGGGTTTCCAGTAGTCGCCTGACCGTGGTGCGGTGCAGGCCGCTCAGCTCTGCCAGCAGGCCAACGCTGGCCCCGCCGTCGAGACGATTTAACATATTTAATAACATTAGTCCGCGCGTTAACCCGCGCACGGTTTTGTATTCTGTACCGTCGTCACTTTTCATATTTATTGACAAATCTACAGTTAAAACAACGTTGTGCACTTAGTGCACATCCAGGCATGTTTTGATTGTAGCGCAAAAACTCACTTCTATACTGACCGCACAATAAAAAATAATTCACATTCTTTTAACAAAAAAACAATTGCGCCTCACCAGGGGCTGCAATTGCATTTTGTCCGAGTAGTGAGGTTCTGAAATGACAACAATAAATCCAGATATCCAACCCGCTGTGCAGCACACCGTGCAGGTAGCGATTGCCGGAGCCGGTCCGGTAGGGCTGATGATGGCGAACTATCTTGGCCAGATGGGCATTGAGGTGTTGGTGGTGGAGAAGCTCGATACCCTTATCGACTATCCTCGCGCCATCGGCATTGACGATGAAGCGCTGCGCACCATGCAGTCCGTCGGTCTGGTCGAAAATGTTCTGCCGCACACCACGCCGTGGCATGCGATGCGCTTTCTCACCCCGAAAGGGCGCTGTTTTGCTGATATCCAGCCGATGACCGACGAATTTGGCTGGTCGCGCCGCAACGCGTTTATTCAGCCGCAGGTGGACGCGGTGATGCTGGAAGGGCTGTCGCGTTTTCCCAACGTGCGCTGCCTGTTCTCTCGCGAACTGGAAGCCTTCAGCCAGCAAAATGGTGAAGTGACGTTGAACCTGAAAGCGCCGGATGGCCAGCGTGAAACGGTGAAAGCTCAGTGGCTGGTGGCCTGCGACGGTGGGGCCAGCAACGTCAGACGTTCGCTGAATGTGCCATTTGAAGGCAAAACCGCGCCGAATCAGTGGATTGTGGTGGATATCGCTAACGATCCGCTCAGCACGCCGCATGTGTATCTGTGCTGCGATCCGGTGCGCCCGTATGTCTCCGCCGCGCTGCCGCACGCGGTGCGCCGCTTTGAATTTATGGTAATGCCAGGGGAAACCGAAGCGCAGCTCAGCGAACCGCAGAATATGCGCCAGCTTTTGAGCAAAGTGCTGCCGAACCCGGACAACGTCGAGCTGATCCGCCAGCGCGTATATACCCATAACGCACGTCTGGCCGAACGTTTTCGCATTGACCGCGTGCTGCTGGCGGGCGATGCGGCGCACATTATGCCGGTCTGGCAGGGGCAGGGGTACAACAGTGGCATGCGCGATGCTTTCAATCTGGCGTGGAAACTGGCGCTGGTGATTGAGGGCAAAGCCGGTGATGCGCTGTTGGATACCTACCAGCAGGAACGCCGCGACCACGCCAAAGCGATGATCGATCTCTCGGTGACCGCAGGCAACGTACTTGCGCCGCCGAAACGCTGGCACGGCGCGGTGCGCGACGGGGTTTCCTGGCTGCTGAACTACATTCCGCCGGTCAAACGCTACTTTCTTGAAATGCGCTTTAAGCCGATGCCGCAGTACCACGCTGGGGCGCTGGTGCGTGAAGGCGACGCGAAAACCTCTCCCGTTGGCAAGATGTTTATCCAGCCGAAGGTAACGCTGGAATCAGGTGAAGTGACGCTGCTCGACAACGTCATCGGACCGAATTTCGCGGTGATCGGTTGGGGCTGTAACCCGCTGTGGGGCATGAGCGAGGCGCAGATCCATCAGTGGCAGGCGCTGGGGACGCAGTTTATCCAGGTGGTGCCGGATACACAGATACAAACCGATCAGGATAACCACGACGGCGTTACCCGCATTGGCGATACGCAAAACCGCCTGCGCACGTGGTTTGCCCAGCACAACGCCGCGCTGGTGGTGATACGCCCGGACCGCTTTGTGGCTGCCATCGCCATTCCGCAAACCCTGGGCAGTACCCTGAATAAACTGGCGTCGGTGATGACGCTCACCCGCGTTAATGCCCACATTCCCGCTGAAAAGGTGGCCTGATATGCACGCTTATCTTCACTGTCTTTCCCACTCGCCGCTGGTGGGTTACGTCGACCCGGCGCAGGCCGTGCTCGACGAGGTTAACGGTGTGATCGCCAGCGCCCGGGCACGTATTGCGGCGTTCGACCCTGAACTGGTGGTGCTGTTTGCCCCCGATCACTACAACGGATTTTTCTACGACGTGATGCCGCCGTTCTGTTTAGGCGTAGGCGCTACGGCGATCGGCGATTTCGGCAGCGCGGCGGGGGAACTGCCGGTGCCGACAGATCTCGCTGAAGCCTGCGCCCACGCGGTAATGAAAAGCGGCATCGATCTCGCCGTGTCCTACAACATGCAGGTCGATCACGGCTTCGCGCAGCCGCTGGAGTTTTTGCTCGGCGGTCTGGATAACGTGCCGGTGCTGCCGGTGTTTATTAACGGCGTCGCCACGCCGCTGCCGGGCTTTCAGCGTACCCGCATGCTCGGTGAAGCGATTGGCCGATTCGCCAGCTCGCTGAATCAGCGTGTGCTGTTTTTAGGCTCCGGCGGCCTGTCGCATCAGCCGCCGGTCCCGGAGCTGGCGAAGGCTGATGCCCATATGCGCGACCGCCTGCTCGGCAGCGGCAAACAACTACCTGAAAACGAGCGCGAGCTGCGCCAGCAGCGGGTGATCAGCGCCGCCGAGAAGTTTGTGGCCGATCAACACACGCTGCATCCGCTTAACCCTGTCTGGGATAACCGCTTTATGACGCTGCTTGAGCAGGGGCGTTTGCAGGAGCTGGACGCGGTCAGTAACGAAGAACTGTCCGCGATGGCGGGCAAATCAACGCACGAAGTTAAAACCTGGGTTGCTGCCTTCGCCGCTATTTCTGCCTTTGGCAACTGGCGCAGCGAAGGCCGTTATTACCGCCCGATCCCAGAGTGGATCGCTGGATTCGGCTCCCTGAGCGCCACCACACAGAACTGAAACAGAACTGAATATGCAGGAGAACATCATGACTTACCAACCGCAAACCGAAGCCGCAACCAGTCGTTTTCTGCAGGTGCAGGAAGCAGGCGAAACGCTGCGCGTGCATTTCAATGACTGTGGACAGGGCGAAGAGACCGTCGTGCTGTTGCATGGGTCTGGTCCGGGTGCGACGGGCTGGGCGAACTTCAGCCGCAATATCGATCCGCTGGTGGAGGCTGGATACCGGGTGATCCTGCTGGATTGTCCTGGCTGGGGCAAAAGCGATGGCATCGTTAACCACGGTTCGCGATCCGATCTTAATGCTCGCATCCTGAAAAGCGTGGTCGATCAGTTGGATATTCAGAAAATCCATCTGCTGGGCAACTCGATGGGGGGCCACAGTGCCGTGGCGTTCACCCTGAGCTGGCCGGAGCGTGTGGGCAAGCTGGTGCTGATGGGCGGCGGGACGGGGGGCATGAGCCTGTTTACCCCGATGCCGACCGAAGGCATCAAGCGCCTGAATCAGCTGTACCGCGAACCGACCATCGAGAACCTGAAGCTGATGATGGAGATCTTTGTCTTCGACACCAGCGACCTGACCGAGGCGCTGTTTGAGGCGCGTCTGAATAACATGCTGTCGCGTCGCGATCACCTGGAAAACTTTGTCCACAGCCTTGAAGCCAACCCGAAACAGTTTCCGGATTTCAGCCCGCGCCTGGGGGAAATCAAAGCCCAGACCCTGATTGTCTGGGGACGCAACGACCGCTTCGTGCCGATGGACGCCGGCCTGCGCCTGCTCTCCGGGATTGCCGGGTCTGAGCTGCACATCTACCGCGACTGCGGGCACTGGGCACAGTGGGAACATGCGGATGCTTTTAACCAGCTGGTGCTGAACTTCCTCGCACGCCCTTAAGGAACGGACATGACGAATCTTAATCTTGAGCAGTTAGCCGCCGATTTACGTCAGGCTGAGGAAAAAGGGGACGCTATCGCCCCGCTGCGTGAACTGATCGGCGTGGATAACGCCGAAGCGGCCTACGCCATTCAGCGTATCAATGTGCAGTATGACGTGGCGCGAGGGCGTCGCGTCGTCGGGCGCAAAGTGGGGCTGACGCACCCGAAAGTGCAACAGCAGTTGGGCGTCGATCAGCCGGACTTCGGCACGCTGTTCGCCGACATGTGCTACGGCGACAACGACACCATTGCGTTTGCCCGCGTGCTACAACCGCGTATTGAAGCGGAGATTGCGCTGGTGCTGAACCGCGATCTGCCCAATGCCGATACCACCTTTGACGAGCTGTACAACGCCATCGAGTGGGTGCTACCCGCGCTGGAAGTGGTCGGCAGCCGTATTCGCGACTGGTCGATCAAGTTTGTTGATACCGTGGCGGATAACGCCTCCTGTGGCGTGTATGTGGTCGGCGGTCCGGCACAGCGTCCGGCAGGGTTAGATCTGAAAAACTGCGCGATGAAAATGACGCGCAATAACGAAGAGGTTTCCAGCGGGCGCGGTAGCGAATGTCTGGGACATCCGATCAACGCCGCCGTGTGGCTGGCGCGCAAAATGGCCAGCCTCGGCGAGCCGCTGCGTGCCGGGGACATTATTCTCACCGGGGCGTTAGGCCCGATGGTGGCGGTGAATGCGGGCGATCGTTTCGAAGCCCATATCGACGGTATTGGTTCAGTTGCCGCCACCTTTTCAGCGGCGGTTACAAAAGGAAGTCAGTCATGAGTAAGCGTAAAGTCGCCATTATCGGCTCTGGCAACATCGGCACCGATTTGATGATTAAAATTCTGCGTCACGGCGTACGTCTGGAGATGGCGGTGATGGTGGGGATTGATCCGCAATCCGACGGTCTGGCACGCGCCCGGCGTATGGGCGTTGCCACCACCCATGAAGGGGTGACGGGGCTTCTTGCGATGCCAGAATTCGCTGACATTGACATCGTGTTTGATGCCACCAGCGCGGGCGCGCACGTGAAAAATGACGCCGCGCTGCGCGCCGTAAAACCGGGGATCCGTCTGATCGACCTGACGCCCGCAGCGATCGGCCCGTACTGCGTCCCGGTGGTGAACCTGGAGGCTAACGTTGACCAACAGAACGTCAATATGGTGACCTGCGGCGGGCAGGCGACCATTCCGATGGTGGCGGCGGTTTCTCGCGTGGCAAAAGTCCATTACGCCGAAATTATCGCCTCGATCGCCAGTAAATCTGCGGGACCGGGCACCCGCGCCAATATCGACGAGTTTACCGAAACCACCTCGAAGGCGATTGAAGTGGTGGGGGGCGCGGCCAAAGGCAAAGCCATTATCGTACTTAACCCGGCTGAGCCGCCGCTGATGATGCGCGACACGGTGTATGTGTTGAGCGAAGCGGCCTCTCAGCTTGAAGTTGAAGCGTCGATTAATGACATGGCGGCGGCGGTGCAGGCGTATGTGCCGGGCTATCGCCTGAAACAGCGCGTCCAGTTTGAAATCATCCCGGAGGATAAACCGGTGAATCTGCCGGGTATTGGTCAGTTTTCCGGGCTGAAAACCGCGGTGTATCTGGAAGTGGAAGGTGCGGCGCACTATTTACCCGCCTACGCGGGCAACCTCGACATTATGACCTCCAGCGCGCTGGCGACCGCTGAGCAGATGGCGCAGTCACTCACCCGTCAGGCAGGAGAAGCAGCATGAACGGTAAAAAACTCTATATCTCTGACGTGACCCTGCGCGACGGTATGCATGCGATTCGTCACCAGTATTCGCTGGAAAACGTGCGCCAGATTGCCAAAGCGCTGGACGACGCGCGGGTTGATTCCATTGAGGTGGCCCACGGCGACGGTTTACAAGGTTCCAGCTTTAACTACGGCTTTGGCGCGCACAGCGATCTCGAGTGGATTGAAGCGGCTGCAGACGTGGTCAAACACGCAAAGATCGCCACGCTGTTGCTGCCGGGCATCGGCACTCTTCATGACTTGAAAAACGCGTATCAGGCCGGCGCGCGAGTGGTGCGCGTGGCGACCCACTGCACCGAGGCGGACGTGTCGGCCCAGCATATTCAGTACGCGCGTGAGCTCGGCATGGATACCGTCGGCTTTCTGATGATGAGCCATATGACCACGCCGGAGAATCTGGCGCAGCAGGCGAAGCTGATGGAAAACTACGGCGCGACTTGTATCTACGTGGTCGATTCCGGCGGGGCGATGAATATGAGCGATATTCGCGCCCGCTTCCGCGCCCTGAAAGCGGTGCTGAAGCCAGAGACAGAAACCGGAATGCATGCGCATCACAACCTGAGCCTCGGCGTGGCGAACTCGATTGCCGCGGTGGAAGAGGGCTGCGACCGTATCGACGCCAGCCTGGCGGGTATGGGCGCTGGCGCGGGCAACGCGCCGCTGGAAGTATTTATCGCCGCTGCGGATAAGCTCGGCTGGCAGCACGGCACCGATCTGTATGCGCTGATGGACGCCGCCGACGATCTGGTGCGTCCACTGCAGGACCGTCCGGTGCGGGTGGATCGCGAAACGCTGGCACTGGGCTATGCCGGGGTGTACTCCAGCTTCTTGCGTCACTGCGAAGTGGCGGCGGCGCGTTATGGCCTGAGCGCGGTCGATATTCTGGTTGAACTGGGCAAACGCCGAATGGTGGGCGGCCAGGAAGATATGATCGTCGACGTGGCGCTGGATCTGCGCAATAGAAAATAAAAATGATTACGCGGCTGGCAACGTATCAGCCGCGACTCACCTGCATCGTGACCTCAGAGGCACATCTTATGACTACCCGTACCCCCACATCTTACCGACTGACGTTAACCGTCGGGCTTTGCTTTTTAGTTGCCCTGATGGAAGGGCTGGATCTACAGGCCGCCGGGATCGCTGCCGTCGGTATCGCCCAGGTGTTTGCGCTGGATAAAATGCAGATGGGCTGGATCTTCAGTGCGGGCATTCTCGGACTGCTGCCCGGCGCGCTGGTGGGCGGCATGCTGGCCGATCGCTATGGCCGCAAGCGCATTCTTATTGCCTCCGTGGCGCTGTTCGGCCTGTTCTCGCTGGCGACGGCGATTTCCTGGGATTTCTCGTCGCTGGTGTTTGCCCGTCTGATGACCGGCGTCGGGTTGGGCGCGGCGTTGCCGAATCTGATCGCGCTGACCTCCGAAGCGGCGGGCCCGCGTTTTCGCGGTACGGCGGTGAGCCTGATGTACTGTGGTGTGCCGATTGGCGCGGCGTTAGCGGCGGCGCTCGGGTTTAGCGGTCTGGCCGCCGCCTGGCAAACGGTGTTCTGGGTTGGCGGAGTGATCCCGCTGCTGCTGGTGCCGTTGTTGATGCGCTGGCTGCCGGAATCACAGGTTTATGCCCAGCAAACGCAGGTGGCCGCCGCGCCGTTGCGCGCCCTGTTCGCACCCGCTACCGCCACCGCCACGCTGCTGCTGTGGCTGTGCTATTTCTTCACCCTGCTGGTGGTGTATATGCTGATTAACTGGCTGCCGATGCTGCTGGTGGAGCAGGGCTTTCAGCCCTCGCAGGCGGCTGGCGTGATGTTTGCTCTGCAAATCGGTGCGGCCAGCGGCACGTTAATTCTCGGGGCGTTAATGGACAAACTGCGCCCGGTGGTCATGTCGCTTCTGATCTACACCGGGATGTTGGCTTCATTGCTGGCGCTGGGGACGGTGTCGTCATTGAGCGGTATGCTGATGGCCGGATTTGTGGCGGGGATGTTTGCCACTGGAGGACAAAGCGTGCTGTATGCGCTGGCTCCGCTGTTTTACAGTACGCAGATCCGCGCGACAGGCGTGGGTACCGCCGTCGCTGTTGGGCGTCTGGGGGCGATGAGCGGCCCGCTGCTGGCAGGAAAAATGTTAGCGCTCGGCACAGGAACGGTAGGCGTGATGGCGGCTTCTGCGCCGGGCATTTTACTGGCAGGGCTGGCGGTATTTTTCCTGATGAGCCGTAAATCGCAGATGCCGATCCCGACCAGTGGCTCATAAACAATCGTTCGGTTGTATGAGTGGGGAGATACGGTTCCCACTTCCGGGTGAACGCCAGCCGGCGATGACGTTGCCAGAGTTTATGTAAAGCCTGGCAACGGAGGCGTTATGAGCTGGCGGCCCTTTTTATATTTGATAATTAACCCCCACCCGATATTAAGCGCCCGGCGCGGTCATCTGCGTCTGGTGCAGGGTTGATTTTGCATTGTGTTAACAAACGCGGTATAACACACCTTCTTTGGATGTTTAGATGTCCATACGTTTGGAAGGTTATATGCAAACAACACAACAAAATGCGCCACTGAAGCGCACGATGAAAACGCGTCACCTGATTATGCTCTCCTTAGGCGGCGTGATTGGCACAGGGTTATTCTTCAATACCGGCTACATCATCTCCACTACCGGGGCCGCGGGAACGCTGCTGGCCTATCTGATTGGCGCGCTGGTGGTCTGGCTGGTTATGCAGTGTCTGGGCGAGCTGTCGGTCGCGATGCCGGAGACCGGGGCGTTTCACGTCTATGCAGCGCGCTATCTCGGCCCGGCGACGGGGTATACCGTGGCCTGGCTCTACTGGCTGACCTGGACCGTGGCGCTTGGTTCGAGTTTTACCGCTGCCGGATTCTGTATGCAGTACTGGTTTCCGTTGGTGCCAGTATGGGTCTGGTGCGTGGTGTTCTGTGTGATTATTTTTGGCCTGAATGTTATCTCCACGCGCTTTTTTGCCGAAGGGGAGTTCTGGTTCTCACTGGTGAAAGTGGTCACTATCATCGCCTTTATTATCCTCGGCGGGGCGGCGATTTTTGGCTTTATCCCGATGCAGGATGGCTCGCCCGCGCCGGGGCTGAGTAATATCACGGCGGAAGGTTGGTTCCCGCATGGCGGCTTACCGATCCTGATGACTATGGTGGCGGTGAACTTTGCTTTTTCGGGAACCGAGCTTATCGGTATTGCCGCCGGTGAAACGGAAAATCCGCGCAAGGTGATCCCGGTGGCGATTCGTACCACCATCGCGCGACTGATTATTTTCTTTATCGGCACCGTGTTTGTGCTGGCGGCGCTGATCCCGATGCAGCAGGCGGGCGTGGAGAAAAGCCCGTTTGTGCTGGTGTTTGAGAAGGTAGGGATTCCGTACGCCGCCGATATTTTTAACTTCGTGATCCTGACTGCCATTCTTTCTGCGGCGAACTCCGGACTGTATGCCTCCGGGCGCATGCTCTGGTCGCTGTCGAATGAACGTACGCTGCCAGCCTGTTTTGCGCGAGTAACGAAAAACGGCGTGCCGCTGACGGCGCTGTCGGTCAGTATGCTCGGCGGCGTACTGGCGTTGTTTTCCAGCGTGGTGGCCCCGGACACGGTATTTGTCGCGCTGTCGGCAATCTCCGGGTTTGCGGTGGTGGCGGTGTGGCTGAGCATCTGCGCTTCGCACTTTGTTTTTCGCCGCCGTCATTTGCAACAGGGTAAGGCATTGAGTGCATTACATTATCGTGCGCCGTGGTATCCGCTGGTGCCGGTATTAGGATTTGTGTTGTGCCTGGTGGCCTGTGTAGGGCTGGCATTCGATCCAGCGCAGAGAATTGCGTTGTGGTGCGGGTTACCGTTTGTTGCGTTGTGCTATGGTGCATATTTCCTTACTCAACCCCGTAACGCAAAACAGGAGCCAGAACATGTCGCAGAATAATCCGTTACGCGCTCTCCTTGAGAAACAGGATGTCCTGTTACTGGATGGCGCGATGGCGACGGAGCTGGAAGCGCGAGGGTGTAACTTAGCCGACAGCCTGTGGTCAGCCAAAGTGCTGGTAGAAAACCCGGAGCTTATCCGCGAAGTGCATCTTGATTATTACCGGGCGGGGGCGCAATGCGCGATCACCGCCAGCTATCAGGCGACACCGGCGGGCTTTGCCGCGCGTGGCCTGGATGAAGCGCAGTCGAAAGCGCTGATTGGCAAAAGCGTGGAGCTGGCGCGTAAAGCGCGTGAAGCGTATCTGGCAGAGAACCCGCAAGCGGGCACGCTGTTGGTGGCGGGATCTGTCGGACCTTACGGCGCGTATCTGGCGGACGGCTCTGAATACCGTGGCGATTACCAGCGCAGCGCCGAGGCGTTCCAGGCGTTTCATCGCCCGCGTGTGGAAGCATTGCTGGATGCCGGGGCCGATCTGCTGGCCTGCGAAACCCTGCCGAATTTTGTCGAGATTGGCGCACTGGCTGAGCTGTTGACCGCGTACCCGCGTGCACGAGTCTGGTTCTCATTTACTCTGCGTGACAGCGAGCACCTGAGCGACGGTACGCCGCTGCGTGACGTGGTCGCGTTGCTGGCGGATTATCCGCAGGTGGTGGCGTTAGGCATTAACTGCATTGCGCTGGAAAACACCACCGCTGCGTTGCAGCATTTACACGGCTTAACGGCGCTGCCGCTGGTGGTGTATCCGAATTCGGGCGAGCAGTACGATGCCGCGAGCAAAACCTGGCATCATCACGGTGAGTCTTGTGCGCAACTGGCGGATTATCTGCCACAGTGGCAGGCCGCTGGCGCACGATTGATTGGCGGGTGCTGTCGCACCACGCCTGCGGATATTGCCGCGTTAAAAGTTCAGGCCCAGGCCCGATAAGACGTAAGCCGCCATCGGGCATTTTTTGCCAGATGGCGATACGGTATGAACCGGAAACATGGGTAACACTTTATGCCGCATCCGCCAGCACAAACATGCCGTACGGATGGATTTCGAGATAATACTGCTCGCCGACGTCCGGCTGCAGACGCGTAGCGTTGACCTGCAATAAAATCTCCTGTCCGTGCCACTCCACCGTGACCTCATATTGGGGTCCCATATACGCGACGTGGCGGATCACGCAGCGCTGGCTCTCTTCGCCGCGGTCGCTGAGGGTGATCGCTTCCGGGCGCACGCCTACCATGCCCTCGCCTTGATCGCTAAAGTGCAGTGGGCGCGGCAGATGATAGCCGTAGATATCAACGTATCTGTCGCTGAAGGTGGCCGGGAACAGGTTGGCATCGCCCATAAAGCTCGCCATAAAGCGGGAGGCGGGCTGGCGATAGAGATCCTGCGGCGAGCCGATCTGCATGATGTGTCCCTTGTTCATCACCAGTACGGTATCGGAAACCGCAAAGGCTTCGCTTTGATCGTGGGTGACGTACAGCGAGGTGATATCAAACTGCTTTTGCAGCTCGCGGATCTTGTCGCGCATGCTGCGACGCAGGTTGGCGTCCAGGTTACTTAACGGCTCATCAAACAGCAGCACTTTCGGTTTGAGGATCAACGCACGGGCCAGCGCCACGCGCTGCTGCTGACCGCCGGAGATCTGATCGACAAAGCGGTCTTCAAATCCTTCCAGATCCACCATCGCCAGCGCCTCTTTGACGCGGGTTTTCACCTCCGCGCGCGACACGCCGAGCATCTTCAGGCCATAACCGACGTTCTCCCCTAACGACATGTGCGGGAACAGGGCATATGACTGAAACACCATACAGATATCGCGCTGCTGAATAGAACGATGGGTAACGTCTTCGCCATCAATGAAAATTTGTCCTTCGCTCGGTTTTTCCAGCCCGGCAACCAGACGCAAGATGGTGGTTTTACCGCAGCCGGACGGGCCGAGCAGCGTTACCATTTGCCCCTGCGGAATGGTGAGATTGATATTGTCGATAACCGTGTTGCTGCCAAATCGTTTAGTGACGTTGCGCAGTTCAACGAAATTTTTCTGAGTCATAGTGCGCTCCATTACGCCTGGTTTTTGGCTTTTGAACGGGAGGTACGTGATTCACCGATCAGCCAGTCAAAGATGAAAATAATCGCCAGCATCACCACGATTAAAATGGAACCGTAGGCAATCGCCACGCCGTATTCGCCGTCTTCTACGCGGTTCAGGATGTAGGCCGTGGCCACGCGGGTATCCGGCGTGACGAGGAACACAATGGCGCTGACGGTGGTAATGGCGCGCACAAAGCTGTAGATCAGCGCTGAGAGGATCGCCGGGCGCAGCAGCGGCAACAGGATATGCGTAATGGTGCGCAGGGAACCGGCACGCAGACTGAGCGAGGCTTCATCCAGCGATTTATCGATTTGGCCTAAGCCCGCAATGCCCGCCCGGATACCGACCGGGACATTACGCATTACCATTGAGATAATCACGATGGCGGCGGTGCCGGTGAGGTATACCGGGGCGCTGTTAAAGGCCAGAATGTACGACACGCCCGCTACGGTGCCCGGAACGGCAAAGCACAGCATAGTGGTGAACTCGATGGTCTTTTTGCCTTTAAACTGCTGACGCACCACAACCCATGCGATCAGCAGGCCGAAGATAGCGGTGATCGGCGCGGCAATCCCGGCGTAGAGCAGGGTGTCGAGCAGTGAAGGCCACGCGCCGTCGCTCATTCCCTGACCGAACAGTTTGGTAAAGTTCGCCAGCGTCAGGGTGTAGTCCACGCCCCAGTTTACGGTGAAACTGCCGTAGAAAATGCTGCCGTAGAGCAGGGCGTTAAAGGCAATCCACACCGCCAGGAGCGCGACCACGCTCCATACCAGCGTTACCGGCAGCGGCTGCACGTCGCCCCGATAGGATTTACCAGAAACGGTGACGTACGAGCGTTTACCAATCCACATGTACTGCACGCAGAACACCAGCAGCGAGAACAGCAACAGGAAGGCACCCAGCGTACTGGCGGCCTGGTAGTCGAGCTGGGAACCGGTGATGTAGAAGTAGATTTGCGTTGCCAGCACATCGAAGTTACCGCCAAGCACCAGCGGGTTACTGAAGTCGGCCAGCGACTGCACCACCACAATTAAAAAGGCGTTTGCCAGTGCCGGTTTTAGCAGCGGGACAAACACGCCGTTAAAGGTTTGCCAGCGGCTGGCGCGCAGGGTGTATGACGCCTCCTCCAGCGACGGATGAATGGTTTTGATCGCCCCGTCGAGGATCATAAACGCCATCGGAGTGAAGGCCAGCACCTGCGCCAGCCAGATGCCGGTAAAACCGTACAGCCAGTTGGTGTTGGTCAAACCAAACCATTCGACCATAAATTCGGTGATGTAACCGGAGCGTCCCATCATCAGCGTTACGCCTAAACCCACAACAAACGGCGGGGTGACGATTGGCAGAATCGAGAAAATACGTCCAATAATGGCGCTGCGTTTCGCAATACGGGTGGTGTAGATAGCCAGCACCAGGCCAAAGAAGGTACAGCCGACGCCGACGGCAATCGACAGCATAATCGAGTTGAGGATCACCTGAATGATATGCGCCTGCGACAGCACATTCATAAACGCCAGCGGAGCAAATTCTCCGGCGTCGTTGGTGAACATCGGAATGAAAATAGCGATACTTGGCCAGACGATAAAAATACCGATCAGCGCGACAATCGCGGTGAGCGAGCCGATGACGAAACGGTCGCCGCCCAGCCATTCCAGACGGGTGAGCGCCAGGGTCATGATCGCGCCAAGTGCCACAAACAGCACGATGGTGGCATAGCCTAAGCCGCGTCCCTCAATAGTCGCGCTGGCGACGATAAACGCCATACAGAAAAACGCCCAGCCCGCATCAAAATAATGGCGGCTGCGCTGTTCGCGTCTGGCTTCATGGAACGGGCGCACCAGCAGCAGGCTTGGCAGCAGATACCAGAGCCAACTGATATTGAACTGTGACCAGCCGTAGGCGGCGAGAATTTCTTCGCGCGTCGATTCCAGCAGACCGTAGTCCAGGCTCCAGCTCGGCAGCAGGGCAAACGCCAGCCAGCCGAGTAAAATCCAAAGAAATATCGCATCCCGTTTTTTCACGGGATGGAGTGCAAGTGTGTGTGACATAGCGGTTCCGGTATTTCAGGCCGGATATGGCGTTGAGGCCGTATCCGGCAAATGAACGTAAATCTGGGGTTATTTACCCATCTTCACTTCGCTGACCCACTTATTGATCAGGGCTTTACGCACGTCGGTCGAGCCGTACTTATCCATGTCGTAATTGATAAGCTTCAGGTCGTCGAGCTTCAGCGAGTTAGGGGACGTCTCGGCGGTGGTGTTGGTCAGGATCTGATAGGATTTACCTTTCTTCCACGCCAGCTCCTGCGCGTCTTTCGACAGTACCCAGTCAACGAACAGTTTGGCGTTATCGAGGTTGCGCGCGCCTTTCAGGATGCTGACACCGCCGATTTCATAACCGGTACCTTCGCACGGTGAGACAAGTTCCAGCGGTGCGCCCTGTTCTTTTTCCAGTGAGTAGTCGTGCAAGAAACCGATGCCGATAGCCGTTTCGCCACGGGCGGCGTTGCGCGCCGGGGCAATGCCGGATTTGGTGTACTGCGAGACGTTGGCGTTGAGCTGTTTCAGGTAGTCAAAGGCCTGATCTTCCCCCCACAGTTGGGCAAAAGTCGCCAGTGCGGTATAGGCGGTACCGGAGCTTTGCGGATCAGCAATCTGGATTTCGCCTTTGTATTCCGGTTTGGTCAGATCCTTCCAGCATTTTGGCACCGGTAGGTTTTTCTCTTTCAGGCGCTGGGTATTGACGCCAAAGCCCAGAATACCGACATAAACCGCCGAGGAGAGGTTGCCTTTCACTTTTGCCGGATCGCGGAACTTCTCCATGATTTGTTCGAGGTTTGGTGATTTATACGGCTGCAGCAAGCCCATTTCACCGGCCTGAGACTGTGGATCCAGCGTACCGCCGTACCAGACATCCGCTTGCGGGTTTTTCTTCTCGGCATCCACTTTCGCCAGCGTACTGCCTGAGCCGTTGCGAATGAATGAAGTCTTCACATCATATTTTTCACCGAAGGCTTTGGTTTCGGTTTCGCACATTTCGTTGGTGGCGCTGCAATACACCACTAGACGACCCTGCGCCTGAGCTGCACTGCTGAAGGCTGCCAGCGTCAGAGCGGAGGCAATTAGGGTAGAGGTAAGCGTCAGTTTCATTGTTTTATCCTTTGACTGAGAGAAGGGGGAATGCCCGCAATGAGCAATGGCATCAGCAATAAACCCATAAAGACAGCGGCAACCGAGAGCAAACTGAACATTCCCGACCAGCCGTAGTGTTCTATGACCAGCGACAGCGGCCAACCCGCCAGCGCGGCCCCCAGATAGGCGAACAGCCCGAGAAAACCAGTAATTGAACCTGCTGCCGCTTTATGTCCGCATTCCACGGCCGCGAGGCCAATTAGCATCTGTGGGCCAAACACAAAAAAGCCCACGGTAAAGAAACACACTGCCAGTAGCGCGTAGTGGTGCACCGGCGCCAGCCACAGCGCGGCGACGGAGACCATCAGCCCCAGTGTGAACAGCAAAATCATTGGCGCACGCTGACCGCTGAACAGCAAATCCGATCCCCATCCGGCAAACAGCGCCCCCAGCAAGCCGCCGACTTCAAACAGCATTACCGTGGCATTGGCGCTGAGCAGGTTCACACCGTGGCTTTCCGTCAGCCAGATGTTGCCCCAGTCGTTGAGCGCTATGCGGATCAAATAGACCAACACATATGACACGCCGAGTAGCCAGATCATCGGGTTCTTCAGCATGGTGGTGCGCAACATTTGCCACAGTCCCATCGGCGGGCTTTGCTGCTCCTGACGCAACTCCAGCGGGTCTTGCCGCCATTCCCCAACCGTGGGTAAGCCTTCTTCCCGGGGCGTGCCTTTCAGTTGCAGGGTGAGCCAGACGCCTAACGCCATGCTGATTATTCCTGGAGCCAGCATGGCTGCCTGCCAACCCCACCAGTGGGCGGCAAAGACGCTAATCAGCGGGATGATGGCCCCACCGATGTTGATCGACATATTCCAGCAGCCCCACCAGAAGCCGCGTTCGTTACGCGAGTACCAGTGAGTCAGTAGTCGGGCGCAGGGTGGCCAGCCCCAGCCCTGAAAAAATCCGTTCAGCGTCCAGACCACCAGGAGCAGCGTCAGCGATTCACCAAAGGCGAACAGCACGTTTAAAACGCCGGTCGCAAACAGGCCAATGCCCATAAACGCGCGCTGTCCGTGGCTGTCGTGCCATAGCCCAGCGGTGAATTTTGACAGGCCATAGGTCAGATAAAACAGCGATCCCAGCAGGCCGATATCGCCTTTATCCAGACCCAGATCCGTTTGCAGCGCCGGGAGGACGTAGTTAACGCTTTTGCGCGTCAGATAAAACGCGGCGTACCCAATCACCATACACATCAGCAGCCGGGGGCGTAGCGCCCGGTATTGTTGGTCTGTTTCGCGTGATGCACGTGCATGCATGGCAGCCTCCGTTTATGCTGACTATAGGAAAGTGAAAGCAAAATGGGATGAGATAAAGTCCGCAGTGACTAAGACTTTTTCCTGGTTAACGGCTGATTTGTTGCAAATTTGTGGGCAGGTTAACAATTACCCGCGTGCCGTTGTTCGATTCGAGCGTCAGTTCGCCGCCAAGGGCGCTGACCCGCTCACGCATCCCCTGGATACCGAACCCGGGGATTTTCTCCGCGAGAATACCTACGCCGTTGTCAGCGACGTGCAGAAACACGCGGTGTTCCTGCTGGTGCAGCGTAATCGACACTTCGCTGGCGTCGGCATGTTTACAGACGTTATTGAGCAACTCCTGCAGCAGGCGATACAGTGTGAAACGCACCGTTTCATTTTCTGGCGTATTTTCAAGCTGATAGTCAAACCAACAGCGAATGCCGCGTTCGGCAAAGGCAAATTCATTCACCAGATGATGCAGTGCATCTTTAAAGGCCAGTTCATCGAGCGCGGGCGGTCGCAGCTGGCGCAACAGTTGGCGGGTGGAGCGGTGAATGCGCCGGGCAAGGTCGTTGATCTGATTTGCCGCTTCAAGCGTTTGCTCGCGACCCGGCGCGCGCTTGACCAGTTGCGACTGAATTTGAATGGCGGTGATGTTCTGACCAATTTCGTCGTGTAGCTCCCGCGCCAGGCTTTTGCGCGTATTTTCCTCGGTGCGGATCAGTTGTTCGGTCAGCGCGCGTCGCGCTGCCAGTTCGGCTTCCAGACGCTGGCGATAATGGTGCAGGTTTTGCGCCAGATGCTGCTGGCGGCTGATAGCGATCCCGAGCCCTATGCCCAGCAGCGCCTGGGTGGCGAGGAAAATCTCCAGCTCCAGTAAATTGCTGAACCCGACGCCGATTTGCCGGGCGATGGTGATCATCATACTGCCGAGCAGTCCGGACAACACGCCGCCCTGCCAGCCAAATTTCCACGCCATCACCACGTTTGGTAAGAACACCACGATTAGCAGCAGGCGCTCGATCTCCGGTGACAGCACCATCTGGGTACCTATGCCGATAATGAAAAACAGACTGCACCAGATGATAAGCGAGGTACGCAGGGGGGGATTGGTGGTATCCAGTCCGAGCAAATGATAGCGGTGCTGCTGGCGCAGAAATTCATAGATCAGATAGACAAACGGCGTCAGCAGCACGCCGCCGGTAAACGACGCCAGGCCAATTAACGTTGCCGGGCTTTGGATAAACGGTGAAAGCAGGAGGGTATTGAGCAATGACGTGATCGTCACCGCGGCCAGCAGCAACGTTAAGCGCTGCCAGTAAAGGGGGAAGCGGTGCCAGTATGACTGGCCGATACTCGCCGGGATCAGGCTAATCAACGGCGCAACCAGCAGGATATAGCCATTCACTAATTGCTCGCTGTGCAGCCAGAACAGCATCAGCACCGGCGGCAGTACCAGCGCGGGCCAGTAACGGCGAGAAAGCAGGATTAGCAGGGCGAGATAGACGCCGTGCGGCAGGAATAGCGCTGACTGCTGGCCGTTGTGGGTCAGGTAAAACCCCAGCGTCCACAGCATCAACCAGCCCGATCCCCAGGCCAGCAGAATAAACAGAGAAATAACCCAATGACGAAGGCTGCGTGACATTAATGCCCCGTCAGCAACTGGTGGTCGAGTGCAAAATGCACCAGATCGATGGTGCTGTGGCATTGCAGTTTGCCCAGCACGTTCGCACGATGAACGTGCACTGTTTTATGGCTGAGGTCGAGCTTGAAGGCGATCTCTTTTACGCTGTCGCCTTTGACCAGCAGATCAAACACTTCGCGCTCGCGCGGGGTCAATACCTCCAGTACCTGCGCGGGCTGTTCGCCGCCGCGTAGCGCCCGCAGCGCGTCGGCGCACAGGTAATGCCCGCCCATACCAACCGAACGTACCGCCTGCACCAGTTCCTCTGGCCCGCAGCGTTTGGTCAGATAACCGCTGGCACCGGCATCCAGTGCGCTTTGCACAAACGTGGGTGAGTCATAGATGCTGAGAATAATGGCGCGAAAACCGGGCTTCTGCGCCCGCAGTCGTTTTAACAGGCTCAGGCCATTTTCATCCGGCATGGCGATATCCATCACCGCAACGTTGACGTCATCATGCAGTAATGCAGGCCACGCCTGTGCCGCGCTGCTGTACTGGCCAGCAACGTTGAGATCGTCTTCGAGACTGAGTAATTGCGCAAAGCCGGAACGCACCACCACATGGTCATCCACCAGCACAACATGAATCATGATCTTGCTCTCTTGCCTGACAATGGCATCTATGATGCCTGCCAGCGCCGCGCTGGCAATCCCCGTGGCGCGGATATGTAACGAATGTAACAAAATCGCAATAATTTGCCGGGTGTTGTAGGACGGATAAGCGTTGCGTATCCGGCATTGATTGATGGATGGTGGCGTGAGGGCTGAGAGAATGGCTATTTCATTGGTGGTTGATTCTCCCCTATCGAGGGGGAGAGATTTAAAACTGCCAGGTGAGATCGGCGAGAATTTGCTGGCTGTGATAGCTCTCAACCGGCGTGTCATACCATTGTTTGCCGAGGGCAAGACCGAGAGTTAATTGCTCGGTCAGCGGCTGATTGCGACGCAGGCTGATGCTTTTTAACGTTCCTTTTTTGGTGTCCGGTGACCAGTCATAGGTATAGGCTCCCGTTCCGCGGCTTACCCAGAGCTGCGTATTGCCTTTACCGTTCAGGTCGTTCAGGCGCAGTGAAACGATGTGGCTATAGCTTCCCCCAGCATCTTCAGTATCGTAATGCGTATAACGCCATGAGGTGATAAACGGTCCGGTATACAGAGATATTCCGCCTGAAAAAGCATTGACGTCCGTATCGTCAAAGTAGTTGGCATAGCGATAACCAAAGGTAAATACGGTTTTAGGCAGAACTTTTACGCTGATATCCTGCTGAGCATCGCGTCTGGCAAAAACGGGGGTGTTTTCGGCAATTGCCAGACCCGTTTTTGTTGATAACCACTGATTCCAGTTATACCAAACGGTCGCGCGGCCACGTAACGCGTTCCATGATTCACCGTTGTCGTAATCGCGTCTGCCTTCGGAAATATTGAAAACCGCGGCACCATCGTCAATCTGCGTCTTTAATTCGCTGAACATGACGTTACGGGTGCCATGCCCTGCCGAATAATCAGTAAAGTCGTATCCGGCTGTCAGCTTCAGGTCGGTTGCTTCAGCCGGGAGAGAAGCCGTGCTGAGTATCAACGATACAAATAAAGTCCTTTTCATTATTCTTCACCTACGAGACAGGAGATCTCTTGTTTGAGGATATATTTACCTTTTGGCAGGTTTTGCTCGATGGTTATCCGTGGGCCAATTGTGCTTTCAGCTGCGATATATCGGCCTGGTAAAATAATGACCTGAACACCAAGCCGCGCACCGGGACCGATATAACACCCTAATTTTTCGCAGCCTGTATCAATGTCTTCATCGTCCAGCCTGACATGCACGGTTTTACCATCGAGGCGATGATTGCTGGTTCTTACCTGCGCGCCCAGGTAAGCGCCTTTGCCAATAACCGAGTCAGAAATAAAGCATTGGGGACCGATGGTGGTCGTCGATTCCAATACTGCGTTTTTGATTTCGGTGCCATAGCCAATACGTACTTGATTGCCAATTAAGCAACCAGGTCGAATAAAGGCGTAATTACCAATAATGCAATCGGCCCCAATTACGACAGGCCCCTGAATAACTGCACCATGACAAATTTTACTGCCAGCACCGATCGTCACCGCTCCCGCGCTTTCATCAATAACAACGCCAGGTGCAATGGATACTGACTTATTATTCTGTTCGCTAAGATTTAGATAGTTCTTCACCACCGCGGGTAGTTGTGGGGGGGTTATTGTTTGGCGCATCCACCACCGCGGTATAGCGTGTGGGTTTGTCACGTAGGGGTTCACGTCCAGTAAAAAAGGCAATAAGTCCATATACAATCCAAATTAAATAAGCCAGAAGTACGTAAAAAACAGAAAAAGGCGCAAGGAAAATAAGTTTCCAGCATCGGTGATACCAGGCACTAAATGCTCCAATTGAGCAAACCACTCCAACCCAAATAATGGGAAACAAGGAAAGCACAATCGCATGTGGGCCGATAGTGAGCGTGATGTGTTGCCATGTAATGAGATAGATTGCTACGCCATACAACACGACCAGCACCATTGGGAGTATGCTGAAGATGCCGAATCTGCTGAGGATGAGTGATTTATGCAGACGCATGCAAACGGCATAGCCCACGATCCAGCGCCGCCATCGTTTCCATTCATCGCCCAAGGTATTGCACTCCTGAGGATAAACAATGCAGCGGTTTGCCTGACGGATACAATAACCATTCGCGACCAGGGTCCAGGTCAAATCGAGATCCTCCACCTTGGTACGATCGGAAAAACCAAATTTGCGCAGCACATCAGTACGAAACATGCCGCAGGCTCCGCTAATAATAAAAGGTGCACCGCCGAGCAACTGCTGTAATGTCCGCTTCATGACGATCATCGGAAGTTTTACCGTTGCACGGATATGTGGCAGCAATCCAGCACCAGGGAGATGTGTTGAGGGGATTCCACCAACGGCATCGGCGCCATTTTCTATTTCTGCTAACATGAATCCCATACCGTCACCATCAGGAGGGACATAGGTGTCAGCATCGCTTAAAAAAACCTGCTCACAGGTAGCATAGTTTAATCCATTCATTAAGGCGCCACCTTTCCCGGTATTCTTTTGCGTCACGGTAATCAGGCGTTCTCCCCATTTTTCTTTCACTTTATGCATAATGATTTCGGTATCATCAGTGGAACCATCGTTTACACATATGACTCGATGAAAATAGGGATTTAATAACAAGTTTTCCAGCGATTGTGCCAGGCAAGCACCTTCGTTATAGGCCGGAATAATGGCGTCAATACTGTCGTTACGTAAACTAGGTTTTCGTTTTAAGGTTGTGAGGAACCAAAGTAATATACATAGGCTCATCATAATAAAAAATATTGTTTTCATATAATTAGAGAATCATTTTGTGAACAACAAAACCTTCAGATAATTCACATCCGGCCTGTTGCCCTCGGAATTGAGCTACGGTACGCAGACGTTCTGTACGCATATAATCACGTTGCTGCTGGCTTTGGTGAAATGAAAGCGCACGAAGTTTTTGAATGAAACAGTTTTCACTGACCTTTTCAAAAACTTGGGGAATAAACGTCAGCCAGGTACTGGGGGTTTCATAACCGAGAACTTGGGGAATATTTCGGCAGGCAACGATAGAAGCCTTATGTACCGCGCGATGATCCTGATGCCGGTCAGAATCATGCATAGTATAAGTTCGCACGATGTTGATTTGTTCGGGAATGTGATTTGTGATGACGTCTTCAAGTGATTTGATCATCGTATCAACAAAGTACGGTGTGCGTGTGTCCTCAAAATGAAAATGAAAAATCTGATGGCAGCCTAATGATGTTAATGCCGATTGAGATTCTGCGTGTCGGTCGGCTTTTAAAGCGCATCCTTCAGCCCCTGCGGTCATGACGACGGCAGTAACGTGATAGCCTTCTTTTATTAAGCGGGATAACGAGGCACCACATCCGAGTTCAATATCGTCCGGATGCGCACCGATTGCTAATATCCCTTTTTGGTATGATGTAACCATGAGCAAATCCTTCACATTTCTATGAGAGTGTTATCTGGGTGTTCAATGAATATAAACACAATATCTGTTTTGCAGATATTTTAAGCTCTTGTTGGAAAGACAGGATGGATTAGTGTTTGCCGTAATAAAGATATTACAGTGTGTAATTTGATTAGTCAAAAAATAATATTTATTGAAAGTTAGGATGTTTTTTCTTAATCAATAAGAAAAATGAATGCATTAATTTTTTTACTGGTTTGATTTTTCTGAATGATTGATTTTTTGTAATTAGATAATGAAGTTATTAAATTGTACTGTAACTATACCTTCAAACAGAAGAATGGAATACATATGTCATTTTGGTATTCTTTTACGAATAATTGATATTGATTGTAATGATGAATTTCAGAGGGGATATTACTTTCAGAATGAATCATAAACAGCAAGACGCTGAGCGCTGGTACTCGTTAGAATCTTTAGGCTGGCGATAAAAGGCCGGATGGTTTACGCCACCCGGCATGGAACAATAAAGTTAGCGCAGGATTTTTTTCTCAGCCAGATCCAGTGCGAAGTAGCTGAAGATCAGATCCGCGCCAGCGCGTTTGATCGAGCCTAAGCTTTCCAGCACCACTTTCTCTTCATCTATGGCACCCGCGAGGGCTGCAAACTTGATCATCGCGTATTCACCGCTGACCTGATAAGCGCCAATCGGCAGCTCGGTGCGCTCGCGGATATCGCGCAGAATATCGAGGTATGCGCCAGCCGGTTTGACCATCAGGCAGTCTGCGCCCTGGGCTTCATCCAGCAGCGATTCGCGGATCGCTTCCCGACGGTTCATCGGGTTCATCTGATAGGTTTTACGATCGCCCTTCAGCGCAGTACCTGCGGCTTCACGGAATGGGCCATAGAAAGAAGAGGCAAATTTGGTGGAGTAGGACATGATCGCGGTATCGGTAAAGCCCGCGGCATCCAGCGCCTGGCGAATCGCCTGCACCTGGCCGTCCATTGCGGCGGAAGGGGCGATGAAATCTGCGCCCGCAGCGGCGGCAACGACCGCCTGTTTGCCGAGATTGGCAAGGGTTAAATCGTTATCAACGCCGTGCTCGCATAATACGCCGCAGTGACCGTGCGAGGTGTATTCACAGAAGCAGGTGTCGGACATGACGATCATCTCCGGTACGGCCTGCTTACAGATACGCGACATGCGCGCCACCAGACCGTCTTCTTTCCAGGCGTCGCTGCCGGTGTCATCGGTGTGATGAGAAATGCCGAATGTCATGACCGAGCGGATGCCTGCATTAGCAATGCGTTCAATTTCGCGCGCCAGATGCTTCTCTGGAATGCGCATCACGCCGGGCATGGCCTCGATAGCTTTGTAATCGTCGAGTTCTTCTTCAACAAAGATCGGCAACACCAGGTCATTTAAGCTGAGTGTTGTCTCTTCAAACATAGCGCGCAGCGCAGGTGATTTGCGCAGGCGGCGAGGGCGTTGGATTAGGTCTGTCATGGTATGCCTGATGTTTGTGGAATCGAAGGCCGTAGTATACCCGAACCTGAGGGTGGGTGGTTTACGAAAGTTAGCGTTATATCTGGATTTTCCATCGTGGAAGGCTGAATCATTAGAGCAATTTATTCACATTTATGGCAAGTTATTTATATTTATTATTTTGCTTGTTTCTGTTTTTATTATTTTAAATATCGATGCGTTTATTTGTGTAGGGCTGGTGATAATTTCTCTTTATTTATTGTTTATTTGTTTGGGTGTGTGGTGAGTTATTTGTTAATTATATGGTTTAGAGATGTGTTGTGCGGTATTTCATTGAAAGAATGAGTTTTTTTGTTTTTTGTGTCAGAGGTGAGGATATTCGTAGTGTTGTCCGGTTTCGGACGACTAGCAAAGAATAATTGAACCTTTACTTTGTGAAACCGCATAATCGTCCCCGCGAAACATAAAATGTTTTCTTTGCATTGATAATTGATGGATCAACTATATTACGTCCCTGAGGAGGGATGACAAATGCACACTTGGAAAAAGAAACTAGTAGTCTCACAATTAGCATTAGCCTGTACTTTGGCAATCACTTCTCAGGCGAATGCTTCTACTGATATTTCTGGAACCACATACACAACGTTCACCCATTATAATGACGCATCACATGTTGATGACGTTTACTTCGATGGATATGTCGGTTGGAACAATTACGGCACTGATAGTATTTATAATGGTGATATTTATCCGGTAATCAATAACGCTACTGTCAACGGCGTTATTTCTACTTATTATCTGGATGATGGACTGTCAACTAACGGCAATTATAACAGCCTGACGATTAAAAACAGTACCATTCACGGAATGGTGACATCCGAATGTATGACCACGGATTGTACTAACCGTACGGGTACCGACTATTACTACGACCGTCTGGCAATGAACGTCATCAATTCCACTATCGATGACAACTACGAACATTATACCTACAACGGTACCTATAATGACGTGGCTGATACGCACGTTGTCGACGTTTATAACCTGGGCACGGCTATCACTCTGGATCAAGAAGTTGATCTGTCTATCTCCAACAACTCTCACGTCGCGGGTATTACCCTGACTCAGGGTTATGAGTGGGAAGATATTGACGATAATACCGTCATCACCGGCGTAAACAGCGGCGAAGTGTTTAACAACACTATCGCTGTTACCGACTCTACCCTGACCTCAGGTTCCTGGTCTGATGAAGGAAGATCCGGCTGGTTTGGTAACACCAGCAATGCGAGCGACTACAACGGTAACGGTTGGAATGCGAATGATATCGCATTGGCGGTTATTGCTAATCCCAATGCAGATAACGCGATGCAGACCACCGCCACGTTTGATAACGCTACGCTGATGGGCGATGTGCTGTTCTCCAGCAACTTTGATGAGAACTTCTTCCCGAACGGTGCTGATACTTACCGTGATACCGATGCTGATCTGGATACCAACGGCTGGGATGGTACTGACCGTCTGGATCTGACCCTGAACCACGGCAGCAAGTGGGTTGGTGCGGCAATGTCCGTCCATCAGGTTGACGTTGATGGTGATGGCGTTTACGAAAGCTATGCTGAGGGCACTGAAGCCACTCCTACGCTGATTGATATCGCTGCCAACAGCCTGTGGCCTTCTTCAACCTACGGTATCGATAGCGACACATCCTCTTATGACGAAAATGGTCATGTGGTTGGCAATACCGTTTATCAGAGCGGTCTGTTCAACGTGACGCTGAACGGCGCTTCCCAGTGGGATACCACCAAAACTTCTCTGATTGACACTTTGAGCATCAACAGCGGTTCCGTTGTCAACGTGGGTGATTCTGCGCTGGTTTCTGACTCCATCACTCTGACCGGTGCTTCTGCACTGAACATCAATGAAGATGGTCGTGTTGCGACTAATACGCTGTCTATTGACAACAGTACCGTAACGATTGCTGATGATGTCTCTGCTGGCTGGAATGTGCTTAATGCCGCGCTGTATGCCAATACCATTAACGTCACCAACAACGGCGTTCTGGATGTGGGCAACAGCACCGGGAACGCGCTGCAGGTTGATACCCTGAATCTGACCAGCTACACCGACGCTTACAACCATGTTAATGCGGGTGTTTTCGACATCAACAGCGCTAACTATGTGTTGAATGCTGACCTGACCAACGATCGTACCAACGATACGCGCCAGGCTAACTACGGTTATGGCGTGATCGCGATGAACTCTGATGGTCATCTGACTATCAACGGTAACGGCGATTCCGACACCTCAGGCGATCAGTCTGAAGTTGATAACTACGGTGATCACGTAGCAGCGGCAACCGGTAACTATAAAGTTCGCATCGATAACGCCACTGGCGCAGGTTCTGTTACCGATTACAAGGGTAACGAGCTGATCTACGTTAACGACAAGAACAGCACCGCAACCTTCTCTGCAGCCAACAAAGCAGACCTGGGTGCTTACACCTATCAGGCTCAGCAGCAGGGTAACACCGTTGTTCTGCAGCAGATGGAGCTGACCGACTACGCGAACATGGCGCTGAGTATTCCGTCTGCCAACACCAATATCTGGAACCTGGAGCAAGACACCGTTGGTACTCGTCTGACTAACGCGCGTCATGGTCTGGTAGATAACGGTGGTGCATGGGTGAGCTACTTCGGCGGCAGCTTCGATGCGGATAACGGCAACATTAACTATGATCAGGATGTTAACGGCATCATGGTCGGTGTTGATTCCAAAATCGATGGTAACAACGCTAAGTGGATTGTCGGTGCTGCGGCAGGCTTCGCGAAAGGTGACATGAGTGATCGTACCGGTCAGGTAGATCAGGATAGCCAGACTGCCTATTTCTACTCTTCTGCTCGTTTTGCGAACAACATCTTTGTTGACAGTAACTTAAGCTACTCCCACTTCAACAACGATCTGTCTGCCAGCATGAGCAACGGTCAGTATGTTGATGGCAGCACCTCTTCTGATGCCTGGGGCTTCGGCTTGAAACTGGGTTATGACCTGAAGCTGGGTGAAGCAGGTTACGTAACCCCTTACGGTAGCGTATCCGGTCTGTTCCAGTCTGGTGATGGCTATAAGCTGAGCAACGACATGAAAGTTGACGGTCAGTCTTATGACAGCATGCGTTATGAACTTGGTGTAGATGCGGGTTATACCTTCGCCTACAGCGATGACCAGGCGCTGACCCCGTACTTAAAACTGGCCTACGTTTACGACGACTCTAACAACGATTCTGATGTAAACGGTGATTCTATCGACAACGGCGTAGAAGGTTCTGCGGTACGCGTTGGGCTGGGTACTCAGTTCAGCTTCACCAAGAACTTCAGCGCGTACACCGATGCTAATTACCTCGGTGGCGGTGATGTCGATCAAGACTGGTCTGCAAACGTTGGTGTTAAATATACCTGGTAACAACTTTCTTGCAGAGAAATAAAAGGTAATTTTATTTAGAAATAATGCCCGTCACGCATTTGACGGGCATTTCTTGCAAGGAATTCGCACATGCTATCTTCAAATAAACCTCTTCTTGAGTTTGGTAAGCTTGATAAATGTTTAGCGAAATATGGTAAGCACTTTGAGTGTGATAACGACAAAGAAATAATTTTTTCCAGCGATATTAATAGTGACGAAACTTTTGTTATTTTAAGTGGTGTTGTTTCCTTACGTAGAGGGGAAAGCGTGCTGGTCGGGATTGCACAGGCGCCTTTTATTATGGGCCTTTCTGATGGTGTGATGAAAACAGATGTACAATACAGATTAATAACCGAAAATAATTGTACGGGATACCACCTGCCTGCTTCGCAAACGATAAATATAATTGAACAATGCCAGCTTTGGCGTGAAGCCTTTTGCTGGTTAGCATGGCAAAATTCCATGTTTGAGTTGCGCGATCTGCAGCTGATCGGCAATAACTCCTACGATCAGATCCGCGCGACGCTGATATCCATGATGAAATGGGACGACGTACTGCGTTCGCGTATCGGCGTCATGAACTATATTCACCAACGCACACGAATTTCACGCTCAGTTGTCGCTGAGGTTCTCGCGGCATTGCGTAAAGGTGGTTACATTGAAATGAATAAAGGCAAACTGGTGAGCATTAACCGTTTGCCTTTTGAGTATTAAGTCAGGATGCAGGAATAACCTGCGGTTTGTTCCCGCTCAACTCTGCAACCAGATCGTTGATACCGTCGCTCATATTGGTAAATCGGGTTAGCGGAGAACGGGTTACCACGATAAATGCCCCGACGTTTTGCTGTGGGATCATCGCCATATAGGTAATGAAGCCGCCGCCGCCACCGGTTTTTTGAATAATTCCTGGTCGCCCATTCTTCGGCGCCATATAGACCCAGCCCAAACCCAGCGCATCGGCTCTACCCGGAACATCCATCCCTATCACTTTGGTTAACTGCGTCCGCTGATAAATCAGCGTCTGCATACGGTCGGCCTGCTGGCTACGATGGTAAAAATCAGATGAGAGATACTGCTGCATCCAGCGCATCATATCACCGGGCGTTGAATAAACACCACCGCTACCCATTGCCGCCAGGGTATTGTTGCAAGGACTGGCACCTTTTTCCGCGACCATCAGGCGTCTGCATTGATCGGGGGATGGGGTAAAGGTGGTGTCTTTCATCCCCAGCGGACGAGTAATTTTTTCTTCAAACAGCTGCGGATAAGGCTTTCCGGATGCGGTTCCCAGCGCATCGGCCAGCAGGTCAAACGCCAGGTTGGAATAAGAAGCCTGCGAACCCGGTGCGGCTTTAAGCGTGGCGGTTGAGAGATAGCTCCAGCGCTGTTCACGGGTTGGCCAGACAAACACCGGGCGCTTCGCCGCGCCGCCAGGCTGTTCGCGCGGCAGCGCGCTGGTATGCGTCGCCAGATTCACCAGCGTAATCGGCGTGCCCTGATAAGTCGGCACGCGCGCGCCAGGCGGCGCATATTTGCTCAATGGATCGTTGAGTTTAACCGTACCCTGATCGAGTAATTTCACCAGCATTTCGCTGGTCATTAATTTAGTAATAGAGGCAATTCGAATAACGGAATCCAGCTGTGGATGAACGTTATTGCCAGGGCGTGTTTCGCCGAAGCTGCGAAATACGCGCTGGTTACCATCAATCACCACGAGCGCCATCCCCGTAGCACCGCTGCCGTAAAATATATGGTCGGCATAACGATCGACGATATCAGAGGCGAAGACCGGATCGGTTATAGGCTGTGCCGCCTGGACAGATGTCAATGACGCCGCACACAGCGCGGCAGAAAAAAGCAGACTACGTTTCAACGGTGGTGTCCATGAGTTAGAGAAAGTGAAAAAGGATGTCGTGCGTATGCGTATTTATACTACTCATCGGCGTATTGCAAAGCGCTTATCAGCCAATGATAGTGTGAAAAACGTAACGATGAGTAAACGCGAGCGTTTCCCGGATTACGGATGTTCGCTTTTGTGATCTCACGCTGTGATAATCTGCACTTGCTGGAACGTTGTCGAGTGTGAAAATCACAGAAACAATTCTTCATACCCGGGTGCGAACTAAGTGCCGCGGTTTTGGTCACACTTGTCGGTTTCAGCTTGTGTTTTTGGGCGTAAGCCGTCTGGCCGCCGCACTCCACGGTGGCAAATACACAGCAGTCGTCATAACGATAAGAAGTTAGCAGGAGAGCACTATGTTTAAGTCTTTTTTCCCAAAGCCGGGGCCGTTCTTTATTTCGGCATTTATTTGGGCACTGGTCGCCGTTGTATTCTGGCAAGGAGGTGGGGGAGCCTGGGTTGCACATATTACCGGCGCGTCGGGAGACGTACCGATTAGCGCGGCCCGATTCTGGTCACTGGATTACCTGATTTTTTATGCGTATTACATTCTTTGTGTTGGTGTGTTCGCGCTGTTCTGGTTTATCTACAGCCCGCACCGCTGGCAGTACTGGTCCATACTGGGCACGTCGCTGATTATTTTCGTGACCTGGTTTCTGGTTGAAGTTGGCGTCGCCGTCAACGCCTGGTATGCGCCATTCTATGATCTGATTCAATCCGCGTTGAGTGCGCCGCATAAGGTGAAGATTGAGCAGTTCTATCATGAAGTAGGCATCTTTCTTGGCATTGCGCTGATTGCCGTGGTCATTGGGGTGATGAACAACTTCTTCGTCAGCCACTATGTATTCCGCTGGCGTACCGCAATGAACGAACACTATATGGCGCACTGGCAGCATCTGCGTCATATCGAAGGCGCGGCGCAGCGTGTGCAGGAAGATACCATGCGTTTTGCCTCCACGCTTGAAGATATGGGGGTCAGCTTTATCAATGCGATTATGACGCTGATTGCCTTCTTACCTGTACTGGTCACACTCTCAGCCCATGTGCCGGACCTGCCAATTGTTGGACATGTTCCTTATGGCCTGGTGATTGCCGCGATTGTCTGGTCGTTGATGGGAACCGGCTTGCTGGCGGTAGTCGGCATCAAACTTCCGGGGCTGGAGTTTAAAAACCAGCGCGTGGAAGCGGCCTACCGTAAAGAACTGGTTTACGGTGAAGATGACGCTAATCGTGCGACCCCGCCGACGGTGCGTGAACTGTTCCATGCGGTGCGCCAGAACTACTTCCGCCTCTATTTTCACTATATGTACTTCAATATCGCCCGCATTCTATACCTGCAGGTTGATAACGTTTTCGGCTTGTTCCTGCTGTTCCCGTCGATTGTTGCCGGTACGATTACGCTCGGCCTGATGACGCAAATCACCAACGTGTTTGGCCAGGTGCGAGGCTCGTTCCAGTATTTGATTAACTCCTGGACAACGTTAGTAGAACTGATGTCTATTTATAAGCGTCTGCGCAGCTTTGAACGTGAGCTTGATGGTCAGGATATTCAGGAAGTTACCCATACGCTTAGTTAATAAAAAAGGAGATGTTATGTCGACGGTTTCCCGTCTTTACCCCTTGTCCGGTCTGGCCGCTCTGGTGCTGGTGGGATGTAGTAGCCAACCCGCGCAGCCGCTAAAAAAAGGGGAGAAAGCCGTCGATGTGGCGAGCGTGGTGCGCCAGAAAATGCCCGCCAGCGTGAAAGACCGGGACGCATGGGCGCAGGATTTAGCGAAGACGTTTGAAAGCCAGAAGCTGGCGCCGACGGTTGAAAATATCTGTTCGGTGCTGGCGGTCGCGCAACAGGAGTCAAACTATCAGGCGGATCCGGCCGTTCCAAACTTAAGTAAAATCGCCTGGAAAGAGATCGACCGGCGCGCCGAGCGTATGCATATCCCGCAGTTTGTGGTGCATACCGCACTGAAGATTAACTCGCCAACGGGGAAAAGCTACAGCGAGCGTCTGGATACGGTGAAAACGGAAAAACAGCTTAGCGCCATTTTTGATGATTTTATCAATATGGTACCGATGGGGCAGACGCTGTTTGGTTCGCTTAATCCGGTACATACCGGTGGGCCAATGCAGGTCAGTATCGCGTTTGCCGAGCAGCACGCCGACGGGTATCCGTGGAAAATGGCGGGAACAGTACGTCAGGAAGTGTTCAGCCGCCGCGGTGGGCTGTGGTTCGGTACGTATCATCTGCTTAACTACCCGGCGAATTACAGCGCGCCAATCTTCCGTTTCGCCGATTTCAATGCGGGATGGTATGCCAGCCGTAATGCGGCTTTCCAGAATGCGGTCAGTAAAGCCAGCGGAGTGAAGCTGGCGATGGATGGTGATTTGATTCTCTACGGCAGCAGCGAGCCGGGCAAAACCGAGCTGGCGGTACGTAAACTGGCCGGAAAGCTGGGGATGAGCGAGAGTGAGATCCACCGCCAACTGCAAAAAGGTGACAGCCTGGCCTTTGAGGATACCGCGCTGTACGAGAAGGTCTATAAGCTAGCGGAAGCGAAGAGCGGGAAAGCGCTACCCCGTGAAATGCTGCCAGGCATTCAGCTGGAAAGCCCGAAGATTACACGTAATCTGACTACCGCGTGGTTTGCGAAACGCGTGGACGATCGTCGGGCGAAATGTATGGGTCAGTCATCGTTATGATGACGGCGGCGCCAGCGCACGAATGCCGCGATGGCGCCAAGAATCAGACTTCCGGCAAGGAAAGGGACCAGCCCAAAAAGGGTACCGACGCCTAAGCCAATTTCAACTCGTGGGCGTCCTGTCTCTTGCATTTGCAACTGCATCAGTTGTTCATAGATGCCGGGAGCGTGGGCCAACAGATTTAAAACCTGCGCGCCTGCCCAAAAGCAAAACAGCACAAATACGGCATACGCAATGTTGCCGGGCAGGGAGGAGGTATCCCGATGCTTGCCCTTAAACAGGGATTTTGAGAGCGTAAAATCAGCCATAAAGACCTCCGGAAATAACCTGCTTTTTTGACGTGATGCCTGGAACTGACAGTGAGTCTGACAGGTGATCGGCAATGTCAATATCAGAATGATGGTAATTTCAGGTAGAGATTATTCCTGGATCTCGGTTTTTTGCTGATTGTCACAATTACGTAACCTTAAGTGAAATCAAGTTACATTTCAGAAATTCCGCACAGGCCACAGACGTCTATGAGGAAATGTGCGAGGATGCGCTTTCACGTTGTATTTCCACCGGAGCTGTTATGAACCTGCCTGTTAAAATCCGCCGAGACTGGCACTACTATGCCTTCGCTATTGGGCTTATCTTTATTCTGAACGGTGTGGTCGGCTTACTGGGTTTTGAAGCGCAGGGATGGCAGACCTATGCGGTGGGGTTGGTAACGTGGGTGATTAGCTTTTGGCTGGCCGGATTAATTATCCGTCGCCGCGTGGAAGATGAAGAAGAAGCAAAGGATGCCCAATAGCTATCGATCAGGCATCCAGGCGGGTTTACATACTGGTTTTCAACGCGCTATCCGCCGCATGACGTTCCAGCGCCAGTTCGATCAGGCGAGTGATCAAATCGGTATAGCCTAAGCCGCTCGCCTGCCACAATTTTGGATACATGCTGATGTTGGTAAAGCCCGGCAGCGTGTTGATCTCATTGATCACAACATCGTTCTCTGCGGTTAAGAAAACGTCCACGCGCGCCATACCGGCGCAGCCCAGCGCCTGATAAGCCTGAATAGCAATGTCGCGGATCTTATCGTTAACTTCCGGTGCGATCGCTGCCGGAACAACCACTTTGGCACCGTTATCGTCAATGTATTTGGTGTCGTAAGCGTAAAAATCACTGTTCAGCACGATCTCGCCACAGGTACTGGCCTGCGGTTGATCGTTGCCCAGCACCGCGCATTCGATCTCGCGGCCCTTAATCCCTTGTTCCACCACGACTTTATGGTCGAATTCAAATGCCAGCGCGACGGCCTGATTGTATTGCGCTTCGCTGGTCACTTTACTGACGCCAACGGACGAGCCCTGGTTGGCTGGTTTCACAAACAGCGGCAGGCCAAGGCGGGATTCCACCTCGGCAAAGCTGATGCGGTTGCGATTAGCGCGAGTGAGCGTAATAAATGGCGCGATGTTTAATCCGGCATCGCGCAGTAGACGTTTGGTCACGTCTTTATCCATACATGCCGCAGAACCCAGGACATCAGAACCGACGAACGGCAGATTCGCCACGCGCAGCATACCCTGCAGAGAGCCATCTTCACCCAACGTGCCGTGTACGATCGGGAAAATAACATCGACCGTTGGCAGTGGCTGACCGTTTTGCGCATCGATCAACTGGTGCTCTTGTTTACCCGGGACCTGAGCCAGGCTGGTCGCGGAAGGACGCAGCGCAATATGCGCTGGATCATCTGAATTGAGCAGATAGTTACTGGCATCGCTAATGTGCCATTGCCCTTGCTTATCAATACCTAACAGCACAACGTCAAAGCGAGTCTTGTCGATGGCATCGACAATATTTTTTGCCGATTGCAATGACACTTCATGTTCCGCTGATTTACCACCAAATACGATTCCTACCCGCAACTTTGCCATCTTAAAAACCCATTCCATGAATGCAAAGCACATACATTACCACGACAAAACGCAGGTTTCCTCGGCTTCTGGCAGATTGTTTTGGTGGGCAACAGAGGAACAGATAAGCGCAAACGCGCAGAACGGACGCGGAGCATAAACCCCTGCTGATATTGTGGGGTTGATGTGAGGTATATCACAAATATGATGAGCGGGAAGATAAAATCCTAAACTGTGATATATCGCACCTGTGGACCCTTATTTGGCTAAGTAATTTGTTAAGCTGCTCGCAGTTTTCAGCTACTTATCGTTATGAGTCCCTATGGAATCCTGGAGAGTCAACCTCATTTCCGTATGGTTCGGTTGCTTTTTCACCGGCCTGGCAATCAGCCAAATCCTGCCTTTTTTACCGCTCTATATCTCCCAACTGGGGGTAAGCTCCCATGAAGCACTCTCAATGTGGTCTGGCTTAACGTTTAGCGTCACCTTCCTGATTTCAGCCATCGTCTCTCCGATGTGGGGGAGTTTAGCCGACCGTAAAGGACGCAAGCTGATGCTGCTGCGGGCCTCTTTGGGTATGGCGATTGCGATTTTACTGCAGGCCTTTGCCACTAACGTCTGGCAGCTTTTTCTGCTGCGTGGGATCATGGGGTTAACGTCTGGCTATATTCCCAATGCGATGGCGCTGGTAGCCTCACAGGTTCCGCGCGAACGCAGCGGGTGGGCGCTGAGTACGCTCTCGACGGCGCAAATTAGCGGCGTTATTGGCGGACCGCTGATGGGGGGCTTTATTGCCGACCACGTTGGCTTACGGGCGGTATTCTGTATTACCGCGGCTTTGCTGGTAGTGAGTTTTCTGGTCACGCTGTTCTTTATCAAAGAAGGTGTGCGCCCGACAATCAAAAAAAGCGAACGCCTGAGCGGGAAGGCCGTCTTTGCCTCGCTGCCTTATCCGGCGCTGGTGATCAGCCTGTTTTTTACTACGATGGTGATCCAGTTATGTAACGGCTCAATTGGGCCGATTCTGGCGCTGTTTATTAAATCAATGGTCCCAGACAGTTCTAATATTGCCTTTCTCAGCGGGCTGATTGCTTCGGTTCCGGGCATCTCGGCGCTGATTTCTGCGCCCCGGCTAGGTAAATTAGGCGATCGTATTGGGACCGAGCGGATTTTAATGGCGACGTTAATCTTCTCCGTCGTTTTGTTTTTCGCCATGTCATGGGTCACTACGCCGTTGCAGTTGGGGATCTTACGTTTTCTGCTCGGCTTTGCCGACGGCGCGATGTTGCCCGCGGTGCAGACGCTGCTGGTGAAATACTCCAGCGACCAGATAACCGGGCGCATTTTTGGTTATAACCAGTCATTTATGTACCTCGGCAACGTAGCCGGGCCATTAATGGGAGCAACGGTTTCGGCAATGGCGGGCTTTCGCTGGGTGTTTATTGCCACGGCGTGCATTGTGCTAATCAACATCTGGCAACTGGCTATCGCGTTGCGACGTCGGCGCTGCGCACGCTGAGTACCTGATTAACAACGCTGCCCGCAAGCGTTGTTAATCCATCATTATGCATTTATATATCCAGGTGATTATTAATCCCCTTACCCTTTTATATGGAATAATTCTGCGCTAAGACTCCTTCCCCCTTATTTTGTGTTGTGATTGTTTTCGCAAAACGTTTTATTTCTTATGAAAATACAACTTTCATCCTCTAGGCAGTTGTGAGTCTTAATGATAACGTGGCCTATATTTGGTTAAGGGAATACGTAAATGAAAAATCTCGTTACTGAGTTGTTACTTAAGCTCGCCCAAAAAGAAGAAGAGTCGCAAGAACTGACGGCGCAGGTTGAAACGCTGGAGCAGGTAATCATCGAAATGCTGCGCAATATGACGTGTAACGATCGGCAAATATTTATTCGCCAAATTGAGGGGGCTTTGGCTGGAGAAGGCCGTATGCCTGCATTTCTGACCAACGTTCATAACGCTGGCGAGAGTGTGCCAAAAGCGTTTTGAGTAATCCGTGGTGCGTCATCCACAAATTATCATAAAAGTGTCACATCAAATACTTATAGTCGCTTTGTTTTAATTTTACCGTATTTATACATGGAGAAAATAAAGTGAAACAAAGCGCACTCGCTATTGCCCTGTTACCTTTGCTGTTTACCCCGGTTATTAATGCAGAAACCTCTGCCATAGCGGTTATGGATAATCGTGCCGCTCAGGGTGATATCACCACGCCGGGCGGCGCCCGCCGATTGTCTGCCGATCAAACGGCGGCTCTGCGCGAATCTCTGAGCGATAAACCTGCCAAAAATATTATTTTATTGATTGGCGATGGGATGGGTGACTCAGAAATAACGGCCGCGCGAAATTATGCCGAAGGCGCAGGCGGCTTTTTTAAAGGAATTGATGCTTTACCGTTGACCGGACAATACACGCACTATGCGTTGGATAAGAAAACGGGTAAACCCGATTATGTGACGGATTCTGCGGCATCCGCGACGGCGTGGACCACCGGTGTGAAAACCTATAATGGTGCGCTGGGCGTTGATATCCATGAAAAAGATCACGCCACAATTCTTGAAATGGCAAAAGCGGCGGGGCTGGCAACGGGTAACGTTTCTACCGCTGAATTGCAGGATGCTACCCCGGCGGCGCTGGTTGCCCATGTGACTTCGCGTAAGTGCTATGGCCCAGGCGTGACACGTGAAAAATGCCCAACCAATGCGCTGGAAAAAGGCGGTAAAGGGTCAATCACCGAACAATTACTGAATGCCCGGGCTGACGTTACGCTGGGCGGCGGGGCCAAAACGTTTGCGGAAACCGCTGCGGCAGGCGAGTGGCAGGGTAAAACGTTGCGTGAACAAGCCCTGGCCCGCGGTTATCAGATGGTGAGTGATACCGCGACGCTGGCGGCGATTACCGAAGCTAATCAGGATAAACCGCTGCTGGGCCTGTTCTCTGATGGCAATATGCCCGTGCGCTGGGAAGGTCCGAAAGCGTCTTATCATGGCAATCTGGATAAGCCGGTTGTGACCTGTACGCCAAATCCAAAGCGTGACGACAGCGTGCCAACGCTGGCGCAGATGACGGATAAAGCGATTGAGTTGTTAAGCAAAAATGAGAAAGGTTTCTTCCTGCAAGTGGAAGGGGCGTCAATCGATAAACAGGACCACGCCGCCAACCCGTGCGGACAGATTGGTGAAACGGTCGATCTGGACGAAGCGGTACAGCGCGCGCTTGCCTTTGCGAAGAAAGATGGCAACACCCTGGTGGTGGTAACCGCTGACCACGCACATGCCAGCCAGATTGTCGCGCCGGATACCAAAGCACCAGGCCTGACCCAGGCGCTGAACACCAAAGATGGCGCGGTTATGGTCATCAGCTACGGCAACTCTGAAGAGGAATCTCAGGAGCACACCGGCAGCCAACTGCGAATTGCAGCCTATGGCCCGCATGCGGCGAATGTGGTCGGCCTGACCGATCAAACCGACCTGTTTTACACCATGAAAGCGGCGTTAGGACTGAAATAACCCGACGCCCGGCGGCAATACTTTTGCCGCCGGGTGGTATTTTTATCGTTAGCAGCCAAACTTACCTGTGTGTTGTCGTTCAGAAAAGAAGGATGCTATGAAAATTACATTATTAATGACGCTGCTTTTTGGTCTGATTTTTTTAACTACCGTCGGTGCTGCCGAGAAGACTTTAACCCCGCAACAACAGCGTATGACCACCTGCAATCAGCAGGCAACGGCGCAGACCTTAAAAGGGGATGCGCGTAAGACATATATGAGTGATTGCCTGAAAAACAGTAAATCTGCGCCGGAGGAAAAGAGCCTGACGCCGCAGCAGCAAAAAATGCGTGAATGTAACGTTAAGGCGACGGAGCAGTCTCTGAAAGGTGATGATCGTAATAAATTTATGAGCGCTTGCCTGAAGAAATCTGCGTAGCACTTACGGGTGAGCAGGTAAAATCGCTCACCCGAAATATCATACTTCCGCCACCAGACCCCTTCCTATAATTTGGGAAATTTGTTTCAGAATATTCCCAAATACAATGAATGATGAAAACTTTTATCAAAAGAAGGTCGTCCCGAATGAAGCATTTTTATCGCTTCATCAAAATGACCACCAACGTTCCGGTCTGCGATTCGCCCGACGAATCAGGCTGCCGCGAGCGGTGGGATTGGGGGGAATGTTTTTCCCTATCGCGTCGGTATTAGTTGCTCAGCCCATTACCGGTGGCTGGTGGCTATTACTGGTGGGATGGGCGTTTGTCTGGCCGCATTTGGCCTGGCAGTTGGCCAGCAAAGCCGACGATCCTCTGCATAGCGAATTTACCAACTTAAAAGCCGATGCCATTCTTGCCGGTATGTGGATAGGGATTATGGGCGTAAACCTGTTGCCATCCACGGCGCTGCTGATGATTATCTGCATCAACCTGATGGGCGCAGGCGGGATGCGAATATTCATCGCAGGCGCCGTTTTGATGATGGTTTCATGCCTGGTGACGTTACAGTTAACCGATATCTCCGCCGCTTTTAGCAGTACTCAACTTAGCGTGCTATTGACGCTGCCGGTGCTGGTGATTTATCCGCTGCTGTTTGCCTGGGTCAGCTACCAGACGGTCATCAAGCTGGCGGAACATAAACGCCGTTTACAGGTGATGAGTACGCGAGATGGCATGACTGGGGTGTACAACCGCCGCCATTGGGAACTGTTACTGCGTAATGAATTTGATAATTGCCGCCGCTACCAGCGTGACGCCACGTTACTGATTATCGATATCGACCATTTTAAGAGCATCAATGATACCTGGGGTCATGACGTTGGGGACCAGGCGATTGTCGCGCTGACCCGCCAGTTGCAGATGACCTTACGCGGTAGCGACGTGATCGGGCGCTTTGGCGGTGATGAGTTTGCGGTGATTATGTGCGGCACGCCGGCAACCAGCGCGATTGCGGCGATGTCTCGCGTTCACGAACGACTTGGCCAACTGCGTTTATCCTGCGCGCCGCAGGTTGCTCTGCGGATCAGCGTGGGCGTTGCGCCGCTGACCGCAGAAACCGAGCATTATCGAGAATGGTTAAAGTCGGCGGATATGGCGCTCTACAAAGCAAAGAATTCCGGACGTAACCGCACTGAGGCGGCGGCCTGACGTCCGGCGGTGTTAACTCAGGAGCGGCTGAGTTTTTCCGACTGCTCCATGCACTTAATCATCGCTTCAATCACTGATGAACGAAAACCTCGTTCTTCCAGGACGCGTACCGCTTCAATGGTGGTTCCACCAGGCGAGCACACCATATCCTTCAGTTCTCCGGGATGTTTACCCGTATCCAGCACCATCTTCGCCGAACCCATTACTGCCTGCGCCGCGAATTTATAAGCTTGCGCGCGAGGCATGCCACCCTGCACGGCGGCGTCCGCCATCGCTTCAATAAACATAAACACATAAGCCGGGGCTGAACCACTGACGCCAACGACCGGATGAATCATTGCCTCCGCAATGACTTCCGCTTCGCCAAAGCAGCGGAAGATATTCAGCACGTCGGCGGTGTCTTCTGGCGTGACTAAGGCGTTCGGTGTGACGGAAGTCATTCCGGCATTCACCAGTGACGGCGTGTTTGGCATCGCGCGAATGATTTTACGGTCATGGCCTAGCGCGCGGGCGAGCTGATCGAGGGTGACGCCAGCGGCAATCGAGACGACCAGGGAGTCTTTGTTCAGGCTGGAGGTAATTTCGCTCAGCACTTTAATCATGATGCCTGGTTTTACGGCCCCAAAAACGATGTCAGCGATTTGCGCGACCTCTTGCGCAGACTGCGCCGCATTAATACCGTACTGGTCGTGCAATGCAGCGACTTTATCGGGGGAAGGGGTGTAGACCCAGATTTGTCCGGGGAGAACCTGGCCGCTGGCGATCATGCCGCCAAGTATCGCTTTGCCCATATTACCGCAGCCGATAAAACCGATTTTCTTGTCCATTTTGTCACTCCCTATGCGTGATATTCATTGTTTTACCTGGGAAAGCTAAGCTTAGCGCGGATTGAATACGTGCAGAAGGATAAACAGCACTTTGCCTGCAAGTAAAAGCACGCGACAATGTGCAACTGCACATCAGTGGGGAGAAATTATGACAATATGGGTGGATGCCGATGCGTGTCCGAATGTGATTAAAGATATTTTGTACCGCGCTTCTGAGCGCATGCAGATGCCGCTTATTTTGGTAGCCAACCAAAGTTTGCGCGTCCCGTCTTCGCGGTTTATCCGCACATTACGTGTTCCCGCCGGGTTTGACGTGGCGGATAACGAGATTGTACGTCAGTGTAGTGCCGGTGATTTAGTGATAACAGCGGATATCCCGCTGGCGGCAGAAGTCATTGAAAAAGGTGCGGCGGCGCTTAATCCGCGCGGTGAACGTTATACCGAAGCCACGATCCGTGAGCGTCTGATGATGCGTGATTTTATGGATACGCTACGCGCCAGCGGTATTCAGACCGGCGGGCCGGACAGCCTTTCACCACGAGACAGGCAGCATTTTGCTGCTGAGCTTGATAAGTGGTGGCTGGAAGTACAGCGCAGAAAATAAAACGTGTAATTTATTATTTACACTTTATTCATGGTGAATTCTTGTTATAGTAGGAGTTAATAGGTATCTCTACCCTGTATGTAATTTTTTCTTTACGTTTTGGCGATGTACTAGTTTGGTGATATGATTATATCTTTAACCGCATCAGATCCCGCTCGCTCGCGGCTCCCTGGGGAATTTCTGTAATGACGCAACCTCTTTATCTTGTCGGCCCCCGGGGGTGTGGTAAGACAACTACCGGTATGGCGCTGGCGAAGGCTATCGATTTCCAGTTTGTCGATACCGATCGCTGGTTGCAATCGCACGTGCAGATGACCGTGGCGGAGATCGTCGAAAGGGAAGGATGGGAAGGGTTTCGTGCCCAGGAGACGAGCGCTCTGCAGGCCGTCACAGCCCCAGCAACGGTTGTTGCGACCGGCGGCGGCATCATTCTTACCGAATTTAATCGTCATTACATGCGCAGCCACGGCGTGGTTATCTATTTAAGCGCACCGGTACCAGTACTGGTTGATCGTCTGGAGGCCACGCCTGAAGAGGGATTGCGCCCAACCTTAACCGGTAAGCCGTTGACTGAAGAGGTGCAGGAAGTGCTCGCCCAGCGCGATGTTCTGTACCGTGAAGCTGCGCACTACATCGTTGATGCCACCCATAAACCTGCGCAGGTGGTGGAAGACATTCTTGAGATACTGGCGCAGGCAGCGCCACGGTTACAGGGCGGTGTCTATACTTAATGTTCATCCAGTGAAAAGGAAGAACTATGCCGACAAAACCACCTTACCCACGTCAAGCGAACATTGTTACGGTTGAAAAGGGGACGCCAGGCCAGACGGTAACCTGGTATCAACTTCGAGCCGATCACCCTAAACCGAATACGTTGATCAGTGAGCATCCTTCTGCGCAGGAAGCCATGGATGCCAAAAAACGCTACGAAGACCCCGATAAAACCTGATATTAAGCACCGTCCTGGCACGAGTCTGAAAAGTGCCACGACGGGCGTTCATCACATTTTCTTAAATTTCGCCGTATACCGTTAAAATTGAAAATTAAGCAATAACAATCCAGTACCGGAATGATTTGGAATCTTTACACAATACACCGCCGATCAGCTGCTACGCTTTTGAGCATTTGTAGCGCAGGTCAGCGCCCGGCACTTGCCCGGGATTTCACAGCAAAGTAAGAAGACGGTGGAGCAACAAATGAGTGCGTCGTTGGCTATCCTCACGATTGGCGTGGTGCCGATGTGTGAGGTGTTACCGCTCCTGACGGAATATATCGATGAACAGCACATTACTCACCACAGTCTGCTTGGACAGATGCGGCGAGAAGATGTGATGGCTGAGTATGGCGTTTCGCCCGGTGACGAGCCTTTATTAACGCTGCTCAGCGACCACCAACTTGCGCATGTCTCACGCCAGAAGGTTGAGCGCTCGCTGCAAAGTATCGTGGAGGTGCTGGATAACCAGGGCTTTGACGTGATCCTGCTGATGAGTACCGCCTCAATCGCTCGCCTGACCGCCCGCAATAGCATTCTGCTGGAGCCGTTACGTATTATCCCCCCGCTAGTGGCCTCGATTGTCGATGGGCATCAGGTCGGGGTTATTGTCCCCGTCACCGAATTGCTCAAAGCCCAGACGCAAAAATGGCAGGTGTTACAAACTCCACCAGTGTATGCCGTGGCGAATCCGATCGAAGGTACCGAACAACAATTGATTGATGCCGGGAAAGAACTGCTGGAGCAAGGCGCGGATGTGATTATGCTGGATTGTCTGGGGTTCAATCAACGCCATCGTGATTTACTGCAAAAATCTCTGGATGTCCCGGTTCTTCTGTCTAATGTGTTGATTGCCCGACTGGCTTCGGAGCTGTTGGCGTAATTTTGCGTGACAGGTGGAACGTCAGCCCCCTATATTGGTTCTCAACTTAATCACGAGATAGGGCCAGTTGTATGCTTCAAAGTAATGAATACTTTTCCGGCAAAGTAAAATCGATCGGTTTTACCAGCAGCAGTACTGGCCGCGCCAGTGTTGGCGTGATGGCTGAAGGCGAATATACCTTTAGTACTGCGGCGCCTGAAGAGATGACTGTCGTTAGCGGCGCACTGAACGTGCTGCTGCCGGGGGAAACCGAGTGGAAGGTGTATGCCGCAGGGGACGTGTTCAACGTACCGGGCAACAGCGAGTTTCATCTGCAGGTGGCAGAGCCAACATCCTATCTTTGCCGCTATCTGTAAGCATAGAAATGACGAATGGCGACATTATGCCGCCATTCGGTAAGTACGGCTTAACGTTGCGCTTCGCCGCCTAATCCTTCCACCAGACTTTTAATCAGCGCCGCCAGTTCACCCGTCATCAGGATGAAATCGGCATCAAAACGCTGAGCATAATCTTCGCGGTCAATATCTTCGTTCTGATCGCGCAGCTCGTCGCTAAACTTCAAACGCTTAATAGAGCCGTCGTCACACATCACGAACTGAATGCGCTGCTGCCAGTCGAGGGCCAGCTTGGTGACTAGTTTGCCCGCTTCGATATGCACGGCGATTTCGTCGCAGACCAGATCCTGCTTTTTCGCGCGGATCACGCCGCCGTCTTCAAGGATCGCTTTTAGTTCGGCTTCATCCAGTAACTGGAATCCCTGTGCCGTTGTGCCGGAGCGAACCCATTCGGTCAGCGTCAGCTCAATGGGGTTTTCCATCGTCAGCGGAACGACCGGCAGCGAACCGAGACTCTTACGCAGCAGCGCCAGCGTATCTTCGGCTTTCTTCGCACTCGCGCAATCAACCATGATCAGATCGTTGACGGTATCGATCCACATCATCGTCTGGCTGAAACGGCTAAAGGCGCGCGGCAGCAATGAGTGCAGAACTTCATCTTTCAGCGAGTCTTTTTCGGTCTTCTTGAGTTTGCGACCTTGCTCAGCTTCCAGTTTGAATATTTTGGCTTCCAGCGCCTGTTTGATAACCGGCGACGGCAGAATTTTTTCTTCTTTGCGGGCGCAGATAATAATTTGGCCATTGGCGGTATGCGTTAATGCATCGCTGTGCGATCCCATCGGCGGAACCCAGCCCATTTTTGCCATATCCTGGCTACCGCAAGGGGTGAACGTCATTGATGCCAGCTGTTTTTCCATCTCTTCGGCACGCAAAGAAACATCGCGGCTAAGACGGTAAACCATTAAATTTTTGAACCACAGCATGATAATTTCCACGGCCTTGTCGTTAAATCCAGCGGGCATGATAGCGAATTGTCGCTATGCTTGCATTGTTAATCGGGAAGAGGAGCAAACAGTGCGTATAGGTATCGATTTAGGCGGTACGAAAACGGAAGTTATCGCGCTTGGCGATGCAGGCGAACAGCTTTTTCGCCATCGCCTGCCCACGCCGCGTGATGATTATCGGCATACGATAGAAACCATCGCCGCGCTGGTGGAGATGGCGGAAAAGGCCACCGGGCAGTCAGGAACCGTGGGGATGGGCATTCCCGGTTCAATTTCGCCCTACACCGGAGTGGTGAAGAATGCCAACTCGACCTGGCTTAACGGGCAACCTTTTGACAAAGACCTGAGTACGCGTCTGAATCGCGAAGTGCGGCTGGCAAATGATGCCAACTGCCTGGCGGTTTCTGAAGCCGTTGATGGTGCAGCGGCGGGGGCGCAAACCGTGTTTGCGGTGATTATCGGTACAGGATGTGGCGCTGGAGTGGCGCTGAACGGACGGGCGCACACGGGCGGGAACGGTACTGCGGGCGAGTGGGGGCATAATCCGCTGCCGTGGATGGACGAAGACGAACTGCGTTATCGGCAGGAAGTGCCCTGCTATTGCGGCAAGCAAGGCTGTATTGAAACCTTCATTTCCGGAACCGGTTTTGCCACCGACTACCAGCGTCTGAGCGGTAAGTCGCTCAAGGGCAGTGAAATTATCAGTCTTGTTAATGCCCGGGATGCCCAGGCCGAACAGGCGTTGAGTCGTTACGAGCTGCGTCTGGCGAAATCACTGGCGCATGTGGTGAATATTCTCGATCCGGACGTAATCGTGCTGGGCGGCGGAATGAGCAATGTCGACCGACTGTATCAAAACGTGCCAACGTTGATTAAACAGTTTGTCTTTGGCGGCGAGTGCGAAACGCCTCTACGCAAGGCGCTGCACGGTGACTCCAGCGGCGTGCGCGGCGCGGCCTGGTTGTGGCCGCAGGAGTAATGTTCGCGCTGCCGGGTAGCGCAGAGGCTATCCGGCAGCGGGAGTCATCTGGGATACGCTGCGCTTCAGGCGACCATAGAGCAGCAGCGACGACATCGCAGAAAACGACAGCAGCGCCGCCGGCAACGTCACGTAGTTGTAGGCAAAGCCCAGCGTCAGCATCATACCACCGCACCAGGCGCCAATCGCGCTGCCGAGATTAAAGGCAATTTGCCCCCCAGCCGCACCCAGCAGCTCACCCCCTTTAGCATTTTGCAGCAGCAAAATTTGCAGCGGCGCCGATAGGGCAAACAGGCCCGCGCAGCAAATAAAGGCGAAGATCAGCGACGCGGCTTTGATCCCGCCAAAGGCAAAGAGCAGCAGCAGAGCCAGCACAATTACAAAGTCGGTTATTACCGCAATACGCAGCGGCGTATAGCGGCCAGAAAGGCGGCCGCTCAGCAGATTTCCCAACACCATCCCCAATCCCACCAGCATCATGATGAAGGTCATCAGCGCTTCGGAAAAGCCGGAGATGAACATCATGTACGGTTTGACGTAGCTGAACCAGGCGAAAACCCCGGCGTTACCAAACATGGTGGCGGAAAAGATGAGCCACGGGGCGGGGGTTTTCAAAAAGTGAAATTGTTCGCGCAGTTTCCCTTTTGCTTCATCGCTGATGTTGGGTACCCAAAAAGTTATCGAGACCATCACGGCGATATTAAAGACGGCTATCAGCAGAAACGTGTAGCGCCAGCTAAATTCCTGGCTCAGCCAGGTGCCGATGGGAATGCCAATCAGATTAGCAACGGTCATACCCGAAACCATGCCCGCGACGGCGGCGGTGACTTTTCCCGGACGGGCCAGCTTCGACAGGATAATCGCGCCAACGCCAAAAAACGCGCCGTGTGGAAAGCCGGAAACCAGCCTGCCCACCGCCAGCATTAAATATGAGGAGGAGAGGGTGAAGATGGCGTTGCCGATCACGCACAGCGTGACCAGAAACAGCAGAATATGCTTGAGAGAAAAGCGGTTGGAAAAGAGCGCAATAATAGGTGCGCCCAGCACCACGCCAAAAGCGTAAAACGAAATCATATGGCCAGCGGCAGGGATGGAAATTCCCACGTCCCGCGCCAGCTCGGTGAGTACACCCATGATGCCAAACTCGGCCATGCCCAGCCCAAATGTCCCCAGAGCTAAAGAGAAAATGACTTTTTTCATACCACCTGCCAACAAGAAAGACGCACGATATGCGCCATAGCGGCGAACGTTCGCCGCCAATAGAGATAGCTTGCGGATAAGCGAAGTGGAATGCCATTTCATATCCGTCTTTGTGTATTCACGATCGTGCTATGTGCCGTGCCGGATAGCGCTGGCGCATATCCGGCCTCCAGGTGCTGAGCTGCTATCAGGCATCAACTGCAAACATTTTATCGAGTTTACTGTAGCCCAGTCCGTTGATTTTTTTGACCTTGATCTGCACCGGAATGCGTTCTTTCATCGCTTCAACGTGGCTGATGACACCAATGGTTTTGCCAGTGGCGTTGAGCGCATCGAGCGCATCCAGGGCGGTATCCAGCGTTTCGCTGTCCAACGTGCCGAAACCTTCGTCGAGGAACAGGGAGTCAATTCGCGTTTTGTGGCTGACCAGATCGGACAACGCCAGCGCCAGCGCCAGACTCACGAGGAAGCTCTCGCCGCCGGAAAGCGTACGCGTGTCACGCACGGCATCGGCCTGCCAGGTATCAACCACTTCCAGCTCCAGCGCTTCGCTGGCCTTGCGCTGCAACAGATAGCGACCGTGCAGACGGGTCAACTGGTTGTTGGCAAGCCAGACCAGATTATCCAGCGTCAGCCCCTGGGCAAACTTGCGGAATTTATCTCCCTCTTTCGAGCCGATCAGCGCGTTCAGATAGCCCCAGTCTTCGACCTGCTGTGCGACTTTCGCAATCTCCAGCATCAGCGCCTGCTGCTGCTGGCGGTTTTCACCATCCTGCTTGAGCTGCTGGCGAATTTCGCCCTGACGAGTGGTGTTCTCCCGTAGCAGTTGGGTGAGTTGCGCCAGCGCGTCGTGAAGATGTTGCACGGTGAGCGTGAGATCCACCCCGGTTGGTAGCTGTTGTTGATGAGTCGCCAGCGCCTGCTGCGCCTGATTAAGCAGCGTTTGCGCCTGCTGTCGCTGGCCTTCCAGTGATTGCTTCAATTGTTCAAGGCGGTTAAAGGTCTCTTCATCCAGCAGGGCGGCAACAAAGGCGTCGCGATCGGCAAAGATGCTGGCCTGCAATGCGGTATCAAACTGCGCCTGAATTTCTGCAGCGCGCTGAACCTCCTGCGCCTCCTGCTGCTGTAAGGTTTGCCACTGCCCCTGTAAAGAGAGGCAATCGTCGTGCACCTGCCGCCAGTTTTCCAGCGACAGATTCTCAATGTTTTCACCAAGCGCATCGGTTTCAGGCAGCGTTTCCAGCACCGGCGCAAGCTGGGCGATTCGAGCCTGTAATTCAGTCAGTTCGTTCTGGCGCAACTGCCACATTTGCGCTTCGTTCGCCCGCTCGCTCAGCCATGAGGCGACTTCACCCTCGGCCGGAAGGGACAGACCATGACGGGCCAGCTCGGCGGTTAACGTTGCCTGACGCTGGTCAATATGCTGCTGGAGCTGAGTAATCTGCTCTGTGTGTGCGGTGATTTGCGCCTGCAGGGTATGACGCAGACTCAACTGGTGAAGCTGCTGCTCGTGCTCTTCCTGGGCGGCAAGCCACGGGGCGATGTCATCCTGCGGTTGCAGCGTCACGTTGAGGCTGGCGGTGACGGTCTGCCACTCTTGAGTAAGTGCTTGCTCTTCCTGAGAAAGCGTTTGTACTTCGCGTTCATCGCGCTGAAGTTGCTGGGTTATCGCCTCAAGTTGACCGCGTAGCGTTGAACCCTCATCGGCCAGCGTTTTGACCTCTTTTTCCAGCGCTTCACGCCGTGTCTGATTCACACTCAGTTCGAGCGTTTGATAGCGCTCAATCGCCGGGTGCGTGGTGGAGCCGCAAAGTGGGCAAGGCATGCCGGATTGCAATAGTGCCCGCTGGCTTTCCAGATCTTTGATCCGGGCTTCCTGCTCGCAAATGATTCTCACATCGGCAAGCTGCTGATTTTTATCTTTATAGCGCTGACGCTTTTCTGTAAGCACCGCATTGCGCTGGGCCAGTTCCTGCTGACGCTGCACAAGCGTGGCGCGTAGCTGCGCCAGTTGCTTTTGCTTCGGGGCGATTTGCCCGTGCAGATTACTCAGCCGCTGGCGTAACGGACGAAGCTGCACATGTTGCGCCAGCGCTTCCGTTACCTGTTGTACCGAAAAGGTCAGCTTGGGAAGCGCCAGCGCATCGAGCTTGCGCATGTCGTTCTCCCGCAACTGCTGCCACTGGCGCAGTTGGGCGCTGGCGTCGGACTGTTGGGCCAGCAGCGCTTTCCATCCTGCCAGTTCGCTACTCCACAAACGGAAGCGGTCATGTTCTTTCAGCCAGTCGGTTAACGTTTGCTGTCCGGCGAGCATAGCGGCTGACTGCGTTTGTGCCTGCTGACGAATACGTCCGCGCAGCGCTAAGCTGCTTTGTAAGCGAGCATTCACTTCCTGAATCTTCTGTCGCGTACGGTTAATCGTAGCCGTTTGTTCCTGGATTCGCTCCCAGTGTGGGCGTAACGCTCTGGCTGGGAGTGCCAGACTCAGCGCCGCCAGTTGCGGCTGCGCCTCTTCCTGCGCCTGAAGTGCAGCCTGTAATACCTGCTGGTGGCGGTTTATCTCCGCCTGTAGCTCATTTTGCCGCATGAGCCAGTTGAGGTGCTGCTGCTGGGCTTGTTGGCTGGTAAGGTATTGTTTTTCTTCGTCAGTAAGTACCTGCAAACTTTCTGTCAGAGATTGCAGCTGTTCTGGCGCTAACAGCGCAACACCGCTGGCCTGGGCCTGCAGTTTTTCCAGTTCCGTACGCGCTGATTTGTGCTTTTCAAATACCATGGCGGAGATTTGGCCGTAGATCTCTGTGCCGGTCAGTTCTTCCAGCAGCTCGGCGCGTTCTTTCGGTTTGGCATTGAGAAATGCGGCAAACTGCCCCTGAGACAGCAGCATCGAACGGGTAAAACGTCCGTAATCCAGCCCGGTAAGCTCGGCGGTCATCTCCAGCTTATCTTTGACCTTATCGGCGAGGATTTTACCGTCGGAGCAGCGGGCCAGCTCTACGCGAGGGACCTGCAGATTGCCCTCCGGCTGATTGCGCGCCCGGTTCTGGCTCCAGAATGCGCGGTAGGCTTCGCCCCGCACCTCAAACTCGACCTCGGCCAGACACTCCGCGGTGTCGCGGGTCATCAGGTCGTTTTGCGACTGTGACACGGTATTCAGGCGCGGCGTTTCGTGGTACAGCGCAAGGCAAATTGCGTCCAGCAGGGTCGTTTTCCCCGCGCCCGTTGGCCCGGTGATAGCGAACAACCCGTTGCTGGCAAACGGTTCTGCCGTAAAATCGACTTTCCATTCTCCCTTCAGGGAGTTGAGGTTTTTCAGGCGTAGGCTGAGAATTTTCATGCTTCAGCCTCCCCGGCAAGCGTTTGTAAGGTTGCGCTAAACAGCTGGTTAAGCCGCTCACGCTGCGGTTCTTCGAGTTCTTCCAGCGCCAGGCGGCGGTCAAAAACCTCTGCCACGCTCAGCTCGCTTAACGTTTCACGTCGTTCATTGGCCATAATGCGTTCGCGCTGTTCACGACTGCGGCGCACCAGTAGCACTTCTACCGGTAAATCTTCGGTTAAGGCCTGGATCTTACGTTGCATATCATGCAGGTAGTCATCGGTGGTGATTTCAATATCCAGCCACACCGGTGGCTCTTGCTGCACGCCGCGCCACTGCTCAAGCTGGGTAGTAATGGCGGCTAAATCGCCTTTCAGTACCGCAAGCTGCTGCGTAACCGGCACGGTGAGATTTTCAACGGCGCTGAGTTTCCCCGCGTCAAAGCTCACCAGATGTACACATTTGCTTTTGCCGCACTCGTCAAAACTGAGGGCAATCGGCGAGCCGCAGTAGCGAATATGTTCCGTGCCGCCGATAACCTGCGCCCGGTGAATATGTCCCAGCGCGATGTAGTCTGCCGGTGGGAAGTTTTGCGCCGGGAAGGCGTCCAGCGTACCGATATAAATGTCACGTACGGCGTCGCTTTTACTGGCTCCAACGGTGGTCAAATGCCCGGTCGCAATGATGGGGAGATTGTGGTCGCCGCGCAGCGTGCAGGCATCCTGATACTGCTGCTGATAGTAGTCGGTGATTGCGCCCAGTAAATGCTGTTGTTTTTCTTGTCCTGTCAGCCCGGCCTGGCTGGTGATGATGTCGCGCGGACGTAAAAAAGGCACCGGACACAGGATCGCCCCCGGCGTACCGTCGCGTAGCGGCAGTATCTGCGGCCCATGACCAGCGCTGGCAACCACCGTGGTGTTGAGAAACGCCAGAATATCTCGGGATTCATTGAGTGTGGCGACGGAGTCGTGGTTGCCTGCCAGCACCACCAGATGACAGCCGGTTTGCTGCAGATTGACGACAAAACGGTTATACAGCTCACGGGCATAGCTAGGCGGTGAGCCGGTATCGAAAATATCGCCTGCCACAATAATGGCATCCACCTGCTGGGATTGTGCCGTTTCCAGCAGCCAGTCGAGAAAGGCCTGATGCTCGGCGGCGCGGCTCTTGCTGTAGAAGTTTTGGCCCAGATGCCAGTCAGACGTGTGAAGGATGCGCATAAGAGTTCCATGACGATAAAACAATGGCGGGGATTATAACCCTTCACGAGTGGGAATATCTTGTCTCCGGGCTGTCATAATTCGCCGGGCTGCGTTAAACCTGGACTATCTTTTCATAAATCTGTCATAAAACTGACGCATAATGGCACTGTATTGATGGCAAACGATTTAATTACAAACAGGGCAAATCATGGCGAGACGTATTCTGGTCGTAGAAGATGAAGCTCCAATTCGTGAAATGGTCTGCTTCGTGCTCGAGCAAAACGGATTTCAACCCGTTGAAGCCGAAGACTATGACAGTGCTGTGAACCAACTCAATGAACCCTGGCCGGATCTCGTCCTGCTTGATTGGATGCTTCCCGGCGGCTCGGGTCTACAGTTTATTAAACATCTTAAGCGCGAAGCGATGACACGGGACATCCCGGTGATGATGCTGACGGCGAGGGGGGAAGAGGAAGATCGCGTCCGGGGGCTGGAAACCGGCGCGGATGATTATATTACCAAGCCCTTTTCTCCCAAGGAGCTGGTGGCGCGTATTAAAGCAGTTCTGCGTCGTATTTCACCGATGGCGGTGGAAGAGGTTATAGAGATGCAGGGGCTAAGCCTTGATCCCACCTCGCATCGCGTGATGACCGGCGAGGATCCGCTGGATATGGGGCCGACCGAATTCAAACTGTTGCACTTCTTTATGACTCATCCCGAGCGTGTCTACAGTCGCGAGCAACTCCTCAATCATGTCTGGGGAACCAATGTGTACGTGGAAGACCGGACAGTGGATGTGCACATCCGCCGCTTACGTAAGGCGCTGGAGCACAGCGGACACGATCGTATGGTGCAGACGGTTCGCGGGACGGGATATCGTTTTTCAACCCGCTTCTGACTGACAAGAATCAGTGCCTGAAGGAATAGGCCGTATAGGGAGTAAGACGTTTGCTAGAACGATTGTCATGGAAAAGGTTGGTACTGGAGCTGATCCTGTGCTGCATACCGGCATTTATCCTTAGCGCTTTTTTCGGTTACCTGCCCTGGTTTTTACTGGCGTCGGTAACGGGCCTGCTTATCTGGCATTTCTGGAATTTATTACGTTTGTCCTGGTGGCTATGGGTCGACAGAAGCATGACGCCGCCGCCGGGGCGAGGCAGTTGGGAGCCGTTGCTGTACGGGCTGCATCAAATGCAACTGCGCAACAAAAAGCGCCGTCGTGAACTGGGTAATCTGATTAAACGTTTTCGCAGCGGGGCGGAATCGCTACCCGACGCGGTGGTGCTGACCACTGAAGAAGGCGGTATCTTCTGGTGTAACGGACTGGCCCAGCAGGTTCTGGGACTGCGCTGGCCGGACGATAGCGGGCAAAATATTCTTAACCTGTTGCGCTACCCGGAATTTACACAATATCTGAAAACGCGCGATTTTAGCCGACCGATCAATCTGGTACTCAATACCGGACGGCATCTGGAAATTCGCGTGATGCCCTATACCGATAAGCAATTGCTGATGGTGGCGCGCGACGTTACCCAGATGCATCAACTGGAAGGTTCACGACGTAACTTTTTCGCCAACGCCAGCCATGAACTGCGTACGCCGCTGACGGTGTTACAAGGGTACCTGGAAATGATGCAGGAGCATCCGCTGGAAGGGACGACGCGTGAAAAAGCGCTGCATACCATGCGCGAACAAACGTATCGCATGGAAGGGCTGGTGAAACAACTGCTGACGCTGTCAAAAATTGAGGCTGCGCCGACGCTACTGCTGAATGAGAAAGTCGATGTGCCCATGATGCTGCGCGTGCTCGAACACGAAGCGCAAACGCTGAGCCAGCAAAAACATACGTTTACCTTTGATGTTGATAACAGCCTGAACGTGCGGGGTAACGAGGAGCAGTTGCGTAGCGCTATCTCGAATCTCGTCTACAACGCGGTGAACCATACGCCAGCGGGAACGCACATTACCGTACGCTGGCAGCATGTGGCGTCGGGGGCGGAGTTTTGCGTGGAAGACAACGGTCCAGGCATTGCCGCCGAGCATATTCCACGCTTAACCGAACGTTTTTATCGTGTGGATAAGGCGCGATCGCGGCAAACGGGCGGCAGCGGACTTGGTTTGGCCATCGTTAAGCATGCGCTGCATCATCACGACAGTCGCTTGAATATCGAAAGCGAACCAGGCGTTGGGACGCGATTTAGTTTCGTGATCCCGGAACGTTTAATTGCCAAAATTAACGGTTAAGGCGCATTCGTAAGATAATCTTTCCAAAAGCCAGCGCAAGCTGGCTTTTTCTATGCGGTCAATATAAGCATCCTGAATTTTACGACGTTTGGTTGTTTTTTGTTCGAACTATTACCCATACCTTTTTCCATGAAATGGTGTTTTGTGCTAACCCCATTTTTCATATCGCTATATTGTTCTGGTTTTTGGATCCCACCTTGCTTTAAAACGTTATAAGCGTTTAAATTGCGCTCCAGGTGCTGTCATACCGACTGCATTTACGCGGTAAATCGAAAAACTATTCTTCGCCGCGCCAGCCTGGGAGTGTTTCCCGCTGGAATTGAGCAAAAATGCCGCTGTATTGTCCCCCAGGGAAAGGCAAAAATTTATTATTTTCAACACCACATCCACAGGCAGTAAGACTTTATGACCCATCAGTTAAAATCGCGCGATATTATCGCTTTGGGATTTATGACATTTGCACTGTTCGTTGGTGCAGGTAACATCATCTTCCCCCCAATGGTTGGTTTGCAGGCAGGTGAACACGTCTGGACTGCGGCTTTTGGCTTTTTGATTACCGCCGTTGGCCTGCCGGTACTTACCGTTGTCGCGCTGGCGAAAGTCGGTGGTGGTGTGGACCGACTGAGCACGCCTATCGGTAAAGTCGCTGGTTTGCTGCTGGCGACCGTGTGCTACCTGGCTGTTGGACCGTTATTTGCTACGCCGCGTACCGCGACGGTCTCTTTCGAAGTCGGGATTGCACCGCTGACCGGTGACTCCGCGCTGCCACTGCTTATCTACAGCGTGGTCTATTTCGCGATTGTGATTCTGGTTTCGCTGTATCCGGGCAAACTGCTGGATACGGTTGGTAATTTCTTGGCTCCGCTGAAAATCCTGGCGCTGGTGGTCCTGTCTGTCGCCGCAATCGTCTGGCCAGCAGGCCCGATCAGCAATGCGATGGAAGCCTATCAAACTGCGGCGTTTTCTAATGGCTTCGTGAACGGGTATCTGACCATGGATACGCTGGGCGCGATGGTATTTGGTATTGTTATCGTCAACGCCGCTCGCTCGCGTGGCGTTACTGAAGCGCGTCTGCTGACCCGTTATACCGTTTGGGCGGGTTTGATGGCGGGTGTGGGCTTAACGCTGCTGTATCTCGCGCTGTTCCGTCTGGGTTCAGATAGCGCAATTCTGGTCGATCAATCTGCTAACGGCGCGGCAATTCTGCATGCGTATGTTCAGCACACCTTTGGTGGCGCAGGGAGCTTCCTGCTGGCGGCGTTGATTTTCATCGCCTGTCTGGTCACCGCGGTTGGCCTGACCTGCGCGTGCGCAGAGTTCTTTGCCCAGTACGTTCCACTGTCTTATCGTACGCTGGTATTTATCCTCGGCGGCTTCTCGATGGTGGTCTCTAACCTGGGGCTGAGCCATCTGATTCAGATCTCTATTCCGGTGCTGACGGCTATCTATCCGCCATGTATCGCACTGGTTGTATTAAGTTTTACCCGCTCATGGTGGCATAATTCTTCCCGCGTCATTGCACCTGCGATGTTTATCAGCCTGATTTTTGGTATCCTTGATGGCATTAAAGCTTCTGCAATTGGCGACGTGTTACCGGCCTGGACCCAGCGTTTACCGCTGGCGGAGCAGGGGCTGGCGTGGTTGATGCCAACAGTCGTGATGGTGGTCCTGGCAGTTATCTGGGATCGTGCAGCGGGTCGACAAGTGACCTCCAGCGCACACTAATATCACTGACAATAAGTTTTAACCACGGGGCTATTAACATGGCCCCGTGGTTTTTTATTGTGTTAACAGGTTAGGAATCGATGGAAAGTAATAACAAGCTAAAGCGTGGGCTGAGCACCCGGCACATTCGCTTTATGGCATTAGGTTCAGCAATTGGTACCGGGCTGTTCTACGGCTCGGCCGATGCCATCAAAATGGCGGGGCCAAGCGTGTTGCTGGCCTATATTATCGGCGGCGTAGCGGCGTATATCATTATGCGCGCGCTGGGCGAAATGTCCGTTCATAACCCTGCAGCCAGCTCCTTCTCGCGCTATGCGCAGGAAAACCTCGGACCGCTGGCAGGCTACATAACCGGCTGGACCTACTGTTTTGAAATCCTGATTGTCGCCATTGCCGATGTGACTGCCTTTGGTATTTACATGGGCGTCTGGTTCCCGGCCGTACCACACTGGATTTGGGTACTCAGCGTGGTATTGATTATCTGCGCCATCAACCTGATGAGCGTGAAGGTGTTTGGCGAGCTGGAATTTTGGTTTTCGTTCTTTAAAGTCGCCACCATTATCATCATGATTGTCGCCGGTTTTGGCATCATCATTTGGGGGATTGGTAACGGCGGACAGCCTACCGGTATCCATAATCTGTGGAGCAACGGCGGTTTCTTCAGCAACGGCTGGCTCGGCATGGTGATGTCGCTACAAATGGTGATGTTCGCCTACGGCGGGATTGAGATTATCGGGATTACCGCTGGCGAAGCCAAAGACCCGGAAAAATCTATTCCGCGCGCCATCAATTCCGTACCGATGCGCATCCTCGTGTTTTACGTGGGGACGCTGTTCGTCATCATGTCTATTTACCCGTGGAACCAGGTCGGCACTGACGGTAGCCCGTTCGTTCTGACGTTCCAGCATATGGGGATTACCTTTGCTGCCGGGATCCTCAACTTCGTAGTCCTGACCGCGTCGCTGTCGGCCATCAACTCTGACGTCTTTGGCGTGGGGCGTATGCTGCACGGTATGGCGGAGCAGGGCAGCGCGCCGAAAATGTTCGCCAAGACGTCGCGTCGTGGCGTGCCATGGGTGACGGTGATGGTGATGACCATCGCGCTGCTGTTTGCGGTGTATCTTAACTACATCATGCCGGAAAACGTCTTCCTAGTGATCGCCTCTCTGGCGACCTTCGCAACGGTATGGGTGTGGATTATGATCCTGCTGTCACAAATTGCCTTCCGTCGTCGTCTGCCGCCGGAAGAGGTTAAGGCGCTGAAGTTTAAAGTGCCGGGTGGGGTTGTGACGACCGTTATTGGCCTGATTTTCCTGGTCTTTATCATCGCGCTTATCGGCTATCATCCGGATACCCGCATTTCGCTATACGTCGGCTTTGCGTGGATTATCCTGCTGCTTGCCGGCTGGGTTTTCAAGCGCCGTCGCGAGCGCCAACTGGCTGAAGCGCAGTAATATTTTTGCCGGGTAGCTTAATGTTACCCGGCAATTTTCTCCTCCCCCACACTCCTCCCCCAATAAACGTTAAGATGATGAGTGATCCTGCACTTCGCTATGGCAAGGTGACGTCATTATCATCAAAGGGGATACGTGATGTTGAACGCCTGGCACCTTCCGGTTGCCCCATTTGTTAAGCAAAACAAAGATCAACTGACGATTACATTATGGCTGGCGGGGGAAAATCCACCCCAGCGGGTGACGCTACGCGCAGAAAACGATAACGAAGAGATTTCGCTGGGTATGCACAAGCAACGCAGCCAGCCGCAGCCGGGCGTGACCGCGTGGAGAGCGGCGATCGATCTCTCCAGCGGACAGCCTCGTCGACGCTATAGCTTTAAATTACTTTGGCTCGATCGTCAGTTGTGGTTTACCCCGCAGGGATTCAGCCGTTTTCCGCCTGCGCGTCTGGAGCAGTTTGCTGTTGATGTGCCGGATAACGGTCCGCAGTGGGCCGCCGATCAGATTTTTTACCAAATTTTCCCGGACCGTTTTGCCCGCAGCCAGTCGCGTGAAGCGACTCAGGATAACGTCTATTACCACCACGCTGCCGGACACGATATTGTGCGGCGCGAGTGGGATGAACCGCTTACGGCCCAGGCCGGTGGCTCCACGTTTTATGGCGGCGATTTGGACGGCATCAGCGAAAAGCTGCCGTATCTGAAAACGTTAGGCGTCACGGCGCTGTACCTGAATCCGGTATTTACCGCGCCGAGCGTGCATAAATACGATACCGAAGATTACCGTCATGTTGATCCGCAGTTTGGCGGCGACAGGGCGCTGCTGCGCCTGCGTCACACCACCCAACAGCAGGGGATGCGCCTGATTCTCGACGGTGTTTTTAACCATAGCGGCGATTCACACGCCTGGTTTGACCGACATAATCGGGGAACGGATGGCGCGTGCCATAATCCGCAATCCCCCTGGCGCGACTGGTATCATTTCTCAGCCGACGGCGTCGCGCTCGACTGGCTGGGGTATTCCAGCCTGCCCAAGCTGGACTTTTCCTCTGAAAGCCTGGTGAATGAAATTTATCGCGGCGAAGACAGCATCGTTCGCCACTGGCTGAAAGCGCCGTGGAGTATGGACGGCTGGCGTCTTGACGTGGTGCATATGCTGGGAGAGGCCGGTGGTGCGCACAACAACCTGCAGCACGTGGCCGGAATTACGCAGGCGGCGAAAGAGACCCAGTCAGAGGCGTATGTGGTGGGCGAGCATTTTGGCGACGCGCGCCAATGGTTGCAGGCCGACGCGGAAGATGCCGCCATGAACTATCGCGGTTTTACCTTCCCGATATGGGGATTTCTCGCCAATACCGATATCTCATACGATCCGCAATTCATTGACGCCCAGACCTGTATGGCGTGGATGGATAACTATCGCGCGGGTTTGTCACATCAGCAGCAGTTGCGGATGTTCAACCAGCTCGACAGCCACGATACCGCCCGTTTTAAATCTCTGCTCGGTAAAGACGTCGCACGTTTACCGTTGGCGGTGGTGTGGCTGTTTACCTGGCCTGGCGTGCCCTGTATTTACTACGGTGACGAAGTGGGACTGGATGGGAACAACGATCCGTTTTGTCGCAAACCATTCCCGTGGCAGCCTGAAAAACAGGACGCTAACCTGCTGGCGTTGTATCAGCGGCTGGCAACATTACGCCACCAGAGCCAGGCGCTGCGCCATGGTGGTTGTCAGGTGATTTACGCCGAGGATAACGTGGTGGTGTTTGTACGCGTGCTAAACCGCCAGCGTGTATTGGTGGCGATTAACCGTGGCTACGCCTGTGAAGTGGTCCTGCCAGCCTCGCCATTACTGAGCGTCAGCCAATGGCAGCACCAGGAGGGCAAAGGCGTGCTTGCCGAGGATATCCTGACGCTGCCGGCGATTTCCGCCTCGGTGTGGATGGGTCATTGATATAAGCGCGTAACATCCGGGCTTGCCAGCAGCGTTTCCCGCCACCAGCGCTGCGCTAATCCATCGCGGTTATTGCGCCAGGCCATATAGGCCACGTCTTTTTGGCGAAATGAGATCACCGTTTTTTCCACCAGCTCGCCCGTGGCAAGCCACGGGTTAGCAATATGGCGGGGGAGAAATCCGCAGCCCAAGCCGGCCCGCAGTAGCATCACCTTACTGTGGAAATCATCAACGCGAATCTGCGCCTGCTCCTCCATCAGATTGGTTTGTAACGGATGACAAAAGCGGGCGCTGTCGCTAATGACAATCGCCCGGTGCAGGCACAGCTGTTCGTTAGTCAGGCCATCCGGTGCTGCGGCCAGCGGATGCTCAGGCGCAACGACAAACACATTGTCCAGCGTGCCAAGCATTTTGTAGGACCAGGCCGCTGACGTAGGCGGTTCATTAATCGCCCCCAAAATAATATCTGCTCCATTATGCGTCAGCTCCTCCCAGGAGCCTGCCAGCGTATGGTGGGTGAAGTTAAGGCGGGTTTGCTTATTCAGCGCGTGAAATTCATCGATAATGGGCAACAGCGAGGCGAAAGGGAAGGAGTCGTCCAGCGCAATCGCCAGCTCTTTTTCCCAGCCTGAACTCAGCTGCACCGCCTGCTTTTCGAGATCTTTTGCCGCACTCAGCAGCAAACGTCCCTTTTCCAGCATCATCTGACCGGTGTCGGTAAATTTTGCCCGGTGACCGGAACGGTCAAGCAACTCGATATTCAAATCACTTTCCAGCTTTTGAATCATATAGCTGAGTGCTGCAGGGGTTTTAAACAGCGATTCCGCCGCCGCGGCAAATGAACCCTGTTTATCAAGTGCGTCGAGAATTAGCAAAACATCCAGATTGATGCGCATAAGCAGAAAATATCCTGAAAATTAAACCCCTCTGTTGTACCGAATGGAGAAAAACAATGCCAGTGAATAAATTAGATGAGTCATGCGCATTTTTTTGATGTTGTTTAGGATATATCGCAACACAAAATTAATAGTTTCACTGGATGGTAAGTTTTCTTTAATAACTCGTTAGAAATTTCCCGCTATACTCAACAAGCTTTCTGATTCAGGATCCTGCTGCTGACGGCAGATACAGACCGTTGCCTTTTAACTTATTGATTAAGAAGGTGTGCTATGTCTATTCGGGAACTGATTGACCCTCAAAACTCAACGCTTATTTTTATTGATCATCAGCCGCAAATGTCATTTGGTGTGGCGAATATTGACCGCCAGACTTTGAAAAATAATACCGTGGCATTAGCGAAGGCCGGGAAAATATTTAATGTTCCGGTGATTTATACTTCTGTGGAAACGAAAAGTTTTAGCGGCTATATCTGGCCGGAATTGTTAGCGGTTCATCCTGATGTGAAACCAATTGAACGCACCTCGATGAACTCCTGGGAAGATGCGGCGTTTGTGAAAGCCGTGGCAGCGACCGGGCGCAAAAAATTGATTATCTCCGCGCTGTGGACCGAAGTATGCCTGACTTTCCCGGCGCTGATGGCGCTGGAAGCGGGTTACGAAGTTTATGTGGTAACTGACACTTCCGGCGGCACGTCCGTGGATGCCCATGAGCGTTCTATCGACCGCATGGTACAAGCGGGCGCCGTACCAGTGACCTGGCAACAGGTTCTTCTCGAGTACCAGCGCGACTGGTCCCGCAAAGAAACCTACGACGCCGTCATGGATCTGGTACGTGAGCACAGCGGCGCCTACGGTATGGGCGTGGATTACGCCTACACCATGGTGCATGGCGCGCCGGAACGTAAAGCCTAAATACACCTCATCCTTCATGTTGCCTCTTTGTAGGCTTCGTTTGCGTACCCCGGTCACTCACTTTGTCAGCTTCCGGGGATACACAATCTTGCCGCTTCGATGCGCCATGAATGATTTTGTGTATTGCTTCCGTGGCCTAAGCGGGCCTGTTTCCTCTCCACAAGGAACCCTTTATGGCGCAGAACAAACATGTGACGTTGGTGATTTCCCACACCCTGCTGCCTGAACAAGCGCAGCGGTATGAGCAGTGGCTGGGGAAAATCATGCCGGTGGCGGCCGAGTTTCCCGGTCATCTTGGGGCGAATGTGATTCGTCCTGCAGATGGCAACAATTTGTGGAACATCATTATCCGCTTCGACACGCTTGAGCATCTGTATAACTGGACCCAGTCCGATACGCGCCGCGTGCTGGTCGAAGAGATTGCCCCGCTGCTGGCGGAAGGGGATAAAACTGAAATCCGCACCGAAGCAGCGTTCTGGTTTACACCGCCCGCGCCCCATGTACGTCAGCCCAGGCGCTGGAAACAGTTTCTGATAACCCTGCTGGTGATTTTTCCCAGCACCAATCTGGTGCCGTGGTTGACCGGCATTGTGCTGCCTGCCATGAAGGGCTCGTTACTCCTGCATCTGATCAATGATGCCTGTGTGGTTGCGCTGGTGGTCTGGTTCTGGATGCCCATCGTAACCCGTCTGTTTGCCGGATGGCTGAAAAAAGCCTGACCGGTTTCTCAGGAGATTGTTATGTCTCAAACTGCCACACTGATTCTGACTCACGGAAAAATTCATACTCTCGAAAGACAAAACCCGCAGGTCGAGGCGGTGGCGATCGCCAATGGTAAGATCCTGGCGACCGGTAGCCACGATCGCATCATGAGTTTTGCCACCGACGGGACGCAGGTTGTCGATCTGCAGGGACATACGGTGATCCCGGGCCTGAACGATTCGCACCTGCACCTCATTCGCGGCGGTCTGAATTACAACCTGGAATTGCGTTGGGAAGGCGTTCCGTCGCTGGCGGACGCGCTACGCATGCTCAAAGAGCAGGCTGACAGAACGCCATCGCCGCAATGGGTGCGCGTGGTGGGCGGCTGGAGCGAATTCCAGTTTGCCGAACGTCGCATGCCAACCCTCGAAGAACTGAATGAAGCTGCCCCGGATACCCCAGTTTTTGTTCTGCACCTCTACGACAGAGCTTTGCTGAACCGTGCCGCACTGAAAGCAGTCGGCTACACCAAAGCGACGCCGGACCCGGCGGGTGGTGAGATTGTGCGTGATAGCAACGGTAACCCAACCGGGATGCTGATCGCCAAACCCAACGCCATGATCCTTTATTCGACGCTGGCAAAAGGACCAAAACTGCCGCTGGAAATGCAGGTCAACTCGACCCGGCAGTTTATGCGCGAGCTGAACCGTCTCGGGCTGACCAGCGCCATCGATGCAGGCGGTGGTTTTCAGAACTACCCGGAAGATTACGAGATAATTGAGCAGTTACACGCCAACAAACAGATGACGGTGCGCATCGCCTACAACTTGTTTACCCAGCGTCCGCAGCAGGAACTGGAAGACTTTGAACGCTGGACCGATATGCTCAAACCAGGGCAGGGGACCGACTTCTACCGTGCCAATGGGGCAGGGGAAATGCTGGTCTTCTCGGCCGCGGATTTTGAAGACTTCCTCCAGCCACGCCCGGATCTGCCGGAAGGTATGGAAGATGAGTTGGAGCGCGTGGTGCGCCACCTCGTGGAGCACCGCTGGCCGTTCCGCCTGCACGCCACCTACGATGAATCCATCAGCCGAATGCTCGACGTATTCGAGAAGGTGAATCGCGATATCCCGTTCAATGGCCTGCACTGGTTCTTCGATCACGCTGAAACGATTACCGAACGGAATATCGAGCGCGTAAAAGCGCTGGGGGGCGGGATCGCTGTTCAGCACCGTATGGCGTTCCAGGGCGAATATTTTGTCGATCGCTATGGCAAAGATGCGGTCAAACATACCCCGCCAGTGGCGAAAATGCTGGCGGCTGACGTTCCGGTAGGGCTGGGGACTGATGCCACCCGCGTGGCCAGCTACAACCCGTGGACAGCGCTCTACTGGCTGGTTTCGGGCCGTACTGTGGGAGGGATGGCGATGTACGATGATAACAATCGCCTGCCGCGCGATGTGGCGCTGGAATTGTGGACGGCCGGTAGCGCCTGGTTCTCCAGCGAACAGGGTAAGAAAGGGCGCATCGAGAAAGACCAACTGGCCGACCTGGTGGTGCTGTCTAAAGATTACTTCAGTGTGCCGGAAGAGGAGATCAAAGGCATAGAGTCGGTGATGACCATTGTCGATGGCAAAGTGGTGTATGCGGCCGGGCATTTCACTCCGCTGGCGCCGCCAGCCATCCCGGTTGTACCTGACTGGTCGCCGGTGGTAAAAGTGCCGGGGCACTATCGCTCAGCGCCGCCTGCTGCGGCGAAAATTGGCGCAATGGTGCAGATGCACCAGTGCTGCGGCAGCTGCGACGTACACGGCCATCAGCATGATATAGCGCGTAAATCGGCAATTCCGGTGTCAGATGACCGGGCTTTCTGGGGCGCGCTTGGCTGCTCCTGCTTCGCGTTTTAATCCCTCATCACAGCCCCTGGCCAAACGCAGGGGCTGATTGTCTATTCTGAAAAGCGGTTCATCGTGTTAACCGATATGGCGCAACTGCAACAATTTGTGTCATTCTGGTCTGTCTTTATACAGTGAAGGTGGAAACATGGATGAGCTGCTAACCCTTGGCTGCATTGTATTATTCTTCGCGCTGGTAGTGGTTCCTGGCCTCGCGATCGTGGCATTCAGACGCAGTGCGGCTGTACGTTCTGAGCTGATGGTCTTGCGCCGTCGGGTAGAGGAGCTGGAGCTGCGCGGTGTGGCGCAGACCAGCGCCGTTGAGCCAACGGCAGCAAAAGATATTGTTCCTGCCGATGCGCCAACGACTGCGATGAGCAGCGTATCGCCGGAGCCTGTAACTGAGCCGCCGCCAGAGCCCGTTAACCCGTGGGCTTCACTGCCGAAGCCGGATAATGCGGCGGTATCTACGCCCGACGTCGAGCGGCCTTCTGCTTTTGGCGGGGTAATGTCATCGCTGGTGCGCTGGTTTATGCAGGGTAACCCGTTGGCAAAGCTCGGTATTTTGCTCCTGTTTTTGGGGCTTTCTTTCCTGCTGCGTTATACGGTCGAACATTCTCTGTTTCCGCTGGAGCTGCGTCTGGTGGCGGCCGCGCTGTTCGCTATTGTGCTGTTGGCGTTGGGCTGGCGGCTGCGGCATAAGCAACCGATCTATGCGCTGATATTACAGGGGGGAGCTACCGGAGCACTCTATCTCACCGTCTTTGGCGCGTTCCGGCTGTGGCAAATGCTGCCAATGACGCTGGCATTTGCGCTGCTGGTGGTGATTTGTGCGGCGAGTGTGGGGCTGGCTATTCTGCAAAAGGCGCTCAGCCTGGCGATGCTGGCAAGTCTTGGCGGTTATCTCGCGCCGCTGTTGCTTTCCACCGGCGGCGGCAGTCATGTCGCGCTCTTCTCTTTCTATCTTCTGCTCTCGGTCGGCATTCTCGCCATCAGCATCTGGCAGCACTGGCGGGAGCTTAATCTGCTCGGCCTGCTGTTCACCTTCGGCGTTGGCGGGGTGTGGGGCCTGGAGGGCTATCGACCAGAGTATTACCTGAGTTGCCAACTGTTCCTGATCGCCAACACGATTATTTTTGGCGTGCTGAGCGTGGCGTTGTCGCTCCGGGCGCAGGAAAAAGGCAAACAGATTATTGACGGCGTACTGCTGTTTGCCCCACCGCTGATCGGTTTTGGAATGCAGTATGCCATTACCCGGCATATGGCTTATGGTCCGGCGCTTAGTGCGCTGGGCTACGGTGGTTTCTATCTGGTGTTAGCAAAGTTTGCGTTGCGGCGTTCCTCTTCTCTGGGGAGACCTCTGGTATTGTCCGCCCTGGCGCTCGGTGGTGCGTTTACCACTCTTGCTATCCCGTTGGCGCTTTCAGCCCGTTGGACGGCGATGGCCTGGTCGCTGGAAGGGCTTGGGATCCTCTGGCTGGGCGTGCAACAACAGCAACGACGCATGAGTTATAGCGGTACGGCGCTGCTCGTGCTGGCCGTGGGCAGCGCGCTATGGGCGCTGGCGAACGGAACAACCGCGCTCTCAGTCATGCTGATTTTTGCCGTGCTCAGCCTCAGTTGGCTGGTTGCTGCATGGCTATGGCGCAACATTTGGATGCCGGGCAGTTGGGCGCTACTCGCTGGTGGTTTGGTTTTCTGGATTGTTGCGCTCGTTGCGGCATCGCAACTCGTTCTGAAACAGGAGCGGTGGGTACTGTCTGGCGTGCTGGCATTAATGGCGGTATCGAGCTGGGGCTGGCGAAGTATCGCGGGTCGCCTGGCGTGGCGGGAGCTGGATGCCAGTAAATGGCTGCTGTGGCCGATGATGCTGGTGATGCTGATGTATCAGATCGCTGTACAGCAGATTTTTGCGGCGGGCTGGCCGAATCTGGCCTGGTGCGCGGCGCTAATTGTTGCGGTAGCGCTGCTCTGGCGTGACGCACAAATATTACCGCCAATGCTTTCCAGACTGGCGCATTTATCGTTCTTCTGGATGATTTTACTGGCGCTCGCGGTTGAGCTGTTCTGGTTCGCGCAGGGGCTGCCGTGGGGAAGGGCCGCGTGGGGTAGCGGCCTGATGATGGCGGCTGGCGGGCTGCTTATTTTCCTGATTTATCAGTCTGTTCATCGACAAATCTGGCCGTTTCGCATCTGGCCTACCCTCTATTCTGTTCAGGCGATGGTTCCCGTTGTGCTGGTGCTGGTCGGTCTGCTCGTGCTGACCAATTTACAAGATGGCGTGGTTTATCGTCAGACTTATCTGCCGTTGCTCAACCCGCTGGAAGAGGGCGCAGCTTTTGCCCTGCTGGGCTTGGTGGTGTTTTATCGCGCGTCTGAACGCTATTTCCCGGCGCAGCTTTCGGTATGTCGCCCATGGCCGGTTGTGGCGCTGATGGCGCTCAGCTTTTGGTGGCTCAATGGTGTGCTGCTGCGCGCATTGTCCTGGTATGGCGAGGTTGCGTGGCGTGTAGACACACTATGGGATTCACGGCTGATTCAAACCTGTTTTGCTCTGTTCTGGATGCTGGCGGCATTGGTGGTGATGCTGCGGGCGACCCGGCGCCGCTCGCGTCGGGAATGGCTGTGTGGCGCGGTATTGTTGGGGATAGTCATTGTGAAACTGATGCTGGTGGACAGCGCAGGAGGCGGCGGCCTGGCGCGCGCGGTTGCGTTTATCGGCGTGGCCATTCTGGTGTTGATTATCGGGTATTTTTCACCATTACCGCCCAAAGCTGGAGAAGAAAAATGAAATGGATGAAAGCGGTGTTATGCAGCGTACTGCTGGGCGCGACAGGCGCGGCGGTAAGCAGCGATGAAGTGAAAGAGTCTCCGGCGGACTACGTAACGGGGGTGACGCTGGAAACTACGGGCACATCGCCGTGGTATCGCCTTTCGCTACCTCCGGCGGTGTATCCGGGTACCGCCTGGGCGGATTTGCGCGATGTCCGGGTCTTTAACCATCTGGGGGAGACGGTGCCGTTTACTCTGGTGGCGCAGAAAACCCAGCCCGTTACGCCAGAGGCAGTGGCGCTGCGTTTTTTCCCGCTTGATATGTCACCGGTTGCGCCGCGTGAGGAGGGGCAACGAGGCGGAGACGCTATTGTTTTACGCTCGAAGAGCGGCATTGAAATTCATTTGCAAAGTGATGATGTCAAAGCGCTCGGCCAGAGCTATTTACTGGCGCTCCCGGAAGAGACGAAAGATGCCTTTTCACTGGCGCAGTTACGCCTGAACTGGGACTCGCAGGCGGGCAACTGGCAGGGGAAAGCCTCGGTTTATGCAAGCAGTGATTTGCGCTACTGGCGACCCGTGCAGGAAGATGCGCCGTTAATGGATCTGACGCGTGATAACGATCGCCTGAAAATGGACACCATCAGCGCCAGCCTCACGCTCTCTGTGGAGGCGACTCGCTACCTGCTTGTGATCCTCGACTCGCAAAGTCCGGCGCTGACGTTAAACAGCGTGAGCGCGATAGCGGCCAGCAGCGAGCCGGAATCCGAGCGTATCGTGATTGAAGCCCAGGGGAAAAAGGTTTCGGATGACGAAGCCGTCTGGCGATGGGCGCAGCCCCAGCCGCTGACCTCGCTTCGCATCGATCTGGAAAGTGAAGGTGTTTTACCGGTGGAACTGGCCTGGCGCAGCGCTGAAAAAGAGCCCTGGCAGCCGCTGACAAAAACCATGCTTTACAATCTGGACTGGAGGAGTTCGGAAGATATTCGTCTTTCCGGTCAGTTGGTTGAGGCCGTCCGGATGACGACCATTAACGCCCGGTTGCCAGAGAGGCTGCCTGAGTTGAGCGGCATGCGCGACAGTTATCAACTGGTGTTTAATACGCAGGGCAAAGGGCCTTATATGCTGGCGTGGGGAAACCGGGCGGCGAAAAAGGCAGATGTTGGTCTCGATATGCTGATCCCGGCGTCGCTGCGTAAATCGCAGGAGATAGATTATCTACCGTGGGCGACTCTTCAGGAGAGCGTAGCGCTTGGTGGTGAAGCGCGATTGACGGCAACGTCAGTAGCTGAGCAACAAAGCCAGTGGAAAACGCTGTTGGTGTGGGGGGCGTTAATTCTTGGGGTCGCCGTACTGGCGCTTATGGCGTGGCGAATCTGGCGTGAAGTGAAAAAGGGTAATCCGACATAGACCAGTAAAAAAGCCCGCATTTGCGGGCCTCTTACGATTCATGCCAATTACAGGCTGGAAACGTTCTCGGTCAGGTATTTTGCCACGCCGTCCGGAGACGCGTTCATACCTTCTTTACCTTTTTCCCACTGTGCCGGGCAAACGTCGCCGTGCTCTTCGTGGAACTGCAGCGCGTCAACCATGCGCAGCATTTCGTCGATGTTACGACCCAGCGGCAGATCGTTAACCACCTGGTGGCGAACAACGCCGTTAGCGTCGATCAGGAAAGAACCGCGCAGAGCAACGCCCGCTTCCGGGTGCTCGATGCCGTAGGCTTTCTGGATTTCGCGTTTGATGTCAGCAACCATTGCGTATTTCACTGCACCGATGCCGCCTTTGTCGACAGGGGTGTTACGCCATGCGTTGTGGACAAATTCAGAGTCGAAGGAAACGCCAACAACTTCCACGCCGCGCTTCTGGAATTCTTCGTAACGTTTGTCGAAAGCGATCAGTTCAGACGGGCAAACGAAGGTGAAGTCCATCGGCCAGAAGAACAGAACGGTAGTTTTACCGTTGGTATGCTGTTTGAAGTTGAAGTTTTCAACGATCTCACCGCTACCCAGTACCGCAGCTGCTGTGAAATCCGGAGCCTGACGAGTTACCAGTACCATATAATTCTCCTGCAATGTTAAGGGTTTTTTGGAACGCAACGCGGGCCAGTATAGAGAGTGTTCGCGAATAAGACAAAGAGGCGCTGGCAATCAATGAGACAGGTTTTGTCTATCAATCTTTTGCCGGATGGCGGCTACTGCTTATCCGGCGGCTAATACGGGCTGTAGTCAAAGGGTTTTACGCTGCGCCTGTTCCATCATTTGCGGATAAAACTGCCAGAACCGTTCCTCTAACGCATCGTAATGCGTATCCAGGTCATACCATGAGTCACGCAGGGCATCGAGTCGTGGGCGGCGGCTGGCCATGCCATTCAGGACGTTCTGGATAAAATCCATGTCCCGATAGCGCTCAAGCCATTTCTCTGACCACATATAGTTGTTTAAATTGATAAAGCGCGGTGGCGATTCAGGCAAAATAGTGGTCACCTGGGTGCGAGCATAGCGCACAAAGTCCGCCAGCGGGAAGTCGGGGGATATTTCCGACCAGTGGCGCGACAGAAAATGATCCCACATTACGTCCAGCGTAATCGGCGCGACACGGCGCGTTTCGCTGCGAAACCACTCTTTGGCTTCACGCACCTGCGGCAGGTTATCGGTCATCACGTCGATACGACGGTGCATGAAGATGCCTTCCACCACGTCAGGCGAATAGTGCGTTTCCGGATTGCCCCGGACAAAGTCGGCCAACAAATTGCCGGAAAGCGAGCTGTCGGCGAGGTGAGCCAGATGCAAATGTGCAAGAAAATTCATATCCACTTCATCCTTCAAACTGCCTCTTTGTTGGCTGCCTTCACTCACCCCAGTCACTTACTTGAGTAAGCTCCCGGGGACTCATTCAGTTGCCGCCTCGATGCATCTTGAATGATTTTGTGTATAGATTATGTCTTTTAACTTGAGGGGTAAAGGTTGCAGGGAGGACGCCCCGGCACTAGACTACCCGCCTCTTATTTTAGTCTGAGTCAGTGTCATGCGCGTTACCGATTTCACCTTTGAACTACCCGAATCCCTGATTGCCCACTATCCGCAAGCTGAGCGCAGTAGTTGCCGCTTGCTGTCTTTGGACGGGCCGACGGGCGCGCTGACGCACGGTACTTTCACCGATTTGCTCGATAAGCTCAACCCTGGCGATTTGCTGGTCTTTAACAACACCCGCGTTATTCCGGCGCGTCTGTTTGGCCGTAAAGCCAGCGGCGGCAAGATTGAAGTGCTGGTCGAGCGTATGCTGGATGACAAACGTATTCTGGCGCATATTCGCGCCTCGAAAGCGCCGAAGCCGGGGGCCGAGCTGCTGCTGGGCGACGACGAAAGTATTAAAGCAACGATGGTGGCACGCCATGACGCGCTGTTTGAAGTCGAGTTTAACGACGAGCGCAGCGTGCTGGATATCCTTAACGCCATCGGCCATATGCCGCTGCCACCGTATATTGACCGTCCGGATGAAGACGCCGATCGCGAGCTGTATCAGACCGTGTATAGCGAAAAACCCGGTGCGGTCGCCGCGCCGACTGCGGGTCTGCACTTTGACGATCCGCTGCTGGCTAAGCTGCGCGATAAAGGCATTGAAATGGCGTTCGTCACGCTGCACGTGGGCGCGGGGACTTTCCAGCCGGTGCGCGTAGACACCATCGAAGATCACATCATGCACTCCGAATATGCGGAAGTGCCGCAGGATGTCGTTGATGCTGTGCTGGCGGCGAAAGCTCGCGGCAACCGCGTGATTGCGGTGGGCACCACCTCCGTACGTTCACTGGAAAGCGCGGCACAGGCGGCCAAAAACGACCTTATCGAGCCGTTTTTCGGCGATACGCAAATATTCATTTATCCTGGCTATAAATATCAGGTGATTGATGCCCTGGTAACCAACTTCCACCTGCCGGAATCAACGCTGATCATGCTGGTTTCCGCGTTTGCTGGTTATAAAAACACCATGCACGCCTATCATGAAGCGGTAAAAGCGGAATATCGCTTTTTTAGTTACGGTGATGCGATGTTTATCACGTACAATCCGCAGGCTATTTCTGAGCGTGTCGGGGAATAAATCCGCGATATGAGTATTTAAAACGTCGGACTGTTTTTCTGACGCAGGAGTTAAGATGAAATTTGAACTGGATACCACAGACGGTCGCGCTCGCCGCGGCCGCCTGGTTTTTGATCGTGGCGTAGTAGAAACACCTGCTTTTATGCCGGTCGGTACTTACGGCACCGTGAAAGGCATGACGCCGGAAGAAGTTGAAGCAACTGGCGCGCAGATTATCCTCGGTAACACCTTCCACCTGTGGCTGCGCCCGGGGCAGGAAATCATGAAACTGCATGGCGATCTGCACGATTTTATGCAGTGGAAAGGGCCAATCCTCACCGATTCCGGCGGCTTCCAGGTTTTCAGCCTGGGTGATATCCGTAAGATTACCGAGCAGGGCGTGCATTTCCGTAACCCAATCAACGGCGATCCGATTTTCCTCGATCCCGAGAAGTCGATGGAGATTCAATACGATCTCGGTTCCGATATCGTCATGATCTTCGACGAATGTACACCGTATCCGGCCGACTGGGACTATGCTAAACGCTCGATGGAGATGTCTCTGCGTTGGGCGAAGCGCAGTCGGGATCGTTTTGATAGCCTCGGCAACAAAAATGCGCTTTTTGGCATCATTCAGGGCAGTGTTTACGAAGATTTACGTGATATCTCCGTTAAAGGTCTGGTAGACATCGGTTTTGATGGCTACGCTGTCGGCGGTTTGGCTGTCGGTGAGCCGAAGGAAGATATGCACCGCATCCTGGAGCATGTATGCCCACAGATTCCGGCAGATAAACCTCGTTACCTGATGGGCGTCGGCAAACCAGAAGATCTGGTTGAAGGCGTACGTCGCGGTATCGATATGTTTGACTGCGTGATGCCAACGCGAAATGCCCGTAATGGTCATTTGTTTGTGACTGACGGCGTGGTAAAAATTCGTAACGCGAAACATAAAAGCGACACCAGTCCGCTCGATGCTGAGTGTGATTGCTACACCTGTCGCAATTATTCGCGCGCTTACTTGCATCATCTCGACCGTTGCAACGAAATATTGGGCGCGCGACTCAACACGATTCATAACCTTCGCTACTACCAGCGTTTGATGGCGGGTTTACGCAAGGCTATTGAAGAGGGTAAATTAGAGAGCTTCGTGACCGATTTTTACCAACGTCAGGGTAGACCAGTTCCACCTGTGAACGTTGATTAATTTTAATAATGAGGGAATTTGAATGAGCTTTTTTATTTCTGATGCGGTAGCGGCAACAGGTGCTCCGGCGCAGGGCAGCCCGATGTCTCTGATTCTGATGCTGGTGGTGTTTGGTCTGATTTTCTACTTCATGATCCTGCGCCCGCAGCAAAAGCGCACCAAAGAACACAAAAATCTGATGAACTCCATTGCGAAAGGCGATGAAGTGCTGACTAACGGTGGTCTGGTGGGTCGCGTGACCAAAGTAGCAGAATCTGGCTACATCGCTATCGCGCTGAACGACACCACTGAAGTGGTTATTAAACGTGATTTCGTAGCTGCCGTTCTGCCGAAAGGCACCATGAAGGCGCTGTAATTTATTGTTTTCCCAAAGGGAACTGCCGTGTTAAACCGTTATCCTTTGTGGAAGTATGTCATGCTGATCGTCGTTATTGTCGTCGGTCTGCTCTATGCGCTTCCCAACCTGTATGGTGAGGATCCGGCTGTTCAAATCACTGGCGTGCGCGGTGCCGCCGCCAGTGAGCAAACGCTGATCCAGGTCCAGAAAACGTTACAAGAAGATAAAATCACACCTAAGTCTGTGGCTCTGGAAGAGGGTGCTATTCTTGCGCGCTTCGACTCCACTGATACCCAACTGCGCGCTCGTGAAGTGTTAATGGGCGTATTGGGCGATCAATACGTCGTGGCGCTTAACCTTGCACCGGCAACTCCACGCTGGCTGGCAGCCATTCACGCAGAACCGATGAAACTCGGTCTTGACCTGCGTGGCGGCGTTCACTTCCTGATGGAAGTAGATATGGACACCGCGCTGAGTAAGTTGCAGGAACAAAATATCGATAGCCTGCGCAGCGATCTGCGTGAAAAAGGCATTCCTTATACTACCGTTCGCAAAGAAGATAACTACGGTCTGAGCATCACCTTCCGTGATAGCAGCGCTCGTGATGAAGCTATCTCTTACCTGAGCAAGCGTCACCAGGATCTGGTTATTTCCAGCCAGGGCAGCAATGCTCTGCGTGCGGTGATGACCGATGCGCGCCTGAGCGAAGCCCGTGAATACGCGGTACAGCAGAACATCAACATTCTGCGTAATCGTGTTAACCAACTGGGTGTTGCTGAGCCGGTGGTCCAACGTCAGGGTGCTGACCGCATTGTGGTCGAACTGCCAGGCATTCAGGATACCGCGCGTGCGAAAGAAATTCTGGGCGCTACCGCGACGCTGGAATTCCGTCTGGTGAACACCAACGTTGACCAGTCTGCTGCGGCATCCGGGCGTGTACCGGGTGATTCGGAAGTGAAACAGTCTCGTGAAGGTCAGCCGGTTGTGCTGTACAAACGCGTGATCCTGACCGGTGATCATATCACCGACTCCACTTCCAGCCAGGACGAATACAATCAGCCGCAGGTTAACATCTCGCTGGATAGCGCGGGTGGTAACATCATGTCCAACTTCACCAAGGACAACATCGGTAAGCCGATGGCGACCCTGTTCGTGGAGTACAAAGACAGCGGTAAAAAAGATGCCAATGGTCGCGCAGTGCTGGTGAAACAGGAAGAGGTGATTAACATCGCCAACATCCAGTCTCGCCTGGGCAACAGCTTCCGTATCACCGGTATTAACAACCCGAACGAAGCGCGTCAGCTTTCTCTGCTGTTACGTGCCGGTGCGTTGATTGCGCCGATTCAGATTGTTGAAGAACGTACCATCGGTCCTACCCTGGGTATGCAGAACATTAAACAGGGTCTGGAAGCGTGTCTGGCCGGTCTGGTGGTGTCTATCCTGTTCATGATCTTCTTCTATAAGAAGTTCGGTCTGATTGCGACCAGTGCGCTGATTGCTAACCTGGTACTGATTGTCGGTATTATGTCGCTGCTGCCGGGCGCTACGCTGAGTATGCCGGGGATTGCGGGGATCGTCTTAACCCTTGCCGTCGCGGTCGATGCGAACGTACTGATTAACGAACGTATCAAAGAAGAGTTGAGTAACGGGCGTTCAGTGCAGCAGGCCATCAATGAAGGTTATGCGGGTGCATTTAGCTCCATCTTTGATGCGAACATTACGACGCTGATTAAGGTCATTATCCTGTACGCAGTTGGCACCGGGGCAATTAAAGGGTTCGCGATTACTACCGGTATTGGTGTGGCGACGTCGATGTTTACCGCGATTGTCGGTACACGTGCCATCGTAAACCTGTTGTATGGCGGCAAGCGCGTCAAAAAGCTGTCAATCTGAGGAGTGCGAAGTGGCACAGGAATATACTGTTGAACAATTGAACCACGGCCGTAAAGTCTGGGACTTTATGCGCTGGGACTACTGGGCTTTCGGCATTTCAGGTTTCCTGCTGATTGCGGCCATCGTGGTGATGGGCGTACGCGGGTTTAACTGGGGTCTCGATTTCACCGGTGGTACGGTAATTGAAATCACGCTGGAAAAACCGGCCGATATGGACGTGATGCGCGATGCGCTGGAGAAAGCGGGCTTTGTTGATCCGCTTCTGCAGAACTTCGGCAGCAGCCACGACATTATGGTGCGTATGCCGCCAACTGAAGGCGCAGACGGCGGTCAGGTACTGGGCAGCAAAGTGTTGAGTGTGATTAACGAATCCACCAACCAAAACGCCGCGGTGAAGCGAATTGAATTCGTGGGTCCGAGCGTGGGTGCAGACCTGGCGCAAACCGGTGCAATGGCGCTGATGGCGGCGTTAATATCCATCCTGGTGTACGTCGGTTTCCGCTTTGAGTGGCGACTGGCGGCAGGGGTAGTTATCGCTCTGGCGCACGACGTGATTATCACACTTGGGATCCTGTCGTTGTTCCATATCGAGATTGATCTGACTATCGTCGCATCGTTGATGTCGGTAATCGGTTACTCGCTGAACGACAGTATCGTCGTATCTGACCGTATTCGTGAAAACTTCCGCAAAATTCGTCGCGGTACGCCTTACGAAATCTTTAACGTGTCATTGACTCAGACGCTGCACCGTACGTTGATTACGTCCGGTACGACGTTGATGGTTATTCTGATGCTGTTCCTGTTCGGTGGTCCGGTACTGGAAGGCTTCTCGCTGACGATGCTGATCGGTGTTTCCATCGGTACTGCATCTTCTATCTACGTAGCATCGGCGCTGGCGCTGAAGCTGGGTATGAAGCGTGAGCACATGCTGCAGCAGAAGGTTGAGAAAGAAGGGGCGGATCAACCGTCAATTCTGCCTTAAACTATTAAGAGTGAAGATACTGGAATCCCGATCGCAAGGTCGGGATTTTTTTTGCCTGTGATTTGGTAGCAGTCCATTATCTTTTCCGGTCGCCATACTACTGACAGTATGCTGTCAGTAGCCCTGTCTTATAGTCCTTCTGAGATTACCCACACAGGCAGGAGGAAGTATGAATAACGTAATTAGCTGGTTTGAAATCCCCGTGGCACAAATGGAGCGCGCCATTGCTTTTTATGAGCCAGTGATGCAGGTTTCTTTGCGTCGTGAGAATATGGACAGCGCGGAGCTGGCCGTATTTCCACATCAGGATCCCGCTCCCGGCGGGGCGCTGGCTAAATTTGACGGTATTACGCCTTCAGCGCAGGGCGCTATTATTTATCTGCATACGGATGATTTGGCTGCAACGCTTAAACGCGTCGCCACCGCTGGCGGCCAGTGCGTGTTTGGTCCGCTCGAACTGGGGCAGGATATTGGCACTATTGCGCTGTTTACTGACAGCGAAGGCAATCGCGTTGGTTTACATCAACCCGCGTAATATTTTCAGGACTGAGGATTAAAATGACCAGACGCGCCGACCGCTTGTTTCAGATTGTACAAATCCTGCGTGGCAGGCGAGTGACAACGGCGGCGCTGCTGGCAGAACGTCTTGAGGTTTCTGAACGGACGATTTATCGCGATATCCGCGATCTCTCTTTATCCGGCGTGCCCATTGAAGGTGAAGTGGGCAGTGGATACCGCTTAATGGCGGGGTTTGATCTGCCGCCGTTGATGTTAACGCATCGCGAATCAGAAGCGTTAATGGTAGCGATTCGGTTGCTGAAAACATGGGGCGGGGATTCACTCTCACAGGCGCTGGAATCCGCGCAGGAAAAAGTGCTGGCGATATTGCCGCCAGAGTGTCGGCGCAGAGCCGAGCAAACGCGGGTTTTCGCGCCAGATTTTGGCAATCAGCCGCATTCACGCAGTGCTTTTGATCTCATACATCGCGCGGTTTCGGCGCAGCATGTGTTGGCGCTGCATTATCGCGACGAGTCCGGGAATCTCTCCTGGCGCGACGTTCAGCCGCTGGGGTTATTTTTCTGGGGTGAGCACTGGTTGCTGGTTGCCTGGTGCGAGAAACGTGACGATTATCGCTGCTTTCGCGTTGATCGTTGTCTGAAGATCACGCCGCTCGACAGGCATTTTCGTGAATCTGCAGATCGCTCGCTAAGTGACTTTTTACGTAAAGTACGCTGTGAAGACCAGCCATAAAAAAGCCAGCGGTTAAGCTGGCTTGTCTGCGATAAATTGGCAGGATTAGAAGTTGTAACCTACGACCAAGTAACCACCCCAACCGGTAGAACGGACGTTAAAGTTGCCTTTATTGAAGTTCAGCTCTGCATCATCATTCCATTGACCCCCGTTGTGCCAGTAACGAGCGACGACGGAATAATGCCAGTGATCGTAATTCAGCGCCAGAATATGGCTGGAAGCGATAGAGTTGTTAGTACGCGCTTTATTGCCATTAAGATCGGAGAAATCATCGTCGCCCAGATCGGATCCCCAATCGAAGTTGGTAAAGCCAATGTAGCTAAGATTACCGCCCCACAGTTCAGTGATTGGTACAAAATATTTCACTTTGAAACGATAGCCGTCCCACTCGTTTTCGTTGGCTGCACCGTAGTTCTGCCACTGATATTTGGCATACACGTTAAGAGACAGGCTCATCGGCAGACCGGTATCGATATCGGTACCCAGACCCATATACCAGGTGCTCTGGCGGCCATCTTTGTTACGACCCATATCGTAGATGTAGTTATTGGCGAAGTACCACTCTTTGAATGGACCGAAGCTCAGGTCGGTGCCGGTCAGTTTATCGATGGAGAAGCGCGGTTCAATTTCCATAAACAGCGGAGAACCGTGGTTCCAGATACCTTTCGCATCAGTGTTACCACCAAAGAAGACAGGTGCATCCATGTAACCATAGAAATCGAACCAATCTTTTTTCGCAAAAGCTTCATATTCCAGGTAGGTATCGTTGCGAATCTGCGGTCCGAAACGGGTGTGGTAGCTTCCCACTACGTTGACGCTCTGGTGCCACCAGTCGGACAGATATTGCGGTTTGTCATTTTCTGCAGCGTTGGCAGTAAAAGACGAGGAGAGCGCCAGCACTGCACCGGCTGCAAGTAATGTTTTTTTCATATGTATGCCACTGTTTGAAATCCCTTTCGGGAGTGAAAAAGGCGCAAATTGCGTTTCTAAATATTTCGTGTTTCTTCGGAGCCTATTATAAAAATCATTGTTCACAAAAATATGTGTTGTTTCACAGTTCTATCATTTACGTAATCGATTGCGTTCACGTTTGTTTACTTTAGGCGGCGAATTGTACTGGCTCCCATGAATGTTGCCAAGTTTTACCAGAAATATCGGTTATGTCAGGTGAGTAACAAAACGGGCCGGAGTGATGTTGCGGAACGCACAAAACGTCCCGCAAAAAAGTTTATTGATTAACAGGCTGGATGTCGTGGATACGAACAAATCCTAACTGGTCCGGAGAGAGGCCATTTATCTGCAGCGGAATGTCTACGTCGCTGGGAGCAAGGATACTTGCCGGGGCCGTTACCAATTGGTTCTGAACGTTCGTTTCCTGATAGTTATCCGTGGTGCCCTGAATTTGTCCATACTCGACGGTGGCACTAAAGGCGGGTAAAGGCGTAGTGGATTCACCCTGAATACGTAATGTAAGCCGCGTGCCGTCGGCGTTCGGCGCAATATTGACAAGTGACATTCGTAACATGCCAATCTGGCTGTCCAGTCGGGCTGGTGTATTGGAACCCGGCAGCAGATAGGCTCCGCTGGTTGATTTGGCATTCAACATATTTTGTTGTGTAATTTTTACCGTTTCCTGATTTAGCTGTGTCATCTCTTTATTCAACGTGCTAACGCTTTGATGCATCTGGCGTACTTCGCTTTGCTGTGCGCATGCGCTAAGACTAAAGAGACTTCCCACCAGGAGAATTCTTAGGTAACGTCTTGTCATTGTGATTACTTCCTTCATTGTCGCGATAGCATAATGGTAGTGCGCACCGAGCACGAAGGCATCGATCCTTTGTCTCAAAAGCGCTGCGCCTTTGTTGTCACGCCAGTTCAGGGTAAAATAGATTTCTGTTAACCACTGAGGACAGGACGCCGTATGCATTGCCCATTCTGTTTCGCCGTAGACACTAAGGTAATTGACTCTCGTCTTGTAGGCGAGGGCTCCTCAGTACGCCGCCGTCGGCAGTGTCTGGTCTGTAACGAACGTTTCACCACTTTTGAAGTGGCTGAACTTGTCATGCCACGCGTTGTGAAAAGCAACGATGTGCGTGAACCCTTTAATGAAGATAAGCTGCGCAGCGGCATGCTCAGAGCGCTTGAGAAACGTCCGGTCAGCTCAGATGACGTCGAAATGGCGTTGAACCATATCAAATCACAACTGCGTGCGACTGGCGAGCGTGAGGTGCCGAGCAAGATGATCGGCAACCTGGTGATGGAGCAGTTGAAAAAACTCGATAAAGTCGCCTACATCCGCTTTGCCTCGGTTTACCGGAGTTTCGAAGATATCAAAGAATTTGGCGAAGAGATTGCTCGCCTACAGGACTAAGCCATGCAGGATGAATTGTACATGGCGCGCGCGCTGAAGCTTGCTGCGCGCGGACGTTTTACCACTCACCCCAATCCCAACGTGGGCTGCGTGATTGTCAAAGATGGGGGGATCGTCGGTGAAGGGTATCATCACCGCGCGGGCGAACCGCATGCCGAAGTCCACGCTCTGCGCATGGCTGGAGAAAAAGCGCAAGGGGCGACTGCCTATGTAACGCTTGAACCCTGCAGCCATCATGGTCGTACCCCCCCGTGCTGCGATGCGCTGATTGCCGCAGGCGTGTCACGTGTGGTTGCAGCGATGCAGGATCCCAATCCGCAGGTAGCCGGTCGTGGTCTCTACCGTTTGCAGCAGGCGGGCATTGACGTCAGTCACGGGCTGATGATGAGCGAGGTTGAGCAGCTTAATAAAGGCTTTCTCAAGCGTATGCGTACGGGATTCCCCTACGTGCAGCTTAAACTTGGTGCGTCGCTTGATGGGCGTACGGCGATGGCCAGTGGTGAAAGCCAGTGGATAACCTCGCCACAGGCGCGTCGCGATGTGCAACGATTACGGGCGCATAGCCACGCCATCTTAACCAGCAGCTCTACGGTGTTGGCTGACGACCCTCAGCTTACCGTGCGTTGGTCGGAACTTGGGGAGTCAACCCAGGCGAGTTACCCGCAGGAAAATCTGCGCCAGCCTATCCGCATTGTTGTTGATAGCCAGAATCAGGTCACGCCGGAACACCGTATTGTGCAACAGCCTGGAGAAACCTGGATTGCCCGGACAAAAGATGATCCTCGTAGTTGGCCGGAGACGGTGCGCAGCCTGAAGGTGCCGGAACATAACGGGCATCTGGATCTGGTGGTGCTGATGATGCAACTGGGCAAGCAGCAAATTAACAGCATTTGGGTTGAAGCAGGTCCAACGCTTGCGGGCGCGTTATTACAGGCCGGTCTGGTCGATGAGCTAATCGTGTATGTTGCGCCTAAACTGTTAGGCAGCGATGCACGGGGATTATGTGTGCTTCCAGGCCTTGAGAAACTGGCTGACGCCCCCCATTTCAAATTCAACGAAATACGCCATGTAGGTCCGGACCTTTGCCTGCATTTAGTGGGCGCATGATCTCCCGGTTCGAAAGGGAAGCAGCGCACAGATTATTATGATAAAATCCGCCCCCCTGCGGGGTCTAGTGAATCCGAAGGAAGAATATGAACATTATTGAAGCTAACGTTGCTACCCCGGACGCTCGCGTCGCCATCACCATTGCGCGTTTCAACAACTTTATCAATGACAGCCTGCTGGAAGGTGCGATCGACGCCCTGAAACGTATTGGTCAGGTTAAAGATGAAAACATTACCGTCGTTTGGGTTCCGGGCGCGTATGAGCTGCCGCTGGCAGCCTCGGTACTTGCAAAATCCGGTAAATACGACGCGGTGATTGCGTTAGGTACGGTGATTCGTGGTGGCACCGCGCACTTCGAATATGTGGCTGGCGGTGCAAGTAATGGCCTGGCGCATGTCGCTCAGGACAGTGGCATTCCGGTAGCCTTCGGTGTTCTGACCACCGAAAGTATTGAACAAGCCATCGAACGTGCTGGCACTAAAGCTGGCAACAAAGGCGCAGAAGCTGCACTGACTGCACTTGAAATGATTAATGTATTGAAAGCCATCAAGGCCTGATTTTTGTAAGGGGAAATCCGTGAAACCTGCTGCTCGTCGCCGCGCCCGTGAGTGTGCCGTCCAGGCGCTCTACTCCTGGCAGTTGTCCCAGAACGACATCGCTGATGTTGAATACCAGTTCCTGGCGGAACAGGACGTAAAAGATGTCGACGTTCTGTATTTCCGTGAACTGCTGTCCGGGGTGGCGACTAACAGCGCGTACCTGGATGGATTAATGAAGCCTTATCTGTCTCGTCTGTTGGAAGAGCTGGGTCAGGTAGAAAAAGCCGTGCTGCGTATTGCGCTGTTTGAACTGTCTAAACGTAGTGATGTGCCGTACAAAGTGGCCATCAACGAAGCGATTGAACTGGCGAAAACCTTCGGCGCTGAAGACAGCCATAAATTCGTGAACGGCGTACTGGATAAAGCAGCACCTGTGATTCGCCCCAACAAAAAGTAATCCCGAGGCCGGCTGGATGGTGGAACTTGTTTCCGCTGCCCCCGGCTTTTTCTTTTTTTTCTGCTGAGGCATAACGTATGGCATGCGGCGAATTTTCCCTGATTGCCCGTTATTTTGACCGCGTAAGAACGTCTCGTCTTGATGTCGAAACCGGTATTGGTGACGATTGCGCACTTCTGAACATCCCTGAAAAACAAACGCTGGCGATCAGCACCGATACGCTTGTGGCAGGCAACCACTTCCTCCCCGACATTGATCCCACCGATCTCGCCTGGAAAGCGCTGGCGGTGAATTTGAGCGATCTGGCGGCGATGGGAGCCGATCCTGCGTGGCTGACGCTGGCGCTCACGCTGCCTGACGTCGATGAAGCCTGGCTTGAAGCCTTCAGCGATGGCCTGTTTGAACTCCTCAATTACTATGATATGCAGCTGATAGGTGGTGACACCACGCGTGGGCCACTGTCGATGACGCTGGGTATCCACGGCTACGTCCCTGTTGGACGGGCCTTAAAACGCTCCGGTGCGAAACCGGGGGACTGGATTTATGTGACCGGTACGCCGGGCGACAGCGCGGCCGGGCTGGCGATTTTGCAGGATCGCTTGCAGGTGGCAGATGCAAAAGACGCAGACTATCTGCTTAAACGTCATCTGCGTCCAACGCCGCGTATTTTGCAGGGACAAGCTCTGCGCGATCTGGCCAGTGCGGCTATCGATATTTCCGACGGCCTGATTTCCGATCTGGGGCATATCGTCAATGTCTGCGGCTGTGGGGCGCGGGTTAACGTCGATGCGTTGCCATACTCTACGGCATTTGCCCAACACGTTGAGCCGGAACAAGCCCTGCGCTGGGCGCTTTCGGGGGGTGAAGATTATGAGTTATGCTTTACCGTACCGGAAATTAACCGTGGCGCACTGGACGTGGCGCTGGGGAATCTCGGCGCATCGTTTACCTGCATTGGGCAGATGAGCGCGGACGTGGAAGGCATTCATTTTACGCGCGACGGAAAACCCGTCACGTTCGACTGGAAAGGATATGACCATTTTGCCGCGCCTTAAAAAAGATGTCGCCAAAAGTCGCCTGAGTATGCGCAATCCGTGGCACCTGTTGGCCACCGGTTTTGGTAGCGGGCTGAGCCCAATTGTTCCAGGCACGATGGGATCGCTGGCGGCGATCCCTTTTTGGTATTTAATGACGTTTCTGCCGTGGCAACTGTATTCACTGGTGGTCATGTTGTCTATCTGTATCGGCGTTTATCTGTGCCATCAAACGGCGAAAGATATGGGCGTGCACGATCACGGTAGCATTGTCTGGGACGAGTTTGTCGGGATGTGGATAACCCTGATGGCGCTGCCGACCCACGACTGGCAGTGGGTCGCCGCGGGATTTGTGATTTTCCGTATTCTGGATATGTGGAAGCCGTGGCCGATCCGTTGGTTCGATCGCAACGTGCATGGCGGTACGGGGATCATGATTGATGATATTGTGGCCGGAATACTCTCCGCCGGAATTTTGTATTTTATCGGCCATCACTGGCCGGTAGGGATCATTTAAATAGGTTTGCCGGATGGCAGCGTAAACGCCTTATCCGGCCTGGAAACACGATGGCGGTTTCGTAGGCCCGATAAGCGCAGCGCCATCGGGCAATGCCAGATTATTTAAATCCGACCACCGGATGCTGTTTGTACGGCGTTTCCAGCTCGGCAATCTGCTCCGGCTTCAGCGTCAAATCCACCGCATTAAGTAACTCATCCAGCTGTTCCTCGCGCGAAGTGCCGATAATCGGCGCTGCCACACCCGGTTTGCTCAGCAGCCAGGCCAGCGCAACCTGCGCACGCGTTACGCCTAATTCCTCACTGACACCGGTCAGCCGCGCGGCAATTTGCGCGTCGTTTTCATCGCTCTCAGAGTATAAATTTTTACCGACTTCATCAGAAACCAGACGTGCGGTCGTTTCTCCCCAGGGGCGCGTCAGGCGACCACGCGCTAGCGGACTCCATGGGATCACCGCGACGCCTTCCTGATAGCAAAGCGGCAGCATTTCTCGTTCTTCCTCACGGTAGATCAGGTTGTAGTGATCCTGCATGCTAACGAACTGCGCCCAGCCGTGTTGTTTCTGTAAGGCCAGCGCCTGAGCAAACTGAGACGCGTGCATGGATGAGGCGCCAATAAAGCGAGCTTTACCGGCTTTCACTACGTCGTTAAGGGCTTCCAGCGTTTCTTCGATAGGCGTATTGTAATCCCAGCGGTGAATTTGCAGGATGTCCACATAGTCCATACCCAGGCGTCTGAGGCTATCGTCGATTGAGCGCAAGATTTGTGCGCGGGATAATCCTTCCGCTAAATCATCAACCTGGTGAAAAACCTTGGTGGCGACCACGACCTCTTCGCGGCGGGCGAAATCACGCAGCGCGCGGCCGACAATCTCTTCGCTGCTGCCAGCGGAGTAGCTATTGGCGGTATCAAAAAAGTTAATGCCGCCTTCAATAGCGTGTTTGATTATCGGGCGGCTGCTTTCTTCAGGTAGCGTCCAGGCGTGATTGCCGCGATTGGGCTCGCCAAACGTCATGCAACCCAGGCAAAGGCGGGAGACCCGTAGGTCGGTTTTTCCTAAGGTGTTGTATTTCATTAATCCACTCCTGCTATGCTCGTGATGAGTTAAGCATAGCAGGAGCGGGGAGGGGATTATGCCAGCCAGGCCTTGATTTTGGCCTCAATTCCGGCGGCATTAAGTCCCAGTTCGGCGCGAGCCTCGTCCTGAGTCCCCTGCGGGATGAAGAAGTCAGGCAGGCCAATGTTCAGCACCGGAACAGGCTTGCGATGGGCCATTAGCACTTCGTTTACGCCGCTACCAGCGCCGCCCATAATGGCATTCTCTTCGAGGGTGACCAGCACCTCGTGTTGGGCTGCCATTTCGAGGATCAACGTTTCATCCAACGGTTTCACAAAGCGCATATCAACCAGCGTGGCGTTCAGTGATTCTGCGACCTGATCGGCTTCTGGCATTAGGGTGCCGAAGTTGAGAATCGCCACTTTCGCACCGTGACGCTTCACGATGCCTTTGCCGATTGGCAGATGTTCCAGCGGCGCCAGCTCAACACCCACCGCGTTACCGCGCGGATAACGTACGACCGTTGGACCGTCGTTGTAGTGATAGCCGGTGAACAGCATCTGGCGACATTCGTTCTCATCGCTTGGGGTCATAATGACCATTTCCGGGATACAGCGCAGGAAAGAGAGGTCGAACGCCCCTTGGTGGGTTTGTCCATCTGCGCCAACGATACCTGCCCGGTCGACGGCGAACAGGACCGGCAGTTTCTGGATGGCGACATCATGCAGTACCTGATCGTAAGCGCGTTGCAGGAAGGTGGAATAAATAGCCACGACCGGCTTATAACCGCCAATCGCCAGACCGGCTGCAAACGTCACCGCGTGCTGCTCGGCAATCGCCACATCAAAGTAGCGGTCCGGGAACTTACGTGAGAACTCCACCATACCGGAGCCTTCGCGCATCGCCGGGGTGATCGCCATCAGCTTATTGTCTTTCGCCGCGGTCTCGCACAGCCAGTCACCGAAGATTTTTGAATAGCTCGGCAGGCCGCCGCTGCTTTTCGGCAGGCATCCGCTGGATGGATCGAATTTGGGTACCGCGTGGAACGTAATCGGATCTTTTTCCGCAGGCTCGTAGCCACGACCTTTTTTGGTCATGATGTGCAGGAACTGTGGACCTTTGAGATCGCGCATGTTCTTAAGCGTGGTGATAAGCCCCAGCACGTCGTGACCGTCCACCGGACCAATATAGTTAAAGCCCAGCTCTTCAAACAGCGTACCCGGCACAACCATGCCTTTGATGTGCTCTTCGGTACGTTTGAGCAGTTCTTTAATCGGTGGTACACCGGAGAACACTTTCTTCCCGCCTTCGCGCAGCGAGGAGTAGAGTTTGCCAGAGAGCAGTTGCGCCAGGTGATTGTTCAGCGCGCCGACGTTCTCTGAAATCGACATTTCGTTGTCGTTGAGGATAACCAGCATGTCGGGCTTAATATCACCCGCGTGGTTCATCGCTTCAAATGCCATGCCTGCGGTGATTGCACCGTCCCCAATCACACAAACGGTACGGCGTTCCTTGCCTTCTTTCTCGGCGGCAACCGCAATACCGATACCTGCGCTGATGGAGGTTGAGGAGTGCCCAACGCTCAGTACGTCATATTCGCTCTCACCGCGCCATGGGAATGGATGCAAACCGCCTTTCTGCCGAATGGTGCCGATTTTATCGCGGCGGCCGGTCAGAATTTTGTGCGGGTAAGCCTGATGTCCCACATCCCAGATTAACTGGTCAAACGGGGTGTTGTAGACGTAGTGCAGCGCTACGGTGAGTTCCACCGTGCCCAGACCAGAGGCGAAGTGCCCGCTGGAACGGCTTACGCTGTCGAGCAAATAGCGGCGCAGTTCGTCGCAAAGCTTTGGCAGGCTCTCTTTTGGCAGCAGGCGTAACTCCTGAGTGGAGTCGACCAGCGCCAGGGTCGGGTATTTGGCTATATCAAAACTCATCGCAAGCTCATGGGATATGTTGGTTTATTTATCACGCTGGATTATGTAGTCCGCTAGCGCTTCCAGTGCCGAGGTATCGAGTGACTGTGCAGCCAGCAAACTTAGCGACTGGCGGGCATCCTCAATTAAATCCCGGGCTTTATTCTGGGCTTGCTCAAGACCCAGAAGTGCAGGATAGGTACTTTTGCCAAGCTGCTGGTCAGCACCCTGACGTTTACCCAATGTTGCAGTATCGCCTACCACATCCAGGATGTCATCCTGAACCTGGAAGGCCAGACCGATGCTTTCTGCGTACTTGTCGAGTATTGCCAGGCATTCTCGCCCTTTATCGCCAGCGCTTAACGCACCCAGACGCACGGCAGCGCGAATCAATGCCCCGGTTTTATGGCGGTGAATACGCTCCAGCGCATCCAATTCTACCTGATGGCCTTCAGCGTCCAGATCCAACGCCTGACCGCCGCACATACCGGCGATACCGCTGGCCTGGGCCAGTTCAGAGATCATCGCGATGCGATCACGATCAGAAACTTCCGGCATCGGGGCGTCGCTGATAATGGAGAACGCTAGCGTCTGTAGCGCATCTCCAGCCAGGATCGCATTAGCCTCGCCAAATTTTACGTGGCAGGTCGGCAGACCGCGGCGCAGGTCATCGTCGTCCATCGCGGGTAAGTCATCGTGCATCAGCGAATAGGCATGGATACACTCGACGGCGGCAGCGGGAGCATCAAGCGTACTCAGGCTGACGCCAAACATCTGACCGGTCGCATACACCAGAAACGGGCGCAGACGTTTACCGCCTAATAATGCGCCATATTGCATGGTTTCGACCACGGGAGTGTTCTGAAAGGGCAATGGCGCGATAAAACGGCTCAGTGCCTGGTTGGCCTGCTCAACGCAAGCCTGTAGCTGCTGCGTAAAATCCATTTACTCATTATCCGGTGTGAAAGGCGTAAGGGCGTCGTCTTCAGTATCTGACAGCAGGATTTGTACGCGCTGTTCAGCCTGCTGCAACTTGACCTGTCCCTGACGTGCTAACTGTACGCCACGTTCAAATTCGTTCAGCGCTTCTTCCAGCGGCAGGTCGCCGCTTTCCAGACGGGTAACAATCTGTTCCAGGTCGCTCAGCGCTGTTTCAAAACTGGCTGGCGCTTCATTTTTCTTCGGCATAATGAATGTCTGACTCTCTGTATTGGCAGCACAAGGCTATGGTAACGGACTCGCACTGATAAGCAAATAACGCGCAATGGTAAGGCGATGTGCACAGGATGACCATGATGGTGGTATACTTGCGCGCCTGGATGCAGCCGCAGGGTATGGGCTGCTGTATTTTTTTCCATTACAAGTCATTCAGACTTGCCAAAGAACCATTGCCGCCATGAAGTTTATCATTAAATTGTTCCCAGAAATCACCATCAAAAGCCAATCTGTGCGTTTGCGCTTTATAAAAATTCTGACAGGGAACATTCGTAACGTTTTAAAGCACTATGATGAAGACCTTGCCGTTGTCCGCCACTGGGATCACGTTGAGGTTCGCGCTAAAGATGAAAGCCAGCGCCTGGATATTCGCGACGCGCTGACCCGTATTCCGGGGATCCACCATATTCTCGAAGTTGAAGACGTGCCGTTTACCGATATGCACGATATTTTCGAGAAAGCGCTGGTGCAGTATCGCGATCAACTGGAAGGCAAAACCTTCTGCGTACGCGTTAAGCGTCGCGGTAAGCATGAGTTTAGCTCTATTGAGGTGGAACGCTATGTTGGCGGTGGACTGAACCAGCATATTGAATCCGCACGCGTGAAGCTGACGAAGCCGGACGTGACGGTTAATCTTGAAATCGAAAACGACCGTCTGCTGCTGGTTAAAGGCCGCTATGAAGGTATTGGCGGTTTCCCGATCGGGACGCAGGAAGATGTACTGTCGCTGATTTCCGGTGGTTTCGACTCCGGCGTGTCCAGCTATATGCTGATGCGTCGCGGCTGCCGTGTACACTACTGCTTCTTTAATCTCGGCGGCGCAGCGCATGAAATCGGCGTTCGCCAGGTGGCGCATTATCTGTGGAACCGCTTTGGTAGCTCGCATCGCGTGCGTTTTGTCGCGATCAACTTTGAGCCGGTGGTTGGCGAGATCCTGGAGAAAGTCGACGACGGTCAGATGGGCGTGGTCCTTAAACGTATGATGGTTCGTGCAGCGTCGAAAGTCGCTGAGCGCTACGGCGTACAGGCGCTGGTAACCGGTGAAGCGCTGGGCCAGGTGTCCAGCCAGACGCTGACCAACCTGCGCCTGATCGATAACGTTTCTGACACCCTGATCCTGCGCCCGCTTATCTCCCATGATAAGGAGCACATCATTAATCTGGCGCGTGAAATTGGTACTGAGGACTTTGCCCGTACCATGCCGGAATACTGCGGTGTGATTTCAAAAAGCCCGACGGTGAAAGCGATTAAAGCGAAGATTGAGGCCGAAGAAGAAAACTTCGATTTCTCTATCCTCGATAAAGTGGTTGAAGAAGCGAACAATATCGATATTCGTGATATCGCCCAGCAGACGCAGCAGACCGTGGTGGAAGTGGAAACCGTGAGCGGCTTCGGCCCGAACGATGTGATTCTGGATATCCGCTCTGTGGATGAACAGGATGACAAACCGCTGAAGGTTGACGGTGTGGACGTCGTTTCTCTGCCGTTCTACAAACTGAGCACCAAATTCGGCGATCTGGACCAGAGTAAAACCTGGCTGCTGTGGTGTGAACGCGGAGTGATGAGCCGTCTGCAGGCGCTGTATCTGCGCGAGCAGGGCTTTGAAAACGTGAAGGTATATCGCCCGTAGTGACTTTTGCCTGAGGGTGCTGCGCTTATCAGGCCTGCAAGCGGTATGTTTTGTAGGCCTGATAAATTGTTTACGCTGCCATCCGGCAATATAACAATATTATTCAAAACGGATGGGGAGCTTTTTCCCGTTCGACTCCCAGACACCCTGATAGACGCCGTCTTTTAACTCCAGCGTTATCTTCTCTTCCGATTGTTCAGCGGCAGAGGTCTTCAGTACATAATGTTGATTGTCGGCTGTGTCGCATTTACCGTTTAATTCAATCGGTGCGCCAAATTTCTGGTAAAAGTAAGCCCCTTCAAAAAAATCACCGTATTTGCAGTCGACCTTCAACACAATACGCATGCTTTTTCCCAACGTGCCGTACATGACCTTGCCGTCAATGCCGGGCGCTGGCGAAACCGGTGTAGATCTCTTTGCGGCAGTCAGATACTGGCCGTAAGGCGTGAGCTGATTATGCAGTTCAACGGTCGGGATTTTCGTGGTGAAATCGCCCAGTTCGTCACCCGCGCGATTGGCGTGGTTGCTACAACGTCCGTTCAGGAAAGCCAGATGGTCTTTTTGCAGGGAGAATTTGTCGATGTAGTACAGACCGTCGGTGTAGGTTGCACACGATGCGTAGAATTCGGCAAAGCCAGAATCTCCACCGTCTTCTTTTATTTGCTCCGGCTTTTGTGATTTCTGTGCGGCAACAAAGGTATCAATTTGGCTGCGGATATCTTTTCTGATACGGGTGTTTAATTCGGTCATCGTGGAGCGGGAAAAGAGGTCGTTAAGGGTAATTGTCGCGCCGTTGGCTAAATCGAAGCTGATCGGTACATTGTACGACTCGCAATACGCCCCGCAGCCTTCGACAAACATGTTGAGGGTCAACACTTTGGCGTCGCGATACTCAACCGTGTAGTCAAGGTTTGCGGTGGGATTCATCTCTGATTTCGCAAACTGATTCACGGTCGCTCGTGGATTATTTCCCGGTAGCTGATTGATAAAGCTTGTGAAAATATAATCGTTAATGCGTTTTGCAACCTGTGGGTTATCCGTTGAGGTAAACCACGGCACGCGATATTGCATCTCAGTGCTTGCGGGATAGCGATACTCAAGGCTCTCAATTTCAAGTTGAGTCGCACTGGCGTAGCCGGAAAGGAGCAGTAAAGCCACTCCGCTCAGATATCCTTTCATCATAATTCCTTGAATGCGAGTGGCCTGAAGATTACTCGTAGTAGTTATAAATTCCCGCTGCCATCACCAGTTGTGATGCCACTTCGTAAGCTTTTTCGCGACTCACCAGGAGATCAATGATTTTTAAACCGAAATCGATTGAGGTTCCCGGTCCCTGGCTGGTTAACAGATTGACGCGCGGATCCCATACGACGCGCTTATCCTGCCACTGGTCAGTGGGAATATTGTCTTTCAGCGCCGGAAAACCGGTCATGTTACCAATGGGAAAAATATCGTGTGGGACGAGGACTGTGGCGGCAGCGGCGCAAATTGCCGCGACAATGCGCCCGGAGCGATGAAACTGTTTCACGGTTTCGACAAGCAGAGGGCTGTCGCGAAAACACTCGGCGCCTTTAATACCGCCGGGCAGCACGATAATGTCGAAATCCCCGTCAGCAACTTCCACTAATGGTGCATCCGCCAGTAGTTTTACGCCGCGTGAGCACACGATCGTCAGGCCGCCATCGCTGGCAACGCTGGCGGTCGTGACCTTAATTCCGCCGCGAACCAGCAGATCGATAGTGGTGACCGCTTCGGTCTCTTCACTACCAGGGGCGAGACATACCAGTGCTTGAGCGCTCATACTCACTTTCCTTTCTCTTAACCATTTCAAACAGGCGGGCATTTTCCGGTACGGCGATGCCGTGCGCGCGGGCGCGTTTTAACAAATAACCAGTAATGTAGTCGATCTCAGTATGGCGCAGGGCATGTATGTCTTGCAGCATTGATGAGATATTTTCCGCCGTACTGTCAATCACTTGCTCAACATAATAGCGTAAATCATCTGCTGATGTGTGGTGGCCTTCGCGTTCAATGACCGCCGCCACCTCCTCGCAGATGAGCGCTATTTTTTCAGGATGATGGCGTAACTCTCCATTTGAGCAATCCCATAATGCGGTCAGCGGGTTAATGACGCAGTTGACGGCCAGCTTGCGCCACAACTCAGCACGAATATTGTTGTGCCAGGCGACGTCCGGCAGCACCTCTTGCAGGACTTCAGCCAGATAACTGAAATCACCGTCTTGTTCACGCGGCGGACCAATCCTTGTTGTTCCCTGAGCGACATGAATGATCACGTTCCCGTCACGGCGTGCCGCGTGGGTTGTGGTGCCCATCAATAGAGGTTGCTTAATGTTATGCAACTCTTCAATCGTCCCCATACCGTTGTGAATCAGCAGAATGGGAGTGGTGTCAGGCAGAATGGCGGCCAGGCCTTTGACCGCATCAGAAACCTGCCAGGCTTTCAGAGTGACAAGCAGCAGGTCGCTTTTCGCCAAAAAATCGGGGTCGTTTGCCGTCAGGGATTCATTGAATACTGACCCATCCGTGTCGATCAGGTTAACGCTGCAATAGGGTTGCGGTACGCGTAGCCACCCCTGAACCTCATGTCCATGTTTGCACAGCGTGGTTAGCCAAAGCTGTCCTAACGCTCCACATCCCAGTACGGTAATTTTCATTCTTCCTCCTCACCTGCAACATCACCAGGTGTTAATCCATATCGGCCGTACCCCATTATTGTTCGCCGGTATCAGTACCACGTACAATTAAAGGATACAGCCTAGTATAGCGCTGTCTGTTGTGTAACTTTGCAGGTATTATGCTTCGCATCAAAAATGAAGGGAGAGGAAAAGATGCCATCTTTCGATATTGTTTCTGAAGTTGATCTTCAGGAAGCCCGTAACGCGGTAGATAACGCCAGCCGCGAAGTGGAGTCACGCTTTGATTTTCGTGGCGTTGAAGCGACTTTTGAGCTGAACGAGTCGAATAAGACGATTAAGGTGCTAAGCGAGTCTGATTTCCAGGTCAATCAGTTGCTGGATATTTTACGTGCCAAGCTGCTGAAACGTGGTATTGAAGGCACTTCGTTGGACGTACCAGAAACCTTCGTGCACAGCGGTAAAACCTGGTTTGTTGAAGCTAAGCTGAAACAGGGCATTGAAAGCGCGGTGCAAAAGAAAATCGTTAAGCTGATCAAAGACAGCAAACTGAAGGTGCAGGCGCAGATTCAGGGCGAAGAAATCCGCGTGACCGGCAAGGCGCGTGACGATCTGCAATCCGTTATGGCGCTGGTTCGCGGCGGCGATCTCGGCCAGCCGTTCCAGTTTAAGAACTTCCGCGATTAAGTCGTAATGCCTGATGGCGCTACGCTTATCCGGCCTACAGGTTGCACACGCTATTTGTAGGCTGGATCAAACGATAGTCGCCATCTGGCACTCTTCACGCCTGGCTGATGGCCTGTTCAACCTCAAATCGATTCGTCACTTTGCTGTCGATTTTCACGTAAGCCGAATGCTCTTTCGCAACAATTAACACTTCGCTTATCCCTTCTTTAGCCAGTAGACGCTGCTTAAGGGTGTCATCTGCGGCAATCTCAGGTGGGATTTCCACTCGCAGGCTACTGACATACGGCGGCTCTTTCATTGTGCTTGCCACCAACAACCAAACTGCCGCCAGAAGCGCGCCGGCCAGGAATACCGCCTGACCATCAAACATTTCGACCACCCAACCGCCGAGCGAACCGCCAATCGCCACGCCAAGAAACTGGCTGGTGGAGTAAACGCCCATCGCCGTGCCTTTATAGCCAGCCGGAGACTCTTTGCTGATAAGCGAGGGGAGGAGGGCCTCCATCAGGTTGAAGGCGAGGAAGAATATCTGAACGCCCGCAATCAGCCCCCAAAAACGCACGTTAGCGCTCCACAATACAATCTCTGCGATAAGGATCAGTAACACGCAGGCGAGGAATACGCGCTTCATCCGCCGCTTCACTTCTGCGTAAATGATGAACGGCACCACGGAAACAAAGGACAGCAGCATCGTCACCAGATAAATTTTCCAGTGCTCTGCGGCGGGGAAACCGGCTTTCGCCAGTTGGCCCGGTAAGGCGACGAAAGTGGACATCAACAAAATGTGCAGACACATGATGCCAAAGTTGAGCTTGAGCAGTTTGGGCTCCGCCAGCACTTTGCTGAAGCTGCCTTTTACCATGCCAGATTCGCGGTTCAGCACGTGGCTGGTGCTATTGGGAACGACCCAAATGGTTAGCACGATGCCGGTGGTTGCAAGAGCTGCAATCATCCAGAACAGCGCGTGTAGTCCCAGCGCATGGGTAACGATCGGTCCTAGCACCATCGCAATGGCGAAGGTGATACCAAAGCTGACGCCGATAAACGCCATCGCTTTGGTACGGTTTTGCTCACGGGTTAAGTCGGAAAGCAGCGCCATCACGGCGGCGGCAATCGCGCCAGAGCCTTGCAAAGCGCGACCGAGAATAATGCCCCAGATTGAATCGGAGAGGGCGGCAATCACGCTGCCGAGAACGAATACCGCCAGCCCGCCGACGATAAGCGGCTTACGACCGATGCGGTCTGAAAGCAGACCAAAGGGGATCTGGAAAACGGCTTGCGCCAGACCATAAATGCCAATAGCAAGGCCAATCAGCGCTTCACTGGCCCCCTGTAGCGCCATACCGTACGTGGTCAGAACCGGCAGAACCATAAACATGCCAAGCATGCGCAACGAGAATACGGTCCCTAAACCCCAGGTGGCGCGCAACTCACCGGGCGTCATTTTGTAATCGTTCATTCCCACCTCTGTATTAATTTCGCGCCTAGTGTAAAGCGGGGAAGGAGTGCGGTAAACCTCTACGATATGTGGAATTGTGTAGTGGGAAAATTGAAATAATTACAATTGCGACTAATTTACTTGCGATAATTACAGGTGTAGTCTTTTTGTGGTTATTTCTAATGGAAAGAGGGAAAAGGAAAATGGCGATTCCGGGCAATATGTGGATTTATGACGATGGTGGTGCGCTGATTAAGGGCGGGTGTGATGTAGAGGGAAGAGAATACAGTATTGAATTTAAAGGCTTTCATCACAATTTGTCTATTCCCACTGATAACGGTACAGGCAAGCCAACAGGCACACGCCAACATTCACCGATGATGATCATCAAAGAGTTTGACTACTCTAGCCCGTATTTATACAAAGCTGTCGCTTCTGGTCAGAATCTTAAGTCTGCAGAGATTCGTTGGTACAAAATCAATGATGCCGGTCAGGAAGTTGAATACTTCAATATGTTTCTGGAAGGGGTGCGGATTGTCTCCGTTTCTCCCTCGATGGCTGGTCCAGAGGACATGAATAATAACCATCTTGAAACCATAGAATTACGCTACGAAAAAATCACCTGGAAGCATTGCGACGGGAACATTATCTATACCGACGCATGGAATGACCGGCAGACGGCATAATGGGGGATTGAATGGACACAACTGAAGAGGCGAATGGAACCTATTGGTATCATGGTCACAGCAATCTGTCCGCTGGCGAATTGTTCGATCTCATCTTTCTGGAACAGTTTTGTGATGAGTTAGGTATTGGTATTGAATCGGGAGCCGCTATTCTGGCTGGTCAACCCTGGTTGAAGACGAGACAAAAACCTTCCGGGGCTATTGAAGGAACAAGTGTTGTTTCCAAATACGGGAGAATGCTTCTGAAAGATGCGCGGGTACCATTTGGTATTAAAGTCCCCACTCCGGTGGGGTTAAGGATACAAAGCACTAACAAACTCGCTGCTGTGATTGCTCGTTATGTACCCTGGCTTGGGTGGATTGGTCTTGTAAATGCACTTGTGCAAGTATCCAGAAAGACTCAGATAAAATACAACTTAATTGCTCGCTCTAAAGATCGCATTCAGTGGACATCATTCTAATGAGTATTCAAGACGATGTGTTAAAGCTTTTCAGGGAAGAAATACCTGGGTATTTGGATGAAAACTGGAAAGAGGTTCCTTTAGAACTCGACTCAGATTTGTTTGATGCCCCCGGTGATGATCTTCACAGTGCTCTGGATCGATATGAGAAAGAGTTCAAAGTCGATTTATCATGTGTGAACTGGAAACCTTATTATCCATGGCACAATCTGCCACTATTCACTAGATGGTTCAAAGCTAACCGGGAAGAAGTGGAAGCAACACGCATACCGCTAACCGTAAGGATGTTTGCTGAGTCGGCTGAAGCGGGGAAATGGCTTTATGACTGAATAACATCCCTGCCAATAAAAAAGGGTGCCGGAGGCACCCTTTTCGTATCAGCAGATCGTTACCAGACGTAAGTCAGCAGGTTCTGCGAGTTTGGCACCATAAAGTCAACGGACATCATCACGGAAAGCGCGGTAATGGCGATGATGGAGAAACCGAACAGCTTGCGTGCCCAGACCCTGTCATCTTCCACTTTATAACCGCGCAGCGCCATGCCCAACCACCAGACACTCACCGCCGCAGCAACAATCAGGTATTTATAACCAGCATAGCCGCCCAGGGTTAGCATCAGCGTGGCGATAGCAAACGCCACGATGTACAGCGTGATATGGTTCTTCGCGACCGAAATACCTTTCACCACCGGCAGTACCGGGATGTTGGCTGCCTGATAATCCTTAAAGCGGAAAATCGCAATCGCGTAAGAGTGCGGCATCTGCCACAGACTGAAAATAGCCAGCAGAATCAGCGCACCGCTATCGAACTCACCGGTTACGGCGCAGTAGCCAATCACCGGCGGCGCAGCACCGGAGAGTGAGCCAATCAGCGTGCCATAAACGGAATGGCGCTTCATGTACAGGCTATAGACGCCCACATAGACCACGAAGCCCATTACCCCCAGCCAGCAGGCCAGAGGGTTCGCGCCAAACCACAGCAGCATAAAGCCAGCAATACCCAGCAGGGTGGCGTATACCAGCGAGACCGCAGGGGAAATCAGACCTTTAACCAGCACGCGGTTTTTGGTCCTCTCCATCTTCCTGTCGATATCCCTGTCGATGTAGTTGTTAAATACACAACCCGACGCCACAACCAGTGACACCCCAACCAACGTGTAGATAAACAGGGGATAATCAATGCTGCCTTTCGAGGCCAGCAGGAATCCCCCAATCACCGAGATCAGGTTGCCAAAGATGATGCCTGGTTTTGTTACTTGCAGGTATTGCTTAAACATCATAATCGCCGCTCTTAGTGCATCATCATGTTGTAGTTAAGGTTCCACATAATCCAGATGGAGCCCACAACCAGGATGGCGATGATTAGCACAGTAAAGACAAAGGCTGTCATGTTCCAACCTTCATCAGATTTGCTATTCATGTGCAGGAAGCACACCAGGTGCACCAGAATCTGTACCACTGCCATTGCCAGAATAGTTCCCAGAATGACGGCAGGAGAGGCAGAACCTGTCATGACCATCCAGAACGGAATAACCGTCAGGATTATCGACAGGATAAAACCTGTCATGTAGGTTTTTACGCTGCCATGGGATGCGCCGCCGCTCTCGTTAGAATGACTCATTACATCGCCCCCATCAGATAAACAACAGTGAACACACAGATCCACACCACATCCAGGAAGTGCCAGAACAGGCTCAGGCACATGATGCGGGTACGGTTAGTACTGGTCAGGCCGCGACGAGCAACTTGCACCATCAGCACTGCCATCCAGATAAGACCGGAGGTGACGTGCAGACCGTGCGTGCCGACCAGCGCGAAGAACGCAGACAGGAAGCCGCTGCGATCCGGGCCCATACCGTTAACAATCAGGTGATGGAATTCATAGAGTTCCATCCCGATGAATCCGGCACCGAACAAGAAGGTCAACGCCAGCCAGGAGATAACCTGGCTCTTGTTGTTCTTGTACATGGCGATCGCCGCCATGCCGTAAGTAATAGAGCTGAATAACAGCAGGAATGTTTCAACCAGAACGAACGGCAGTTCAAAAATGTCCTTACCTGTTGGACCACCAGCGGTGCCGTTCACCAGAACGGCATAGGTTGCAAACAGAATAGAGAACAGAATGCAGTCGCTCATCAGGTAGACCCAGAATCCGAAGATCTTGGTCTGGCCTGCATCGTGGTGCCCGTGTTCGTGCGCGTGGGCAGTCGCGTGCGTTAAAGTATCAGTTGCCATTTTTCAGCCCTGCCTTAGTAATCTCATCGAAATGCTGGTTTTCCAGTTTTTCGACTTCCGGGACCGGCACGTAGTAATCCACGTCTTCATCAAAGCTTTTCACAATCCAGCTGATGATCATGCCTGCGAAGCTTGCAATCGCCAGCCACCAGATATGCCAGATCATGGCGAAACCAAACAGTGTTGCGAAGGCGGTAATGACGATACCGGCACCGCTGTTTTTCGGCATATGAATTTCTTCATAGTGCGCAGGCTGCTTGTACGCTTCACCTTTTTCTTTCATTTCCCAGAAGGCATCACGCTCATGAACGTGCGGCACAACGGCAAAGTTGTAGAACGGAGGCGGGGAAGAGGTTGCCCACTCCAGCGTACGACCACCCCATGGGTCACCGGTCAGGTCGCGGTTCTGCTCGCGGTCGCGAATAGAAACGAAGATCTGAATCAGCTGGCACAGGATACCCAATGCAATCAGCGCGGCACCGCAGGCGGCAACGACCAGCATCGGATGGAACTGCGGGTCAATCTGCTGGCTGAGGCGACGGGTCATCCCCATAAAGCCCAGCACATACAGCGGCATAAACGCCACGAAGAAGCCGATGATCCAGAACCAGAATGCGCGTTTACCCCAGGTTTCGTTCAGCGTGAAGCCAAACGCTTTTGGCCACCAGTAGGTCATACCTGCGAAGCATCCAAATACGACGCCGCCGATGATAACGTTATGGAAGTGCGCAATCAGGAACAGACTGTTGTGCAGCACGAAGTCCGCACCCGGAACCGCCAGCAGTACGCCGGTCATGCCGCCGACTGAGAAGGTAACGATAAAGCCAATCGTCCACAGCATCGCTGAGTGGAATACGATACGACCCTGGTACATGGTGAACAGCCAGTTGAAGATCTTCACCCCGGTCGGGATGGCGATAATCATGGTGGTAATACCGAAGAAGGCGTTTACGTTAGCGCCTGCACCCATGGTGAAGAAGTGGTGCAGCCAAACAACGAACGACAGAACGGTGATACAGACGGTTGCCCACACCAGTGAGGTGTAACCAAACAGACGTTTACGTGAGAAGGTTGCAGCGATTTCGGAGAACACACCGAAGACCGGCAGAACCAGAATGTACACTTCCGGATGGCCCCAGGCCCAAATCAGGTTGATGTACATCATCATGTTGCCGCCCATATCGTTGGTAAAGAAATGGGTGCCCAGATAGCGATCCAGGGTCAGCAACGCGACGGTAACCGTCAGGATTGGGAAAGACGCGATAATCAGGATGTTCGCACACAGCGATGCCCAGCTAAATACCGGCATCTTGAACATGGTCATTCCTGGCGCACGCATCTTAATGATGGTCACAAAGAAGTTGATCCCGGTTAGGGTTGTACCAATACCGGACAACTGGACTGCCCATATCCAATAATCGACCCCGACGCTTGGACTGTACTCTATTCCCGAGAGTGGCGGGTACGCCAGCCAACCGGTCTGTGCGAATTCACCCACGCCCAGAGACAGGTTAACCAGGATTACGCCGACAACGGTGAACCAGAAGCTCAGGTTGTTCAGGAACGGGAATGCAACGTCACGTGCGCCGATCTGCAGCGGAACCACCAGGTTCATCAGACCGATAACAAATGGCATTGCCACGAAGAAGATCATAATCACGCCGTGAGCCGTGAAGATCTGGTCGTAGTGGTGAGGTGGCAGGAAGCCCGCTTCACCTGCAGAAGCCAGCGCTTGCTGACTACGCATCATGATGGCGTCGGCAAAGCCACGAATCAACATGACGATTGCGACAATGACATACATGATGCCAAGACGTTTGTGGTCAACCGAAGTTAGCCACTCTTTCCACAGGTAGGTCCACTTACCGAAGTAAGTGATTAGGCCCAGTAAGGCCGCACCACCGATGATAATGGCAGCGATCGTAACCATGACAATTGGTTCATGGAACGGCACTGCATCCAGCGTCAATTTTCCGAACATCGTATTCTTCCTCGGCCCCTTAGTGAGCGGATTCCGCGTGGCTCATGTCCATGCCTTCCATTCCTTCGTGTGCGCTGTGCTCACCTTCGGGTTGGGTCATGTCCATGCTCTTACCGTGAGCCATAAATTTGTTAATAACGTCTTTAAACAAATCTGGTTTCACGTTGGAGAAGTATTCCACCTGGTTGTATTCGCTTGGCACAGCCACTTTTTCGAACGCAGCCATGTCGCTCATGGTGTTCGTGGACTGTTTAGCTTTAGCAACCCATTGGTCGAATTCGGCGCGGTCCTTTGTTGCGATAGCCTTGAACTTCATACCGGAGAAGCCTGGTCCGCTATAGCTTGCGGAGATACCATCATAAGTACCGACTTCGTTGGCGATCAGATGCAGTCGAGTCTGCATACCGGCCATGGCATAAATCTGGCTACCCAGACGCGGGATAAAGAAGGAGTTCATCACGGAGTTGGACGTCACTTTGAACTCAACCGGAGTATTCGCCGGGAAGGCGATTTCATTCACGGTAGCGATACCTTGTTCCGGATAGATGAAGAACCATTTCCAGTCCATGGAAACCACTTCAATGGTAATGGGCTTCTCGTCATGCGCCAGCGGTTTGCTTGGCTCAAGAGCGTGAGTGGTTTTCCAGGTCAGTACGGCAAGGAAAATGATGATTAAGATCGGCACCGTCCAGACCACAGCTTCCACTTTATTGGAGTGTGACCAGTTCGGGCTGTACTTCGCATCTTTATTGCTTGCACGATACTTCCAGGCGAAACCAACAGCCATCAAGATGGCAGGAATAACGACAATCAACATCAGGCCAAATGCCGTCAGTATCAGAGAACGTTGTTCCAGTCCAATCTGTCCTTTAGGGTCAAGCAGCGCAGAATTACAGCCACTGAGTAATGCAGTGCCTGCAATTAATGACAACCATCCCAAACTTTTATTGTATTTCCTGAGTCTCATTTAACGACCTCAATTCCACGGGACCGGGTGGCGTTTAAAGTGTGAGGGCATTTTACGGGAAGGTTACATTACTGTAAACATCCTTGGATCTGTGTTACTGGGTTCTGCCGGGCATGTCACATATGTTGCAATATATGTCGTTTTGACTTTAAGAACCTGTTGCAACATCACGTTATAACGAAAGCGGGCAAGCGGGAGACGTGCTGAGGGCAATTGGTATAACCAATACGAAAATAAAACAATTGTTTAACAATTGATTATCAATAAAAAGACAATTGAAGAACAAAAAATAAATCTGTAGTGGCTGAATCGAGTAAGGGAAATAGTATATATAAAAGGCGTCAATAATTTCCAAATTCTTTGGCGCACAAAATAACAAATAATATTTTTAATAATTGTTGTTTATTTAGCCGTTATAATTACGCAGGGTGATTACAACGGCGATATTAATGTGGATTTTTACGCCAGGCGGGTTTTGCGCAGTGCCAGATAATCCAGCAATCCACCAAAAACGACCCCGCAGACCGCGACCACCACCGAGATTTCCAGCAGTTCCGGCAGGAAGGAGAAGCGGGTGTAATCCAGCGCGTTCATGGTTAATAGCAGCAGCCAAACCACCAGCAGACAGCAGCCCGCAACCAACGTCATTAATGCCAGGCTGTACGCGCTACGAAATTCCGTGCGCGGAATGAAGCTCTCATTTTGCCAGCTATGTTCCAGAGTCTGACGACAAACCAGCAGCAGTATGAGGCCGGGGATAGCGGCAAACACAGAGAACAAATAAAACGTTGGCCACCCATGCGCTTCGACAAACCAACCTGCTACCGGGCCAACGTAAACGCGACCAACGGCGGAAAGCGCGGAGAGCAGAGCGAACTGGGTCGCTGAAAAGGACTTATTGCACAGCGTCATTAATAAGGCGACAAACGCTGCCGTACCCATGCCACCACACAGGTTTTCAAAGAAGACGGCGGCGGCCATACTGAACATGTGTTTGTCAGTGATGGACAATAGCCAGTAGCCCGCATTCGACGCCCCCTGCAGGATGCCGAAAATCAGCAATGCGCGAAACAGCGAAAGGCGTTGCATCAGGATCCCGCCGTACAGCGCGCCAACGATGGTTGCCAGCAGTCCGAGCGTTTTATTCACCACGCCTACTTCACCCGCATCAAATCCGACGCCGCGGATTAAAAAGGTTGTAGTCAGGCTCATGGCAAAGGCATCCCCGAGCTTATACAGAACGATAAGCAGCAGAATTAGCCAGGCGTTGTTACGACCAAAGAAGTCGCGCAGAGGGGCCACAACCGCCTGCTCCAGCGTTTTGGGCACCGGAATGGCATCAGTCGGTTCGGGCGCTAGCAGGGTAGCAATGATGCAAGGTATCAGCAGCGCCGCCATCAGCCAGTACATTCCTTGCCAGCCCAGCCAGCGGTCGGCCATCCACAGAGCCAGCCCACCGGAAACCAGCATCCCTAAACGATAGCCCAGCACGCTGATAGCCGCGCCGGTGCCGCGTTCTTCGGCGGGTAGCACGTCGGTTTTCCATGCGTCAAAGACGATATCCTGCGATGCCGAGCAAAACGCGATCACCACCGCAAGCGCGGCCATCCAGCGTAGCTGCGTGCCAGGCTCCAGAAAGCCCATCGCGGCGATAGAAATCAGTAACAGCACCTGAGTTGCCAGCAGCCAACCACGACGTCGACCTAAAAACGGCGGCGTGTAGCGGTCCATTAGCGGAGACCAGAGGAACTTAAACACGTAGGCCTGGCCGACCAGAGAAAAGAAACCGATGGTTTTAAGATCGATATTCTCGACCGTCATCCATGCCTGAAGCGTACCCGAGGTCAGTGCGAGTGGTAAACCGGAGGCGAATCCCAGTATGAGCAGGATAGCTGAACGTGGTTGCTGAAAAATACGTAAGTAATGACTGGACATGGGCTTCTATAGGCCCGACGAACGCCGGGCCATATGGGCAGAAATTAACGAGCGTTCTGCTTGATGAAATCGTGAACGCTGGTGTCCTGAGACATATCAGCGATGGTATCGGTCAGCACGCTGTTAACGGCGTCAGCGATATTTTTGTTAGAGGCCTGCAGTGCGCCTTCAACAGAATAGCTTGCGCGGTAGTTTTTGGTCATCTTGTTGCCGTTAGCAGCAGTCGCAATGATGGCGATGTCTGCCTTGGTGGCGATGTTATAGCGCACGCTACCCTGGGACACGTCTGCATACAGCTGGCTAACAATGATTTGCAGGTTAACAGCACCGTTTGGCCCAATCATATAACCGCGTGCGGTCATCTGTTTTTCCAGTACTTCTTGCAGCAGGAAGCGCAGATCGCGGGACGCGGTCAGGGTAACAAGCTGGTTGTCACGGGTAACTTTTGCCAGCGCCTGATCCTGACGCTGGTCGGCACCATTGATGCTAACGGTCACACCCATCAGGCTCGGGTCCTGCTGTGGCAGGGTAATTTTCGGGGAAACTTCAATAGTGGTCGGCGGCGTTGCGCATCCAGCTAACATAAACAGCGCGACAAACGGGACGAGGATTTTTTTAAACATGCCAGGGCTCTCAGCGAATCTAAATTGTATGGTTGGAGAAAATTCCCGCCATCATAACATCGCCAACGATGAGGGGAAGTGGGTAACGCATGTAAATTCATTGTGTTGTCAGTTTTATGTCTTTGTGGAGACCATAAACGGACTTTTTGCAATAAATCGAAGTGAGGATTTAGTGAACTTCATCCATTTGGCTGAGAAAATCAGACAAACGCTAATTTTTTGTTGCTAAGGTGTAATGAAAGCGGTAAAAGCGGCTAGTATTTAAAGGGATGGGTGACATCTCAGCGTTGTCGGAGGAAAAACTTCATGATGATTCGTGAGCAAATAGAAGAAAAATTAAGGGCAGCGTTCCAACCCGTGTTCCTCGAAGTTGTGGATGAAAGCTATCGTCACAATGTCCCGGCAGGTTCTGAAAGCCACTTTAAGGTTGTGCTGGTTAGCGATCGCTTTACAGGTGAACGTTTTCTGAATCGTCATCGGATGATTTACAGCACCTTAACGGTGGAGCTTTCCACAACCGTTCATGCACTTGCCCTGCATACCTACACCATTAAGGAGTGGGAAGCGTTGCAGGATACGATTTTTGCATCGCCTCCGTGTCGTGGGGCGGGAAGCATCGCGTAAAAACGGATTTGCAACAACCGACGCTTTTCCAGTATGTTGCTACAGATTATGTGAAAACGGCCTGCGGGCCGTTTTGTTTTGTCTGAATTCTGGGGCAGTCGTACAGTATTCAGACAAAAATTAGCCGGGAATTGTGAAAAAAGCCGCAGCAACGCGCGATAACCGTTCTCGACTCATAAAAGTGATGCCGCTATAATGCGCGTCTTATTTTTCGGAATGTCTTCGGGATGATTCTGACGACAGGGAATGTGATTGCTTATGAGAACATCCCAGTTCCGCGAAGCCAACAACCTGTGCTTGCGGAGAAGAGTTGACCGAGCACTGTGATTTTTTGAGGTAACAAGATGCAAGTTTCAGTTGAAACCACTCAAGGCCTTGGCCGCCGTGTAACGATTACTATCGCTGCTGACAGCATCGAGACCGCTGTGAAAAGCGAGCTGGTCAACGTAGCGAAGAAAGTGCGTATTGACGGTTTCCGCAAAGGAAAAGTACCGATGAATGTTGTTGCTCAGCGTTATGGCGCGTCTGTTCGCCAGGACGTTCTGGGCGACCTGATGAGCCGCAACTTCGTTGACGCGATCATCAAAGAAAAAATCAATCCGGCTGGCGCACCGAACTACGTTCCGGGCGAATACAAACTGGGTGAAGATTTTACTTACGCGGTAGAGTTCGAAGTTTACCCGGAAGTTGAGCTGACTGGCCTGGAAGCAATCGAAGTTGAAAAACCGGTTGTTGAAGTCACCGACGCTGACGTTGACGTGATGCTGGACACCCTGCGTAAGCAGCAGGCTACCTGGAAAGACAAAGACGGCGCTGCTGATGCAGAAGACCGTGTAACCATCGACTTCACCGGCTCTGTAGACGGCGAAGAGTTCGAAGGCGGCAAAGCGTCTGACTTCGTACTGGCGATGGGCCAGGGTCGTATGATCCCAGGCTTTGAAGAAGGTGTTAAAGGCCACAAAGCTGGCGAAGAGTTCACTATCGATGTGACCTTCCCGGAAGAGTACCACGCTGAAAACCTGAAAGGTAAAGCCGCTAAGTTCGTTATCAACCTGAAGAAAGTTGAAGAGCGCGAACTGCCGGAACTGACTGAAGAATTCATCAAACGTTTCGGCGTTGAAGATGGTTCCGTAGCGGGTCTGCGCGCTGAAGTACGTAAAAACATGGAACGTGAGCTGAAAGGCGCTGTGCGCAACCGCGTTAAGTCTCAGGCGATCGAAGGTCTGGTAAAAGCTAACGACATCGACGTTCCGGCTGCTCTGATCGACAGCGAAATCGACGTTCTGCGTCGTCAGGCTGCACAGCGTTTTGGCGGCAACGAAAAACAAGCTCTGGAACTGCCGCGTGAACTGTTCGAAGAACAGGCTAAGCGTCGCGTAGTTGTAGGTCTGCTGCTGGGCGAAGTGATTCGTACCAACGAGCTGAAAGCTGACGAAGATCGCGTTAAAGGCCTGATCGAAGAGATGGCTTCTGCTTACGAAGATCCGAAAGAAGTTGTTGAGTTCTACAGCAAAAATAAAGAGCTGATGGACAACATGCGTAACGTCGCTCTGGAAGAGCAGGCTGTTGAAGCCGTTCTGGCGAAAGCGAAAGTGACTGAAAAAGCCACTTCCTTCAACGAGCTGATGAACCAGCAGGCGTAATTCGTCGCTTATTTAGCACGAATTTCGTACGCAAGCCCGTCACCTTTTGGTGGCGGGTTTTTTTTTGTCACGGATTTTGCATGGGAAGAGTGCGAAAACAGCGTTTCAGTGTTAGCGTTACAACAAAAGATTGTTATGCTTGAATTATGGCGATGTCGTACCCATTACAGAGGGACTAGCTGATAATCCGTCCATAAGGTTACAATCAGCACAGCAGGTTTTTTCAAATTTTATCCAGGAGACGGAAATGTCATACAGCGGCGAACGAGATAACTTTGCACCCCATATGGCGCTGGTGCCGATGGTCATTGAACAGACCTCACGTGGTGAGCGCTCTTTTGATATCTATTCTCGTCTACTTAAGGAACGCGTCATTTTTCTGACCGGCCAGGTCGAAGACCATATGGCTAACCTGATCGTGGCGCAGATGCTGTTCCTGGAAGCAGAAAACCCAGAAAAAGATATCTACCTGTACATCAACTCCCCTGGTGGAGTGATCACTGCCGGGATGTCTATCTATGACACCATGCAGTTTATTAAGCCGGACGTCAGCACCATTTGTATGGGCCAGGCGGCCTCAATGGGCGCGTTCCTGCTGACTGCCGGGGCGAAAGGTAAACGTTTTTGCCTGCCTAACTCTCGCGTCATGATCCACCAGCCTCTGGGCGGTTACCAGGGCCAGGCAACGGATATTGAAATTCATGCCCGTGAAATCCTGAAGGTAAAAGGGCGCATGAACGAACTTATGGCGCATCATACGGGTCAATCTCTTGAGCAGATTGAACGTGATACCGAGCGCGATCGCTTCCTCTCCGCTTCTGAAGCGGTAGAGTACGGTCTGGTCGACTCGATTTTGACCCATCGTAATTAATGCCCAGCGCGCAGGTGTACCGCTATAATTACCTGGAGCGGCACAACGCTGACTAGCGTCTTGCGCCTGAGAATGGCATTTGCGTCGTCGTGTGCGGCACAAAGAACAAAGAAGAGGTTTTGACCCATGACAGATAAACGCAAAGATGGCTCGGGCAAATTGTTGTACTGCTCTTTTTGCGGCAAAAGCCAGCATGAAGTGCGTAAGCTGATTGCCGGACCATCCGTGTATATCTGCGACGAATGTGTTGATTTATGTAACGACATCATTCGCGAAGAGATTAAGGAAGTAGCACCGCACCGTGAACGCAGTGCGCTGCCGACGCCGCATGAAATTCGCAACCACCTGGACGATTACGTTATCGGTCAGGAGCAGGCGAAGAAAGTGCTGGCGGTCGCGGTATACAACCATTACAAACGTCTGCGCAACGGCGACACCAGCAATGGCGTCGAGTTGGGCAAAAGTAACATCCTGCTGATTGGCCCGACGGGTTCCGGTAAAACGCTGCTGGCTGAAACGCTGGCACGCCTGCTGGACGTTCCGTTCACTATGGCCGATGCCACCACGCTGACCGAAGCTGGTTATGTGGGTGAAGATGTTGAAAATATTATTCAGAAACTGCTGCAGAAGTGCGATTACGACGTGCAGAAAGCACAGCGCGGGATCGTCTATATCGATGAAATCGACAAGATTTCTCGTAAGTCTGACAACCCGTCCATTACCCGTGACGTTTCCGGCGAAGGCGTACAGCAGGCGCTGTTGAAACTGATCGAAGGTACGGTTGCTGCCGTTCCACCGCAGGGGGGGCGTAAACATCCTCAGCAGGAATTCCTGCAGGTTGATACCTCCAAGATCCTGTTTATCTGCGGCGGTGCCTTTGCCGGTCTGGATAAAGTCATTGCTAACCGTGTTGAAACGGGCTCCGGCATTGGTTTTGGCGCAACGGTAAAAGCGCAGTCTGATAAAGCCAGTGAAGGTGAACTGCTGTCGCAGGTGGAGCCGGAAGATCTGATCAAATTTGGTCTGATCCCTGAGTTCATCGGGCGTCTGCCGGTTGTAGCGACGCTGAGCGAACTGAGTGAAGAAGCGCTGATCCAGATCCTGAAAGAGCCGAAAAACGCCCTGACCAAGCAGTACCAGGCGCTGTTCAATCTTGAAGGTGTTGATCTGGAATTCCGTGAGGAAGCGCTGGATGCGATCGCCAAGAAAGCGATGGCACGTAAAACCGGTGCTCGTGGTCTGCGTTCTATCGTCGAAGCCGCGCTGCTTGACACCATGTACGATCTGCCTTCTATGGAAGACGTCGAAAAAGTGGTGATCGATGAGTCGGTGATTGGCGGCCAGAGCAAGCCATTGCTGATTTACGGTAAGCCGGAAGCGCAGCAGGCATCTGGCGAATAATTCATCAATTCATACAGACATTTAATTAATAAGGGGGGATTTTATCTCCCCTTTTATTTTTCCGTAAACATGGCGTTGAATGTGTGGGAAACATCCCCATATACTGACATACATGTTAAAGGTGGTGTGGAGCACAGTCGTACCACCTGATTACCTGGCGGAAACTAAACTAAGAGAGAGCTCTATGAATCCTGAGCGTTCTGAACGCATTGAAATCCCCGTATTGCCGTTGCGCGATGTGGTGGTTTATCCGCACATGGTCATACCCTTATTTGTAGGGCGGGAAAAATCTATCCGTTGTCTGGAAGCGGCTATGGACCATGATAAAAAAATCATGCTGGTTGCCCAGAAAGAAGCGTCAACGGATGAGCCGGGTGTAAACGATCTTTTCACCGTCGGGACCGTGGCCTCTATTTTGCAGATGCTGAAACTGCCTGACGGCACCGTAAAAGTGCTGGTCGAGGGGTTACAGCGCGCGCGTATTTCAGCGCTGTCTGACAACGGCGAGCACTTCTCTGCGAAAGCGGAGTACCTTGACTCGCCTGCTATTGATGAGCGCGAACAGGAAGTGCTGGTGCGTACCGCTATCAGCCAGTTCGAAGGCTATATCAAGCTGAACAAGAAAATCCCGCCCGAAGTGCTGACGTCGCTGAACAGCATTGACGATCCTGCACGTCTGGCGGACACCATTGCTGCGCACATGCCGCTGAAGCTTGCTGACAAGCAGTCCGTACTGGAGATGTCCGACGTTAACGAACGTCTGGAATATCTGATGGCGATGATGGAGTCTGAAATCGATCTGCTGCAGGTTGAGAAACGCATTCGCAACCGCGTGAAAAAGCAGATGGAAAAATCCCAGCGTGAGTACTATCTGAACGAGCAGATGAAAGCCATTCAGAAAGAGCTCGGCGAGATGGACGATGCGCCGGACGAAAACGAAGCGTTGAAGCGTAAAATCGACGCGGCGAAAATGCCGAAAGAGGCAAAAGAGAAAGCGGAAGCAGAACTGCAGAAGCTGAAAATGATGTCTCCGATGTCAGCGGAAGCGACCGTAGTGCGTGGCTACATCGACTGGATGGTTCAGGTGCCGTGGAATGCGCGTAGCAAGGTCAAAAAAGATCTGCGTCAGGCTCAGGAAATCCTCGATACTGACCATTACGGTCTGGAACGCGTCAAAGACCGTATTCTTGAGTATCTCGCGGTTCAAAGCCGTGTGAATAAAATCAAGGGGCCGATCCTGTGCCTGGTTGGGCCGCCGGGGGTAGGTAAAACGTCTCTGGGACAGTCCATCGCTAAAGCAACCGGACGTAAATACATCCGTATGGCGCTGGGCGGCGTGCGTGATGAAGCTGAAATTCGCGGTCACCGCCGGACCTATATTGGTTCGATGCCGGGTAAACTGATCCAGAAAATGGCTAAAGTGGGCGTTAAAAACCCGCTGTTCCTGCTTGATGAGATCGACAAAATGTCTTCCGACATGCGTGGCGATCCGGCTTCCGCATTGCTTGAGGTGCTGGATCCAGAGCAGAACGTGGCGTTCAGCGATCACTACCTGGAAGTGGACTACGATCTCAGCGACGTGATGTTCGTTGCGACCTCTAACTCCATGAATATTGCCGCACCGTTGCTGGATCGTATGGAAGTGATCCGTCTGTCCGGGTATACCGAAGACGAGAAGCTGAACATTGCTAAACGTCACCTGTTGCCGAAACAGATTGAGCGTAACGCGCTGAAAAAAGGCGAGCTGACGGTCGACGATAGCGCCATTGTGGGCATTATTCGTTATTACACCCGTGAAGCTGGCGTGCGTAGTCTGGAGCGTGAAATTTCCAAACTGTGCCGTAAAGCGGTGAAACAGCTGCTGCTCGACAAGTCGCTGAAACATATTGAGATCAATGGTGACAATCTGCACGACTACCTGGGCGTACAGCGCTTTGACTATGGCCGCGCGGACAACGAAAACCGCGTTGGTCAGGTAACCGGTCTGGCATGGACGGAAGTGGGCGGCGATCTGCTGACCATCGAAACCGCTTGCGTACCGGGTAAAGGTAAGCTGACCTACACCGGTTCTCTGGGTGAAGTCATGCAGGAATCCATTCAGGCTGCGCTGACCGTGGTGCGCGCGCGTGCGGAAAAACTGGGTATTAATCCGGACTTTTACGAAAAACGCGACATCCACGTTCACGTACCTGAAGGGGCGACGCCGAAAGACGGTCCAAGTGCAGGTATTGCCATGTGTACCGCGCTGGTTTCTTGTCTGACCGGTAACCCGGTTCGCGCCGACGTCGCGATGACCGGCGAGATCACCCTGCGTGGCCAGGTTCTGCCTATTGGTGGTTTGAAAGAAAAACTGCTGGCAGCACACCGTGGTGGTATTAAAACGGTCTTAATTCCAGACGAAAACAAACGTGACCTGGAAGAGATTCCGGACAACGTAATTGCCGATCTGGACATCCATCCGGTGAAACGCATTGAGGAGGTTCTGACGCTCGCGTTGCAAAATGAGCCCTCCGGAATGCAGGTTGTGACCGCAAAATAGTGACCTCGCGCAAAGAGCACTAATAAAAACAGGGCTGGCAGGCCATTTCGGACTTGCCAGCCTTTTTTTGTATAGCTAATTTAGATGACGGATTGGGCTTGCCATCATTAACGGGTGTTGTAAGGGCATGGCAGGCCTGATATAACTGCTGCGCGTTCGCACTTTGAAGGATTCAGGTGCGATATAAATTATAAAGAGGAAGAGAAGAGTGAATAAATCTCAACTGATCGACAAAATTGCTGCAGGGGCTGATATCTCTAAAGCTGCGGCTGGACGTGCGTTAGATGCAATTATTGCTTCTGTTACCGAATCTCTGAAAGAAGGTGATGACGTAGCGCTGGTAGGTTTTGGTACTTTTGCCGTTAAAGAGCGTGCTGCCCGTACTGGTCGCAACCCGCAAACAGGTAAAGAGATCACCATCGCCGCGGCTAAAGTACCGGGCTTCCGTGCAGGTAAAGCACTGAAAGACGCGGTAAACTAAGTGATTTCCCCTTTGGGGATGTGACGAAGTACAAGGGCGCATCGACTGATGTGCCTTTTTTATTTGTAATTCCGGTACTTTCTACGCGTTGTGGGCTGACAATTGCCCCTGTTTCTTGTCACAATAGGCCTTTGTACGCAGCATTCAGGAAACGCTATGCTGCGTGAAGCATATATACTCAAAATCCTTGCCGCCGCTGTTGTGACAACGCGCAGGCGGCTTGAGAGATAACGCGTATAGTCATCTACAGCGGAGTGTGGTTACACCATGATGGACAGCTTACGCACGGCTGCTAACAGTCTCGTGCTCAAGATTATTTTCGGTATCATTATCGTGTCGTTCATTTTGACCGGCGTGAGTGGTTACCTGATTGGCGGGGGCAATAACTTCGCCGCCAAAGTGAATGGCCAGGAGATTAGCCGCGGGCAGTTCGAGAATGCGTTCAACAGCGAACGTAACCGCATGCAGCAACAGCTGGGCGATCAATACTCCGAACTGGCTGCGAACGAAGGCTACATGAAAACGCTGCGTCAGCAGGTGCTGAATCGTCTTATTGACGAAGCGCTGCTGGATCAGTACTCCCGCGAGCTTAATCTCAACATCAGCGACGATCAGGTTAAACAGGCTATTTTCGCCACGCCTGCGTTCCAGGTGGACGGTAAATTTGATAACAATCGCTACAACGCGATTGTTAATCAGATGGGAATGACCGCAGACCAGTACGCTCAGGCATTACGTAATCAGCTTACTACCCAGCAACTGATTAACGGCGTTGCCGGTACGGACTTCATGCTGAAAGGCGAAACGGACGAGCTGGCGGCGCTGGTCGCACAGCAGCGTATCGTTCGCGAGGCGACAATTGACGTTAACGCACTGGCCGCGAAGCAGTCTGTTACCGAGCAGGAAGTTGCCAGCTACTACGAGCAGAATAAAAACAACTTTATGACGCCGGAACAGTTCCGCGTGAGCTACATCAAGCTGGATGCTGCTGCTATGCAGGAGACGGCCAGCGATGCTGATATTCAGGCTTATTATGACCAGCATCAGGATCAGTTCACTCAGCCGCAGCGTAACCGCTACAGCATCATTCAGACCAAAACGGAAGATGAAGCCAAAGCGGTACTGGACGAGCTGAACAAAGGCGGTGATTTCGCTGCGCTGGCAAAAGAAAAATCTGCTGACATCATCTCTGCCCGTAAAGGCGGCGATATGGGATGGCTGGAAGATTCCACCACCCCGGATGAGCTGAAGAATGCCGGTCTGAAAGAGAAAGGCCAGCTGTCAGGTGTGATTAAGTCTTCCGTTGGTTTCCTCGTTGCGCGTCTTGACGACGTGCAGCCTGCGCAGGTTAAACCGCTGAGCGAAGCGCGTGACGACATTGCGGCGAAAGTGAAGCAGGAAAAAGCGCTGGATGCCTACTATGCGCTGCAGCAGAAAGTGAGCGATGCCGCCAGCAACGATAACGAATCCCTGGCGGGCGCGGAGCAGGCGGCGGGTATGAAAGCGGTTGAAACGGGCTGGTTTAGCCGTGACAGCCTGCCGGAAGAGCTGAACTTCAAACCGGTCGCTGACATCATTTTCAATGGTGGTTTGGTTGGTGAGAACGGTACGCCTGGCAGTAACTCTGACATCATCACCGTGGATGGCGATCGCGCGTTTGTACTGCGTATTGCAGAGCACAAAGCTGAAGCCGTTAAACCACTGGCTGAAGTGAAAGATCAGGTAACTGCGCTTGTTAAGCACAATAAAGCAGAGCAGCAGGCGAAGCTTGATGCCGATAAACTGCTGGCGGATCTGAAAGCTGGTAAGGGCGATGAAGCCATGAAAGCGGCGGGTCTGAGCTTTGGCGAAGCGAAAACGCTGAGCCGTACGGGTCAGGATCCGCTGAGTCAGGCGGCCTTTGGCCTGAGCCTGCCGGCGAAAGACAAACCGAGCTACGGCGTGGCGAACGACATGCAGGGTAACGTTGTACTGCTGGCGCTGGACGAGGTGAAAGCCGGTTCTATGCCTGAAGAGCAGAAGAAAGCGATGGTTCAGGGGATTACCCAGAACAATGCGCAGATTGTCTTTGAAGCGCTGATGAGCAACCTGCGTAAAGCCGCAAAAATTAAAGTCGGTGACGCACTGGAACAGCAGCAATAACCGAGGCTACTCGCAAAAAATTGCAAAAAGTTGTATCAACCAAAGGCCGCTTTCGCGGCCTTTTCCATTTCTGATATTTGCCGTTTGTCTGCCGTTCTGCACCTCGCTATCGTGATTCCACTGTTAACAAACAAGGAGAAAACAGTATGAAACATGGAATCAAAGCCCTGCTTATTACCCTTTCATTGACCTGTGCCAGTATGGCTCAAAGCGCACTGGCTGCAGAGCCAGTCGCCAAAAGCCAGGCGACTCAAGTCAAAGCGGATGCTACGGGAGTAGCACAAAGCAAAGCCACACAACCGGCTAAAGCGAGCGATGATGAAGGCACCAGGGTAAGCATCAACAGCGCTTCTGCGGAGGATTTAGCGCGAGTCATGAATGGCGTAGGTCTGAAGAAAGCGCAGGCGATTGTCAGCTATCGTGAGGAGTACGGGCCGTTTAAAACGGTGGAGGACTTAAAGCAGGTGCCGGGCATGGGGAGTTCGCTGGTAGAGCGCAATCTGGCAGTTTTAACACTTTAATAACTTGCAGAGTGCTGAAAGTTTGCCAGACTGTAGAGGTCATACCAGTTATGACCTCTTACCCTGAAGTGTGTTCCTATAAAAACAACGTAAGGCTCCTGCGCTATGCAAACACAAATCAAAGTTCGTGGTTTTCATCTTGATGTCTATCAGCACGTTAACAATGCTCGCTATCTTGAGTTTCTGGAAGAAGCCCGCTGGGATGGCCTGGAAAACAGCGACAGCTTTCAGTGGATGACCGCACACAACATCGCTTTTGTGGTCGTGAATATTAACATTAACTACCGCCGCCCTGCGGTACTGAGCGACCTGCTGACCATTACCAGTCAGGTGCAACAGTTAAATGGCAAAAGCGGTGTGTTGAACCAGACTATCACCCTGGAGCCGGAAGGACAGGTGGTGGCAGACGCGTTGATTACCTTCGTCTGTATTGATTTGAAAACGCAAAAGGCGCTACCGCTGGAAGGGGAGTTGCGCGAAAAACTGGAGCAGATGGTGAAGTGATGGAAGGAAGCCTGACGGCGCTTTGCTTATCAGGCTTACGGGCGATATTGACCACGGTGAACGTCGAAAGCCGGATAAGGTGCGTGCACCGCCATCCGGCAAATCGATCACTTTAGTCCTGTTTTCTGCTTCATTGCCGCCATCACTGCCGGTTTATCTGCCAGATAATGGTTCAGGCCGTTGGCGCGCAGATTACAGGCCGCGCAGTGACCGCAACCGTCACCTTTGATGCCGTTATAGCAGGTCAGCGTTTCTTCGCGTACCAGGTCCAGCTTGCCCCAGTAATCGGCCAGTGCCCAGGTTTCGGCTTTATCGATCCACATCAGCGGGGTTTCAAAGCGGATATCTTTCGCCATTCCCAGGCTTACGGCATGGTTCAGGGCTTTGACGAACTCATCGCGGCAGTCCGGATATCCAGAGAAATCCGTTTCACAAACGCCGGTAATGACTGCCTCCGCCTGCACCTGATACGCGTAAATCGCCGCCAGCGTTAAAAACAGAATATTGCGTCCTGGCACAAAGGTATTGGGAATGCCGTTCGCATCCGGTTCGTAATCGGGTACCGGAATGTTATCGCGGGTCAGGCTGCTGACGGCCAGTTCGCTGAGCAGCGTTACATCAAGTACCTTGTGCGCACGCGCGCCAAGTTTTAAGGCCAGGTCACGTGCGACATCAATCTCAGCGCGATGGCGCTGACCATAATCAAAGGTCACGCAGTGCACTTCATCATACTGATGCAGCGCTTGCGCCAGACAGGTTGTGGAGTCCTGACCCCCACTGAATACAACAACGGCACGTTTCATGGTTTTTCCTGACAAATAACGAAACCCTTATGGTAGCGCCTGGGCGTGTCGCCGACCAGCTTCTTCACGCCGACGGAGGCGGTAGCCAGGCTTCGGTAAATTCAAACCAGCCGCGAGGATTCAGGCGTACGCCGTTCACGCCCGGCGGAGCGCTAATACGATAGTGATAATTGAACAGCGGTGTCAGGGTCGCGTCATGCATCAGCGAGGCGAAAACGTGTTGTAAAGCCGCATGACGATCGTCCTCATCGGCCTGGATTTGCAGGGCATCCAGGGTGGTTTGCAGATGAGTATATGCTGGCGAGCTCAATACATGTGACCAGAGTTGATCGCAGCGCAGCCACTGTTCGAGGGTATATTCAGGTGCTTCGCCAATCAGCCTGTCGCCCATCATCAGGTCGGCCTGGGCTAAAGGATGGTCGCCATCCCAGTTTTTAGCATTATGAAAAATAAGCGTTAATTCACAGCCGAGTAGCGCCAGCGCCTGGCGAAGCTGTTCAGCCATGGCGTGCAACTCTACCGGCAGGTGATAGGCCAGCGTAAGTTTTTCCGGTAGCGGCACGTCGTCCAGTTCATCCCATTGGGGGATCGTCCATCCCGGCAGCAGCGCATTGCTTGGCGTGATCAGGTTTTCATCCACGTCAAGCGTTTGTAGCAGGGAAGAGCGGTGGATAATATTGACCAGGCGACGGGCCTGCTGCGTATTCAGCCGCGCGCTTTTTCTGAGCGTGAGATAGCAGAAACCGAGGCTGATCCCGCTGCTTACCTGGCTTAGCATGGGAAGCTCTTCGGGTTTACCAATTGCAATTTGAACCGGATGGCGACAGCTGGTGCCCAAATCCTGGGAGAAAAGCTGCGGGGTTATCCAGTATTCAATGGCTTTTAGTAGCGGATGACTCAGGTGGTAGTGATCGTGACTCTCGATGCGCACCAGGTCTGGGGTAAACAGCGTCAACCGAAACGGACCGGTACCAACAAACGGGAGTTCGGGATGTGCCAGGTGACTGCTGTAGCTTGCCAGACGATGCGCCAGCCAGAAGTCGGGGCGATGCAAAATAAAGGTTAGGCACTGGGGATGCGTCACCTCAATGCGCTTTACGCTGATAAACAGCTTATTTAACGCGGGTAGCTCTAACAGCTTCAGCAACTGTTGATGTAGCTGTGTGCTGCTGACCGCATCGCCGTTATGCCAGTACAGGGTGGAGCGAATATAGAAATCCCAGCGCTGGCCGTCGGCGGAGATATTCCAGTGGTGGGCTAAATCTCCGCAGGGGCGTTGCGTAATACTGTCGAACCGGGTCAGGCCCGAGAATATTTGTCCGGCGAGATGTTGTTCTGCGCGACCGGGGAGAAATCCAGGGTGCAAAGGGTCGAGCTGGCGGTAATAGGGGATGCGCAGGGTTGGCGTGTCGTTTTGCCACTGCCCGCCCATAAACGGCTGGAGCAGCGTTCTTAATTCTCCCGGCGCCAGCTGAGCCAGCTCCAGTACGCTAAGTTGCTCGCCCTTTTGCAGCGCTTGCTCCATCATAATGCTGCGTAGCGAATCTGGCGTCACCAAAAAGCGCAGCTGCCCGCGTTTCCCACGTCCCGACTGGGCGTGCCACTCCAGCCAGCCAGCATCCTGCGCTTGCTTCAGCAGGGTACGCACGTGGCGCTCGCTGCAAAAACAGCGTTCTGCCAGCTCCCCGACGGTCACCGACTGCGGTTCTCCCGCCGAAGGCTGCCACAGGCGTTGGTACTGATTCAGGCGATTCAACAATCTCATGTACACGTCATCCTTCAAGCAGCCTCTTTGTTGGCGCGTTAATTCACCCCAGTCACTGTATGCTCCTGGACGTTCACTCACTTGCCGCCTGGATGCAACTTGAATGATTTTGTGTAATAAACCCGGAACAATTCATTTTATCTATTCACTATTACTTCCGTATATCTCAGGTGATACTGAATCACAAGTTAACCGCGTCACAGTGTGGAGAAAGAAATGGCTCGTCTGGCTGCATTTGATATGGATGGCACCCTTTTGATGCCGAATCACCATTTAGGTGACGAAACGCTTTCAACGCTGGCGCGCCTGCGTGAACGCGATATCACCCTGACATTTGCCACCGGCCGCCATGTGCTGGAGATGCGCCATATTTTGGGGGCTATCTCACTGGACGCCTTTTTGATTACGGGTAACGGCACGCGCATTCACTCTGTTGAGGGCGATGTATTGCACCGTCAGGATCTGGATCCGACTGTGGCGGATATCGTGTTACATCAGAAGTGGGATACTACAGCCAGCATGCATGTCTTTAATGACAACGGTTGGTTCACCGGACAAGAGATCCCATCGCTGCTACAGGCGCATGTGTATAGCGGATTTCGCTACCAGATCGTCGATGTGAAACGTATCCCGGCTCATCAGGTAACGAAAGTCTGTTTCTGTGGGGATCATGACTCCCTGATCCAATTACGCATTCAACTGAATGAGGCGCTGGGTGAGCAGGCAACTCTTTGTTTTTCCGCGGTTGATTGCCTTGAGGTGCTGCCGCTGGGCTGTAACAAAGGATCGGCGCTGGCGGTACTAAGCGACCACTTAGGTTATTCAATGGCCGAATGTATGGCGTTTGGTGATGCCATGAACGATCGCGAAATGTTAGGCAGCGTTGGGCGCGGCCTGATTATGGGTAACGCGATGCCACAACTGATTGCTGAACTGCCGCATTTGTCGGTGATTGGGCATTGCCGCAATCAGGCGGTGTCACACTTTTTGACGCATTGGCTGGACAATCCGCATCTACCTTATTCCCCCGAATGAGAGATCCCTTCCAGCAAGCCAGACTTCGCGTCTGGTTTTTTTTATCCCATTAATGGGTGTTCAGAAGCCGGGTGAGTTCCGCTTTCCACGGCGTTAAATCACCGATGTGCGTGTCGATCCACTGCGGGTTGTAGTAGGTTTCAAGATAGCGTTCGCCGCTGTCGCACAGCAGCGTGACCAGTGAACCGCTTTCTCCGGCATCGCGCATACGGGCGGCAAGTTGCAGCGTTCCCCACATGTTGGTGCCGGTTGAAGCGCCGACTTTGCGGCCCAACTGCGTTTCCAGCCAGTGTGCGGTGGCCACGCTTGCGGCATCCGGCACGCGCAGCATTTCATCGACTACGTCAGGAATGAAGGAGGGTTCGACACGTGGGCGGCCGATGCCTTCGATTTTGCTTCCTACCGGGCTGCGTAACGTTGCATCGCGATCCTGCCAGAAGGGCAGAAAGACTGAGTTTTCCGGATCCACCACCATCAGGCGGGTGTCGTAGCCCTGACAACGAATATAGCGGCCAATGGTTGCAGAGGTGCCGCCGGTTCCGGCACTCATTACAATATGGCGGGGGACGGGGTTGGGCTCGCACTGCATCTGACGGAAGATGCTGTCAGCAATATTGTTATTGCCACGCCAGTCGGTAGCGCGCTCAGCATAAGTGAACTGGTCCATGTAATGACCGTTCAGCTCACGCGCCAGCTGTTCAGAGGCCGCATAGATTTCACAGGCGCTTTCCACGAAATGACAGCGACCGCCGTAAAACTCAATCTGTTCAATTTTACGCTTCGCCGTACAGGAAGGCATGACGGCAATAAACGGCAGTCCTAACAGTCGAGCGAAATAAGCCTCGGAGACCGCCGTTGAACCGGACGATGATTCAATGATGGTGGTGCCTTCTTTAATCCAGCCATTGCACAATCCGTACAGAAACAGTGAACGCGCCAGACGATGCTTCAGGCTCCCGGTGGGATGCGTGCTCTCATCTTTTAAATAGATCTGAATGCCCGGGAACGCCGGTAGCGACAGACGAATGAGATGCGTATCCGCAGAACGCTGATAATCCGCGTTGATTTCATTGATGGCGTTTTTAACCCAGGAGCTATTCATCATTAATAGATATCCATTTGTCATTTTGTGCCAAGAATAGCGAAAAGCACGGAAAAAATTGTTGCCATTTAGCCTTTAAAATAGAATGTAAGGAGAAAATTATTCTCTGTGGAGTGGATATGTTAGACAAAATTGACCGTAAGCTGCTTAGCTTACTGCAACAGGACTGCACCCTTTCTTTGCAGGCGTTAGCAGATGCCGTTAATCTGACTACCACCCCCTGCTGGAAACGCCTCAAACGGCTTGAAGATGACGGTATCCTGCTGGGTAGAGTCGCCCTGTTGGATCCAGAAAAACTGGGACTGGGGCTGACCGCGTTTGTGCTGATTAAGACTCAGCATCACAGCAGTGAATGGTATTGCCGCTTTGTCACCGAAGTCACCGGTATGCCGGAGGTTCTGGGGTTCTGGCGTATGGCAGGGGAATATGATTACCTGATGCGAGTGCAGGTCGCCGATATGAAAAGCTACGATGAATTTTATAAGCGCCTGGTGAACAGCGTACCGGGCCTGTCTGACGTCACCTCCAGCTTTGCGATGGAACAGATTAAATACACAACTGCTCTCCCGATTGAATAACTCTCCCGGCGCTTATTGCCGGAAATCTTGTCAGGACATAACGCGTGCGATTATTTGCTCAATTAAGCTGGTACTTCCGCCGGGAGTGGCGTCGCTACCTCGGGGCGGTGGCCCTGCTTATCATCATCGCTATCCTTCAGCTCATTCCGCCGAAAGTGGTCGGGATCATTGTGGATGGCGTGACGACTCAACGCTTCACCACCGAGCGACTGCTGATGTGGGTGGGAACAATTGCCCTGATTGCAGTGGTGGTTTATTTGCTGCGCTATGTCTGGCGCGTGCTGCTGTTTGGCGCATCCTACCAACTGGCGGTTGAGCTGCGGGAAGATTATTACCGTCAGTTGAGTCGCCAGCATCCTGAATTTTATCTGCGTCACCGCACGGGCGATCTGATGGCGCGTGCGACCAACGATGTCGATCGCGTCGTATTTGCCGCCGGAGAAGGCGTGCTGACGCTGGTAGATTCGCTGGTAATGGGATGTGCGGTGCTGATCGTGATGTCAACGCAGATAAGCTGGCAGTTGACGTTAATTGCGCTGCTGCCGATGCCGGTGATGGCGTTGATGATCAAACGTTACGGCGATCGACTCCATAACCGCTTTAAGCTGGCGCAGGCGGCGTTTTCCAGTCTCAACGACCGTACTCAGGAAAGCCTGACCAGTATTCGCATGATCAAGGCCTTCGGTCTGGAGGATCGGCAATCGGCATTATTTGCCGCCGATGCCGAAGATACCGGTAAGAAAAACCTGCGCGTGGCGCGCATTGACGCCCGCTTTGATCCCACGATTTATATCGCCATTGGCATGGCTAACTTACTGGCGATTGCTGGGGGAAGCTGGATGGTGGTGCACGGCTCGCTGACGCTCGGCCAGCTCACCAGCTTTATGATGTATCTCGGTTTGATGATTTGGCCGATGCTGGCGCTGGCATGGATGTTTAACATCGTCGAACGTGGCAGCGCGGCGTACAGCCGTATTCGCGCCATGCTGTCTGAAGCGCCGGTGGTGGATGACGGCACTGAACCGGTACCGGAAGGGCGTGGAGAGCTGGCGGTGACGATTCGCGAATTTTGCTACCCGCAAACGACATACCCGGCGCTGGAAAATGTGAACTTCCAGCTTAAACCTGGGCAGATGCTGGGCATCTGTGGGCCTACCGGCGCGGGGAAAAGTACGGTGCTGTCGCTGATTCAGCGTCATTTTGATATCACCCACGGCGATGTGCGCTTTCATGATATCCCCTTAACGCGATTACAACTGGATAGCTGGCGCAGCCGGCTGGCCGTTGTCAGCCAGACGCCATTCCTGTTTTCGGATACCGTTGGCAATAACATCGCGTTAGGACGCCCTCAGGCCACGCAGGAAGAGATCGAGTATGTGGCACGCCTTGCCAGCGTTCATGAGGATATTTTACGTCTTCCGCAGGGCTACGACACCGAAGTGGGCGAACGTGGGGTGATGCTGTCTGGTGGGCAAAAACAGCGTATTTCTATCGCTCGAGCGCTACTCCTGAACGCTGAAATCCTGATTCTGGATGATGCGCTGTCGGCGGTAGATGGTCGTACCGAACATCAGATCCTGCATAACCTGCGCCAGTGGGGCGAAGGCAGAACCGTCATTATTAGCGCCCACCGTTTATCGGCCCTGACGGAAGCCAGTGAGATTATCGTGATGCAGCATGGGCATATTGCCCAGCGCGGCGAGCATGATGCGTTAGTGCAGCAGCCTGGCTGGTATCGCGATATGTACCGCTATCAGCAACTGGAAGCGGCGCTGACTGATGCACCAGAGATAAACGAGGAGGCGGCTAATGCGTAGTTTTGGGCAATTATGGCCGACCCTAAAAAGATTGCTGGCGTATGGCTCTCCATGGCGAAAACAGCTGGCTATTGCGGTAGTCATGCTGTGGGTGGCGGCTGCGGCGGAAGTCAGCGGTCCGCTGCTGATTAGCTATTTTATCGATAACATGGTGGCGAAGAATAATCTGCCGCTGGCGATGGTCGCCGGGCTGGTTGCGGCATATATCGGTCTACAACTGCTGGCGGCTGGCCTGCATTACGCGCAGTCATTGTTGTTTAACCAGGCGGCAGTTGGCGTAGTACAACAGTTGCGCACCGACGTAATGGACGCTGCGCTGCGCCAGCCGCTCAGCGCCTTTGATACTCAACCCGTCGGGCAGCTAATCTCCCGCGTGACCAACGACACTGAAGTTATTCGCGACCTGTACGTGACAGTGGTAGCAACAGTCCTGCGCAGCGCGGCATTAATTGGCGCCATGCTGGTAGCGATGTTCAGCCTTGAGTGGCGTATGGCGGTAGTGGCGATGGCCATTTTCCCGGCCGTGCTGGTGGTGATGGTGATTTATCAACGCTACAGCACCCCGATTGTGCGCCGGGTTCGCGCTTATCTGGCGGATATTAACGATGGCTTTAACGAAGTCATCAACGGCATGAGTGTTATCCAGCAGTTCCGCCAGCAGGCGCGATTTGGCGAGAGAATGGGCGAAGCAAGCCGCTCGCACTATATGGCGCGTATGCAAACCCTGCGACTGGATGGTTTTTTGTTGCGCCCGCTGCTTAGCCTTTTCTCGGCGCTGATCCTCTGCGGATTGCTGATGCTGTTCAGTTTTACCTCTGGCAGCTCGATCGAGGTTGGCGTGCTGTACGCGTTTATCAGCTACCTCGGCCGTTTGAACGAACCGCTGATCGAGTTGACCACTCAGCAATCAATGCTGCAGCAGGCGGTTGTCGCCGGTGAGCGAGTGTTCGAACTGATGGATGGGCCACGTCAGCGCTATGGTGAAGATGAGCGACCGCTAAAGAGCGGGGACATTGAGGTGGATAACGTTTCATTTGCCTATCGCGACGACAATCTGGTGCTGCAAAATATCAGTCTGTCCGTGCCTTCGCGCAGCTTTGTGGCTTTGGTCGGACACACCGGCAGTGGTAAAAGCACGCTCGCCAGCCTGTTGATGGGTTACTACCCGCTGACGCAGGGGGAAATCCGCCTTGATGGACGGCCGCTGTCTTCACTGAGCCACGGTGCGTTACGTCAGGGCATCGCCATGGTGCAGCAGGATCCGGTGGTGATGGCAGATACCTTCCTGGCGAACGTCACGCTGGGCCGCGATATATCAGAAGAGCGGGTATGGCAGGCGCTGGAGACCGTGCAACTGGCAGAACTGGCGCGAGGTCTGAGCGAGGGGATTCATACCCGGCTGGGCGAGCAGGGCAATAATCTCTCCGTTGGTCAAAAACAGCTGCTGGCGTTGGCGCGGGTGTTGGTTGAAACGCCACAGGTGTTGATCCTCGACGAAGCCACGGCCAGTATTGACTCCGGTACTGAACAGGCCATTCAGCAAGCTCTGGCGGCGGTACGTGAACACACCACGCTGGTGGTGATTGCGCATCGGTTATCGACGATTGTCGATGCGGACACCATTCTGGTGCTGCATCGCGGTCAGGCGGTGGAGCGTGGTACGCACCAGCAATTACTGGCGGCGCACGGCCGTTACTGGCAGATGTATCAGCTACAGCTGGCGGGTGAAGAGTTAGCCGCCAGTACGCAAGACGATTCTGTTATCGCCTGATGGCGCGGCGCTTATCCGGTCTGGGGCCAGCACGGTCTCGTAGGCTGGGTAAGGCGTTTACGCTGCCATCCGGCAATCAACAATCTGGTGCAAAAATGTAACGCACTATGCACCGTTATAGTGCGTTTTTTCTTTTTCTCTCCCGGAAGTACCCTGAGAACCTGAATCATCCCGCCTTTTTCATTTCTGGCACATCCCTTGCAATATCCCTCTCGTGTATCTGCAGCCACTACTGAATTCTGACTGGAGGGGATCTATGAAGCTGGTTACCGTGGTAATCAAACCGTTCAAACTGGAAGACGTCCGTGAAGCATTGTCGTCTATTGGTATTCAGGGGCTGACCGTCACCGAAGTGAAGGGGTTTGGCCGACAGAAAGGTCATGCTGAGCTGTACCGTGGGGCTGAATATAGCGTCAATTTTCTGCCGAAGGTGAAGATTGATGTGGCGATTGCCGACGACCAACTGGATGGCGTGATTGATGTCATCAGTAAGGCGGCATACACCGGAAAAATTGGCGACGGCAAAATCTTCGTCGCCGAGCTGCAACGTGTGATTCGTATTCGTACCGGCGAAGCCGACGAAGCCGCACTGTAACGTCTGGCACACAGTGATAGGAAACCAAAAAATGAAGATAGCAACGATGAAAACAGGTATTGCTTCACTGGCGCTGCTGCCGGGACTGGCGATGGCGGCACCGGCGGTTGCGGATAAAGCGGATAACGCTTTTATGATGATCTGTACCGCGTTGGTGCTGTTTATGACCATCCCTGGTATTGCGCTGTTCTACGGCGGTTTGATTCGCGGTAAGAACGTGCTGTCGATGCTGACTCAGGTCACGGTGACATTCGCTCTGGTTTGTATTTTATGGGTGGTTTATGGCTACTCACTGGCCTTTGGTGAAGGAAATAATTTCTTCGGCAACTTCAACTGGGTATTGCTGAAGAATATTGCGCTGACGGCGGTAACGGGGAGCTTCTACCAGTACATTCACGTTGCTTTTCAGGGCTCGTTCGCCTGCATCACCGTTGGGCTAATCGTCGGTGCGCTGGCTGAACGTATTCGCTTCTCCGCGGTGCTGATTTTTGTGGTGGTATGGTTAACGCTGTCGTACATCCCCATTGCCCATATGGTCTGGGGCGGCGGCTTGCTGGCTTCCCACGGCGCGCTGGATTTTGCCGGCGGAACGGTTGTGCACATCAACGCGGCGATTGCTGGTCTGGTAGGCGCGTATCTGATTGGCAAACGTGTCGGTTTTGGCAAAGAAGCTTTTAAACCGCATAACCTGCCGATGGTCTTCACCGGTACCGCTATTCTCTACATTGGTTGGTTTGGCTTTAACGCTGGTTCAGCGGGTACGGCAAATGAAATCGCCGCACTGGCCTTCGTCAATACCGTGGTCGCCACCGCTGCAGCCATCCTCGGATGGATCTTCGGTGAATGGGCGCTGCGTGGTAAACCGTCTCTGCTGGGCGCCTGCTCTGGCGCCATTGCGGGTCTGGTGGGCGTAACACCTGCATGTGGCTATATCGGTGTCGGCGGCGCGCTGATTATCGGTGTCGTTGCGGGTCTGGCAGGCCTGTGGGGCGTGACCATGCTGAAGCGTTTTCTGCGTGTGGACGATCCGTGTGACGTGTTTGGCGTTCACGGCGTGTGCGGCATTGTCGGCTGTATCCTGACCGGAGTTTTCGCTGCCAGCTCTTTGGGAGGCGTCGGCTTTGCCGAGGGCGTGACCATGGGGCATCAGCTGCTGGTGCAACTGGAAAGCGTGGCGATCACCATCGTCTGGTCTGGCGTGGTGGCTTTCATTGGCTATAAGCTGGCGGATATGACGGTTGGTTTGCGCGTACCGGAAGAGCAGGAGCGCGAAGGTCTGGATGTAAACAGTCACGGCGAGAACGCTTACAACGCCTGATTCTCAATTTGCCGGATGGCAACGCTTTTGCGCCACCATCCGGTAATTCTCAATTGCGATTACGCATTACCCCTTCCTGTACGGTAGAAGCGACCAGCACGCCATCCTGGGTATAAAACTCTCCGCGTACAAAGCCCCGGGCACCGGATGCCGAAGTACTCTCGACGTTATACAGCAGCCATTCATTGATATTAAACGGACGGTGGAACCACATGGAATGGTCAATGGTGGCGATCTGAATCCCTTTTTCCAGGAAGCCAATCCCGTACGGTTGCAGCGCAACAGGCAGGAAGTTCAGGTCTGAGGCATAACCCAGCAGATACTGATGGACGCGCAGATCGTCCTGCAGCACGCCGTTAGCTCGGATCCATACCTGGCGCGTCGGAGGTGCGACGTGACCTTTTAGGGGGTTATGAAACTCGACAGGGCGTACTTCCAACGGACGATCGTTGATAAATTTTTCTTTCAACAGCGGCGGCAGCAAATGCGCCACTGAGTGGGCAATTTCCGTTTCTGATTTCAGCTCATCGGGACCCGGCGCATCTGGCATGGTTTTCTGATGTTCAAATCCGTCTTCCGGTGCCTGAAAAGAGGCAGTCATGTAAAAAATGGGTTTACCATTCTGGATCGCGGCAACGCGGCGCGCGCTGAAGCTGTTACCATCACGCAGGACTTCCACATCATAGATGATGGGCTTTTGGCTATCGCCGGGGCGTAAAAAGTAGCTGTGAAAAGAGTGTACCAGACGCTCTTCCGGTACGGTTTCTTTTGCGGCATATAGCGCCTGACCGACAACCTGTCCCCCAAAAACCTGACGTAACCCTAAGTCTTCACTTTGGCCCCGAAAGAGTCCTTCTTCAATTTTTTCCAGATTTAACAATGTCAGCAAATTTTTCAGTGCCAGACTCATACGTGCTCTCCAGGTGATATCGATGTCGCAGCGAGGTAGGCAGAGTATAACGCAATTTTAAAAGTGGTCCGATGGGTGCAATTGTCTGAATTACTGGCCTATTACAGGCAAAAATAGCTGTCTTGTGCCACACTTAGTCACGTTATGTTTTTGTTAACCACTCTTCTGGCGAGGAAAGTTCTCGCTGGTGCATAGATGATAAGGAGAATTTAATGAAACTCGTGCACATGGTAAGTGGTTTAGCGGTTGCAGTCGCTCTGGCGGCCTGTGCCGATAAAAGCGCTGATATTCAGACACCTGCGCCAAGCCCTAATACGTCAATTTCTGACACACAGTCTAAAATTCAGCAGCCAAATGTCTCCGGTACAGTATGGATCCGTCAGAAAGTGGCCTTGCCACCCGATGCGGTACTAACCGTTACGCTGTCAGATGCTTCACTGGCCGATGCGCCGTCAAAAGTGCTGTCGCAAAAAGCGGTTCGTACTGAAGGTAAACAAGCGCCATTCAGCTTTGTATTACCGTTTAACCCGGCAGATATTCAACCTAACGCCCGTATTCTGCTGAGTGCGGCTATTACGGTAAATGATAAACTGGTCTTTATTACTGATACCGTTCAGACGGTCATCAATCAGGGTGGGACTAAAGCTGACCTGACGCTGGTCCCTGTACAGCAAACAGCAGTACCGGTTCAGGCGAGCGGTGGGGCTACTACCACGGTTCCGTCAACGTCACCAACCCAGGTGAATCCGTCATCTGCGGTTCCGGCTCCCACGCAGTACTAAGGTCGTTGTAACCCTCTCCGCCTGGAGAGGGTTAGTACACCCAGCGATAGCGCTGTAAATCGATCTGTCCGCTTCCTGAAACCACTATTCCTTCTGCCAGCAACGCCTGACGTTGTCGTTGCAGGTCGGGACCTGTCAGCGAAATGGCCCCATGGCGATTGACCACCCGATGCCAGGGCAGGGCGCTGCCTTCGGGGAGACGCTTAAGCACGCCGCCTACCTGACGCGCAGCGCGCGGCGATCCCGCAAGCCGGGCAACATCGCCATACGTGGTGACGAAACCTTCGGGGATTGAAGCGACGATTTGCCAGACGCGTTGGGGGAAAGTGTCTTGTATATCCATCATTTATTCCTGCGCTAATCCTCCAGCATAATGCCGAATGGCGAAGGAGTGAAGCCGCATTGCACAAGAAAACAGCATCCGATGCTGGATGGGTTGCAATTACAGGGTGCAGCAGTGATAATGCGCCTGCGCGTTGGTTAACAACGCTCTCAATGGGGGCTCTGTTGGTTCTCCCGCAACACTACTCTGTTTACCAGGTCAGGTCCGGAAGGAAGCAGCCAAGGCAGATGACGTGTGTGCCGGGATGTAGCTGGCAGGGCCCCCACCCAATTCTGCCGTTCGGCAATTTCTCTTCTGTTTATCTTCTTTTCTTTGTCATCGTATCGTCATTTTATTGTCATCAAATACTGTCACTGTGTTTTGGGGATGTTATTTGAGCTTTTGCCGCCGCTATTGCGTTGTAATGACATGGTCTTACATCCGGTGTGTTGTGGCTGACCACAAGGATTTTCTACGATGTCGACCGCTGTATTGAATGTCAAAGTTGATGAGGCGCTAAAAGAAAAGCTTCGCCATTATGCTGAAGTGCATAATGAAAATTTGAGTATCGCCACGGAAAAACTGCTACTGATCGCGTTTTCCGCCATTGAAGAGGTGGGAGTCTCCGCTGAGGATATCGATAGCCAGCATACGGAAGAATCCGTAGTTGATGCACTGACTCCTAAAGAAATCAAAGCATTGCGAAGATTACTGAAGAAGAAAAAATGAAACAACAATCGCTCTCAACCGCCTGTAATTATGGCGAAGCCTGTGAAATGCTGCGCTCCGGTTATGTGAAACACGTTCGTCTGAGCTGGAATGTCGGTAGCGATGAGTTCTTCCGTATTGCCTCCGACTGGTGTGATGCTGGGGCAAAAATTAAGAAAGATGGTGAGAATTTCGTGATTTCCCTGAAGGGTTTTCCGGTTCCTCCTCAGCGGTAGTATTGCCTGGACCTCCTCGTCCATCACGGCATTCAAGAGCGAGTCCTTTAACTCGTCGTTTAGATTATTTTACGCATTTTCCCACTGCTGGCCTGCAAGCGCAGGCTATCCCAAATGGGTTGCAACACTCTGAAGGCGGCACACGCTGTGTCATCCGGCAACGTGAAGGGCATACGCAAAAATCGGTCGAATGCGCCATCAAGGCCGAACCGCGTACCGGTTCCCAACTGAATGCCTGCACTTTCGGCGCGCGTGGCAAAGAGCGTCGCCAGCGTATCAGGCAGTTCAACCCAGAAAGAAAGTCCTCCTTGTGGCTGGGTAAATTGCCATTCCGGGAAATGTGAGTTCATCAGGCGCGAGCACAGGTCTCGCTGTGATGTGAGTCGGCGTCTTCTGTCAGGAAGAAAGTCCTCGGCGTTATCCAGCAGCCAACTGGTGGCGAGTTGTTCAAGCACCGGGGAGCCCAAATCGAAAGTGTCGCGGGTTTGGACCAGCGCGGCAATGGTACGCGCCGACGCCCGAATCCAGCCCAGACGTAATCCGCCCCAAAAGCTTTTCCCTGCTGAACCGAGCAGGATGATTGGGGCATCGCGATTGAATGCGGCAAGCGGCGGTGGCGGTGGTGCGTCATACCACAGGTTCACCATGGTCTCATCGACCACCAACGTCGTGTGGGTTCTTTCAGCAATATCCGCCACGACCTGGCGAGTAGCCGTGTCCATACAGCGCCCGGTCGGGTTGTGAAAATCCGGCATCAGATAGGCCATTCTCGGTGCAGTTTGCGCGATGGTGGCGACCAGACCCGCCGTATCCCAACCGTGCTCGGGCAGCGAAACGCCGACGGGGCGACATGACGCCCCTTGTATTGCTGCAATGGCCAGCGGATAAGTGGGGTGATCTACCACTACGCGATCGCCGGGGCCGGTGAGTAAACGCAGGATCAACGCCAGACCGCTGACCGCGCCGTTCACGACCATTATTTCGTCGGGCTGCGTCGGGAGTCCGCGTTCGCAATAATGCCGGGCGATGGATTCACGCAAAACCGACAGTCCCTGCGGTAGATACCCGGAGCTCAGCAGATGCTGCGGCATTGCGAACAGTGCCTGCTGGTAAGCCTGATGAATTTCAGGACCGGCACTCAGCGCTGCCGTGGACAAATCAAGCGCTGTGCCAGTGCTGGTCCGCGTTGGCACATGGCGAATGTGTTCCGGCAGGATCACCCGTGAACCGCTACCATGTCGGCTTTCCAGATATCCCTCCTCACGCAGTTGCGCCATGGCGCTGGCGACGGTGGTTCGGCTGACTTGCAGAACGGCAGCGAGTTCGCGTTCACCGGGCAAGCGGCTATCCAGCGCCAGTCGCCCATCGAGGATCAGCAAACGTAACGCTTCTGCCAACTGTCGCCAGATGGGCGTTCGCGAGGGACTTTCCTGCCAGTGTCCGAGCAGGCGTTGCAAAGACTGGCTTCCGTAACGGCGAGATGACATAGCAGTCCACTTTTTGAAAACTGGACATTAATCATAGTGCCAATTGCGGTGAAGATGAAAGTTATCTGAGAGTAAGAGGGGAAGAACATGCTGCGTCGTTTATTTCAGCTGTTTATCGGGCTGACGCTGTACGGTGTGTCGACGGCGATGTTTGTCCGTGCCGATTTAGGGGCCGATCCGTGGAACGTGTTTCACCTGGGGGTGGCAAATTTACTGTCGATGAATATCGGCGTGGTGATTATTGCCGTGGGTGTGTTGGTGCTTCTGGCGTGGATACCGCTACGCCAGCGCCCAGGGTTTGGCACGTTAAGCAACGTGATTATGATTGGGCTGGCGGCAGATGTCGCGCTGCTGGTGATTCCGGGATTTGAATCCCTGCTGGCGCGCAGCGGGCTGCTGGTGTCAGCGGTGATACTGAATGCGTTAGCAACCGCTCTGTACATTGGTGCCGGTTTTGGCGCGGGCCCGCGTGACGGTCTGATGACTGGAATTCACGCGCGTACCGGCTGGCCAGTACGACGAATTCGAACCGCAATCGAAGTGTCCGTGTTGCTTATTGGTTGGCTGCTGGGGGGAACCGTTGGGTTTGGAACGGTGCTGTATGCACTGGCTATTGGGCCGCTGATTCAAATTTGCCTGCCATGGTTTTGCCATCAGCCGCAGGCGCGTATTCGTATCAGGAATGCGCCTGGGGCACGATCGCCTGCTGGCGACTAAACTTAACCTCGACTGACGCGGCCGGAATCGGCTTGCCGCGCAGTACACTTCGGAGGTTTTTCTCATGAAGTATGTTGATGGCTTTGTGGTTGCCGTACCCGCTGAAAACAAGGAGGCGTACATTGCGATGGCGGCAAAAGCAGCTCCGCTTTTCAAGGAGCTTGGTGCATTGCGCGTGGTGGAGTGCTGGGCAGATGATGTCCCCGACGGCAAACTGACCGATTTTCGCATGGCTGTGAAAGCGCAGGATCATGAAGAAGTGGTATTCAGCTGGATTGAATACCCTTCCAAAGAGGTCCGCGATGCGGCGAATCAGAAGATGATGTCCGATCCCCGTATGAAGGAATTCGGTGAATCTATGCCATTTGATGGCAAGCGAATGATCTACGGTGGATTTGCGCCCATTATGGAAGAGTGATGTGACTGGCTGTGCGGCGTGCCGCCAGCCATCTCAACATCAACAGCCATGCTAAAGCCGTTTTTCTGCCCACAGAATAAATTCCGCTTTCGGCAGCGCTTTACTGTAGAGCCAGCCCTGACCGTACTGCACGCCGTGCTGGCGTAGCCAAGCTTCCTGATTCTCGGTTTCAATACCTTCTGCCACCATCTCCAGCTTCAGCGTTTTCGCGATCTCGATGATATGCGGCGTGACGTTGTTGTACTCCAGCGCATCGACGAACGATTTGTCGATCTTCAGGATATCCACATCCAGATCCTGCAAATAGCTAAGACTTGAATAGCCGGTACCAAAGTCATCAATATAGATCGAATGGCCTGCCTGTCGGTATTTAGCAATAAACGGCGCGCTGTTTTTTGGGTCGGCAAATTCGCGTTCGGTCAGCTCCAGCGCGATTTGCGCAGGCTTAAGTTGCCAGTGGTTCACCTTCTGGCTTAACAGAGCAGGAAGCGTTTCGGAGGTCAGATCGGCTGACTCAAGGTTAATGGATATATGCTGGTGGGGATATTGACGCAACCATTTTCCTAAATCGTCAAATACGCTTTCAATAATCAAACGGGTGAGCGGCTCTGAAAGCCCGGTCTCTTGCGCCAGTGCGACGAAAATCTCAGGCGACAGATAGCTCCCGTCGGCCTGTGGCCAGCGAGCCAGCGCCTCTGCCCCGACCACTTTCCCCGTTTTGAGCGAGATAATCGGTTGGTAGTAGACCTTGATATCCCGATGCTGGATAGCGTTCTGCAACTGGTGATGAGGGGACTGTAAACGGCGCAAAATACGCAGAATAAAGGCTGCGGTGAGTAAGCCGAGAAGGATCCCTGCCGGCAGCCAGATGAGCGCTTGTCGGTGCCAGCTCTTTTGCAAAGGTACAGTGGATGCCCAGGTTACAACCGTAATGCCCAGTTCGGGGAAGGGGCGGGCGTTATAAATACTGCCGTCTTTCTGCAGATGGGTAATCGAATGCTCTAGTTGCACATGTTGTAAAACATCCGGTGGCAGATCGGTGCTACTGGCTACCACCGTGTTACGCGCGGTACCAATGATAGCGACTTCAATCGGCCATGAGCCAAACGGGATGACATCAATAAAAGAACCGGGATCGATCATCACGACGTAATGCTTGCTACCTAATGCCGCCATAAAACGCTTGATGCCCAAATCGTTTTGCATGGTCAACCATGCGTGGTAGCCATCGGGCGTGATTTTCATTGCTGGAGGAAACGCGGCTGCCCGGCTTCTTTTTTCCAGGGATGAGCATTGTGGAACGTTATCTTTGAGGTACAGCACTTCCTGAATATAGCGATAGCTATATGACAAACGACGCATTTCAAGCAGATGCTCTTCACTACAAGGTTCACCCTGAAAAGCTTCAATATGGCGCAACGCTTTTTTGGCCTGTTCACCTACGCGTTCCGTACGTAATGCGACTCGGGTTGAGAACATATCGAGTTCATCGATAAATTTCGTTTCGACCTGACGATGCGCCAGCCACAGGCTTAAACCTACGGGCGCGAGGATGGAAAGAAACAGCACCCCAGTCACCAGGCTTATCAGATGTCGTGTTATCACAGTGATATCCTTATTAACACAGCGTAGGGAAAGTATATCCGAAAGCCGAAAAAGCTATTCGATTGGCATCATATATTTACGGCCACTTATCATCCCGTTTAACTCTTAATCGCGTAAACCAGGTTGTGATTTATACAAGAGTGGTGTATTTTGATAGTTATGTTATAACGTAACAAATTGAGGTTGCCATGAAGCCGGATATTCATCCTTTTTACCGTACTGTGGTGTTTCACGATACCAGCGCCAATGAATTTTTTAAGGTCGGCTCGACCATTAAAACGGAACGTGAGATTGAGTTTGAGGGGAAAATGTATCCGTACGTGACCCTGGATATCTCTTCCAAATCGCATCCGTACTATACCGGGAAACAAAAAACCTTTGATAATGAAGGCAGTGCAGCACGTTTCCAGAAACGTTTTGGTCATTTTATTGGCACTAAGCGAGGTTAAGATGCAGGTACTCAATTCACTTCGTAGTGCAAAACAGCGTCATCCTGACTGCCAGATAGTGAAACGCAAAGGGCGTTTGTACGTAATCTGCAAAACGAATCCGCGCTTTAAAGCTGTTCAGGGTCGTAAAAAAAGACGTTAGTTTCTTTACCAACATTTCAGGGATTAAAGTGCGTTTCCTTCACCGGGACGCACTTTTTTTATCTGCGTTGAGATGTGGTTACTGGCTGGTCTGGGGGCGGGTTAGCGTAAAGACATCGTAGAACGAGAGTTCACCCTTACGCGATATCATCTTTTGCAGCTGCGCTTTATGTTCGCTATCGACGGAAGGTGAGTGCAGGATGGTATCGATGAGTGAAGGGGGGACAAAGCGCGTGTTATACCATTCCCCGTTATAGCAAACTCTGAAATCCAGTACGTCGATATCTTCAAAGCGGTATCGCGGCGCAACGTCGAAAAAGAAAAACGCGTTGAGTATGACGAACAGAACCACCAGCAGCCATACTGAATCGACTAACGTTTCTGACTGCAGCATCACCGCCAGCGTGGCAAACCACGCAACATACATGCCGATGAACAAGCCGGGATGTTTGCGAATAAAGCTGATGCTAAAGCGCGGTTTGTTGTCGCGCTTTTCGCGAATATTTAAGTCGTCGATGGTTTCGGTAAGCAGGCGCTGTATTTCTGTCATCTCTTGCCTTTGTGGTGTCTGCGATATTCAGATGCGATCGCCCTATTTTAAAAGGGGATACCTTGTGAAGAAAGTAACAGATTAACCACAATTTAGCATAACAGTTACATTTAAGATCACAGCGTTTTGATAATCCTGGCGGGATTGCCCCCAACCACGCAGTTTGCCGGAACGCTTTTCGTGACCACCGCGCCCGAGGCCACAACCACGTTATCACCCAACGTTACGCCAGGGTTTATCACTGCGCGTCCACCTATCCAGACGTTGTGGCCAATAGTCACGGGTTTGCCGAGCTCCATGCCACTGTTTCGCTCGGTGGCATCCAGCGGGTGGGTGGCGGTATAAATATGGACTCCTGGGGCTAACATGCAGTTGTCGCCAATATGGATCGGGCAGACGTCGAGCATAACGCAGTCGAAGTTGGCGTAAAATTCTTTACCGAGATAAATGTTATAGCCGTAATCACAACGAAAAGAGGGTTCAATATAAGCCCCTTCGCTCTGGCCCAACAGCTCATGCAGGATAGCTTGTCGCGCATTTTTTTCATCGGGAGCGGTGAGGTTGTAGCGATGGGTCAACTGACGAGCGCGTAGTCGGTCGTGGCGCAATGTTTCATCCGCCGGGCGATAAAGTTCACCGGCGATCATTTTTTGCTTTTCATTACTCATTACGAATTTCCTGTGTACTGGAGGTCATTTCAACACAGTAAAACGCAATGCAAACAAGGGGAACGTTCCCATTTCTTCGTTGTGATCGTAGTCACGTGATTTGATTTAAATAACCATTGTAAATACGAAAATGGTCAGCCAGACAAATGTACCGCTATACCTGACTTAACCCGTGAGCAATTAGCGAATGAATTTCCAAACAGAAGTTGGAATCTTGTCGTAGAGCTTATTCATAGTCAATTCAGCAAGGCGGTGATCTGCTGCTGAGTAAAATACAGCCAGTTCGTTGTCGGACAATTCATATTTATTTTTTTCAATAACGCGCTCAAGTGTGTCAATTGTCTGACAACGTCGCAGGCGCATCAAATAATCAGTTTTAGTTAATGGTTTATCGGACATAAATCTTACCTATGATTGTAATAATTTTTAACAAGACAAACTAACAGGATTAGCCCTGGTGGCATTGACAAAACAGCGAAACAGTCGATTACCTGACTTCCGCCATTTCTGCAGATCCTGCGTATTAATACCATAACTGCTGAACAACATAAAAGTGTCATCCAGGTATTCATCTATCTGCGCGACCAGCTTATTGTCCTCATTGTACTTAATTTTATAATTAAGTGCGAAGGTTGCAATATGCTCTATCAGTTCATTGAGCTGCAAGCTGGTGGCAGAGGTAGGGTCATTAACCCAGCCATGGTTACTTTGTTCAAGGTTTGCAAGACAGTCATGATACAGGGTTTCGCAGAGAAATTTAAGCTGCGCGATATCATGTCTTTTGGGTGAGTATTCATCCATAACGCATCCCCTTCTTCGTGGCTTAAACTAACCGAACACCTTCGGGATGGATACAACAGACTACCTGGAACTTGCCCGCGACTCCTGATGATTTAACTATAATCTAGTCTAAAAAAGATTTCATCGTCATATCACGAAAAATTACAATTATGCAAACTTATGATGTCAGGTCATTTTTACATTTTAACAGATAAATGCGGTTATTCGGAATCGGACAATTTCTTTATTCTTCGGGCAATCATCGAGTTATCTTGATTAGGTTTAGCAACGAAAGGTAACAATCGACAATGTGAACCGCTTACCAGGAATAATCTTAATATTTATTAAAGTAAATAAGAACTCTCAATGATTTTTAAGAATAGCCTTTAAGGCTACAGGGATTATATCGCTTATTTACCCTGGAGAAAATAAACGAAATAGCAATAAGTGATTTTTATGATTTTTCCAGAAAAAAGGCCGCTTGCGCGGCCTTATCTTTAGAGATCTATCAATGATGGTCTACTGAGTGGCTATGCTCAAGATCTTCACTTTTGCGGCTAAAGCGGCGGCGTACCACCACAAAGAACACCGGAACAAAGAAGATAGCCAACACGGTTGCCGTCACCATCCCGCCCATTACGCCAGTACCAACGGCGTTCTGCGCGCCGGAGCCTGCGCCGGAGCTGATAACCAGCGGCATTACGCCCAGAATAAAGGCCAGCGATGTCATCAGGATCGGACGTAAACGCATGCGGACCGCATCCAGCGTCGCCTCTATCAGACCTTTACCCTCTTTATCCATCAAGTCTTTGGCGAATTCGACGATAAGTATCGCGTTCTTCGCCGACAACCCAATGGTTGTGAGCAGGCCTACCTGGAAGTAAACGTCGTTGGTCAGGCCGCGGAACGTTGCCGCCAGCAATGCACCGATAACACCTAACGGTACCACCAGCATGACGGAGAACGGAATTGACCAGCTCTCGTACAATGCCGCCAGACACAGGAATACGACAATCAGTGAAATGGCATACAGAGCAGGGGCCTGGTTGCCGGACAGTCGTTCCTGGTAGGACATACCGGTCCAGTCATAGCCGATACCGGATGGCAGTTTGCTGGCCAGTTCCTCCATCATTGCCATAGCTTCACCGGTACTTTTACCCGGTGCGGCCTGGCCTAAGATTTCCATGGAAGGCAGACCGTTATAGCGTTCCAGACGCGGTGAACCATATTCCCAACGTGAGGTAGAGAAGGCGGAGAACGGTACCATCTGTCCATCGCTGCCGCGGACATACCAGTTTCCAATATCTTCCGGCAACATACGGTATTTCGCTTCAGACATGATGTAAACTTTCTTCACACGACCACGGTCGATGAAGTCATTTACGTAGCTTCCGCCCCATGCTGCACCCAGCGTTGTATTAATATCACTAATGGATACACCCAGAGCCTGCGCTTTTTCCTGATCGATATCGATCTTGAACTGTGGCGTATCTTCCAGACCGTTAGGACGTACGCCGACTAACAGATCAGGATGTTTCGCAACTTCACCAAACAGCTGGTTACGCGCCTGAGTTAGCTTCTCATGACCTAAACCTGCCTGGTCAATCAGCTGGAAGTCGAAACCGGTCGCGGTCCCTAACTCCACAATCGCTGGCAGGTTAAAAGCAAAGACCATCGCGTCTTTAATCTGCGAGAATGCGCCCATCGCACGTTGAGTAATTGCCTCAACCTTGTTCTCCTCGCCTGGACGTTCACTCCAGTCTTTCAGAGACACGAACGCGATACCGGTGTTCTGACCACGTCCTGCAAAACCGAAGCCGTTAACGGCAAACACCGATTCAACGTTCGCTTTTTCTTTGGTCAGATAGTAATCCGTCATTTCGTCCAGCACCTTCTGGGTACGCTCTTGCGTTGCACCCGCTGGCAGCTGAGCCATTGAGAGGAATACCCCCTGGTCTTCATCCGGCAGGAACGAGCTTGGCAGACGAACAAACAGATAGGCCATACCCACGACGATGATCAGATACAGCGCCAGATAACGACCGGTGCTGCGCAGAATTCCGCCCACGCTGTCGGTGTAATGGTGCGTGCTCTTATCGAACATGCGGTTAAACCAGCCGAAGAAACCTTTTTTGCCTTCTCCGTGATCGCCTTTAGCAACCGGTTTGAGCATGGTCGCACACAGGGCAGGGGTCAGAATCAATGCCACCAGGACTGATAACGCCATCGCCGAAACAATAGTGATGGAGAACTGACGGTAAATTGCACCGGTAGATCCCCCGAAGAAGGCCATCGGAATAAATACCGCTGAAAGCACCATAGCGATACCAACCAGTGCGCCCTGAATCTGGCCCATCGATTTACGCGTTGCTTCCTTCGGTGGTAGCCCTTCCTCAGCCATTACACGTTCAACGTTCTCGACCACAACGATGGCGTCATCCACCAACAGGCCGATGGCGAGCACCATCCCGAACATCGTCAGCGTGTTTATCGAGAAGCCGAAAATCGCAAGGACGGCAAACGTACCCAATAGCACCACCGGCACGGCGATAGTCGGAATCAGCGTCGCGCGGAAGTTCTGCAGGAACAGATACATTACCAGGAACACGAGGATGATGGCTTCCGCCAGCGTTTTCACTACTTCGTGAATAGAGATTTTCACGAACGGCGTAGTGTCATACGGGTAAACGATCTTCAGACCTGACGGGAAGAACGGTTCCATCTTCTTCAGTTCATCGCGGATAGCGTTTGCGGTGTCCAGGGCGTTAGCGCCTGTCGCCAGCTTGATACCCAGACCGGATGCCGGTTTACCGTTGAACTTCGCAATGATGTCGTAGTTCTCACCACCCAGTTCGACTTTCGCTACGTCACGCAGACGCACCTGGGAACCGTCCTGATTCACTTTCAGCAGAATTTTGCTGAACTCATCGGCGGAGGTCAGACGGGTTTGCGCGATGATCGAAGCGTTAAGCTGCTGGCCTTTCACCGGCGGCGTACCGCCTAACTGACCGGCTGCAACCTGGGCGTTCTGCGCTTTGATGGCGCTGATCACATCAACCGGCGTCAGCTGGAAGTTATTCAGTTTGTTCGGATCCATCCAGATGCGCATTGCGTACTGGGAACCGAACAGCTGAACATCACCCACACCTGAAGTACGGCTGATGGCGTCCTTCATGTTGGCGCCCACGTAGTCGGAAATATCCTCCTGCGTCATGGTGCCGTTGGTGTTGATAACGCCGACAACCATCAGGAAGCTACTGGATGATTTCTCAACGCTCACACCCTGTTGTTGTACTTCCTGCGGCAGAAGCGGCATTGCCAGCTGCAGTTTGTTCTGCACCTGTACCTGCGCGATATCCGCATCAGTACCAGACTGAAAGGTAAGCGTGATCTGCACGGTACCCGTGGAGTCACTGTTTGAGGACATGTACATCAGGTTATCGATACCGTTCATATTCTGTTCGATAACCTGCGTAACAGTATCCTGTACTGTTTTGGCATCAGCGCCAGGGTAGGTCGCGGAGATCGTCACTGCTGGCGGTGCAATAGTCGGATATTGCGCTACCGGCAATTTGAGGATCGCGAGCCCCCCTGCCAACATGATGATAATGGCGATCACCCACGCAAATATTGGGCGATCGATAAAGAAATTAGGCATGTCTTAACGGCTCCTGTTTAAGTTAAGACTTGGACTGTTCAGGCTGGCTACCGCTTGCAGCTTGCTGGTTGTTATCAGCGGTGATTTCCTGCGCTTTTACCTGCGCGCCAGGACGTACTTTTTGCAGCCCAGTGACAATCACGCGGTCGCCCGGTTTAAGTCCATCAGTGACTAACCATTTGTCGCCAATCGCTTGTGCGGCGACAATTTGACGAGTTTCAACTTTGTTGTCTGCACCGATAACCAATGCACTGGCATCGCCACGCGGTGTGCGGGTAACGCCTTGCTGTGGAACCAGTAGTGCAGTTGGGTTAGTCCCTTCTTCCAGACGAGCACGGACGAACATACCCGGCAGTAAGGTGTGATCCGGGTTAGGGAAGATTGCGCGTAACGTAATCGACCCGGTGGTTTGATCTACCGTGACATCAGAAAATTCCAGCGTACCGGACTGCGGGAATTTAATGCCGTCATTGGTCACCAGTTCGACTTTCGCTTTACCGTTTTCCTGCTTCAGCGTGCCGTTGGCCAACTCTTGTTTCAGGCGCAGGAAATCGTTGCTTGACTGCGTCACGTCCACATAGATGGGATCCAACTGCTGAACGGTTGCCAGTGCGGTTGCCTGACCGTTTTGCACCAGAGCGCCTTCAGTAACGGATGATTTACCAATGCGGCCGCTGATCGGCGACGTCACTTTGGTATAAGCCAGATTGATGCGTGCAGTTTCTACCGCGGCTTTCGCGGCGACAACGGAGGCGTTCGCCTGCTGTGCGTCTGCCAGTGCACTATCGTAATCCTGTTGACTGATGTACTTAGTACCTAACAGTTTCTGATAACGTTTGACCGTCAGTTGAGCGATATTTGCTGCGGCTTGTGCTTTTGCCAGATCGCCTTTTGCGCTTTCATAAGCGGCCTGGTAAGTAGCAGGATCAATCTGATAGAGAGATACACCCGCTTCGATGTCACCACCTTCCGTGAAATTACGCTTCAGGATAATACCGCTAACCTGAGGACGAACTTCTGCAATGCGATACGCACTGGTGCGACCCGGGAGTTCGGTTGTTATCTGTAGAGGTTCAGTTTTGAGCGTAACAACTCCAACCTCTGGCATCTGCTGGCCCCCTTGTTGGGCCTGTTTGTCGTCACATCCTGTTAGCGCTAAGCTGCCTGAGAGCATCAGAACGACTGCCAGAGGCGTTAACCCTCTGTTTTTGTTCATATGTAAACCTCGAGTGTCCGATTTCAAATTGATCAATGGCTGAAAGCCCATAAACCCATTGCTGCGTTTATATTATCGTCGTGCTATGGTACATACATTCATAAATGTATGTAAATCTAACGCCTGTAAATTCACTGACCTATGGCACGAAAAACCAAACAACAAGCACAGGAAACTCGACAGCACATTCTCGATGTCGCTCTGCGTTTGTTTTCGCAACAAGGGGTATCATCCACCTCGCTTGCGGAGATCGCAGCAGCCGCTGGTGTCACGCGCGGCGCGATCTATTGGCATTTCAAAAACAAATCGGATTTATTCAGTGAAATCTGGGAGCTAGCAAAACCTAACATTGATGAGTTAGAGACTGAGTATCAGGCAAAATTCCCCGACGATCCACTATCAGTATTAAGAGAAATTTTAATTTACGTTCTTGAAGCTACCGTGACAGAAGAACGCCGACGTTTATTGTTGGAGATTATATTCCACAAATGCGAATTTGTCGGGGAAATGGCCTCAGTTCAGCTAGCTCAACGCAGTCTGTGTATTGAAAATTACGACCGTATCGAACAAACATTGCGGCACTGCATGAACGCCAACATGCTGCCGGAAAATCTGAACACGCGTCGCGTGGCGGTGCTGCTGCGTAGTTATGTTACCGGAATTATCGAGAACTGGTTATTTGCCCCTGAATCTTTTGATCTGAAAAAAGAGGCTCGGGAATACGTCGCCGTGCTGCTTGAGATGTGTCTTCTCTGCCCAACCTTGCGGGTTAACGTAGCGGAAACCTGTTAACTCTCTGGGTCTGTACCAGGAATTCTCCTGGTCATTTTGCCTCCTGCTATTCTGCCGGTCACAGCCGTGATATTCTTGCCGCTTGACTATTTTCGGTCACTTTTCCGGTTCAGAAACCTTCATTCTCATGACTATGTTGCAGCTCTATAAACGTTCACAGCATCTTATTGCTATTACCATTCTTTTCTTCATTCTATTGCTATCCTGCCAGTCATCTGCATTTGCGCGGGCGCAACAGAGTGGTGAACTGCCGACGAAAGCGGATATTCAGAGCCAGTTAGACACGCTGAATAAACAAAAAGATCTCTCCGCACAGGATAAGCTGGTTCAACAGGATCTCATCGATACCATTGCCACGCTGGATAAAATCGATCGTGTGAAGGATGAAACCGTACAGCTTCGGCAAAAAGTTGCCCAGGCGCCGGAGAAAATGCGTCAGGCGACGGATGCGCTAAATTCGCTTAGCGATGTCGATAATGACGATGAAACGCGAAAAACGCTGAGTACGCTCTCCTTACGACAGCTTGAGTCGCGCGTGTCGCAGGTCCTGGATGACCTGCAAAGCTCGCAAAACGATCTGGCCGCTTACAACAGCCAACTGGTATCGCTGCAGACACAGCCAGAGCGTGTACAAAATGCGATGTACACCGCGTCGCAACAGATGCAGCAAATCCGCAATCGACTCGATGGCACCACTGTGGGAGAGGCGGCTTTACGCCCCAGCCAGCAGGTGCTGCTGCAGGCGCAGCAAGCGTTGCTGAACGCGCAGATCGACCAGCAGCGTAAGAGCCTCGAAGGGAATACCGTTTTGCAGGATACCCTGCAAAAACAACGCGATTATGTGACGGCGCACAGTAACCGCCTTGAACACCAGCTCCAGCTCCTGCAAGAGGCGGTGAACAGCAAACGACTGACGTTAACCGAAAAGACGGCACAGGAAGCGGTAACGCCGGACGAAGCCGAGCGTATTCAGTCCAATCCGTTAGTGAAGCAGGAGCTTGATGTTAACCATCAGCTCAGCCAGCGCCTGATTGCCGCGACTGAAAACGGCAACAGCCTGATGCAGCAAAATATCAAGGTCAAAAACTGGCTTGACCGCGCGCTGCAATCCGAACGCAACATTAAAGAGCAGATCGCCGTTCTGAAAGGCAGTCTGCTGCTGTCGCGCATTTTATATCAGCAACAACAAACGCTGCCGTCGGCGGATGAGCTTGCCGATATGACCAACCGGATCGCCGATTTGCGTCTGGAGCAGTTCGAAGTTAACCAGCAGCGCGATACGTTGTTCCAGAATGATGCGTTTGTTGCCAAACTGGAAGAAGGGCACAGCAACGACGTTAATCCTGAAGTCCATGATGCCCTGCTGCAGGTCGTGGATATGCGTCGTGAACTGTTGGATCAGCTAAATAAGCAACTGGGCAACCAGTTGATGATGGCGATTAATCTGCAAATCAACCAGCAGCAGTTAATGAGCGTGTCGAAAAACCTGAAAGAGATCCTCACGCAACAAATCTTCTGGGTTAACAGTAACCGTCCGATGGACTGGGACTGGATCAAAGCCTTCCCGCAAACCCTAAAAGACCAGTTTAAGTCGATGAAAATCACGGTGAACTGGGAAAAAGCCTGGCCCGCCGTGTTTATTGCGTTCCTGGCAGGGCTGCCGCTGCTGCTTATCGCCGGGTTAATCCGCTGGCGTTTGAAGTGGCTGAAGGATTATCAGGCAAAATTAGCCGCCGCGGTGGGGAACCTGCGCAATGACAGTCAGCTTAATACGCCAAAAGCGATTCTGATCGATCTCATCAGAGCCTTGCCGGCGTGTCTGATTATCCTCGCGGTGGGTCTGATTCTGCTGACTATGCAACTGAATATTAGCGACCTGCTGTGGGCGTTCAGTACGAAGATGACCATCTTCTGGCTGGTGTTTGGTCTGTGCTGGAAGGTGCTGGAAAAAGATGGCGTGGCGATACGTCATTTTGGCATGCCAGCGAAGCAGACCAGCCACTGGCGTCGCCAGATTGTGCGTATTAGCCTTGCGCTGTTGCCGCTTAACTTCTGGTCGGTCATTGCTGAGCTGTCGCCGCTTAATTTGATGGACGATGTGCTTGGCCAGGTGGTTATTTTCCTCAACCTGCTGCTGATCGCCTTCTTGGTATGGCCAATGTGCCGCGAAAGCTGGCGTGACAAAGAGTCGCATGGTCTGCGTCTGGTCACTATTACCGTGTTGTCTATTATTCCGATTGCATTAATGGTGCTGACGGCGACAGGGTATTTCTACACCACGCTGCGTCTGGCGGGCCGCTGGATTGAAACGGTCTATCTGGTTATCCTCTGGAATCTGCTGTACCAGACGGTGCTGCGAGGGTTGAGCGTAGCGGCTCGTCGTATCGCCTGGCGTCGTGCGTTAGCGCGTCGTCAGAACCTGGTGAAAGAAGGGGCCGAAGGCGCAGAGCCGCAGGAAGAACCGACTATTGCGCTGGAACAGGTTAACCAGCAAACGCTGCGTATAACCATGCTGGTGATGGTTGCCCTGTTTGGTGTTCTGTTCTGGGCCATTTGGTCTGATTTGATCACCGTGTTCAGCTATCTCGACAGCATAACGCTCTGGCATTACAACGGCACCGAAGCGGGTGCGGCAGTGGTGAAAGACGTCACCATGGGCAGCCTGTTGTTTGCGATTATTGCGTCAATGGTCGCGTGGGCGCTGATCCGCAACTTACCCGGCCTGCTGGAAGTGCTGGTGCTCTCGCGACTGAAGATGCGCCAGGGGGCTTCTTATGCGATCACCACGATCCTGAATTACGCTATCATCGCCATTGGTGCGATGACGGTCTTCGGATCGCTCGGCGTTTCGTGGGATAAGCTACAGTGGCTGGCCGCTGCTCTCTCGGTTGGTCTTGGTTTCGGCTTGCAGGAAATTTTCGGTAACTTTGTTTCCGGTCTGATTATTCTGTTTGAACGCCCGGTACGCATCGGCGATACCGTGACCATCGGTACGTTCTCCGGAACGGTCAGCAAGATCCGTATCCGTGCCACCACCATTACTGACTTCGATCGTAAAGAGGTGATCATCCCGAACAAAGCATTCGTGACGGAGCGTTTGATCAACTGGTCGCTCTCCGATACCACCACGCGTCTGGTGATCCGCATTGGCGTGGCCTATGGTTCGGATCTGGACAAAGTGAAGAAGGTGCTGTTGCAGGCGGCGACAGAACACCCGAAAGTGATGCACGATCCGGAGCCTGCAGTGTTCTTTACCGCCTTCGGCGCCAGTACGCTGGATCATGAGCTGCGTTTATACGTGCGTGAATTGCGCGATCGTAGCCACACGGTTGATGAACTTAACCGGGCGGTCGATCGTTTGTGCCGTGAAAATGACATTGATATCGCCTTTAACCAGCTCGAAGTTCACCTGCATAACGCGAAAGGTGACACCGTGACCGAGGTTAAACGTGACATCATTAAAGGTGACGATCCGACGCCTTCGGTAGGTTAACAGAAATAATCATCAGGCCTGCGAGCTTCGATTCATTCGTAGGCCTGATAAGTGCAAAGCCATCAGGTTTTCAGTTACCGCTCTTTTTTAGATAAAGAGAGTAGTTTCTTCTCGTAATCCTGCTTCACAATCTCCAGTGCTTTCAGAACTATTTCAGGCTCCATCTGATTCTCTTCAAGCAGGACAATCAAATCGACGGCCAGTTTGACTTCATCTGGGGCGTTCTCTAATGACATAAATTCTCCGGGGATTAGCGGGTTAAACGCGCCAGCATGTTATCTATTCTTGCCAGTGCATGACGACAGCGTGCCAGTCGTGCTTCGAATGCCTCTACTTCGCGATGCAGTTTTTGCTGTTCTTCAAAGCCTGTAACCTGTGCCAGGCGTTCTTTACGTTCACGCGTCATTTCAACTAGGCGGCGCTCAAACTCCTGGTGTTGAACTCGCTTACGCTGCCAGCGCGCCAGACCAGGAGAGGCGCAGTCCCACTCCCGGAGCGACCAACTGGCGGTTTCACGTGAAATCGCCTCTAACTGTGAGGCAAGGTGTTCCGTAAGCCAGGTAATTTGTGGTAGTTGTTGCTGTTCAACTGCGCGACGTAGAGCAGTGAGATTATCATCAGCTTCATCCAGACAGGCCTGTAGCAACGTGCTGCGGGTGTGAAACAGATGCCTGTCAAAGCGGGCGCTAAGCGTGGCATGGTGTGCCAGTGGGGCACAACGCTGCCGCAAGCGGTTAAGCTGGTTTTCGAGCGTCTGAAGCAGCATGACGGTTTTCACGACAACACTCCGATGAAAATGAGAACTGTTATGATAAAGTAGCGATTCTCTGTGTTAAGTATTCATATTATGCAACGCATTATTCTAATCATCATAGGCTGGATAGCGGTAGTGTTAGGAACGCTGGGCGTTGTATTGCCTCTGTTGCCGACAACGCCGTTTATCTTGCTGGCCGCCTGGTGTTTTGCTCGCTCATCGCCGCGTTTTCACGACTGGTTGCTGTACCGTTCGTGGTTCGGCGGGTATCTGCGCCACTGGCAAAAACACCGCGCGATGCCGCCGGGAGCAAAGCCGCGCGCTATTTTGTTGATCCTGGTAACGTTTAGTATTTCACTGTGGCTGGTCAATATGATGTGGGTACGCGGCCTGCTGCTGGTTATTCTCGCCTGTTTACTGATTTTTATGTGGCGGATCCCGGTGATTGATGAAAAACAACAAAAGCAGTAAAGCGCAATAAACGCTGTTGCAATTGTCTCTCACAGCCAGTAAATTCGACCGTTTTCGAGCACAGGCGCAGGTGGTCAAAGGTTAAGCAAATATAACCTTGGCTCTTATACAGACACAAAATCATTCAAGATACGTCGAGGATGAAGTGTATTGTGCGCCGTGAAGTAATACTGTATTAATCAGGCACAAACTTATGACCGCGACTGCACAGCAGCTTGAGTTTCTCAAAAATAGCATCAAAAGCATCCACGATTACCCAAAACCGGGCATTCTTTTTCGTGATGTCACCAGTTTACTGGAAGACCCGAAAGCCTACGCCCTCAGTATTGAATTGCTGGTTGAACGCTACAAAAATGCGGGTATCACTAAAGTGGTTGGTACCGAAGCGCGTGGCTTCCTGTTTGGCGCGCCGGTAGCGTTGGGTCTGGGCGTTGGTTTTGTTCCGGTACGTAAACCCCGTAAGCTTCCGCGTGAAGTTATTGCTGAGAGCTATGAGCTGGAATACGGCACCGATCAACTGGAAATCCACGTAGATGCCATCAAACCTGGTGATAAAGTTCTGGTTGTGGACGACCTGCTGGCAACCGGCGGCACGATTGAAGCGACCGTGAAACTGATCCGCCGTCTGGGTGGCGAAGTGACCGATGCTGCATTTATCATTAACCTGTTTGATCTGGGTGGCGAGCAGCGTCTGGAAAAGCAGGGACTGACCTGTTATAGCCTGGTTCCATTCCCGGGCCACTAATTTCGGGCTATCTTATCTCGGCAGATTAATACCGAGACACACAACCTCGCCGTCGCTGCGAGGTTGTGTTAGCATTATCCCCCTGTGAATCCACCCTCCAGCCTTTCAGAGCCTGCCAATGAGTTATCAGGTCTTAGCCCGAAAATGGCGCCCACAAACCTTTGCTGACGTCGTCGGCCAGGAACATGTGCTGACGGCACTGGCGAACGGCTTGTCGTTAGGGCGTATTCATCATGCTTATTTGTTTTCCGGCACCCGTGGCGTCGGGAAAACGTCAATCGCCCGTTTGCTGGCGAAGGGATTAAACTGTGAAACCGGCATCACCGCTACGCCGTGCGGCGTGTGTGATAACTGCCGTGAAATCGAGCAGGGGCGCTTTGTCGATCTGATTGAAATCGACGCCGCCTCACGCACCAAAGTCGAAGACACCCGTGACCTGCTGGATAACGTCCAGTACGCGCCAGCGCGCGGTCGCTTTAAGGTCTATTTGATTGACGAAGTGCACATGCTGTCGCGCCACAGTTTTAACGCCTTGCTGAAAACGCTCGAAGAGCCGCCCGCGCACGTTAAGTTCCTGCTGGCGACTACCGATCCGCAGAAGCTGCCGGTGACTATCCTGTCGCGCTGTCTGCAATTCCATCTTAAAGCGTTGGATGTCGAACAGATTCGCCATCAGCTTGAGCATATCCTCAAAGAAGAGCATATCGCCCATGAGCCACGTGCGTTGCAACTGCTGGCTCGCGCCGCGGACGGCAGCCTGCGCGATGCGCTGAGCCTGACCGATCAAGCGATCGCCAGCGGCGATGGTCAGGTCTCGACCGACGCGGTCAGCACCATGCTTGGCACGCTGGACGACGACCAGGCGCTCTCGCTGGTTGAAGCGGTTGTGGCTGCGGACGGCGAACGCGTTATGACGCTGGTGAACGATGCCGCCGCGCGCGGTATTGAATGGGAAGCGCTACTGGTTGAGATGTCGGCTCTGCTGCATCGTATTGCCATGGTTCAGCTTTCACCTGCCGCACTCGGCAGCGATATGGCCGCTATTGAACAGCGTATGCGCGAACTAGCGCGAATCGTCCCGCCAACCGATGTGCAGCTTTACTACCAGACACTGTTAATCGGGCGCAAAGAACTGCCGTATGCGCCGGACAGGCGAATGGGCGTTGAAATGACGCTGCTACGTGCGCTGGCTTTTCATCCGCGCATGCCGCTCCCGGAACCTGAAGCCCCGCGACAGTCTTTTGCCCCGGTCGCACCCACTGCGGTGATGAACCCGACGCAGGTGCCGCAGCAGCCTGCGGCAGCGCAACAGCAACAGAATGTGCCGCTCTCCGATGCTACCAGCCAGGTGCTGGCGGCACGCAGCCAACTGCAACGCGCTCAGGGAGCAACCAAACCAAAAAAGAGTGAACCGGCAGCCGCTTCCCGCGCGCGGCCGGTGAATAATGCTGCGCTGGAAAGACTGGCTTCGGTGTCGGAACGTGTTCAGGCGCGTCCAGCGGTCTCTGCACTGGAAAAAGCGCCAGCGAAGAAAGAAGCGTATCGCTGGAAAGCTACCAATCCTGTTGCAGAAGTCAAAGAAGTCGTCGCTACGCCGAAAGCGCTGAAAAAAGCGCTTGAGCATGAAAAAACGCCAGAACTGGCGGCAAAGCTGGCGGCTGAGGCCATCGAACGCGACCCGTGGGCCGCACAGGTAAGCCAGCTCTCGCTGCCTAAACTGGTGGAGCAGGTGGCGCTTAATGCCTGGAAAGAAGAGAATGGCAACGTGGTTTGCCTGCACCTGCGTTCCACGCAGCGACACCTTAACTCCAGCGGCGCGCAGCAAAAACTGGCCGAAGCATTGAGTACCTTAACAGGGTCAACGGTTGAATTGACCATCGTTGAAGATGATAATCCAGCGGTGCGCACGCCGCTGGAGTGGCGTCAGGCCATTTATGAAGAGAAACTCGCGCAGGCGCGTGAGTCGATTATTGCGGATAATAACATTCAGACGCTGCGTCGTTTTTTCGATGCGGACCTGGACGAAGAGAGTATTCGCCCCATTTGATCGTCAGCCATTACGGTTTGACGGTCGTCATCCCTTAACGTGATTGAGAGAGAAGCCTATGTTTGGTAAAGGCGGTCTGGGTAACCTGATGAAACAGGCCCAGCAGATGCAAGAAAAAATGCAGCAGATGCAGGAAGAAGTCGCCAAGCTGGAAGTGACCGGCGAATCTGGCGCGGGTCTGGTAAAAGTGACCATCAACGGCGCGCATAACTGCCGTCGTGTGGAGATCGATCCAAGCCTGCTGGAAGACGACAAAGAGATGCTGGAAGACTTGGTTGCTGCGGCATTCAACGACGCCGCGCGCCGTATTGAAGAGACGCAGAAAGAGAAGATGGCCTCTGTTTCCTCCGGAATGCAGCTGCCGCCTGGCTTTAAGATGCCGTTCTGATGCAAACCAGCCCGCTGTTAACTCAGCTTATGGAAGCTCTGCGCTGTCTGCCGGGCGTTGGCCCGAAGTCTGCGCAGCGCATGGCGTTCACGCTGCTTCAGCGCGATCGCAGCGGCGGGATGCGTCTGGCGCAGGCGTTAACGAAGGCGATGTCGGAAATCGGCCACTGTGCCGATTGCCGCACATTCACAGAACAGGACGTCTGCAACATCTGCTCGAACCCGCGTCGCCAGGAAAATGGTCAGATTTGCGTGGTGGAGAGTCCGGCGGACATCTACGCCATTGAGCAAACCGGGCAATTTTCCGGACGTTACTTCGTGCTGATGGGACACCTGTCGCCGCTGGACGGTATTGGTCCTGATGATATCGGGCTGGATCGTCTTGAGCAGCGGCTGGCATCTGAGCAAATCAGCGAACTGATCCTGGCGACCAATCCCACGGTCGAAGGAGAGGCGACCGCCAACTATATTGCTGAGCTTTGCATGCAATATGACGTTGAAGCCAGCCGTATCGCCCATGGCGTTCCGGTTGGTGGCGAGCTGGAAATGGTCGATGGCACCACGCTGTCGCACTCTCTGGCAGGACGACACAAGATTAAATTCTGAACAAACGGAGGCCGCGACGGCGGCTTCCGCTTGAAATCCTTCCCGCTTGTCCCCATTTCACCCTCAACCTGTTTTTACCATTGAAAATGGCATTGTTGAGGTAGACCTACATGAAAGGACAAGAAACTCGTGGTTTTCAGTCAGAAGTAAAACAGCTTCTGCACCTGATGATCCATTCTCTGTATTCCAATAAAGAAATCTTCCTGCGTGAGCTTATCTCTAACGCCTCGGATGCGGCAGACAAGCTGCGTTTTCGCGCACTGTCTAACCCGGACCTGTATGAAGGTGACGGTGAGCTGCGTGTGCGTGTTTCCTTCGATAAAGATAAGCGTACGTTGACCATTGCCGATAACGGCGTGGGGATGAACCGCGATGACGTTATCGATCATCTGGGGACCATTGCGAAATCCGGTACTAAATCTTTCCTTGAATCCATGGGATCCGATCAGGCGAAAGACAGCCAGTTGATCGGCCAGTTCGGGGTTGGCTTCTACTCTGCGTTCATCGTGGCGGATAAAGTCACCGTGCGTACCCGCGCAGCGGGCGATAAACCGGAAAATGGTGTGTTCTGGGAATCTGCGGGTGAAGGTGAGTACACCGTTGCCGACATCACCAAAGACGATCGCGGCACCGAAATCACGCTGCATCTGCGCGAAGGCGAAGACGAGTTCCTTGATGACTGGCGCGTACGTTCCATCATCAGCAAATATTCCGACCATATCGCGCTGCCGGTAGAGATCGAAAAATCCGAAGAGAAAGACGGCGAGACCGTAGTTTCCTGGGAAAAGATCAACAAGGCGCAGGCGCTGTGGACCCGTAACAAGTCGGAAATCAAAGACGACGAGTACAACGAATTCTACAAACATATCGCGCACGACTTCACTGATCCGCTGACCTGGAGTCATAACCGTGTGGAAGGTAAGCAGGAGTACACCAGCCTGCTGTACATCCCGTCTCAGGCTCCGTGGGATATGTGGAACCGCGATCACAAGCATGGTCTGAAACTGTACGTTCAGCGCGTGTTCATTATGGACGACGCCGAGCAGTTTATGCCGAATTACCTGCGCTTTGTGCGTGGCCTGATAGATTCTAACGATCTGCCGCTGAACGTTTCTCGTGAGATCCTGCAGGACAGCACCGTCACCCGTAACCTGCGTAGCGCGCTGACCAAACGCGTACTGCAGATGCTGGAAAAACTGGCGAAAGACGACGCAGAAAAATACCAGACCTTCTGGAAACAGTTCGGCCTGGTGCTGAAAGAAGGCCCGGCGGAAGACAACGCTAACCAGGAAACGATCGCTAAGCTGATGCGCTTCGCGTCCACGCACTCTGATTCCTCCGCACAAACCGTGTCGCTGGAAGACTACGTGTCGCGTATGAAAGAAGGGCAGGAGAAAATCTACTACATCACCGCAGACAGCTATGCGGCGGCGAAGAGCAGCCCGCACCTGGAACTGTTGCGTAAGAAAGGCATCGAAGTGCTGCTGCTTTCTGACCGTATCGATGAGTGGATGATGAACTACCTGACCGAGTTCGACGGTAAGGCATTCCAGTCCGTAGCCAAAGCTGACGAGTCCATCGACAAGCTGGCGGATGACGTTGACGAATCGGCAAAAGAAGCGGAAAAAGCGCTGACGCCGTTCGTTGAGCGGGTGAAAACCCTGCTGGGCGATCGCGTAAAAGAAGTGCGTCTGACTCACCGTCTGACCGACACGCCGGCCATCGTTACCACCGATGCGGACGAAATGAGCACCCAGATGGCGAAACTGTTCGCTGCTGCCGGCCAGGCCGTACCGGAAGTGAAATATATCTTTGAACTCAACCCGGATCACGTGCTGGTCAAACGCACGGCGGATACCCAGGACGAAGCGCAGTTCAAAGAGTGGGTTGAACTGCTGCTGGATCAGGCGCTGTTTGCTGAACGCGGCACGCTGGAAGATCCAAACCAGTTCATTCGTCGTATGAACCAGTTGCTGGTGTCCTGATAGCCGTAAGGTAATGCCGGATGATGCTAACGCGTGTCCGGCTTACACCATCTCGTCGATCCCTGGCCGGATACGGTGTTTACACCGCGATCCGGCATTTTCTCTCCTCATTTTTAATTTTCCCACCGTTAACCGTTTCAGCGTCGGGCGTCTTCCTTGAGCCAATTGCGTGATGGTGGTATCGTTTAGCGCTTTTTAAAAAATATCGACAACCTTTAAGGGGATTTTCGTAATGCGTATCATTCTGCTTGGCGCTCCGGGCGCGGGTAAAGGAACTCAGGCTCAGTTCATCATGGAGAAGTATGGTATTCCGCAAATCTCCACCGGTGATATGCTGCGTGCTGCCGTGAAATCTGGCTCCGAGCTGGGCAAACAAGCGAAAGACATCATGGACGCCGGTAAGCTGGTGACTGATGAGCTGGTGATCGCGCTGGTAAAAGAGCGTATTGCTCAGGAAGACTGCCGTAATGGTTTCCTGCTTGATGGCTTCCCGCGTACTATTCCGCAGGCTGATGCCATGAAAGAAGCAGGCATCAACGTGGACTACGTTCTTGAATTCGACGTTCCGGACGAGCTGATCGTTGACCGTATCGTGGGGCGTCGCGTACACGCTGCTTCTGGCCGCGTTTACCACATCAAATTCAACCCGCCTAAGGTTGAAGGCAAAGACGACGTGACCGGCGAAGAGCTGACCACCCGTAAAGACGATCAGGAAGAGACCGTACGTAAGCGCCTGGTGGAATACCATCAGATGACCGCTCCGCTGATCGGCTACTACTCTAAAGAAGCGCAGGCGGGTAACACCAAATACGCGAAAGTTGACGGCACCCAGGCTGTGGCTGACGTTCGCGCAGCGCTGGAAAAAATCCTCGGTTAAGTTTTAGCGCAGTCAATGCCGGATGGCGGTGTCAACACCTTATCCGGCCTACGATTTTATGTAGGCCTGATAAGCGCAGCGCCATCAGGCAAATTCTCGTCTTACCTTTCACAGCAATTAGTTCTTCTTTATTGCTTTTCCGCTACAATTATCAACAATTTGAATCGATAAGAGGCGGTAATGCGTCAGACGAAAACCGGTATCCTGCTGGCAAACCTCGGCACTCCCGATGCCCCAACCCCCGAAGCCGTTAAGCGCTACCTGCGCCAGTTTTTAAGCGATCAACGCGTAGTCGATACGTCACCTGCGCTGTGGTGGCCGCTGCTGCGTGGTGTGATTTTGCCGCTGCGTGCGCCACGCGTGGCGAAGCTGTACCAGTCAATCTGGATGGAAGACGGTTCCCCGCTGATGGTCTACAGCAAGGCGCAACAGCAGGCGCTGGCACAACGTCTGCCAAATACGCCTGTCGCGCTGGGGATGAGCTACGGTTCACCGTCGCTTGAAAGCGCGGTCGATGAACTGCTGGCAAGCGGAGTTGAACACATGGTGGTGTTACCGCTGTACCCGCAATATTCCTGTTCTACCGTGGCGGCAGTCTGGGACGAACTGGCGCGAATCTTAGCGCGTAAACGCAGTATTCCTGGCATCTCATTTATTCGTGATTACGCCGATGACAGCAGCTACATTGATGCGCTGGCCAAGAGCGCCCGTGATTCATTTGCTCAACATGGTGAACCCGATTTGCTGCTGCTTTCCTACCACGGCATTCCGCAGCGCTACGCCGATGAAGGCGATGACTACCCGCAGCGCTGCCGCGATACCACTCGTGAGCTGGTTTCAGCGCTTGGCTTGCCGCCGGAAAAAGTGATGATGACCTTCCAGTCTCGCTTTGGCCGTGAACCGTGGTTGACGCCATATACCGATGAAACGTTAAAAATGCTGGCGGAGAAAGGGACCCGACATATCCAGGTCATGTGTCCGGGCTTCGCGGCTGATTGTCTCGAAACGCTGGAAGAGATAGCGGTGCAAAACCGGGAGATTTTCCTTGAGGCAGGCGGTAAGCAATATAAGTATATTCCGGCGCTGAATGCCACACCGGAACATATCGAAATGATGGTTAAACTGACCGCAGCCTACCGTTAAAGCTGCGCTCTGAAGTAACGCGCGCCCTCCCGCAATGCATCGTCGGCGGTTTTCATCATCCGCGAATAGTGCAGGAAGGCGTGCAACGTGCCGGGGTACATTTTGTACTGGCAGGGCTGCTGATGCGCCTGTAGCGTCTGGAACAATAAGCGGCTATCGTCAATCAACGGATCAAACTCCGCACCGGCGATAAAACACGGCGGCACGTCGCGCGTCAGGTCGTTATTAAACAGGCAATAGTATGGTGATTCGCGATCGTCGGCGCTACGCAAGTACGCGTTTTCGTACATCAACAGATCCTCGCGGGTTAAACCATCCCAGGCGCCGCCCATTAGCCGTCGGCTCAGTGAATCCTGCAGGCCATAAAGCCCATACCACAACAGCACGCCAGCCACCTTGCCGCAAGCAATTTGTTTATCCCGCAACCACAACGCGCTGGCAAGCGACAGCATGGCCCCGGCGGAATCGCCCGCAAAACCAATATGATTCACATTAAGGGAATAATCGCCAGCGTGCTGATAAAAGTACTTACACACGGCGACAATCTCTTCGATGGCTTGCGGGTAGCGGGCCTCTGGCGCAAGCGAATAGTCGATGCCAATTATCGTGCACTGCGTATAGCGCGCCAGTAAACGCATAATGCGATCGTGGGTATCCAGATTACCGAGAATAAAACCGCCGCCGTGCAGGTAATATAGCGTCGCCTGGCTATGGGGCTGCGGAGCGTAAATTCGTGTGGCAACGGGGCCGCATGCGGTGGAAATAACGCATTCTCGGGTATTCATCTGTGGGGCATCGGCATTCCACAACTGCCGTTCATGAATGTAGTGTTTACGCTGGGCCACAAAGTCATCGGCAGCGGGCCACGGCGGCAAATCTTCGCGATGAAAATTCACCACACTTTTCATTTCATCCGAAATGTTGTCGAGTACGGGGATCTTGTTTTCCGGCTTCATAAAGCGCTCCTTGTGAAGGTGAGTTATTGTAGAAATTCATCCCGGATAAACTGCGATCTCACCGTCCGATATTGAAACTCAGCGCCGCATCGCATGCGCAGCGGGGAATGTGCTACCATGCATCGCTCAGCTAACCACCCGTAAAATCGACCATGAAATTTCCCGGTAAACGTAAATCCAAACACTATTTCCCCGTCAGCGCGCGCGATCCGTTGCTGCAACAAATTCAGCCAGAAAATGAAACCAGCGCAGCCTGGGTGGTGGGTATTGACCAGACGCTGGTGGATATTGAAGCCAAAGTTGATGATAACTTTGTAAAACGTTATGGATTAAGCGCCGGGCACTCTCTGGTGATTGCAGATGATGTCGCGGAAGCGCTCTACCAGGAACTGGTGCGTGAAAATTTGATCACCCATCAGTTTGCGGGCGGTACTATCGGTAATACGATGCACAACTACTCCGTGCTGGCGGATGACCGCTCGGTGCTGCTGGGTGTGATGTGCAGCAATATCGAGATTGGCAGCTATGCGTACCGCTATTTATGCAATACCTCCAGTCGTACCGATCTGAACTACCTGCAGGGCGTAGATGGACCGATTGGTCGCTGCTTTACGCTGATTGGCGAGTCCGGTGAGCGTACCTTTGCAATCAGCCCAGGGCATATGAACAAGCTGCGGGCGGATAGCATCCCTGAATCGGTGATTGCCGGAGCGTCCGCGCTGGTGCTAACGTCCTATCTGGTGCGCTGCGAGCCGGGCGAGCCAATGCCGGAAGCGACCATGAAGGCGATCGAATTTGCTAAAAAACACAATGTACCGGTGGTACTGACGCTGGGCACCAAATTTGTCATTGCCGATAATCCGCAGTGGTGGCAGGCATTCCTGAAAGAGCATGTCTCAATTCTGGCGATGAATGAAGAAGAGGCCGAAGCGCTGACCGGCGAAAACGATCCGCTGCTGGCGTCCGACAAGGCGCTGGATTGGGTGGATCTGGTGCTGTGCACAGCGGGTCCGGCGGGTCTTTATATGGCGGGCTTTACGGAAGAAGAAGTCAAACGTAAAACCCAGCATCCGCTGCTGCCTGGGGCCATTGCCGAATTCAACCAGTACGAGTTTAGCCGCGCCATGCGCCATAAAGATTGTACCAATCCGCTGCGTGTGTATTCGCACATCGCGCCGTATATGGGCGGTCCAGAGAAGATCATGAATACCAACGGCGCTGGCGACGGCGCGCTGGCGGCATTACTGCATGATATTACCGCTAACAGCTATCACCGCAGCAACGTGCCTAACTCCAGCAAGCACAAGTTCACCTGGCTGACCTATTCGTCGTTAGCCCAGGTGTGTAAATATGCGAATCGCGTGAGTTATCAGGTACTGAACCAGCATTCCCCGCGCCTGACGCGCGGTTTGCCGGAACGCGAAGATAGCCTCGAAGAGTCGTATTGGGATCGTTAAATCATGCACATGCCGGATAAGCGATAGCGCCATCCGGCAACGACATCAGCCTGTAACGACCACCTCACCTGCAGGCGGCGTTTCAATCAGCTCCAGCATGGTACGGGCGATTTCACGCTCACCCATGACGACCTGATTGGCGCCGCGTTCGGTAATGTATTCCACCTCGTCGTCATAATGCGCGCGGGCGATAATCTCAATCGACGGGCTCTTCTCGCGTGCTGAAGCGACAATTTCACCTGCTTCATAGCCATTGGGAATAGTCAGCAGCAGCCAGCGTGCGCAATCCAGATGCGCCAGATTCATAATTTCTTCGTTGGCGGCATTTCCCAGCACCGCGCGGATCCCGCGCTCGCGCAGTTCATCCACTCGGGTGCGTGAGGTTTCGATAACTACCAGCGGGATCCCCGCAGCCATCAATTTCTCGCCCAGCAGGCTACCGACGCGCCCAAAGCCAACCAGCAGGGCGTGATTGCAGATATCCACCGGAATTTGCTTCTCTTCTTCAATAGCCTCTTCCAGCGTCTGTTCTTCCAGCGTTTCTGTTTTGGCGAGATATTTTTCTAACACCGCGAACAGCACTGGGTTAAGCATGATGGACAGGATCGCCCCCGCCAGCACCAGATTCTGTCCGGCCTGCGGCAGCAGGTTTAACGCCATGCCCAGACCCGCCAGGATAAAGGCAAATTCACCAATCTGCGCCAGGCTGGTGGCAATGGTGAGTGCTGTGCGTTGGGAGTGACCAAACAGGCGCACCAGGAAATAGGCGGCAAGGGATTTACCAAAGATGATAATCGCCAGCGTGCCCAGCACCGCCAGCGGTTGCTGAATCAGAATCATGGGATCAAAGAGCATCCCGACGGAAACAAAGAACAGTACGGCGAACGCATCGCGCAGCGGCAGGGTGTCATGCGCCGCACGGTGACTCAGTTCAGATTCGTTCAGCACCATGCCGGCGAAGAATGCCCCCAGTGCAAAGGAGACATCGAACAGCTCCACTGCGCCAAATGCGATACCTAATGCGAGGGCGAGGACTGACAGGGTAAACAGTTCGCGTGAGCCGGTTGCGGCGCTACGGGCCATAATCCACGGCACCAGGCGACGACCAACCAGCATCATAATTGCGATAAACGCCACCACCTTACCGATGGTAATGCCCATATCTACGGCCAGCGAGGCAAAGCCGACATCTTCTTTTTCCAGCATTCCAGCGACGGCTGGCAGGAGAACCAGCGTCAGTACCATCATCAGGTCTTCGACAATCAGCCAGCCAATGGCGATTTGCCCGCGCTGACTGTCAATGAGCTGCCTTTCTTCAAGCGCACGCAATAGCACCACGGTACTGGCGGTTGAAAGACACAGACCAAACACGATCCCAACCATCAGCGACCAGCCCATCACCGCTGAAAGCGCCATGCCCAGCAGCGTTGCCACCGCTATCTGGGCAATCGCGCCGGGAATGGCGATAGACTTTACCGCCATCAAATCCTTCAGCGAAAAGTGCAGCCCCACGCCGAACATCAGCAGGATTACGCCAAGCTCGGCCAGTTCAGGCGCTAGCTTGGTATCAGCAACAAAACCAGGTGTAAATGGACCGGCCAGAACGCCCGCTAACAGATATCCCACCAGAGGAGAAATACGTAGTTTATTGGCAATCATGCCTAATATAAAAGCGAGCACAAGGCCGCCGACAATGGTGGTGATAAGCGGGGTGGCGTGATGCATTCCGTCTCCTTTGGTTGCTGTGATAATCCTGAAAACTCAAACGACGAGTAATAGTTTATGACAATTTTGATGTTTTTGTTTGTGAATAATTATTGAATTTTGATGAAAATAGGATTTTAGACGTAAAAAAGCACGGATCGGAAAAGTACAGCGGTATGTGAGAGGCAAAGGCTGATGGCTACTGTAAGTCTGACGGCCAAAATTTACTTTTGGCCGTCAGGAAATCACGCTTTATGTCGGTTATCAGGTAAGAATATGGTCAGTATCCCCAGTAGTGGCAGGAAAGCACATATTTTGTAGACCAAATCGATGCTGGTATGGTCGGCAATCAGCCCTAACACCGCGGCTCCCAAGCCGCCCATGCCGAAGGCAAAACCGAAAAATAGCCCAGAAACCATGCCGATACGGCCAGGAAGCAGCTCCTGCGCGTAGACCAGAATGGCAGAAAACGCCGATGCGAGGATAAAACCAATGATCACGGTTAAAATCCCGGTCCATTCCAGCGTTGCGTAGGGTAAAAAGAGGGTAAAGGGTGCTACGCCGAGGATAGAGCCCCAAATAACATATTTTCTGCCAATTTTATCGCCCAATGGTCCACCAATCACCGTCCCGGCTGCGACGGCAAACAGGAAGGCAAACAGGTGAAACTGGGCATTTTGTACCGATAATCCGAATTTTTGCATCAGATAAAAGGTGTAATAGCTGCTGATGCTCGCCATATAGAAGTATTTGGAGAAAATCAGCACCAGCAGGATGCTTACCGCCAGCACCACTTTATTCCGTGGTAACGGATTCACGATGGCGACTTTCGGTTTTCCTTTACTCATCCGGTGCTGCGCGGCATACCAACGGCTGATTTGCGCCAGAACGACAATCGCTAATAACGCAGCCAGCACAAACCAGGCCACATTACCCTTACCATATGGCGCGATGATGACAGCCGCCAGTAACGGTCCCAGAGAGCTACCAAAGTTGCCGCCAACCTGGAAAATTGACTGGGCAAGACCGTGACGACCGCCGGAGGCCATTCGCGCCACGCGGGATGATTCCGGGTGAAATACCGAAGAGCCGGTACCCACCAGCGCTGCGGCGAGCAGGACCATATGGAAACTGCCGGCCATGGCCAGCAAAACAAGCCCACTCAGCGTGAAGCACATCCCAATGGGCAGCGACCACGGCATCGGGTATTTATCCGTCCAGTAACCCACAACCGGTTGCAGCAGTGAGGAAGCAAGCTGGAAGGTCAGGGTAATCATCCCTATCTGCATAAACGTCAGCGAGAACTCTGACTGCAATAGCGGATAAATCGCCAGGATCAGCGACTGGATCATATCGTTTAGCAGATGGGAGAGGCTGATTGCCCCTAAAATGCCAAATGAGGTGCGTGCTTTAGCAACCGACGCTGACGCGCCAGCCACTGGCTGGGTTGGTTCACTTATTGCCATAGAAAGTCACTTCTGTTTGGGTTGCGATTATGAGGGTAATCTAATTTGTTATTATTACCTGACTAACATACCTGCGGAAGGTGTTTGAAGGAAGTCTCATTTCTGAAAACATTTTCGGCTATTATTTTCAGTAGCTGTAATTTTATGCCCGGACTAATTCGACTTACAGGTAGGCGGCAAACGCGAGAGTCCCAGGAGCTTACTGCATAAGCGACAGGGGGAAGTGAGCGCAGCCAACGCACATGTAATTTGAAGGATAACGGGTATGGCGGTTGATATTGAGTCAGGGAGTGAAATATGAAGTTTTTAAAACGGGGCGTGGCGCTGGCGTTATTAGCCGCATTTGCGCTGGCAGGTCAACCTGCACAGGCGTACGAAAAAGATAAAACCTACAAAATTACCATTCTGCATACCAACGATCATCACGGTCACTTCTGGCGCAGCGAATACGGTGAATACGGGCTGGCGGCACAAAAAACGCTGGTGGACGGTATTCGTAAAGAGGTGGCTGAGGAAGGAGGCAGTGTACTGCTGCTTTCCGGTGGCGACATTAATACCGGCGTACCGGAGTCCGATCTGCAGGATGCTGAACCTGATTTTCGCGGAATGAACCTGATTGGCTATGATGCGATGGCGGTCGGAAACCACGAGTTTGATAATCCGCTTAGCGTATTGCGCCAGCAGGAAAAATGGTCCAAATTCCCGTTTCTCTCGGCCAATATCTATCAGAAAAGCACCGGCGAGCGTTTGTTTAAGCCGTGGGCCATCTTTAAGCGCCAGGATTTAAAAATTGCCGTACTCGGTTTAACCACTGACGATACGGCGAAAATTGGCAACCCAGAGTTCTTTACCGATATTGAGTTCCGTAAACCTGCTGATGAAGCCAAACTGGTTATCCAGGAACTGAATATGGGGGAAAAGCCGGACATCATTATTGCGACCACCCATATGGGACATTATGACAATGGCAATCACGGCTCGAACGCGCCTGGCGACGTAGAAATGGCGCGCAGCCTGCCGGCGGGATCGCTGGCAATGATTGTGGGTGGTCACTCGCAGGATCCGGTATGTATGGCCGCGGAAAACAAGAAGCAGGTTGATTACGTACCGGGTACGCCGTGTGCGCCAGACAAGCAAAACGGGATCTGGATTGTGCAGGCGCATGAGTGGGGGAAATACGTGGGGCGGGCGGACTTTGAGTTCCGCAATGGCGAAATGAAAATGGTTAACTACCAGCTCATCCCCGTCAACCTTAAGAAAAAAGTGACCTGGGACAACGGTAAAAGTGAGCGCGTACTCTACACCCCGGAAATTGCAGAAAATCAGCAAATGCTTTCTCTGCTGACGCCGTTCCAGAATAAAGGTAAAGCGCAGCTCGACGTGAAAATTGGTAGCGTCAATGCGCGCCTCGAAGGCGACCGTAGCAAAGTCCGTTTCGTACAGACCAACATGGGGCATTTACTGCTGGCTGCGCAAATGGCGCGAACCAGCGCTGATTTTGGCGTGATGAGCGGCGGCGGTATCCGTGACTCCATCGAAGGCGGTGATATCACCTATAAGAGCGTGCTGAAAGTGCAGCCGTTCGGTAACATCGTGGTGTACGCCGACATGAGCGGGAAAGAGGTGATTGACTATCTGACCGCCGTGGCACAAATGAAGCCGGATTCCGGGGCCTATCCGCAGTTTGCCAACGTCAGCTTCGTGGCGAAAGACGGCAAGCTTAACGATTTGAAAATTAAAGGCGAACCCGTTGATCCAGCCAAAACCTATCGCATGGCAACGCTGAGCTTCAATGCCACCGGCGGCGATGGCTATCCGCGAATTGATAACAAGCCTGGCTATGTGAATACCGGGTTTATTGATGCGGAGGTGCTGAAAGAGTACGTGCAGAAGAACTCACCGCTCGATGCCGGTGCGTATGAGCCGAAGGGTGAGGTAAGCTGGCAGTAACAGGGCAATTTGGGGCATCATTTTATCCGCTCCTACGGGCCGCCCTTCATGGCGGCCCAATAATTCTACTTATTACCTCTATGCTCCGGCTCCTGCGCGCTGGCCGAGTCCAAACTGTCTTCACCAATCACGCCCTGTAATCGCAGTAGGCTCAATCGCCGTATCACCGGGCAAAAGACAATTAATCACGGCGTGCGATATCGGCGAATTTCGCATCCAGAATTTTCGCCAAATCGCCCGCTGCCAGTTCAATATCCAGCCCGCGTTTGCCGCCGGACACATAAATGGTGTCAAACGTCTGGGCGGGAGCGTCGATGAGCGTCGGCAATCTTTTTTTCTGTCCCAGCGGGCTGATGCCGCCAATCAGATACCCGGTGGTTCGCTGCGCGATCATCGGATCGGCCATATCGACCTTTTTGGCTCCCAACGCCCTGGCGACTTTTTTGAGATCCAGTTGACCGGCTACCGGCGTAACGGCAACCGCCAGGTGCTTCATATCGCCATTCACGGCAACCAGTAGCGTTTTGTAGACCTGGTCCGCATTCAGACCTAACTTGCGTACCACTTCGTCACCAAAGTTCGTCTCGGACGGATCGTGATCGTAGGTGTGGATCTGGAAAGAAATTTTGTTTTTTTCGAGTAATTTAACGGCGGGTGTCATAGCAATTTTCCTGGCCCAGACAAAATACGACACAAGCATACGCCTGATGTCTGTCTAAAAAATAGTACCATCTTGCGCAATAGTGTTGGCAGGATGATGACTTTGAGCGACAATCGAACTACACCGATGCTTTAAGCGTCGGGATCATAATAATGATGAAATTCCTCTTTGACGGGCCAATAGTAATATTGGCCATTTTTTTACCGTAACATCTCCGGCAAATTTCCTTCTCCATACAAATGCAGCGCGCCAACGGCTACAACATAGTGCCCGGCAGGCATCGCCCTGAGTCGATCGCGCCAGGCCGCATTACGCTGATGCATCAAAACGTCATACAGCGACTGGCTAAAAGTATTGGGTAGAGTGAGTTCGCTATTGCGTGGCGGCGTTTTAAGCCACCAGCCCATCATCTGTTGTAGCAGTCTGGCATTGGTGTGCCAGTGCGTCAGGGTATCGTCCAGCAGAGCCAGTCCGTTATCGGGTAACTGACACAACAGCTCGATTTGGCTGGATGCGCCTTCCAGCTCGATTATGGGTTTATGCACCTGTTTTGCCGCATTCAGAAGTTGGTAATCAATGCCGTATTCTGCCCGCAACCCCAACTGCTGCGCCTGCGTTGCCTGCAAGACCATGGCGATTTGCCACAGCGGCTGGGTAGACAGCAGGGAAGGGGAAATACCCAGCTCGTCGGTGACTTTGTGCAGATTATCTAGCAGCTCTGGGCTGATGCGATCTTCCAGTGCGGCAAAGGTCGGAAGGTTGGCAAACGGCGCGTCGTCGCCGGAAACATCGGCTTCGACAATGAGCGCATCGGCACGCTGGAGCTTTTTGAGTAATTTGGCAGGCAGAGGCGCCATATCGCGGCTGCCCATGTGAATACTGCCAATCAGATGAAAATGGCGGTTTCCGGGCAAGGAGATGTCGATGGCAGGCCAGGTATAGTGGTTGCCGCGTAGCGCGGTGAAAAATGATTTTACCCGGTACAACAGATCCATACGGCCTCCCTAAGTAGACTTCCATGCTAGCGCGTGGTCCTGGAAGGTGCAAATACACTTCATCATTCGCTCAGCCTCTTTATTGGCAGCGTGCAAAAACCCCAGTCACATAGTTGGCTATGCTCCTGGGGTTTTTATACTTGCAGCTTTGAGGCAACGCGAATGATTTGGGGCTCCGTTCAGAGCGACATCCGGTAAAGGCTTACTCTTTAGGTTTGAAGCGCAGCAGTCGATTAGCGTTGCTCACCACGGTAATGGAGGAGAGCGCCATCGCCGCCCCGGCTACGACCGGGTTGAGCAGTGTTCCGGTGAACGGCCACAAAATCCCGGCGGCAACGGGGATACCGATGCTGTTATAGATAAACGCGCCGAGTAGGTTCTGCTTCATATTGCGCAGCGTTGCCCGGGAGATAGACAGCGCATCTGCAACGCCCATCAGGCTATGGCGCATCAGCGTAATCGCGGCGGTTTCAATCGCCACATCGCTGCCGCCACCCATGGCAATCCCTACGTCAGCCTGAGCCAGCGCAGGCGCATCGTTGATACCGTCACCGACCATGGCAACCTGACGCCCCTGGCTCTGCAGACGTTTAATCGCCTCGGCTTTACCGTCCGGCAGAACGCCAGCAATCACCTCATCAATACCCGCCTCTTTGGCAATGGCGTTGGCGGTCGTTGGGTTGTCGCCGGTGAGCATCACCAGACGATACCCGGCGCGGTGCAGACGCTGGAGTGCTGCCACGCTGTCGCTACGCAGAGGATCACGTACCGCTAACAGCGCTGCCGCTTTACCGTCAATCGCTAACAGTACTGGGGTTGAGCCTTGGGAAGCCTGAGCGGTGATTTCAGCCTCCATTTCAGTGGTATCTACCTGCTGTTCATTGAGCAGCGCCTGGTTTCCCAGCAGCAGCGAATGACCTTCCGTTTCGCCACTGACGCCTAAACCGCGCAGCGTACGGAAACCGTTGACCTGCGGCAGCGTGACATCACCTGCTTTGTCCAGAATCGCCCTGGCTAACGGGTGGCTGGAACCCTGTTCAAGGGCCGCTGCCAGACGAATTGCCAGCGCTTCGTCGGTATTGCCAAACGTTTTGATGGCGACAACCTGTGGTTTGCCTTCAGTTAGCGTCCCGGTTTTATCAAACACGATGGTATCGAGCGTGCTGGCGCGCTGCAGCGCATCGGCATCACGTACCAGCACCCCAAATTCAGCGGCACGCCCAACGCCGGAAATAATCGACATCGGCGTTGCCAGACCCAGCGCACAAGGGCAGGCAATAATCAGGACGGTGGTGGCGATTACCAGCGTATAGACAATCTGCGGCGCCGGTCCAAAGAAATACCAGATAGCCGCACTGACCAGCGCAATGGCGACCACGACCGGAACGAACACCGAGGAGATGCGGTCGGCCAGTTTGCCAATTTCCGGTTTGCTGCTTTGCGCCTGGCGCACCATACGAATAATGCGCGACAGCGTGGTGTGACTGCCAACAGCGCTGGCGCGGAACAGCACGCTACCGTCCTGTACGACCGTACCGGCGTGGACGCTATCGCCTGCACCTTTTTGCTGTGGAATCGGCTCACCGGTCAGCATGGCCTCATCCAGCCAGGCTTCACCCTGAGTGATTTCGCCATCAACCGGAACGCGGTCGCCGGTGGTCAGGCGCAGTAACATTCCAGCCTGCACCTCTGCCAGCGGCACGTTCTTTTCACCTTCGTCAGTGACGACCCGCGCGGTCGGCGGCGTCAGATCGAGCAGTTTTTCCAGTGCTTTAGACGAGCGTTGGCGAGCCCGCGCTTCCAGCATGTGTCCGAGGTTAATCAGACCGATAATCATGGCACTGGCTTCATAATAGAGGTGTCGCGCTTCCATCGGGAACCATTGTGGCCAGAGGTTGACGCTCATGGAATAGAGCCATGCCACCCCCGTACCCAGCGCCACCAGCGTATCCATGGTCGCGGTGCCGTTCATCAGGCTTTTCCACGCATTGCGGTAAAAGTGACCGCCCGCGAAAACCATCACGGCAAGCGTTGCCAGACCAATCATCAGCCACAGGCTGCGGTTGTCGTCGCTCACCATCATGTTGTCGCCAATCATGCCCCATACCATCACCGGGATCCCCAGGAGCAGCGCGACGGCTGCCTGCCAGCGAAAACGTTTCATGGTTGCCACGGCGGTTTCTTGCTGACGTTCGCGACGCTTAGCATCATCTTCAATCGCTTCTGCGCCGTAGCCCGCTTTTTCAACCGCCTGTACTAAATCTGCGGCGGAGGCACTGCCCATTACCAGCGCAGTGCGTTCCGCCAGGTTTACCCGTGCCTGCGTGACGCCCGGTACACTTTGCAATGCATTTTGTACGCGGGTCACACAACTGGCGCAGCTCATGCCGTTTAACAGCAACTGTTGGCTGTCATCATCAGCCGTAGCTGCCGGAAGCTCGGAAGGGACCGCTGCCAGTGCTTCCGACGGGATTGATGACTCCGTCAGCGGTTTAGCCTTTGGGTGGCTTAACTCCGCGCCGTAACCGGCTTGTTTAATGGTTTCAATCAGCGCTTCTGCGCTGGCGCTCCCGGTAACATGCGCTTCTGTCACGGTGACATCCGCTTGCTCAACGTCCGGACGTTGTTCCAGACTTTCTTTAACGCGTTTTACGCAGTGACCACAGGACAGGCCGTCCAGGGTTAGATCGATTGTTTGAGACATAACCAACTCCTTTTTTGCAGGATTAACTGACTGTGATAAAGGTTAAACCTTCCAGCAAGGGGAAGGTCAAGGGCGTTTTTAGAAAAGGTGAAAAAAGGGTGTAAAGGGAGAAAAACGGGAACGCCACGTCAGGGGTTCCCGGTCTGTTATTGATTGAGGACGATAATCGGCGTTCGATGATCCGGTTCATTTATGACCGTGAGATCGGCACCGTACAGCGCGTTCAGCGACCGTTGCTTCAGGACATCCTGCGGATATCCGTTATCAACTATCCTGCCGCGTTCCATCAATACCACACGGTCGGCATAGCGCGCCGCGAGGTTGAGATCGTGCAGGACGCAACAGACGTTAAGCTGCCGTTCACGCACCAGACGACGTAGCAGACGAAAAAGGTGCTGCTGGTGGTGAATATCCAGCGCGGAGGTGGGTTCATCAAGAAACAACCATTTCGGCCCAGGCTCGGGCTCCCAAAGCTGAACCAGCAGGCGCGCCAGTTGTACCCGCTGTTGTTCTCCTCCCGACAGATGCCGGTAATCGCGTGTGGCCAGCGCCTGGCAATCACACAATGCCATGATGTGCTCCGTTTCATCGCCCGTGTTGCGCGTACGATACGGATGTCTGCCCATGCGAATGACCTCCTGAACGCTAAACGGGAAGGCCATATGACTATTCTGGCGCATCACGGCACGGGTTTTTGCCAGCTCGGTGATTGACCACTTGTCCAGCGGCTTGCCAAACATGCTACAACGCCCACTGTGGGGCTGCAGATATCCCGTAAGCTGACGTAGCAGCGTCGATTTCCCGGCTCCGTTCGGGCCAAGAATCGCGATGATCTCTCCATCAGGTAGCGTCAGGGAAACGTCGTCGGTCAGTCGTCTTCCCTGAATGTGGTAGACCAGATTCTCAGCGACGATCATGACACCCTCCGGCTACGCAGTATTAACCACAGGAAATACGGTCCACCGATCAGGCTGGTTAACAGGCCAACGGGCATTTCGGCTGGCTGAACAAGTGTGCGGGCCAACGTATCGGCAATCAGAAGTAAACAGGCACCGGCCAGCGTAGAGCAGGGAATCAACCAGCGATGATCGGCGCCGGTCGTCATTCTGATCAGATGTGGGATCACCAGGCCAATAAAACCAATTACGCCGCTGACGGAAACCGCAGCGCCAACCAGGAGCGAACTGAGCAACAGTAACTGCTGCCGCTTACGTTTGACGTTTACGCCGAGGTAATGCGCCTCTTCATCACCCAACTGCAGTAAATTAAGCGTTCCCGCCATGCAGATGGTTACAACAATGGCTGGAAGAATAAACGTGCTGGCAACCAACAGCGTTGGCCACTGGGCCTGGCCGAGATTTCCCATCATCCACAATGTAAGTTGACGTAGCTGCTGCTCGTCGCCCACATAGCTCAGTACGCCAATAGCCGAACCGCACAGGGCATTGATAGCGATACCGGCTAACAGCAGTTGCATCATTCCACCGTGGTTATGACGCTGGCTTATCAGGAAAATAATCGTGCAGACCACCATGCTGCCAGCGACGGCAAAAATCATCTGCTCATACAGCACCAGCACCACGGGGAACGAAAATGGGATAACTATCGCGATGCCGACCATCAGCGCGGAGCCGCTGCTGACGCCAAGCAGGCCAGGATCGGCCATCGGATTGCGAAAAAGTCCCTGCATGATGACCCCAGCCGTCGCCAGCGCAGCACCGACCAGAACGGCCAGCAGCACGCGAGGCAAGCGGATGTTTAACCAGATATCACGATATTCGTCGTTGAACAGAGCGCTGAAGCTAATGTTCAGCGCCCCCTGGCTGGCACCGAAGAGCATCAGAGCAACCAGCAAAAGAGAAAGACCCGTCAGGATGCTGACGGAAGAAAGCGAGTCCTTAAGCACGTAACGCTCCATAACGTCTTTGCGGCGCGGAGTTCCCGCGCCGTGAGGGGTTTACGCGGGTTTCAGTCCTGGCTCAACCAAACTGTAAATCTGGTTATTAAGTGCTGGCGCAGTGGCCAGTTCGTGAATATGCTTCGCAACATCTGCACGCATCACAAAGCCGTGACACTCCTGAGCCTGTATTCGTTGCGCCTGGCCGGTGGCTGCACCGTTCAGCAAACCGCCGGGGCGGAGAATAGCGTAGTCCAGTCGACTGGTTTGTAGCCAGCTTTCAGCCAGCGATTTTTCCCGTACAGCCTGACCAAATGCGGCCTTTGCGCGTGAAGAAAGAAAAGGCCAACTGTCACCGCAGCCGAGTGAGGTCACCAGAATCATGCGCTTGATCTCCGCTTTTTCTGCTTCATCAATGACGGTTCTGTGCGCCAGATAATCCTGGGCGCCGCCCATGGAGGAGATCACCGTGGCATGTTGACCCGCTGCGCGACAGGCACAGGCGGTGACCTGACTATCGCAGGCGTCGCCGATGAAGACCTGCACACCTTTTTCCTGCAACCCAGCAGCGACCTGTGCGTTGCGAACGACGGCAATCACCGGACGTTGTTCCGCCAGTGCGAGTTCAAGCGTTTTCGCGCCGACGCCGCTACCACCCGCACCAAAAATGAGCCATGGAGCCATCAGGCATGTTCCTTTAAAGATGAAGACAACGCGTGAAAGGCGCTGACCTGTTCGGCCAGTAGCTGTCGATGTTCATCCCGACCGAGGAAAATTTTGAACATTGCGCTACCCGCCTGGTTAAAGAAGAGAATGGACGCGGTGTCCATTCCCATAAATTTGCGTTCAATCAGGGCAATATGCGTACAGTTTTCTACCTTGATATGACCGGTCATGCCTTTTTTGCCGCGCAGGTTGAAGTAGCCATGACGGTGGAATCCGGAAGGTAATTCCCCGGTGAATTCCAGAATGACATCAGCAGTATGGACCAGGGTGGTGACTTTGCCCCATTCGCTGACGGTTTCCCAGACAGTATCAAATTGATCGCCGGAAACCAGCGTCGGGGAGGGGAGGTTTTTCACCACCTCCAGCAGCGTGGTGTTGTACTGGGCAGCGATAGCTTCCAGCGTACCGTCCGGTTCAGTTTTCAAAAAATCCTGTAAAGAGACATGGCTCATAATTCACTCCTGGTATGGTTGTTCTACCGCAATGCGCGGCGCGTTAAGTGCCTGAATAAGTTCATCAAGAGACTGCAAAATATTGCTCGCCCAAAAACGCCCTTCATTGGTCAGGCGCACACAGGTGCTGGCATCTCGCGTCAGTCCTGCGTGATGCCATTGGGTCAGTAGCGGGGTCAGTTTTTGTGCATGAGGCGTCAGTTCATCCAGCGGAACGCGGGCCGTTTCAATGCCCGCCTGGAGAGTGTGTCGCCACTGGAAACCACGCTCGGCGGTACGCATCATCATCATTAGCGGTTTTTTCCCGGCGGCGATAGATTCATGCCATGTTGTCAGATTGCGCTCGACCATCCAGGAATAGCCATTGACTGATCCCCCGGCGCCTGAGCCGAATGCCAGACAGTCCGCTCCCTGTTTAATCAGCAGGTTGTACAGATTGCGTTCACGCGTGGTACGCGCCCAGTGGCTGTTGCTGATGCAGCGCCAGCCTGCGCTGTCCATGAAATCGCAACCCTGAAGATAGAGATCGCGACGTTCGGCGGGAGAGGGAACGGTTGTGCGCCCGGTTTCAACTGCTTTGCCAAGCGGTGTATTGGGGATCAGGTTCAGCGCATAAAGATCTACGCCGTCGAGGCCGATTTCACGGGCAATCGCCAGATCGTCGCCCCACAGTTTTGCATCTTGTCCTGGCAGACCAAACAACAGATCGCATACCACGGCGGCACGATCCCGTTTTACCAGCCCCTGCATAAAGGCAATTGCGGTCGGGCCGTCTGAGGTGCGCGCCATTTTCTTGCGGATCCGGCTGTTAAAAGATTGAATACCGATCGAAAACCGATTGGCGCCAGCGTCAAGGCAGGCATCAATTCGCGCATCGTCAAAATTGAGCACTCGTCCCTCAATGGTAATTTCGCAGTCCGGTGCCAGCGGTAACTTTTCACGCAGCGCGGTGATGATTCTGCCCAGATCCCGTGCTGACAGCGCTGAAGGCGTACCGCCGCCAAAATAGACGGCGTGAATTGGGGCTGACTGATGTAATGCGCTATCGGCTTCCATCTCGATTTCGCGCAACAGCGCGTTGGTGTAGCGGGCGCAGTGATCTTCTTCGAACCGGTTTTGATAAAAACCGCAGAAAGTACAATGCGTTGCACAAAAAGGGATATGCAAGTACACCAGCCGTTTACGCGGCGGGGTAGGCTGGCTGATAACATCCTGCCAGGTTTGTGACAATAGCTCTTTGGCAATCGGGATCGCCCCGCGCCATGGCATTGTGGCGCGGCGATCCTTAAAGGGCTGACTTCCCTCAAGCGCAAAATGCGCGGTGAGATCCAGCGAGTGTTCAGTCTTCATTCTTTTTTATAAATCCAGTTAGTGAGGCCAGAATTGCTGGTGCAGGGCTTCAACCGCATCGGCGACGCGAGGCCCCATTCCCAGAATCAGCGCCTGGTCTACCGCCACAATGCGCTGATTTTTCCAGGCCGCAGTGTGGGTAATACCGGCAATCGCGCTCAGACGAGCCAGATCGCCATCCACCATTTGCGACGTCACCACGATCACCTCCGGGTTGGCGGCGATCAGCGACTCTGCGCTGTAACTTTTATACTGCGCGTGGGTGGCGACATTTTGTGCGCCCGCAAGGGTCATAATGGCATCGGCAACGCTGCCCTTGCCGGCGACCTGCGGCGCGCTGCCGCCAGCGGAGAGAATGAACATGGCTTTGACCGGCGCATTTTTCGCCGCCACGCTGTGCTGAACACGATCCAGACGTTGATGCAGGCGATTGACCAGCGCTTCACCTTGTTCAGGAATGCGCAGCGTTTGAGCCAGCTCCCGAATGTTGGCGTACATCTGCTCGACGGTGGCCAGTACGCGCGGCAATGTAACGACGTTAACTTTCTGCGCCCGGAGCTGATCCAAAACGATTTGAGGGCCTGCATCCTGCCAGGTGATAAAGCTGTCCGGGTGCAGCGATAAAATGCCCTCGCTGCTTAACTGCTTCCAGTAGCCGATATGCGGGAGTGCGGCAGTTTCAGGTGGGTACGAGGTGGTTTCATCGACGCCAACCACCCGGCTGCCGACGCCCATGGCGTAAATCAGTTCGCTAAGCGAACCGCCCGCCACCACCAGGCGGTCAGCGGACTGGGCGCTGAAAACACAGGCGAGGCTCAGTAAGCCAATCATGAGTTTTTTCATCGTCAGAAATTCCACGCAAAGCCAACAGCGGCATTGAAACCAGCGTCTGGGATAGATTCATGCGCGGTTCTGTAACGCTTGTCGGTCAGGTTGTTGAGCGCGAGGTTGACCTGATACTGGTCCTGCGGACCAAACTCGGTGTTGAATGCGAGGTTAAGCGTGGCCCAGCCTGGATAGTTTATTTCCGTGGTGCCGGTATTATCTTTGGCGCGGGACGCCGCGCGAATAAAGACATCGGACGTCACGTTAGCGGCATTCATCAACCAGGTATGTTTCAGGCCAACGCGCCCGGTCAGCGTGGGTTCGCCGGTATCCCAGGTTTTTATGGTGTTGCCTTCGTATTGACGGCGAATGAGATTACCGCTCAGGTAGGGTGAAACCGCCCAGCCGTTGTATTCTGCGGTTAATTCCATGCCCCAGGTTTTGGCACGATCGATGTTGTCGTAGTAGTAATAGCCGCCGCGGGAAGAGGTGGTGTTGCCGTTGCAAACGGGTTGGCCTGAACAGGCCAGACTGGCGATATAGTCTTTGGCTTCGGAGTAATAAATAGCGCCGTCAATCAGCCACATATTCCCTTTATACCGCGCGCCCAACTCATAGTTATTTGAGTGTTCCGCCTTCAGGTTTGGGTTGCCGTAGGTAACGCTGCCGCCGGCGGATGTCTGCATGAACAACTGAGTAAGCGTGGGGAAGACATAGCCCTGGGCGTATGCAGCCCGAAGTTCAAGATCTTCAAAGCCGGAATAGCGCAGGCTGGTCGAGGTCACCAGTTCATCATCGTGAACGGAATTTCCCCCGGTGGATTGCCAGGTGGTGCCGCTGCTTTGGATGGTTTGCGTATCGTTGCGATTGAGTTTCGAAGACAGCCAGTACTGGCGTGCGCCCACGGTCCACGTCCAGTCATCGGCAAAGCGCCAGTCGTTTTGCGCGAACAGTGAGGTGTTGCTTTGTTCCGCTTCGTTATATGACAGGGTACGGGTTTGCGTATCGAAGAAGCCGGTAGCCGCGGTCTGGCGTGTACTGCCGTCCGTGTCCTGTTTTATTTTGTCATGCTGATACTGGGTGCCAATCACCAGCGTGTTGTTAGCCGGAAGGGAGATATTGCCCTGCAGCGTTACACCCTGGGTATATTGTTTGTCGTTGGTATTGGTTTGATTGCTTACCGTCAGCGCTTTAATCATCGGGCTGGGGATAATCTGGGTCGTTTTGACCCGGTTTTCAAATTTGCGCTCTATTGTCTGGGTGTATGCGTCAAAATGGATGTTCCTCAGGTAATCCCCGTCGGCCGCGTAGTCGTAGAAAAGACCGATTTTCTCGCGTTCCAGCTTAGGAATTTTGACGCTAAAGTCGTCGAACTGACCTTCGGGATCGTCAAACCAGGTTTGAGTGGATAGCTTATAACGGTCGAGTGAGAGCCCAATTTTGTGGCGATCGAGGTTGTAGCCAAGCCACACTCCCTGACCGTTATTACGGAAGTTGGTGTCGGGCAATCTTCCGTCAGGTGTATCGCGATCCCCCTGGTCGGAATAGCTGCCATTGATGCGGTAGTCAAAGTTACCGATGCTTCCCCAGGCTGCCGCTGACTCTTCCCATCCTGCCGTTGCGGAGTTATAAACAGCCTTAACGCTACCACCCAAAGGCTTATCGCCGCCTTTTTTGGTAATAAAGTTCACGACGCCGCCAATTGCCTGCGAACCATAGAGGACAGAATAAGGGCCTTTGACCACTTCAATACGTTCCAGCGCGGATTCGTCAATCAGTAAACCGGCTCCGTAGTTTTGTCCGGCACGTTGGTAGCTGACGACCTGGCCGTCTATCAAAATCAGCACCCGCGAAGAAGCTTCGCCACGGATACGAATTTGTTTCCGACCTGCGAGAGCGTTATCGGTAACTTCGACGCCGGGGATATCTTGTAAATCATCAGCAAGAGAAACGCTGGTGGAGTTTTGTAGCGTCTGGCGATCGATAACCTGAATGGTTGCCGGGCTATCCCAGAGACTACTTTCTGTGCGGTTAGCCGTAACGATCACCGTATCTTCGTCGGACGTTGAACCGTGTGTTGGAGAGGTCGCTGCAAAAGTAGCGCCGGACATGCATAATGTCAGGGCTGAAAGAATAAATGGCCTTTGGTTAATCCGTGGCAACATAAGAGAACCTTTATTGAATGTAAATGATCATCATTATCATTCGCGTTTGTATATAAAATTGTTTCCCTTTGTTCAAGATGAAAGGTGCAGAACCGATACATCTTTTGATTTGAGTCAATTTTGCGTGGTCAATAAATGCTGAAATGTGATCTGAATCGGATATAACAATGTGAATTAAAAGGATTTGTGCATCGCTGTGATGGTGGGAAATGCGCGGGGTTCTTGGGTAAAGGATTACGGCAATGTGGGCTATAATGTGGCTCAGTACCAACAAGATCAGCGGGGGAAATGTGAATATTAGCGATGTTGCGAAAAAAACCGGTTTAACCAGCAAAGCGATACGCTTTTACGAAGAAAAGGGGTTAGTGACGCCGCCGCTGCGTAGCGAAAATGGCTATCGCACATACAACCAACAGCATCTGAATGAGCTTACGCTGTTACGACAGGCACGACAGGTTGGTTTTAACCTGGAAGAGTGCGGCGAGTTGGTGAACCTGTTTAACGATCCGGCGCGTCACAGCGCAGATGTGAAAAAGCGTACGTTAGAAAAGGTGGCGGACATTGAGCGCCATATCAGCGAGCTGCAGGCTATGCGCTTGCATTTGTTGGCGCTGGCGGAGAGTTGCCCTGGCGATGACAGCGCCGAATGCCCGATTATTGATAATCTTTCCGGCTGCTGCCACCATAAAGCGAAGGCTTAACGGAGTGGCGGATTAAGCATAAACACCACCGTGCCGCGGTACCACGGTGATTTCTCAAGCTGTGCTTCAGCCTGCAGGTCCCGGCTACCGTTTTGTACCAGCCCCAGCTTAAATGGAATGCGCAGACGACTGAGGGCGGGCAGATACGCCTGATAATTTGGTACCGTGTGACGTCCCTGATAGCTCTGGACCACCAGTTCATCGACCGCCAGCGCGTTCAGCGTGGCGACGTCGCCCGTTTTTGCCCAATCCAGTAGTCCGGTTACGCCAAGTGCAAACTCGGTCGGTAGCCGTTGGCGTAACTGCTGCAGAAAGTAGGCGTAATCGGCAAGCTGATGGGTCGCCGCGTCAAAATCAACCTGCAGGCCGATGACGTGATTCCCGGCCGCCTGCCAGCGTTGCATCAAGCGTATGATGCGCGCCGGGATCTCCTCCGGTACGTCGAGTGTGGTAAAGCGCACGGTCAACCAGATAGAGGGGAAAGTCAGGCGATTAACCGGCAGTCCTAGACGCTGGAACACCACGTTACCTGAACGTACCAGGACTTCGCCCTGATGCAGATAGACTGTTTGTGCGTTTTTCAGCTCGTCACTGGCCTTCACTCCGGACCATAGCCAGAAGGCCGGATGTTCACGGGCGGCGACGATCTCCGCCGCCTGTGCCTGGCCGAGCAGTAGCGCAGTTACCAGTAGTATTTGAGTTTTTGCGCCCACGGACTTCCCGGATACTGCGTTTTCAGTTGGGTGAACCAGCCTTTACGCTGTAGTTTATCCACTTCCTCACCGCCGCACTCGTTAGAGCCTGAAGGCGCATAGCACATGATGGCGCGATACAGCGCAAAGCTCTTATCTTCAACCTCTGCTTTTGGCGATGTGATCACCTGCTGGTAGTAGCTTTGCCTGTCGAACTGGCCGAACGGTTTCTTGCGCGAGATTGCTGATTCAAGCACATCGTTGCCGGAACTGTTTTTCCATAAATCAACGTGGGTTTGCGTAGTGCGGAAAAATTCGCCTAAGCAGTTCAGGGCGTGGGCATCATGCGCTTGTTTGCTCAGAACCGTTACCGTTTCATTGAGACTGCGACAGGTATAACCGCTCTCGGCAGAGTCTCCGTTCCAGTCGAAAATACTCAGATTAACGTCATCAAACGCTTCGCCAATGACCGGCGGCGTAATGGCGCTGGCCAGTTTTCTGTCATTCAGCCAGTCGTCAAAGCGATGCTCAGTGAGATCCCGCACCAGCAGCGTATGCAGGGCGATGGTACGCTCTTCGTTATTAGGACCGTGGACGGCTTGCTGGCGCAGTAGTTCAGGCGTGGCCTGGGTTTTCAGCACCTGCGAGCGAAAGCGCAGGTTAGTTACTGCGCTTTCTGGGGCGAAAATTGCCGCCACGTCGCCGCTATAAACCAGCGTCGCGGCTAGCTTAGCCTGCACATACTGCTGCTGTTCATTGTCCTGGCTGAGCTTCAGCAATGTCTGCCAGAAATCACGTGCCGTGGTCCATTTCTGCTGGCCCATCAGCGCTTCGCCGTACAGCACCTGTTCGCTGAAGGCCAGCGTATCATGGGCCGGAAGTTTCTGCGCCGGAGTAACTGCCGAAATAATCGCCGCGTAGTTGCCCGTTGCCAGCCACAGATTCAGCTGCAGATCGCGCCATAGCGGCAGTTTTTGGCTCTGCTCAAACACCGGTTTGCTGGCGTCAAGCTGGGCCTGCGTCAGCGTTGGTTTGTTGTTGTTATTCAGGCGCAATGCGCGCAGCAGTTCGATATAGCTGACAAGCGGCGCATCGGGGAAAGCCTCCACCACGGACTGTTCGTAGAACGCCATGCCGTAGACATTATCGTATTCGATGACGATCTCACGCAGTTGCTGTGCGTCAGCCGACTGCTGGAGCGTCTGCTCATACAACCCCGCCAATTGCGGCCACGCCTGTAAATACCAGTTGATACGACGCAGCATACCGTGCGAGGAAGCGGCGTACAGGCCTTGCGGGTAGTGTTGCAGATAGGCTTGCGCCAGCGTCTGAGCCTGAGAAGCGTCCTCGCGGTTAATTTTTGTGATATCAAAATCGCCGTACTCGCCCACGCTGTTCTGGCTGCTTTTGTTCAACGCCGCTCGTATCAGCATGTATTGCGCGGTCTCAGCCAGCCACGGACGATCGCTTTTGGCTAGCTGAGCGAAATCCTGTTCGGCGCTGGCATAATCACCGGCATAAAAACTGGCGGCCGCTGCCAGATAGCTTTTGTAGGACTGAGCTGGAGAATCTGCCGGGAGAGTGGCAAGCGATGACTCAATCTGCTCGCGGGTTGCCCCGGATAACAGTCCTGTGCGCGCCTGGGCCAGGGCCTGACGCTGATTTGCCGTTAACGTTGAGTCGGCCAGCAGTGCGGCAAAAAACGCGCTGACGCTCGCGGTATTGTTCGAAACATGACGGTTCTCAAGCTCAGCGTCGTTGACGTTTATTTCGTCTGCGCTAATGTTCAGTTCGGCTATCTGTCGGGACAGGGGGCTGTCTTCGGCAGATACCTGCGCTGCGGCTGGCTGCGGGGCAATGTCATCCCACTGCGGATGATACGCAAAATAGAAATCGCGGGAGCGGGTGATGTCCGCCGGCATCGACTGCACCGGCAGAGCAAATGATTTCTCCTGGCTCAGCAGCCGCAGCAGGTTATCACGGCTGTCGTTTTCCGGATTGAAGGTGGGCGAGCCTTTCAGCAGGCAGCTGTCGTCGCTCCATTTGCAGTCTTCCATATCGAAAGAGGCGAATACCTGCGGGGCGGCGACCAATAATGAGCAAAGGGCAAAGGCAAGGGGTGTCTTCCTGACCATAGTCTTATTTCCTGTCTTTTCAGTGTGATACCGCTGTAATAATCAGGGTAATTCCCTCAACGGCAATGACTTCAACCTGCGTTCCGGCGCTCAAATCGTCGCGGGCGCTGACGGGCCATGAGCTGTCGCCGACGCGCATATGTCCGCGGCCATTGACCAGGGCAGTTTCCAGAATAAATCGACGGCCAACCAACTGTTGCCCGCGCTGGTTAAGATGGCTGTCGGCGGTTTTCTGATCTTGTACACGCCTTGCCAGCCACTTCCACCACAGCCAGGCCGCCAGCAGGGTGAGTACGGCGAACATCGCCCCCTGCCACGCCCAGTCAAGCGGGATAAGCCACACCACCAGGCCGATAATCACCGCCGCCACGCCGCTCCACAGCAGATAGCCGTTACCGCCCAGCATCTCGGCGGCGAGTAGTAGACCGCCGAGGCTGAGCCAGAAGATGTGCGGGTGCACCAGAATCATCGCTATCATGATTTTTTCCGTTCGCTGGCGCTGTCTTTCACCAGTTCGGCGATCCCGGCAATGGACCCCATCAGGCTGCTGGCATCCAGCGGCATCATCACCACTTTGCTGTTATTCGACGAACCGATGTGCTGCAGCGCTTCGGTGTATTTCTGCGCCACGAAGTAGTTCACGGCCTGAATATCCCCGGCGGCAATGGCCTCCGAAACCATCTGCGTCGCGCGGGCCTCGGCTTCTGCGGAACGTTCACGCGCTTCAGCCTGTAAAAATGCCGACTGGCGTTCACCTTCCGCTTTGAGGATTTTCGACTGTTTCTCACCTTCGGCCTTGACGATTTCTGCCTGACGGATCCCTTCCGCTTCAAGAATATAGGCGCGCTTGGTACGTTCGGCTTTCATCTGCGCGTTCATGGCGTCGATAAGTTCCGCCGGCGGACGCACATCGCGGATTTCAATACGGGTGATTTTGATGCCCCAGGGATTCGTGGCCTCATCAACGATATGCAGCAGGCGCGTGTTGATGTTGTCGCGCTGGGAGAGCATTTCATCGAGTTCCATCGAGCCGAGAACGGTACGAATGTTGGTCATGGTCAGGTTGATGATCGCCAGTTCCAGGTTGCTGACCTCATAAGCCGCTTTTGGCGCGTCGATCACCTGAATAAAGCAGACGGCATCGATCGCGACATTGGCGTTGTCTTTGGAGATGACTTCCTGAGAGGGGATATCAAGCACCTGTTCCATCATGTTGATCTTACGACCGATGCGGTCCATGAACGGTACAACAAGGTTTAAACCCGGTTGCAGGGTTTTGGTGTAACGGCCAAAACGCTCGACCGTCCACTGATATCCCTGCGGGACGATTTTGACGCCAGCACCGACGATGACCAGCGCGACAAAAATGAGAATAGGAATAAAAATGAGCATTGATGAAACCTCCTGTTGTGTTGTCCTTTACTGCCTCATTAGTCAAATTATACCCGATTTATCAGGGTGGGCTCCCCTATAATAAATTACAGGGATAGACTGTCTGCACGAAAGAGGTAAAAAAGGGATTGGTAATGGAAGAAAGCAGCATTCTGCTTCAGTTAAAAAATGTCGCATGGCAGGCAGGGGCGACGCAGGTTCTCAATAACATCTGTTTTAATCTCCGGGCCGGAGAATTTAAGCTGATTACCGGCCAGTCTGGTTGCGGTAAAAGTACGTTACTCAAGATAGTGGCGTCATTAATTAGCCCGACTGCCGGTGAAATTCTCTTTGAGGGCAAGGAGATAAACACTCTTAAGCCTGAAACATATCGCCAGCAGGTTTCTTATTGTGCGCAAACGCCCGCGTTGTTTGGTGACACCGTTTACGACAACCTCATTTTCCCCTGGCAAATCCGCGATAAACGTCCGGATCCGGATGTGTTTCTTGCCGATCTGGCCCGTTTTGAGCTACCCGAAACGATCCTCAAAAAAAACATCAATGAGCTGTCTGGCGGCGAAAAGCAACGCGTCTCATTAATTCGTAATTTACAGTTTCTGCCAAAAATCCTGCTGCTTGATGAAATTACCAGCGCGCTGGATGAAGCCAATAAACGGAATGTGAACGAATTAATTCACCACTATGTTCGCGATAAGAATATTGCTGTGCTGTGGGTGACGCACGACAAAGATGAAATTAATCATGCGGATAATGTCATAACCCTTCAACCGCACGCCGGGGAAATGCAGGAAGTAAGTAATGAACGAGCATAATATTACCAATGAATCACTGGCGTTAGCGATGATGCTGGTGGTGGTCGCGATACTGATCAGCAACAAAGAAAAACTGGCGCTGGAAAAAGATATTCTCTGGAGCGTTTGCCGGGCGGTGGTTCAGCTTATTATCGTTGGCTATGTGCTGAAATATATTTTCGGCGTTAACCACAGCATTCTGACCTTATTGATGGTGCTGTTTATCTGTTTCAACGCGGCTTATAACGCGCAAAAGCGCAGTAAATATATTGATAAAGCTTTTCTCTCGTCATTTATCGCCATCACGGCGGGGGCGGGGTTAACGCTGGCGGTGCTGGTTCTGTCAGGCTCTATCGAGTTTACCCCAATGCAGGTGATCCCAATTTCCGGCATGATTGCAGGCAATGCGATGGTTGCGGTAGGGCTGTGTTACAACAATCTGGGGCAGCGGTTTAACAGCGAACAGCAGCAAATTCAGGAAAAACTCAGCCTCGGTGCGACGCCGAAAGTGGCCTCCGCGCCGCTGATTCGCGACAGTATTCGCGCTTCGCTGATCCCGACGATCGATTCAGCGAAGACCGTGGGACTGGTGAGTTTACCGGGGATGATGTCCGGGTTGATCTTTGCAGGTATTGATCCGGTAAAAGCGATTAAGTATCAGATTATGGTGACGTTTATGCTGCTTTCGACCGCCAGTCTGTCAACCATTATCGCCTGCTACCTGACCTATCGGAAGTTCTATAATTCACGTCACCAACTGGTGGTGACGCATTTGAAAAAAAACTAATGGAGTACCGGATGGCGCGGGCCTACGGGGAGATTGTAGGCCCGATTAGCGCAAGCGCCATCAGGCAAATGCAGCGGATTAGTACAACAGCGCGTACAGCTGGCGGCGGTATTTCGAGGCCAGCGCATCGCCGGTGCCCAGTGCGGCAAGGATCTCCTGGAAGGTTTTACGCGCCTGACCGTCGGCTGCAGTGAGATCTTTCTTCAGGTGACTGAACAGCAATTCCAGCGATTCCTCGTTACGTCCAACCTGGTGTAACTGAATGGCCAGTTGAGTTGCCAGCGCCGCATCCTGTGGATTGCTGGCGACCTGCTGCTGCAACTGTTGGATTTCAGGCGTATCAGCCGCCTGCTTCAGCAGTTCGATCTGTGCCACCAGGCCCTGATAACGGGTGTCCTGATCCTGCAACGGGATAGTTTTCAGCACCGCTTCGGCTTCGTCTGAACGGTTCAGGGCGATTTGCGTTTCCGCCAACAGCAGGCCAATTTCGCTGCTCTGGTTGGAGATCTGCCAGGCTTCTTTCAGCAGCGGCAGCGCATCAGCGTGATTGCCGGCTTCGATGAACTCGATCGCCTGGCGCGCTTTCAACTCTTCTTCGCTCGGTAACACTTTCTCCAGTAGCGCGCGAATAACTTCTTCCGGCTGCGGGCCCTGGAATCCATCTACCGGCTGACCGTTCTGGAACAAATAAACCGTGGGGATCGCGCGCAGACCAAACTGGGAGGCGATCATCTGCTCGGCGTCGCAGTCTAACTTGGCGAGAATAAACTGACCGTTGTACTGAGCAACAAGGCTCTCCAGTACCGGCGTTAATTGCAGACAATGCTGGCTGCGCTCAGACCAAAAATAGAACAGGACCGGCGTGGTCATCGACTGTTCAAGGGTCTGCTGGAGGTTCGATTCGTTAATGTTAACAATATTCTGTGTGGACATGGAGTTACTCTCTTTTGTCGATTTCTTGTTACATGGGGGCTGACGCGCGTGCTTCAACTCAACCCTGTAAAATTTTGTCCATTATGCGGCCTGGCAACAGGCGCTTCAGTAGCATAACTGCCCAGGTCACCAGCGTAACCGGATAACGCAGCTTTGGTTTGTCGCTCTCAAACGCATGACGCACTTTGGCGACAACCGCTTGTGGCCCCAGCGTAAAACGCGCGGCAATTCCGGGGTTTTCCACGGGAGCATCGCTCTGGGTCTGGTTGACGTTTTCGGTAAAGCGGGTGCGAATAGGGCCAGGCTCAATCAGGCTGACCTTAATCCCGCTGTGGCGCAGCTCCATACGCAGCGCGTCGGACCAGGCTTCCAGCGCATATTTGCTGGCGGCATAGGCCCCGCGCCCCGGCGTTGAGATCAATCCCATTACCGACGAGGTCATCACAATTCGTCCTTCGCCGTGGGGTAGCATGGCAGGTAACAGGCGCATGGTAAGCTGATGTGCGCCAAAGAAGTTGGCGGAAAACTGCTGTTCCATCTGCTCGCGGCTGATGGTGGGCAATGGGCCATAGACGCCGTATCCGGCGTTGTTAAAGATCCCATACAAACGATTATCGGTCAGGGCGATCACCGCATCAGCCGCGCGATCTACGCTCTCGGGTGAATCCAGATCCAGCAATATGCCGGTGAATCCCATGCTGTTCATACGCGCCACATCGTCAGGTTTGCGACAGCCTGCCAGAATTTGAAAACCCTGGCGCTTTAGCTCAAGCGCGCTTTCCAGACCGATTCCGCTGGAACATCCTGTTATTAAGACCGATTTTTGCATAACTTTACCTGTCAGGATCTCCGTTGTTTTACGAGTCGTGATTTACTAGAGGAGTGAGATGTTGCGCCATCCAGTCGGCAATAAACGGCTGGGCGTCACGGTTAGGATGAATACCATCATCCTGCATCCACTGGGGTTTCAGATAAACCTCTTCCATAAAAAAGGGCAGCAGAGGTATATCAAACTCTTTGGCGAGTTTTGGATAAATCGCGCTAAAGCTTTCATTATAACGGCGACCGTAGTTTGCCGGCAGACGAATTTGCATCAGCAGCGGTTCGGCATTTGCTGCTTTCACATCCTGCAGAATGGTGCGCAGGGTTTGTTCGGTTTGCGCAGGCGCAAAACCGCGCAGACCGTCGTTGCCGCCAAGTTCGACCAGCACCCAGCGCGGCTGGTGCTGCTTCAGTAATGCAGGCAGACGGGCCAGACCCTGCTGCGAGGTGTCGCCGCTAATACTGGCATTCACCACCGGCGTTTTGGTTTGCCATTTATCATTAAGTAGCGCAGGCCACGCGGCGCTGGCGGACATACGGTATCCGGCGCTCAGGCTGTCACCCAGAATTAATAACGTGTCCGCTGCGGCGGCGCGGAAAGTTAACAGGACCAGGAACAGGAAAGGCCAATGCCAGCGGAAAACATTGTTGAAGTTCATCATCTTAAGAAATCCGTCGGTCAGGGTGATCATGAGCTATCCATCCTTACCGGAGTTGAACTGGTTGTCAAACGCGCCGAGACCATTGCGCTGATTGGCGAGTCGGGTTCAGGAAAATCCACACTGCTGGCGATCCTCGCCGGGCTGGACGATGGCACCAGCGGTGAAGTCAGCCTGGTGGGGCAGGCGCTGCACACCATGGATGAAGAAGCCCGGGCACAGCTGCGGGCGCGACACGTGGGTTTTGTCTTCCAGTCATTCATGTTAATTCCGACCCTAAACGCGCTGGAAAACGTCGAGTTGCCCGCGTTGTTGCGCGGCGAAAACAGCGGAAAAAGTCGCGACGGGGCAAAAACGTTGCTGGAGCAACTGGGGCTGGGAAAACGTCTTGATCATCTTCCGGCCCAGCTTTCCGGTGGGGAGCAGCAGCGCGTAGCGCTGGCGCGGGCGTTTAACGGTCGTCCTGACGTACTGTTTGCCGATGAACCGACGGGCAATCTGGACCGCCAGACCGGAGACAAAATCGCCGACCTGCTGTTTTCTCTGAACCGGGAACATGGCACCACCCTGATTCTGGTGACCCATGATTCTCAACTGGCGGCGCGTTGCGATCGGCGTTTACGCCTGGTGAACGGACAGTTGCAGGAGGAGGCATGATTGCACGCTGGTTCTGGCGCGAATGGCGCTCGCCTTCATTACTGATTGTCTGGCTGGCGCTGAGCCTGGCCGTGGCCTGCGTGCTGGCGCTGGGCAATATCAGCGATCGTATGGAAAAAGGGTTGAGCCAGCAAAGCCGTGAGTTTATGGCGGGAGATCGGTCGCTACAAAGTTCGCGTACCGTGCCGAAAGCGTGGATTGACGAGGCGCGACAGCGTGGCCTGAAAGTGGGCGAACAGCTGACCTTTGCCACTATGACCTTTGCCCGGGATACGCCGCAGTTGGCGAACGTCAAAGCGGTGGATGATGTGTATCCGATGTATGGCACGTTGCAAACCAATCCGCCGGGACTGAAACCTCAGCCAGGCTCGGTGCTGCTGGCTCCGCGTCTGATGGCGTTGCTGAACTTAAAAATCGGTGATTCCATCGACGTTGGCGATGCCACGCTGCGCATCGCCGGGGAAGTGGTACAGGAGCCGGACGCCGGTTTTAATCCGTTCCAGATAGCGCCGCGCCTGATGATGAACATGGCGGATGTCGAAAAAACGGCGGCGGTCCAGCCGGGGAGCCGGGTGACCTGGCGCTATAAATTTGGCGGGACACCGCAGCAACTGGAAGCCTATGAAAAATGGCTGCTCCCGCAGTTAAAGCCTGAACAGCGCTGGTATGGGCTGGAGCAGGATGAAGGGGCGCTGGGGAAATCACTGGAGCGTTCGCAACAGTTCCTGCTGCTGTCGGCGCTGCTAACCCTGCTGCTGGCGGTCGCTGCGGTTGCCGTGGCGATGAGCCATTACTGCCGCAGTCGTTACGATCTGGTGGCTATTCTGAAAACCCTTGGCGCGGGCAGAGCACAGTTGCGCAGGCTGATTGTTGGTCAATGGCTGATGGTGCTGGTGCTGTCTGGCGTGACCGGAGGGTTATTCGGGCTGTTGTTTGAACGCGTGCTGGTGGTATTACTTAAGCCGGTACTGCCCGGCGAACTGCCGCCTGCCAGTCCCTGGCCGTGGCTATGGGCATTAGGCACCATGACGGTCATTTCTCTGCTGGTGGGGTTACGCCCTTACCGTTTGCTGCTGGCGACTCAGCCACTCCGGGTACTGCGCCGTGACGTGGTGGCAAACGTCTGGCCGCTGAAGTTTTATTTGCCGGTGGTATTGATAGTCGTGATTGCCCTGCTCGCCGGACTGATGGGCGGAAGCCCGCTGCTGTGGGCCGTGCTGGCCGGAGCGGTAGTGCTGGCGCTTTTGTGCGGGGTGCTCGGCTGGATGCTGCTCAACGTGCTGCGTGGCCTGACGCTCACCTCGCTGCCGCTGCGTTTAGCGGTCAGTCGGCTGTTGCGCCAGCCGTGGTCAACGCTCAGTCAGCTGTCGGCATTTTCGCTTTCCTTTATGTTGCTGGCGCTGCTGCTGGTACTGCGTGGCGACCTGCTCGACCGCTGGCAGCAGCAAATGCCGCCGGAAAGCCCGAACTATTTTCTCATCAACATTGCCACCGAACAGGTGGTTCCACTCAAGGCTTTCCTGGCTGAGCATCAGGTGATCCCGGAATCGTTCTATCCGATTGTGCGGGCGCGTTTGACGGCTATCAATGAGAAGCCGACCGAAGGCAATCATGATGAGGCGCTGAACCGTGAGCTTAATCTGACCTGGCAGGATACCCGACCGGATCATAACCCGATCGTTGCCGGAAGCTGGCCGCCAAAAGCGGGCGAAGTCTCGATGGAAGAGGGGCTGGCGAAACGGCTGAACGTCAAGCTTGGCGATCGGGTGACCTTTATGGGCGATACCCAGGATTTCAGCGCCACGGTCAGCAGTCTGCGCAAAGTGGACTGGGAAAGCCTGCGCCCCAACTTCTTCTTTATCTTTCCCTCCGGCGCGCTGGACGCTCAGCCGCAAAGCTGGTTAACCAGCTTTCGCTGGGAGAACGGCAACGGCATGCTGACGCAGCTTAACCGCGAATTCCCGACTATCAGCCTGCTGGATATTGGCGCAATCCTCAAACAGGTGAGCCAGGTGCTGGAGCAGGTGAGCCGGGCACTGGAGGTGATGGTGGTGCTGGTTACCGCTTGCGGTATGTTGCTGCTATTGGCGCAGGTCCAGGTCGGAATGCGTCAGCGTCATCAGGAACTGGTGGTCTGGCGCACGCTGGGCGCGGGTAAGAAGCTGCTGCGTACCACGCTATGGTGCGAGTTCGCCATGCTCGGGATGGTCGCTGGACTGGTGGCTGCCATCGGCGCGGAAACCGCACTGGCGGTGCTGCAAACCCGAGTGTTTGATTTTCCGTGGGAGCCAGACTGGCGACTGTGGGTCGTGTTGCCGCTTTGTGGGGCATTGTTGCTCTCGTTATGCGGCGGATGGCTCGGTTCACGTCTGCTAAAAGGCAAAGCGCTGTTCCGTCAATTCAGTAGTTAATTTATATTCGTGATGATTACGCACCGGTTTTTTAAATCGGTGCGTTTTTTTATCTATGTAGCACAAATTGATAACTCATTGATATTTAACAGCACAGAACAATAAAAACCCGACAACACGAGTGTATTAATAAACGTTAATATTTGTATGCTGAATAATTGGCAGGCTATCTATCAAGGTACAAATAATGACTATAAAAAAAACGGCGCTGGCGGTATCGATCGGCGCAGCAGTGGCAATAACGACGTTCGCCTCCCAGGCGGAAATCACGGTCCTGAAACAAGATCCACAGGCGGGCAACCCGCTGAGCCGTCTTAACTTCACCGTTGGCGGGAGTATTCGTCCGCAGTTCCAGAATATGGCCGGTGATGATGGTAAGAATGGCTACAAACGTAATGGTTTCGACGGCGGGACGCGTTTCCGCTTCGCCGCTGATTACTATCTGTTTGATGACATCAGTTGGGTGAGTTATTACGAGCTGGGCGTAAACTTCCCGGCAATGTTCAACTGGGATAATCACTATGCTAACGGCGCCAACGATACCACGCGTCGTATGTTGTACACCGGTCTGAAGAGCGCGACCTGGGGTACGCTGACCTTCGGTCAACAGAACAGCATTTACTATGATGTGGTTGGTGCGAAAACGGATATCTGGGACTACGACATGATCGGTCAGGCACCAGGTAACGGTATCAATGGCGACTATGACGGTTCCTATCGTACGCGTAAATCACTGAAGTATAAGAAAACGGTTGGCGATGTTGATCTCTACGCATCTTATCTGTTCAGCGATGATTACAACCCGAACAACGGTCTGCGCTACAAGCGTAAAGGCGGTGGCTCGCTGGGTGTGGATTATCACATCACTGATGACCTGACCTGGGGTACGGCGTGGAACTACACCCGCGCGGAAATGCGTGGCGACACCAGCAAAACCTACGATCAAAACATCGTCGGTACCGCGCTGAGCTGGAAACCGGACAACTGGACCTTCTCGATGGGCGGCGGTTGGTATCAAAACTTCATGACCACCAAAAAAGTCTCTGTTAACGATTACTTTGCCGGTGATGCCTGGGGTCTGGAATACTTTGCGGGTTACACCTTCCCGGTTGGTCAGTATGCGCTGAAATCCGTTCAACCCTACGTTATGGGCGACCGTATTGAATACGTGAATGGTCGTAACTACCTGCGTACCGACAATGGTGTGGGTATCAGCTTCCAGCTGGACTACGGTTTCCGTGTGGATTACGAACACGTCTTCACCTCCAGCACCGACAATCTGGGTGATATGAACCTGGTTCGTCTGCGTTACGATTTCTAAGTCAATTTCCCTGCCAAAACCGGGTAACCAGAAGGTTATCCGGTTTTTTACTATCCTTTGCTGAAAAACATATTAGTACCTTCAACGTACATTCAACGACATATCCCGCAACATCATGAAATAATTTCAAGGACAGCAGGTTGTGATCTGTGTCATGTTAACAATCAGCCTGTTAACAGGCCAACAAGAACAACGCCGCAAGAACGGCGTGAGACATGACACCACAACGTTAAAATGGAGAAATTATGGGATTGCGTCAGAGTTTACGCGTCGCGACCGGAGCGCTGTTACTGGCCTGTGGATTACAACTTGCTCATGCGAACAGTGACCCGCATACCATCGTGTTTGGCGTCGCACCTGGTCCGTACGGCGATATGGTGAAACAGGCCATTACCCCTACGCTGAAAGAGAAAGGCTATAAGGTAGTGGTGCGCGAATTCAGCGACTACGTGCAGCCGAACATGGCGCTTTCCAACGGCAGTATTGATGCCAACTTGTTCCAGCACTCGCTCTACTTTGACAAATTCACCGCTGATAAAGGACTGAAGCTGAGCAAGCTGATTGTGGTCCCAACGGCCGGGATGGGTTTTTACTCACATAAAATCAAAAGCCTGGATGAGTTAAAAAAAGGGGATGTGATCACGCTTTCCAATGATCCAACCAATCTGGCTCGCGGTCTGCGTTTCCTGCAGTCTATTGGCCTTATTACCATCAAAGACACTATCGATCCGACTAAAGCCTCTGAGCGCGATATCGCCAGCAACCCGAAAGGGCTGGTGTTTAAACCGCTGGAAGCGGCACAACTGCCGCGTACCCTGGACGGTGTGACCGGCGCGCTGGTCAACGGTAACTTTGCCGTGGCGGCGAAACTGGATCTCGCCAGTGCCATCAAGCAAGAGCATCTTGACGAAAATCTGAAAAATATCATAGCGGTACGCAGTGAAGATGCAGATAAACCGTTCGCGAAAGATATTGTGGCGGCGGTGAAATCTCCGGCGTATCGCGCGGTGATCGACGATCCGCAAAATATTTACAGCGCCTTCCAGAAACCGGAATGGATGTCGGCAGCCCAATAATCGCTGCGCACAAGGTTAACAGGGGCAGCGGCGACTGCCCTTTTCGCATTTCTGAGGTGGCTATGATTGAGATAGAAAAGGTTTGCGTGGATTTTAGCGCAGGCCGTGGACCATCAACCCGGGCGGTTGATGACGTCAGCTTGCGCATAGGCGCAGGTGAGATATTTGGCATTGTCGGGACCAGCGGCGCGGGGAAAAGTACGCTGCTGCGCACCCTGAACGCCTTAACGCGACCAAGCCTGGGAAGCGTAAAGGTTAACGGCGTAGAAATTTCCGCGCTGGAAGGGGCGCAACTACGTAAAGCCCGTCAGCGTATTGGGATGATTTTTCAGCATTTTAATCTGATGCATACCCGTACCGTGGCGCAAAACGTCGCTTTCAGCCTGAAGGCTGCCGGATGGGAGCGCAGTAAAATTGGCCCACGCGTCAGCGAAATCTTGACGCTGGTGGAGCTGTCTGACAAGGCAAACCGCTTTCCTGTGCAGCTCAGCGGCGGGCAAAAGCAGCGCGTTGGTATTGCCCGTGCGATTGCCAATCACCCCGATGTGCTGCTGTGTGATGAACCGACCTCTGCGCTGGATCTGGAAACGTCGGCCACTATTCTGGCATTGCTTAAGCAGATCAACCAACAGTTGGGGATCACGATCGTGCTGATCACTCACGAGATGAACGTGATCAAATCGATTTGCGATCGTGTGGCGGTGATGTCCGGCGGCAAGGTGGTGGAGTCCGGTGAGGTGTTTGACGTTTTTGCTCACCCGCAGCACGCTTTCACGCAGCAACTGGTGTCGCATACCCTCAATCTGACGCTACCCGAACGCTTGCGCCAGCATTTGCCTGGCCAGTTGCTGAAAATTCTGTTCATCGGCGATTCGGCGGAACAGCCGGTGTTGTCAGAAGTCGCGGTTAAATTTGGTGTGGCGGTGAACATTCTGCACGGCAAAATTGAATATATCGGCGAGCGTGCGCTGGGAATTCTGGTGGTGCAACTGACCGCGCCGCATAACCCTTCTGCGGTGGATGTCGCCGTGGAGCATATTCGTCAACGCACGGCACAGGTGGAGGTGATTCGTGGATGATTTATTGCCTGATTTGACGCTGGCGTTTAATGAAACCTTTCAGATGCTAAGCATCTCTACGGTGCTGGCGATTATTGGCGGTCTGCCGCTCGGTTTTCTTATTTTCGTCACCGACCGGCATTTATTCTGGCAAAACCGTTTTGTGTATCTGCTCAGCTCCGTGCTGGTGAATATCATCCGTTCGGTGCCGTTTGTGATCCTGCTGGTGCTGCTGCTGCCGCTCACCCAGTTTTTACTCGGAAATACCATTGGGCCGATTGCGGCCTCGGTCCCGCTCTCGGTGGCGGCAATCGCTTTTTATGCCCGTCTGGTCGACAGCGCACTGCGCGAAGTCGATAAAGGCATTATTGAAGCGGCGGAAGCCTTTGGCGCCAGCCCGATGCGCATCATCTGCACCGTTCTGTTACCTGAAGCGAGCGCGGGTCTGCTGCGTGGGTTGACGATAACGCTGGTGAGTCTGATCGGTTACTCCGCGATGGCCGGAATCGTTGGTGGCGGTGGGGTAGGCGACCTGGCGATTCGCTTTGGTTATTACCGCTATGAAACCCAGGTCATGATCGTCACCGTGGTGGCGCTGATTATTCTGGTGCAGGTCGTTCAGGTGCTGGGCGACTGGCTGGCGAAACGCGCGGATAAGCGCGACAGACACTGATCACTGTGCGTTAAGCCAGTCGGCAACGTCCTGCCATGTGCCGCGAAAGACGACTTTCGCGGCTTTCTTTTCCAGTTGATAACGATACATCGGGTCGTAATACTCGTTGAGCAACGGTACCAGCCAGCCCATATGGGCGTCGGTACTGCCCGTCGCTTGCTGTTCGCGCAGAGCCACGTCGAGCAGGGCCGTCAGCTCGGCAAAACGTTGTAAACCCAGACGGCGGCGAATAGCAAACAGGCCGTGGTGCAGATACTCGCTATACTCCTGCCAGCCCTGACTCTCGCCATAAGCATGGGTAAAATCGTGGTGCATCCGCACGAAATACTCTTCACGCAGTCGCTCCAGACGACGCTCAAAAGGATCGTCCACCACTGCAATAGATGCCTGGGTCATGCGTTCACGCAGGCACTCAGGCAGATGATTAGCCCCGATCATGCGGCCTTCATCTTCCAGTACCCACAGACGCAGATCCTGACGGCTGTCGGTTCTGAGCATTTCGACCGCCAGCAGGTTTTCAAAACTCGCCTGACTCAGTTGCGGTTCAACGGTGCGACCAAACGAGGAACCGCGATGGTGCGCCAGACCTTCGAGATCCACGCCGTTCGGCTGCTGTTGCACCAGCTGCGTTTTACCGTTCCCGGTACAGCCGCCAATTAAGACGATCGGCTTTTGCACTAATTCTTCCGTCAGCTGAATCGCCGCCTGACGCAGGGCTTTGTAGCCGCCGTGTATCAGCGGGTAGTCAATCCCGGACTCGTGCAGCCACTGCTGCACAATGTGCGAACGCTGACCGCCGCGCGCGCAGCATAAATAACCCGCAGGATTTTGACGACAGGCATCCAGCCAGGCCTTCATACGTTGTTGGCGAGTCTCGCCGCAGACCAGTTGATGGCCGAGCGTGAGGGCTGCCTCGGGTCCCTGACGTTTATAACAGGTACCCACGGCGGCACGTTCGTCATCGTTCATTAGGGGAAGGTTGATTGCGCCCGGCATTGCGCCTTGCAGAAATTCGACGGGGGCGCGTACATCGATTATAGGCGTACCAGCGAGCAAAATTGCGCGATAGTCCGTTCCATCGTTCATGTGTGATCCTGAAAATACAAAAACAGCAATGGAGGGGATTTTACGCGCCAGAGGAGGGGCCGGGGAAGGATAAAATCAAATCCCCGGCATTAATGGCTTATTTCAGCGTTGACTGCGCCCAGATAATACCGCTGGCATATTCCGGCGGCAGCAGGGGGATAAGCGCTTCCAGCGTCGCACTAAGACGCGCGGTATCGCTGTCGCTCAGGTTCAGGTGTCCCACTTTACGCCCTTCACGCACCTCTTTGTCATACCAGTGCAGATGCACCAGCGGCAGCTTCAGCCAGTCGTAGTTCAGGTCGCTACCAATCAGATTTACCATCACCGAAGGAGTGTTCACTACCGGCGTGGGTAACGGCAGGTTGGTAATGGCGCGCAGGTGCAGCTCAAACTGGCTGATGCTGGCACCGTTTTGCGTCCAGTGCCCGCTGTTGTGCACGCGTGGAGCCAGTTCGTTAATCAGCAGACCTTCCGGGGTGATGAAACATTCCATCGCCATCACGCCGACATAGCCCAGCTCCTGCATGATGGCAGAGAGCATCGCTTCGGCCTGTTTCTGCTGTTTGGCGTTAGCCTGCGGGAAGACCACGCTGGTGCGCAGAATGCCGTCCTGGTGCAGGTTATGGGTCAGCGGATAGAAGACGGTGCTACCGTCGTACGCACGAGCGCCAACCAATGAGACTTCACCAGAGAAGTTGATTCCCTGCTCAACGATGCACTCGCCGTAGCAGTCGTCCGGCAGTTGTTCGGTTTCATTTGCGCGCAAACGCCACTGCCCACGACCGTCGTAGCCGCCGACGCGACGTTTCACGATCGCCAGCTCACCGAGTTTGTCGAATACTGCAGGCCATTCGCTTTTATCTGCCAGCAACTGCCACGGCGCAGTTGCCAGGCCGAGCTTGTCAAAAAGCTGCTTTTGCGTCAGACGGTCGGCAATAATCGGGAAAACGTCGCGGTTGACAAATGCCGGGTGGCGCGCGAGCTCGCGGGTGAGCGCCGTTTCCGGCCAGCGCTCAATCTCAGCGGTGATCACGCTTTGCTGAAAAGGGACCGCTGCTGGTTCGGCGTCCAGCCCGACGGGCCAGACCGCAATGCCCAGCGGCTCACCGGCCTGGCGCAACATGCGCCCTAGCTGACCGTTACCGAGTACGCAGACCTGCTTCATGCCGCACCTCGCGGGTCCGGATTCTCCAGCACCTCGTCGGTTTGTGCTTTGCGCCAGTCGTTCAGACGCTGGTGTAATGCTTTGTCGTGTGTTGCCAGAATTTGTGCTGCCAGCAGGGCCGCATTTGCCGCGCCCGCTTTGCCGATAGCCAGCGTTCCGACCGGAATACCGCGCGGCATCTGTACGATGGAGTAAAGGCTATCTACGCCGCTCAGCGCCGCGCTTTGCACCGGGACGCCTAAAACAGGCACCAGCGTTTTCGCCGCAATCATGCCTGGCAGATGTGCAGCGCCACCCGCACCGGCAATGATCACCTGATAGCCGTTCTCTTCTGCGCTTTCGGCGAAGCTGAACAGCTTGTCAGGGGTGCGGTGGGCGGAGACGACTTCAACATGATGCGGCACGTTCAGAATTTCGAAGATTTCGGCGGCGAACTGCATGGTAGCCCAGTCGCTTTTGGACCCCATCACGATGGCGACACGCGCCGGGTTATTGCGGGAAGACATGCGTCTGAAAACTCCTGTGATGCACTACACTCGACTTTTGAGGCCACAGAGAATAGCATAATTCGCCGTCAAGGAAAACGATTGCGCGCTTTACACTTCACCCTTCAAGCAGCCTCTGTAGCTGGCTGCATCTCAACGAGTTTTGTGTAAAGAGGAACTGGATATCTGCGGAATTAAAACGGAAATGCGATCAGTTCAACGTCATCTGGCGTGACTTTGATCATCGACCCTTCGGTGTGCCATGCGCCTAATACCACGCGGAAAGCGGGTTGCTCATTGGCCGTAAGCTCGTGGACTGCCGGGCGGTGGGTGTGGCCGTGAATTAACCACTGGACCTGATGCTTTTCCATCTCGGTGATGACGGCCTGCGGATTCACATCCATGATCGCCAGTGACTTGCTGCTGTTGGCCGCTTTGCTATTGGCGCGCATTTTCGCGGCGATACGTTGGCGAACGAACAGAGGTAAGGAGAGGAACAGCTTCTGTAGCCAGGGTTGATGTACTTTGGCGCGAAACGCCTGATAGCCTGCATCGTCTGTACACAAAGTGTCGCCATGCATGATCAATACCTTGCGGCCATACAGGTTGAGTACTTTTTTCTCAGGCAGCAAGCTCATGCCGCTTTCACGGGCAAAACGTTTGCCGAGCAGAAAATCTCGGTTGCCGTGAATAAAAAAGCAGGGAACGCCGGAATCAACCAGTGATTTTATCGCCGCGGCTATTTCATGATGCAGTGGGGTTGGGTCGTCGTCGCCAATCCAGGCTTCAAACAGGTCGCCGAGAATGTACAGTGCATCAGCTTTTCGCGCATCACCGGCTAAAAAACGCAGAAAACCGGCGGTGATCGCCGGTTCTTCTGTGCAGAGGTGAAGATCTGCAATAAACAGTGTCGTCACGATTACTCGCTGACGGTCACGTTTTCGATGATGACGTCTTCTTTTGGCACATCCTGGTGCATACCGCTGCGACCAGTGGAAACGCCTTTGATTTTATCAACCACGTCCATGCCTTCAACAACTTCGGCAAACACGCAATAACCCCAACCCTGCATGCTTTCGCCGGAGAAGTTCAGGAAGTCGTTGTCTGCAACGTTGATGAAGAACTGTGCGGTTGCGGAGTGCGGAGCCTGAGTACGCGCCATCGCCAGCGTACCACGGGTGTTTTTCAGACCGTTGTTCGCTTCGTTTTTGATCGCTTCTTTCGTGGCTTTTTGCTTCATGCCCGGTTCGAAACCGCCGCCCTGGATCATGAAACCGTTAATAACACGGTGGAAAATGGTGTTGTTGTAAAAACCTTCGCGGCAGTAGTCCAGGAAGTTTTTAACTGTTTCAGGCGCTTTATCATCAAACGTTTTGATTACGATATCGCCGTGATTAGTGTGGAAAGTAACCATTTTTGCATCCTGTTCCGATAGATTGGTGCTTCGACCCCGTGAAGGGTCAGAGTTAGGGGTGTGTTATAGCATAACCGCAAGCTGCGATCACCTCGCAAAGTGTGCTGCTTCCGGTCTAAATTATGGGTATTATACAGACTTTACTATCCACACACGTCTACACGGAATCTTCGATGTTAAAAATCTTTAATACACTGACGCGCCAAAAAGAGGAATTCAAACCTATTCATGCCGGGGAAGTCGGCATGTACGTGTGTGGTATTACCGTTTACGATCTCTGTCATATTGGCCACGGACGTACCTTCGTTTCTTTCGACGTTGTCGCGCGCTATCTGCGCTTCCTCGGCTATAAGCTGAAATATGTGCGCAACATTACCGATATTGATGACAAAATCATCAAGCGCGCGAATGAAAATGGTGAGAGCTTTGTGGCGTTGGTCGACAGAATGATCGCGGAAATGCATAGCGATTTCGACGCGCTGAATATTCTGCGCCCGGATCTGGAGCCGCGCGCTACGCACCATATCGCTGAGATCATTGAAATCACTGAACAGTTGATTGCCAAAGGTCACGCATATGTCGCTGATAACGGCGACGTGATGTTCGACGTGCCGACTGACCCGAACTATGGTCAGTTGTCACGCCAGGATCTGGATCAGCTGCAGGCGGGCGCACGCGTTGATGTGGTTGATGTGAAGCGCAACCCGATGGACTTCGTGCTGTGGAAAATGTCCAAAGAAGGCGAGCCGAGCTGGCCGTCTCCGTGGGGCGCGGGTCGTCCTGGCTGGCACATCGAATGTTCGGCGATGAACTGCAAACAGTTGGGCAACCATTTTGATATTCATGGCGGTGGTTCGGATCTGATGTTCCCGCACCATGAAAACGAAATCGCTCAGTCCACCTGTGCGCATGACGGTGAATACGTTAATTACTGGATGCACTCCGGGATGGTGATGGTTGACCGGGAGAAAATGTCCAAATCGTTGGGCAACTTCTTTACCGTGCGTGACGTGCTGAAATACTACGACGCCGAAACCATTCGCTACTTCCTGATGTCTGGTCATTACCGTAGCCAGTTAAACTACAGCGAAGAGAACCTGAAGCAGGCGCGCTCTGCGCTGGAGCGTCTGTATACCGCGCTGCGCGGCACCGATAAGTCCGTTGCCCCAGCCGGTGGCGAAGCCTTTGAAGCACGCTTCATTGAAGCGATGGACGATGACTTCAATACGCCGGAAGCCTACTCCGTGCTGTTTGATATGGCGCGTGAGGTTAACCGCCTGAAGGGTGAAGATATGGCGGCGGCTAACGGTATGGCTTCGCATCTGCGTAAGCTTTCCAGCGTGCTGGGCCTGCTGGAACAGGAGCCCGAAGCATTCCTGCAAAGCGGTGCGCAGGCGGATGACGGTGAAGTTGCTGAAATTGAAGCGTTAATCCAGCAGCGTCTGGATGCCCGTAAAGCCAAAGACTGGGCGGCAGCTGACGCCGCGCGTGACCGTCTCAATGAGATGGGTATCGTGCTGGAAGATGGCCCGCAGGGCACTACCTGGCGCCGTAAGTAATGATATTGATTGCCGGATGGCGGCTCGCGCCCTGTCCGGCAATCAATGTACGAATGTCGGTCGGATAAGACGCTTGTCGTATCCGGCAAATTAATATTTCCGATACCACCACAGCACACCCATCATCATAACTCCCGGTAGCCATACCCATATCAACTCCGAAATTATCACCTGGTGCCCGTATGGTGTGGCGTAGCGTGATAGCGCAAACGGGGCGACTTTAATCACCTGCCACGGTGCAAAGAAGCGTTCATCCGACCACGGCCACAGCCAGCCGACGCCTTTGCCGCCAGTGGTGACCGAATCCAACAGGCTGTGCGACAGCAGTGAAACCGTCAGGAATAGCCAGCAGCGAATTAAGCCTGCCTTGAACCATCGTCGACCCATCCATACGCAGAGCAGCGGCACCACGAAGGCGAACAGCAGCGAATGGGTAAAACCGCGGTGACCAAACACGTTGCCGTAGGCGACGCCAAGCTTAAACGACAGGACGTCGGCATCCGGCAACATAGCCAGAATGACGCCAGTAAACAGTAATTGCGGGGGGATGACTTTACGCCCGAGACCTAATCCTAAACAGAGAGGAACGGCAGCGTGGGTAACGATTGTTGGCATGATGATCGCTTCATGTGGAAAAACAACATGCTAACAGTTCACTGTGAAGTGGTGATGAAGTCATTATCTGAAAAGGAGAGAGGAAGTGGCCGGACAGGGGTTAACCTCATCCGGCACCTGGGATCACGCCACGACGTTAATGCTGTGGCCTTCAAAGCTGACGGTCTGTCCGGCAACGATTTTGCAGCGTTTACGCGTTTCTACAGCACCATCGACCTTCACTAACCCTTCGCCAATAGCAATTTTTGCCTGGGCGCCGCTTTCGCTCCAGCCTTCCAGCTTCAGTAAATCGCAGAGTTCAACGTGTGGGTGTTTACCCAGTGAAAATGTGGCCATCTTAAACGTCCTTTACATCATGATATTCAACACACGCCTGCAGCGTGTTTTCGATAAGTGTGGCGACCGTCATTGGGCCTACGCCGCCGGGTACCGGCGTGATATATGACGCGCGTGCGGCTGCATCTTCAAAGACCACATCGCCAACAACCTTACCATTCTCCAGACGGTTGATGCCGACATCAATCACAATCGCACCTTCTTTGATCCACTCGCCGGGAATAAAGCCAGGTTTGCCGACGGCAACAATCAGCAGGTCTGCATGCTCTACATGGCGACGCAGATCTTTGGTGAACCGGTGGGTGACGGTGGTGGTGCAGCCAGCCAGCAGCAGCTCCATGCTCATCGGGCGGCCAACAATATTCGACGCGCCAATAACGACCGCATTCAGACCGTAGGTGTCGATATTGTAACGCTCAAGCAGAGTCACAATACCGCGCGGAGTACATGGGCGCAGGCGCGGCGCACGCTGGCACAGGCGACCAACGTTATACGGGTGGAAACCGTCAACGTCTTTATCCGGCGCAATACGCTCGAGAACTTTAACGTTGTCGATACCCGCAGGTAACGGCAACTGGACCAGAATACCGTCGATGGTGGTATCTGCATTGAGCGTATCGATCAGCTCGAGCAGCTCCGCCTCGCTGGTGGTTTCAGGCAGGTCATAGGAGCGGGAGACAAACCCCACCTCGTCACAGGCTTTGCGTTTACTCGCGACATAAATCTGCGAAGCCGGGTTGCTACCTACCAGCACAACAGCCAGGCCTGGGGCGCGTAATCCAGCCGCTAAACGCGCCTGAACTTTTTGAGCAACCTCAGAGCGCACCTGCTGCGCAATCGTTTTACCGTCAATAATCTTTGCTGCCATCAGAGAGAGGATTCCGTCTGTTACGTTAAATCGAAGGGGATGCCGCTATTTTGTCAGAAGCGGGACGTGCTGTCAGTTTTCGTTTGCATTTTTACGTGCGCCAGGGGGCGTCACGATCTGCGAATGGGATCAGGACAAAGGCATAAGCCTTGCGGATAATTAATGAGCATGCTAATTAAAATTAACGTGAATGAAACAACTCATCACCCTGGTATATTCAGGGGTAATGCGCCACAAACCAGTCTGTTACGGTTAATTATGAGGGATTTTACCTCATTCTCACCCAGATTTTTCCTGGGTCCCATTAAGAATTAGCCAGGGTCATTAAAAGGATTTGCAGGTATTTTTCATTAATTGAAATGTTTAATTTATCGCTGTGACGAATAGTCATATTCGCGAGGAATAATTAGTGAATCAAATACTCAGGAGAGTTGGGGTAAAAGGTTAGCTAATTCTCATGCGATATATATCTTTACAGGATGCAGAGATAATTAGCCTGACATTTAATGTCGATAATGATTCAAACGGATCCCGCAGGATGCTGGAGCCGGATGTGTGTAATTCAAGGGAAATCCATGAAACGTAAATTAATGACCTCTTCTGTTATTGCCAGCCTGATGTTAGTCGCCGGTGCAGCGGTTGCAGCCGATCCGGTAAGCGTTAGCGGCGGTACTGTGCATTTTGAAGGTGAACTGGTCAATGCAGCCTGTGCAGTCAGTACTCAGTCATCCGATCAGGTTGTGACGTTAGGCCAGTATCGTACTGCCAGTTTTGCCGCAGTGGGTGACACTACAGCACAAATTCCGTTCTCTATCGTGCTGAACGACTGTGACCCGAACGTTGCCGCAACTGCAGCCGTTGCTTTCTCTGGCCAGTCCGATAATACCAATAACAACCTGCTGGCCGTCTCTTCTGCAGACAACGGTACAACTGCGGGCGGTGTTGGGATTGAAATTCTGGACAATACGTCCACCGCGCTGAAGCCGGATGGCGCAACCTTCTCTACCGCTCAGGCGCTGGTAGAAGGGACCAACACCCTGCGTTTCTCTGCACGTTACAAAGCCACTGCCGCAAGCGCAACGCCGGGTCAGGCAAATGCCGACGCGACATTCATCATGAAGTACGAATAAGCCGTTTTGATTTGCGCAAGGATGACGTTCGCCTCAATGGATGAGGCAATATCCGGGGATGATGAAGGATGCGGCAGATGATAGGGAAAGGCGTGGCGCTGGCGGGAATGCTGTGCGTAATGCCTGTGCTTTCACATACGGTAATACTGGAAAGTGGCCGCGTTCACTTACGGGGGCAGCTCGTCAACGGCGCCTGTACGGTCGCCACTGACAGTCAGGATATGCGGGTGCAAATGGGGCAGTATCGCACCAATGCTTTCTCTGGGACGGGAAGCTTCGCCTCTACCAGCGTACCGTTTTCACTGCGCTTAACGTCGTGCAGCTCCGATGTTTATGACCATGTTGGGATTGCGTTTGCGGGCGTGACGCCAGCAGAAGATCCGCAGGTTTTTCTTGCCAGCGGTGATGCGTCTGCGGCTTCGGGGATTGGTCTGGCGTTATTTGACGAGCGCCAACGGCAAATTATACCGAATGCCCTGCCGCTTCATTATGCGCCGATTATAACGCAAGAGATGACGTTTCATTTCACTGCCCGCTATCGGGCTGTCTCGGAAAATATAACGCCGGGAACGCTTCGCTCAGACGTGTGGTTTACGTTGGTTTATCCCTGATTTATTTCCCAACGATAATCGCATCAAAGGTATTTTTAGCTATGTTTAATTATCTAAAATCAGGTTTTATCCTTTTACTGGCCTTATTTTCTGCTGCCAGTGTTCAGGCTGCCGGAGGCATTGCATTAGGCGCCACTCGCGTTATTTATCCGGCCGATGCCAAACAAACGTCCCTGTCTATTAGCAATAGCGATACCAAAGAACGTTACCTGGTAAATTCATGGATTGAGAATAGCGCCGGCGCTAAAGAAAAATCGTTTGTGGTTACGCCTCCGCTGTTTGTTAGTGAACCCAAAAGCGAAAACACGCTGCGTATCATCTATGCCGGTGAACCGCTGCCCAAAGACCGTGAGTCGCTGTTCTGGATGAACGTCAAAGCCATTCCGTCAGTCAATAAAAACAGCCTTGAGGGCAAAAACGTTCTGCAACTGGCGATTCTGTCACGCATCAAACTTTTCGTTCGTCCGAATAATCTGCCGCAAATCCCGGAAGATGCACCAGGAATGCTGACCTTTTCCCGCTCCGGCAACCACCTGAAAATCAACAATCCGTCAGCGTACTACGTCACGTTGGTCAATCTCAATGTGGGGAAAACGAAGGTCGATAACGTGATGGTTGCGCCGAAAAGCGATGAGCAGGTCCTGCTACCCACGGGCGTTCAGGGCAACGTCACGTTCCAGACGGTCAACGATTATGGCGCTGTGACCCCGGCCAAAACGGTTAGTGTGCGTTGAGATAACGATGAATAAGACAACGTATTTTCCTGGCCTGTTACCGGGGGTTACGCCACCGCTGGCGGGGGTGGCGTTGTCCACGCTGGCGGCGCTCTTTCCCTCTCTAAGCTATGGGGAAAGCTATTTTAATCCGGCCTTTTTATCTGCGGATACGGCAACCGTGGCGGATTTATCACGTTTTGAAAAAGGCAATCACCAGCCTGAAGGCGTTTATCGCGTGGATATCTGGCGCAACGATGAGTTTGTTGCCACTCAGGATATTCGTTTTACTACCAGTGCGGCAAAAGCCGGGGAGAAGTCCGGTGGGCTGATGCCGTGCTTTGGACTCGACTGGGTAAAGCGCCTTGGCGTCAATATCGCCGCGTTTCCGGCACTCAGTAAGGATCCGAACGATACCTGTATCAATCTACCTGAGGCGATTCCCGGCAGCGAGATTGCGTTTGATTTTTCTACCCTGCGCTTAAACGTCAGCCTGCCACAGGCGTCAATGTTAAACAGCGCGCGCGGCTATATTCCACCGGAAGAGTGGGATGAAGGGATCCCAGCCGCGCTGGTTAACTACAGCTTTACCGGCAGCCGCGGCAGTGATACTGACAGTTATTTCCTCAGTATGCTCAGTGGTCTGAACTATGGCCCCTGGCGGCTGAGAAACAACGGTGCGTGGAGCTACTCCAAGGGCGACGGATACCACTCACAAAGCTGGAAAAACATCGGTACATGGCTTCAGCGCGCAATTATCCCGCTGAAGGGCGAACTGGTGATGGGCGACAGCAACACTGGCAACGACGTTTTTGACAGCGTCGGGTTTCGCGGTGCGCGGCTCTATTCCTCAGACAGTATGTATCCCGACAGCTTACAGGGCTACGCGCCTACCGTTCGCGGCATTGCGCGTACCGCAGCGAAACTGACCATTCGTCAGAATGGCTATGTGATTTATCAAAGCTATGTTTCACCCGGCGCTTTCTCGATAACCGATCTCAACCCAACGTCATCCAGCGGTGATCTTGAGGTCACGGTGGATGAGAAGGACGGCAGCCAGCAACGCTATACGGTGCCGTACTCCACCGTTCCCTTATTACAGCGAGAAGGGCGTTTCAAATATGACGTTGTCGCCGGGGATTTTCGCAGCGGCAATAGCCAGCAATCTTCACCGTTCTTTTTCCAGGGAACATTAATTGCCGGGTTACCAGAGGGCTATACCGCATACGGTGGTACGCAGTTGGCCTCACGTTACACCGCGGTGGTTTTAGGCACCGGTCGAAACCTGGGGGACTGGGGGGCAGTTTCTGTCGATCTCACCCATGCGCGCAGCCAACTGGCGGATGACAGTACGCACCAGGGGCAGTCTTTGCGTTTCTTGTATGCGAAATCGCTGAACAATTTTGGCACTAACTTCCAGTTGTTGGGGTATCGCTACTCAACGCGTGGCTTCTATACCCTCGACGATGTGGCGTATCGCAGTATGGAGGGCTATGAGTACGAATACGACAGTGAGGGCAATCGCCACGACGTGCCCAATGTGACGAGTTACCACAACCTGAGCTACAGCAAAAAGGGCCGTTTCCAGATCAACATTTCGCAGAATCTGGGGGATTACGGATCGCTGTATATCTCGGGTAGTCAGCAGACGTACTGGAATACTTCAGACACCAATACCTGGTATCAACTAGGCTATGCCAGCGGCTGGCAGGGGATTAGCTATTCACTCTCCTGGTCGTGGAATGAATCGGTTGGCATCTCCGACACCGATCGTATTCTGGCGTTCAATATGTCTGTACCGTTCAGCCTGCTGAGCGGACGGCGTTACTCGCGTGATAACGCCCTCGATCGCACCTACGCCACCTTTAATGCCAACCGTAATAGCAACGGACAGAACAGCTGGCAGAGCGGGATCGGCGGTACGTTGCTGGATGGGCGCAATCTGAGCTACAGCGTGAATCAGGGGCACAGCAACACCAATGGCTATAGCGGAAATGCCAGCGCCAACTGGCAGGCGGCCTACGGTACGCTGGGCGTGGGTTACAACTACGACCGTGACCAGCATGACTACAACTGGCAGCTCTCCGGCGGCGTAGTGGGGCATGCGGACGGCATTACGCTCAGTCAGCCTCTGGGCGATACCAACGTGCTGATTAAAGCGCCGGGTGCGCAGGGTGTACGGATAGAGAACCAGACCGGCGTTCAAACCGACTGGCGTGGATACGCGGTGATGCCATATGCCACCGTCTATCGCTATAACCGCGTCGCGTTAGACACCAATTCCATGAACAACAATACCGATGTGGAGAATAACGTCAGTAGCGTAGTGCCAACGCAAGGGGCGCTGGTGCGGGCGGCGTTTGATACACGAATCGGTGTGCGGGCGCTGATTACCGCCAAACATGCCGGTAAACCAGTGCCGTTTGGCTCCGTCGTGCGTGAAAACACCAGCGGCGTGACCAGCATGGTGGGTGAAGACGGGCAAATCTACCTGAGCGGCTTGCCGCTAAAAGGCGAGTTGTTGATCCAATGGGGGGAAGGCGCAAACGCGCGCTGCGTGGCGCGCTATGCCTTGCCAGAGGATAGCCTGAAACAAGCGGTAACGCTCACGAACGTGACGTGCGAATCTCCGTCAGCACGACAGGAATAATACGATGAAACGACAAACGGGTTTGTTACTGGGAAGCGCTTTACTGCTGATGGCCCATTCGTCCTGGGCGACGGTCTGCCAAAACTCGAATGGCACGCCAACGGATGTTTTTTACGATCTGTCGAATGTCTTCAACAGTAGTAACAACCAGCCGGGACAGGTGGTGACGTTACCGGAAAAATCTGGCTGGGTTGGCGTGAATGCCACCTGTCCGGCCGGGACAACGGTAAATTACACCTATCGAAGCTATGTCACTGAACTTCCGGTTCAAAGTACCGAAGGCGGCTTCCAGTATCTGAAGCTCAATGACTACCTGCTGGGGGCCATGAGCATAACCGATAGCTATGCCGGGTTATTTTATCCCCCGCGTAATTACATTCGCATGGGGACTCACCCTAACGTACCTAAGCAGCAGCCTTTTGGCGTGATGGATTCAAAGCTGGTGTTTAAGCTCAAAGTGATCCGCCCGTTTATTAACATGGTGCCGATTCCGCGGCAGACGATGTTCAGCGTCTATGTCACGACCAGTACCGGAGATGCGCTAAGCGTGCCGGTTTATACCATCAGCTACAGCGGCAAGGTGGAGGTTCCACAAAACTGCGAAGTAAACGCCGGGCAGATTGTTGAGTTTGATTTTGGTGATATTGGCGCATCGCTGTTTAGCAAGGCAGGAGCGGGAAACCGGCCAGAAGGCATCAATCCGCAGACCAAAACGGTAGCGATAAAATGCACCAACGTCGCTGCACAGGCCTACTTAACCATGCGTGTAGAGGCCGAGAAAGCCACCGGGCAAATGATGGTATCTGACAATCCCGATTTAGGTTTTATTGTCGCCGACAGCAGCGGTAAACCGCTGACGCCCAATAATCTGTCCAGCACTATCCCGTTTCAACTGGATGATAACGCCGCGGCGAGCGTGGGTATTCGAACATGGCCGGTTAGCGTGACGGGCAATAAACCTACCGAAGGACCTTTTACAGCCCGTGGCTATCTGCGAGTGGATTATGACTAACAAGCAAACGCCAGCCGCAGGGAAACGCCTGGCAATGGTGTGCCTGCTGACATTCAGCTCGTTGTGCCATGCCGCTTCGTCGCTGGGGGAAATCAATATTGAACTGCGCGGAAACGTGGTGGACTTTACCTGCGCGGTAATTGCCAGCGACAGCAATAAGTCCGTGGAGCTAGGCACCTGGCCGACCAAGCAGCTTCAGAACAGCGGAGATACTACTCAACCGGTCGCGTTTACGCTGAAGCTAGAAGGCTGCCCGCCGGGTTCCGCTTCGATAACGTTTTCCGGAACTCCGGCCCCGGGCACGACGTTGCTGGCGCTTGATGACGCGGTGATGGCGCAAAAGGTGGCGATCGAACTGCACGACAGCGACCGTACGCGATTGCCGCTCGAGCAGGCCAGTCAGACGGTGGGGATTGATGAGAACGGCAATGCCACGCTGACCTTTTTCGCAAACTATATCGCGTTAGCTGCTGGGGTTCAGCCTGGCATTGCCAGGGCTGATGCCACGTTCATGATTAACTATAACTAATCAATGCGCTAACAAAACACTCCCGAACGAAATCTCGCCGGGAGTGTTATTACATTAATTCATGCATTTTTGCGTAATCGATCAGCTCAACGATGGTGTGCAACCCGAGCTTGGAGTAGATATTAGCCTTGTGAGCGCTAATCGTTTTATTGCTGAGTAACAACTGCTCAGCAATTTCCTTATTGGATAGCCCGTTTGCCAGATAACGCAAAACGGTAACTTCACGGTTAGAGAGCGGCATGTCATGTAAGACGCCTTTTTGTGCATTTATATTGTTAATGAAATTAAGGGTATCCGAAGGAAAAAAGGAATATCCCGATAAAATCATTTTTACCGCATTGTAGATATCATTGAGATCCTTTCGTTTACTGACAAACCCATTTGCACCGGCCCGGATAGCACGCCCGGCATAAAACGACTCGGATTTTGAGGACAGAAACAGTACCCGAGTTTTCTCCTGCAATGACTTTATTCTTTTGAGTAATGTAAACCCATCAGAACCAGGCAGTTCAATATCCAGGATGACAAGATCGACCGGGTACGTGCGCAGATGTTCTATTGCCGTACGGCTGTCATCGGTTTTCAACACTACCTGAATATTACTGTTTTTCTCGAGTAGTACTTCTATCGACATTCTGACAATAGGGTGTTCGTCCATAATGATAACGGATGCTGGTTTCATTGTTGTATGCCTCAAACTGTTTGCGTATCTTGCGAATTTGATAAAACATCAGGCGTTATAATATTGTCAAATAGCCAAGAATTGTTCTGAGGGAGAGCCGAATAAATATTATTTCATCCTTGTTTATTCGGTTGTTCTTCTGCAGAACAATGAATTTGTGGAAAATCCATTTCACACCGGGAAAACTAACAATTAATCAGGAAACTGTGGGGATTATACCTGCTCTGCTCATTCGGAAAAGACTTACAACATCCTGGTTGTTAATGTCAGTTAGGATATTCTGAAAGATCCAGATGTGTTAATGACTATTGGTATTATTTATCTGTGGTTCGAATTATGGCAGATTGAAAATTTTTTTTAAACAGTAAAAACGACACAATAAACCAATTGTTTAGGTTTTGTTAAGGCTGCAATAGGACTATTTTTTATTGAAATGCACAGGATCAGTAAGGTTAAGTGTGAGTGTGCCTCCAGGCATAATACCAGGAATAGTTGTAAATATTAAATATTTGTAAAAATTAGATCTTTTTTCTTATTCAATAATAAGTAATTTCCTAAAAAATCTTATAGCACAATGAGTTATGGTGTTAAATTAAATGGGGAGAGGTAACGTTGAGACGGTGTATCAGATGCAAAAAACGCTGCCTGCTGGGTAATCCAAGGCGCGTAATCAACTGGTTCAGGCGATAGATGATGCGGTGGTAGGGTTGTTCCTGTAACAATGCAATCTTTTTTAAGGAGTTACCCTGCAATAGTAAGGTAATCAGCTCCCAGTCGAGCTGATTTATACGCCTGGAATGAATATAGTTAAGAACCGGAGATAATAAGGCATGGCGCATCTCGGGGAGGCGCAAATTGCGTGGCAAGATATAAAATGGGCCGGACAGTGAAATAAATGTAGTGAGGTCTTCATCGCGACTGGAAAGCATTATGAAGATTTGGATGTCATTATGCTTCTTAATTAGCTGGCGCAGGCTTTCAAGTATATCAAAATAAGGTATTGTTAAGCTTTCAATGTCAATCACTAACTGGCTAATTACCGGCTCTTGCATGCTGAGCAAAGTCGATTCAACGCTCTGGAAGATCGCCGTGCGAGTACCTGAGAATAAATGTCGACTCAGCGCATAGGCCAGATAGTAGTCTGTCGTAATTATCGCCTGAGATATAGTGCCGTCCGGTAAGGTGTATTCGAGTTTTTGCGCCAGATACTCGATCCGGTCAAATACCTGTGAGGTACAGTGGGGAAATTGCCAGCTACAGTTAGCGTTTCGTATACGGCGATAGCGGTCCCGGCGTTTTGCACTGTGCATCCTTTTCCATTCCATTTCTGTTGCGGCAGGTCTGGATAAATTGCTGACTACAGGCATCCCTGAACCAAACTTTTGTCAGCGCAAATGTGAGTTGACTTGTGCCGTTGGGTTTCAGTGCTTCAACAATCATCAGACTGGCAATTGCGTACTCCATCAGAATAATCTGCCGGAAGTTTTCTGATGTCTTACTCAATGCCCAAAAGATCGTTTTATCCAGTTCAACCTCTCTCTGAGATTAGATAAAATATTACCGGGTGTGTCTTTCTGTTACCCCGGAAATAGTATGGCCGGATTATTCTCGCAGCCTGAAGCCAGGTACAGTAGGAGCCGATGCTTAATCGATGATGAGATATTTCTCAATAAAAATTAGGCAGAGACACCCCGTCTAATTTTGCAGAAAGTTCAGATGTGCGCGGATGTATCTTAAGAATTGCTGATCGTTTTTCACATGCAGTTTTTTCATAATGCTGCGGCGGGTCGCTTTGGCCTGGATATCACTGACTGAGAGCAGATGAGCCGTTTCGGCTAACGTATACCCGCTGGCGAGAAACATTAAGAACTGGCGTTCTTCGATAGAAAAGTTGCGGGTGGTGCAGTAATGGCAGATAGTCGCGGGCACGCTAGTGCGCAGTGCGCGTTTTTGCAGGATGAGGACCAGTTTTTTGGTTATCTCGTCTACGTCATCTTCCCGATAAATCAGTGGCAACATGTACAGGCAGGGGCGGAACATCAGCTTATCTTTGTCGTTTTTGCTACAGATGACCACCCGGTGTTGGCGCCTGGTGTGGACAGGAACCATGTAACAATCGGCGCTGAGCCAATCTTCATCCAGTGAGATAAACGCGATTTCAGCGCGATCGATATCTTCGACAGGTAAAAAGCTAATCTCCTGATGCCACTGATTTGCCAGATGGGAGATGATGATTTTCAGTCCATGTTCGAAGTGACTGTTTTCTTCCTTGATGGCGATACTTAACATTAAAGAGTTCCTGACCACTGGAGAGGGGATAAAGGAATGTTAAGCAAAATCATAAATATTCTAAATACATGTATCCCTAAATCTGACGTTTTGCGGGCTGAGTTGTTACCAGGTGATTTCCTGGATACCTTTGAACGAGCAGAAAAAATCAACATTCGTACACTTCGCCAGCAACCGAAACAAAAGGCATTGACTCAGCAAGCGCTGACCGTATAATTCACGCGTTTCATCTGCATGAAGTAATCACTTCGCAATGCGCCCTTAGCTCAGTTGGATAGAGCAACGGCCTTCTAAGCCGTAGGTCGTAGGTTCGAATCCTACAGGGCGTACCATTTCAACGTCACTTCTGATGTTCAGCTTCAGCTAATCGCGACAAATTTTCTTTTGCCAACCACATTTCCACTTCTGTAAGACTTAGTTGTACTTCCTCTCTGAGTGAAAAATCAGCTAGCGGCTGCTGTTCAAGCGCTGCGCACATCCGGCTGGCAGAACGCATCCCCATGCTGGCGCAGCTGCTTTTTAGCTGATGTGCCAGACGTTTTATCTTCTCGTACTCACATGCTGCGCGCGCTGCGTCAATCTCATCTAATACAGGAAGGGTGTGTTGCTTAAAGAGCGCTAACCATTCGTGCACCTTTTGCCATCCCATTAGCTGGATATCCCCGGCTAATTGCTGGGTATCTAACCGTTGGTTGTCATTTTCTAATGCAGCCGGGAGAGGGGCGTTACCGTGGAGATAATGGGTAATGAGCCGACTAAGTTCATCCCGGGGAACCGGTTTTTGAATAACGCCGAGAAACAGGGTGCTGGTTCTTTGGCTTAGCGTTTCGTCGATGACGTGTGCGCTAAAGCCTATTAGCTTTAACGTCGGAAACTCGCGGGTTAACTGTTGCGCCAGCGTGATGCCGTCGATATCCGGAAGATCAAAATCAACCAGCGCGGCATTATACTGGGCGTCTTGCTGCAGTATGGTGAGCGCCGCAGCCGCACTGTCGGCAGCGGTGACCTGGGCGCCATTGAGGGTGAGCATTTCTGTACTGATGCGCTGCGTGAGGGGGTTATCCTCGATTAGCAGTAAGCGTAAACCCTGTAACGATATGGCACGTGGAACGGATTTAGCTACCGGCATCGCGCCAGCCCGTAATGGCAGACGAAGACGAAAGCAGCTTCCGACTCCCGGCGTACTGGTGACGCTCAGTTCTCCCTGCATCGCCTGCGCAAGGCTGGCACTGATAGTGAGTCCAAGCCCGGTCCCCCCACGTTTACCGCTAACCTGAACAAACGGCTGAAAAATATCGCGCTGATGGACAGGGTCAATCCCGCATCCCGTGTCCTCGACCTCAATATACCAGTCCTGATCTTTACATCGGCTACGCAGGGTGATGTGTCCGCGATCGGTAAAGCGAAGCGCGTTGTTTAATAGGTTAGTTATGATTTGCCGAATGCGGCGCGGATCGCCGCGTAGGGAGTCGGGGACATCGTCGGCAAAATCCGTAACCAGCACGACCGGGCGACCCACAACGCGACCGTGCATGAGCTGAAGCGTACTTTCCAGCAAGGGTCTGGGCTCAAAAGGTTCATCGCCGATCGCCACATTTTTTCCGCCCGCTTCGATGGCGGAATAGTCCAGGATATCGTTGAGGATGGTCAGCAGAGACTCGCCAGAGTCGGTGATTGCGCGCAGATTCTCCTGATGCTGCGCCAGAGCGGGATTGTCTGAGAGCAACTGCGCAGTGCCGAGGATCCCATACAGCGGGGTGCGTATCTCATGGCTCATGGCGGCCAGAAACGCCGATTTTGCCTGGTTGGCTTTTTCGGCTTCTGCCCGCGCCTGACGGTGTTCAGACACCATAGAACGCAGTTCGGCGGTGCGAGCTTTTACCTGAGCGGCCAGATGTTCGCGATGGCTATTAAGGGCGTGAACGCTACCGCGAAAGGCGTCCATTAACCGACCGATGGTATCCAGTTCGCGAACGCCCGCTGTTTCCGGAAATGGGGAGTCAATATCACCTTCAAGCAGACGCTGTAACGCCTGGGTTTGCTGCGCCAACGGGCGCGTCACCGAGCGGTAAACTACGCGCCAAAGAATGAGAATTAACAAGCACAATGACACCGCACCTAACAGCAGCAGCAGCGTTTGCCCGCGCTGGCTGGCCTGTTTGAGATGCGCCAGCCCGGTCTGATTGCGTTGGCCAATGATTTCTACCAACTGACTGACTTCGCTACTGAAACGGGTAAATTGCTCGATATTGTTCTGCGATAAGATCTGTAAGCGGGTGGTGATGTCATTATCCTGACGATACAGGGCCAGCAGATCGACATAACGGCTTATCGAATTTACAGCGCCGGCAACCTGGGTGCGTACCACCGGATCTTCAATGCGTATTTGTCGGCGGTGAAGCACTCTGACGGCGGCATTAAGCTGGGTTTCCAGCGCTGCAAGGTTATTCTGCGCCTGGTTATTCCCCAGATTCATCACCATTTGCTGCACGCGTAGCGCGCTCAGGCGCAGTTCATTCATCTGGTTATAATATTCCAGATCGATATCGATAAGCCTGTCGAGAGCGTGTTCCGCCGCCTGCCCCTGATGGCTCTCAATCAAATCATAAATGCTTGCCTGCGTAGCGCCCGCCGAGGTGGCGGCATTACTGGCCTGACCGCGCGCCATTTCGGCAACGTCGGCGGTAGCCTCAACAATATGTTGGCTGAGCTGTTGCTGCCGATTGCGCAGTTTCAGACGTTCGCCAACCAACTCCCCCTGATGGCTTAACGACTGGGCGATCTCTTTTTCCTGTTGTTCAATGGCCGACGTGTCAAAGCCCTGCTCGCGCAGGGTTTTCAGTAAAGCGGTTATTTTCAGGCTTTGGGCGGTTAACATACGCCCCTGAGCCAGCCACATATTTTCATTATCTGCGGTGGTCAGATTCTGCGCGGAAAACAGTTCCCAGGCGCTGGCTTCGCTGAGCTGGCGCGCCATGTCCATGGTCGGGATCAGCGCCTGGGTATTGGCCTGCTCAACCTGGCTTACAAAACGCAGGTTATACCAGCCTACCAGCGTACTAATGAGGGTCAGTGCCGCCATCAGCCCGAAGCCTATCCACAGTCGTTTGGTCAGAGATAAATTCACTGTCGGGTCGCCACAGATTAAAAAGGTTGAGTCCAAAAGAGGAAAGCAACTAGGATAAAGCCTTATCAATGTTGAGGCTATCATGCGCGTATTGGTTTTCCTGCTTATCACACTTTTTCCCGGCTTAGGTCACGCGACCGGGTCCGCACTGCTGCGCTGGCCGGATACCCAGCAGGCAGTGCCGGAGCCGCTAACGGACGTTACTGCAAACAAAGTCTGGAAACTGTGCGCGCTGTATCCCAGCCTTAAGGATTCCTACTGGCTTTCCGTGAATTACGGCATGCTGGAGGCGGCGAAAAAATACGGCGTAAGCCTGAAGGTGCTCGAGGCGGGAGGGTATCGCCAGTTCGACACGCAAAAATCACAAATCGCTCAATGCCAGCAATGGGGCGCGGATGCCATTTTGTTGGGCAGCAGCACGACGACTTTTCCGGATTTGCAGGCGCAGGTTGGCACGCTGCCGGTTATCGAGGTGGTGAATGCTATCCATGACGCAACGGTAAAAGCCCGGATTGGGGTTCCGTGGTTCCAGATGGGTTATCAGCCAGGCCGCTATTTGGTTAAGTGGAGCGCGGGCAAACCGCTAAAGGTCTTATTATTGCCAGGACCTGATGACGCCGGGGGCAGTCGTGAGATGGTGGCCGGATTCCGTCAGGCGATTGCCGGCAGTCAGGTGCGCATCGTGGATGTGGCGTTGGGCGATAATGATATTGAAATACAGCGTAATCTGTTGCAGGAGATGCTTGAGCGTCACCCGGATGCCGACGTGGTGGCCGGTACAGCAATTGCTGCTGAAGCGGCAATGGGGGAGAAGCGCAATCAGGGCGCGCCGTTAACTGTCGTCTCTTTTTATCTGTCGCATCAGGTGTATCGCGGGCTTAAACGCGAAAGAATCATTATGGCTGCCAGCGATCAAATGGTCTGGCAAGGTGAACTGGCGATTCAGCAGGCTATCAGAGTATTACAAGGACAACCTGTGCCGGAAAATATCAGTCCGCCGATCCTGGTGCTCACCCCGAAAAATGTCGACAGCCAGCATGTAAAGTGCTCGTTGTCGCCCGGCGGATTCCGTCCTGTTTATCTGTATCAGTACACGTCAGCCGCTAAAAAATAGCCTTCCCCGTGCTGTGTTACCAGTAAATCAGCACGCAGCTTGTGGCGTAAACGGCGGATCAGTACGTCCACGGTGCGTAAGTCCGGATTGTCTACCCGTCGCGCCGACAGCATGCGCAGTAAACGTTCGCGACTGAGAATTTCCCCTGGATTGGTAACAAACGCGACCAGCATTTCATACTCGGCGCGGGTGAGTTTGATTGCCTCGTCGCCCAGTTCCAGAGTATGACGGGAGACGTTCAGACAATACCCGGCAAACTGATAGCAGTTGTCTTTAGCCTCCGGTCGCGCCTCGCGGGCAAGGTCGATACGCCAGAGTAAATTTTTCACTCTCACCACCAGTTCACGTAGCTCCAGCGGCTTGGTGACATAATCATCAGCCCCCATTTCCAGGCCAACGATACGGTCAATTTGGTCACTACGACCCGTGACCAGGATGATCCCCACCGTTGAGCGTTCACGCAGGGCGCGGGTCAGCATTAAGCCATTTTCATCCGGGAGATTGATATCTAACAGAATAAGATCGACAGAGTGTTGTGACATGATTTCACGCAGGCCAGCTCCACTGGCTGTGACCGAGACGTGATAACCTTCCTGTTCAAAATAAGCCTGTAATCGTGCCTGGGTAACGGGTTCATCCTCAACAATGACAATGTGATGCGACATCCTGTTTGTTGTCTCTTTCTGTTCATATCTGTTCACATTGTGCCGTAAGCCATTCATCCTGACCAGTGTTGCCGTTCACATTTGCGAAATAAGATCCTCTGTAACTAAACCATATATTTACAGGGGCTATTATGCGGAAACTATGGAGGGCGCTGCTCAGACCGAGCGCACGTTGGTCAGTGTTGGCGCTGGTCGTCATCGGGATGGTGGTCGGTATCGCGCTGATCGTCTTACCGCACGTTGGCATTAAATTAACCAGTTCAACCGAATTTTGCGTGAGCTGCCACAGCATGCAGCCGGTTTATGAAGAATATAAACAGTCTGCGCATTTTCAGAATGCCTCCGGGGTGCGCGCAGAGTGTCATGATTGCCACATTCCATCCGATATCCCTGGCATGGTGAAACGTAAGCTGGAGGCCAGCAACGATATTTACCAGACCTTTGTTGCCCACTCTATTGATACTCCTGAGAAATTCGAAGCCAAACGTGCCGAGCTGGCGGAGCGCGAATGGGCGCGAATGAAGGAGAACAACTCCGCGACCTGTCGTTCCTGTCATAACTATGATGCGATGGATCACGCGAAACAGCATCCTGAAGCTGCGCGTCAGATGAAGATTGCGGCCAAGGACAATCAATCCTGTATTGACTGCCATAAAGGTATTGCGCATCAGCTTCCCGATATGAGCAGCGGTTTCCGCAAGCAGTTTGACCAGTTACGCGCCAACGCAAACGACGATGGCGATACGCTCTATTCCCTGGACATCAAACCTATTTATGCCGCCAAAGGGGATAAAGAACCTGCGGGCTCACTGCTGCCTGCTTCTGAAGTAAAAGTGTTAAAGCGTGACGGCGACTGGCTGCAAATTGAAATTGTGGGCTGGACCGAGAGTAACGGGCGTCAGCGCGTGCTGGCCCAATTGCCAGGTAAACGCATTTTTGTGGCCTCCATTCGTGGCGACATTCAGCAGCATGTGAAAACCCTGGAGCAAACGACCGTCGCGGAAACGAACACGCAGTGGAGCAAGCTGCAGGCCACCGCCTGGATGCAGAAGGGCGATATGGTTAACGACATTAAGCCAATCTGGGCTTATGCCGACTCGCTCTATAACGGAACCTGTAACCAGTGCCACGGCGCACCTGAGAAAGAACACTTTGACGCCAACGGCTGGATTGGCACGTTGAACGGCATGATTGGATTTACCAGTCTGGATAAACGTGAAGAACGTACCTTACTGAAATATTTGCAGATGAATGCCTCTGACACCACGGACAAGCCGCATGGCGATAAGGGAGAAAGCAATGAAAAATAACGATCTCTTTCAGGCATCTCGCCGTCGTTTTCTACTGCAGTTGGGCGGTTTGACCGTCGCCGGTATGTTAGGACCTTCGCTGCTCACACCGCGCAGCGCCAACGCCGCAGAGGTGCAGGGAACTGGCGTCAAAGAGGGGATCCTGACCGGATCTCACTGGGGGGCAATCCGCGCCACCGTGGTTGATGGGCGTTTTATTGAAGCCAAACCGTTTGAGCGTGATAAGTACCCGTCAAAAATGATCGCTGGACTGCCGGACCACGTGCATGGCGGGGCGCGTATTCGCTATCCAATGGTCCGCGTCGACTGGTTGCGTAAACGCCATCAGAGCGATACCACGCAGCGTGGAGATAACCGCTTTGTGCGCGTTTCGTGGGATGAAGCGCTGGACTTCTTCTATCAGGAGCTGGAGCGAATTCAGAAGACCTATGGCCCGAGCGCGCTGCTGACGGCCAGCGGTTGGCAATCAACCGGCATGTTCCATAACGCCTCGGGGATGCTGGCGCGCGCCATTGCGCTGCACGGCAACAGCGTAAGTACCGGGGGCGACTATTCCACTGGTGCAGCCCAGGTGATTCTGCCGCGCGTGGTCGGGTCAATGGAGGTATATGAACAGCAGACCTCCTGGCCGCTGGTGCTGAAAAACAGCAAAACGATTGTGCTGTGGGGTTCCGACCTGATTAAAAACCAGCAGGCGAACTGGTGGTGCCCGGATCATGATGTTTATGAATACTACGAACAACTGAAAGAAAAAGTGGCGCGCGGCGAGATCTCGGTTATCAGTGTTGATCCGGTCATCACCTCGACGCACGACTACCTGGGCCGCGACAAGGTTAAACACGTCGCCGTGAATCCGCAGGCCGATGTGCCGCTACAGCTGGCGCTGGCGCACACACTTTATACCGAGAAGCTCTACGATAAGCATTTTCTCGATAACTACTGCGTAGGGTTTGAGCAGTTTCTGCCTTATCTGCTGGGGGAAAGTGACGGACAGCCTAAAGATGCCCAGTGGGCGGAAAAAATATGCGGGATTGATGCCGATACGATTCGTGAACTGGCGCGGCAAATGGCGGGCGGAAGAACGCAGATTATTGCCGGCTGGTGCGTCCAGCGTATGCAGCACGGGGAACAGTGGGCGTGGATGATCGTGGTGCTGGCCTCAATGCTTGGACAAATCGGCTTACCCGGCGGTGGCTTCGGCTTTGGCTGGCACTACAACGGTGCGGGCACGCCAAGCCGCAAAGGGATTATCCTGAGCGGTTTTTCTGGCTCCACCACCGTACCTCCTATGCATGACAGCACTGATTATAAGGGGTACAGCAGCACCATCCCGATCGCGCGTTTTATCGATGCGATTCTTGAGCCGGGTAAACAAATTAACTGGAACGGCAAAACCGTTAAGTTGCCGCCGTTGAAGATGTGCGTTTTTGCCGGGACCAACCCTTTCCATCGTCACCAGCAGATCAATCGTATTATTGAGGGCTGGCGTAAGCTGGAAACCGTTATCGCCATCGATAATCAGTGGACCTCGACCTGTCGATTCGCTGACATCGTATTGCCCGCGACGACCCAGTTTGAGCGTAACGATCTTGACCAGTATGGCAACCACTCCAACCGCGGCATTATCGCCATGAAACAGTTGGTGCAGCCGCAATTTGAAGCACGTAATGATTTCGATATTTTCCGCGATCTCTGCCGCCGCTTTAATCGTGAAGAAGCCTTTACCGAAGGGCTGGATGAGATGGGGTGGCTGAAACGGATCTGGCAGGAAGGAAGCCAGCAGGGGAAAGGGCGCGGCGTTCATCTCCCCGCTTTTGACGTTTTCTGGAATCAGCAAGAGTACGTTGAGTTCGAACATCCGCAGATGTTTGTACGTCATCAGGCATTCCGCGAAGACCCCGATCTTGAGCCGCTGGGCACGCCGAGCGGTTTGATCGAAATTTTCTCGAAAACCATTGCAGGTATGCAGTATGACGACTGCCAGGGGCATCCGATGTGGTTTGAGAAAATCGAACGCTCACATGGTGGACCCGGGTCGCAGCGTTGGCCACTGCATCTGCAATCCGTTCATCCTGATTTCCGTCTGCACTCGCAGCTTTGTGAATCTGAAGCGCTGCGTAAGCATTATGCGGTAAGTGGTAAAGAGCCGGTGTTTATCAACCCGCAGGATGCCAGCGTCAGGGGGATTCGCAACGGTGATATTGTCCGTGTGTTTAACGCACGTGGACAAGTACTGGCCGGGGCGGTTGTCTCCGATCTCTACTCGCCAGGCGTGGCGCGTATTCATGAAGGTGCCTGGTACGACCCTGATAACGGCGGAGAAACTGGGGCGCTGTGTAAATACGGCAATCCGAACGTATTAACAATCGATATCGGCACGTCTCAACTGGCACAGGCGACCAGCGCTCATACCACGCTGGTGGAAATTGAGAAATATACCGGCAAGGTGGATAACGTGACGGCGTTCAGCGGCCCGATAAAAATGGTGGCGCAGTGCGAATACGTTCCGGCGGAGAAGGTATCGTCATGATAAAACACTCTTCCCTGACAACAGAACAGATGGCCTGTGTTTACGCCTGGCTGGCGCAGTTGTTTTCCCGGGAACGGGACGATGACAGCCTGGCACTTTTGCAGTCCAGCGAAATGGCTGAGTGGTTCGCGGTGCTAAAAGGTGAACCGTCGCTTGAAGCGGAAGTCCTTCAGCTGGAGGAGAAAATTGCTGCGCTTCAGGTGCGTGAGGACGCTACCCTCGAACTGGCGGCTGATTTTTGTAGCCTGTTTCTGATGACGGAAAAACACGCGGCGTTACCCTATGCGTCGGCTCATCTTGAAGGAGGGCCGAATTACGGGGTCATTAAACGATTGTTAGCCGATGCTGGCATGCAGGTAAGCGAAACGTTTAGCGAGTCAGCCGATCATCTGGCAATTTTTATCGAACTGCTGAGTCATCTGCATTTTTCTCTGGGAGAGTCCGGGCTTAGCCGCCAGCGTATTGATGCGCTGCGCAGAGAAACGCTGGCGGGGCTGTTACGCTGGTTACCGGAATTCACCGCCAAATGCCGCCGCTATGATGACTTTGGTTTCTATGGCGCGCTGAGTCAGCTGTTGCTGGCACTGGTCAGGCTGGATATTCAGAACTGAGTGATGGCCTAAGCCACAGAAAAACGGAAATACATTCGTTCTAATGCTTGTCATTTTAACGAAAATGAATGGCCGTAATGAGTAACTGAGAGTGGGACATCCGGAGGCAATGAATCTGTTGCCTCCGGTATATTGCTACATTTACCGCTGAGGTGAACGGAACCCTGAGCAAGAATCACATGTGCTCAATAATGCTTAACTTATAAACGTTAGTGCAAATTCGCCCCCATTTTGACCCTATCACCGCACAACCAGCACGGGACATTTTGCATGGCGTACTACGGCAGCCGCCGTTGAACCCAGCAGATAAGTGCTAAAACCAGGCTTATGTGAGGCAATAACAATAAGCTCAGCGTCTACCGCCTCCGCCAGTTTGAGGATCTGATCCTTCGGCGGGCCGTAAACGACGTGAGTCTGACTCCTGCCTGCAGGAATATTGAACTGCTTAATAATCTCTTCGAGTTTTTCGCTGGCCTTGGCCTGCAGACCGCTTCTGTCCGGGAATTCTGTTGAGTAAGCCAGCCCCAGCGAGGCATAGAACGGAACGGTAGGAATAACGGCTAAAAAGTGGACCTTAGCGGTTTTGGCATGCGCCAGGACCTGTGGAACAACATGGCGGGTTAAATCGGTTTCAGAGATATCAATGGGCACCAGAATTGAGCGATACATATTCACTACCTCCTGTTTGTTTACCTCTACCCAGAGTGTAGCGAAAATCGAATCTGTATAATAAGTGACCAGATCAAGGTTGCATGCATAAATGCGCGTCAATGATAGGTGTGTGTCACAACTCTTGTCGTGAATGTATATCTGAGCACAACCACAAGAGGGGTATCTTCATTAATACGTGTTATCACGTAATAGAAAAGGGTTCGTTTTTATGTTTTTTCATTGTATATTTTATTATATAGCGACTATTGCCAAGGGCATAATTTTAATGCCATTCAGCACTCATCAAACTTTTATTCTGACGTTTCCATAATTAATGGTTAATTAAACCTTGGATTTGGTTTAATTATCTGAATTTAAAAAGGTATTTTATATTTAATTTCGTTCGTATTAATTATGCGAGCGCCTTCAAACTTACCCACATGCTGATTCTCATTTCCCTCTGCGTTTGATGAATATCAATAAGTAGCCGCGTTAGGGTAATTATTGTCTACCTATTAAAGGGTATTCATCTTGTGGGAATAAAAGATGAGAAAAATAAATAAAACCATCCTCGGGACGATGCTGCTGTGCATTGTTCTTGGTGCTGTTATCGTTTTGGCAGGGCAATGGACGTTGCACAAAACCTCAAGCACGGAATTCTGTTTGTCGTGTCATACGATGCAGGCACCGTATGAGGAATATACCGGTTCGGTTCACTTTCAGAATCAGAAAGGTATTCGTGCAGAGTGTGCTGATTGTCATATCCCCCAGGGCGGCCTGGATTATCTGGTGGCTAAACTGCGAGCCTCAAAAGATGTTTATCATCAGTTCATAACCAAAAAAATCGATACCCCAGAAAAATTTGAAGAACACCGTCTGGAGATGGCGCAAACCGTTTGGGCACAGCTAAAAGCGAGCGATTCTGCGACCTGCCGTAGCTGTCACAGCATGGACGCGATGGATCTTGCCGCACAAAGCGCAGAGGCCCAGAAAATGCACAAAATGGGCATCGAGGAAAAGCAAACCTGTATTGATTGCCACAAAGGCGTCGCCCATTTTCCACCTGAAATAAAAATGGATGACAGCGCGCTCAAAGGGCTTGAAGCGCAGTCCGCCTCCACCCCTGCTTCGGCAACAGAGCTTTATGCCGTAAGCAACACTGCGCTGGGCGATTTGGGAACCGTTTACCCGGCAACAAAAATGCAGGTTCTGAAAACAACGGACAATACGCGACAGGTCGAGATTCGCGGTAGCCAGATGCAGGGAAATGAACAGGTCATTTACTACGCGGCAGGACAGCGTTTGATTCTTGCCAGCCTGAGTGAAAAAGGTCAGCAATCGCTGAAGATCCTCTCCGACTGGAAAAAAGATGATTACGGCAATGTGTGGCGAGATGTCGTGCTGCAGGGTGAATGGAGCGGTTCCGCTCTCGCCAGCCGTGAACCGATGTGGGATTACGCACGCAAACTCGACAATGTGTACTGCGCGGGCTGCCATGCGCCAATTCCAGCGAATCATTTCACGCTCAACGCCTGGCCTTCAGTAGCAAAAGGGATGGGCGCTCGCACCAATATCAGTGAAAACGAACTGGATATCCTGAGCCGTTACTTCCAGTACAACGCTAAAGACATGAACAAATAAGCGATAAATCAGGAGAAATCATGAAACTCACAAGACGTGACTTTATTAAGACGGCCGGCGCGGCAACCGGGACAATGGCGATTTCTTCGGTGATCCCAATGCCGGCCTGGGCCGAAGGCCAAAATGGCGGAGCGATTCTGACGGCAGCGCGTTGGGGCGCGGTATACGTGGAAGTAAAAGATGGCAAAGTGGTTTCCTCAAAAGGCGCGTTGCCTAAAACGGTGCCGAACTCGTTACAGCAAACCGCGCCGGATCAGGTCCATACCAATATCCGCGTAAAATATCCGATGGTGCGCAAAAGCTATCTGGAAAACCCGGGTAATGCGGATGGTAAACGTGGAAGCGATCCTTTCGTGCGGGTTAGCTGGGAGCAGGCACTGAAACTGATACATGAGCAGCATAGCCGGATCCGTAGCAGCTATGGCCCAGCGTCGATATTTGCTGGTTCTTATGGTTGGCGCTCCAGCGGCGTTCTGCATAAAGCGCAAACCTTACTGCAACGCTATATGAGCATGGCCGGTGGTTACGCAGGTCATACCGGAGATTATTCAACCGGTGCCGCGCAGGTGATCATGCCTTACGTTGTGGGATCGGTTGAAGTCTATGAGCAGCAAACCACCTGGCCGATGGTGCTTGAGCACAGTCAGGTCGTGGTGCTGTGGGGGATGAACCCGCTCAATACCCTCAAGATTGCCTGGAGCAGCACGGATGAACAGGGGATTGAATACTTTAATCTGCTGAAGAAATCAGGGAAAAGCGTCATCGCCATCGATCCGATGCGTTCCGAAACCATTGAGTTCTTTGGTGATAATGCGACCTGGATTGCGCCACATATGGGGACCGATGTGGCGATGATGTTAGGGATCGCCCATACGCTGGTGAAGAAAAATCTCCATGACAAAGCCTTCCTGGAAAAATACACCACTGGATATCCGCAGTTTGAAGAGTATTTGCTCGGCAAGAGCGACAAAATAGAGAAAACCGCCGAGTGGGCTTCCGGCGTGTGCGGCGTGCCTGCTGAGCAACTGGAGAAGCTGGCGGAAATTTTCTCCAGCAATAAAACCATGCTCATGGCGGGTTGGGGGATTCAGCGCCAGCAATACGGTGAGCAAAAACACTGGATGCTGGTAACTCTGGCGGCGATGCTGGGGCAAATTGGTACCGAAGGCGGTGGTTTCGGATTCTCTTATCACTATTCCAACGGCGGTAACCCAACGCGTACCGGGGGAGTATTGCCAGCCATCTCCGCCCAAATTGAGGGTGGGTCATCTGCGGGTAACGACTGGGCGGTTTCCGATGCGGTGATCAGCCTGCCGGTAGCGCGAATTGTCGAAGCGCTGGAAAATCCAGGCGGCAAATATCAGCATAACGGTAAAGAGCAAACTTTCCCGGATATCAAAATGATCTGGTGGGCGGGCGGCGCAAACTTTACCCATCATCAGGATACTAACCGTTTAATCAAAGCCTGGCAGAAGCCTGAACTGGTTGTCATCTCTGAGTGCTACTGGACCGCAGCGGCCAAACATGCCGATATAGTCCTGCCGATCACCACGTCGTTTGAGCGCAACGATCTGACCATGACCGGTGATTACAGTAACCAACATCTGGTACCGATGAAGCAGGTCATTGAGCCGCAGTTTGAAGCACGCAGTGATTTTGACGTATTTGCCGATCTGGCGGAGATGCTCAAGCCTGGCGGTAAGGCGGTCTACACCGAGGGCAAAGATGAAATGGCGTGGCTGAAGCAGTTCTATGATGCCGCGCAAAAAGCCGCCCGCGCCCAGCGTATCGCCATGCCTCAGTTCAACGCGTTTTGGCAGCAAAACAAACTGATCGAAATGCGTGAGAATGAAAAGAATAACAAATATGTACGCTACGCGGATTTCCGCAGCGATCCAGTGATGAATGCGCTTGGAACGCCGAGCGGTAAGATAGAAATCTACTCAAAAACGATTGAAGGCTATCAATACAAAGATTGTCCGCCGCATGCGTCATGGATTGAACCCGATGAATGGAAAGGAACTGCGGATAAAGATCAACTGCAGCTACTGACGGCGCACCCGGCACATCGTCTGCATAGTCAGTTGAACTACGCTTCGCTGCGCAAAGAGTACGCGATTGCTAATCGTGAGCCGGTAACGATTCACCCGGATGATGCGAAAGCCAGAGGTATTGTCGAGGGCGATTTGGTACGCGTATGGAACGCGCGTGGACAGGTGCTGGTGGGGGCACACATCAGTGACGGTATCAAACCGGGAATCATCTGTATCCATGAAGGCGCATGGCCAGATATTGAGAACGGTATCTGCAAAAATGGCGGCGCGAACGTGCTGACGGCGGATATCCCAACCTCAAGGCTGGCGAATGGCTGCGCGGGGAATACCAGCCTGGTATACGCAGAGAAATTCACCGGCGAAGCGCCAAAACTCACCGTCTTTGATGAGCCAGCAATCGTCACTCTGTAATGATGGTTGAAAAGCGGGGGCCGTAAGGCTCCCGCTTTTTATTGCTGGTATGGCAATGTCTTATCGCCGTTACTCTGCCAGCACAATCACATCTCCCGTTGCCGGGGCGTCAGTTCCCGGTAGCCACAATCGACCCCACGAACCGGTGCAATGACAGCCGAGTAGTTTTTCTGGCTGTTGTTGCTTAATAAATTGTCGGGTTCGCCATAGCTTAGCGGGGGAGGCAGTGCGTAAATGGAACCCACCGACGAGGGCGTAAATTTGGTCAACGCCGGTGATGTTTTGGCAATGGCGTACGATATTCTCTATTCCCCGATGCCCGCATCCGGTAATGATGACTAACCCGCGATCAGATTTATAGATCAATACGCCTTCGTCGCTGATGTAATCCGGTTGAGGTGTTTTCTCGCTAATAACGCCATAGGCCTGTGGAGTGGCGACACTAATTTCCCCGGACCACAAAAATCGATCGCTGATCGCCAACGGTTCACGGGTGTATTCCATGATTAGTCGAGAGTAGTCGTTATCACGCGAGAGTTTTTTTATTTTTCTTGGCGTTCCCGCCAGGGTTATTGAGGCGTACCGCTCGCAGGCTATTTGGGGATGGCAAATGATACGACTGTTATCCGCCAGCCACGGCACGCCGCCACAGTGATCGTAATGGCCGTGCGAAAGAACCACGGCGGTCAATTGCGTCAGGTCTACGCCCATTTGCGCGGCGTTAAGTATGAAGCTGTCGTCCGGGCCGGTATCAAATAGTATGGTGGTGGTTTCATCCTGAACTAACAGACTTAATCCAGGCTTTGCCCGTAATGATTTATCTGCGCTCGCAGCGCGCCTGTTTTCAAGCAATACCGTGAGGGTTAATGCCATGCCTGACTCCAGTATTAAAACGGCATACTGTAATACATGACCGTTGAGAGCGCTGTGATCGCAGCGCTCTTTGTGCTGACTTAGCGGTGATAGTAATGGCCGTCATCATCGGAGTGATGGTGACGATGCCGCCACGCATGCTGGTTCTCCCTTTGCTCACGCTCCTGGCGTTCATGCTCTTTATCACGGTTGGCTTCACGATTTTTGTGATTAGCGATCGCCGTGGCAACTGCTGCGGCCCCAATACCAGCAGCGGCTGCAGAAAGATAAGGATGTTCGGCACAGCCCGACAGACTAGCCATAATAACCAACGTGGAAATCAGTTTTTTCATTGTGGCGGTATCCGTTACTCGCGCACAATTTTGCCAGCATTCCCGGCATCGCTGTCATTCCAGCTACCGCGACCATTCGTTTTAATGGTGTAAGTGGCATAGCCGACACGGAAGGTCATCGTATCCTGATAGGTATTTACGTCACGCACTTCATTACCATTGACGTACACGCTGGAACCCTCGACGTGAATATCAACGCTGCGTTGACCATTGGCAAATTTGGCTACGTAATTTCCGCTGAATTTGCCGTAAATATCGGCATTATCGTGGTTATCCCGGTCAGCGGTATTTTGCTGCTCTTCACCATGATGATGATGACGGCTCTGCTGGCTGTTGCCGTTCTCAATAAAGCCATGATCGCGGTTCCACTGATAGGATTTATTGATATCGCAGCCATTAAGTTCACTCATTTGTGTACAACCTGAATGTTCATACTTTTTCTGCATTGCCGGGGTAATTGCGCATGCTGTTGTGGCGGTTGTCAGGCCGAGGACAAAGAGGGGCAGCAGACGTTTTTTCATTTTTTTGCTCACTATCATCATTAAGTTTATTTATAGGAATACGAACTGTTCGAATGTCATGTTTACGACGACGGCAGTCTCCCATTAAATATTAATGACGCATACCAGGGGGAATCCTAATTTATATTAATGGTGAGGGTGTGGGGGCTGTAATATGCAACATTACAAGCAGGTGAATTACGTAGTTTATACAAGTGAGATAAAACGTTTAATTATATTTACTTTTTAATGAAGTGTTTAAAGAAATATTAATATTGACATTAACGGCAGGAACGCAGGCTTGTAAATGTACAGGCCTGCGTGGCGCGTTTTGTCCGCAATATTCATACATAGCGTATTGATGGACATTTTATTCAACACAGGACAACGTTACCCTTGCGCGGGGATCTGTGCACGGTGCTGCCTGGCCTGAACCTCATGGGCATATGAATGACCGTTATTCACTGACTGGTGAACGACCATCGCTTTTTCATGTTTATTCATTTGTGAAAAGGGGCGAGCCTGGGATGGCGTTGACGTTGAATTATTCGTCTGCGCGACGTGTTCTTGCGCCATTTGTTGATGTGCAGGGGCACTGCTGTTATTCATCATTTCATGGGCTGCTGCGGCCTGCTGATGCATTTTGGGTGTATCTGCCGCATTAACGCCAGCTGAAATAAAAAACGCGATAGCGAAAAAAGAGGATATCTTATTCATCATATTTCTCCTGTTTGGGTTTACGGAAGAAATTATAATTGGTGAGGGCTGTCAGCGGCGTGACAGGACTATGACGGTTATGTCAGAGAATCGGTGATGATATATATACCGGTCATACTTCAAGCTGCATATGCGTTGGCTGCGCTCGTTCACCCCAGTCATTTACTTAAGTAAGTGACTGGGGATTCCCTCTCTTGCCGCCTTCCTGCAACTCGAATTGTTTAAGGTATCAACGCCATTACCATAAATTACATCGCATGCTTGGGCAGCGTCAGAATAAATCGGGTGGCAAGCTGATCGGATGTCACCGAGACTTTCCCCTGATGGGCGATAACAATCGATTTCACAATCGCCAGGCCAATACCGCTGCCTTCGCCTTTACGCTGTCGTGAAGGGTCAACCCGATAAAACCGATCAAATAGCCGCGATAGATGCTGTGGGGGAATGGGGGGGCCGGGATTTTCCACGACTATCTGGACCAGGCCATCCGCCTCTTTCACCCGCACGGTTACCGACTCGCCTTTTGGCGTGTAGCGCATGGCATTTGAAAGCAGATTACTCATTGCCCGGCGTAGCATTAACGGATCGCCTGAAACCCAGCATGCGCGTCCTTCAAAACGTAAGCCAACCTCGCGCTCTTCTGCCCAGGCTTCGAAAAAATCGAACACTTTACCAACCTCATCGGCCAGATTAAGCGCTGTCTTTTCCGGGATAAGCTGATTGTTGTCTGCCTGCGCCAGAAACAGCATGTCGCTTACCATTTTCGACATACGACCAAACTCTTCAAGATTGGAATACAGCACGTCTTCCAGCTCTTTTTGGCTACGGGTTTGGCTGAGCGCAATTTCCGTTTGTGTGACCAGGTTGGTTATTGGCGTGCGGATCTCATGGGCAATATCTGCCGAGAAGTTCGACTGACGTTTAAATACATCCTCGATGCGTTCGATCATGTGATTAAACGAACTTACCAGTTGTTCCAGTTCAATAGGGACCGCTTGCGGATCGAGGCGCACATCAAGATCTTTTGAGGTGATATTTTGGATGCGCCGACTGACATTACGGATCGGTTCATGGCCTTTATACACAGCGAACAGCACGATAAATACAATCATCATGCTAATCAGCGATGCCGTCATAATCAGTTTGTTTTTCAGGTCGTTAATATAGTGCAGATGAAAATCGATCGATAACGCCAGATACAGCGTATACGCCGCTTTTCCATCAGTCAGCTTTCCTACCGGTAGGCGAATCATTCGCCAGTTAGACGACGTTTTTTGTCCGTGAATATGTTTGGACGTTTGCAGTGTTGGGCCGGATATAATAAAAACATCGCTGGCATGGGCATTTTTATCCGGTCTTGCGCTGGCGATAAATTGCCGTAGATCCGGCGCATTTGGCGAATGAAAAATGGCTTTCTGCTTACTGTCTTCCAGAGAAATAATGACGTTCGAGTAGCCCTCAACCACGTTTTTTAGCGTTTCCAGACGGCGTGATTCCGGCTCGTTGGGTTGGTTAATAATCCGCTCCAGCGTGGCGCTGATCTCTTGTAAATCATTGATGTCCTGCTCGGCGAAATGGACCTTCACGGAGTGGATCATTATCCATGCAAAGGCGAAAAATGAAGCAATTGTCGCCAGACTGATAAAAAAGGTCAGTCGTGTCGCCAGCGAAAAAGGGCGCCGCCATCGTTTACTGGGCATCAGGAACCTCAAGCATATATCCCACGCCGCGTACGGTCTGAATCAGTTTCGGCTCAAAATCGTTATCAATTTTGGCGCGCAGACGCTTAACGGCGACGTCGATGGCATTGGTATCGCTGTCAAAATTCATATCCCAGACCTGGGAAGCGATCAGCGAGCGGGGTAAAACTTCCCCTTGATGACGCAGGAAAAACTCAAGCAGGGTAAACTCTTTGCTGGTCAGAGTAATACGCGTCCCGCTGCGGGTGACTTTTCTGCTGACCAGATCGACCATTAAATCCGCGACCTGAAACTGGCTTTCGACAATCACCGCCGCACCCCGGCGCAGCAGCGTTCTGACCCGCGCCAGCAGTTCGGCGAAGGCGAACGGTTTGACCAGATAATCATCAGCGCCTAATTCCAGACCCTTAACCCGATGTTCAATGGTACCCAGCGCGGTGAGGAGAAGAATGGGCATCCCTTTGTTAGCGGAACGCAGCATCCGTACGATATCCCAGCCGTTTACATCCGGCAGCATGATGTCGAGTATGAGCAGGTCGTAATCGCCGGTCATCGCCAGGTGGTACCCGTTCAGGCCGTTATCCGCTAAATCCACGACAAAACCCGCTTCCGTCAGGCCTTTCGTCAGGTATTCACCGGTTTTTTTCTCATCTTCGACTATCAACACCTTCATCGCATTCTCCTTCTCACACGGGTTGTGCGGACTTTCAATTCTAGGGAAGCGGGATCGGATAGCAATCGGTTATTGGGAAAATGACAGTTTTGTCATTTTCCTGTCACCGCTTAAACAGAGTCACTTCGTTAAAGTACAACACTATAAATTCCTACATTTTTTAGGGCCATCAGTCCGGTCAGGACGAGAAGAACTATGAGCAAATTTAAGCTTCTTACCCTCAGCGCTGTATTCGTTCTCGCCGGTTGTTCATTGGCGCCGGACTATCAGCGTCCGACATTGCCTGTGCCGCAGCAATTCTCCTTAAGCCAGAATGCCCTGGTTTCTGCACCGGTGGGATATCAGGACACGGGCTGGCGGAGCTTCTTCGTTGACTCCCAGGTAAAGGCGCTGATTGGCGAGGCGCTGGTCAATAACCGCGATTTACGTATGGCAGTGCTAAAAGTTCAGGAAGCGAGAGCGCAATATGGCGTCACGGACGCTGACCGCTACCCGCAACTCACGGCAGGTTCCAGCGGTACTTACAGCGGCAAATTAAAAGGCGATAGCAGCACCGATCGTGAATTCGAAGCTGGACTCAATCTTAGTTTCGATCTGGACTTCTTTGGTCGGCTGAAGAATATGAGTGAAGCCGAGCGACAGAACTTCTTTGCCAGCGAAGAGGCGCGTCGGGCGGTACACATCTCATTAATCTCCAACGTATCGCAAAGTTATTTCAATCAGCGTCTGGCTTATGCACAACTGCAAATTGCCGAAGAAACGCTGCAAAACTATCAGCGTTCTTACGCTTTTGTTGAGAAGCAGTTGCTGACCGGAAGCACCAACGTACTGGCGCTGGAACAGGCGCGGGGCGTGATTGAAAGCACCCGCAGCGAAATCGCGAAGCGTAAAGGTGAACTGGCGCAGGCCAACAACGCGCTGCAACTGTTGCTGGGTACGTACGGGAAATTACCCAACGACCAGATGCGCAGCAGCGGGGATATCAAACCAGTAACGCTGCCGCCATCGCTCTCGTCGCAAATCCTGTTGCAGCGCCCGGATATTTTGGAAGCTGAACACGGATTAATGGCGGCGAATGCCAATATCGGCGCCGCACGAGCAGCGTTTTTCCCGTCGATTACCTTGACCAGTTCGGTTTCCAGCAGCAGCAGCGATCTCTCCAGCTTATTTAATGCGACCAGCGGCATGTGGAATTTTGTCCCCAAAATAGATATTCCCATTTTTAACGCCGGACGTAATCAGTCCAATCTCGACCTCGCTGAAATTCGCCAACAGCAGTCGGTGGTGAATTACGAACAAAAAATTCAGAACGCGTTTAAAGAGGTGGCGGATGCGCTGGTGTTGCGCCAAAGCATTGCCGATCAAATTAGCGGTCAGCAGCGCTACCTGACGTCATTGCAAATCACCTTACAACGCGCCAGAGCGCTTTATCAAAATGGTGCGGTTAGCTACATCGAAGTACTGGACGCCGAACGTTCTTTATTCGCTACGCAGCAATCGCTGCTCGATCTTAATTACGCCCAACAGGTTAATGAAATTAAGCTGTTTGCTGCCTTAGGCGGCGGTTGGGTGGAGTAATCCTTAATATTAACTTTTCAGGAGCATCAAGTATGAATACTACCGCCAAAGCCGTGTTGTTTAGCTTTTTCTCTGTGGTCATGTTTAACGCTCAGGCCAATGAGCATCAGCATGGCGAGATGATGAACATGCAGCCAGCGGCCCAACAGGAAGACGTCATTAGCGCCACCGGGGTGATTGAAGCTATTGATAAAGAAAGTAAAAAAATCACGATCAAGCATGATCCCATTCCCGCGGTGAACTGGCCTGCCATGACGATGCGTTTTACGCGGGTTGCCGACACCAAGGCTGACGATATTAAACCCGGCGATAAGGTTGCGTTTACGTTTGTTCAGCAGGGAAATATCTCTGTGTTACGCGATATTCACATCAGTAAATAACGTTCTCGCTGGTCTCTTTTATTCTTGCCCGGATTCTTCGAAATGCGGGTGAGACTATCGCGCAATGGAAATCACTATGGCGTCTTTAAATATTAAAAATACCGCGCTTATTCTCGCTGGCATGATTGCCGGTGGGGTTATTTCTGTCGGTATTTATACTTATTATTCATCAGCAAACGTAACGGCGGAAACCGGGCAGGCTTCGCAAAAAGAAGCCAGAAAAGTGTTGTTCTGGTATGACCCCATGTACCCGAACACGCGCTTTGATAAGCCGGGTAAATCACCGTTTATGGATATGGATCTGATCCCCAAATATGCCGATGAAGAGACCGCGAGCGCATCAGCGCCTGGCGTGCGTATCGATCCTACTCAGACCCAAAATTTGGGTCTGAAAACAGAACCTGTGCGCCGTGGCCCGCTGCACTATGCGCAAACTTTCCCGGCTAACGTTAGCTATAACGAATACCAGTTTGTTATTGTCCAGGCTCGCTCCGCAGGCTTTATCGAGAAGGTTTACCCGCTAACCGTGGGCGACAAAATTAAGCAAGGTGCGCCGCTTATCGATCTGACGATTCCCGACTGGGTTGAGGCGCAGAGCGAATATTTGTTACTGCGGGAGACCGGCGGCAGCGCGACACAGGTGGAAGGGATTCTGGAGAGATTACGTCTGGCCGGTATGCCGGAAGCGGATATTCAGCGCTTAAAATCGACGCGTAAAATTCAGACCCGCTTTACCCTGAAAGCCCCTATTGATGGGGTGATTACCGCATTCGATTTGCGTACCGGCATGAACATTTCCAAAGACAATGTGGTCGCGAAAATTCAGGGGATGGACCCGGTATGGGTCAGCGCGTCGGTCCCGGAATCTATCGCCTGGCTGATCAAAGACGCCTCGCAATTTACCATCACCGTGCCCGCCTGGCCGGATAAGCCTTTCACCATTAGCAAGTGGAATATCTTGCCAAGTGTCGATGCCACCACGCGTACGCTGCAGATCCGTTTGCAGGTCAATAACCCTGATGAGGCGCTCAAGCCGGGGATGAATGCTTACCTGCAACTGAAAACGCAAAGTGAACCGATGCTGCTGATCCCCTCAAAGGCGTTGATTGATACAGGCACCGAGCAACGGGTGATCACCGTCGATAACGAAGGTCGATTTGTACCGAAGCAGGTTGCGGTATTCCATGAATCTCAAGGGCTGACGGCTATCCGCTCAGGCCTGACTGAAGGTGAAAAAGTGGTGTCCAGTGGTCTGTTCCTGATTGATTCCGAGGCGAATATCTCTGGCGCACTGGACCGTATGCGCGCGCAGAACAGTGGTGCGCAAGACGCATCCGCAAAGCCAGCCCAGGCGACCCATTCACACTGAGGACATGATAAATGATTGAATGGATTATCCGCCGTTCGGTGGCAAACCGTTTTCTGGTGATGATGGGGGCGCTGTTTCTCAGTATCTGGGGAACCTGGACTATCATTAATACCCCGGTTGATGCGTTGCCCGATCTCTCTGATGTTCAGGTGATCGTCAAAACCAGCTATCCAGGGCAGGCACCGCAAATCGTCGAAAATCAGGTGACTTACCCGCTGACCACCACCATGCTGTCGGTACCGGGCGCGAAGACCGTGCGTGGTTTCTCGCAGTTTGGTGATTCCTATGTGTACGTCATTTTCGAAGATGGCACCGATCCTTACTGGGCGCGCTCGCGCGTACTGGAGTATCTCAACCAGGTTCAGGGGAAATTACCGGCAGGGGTCAGCGCGGAGATGGGACCGGACGCCACGGGCGTCGGCTGGATCTTTGAATATGCGCTGGTCGATCGCAGCGGTAAACACGATCTGGCAGAGTTACGAACTCTTCAGGACTGGTTTTTAAAGTATGAGTTAAAAACGATTCCGAACGTGGCAGAGGTGGCCTCGGTAGGCGGCGTGGTTAAACAGTACCAGGTTGTTATCGACCCGATGAAGCTGACGCAATATGGCATCAGCCTGGCGGAGGTGAAATCTGCACTGGATACGTCGAATCAGGAGGCGGGCGGCTCGTCTGTTGAGATGGCTGAAGCGGAATATATGGTCCGTGCCAGTGGGTATCTACAAACGCTTGATGACTTCAATAATATCGTCCTGAAAACAGGGGCCGACGGTGTACCTGTTTACCTGCGCGATGTCGCGCGTGTGCAGATTGGGCCGGAAATGCGCCGTGGGATCGCCGAACTGAATGGTGAAGGCGAAGTGGCGGGCGGGGTGGTAATTCTGCGTTCCGGTAAAAATGCGCGTGAAGTGATCTCCGCCGTTAAAGCCAAACTCGACACGCTGAAAAGCAGCCTGCCGGAAGGCGTTGAGGTAGTTACAACATACGATCGCAGTCAGCTCATCGATCGCGCTATTGATAACCTGAGCTATAAGCTGCTGGAAGAGTTTATCGTTGTTGCGCTGGTGTGTGCGCTGTTCCTGTGGCATCTGCGTTCGGCGCTGGTAGCGATTATTTCCCTGCCGCTGGGACTGTGTATCGCGTTTATCGTGATGCATTTCCAGGGGCTGAACGCCAATATCATGTCGCTTGGGGGCATTGCCATTGCCGTCGGGGCGATGGTCGATGCCGCGATCGTGATGATTGAAAACGCCCATAAGCGGCTCGAAGAGTGGGGACATCAGCATCCGGATGAAAAACTGGATAACGCAACGCGCTGGAAGGTCATTACCGATGCCTCGGTAGAGGTCGGCCCGGCATTGTTCATCAGCTTGCTGATTATCACCCTGTCGTTTATCCCTATTTTCACGCTCGAGGGGCAAGAAGGGCGACTGTTCGGCCCGCTGGCGTTTACCAAAACGTATGCCATGGCAGGCGCGGCGTTTCTGGCTATTGTCGTCATTCCGATCCTGATGGGATTCTGGATCCGTGGCAAAATTCCGGCGGAAAGCAGTAACCCGCTTAACCGTTTCCTGATCCGTATTTATCATCCGCTGTTGTTGAAGGTGCTGCATTGGCCTAAAACCACCCTGCTGGTGGCGGTACTTTCAATACTGACGGTTATCTACCCGCTGAATAAAGTCGGTGGTGAATTCCTGCCGCAGATTAACGAAGGCGATCTACTGTATATGCCGTCAACCCTGCCGGGGATTTCGGCGGCGCAGGCGGCGGATATGCTGCAAAAAACCGACAAGCTGATCATGACCGTTCCGGAAGTGGCGCGTGTGTTTGGTAAAACCGGTAAGGCGGAAACCGCAACGGATTCCGCGCCGCTGGAAATGGTCGAAACAACGATCCAACTGAAGCCGCAGGATCAGTGGCGTCCGGGGATGACGATGGACAAAATCATCGCCGAACTCGACAAAACCGTGCGCTTGCCAGGGCTGGCGAATCTGTGGGTTCCGCCTATTCGTAACCGTATCGACATGCTTTCTACCGGCATCAAAAGCCCGATTGGGATAAAGGTGTCAGGTAACGTTCTGGCTGATATCGACGCCACGGCAGAACAAATCGAAGAGGTAGCCAGAACCGTGCCGGGCGTCGCTTCGGCGCTGGCTGAGCGGCTGGTGGGCGGGCGCTATATTAATGTGGACATTAATCGGGAGAAAGCAGCCCGCTACGGTATGACCGTTGGCGCGGTACAGTTGTTTGTCACCTCCGCGGTCGGAGGCGCGATGGTGGGCGAAACGGTGGAAGGGATTGCACGTTATCCGATTAACCTTCGCTATGCGCAGAGCTATCGTGATAGCCCGGAAGCGCTGCGTAATCTGCCCATTCTGACGCCCATGAAGCAGCAAATCACGCTGGCTGATGTTGCAGATGTGACAGTGGTTTCTGGTCCGTCGATGTTGAAAACCGAAGATGCGCGACCCACCAGCTGGATTTATATCGACGCCCGCGACCGTGACATGGTTTCGGTGGTGAACGATCTGAAAAAAGCGATCGCTGAAAACGTGCAGTTAAAGCCGGGGACCAGCGTGGCGTTTTCCGGGCAGTTCGAGCTGCTTGAACGCGCCAGCCATAAGCTCAAACTGATGGTGCCGATGACGCTGATGATTATCTTTGTCCTGCTTTATCTGGCTTTCCGTCGCTTTGGTGAAGCGCTGCTGATTATCACCAGCGTGCCCTTTGCGCTGGTAGGGGGGATCTGGTTTCTCTACTGGATGGGGTTCCATATGTCGGTTGCGACCGGAACCGGGTTTATCGCCCTGGCCGGTGTTGCCGCGGAGTTTGGCGTAGTGATGCTGATGTACTTGCGCCATGCTATTGAAGCCGAGCCTGCGCTGGAAAATCCGCAAACCTTTACGGCGGATAAGCTGGATGAAGCGTTGTATCACGGCGCGGTGCTGCGCGTGCGTCCGAAAGCGATGACCGTGGCGGTGATTATCGCGGGCCTGTTGCCAATCTTGTGGGGAACAGGGGCGGGCTCAGAAGTGATGAGCCGCATTGCCGCGCCGATGATTGGCGGCATGATTACCGCGCCATTGCTGTCGCTGTTTATTATTCCGGCAGCTTATAAGCTGATGTGGCTGCACAGGCATCGCAGCCAAAAGTAGTGCCTTAAAGCGCTCGCCTGCGTCGGTTTTGTTGCCGAAGCAGGCGGTGCGTTATGCCGCCAACGCTTTCACGCGTTTGCGGTACTCGCCCGGCGTGCAGCCAAATCCCCGTAAAAAGACTTTGTGAAACGATGATTCGCTGGCGTAACCCACCGACTCGGCAATAACGATCAACGGCTGCGATCCGCGTGACAGCATCTGGGCGGCGAATTGCAGCCGTAGCTCGGTTAACACCGCCAGCGGCGTGGAGTTTGAGACTTCACGGAATAGCTGCGCAAAGCTGGCCCGCGACATATGGGCACGCTTTGCCAGTTCTTCGACAGTCCAGGGAAAAGCCGGTGACTCCAGCATCATGAAGACAACGGCCCCAAGCCTTGGGTGCAGCAATAAATTCAGCACATTTTTAGCGGGTGTCGGCTGGGATAGCCACTCGCGAACGGCTAACGCGAACAGCGTAGCGCATTGCTGGCTGCAAACGATGCTGGAGCCAGGCAGATCGTTGATGTATTCCTGCTGCATCAGCGCAATCATGGCCTTCAGCCAGTGGCTAATGGGACTGTTATCTTCTGGTGCCAGTATTAATACTTCCGGAAGGGCGGTTAAAAAATAGCGTGAAGAAGCCTGCAATCGCAGGCTTCCGCAGACAATATGCGTTTGTTCTTCCCCTGTCTGGCACAGCCGATGCGCGGAGTTTTGAGGCAGAATGACTATTGTTCCAGGGCGTAACGTAGAAGACGTTCCGTCTGGCATATCCAGTTGAGCAAATCCCTGGGTTACCGTATGCCAGCGGATAACGGACAGCTCACCCGCCGCGTGCGGCAGTTGCCAGTCCCTGCTCAGCAGGCAGTTTTGATCAATCGAGCCCTGCGGGTCGTTAAGCATAAGTAATCGGCTAAGTGCATCCATAAAGACTCCTGAGCAGTTCTTGTTGATGCTTGTCGAGATAAAGTAACGCTGTTACTCATTATTTATTAAATAAATTTATGGTCTTAGTTTATTGTCTCGATGGATTGAGTGGAAGAGAGATAGTAGTTGTTTAGACGATTTGACAGTAATTTGCGCGATATGGATACATTGTTCATGCATCGTTAAACCTATACTTCAGTTCAACAAACGAACAGTGACATGGTGGAGAGACAGCATGAATCAGTATCAGGCGATTATTATCGGATTTGGCAAAGCGGGTAAAACGCTGGCGGCTACCCTGGCGAAAACGGGCTGGCGAGTGGCGATTATTGAACAGTCAAACACCATGTATGGCGGGACATGTATCAATATCGGCTGCATTCCCACCAAAACCCTGGTACACGATGCTGAACTTCAGCATGACTTTGCTGCGGCGATGCAGCGCAAGGCCTCCGTTGTCAGCTTTCTGCGTGATAAAAACTTCCATAATCTTGCCGATCTGGAAAATGTAGATGTGATTGAAGGTCGTGCTGAATTCATTGATAACCATACGGTGCGGGTCGTGCAGCCAACAGGCGAGATTGAACTAAGCGGCGAAAAGATCTTTATTAATACCGGCGCACAGGCAACGATGCCAAACGTGGCAGGGTTAATGACTACACCGGGCGTGTTTGACAGCACCGGGTTGTTAAATTTGACGCAACGTCCGGAACGTTTGGGGGTTTTGGGCGGCGGTTATATTGGTGTTGAATTCGCATCAATGTTTGCCAACTTTGGCAGTAAGGTCACCATTTATGAAGCCGCCCCACTGTTTTTAGCCCGCGAAGATCGGGATATTGCCGACGCTATCGCCAACATTTTACGCGACAAAGGGGTTGAGATTATCCTCAATGCCAGGGTGCAGGCGGTTTCGTCCCATGACGGCGCGGTGCAGGTGCAAATGCCGGAAGGCGTCCAGACTGTGGATGCGCTACTGGTGGCATCGGGTCGCAAACCGGCAACTGAAAATCTGCAGTTGCAGAATGCGGGTGTGGATGTCAACGAGCGCGGTGCCATTGTGGTGAATAAATATCTGCGTACTTCGGCAGACAATATCTGGGCCATGGGCGATGTGACGGGGGGGTTACAATTTACCTATATCTCGCTGGATGACTTCCGTATTGTGCGCGACAACCTGTTAGGCGAGGGATTACGTAACACCGGCGATCGCCAAAACGTACCGTATTCTGTCTTTATGACGCCGCCGCTTTCCCGTGTGGGGATGACAGAAGAACAAGCTCGCGCCAGCGGCGCGGCGGTCCAGGTTGTCACCCTGCCTGTCGCGGCTATCCCGCGTGCACGGGTGATGAATGACACGCGTGGCGTACTTAAAGCGGTGGTAAATCGCGAAACGAAACAGATATTAGGCGTATCGCTGCTGTGCGTGGATTCTCATGAGATGATTAATATCATTAAAACCGTTATGGATGCTGGTTTACCTTACACGACATTGCGCGATCAAATATTTACTCATCCGAGCATGAGCGAATCACTGAACGATCTCTTCTCTCTTATAAAATAATAATATAGCCTGCATGATTGCCCCACCTGTGTGGGGCTTTTTTTTATCATATATAAAGAAATACTCATGAACAGTTATTCTGGCGTTATGGAGGAAATAAGATAAGCAACAATGTTTTATTCTATTACGAGTGAAATCACTAGTTAATGGAAATAGAAATGAACATGCTTAAAACTTCATTATTGTTGACTGCTTTACTGACTGCGCCGGTGACATTTTCTGCACTGGCACAACAGCCAGTCGAAGTAGCCCGCGTCAGCGTGTCGGCAATTGCCGCCGCACCTTCTGTTGTTGAACATGCAATCGCCAGGCTGGCGCAGGAAAAGAAGGCAACGTCCTGGAAAATTACCTCAATGCGCATTGATAGCAGCACTCACGCAACCGCAATTTTGTACAAGTGAGGAGAGTCTGAATGGAAAAGTATCTGCGTTTACTCAGCAAGGGCGATAGAATTGGATTAACATTGATTCGCCTGAGTATTGCCATTGTTTTTATCTGGATTGGCTTATTGAAATTTGTACCTTACGAAGCCGATAGTATTACGCCATTTGTTGCCAATAGTCCGGTAATGTCATTTTTTTATGAACATCCAGAAGAATATAAGCAGCATTTAACCCACGAAGGTGAGTTTAAACCGCAGGAGCGGGAATGGCAGAAGGCGAATAACACCTATACGTTCTCCAATGGCTTGGGCGTAGTCGAAGTGCTGATCGCATTGCTGGTGCTGGCTAATCCTGTTAGCCGTTGGTTGGGATTAATTGGTGGCGTACTGGCATTTGCTACTCCGATTGTGACGTTATCATTTTTAATTACCACACCGGAAGCATGGGTGATGCCACTGGGCGATTTGCACCACGGTTTTCCGTACTTGTCCGGAGCCGGGCGTCTGGTGTTGAAAGACACATTAATGCTGGCGGGAGCGGTGATGATCATCGCAGATTCATCGCGATCAATTATTAAGCAAAATTATTGAATTTTTAACATTGTACCCTCTGTTAGACAGTAAGCCTCTATAGTTCGATTCGGTAATTACCGGGCCAGCAGGATGCTGGCCTTTTTTCTGCCCTAAGGTAAATTTATTTTACAGGTGAAATATAATTATTTACTTTTTCACAATTACTAGTCGGAGCTATATTCCTGGTTAATGATATAGTGCAGTAAGCATTTTTTCTTCTTCTTGCGATAGCACGCCAGTCCGCATACTGCGTGGTCCTTCCATCAAAACCCATTCATTTCCCACTATTTTTTTCTGTGTAGTTCTTGCTATTTGTTATCTCAAAATGACATTTCAAAAAATTTTATTATTCTCTTTTGTTATAGTTAGCCAACAACTTCATGTGGTTTTAGGCATGGCTTCAGCTAGAATTAACTTTGATTAAATGTTTTTACGTATCAATAAATGGCTAAAGATAGTTAAAAACTTAATTTTTAACCAACTGTTCGACATGGAATCCACTATGGTAATTAAGCACCAGGGGTGGATGCTGATCTCGCGTTTTGTGAGTAACCAAAAGCGAGACATATCTTAAATATGGAAATAAGGGTTTTAGAATGAGCTTTGGATTAGCAAAGGACAACAAGTTTGAAATCATCGCTACCCTTCGTGAAGAGTTGCACAAGAAAACGAAACTTGAAGTTTTATGTGAAAACCATAGTGTTATCACGCAGTTAGAGAAGATTGATTTCGAGCGGTTTGTCATCTCCGGACACGAAGACATTGTTCCTGAAAAGGTCCAGTACTTTATCCTGCACAGTGAGAGTGGGATTGTAAAATTTAGTGCCAGATTCGAACAAACCTTATCAGCAGGTGCACAAGCAGGATTATCCTACTTCATCCCGGATATGATTTTCTTTGCCCAGCAGCGACAAAATCAGCGTTTTTCCTTCCTGAAGGGTTACGACTTTTTCTGTTTTGGTCGTTACAAAAACGGAGAAAACTACTCTCTGAAGATTAAAAACATCTCGCAGGGCGGTTGTGCATTAATTGTTAAAGATGTGAACTCCCGTTTTCTCTATAAAGATGCGGTGATTAAAAATGCCGCGCTGGATTTTGATACGTTTGGCAGTTTACAGCTGGATTTGAAAGTGATCGATGTCGTCATGATCAATGAATTTGATGAGGATAATCAATTGTATGCCTGTCATCAGATCTCATGTGAGTTCGATTTTAAAAATCGTCGTGAAGAGGCAGAGGTCGAGAAGATTATTATTAAATTTTTAATGAGTAACAAGATTTGATGCTGATAAGGGGCGATGAACAGGATGTTGATGTGTGGCAGTGATAATTTTGTGGGCAACGGTTTGTTCGCCTACCTGACAAGCAAACATGTACCGATACAAACATTCCAGTTTGAGGATATGTTGCATCAGTCATCATTATGCCAGCATCAAACCATGGTTTTTAATATCATTGATAACGAACAACCATGTTCAACTATCGTGCAGTTTTTGAATAAAAACCGCTTCAAGTTTTATAATAATGTCGTGGTAATTATTGCTGATAGTTTGGTGGCGAAATTATGTGTAGAGTTATTATATGTTGAAAAAACGATAGTTTTGACGGAGAAATCTTCACTGCGCGATTTCGGTCAACTGGCGTCGTTAACGGCCGGGAAATGGAATCCCCGGCTGTATCGTTCACAGAAAAGATTAACCGAGAGAGAGCAGCAGATTCTGAATTTATTGGTAAACGGATATACCGCCAGAGAAATTTCAGAGTTAGTTAGCCTGAATTATAAAACTATCCAGGCGCATAAAATGAGGGTCGTCACCAAGCTGGGACTGACCAATACCTCGGAATTAAATAAATTAATTGTCAGATTTACCCATCGTATGTCTTTTTTACCCTAACCTGGCCATTCTATTCTGATGTAACACACCTAATAGTAGATACAATTCGGGAGTGATATTGACTGGTTTTTAATTTTTATGATTTGTTGAGGGAGAGAGGAATGTTTAATTCTAGTGAGGTGTTAACCGCGCTTGAAAAGGCATTGAATACCAGTCAGCTTTATATGGTTTATCAACCAATTTTTAATTTGCGTAATCAGCGTATTAGCGGGTTTGAAGCATTAATGCGTTGGAATAGCCCCCAGATGGGGATGATCTCTCCCGATGTTTTTATTACCTTGCTGGAAGACAGCGGCAATATCATGTCAATTGAAGATATGGTTACCCACACTCCCTGGGATGTGGCAACCCGTTGGCCAGAGCCCCTTGTATTGTCCGTCAATATTTCCGCGCTTGAGTTCTGCGATCCGCTGTTACCCCAACGCGTCAGAAAAAACCTTACTGTATGTGGTCTCCCGCCCCATCGATGCCAGATAGAGGTCACGGAAACGTCGCCGCTGTGCGACAGTCAGGTCGCGGCTAAAAATATGACGGAGCTGAAGGCGATAGGGGTCAAAATTGCCCTTGATGATTTTGGAACCGGCCACGCCAATCTTAACTATCTGTTGAAATATCCTTTTGATACCTTAAAAATTGATAAGGAATTTATCGCCGGCATTGAACCCGATACCCGCTCAACAAAGATTGTTGAGGGTATCATTTCACTGGCGCACAATTTTGGTATTGAAGTTCTTGCTGAAGGGGTGGAAACCCAGTCCGAACTGGACCGGCTGATGCAGATTGGTTGTGACAAAATTCAAGGCTTTTTCATTTCTCCCCCGGTGTTGGCAGAAGAGATCCCGTTACTCCTGACGCAGTATAATCCTTAATCTTCTCCCTCTCTGTTGTTCCCCTGAATCTCGTTTGTTTCGCGTTGCCAGAGGGCCGCTCCCGCGCTTTTCCTGCCTATAAAAATAAGTCCGTAGGCCTGATACGTTAAGCGCATCAGGTAGCTTTGTATCTGTGACAGGCAAAAAAAAACCCCCTGTTAAACAGAGGGCTAGCGAGTTTATGTCAGCTTAGAACGATTTCTTAAAGCCAATTGATGCATTAACCGGCGCTTCAACCTGCGACTTACTGCCACCGTTACTAAATTGCGTACCCAGTTCTCCGTAAACCTGCAGGTTTCTGTCGATAGACCATGACAGACCGGCTGCAACTTCAGTGCTGGAGTACTGTTGTGAAGACTCAAGCGTGGTGGTGGCTACCGCATTGCTAAAGTGCGTTTTGTCTTTTGAACCCAGACCCTGCCAGACGTTGACCCTGCCGTAAGGCTGGAATTTGCCATGGTTGGTGTCATAGTCAGCGACCAGACGCACGCCCAGACGGGCGGTAAAGGAATCCGCGGTATCCATTTTCACTTTCGTTTGGGTCACACCATCAAGCCGCCCGTTATCAAAGTCGCTGTGTTGATAGATCAGCTGAGCCTGAGGTTCCAGACTCCATGCGCTGGCGCCTAAACGGAACGATTTACCCACTTCTGTTGACGCCGTCAGCGTGTTGCCTCTGACTGTATACGAGCCGTTGTTACCGGTCGCCGCCAGGCGGGATTTATGGTTACCGTATTGCAGGACGTTATCAACATACATCCCGTCGCCCGAGAACCAGGTGGCGTAGCCGCCGACATAAAACGCGTTGTCGTCGATGTTGCCGCCTTTGCCGTCGCTGCCTGTCTTCGTGCCTTTCACGTTGCTGTCGATATCAAGAATGCTGGTATACATCCCGGCTTTCCAGCTTTCGTTGGCATACATATCGACGCCAACCTGAATCCCCATGGTGTGGGAGCTGGTTTGCGTTCCAGCCGCATCATCCAGTTTGGTTTTACCGGAGTAGCCAATCATTCTTGCCCAGGCGCGATTGTCTTCATCAATACCTGGTTTTACCTCGTCACCCATACGCTGGTGCATATTGCCTAACAGGCTGATGTCGCCCTGACGAACGACGCTGGCGAGACCAGAATACAGCATAGTTTCTGGACGATATTCGCTTCTCAGATACCAGTTTTCACCCTGACCCTGAGCGTTACCCGCATGCAGTTGATACTCAAATGCGCCTGCAGCCATACGATCGGCGGCAAGATAGAAGGCGTCTCGTGACGTTTGTGCCGTAGTGGTTGCGCCATTGAGCGCGGTTACCACTTCGATACCATCACCAATAGTTGGTGCGCCGAGACCAGAACCATCGACATCCAATAGCGTACTACCGCTGGCTTTACCGCCATCGATAATCAGACGGTCGGCAATGCCTGCGCCGCTGCCAGTTTGTGTGGCCGCCATGTTGATAGTCCCTTTTTCGCCGGTGTAATCCCCTTTGACGGTTAACGTTGTGCCAGTCTGCTGGCCGATGAGTGAAACATCGCCGCCGTTGCTCAGTCCCGCTACCGTCTGGTTGTAACCTTGCGTGTTGAGGGTGGTGTCAGCGACAACGTAGTGGTGTGATGCGCTACTCAGAGTGTTGGTATTACCCGCCTGCAGTACACCGTTGGCAATCAGCGTTGCGCCGCTGTAGCTGTTTTCACCATGCAACTCCGTAACACCGCTGCCGGTTTGATGCAGTTGGCCTTCGCCGCTGATATTACCGGTCAGCGCCAGGGTATCGCCACGATTGACGTTGAGTACGCCGTTATCAACGATATCCCCCTGAATGCTGCCGATATCACCGCCGTTACCCAGCTGTAAAACGCCTTGCTCGATGGTGGTGCCACCGGTGTAGGTGTTATCCAGCGTCAGGGTGAGGGAGCCTTTACCGGTTTTGGTCAACTGACCGTTACCTTCGACTTCCGTCAGCAGAGAAACGTTATGTCCGTTGGTGTCGAATGTGCCGCCGCCGGATTCCAGAGTCACCTGACGAGCGGTATCAAACGCTTCACCATATTTCAGCGTACCACCATTAAAGGTAATTCCCGTCTCTGGTGCGCCAAGGTTGGTATCACCCGCCACCTGCAGCGTACCTGAGGTGATGGTGGTTCCACCGCTGTAGGTGTTGTCACCAGTGAGGATGAGCGTACCGAGGTCGCCTTTATTCAGGCCGCCGGTACCGCGGATCACGCTGTCGATAGTCGCGGTGTAGTTAGCGCCGTCTACTGTGCCATCGCCGACGCGAATCAGCGTATTAGCCGTATCGGTGGTAATGGCTTCACCGCCCACGCGATAACCATCGGTGGCGAACTGTGCGCCACTGATGATGACGTCGCCTTTGCTGTTATCGACGGTTACATTGCCCGCTTCACCCTGGAAGACGGCGAACGCGGCATCGGTAAACGGTGCATTCAGCGCGCCTTCTGGCGTTGATTCATCCGTTGTCCAGTTGTCATTACCCTGGCTGGATTGCCAGATACCGTCGCCGCCGTTGATGACGCCGTTGTTTTTCAGCTCGCCATTCTCACCGCCGGTGCCGTCCCAGAAGCGCAGCGTCAGCCCGGCATGGTTGACCAGGTTAACCTGGTTTTTAACCGAGGTTTGTACGTACAGGCTGTCCGCAGCTTCCGGCGCGTCGGCAATGTCCATCACATTGTTGGTTAATGTGCCGGTGTAGTTGATGACGCGGTAAACACCAACGTCAAAGCTTCCGCCTGGAGAGGTCTGGATATTGAGCTTACCGTCGAGCGTCAGATCGCCATTGACATCAATCAGGTCATTGAAGGCTCCGCCTGGGGTATAGGCCTGACCAAACTGGTAATCAAGCTGTGCGTTATCGCTGAGCGTCAGTGAACCGGTAGTCAGTTTACCCACGCTATTGATGGCCGCACCCGCGGTAATATGGCCGTCATCCAGTACATCAACCGCGCCGCCGATAATACCGTTCCCGCCGAGCGTTGCCCCAGATTTCACCGTCACCTGACCGGTCGCGGCAGACTGATTACCGTTGACCAGCAGTACGCCTTCATTGACGTCCGTGGTGCCGGTCCAGGTGTTATCGCCGGTCAGCGTTAACGTGCCGTCACCGATTTTCACCAGGCTGCCATCGTTGCCGCTGATAATGCCGCTGATGGTGTCATCAAGATGCAGATTACCCAGCGACAACTCTTTATTGCCCAGTTCGACATTCCCCGCGCCGGACAACGAGCCGATAAATGTAGCGCTGTCGACTGCGCTGATATCGACCTTACCGCCTGCCAGGTTTTTAACGACAGTATTCTCTGCTAACGCCTGGTCCGCAAAGGTCATCAGTCCGCTGTTATTCACGCTAGCAGAACCACCGCTGGCGTTTTCTTCCAGCGCCAACGTACTGTCTTTTGACACGTTAACCGTGGCCTCGCCCGCGGTGGCGTTATCGGTTAACAGCGCTTTCGCTGTGCCCGTCAGGTTCAGTTTTGTGCTCGCGGCGGTGACGTTATCCGCCAGTGTTAACAGGCTATCGGCGATGTTCATGGTCAGGGATTTCAGGCTGGTCTCTGTTCCGCTGACATTGAGCGTCGCCCCGTTATTGACGTTCACGGTGCTGCTTTCATTGCTACCAAAGGCCCCGGTTTTGCTGACGTTGACCGTCACATTGTTGGCATTTCCGGTACCGGCAATTTCTGTGTCGCCTTTATAGCTGTTCGCGCGATTGAGCGACAGAGTACTGCCCGCATCGCTTGAGCTGCTGGTGACTTTCAGTTTACCGTCGCCGGTAATCTCACCTGTTGGCGTGAAATCATGTGAATTGAGGTCAAACACCGCCGCGTTATCATTCGCGCCCAGCACAATGGTGCGATTGCTGGTCAGGTCCGCACCCATCTGCAGCGTGGAGCCGTTGTTGATAGCCAGGTCGGTTCCGCTCTGACCGAGGTTGCTGTCGGCGGAAATCTGCAACGTACCGCCATCAATGCGTGTGCCGCCGCGATACGCGTTATCACCGCTGAGGATCAGACGGCCAAGGTCGGTTTTCACCAGCGTTAGCTTGTCAGTCGTGCTGGCTTCGCGGATGACGGACTCAATGGTCGCGGTATAGTTTTGCCCCGCGCCACCCGCGCCAACGCGCAGCAGCAGTTCACCGGTTCCCGGCGTCTGGCCTGCGTGGGTCGCGTTTTCCGTGGTGGCATAAGCGTTAAGTGCGTCGCCTTTAACGACATAGCCATCGGCGTCAAACTGTGCCCCGGAGAAGTTAACTTCTCCCGCGGCGTTATCCACGGTAACGGTGCCACCTTTGGTGGTGAAGACGGCAAAGGACTTCTGCGCCCAAGGTGCGTTACCTTCGCCCGTTGCCGTGGTCCAGTTGTTATCACCCTGACTGCCGATCGCCATCCATTTGCCATCGCCACCGTCAATTTTGCTGTCGCCCTCAATGCCCGACGCGCCGTGGCTTTGACTTACCGTCGCCCCGTCCCAGAATTGCAGGGTAACGCCGTTGGCGTTCACCAGGTTGACTTGTTTGTCGATAGAGGTCTGGACAAAAATATTGCTCTTATCCTGACTGTCCGGTATTGCGCCCAGCTCCAGCGTCTGGTTATCCAGCGTACCGCCGTAATTATAGATACGGTACACGCCCGGTCCGAAGTTACCGCCTTGCGACGTGGTAACATCCAGGGTCCCGTCCAGTTGCAGATCGCCTGCCACGTTCACCAGATCGTTTAGCGCACCGCCTGGCGTAAAGGCCTGGCCCAGTTCAAAAGCGGAGGTCGTTTTGCTGCCAAGCTGCAGATTACCGTTAACAGATAGCGTACCCGCACCGCCGTCACCGGCGCTGATGGTTGTGGCATCGTTCATCAGCACGTTACCGCCGATAATGCCCTTACCGCCCAGTGTGGACGTGCCGCTGACGGTGGTGACACCGCGCGCCGCGCTTTGATCGCCATTCACCAGCAACGTGCCGTTGGTAACGGTGGTGTTACCGGTATAGGTATTGTTGCCGTTCAGACGGGTAATGCCGCCACCGATTTGCTGTAGCGCGCCGATACCGGAGATCACACCGTTGAGCAGCACGGTGTTGGCGCGATTAATCGCCAATACGCCGTTGTCGATGATGTCAGAGACGGCGCTCACTTCGCCTTCATTTCCACCGTCACCTAACTGCAGCGTACCGGTTTGATCAATGGTGGTAGAGCCGGTGTAGCTATTGTTGGCGGTAAACACTGTGGTACCGCCCGCCGCACGTTCAAATTTCCCGTCGCCGCTGATGATGCCGCGATAGATCTGTGCTGTTGAGGTATCCCCCTGAGTATCGAAGATAACCTTGCTGTCTGCGCCCTGGGTGGTGACATTGTAATCGCCAATGCTTGCGGCAGTGCTGGTTGGTTCGACGTGGTCGCCGGTACGCAGCGTGGCGCCATTGTTTACAGCAAGGGTTTCGCTCGCCAGATTCAGGTTTTCAACGATGCGTACATCTGCATTTGACCCGCTGATGGTCAGTGAATCCCAGCCGGTGCCAATGTTGGTACCGGTATTCAGGTTGTCGCTAGCCAGCGTACCAATCTTCGCATCTTTTGTATCAGTGAAGGTGAGGGCGTTGCCCGTACCCGCTGCGGTAAGAATGTGGCGCGTTTTATCCAGCATCACATTGCCGATATTGGCTTTATTGTTACCGCCAGTACCCGCGAAATTCACTTCGCCAGCATAAGAGCCGCTACGCCAGTTGAAGGTATCCGTACCTTCACCGGTGTTGATTACGCCGCTGGTCACACCGCCGCTGATATCGATGGTGTCATTGCCTTTACCAGACTGAACTGCCACGGCCGAGTCGTTGATTGCCTGCAGGGTTCCCGTGTTGGTGATGGCTTTACTGCTGTCGCCGCTGGCGTCTATTACCGGTGAGGTGGTACTGGCAGAGATAATCTTGCCGCTGTTGGTCAATGCGCTAACGTTTTTCGCGATGATTGCTGAACCACCTGCGCTGTCATGCACGTTGATGTCGGCATTGGTGGTGATACGACCGTCCGTATTGGCGCGAATACCGCTGCCTTCGCTGTTTAGTACCTCAATGGTATAGCCTTTGCCGATGGTTAGATTGCCCGTCACCGCGTCGCCATTACGTTGTTCAAAGGCGAAGCCGGTACCTTTACCGTTGACGTTGAGGATGTTGTTCAGCCCATCGTTCATGGTCAGCGCCACGCTGGTGCGGATCCCTGGGCCATCGTTGGAGTCGATGGTGACATCACGCAGCGTGATATTGGTGTTGTTGGCATCGTTTTGAATACCGGCACCGGTACCATCAGCGCGGATCATCACGCTTTGCGCGGCCAGAGCGCCAGCGCCTTCGGCCAGGCGAATACCGTCCGCGGAGCCATCGGTGGTAATGCTGTCACCAGTCATGCCGTTAATCAGCAGGCTTGCCCCTTGGGTTAACAGAACGCCAGCGGTGCCATCATCAACCTGAATTTTGCCCAGCTTATTAATCTGCGCGCTGGAGCCTGAGGCGCGTACGCCGATGCCGTTGCTGACATGCAGGGCGAGGGAGGAGTTATTGGTTAAGCTACCGCCTTTTTGAACATCGACACCGATACTGTCGACGCTGGCCAGATCGATAATCGATTTGGTATCGAGGATCAGGTTGCCCAGATTCCTCGCCACATAGGCGATTACCTTGTTGCCGCTGGCTTCAGAGGTGATCTTCGCGTTTGAGGTCAGGGTCGTGCTCGTGGCATTGCCCTGCGTATTACCATTCAACTGATGCGCCTGACCATCCACAACCCCGGCAACGGTTCTTTCACCGGTTAAATTGATGGTGGTTTTATCGCTGATGGTCCCTTTCGCGCCGCCTTCGATAACCAGCGCCGCAGAGTCAGTACCCTTAACGGTGAACGTTGCTTCACCGGTATCTACGTTACTGCCTGCGCCGGTGGCGAGTACGCCCACGGAATTGTTACCGCTGAGAGTCAAATCCAGGTTGGAGGTGGACTGATCTTTCGGGTTAGTGGTATTACCGGCCAGCAATGCGCCATTGGCGATACGGAAAATGGTGGTGCGATCCTGACCGTTGTCATTCATCACCGCCTGACCAATATTGGCGGTAGCGCCCTTACCATACAGGTAATAACCAATCTGATCGGTGCTGTTAAATGAGGGGCTACTTAAGCTGTCAACGTTAGCGATGGCGTTATCACGCACGTGGACGCCGATGTTACCGGCTTTATCCAGTGTAATATTAGAGTAGACGTTGACCACTGCCTGACCGTTGGCGCCACCTTCCGCCCAGATGGCGTAGTTACGGTTACCGACGCCGCCTTCACCGTCCACCACGATAGAGCCTGCAGCGCTGGTGGTGACTTCGGCATTTTTGTTATTGGCGCTAACGTGGATCCCTACGTTGTTGGTGCCATTCACGTTAATCTTGCCGTCGTTACGGATTTCCTGATTATTTTCTGCGCCGCTGTCGTGTACGGAGATGCCGTAGTTTTTACTGCTGCCCCCTTTAGAACCGCCATTGATCACGATATTGCCGGTATTGAGGACGTTGCCCGTGGCATTTCCGACCAAAATCCCTGCGGCGTTACGGACGCCGGTTCCCAGCGTGATAAGGCCGTTGTTAATCACCTCTTTGGCGCTCTTGATCATAATACCGGCGCTCAGGCTGGAACCGCCTGCCATGGTGACATCTTTAGCCGGATCGCTTGCGTCGCGACCAAGATAAATAGAGGCATTCTGAGCATTGGTAAAGGTGGCATTCCCGGCGACTTCTACGCCATAAGCGGTGCCGCTGGCAAAGGATGTACCGCTTTTACGTCCGTCTACGACGTTAATCTCGCCATTGTTGACCCCTTGCGCATCGTCAGACAATTGCATACCAATCGCCAGCGTCAGCGAAGAAGCGGGGACGTCTTTGCTCCAGGGATCGGCTGCCGAAGCGGTACCAAAGTTATCGGTGGTGATCGCCTGGTTGATGATGCCGTTGTTAGCGATCTGGCTGGTGCCTTGACCTTGCATACCAAATGCGCCATAGCTGTTGACGTTTTGGTTGCCGTCTTTATCGATAAACAGCCCGGAGTTGATCATCCCGTTGTTGGTTGCCGTCGCGTCTTGTGCCAGCATGCCAATCGCCAGGCTCTGCCCGGTAGACGTTCGTAATGCGTTCAGTTCGCCAAAGTTTGTGATAACCCCGCCATCAACGGCTTTCATGACGCCATTAATACTGCCGTCAACGGCAAGAATCGCATCTTTGTTCAGGGTGCCGGAGGTGCCTGCGCCGTTGGCGTAAATAGCATGCAGCTCACCGCGGTCAGCGGTCGCGTTATTGGCATGCGATAAGCCGTCTGTCCAGACGTCGTAATCCCAACTGAGCACGTCAGAGGGCTTGCTGGAATTGATCAGGCCATCAATCAGCTCGGCATACTTCGTTTGTGCTGCGGTGACGGTAGTGACTTCATTCGCTTCCAGCCACAGCTGGATTTGGCTGACTTTTTCGCCTTCCGGGTTTTCCGCCGCGTCGCTGCTATTGCCCAACAGCCAGTCGTTAAATTCGGCCAACTCCTGCGTGTTGGTGATGTTAAATGTGCGCTCACCCGTTTCGACGACTTTGCCATCCGTATCATAGCCGTAGGTCATGAGCGTGACATCATCGCCAAACACGGAGGTTTGCGCTGAGCCGGCGAAGGTTTTTTCAGGAATAACCGGGGCGGCGTTAAATTTTATAAAGTTATCGGATTGCCAGTAAACCTGGCTACCCGCGTCCTGAGCCTCCAGTAAGGAGGAGTCTTTGGCCAGTAATTCGATGGTATTGGCTTTGGCGCGTACATTGAGCGTGTCGTCGCCCAAATTCAGATTGGCCGTGGAGCCGTTTGTCGCCAGCGCGATGCCAAATTGTTTGTAGATTTTAGACTGCGTCGGATCGTAAGTGTTTAATGCCGAATCGCCAATCTGTGATTCGGTAAGAAAGTTACTTAACGCGTTGGTATCAAAGACTTTAATGGTTGTTTTTTCGCCGGGGAACGCCGGGTCGTTAATCTCAAATTCTGTGCTCTGCGAAGGCGTTGATGATTGGTTATAAGTCAGGTATTCCGCCAGCTCCTCGGCGGTAGTAATCGTTTTTACGCCCTGGTCAGGGCTGGTGGCCTGTAGGGTGATTTTGCCGGTTTGCAGTAGCTCTCTGATGGTCGTTGATTCAACAACGCCACTTTGACCCGGACTGATGGTTGGGATCGCGCCGCTGATATTGAGTGCCTCACCAGCAGTGATATCTTCATATAAGAATCCGTAGTCGTGGACACCCTCATAATCCCCAACAGAAATACCTGTCTGGTAGTCGGCGAAAATATTATGTTCACCGATGTCGATGATCGGAGTTGCTGAAGCTTGCATTGAAGCAGCGCTTAATGCGCCGGCCGCCAGTACGGCGACAGTTTTACGTGAGCTGCTTTTTTTCTTTCCTTTGGTTAATTCGGAAACGACCACCCAGATACCGAGCACCGCGTTCCAAATAATGCTGTAAACTTTGTTCATATATAACCCTCGTCTACATTCCTGTTATGTGTATTGTTAATACATTGAGTTGTTGGCTATGGTTGGCACGCGGATGTGCTACCCGGTAATAGATTTTTGGAAATAGGATTCCCTTCCGTGCGATGCGGAATTAAAAAAAGTGAGCCGAAAGAAAACCTTTTAAATAATAACCGTGATAATTGTCCTTAAATAAGTCAGTTACGGCTGGCTATAGTGAGAAATGGTGTACTTGAGTCGGGAGTTATTTTTCCCGAGTTTTCTGGCAATGTTGCTTTTGTACGCCCCGATGGTTTTTTCACTTTTTTGTGATGCCCCAGCGATTTGAGTCAATGACCAACCCCGGGCAAGCATCATCATTACGTTAAATTCGTTTGCTGTGATTTTGTTATTTATTTCTTTGATATTACGTGATTTTTTGTTTTGTGATATGCACGTCACGGCATGCAGTAACCGATCAAGGCTGGCGTCTTGATCGAGGAACAGCATGTTCCTCCCGCAAACGGTTTGAAAAATAGAAAAAGTAGCCTCATCTGCCAAAACAATAATTTTTGTGGCAGGGCGTAAAGCCATGTTGCGGATAATCCTGGCATATTTTAAAAAATCTGAGTTGTCAGGATTAATAATGATGCAATCCATTTCATAAGGGATTATGTTGACGGCAGAAAGCGTCTGAGAGGAGTAGTACGCGATATCAATATATAATGATGAACCACGTAGGATTTCACGCATGCCTAGCCAGGGATAAATTGATTCACCCAAAAAAATAGCCTTAGACATAACGATCTCCTTGAAATTTTGGTGCAGGCGGTCGCCTCTTTTTTTAGTCTAAAAAAAGAGTTTCTTGCGACGCATGAAATGTTAATTAAATCTCGTATGACGTTCTTTGGTGTGAACGCATCCTTATTTATTGCAGATTCAACAGGTATTTTCTGTATTAATTTGAATCATTAACTATTCTTAAAGTAGATATTACACTTTGTTAAAATTTAAGATAAATCGTTTATTTCAGCTCTGAGTAAATGATTGATAGATTTCGCTTATGGATCACGCGAATAATGTTTCAGCCATTTCTATAAAGACAGGGTATTCCTATTTGTACTGGAGGGGATTTATATGAAAAATCTTATATTTCAAACAGATAACCATTCTTCTTAATGGGACTATTGGCAGGTAGGAGAATTCTTAATCAAGGCCAGGATAAAGAGAGAGGGGGAGCGGTGGGAGAGAGAAATATTGTCTTATTTGCAGTTATCGACCTAAAATTCGAGTATTTAAGTTGATAACTCTGACTTATCTTAATGGCTAAGAATTTTGTGCTATTTTTATCATTTGGTGCTTAATCTTCAAACCTCGCTTGAAGATGTTGTATTTTCTGCTTGCTATCGCTGATAGCGCTTACCCCGCCAACAGCTCCTGCTCAACCTGTTGCACCTGTTGTTCCAGCGTATTGCGGATTTCCGTAAGCGCCCGTTGTTGATCGGAGAAGTAAGCCTCTTTATCCGTCACGGAGGTGGCAAGGCGCCAGGCGTTCTCAGCTTCCAGTTCGGTAATCTCTTTGAGCAGAGCGTTAATTTGTTCTCTGAGCTGCTGTATTTTGCTGCGTAAATGCTGCAGATCGTTCAATCGGTCACTCGCCATCATCGGTTCGAGGCCGCTTTGCAATTGAGTCAGTAGCGCCCGAACGGCAGCAAGGTCGGCATTTTGGCGCGCCTGGTTAAGCTGCACCATCATCTGATGCGCTTTCTCTTTCAGATCGTCCGCCACCACGTCCGGATGACAAAGACGGCTGGCCTGACGCCACAGGCGTTTTAACTCATTACGCTCTTCAGAAGAAAGTCGTTGGTCACGGCTAAAACGATGTTGCGCATCCTGCTGCTGCTCCTGATATTCATCATATTCATGGCTGGCTTCTTCCTGTGCCTGACGGGCTGCGCTGTCGTCCTGGCGAGAAAAGTCGTTTTCCAGCTCACGAATCTCCGCCAGCAGGGCGGTAATAAGCTCCGTTTGTTGCTGAATTCGTTGACGTGTTTCCACCGATTCGCGCGAATCTGAATTCTGGTTCATCCAGAGCTGCTTAAGCCTGGCCAGTTGATCAACAGCCTGGGAAATATAGTGCTGGCAGGATTGATAGTCTTGTTCCCGGCGTTTTCGCTCCGCTTCCTGTTTGCGCTGGGCGCTGGCGGCGAGCTGTTTACGCAACTCGAGGATCCGGCTCATCAGCGGCCCAAGGCGAAGATGATACAGATCGTTGAAATCATCGAGGATTTGAATGCGCGTGTTGCGCTTATCGATCAGGTCACGCAACTGTGTTTCGAGCGCTTTTAGTTCCAGTTTACTGGCGGCAATGGCAGGATCCTGCCACGTTGAGACTGCCCGTTGAGATTGCAGCCAGGCCGTGATTTCACGTAGGGCATCACTAAAGCGCCGTGCTTCGAGCGCCTGAACGATGGCGCCTGGCAAGACTGACATAGGCTCATTTTTCAGATGATCTACCTGCTGGAAAATAATCTCCTCATCTTCCAGTTCAATAGCGCTTTTGACGATTTCCAGTCGTTTGATGATCTTATTCATGACAGTCGTTGCCTGGCCTGGCTCAAAAACGAGTGGCTGAAACACAGCGGATTCACCCGTTTGAAAATGTTAGAAAAACAGTAAAGCGCATTCTGTGGCCTGCGATGCCTTTTCGTCCAGAATAATTCACTGTAATTATGAACAAACGCAATGCCACGGACACAGAGGGTCCTTATTGCGCCTTGCGACAACCAGGTTGAAATGTTAAAAGAAGCCCCTTCAATAAAAACGACACAGGGGAAGGGCGTGAAAAACGCGTCAACTGCATCTGACACCAGCGTGTCTGATGCCGCGTCAACGAATGAGCCGACGCTTCAGCGGGGGTTGCAAAACCGCCATATTCAATTAATTGCGCTGGGCGGCGCAATTGGTACCGGCCTGTTTTTGGGCATTGGCCCGGCTATTCAGATGGCGGGACCTGCGGTGTTACTGGGTTACGGCGTTGCCGGGATCATCGCTTTTTTGATTATGCGTCAACTGGGCGAAATGGTGGTGGAAGAACCCGTTTCGGGATCGTTTGCCCATTTTGCCTATAAATACTGGGGACCGTTCGCGGGTTTTCTGTCCGGCTGGAACTACTGGGTGATGTTTGTGCTGGTTGGCATGGCGGAACTGACCGCGGCTGGGATCTACATGCAGTACTGGCTGCCCGATGTCCCGACCTGGATTTGGGCCGCGGCATTCTTCGTGATCATCAACGCGGTTAACCTGGTCAACGTACGTCTGTATGGCGAAACGGAATTCTGGTTTGCGCTGATTAAAGTGCTGGCCATTATCGGCATGATTGGTTTTGGCGTGTGGATGCTGTTTTCCGGTCACGGCGGGGAACATGCAAGCATTGATAACCTGTGGCGTTACAACGGCTTTTTTGCCACCGGCTGGAACGGGTTGATCCTGTCGCTGGCGGTGATTATGTTCTCCTTTGGCGGACTTGAGCTTATCGGGATTACTGCCGCAGAAGCGCAGGATCCGCAGAAAAGCATTCCAAAGGCGGTAAACCAGGTGGTGTACCGTATTCTGCTGTTTTACATCGGTTCTCTGGTGGTGCTGCTGGCGCTGTACCCGTGGGTGGAAGTGAAATCCAACAGCAGCCCGTTTGTGATGATCTTCCATAATCTTGATAGCAACGTGGTGGCTTCAGCGCTGAACTTTGTCATTCTGGTGGCTTCGCTGTCGGTATATAACAGTGGCGTCTACTCTAACAGCCGTATGCTGTTTGGTCTCTCTGTCCAGGGGAACGCGCCGAAGTTCTTAACCCGCGTCAGCCGTCGCGGCGTACCGGTGAATTCACTGATCCTCTCCGGTGCTATTACGTCTCTGGTCGTACTGATCAACTATGTCCTGCCGCAAAAGGCCTTTAGTCTGCTGATGGCGCTGGTTGTGGCGACGCTGCTGTTGAACTGGATTATGATCTGCCTGGCCCATCTGCGATTCCGGGCGGCGATGCGTCGTAAGGGACGTGACACGCAGTTCAAAGCGCTGCTGTACCCGGCAGGGAACTACCTGTGTATTGCTTTCCTTGGCATGATTCTGGTGCTGATGTGTACGATGGACGATATGCGCCTGTCAGCTATCCTCCTGCCGGTGTGGATCCTGTTCCTGTTCGTTGCCTTCAAATTGCTGTGTCGTAAGTCCCGCTAAGTTTCTACCGATCCCATCGTCAGGATGGGATCGGATCTTCTCTCAATGTTTATCGTGACCGCTCTCGCAATTTTGCCTTTGCTGGCAGGATCTTTATTTTGTAATCGATTACTTTTCTATTGAATCTATTTTGTAATCGATTACTTTTTAAAGGTGAGGCAAAAAATGGTGTCAACAACCGAAAGTAGTGGAAAACAGAACGTACAGTACCGGCTGCTGGTACCCCGGCTGTCGCTAATGATGTTCTTACAGTTCTTTATCTGGGGAAGTTGGTCCGTCACGCTGGGGCTGGTGATGAGCCAGCACAACATGTCGCTGCTGATTGGCGATGCGTTTTCAGCCGGGCCCATTGCCTCTATTCTTTCGCCGTTCGTCTTAGGGATGCTGGTAGACCGCTTCTTTGCCTCGCAAAAGGTGATGGCGGTGATGCACCTTGCAGGCGCGGCGATCCTCTGGTTTGTTCCGCAGACATTGGTGGCGCAAAACGGTGCGCTGTTGATTGGTCTGCTGTTTGGCTACACGTTGTGCTACATGCCAACGCTGGCGCTTACCAACAACATTGCTTTTCATAGCCTGTCGGATAAAGACAAAACTTTCCCGGTGGTGCGGGTGTTTGGCACCATTGGCTGGATTGTCGCGGGGATTTTTATCGGCGTAACCGGAATCTCGGATACTACCGGCATCTTTACGCTGGCGGCGGTTATTTCTGTGATTCTGGCGCTCTACAGCCTGACGTTGCCCAACACGCCCGCACCAGCGAAAGGACTGCCGGTAAAAGTGCGCGATCTGTTTTGTGCGGATGCTTTCGCCTTACTCAAGGTTCGTCACTTTTTTGTCTTCTCGCTCTGCGCGACGCTTATTTCTGTACCGTTGGGAACCTATTACGCATATACCGCGTCGTTTCTTGCTGATGCGGGCGTTGGCGATGTCAGTACGGCGATGTCGTTTGGTCAGATGTCTGAAATTTTCTTCATGCTGGTGATCCCGTTCCTGTTCAGGCGTCTGGGCGTGAAATACATGTTGTTAATCGGGATGTGCGCCTGGTTTGTGCGCTACGCATTCTTTGCCCTCGGCATCAGCGAAGAGGGCCGATTCCTGCTGTATCTCGGCATTCTGCTGCACGGCGTGTGCTACGACTTCTTCTTCGTGGTCGGCTTTATTTACACCGATCGTATCGCCGGGGAGAAAGTAAAAGGTCAGGCGCAAAGCATGATCGTTATGTTTACCTATGGGATCGGTATGCTGCTTGGTTCGCAAATTTCAGGCGTACTTTACAACCGTCTGGTGGCGGGGCAAACGGTGCCTCAGGCGTGGACCACATTCTGGTGGATCCCGGCAGTGGCTGCCGCAGTGATTGCCGTGATTTTCCTTTTCTCTTTCAAGTATGACGACAAAGAGCAGGCGTAATTTTCAGGAGGGGTTATGAAAACCATCAAGGGGCCTGGCATTTTTCTGGCGCAATTTATCGGGGATCGTCCCCCATTTAACACCCTGGAAGGCGTGGCAAAGTGGGCGGCGGAGCTGGGCTATAAGGCATTACAAATCCCGTGTAATCACAAGTCTTTGTTTGATGTCGAACAAGCAGCCAGAAGTCAGGCCTATTGTGATGATATTCGTGGGATGCTGGCCGGGCATGGGCTGGTGATTAGCGAACTATCTACCCATCTTGAAGGCCAACTGGTTGCCGTCCATCCGGCTTACGATGACGCTTTTGACGGATTTGCTCCGCCATCTGTACGCGCTAATCCGCAGGCCAGGCAGGCGTGGGCCATCGAAACCCTCCACCAGGCCGCTGCGGCTTCGCAAAGGCTGGGGCTGACGGCGCATGCTACGTTTTCAGGTTCGCTCGCCTGGCCCTTCTTTTATCCGTGGCCACCGCATAACCGTCAGCGCTTTGAAGAGGCTTTTCTGGAGCTGGCACGCCGCTGGAGGCCCATTCTCGATCGCTTTGATCATCATGGGGTGGATGTTTGCTTTGAAATCCATCCCGGTGAAGATCTGCACGATGGCGTAACGTTTGAGCGCTTTCTGGCGCTGGTTAATCATCATCCTCGCTGCAACATTCTCTATGACCCGAGCCATCTGTTATTGCAGCAGATGGATTACCTTGGGTTTATCGATGTTTACCACTCGCGCATTAAAGCGTTTCACGTCAAGGACGCTGAGTACCATGCCAGTAGCCGCAGTGGTGTCTATGGCGGTTATCAGCCGTGGCTCGATCGCGCTGGGCGTTTCCGTTCCCTGGGGGACGGTCAGGTCGATTTCAAAACCATCTTCAGCAAGCTCACACAATATGATTTCCCTGGCTGGGCGGTACTGGAATGGGAGTGTTGCCTGAAAGACGCGCAAACCGGGGCGCGTGAGGGGAGCGATTTTATACGCCGCCACATTATTCCGGTTTCTTCACGCGCATTTGATGATTTTGCCGCTGGCGATGAGGTACGCAAATGATACAGGTTGGCATTATTGGCAGCGGTTTTATTGGGCCTGCACATATCGAGGCGTTGCGTCGACTCGGCGGTGTGAACGTGGTGGCGCTCTGTGATAGCTCGCTGGCGGTTGCTCAGGAACGTGCAGATGCTCTTCATATTCCTCACGCGTACGGCAGCGTTGAGGCGCTGCTGGCGCATCCCGGACTGCAGGTGGTGCATAACTGTACGCCGAATCATCTGCATGCCGACATCAATCGGCAGATTTTACGCGCGGGTCTGCACGTGTTTTCAGAAAAGCCGCTGTGTATGACGCCTGATGAGGCTCGTGAACTGGAAACGCTGGCGGAGCAGGGAGGAGTGGTACACGGCGTGAGCTTTGTCTATCGTCAGTTTGCGATGGTACAACAGGCTGCCAGTATGGTCAGGCGCGGTAGCGTGGGGCGTCTGTTTGCCGTCCAGGGGAGCTATTTGCAGGACTGGATGCTGCTGGAAACTGACTACAACTGGCGGGTCGATGCCAAACAAGGCGGCAACTCACGGGCGGTTGCGGATATCGGTTCCCACTGGTGTGACACGGTGCAATTCGTCACTGGAAAACGTATTGTCGAGGTGATGGCCGATCTGGCTATCGTCTGGCCGGTACGAAAAGCCAGCATCGCCAGTAACGCTACGTTTGGCCAGCAAACGGCTGACCTGCAATTTGAGAATAAAGCGGTGACGACGGAAGATTGTGGATCGGTGCTGGTACGTTTTGAAGATGGTAGCAAAGGCTGCTTTAGCGTTTCACAGGTGAGTGCCGGGCGCAAGAATCACCTGAGCTTTGAAATTAACGGTAGCCAGAGTTCACTGCACTGGGATCAGGAAACGCCGCAACAGCTTTGGATCGGGCACCGTCAGCAGGCGAACCAGATCCTGACGGATGACCCAGGATTGATGAATGCGGATGTTGCTGCCAGTGCGCACTTTCCGGGTGGGCATATTGAGGGCTGGCCGGATGCGTTCAAGAATATGATGCAACAGTTCTATCAGGCGGTGCAGGCAGGCAAAATGCCCGCGACGGCTGAGCGTCTATTTGCGTCATTTTCTGATGGTGCGGATGTGATGTATATCATTGATGCGATTATAAAAAGCCATCAGCAGCAGCGCTGGGTATCAGTGCAGCGCTAAACACGCACCCGGTTCGCCGGGCAGTGATTTTATGGTAGCCTCAACGTAAAGCCTAAACCGCAGGACTTGTCGTCGTTATGTCTATTCAAAAAATCGCCCAGCTTGCCGGTGTGTCGGTGGCGACGGTATCGCGTGTGCTGAATCACAGTGATACCGTCAAAGCCAAAAATCGCGAGCGCGTGCTTCAGGCTATTAAAGAAAGCAATTATCAGCCCAACCTGCTGGCTCGTCAGCTGCGTACGGCACGCAGTTCGATGATTCTGGTGATGGTTTCCAACATTGCCAACCCTTTTTGTGCAGAGGTTGTTAAAGGCATTGAAGAAGAGGCGGAAAAGAATGGCTATCGCATTTTGCTGTGTAATTCCGGCTCGGATACCGCCCGCTCAAAATCGGCGCTAAAGCTGCTGTCGGGGAAAATCGTTGATGGCATTATCACCATGGATGCATTCTCAAAATTACCGGAACTGACCACGCTGATTGGCGACGCTCCCTGGGTTCAGTGTGCGGAATATGCTGATAAAGGCGCGGTTTCCTGCGTAGGGATTAACGATGTTGACGCTGCGCAGTCGGTAATATCTCACCTGGTGGAAAAGGGCTATCGACGCATTGCGCTAATCAATCATGATCTGAGTTATAAATACGCCCGGTTGCGCGAACGTGGCTATAAAGCGGCGCTGCATGCGCTGTCGCTTGAGTATCAGGCCGTAGAATACGCCAGCGAGTTAAGTTCCAGTGCAGGAATTGCGGCGATGAAAACATTGCTTGCCGCAGAGGTGAAACCCGACGCGGTGTTTGCCGTATCGGACACGCTGGCCGCTGGCGCGATGCGTGCTATTTTCAATGCCGGATTACAGATCCCGCAGGATATCGCCGTCGTGGGCTTCGACGGTACGGAACTGGCAGAAATGGTTTCCCCACAGCTTTCGACCATTGAGCAGCCCTCACGGGATATAGGCCGCAAAGCGGTAGGATTGCTGCTGAATAAAATAGAAAATCCTGACGCGCAGACGGAAAGGGTGATGATGGACTGGCGCTATATTTCACGCGCCAGTACCTGAGCGTTAGCGTTGAAACGCGCCTGACAGCGCGCGAATATCATTTCCGGTGGGTGACTGATGAATGCGCAAGCCAAATTCTTCGATCACGGCGAATATATGGTCGAAAATATCAGCCTGAATACTTTCATATTCCAGCCAGACCACCGTATTAGTAAAGGCATAAATTTCGATCGGTAAGCCGTGATCGTCTGGCGCAAGCTGGCGCACCATTAACGTCATATCTTTGCGAATCCGCGGATGATGACGCAAATATTCGTTCAGATAGGCGCGGAAGGTGCCAATATTCGTCATTCGACGGTGGTTTAATACCGATTCAGGCGCATCTAACTGCTGATTCCACTCGTCAATTTCCTGATGGCGCGTGGTCAAATACGGTTTCAGCAGGTGCGCTTTATGCAGCCGCTGACGCTCATCCTCATCAAGAAAATGAATGCTGGTAGCATCAATGCTGATGCTGCGTTTAATGCGTCGCCCACCGGAAGCCGACATCCCACTCCAGTTTTTAAAAGAGTCCGATACCAGTGACCAGGTTGGGATAGTGGTGATGGTGTTATCCCAGTTGCGCACTTTTACGGTGGTTAAGCCAATATCAATCACCGCGCCATCTGCGCCGTATTTAGGCATTTCCAGCCAGTCACCCAACTTCAACATATCGTTGGCTGAAAGCTGTATTCCGGCCACCAGCCCGAGGATCGGATCTTTAAACACCAGCATTAACACGGCGGCCATGGCACCCAGACCGCTTATCAATATTGCCGGTGACTGACCTATCAGCAGGGAAATCATCAATATTCCGACGACAATAGCGCTGATGAGCTTGATGCCCTGAAATATGCCTTTTAGCGGCAATTGCGATGCGGCAGGGAATTTTTGCGACAGATTGAGAATGACGTCCAGCAGGGAAAACAAGGACAACAGGGCGTACATCATGATCCACAGCTGTGCGCAGGTTACTAATATTTCTGCTGCTTCACTGCCTTTCTGTAACCAGAGTGCGGCCTGTATATTGACAATGATACCCTGCAGGGTGAATGCCAGCCGGTGAAATAACTTGTTCTGCGTGATGATTTGTAGCCACAGGCGGGAGCTGGCGTTGGCGCGCTTTTCAAATGCGCGTAATACCACCCAGTGCAAAATAACGTGAACAATAATGGCGGTGATAAAAATAATGCCAAAAATCATCACCAGTGAGGTGGTGTGATTTATTTCAATGCCGAGTTCTTCTACCTGAGATATCAATTCCTGCATAACGTCTCCTTAATAAACAGCGGTCTATGATGACCGCTGTGTAGAGCTTATGCAAATGCGGGGATTAAACTTCCGTCAGTGTTGTTTCCAGCGGCAGACGAGATTTTGGCAGCGCGGCGTTGAAATCTTCTACGCTGTGATGACCCACCGGGACCACAACTACGCTGGTGAAACCTTTTTCTTTCAGGCCAAATTCTGCATCCATCACCGCCGCATCGAAGCCTTCGATCGGCACCGCATCCAGACCCATCGCCGCCACGCCCAGCAGGAAGTTACCGACGTTCAGATACACCTGTTTTGCCATCCAGTGGTTGTCATCTTTCAGCTCTTTGCGATGCATGTCGGCAAAGAAGGTGCGGCCTTTGTGGTTTGCGGCTTTGGCTTCAGGGGTGGCGAAACGGCCATCGCGATCTTCTTGATCCACCACGCGCTCCAGCCAGGCATCGTCCATCGCCGTTTTGGCGCAGAACACCACGACGTGGGAAGCATCCAGCATTTTACGTTCGTTGAATACAAAACCGCCGGCTGCGGATTTCGCCACGCGCGCTTTACCTTCGTCAGTGCTGGCAACGATAAAGTGCCACGGCTGAGAGTTGGTGCTGGACGGACTAAACTGCAGCAGCGTTTTTAATTTTTCGGCCTGCTCAGCGGTTAGTTTTTTATTCGGATCGAATGCCTTAGTGGAGTAACGTTTTAAGGCGACAGAAACAATATCCATAACTACTCCTGGTGATTTTTCATACCCTGCGGGTGCGTTTTGTTTCAGCAGGGTACAGGGTTAGCAAGAAAAAGATAAGACAGGAAAATGCAAAAACACTTATCGGAGTTAACGATAAATCAACCTGGACGCAGGCGTTTTTGATCCCGCTTCGCCAGGCCGTCTACGACGCGATGCCATGAATCATTTACCAACTCCGTCAGTAATGACTCGGTAATGTCGTCGCCTGGGTAGACCGATATCCAGTGCTTTTTATTCATGTGATAGCCGGGTTCAATGCTGGGGTAGATCTGCTGGTTTAACAGTGACTTTTGCGGATCGGCTTTCAGGTTAACCAGCGGGCGTCCGCGAAGCTCTGAGACCAGCATAAAAATTTTGCCGCCGACTTTGAAGACATCGTATTCCGGGCCGAATGGCCAGCAGTGATCGGTAAAAGGCAGTTCGAGCGCAAGGCGCTTTGCACAGGCATGTAAAGTCTGGCCGTCCATTATTTTTCCTCACGGGTGAGTGCGCGCCACATCGCCTCAAATCCCATCGAAATATATTCTTTTGCGCGAGCCGCATCGCGGGCGGCGAACTCCATGGTGGTCTCTGCCAGAGAAAGAAACAGCGCGTCGCCAAAGGCGCGATACTCGTCAGACATAAACTCAGGTCGTACGGAGCGATGACAAAGATCGCGCAGTTCCGGGAACATATCGTCAGCCTGCTGTTCCGTTTCTTTGCTGATTTTCTCGCTGACGGCCAACTGGCGAATCGTGCGATGCCCGCAGGTATGGTTCAGGCCCCAGCTAATGTAGCTGTTCCAGATGTAGTGAGTCATGGTTTTGGCATCGGTCACCGATCGATCCAAATTTGCCATCATCGACTGACAAAGGTCTTGCTTCAAAAAGAGGTAAAGCTCGTTGATCAAATCATCTTTGGTCGCGAAATAGCGAAACAACGTCCCCTCCGCAACCCCTGCATTGCGGGCTATCACGGCGGTAGATGCCGCAATGCCTGATTGTGCAAATGCTGTGGTTGCAGCTTCCAGTAATGCCAGTTTTTTGTCTTCACTCTTCGGACGAGCCACTACACTTTACCCTTAAGTCTGTAAAAAACATGATTGAATCACGGCCTTTGCAGCACCGCAACGGCGAATGTCAAAGATTGAAAATCATCTTGACGGCGAACTTTCGATTTCTATAATGAGTGCTTACTCACTCATAATCAAGAGTCAGTCGCGCAAACCAGCGGAAAGGGGCGCGTTTAAGGTCAGGATATGAAGCGTCTCACAGTTTGTGTGGTTGTTATTATGCTTATTGCCGCAGCTGCAAGTTTACCGTTTGTACTCAATGCCGGGTTTGGTCAGGCCCCGCAAGGGGCACAACTGAGTTTGGTTGAACAGTCACCTCACTATCGTGATGGACAGTTTCATAACCAGGTGCCGACACCGGGCTATACCGGCAACAAAGGCATGCTGGCGGCCTGGTGGGAGTTTCTGGTCGCTAAGCGTGATAATGCGCGCCCGGCGCAGCCGTTACCGCTGGTGGCAACCGATCTCGCCGGACTTTCGCCACAGCAGGATACTCTGGTCTGGCTGGGCCACTCCTCATGGTATTTGCAGCTGGCGGGTCAACGTATCCTGATTGATCCGGTATTTAGCAATTATGCCGCACCGTTTTCATTCCTGAACAAAGCCTTTGCCGGGGATTATCCGTGGACTGCGCAGACGATGCCGGAGATCGATCTGCTCATTATCTCGCACGATCACTATGACCATCTGGATCTCGCCACTATCAAGGCGTTAATGCCGAAAATTAAGCGAGTGATTACGCCGCTCGGCGTAGGGTCGCATCTGCGTTACTGGGGGATGCGCAGCGAGATAATCGAAGAGCGGGACTGGAATCAGTCCGTCAGAGTGACGGATTCGCTGATCGTTCATGTGCTGCCTGCTCGTCATTTTTCGGGGCGCGGTATCAAGCGCAACCAGACGCTATGGGCGAGCTTCATGTTCGAAACGCCGGAGCAGAACGTTTATTACAGCGGAGATTCCGGCTATGGACCGCATTTTAAAGCCATCGGTGAGCAGTTTGGCTCGGTTGACTTGGCGATTATGGAGAACGGTCAATATGACCAGGACTGGAAGTTTATTCACATGATGCCAGAAGAGACGGCGCAGGCTGCGGCCGATCTGCATGCGAAAGCCGTGTTGCCAGGGCATGCCGGCCGTTTCGTTCTGGCGAAACATACCTGGGATGATCCTTACAAACGACTGGCGCTTGCCAGCCGTCGTCAGGATTACCGACTACTGACGCCAATGCTGGGTGAACCGGTAATTCTGTCCGAACCGGACCAACCGTTTACGGCCTGGTGGCAACAGGCGACTCAATGAATACAGGGGAGAGCATGATGACGATTTCTGCTCAGGTCATTGATACGATTGTTGAATGGATTGATGATAATTTGAATCAGCCATTGCGCATTGATGATATTGCACGCCATGCGGGATATTCCAAATGGCACCTGCAGCGTCTTTTTATGCAGTACAAAGGTGAAAGCCTCGGGCGCTACATCCGCGAGCGTAAGCTGCTACTGGCGGCGCGCGATCTACGCGATACCGACCAGAAAGTGTATGACATCTGTTTGAAATACGGATTCGATTCGCAGCAGACCTTTACGCGAATTTTCACCCGTACGTTCAGCCAGCCGCCGGGCGCGTATCGCAAAGAAAATCATAGCCGAACGCATTAACGGCAAAGGGTTCTCGCGGGCCTAATCCGCCAGCGAGAACCAGCGCCGCCAGATAAAACGCAGTACAAAATATTCAATCACCCCCAGCAGTAAAAACCACAGACAAAACAGCAAAGTATAAAATTGGTTGAGATCCATTAGATGAAAGGTGGCGACGAGTTTTTGCGCCAGCACAATGCCCAGTGAGGGGGCGGGCAGCAGCAGGCAAGACAAAAAAGCCAGTAGCAGGATCCCTGCGGCGGTCATCAGTGATTCAAGCGGGTGTTTCATGGCATTGTTAAACTTGAGTTAAAAAGCCATTGTCCGGGATCTCTGTGGGCAACGCAAACGCCACGCTTACAGCCCGGCCCAAATCTCACAATGTTTTTTCACCAGACCACTCAGTGATCCGCCGTCGGCGACGAAATCACGCATGCTCTGCGCTTCATCATGACCATTTTTAACCTGCAGGCGTAAGGATTCAATCGCGCTGGTCGCGCCTACTTTGTCCGCAGAAGCGGCGACATTCTCCAGTAGCCGTAGCGTGTCATCTGACAGGCGGTGCCCATCGCCAGTATTGACGTCGGTGATGATTCCCGCCATGCCAAAGCGGCAGGCCTGGAAACGGTTAAATTTATACAGCAGGTAATCACGCTCCTGGTGCTTGAATGGCCGTTTAGTGAGCAACCATTGGGCGGTAGCCTGAATAAGTCCCGCCATATTGACTGCGTGTTCAAGGGTTAGCGGAGTGTCCATGACGCGAACCTCTACCGTACCAAAGTGCGGGCTGGGACGGATATCCCAGTGCAAATCTTTAATGCTATCAATCATGCTGGTGTAAGCCAGTCGACGAAATAACCCTTCAAATTCCTGCCAGTTATTCACCCACGGCATCGGGCCATTATCGGGAAATCCGGAGAAAATATTCAGCCGCGCGCAGGCAAACCGCGTGTCGGACGTTTGCATATAAGGTGAGGCGGCAGAGAGCGCAATAAAATGGGGAACAAATCGCGACAGGCCGTGCAGGAGATAAATAGCATCATCGCCGTTTGCGCAGCCGATATGCACATGTTGGCCGAATACCGTCGCCTGCTGAATAAGATAGCCAAAATTTTCCAGGTTGCGCCGATAGCGTTCGTCATCGCAGACTTCCTGACGTTGCCATTTTTGAAACGGATGCGTACCGCCGCCACAGATGGCGAGGTGATGCTCGGCAGCAACCCGTGAGATTATCTGCTGCATGGCGGATAATTCAGCACTCGCCTGGTCGATATTGCGACAAACCCCGGTCGCCATCTCCAGCATACTTTCAGTGATATCGTGCTTTACTTCTCCGGCGGTGAGCAGCGGCTTTACGGCGTCAATCAGTCGGGAAGAGTCCTGGCTCAGGTCGTAGCCCGGAGGATTGACCACCTGCATTTCCAGTTCAATGCCTAACGTAAAAGGGTCAGAAACATGAAAATCGGGTAGGGACATAGTGTTCTCTTCAGCGTTGATTTTTAATCAGTATAGACGCGTCATCTTGCAAGCTGCATATAGAAGGGCCGCTGAATTTCTGTTCGTTGTCAGAAATCCCCCCGCGATGCTTTGAAGGCGAAATGGCCGGTGTTATAACTATTTTTTACTTCGCAACAGGGGTTGAATCGTGCCGGAAATTAATCTTTATGGACAGACCGTCGGCGATATTGTGCCTGACTGGAATGGTGCTGCCGTGCTGCCGCGGGAAGAACTTGCAGGGCAATATTGTCGACTGGTTCCCCTGGATGCCGACAGCCATGCCGCCGATCTGTTTGATGCTTACGCGCAGGCGCCAGACGATCGCGACTGGACCTGGCTTGCAAGTTCTCGTCCCACGAGCGTTGAGGCCACAGCTTGCTGGGTAGAGGGCAAATCCACGGATGCATCTCTGGTTCCCTATGCTGTCATTGAACAGCGTTCCGGTCGTGCGGTGGGACTGGTGTGCTTTATGGCGATCGAACGGGAGCATGGTTCGGTTGAAATTGGTCATGTAACCTGGTCACCGCGCATGAAAAATACGGTACTCGGCACCGAAAGCATCTGGCTGTTGCTGCGCCAGGCGTTTGCGTTGGGCTATCGTCGCGTGGAGTGGAAATGTGACTCTCTGAACACGGCTTCCCGTCGGGCGGCGGAGCGCCTTGGGTTTATCTTCGAAGGACGTTTTCGCCAGAAGATTGTGCGCAAGGGGCGTAATCGCGACAGCGACTGGTTATCGATGATTGATAGTGAATGGCCCCAGTGCGACGCTGTTTTGCAGCGCTGGCTGGCTGCCGACAACTTCGATGAAAAAGGGCAGCAACGCCGATCGCTGGCGGCGTGTCAGCAACAGTAGCTCGCTTTTGAAGAATTAACAGTGCGCCCACAGTCAGTTATGGCTGCGGGCGCATTTATCATTAGCGTTGATTTATTAACGGGTTTGCCAACGGGTGCGTTCGACGGCTCCTTGCCATTCATGCCAGCGTTTTTGCAATCTCCCATGGCGCGCCATGTTTGGCTGGAACGATACGTGATCGGGCAGATAATCTCGCAACTGGCTGGTAGATGCACCCTGCAGCTTCTTGCGTGCCAGCAATCCGGCACCGATAGCGGAAAGTTCAGGGATATCGCTGCGCATCACCGGACAGCCCAATAAATCGGCTTGATACTGCATTAGCCAGTCATTTTTTGTTGGCCCGCCATCAACCATTAACGCGCTGAGTCGAAAACCGTTGTGCTGACGCATCGCTAAAACAACATCGGCAATCTGATAGGTAATCGACTCCAGTGCCGCACGTACCAGATGTGCGCGTTTCACTCCGCGGCTGAGACCGTGAATCAACCCCCGGGCATCTTCATCCCACCAGGGCGCGCCCAGCCCAGTAAGTGCCGGAACAAAATAGACGCCCAGCGTGGAGTCAACCGTGGCGGGCAGCGTATTGAGCTCATGAAGCAGTTGCTCTTCCGGTAATTCGCTTAGACCTGTGCTATCGGCCATCCATGCGACGGCATCTCCCGTATGCGGAATATTACCTTCCAGTCCGTAGACCAGGGTGTCACCGTCATGCCAGGCTATGGTCGTTGCCAGCGCGCTCACCTCGGACTGCGCCGAGAATACGGGTGCCATAACGGAAGATCCGGTGCCATAGGTCGCTTTGACGCAGCCTTCCATACCCAGCCCATGGGCAAAAAGCGCAGCATGAGAGTCGCCAATCATCGCCAGAATAGGGATTCCATCAGGTATCCTCTCCAGACCTTTTGTTACGCCAAAATGGTGGCTGGAAGGGCAAACTTCGGGCAACGCCTGCTGCGGAATACCGAATAGAGCCAACATCTCGTTATCCCATTGTCCGCTGTTGAGATTGAGCAACTGCGTGCGTGAAGCGTTGGAGATATCGCAACGAAATTCCTCGCCGTGCGTTAAGTTCCACAGTAACCAGCTATCGATGGTCCCGAGACATATTTCCCCTTGCTGTGCGAGCGTCATACCGTTGGGAACTGACTCCAGCAGCCAGCGCATTTTAGAGGCGGAAAAGAGTGGGGCAACGGGTAATCCGGTGATGGATTTTATGTACGCCTCGTGCCCCTGTTCACGTAATGCACGGCAAAAATCGGCCGTGCGCGAACATTGCCAGGTGATAGCAGGGCCGAGAGGGCGACCGCTGGCACGATACCAGCCTATCGCCGTTTCACGTTGATTGCTGATCGCCAGCGCTGCGACGCGTTGTGCGCCGACGCAGGTAATGGCTTGTGCCACAACATCCAGCGATGCGTCCAGAAGTGCATCACCTGACTGTTCAACCCAGCCTTCACGGGGCGTGTGGATCGCCAGCGCGCGGGAGAACTTCGCGACCACGTTTCCCTGACCATCCAGCGCTACGGCTTTGGCATTGGTGGTGCCTTCATCAAGCGCAATAATAATGTCTTTTTGTGCTGACATTGTTTTCTCCAGCCCTTCGGTTTCCCTGAGTATTAGCGATGGAAAAAGGTATCCACCCCGAGATAGCGGGTGAAAGCTTCATGTAGCACCTCTGCGCTGGCGGAATGGTTCATTGCCACGTGATGCTCAAAGCCATTATGACAAATCCATGCCAGTAGGTTCTCCAGATGAGGTACCTGGATTACCGCTCGGCAGCCGACAGTGTCCAGCGGATCGTCAACCGATAGTCCTTCGCCGACGTAGGCTTTGATTTCGCCGGTTAAATCGTCGGTACTCAGGCGGAAGTAGGTCAAGGCACCGCTTTTCATACGACCGTGAACTGCACCGCAGGTGTTCTCTTTACCGACGGTGGTACCGATGATATCCGCCGTCCCCATCTTCGGGCTGTCCAGACTGGCTGATGCGAAATTACCGCAGTGAAAAAGAACGCATTTATCACGATCGTCGCCGAAATTATTATTCCAGTCGGCAATGGACGCTGGACTTAAGTTGCTGCTGGCGAGGGCGTACATTGACAACGCGCCCATCACATCCACTTCGCAGGCACTGGGCATTAACTGCCCGGACATCACGCTCATGATTGAGCACACGTTGATGCCTAAATTTTCCTGCAGCGAGGTCCAGCACTGGATGGCAGTCGTATCAATATCATTAGCGATAACCCATTCGCTGATAACGACAAACAGTTTTGCCATGGTGACCAGTTTGTCGGCTGGAATGGCGCTGGCGTCGGCGTTATCCATCAACAGGCGGCGTTTTTCATCCACCCGGATATCGTCGTCGCGCAGTCGTTTGATGCGGGTAAAGACTTCAGACAGATCCAGTGTTTCAACGGCAATACCCAGTCTTTCGAGCAATTTTTCGCTGTAACGGACGGTATTAAACCCGGCTGGACGTGCGCCGATAGCGCCGACGCGAACTCCGCGCATGCTGGCGACCACGCGACAGATTTGTTCGAAACGTTTCAGGTCTTGTGCAAACACCTCGCCTGACAGGTCGCAGACATGCTGGGTGGTTAGCGTAAACGGAATACCGTACTGGCGCATGTTATTGCACAGGGAGATCTTGCCGCAGAAGCTGTCACGGCGAGTGGCAAGCCCCATTTTATCCAGGTTGTCTTCCTGCGCCTGGATCAGAACCGGGACATCTAAACCGGAAAGTCGCAGCGTTTCCGCTATCGCTTTTTCATCGCCAAAGTTCGGCAGTAGTACCACCACACCGTGAATCTTGTCGCGGTGAGCGCGGAAAAGTTCAGCACAAACTTTCGCATCCTGACGGGTTTCAACACCGCCGAGTTCTGTCTGCGTTTCGTTGAGCATTATGGTGTTAATGCCCAGCCGCTCAAAGAGCACGCTGGCTTGTTCGCGGGCTTCAGCAACCAGATAGCTCGGGAAAAATCCCCGATTGCCAATAATCACCGCCATGGTCAACTGATGAGGAATTCGTGACATCGCTTTCTCCAGTAAGTGTTCTGTTGTTGTTATTGTTTTATCGTGTTGCCAGCAACAGTGCGGTGGCGTTTTTCACGACACCCGCCGCGTCAATTTCATGGCGTGCGCGCGTTGCTGCACGATCGGCTGCGATTGCATATTGGCCATCGGCAATCCCCAATCTACGCAGTGGAATAGCACAGCCAGCTTCTGCCAGCACTTCAGCCACCAGACTTCCCACGCCGCCATTAATGTTATGTTCTTCCACGCTAACCACTGCCTTGCAGTGGGTTAAAGCCGCCAGTAACTGTTGGGTATTGCAGGGACGAATTGACGGTACACTGATTACGCTGGCGTCAATACCCGCCTGTTCCAGCACTGTGGCAGCCTCGACAATTTCATGCACAGTTGAGCCCATTGCCACCAGTGCGACATCTTTTCCTTTGCGCAAAATATCGATATTACCCGGCGCGAACTGGTAGTTTTCGTCGTGTAATTCGGGTAAGGCTTTGCCATCCAGGCGAATATAAACCGGACCTATGTGGCTTAAGGCGTAATCGAGAATCTGTCGGCATTCCACCGGACAGGACGGGGCGTAAATCTCAATATTGCCAAAACCGCGTAGCACGGAAATATCATCAATGCTGTGGTGCGTACTGGCGAGTGGGCCGTAGCTGGCCCCTGCGTTCAGGCCAATCAACTTCACGTTGGTATTGTTGTAGCAAATGTCGACTTTAATTTGCTCATTGGCCCGAGAAATCAAGAAGGGCGCAGCGTTACAGGTGACGGCGATTTTACCGCCCAGCGCCAGTCCGGCAGCAGCACCGACCAACGTCTGTTCGGCAATACCCACGTTGACCAGACGACCGGGAAATTCCTTCATAAATGGGGCGATTTTTGCTGTTGATGTTGAGTCAGCCACCACCGGCACAACATCCATTCCACGTTTGACCGCGGCAATTAACGTGTTCACCATGACGGTGGCGAGGTGTTCGCTATTACGCATCTTTCAGTTCCTCCAGCGCCAGTTCAACTTCTTCTCCTTTTGGCACGCGGTGGTGCCATTCTGGGCGGCCCTGGATAAAAGAGATCCCGGCTCCTTTGGTGGTGTGTGCAATGACGACATATGGCTTGCCTTCAGGGGTTAATCCTTCCAGCGTGCGCACCACATCGCTCATATCGTTCCCGCGACACTCTGTGACTTGCATACCGAAGGCTCGCCATTTTTCATCCAGCGGATCGGTGTTCATGATCTCTTTGGTTGAGCCGGCAAGCTGGAGGTTATTTTTGTCGTTGATGATAATCAGGTTATCCAGTTTATAGTGGGCAGCGACCAGTGCTGCTTCCCAGTTGCTGCCTTCGGCCAGTTCACCATCACCGGTGACGACAAACACCCGGCGTTTGCTGTTGCTGCGTTTAGCCGCCAGCGCAATCCCTACTGCAACCGGCAGACCGTGACCAAGAGCTCCGGTATTCAGTTCAATTCCTGGCGTTTTATGTTTTACCGGATGCCCCGGCAGATGCGAATCAGCGTGTTGATAGGTCGCCAGCCAGTCCACAGGAATAAAACCGGCTTCTGCCAAGACACAGTAGTAACCGCCCACAGCGTGACCTTTTGACTGGATGTAGATATCGCGCTCGTCGCTCTCTTTAATCTCCGGGGAGCAATTCAGGATGCGAAAATAGAGTGCTGTCAGCAGTTCAACCTGCGACAGGTCTGCGCCAGTGTGCCCGCCAGCCGGGCTTTCAGCATTCAACACGATAATGCGGCGACGCACGGCACGTGCTTTCTTTTCTAGCTCTGGTATTGAGAGCGAAAACGGATTCATAAGACACCTCTTGAATGTTTAATCTTGAGTGAATAAATATTCCATGTGAGTGCAGTAGTGCAACTGTCTCTCTACCCACCACGTAATCTGCAGATAAAACAGTCAGTCGTTATTGGTTAGAATAAATATTCACTACTGATTTATTATTCATGATTAAAGATATGCCTTGTCTGGCGGTTTGTCTACGGCTTGTGCCACCAAATTTTGGAGAAAAGAGAAAAGGATCACACTAACGTGATAACTGGAAAGGTACTGATGACTTGTTATCTATTCAGGTATGAATAAAAATAACAGGCAGTTTATCAGGGGGAATGCCATGTCAAAGCAGGATGAACAGCGGTTGCTGGTTAAGATTGCCACGCTTTACTACGCCGAAAATAAAAAACAGTCTGAAATCGCCACGCTGCTGCATTTGTCGCAGTCCTTTGTCTCCCGTGCTTTAACGCGTTGTCAGAAAGAAGGGCTGGTGAAAATCACCGTCGTACAGCCGACCAATATCTTTGTGGCGCTGGAAAAAGCCATTGAAGAGCAGTTTGGTATTCGTCAGGCGATTGTCGTGGATGTCGGTGACAACCCCAGCAATACGCAAATTAAGCATGCAATTGGCAGCGCGGCGGCGCATTACGTTGAAACCCGCTTGCGAGCCGAGGACCTGGTTGGAATTTCCTCCTGGAGTAGCACCATTCGCTGTATGGTCGATGAGATGCACCCGCAAAATATCCGTGCGGCGGGGGTGATCCAACTGCTGGGCGGCGTAGGGCCGAATGGTAACGTGCAGGCCACGATTCTTACGCAACAGTTGGCAGCGCACCTTGGCTGTCCGGCCTGGTTGCTGCCTTCACAAAGTATTGAGCATTCGGTTGAAGAGCGTACACGGTTGGTTAACAGCCCTGACGTTGCCGCGGTGGTTGAAAAGTTTGCTGAAGTGGATGTGGCAATTGTCGGTATTGGCGAACTGGAGCCTTCTCAATTGCTGAAAAACTCAGGCAACTACTACAACGAAGAAATGTTGCGACTGCTCGCCGAGCGCGGCGCAGTAGGCGATATCTGTCTGCATTATTACGATGCAGCAGGTAACCCGGTACTCAGCCATGAGGAAGACCCGGTCATCGGAATGGAGCTTTCGCAGATCCGGGAGTGTAACCACGTGATTGCTTTGGCTGGTGGTGTGGAAAAACAGAATGCGATACGCGGGGCATTGCAGGGGAATTATATTGACGTATTGATCACCGACTACCCGACAGCCCGCAGTCTGGTGAAAGGGTGATGTCACGGTGAGTTAAACAATTGACAGCCCCAGGAGGCCCCTGGAGCTGTCTGGTTGTGCATATCAGACTTTTCAGAGGGGATTACTGACTTTCCATCGCCGCCTTTTGTGCTACCACCGCGGCTTTTTGCTGCATCCGGTTTTGCATCTGGTCGATGATGACCGCGACGATAATCACGATACCTTTAATCACCATTTGCCAGAACTCGCTGACGCCCATCATCACCAGACCATCGGCCAGAAAACCGATAACGAAAGCGCCAATCAGCGTGCCTAAAATCGTGCCCCGTCCACCGGCCAGTGACGTACCGCCGAGAACCACTGCGGCAATGGCGTTCATCTCAAATGCCGTACCGTTGGCCGGATGACTGGCGGAAAGCTGTGCCGAGACCACAATTCCAGCAATCGCGGCACACAGTCCGGATAGGGTATACACCCAGATTTTCACCTGTTTTACTTTTACCCCTGACAGCTCAGCAGCGCGCTCGTTATCCCCGATGGCGTAAACGTGGCGACCAAAGGGTAGACGACGAGCGACGTAAGCAATGACCAGTGCCAGCACAATCATCATCCAGATGGCCCACGGAATCCCAAACAGTGTACCGGCACCAATCTCATCAAAACCGGTATTGCCGAGCTGCGGATTGCCGGAAAGCCCGGGAAAGGTTTGCCCATCGGAGGTCAGCATCGCCGCCCCGCGCAAAACGTACATGGTTCCGAGCGTACAAATAAACGGTGCGACGTTATAGTGGGTGATGATCCAACCATTCGCCGCGCCAATCAGCCCACCAATCAACAAGACGACAGGCACAATCACCCAGACGCTGGGGAAAATTGCGATGCCGAACATTGGCAATACAATGCCTTTAGTGATTAGCCATCCTGCGACCATGCCGCACAGCCCAAGCGTAGCGCCAATTGAGAGATCAATCCCGGCGGTAATAATGACAAACGTGATCCCCAGCGCCAGAAAGGCGTTAATGGCGATATGCTTGATCATAATGACCATGCTGCCGCCAGAGAGAAATCCCGGTACGGTGAAGGCAAAGAACCCGACGATTAAAAACAGTGCAATAAAAGTGCGCAGTTTTAGGATTAGTAGCAGGATATTTTCCCGAGAGAAGGCGACTGTGGAGCGAGGCGCGATGGTGGCGGATTGTAGTGTTTTCATATCAGAACCCCTGAGCACTTGCGGTTACCAGCGCCGATTCTTCGGCACGATCGCGGGCGATATCGGCAGTTAGCTTGCCGCCGGACATCACCAGAATGCGGTCAGAAACCGCCATAATTTCTTTTAAATCTGAGGTGGAAAAGACCACAGCAATACCTTGCTGGGAAAGCTGGACCATCATGCGGAACACATCGGCTTTCGCCCCGACATCGATGCCGCGTGTGGGTTCGTCAAGAAAGAGAATTTTGGGATTGGTGAGCAGAGAGCGACCAATCACCACTTTTTGCTGGTTCCCTCCGCTCAGCGCCTGAATTTCAACCTCTGGCGAGGAGACTTTTATCGACAGATTGCCAATTGTGCTGGCGACCACGGCCTCTTCATCTTTGCGGGCAATGGCAAAACCACGTTGCAGACGCCGCCAAAGGCTGGCAATGGTCAGATTGGTGGCGACGGATGAAATGGGGAAAATCCCCGTGCGCTTGCGATCCTCCGGCACCAGACTCATTCCCATACGGATGCGATCGGCGGTGGTTAAGCGCTGCGGGACCGGTTTGCTGTCGAGCCACAGTTTTCCGAGGTAGTTGCGCTCAGTACCTAACAAGCACTCGAACAATTCGGTTCGCCCAGCCCCCATAAGTCCATAGATACCGACAATTTCACCGGCATGAACGTTAAAGGTGACGTCATTGACGACTGCGCTGCCAGCGGTATTCACGCAGGTGATATGTTCAGCTTCCAGAACCGGAGCTCCAAACGTGCGGCCGGGTTCGAGAAAGTTGCTTACCGGATCACTGCCCAGCATCTCGCGCACAATCCACGGGACATCGATGTCGATAACCTTGGCTTCGGCTTGAAATTTACCATCGCGTAAAATAGTGATCACATCGCCAATTGCCATCAATTCTTCGAGACGATGGGAGATATAGATTATCGACACACCCTGGCGAGTAAGTTCACGGATCACGCGAAACAGAATCTCGACTTCAGTTTTACTGAGCGCTGAGGTGGGTTCATCAAGAATCAGGATATCTGCATCTTCAGCCAGTGCTTTGGCGATTTCGACCAGTTGTTGCTGCCCTACTTTGAGATTGCCAACCAGGTCGCGCGGTGATATCGGCTGATCGAGCCGGGTTAATAATTCCGCGGTGCGTTTCTCTTGCTCGGCCTCATTGATGGGGGCCACGCCTTTTTGAATCTCCCGACCGAGGAAAATGTTTTCCGCGACGGTGAGGTTCTCAAACAGGTTTAACTCCTGATGCACCATACCAATTCCATGTGCCGCAGCATCCCGGGTGCTGGCAAAGCGCACGGGATTTCCATTGAGCGACATCTCACCGCTACTGGGTTGCTGAACGCCAGCGAGGATCTTCATCAACGTCGATTTCCCCGCACCATTCTCACCAATAATCACATTCACCTTGCCACGCCAGACCTGATAATCGACGCTGTCCAGCGCAATTGTGCCGGGAAACAGCATTGAAATGGCATGCGTGCGCAGGATGATGTCATCCGCTGAGGTATTGCGCATTAGTGAGCCTCCTGTTCCAGCGTCAGTGCTGCTGCGTTTTCCGCTTTTCCAGCATTCAACGTCACGGCGAACAGCACCGTGGCAGTCTTCCCTTGCCAGCTAGTGTCAACGGCGGGTAACTGTTTCGCCGCTTCACGGTTATAAGCCCGTGACAGTTGGGCAAACTGAACCTGGTTAGTAAAATCTTCAAACTTGAAACCACTGGCATCGCGAATAGCATTGCCACGCATTACCGGGCCAATCTGAATCGTGACGGGCATATCATTGACCCTCACCACGATGGTGTGCTCTCGCCCATTGGTGGTGTCGACGCTATCAATCTGGCTGGTCAGGCGTACAAACACGCTTTCGGGAGCGGGTGAGGGGGCCTTCAGGCGAGTGGTCAGCGCTGAAGCATCCAGAACATGTTGCTGTGCCGCTTCCAGGACGCGGGATTGCCAGGTTTGTTGCGCGATCTGATCGGGAGTCTGGTTGTCGAAACTGGCTTTGGCCTGAGGATCGGCCGGGATAATTGGTTTGCCGTTTTCGTCGAGGTCAACTACCGTACAGGCCGTCAGCAACAGGGTGGCGCATCCAACCAGCGCGGCACCCCATTGTGTTAACGACATAGTGCCTCCGCTTAGTGGCTCAGGTTGAACTTGTTCAGCTTGCTGGCATTGGTTTCGTCAATCAGCACGCAATCCATGAGCTGTTTTTCTTCTTTCTGGGCTTTGCCGTTTTTCAGATAGTAATCCGCCTGCTCAACAGCCATTTGTGCCTGCTGCCAGCCGGGCTGCAGTACTGTCGCTTTAATATTGCTTTTATTAATGATTGAATCGCGGGTGTAGTCGCTGCCATCAAAACCGACCACGATGACATTATTTTTCCCCGCCGCTTTTAGTGCGGCTTCTGCACCCAGCGCCATAGTGTCGTTACCTGAGATCACGCCTACGATATCTGGGTTGGTTTGCAAAATGGCTTCCATTCGGGTAAAGGCTTCGGTTTGGCTCCAGTTTGCCGTCTGCTGGGCTACCATTTTCATGTCCGGATAGTCATCGAGTACATCGTGATACCCCTGCGAGCGTACATGGGCGTTGGTGTCGGATTGACGTCCCAACAGTTCAACGTACTTCCCTTTTCCGTCCAGTAACCTGGCGAACTTCTCTGCGCCGAGCTGTGCGCCTTGATAGTTATTCGACACGATTTGCGCCACCGCGATACCGGTTTTATTGATTTCGCGATCGATCAGAAAAGCAGCTACACCCGCTGCTTTGGCTTTTTCCAGCGGCCCTACGGTGGCATCTGCACCCGCATTATCGAGAATGATCGCTTTTGCTTTACGAGCAATAGCAGTCTCAATCAGTTGGTTTTGTTTATTGACGTCATCATCATGAGAGGCAACCAGCGTGGCGTATCCCAGCTCTTTTGCTTTGGCGACTGCACCGTCGGCTTCGGCTTTAAAAAACGGGTTATCGTGAGAAGGGGTAATAATCGCAATCAGTCCGTTGTCGGCAGCATACAGCGAACCCGATGTGGTAAGGATCGAGGCCAGTAATACGGATTTAATCAAGGTCTTGTTCATCTCTTTCTCCACTTTGAATATTTATTCAAATATGATTTATTATTCAAGTTAACGATAAGTCGAGATAATCGAACTGTCTACGATTTGCGCAGCTAATTTCTTAAAAAGAGAAAAGGATCACGATCCTGATGGTGAGGATGGAAATAGCGTCACGATATTTTTATCACGCTGAAACCAATGAACGTGAACTTCTTGATTGCCGAGGTTTGCCGAAAATGACGGCATGATTTGTAATGTTAATTGCTGAGTCGTGAGTGCGGTGATTTTTGCGCTGGTGAAACCTGGTAGCCCCGATGCCTGATTGGAAAACGCCTTATACAGGCTCTCCTTTGCGCTGAATACCAGGGTTAAGGCGAGCGGAAAGGGCAGGCAGGTATGCTGCAAAATCTGATGTTCGTGGTTATCAATAATACTATCAGCCAGCTCAACTGCGGTTTGTGGTGTAAAAATAGCTTCTATATCCAGCCCAATGGGATGCGTTGATACGACCGCCAGCGCCGTTGTTGCGCTATGGCTGATGCTGCCAAACAGATCCTGCGGCCACAATGGTTGGCGTTGCACACCGATGCCGGGCACGGTTTTGTGGCCAAATTCACGCAGTGCGTGGATTGCGGCAATGCGCCCCGCTAAGTGCTCAGCTTTACGCTTACGCCCACTGAAGTGGAGCTGAGTGTGGTGGGGAAGCCAGAGCAGGTCGTGCTCATGGAAAGTGTCGGGATCAAATTCGACAATGTGCAGCGTATGATCTGCGAAAGGGAGCTGGATGTGCGTTGTGTGCATGATTTCTTACGGTTTCCCTCTCCCCGCAGCGAGGAGAGGGAAAAACGTTATCAGAAGTGTGTGTTAACGCTCATGAACCACGTCCGGCCCGGTTCGTTATAGGTGTATGCGCCAGCGCCCGCCATGTAATAGCCAGTTTTGTTGTCGCTGGTGGTTTGGGCATTACCTTCACGCCACAGACGTTTGTCGAAGACGTTATCCACGCCGCCGGTCAGGCTGACGTTTTTCGTCACATCCCAGGTCGCACTCAGGCCGACAATGCTGTACGGACTCACTTCCTGGGCTGAACTGCCAGTCACCGGTTTCCCCTGGTAATCGTATTTTTTCGGCTGCTGTTTGCCGTACCAGGTGAAGGTGGATTGCAATGACAGATCTTCGCGTGCCTGCCAGCTCAGGGTTGAGTTCAGCGTGTATTCAGGAATAATCGACAGGCGTTCGCCGGTCTCTTTATTCTTACTTTGCAGCATGTAGGTAATGTTGTTGGTCCAGGTTACGGTCTCGCTAACCGGCACGTTCAACGTCCCTTCCAGACCTTCCACCACCGCTTTAGGCACGTTTTCCCACTGATAGATATCGGTGTAGGTTGTTGTTGTTTTACCTGTGGTCGGGTTTTGCTGGGTAATCGATGTTCTGCTTAACGGTACGGTTCCTGCTTCAATCTTGTTGCGATAATCGTTGCGGAACCAGGTTACTCCGGCCAGCCAGCCATCACGTTTGAACTCCAGACCAATCTCTTTGTTGATACTGGTTTCGGCCTTCAGATCATCGTTGCCCATCATGTAGCAACCAATACCGGTCGCTGAGCCGGTGGCGTAGCAACCCTGACCTTTACTGTACAGAATGTAGTTCGGGTTGAGCTGATACAGGCTTGGCGCTTTATAGGCGCGCGCAATCCCCATCTTCAGGGTGAAGTCATCGCCCAGACCTTGGGAAAGGTTCAGGGACGGACTCCAGTTATCGCCCACAATGCTGTGATGATCGAAACGCAAACCTGGCGTCAGCATGGTGCTGTCGGTCAGTTCCATATTGTTTTCAGCAAACAGAGAGAAAATCTCTGCGTCTGAGTACGGGCTGCGGTTGGTGCTGCTGGACCCAGGAATATTACCGCCCATAAAGGTCTGAGTATTGGAACTCATGTCCTTCATGCGCTGCTGGTTCCATTCGGTACCGAGCGTCAGATTTTGGTTAACAAACAGGTCGAATGGAATGCTAATTTCGCTGTGCAGGGTGACATCCGCCAGGTCAGTGTCGGTAAAATGATTACTGTTAAATAGCCCTTCAAGACCTCCTGCCAGACCTTCACCCAAACGGGAGTTGCGGGTATGTTCGTATTGCGCCCAGTTACTGGTGGTAATGCCATTGTCCCAGCCGCCGTTCCACGTCAGCGCATAGTTCTGACGGTACATACGGTTGGTTTCTTTACCGTAGTATTTTTTTACCAGTCCGTTGGTTTTGTTATCGTTGTTGGTGTTCTGGGTGTCGCCAGCGTATAGATTGCCCTGGCGGCTGTAGCCGGCTTCAAACTCCAGCGATTGCATTGGCGCAAAATCCCACCGCAGTTGGCCGTTGATATCTTTGTTTTTTACCCCTTCACGACCCGCTGGCATGGTATCTGCGTAGTCGCCCGTACGTGCAGACTGGTGACCATCGTTAATGTCCCACGCGTCGGCCTGGGTTTTATCGAGATTACCGTTCAGGCGGAAGCTGAAATCCCCGCCCAGCGGACCGTTCAGGCTAAAGTTGGTGCGTTTGGTTGAACCTTCGTCTTTATGTTCCGGGGCGTTGAAATAGGTATTCCAGGAGCCATGCCACTCATCGCCGCCTTTCTTGGTGATGATATTCACCACGCCGCCAGCCGCACCGTTGCCATAGCGTGCCGCGGCAGGACCACGCAGCACTTCAATACGTTCGATCATTTCCGGAGCAACCCATGCGGTATCGCCGCGGGTATCACGCTCGCCGCGCCAGCCCTGACGCACAGAGTTACGGCTGGTTACCGGTTTGCCGTCGATCAGAATCAGGGTGTTTTCCGGCCCCATGCCGCGAATATCGATTTGGCGGTTGTTGCCGCGTTGACCGCTGGTTGAGTTACCGGTCAGGTTGACGCCTGGCATGGTACGGATGATTTCCGACACATCGCGAGCGGGAGGATTCTTACGAATTTCATCAGCGGTAATGGTTGAAACGCCCGGTGCCTGCAGGTTCTGCTGGGCGGCGGTAACCACGATGGTGTCTTCATGAGAGACAGCGGCGCTATCGGTTTGATCTTCTGCCATCGCTGGCAGGGCTACCCCGTAAATCCCTAAATTGACCAATAAGGCCAGTGAATGAATCTTGTTGTTCATTGTATGTCCTGCTGTTCTTTTAGCCACGAGTACCAATGTGCCGTGGTGCGGCATTTGGTCTGATGTCGCCCGCATCCGCGTAAACCCTCCATTCCAGAAAAAGTACGCAGCGCCAGGCCGGTTTATAAGTGGTGAAAAACTGTGCGCGCTTCCCACAGCGCGACAATACGCTATTGCAAATGCAAATAGTTATCAATAATATTATCAATATATTTCACGCTAGATCATAAAATTTGACAATAAACATGGGGTTATGGCGGTGACGACGTTAAAGATGGGAAGCGAGGCGTGGTGGCAGTCAAAAAAAGGCCCGGAGTGGGAGCGTGAAGACAACGGAAATTATCGGGTAACCTTCTGGTGGCGCGACCCGCAGGGAACGGAAAAAGAGTCAGCCATTCACCGCGTATGGGTCTATATCACCGGCGTCACCGACCACCATCAAAATGCCACCCCGCAGTCGATGCAACGCATTGACGGAACAAATGTTTGGTGCTGGAGTGTTTCCCTCAGCGCCAACTGGCGCGGCAGTTACTGTTTTATCCCAACAGAACGAAATGATATTTTTGCCGCGCAGACGCCGGGCGAAGCGCCTGACCGAACCGTGCTGCGTGAAGGCTGGCGGCAATTGTTGCCGCAGGCTATTGCCGATCCCCTCAATCCGCAGAGCTGGCAGGGCGGTCGTGGCCATGCGGTGTCTGCACTGGAAATGCCTGATGCACCCGTACAACCGGGATGGGATCGACCTGAAAACCCCGACTCGCCCGCAGTTTGCCTGCAATGGCGTAGCGCCAGACTCGGCAATACACGCCGCGTGTGGGTGTTTACCACTGGTGAAGCCCAGCCGGAAGCGCGTCCGCTGGCTATCCTGCTGGACGGACAGTTTTGGGCACAAAGTATGCCGGTCTGGCCTGCGCTGACTTCACTCACCCATCGCGGACAACTCCCGCCCGCTGTTTATCTCCTGATTGATACCATCGACACGGCTCACCGCAGCCGCGAACTGCCGTGTAATGCGGATTTTTGGTTGGCAGTACAGCAGGAGTTATTGCCGCTGGTGAAGACCACGACCGCGTTCAGTGACGACCCGCAGCGTACCGTCGTCGCCGGGCAAAGTTTTGGCGGGCTGTCATCGCTGTATGCCGGGCTGAACTGGCCCGCGCGCTTTGGCTGCGTGCTCAGCCAGTCGGGCTCTTATTGGTGGCCGCATCGAGGTGGTCATCAGGATGGGGCGATCGTTGAGCAACTGAAGAGCGGAAAGATAAGCGCCCAGGGGCTGCGTATTGTCCTGGAAGCAGGGATCCGCGAACCCATTATTTATCGCGCCAATCAGGCGCTTTATGCCCAGTTACCCTCTGCACCACAGTCTATTTTCTGGCGTCAGGTTGATGGTGGACACGATGCGCTTTGCTGGCGCGGCGGACTCATGCAAGGGTTGATCACGCTCTGGCAACCGCTTACCGACACGATTTAACCGGACGATGTTCCACGACAGGAGTTGAGTATGGAATTCAGTAACCCCTTCGATAATCCGCAGGGCCAGTTTTACATTCTGCAAAATCCCCAACGTCAGTTTAGCCTTTGGCCGCAGCAATGCTCACTTCCTGCTGGCTGGACGGTTGCGTGCGAACCCCAATCACAGGAAGCCTGCCAGCAATGGCTGGATGCCAACTGGACCACGCTAACGCCAGCGAACTACGTCGATGTGCAGGAGGCTCCATGACTCAACGTTTACCGTTAGTTGCGGCTCAGCCGGGGATCTGGATGGCGGAAAAACTCTCCACATTGCCCTCAGCGTGGAGCGTGGCGCACTACGTAGAATTAACCGGCGAACTGGACGCACCGTTGCTGGCGAAAGCGGTAGTGGCGGGTCTGGAGCAGGCCGATACTCTAAGGATGCGGTTTAGCGAAGATAACGGCGAGGTCTGGCAATGGGTAGACTCTGCGCTTGCCTTTGCGCCACCAGAAATTATCGATCTGCGCGAAAAATCCGATCCGCATGCGTCAGCGCGCGCATTGATGCAGGCAGACCTGCAGCAGGACATCCGTGCTGATGGCACTAAGCCGCTGGTTTTTCACCTGCTCATTCAGGTGGGAGAAAAGCGTTGGTATTGGTATCAGCGTTACCATCATCTGCTGGTTGATGGCTTCAGTTTCCCGGCCATTACCCGCCAGATAGCCGCGATTTACCGCGCATGGCTGCATGGCGAGCCCACGCCGGAATCACCTTTTACGCCATTTTCTGAGGTGGTAGAAGAGTATCAACAGTATCGGCAAAGCGATGCCTGGCAACGCGACGGCGCCTTCTGGACCGAGCAGCGAAAGCAACTCCCACCTCCGGCTTCGCTGTCTAACAAACCCCTGCCAGGGCGGTCGGCCAGCGCGGATATTATTCGTCTGAAGTTAACCGCGCCTGAAGGGGAGTTTCGCCGGCTTGCGGCACGTATGCCAGACGTTCAGCGTGCGGATCTGGCCCTTGCGCTGGTGGCGTTGTGGCTCGGACGTTTATGCAGCCGAATGGAATATGCCGCCGGGTTTATCTTTATGCGGCGTATGGGGTCGGCGGCGCTCACGTCCACCGGACCGGTTTTAAACGTCCTGCCATTTGGCGTGCAGTTGAATGCGGCAGAAAGCTTGCCTGCACTTGCCCAACGACTGGCCGCACAGTTGAAGAAAATGCGCCGACATCAGCGATATGATGCTGAGCAAATTGTTCGCGACAGCGGGCGCGCAGCCGGTGCCGAACCGCTGTTTGGCCCGGTACTGAACGTGAAAATATTCGACTATCAGCTGAATATTCCTGGCGTTCAGGCGCAAACCCATACGTTGGCGACAGGTCCGGTGAACGATCTGGAGCTGGCGCTGTTCCCGGATGAAAACGGCGGGCTGAGTATTGAAATCCTGGCCAATAAACAGCGCTACGATGCCGCGACGCTGGCGCAACATGCATCGCGGTTAACCGCGCTTATCGCGCAGTTTGCCGACAATCCGTCGCTATGCTGCGGTGACGCCGGGATGCTGTTGCCGACAGAATATGAGCGGCTGGCGAAGATTAACGACACGACCGTGGCGATCCCGTCCACCACGCTGAGTGCGCTGGTGGCACAGCAGGCCGATAAAACGCCGGATGCCCCGGCGCTGGCTGATGCCCGCTATCAGTTTAGCTATCGTGAAATGCGCCAACAGGTTGTGGCGCTGGCGCGCCGCCTGCGCGAGCGTGGCGTACAGCCTGGTGACAGCGTTGCCGTGGCATTACCGCGTTCCGTGTTCCTCACGCTGGCGCTGCACGGTATTGTTGAGGCGGGAGCCGCCTGGCTGCCATTGGATACCGGATACCCGGACGATCGCCTGCGGATGATGCTCGAAGACGCGAAGCCAAAATTGTTGATCGCGACCGAAGAGCAACTGGCGCGCTTTAGCGATATTCCGGAGCTGGAAAGTCTGTGCTACAACGCGCCGCTGCCAGAAGAGGATGCTGCACCGCTGGCGCTATCTCAACCTAATCATACGGCCTATATTATTTTTACTTCCGGTTCTACCGGCAGACCAAAAGGGGTGATGGTTGGGCAAACCGCCATCGTTAACCGTTTGCTGTGGATGCAAAATCACTATCCACTGACCGCGGATGATGTGGTGGCGCAAAAAACGCCGTGCAGTTTTGACGTCTCGGTATGGGAGTTTTTCTGGCCGTTTATTGCCGGGGCAAAACTGGTCATGGCAGAACCTGAAGCGCACCGCGATCCGCTGGCGATGCAGCAGTTCTTTGCGCAGTCAGGGGTGACGACCACGCACTTTGTTCCCTCTATGCTGGCCGCTTTTGTTGCTTCACTGACGCCGGAAACCGCGCGGGAGAGCTGTGCCTCGCTGAAACGGGTATTCTGCAGCGGCGAAGCCTTACCTGCAGATTTATGCCGCGAATGGGAACAGTTGACTCATGCGCCACTGCACAATTTATACGGGCCAACGGAAGCGGCAGTCGATGTGAGCTGGTATCCGGCCTGGGGGGACGATCTCGCTGCCGTAACGGGCAATAGCGTGCCGATTGGCTATCCGGTATGGAATACCGGTTTACGGATCCTGGACGCCATGATGCGCCCGGTGCCCTTTGGCGTGGCAGGTGATCTCTATCTGACGGGGATCCAACTGGCGCAAGGATACCTGGGGCGAGCGGATCTAACCGCGAGCCGCTTTATCGCCGATCCATTTAACCCTGGTGAACGTATGTACCGTACCGGGGATGTGGCGCGCTGGCTGGAGAATGGCGCAGTGGAATACCTCGGGCGCAGCGATGACCAGCTTAAAATTCGCGGACAGCGCATTGAGCTCGGTGAGATTGATCGGGTGATGCAGCAGCTGCCAGATGTCGAACATGCCGTTGCCCACGCCTGCGTATTCAACCAGGCGGCGGCGACAGGTGGCGATGCACGACAGTTGGTGGGGTATCTGGTGTCGCAATCGGGGTTACCGCTGGATACGTCTGCATTGCGGGAAACTCTGCGTGAAAAACTGCCTGCGCATATGGTGCCGACGGTATTGTTGCAACTGGCGGAGCTGCCGCTGAGTGCAAACGGTAAACTGGATCGTAAAGCGCTGCCGATGCCGCAGTTGACGTCGCGTACGTCAGGACGTGCGCCGCGAGCAGGGACTGAAACCGCCATCGCGCAGTCTTTTGCGGCTTTGCTGGATTGCGAGGTTAATGACGTAGAGGCTGACTTCTTTGCGCTTGGCGGACATTCGCTGCTGGCGATGAAACTGGCAGCGCAGTTGAGCCGGATTTTTGAGCGTCAGGTAACGCCTGGGCAGATAATGGTGGCTTCTACTGTTGAACAACTGAGTGCACTGCTGGAGAGCAATGATGATGAACAGTCGCAGCGTCTGGGATTCGAAACGCTGCTGCCGCTGCGTGAAAGTCATGGCCCAACGCTGTTTTGCTTCCATCCGGCGTCGGGTTTCGCCTGGCAGTTTAGCGTGCTGTCGCGTTACCTCAGTCCGCAGTGGTCGATTATTGGCATTCAGTCGCCGCGACCGGATGGCCCTATGCAGACGGCGGAAAACCTTGATGCGGTATGCGAACATCACCTGGCAACGCTGCTCAGCCAGCAGCCTCATGGTCCCTATTATTTATTAGGCTACTCGCTGGGGGGGACGTTGGCGCAGGGAATCGCCGCACGCTTACATGCCAGAGGAGAGACAGTTGCATTCCTGGGGCTTCTGGATACCTGGCCGCCGGAAACGCAAAACTGGCAGGAAAAGGAGGCCAATGGGTTGGATCCCGCGGTACTGGCCGAGATCGAGCGTGAACGTGAAGCGTTTCTGGCAGCGCAGCAGGGGAATGCGTCAGAGGCCTTATTTAATGCTATCGAAGGCAACTACGCCGATGCGGTTCGCCTGCTCACCACGGCACACAGCGTGCCGTTTGCTGGTCACGCTACGCTGTTCGTTGCTGAGCGCACCTTAGTGCCGGGTGTCAGTCCTGAACGCAGTTGGTCACCGTGGATATCCAGTCTGGATGTATATCGTCAGGACTGCGCGCATGTCGATATCATAACTCCTGAAGCGTTTGAGAAGATTGGGCCTGTCATGCGTGACCTGCTCCAAAATATCCAATAAACGTCATCGGGTCAGCGTGTTAAACGCTGACCCGTGTAGTCATCCCTATAGAGATGACTGGGTATGAATTTTCGGTGTACGCCCAAGCGGCACCACTAACGGCGTTCCGGCAACCGGATCGTCGATAATCATACAGCGCAGACCATAGATTTTTTCAATAAGCTGCGCGGTGACGATCTCTTTCGGCGCACCCTCGGCAACAATTTTTCCGTCACGCAACGCAATCAGATGCGTCGCATAGCGACACGCCTGATTAAGATCGTGCAGAACGGCGGCCAGCGTATACCCTTTCTCCCGGTTTAGCTCACTCAGCAGCTCCAGCAGATCGATCTGATGGCTGATATCCAGCCAGGTGGTAGGTTCATCGAGCAGCATAATCGACGTTTCCTGCGCCAGCACCATCGCAATCCATGCGCGCTGGCGTTGTCCACCGGAAAGGGTATCCACACTTTGTGACGCAAGATGAGTGATTCCCGTCGCCTGCATTGCGTTTGAGACCGCGATTTCATCCTCATTTCGCCAACGGGTAAACAATGGCTGGTGCGGGTAGCGCCCACGGGCAACCAGCTCCTGTACCGTAATATCACCTGGCGTGGTGGCGTTCTGCGCCAACAAACCTATTCTGCGAGCAACCTCTTTGCTGGCATAGTGCTGGATATGCTCGCCGTCGAGCCAGACCTTACCGTGCGCGGGCGTCATTAGACGACTAAGCGTGCGCAGTAGCGTTGATTTTCCGCAGCCGTTTGGCCCGATAATTGCGGTGAAGTGACCGTCTGGAATCGACACATTGAGGTTTTCCGCTACGGTAAATTTGCCATAACCCAGCGTTAACTGGTCGCCACGCAAACGGGCTACTGATTCGATCATTTTTTGCGGGACTCCTGAATTAACAAGACGATAAGATAAATACCGCCGAGGCTTACGGTGACAACGCCCACCGGAAGCTGATAAGGCATAAACAGCTGTTGGGCGCATAAATCCGCCATCAACAGCAGCAACGCGCCACACAGCGCCGACAGGGTTAATCCCCAGCGCGATGTGCCGCTAATCCGCCGCGCGATATGTGGGGCGACAAGGGCAATAAACGAGATAGGGCCAGCCAGCGCGGTGGCGGCAGCGGTCAGTACAACCGCAACCAGCATCATCATCAGACGTGAGCGCTCTACGCTGACGCCAAGCGCACAGGCACTGTCATCACCCATTTCCAGTAAACGCATCCGGCGCACCAGCAGCGTGGCGCACACCAGCATAAGGATAATCAGTGGGGCAGAAGGCCAGGTTTTGGCCCAGGTCAGGCCATTGAGCGATCCGGCGTTCCACAGTCCGGCGGTCAGCGCGGTTTCTAATGATGCCTTCAGCAGTAGCCAGGTGTTGAACGCAACCAGCATGGCGCGTATGCCGATCCCAATAATAATCAGCCGGAAGGTGTCGATACCATTGCGCCAGGCGAGCGCCCAGACCACCAGAGACGTCAGGACCCCGCCAACCATGGCCGCAAGCGCGATAGCGGTGAGATGCTGTCCGAACAGCACCATTGCCACCAGCACACCGCTCCAGGCACCGGTATTGAAACCCATCACATCCGGGCTGCCCAGCGGGTTGCGCATCAGCGACTGGAATATTGCACCGCTCACGCCGAGCGCCGCGCCAATCAATAGCGCCATCAGCACGCGTGGCAAACGCCATTCGGTCACCACCAGCGTAATACTGCGCGGCGCATCGCCAAGCAGAGCGGCAATAATTTGCTGGGTTTCCAGCGTAACGACGCCGCTACGCAGGCTCCACAAGCCAACGGCGAGACAACCTACAACCAGCAGCAGGCTGCTGACTATCAGGCGGCGGGAGAGGTGCATCATGCGCCACCCTCGCGCGGTTTCCGGCGTACCAGAAAGATAAGCACCGGCGCGCCGATAAATGCGCTGACCACTGAAACGCGCAGTTCGCCGGGGACAATCAGGCGACCGATGATATCGGCAATTAGCAACAGAGAGGGGGTTGCCAGCAGGGTAACGGGCAGCGACCAACGGTGATCTGCCCCCACCAGCCAGCGCGCCATATGCGGCATCATCAGGCCGATAAAGGCGATAGGGCCGACAATCGCGGTCGCACTGCCGCACAGTACGGTAATCACCAACAGGCCAATAAACTGCGTGCGAGCGACTTTGCTGCCAAGCGCGGTGGCGGTGTCGCTCCCGAGGCTCAGGCTATTCAGAGCACGGCTAAGGAACAACGCGATAGCCGCGGCAATCAGTACCGGCACCAGGACGACCTTCAGCGTTTGCAGGCTGCGGATATCCAATGAACCGGCCTGCCAGAAACGCAACTGATCGTAGACATCCGGGTTGAGCAGGGCGATTCCGGTGGATAATCCTTCCAGCACCGCGCCCAGCGCAACGCCCGCCAGCGTCAGGCGTACCGGGCTTAACTGCCCGCCGCCCTGGCTGCCGGTAAAGGCCACTATAAGCGACGCGACCAGCGCCCCGGAAAAGGCCATCAGCAGTTGCTCTTGCGCAGAGGAAAAACCGAACAGCGCGGCTCCCAGCACAATAGCGAAGCTGGCTCCGGAGTTAACGCCCAGAATGCCGGGATCGGCGAGAGGGTTACGTGTGAGCGTTTGCATTAATGCACCAGCCAGACCCAGCGCCCCACCGGCGAGAAGCCCCGCCAGCGTGCGCGGCAGTCGCGCGTCCAGCACGATGGTGCAATCAGCGCTTTGACAACTGCTGGTAAGTGCATCCAGCACCACGGAGGCAGGTAGCGACTTGGCGCCAATAACCAGACTTAATACCGTGGTGAGAACAAGTAATAACAATAGTCCGGGCACGGCGAAGGCACGTGTCGCGGAAACAGAGCATGACATATCAACTTCCCTGATAATGATAGTAATTATCGTTATCGATCTTATTTAGATATGTTAGCATGTGCAGCCATCTAATGGATATTGAAAAAGTACCTGGTAAGGCTCTGTAATGAATCGACAATCCTGGCTGCTCAATCTCAGCCTGTTAAAGACCCACCCTGCATTTCGCGCCGTCTTCCTCGCCCGTTTTATTTCCATTGTCTCTCTGGGGCTACTCGGCGTGGCGGTTCCGGTACAGATCCAGATGATGACCCAGTCGACCTGGCAGGTAGGTTTGTCAGTAACGTTGACCGGCAGCGCAATGTTTATTGGTCTGATGGTGGGCGGGGTGCTGGCCGACCGCTATGAGCGTAAAAAAGTGATCCTGTTGGCTCGTGGAACTTGCGGAATCGGCTTTATTGGCCTGTGTCTGAATGCGCTGCTGCCCGAACCGTCGTTACTGGCGATTTATTTGCTTGGCTTATGGGACGGTTTCTTTGCCTCGCTGGGCGTGACCGCGTTGCTGGCGGCAACACCGGCGCTGGTTGGTCGGGAGAATTTGATGCAGGCCGGGGCGATTACCATGTTGACGGTACGTCTGGGTTCGGTTATTTCGCCGATGCTTGGCGGGGTATTGCTCGCGACCGGTGGCGTGGCCTGGAACTACGGTCTGGCGGCGGCGGGCACTTTCATTACCTTGCTGCCGTTGCTGAGCCTTCCCGCGCTGCCGCCTCCGACTCAGCCGCGCGAGCATCCGTTAAAATCGCTGCTGGCAGCATTTCGCTTTCTGCTTGCCAGCCCGCTGATTGGCGGCATTGCGCTGCTTGGCGGTCTGTTGACTATGGCGAGCGCCGTGCGCGTGTTGTATCCCGCGTTGGCGATTAACTGGCAAATGTCGAGTGCGCAAATAGGTCTGCTGTATGCGGCCATTCCTCTTGGCGCGGCGGTGGGCGCGTTGACCAGCGGACAACTGGCGCACAGCGTTCGTCCGGGACTGATCATGCTGGTATCGACCGTGGCTTCGTTCCTGGCTATCGGTCTGTTTGGGTTGATGCCGGTCTGGGAGCTTGGCGTTGTCTGCCTGGCGCTGTTCGGCTGGCTGAGTGCGGTCAGCTCTTTGTTGCAGTACACCCTGTTACAGACGCAGACGCCAGAAGAGATGCTCGGGCGAATTAACGGTTTGTGGACTGCGCAGAACGTTACAGGAGATGCGATCGGCGCGGCGCTGTTAGGGGGGTTGGGGGCGATGATGACACCGGTTGCTTCGGCAAGCGTAAGTGGGTTTGGGCTGGTGATTGTCGGTCTGCTACTGCTGCTGTTGCTGGGAGAAGTGCGCCGATTCCGACAAATGCCTGTGAATGCCGGATAGCGTTGTCCTCTACGGTTTGTAGGCCGGATAAGGCGTTAGCCGTATCCGGCGCTGGCGATTAAAAGAGAGCTGACAGACGTTGCAGCAGCAAGGTCGCGCTGTAGTAGTCGAGACGGAAGGTTTCCGTACCCAGGGCGTAAACACGTTTATTCTGCACGGCAGGCAGATGTGCCAGCAGCGGATTAGCATAAATGGCGTCGGCATCTTTGTTGTCGCCAGCGAACAGGAACAGCGCTTCGCCGTTCAGACCAGCCGCCAGGTTCTCACCGCCAAGCTGGATGATATCGTGGCGTTTGCCCTGACTCTGGCTGGTGTGCAATCCGGCAGGCAGCGGTGCCAGGGTGAAACCTAACTGCTCCATCAGCTTGCCCTGCGCCGACTCAGGCGTCCACAGGTTAGCGCTGTGCGCTGCAGCGGTGTATACCAGCGCGCTGACCGGTTGCGGCGGCAGGGTAATACGCTGCTTGACCGCCTGCAGTTGCTTATCAAACTCGGCAATACGCGCAGCCGCCTGTTGCTCCTGACCGGTAATTTCACCTAACTGCGTCAGCAGCGCCTGCCAGCTTTTGTCGTCGTAATTAATGATTAGCGTTGGCGCAATGGTGGACAGCTGATCGTATAGCGCGAGGGCTGAATCTCCCCCGGTGGCGCTGATCAGAATCAGATCCGGCATTTGCGCTGCCACGGCCTCAGCGCTCGGTTCGCCGATATACAGGCGGCTCAGTTTGCGCGCTTTTGCCACTTCGCTCCACTGGCGTAAAAAGCCCTGTGCATCGCCGATGCGATTGTTCGGCGTAGTAGCGCCGCTGGCGATGACCGGGGCATCAATTGCCAGCAGCGAGCCGGTGAGGGTGACGCTGGTGGAGACAATTCGCTGCGGCTTATGTTCCAGCGTATGCGTACCACGACTGTCGGTAACCTGACGCGGCCAGTCGGCTGCATAACCTAAAGAAATTCCTGAAATAGACAAACCTGCCAGTAAGAGCACGGTGCGGCAAAAAGAGGGGAGACTCACGAATCAGCATCCTGTTATCAGTATAAGTAATGCTTCTCATTTTCATTGTTAGTGGACAAGGATGCAAGCCAAAGGCGCACATTGTGCTGCCACAAGAGTTGACATACCGCCGCTTTGCTTTTAGGTTAGCGACCGAAAATATAAATGATAATCATTATTAGAGCTTTTATCATTTTTGGAGGATGATATGGAAACGTCACTGGCCGAGGAAAAAACGCAGACTATGCCGACGCTCGCTCCCGACAGTTTTTTCTTTATGTCGCCGTACCGTAGTTTTACGACGTCAGGATGCTTCGCCCGCTATGCGGAACCGGCAATTGATGGCGATTCGCCAGACAGCCCTTTCCAACAAAAAATGCATGCACTGTTTGCTGATGCCAAAGCGCAGGGTATCGCTAACCCCATCATGGTCGGGGCGATTCCTTTTGACACCCGCCAGCCGTCATCGCTGTTTATTCCCCAGTCATGGCAGACGTTCTCCCGAACGGCGAAGCAGCAATCATCTCGTTACTTTAACGCGCATCAGTCGCTGAACGTTGTTGAACGTAAATCGATCCCGGAACAGAACTTCTTTGAAGATATGGTCGCTCGCGCGGCTGCGCTGACGGCAACCCCTGAAGTCGACAAAGTGGTGTTGTCACGCCTGATCGATATCACCGCTGATGCCAATATTGACAGCGGGGCGCTGCTGGAGCGCCTGGTGGCGCAAAATCCGGCGAGCTACAACTTTCACGTTCCCCTTGAAGACGGTGGCGTATTGATTGGCGCCAGTCCGGAACTGCTGTTACGCAAAGAAGGCGATCGTTTCAGCTCATTACCGCTGGCAGGCTCGGCACGACGTCAACCGGACGATGTGCTGGACCGTGAGGCGGGCATCCGCCTGCTGGCGTCCGAAAAGGATCGCCATGAGCACGAACTGGTGACGCAGGCCATGAAAAATGTCCTGCGCGATCGCAGCCGTGAACTGCAACTCCCTTCTTCTCCGCAACTGGTCACCACGCCTACGCTCTGGCACCTCGGCACGCCGTTTGAGGGTAAAGCCAACGCGCATGAAAACGCCCTGACGCTCGCGTGCCTGCTGCATCCGACGCCTGCGCTGAGCGGCTTCCCGCATCAGGTTGCGCGCAAACTTATCGCCGAGCTGGAGCCGTTCGATCGCGAACTGTTCGGTGGCATTGTCGGCTGGTGTGATGCCCAAGGCAACGGCGAATGGGTGGTGACGATCCGTTGTGCGAAGCTGCTGCGTAATCAGGTACGTTTCTTTGCCGGTGCCGGGATTGTTCCGGCTTCGTCCCCGGTTGCGGAATGGCGTGAAACGGGAGCCAAACTCTCCACGATGTTGAATGTTTTTGGACTGCATTAAGAGCCTTATTGACCAGGCCTCTAAGGAGCGATAATGAGTATTCCTTTCACCCGTTGGCCGGAGGAGTTTGCCCGCCGCTATCGTGAAAAAGGTTACTGGCAGGATTTGCCGCTGACCGACATTCTGACCCGTCACGCCGACAGCGACCATACGGCGGTGATCGATGGCGAACGCCACCTGAGCTATCGCCAACTGAATCAGGCCACTGACAATCTCGCCTGCAGCCTGCGCCGTCAGGGGATCAAACCCGGCGAAACCGCGCTGGTGCAACTGGGCAACGTGGCTGAGTTGTATATCACTTTCTTTGCGCTGCTCAAGCTGGGTGTAGCCCCGGTGCTGGCATTATTCAGCCATCAGCGAAACGAACTTAACGCCTATGCCAAACAGATCGAACCTGCGCTGCTGATTGCCGATCGTCAGCATGCGTTGTTTAGCGGAGACGATTTTCTTAACGCTTTTGTGGCTGAACACAATTCAGTGCGCGTGGTGCAACTGCGCAATGACGAAGGCGAACACAATCTGCAAACGGCGATAAGCCAGCCTGCGACTGATTTTTCCGCCACGCCATCGCCTGCTGATGAGGTGGCCTATTTCCAGCTTTCAGGCGGGACTACCGGGACGCCAAAGCTGATTCCTCGTACCCATAACGATTACTACTACAGCGTGCGTCGCAGCAATGAGATTTGCCGCTTCACCGGGGAAACGCGTTATTTATGCGCGATCCCGGCGGCGCATAACTACGCGATGAGTTCGCCTGGCGCGTTGGGGGTATTCCTGGCTGGCGGCACCGTCGTGCTGGCGGCTGACCCGAGCGCCACCCTGTGCTTCCCTCTGATTGAACAGCATCAGGTTAACGTCACGGCGCTGGTGCCGCCAGCGGTGAGCCTGTGGCTGCAGGCAGTTGCGGAGTGGGGGAGCAATGCGCAATTGGCTTCGCTGACGCTGCTACAGGTCGGTGGGGCACGGCTTTCCGCCTCGCTTGCGGCGCGTATTCCGGCGGAGATTGGCTGCCAACTGCAGCAGGTCTTCGGCATGGCGGAAGGGCTGGTGAACTACACCCGTCTGGACGACAGCCCTGAACGCATCATCAATACCCAGGGCCGCCCGATGTGTCCCGATGATGAAGTCTGGGTAGCAGACGCTGACGGCAACCCTTTAGCCCAGGGAGAAACCGGGCGCCTGATGACGCGTGGCCCATACACCTTCCGCGGTTACTTCAAAAGTCCTGAGCACAATGCCAGCGCCTTTGACGCCAACGGTTTTTACTGCTCCGGCGATCTGATCGCCATCGATCGAGATGGCTACATCACCGTCCAGGGACGCGAGAAGGATCAGATCAACCGCGGTGGAGAGAAGATCGCTGCAGAAGAGATTGAAAACCTGCTGCTGCGCCACCCGATGGTGATCCATGCCGCGCTGGTCAGTATGGATGATGAACTGATGGGCGAGAAAAGCTGTGCCTGGTTGGTGGTAAAAGAGCCGCTGCGAGCGGTGCAGGTGCGTCGTTTTCTACGCGAACAGGGCGTAGCGGAATTTAAATTACCTGACCGCGTGGAGTGCGTTGAGTCGTTACCGCTGACTCCGGTTGGGAAAGTAGATAAAAAACAATTACGTCAGTGGCTGGCATCACGTTCACTGGCCTGAAGGAGAATAAGAGATGGCAATTCCTAAACTGCAGGCTTATGCGCTACCCACGGCGCTTGATGTTCCGGTGAACAAAGTGGACTGGGCGTTTGACCCCGAACGCGCCGCGCTGCTGATCCACGACATGCAGGACTATTTTATCGGCTTTTGGGGCGATAACTGCCCGATGATGGAGCAGGTCGTCGCTAACATCGCCGCACTGCGTCAGTACTGCAAAGAGCATAACATTCCGGTGTATTACACCGCTCAGCCGAAAGAACAGAGTGATGAAGACCGCGCACTGCTCAATGATATGTGGGGACCGGGACTGACGCGTTCGCCGGAACAGCAAAAAATCGTAGAGGCGCTGGCGCCGGATGAAGCGGATACCATTCTGGTGAAATGGCGTTACAGCGCATTTCATCGCTCCCCGCTGGAACAGATGCTTAAGGAAACCGGACGTAATCAACTGATCATTACCGGCGTGTATGCGCATATTGGCTGTATGACCACCGCAACGGACGCCTTTATGCGCGACATCAAGCCGTTTATGGTTGCCGATGCGTTGGCAGACTTTAGCCGTGACGAACATCTGATGTCGCTGAAATACGTGGCGGGACGCTCCGGGCGTGTGGTGATGACTCAGGAATTATTACCGACGCCGGTACCGGCCAGCAAAGATGCGTTACGCAGCATTATTCTTCCGCTGCTCGATGAGTCCGAAGAACCGATGGATGACGAAAACCTGATCGACTACGGACTGGATTCCGTGCGCATGATGGCGCTGGCGGCGCGCTGGCGTAAGGTTCATGGCGATATTGACTTCGTGATGCTGGCGAAAAAACCGACCATTGACGCCTGGTGGACGCTGCTCTCTCGCGAGATGAAGTAATGTCTGGATTTGACTTCGCAGGGAAAACCGTCTGGGTAACCGGCGCGGGAAAAGGGATTGGCTACACCACGGCGCTGGCGTTTGTGAAAGCGGGTGCTGAGGTGACAGGATTCGATCGCGAATTTTCTCAGAATAACTACCCGTTTGCCACCGAAGTGCTGGATGTGGCGAATGCTGAACAGGTGGCTGAGGTGTGTCAGCGCGTCCTGCAAACGCGCGAGCGGTTGGATGTGTTGGTCAATGCGGCGGGTATTTTGCGTATGGGGGCCACCGATGCGCTGAGCATTGAGGAGTGGCTGCAGACGTTTGCGGTTAACGTTGGTGGGGCGTTCAATCTGTTTCAGCAGACGATGGCGCAGTTTCGTCGCCAGCAGGGCGGGGCAATCGTGACCGTCGCGTCGGATGCGGCGCACACGCCGCGTATCGGTATGAGCGCATACGGTGCGTCAAAAGCCGCGCTGAAAAACCTGGCACTGACCGTCGGACTTGAACTGGCAGGCAGCGGTGTGCGTTGCAATGTTGTTTCGCCAGGCTCGACCGACACCGACATGCAGCGTACGTTGTGGGTCAGCGATGACGCGGAGCAACAGCGCATTCGTGGGTTTGGCGAGCAGTTTAAGCTCGGCATTCCACTGAGGAAAATCGCTCGTCCACAGGAAATCGCTAACACGATTTTATTCCTCGCTTCCGATCTGGCGAGCCACATTACGCTTCAGGATATCGTGGTGGACGGCGGCTCCACGCTGGGGGCATGACGATGATCTGGAAACGTCATTTAACGCTGGATGAACTGAATGCCACCAGTCAGAACACGATGGTGGCGCATTTAGGCATGGTCTATACCCGACTGGGGGATGATGTGCTGGAAGCCGAAATGCCGGTGGATAGCCGGACGCATCAGCCGTTTGGTCTGCTGCACGGCGGCGCGTCGGCGGCCCTGGCGGAAACATTGGGTTCGATGGCGGGTTATCTGATGACTCGCGACGGACAGTGTGTGGTGGGTACGGAACTGAACGCCACGCACCATCGGGCGGTTGCGCAGGGGAAAGTGCGCGGCGTTTGCCAGCCGTTGCACCTCGGGCGTCAGAGTCAAAGCTGGGAAATCGTCATCTTTGATGAGCAGGGACGACGCTGTTGTACCTGTCGTTTAGGCACTGCGGTGATGGGGTGAGTCGCCCGACAAAGTAAAATGAAATTGCAGGGTTAACGGCTAAATGAAGTGATCCAGTTAACAATGCAATGTAAATACTCAGTGATACTTCGGGTTTACATGGTTGTCAGGTTGTTAAATTCAGAAAAGATGTTATAGAAACAAAATGTAACATCTCTCTGACCAGGACAACGGAAAACCAAGTATGAATAAATCAGGGAAGTACCTCGTCTGGACAGTGCTCTCCGTTATGGGAGCATTTGCCCTCGGCTATATCGCATTAAATCGTGGCGAACAGATCAACGCGTTGTGGATAGTCGTGGCGTCGGTCTGTGTCTACCTTATCGCTTACCGTTTCTACGGCCTGTACATCGCGAAAAATGTACTGGCGCTGGACCCGACGCGTATGACGCCAGCTGTGCGTCATAACGATGGTCTGGACTATGTTCCTACCGATAAAAAAGTGCTGTTTGGCCACCATTTCGCGGCGATTGCTGGAGCGGGTCCATTAGTTGGACCGGTGCTGGCGGCGCAAATGGGCTATCTGCCGGGTATGATCTGGCTGCTTGCCGGGGTGGTACTGGCGGGGGCGGTGCAGGACTTTATGGTGCTGTTTGTTTCTACCCGTCGCGATGGTCGTTCCCTTGGCGAACTGGTGAAAGAAGAGATGGGCCCAACGGCGGGCGTCATTGCGCTGGTAGCCTGTTTTATGATCATGGTGATTATCCTCGCGGTACTGGCGATGATCGTCGTGAAAGCGCTGACCCACAGCCCGTGGGGAACCTACACCGTCGCCTTTACTATCCCGCTGGCGATCTTTATGGGGATTTACCTGCGTTATCTGCGCCCGGGCCGCATTGGTGAAGTGTCGGTTATCGGTCTGGTATTCCTGGTGTTTGCTATTATTTCCGGCGGCTGGGTGGCTGAAAGCCCGACCTGGGCACCGTACTTTGACTTTACCGGCGTACAGTTGACCTGGATGCTGGTGGGATACGGCTTTGTCGCCGCTGTGTTGCCGGTGTGGCTGCTGCTGGCACCGCGTGATTATCTCTCTACCTTCCTGAAAATCGGTACCATTGTTGGTCTGGCGGTAGGGATTCTGATCATGCGTCCGACGCTGACCATGCCTGCGCTGACCAAGTTTGTTGACGGTACAGGCCCGGTCTGGAGCGGTAACCTGTTCCCGTTCTTGTTTATTACCATCGCCTGCGGTGCGGTCTCTGGTTTCCACGCGCTGATTGCCTCCGGCACCACGCCGAAGATGCTGGCGAATGAAGGTCAGGCCTGTTTTATTGGCTACGGCGGGATGCTGATGGAATCCTTTGTCGCCATTATGGCGCTGGTGGCGGCCTGCGTTATCGACCCGGGCGTCTATTTTGCGATGAACAGCCCGATGGCTGTACTGGCACCTGCCGGAACCACCGATGTGGTTGCGTCAGCGGCACAGGTTGTGAGCAGTTGGGGCTTTGTTATCACGCCTGATACGCTGCATCAGATTGCGAACGATGTCGGCGAACAATCCATTATCTCCCGCGCAGGCGGTGCGCCGACGCTGGCGGTGGGCATGGCGTATATTCTGCATGGTGCGCTGGGCGGCATGATGGATGTGGCGTTCTGGTATCACTTCGCCATTCTGTTTGAAGCCCTGTTTATTCTGACGGCGGTAGACGCCGGTACGCGCGCCGCACGCTTTATGCTGCAGGATCTGCTGGGCGTGGTGTCACCGGGTCTGAAACGTACTGATTCCCTGCCTGCGAACCTGCTGGCAACGGCGCTGTGCGTGCTGGCCTGGGGTTACTTCTTGCACCAGGGCGTGGTGGATCCATTGGGTGGTATTAATACCCTGTGGCCACTGTTTGGTATCGCCAACCAGATGCTGGCCGGTATGGCGTTGATGCTTTGCGCGGTGGTGCTGTTCAAGATGAAACGTCAGCGCTACGCGTGGGTGGCGCTGGTGCCAACGGCCTGGCTGCTGATTTGTACCCTGACCGCCGGCTGGCAGAAAGCGTTTAGCCCGGATGCGAAAATTGGCTTCCTCGCCATCGCTAACAAGTTCCAGGCGATGATCGACAGCGGTAATATTCCGGCGCAGTACACTCAGTCGCAGCTGACGCAGTTGGTGTTTAACAACCGCCTGGATGCGGGTCTCACTATCTTCTTCATGGTAGTCGTTGTGGTGCTGGGTCTGTTCTCCATCAAAACTGCACTGGCAGCACTGAAAGAGGACAAACCTACGTCGAAAGAAACGCCATACGAACCGATGCCTGAGAATGTCGAAGAGATCGTGGCGCAGGCGAAAGGCGCGCACTAATATTCTCTTAACCAACGAGCCCTCTCCTGAATGGGGAGGGCGTTTGTTCGACAGGGAACCACTATGTTTGAAACGCTCTCTAAAGCCGGGAAGTATTTAGGTCAAACCGCCCGATTAATGATAGGTGTGCCGGATTACGACAACTATGTTGAGCATATGCGCGTCACGCATCCGGACCTGACACCAATGACCTACGAAGAATTTTTCCGCGAACGCCAGGATGCGCGCTACGGGGGGAAAGGCGGCGCGCGCTGCTGTTAATGCTCTTCATCATTCAAGCTGCAGGCGTGTTCACCCTGGTCACTTATCTTTGTAAGCTCCAGGGGTTTCGCTGCGTTGCCGCCATCAGGCATCCCACACCATAATCACACCGTAAACGATTCTACTTTTTCGAACGCTGCGCGCAGCGTCTGTGGCGCTAACGTTACCGGCAGCGCATGAATGGACTCCACCGGGCGCAGGGTGTGCGCAATCACGTTGTCGATTTCGGCGCGGTTGTTGATGTCCACGTCCAGTTGAGCCAACCGGGTTGGCAGGTTGAAGCGCTGATAGGCGGTAATTAACTGCGCCAGCACATCATCTTGTCCCAGCAGCGCGCTCTGCACCAGTATGCCGTACGCCACTTTGGTGCCATGCAAAAACTTCTCGGTCTGCGGGAGCACGGTCAGGCCATTATGTACCGAATGCGCTGCCGCCACGCGGGTGTAGCGCTCACCCAGACCGCCGACCATGCCGCCTCCGGCAATAATTGCATCCACCACATCGCAAAATGTGCGGCTTAACGTGCCTTGTTGCTTATCGACCAGCGCCTGTTCGCTGCTTTCCAACAGGACGTCGCGGATCGTCTGCGCAGCATGGATACCCAGACGCACGGTCAGAGGCAGGTTTTCCGGCTCAGGCGCGAGCACAACGGCCTCGTACCATTTCGCCAGCGTGTCGCCGATCCCCGCCAGTAAGTATTCTTCAGGCGCATTGAGAACGATCTCTGGCTCGACCAGCACGAGGAAATTGGCGTCAGCGAAAATTTCGAAATGCAGCGCCTGGCCTGCATCGTTGTACCAGACGGAGAGCGGTGTCCATGCGGCGCAGGTCGCTGCGATAGTAGGAATACCGACAAAAGGCAGACCCAGACGACGAGCCAGCGCTTTGGCCGTGTCGAGCAATGTCCCGCCGCCCACACCAATCACCACGCTGCGATTCTCTCCTGACTCTTTTGCCAGTTGAGTAACATCGGTTTCGCTGCAGTGTCCCGTAAACAGCAGGTGCCTGGCATTGGCAAGATGAAATGCCTCAGGCAGATAAGGGCGGGCCGCGTCGATGGCGCGTTCACCGTAAACCCAGACGGCGCGTGAGAGTTGCTCTGCGGTGAAAAAATCGTTGAGTCTTGACAGGCTGCCGGGATGGGAAAAATAGTTGGCCGGGCCGGTGACGACGCGAATCTCGGTATTACTCATGTTGTGTTGTCCTTTTGGCTGTCCTGTCAATGCAGGTTATTTTTATATAGACGTCTGAACGTCTTGATTGCCAAATACTAGCATCGTGCTATAGTGGCTTCAACCACAACATCACCCGCTGGGATAACAATAATGAGTAATAACCCGCTGATTCCGCAAAGCAAACTGCCTAATCTTGGCACCACTATCTTCACGCAAATGAGCGCGCTGGCGCAGCAGCATCAGGCCATTAACCTCTCGCAGGGATTTCCTGATTTTGACGGCCCACTTTTTTTGCAGGAACGTCTGGCGTATCACGTCGCGCATGGCGCAAACCAGTATGCGCCGATGACGGGCGTACAGCCGCTGCGCGAAGCCATTGCGGATAAAACCGCGCAGTTGTACGGCTATAAACCCGATGCGAATAGTGAAGTGACCGTGACGGCGGGGGCCACAGAAGCGCTGTTCGCCGCAATTACGGCGCTGGTGCGTCCTGGCGATGAGGTGATTTGTTTTGACCCGAGCTACGACAGCTATGCGCCCGCGGTCGAATTATCCGGCGGCGTAGTTAAACGTATCGCGCTGCAACCGCCGTCTTTTCGTGTCGACTGGCAGGAATTTAGCGCTGTACTCAGCGAACGTACCCGACTGGTGATCCTTAACACGCCGCACAACCCTTCCGCCACCGTATGGCATCACGCCGATTTTGATGCCCTGTGGCAGGCAATTAAAGAACGCGAGATCTTTGTCATCAGCGACGAAGTTTATGAGCACATTTGCTTCGCCGGACAAGGACATGCCAGCGTGCTGGCGCATTCACAGCTGCGCGAACGCGCCGTTGCCGTTTCATCGTTTGGGAAGACCTACCATATGACCGGCTGGAAAGTCGGCTACTGCGTTGCGCCTGCCGCCATTAGCGCTGAATTACGCAAGGTACACCAGTATCTGACGTTCTCAGTTAATACGCCGGCTCAGTTGGCGCTGGCGGATATGCTGCGGGAGGATCCAACACACTATCGTGAGTTGCCAGCCTTTTATCAGAAAAAACGCGATGTGTTGGTGAACGCGCTGCGTGACAGCCGGCTGGAAATTTTGCCGTGTGAAGGCACCTATTTTCTGCTGGTCGATTACAGTGCCGTCTCCACGCTTAACGACGTTGAGTTTTGCCAGTGGCTGACCAAAGAAGTGGGCGTTGCCGCGATCCCGTTGTCGGTTTTCTGCGCCGATCCTTTCCCGCATAAGCTGATTCGCCTATGTTTTGCCAAGCAAGAATCGACGCTGCTGGCGGCAGCCGAACGTCTGGTTGCGCTGTAGTTATTTTACTGTCCAGGCTTTGGAGAAGCGACGGTCGGCAAATAACTCTTGCAGACCGTTAATTTGTTTCAGACGTAAAACCTCATCGTCGTCCATACCTAACTCTTTACTGATTTTCTCTGCGCTCCATCCCAGTAGCGATAATTCACGAACGATTTCCGACATGGCATGAATTTTATGCCGCCCGCGGGCACGGTTATGACGAATTGTCGCTGCCATGCGTTCATGGCGCTCACGCTGTAAACAGGTGACCGGCAGGTAGCCATGCAGGCGTGATTTCAGCGACGGTTTGCTTTTACCTAGCTCATGACGGTGGAAACCATCGACAATTTCGTATTCTTCCGCCGTGGAGTGAACTACCACGATGGGCTGCGTGAATCCGTCTGCTTCGAGGGATTTCTGCAGCAGCTTTTTCTCCGGAGGCGCAACGTTATTAGGGTTATAGTCATTGGGTGAGATATGCTCGTTTTTAATCCATAGTACACAGTCTACTGGCTCTTCGCGAAAAGGGCTGACGCTGTGGATAGCCATTCTGAATTGGTTGATTGCTTCAATTCGTTCTTCTTCTGACAGCCCAGAAAGAAAACCAGTGAGTTCTTGAGTTAGTCGGTGTTGCATAAGATTCCCCATTGCTGGCGTTTTATTTTCATGCGTTCATTATAACGTTGGTAGTTTTTGGGTTTTGTGGGGCTGAATGACAGCGCCCGGCACCAGTAGTCGTTATTCAGCAGGACTTTACAGATACGCCGCCACGACGGAATATCCGCTGAGCCAATATCTTTTTCCTGAGTTTGCGGGATATTGTCCATGCCCTTTTTCTTATACCACTGCAAATAGATGGCGATTTTATTACGATAATGCTCAGCGGTCTTTTCCGGCATGCTATTGAGTAGCAGCATGGCGTATTCCTGCCAGTTTAAATGTTCGGGTTTTAATATTTTGCGGTGCCCGTAAAAATGGTTGTCCTGACCGGCATAAATTCCGCCACTTTTTACACCGCTGACACGGGCGCACATGGCTGCCCAGCGCTCGGGTTCAATGACGTGATATAGCCATAATCCCTGACGCTGTTCCGGGCCAAAGGGTTCACAAATACGCATGTAACGTGTTGGGACACCGGCCTGATACATGAGATTGTATAAGGGATTGCACGACATTCTGGTTTTGGCGAACCAGGTCCAGATATCGGCAGTTTTCCAGTCATAAATCGGGTAAATATACCAGGTATGCCCGCCGGGGGCGCTGGTGGTCCAGGGTTTATCATCGGCAAAGCGCTGCTTTTGCGAATTGGCAATGGCGACAAAACGGTTATATGACTCATCGGCGCGGATCCCGACCATCATGCCGGCTGGACGTTTCTCTGAATACCAGTCAGCGAACTCGCGAACAAATTGTTCAAAGGTCATGCCGGGTTGATAGAAGGAGAAATACTCTGGATCGGTTATGGCATCCGTGGGAGGCTGGCGAACCCACGGAGTACCTGGTTCCCAACACTGCCATTCTGGCTGGAATTGAGAGAGGGAATTCTGGGTGGTGAGCGGTAAAGCCACCCAATAAAAGCGCTCGATGACATCGGAATAACGTGCACGAAGCGCCTCAATATAATCAATAGTGCAGGAAAACTGGGCTTCCCAGTCGATAAATAGTACATCAATTTTTTTATGCAGTTGGCGTGCAAGCATAGCTGTCAGATGTAACATCAGTCCTGAATCTTTCCCGCCGGAGAAAGAGACACAAACCCGAGGCAGAGTTTCCAGCGCCCAGGTTATGCGCTCCAGAGCGGCGTCCAGCACGTTTTGACCAAGCGGGATTTTATAAATAGACATATTAAGCTCATATCAGAATTATTATTCAAAACAATAACAAATGCTGACAATAAGATATGCTAATTTTTTTCAGGTGCAACGTTTTAATACATTCATGGTTGTTTTGAATTACCTTCATTCATAAAAATATAAAATGAATAGGTAAAGCTCTATTTGTTAATCCTTTGGTCATTTTTATCATTTATTTTATTAATTAAATTAACGAAGCCAGTATTGTTGAGTGATGCTCTGTTATACATCAAAAATAAATTTATTTTGGGTAAGGGGATATCGATACGGATCTCTTTTAAATTAAATGAGCCGGTATATTGCTCGTAAACATCTCTTGGTAACAGACCTATGATATCTGTGTTTGAAATAATATTAATGATCGTTATTAATGAGTCGCTGCGGAAACCAATATCTCGATTAGCCAGCAAGGCGCTGGTTTTTTGCCAGTATTCTTTAACGCCAGGATCTTCAGAAATAAGTTGCGTGAACTGTTCTTTTAATATTGTTTCAAGCGTGCTTTCTCCATTAATTCTTGGATGGTTTTTGTTGCAAACTAATATTGTTTCAGCAGTTTTAAATGGTGAGCATATTATCGAGCGATTACTCACTGGGGCGGTAGCAATGACTAAATCTGCTTTTCTGTAAGCCAACAGATTTTCCGTACTTTCAGCAGTGATGAGTATGTTATGGTGCTCAATTTCGACATGCGAGTCTTCTCTGAGAAAATGAATAACTTCCTCGATGTTGATAATGGTTGGCAGTTGTGGACAGTAAATAATGAATTTTTTCTTCAGACTGGAGTTATTCATGATATTTATTGTCTGCTCCAGACTGTTGAGGTTTTTCTCAAGATGATGATGAAGGTTAATCCCCATAATCGTTGGCGTTAGGCCTTTTCCGGAGCGGATAAACAGCGGGTCATTAAATTGTGTGCGTAGCCGTTGCAGTGACTGGCTAACGGCAGAGGGGGTAATATACAAAGTTTCAGCAGCTTTAGTGATACTCAAATGTTGATAAATACACTCAAAGATAACTAACAGATTGAGATCGAACTTTTTGAGGTCATAGAGGTTAGCCATGCATACCTTCCTGTGATGGTCATGTTTTGAAAGATTTAATTTTGAAATATTTTAAGTTGTGATTATTCTTGTGATTTATGTTTGTGTGCTTAATGAATTATTAATCTAAACTAAAATAGCACATATTGCATAATTTTGAGCGAAAAAGTTAATTTAAATGAGTGATTGACATGAAAATGATAACAACCACTCATTTTGTTACTTTTATTTATTACCCATGATAATGTTTAATTTCTCCTTATCCGGTAAGCCGACTTCCTGTTGTAACGTATCGTCTTTACTCATGTAATAGATAGCCGGCGTGACGTTGGCGCCTAAATCATCCATCAACTTTTGATTGATATTCAATACCTTCATCTGCTCCGGTGAGACGGAGGTCGGGATTTGTAGCTTCATTTTCCCACCGGATGCCTCATAGTCATGCCAGGTCTTGGCCGGATCTTTTGCGGCCAGAATCGCAGCGGCGGTAGCCGGGCTTTCGGGTTTAATTACGCCAACCAGTATTGTGCGCAACTGAACTTTACCTGAGTCTACCCACGGGCGAGCCTTCTGCCAGAACTGTTTGCAATAGGGACAGAAGGGATCGGCAAACACATAGACAATGACTGGAGCCTCTTTTTTCCCGTCCAGAATCCAGGATGTTTTTTCCATTCGCTGCCACATTTCGCGCCCGGCAGGGGCGTAGATCTCTTTTTCTATCAGCGTATTACTGAGGTTTTCACCTTTTTCGTTATACATATAACCGGAAATGGCGTGTTTGCCGTCAGGCGTAACATAGATAGTAACGCCCATATCCTGGTATTTTCCCAGGTAGCCCTTCATTCCACCCGGCGCGTCGAAGGGTTTGAGAATAGTAATGCCCTGTTTCTCAATAGCTTTAACGGGGGCAGGAAGTTCTTCGGCGTGCACCACGGCAGGAAGCAGGGTTAAGAGTAAGGTACGTTTAAACATTGATTTTCCTTATAAAATCAGAAGGAAAGGGGGCTAAGTTGCAAAACCTATCGCAGCCATAGGTAAGATCGACCGTCTGTCGATTGCCCTTTCTTGAGTGGGGTGATGTAATCCCAATCGCTGTTACGACCTTTGTTAAGGTAATGTAGAGCGCAACACATAGCCAGCCCTGCTGGCACTGACGTTACCTGCGGGTAGCTCGGGTAATGAGGCTCCCTGCAAAGGGGGCCTTTTTTACTTTTATCTTTAGGTTCACAACATGAGTTTGAGTGGGTTGTTAGTTAACGCTTATTGATTTGATAAAGGAAACGCATTAGCCCTGCGAAGAGATTTTCGTTAACTTATCTCTCAACGAAAACACGGAGGAAGTACAGATGTCTTTGATTAATACCAAAATTAAACCTTTCAAAAACCAGGCGTTCAAAAACGGTGAGTTCATCGAAGTAACCGAGAAAGATACCGAAGGTCGCTGGAGCGTCTTCTTCTTCTACCCGGCTGACTTTACTTTCGTTTGCCCGACCGAGCTGGGTGATGTGGCTGACCACTACGAAGAACTGCAGAAACTGGGCGTAGATGTCTATTCCGTATCTACTGACACCCACTTCACCCACAAAGCATGGCACAGCAGCTCTGACACCATCGCGAAAATCAAATACGCGATGATCGGCGACCCGACTGGCGCCCTGACCCGTAACTTCGACAACATGCGTGAAGATGAAGGTCTGGCTGACCGCGCAACCTTCGTTGTAGACCCGCAGGGTATCATCCAGGCAATCGAAGTTACCGCTGAAGGTATCGGCCGTGATGCGTCTGACCTGCTGCGTAAAATTAAAGCCGCACAGTACGTTGCCTCTCACCCAGGTGAAGTTTGCCCGGCGAAATGGAAAGAAGGCGAAGCGACCCTGGCTCCATCCTTAGATCTGGTCGGTAAGATTTAAGTCGCATAATTTGTAGGCCGGATAAACGCAGTGCATCCGGCCATTCCACAGGCGCAGTTTGCGCCTGTTTCATTCCAGCACCATGACGCAAGTTGCATTAATGCAGTCCCGCAAAGTCGGCTTGCATGATGATGTTTTCAGAGAGGGAAGAAGAATGCTCGACACAAATATGAAAACCCAGCTCAAGGCTTATCTTGAGAAACTGACCAAACCTGTTGAGCTGATTGCTACGCTGGATGACAGCGCTAAATCGGCAGAAATCAAGGAACTGCTGACTGAAATTGCTGAACTGTCAGAAAAAGTCACCTTTAAAGAAGACAATACTCTGGCGGTACGCAAGCCATCGTTCCTGATCACCAATCCAGGTTCTCACCAGGGGCCGCGCTTTGCCGGTTCTCCGCTGGGCCATGAGTTTACCTCCCTGGTGCTGGCGCTGCTGTGGACCGGTGGTCATCCGTCAAAAGAGGCGCAGGCGTTGCTGGAGCAGATCCGCGATCTCGACGGTGATTTTGAGTTTGAAACCTATTATTCGCTTTCCTGTCATAACTGTCCGGACGTGGTACAGGCGCTGAACCTGATGTCGGTATTGAATCCACGCATCAAGCATACGGCGATTGACGGCGGTACATTCCAGAATGAAATTACCGATCGCAACGTGATGGGCGTTCCGGCGGTGTATATGAACGGCAAAGAGTTCGGTCAGGGGCGTATGACGCTGACTGAGATCGTGGCGAAAGTAGATAGCGGCGCAGAAAAACGTGCGGCACAAGAGCTGAACAAACGTGATGCTTATGACGTGCTGATTGTCGGTTCCGGTCCTGCGGGGGCGGCAGCGGCAGTGTACTCTGCACGTAAAGGTATTCGCACCGGTCTGATGGGCGAACGTTTTGGCGGTCAGGTTCTTGATACTGTTGATATTGAAAACTACATCTCGGTACCGAAAACCGAAGGCCAGAAACTGGCGGGCGCGCTGAAAGCACACGTTGATGACTATGATGTTGATGTGATCGACAGCCAGAGCGCAAGTAAACTGGTTCCGGCAGCGCAGGAAGGCGGTTTGCATCAGATTGAAACGGCATCCGGCGCGGTGCTGAAAGCACGCAGCATTATCATTGCCACCGGTGCGAAATGGCGCAACATGAACGTTCCGGGCGAAGATCAGTATCGCACCAAAGGCGTAACCTATTGCCCGCACTGCGATGGCCCGCTGTTCAAAGGCAAGCGCGTTGCGGTGATTGGTGGCGGCAACTCCGGTGTTGAAGCTGCTATTGACCTGGCAGGCATTGTTGAACATGTGACGCTGCTGGAGTTCGCACCTGAAATGAAAGCTGATCAGGTGCTGCAGAATAAGCTTCGCAGTCTGAAAAACGTCGATATTATTCTGAATGCGCAAACGACAGAAGTGAAAGGCGATGGCAGCAAAGTCACCGGCTTGGAGTATCGCGACCGCGTGAGTGGCGACGTTCACAGTGTGGAACTGGCGGGTATCTTTGTACAGATAGGTCTGCTGCCAAACACCAACTGGCTGGAAGGTGCCGTCGAGCGTAATCGCATGGGTGAAATCATCATCGATGCCAAGTGCGAAACCAGCGTGAAGGGGGTTTTCGCCGCTGGTGACTGCACCACCGTACCATATAAGCAGATCATCATCGCGACCGGTGAAGGCGCGAAGGCCTCATTGAGTTCGTTTGATTATCTGATTCGCACGACAGTAGCATAAAAAAGTAAGACTCACCTGCAATGCCAAAACCGTCAGCCATCCGCTGGCGGTTTTTTATTTCCACGCTTTCAGATTGTCAATTCTTGAAATAATAAACCGTGTAACACATTCATTTAATGAGTCTGACCATTAGTTTCATCAAAGAAAGATGAGGCGTTTTCTTTATTATATCAACCTGCATTACGTTTTCATTGTCACCCCTGTCAGGCGTTAACCTGGCAGGGGTTTTCTTTAGCAAATTAGAGACTATTAACGTACAACCAGCACTGGCAGAGTAGCGTGGCGAACAACGCTGGAAGCGTTTGAGCCGAGCAGATGAGTGCTGATTGATGGGTTGCGCGATCCAATGACGACCACATCCGCATTCAACTCTTCACCCAACTCGTTGACGACGTCACGTACGCTGCCAAAGCGGACGTGTTGTTTAATACGGGAAGGATCGATGCTGAAGTGACCGACCATCGTTTGCAGACGAGTTTCCGCTTCGTGTTGTAGATGCTCTTCAAAACGACGGACATCGGCTGCAAAGCGGTGCAGGCTTAAGCTTGCTGAGCCTGGCAGCACATGCAGCAGATGGATAACCCCGTTTTCCTGTGCCAGAAATTCTGCATGGCGTATAGCCTTGTCGCTCAGTTCCATTTCGAATACATCAACAGGCATTATGATTGTGTTGTACATAAACATTCTCCTTGTCATTACATGAACACATATCAGCATAGTATTAAAAATGATTCTGTCAGTCACGACACAGATTTATGTTTTGCGAACAGGAGATAAGGTGAGGGTCAGGAGTTGGGGCTAACCGGAAAGAGGATGCGGATGCATCCCCTGTAAGATAAAGCGAGTGGCTTTGATAAGACAGAGTTAGCGCAGGTAGTCGCCTGCAGCTTCAGGTTGGTACTCAAGCTCAATGACTTCGAGGTGTGTTGAGGTCCCGCCTGGTAGCTCCCAGTGAATGGTGTCGCCAACGCGCAGGCCCAGAAGTGCCGCGCCAACAGGTGCCATTACCGAAAGCTGTGTGCTGCTGTCAGTCATATTGGCCGGATACACCAGGGTACGCACACGGACTTCGCCATCACTCAGATTGCGGAATTTCACGCGGCTGTTCATGGTCACGACATCGTGCGGCATGGTTTCTGGTGAACACATTTGGGCACGATCCAGCTCGGCGTTCAGGGCGTCGGCAATCGGTAAACCAGCAAACGCAGGTTGCTCCAACAGGCGGTCAATGCGTTCCGCATCGAGGTCGTTAATGATGATAGTTGGTCTGGACATTTGTTACTCCATGTCGTCGATACTGCGGGTGCGCAGGTAAATAATCCCAAAAGAAAACCCTCACCGTCAGGCGGCAAGGGTTTAGCTTTTATGATGATACTGAGACTTACCCCTGGTTTGAAGTGATTTAGTTCACATTCAGGCAAATCATCAATATTGTTGCGTATGGTGTGATTTTAGCCGAAAAACGCGATCGTTCTCCAATTTGCATTATGCTTTTTAAGCGCTCGCTGCGGGCGCGTCAAACAACTCAGTGTTCCGCGACAGGAGATCTCATGAGCCAGTACGACAAACTTACCTTGAAAGACGGCAGCTATTTGCATTTTAAAGATTGGGGAAGTGGGCAGCCTATCGTCTTTAGCCATGGCTGGCCGCTAACGGCAGATGCGTTTGAGGATCAGATGCTGTTCCTCGGGTCGAAAGGATTTCGGGTGATCGCCCATGACAGGCGTGGGCATGGGAGATCAGCCCAACCCTGGGATGGTCACAATATGGATCAGTATGCTGACGATCTGGCTGAACTTACCGCGCATCTCAATCTTAAAGATGCCGTACATGTCGGACACTCTACCGGGGGCGGGGAAGTGGCGAGGTACATTGGACGCCATGGAACGCAGCGGGTAGCCAAAGCGGTGTTAATCGGCGCGGTGACGCCCATAATGATCAAGACCGACTTTAACCCAAATGGTGTGCCGAAAGAGGTGTTTGATGGCATCCGTGAGGGAGTGATAAACGATCGCGCTGCCTTCTTCTATGAACTGACCGCTGCATTCTATGGCTACAACCGCCCGGGCGTAAATGCGTCGAAAGCCGTTCGTGAAAGCTTTGTTGAACAGGGCTTACAAGGTTCCATCAAAGCGTTGTACGACTGTATTCACGCGTTTTCAGAAACTGACCTGCGTGAGGATCTCAAAAAGATGACTATCCCGACGCTGGTGATCCATGGTGATGACGATCAGATTGTCCCGTTTGAAACCTGCGGAAAGGTTGCGGCGGAAATACTGCCGGACGCGCAGTTGAAGGTGTATGTTGGCGGTTCGCATGGCATTTGCACTACCCATAAACAACAGATCAACGGCGATCTGCTCAACTTTATTCAATCGTAATCTTTAGCGGATTGTTCTACGCTGATCTTCTTTTTCCAGGGAGATGAGCGAAGCATAATTTGTGCTGCGCTGATGTTAACTTCAACAGAGAACGCTATGTATTTCTATCAACCATCACAAGGACACGGCTTACCGCATGACCCGCTGAATGCCATCATTGGACCGCGCCCTATTGGCTGGATTGCCTCCCGCGACAGCGACGGTCGGCATAACCTTGCACCGTACAGTTTCTTTAACTGCTTTAATTATCATCCGCCGATTATCGGTTTCGCCAGTAGCGGCTGGAAAGATAGCGTGCAGAATATTATCGACACCGGTGAGTTTGTCTGGAATCTGACGACTCTTGAGCTGGCCAGCGCGATGAACGAAACGTCAGCCAGCTTGCCTCACGGCGAGGATGAGTTTTTTGCCGCCGGGCTTAGCAAAGTAGATAGTCGGATAGTCAGCGTGCCGCGCGTGGCGCAAAGCCCGGTCAATTTTGAGTGTCGCTTATCGCAAAGTCTGCAACTGACCACCGCTGATGGTTCGCCTGTTGAAACCTGGCTGGTGCTGGGAGAAGTGGTGGGTATCCATATTGATGAAACGCTACTGGAAGGCGGCATCTACCAGACGGCGAAAGCAAAACCGGTACTGCGTGCGGGCGGGCCAACGGCGTATTATTCGATCAGTGAAACACACCGCTTTGATTTAATTCGCCCGGATGCCCGTTCAAAACGCTAACCATATGGACCGACGCCAGCTTGCCGCGCCGGTCGTTATTTTCAGTATCCCACTTTGTCGATAATAAACTTTTTACCGCAGTTACCCGGATGCGGTTGCGGTAAGAATGACTGTGCGGATAACGTCTGGTTAATGGTGTCGGCTTTCAGGGACAACTGGATTTCTGTGAGATAGGCCGGATTGCCGTGGCAGCTTAGCTTCACGGCTTTAACGTTCTCTCTGCCCCAGCTTTTAGCGACGGCCGCGTCAAATGCGCTGCGGCTGACGGTTTTGCCGTAGTTTTCCGCGAGGAATTTGCCAGCTTCGCTGTTCTTAACCTCATTATTCATCCGTACCATCGTGCCGAAGTATGCGTCGGGATCAAAACCGAAACAGGCGCCATGTTTGGCATATTCGTAACGTTCCAGACAGGATCTCCCGCCGGCACCGGGCATTACGGCACTGAGTTTTGCCGCGCTTTCCAGCGACAGGCCCGTTTCGGGAGCCGCGCATTTACGGCTGGCGCGCGCTTCAGGCAGGTTGGGAATAGGGCGAGTCGCGCAGCCAAAGCGCATCCAGCGGCGGTTGTCTACTCCACGGGCGGCGATGGATTTTGGCAGGCTGGGCCATAAACCGTGAACGGTCAGGAAATCTGCTTTGTCCGCGCTCTCTTTTTGCAGACGACATTCGTCGGGCTCTTGACGATTTCTCTCGTGTTGGCTCTGACAAAATCCGGTTTGCCAGGAGAGGGCCAGCACGTAGCTGTCAAAATCAGCGTACTGTTTTGCCTGAAGTTCTTCGGCCTGAGCTACAGAAACTGGGAGCAGAAGTGCTGCCAGCAGCGAAGAATAACGCCATCTTGATGTCATGATGATTTCGGATACTTATATCAATTCTGAATATCATCTATTTAATCATAAAAAATGCCAGTCAGGTTTAGCTGACTGGCATCATTTTCATCAGGCGGGAACCCGAATGATTAGCTCCACATTGCCAGAATCGGCCAGCCGACCAGCAAAAGCATAGAGATGTAGATAACGCCGAAGATAGCACCCAGACGCCAGTAGTCTTTGGACTTCACATAACCGCAGCCGTAGATAATAACGCCAGGGCCAGTTGCATACGGAGTCAGACAGCCCATGATACCGATGGACAGTACCAGCAGGATACACAGGTGTTCCATCGGAACGCCCGGGATGCCTTTGCCGACGGCCAGAATAACCGGCAGCATGGTGGCGGTGTGTGCGGAAAGGCTGGCAAACAGGTAGTGAGCAAAATAGAACACCAGCACCAGAACGATCACGGTCGCGTTAGGCGAGAAGCCTTCCAGGTGCGAGCTCATCGTGTTGGCGAACCAGTCGATGAAGCCTGAACGGGTTAAACCATTCGCCATAACGACCAGCGTGGCGAGGTTAACCAGGGTGTTCCATGCGCTGTTATAACGGGTGATGTCTTTCCACGGGACAACGTGCAGCGCCAGCATCAGCGAGACTGCCAGCAGACCCACAGCGGTCGCATCAATCAGTTTACCGCCAAAGACCCACAGACCCAGGCTGAGCAGAACCAGACCGATCAGGGTCAGCTCTTTACGCGTCAGTTTACCCATGGTTTTCAGTTCATCACCAGCCCACGCGGCAACTTCAGCACTGTGAGTAACTTCTGGCTTGTAAAGAACATAGGACAGCCACGGAGCAACGATCAGCAAAATAATACCAACCGGCAGGAAGCTGAGGAACCATTGCAACCAGCTGATTTGAATACCGGCAATTTTATTGACGAATTCCAGACCCAGCACGTTAGGTGCAGCACCGGTAACGAACATAGAGGAGCTCAGGCTGGTACTGATTACCATCATCCACATCAGATATCCGCCGATACGGCGCGCGGACGGATCGTTCGGGAATGATTTAAACAGCGGCGGCAGGTTTTTGATAACCGGGAATACGGTACCACCGGTACGCGCGGTGTTGGACGGTGTAAACGGCGCCAGCAGAATGTCGATGATGACAATCGCGTAGCCCAGCGTCAGGGTGCGTTTACCCATGAATTTTACCAGGAACAGCGCGATACGACGACCCAGACCGGTGACTTCATAGCCCAGCGCGAAGATAAACGCGCCAAACACCAACCACACGGTAGTGCTGGAGAAGCCTGCCAGACCCCATTTCAGCGCTTGCTTACCCGCTTTAAACGCCGGGTCGGCCAGCTCTGAAGCATCAAACAGCAGATAGTTGCTGCCGATGACACAGATCGTTACGGCGATAAAGCTTATCGCTGTTGCCGGGATTGGCTCCAGGATCATCCCAACAATCATTGCCACGAAAACGGCAAAATAGTGCCAGGCCTGCGGGGGCATTCCATCAGGGACAGGGATAAGAAACATGACGCCCATTACGACCAATGGGGCCAGTAATTTCCATATTTTATCTTTTGCTAAAGACATGTGTGTGATTCTCCGGAAAGGATCTTTAATTGTGATAATGATGAACTTGTGAAATCTGAGCTAAGAACCAGGTGACGATCAGCAGATCGGCGCAGCCTCCTGGGCTGAGGTTGCGTTCAATGCACTGTTGGTCGAACTGGCGCAGGTATTCGAGATCGGCAGGGGTGCGAATCCCCCCTTGCTGCAATAGAGTTGTGGCCTGCTGCTGTAGCCAGCGCAGACCTTCTGCGCCGCCACGTGAAGCCACGTTGGTGTCGCCATTGATAGACATCAGCAGCAATAACGTGTCGAGTAGCGCCAGTTCAGGATCGCGGCCCTGAGTCAGCAGTGCGCGGTAGTGCGGCAGGGCATGCTTGATGACTAGCGGGTATCCTGCTTCGGCTTCGCCCCGTGCGCCGGTTAATCCCAGTTGCTGATAAAGACGTTGGCCAGCCGTGAGTTGTTGATTGTTCTGGCGCAGTTCGCGCTCGGTCAGGCCACGGCAAAATGTTGCTGCCGTAGAGCAAAGGGTTTCAGCGGTAACAGTCAGTTGGAGCTGGTGCAGGCGGCCAATGGCGGCACACAGCAGCCCCAGTGAAAAGATGCTCCCTTTATGGGTGTTTACCCCCTCGGTGGCGCGAAACATATCGGCTTCGCAGGCCATACCCAGTGGGCGCAGTCCTTTCAACACATCTTCAGGCGACAGCTGTGCGCTAAACGCCCCATATTCAATAAAACGCGGCAGCCAGGCCTGAATTGCCTCAGCGCTGCGATGAAAATCTTCCAGCGCCATATCTTTATGTGCGCCGTTGTTAATACGATCCACCAGACCCGGTTTGGGCGACAGGTTGACTTCAGTCAACATGGCCCGCCACGCAAGCGTTGCGTAAGCGTCAGGCAGATCCAGAGGAAGGACTGCGTTATTGGTTGATGTTGCGGGAATCGGCATCATGCAGCAGAGCCTCCATCTGAGAGAGTAAGTCGGAAAGCGCGTGGGTTTTACCCCGCGCGCATTCGGCAGCGCTTTGCCCGCACAGCAGACAGCGGCGGGCAGGGAGTGCGAAATGACGCCGGGACAGAATTTCCCCTTCAGGGGTCAGGACATCGATGTCCCATAACCGTCCCAGCGGATGTGAATGCTCAAGTTCAATCGTGGCGAGCTTGAGATCGTGGGCCGGGGCCTCAATAGACAAAAGACCTTCCGGACCGCTGGCAGAAACCAGCGCCGTTTGCTCCCTGACAATCCAGGTGGATTTTTCCGCCAGCGCGAGCAGGGCGGTTACGCCGTGATTAAAGATGCAACGGGTTAATGCGCTGTCTTTAATCGGACCCGGTGCGACCACGGTAAACGAGACCAGTGGCGCGTGATGACGCGTCAGCCAGGCATGTTGCCTTGCTTGTCTCTCATCCCGGCTGGCGAGCAGCTCGGGAATCGAAACCGCGTGTTGGGTGGCGTGTTCAGGGAGCAGGCGCATGGCTTATTCCTTCACCTGATGCACAACGTCAATCACCGAGCCATCGCGGTAACGCACAACGGCAATCACGCGGTCGGTGAATTCAATAGCGCGTGGCTGACCGGTGAGCTGCTGTGCACGTTCGCGCAGCCATTCAATGGACACCACTTTCATACCGGCTTCTTTCAGACGTTCAGCCAGTTCCGGACGCGCAGGGTTAACGGCGATACCGTGGTCAGTGACCAGGATGTCTACGCTGGAGCCCGGGGTTACGCAGGTCAGGACGTTATCAACCAGCGTCGGGATGCGTCCGCGAACCAGCGGAGCGACAATGATGGAAAGCGCAGCGGCAACCGCAGTATCGCAGTGACCGCCGGATGCGCCGCGCAGTACGCCGTCAGAACCGGTCAGTACGTTAACGTTGAAGCTGGTATCAACTTCCAGCGCACTCAGCACCACGACGTCCAGACGATCGACGGAGGCGCCTTTTGAGCCCCAGTTGGCATACTGGTTGGCACTGATCTCAATGTGGTTTGGATTGCGGGCCAGCGACTCAGCCGCGTTACGGTCAAAGCTCTGTACGTCCAGCAGTTTGCGAATCAGGCCTTTTTCGTGCAGGTCAACGATGGTAGCGGTGATGCCGCCCAGCGCGAAGTCAGCACGGATATCGCGGCTGCGCATCTTGTCTTCCAGGAAACGAGTAACGGCCAGAGAAGCGCCGCCGGTTCCTGTCTGCAGTGAGAAGCCTTCATTGAAGTAACCGGAGTTAGCAATGACGTCTGCCGCGCTACGGGCGATTAACAGTTCTCGCGGGTTGGTGGTCATGCGTGTCGCATCAGCACCGATTTTGTCCGCATCGCCGACCTGATCGATCTGTACAATCAGATCCACTTGATCCTGCGTAATGCTGGCCGGGTTATGCGGATAGGTCAGCAGCTGTTCAGTCAGCAGGACAACCTGTTTTGCATTTTCGGCATCGACGCGGGCATAGCCCAGTGAACCACAGCACGCTTTACCTGTATAGCCGTTAGCATTACCAAACTGGTCACAGGACGGTACGCCGAGGAACGCCACATCAATGCTGAGTTCGCCACTTTGCACCAGGTGTACACGGCCGCCATGGGAGTGGACCTGCACAGGCTCGGCCAGCAGGCCACGGGAGATCTCTTCCGCCAGCGGGCCACGCAGCCCGGAGGTGTAAATACGGCTGACCACGCCCTGACGGATGTGCTCAACCAGCGGAGCATGGCAGTCGCTCAGGGAGCTGGAGGCCAGCGTCAGATTTTTAAAGCCCATTCTGGCGATGGCGTCCATCACCAGGTTAATCGTCAGATCGCCACCGCGAAAAGCGTGGTGGAAAGAGATGGTCATGCCATCCTGTAAACCTGAACGACGAATGGCGTCTTCCAGGTTAGCGCACAGCTTTTTGTCGCGCGGTTTTTGCGCCTGTAATTCTACTTTTGCGGTGCTCTGATAAGCGGAAAGCTCACTTTCTGCATGACGGCTCCAGGTCGCCACGCGATCCTGGCGTTGAGACTGTTCGATTTTCTGCGTCATTTTTTTGCCTTATTCTTCGCGAATGCCGGAAAGTTCTGCACGGGAGATAACCAGAAGGGCGCGCTCGATAACCGGGCTGTCGACCATTTTGCCGTTCAGGGAAACTACGCCACGGCCTTCGCGAGCGGCGGCTTCAGCGGCTTCCACGACCAGGCGCGCGTGAGCCAGCTCTTTGCGTGTCGGCGCGTACAGGTTGTGCAGGAGCTCGATCTGGCGCGGGTTGATGAGCGACTTACCGTCAAAACCCAGTTGCTTGATGTGTGCGGCTTCATGCAGGAAACCCGCTTCGTTGTTGGCATCGGAATAAACGGTGTCGAACGCTTGAATGCCGGCAGAGCGTGCCGCCTGCAAAATAGAGCAGCGGGCAAACAGCAGTTCAGTCCCTTCCGCAGAGCGCTCAGTGCGCAGGTTACGCACATAATCTTCCGCACCCAGTGCAATACCGATCAGGCGCTCGGAAGCGTGGGCAATTTCTACCGCGCGGGTAATGCCTAACGGCGATTCGATGGCAGCTAACAGACCGGTACTGCCGGGCTCACGGCTACAGGCTTTCTCGATACGCAGAATTTCGCTTTCGATGTCGATGACATCCTGCGCGGTATCGGTCTTCGGTAAACGCACGATGTCAGCGCCGCCGCGTACCACGGCTTCGAGATCGTTAATGCCCCATTCGGAGTCGAGGGCGTTTACGCGCACGATAGTTTCAACGTCGTGATACAGCGGATGCTGCAGCGCGTGGTACACCATACGGCGAGCAGTATCTTTCTCGCGCAGCGCGACGGAGTCTTCCAGGTCGAACATCAGCGCATCTGCCGGATAGATGAACGAGTTGCTGACCATGGCGGCATTGGCACCCGGTACGAACAGCATGCTGCGGCGGGTACGGGTTTTACGTTGCTGCAAAGATTCACTAATCACTGGCAATCCTCCCATGGCAGTGCAGGAATACCGCCAGCGCGGGCCAGTAGTGCTTCCAGTCGCGCACGTAAAATGCAGTCCAGTGCGCCTTTATCATCAACATTTAATTGCACGCCGCGTACGTTGTAGCGGGACAGAACGTCCAGAATGGTGGCCCGGATGGCATCACCGAACTGCTTTTCGACGCTACTGTTAACCTGCAGGTCAATATCCTGCGAATCGAGTGGGGCGATGCGAATCATCACATCACCGGACTCGAGTGTGCCTGCGACGGCTGCCTGGTTTATTTTCATTTTTCACCTGTTGCTAATGCGGGGGTATTTTGGCGGACTGCCGCACCCGATGAGGCCCGCTCAACCATGCTTTGCAGATAGTGCAGCGTGGCGTCAGGGACCAGGGATGCGATAGCCGTGAGATCTTTTTTAACCAGCAGCTTGCGCACCCAGGAGGCAGAAATCGGCATCTCCTGGAAGCACAGCCGCTCAATTTCCACCAGTTCAATCGGTGGGGCGGGAAGCGTTGGGGTCTCCAGCCAGTAGCGCATATCGTTGTTGTACTGGGAGGTGACGGTGCAATACGGCTCGGTACCGACGAAGCGGTGCGTGACGCCAAGAGCCGGGGCCAGATACTGGCGGAAGATTTTCAGGTCTATTTCGGTATAGCAGTGGTTAATAACGCTCTGCTCTTTGATGAAGTAGCACGGGAATGTGGCGCGGGAAATGATGTATTCCGAACCGCGATGAACGGTTAAACGTGGAATGTCTTTTGTCCCTTTAAGCACCAGATCCAGTCGGTCTTCATACGGAAAACGCGAGGTATCTTCTTTCACCAAAAACAGATGCAGCCAGTCACATTGCGCGGCTGCTTGTTGGATCAGAAAACGATGTCCGTTGGTGAAGGGGTTGGCGTTCATGACGATACAACCAATTTTTTTCCCTTCATGGCGCTGTTTCGCCAGTGATTCAGCGTAGCGTTTCAGACGTGTAGTGCTGTTTTCCATCAGCACCATAATGCCGGGAACGCTGGTCAGCGTAGAAAAACCGCACTGCTTAAACAGCGACTCGTACTCGGTTTTGGTATAGATGAAGAGGTGCGTACAGTGGCGCTCATAGGCGAGGTTGATTAACTCGGTCGCCAGCGTCAACGCTAAGCCTTCACCCCTTACGGATTCGCAGATGGCGACGCACTTTATGATATTGCCGGCAATGCCGCCGCAGGCAATCAGGCGGTCATCACGGGTGACGGTGATAAATACTTCGACAGTTGTATCAACGCTCAAATCATTTTCTTTCAGAAATTGCGCGATAGCCGCCATCTTTTTATTTTCTGAGCGTTTAACTTGCGTGAATATATTATTACCGAACATAGTGAATAGAGCCCCGATGCTATATTTGTTACTGGGTTTCTGTTTTTGTTGCTCCGTTTAGCAACCTGATAACTTTTTGTTTGCAATTGAAGGGAATATTTTTTTATTACGGAGTATTTCTTTTTTTCCCTGCTGCATACATCGTAAGGAGTATTTTGGAGGTAATTTTTGATTTATTTCACAATAAGTTAGAAGGTTTTAATGTGTTTTATGGTTTTAAGTTTTTTAATTAATTTAACTCCGAAATAGCGTGTGGTTTTAATTTGTTTAATTGATTTAAGGTGGGGAATCTGCAACGATCCTGTTTTATACCGCGACTTGCAAATAAAACATTTTTATTACAACTACAATGAAAAATAAGTTTCGGGTATCGTCGCTGAGGAAGAAATATGGCAGAGCAGAAAAATAAAACACGGTTTCCTTTTTTTCGCAGTCTGGCGTTTCCATTGCGTATCTTTCTGCTTATTTTGGTCGTTTCTGTTTTTATTATCGCCGCGTTAGCACAATACTTTACCGCCAGTTTTGAAGATTATCTGGCAACGCATGTCCGCGATATGGCGATGAACCAGGCCAAAATCATCGCCTCTAACGACAGTATCATCGCGGCGGTGAAGCATCGTGATTACAAGCGTCTGGCGACCATTGCCGACAAACTGCAGAGCGGGACTGACTTCGACTATGTGGTGATCGGGGATACCAACTCTGTCCGCCTTTACCACCCAAATCCGGAAAAAATTGGCTACCCGATGCAGTTCACCAAACCCGGCGCGCTGGAAAGAGGGGAAAGTTACTTTATTACCGGTAAAGGGTCGATTGGGATGGCGATGCGCGCCAAAACGCCCATCTTTGATGACGATGGCAAAATCATTGGCGTGGTCTCAATTGGCTATCTGATCAGTAAAATCGATAGCTGGCGATCGGACTTTTTACTCCCAATGGCAGGGGTGTTTATCCTGCTGTTGCTGGTACTTATGCTGCTTTCCTGGTTATTTGCCGCCCATATTCGCCGGCAGATGTTGGGGATGGAGCCTAAGCAAATCGCGCGGGTAGTGCGTCAGCAGGAAGCGCTATTCAGCTCGGTATATGAAGGTTTGATCGCCGTGGACCCTGATGGGTATATCACCGCAATAAACCGCAGCGCGAGGAAAATGCTGGGGCTGTCTTCGCCTGGACGAAAGTGGCTTGGAAAACCGGTTAGTGAGGTGGTTCAGCCGACTGACTTTTTCACCCAGCAGATTGCGGAAAAACGACAGGACGCGATGGTGAACTTTAATGGCCTGAGCGTTATCGCTAACCGTGAGGCGATTCGCTCCGGCGATGAACTGCTTGGGGCAATCATCAGTTTTCGTAGTAAAGATGAAATTGCTACTCTTAATGCGCAATTAACGCAGATCAAACAGTATGTAGAGAGCCTGAGAACGCTGCGTCATGAACACCTTAACTGGATGTCGACCATTAATGGCCTGCTGCAAATGAAAGAGTATGACCGGGTGCTGGCAATGGTGCAGGGGGAGTCGCAGGCGCAACAGCAACTGATTGACAGCCTGCGCGGCGCGTTTGCCGATCGTCAGGTAGCCGGTCTGTTGTTTGGCAAGGTGCAGCGTGCACGTGAACTGGGCCTCACTATGACTATCGTTCCTGGCAGTCAACTGCATCAACTCCCTGAGGGGCTGGATAGCACAGAGTTTGCAGCAATTGTTGGCAATCTGCTTGATAATGCATTTGAAGCGAGCTTGCGCACCCAGCAAGGCAACAAGATCGTCGAACTTTATTTGAGCGATGAAGGGGATGACGTGATCATCGAAGTTGCCGATCAGGGATGCGGTGTACCGGAAGCATTGCGTGAAAAAATATTTGAACAGGGTGTGAGCACCCGTACCGATGAACCAGGTGAACATGGCATCGGTTTGTATCTGATTGCAAGTTATGTGAGGCGCTGTAACGGGGTGATTACACTCGAAGATAACTCCCCCTGCGGCACCTTATTTTCTTTATTTCTTCCGAAAGTGAAAAAAAATAATGACGGAACCATTAACGCTATTGATCGTTGAGGATGAAACGCTACTGGCGGAAATGCATGCTGAATATATCCGCCATATACCCGGCTTCAGCCAGATTTGGCTGGCGGGTAATCTTGCGCAAGCGAGGATGATGATTGAGCGTTTTAAGCCCGGTTTGATTCTGCTCGATAACTACTTGCCGGATGGCAAGGGAATTACGTTGTTGCATGAGCTAACCCAGACGCGTTATCCGGGGGGCGTGGTGTTTACCACGGCGGCCAGCGACATGGAAACGGTCTCCGAGGCCGTGCGCAGCGGCGCGTTTGATTATCTGGTCAAACCCATTGCCTACGAGCGCCTGGGACAAACACTGACGCGTTATCAACAGCGCAGACGCATGTTGGCCGGTAATGACAGCGCCAGTCAAAAGCAGATTGATGAAATGTTTAATGCTTATGCGCGCGGCGAACCGAAAGGCGATTTGCCGACCGGAATTGATGCGTTAACGCTGAATGCGGTGTTGAAATTATTTGCCGATCCGACGGTACATCATACTGCGGAAACGATCGCCCAGGCGCTCACTATCAGCCGTACCACCTCCAGGCGCTACCTGGAGTACTGTGCCAGCCGTCATTTGATTATTGCGGAGATTATTCACGGTAAGGTGGGGAGGCCGCAGCGTATTTATCACGGCGGCTAATTCACGTCATCCTTGAAGCTGCCTCTTTGTGGGCTGCGTGAAGAAACCCCAGTCACATAATTATCTATGGTACTGGGGATGTCTTCACTTGCCGCCTTGATGCAGCTTAAATGATTTTGCGTATCAAGGTCAGATACTGACAGTTATCGTTAACCGCCAATCAGGGCGGACGTCGCCGGCACCATCACTTCAGTTGCGATAATCACAACCAGCAGTCCAACCAGTACCGGAACCGAGGTACGTTTCACTACTTCGAACGGAGAGATCTTTGCCATCCCTGCGACAGCGACAACCACACCGGAGACCGGAGAGATTGTGCGTCCAAGGTTTGATGCCTGCAGCATCGGGATAGCAAGGTAAGCCGGGTTAATGCCAGAAGAGTGCGCCAGTTTCGGGATCATCTCAACGAAGGCATAGAAAGGTGCGTTACCGGACCCCGTGGTCATTGCCGCCAGCATAGTCAGGATCACCAGTACCAGCATCAGAATAATGCTCGCGGAGCCAAACGAGGTGGCGATAGAAATCAGACTCTGAATAAAGCCGATTGTGCTCAGACCCTGGGCAAAAACGCCCGCCGCGACTAACAGCATCACCACATTAGCAAAGGCATCCGCCATACCACGGTAGGCGACTTCAAGACCCGAGAAAACCTTCTGGGTGTTGAATCCTCGTACGAACTCCAGTACAGCAGCGATGAGCATGCACAGCACCAGAATCGTAATGATATGCAGCTGTGGGCCCCATTTTCCATCGAAAATCAGGACGCCAACGATCGGGGTAAATGGCAAGATGGCGTAAAACGACGGGGCGGTAGTGGTAATTTCAGCCACATCTAACATTTCATGAGAAATGTTCTCTTTTTTATCCAGATAACGCTGCCAGAAAAAGTGGGCAATCGCCATAGCAATGATGGCGGCAATGGAAATTGGCAGCGTGGTTTTAAACGCGAAATCGATCAGCGGCATTTCCGCGGCTTTTGCAGCCAGCACTACATCACCGGATGTTGGCGAAAGAATAATAGCGGCTGGGGAGGCGCAAATGGCCGCTGCGGCGCCACGGCTAATCCCAACGTTAACCATGACCGGGAACAATGTCGCCATCAGCAATACGCCCAGACCGGTTGCTGAAGAGACCGCCAGGGACATCAGGCAGGCGACAAAATAGGCGGCAATCATAAGCAGATAAGGTGAATTGATATACTGCAGCGGCTTAGAGGCCAGCTTAACCACCATATCATTCGCGCCAATATGCGTCATGTAGGCGGCAAAACCACACAGCATCATAATCATCATGCCGAGATCGCCGCCACGGCTCATCAGCAAAATTTTAATATATTCAACAATGTCTGTTGCCGTATAGCCCGTTGTTGCTGCGCTAGACGGCAAAACTTTATGGCCCATCAACGCACTGATAATCAGCAAAACCAGACCGCCGACAAACAGTACGCCTGTCGCGGAATAACCTTTAATGATGTAGCGCGCTACACCCACAATAACCACAACCCCAATAAGGAGTTCAATAAATGTCAACATTGTTTCCCCTGTCGCATTGCTGCCCAGAAAGTTAAAAAACTAAAAAAAGTAAAAAGTGGTGACAGAATGTGCCTAATAAACCGATAACTCTTGCTGATTGAAATCAATAAAAATACGGATTCAAGCGATGGCTAAGCCGTTTTTTCAGCATCACGATTAAAAAAAGAATATCACAATAAAAAACTGTGAAGCGCAGCGTTGGTGTGTGTGTTTTGTGGTGATATTGATGCTTTATTGTTAATTTATTGTGATGTTATTTAACTCTCGCCGCAGGAAAACACAATTTATTGGCAATAAAGAGAAAATAGTTCCTATGAAATGGCTCAGTAAATAAAGGGATAGGTTATAGGCTGAGGAATATTCTGATTTTTTATTTGCGCATTTTTGTTAAGCTGACATTAAGGTTGGGTTTGCTAAAATTAATAATAAATCCCAGGATGGTAATTAAGTTGTGATTTTCGCTAAACGATATTTTCTCATTTTTTCATTTATTTTTATTCAGTTAGCTTTCACTTCCCAGGCTGCTGCTGAAGATAAAGGCTGGTTTGCTACTTTTAAAGATAATGTCAGTGAAACCTGGCAGCAGCCGGAACATTATGATCTGTATGTACCTGCTATTACCTGGCATGCGCGTTTTGCCTACGATAAAGAAAAAACGGATCGCTACAATGAACGGCCGTGGGGTGCAGGATTTGGTCAATCCCGTTGGGATGATAAAGGTAACTGGCACGGACTTTATATCATGGCGTTTAAGGATTCCTACAATAAATGGGAACCCATTGGCGGCTATGGCTGGGAAAAAACCTGGCGACCGCTGGCTGATGAAAACTTCCATACAGGTCTCGGCTTTACCGCCGGTTTCACCGCGCGTGATAACTGGAACTACATTCCGGTACCGGTGCTGTTACCGCTGGCATCAATTGGTTATGGCCCGGCAACGTTTCAGATGACCTACATTCCTGGAACGTATAACAACGGCAACGTCTACTTTGCGTGGATGCGGTTCCAGTTTTGATGGACTACCTGTATTGTCAGGTGGTTTATTGAAAAGTCTTTTAAAAACATAGTGATAGGGAGTTTAACTGAAAAATAACGCGACATTTATCACTTTTTGATAAAGTTCGACTGGACAAAGTGCACCACAATTGTTGTACTGATACCCGACACAGCATTTGTGTCTATTTTTCATGTAAAGGTAATTTTGATGTCTAAGATTAAAGGTAACGTTAAGTGGTTTAATGAGTCCAAAGGATTCGGTTTCATTACTCCGGAAGATGGCAGCAAAGATGTGTTCGTACACTTCTCTGCAATCCAGACCAATGGTTTTAAAACTCTGGCTGAAGGTCAGCGTGTAGAGTTCGAAATCACTAACGGTGCCAAAGGCCCTTCTGCTGCAAACGTAATCGCTCTGTAAGCATACGACAGCAAGCATTCAAAACCCGCTTAATTGCGGGTTTTTTTCGCTTCAATGTGCGGGAGAGGCAGATACCAACCAGAATGCCAGGGCGGTCATCGCGAATGATCCCAACAGATTAACCAGTACATTCACCATAGCCCAACCAAAGCGTCCTTCCTGCAGTAAAAACACTACCTCAGCAGAGAAAGTGGAAAACGTTGTCAGTCCCCCGCAAAAGCCAGTAGTAATCAGCACCTTCCACATTGGGTCAATATTTGTCATGCGATTAAACCATGCCAAACCCATACCAATGATAAATGCGCCAAGTAAGTTTGCAGCCAGCGTACCGAATGGAATGGCCTGATGCAGCGGGTTAAACCGCATACTCAACATCCATCTTGCTACGCTACCTGTGCCACCACCGATAAAAACTGCTAAAAGGAGTTGTAACACTGCGTAATCCTGCTATTTGATTGTATAGAGGGTGAGTGTAACGCTGAATAATTGTTGTTGGCGAGCCTAACAAAGTTTTCTGGAGGGAATATGTTCGTTGCAGCAGGGCAATTTGCCGTGGGACCTTCATGGGAAAAAAATGCAGAAACCTGCGCCTTACTGATGTCTCAGGCTGCTGGAGAGGGGGCGTCGCTACTGGTATTACCGGAGGCATTGTTGGCGCGTGACGATTTAGACCCTGACCTGTCAGTGAAATCAGCTCAGCTTTTGGAAGGCGGGTTTCTGACGCGTTTGTTGCGAGAAAGCGCACAAAATGAGATGACGACAATCCTGACGATTCATGTTCCCTCTGTGCCAGGCCGGGCATTTAACATGCTGGTGGCGCTACGGGCTGGTCGGGTAGTGGCCCATTACGCTAAATTACATCTCTATGACGCCTTTTCGATTCAGGAGTCACGTAATGTCGATGCAGGGGACGCCATAGCGCCGCTGCTGGACGTAGGCGGATTAAAAGTAGGGCTAATGACCTGCTATGACCTGCGCTTCCCTGAGCTGGCGCTGGCGCACGCGTTGCAGGGGGCTGAGATTCTCGTTTTACCTGCGGCTTGGGTGCGGGGATCGTTAAAAGAGCATCACTGGGCCACGCTTTTGGCGGCAAGAGCGCTGGATGCCACGTGTTATCTGGTTGCGGCCGGAGAGTGCGGTAACAAGAATATCGGCCAAAGCCGGGTCATCGATCCCTTTGGCGTGACTATTGCGTCGGCGGCTGAAACGCCCGCGCTCATTATGGCCGAGGTTTCCGCCGAGCGGGTGAGGCAGGTCAGGGCACAACTTCCGGTGTTAAGTAACCGACGCTTTGCGCCACCGCAATTATTATGACGTTTTTTTAAACAAGGCTTGATTCACCTTGTTACAGATTGCTATTGTGTGCGCGCGTCGAAAGGCCGTTAATATTCTCAGGTTAATATGGCGCTTTATGTAGCCTGGTTTAAGTCAAGAAGGTATCTATGGGTGAGATTAGTATTACCAAACTGCTGGTGGTTGCCGCACTGGTTGTTCTGCTGTTTGGTACCAAGAAGTTACGTACTCTGGGTGGAGACCTGGGGACGGCAATCAAGGGCTTCAAGAAAGCAATGAACGACGATAATGCCGATGCCAAGAAAGAGGCTGATGGTAGCGTTCAGGCTGAGAAGCTTTCTCATAAAGAGTAATACTGCAAACTCTGCATGAAAAAAAACCGGCGATTTGCCGGTTTTTTATTGCTGATATGTAAGTGAGTATTACACGATTACTTCACTTCCAGCCCTTTGGCCTGCATGTCAGCATGGTATGAAGAGCGCACGAATGGACCGCAAGCAGCGTGGGTAAAGCCCATAGCCATGGCTTCTGCTTTCATCTCATCGAACTCATCCGGGCTTACATAGCGTTGAACCGGGAGGTGATGGCGGCTTGGCTGTAAATACTGCCCCAGCGTCAGCATGGTCACGCCATGGCTGCGCAGGTCGCGCATAACCTCAATGATTTCAGCATTGGTTTCACCCAGACCCACCATCAGACCCGATTTGGTCGGAATCTCCGGGTGCGCTTCCTTGAAGCGTTCCAGAAGCTTCAGCGACCAGTTGTAGTCAGCCCCAGGGCGTACATTACGATAAATACGCGGTACGTTTTCGAGGTTGTGATTAAACACGTCCGGCGGCGTGGCTGTGAGGATATCCAGCGCGCGATCCATACGACCACGGAAGTCAGGCACCAGCGTTTCGATTTTAATCGACGGGCTTTTCTCACGAATCGCGGTGATGCAGTCAGCAAAGTGCTGAGCGCCGCCGTCACGCAGATCGTCACGGTCAACGGAGGTAATCACGACATAGCGCAGCGCCATGTCCGCAATCGTCTGAGCCAGTTTTAACGGCTCGTTGGCGTCAGGAGCAACCGGACGGCCATGGGCAACGTCACAGAATGGGCAACGGCGAGTACAGATTGCGCCGAGGATCATAAAGGTTGCTGTTCCGTGATTGAAACATTCAGCCAGGTTAGGGCAGGAAGCTTCTTCGCAGACAGAGTGCAGGCCATTTTTGCGCATTGCCGCTTTGATGCCCTGGATGCGAGTGGAGTCCGCTGGCAGTTTTATTTTCATCCATTCCGGTTTACGCAGCAGGGCTTCACGCTCTGTTGCCACATTTTTTACCGGGATAAGAGCCATCTTATCGGCATCGCGGTATTTAACACCGCGTTCCATCACAATGGGTTTACTCATAGCTTGCGTGTTCCAGTTGCGAATTACGAAGGAAAGCGTTTCAATTCAAGGGAATGTTGCATTTATCAACTATTTTTGAATTAGTGATACGCAGTATATCATTGAAACGGGCCAGAAAGCAGCCTGACAGGCTGGCAAAATGTAAAATAGTTGTTGTTTTGTGCCATTTGCCACAACATATGCCGTGGCAAAGTATGACCGTATTTTCAGTCCGCGATGTACTCGTGCGGTGGGTTACCCAACAGCGCGAGAATGTTGGCCAGCAGGCGGGGGCGAATGCTCTCGGTCGTGGCTGTGCTATCCCACTGCGATACTTTCGCCATCTCCATCCCGGCATAACCACAAGGATTGATACGCAGGAAAGGCGACAAGTCCATATCCACGTTGAGCGCTAAGCCGTGAAATGAACATCCTCTACGGATACGTAATCCCAAAGAGCAGATTTTCTTCTCACCCACGTATACGCCAGGCGCATCGGCTCGCGGGTGGGCGTCAATGCCGATTTCCGCAAGGGTATTCACGACGGTTTGCTCCAGCAACGTAACCAGTTCGCGAACGCCAAGTTTACGACGCTTCAGGTTCAACAGCACATACATAACCTGTTGGCCTGGCCCGTGGTAGGTCACCTGACCGCCACGATCGCTCTGGATCACCGGAATATCTCCCGGCATCAATACGTGCTCAGCTTTACCTGCCTGACCCTGGGTGAAGACAGGATAATGCTCTACCAGCCAGATTTCATCATGACTGTTTTCATCACGGGTATCGGTAAATTCATGCATGGCCAGAGAGACTGGCTCGTAAGGTTGAAGACCGAGCTGGCGGACCAGAATTTTATCCTGATACAAAACGGCATCTCCGTAGAGAATGTTAAAGAGGGGAAAAGTATATCACAGGGGGGAGGGGTTACCCGAGCGGGGATGCAGCGGGTAACCGACAGGTTTTTACAGCACCATGCGTACGATATCGATATTGCCTAATTCTTCGTACAGCGTTTCAACCTGCTCAATGTGTGTAGCAGTGATGGTGATTGAGACCGAGTGGTAGTTGCCTTTGCTGCTCGGTTTTACCGTCGGAGAGTAATCACCTGGCGCATGGCGCTGTACCACTTCAACCACCTGATCAACCAGCTCAGGCAACGCCTGCCCCATTACTTTGTAAGTAAATGGAGTAGGGAATTCAAGCAGTTCGTTAAGTTTGGTTTTCATGTCAGCTCCGGCGTTACATCAAAAAATAATAACTCCCACTGCGCGTGGGAGTTATCTGGATACCTAGTATATGGGGACGTAAATCACACTTTCAAGTGTTCGATTTTTAGCCAAACCAGTGATGGAACATTAATTTAATGTAATCAATGATTTTCCCAAAGAAGTTGCCTTCAGGGATTTCCTGCAGCACCACCAGCGGACGCTGTTCAATGGTTTTGCCATCTAACTGGAAGTTGATAGTGCCAACAACCTGATTTTTCTGCAGCGGAGCGTGCAGTTCAGTGGTGTTCAACACATAGCTGGCTTTCAGGTCTTTCATGCGGCCGCGCGGAATGGTCAGGTAGACGTCTTTATCAACGCCTAACGACGCACGATCGGTGTTACCAAACCAGGCGGGTTCTGAGGCAAATTCTTTACCCACTTTCAACGGGTTCACGGTTTCGAAGAAACGGAAGCCCCAGGTCAGCAGTTTTTTACTTTCGGTTTCTCGGCCTTTATAGGTGCGACCACCCATAACGGCGGAGATCAGACGCATCTGGCCTTCGGTTGCTGATGCAACGAGGTTATAGCCAGCCTTATCGGTGTGACCGGTTTTGATACCGTCGACATTCAGGCTGTTATCCCACAGCAGGCCGTTGCGGTTTAACTGACGAATGCCGTTAAAGGTGAACTCTTTTTCTTTATAGATAGAGTATTCGTTAGGCACGTCGCGAATCAGAGCCTGACCAATCATCGCCATGTCGCGAGCCGAGCTGTACTGACCGTCAGCATCGAGACCATGAACGGTCTGGAAGTGGGTGTTTTTCAGGCCCAGCGCATTCACATAGCTGTTCATCAGGCCGACGAAAGCATCCTGGCTACCGGCTGCGAAGTCTGCCATCGCCACGCACGCGTCGTTTCCGGATTGCAGGTTAATACCACGGATCAACTGAGAAACAGGAACCTGCATGCCTGGCTTGAGGAACATCAGCGATGAACCTTTGAAGACCGGGTTGCCCGTAGCCCATGCGTCATTGCCGACGGTGACCAGATCGGTTTCTTTGAATTTCCCGGCTTTCATCGCCTGGCCGATGACGTAGCTGGTCATCATTTTGGTCAGGCTGGCGGGGTCGCGGCGAGTGTCTGCGTTCTGTTCTGCCAGAACTTTACCTGAATTGTAATCAATCAGGATATACGACTCCGCATCGATCTGCGGAACACCCGGGATCATGGTTTTAATATTCAGGTCATCGGCATGGGCAGCAGAGAGAGAGGCTGCGCAGAGAGCCGCGGTGAGCGCCATACGCTGCACGAAACGAGCGGAAAAAGTGGTCTTCATGGTCTGAACTACGACGTCCGTGATGAAATTAAAAAAAGTGCCCTACTATAGCAAATGCATAACTGGCAGGCATCTGACTTTCCGCGTGACTTTGTTAATGTCATTTACAGAAACTGACAGTTCAGATACCTGATTTACGTTATTACACGCCGGTGATGAAGGACTGTAATTGCGCCTCGGATTGAAGACGCTGCTGCAATGTGGAGGCTTCAGCTTTGCTGGCAAACGGCCCCATCTGGATACGCCAGACTGCGCCGTTTTGTACCACCCGGCCAGGAACGCCAAACTGCTGGCTTAAACGCTTTTGATACTGCTGCGCGCGCGACTGCTCGCTGACTGCGCCAACCTGAACCACATAGCGTCCGTTGGCAGTTGCCGCGGGCGCTGTGACGGCTGCTGGGGTTGCTGCCGGCGCGGTTGACGTGACCGGTGCGGTGGTTGTCGATTGCGGCGCCGGAGTCGGCTCGCTGCTTTCCAGCACGCCTGATGCGAGCGTGGTTGGCGCACCGAGGAATCCACTGCTGTTTACTGGCGCACCGGTTGGGTCATCGCTTTTCAGCGTGGAATTACTGATCGGACGAATATCGCCTTGCGGCTGACCTGCATCTGATGGCGAAGGCATGCTTCCCATATTGCCGCCACCGCTTAAATCAGGACGCGCAGGCAAGGCATAAGTTTGTTTCGCGACTGTGGTACAAGCCATACCCGGTCCGGACAATGAACCATCCTGGGCGACGATGATTGGGTCGATACGCACTTTAGTGTTGTTGGAGGTGTTCAGACGATCGGCTGCGGCGCGCGAAAGTGAAATCACGCGATCGTTGCCATAAGGCCCGCGATCGTTAATGCGCACGACGATCATCCTGCCGTTCGCCAGATTGGTAATTCTGGCATAGCTGGGGACAGGCAGCGTCGGATGCGCAGCGGTCAGCTGCATCGGGTCGAACGCTTCGCCAGACGCGGTTAAGTTGCTTCCTGGTTCCGCATCATAGATAGCGGCAAGTCCGGCCTGGCTAAAGCGGGAGGGATCCTGCACGATTTTGTAGCTTTTACCATCACGCTGGTAGTCCTGATTCGCCGTTGGGTTCAGGGGTTCAAAGCGCGGATCGGCCCCGCTGATTTCAACAATCGGACCATTACACACCGCAGGCTGCGGCGCGACAGCAACCTGTTGCTGACCATCATCACTCGAACACGCCGCGAGCATTCCTGCTGCGATGCAGATACCAAGCCACTGCTTACGCATTGCGTACCCCTTACACGCTTTTCGACAACATTTTTCTATGGGTGTGGATCGACATAACAATCCCGAACCCGGCCATCAGCACGATAAGTGCCGAGCCTCCGTAACTGACCAGTGGGAGTGGAACCCCAACCACGGGCAGAATACCGCTCACCATACCAATATTTACGAAGACATAAACGAATAATATCAACATTAAGCCACCCGCCATGACGCGACCAAAGGTGGTTTGCGCGCGGGCAGCGATCCATAATCCGCGCATAATCAGCAAAATGTAGAGCGTCAACAGAATCAAGATCCCCACCAGACCCAGCTCTTCCGCTAAGACAGCAAAGATAAAGTCGGTGTGGCGTTCGGGTAAAAACTCAAGCTGCGATTGTGTACCATGCAGCCAGCCTTTGCCGCGTAACCCGCCGGAGCCAATAGCAATTTTAGACTGAATTATGTGATAACCCGCGCCCAGCGGATCGGTTTCCGGGTCGAGCAGCATCATGACGCGCTGACGCTGGTAATCATGCATCAGGAAGAACCACAGTATCGGGATAAACGCCGCGACCAGAACCACCGCAACGCCGATTAAGCGCCAGCTCAAACCAGAAAGGAACAAGACAAACAGACCGGAAAGGGCGACCAGAATTGAGGTGCCGAGGTCAGGTTGGGCGGCGACCAGCAGCGTGGGCATAAAAATCAGCACCAGCGCAATGGCGGTATTTTTTAGCGATGGTGGGCAAACGTCACGGTTAATAAAGCGCGCAACCATTAGCGGTACGGCGATTTTGGCAATTTCAGAAGGCTGAAAACGCACGATACCCAAATCCAGCCAGCGCTGCGCACCTTTGGAAATGGCGCCGAAGGCGTCTACCGCCACCAACAGAATGATGCAAAAGATATAGAGATAGGGCGCCCAGCCCTCATACACCCGGGGGGGAATTTGCGCCATCACTACCATGATGACCAGGCCCATTGCGATCTGGCCGACTTTGCGCTCCATCATGCCAATATCCTGGCCGCTGGCGCTCCAGATGACCAGTGAGCTGTAAACCAGCAGAGCCAGCAAAATAAGCAACATTGTGGGATCAATGTGGATTTTGTCCCAGAATGTTTTTTTGTTCGGATTATCCGTCACGATTATTGGTCCTCCGCTGCTGCAACCGCTGGGTTTTCCGCAGGCAGATTGGTGTTGTTGTCGCCCAACATAATATGGTCAAGGATCTGGCGCATAATGGTACCCACCGCCGGACCCGCACCGCCGTTTTCAAGGATCATGGCGACAGCGACCTGGGGTTTATCATAGGGGGCGAAGGCCGTCATCAGCTTGTGGTCACGTAAACGTTCGGCGATCTTATGTGCGTTATAGGTTTCATTAGCTTTCAGGCCAAAGACCTGCGCGGTACCGGATTTCGCCGCAATTTTGTAAGGCGCGCCAGCAAAATACTTATGCGCAGTTCCGTTAGGGCGGTTCGCAACACCGTACATACCGTCTTTCGCGATTTCCCAGTAACCAGAATGAATATCGCCAACGGGCGGTTCGTGCGGCTGTACCCACGGCACCTGCTTGCCGTTTTCTGCCGTGCTCATCAACAGATGCGGGACTTTTATCAAACCGTCGTTGATAAGGATCATCAGCGCTTTACTCATCTGGATTGGGGTTGCTGTCCAGTAACCCTGGCCGATGCCGACGGGAATGGTATCACCCTGATACCATGGCTTTTTAAACCGTTTTTGCTTCCACTCGCGGGTTGGCATATTGCCGGAGCGCTCTTCGGCAAGATCGATGCCCGTATATTTGCCGTAGCCAAATTTGCTCATCCACTCGGAAAGCCGGTCAATCCCCATATCATAGGCGATTTGATAGAAAAACGTATCCGCGGACTCTTCCAGAGAGCGGGTGATGTTCAGATGGCCGTGCCCCCACTTTTTCCAGTCGCGGTAACGTTTTTCAGAGCCCGGTAGCTGCCACCAGCCCGGATCGAACAGGCCGGTATTGCGGGTGATAACGCCTGCGCTTAACGCAGAAACCGCAACGTAAGGTTTAACCGTCGAAGCAGGGGGGTAAACACCCTGTGTGGCGCGGTTAACCAAGGGGGTGTTCGGGTCATTGAGCAACCCGGAGTAATCTTTACTGGAGATACCATCCACGAACAGATTCGGGTCATAGCTCGGCATAGATACCAGCGCCAGAACACCACCGGTACGCGGGTCGGTAACCACCACGGCGGCACGACTGCCCGCCAGCAGCGTTTCAATATACTGCTGGAGTTTCAAATCAAGGGTGAGATAGATATCGTGCCCGGCCTGCGGCGCCACTTCTTTCAACTGGCGAATGACGCGGCCGCGGTTGTTCACTTCTACTTCTTCATACCCGGTTTGGCCGTGAAGCACGTCCTCATAATAGCGTTCAATACCCAGCTTGCCGATGTCATGCGTTGCCGCGTAGTTAGCCAGCTTGCCGTCTTTGTCCAGGCGGTCTACGTCTTTATCGTTGATCTTCGATACGTAGCCAATTACGTGGGTCAGCGCAGAGCCGTATGGGTAATAGCGGCGTTTATAGCCTTTAACTTCGACGCCTGGAAAGCGATATTGATTCACGGCAAAGCGTGCGACCTGAACTTCAGTCAGGTTGGTTTTTACCGGAATTGAGGTGAAACGGTGTGAACGGGCGCGCTCTTTTTTAAAGGCAGCAATATCGTCGTCCGTCAGGTCTACGACGTTACGCAGCGCGTCGAGGGTATCCTGAATGTTGTCTACCTTTTCCGGCATCATTTCTATCTGATAAATGGTGCGGTTAAGGGCGAGAGGAATTCCGTTGCGGTCATAAATGATGCCGCGACTCGGCGCGATAGGCACCAGTTTGATGCGGTTTTCGTTCGAACGGGTCTGATAATCAGTGAAGCGAACGATTTGCAGATTATAAAGGTTGGCGATCAGCACGCCGGTTAGCAGCAAAATCCCCAAAAAAGCGACCAGCGCCCGGCGCACAAACAGCGCGGACTCAGCCGAATAGTCGCGAAAAGAATTCTGTAGTTTCATCCGCTGCTTAATCTACTCAAGAATCAATGATCACTCACGGTGATAAGGATGGTTGGTGGTAATGCTCCACGCCCTGTACAGACTCTCCGCAACCAGAACCCGAACAAGAGGGTGTGGAAGGGTTAATGCAGAGAGTGACCAGCTTTGTTCCGCTGCCGCTTTACAGGCAGGAGAGAGACCTTCCGGCCCGCCAATTAACAGGCTGACGTCACGACCGTCCAGTTTCCAGCGCTCAAGTTCGGTCGCCAGTTGCGGCGTGTCCCAGGGTTTACCCGGGATATCAAGGGTGACGATGCGGTTTTTGCCTGCGGCAGCCAGCATCTGCTCACCCTCTTTGTCGAGAATGCGTTTAATGTCCGCGTTCTTGCCGCGCTTTCCTGCCGGGATTTCGATCAGCTCAAAGGGCATATCTTTCGGAAACCGACGGAGATACTCGGTAAATCCGGTTTGTACCCAGTCAGGCATTTTCGTACCCACAGCGACAAGTTGCAGCTTCACGCATTAACTCCAGAGTTTTTCCAGTTCATACAGGCGACGACTCTCTTCCTGCATCACGTGGACAATCACATCGCCGAGGTCAACGACGATCCAGTCAGCGACATTCTCGCCTTCCACGCCGAGCGGCAGCAGGCCAGCAGTGCGGGACTCCTGGACCACGTGGTCTGCAATAGACATAACGTGACGGCTGGATGTACCGGTGCAGATAATCATGCAATCAGTGATGCTGGATTTGCCCTGAACGTCTAAGGCGATGATGTCTTGACCTTTCAGGTCATCAATTTTGTCGATTACAAAATCCTGGAGTGCTTTACCCTGCAAGTGTTCCCCCTGGGTGAAAAGAGTTAAAAACGTCTGTTAGTATACCTGAACCAGAGGCGATATCGGGACAAATGTCTCCGAATGCGCTTGTGAAGTGCGCTATCATCCCACCCCACGCCACAGAATGCATCGCCATTTTTGTAAAACAATTTCTGCAAAGCTCTGAAGGGCGGGAAAAGTCAGGCTGCGGAGAATAACAGCCTGTCATGGGGTGTCAATGGGAGAGAGGCCCTTCGGCATAAAAAACAGCGCTTTCACTCCCCGTCGCGCCATACGGCCCGGCTGTTAAGCACTTTCAGAACCGCAAAATCGTCACAAAAATCAATTGCGCTCCAGCAGCCTTGTTCGACGCGGAAATGCCACATTGCCGCTGCGGGCATGGACAGCAGACGGGCGATCAACACGCTCAGCACGCCTTGATGACTCACCACCAGCAGATTTTGGCACGCTTTATAATCAGCAAGCTGGGCAATGAAACGTTCCACTCGCTGGGAAAACGCCTGAAAACCTTCGCCATTGGTGGGCGTCGCATTCTGCCAGTCGTTACACCACACGGCGTAATTTTCGGCGTCTTCGCGCGCCAGATCGCGATGGTGACGCATTTCCCAGTCACCAAAAAACATCTCATTAAGCTCAGGCATGTTGCGCACAGGAACTTCACGTTCTGCCAGAATCAACTGCGTTGTATGGCGGGCGCGTTCCAGTTCGCTGCACAGAACGTTGTCGACAGGGACATTGCGTAACAGCGTACCCAGCGTTTGCGCCTGAGCGATCCCCCGTTCCGTTAGCGGTGTGGGGGCGTGGCCGCTATATAAACCAGCGACATTGGCTTCGGTTTCGCCATGACGTACTAACCAGAGTCTCATGTTTTCCTCGTGAGGCTATTCGCACAAAATATGATGTTTGCCCTGATTGCGCAGTGATTTTTCACTAAAATACCCTTTTTTACGTGGAGCGGCACGATGTCTTTATTGAAGAGCGCACATGGCGGTAACACCCGAGAAGCCGCCGAATTGTTGGGCATCTTGCCTGAACAGTTGCTGGATTTTAGCGCGAATATTAACCCGCTGGGTATGCCGGTAAGTTTAAAACGGGCGATTATCGACAATCTGGACTGCACGGAGTGTTACCCGGATGTCGATTACGCGCAACTGCATGCCGCGCTGGCGGAGCATCATCAAATTCCGTCCTCGTGGATCCTGGCCGGGAACGGTGAAACCGAATCCATTTTTACCCTGGTGCATGGCCTGAAGCCACGCCACGCGATGATCGTGACGCCTGGGTTTGCGGAATATCGTCGGGCGCTGCAATGGGGAGACTGTACGATCCATGAGTTTGCGCTGTGCGAAGACGATGGCTGGCAGCTTACCGATGCGATCCTCGATGCGTTAACGCCTGAGCTGGACTGCCTGTTTCTCTGTACGCCCAATAATCCCACCGGGTTGTTGCCCGAAACCCGCCTGCTGCGTGAAATTGCCACGCGTTGTGAGTCGCTGGGTATCGCCCTGATCCTTGATGAAGCGTTTATCGATTTTATTGCCGGGGAGTCGGGGTTTATCCCGTTACTGCACGAGAACCCGCATATTTGGGTGCTGCGTTCGCTCACCAAGTTCTATGCGATCCCGGGACTGCGTCTGGGGTATCTGGTCAACAGTAACGAACAGGCGGTTGCACAGATGCGCAGCCAACAAATGCCGTGGTCAATTAATGCGTTTGCTGCCCTGGCAGGCGAGATTATCTTACGCGATAGCGCATATCAGCGGGCGACGTGGAAATGGCTGGAACAAGAGGGGGAGCGGTTTGATCAACAACTGCAAGATCTGCCCGGCCTGACGGCGTATCCCGGCCGGGCAAATTATCGTTTATTACGCTGCGATAATGCGGATATGGATCTGCAACTCGCGTTGCTGAAACAGCATGTCTTGATTCGCAGTTGCGCCAATTATCCGGGGCTGGATGCGCGCTATTATCGGGTAGCCGTTCGCAGCCAGGAAGAGAATAACCACCTGCTGACGGCCTTACGCAAGGCGCTTAGCGGTACAGTCCCTGTTGATTGATATAGTCAAGCACCGCGTCTGGCATCAGGTCGTCGCACGGCTCGCCCTTTTCCAGGCGCTCACGGATGAGCGTGGCGGAGATGTTAAACCACGGCGTTTCGGCCAGGTAAATCTTCCCGCAAGGCAGGTTGTGCAAGTCATCTGCTGAATGGGTTAGATGATCCTCCAGCCATTGCTGGTGTTTTTCCTGCGCCATTTCGAGTGGATAGCCCGGACGTCGGCACACGATGAGGTGGGTATTACCCAGAATCGTGTGGTAGTCATGCCAGGAAGGGAAGGTAAGCAGCGAATCCTGACCAATGATAAACGCTAACGGCACGTTTGGGCCTTGCTCCTCGCGCCACTCTTTTAGCGTTTGCGCGGTGTAGGAGGCGGTATCGCGTTTCAGTTCGCGTTCATCCAGGGAAAATAGCGGTTTATCAGCAATGGCCAGTTCAACCATACGCTTACGTTGCTCACCGGACGCTTCGGGCTGCGCACGATGTGGCGGCACGTTATTGGGCATGATGATGACCCGGGAAAGGCCAATCAGATTCGCCAGAATTTCAACCGGTTTAAGATGACCGTAATGCACCGGATCAAAGGTGCCACCGAACAGAGCCTGCAATGATTTCATATCAACCATCAATAAAAACATCGGCCAGCGATTTATGACAGAGCAAAAGGGAAAGCCCCTCAAGTTCCGCCCACACTGACTGACCATAGTCTTGTTTAAGCGTAATTTCCGTACGCGTTAAAAGCGTCACAGCCTGACGCAGTTGCGCCGGGTTCAGCCGGTTTAGCGCATCTCCCATCATGCCCCGGCGATTTTGCCACACCCGGTGTTTATCAAACAACGTGCGCAAAGGCGTATGGGTCGACTGCCGTTTTAAGTTAACCAGCAACAGTAACTCACGCTGGATCGTACGCAGCAAAATAACCGGCTCGCTACCTTCCAGGCGTAGCTGCTGCAGAATGTGCAGCGCGCGTTTGCTTTTGCCCATTAGCAGCGCGTCTACCCAGTGGAATGGGGTAAAGTGCGCGGCATCGTTAACCGCTTTCTCCACGCGGGGCAGCGTTAGCTTGCCGTCAGGCCAAAGCAACGCTAATCGTTCCAGCGCTTGCGCCAGTGCTAACAGATTACCTTCATAGCAATAGCACAGCAGCTGATTGGCTGCGTCATCCAGTTGCAGGTTGTTAAGTTTCGCCCTGGCGGCAACCCAGCGAGGAAGCTGTGCTTGTTCCGGCGTCTGGCAGCTTACCTGAACCGCGTTATTTGCAAGCCCCGTATACCATGCGGCGTTTTCCTGTGCCCTGGTGAGTTTGTTGCCGCGAACCATCAGTAGCAGATCGTCATGTAACAGAGTGACGAGTGACGCGAGCTGTTCATTAATGGCGGCATTAGGGCCATTTTCAGGCAACTGCAGAAGCAGGGTTTGACGGCTGGCAAACAGGCTCATCGCCTGGCAGAGTGAAAAAATCTCTCCCCAGTCGGTGCTGTTGTCCAGAGTGAAGGCGTGGTGTTCTTCGAATCCTTGTGTTGCGGCAGCCTGACGGATGGCATCCTGGCTTTCCTGCAATAAGAGGGGATCGTTGCCCAAGAGTAAATACGCCGCGCGCAGCCCTTCATTGAGCTGTGCGCGGAGTTGTTCAGGGTACAACTTGAGCATCAGTTACCCAGCGTGGTGGAGACACGCGCCGGAGATGACGCAGGCGCTGCGGTTTTATTCACCGCAGGCTCAGCATCAGCATTGGATGACTGAGTATCGGCCAGATGTACGCTTGGCAGCTTACGAATCAACTGTTCAGCCGCTTTGTCATACATCTCTTTTATGATCATGTCCTGCTCGTTATCCTTCGCCAGTGCAGCCTGTGGGTTGTCAAAGAACGAACGATAAACTTTGGCGCTGATTGGGTAAATATCATGACCTGGAATCAGCACAGTAGCACTTACGGACATCACCATCTGGTATTCAGCCGTTTGACCGTTCTGGAATACCGATGCCGTATCCTGCGAAATGCTGACCGCACCCAGACGTAAGGACGTCACATCTTTACGCATGGTACCGTCTTCAAGCAGCGTAACACCGTTCAGACGCAGCTGATTACGCACCGCGCGGCTTAACGGGCCGTTCGGATCGCCAGAGTTCAGGATCATGGTTTTCATTGAGGGTGGAACCTGCGTAGTACTACGCAGATGCCAGCCACACCCGGCGGTGACAAGCACCGCCAGCGATAACAACAATGTTGTCAGAAGTCGCACGCTTCCTCCCGCGCTTAGCCAACGACCAGATTGAGGAGTTTACCCGGTACATAAATCACTTTACGTACGGTAACACCATCAAGATATTTTGCCACCAGATGCTCCTGGCCAGCACGTTCACGAACCTGCTCTTCAGTGGCGTTTACCGGAACGGTGATTTTGCCACGTACTTTGCCGTTTACCTGAACCACAACCAGCGTTGAGTCTTCAACCATTGCTGCTTCGTCCGCCACCGGCCACGGCGCGTTGTCGATATCGCCTTCGCCTTTCAGCGCCTGCCACAGGGTGAAGCAAACGTGTGGGGTGAACGGGTTGAGCATGCGTACAACAGCCAGCAATGCTTCCTGCATCAGGGCTCTGTCCTGCTCGTCTGCCTGCGGTGCTTTCGCCAGCTTGTTCATCAGCTCCATAATCGCCGCAATCGCGGTGTTAAAGGTCTGACGACGACCGATATCATCGGTAACTTTAGCAATGGTTTTATGCACGTCGCGACGCAGCGCTTTTTGATCTTCGCTCAACACATCAACGTTCAGGGCAGCAACATCTCCCTGGGACGTATGTTCGTAAACCAGTTTCCAGACACGTTTCAGGAAGCGGTTCGCCCCTTCAACGCCGGACTCCTGCCATTCCAGCGTCATATCAGCCGGAGAAGCGAACATCATGAACAGACGTACGGTGTCGGCGCCGTAGCGTTCAACCATGACCTGCGGGTCGATACCGTTATTTTTTGACTTGGACATCTTGCTCATGCCGGTATACACCAGTTCATGGCCTTCTGCGTCCTTAGCCTTGACGATACGACCTTTTTCGTCACGCTCAACGATGGCATCAACCGGAGAAACCCAGTTACGTTCGCCGTTGGTGCCAACGTAGTAGAACGCATCGGCCAGAACCATCCCCTGACACAGCAACTGTTTAGCTGGTTCATTAGAGTTGACCATGCCTGCGTCGCGCATCAGTTTGTGGAAGAAGCGGAAGTAGAGCAGGTGCATGATGGCGTGTTCAATACCGCCAATGTAGATATCAACCGGCAGCCAGTAGTTCGCCGCGTCGGAATCCAGCATACCTTCCTGATACTGCGGGCAGGTGTAGCGCGCGTAGTACCAGGACGACTCCATAAAGGTATCGAAGGTGTCAGTTTCACGCAGCGCAGGCATACCGTTAACGGTGGTTTTCGCCCACTCCGGATCGGCTTTGATTGGGCTGGTAATACCGTCCATGACTACGTCTTCCGGCAAAATAACCGGCAGTTGGTCTTCTGGCGTTGGCAGGACGGTACCGTCTTCCAGCGTCACCATCGGAATCGGCGCGCCCCAGTAACGCTGACGGGAAACACCCCAGTCACGCAGACGATAGTTAACTTTACGCTCACCCACGCCTTTAGCTACCAGCTTGTCAGCAATGGCGTTGAAGGCCGCTTCGAAGTCGAGGCCGTCAAACTCACCGGAGTTAAACAGCACGCCTTTTTCGGTCAGCGCTTGTTCAGACAAATCCGGCTCTGCGCCTTCAGCTGTCAGAATTACCGGCTTGATGGTCAGGCCATATTTGGTCGCAAATTCGTAATCGCGCTGATCGTGACCCGGAACGGCCATAACTGCGCCTGTACCGTATTCCATCAGCACGAAGTTTGCCGCCCAAACCGGGATCTCTTCGCCAGTCAGCGGGTGAACGGCTTTGAAACCAGTGTCGACGCCTTTCTTCTCCATGGTCGCCATTTCGGCTTCAGCAACCTTGGTGTTGCGGCATTCGTCAATGAAGGCAGCCAATTCTGGGTTATTTTCAGCGGCTTTCTGCGCCAGCGGATGACCTGCAGCAACCGCCAGGTAGGTCGCACCCATAAAGGTGTCCGGGCGTGTGGTGTAGACGGTCAGCGTGTTGTCGTAACCGTTCACATCGAAGGTGATTTCCACGCCTTCAGAACGGCCAATCCAGTTGCGCTGCATCGTTTTCACGGTGTCAGGCCAGTGATCCAGATTATCCAGATCGCGCAACAGTTCGTCAGCGTAAGCGGTGATTTTGATGAACCACTGCGGGATCTCTTTACGCTCAACTTTGGTGTCGCAACGCCAGCAGCAGCCGTCGATAACCTGTTCGTTCGCCAGTACGGTCTGGTCGTTCGGGCACCAGTTAACGGCAGACGTTTTCTTGTACACCAGCCCTTTTTTGTACAGCTCGGTGAAGAACTTCTGTTCCCAGCGGTAGTATTCCGGGGTGCAGGTTGCCAGCTCACGGCTCCAGTCGTAACCGAAACCAAGCATTTTGAGCTGGTTTTTCATGTATGCAATGTTGTCATACGTCCACGGTGCCGGGGCGGTGTTGTTTTTAACCGCAGCGCCTTCGGCAGGCAGGCCGAACGCATCCCAGCCAATTGGCTGAAGTACGTTTTTGCCCAGCATACGCTGATAGCGAGCGATCACGTCACCGATGGTGTAGTTACGTACGTGGCCCATGTGTAGTCGACCAGAAGGATAGGGAAGCATAGACAGGCAGTAATACTTCTCTTTGCTCTCGTCTTCGGTAACTTCAAATGTGCGCTTCTCATCCCAGTGAAGCTGTACTTTGGATTCTATCTCTTCCGGGCGGTATTGCTCTTGCATGGCAGCCAGTGGTCCTGTTTTCAATACAGCTACAAACGTAGCTCTAGATGTGGTGTTTTAGATCCGCATAGCATAGCCCAAACGCCCGCGCCAAAACAGCCTTTCGCGCATTCAACGTTGAATTCCCGTAAGGATAATTCTTGCACGAATTTACACACTCTGTGGACAGTCTTGCAAAGCGTAGCGTAAATAACGTCTATTATTATAGACAGTTAACGACCCAGGAGGCGAAGCGATGAACAAGGTTGCTCAATATTACCGTGAACTGGTGGCTTCACTGAGTGAACGCCTGCGTAATGGCGAACGCGATATTGATGCGTTGGTGGAACAGGCGCGTCAGCGCGTTATGCAGACCGGGGAGTTAACGCGCACCGAGGTGGAAGAGCTCACCCGGGCCGTCAGACGCGACCTGGAAGAGTTTGCTCTGAGCTATGAAGAAAGCCTCGATGAGGAGACCGACAGCGTCTTTATGCGGGTTATCAAAGAGAGTATCTGGCAGGAACTGGCCGATATTACCGATAAAACGCAGCTCGAATGGCGCGAAGTGTTCCAGGACCTCAGCCATCACGGGGTTTATCACAGCGGCGAGGTGGTCGGGTTGGGCAACCTGGTGTGCGAGAAGTGCCACTTCCATTTAGCGGTGTACACTCCTGATGTGCTGCCGCTATGCCCGAAATGCGGACACGATCAGTTCCAGCGTCGACCGTTTGAGCCGTGATAATGTTGCCGGATGCGACGCGCTGCGTCTTATCCGGCCTACGCATTAGGCGTAAAACTTCAACCGTTCTGCCAGCAGATCGACAAACCCTTCGCGATCCACGTCCACCATTACGGTGGCGTTTGGCTTATTGCCGCTCAGGAAGTAGTAGTCAACCACGGTCATTCCCTGGGTGTATTTGCCCTGAGTTTCCACACCAACCCAGCGTTCAACGGTGGTAAACAGTTCAGGTTTCAGCAGCCAGGCAATGGTGCATGGATCGTGCAGCGGCGCGCCAATAAATCCCCATTTTTCATCTTTGTGATATTCAAAGAAGAAGTCGAGTAGCTCAGCAACGATTGTCGAAATGGGATTGCCGATAGCGCGGAACCGTTCGGTATCTTCACGATGTATTTGCGCTTTATGCGTGACATCCAGTCCAGCCATCACCACCGGAATGCCCGACTGGAACACGATCTCAGCGGCTTCTGGATCCACGAAGATGTTGAACTCGGCGGCGGGCGTCCAGTTTCCGAGGCCCATTGCACCACCCATGATCACGATACGGGCAATTTGGGGGTGCAGTTCAGGATGGCTATTCAGTAGCAATGCCACGTTAGTTTGCGGCCCGGTGGAGACAATCGTCACCGGTTCCTGACTGTTACGCAGGGTTTTCGCCATCAATTCCACGGCGGTACAGTCCTGTGGAGCAAAAGCGGGTTCAGGCAGCGCCGGGCCATCAAGCCCGCTCTCACCGTGGACGTTATCGGCAATTATCAGGTCGCGCATCAGCGGTTTGACTGCGCCACCGGCCACTGGGATATCCGTGCGGTTGAGCAACGTTAACATACGCAATACGTTACGCAGCGTTTTGTCGGGGGTCTGGTTACCGGCAGAGGAGGTTATCGCTTTCACATCCAGTTCAGGTGAAGCGAGGGCGAGAACAATTGCGATAGCGTCGTCATGACCTGGATCGCAATCAAACAGGATAGGAAGTGCCATTGTTGCTCCTTGTAAGTGGGACTTTGTGACAAGGTTAACGCTGGGCTGTGCCTGTTTCGAGAAGTGAAGAGATAAATCGTGAGGTGGCGCGCACATGGAGGTGCGCGCCAGCAAAATTAGTGCAGGATTTTCGCGAGGAAGTCTTTGGCACGGTCTGATTTTGGATTAGCGAAGAACTCTTCTTTCGGTGAGTCTTCAACAATCTTCCCTTCATCCATGAAGATCACCCGGTTCGCCACTTTACGCGCAAAGCCCATTTCGTGGGTAACCACCATCATGGTCATCCCTTCATTGGCCAGTTCAACCATGACGTCCAGTACTTCGTTGATCATTTCTGGGTCGAGTGCTGACGTCGGTTCGTCAAACAGCATAGCGATAGGATCCATGCACAGCGCCCGAGCGATGGCGACACGCTGTTGCTGGCCCCCGGAGAGCTGAGCTGGAAACTTCTCGGCATGCGCTGACAGACCAACGCGTTCCAGTAACTTTTGCGCTTTGTCGCGGGCCGGCTTTTTATCGCGTTTAAGCACTTTTACCTGCGCCAGAGTCAGGTTCTCAATAATCGACAGATGCGGGAACAGTTCAAAGTGCTGGAACACCATGCCAACGCGAGAGCGCAGTTTGGCCAGATCGGTCTTTTTATCATTCACCACGGTACCATCAACGGTGATGACGCCCTGTTGTACCGGCTCCAGCCCGTTCACCGTTTTGATAAGCGTTGATTTACCTGAACCTGACGGGCCGCAGACCACCACCACTTCACCTTTTTTCACTTCCGTGGAGCAGTCGGTCAGCACCTGAAAGTGACCATACCATTTAGAAACATTTTTCAGGGTAATCATTAAACTGTCCTTTTCTTCAAATAGCTGACCAACAACGATGCGCTCAGACTGAATACGAAATAAACGGCGCCAGCAAACAGGATCATTTCAACCTGCGTGCCGTCACGCTCACCAATGGTGGAGGCGGTACGGAAGAAGTCTGCCAGACTCAATACATAGACCAGCGAGGTATCCTGGAAGAGTACGATGCCTTGGGTAAGCAGCAGCGGCACCATCGCGCGGAATGCCTGCGGCAGAATGATGAGCTTCATCGACTGCCAATGGGTCATCCCCAGCGCCAGCGCGGCACTGGACTGCCCGCGAGAAATACTCTGGATACCGGCGCGGATAATCTCGGAATAGTACGCGGCTTCAAACATCGAAAATGCGACCATCGCTGAGATCAGGCGAATATCGGTTTTTGGCGACAGACCCAGCACGTTTTGCAGGAAGCCGGGCACAATCAGGTAGAACCACAGCAGCACCATCACCAGCGGAATGGAGCGGAATACGTTGACGTAGCCCTTCGCAAACCAGGCAATTGGCGCGAAGCTGGACAGACGCATTACTGCAAGGATGGTCCCCCAGACGATACCAATGACGACTGCCGTGACGGTGATTTTCAGCGTGATGATCAGCCCATCCAGCAGATACGGCAGGGAAGGGACGATAGAACTCCAGTCAAATTCGTACATTATTTGCCTCCCAAATTGCCAGGCAGGCGGATTTTGCGTTCGACGAGATTCATCACCAGCATGATGATGGCGTTAATCAGTACGTAGGCCAGAGTGATGGCCGTAAACGATTCCCATGCGTGGGCGGAGTAATCCAGTAGTTTTCCCGCTTGCGCAGCCATATCGACCAGGCCGATAGTGGAGGCGATCGCGGAGTTCTTTACCAGGTTCATCATCTCCGAGGTCATTGGCGGAACAATCACGCGGTAAGCGTTTGGTAGCAGAACATAGCGGTAGGCCTGCGGCAACGTCAGCCCCATCGCCAGCGCGGCATTTTTCTGCCCGCGAGGCAGAGACTGAATAGCGGCACGAACCTGTTCGCAGACGCGCGCAGCGGTAAACAGCCCCAGACAAAGCATGGATGAGAGGAAGAACTGAATGTTGGGATCCAGTTCTGACTTAAACCACATCCCGATGTTTTCCGGCAGCAGTTCAGGAATGACCAGATACCAGGTAAAAAACTGGACGATGAGCGGAACGTTACGAAACAGCTCGACGTACAGCGTGCCGATCCCGGAAAGGAAACGATTTGGTACGGTACGTAAGATGCCGAATAAAGAGCCGATGAGGAAAGCGATAACCCAGGCGGTGATAGATAACGCGACAGTGACCTGGAAACCACTCCAGAGCCAGCCGAGATAGGTGGTGTTGCCGAACGGGGCTTGTTGTAAAAAAATACCCCAGTTCCAGTCTATAGACATAAATCTACTCCAGAAAAAAAAGGGTAGCAGCGCTACCCCCGAAGATTGTTATTCAGCGTTTTGCGGTTTTCAGGCCTGATGGGGAACGACCATCAGGCTTATAGTCTGTCCGTGCTGAGTAGCAATCGAGAGGGAGGGGAAGCCTCCCTGATTACACTTCATCCTTCAAGATATCTCGTTGTTGGCTGCCTTTATTCATCCCGGTTACTTACTCATGTAAGCGCCCGGGAATTCGCTCAGTTGCCGCCTCGATATAACTTGAAAGGTTTTGTGTACTCTTCTAATTAATTAGTTAAGCGCTTTATCATTCGGTTCTTTGAACAGGGCTTTCATCTCGTCTGACAGTTCGAAATTCATGTTCAGGTTCTTCGGTGGAATTGGATTTTTAAACCACTTATCAAACCATTTCTCAGCTTCGCCTGAGGTCTGCGCCTTGGCGATAGTGTCATCCATCAGCTTTTTGAACTGAGGGTCATCTTTACGCAGCATGCAGCCGTAAGCTTCCTGAGACTGTGGCTTGCCGACGATCTCCCAGTTGTCTGGTTTCTTCGCCTTCGCGCGCTCGCCAGCCAGCAGGGCGTCATCCATCATAAAGGCAACGGCGCGGCCGCTTTCCAGAGTACGGAAAGAGTCACCGTGGTCTTTCGCGCTGATGATGCGCATATCCATTTTTTGTTCTTCATTCAGCTTGTGCAGCAGCACCTCTGAGGTGGTACCCGAGGTCACGACTACGGCTTTACCTTTCAGATCGGCGAAATCTTTGACGTCGCCGCCTTTTTTCGCCAGCAGACGAGTACCGACGACGAAAATGGTGTCAGAGAAAGCCGCTTGTTTTTGGCGCTCGACGTTGTTGGTGGTGGAGCCACATTCAAAGTCGAAGGTGCCGTTTTGCAGTAGCGGGATACGGTTTTGTGAAGTAATCGGGATCAGTTTCACCTGCAGGTCAGGCTTGTTCAGCTTTTTCTTCACGGCTTCAACGATCGCGTTGGAGTAATCCTGTGAATAACCGACCACTTTTTGCTGGTTATCGTAGTAAGAAAACGGTACCGATGATTCACGGTGGCCGACCACAATCACGCCGTTTTTGGCGATCTTGTCCAGCGTGCTGCCTGCCGCTGGTGCTGCGTCTTCTGCGTGCGCCAGACCGGCGGACATTCCCATGACCAGCATGGCAGTGGCGAGCTTACGTAATTGCATATCCAACTCCTTTATCGTCTGCGCCAGGGACGCATTGATACCCATTGTGATGTTGTTATTGTTTGCTACTAAAACGTGCAGTCTTGTATATGTTTGTTAACATTTAGTTTGGATGAATGTAAAGAATTTGCTGTTTTATTGTTTATTTTTGCGAGGTGCGCCGCACCATTTGGGGGCAAAAATATCTTGTTGCACTTTTCAGGTGCTACCGGCGCTCAACGTTGGTGCGACCAGGTTGCACATTCAGCCAAAACTGCATTTGTCTTGTAGAACAAAGCAATAGACGTGCCAGAATGGGGAGCGGGAAATGTTTTGTGGGCCGGATAAGCGAAACGTTATCCGGCCGGGAAAGGAAGGTTACTTACGACGTTGGCGCAGGCTCATTACCACCGCACCAAAGCCAAACAGCGCGGTAAGCAGCCAGAGCGGCCAGTTACCGGTACGGGCATAAGGGGTTAAGCCCGTCGTTGGCGTCACGCTGGTGGTCAGGACCTGGCGGGTAAACTGCGGGATCATCGCCTGAATCTCACCCTGTGGACCAATCACCGCCGTAATACCGTTGTTGGTGCTACGCAGCAGAGGGCGCGCCAGCTCGAGGGAACGCATACGCGCCATCTGGAAGTGCTGCCACGGGCCGATGGATTTACCAAACCAGGCATCGTTGGAAATCGTCAGCAGGTAGTCCGTATCCGGGCGGAAATTATCCCGTACCTGTTCGCCAAGAATGATTTCATAGCAGATGGCAGCCGTCAGCTTAAAGCCGTGCGCATGCAACTGTGGCTGCACATAAGGCCCACGGCTGAAAGACGACATTGGCAGGTCAAAGAACGGCGCTAACGGGCGCAGGATCGATTCCAGCGGGACGAACTCGCCAAACGGTACCAGATGGTTTTTGTTGTAGCGGTTGCTGGAGTCGTAACTGTACGGGCTGTCTTTACCCAGCGTGATGATGGTGTTGTAGGTGTCGTAACGATTCTGCTTGTTCAGCCGTGCGTCAACGATACCGGTAATCAGCGTGCTGTCTTTCGATCTCAGCAGGTCATCCATCATGCCCAGGAAACGCTGCTGATTAATTTCCAGGTCCGGGATAGCGGATTCTGGCCAGATGATCAGCTGTGATTTGCCCATCTCAGGCTGGGTGGCGTCGAGATAAATCTTCAGGGTGTTGAGTAACTGACCTTCATCCCATTTGAGCGACTGCGGAATGTCACCCTGCACCATTGAGACCTGAGTGGTTTTTTCCGGCTCAAGCGTGTACCACTGGATATAGCGCAGCGGAAAGGGCAGAGCAAAGAGCACTAGCGCGGCAATCAGCGGTTTCCAGTTACGCGTCACCAGCGCCAGCGCCAGCAGGCCGCTAACCACCATCAGCAGGAAGTTAATCGCCTCAACGCCCATTACCGGAGCCAGCCCTTTTAACGGACCGTCGATCTGACTGTAGCCGAACTGTAGCCACGGGAAGCCGGTCAGTACCCAGCCGCGCAGGAATTCGGTTATTTGCCAGACGACCGGCGCGGCAATCGCCACGCGTATCCAGGTGGTTTTCGGCCACAGACGCGCCAACACGCCGGCAAACAGGCCGGTGTAGAGGGAAAGGTATGCGGCAAGCAGAACCACGAGGAACACATTAATGGGGCCCGGCATACCGCCAAACTGCGCGATGCTGACGTAAACCCAGTTGATGCCGGAGCCAAACAGCCCCAATCCCCAAAAGTAGCCGATTGCGGCAGACTGGAGCGGACGGCGATTGAAGGTAAGAGCCTGCAGGCCCATCAGCGAAACGATCGCAGCGGGCCAGATGTCATACGGAGAGAAAGCCAGCGTCCCGCAGGCACCGAATAATAACGCCAGCAGCAGGCGAATGCGCTGGCGTTCAATTAATGGGGCAAATGCCATGTAGTCTTAGATCCAGTTTCGGGTTTATTCGTCCAGTTTGGGCTGGGGTGAGTCGTCCGGAATTCTGACATGAACCTGAATAATACGACGGCTGTCGGCCATTGCCACTTTGAACTGGTAACCATCAATGTCGATAGTCTCCCCGCGCGCGGGCAGATGACCAAAGGCCTGCATGACCAGCCCGCCGATGGTATCTACTTCTTCGTCGCTAAAATGGGTACCGAAAGCGTCGTTGAAGTCTTCGATCGGCGCCAGAGCGCGAATGGTCCAGGTGTGGCGACTAAGCTGACGGAAATCGATATCGTCTTCTTCGTCGTACTCATCTTCAATTTCACCCACGATCAGTTCAAGGATGTCCTCAATGGTCACCAGACCTGAGACACCGCCGAATTCGTCGATGACGATAGCCATATGATAACGCTGGGAGCGGAACTCTTTCAGCATGCGGTCAACTCGCTTGCTTTCAGGTACGACAACCGCCTGGCGTAACACTTTCTCCATGCTGAAGGCTTCGGCATCGCTGCGCATAAACGGCAGCAGATCTTTGGCCATCAGAATCCCTTCAATGTGATCTTTGTCTTCGCTGATCACCGGGAAACGCGAGTGGGCAGACTCGATAATGACATCGAGACATTCGTCCAGGGTCTGGTTGCGTTTCAGGGTAATCATCTGAGAGCGAGGAATCATGATGTCGCGCACGCGTTGGTCCGCAATATCCATCACCCCTTCGAGCATATCGCGCGTATCTTCATCGATAAGGTCGTTTTGCCCGGAATCACGGATCAGCTCCAACAGTTCGTCGCGGTTTTTTGGTTCACCGTGGAAAAGTTGGCTCAGTAACAGGGAGAAAAATCCCTTTTTGCTGTTTAAGGTGTCACTACTGTGTGAATTGTCGTCGCTCATGGCGTCGTATGGGTTCTCATGTTAGTTAATACAAAGCTCGTCATGCGTATATTCAGCTGTTGACGGCATATCTCTTCATCGTACTTCAAACCAGGTAAGCCGGATAAGGCGCAATACCTGATGGCGGCTGCGCCTTATCAGGCTTACAAGATTTCGAAATGCTTATTCTTTCTCGGCAATGTACGGATCCTCATAGCCCAGAGCAAGCATAATCTCTGTTTCGAGGGATTCCATCTCTTCCGCTTCATCGTCTTCGATATGGTCGTAACCGAGTAAATGCAGGCTACCGTGCACCACCATATGCGCCCAGTGGGCCTCAAGCGGTTTGCCTTGTTCCTGCGCTTCTTTCTCGACTACCTGACGGCAGATGATCAAATCGCCCAGCAGCGGCATTTCAATGCCCGGCGGGGCTTCAAACGGGAAAGAGAGTACGTTGGTTGATTTATCTTTCCCGCGATAGGTCAGGTTCAGCTCGTGGCTTTCCGCGTCATCGACCAGACGAATGGTAACTTCAGACTCTTCCTGAAACTGTGGGATCACCGCATCCAGCCAACCCTGAAACTGACTTTCTGTTGGTAAACCGGATTCGTCTTCACATGCCAGCTGTAAATCGAGAATAACCTGACTCATTTTTGTTCCTGCTCCTGAGCTTCGCGCTTGCGTTCTGCAGCCAGCTCGGCTTTGCGTTTCTGTTCTGCTTCTTCCCAGGCTTCATACGCCGTGACGATACGGGCGACCACCGGGTGGCGAACCACGTCTTCGCTATGGAAGAAATTAAAACTAATTTCGTCGACTTCAGCCAGCACTTCAATGGCATGACGCAGACCGGATTTGGTGCTTCGCGGCAGGTCAATCTGGGTGATATCGCCGGTGATAACCGCTTTAGAGTTAAAGCCGATACGGGTCAGGAACATTTTCATCTGTTCGATGGTGGTGTTCTGGCTCTCATCAAGAATGATGAACGCATCGTTTAATGTACGACCACGCATGTAGGCCAGCGGCGCAACTTCAATGACGTTACGCTCAATCAGCTTTTCGACCTTCTCAAACCCGAGCATTTCGAACAGTGCGTCATACAGCGGTCGTAAGTAGGGATCGACTTTCTGGCTGAGGTCACCCGGCAGGAAGCCGAGTTTTTCGCCCGCTTCCACTGCCGGGCGGGTCAGCAGAATTCGACGGATCTCCTGACGCTCAAGCGCATCAACCGCAGCGGCAACCGCAAGATATGTTTTACCCGTACCCGCAGGGCCAACGCCAAAGGTGATGTCATGGTCGAGGATATTCGCAATGTATTGTGCCTGGTTCGGCGTACGCGGCTTAATTACCCCGCGCTTGGTTTTGATGTTCACCGCTTTGCCAAATTCCGGCACGCTGTCTGCGCTTTGCTCAAGCACTCGCGCTTCTTTAATTGCCAGATGAATTTGTTCAGGCTCAATGTCCTGCGTCTGACCACGCATTGGGGCAGTATCGACGTACAGGCTACGTAAAATATCTGCCGCCGCGGTGACGCAAATTGGGCGACCGGTCAGCTTAAAGTGGTTATCACGGCGGTTAATTTCGATGCCGAGGCGACGTTCCAACTGCTTGATGTTGTCATCAAATGGGCCGCAAAGGCTCAACAGGCGGGCATTGTCTGCGGGTTCAAGTGTGATTTCACGAGTGTCTATGTTCAAACTGTTCCTCTTTTGCATGTCTTGCCGGACGCTGAACATTTACCGGCATCTAAGGAAATTATTCACGCCATGGGGGAAAGGCGCAAGCATTGCGGTAAATATGGGGATGATGAGATAGATTACAAGGCCCGCCGGGGCAGCGAGCCCAGAAGAGTAAGCCCGACAAGCGTAGCGCCATCGGGCATTGAAGATTAAGGCTGATAAATACCGACGCCCAGATCGTTTTCTTTGCGGGTACGCGCAATAACCGACTCAGGGGATTCAGCGATGCGCAGACCCATTTCGTCTTCGGTGCGCACCACTTTACCGCGCAGGGAGTTCGTCCAGACATCGGTAATTTCTACATCCACGAACTTACCGACCATCTCCGGGTTGCCTTCAAAGTTCACCACTCGGTTATTTTCGGTACGGCCAGACAGTTCCATGATGCTTTTACGCGATGTGCCTTCAACCAGAATGCGCTGGGTCGTGCCGACCATGCGACGGCTCCAGGCCATAGCTTGCTGGTTAATACGCTCTTGCAGAATATACAGGCGCTGTTTTTTCTCTTCTTCCGGCACGTCGTCAACCATATCGGCGGCAGGGGTGCCTGGACGCGCAGAGAAGATAAAGCTGTAGCTCATGTCAAAATTGACGTCTGCAATCAACTTCATGGTCTGCTCGAAATCCTGCGTGGTTTCGCCTGGGAAGCCAACGATGAAGTCGGAGCTAATCTGGATATCCGGACGCGCTGCGCGCAGTTTGCGGATGATCGCTTTATATTCCAGCGCGGTATGGGTGCGTCCCATCAGGTTCAGTACGCGATCTGAACCGCTCTGTACCGGCAGGTGCAGGAAGCTCACCAGTTCTGGCGTGTCACGATACACTTCAATGATATCATCGGTGAATTCGATCGGATGGCTGGTGGTGAAGCGGATACGGTCAATGCCATCGATCGCCGCGACCAGCCGCAGCAGATCGGCAAAAGATCCGATCGTGCCGTCGTAGTTCTCACCGCGCCAGGCGTTCACGTTTTGTCCCAGCAGGTTCACTTCACGCACGCCTTGCGCCGCAAGCTGGGCGATTTCAAACAGGATATCGTCCGCCGGACGGCTTACTTCCTCACCGCGGGTGTATGGCACCACGCAGTAAGTACAATATTTATTACAACCTTCCATGATTGACACGAAAGCGCTTGGACCTTCAGCACGCGGTTCCGGTAGGCGGTCGAATTTTTCGATCTCCGGGAAACTGATATCAACCACCGGGCTACGGGTGGTACTTCCACGCACTTTGTTAATCATTTCCGGTAGACGATGCAGGGTTTGCGGCCCAAAAATAATATCGACATAGTGCGCGCGTTGGCGAATATGGTCGCCTTCCTGAGACGCAACACAGCCACCGACACCGATGATCAGCTTGGGGTTTTTCTCTTTTAACAGCTTCCAGCGGCCCAACTGATGGAAGACTTTTTCCTGAGCCTTCTCACGGATAGAGCAGGTATTCAGCAGCAGCACATCCGCTTCTTCGGCCACGTCGGTCAGTTGATACCCATGGGTGGCATCCAGCAGATCGGCCATCTTCGATGAATCGTATTCGTTCATCTGACAGCCCCAGGTTTTAATATGGAGTTTTTTGGTCATCGACTTGCTCTTGCGAAATTGTGGCTGAAATGCAGGGCGCATAGTGTACTGCTTTGGCGCGGTTGTGACCAGTATGACGGATGTCAGCCTCAAGGGGTAAAAAATCCTGTAAACTTACACAATACATGTAACAGGATAATTGACCATGACAAATCAACCAACGGAAATTGCCATTGTCGGTGGGGGGATGGTCGGCGGCGCGCTGGCGCTAGGACTGGCGCAGCATGGATTTACGGTAACGGTCATTGAGCATGCCGTTCCCGCGCCGTTTGTGGCTGACGGACAGCCTGATGTCAGAATTTCGGCCATCAGCTCCGCCTCCGTGTCGTTACTGAAAGGGCTGGGCGTCTGGGATACGGTTCAGGGGATGCGCAGCCATCCTTACCGTCGTCTGGAAACGTGGGAATGGGAAAATGCCCATGTGATGTTTGATGCCGCCGAGCTTAAGCTGCCCTTGCTGGGCTATATGGTGGAAAACACGGTCCTGCAACAGGCGCTCTGGCAGGCTCTGGACGTTCACCCCAAAGTCACACTGCGCGTGCCTGCGTCGCTGATCTCTCTGCATCAACATAACGATCGGCATGAGCTTGAGCTGGCTGGTGGCGAAAAAATCAGCGCGAAGCTGGTCATCGGCGCCGATGGCGCAAATTCTCAGGTGCGGAAAATGGCCGGGATTGGTATCCATGCCTGGCAATATGCGCAGTCCTGTATGTTGATAACCGTACAATGCGAGAATTCGCCGGGAGACAGCACCTGGCAGCAATTCACCCCTGACGGTCCGCGCGCATTTTTACCGCTGTTTGATAACTGGGCCTCGCTGGTGTGGTACGACTCACCGGCGCGTATCCGTCAGTTGCAAGGTTTGAATATGTCGCAACTGCAGGTGGAGATCGCCAAACATTTCCCATCGCGACTCGGTAACGTTACGCCTGTAGCAGCGGGGGCATTCCCGCTAACGCGCCGTCACGCGCTGCAATATGTGCAGCCAGGACTGGCGCTGGTGGGTGACGCCGCGCATACCATTCATCCGCTGGCGGGGCAGGGCGTTAATTTGGGGTTCCGTGATGTGGATGCGCTGATTGACGTGCTGGTGAATGCGCGCAGCTACGGTGAGTCCTGGGCAAGCCAGCCGGTGCTGAAGCGCTATCAGAACCGTCGCATGACTGACAATTTCATCATGCAAAGCGGCATGGATCTGTTCTACGCAGGATTTAGCAACAACCTGCAGCCGCTGCGTATCATGCGTAATCTTGGGCTAATGGCCGCAGAGCGCGCCGGCGTGCTGAAACGCCAGGCACTCAAGTACGCGTTAGGATTGTAATTCAGACAGGCCTACAGAGAACGTTGTAGGCCTGGTAAGCGTAGTGCCATCAGATAATAAATGCAGAAAAGCAAAAAGCTCGCCGAAGCGAGCTTTTTTAATATGGCTGGGGTACGAGGATTCGAACCTCGGAATGCTGGTATCAGAAACCAGAGCCTTACCGCTTGGCGATACCCCAACGGGTGCATCCACAGAATGGACGGCTTTTTGAAATTGGCTGGGGTACGAGGATTCGAACCTCGGAATGCTGGTATCAGAAACCAGAGCCTTACCGCTTGGCGATACCCCAACAATTTTTTGGATTTACCGAACGAGTCGATACGTCCTTAATATGGTGGCTACGACGGGATTCGAACCTGTGACCCCATCATTATGAGTGATGTGCTCTAACCAGCTGAGCTACGTAGCCAGATATTATCATATTCTTCGATGGCTGGGGTACCTGGATTCGAACCAGGGAATGCCGGTATCAAAAACCGGTGCCTTACCGCTTGGCGATACCCCAATGACCGTTGCGATGAACCGCTACATCGAAGAAAAAATGGCTGGGGTACCTGGATTCGAACCAGGGAATGCCGGTATCAAAAACCGGTGCCTTACCGCTTGGCGATACCCCATCCGTGCAACGCTTACGGGTGAATGGTGCGGGAGGCGAGACTTGAACTCGCACACCTTGCGGCGCCAGAACCTAAATCTGGTGCGTCTACCAATTTCGCCACTCCCGCAAAAAAGATGGTGGCTACGACGGGATTCGAACCTGTGACCCCATCATTATGAGTGATGTGCTCTAACCAGCTGAGCTACGTAGCCATCTTTTTTTCGCGTAACCTTATCGGCGTTGCGGGGCGCATTATGCGTATTGAGCCTTGAAGCGTCAACCCCTTTTTCATTGAAAATAGCTGGAATGTGACTGTTTGGTTAGGTTGCGAACAGCATGACGCAATATTCGGCAATTATTAGTTATTAATTGTTTTTTTGCACAGAAAATAGACATAAAAAAGAGCCCCGCAGGGCCCTTTTCTAAGGATTAACTTATTTATAAGCGGACTGATGTACGCCAACCGCACGACCAGAAGGATCGTTCATGGTTTTAAACGCCTCATCCCATTCGATTGCTTTGGCAGAAGAACAGGCAACAGACGGCCCACCAGGCACACATTCCGCAGCGCTCGCAACCGGGAACAGCTCTTCGAAAATCTCACGGTACAAATACGCTTCTTTAGATGATGGCGTGTTGTAAGGGAAACGGAAGCTGGCGGTTTCCAGTTGTTGGTCAGAAACTTGCTCAGCGGCCACCTCTTTCAGGGTATCAATCCAGCTGTAACCGACACCATCGGAGAACTGCTCTTTCTGGCGCCATGCAACGCTTGCTGGCAGGTAGGATTCAAAACATTCACGTAGAACATGTTTTTCCATTTTGCCGTTGCCGCACATTTTGTCCTGCGGGTTGATGCGCATCGCCACATCAAGGAATTTCTTATCCAGGAAGGGCACGCGAGCTTCCACTCCCCAGGCCGACATAGCTTTGTTGGCACGGGCACAGTCGAACATATGCAGCGCCTGCAGCTTACGCACGGTCTCTTCGTGCAGCTCTTTTGCATCTGGTGCTTTGTGGAAATAGAGATAGCCGCCAAATACTTCGTCAGAACCTTCGCCCGACAGCACCATTTTAATGCCCATCGCTTTAATTTTACGCGACATTAAGTACATCGGGGTCGAGGCGCGAATCGTCGTAACATCGTAAGTTTCGATGTGATAAATCACGTCGCGGATAGCATCCAAACCTTCCTGCACGGTGAAGTGGATCTCATGGTGTACAGTACCCAGATGGTTCGCCACCTCTTGTGCGGCTTTCAGGTCTGGAGCGCCTTCCAGGCCTACGGCGAAGGAGTGCAACTGCGGCCACCAGGCTTCGCTACGCTCCTGATCTTCAACACGACGCGCGGCGTATTTTTTGGTGATTGCGGAAATGACGGATGAATCCAGACCGCCGGACAGCAATACACCATAAGGAACATCTGACATCAGGTGGCTTTTCACTGCATCTTCCAGTGCCTGACGCAACTCGTTTTTATCGGTAACGTTGTCTTTTACCGCATCGTATTCAAACCAGTCGCGCTGATAGTACTGACGAATTTCGCCGTCTTTACTCCATAAATAGCTACCGGCCGGGAATTCTTTGATCGTGCGACACACGGGAACCAGAGCTTTCATTTCAGACGCAACGTAGAAGTTACCGTGCTCGTCGTAACCCATATACAGCGGGATGATCCCGATATGATCGCGACCGATCAGGTAAGCGTCCTGCTCGCTGTCGTACAGAGCAAAAGCAAACATGCCTTGCAGGTCATCCAGAAACTCTGGGCCTTTTTCCTGATACAACGCAAGGATAACTTCGCAGTCGGAACCGGTCTGGAACTGATAGCGATCGCCATATTCAGCGCGCAGCGCCTGATGGTTATAAATTTCACCGTTAACCGCCAGGATATGCGTTTTCTTCACGTTGTACAGCGGCTGAGCACCGGCGTTGACGTCGACGATGGACAGACGTTCGTGCGCCAGAATGGCGTTATCACTGGCGTAAATACCCGACCAGTCCGGGCCGCGATGGCGCATCAGACGAGACAATTCCAGGGCTTTTTTACGCAGTTCAACTGCGTCAGTTTTAATATCGAATACGCCAAAAATAGAACACATAACCTTCTCCGTTAACCTGTTGCGTGATGCTTTTTATGTTTGCTTGATAAAGAAAATGCCGCAAAGCTGGAGAGGGCGCAAGTGAATTACGGGTCAGAAAATAAAAAACGCAATGGTCATTGTGGATTGGTGAAAAAAGATTACAGAATAGACGGGTTTATTAATGAATCGATAATTTTATGGCGATTTTATTAAATGGAAGGATTTCTTCTGGCCGGATATGACGCGGGGGCGTCTTATCCGGCTTACGCATCAAATCACATCAATTTCCGCAACGGACGGGTAAATCCAGCTTGGTCTGAACGGCATGCTGTCAATGTCGTCGAGCGTCGAAACGCCAGACAATACCAGGATGGTTTCGAGACCCGCCTGGAAGCCCGCCAGAATATCGGTACGCAGGTTGTCGCCAACGATAACGGTCTCTTCCGAATGCGCCTGCATTTTGTTGAGCGCCGCGCGAATAATCCACGGGCTGGGTTTGCCCACATAAAACGGCTTGCGGCCAGAGATTTTTTCGATACCGGCGCACAGCGCACCGCAGGCAGGATAAAAACCGCGTCCGTGAGTATCCGGGTTTGTGGCGATGAAACGCGCACCGTTGGCCACAAAATATGCCGCTTTATGCATCATGTCCCAGTTATAGGATCGCGTCTCGCCAACAATCACAAAATCGGGGTTCACGTCAGTAATAGTAAACCCGGCTTTATACAGCTCGTGAATTAACGCACCTTCACCTACCACGTAGGCCTTTTTCCCTTCCTGGCGGCGAAGAAAATCAGCGGTAGCCATGGCGGAAGTATAAAAGACGCTATCAGGGACATTCACACCCGCGGTGGCGAAGCGGTTTGCCAAATCCTGCCCGGTCTGTGAAGGATAGTTAGTCAGCAAAACTAACGGCAGGCCTTTTTCCAGGATCCCAGTCAGAAATTCTGCCGCACCCGGTACGGCAACATTGTCGTGCATCAGCACGCCGTCGATATCACAAATTACATTCTTAATGGCCATGGACAATCCGACATCAAAAAAAGAAGGCATTACTATACACAAAATACACTAAATCATTCGAGTTGCATCAAGGCGGCACAAGTCTGAGAACCCCGGGAGCTTACTGAAGTAAGTGACTGGGGTGAGCAGATGCAGCTAACGCAGAGGCTGCTTGGTATTAGCTTTCCAGCAAACGTTGCAGCAATGTACCGTTGAGCATCGCACGCTTCACCAGCGCAAAGGCGCCAATGGCTGAGCGGTGATCCAGCGTGGAACGAACCACCGGTAAATTGTGGCGAAACGCTTTCAACGCCTGCGTGTTGATACAGCTTTCTATAGCAGGCAGCAGCACTTTATCAGCCTCGGTAATTTCGCCCGCAATGACGATTTTTTGTGGGTTAAACAGGTTGATGGCGATGGCGATGGTTTTACCCAGGTGACGACCAACGTGCTCAATGACTTCTGATGCCAGGTTATCGCCTTTATTAGCCGCCTTACAGATGGCTTTAATGCCGCAATCATCCAGCGTGAGTCGGCTTGGATAACCCTGTTTCAATAAGTTCTGCACGCGGTGTTCAATAGAGGCATTAGCGGCAATTGTTTCCAGACAGCCGAAATTACCGCAGTGACAGCGCTCACCCAGCGGCTCTACCTGAATATGGCCAATCTCACCCACGTTGCCATTGCGACCAATAAAAATTCGGCCATTGGAGATGATTCCCGCCCCGGTTCCGCGGTGAACACGCACCAAAATGGAGTCTTCGCAATCCTGGCTTGCCCCGAAATAGTGCTCGGCCAGCGCCAGACTGCGAATATCGTGACCGACAAAGCAGGTGACCTTAAAGCGTTTTTCGAGTGCTTCGACCAGCCCCCAGTTTTCGACCTGAATGTGCGGCATATAGCGGATGACGCCGCTTTCAGGATCAACAAGGCCTGGCAGAATGACGGAAATCGCAACCAGCTCGCGGATTTTCCGCTGGCAGTTCTCAATAAAGGTGGCAATGGTGTTGAGCAGCGCATACTCCAGCGTTTCCTGGGTGCGCTCCGGGAGGGGATAATGCTCTTCAGCGACCACTTTACTGCTCATATCATAGAGCGTGAGCGTAGTATCGTGGCGGCCTAAGCGAACGCCAATCGCGTGGAAATTGCGGGTTTCGGTGACGATAGAGATAGCGCGGCGGCCCCCGGTGGAGGCCTGCTGGTCGACTTCTTTGATCAGCCCGCGTTCAATCAATTGACGCGTAATTTTCGTTACGCTGGCGGGGGCAAGCTGGCTTTGCTCGGCAATTTGAATTCGCGAGATTGGCCCATGCTGGTCAATCAGGCGATAAACCGCCGCGCTGTTAAGCTGTTTTACGAGATCAACATTACCTATTTGAGCTTGTCCGCCTGGTGTCATTCTTTCTCTTACTCAGTAACGACCTCGTTGCCATTAACGATGGTCTTGATAATTTTATAATCGTGCGTGAACGCAGTCAGGTTGGCTACTTTGCCTGGCGCGATGCTGCCGAGTTGTTTGTCGACGCCAATGGCGCGAGCAGGGTAGAGCGTTGCCATACGTAAGACCTCGTCGAGAGCGATATTCGCATGTTCGACCAGATTGCGTACGCCTTCAATCATGGTTAATGATGAGCCGCTCAGTGTACCGTTCTCATCAACGCACAATCCATTACGGTAGTATATTGTTTTACCAGCGAAAATGAACTGTTCAATGTTTGCACCTGCTGGTGCGGTTGCGTCGGTGACCAGGCACAGCTTGTCGCCTTTCAGGCGTTTGGCATTACGAATGTTAACGTAATCAACGTGGAGGCCATCGGCGATGATGCCGCAGTAGATATCGGCTTCATCAAGAATAGCGCCCGCCAGACCAGGTTCGCGGCCGGTAATGTACGGCATCGCGTTAAACAGATGCGTCGCAAAGGTGATGCCTGCGCGGAACCCAATTTTTGCTTCTTTTACCGTTGCATTTGAGTGACCCGCAGAAACCACAATACCCGCATTCACCAGTTTGGTAATGACCTCTACCGGGACCATTTCTGGCGCCAGCGTTACTTTGGTGATCACATCGGCATTATTGCACAGGAAATCAACCAGCGCAGCGTCCGGTTGACGGACAAATCCCGGATTATGGGTGCCTTTTTTCACCAGATTCAGCCACGGGCCTTCCAGATGAAGCCCTAGTGCCTGATTTGGGTGTTTCGCCAGGTATTCACGCATGACGCGAACGCCTTGTTTCATTAGGTCATCGCTGGTGGTGATAAGCGTTGGCAGGTAGCTGGTGCAGCCAGATTTTTCATTGGCTTTCTGCATGATTTCCAGCGTTTCAACGGTCACGGCTTCTGCCGTATCGTTAAACTGTACGCCGCCGCAGCCGTTTAGCTGTACATCGATAAAACCGGGGGAAACAATGGCCCCATTCAGTGAGCGCTGTTCAATTCCTGACGGTAACTCAGCCAGTGGGCAAACGCTGTCAATCAGGCCATTGGCGACAACAATCGCATGGTCATCAAGAATTTCGTGACCGGTAAAAATCCGGCCCTGGGTTAAAGCATACATTCCGACCCCCGATTTCAAAAAATGCCGCCCTGCAACTTATCGACAGGGCGGAGACATCAATTACAGACCTTTAATATTTTCCGCTTCTAACTCGTTAAAGTATTTCAGCGTCTTCACTTTCAGTTCCATAGTGGAAGGCTCATCGCAGACCACAACGGCTTTCGGATGCAGCTGCAGACAGCTGATGGTCCACATATGGTTAACGTTGCCTTCAACGGCGGCTTGCAGCGCCTGCGCTTTCTGGTGGCCCAGTACCAGGATCATCACTTCTTCGGCATCCAGCAGGGTGCCCACGCCAACGGTCAGCGCATATTTAGGTACCTGGCTTACGTCGCCGTCAAAGAAGCGTGAGTTCGCAACACGCGTGTCGTGAGTCAGCGTTTTGATGCGGGTACGGGAAGCCAAAGAAGAGGCTGGTTCGTTGAACGCGATGTGACCATCGTTGCCTACGCCGCCCATAAACAGGTGGATTTTACCGTAAGAACGGATTTTCTCTTCATACTGACGGCATTCTGCATCAATATCCGGTGCGTTACCATTGAGGAGGTTGATGTTTTCTGCTGGAATATCAACGTGATCAAAGAAGTTGCGATGCATGAAGCTATGGTAGCTTTCCGGATGCTCTTTCGGCAGGCCAACATATTCGTCCATATTGAACGTCACAACATGCTTGAAGCTTACCTGGCCCGCTTTGTGCATTTCAACCAATGCTTTGTAGGCTGTCAGCGGAGTACCGCCAGTCGGCAGGCCCAAAACGAACGGACGATCAGCCGTTGGTTTGAACGCGTTAATACGGTTAACGATATGGCGAGCAGCCCATTTGCCGACTTGTTCAGCGGTATTCAGGGGGATCAGTCTCATTCTTCACCTCAAAAGTAAATGTAAGCAATTGGCGGATTGAGTCTCTGTGCAGTATTAAGCGTAACCTGGTTTTGCATCGGTAAGGATCAATCCGTTTCGATTTTTTGAATGATAAAATAAGTTTTCGTAGTTAGCCAGTGGAAGGGAGGGTTAATAACGATATTTGGTGACTGGAATCACAAAAAACACGCATTTAATTTGCGATACGAATTAAATTTTCACACACTCTGAATGTAGATGAATGGTTAATATTGTTGTTCCAGAATCTTGCTGTCAGGAATGGTCGCACAATAAAAATATGGCTTCAAAGAAGCCTAATCGGGGTCTCGTAGGGGGAATAAAATGAATATTTTAGGTTTTTTCCAGCGGCTGGGTAGGGCGTTACAGCTCCCCATCGCTGTGCTGCCAGTCGCGGCACTGCTGCTGCGATTCGGCCAACCAGATTTACTTAACGTACCCTTCATCGCGCAAGCGGGTGGGGCCATCTTTGATAACCTGGCGTTAATTTTCGCTATCGGTGTGGCTTCCAGCTGGTCAAAAGACAGCGCGGGTGCTGCAGCGCTGGCGGGTGCGGTCGGTTATTTCATATTGACCAAAGCAATGGTTACCATTAACCCGGCCATCAACATGGGCGTGCTGGCAGGTATCATCACTGGTCTGGTCGGCGGTGCAGTGTATAACCGTTGGTCTGGTATCAAATTACCTGACTTCCTGAGCTTCTTTGGCGGCAAACGCTTCGTGCCGATCGCCACTGGCTTCTTCTGTCTGGTGCTGGCTGCTATCTTCGGCTACGTGTGGCCGCCGGTGCAGAACGCCATCCATGCGGGAGGTGAGTGGATCGTAGGCGCTGGCGCGCTGGGTTCCGGTATCTTTGGTTTCATCAACCGTCTGCTGATCCCAACCGGTCTGCATCAGGTGCTGAACACCATCGCCTGGTTCCAGATTGGTGAATTCACTAACGCTGCAGGTACCGTATTCCACGGTGACATCAACCGCTTCTACGCGGGTGACGGCACTGCGGGTATGTTCATGTCTGGCTTCTTCCCGATCATGATGTTTGGTCTGCCGGGTGCGGCGCTGGCAATGTACTTCGCCGCTCCGAAAGCACGTCGTCCGATGGTTGGCGGTATGCTGCTGTCCGTTGCGATCACCGCGTTCCTGACCGGTGTTACCGAGCCGCTGGAATTCCTGTTCATGTTCCTGGCGCCATTGCTGTACCTCCTGCACGCACTGTTAACGGGTATCAGCCTGTTCGTTGCAACACTGCTGGGGATCCACGCGGGCTTCTCCTTCTCCGCAGGGGCTATCGACTACGTGTTGATGTACAACCTGCCGGCGGCAAGTCAGAACGTCTGGATGCTGGTCGTGATGGGCCTGGTGTTCTTCGTCATTTACTTTGTGTTGTTCAGCGCGGTTATTCGTATGTTTAACCTGAAAACGCCGGGCCGTGAAGATAAAGAAGACGATATCGTTACTGAAGAAGCAAACAGCAACACTGAAGAAGGTCTGGCTCAACTGGCAACCAACTACATTGCAGCAGTTGGCGGTACCGATAACCTGAAAGCGATTGATGCCTGTATCACTCGTCTGCGTCTGACCGTTGCCGACTCCGGTCGCGTAAATGATGCGATGTGTAAACGTTTAGGCGCATCTGGAGTGGTTAAGCTGAACAAGCAAACTATCCAGGTCATCGTGGGTGCGAAGGCCGAATCTATCGGCGACGAAATGAAGAAAGTTGTCGCGCGTGGCCCGGTGGCCGCAGCGTCTGGTGAAAGTGCGCCAGCAGCAGCGGCTCCGGTTGCTAAACCGCAAGCTGTAGCGAACGCAGTAACCGTTGAAACTTTAGTTTCTCCGATTACCGGTGACGTGGTTGCGCTGGAGCAGGTGCCTGATGAAGCCTTCGCCAGCAAAGCTGTAGGCGACGGCGTGGCGGTGAAGCCAACGGATAAAATCGTGGTTGCTCCGGCTGCCGGCACCATCGTGAAAATCTTCAACACTAACCATGCGTTCTGTCTGGAAACCGTTAAAGGCGCGGAAATCGTGGTCCACATGGGTATCGATACAGTAGCGCTGGAAGGTAAAGGCTTTAAGCGTCTGGTTGAAGAAGGTGCGGAAGTGACTGCAGGTCAACCGATTCTGGAAATGGATCTGGAGTTCCTGAACGCTAACGCACGTTCCATGATTAGCCCGGTTGTGTGCAGCAACAGCGATGATTTCGGTGCTCTGGTCATTAAAGCCGAAGGTCATGTGGTTGCTGGTCAAACACCACTGTATGAGATTAAAGGTAAATAACTGCTCCTGAGTAAAGTGAGTTAAGTGCCTTAAGCGGCGGGGGATATTCCTCCGCCGCTTTTTTTTGCAGCAAATACCCTCATATATCCTGTTGAAACACCTTTTTTGTGCAACTAATAGTTGTCTCCTGACGTCGCTTATAAGATCATGTTCCGTTATACGTTGTTTACGCTTTGAGGAATCCACGATGAGTGAGGCTGAAGCCCGCCCGAGTAACTTTATTCGTCAGATCATCGATGAAGATCTGGCCAGTGGTAAGCACACCACTATCCATACACGTTTTCCGCCGGAGCCAAATGGCTATCTGCACATTGGCCACGCGAAATCCATTTGTCTGAACTTTGGCATTGCGCAAGATTACCAGGGCCAGTGCAACCTGCGTTTTGATGATACGAACCCGGTTAAAGAAGATATCGAGTACGTTGAGTCGATTAAAAACGACGTTGAATGGTTAGGTTTCCACTGGACTGGCGATATTCGCTACTCTTCGGATTACTTCGATCAGCTTCACGCCTATGCGGTAGAGCTTATTAATAAAGGCCTGGCGTACGTTGATGAACTGTCAGCGGAGGAGATCCGCGAATACCGCGGCACTCTGACGCAGCCGGGTAAAAACAGCCCGTTCCGCGATCGTAACGTCGAAGAGAACCTGGCGCTGTTCGAAAAAATGCGTACCGGTGGTTTTGAAGAAGGTAAAGCCTGCCTGCGCGCGAAAATCGATATGGCTTCGCCGTTTATCGTGATGCGCGATCCGGTGCTGTACCGTATTAAGTTCGCCGAACACCACCAGACCGGCAACAAGTGGTGCATCTACCCGATGTACGATTTTACCCACTGCATCAGCGATGCGCTGGAAGGCATTACGCATTCACTGTGTACGCTGGAGTTCCAGGATAACCGTCGTTTGTACGACTGGGTGCTGGACAACATCACCATTCCGGTTCACCCGCGCCAGTACGAATTCTCGCGCCTGAATCTGGAATACACCGTGATGTCCAAGCGTAAGCTGAACCTGCTGGTGACCGACAAGCACGTTGAAGGCTGGGACGATCCGCGTATGCCGACGATTTCTGGCCTGCGTCGTCGTGGTTATACTGCTGCCGCTATTCGTGAGTTCTGCAAACGCATTGGCGTGACCAAGCAGGATAACACCATTGAGATTGCTTCTCTGGAGTCCTGCATTCGCGAAGATCTGAACGAAAACGCCCCGCGCGCGATGGCAGTTATCGATCCGGTGAAACTGGTTATCGAAAACTACCCGCAGGGCGAAAGCGAGTTGGTTACCATGCCTAACCATCCGAACAAACCGGAAATGGGCAGCCGTGAAGTGCCGTTTAGCGGTGAAATTTGGATCGATCGCGCAGACTTCCGCGAAGAAGCGAACAAGCAGTACAAGCGTCTGGTGATGGGCAAAGAAGTACGTCTGCGTAATGCTTACGTGATCAAGGCTGAACGTGTAGAGAAAGATGCAGAAGGGAATATCACCACCATTTTCTGCACCTACGATGCCGACACCCTGAGCAAAGATCCGGCTGATGGTCGTAAAGTAAAAGGTGTTATTCACTGGGTGAGCGCGTCCTATGCGCTGCCGATTGAAATCCGTTTGTACGATCGTCTGTTTAGCGTGCCAAACCCAGGTGCGGCGGAAGACTTCCTGTCCGTTATCAACCCGGAATCGCTGGTCATTAAGCAGGGCTACGGTGAGCCGTCACTGCAGGCTGCGATTGCAGGTAAAGCGTTCCAGTTTGAGCGTGAAGGCTACTTCTGCCTGGACAGCCGCTATGCAACCGCTGACAAGCTGGTATTTAACCGCACTGTAGGTCTGCGCGATACGTGGGCTAAAGTCGGCGAGTAATTGCTGTCACACTGCCTCAAACGCCGCCAACGCGACGTTTGAGGCGGATTTTTCTGTTTTACTTATGCTGCATTAACGCCTGAACCCGCTGCTGGCTGCGTTCCAGCACCACCGATGTCTCCTGCTTACCCACCGTCGCCTGATTGACCATTTCACTGAGGATCATCGAGCCGGTAATATCCCCCATCCGCGTAAAGTTCTTCTCGCCGACCGATCCAAAGACCTGCATATTCGGGTACTGGGCAATCAGCTGTTCAGGGAGAGTTCCAAAGACTTTGACGGCAGGGTTGTCCTTCCAACTGACGTTTTGCGCGGCGGCCTTCGTCACCGGCAGCATCGCCCCCGGCGACATCAATACCCAGTCAGCCGCGTTCTGCGCCTGTCCCATAAAGCTGACAAATTTTTCGGCGGCTTTCGTTTCTGCCTCAGTCTGACCGGCTGTGAGCGTTAATGATGTGATAACGCCAAATACGGCAGGTGATTTTTCGCTCGGCACGACAAAGCCTAAATCCGCCAGTGAACCATCCTGATAAATCGCTGGCAGGATGTAGGTCGAATAGACCGCCATCGGCGCGGTGCCGTTCATAAAGGCGTCTTTGATCTCTGTTACGTTGTTCGAGCCGGGCATGGTATAGCGGGCCAGTTCGCGATAATAGTTCAGCGAGGCCTGCATTTCCGCTGAGTTAACCGTGATGTCGCCGTTTGCGTTGAACACATTGGCACCGTTTGAAAGTGCGAACTGGGAGAAGGTTTGTTCGCTCATGACGCTTTCAGCCGTCGGCAGCGCGATGCCATATTTTTTACTGGTGCTGTCGGTCAGCCTGCGTGCCGCTTCCAGCAGTTGCGTCCAGTTTTTGGGTTCGTTGATTCCCGCTTTAGCCAGTACCGATTTCCGATACCAGACTCCCTGTAGCCAGGCGCTGATCGGCACGCCGGTATAGGCCGTTCCGTCTTCGGTACGAACAATGCGCAGCACGCCGTCGTAGAAGGCGCTTTCGCCTTGCCTGTCGATCAGCGTTTTCACCGCTTTGTGGTCGATAAGCTGCTCTTTATCCATGACTTTGGCATAGTCATGGCTGACCTCGACGACCTCCGGCAGTGATCCTGAGCGGGCAAGGGTAATGATTTTGGTATTATAGGCATCCTCTTCGACGGGAACCTGCTTCACAATAATATCCGGATTCTCTTGCTGAAAGCGGTTGATGATCCCGGCAATGACGGTCTGGCGCTCCTGCTCAACGGCGGAGTGCATAAATTCGATGGTCACCTGCTGCGGTTTATCCTCACAGCCTGAAAGCAAAACGGCGGTTACCAGCGCCAGCATTGTTTTTGGTATGTTCATTTTTAATCCTTTGTTGTCGTCCATTTCCGTTAATTAACAACTGGCACTGATATGGATAGCGTCCGTCGACAGCGCACCTGCACAAATCAGTAAACCGATCCCGCCATCCATCAAGGCTTCGCGTTCAGCGTCCTCCACGCGCAGCATTTTACCGTCAACGGTCGCGGAGATAATCTGCCCGTTGACGGCGATATCGAACGACACAGGGCGCTCGTACACGTCGGACAACGCCGCTTCTGCCAGAACTTTGGTACAGGTGTCGCGCACGCGGACGATCTGTAATTTCCCGTCGCGCAGGATGCGCGCGGCGTAATAGCGCCTCATCCCCTGCACCCGAAAAGCCAGACCGCCGTACTCCCCTGAATGCAGCGTAATGTCACTCTGAACGCGGTAGTTATCCCACTGCCGCGTTCCGTGAATAATCAATCCCTCGTCGTACTCTTTGGAGATGCGAAAGCTGGTGGGATAGTGGCGTGAAAAGAGATCCACGCCGTTTACCCAGGCCCGCCACCAGAAATTAGTTTCCCCTGTGGGTTTACGCAGGGTCAGCTCAGGTGCGCCGTCCCAGCGCATACTGTCGATGAGCAGGCGACCGCGGGCAACGCGGGCATCTGTGCTGATTGTTACGCCAATCTCGCCGATCGGTTGGCCCTGGCAGTCCGGGAGATCCAACGCCAGCGTTAGCGATTCGCCCGGGGCTATGCTCTGCGCGTCGCCGTACTGAGGCGTCAGCTGATTGTTGTCATCATAAACCCGGTAGCAGAGCCGCACGTTTAACGCGGATGTGTTATCCGGTGGCGCAATCAGGGTGGCCTGAAGACGCTGACCTGGGTAGATAAGTGGGGTAGCCATTAAATCGTAGCTGCGCATTTCCACGATTTCAGGCGGGGTAAAGGTTTGCGTGGTCACGCTGGCGTGAAGTCCGGGCGCAAGATGGCGATAGTGCAGACTCAACATCTGCCGCCCCAGGTGCGCCTCATTCTTAACCTCAACCGCGGCCGCATTTTCTTCATTAAGCCAGCGGAAACCCTGCACGCTGCCCGGTAGTGAGAAATGGTACTGCGCGCCGGATTTTTTGGCTTCAGGGCGCGGCAGACCGGCAATCTGGTGTCCCAGCCCGACCAGGTAATCGGTGATCCGCACGGCGTTGTTTATGGAGAACCCCCCGTCGGCTGAGGAGATCAGCATTCTGTCCGCCAGCGGCCCGCGCCAGTCCGGGCCTGCGTCAATACCCTGGAGTCCCAGCATAATACCGGACAGACAGCCGACATTCCCCGCATTGCAGTCAGTGTCCCATCCTGACGTATTGACAATGCACTGGGCCTGCTGGAAGTCGTCCGGCGCGTAAAGGATCGCCATAATCATCAGCGCATGATTAGGAATGATGTGACAATTGCTGGGATATTTGTGATAGCCATAGTTGTCGTCGATTCGCTGGCGGGTCGTCTGCCAGTCGTTATCTTCCCGTCGCCAGCGACGGATATCGCCAACCAACTGGGCTATTTGCGACTCTGCCGGGATCACGGATAGTCCAACGTCAATAAGCTGTTCGATCTCCTGGCAGATAAAGGCCTGTGATTCCATCGCGGCCCAGAGCATAGCGGCATACACCGCTTCACCGTCATGGCTCACGCTGGCGGCATTTTTGGCAAGTTCTGCCGCCAGACGGGGTTGTCCCGGTGCGACAAGCGCCCAGCTATCAATAAAGATTTGTGCGCCAATCTGTTCGGCAATCGTTTTCCCGTTGGTCGCAATGGCTCCGCTTAGCGGAGCCGGAATGCCTTTTTTGAGATTCAGCCAGGCGGTGTGTTCCGTCGAATTACCGTTGCCGCCCCACCAGAGAATGGTGCGCTTATCAATGATGTAATTAAGCCAGCAGTGACCCATCTGTTCCGCGCTCAGATCCGGCGGCAGGGCATAATCTTCCAGTGCGCGGATAAAGGTAAAGGTTCCGGCGACATCATCGTCGGTGACAACCAGCGGACGGTTAAATTTTTCGTGGACGTAATACTGGATCGGCCCCAGCTCCTGCATAATTTTTTCGTAGGTCCACCCTTCGAAAGGGCGGCCAAGGTAGACGCCGATTAATTTCCCTAACACCCCTGCATAAACGCGCGACTCATAATCTGAAGGCAATTCCATCTGTTTGATCCTTGTGTGGTTTTTTATCAGCCGTTCAGGCGGATTCTCTTTTTACCAGGCCCCAGGGCATTTCTGTGGTGCTGCCCTGGAGCGGCGCGGTGATATCGGTTTGTGCCAGGAGGAGGGCGGCCGCTTTTTGTCCAAGCTGCTCCGGGTACTGGGCGATAGTGGTCAGGGGAGGGGTCACCAGCCCGGCGGCGGGAATATCATCGAAACCCATCACCGCAAGCTGCTCCGGGATAGTGATGCCTTTCTCCCTTGCGGCACGCATCACGCCGATAGCCATTAAATCGTTGGCGGCGAAAATCGCATCCGGGAGCGTGCCGTCATTAATCAGCTGCATCGCGATCTGATAGCCGCTTTGTTCGTTAAAACCTGGCAGAATTTTGATGCGCGGAAGGCGGCCGGCCTGGGTCATCGCCTGGCGATATCCTTCCACTCTGGCAGGCTCAGGACCGCCAGCGCTGGCGATCATCGTGATATTTCGGTGCCCCTGTGCCAGCAGATATTCGACGGCGCTGCGCGCGGCAGCGGCGTTGTCGATATAAACATTATGCAGCGGTAGCGGGCCGCTTTTTTTCATCCTGGCTTCAATACGTGCAATCGGGATCCCTGCCTGAAGATACGGGGCAAAATCTTTCATCCCGACGTTAAAAAATGTCCCTACCACGGCGTCGACCCGCCCCTGCGCTGACCAGCGCAAAAAATGCAGCTCTCTTTCCCGTAATCCATCGGTGCTGGCCACGATCGCATCGTAGTGATACCTATCCGTCACCGACTGGACACCACGGACGAGCGAGGCATAAAAAGGGTTGGCGATATCCGGCACGATGCAGGCGATCGACATGGTTTTATTGGTTTTCAGCGCTTGTGCAAAACGGTTCGGTATATATCCCAGCTGATTAGCCGCTTGCTCAACCCGGCTCACTGTCTCCTGTGGGTAGGTGTGATTTCCTTTGGTTAGTACCACGGATACCACTGCCTGTGAAACGCCAGCCAGGGCCGCAACGTCTTTCTGCGTGATGCGTTTTGTCATTTATTTATCAACTTATACGTATAACCTGCATCTTTGAATAATGGGACACCCGGTAGCTGTCAATAAAAACCTTATAAAGTGAGTGTATTTGTGTGGAAAATCCGAGGACGGTCACATCAACGACGGAGAGTGAATTCAGGAGTTCAAACGTTCTGTTTGCAGAGCGAATTAATGACGTTCGAGAATTAATTTGTTTTGCGAATGCAAAGACAATTATTAGGGGTGGAATTATATATATAATAATAAAATTGAAGATATCTATGTGTATATAAAGTGTTTTTTCTTGTTTTTGTGACTTTTTTTACTCCCAAAGCAAAATGTAACAGAAAACAAGAAAATATGTGCGGTTGCTCATACTATTACATACTCGTTACAGAAAGAGATTGATAATTCGCGTCGCGAAAAATAGTCTATTCATTGTAGTCACTGAGGTTTTCTCAGCGCTACTTTTTTAATTTTTGTTTTTTCGCTGTCCGCTTTTGTCGGCAGCATTTTATACCCAATGGATTTCGAGTTGTATCAAGGCGGAGACGCAGCGCGTGCGCTGTCCCCGAAGGGGCGAGGCCAAAGGCCGAGTAAAGCCAACACTGATGCAGCTTGAAAAACGAAGGGTTATACGTCAAAGAGGATTAACATATGCGTACGTTTAGTGGCAAACGTAGTACGCTGGCGCTGGCTATCGCCGGTATCACAGCAATGTCGGGTTTCGTTGTCGCTCCCCAGGTACACGCCGAAGGATTTATTGATGACTCAACCTTAACCGGCGGCATCTATTACTGGCAGCGTGAGCGTGACCGTAAAGATGTGACCGATCACGACAAATACAAAACCAACCTTTCTCACTCCACCTGGAACGCTAACCTCGACTTCCAGTCCGGTTATGCGGCTGATATGTTTGGTATTGATATCGCAGCATTTACCGCTATTGAAATGAACGAAAGTAGCGAAAGCGGCCATCCAAACGAAATTGCATTCTCGTCAAAAAATAAAGGCTATGATGAAGATTACTCCGGCGATAAGAGCGGAATTAGCCTTTATAAAGCAGCAGCCAAATTTAAATTCGGCCCAACCTGGGCGCGCGCCGGTTACATTCAACCAACCGGACAGACTCTGTTGGCTCCGCACTGGAGCTTTATGCCAGGTACCTATCAGGGTGCTGAAGCCGGAGCCAACTTCGACTATGGTGATGCTGGTGCACTGAGCTTCTCCTATATGTGGGCCAACGAATATAAAGCACCATGGCACACTGAAGTCGATAAATTCTATCAGGCTGATAAAAAGACCAGCGTAGATTATCTGCACTCAATCGGCGCGAAATATGACTTCAAAAATAACCTGTTGCTGGAAGCCGCATTTGGTCAGTCTGAAGGCTACGTCGATCAGTACTTTGCAAAAGCCAGCTATAAATTCGATTTAGGCGGTAACCCGTTTACCACCAGCTACCAGTTCTACGGCGCGCGCGACAAAGTTGATGATCGCACCGTGAACGATATTTATGACGGTACGGCCTGGTTGCAGGCGCTGACCTTTGGCTACAAAGTGGCGGAAGTGGTTGACCTGCGTCTGGAAGGGACCTGGGTTAAAGCGGACGGGCAGCAGGGGTACTTCCTGCAGCGTATGACCCCGACCTACGCCTCATCAAACGGTCGCCTGGATATCTGGTGGGATAACCGTTCCGACTTCAACGCCAACGGCGAAAAGGCTGTCTTCTTCGGCGCAATGTATGACCTGAAGAACTGGAATTTGCCGGGCTGGGCAGTTGGCGCGTCCTACGTTTACGCATGGGATGCCAAGCCATCAACCTGGCAGATCAATCCGGATGCGTACTACGACAAAAACCGGACTATCGAAGAATCTTCTTACAGCCTGGATGCGGTCTATACCCTGCAAGAGGGGCGTGCGAAGGGCACAATGTTTAAACTGCACTTCACCCAGTACGACAACCATTCAGACATTCCGAGCTGGGGCGGTGGTTACGGCAACATCTTCCAGGATGAGCGCGACGTGAAATTCATCGTTATTGCTCCGTTCACCATCTTCTAATGCCAACAGCGGCAGGCCGGGCGCCTGCCGTATCGTTGAGGAAAGTGCTATGAAAAAACTGATACTCATCGCTGTTATGGCATCCGGGCTGGTGGCTTGCGCGCAATCCCCGGCACCAAAAGAAGACAGTCGTCTGAAAGAAGCCTACAGCGCGTGCATTACTACCGCGCAAGGATCGCCGGAGAAAATCGAAGCCTGCCAAAGCGTGTTGAATGTGCTGAAGAAAGAAAAGCAGCATCAGCAGTTTGCCAATGAAGAAAGCGTACGCGTACTGGATTATCAGCAATGCATCCAGGCTACGCGCACGGGTAATGGTCAGTCCGTTAATGCTGATTGTGACAAGGTCTGGCAGGAAATTCGTAGCAAGAATACTGCGCAGTAAATTGAAAAATGAAACAGACAACGGGCGGAGAGTTTTCCGCCCGTTTGCATTTCAGGGTTTATATTCCACCGGTTGATAACTCCGACTCAGCCGGACAAACAGCATTGCCGTGGCGGCGAGCCCGCAAAGTGCCGCACACATCAGCCACCACCCCGGTGAGCTTTTATCCCCGGTTAGCTGGACCAGCGCTGTGGATATGACTGGCGTAAGGCCGCCAAAAATCGCCGTGGCAAGACTGAATGCCAGTGAAAAACCCACCGTACGCACATAGACAGGCATCACCTCGGTGAGTGCAGCGACCATTGCCCCGTTGTACATACCAAAAAAGAACGAGAACCAAAGCAGGACCAGCGTCATGCGCGTGAAATCTGGCGCGGCGGTGAGCCAGTGCATAACCGGCCAGGTGGTGATCAGTGCAAGGATGGTAATCCCCATCAACACCGGACGACGACCAATTCGGTCAGAAATCGCCCCGCCAATCGGCAGCCAGATAAAATTAGAAATACCGACCAGCATGGTGACGATCAGGCTGTCGCGAGCGCTCAGGTGAAGTACAGCTCTACCATAGGTCGGTGTGTAAACGGTAATAAAGTAAAACGTCGTTGTGGTCATCGCCACCAGCAGCGTACCCGCAGCGATGAGACGCCAGTTTTTGATGATGGTAGTAAAAATTTCCCTGGTGTCGGGACGGTGCGTACGTTGTAAAAAGGCGTCTGTTTCCTGAAGCGAGCGGCGGAGCACGAAGATCAAAGGAATAATCATGCAACCAATAAAGAATGGAATACGCCAGCCCCATTCAGAGATCTCATCGTGTCCCAGGGTGGCGTTCAGGCCGTAACCAATCAGAGCCGCCACCACAATGGCGACCTGTTGACTGGCGGACTGCCAACTGGTGTAGAAGCCTTTATTGCCAGGGGTGGCGATTTCAGAAAGATAAACCGAGACGCCGCCCAGCTCCACCCCTGCAGAAAAGCCCTGTAATAATCGGCCGAGTAATACCAGGACAGGGGCCAGCAGACCAATACTGTGATAACCGGGTACCAGGGCAATCAGCAGGGTACCGCAGCCCATAATCGCCAGCGTCACCATCAGTCCTTTACGGCGACCAATTCTGTCGATGTAAGCACCCAGCACAATTGCGCCAACAGGCCGCATTAAGAAACCTGAACCAAACACGGCGAAAGTTAACATTAGCCCGGCAAATTCACTCTCTGCAGGAAAGAAGGTCTTTGCGATATAGGTGGCGTAAAAACCGAACAGAAAAAAGTCAAACTGTTCGAGGAAATTACCGCTGGTTACCCGCAGTATTGCGCCGAAAGTTCCGGCGCGCGATGGTTGTTGTGTCATTGGGTTTGCTCCACTGTCTTATCATAATATTTATAGAGGTAAGAGATTGCGGGTTAGTCGCCTGCGACCCCCGCCTGTTTGCCGCGCCGTTTCTCAATCGCCCACTTGAGTAAGGCTGCGCAGCGGTAAAATCCGTGGGCAAATTTTCCATAAGGAATGGTCAGAAAGAGCGCCATGACCACGCCGAGGTGAATGGCGAGCAAAATAGCCATCCAGGAGGTGTCTCTTCCCGCCAGCAGCGCTAAACCGGTCAGACTGGTCAGGAGCAGCAGCAAAATAAAACCGCGATCCATCGGTTTTTGCCGAGCGTCGCCATGCAGCGGTGAGCGCTTAAAATTGAGCCATAGCAAGCCAGCCGGGCCGACAACCAGGCCAATGCCGCCCAACGTGCCCAGCATTACCGGAACGCTGAAGAACGGATAGGGCGCTTCTATACCTGCAAAGTAGTGATAGCCCGTTGCCACCACGGTGGCGGCAAAGCAGAGCATAAAACCGTAGAAGGTGAAGTGATGGAAACGGCGGCGCATCAGGGTGAAGGCATCATCTGCTTCGTTACAACCTTTGCCATGCCCACCATCGAGATACTTCAGCGTCAGCGCATTGTGTGAGGCTTCAGCAATTTCGGCGGAACGCGGCACACCCGGAGAGATTTCGCGCCAGAAGCGCAGAACGCCCGCCATCAGCAGACCTATCGCCAGAATAAATACCGAACCAAACATCCATGCGAGCAGGTTATGCGGGAAAATTTGATAAAAATCCCCGGCCAGCGGAGGATGGAATAACGAGCCCTTTAAACTCATGGCGAGGAGTAAAAACAGGATCAGACCGAAAACCAGCGCCAGCGTCACGGTGATGCCTGCGCGACGATAAAGCGCGCCAAAGGCGGCGGGTTGCGCGTAGTGCTGATAGGTTTCGAGCCGCACTTCCGCCATCGCCTTCGGTACGTTGATGGCAAATTCATGAGGTGGGGCATACTGACACGCGTGCAGGCAGGCGCCGCAGTTATGGCACAAGTTCGCCAGATAATTGATATCCGCTTTACCGAATTCCAGGCGCTGAGTCATTGCCGGGAACACGGCGCAAAAACCTTCACAATAGCGGCAGGCGTTACAGACCTGCATCACACGTTCAACTTCTGCTTCCGGCTCGGTGATAATTTGTGCTTCGATGATCAGTTTCTCAAGCTGCTTCATGACGTGCCTCCTTACGTGCTGCCAGCGCGGCTTCTTTTCCGGCAATGCGGCCAAAGGTTGTCCCGATCGACATGCCCACGCCAGCGGTGTAACCCTTGCCCAACACGTTGCCCGCCATCATCTCTCCGGCGACGAACAGGTTGCGGCTTGGCTGCCCGGCAAAGTGCACGGCAGCGCGTTCGTTCACTTTTAACCCAAGATAGGTGAAGGTGATCCCTGGCCGCAGGGCATAGCCGTAGTAAGGTGGCTGGTCCAGCGGTCGCGCCCAGTGTGTTTTCGCGGGGGTTAACTTCTTCGTCGTGCAGTTGTCCAGGACTGTATGGTCGAACTGACCTGGCTGGCAGGCGTTGTTGTACGCCGTCACGGTGTGGGTAAAGCGTTCGGCATCCAACCCCAACTGATGCGCCAACTCCGCCAGCGTATTCGCCTGTGCGCCGGGGAATACCGGTGGCATAAAGTGGCCGATGGCTTTACTGTCGATAATGGAATAGCCAATCTGTCCTGGCTGTTGGGCGACCAGGCGTCCCCAAATGGCGTAGCGTTTGGGCCAGAAATCTTCGCCTTCATCATAAAAACGTTCTGCGTCACGGTTGACTACAATGCCGAGTGAAACGCAGTCCACGCGGGTGCAAATCCCGCCGTCATATAATGGCGCTCTGGCATCAATGGCGACGCAGTGTGACTGGGAGGGGTCGCCGATGATGTCCGCCCCGGCATCCATCATAAATTTAAGCAGTACGCCCTGATTAAAGCGCGTGCCGCGAATCAGGAAGTTATCCGCAGGCCACTCGCCGCGGGCGTTCTCTCCCCAGGCTTCGCGCAGCCATTCTCGGTTTGACTCAAATCCGCCAGCGGCAAGCACGCAGGACTTAGCGGTTATGCGCTCTTCGCCTGCCAGCGCTGCCACAAACTCACCGTTATGCAGTTCAAGCGCCTGCACCGGTGTGTTATAGCGGATTTGCACGCCTAACTTTTCTGCGCTGCGATAATAGGCATTCACGAGGGCTTTCCCGCCCCCCATAAAAAAGGCGTTGGTTCGCGCTACGTGTAAAGCACCGGAGAGAGGAGGTTGAAAATTAACGCCGTGTTGGCGCATCCAGTCGCGGCATTGTGAAGAGGTGCGGATCACCAGACGCGCCAGGGCTTCGTTAGTATTTCCCTCGGTGACGCGCCGCAGATCCTGCCAGAACTCCTCTTCAGGATAGCTTTCCACCAGTACATCCTGCGGCGCGTCATGCATACAGCGCAGATTACGCGTGTGTTGAGAATTTCCTCCGCGCCATTCCCGTGGAGCCGCTTCGAGCAAGAGTACCGAAGCTCCTTGCTCACGGGCGGTTAGGGCAGCACATAACGCGGCATTGCCACCGCCAATCACCAGAACATCAACCATCGTATACTCCATTACCATTTAACTAATTGTTAAATTTGTAATTGAAATGTATACGCACAGCTTGTGCAGGCGCTATGACGAAGTGCTAAAGAGGGCTTTAGTTATTGTAAAGGATGGCGCCTGGCCAGCTTCCTGCTTCCACCAGTTGATGCATCACTTTTGTTAGCACCACGCGGGCGGCGAGGCCCGCGGGGGTTAGCTCATCATCAGAAAGGCTGACCAGAAAGTTGGGGCGACTCAGTATTGGATTATGGACGCCGATCACTCTTAGCGTCTCTTTATCGAGATGGGAAATTGCCGCGCCGGGCTGGAGAGTAGCGCCGATTCCACTGCGAACGGCACGCATTAGCAGCGCCAGACCATCAATTTCTGTGGCGATCTCAATGCGCAGCGCGTGTTCCTGACAAATTGCTTCCAGCCTGCCGCGCAGACCGTGGCCTGGGCTGGGCATTATCAATGGGATACTTGCCAGCTGGGCTGGCGCAATATTGTCATCGGCAATATCGGCCAGTAAGGCATGAGTCCCAATCAAAAACAGGCGCTCTTCGAGAATCGGTCTGGCGCTCCAGCGCACGATCTTTTCTTTCTGAAAAACCACGGCCAGATCAATCTGGCGGGTATTAATCATCCGTTCCAGGTTGCCAGAGAGGCTTTCCACCACATGCAGGCGGACATCACTATAGCTTTCCCGCATGGCGTTAATAAAAGGCATGCCGAGAACGGAAGCGGTACTGGGGGCCATACCGACGCTGACGTGCCCGGAAAGCCGGGACTCTCGCGCGGCGAGGATTGCATCGTCTGCGTGGCGGAGCGCCAGCTGCGCCTGGGAGTAAAAAGCCAGTCCGGCGCTGGTGGGCGTCACGCCACGCGAGGTGCGCTGCAGCAGTCGAATAGCGAGTTCGTTTTCCAGGCGGGACATTTGCTGGCTGAGTGCCGAAACCCCAATATTGAGATCGAGCGCCGCGCTACCCATGCTGCCGGTTTCTACAATGCGAACAAAATAGCGTAGCTGGCGAAGTTCCATTTCGACTCTCCGGGAAGGGATAATTGATTTTTACATTAAAGCAACACAGGAGTGGAGGGAAGGGGAAAAGAGGGGATAGCGCCCATAAAAAAAGCCAACCGAATGGTTGGCTTTTCAGAAAGCATCACATTATTTACCGTCGTGAGCATGCTCATCTTCGCGGCAATCGCCTTCGGCGCAGTGACCGTAAAGATAGAGGCTATGGTTGGTTAAACGAATACCATGTTTAGCCGCAATCTCACGCTGGCGCGCTTCGATGGAATCATCGCTGAACTCGACCACTTTGCCGCAGTCGAGGCAGATGAGGTGATCGTGATGATGCTGTTGAGTCAGTTCGAAGACGGATTTACCACCTTCAAAATTATGGCGGGTCACGATACCGGCATCATCAAACTGGTTCAGCACGCGATACACGGTCGCCAGACCAATTTCTTCACCCATATCGATCAGACGTTTGTATAAGTCTTCCGCACTGACGTGATGGTTATCCGGTTCCTGAAGAACTTCCAGAATTTTTAAACGAGGAAGCGTTACTTTCAGGCCAGCCTTCTTTAATGCGGTATTGTTGTCAGTCATGCGGAATCTGTCCTGTAGCTAAACGATTCACTTCATTAACAGAAGTGACAGAAATTGCACTTGAGATAATGCGATTCATTATAGAACTGCCATGGCTAAATGAAAACTGCAAGTCTCTGGCATATATTGTTAATCAAAACGTGGTATCGCCGACAAACACACTGTGCAATACCCGATTGGCATCTGGCCATTGTACAGGGTCAGACGAAAAAGTTACAAATTTGTAGCAATTATTTTGATTGGTTTTATCTATTGATGTGGCGCAGATGGAAATCTGCGCCACACAAAATCAGGCATTGATGATTTCGTCGAGGTGCAGCTCCTCAGAGATCTGCTTAACCCATTTTTCTACGCGTTCGGCGGTCAATTCAGGCTGGCGATCTTCATCAATGGCCAGACCCACAAAGTGGTCGTCGTCAGCCAGGCCTTTGGACGCTTCAAAGTGATAACCCGCCGTTGGCCAGTGACCAACGATGGTTGCGCCGCGCGGTTCGATGATGTCGCGAATTGTACCCAACGCATCGCAGAAATATTCTGCGTAATCTTCCTGGTCGCCGCAGCCGAACAATGCAACCAGTTTGCCGTTAAAATCAATGTCTTCGAGGGTAGGGAAGAAATCGTCCCAGTCACACTGCGCTTCACCGTAGTACCAGGTTGGAATGCCGAGCAGCAAAATGTCATACCCTTCGAGGTCTTCTTTGCTGCTTTTTGCAATGTCATGTACATCGGCAACGTCTTTACCAAGCTGTTTTTGAATCATTTTTGCGATGTTTTCGGTGTTACCGGTGTCGCTGCCGAAAAAGATGCCAGTGATTGCCATGAGTAAAATAACCTCTTGAAACTTATTGAAATGGTGGTGGCGCATTGCCCACGGATAAGGGCAATCATAGCAGAACAGTCAGGCATGCGGAAACAGCAAACACGCAGGACTGCACTCTGTGCTACACGATTTATGATTTAGAGCAGAAATTCAGACTAAGCCTGACCGCGCAATGCGCTGAGTTGGTTCATCAGCATCTCTTCGATGAGTTCACTGCGACTCATGTTGCGCGCCTCGGCCAGCTCGTTCAGAGCGTCAACAGCATCAGCGTTCAGTTTCAGTTCGACACGCTTAAGCCCGCGAACTTTATCGCGTTTAAGCTGATTACGTTTGTTAATACGTAACTGTTCATCACGCGAGAGCGGATTAGTTTTGGGTCGTCCCGGGCGACGCTCCTGCGCGAACAGATCTAATGTCGTACGGTCCGTTTGTTCTTTGGCCATGATCTTGGTGACTTCGGGGAAACAATCAGCCAGGCGTCTGCCCGGATGGATAGCCCGCCATAATACATCAGCAGGGGAGACACGCCAACGCCCACGCGCGTAATCACGCGCAGACGCTGAGTTTTTAATCAGTTAGCCTGCTCGCTCAGATAACGACGGATGGCGCGCAGTACCGCCTCCGGTTTTTCGGCATGCACCCAATGGCCCGCGCCTGCAATAACGTGCGCCCGAGCCTGCGGGAATTGCGCCAGCAGCTGTTCGCGATACGCTTCGGTTACATAAGGTGAGTTGCCTCCGGGGATAAACAGCGCCGGGTGTTCCCACGCCGGGATGGTCTCCCAGCCGACAATATGAGGATATTGCTCCCACAGCACGGGAACATTAAAGCGCCATTCGCCGTCCACGAAGGATTTGAGCAGAAACTGGATCACGCCTTCCTCTTGCAGATGCTGGCGCATGACGCTCGCCGCCTGGTGACGCGAAGAGGACTGCGCGTCAGTTACTGCGTTAATGGCAGCAAAAATCTCATCGTGACGGCGAACATGATAGTCAACGGGGGCAATGTCGATGGCTACCAACCGTTCGACACGTTCCGGGGCCAACGCGGTTAACGCCATGACGGCTTTGCCCCCCATCGAGTGACCAATAAAGATCGCTTTTTCGATCTGTTGATCGTCCAGCGTATCCAGCAGATCTTGCGCCATGGCCGGATAATTCATCACAGGTGAACGCGGGGAGAGGCCATGATTTCGCATATCAACCTGGATGATATCGTGATCGGCCACCAGATCGCGCGCCAGGATCCCCAGGTTATCCAGACTGCCAAACAGGCCGTGCACCAGGACGATGGGAGAATTATTGTGCAGGTTTTGCGCAGATTGCGCTCGGATATTCAATTTCATGGCAAAGTTCTTTTTTTCACACTCACGGGTTAGGGTATCATGTTGACCATTCTGCCACATGGCTGCAACAACTACGGTTACTCTGAGTTTTGCCAGCCACCAGGCTTGACGCTATCCGCTGTTGGGATTTGCCTTTACACTAAGCGTGTTGACCCCAACAACTTGTATTCAGCTAAACACTGCACTGGATTAAGATGAAAACGATTGAAGTTGATGATGAACTCTATAGCTATATTGCCAGCCACACCAAGCATATCGGCGAGAGCGCATCCGACATTTTACGGCGTATGTTGAAGTTTTCCGCCGCATCACAGCCTGTCACTCCGGTAGTAAAAGAAGTCCGCGCTGTGCAAGCTGTCGTGGAAGCGAAGCCGGTTAACCCCGTAAAAGATAAAGTGCGCGCGATGCGTGAACTGCTGCTGTCCGACGAATATGCGGAGCAGAAGAAAGCAGTAAATCGCTTTATGCTGGTGCTGTCTACACTCTATTCACTGGATCAAAACGCGTTCGCCGAAGCAACGGAATCGTTGCATGGTCGTACGCGCGTTTATTTTGCAGCAGATGAACAGACGCTGCTGAAAAATGGTAATCAAACCAAACCGAAACACGTGCCAGGCACGCCGTACTGGGTGATCACCAATACCAATACCGGCCGTAAATGCAGCATGGTTGAGCACATCATGCAGTCAATGCAATTCCCTGCGGAATTGATTGAAAAGGTTTGCGGAACAATTTAATCCTTGCATTAGAAGGACCAGGCAATGGCAATCCACAACCGTGCAGGTCAACCTGCGCAACAGAGTGATTTGATTAACGTCGCCCAACTGACGGCACAGTACTATGTACTGAAACCAACGGCAGGGAACGCTGAGCACGCCGTCAAGTTCGGTACGTCCGGACATCGCGGCAGTGCAGGTCGTCATAGTTTTAACGAGCCGCATATTCTGGCAATCGCTCAGGCGATTGCTGAAGAACGTGCGAAAAACGGGATCACTGGCCCGTGCTATGTGGGCAAGGATACCCACGCGCTGTCTGAACCGGCTTTTATCTCTGTACTGGAAGTGCTGGCAGCGAACGGCGTGGACGTCATCGTGCAGGAAAATAACGGCTTTACGCCAACCCCTGCCGTGTCGAATGCTATCCTGGTCCACAACAAAAAAGGCGGCCCGCTGGCTGACGGCATTGTGATCACGCCGTCCCACAATCCGCCGGAAGATGGTGGCATTAAATACAACCCGCCAAACGGTGGTCCGGCAGATACTAACGTCACCAAAGTGGTGGAAGACAGGGCTAACGCTCTGCTGGCTGATGGTCTGCAAGGCGTGAAGCGTATGTCGCTGGATGCTGCGCTGGCATCTGGTCATGTAAAAGAGCAGGACCTGGTTCAGCCGTTTGTTGAAGGACTGGCCGACATCGTCGACATGGCGGCGATCCAGAAAGCGGGCCTGACGCTGGGCGTCGATCCGCTTGGCGGTTCCGGTATCGAATACTGGAAGCGTATTGCCAAGCACTACAACCTGAACCTGACTATCGTTAACGATCACGTTGATCAGACTTTCCGCTTTATGCATCTCGACAAAGATGGCGCAATCCGTATGGACTGCTCCTCCGAGTGCGCGATGGCGGGACTGTTGGCGCTGCGTGACAAGTTCGATCTGGCCTTTGCCAACGATCCGGACTACGACCGTCACGGTATCGTCACCCCGGCGGGCCTGATGAATCCGAACCACTACCTGGCAGTGGCGATCAACTACCTGTTCCAGCATCGTCCTCAGTGGGGCAAAGACGTTGCCGTCGGTAAGACGCTGGTCTCTTCGGCGATGATTGACCGCGTAGTGAATGATTTAGGGCGTAAACTGGTCGAAGTTCCGGTTGGCTTTAAGTGGTTCGTTGACGGTCTGTTTGACGGCAGCTTTGGCTTTGGTGGTGAAGAGAGCGCGGGCGCTTCTTTCCTGCGCTTTGACGGTACACCGTGGTCGACCGACAAAGACGGCATCATCATGTGCCTGCTGGCGGCAGAAATTACCGCAGTGACTGGTAAGAATCCGCAAGAGCACTACAACGAACTGGCAGCCCGCTTCGGCGCGCCAAGCTACAACCGCCTGCAGGCAAGCGCGACCTCCGCGCAGAAAGCGGCGCTGTCTAAGCTGTCTCCGGAAATGGTGAGTGCCAGCACGCTGGCGGGCGACCCGATCACGGCACGTCTGACGGCGGCACCGGGTAACGGTGCTTCTATCGGCGGTCTGAAGGTGATGACTGACAACGGCTGGTTTGCTGCGCGTCCGTCAGGTACTGAAGACGCCTATAAAATCTACTGTGAGAGCTTCCTTGGTGAAGAACATCGCAAGCAGATCGAAAAAGAAGCCGTTGAGATTGTCAGCGAAGTGCTGAAAAACGCGTAAGTCTTGTTTGTACTGACGCGTTTTGTAGGCCCGGTAAGCGTTAGCGCTACCGGGCTTTTTTATGCCAGGATTTAACTATGCTTATTTTTCAGTTCAAAACGCGGTGATACCAGGCCATACAGCGTCCAGCCGAGGAAGGTCACGATAGAACCATAAAGCATTGCTTCTTCGCCAGAGGAGTAGAGCGCATAGAAGCTGTACAATGCGCCAACAAACGCCACGAAGTTCGCCGGTTTCGCTTTTGACGACGGAACATTCGCCATTTTTTGAATAATTACCAGCGCGGCCATCGACAGAATATACGGAATGATGTTCGTTACCACCGCCAGGTTGACCAGCACGTTGAACTGACTGTTCAGTGACGGGCTGATAGTCATCAGCGATAAACCACTCTGGATGATCACGATAGCCAGCATCCCCTGTACCGGCGCGTCTACTTTGGTCACGCGAGAGAAGATTTTAGGGAAGTAACCCCCATCAGCCGACGATTTGAATACCTGAGCGATAGTGAACTGCCAGCCCAGCAGTGAACCGCAGCAGGACATCACCATCAGCGCCATGATCACCTTACCGACTTCCGGGGTGAACATTTGTGCGAAGGCTAAACCGAACGGTGCTGTAGAGTTAGCCAGATCCATATTCGGCACAATCCCGGCTATCACGTTGGTGGAGATGATGTAAATCACCGCCGCGCCCAGCGTACCGCCCAATACGGCGATGGGCACGTTGCGTTCCGGGTTGTCTACCACTTCAGCGTTGGCGCAGGCCGATTCCAGACCCAGAAAAGCCCACAAGGTCATCGCAATGGAAGAACCGACAGCCGTGAAGAACGGGACGTGGTGTGGATTCCAGGAGTTAGCGTACAGCGTCGGACTGAACCAGAACCAGCCGATGATACACAGACCGACAACCGGAATAATGACGCCCCAAACGGTGATGCTGCTGATCTGCCCGGTAATGCGCGCCCCGCCAAAGTTAGCCACGGTACAGATCCACAGTACACCAATGGTTGCCAGGCCAATCTGCACCGGCGTCAGTGTGGCGCCAAACAGCTCGGTACCGTAGCCAACGGCGGAGATGGCGATAGCCACGTTGGCGATTAACAGCGAAACGCCATAAGTGTAGTTCGCCATAAAGTTACCGGATTTGCCAAAGGCGTATTCAGCGTAACCCCCCATACCGCCAGATTTACGGCTGAACATACCGCATTTTGCGAAGGCCCAGGCCAGCGCCATTGAACCGACAGCAGTCACCAGCCACGAGATGATCGAGATAGTACCGACTTCCGCAAGCTTGGTGGGCAACATGATGATTCCGGATCCCATCATATTAACCATGGTCAGGATAGTGAGCTGGACGACGCCCATTTTGTTGGATTTGGCTTTGCTCATAACATTTCCCCTTTCAACAGAGCGTGTTGCGCGCTTTGTTGCTTAATCACGTAGCACCACACCTGTTTACGACCGTCGTGTTCTTCGATGTAGACACCCTGGAGTTCAGGCGCAAAACCCGGTAGCAAATTGATTCCTTCTTCCAGTGCGCTGAAGTAACGTAATACTGAACCGCCCCAGATTTCACCCGGAACCACACACAGCACGCCCGGAGGATAAGGCAGCGCGCCTTCTGCCGCGATGCGACCTTCAGCGTCCGGCAGACGCACCAGTTCAACTTCACCACGCAGATATGCATAATTGGCATCCTGGGGATTCATGCTGACGCGCGGGAAATGTGCCTTACGGAACATCTCTTTCTGTAGCTGCTTCACGTTGTGACGCGCATACAAATCGTGCATCTCCTGGCACAGCTGGCGCAGGGTGTAACCGGCGTAACGGGCTTCATGCTGCTTGTAGATCGAGGGCAGAACCTCGGCTAGCGGGGCATCGGCTTCCAGCAGTTTTTCGAAACGTACCAGCAGGGCGACAAGCTGCTGCAACTTCGCCATATCTTCTGCGGGGGTCAGCAGGAACAGGATGGAGTTGAGGTCGCATTTTTCGGGCACCACACCATTTTCGCGCAGGAAGTTAGCCAGAATGGTAGCCGGAACACCGAAGGTATCGTATTCGCCGTTACGTGCATTAATACCCGGAGTGGTGAGCAGCAATTTGCATGGATCCACAAAGTACTGGTGTTCGGCATACCCTTCAAAAGCATGCCAGTGTTCACCTGGGACAAAATGGAAGAAACGCAGGTCGCTGGCGATTTCAGCGGTGGGATAAGCCTGCCACGGTTTACCTTCTACTATCTCCGGCACGAACGGGCGGATATGGTGGCAGTTTTCCAGGATCAACTTACGAGTATCAATTCCGTTGACGACGCAGTCCATCCACATGTTGCGCCCGCTGACGCCTTCATGCATTTTGGCGTTGATGTCCAGTGCGGCAAAGAGCGGATAGAACGGGCTGGTGGAGGCGTGCATCATGAACGCGTTATTCATTCGTTTATGAGGCACGTAGCGAGACTGGCCTTTAATATGGCTGTCTTTTTTGTGGATCTGCGAAGTCTGAGAGAAGCCTGCCTGTTGTTTGTGCACTGACTGGGTGACCAGAATGCCGGGGTCATTTTCGTTAAGATCCAGCAACAGCGGAGAGCAATCGGCCATCATCGGAATAAACTGCTCATAGCCAACCCACGCGGAGTCAAACAGGATGTAGTCGCACAGATGACCGATCTTATCCACCACCTGACGGGCGTTATAGATTGTGCCGTCGTAGGTACCTAACTGAATCACGGCCAGACGGAACGGACGCTCATCTTTCGAACGTTGTGGCGCAACTTCACTCACCTGTTCACGTAGATAGCCTTCTTCAAAGCAGTGCGCGTCGATCCCGCCGATAAAGCCGTACGGGTTACGCGCGGTTTCCAGATATACTGGCGTTGCCCCGGCCTGCAATAACGCGCCGTGGTGGTTTGACTTGTGGTTGTTGCGGTCGAATAACACCAGATCGCCTGGGGTGAGCAATGCGTTAAGCACCACTTTGTTCGATGAGGAGGTCCCGTTCAGTACAAAGTAGGTCTTATCCGCGTTGAAAACTTTAGCTGCGTGCTGTTGTGCGATGCAGGGAGCGCCTTCGTGAATCAGCAGATCACCCATTGCGACATCGGCATTACACAAATCGGAGCGGAAAAGTGTTTCGCCGAAATATTCGACAAACTGATTACCCGCAGGATGGCGACGGAAAAACTCGCCCCCCTGATGACCAGGACAATCAAAGGCGCTGTTACCCTGATTGACATAGTCGACAAGCGCACGGAAGAACGGCGGACGTAACTGCGTTTCATAATGGCTGGCGGCGGTTTCTAACTGCCGGCCATAAAAGGCGGTACGGGCTTCATTACATTCGAATACACCTGAGATCCGCGGCAGATGTTCAGATGGAACACGTTCTTCATTTTCGGTGGCGATAAAAACAGGAATCCCATAGCCGGTGGCGTCAATTTCATCGAGTTTTCCACGTTCAATATCATTGATGGATAACACGATAGCAGCAACATCAATAAAATTACTTTCATCGATATTTACGCAAGAACGCTGCGTAGAAAAACAATCAGGACAGGAACGGCTTACGGCAATTTTTAATTCTGACATTTTCATCTCTTTATTTTTAGGTAATAGCAGGTCCTCAATTCCTCAAATGAGAAATTGATAACTCCGGAAAAAAAAAGCAAAGTCATACCGCTGATAAATAAATCAGTAAGTTGCTTTTTTGAAGATGCAATAAACCCTAACCGGTCCGGTCACAGGTAATACAGGGTTATGCAGGGAGAGCACTGCGGATACAGGCGTTAGCCTGCGATACAGAGAGTCAGGAAGACCTGTATACTTGAGTGCCCTTAGTCGGAAGACTAACGGGCATTAAAGAAATGAAAGTCGAAACTGTTGCGGTGGGCAAACATCATAATATGCGTTGTTCGCCTTATATGTGGCATTGTACGGCTATTATTTTCCATTTTAGTTACCTTTACTGGATAAGTGGAAGGTGCGGGTATTTTATCCAGGAAATGGCTATGAACTGTGAAGAAGATCAATAAAAAACGATCGTTTATAAAATATTTAGTCGCCATTTATGCATAGTGCGGGACAAGATGCTGTTTTGTTGTTTATATGTTATTTATTTGTATTCTATTATTTTTTTACAATATTCTACTGGCTGCATAATAAGTATTATGCAGTGGAGTGAGTAATGAAAAATATATTTATTAATTAATCAGAAAAAATGAATAAGAATTCACGGCATAAACCGATAGCCAATTCCGGTTTCGGTCAGAAAATGACGCGGACGGGCCGGGTCCAGTTCCAGCTTCTGGCGCAGGTGTCCCATATAAATACGTAGATAATGACTGTGTTCGACGGCGTTTGGTCCCCAAACCTGATTTAACAACTGGCGTTGCGTCAGTACCTTCCCGGCATTATTTAACAGAACCGCTAACAGACGAAACTCAATCGGCGTCAAATGAATTTCCTCGTCACCTCGGTGAACGAGGCGTGCGGCAATATCCACTTTGACGTTGGAAAAATGTACCACCGGTTCGGGAGACGCACCGCTGGCGTGGCGACGCAATGCCACGCGCAATCTCGCCTGTAGCTCGCCAATACCAAAGGGTTTACTGAGATAGTCATCGGCACCGGCATCCAGCGCAGCAATTTTATCGCTTTCCTCACTGCGGGCTGAAAGCACAATCACCGGAATCGCGCTCCATTGTCGCAGGTCGCGAATAAAATCAATGCCGTCGCCGTCCGGCAGGCCGAGATCGAGAATGATGAGATCGGGTTTTCGCGTGGCGGCTTCCAACAGACCACGTTGCAGCGTTTCCGCTTCATATACACGCAGGCCATCGGCTTCCAGCGCGGTGCGCAGAAAGCGGCGAATGGCATGTTCATCTTCAACAATCAGTACGTTCGTCACATATCCTCATGAAAATCTTCAAGTTCAGGGGGAATTTCCTGGGGCAGTGTAACACGAAAACAGGCTCCTCCCTGCGCGCGATTGTGGACCGAAATAGTACCGCCGTGCACGTCCACAATAGCCTGACAAATTGCCAACCCCAGCCCAACGCCGGGCACCGATGACTCTTTATTTCCCCGGGAAAATTTGTCAAAAACGCGCTGTTCCATACCCGACGGAATACCCGGCCCGTTATCCCAGACGTCCAGTTGCAGATGTGCGCCATCGACGCTGGCATCAATACCGATTTGCGCCTGTGGCCCCGCGTATTTGACGGCGTTTTCCAACAGGTTTATCAGCACCCGTTCAAAGAGCGGACCATCGACGTGAATCAGTGTTAACGGTTCAGGTAACGACAGATTTATCGGGGCAGAGAGACCGGGCTCCAGCATCTGCAGGGCGCTGCCGACCACCTCTTCCAGCGTTAACCACTCCTTCTTAAGATTAAAGCCGCCAGACTGAATTCGCGCCATATCCAGCAGGTTATTAACCAGTCGGGTAGTATTCAGAACGTGCTGGCGAATCTCACTGGCCTGGCGCGCGTGCGGCGATCCCTCGCTGGCCAGATCCAGCGTTAAGATTTCCGCCTGACCGAACAACACCGTCAACGGCGTGCGCAAATCGTGGGACAGAGCAGCGAGCAGGGCGTTGCGAATGCTTTCGCGCTCGCTGGCAAACCGCGCCTGCTCTTCGCTGGCGGTCAGCGTCAGGCGCTCCAGCGCACTGGCTACCAGTAGAGTGAAGGTTTCCAGCAGGCGTTGCTGTTCGGGGATCATAAGCTGGCGTAAATTTCCCGGTTCGACTACCAGCAGCCCATGCGTTTTATCGGCGCTTTTTAACGGTAAAATCTGATACGGCACGCCCGGTAACGTGTCGGTGCCTGCACCGGCCGGTTGCCCTTTGTCAAAGCTCCATTGGGCAATAGCGTCATCCCACGGCGTCATGCCCTGTTGATGGGTGAGCGGGGCCAGCTTGCCGTTCTCACCGGGCAGTAAAACCTGGCTGCGGGCCTGAAACGTTGAAGCGATAAACTGTTCACTGGTGGCGGCGATATCCGTCTGACTCCGACCGACGGCCAGCGCTTTCGACATCTCATACAAATGACGCGTACGCTGTTCACGATAACGCGCTACCCGCGCCTGATAACGCACCCCGGCGGTCAGATTACCAATAACCAGCCCTACCGTTAGCATTACGGCAAAGGTGAGCAGATACTGAACGTCTGAAACGGCCAGCGTCCCGCGTGGGGCAATAAAGAAGAGATCGAAGCTGGCGACGTTAATAAAGGTTGCCAGCACTGACGGCCAGCGTCCGTAAAAGAGTGCGATAACCACCACACCCAATAAATAGATCATCACCAGGTTGGCGGCGTCAAAGGCCATTAGCCACTGCATGGCGATTAGCGTAATGATGGCGCACAGCGCAACGGCAACCACACAACCCTGAATTTGTACCCGCCATTTATCCTTAAAGGTGCGACTATCAGCCGTTTGCAGCACAGGGCGTGAAGGGGGCTCATCGAGCGCAACAATCATCAGGTCGAGATCCGGTGCGCGATGAGCGAGTTTGTCGGCAAAGGAATCGCTACGCCACCAGCGACGCGTAGTCGGACGCCCGAGCACAATTTTTCCCAGATTATGCTCACGGGCATAGTGGATGACCGCTTTGTCTTCGGCGGGGTCGGAAAGGGTGGCTGTTTCTGCGCCTAACTCCTGAGCCAGCCGCAGAGCGCTTAAAATTGCGCGGCGTTGTTTTTCGGGCAGTCGGTGCAGCGCTGGCGTTTCGACATACACCGCATGCCAGACGCTGCCGAGACGCGCCGCCAGACGTGCGGCGGCGCGTACCAGTTTTTCGCTGCCGGTATTGTGCCCAATGCACAGTAAAATAGCGTCGCGGGTATGCCAGACTTTCTCCTCTCCCGGACGTCCTCGCCAGGCGCGCATCTGATCGTCTACCCGATCAGCCGTGCGGCGCAGGGCAAGTTCACGTAGCGCGATCAGATTACCTTTGCGAAAGAAATGCTCAATTGCTCTTTCTGCCTGACCGGCGATATAGACCTTGCCTTCGTTCAGGCGCTGGCGCAAATCGTCGGGGGGGAGATCGACCAGCACCACATCGTCGGCGGCATCGAAAAAAGGGTCGGGTACGGTTTCACGAACCTGAATGCCGGTAACGCCGCTGACCACATCATTGAGACTTTCCAGATGCTGCACGTTAACGGTAGTAAAGACATCAATCCCGGCTTCCAGCAGCTCTTCAATGTCCTGCCAGCGCTTAGGATGCCGTGAGCCTGGCGCATTACTGTGCGCCAGTTCATCCATCAAAATGAGCGCCGGACGGCGGGCCAGCGCCGCGTCGAGATCGAACTCATTGATATGGCGACCGTGACGCGCCTGTCGCTTTAGCGGCAGGATGCTGAGGCCGTCCAACAGCGCGGCGGTCTCTTTGCGTCCATGGGTTTCCACCACGCCAATCAGCACATCTAACCCTTGCGCCCGCAGTCGCTGGGCCTCTGCCAGCATGGCCCAGGTTTTGCCGACGCCAGCACAGGCACCGAAGAAAATTTTCAGTTTTCCCCGGTGCGGGGCCGTGGTCTGCTCCAGCAGGCGATCGGGGTTGGGGCGTAAGGGTTCGTTATGCATGTCCTTTTTCTCAGTGCTTATCCAGCGCTAAATTAAGTTCCACCAGGTTCACCACCGGCTGACCGATAAAACTGACCAACGGCTTTTGCGTATATTGTGCAACCAACCGCGTAACCTCTTCAACGCTGAGGTTGCGAGCCTGCGCCACGCGGGGAATTTGCCAGGCCACCGCGGCTGGCGTCAGGTTGTTATCCAGCCCGCTGGAAGAAGCCGTTACCAGCTCTACCGGGACGGCAGGACTTGCCTGCGGGTTGGCGGCACGCAGCGCGGCAATCCGGCTTTGCAGCTGTTTATCCAGTTCCGGGTTGCTGGCTGCCAGATTACTGCCGCCTGAAGCCATTGGATTATAGGGCATTTCAGCTGTGGCAGACGGACGCCCCTGAAAATAACCGGCAGCGGTAAAATGTTGCCCGATGAGCTCAGAGCCGCGAACAACCTGACCTTCGCTAAGAAGCGAACCGTTAGCCTGGTGGGGAAACCACCACTGCCCCAGCGCGGTCGTCAGCAACGGGTAAGCCCCGCCGGTGATAAGCATCAGGAAAATCAATGTTGATAATGCAGGACGTAATCCACTCATCTGAAACCTCACACCAGACCCAGCAGGGTCAGCAGTAAATCAATCGCTTTGATACCGATAAACGGCACAACCAAACCGCCCAGACCATAGATCCACAAATTGCGGCGCAACATCGCGGATGCGGACAAAGGTTTGTAGCTCACGCCTTTTAGCGCCAGCGGGATCAGAAAGACGATAACCAGCGCGTTAAAGATAACCGCGCTGAGGATCGCCGAGTCTGGCGAATGCAGTCCCATCACGTTCAGCGCATTGAGCTGTGGATAGGTGGCGGCGAAGGCGGCCGGGATAATAGCGAAATACTTCGCGACGTCGTTGGCAATACTGAAAGTGGTCAGCGAACCGCGCGTCATCAGCATTTGTTTACCAATGTGCACTACTTCAATCAGTTTGGTGGGGTTGGAGTCGAGATCCACCATGTTACCTGCTTCTTTCGCTGCCTGGGTTCCAGAGTTCATGGCGACCGCAACGTCGGCCTGCGCCAGGGCAGGAGCGTCATTGGTTCCGTCGCCGGTCATCGCCACCAGACGACCTTCCGCTTGATACTGACGAATCAGCGCCAGCTTGGCTTCCGGCGTGGCTTCAGCTAAGAAGTCATCCACTCCGGCCTCAGCGGCGATCGCGGCAGCGGTCAGGCGGTTATCGCCGGTGATCATCACCGTTTTAATCCCCATTTTGCGCAGTTGAGCAAAACGTTCTTTGATCCCGCCTTTCACAATATCTTTCAGCGCAATCACGCCCAGTACGTGGGAGCCTTCGGCAACCACCAGCGGCGTTGCGCCAAGGCGAGCGACGCTTTCGACCTTCTGCTCCACATCGGCGGGAAAGTGGCCGCCGTTGGCTTCAACGTGCCGACGAATGGCATCGACCGACCCTTTGCGGATCATTCGGTTGTCGATGTTGATGCCGCTCATCCGGCTTTGGGCGGTAAACGGCACAAAGGTAGCGTGCAACGATTGCACGTCGCGAATACGCAGATTAAAGCGCTGTTTTGCCAGGACCACGATGCTGCGGCCTTCCGGCGTTTCATCGGCCAGCGATGAAAGCTGTGCGGCGTCGGCCAACGTTTTTTCGTCCACGCCGTGGGCGGGCAGAAAATCCGAAGCCTGACGGTTACCCAGCGTAATGGTGCCTGTTTTATCCAGCAGCAGTACGTCTACGTCACCTGCCGCCTCTACTGCACGTCCGCTGGTAGCGATGACATTCGCGCCCAGCATGCGGCTCATCCCGGCGACGCCAATCGCTGAGAGCAGTCCGCCTATCGTTGTAGGGATCAAACACACAAGCAAGGCAACCAGCACCGTGATGCTGACCGCACTACCACCCCAGGCGGAAAACGGCCATAGCGTGGCGGTCGCCAGCAAAAAGATAATGGTCAGGGCAATCAGCAGGATCGTCAGGGCGATTTCATTGGGCGTTTTACGCCGCTGCGCGCCTTCAACCATGGCGATCATCCGGTCGAGGAACGTTTCACCGGGGTTTACGCTGCATTCGATAACCAGCCAGTCGGAGAGGATGCGGGTCCCGCCGGTGACGGAGGCGAAATCGCCACCGGATTCACGAATCACAGGCGCGGATTCACCGGTAATGGCACTTTCATCTACTGATGCGCCACCTTCAATGACCTCGCCATCACACGGGATAATATCGCCAGCTTCCACCAGCACGATATCCCCTTTCCGTAAATCATCGGCAGGAACGTGATCCATTGCCGCGCCGTATTTGGGTTCGCGAAGTTTACGGGCAAAGGCGGTTTTTTTGACTCCCTTTAGGCTATTAGCCTGAGCTTTACTGCGACCTTCCGCCAGCGCCTCAGCGAAGTTGGCGAACAGAACGGTAATCCACAGCCACAGACTTATCGCGCCGGTAAACCACGGGCTGCCCTGCATATGACCTGTTGCCATCGCCACCGTTAACAGGGTTGTTAACAAACTGCCCAGCCAGACGATAAACATCACCGGGTTACGCCACTGGGTATGTGGGCTTAATTTTTTCACGGCGTCCATCAGCGCCTGTGCGACCAGAGAGGGTTCGAACAGCGCCAGTTGCTTGCGACTCATAGTAATGTGCTCCGCATCACTCAGTGTAATGACAGGTATTCTGCGACCGGACCAAGCGCCAGGGCAGGAACAAAGGTGAGAGCGCCAACCAGTAACACCGTACCGATTAACAACCCGACAAACAGCGCGCCGTGGGTAGGTAGCGTGCCTGGGCTTGCTGGCTGGATCTTTTTACTGACCAGCGACCCGGCAATAGCCATCACGGGGATGATCACGCCGAAGCGACCGAAGAACATGCACAGGGCCAGCAGGCAGTTCCAGAACGGGCTATTGGCGCTTAATCCGGCAAAGGCGCTACCGTTGTTGTTCGAGGCAGACGACACGGCATACAGGACTTCACTAAAGCCGTGAGGACCTGGATTAAGCATGGCGCTGCGCCCGGCATCGCTCATCATGGCGATCGCTGTCCCGAGCAGGACCAGCGTAGGGGTGACCAGAATCGCCAGCGCGGTCATTTTCATTTCGCGCACGTCGATTTTCTTACCCAGATACTCCGGCGTACGGCCAATCATTAACCCGGCGATAAATACCGCCAGCAGCACGAACAGCAGCATGCCGTACAGACCTGAACCCACACCGCCGAAGACCACTTCACCAATCTGCATCAGCCACATAGGTACCATGCCGCCCAGTGCGGTAAAGGAGTCATGCATCGCATCGACAGCCCCGCAGGATGCTGCTGTGGTGACGACGGAAAAGAGACTCGTGACCAGCACGCCAAAGCGGCTCTCCTTGCCTTCCATGTTGATATTGCTGTCGGCACCGAATGCCATCAGGTGCGGGTTGCCCTGAACTTCGGCCCACATCACGACGGCAACGCAGACCGCAAAAATCAATGACATGGCCCACAGTAAGGTCCGCCCCTGACGACGATCGCCCACTACATCACCAAAGGCAAAACACAGCGCGGTGGGAATTAAGAAAATAGCCAGCATCTGTACCAGATTGGTCAGTGCGGTTGGGTTTTCAAACGGATGCGATGAGTTAGCGTTAAAGAATCCCCCTCCGTTAGTGCCGAGCATCTTAATCGCTTCCTGTGAGGCGACTGGCCCCATTGGCAGCAGCTGTTTCACCCCTTCAAGGGTGGTGATGGGCTGATAAGGCAATATGTTTTGCAACGTACCTTGCTGAATGAAGAACAGGGCAATGAGCAACGCAATAGGGACGAGGATCCACAGCGTAATGCGAACCAGATCGACCCAGGCGTTGCCCAACGTGTTCATACTTTGGCGTGTGAAAGCGCGGGTCAGGGCAAAAATCACCGCAATTCCGGTCGCCGCAGACAGGAAATTCTGCACGGTCAACCCGGCCATCTGGCTGAAATAGCTTAAGGTGGTTTCGCCAGCATAGGATTGCCAGTTGGTATTAGTGACAAAACTCACCGCCGTATTGAGCGCCAGATCCCACGAAAGCCCTGGTAGTTGCTGGGGATTTAGCGGCAGCAGGTTTTGCGCCATCAGCATCGAAAACAGGACCAGCAGGCCCAGCGCATTGAGAGCGAGGATAGCCAGCAGATACTGCCGCCAGTTCATCTCCTGCTGCGAGATGCCAAGACCGCGCCAGAGTAAATGCTCCGCGCCAACCAGACCCGGCAGGGGCGTATTGTTGATCAGTCGAGCCAGCCCAAATCCCAACGGTCTGGCGATGACAAATAGCACCAGCAAGAAACTGGCAATGAGTAAAAATCCATGGGCTGCCATCAGAACGCCTCCGCATTGATCAGGGCATAGACCAGGTAACCTAATAATAAAAAGACCAGCACAATGCCGGTTATCACGCCTGCACTCACAGTGCACCTCCAGTGGCATAAATGTGATAACCAGAGCGTAGGTTTTTGCTTGCAAAGATTTCGCAAAAATCAGCGGGTGGGGTGTAAAAAAAGTATAAAAATGGCAAAAACCATTATTTAACTAATGGTTAGTATTAATTTAACCTCTATGTAACTTAATTACGGTTTTATGCTAAACGGAGCATCAATAGATAAAAATAAGTGGTCGGATGAGTAGCAAAATTACACACAAGGCGGTATTATTTTCATCAGTTAACCAAATTTATTTTTCCGGTGCTATTCACCGAACAGATATATGGGAGAGGATTATGGACTTTTATAAAGAATATCCAGCACACATTGTTTTCTTGCGCCGTACCTTTGCCGTAGTGGCGGGCGTGCTGGCGCTACCGGTCATGCTGTTCTGGAAAGACCGCGCTCGTTTTTACAGCTACCTGCACCGCGTCTGGTCTAAAACCAGTGATAAACCGGTGTGGATGGAGCAGGCTGAAAAAGCCACCTGCGATTTCTACTAAGTTATCGTTCTTGCTCAAGAAAACCGCTCACAGTAATGTGGCGGTTTTTTTTATGCGCCGACGTCTACACTTGTCGGTGTAATAGATAACGAGTGGCAATGATTAATTTATATCCGGGAGTATTATGACCACCCATCTGGTCTGGTTTCGACGTGATTTACGTCTGCATGACAACCTCGCGCTGGCGGCGGCTTGTCGGGATCGTACTGCGCAGGTCATCGCGCTATATATCTCTACTCCTGAGCAGTGGAAAGCGCACGAAATGGCCCCACGTCAGGCGGCATTTGTGAGTGCGCAGTTGAATGCGTTGCAAGCGGCGCTGGCGGAAAAAGGCATCCCGCTTCTGTTTGATGAAGTTGCAGATTTTGCGACCAGCGTGGAAACCGTCAAAAACGTCTGCGCACAGCATAGCGTCAGCCGATTGTTTTATAACTATCAATACGAAATAAACGAACGTCAGCGTGATGTTGCCGTTGAGAAGGCATTACCCCATGTGGTGTGTGAAGGGTTTGACGACAGCGTGATCCTGCCTCCAGGGGCGGTCATGACCGGCAATCACGAAATGTATAAAGTCTTTACACCGTTTAAAAATGCCTGGCTAAAGCGGATTAAAGAGGGGGTTCCAGAATGCGTTAGTGCGCCGAAGGTGAGAGAAAGCGGCGCTCTTGACGCTCCGTTAACATCAATAACGCTGAGCTATCCGCAGCAAGATTTTGATGCGCAGCGGTTTGTGGCAGAAGAAAAACTGGCTATCGCGCAATTACGCCAGTTTTGCCAGCAGGCCGCGCGCGAATATGAGCAACGGCGTGATTTCCCCGCGGTTGATGGTACCAGTCGATTATCCGCGAGCCTGGCGACAGGGGGATTGTCGCCGCGCCAGTGCCTGAATCGACTGCTCGCGGAGCAGCCGCAGGCGCTTGAAGGAGGGGAAGGCAGCGTCTGGCTGAACGAACTTATCTGGCGTGAATTTTATCGTCATCTGATGACTTACCATCCGGCGCTGTGTCGGCATCAACCGTTTATCCGTTGGACCGATCGCGTGCAATGGCAGAATAATCCGGCACATTTGCAAGCCTGGCAAACAGGGAACACGGGATACCCGATTGTTGATGCGGCGATGCGTCAGCTCAACGCCACGGGCTGGATGCATAATCGATTACGCATGATTACGGCCAGCTTTTTAGTGAAAGATCTGCTGATCGACTGGCGTAAAGGCGAGCAATATTTTATGTCGCAACTGATCGATGGCGATCTGGCGGCCAATAACGGCGGCTGGCAGTGGGCGGCCTCAACCGGGACCGACGCCGCACCGTATTTCCGTATCTTTAACCCCACGACTCAGGGCGAAAAATTTGATCGCGACGGCGAGTTTATCCGCCAGTGGCTGCCGGAACTGCGCGATGTGCCGGGTAAAGCCATTCATGACCCGTGGACATGGGCTGAAAAAGCGCAGGTTACGCTTAACTATCCTCGTCCGATTGTCGATCATAAACAAGCAAGACTGGCGACGCTGGCGGCCTATGAGGCGGCGCGTAAAGAGTAGGCATGGTGGATTTCAGCGTAATGCTTTCCAGCAGAATGAACATGTTGCAGTCGGGAGCTTTTAGCGCTGAAGCGTGCTCTCAGTACCGTGAATACCCTGCTGCATAAGTTTTCCCTCAGCAGTAAATTTCCGTCATCTTCATTCAGATGACGGAAATTAATGACAACGCCAGCGCCAACGCCAACGCCAACGACATCCACACCGCACGATGCGGTGTTTAAAACGTTTTTACATCATCCCGAAACTGCGCGGGATTTTCTCGACATTCACCTGCCAACTGAACTGCGGACACTTTGCGATTTGAATTCGCTGAAGCTGGAGTCAGAAAGCTTTATTGAAGCGGATTTACGTTCGCGCTACTCCGACGTGCTCTGGTCTTTGCACACACGCGACGGCGACGGTTATGTCTATGTGGTTTTAGAGCATCAAAGTTCAGCCGAGCCGCATATGGCTTTTCGTCTGTTGCGTTATGCGATGGCGGCGATGCAGCGCCATCTGGACGCAGGGCATAAGGAACTGCCGCTGGTGATACCGATGCTGTTTTATCATGGCTGCCGAAGCCCCTATCCGTACTCGTTGTGCTGGCTGGATGCCTTTGCCGATTCCGTGGCGGCAAGACAACTTTATTCCAGCGCATTTCCGTTGGTGGACATAACGGTAGTACCCGATGATGAGATCATGGCTCACAGGCGAATGGCGCTGCTGGAATTAATGCAAAAACATATCCGTCGGCGGGATTTGATGGGGCTGGTAGAGCAACTGACCACGCTGCTACTTACTGGATGCGCTAATGACACGCAATTACAAGCGATGTTTAATTACATTCTACAATCTGGCGATGAATCTCGCTTTAATGAGTTTATGCAAGAGATGGCACAACGGATCCCCCAACACAAGGAGAGGCTGATGACTATTGCAGAGCGGTTACGGTTAGATGGATTACAGGAAGGTCTACAACAAGGACTACAACAAGGACTACAACAAGGCAAAGAAGAAGGAAAACAAGAAGCGGCATTGCGTATAGCGCAAACCATGTTGGAGCAGGGAATAGAACGCGAAATGGTAAAACTGGTGACCGGTGTTTCAGAAGCGGATTTGGCTGTAAACCATGCATAATCTCCAGAAAAACAGGCCCGAATCTTATTACATCATCGGGCCTGTAAACTCAGGACTCTACCGCCAGCGGACGATTTCTGAACTTCAACGACTGGTACAGCCAAATCAGCAGCACCAGCACCACACAGGCCAGCGCGCCCCAGGTTATTTCGCTAAAGACATCAATATATGCATTGATGGAATAGTTGATAGCGCCCGCTGAATCAAACGAGCCTTGTGAGGTCTGATCGGCGATAACGCCGGCCAGGTAGTTGGCGATGGCCCCGGAAAGCAGCATGTAAATACCCGTTAATACGCCGGTCACTCCAGGGATCTCGATACGTGTAATCTGAGACATAGCCACCGGATCGATAAACAGCTCGGCAAAGCCCATGACCGCCAGCCCCAATACCATCAGCGGCATGGAAGAGTGACCGTAAGTCGCGGACCAGCGGGCGCTCAAGGTCAGAATACAGAATCCGGCGCTCATTAAACCGAGGCCAAGGGCAAATTTACCCCAGATACGGACGGTACGATTACCGCTAACGCTTTCTTTGACCACCCAGGCCAGCACGATACCGCACAGCATAACGGCAAAGGCGTTAACCGACTGGAACATCGCAGTAGGGACGGAATATCCCAGAATATCGCGGTTAACGAAGCGGTCGATATACAGGCTAATCGAACTGCCGCCCTGTTGAGCAAAGGCCCAGAACAACAGACTGAAGAAGGTCAGCGTAACGATAAGCCCCAGTTCTTTACGCTGTTTCTGGGTCTGCGCCTGGCGGTAAATCTTCGCCAGAACCGCCAGACCAATAACAGTAGCAACGATCAGTGCGTAAACGGACCACTCTTTCCAGAACAGAACGGTAATCAGCAGCGGTGCTGCAACCAGCAGAACTAACAACCAGGCCCAGTTTGGCAGCATATATTTTTTCGCACACAGAACGGCCTTGTTGACGCCGGTGGTATGGGCGAAATGGCGATTACCGCATACGAAAATCACCAGCCCCGCCAGCATGCCAATCGCCGCCAGCGCAAAGCCCATTGCCCAGCTGTACTCTTCCTGCACGTAGCCGCAGGCAATGGGCGCGATGATTGAACCAATATTACCGGCAGCGTAGAGCAGAGAGAATCCACCGTCACGGCGAGGGTCTTCAGGCTGATACAACTCGCCTAACAGGCAACTGATGTTGGATTTAAACAGACCGTAGCCACAGACAATAATCGCCAGCGACAAATAAAGGAACGCCGGGGCCATTTCGCTGGCGCCCAATACCAGATGCCCCACTGCCATTAAAAATGCGCCGATCATCACCGCCATTCGATTGCCGAGCACTTTATCGGCCAGGTATCCCCCAAGTATGGGCGTGACGTAGACCAGCGAGCAGTAGGCGCTGAACAGTTCATATGCGTGATTATCGTCGTACTTAAGCTGGTTAGTGAGATACAGGATCAGCAATGCACGCATGCCGTAAAAACTGAAGTATTCCCAAATTTGTAGCGCAACGACGTAATAAATCGCCCGTGGTTGAGATGCTTGTTTATTCATTCTTTTCTCGAAGTAAATGCCTCGCGACAGGCTGAACGTGCTGCGCGAGTGTGTTTCCTTAAAGTTTTAACTTTGATACAGATCTGATTATTTTTGCAATATGCTGTCTGATTGCATAAATATACATGAATTAGATCGCGTGGGGGTAAGCAAATTGCGTTCAAATCGGGTGTGATTGTTTCTTGATGTGTCAGTGAAATGTCTATCGACGAACGCAAGCGGGGACGCTATTTTAACCTAAGCTGTGTTGCTGATTGGGCAGGCAGAATTTATGACTACGAGGACGATGATGAAAAACACCGAACTGGAACAACTGATCAACGACAAACTGAACAGCGCCGCCATTAGCGACTATGCGCCGAATGGTTTGCAGGTTGAGGGCAAAGAGACGGTGCATAAAATCGTGACCGGCGTGACCGCAAGTCAGGCGTTACTGGACGAGGCAGTACGTCTGCAGGCGGATGCGGTCATCGTTCATCACGGTTATTTCTGGAAAGGCGAATCTCCGGTTATTCGCGGTATGAAGCGCCATCGTCTGAAAACGCTGTTGGAAAATGATATCAACCTGTATGGCTGGCACCTGCCGCTGGATGCTCACCCGGAACTGGGTAATAACGCGCAACTGGCAGCGCTGTTGGGGATCACCGTCATGGGTGAAATCGAGCCGCTGGTGCCATGGGGAGAACTCTCCATGCCGGTTCCGGGGCTGGAGCTGGCATCGTGGATTGAAGCGCGTTTAGGCCGTAAACCGTTATGGTGCGGTGATACCGGGCCGGAAAAAGTTCAGCGCGTCGCCTGGTGTACAGGGGGCGGTCAGAGTTTCATTGATAGCGCAGCCCGGTTTGGTGTCGATGCCTTTATCACCGGTGAAGTCTCAGAGCAAACCATTCACTCAGCCCGCGAGCAGGGGTTGCATTTTTATGCTGCTGGTCACCATGCGACCGAACGTGGCGGCATTCGCGCATTGAGCGAATGGCTGAATGAAAATACCGATCTGGACGTAACCTTTATCGATATTCCTAATCCAGCGTAATAAAGAGGGACGAAAGTGCAGCGAGCGCGTTGTTATCTGTTAGGTGAAAGTGCGGTGGTTCTTGAGCTGGAACCTCCCATTACGCTGGCGACTCAGAAACGCATCTGGCGTCTGGCCCAGCGTCTGGTTGATGCCCCGAATGTGCTGGAAGCTATTCCGGGAATGAACAATATCACGGTTACCCTGCGCGACCCGAAAACGCTGGCGCTGGATGCGATTGAACGCCTGCAGCGCTGGTGGGAAGAGAGTGAGGCGTTGGAGCCGGACTCGCGCTTTATTGAAATTCCCGTGACCTATGGCGGTGAGTTCGGCCCCGATCTGGCAGAGGTCGCCCGGCACAGTGGATTAAGCGACAAGCAGGTCGTCGAACTTCATGCGTCGGTTGATTATGTGGTGTGGTTTATCGGTTTTCAGCCGGGATTTCCCTATCTCGGGAGCTTACCTGAACCGCTCCATACTCCGAGGCGTGCGGAACCGCGTCTGCTTGTTCCGGCAGGTTCTGTCGGTATTGGCGGATCCCAAACGGGGGTCTATCCGCTTTCCACGCCAGGTGGATGGCAATTGATTGGCCGTACCTCCGTTGCGTTATTTGATCCAAAACGGCATGAGCCGATTCTGTTACGGGCTGGCGATACCGTGCGTTTTGTCCCGCAGAAGGAGGGGATATGTTAAACATCATTCGCGCTGGCATGTACACCTCAGTACAGGACGGGGGACGCCATAGTTTTCGTCAATCCGGAATCAGTCACTGTGGCGCGCTGGATAAACCGGCGCTGAACGTTGCTAATCTGCTGGTGGGTAATGATGCGAATGCCGCTGCGCTGGAAATCACACTGGGGCAGTTGGTGGTGGAATTTGAAACCGATGGCTGGTTTGCCCTGACCGGTGCGGGATGTGAAGCGCACCTGGATCGTACTCCCGTATGGAGCGGATGGCGGCTGCCGGTGAAAGCCGGGCAGCGTCTGACGCTAAAACGTCCACATCACGGCATGCGCAGCTATCTGGCGGTAGCGGGCGGTTTTGATGTGCCCGAAGTAATGGGCTCGCGCAGTACCGATCTCAAAGTCGGAATTGGCGGGCTGGAAGGGCGTCTGCTGCGCGATGGCGATCGGCTGCCAATTGGCGCATCGACCCGGCAATTCAGCGGGCCGCAGGGCGTAAAACAGCTGATGTGGGGCAACCACATTCGTGCGCTCCCCGGGCCTGAATACCAGGAGTTTGACGAAGTATCGCAGGCTTCTTTCTGGCGCTCCCCGTGGCAACTGAGTCCGCAAAGCAACCGTATGGGGTATCGCTTGCAGGGGCAGTCGCTGACGCGCACGACCGATCGCGAGCTATTGTCGCATGGTTTGCTCCCTGGCGTAGTGCAGGTTCCGCATAATGGTCAGCCCATCGTGCTGATGAACGATGCTCAGACGACGGGCGGCTATCCGCGTATCGCCTGTATCATCGAAGCGGATATGTATCATCTGGCGCAGATCCCGCTCGGCCAGCCGATCCATTTTGTGCAGTGTTCGCTGGAGGAAGCGCTTAAGGCGCGCCACGATCGGCAGCGTTATCTGGAACAGTTAACATGGCGACTTAACAATGAAAATTGATCTCAACGCAGACCTCGGTGAGGGATGCCCTAACGATGCAGCGCTGCTGCAACTGGTGTCATCAGCCAACATCGCCTGTGGGTTTCACGCCGGTGATGCGCAGACGATGCTTTTAAGCGTGCGCGAAGCGCTAAAAAATGGCGTAGCGATAGGCGCGCATCCGAGTTTTCCGGATCGGGAAAATTTTGGCCGTAGCGCCATGACCCTGCCTGTGGAAACGGTGTATGCGCAGACGCTGTATCAAATTGGTGCGCTGGCTGCCATCACGCGTGCGCAGGGCGGCGTAATGCGTCATGTTAAACCGCACGGTATGCTTTATAACCAGGCGGCGAAAGATCCTCAGTTGGCGGATGCTATTGCTCAAGCGGTGTATGCCTGCGATCCGTTGCTGGTTCTGGTAGGGCTGGCAGGAAGCGAACTGATTCGTGCGGGTGAACGCTATGGTCTGGTAACACGTCAGGAGGTTTTTGCCGATCGGGGTTATCAGGCGGATGGCAGTCTGGTGCCGCGCAGCCAGCCGGGCGCATTGATTGAGGATGAAGAGCAGGCGCTGGCGCAAACGCTAGAAATGGTGCAATCCGGCAGAGTAAAAAGCCAGAGTGGAACGTGGGCGAGCGTGACAGCCCAGACGGTATGCATTCACGGGGATGGTGAGCACGCACTCGCTTTTGCCCGTCGCTTGCGAGCCGCATTCAATGCATGCAATATTCAAATTAGCGCATAAATTTATTCATACAAAACAATAATATATTACACAACAACATATACAGGACTGAATTATGGGAGAGGTAATTTCTCTCTGGCCATTGACGGGGATCGCCGTCATCGTGGTCGGATTTCTTTTACGTTTTAACCCGGTATTGGTGGTCATTATTGCCGGGATCGTCACGGGGCTGGCGGCGCATATGCCGATCGCCACTATCCTTGAGAAGCTGGGTGAAGGTTTTCTTAACACCCGCAACCTGCCATTTATCCTGCTGATCCCGCTGGCGGTTATTGGCCTGCTGGAACGCCACGGACTCAAAGAGCGTGCTCAGGCGTGGATTGCAAAAATCCGCAGCGCCACCAGTGGTCGTCTGCTTATTGTCTATCTGTTCATTCGCGAAGCGACCGCTGCGTTAGGGCTGACCAGTCTGGGGGGGCATCCGCAGATGGTGCGTCCGCTGCTGGCGCCGATGGCGGAAGGAGCCGCAGAGAAAAATCACGGCGAGATACCTGGGGCGGTACGCTATCGTCTGCGCGCCATGTCAGCTGCGACCGATAACGTCGGACTGTTCTTCGGTGAAGATATCTTTGTTGCCTTCGGCGCCATCATTTTTATGCACAACTTTATGCTGGAGTCTGGTGGGATCCAGACCGAACCGCTGCATATTGCCTTGTGGGGGATCCCTACGGCAATTTGTGCATTCCTGATCCACGGTACGCGTCTGTGGCGTCTGGATAGCTATTTGCAACGTGAGGTGGCGAAAGCGAATGCCGCAGCGAAAGGGGAAGCGAAATGAATTTTCAACAAAGCTATCTCTACTGGCTGGCGGGAGCGGTATTACTGATTGTGGCGCTGATGTCCTGGCAGGACAAAGCGAACCCGCGTCGCTTCACCACCGGCCTGTTTTGGGGCATATACGGCGTACTGTTTCTGCTTGGCGACTGGACATATTCGCTGTTTGGCGACAAACGCACGGTGCATATTGCCGTTGGCGTTGCGGTGGTCGTGCTGGCCCTGATCGCCGGTTTTGGCGGCGTGAAGCTGGGAAGCTACCATCAACGAACGCAGCAACAGCGCGAAGAAAGCGCCAGTCGTCTGGGTAACCGCCTGTTTTTCCCTGCGCTGGCAATTCCGGTGGTAACGGTTATTGGCGTGCTGATGTTCAACCATATTCCGGGCTTACAGGATGCGCTGTTTGGGCCGGGTAATCACGCCACGCTGGTGACGCTCTTTTCCATGACCGCAGGCTCGTTGATTGGTCTGGCGATGGCGATAAAAATGACCCATGAGCGGGTTCATCAACCGATTCAGGAGGCGCGCCGTCTGCTGGACTCCATCGGCTGGGCGTTCATCCTGCCGCAGATTTTGGCCACGCTCGGGCTGTTGTTTACGGCAGCGGGCGTAGGCAGCGGTATTTCCTGGCTGACGCAAGAATACCTGGCGGTGGATAGCCGCTTTATCGCAGTGGCGGTGTACACCCTCGGCATGGCATTGCTGACGATGGTCATGGGCAATGCGTTTGCCGCTTTCCCGATCGTGACCGCCGGAATTGGTATTCCGATCCTCGTGCTGCAGCACGGCGGCAATCCGGCAGTAATGGCGGCAATTGGTATGTTCTCTGGCTATTGCGGGACGTTAATGACGCCGATGGCGGCAAACTTTAACATTGTTCCTGCAGCGCTGCTGGAGCTGCCGGATAAAAACGCGGTGATTAAAGCGCAGGTGCCAACCGGCATACTGCTGTTGCTGGTCAACGTGTTCCTGATGTATTTCCTGATGTTCTTGTAAGGTGACAGGATGAAAACAGTACTCATCACGGGATTTGAACCCTTTGGCGGCGAGTCAGTTAACCCTTCCTGGGAAGTGGTCTCGGGCCTCGACAATGCTATCATCGGCGGATGCCGCGTCGTTGCCCGCCAACTGCCGTGCGTCTTTGGCGAATCTCTTGCCGTACTCAATGGTGCGATTGACGCGCTGTCGCCATCCCTGGTGCTGGCTGTGGGGCAGGCGGGTGGGCGCACGGATGTCACCGTGGAGCGCGTGGCGATCAACGTTGACGATGCGCGTATTGCGGATAATCAGGGTCAACAGCCGGTAGATGTGCCGATTGTGGCCGATGGTCCGGCGGCGTGGTTTAGTTCGTTGCCGATCAAAGCGATGGTTGTTGCCATGCGCAACGCGGGAATTCCGGCTTCGGTTTCCCAGACCGCGGGCACTTTCGTTTGTAACCACGTGATGTATGGCCTGCTGCATAAACTACGTGACGTTCCGGCGGTGAAGGGAGGATTTATTCATATCCCTTATTTGCCGCAACAGGCTACACAGCACCCCGGGGCGCCAAGTATGGCAGCGGACACGGTGCGCCGGGCGCTGGAAGTTGCGATTGCCACCGCGTTGCAGGTGGAGAGTGATATCGCAGTGACGGGCGGTGCAACACATTAAAAAAGGACAGTATTATGCCTGAAGGCCCGGAGATCCGCCGCGCGGCGGATAACCTGGAGGCGGCAGTCAAAGGCAAACCCCTGACCGATGTCTGGTTTGCCTTTGAGCAGCTAAAACCGTATCAATGTCAGCTGATTGGGCAGAGTGTTACCCAGCTTGAAACGCGGGGTAAAGCATTGCTGACCCATTTTTCTAATGGATTGACGCTGTACAGCCACAATCAGCTCTATGGCGTGTGGCGAGTGGTGGATACCGGCAAAATACCGCAGACTTCGCGGGTACTGCGTGTCAGGTTGCAAACACATGACAAAACTATTCTGCTCTATAGCGCCTCTGATATCGACATGCTGACGCCGGAACAGCTCGCTACCCATCCGTTCCTGCAACGGGTTGGGCCGGACGTTCTGGATTTACGTTTAACGCCCGATGACGTGAAAGCGCGTCTGTTATCCCCGCGTTTTCGCAATCGCCAGTTTTCTGGCCTGCTGTTGGACCAGACGTTTCTGGCGGGATTAGGTAACTACCTGCGGGTAGAGATTCTCTGGCAGGTAGGGCTGACCGGGCAGCATAAAGCGTCGACGCTCGGAGATGAACAGTTGGATGCGCTGGCGCATGCGCTGCTTGATATTCCTCGTTTGTCCTATAACACCCGCGGGCTGGTGGATGAGAATAAACATCACGGCGCGCTGTTTCGCTTTAAGGTCTTTCACCGGGATGGTGAAGCCTGTGAGCGCTGTGGCGGAATCATCGAAAAAACGACGCTCTCTTCACGACCCTTTTACTGGTGTCCAGGATGTCAGCACTAAGCGGGATGCTTTGGCGCGTGTAGCGAAATAAACCGCGCCACCGCCGGGCCTGTCAATAAAATACTGAATAGCCGCAGGGTTTGCATCGCCATGATCAGCGCCATATCGGCGTGACTCCCCGCGGCAATCACCGCAACAGAATCCACGCCGCCTGGACTGGTCGCCAGATAGGCGGTAAGAAAATCTATCTGCATGTAATGCGCCAGTCCCCAGGCCATAGCGGCGCAGATCGCCATCAGTGAAAAAATGGACAAGAGGATTTGCGGTAAGGGGCGCAACGCCATTAAAAAGATCTGCTTGTCAAAGCCCAGGCCGATTTGCCAGCCGATGGCCATATAGGCAATCGCCAGCAACCATTCCGGCAGTTCGATCACCATCACGCCACCAGCATTCAGCAATGCGCCTGCCAACATCGGTAGCAACATGACGCCAGAGGGGATACGCAATACACGCCCGGCCGTACCGGCAACGGCGGCCAGCGCCAGGGTACTGAACAGATTGCTGCTCAGCGGCGGAAACCAGACGATTTGCTCACTGACCGTTTGGGCCTGGTCGCCCATCATCACTCGGGTGACCAGTGCCGCCGCACCAACCACCAACAGTACGCGCAGATACTGCATAAACGCCACCAGCCGGATGTCGGCACCATATTCCTGCGCCATCGCCACCATTGCCGCCGCACCGCCAGGTGACGAGCCCCATGCACCGGTGTTTCCCGGTAGGTTACTGTAGCGAACCAGCAGCCAGCCGATTACCGCGCTGCTGATAAGGGTCGCCAGCAGGATGATAATCACCATCGGCCAGTGGGCCGTAAGGGTCGTTAAGATTGAGCCAGTCAGGTTTTGGGCAATCATGCAGCCGAGAATCGCCTGCGCGCCAAGAAATGTGCAGCGGGGAGGGTGCAGTGAGATGCCGCGCATACTGAATATGATGCCGACGATCATCGAACCGAGCAGCAGCGGTCCTGGAAGGTGTATAAACAAAAAGAACAGGGAAAGAAGGAGCGATAGCAGAAACAACAGGCTCCACTGCAAAACAGGCATCCCATGCTCCTGAGTGAAATGACGGAAATCTCAGTAAATCATAGAGAAAGCATGATGAGAATAAAATAATATGCATCAAAAAAAACAGGTCGGATTCTGGCTTCAATGCCTTGTCCGACCCGGGAGAATTAATGGCTGTAAGCCGGACAGGCGCTGGCGCCATCCGGCAGACAATTAACGCTTAATATCAGACTTAAAATCGCGCTTATCGTAGCCGGTGTACAGCTGACGCGGACGAGCGATTTTCATGCCGTCGGTGTGCATTTCGTTCCAGTGTGCAATCCAGCCCACGGTACGCGCCATGGCGAAAATAACGGTGAACATGGAAGACGGAATACCCATCGCCTTCAGGATGATGCCGGAGTAGAAATCTACGTTAGGGTAGAGTTTCTTCTCGATGAAGTACGGGTCGTTGAGCGCAATGTGTTCAAGTTCCATCGCCACTTCCAGCAGATCATCTTTGGTGCCCAGTTCTTTCAGTACTTCATGGCAGGTTTCACGCATGACGGTGGCGCGCGGGTCATAGTTTTTATAAACACGGTGACCAAAGCCCATCAGGCGGAAGGAATCATTCTTGTCTTTCGCGCGGCGCACAAATTCCGGAATGTGTTTAACAGAGCTGATTTCTTCCAGCATTTTCAGCGCAGCTTCGTTTGCGCCGCCGTGTGCTGGTCCCCACAGGGAAGCAATACCGGCCGCGATACAGGCAAACGGGTTAGCGCCAGAAGAACCCGCGGTACGAACGGTGGAGGTTGAGGCGTTCTGTTCGTGGTCAGCGTGCAGGATTAAGATACGATCCATTGCGCGTTCCAGAATCGGATTCACTTCGTATTTTTCGCACGGCGTGGAGAACATCATGTTCAGGAAGTTACCGGCGTAGGAGAGGTCATTACGCGGGTACACGAACGGCTGTCCGATGGAATATTTGTAGCACATCGCTGCCATGGTCGGCATCTTGGACAGCAGACGGAAGGCGGCGATTTCACGGTGACGCGGATTATTCACATCCAGCGAGTCGTGGTAGAACGCAGCCAGCGCCCCGGTAACACCACACATAACGGCCATCGGGTGAGAGTCGCGGCGGAAACCGTGGAACAGGCGGGTGATCTGCTCGTGGATCATGGTATGGCGAGTGACTGTGGTTTTGAACTCGTCGTACTCCTCCTGCGTCGGTTTTTCGCCGTACAGCAGGATATAACACACTTCCAGATAGTTTGACTCGGTCGCCAACTGATCAATCGGGAAGCCGCGATGCAGCAAAATACCTTCGTCACCGTCGATGAAAGTAATTTTGGATTCGCAGGATGCGGTAGAGGTGAAACCTGGGTCAAAAGTAAACATCCCTTTTGAGCCAAGACTACGAATATCAATAACATCTTGACCGAGCGTACCTTTCAGCACATCCAGTTCAATAGCAGAGTCACCATTTAGAGTGATTTTTGCTTTAGTATCAGCCATTTACGGTCTCCTTAGCGCCTTATTGCTTAAGACTGCTGGAACTCACATTTGCCTTCGTACATCAATGAACCGTTACCAGTTTGTTATTTGGCTCGCCGCTCTGCGAAAGAGGGGATAACCTGGGTACAGAGCTATGGGCGCTTGCAGGTAAAACGGTCTTTTCATGGCGAATAAACTGCAAATCAAGAACTTAGCAATCCGAATTATTAAACCTGTCTATCACTAATAACTGTCCTGACTGTATTGGTCAATACTTCCACACTGTTACATAACTAAATGTCCGGTGAAAGAGTGACCCCATAACTTTTACGCATTATATGCTTTTTCTGGTGTCGTTTGTAACAACTTTGTTTAATGATTGTCAAATTAGATGGTTAAAAATTAAAATAATGTTGTTATCGTGACCTATGTCACTGTTCGGGATAAAACCCGACAAACTATATGTAGGTTAATTGTAATGATTTTGTGAACGTCCTATACTGCCGCCAGGTCTCCGGAATACCCTGCAATCCCGAGCCAACCAGCGTTGTAACGTGTCGTTTTAGCATCTGGAAGCAGTGTTTTATATGACGCGTAGTTATAGTAAGGACGCTGTCTGACCCGCACGCAGACCGGAGGAAGGAAATCCCGTCGTCTTTCAGGCTACAGGTGTCTTCATCTTCTGTACCCGAAGTCCAAAGGGAATAATAAGAACAGCATGTGGGCGTTATTCATGATAAGAAATGTGAAAAAACAAAGACCTGTCAATCTGGATCTACAAACGATCCGGTTCCCAATCACGGCGATAGCGTCCATTCTCCATCGCGTATCCGGAGTGATCACCTTCGTGGCGGTCGGGATTCTGTTGTGGTTATTGGGTACCAGCCTTTCCTCCCCTGAAGGTTTCCTCGCGGCGTCATCCATTATGAATAACTTCTTTGTGGAGTTAATTCTGTGGGGGATCCTGATTGCGCTGGCATATCACGCCGTAATGGGCATTCGCCATCTGTTGATGGATTTTGGCTATATCGAAGAAACCCTCGAAGCAGGGACACGTTCCGCCAAAATTTGTTTCGTTATCATTGTCGTGCTTTCACTTCTCGCAGGAGTCCTCGTATGGTAAGCAACGCCTCCGCATTAGGACGTAACGGCGTACATGACTTCATTCTGGTCCGTGCTACCGCTATCGTTCTGACGTTATACATCATCTATATGGTCGGCTTCTTCGCCACCAGCGGCGAACTGACGTTTGAAGTCTGGACCGGTTTCTTCTCATCGGCATTCACCAAAGTCTTCACCCTGCTGGCTCTTTTCTCCATCTTGATTCATGCCTGGATCGGCATGTGGCAGGTGTTGACCGACTACGTTAAACCGCTGGCCGTGCGCCTGATTCTGCAACTGGCTATCGTCGTTGCGCTGGTGGTTTACGTCATTTATGGATTTGTTGTGGTGTGGGGTGTGTAATGAAACTGCCAGTCAGAGAATTTGATGCTGTTGTGATTGGTGCCGGCGGCGCAGGTATGCGCGCGGCGCTGCAAATTTCCCAGAGCGGTCAGACCTGTGCGCTGCTCTCCAAAGTGTTCCCAACCCGTTCCCATACCGTATCTGCGCAAGGTGGCATCACCGTTGCGCTCGGTAATACCCATGAAGATAACTGGGAATGGCACATGTACGACACCGTGAAAGGGTCGGACTACATTGGTGACCAGGACGCTATTGAATATATGTGTAAAACCGGTCCGGAAGCGATTCTGGAGCTGGACCACATGGGGCTGCCGTTCTCTCGCCTCGATAATGGCACAATTTATCAACGTCCGTTTGGCGGCCAGTCGAAGAATTTCGGCGGCGAGCAGGCGGCACGTACCGCGGCAGCGGCAGACCGTACCGGCCATGCGCTGTTGCACACGCTGTATCAGCAGAACCTGAAAAACCACACCACCATCTTCTCCGAGTGGTACGCGCTGGATCTGGTCAAAAATGCCGATGGCGCGATTGTTGGTTGTACCGCGCTGTGTATTGAAACCGGTGAAGTGGTTTACTTCAAAGCCCGCGCAACCGTGCTGGCGACCGGCGGTGCTGGCCGTATTTATCAGTCCACCACCAACGCCCACATCAACACCGGTGACGGCGTCGGTATGGCTATTCGCGCTGGCGTGCCGGTGCAGGATATGGAGATGTGGCAGTTCCACCCAACCGGTATCGCTGGCGCGGGTGTTCTGGTAACAGAAGGCTGTCGTGGTGAAGGTGGCTACCTGCTGAACAAACACGGTGAGCGCTTCATGGAGCGTTATGCCCCGAATGCGAAAGACCTGGCGGGTCGTGACGTGGTGGCGCGTTCCATCATGATCGAAATCCGCGAAGGTCGCGGCTGCGACGGTCCGTGGGGGCCGCACGCCAAACTGAAACTCGACCACCTGGGTAAAGAAGTGCTGGAGTCCCGTCTGCCGGGTATTCTCGAACTGTCCCGTACCTTTGCTCACGTTGACCCGGTGAAAGAGCCGATCCCGGTTATCCCAACCTGCCACTATATGATGGGCGGTATTCCGACCAAAGTCACCGGCCAGGCGCTGACCGTGAATGAGCAGGGCGAAGATGTGGTGATCCCAGGGCTGTTTGCCGTCGGTGAAATCGCCTGCGTATCGGTTCACGGTGCTAACCGTTTGGGCGGCAACTCACTGCTTGACCTGGTGGTATTTGGTCGTGCTGTGGGTCTGCATCTGCAGGAATCTATTGCAGAGCAGGGTGACCTGCTGGATGCAACCGAAGATGAAATCGACGCTTCTCTGGCGCGTCTGAATCGCTGGAACGGTAACCGTAACGGTGAAGACCCGGTGGCAATTCGTAAAGCGCTGCAAGAATGTATGCAGCATAACTTCTCGGTATTCCGCGAAGGCGATGCGATGGCGAAGGGCCTGGAAGAGCTGAAAGCGATTCGCGAACGCTTGAAAAATGCCCGTCTGGACGATACCTCCAGCGAGTTCAACACCCAGCGCGTTGAGTGTCTGGAGTTGGATAACCTGATGGAGACCGCGTACGCCACTGCAGTATCTGCAAACTTCCGTACCGAAAGCCGTGGCGCGCATAGCCGCTTCGACTTCCCGGAACGTGATGACGAAAACTGGCTGTGCCATTCCCTGTACCTGCCAGAGTCGGAATCCATGACGCGACGTCAAGTCAATATGGAACCGAAGCTGCGCCCGGCATTCCCGCCGAAGATTCGTACTTATTAATGCGGAGACAGGACAATGAAACTCGAGTTTTCAGTTTATCGCTATAACCCGGATGTTGACGACGCTCCGCGCATGCAGGATTACACCCTGGAGGCGGAAGAAGGGCGCGACATGATGCTGCTGGATGCGTTGATGCAGCTGAAAGAAAAAGATCCGTCGTTGTCGTTTCGTCGCTCATGCCGTGAAGGGGTCTGCGGCTCCGACGGTCTGAACATGAACGGCAAAAATGGATTGGCCTGTATCACACCTATTTCTGCGCTGAATCAGCCGGGCAAGAAAATTGTCATTCGCCCGCTGCCAGGTTTACCGGTTGTGCGCGATTTGGTGGTAGACATGGGGCAATTCTACGCACAGTATGAGAAGATTAAGCCTTACTTGTTGAATAATGGGAAAAATCCTCCGGCTCGTGAGCATTTACAAATGCCAGAGCAGCGTGAGAAGCTCGATGGGCTGTATGAATGTATTTTGTGTGCATGCTGCTCAACGTCCTGCCCATCATTCTGGTGGAACCCGGACAAGTTTATTGGCCCGGCAGGCCTGTTGGCCGCGTATCGCTTCTTAATTGATAGCCGCGATACCGAGACCGACAGCCGTCTGGAAGGTTTAAGTGACGCTTTCAGCGTATTCCGCTGTCATAGCATCATGAACTGCGTCAGCGTATGTCCTAAAGGGCTGAACCCGACGCGCGCCATCGGTCATATTAAGTCGATGCTGCTCAAACGTAGTGCATAAGTAGTTGTAGTTGCCGGGGAAGAGATTCCCCGGCCGTGCAGGGAAACCTCTAAAAACTGCCACATTGATAGCAATAATCGCAGCCTGAACGACGACGATTATTAGACAGTTTTTAAAGGTTCCTTAGCGGACGCAGATGACACGACAGTCCGCAACAAGTGAACCCCGGCACGCACATCGGTGTGCGTGGTAGTATCCACGGCGAAATAAGCATACAAATGCTTAAGGGATCACGATGCAGAACAGCGCTTTGAAAGCCTGGTTGGACTCTTCTTACCTCTCTGGTTCTAACCAGAGCTGGATAGAACAGCTCTATGAAGACTTCTTAACCGACCCTGACTCGGTAGATGCTAACTGGCGTTCGACGTTCCAGCAGTTACCTGGTACCGGAGTCAAACCGGATCAACTCCACTCAAAAACACGTGATTATTTCCGTCGACAGGCGTTGATTACCCCACGTTACTCTTCTTCTATTTCCGACCCTGATGCCAATGTGAAGCAGGTTAAAGTCCTGCAGCTCATTAACGCCTATCGTTTCCGCGGTCATCAGCATGCGAATCTCGATCCGCTGGGACTGTGGCAGCAAGAAAATGTGGCCGATCTGGATCCCTCCTTCCACGATCTGACCGATGCGGATTTCCAGGAAAGCTTTAACGTGGGTTCTTTTGCCGGTGGCAAAGACACGATGAAGCTGAGCGACCTGGTTGTCGCGCTGAAACAAACCTACTGCGGCCCGATTGGCGCCGAGTATATGCACATCACCAGCACCGAAGAAAAACGCTGGCTTCAGCAGCGTATCGAGTCTGGTCGTACTGCGTTCAGTAGTGAAGAGAAGAAACGCTTCCTCAGCGAACTGACTGCAGCGGAAGGTCTGGAACGCTACCTGGGTGCAAAATTCCCGGGCGCGAAACGCTTCTCGCTGGAAGGCGGTGATGCGTTAATCCCAATGCTCAAAGAGATGATCCGCCACGCCGGTAACAGCGGTACCCGTGAAGTGGTACTGGGTATGGCGCACCGTGGTCGTCTGAACGTCCTGGTTAACGTGCTGGGTAAAAAGCCGCAGGATCTATTCGACGAATTTGCGGGCAAACATAAAGAACACCTCGGAACCGGTGACGTGAAGTACCACATGGGCTTCTCATCAGATATCGAAACCGAAGGCGGTCTGGTGCATCTGGCGCTGGCGTTTAACCCGTCGCACCTGGAAATCGTTAGCCCGGTGGTTATCGGTTCCGTACGTGCACGCTTGGATCGTCTGGACGAGCCGAGCAGCAATAAAGTGCTGCCAATCACTATTCATGGTGATGCGGCAGTAACCGGGCAAGGCGTGGTTCAGGAAACCCTGAACATGTCGAAAGCGCGTGGTTACGAAGTGGGCGGTACCGTTCGCATCGTTATCAACAACCAGGTGGGCTTCACCACCTCTAACCCGCTAGATGCACGTTCTACACCGTACTGCACCGACATCGGTAAGATGGTTCAGGCGCCGATTTTCCACGTGAACGCGGATGACCCGGAAGCGGTCGCTTTCGTAACGCGTCTGGCACTGGATTTCCGTAATACCTTTAAACGCGATGTCTTCATCGATCTGGTGTGCTACCGCCGTCACGGCCACAACGAAGCCGACGAGCCAAGCGCAACCCAGCCGCTGATGTATCAGAAAATCAAAAAGCATCCGACTCCGCGCAAAATCTACGCTGACAAGCTGGAAGCGGACAACGTCGCTACGCTGGAAGATGCGACCGAAATGGTCAATCTGTATCGTGACGCGCTGGACGCAGGCGAATGCGTGGTGAAAGAGTGGCGTCCAATGAATATGCACTCCTTCACCTGGTCGCCGTACCTCAACCACGAATGGGATGAAAACTACCCGAATAAAGTTGAGATGAAGCGTCTGCAGGAGCTGGCAAAACGCATCAGCACCGTGCCTGAAGCGGTGGAAATGCAGTCGCGTGTTGCCAAAATTTACGGCGACCGTCAGGCCATGGCCGCAGGCGAGAAGCTGTTCGACTGGGGTGGCGCAGAGAATCTGGCTTACGCCACGCTGGTTGATGAAGGCATTCCGGTACGTCTGTCGGGTGAAGACTCTGGCCGCGGAACCTTCTTCCACCGCCATGCGGTGATTCATAACCAGGCGAATGGTTCAACGTACACTCCGCTGCAGCATGTGCATAACGGGCAGGGCACGTTCCGCGTATGGGACTCCGTGCTGTCTGAAGAAGCGGTGCTGGCATTCGAGTACGGTTATGCCACGGCAGAACCGCGCACCCTGACTATCTGGGAAGCGCAGTTCGGTGACTTCGCCAACGGTGCGCAGGTGGTTATCGACCAGTTCATCTCTTCCGGCGAGCAGAAATGGGGCCGTATGTGCGGTCTGGTTATGCTGCTGCCACACGGCTATGAAGGTCAGGGTCCGGAGCACTCCTCCGCGCGTCTGGAACGTTATCTGCAACTTTGCGCTGAGCAAAACATGCAGGTTTGCGTCCCGTCTACCCCGGCACAGGTTTACCACATGCTGCGTCGTCAGGCGCTGCGCGGAATGCGTCGTCCGCTGGTAGTGATGTCACCGAAGTCGCTGCTGCGTCATCCGCTGGCGGTGTCCACGCTGGACGAACTGGCAAATGGCACCTTCCTGCCAGCCATTGGCGAAGTAGATGAACTTGATCCTAAAGGCGTGAAGCGTGTCGTGATGTGTTCTGGTAAGGTTTATTACGACCTGCTGGAGCAACGCCGCAAGAACGACCAAAAAGATGTCGCCATTGTGCGTATCGAACAGCTCTATCCGTTCCCGCATAAAGCGGTGCAGGAAGCGCTGAAACCGTTTGCTCATGTACATGATTTTGTCTGGTGCCAGGAAGAGCCGCTCAACCAGGGCGCATGGTACTGCAGCCAGCATCATTTCCGTGAAGTAATTCCATTTGGGGCAGCTCTGCGTTATGCAGGTCGCCCGGCCTCTGCCTCTCCGGCAGTAGGATATATGTCCGTTCACCAGAAGCAGCAACAAGATCTGGTTAATGACGCGCTGAACGTCGATTAAATAAAGGATAAATAATGAGTAGCGTAGATATTCTTGTTCCCGACCTGCCTGAATCCGTAGCGGATGCAACGGTTGCAACCTGGCACAAAAAACCGGGCGATGCAGTACGTCGTGATGAAGTACTGGTAGAAATCGAAACTGACAAAGTGGTACTGGAAGTACCGGCATCAGCGGACGGTATTCTTGATGCGGTTCTGGAAGATGAAGGGACAACCGTCACTTCTCGCCAGATCCTCGGTCGCCTGCGTGAAGGCAACAGCTCTGGCAAAGAGACCAGCGCCAAGTCTGAAGAGAAAGATTCTACTCCGGCACAACGCCAGCAGGCGTCTCTTGCTGAACAGAACAACGATGCCCTGAGCCCGGCGATCCGCCGCCTGCTGGGTGAGCATAACCTCGAAGCCAGCGCCATCAATGGCACCGGCGTCGGTGGTCGTATCACGCGTGAAGATGTTGAAAAGCATCTGGCCAAAGCGCCGGCTGCGAAAGCAGAAGCCAAAGCGCCGGCCGCCGCGCCTGCACCACAGGCTCAACTGGGCGCTCGTGGCGAAAAACGTGTTCCGATGACCCGTCTGCGTAAACGCGTAGCTGAGCGTCTGCTGGAAGCGAAAAACTCCACCGCCATGCTGACCACGTTCAACGAAGTCAACATGAAGCCAATCATGGATCTGCGTAAGCAGTACGGTGACGCGTTCGAGAAACGTCACGGTATCCGTCTGGGCTTTATGTCTTTCTACGTGAAAGCGGTTGTTGAAGCGCTGAAACGCTATCCGGAAGTGAACGCGTCCATCGACGGTGATGACGTGGTTTACCACAACTACTTTGATGTCAGCATGGCGGTCTCCACGCCGCGTGGCCTGGTCACGCCGGTCCTGCGTGATGTGGATCTGCTGGGTATGGCTGACATCGAGAAAAATATTAAAGAACTGGCAGTTAAAGGTCGCGACGGCAAGCTGACGGTCGACGATCTGACGGGCGGTAACTTCACCATCACTAACGGTGGCGTGTTCGGTTCCCTGATGTCTACCCCGATCATCAACCCACCGCAGAGCGCCATCCTGGGTATGCATGCCATCAAAGATCGTCCGATGGCCGTAGACGGCAAGGTTGAAATCCTGCCGATGATGTATCTGGCGCTGTCTTATGACCACCGTTTGATCGATGGTCGTGAGTCAGTAGGCTTCCTGGTAACCATTAAAGAGTTGCTGGAAGATCCGACGCGTCTGCTGCTGGACGTGTAGTAAATAAGAGTATCACCTGCCCCGTAGGTCTGGAGGCTTATCAGGCCTACGGGTAAAAGATAACGATTACCTGAAGGATGGACAGAACACATGAACTTACATGAATATCAGGCAAAACAACTTTTTGCCCGCTATGGCTTACCGGCACCGGTGGGATATGCCTGTACTACTCCGCGTGAAGCTGAAGAAGCTGCATCTAAAATCGGCGCAGGCCCGTGGGTAGTGAAATGTCAGGTTCACGCTGGTGGCCGTGGTAAAGCGGGCGGTGTGAAGGTTGTGAACAGCAAAGAAGACATTCGCGCTTTTGCTGAACACTGGCTGGGTAAACGTCTGGTCACTTACCAGACAGACGCCCATGGTCAACCGGTAAATCAGATTCTGGTTGAAGCAGCGACCGACATTGGTAAAGAACTTTACCTCGGCGCAGTTGTTGACCGTAGTTCCCGTCGCGTGGTCTTCATGGCCTCTACCGAAGGCGGCGTGGAAATTGAAAAAGTGGCGGAAGAAACGCCGCACCTGATCCATAAAGTAGCGCTCGATCCGCTGGCCGGTCCGATGCCTTATCAGGGTCGTGAACTGGCGTTCAAACTGGGTCTGGAGGGAAAACAGGTTCAGCAGTTCACCAAGATTTTCATGGGCCTGGCGACTATCTTCCTTGAGCGCGATCTGGCGCTGATCGAAATCAACCCGCTGGTGGTGACCAAGCAGGGTGATCTGATCTGCCTCGACGGCAAACTGGGCGCTGACGGTAACGCGCTGTTCCGCCAGGCTGACCTGCGTGAAATGCGCGATCAGTCTCAGGAAGATCCGCGTGAAGCACAGGCCGCACAGTGGGAACTGAACTACGTCGCTCTGGACGGCAACATCGGTTGTATGGTTAACGGCGCGGGCCTGGCAATGGGCACCATGGACATCGTTAAACTGCACGGCGGCGAACCGGCTAACTTCCTTGACGTTGGCGGCGGTGCGACCAAAGAGCGTGTAACCGAAGCGTTCAAAATTATCCTCTCTGACGACAATGTTAAAGCCGTACTGGTTAACATCTTCGGCGGTATCGTACGCTGCGACCTGATCGCGGACGGTATCATCGGCGCGGTAGCAGAAGTGGGCGTTAACGTTCCGGTCGTGGTACGTCTTGAAGGTAACAACGCTGAACTCGGCGCGAAAAAATTGGCTGATAGCGGCCTGAATATTATTGCAGCGAAAAGTCTGACGGATGCAGCTCAGCAGGTTGTTGCCGCAGTGGAGGGGAAATAATGTCAGTTTTAATTAATAAAGATACCAAGGTTATCTGCCAGGGCTTCACCGGTAGCCAGGGGACATTCCACTCTGAACAAGCGATTGCTTACGGTACGCAAATGGTCGGCGGCGTTACGCCGGGCAAAGGCGGCACCACGCATCTGGGTCTGCCGGTGTTCAACACCGTACGTGAAGCAGTAGAAGCGACCGGCGCAACCGCCACCGTTATCTACGTTCCGGCTCCGTTCTGCAAAGACTCCATCCTGGAAGCTATCGATGCAGGCATCAAGCTTATCATCACCATCACCGAAGGTATCCCAACGCTGGATATGCTGACTGTGAAAGTGAAGCTGGATGAAGCTGGCGTACGCATGATTGGCCCGAACTGCCCAGGTGTTATCACCCCTGGCGAATGTAAAATCGGCATCATGCCGGGCCATATTCACAAGCCTGGTAAAGTCGGTATCGTTTCTCGTTCCGGTACGCTGACCTATGAAGCGGTTAAGCAGACCACCGACTATGGTTTTGGTCAGTCTACCTGTGTGGGTATCGGCGGCGACCCGATCCCAGGCTCTAACTTCATTGATATCCTGAAGCTGTTCCAGGAAGATCCGCAGACCGAAGCGATCGTCATGATCGGTGAGATCGGCGGTAGCGCGGAAGAAGAAGCGGCGGCGTACATTAAAGATCATGTGACCAAGCCGGTTGTGGGTTACATCGCGGGTGTGACTGCGCCGAAAGGTAAACGTATGGGTCATGCTGGTGCGATCATCGCAGGTGGTAAAGGTACGGCGGATGAGAAATTCGCTGCGCTGGAAGCCGCTGGCGTGAAAACCGTTCGTAGCCTGGCCGATATCGGCGAAGCGCTGAAAACAGTGATTAAGTAAGAAAAAAAACAGCCCTGACTCTCTGCATAGTCAAGGGCTGGTCCCGTTTCGACATGGTTGGCCATCTGATGATGGCCTTTTTTTTGGCCTGTAATTCAGCTTTCAGCCAGTGTTTTCAACCAGCGAATTCCGCTTTCCGGCGAGGTCATTACCGGCACCGGCGGGGAAGGGAGCTGCTGTAAAACGCGCGCCATCGAGGCCTGCGCCAGCATCACAACATCTGCCTGGGTAAAGGCGCTCTGTAACCCTTCACTGACGATACGGTCATGAGTATCCATGTCTCCCGCCAGCAGCGCGTGGAATGCCTCCTCCATTAATATAGGCGTGATGGTTCGCGATTTACCGCTCTGCTGCACTTTGCGCTGTACGTAATCCAGCGTTGGCTTCAGCGTGGTTGCCACGGTCGCCAGTACGGCGATCCGCTCACCTTTTTCAATCGCCTCTTCCACCATTGCGCAGTCAATGCGCGCGAGCTGCAGTGGGGTCATAAACTGGCATTGCTCCACCGCAGTACCAATTGAGGAGCAGGCGGTAATAAAGATATCGCAGTCCGCCTTTTCGGCAATATGCACATAGTCGGCGATGCGGGCGGCAATATTGGGCGTCACGCCCTGGGCCTTCATTACCTGCTTGATCATGGATTCTTCCACCAGGTGCATGACTTCAACATCCGGCATGATGTCGGCAATCAGCTGTTGCATCATCGTAAGCGTGGCGGCACTGGTATGCAGCATGGCGACCTTTTTCATTGGGCAATCTCCTTAAGTAACGTTTCCGCGACGGCCAGCGCCGCATCATGATCTTCCTGCGCGGATAAACCGCCTACCGCGACGGCCCCAAGGCATTTTCCTTGGTGCAGAATCGGGATCCCGCCCGGCAGCGCCGTAAACAGCGGGTCGGCAAAATAACCGATATCCAGTTGCTCTTTCTGCAGTCGCTGTAAAAATGCCTGCGTGGTACAGCCCAGGCGGCTACTGGTGCGTGCTTTGCGCTGGGTTAACTCGATGGTTAACAGTTTGGCGTTATCCATCCGCGCAAAGCTGAGTAGTTCGCCATTGGCATCGCATACGGCCACGCTTAACGGGCGTTTTGCGTAACATGTTTCGGCAAGGTCGAGCGCAGAGGCCACGGCGCGCAGGGCATGCCCCAGAGTGAGAGTTGTCATCGTGATTATCCTTTTGACAGATTTTCGCAAGCGGGTTGAACGGGATCTTTGGCTGCGGCGGCCTGCGCCTGTCTGGCGTCTTTCTTGCGCCAGTAGTTCGCGAGCAGCGAGCCGCTGACGTTGCCAAGCGGAGTCATCACCGCCGAGGCCAGGCCAACCGTTGCCAGTTTGCCCATCGCTGCGGCAAGCCCGGACGCCATGCCGCCGTTTTGCAGGCCGACTTCAAAGGCTACGGTGCGGGCAGACTGTACGTCCATGCGGAAGATCCAGCGGCTCATCAGATAGCCAATCAGGAAGCCGCCGAGGTTATGCATCAACATGGCGAAGCAGAGCAGGAAGCCGACCTGCACCAGGTTCTCGCGCCCGGCTGCGGCTGCGGTGGTCGTAAAGAAAATGATCCCCATCATTGAGATGGTCGGCATGATTTTCTTCACGCCCGCCACGCGGCCATACAGCCAGTTGTAGAACAATGCCCAGACGAGACCGCCTGCCACGAAGTTGAGCACCACCGCGTACATTTGCGCGTCGGCGCTGGCGTGACCAAACAGCGCGTCCCAGCCGCCAGCAATCATATACAGCAGCCAAAGAGCGCCGATCCCGGCCAGCATCTGGACGACACGGCGTCCGCGCACGCCCGCATAGGTTTTCAGATAGTCATGCAGAATTGCCGCGCCGATGGGGATCAATACGATTTTCACCACATCCATTACCATCGCGGTGAGCTGGATATCGATCATCGACCCCGCCAGCAGATTAACCCACAGCGGCGTCATCACCGTCGCCGCCAGCGTTGAGACTGCGGCGATCGAGACCGCCAGCGCCAGGTTGGCGTTCGCGATATAGACCATGACGGTAGAGGAGAGTCCGCTTGGGCAGGCGCCAATCAGCAGAATCCCGACCGCCACCTCAGGCGGAAAGTTAAAGATAAGCGTAATGCTCAGGCCGAGCAGAGGCATGATGACGAAGTGGCAGAAGGTGCCAATAAACACCGCCCACGGCATTTTGGCGACGTCAATAAAATCCTGGATCGTTAGCTTAGTGCCCATGCTAAACATGGTGGCCTGAATGACGAGAAACACGATCCATTTATGGGTGATATTGAAACCGCCCCAGACGATCAGATCCGTAGACCAGGTCATGGCGGCGACAAACCCGGCGATGATCCATAGCGTAAACTGATAGCTGCGTAGACCCGGCCAGTAGCCTGCACCGGCGGCGAATCCGGCGGTGAACATCACCAGCCCGGGCTGCCAGAGCGCCGCGGACTGGATTAGCGCACCGATAATCGCCAGCGCCGCGCCCGCAACGCTGATACCGAGTCCGGTTTTGTGAATAACAGTGGTCATAGTCATGTTGAAATGTCCTTGCTGTTGTTATTGCTGCCGGGATGGAATAGATAACATGTGCCGCGCAATTTCTGGCGTGGCGACTTTTTTATCCATGCTGCGAATGAGCGTGGCGAGTTTGGCAACCTGCTGGTAATTATGCTGTGATTTTTCTTCAGCGCTTAAATAATAGCTATCCTCAAAGCCGATGCGTACTTCACTGGCCCCCATGCCGACGGCGGCGGCAATAATATCGAAGTTCTTTCTGCCAAAATGAGTAATACCCCATAAGGCATCGCGCGGGATCATGCTACGCAGAGCAATTAAAGCGTCAATGGTTGCTGGCGTACTGCCGCGATGGCCGAGGACGATATTAAAGAGCATGGGTTTTTGGAATTTTATTTTATCTTCAAGGTTCAGGATGTTATTAATCATGCCAATTTCAAAAACTTCAAACTCGGGAATGATATTGCGCTCGACTATTTGCCGGGAGCAATATTCCACGTCCGGACCGGGATTAAAGTACACCGCATCTCCGAGGTTGACGGAACCGACGTTCAGCGAAGCCATCTCTACGCCGGGGCAGGAGAGTGGCGCGCAGCGTTCGGCGATGGACATTGAAGAGACGCCGCCGGTAGACGCCTGAATAATCAGGTCTGAATGGCGCATGACGCTATCAATGGTCGCCTGAAAATCGGTGGTATCCGGCGTCAGGCGACCCTGTTTATCGCGAACGTGTAAATGCACGATGGACGCGCCATGCTCAACGCTGGCGAGTATTTCCTGCGCCAGTTCTGCGGGTATAACTCTGGGGCAATCCGCGGCAACGGGTGCCAGCGAAATAATAACAGTATCCGACATATTTTCCTCCGGTACAGAGATATTTAAATTATAGGTAAGGCGTTATCCAGTTTAATGAGTCGGGCCCTGATGTTGACGGTTGATATTCACAGCCAATCCAGCCCTGGTAATTCATTTTTCTAATAAAATCGAATAGCCATGCTTCATTTAATTCACCTGTTCCCGGTTCGTGGCGATAGGGGACAGAAGCAATTTGAAAATGTTTAATTAAGGTGAAGTAGCGTTCAATATTTTTTGCCACATTGCCATGAATTTTCTGACAGTGGTAAATATCAAACTGTAAACCGATATTTTTCTTGCCAACCTCTTGAATAATAGATTCGGCCAACGGAAAACTGTCAATAAAATAACCGGGCATATCCTGCGAATTTAACGGTTCAATCAGCACATCGATTTCCGCTTCAGCCATCATATCGCAGGCGATACGCAGCCGGTTGGTCAGGAGAGTGCGCTGAGCGTGAAGCGTCAGATCGTCGCAGCGCGAACCGGCCATAACGTGAACCCGACGACAGCCCAGCGCCGTGGCGTAATCACGCGCCACGTTGAGGCTATGGTGAAATTCCGGGTCTCGACCGGGCTGCGCGGCCAGTCCCCGCTCACCTTGTGCCCAGTTACCCGCCGGTGCGTTCATCAGCACCACCGGCAGGGATGTTTCCCGCTGTGCAGCGTGCAAATGCGCCAGCGGGTGCTGCCAGAGAAATAGCCCTTCAACGCCGCGAAAACCAGCCGCCTGCGCCGCCGCAAATCGCGCCGCTATTGGTAAATCTGTAAACAACCAGTCGAGGTTAGCCGCTAACTTCAGCATGGCGCGCACCCTCCCGGTTATCAACCAGATGCAGCTTAACGCCCTGGCTGGCAAGAGTTTGCTGGGCGTTTTCCGGTAACCGGTTATCAGAAATAATGTCGGTTAACTGTTCCAGCCCACAGATATGGAACATGCCGTATTTGCCAAACTTACTGCTGTCGCAGACCAGCACCCGACGCCGGGAAACGGTGAGTACCGCTTCTTTAACCGAGGCTTTCCCTTCGCTCGGCGTCGACATGCCGCGTTCGGTATCCCACGATGAGGAGCTCAGAAACGCCACGTCAATATTAATGGTGCGCAGAAAACTGGCGGCGCTTTTTCCAAGGCATGAGCGGTTACGCTGATCCACCAGACCACCGGTGTGATAGAGCGTTATGTGCGGCATATCCATCAGATAGTGGCTGATGGAAAAATCGTTGGTTACTACCGTCAGATTGAAACAATGGCTGGCGGCGACCGCTTTCGCCACTTCAAACAACGACGTTCCGGCATCCAGATACAGCGTTTGTCCGGGCTCAATGAGCATGGCGGCGAGCTGGCCCATTTTACGTTTCACGTCATGATTCAACTCGGCTTTTTCCCGCCATGGCAGCTCGGATTTCAGCAGGTTATTGAGCTTCACTCCGCCGTTAATGGCGATAACTTTGCCTTCTTCTTCCAGCAACTGGATGTCGCGACGCACGGTCATATGCGACACGCTCATCAAATCTGCCAGTTCATTAAATGAGGCGGCATTTTTTTCGTGCACGTAGCGGTAGATAAAATCACGTCGTTGCTCGGGGATCATTATGTCACCTCACGCTTGCCGGGAATGTTCAAGTTCGGCCACCGCTTCTTCTGAGAGCGGAACATAGCCAAGCGGTTTTAACGTCAGCCAGATGCGGGCGCTGTCTTCCAGTTCTTCAGCGTTAAACACCGCCTCACGCAGCGAGCGACCGCTTACTACCGGCCCGTGATTGGCCAGCAGCGCGGCCGTATGGTCTGCCGCGATTTCACTCAGTGCGCTGGCAATGCCTTCATGGCCAGGCTTGAAATAGGGCAGCAGCGGTAACTGCCCGACGCGCATCACATAGTACGGCGTTAACGGCGGCAGGCAGTTTTTCGGCGTGGTGCACGGCAGGCAGGAGAGCGCGGTCAGCCATGGAGAATGCAGGTGCACGACCGCGCCGCAGGATGGCCGATGTCGATACCACGCCAGATGCATGGGCACCTCTTTTGAGGGTTTGTCGCCGCTAAGATGAACGCCGTTGGCATCCAGCCGACTTAGCGTGGCAGGATCAAGCTCACCCAGACAAGAGTTGGTCGGGGTCACCAGATAGCCGCCATCCGGCATTTTGACGCTAAGATTGCCGGAACCGCCGCTGCTGTAACCGCGCATAAACAGGGAACGGCCATAGTGGACGAGTAGTTCGCGCAGTTGGTGTTCACTCACCGAATTCATAATGCGTACTCCTGGGCAGTAAAAAAGAAATCGTCGTCACCAAAGTTGCCTGACTTCAGCGCCAGCGCCAGACCGGAGGAAAATACCCACGGTACGCCTGGCGCAATGGCTTTGCCGACGGACAGACGCTTCACCTGCAAGGCTTCCACAACGGTGCCGGAGGTTTCTCCGCCCGCGACGATAAAGGTGTTTACACCCGCAGTTCGTAGCTTTGAACTCAGCCGGGCAAAAGCGTGTTCGATTGCCTGGCTGGCGACCTGTTCGCCGTGCTCCTGTTGAATACGTTTGAGTACGTCTGGCGGCTGGGTGGCGTATATCAGTGGCGCTAATGGGTCGCTGATATGCGTCATCGCCCAGGCGCTCAGTTCATCGGTGTAGCGTTCGGCATCAGACAGGCAGCGGGACACATCAAGCAAACGAGACGCTGCCGCGGCCTTGTAGCGATTAACCTGACGATTGCTCATTGCCGAACAGCTACCGGAGAACACCACCGTTTTGGCAGGCAGTGGAAAAGAGTCCGGCGGCATGGATTGCTGGCCTCCGCTGCAGGCGGCCAGCGCGCCGCCGAGCCCGGAGCCCCCGGCTAACAGAGGGCTGGCATGGAGAGCTTGCGCCAGCGTGTTGAGATCTGCTTCATCCAGCGTATCGACGATAACGTGACGCGTACCTTCAGCCTGAAGTTGGGCCAGGGCGTAAGTGACCGCTTCCACACCTTGACGCAGGGTCGTGAGGTTGATGCAACCAACCGCGCCTGGCGTTTGCGCGCTCAGCAGGCGCGGCAGGCTGGCATCGTTCATTGGATTGAGCGGATGCTTTTCCATCCCGGATTCGTTAAGCAGTACACCGTGTACAAAAAGATGACCATGCACCACCGTGCGTCCGTTTTGCGGCAGAGCGGGGCAGTGGACGATCAGCGGAACCTGCAGGTCGTTCATCAATGCATCGCTGACCGGGCCAATATTGCCTGTTGGCGTGGAGTCAAACGTCGAACAATATTTAAAATAAATCTGGCGGACACCTGCATTTTGTTTCAGCCAGCGGGCACAGGACAGGGATTGGGCGACGGCCTGTTCTGCGGGTAATGAGCGGCTTTTCAGCGAGATGACGATAGCGTCAACCTCTTCATTCCAGCATTGCGCGGTATCGGGCATACCGGGCAGAAGCGCGACGCGCCACCCCTGCTGCGCCATAAAGCTTGCAATGTCCGTTGCGCCGGTAAAATCGTCGGCGATAACGCCTGTGGTGACGGCCATGGATCAACTCCGTTCAGATTGTTTGCTAATTGAACATATTATTCAGGAGGGCCTTTCACATTCACATGATGATTATCACAAATAAGCACATCATCGATTCAGATTAAAAACGGGTAATTTATTGAAAATAATGAAGTTAGGTGTTGGGTGTTGCGAAAAGAGTCTCACAAGAGAGTGTGAAGATTCGTTAATCTTTGAGAAAGCGAAGTCGGTGGTGTGCTGCAGAGTATTATCGTGGTCGCTATAATTTTCTTGCCAATTGATCATAATCATCTGCACAAATGAGATTATTTTTTGCGGTGAGCATCATTCTTTCCTGAGGCTAATTTTTGCATATTAGCGGCCTTAATATTATTAATGCCGGAGGATAACGTGCCGCTGAAAATCCAGGATGACTATTTACACCGTTTTTTCTCTATCGCAGAAATCTTCTCCCGAGCCACTGGGTTAGCCACAGTCGTCGTTGATATTAACGGTATAGCGTTGTCTAAATGTCATAATTTTAATTCGTTTTGCACATCAATGCGTGCGGATGAGCGCTATCGAGCAGGTTGCCAAAAGTGCGACAAGTACTGTGCTTTTGAGGCATTAAAACAGCTTAAACCCAGAATACTCACCTGTCATGCAGGGCTAAGTCTGTTCTCGATGCCATTAATTCATGAGGGACATCTTTACGGTTTTATTATCTGTGGGCAGGTGCGGGTAAAATATCAGGAATATAAAACTATCGCTATTGATAACAAAAACTCATGGATTAATAACCCCGAAATTAAAGCTGAGTGGGGCCAGTCTGCGATGGTGGATAATAATGTACTGGTGGCGTCGGCAAATTTGTTAAGTTTTATTGTTGATAATTTTGAGAAAGAACAATTGATCTCTGAGAAGATTGTAGTTCCGGCAACCCGTTACGCTCATCATTATTTCACTGAGCCTTCACGTCACGAGAAAAAACTTATGGCGGCGCTGCGTTATATTGACGAGAATTTGTATGGTGAATTGTCTTTGGAATCTGTCGCGGCTCATGTGTGCTTAAGCGCGAACTATTTCAGCCGGTTTTTCAAGAAACGCCAGGGTGTTAATTTTAAAACCTGGGTGAGTCAGAAAAAAATGCAAAAAGCAGGGGAGTTATTACACGATCCGCTTCATTCCATAGACAGTATTGCCAGGAAACTGCAATACGCGCAAACCAGTTACTTTTGCCGCGTTTTCCGGGCGGCGCATCAAACGTCGCCCCAGTCTTTTCGTCACGCCAGACTTTCGCAGTAAAGATTGTCTGGCAGCGTGATGGCTTCAGGTATAAAAGAGAGCCGATCGCTCAGGGTCACCACATCTCCGATTACAATCAGCGCCGGTGGAACAATATTAGCTTCCTGCGCCTTGCTCAATAATGAACCGAGCGTGCAGGTCAGGCGGCGTTGATTTTCCCGGGTCGCAGACATAATTAGCGCGGCGGGCGTGTCTGCTGATTTTCCGCCCATCAACAGCTCTTCACAGATAAACGCCAGATTGGCGATACCCATGACGATGACCAACGTGCCGTTAAGTTTCGCCAGTTGACGCCAGTCCTGCTGCTGATTGCCTTCCCGCGTGTGGCCTGTCACCACGTGAAAACCGGAGGCAAAATCGCGATGCGTCACCGGGATACCGGCATAGGTCAGGCCGCCAATCGTAGAACTAATACCCGGTACAACTTCAAAAGGGATGCCCATTTCAACCAGATCCTCCACTTCTTCAGCCCCACGGCCAAAGACATACGGATCGCCACCTTTGAGGCGCACAATGTTGTGGTGTGTTTGGGCATACTGGACCAGCAGTGCGTTGATTTCATCCTGGGGAACGCAATGGAAGCCTGGATTTTTGCCGACATTGATAAGCAGGCAGTCAGGTAATGCCCATTCCAAAATTTTAGGATTGACCAGCCGATCGTAAATAATGACGTCGGCCTGTTTAATGCACATCATTGCTTTGAGGGTCAGTAATGAAATATCACCAGGACCTGCTCCAACGAGCCAGACCTTTCCGAAAGTTTTCACAATGTGTCCTTTATCACGTCTGTCAAAAAATGGCACAAACGACATCAATAAATGATTAAAAGCAGTCGTTTGCCCGTAAGTTATAACGTGAAATTATCCAGGATTAGCGCGTGGATAATATTGATTAATCTCGCAAAGTTTTTTCTGCAATAAACAAGAAGACTTGAAAAATTATTAAGAACTTATTGGCACTATTTACTTAGGTTTAACCTTATTTAAATTGTGTTTATTGTTGTGCTTGAGTATTATTGGTTAATATTTATCCGCCATCAGTGTGAGCAAATCATGGATTGGATCAATGACATCAATGGAGAAAATAAAATATAACTCTCGGTGCTTATCTGGGTGCCTTGAATTATTTTTTATAAATTAAACTATTTTTGTACGCTGCATATGGAAGAGGTTATGAGAGGAAAAATACCCAAGACGGAGTTGCTGGTAACTTTTGAAGTGGTTGCGCGTCACGAAAGTTATACCCGGGCAGCTGAAGAGTTGGCGTTAACACAAAGTGCTGTTTTCCGCCAGGTGAATGCACTGGAGGATTTTCTTAATACCGCGCTATTTAATCATGCCAAAAAACGTATTTTTTTAAATGCGGCCGGCAAACATTATTTAAGTATCGTTAAAGAAACGTTAAATAAACTCGAGCGCGATACGACCACAATAATGACCTGGCAACCGACCGTACAGGTTATTGAGCTGGCGGTAAATCCGACGTTCAGTACGCATTGGTTGATCCCCAACCTGCGCGAGTTTAACAAACTCAATCCTGATATTATTGTGAACATCCATTCGCTGGCGAATATCGGTGATTTTCTTAATCGTGAGTATGATGCGGCAATTATGCGCGAAGATTTCTACTCACCGTGGTCAGAGGTTGAGTACCTGTTTGAAGAGGAAATTCTGCCAGTTTGCAGCCGCTGTCTGCTGGCCGAACCGGAACGGAAACTGTCAGTCCACGAACTGCTGAACGAATACCCGCTGTTGCACCAGAGTACGCGAATCAAAGGCTGGCAGGAATGGTTTGCGCTGTCCAACGTCAGCAGTCCGCTGGTAAATAAAGGCCCGAGATTTGATCTGTTGTCGATGTTGATTGCGGCGGTCCGTTCTAATCTGGGGGTTGCGCTGCTTCCTCGTTTTGCCATTCAGCACGATCTGGATAATGGTGATATGGTCATTCCTTGCGATGTTCCAATGCGCACCGGAAACCGTTTCATTATGACGTGGCGTGAAGAGAAATCGGAGTCTGCGCATTTACAGACATTTCGTAACTGGTTGCTCAGTAAGTCCGTGGTGTCGGCTACCTGATGGTGGTTTGCGCTTTATCAGGCCTACAAAGATTGGTAGGCCGGATAAGACGCGTTAGCATCGTTATCCGGCAAAAGAACGGCTACCAGTCGATTCCAATCTGTGCCTGAATCCCGCGGTCAAACGCGTGCTTGACCGGGCGAATTTCACTGACCGTATCGGCCAGTTCCAGTAGCAGCGCATGGCATCCGCGCCCGGTCACGATGACGCTTTGCTCCGCAGGGCGATTTTCGATGGCGCTGATAACCTCCTGGGTGTCCAGATAGTGGTAAGCCAACATGTAAGTAAGCTCATCCAACACCACCAGATCGTACTGCGGATCAGCCAGCATGCGCTTACTTTCCTGCCAGACTACCGTTGCCGCCTCGATATCCGCTTGCCGATTTTGGGTTTCCCAGGTAAATCCGGTGCCCATAATATGAAATTCGACACCGAGCGGTTGCAGCGTGTTGTACTCGCCATTATCCCACTGGCCTTTAATAAACTGCGCGATGCCAACGGTTTTTCCGTGACCAACCGCGCGCGTTGCCGTACCAAAGGCTGCGGTGGATTTTCCTTTACCGTTGCCGGTGAAGACAATCAGGATCCCTTTCTTCTCCGTTGCTGCCGCCACGCGGGTATCAACCTGTTCTTTCAGTTTCTGCTGACGCTGGCGGTGTCTGTCATTATTGGCTCGCGCTTCCATGGTGACTCCTTAATGTCCTGCCGGACAGGTTGCGCAGCGGTGCTGCTGCTCAAACTGGCTAAAGAAGTTATTGCCTTTGTCATCCACTAATACGAAGGCCGGCATATTTTTAACTTCCATCATCCACACCGCTTCCATTCCCAGCTCGGGATATTCAAGGCAGTGCAGGCTCTTCACGTACTGCTGCGCCAACAAGGCTGCGGCGCCGCCAATGCTGCCAAGGTTAAAACCACCATGTTTGCGACACGCATCCGTGACTTGCGCGCTGCGGTTGCCTTTCGACAACATGATCAGACTGCCGCCCGCGGCCTGGAAAGCATCGACGTAACCGTCCATGCGCCCGCCGGTTGTGGGACCGAGCGAACCGCAGGCCAGATTACTGGGGGTTTTAGCCGGGCCCGCGTAATAGACGATATGGTTTTTCATGTAATCTGGCATCGGTTCGCCGTTATCCAGGCGCTCTTTGATTTTGGCATGCGCGATATCGCGAGCCACAACAATCGGGCCGTTTAACGATAAACGCGTCCCAATTGGCAGAGTGGTGAGATCCTGCAGGATCTCGCGCAGCGGACGATTCAGATCCAGTTGTACGGTCTGAGCGCCATTTTCCACCCGCTGCGAATCGGGAATAAATTTGCCCGGATTATGCTCGAGTTTTTCCAGCCAGATTCCGTGTTTGTTGATTTTGGCCTTGATGTTGCGGTCGGCTGAGCAGGAGAGAGCCATGGCGATAGGGCAGGAGCCGCCGTGGCGTGGCAGGCGGATCACCCGGATATCGTGGGCAAAGTATTTGCCGCCAAACTGCGCGCCGATGCCAAACTCGCGGCTGGCGTTGAGCAGCTCGGCTTCCAGCGCCGTATCGCGGAATGCCTGACCCAGTTCATTCCCGCTGGTGGGCAGGTTATCGTAATATTTAGTTGAAGCCAGTTTAGCAACTTTCAGCGTCTGGTCGGCGGACAAGCCTCCAACGACGAAAGCGATGTGATACGGCGGGCAGGCGGCTGTACCCAGTGATTTCATTTTTTCGATCAGAAACGCGGTGAGCTTTTCCGGCTGCAGAATAGATTTGGTTTCCTGGAACAGCGCCGCTTTGTTAGCAGAGCCGCCGCCTTTGTTGACGAACAGGAAACGGTATTCGTTACCCGGCGTGGCGCTGATGTCGATTTGCGCCGGCAGGTTAGTCTGGGTATTGACCTCGGTATACATGTCCAGCGGGGCATTTTGCGAGTAACGCAGGTTGTTTTCGGTGAAGGTGGTGTACACGCCTTTGCTTAATGCTTCTGCGTCATCGCCGCCAGTCCAGACATGCTGTCCTTTGCAGGCCACAATGGTTGCCGTCCCGGTATCCTGGCAGTTGGGCAGGACGCCTTTGGCCGAAACCTCAGCATTGCGCAGCAGTTGCAATGCGACGTACTTATCGTTACTGCTGGCCTGCGGATCGTGCAGAATGCTGGCTATCTGTTTTAAATGTCCGGCGCGCAGGAAAAATGAAGCCTCATAAAATGCCTGCTGGGCTAATAAGGTTAGCGCTTCTGGCGCAACCTTAATCACTTCCTCTCCGTCTAACTCCGTTACCGCAACGTGCTGGTTACTCAGTAATTCATATTCGGTATTATCTTTACTCTGAACAAAGAGTTCCTGCCAGACAAATGGTTTAGACATGTTTACATCTCACCTTTTAGTTAATATGTCGGATGGCGCTCACGCCATCCGTAATTGCTTAATGCGCTAAAAAGACATTGGCTTTTGTCGCTTCGGCGACATATTCGATCGTTTTCTGGGCGCGAACGCTGTTACCGGCTTCATCCAGCGGCGGAGAATAGACGGCAATCGCATATTCGCCCGGGACAACGGCGACCATGCCGCCGCCGACGCCGCTTTTTGCCGGGATGCCCACGGTGTAGAGCCATTTACCGCTGCCGTCGTATAGTCCGGCAATCGCCATTTCTGCCAGCACCTGCGGAACATATTTTTCATTCAGCAACTGCTTGCCGTTGAATGGAGATTTGCCTTTGTTCGCCAGTACCGCCCCCATTTTGGCCAGTTGCTCAACGGTGATATCCACCGAGCACTGACGGGTATAAATTTCGACAGCTTCGTCGGTATTGCCATAGAAGCTGTTATAGGACTCCATCAGCTTCGCCAGTGCCTGATTGTGCTGGTTGGTTTCCATCTCGGATTTAAAGACCGGCTCATTAACCGTGAGCGTGGCGTCGGCCCAGACGTTCAGGTTGTCGAGGATTTTGTTCCAGCGATCGGTTTTGTCTTTGGCTTCAATCAGGCTAACGGTGCTCATCGCCCCGGCGTTTACCAGCGGGTTCTCAGGTGCGCCTTTGGTCAGCTCAACCGCTAAACCGGAGTTGAAGGGCATGCCAGTGGCATTGGCCCCGAGTTTGTCCAGCACCACCTGAGGGCCGTGCTGTTCCATGGCGAGCGCCATGGTGAAGACTTTGCTCAGGGATTCCATGGGGAAGGGTTTGTTAACATCGCCAACCTGGTAGATCTTGCCGTCCACCGTGGCAATGGTGATGGCAAAGTTATTCGGACTGTAGGTCGCCAGAGCAGGGATGTAGTCGGCGACTTTTCCATCGTGGTTACTTTTATATTTTTGATGTGCCTGGTCGATAAGCTTTGCGTAATCCGGCGTGGTTTGCGCGAGAGTCGTTGCGCTGAACAAAACGCTGAAGGAAAAAATACTCACGCCGAGAAGAGTTTTAGTCATGGTGCAATCCTGTTGGTGTACTCATCATGGTGCCGGATGGCGGTGTACCGCCTTATCCGGCCAACGGATAGTGAAACGTTATGCAGGCCGGATAAGCGCAAGCGCCATCCGGCAATAACGTCGTATCAGGACAACGCGACTTCTGTTTCGGTAACCGGACGTTCTTGTTCCGGGGTCTTCACTGGTGCAGTGCCACGACAACCCTGGCCGAAGTGTTCACCTTCCCAGCGACCTACAATGGCAGCACCCATTGCGTTACTCATGACGTTGGTAGCAGAACGACCCATATCGAGGAACGGATCGACGCCCATCAACAGGATCAGACCGGCTTCAGGAATGTTGAACTGGTTCAGGGTTGCGGCGATAACCACCATTGATGCACGCGGTACGCCCGCCATCCCTTTAGAGGTCAGCATCAGGATTAACAGCATGGTAATTTGCTCGCCCATGCTCAGCTCAATGTTGCACGCCTGAGCAATAAAGACGGTGGCAAATGAGCAGTACGCCATGGAGCCGACCAGGTTAAAGGAGTAACCGATAGGCAGAACGAAGCTGGCGATTTTTGAAGAAACGCCGAATTTTTCCAGCTTGTCCAGGGTGCCAGGGAAGGCGGCTTCTGAGCTGGAGGTAGTAAAGGCCAGCAGTGCAGGCTCGAGGATTGATTTGGTCAAACGCGCGATGCAAGGCCCGACTATCATGGTTGACAGGCCAATCAGGATTGCCCACAGCATACCCAGGGTCAGATAGAATTCACCCATGAAGATCCCGGCGCTGACCATCACACCCAGACCACGTTCGGCAATCAGACCAGAAATAGCGGCAAAAACGGTCAGTGGTGCAAACAGCATGACGTAGCCCGTCAGCTTCAGCATCACGTGTACCAGTGAATCCAGAACCTTCACGATAGGCTCGGCTTTTTCACCAATCGCGGCCAGGCTGCAACCGAGGAAAATTGAGAACACTACGATCTGCAGAATTTCGTTACGCGCCATCGCATCGACAATACTGGTCGGTACCGCGTGCGAGATGAACACTTTCAGCGTGAATGGCTCTGACTTAACGGCGGCAACAGCCCCGACGTCATGTGGCACGAAGTTGATCCCCGCGCCTGGCTGGAAGATGTTAACGATAACCAGACCCAGTGCAATTGACACCAGAGAGGCGCAAATAAACAGGAAGAAGGTTTTCGAAAATATACGTCCCAGCGTTTTGGCATCGCCCATTTTGGCAATACCAACAACCAGAGTTGAAATAACCAATGGCGCGATAATCATTTTTACCATGCGTAAGAATATGGTGGTAAAAATAGAAATATCTGCTGCATAGGATTTTGCGGTTTCAGCCGCGGCCATATTATTTATGGCCACCCCGGCAATCATGCCGAGTATCAGGCCTAATATGATCATCTTCGTTAAACTTATTTTCTTCATGTGTACTCCATCGGATAAAGGCTGGTAATTGGAATTGTGTAGGGTGGCGTGCGCCTGAGCCTGGACAGCAGCTCAGACGCACGCCTGTTGTGACCAACCGCATGAATAATTCGAAGCACTGTGATACCGCTGAATTCTGTGCTCCAATGGTTGTTATTGTGTTTTTTGTTACAAGTCGAACTCAATACTTAATAATGGAGCGTGTTGCTGAGCACCATAAACATCATTATCACCGACGTTGCCGGAAATAATATCGCGCGGCATGACGATTTTTACGGCATTCGCCGGATCGAACCACACGATATTGTGAATGAAGTCAGGTTCAACATTATATAAACTGGCAATGAGCTGCGGTGTTAATTGCTCGCAGGCTTTTACCCGCTGATAGTCTTCCCTGGTTTTAAATAAAATATCTAAAACCAGTTCGTACGGTCCGGCGTTTTTGGAGCGAATAACCTGCGCCAGTGAACAAATTGAGTGTTTCATGCCTGAACTCCTTCTGGCGTCACCTGTTCAATGTGGAAATCAAATCGCAGCGCATCGCTCGCTTCAATCAGGTGATAGATCGAGAACTCATACACCGGTCCACTTTGAATATCAGATGGCGAGAACGGGAAGGCGAGGTTGCCCGCAGTCGCAATGCGATTTTCATAGCCGTAGTGCAGCAGGGTAGAGCGTACCAGCGAGCAAACGCTGTTGGCGATATCCTGCGTCGGCGCAACGACATCCAGTAAAATCCCCAGCTCATGACCGGCGGTTTTCATCGGTTCATGGTTGCCCATCACACCGTTCTTACCATACAGGTGGAACGTCATGCGGATACTGTCGTCATTCAGTGAGAGGTTACGCGCCACGCTTGCCTGTACCTCTTCGAGAATGGTGTCAATCCCGGCAATCATAATTGGGTCGCGCGTTCCGGCGATGGTCAGGCAACGGAAGCCAACCTGACGCGCGCCTTCCAGTTTCAACGCATACGGTGTTTCTTCATGACGTGAACCACTGACATACACTTCGCCCTCGTTAACCTGGGTAAAGGTGCACGCTTTCAGGTTCAGCACGCCGCCTGGTCCTGGCAGGAAGTACGGATCGGACTTCTCATACAGGGTGTGCGCCGCAGCGGAAGTTTCAGTGAACTTACGCTTGGGATTGAACGCCTTCAGCGTAAAGCCGTTGTCATCAATGATCCCCATCGCACAATCTGAGCCGGAGCCAGGGGTGGCGGCAATGGCAGCACACTCAAGGATCTTCCCGCAATGAAGTGCCAGACCTTCATCAAAGCCCTGCATTATTGGCAGCGCGGCGAAGCAGGCCGGATCGTAGGCACGTCCGCCCAGCACCACCTGCGCGCCAGCTTCGAGTGCACGCTGAAAAGGCTCGACGCCCATCTGCGCGACAATGTAGGTGCTCTCTTCAATTGCATCGTGAGTCAGTTCAGGCACAAAATCGAGCGCGGTGATTTTGCCGTTATCCAGCGCCTGATGAACGATTTCTTTGTCGACATCAGACGGGATTAACGCCATTGAGAAGGACAGTTTTTCTTCCTGTGCGATCTCATGGATTATCTGGCGACACCACTCCAGATGCGGAGCTGCGCCAGAACCACCGGCCGTGCCGATCACTACCGGGATGTTGTTCTTCACGCCTGCCACGATCATATAGCGCAGATCGCGTTTCACACCGGCCCGGTCGGTAAAGGGTTTACCCGCCCCCAGATAGTGGGGGCCTGGATCGGAGGAACCTGCGTCAACAGCAATAAGATCCGGTGACTCTTCCATGGCTTTACGAAAACTTTCTTCCGGGAAGCCATAACCCAGGATAGCCGTAGGCGATAAGATCTTAAATGTGCGTGCCATCTCTTAATCCTTAGTTTGCAACAGCGCGATGGTGCGGTTCATTTCGTTAAACACGATGTTGAGACCTTCATCGAAACCCATACCCGGCTTGATCAGCATGCGCATTGGACGCGCAGCCAGCGCGACGTGTACGCAGGTACGCGCACTGATTTCCGTTTCGTTACAGGTACCGCCCTGATAGGCTTCCATTCCGTGTTTGTTGCAATACAGCACTGCATCGACGATGTTGTGAATACCGCCCAGATCCGGGGTCTTGATCTGCACCATGTGGCAACTGCCCGCGTCGGTGAAGTCCACGATATCCTGATAGGTGTTACACCATTCATCCGCAACAATTTTCACGCCGGAACCCAGACGGGTAAGCTCCTGAGTGATCTCGGTGAGCATGCGGATCTGATCCGGCTTGTTACCGGCATCTACCGGGCCTTCAATGTACAGCGGCAGGCCTTGAGCTTCGGCTTCGAGGCTGGCGATGTATTCGGCGCAACGCACCGGATCCATATCGAAGATCAGACCGATGGTGCCGTAGACATCAATATGCAGCGTCGGGTGATAGGTTTCGTTGGTGCGCAGGCTCAGGATGCGGTTTGATAACCAGCGGACGTACTCACGCAGTTTTTCGCCTTTGAAGCCCAGCTTCTCTTCTACGTTATTGATCAGCGCATGCGGCAGGACGTCCACACCTTTGAGGATCATCTTGTCGACGGCGATATAACGGTCGTCGCCGCTCTGGCCAAATAATGGAATGGCTTCCGGGACGCACGGCAGTTGCCATTCATCACAAACCACTTCTGCTTTCAGACGACCGGTAGCCAGTGCCGCCGCGTCGAGCAGCGCCTGAGACAGACCATAACGTACGGCGGTATGCAGCAGATGGCCGTCAATACGCAGTTCGTCAAAGAAACGGGCGTTGGTCAGGAACGAATCAACGTCGCGGCCTTCCAGCAGCGGTTTGATGTGATCGTTAAGGAACGGAATGAAGTTTTCAGCCAGGAACAGCGGATCGCGTCCACCTGCACCTGAATATTGCACCGCTGCACAATCGCCCACTGCTACTGCGCCGTTTTCCAGAATCAGCTGTACGGATACGCATTCACCCGCCTGACGAACAGACGTAAATCCAGGCGTTACCGGAGCGCCGGTATAGATAAATCCGTCATGACCGGCGCCGTTTTTGATGGCCTGCTGATCGTCAAAATAAAATGAGGAGTAGCCAGCTGTGAAAAGGGCCTGTTTAATTTTCATTATGGTCTTCCTATTAATTTACTGTGGGATACGGCGTTGATGTCATCAATGACCATCTGGAAAGAAGGCTTGCGGCCTTCGAAATGCGCGCGCTCTGCGACGTAGTCGTGGTGCAGGGCGAGAATGTCTTTCGGCAGCGGAACGGCACCGGCTTCGAGAATACGGATGGCGCCTGTGTTATCGCGAACAGGCAGGATCTTACCGGCGTTACAGGCGGCGGGCGCGAAAGGTACATCCAGTACGCCTGCTTCAAAGGCCAGCACTGTACCGCGCGCAATGTCGCCATTGCCAAGTTCGAAGACTTTCTTCAGCACCGCGCGGACTTCGCTCTTAATCAGATCAACTTCCTGCTCCACGGCAGCGCACTGCGGGAATTTCTGGTCGCTGACCATGTTGAGCATCTGGCGTGAAGCTTTCAGACCCTGGGCGTTCGCTGCCGCCGTTGGGATACCGAACGCTTCGTGCGGGCTTTTGGTGATCACTTTGGTGGCACCTGACATACCGGCAACCGCTGCGCCCCAGGCGATAACGGAGAAGGCTTTTGCTTCATCTTCCGGGAATCCGCCCATCCACTGGTGGAAAACGGTACTCAGTTCGTAATCGTCGAAGCCGTGGTTATGGAAATATTCGTGGGAAAGTTCGCGCAGCGCCTGAATCGCTGCAATATCCTGCGTTAGGCTACCGACCTGGCCGTAGCCAACGGTAATTGACTTGACGCCTTGTTCCAGAGCCAACAGACCTTCGATAATCGCCACCGAGTGGGACATAAACGGCGGGATCAGGGTGCCGGTCAGTGGGCCAAATGGTTCACGGTTGATACGAATACCGTTCTCTTCGTACAGGCCCATCAGGCGGTCGCAGTACTGCCAGTCGCGGATGGATTTTTCCAGAGTGACACGTTTAGCGTAAGGAATGTTGTAGGAGATGCCGCCGCCTTCGTAGCTGGTAAAGCCACTGGCCATGGCGATTTCTGCCAGCAGGCGCGCATCCGGCGTGCCGTGACGAACCTGGATCGGTTTTTCCAGCGCTTCAGTCATACGACGGCAGGCAGCAACCCCGTGATTGACGACCGGTAAACCATTCAGCTTGGAAGTACCTGCTTCGATAGATTTCTGGATCCCGACAGCGGCTTCTTCATAGCGGTTCAGACGGGTATAGGCATCGATAGTACTCGGCAGGAGGTCGCACTCTTCCTGCAATGTTTTGAGCAGCGCAATATGCTCATCCATTAATGCTACGCCTGCGCGCGGCTGGCTCAGGGTTTTCCCTTCCTGATCGGCCTTCAGCAGAGCAAGGGAGAAGCGCTTTTTATCCGGAATTGATTGCTGGTACTTCACGCCATCTTCGAAGTTCTCAACGTCTTTGCCGGTTTCCCAGGTTTGTAATACCTGATGCCTTTCGGTCATGAATTCGTCATGGGTCAATTTTTTATTTCGAAGTTCCATTCGTAGCTGCCTTAAGTTTTATAGGGTTAAACACTGAATGCTGGTGCGAGCAGCGGCTTGCGGATACAGCCTGGCGACGTTTGCCAGTAGCGGGAGCAGGCCATTTGAATCGCGGTAATACTCAAACTGATTCGGTAACAAAATTCTTTTACCCTGGTCGTCCAGCTCCCGGTATTTGAGCCAGCTATGGATATCGAACTGGCTGGCGCGAGAGAGCCATCCCCCTGAACCGACGACTTTGCGTACGGTGGTGAGATCGCGACCCATCTGTAAATCCACGTTACCCACGCAGGTGCAAACCTGCTTTTTAGTGCCCGCGTGGCGCTCAGCGGCATAGCCCACGCACAAACCTGCCAGCAGGGTGTCGAAATATTTCTCCTCCTCGCTGAGCGGCAGGTAATCCGGTTGCCCAACCAGATGACGCAGGTAGCGGTAAAATGCTTCCTCGCGCTGCGGTTGTTGGGCGAAGATGACTTTCACCATATCCTGCGTGCTTTCTCCCACCACGACGGCGGAAACGCGCATTCCCAGGTCGCCTTCAACGGTACGTTTGACGAACGGTTCAGGAACACCATGCAGGACGGTATCGGGGGAGAGGGTATTCGCGCTGGCCGAATAGACATCCGTGGTGGCTCCGCCCATATCAATCAGCATGAATTCCTTCCATGCGCTGTCGTAATCGCTAATGGCTTTGACTAACTCATATACCGTCCATGGCGTCGGCATTGGCTCTTCGCCGGTTTCGCCGACGATGACGTCCAGACCTTTACCTTTGACAATGCGTGACAAGAACACATCGCAAATCGCCTGGCGCGCGGCAAACGGATTCGGGTGATCGAGGTCAGGCAGAATGTTGTCTACCGTGGTCAGATCTTTATGTCCCAGAATCGTTTGTATTTCGTCCTGAATGTCCCGATTTCCAGCGTAGATAATGGCGCAATCAAGCGTTGAGCCTGCCAGCGCGTGCGCATTCGCCAGGCCGTAGCTTTCTTCGCCACCGTCTGTACCGCCGGTAAACAACAGAATGTCTGGCGGTGATGATTCCAGCTCCTGGATGTCATGCCGGTTCAGTTTGTACGAATAATATTGCGCGATTTTCGCTCCTGCCGAATGGGCGGTAACTTTTGCTGATTCCAGCGTAATGGAAGGCACCAGCCCCATTGCTGCAACGGCGAGTCCACCTTTGGCCGAGGAGGAGTATTTCAACTGCACTTCACCACTTTTCAGTAACGGGCGAGCATCGGCAACGTTCAGCACCTGATTCAGGCTGGCAAAAAAACCGTCTGCCAGATGATGTGTGGTGGTTGGGGTCAGGACATGGTTTACCAGGGTTAATTCCTCGCCTTCATGGGCGAAGAGGGCAGCCTTGGTCCATGTCGAGCCGATATCGACAGAAACTGTTTGCATCAGATAGCCTCTTCCAGGCAACGCTGCTCGAGGCCATTGTGTTGGCGAATATCATTGGTGATAAGCGCGCAGACATCTTCCAGGTCGTGGCTCGGTGCGAAGACGCGGTTAAAACCCATCTCCTTAAACTTCACTTCCACATCGCCGAAGTCATGTTTACCAACTACCAGGTTGCCACCGACGTACAGCAGAATGTCGCCGAGGCCGCGTTCGATGCAGCGCTCACGTAACCCGAGGCAGTCAATGTCGCCATGACCGTAGATAGAGGACACCACGATGGCATCGGCGCCTGTTTCAATCGCGGCATCAATATATTCATCCTGGCTCACCATCACCCCGAGGTTGATTACGTGAAAATCATGAGCAGTAAAAACGCGATCCAGAACTTTATTACCTACTGCATGGCAGTCAGCACCGATGACGCCAATAACAAGTGTAGATTTCTTCATGGGTAATCCTCTGTAGGGCTGATGGTCAATAAGTGAAAATTATTTTCTAATATTTAGAACATGGTTTGTGACAACCTCTTAATAGGGTCGGAGTTTCTGTGTAAGCGGAAAAGGAAGCAATTGATCTATTTTCAAAATATCCTGCGCAAAATGATTGTTATATTTTTTATTTATAAAAATCCTTGTTTATCAGGTAGTTGAATGTTGTTTTTGCGGATTTTTTTAATTTGCCAGGAAAATGACGAATAAATGACTTGCCATGTTTGTGATCGAAATCTTATTTTGTTGTGCGTCTCATTTATGCGTCATTTTTTATAATTTAAAAAATTATCTTTACTAAATAACTTGTGAACGGGATAACGGTTTTTTATTTTTTAATCTTATATGACATAATTATATTTTGTTAAATTTAAGATAAAAATGATAATGAATTGTTTGTGGCATATTTAAACGTTGCCACATAAGAGAAAAAGAGAAGTGAGTGATAACTTTCAGTGATGCTTTAAGCGAAACGCCTGCGCTGTGCTGAGGAACGTCAAACCCAATGCGTCTGTCAATGAGGGACGCTTTCGCTTCCATTTGAGATAGTTACATCTTGGTGTTAATTATAAGTAAAATTTAAATGAATAATTTGTATGAAATAACAATTCCATGACTTGCTAAACAAAAAACTGTGAGCTACCCGGCAATAGTGACTCTTTATCTGCTGGCAATTTTGTCAGTCGGGCAGGTTAAAAGATCGTGTAGATTTAAATAAATATCCTATCATTTGTAGTAACGGCAATTACTCATTGAAAAACATACCGTTAACATGGCGTTCACTAGTCGCCTGACTGTTAAACACTATTAACATTAAATTTGAAAATTGATTTAAATCAATGTTTAAAACTTGGTAAACAGCCTCAAAAGAGGTTAAATTGCTGCAGATCAAATTGGTCTGAAAGTGATAAATTAGCTATAAATTGATCACTATCGAAAAATGCAAATTTACCTCGATAAAAACCTGTTTATTGTAAGGATTTTACGGCGTAATATAATTGCGGGATCAATTTGAGTGTTTTATTAACATGTTTGTAACCTTTCATCATTGTCCTTTCTTCAATTGAGAAGAAAGAGCAGCGGCGGAGGGAAGCAGATAAATTTGTATTGGGGCATGCGTGTGACCCTTTCTAACGGGGTTCACTCTCGGAGTCTTCATGCGATGAGCAAGGAGTCATGATGTTAGATATAGTCGAACTGTCGCGCTTACAGTTTGCCTTGACCGCGATGTACCACTTCCTGTTTGTGCCACTGACGCTAGGTATGGCGTTCTTGCTGGCCATCATGGAAACGGTCTACGTCCTTTCCGGCAAACAGATTTATAAAGATATGACCAAGTTCTGGGGCAAGTTGTTTGGTATCAACTTCGCTCTGGGTGTGGCAACCGGTCTGACCATGGAGTTCCAGTTCGGGACTAACTGGTCTTACTACTCCCACTATGTAGGGGATATTTTCGGTGCGCCGCTGGCGATCGAAGGTTTGATGGCCTTCTTCCTCGAATCCACCTTTGTAGGTCTGTTCTTCTTCGGCTGGGACCGTTTGGGTAAAGTCCAGCATATGTGCGTCACCTGGCTGGTGGCCCTGGGTTCTAACCTGTCCGCACTGTGGATTCTGGTTGCGAACGGCTGGATGCAAAACCCAATCGCCGCGGATTTCAACTTTGAAACCATGCGCATGGAGATGCTGAGCTTCTCTGAACTGGTGCTCAACCCGGTAGCACAGGTGAAATTTGTTCACACTGTGGCATCTGGTTATGTTTGTGGCGCGATGTTCGTTCTGGGGATCAGCTCCTACTATATGCTGCGCGGTCGTGACTTCGCGTTTGCTAAACGTTCTTTTGCAATCGCCGCCAGCTTTGGTATGGCTGCTATTCTGTCTGTTATCGTTCTGGGTGATGAATCCGGTTACGAAATGGGCGACGTGCAGAAAACCAAACTCGCTGCTATTGAAGCAGAATGGGAAACGCAGCCTGCACCGGCTTCCTTTACCCTGTTCGGTATTCCGGACCAGGATGCGCAGGAAAACCATTTTGCGATTCAAATTCCTTATGCGCTGGGCATCATTGCCACCCGCTCGGTTGACACACCGGTCATTGGTCTGAAAGACCTGATGGTGCAGCACGAAGAGCGCATCCGTAACGGGATGAAAGCGTATCAACTGCTGGAAGAACTGCGTGCGGGTACTACCGATCAGGCCGTTCGCGACCAGTTCAACAGCATGAAGAAAGACCTGGGTTATGGTCTGCTGCTGAAACGCTATACGGATAACGTCACCGACGCGACCGAAGCGCAAATTCAGCAGGCAACGAAAGATTCTATTCCTCGCGTTGCGCCGCTGTACTTCGCTTTCCGTATTATGGTGGCGTGCGGCATTCTGATGCTGGCAATCATCGCAGTGTCCTTCTGGACCGTGATTCGTAACCGTATCGGTGAGAAAAAATGGCTGCTGCGCACCGCGCTGTATGCGATTCCTCTGCCGTGGATTGCCATTGAATCCGGTTGGTTTGTTGCAGAGTACGGCCGCCAACCGTGGGCGATTGGTGAAGTGTTACCAACAGCCGTAGCGAACTCTTCGCTGACCGCTGGCGACCTCATCTTCTCGATGCTGTTGATTTGCGGCCTGTATACCCTGTTCCTGGTGGCTGAACTGTATCTGATGTTCAAGTTCGCACGCCTTGGGCCGAGTAGCCTGAAAACCGGTCGTTATCACTACGAGCAGTCCACTGTGACTTCTCAGCCGGCACGCTAAGACAGGAGTCGTCAAATGATCGATTATGAAGTATTGCGTTTTATCTGGTGGCTGCTGGTTGGCATTCTGCTGATTGGTTTCGCGGTCACTGATGGCTTCGACATGGGGGTGGGCATGCTCACCCGTTTCCTCGGTCGTAATGATACCGAGCGTCGAATTATGATTAACTCCATCGCCCCGCACTGGGACGGTAACCAGGTTTGGCTCATCACCGCGGGTGGCGCACTGTTCGCTGCCTGGCCGATGGTGTATGCCGCTGCGTTCTCCGGTTTCTATGTGGCGATGATCCTGGTACTGGCGTCTTTGTTCTTCCGTCCGGTCGGTTTTGATTACCGCTCCAAGATTGAAGACATGCGCTGGCGCAACATGTGGGACTGGGGCATCTTCATTGGTAGCTTCGTTCCACCGCTGGTTATTGGCGTGGCGTTCGGCAACCTGCTGCAAGGGGTTCCGTTCCACGTAGACGACTACATGCGTTTGTACTACACCGGTAACTTCTTCCAGTTGCTGAATCCGTTTGGTCTGCTGGCGGGTGTCGTGAGTGTTGGGATGATCATCACCCAGGGCGCGACCTATCTGCAGATGCGTACGGTAGGTGAACTGCATCTACGTGCGCGTGCAACGTCGCAGGTTGCGGCACTGGTCACTATGGTCTGCTTCGCGCTGGCTGGTGTGTGGGTGATTTACGGTATTGACGGTTATGTTGTGACCTCAGCACTGGATCATCATGCCGCCTCTAACCCGCTGACCAAAGAAGTGGCTCGCGTGGCTGGCGCATGGATGGTGAACTTTAACAATGCACCTATCCTGTGGCTGGTTCCTGCACTGGGCGTGGTTCTGCCGCTGTTGACCATCCTGACTTCTCGTATGGAGAAAGGGGCATGGGCGTTCGTCTTCTCTTCACTGACGTTAGCCTGCATCATCCTGACGGCTGGTATCGCAATGTTCCCGTTTGTGATGCCATCCAGCACCATGATGAACGCAAGTCTGACCATGTGGGATGCAACGTCCAGCCAGCTGACGCTGAATCTGATGACGTATGTAGCTTGTGTGTTCGTTCCGATCATTCTGCTGTACACCGCCTGGTGTTACTGGAAGATGTTCGGTCGCATCACCAAAGAAGATATTGAAAGCAACACCCACTCTCTGTACTAAGTAAGGAGCTTAAAATGTGGTATTTCGCATGGATTTTGGGAACGCTTCTTGCCTGTGCATTTGGGATAATCACAGCGCTGGCGCTTGAGCACGTTGAATCAGGCAAAGCCGGACAAGAAGATAGCTGATGACCAACATTATCGCGATGCAGTATAACGCGATGGATAAGCGCCCCTTGCGGGCGCTTTCCTTTGTGCTGGCAATCGTGTTGGCTGGCTGCATATTCTGGGATCCGTCACGTTTCGCGGCCAAAACCAGTGAGCTGGAAATCTGGCATGGTCTCCTGCTGATGTGGGCGGTCTGCGCAGGCATCATTCACGGCGTTGGTTTTCGTCCTCGCGCCGTACACTGGCAGGGCATTTTCTGCCCGCTAATCGCGGATATCGTCCTGGTTGTTGGTCTGATTTTCTTCTTCTTTTGAATAAGAAACATCCTTAAATATTTATGGGCTTGCATAAGCCCATAAATTTTTACTCTCCGTTTACTTTCCCCCATTCCAAACCACCATTCCCGCGCGTATAGTAGCGAAGTTTGAAAGCATTAACCTAAGGTTGTGCCCTGGAGTTGTGTGCGGTGGCGACACTGGACCATCAGGACGCAACTTAATTGCATTACCGGGATGTAAAGTGAATACAGCGCGATATACAACGACATTCTTGAAGCATCGCGGCGGCAAGAACGCGAGTCACCAGGCGCTTACAAAGTTAAGCGACCGGTGTGAGTGGGCGAAGCCAACAAAGAGGCAGTAAGAATGAACAAGTATATGTTTCGATGGCCGGTTCGTGTCTACTATGAGGACACCGATGCCGGAGGGGTGGTTTACCACGCCAGCTACGTCGCTTTTTACGAAAGAGCACGCACAGAAATGCTGCGTCATCATCACTTCAGTCAGCAGGTCCTGTTGGCCGAACGTGTAGCCTTTGTGGTGCGCAAGATGACGCTGGAGTATTTTGCGCCTGCCCGGCTCGACGATATGCTCGAAGTCCAAACCGAAATTACGTCAATGCGTGGCACCTCATTGGTTTTCACGCAACGCATTGTCAACGCAGAGAACACCGTGCTGAATGAAGCCGAAGTTCTGATTGTTTGCGTTGATCCACTCAAAATGAAGCCTCGTGCGCTTCCCAAGTCTATTGTCGCGGAGTTTAAGCAGTGACTGACATGAATATCCTTGATTTGTTCCTGAAGGCAAGCCTTCTGGTTAAACTTATCATGTTGATTTTGATTGGTTTCTCAATCGCATCCTGGGCCATTATTATCCAGCGGACCCGTATTCTTAATGCGGCTTCACGTGAAGCCGAAGCATTTGAAGACAAGTTCTGGTCCGGCATTGAATTGTCGCGCCTGTATCAGGAAAGCCAGGGGCGTCGTGATAACCTGGTGGGCTCGGAACAAATTTTCTACAGCGGATTCAAAGAGTTTGCGCGTCTGCATCGAGCGAATAGTCATGCGCCGGAAGCGGTCGTTGAGGGGGCATCCCGTGCGATGCGTATCTCGATGAACCGTGAACTGGAAACGCTGGAAACGCATATTCCATTCCTCGGCACCGTCGGCTCTATCAGCCCGTATATCGGCCTTTTCGGTACCGTTTGGGGGATCATGCACGCATTTATCGCGTTAGGCGCGGTAAAACAGGCAACGCTGCAAATGGTCGCACCGGGTATCGCGGAGGCGTTGATTGCAACGGCTATCGGTCTGTTTGCGGCAATCCCGGCGGTTATGGCTTACAACCGACTGAATCAGCGCGTGAACAAGCTGGAACTGAATTACGACAACTTTATGGAAGAGTTCACCGCGATTCTGCACCGCCAGGCGTTTACCGTTAGCGAGAGCAACAAGGGGTAAGCCATGGCCAGAACGCGTGGACGAGGTCGTCGCGAACTCAAGTCCGAAATCAATATTGTACCGCTGCTCGACGTACTACTGGTGCTGTTGCTGATCTTTATGGCAACCGCGCCGATTATTACGCAGAGTGTGGAAGTCGACCTGCCGGATGCGACCGAATCGCAAGCTGTCAGCAGTAACGACGAACCGCCGGTCATTATTGAAGTTTCCGGGATAGGGCAATACAGCGTGGTCGTTGAGAAAGATCGTATGGATCAACTGCCGCCGGAGCAGGTTATCGCGGAAGCGAAAAGTCGCCTGCAGACCAATCCGAAAACGGTCTTTTTAATCGGTGGTGCGAAAGACGTGCCTTATGATGAAATAATTAAAGCGCTGAACTTGTTACACAGTGCAGGCGTAAAATCGGTTGGCTTGATGACGCAGCCAATCTGATGACTGCGTTTTGCTGGCTTGAAAGATAGCGCGTAACAGGCGAACAGTTTTTTGGGAACCGAGAGTGTCAAAGGCAACCGAACAAAACGACAAGCTCAAAAGGGCGATAATTATTTCAGCGGTGCTGCATGTCATTTTATTTGCAGCGCTGATCTGGAGTTCGTTCGATGAGCACATTGATGCTTCAGCCGGCGGCGGTGGCGGTTCGTCCATCGACGCCGTTATGGTCGATCCTGGCGCCGTTGTGCAACAGTACGACAGGCAGCAGCAACAGCAGGCAAGTGCTAAACGTGCAGAAGAGCAGCGTGAAAAACAGGCGCAGCAGCAAGCTGAGGAACTTCGCGAGAAGCAGGCGGCCGAGCAAGAGCGACTGAAGCAACTTGAAAAAGAACGTTTAGCCGCGCAGGAAAAAGTGCGCGAACAGGCGGAACAGCAGAAACAGGCCGAAGCCGCCGCCGCGAAAGCGCAAGAGCAACAGAAACAGGCTGAAGAAGCTGCGGCGAAGGCTGCTGCAGACGCGAAGGCCAAAGCTGATGCTCAGGCGAAACAAGCGGCAGATGCCGCGAAGAAAGCCGCTGCGGACGCACAGAAAAAAGCAGAGGCTGAAGCCGCTAAAGCCGCCGCTGATGCGAAGAAAATTGCCGAAGCACAAGCTGCTAAGGCTGCCGCAGACGCTGCGAAGAAAGCTCAGGCTGAAGCCGCTAAGCAAGCAGCAGCCGAGAAAGCTGCTGCAGAGAAAGCAGAAAAAGCCGCTGCCGCGAAAGCTGCCGCTGCTGAAAAGGCTGCGGCTGATAAGAAAGCCGCAGCGGAAAAAGCAGCAGCAGATAAAAAAGCTGCAGCCGAGAAAGCCGCTGCCGATAAGAAAGCTGCGGCAGATAAAGCGGCGGCTGCGAAAAAGGCTGCGGCCGAAAAAGCAGCTGCAGCCTCTGGCGTTGACGACTTGTTGGGCGACTTAAGCTCCGGTAAGAATGCACCGAAATCGGGTGGTGGAGCGAAAGGAAACGGTCAACCGGCGAAAGATAGTGGTACAAGTGGTGCAAATGGCGGTGCATCTGGCGCTGATATCAGTGCTTACGCATCTCAAATTCGTAATGCGATCCAGAGCCGTCTGTATGGTGCCGATTTGTATGCGGGTAAATCTTGCGTATTACATATCAAGTTAGCACCCGATGGTCTGTTACTGGATGTGACCGAAGAGGGCGGAGATCCGGCATTGTGTCAGGCTGCGCTGACGGCTGCGAAAACAGCCAGAATTCCTAAACCGCCTAGCCAGGCTGTTTATGAAAAAGTAAAAGATGCCAAGCTGGACTTTAAACTGTAATAACGTCCCTGAGAATTCAGGGGAAACGGTCTAAGGTTGAGACAGCGTTCTGGTAGTTTTGTGTATTTGAGTTTGTTAACATTCTGCTAAATTATCGTGGGCTTTCCGTCCAGATAAGGGAGATATGATGAAGCAGGCATTACGAGTAGCATTTGGTTTTCTGATGCTGTGGGCAGCGGTGCTGCACGCAGAAGTACGTATCGAGATCACCCAGGGGGTGGACTCGGCACGCCCGATTGGTGTTGTCCCATTCCAGTGGGCAGGGCCGGGTGCTGCACCTGAAGATATCGGTGGTATCGTAGGCGCTGACCTGCGTAACAGCGGTAAATTTAATCCGTTAGACCGTTCTCGCCTGCCACAGCAGCCGGGTACCGCACAGGAAGTTCAACCTGCCGCATGGTCTGCGCTGGGTATTGATGCCGTGGTAGTAGGTCAGGTTACGCCAAATCCGGATGGTTCCTACAGCGTTGCTTATCAACTGGTAGATACCGGTGGCGCACCGGGTACCGTACTGGCACAGAACACCTATAAAGTGAACAAGCAGTGGTTGCGTTACGCGGGCCATACTGCAAGTGACGAAGTGTTTGAAAAACTGACCGGTATTAAAGGTGCATTCCGTACCCGTATCGCTTATGTTGTTCAGACGAACGGCGGCCAGTTCCCATACGAATTACGTGTATCCGACTACGATGGCTACAACCAGTTCGTGGTACACCGTTCTCCGCAGCCGCTGATGTCTCCGGCATGGTCTCCGGACGGTTCAAAGCTGGCATATGTCACTTTCGAAAGCGGTCGTTCTGCGCTGGTTATTCAGACGTTGTCTAATGGCGCGGTTCGTCAGGTAGCGTCGTTCCCACGTCACAACGGTGCACCTGCGTTTTCTCCGGATGGCAGCAAACTGGCGTTTGCCCTGTCTAAAACCGGTAGTCTGAACCTGTATGTCATGGACATTGGTTCCGGTCAGATCCGTCAGGTGACGGATGGTCGCAGCAACAACACGGAACCTACCTGGTTCCCGGACAGCCAAAACCTGGCCTTTACCTCTGACCAGGCCGGTCGTCCGCAGGTATATAAAGTTAACGTCAACGGCGGTGCTCCGCAGCGTATTACCTGGGAAGGTTCGCAAAACCAGGATGCGGATGTGAGCAGCGACGGTAAGTTTATGGTAATGGTAAGCTCAGCCAATGGTCAGCAGCACATTGCCAAACAAGATCTGGTAGCGGGTGGCGTACAAGTCCTGTCGTCAACGTTCCTGGATGAAACGCCAAGTCTGGCACCTAACGGCACTATGGTAATCTACAGCTCTTCTCAGGGGATGGGATCCGTGCTGAATTTGGTTTCTACAGATGGGCGTTTCAAAGCGCGTCTTCCGGCAACTGATGGTCAGGTTAAATTCCCTGCCTGGTCGCCGTATCTGTGATAATAAATAATTGATTAATAAAGGAATCATTGAAATGCAACTGAACAAAGTGCTGAAAGGGCTGATGATTGCTCTGCCTGTTATGGCTATTGCAGCGTGTTCTTCTAACAAGAACGCCAGCAATGACGGCAGCGAAGGCATGCTGGGTGCCGGCACTGGTATGGATGCAAACGGCAGCGGCAACATGTCTTCTGAAGAGCAAGCGCGTCTTCAGATGCAACAGCTGCAGCAGAACAACATCGTTTACTTCGATCTGGACAAGTACGATATCCGTTCTGACTTCGCTGCAATGCTGGATGCTCACGCTAACTTCCTGCGTAGCAACCCGTCTTACAAAGTCACCGTAGAAGGTCATGCGGACGAACGTGGTACTCCTGAGTACAACATCTCCCTGGGTGAGCGTCGTGCGAACGCCGTTAAGATGTACCTGCAGGGTAAAGGCGTTTCTGCTGACCAGATCTCCATCGTTTCTTACGGTAAAGAAAAACCTGCAGTACTGGGTCATGACGAAGCGGCTTACGCCAAAAACCGTCGCGCCGTACTGGTTTACTAAGAGAATTGCATGAGCAGTAACTTCAGACATCACCTGTTGAGTCTGTCGTTACTGGTTGGCATAGCGGCCCCCTGGGCCGCTTTTGCACAGGCGCCAATCAGTAGTGTCGGCTCAGGCTCGGTCGAAGACCGTGTCACTCAACTCGAGCGTATTTCTAACGCTCACAGTCAGCTTTTAACCCAACTCCAGCAACAACTCTCCGATAATCAGTCCGATATCGATTCCCTGCGTGGTCAAATTCAGGAAAATCAATATCAACTGAATCAGGTTGTTGAGCGACAGAAGCAGATATTGCTGCAGATGAATAATCTTGGCAGCGGTAGTGCGCCTGCGGCACAGTCTACAGGTGGCGATCAGAGTGGGGCGGCAACCCCTGCACCTGATGCGGGAGCTGCAGCAACGTCAGGGGCTCCCGTGCAAACTGGCGATGCGAATACCGATTACAATGCAGCGATTGCTCTGGTGCAGGATAAATCCCGCCAGGATGACGCGATTGAAGCATTCCAGAACTTCATCAAAAAGTACCCGGACTCTACTTACCTGCCCAATGCGAATTACTGGCTGGGTCAGTTGAATTACAACAAGGGTAAAAAAGATGATGCTGCGTTCTATTTTGCTTCGGTAGTTAAAAACTTCCCAAAATCACCTAAGGCTGCAGACGCGATGTATAAAGTCGGCGTCATCATGCAGGACAAAGGTGACACAGCAAAAGCTAAAGCAGTTTATCAGCAGGTTATCACTAAATATCCTGGCACTGATGGCGCGAAACAAGCGCAAAAACGCCTTGGCGCGATGTAATGACCACCATGCGACCAGAAATCGTGTTATTTCTGGTCGTGTCGTGTGATTCCTAAGCAGTTGAGTTATTTACATCGAAATTTTTGTTGCGCTAAAATCTGAAATCAGTAATATATGCCGCCGTTGCCAAGGGATATCAAACAGCCCGAAAGCGGCGAAAAAAAGTGGGGCGTTAGCTCAGTTGGTAGAGCAGTTGACTTTTAATCAATTGGTCGCAGGTTCGAATCCTGCACGCCCCACCACTTAATGCAGTATCCAGCGTAGTATCGGGTGATTAGCTCAGCTGGGAGAGCACCTCCCTTACAAGGAGGGGGTCGGCGGTTCGATCCCGTCATCACCCACCACTCGGGGCGTTAGCTCAGTTGGTAGAGCAGTTGACTTTTAATCAATTGGTCGCAGGTTCGAATCCTGCACGCCCCACCAACTTTAACATTGTACTCAGGTGTTAAACGTGAAGGATAACGTTGCTTTAGCAACGGCCCGTTAGGGCGAGACGAAGTCGAGTCATCCTGCACGCCCCACCAATTCTTATATTGGTGTCGAGTAAAGAATTTTCAGGTGACATCCGAGCGGGTCGTTAGCTCAGTTGGTAGAGCAGTTGACTTTTAATCAATTGGTCGCAGGTTCGAATCCTGCACGACCCACCATCCTGAATAATTGAAGCAGTAAACCCCATACGGGGGCGTTAGCTCAGTTGGTAGAGCAGTTGACTTTTAATCAATTGGTCGCAGGTTCGAATCCTGCACGCCCCACCAGTGTAAAAAGGCGCCCTAAAGGCGCCTTTTTGCTATCTGCGATTTATAAGATTGCCTGATGTCCTTTGCTTATCAGCCTACAGACGACACTACTCGTGTAGGCCGGATAAGACGTCAGACGCCATCCGGCATTCATCACACGCAATTATTGTGACTTTTCTGCGCCAATCCGCTATCTTGTTTAGCATACAAAACAAATCAAACCGAATATGGCGTGCGTCACGCTTTTAATCGGTTATTTCGTTAAGCCAGTGAAACGAGAAAGCAAGATGAGCGTGATGTTTGATCCAGAAGCAGCAATTTATCCGTTTCCGCCGAAGCCAGTACCGCTAAGTGTGGATGAAAAGCAATTTTATCGTGAAAAAATCAAGCGCCTGCTGAAAGAGCGTGATGCCGTTATGGTCGCGCATTATTACACCGATCCTGAAATTCAGAAGTTAGCGGAAGAGACCGGGGGCTGTATTTCTGATTCTCTGGAGATGGCGCGGTTCGGTGCAAAGCATTCTGCCTCTACGCTGCTGGTTGCGGGCGTGAGGTTTATGGGAGAAACTGCCAAAATTCTCAGCCCGGAAAAGACCATACTGATGCCGACCTTACAGGCGGAATGTTCATTAGATCTGGGCTGTCCGATTGACGCGTTCAGCGCATTTTGCGACGCGCATCCGGATCGTACCGTGGTGGTTTACGCCAATACCTCTGCTGCCGTTAAAGCACGTGCGGACTGGGTCGTGACTTCCAGTATCGCGGTTGAACTTATTGAACATCTTGATAGTTTAGGTGAAAAAATCATCTGGGCTCCGGACAGACATCTGGGCAACTACGTGCAAAAACAGACCGGCGCAGACGTGCTCTGTTGGCAGGGGGCCTGTATCGTCCACGACGAGTTTAAAACCCAGGCTTTAACACGCATGAAAGGGCTTTACCCTGATGCCGCGGTGCTGGTGCACCCGGAGTCCCCTCAGTCTATCGTTGATATGGCAGATGCGGTTGGCTCAACCAGCCAGCTCATCAACGCGGCTAAATCGTTACCGCATAAGCAGTTGATTGTGGCGACTGACCGGGGCATTTTTTACAAAATGCAGCAGGCCGTTCCGGATAAAGAGCTGCTTGAAGCTCCGACGGCTGGCGAGGGGGCAACCTGTCGCAGCTGTGCGCATTGTCCGTGGATGGCGATGAATGGCCTGAAAGCGATTGCTGAGGGCCTGGAACATGGCGGCGCGGCTCATGAGATACATGTTGAGGACTCGCTGAGAGAAGGGGCGCTGTTGCCGTTAAACCGTATGTTGGAATTTGCGGCTACACTTCGAGCGTAATTATTTATTTTTGCTCTGGGGGAAAAGATGGACTTTTTTAGCACGCAGAACATTCTGGTACATATTCCGATTGGCGCGGGTGGTTACGATTTGTCGTGGATCGAAGCCGTGGGGACGATCGCCGGGTTGCTGTGTATTGGCCTGGCGAGCCTTGAGAAAATCAGCAATTACTTCTTCGGTCTGATAAACGTCACGCTGTTTGCAATTATCTTCTTTCAGATCCAGCTCTATGCCAGCTTGTTACTGCAAGTTTTCTTCTTTGCCGCAAATATCTACGGCTGGTATGCCTGGTCCCGGCAAACCAACCAGCATGAAGCGGAACTGAAAATTCGCTGGCTACCGCTTCCAAAAGCGATCGGCTGGCTGGCGGCTTGCGTGGTGGCGATCGGCCTGATGTCGATCTATATCGATCCGGTCTTTGCGTTCCTGACAGGCATTGCAGTGAATATTATGCAGGCATTGGGATTACAGGTTGTTGTGCCTGAACTACAACCCGATGCATTCCCGTTCTGGGACTCCTGCATGATGGTGCTGTCGATTGCGGCGATGATCCTGATGACGCGCAAATACGTTGAAAACTGGCTGCTGTGGGTGATCATTAACGTCATTAGCGTGGTGATCTTTGCCCTGCAAGGCGTATATGCCATGTCGCTGGAATATATGATCCTGACGGTTATCGCCCTGAACGGTAGCAGGATGTGGATTAACAGCGCGCGTGAGCGGGGTTCCCACGCGCTTTCTCATTAATGGTGATGATGTGAATGGCCGGACACGCCCTGATACAGGTGACAGTCCGGCCCATTGCACGGCTGATACTCCATCTGGATTGTGGCGTGTTCAATCTGGTAGTGATGGATAAGGAAATGCTGAATACGCTCCAGCAACGCATCGTGATCGTGTGGCGGGATCACCTGAACATGCAGCGTCATTACCGGTTTTTCGCCCACCATCCAGACATGGACATGGTGAACGTTGCGGACTTCAGGAATATCCCGGCTGAGATGGCGCTGCAGTGCGGCGATATCCAGCGTCAGCGGGGCACCTTCCAGTAATTCATTAACGCTATCTTTTAGCAATCGCCAGGCGCTACGCAGCACCAGTACGGAAACCAGAATCGAGAGAATTGGGTCCGCGGGTGTCCAGCCCGTCCAGATAATAATCAGCGCAGCGATGATTGCCCCGACCGAGCCAAGTAAATCACCCATCACATGCAGCGCCGCGGCGCGGACGTTCAAATTTTTCTCTTCACTGCCGCGATGTAAAACCCAAAAAGCGAGCACGTTGGCCAGTAGACCCGCGACAGCAATAACCATCATCATGCCGCCAGCCACGGGGCGAGGTGTCTGGAAGCGCTCAATCGCCTCCCAGACGATTAAAATGGTGATAACGACCAATGCGATGGCATTAACAAATGCGGCCAGCGTCGTGAGCCTCAGCCAGCCGAAGGTGTGTCGTATTGTGGGCGGGCGACGGGAAAACCGGACGGCCAGCAGCGCGAAAAGCAGCGCCGCAGCATCCGTGAGCATATGCCCGGCGTCGGCCAGCAAGGCCAGTGAACCAGAAAGTATTCCACCCACCACTTCAACCAACATAAATCCGGCTGTAATGCAGAATGCGAACATCAGTCGGCGGGCATTATTGTCCTTGGGTTGCTCAGAGGAAGTATGAGTATGTGCGTGCGCCATTATGCCATCCCTTTGTTATTCTCATCTTTACTGTATGCCATCATACCGTTTTTGGGATGATAAAATTAAAAAGGAGAGCTATTGCTCTCCCGTTATTAGCTTTAATTTCAGCGTTACTGCGTGGTGCCATCAGTTTTTGTGTCAACATCATTGTTGATGCCGTTTCCGGTCTCAACCTTCTTATTCACATCAGGGCAGCGACCGTCCTTACACATCGTGTTTTTGTGCATCTCATCTTTGGTCATCCCTTCATGGTTCATTGATGAACCGTCCGGGTGCAGCATTGTGCCACCTGAATTCACGTTACTGTTGTCGACATTATTTGGCGCCACGTTTTCGCGGGCGTCTGGGGCGATTTGTCCTGCATCAGCCGAGGAATTTGCCTGACCGTTATTGGACTGCGCGTTGCTTTCAGCAGCCAGTGCCGCGCCGCTGGCGAGGCTGAGTGTAGCGGTAAGGAAGAGTGAAGCCAGCTTTGTCATATGCATAATATGCTCCTGTTAAGGTCGATATGTCGGATAACGTCTTCCAACAGTGCATGTGCCAGTTACATCATTAATATGTGGTTAATCGTTTTGCTATGGAAATTAAAACCAGCATAGAATCTTGAAATCTATGAAAATTAAAGCTGTTACAGTTAGAAATTGTAGTTTGGATCTCGTTTTTCGCTACTTTATTGCGTTTTTTTGGCCAATTCCAGGATTAATCCGTCCAAAGTGTAAAACCCCGTTTACACTTTATGATTGAAGATATAGATTGGAGGGATTGCATTCATTTATATAAGTATGGCAACGCTGGAATAATCATGAATTATCAGAACGACGATTTACGCATTAAAGAGATCAACGAGTTATTACCACCAGTCGCACTGCTGGAAAAATTCCCCGCTACTGAAAATGCCGCCAATACGGTGGCTCATGCCCGTAAGGCGATTCATAAAATTCTGAAAGGGAGCGACGATCGCCTTCTGGTGGTGATTGGGCCGTGCTCTATTCATGATCCGGCAGCTGCCAAAGAGTATGCCACTCGTCTGCTGGCGCTGCGCGAAGCGTTAAAAGGTGAGCTTGAAATCGTCATGCGCGTCTATTTTGAAAAACCGCGTACCACCGTTGGCTGGAAAGGGCTTATCAACGACCCGCACATGGACAACAGCTTCCAGATCAATGATGGGCTGCGCATTGCGCGTAAACTGCTGCTGGATATCAACGACAGCGGATTGCCGACTGCGGGTGAATTCCTCGATATGATCACCCCACAATATCTCGCCGATCTGATGAGCTGGGGCGCGATTGGGGCACGTACAACAGAATCTCAGGTGCACCGCGAGCTGGCCTCGGGTCTGTCCTGCCCGGTTGGTTTTAAAAACGGTACCGATGGCACCATCAAAGTGGCGATTGATGCAATAAACGCTGCAGGGGCACCGCACTGCTTCCTGTCTGTCACCAAATGGGGTCATTCAGCGATCGTGAATACCAGTGGTAATGGCGATTGCCATATCATTCTGCGCGGTGGCAAAGAGCCGAACTACAGCGCTCAGCACGTTGCGGACGTGAAAGAAGGTCTGGTCAAAGCAGGACTCTCTGCGCAAGTGATGATCGACTTCAGCCATGCCAACTCCAGCAAGCAGTTCAAAAAGCAGATGGATGTTGCGAAAGATGTTTGCGGACAAGTCGCCGGTGGCGAAAAAGCAATTATTGGCGTGATGATCGAAAGCCATTTGGTGGAAGGTAATCAGAATCCGGATAGCGGTGAGCCGCTGACCTACGGTAAGAGCATCACCGACGCCTGCATTGGTTGGGAAGATACCGATGCGGTGTTGCGTCAACTGGCGGATGCGGTAAAAGCGCGTCGCGGTTAACCAAGTCCCATAGGCCTGAGAAGCGTAGCGCCATCAGGCATTCCGGTGCAGACTGCCGGATGGGGCGATGCCTTATTTGGCCTACATTTTCTGGTAGGGCCGAAATAAAAAAGCGTGGAGAAATCCACGCTTTGTCTTCAACTTACCGCGAAAATTACTTCGCTTTACCCTGGTTCGCTACGGCCGCCGCTTTTGCTGCGATTTCGTCAGCGTTACCCAGATAGTAGTGTTTGATCGGCTTGAAGTTTTCGTCGAACTCATACACCAGCGGTACGCCGGTCGGGATGTTCAGTTCAAGGATCTCATCTTCGCCCATGTTATCCAGGTATTTAACCAGCGCACGCAGAGAGTTACCGTGAGCGGCGATAATTACGCGCTCACCGCTTTTCATGCGCGGCAGAATGGTTTCATTCCAGTAAGGGATAACGCGATCGATGGTCAGCGCCAGGCTTTCGGTAACCGGTAACTCTTTGTCGGTCAGCTTCGCATAACGCGGATCGTGACCCGGATAACGCTCGTCGTCTTTGGTCAGTTCCGGCGGGGTAACCGCAAAGCCGCGACGCCACTGCTTAACCTGCTCATCACCGTATTTTTCAGCGGTTTCTGCTTTGTTCAAACCCTGCAGCGCACCGTAATGGCGTTCGTTCAGTTTCCAGGATTTCTCAACCGGCAGCCAGGCCTGATCCAGTTCGTCCAGTACGTTCCACAGGGTGTGGATGGCACGTTTCAGCACGGAGGTATAAGCAAAATCAAAGCTGTAGCCTTCCTCTTTCAGCAGTTTTCCTGCCGCTTTTGCTTCGCCCACGCCTTTCTCGGACAGATCAACATCATACCAACCGGTAAAACGGTTTTCGTTGTTCCACTGACTTTCACCGTGACGTACCAGAACCAGCTTAGTTACAGCCATACATTCACTCCTATAAATCATATCGAATGATAATAATTCTCATTATATTGCCGTAATGTGTAAGCGGCAATGCTTACGCATAACCATAGCGAAAATAGCGCTACAGTGTAAGGTTCTTGTGAACTCAAGGTTGCGATTTTGTCTTTGAGTGGTGGGGATTTGAGCGGTTCTACTGTGATTAACAAGCACCAGGCCCGAAAAGATACGTCATCGGGCCTGGGAGGGGAAACGATCAAGCTGGAATAAACTGATATTCCGTCACGCTGGCATACTCTTCACCCGGACGCAGGAAGCAATCCGCCTGTGGCCACTCAGGGTGGTTCGGGCTGTCCGGCAGAAATTCACTTTCCAGCGCCAGGCCTTGCCAGTCTTCGTAGGCCTCTGGCCCGCGGGAAGGCGTACCACCGAGGAAGTTACCGGAGTAAAACTGCAATGCCGGGGCCGAGGTGTAGACCACCATCTGCAGTTTTTCATCCTGTGACCACAACTGAGCGACCGGCGTACGCGCGTTGCCCTGTGCCTGAAGCAGGAAGGCGTGATCGTAACCTTTCACCTTGCGCTGATCGTCATCGGCCAGAAATTCACTACTGATGATTTTAGGGGTGCGGAAATCGAACGTGCTACCGGCGACGGATTTCAGTCCATCATGCGGGATACCCATTTCGTCAACCGGTAAGTACTCGTCCGCCAGAATTTGCAGCTTATGCTGGCGCACATCCGTTTTATCGCCGTCGAGGTTAAAATAGACGTGATTTGTCAGATTCACCGGGCAGGGTTTATCGACCGTGGCACGATAAGTTATCGAAATACGATTATCATCAGTCAGGCGATACTGCGCGGTGGCGCAAAGATGGCCTGGGAAGCCCTGATCGCCATCGTCAGACGTTAAGGCGAACAGCACCTGACGGTCATTCTGATTGACTATCTGCCAGCGACGTTTGTCGAAACCGTCTGGTCCGCCGTGCAGTTGGTTATTGCCCTGACTCGGCAGTAATTCAACGGTTTCGCCAGCAAAGGTATAGCGGCTGTTGGCGATACGGTTCGCGTAGCGGCCAATCGAAGCCCCCAGAAATGCAGCCTGTTCCGGGTATTGTTCCGGACTGGCGCAGCCGAGTAATGCTTCGCGCACGCTACCATCGCTAAGCGGAATACGCGCAGAGAGCAGGGTAGCCCCCCAGTCCATGAGCGTGACTACCATCCCTGCGTCATTGCGCAGGGTGAGCAGGCGAAACGGTTGACCGTCCGGAGCCTGCACGGGGATTTCGTTTAACATTGTCCGGCTCCTTGTGAAGGTTTGCAGACGTAGAATGTTTCTTTAATACCGGTTTTTGCCTCGTACTGTGCGGCGACAGCCTGCTGTACGGCAGGAACCAAATCTTGTGGGATCAGCGCCACGATGCAGCCGCCGAAGCCGCCGCCGGTCATACGCACACCGCCTTTATCACCGATGGTCGCTTTGACAATCTCTACCAGCGTATCAATTTGCGGCACCGTGATTTCAAAGTCATCGCGCATTGAGGCGTGAGATTCCGCCATCAATTGGCCCATGCGCAGCAGGTCGCCTTTTTCCAGTGCCTGTGCAGCTTCAACGGTACGCGCATTTTCCGTGATGACGTGGCGCACGCGTTTGGCGACAATCGGATCCAGCTCGTGAGCGACAGCGTTAAACGCTTCGAGGCTGACATCACGCAGCGCTGGCTGCTGGAAGAAACGCGCGCCGGTTTCACACTGTTCGCGACGGGTGTTGTATTCGCTACCGACCAGCGTGCGTTTAAAGTTGCTGTTGATGATCACCACCGCTACACCCTCAGGCATAGAAACGGCTTTGGTGCCCAGCGTACGGCAGTCGATCAGCAGCGCATGATCTTTCTTGCCAAGTGCGGAGATCAGCTGATCCATGATGCCGCAGTTACAACCGACAAACTGGTTTTCAGCTTCCTGGCCATTCAGGGCAATCTGCGCGCCGTCGAGCGGCAGATGATAGAGCTGCTGGAATACCGTACCAACAGCGACTTCCAGTGAGGCAGAAGAGCTTAAGCCAGCACCCTGCGGGACGTTACCGCTGATCACCAGATCCGCGCCGCCAAAGGCGTTATTGCGCTTTTGCAGATGTTTTACCACGCCACGCACGTAGTTTGACCACTGCTGGCTATCGTGGGCGATAATCGGCGCATCGAGAGAGAACTCATCAACCTGATTGTCGTAATCAGCGGCGATGACGCGTACTTTTCGATCGTCGCGCGCCGCGCAACTGATGACGGTTTGATAGTCGATGGCGCAGGGCAAAACGAAGCCGTCGTTATAATCGGTATGTTCGCCGATCAGGTTTACACGACCCGGTGCCTGAATAGTATGGGTGGCAGGGTAGCCAAACGTTTCTGTAAACAGAGATTGTGTTTTTTCTTTCAGACTCATTATTTACACTCCGGATTCGCGAAAATGGATGTCGCTGACCGCACGCAGTCGCTCAGCCGCTTGTTCTGCGGTCAGATCTCGCTGGGTTTCTGCCAGCATTTCATAACCGACCATAAATTTACGCACGGTCGCGGAACGCAGCAGCGGCGGGTAAAAGTGCGCGTGCAACTGCCAGTGTTCGTTTTCTTCACCGTTAAACGGCGCGCCGTGCCAGCCCATGGAGTAGGGGAATGAGCACTGGAACAGGTTGTCGTAACGACTGGTCAGTTTTTTCAACGCCAGCGCCAGGTCAGCACGCTGCTCGTTGGTCAAATCGGTAATACGCAGCACATGCGCTTTCGGCAGCAGCAGCGTTTCGAACGGCCACGCGGCCCAGTAAGGGACAACCGCCAGCCAGTGCTCAGTTTCAACGACCGTACGGCTGCCGTCTGCCAGTTCACGTTGGACGTAATCAACGAGCATCGGCGCGCCCTGTTCGGCGAAGTATGCTTTCTGTAGGCGATTTTCACGTTCAGCTTCGTTGGGCAAAAAGCTGTTGGCCCAAATTTGACCGTGCGGGTGCGGGTTCGAGCACCCCATCGCCGCGCCTTTATTCTCAAATACCTGCACCCAGGGATAGGTTTTCCCTAAGTCTTCGGTCTGCTCCTGCCACGTTTTTACGATTTCTGTCAGCGCAGGGACGCTGAGTTCTGGCAGCGTTTTGCTGTGATCGGGGGAGAAGCAAATTACGCGGCTGGTACCGCGCGCGCTCTGGCAACGCATCAACGGATCGTGACTGTCCGGCGCGTCCGGGGTATCGGACATCAGCGCCGCAAAATCATTGGTAAAAACATAGGTCCCGGTGTAATCCGGATTTACATCACCGGTAACGCGCGTATTGCCAGCACACAGGAAACAGTCCGGGTCATGTGCAGGCAGTACCTGCTTAGACGGGGTTTCCTGCGCTCCTTGCCACGGGCGTTTGGCGCGATGCGGTGATACGAGGATCCACTGCCCGGTGAGCGGGTTAAAACGGCGATGTGGATGATCGACAGGATTGAATTGCGTCATGATTGGTCCTTAATCCGAATATCCTTGCGGGTGGCGTGACTGCCAGTGCCAGGTGTCTTGTGCCATTTCATCCAGTGTGCGGGTCACGCGCCAGTTGAGCTCGCGATCGGCTTTGCTGGCATCTGCCCAGTAAGCCGGAAGATCGCCGTCACGGCGCGGGGCGAAATGGTAATTAATGGGTTTACCGCAGGCTTTGCTGAAGGCGTTGACCACGTCCAGTACGCTGCTGCCGATGCCTGCTCCGAGGTTGTAAATATGCACACCCTGTTTGCCCGCCAGTTTTTCCATCGCGACGACGTGGCCGTCGGCGAGATCCATCACGTGGATGTAGTCGCGAACGCCGGTGCCATCTTCAGTTGGGTAGTCGTTGCCAAATATGGCAAGGGACTCGCGGCGGCCCACGGCAACTTGTGCGATGTAAGGCATCAGGTTGTTGGGAATACCTTGCGGATCTTCCCCCATATCGCCCGACGGATGAGCACCAACCGGGTTAAAGTAGCGCAGTAAGGCGATACTCCAGTCGGGGTGTGCTTTTTGCAGGTCGGTCAGGATTTGTTCTACCATCAGCTTGCTTTTGCCGTACGGACTTTGCGGCGTGCCGGTAGGGAAGCTTTCAACGTAAGGAATTTGTGGCTGATCGCCATAGACGGTCGCGGAGGAACTAAAAATGAAGTTTTTCACGTTGGCTGCGCGCATTGCATTCACCAGACGCAGGGTGCCATTGACGTTGTTGTCATAGTACTCCAACGGCTTGGCAACCGATTCTCCAACGGCTTTTAAACCCGCAAAATGGATGACCGTGTCAATGGCATGATCGTGCAGAATCTCGGTTATCAGCGCTTCGTTACGGATATCCCCTTCCACGAAGGTCGGCTGCTTGCCACCTAAACGCTCAATGACGGGCAAAACGCTGCGTTTGCTGTTGCAGAGATTGTCCAGGATCACCACCTCGTGACCGTTTTTCAACAACTGCACGCAAGTGTGGCTTCCAATGTAACCGCTACCACCTGTAACCAATACTCTCATAATTCGCTCCGTTAAGCCTATGGTATGCAATAACCATAGCATAACAAAGATACGAAAAGTGTGACATGGAATAAATTAGTGGAATCGTTTACACTCCATAAGTTTCACGCATTTTTAATGGTTATTTTATTTTAAATCATTATGTTAGGTTGTTATTTCAGCGTTTGTCTGAAAAAAAGCAGAAAAAAAGGGCGTGATAAACGCCCTGCAATGAAAACTAACGCAGAGACGTTAGTCGATAGGCGTAGATGTCGTTCTCGGGCACAAACTCCAGTCGATGGGTAATGCAGGCTGGGGCATCTTCGGCGTGGTGAGAGACGAACAGCAGTTGAGTTTCACCTTCACCGATTAGCACATCCACAAAACGGCGAATCAGTTGGCGATTGAGCGGATCTAACCCTTGCAAAGGCTCGTCAAGGATCAACAACGTCGGGTGTTTAACCAGCGCGCGAACAATCAGTGCCAGCCGCTGCTGTCCCCAGGAAAGACTATGAAATGGCGCATCCGCGGTACGTTTATCGAAGCCAAGGATATCCAGCCACTGTTGCACCAGCTTGTGCTGCCTGTCGGAAACGGCCTGATAGATGCCGATTGAATCAAAATAACCAGAGAGAATAACGTTGCGAACTGTGGTACTCACCCGGTAATCCAGATGCAGACTGCTGCTGACGTAGCCGATGTGTTTTTTGATATCCCAGATAGTTTCACCGCTGCCACGGCGACGGCCAAACAGGGTCATGTCGTTGCTGTAGCCCTGGGGGTGATCGCCGGTGATTAAACTGAGCAGAGTTGATTTTCCCGCTCCGTTGGGGCCGACGATTTGCCAGTGTTCCCCCGGATTTACCTGCCAGCTCAAATGGTGAAGGATAGGGCGATCGTTATACGAGACCGTGCCATCGTTAAGCACAATTCGCGGCTCGTTATCTGACAACGTACGGCGCACCGAAGGCTCGTCCGGTTCAGGTAACTGAATTCCTTCCAGCCGCTCGCTATGGGCAAGCTGAGCGATTAATGCCTGTTGCAGAAGGTCGGTTTTTGCGCCGGTTTCTGTCAGTGTGCAATCGGCAAGTACGCCAGCAAACTGCACGAATTTGGGAATTTCATCAAAGCGGTTAAGTACCAGCACCAGCGTAAAGCCGGCCTGATGCAACTCAGCGAGCAGTTCTGCTAACTGACGGCGTGACGCCACGTCCAGCCCGTCAAACGGCTCATCAAGGATCAGTAAATCCGGCGCGGACATTAACGCCTGACAGAGCAGGGTTTTGCGTGTTTCACCGGTGGAAAGGTATTTGAAACGCCTGTTGAGCAGGGAAGAAATGCCAAACTGCTGCGCCAACGCAGCGCAGCGGGCGGGATCGTTGACCTCATCCTGGATGATTTCGGCGGTGGTGCGCCCGGTGTCGTCTTCACCGGGACTAAGAAGATCGGTGTTGTTTCGCTGCCACTCGTCGCTGACTAGCTTTTGTAGCTGCTCAAAGGAGAGTCGGGTAATACGCGTGAACTGACAGTGGCGCTCGCCTTTCAGAAGCGGCAGCTCACCCGCCAGTGCGCGGGCCAGCGCGGATTTCCCGCTCCCGTTAGCGCCAACAAATGCCCAGCTATCACCCGCGTTTAACGTCAACGCATCTAACTGGAGCGTTTTTGTGTCGCTAAGACGAAACGTGCCTTGCGAAATTTGCAACGATGACATTTTGTATCCCATTATTTGCAGCGATTAATAACAGGGATACGTGTTCTTCAGGCTGATGTCAATCTACTCAGCACAGCGTGGCGATAATCACTCTGTCTGCATTAAACCAGGCGGTGACGTTAGCGCCTTCTTGCAACGTTGCGGCGTCCTGGGCCGGAACGGTGGCGCACAGCGTCTGGCCGTCTGGTAACGTCATCAGCACTTCACACTGTTCCGCACCGCGTTCAATATGGCTAATCGTGCCCTGCAACTGGTTATCGGCGGCCTGAGCGATGGCGTCGTCCTGAGTGATTCCCACCCATGGCGCTTTCAGCAGAATCAGTACTTCTTTGCCTTCCTCAAGACCCAGACGCTCGCCGCTTTGCGCAGTGATCGCCACTTTCAGGCGCGTTTCGCCATCGGCCAGTAGGACGTCGACATGCTGCTGGACCTGATCGTGGTCGCGGGCGGTGATTGTACCAAACCATTGGTTACGGGCGCTGGTTTGCAGTGAAAATCGAGAGATAGCCGCCAGCAGGCTATTGAGCGGTAGCGCATCGTCATCGCTCAAAACATCAAAGGCTTTTTGTTGGATCTGCGCCAGCAAATCATACAACTGAATTAAGCGTTGGCCGTAGCGCGTTAATACCGCGCCGCCGCCGCCTTTGCCGCCTGTGGCGCGCTCAACCAGCGTCTGCTCGCTGAGCTGGTTCATTTCGTTAATCGCATCCCAGGCGCTTTTGTAGCTAATACCTGCATCCTTCGCGCCCTGACTGATAGAGCCGGAAAGCGCAATATGCTTAAGCAGAGAAATGCGACGGGGATCGGCAAACAGTTTTTGCTGAAGTTTCAGCGTAAGAAGGATTTCGGCCTGCATCACAAGCTCCTGGCAAAAAAGGGTATTGTGACGGAAAACCGTGCCTGAGCAAAGTCGACCGCACAAAAGGGGAGTGCTTTTCTGCGTTATGTGGTTAGAATACAGCTAAGGACTACATCTGGAGTTGACCATGTTAGAGTTATTGAAAAGTCTGGTATTCGCCGTAATCATGGTACCTGTGGTAATGGCCATCATTCTGGGTCTGATTTACGGACTGGGTGAAGTGTTCAACATTTTCTCCGGTATCGGTCAAAAAGACCAGTCCAGACAGAATCATTGATTCCCCAAACGCCCGCTCAGTCGGGCGTTTATATTTTTTACACCTTCCAACCCGTTTTCTCTGTCTACCGTTTCTCAAGATCCTGCTTTCCCTGCCGATATTTTCTTCGTGTAACCTCAAATTGGTATCAATAACCACTGGGAAAATCCTGGTTTAATCGTTATATTTGCGGCTACATAACGAAATGCAAAGGAGTTACAGATGGCACGTACATGGTTACGCTTGTTTGCCGGGGCAACACTTTCTCTTACTGTTGCCGGGCATGCGCTGGCGGATGAAGGAAAAATTACTGTTTTCGCAGCGGCTTCACTGACTAACGCGATGCAGGATATTGCGACGCAATACAAAAAAGAGAAGAACGTTGACGTTGTCTCTTCTTTTGCGTCTTCTTCCACGCTGGCGCGCCAGATTGAAGCAGGCGCTCCGGCCGATCTGTTTATCTCTGCCGATCAGAAATGGATGGATTACGCAGTAGACAAAAAATCGATTGATACCGCCACGCGTGAAACGCTGTTGGGTAACAGCCTGGTGGTTGTCGCACCGAAAGACAGTGCGCAGAAAGACTTCACCATCGACAGCAAAACCAACTGGACCCGTTTGTTAAATGGTGGGCGTCTGGCTGTTGGCGATCCGGAACATGTTCCGGCGGGCATTTATGCTAAAGAAGCGCTGCAAAAACTGGGGGCATGGGATACTCTGGCCCCGAAACTGGCACCTGCCGAAGATGTGCGCGGTGCGCTGGCGCTGGTAGAGCGTAACGAAGCGCCGCTGGGGATCGTCTATGGTTCCGATGCTGTCGCCAGCAAGGGTGTAAAAGTTGTTGCGACTTTCCCGGAAGATTCACACAAAAAAGTGGAATACCCTATCGCAATTGTTGATGGGCACAAAAACGCAACGGTCAGCGCGTTCTATGATTACCTGAAAGGGCCGCAGGCTGCTGAAATCTTTAAACGTTATGGATTTACGACCAAGTAATGATACTGACCGATCCTGAATGGCAGGCCGTTATACTGAGCCTGAAAGTTTCTTCCCTGGCTGTGTTGTTTAGTCTGCCGTTTGGGATCTTCTTTGCCTGGCTGCTTGTGCGATGCAAGTTCCCGGGCAAAGCGCTGCTCGACAGCGTTCTGCATTTGCCGCTGGTACTGCCGCCGGTCGTGGTGGGCTATCTGCTGTTGGTTGCCATGGGACGCCGCGGATTCATTGGCGAATGGCTGTACGACTGGTTTGGCATTACCTTTGCCTTTAGCTGGCGCGGTGCGGTACTGGCTGCGGCGGTGATGTCTTTCCCGCTTATGGTACGGGCTATTCGTCTGGCGCTGGAAGGTGTCGATGTCAAGCTGGAGCAGGCGGCCCGCACGCTGGGCGCTGGACGCTGGCGCGTATTTGTCACGATTACTTTACCGCTGATGCTACCTGGCATTATTGTCGGTACGGTGCTGGCGTTCGCGCGTTCCCTCGGGGAATTTGGCGCAACGATTACCTTTGTCTCCAATATTCCTGGCGAAACCCGCACTATCCCGTCGGCGATGTATACCCTGATCCAGACCCCCGGCGGCGAAAGCGCGGCGGCAAGGTTATGTATCATTTCTATTGTGTTAGCGCTGATTTCACTGCTGATTTCTGAATGGCTGGCGCGTATTAGCCGTGAACGGACGGGGCGGTAATCATGCTGGAACTTAATTTCTCCCAGACGCTGGGGACGCATTGTCTGACGCTCAACGAAACGCTGCCAGCCAGTGGGATCACCGCTATTTTTGGCGTTTCCGGCGCGGGTAAAACCTCGCTGATTAACGCCATCAGCGGCCTGACGCAGCCGCAGTCCGGGCGCATCGTGCTTAACGGACGGGTTTTGAACGACGTCGAGAACGGTATCTGTTTAACGCCCGAAAAACGCCGGGTGGGCTATGTTTTCCAGGATGCGCGCCTGTTTCCGCATTATAAAGTGCGCGGCAACCTGCGTTACGGTATGGCGAAAAGTATGGCCGGACAGTTTGATAAGCTGGTGGCCCTGTTGGGCATTGAATCGCTGCTTGACCGTCTGCCTGGCGGTCTTTCTGGCGGTGAAAAACAGCGCGTAGCCATCGGTCGGGCGCTGCTTACCGCGCCGGAACTGTTGTTGCTTGATGAGCCGTTAGCCTCGCTGGATATCCCGCGTAAGCGCGAACTGTTGCCTTACCTGCAACGCCTGGCGCGTGAAATTAATATTCCGATGCTGTACGTCAGCCACTCGCTCGATGAAATCTTGCACCTGGCAGACAAAGTGATGGTGCTGGAAAACGGGCAGGTCAAAGCGTTCGGTTCGCTGGAAGATGTCTGGGGCAGCAGCGTGATGCACCCGTGGCTACCAAAGGAACAGCAAAGCAGCATTCTGAAAGTCAGCGTGCTGGAACATCATCCACATTACGCAATGACTGCACTGGCGCTTGGCGATCAGCATCTATGGGTCAATAAGCTGGATCAACCGCTGCAAACTGCGCTGCGTATTCGTATTCAGGCATCTGATGTTTCGCTGGTGCTTCAACCGCCGCAGCAGACCAGTATTCGTAACGTGCTGCGGGCGAAAGTCGCGCAGTGCTATGACGATAATGGTCAGGTGGAGGTTCAGCTTGAAGTGGGCGGTAAAACGCTGTGGGCGAGGATCAGCCCGTGGGCCAGGGATGAACTGGGTATCAAACCTGGCCTGTGGCTGTACGCGCAAATTAAGAGCGTATCGATTACCGCGTGATTACAGCAGGTGGGAGTAGATAAATTTCGCGATGCTGTCGGTGGTGTTGTCACCAATTACGATGTTGGCGCGGGCTTTGACCGCGTCGTCCGCATTACCCATCGCCACGCCGGTACCTGCGGCTTCCAGCATGCTGATATCGTTAAAGTTGTCACCAAAGGCAATGACGTTTTCCATTGACCCGCCCTGTGCTTCAATCCACTGGGTAAGGCGTCGTCCTTTGCTGTTGCCTTTACGGGCAATGTCGACCTGATCGTGCCAGGACCATTCACACTCCAGCCCCAACTGTTGTTCAACATGCTTACCAAACTGCTGCAGTTTCGGAATATCTTCGTCGGTGAGGGCAAATTTCCAGACGGCGTTAACGTCATGTGCGGCCTGCGCCAGCGAAGGCACCTGGGTGAAGGTCGGGCGCTGTTCCGGCGGCAGGGTTTGCGCCCAGTTAGCGGTACGCACCACATGCCCGGTTGGGCGCTCATACAGCATGGCCTCATCCACATACATCAGCCCGTGGATCTGATGTTCATCCAGCATTTCGATCAGCTGTAATGCCTGGTTTACCGGTAGGGGATCGGATTCCAGTACCTTTTTTGCCTGATAATCATACAAGTAGGTGCCGTTGCAGCAAATTGCAGGTGTATCCAGCGCCAGTGCCTGATAAAAAGGATGAATAGCAACGTGATGGCGACCTGTGACAATGATAAGTTGGTATCCTGCTTCTCTGGCGCGCGCGAGCGCTTCAACAGAGGATGGCAGCAAGGTTTTTTTCGGGGTCAACAGGGTACCGTCTAAATCCAGGGCAATCACGCGTGCGGTCATAGTTATTTCCAGATTAAGGTTGAGAATTTTGTCTGCTGGAATGGTACACCGAGACGGGAGCCGGACAAAATTCTGCGCCTTAATTAAGCATTCACCGTTAAAAGCGTCTACCTTAGGCGTGTGTCAGGCAATTGCAGCCACCTGCCAAAAAGCAAAGGAGTATTCATGAAGCAAACCGTTTATACCGCCAGCCCTGAAAGTCAGCAAATCCACGTCTGGAGCCTGAATCATGATGGTTCTTTGACGCTGACGCAGGTGGTTGATGTGCCGGGTCAGGTACAGCCGATGGTCGTCAGCCCGGATAAGCGCTACCTCTATGTTGGCGTGCGCCCGGAGTTTCGCGTGTTGGCTTACCGCATTGCACCTGATGACGGTGCGCTGACCTTCGCGGCGGAGTCTGCGCTGCCGGGTAGCCCGACGCATATTTCTACCGATCATCAGGGACGTTTCGTGTTTGTCGGCTCTTATAACGCCGGGAGCGTGAGCGTCACGCGTCTGGAAGATGGCCTGCCGGTGGAACAGGTTGACGTGGTTGAAGGTCTGGACGGCTGCCACTCGGCCAACATCTCACCGGATAACCGTATCCTGTGGGTTCCGGCGTTGAAACAGGATCGTATCTGTCTGTTTGAGGTAAGCGATGATGGACATCTGGTGGCGCAGGAACCGGCTGAAGTGACCACCGTTGAAGGTGCTGGCCCGCGTCATATGACGTTCCATCCGAATAAGCAATTTGCCTACTGTGTGAATGAGCTGAACAGCTCCGTTGACGTCTGGGCGCTGAAAGATCCGTACGGCAAGATTGAGTGTGTGCAGACGCTGGATATGATGCCGGCTGATTTCACTGATACCCGTTGGGCAGCGGATATTCACATTACACCGGATGGTCGTCATCTGTACGCCTGTGACCGCACCGCCAGCCTGATTACGATCTTTAGCGTGTCTGAAGATGGCAGCGTGCTGACCAAAGAGGGTTTCCAGCCTACTGAAACTCAGCCGCGCGGGTTTAATATCGATCACAGCGGTAAATACCTGATTGCTGCCGGGCAAAAATCGCACCATATCGCGGTGTATGAGATTGCTGGCGAGCAGGGGCTGCTGGCAGAGAAGGGGCGTTATGCAGTGGGGCAGGGCCCGATGTGGGTCGTGGTGAACGCGTACTAACGCCATCAGTCAGAGCAGGAAAAGCCTGTCCAAAGATAAAAAGCGAGGTTCACATCCGTGTGAACCTCGCGGGGAAAATAAGTTATTTCAACGGATAAACACACTTAGCATCGGCCCAGGGGAAACATATTAAATCCGTCTTTTCTAATTTAAAATAAATCCCTGTAGTTTCAGGAAACTCCCAGTCTGGGTATTGATAATTATAGGAAAGCCCCACCTTGAGAACATCAATGTTCGTGAAATCGATTTCAGTTGCATCACCATGAATAGACGTAGCACCGACATCCCAATATCCCCCCGTATCTCTATTGGGGGGCGACGAAGGGAAAGTAGCCGCAAACATTTCCATCCCCATTCCTGGTTTGGCATGCCTATCCGTTCTTAATATCTTCATTTTCTTGCCCTGCCCCGTGGGAACATATTTCACAGCCGCAATAGGGAAGGTATAAAAGGCGTCCTTTTTAAACATTGTCTTATTTGTATGCTGGAAACCAATGACTTCAATAACGAGATATTCCAGATCGTTACTTGATATAAGTATGTCTTTAGGGACTTGATGTCCATCCTGGCCACCACAGAATCGACTGCCTGCTTTATCACAGGGGGCGTCGCTTTGGGAAAAAAAGATCGCTGAGAGCCGGACATTAGGATCGTCCACCTCATCCTGCTTATTCGCCGGTGGATACTCGTAACCGCCATAGCGATGTTTAAAGAACCGTGTCACTCTGTTAAATTTATCGGGGACCTTGCCCTGAATATAAATACCATTGTCAATCTCGAGATAACTATAAACCAAACCTTCAAGGTGTTCTGACGAAGCCTCCGAATTACCTCTAAGTTTGTCTCTACCGTTATCACATTGCCTTTCCTCTTTAAATGGACAACGCGGTAAATTTGGTGCAGTAACACTAAGATTATTACGACCTTTATCCTGATCGTACCCTTTCGTTTTCCAGTACACGTTCACGCCAAACGATTGTATAGCATCAGTACTAAATTGCCGACTAAAGTTATCTGCCGTTACCCGAACGGTAAAATAATGCGGCCCCAGCGAGGCCGACGTGCGTGTCAGAAAACCAAAATTTGCGCTGACGTCTTTTCCTGAATTGGGAGCATTATTCGAAGATATTGCACTTGTGCTAAAAAGCAGCATTGCCGAGATCAGCCCTGCCGATAAAACAGTCCTTTTCATTTGTCACTCCCTCTTTATGCGACGGAAATAATCTGATATTTACCACTGCGCAACAGCACGACCTGATAGTCGCCAAACACCATACTACCTGGTGCCACGGTGCGCGTTTTGTTGTTAAACCGGACGGTAATCCGGGTTCCGCCCGGTCCCTGAGAAACCAGCACCACCCGAGGTTGAGCGTCGGATTTTTCTTCCGTGGACGCCCGCCCGGCGCGCGCCAGCATCGGGGTGTTGTTCAGCAAGGGTTGCGGGTCGAGCGCCACGCCCCGCCAGGCAATTTCCAGGTGCAGATGGGGACCGGTGCTAAAACCGCTGCTGCCGGATGCGGCGATCTCTTCGCCCGCCGTCAGCTTTTCGCCTTTTCGCACCCGTGTAGAGGCGAGATGAAAATAGCGGCTCTGCCAGCCGTCCGCATGACGGAGTGTGATAAAGTACCCGGTGCCGCGACCGTAGCCGCTCTCCACCACTTCGCCGTCGGCAATTGCATGCACGCTGCTGCCGAATGGCACAGGAATATCCATCCCTTTATGCTGCATCATGCGCCCCAGCACAGGGTGCAGGCGTTGTCCAAATCCTGAGCTGATCTGGCGCTTCGCCACGGGCCAGATAAAGCGTACTGGGGCGTTATCATCATCCACCGCCGCAGCGCTGGACGGCATCCTCAGGTTCTCTTCTGACCACATTTGCGCCGCCTGTAATGACGGAACGAAAGCCTGCTGCCAGGCCTGCTCGCAGCTGGTCGTCGCCAGCGGCGACATTGTCAGCCATATGCTCCATATCAGACACGACACGATCGACCCCCGTCAGAGCAGCAGTAAAAACGCGACCAGCGCGATAGCCGGACCGAACGGAATATAAAAGCGATGTTTGTCATCCTCTTGCGTATAAAAGAACCGCACACCGGCGTAAAACAGCAGCCCGGCCAGCGCCGAAAAGCAGAGTAATTCCGGCAGGCGCTGCCAGCCAAGCCATGCCCCGCAGGCGGCGTAGAGCTTGACGTCGCCGTAACCCAGACCGTCACGTTTGCATAATGTCTCCCACAGCTTCATCACGCTCCACAACAGAAGCCAGGCGGCGGCGACGCCATAAACCGCGTCCTTCACCCGCACCATGGAGTACCCCGATGCAGCAAGCAGTAGCCCGCCCCAGAGCACGGTGAAGACCAGCGCGTCTGGCAGAATCAGATGTTTAAAATCGATAACCGCCGCGCTGTAGAGCACCATAAACAACAGCGCATATGCCAGCGCGAGCTGAGGAGACCATTGCGGCAGGTAAAACCAGGCCAGCGCCCCCCATACCAGCCCCATCGCCAGTTCAGAAACCGGATAAATAACCGGGATCGCAATGCCGCACTGGCGGCATTTGCCCTTCAGTAACAGCCAACTGAGAACCGGAATATTATCCCAGGGCTTAATATCCGATTTACAGGCAGGGCAGTGCGACGGCGGCCACCACAAATTAACAGCCGCCCCTTCTGAATCATCCTCATCTATTACGCCAAGCATCAGCGGCAGACGATAAATAATCACGTTGGCTAAGCTGCCAAACAGCAATCCAAGTGGGATAAAAATAGCCACCATCCATGGCATTAACAGTTCCATGATTTAATTTTCCTAAAAAGAACCGCTGGCGCCCATCGCCGCCAGCTTGTCGCTGAGCGCAAACAACGCGGCAAAAACCCAAATAACGCAACCGCCTAATATCAGCGTGGAGAGCGCTCTTAATAACCCGGAAAGTTTAGTGATATATTCCCGAATGTGTTCACGTGATTTATTCGATACCGCCAGCAGCACCTCATTAAACGAAGGTAGAGCGGCGTAAAGGCTGATATTGAGCAGCGTTTCCGTGTTCAGTAAACCCGAGTTGAGCGCTTCACCATAGCTGACGCCCGCCGCCATTTTCTTCTGCATCCCGGCCAGGTGCCAGCGCAGCCAGCGGCTGGAGTTCAGGCTAATAATGCTGAGCGCATCGTTGAGCGGAATGCCGTTTTTTAACATCAGCGCCAGGTTGTTGAGAAAAATAGAGGCAGTCAACTGCTTATACGTTGAGAACGGCATAATTCGGTCAAGAAACTGATTACGAATATTCCCGGTCATTTTGCCCATTGCTATTTTGATCACGGTAACCAGCGCAATAAATCCAATGAGGATATATATCCACAGCCCTTTACACAGCGCCATCCCAAAAATATAGAGCGCGCGGGTGACGCCAGGCCATTTCTCAACGGGTACCACGCTTTCAAAAGCCGGGAACACCTTATAGGCATAACCCGCAATTACCACCAGCGACAGGACCAGCATAATGAGCGGGAAGGTGATGGCACCGACAATTTTCTTGCGCAGCTCGTCGTTATAATTAATCACGTTTACCAGGGTGATAAAACCGTCGGCCAGGCTGCCGCTGCGTTCCGCCGCGTTAATTACGCTCAGTTCAGATTCAGGGACCAGCCCCTCGAAAACCATCGCAATGGAGGTGGTTTTCGCCATTTTGCTTGTCAGCTCTTCCAGACGTTTAGCAAATCCTTTGCCGAGCAGTTTTTCCCCTTCCGCGCGTAATTTTTGCAACGCGTCATATAGCGGAAGCTCAGCGTTAATCATGTCTGCGCAAAACTGATAAAGATAAATACGCTGTTTCTTACCGAATTTTTTCAACTATTACCTCCAGTTCTTCATGAACGACTTGTCCAAATTCCATTTGAAACCAGGTCGCGCACACGCGTCCCTGAAGTACCGCCGCCATCGTTTTTTCTTTAATTTCGAATCCTTCGCTCAGGCCGGTCTGTTTTAATCGCTTCGCGCGCCAGACGGTATAAACTTTAAGCCATTTCTGTTCAGCAATGGCCTCCAGCTCGTCATACACCGGCAGCAAATACTCCATCACCAACTGGCGTCCGCCAATACCGGTATGTTTGCAGGCCGGACAGCCTTCAGCGTTTTTTTCATAAAGCTGGAATTCTCGTCCCTTAATGGCGGTGGTCCGTAACGACGTTTTACACTGCGGGCACAGTACTGGTATTAGCTTCTGGCACTGTAAGCCCGCAATAAAGCCCGGCGTTGAAAGCTTATCGCTGGTAATCCCGAGCGCGGATAAGCGTTGCAATAACGAAACGATGTTACCTGCGTGCACGGTGGTAAAGCAGTAGTGACCACTTTCCACCGCCCCGGCCAGCGCGTTAGAAGAGATATTGTCGCGAATTTCCCCCACCATCAGTACGTCCGGGTCGCGACGCAGCGAGGATTTGATCGCCGAATGGAATCCTCCGGATTCGCCGCTTAATACCGAACTTTGCGTCGCGCCATAGATCTGATATTCGACCGGATCTTCTACGGTCAGAAAACAGCCGCGATTGTCATAGCGGTTGATCTGCATCCACTCCATCAGATTTTTCAGGGTAGTGGATTTTCCCGAACCGGTTGTTCCGGCAATAATATAAGCCCCGTAGGGGTTGCTCAGGATCCTTTTGAGGTCGCTAATTTCCTCATCGGAAACGCCAAGCTTATCCAGGCTCGCGACGCTGGCTCTGTCCAGACCCGATGGAATAATACGCAATACCGCGTGATAGCAATCGCTGGTCTCGCCAAATATCGGATAGTGCGCATAGCGGAAGCGGTAGCTTTTCCCCGCCAGCGAATAGAGGATATTGGCGTTTTGCGCAATATTGCGGTTCCAGGTGGTGTCGCGGGTGCTTGCCTCAACGTTGTAGAGCACGAACACCAGCTCATCGCAGCGTGACGCCTTCATCTGTATAAACGGACAAAGCACGCCGTTAATGCGCAGCTCAATATTCGCCACCATATCATTACGCGTGATATGCAGGTCGCTGGCCTTCAACGCCACGGCCTTTTTCAGCATCTCTTCCAGCGCAAGCTGTGTGTTACTGCTTTCCTGCTCAAGCAGCTTACTTCCTGCCGACAGCAGCTGTTCAACGATCAGGTAATAATTTTTCTCAGTAACCTGCGCTATTCCCTTAACCTGAATATTATGGGAAACCTGCAGGCGGTGGCACACCGCCTGCATTGGCGCCAGATTATCAATCAAAGGCGTGGATACCAGTAACCAGGCTTCATCCGCATGTTCAGCAACCAGAATATCGCTGTCATACTCCTGGAATTGCCACTCCTGAGAATGAATGTTCTCCTCGTTAAACTGGATATAATCGATCACTTACCCACAACCTCGACCGTCACGTCATTTGCCTGGTTATGACGCGCAATATAGTCATAACCGCCGTAGCTAAAACGCTGATTCAGCGGCACCATCTTCACGCCGCCGTCGGCGCCGGCAATCGCCACGCGTTTTTGACCCGCGATTTCGGAAATCAGCAGCGGCCGCAGCCCAGGCGCAGATTCTGACGTTGCTCCTGGGGAAGCGCTAATATCATCCATTGTGCTGGCGGTGCTCACCGGCATAACCGCTACGCTATCCGCCTTTTTCTCACCGCGTAGCTTACGCAGCTCGCTGCGGACTTTTTCCAGCGCAAGCTGATTCACCAGCTCACGGTACTGGCTCTCGAAGTTGAAATCTTTTTCTATCATCTCAACAACGTGATCCTGCATCGGCGATACGTCGCTTAACGGCGGCGTGCCTTCCGCTTGTACAACCTCCTGCGCAGGGATGATTTCTGCCGTATCTGCGGCGTAAAGAGCAGGTGAAAGCGTCAACACTATTCCCGCAATAATTAATTTCCCTTTTTGCATGCCAGTCCTCCGGTAACAAGCGTTGATTTTTCATTGAATACGATTGATTTGATAATAAACGCGTCGGCAAAGGGTTGCTTATTCAACACCAGCGACACGCCCGAGATATCCATTTGGGTCGGTGAGGTGATCGTCCAACCGGCGAACAGCATGCCGAATGACGTTACCGCACTTTTCAGCGCGCTTTCATTTTTCTCGACGGCAGAGGAGGGCATCCCCGTTAATACCAGTTCAGTATTTCGTCCGCCTAATGAGTTCCAGGTGCTGATATAACTTAATACATCGGTACAGACCGGCAGATTGACCGTGTTTTTACTCTGCCAGGCGCTGAGCCATGGGTGTTTATTCATCCCGGACTCAACGCCCGTATAGTCCAGCGTGTTTTTTGAAAAACTGGGCGACCAGGTTTTGCCCCAGAGATTAATATCGGCCACGCTAAATATCCGCCCTGGATTCAGCGCATAGCTGAGTGAACAGCCCGTACTGATACATTCAATACTTTTTGGCGCAAAGCCCACCTGCGACAGTTTTTTATTCGCCAGCAAGAGCTGCTCCAGCAGCAGGCTGGCATCAGAAATGCTGCCGCCCGTGAGCGAGTTGCGATAAAAATCTTCGATAGCTTTGATTTTTTGCTGGCGGGCAGCCTGTTCAGCCTGGACTCTGGCCAATCGTTCCTGCTCCGGTTTCCAGATAAAATAGTAATAGCCTGACCCGCCGCCGCCAGCTAATAAAATCAGTAGCGTAACGACCCAGACGATAATATTACCTCCTCGCCCGGTAGAACCGCCCCCTATATTACGACGCTTCCAGAAATAGAGATTTTCAGAGACCGCCACGTTCTCATCCTTTTATAAATAATTTCAGTAGTGTCATAAACACCAGTAAAAATACGATGCCGCCTGCTATCAGAACGCCGATCATCATCTGTCGCCGCTTTTTCTGCCGCCGTTGATGTTCAGTACAGCCTTCAATCACCGCCTCAATGTGCTGTTCCGTTAACTGAATTAACGGTAGCTCCGCATACTGTGGCGATTCTTTCAGCTGTTCTTTCAGCTTCATCCAGAAGCGTCTGGAGACCAGACGATCGCTGCCCGAAACGGGAACACCGTGCGAGATAATCAGGAAATAGCAGCTTTCCGCCTGCTCATAATAATAAATACCGTCACCGTACAGGGCTTTCATCCACAGGGCGAAAGGCTCATATAAGGTGGAGTGTTTGGTACAGAAACCCGTAACCATTTCCCCTTCATCAGACTGGCCCGTTAACTGGCGATGGGTTCGCCGCAAATGTGATAACCAGTCAAGATAATAAGGCTCGTGAGAGGCAGGCTCGTAGCTCCAGACCAGATCAATTAATACCCGATTTTCTGATAAGTGCTTAAGCATGATGCCCTCATCGGGTCTGCGTTGGGGCACGGTAATTATCAATACCGACTACCATCACCACGGTTTCGACATGATCGCTGTTGGTAACCGAGCCTGCCAGCACCGACCATCCCTGACCGTCAGAATCCTCTTTCGCTTCGTATTTGCTGACCAGCAGCAGGCTACCCGGCGTAATTGTGGAAATGTTAAACATTTCCGTCGTGCTTACCGACGGCAGTTGAACTTCATCAAAGGTATCGATTGAGTTGAGGTAGCGCTTGGTAAAGCCGCTGGCCACTTCAATTCGCCCGTCCGTTAAGATACGCGGGGTAAGAATAAAGCTGGTACCAGTGACCAGTTCCGTGGTTTCCACCTCCGTACTGACGTCTCCTGAATTGGAATCTTCTTCCCTGGTGCGACTGGAGACATAATATTGCGACGTGGTCATGTTGAGTGGAATAGGGATGTTATTGCGGGTAATAAACGAACCGCTCTGGATCACCTTACTGCCGGTGAGTTCGTACAGGGCATCCAGTTGAGAGCTGATATTCATATGCTGATTGGTCCAGCCTGCGGTTAAGCCTCCGGAGAGCTTCATCAGCATTTCTGAGCTGTCGATACCAAAAGAGGAGGTCCCGTCGTTGAAGGTCATATTGACCCCACCGCCCAGCTCTTTCGTTTTGCGCTTATCAAGGGTAAATATTTTGTAAGTCACGACAAACTGACGGGTATTATCCGCCTGGAATTTCTTCAGCGACTCATTCAGCGCGTGATACTCTGAAGGGCGCGCGGTGATCGTCAGAATCGAGGCGTCTTTAAAAATGCTGTAAACGCCGCTGGAGACAAATTTTTCTGCCATATCCTCAACGTCGTCCCAGAAGCTGGATGAAAATTTGGTCTCGGCTTTGCCTTTCAGACCGCCGCTGGAGGTGGCTTGATTACCGGACAGATCGAGACTGGTCTCAAACTTATTCTCTTCGCCGTAAAAATCGAGCTTCAGCACATAGTTCTGGAAATAAGAGACGACCAGCACGCCGTTGTTATCCAGCACTGGGTTCACGTCATATAGCGCGGAAATATAGCGGGTAAATTCCTCAAACGTTCCGTTGAACTTAACGCTACGGAACTCCGGTTCCCCCGCATCCGATTTTCCACCGGGAATGGAAGTATTAATACGGTAGCTAATACCGGTTTGCGCGGTCACCGCCTCAAGAATTGTCGCCAGATCGGTAGGCTCGTAAGACTGAATACTCACCTGCTTACGCAGCAGCGCCTGTTTACGGGAGTTATATTCAACCTTTTTGCCCAGATAAGGCTCGTTATATTTCATATAACCGGTCGTTTTCATCTCATCCGGAGTGGTCGGGTTGCCGGTTTCCTGCTGGACAATACTTTTATCGTATTTGGTATCAATAGACGTACAACCCTGAAGAGCCAGCGTCAACGCCAGAAGCGAAACTTTAATTTTCATAGCATTTTTCCCTTGCTTAATTACTGCTCATCAATGATCAGTACGTTATTCGCCTGGTAGTCTTTAATCACCAGCCCGTAGTTTTCTGACGTAAATACTTGTCCAAGTTTAACCAGCACATCCTGTATTGATTTACCCTGCAAATGAATTGCCTTGTAAATAACAAAATCAGTTGAGCTGTTCCAGAGCAGCTTATAGCCATTTTGCTGCGCCCATTTTGTGAGCTGCTGGCTTAATAACTCCTCTTCCAGTAAATCAATTTTTATTTCCACTACTGGCGCACTGACAGGTGCGACGCTTTTCACCGTATCATCCCCTGAAAAGGGATTTCGCGGCGTGGTTGTACTTTCTTTCACTGGCGTGGTGGTTAACATCCCTGCGTCAATTTTTTGCCCGGCTGGTGCGCTGGCGGCAAAACTTCCCTGGCTGCCTAATAATGCGGACACGGCAGCCCCAATTATCCATGTTTTTTTCATCTTACTCTTCCAATGATTAATAGGTGATTCTTTCATGGTCCGGAATATCAAGTTCATTACCGTTTTCTTTGTAAAACTTAAGATCGTTATCTTCCGCAACAAGAGAATGGAGCACATACTTATTCGGTACCGCCTCACTCCAGGCGTAACCTTCGGATGAAATCATTCCCCCTTGCGGGATCGTGCTGCACCACTGGTTAATCACCACTGAGAGAGACTGCGGATTCATTTTATTGATACCATCACCATCGGGATTAATCATTGCCGAGGTGGCGCTGATTAACCAGAAGGGGGCGGGGTCGTCCTTGGTACCTGCACCTTTGAACCAGTCTTCCGCGATCCAGTCCTCAAAGGTTCCGTTTTTGTCCCTTTTCACCGGATCGTTGGCAGGGGCTGCAGTATCTTTGTTAATCACAATATTGGCCTGGATCGCAACACCCGCTACCGCCCCCACTTTGTTGCGGGTTTTAACGGTATTCAAACGCGTTGCCCCCTGCTGGGTGTAGTCAGTATAACCAGTGTCTGTTTCAGCATTCTCATCTGCCGCGACCGATGATATGGCGACCGACAGGCGGGGATAGAGGCTTCGCAGCGTGGTGTTACCGTCTTTATCGATACCGGTGACTTTAGGACACGTTTGCAACGGTAAACGAATTACGCCCGGCTCACTTAAGAGACCAGCGTAATTTGTAATATCATTTGCGGCTGTATAAATAGTATCAGCCCCTGTCGGACCTTTACCCTGCGGATAATCGTTTTTAAATGACTGATAAAAGGTGGTGGTGGGCGTCACCAGCTCATACTGACCACTGAAGGCATCAGAAAATACGCGTTCGGCATTATCACCACCCTGTTTGCCATCCTTAAGCGCATTCGCCTCTGCTTGATCGTAAGCCACATGCCATTTTTCCGGATGCTTGCGCGAGGTATTTTCCATCACGATATTGGCGTACAGCGTGCCGGTGGTGCCTTTGAGTGAACTTGGTGAAGCAGGTTCCACCTCGCTACCGTCTGTTTTATCCGCGCTGGTACGCAGATGCAGAATGCGATCGTCCGGGTTATCCGTGCCAGGATTGACGCCGTTGCTGTTCATTGCCGCCAGGCATAGCGTGCTCTTGTTTTGCTCTCTGCTCCAGCACATCGCCGGTTCGTTTTTATCTTTGCCTTCCGCATCGCTGCTGGTAATCAGCAGGCGGTCTTCATCAATCGCCGTAATGCACGGTCCAGCCTCGTCTTTGGCATCGTTCCAGCACAGTTTGGCAGTTGGAATAGAACCATCGGCTGCAATATCTTCACTGCTTTTGTCTAAGCTTAAGCGAATGCCGTAACGTTTATTTGTATTGAGCCTGTCCATATGATTGGGAACGTCCCCCATCTGCAGCGGTTGGCCTGCGGCCGTTGTTACCAGGCTAAAATTACCGTTACCCTCGATTTCAAACACCACCGCCTGCAGATAGCCGAGATCAACGCTTTTCAGCGCTTTTTCCAGCGGCTTAATAAATCCGGCAAAATGGAGACCTTCGTTCTCGGCCTCTGTCTGGTAGGTGAGGTAGAAATCGACACGTTCAATACCTGGCCCGCTGGTGCCTGCTTGCCGAATGTTGTTGACGAAGTCCACGCGTTCCAGCATCAGATCCAGCGATTCGGCGCCAGGGCGCAGTTCACACGGCAGCATGGACTCCGCAAGGGCGAAGGGTAGTTTTCCTTTATTTTTACATTCACTACCCAGAAACAGATAGCGAGAACCCCGGGTCGGTGACACCTGGGCTTGCGTTGATACACCAACAGACCAGCCGGAATAAAACTTGTCTGTATCCGTATTGGGATAGGGTTGATCCTGTAATGTTTTATTGGTGACGCGATTATCATAATTCGCGATGGCGACGTTAGTATTTTTCGTCCCGAATAGTGGGTTGGCTTCTTCACCGCCACCCAGAACATTCAATTTATTTTGCGCAATAAAGCGCATTACGCCAGAAATATCACGGACGATCATATCAGCGACAATAAGCTGGTGACTTTGCTGTGCTTCTTTTCGTTTATAATTTGCATAAGTCATCAGACACATGCCGATAATGGCAAGCACAAGAATCATTTCAAGAAGGGTGACACCTGCCTGCGGGCGAACGTTTTTTTTGAGGTATTTGTACGACATTTTTCCGTCCGTGGTATAAACAATGCCCCCATATACATGGGGGCAATTTATTAGAAAATAACGCTATAAATTAACGGCTACCGAGGATGACTGCGTTAGCAGAACCAGGGTCTGTACAGACAGAAGAACCCGTAATCACGTCCGGAGAGATGATATCACCAGCCAGTGTTTTAATGATCGGTGCAGCAGCCCCCACACCCATCAACAACTTCGCTGCTACAGCAGTACCAGCGTCAGCAGGAGGTGCTACAGCATAGGTACTCTGACTTCCAGCAGCAACAACCGCAGTTGCGACATAATCCCAGTTGCTAGCGGTCTGAGAAAGGAGATTACGACACTCCTCCTGACTTAAACCATTCACGGAAATATAGAAGCCTTTTGCTTTAGTATCAGTAGCATTAGCACCAATGCTTGCAGGCCCAATTTCAAATGGTTCATTGGAGAAACCGTTAAAAGCCTCACCCGTGGTCAGTTTACCCATTTTCAGCATGGTCATAACTGGCCCCTTGTATGTTGGGTTAGCTTCCGTTTTATCTTTATCCAACATAGCTTTAGTGATACCAGTCAGATCAGTAGACCCTGGATAACCGTTCGCATCACGATATACATCAGTCATCGATACGCGAATTGTGTTGGTATTATCAACAACATCGGTCATGTCCTGTGCAGCAAACGCACGCTGTGCCAAAATTACCACGCCCGCAGCAATAATACCGATAATGCCCAGAACGATAATAATTTCAAGTAGCGTTACGCCTTTCTGTTTTTTCAGCTCACGATACTGAGCCGCCTTTTTTTTCCATGAATGAATCATGCTTTTCATGTCTATCAATCCTTAGATATTGCTGGTTACTGAAAAATTAAAAATTAACTCCGCACTCACTGTGCCAAAACATTATATGCGGCATTTTTAAGAAAGCACCAGAAGCTAAAAGTTGTGACGGGATAATTAGGAAAAAGGGTGACTGGTCAGATGAGTTGTTTTTGAATCATTTTCCCATATATATATTTTATATATAACAAATATCATAAGGTTTTTTTTGAGTTATTTTTAGATTACGTTACGGTAATTTTCCTTTTCTGGAGAGTGATATATATTGATATGGTTAATATATTGAAATTAATATGGATTGGCTTTTATCTATTTTGGGTTAAAAATTGAGTTTAGCGGCTGGATAATATTTATCCAGTTAAGCGTTTCTGTAACTGACTTATGTTAGCGCCTGGGCTTGCCTTCATACAACTCGAATTATTTTGGCTATAAATAGATTGATTCACGCGATCGATTTCAAACCTGCGTTGGTGAAAATATGACCTGTGTGAAGAAAAGACGTTGAAAGCGGTGAAGGGGGCTGGCGGGAGTGTTCCCGCCAGCGGTTTGATGGCTGTGATTACTGCTTCGGTTCGGCAACCACTTTGCTACCGATACCGCGGTTGTTGTATTCCCACATGCGGTTAAAGTTGGTGTCGTTCAGGTTGCGCTGGATTTCACCTTTGTCATCTTGTGCACCGGTATTACCGGCAAAAGGACGCTTCGAGATAACGCTGTCAGCCCATGGTTTTGCCATGTTAAAGCCTTCGTTGATCACGCTGTCGCGGATAACGACCTGACCGTTAGTGTTCGAATCGACATCCAGCGAGCGGCCCAACTGTGCCACGCCATCACCACTCGCCGTGAAGCGGCTATTTGTGGCGAGGAAGCCGTAGTAGATGTTTGACAGCGTCGCTGGTGCAAACACATAGGCTTCCTGCTGCGTACGGGAGTTCACAACGCGGAAATCGGTGTTATCGAACACCACGGCGCCGCGACCGGAAACAATATCCACATCCCCTTCAATGTAGCTGTTGGTTACCAAAGTACGCGGTTGACGATCGTTTTCCAGACGGTTTTGTACGCCGCTGTTAGTCACGAAAAACGTATTCTGGCGACCGAGGATGTTGACCTTATTGATCTGCACTTTATCGCCATCGGTACGTAGCGCAACGGCCGGGTGATTACCCGCATCAACGCTGTCACCCAGATTGTTTTCGATGGTCAGGTTCTGCAATTGCAGACCGTTATTTTGCGACCAGACGACGGCAGAACACATCACGCCAATATTTGTGCCGCGCTTGTTCTGGCAATTATCAAACATATACCACGCCGGTTTACCCGGCATGTATTTACCGCCCGGGTTCACCGTACGACGCCAGTCTGCGGTGCTCATGTCACCATCAATAGCCTGGCCAATTTTCACATCCAGCGGTTTTTCGCCCATGCCGTACAGCGTCAGACTCCCCGTTGCTGCCGGGATATATACCGTGCCCTGATACTCGCCCGGCATAATCGCGATGTACTGACGTTTGTTAGTACGTTTGATGATTGCCGCATCAACCGCAGCCTGAATGCTGGTATGGGTGACGCCCTGAGTCCCAGCCGGGCCAACCACGAAGTCAGGCTGTGCAGGCAGAGAAATAGCAGAAGGACTCCACGGCGCGGTGTTTGGCGTCAGCGCGGAAAAATAGTGCGCAGCAACGAAGTTATTCGCTTCATTGGCCGACAAGATCGGGCGCGAAGAAGTACCTGGCGCGGTCTGATCGGAAGGAATTTGATCGGGCGGCGTAGAGCTACAGGCGGTCAGCGTCACGCCAAAAGCCATTGCCAGCGCCAGACGGGAAACTGATGATATGTTCACAGGTTGCTCCGGGCTTTGAAAGTTATCCATTGAAGCCTGCTTTTTTATACTAAGTTGAGCGAAACGGGAAGGTTAAAAGGTAAAAAGTTGTTTTTATCGCCGTAATGCCCGGCGCGGAGAGTCCTTATATCACAAATACATAACAATTACGGTCCTTCAGGTTGACAACATCCGTATAATCAAAAATAAATGTCTATACAACCTATGACAAGTGGTGAGTCGAATGCAGCAATTCTTCCCTGATGATGTTATCTGGCGCAATGTTCGTCTGGCGACCATGGATCCCGAACGTAACACCCCGTATGGGCTGGTGGAGGGTCATGCGCTGATCGTCCGTCAGGGGAAGATTCGCGATATCGTCCCGGAGTCATCGCTCTATCTCACACATGACAATACCTTTGATATGCAGGGCAGGCTAATTACACCTGGCCTGATTGACTGTCATACGCATCTGGTCTTTGGTGGAAACCGCGCAGGTGAATGGGAGCAGCGGCTAAACGGTGTCTCCTACCAGCAGATAAGCGCCCAGGGCGGGGGGATCAATGCCACCGTATCAGCAACCCGCAGCGCCAGTGATGAGCAACTCTTACATCTAGCGCATCAGCGTATGGAACAGCTGATCAAAGAAGGCGTTACGTTGCTGGAAATAAAATCCGGTTACGGCCTGGATTTGCAGACAGAAGAGAAAATATTGCGCGTGGCAGCGGCGCTGGCGGCGGAGAATATCATTGAAATAAGCCCCACGCTGTTGGCTGCCCATGCGACTCCAGCAGAATACCGGGATGATCCTGACGGCTATATTACGCTGGTGTGTGAGACCATTTTGCCGCAGCTGTGGGAACAAGGGCTGTTCGAGACCGTCGATCTGTTTTGTGAAAGCGTGGGTTTTACGTTGGCGCAGAGCGAGCGGGTGTTTCAGGCCGCGCAGGCGTTGGGCATCCCGATTAAAGGTCATGTTGAACAGCTGTCATTGCTGGGTGGCGCACAGCTGGTAAGCCGCTACCACGGGTTATCCGCCGATCATATTGAATATCTCGATGAAGCGGGCGTAGCGGCGATGAGCCAAAGCGGTACGGTCGGCGTGCTGCTGCCCGGCGCATTCTATTTCCTTAAAGAGCAACAGCGTCCGCCGGTGGCGTTGCTGCGTCAGTATCAGGTACCGATGGCGGTGGCGACAGATTTTAACCCAGGTACCAGCCCGTTTATCAGCCTGCACTGGGCGATGAATATGGCCTGCGTTCAGTTTGGCTTAACGCCGGAAGAAGCATGGGCGGGCGTCACCCGTCATGCGGCCCGGGCGCTGGGACGTCATGCCACTCATGGTCAATTGAAGGCCGGGTTTGTGGCCGATTTTGTGGTGTGGGATGCAACTCTCCCGGTCGAGATCCTGTATGAACCGGGGCGTAACCCGCTCTACCAACGCGTATTCAAAGGACAAATAGTATGACTCACTGGCAACCTGTTTCACCTGCGCTGTGGCAGGGACGTGATGACCGCGCCGAATCGCCGAATGCGCTGCGCCTGTTTCAGACTATCACGCTGAGCCCGACATTTAGCCCAGAAATGTATCGCGAGAAGATAGCGCTGCTTGGGTTTGCCTGCGACGAAGGCGTGAAACGTAATCAGGGCCGGACGGGAGCCGCCGGAGCGCCCGATGTGCTGCGCAAGGCGCTGGCGAATTTAGCCAGCCACGATGGGCATCATCGGCTGGTAGATCTGGGAAATATTGTGGCGCAGGCCCCCGATCTTGAGGGCGCGCAGCAGGCGCTACGCAATGCGGTGCAGCGCTGTCAGCAGGAGAATATACGTACCTTTGTTCTGGGGGGAGGACACGAAACCGCATTTGCGCACGGCGCAGGCGTGCTGGATGCGTTCCCGCAGGCGAAAGTGGGGATCGTCAACTTCGATGCCCACCTCGATTTGCGCCATGCCGATCAGGCTACTTCCGGTACACCGTTTCGCCAACTGGCGCAGCTTTGCGATGAACAACAGCGTGAATTTCACTATGCCTGTATCGGTGTCAGTCGGGCGGCAAACACCCAGGCGTTATGGGATGAGGCGCAGCGGCTTGGTGTGACCGTGGTGGAAGATCTGTACTGTGCAACGGCGCAGGCGCAGTTAGCGCAGTTTGTCGCCAACCTGGATGTTATCTATCTGACTATCGATCTCGACGTGCTGCCGGTGTGGGAAATGCCCAGCGTGTCGGCACCCGCTGCGCTGGGCGTACCGTTGGCGACGCTGCTGAATCTGATTGAACCCCTGTGTCGTAGCGGTAAACTGCAGGCGGTGGATATGGTTGAATTTAATCCACGCTTTGACGATGATGGCAGAGCGGCGCGCGTTGCGGCGCGATTAGGTTGGCAAATCGCGCACTGGTGGCACTGATATACCTGATGGCGTTGCGCTTATCAGGTTCGGGTAATGTCTGTAAACTGTACCCACTCACATTCTCAGCTTAAGGAAGGCTTACGCATGCTCCCATCCCGTTCTGCTCCGGCACCTTTTTACGAAAAGGTCAAACAGGAGATCAGCGAAAAGATTGCCAGCGGTATCTGGCAACCTCACGATCGCATTCCCTCTGAGGCGGAGCTGGTGGCGCAGTATGGTTTCAGCCGCATGACCATCAACCGGGCGCTGCGTGAGTTAACGGATGAAGGGTTACTGGTTCGTTTGCAGGGCGTAGGGACGTTTGTCGCCGAGCCGAAGGGCCAGTCTGCGCTGTTTGAAATTCGCAGCATCGCGGATGAAATCAACGCCCGTCAGCATCAGCACCGCTGCGAGGTGATCACGCTTGAACGAACCCAGGCAAGCGCGCAGCAGGCTTTGGTGTTAAACGTCAAAGAAGGCACCTCCATTTTTCACTCTGTCATGGTGCACTACGAGAACGAACTGCCGGTGCAGATTGAAGATCGCTGCGTGAATGCCGAAATTGTGCCAGCGTATCTGGCGCAGGATTACAGCCAGACTACGCCGCACGCTTATCTGTCGCTGATAGCCCCTTTAACGGAAGGCGAGCATATTGTTGAAGCGGTCCGCGCCAGTGCCGAAGAGTGCGCGCTGCTGAATATCAAAGAACACGATCCCTGTCTGCTGATCCGCCGTAAAACCTGGTCTGCGTCATCTATTGTCTCTCATGCGCGTTTGCTCTTCCCGGGGGCCCGCTATCGCCTGCAAGGGCGGTTTATGTCCTGAAAAGCGTGATTGCTACCGCAGTATAATAAAATTGTATCTTTTTTGTTAAAAGCACGCTTGCGATAACTTGTATAGACAAGTATATGTTACTTATCTGTCCGATCGTTCGCGAGGAGTGCTCTACCATGTCTCATAGCAAGTACCGTCAGCAGGATATTCGTGCCCCACGCGGCACCACCTTAACGGCCAAAAGCTGGCTGACCGAAGCGCCGCTGCGCATGTTAATGAACAACCTGGATCCCGATGTGGCGGAAAATCCGCATGAGCTGGTGGTATACGGCGGGATTGGTCGCGCCGCGCGGGACTGGGAATGTTATGACGCCATCGTCAACGCGCTGACCAAACTGGAGACCGATGAGACCCTGCTGGTCCAGTCCGGTAAACCGGTTGGCGTTTTCAAAACCCATGACAATGCGCCGCGCGTGCTGATTGCCAACTCCAACCTGGTGCCACATTGGGCTACATGGGAACACTTCAACGAGCTGGACGCCAAAGGGCTGGCGATGTATGGCCAGATGACCGCCGGGAGCTGGATCTACATCGGTAGCCAGGGCATCGTGCAGGGGACTTATGAAACCTTCGTTGAGGCCGGGCGTCAGCATTATCAAGGTAACCTGAGCGGACGCTGGGTGCTGACCGCCGGGCTGGGCGGCATGGGTGGGGCGCAACCGTTAGCCGCAACGCTGGCAGGTGCTTGCTCGCTGAATATTGAGTGCCAGCAAAGCCGGATCGATTTCCGTCTACGTACCCGCTACGTGGACGAGCAGGCGACATCGCTTGACGACGCGCTGGCGCGTATCGAAAAGTACACCCGCGAGGGGAAAGCGGTCTCCATTGCGCTATGCGCTAACGCCGCCGACGTTGTGCCGGAACTGGTGAAGCGTGGTGTGCGCCCGGATATGGTCACTGACCAGACCAGCGCCCACGATCCGCTGCATGGTTATCTGCCGTCCGGCTGGAGCTGGGAAGCGTATCAGGCGAAAGCGGTGTCCGATCCGCAGGGCACGGTACAGGCGGCGAAACGCTCAATGGCAACACACGTTGAGGCAATGCTGGCGTTCAGCAAAATGGGCGTGCCGACGTTTGATTACGGCAATAACATTCGCCAGATGGCCAAAGAGATGGGCGTGGAAAACGCCTTTGATTTCCCCGGTTTCGTACCTGCTTATATTCGCCCCCTGTTCTGCCGCGGCATTGGCCCGTTCCGTTGGGTGGCGCTTTCCGGCGATCCGCAGGATATTTATAAAACGGATGCCAAAGTGAAAGAGATCGTGGCTGACGATAAACATCTGCACCACTGGCTGGATATGGCGCGTGAGCGGATTAACTTCCAGGGATTACCGGCGCGTATCTGCTGGGTCGGTCTGGAATGGCGTCAAAAACTGGGGCTGGCGTTTAATGAAATGGTGCGCAGCGGCGAAGTGTCTGCGCCGATTGTTATTGGCCGTGACCATCTGGATTCCGGCTCCGTCGCCAGCCCGAACCGCGAAACCGAAGCCATGCGCGACGGTTCTGATGCAGTATCCGACTGGCCGCTGCTGAACGCGCTGCTTAACACCGCCAGCGGTGCAACCTGGGTGTCACTGCATCACGGTGGCGGGGTAGGAATGGGCTTCTCCCAGCATGCCGGGATGGTGATTGTTTGCGATGGCACTGATGAAGCCGCAGCGCGTATCGCCCGGGTATTACATAACGATCCGGCTACCGGGGTGATGCGCCACGCCGACGCCGGGTATGACATTGCGGTGGAATGCGCCGTCGAAGAAGGGTTGAATTTGCCGATGGTCGCGGCGACGCAGGAGAAACGCTGATATGAACACCATGACATTAACGCCGGGTCATCTGAGCTTTGCGCAACTACGCGACATCTGGCAGCAGCCGGTCAAACTGAGCCTGGATGCCGGGGCGATTGATGCTATCAACGCAAGCGTCGCCTGCGTCAATAATATTGTCGCTGAAGGCCGTACGGCGTATGGCATTAATACCGGCTTTGGCCTGCTGGCTCAGACCCGTATCGCCACGGAAGATTTGCAGAATTTACAGCGTTCGCTGGTGCTTTCCCATGCGGCAGGCGTTGGTGAGGCGCTCGATGACGCGATGGTTCGCCTGATTATGGTGCTGAAAATCAACAGCCTGGCGCGGGGTTTTTCGGGTATTCGTCTCAGCGTGATTGAAGCGCTGATTGCGCTGGTGAATGCCGAGGTGTATCCGCTGATCCCGGCGAAAGGGTCAGTGGGCGCATCGGGCGACCTGGCACCGCTGGCGCATATGTCTCTGACGCTGCTGGGCGAAGGTAAAGCGCGCTGGCAGGGGGAATGGCTTCCGGCGACCGAAGCGCTGAAAAAGGCCGGGCTGGAGCCGATTACGCTGGAGGCGAAAGAAGGGCTGGCGCTGCTCAACGGTACCCAGGCTTCCACAGCCTTTGCGCTGCGCGGGTTAATTGAAGCCCAGGAGCTGTTCGCGTCTGCGACGGTGTGTGGGGCGCTGACCACCGAAGCGGTATTGGGTTCTCGTCGTCCGTTTGATGCCCGTATTCATGCCGCACGAGGACAGCGTGGGCAGATTGATGCCGCAACGCTGTACCGCCACGTGTTGACCGACAACAGCGCGCTTTCTCAGTCGCATCATAACTGTGAAAAAGTGCAGGATCCGTATTCTTTGCGCTGTCAGCCGCAGGTGATGGGGGCGTGCCTGACGCAAATACGTCAGGTAATGGAGGTCCTGCTGGTAGAAGCCAACGCGGTTTCCGACAACCCGCTGGTGTTTGCCGAAGAGGGCGATGTCATTTCCGGCGGCAACTTCCATGCTGAACCGGTGGCGATGGCGGCAGATAATCTGGCGCTGGCGATTGCGGAAATCGGGGCGTTATCAGAGCGACGCATTGCGCTGATGATGGACAAACATATGTCGCAGTTGCCGCCGTTCCTGGTGAAAAACGGCGGGGTGAACTCCGGCTTTATGATTGCTCAGGTAACCGCGGCCGCGCTGGCGAGTGAGAACAAAGCGCTGGCGCATCCGCACAGCGTGGACAGCCTGCCGACCTCCGCCAACCAGGAAGATCATGTGTCTATGGCACCGGCAGCGGGCCGCAGGTTGTGGGAGATGGCGGCGAATACGCGCGGCGTGATTGCCGTGGAGTGGCTGGCGGCGTGTCAGGGGATTGACCTGCGTGAAGGGTTAACCTCAAGCCCGCTGCTGGAGCAGGCGCGCCAGGCTCTGCGCGAGCAGGTTGCCCACTATACGCAGGATCGCTTTTTTGCTCCGGATATTGAGTGCGCAACCGAACTGTTAGCCCAGGGGGCGTTGTTGAAATTGTTGCCTGAATTTCTGTAGAGAAGCCTTGTTTAGTAGGCCGGATGCGGCGAAGCCGACATCCGGCACAACACAGCTTAACTGAACATTGCCGTAATCGAGGCGCTGGCGAGCGAGTGGAAGTGAACGTTAAAGCCAACCATCGCGCCGCTGGCGTCCTCATCGACATCAATACGCTCCACATCCAGCGCGTGAACCGTAAAGATATAGCGATGGGTTTCACCCTTCGGCGGCGCAGCACCGCCATAACCTGCTTTACCAAAATCCGTACGGGTCTGAATCACCCCATCCGGCAGCGCAACCAGCCCGGAGCCGAAGCCTTGCGTGAGTACGCGGGTATCTGCTGGCAGATTTACCACCACCCAGTGCCACCAGCCGGAGCCGGTTGGTGCATCAGGATCGTAGCAGGTCACGACAAAGCTTTTGGTCCCTGCGGGCACGTCATCCCATGCCAGATGCGGGGAAATATTATCCCCGTCATACCCCATGCCGTTAAAGACGTGGCGATGCGCAAGCTTTTCGCCATCGCGCAGATCGTTACTGATTAGTTTCATGCTGACTCCTCTCGTTAGCCAAAAAGTGTAGCCAGAAACCGTAGAGCTTACCGCTGATTAATCGCTAAAAAATGTTGCACTGCGCACAGCCTCGTTTACGGCCTGGGTCAGACGACGCAACTGATCGGGCTGAATAATGTACGGCGGCATCAGATAGATCAGTTTGCCAAACGGTCGTACCCACACGCCCTGTTCAACAAAGAACTTCTGTAATGCCGCCATATTCACCGGATGCGTGGTTTCGATCACGCCGATGGCGCCGAGTACGCGCACGTCGGCTACCCAACTCGAGTCTGCCGCCGGGGCGAGTTCTGTCCGCAGTTGCGCTTCAATAGCCGCTACCTGTAAGCGCCACTCACCGGTTTCGAGTAACGACAGGCTGGCGGAGGCGACGGCGCAGGCCAGCGGATTACCCATAAAGGTTGGACCGTGCATGAAGCATCCGGCTTCACCGTTGCTGATGGTTTCCGCGACCTGACGCGTGGTCAGGGTGGCGGAAAGGGTCATGGTTCCGCCGGTTAAGGCTTTGCCCAGACACAAAATGTCCGGGGTTATGTTGGCGTGTTCACAGGCAAAAAGCTTGCCTGTACGACCAAATCCCGTGGCGATTTCATCGGCAATCAGCAGGATCCCTTCACGGTCGCACATCTTACGGATGCGTTTTAACCATTCGGGATGATACATGCGCATGCCGCCAGCGCCCTGCACAATCGGCTCAAGGATCACCGCCGCAATCTCGTGGCGATGCGCGGCCATCAGGCGGGCAAAAGGCACCATATCCAGTTCGTCCCACTCGCCGTCCATGCGGCTTTGCGGGGCGGGCGCAAACAGGTTCTCCGGCAGATAACCCTTCCACAGACTGTGCATCGAGTTGTCGGGATCGCAGACCGACATCGCGCCGAAGGTATCGCCGTGATAACCGTTTCGAAATGTCAGGAAACGCTGACGGGATTCGCCTTTGGCCTGCCAGTATTGCAGCGCCATTTTCATTGCTACTTCTACGGCGACCGAACCTGAATCCGCGAGAAAAACGCACTCCAGCGCCTCTGGTGTCATCGCCACCAACTGGCGGCACAGCGCAATGGCCGGGGCATGGGTAATGCCGCCAAACATCACATGTGACATGGCATCAATCTGCGTTTTCATCGCGGCGTTCAGCTGTGGGTGATTATAACCGTGGATCGCCGCCCACCAGGACGACATGCCGTCTATCAGCTTCTCACCGCTGGCTAAAATCAGTTCGCAACCTTCGGCACGCGCCACCGGATAAACCGGTAACGGGGAGGTCATGGAGGTGTAAGGGTGCCAGATATGGCGTTGGTCAAACGCAAGATCGTCCGTTGTCATAATCGACTTGTAAACCAAATTAAAAAGATTTAGGTTTACGAGTCTACACCAAACTCATAACGAAACGTATACCAATATGGCTCATTCTTCTCGCTGGACAATGTCGCAAGTCACCGAATTATTTGATAAACCGCTGTTGGATCTGCTGTTTGAAGCGCAGCAGATTCACCGTCAGCACTTTGATCCGCGGCAGGTTCAGGTCAGTACGCTGCTGTCGATTAAGACCGGTGCCTGCCCGGAAGACTGCAAATACTGCCCGCAAAGCTCCCGCTATAAAACCGGTCTGGAAACGGAACGTTTGATGGAGGTTGAACAGGTACTGGACTCAGCGCGTAAAGCGAAACAGGCCGGTTCAACGCGGTTTTGCATGGGCGCGGCGTGGAAGAATCCACACGAACGCGACATGCCTTACCTGGAACAGATGGTTCAGGGCGTAAAAGAACTGGGGCTGGAAGCGTGTATGACGCTGGGTACGCTGAACGAAAATCAGGCCCAGCGGCTGGCCAATGCGGGTCTGGACTACTACAACCATAACCTCGACACCTCGCCGGAATTCTACGGCAATATCATCACAACCCGTTCGTACCAGGAGCGCCTGGATACGCTGGATAAAGTGCGTGAGGCGGGCATTAAAGTTTGCTCCGGCGGGATTGTGGGACTGGGGGAAACGGTGACCGACCGCGCGGGTCTGTTGCTGCAATTAGCAAATCTGCCAACGCCGCCAGAAAGCGTGCCGATCAACATGCTGGTGAAAGTGAAAGGCACGCCGCTTGCCGATAACGACGATGTGGATGCTTTTGATTTTATTCGTACTATCGCCGTGGCGCGGATCATGATGCCGACTTCATATGTCCGTCTTTCAGCCGGACGCGAGCAGATGAACGAACAAACCCAGGCGATGTGCTTTATGGCCGGAGCTAACTCGATTTTCTACGGCTGCAAACTGCTGACCACGCCGAATCCGAACGAAGATAAGGATTTGCTGCTGTTTCGCAAGCTGGGTCTCAATCCGCAGCAAACGGCGGTGCTGGCCGGTGATAACGAACAGCAGCAACGCCTGGAGCAGGCGCTGCGTACCCCGGATACCGACGAATACTACAACGCGGCAACCGTATGACCTGGCAGCAAAAAATAGACGATGCGTTAACGGCGCGTCGTCGTGCTGATGCGTTGCGTCGGCGCTATGCGGTGACGCAGGGCGCCGGTCGCTGGCTGCAGGCCGACGGTCGCCAGTACCTGAACTTTTCCAGCAACGACTACCTTGGCTTAAGCCACCATCCGCATATTATCTGCGCGTGGCAGCAAGGCGCTGAGCGTTTTGGCGTCGGCAGCGGCGGCTCGGGTCATGTCAGCGGTTATTCCGTTGCTCATCAGGCGCTGGAAGATGAGCTGGCGCAATGGCTCGGCTATTCACGGGCGCTGCTGTTTATCTCCGGTTTTGCCGCTAATCAGGCGGTCATTGCCGCGCTGATGGGCAAAGAGGACCGGATTGTTGCTGACCGGCTCAGCCACGCCTCACTGCTGGAAGCTGCCAGCCTTAGCCCTGCCGTGCTACGTCGCTTTACCCATAACGATCCCCAACATCTGGAACGTCTGCTGACCACCCCCTGTCCGGGGCAACAACTCGTGGTCACTGAAGGTGTGTTCAGCATGGATGGCGATAGCGCACCGCTGGCGGAAATTCACGCGGTAGCAGAGCGGCAGGGCGCGTGGTTGCTGGTGGATGATGCGCACGGGATTGGCGTCAGCGGTGAGGAAGGGCGCGGTTCGTGCTCCCGACAGCAGGTGAAACCCGAGCTGTTAGTGGTGACGTTTGGCAAAGGGTTTGGCGTCAGCGGCGCGGCAATCTTGTGCTCAGACAGCGTGGCCGATTATCTGCTGCAGTTTGCCCGTCATCTGATCTACAGCACCAGTATGCCTCCGGCCCAGGCCCAGGCCTTGCGCGCCGCGCTGGAGGTGATCCGCAGCCGCGAAGGCGATGAGCGCAGAGAAAAACTGGCGATGCTGATCCAGCGTTTTCGCGCTGGGGTGAATACGCCGGACTTAACGCTGGCGCAGTCAGACAGCGCCATTCAGCCACTGATCGTGGGCGACAATCATAAAGCCTTGCAGCTGGCGGAGGCATTACGTCAACAGGGATGCTGGGTGACGGCTATTCGCCCACCGACGGTGCCGGTTGGTACGGCCAGGCTGCGGCTTACGCTGACCCAGGCGCATGAAGTCCAGGATATCGATCGCTTACTGGAGGTGCTGCATGGCTCAGGTCAATAAGCAGGCGATTGCTGCCGCGTTTGGCCGCGCGGCTACTCACTATGAGCAACACGCGGAACTCCAGCGTCAGAGCGCCGATGCGTTACTGGCGCGACTCGATGGTCGGGCATTCTCTCAGGTTTTAGATGCGGGCTGCGGACCCGGGCGTATGAGCCGTTACTGGCGGGAGCAGGGGAGCGAGGTCTGCGCGCTGGATCTGTCGGCGCAAATGCTGACTGAAGCGCAGCGTCACGATGTCGCCCACCGCTATTTGCTGGCGGATATTGAAGCCATTCCGCAGGCTGCTGCTATTTTCGACCTGGCCTGGAGCAATCTGGCCGTACAGTGGTGCAGCGATCTGCGCGGCGCGTTACGCGAGCTTTACCGGGTGGTGCGTCCTGGCGGGACGGTGGCGTTTAGTACCCTGGCGCAGGGGTCAATGCCGGAACTTCGTCAGGCGTGGCGAGCAGTTGATGAGCGGGAGCACGCCAATCGTTTTTTGCCCGTGGAGCAACTGGAAAACACCCTGCATGGGTGGGACGTTGAATACCAGTCTCATGCCGTCACGCTGTGGTTTGACGATGCGCTGAGCGCCATGCGCTCGCTGAAGGGCATTGGCGCGACGCATTTGCATGATGGCCGCGAGCCGCGCGTCCTCACCCGCTCACAGTTGCGCCAGCTACAGCTAGCCTGGCCCTGCCAGCAGGGGAAATATCCGCTGACCTATCATCTATTTTTGGGAGTGATTCAACGTGACTAACACTTTTTTTGTCACCGGGACGGATACCGAAGTGGGGAAAACTATCGCCAGCTGCGCGTTGCTACAGGCGGCGGGGCAGAGGGGATTGCGAACCGTCGGCTATAAGCCAGTGGCGTCGGGCAGTGAAATGACGGTTGAAGGTCTGCGTAATAGCGATGCCCTGGCATTACAGCGCAACAGCTTTGTGACGGTGGATTATGCGGCTATCAACCCCTATACCTTCGCGGAACCTACCTCACCGCATATCATCAGCGCGGACGAAGGTCGCCCCATTCAGGCCTCTGTAATGTCTGCGGGTTTACGCGCGCTGGAACAACAGGCTGACTGGGTGCTGGTGGAAGGTGCCGGCGGGTGGTTTACGCCGCTTTCGCCAACGCTGAGTTTTGCTGACTGGGTGAAAACAGAGCAACTGCCGGTTATTCTGGTGGTTGGCGTTAAGCTCGGCTGCATCAACCACGCTGTGCTGACCGCCCAGGCGGTGCAGCAGGCCGGACTGACGCTTGCCGGATGGGTCGCCAATGATGTGACGCCACCTGGCAAGCGTCATGCTGAATATATGGCAACGCTCAGGCGTGTGCTTGCGGCTCCGCTGCTGGGGGAGATTCCCTGGCTGGCAGAAGAGCCGGAGCGGGCATCAACAGGACGTTATATCGATCTTAGCGTTTTGTCTGTAGCGCCCCCCAGTCGGTGATTAGCGGGTTGCTGAGCTGTGTGATTTGCCCCTGAGCCACGTTGCGCCCACGGTGTAACAGGCAGTAGCAGTCAGCGACCCGACGTATAAACGGCAGGCTCTGCTCCGCGAGCATTATGGCGATGCCGAGCTCCTGGCTTAACCTTACAACCAGGTTCCCCAGCTTGTGAATATATGCCTGGCCACTTCCCCGCGTGGGCTCATCGAGGATCAGCAGGCGCGGACGTGTGACCAGCGCGCTGGCGAGCGCAAGCTGGTGCTGATCATCTTCCGATAATGCCGCCCCTTTGGCCTGACGCAGTACGAACAACTGTGGAAACAGGCGGTAAATATCACTGCTGTTCATCGTTTCGCTTTCCTCAACCGCCTGGCGCGCAATATGCAGATTTTCCTCTACCGTCAATTGCGAAAAAATCCGTCTCTCTTGTGAAACGTAGTTAATGCCCAGCGCGATGCGATTTGCCGCCGGAATGGGACTCAGGTCGCGCGGTGGTGCGCCAGCCTGATGCCAGAACATGGTGCCGCTTTCGATCGGTAAATTGCCGATAATGCAATTGGTCAGTGTAGTCTTTCCCATCCCTGGAAGCCCCAACACACCGGTACATTTACCGGGCAGCAGGTCGAGATCCACATCCCATAGGGAGTGTTGATTACCGTAATAATGATTCACTGCGCGAAGACTCAACATAGATTCCTCCAGCATGATGCTATCCGCCCCACGTACAGGTCGTCGGAAGAAAATTGCAATTCTCTTGCCAGAAGAGGGATTGGGGTCAAAAAACAGCAGGAGAGTGTGCCGCGCAGGCGGTAACGTCTGGCTAGCCGGAGGGCTGGCGTTGTTTTGTGCACATTGCCAGTGCCTGGCGGTGTCGTAATGGTGCAGGCAAGAAAATGATGAAAATGCGAGCAAGATCCCGGCCATTCCAGGCCGCTTCGTTAGCTGATAAATATCAAAAAATAGCGATAAATTTTTTTTATCCCTCCGGAAAAGGGAGTGAGGGCGTTTTTGCCAGGCTACAGTCCATACGGGCTGGAGGCAGTTATCCACTATTCCTGTGGATAACCTTGTGTATTAGAGTTAGAAAACACAATGTAAGCGAGAGAAGACGCGGCCTGCGACTAAATTGATGCGAAAGACGGCTCGGGATAATAGTCATTAAATTACAGAATGTTAGATAAAATCAATGGCTGTCGCAGAAGTGTCATGCGTTGCCACAAAACTTTCATCGGGCAGCTTGACAAATGTTAAAAAAGTCATTGCTTTGGGGATAACACGTTTTTGCTGGTGTTTTATCTTGTCTGAGGCCAAATTTTAGCCTGCAGTCACGGTCATTCTGATGGCGTATCAGAAATATTCTGGTACGTTACTGTTTTTTCATCCAGTATATTTTACTGGCAAAATATACGACTGCGAGTAAAATTACACACCTGCCCGCCCATTGCTTCAGGTAGCTGCTCATGAGTAAACCGTTCAAACTAAATTCCGCTTTTAAACCCTCTGGCGATCAGCCTGAGGCTATTCGCCGTCTGGAAGAAGGGCTGGAGGATGGTCTGGCGCATCAGACGCTGCTGGGGGTGACGGGCTCGGGGAAGACATTCACCATCGCTAACGTAATTGCGGACTTGCAGCGGCCTACCATGGTGCTGGCTCCCAATAAGACGCTGGCCGCGCAACTGTACGGTGAGATGAAAGAGTTCTTCCCGGATAACGCGGTGGAGTATTTCGTCTCCTACTACGACTATTATCAGCCGGAAGCCTACGTTCCAAGTTCTGACACCTTCATCGAGAAGGATGCCTCGGTTAACGAACATATTGAGCAGATGCGTCTGTCGGCGACCAAAGCGCTGCTGGAACGTCGGGATGTCGTTGTCGTCGCGTCAGTTTCCGCTATCTATGGTTTGGGCGATCCGGATCTGTATCTGAAAATGATGCTGCATCTGACGGTGGGGATGATTATCGACCAGCGTGCGATCCTGCGCCGCCTGGCGGAACTGCAATATACCCGCAACGATCAGGCATTTCAGCGCGGAACCTTCCGCGTGCGTGGTGAAGTGATCGACATTTTCCCGGCTGAATCCGACGACATTGCGCTGCGCGTGGAACTGTTTGATGAAGAGGTCGAACGTTTATCGCTGTTTGACCCGCTTACCGGGCAGGTTGAATCCACGATTTCGCGCTACACCATCTATCCTAAAACGCACTACGTGACGCCGCGCGAACGTATCGTGCAGGCGATGGAAGAAATCAAAGTGGAGCTGGCAGAGCGGCGTAAGGTCCTGCTGGCAAATAACAAACTGCTGGAAGAACAGCGGCTAAGTCAGCGTACGCAGTTCGATCTGGAAATGATGAACGAGCTGGGTTACTGCTCGGGGATTGAAAACTACTCCCGCTATCTGTCCGGGCGTGGCCCCGGCGAGCCGCCGCCGACGCTGTTTGATTACCTGCCTGCCGACGGCCTGCTGGTGGTGGATGAATCCCACGTCACTATCCCGCAAATTGGCGGTATGTATCGTGGTGACCGGGCGCGTAAAGAGACTCTGGTCGAATACGGATTCCGTCTACCGTCGGCGCTGGATAACCGTCCGCTTAAATTTGAAGAGTTTGAAGCGCTGGCCCCGCAGACCATCTACGTCTCAGCGACGCCGGGCAACTATGAGCTGGAGAAATCCGGTGATGACGTCGTCGATCAGGTAGTACGACCGACCGGCCTGCTGGATCCAATCATTGAGGTACGCCCGGTGGCGACGCAGGTTGACGATCTGCTGTCTGAGATCCGCATCCGTGCGGCGATTAACGAACGTGTGCTGGTCACTACGCTCACGAAACGGATGGCAGAGGATCTCACCGAATACCTCGAAGAGCACGGTGAGCGGGTGCGCTATCTGCACTCAGACATCGATACCGTGGAACGTATGGAAATCATTCGTGACCTGCGTCTGGGCGAGTTTGACGTGCTGGTGGGTATCAACCTGTTACGTGAGGGTCTGGACATGCCTGAGGTCTCACTGGTGGCGATTCTGGACGCAGACAAAGAAGGGTTCCTGCGTTCTGAACGTTCGCTTATTCAGACCATCGGTCGTGCGGCGCGTAATATCAACGGGAAGGCTATTCTCTACGGCGACAAAATTACCGCCTCAATGGCTAAGGCGATAGGTGAAACTGAACGCCGTCGTGAGAAACAGCAGCTCTACAACGAAGAACACGGTATTACGCCGCAGGGGCTGAACAAGAAAGTGGTCGATATTCTGGCGCTGGGTCAGAATATTGCGAAGACTAAGGCGAAAGGCAAAGGGAAGTCACGCGCAGGCGCGAAGTCTGAAATTGTCGAACTGGATATGACGCCAAAAGCGCTGCAGCAGAAGATTCATGAGCTGGAAGGGCAGATGATGCAGCATGCGCAGAATCTTGAATTTGAAGAGGCTGCGACAATCCGCGACCAGTTGCATCAGTTGCGCGAGTTGTTTATCGCGGCATCGTAAGATTGTTTCCACTTTCCAATTCGCCATCGCGTAAATGCCATGGCGATTGGAAAAATACAGAATTTATTATCATTTATAATTATATTATTAGTTTTTCTATTGCCATTTATTATTCTTAAAATTAATGCGCTCACTCTAATTGATTCTTTGCTGAATTGATTTTTGTTTTTCCACTTTGTGAACCTCATCGTTTTATTCTTTACATTTCTGACGATTCTTTCAGCATTTTGGCAGCAAGAAAAAGGCTGTCATTGTTCCTTTTTTTATAATTGTCCTGTCATAGAAATTTCCCTGACGAAAATATAAAGGAAAATTATGAAAGAGATAATATGCAATTACGCTGAGAATGATTATGCCATTCAGGACGCCATGATATGTTCTGGCGTTGGTGAACAACACCAGAAAAATTTTGGTGCAGTCAGCCCTCCGCTAGTAAAAACCAGTCTGTTTGTGCAGCAGAGCTATCAGCAATACTGTGATGATATGCAGCACGAAGCTGAACGTTACATCTATTCCCGGGGGCTTAACCCAACAACGGAACTGTTAGAGCATAAACTGGCAGCGTTGGAGCGTGGCGCGGCCTGCAAAGTTTTTGGCTCGGGCATGGGCGCGATAAGCGCAACATTGTTTGGCCTGCTGAAAAGTGGTGACCATATTATTCTGGTGAATAATGTTTATGGTCCAACAGTTGTGCTGGTGAAGCAAATGCAACAACGATTTGGTATTGACTATGACATTGTTCTCAGTGGCGATGTCGAGGATATTCGGCAGAAAATAAAGCCGAATACTCGCATGATATACACGGAATCCCCAGGAACAATGACCATGCGAGTTGTGGATCTGCAGATGATAGCAGAGTTGGCGAAAGAGAATAATATTATTACTGCCATTGATAATACATGGGCTACGCCACTCTTCCAAAAGCCATTGACTCTTGGTTTCGATTTAGTGCTCCACTCTTGTACTAAATATATCGGCGGTCACAGTGATTTAACGGCGGGTGCTGTGGTAGGCGCAAAAGTCTATCTTGATATTATTCGTGATTTTTCACATCAGCTTCTTGGCGCAGTGCTGGCCCCAGATAGTGCATGGTTAGTGATTCGCGGTTTACGAACGTTGCCGCTGCGCATGAGACAACATCAGAATAATACCTATGCAATTCTTACTTTTCTCAATAGCAGAGCAGAGGTTGAGAATATCTGTCACCCTCTTATGGCAGATGCAAAACAACGTGAAATTGTTTCACAACAAATGTTTGGTACTTCTGGTCTCATTAGTTTTGAACTTAAAGATGGCAGTTTTGAAAAAGTTAAAGCCATCATTGATAGTTGTAGAATTTTCAAACCGGGGTGCAGTTGGGGGGGATATGAAAGCCTGATTATTTCTCCAAATCGCGGTTATAACCAGGATGTAATATGCAAAGATGGGATGGCACTTGGTTTAATTAGGATTTCAATTGGACAAGAATCTCCAGAGATGTTAATCGCGGACTTAGAGAATGCGTTTGATTCTATAAAAACATATTAATAGCGGGAAAATAACATGGTAAGCACAAATAAGCAACCGAGCTTTTATGCAGCATTGATGTTATTAGTGGCTATTTTCCTGGTTTTCTTTATAGGTATTGGGATTTTAAATTACCCAGTTGAATTTATCTTAATTGTTATTACGATTATTACAGGTTTTTTTGCCAGATACTATGGCGCGGGCTGGAAGGAAATTCTCCAGACTTTTATAGAAAAAATAAAAGATGCCGTCCCTGCAATGTTAATTTTACTGTCGATCGGTATGTTGATTGGATGCTGGATGGTTAGTGGTACCATTCCGTTAATGGTCTATTATGGCCTGGAAATTATCAACCCAGCTTACTTATATCTTACAGCTTTTTTAGTGACGGTTTGCATCTCGACATTTACAGGCACTTCATGGGGTTCCGCAGGAACAATTGGTGTGGCGTTGGTTGCCGTTGCTGCGGCGATGAATGTGTCATTGCCGATTACTGCTGGAGCCGTTATCTCCGGTGCCTATTTTGGTGATAAATTATCTCCTTTATCAGATACCACAAACATGGCCGCGTTAGCTGCGGGGGCTGAGCTTTATCAAAGTATTAGAAATATGTTGTATACATCGGTTCCTGCTTTTTTGTTTGCCTGCCTGGGGTTTTATATCGCGGGGTTAGATTTAAATTTGGTAAATTCAATCCAACTAGATACTATCCCGGTCATGAAAAAAGCGCTAAACTCATTATTCTGGCTTAACCCTTTATTAATATTACCGACATTGCTGGTCTTTATTGGTGCGATAAAAAAATGGGATACCATTATTGTTTTGATCGCATCTTCTTTTTTTGCTCTGGCAATATGCGCAATTTTTCAGCCGTTTACCATGATGGACCTTGTTCAAGCATCGATTAATGGCTTTAATACCAATATGATCAGCAATTTTTCAGATGTCGCGATGAATGAATCTACGACTAAAAATATTAATATATTGCTTAATCGTGGCGGTATGTATTCAATGGTTAGCCCAATTGTGGTTATGCTTTGTGCATTTATGTTCGCTTCGGCACTTGATGTTTCTGGTGGCCTTAATGTGCTGCTTGGGCGACTGGTTAAGAAATTAAAAACGGTGACCAGTACTCTGTTGGCGACAATGTTCACAAGTTCTTTATTAGTTGCCTGCACTGGCAATGCAGTCATCAGTTTCTTTCTGGTGAAGAATATTTATGATCCTTGTTTTAAAAACAAAAAATTGCATATGGTTAATATGTCCCGATCAATGGAGTCTGGAGCCACGCTACTTGAAGGACTTTTCCCTTGGACAATATCTGGTATGTTCATGGCGAAGACGCTGGGGGTAGCGACGCTGGATTATGCACCCTGGGTTTTGTTCAATTTAAGTTGCCTGGTTATGGCCGTATTCTTTGCCATTCTTGCCCGGTGGTCTAATTTTGGCACAAGATACGAAGAGCCAATATCCGCCGAGCATGTACCTGTGCTGAGAGGTTAATGCAGTAAGCTACAATCCTCATTACGATGAGGATTGTATGCTAATCACGCACTTGGGATTACCCCAGCGCCTGTACCGCTTTCTCCAGCGCGTAATGCAATAGCTGGCGGTCATGGCGGTAGGGAATGTCGCTGGCTTCCAGCACTTCCTGAATAACAACGCGGTCGGTAACGGTGGATACATCCACTTTCGGGCCCACAACCACCGCATCAATCACTTTCCTGCCAACGTACTGTTCAATGATTGCCAGCTTATCGTTAAGCGTCAGGCTGGCTGCTGGCAGGCTTAATTCACGACCCAGATTGCCGATGTAGACCATCGGGGCAGGTGTGCGACGTAATGCCTGCGCCAATTCGTCGAGCAGCAGGAGCGGCATCAGGCTGGTGTAAAAACTGCCGGGTCCGATCAAAATCAAATCCGCTTCGGCGATAGCTTCAACTGCCTCCCGCGTGGTGGGGACTTTTGGCGACAGCATCAGTTCCTGAGGCGGGATGGTGAGCTGATCGATATTCACTTCGCCATAGACTTCATGTCCCTGATCGTCGATAGCCATCAGATCCACCGGCAGCTCCGACATCGGAATTAAATGCGCGTCAACTTTCAGCAGACTACGAATTAAATTGATGGCTTCCAGAGGCCGCACGCTGAGGTGATCGAGCGCCTTTAACATCAGATTTCCGAGGTTATGCCCGGAAAGCTCACCATTACCGCCAAAACGATACTCAAACATGGCGGATGCAACGCTGGGTTGAGTAATTAACTGGTTCAGACAGTTACGCATGTCTCCCCAGGCAATTCCTCCTTCAGAGCGACGAATACGACCTGTCGACCCGCCATTATCGGTCGTGGTGACGATCCCCGTCAGGCGTGAACCTAAAGGGGAAAGAGAGGAGAGAACGCGTCCCAGTCCATGCCCTCCGCCGAGAGCGACAACGCGGTCCAGATCTGCCAGCGTGCGAGTGCGCATATATTTTCCTGATATCAATTGATCGGCGCTACAGTAACGTAAATAGTGTGTTTTCAGCAATTATCCAGGCGGAATCTGGCGTAATTTTTTTCTGCGATCTACTCCTTTCTGACGAGATGCACCTGCCGGCAAGATGATGTATATCAATGCAAAACTGTGGTTTTTGCTTATTCTGTAGCGAAATTGCACGATCATGTCGCTATATATGTGTTTATACAGCGAAAGTGTACATGGCAAAAGCGTCATTTACACGCTAGTATCGGCATAACCACAATGTACTCTGAATAATTTGAGTTGCAGGAAGGCAGTGAGGGAGAAAATCCCCCGTAAGCGGACATAAGTACGTGACTGGGGTGAACGAATAAAGCCCACGCTTCTGCAATTTGAAGTATGACGAGAATAAACACTCTAGCCTCTGCACCTGGGTCAAATGATACGGTGCTTTGGCCGTGACAATACTTGAATAAGTTTGTCACCAGGGCGTAGGAAGAAATGACTACGTCTCCCGTATTTGGAAAGGTGTACATGGGCTCTCAACTTACCGATGCTTTCGCACGTAAGTTTTACTACTTACGTTTGTCGATTACCGATGTGTGTAACTTTCGTTGCACCTACTGCCTGCCGGATGGCTATAAGCCCGGCGGTGTCACCAATAACGGCTTTTTGACCGTTGATGAAATTCGCCGCGTTACGCGCGCGTTCGCCAGTCTGGGAACGGAAAAAGTGCGTCTGACAGGGGGCGAACCTTCATTGCGTCGCGACTTTACCGACATTATCGCCGCCGTGCGCGAAAACCACGCCATCCGTCAGATTGCGGTGACCACTAATGGTTATCGTCTGGCGCGTGATGCCGCTGCCTGGCGCGATGCCGGACTGACCGCACTGAACGTCAGCGTCGACAGCCTCGATGCCCGTCAGTTTCACGCCATTACCGGGCAGGACAAATTTCAGCAGGTGATGGCAGGCATTGACGCCGCCTTTGATGCGGGTTTTGAAAAAGTGAAAGTCAATACCGTGCTGATGCGCGACGTAAACCATCATCAACTGGACACCTTCCTGGCGTGGGTTCAGCCCCGTCCTATCCAACTACGCTTTATTGAACTGATGGAAACGGGCGAGGGCAGCTCTCTCTTCCGTAAACACCATATCTCAGGCCAGGTCCTGCGTGATGAGCTGTTGCGTCGCGGCTGGATCCACCAGATCCGACAGCGCAGCGACGGCCCGGCTCAGGTTTTCTGTCATCCTGACTATGCTGGTGAAATTGGTCTGATCATGCCTTATGAGAAAGACTTCTGCGCCACCTGCAACCGTCTGCGCGTTTCCTCTGTCGGCAAACTGCATCTGTGTTTATTTGGTGAAGGCGGCGTAAGCCTGCGTGATTTGCTGGAAGATGACGCTCAGCAGTCGGCGCTGGAAGAACGCATTTCAGCCGCGCTGCTGGAGAAAAAGCAGACTCATTTCCTGCATCAGAACAATACCGGTATTACGCAAAACTTATCTTACATTGGCGGCTGATCGCTAAAAGGAGTTTTTCATGAGTCAGGTAAGCGCTGAATTTATCCCGACACGCATTGCTATTCTTACTGTTTCCAACCGTCGCGGCGAAGAAGATGACACCTCCGGCCATTATCTGCGTGACTCGGCGCAAGAGGCGGGTCATCAGATTGTCGACAAGGCTATTGTCAAAGAGAACCGCTACGCCATTCGCGCCCAGGTTTCTGCATGGATTGCCAGTGAGGATGTGCAGGTCGTGCTCATTACAGGCGGCACGGGCTTAACCGAAGGGGACCAGGCGCCAGAAGCGCTGCAACCGCTGTTCGACAGAGAAGTCGAAGGGTTTGGTGAAGTATTCCGTATGCTGTCGTTTGAAGAGATTGGCACCGCGACGCTGCAATCCCGGGCGATTGCCGGAGTGGCCAACAAAACGCTGATTTTCGCCATGCCTGGGTCGACTAAGGCGTGTCGTACCGCATGGGAAAATATCATTGCGCCGCAGCTCGATGCCCGTACGCGTCCGTGTAATTTCCACCCACATTTGAAGAAATAAGTATGTCGCAACTGACTCATATTAACGCCGCTGGCGAAGCGCATATGGTGGATGTCTCCGCCAAAGCGGAAACCGTACGCGAGGCGCGTGCAGAAGCATTCGTGACCATGCGTAGCGAAACGCTGGCGATGATTATCGACGGCAGCCACCATAAGGGCGACGTTTTCGCCACGGCGCGTATTGCCGGTATTCAGGCCGCCAAACGGACCTGGGATCTTATCCCGCTGTGCCATCCGCTGATGTTGAGCAAGGTTGAAGTTAATCTGCACGCCGAGCCGGAACACAACCGCGTACGCATTGAAACGCTGTGTCGCCTGACTGGGAAAACCGGCGTCGAAATGGAAGCGTTAACGGCGGCCTCCGTGGCGGCGTTGACCATCTACGATATGTGCAAAGCGGTGCAAAAGGATATGGTGATTGGTCCGGTGCGTTTGCTGGCTAAAAGCGGTGGCAAATCGGGAGATTTTAAGGTGGATGCGCATGATTAAGGTTCTTTTCTTTGCTCAGGTACGGGAATTGGTGAACACGGATGCGATAGAAGTCGCCGCTGAGTTTGCAACGGTAGAAGCGCTGCGCCGGAGTCTTGCGGCAAAAAGCGATCGCTGGGCGTTGGCGCTGGAAGACGGCAAGCTGCTGGCCGCGGTAAATCAGACGCTGGTCAGTTTTGACCATCCCCTTAATGCGGGTGACGAAGTGGCTTTCTTCCCACCGGTAACCGGAGGCTAAGATGGCTGAAACGCGAATTGTTGTTGGTCATGCGCCGTTCAGCGTCGGGGATGAGTATCCCTGGCTGGCCGAACGCGATGAAGATGGCGCGGTGGTCACTTTCACCGGTAAAGTCCGCAATCACAATCTCGGCGATAGCGTGCAGGCGTTAACGCTGGAACACTATCCGGGAATGACCGAAAAAGCGCTGGCGGAGATTGTCGACGAAGCGCGTGCGCGCTGGCCGCTGGGACGAGTAACGGTCATTCATCGCATTGGCGAACTGTGGCCGGGTGACGAAATCGTTTTTGTTGGCGTGACCAGTGCGCATCGCAGCAGCGCGTTTGATGCCGGGCAGTTCATTATGGATTATCTGAAAACCCGCGCACCGTTCTGGAAGCGCGAGGCCACGCCAGAAGGTGAGCGCTGGGTTGATGCCCGCGACAGCGATAAGCTAGCAGCAAAACGCTGGTAGAGTACAATTGGTGTAGGCTCATACTGATTCAGGAGATTGTCATGGACCGATTCCCACGATCCGATTCTATTGTACAGGCCCGTTCCGGCCTGCAAACGTATATGGCGCAGGTGTACGGCTGGATGACCTGCGGACTGTTGCTGACGGCGTTTATCGCCTGGTATGCGGCAAATACGCCCGCGGTGATGATGTTTGTCTTCTCCAGCAAAATCACCTTCTTTGGACTGATCATCGCCCAGCTAGCGCTGGTGTTCGTCCTGTCCGGCATGGTGCAAAGGCTCAGCGCGGGAATGGCGACCACGCTATTTATGCTCTATTCGGCATTAACCGGGCTGACGCTATCAAGCATTTTTATCGTCTATACCTACTCGTCTATCGCCAGCACCTTCGTGGTCACCGGCGGGATGTTCGGGATCATGAGTTTGTACGGCTACACCACCAAACGCGATCTCAGCGGTTTCGGCAATATGCTGTTTATGGCGCTGATCGGTATTGTGCTGGCCTCGCTGGTTAACTTCTGGCTGAAGAGCGAAGCGCTGATGTGGGCGGTGACCTATATTGGGGTGATTGTGTTTGTCGGCCTGACCGCTTATGACACGCAGAAGCTGAAAAACATCGGTGAGCAGATCGACCTGCGTGACAGCTCCAATCTGCGTAAATACGCAATTCTTGGGGCCTTAACGCTGTATCTGGACTTCATCAACCTGTTCCTGATGCTGCTGCGTATCTTCGGCAATCGTCGTTAATTCTCTGTTCCCGGATGGCGTAAGCCGCCATCCGGTGAATCATTTCGCCATTGCCTTCTCGTTTTTTACCCGCAACTTTTTCGCCCGACTCTCCAGCAGCAAATAGCACATCAGCGCCAGCAGCAGCGGAATAAAATAGTACAGCACGCGATATGCGAGCAGGGCGGCAATGATTGTCCCCTGAGAGGTGTTCTCTCCCGCCAGCAGCGCCATAAAGACCGCCTCCAGCACGCCAATCCCCGCCGGAATATGCACGATAACACCGGCGATACTGCTCACCAGCAGCACGCCCAGCACGAAGAAATAGTTGATATTCTGACCCAGCAACAGCCAGATAATCGCCCCCATTACCATCCAGTTAGTACCGGATATCGCCATTTGCGCGAGGGCAAATTTCCAGGAGGGCAGCACCAGTTTTTGGCCCTTGATGGTGATGTGGCGATGTTTAGCGAAAGCGCAAAACCACAGATAAACAACAATCATCAGCAGCAGCGCAATGCCTAAGAGGCGTAGCGTACCTTCATCGATATACCAGTGCGCGGGCAGTTCAACGACGCCGAAGGTGAAAATAAAACCGCCCAGCAGAATATAGCCCAGCCAGTTGGTGGTAATGCTCAGTGAAAAAATTCGCGTAATTGTGCTCCCCGGTAACCCGAGACGCGAGTAGAGACGATAACGCATCCCAATACCGCCCACCCATGTGCTTAACGTCAGGTTGAAGGCGTAACAGATAAACGACACCAGCATGACCTGGCGTTTTGCCAGCTTGTGCCCGCAGTAGTAGCGCCCGAGCAAGTCATAGCAGCCGTAAAGTAAATAACTGACGATCACCAGCCCTACGGCGCTGAGCAGGGCGATCCGATTGTAATCGCGGATTACCGTCCACACTTCCTGCCAGTTGACCTTACTGGCATAAACGACCAGCAATACGATGACCGCAATAAAAAATAGCCATGTGAGGATCTTTTTCGCTAAGCGCCAGCGTCGGTGGTTTTTTGGCATCAGGTTTCCCCTCCTGCATCCTCAGTTGGAATACGATCCTGGGTTTCCAGAGTTGGCTGTGCGGGGGGGGCTACCTCGGCCAGATGCGGGGTATGCGCCGGTAGCCAGCCGACCAGCGCCGGGAAGTGGCGTAAAAAGTGGAAGGCCAGCACGCTTTTGGTCAGGTTCCACCAGGTACGTTTTGGCAGCATTGATTCATCAACTCGCTTGCAGTCCTGCGCAATAATGGGGTTCAGGTTGTCACGCAGGGTCTGGTTAAACGTGCGGTCATGAATAATAAGATTCGCCTCCAGATTGAGCGACAGACTGAGCGGGTCGAGATTGCTGGAACCTACCGTCGCCCAATGATCGTCCATCAGCGCGACTTTACCATGCAGGGGCTTACGCCGGTATTCATAGACATGGACGCCGCCTTTAACCAGATAGTTATACAGCAGGCGGGCACCCACTTTCACAATCGGCATATCCGGTTCACCCTGGACGATGAGTTTTACCCGAACACCGCGTCGCGCAGCTTTTCGTAGGGCATGCAGCAGGCGATAACCCGGAAAGAAATAGGCATTGGCAATGATCACTTCTCGCCGGGCCTGGGTCAGCATTTTCAAATAGTGGCGTTCAATATCATCGCGATGCTCTTCGTTATCGCGCCAGACAAACAGCGCCTGCGCTTCGCCTGGCCGATGATTTTCAATTGCCCGGTGATGACGTCGCCACCAGCGTCGTACGGCGCTCTGTCCCGGTAAGTTATCCAGCACGAATTTCAGGATGTCGGCCACGACAGGACCTTCCACGCGAACGGCATAATCCTGCTTGGCCTCGGGACCGTAATCAGACATGTGCTCAGCGGAATAATTGATGCCGCCGACAAAGGCAACACGGTCATCAATGACCACAATTTTGCGATGCATACGGCGAAAGAGATTGGTGCGCATACCGAACAGACGCGGGCGCGGATCGTAGTAGCGGAAAACAACGCCTGCTACGGTCAACTCTTCGACAAAACTGTCGCTAAGATCCGGCGAGCCGTAACCGTCCAGCAGCACCTCTGCTTGGATTCCGCGCTGGGCGGCTCCGAGCAAGGCGGCATGCAGCTGTTTTCCGACCGCATCTTCAAACCAGATAAAAGTCTCAAGGATAATTTTTTGCTGTGCCTGTTCAATAGCGTCAAAGACGGCGGGATAGTATTGATCGCCGTTTTCCAGCAGTTGAATTTGATTGCCATCACGCCAGCCATTTTTCATAAATGAATCTCCGCACTCAGGGGGGCATGATCGGACAAATGTCGCCAGTGACGCAGCGCCAGCGTCGTTGGAGTACTGGCATTCGCGTTTTTCACATAGATCCTGTCCAGACGCAGCAGGGGAAACTGCACCGGAAACGTCCGCGCCGGGCGACCGTGGGCGCGGGTAAAAATCTCGTCAAGGCCGGCCCTGGCTTTCAACGGGTGATTGGCCGTTTGCCGCCAGTCGTTAAAATCTCCGGCGATCACCACAGGCTCCGCGTCGGGCAGGGCATTGACCCAGTCAGCCAGCATAGCGAGCTGGGCCTGACGGTGTGCTTCACGCAAACCGAGATGCACGCACATGACATGAATTGGGTGCGAGAGCATTGGCGGCACGATGCGGCAGTAAAGGACCCCGCGCTTTTCACTCGCGCCGACGGACACATCGCGATTTTCATAATGTTCAATGGGATAACGCGACAGCACCGCGTTACCGTGATGCCCTTGCGGGTACACGGCGTTACGCCCGTAGGCGAAGTCGCTCCACATGGAGTCCGCCAGAAATTCGTAGTGGGTGGTATCCGGCCAGTTCTCAATCTGCAGCGAGTGAGCATCGTGCGCGCCCATAACTTCCTGTAGGCACACAATGTCTGCACCGACCGTTCTGACAGCCTCCCGTAGCTCAGGCAAAATAAAACGCCGGTTGAAGGCGGTGAACCCTTTGTGAGTATTAATGGTGAGCACATTGAATGAAAATTGAACTCCCGATCCGCTCATGAGCCTCCCGTTGGCGTCACTTCCTAAATAAAATAGTGTAGTCGTCGTCACAAAAAGATGCGGTGTTGCGGAATTTTCCGTAAAGTCCGGTACTCTGAATAATTAGTTGAAAATCCTTCAGGAGAAAAGCCATGAGGTGGCAACAACGTGTTCGTGTCGCAACGGGTCTAAGTTGCTGGCAGATTGTGTTGCATTTACTGGTAGTGGCGTTGCTGGTAATGGGCTGGATGAGCGGTACGCTGGTGCGCGTCGGCCTGGGATTATGCGTCGTTTACGGCGTAACGGTTTTATTAATGCTGGCCTTGCAACGTCACCATGAACAGCGGTGGCGCGACGTAGCTGATGTGCTGGAAGAACTGACTACCACGTGGTATTTCGGTGCCGCGATGATCGTACTGTGGTTGCTGTCGCGCGTGCTGCAAAACAACGTCTTGCTGGCCCTGGCGGGGCTGGTGATCCTTGCCGGACCCGCCGTGGTCTCGCTGTTGGCGAAAGACAAAAAGCTACATCACCTTGCGTCTAAACATCGCATACGCCGCTGAGCCGGTCGTGGCCGCTATTACCAACAGCGGCCACAAACTTCCCCACACAATCTGCAGACTCGCATCCTTCAGGTAAATCTGTTTCGTGATGTCCGTAAAATGGCGGATTGGGTTTATCCACGTCAGATTCTGTAGCCAGACCGGCATATTTTCGACCGGCGATACGTAGCCTGAAAGTAAAATCGCCGGCATCATAAACACAAACACGCCGATAAACGCCTGCTGCTGGGTGGCACACAGTGATGAAATCAGCAGACCAAAGCCGACCAGCGACAGCCCGTAAATCACCATCGTGAAATAGAACAGCCCCAGTGAACCGGCAAACGGAATGTGATAAGCCCAGATGCCGATCGCCAGCACAATGGTGGCCTGAAACGTTGCCACAATTAACGCGGGCACCGCTTTACCGATGAATATCTGCCAGGTGGTAAGCGGGGAGACCAGCAACTGATCCAGCGTGCCTTGCTCGCGCTCACGGGCAACCGAGAGCGAAGTGACGATCATGACGCCGATGGTGGTGATCATGGCGATCAGCGACGGAACCACAAACCATTTGTAATCCAGATTCGGGTTATACCAGTTACGCACCACCAGCTCGCTGTTGTTCGGTTTCGGCTTGCCGTCCATCAGATCCTGCTGATACTCCTTAACGATTTGTTGCAGGTAATTCGCGGCAATTTGCGCACTGTTAGAGTTACGCCCGTCGAGAATAATCTGCATGGGAGCCTGCTGGAAGGTATCCAGATTACGCGAAAAGTTGGCCGGGAAACGCACCAGCAATAGGGCTTTTTGCGTGTCGATGGTGGGCTGGATCTCCTGCGGGCTTTTCAGCAGCAGAACGTGCGTAAAGGCGCTGGCGCGAGCGAAGCGCTGGGTTAGTTCCACCGAATGTTTACCGTTGTCTTCGTTATAGATAGCGATAGTGGCGTTGGTGACTTCCAGCGTGGCCGCGAACGGGAACAGAATAACCTGAATCAGCACCGGTAAAATCAGAATGGCTCGCGTCTGCGGTTCACGTAACAGCGATTGCAGCTCTTTACGAATTAATGTCCATAAGCGATGAAACATGCCCGTCCCCTTAATCCAGCCGACGTTTGGTTTTAAGCCACGTCAGGCCAATAAACATCACCGCCGAAGCGATTAAAAACAGCACGTTGATAATCAGCACCACCGGAATATTTCCCGCCAGAAACAGGCTTTGTAGGGTGCTGACGAAATAACGAGCCGGAATAATATAGGTTACTGCCCGGATAATCGCCGGCATGCTGTCTATCTGGAAGATAAAACCCGACAGCATAATCGAGGGCAGGAAGGCGGCGTTTAGCGCGACCTGCGCGGCGTTAAACTGGTTGCGGGTGATGGTGGAGATAAGCAACCCCATGCCGAGCGTGCTGAGCAGGAACAGGCTGGTAATAAAAAACAGGATCAGCAACGAACCGCGATAGGGCACGCCGAGAATAAACACCGACACCAGCATACACAGCAGCATCGCCAGCATGCCCAGAAAGTAATAGGGGATCAGTTTGCACAGCAGCAGTTCGACGCGGGTGACTTCGGTAGACAACAGCGCTTCCATGGTTCCGCGCTCCCATTCGCGCGCCACCACTAATGAGGTGAGGATAGCGCCAATAACCGTCATGATGATGGTTACCGCCCCGGGAATAATAAAATGTTGGCTGATGGCCGCCGGGTTAAACCAGTAGCGGGTCTGCACGTCGATCAAAGGTTCAAATGATTCTCCGCGATCTTCCGCCCGCTGTTGTTGCCAAATCTGCCAGATGCCTTCGACATAACCCTGCACAAAGTTAGCGGTATTCGGTTCACTGCCGTCGGTGATCACCTGGATCGGCGCCACGTCGTTGGGTCGCGCCATCTGCTGGGCGAAATCCACCGGGATCACCACCAGCCCGCGAATGCGCCCGGCCTGCATTTTCTCAATCAATTCCTGACGGTTATCGCTGATGGTGGCGTCAATATACGGTGAACCGGTCATGGTATGGGTAAAATCCAGCGCCTCTTCGCTTTGCTGTTCGAGCAGAATCCCTACCCGCAGCTTGCTGGAGTCGAGGTTGATCCCGTAGCCGAAGATAAACAGCAGCAGCAGCGGGATCACCACCGCAATCAGCCAACTGCTGGGATCGCGGACGATCTGGCGCGTCTCTTTCACGCACAGTGCGCGTACGCGACGCCAGGAGAGAACGGAGTTACTCATGCGTATGCTCCTTATCCCAGTCATTGATTAGCGTGATAAACGCCTGTTCCATGGTCGGGTCTGGCGTCTCACTGTCAGCAGCCTGAGCTTTCAGGTCGTCCGGCGTACCGCTGGCAATCAGTTTGCCGCGATACACCAGCCCGATGCGATCGCAGTATTCTGCCTCATCCATAAAGTGGGTGGTCACCATCACCGTGACGCCTTTTTCCACCATGCTGTTGATATGTAACCAGAACTCCCGACGGGTGAGGGGATCGACCCCGGAAGTGGGTTCATCGAGGAACAGAATGTCGGGTTCATGCATCAGCGAACAGGCCAGCGCCAGGCGCTGTTTAAAGCCCAGCGGCAGTTCGTCGGTGGCGTGGGAGGCGATACTCTTCAGGCCGAATGCCTCGCTCATCCGCTCGATTTTCTCCTTCTGCGCCCGACCGCGCAGGCCGTAGACGCCGGAGAAAAAGCGCAGATTCTGTTCAACCGTCAGGTTGCCATACAGGGAGAATTTCTGTGCCATATAACCCAGATGCTGACGCGCTTTACCGGAGCTGACCTTCAGGTCCATGTCCAGCACCAGCGCTTTACCCGAGGTGGGGACCAGCAGGCCGCACATCATTTTAAAGGTGGTGGATTTGCCCGCGCCGTTGGGTCCTAACAAACCAAAAATCTCGCCGCGCTGCACGGCAAAGTCTACGTGGTCGGTAGCGGCAAAATCGCCAAATTTTTTGGTCAGCGCTTTGGCTTCGATCACCGTTTCACCTGGCGTGCCTTCCACGGTATGCAGGATAGCACCCAGCGGGGACTCCGATGTTCCGGCCCCGCCAAGTAAATCGATAAAGGCATCCTCGAAGCGGGGGGCGGTTTCGTTGATGGTTATCTCCGGCATGCCGTCAGCGTTTTGAATCTGCTGGGCCGTCGCTTCTTTTTTCAGGATTAAGCGGACGGATTTCCCCTGAATCATCCCGTCGCTAACCTGCGGCAGTTTTAACGTGCGTTGCAGCAGTCGGCGGTTATTTTCCTGCGAACTGCTCATCAGGAAGCTGCGACCCGACATGGTTTGCGTAAGCTGAGTGGGATCGCCCTGATACAGCAATTCACCTTCGTTCATCAGCAGCACATCACGGCATTGTTCAGCTTCATCCAGATACGAAGTGCTCCAGAGGATCAGCATGCCGTCCCCGGCCAGCTCATGAACCATTTGCCACAGTTCGCGACGGGAAATAGGGTCGACGCCCACGCCAGGCTCATCCAGCAGTAACACGCTGGGTTCACCGACCAGCGTACAGGCAAGTCCGAGCTTCTGTTTCATGCCGCCGGAAAGCTTGCCGGCCAGGCGTCCGGTAAACGGCCCCAGCGAGGTAAATTCCAGTAACCGGGCAAAGGTTTTTTCTCGCGCTTCACCGGTAACGCTACGTAAATCTGCATAGAGATTGAGGTTCTCCATGACGGTCAAATCTTCATACAGACCAAATTTCTGCGGCATGTACCCCAGTACCGCATGCAGCGCGCTGTCGTCTTTGATGGGATCAAAACCAATTACCGTTGCGCTTCCGGCGTCGGGTTTCAACAGCCCTGCCAGCATTCGCATCAGCGTGGTTTTGCCAGCGCCATCCGGCCCGACCAGCCCGGTCACGTAGCCCGCATGAACGGTACAGTCGAGCGGGGCGACCGCCGGTTTATCCATTCCGGCAAAGTTTTTCGTCAGTCCATTCAGCGTAATGACGGCGTCATTCATGCCGTGCCTCATCGCTGAACTTTATCGTTACCGGCATTCCCTGGCGCAGCGCATCGTCCGCGTCGGTCACCACAATACGCAGGCGATAAACCAGGTCGGTGCGCAGGTCAGGGGTCTCGACTGTTTTTGGGGTAAACTCGGCGGTGGGCGACACGAAGCCGATTTTACCGTGATACGGTTTGTCCGGACGGCCATCGGTGTAAAGCAGGATTTCGCGTCCTGGCTGCGCCTGGCTCAGATTTCGTTCATCAACGTAGGCGCGAACCCATACCGGACGCGTGAGTGACAGCGTCAGTACCGTGCCCCCTTCGTTCAGCATGCTGCCGGGTTCGACCGCACGGGTGAGTAACGTGCCGTCAGACGGCGAGGTCAGCGTGGTGTCATGCAAATTAAGCTCTGCCTGGGCCAGCTCGGCCTGAGCTTGTTCGAGCGTGGCTTTCGCCTGCTCGATGTCCTGCACACGATTACCGCTGCGGTATTGGGTGAGTTTATCCTGTGCGGATTTCAGAGAGGCCAACGCCTGATCGCGTGATGAACGGGCGTTTTCCAGATCGTTGGCGGAGATAGTGCGGCTTTTCCACAATCCCACCTGCCGATTGTAAAAGTTTTGCGCGTAATCATAGGCTGCCTGCGCCTGTTTGACTGCCGCTGCGGTTTGCGCGATCTCTTCTTCACGATACCCTGCCAGCATCAGATCGTATTGCGCCTGCGCGGCGGCAACATTCGCTTTTGCCTGCATTAATGCGTTTTCGTAAGGTGCACGGTCCAGTTCGCCCAGCACCTGACCGGCGGTAATGGCATCGCCTTCGTCAACCGCCAGCGAGGCCAGCCTGCCGCCGACGCGAAAACTCAGGTTGACGCTACGGATATCGACATTGCCGTACAGCGTCAGACCGTTATCTTGCCGACTTTGATACCACCACGTTCCACCGGCAATCACGGCAACGAGGGCCGCGATGACCAGCCCGAGAACGACAGGTTTTTTCATGACTCCAGACTCCTTTGCGTTAAACCTTGCAGAATAAGATCGATGTGACAGGTGATCGTTTGGTCAATCAGCGCGGTTTTATCCTCATCAAATTGTGACCAGCCCGTACGCAACAGAATGGTTTCTTTCCCCAGACGAAAGGCCAGTACCTCGCCGAGTAGGGCGTGGGTGTGCAGGATCATTTGGGTATCGTTGGCATCGCCGCCGGTATAGGCAGCAATCAGGCGCGTCAGGTGAGTATGTAGCGGATTGATAACCTGGTCGTGCACCAGTTGATAAGCCGCGGTGGGGGAAAGCTGTTCGCGCGAAATAAATTTGCTCAGGTTAACGGTATCGTCCTGGGTTAACAGCATGATCATATTTTTGCAGGCGCGGAGGATCAGTTCGCGCATCGCGCCACGATCCGGTTCCGGCTGAGCAAACAGACGCTCGGCTTCTTCAGCATGCGGGCGAAACTGTGAGCCGATAAAATCCGCAATCCACTGGGCGCAGGCGAGATATAAATCCTCTTTTGAGCCAAAATAGTAGGTGATGGCAGCAATATTTTGCCCGGCCTGCGCGGCGATATCGCGAGTAGTGGCGTGCAGACCATACTCGCCAAACTGCGCCAGCGCGGCGGCAATGAGCTGATTTTTCGCCTGTTCACCTTTGGTTGTCATGGTGGGTGTATTCATAGCACGACTCAGATATTAATCAATCGATTGATTAAGATTATGACTGATGTGTAACCTTGTCCAGTCCGGACCGTTATTTTTCAGCGCAGGGATAATTTATGCGGCACATCACAAAAACTGCTACACTCCGCCCCTTCATGACATTGTGGTTTTTGTCATCTTTATTATATGTATCTCCCTGAAAACGACACCGGTAACGGTCAGGGTGGTTCGGAGTTGTTATGTCTTTTGATTCCCTTGGTTTAAACCCTGATATTTTACGTGCCGTTGCCGAGCAGGGTTACCGTGAACCTACCCCTATTCAGCAGCAGGCGATCCCTGCCGTGCTGGAAGGCCGCGATCTGATGGCTAGCGCCCAGACCGGTACGGGGAAAACGGCAGGTTTTACCCTGCCGCTGTTGCAGCACCTGATTACCCATCAGCCGCATGGCAAAAGCCGTCGTCCGGTGCGTGCGCTGATCCTCACGCCAACTCGCGAACTGGCGGCCCAGATTGGCGAAAACGTACGTGATTACAGTAAGTATCTGAATATTCGCTCGCTGGTGGTCTTCGGCGGCGTGAGCATTAACCCACAGATGATGAAGCTGCGCGGCGGTGTGGATGTGCTGATCGCCACGCCTGGTCGTTTGCTCGATCTGGAACACCAGAATGCGGTGAAACTGGATCAGGTTGAGATTCTGGTACTGGATGAAGCTGACCGCATGCTGGATATGGGCTTTATTCATGATATCCGTCGCGTTCTGGCGAAACTGCCGGCAAAACGCCAGAACCTGCTGTTCTCAGCAACGTTCTCTGATGATATTAAGTCGCTGGCCGAAAAGCTGCTGCACAATCCACTGGAAATCGAAGTGGCGCGCCGTAATACCGCGTCAGAGCAGGTGACTCAGCACGTTCATTTCGTTGATAAAAAGCGTAAACGTGAACTGTTGTCGCAGATGATCGGTCAGGGCAACTGGCAGCAGGTGCTGGTGTTTACCCGTACCAAACATGGTGCAAACCATCTGGCGGAACAGCTGAATAAAGACGGCATTCGCAGCGCGGCGATCCACGGTAATAAATCTCAGGGGGCGCGTACGCGTGCGCTGGCTGATTTTAAATCCGGTGATATTCGTGTGCTGGTGGCGACCGATATTGCCGCGCGCGGTCTGGATATTGAAGAGCTGCCGCACGTGGTGAACTACGAGCTGCCAAATGTCCCGGAAGATTACGTGCACCGTATTGGTCGTACCGGTCGTGCGGCCGCTACCGGCGAAGCGTTGTCTCTGGTGTGCGTCGATGAACACAAGCTGCTGCGTGACATCGAGAAGCTGCTGAAAAAAGAGATCCCGCGAATTGCGATGCCAGGCTACGAGCCGGACCCGTCCATCAAAGCCGAGCCGATCCAGAATGGTCGCCAGCAGCGTGGCGGCGGTGGTCGCGGTCAGGGTGGAGCTGGGCGTGGTCAGCAGCCGCGTCGTCAGGATGGCGGTGCGCCAAAAGCGAAACCGCGTAGCGGCGAAGGCAAACCGGCGGGCGATAAGCCTCGTCCACCGCGCCGTCCGCGCAAACCGTCTACAGCGCAGTAATTGCGAGCCCGGCCGAAAGGTCGGGCTTTTCTTTTTGCGACACGTATCAGAAAGTGCCACAATAGTGGCTGTTTATACAGTATTTCAGGTTTTCTCATGGCACTAACGGCTGCGCTAAAAGCGCAAATTGCCGCCTGGTATAAGGCGCTTCAGGAACAGATCCCCGACTTTATTCCCCGTGCGCCGCAGCGGCAGATGATTGCTGACGTCGCGAAAACGCTCACTGGGGAAGAAGGGCGGCATCTGGCAATTGAAGCGCCGACCGGGGTGGGGAAAACGCTGTCGTACCTGATTCCCGGTATTGCCATAGCGCGTGAAGAACAAAAAACGCTGGTGGTCAGTACCGCCAACGTTGCTTTACAGGATCAGATCTACAGCAAAGATTTACCGCTGCTGCGCAAAATTATCCCCGATCTGCGTTTTACCGCCGCGTTTGGTCGCGGGCGTTATGTCTGCCCGCGTAATTTAGCGGCGCTGGCCAGTAGCGAACCCAATCAGCAGGATCTGTTGGCCTTTCTCGACGATGACCTGACGCCCAACAACCAGGAAGAACAAAAGCGCTGCGCCAGGCTAAAAGGCGATCTCGACAGCTACAAGTGGGACGGGCTGCGCGATCACACGGATATCGCTATCGACGACGGACTCTGGCAGCGCCTGAGCACTGATAAAGCCAGCTGTTTGAATCGTAACTGTCACTACTATCGTGAATGCCCCTTTTTTGTCGCCCGCCGTGAGATTCAGGAAGCCGAAGTGGTGGTGGCTAACCACGCGCTGGTGATGGCGGCCATGGAAAGCGAAGCTGTTTTGCCGGAGCCGAAGAACCTGCTGCTGGTCCTTGATGAAGGTCACCATTTGCCGGACGTCGCGCGCGATGCGCTGGAGATGAGCGCAGAAATCAGCGCCCCCTGGTATCGGCTGCAGTTGGATCTGTTTTGCAAATTAGTAGCCACCTGCCTGGAACAGTTTCGTCCAAAAACCACGCCGCCGCTGGCGAATGCCGAGCGTCTGAACGGTCACTGTGAGGAACTGTATGAGCTGATTTCATCGCTCAATAACATTCTTAATCTGTACATGCCTGCGACCCAGGAGGCGGAACACCGCTTCGCGATGGGCGAACTGCCTGCGGAAGTGATGGAGATTTGTCAGCGTCTGGCGAAGCTAACAGAAATGCTGCGCGGTCTGGCGGAACTGTTCCTCAACGATCTCAGCGAAAAAACCGGCACCCACGATATTGTGCGTCTGCATCGGGTTATTTTGCAGATGAATCGGGCTTTGGGCATGTTTGAGGCGCAAAGCAAACTGTGGCGGCTGGCTTCGCTCGCGCAGTCGTCAGGCGCGCCGGTGAGTAAATGGGCGACGCGCGAAGTGCGTGACGGGCAGATCCACGTCTGGTTCCACTGTGTGGGGATCCGCGTGAGCGATCAGCTTGAACGACTGCTGTGGCGCAGCGTACCGCATATTATCGTGACCTCCGCCACGCTGCGTTCGCTCAACAGCTTCTCGCGTTTGCAGGAGATGAGCGGGCTGAAAGAAAAAGCAGGGGACCGCTTTATCGCGCTGGATTCACCGTTTAATCACGTTGAGCAAGGCAAAATCGTCATTCCGCAGATGCGCTACGAACCGTCAATTGATAACGAAGAGCAGCATATCGCGGAAATGGCTGCCTATTTCCGCGAACAGCTGGAAAGTAAAAAGCATCAGGGCATGCTGGTACTCTTTGCCAGCGGTCGGGCAATGCAGCGTTTTCTTGAGCACGTTACCGATCTGCGCCTGCTGTTGCTGGTACAGGGCGACCAGCCGCGCTATCGACTGGTGGAGCTGCACCGCAAGCGGGTGACCAACGGCGAGCGTAGCGTACTGATTGGGCTGCAATCTTTTGCCGAAGGTCTGGATTTGAAAGGCGACTTGCTGACCCAGGTGCATATTCACAAAATTGCTTTTCCGCCTATCGACAGCCCGGTGGTGATCACCGAGGGCGAGTGGCTGAAAAGCCTGAACCGCTACCCCTTTGAGGTGCAGAGCTTGCCCGCGGCGTCGTTCAATCTGATCCAGCAGGTTGGGCGACTCATTCGTAGCCACGGCTGCTGGGGAGAAGTGGTTATTTATGACAAGCGTTTATTGACCAAAAGCTATGGCAAGCGTTTACTGAACGCATTACCCATATTTCCGATAGAGCAACCTGCTGTGCCAGACGTTATAGTAAAACCAAAAGAAAAAGCGAAACCCACGCGTCGCCGTCGGCGTTAACGATGCGAGCAACAGGCAAGGAGTTATCGATGGATTACCGCAAAATCATCAAAGAGATTGGGCGAGGAAAAAATCACGCGCGTGACCTGGATAAGGATACCGCTCGCGGACTGTATACCCATATGATGAACGGCGAGGTGCCCGATCTTGAGATGGGCGGTGTACTGATTGCGCTGCGCATTAAAGGCGAAGGCGAAGCGGAGATGCTGGGCTTTTACGAAGCGATGCAGAACCACACCATTCGCCTGACTCCGCCAGTGGCCAAACCCATGCCGATTGTCATTCCCAGCTACAATGGCGCGCGCAAGCAGGCAAATTTGACTCCGCTGCTGGCGATTTTACTGCATAAGCTGGGCTTCCCGGTGGTGGTGCACGGTGTCAGCGAGGATCCAACCCGCGTGCTGACTGAAACCATTTTCGAACTGATGGGGATTGCGCCGACGCAGCATGCCGGGCAGGCGCAGGCAAAGCTGGATGGTCATGAGCCGGTGTTTATCCCGGTGAGTGCGCTGTGTCCTCCGCTGGAAAAACAGCTGGCGATGCGCTGGCGAATGGGCGTGCGTAACAGTGCGCATACGCTGGCTAAATTAGCCACGCCGTTTGCCGAAGATGCCGCGCTGCGTCTTTCCAGCGTTTCCCACCCGGAATACGTATCGCGCGTGGCGAAATTTTTCGGCGATATCGGTGGGCGTGCCCTGTTGATGCACGGTACCGAGGGTGAAGTGTACGCCAACCCGCAGCGCTGCCCGCAGATAAGCCTGATAGATTCGTCCGGCGTGCGAGTGCTACAGGACCGGCAGAGCGAGATGCCCGATGAGCCGGTCCCACTGCCGGTGGCTAAAGACCCGGAAACTACCGCGCGCTGGATTGAGCGTTGTCTGGCGGGCAGTGAGCCGGTTCCGGCATCGCTGAAAATCCAGATGGCCTGCTGTCTGGTAGCAACCGGTGAATCCGCAACGCTGGCTGAAGGACTTGGTCGCGTCGAGCAAAGCTTCTGATTTTTCTTTCTCTCGACGGGTCATTTGCCTGGCCCGTCGCTTCACGCCTTCCGGCAACGTGAAATTTCTGCACGTTTATTGACCTCCTGAGCGCTGTGGCGCAGCATAGTTTGTTGAAAAATAAGAACCACAATCAACACGCGACACAACAGGAGATAACAATGAACAGTGGACATCGCTTCCATGTGCCAACGCTGCACGCCTTTATCCAGGCCGTTTTTCACCAGATGGGAAGCAATGAGCTGGAGGCGCGGCTGGTGGCCGATCATCTGATAGCCTCTAACCTCGCCGGCCACGACTCCCACGGTATCGGCATGATCCCAAGCTATATTCGCTCATTTTCGCAGGGACACCTGCAGATCAACCGCCATGCCAAAGTGGTCAACGATGCGGGAGCGGTGATTACGCTTGACGGCGACTGCGCATTTGGTCAGGTGGCGGCCCACGAGGCAATTACGCTTGGGATCGAAAAAGCGCGCCAGCACGGTATCGCTGCTGTGGCATTACATAATTCGCACCATATTGGACGCATTGGCTACTGGGCGGAGCAATGTGCGGCGGCGGGTTTTGTTTCGGTGCACTTTGTGAATGTGGTAGGGATCCCGATGGTCGCACCGTTTCATGGCCGCGATAGTCGATTTGGCACCAACCCCTTCTGTGTGGTGTTCCCACGTAAAAATACGTTCCCGTTGTTGCTGGACTATGCAACCAGCGCCATCGCGTTTGGCAAAACCCGCGTGGCATGGCACAAGGGTGAGCCGGTGGCTCCGGGATGCCTGATTGATGCTAATGGGGTACCCACAACCGATCCTGCCGTAATGCAGGTCTCTCCGCTGGGGTCGTTGCTGACCTTCGCCCAACACAAAGGTTATGCGCTGGCGGCAATGTGCGAAATTATGGGGGGAGCGCTTTCTGGTGGTAAAACCACACATGAAGAGAGCCTGCAGACCAGCGCGGATGCCATCATTAACTGTATGACGACCATCATTATGAATCCGGAACTGTTTGGCGCGCCGGACTGCGACAACCAGGTCGCGGCATTTGCTAAGTGGGTGAAAGCGTCCCCCCATGCTGAAGATGCCCCGATCCTGTTGCCAGGGGAGTGGGAGGTGAATACTCGTGAAGAACGGCTGGAGCAAGGTATTCCGCTGGATGCCGGAAGCTGGCAGGCGATTTGCGAGGCGGCGTTGCAAATAGGGATGCCAGACGCCGTGTTGCAGGAATTCCGTCAACGACTGGAACACTAAGCAAAAAAAAAGCCCGTCCAGTGGCGGACGGGCAAACAAAGGGTAACAAACAGGGTCAATGAGGGTTGGAGCATTGGGTCGTACAGGTAATCTTTCGGTTATTTATAGATAACCGCGGTGCCGCTCATTTTGTCTTTGCCGATAGCGGAAGTGATGCTGTAACCCGTTGCGCCAGCAGCCGTCGCTTTTTCAGCCAGTTTTGCTTCCAGGCCGTCCAGCGTGGTGGCGCCGTCAGCAGATACCACACCAATTTTGTTCATGTTTTGCGCCTGAGTAGAGGAAACTGGCTCGGCAGCGAAAACGCCAAATGACAGGGTAGACAGAGCGATGGCGGCAACAGCAAATTTGATATTTTTCATGATTAATTTCTCGCAGGTTTGTTCTGTTAGTCAGTGTTCTTTAAGAAGACGTTGTTTCGTCGATGTGAGAAGTATCACGTTTTTTTATGCGAGATAAAATCGAATAGAATTGACGACATCAATCAAAAAAATTGAATGACAAATAACTTATTGAATATTAATAAATTCGAAAGAGGGATTTACAGTTCTTGTCATTGCGCTTTACAGAGAAACCGACAACGGCACATTTTGCTACACAGAGTGCAAAAAAGCGTGCTCGTAAAGGAAATCGTATGCGCTGAAACTTTCGGTAAAGATAAGTCAACGTAGCTGGCTGTCTTTCGAACCTCTGCGATTATATCCTGAAAATGCAGCGCTATGTGAATCTTTATCCTGCTGGCATGTGATGCACAAGCGCACGCCGGGCACGGCCTCCCGTCTGGCCTGAGGGATTGGATTACCACATTCTTCGCATTCATACAGACTTTCCCCCGTCGGTAACTCACCGCGGGCGCGGGCAACAGCATCTTCAATAGTATTGTTGATCTGTTCGTTAACAGCGTCGTCATTTGCCCATCCGGATGCCATACCTACCTCCTGCTGATGTCTACAGAATAAGTATAGCGAATGTGATGGCTGAAAAACGACCACGCGTCAGCGGTATCAGATTTCAGACCATTCGCGCAGCAGGTTATGGTAGAGATTGAGAAGCGACAGGATCTCGCTACTCTCCCCATGACGTGTCTTCAGGGACTGGATGTTTTTATCCAGTTCAAAAAGCATGGCGCGATTTTTATCGTCCCGGATCATCGACTGGATCCACATAAAGGACGCCACCCGAACACCACGGGTCACTGGCGTAACGCAGTGCAGGCTGCTGGAAGGATAAAGTACCAGATCGCCTGCCGGAAGTTTTACCGCATGCTGGCCGTAGGTGTCATTGACCAGCAGCTCTCCTCCCTCATAATCGTCGGGATTACTCAGGAATAAGGTGGCGGAAAGATCTGTGCGCATCCAGCCGTTTTCCGGATGACTACGCACCGCGCCGTCAACGTGAAAACCGTAGGTCTCGTTGTCCTGGTAGCGATTGAACAGCGGTGTGGAGAGCGTTTTCGGTAATGCAGCGGTGAAGAATAACGCGCTGTTGTTCACCGCGTTTTGTACCGCCTGTTGTAAAACGCCGTAACGCTCACTTTGCGTATCCACCTGCTGGTTGTTTTTAACCTGCGCACCCTGAGCGCCGGTGGTTGCGCGTCCATCAACCCAGTCGGCAGCGTCCAGTTGTTCGCGAAACCAGGCGACATCCTGCGCCGACAGAATGCCGGGAATGTGATACATCATCAGTGTTTCTCCTGAAAGTGGGGCTTACGCCCCACGTAAAAGATCAGAAATGCATATTTGCCGTGAGCAGGAAGGTTCTTGGCTCACCCGGATGGTAACGGTATCCGCTCTTGTTAATGGAGGATACATAATCGGTGTCGAACAGGTTATAGACGTTCAACTGGAAATCGAGATTGCGATTCACGCGATAACCCAGTTTCGCGTCGGCGACCCAGTAACCTTCGGTGTAGGATGGCGTACCCACGGCCCCGTCGGAACCGCGATGCATACTGCCCACGTAGCGAGCGCCTGCGCCAACAGAGATATCATCGGTAGCCTGATACTGGTTCCACAGCGTGAACGCATGTTCTGGCGTATACGGCAGGGATGAAGAACCATCCTGAGCAACGTTTTTGCCGCTGTGGATCGTCGCGCGCTGCTGGGTGTAACCCCCAATAACCTGCCATGCGGGAGTGATGTTCCCTGCTACCGAGAGTTCGTAACCTTCAACGCGCTTCTCCCCGTACTGGGAATATGTGCCGTCGTCGTTCTGCTCAACTTCGTTCTCAATATCCGTACGGAAAATCGCGGCAGTTAACAGCAGGCGCTTATCCAGCACCTCCCATTTGGTGCCGATCTCGCTGGTTTTTGCTTTCTGTGGTTTGAAATCGGTACGGTTCGCACTGTTACCGCTTCCGCCCTGAGCGAGGGCAAAGTTGCTGCCGCCTGGCGGTTGCTGAGAAACAGCGTAGTTAATGTAAACGTTACCGTTATCGGTCAGGTGATACAGTGCGCCCGCTTTCCAGTTCACCAGATTGCCTGATTTGGCAGTATCCACGGTGGTGACCGGAGAACCTTTCGCCACGCCTGTCGGACACGCGACCGCGCCGCGACCAGAAGCGCCGCAAGCGGTGGCGCTGTCATATTCCGTGCGGTAATTGTCGAGGCGAATACCACCGTTTAGTTCAAACTCACGGGTAATCTGTAGCGTATCAAAGGCGTATACACCGAAGGTATCGGTTTGCCCGTTAGCATTAGCGCCGTTACGAGACAATCCGCCGATATTCACATTGCTGTCGGGATGATAGATATTTACCGGCGGCGGGGTGATCGGGTTTACACCATAGTTGGTTTGCGTTTCGCGCGTTAGCTCCACGCCGGTGCTGATGTCGTGACTGATGGATCCGGTGTAAAATTTTGAGGTTAGGTTGGTCTGGTTGGTCAGGATCTTATTGCTGACATCTTTGGTATTTGCCAGGCGTGACCAGGTCCAGGTGTCGACGCTGCTGGTGGGTTGAGTGATGTTAGTCGCGCCGCCCATCACCGCCGTCATCAGATAATCCTGCTTAATGCGTGACCAGCGGGTGGTGTTGCGAATAGTGGTGCTGTCGTTCAGGTCATGTTCAAAACGCATCGTTGCGGTATCAGTCGTTGAATCGTCGTAATCCGAGTTGGTACCGTAGAAGTTATGCGTATCCACTTTTCCTGACTGATTCAGTGCAGCAGTCCCCGCGGAAGGTGCGGAATATCCCGGCAGACCGATGGTGGGGACACCGCCATCCGGGGTGTTGTGCTGGGTGACATGCAGATAGTTCAGATACAGTCGGTTCTCAGTGCCTAAGCCAAAGGCGAGAGAGGGGGCCACACCATAACGTTCATTCTTAACGTTATCGCGACCGGCATCATGCGTTTTTTCACCCATCAGGTTTAACCGTGCAGCGGTGGTCTCACCGATGACCTGGTTAATGTCCAGCGTACCACGGCGGAACCAGGCGCTACCGACGCTGGCTGAGGCATCGATCCCTGAGTCGGTGCGCGGCTGTTTGCTGATCATATTGATGGAGCCCGTTGGCGCGCTACGGCCATAGTCGGTGCCGGAGGGGCCTTTGATCACTTCAACCTGTTCGGTATTGAAAGTGTCGCGCGTAACGCTGCCAATATCTCGGATACCGTCGATATAAATACTGTTCGAGGTATCCGCACCACGCATGTACACCGCGTCACCGGTAGTGGAGTTACCGTTCTCACCGGCGAAAAACGCGCCAACACCCGGTACGTTTTTCAGCGCATCGGTCAGATTGGTTGCACCTTGATCCTTAATCACCTGCTCAGAAATCACTGTCATGGTGCGGGTTGTATCCGCTACCGGGCGGGAGAACTTAGGGTCGGCAGACTGCGTTGGGGCGTATAGAGAAGGTTTGGCCGCTTCAACAACCAGCGTATCTTCTTGTTTTTTATCTTGATCGCCCGCGGCGACAGCCTGAGCTACCGGAGACAGGCCAATACACAGACCGGCAAAAAAAGTCAGTGAATGAAAACTACTGGCAGGCAAATTGCGATTTTTATCCATGTTAGTGAGTGACTTATTATTTTTTGAGTAGACGGTTTCACTCGCGCGAAGGGACATCTCTGTGGATGTTATACCCTGCAGGCCTCGCGGGAGTGAATGTGTAATTGATAATGATTTTGATAAGCATTACTAATCAGTGCGACGTTTTAGCATTCATTAATTCAAAAATAAATACATTTATTTACATTGGACTCAAAATTGCTACACGATGATTACAATTTGAGCGGTGAACGACGTGAACAGTAAGGTAGCAAACTGCATTCGGGGTGAATGCAGTTGGGCTAAGGTGAGGGACTACTTATAGATAGTTGCGCTGCCGTACATCTGGTTTTTACCGCCCGCAGAATTGACGACAAAGCCTTTTGCGCCTTGCTCTTCCGCTTTCTCTGCCAGCTTGTCTTCGAGATCGCTCAGGTTAGAGGCTCCGCTAGCGAAAACAGTGCCGGAAGCTTGTAGCTGGCCGGTTTGAGGGCTGGTGTAGGGCTGTGCAGCAAAGGACGCAAATGTCATGCCGGTCAGTACGGTAGCGGCAAGGAATGTGAGGCATTTCTTCATGGTGATATCCTCTGAGAAATAACAGGTCGTGCCTGATAAGTTTAGGCCGTCAGCGGATGACATTTACCGCAAAAAACTGGTGATGAGCTGTCTGTTTTTTGAACAATCAGCAAGCCATCAAATAGGTATAAAAAAAGCAAATTTCCTTGCTGTGTGTTTACCGCGTGGCGTTATGCGGGTATCTTACGCCGCTGTTAAAAGGAGAATGCTATGCCCCCCCAGAAACCGGGATTACACCCACGCAACCGCCACAATGGCCGTTATGATCTTGCGACTTTATGCCAGGTTACACCCGAGTTGACGCAATTTCTCACCCTCACGCCTGGCGGCGAGCAGAGTGTTGATTTCGCGAATCCGCAGGCAGTGAAGGCGCTCAATAAAGCACTGCTGGCGCATTTTTATGCGGTGAAAAACTGGGATATTCCAGACGGTTTTCTGTGCCCGCCGGTTCCTGGTCGCGCTGACTACATTCACCATCTGGCCGACCTGTTAGGTGAAACCAGCGGAACCATTCCGGCAAATGCGAGCGTGCTGGACGTGGGAGTTGGGGCAAACTGTATTTATCCGCTGATCGGCGTGCATGAATACGGCTGGCGATTCACCGGTAGTGAGACCAGTAGCGAAGCGTTTAACAGCGCTCAGGCGATCGTAAATGCCAATCCGGGGTTAACTCGTGCTATTCGTCTGCGTCGCCAGAAAGATGCTACGGCAATCTTCAACGGTATCATTCACAAGAATGAGCAATATGAAGCCACATTGTGTAACCCGCCGTTCCATGATTCTGCGGCTTCAGCCCGCGCCGGAAGCGAGCGCAAACGTCGTAATCTGGGGCAGGATAAAGATGATGCGCTGAACTTTGGCGGGCAGCAGCAGGAGCTGTGGTGTGAAGGCGGTGAAGTGGCATTCATCAAAAAAATGATCGCCGAAAGCCAGGCCTTTGGCCGTCAGGTGATGTGGTTCACCACGCTGGTTTCGCGCGGTGAGAATTTGCCTCCGCTGTACCACGCGTTAACGGATGCGGGTGCGGTGAAAGTGGTTAAGAAAGAGATGGCCCAGGGGCAAAAGCAGAGTCGCTTTATTGCCTGGACCTTTATGGATAACGATCAGCGTCGCCGTTTTATGGCGCGTAAACGCTAAAGCGTTGGCTCGGTTGGCGGCAGCGGTTCGCTTGCTGCCGACGCAGGGCCATTCACCGGTGCAGGCAAGACCTGATAGGTCTGTACCGGCGCGCGTACGTTGGCCAGATCGAAGTATTTCTTCACCTGGCTGTCGAGCGCGAAACGTACCGTCCACTGTTTCAGCGGTAATGTGGTAAATGAGACCCGTAGCGTGAAGGCCGTATTGGTTAACCCCACAATCCCGGCAAACGACGGCTCGCCAATAATCAGCCCGCGAATATCGTCCTGTTCCATCACTGCAGCCACAGCGTCTTTCAACGCCTGATTCGCTTTATCCGCATCCTCATGGCGGTCTACGTCGTAATTGGCGACGACCGATCCAATCCCGCGCACAAAGTTGGCGAAGGTCGTTATCGATGACCAGGGAATGATATGGTACGCCCCGGTGTCCTGACGGACGCCCACAGAGCGGATGGACATCCGTTCAACCGTACCGGTGAGTGGACCGATGGTCACCAGGTCGCCGGTGTTCATACCATTTTCGAACTGAATAAAGATCCCGGTAATAATATCTTTTACCAGCGTTTGCGAGCCGAAAGAGATAGCCAGCCCCAGCGCCCCGGCCCCGGCCAGTAAGGGTGCGATATTGACGCCAATTTCGGATAGCACAATCATGATGGTGATCGTGCTGATGATCACCGCCAGCGCGTTGCGAAACAGCGTCAGCAGGGTGCGGGTACGAGCGCTGGGGAGCGGGCGGCCGTGAATATCGGAAGCCAGACGATTTTCAATCAGGCTGGCAAGGATCGTCCAGCCGATGGCGGAGAAGAATAAAATCAGCGCGATACGGATCAGGATGTCCACCGTTTTTTCTCCTGCGCCGTAATGCAGCCAGTTCCAGAAGTCGAATAATCCCCAGGCATTCAGTAACAGCATTACCGCGACGCACACCGTCAGGATCCTGGCCACGCTTAACGCCGTCGACAGCCAGCCATTCAACCGTTTTTGTAATTCCGGATAGCTGCGCTGGGTGTGTGGAGAAAGGGTAATGGTCTTGGCTATCCAGCGGGAAAGCATACCGGAAACAAAAGCGGCGATCCCAATGATCACCAGGCTGCGCAGCGTAGCGCCCATCATGAATTTCAGGCTGTTGCCAGGATCAAACAGCGAGAAGAAAAACAGCACAATGAAGTAGGCGCTGGCCAGCCAATGCCATACCAGTGCAAAGGCGCGGATAAACAGGCTGAAAAACGCTAACGATCTTTCCGCCAGATTCAGCAAATGCTGCGTTATCTCTTTCTTGTTTCTGAAAATCAGGTACAGCGCCCATAGCGTGATACACAGCATGATGATGACGTTGGCCATCGCGCCGACCTGCACGTTGACCTGATTCGAGATAATGGGAACGGCAACGATAAGTCCGTATCCAATCAGGCTGCTCAATGAACTTAAACGGCGATTCCAGTAGCGCGCACCGGCATCCTGAATGTTAAACGGGCGCAGTTCGGCCACCGTTGGGCAAAATATCAGGCGCAGAATGGCTTTGAAGAACTCAATCAACGCAAAGGCATTGAGAAACAGACTTTGCTGAAAGGCGATAGTGCGGCTACCGGCGTTCATTCTGTCGCTCAGTATCTGCCCGACAAACAAAGTCAGCGCCAACAGAAGCAAATCGATAATGAATGCGCCGATGATCATCGCCGGAAGCTGGAGCCAGTTGCTGCGTTCGCGGTTTTTCCGTCGTGCCCATTGCCCCATTTTGCGATACAGCGGCAGCGCGCACAGGCGAAGCAGCCAGAAAAAACCGAACACTGACGCCGCCAGCATTAAAAAATGGGTCAGGGCATTGGTGAATGTTTGCGGGTTAAAGGTTTTGTGTGGTGCATCGGTAATATTGCGGTAAAGCTGAGCAAAGCGGCTGGAGAGCGCCTCACCGTAGTGGCGGGTGACATCCGTGACGTTTTCCAGCACCGTTTTTTCTTCCGTTAACGTGGGCGGAACAATGGTTGGCACCGGCTCGGCAGGGGGCGCTGTCGCCACTTTGCGTAACTGACCGATCAGTTCCTGGCGCGAGGCGTCATTTTCCAGCACATCAGCCAGTGCGCCGTAGGCCGCTTTCTTCTGTTCAACATCCGGCTCTTTCGCCGGCGCGGTTTGCGCGTTGGTTGACGTTGGCGTAGTGACGCCAGGTATCGTCACCGCCTGAGTCGGGAGACTCACCAGACAAACAAAGATGAACAGGATCCAGCGCATGACTCCTCCCATGAGAAAATAAATTCAAAAGGATAAGTATAGATGTCAGGGCGGGGGAGAAATGAAATGAGAGGATTCTGGTGAAAAACCTCCCTTCAGGCGAAGGGAGGGAGAGCTATCAGGAAACGTGCTGCAAGAATTCCTGTAAACGTTGGCTGGGCGGATTTTCAATCAGGGCCTGCGGATTACCGTCTTCGGCAATACGTCCCTTATCGATGAAAATCAGGCGTGAAGCCACTTTTTCGGCAAAGCCGATTTCGTGGGTCACAATGACCATGGTCATCCCTTCCTCCGCCAGATCCTGCATAACTTTCAGAACTTCGTGGCGCAGTTCCGGGTCCAGCGCTGAGGTTGGCTCATCAAACAGCATCATTTTAGGCTTCACCGCCAGCGCACGGGCGATCGCCACACGCTGCTGTTGACCGCCAGACAGTTCAGAAGGGTAGTGATGCGCACGCTCGGCCAGACCTACTTTCGCCAGCAGCTCTTTAGCCAGTTTCTCGGCCTGTTCTTTATTCGCCCCGCGTACGCGCTGCGGTCCGAACATGACGTTTTCCAGCGCCGTCAGATGCGGGAACAGGTAGAACTGCTGAAACACCATCCCGGCTTCCTGGCGGATTAACCGCTCGTCTACCTTTGGATCGTTTACCTTCAGACCGTCGACGATCAGATCGCCAGAGGTTATCTCTTCCAGTTTGTTAATGCAGCGCAGCAGGGTTGATTTGCCGGACCCGGATGGCCCGATAATTACCACCACTTCGCCCTGCTGAATGTTCAGGTCAATATTGTGCAGCACCTGGGTTGGGCCAAAGTGCTTAGAAACGTTTTTAAATTCAATCACAGGATTTTCATCCTTCTTTCCAGACGACGCAGAATGAAGCTCAGCACCAGCGTAATGATCAGATAGAACACCGCAACGGCGCTCCAGATTTCCAGTGCGCGGAAGTTACCGGCAATGATTTCCTGGCCCTGACGGGTCAGTTCAGCGACGCCAATGACAATAAACAGCGAGGTATCTTTAATGCTGATGATCCACTGGTTGCCCAGCGGTGGCAGCATACGACGCAGCGCGAGAGGTAAAATAACGTGGCGGATAGTCTCTGTACGTGAAAGCCCAAGCGCCAGTCCGGCTTCGCTGAATCCTTTATGGATTGAGAGCACCGCGCCGCGGGTGATTTCCGCAATATAGGCACCGGAGTTGATCATGATGGTGACAACGGCGGCGCTAAAGGGATCAATGCGTAAATCGTTAAATGCCATTGGCAGGGCAAAGTAAATAAACATCACCTGCACAACGATTGGCGTACCGCGAATGACTTCGATAAACACCAGCGCTACGTGGTTGGCTATCCAACCGCCGAAAGTACGCGCAAACCCTGCTGCAAGCCCGATTATCAGACCGCCTGCCAGACCGAGGACCGAGATCCACAGGGTCATTTTGGCGCCTTCAATCAAAAGCGGGATGGCGGGCCAGATGGCACTCCAGTCAAACTGCATATTTCGTTCCTGTTACCGTGGTGAGAAAAGTAATGAGCCATAACGCGATGACTCAAAATTGCAGGCCCGGCGGCGCTGGCGCTACCGGGCGTTACAGAACGTTCTTGTTATTTAGGTTCGGTACCGAACCATTTTTTGTAGATTTCGTTGTATGTGCCGTTCTCTTTCAGCGTTTTCAGCGCGCCGTTCACTTTCTCACGCAGTTCATCGCTGCCTTTCGGGAAGGCGATACCGTACTGCTGGGCTTCCAGGGATTCGCCTACAGCTTTGAACTGACCGTTGCCAGCGGTTTTGATGAAGTAAAGAATGTTTGGCGTGTCGTGCAGCACGGCGTCTGCGCGGTTGGTGCCCAGTTCCATATATGCGTTATCGATATTCGGGAACTGACGCAGATCTTTGGTTTTGATGTTAGCTTTCGCGTAATCAACGGAACCCGTGCCGCTCTTCACTGCGACGACTTTACCATCCAGATCTTTCACGCTTTTCACGTCGTTATTATTCGCTTTGACCATCACTAACAGACCGCTTTTGTAGTAGCCGTCAGAGAAGTCGATCGCTTTTTTACGCTCATCAGTGATGGTGATACCCGCCAGCGCCAGGTCGATATTCTTGGTTTGCAGAGCCGGGATGATGCCGCTGAAATCCATTGGTTTCAGTTCATAATCCAGCTTCAGTTCTTTGGCCACGGCAGCCCACAGATCCACATCAAAACCAACGTATTTGTCACCCTGTTTGAATTCGAACGGTACAAATGCGGTGTCGGTTGCGACAACCAGTTTCTTATCTGCGGCATGGGAGGACACCGCAAAAGCCAGGGTAAGTGCAGCCAGTGAGACTTTTAATACAGACTTCATAGGATTTCCTTTTTTATCCACGGGGCGATCCCCTGCGAGAACATATGACTTAATGAAAAAATCGTGCCAGTTTTGCAACTCATTGTTTTAACAAGAGGGTGTCTCGTTTCTCTGCACAATAAGTAGGGCAAAGTGGGTAATCTGCACTGTTTTGGGGCACTCATTTGGTGCGTACCTGACACAGTGCAAACGGTATGACTATTTAGCGTAAAAATTGTTGATAAAACAATCTTTCGTTAACGATTGTGTGAAGTGATTATTACAAATAATTTACTTTGGAGTGACGAACGATCAATGTCATGCACCATAGATGTGCAAAACCCCCGCCAGGGCGAGGGTTATATAGGTAATTCTTATGTCTGCTGTTATTCAATGTTGGCTTCGATAAACCACAGGAATTTGTCGAGGTCGCGTGAAGCGGCGGTGAAGATATCTGCTGTATCTTCGTCTTTTGCTTCGCTAATGGCTTTACGGACGCTGTTAGCGACGACGGCATAACGATCGGCCAGCTCTTTTAAGTGGTCCTGTACGCTATGGATATCCAGCGGATAGCTTTTCAGAGGCGTTTTGCTGTTAATAACCTGGGTGGTACCCAATGCCACACCGCCTAACTGTACGGCGCGCTCAGCCATGGTATCGAGGTGGTCGGTCAGGGCAGTACGGAAGCCATCGAGCATTTCATGCACAGCAATGAAGTTCGCGCCGCGCATGTTCCAGTGAGCCTGTTTGGTGATCAAAGACAGGTCGATGAACTGGATCACTTGCTGATTCAGCAGCTCTACGGTCGCTTTCTTTTCGCTATCTGTTACATCGTTGCGGGTATAAAGGAGGGCAGATGCTTTTGTTTTTACCAGTTTTGCGGTACTCATATTTTCATATCCTCTTGATAATTATGTCCCAGCTCTTCAACGGGAATAAGTATAGCGTGAATTTTGGATTTATTTTTCTGGTGTTACCTATCACTTTAATAGCAAAGAGAGGGGTAGATATGAAATAACTAATAAAATCATATAGATATGATGTTTATTAATGGAGGTGTGTTATTTTTATGTTAATGTAAAAATTTCAAGAAATATGCAGATGAGAAAATTATATTTATTAGAATAATTATCACGCAGATTTACAATTGGATATTCTGCATGATTATGCAAACCATGCAGAATATTAAGTGGTTAATTCACGTCAACTTGCTTAATTTGTGGTTCTTTGCGAATAGTGAGCGTCGAACCCATTGATGCGACAATAATGGCGCCCAGAGCGAGCGTCTGGACAAGCGTCAGCGTTTCACCGAGGAAAATCATTCCTGAAACCGCAGCCAGTGCGGGTTCCATACTCATCAGAGTACCAAAAGTGCGTGTTGGCAGCCGCGTCAACGCAATCATCTCCAGCGAGTAGGGAAGCGCAGTGGAGAGGACCGCAATGGCCAGGCCTAACGGTAGAATGGACCAGTGCCACAAGGCATCCCCGGCCTGGAGCGCGCCGATGGGTACAAAAATCAGCGCCGCAATTAATGACCCTACCGCGACGGTCGCCGGACCATGTTCCGCGCCGGCACGCTGCCCGGTAAGAATATAGATTGCCCAGCAGGCGCCAGCGCCCAGCGCCAGTGCAGCGCCGGTTAAATCCACGTGAGAAACGTCCTGACCTAACGGCAGCAGGAACCAAAGCCCGAGTACAGCCAGTGCAACCCAAATGAAATCCACCGGACGTCGGGATGAAAACAGCGCTACCGCGAGCGGGCCGGTGAATTCCAGCGCTACGGCAATTCCCAGCGGGACGGTCTGGATTGACAGGTAGAAGAGATAGTTCATCCCGCCCAGAGACAGACCATAAAACAGCAGTGGCAGGCGTTGTTCTTTGGCGAATCGCAAACGCCAGGGTTTAAAGAAGGCAATAAGGATGAGGGTGCCCAGCGCAAGGCGCAATGCGGTAACGCCCGGCGCACCGACGAGTGGGAATAGCGATTTTGCCAGAGATGCTCCGCTTTGAATGGAGGACATAGCAATAAGCAAAACCAAAATAGGCAACCAGACTGGCGCTTTACGTGACGACCCCGGCATCCTTTCTCCTGTCAAATGATAAGTACACGCCTTCATCTGCGCGACGTTGCAAATTTGCTACGACACGGATGACGTGATGTATAGAAAAGTAAAACAGCGAGTGTAATGGAAATACGCACCGCTGGTTGAGTATTCGTTGAAAAAAAAATTGCTCAGTTCCGTACAATGGCATGAAAGTGATGGATTAATAATCTGTGTGATTAGGAATATTCTGGATGAATGTGCCATATTGTGCGCGCAATAATGGCATTTTAGGTTAGAAAAGTGATGTTAATTGAAAGAGATAGCGGGTTTCTGAAACGTTCTGTTACATGAAAGACCCCGTTAGACATCGCGAATCGCAAAGAGTTTCCCATCAATTTTTGGTATATTTAAAACTTAGGATTTACTTGAAGCACATTTGAGGTGGTTATGAAAAAAATTGCATGTCTTTCAGCACTGGCCGCTGTTCTGGCTTTCTCCGCAGGTACTGCTGTAGCTGCGACTTCTACCGTTACCGGTGGTTACGCTCAGAGCGATGCTCAGGGCGCAGCGAACAAAATGAACGGTTTTAACCTGAAGTATCGCTACGAGCAGGACAGCAACCCGCTGGGTGTTATCGGTTCCTTCACTTACACTGAAAAAGATCGTACCGATGCGTCTGGCGACTACAACAAAACCCAGTACTACGGCATCACTGCTGGCCCGGCTTACCGTCTGAACGACTGGGCAAGCATCTACGGTGTAGTGGGTGTTGGCTACGGTAAATTCCAGAACGCTGCATCCCCGGCTGATAACCACACCACCAGTGACTACGGTTTCTCTTACGGTGCTGGTCTGCAGTTCAACCCGATCGAAAACGTTGCTCTGGACTTCTCCTACGAGCAGAGCCGTATTCGTAGCGTTGACGTTGGCACCTGGATCGCTGGCGTGGGTTACCGCTTCTAATCACTTCGGTGATACAAAAAATCCGCCTCTCGGGGCGGATTTTTTTTGTGCGCAACTCAGAGATTAACGAGATTTGGTCTCAAAGATGTCGGTACCCAGATGGTTGTAGTCCACCTTCTGCAATTTGAAGTTGGTGATGTACACCGGGCCAGCCTTTTTCTCTGAAATAAAGCGATAGCTGTTGGTGATTTCCTTCGCGCTTATCCCCGTCCACTGCGAGAAAAAGCTGAGGAAATCATTGGCGGAGCGACGGGCTTTAATCACCCGGTGCGCTTTATCATCGCTCGACAGCACCATAAATGGTACCTGGAAATTCTGCTGGAATTGATCGTCATGCGCCAGGTACTGCACCTCTTTCCCCCGCTCTTTAAACGCGAGGCCATGATCGGAGAAATAGACCATCGAGAAGCTGTTACCGCTGTTACGTAACTGATCGTAAAGCTGGCGCAGCAGGTCATCCGTCTGCGTCATGGTGTACAGATAGCAAGATGTCTCTTTCGACTGGACGAAAGTCTCGTATTTACCCTGCGTACGGTCGCAGGCCTGCGGATGCGAGCCCATTAAATGCAGCACGATAAGCTGTGGCTGAGTGCGCTCGGTTGCCAGCACCTGGGCGGTCATCTTCAACAACGCTTCGTCACGGGTATTTTTATCCGCTTCGAAATCACCGCTTTTGAGGAACTGAACTTCATCAGCTCGCTTCGCAATGCTGGCGATGGCCGTATCGTATTCACCAATCTGTCCCTGATTGGAGAACCACCACGTCTGGAATCCCGCGCGGTTGGCCAGAGTGACAAAGTTATCCTGGAACTGGGGTTTATTGTCGACCACCCGATTTAGCGTCAGGCCGAGTGATTTTTGTGTCGAACCGCTTGCCGCGATGTAATCCGCGAAGATGTAGCCGTTAACGGAACTGGCAAACGGGGTGTTATCCCAGTGACCGCCAAAAGCACCTAACGCATCGCGGCGGGCGCTTTCGCCGATGACCACCACGTAGGTATGATACTTCGGCTTCACGGCGGTTACCGTCCAGCTGTCTTTCACGCTCGCCAGCTTCGCCATACGCTCTTGTTCGTCGAGCACTTCGTTGTTATTAACGATAACGTCCTTGGCAAAGCGGAAAACCGGATAGCCGGTGTCTTTCAGCTTGAACACGCCGCCCCAGGCCAGGTTTTGCACCGGGGTAACAAAAAACGCGACAACGCTGAACAGCAAACAAATGCTGTCGAACTTATTCCAGCTACGCTGCTGCACCTCTTTTTTACGGCGTACGGCGATAACACCGAGGGCGAAAATAAACACCCCAACCAGATAACTGTACCAGGGGAAGATGGTCAGGATTTCAGTAGACTCTTCCATATTGGTTGAGTGCAGCGCCAGCAAGGTATTGAAGTTCGGCGAACCGTAAGCCTGGCCAAACGGGAAGTACATTGCCGCTACCAGCGAGCAAATGCCAATCAGCACTTTCTGCGCACGCGGCGCGCTGCGCCACAGCAGCATCAATATACAGGTGAAAGCAACGCTATAGAGCAGGCTAAGCGGATAGCCCAGCGCAAGGTTGATCAGCAGAGACTGTAAGAAATAGAGGCCAGTCCACGGACTAATCGCCCGGCTACGAGCAATGATTGAATCTTTGAGGGTTAAATTCATATGCCACTGTTACAAAAACGCCATGTGCTTACCCTGGCGCTAAGGGTCATTGCCTGCCTGAGAGAGCGAGAAGGGGGATAGGGTCCGCATCCGCGAGCCGCAATATATGCAGGGCTGCGAAAAGATAGAGTGTGTGCAAGAGAAGGTCAACTACTACTAAGAAATTGTTTTGCGAGGGGCGTGGCAAAACTGACAAAAAGAAGGGTTATTGGCACGAAAACGATCACCGTATCCGAGTTACGGCAGGAAAATAAAGCGGCGTGCCGCGACGCCGCATTATTTATCTGCAGGTTTATCCTGCTCTGGTTTGCTGTTAATCATGTCGCACAGCATAGAGATCAGCATTAACCGTACTTTAAAGGGAGAGTGGCTAAACACGCGTATACACCTCTTAAATTCATTCATATAAACCTCCTGACTTCACGATCCCATCAGTCCTTGAGGGATGTCTTTATTATATACAGATATAGCACAGGCTATATTATATAGCTATTGCTAAAACGTTAATTTTTTGTGCCCACGCAACTCTGGTTTACAATGAGCGTTCTCTAATCAGATGCCGTTAACGCGTCACAGTAACGAGGAAGCAGAATGAGTCGTCGCGCAGGTATGCCAACAACAAAAAAAGTGACGCAATTGGTGAATGTCGAAGAACACGTTGAAGGATTTCGTCAGGTCCGGGAGGCACATCGCCGTGAGCTGATTGATGACTACGTAGAGCTGATTTCCGATCTCATTATTGAGGTGGGTGAAGCGCGCCAGGTAGATATGGCAGCACGGCTTGGGGTTTCCCAGCCGACGGTTGCTAAAATGCTTAAGCGTCTTGCTTCAGTTGGGTTGATTGAAATGATCCCATGGCGGGGCGTGTTTTTAACCGCAGAGGGTGAGCGACTGGCTCAGGAGAGTCGGGAGCGTCACCAGATTGTGGAGAATTTCCTGCTGATGTTAGGTATCAGCCCGGAAATTGCCCGTCGCGACGCGGAGGGAATGGAGCATCACGTCAGTAAGGAAACGCTGGAGGCTTTTAGCCGGTTTACGCAACAGCAAGGCACAGGCTCTGAATGAGTTTTCCTTTACTACGCGCCTTACAGCGCGATCGCTTTTTTCAGCTGTTAATCATCGTCGGGGTTGTACTGAGTCTGTTCGTACCGTTTACGCCAAGGTCGTGGCCGGGGGCGATAGACTGGCACACGATTATTACACTTAGCGGCCTGATGTTACTGACCAAAGGCGTGGAGCTAAGCGGTTACTTCGATGTGTTAGGGCGCAAGATGACCCGCCGCTTCAACACCGAACGTCAATTGGCGATATTTATGGTGCTGGCGGCGGCGCTGCTGTCGACGTTTCTGACCAACGATGTTGCGCTGTTTATTGTTGTTCCGCTGACGATCACCCTGAAAAAATTGTGCGCCATTCCTGTAAATCGCCTGATTATCTTTGAGGCGCTGGCGGTAAACGCCGGATCGTTGCTCACGCCAATAGGTAATCCGCAAAACATTCTGATGTGGGGACGCTCCGGCTTATCGTTTACCGCGTTTACCTGGCAGATGGCACCGCTTGCGGGGGCCATGATGCTGACGCTGGTGGTGTTGTGCTGGTTCAGTTTCCCGTATAAAGCTTTGCATTATCATACCGGTACGCGCGCGCCTGACTGGCAACCGCGCCTGGTGTGGAGCTGTCTGGGGCTGTATATCATTTTCCTGGCGGCACTGGAGTTAAAACAAGAGCTGTGGGGCCTGGCGATCGTCGCGGCAGGATTCATGGTGCTGGCTCGCCGCGTGATCCTCAGCGTGGATTGGACGCTGCTGTTGGTGTTTATGGCGATGTTCATTGATGTGCACTTGCTGACGCAACTCCCGGCCTTGCAGGATATTACCCACCAGATTGGCACGCTTTCAGCGCCGGGGCTTTGGTTGACGGCCATTGGCCTGTCGCAGTTTATCAGTAATGTTCCCAGCACGATTTTGCTGCTGAACTACGTCCCGCCAACGCTGCTGCTGGCCTGGGCGGTCAATGTGGGCGGTTTTGGGTTGTTGCCGGGATCGCTGGCGAATCTTATTGCTTTACGGATGGCAAACGATCGACGGATCTGGTGGCGTTTTCATTGGTATTCGGTGCCGATGCTGATATGGGCGGCGCTGGTAGGGTATGGTTTATTGCAGGTGATGTGAGGATTGTGCCCGATGGGGCTGGCGCTTATCGGGCCTACAGGTTAAGTAGGCCCGATAAGGCGAAGGGACAGTTTTGATGCTTAGTTCAGACGAACCGGCATACCTGAACGGTTCTGTACCGCCTGCTCAACGACGGCCTGATCGACGTCAGACTGACCGGTGATGCTGGTAATGCTCTTGTTCAGCGTAATCGGTACGATTTCCCCGCCTTCGAACTGTGCTTCAGTGGTAGACAGTGGGTTGTGTACCTCGATGTAACGGCTGCCGTCTGGTTCAGTCGTGGCTTTTACCGGCTCATCGATAAACTGTACGCGGGTGCCGACCGGCACATTTTCAAACAGGAATTTGATGTCGTCGTTACGCAGACGCACGCAACCGTGGCTGACGCGTAAGCCGACGCCGAAGTTAGCATTGGTGCCGTGGATGGCGTACAGGCGACCGATATACAGCGCGTACAGGCCCATCGGGTTATCCGGACCTGCCGGAACAACAGCTGGCAGCGGTTCGCCCGCAGCGCGGTATTCCGCATGCATTTTTGCCGTTGGCGTCCAGGTTGGGCCCGCTTTTTTACGTTCTACTTTGGTGGTCCAGTTGATTGGCGTGTCTTTGCCCAACTGACCAATACCGATCGGCAGAACAATAACGGTGTTGGTGCCTTTCGGGTAGTAGTACAGACGCATTTCAGCGCTGTTAATAACAATACCTTCATGCACGGTATCCGGCAGGATCAATTGCTGAGGTATGTTCAGGACGGTGCCGCCCTTCGGCAGGAAGGTATCCACGCCCGGGTTGGCTTCCAGCATATTAGACAGACCCATCTGATATTCCGCCGCAAAATACTCCAGCGGTTGGGTGTTGCCTTCAGGAATAGTGATGACCTGGTTTTGGCCGATCAAACGGCTGCCATCGGTAGGCAGCGGGTACGTGACGGCAGAAGCGGTGTTACAAAAACCAACTATTGCGAGTGCCGCCGCGAAAAGCGTTGTTAATTTCATATTCATGTTCATGTATGCGAGATTCAGTGCCAGGCAGGCTAGTGGGTTGAGATTTATGTAGTGTTGGGCACGCATTATATGTGCAATCTGAGCAACAAGGAATTCGGATGTGTACTAAATCACATTTTTTTCCTTTTGCTTTCACTTTATCCCTTCAGCATCAAGGCGCGATCTTATTGCAGACTTATGGCATAATAAGCGGTTCGTCACATATTTCTTTCTCTTTCAGGATACGCCAGTGTTAGTTTCCAGCAACGTCACCATGCAGTTCGGCAGTAAGCCGCTGTTTGAAAATATTTCCGTCAAATTTGGCGGCGGCAACCGTTACGGCCTGATTGGCGCGAACGGTAGCGGTAAATCCACTTTTATGAAAATTCTCGGCGGCGACCTCGAACCGACGCTGGGCAACGTTTCCCTCGATCCGAACGAGCGTATTGGTAAGCTGCGTCAGGATCAGTTCGCCTTTGAAGAGTTCACCGTGCTTGACACCGTGATCATGGGTCACGGTGAACTGTGGGAAGTAAAGCAGGAGCGCGATCGCATTTACGCCCTGGCCGAAATGAGCGAAGAAGACGGCTATAAAGTTGCTGACCTTGAAGTTCAGTATGGCGAAATGGACGGCTACTCTGCGGAAGCGCGTGCGGGTGAATTGCTGCTGGGCGTAGGTATTCCGGTAGAACAGCATTATGGCCCGATGAGCGAAGTCGCCCCCGGCTGGAAGCTGCGTGTGCTTCTGGCACAGGCGCTGTTCTCTAACCCGGACATTCTGCTGCTCGACGAACCAACGAACAACCTGGATATCGACACCATCCGCTGGCTGGAGCAGACGCTGAACGAGCGTGACAGCACCATGATCATCATTTCGCACGACCGTCACTTCCTGAACATGGTCTGTACGCACATGGCGGATCTGGACTACGGCGAACTGCGTGTTTATCCGGGTAACTACGACGAATATATGACGGCGGCAACCCAGGCGCGTGAACGTCTGCTGGCTGATAACGCCAAGAAAAAAGCGCAGATTGCCGATCTGCAATCCTTCGTCAGCCGCTTTAGCGCCAACGCATCTAAATCTCGTCAGGCGACTTCTCGTGCGCGTCAGATTGATAAGATCAAGCTTGACGAAGTGAAGGCGTCCAGCCGTCAGAACCCGTTCATCCGCTTCGAACAGGATAAGAAACTGTTCCGAAACGCGCTGGAAGTGGAAGCGCTGACGAAAGGTTTTGATGAAGGTCCGTTGTTTAAAAACTTTAACCTGCTGCTGGAAGTCGGTGAGAAAATTGCCATTCTGGGTGCCAACGGCGTGGGTAAATCAACCATGCTGAAAACGCTGGTCGGCGAATTACAGCCGGATAACGGTACCGTGAAATGGTCTGAAAACGCCCAGGTTGGTTACTACGCGCAGGATCACGAGTACGAATTCGAAAACGATCTGACGGTCTTCGAGTGGATGAGTCAGTGGAAACAGGAAGGCGATGATGAGCAGGTAGTACGTAGCTTCCTTGGTCGCTTGCTGTTCAGCCAGGACGATATCAAGAAACCTGCTAAAGTGCTGTCCGGTGGTGAAAAAGGACGCATGCTGTTCGGTAAGCTGATGATGCAGAAACCGAATATTCTGGTAATGGATGAACCGACCAACCACCTGGATATGGAATCTATCGAGTCGCTGAATATGGCGCTGGAAATGTACCAGGGCACGCTGATCTTCGTTTCTCACGACCGTGAGTTCGTCAGTTCGTTGGCAACCCGCGTGATTGAAATTACGCCGGAACGCGTAATCGACTTCACCGGTAACTACGAAGATTACCTGCGTAGCAAGGGCGTCGAATAATTTTCCCGTCGTCTTTCGTGTTACAGGTGTGTTGGCTGCACCTGTACACCCCGGTCACTTACTTGTGTAAGCTTGCGGGGATTTACAGGCTGGCCGCCTTCCTGTAACGCGAAATACTTAGGGAAACTTGTGTAAGTTACAGATTAAATAATCCCCAGCGCACGCTTGCCATGGATATTCAAATCATCCAGCGTGAAGCGTCCTTCCCAGTGAGTTTCATAATCCTCGCGTGGGAAATCACCCGGCGATACGCCTTTTTCCAGCGCGGCCTTCACTTTATGGGCGTAGGCCAGATTCTTTTCGCACATCGGTGCGGCAGGGATGTACATCACGTTGCCCCAACCCTGCTGATTTTCTACCGGCGCGACGGAGTGGATCACATCGCAATGCCACCAGACGGAGTCTCCGGCGTCCAGTTGCGGAATGCTGGTTAACGCTTCAATCAGCAGCGGATGCCATTGCGCAGAAATCGGCAGAACTCTGCCGGGTGCTACGCCGCAAAGTTCATCTTCCGGCACATCGTCAAGCAATGGACGTAACAGTACCCAGGCCATCGCTTCAGGGATAGGGACCACGTGCAACAACCCCTGACCTGGCAGCATATCAGAGAGAGCAGTCCAGCCCTGGAAGGTACGGAATACTGAACATTTGGTGGTGTTATCCACCGTGTACTCTTCTACTTCAGTGCGATGCGCGGCCTGCCACGGGTCGTAATCTTCCAGCTTACCATTGAAAACATTAGCAAAGACCTGCTGATATGCCGGCAGAAGCCAGCGTTCTAGCGCACCGGAATCCGTATGCGCGCCCAGCCCTTTGGACGTCGTTCCCGGTGGATGACGGCGTATGCGGTCGGGGTAGATAACGCTGACATCCGGGTTAAACCATTGCTTACCTTCGCCTGCAAATGTCCAAAGACGGTTGAGAAATGACTGCGCATTTGCCATTTCTTCACTCTGACGGGCCTGCATCTGCGCCTGGGACCAGTAGATGGGGTAGATTTCAGGCCGCGATGCGCTCAGGGTACCAAAGAAATTATCGCCCGGTCCTTGGTAAACGTCGTCAAAATGGTTGCGGTCCAGATAGTCCAGCATTGACCTATCCCAATCGAGGGCTTGTTCGCGAGAGAAATGGCCTTTAATGACCGCGCATCCGCGACGCTTAATTTCTTCACGCTGCTCAGCACTCACGCGACCCGCCTTGATATCCGCATAGGACAACACAGGCCATACCGGAGAGCCTTGCGCTTTGAGGGCATTGATTTCCGCCACGCGATTAGCAATGGCCTCGCTCAACTGATTGAAAATCAACTGAACATCTCCAAGCTGTTCACGCAATTGCTTTTTCATCTGCCGGATTGCCGCTTTGTGATCGGTGGGCAACGTGTCGCTGGTAAAAGTAAAAGCCATATCCACCTCGCATTAACTTTCATTCGAAACTTATTTAACTTGCAGGTGATAATATAAGTTAAAATTTAGTTAACGCAAGTTTAAAATTTGATGGTGTGAGAAACATGAAAAAGCGTGGAAACCGGGGCAAGGGGATACCCCGGTTGGGCAGGATTAGCAATTAAAAGGGGAAGTGTTATCCAGCACCGCCTGAATCACGTTCAGCGCGCCCTGATGGTTATTGTCGTCGGTCTGATAGCGGGCAATCGATTTGATACTCTCTGCCGCGTTGGCCATGGCGAAAGAGTAGCGCGCCATTTTCAGCATTTCTGCGTCGTTGCCGCTATCGCCAATGGCGACCACATTTTGCGGGGACAGGTTCCAGCGCTTTAGCAGACGGCTGATTCCGTTGGCTTTATGCAAACCAGGAATGATCAGGTCGATAAACCCAAAGCCGCTGGTGACAGGCTTCATTATACCGTCAAGGGCAGAATGAAGGTGATCGATCACTAATGGGATTTGTTGGTCCGGTAAATTCAGCGAGAACTTGAACAGCACATCATCGATGTCCTGATAATCCTTCACGGGTTTCAGGCGATGGTAGTGTTTTGACATCAATGCGACAAAGGACTCGGGGGCATTTTCGCTAACGTAGGCGCTTTGCAGGCCGCAAGCCACAAAGTTGAGATGCGTATCTTTGAGCAGTTCGCCAATGACAATGCGGGATTCGTGGCGGGTCAGCTCACCGTGAAACAGCTGTTTGCCATGTTCAAAGACTAACGCCCCGTTCTCGGCAACAAAAGAGATCTCATCTTTGAGTTCCGGGAAAAAGGAGATCAGTTGGTAATACTGATTGCCGCTGGCCACGACAAATTCAATATCCCGTTTTTTTAGTTTCTGATACTGCGCCATAAAACGTGCATGATCGTATTTTTTGGCGTCGTCGAGAAAAGTTCCGTCCATATCAGTGACGATAACTTTGATGGTCATACTTGCTCCTGGCTCATAACTGCGACCAGAAACATTTTAATAACAATGTGAGCTAAAGCACAAATTTATTTCATTCGAAAGAAGAATACCCGGCAAGCGAAATGCCGCCGGGTAAGGGGGATTACAGCATATGTTCAGTACGTGCGATGATATCGTCCTGCGCATCTGGAGACAGCGCGGTGAAGAAGGCCGAATAACCTGCTACACGGACCACCAGGTCACGATACTGATCCGGGTGCTTTTTGGCTTCCAGCAGCGTTTCACGGGAGACAATGTTGTACTGAATATGCCAGCCTTTGTGCTCCTCAAAGAAGGTACGCAGCAGGATCATCAGCTTTTGCTTATCGGATTCATTCTCCAGCGTGGCCGGGTTCAGCTTCTGGTTTAACAACACGCCGCCGAGGATTGAACCGGTCGGCAGTTTACCCACCGAGCCAATTACCGCTGTTGGGCCGAGATGGTCCGTTCCGGAAGCCGGGCTTGCGCCTTCTGCCAGCGGAGTATGCGCCTTACGACCATCCGGCGTGGCCATTGTTGCCGCGCCAAACGGTACGTTTGCGGAGATCGATGAGGTACCCGCGTAGTAATTGCCGCCAACCGGGCCACGTCCGTAACGCGGATTATGATACTGTTTCAACTCATTGATATAGGTCTGATAAGCACGAGCCAGCAGCGTATCAACGCTATCGTCATCGTTGCCGTATTTCGGTGCGCCGTTAATTAGCCGCTGGCGTAATTGTTCGTGGGTCAGACCGTCAAAATCGTCGGCCAGCGCGGCGGCCAGCTGTTGCTGACCGATAGCGCCTTGTTCAAAGACCAGTTTCTTCACCGCAGCCAGGCTGTTGCCGAGGTTGGCAATACCCACCTGCAAACCCGATACCCAGTCGTATTTCGCGCCGCCTTGCTTAATGCTTTTCGCGCGTTCAATACAGTCATCTACCAGCGCAGAGCACAGAATATCGTGTACGTTCTCTTCCAGCATGGTGTCGACAACATACTCAATTTCGATAGATTTACGCGTGTAGTAGCGAATCTGCGCATCCCAGGCATCCATCACTTCGTCGAAATTGTTGAAGTTACCAGCCGAGAGCGCTTTTTCCTGTGGCAGAAATACTTTACCGCTGGTGGCATCGCGACCACCTTCCAGCGCTGCCAGCATCACGCGGGCAAAGTTAATAAAGCTCATACCGGTACAGCGGTAGCCCCATTTGCCGCCAACGGCGGTTTCGATGCAACCAATGGCCGCATAGTCATAGGCGTCCTGCGGTTCAATGCCAAGCTTAATGAATTCAGGTATGACGATTTCGTCGTTATTAAAGGCAGGCATCCCGAAGCCGCAGCGGATCACCTGTACACAGGCATCCAGGAAATCATTACTCATCCCTGCATGATAACGCACGCTCAGGTTTGGCTGAGTAGAACGCAGGCGACCGCAGGATTCCAGAATGGCGTAGGAGAGCGGATTGACAGCATCCATTGCCTGACCGTTAACCAGGTTTTGGCCACCAATGGTCACGTTCTGATACAGCGGGCTACCCGCCGAGGCTTTCGAATGGGAGCCGGAGCGGATTTTGTTCACTTCCAACAGTTTCAGCCAGCAGTTGTGCAGCAGCTCAATGGCGTGCTCACGATCGAGGCTCTGGTTCAGTTCTACGTCACGACGGTAGAACGGATAGAGGTACTGATCCATGCGACCAAACGACACTGAGTGACCATTTGATTCAATTTGCAGGATCAACTGGATGAAATAGCACAACTGCAGCGCCTGCCAGAACGTTTTTGGCGGCTCATGGGCGATCACATCGCAGTTGTCCGCCATGGTCAGCAGTTCATCACGACGACTGGCGCGAGTTTCCGTGGCCGCCATTTTACGTGCCAGCGCGGCAAAGCGCTCAATGTGCAGACTGACGGCCTCCAGCACGATATCAATCGCTTTCAGAAACTGATCGCCATGGAGGTCTTCCAGACAAGTCAGATTGATGCGGGAACGACGTTCATCAACTTTGTGGCGCAGGCCGTCGAGACCTTTTTCCAGCAGCAGCGGGAAATTTACCGCCAGGTGTGCGTCACCGGAGGTCATGTTACCTTCGGCTTTGATAATGCCGGTTTCCAGCAGCCCTTTCTGCTCGTCAGTAAACATCCCGTAGCAGCGATCCTGCACGGTCTGACCACGCCACCATGGACACACCTCGTGCAATACGCGTTTGTTCTCTTCGCTTACCGCAAAGCCCGCGCCCGGCCTGTCGGCGAGGTCATCGATCTCTTTTTCAATCCACGACACGGTGTATTCCGGGAAGATTGGCGCGGCACGCACTTCGCTTGCCTGGTTACCAATGATCAGTTCGTCATGCTTGATCCAGATGGTGCGTTCCGCCAGATGATGGGCCAGCGCCAGCGCGCGGCGAACCGGAATAGGTTTATCCAGATGCTGTTGGTACATCTCGGTATAGTGCTGGGCGCGCTCGGTACAAACCGGCGGCTTCACGATGTGGATCAGGGCCGTTTTATGCGCTTTGATACGGTCGCTGAGTGTGTCCAGTTTCAGAGTGGTCATGGCGATTATCCTCGTAGGGTCGCGGTTAAACCTTTCAGGCTGGCGTACTGCTGGGCAAATTCGAGCAGCGCAGGCGCATCAAGCGGTTTATCCGGTGCGTTGTAGGGTTGACTGAGTAAGTGGTATTTGTTGATGCCCAGCGTGTGGTAGGGCAAAAAATGGATCTCATCGACGTGAAGCTCGTCGGCAGCAAAATCGGTAATGGCCTGAATAGCGGCTTCATCAGCGTTGAACCCCTGAATCAGGGGGACGCGGATAACCATTCTTTTACCGGCGGCGGCCAGTTTTTTCAGATTTTCCAGTACGCGAGAGGCGCTGCCATCGGTCCACTGTTTAAACGGCGCGTCGGCGACATGTTTTAAATCGGCCAGGAACAGGTCGACGTCAGGTAATGACGGTTCAATATACTTCCACGGGACATGCAGACAGGTTTCAACCGCTGTATGAATACCTGCATCGTGGCTGGCTTTGAGCAGCGCTGCCGCCAGTTCTGGCTGCATAAAGGGTTCACCGCCAGACAGGGTGAGACCCCCGCCGCTGCGATCGTAAAACGGTTTATCACGCACTACGGTCGCCATGATGTTGTCCACGCTTTTTTCCTCTCCGCAGACGGTCAGCGCCTGGGTTGGACAGCAGTGGGTCAGCGCCGTGAGCGCATCATCGGTCAGTTTTTCGCGTTGAATCAGCAATCCACTCAGCGCGCGTTCAATCACCTTCGGTGCGGCCTGAGCACAGAGATCGCAACCGTCGAGGCACAAACGCGCGTCATAGAGCAGATCCTGCGTGCGGGCGCGGCTTTCCGGATTCTGGCACCACCGACAGCCCAGAGAGCATCCCTTAAGGAACACTACAGTACGGATACCGGGACCATCATGTGTGGAATAGCGCTGGATATTGAAAATCATAAGCGGCCTCTCATCTTTCGTATAAAGATTAAATTACTTTCGAATGAAAGTTATATTGACGTACGTCAACTAACCGTGAGGTTTCGCCGTGCTACCTTTTATTCATGCTAATTATTCGTTTGAGGAAAGGTTATGGAACTCTATTTAGATACGTCTGACGTTGACGCGGTAAAAGCTCTGGCGCGGGTTTTTCCGCTGGCAGGGGTGACCACTAACCCAAGCATTGTGGCGGCAGGTAAGCAGACGCTGGACGTGTTACTGCCGCAACTGCAGGAAGCGATGGGAGGGCAAGGACGCCTGTTTGCTCAGGTAATGGCGACCACCGCCGAAGGCATGGTCAGCGATGCGCGTAAGCTGCGGGCAATCATTGCGGATATCGTGGTCAAAGTGCCGGTCACGGCAGAAGGTCTGACGGCCATTAAATTGCTGAAAGAAGAAGGGATCCCGACGTTGGGTACCGCGGTATACGGCGCTGCTCAAGGGCTATTAGCTGCGCTTGCGGGGGCCGAATACGTTGCGCCATACGTTAACCGTGTGGATGCGCAGGGGGGGGACGGCATTCAGACGGTGACCGATCTGCAGACCTTACTGAAAATGCATGCCCCGCACGCCAAAGTACTGGCCGCTAGTTTTAAAACGCCGCGTCAGGCGCTGGATTGCCTGCTGGCAGGCTGCGAGTCCATCACGCTGCCGCTGGATGTCGCTCAGCAGATGATTAGCTCTCCGGCCGTGGATGCTGCCGTAGCGAAGTTCGAGCACGACTGGCAGAGCGCATTTGGACGCACTTCTCTGTAAGTCTGTTTAGCCGGATGGCGGCTGACACCTTATCCGGCCTACACAATGCGCTGTTGTAGGCCTGATTGGAGGCATTAGCATCGCCCTCTGGCAATAGTGTGGTGCCGACGATTTCTCTGCTAACTCCCGCAGACCTCACAGGTGGGATTGCGCATCAGCTTCATTTCGCGAAACTGGCAGGTCATGGCGTCGTACATGACGATTTTTCCTGAAGCCGGTTTACCGTAGTTAGCCAGTAGCTTAATGGCTTCCATCGCCTGTAACGAGCCGATCACGCCGATCAGCGGGGCCATCACTCCGGCCTCTACGCAGGTCAGGGCGTTTTCACCGAACAGACGGCTCAGGCAACGGTAGCAGGGCTCTCCTTCCTGGTAGGTAAATACGGTAATTTGTCCTTCCATGCGAATTGCCGCACCGGAAACCAGCGGAACCCTGGCGGCGAAGCATCCGGCATTCAACTGATTGCGGATGCTGACATTATCCGTACAGTCCAGCACCAAATCGTGTTCGGTAATAAGCGTGTGAATCTCGCTCTCGTCCAGCAGGGCATTCACCGGCGTAATGGCGATATAAGGGTTAATCCGCGCCAGTGCGTCGCGGGCGGATAGCACTTTTGGCTGTCCAACGGTCGCATCGCTGTGCAGCGTCTGGCGCTGGAGGTTCGACACGGAGACCGTGTCAAAGTCGAGCAAGGTTAAATGCCCGACGCCAGCGCCTGCAAGGTACTGAGTTGCTGCGCATCCCAGTCCCCCCACACCAACGACCAGTACCCGCGCCTCCTTGAGCGTTTCCTGACCTTCGAAATCGAAGCCGCGCAGAATGATTTGCCGGTTATAGCGCATCATCTCCTGGTCGCTGAGTTCTGCCATTACAGGCCTCCAAACAGTGCGTTAAACGGCTCGACCTCAACCCATTCGCCAGCTTCGACGTTACCGCGATCGCGCTCCAGCACGATAAAACAGTTACCCTGGCTAAAAGAGCTAAAAATATGCGAGCCCTGGTGCCCGGTAGTGGTGACTTCCAGTTCGCCTTCAGCGGTACGCTGCAATACGCCGCGCTGAAAATCCAGACGGCCAGGTGTTTTCTTCAGGCGTGAGGCGGTGCGCACACGCTGGCGAGGCGGCAGTCCACAGGCGGTGTTGCCGCTGAGTTTCGCCAGGAGCGGTTGTACCAGTTGATAAAAGGTGAGGGCCGCAGACACTGGATTACCCGGCAGACCGCAAAACCAGCTGTTGCTCAGTTTGCCAAACGCGAACGGTTTGCCCGGTTTGATGGCCAGCTTCCAGAAGGCAATTTCTCCCAGCTCTTCCAGAATAGTTTTAGTGTAATCCGCTTCGCCTACTGAAACGCCGCCGGAGCTGATGACGACATCGGCCTGGCTGTCGGCTTCGATAAACGCGGCACGCAGCGCGTTGGGATCGTCGCGAATAATCCCCAGGTTGTTCACTTCGCAGCCCAACTGTTGCAGCATCAGGTGAACGGTCAGACGGTTAGTGTCATAAATCTGCCCGTCTCCCAGCGGCTGACCTGGCAACTGCAGTTCATCACCGGTGGAGAACAGCGCCACGCGGACTTTGCGCACAACGGGAGCATCGGCAACACCGAGCGAAGCCAGAACGGGAAGCTCGGCGGTTGTCAGGCGAGTCCCGGCGGGAAACACCACCGCGCCGTTTGCAATATCTTCACCGCGCAGACGAATATTTTGCCCGCGGCGGACTTCGGCGGTAAAACGCACCCCGTCCTCAGTTTGTTCCGTTTGCTCCTGCATCACCACCGCTTCACAACCAGCAGGCACTGGGGCGCCGGTCATAATACGGATGCAGGTTCCCGCAGGCCACTCGCCATGGAAAGGCTGACCGGCAAAGGCTTTACCCGCCACAGCAAGCGGCTGATCAGATTGTAAATCGGCTAATCGTACCGCATAGCCATCCATTGCTGAGTTATCGAATCCCGGTACATCAATGGGGGAGACAACGTCGGTGGCCAGAATGCGGCCAAAGCATTGAACCAGCGGCAGCGTTTCGACGGCGGTGAGCGGGGTAATACGCGAAAGCATCTGAGAGAGAGCCGTTTCAAGCGGCATCAGTCCGGCGGTAAATTCCATGAGAAGACTCCTGCGGGGCAAAATCGAATCTGCTCATTATGTCAGAAAATGGACGCGGGCAGTATGCTACCTCAGGCTTAGAATCAGATCTGGTAAAGGTTTTGTGCCAGGGATAGCGCTGCAGGAAGAATGCAGTATAGACTCAATATTTCCGCTCATTTTTCCCTGGGGGCTAAATGGCTAATATTATTCCAGACGCAATTCGACGACAGGTGGAGGCAGCCAGTGCGTGCATCCGCCAGATTTTCGAGGGGAATCTCATTGCCCTTCATTTGTATGGCTCTGCGGTTGAAGGCGGCTTAAAACCCCAAAGCGACATTGATTTATTGGTCACCCTGCGTGAACCAATAAATGCCCGACAAAGAGAAAAACTGATGCAGGATTTGCTGACCATTTCAGCGCCTCCCGGCACCTCCGGGCCATATCGTGCGCTGGAAGTGACCGTTGTTCTGCACTCGCAGATCGTGCCGTGGCGATTCCCACCGGCGAGAGAAATGCAGTTTGGTGAATGGCTGCGTGATGATATTCGCGCTGGCGTGTTTGAACCGGCAATGGTGGATCCTGATCTTTCTATTCTGCTGACCCAGGCCCGGCGCGCCAGCGTACCGCTGTTCGGTGAACCGGCTGAGACGTTATTTAACGTCATTCCGTTTAGAGATGTATTGCAAACATTTCGGCATATCCTTGAGATGTGGCAGAAACCGGCTGATTTAGAGGGGGACGAGCGTAATATCATTCTTGCTCTGGCACGTATCTGGTATAGCGTGGTTACGGGTAATATTGTCGCTAAAGATGAGGCCGCATCCTGGCTTCTGCCGCAATTACCCGCTGAGCATGCTGATTTGCTGCAAGCAGCGCGTGCGGAATATCTGGGGTTAACCAAACATAACTGGGCAGCGTGTATGCCGTCTGTAGAACGCTTTGTGTTTTATGCAAAAAAACAGATTACCGATCGGCTTGAATAATTTAGCACCAACGTCGAGAGATCTCCTTTCCGTTAAACACATCTGAATGACCTGATGAGACGGGGTGTGAGGTGCGGGCCTTTACCTTTACATGACGTCTGCATCTTTCTATATTCAAAAATCGAATCAATAAGTCACCGAAATTCTGATATTTATAACCCCCCGGTACCCGCCACCTAATGGACGAATAAAATGGGTAAAGCAGTCATTGCAATTCACGGCGGCGCAGGGGCTATCACCCGCGCGTTACTGAGCCAGGAGCAAGAATTGCGTTATATACAAGCGCTGTCGGATATCGTTGAAACCGGCCAACGGATGCTTGAAGACGGTCGTAGCGCACTGGATGTGGTCACCGAAGCCGTGCGTTTGTTGGAAGAGTGTCCGTTGTTTAATGCCGGAATTGGCGCGGTGTATACCCGTGATGAAACCCATGAACTGGACGCCTGTGTGATGGACGGTAATACGCTAAACGCGGGAGCCGTCGCCGGGGTTAGCCATCTGCGCAATCCAATTCTCGCGGCTCGCCTGGTGATGGAGCACAGCCCCCACGTCATGATGATAGGTGAAGGGGCTGAAAACTTTGCCATTGCGCAGGGTATGGAGCGCGTTTCGGCGGATATTTTCTCGACGCCAGAACGCTACGCTCAACTGCTGGCAGCGCAATCGGCGGGTGAAACGGTGCTGGATCATAGCGCGACCCCGCTGGATGAAAACAACAAAATGGGTACTGTGGGTGCGGTCGCGCTGGATATGTTTGGCAATCTGGCGGCGGCAACATCGACCGGCGGAATGACCAATAAATTACCGGGTCGGGTAGGTGACAGTCCGCTGGTCGGCGCTGGCTGTTATGCCAATAACGCAAGTGTGGCCGTTTCCTGCACCGGAACCGGTGAAGTCTTTATTCGTGCGCTGGCGGCCTATGACATTGCGGCGTTGATGGACTATGGCGGCCTGAGTTTATCGGAGGCGTGCGAACGCGTAGTAATGGAAAAATTACCGGCGCTCGGCGGTAGCGGCGGTTTAATTGCCGTCGATCACGAGGGCAACGTCGCCTTGCCGTTTAACAGCGAAGGCATGTACCGTGCCTGGGGATATGCAGGCGATACGCCAACCACCGGTATTTATCGGGAAAAAGGAGATACCGTTGCCACACAGTGATGAGCTTGACGCCTGCGACGTGCTGGCAGTCAGCAACCTGAACATTGCCTTTGAACAGGAGCAACAGCGCATCAGTGCGGTGCGTAATCTGTCATTTCGCCTGAAGCGTGGTGAAACGCTGGCGATAGTGGGTGAATCCGGTTCAGGAAAGTCGGTAACAGCCTTGTCGCTGATGCGTTTGATTGAACAGTCAGGCGGCGAGGTGAGCTGCGATGAAATGCTCCTTCGACGCCGTAACCGACAGGTTATTGAGCTGGGTGAACAGAGCGCGTCGCGGATGCGTCACGTGCGTGGCGCAGATATCGCCATGATCTTCCAGGAGCCCATGACATCGCTTAATCCGGTATTTACCGTGGGTGAGCAGATTGCTGAGTCAATCCGTTTGCATCAGGGGGCCAGCCACGAAGAGGCGATGGTGGAAGCGAAACGGATGCTCGACCAGGTGCGTATCCCCGAGGCGAAGGCTATTTTATCGCGCTATCCGCACCAGCTTTCTGGCGGCATGCGCCAGCGGGTAATGATCGCCATGGCGCTATCGTGTCGCCCTGCGGTTTTAATTGCCGATGAACCGACTACCGCGCTGGATGTCACTATTCAGGCACAGATCCTGCAACTGATAAAAGTGTTGCAGCAGGATATGTCGATGGGAGTGATCTTTATTACCCACGATATGGGCGTCGTGGCGGATATTGCCGATCGCGTGCTGGTGATGTATCAGGGCGAGGCGGTAGAAACCGGCAGCGTTGAGCAAATTTTTCACGCTCCCCAGCATCCTTACACTAAAGCGCTGCTGGCAGCCGTGCCGCAGCTTGGGGCGATGACCGGACAAGCGTACCCGCGCCGGTTTCCACTCATTTCATTACACGATCCCAGCCATGTAGAACCACAGACTGAACAGGATACTGTGGTTGAAGGCGAGCCTATTTTGCAGGTACGTAATCTGGTGACGCGTTTTCCGCTGCGCAGCGGCATTCTTAATCGGGTGACCCGCGAGGTGCATGCGGTGGAAAACGTTAGCTTTGACCTGTGGCCCGGAGAGACGCTCTCGCTGGTGGGGGAGTCAGGCTGCGGGAAATCCACCACCGGTCGGGCGCTGCTACGTCTGGTAGAGTCTCAACGCGGGGAGATTGTTTTCAACGGACAGCGTATCGATACCCTGGCCGCCAGTAAGCTACAGCCGCTGCGTCGGGATATTCAATTTATCTTCCAGGACCCCTATGCTTCGCTCGATCCGCGTCAGACCGTGGGATATTCCATTTTAGAACCGCTGCGGGTGCATGGGCTACTGCAAGGCGATGCGGCGGCAAAACGGGTTGCATGGCTGCTGGAACGCGTAGGATTGCTCCCTGAGCATGCCTGGCGCTATCCGCATGAGTTTTCCGGTGGTCAGCGTCAGCGTATCTGTATTGCCCGGGCGCTGGCGCTCAATCCCAAGGTGATTATTGCCGATGAGTCAGTCTCGGCGCTGGATGTCTCAATTCGCGGGCAAATTATCAACCTGTTGCTCGACCTCCAACGAGAAATGGGGATTGCGTACCTGTTTATTTCCCACGATATGGCGGTGGTGGAGCGGATCAGTCATCGGGTGGCGGTGATGTACCTTGGGCAAATCGTCGAGATCGGCACCCGACGCGCGGTGTTTGAAAATCCGCAGCATCCGTACACCCGCAAACTGATGGCGGCAGTCCCGGTCGCCGATCCCTCACATCACCGGCCCCAGCGCGTGCTGCTGTCGGATGATATCCCCAGTAATATCCGCAAACGCGGTGAAGAGATTTCCCCCGTTTCACTACAGCAAGTTGGCCCGGGGCATTATGTTGCGCGTCCGCAACCAGAAAATGCGCTTTCGCGTTTATAACAGGCAGGCAGGGTTTAAGGAGAATAACATGACAAAAATTGTTGCTCGAAAATGGCTGGTTGCTGTGGGAGTGGCCTCTGCGCTGGCCGCCACACCTGGCTGGGCCGCCAAAGATGTAGTAGTGGCGGTAGGATCCAATTTCACCACCCTCGATCCCTACGACGCAAACGACACGTTGTCGCAGGCGGTAGCGAAGTCGTTTTACCAGGGGCTGTTTGGCCTTGATAAAGAGATGAAGCTGAAAAATGTGCTGGCGGAGAGTTATACGGTTTCTGATGATGGCCTGACTTATACCCTTAAGCTGCGACAGGGTGTGAAGTTTCAGGACGGCACCGACTTCAACGCCGATGCGGTTAAAGCTAACTTCGACCGGGCCAGCAACCCGGAAAACCATCTGAAACGCTACAACCTGTATAAGAATATCGATAAAACCGAGGTCGTCGATCCGTCGACGGTGAAGATAACGCTGAAGCAGCCGTTCTCTGCATTTATCAATATTCTGGCGCACCCGGCTACGGCGATGATCTCTCCCGCCGCGCTGGAGAAATACGGCAAGGAGATCGGTTTCCATCCCGTGGGGACCGGGCCGTATCAGCTTGAGACCTGGAATCAGACGGATTTTGTAAAGGTTAAGAAGTTCGCGGGTTACTGGCAGCAAGGGCTGCCAAAGCTGGATACGATTACCTGGCGTCCGGTGACCGACAACAACACGCGTGCGGCAATGCTGCAGACCGGGGAAGCGCAGTTTGCCTTCCCGATCCCTTACGAGCAGGCGGCGCTACTGGCGAAGAATAAAAACCTGGAACTGGTGGCCAGTCCGTCTATTATGCAGCGTTACATCAGCATGAACGTCACGCAAAAACCGTTCGATAACCCGAAGGTGCGTGAAGCGCTGAATTATGCCATCAACCGTCAGGCGCTGGTGAAAGTGGCGTTTGCCGGTTACGCGACGCCAGCAACCGGCGTTCTCCCACCGTCGATCGCCTATGCGCAAAGCTATACGCCATGGCCATACGACCCGGCAAAAGCGCGCGAACTGCTGAAAGAAGCGGGTTATCCGAACGGTTTTACCACCACGCTATGGTCTTCTCATAACCATAGTACCGCGCAAAAAGTGCTGCAATTTACCCAGCAGCAACTGGCTCAGGTGGGCGTTAAGGCTCAGGTGACGGCGATGGATGCCGGTCAGCGCGCGGCGCAAGTCGAAGGTAAAGCGCAGAAAGAGAGCGGGGTACGCATGTTCTACACCGGCTGGTCTGCCTCTACGGGTGAAGCAGACTGGGCGCTGTCACCGCTGTTTGCATCTCAAAACTGGCCGCCAACGCTGTTTAATACGGCGTTCTACAGCAATAAGCAGGTGGACAGTGATTTAGCGGCAGCGTTGCAAACCAACGATCCGGCCCAGAAAGCGAAGCTGTACAAGGATGCGCAGGATATTATCTGGAAAGAGTCGCCGTGGATCCCACTGGTAGTGGAACAACTGATTTCGGCGCACAACACCAGATTGACCGGGTTCTGGATCATGCCGGATACCGGATTTAGCTTTGATGATGCGGATTTAAAATAAGCTATTCATCCGGCCCCGCCACGCAGGGGCCGGCGAAGGGAGTGTGATGCTTAACTATGTTTTCAAGCGCCTGCTGGGGTTGATTCCAACTCTGTTGATCGTAGCGGTGCTGGTATTTTTATTTGTTCACCTGCTACCCGGCGATCCGGCCCGGCTGATTGCCGGACCGGAGGCTGACGCTGAGGTTATCGAACTGGTGCGTCAGCAGTTGGGTCTGGACCAGCCGCTGCATATTCAGTTCTGGCATTACATTACTAACGTGTTGCAAGGCGATTTTGGAACCTCAATGGTTTCTCGTCGCCCGGTCTCCGAAGAGATAGCCAGTCGTTTTATGCCATCGCTATGGCTGACCATTGCCAGCATGGCGTGGGCGGTGTTATTCGGCATGACGGCAGGGATTATTGCTGCTGTATGGCGTAATCGTTGGCCGGACAGATTGAGTATGACGCTCGCTGTCACCGGGATCTCTTTCCCGGCGTTTGCGCTCGGCATGCTGCTCATGCAGATATTCTCCGTTGAGCTTGGCTGGTTGCCCACCGTTGGAGCTGATACCTGGCGGCACTATATCCTCCCGTCTATTACCCTGGGTGCGGCGGTGGCTGCGGTGTTAGCCCGGTTTACCCGCGCTTCGTTTGTCGATGTGCTCAGTGAAGACTATATGCGTACCGCGCGGGCCAAAGGGGTGAGTGAAACCTGGGTGGTGTTAAAACATGGTTTGCGCAATGCGATGATCCCGGTGGTCACCATGATGGGGCTACAGTTTGGCTTTTTGCTTGGCGGCTCGATTGTGGTTGAGAAGGTGTTTAACTGGCCAGGGCTTGGGCGGCTGTTGGTGGACTCAGTCGAAATGCGCGACTACCCGGTGATTCAGGCCGAGGTGCTGTTGTTTTCTCTGGAGTTTATTCTTATTAACTTAGTGGTGGATGTGCTCTATGCCGCCATTAATCCGGCTATCAGGTACAAGTAAGGATGCGATTTTTTAACTGGCGCCGACAGGCGATTTTAAATGCGATGCCCCTTGTTAAGCCTGAGCAGATACGCACGCCGTGGCATGAATTCTGGCGTCGTTTCCGTCGCCAGCGCATGGCGATGTTAGCGGGGTTATTTGTCGTGCTGCTGATAATGGTGGCGATTTTTGCTCGCTGGTTAACGCCATTTGATGCCGAGAATTACTTCGATTATGACCGTCTGAATGACGGACCGTCGATGCTGCACTGGTTCGGCGTTGACTCGCTGGGGCGGGATATTTTTAGCCGCGTGCTGGTGGGGGCGCAAATCTCGCTGGCGGCGGGGGTCTTTGCCGTATTTATTGGCGCGGCGATTGGCACCGTGCTGGGTCTGCTGGCGGGATACTACGAAGGCTGGTGGGATCGACTGATTATGCGTATCTGCGATGTGCTGTTTGCCTTTCCGGGTATTTTGCTGGCGATAGCCGTGGTCGCTGTGCTGGGCAGCGGCATTGCAAACGTGATTATTGCCGTGGCCATTTTCTCCATTCCGGCCTTCGCGCGGCTGGTGCGCGCAAATACGCTGGTGCTAAAGCAGCAGACCTTTATTGAATCCGCGCGCAGTATCGGCGCCAGCGATGCGACCATCATCTTCAACCATATCCTGCCGGGTACGGTTTCATCGATCGTGGTCTTTTTTACCATGCGAATTGGCACGTCGATTATCTCTGCCGCGAGCCTGTCATTTCTGGGATTGGGTGCGCAGCCGCCGACCCCGGAGTGGGGGGCAATGCTCAATGAAGCCCGCGCTGATATGGTGATCGCGCCGCACGTGGCGATTTTCCCGGCGGTGGCGATATTCCTGACGGTACTGGCGTTTAACTTACTCGGAGATGGTCTGCGCGACGCGCTGGACCCGAAAATTAAAGGATAAATCACAGGGCCGGATAAGACGTAACGCTTATCCGGCCTACAGTTGGGTTGCGCTTATTTAAACGCGGGTGCCCCACAGATCGTATTCATCAGCGTTTTCGACCTTCACGCGGATGATATCGCCAGGTTTCACCTTGGTTTCGCCATTCAGGTATACCGCCCCGTCGATTTCCGGAGCGTCAGCCATGCTGCGGCCAATCGCGCCTTCTTCGTCAACTTCATCAACGATAACCAGAATTTCGCGGCCCACTTTCTCCTGCAAACGTTCAGCAGAGATTTGCTGTTGCAATTGCATAAAGCGGTTCCAGCGTTCCTCTTTCACCTCTTCCGGGATTTGGTCCGGCAGGTCATTGGCGCCAGCGCCTTCTACCGGGCTGTATTTAAAGCAGCCCACGCGGTCCAGACGTGCTTCCTTCAGGAAGTCGAGCAGCATCTGGAAGTCTTCTTCCGTTTCACCTGGGAAACCGACAATGAAGGTTGAGCGCAGCGTCAGTTCAGGGCAGATTTCACGCCACTGCTTGATGCGTGCCAGTTGTCTGTCCACGGAGCCTGGGCGTTTCATCAGCTTAAGAATACGCGGGCTGGCATGTTGCAGCGGGATGTCCAGATACGGCAGGATTTTCCCTTCCGCCATCAGTGGGATCACGTCATCAACGTGCGGATAGGGATAGACGTAATGCAGACGAGTCCAGATCCCCAGTTTTGATAACTGCTCGCACAGATCAACCATGCTGGTTTTGACCGGCTCGCCGTTATGGAAACCGGTGCGATGCTTCACATCCACGCCGTACGCGGAAGTATCCTGAGAAATGACCAGTATCTCTTTTACGCCCGCATCCACCAGACGTTTGGCTTCGCTGAGGACGTCGCCAATCGGACGGCTCACCAGATCGCCACGCATCGACGGAATAATGCAGAACGTGCAGCGGTGGTTGCAGCCTTCAGAAATTTTCAGATAGGCATAATGACGCGGAGTGAGCTTGACGCCCTGTTCAGGAACCAGGCTCAGGAACGGGTTGTGCTTTGGTTTGGGCACATAGTGGTGAACGTGTTCCAGAACCTGTTCGTAGCTATGCGGCCCGGTGATTTCCAGCACCTTCGGGTGGACTTCACGGATCTGATCGACTTTCGCGCCCAGACAGCCGGTGACGATCACCTTGCCGTTTTCGTTCAGCGCTTCGCCGATTGCTTCCAGCGACTCCTGAACCGCGCTGTCGATAAAGCCACAGGTGTTAACGATAACCATATCCGCGTCGTCGTAGCTTGGCACAACGTCATAGCCTTCGGTACGAAGTTCGGTCAGGATGCGTTCAGAATCGACGAGGTTTTTCGGGCAGCCGAGGGAGACAAAGCCGATTTTCGGCTGGTGGGTTACATTGCTCATAGCGTAAAAATTGTTCAGTTATTGGAATATTCAGGGCACGGATTCTACAGAGTTCTGAATAAAAATTGTATCGCAATCTCATACCATCAGTCGCCACGCCCAGCGTGGAATTAAAGATTATTTGTAAATTATGTTAATTTTAGGTGATGGATTGATCCTGGACACGACTTTGTTCAAAAAACGACCATACTATTAAGTTGCACCATAGTTGGAAAGAGGAGGAACAAAGTATGGTTGTTGACAGACTGAGAACCGATCTTCTCAACAAATTGATAAACGCCCGTGTCGAACTTGCCGCTTATCTGCTGTTGAGAAAAGCGAAAGGCTACATGTCAGTCAGCGAGAGCGATCGTCTGCGTGATAATTTTTTTGTACTGAATCGCGAATTGCACGAGCAATCACAGCTTCACGGTATGCATCTTGATCAGGAAGAGTGGAATGCCCTTCATCGTGCTGAAGGGGCGTTAGCCGCCGCCGCTGTTTGTCTTATGAGTGGACATCACGATTGTCCAACTTTTATCGCCGTTAACGCAGAGAAACTGGAAAACTGCCTGACAACGCTGACGCTAAGTATCCAGTGTTTGCAATCTTATTCAACGCTGGAACACGTCTGAATCAGGGGGAGGGCGCTCCCCCTTTTCGTTAAGATTATGTAAATGTGGCGGGATAATTCCCCTTGCTGGCTACGCTTTATGCAGAGCCATTAAGGAGGTGTTATGCGTCGACTCTTTCTCTGTGCTGTCCCACTTGCGCTATTTTCCTCTTATGCCGCCGCGGTAGAAGTGGAAGTGCTGCAAACGAAACTCGATCATCCGTGGTCGCTGGCGTTTTTACCCGACAATCGCGGTATGCTCATTACGCTTAAAGGCGGCCAGCTTCGACTTTGGCAGTCAGGGAAGGGGCTTTCCGACCCGCTGACCGGCGTACCCAAAGTCTGGGCGAATGGTCAGGGGGGATTGCTTGATGTGGCATTAGCACCGGATTTTAAACAATCCCGCCGGGTGTGGCTTAGCTTTGCTGAAGCTGACGGTGAAGGTAACGCCGGGACAGCGGTTGGTTACGGACGACTGAGCGACGATCTCAAACATCTGCAAGGGTTCCAGACCATTTTTCGCCAACAGCCGAAGCTCTCCAGCGGAAACCATTTTGGCGGACGTATGGTTTTTGATGGCAACGGTTATCTGTTTATTGGCCTTGGTGAAAACAATCAACGTTCTACCGCACAGGATCTGGATAAGCTGCAGGGCAAGGTCGTACGACTGACCGATGAGGGAAAAATTCCGCCGGATAATCCGTTTGTGAAGAGGGCAGGAGCGCGGGCAGAGATTTGGTCATATGGTATCCGCAACCCGCAGGGGATGGCGATGAATCCCTGGAGCGATACGCTGTGGCTCAATGAGCATGGTCCACGCGGGGGCGATGAAATCAATATCCCGGAGAAAGGGAAAAACTACGGCTGGCCGCTTGCGACCTGGGGCGTTAACTACAGTGGTCTTAAAATTCCCGAAGCAAAAGGCCCAATTGTTGCTGGAACAGAGCAACCCATCTTTTACTGGGAAAAGTCACCGGCGGTCAGCGGAATGGCTTTTTATAATAGCGATACCTTCCCACAGTGGCGGCAGAAGTTATTCATTGGCGCGTTGAAAGATAAAGAAGTGATCGTGCTGAGCGTCAAAGGGAATGCCGTCACCGAAGAGGGTCGTCTGTTGCAGGAAAGGGGACAGCGGATCCGTGATGTGCGCGTCGGACCAGACGGGTACTTATATGTACTAACCGACGAGTCCGACGGGGAATTACTGAAAGTGAGTCCCTGATTGAGTTAGCTGACCGGGATCATCACGACTTTTTGAAACGCCGGACGTTCGGTCAGTTGTTGATACCAGTGTTCCAGATGTGGGCGCGGGGTCCAGCTCAGACCAACGTTGAACAGGTTATAGATGAACGGCGCAACGGCGATATCGGCAGTGCCAAATTCAGCCCCGGAGAACCATGGCTGGTCCGCCAGCGCGTTATCCAGAATAGCAAACAGGTTATCGCACACCTGACTACCCGCCTCGATTGCCGCCATATCGCGTTTCTCGGCAGGGGTTCTGACCAGGCCAAACAAGATAACCCGATGCGCAGGACTTAGCGTCTGGTTTGCCCAGTCCATCCATTTTTCACCGACGGCGCGCGCGGCCGGGGCGTCAATCCACAAACGCTTTTGTCCGTACTGAGCTGCCAGATAGCGGACAATGGTATTGGATTCCCACAGAACAACGTCCGTTTCATCATCGCGTAGCAGCGGGACCAGTCCGTTCGGGTTGAGTGCCAGATAGTCGGCATCGCGGTTACCGCCATGCTGTCCGCCCGCCAGAATTTGGTTATACGGCAGTTCCAGTTCCTCGAGCGTCCACAATACTTTTTTTACGTTGGTCGAGTTATTGCGACCCCACAGTGTAATCATAGTAACCCCGCAAATTAATTGAGCAGCTTTATGGCTGCAGATGCCATCTGACTAGCCCACATGGTGGGGTAAACCTAATATTTACGCAACAAAGTCTAAAAAAATCGTGCCAGGAGCAGCGCAGCGCGGTGTTATTGCATAAACTTTAAAAACTTTACCAACTTACGGTTTCTTTAAGCTCGTTAGTGCGTTATTACTCACCGCACTTATTTTACACGTCATCCATCAGACCTTTTCTGCATGGGTTGGCCAGGGTCGCTTGGCTGGTTTTGTGTAAACACGGTGTGGTATGACGTGGTTTTTTGGAATGGATACTCGGGTGGCATTTATGACGCAATACTTCTCTTCACTTCGCAGCTTTGCTGCAGGTTCTGCACTCTTAATCCTTTTGTCGCCGAGCGTACAGGCGGCGGAGCAACCAACGGCCCCACCGAGCGTCGACGCGCGCGCGTGGATCCTAATGGATTACGCCAGCGGTAAGGTACTGGCGGAAGGTAATGCTGATGAGAAACTGGATCCTGCCAGTCTGACCAAGATCATGACCAGCTATGTAGTCGGTCAGGCGCTGAAGGCCGGGAAAATTAACCTCAACGATATGGTCACCGTGGGCAAAGACGCCTGGGCGACCGGTAATCCGGCCCTGCGCGGTTCGTCGGTTATGTTCCTCAAGCCCGGCGATCAGGTTGCAGTGTCCGATCTGAACAAAGGCGTTATCATCCAGTCTGGTAACGATGCCTGTATCGCACTGGCTGATTACGTTGCCGGCAGCCAGGAATCCTTCATTGGTCTGATGAACGGCTACGCGAAAAAACTGGGGCTGACCAATACCACTTTCCAGACCGTGCATGGCCTGGATGCGGCAGGACAGTTCAGTACCGCACGTGATATGGCCCTGCTCGGGAAGGCGCTAATCCACGATGTACCGGAAGAGTATGCTATCCACAAAGAGAAAGAATTTACCTTTAATAAAATCCGCCAGCCGAACCGCAACCGTTTGTTGTGGAGCACCAACCTGAACGTGGACGGTATGAAAACCGGTACTACGGCCGGGGCGGGATACAACCTGGTCGCTTCTGCGACCCAGGGGGATATGCGCCTGATCTCCGTGGTGTTAGGGGCGAAAACCGACCGCATTCGTTTTAATGAGTCAGAAAAGTTGCTGACCTGGGGCTTCCGCTTCTTTGAAACCGTTACGCCGATTAAACCGGATGCCACTTTCGTGACGCAGCGCGTCTGGTTTGGCGATAAGAGTGAGGTTAATTTGGGCGCCGGAGAAGCGGGCTCGGTGACTATCCCGCGTGGTCAGCTCAAAAACCTGAAGGCCAGCTTTACCCTGACCGAACCACAGTTAACCGCGCCGCTGAAGAAAGGCCAGGTTGTGGGGACTATCGACTTCCAGTTGAACGGGAAATCCATCGAGCAGCGTCCACTGATGGTGATGGAGGCCGTGGAAGAGGGGGGATTCTTTAGTCGCATGTGGGACTTTGTGATGATGAAATTCCACCAGTGGTTTGGCGGCTGGTTCTCTTAATCTTAGCGTTTGCCGGATGACGCTATCGCCATCCGGCAGTATCGCTTAATACATCAGTTTGATACGTTGCGCTTTCGCGTACTCAACAAACGCCTCGTCAGGACGGCTATCGCTGACGATGGTATTAAAGCGTTTTACTTCACCCATCCGCGCAGGACGCACCTTACCAAATTTGCTGTGATCGACCACCAGCACGTGATGCTGCGCCATCGACATCGCCCAGTGTTTCACCGGTAGCTCTTCCAGGTTAAAACAGGTCGCGCCTTTCTCAATATGAACGCCAGCTGCGGAATAAAAAGCGATATCCGGGCACAGGTTGTTCAGCGTTTCCTGGAAATCAAGCGGTTTGAAAATTGCGTTGCTGGCATGGAATTCGCCACCACACAGAATGACGCGGCACTGCGGTTTTTCCTGTAGCACCAGAAACGTATTCAGCGAGTAGCAGATTGCGGTGAAAGGCAATTCATTGTCGATAGCCTCAATGATCCACGGCGTGGTGGTACCACAGTCGAAAAAGATAGTCTGGTGTGCCTGCACGAGGCTTGCCGCCATCTGGGCGGCATGGCGCTTTTCATCAACCAGTCGGGATTTTTGATCGCTGATTAAATAGTGATTGGCGCTGCGGGGTTCCAGAACAATATAGCCCCCGAGCAAGACGACGGGAGCATCGTGATTATTCAGGTCGCGACGAATGGTCATCTCAGATACGCCCAGCAGCGTCGCGGCTTCTTTGAGGTGTAATTTATCGCTGCGTTTCAGCGCCTGCAGTAATTGACCAATACGCTCGTCGCGTCGAGTTTCCATAGTTCCCCTGGAGAGTAGAATAAGTGCTCAGTATCGCGCTTAATACTACTCTTTTTACCGTGGGTTAGTCACGCACCCAGCCTTTACGGATGGGCAGAGCGAAGCAGGCGCGATAGCCATTTTGCAAGCCGAGGTACAGGGGCGTGCCAAACCGCTGCCAGATCATCTGGGCGCTCAGGCAGCCAATCAGTCCGGCGAGTAATCCTCCCAGCATATCCAGCGGCCAGTGTACGCCAAGGTAGACCCGCGACCAGGCAATCGCCACAGCAACGACCATCAGCAGAGCGCCCGTCCACAGGCGATGCCAGAACAGGAAAGCCAGTGCAAAGGTAAAGATAACCGTACCGTGATCGCTCGGGAAAGAGTCATCCGCCGCATGATGCAGGAAGTTGTAACCGATGTGGTTAACAAACGGACGATCGTGAGGGAACAGATGCCCCATCAGCCATGAAATCGTCAGACCGACGATCAGCGCAATCGCCATTTTTATAACTAACTGGCGCTGGAGAGTAACCTGGGCCCGCGGCCCCCAAAGCCAAAGCACAACGGCTAATAGCGGTACGATGTTAATCAGGTCTTTGGCAATAAAAATGGCAAGCGATATCATCCATTGCGCAGAGTCCGGCGTGGCATTGATGAGATAAAAAAGTGAGTTGTTCAGATTTTCCAGCATAACGTCCAGACTCAGTGTAATCGTTAAAAAGGCCCAAGAGGGGAGAGCATAAAATTGCTTTCACGGGATAAAAAGCGGTCTTGTCTTATTTGTCTGTTAAATGACTATTTTTCAGACAATTAATGAGACTTATTGAACATGATAGCGGCCTCAACTTAAATTAACCTTAACGCAAAATGTTCCTGAGCAAATGAGTGTAAAAATGTGCGCAATTTGCTTTCAAATCACATAATTCACTATCACCAGTACGGCGCATTTATTACACTTTGCGCGATTTTTCTATAGTTAAGAGACTGCATGCAGAACCGTTTATCTTCAGGCGCCCGTTTGGGGCGTCAGGCATTACTTTTCCCTCTCTGTCTGGTGCTTTACGAATTCTCTACTTATATCGGCAACGATATGATCCAGCCCGGAATGTTGGCGGTGGTGGAGCAATATAATGCCGGATTAGATTGGGTGCCCACATCCATGACCGCCTATCTGGCTGGCGGCATGTTTTTGCAGTGGTTATTAGGACCGCTGTCGGATCGAATTGGACGTCGCCCGGTGATGTTAACCGGCGTGCTCTGGTTCATTGTGACCTGCCTTGCAACCCTGCTTGCGCAGAATATTGAGCAATTTACCTTCCTGCGTTTTTTACAAGGGATAAGCCTGTGCTTTATTGGCGCGGTGGGTTACGCCGCAATTCAGGAATCCTTTGAAGAAGCGGTGTGCATAAAAATTACCGCGCTGATGGCAAACGTAGCGTTGATTGCGCCCCTGCTGGGGCCGTTGGTCGGTGCAGCCTGGGTACATGTTCTGCCGTGGGAAGGGATGTTTATCCTGTTTGCCGCCCTGGCCGCCATCTCTTTTTTTGGTCTGCAACGCGCGATGCCGGAGACGGCAACCCGGCTTGGTGAAAAGCTGTCGATTAAAGAGCTGGGCAAAGATTATAAGCTGGTGCTGAGGAACGTGCGCTTCGTTGCAGGTGCGCTGGCCTTGGGTTTTGTCAGCCTGCCGTTACTGGCGTGGATTGCGCAGTCCCCGATTATTATCATCAGCGGTGAACATCTCAGCAGTTACGAATATGGCCTGTTGCAGGTACCGATTTTTGGCGCGTTGATTGCCGGTAACCTGGTACTGGCGCGCCTGACCTCGCGAAAAACCGTACGTTCGCTGATTATCATGGGCGGCTGGCCAATCGCCGTCGGGCTGGTGATTGCCGCAGCGGCCACGGTGGTGTCATCCCATGCGTATCTATGGATGACGGCGGGTTTAAGCATCTATGCGTTTGGTATTGGCGTGGCGAATGCGGGACTGGTACGTCTGACGCTGTTTGCCAGTGAAATGAGTAAGGGCACGGTTTCTGCCGCCATGGGTATGTTGCAAATGCTGATTTTTACCGTCGGTATTGAGCTGAGTAAACACGCTTATCTGCTCGGAGGAAACGGCTTGTTCAGCCTGTTCAATCTGGCAAGCGGCGTACTGTGGGTGATTCTGATGGTTATCTTCCTGAAAGATAAACGGGTAGGGGATTCACGGGAAGGTTAAAGCCCGGTTGCCCGGGCCAGGCAAAAACTTAGTGGTGATCGTCAATCTGGTGTTCGATGATCATTCCTTCACCGACGCTTGCAACATGTCGCGCATAAGGATGTGCGCGATAGACAGGGGCCGGGGCAGGCGCCGGAGCAACATACACCGTTTGTGGCGCGGTGGTAACGCTGACCGCCTGCGGAACGCTGACGGAAGAGGGCACTACCACCACCTTATAACCGCTTGGTACATCAACGGTAACGCTTTGCGCAAATGTTGTCCCCGCAAAACCCAGCAACAATGTCGCTATCAGTACACTTTTCTTCATAATCCGCTCGTCTGAATATTCACTGGAGGTAATAATCCAGCGGGTTAATTTGAGGCGGATTATGAATAGATCATGCCATCATTTTGTTGCCGTCTGTGCTGAGGCGTTATTGCGTAAACGGTGCTTCATTCTTTAACACGCGGTCGATAATATCCAGCACGCCCTCTTCGTTGTTCGACCCTGCGCGATATTTTGCCGCCTGGATAACCGGCTCATGGGCGTTCGCCATTGCAAAACTAAATCCTGCCTGACGCAGCATCTCAATATCATTGCCGCCATCGCCAAACACAACAACCTCATCGTCGGTAATATTCCAGCGTTGTTGCAGCAGACGCAGACCGTTTGCCTTATGCACACCGGGTATAATTAAATCGATGCTGCCGTAGCCGGTATGTACCGGCACCATAATGTCGCCAATCGCCTCATGGAGGTCAGCCTGCACCTGGGGGATACGATCGTCTGAAATATTTAGCCCGAACTTGAAGAAAATGTCGTTGAGGTTGTCAAAATTATCCACAAATTCAAGACGATGATAATACATGGCGGAGACCGTCTTATGCTCATCGCTGTACCGCTTCAGGGTATAGGCGCTATTTTTACCGCAGGCGATAATGTCGATGTCCGTACGTGTCAGCAGATGTTCCACAATGGCCTGGAAATCGTCTTTTGCCAGCTCGCCGTTAAAGACATCTTCCCCTTCACTGACCACCCATCCGCCGTTTTCGGCGACAAATGAGATTTCACTGGCCAGTTCAGGGAAAAAGGAGATGAGCTGGTAATACTGGTTGCCGCTGGCGACCACAAAGCGGATCCCTTGTTCTTTCATCTGACGGTATTGCGCCATAAAGCGCTCACGATTATAGGTTTTTTGGTCGCTTAAAAATGTGCCGTCCATGTCGACTGCAATCAGTTTGATACGCATTAGCTGTTCTCCATCACAGTGGTGTTTTTGAGATCCGGTTTTGCCACCGCTTTCGCGACGATGGCGGCGACAAGCACCAGCGCCAGCACCACCAGCATAGCGCTACGCAGGCCGTAGTGTTCACCCAGGTAGCCCAGCAGCGGTGGTCCAACCAGGAATGCCAGATAGCCGGTAGTGGCGACAACGCTGACGCGGGTTGGCGCATCGGGGCCGGTGTCGCTGGCAGCCGAAATGGTCAGTGGGAAGCCCAGTGATGCGCCGAGTCCCCACAGAATAACGGAAACACCCGCCACCCAAGTGCTGTCGACAAAAATAATCAGGCTAATCCCAAGAGCACCCATTAGCGCACTGGCGCGTACTACCGCGACGCGGCTGTAGCGGTCGATGAACCAGCCGCCAGTAAATCGTCCAACGGTCATGCCCAGCGTAAATCCGGCATAAATCAGCGAGCCTGATGTCGGGCTAAATCCATGTCCGTCCACCATCAGTAGCGGAAGCCAGTCGTTGGCGGAACCTTCAGCAAATGCCATTGCGAGCACCACGACGCCAATCAGCAATAGCTGAATATCGCGATAAAAAGGCAGTCCTTTTTCGCCGGAGTGAGACCCGTCAGCGGCATTTTTACCCGTACCGTCAGGAATGGCTTTGATAGCGATGAAGATAGGGGTGATAGCCACCATCGCCGCCAGCAAGATATGCGCGGTCGCCGGTACGCTGAAGGCGGTAAGCATCATCCCGACTCCGGCACCCGCCAGCGTTCCCAGGCTGTAAAAACCGTGCATCATCGGCAGTACGGTTTTATTCATTTCGCGCTCAACAGCCGCACCTTCGACGTTGATGGCAACTTCTGCTGCGCCAAAGCTGGCGCCGAACACGCCCAGACCAAATGCGAAAAGCCATGCGGAATGCAGCCAGAGCGCCACGCTGAGGATTGCCATTCCGAGGACTGCGCAAGACATGGTGGTGCGGATCACTTTACGCGTGCCAAATCGTTTCACCAGCCAGGCCGAACAAAGAATGCCACTCATCGAACCAATTGAAAGTCCAAACAGCACCGCGCCCATTTCGGCGGTTGAGATGGAGAGGATATCTCTGATGGCAGGGGTACGCGTTGCCCAGGAGGCCATTAATAATCCTGGTAAAAAGAAGAACGTGAACAGTGCCCAGGTGCGACGTCTTAAGGCTTTGCGTGATGAGATGCCAGTCATGAATTCGAGCCGAAGAAAAGAGGAAAGAAGACAACCTTAGCAAGGTTGTGTACATTTGTACACAAATGCAAGAAGAGGTAATGCAGTGCGACGTGCGAACGATCCGCAACGGCGGGAAAAAATAGTTCAGGCGACTCTGGATGCGGTAATAGCCCATGGTATTCATGCGGTTACACATCGGAAGATTGCGACAATTGCTCAGGTGCCCTTGGGTTCTATGACCTATTACTTTTCGGGAATTGATGAGCTTTTAATGGAGGCGTTTGACCGTTTTACTGACAGGATGATGCTGCAGTATCAGGCTTTTTTTGCCGACGTTGCGGATGCGTCGCAGGCTTGCCATGCGATTACCGATATGATTTACAGCTCCCAGGTCACGACACCCGATAACATGGAACTCATGTATCAGCTGTATGCCTTCGCCAGCCGTAAACCGGCACTAAAAACGGTGATGCAAAACTGGATGTTACGCAGCCAACAAACGCTGGAGCAGTGGTTTGCTCCGGTTACGGCGCGGGCGCTGGATGCGTTTATTGAAGGGATGACGCTGCATTTTGTCACGGACAAAAAGCCGCTGCGGCGAGAAGATATCTTGCTGATGGTGGAGCGTATTGCGGGGTTGCCCGCAACGGTCAGTTGTGCATAGCGCCGCCGGTAATATTCACCACCGTTGCGGTGATTGCTCCGGCATGGTCTGAAGCCAGAAAGGTCATTACCTCAGCGATTTGTGCAAGCGTAGGCAGACGCCCAAGCATGGTACTTTGCGCCGCACCAGCTAACCATTGTGCGACGGTAATACCCATTGACTGCGCTTTAGCGGTAAAAATTTCCCCGGTATAGGAACCGGCCTGAACGGCATCCACAATCGCATGCGAACGCACGCCGACGACCCGAATATTCGCCGGCCCCAGTTCGCTGGCAAGCGCTTTAATAAAGGCCTCTGTTCCCGCGCAGCCGACGATGTGTCCCAGATGTCCAGGCATCGCCATCGGGGCCGCGGGCGCAACAACGGTGAGAATGACGCCCGCACGATTGCCACCCATGTGTGGTGTTACGGCTTTTGCGATATTGAACTGCGCCGAGAGGAAAGGGGTGATACCGCTCATAAACTCAGAAAGGGATAATGCCTCGATGCGTTTGCCCTGTTCATGCATAAAGCCGGTTGCGTTAACCACCACATCCATTCCACCGGTTTGCTGCGCAAGGTGAGTAACTAGTTTTGAGGTGCCGTATTCGTCGAGTACATCGGCGACAAAGGTTTCGACGGCACCGCCCGCGGTTCGAATGCTACTGGCCGCCCAATCCAGCTTTTCCTGACTGCGCGCGCCCAGATACACATGAGCGCCTTCACGCGCCATAGCATGCGCAACTGCACTGCCTATAGCGCCGCTGCCACCGAAAATTACCGCGACTTTGCCTGCGAGTAACATAGCAACCACCTATTACCATTTAGCTCTGACTAAAAGTATGTGTCATAACCAGCATGCTGCAAATGCGAGAGAGTTTCGGGGGGAGGGAGTCAGCGAACGCAAAATTCAGGCAACAAAAAACCCATTTATGTAAATGGGTTAATTAAAACAACGAGTTGCATAATAATCAATAAGTTAGTTTAGTGGTGAGAAGTGACGACTACGGGGCATTGCCAACTGCTGCCGCCACTTTGTCGCCACTTGGCAGCGTAGCCAACGGGTTGAAGCGCAGGGCAGTTTCAAGATGATCTGGTGCCAGATGAGCATAGCGCATAGTCATTTTAATGTCGTGATGACCTAGGATTTTCTGCAAGGCGAGGATGTTTCCACCTGACATCATAAAGTGAGCAGCGAATGTGTGGCGCAGAACGTGGGTAAGCTGCCCGCGTGGCAGCACGATAGAGGTCTTATCCATTACAGATAAAAACTGGAAATAGCAGTCGGTAAAGAACCTGAAGCCGTCAAGGGCAATGATTTCCTCATACAGCTCTTTGCTGATCGGAATGCTACGGTTCTTTTTGCCTTTGGTCCTGACGAAAGTGATTCGATATTTTGTGACTTGAGAGCGGGTGAGGTTCACTGCTTCGCGCCAGCGTGCTCCGGTGCTCAAACAGATTTTAACGACCAGTGCGAGTAGGGGACTTTGGCGGTTGCAGTCGTACAAAAGCTCAGTAATTTGTTCATGCGTCAGCCAGGCCATCTCCTTTTCTGCGATGGTGAATTTGCGCATGTTCTCCAGCGGGTTCGGCGCTGTCCATTCACCTAGTCGGGCCAGTTCGCTAAAAACGCCGCTAAGATAGCTTTGCTCAAGGTTGATAGTTACCGGGCTGGCACCTTTTTTCCACTTGTTGCTAAAGTAAATTTCACCCGTTAGGCGTTTATCACGGTAATGCGCGAACAATTTGGAACTGAGATCTGTAGCGAGAGGATTTCCGAGGGCATCGACCATCAAGAGTAGCTTGTCGTAAACATGCTCGCCAGCGGTAAGGGATTTGCCGTGCAGTTTGAACCAGAGTTCAACGATGTCTTTCAACGTCCGACGGTCTACCGATTCACCTAGCCAGGGTTTCGCCTCCGTCTCATCCATAGTGTGGCGTTCAAAAGCCAATGCTTCACCTTTGGTGACGAACTGTTTACGCACACGCCGCCCGCTGCGCCCTGCGGGGTAGCATTCGCATATCCATTTACCTGTGTCGAGTTTTCGTACTGCCATAAAAAAGCCCTCATGTTTGAGGGCTAAATTTAACTGTATGTTTGAACAGTGGTCAATGTATGAATTTCATAAATTCAAACATCATCTACTTAAGTTCTTAAGGCCTTTGATAAGCGGTCACCTATTGCTCGTTTCCAAACTTTATTATGAACGATACGCTCATATTCAAGGTCACCATTAATGATCTCTGCTTTAGTTAATTGGGATAATATTTCCCAATCTTTTTTAAAAATGTAAGTAGCGTTATCAAGAAAAATGCTTTCAAGTACGTATATATTTTTACTTTCAAAACCAAAGATAAAATATCCGTTGAATCCCGCATGACCAGTAGCAATGAAATCAGGTTTGTAGACATTGATTAACTTGAGTCTGGATTCAATGACCTCTCTATCGCTATCTGATGCTGAAGTTTTTTGGGTGTTAGAAACTATTATTTTCGAAATTTCGTCCCATGGGTATTTCCCTTTAGGTAATACAGTCCATAACACTTTTTTGAATTTTGTTGTTATTAATGGTTCTTTTTCTGTATCTAAAATTTCTATCTCCTCGAAACATTCGAGCATTAAGTTTATAATGTGGATGTTTAACTCTGAATTTTCTTCGGATAAATTTAGTAAAGGTGAAGTTATGTATGTCCCATTTTTTGTTTTAGCAACAGAGATCATTATCGCAGGAGCTGGAATATGCTCTCTTGCTATCCGCATAGCTGTTCGTGTGCGCATCCCATAATGAGGATTTCTATGCCAGTCGTATGTAGTGCTTGTATATGAAACGCTGTATTGTTCTTTTGGCAAATCAGGTCGTAGGATTTCCTTTCCGTTAGCATTGAAACTAGTAAACTTACCAATAACACTTGGTATTATCGATAGGCCTTCTTCTGGCGAAACGCCAAAACCAATTTCAACTAGCTTTTCAGGTCCTAAATCATCTAATTTGATACCTAATGTTATATTTTCTTGACCACCACAACATTTCAAAAAACGATCTAATGTTCTAATGGAATTAGCTTTAAATTTCATTACAAACTCTCCTTAGCTAAGCAACGATCAGTTCATCTTCGGGGATTTTATCAGTAAGGATTTTTTCAGTTAGGGCTAGTGATTCACGATATTCTTTAGCCTCTGCAAACATCGTCCAATGCGCATCAATACTCATTTCTTGAATCGTAGATTTGATGTCTTTTATACCAACATTGAAGAACTCTTTGCGTGAGTTAACTTTGTTCACTTGCTTATCGTTAAACACTTTGTGGAGATGATTTTCGAGTGATGGTGCATCATCACTGTAGATCATTGCATGCACATCGAATGAGAAAGGTACGCTGGCATCACCCAACTCACGGACGCGATCGAGCGGTTCAAGTCTGCGCGTCATCCCAATCTTATAAACGTTTTCTCCAAAGGAGCCGATGTTACTGATCACATATACGTGACCAGAGCGTGTTTGCTGCGCCATCGAGATAGCTCTTTGGTTTTTTGCTTCAGCTTCTTCGTATTTAATTTGTAGCTCAGCCAGTTTCTGTTCGAGGGCTATACGTTGTTCTTCGCCAGCAAGCATCAGTTCTTTAGTCGCTTTATCAATGGCCTGTTGAATTGCTTTTTCTTCTTTTTCAGCTTCTTTTATCGCTTTTTCATACTCGCGACGTGCTTTTTCTTCTTCACGTAACTGCTCTTTGATTCGTCTTTGTTCTTCTTTTTCCTCGAGCATAATTTCATTTACAGCAACCCCCCATTTAAGCTCGTTGAGTCGAGCCTGTAAGTAAATATCGGTGATCTTAGCGGACCTAAAGGCTGAACCGTTAAAATTCACAAGCTCAAATGCATCTTTTATTTCTTGGGATAGTTTACCGTAATTGTTATGCTTAATTTTCGAAAGGGTGCTATCAACCTTCCCGTTAAAAGCATCTAGTACAAAATTGATTGCGGTGTTTCGTCTGTTCGGTTCGACATATTCACAGCTTGCAGCTTTGCTTGTTTTGATAAGAGACTTGGTTAACTCCCTGGCTTTTTGCAGCTCTTTCCCGGCATCCGTAAATTCATAATTCTCTGCCAGTTCGTCCAAAACACTTCGGTTTGGAACTATCCATTCATCACCGTACCCTTCAATTTTATTTTTCATTGACTTGGCTACAGCCTGATAGGTCTCTGCGAACTCTTTTGCTTCATATGCGGACCCCGCAATTTCTTTTGCACGTATCTCAGCATCTGCGATTATTTTCATCGCATTATCATTTGCATTAGAGATCAGTTCATCCGCTTTACTATTCGCGTTATCGAGTCGTTCTTTGGCTTTCAAGCGGGCATCACGAGCATCTTGGGTGATAGCGACAGCTTCGCTATTGGCATTGCTTATTGTTAATTCAGCCTGGTGGTGGGCTTCGTTCACTGCTCTTGCAGCTTTTTTTTGAGCTTCTTCTATCTTTTCTTTGGCTATGGCGTCAGCAGTTTTTATCTTCTTCTCAGCATTTAGGACTGCATTATGCAATTCTTGATACTGCCATAAGGGAGCTGCTTTCCCTTCAAGTTCTGCGTGTTCGCGTATAGCCTGGGCTAATTTTTCCTGTGTTTCACCTAATTCACCTCCAAGAGTTTTATTACTGGAGGCTAAAACACTCATTTCCTCTCGATATTTTTTACTTTTCTTGAAAAGTACAACGGATAAAATGGGAGAGAGCAATGCTAATAAGAGTACTACTATAATAAATAAATCCATTTCAAAATCCTTTTACCATATCAATTTGAAACAGTTGTGCTTCTTACATATGCGATCACTTCTATATCTGCAAAAGCACATTCAAAACTATTATCTGTAGTGGAAATTTTAATCATGCCCTTAGGCAATCTGGTGATGAGTCTGATGGAATAAGTTCCATCAATGTTGATCAACCAGTGCCCATCAAGCACTTCTGTAAATTTTTGCTCACAGATGTATGTAGTAGGTCCGTCGAGAACAACAATCGGGGCAGAAAGCTTCGCAGGAAGAAATGACGCGTCAAAAACATATGAGCCATCTTCAACCATTTTTCCCGCAACCAGACGAAACTTCACGAGCTCTTCGGTGGTTGCTGTTTGAGAACTTAGTTTAAGGCCTTGCCCGGTGGTTAACCAATTGAGTGAAGTGCCTGTTTCGAGGGCACACTGAATTATCCAATCTGCGGGAAAGGTATCTCGCATGTATCTATTAGCCAAAGTGCTTTTTGACACTTCTAAGTGGTCAGCAAGGGCCTGCCGTGTCGTAAACCCATATGCCTCGACCAATCGCTCAATCGCAGCCTTGCCACCCTGATTGGGATTTATTTTGATCTCATTTGGGTACTTTGATGTTGACATATCTCTTATGCGATCCTAGTATCAATTTCGTTCCCATTTGGGGACTTGTCACGATTACTACCGGCTCACCACAAGCCAATAGGAGATGTTGCATCATGACCCCTAACATTTCAATCACTCTGAATACACCGCACGTCACAATTGAACGCTATAGCGAGCTAACAGGACTGCCTGTAGACACCATTAACGACATGCTCGCTGATGGTCGTTTGCCTCGCCACCGTCTGCGTAAGGACAAGAAGCGCGAGAAAGTGATGATTAATATCGTCGCGCTGACGGTTGATGCGCTTTCTGATTGCAATGTCGCTATTAGTTAGTTCCATTTTGAGATACATCGGAGTTTCTTGCTATGTTTGACTATCGAGTTTCCAAACACCCGCATTTCGATGATGCCTGCCGTGCCTTTGCCTTACGTCATAACATGGCGAAGTTGGCAGAACGCGCTGGCATGAATGTCCAGACGCTGCGCAACAAGCTAAACCCGGAGCAACCGCATCAACTTACGCCGCCGGAGATCTGGCTGCTGACTGATATCACAGAAGACTCAACGTTGGTTGACGGTTTTCTGGCTCAAATCCATTGCCTGCCGTGCGTACCATTGAATGAAGTGGCAAAAGAGAACCTGCCACATTACGTCATGAGTGCAACTGCGGAGATTGGGCGTGTAGCTGCAGGCGCAGTATCCGGTGATGTGAAAACCAGTGCTGGTCGCCGCGATGTTATCAACAGCATCAACGCTGTTACACGCCTTATGGCCCTCACTGCAGTTTCATTGCACGCGCGTTTGCAGGCGAATCCGGCGATGGCAAGTGCAGTAGATACCGTAACGGGCCTTGGTGCTTCGTTCGGTCTGATCTGAGGTGGTTATGCTGACTAAAGAACCCTCTTTTGCATCACTTCTCGTTAAGCAAAGTCCTGCAATGCACTGCGGTCATGGCTGGATAATGGGGAAGGGTGGCAAGCGCTGGCACCCGTGCCGCTCTCAGGATGCGCTGCTGGCTGAACTGTCTACTAAAAAGCAGGGGAAACCATGGCTATTGAAGGCGATGCTGCGACTGTTCCGCTAAGTGCTGGCCTCCGCCTTAATGGGTTAAACCACATCGCGGAATTAAGGGCGAAAGTGTTTGGCTTAAATATTGATTCAGAACTGGAGCGCTTTATTAGCGATATGCGGGACCAACGGGATATTAACCATGAGCAGAATAAACGCTCATTAGCTGCAATATTCTTTATGGCAAAGATTCCGGCGGAACGTCATAGCGTCAATGTTAGTGAGCTGACGACTGACGAAAAGCGGGAGCTGATTAAAGCAATGAACCATTTCCGTACAGTGGTGAGTTTATTTCCAAATCGGCTAGCCATGCCGAATTAATTCACAACCGAAATTAAAGGCGTAAACCCGCCGGGCATCTTATTGCCCAAATTCAGGAGAAACAACAATGCGAAATATTGAAACCCGAATCACCAAAACAGGACCAGATGATGCTGGCCTTAACCAGATGCTGACTGATGCGCGCATGGAAGAACGCCGTGCACGTGCTGCGGCAATGGCAGCCCGTCTTGATAGCCTGGCTTGCCATATCACGTCACGCCAGCTTAATCACGTTGAAGCGGCGGAGCTGCTGCGTATTGCGGCTGAAAACATTCAGAACGAAGCGCAGGAGATCCACTGATGGCTGATTCAATGGACCTTGTACAGCAGCGCGTTGAAGAAGAACGTCAGCGCCACATCCACACCGCCCGCAACAGAACGCCGGGCGTTTCCCGTGTGCTTTGCATTGATTGTGATGCACCGATCCCGCCAGCTCGCCGCCGCGCCATTCCGGGCGTGCAGTGCTGTATCACTTGTCAGGAAATTGCAGAGCTGAAAGGCAAACATTACATAGGGGGGGCTGTATGAGCACCATCCTGAAATGGGCGGGAAATAAAACCGCAATAATGCCGGAACTGATTAAACACCTTCCTGCGGGCCCGCGACTGGTTGAACCTTTCGCGGGTTCCTGTGCTGTGATGATGGCGACAGACTATCCTCATTATCTTGTCGCGGATATTAATCCAGACCTGATTAATCTTTATCAGGTGATTAAGAATGATGTTGAATACTTCATCAAAGAGGGCCGATACCTTTTTGAAGCCCGTAATGATTCAGAGGCATATTATAAGACGAGACAGGAGTTTAACTTGCGCCATGGTGGCGCAATTGAACGCGCATTGTATTTCTTATATTTAAATCGCCATGGTTATCGCGGACTGTGTCGCTATAACTTGAACGGTTATTTTAATGTTCCTTACGGTAATTATAAAAAACCGTACTTCCCTGAAAATGAAATATGCGCTTTTGCCGAGAAAGCAAAACGCGCAACGTTTATCTGCGCCAGCTATGACGAGACGCTGGCACTGCTGCAGACGGGGGATGTGGTTTATTGTGATCCGCCATATGACGGAACGTTTACCGGTTATCACACCGATGGTTTTACAGAGGATGACCAGTATCATCTGGCGTCTATTCTTGAGCGCCGGTCATCAGAAGGTCATCCGGTTATCGTGTCCAACAGCGACACATCCCTGACTCGCTCCCTTTATCGTAATTTCACCCATCACCGTATAACCGCTAAGCGCAGCATGGGCGTGGCTGCCGGTGATAGTAAAACTGCAGTAGAAATCATCGCCGCAAAATCAGCATGCTGGTTTGGTGTTGATTTGGCGTCTGGTCCTGATATCTCGGTGGAAGCTGAGGTGCGGGCGTGGCAGTGAGTAAATTCACATTACATCATGCACAAACCATCGGCGACTCGAATGAGGCCGCCGTGGCTTTTCCATGGAATGCCCCAAAAAAAGCGGTTAACCCGTATCTGGACCCGGCGGAAGTTGCGCCGGAGTCTGCGCTTTCAAACCTCATCACTCTGTACGCTGCGGATAACGAGCTGGAGCATCTGCGCCGTGAGGCGCTGAGTGATAAGGTTTGGGAACGTTATTTCTTCAATGAATCCCGCGATCCTGTCCAGCGTGAAATAGAGCAGGATCGGCTGATTAGCCATGCAAAAATGGCCCGCGAACAGCAGCGCGTTAATCCCGATTTGGTGATTATTGCCGATGTAAGCGCCATGCCTGCCCATATCAGCAAGCCTCTGCTGGAGCGGATTAAATACTTCCATAGCCTGGGCAGGGCTAAAGCTTATTCCCGCTATCTGCGCGAAACAATCAGACCGTGTCTTGAGCGGCTGGAGCACGTGCGTGACAGCCAGGTGTCTGCGTCTTTCCGGTTCATGGCGAGCCAGGACGGGCTGGAGGGGCTACTGGTACTGCCTGAAATGAGTCAGGATCAGGTCAAACGTTTGTCCACGCTGGTTGCGGCACATATGAGCATGTGTCTCGATGCGTCCTGCGGTGATCTGTTCGTCAGCGATGATGTAAAACCAGAAGAAATCCGCCAGGCATGGGAAAGGGTTGCTGCAGAAGCCATGCGCCTTGAGGTCATCCCGCCAGCGTTTGAGAAGCTACGTCGCAAAAAGTACCGCCGCAAGCCGGTGCCTTATGAACTGATCCCACCATCGCTGGCGCGTATGCTGTGCGCGGACTGGTGGTATCGCAAACTGTGGCAGATGCGCTGCGAGTGGCGGGAGGAACAGCTGCGTGCCGTCTGCCTGGTCAACAAGAAAGCGTCCCCGTATGTCAGCTATGAAGCCGTGATCCACAAACGCGAGCAGCGCCGCAAATCGCTGGAGTTCTTCCGCTCGCATGAGCTGGTCAATGAAGACGGCGACACGCTGGACATGGAAGATGTGGTGAACGCCAGCAACAGCAACCCGGCACACCGCCGTAATGAAATGATGGCCTGTGTTAAGGGGCTGGAACTGATAGCGGAAATGCGCGGAGACTGCGCGGTGTTCTATACCATCACCTGCCCGTCACGCTTCCACGCAACCCTCAACAACGGCAGACCTAATCCGAAGTGGACCAGTGCCACTGTTCGGCAGAGCAGTGATTATCTGGTTGATACGTTCGCCGCTTTCCGCAAGGCCATGCACAAGGCCGGGTTGCGCTGGTACGGCGTCCGCGTTGCAGAGCCGCACCATGACGGCACCGTGCACTGGCATCTTCTGTGCTTTATGCGCAAAAAAGACCGTCGTTCCATCACCGCGCTGCTGCGTAAGTTCGCCATCCGTGAAGACCGCGAGGAACTGGGCACCAATACCGGCCCGCGCTTCAAGTCCGAGCTAATCAACCCGCGCAAGGGTACACCGACCAGCTACATCGCCAAATACATCAGTAAGAACATCGACGGGCGCGGGCTGGCTAAAGAAATCAGCAAAGAAACCGGCAGATCATTGCGTGACAGCGCCGAGCATGTCTGTGCCTGGGCGTCACTGCACCGTGTCCAGCAATTCCGTTTCTTTGGTATTCCGGGGCGTCAGGCATACCGTGAGCTGCGCCTGCTGGCTGGTCAGGCGGCGAGAGTGCAGGGCGAACGCAAAGCGGGTGCACCGGTACTGGATAATCCGCGTCTGGATGCGGTACTGGCAGCTGCAGATGCGGGTTGCTTTGCCACTTACATCATGAAGCAGGGCGGTGTACTGGTTCCCCGCAAACATCACCTTGTCCGCACGGCTTATGAGCTTAACGACGAACCGAGCGCCTACGGCGATCACGGTATCCGTATCTATGGCATCTGGTCCCCGATTATAGAGGGCAAGATTTGCACGCACGCGATGAAGTGGAAAAAGGTTCGTAAGGCCGTTGACGTTCAGGAGGCGACAGCCGACCAGGGCGCTTGCGCCCCTTGGACTCGTGGCAATAACTGTCCCCCTGTTGAAAATCTGAACAAATCAGGGGGTGATTTACCCGATATTAAAACCATGGATGAGAAGGAACTGCACGATTACCTCCACGGCATGAGTCAGAAGGAACGCCGGGAGCTGACAGCCAGGTTGAGACTGGTAAAACCGAAGCGGCAGAATGGGTACAAACAGCAGATTAGCAATCATCAGCGCCAGCAGCTTGATACTGAACTAAGGTCTAGGGGATTTGATGCGAGCGATACCAAGGTGGATCTGCTTCTGCGTGGCGGCAGTATCCCGTCCGGAGCCGGGCTGCGTTTGTTCTACCGAAATCAGCGCCTGCAGGAAGATGACAAATGGCGGCAGTGGTACTAAGAGGGCTGGAATGAGGCTATCTATTAATCAAAGGGTTAGCTGAGTAAAAAACTATTTCAGCTTTAAATACATATGATGTACTGTATATATAAACAGTAATATTGGGAGGGAGTTGTGAACGATTTGTTCATGGAGTCACTTGCACTGCAACGGATAGAACTTATGGCCCGGCTGGTCGCCAGCTCAGATTGTAGCGATGACGACAAGGAGGTGGCGATTTCGTGGCTGTCAGAGCTGACGAGCGATCTGGTTACCAGGCTAAATGAGTACGGAGTAAGGCAAGATGAAAGCACGCATTAGTGATTTTGCACCGTGGGAATCTCCCTCCCATACAGCATACGGCGACTTGATAACGCAGTGCATGTCTATGGTGCATGGATTCGCATGATCCAAAAAGGATCACAATGGACCGGGGCCGCCAGAACTGGCGCGCTTTCCGGTCCGTCATGCACCTGCATGAAAACCACTCCATAAAGCGGGCAGGCGTGGCGGGGATACGAGCGCGCGCTTGTGGCTTTGAATACTCAAATCATGTAATGTTAATAGTTTAGACTTAGATGTTATTTTAGAATCGTAGCTCACTAGAACTGTGTTAATTGGGAAGTATTCATGGATAAACAACGTGCTTCACAAGTTTTTGTGCCAGGTGGTATGCCGAGATTGACTTATGTTGAGCGCTCTGAAGGAGAGGTTCATGGAAAACTGGAGAGTGCTAAAGATAATTTATGTAAGTTAGTAACTTTAACTGGGCAAACAAAGTCTGGTAAGACTGTAATTACAAGAATGGTATTCCCAGCCATCGATGATGATGTTGTATGGATTGATGGTGGGAGTATTACAACAGAAGATGATATTTGGGAGCAGGTATTAGAAAAACTAAATGGCTACCATAGCATTGAAGTTAATTCTGGAGAGAATAGTGCTCTGGCAGTTAGTGGGAAGGTATCTGGGACTGCAAGTGCATTAGTTGTTAAAGGAACTGGCGAGGCTGGTTTAGTTCAGACGGATGGAAAGTCAAACGGTAGTAAAAAATCGCGAACGACATCCGCAAAAAGTTCTGCACTAAAAGTGCTCTCTCAAACTAAGTCTAGTCTCATAATTGATGATTTTCATTACCTTGATCGTGACCTACAAGGGAACTTTATTAGAGCGGTAAAACCATTAGTGTTTGATGGGGTACCTGTTGTACTGATAGCCATTCCACATCGAAGATATGATGCTGTAAAAGTTGAAAAAGAAATTACCGGACGGCTAGAAAATATTTCTATGCCTTCATGGGAAATGGATGAGCTAAAACAAATAGCAAAAGTAGGTTTTCCTCTGTTAAATATGGAAGTTAGTGATTCAGTAATTGATAAAATTGCTAATGAATCATTGGGGAGCCCTCATTTAATGCAAGAGTTTTGTAAGGCTATATGTTTAGCAAATAATGTTAAAGAAACTCTGTCGAGTAAGTTGGTTATTAATGTTTTAGATGATGATATTTTTAGAAAAGTTGCGGAATCAACAGGGAAAATAGTATTTGATAAGCTGGCTAGTGGCCCTAATCAGCGAACTGACAGAATTCCGAGAAAACTTAAGAATGGTGAGGAAGTAGATATATATAAAGTTGTATTATATGCTTTGTCACATATGAAACCAGGAATGCAAAGTATTCAGTACGAGGAGTTAAGATCAGCCATACGTGAACTGGTGCAAGATACTCCTCCACAAGCTCATGAGGTAACTCGTGTTATAGAAAAAATGGCTAAAATAGCTGCAACGGAAGAAGCTTCAACCCCTGTAATAGATTGGGATAAGGAAGACCGAAAGTTGCATATCACTGATCCATTTTTTGCCTTTTACCTAAAATGGCGATAAAAATTCTGGCTGCCAAACTGGCAGCCTTAAAGCTAATTTGAATGAAGTTTATATTCTTCGAACTGGATCACTTTTTCTTTTAACCATACATTTAGCTCTTCAAATCTTTTTTGCAATGGTATTAGTTCATTGCGTACAAATACGTTACTCGCCTTTTCAACATCCCCAAACCCTCCAACATTGCTTGGCATAATCCCCATCATTTGCGGCGGCACGCGGTGCGCTGCCATCATGTCGTCACGGCTCACATTCTTGATGTTCAGAAACTCATCCTTTGCCGCCACCTCCGACAGCGGGATAATCTGGATGCCGTCTTTTTTGCCGTTGGGTGAGTACATAAACAGGTTGCGGAAGTTACCCGGACCTTTGGCGCTTTTCATGGCCTGGCGGATGTTGTTCACGTCCTCCTGGTTCTGCGCGGCGTCAGTCATGTACATGATGAAGCCTGCGTGGCTGCCGTTAATGTAGTACTTCCGGCGGAACAGTGTTGCGGACTCATTCAGCAGGGCGGAAGGGATGGCTGACAGATATTCCGGCAGGCCGTAAATCTCCTGGTTTAAATCCGGCTCCATCAGGTGAAAGATGCTGCCTTTGGTGAACTCGTAGGGCTGCGTGGTCATGCCGTACTGCACAAACCAGTAAGTATCCAGGTCCACGCCGCGGCGGGTGTATTTCGCCAGCGATGGCTCCAGCGACAGAATACCGCCAAGGCGGTTGGTGCGTTTCTCCAGATAGGCGTTACCGAATACCAGATAGTCCTGCACAAAGCGGCTGAATGCCTGCTGGCTCAGTAGTGGATGAGGGATAAAGGTGCTGGTCAGAATGTTGCGTTTGACGGCTATCGGCGAGCTGTGATGCACGGCTGCGCGGTAGGTGCGCGCCAGTCCGTCAAAGCTGACCGGCGGCTCATACCAGCGGTCCATCTGCACGCATTCCACATAGTCCAGCAGCTCGCGGCGGTCCAGCACCGGGACTGGGTCACCAAAGCTGAAAGCCTCGGCAGTCACGCCTGCGTTTTTAGGCACTGTATCTTCTGTTGGCGTTGTGCTGGTTAAGGCTTCGGGTTCACTCATCAAAAAATCTCCACAATATTGCTGGTATTGGCGGATTCGCCCTGCAGCGGTTCGTTAAACAGTGCGTGCATCGTTGCCCAGGCCAGGTCTGCATGGCTGGCTTCTTCGCTGCGACTGGCTTCGTAGGTTGGGCGGTTACCGCTGGCGGTGGTGGCCCGGCGGATAGCCATAAAGGACTGCGCAATGTCGGTGTGCCCGGCATCAAACTCCAGACGGCGGTGGCTGATAATGTCGTATGCCTTGAGCACCAGGGCGTTTTTGACGTTGGGGTTGTAGACAAACTCCCGCACGGCAGGAAAGAACGCTTTTACGTTCTCATAAACACCGTGCCCGACGCCGGTCGAGTCGATGCCGATATAGGTCACGTTGTACTGCTGCGTCAGCTTTTTGATAGCGTCCGCCTGGGCGCGAAAGTCCATCCCGCGCCACTGATGACGCTCCAGAATGCGGAACTTCCCGCCCGGTACAGTGGGCGGTGCCATAACCACGCAGCCTGCGCTGTCACCGTTCTGCGTACCTTTCGCCGGGTCGTAACCGATCCAGACTTCTCGCCAGCCAAACGGGCGCAGCGCCAGAGCCTGAAAATCGGTCCAGACTTCCCAACTGTCCACCATGCACGCCTGCAGCTCGCTGAGCGGGAATACTGACGCCAGATCGTCAATAAATTCGCACATCAGCAGGTTCTGGTATTCGTCCGGGCTGTACTCCATGCGCAGCTGGTCGAGGTCGAACAGGTTACAGCCGCCGCGCACCGCATCCTCCACGGTGACGATCTGGCGGTACTGTCCGTCAGGGCAGAGCAGGCCGCGCGCAAGGTTGCTGTGGGTCAGGTCAATATCCACCTTGTCGGCTTTGGCACGGCCCCGGTTAAACAGCGCGCCGGACCAGAACGGATAGGCGCTGTGGGTCAGGCTGGACGGTGTGGAAAAGTAGGTTTGTCGCCATTTCTTGTGAATGGCCATACCGGAGGCAACCTTGCGCAGCTCCTGGAATTTCGGTATCCAGAAATATTCATCAAGATACAGGTTGCCGTGGTAGCTCTGCGCCGTGCGGGCGTTGGTGCCGAGAAAGTACAGGCACGCGCCGTTGCTGAGCGTCATCGGGTCGCCTTTCAGCTCAACATCCACCTCTTTTGCAAAGTCGATGATGTACTGCTTAAAGACGTGCGCCTGTGCCTTACTGGCTGAAAGGAAAATCTGGTTGCGCCCGGTGGTGATGGCATCAATCAGCGCTTCGCGGGCAAAAAAGTATGTTGCCCCAATCTGGCGTGACTTAAGCAGGTTGCGAATGCGGTGTTTTACGCCTGCCTGCCACCAGTGGCGCTGATATTCAAACATGCCGTTGCGGAAGATTTCTTCCAGCTTTTCGGTCTGTTCATCAGTGAAAACATTCTTTTCGGGCTGGCGGCGTGGCCCTTTGTTACGGTTGGCAACTTTCGGGTTTAAATCAGCTTCGTTCCCGCCATCGTTAAATTTTCCGATCCGGGCATGGCGCTCTGACTGGCGCGCCAGCAGGTCAATTTCCTTGAAGTCTTTTCCTTCTTTCTGCTCCTTCATAATGAGCTGGCAGTAACGTGCGGCGGTGGTGAGCTGCATCTGATCCAGCGGCCCATAGTCGCCCCACTTGTCGCGCTTCTTCCAGCTGTGAACGGTTGCAACTTTCTCGCCCAGCATTTCAGCAATGCGGGCTACGCGGTATCCCTGAAAGTACAGCAGCATGGCCTGCCGACGGGGATCGAGGTCTGCGGGGGTCAGTGTCGTGTTCATGGCCCAAACATACGGCCTTGTATGGCGGCTTTCCCCGGCTGCGTTTTGTGTGGTTTACCGTACAAATACAGCGCGTTGTCTCACTCCCCCCATCACCGCAAACATAAGGCTCCAGTAAGTTATTTCTAACGGAGCATGGCTCATGACAGTGAAAGCAAAGCGTTTCCGTATCGGGGTGGAAGGTGCCACCACTGACGGGCGCGAGATCCAGCGTGAATGGCTGGTACAGATGGCTGCCAGCTACAACCCGACGGTCTATACCGCGCTGATTAACCTTGAGCACATCAAGTCTTATCTGCCGGAGAGCACGTTTAACCGCTATGGCAGGGTGACGGGGCTGGTTGCAGAAGAAATCCAGGACGGCCCGCTGGCGGGCAAGATGGCACTTTATGCCGATATCGAACCCACTGACGCCCTGGTGGAACTGGTGAAAAAAGGCCAGAAGCTTTTCACCTCCATGGAGGTCAGCACGAAGTTTGCCGACACCGGCAAAGCCTACCTTGTGGGGCTGGGTGCGACAGACGATCCTGCGAGCCTTGGCACCGAAATGCTGGCTTTCAGCGCCAGCGCCGCACATAACCCGCTGGCAAACCGTAAGCAGAACCCTGAAAACCTGTTTTCGGAAGCGGTTGAAACGCTGATCGAACTTGAAGAAGCCCAGGACGAAAAGCCGTCCCTCTTTGCCCGCGTCACCGCGCTGTTCACCAAAAAAGAGCAGACCGACGATGCGCGTTTCTCAGACGTGCATAAAGCCGTGGAACTTGTCGCCACCGAGCAGCAGAACCTGAGCGAGCGCACTGATAAATCCCTGGCTGAAAACGGTGAACGCCTTTCCGCGCTGGAGTCCTCCCTGCAGGAACAGCAGGCCGCCTTTGCCGAGTTACAGCAGCAGCTGAGCCGTGAAGACAGCCGTAAAGACTACCGCCAGCGCGCGCCGGGCGGTGACGCACCGGCAGGCACCCTGACCAATTGCTGATGGAGCATAAAACCCGATGAAAAAGAAAACCCGCTTTGCCTTTAACGCTTACCTGCAGCAACTGGCGCGCCTGAACGGTGTGGAGGTTGAAGAACTGTCCAGCAAGTTTACCGTGGAGCCGTCCGTGCAGCAGACGCTGGAAGACCAGATCCAGCAGTCCGCCGCTTTCCTGACGCTGATTAACATCACGCCGGTCACTGAGCAGTCCGGTCAGTTGCTGGGGCTGGGCGTTGGCAGCACCATTGCCGGAACCACCGATACCACCACCAAAGAGCGCGAGCCTACCGATCCGACGCTGATGGAAGACGTGGAATACAAATGCGAGCAGACCAACTTTGATACGGTGCTGACCTACGCAAAACTGGACCTGTGGGCGAAATTCCAGGACTTCCAGGTGCGTATTCGCAACGCCATCGTCAAGCGTCAGGCGCTGGACCGCATCATGATCGGCTTTAACGGCGTGAAGCGCGCCAAAACCTCCAACCGTGCTGAAAACCCGCTGCTGCAGGACGTCAATAAAGGCTGGCTGCAGAAAATCCGCGAAGACGCGCCGGATCACGTCATGGGCAGCAAAACCGCAGAAGACGGCACCACTACTGCAGAACCGGTAAAAGTCGGTCCGGGTGGTAAGTATGTAAATCTTGACGCGGTGGTGATGGATACCGTCAACGAGCTGATCGATGTGGAGTATCAGGATGATGACGAGCTGGTTGTTGTCTGCGGACGTGAACTGCTGTCTGACAAGTATTTCCCGCTGGTCAACAAAGAGCAGGACAACAGCGAGAAAATCGCCGCCGATCTGATCATCAGCCAGAAACGCATGGGCGGCCTGCAGGCTGTGCGCGCGCCTTTCTTCCCGGCAAATGCCCTGCTGATCACCCGTCTGGATAACCTGTCCATCTACTGGCAGGAAGACACCCGCCGCCGTTCAGTTATCGACAACCCGAAACGCGACCGGATTGAAAACTTTGAATCCGTCAACGAGGCGTATGTGGTCGAGGACTACCGCTGCGCGGCACTGGTGGAAAACATCGAAATCGGTGATTTCACCCCGCCTGCAGCAGAAACAGGAAACGGAGAGTAACGCATGAGCCTGAGTCCCGCACGGCAGCACCGCCTGCGCATTCAGGCCGAACAGGCCGCCCGTGAGGGCGGCAGTGTTCGCCATGCGTCGGGTTATGACCTGATGCTGCTGCAACTGGCAGAAGATCGCCGCAGGCTTAAAGGCATCCAGTCCACGGTGAAAAAGGCGGAAATCAAGGTGGAGCTGCTGCCGAAATATTCTGCCTGGGCAGAGGGCGTGCTGGCTGCCGGAGGCGCGCAGCAGGATGACGTGCTGATGTACGTGATGTTGTGGCGCATCGACGCCGGTGATTATGCCGGTGCGCTGGAAATCGGGCGTCATGCGCTGCGCCATGGCTGGGTGATGCCGCTGGGCAACCGTAACGTGCAGACCGTGCTGGCAGAAGAAATGGCAGACGCGGCGCAAAGCGCTCTGCTTGCTGCTGCCGGTTTTGATGCCGATCTGCTTCTGCAGACGCTGGACCTGACAACCGATCTGGATATGCCGGACCAGTCGCGGGCGCGCCTGCATAAAGCCATCGGCGCTGTACTGAGCGAAAGCAATCCGGCGTCTGCCCTGAATCACCTTACCCATGCGCTGCAGCTTGATCCCCGCTGCGGTGTGAAAAAAGAAAAGCAGCAGCTGGAGCGCAGACTGCGCAATGACAGTCGCTAACGAACGTGCCCCGCGCACGGGCGGCACGGGATGGCGAAAGGCACTGCCACATCAAAATTCCGTCCACCGCCCACTTATTCAGGAGAAAGCCGCATGAAGTTTGTTGCGCCCGAACAGGCACCGGAACAGGCGGAGGTCATCAAAAATACGCCGTTCTGGCCTGATGTGGACCTGTCGGAATTTCGCAGTGTGATGCGAACTGACGGCACGGTGACGCAGCCGCGTTTAAAGCAGGTTGTGCTGACGGCTATTTCTGAGGTTAACGCTGAGCTGTACGACTTCCGCAACCGCCAGCAGATGCTGGGCTGGCGGACACTTGCTGAGGTTCCTGCAGAAATGCTGGACGGCAAAAGCGAGCGTATTCAGCACTACCACAACGCCGTTTTTTGCTGGGCGCGCGCTGTGCTCAATGAGCGTTATCAGGACTATGACGCCACGGCGTCAGGCGTGAAGCGAGGGGAGGAGCTGGCGGAGGCCAGCGGCGATCTGTGGCGTGATGCCCGCTGGGCTATCAGCCGGGTGCAGGATGCACCGCACTGTACGGTGGAGCTTATCTGATGAAAGTGCGTGCGCATCAGTATGACACGGTGGACGCGCTTTGCTGGCGTCATTACGGGCGCACGCAGGGTGTCACTGAGCAGGTTCTGAAGGCGAATCCGGGGCTGGCTGAGTACGGCCCATTTTTACCGCACGGGCTGCAGGTGGAGCTGCCGGACATTACGGCGTCAACCACAGCGCAGACCGTCCAGCTATGGGACTGAATTATGACGCTTGAACGAATCAGCGCCTTTATCACTTACTGCATCGCCGTGCTGCTGGCATGGCTGGGCGATCTGTCGCTCAAAGATGCGTCAACGGTTGGCGGCGTACTGATTGGTGTGCTGATGCTGGCTATCAACTGGTACTACAAACACCAGTCTTTCAAATTGTTACGTGGCGGCAAAATTTCGCGGGGGGAATATGAATCCTTCAATCGTTAAGCGCTGCCTTGTCGGGGCGGTGCTGGCTATCGCCGCCACGCTGCCCGGTTTCCAGTCGCTTCATACCTCCGTCGAGGGGCTGAAACTGATTGCCGATTACGAGGGATGCCGCCTGCAGCCTTATCAGTGCAGTGCGGGCGTGTGGACTGACGGGATCGGCAATACTTCCGGTGTGGTGCCGGGGAAAACCATTACGGAGCGGCAGGCGGCGCAGGGACTTATCACCAACGTGCTGCGCGTGGAGCGGGCGCTGGAAAAATGTGTGGTGCAGCCGGTGCCGCAAAAGGTCTATGACGCGGTGGTGTCGTTTGCTTTCAACGTGGGAACCGGCAACGCCTGCAGCTCCACGCTGGTTAAGTTGCTGAACCAGCGGCGCTGGGCGGATGCCTGCCATCAACTGCCGCGCTGGGTATATGTCAAAGGTGTGTTTAATCAGGGGCTGGACAACCGCCGCGCGCGGGAAATGGCCTGGTGCTTAAAAGGAGCATAACGGAATGAAAAAGAAAGTCATGAGCGTTTTTTTCCAACTGGTATGGGCTGCGCTGTTGGTTATCAGCCTGCTGTATCCGCGCAGCGGTGCGCCGGTTCTGGTTGGTGCGTCTGTCTGGGTGTCATGCTTCCTCGCCTGGCTGCTTGCTGCGCTGTGCGCGGTCGGGTGGTTCGCCGGAGATCGGGCGCGCGATGAGGTCAGGGCGGCATTGCTGAAATTCAGGGCGCACCCCGTAAAACCCGTGCGTACATGGGTAATCAGGCTGCTTATTGTTCTGTGCCTGGCGTTTTCTGGATGGGTGATCACCCTGGTGTTTTACCTGCTGACGTTGGTTTTGTATCAGATTGCCCGCGCGCAGCTTCATGAGCCGATGGCGGCCTGATGCGTGCGCTGGCGGTAGTGCTGGCGCTGGTACTTGCGGCGCTGGGCTGGCAGTCATGGCGGCTTAACAATGCCAGCCACACCATCGAAACGCAGGGCGCGGCGCTGAAAAGCAAAACGCAGGAGCTGACGAAGAAAAACAGCCAGCTGATCGGCCTGTCCATTCTGACCGAAACCAACAGCCGAGAGCAGGCGCGGCTTTATGCGGCAGCGGAACAGACCACCGCACTTCTGCGCAGCCGCCAGCACCGGATCGAGGAACTGAAACGTGAAAATGAGGATTTGCGCCGCTGGGCTGATACTCCTTTGCCTGCTGACATTATCCGGCTGCGGGAGCGTCCGGCCCTCGCCGGAGGTGCAGCTTACCGTGAGTGGCTGTCCCAGAGTGACGCAGTGCCGTCTGGAAAGGTCAGCGCCGCGCAGTAACGGCGATCTGAACGCGGTGCTGGATGAAACCGAGGCCGCCTGGGCGGTCTGTGCTGACAAAGTGGACACGATTATTGCGTGTCAGGAGCGAGACAGTGAACAAACCGCAGTCCTTACGCAGCGCCCTGAATAAAGCGGTTGCTTATGTCCGCGACAACCCGGACAAGCTGCACCTTTTCGTTGATAACGGCTCACTGGTGGCAACCGGTGCCAGCTCCATGTCATGGGAATACCGCTACACCCTGAACGTGGTGATCGAGGATTTCAGCGGCGACCAGAATCTGCTGATGGCTCCTGTGCTGCTGTGGCTAAGTGACAACCAGCCGGATGCTATCAATAACCCGGAGCTGCGCGAAAAACTGTTCACCTTTGAAGTGGATATTCTGCGCAACGATGTGTGCGATATCAGCCTGAACCTGCAACTGACGGAGCGCGTGCTGGTCAGCACTAACGGCAGCGTGTCAAGCGTTGAAGCGGTGCCGGAGCCGGACGAACCCGAAGAAATGTGGACGGTGAAACGTGGATGAACTGCAGAGGGTGGATGACTGGCTGACGGCATTGCTGGCAAATCTGGAGCCTGCTGCACGCAGCCGTATGATGCGGCAACTGGCGCAACAGCTGCGCCGGACGCAGCAGCAGAATATCAGGCTGCAGCGTAATCCTGACGGCAGCGGCTATGAGCCGCGCCGGGTGACAGCCCGCAGCAAGAAGGGACGTATCAAACGCCAGATGTTTGCAAAGCTTCGCACCACAAAATACCTGAAAGCCGCTGCCAGTGCGGACTCCGCCAGCGTGCAGTTTGATGGCAAGGTGCAGCGCATTGCCCGTGTTCATCATTACGGTCTGCGTGATCGCGTCAGCCGCAAAGGCCCGGAGGTCCGCTACGCAGAGCGCCGCCTGCTGGGCGTGAATGATGAGGTGGAAACCGTTACCCGTGACACTCTGTTGCGCTGGCTGGCGGGGTGATATTTGTTTCATCGCTGGTACAAGCACCAGAACTGCCTACCTTTTCCCACTGATGGCAACCTTTCGTTATGAATGCACAACTGACCGAAATTATGCGCCTTATCACCAATCTGATCCGCACCGGCACTGTGACCGAAGTGGACCGGAAAAAGTGGCTGTGTCGGGTGAAAGTGGGCGAACTTGAAACTAACTGGATTAACTGGCTGACGCTGCGCGCCGGTGGTGCCCGTACATGGTGGTGTCCGTCGCCGGATGAGCAGGTGGTGGTGCTGAGCATGGGCGGCAATCTGGAAACCGCTTTTGTGCTGCCCGCTATCTACTCCAATCAGTTTCCGCCACCGTCGGATTCCGTGGACGGCTGCGTGACGGAGTACCCGGACGGGGGATGGTTTGAGTATGAACCCGCCACCGGACGGTGGCATGTCAGGGGCATCAAATCCATGGTGATCGAGGCATCAGACAGTGTCACCTACAAAACCGCTGAGTTTGTGGTGGAGGCTGACACCACGCGCATTAACAGCGAGGTGGTGATCAATGGTGGCGTCACTCAGGGCGGTGGCGCAATGAGTTCTAACGGGATCGTAGTTGATGACCATGAGCATACTGGTGTTCTGAAAGGCGGCGCTAACACGGGAGGTCCGGTATGACGTTGTATATCGGTATGAGCAGGAATGACGGGCAGGCTATTGCAGATACAGACCATCTGCGCCAGTCGGTGCGGGATATTCTGCTGACGCCGAAGGGCAGCCGTCTTGCTCGCCGGGAATATGGCTCCCTGCTGTCTGCCCTGATTGACCAGCCACAGAACCCGGCGCTGCACCTGCAGATTATGTCTGCGGTCTATGTGGCGCTGAACCGTTGGGAGCCGCGCCTTACGCTGGACTCCATCACCATCAGCGGAAATATTGACGGCTCTATGGTGGTTGAGCTTACCGGACACAGCAATAACGGCGCGCCAGTTTCCCTTTCCGTTTCAACAGGAGCAGACAATGGCAGTCATTGATCTTTCCCAACTACCGCCGCCGCAGATTGTGGACGTGCCGGACTTTGAAGCATTGCTGGCAGAACGCAAGGCCGCCTTTGTGGCCCTCCATCCGGCTGATGAACAGGAGGCCGTTATGCGCACGTTAGCGCTGGAGTCAGAACCTGTCACCAAACTGCTGCAGGAGAATACTTACCGCGAAATCCTGCTGCGCCAGCGTATTAATGAGGCTGCGCAGGCGGTCATGGTGGCCTATTCCATGGGAAATGACCTTGAGCAACTGGCAGGTAACTGCAATGTGAAGCGCCTGACGGTAGTCCCTGCCGATAATGACGCGGTGCCGCCGGTCGCTGCAGTGATGGAAAGTGATGAAGCATTACGCCAGCGCATTCCTGCAGCATTTGAGGGGCTGTCCGTTGCAGGGCCGACGGGAGCCTATGAGTTCCACGCCAGAAGTGCCGACGGGCGCGTGGCGGATGCCAGCGCAACCAGTCCTGCACCGGCAGAGGTGGTGCTTACCGTACTGAGCCGCGAGGGTGACGGTACGGCAGGGGCTGACCTGCTGGCAGTGGTTGAGAAGGCGCTTAACAGTGAAAAGGTTCGCCCTGTGGCAGACCGCCTGACGGTGCGCAGCGCTGAAATTATTCCGTACAGCGTGGACGCAACGATCTTCCTTTATCCGGGGCCGGAGGCTGAGCCGGTGATGGCAGAAGCAAAAGCCAGTCTGCAAAAATACATCGCCAGTCAGACGCGGCTGGGACGTGATATCCGCCGCAGCGCCATTTATGCCGCGTTGCATGTGGAGGGCGTCCAGCGTGTGGAGCTGACGTCCCCGCTGGGTGATGTGGTGCTGGATAAGACGCAGGCGGCATCCTGTACTGAATGGAGCGTCACCAACGGGGGCACGGATGAATAGCCTGTTGCCGCCGGGTTCGTCGCCGCTTGAGCGCCGACTGGCGCAGACCTGCAGCGGGATTTCCGATCTGCAGGTATCGCTGCGTGATTTGTGGAACCCGGAAACCTGCCCGGTCAGATTCCTGCCTTATCTGGCCTGGGCGTTTTCTGTTGACCGCTGGGATGAGGGCTGGACAGAAAGCGTCAAGCGCCGTGTTGTGCAGGACGCGTTTTATATCCATCAGCACAAGGGGACAACCAGCGCCGTGCGGCGCGTGGTGGAGCCGTTCGGTTTCCTGATCCGCATCATTGAGTGGTGGCAGACTGGCGAAACACCGGGGACGTTCCGTCTGGATATTGGCGTGCAGGACCAGGGCATAACAGAAGAAACCTATCTGGAACTGGAGCGTCTGATCGGTGATGCCAAACCGTGCAGCCGTCATCTGGTTGGCATGTCCATCAACCTGCAGACAGGCGGCCCGTATTTTGTGGGTGCAGCCACTTATACCGGCGAAGAAATCACGATCTACCCGTATATCAACGAAACCATTATTTCCGGCGGCACCGCTTATGAGGGCGGCGCGGTCCATGTTATTGACACGATGAGAGTGAACCCATGAGCGCAAAATTTTATACCCTGCTGACGGATATCGGCGCGGCGAAACTGGCAAGCGCCGCCGCGCTCGGTGTCCCACTAAAAATTACCCATATGGCGGTGGGCAGCGGTGGCGGTGTGCTGCCCACACCCAACGCGCAACAGACCGCGTTAGTGGCTGAGGAACGCCGCGCAGCGCTGAATATGCTGTATATCGACCCTCAGAACAGCAGCCAGATTATTGCTGAGCAGGTGATCCCGGAAAATGAGGGCGGGTGGTGGATTCGTGAAGTCGGCCTGTTTGATGAAACAGGTGCGCTAATTGCTGTGGGAAACTGCCCGGAGAGCTACAAGCCGAAGCTGGCGGAGGGCAGCGGACGCACGCAGACCGTGCGCATGGTACTGATTACCAGCAGCACCGATAACATCACCCTGAAAATTGACCCCGCTGTGGTTCTGGCAACCCGCAAATATGTGGATGATAAGGTGCTGGAACTTAAGGTGTATGTGGATGACCTGATGGCAAAGCATCTTGCAGCTGTTGATCCTCATTCGCAGTATGCACCAAAAGACAGTCCGACTCTGACAGGCATGCCTAAAACGCCAACGCCACCGGCAGGAAACAACAGCACCCTGATTGCCAGCACCGCCTTTGTACAGGCCGCTATTCTTGCCGTGATTGGTGGCGCACCGGCAACGCTGGATACGCTGAAAGAAATTGCAGCAGCTATCAATAATGACCCGAATTTCAGTACCACCATTAACAATGCGCTGGCACTGAAAGCACCGCTGGCAAGCCCGGCCCTGACCGGAACGCCAACGGCTCCGACTGCGGCGCAGACTGTGAACAATACGCAGATTGCCACTACAGCATTTGTGAAGGCAGCTATTGCCGGACTGGTTGGTTCGTCGCCGGAGGCGCTGGACACATTGAATGAACTGGCAGCTGCGCTGGGGAATGATCCTAACTTTGCGACAACAGTGATGAACGCGCTGGCGGGGAAACAGCCCCTCGATGCCACTTTGACTAACCTCAGCGGGAAAAGTGTTTCAGCCCTTCTACAATACCTTGGTTTGGGAGAAGGCTCTGCGTTGCCGGTGGGGGTTCCGGTGCCGTGGCCTCTCCCGAACCCGCCGCAGGGATGGTTGAAATATAACGGCGCGCACTTCGATAAGAATATGTATCCGAAATTAAGCGCGGTATATCCGGCTGGCATATTACCCGACTTACGCGGTGAATTTATTCGTGGCTGGGATGATGGAAGGGGGATCGACAACAGTCGATCATTGTTGTCAGCTCAAGGTGATGCAATCAGGGATATTACAGGAGGTACAGCAGTCAAAAATTATAATGGCTGGCTTGCTAATGGCGAAATGAAAACAACAGATGGTACAGGAGCTATTAGAATTAATAGCGAAGGTCCTCGTGTTTATTCCCCCGGCGCAGCATCTGGGACTATTTCAACAAACTGGTTTTATTGGGATTTTGCAGCTTCTCGTGTTGTGCCAACTTCATCAGAAAATCGCCCACGTAACCTGTCGTTTAATTACATTGTGCGGGCTATGTAACAACATCAATATCAAGAATAACCGAGAACGGCCAGTATAGTAGAATCCTGCCCCAGCACGAAGGATGAAAGAATGAGTAAAGCAATTTTGAATACATATGGGATCGCATCATCGGCAGGTGAAATCACCGTTTATAACTATGATGCCATCACCCGTGAGTACCTGTCATCAACCGTTGAATATCTTGCAGAAGGCGTGGGCGTGCCTGCCCATTCGTGTACTGATAAACCCGGCAAATTCAAAGCTGGCTTTGCTATTTGTCGTAATGAAGCTCTGAACGGCTGGGAGTATGTTGAAGATCACCGTGATGCAGAAATTTATAAAACTGATACAGGGGAAAAAATCACTGTTCGGTTTTTAGGAGAGCTTCCTGAAAATACCACCACAATTGCGCCAGAAACTGAATTTGATGTCTGGAATGGTACTGAGTGGATAACGGATATCGATGCCAAAAGAGCTGCTGACGTTCAAGCATTTGAAATGAAAATTCAGACGCTGATTGATGAGGCCAATGCTGTCATTAACAAAAATAACTGGCCTTCAAAGCTACAACTCAACAGAATGAGCGAAGCAGAAACAAGCAAGTTTAACCTGTGGCTTGATTATATTGATGCTCTGAATGCCATCAACCCATCAGATTTCCAAACTGCGAAACTACCTGAACCGCCCTCAATTTGATAAAGATGATTAAGCCGTCATTCAGACGGCTTTTCATTTAAGCTGCACGAACAATGTAGTTGAAAGCCACATTACGTGGGCGAGATTCGTTCCCACCACTGGTCTGATTTCGAACGCCGGTATTGTTAATTCCTTCCCAGCCTGAACCAGCCCCACTAATTTGCGCTCTCAATACCTGTACAAATATATTATTTGGGGTATGTGACACTGAATTTCCTGAGTTAAAATCAATGTACGGATTTGCATTCCCCCATGTCGTTCCGCCATCCATACTTGATTCAAACAAATGCCTGTGAGACTGGTTCATATCAGCTTCAGTTGATAGCAATGCCCTGCCAGCATTAACCCCCCGCCCATCATCCCAGCCGCGAATAAACTCGCCGCGTAAATCCGGCAGTACGCCACCAGGATAAATAGCACCTAATCTCGGAAATCTGTTTTTATCGAAGGGTGCGCCGTTATATTTCAGCCAGCCTTCTGGTGGGTTCGGGAGAGGCCACGGCACCGGAACCCCCACCGGCAACGCAGAGCCTTCTCCCAAACCAACATTTAGCCAAAGCCAGTATTGAATCAGTTACGTAGCAAATGATTCCAGCATCTGAAAATCATGGCATGCTGTTTACCTTTTAAGAGGTTATTTTTCATGCAAATAGGCTATGTGAGGGTGTCAACAAATGACCAGAACACTGCTTTGCAACGTGATGCACTGGAACGCTCAGGATGTGAGCTAATTTTCGAAGACAAAATGAGCGGAAAAACAGCAGACAGGCCAGGGCTAAAAAGGTTGCTCAGGACGTTATCGGAGGGAGACACGCTGGTTGTATGGAAGCTCGACAGGCTGGGAAGAAGCATGCGACACCTTGTTACCCTGATAGAAGAACTCCGGCAGCGCGGAGTTAATTTCCGTAGTCTGACTGACAGCATAGACACCAGTACGCCAATGGGGCGGTTTTTCTTTCACGTTATGGGGGCACTGGCGGAGATGGAACGCGAGTTGATAGTGGAACGAACCCGTGCGGGACTGGAAGCTGCAAGAGCTAAAGGCAGGATTGGAGGGCGAAGACCAAAACTGACGCCAGAGCAATGGGCACAGGCTGGCAGGTTACTTGCTGCAGGTGAAACACGGCAGCGGGTTGCTTTAATTTTTGATGTGGGGATCTCGACGTTATACCGCAAATATCCTGCGACATTGTGTGATTAACAGGACAACGCCGCGCAGCTGTCTGCGTGACGTAATCAATACAACATAGGGCGAAGCCTATTCCAATCAGGAGGTTCGCCGCTATGGCTCAGGATTACCACCACGGGGTGCGCGTTGTTGAAGTCAACGAGGGCACCCGATCTATCACCACGGTGAGCACCGCTATCGTGGGCATGGTCTGCACCGGCGATGATGCTGATGCGTCCGTATTCCCTCTCAATAAGCCGGTTCTGCTGACTGATGTGCTGGAGGCCAGCGGTAAAGCAGGCGAGTCCGGCACGCTGGCCCGTTCGCTGGATGCGATTGCCGACCAGTCAAAACCCGTGACGGTTGTTGTGCGCGTGGCGCAGGGCGAAACCGAAGCGGAAACCACCTCCAATATTATCGGTGGTGTCACGTCCGACGGTAAAAAAACGGGCATGAAAGCGCTGCTTTCTGCGCAGTCGCAACTGAAAGTTAAGCCGCGCATTCTCGGTGTGCCTGGGCACGACACGCAGGCCGTTGCCACTGAGCTGCTGAGCGTAGCGCAGAGCCTGCGCGGGTTTGCCTACTTGTCCGCCTATGGTTGTAAGACGGTGGAGGAAGCCATTGCATACCGGGACAATTTCAGCCAGCGAGAGGGGATGCTGATCTGGCCTGATTTCATCAACTTTGACACCGTTCTGAAAGCCGATGCAACGGCTTACGCTTCCGCACGTGCGCTCGGTCTGCGTGCCAAAATCGACGAACAGACCGGATGGCACAAAACCCTGTCCAACGTGGGTGTGAATGGCGTCACCGGTATTTCCGCTGATGTATTCTGGGATCTGCAGGACCCGGCAACGGACGCGGGACTGCTGAACCAGAATGACGTCACCACGTTGATCTGCAAAGACGGCTTCCGCTTCTGGGGTTCCCGCTGCCTCAGTGACGATCCATTGTTTGCGTTTGAGAACTACACCCGCACGGCGCAGGTGCTGGCTGACACGATTGCAGAGGGGCATATGTGGGCGGTGGATAAGCCACTGAATCCGTCACTGGCCCGCGACATTATCGAAGGTATTCGCGCCAAATTACGCAGCCTGGTAAATCAGGGATACCTCATCGGGGCTGACTGCTGGCTGGATGAGTCAGTGAACGATAAAGACTCTCTGAAAGCCGGGAAGCTCACCATCGACTACGACTACACGCCTGTGCCGCCGCTTGAAAATCTGATGCTGCGCCAGCGCATCACCGATCGCTACCTGGTCGATTTTGCCAGCCGTGTCAGTGCATAAGGGGGATACATGGCATTACCACGCAAGTTAAAACACCTGAACCTGTTCAACGACGGGAACAACTGGCAGGGGATCGTTGAGTCCCTGACTCTGCCGAAATTCACCCGCAAGTTTGAGAAGTATCGCGGCGGCGGTATGCCGGGCGCGGTGGATGTGGATATGGGGCTGGATGACGGCGCACTGGACACGGAATTTTCAATCGGCGGCACCGAACTGTTGTTATTCAAGCAGATGGGCAAGGCAACCGTTGATGGCATCCAGTTGCGTTTCACCGGCTCTATTCAGCGTGACGATACCGGCGAAGTTCAGGCCATTGAGCTGGTTGTGCGCGGGCGTCATAAAGAAGTGGATTCCGGCGAGTGGAAAACCGGCGAGAGCAGCACCACCAAAGTCAGCAGCACCAACAGCTACGCGAAGCTGACCATTAACGGCGAAGTGCTCTATGAGGTTGATCTGGTCAACATGATTGAAATCGTTGACGGCGTGGACCTGATGGAAGCACACCGTAACGCCCTTGGCCTCTGATTTAACTTAACGGCGCGATGATCCGCGCCAGTATCTGATTAACAGGAAACGAACATGAGCGACAAGCTGACTGAAAAAACCGTACAACTGGATACGCCAATCATGCGCGGTAAAACCCAAATCACCGAAATTGTGCTGCGTAAGCCGCAGTCCGGTGCGCTGCGCGGCACCCGCCTGCAGGCCATTATGGATATGGACGTGGGGGCCATGATGACAGTGATCCCGCGTATTTCCACCCCGACGCTGACCGCACAGGAAATGGCTGAACTGGACCCCGCCGATCTCACCGCGCTGTCGGTCGAGGTGGTGACTTTTTTGTTGAAGAAGTCGGTGCTTGCCGGTTTACCGACAGCCTGACGATTGATGACCTGGTGGCGGATATCGCCACCATCTTTCACTGGTCGCCGTCCATCACTGACGTTATGCCGCTGACAGAGGTGCTGGAGTGGCGGCACAAAGCGATTCAGAGAAGCGGGGCCAGCGATGAGTGACAATAACCTGCGTCTGCAGGTGATTCTGAATGCGGTTGACAAGCTCACCCGCCCATTTCGATCCGCGCAGGCCAGCTCAAAAGAGCTGGCTGCCGCTATTCAGCAAAGCCGCGCCCGGCTGAAAGAGTTAGATTCTCAGGTGGGCAGAATTGATGGCTTCCGTAAGGCCAGCGCGCAGCTGGCAGTCACAGGTAACAGCCTTAAAGCCGCCCGCGAAGAAGCGGCAAAGCTCGCCACGCAGTTTACTGCGACCAACCGCCCGACGGCAGCACAGGCCAGGCTGCTTGAGCAGGCTAAAAATCGTGTCACCGATTTACAGGGAAAATATAACGGGCTGCGTCAGTCAGTGCAGCGTCAGCGCCTTGCGCTGAATGAGGCAGGGCTTGATACAAAGAAACTGAGCAGCGCACAGCGTGAGCTACGGCAGAACGCCGATGAAACCCGACTGGCACTGGAGCGACAGCAAAAATCCCTGAAACGCCTGGGTGAACAGCAGGCGAGAATGAATGCGGTTCGTGATCAGTATTCGCGCCGTCTTGAGGTTCGGGATCGCATAGCCGGAGCCGGAGCCACCACCACAGCTGCCGGGCTGGCAATGGGTGCGCCGGTTATGGCTGCAGTGAAAAGCTACGCCAGCATGGAAGATGCCATGAAAGGCGTGGCAAAGCAGGTAAACGGGCTGCGGGACGATAACGGCAACCGTACAAAACAGTTTTATGACATGCAGGATGCCATTAAGGCTGCCAGTGAGCTGCTGCCGATGGAGAATGGCGCTATAGACTATGCCGCGCTGGTTGAAGGCGGCGCGCGCATGGGCGTGACCAGCCAGGACGATCCCTTTGAGGACCAGAAACGTGACCTGCTGGCCTTTGCTTCCACGGCGGCAAAAGCTGCAACGGCCTTTGAGCTGCCCGCCGATGAGCTGGCGGAAGGGCTGGGGAAAATCGCGCAGCTCTATAAAGTTCCGACGCGCAATATTGAACAACTGGGCGATGCGCTGAACTACCTGGACGATAACGCCATGTCAAAGGGTGGGGACATTATCAACGTCCTGCAGCGTATGGGGGGCGTGGCTGACCGCCTTGACTTCCGAAAGGCTGCTGCGCTGGGTTCAACATTCCTTTCTCTTGGGGCTGCCCCGGAAATTGCCGCCAGCGCCTCTAATGCCATGGTGCGTGAACTGTCCATTGCCACTATGCAAAGTAAGCGCTTCTTTGAAGGTATGAACCTGCTGAAACTCAATCCTGCGGAGATTGAAAAGCAGATGACCACCGATGCCATGGGCACCATTCAGCGGGTTCTGGAGAAGGTCAACAATCTGCCGCAGGATAAACGCCTGTCAGCCATGACAATGATTTTTGGTAAAGAGTTTGGCGATGATGCGGCAAAGCTGGCTAACAACCTGCCGGAGCTGCAGCGTCAGCTGAAACTCACATCAGGCAGTGGTGCTAATGGCTCCATGCAGAAAGAATCCGACATTAACAAGGATTCATTGTCTGCGCAGTGGTTGCTGGTTAAGACGGGGGCGCAGAACGCTTTCAGCAGTCTGGGGGAAACGTTGCGCCAGCCGCTGATGGATATTATGGGCATGGTTAAGGGCGTGACCGGGGCGCTGCGTCGCTGGGTGGAGCAGAATCCCGTGCTGGCTGGCACGCTGATGAAAGTGGCGGCGGCTACGGCGGCTGTCACTGTCGGGCTGGGTACACTTGCCGTGGCAGTGGCTGCTGTGCTGGGGCCGATTGCGGTGATTCGGTTTGGCCTGTCTGTGCTGGGCGTAAAAACATTACCTTCCGTTGCTGCAGCGGTAACACGTACTGGCGGTGCCCTGTCATGGCTGGCAGGTGCGCCACTTTTCCTGTTGCGTCGTGGTATGGCGTCATCCGGTGGCAGTGTCGGGTTGCTGAGTGCCCCGCTTAATTCCCTGCGTCGCTCAGCCGGAATAGCGGGTAATGCACTGAAAACGGTGGCAGGTGCGCCGCTTGCCGTGTTCCGTGCCGGTATGTCAGGCATCCGTAATATTATCGGTATGGTGATGAACCCGCTGGCGGCGTTGCGGAGTGGGCTGACAGCTACCGGTGGCGTATTGCGTTTTCTTGTTTCTGGTCCGCTGGCATTACTTCGCGGCGCGCTGTCTGGTATTTCCGGCATGCTGGGTGCGCTGCTCAGTCCGATAGGGCTGGTTGTGGCTGCGCTGGCTGGTGTGGCGCTGGTTGTGTGGAAATACTGGCAGCCCATCAGTGCATTTCTGGGGGGCGTGGTGGAAGGATTCAAAGCCGCTGCTGCACCCATCAGCGCCGCCTTTGAGCCGCTCAGACCCGTGTTTCAGTGGATTGGTGACAGGGTGCAGGCCTTGTGGGGCTGGTTCAGTGATTTACTTACGTCGGTTAAATCCACTTCCGAAGAACTGAACAGCGCAGCTGCAATGGGGCGCCGGTTTGGTGAGGCGCTGGCGGAAGGTCTGAATAGGGTGATGCACCCGCTGGAGTCTCTTAAATCCGGTGTGTCATGGCTACTGGAAAAGCTCGGTATTGTCAGTAAGGAGGCGGCAAAGGCGAAACTGCCTGCGCAGGTCACGCAGCAGCAATCCGCCACGGTGAACAGTGACGGCAAAGTGGTGCTGCCGCCAGGCGGGTTTCCGGCTTACGCAGGGATGTACGACACGGGCGGGATCATTCCACGCGGGCAGTTTGGCATTGTTGGAGAAAATGGCCCTGAAATTGTGAACGGACCGGCAAATGTCACCAGCAGACGGCGTACTGCTGCACTTGCCTCTGTCGTTGCTGGCGTGATGGGGGTAGCTGCGGCACCTGCAGAAGCGGCTCCGCTTCATCCGTTCAGTCTGCCTGCGAGGGCATACCAGACTCAGCCAGTGAAGGCTGACAGCCCGCCGTCAGTTATTCGTTATGAGATAAATGCGCCCATTCATATCGTCGCGCAGCCGGGACAGAGTGCGCAGGATATTGCCCGTGAAGTGGCACGCCAGCTTGACGAGCGGGAACGCAGGGCCAGGGCAAAAGCGCGCAGCAATTTCAGCGATCAGGGGGGGTATGAATCATGATGATGGTGCTGGGTTTATATGTATTTATGTTGCGCACTGTCCCTTATCAGGAGCTGCAGTATCAGCGCAGCTGGCGACATGCAGCCAACAGCCGGGTGAATCGCCGCCCGTCAACGCAGTTTCTTGGTCCGGATAATGATTCACTGACACTGTCCGGGGTTCTGCTGCCGGAAGTGACCGGAGGCAGGCTGTCATTGCTGGCGCTGGAGTTGATGGCAGAGCAGGGCAAAGCCTGGCCTTTGATTGAAGGCAGCGGAACCATTTACGGCATGTTTGTTATTGAGAGTCTGAGCCAGACAAAGACGGAGTTTTTTGCAGGCGGAATGCCCCGGCGCATTGAGTTTACGATCACCCTCAAACGGGTTGATGAATCGCTGTCTGACATGTTCGGGAGCCTGAGTGACCAGCTCAGCAACCTGCAGGACTCTGCAGCTTCTGCGATTGGGGGGATTAAAAACACGGCTGGAGGATTGCTACAGTGAACGTTAATTCTGATCTCCTGAATCTGAACAGCAAAAGCCCGGCATTCAGTATCGTCATTGAAGGTAAGGACGTGACGACCGTGCTGGATACGCGCCTGATGAGTCTGACGCTGACGGATAACCGGGGCTTTGAAGCGGACCAGCTTGATCTGGAGCTGGACGACGCCGACGGTCTGATTGCTCTGCCGCGACGTGGGGCAGTGATTCAGTTGGCGCTGGGCTGGAAAGGCCAGCCGCTTTTCCCTAAAGGGGCTTTTACCGTGGATGAAATTGAACACAGCGGTGCCCCTGACCGACTGAGCATCCGGGCGCGTAGCGCAGATTTCCGTGAAACCCTCAATACACGGCGCGAAAAATCATGGCATCAGACAACGGTGGGGGAGGTGGTAAAGGAAATCGCCGCCCGGCATAACCTCAAAGTGGCGCTGGGTAAAGACCTGACGGATAAGGCGCTGGATCATCTGGACCAGACCAATGAAAGCGATGCAAGTTTTCTGATGAAACTGGCGAGACAGTATGGGGCGATTGCTTCTGTTAAGGACGGGAACCTGCTGTTTATCCGGCAGGGACAGGGAAGAACGGCAAGCGGCAAGCCGCTGCCGGTTATCACCATCACGCGCAAAGCCGGTGACGGTCATCGGTTCACCCTTGCTGATCGTGGTGCCTATACCGGTGTTATTGCCAGCTGGTTGCATACGCGTGAGCCCGGGAAAAAAGAGACAACCAGTGTTAAGCGTCGGCGAAAGAAAACCACCACACCCAAAGAGCCGGAAGCAAAACAGGGAGATTATCTGGTGGGAACGGATGAAAACGTGCTGGTTCTTAATCGTACCTACGCCAACCGGAGCAATGCAGAGCGCGCAGCAAAAATGCAGTGGGAACGTCTGCAGCGTGGGGTTGCTTCATTTTCCCTGCAGCTGGCTGAGGGACGGGCTGATCTCTATACGGAAATGCCGGTGAAGGTGACGGGGTTTAAGCAGCCGATCGATGATGTCGAATGGACCATTACCACCCTGACGCATTCTGTCAGCCCGGATAATGGATTTACGACCAGCATGGAGCTTGAAGTGAAAATAGATGAGTTCGCAATGGAATGATTAGTTCCAAATTGCGAACAATGATGTATCATTATTGCGAACTGGTTAATAATGAGGGCTGATTATTATGATGAATTGTCCTATGTGCGGGCAGGCTGCACATACCCGAAGCAGCTTCCAGGTTTCCAATGAGACCAAAGAACGCTACAACCAGTGCACTAACATCGAATGCGGGCATACTTTCGTGACGCATGAGACTTTTGTGCGCTCAGTATGCCGTCCGCAAAAAATCAGCGCAGCACCGCCTCATCCAAAGGGTATGCAGGAACAATTTGCTTACTAATACTGACCCGCCGCTGGCGGGTTTTGTACGTCTGGTGCCGCCATAACAAAAGCGCTGTCGCCATTTTGTCGCCACACATGAAAAAGAAGTTATCTAAGTGGTTGATTGGAATGGGGATGAATTTCAGGCAACAAAAAACCCATCAACCTTGAACCAAAACGGCGGGGTTGATGGGCTCCACAAATTGGGGACATCAAAGAAAAGCAGTGGCAATAGTTATGACTGACGTCTTGAAGAAAAGTTCTGCTTACCTGCAAAAAATTTTCGTTTAAGAGTAAATTTCAGCGCTAACCAAGCCCAGGCCAGACAATAACGATGAGTGTCCCCGCTAATGTCAGCAGTACGTTGGCAATTGCGTAGGTCCCGGCATAGCCTAATGCGGGGATGTTGCTGCGTGCCGTATCGCTGATGATTTCCATTGCCGGAGCGCAGGTACGCGCGCCCATCATGGCGCCAAAAAGCAGGGCGCGGTTCATGCGCAATACGTAAGCACCGAATAAGAAACAGATGACAACCGGCACCAGGCTGACAACCAGGCCGGCAATCAGCATTTGACCACCCACGGCGCCAAGGCCATTGCCAATGCCGCTGCCCGCGCTTAAACCGACGCCTGCCATAAATACCATCAGGCCAAACTCTTTGACCATGTTCAGCGCCCCCTGTGGGATATAGCCAAACGTTGGATGGTTGGCACGCAGGAAGCCCAACATTATCCCGGCGAATAGCAGTCCAGCCGCGTTCCCGATGCCGAAGCTGAAATTACTGAACTGGAAGGTGATCATCCCGATCATCAGACCGATGATAAAGAAGGCGCAGAAGGCCAGCAGATCGGTCACCTGACTGTGAATGGAAATGAAGCCGATACGATCGGCAATGGTTTTGACGCGGCGAGCATCCCCACTGACCTGCAGCACGTCGCCTTTATTAAGCACGACGTTATCATCGATAGGCATTTCAATCTGGCTACGGATCACGCGGTTGAGAAAACAGCCGTGATCGGTCAGTTTCAACTGGGCCAGGCGGCGGCCAACGGCATTGTGGTTTTTCACCACAATCTCTTCAGTGACGATGCGCATATCGAGCAGATCGCGATCGAACACCTCTTTACCATTACGGAAACTGGGATCGAGGCGGGCATGCGCATCCGGATAACCCACCAGGGCTATCTCATCGCCCATTTGCAGTACCGCGTCGCCATCCGGGTTGGCCAGGATGCCGTTACGACGGATGCGTTCAATGTAACAACCGGTCTGGCGATAGATACCCAGCTCGCGCAGATTTTTGCCATCGGCCCATGCCACCAGTTCCGGGCCAACGCGATAGGCACGAATTACCGGCAGATAAACCTTACGGTTGGCATCAGTGTCCAGACCCCGTTCACGTGCGATTTGTTGGGCGCTGGTTTGCAGATCCTGATGCTGAAGTTTCGGCAGGTAGCGCGCGCCAACAATCAGACTGACCAAACCAATCAAATAGGTGAGCGCATAACCGAGGCTCAGGTTATCGAGGGCGGTTGAAAGCGATGTCCCCGACATTCCGGAATGGCGCAAGGTGTCACCCGCGCCGACCAGCACCGGCGTTGAGGTCATCGAGCCGGCCAGCATACCTGCCGTCAGGCCGATGTCCCAGCCAAATAGCTTACCCAGCCCCAGAGCGATCAGCATGGCGCTGCCGACCATCACCAGAGCAAGCATTAGATAATTTTTCCCATCGCGAAAAAAAATCGAAAAAAAGTTGGGACCGGCTTCGACGCCGACACAAAAAATAAACAGCATAAAGCCGAGATTTAATGCATCGGTGTTAATACTAAAGTGCTGTTGACCTAATAATAGGGACACCACTAAAACGCCAATGGAATTACCGAGTTGGACTGAACCCAGACGTAATTTACCCAGACACAGGCCCAGTGCCAGGACCACAAATAATAACAGGATGTAATTCCCATTTAACAAATCTGCGACGTTTATATTCACGGAGACTAACTTCTTGTTTACTAGTAAGCTATTGAAAGAAATGGCAATTTACGCTAATGTTTTTGCCAGAAATTAAGGGGCGACAGCTTCGTACACAGCCCCAAATAATGCAGCATAACAATATATGCGGTTAGTTTAATCTCATTACGTATCAACGGCTATAAGAATCGTGTGAGTGTGTTTTTGGCATGGAATGCCTGGTTACTTTATCTGACTGGACGCCTGCGGGCGAAAAGAGTGTTCGATAGAGAATGTGTCAGGAGGAACAATTGAAACATAAGCAAAGTTGGGCGGGTGCGGTCTGCTGCTTTGTGCTCTTTATTGTGGTGTGTCTTTCATTAACGCTGAACGTGAAAGGGGCATTCAGAGCGGCAGGGCATCCTGAGGTCGGATTGTTGTTTTTTATCCTGCCTGGTGCTGCAGCAAGCTTTTTCTCCCATCGTCGGGAGGTGCTCAAACCCCTTCTTGGTGCCATGTTGGCGGCGCCGTGCTGTCTGTTACTGATGCGGTTCGTTTTTATGCCGACGCGTTCGTTGTGGCAAGAGCTGGCGTGGTTGTTTAGTGCGGTGTTTTGGTGCGCGCTTGGCGCATTGTGTTTTTTGTTTATCAGCAACTTGTTCAATCAGCATCATCGACGGAAAAAGAACTGAAGACGCCCTCCAGCGGAGGGCGTAGAAACGGCGATCAGGCGAACAGATTCATGTTCTCTTTTGCCCACGCTTCAAAATCCGTGCAGCCGCCGATGTGTTTTTGATCAACAAAAATCTGCGGAACGGTTTCAACTGGCTTACCTACCGTCTTTTCCAGATCGGCTTTCGTAATACCTTCGGCATGGATATCAATGTAGCGGAAGTTAAAATCGTCATGCTCATTGCTTAATTTTTCTGCTAATTCTTTTGCGCGCACGCAATACGGGCACCCTGGACGACCAAAAATAACGGCAAACATCTCTCTCTCCTCGAACTTATCAGGCCGGATGGCAATACTTGTTATGATGCCGCGATTTGTGACGGATGAAAAGCAGGTTCAGCCTGTTGCTTTGATATCCTCAAGCTATAACTGTTAAACACGACAAGCCGGAACGTTTTATAATGAAAGCCATTTCGCCGGGAGGCCGCTTATGCGCGCAATTGGTGCATTACCCAAAAGCGTATTGATGCTGGAAATAATCGGGATGGTTTTGTTATCGCTGGCGCTGCTATCGCTTAACGATTACCTCACTTTACCCGCACCGCTTGGCAGTCCTTTAGCCTGCGTGGTGATGATATTTCTGGGTGTGCTGCTGATGCTTCCCGCCGCGGTGGTATTAACGTGGCGTATTGCTCAACTGGTTGCGCCGCAGCTGATGTCACGAACCCCCGGTGATTCTTCACGTTCAGACAGAGAAAAAAGAGATGACGCCAACCATTGATTTACTTCGTAGCCACCGTTCCATTCGCCATTTCACCAATGATGCCATTTCGGATGCGCAGCGGGAGGCGATTATTGCCGCCGCTCAGGGGACCTCAAGCTCCAGTTTTTTACAATGCACAACAATCGTTCGCATAACAGATAACGCCCTGCGTGAATCACTGGCTACTTTATCCGGCGGACAAAAACATGTGGCGCAGGCCGCCGAGTTCTGGGTGTTTTGCGCTGACTTTAATCGCCATTTGCAGATTTGCCCTGACGCGCAACTCGGGCTGGCGGAACAACTGCTACTGGGCGTTGTTGATACCGCGATGATGGCGCAAAATGCGCTGACGGCGGCAGAGTCTTTGGGGCTTGGCGGCGTGTTTATTGGCGGTCTGCGAAATAATATTGAGTCGGTCACTGAGCTGCTGAAGCTTCCGCAACATGTTCTGCCGTTGTTTGGGCTATGCCTCGGCTGGCCTGCTGATAACCCGGATATCAAGCCGCGACTGCCAGCGTCGCTTGTGGTGCACGAAAATCAGTATCAGCCACTCAACAAAGACGTTTTGTCGCAATATGATGAGCAGCTCGCGCAGTACTATCTGACCCGCGGGAGCAATACGCGTCGTGACACCTGGAGCGACCATATTCGCCGCACCATCATTAAAGAAAGTCGTCCCTTTATCCTGGAATATTTGCATAAACAGGGATGGGCTACGCGCTAAAGATTTTAACGCAGTGTATGATACGCCAGCTTTTACCAGGTCATTCAGAGAGGTGCAGGGTGAAAATTGCCATTTTGTCCCGGGACGGAACGCTCTATTCTTGTAAGCGCCTGCGTGAAGCGGCGATGCAGCGTGGTCACCTGGTTGAAATTATCGATCCCCTTTCTTGCTATATGAACATCAGCCCGGCGGCGTCCTCTATTCATTACAAGGGCCGCCAGCTTCCTCATTTCGATGCAGTGATCCCAAGGATTGGTTCAGCGATTACCTTTTACGGTACCGCGGCGTTGCGCCAGTTTGAGATGCTGGGTAGCTATCCGCTGAATGAGTCGGTAGCGATTACGCGTGCGCGCGATAAGCTGCGTTCGCTGCAGCTGCTGGCGCGTCAGGGAATCGATTTACCCATCACCGGGATTGCTCACTCTCCGGACGATACCAGCGACATGATTGACATGGTTGGCGGCGCGCCGCTGGTGGTGAAACTGGTTGAAGGTACGCAGGGGATCGGCGTGGTACTGGCGGAAACGCGCCAGGCCGCAGAAAGCGTGGTGGATGCCTTTCGTGGGTTGAATGCCCATATTCTGGTTCAGGAATATATCAAAGAAGCGAAAGGGCGAGATATTCGCTGTTTCGTGGTGGGTGACGAGGTGGTGGCCGCCATTGAGCGCCGGGCCAAAGAAGGTGATTTTCGTTCTAATCTCCATCGCGGTGGGGTTGCCACTATTGCGAATATCACGCCGCGCGAAAGGGAAATTGCGCTCAAAGCCGCTCAGACAATGGGTCTGGACGTTGCTGGCGTTGATATTCTGCGTGCTGAACGTGGGCCGCTGGTCATGGAGGTCAACGCTTCTCCTGGCCTGGAAGGGGTGGAGAAAACTACCGGAATAGACATTGCCGGCAAGATGATCCAGTGGATTGAGCGTCACGCTACGCCTGAATTTTGCCTTAAAATCGGCGGCTAAGCACAATATCGATTGCGATCGTAGTATGACACGCTCTTTTTGCGTAAGCTGTGCCGGTATTTTTTTCATCAATAGAGGTCGCACATTATTATGACATCACTGGTCGTTCCCACTCTGGATACGTTGCGTCAATGGCTCGACGACCTGGGCATGAGTTTTTTTGAATGCGATACTTGTCAGGCGCTGCATTTGCCGCACATGCAGAATTTTGACGGCATCTTTGATGCAAAAGTTGATTTGGTCGATAACGTCATTCTGTTTTCCGCGATGGCAGAAGTCAGACCTTCTGCACTACTGCCGCTGGCCGCCGATCTGTCTGCGATTAACGCCAGTTCACTGACGGTGAAAGCCTTTCTGGATATGCAGGATGATAATCTGCCAAAGCTGGTGGTCTGCCAGTCTTTATCCGTTATCCCGGGCGTGACGTTTGAGCAGTTCGAATATTTTGTTCGCCAGAGTGAAGAGCAAATATCGATGGTGATCCTCGAGGCCGGTGCGCATCAGCTGTTATTTAACGCTGAAGAAGATGCGCAAAACAGCAACGCCGAAGTTCATTTCCTCCATTAATTCTTCCTGAATCTGGACATATATTGCGCAGCCGCTGCCAAAGCGGTTGCGTATTGCCTGTTTTTATTCTGCATTTAACCGTTCATTAAAGAATTATTCACCTCCATTCAGCGCCTTCCGCTGTATGTCATAGACAATTCATGCATAAAAAATTGATAAAAGACGTTTTTTAATCTGGGCTATATCCACAAATCCTGGCTAAAGTTATTCTTGCGAAGCTTATCAACGTCATCATTCAAACAGCCCCTTGTGGCCTGACCTGTGGCCACAATGCATATTGAATGCATGGGCGGATAACAGCGCGCAATAGCGGCGTGAGGAGAGGCCTCTCTTTTCATGGGGGCCGCTTGAAAGAATATGCACGTTTCTTGCATATCATTAGAGTGTGACATTTTTGTTCGTTTGTTAACGAACTTTCAGAAGGAAAGAGATTATGACCGCCTTAAATAAACGATGGTTACCAGGCCTGGTTGCGGGTGCTCTGATGGCCATCTCTGCTGGCACGCTCGCTGCTGAACAAAAAACGCTGCATATTTATAACTGGTCTGATTATATTGCCCCGGATACGGTGGCTAATTTTGAAAAAGAGACCGGAATTAAAGTTATCTATGACGTATTTGATTCCAATGAAGTGCTGGAAGGTAAGCTCATGGCTGGCAGTACCGGCTTTGACCTTGTCGTTCCATCCGCCAGTTTCCTTGAGCGTCAACTGACCGCGGGCGTCTTCCAGCCGCTGGATAAGAGCAAATTGCCTGGCTGGAAAAACCTCGATCCTGAATTGCTGAAGCTGGTGGGTAAACACGATCCGGACAACAAGTTTGCGATGCCGTATATGTGGGCAACAACCGGTATTGGCTATAACGTGGATAAAGTGAAAGCGGTACTGGGGCCGGATGCGCCGGTTAATAGCTGGGATTTGATCCTCAAGCCAGAAAATCTGGAAAAACTCAAAAGCTGCGGCGTCTCTTTCCTCGACGCGCCCGAAGAAGTGTTTGCCACCGTGCTGAATTATTTGGGTAAAGATCCAAACAGTACCAAAGCGGATGATTACACCGGACCGGCAACCGATCTGCTGTTGAAACTGCGCCCGAACATTCGCTACTTCCACTCCTCGCAGTACATTAACGACCTGGCAAACGGTGATACCTGCGTGGCGATTGGCTGGGCCGGGGATGTATGGCAGGCGGCAAACCGGGCGAAAGAAGCGAAAAATGGCGTCAATATTTCCTTCTCAATTCCTAAGGAAGGTGCGATGGCCTTCTTTGATGTGTTCGCGATGCCAGCCGATGCGAAAAACAAAGACGAAGCCTATCAGTTCCTCAACTACCTGCTGCGCCCTGATGTAATTGCGCATATTTCTGACCACGTGTTCTATGCCAATGCCAACAAAGAAGCGACAGCACTGGTCAGCCAGGACGTGCGCGACAACCCGGGCATTTACCCGCCTGCCGATGTCCGCGCCAAGCTGTTCACGCTGAAAGTACAGGATCCGAAGATCGACCGTGTACGTACTCGCGCCTGGACGAAGGTAAAAAGCGGGAAATAACCCGATGTACGGGACATGACCCGGCAGGATTTACGCCTGCCGGGCAGTGTTGATCCCGGACACACATAACCCGGCAATACGCACCACCGTGGTGCGTTATTTGCACCGTTTCTTTGTTTTATGCCGGAGAGCGCCTAATTGAATGATGCAACCCCACGCCCACAAGCGAAAATCCGCAAGGCGCTGACCCCGCTGCTTGAAATTCGCAACCTGACCAAGTCCTTTGACGGTCAGCACGCCGTTGATGACGTCAATCTTACTATCTATAAAGGCGAAATATTTGCTCTGCTCGGGGCGTCCGGCTGCGGTAAATCGACCCTGTTGCGGATGCTGGCGGGATTTGAACAGCCAACAACCGGGCAAATTATGCTTGATGGCGTCGATTTAGCGCATGTCCCGCCTTATCTGCGTCCGATTAATATGATGTTTCAGTCCTATGCACTGTTTCCGCACATGACGGTAGAGCAGAACATTGCCTTTGGCCTCAAGCAGGACAAGCTGCCAAAGACTGAAATCGCCAGCCGGGTGAGTGAGATGCTGGGACTCGTGCATATGCAGGAGTTCGCCAAACGTAAGCCGCATCAGCTTTCTGGCGGTCAGCGTCAGCGCGTGGCGTTGGCGCGTAGCCTGGCGAAACGCCCGAAGCTGCTGCTGCTGGATGAGCCGATGGGGGCGCTGGATAAAAAGCTCCGTGACCGCATGCAACTGGAAGTGGTGGATATCCTTGAACGTGTCGGCGTGACCTGCGTGATGGTGACGCACGATCAGGAAGAAGCCATGACGATGGCGGGCCGCATTGCGATCATGAACCGTGGAAAATTTGTCCAGATCGGCGAGCCTGAAGAGATCTACGAGCATCCGACTACGCGTTACAGTGCAGAATTTATCGGTTCGGTTAACGTCTTTGAGGGGCTGCTGAAAGAACGTCAGGAAGATGGTCTGGTTATTGAGTCTCCAGGACTGGTACATCCGCTGAAAGTGGACGCAGACGCTTCCGTTGTCGATAACGTCCCGGTGTATGTTGCGCTGCGCCCGGAAAAAATCATGCTCTGCGAAGCCCCTCCGCCAGAGGGATATAACTTCGCGGTAGGCGAAGTGGTGCACATTGCCTATCTGGGTGATTTGTCGGTGTACCACGTACGCTTGAAAAGTGGCCAGATGCTGAGCGCTCAGTTACAAAATGAACATCGTTATCGCAAGGGATTACCAACCTGGGGTGACGAAGTCCGTTTATGTTGGGATGCGGACAGCTGTGTGGTGTTGACGGTTTAAGGAGCAAAGATGAGTACACTTGAACCTCCGGCGCGCGTGGATAACGTGGGGCGTTTCACGCTGTTTATGTCGCGGCTGCAAATGAAGCACGGGCGCAAGCTGGTCATCGCGCTGCCGTATGTGTGGCTGATGCTCCTGTTTCTGCTGCCGTTTCTGATCGTCTTCAAAATCAGTTTGGCTGAAATGGCGCGGGCTATTCCGCCGTATACTGACCTCATTTCATGGGCTGACGACCAGTTATCCATCACCCTCAATTTAGGCAATTTCCTGCAACTGACGGACGATCCGCTCTATTTTGATGCGTATCTGCAATCTTTGCAGGTAGCGGGGATTTCGACTGTCTGTTGCCTGCTGTTGGGATATCCGCTGGCATGGGCGGTCGCGCACAGCAAACCCTCGACACGCAATATTCTGTTGCTGCTGGTGATCCTGCCGTCCTGGACGTCATTTTTGATTCGCGTATACGCCTGGATGGGGATCCTGAAAAATAACGGTGTCCTGAACAACGTTCTGATGTGGCTGGGTGTTATCGACCAACCGTTGACGATTCTGCACACCAATCTGGCGGTCTATATCGGTATTGTTTATGCCTATTTGCCCTTTATGGTGCTGCCGATTTATACCGCGCTGACGCGTATTGATTACTCGCTGGTGGAAGCGGCGCTGGATTTAGGCGCCCGACCGTTGAAAACCTTCTTTAGCGTGATCGTGCCGTTGACCAAGGGCGGGATTATCGCCGGGTCAATGCTGGTGTTTATCCCGGCGGTTGGGGAGTTTGTGATCCCGGAACTGCTGGGCGGCCCGGACAGCATCATGATTGGGCGTGTGCTTTGGCAGGAGTTTTTCAATAACCGTGACTGGCCGGTGGCTTCTGCCGTCGCCATTATTATGCTGCTGTTACTGATTGTGCCGATCATGTGGTTCCATAAATATCAGCAAAAAAGCGTGGGGGAACACGGATGAATAACTTACCGGTCGTTCGCTCACCGTGGCGTATTTTTATCCTGGTACTGGGTTTTACCTTCCTGTACGCGCCGATGCTGATGTTGGTTATCTACTCGTTTAACAGCTCCAAGCTGGTGACGGTCTGGGCGGGGTGGTCAACGCGTTGGTATGGTGAGCTTTTCCACGATAGCGCGATGATAAGCGCCGTCGGCATGAGCTTAACGATTGCCGCCTGCGCTGCGACGATGGCGGCAATTCTCGGTACCATCGCCGCCGTGGTGATGGTGCGCTTTGGTCGTTTTCGTGGATCAAATGGTTTCGCCTTTATGATCACCGCACCGTTGGTGATGCCGGATGTCATTACCGGTTTGTCGCTGCTGCTGCTGTTTGTGGCTTTGGCGCACGCCATCGGCTGGCCAGCGGATCGCGGTATGTTGACCATCTGGCTGGCGCACGTCACATTCTGTACAGCGTACGTGGCGGTAGTGATTTCCTCGCGTTTACGCGAACTGGATCACTCCATTGAGGAAGCGGCGATGGATCTTGGTGCCACGCCGCTGAAGGTTTTTTTCGTCATCACGCTGCCGATGATTATGCCGGCGGTGATCTCAGGGTGGTTACTGGCCTTTACGCTGTCGCTCGATGACCTGGTCATTGCCAGTTTTGTCTCTGGTCCTGGCGCCACAACGTTACCCATGCTGGTGTTCTCCAGCGTACGTATGGGGGTCAATCCGGAGATCAACGCGCTGGCGACGTTGATACTTGGCGTGGTAGGAATTATCGGATTTATCGCGTGGTATCTGATGGCGCGAACAGAAAAACAACGGATTCGCGATATCCAACGTGCAAGACGCGGCTGAAAAAACTAAAATCTGCCAACCTGTCTATACGGCGCAGCTGCGGTGGCTGCGCCGTTTTCATGGAAGACGACGCGTTGGGATTTTTTAAGAAATCATCCACATCACATGCCCGTTTAAACGTCCCTACTTTAGTGCAGGTGGCGGCGCTGGCTATTATCATGATCCGCTGTCTCGATCTGTTGATGATTTTTAATACGCTCGGGTTTCGCGGAACCAGCGAGTTTATTCATCGCAGCGTCCAGACCTGGAATTTGACGCTGGTGTTTCTGGGTAGCCTGGTGCTGCTATTTATCGAAATTTACTGCGCATTTTCGCTGGTTAAAGGTCGGAACTGGGCACGCTGGGTCTATCTACTGACCCAGATTATCGCCAGCGTCTATCTGTGGGCGGCCTCATTGGGCTATGGATATCCGGAACTGTTCAGTATTGCGGGAGAGTCCAGACGTGAAATCCTGCATACGCTGGTGATGCAAAAATTGCCGGATATGCTGGTGTTGCTACTGCTGTTTGTTCCTGCGTCCAGCAGGCGGTTCTTCCGCTTGCAATAACGTGTATAATCTTCGCCCCCTGTTAATTTTTAGGTTTTTGTATGCAGTGCGCACTTTATGACGCCGAACGCTGCCGCTCTTGTCAGTGGATAACGCAGCCTGTCGCCGATCAACTCTTCGCCAAAACAGCCGATCTGCAGAATCTGCTGGCCGATTATCCGGTCGGAGAATGGTGCGCGCCGGTCAGCGGCCCGGAGAGCGCTTTTCGTAATAAAGCCAAAATGGTGGTCAGCGGCAGCGTGGAAAAACCGCTGCTGGGGATGCTGCATCGTGACGGTACGCCGGAGGATTTGTGCGAGTGTCCGCTCTATCCTGAGTCTTTTGCGCCGGTGTTTGCCGCACTAAAACCGTTTATCGCCCGTGCGGGGTTGACGCCCTATAACGTGGCGCGCAAACGCGGGGAGCTGAAATATCTGCTGTTAACGGAAAGCCGGTTTGATGGCGGTATGATGCTGCGTTTTGTTCTGCGCTCCGATGCGAAACTGGCACAACTGCGTACGGCGCTGCCATGGTTACAGGCCCAGCTTCCGCAGTTAAAAGTGATCACCGCCAATATTCAACCTGTGCATATGGCGATTATGGAAGGGGAGAGCGAAATCTTCCTGACGGAACAACAGGCGCTGGCTGAACGCTTTAACGATGTGCCATTGTGGATACGCCCACAGAGCTTCTTCCAGACCAACCCCGTGGTGGCTGGGCATTTATATGCCACGGCGCGCGACTGGGTGCGACAGCTTCCGGTTAATCACATGTGGGATCTGTTTTGCGGCGTAGGGGGGTTTGGTTTGCACTGCGCCACGCCGCAGATGAAACTGACGGGTATTGAAATTGCGCCAGAGGCCATTACCTGTGCGAAACAGTCGGCGCAGGAGCTTGGGTTGCAGAATCTGCATTTTCAGGCGCTGGATTCAACCCAGTTTGCTACCGCGCAGGGAGAAGTGCCGGACCTGGTGCTGGTGAATCCGCCTCGTCGGGGGATTGGGAAGCCGCTGTGCGATTTTCTCTCCCGCATGGCACCGCGTTTTATCGTTTACTCCAGCTGTAATGCACAAACCATGGCAAAGGATATCCGCGAGTTGCCTGGGTATCGCATTGAACGCGTCCAACTTTTTGATATGTTCCCACATACCGCGCATTACGAAGTGTTAACTCTGCTCAGCCGACAATAACCGACATGCCTGATGGCGTGACGCTTATCAGGCAAATGCAACATGCGAAAAAAAAGCCCGTACTTGCGTACGAGCTCTTTCTCGAATATGGCGGTGAGGGGGGGATTCGAACCCCCGATACGTTGCCGTATACACACTTTCCAGGCGTGCTCCTTCAGCCACTCGGACACCTCACCATATTGTATTGCTGCCTGACCGCTTGGGGGGCAACGGGGCGCTACTATAGGGAGTTGCGCTAAAACGGTCAAGCAGAATTTACGTGTTAACTCTCGTTTGGTTACGCAATGTACATATTCCTCCGCCCGGACAGGCGCGGAGAATATGATTAGCGCTGAGAGTCCAGTTTTTCGCCGTTGGTCACGACTTCCTGGGCCTTGCTATAGCTCTCGATCAGCAACTGATAAGCCGGGAAGATTTTGGTATACACTTCCGCCCATTCAGCGGCGTCTTCACGGTTCCATGTTCCCTGAATTTCAGAAGCGACGGCGGCGGTATCCATCGGTATCACGCCAGCCTGAACAACACGTGCCAGGGTGATTTCCTGCGCCATTTTGCTGTAAGTACCGGAAGCATCGATCACTGCGAAGACCTTGTAGCCCTCAGCAACCGCGCTGATGGCTGGGAAAGCCATGCACACGCTGGTGATCGTACCGGCGATAATCAGCGTCTTACGACCCGTTGCTTTGACCGCTTTCACGAAGTCTTCGTTATCCCAGGCGTTGATTTCGCCTTTACGTGCTACGTATTGAGCATGTGGCGCATTGGCATGGATCTCTGGGATCAACGGGCCGTTAGGCCCCTGCGGTACCGATGCCGTGGTAATTACCGGCATCTTCGCCAGGGTTGCTATTTTAGCCAGCGCGGCGGCACGCGCACGCAGTTCCGGCATTGGCATATCGCCGACGGTCTGGAACAGCCCACTCTGATGATCGATAAGCAGCATGACGGAATCATTCACATCGATGACCGGACGTGAACCATTAAAGTTTGCAGGACTGGACATATTCTTCTCCTTCGATTCAGATTTGGCCAAAGCGGCCGGAGTTAAAATCGCGGACGGCTTCAGCGATTTCTTGTTTCGTATTCATCACAAACGGACCGTAACCTACAATCGGCTCGTTCAACGGTTCGCCAGACAGCAGCAGCACGCTGGCGTCGCTGGTGGCTTCAATGTGTAGCGTTTTCCCCTGCTGGCTTAGCACTACCAGTTGTGCTTCGCTGGCAGGCGTGGTGCCGTTTACGGTGATATTCCCTTTTAATACCACCAGAGCGGTGCTCCACCCTTCAGACTGGGACAACGTCAGCTGATGATTACGTTGCAGGCGCATATCCCAGACGTTCAGCGGTGAAAAGGTGTGTGCCGGGCCTTTCGTATCCTGATAGCTACCCGCGATCACGCGAACGCTGCCTGCATCATCGGGCAAGGCGACGGTGGGAATAACATCGCTGCTGATGCCCTGATAACCCGGTACGGCCATTTTGTCTTTTGCCGGCAGATTGACCCATAGTTGCACCATTTCCAGTTCACCGCCCTGACGGGTAAATTCCGGGGAGTGGAACTCTTCGTGTAATATTCCTGCACCAGCGGTCATCCACTGCACATCGCCAGGGCCGATAATGCCGCCGCGACCGGTTGAATCACGGTGTTCAACTTCGCCGCTGTAAACGATAGTCACCGTCTCAAAACCGCGGTGAGGGTGTTCACCTACGCCGCGTTTTTCGTTACCCGGCGTGAACGTATGCGGACCCGCGTAATCAAGCAGCAGGAACGGACTTAATTGCTCAGCATGAGACTGGTAAGAGAACATCGAGCGAACCGGAAATCCATCGCCAACCCAGTGTGGGCGAGGTGCGGTGTAGACGCCTGTTACTTGTTTCATATGTGTCTCCTCAGTGGCGTTGTTTTGATGTAAATAAGCTTATATTCATGACAGCGAGCTGAGTAGTAGCTAAAATAGCTCACACTGTCTCAAAAATAGGACAATGAAATGGCAAGGCCGGATCTCAATGATTTTGCATGGTTTGCGCATGTTGTAGAGGAAGGGGGATTCGCGGCGGCGGGTCGGGCGCTTGATGAACCAAAATCAAAACTGAGCCGACGAATAGCGCAACTCGAAGAGAGACTGGGGGTACGACTGATTCAGCGAACCACCCGGCAATTTAACGTGACTGAAGTCGGGCAAACCTTTTACGAACACTGTAAGGCGATGCTGGTGGAGGCGCAGGCGGCGCAGGATGCCATTGCCGCGTTACAGGTTGAACCGCGTGGCGTTGTGAAGCTGACTTGTCCTGTTACGTTGCTGCATGTGCATATCGGGCCAATGCTTGCCCGTTTTATGGCACGTTATCCTGACGTATCAGTACAACTGGAGGCCACTAACCGTCGTGTTGACGTCGTTGGAGAAGGTCTGGATGTGGCGATTCGCGTCAGACCTCGGCCATTTGAGGATAGCGACCTGGTGATGCGCGTCCTGGCGGACAGAGGACATCGCTTGTATGCCAGCCCGCAGTTAATTGAGCAGATGGGGGCGCTACACTCTCCGGCAGAGCTGACCCGTTGGCCAGGTTTGAGTCTGGCCTCTGGTAAACATGTGCATCGTTGGGAGTTATTCGGCCCGCAGGGCGCGCGGGCGGAGGTGCATTTCACGCCGCGTATGATCACCACCGATATGCTGGCGTTACGCGAAGCCGCAGTCGCCGGCGTAGGTGTTGTTCAACTTCCGCAGTTGATGGTAAAAGATCAATTAGCTGCGGGTGAGTTGGTGGCGTTGCTCGATGGTTGGGAACCTAAGCGAGAAATTATTCACGCAGTCTTTCCATCACGCAGGGGATTATTACCGTCAGTGCGCGCATTAGTGGATTTCTTAACGGAAGAATATGCGCGGATGATTGAGGATTAAATACCAGGCTTTAGCCCACAAAAAAGGCCGGTTAAACCGACCTTTTATTATCTGGACGCCATTCGGGCGTTAAAAACAATCAGCGACTACGGAAGACAATGCGGCCTTTGCTCAGGTCGTACGGGGTCAGCTCAACAGTCACTTTGTCGCCCGTCAGGATGCGGATATAGTTTTTACGCATTTTACCGGAGATGTGTGCAGTAACCACGTGACCGTTTTCTAACTCTACGCGGAACATGGTATTAGGTAACGTATCGAGAACGGTACCCTGCATTTCAATATTGTCTTCTTTGGCCATCTAATCCTCTGGGGTATCACTACCGTAATTTGAACCGGCAAGATAATGCCGAAGTTCTTTTAATAAGTAAAGATTTGTGCGTTTAAAACACAGCAAATCGGGTTTGGCGCATTACTCTATCCACACACGGCAAAGCCGCACTTAAAGCGCAACGTGTAAGGGAACGAGGAGATAAACGATAGGCGTTGCCTGACGCGAACTGTTCCTTAACGGCGGCGGGGTAATGGGCTAAACCAACTCTGCGCGACAATTATAACACCCCGACAAAAAATGTGCCGAAAACATTCACTCCTGAGGTGAAAATAACGTCCTGGGAATCCAGAAATGGCTCGGTAGCCGCTGCTGGCGCAGTCTGCTCAGGTGCTCAAGGTACTCCCGACGCGGTGTTTCGACGGCGCCCAGCGAGGCTGTGTGGCTATTTAATACCTGGCAGTCGATTAATTTTCCGCCCTGACGGATAAATTCAGCGCAAAAAACAAGCAGTGCGGTTTTCGACGCATTTTCCTGACGGCTGAACATCGATTCGCCACAAAACAGCGTACCTTGCGCCACGCCATACATACCGCCCACTAATTCATTTTGTCGCCACACCTCAATTGAGTGGGCATGCCCCAGTTCGTGCAGCCGATGGTAAGCATCCACCACATCATGCGTTATCCAGGTGCCTTCTTCCCGGTCATTCGCGCAGCCTTCAATTACCTGACCAAACGCGTAATTGAGCGTCACGCGATAAGGCGAATTTTTATGAAAGCGTTTCATGCTGCGGCTGAGGTGAAATTTCTCGGGCCAAAGAATGGCGCGCGGATCGGGCGACCACCAAAGGATGGGGTCGCCAGGTGAAAACCATGGGAAAATACCGCGCTGATAGGCCATCAGCAGGCGGGCAGGGCTGAGATCGCCGCCAAGCGCCAACAAACCGTTAGGCTCGCGTAAAGCGCCTTCCGGTGACGGGAAGGCTATGGAATGGCGGGACAGTTGCACCAGGCGCATGACAGCGAAACTCCACTACGCGAGTTTGATCGTTCAATGATAGCTTACAGACGTTGCTTAAACTGGTAATAACGCCCCTGCCTGGCTAACAGATCTGCGTGATTACCTTGCTCAATAATTTGTCCGTTGTCCATTACTATTATTTGATCAAAATGTGACAGCCCACGCAGACGATGTGTAACCATTAATACGGTTTTGTTGCGCATGACATCGCTAATTAATTCAAGCATTTGACTTTCCGTTGTGGCATCCAACCCTTCGGTGGGTTCATCCAGCAGCATCAGCGGAGCATCGTGCAATAAGGCGCGGGCGATAGCCAGACGACGGAGCTCGCCGCCAGAAAGCTGACGACCGCCTTCGCCCAGCCATGCGTTGAGTCCATCATCCTCAAGCAGTTTGTCCAGACCGACGCGGCACAACATCGCGGTTAAGGCGTCATCGCTGGCGTGCGGTGCCGCCAGCAACAGGTTATCGCGAAGCGTAGCGCTGAACAGATGCACGCGCTGTGGCACGACGCTGATACTCTGGCGCAGCGTGGCTTCACTAAGGGTCGCAATCGGCTGTTCGTTAATCAGGATCTCGCCACTCTGCGGATCCCATGCGCGGGTTAGCAATTGCAATAATGTTGACTTACCACAGCCGGTGCGACCGAGAATCGCAATGTGTTCACCGGGGTTGGCCTGCAGGGAAAGTGTATCGAGCGCCTTTTGCGCCTGTCCTGGATAGCTGAATGACATATCGCGTAGCGTAAGGGTTACCTGCTCTGAAACCGAGGAACCCGCATCCGGGAAGGTCACTTCTGGCTGCTGTTCGGTCAGTTCGGTGATGCGCAGCGCAGAGGCAATAACCTGGCCGAGATGCTGAAACGCGCCGGTGACAGGCGCTAGCGCTTCGAACGCGGCTAGTGCACAGAAGACAAACAGCGCGATCAGTGCGCCTGGCTGGGTGTTACCGCCCACGCCGCCTGAGGCCATCCATAGCATCATAATTACCGCCAGCGCGCCAACTAACAGCATGACCGCCTGCGACAACGCCGTTAATTCAGACTGGCGCCTCTGGGCTTCGTGCCATTGCAGCTCGGTGGCTTCCATTTGAGCGCGGTAGCGTTCACTGGCGCCAAAAATGGTCAATTCAGCCTGGCCCTGTAGCCAGGAGGTTAACTGCTGACGATATTGCCCACGCAGATGCGTCAGACTTTGTCCGGTGCTTTTGCCTGCCTGATAAAAGAGTGGGGGCAGAATAAATAAGGTCAGCAGCATAATACCGCCGAGGGTGATAGCCAGCGTGAAATCGAGAACGCTTAGACCCAGCGTGACCACCATGATGACGACAAAAGCCCCTACCAGCGGGGAGATCACGCGCAAGTACAGATGATCGAGCGTGTCGACATCAGCCACCACGCGGTTAAGTAATTCACCCTGTCCATAACGGGACAGGCCCGCAGGGGAGAGTGGCAGCAGTTTGCTGAAGGTATAAATACGCAAATGCTGCAGCACACGGAACGTTGCGTCATGGCTGACTAGTCGTTCGAAATAACGCCCCGCGGTGCGGGTGATCGCTGCGCCGCGTACGCCTGCGGCAGGGAGCATATAGTTAAAGCTGTAAATCCCGGTGACACCAACCACCGCAGAAGCCGACAGGAACCACCCTGAAAGCGTCAGCAAACCAATACTTGCCAGCAGCGTGACGATCGCCAGAACGATCCCCAGCGTTAACATCCATTTGTGGCGTTTATACAGCGTCAGATAAGGTAGCAAAGCGCGCATTTAGATGTCCTCCTGACGATGAGCCAGTAATGTCGCAAAAGCCCCGTTGGCTGAGCTAAGTTCGGTCCAGGTACCTTGTTCAACGATCTGTCCATCCTGCATCACCCAGATAGCGTCCCAGTCGGCAAGATCTTCCAACTGGTGCGTTACCATCAGCGTGGTCTGGCGGCGAGATGCCGCGTTCAACGCCTGCATCACGCGTTGTTCGCTGTGCGCATCAAGGCTGGCGGCGGGTTCGTCCAGCAGCAGTAACTGACAGGGATTGAGTAAGGCACGAGCAACGGCAACGCGCTGCGCTTGCCCGACGGAAAGTCGGGCCGCCTGATCACCTACTGGCGTATCCACGCCCTGCGGCAGCAGCGGTAAAAACTCGCTGACCCAGGCGCTGTCGAGTGCGGCTTGTAGCTGTTCTTCGCTGGCATCGGGGCGAGCCAGCAGAACATTTTCGCGTAACGTGGCGGCAGGAAGCTGCGGATTTTGCCCGACCCATGACAGCTGTTTACGCCAGGAATCAGGTGACAGGTCGCGAAGTTCAAAGCCGTTAATTCGCAGCGATCCCCGATAAGAGAGGAAACCGGACAGGACATTAAGCAGCGAACTTTTACCGGAACCGCTGCGTCCAACCAGCACCGCACGTTGCCCGGCAGCCAGGGTAAAGTTGAGCGGGCCGGCCAGCACTTTACCTTCCGGCGAAGTGATAATCAGATCGTGTGCCTCAATTGAAACGGCGTCTTTCGTCGCCAGCTCAATGTCGCCACGCTCTGGATGAGCCAGCGGGGTTTCCATGAAGGTTTTCAGACTATCAGCTGCACCAACGGCTTGCGCTTTGGCGTGATAAAACGTGCCCAGATCGCGCAGGGGCTGGAAAAACTCCGGCGCCAGAATGAGCGCGAGGAAGCCTGCCGCCAGCGTGACGCCCGTCCCGTAGTGGCCGAAATCGAGCTCTCCGAGGTAGGAAAAACCGAAGTAAACCGCCACCAGCGCAATAGACAGAGAGGTAAAGAACTCAAGGACACCGGATGACAGGAACGCCAGGCGCAGGACTTCCATGGTGCGCTGGCGGAAATCTTGCGACGCAGCGCGGATGCTTTCCGTTTCGGCTTCACCGCGACCAAATATTCTTAGCGTTTCCATGCCCCGCAGACGATCGAGGAAATGACCGCTGAGGCGGGCAAGAGCCTGAAAATTGCGGCGGTTAGCATCGGCAGCGCCCATACCGACCATTGCCATAAATAACGGGATCAGCGGGGCTGTTCCGAGCAGAATAAGTGCGGCTACCCAGTTTGACGGGAATACCGCCGCCACAATCAATAATGGGACGCATACGGCCAGCGCCATTTGCGGCAGATAACGTGCATAGTAATCATGCATATCGTCAATCTGTTCCAGGATCAGCGTGGCCCAGCTCCCGGCCGGTTTGCCCTGTATCCAGGCCGGACCAGCCTGTTGCAGACGGTCAAGCACCTGGCGGCGAATTTCAAAACGAATATGTTGCCCTGCGTGAAACCCGACCCGTTCGCGTAACCAGACGACCCATGCCCGCAGGATGAAAATCAATACCAGCACGATGAACGGAAGCAGCAGCGCCTCTCGGGGAATATTGGCCATGATCATATGGTCCAGAATGCGGGCCATGAGCCAGGCCTGAGCGACGATTAACAGACCACTCACGAACCCCAACAGGCGTGAAATGTTCAGCCATCGTTGGGAAATTACACTTTGCTGTTTTAACCAGCGGGTCAGCTCTTTTTGACGGGTTTTATTCATTGCACGCTTAGCAGGTGAGTTATTGGAATTTTTGGGCAGGGCAATGTTACAACGAGGCAAAAATAAAGGCGACTTATAGTCGCCTTTTTTACTTTTGTTACTGATTTGTAAAACTTATTTGCAAGCGTCCGCCAGACCGTCGAGATAACGTTCTGCATCAAGCGCGGCCATACAGCCCGTGCCCGCAGAGGTGATCGCCTGGCGATAAATATGATCCATCACGTCACCGGCTGCGAAGACCCCCGGAATGCTGGTTTGTGTGGCATTACCGTGAATACCGGACTGAACTTTGATGTAGCCGTTTTCCAGTTCAAGCTGACCGTCGAAAATGGCGGTATTCGGGCTGTGACCGATAGCGACAAACAATCCGGCAACGTCAAGTGACTCCACATTGTCAGTGTTTTGCGTATCGCGCAGGCGCAGCCCGGTTACGCCCATTTGATCGCCGGTTACTTCTTCCAGCGTGCGGTGGGTGTGCAGCACGATGTTGCCGTTTTCAACTTTATCCATCAAACGCTTGATGAGAATTTTCTCAGCGCGGAAACTGTCGCGACGGTGAATCAAATGCACTTCAGATGCGATATTCGCCAGATACAGCGCTTCTTCAACCGCAGTGTTGCCACCGCCAATCACCGCAACTTTTTGGTTACGGTAGAAGAAACCGTCGCAGGTTGCGCAGGCGGAAACGCCGCGGCCTTTGAATGCTTCTTCTGAAGGCAGGCCCAGGTAACGTGCTGATGCGCCGGTAGCGATGATCAGTGCGTCACAGGTGTACTCTCCGCTATCGCCGGTCAGACGGAAAGGGCGGTTTTGCAGATCAACTTTGCTGATGTGATCAAAAATGATTTCTGTATCAAATTTGGTCGCATGTTCGTGCATACGCTCCATCAGCAGCGGGCCAGTGAGATCGTGCGGATCGCCAGGCCAGTTTTCCACTTCTGTTGTTGTGGTCAGTTGACCACCTTTTTCCATACCGGTAATCAGTACCGGTTGCAGGTTAGCGCGTGCAGCGTAGACCGCAGCGGTATATCCCGCAGGGCCTGAGCCCAGAATAAGAAGTTTACTGTGTTTGGTTGCGCCCATGAGATCCCCATAGTTGTTGGCAGGCAATGAGCAGGATTGTAGGGAATTTACAGGCGTAAAAAAAGAGTATGGCGATTTTGTTAACAATTTGTGTAATAGCAGAAACCGATGAGCGGGGGAATAAGTCGTAATACTATAACGATTTCTACTAAAAATCGGTCAGTTATAAGGTGATAAAATGACGATTTTCCATCACTGCGAATGAATAACTGGCATGTTGTACTAAAAATCGATGTTTTACTTTGACAATCACCTGCTGTTTTGCGAAAACAGTCAAGGAAGAAAAAAAATGTGTCATGTATGTGCTGCATAATCATGCATGTAGTTACCATGTTTACCGTGTTAGCGAAATCTACGCATGGTGTGGACAGATGCCATTCGTGATGTCGATAGCCGCCGACAGGCAACGGTCTTCTCACCATAAGCCCAGGCATTACAAACCGAAAATCCCTCTGGGTTGCGGTTTATTTTGATGGGTAGCGACTCTGAACAGTGATGTTGGTAGAGTCAGGCAGGAGTAGGGAAGGAATACAGAGAGACAATAATAATGGTAGATAGTAAGAAGCGCCCTGGCAAAGATCTCGACCGTATCGATCGTAACATTCTTAATGAGCTGCAAAAGGATGGGCGTATTTCTAACGTCGAGCTTTCTAAACGTGTGGGACTTTCACCAACGCCCTGCCTTGAGCGTGTGCGTCGGTTGGAAAGACAGGGTTTTATTCAGGGCTATACAGCGCTGTTAAACCCGCATTATCTGGATGCATCACTTCTGGTTTTTGTTGAGATTACTCTGAATCGTGGCGCCCCGGATGTGTTTGAGCAATTTAACTCTGCAGTACAAAAACTTGAAGAAATTCAAGAGTGTCATTTGGTTTCCGGTGATTTCGACTATTTGTTGAAAACACGCGTACCGGATATGTCGGCGTACCGTAAGCTGTTGGGGGAAACCCTGCTGCGTCTGCCTGGCGTGAATGACACACGTACTTATGTCGTAATGGAAGAAGTCAAACAGAGCAATCGTCTGGTAATTAAGACGCGCTAACACGGAACAGGTGCAAAATCGACGCAGTTTGATTACACTCCTGTTAATCCATACAGCAACAGTGCCGGGGCAACCCGGTGCTGTTGTCCGTTTTAGCATCGGGCAGGAAAAGCCTGAAACCTGGAGAGCCGTTTTTGAGCCAGGAATACACTGAAGACAAAGACGTCACATTGACGAAGTTAAGCAGCGGGCGCCGACTCCTGGAAGCGCTACTGATCCTTATTGCCCTTTTTGCCGTCTGGTTGATGGCTGCCTTACTCAGCTTTAACCCTTCGGATCCCAGTTGGTCGCAAACCGCGTGGCACGAACCTATCCATAATCTGGGGGGAATACCCGGAGCATGGCTGGCAGACACACTGTTCTTTATTTTTGGCGTCATGGCCTACACCATTCCCGTCATCATTGTCGGCGGCTGCTGGTTTGCATGGCGACACCAGGCCAGCGACGAATACGTCGATTATTTTGCCGTTTCGCTGCGTATTATTGGCGTTCTGGCGCTGATCCTTACCTCCTGCGGGCTTGCCGCAATCAATGCCGATGACATTTGGTATTTCGCCTCTGGCGGCGTGATCGGCAGCCTGCTCAGCACCACGTTGCAACCATTACTGCACAGTAGCGGCGGTACGCTGACGCTATTGTGCATTTGGGCTGCGGGATTAACGCTGTTTACCGGCTGGTCATGGGTGAGCATTGCGGAAAAACTGGGTGGCTGGTTACTCAATATCCTGACGTTTGCCAGCAACCGTACCCGCCGCGACGATACCTGGGTCGATGACGAAGAATATGAAGATGAAGATGAGTCTTTCGACGCCGCTGATGGCAAACCTCATGAATCGCGTCGGGCGCGTATTCTGCGCGGTGCGTTAGCGCGCCGTAAGCGTCTGGCGGAGAAATTTACCAACCCGCTTGGCCGTCATACTGATGCTGCGCTGTTTTCCGGCAAACGCATGGATGATGAAGACGAAATTGAATACAGCGCTCGTGGCGTTGTTGCCGATCCTAACGATGTGCTGTTCTCCGGTAATCGTGCGACGCTGCCTGAATATGACGAACTTGACCCACTGCTGAATGGCCATTCGGTGACAGAGCCAGTTGCCGCCGCAGCGGCAGCGACAACGGCAGCTCAGGCCTGGAGCGCACCGGTTGATCCGCTGCTGCAAACATCGCCAGTGACCAATACTGTTATGGAACAACCGGCCCCAGCCGTAGCCTGGCAAGCCGTGCCTGGTCCGCAAACCGGTGATGCGGTGATTGCGCCAGCACCTGAGGGGTATCCTCAGCCAGCCCACTACGCACAGCCACCGGTGCAGCAGTATGAACCATGGCAGCAGCCGGTTGTGGAGGAAAGTCCGCAGCCGCAGGAATTTACCGCGGAGCACAACTGGCAGCCGGAACCTGCTTATCAGCCGGAGCCCGTGCAGCAACCTGTTTATCAGCCGGAATCAACCTTTCAACAAAACGCCGCGTTCCAGCAGCCTGCGGTTGAACAACCGCCTGTAGTGGAACCTGAGCCGGTGGTTGAAGAGGCTAAACCGACTCGTCCGCCACTCTACTATTTTGAAGAAGTTGAAGAGAAACGTGCACGTGAGCGCGAGCAACTGGCTGCCTGGTATCAGCCGATTCCAGAGCCTGCTCAGGAGCCTGAACGTGTTAAGCCGTCTATGCCGACGGCAGCATCCATACCGCCCGTTGAGTCAGTAGCTGCCGTTGCGCCGCTGGCCGCCGGGGTGAAAAACGCCGCTTTAGGGGCGGGTGCGGCTGCCGCAGCACCTGTCTTTAGTCTTGCGGGTAGCGGTGCGCCGCGTCCACAGGTGAAAGAGGGGATTGGTCCGCAGTTACCGCGTCCGAATCGTGTGCGCGTGCCTACTCGTCGGGAGCTGGCGTCGTATGGCATAAAACTGCCGTCACAACGTATGGCTGAAGAGAAAGCGCGCGAAGAGCATCTTGATACAGATGCGTACAGTGACGAAGAAATTGACGCAATGCAGCAAGATGAGCTGGCGCGTCAGTTCGCCCAGTCGCAGCAGCACCGCTATGGCGACGAGTATCAGGATGATGCCAGTCAGACTGATGATGATTCAGCCGCAGAAGCAGAACTGGCACGCCAGTTTGCCTCTTCCCAGCAGCAGCGCTATTCCGGTGAACAGCCTGCCGGAGCGAATCCGTTCTCGCTTGATGACTTTGAATTTTCGCCAATGAAAACGCTGGTGGATGATGGTCCACATGAGCCGCTATTTACTCCAGGCGTAATGCCGGAGCCTGCGCCGCAGTACCAGCAGCCTGTCGCACCGCAGCAGCATTACCAGCAGCCAGCGCAGCCAGTCGCACCGCAGCAGCATTACCAGCAGCCAGCGCAGCCTGTCGCACCACAACAGCATTACCAGCAACCGGCGCAGCCTGTCGCACCACAGCAGCATTATCAGCAGCCAGCGCAGCCAGTCGCACCGCAGCAGCATTATCAGCAGCCGGCGCAGCCTGTTACAGCGCCGCCGCAGGATAGCCTGATCCATCCGCTCCTGATGCGTAATGGCGACAGTCGTCCGGCGCACCGTCCAAGTACGCCGTTGCCATCGTTGGATCTGCTCACGCCGCCGCCGAGTGAGGTTGAGCCGATAGATACTTTCGCTCTGGAGCAAATGGCTCGTCTGGTGGAGGCTCGTCTGGCGGACTTCCGCATTAAAGCCGATGTGGTGAACTACTCACCTGGTCCGGTTATTACCCGCTTTGAGCTTAATCTTGCTCCTGGAGTTAAAGCGGCGCGTATTTCCAACCTGTCGCGAGATCTGGCGCGTTCATTGTCGACCGCAGCGGTACGCGTGGTCGAGGTAATTCCGGGCAAACCGTATGTCGGGCTGGAGTTACCAAACAAAAAACGTCAAACCGTTTATCTGCGCGAAGTGTTGGATAACGCCAAATTCCGTGATAACTCATCTCCGCTGACCGTGGTACTGGGTAAAGATATTGCGGGCGAACCGGTGGTTGCCGATCTGGCGAAAATGCCGCACCTGCTGGTGGCAGGGACAACCGGTTCCGGTAAGTCGGTTGGGGTGAACGCCATGATCCTCAGCATGTTATACAAGGCGCAGCCGGAAGACGTTCGCTTTATCATGATTGACCCGAAAATGCTGGAACTGTCGGTTTATGAAGGCATTCCGCATTTGCTGACTGAAGTTGTGACCGACATGAAAGATGCTGCCAACGCCCTGCGCTGGAGCGTCAATGAAATGGAACGTCGCTACAAGCTGATGTCGGCGCTTGGCGTGCGTAACCTTGCCGGTTATAACGAAAAAATTGCTGAAGCCGCCCGTATGGGGCGTCCGATTCCGGACCCGTACTGGAAGCCGGGCGACAGTATGGATGTTCAGCATCCGGTGCTGGAAAAACTGCCGTATATCGTTGTGCTGGTGGATGAATTCGCCGACCTGATGATGACCGTGGGTAAAAAGGTGGAAGAACTGATTGCTCGTCTGGCGCAAAAAGCGCGTGCGGCGGGGATCCACCTGGTGCTGGCGACCCAGCGACCGTCGGTTGACGTTATCACTGGTCTGATTAAAGCGAACATCCCAACGCGTATCGCCTTTACTGTGTCCAGTAAAATTGACTCGCGTACCATCCTTGACCAGGGCGGCGCGGAATCGCTGTTGGGTATGGGTGACATGCTTTATTCCGCACCAAACTCAACGATCCCAGTGCGAGTACACGGCGCCTTTGTACGCGATGAAGAAGTTCACGCTGTGGTTCAGGACTGGAAAGCGCGCGGTCGTCCACAATACGTTGACGGCATAACGTCTGACAGCGAAAGCGAAGGCGGCGGTGGCGGCTTTGATGGTGGCGAAGAGTTGGATCCGCTGTTCGATCAGGCGGTAAACTTTGTCACCCAGAAACGCAAAGCCTCAATCTCCGGCGTCCAGCGTCAGTTCCGTATCGGTTACAACCGAGCGGCGCGTATCATCGAACAGATGGAAGCGCAGGGAATTGTCAGCGAGCAAGGGCATAATGGTAATCGTGAAGTGCTGGCTCCACCGCCCTTCGAATGATTGCAAAGTTAAGTAATTCAGTATTTTCTACTTTCCTCATGCTGATTTTTGGCCTGAAATGGATAGCAGAGGGATCTCCCCGTTGGGAGTGACGTATTTTGAGGAATAACGATGAAAAGAATCGCAATCACCTGTGCATTATTGTCGAGCTTTGTGGTGAGCAGCGTCTGGGCAGATGCTGCCAGCGACCTGAAAAGCCGCCTGGATAAAGTCAGTAGCTTCCATGCCAGCTTTACTCAGAAGGTCACGGACGGTAGCGGTGCGGCGGTGCAGGAAGGTCAGGGTGACTTATGGGTTAAACGTCCCAATCTGTTTAACTGGCATATGACGCAGCCTGACGAGAGCATCCTGGTTTCTGATGGTAAAACGCTGTGGTTCTTTAACCCGTTTGTTGAGCAGGCGACTGCGACATGGCTGAAAGACGCCACGGGCAACACGCCGTTCATGCTGATTGCGCGTAACCAGGCCAGCGACTGGCAGCAGTACAATATTAAGCAAAATGGCGATGATTTCGTGCTGACGCCAAAAACCAGCAGCGGTAACCTTAAGCAGTTTACTATCAATGTTGGGCGTGACGGGACGATCCACCAGTTCAGCGCCGTTGAACAAGACGATCAGCGCAGCAGCTATCAGTTGAAATCTCAGCAGAATGGTGCGATTGAACCCTCTAAATTCACCTTTACCCCGCCGCAAGGTGTAACGGTTGACGATCAACGTAAGTAGAGGCGTGTGAGTGAGCAATCTGTCGCTCGACTTTTCTGATAATACTTTTCAGCCGCTGGCCGCGCGTATGCGGCCAGAAAATTTAGCGCAGTATATCGGCCAGCAGCACCTGCTGGCTGCTGGCAAACCCTTGCCGCGCGCTATCGAGGCCGGGCATCTGCACTCCATGATTTTATGGGGACCGCCGGGGACCGGGAAAACGACGCTTGCCGAAGTTATTGCCCGTTACGCCAACGCCGATGTCGAACGAATTTCGGCAGTTACGTCTGGCGTTAAAGAAATTCGTGAAGCGATTGAGCGTGCGCGTCAGAACCGTAACGCGGGTCGACGCACGATCCTGTTCGTGGACGAAGTTCACCGTTTTAATAAAAGCCAACAGGATGCGTTTTTACCGCATATTGAAGACGGTACCATTACGTTTATTGGCGCCACCACTGAAAACCCCTCGTTTGAGCTCAACTCGGCGCTGTTGTCGCGTGCACGCGTTTATCTACTGAAATCGTTAACTTCCGACGACATTGAACAGGTGCTGGACCAGGCGATGTCAGACAAAGCGCGTGGTTATGGCGGCCAGGATATTGTTCTGCCGCCAGAAACGCGTCGGGCTATTGCCGAACTGGTTAATGGTGACGCGCGGCGGGCGCTGAATACGCTGGAAATGATGGCCGATATGGCCGAAGTTGATGATTCCGGCAAGCGCGTATTGAAACCAGAATTGCTCACCGAAATTGCCGGTGAACGTAGTGCGCGTTTCGATAATAAAGGCGATCGTTTTTACGATCTCATCTCCGCATTACACAAGTCGGTACGTGGAAGCGCCCCAGATGCGGCGCTTTATTGGTATGCGCGAATTATTACCGCTGGTGGCGATCCGCTGTACGTTGCCCGTCGCTGTCTGGCGATTGCCTCAGAAGATGTCGGCAATGCCGATCCCCGCGCCATGCAGGTGGCGATTTCCGCATGGGACTGTTTTACCCGCGTGGGACCCGCGGAAGGCGAACGCGCGATTGCTCAGGCGATTGTTTATCTGGCCTGTGCGCCTAAGAGTAATGCGGTTTACACCGCCTTCAAAGCCGCGCTGTCTGATGCCCGCGAACGTCCGGATTACGACGTGCCGGTTCACCTGCGCAATGCGCCGACTAAGCTGATGAAAGAGATGGGCTACGGTCAGGAGTATCGTTATGCCCATGATGAGCCTAATGCCTATGCCGCCGGAGAAGAGTACTTCCCGCAGGAAATGGCACAAACGCGCTATTATCGCCCCACAAACAGAGGTCTTGAAGGCAAGATTGGCGAAAAGCTCGCCTGGCTCGCCGGACAGGATCAAAATAGCCCTATAAAACGCTACCGTTAGTGTTATCGTTGCGGTAATGTTGTCTCTGTATCCCTGTGACCGCAGGCTGTGGTCACTTTCTCCTATTTTAATTCGATAAGCACAGGATAAGCATGCTCGATCCCAATCTGCTGCGTAATGAGCCAGACGCAGTCGCAGAAAAACTGGCAAGCCGGGGCTTTAAGCTGGATGTAGATAAGCTGCGCGCTCTTGAAGAGCGTCGTAAAGTTCTGCAGGTACAAACTGAAAACCTGCAGGCAGAGCGTAACTCGCGATCGAAATCCATCGGCCAGGCAAAAGCGCGCGGGGAAGATATCGAGTCTTTACGTCTGGAAGTGAACAAACTGGGCGAAGAGCTGGATGCCGCGAAAGCTGAACTTGATACCTTACAGGCCGAGATCCGCGACATTGCGCTGACTATTCCTAACCTGCCAGCGGACGACGTTCCGGTGGGTAAAGATGAAAATGACAACGTCGAAGTCAGCCGCTGGGGTACTCCGCGTGAGTTTGATTTCGAAGTGCGCGATCATGTTACCCTGGGTGAAATGCACACGGGTCTTGATTTCGCCGCTGCGGTTAAGCTGACCGGCTCTCGTTTCGTGGTCATGAAAGGGCAGATTGCGCGTATGCACCGTGCGCTGTCTCAGTTCATGCTGGATCTGCATACTGAACAGCATGGCTATAGCGAAAACTACGTCCCGTATCTGGTTAACCATGACACGCTGTACGGTACAGGCCAACTGCCGAAATTCGCTGGCGATCTGTTCCATACCCGTCCGCTGGATGAAGAAGCTGATAGCAGCAACTATGCGCTGATCCCAACGGCAGAAGTTCCGCTGACCAACCTGGTGCGCGACGAGATCATCGATGAAGATGCGCTGCCGATCAAAATGACTGCGCATACGCCGTGCTTCCGTTCTGAAGCAGGTTCTTACGGTCGTGACACGCGTGGTCTGATCCGTATGCACCAGTTCGATAAAGTTGAGATGGTGCAGATTGTTCGCCCGGAAGATTCGATGGACGCGCTGGAAGAGATGACCGGCCATGCCGAGAAGGTCCTGCAACTACTGGGGCTGCCGTATCGCAAAATCATCCTGTGCACTGGCGACATGGGCTTCGGCGCATGCAAAACTTACGATCTGGAAGTGTGGATCCCGGCGCAGAACACCTATCGCGAAATCTCCTCTTGCTCCAACGTGTGGGATTTCCAGGCTCGTCGTATGCAGGCGCGTTGCCGCAGCAAATCCGACAAAAAGACTCGTTTAGTGCATACTCTGAACGGTTCCGGTCTGGCGGTTGGGCGTACGCTGGTTGCGGTAATGGAAAACTATCAGCAGGCTGATGGCCGCATTCAGGTTCCGGAAGTATTACGTCCGTACATGAATGGCCTGGAATTCATCGGTTAAGCTACCTTTCTCTGCTAAAAAAGCGCCTCAGGGCGCTTTTTTTATGCCCGCTTGACGTCGGACAATAACGACTACTCCCATAGGGGTAATACTGACTTCGAATGAAAGTCAGTATTTTTCTCTGTCTTTTAGCAAATTCAGTTTCTACCAGCCTGTATATCGATATTAACGTTATATAAAAAACTATACATCGAATATTTGTATTTTGTTTATTGTGAGCAGCAGAGTGAGCCACTATGAAAACTAAGATCCCCGATGCCGTGCTGGCAACTGAGGTTAGTCGCCGCGGTTTGGTGAAAACGACGGCGATAGGCGGACTGGCGGTGGCCAGTAGCGCGTTTACCCTGCCATTTACCCGTATTGCAAATGCTGCAGAAGCCCTTAATCCGACACCGATTAATGAGAAAGTGATCTGGAGCGCGTGTACGGTGAACTGCGGCAGCCGCTGCCCGCTGCGTATGCATGTGGTCGACGGTGAAATAAAGTATGTCGAAACCGACAACACCGGCGATGACAACTATGACGGTCTGCACCAGGTACGCGCCTGTCTGCGTGGTCGTTCCATGCGTCGCCGAGTCTATAATCCCGATCGTCTGAAATACCCGATGAAACGCGTTGGTAAGCGTGGCGAAGGAAAATTTGAGCGCATCAGTTGGGATGAAGCCTACGACATCATTGCCAGCAATATGCAGCGTCTTATCAAAGACTACGGCAATGAGTCTATCTACCTGAACTACGGTACCGGTACGCTGGGTGGCACTATGACGCGCTCGTGGCCGCCGGGTAAAACGCTGGTAGCACGGTTGATGAACTGCTGCGGCGGCTATCTTAATCACTACGGTGACTACTCTTCAGCGCAAATCGCTGCCGGGTTGAACTATACCTACGGCGGCTGGGCTGACGGTAACAGCCCGTCCGACATTGAAAACAGCAAGCTGGTGGTTCTGTTCGGTAATAACCCTGGTGAAACCCGTATGAGCGGGGGTGGGGTAACCTATTACCTTGAACAGGCGCGACAGAAATCCAATGCCCGCATGATCATTATCGATCCCCGTTATACGGATACCGGTGCGGGGCGTGAAGATGAATGGATCCCGATCCGTCCTGGTACTGATGCAGCGCTGGTTAATGGTCTGGCGTATGTCCTGATCACCGAAAACATGGTTGACCAACCGTTCCTCGACAAATACTGCGTGGGTTACGACGAGAAAACCTTACCGGCCGACGCACCGAAGAACGGTCACTATAAGGCGTATATTCTTGGGCAGGGTAAGGATGGCATTGCCAAGACCCCGGAGTGGGTGGCGCAGATTACCGGTATTCCCGCTGAACGTATCGTCAAACTGGCGCGTGAAATAGGTAGCGCTAAACCGGCATACATCAGCCAGGGGTGGGGGCCGCAGCGTCATGCTAACGGTGAAATAGCGACCCGCGCCATTTCTATGCTCGCTATCCTGACCGGTAACGTTGGGATCAACGGCGGCAACAGCGGGGCGCGTGAGGGCTCATACAGTTTGCCGTTTGAGCGTATGCCAACGCTGGAAAACCCTGTTGAAACCAGCATCTCGATGTTCATGTGGACGGACGCGATTGAGCGAGGCCCGGAGATGACGGCCCTGCGTGACGGCGTACGCGGCAAAGACAAGCTCGATGTTCCTATTAAGATGATCTGGAACTATGCCGGTAACTGTCTGATAAACCAACACTCTGATATTAACCGCACGCATGAAATCCTCCAGGACGAGAAGAAGTGCGAGATGATCGTCGTCATCGACTGTCATATGACTTCCTCGGCGAAATACGCGGACATTTTGCTGCCGGACTGCACCGCCTCCGAACAGATGGATTTCGCGCTGGATGCCTCATGCGGGAACATGTCCTATGTGATTTTCACCGATCAGGCGATCAAACCACGCTTCGAATGCAAGACTATCTACCAGATGACCAGCGAGCTGGCGAAGCGCCTTGGCGTTGAGCAGCAGTTTACAGAAGGTCGTACTCAGGAAGAGTGGATGCGCCATCTGTATGAGCAGTCGCGCAAAGCGATTCCTGAACTGCCTACATTTGAAGAATTCCGTCAGCAAGGGATCTTTAAACAGCGCGATCCGCAAGGACATCATGTGGCGTACAAGGCATTCCGTGAAGATCCTAAAGCCAATCCGCTGACCACGCCGTCAGGTAAGATCGAAATTTATTCGCAGCAGCTTGCCGAGATCGCGGCAACCTGGGAACTGCCGGAAGGTGATGTAATTGATCCGCTACCGATTTATACCCCAGGCTTTGAAAGCTTAAACGATCCGCTGGTGGAGAAATTCCCTTTGCAGCTGACCGGCTTCCACTATAAGTCTCGCGTTCACTCGACCTATGGCAACGTCGATGTCCTGAAAGCATCCTGCCGCCAGGAAATGTGGATCAACCCGATGGATGCGCAGCGACGCGGTATTAACAACGGCGACAAGGTACGTATATTTAACGATCGTGGTGAAGTGCATATCGAGGCGAAAGTGACGCCACGTATGATGCCCGGCGTGGTGGCATTGGGCGAAGGGGCCTGGTATGACCCGGATGCAAAACGCGTGGATCAGGGCGGTTGCATTAACGTCCTGACGACCCAGCGTCCGTCTCCTCTCGCAAAGGGGAATCCGTCACACACGAACCTTGTTCAGGTTGAAAAGGCGTAAGGAGTAACCGATGACAACCCAGTATGGATTTTTTATTGATTCCAGCCGTTGCACCGGTTGCAAAACCTGCGAACTGGCCTGCAAAGATTTCAAAAATTTAACCCCGGAAGTCAGCTTCCGCCGCATTTATGAATACGCAGGCGGCGACTGGCAGGAGGACAACGGTGTCTGGCATCAGAACGTCTTTGCTTATTACCTCTCCATTGCGTGTAACCACTGTGAAGATCCGGCCTGTACCAAGGTTTGTCCGAGCGGCGCGATGCACAAACGTGAAGATGGTTTTGTCGTTGTCGACGAAGATGTTTGCATTGGCTGCCGGTATTGCCACATGGCCTGTCCTTACGGCGCGCCGCAGTACAATGCTGAAAAAGGGCATATGACTAAATGTGATGGCTGCCATGAGCGCGTCGCTGAAGGCAAGAAACCTATCTGCGTGGAGTCCTGCCCACTGCGTGCGCTGGATTTTGGTCCGATTGAAGAGCTGCGCAAAAAACACGGTACTTTGGCTGCTGTAGCGCCACTGCCGGGCGCGCACTTTACCAAACCAAGTATTGTCATCAAACCTAACGCCAATAGCCGCCCGACAGGGGATACTACAGGTTATCTGGCCAATCCGAAGGAGGTGTAAGATGGGAAGTGGATGGCATGAATGGCCGCTGATGATCTTCACTGTCTTCGGACAGTGTGTAGTTGGTGGCTTTATCGTTCTGGCGCTGGCGTTGATGAAAGGGGACTTACGCCCTGAATCGCAGCAGCGCGTGATTGCCTGCATGTTCGGGCTGTGGGTATTAATGGGCATTGGCTTTATTGCTTCCATGCTCCACCTGGGCTCACCGATGCGCGCCTTTAACTCACTCAATCGTGTAGGATCTTCTGCGTTGAGTAATGAAATTGCCAGCGGCTCAATCTTCTTTGCCGTTGGCGGCATCGGCTGGCTGCTGGCAACGTTGAAAAAAATGTCGCCCGTATTACGCAATCTGTGGTTAGTTGTCACCATGGTACTGGGCGTGGTTTTTGTCTGGATGATGGTGCGCGTGTATAACACCATCGATACCGTACCGACCTGGTACAGCATCTGGACGCCGCTGGGCTTCTTCCTGACGATGTTTATGGGCGGTCCGCTGCTGGGATATCTGTTGCTGAGAATTGCTGGCGTGGACGGTTGGGCGATGCGCCTGTTGCCGGCTATTTCAGTGCTTGCTCTGGTCGTGAGCGCCATCATGTCTGTAATGCAGGGGGCTGAACTGGCGACGATCCACAGTTCCATTCAACAGGCGTCTGCGCTGGTTCCGGATTACGGCTCGCTGATGGCGTGGCGGATTGTCGCTCTGGCATTAGCGTTGTGCTGTTGGATTGTACCGCAAGTGAAAGGCTACCAGCCTGCAGTTCCGCTGCTTTCCGTCGCGTTTATTCTGCTGTTAGTCGGCGAGTTGATTGGTCGTGGCGTGTTCTACGGGCTGCATATGACCGTCGGTATGGCGGTTGCCAGCTAAATGACAAACCGGGGCATAGCCCCGGTTTTTTTACTTCTGTTTAGTTAACGTGTCGTAGCTGGTCATCAGATTGCGATAATCAGGAATGTGATTAGAGAACAGCGTTGCCAGACCTTCGATATCGTTGCGCCAGTCGCGATGCAACTCACATGCGACACCAAACCACGTCATCAGTTGAGCACCGGCCTGGGACATCCGATCCCATGCTGAATGGCGAGTAATTTCATTAAACGTACCCGACGCATCGGTTACGACAAAGACATCAAAACCTTCTTCAATAGCCGAGAGTGCAGGGAAAGCGACGCAAACTTCCGTCACGACACCGGCAATAATCAGCTGTTTTTTACCGGTTGCTTTCACTGCTTTCACGAAATCTTCGTTATCCCACGCGTTAATGTTTCCGGGGCGAGCAATATAAGGCGCATCGGGAAATTGAGCTTTCAGTTCCGGTACCAGTGGCCCGTTTGGTCCTGTCTCGAAACTGGTTGTCAGAATGGTTGGGAGTTTGAAATATTTTGCTAAGTCGCCGAGGGCAAGCACGTTGTTTTTAAATTTATCGGGATCGATATCCCGAACCAGAGAGAGCAGGCCAGCCTGATGGTCGACCAGCAGTACTGCCGCATTATCTTTATCAAGTCTTACGTAAGGTTTAGTCATGATATTTCTCCTGTTCAGCATCAGTGGGGGAAATTTGATGAGTTTAAGTCTACAGAAAGAACGATATATGGATTAGATACCTAAATAAGAACTCACTGTTCTATTTTGAAGACAATGCAGATCTGCATCCCGCATAGAGTTTAGTAAGAAATAAAAGTAAGGGGAGTCCATGAAATTTTTCGACTGAACGCAACGCGAGATTTTTGTTTTAGATCAATAAAAACAAGCAGATGTGTTTTTGTGTTTTTTATCTATTCACATTAAGAATCAGTAATGCAAATCGATCGTCCGGAAAGCGCCTCAGCCCTCTGATTGCGCCGATTGACAATGTTTTTGGCAGTGGCATGATGCGCATGAAATTTGAACTTCCTCACGGTTTTTATTCATGTCCATCTATACCCGTCCCGTCATGCTGTTGCTGTGCGGGCTGCTTCTGCTGACCCTGGCGATCGCCGTGTTAAACACGCTCGTCCCGCTTTGGCTCGCCCATGAAAATCTGCCAACCTGGCAGGTAGGTGTGGTGAGTTCTTCCTACTTTACCGGCAATCTGGTAGGGACGTTGCTGACCGGGTATTTAATAAAACACCTTGGTTTTAATCGCAGCTATTACATTGCCTCGCTTATTTTTGCCGCGGGCTGTATCGGCCTGGGGGTTATGGTGGGGTTCTGGAGCTGGATGACCTGGCGTTTTATCGCCGGTGTTGGCTGCGCCATGATTTGGGTGGTAGTGGAAAGTGCGCTGATGTGCAGCGGGAATTCGCGTAATCGCGGACGCTTGCTTGCCGCCTATATGATGATCTATTACGTGGGGACGTTTTTAGGCCAGCTACTGGTCAGTAAAGTATCAACAGAATTGATGAACGTCCTGCCGTGGGTGACGGGTACGATCCTGGCTGGCGTTTTGCCATTGCTCTTTACGCGCATTGCCAATCAGCAGGGTGATGAACAGCAGTCTACTCCTATTACCTCCATGCTGAGGCTGCGTCAGGCGCGTCTGGGCGTTAACGGCTGTATTATTTCCGGGATTGTGCTGGGGTCTTTGTATGGCCTGATGCCGCTGTATCTCAACCATCAAGGGGTGAGCAACGCCAGCATTGGTTTCTGGATGGCGGTTCTGGTTAGCGCCGGTATTCTGGGGCAATGGCCGATTGGCCGCCTGGCAGACAAGCTGGGGCGCCTGCTGGTTTTACGCGTCCAGGTCTTCGTGGTTATCGTCGGAAGTATCGCCATGCTGAATCAGGCGGCGATGGCGCCTGCGTTGTTTATGTTGGGTGTGGCAGGTTTTACCCTCTATCCGGTGGCGATGGCCTGGGCCTGTGAAAAGGTTGAACATCATCAGCTGGTCGCCATGAATCAGGCATTGTTATTAAGCTATACCGTTGGCAGCCTGCTTGGTCCTTCATTCACCGCAATGCTGATGCAGAATTATTCCGATAATCTGTTATTCATTATGATTGCCAGCGTATCGTTTATTTATCTGCTGATGTTGTTGCGTAGCGCCAGACATACACCGACTCCGGTGGCTCACGTATAAAGCGCGCCAGACGGTATGCAAGGCAAAATGTTTGCATACCGTGACTCATTTTCCCATTGCGGGTATGCCGGAAGTTGCGAGGTATTCGCATGCTTTCAGCGTGCAGTGAAGTTGCGCCTGACTGGTCATACTCGTCAGCTGTTGTAAATGCTCCCCTTCATCCAGCCAGCAAACCAGTTTTTGAATCATTTCAATATGTCGGGTGCTGCTGGCAGCCGCCAGGACAATAATTAACCGCACATCTGGATGCCCTGGAAAAGGCACCGCCTCTTTCAGACACAAGAGCGACAAATGTGTCTCACTGCTTATCACTCCTTCTTCCGGACGAGCGTGCGGCAGGGCAAACTCAGGGCTTAAGATGTACCACGGACCCAGTTGTTCTGTTTCACGGATGATTGCCTGTGCGTAGGCGGACGTAATCGCGCCCAGTTCTTCCAGAGGCTGGCAAGCCAGCGTCACGGCCTCCTGCCAGGATCGGCATTGTTCACGAAACTGACAGGCAGAAAATAGCGCAGATGTCATTGTGTTCTCCTTATTTCAGAGCAGCAGACCGCATTGCGGTCTGCCAACCCGAACTATCTCAGGGCTTCAAAGAGTGCGGTCGCCGAAATACCGTATTTCTCTTTCAACTGGCGGCTATTGCCTGATTCCGTAAACGTATCTTGTGTCCCCAGTCGGATTAATCTCGTGGTTAATCCTTCCTCCGCCAATACTTCAGCAACCTGTCCGCCAAGCCCACCGGTGATCGTGTGATTTTCAATCGTTGCGATCTGCGGGCAGTTGGCAATCAGTTGCAGAAAGCGCTGGCGGTTAAACGGTTTTAGCATGGCGACGTGAATCAGCTTGCCACGTTTTCCCTGGGCGTACAGCTGCACATAACCTGCGCTTGCCTGCTCCAGAACGGTCCCTTCATAGAGAATGGCGAAGTCATTGCCTGAGTCCTCCACGGCGGCGATATCGGTCACTCGCGGAACGGCAGATTTATCGCGCACGGGCATAGGTTCTCGGGCTACGCGAATATAGACCGGACCGGGAATGTTTACTGCCTGTTCAAATGCGGACTCAACTTCTTCAGCGTCGGCAGGCGTTAGAATTGTGAGCCCGGGCAGTACGCGCGTCAGGGCCAGATCTTCCAGCGCATGATGCGATGCGCCGTCAGGTCCATCATCCATTCCTGGGTGGCTACCAACTAATTTAATGTTAGCTTTGGCGTAGCACGCCTGGCGCAGTTGAGTCCAGGCGGTGCCTGTCACAAACATCGCAAAGTTAACGTAGAACGGAATATTTCCTTCCAACGCCTGGCCAGTGGCAAAGCTCATTGCCGATCCTTCCGCAATACCCATTTCAAAGAAAGCGTCTGGATAGACGGCCTGGAACTGGTCAGTGCGGGTGGAGCTGGCTAAATCACTATCAATGGCGACAATGGGATAGCCCTTTTTTTTCAGGGCAATGAGTGCGTTACCAATTTCATCACGTGGGGCTTTCATCACTGCAACTCCTCCATAGCCTGCTGATATTGTTCGGTGGTTGGGGTTTTTGAATGCCAGTCACCGTTATTTTCCATATAGCTAACGCCACTGCCTTTGGTGGTATGCGCAATAATGGCGACAGGTTTTCCTTTCAGATGGCGTGAAAGCATCAGCGTGTCGGCAACCTGATGCATATCGTTACCGTTATGGAGTTCGAGTACGTGCCAGCCGAAAAGACGCACTTTGTCGGCCAGAGGTTCCAGATTCACCACCTGATTAACGGGGTCGTGGGAGGAAAAACCGTTGTAGTCAATAATCGCCACCAGGTTATCCATCTTCATATGGCCTGCCTGTTGTAGCGTTTCCCAGATTTGCCCTTCGTGCATTTCGCCATCGCCAATGATGGCGAAAACGCGCTGTGATTCCCCCCGCTGTTTTTTGGCCGCCGCCATACCAAAGGCAATGGATAATCCCTGGCCCAGCAGGCCGGTTGTTGCATCGACTTCGGGAAGAGATTTGATGCTAGGGTGCCCCTGTAAACGTGAGTTAATTTGTCGAAAAGTATTAAATTCGCTGCGCTCAATTTTGCCTTTTTGATGCAGCATGGCGTACTGAGCAGCAACCGCATGACCTTTGCTCATGACCACGCGAGCGCGAGGGGCGCAGGAGAAGTCCACCTCTTGATCGTAAATCCAGGTCAGAATGTCGATGATGGACAATGCACCGCCAGGATGGCCAATGCCTGATTCATAAATCATGGTGACAATATCCCGGCGAGCAGCCAGCGCATGGGATTTTAATTCGTCAATATTCATGTTCATTCCTTATCAGGGCAACATTTTGCCGATGTAATAAACCACTAAGCCGAGGGCGACAAAATCTGTCTCCGGGAAGCTAGTACCGGACAATCCCACCGATTCCATGATGGGATAGATGAGTGCCGGGCCAATACCAATTAATATGCCAGTGACAAAGCTACCGGCGATGGCCCCTTTCCAGCCTCCTGACGCATTACCGAAGACGGCGGCGGTAGCACCAATGAAGAAGTAGGGGATGGCGACGGGGATAATGACCGTTTGCCCAATTGATGCGAGTACCCCCATAACCACCAATCCACCCACAAAGGAAGAGATGAAACCTAAAACGGTGGCGGTTGGGGCATACGGAAAGACGACTGGACAATCCAGTGCGGGTTTGGCGTTCGGGATAAATTTTTCAGAGATGCCCAGAAATGCCGGGACTATTTCTGACAACAGCAAGCGAACTCCGGTGATGATGATATAAAGCGATGCGGTAAACGTGAGTGACTGGAATAGCGGATAAACCAGCCAATGCATTCCACCGGCGGCGGCCGTTACCGCTTCTTCGCCTGCTGCAAGCGCCGCGATGTAATAGAAAATACTGACAGAGATGGACACGGAGACGATGTAGTCTTTAAAAATCCCCAACCATCCGGGAAGATTTAGCTTTTCTGTTGACTGCTTAGGATCGCCCACTTTCGAACCGATCCATCCCGATAGCGCGTAGGCCAGAGTAACGTAATGACCCATCGCAATTTCATCATTACCGGTAATCTTACGCATCCACGGCTGAGCGATAGCTGGATAGACACAGGCCGCAAGCCCCAGCAGTATGGAACCGACGATGATTGTTGTTACATCGCTGTAGCCAAGCGCCTTAAGCGTAACGGTTAAGAGGGCAGACAGATACAGATTATGTTGGCCCGTCAGGAAGATGTATTTGAACGGCGTTACGCGGGCAAAAAACAAGTTCCAGCCGAAACCAACGACCATGATGAGTGAAACGCACATGGCAAACTTGGTCTGTGCCAGCCCAGTTAACGCTTCGGCTAACGGCATCACACCTTTCAGACCGAATCCATCGCTGAATAAGGTCTGAAAATTACCTAAGGATGTCACCGCAATCCCTGCTCCGCCGGCAAATACCAGAAATCCGACGATGGTTTTAAAGGTACCTGAAAGCACTTTTTCGATGGGTTTACGCTGGATAAGCAAACCAATTAGCGCAATAAAGCCAACTAAAAGTGGGGTTACACCCAAAATGTCGAATACAATGAACTTTAGGAGATCCATATTTCCCCCGGAGAGGTTAGTTGTTTTGAACAACGCTGGTGAGCGCAGATTCCATTTCTTCGCTGTTCATCAGATCGGTGATACCGATTGCTCTGAACCCGGCGGCTTCTACCTCATCGGTCAGGTCGCTCATGGTGATCACGAAGTCGATGTTTTGCCAGGTTCGTAGCCCTGACAGGACATCGTGTTCAAGATCGATATCCCAGCCATGTTTATCGATGACTTTTTGGGCTTTGATTTTCAGCATTAGCGAACTGCCCATACCGGTACGACAGACGATCAGACCTTTCATTAGACGTTCTCCTGTTTGTAAAAATAATTATTTTTAATTATCATTGGCGCGATAAAAATTATTATCGCAAAGCCAGGCAAAGTATGTGACAGCATTTGCATTTTGTGCAAAAAGGCGAAAAATGAGTCAGATAGATACTAATTTATTGATTAACATAAGAAATGGGGCTTCAGAGCTTAGTCCGATCCTGGAAAAGGTAGGGCGTTTTATCACTGAAAATCCTGATTTTGTGATGCGGCATACGATAACCGAGCTGGCCGATTCTATTGATACCAGTGAGGGGAGTATCACTCGTTTTTGCCGTGCCTTTGGTTTTAAGGGGTTTTCTGATTTCAGAACGGCTCTTGCTCTGGAGCAAGGAGCTGCACGGCCGAATGATGGCGGAAGTGAGGAGACGGCGGCGGTACTGGCAAGCGTTTGTGACAGCAATGCCATCATCGACAGCAAAGAGTTGCAGGCGGTTGCGACCTGGTTAAATCAGCTCAGTAATATTGCAATTTATGCGGTAGGTACTGCGGTGCCGGTGGCGTTATTCCTGCAAATCAATCTGGTGCAGATGGGAAAAATAGCCAGTTATATCGACCGATTTTATCCGGCGGCTATCTCTCCGTTGGCGGACAGCCAAAAAACAGGGATTATCGTTATTCATACAGAACAAGTCTCTACCGATATGATGCAGTCGCTGACGCTAGCGAAGGAACAAGGCATAAAAATTCTCTCGTTAACTCGCGGATCGTTTGCGCCATTAAATCGGCTTTCTGACTGGAATTTGCAGGCGGCGGTTGCATTACAGGGGGAAGGTGAGTCTGGTTTTGCTGAAATTGCTGGTGCGATGATGGTGGCGGATCGCATACTCAGTGCTCTGGAAGAGCAGGATGAGCGTTACGTGCAGTGTCGTAAAGCACACCAGAAACGTATTTTCTCTATTGAAAGCGTGACCAATAAACTTTCAGAATATTTTATGTCGTAGGCATCGAACGTTGGCGTCGCGCTACTCAAGCAGAGCGCTGCGACGCCGTGGTCGTCATACCTTAGTACATTACTTTATGACCATACTGCTCAAGAATGCCTTTCACGCGCTCCATGGTCTCTTTCTTCGGTGGCTTAACACCGTCAAGTTTGTACTCTTCACCCATTGCCACCCATTTGTGTTTGCCCAGCTCATGGTATGGCAGCAGTTCGATTTTCTCTACGTTGCCCATATCGCGGGTAAACTCGCCCAGGCGGTGCGCGGAGTCGTCATCGTCAGACCAGCCAGGCACAACGACGTAGCGGATCCACACCTTGATGTCTTTATTGGACAGGTAACGTGCGAACTCAAGCGTGCGATGGTTAGATACGCCCACCAGATTCTGATGGATTTCATCATTCATCTGTTTGAGATCGAGCATCACCAGGTCGGTGACTTCCAGCAATTCATCAATCACCGGATCGTAGCGGCGAACAAAACCGTTGGTATCCAGACAGGTATGAATACCTTCTTTTTTACAGGCACGAAACCAGTCGCGTACAAATTCAGCTTGCAGGATAGCTTCGCCACCGGACGCTGTCACACCGCCACCGGAGGCGTTCATAAAGTGGCGGTAGGTCACGACCTCTTTCATTAACTCGTCGACGGTGACTTCTTTGCCACCGTGCGTATCCCATGTGTCACGGTTATGACAATACAGGCAGCGCATCAGGCAGCCCTGGAAGAAGGTAATAAAACGGATGCCCGGGCCATCAACAGTGCCACAGGATTCAAAGGAGTGAATGCGACCAATAACTGACATTGCGGTGTTTCTCCAGGTGTGGCCCATCCGGGGCCAGTGTTAGTGCACAGTTATTAACTGTGTCGAGTCTGTTTTGGCTGCTATCCATAAGTATAGATAGCTGACAAAGCAGGCTATTAAAAAGGCCCCACTTACGTGGAGCCTTTATTGTACGCTTTTTAAAGTACGATTTCAGTCAAAACCAATTACATGGTCTGAGTGAAGGTACGAGTAATAACGTCCTGCTGCTGTTCTTTAGTCAGGGAGTTAAAACGTACTGCGTAGCCAGAAACACGGATGGTCAGCTGCGGATATTTTTCCGGATGTTCCATCGCATCCAGCAGCATTTCACGGTTCATGACGTTCACGTTCAGGTGCTGACCACCTTCGATGGACGCTTCGTGGTGGAAGTAACCATCCATCAGACCAGCCAGGTTGGTCTTACGAACTTCGTCGTCTTTACCCAGTGCGTTTGGAACGATAGAGAAGGTGTAAGAGATACCATCTTTAGCGTAAGCAAACGGCAGTTTAGCAACGGAGGTCAGAGAGGCAACAGCACCTTTCTGGTCACGACCGTGCATTGGGTTAGCACCCGGTCCAAACGGCGCGCCAGCACGACGACCATCTGGGGTGTTACCGGTTTTCTTACCATAAACCACGTTAGAGGTAATGGTCAGAACAGACTGAGTCGGGATAGCGTTACGATAAGTAGTCAGTTTCTGAATTTTCTTCATGAAACGTTCTACCAGGTCAACCGCCATGTCATCAACGCGAGAGTCGTTGTTACCAAACTGCGGGTATTCGCCTTCGATTTCGAAGTCGACAGCCAGACCGTCTTCGTCACGAATCGGTTTAACTTTCGCATATTTGATTGCAGACAGGGAGTCAGCAGCAACGGACAGACCAGCGATACCACACGCCATGGTGCGGATAACGTCACGGTCGTGCAGCGCCATCAGAGAGGCTTCGTAGCTGTACTTGTCGTGCATGTAGTGGATAACGTTCAGTGCAGTGACGTACTGTTTAGCCAGCCAGTCCATGAAGTGATCCATGCGCTCCATAACTTCGTCGAAGTTCAGAACGTCGCCTTTGATCGGTTCAGATTTAGGACCAACCTGCATTTTCAGTTTTTCATCAACGCCGCCGTTGATTGCGTACAGCATGGTTTTCGCCAGGTTTGCACGCGCACCGAAGAACTGCATTTGTTTACCAACAACCATCGGGCTTACGCAGCAAGCGATAGCGTAGTCGTCGTTGTTGAAGTCCGGACGCATCAGGTCATCGTTCTCGTACTGCAGAGAAGAGGTGTCGATGGACACTTTAGCGGCGAATTTCTTGAAGTTCAGAGGCAGTTTTTCAGACCACAGAACGGTGATGTTCGGCTCCGGAGAAGGACCCATGGTGTACAGGGTATTCAGGAAGCGGAAGCTGTTTTTGGTAACCAGAGTACGGCCATCAACGCCCATACCACCGATAGATTCAGTTGCCCAAATCGGGTCACCGGAGAACAGTTCATCATATTCAGGGGTGCGCAGGAAACGAACCATACGCAGTTTCATGACCAGGTGGTCAATCATTTCCTGAGCGTCTTGCTCGGTGATTTTGCCTGCTTTGATATCACGTTCGATGTAGGCATCCAGGAAGGTGGATACGCGACCGAAGGACATTGCTGCGCCGTTCTGAGATTTAACCGCGGCCAGGTAGCCGAAGTAAGTCCACTGGATAGCTTCCTGAGCGTTGGTTGCCGGACCAGAGATATCGCAGCCATATTTAGCAGCCATTTCTTTGATCTGACCCAGTGCGCGGTGCTGTTCAGCAATTTCTTCACGCAGACGGATAGTGGCTTCCAGGTTTACGCCGTTTTCCAGATCGGACTGCAGAGAGACGAACTGAGCGTATTTGTCTTTCATCAGGTAGTCGATACCGTACAGCGCAACGCGACGGTAGTCACCGATGATACGGCCACGGCCATAGGCATCTGGCAGACCAGTCAGAACACCGGATTTACGGCAGTTCAGAATGTCTTTGGTGTAAACATCGAATACGCCCTGGTTGTGGGTTTTGCGGTATTCGGTGAAGATTTTTTTCAGCATCGGGTCCAGTTCGCGATTGTACGCTTTGCAGGAACCTTCAACCATTTTGATGCCGCCAAACGGAATGATCGCACGTTTCAGCGGAGCTTCAGTCTGCAGACCAACAATTTTCTCGAGCGCTTTGTTGATGTAGCCAGCGTCGTGAGAAGTGATGGTAGAAGCAACGGAGGTGTCAAAGTCAACAGGCGCGTGAGTGCGGTTTTCCTGTTTAACGCCTTCCATCACGCTGTCCCACAGTGCAGTGGTCGCATTAGTTGCGCCAGCCAGGAAGGACTCGTCACCCTCATACGGAGTGTAGTTTTTCTGAATGAAGTCACGGACGTTTACTTCATTCTGCCAATCACCTTTGGTAAAACCTTCCCAGGCTGTGGCTAACTTTTCATTAAGCTCGGACATGTAACACCTACCTTCTTAAGTGGATTTTTTATTTACTGCGTGTAATGGGCATCATCAGATTAATGATGATCGTTACCACGCAGATAAATGACCCAGTATGTCAACCCGACCAACAAACCGCCGCCGATAATGTTGCCGATCGTAACCGGAATCAGGTTATCGGTGATGAAATTCATCACGGTCAGGTGAGAAAAATTCTCCGGAGAAGACCCAACAGCGGTCCAGAATTCCGGGGTGGCGAAATCGCGAATTACAATACCCATAGGGATCATAAACATGTTTGCGATACTGTGCTCAAAACCGCTGGCAACAAACATTGCGACCGGTAATACCATGATAAACGCTTTGTCCATCAGACTGCGACCCGAATAGCTCATCCATACTGCCAGACACACCATCAGGTTCGCCAGGATGCCAAGACTTACCGCCTCAACAAAAGTATGGTGCACTTTGTGGTCGGCTGTTTGCAGGACGTTGAGACCCCACGCGCCGTTAGCGGTCATATACTCGCCAGAAAGCCACATGAGTAACACGAAGATCAGGGCGCCAATCAGATTGCCGACATAAACGTTAAGCCAGTTTTTAGCCAATTGGCCCCAGGTGATGCGACCACTGGCTTTCGCTACGACAATCAGTACGGTTGAGGTGAAGAGGTCTGCACCGCAGACAACGCAGAGAATCAGCCCCAGGGAAAAGCAGATACCACCTACTAGCTTCGCCATGCCGAAAGGCATTGTGCCGGTACCGGTTGTGGCGGTGATATAGAAAACAAAGGCAATTGAAATGAATACACCGGCAGTAATTGCCAGATAGAACGTCTTAAGCGGATGTTTCGTTGCTTTATAGACGCCTGCTTCTTCGGCAACTTTGGCCATTGCAGCAGGAAGAATAAGATCAAAAGGGTTGTCAGCTTTCACACTAACTCTCTCTTTATTAAGTCGGCGACGAGATACTAACAAAGCATTATAGATGAGAATTTGATATAGATCATATCTCGCCTGGCTTATAGGCCCGTAAGGCGCATGGTTTTTATGCGATTACGGTGTAACTTGTTGATTATCCAAATAAAAATAAATTTTAAAAATTATAAAGTGAGTTGAATTTTTTCTTTCTGTCTCCTCTGGGGCGGTTAATTAAAATGGAGTAATTGAGATAAAAAACCACATTAATAAGCTAATTTTCTTAATATCAACTACTAATATTTAACCTTGTTTTTACATTTATTTTTTGATTTGACCAAAATAAAAAACAGGGCGCATTAAGCGCCCCGTAATATAGCCCAGACAATACCTTTAGCCTACTCAGCGCAGGCTGATTGTCACTATTTTGACCAATGTGCTGCTTTCGCGCGCTGCAGTTTTTCGTAAGCTTTCAGCAGAGACTGATGCGCCGGGAAAGCCTGCAGATCGCTATCAACAGTTTGAAGCCCGTAGAACGGCGCTTCGCCACTTAATGCTGCACTTGCGGCTTCAACCGCCTCGGCACCGTACATGCGAACAAACGCGTTCAGATATTGTAGCGGCAGACGATCTTCTTCCTGAGATAGCAACAGCAGCGTTTGCAGACAGCGGTAGTAGTTGGCACGTTCAGCGCTAAAGACAGAGGCGTTGAATTCCATCGTCCATTCTGTCCAGACCAGCGCCTGCTCCAGGTCGCCGCCGGCCAGCGCCAGCATCACTTTAAGCTCGCCAATGCGCAGGGTGTACCAACCGTTATCCGCACCGGTTGCCAGACCGAGCAGCTCGCGTACGCGGGTGAAGTCGTCAAAGCCTTCCTCATCCAGTTGTTCGATCAGATTGAGATAGTCTTCTTTATCCCATTCACTGCCCGGGAGCGAGAGAATAGTGTCACGCAGATGGGCGCCCATGGCGTTGTTGGCTAACCACAGATCTTCAGCCGGATAGATGTCAGACATTCCCGGAACAATAATGCGGCACGCGTAAACGCTCAGGTGCTCGTAGTCGGCGATATACACTTCTTTATCTTCAGCATTGAAGATGGCCATCAGGGTGGCGAACTCTTCTTCGGTGGTACCGGAGAAATTCCAGTCAACGAACGGATAGTCAGCATCCTGCTTGAACAGATCCCAGGAGATCAGGCCGCTGGAATCGATGAAGTGGGTTTCAAGGTTAGTGTGTTCAGCCACTTCTTCGTCGTCAAAGGTTGGTGGGGTGAAGACATCAAGATCTTTCAGACCACGGCCCTGCAGCAGTTCAGTGACAGTACGCTCCAGCGCAACGCCGAAATCCGGGTGCGCACCGAAGGAGGCAAAGCAGGTACCATTGGCCGGGTTGAACAGGACAACGCAAATCACCGGATACTTGCCGCCCAGCGAGCCATCGTAGGCGAAAATTGGGAAACCTTCCGCTTCCAGTTTGGCGATGGACTCCACCACTGCCGGGTAGCGCGTCATGACTTCGGCCGGGATTTCCGGCAGGCTGATGCTTTCCGCAATAATACGGTTCTTCACATGGCGCTCAAAGACTTCAGACAGGCCCTGAACGCGCGCTTCGTTTCGGGTGTTACCCGCAGACATGCCGTTAGAAACGTACAGGTTGCCAATAATGTTCATCGGAATATAGACGGTCTGGTTATCCGACTGACGGGTAAACGGTAGGCCGCAGACCCCACGTTCTTCATTACCGGATTGCAGATCGATAAGCATGCTGCCAGTCAGTTCGTTGTCTGGATCGTAAAACGCACGCAGACGAGCATCCAGTAGACCTTCTGGTACGTCGTCTTCTTCAGTCAACGGGAACCATTTTTCGTTCGGATAATGCACGAATGGGCCGTTGGCGATGGTTTCACCCAGCCAGAAATCCGCAAAGAAATAGTTAGTCGACAGACGCTCAAAATATTCGCCCAGCGCGGAAGCCAGCGCCGCTTTTTTCGTCGCGCCTTTACCGTTGGTGAAGCACAGCGCGCATTCTTTGTCGCGAATATGTACAGACCAGACGTTAGGGACGGGATTCAACCACGAGGCTTCTTCAATTTGAAAACCAAGGTCGAGCAATTTTTGCTGGAAGCGAGCGATGGAGTCTTCCAGAGCGGCATCTTTGCCGGGGATAAATGTTTGCGTCATGAAAATCACTTTTGTCGTACGGAAAGCGCGCAATGATACGGGTTTTAAATGAATGGCGCTATCGTCGCCGGAGTTCAGACGTAAATAAAAGTATTAGCTATGCTTTCCTACAGCCAACCACGTTTAGAGCATAATAATGAAAGCTTTCGATTTACACCGAATGGTACTGGATAAGGTGCCCATGGATTTTCTGGGAGAAGTTGCTCTGCGCAGCCTCTATACCTTTATATTGGTTTTTCTGTTTTTAAAAATCACCGGACGTCGCGGCGTACGCCAGATGTCGCTTTTTGAAGTGCTGATTATCCTTACGCTGGGATCCGCGGCGGGAGACGTGGCATTTTATGATGATGTCCCGATGCTGCCGGTGCTGGTGGTCTTTATTACGCTTGCCGTGCTGTATCGGCTGGTTATGTGGCTGATGGCGCATAGCGAGAAAATGGAGGATTTGCTGGAGGGCAAGCCCGTTGTGATCATTGAGGACGGCGAGCTGGCATGGTCGAAGCTCAATAGCGCCAATATGACGGAATTCGAATTCTTTATGGAATTGCGTTTGAACGGCGTGGAGCAATTGGGACAGGTGAGACTGGCCATCCTGGAGACTAATGGGCAAATCAGCGTCTATTTCTTTGCCGATGAAGACGTAAAGCCGGGGCTCAGTATTTTGCCTAAACGCTGTACACAGCGATTTAAAGTGATACCTGAAGCTGGGGACTATGCCTGTATACGGTGTAGTGAAGTGGTGCAAATGAACGCCGGAGATCATCAATTATGTCCACGCTGTGCAAATCCAGAATGGTCGAAGGCCAGTCGGGCAAAACGGGTCACCTGACAGCGAAAATCTCGGTTTTTACCCGTCAATCCGATAGATTCTGTTGTGTGACCAATGACACATTTTTACCCTGGCCAGTTTTACCCATTGCGGCGCGTGTCACTGAATGATAAAACCGATATCCACAGGAATAACTTATACCAATGTCTGTCACCGGATTATCGCCAATGACAGGATGTTGATTGGACAACAACACAACGTGGTGAGGGGAAATGGCTCAGGTCTTCAATTTTAGTTCAGGTCCGGCAATGTTACCGGCAGAAGTACTTAAACTGGCTCAACAGGATCTTCGCGACTGGAACGGTCTTGGCACGTCGGTGATGGAAATTAGCCACCGTGGCAAAGAATTCATCCAGGTCGCAGAGGAAGCGGAGCAGGATTTTCGCGATCTTCTCAGCATCCCCTCCAACTATAAAGTGTTGTTCTGCCATGGCGGTGGGCGCGGGCAGTTTGCGGGTATCCCGTTAAATATTCTGGGTGACAAAACCACGGCGGATTACGTTGATGCCGGTTATTGGGCCGCCAGCGCAATTAAAGAAGCGAAAAAATACTGTACGCCAAACGTTATCGACGCCAAAGTCACCGTTGACGGACTGCGTGCTGTTAAGCCAATGAGCGAATGGCAGCTTTCTGACAACGCGGCGTATTTGCACTATTGCCCGAATGAAACCATTGATGGCATTGCGATCGATGAAACGCCGAATTTTGCCAGCAATGTGGTGGTTACGGCGGATCTGTCCTCTACCATTCTTTCTGCACCGCTTGACGTGAGCCGTTATGGCGTAATTTATGCCGGGGCGCAGAAAAACATCGGCCCGGCCGGGCTGACCATTGTCATCGTACGTGAAGATTTGCTGGGTAAGGCTCATGTGTCATGCCCGTCAATCCTCGACTATACCGTGCTGAATGACAACGACTCCATGTTCAACACGCCGCCAACCTTTGCCTGGTATCTGTCTGGCCTGGTCTTTAAATGGCTGAAAGAGCAGGGCGGTGTTAACGCGATGGATAAAATTAACCAGCAAAAAGCGCAACTGCTGTACGGCGTAATTGATAACAGCGATTTCTACCGTAACGACGTGGCAAAATCGAACCGTTCACGCATGAACGTACCGTTCCAGCTTGCTGACAGCGCACTGGATAAACTCTTCCTGGAAGAGTCTTTCGCTGCGGGTCTGCACGCGTTGAAAGGGCACCGTGTGGTCGGTGGTATGCGCGCGTCCATCTACAATGCAATGCCGCTAGAAGGTGTAAAAGCGCTGACCGATTTCATGGTCGATTTCGAGCGCCGCCGCGGTTAATCTGCTGTATTTTCATCCCCACAGCCAGTCTGTGGGGTTTTTATGTCTGTTTTTGAGAGTCGAGTTTCATGGAATCCCTGACGTTACAACCCATTGCGCGGGTGGATGGCACCATCAATCTGCCTGGATCCAAAAGTGTTTCTAACCGCGCTTTGCTGCTGGCTGCATTAGCAAATGGCACCACTGTCCTGACCAACCTGCTGGACAGCGATGATGTCCGCCATATGCTTAATGCTCTGAATGCGTTAGGAATTAGCTATACCCTTTCTGCCGACCGTACGCGTTGCGAGATTATCGGCAATGGCGGCGCGCTGCATGCCGAAGGCGCAGTAGAACTGTTCCTTGGCAATGCCGGAACCGCAATGCGCCCACTGGCCGCTGCGCTGTGTCTGGGCAGTAATGACATCGTGTTGACAGGCGAGCCGCGCATGAAAGAGCGCCCGATTGGCCATCTGGTTGATGCGTTACGCCAGGGCGGAGCCAACATTGAATACCTGGAGCAAGAAAACTATCCACCTTTACGTCTGCGCGGTGGCTTTACCGGGGGACAGGTTGAGGTAGACGGCAGCGTATCCAGCCAGTTCCTGACTGCGCTGCTGATGACTGCGCCACTGGCGCCGCAGGATACGACGATCGCCATTAAAGGCGAGCTGGTATCTAAACCTTACATTGATATCACACTGAACCTGATGAAAACGTTTGGTGTTGAAATTGAGAATCAGAACTACCAGCGCTTTATTGTGCAGGGTCAGCAGCAGTATCAGTCACCGGGTGCATATCTGGTTGAAGGCGATGCTTCTTCCGCTTCCTATTTTCTCGCAGCAGGAGCCATTAAAGGCGGTACTGTAAAAGTCACCGGGATTGGCCGCAACAGTATGCAGGGTGATATCCGCTTTGCTGATGTGCTGGAAAAAATGGGGGCGACCATTACCTGGGGCGATGACTTTATTGCCTGTACTCACGGTGAGCTGAACGCGGTAGACATGGATATGAACCATATTCCCGATGCGGCGATGACCATTGCCGCGGCAGCGCTGTTCGCTAAAGGCACCACGACCTTACGTAACATCTACAACTGGCGCGTCAAAGAGACCGACCGCCTGTTCGCGATGGCGACTGAGTTGCGTAAAGTGGGCGCGATCGTTGAAGAGGGCGAAGACTATATTCGTGTCACACCACCGGCGACGTTACAGTTTGCGGAGATCGCGACATACAACGATCACCGCATGGCGATGTGTTTCTCGCTGGTGGCGTTGTCTGACACGCCGGTGACCATTCTGGACCCTAAATGTACCGCCAAAACCTTCCCGGATTATTTCGAACAGCTGGCGCGTATTAGTATACCTGCCTGATCCTCACATCTGACGATCGCGCTCCGCATATTCGTGAGCGCATCGCTGCAGATAAAAAGTAAATCAGTGTCATCTTCCGGGCTGGTTTCTCGCCAGCCCGCTATAATTGCGCAATTCTTCCTCACATCGTTACAGACTAATCGGGTTTTTACACTCTGTGTTAACGATTATTAGCGTTGGCGCGTATAATGCGCGGCGTTCACGTTAACGTATGCCCGTTTAAGGAGAAAAAGATGACGGCAATTGCCCCGGTTATTACCATTGATGGCCCAAGTGGTGCAGGAAAAGGCACCTTGTGCAAGGCAATGGCGGAAGCATTGCAATGGCATCTGTTAGATTCAGGCGCGATCTACCGCGTACTGGCGCTCGCAGCGTTGCATCACCATGTGGATGTCACATCTGAAGATGCTCTGGTACCGCTTGCCTCACACCTGGATGTGCGTTTTATCTCAACGGACGGCAACCTGGAAGTCATTCTGGAAGGTGAAGATGTCAGCGGCGAAATCCGCACCCAGGAAGTAGCGAATGCCGCATCTCAGGTCGCTGCGTTTCCTCGCGTACGCGAAGCGCTGTTACGTCGTCAACGCGCGTTTCGTGAAGCGCCCGGCCTGATTGCCGACGGACGAGACATGGGGACCGTGGTGTTCCCGGATGCACCAGTGAAAATTTTCCTGGACGCCTCCTCGCAAGAACGTGCGCATAGACGTATGCTACAGTTGCAGGAAAAGGGCTTTAGTGTTAACTTTGAACGCCTTTTGGCCGAGATCGAAGAACGCGATTTCCGCGATCGTAATCGTGCTGTAGCGCCGCTGGTTCCCGCTGCTGATGCTTTAGTTTTGGATTCAACCCGATTAAGCATTGAGCAAGTGATTGAAAAAGCGTTACAATACGCGCGCCAAAAACTGGCACTCGCTTAAGTGCGACCGAATTTGCAGTACCCCCGTTGCAATGGATTGACAGCGGGTATGTTAAACAACCCCATCCGGCATGGAGCCAGGTGGACGTTAAATATGAAACCTGAAGATTAAACATGACTGAATCTTTTGCTCAACTGTTTGAAGAATCCTTAAAAGAAATCGAAACCCGTCCGGGTTCCATCGTTCGTGGTGTTGTTGTTGCTATCGACAAAGACGTAGTACTGGTTGACGCTGGTCTGAAATCTGAGTCCGCCATTCCGGCAGAGCAGTTCAAAAACGCCCAGGGCGAGTTGGAAATCCAGGTTGGTGACGAAGTTGACGTTGCTCTGGATGCAGTAGAAGACGGCTTCGGTGAAACCCTGCTGTCCCGTGAAAAAGCTAAACGTCACGAAGCTTGGATCACGCTGGAAAAAGCTTACGAAGAAGCTGCAACCGTTACTGGTGTTATCAATGGCAAAGTCAAGGGTGGCTTCACTGTTGAGCTGAATGGTATTCGCGCGTTCCTGCCGGGTTCCCTGGTAGACGTTCGTCCGGTCCGCGACACGCTGCACCTGGAAGGCAAAGAGCTTGAATTCAAAGTAATCAAGCTGGATCAGAAGCGTAACAACGTTGTTGTTTCCCGTCGTGCCGTTATCGAATCCGAAAACAGCGCAGAACGCGATCAGCTGCTGGAAAACCTGCAGGAAGGCATGGAAGTTAAAGGTATCGTTAAGAACCTCACTGACTACGGTGCATTCGTTGATCTGGGTGGCGTTGACGGCCTGCTGCACATCACCGACATGGCATGGAAACGCGTTAAGCATCCGAGCGAAATCGTAAACGTTGGCGACGAAATCACTGTTAAAGTGCTGAAGTTCGACCGCGAGCGTACTCGTGTATCTCTGGGCCTGAAACAGCTGGGCGAAGATCCATGGGTAGCTATCGCTAAGCGTTATCCGGAAGGTACCAAACTGACTGGTCGCGTGACCAACCTGACCGACTACGGCTGCTTCGTTGAAATCGAAGAAGGCGTTGAAGGCCTGGTTCACGTTTCCGAAATGGATTGGACCAACAAAAACATCCACCCGTCCAAAGTTGTTAACGTTGGCGATGTAGTGGAAGTTATGGTTCTGGATATCGACGAAGAACGTCGTCGTATCTCCCTGGGTCTGAAGCAGTGCAAAAACAACCCATGGCAGCAGTTCGCGGAAACCCACAACAAGGGCGACCGTGTTGAAGGTAAAATCAAGTCTATCACTGACTTCGGTATCTTCATCGGCCTGGACGGCGGCATCGACGGCCTGGTTCACCTGTCTGACATCTCCTGGAACGTTGCAGGCGAAGAAGCAGTTCGTGAATACAAAAAAGGCGACGAAATCGCAGCTGTTGTTCTGCAGGTTGACGCAGAGCGTGAGCGTATCTCTCTGGGCGTTAAACAGCTCGCAGAAGATCCGTTCAACAACTGGGTTGCACTGAATAAGAAAGGCGCAATCGTAAACGGTAAAGTCACTGCAGTTGATGCTAAAGGCGCAACCGTAGAACTGGCTGACGGCGTTGAAGGTTACCTGCGCGCTTCTGAAGCTTCCCGCGACCGCGTTGAAGATGCAACTCTGGTTCTGAGCGTAGGCGACGACGTTGAAGCTAAATTCACCGGCGTTGATCGTAAGAACCGCGCAATCAGCCTGTCTGTTCGTGCTAAAGACGAAGCTGATGAGAAAGATGCAATCGCAACTGTTAACAAACAGGAAGATGCTAACTTCTCTAACAACGCAATGGCTGAAGCTTTCAAAGCAGCTAAAGGCGAGTAATATCGAGTGCTCCTAAATCCTTTGTGCTGTTAACAGCACAAAGGGCGACGAGTAGCTTGACAGATTACAGGATTCGTCCTGTAATCAATGACAAAGGGCGGCTAAGGCCGCCCTTAATCAATGCAGCAGCTAATTATGCCTTTAAGGAACCGGAGGAATCATGACCAAGTCAGAATTGATTGAAAGACTTGCAACCCAGCAACCTCATATTCCCGCGAAAGCGGTTGAAGATGCAGTTAAAGAGATGCTGGAACATATGGCCTCGACTCTTGCGCAGGGCGAGCGTATTGAAATCCGCGGTTTCGGCAGTTTCTCTTTGCATTACCGCGCACCGCGCACCGGACGTAATCCGAAGACCGGCGATAAAGTGGACCTGGAAGGAAAATACGTTCCGCACTTTAAACCAGGTAAAGAACTGCGCGATCGCGCCAATATTTACGGTTAAGTTTTTAGCGAGACTTAACGCCGAGAAAAGCACCCGCATGGGTGCTTTTTTCATTTCTGCCAACCCATCCTGGAATCTCCATCCCAGTTAATTTGCACGTTACAAGCGCCGCTAAATGTTAGCGGAATGCATACCGTATAACGCTAAATTGGCACCAGACAACCGTCGAACATTACTGCACACTTCCTGCTACAGGGAGGTGACTGATGAAAATAACAACGGTTAGTACGAGTGCATTATTCGGCATTCTCCCGCTTATGCTATTACCTGCGTTACCTGACATGCTGTGCATCGGCGTTATATTTGGTCTGGCAATTCTGCTCTGTCTTATTTCTCACAGCCCTGTACGTTTCGCCGGATTAACCCTGCTATTTTTTCTTTGGGGAGTTCAGGCTGCGAAAGATGCGCTGTGGGCCGGTAATACGCTGCCTGCAAAAAGTCAGCAGGCCATCGTGCGGATAACCGGAACCGATAATATGACAACGCACTACGGCCAGATCACGCATCTGCAGGGGAAGCGGGTATTTCCTGCTATCGGAATTACTCTGTATGGGCAGTACCTACCCGGCAACGTTTGTGCGGGCCAGACATGGGCGATGACGTTGAAGGTTCGTGCTATACACGGTCAATTGAACGAGGGCGGGTTTGATAGCCAGCGTTACGCATTGGCGCAGCACCAGCTGCTGACGGGAAGATTTTTGCAGGCTTCGGTTATCACACAACAATGCAGTTTGCGTTCGCGGTATCTCTCCTCGTTGAAAAGCGCGCTCGCTGACTATCCCTGGCAGCAGGTTATACTGGGCCTGGGAATGGGGGAGCGCTTGTCCGTGTCACAAGCGGTGAAAACCATTATGCGTGATACCGGTACGGCCCATTTGATGGCTATCTCCGGGCTGCATATTGCATTTGCCGCACTTCTGGCAGCAGGATTAATTCGCGCGGGGCAATTTTTTATGCCAACCAGATGGATTTGCTGGCAGGTTCCGTTAGTTGGCGGGATCGTCTGCGCAACATTCTATGCCTGGTTAACAGGGCTACAGCCCCCGGCATTACGTACGGTTGTTGCGCTACTGGTCTGGGGAGGGCTAAAACTCAGCGGCAGGCAGTGGAGTGGATGGTCGGTGTGGATCTGCTGTCTGGCAGCCATTCTGGTGGTGGATCCTGTCGCCGTTCTTTCACAAAGTCTGTGGTTGTCTGCTTTTGCCGTTGCGGCGCTGCTGTTCTGGTATCAATGGGTTCCGATGCCGGATTGGCCGCTGTCTCGCGTTGGACGCCAATTTCTGGCGCTTGCTCATTTGCAATTGGGAATTACGCTCCTGCTTCTGCCTGTGCAAATCGCGATGTTTCACGGTTTTAGCCTGACCTCATTTCTGGCGAATTTGTTTGCTGTACCGCTGGTTACGTTTATTTCCGTACCATTGATATTAGCAGGCATGATCGTGCATTTAACCGGGCTGGCGATGGTTGAGTCGAACCTATGGTATTTAGCGGATCGCTCCCTCGCGCTATTATTTTGGGGGCTCAGGAGCCTGCCTGAAGGGTGGATCAATATTGATGCACGTTGGCAATGGCTTGCATTTGTACCCGGACTCCTGCTCATCGCATATCGGCTGAACGCGTGGCGAACTATACCGGTAGTTTGCGTCACTGTGCTCCTTTTACTGAGCGCCCCGTTCTGGCGAACGCTACGTACTGATGTCTGGCAAGTGCATATGCTGGACGTCGGGCAGGGACTGGCGATGGTCATTTCGCGCAATGGGAAAGCGATTCTTTACGATACCGGTCTGGCATGGCCTGAAGGCGATAGCGCGCAACAGCTGATTATTCCCTGGCTACGTTGGCACAACCTGGAGCCAGAAGGCGTTATTTTAAGCCATGAGCATATGGATCACCGGGGCGGGTTGCGTTCGCTGCAGCAAGCCTGGCCGTCGCTATGGATAAGAAGCCCATTAGGTTGGGAAGGGCATCTCCCGTGTTTACGCGGGGAGCGCTGGCAATGGCAAGGGTTAACCTTTAGTGCGCATTGGCCCGTGCGTGGAAATAAAGATCTGGGGAATAACCACTCCTGCGTGGTTAAGGTCGATGACGGGCATCAGAGTATTCTGCTGACCGGAGATATTGAGTCTCCCGCTGAACAAAAAATGCTCAGTCACTACTGGCAGCATCTGCAGTCTACGGTGATACAGGTTCCACATCATGGTAGCAATACCTCATCATCGCAGGCGCTGATTCAGCGGGTCGGCGGGCAGGCCGCGTTAGCCTCCGCATCCCGTTACAATGCCTGGCGTCTCCCGTCCAGGAAAGTGAAGCAACGTTATCGGCAACAAAATTATCAATGGTTGGATACACCCCACCAGGGGCAGATTACGCTGGCTTTTTATCAAAAAAACTGGCGAATAAACAGCTTGCGGGATCAGATTTTACCTCGTTGGTATCATCAGTGGTTTGGCGTGTCGGAGGATAACGGGTAGAATATGCGGCTATTCTAACAAATGCTGGTTTTTTGAATGCATAACGATAAAGATCTCTCTACGTGGCAGACGTTTCGCCGACTATGGCCAACCATAGCGCCTTTTAAATCGGGTCTGATCGTGGCGGGTATAGCGTTAATCCTGAACGCGGCCAGCGATACCTTCATGCTATCGCTCCTTAAGCCATTACTGGATGATGGTTTTGGTAAAACGGATCGCTCGGTGCTGCAGTGGATGCCGCTGGTGGTCATTGGACTAATGGTTCTTCGCGGATTCACCAGCTATGTCTCCAGCTACTGCATCTCATGGGTATCAGGCAAAGTGGTCATGACCATGCGTCGCCGCCTGTTTGGCCATATGATGGGCATGCCGGTCTCCTATTTTGATAAGCAGTCTACAGGTACGCTGTTGTCACGTATTACCTATGATTCAGAGCAGGTCGCGTCATCGTCCTCCGGCGCGCTGATCACCGTGGTACGTGAAGGGGCTTCAATTATTGGCCTGTTTATCATGATGTTCTATTACAGCTGGCAGCTGTCATTGATCCTGATTGTACTGGCGCCAATTGTGTCAGTGGCGATTCGTATAGTTTCCAAGCGCTTTCGTAGCATCAGTAAAAATATGCAAAACACCATGGGTCAGGTTACGACCAGTGCCGAGCAGATGCTGAAAGGCCACAAAGAAGTTCTGATTTTTGGTGGTCAGGAAGTCGAAACTAAGCGCTTTGATAAAGTCAGCAATAAGATGCGTTTGCAGGGCATGAAGATGGTTTCCGCCTCTTCTATCTCCGATCCTATCATCCAACTGATTGCGTCTCTGGCTCTGGCCTTCGTGTTGTATGCAGCTAGCTTCCCAAGCGTAATGGAAAACCTGACTGCAGGGACAATTACGGTTGTCTTCTCGTCAATGATCGCGCTGATGCGTCCGTTGAAATCGCTGACCAACGTCAACGCACAGTTCCAGCGCGGTATGGCGGCCTGCCAGACCTTATTTACGATTCTGGATAGCGAGCAGGAAAAAGATGAAGGTACGCGCGAAATCGAACGTGCTACCGGCAATCTCGAGTTCCGCAACGTGACATTCACCTATCCAGGACGTGAAGTACCTGCGCTGCGCAACATCAACATGAATATTCCAGCGGGGAAAACCGTTGCCCTGGTTGGCCGTTCAGGTTCAGGGAAATCCACCATCGCCAGCTTGATCACGCGCTTCTATGATATTGATGAAGGGCAGATTCTGATGGACGGACACGATCTACGTGAATATACCCTGGCATCCCTGCGCGATCAGGTCGCGTTGGTTTCGCAGAATGTGCACCTGTTTAACGATACGGTTGCTAACAACATCGCCTACGCGCGTACCGATTTGTACAGCCGTGAGCAGATCGAAAAAGCGGCGAAAATGGCTTACGCCATGGATTTCATCAATAAGATGGACAATGGCCTGGATACGGTGATTGGCGAAAACGGCGTCCTGCTATCTGGTGGTCAGCGCCAGCGTATCGCTATTGCCCGCGCCTTGTTGCGTGACAGTCCGATTCTGATCCTTGATGAAGCAACGTCGGCACTCGATACCGAGTCTGAACGCGCAATTCAGGCTGCTCTGGATGAGCTTCAGAAAAACCGTACCTCCCTGGTGATTGCTCACCGCCTTTCTACCATTGAACAGGCGGATGAAATCATCGTGGTGGAAGACGGTATTATTGTTGAGCGTGGAACCCATAGCGAGCTGATTGAGCAGCGTGGGGTGTATGCACAATTACATAAAATGCAATTCGGTCAATGATCGCTCGAATCTGGTCTGGTGAGTCGCCGCTGTGGCGACTGTTACTCCCGCTCTCCTGGCTGTATGGCCTGGTGAGTGGGGGGATCCGCTTATGTTACAAGCTTGGGATTAAACGCGCGTGGCGTGCACCAGTCCCGGTTGTGGTGGTCGGAAACCTGACCGCGGGCGGCAATGGCAAAACACCAGTGGTGATTTGGCTGGTTGAACAACTGCGTCAACGTGGGATTCGCGTGGGCGTGGTGTCGCGTGGTTATGGCGGGAAAGCGGCTGCTTACCCGCTGTTACTGACCGCAGATACCACTACGGCAGAAGCGGGTGATGAACCTGTACTGATCGCCCAACGTACCGGTGTGCCCGTAGCGGTATCCCCGGTAAGATCGGATGCGGTCAAAGCCATTTTAGCCCAACACGATGTGCAGATGATTGTGACGGACGATGGGCTACAGCACTACCGTCTGGCGCGAGATGTTGAAATCGTGGTTATTGACGGAGAACGTCGGTTTGGCAATGGCTGGTGGCTTCCCGCGGGTCCCATGCGGGAACGCGCAGGCCGGCTTAAATCGGTGGATGCGACTATCGTTAACGGTGGCGTTGCGCAGCCAGGGGAAATCCCTATGCGACTTGAACCGGGGCTGGCCGTTAATTTACGTACGGGTGAACGCCGCGATGTGTCGCAGCTGTCCAATATTGTCGCCATGGCGGGCATTGGCCATCCACCGCGTTTTTTTGCCACGCTGGAAGCATGCGGTGCCAGCGTGCAAAAAAGTATTGCGCTGGCAGACCATCAGTCTCTGACCTACAGTGACGTCAGTGCGTTTGCAGACGCCGGGCAAACGCTGGTGATGACGGAAAAAGATGCGGTTAAGTGCCGTGCATTTGCCGATGAAAACTGGTGGTATTTACCTGTTGACGCTCATTTGTCAGGCGATCGGCCTGATATGTTGCTGGATAGCTTAATCTCGCTGACTCGCTAACTGATTCACGCTGCGGCAGCGAATCATTTATGAGGCCATAAATGTCGTTGCCGCGTCTTTCTTTGACGGATGCCCGTCATCTTCACCTTGCCGCTCAAGGGCTGCTGAAAAAAACACGCCGTCGGGCAACCCCAGCAGATATTCTTGCTACCATTTCGCGCATGTCGTTATTGCAAATCGATACCATCAATATTGTGTCGCGCAGCCCTTACCTGGTGCTGTTTAGTCGGTTGGGTGATTATTCGCCCCAGTGGCTGGATGACGCATTGCAGCGGGGCGAACTGATGGAATACTGGGCGCACGAGGCCTGCTTTTTGCCGCGTAGCGACTTTATGCTGATACGTCACCGCATGCTGGCCCCGGAGAAAATGGGCTGGAAATATAAAGCGGAGTGGATGAAAGAACATGCGCATGAGATTGAGCAACTGCTCCAGCACATCCAGCATAACGGACCAGTCCGCTCTGCCGATTTTGAGCATCTGCGCAAGGGGGCCAGCGGCTGGTGGGCATGGAAACCGCATAAGCGTCATCTTGAAGGCCTGTTCACCGCCGGGAAAGTGATGGTGGTGGAACGGCGTAATTTCCAGCGAGTGTATGATTTAACCCATCGCGTCATGCCGCACTGGGATGATGAACGCGACCGGCTTTCACAGGAAGAAGCTGAAAACCTCATGCTGGATAACAGTGCCCGCAGTTTGGGGATTTTTCGCGAACAATGGCTGGCAGACTACTATCGCCTGAAGCGTCCGGCGCTAAAAAACTGGTGCAACGTACGTGCACAGCAGCAACAGATTATTCCTGTCGATGTCGAAGGGTTAGGAACCCTGTGGCTGCATAGCCACCTTCAGCCGCTGCTGGAGCAGGCATTGACGGGTAAATTAACGGCGACGCATAGCGCAGTATTATCACCCTTTGATCCGGTGGTCTGGGATCGTAAACGGGCAGAGCAGCTATTCGATTTTAGCTATCGGCTCGAATGTTACACGCCAGCACCGAAACGTCAGTATGGTTATTTCGTCCTGCCGCTGCTGCATCGCGGACAGTTAGTTGGGCGGATGGATGCCAAAATGCACCGCAAAACGGGCGTACTGGAAGTGATTTCGCTGTGGTTACAGGATGGCGTCAAACCTGGGGTTACTCTGCAAAAAGGATTGTTTCAGGCGATTGATGATTTTGCCCGCTGGCAGCAGGCAACACGTGTGACGCTTGGACGATATCCTGAAGGTTTATTTGCTGATGCGCGCCATGGTTGGGAAATAGACCCAGCACGGTAAGCGATTATGTTAATATTTACGGATTCACAATCCGGTCCATCTGGAGGAACTATGGATCATCGTCTGCTTGAAATCATTGCCTGCCCGGTATGCAATGGCAAACTCTGGTTTAACCAGGAAAAACAGGAACTGATTTGTAAACTGGATAACCTTGCTTTCCCACTGCGTGATGGCATTCCCGTGTTACTGGAAACCGAAGCTCGCGTTCTGACTGCTGATGAGAGTAAATCATGAGTTTTGTGGTCATTATTCCTGCGCGTTATGCGTCCACACGTTTGCCGGGCAAGCCGCTGCTGGATATCAATGGCAAGCCGATGATCGTGCATGTGCTGGAGCGTGCGCGTGAATCTGGCGCTGAACGTATTATTGTTGCGACCGATCACGAAGATGTCGCTCGCGCGGTAGAAGCGGTAGGGGGTGAAGTATGCATGACCCGAGCCGATCACCAGTCCGGTACGGAGCGTCTGGCGGAAGTCGTCGAGAAATGTGGCTTTAGCGATGATACCGTTATTGTGAACGTACAGGGTGATGAGCCGATGATCCCGGCGGTCATTATTCGCCAGGTCGCTGAGAATCTGGCACAGCGCCAGGTCGGTATGGCGACCCTTGCTGCCCCGATTCACAGTGCGGAAGAGGCATTTAATCCGAATGCGGTGAAAGTCGTTCTGGACGCCGAAGGTTATGCACTCTATTTTTCACGCGCGACCATTCCGTGGGATCGCGACCGTTTCGCTAAAAGCCTGGAAACGGTGGGTGACACCTTCTTGCGACATCTGGGTATTTACGGCTATCGCGCCGGTTTTATCCGCCGTTATGTTAACTGGCAGCCCAGCCCGCTTGAGCATATTGAAATGCTGGAGCAACTACGTGTGCTGTGGTACGGCGAAAAAATTCATGTTGCCGTCGCAAAAGAAGTACCCGGTACCGGCGTAGACACTGCCGAAGATCTTGAGCGCGTTCGCGCCGAAATGCGTTAGTTTTTCTCACGACACTCCCCCTGATGACGCGAATTTTTGGGAGGAGTGTCGTATCGTTACGCTTTCCCGCCATTTTTCTTTTCATCAATTGATCTCATCCGGGTGACATCTGTCTGCACGACGCTCATTATGAAAGCAGTAGCATTTATGAGGGCAATCCGAAATGGAACAGTTGCGTGCCGAACTCAGTCATCTGTTGGGTGAAAAACTCAGTCGTATAGAATGCGTGAATGAAAAAGTGGATACGGCCCTGTGGTCACTGTACGACAGCCAGGGAAATCCGATGCCACTGATGGCGAGAAGTTTCACCACGCCGGGTATGGCGCAGCAGTTGGCATGGAAAACCTCCATGCTGGCGCGCAGTGGTACGGTGCGTATGCCCGTCATTTATGGGGTCTTAACCCACGAGGAACATCCCGGTCCTGATGTGCTACTGCTTGAGCGTTTACGTGGGGTGCCGGTGGAAGCGCCTGCCCGAACGCCCGAACGCTGGGAACATTTAAAAGATCAGATCGTAGAAGGTCTGCTGTCATGGCATCGGCAGGATAGTGCTGGTTGCGTGGGAATGGTGGATAACACGCAAGAGAATATCTGGCCATCCTGGTATCGTCAGCGGGTTGAGGTGCTGTGGACCACGTTAAATCAGTTCAACAATACCGGGCTAACGATGCAGGACAAGCGGATCCTGTTTCGCACGCGTGAGTGTTTGCCTGCCTTATTTGAAGGATTCAATGATAACTGCGTGCTGATCCACGGTAATTTCAGTTTACGTAGCATGCTCAAAGACGCCCGTAGCGATCAGCTTCTGGCTATGGTGGGACCGGGGTTGATGCTGTGGGCGCCAAGGGAATATGAACTGTTCCGCTTGATGGATAATGCGCTGGCGGAAAGCCTGCTTTGGCAATACCTACAGCGCGCGCCAGTGGCGGAGTCATTCATCTGGCGGCGCTGGTTGTACGTGTTATGGGATGAAGTGGCGCAACTGGTCAACACCGGACGCTTTAATCGTTCCAACTTTGACCTGGCAACGAAATCATTGCTGCCGTGGCTCGCATGATAAACATGTGAACACCTTATCAGGCAACATTCCTGTCAATGTTCCGATCCCTTCAGCCACTGCCAGATGCGTCCCAGGGTTTCGTAACCAACGCGATCGCTGTGCATCAACCAGACGGGTGAAGGTATAGCGCGCTCCCACGGATTAAGCGGTGAATCAATTGCTAACTGATTGGCTGGCGCTGGCAGCGGATGCAAGCCGGCCTGCTGGAAGAAGATCATCGCCCGCGGTAAGTGGGAGGCAGAGGTTACCAGCAGGAACGGCGCATTGCCGATGGCCTTCTTTACCGCTGCGGCTTCTTCTTCGGTATCTTTGGGGTGATCCAGGGTGATGATTTCATTGGCTGGCACCCCCAGCGACTGCGCTACTCGGGCGCCAGCTTCTGCGGTACTGACGTTATTCGTCTTTGCGGCAGCGCCGGTAAAGATGAGCTTCGATCCCGGGTTTGCGCGCCATAGGCGAATACCTTCATTCAGACGTGGAAGGCTGTTGCTGATCAGATTTGAACTCGGAGCCCACTGCGGATTCCAGGTATACCCTCCGCCCAGCACCACAATATATTCCACTTTTTGCGAACCTTGCCACGTTGGATAACTGTCCTCAATCGGTTTCAACAGGCTGTCGGCGACGGGCTGTAAACTAAGGAGTAACAGTGCCAGCCAACTCAGACTAATACACACTTTCCCTGTTTTTTGAAAGCGACTGAACCAGACCAGCGCCAGGCCAATACCCATCATAATTAGCATCAGTGGCAGCGGCAGCATCATACCGCCAATCACTTTCTTCAGCGTAAAAAGCATCCTTTTTGGTTCCTTTTTTAACCATACAGCAGGGGATCTGAAGGGATATTACACCAGGAAGGTTCATTCTCGGCGTGGGTGTGACAAAATAGCGGTTTTACTTAGTCACCCTAAAGCCAGTATGTGGAGAGCCCGATGCGGGACCGCAATTTTGATGACATTGCAGAGAAGTTTTCCCGTAACATTTACGGCACCACCAAAGGTCAATTAAGACAGGCTATCCTTTGGCAGGATCTGGATCGATTACTGGAAACATTCGATGAGCAAAAACTGCACATTCTGGATGCCGGTGGTGGTGAAGGGCAAACGGCCATCAAAATGGCGGAACGAGGACATTTCGTCACATTATGCGATCTGTCTGGCGAGATGATCGCCCGAGCGCAACAGGCGGCAGAGGCAAAAGGTGTGAGCGGGAACATGCATTTTATACAATGCGCCGCTCAGGATGTTGCTTCGCATTTGGAAAGCCCGGTTGATCTGATATTGTTTCATGCTGTGCTGGAGTGGGTGACAGATCCGGTCAGCGTGTTGCAGACTCTGTGGTCAGTATTGCGTTCAGGCGGCGCGCTGTCGTTAATGTTCTACAATGCTAACGGTCTGTTGATGCATAACATGGTCGCAGGGAACTTTGACTATGTGCAGGTGGGGATGCCGAAACGTAAAAAGCGCACGCTTTCACCGGACTACCCGCGCGATCCGGGGCAGGTCTACCAGTGGCTGGACGAGATCGGTTGGCAGATAACCGGTAAAACGGGCGTCCGCGTGTTTCATGATTATCTGCGAGATAAACATAAACAACATGACGACTTTGAAATGTTACTTGAGTTAGAAACGCGCTATTGCCGCCAGGAACCGTATATCAGCCTTGGGCGCTATATTCATGTCACCGCGATTAAAAGTTCGGCCCGAGCCGCAGATGCAAGGATAATTTATGAGTGAATTTTCCCAGACAGTCCCCGAACTGGTTGCCTGGGCCAGAAAAAATGACTTCTCCATCTCTCTGCCGGTAGACAGACTTTCGTTCCTGCTGGCGGTCGCGACCCTGAACGGTGAGCGACTTGACGGCGAGATGAGTGAAGGTGAGCTGGTGGATGCGTTCCGCCATGTGAGTGATGCGTTTGAGCAAACCAGCGAAACCATCGGCGTACGCGCCAACAACGCGATCAACGATATGGTGCGTCAACGTCTGCTGAACCGCTTTACCAGCGAGCAGGCGGAAGGCAACGCTATATATCGTTTAACGCCATTGGGAATTGGCATCACGGATTACTACATTCGTCAGCGCGAATTCTCTACGCTGCGTCTTTCAATGCAGCTGTCGATTGTTGCAGGTGAACTAAAGCGCGCGGCGGATGCGGCAGCGGAAGGTGGCGATGAGTTCCACTGGCATCGTAACGTCTACGCGCCATTGAAATACTCGGTGGCGGAGATTTTCGACAGTATCGATCTGACTCAGCGCATCATGGATGAGCAGCAACAGCAGGTAAAAGACGACATCGCACAGTTGCTTAATAAAGACTGGCGGGCGGCGATCTCCAGCTGTGAACTGCTGCTCTCTGAAACGTCTGGTACGCTGCGTGAACTGCAGGATACGCTGGAAGCGGCGGGGGATAAGCTACAGGCTCACCTGTTACACATCCAGGACGCCACGATGACGCATGACGATTTGCATTTCGTCGATCGGCTGGTGTTTGACTTACAAAGTAAGCTCGACCGCATTATCAGTTGGGGTCAGCAGTCCATTGATTTATGGATCGGCTACGATCGTCACGTGCATAAGTTTATCCGTACCGCGATCGATATGGATAAAAACCGCGTCTTTGCCCAGCGTTTGCGCCAGTCCGTGCAGACATACTTTGACGATCCGTGGGCGCTAACCTATGCCAACGCCGATCGTCTGCTGGATATGCGTGACGAAGAGATGGTGCTGCGTGACGAAGAGGTCACCGGCGAGCTTCCGGAAGATCTGGAATATGAAGAATTTAACGAGATCCGTGAACAGTTGGCGGCGATCATCGAAGAACAGCTAGCTATCTACAAATCCAGACAAACACCACTGGATCTCGGTTTGGTCGTGCGCGAGTATCTGGCGCAATACCCACGTGCGCGTCATTTCGACGTCGCGCGCATAGTTATCGATCAGGCGGTACGCCTTGGCGTAGCGCAAGCAGACTTCACCGGACTGCCAGCCAAATGGCAGCCGATTAATGATTACGGAGCCAAGGTACAGGCGCATGTCATTGACAAATATTGAACAAGTGATGCCGGTAAAGCTGGCGCAGGCGCTGGCGAATCCGTTATTTCCGGCGCTGGACAGCGCCTTACGTTCGGGCCGCCATATCGGTCTGGATGAACTGGATAATCATGCCTTTCTGATGGATTTTCAGGAATATTTTGAAGAGTTTTACAGCCGCTATAACGTGGAATTGATCCGTGCGCCGGAAGGGTTCTTCTACCTTCGCCCGCGTTCAACGACGCTCATTCCCCGTTCGGTCCTGTCTGAACTGGACATGATGGTCGGTAAAATTCTTTGCTATCTCTATCTCAGCCCGGAACGCCTGGCGAACGAAGGGATTTTTACCCAGCAAGAGTTGTACGACGAGCTGCTAACGCTGGCTGATGAAGCGAAGCTGCTGAAACTGGTGAACAACCGTTCAACCGGTTCGGATGTTGATCGCCAGAAGCTACAGGAAAAAGTTCGTTCTTCGCTAAACCGTCTGCGCCGTTTAGGCATGGTGTGGTTTATGGGTCACGACAGCAGCAAATTCCGTATTACGGAATCAGTCTTCCGCTTTGGCGCGGATGTGCGCAGCGGTGACGATCCGCGCGAAGCGCAGCGTCGCTTAATTCGTGATGGCGAAGCGATGCCGGTCGAGAACCGCCTGCAGCTCAACGATGAGCCCGAAGAGAATCAGCCGGACAGTGGAGAAGAAGAATAATGATTGAACGCGGTAAATTTCGCTCACTTACGCTGATTAACTGGAATGGTTTTTTTGCCCGTACATTCGACCTTGATGAACTGGTTACCACGCTGTCCGGCGGTAACGGTGCGGGTAAGTCCACCACCATGGCGGCATTTGTTACAGCGCTCATCCCGGACTTAACCCTGCTGCATTTCCGTAACACCACCGAAGCCGGTGCAACCAGTGGTTCACGTGATAAGGGCCTGCACGGTAAGTTGAAAGCGGGCGTCTGTTACTCAATGCTCGACGTCCTCAACTCGCGCCATCAGCGCGTGGTCGTGGGGGTGCGTCTGCAACAGGTTGCCGGTCGCGATCGTAAAGTGGATATCAAACCGTTTGCCATTCAGGGACTGCCGATGTCGGTGCAGCCAACCCAACTGGTGACGGAAACGCTGAATGAACGCCAGGCGCGCGTGCTGTCCCTCTCTGAGCTGAAAGAGAAGCTTGATGAGATGGAAGGCGTGCAGTTTAAACAGTTCAACTCAATCACCGATTATCACTCACTGATGTTCGATCTGGGCATTATCGCCCGTCGTCTGCGTTCCGCGTCTGACCGTAGTAAATTCTATCGTCTGATTGAAGCCTCGCTGTACGGCGGGATCTCCAGTGCCATTACGCGTTCACTGCGTGACTACCTGCTGCCGGAAAACAGCGGCGTACGTAAAGCCTTCCAGGATATGGAAGCTGCGCTGCGTGAAAACCGCATGACGCTGGAAGCGATTCGCGTAACTCAGTCTGACCGCGATCTGTTTAAGCATTTGATCAGCGAAGCGACCAACTATGTGGCCGCGGATTATATGCGTCACGCCAACGAACGTCGTATCCATCTTGATAAAGCGCTGGAATATCGTCGTGAGCTGCATACTTCACGTAAGCAGCTGGCCGCGGAGCAGTATAAGCACGTGGATATGGCGCGCGAACTGGGCGAGCATAACGGCGCGGAAGGCGATCTGGAAGCTGATTACCAGGCCGCGAGCGATCACCTGAATCTGGTGCAAACCGCGCTGCGTCAGCAGGAAAAAATTGAACGCTACGAAGCGGATCTCGAAGAACTGCAGGTCCGTCTCGAAGAACAAAATGAGGTGGTCGCGGAAGCCGTTGACCGCCAGGATGAAAACGAAGCCCGCGCAGAAGCCGCGGAACTGGAAGTGGATGAGCTGAAAAGCCAGCTTGCCGATTATCAGCAAGCGCTGGACGTCCAGCAAACGCGAGCCATCCAGTATACCCAGGCGATCCAGGCGCTGAATCGGGCGAAAGAGCTCTGCCACTTACCGGATCTGACCGCCGACAGCGCTGCTGAATGGCTGGAAACCTTCCAGGCTAAAGAGCAGGAAGCCACTGAAAAACTGCTGACGCTGGAACAAAAAATGAGCGTGGCGCAAACCGCGCACAGCCAGTTCGAACAGGCTTATCAACTGGTGGCGGCTATCAATGGCCCGCTGGCGCGTGGTGAAGCCTGGAGCGTGGCGCGTGAACTGCTGCGGGAAGGCGTTGAACAGCGCCACCTGGCGGAACAGGTTCAGCCGTTGCGTATGCGACTCAGCGAACTGGAGCAGCGTCTGCGCGAACAGCAAGATGCCGAGCGTCTGCTGGCTGAATTCTGCAAGCGTCAGGGTAAACAGTTCGATATCGATGAGCTGGAAGCGCTGCACCAGGAACTGGAAGCACGCATCGCCGCCTTGTCGGACAGCGTCTCTTCTGCCAGCGAACAGCGTATGACGTTGCGTCAGGAGCAGGAACAGCTGCAGTCTCGTATCCAGCATCTGATGAAACGTGCGCCTGTCTGGCTGGCCGCGCAGAATAGCCTGAATCAGCTTAGCGAGCAGTGTGGCGAAGAGTTTACCTCAAGCCAGGACGTGACCGAGTATCTGCAACAACTGCTGGAGCGCGAGCGTGAAGCCATTGTTGAGCGTGATGAAGTCGGCGCGCGCAAAAATGCAGTTGATGAAGAAATTGAACGTTTAAGTCAGCCGGGCGGGGCGGAAGATCAGCGTCTGAACGCGCTGGCGGAGCGCTTCGGTGGCGTTCTACTGTCAGAAATCTATGACGACGTTAGCCTTGAAGATGCGCCGTACTTCTCTGCGCTGTACGGTCCTTCGCGTCATGCCATCGTGGTGCCGGATCTGTCGCTGATTACCGAGCAGCTTGAAGGGCTGACGGATTGTCCGGAAGATCTCTATTTCATCGAAGGGGATCCGCAGTCGTTTGATGACAGCGTTTTCAGCGTTGATGAGCTGGAAAAAGCAGTAGTGGTGAAAACCGCCGAGCGTCAGTGGCGTTATTCCCGCTTCCCGACGGTGCCGATTTTTGGCCGTGCAGCGCGCGAAAGCCGTATCGAAACCCTGCATGCTGAGCGTGAAGGGCTGTCTGAACGTTTCGCAACGCTCTCCTTTGACGTCCAGAAAACCCAGCGTCTGCATCAGGCGTTCAGTCGTTTCATTGGCAGTCATTTGTCGGTGGCGTTTGAAGCCGATCCGGAAGCGGAAATCCGCCAACTGAATGGCCGTCGCGTTGAACTGGAACGTGCGCTGACCAATCATGAAAATGATAATCAGCAAAGCCGTATGCAGTTTGAGCAGGCGAAAGAGGGGGGCTCTGCTCTTAACCGCCTTCTCCCGCGTTTGAATCTGCTGGCGGATGACACGCTGGCCGATCGCGTGGACGAAATTCGTGAGCGCCTGGATGAAGCCCAGGAAGCGGCGCGTTTTGTACAGCAACATGGCAACCAGTTAGCCAAACTGGAACCGATTGTTTCGGTCCTGCAAAATGACCCTGAGCAGTTTGAACAACTAAAGGAAGACTACGCGTATTCCCAACAGATGCAGCGCGATGCACGTCAGCAAGCTTTTGCTCTGACCGAAGTGGTGCAGCGCCGGGCGCACTTTAGCTATTCCGACTCTGCTGAAATGCTTAGCGGCAACAGCGATCTGAACGAGAAACTGCGTGAGCGCCTGGAACAGGCGGAAGCTGAACGTACCCGCGCCCGTGAAGCGTTACGCAGTCACGCCGCACAGTTAAGCCAGTACAACCAGGTCATGGCGTCGCTGAAAAGCTCCTATGACACCAAAAAAGAGCTGCTTAACGATTTACAACGTGAACTGCAGGATATTGGCGTTCGTGCGGACAGCGGTGCCGAAGAGCGCGCGCGTATTCGTCGTGATGAACTGCATGCGCAGCTCAGCAACAACCGTGCGCGCCGTAACCAACTGGAAAAAGCGTTGACCTTCTGCGAAGCGGAGATGGAAAACCTGACCCGCAGGCTGCGCAAGCTGGAACGTGATTATTTTGAAATGCGCGAGCAGGTGGTTACCGCGAAAGCCGGATGGTGTGCGGTGATGCGGATGGTGAAAGATAACGGCGTTGAACGCCGCCTGCACCGTCGTGAGCTGGCGTATCTTTCCGGTGATGAACTGCGCTCGATGTCGGATAAGGCGCTTGGTGCACTGCGCCTGGCGGTTGCGGATAACGAACACCTGCGTGATGTACTGCGCATGTCTGAAGATCCAAAACGTCCAGAGCGTAAAATTCAGTTCTTTGTCGCGGTTTATCAGCATCTGCGTGAACGTATTCGTCAGGATATCATCCGTACCGACGATCCGGTTGAAGCGATCGAACAGATGGAGATTGAGCTGAGCCGTCTGACGGAAGAATTAACGTCCCGCGAACAGAAACTGGCGATCAGCTCTCGCAGCGTGGCGAATATCATTCGTAAGACCATTCAGCGCGAACAGAACCGTATTCGCATGCTGAACCAGGGGCTGCAAAGCGTGTCGTTTGGCCAGGTAAACAGCGTTCGTCTGAACGTCAACGTACGCGAGACGCATGCTACCTTGCTGGACGTACTTTCCGAACAGCATGAGCAGCACCAGGATCTGTTTAACAGCAATCGTCTGACCTTCTCTGAAGCGCTGGCGAAGTTGTATCAGCGTCTGAATCCGCAGATTGATATGGGGCAACGTACGCCGCAAACCATTGGTGAAGAGCTGCTGGATTACCGTAACTATCTGGAAATGGAAGTTGAGGTTAACCGTGGCTCTGACGGCTGGCTGCGTGCTGAATCTGGTGCGCTGTCAACCGGTGAAGCGATCGGGACCGGGATGTCTATTCTGGTGATGGTTGTGCAAAGCTGGGAAGACGAAGGGCGTAGACTGCGCGGGAAAGATATTTCTCCTTGCCGTCTGCTGTTCCTGGATGAAGCTGCGCGACTTGATGCACGCTCTATCGCGACTCTGTTTGAACTGTGCGAGCGTCTGCAAATGCAACTGATTATCGCAGCCCCAGAAAACATTAGCCCGGAGAAAGGCACCACCTACAAACTGGTGCGTAAAGTATTCCAGAACACCGAACACGTTCACGTGGTAGGTCTGCGCGGGTTTGCGCCTCAGTTACCTGAGCCGCTGCCTGGCACCGAAGATGCCTCCTCGCAGGCAAGCTAAATAAAAGGCGGCTAAATGGCCGCCTTCTTTTTTTTCCGGAAACTCTCAATAACTGGTGTAATTTCTTTAAACTTCTTTACATTAGGTTAGGCAAAAATTTTTTCATGTTTATATACTAAAGGTAAGCCTAACGCGTCACAGGCTTGCTCGTCATACTTCAGCTTGTATTGGCGTTTTAAAGGTTCGGCCCCGCCAAAATAAGGGGAAGACATACGGCCTGGCTACTCAAAGTATGATAAAAAAACAGGGGGCAAGGGATGTTGCTTAATAAAATGTGTGGTCGTCGGCTGTCGGCAATTAGTTTGTGCCTGGCCGTAACATTCGCTCCACTGTTCAATGCGCAGGCCGATGAGCCTGAAATGATCCCTGGCGATAGCTCAGCGACCGTCAGTGAACAGCCAACAGCGTTATCACAGCCGCAGGCTCAATCTTCCGCGACGGCTATCATGGCAGGTATCCAACCGCTGCCCGAGGGCGTGTCAGTTGATAAAGCCCGCGCCGAATTACAATCTCAACTTCCAGCGGGCTTCACACCGGTTTATATGAGCCAACTGGAACTGCTGTATGCCGCACGCGAAATGAAACCGATGTGGGAAAATCGTGATGCGGTAAAAGCCTTTCAGCAACAGTTAGCTGAATTGGCGATTGCCGGCTTTCAGCCGCAGTTCACCACCTGGGTCGCTTTACTGACTGACCCGGCAGTAACCGGTCAGGCGCGAGATATCGTGCTCTCAGATGCGATGATGGGGTATCTGCACTTTATTGCCAACATCCCCGTCAAAGGTAATCGCTGGCTCTATAGCGATAAGCCCTATGCGCTGACGACGCCGCCGATTTCCGTGATCAACCAATGGCAAGTCGCGCTGGATAACGGTCAACTGACTTCGTTTGTCGCCAGCCTGGCACCGCAACATCCGCAGTACGCAGCCATGCATGAATCGCTGCTCAAGCTGGTGGGCGATACGCGGCCCTGGCCGCAACTGACCAGTACCGCGACGCTGCGTCCGGGGGAGTGGAGTAAGGATATTCCTGCGCTGCGTGAAATTTTGCGCCGCACCGGGATGCTGGAGTCTGTTGTCAGTACGGCTGCCAAAGAAGGCCGTAGCGCTTACGATCGTGAACTCGTTGACGCGGTTAAGCGTTTTCAGACGTGGCAGGGGCTTGGGGCCGATGGCGCGATTGGCCCTGCCACGCGTGACTGGCTGAACGTGACGCCCGCTCAACGTGCGGGCGTGCTGGCGTTAAATATTCAGCGCTTGCGCCTGCTGCCGGGTACGCTGTCTACCGGTATCATGGTGAATATTCCTGCCTACTCGCTGGTGTATTATCAAAACGGCAATCAGGTACTGGCCTCGCGCGTTATCGTCGGACGTCCCGATCGTAAAACGCCTATGATGAGCAGTGCGCTGAATAACGTGGTCGTTAACCCGCCGTGGAACGTGCCGCCGACGCTGGCCCGGAAGGATATTCTGCCTAAGGTTTGGAATGACCCAGGGTATCTTGAGCGTCACGGCTATACCGTAATGCGCGGCTGGAACAGCAAAGAGACGATAGATCCGTGGCAGGTTGACTGGGCCACCATCACCGCCTCCAATCTGCCGTTCCGCTTCCAGCAGGCTCCGGGAGCGCGTAACTCGCTCGGACGCTATAAATTCAATATGCCGAGTTCGGATGCTATTTATCTGCACGATACGCCGAACCACACTCTGTTTCAGAAGGATTCGCGGGCGTTAAGCTCCGGCTGCGTGCGCGTGAACAAGGCATCTGAGCTGGCGAATATGCTGCTACAGGATGCGGGGTGGAATGATACGCGCATCTCGGATGCCCTGAAGCAAGGGGATACAAGGTACGTGAATATTCGCCAGAATATCCCCGTCAACCTCTACTATCTGACCGCATTTGTTGGCCCGGATGGTCGCACGCAGTATCGTACAGATATTTACAATTACGATCAGACAGCGCGATCCAGTGCACAAATTGTGTCAAAAGCTGAACAATTAATCAGATAAATGAAGCAGTTCGAGGAAAATAATTGTCGTAAGTTATGCTGGAAACGGGGCGAAATGGCTGCAAGCCCCGTATTTCCTGGGGTTGGGAGCCTTGACGTGGACTACTTAGCCAGATAAGGTTTCCCGCGTGCGCTAGAGCATACATACGATAACATTGACCTTGTAGACCTTAAAACCATGGACAAATTTGACGCTAATCGCCGCAAACTGCTGGCGCTTGGTGGCATTGCCCTCGGCGCTGCCATCCTGCCTACGCCTGCGTTTGCTACACTCTCCACCCCACGTCCGCGCATTTTGACTCTGAATAACCTGCATACCGGTGAGTCAATAAAAGCAGAGTTTTTTGATGGCAGGGGCTATATTCAGGACGAATTAGCTAAACTTAATCACTTTTTCCGTGATTTTCGTGCGAATAAAGTGAAATCCATCGATCCGGGATTGTTCGATCAACTCTTCCGTCTGCAGGGCCTGCTGGGCACGCGTAAACCCGTACAGCTTATTTCTGGTTACCGCTCTATTGATACCAATAATGAATTACGTGCGCACAGCCGCGGTGTGGCAAAGAAAAGCTACCACACGAAAGGGCAGGCCATGGATTTCCATATTGAAGGCATCGCATTAAGTAATATTCGCAAAGCTGCGTTATCTATGCGCGCAGGTGGTGTAGGATACTACCCACGCAGTAACTTTGTGCATATTGACACCGGACCGGCGCGTCATTGGTGATCCATAAGCTTAATGAAACAGGAGCCGTATGAACTATCGTATTATTCCGGTCACTGCATTCGCCCAGAACTGCTCGTTAATCTGGTGTGAGCAAACCCGTCTGGCTGCGCTGGTCGATCCCGGCGGCGATGCTGAGAAAATCAAACAGGAAGTCGATGCCAGTGGCCTGACGCTAATGCAGATCCTGCTTACCCATGGTCATCTTGATCACGTAGGTGCGGCGGCTGAACTGGCACAGCATTATGGTGTACCGGTTATTGGTCCGGAAAAAGAAGATGAGTTCTGGTTACAAGGACTTCCTGCTCAGAGTCGCATGTTTGGCCTGGGCGATTGTGAGCCGCTGACGCCCGATCGCTGGTTGAATGAAGGCGACCGGGTAAGCGTGGGTAACGTGACGTTGCAGGTACTGCATTGCCCGGGTCACACGCCGGGACATGTGGTCTTCTTTGATGAACAATCAAAGCTACTGATTTCTGGTGACGTGATTTTCAAAGGCGGCGTAGGGCGCAGCGATTTTCCTCGCGGAGATCATAGTCAATTGATTGATTCGATTAAACGTAAACTGTTGCCGTTGGGCGATGACGTGACGTTTATTCCGGGTCACGGCCCACTTTCGACGTTGGGCAACGAACGGCTACATAATCCGTTCCTGCAGGATGAAATGCCAGTCTGGTAACACCGCAGATAAATGAAAAAGGCCGCTATTGCGGCCTTTTTAGTACGCGATAGATTACAGTACTGCGACAATCGCTTCGCACAGCGGCGCCATGTTATCTGGCGTCATTCCTGCTACGTTCACACGTCCGGAAGCGACGGCATAGACACCAAACTCTTCACGCAGACGCAGAACCTGCTCTTTGGTCAGGCCGCTGAATGAGAACATGCCGTTCTGTTTGATGATAAAGCTGAAGTCGCGGTTCGCACCTTTCTCCTGCAGCGTATTCACAAACAGCAAACGCATGCGTTGAATGCGTTGACGCATATCGGTCAGTTCCTGCTCCCAGATAGCGCGCAGGGCATCGTTACTCAGGATGGTTGCCACAACCGACGCGCCGTGTGCTGGTGGGTTGGAATAGTTGGCACGAATGACGGACTTCATCTGGCTAAACGCGCGGTCGACGGTTTCAGCATCGGCTGCAACCAGCGTACAGGCGCCTACGCGCTCATTGTACAGACCAAAGTTCTTGGAGTAGGAGCTGGCGACGATCAGCTCTTTGTGCAGCGCAGCGAATGCGCGCAGACCTTCTGCATCTTCTTCCAGACCGCGGGCAAAGCCCTGGTATGCGAAGTCAAACAGCGGCAACCAACCTTTTTCGACAGAAAGCTGAGCCAGCGTTTGCCACTGCTCCAGCGTAGGATCGATACCGGTTGGGTTATGGCAGCAGCCGTGGAATAACACCACGTCGCCAGCCTGCGCTTCGCTGAGGCTTGCCAGCAGCGCATCAAAGTCTAATGAGTGGTTCGCGGCATCGTAATAGTTGTATTCACGAACTTCCAGACCGGCAGAGTTAAAGACGCTCTTATGGTTTGGCCAGCTTGGATTGCTCACCCATACGCGTTTAGCTGAGGTGTTTTTTGCCAGGAAATCAGCGGCCACACGCAGTGCGCCAGTGCCGCCAGGGGTCTGTGCTGTACGCGCACGTTTGTCGTTGATAAGCGAACTTTCTTTACCAAACAGTAATTCCTGAGTGCAGCGACCAAACTCTGGAATACCGTCGATGCCAAGGTAATTTTTGGTGGTTTCATTTTCCAGAATATATTGCTCGGCTTTTTTAACGCTGGTCAGTACCGGCGTTTTGCCTGTCTCATCTTTATATACACCGATCCCAAGGTTTATTTTTCCTGGGCGGTCATCGGCACGAAACAAATCAGCCAGACCCAAAATGGGGTCGGCAGGAGCGGCAGTAATGTTCTCAAACATGACGAGGTTCCATAGTGATTACAGAAGGGAAGTCCGCTATCAGGTTAACGGTAGATTTACAAAATGCCAACCGTTACTGACGAAAAGCCGAGGTGTTTTTTTAAGACGCAAGAATCCGCTAGCAGAGATAAAAAAACAGGACCGAAGTCCTGTTTTTTAGGCATTTAACAAAGAGGTCTGCTATTAGAACTGGTAAACGATACCCACTGCAACGGTGTCGTCAGAGCCTACGCCCAGTTTGTTGTCAGAATCGATCTGGTTGATGATGTAATCAACATAGGTGGACATGTTTTTGTTGAAGTAGTAAGTCGCACCCACTTCGAAGTAGTTCACCAGATCTACGTCGCCGATTCCTTCGATGTCCTTACCTTTAGATTTGGTATAGGCGAGGGACGGACGCAGGCCGAAGTCGAACTGGTACTGAGCAACCAACAGGACGTCTTCAGTTTTGTTAGCATAACCGTTAGCGATACGGGTTGCGTTACGGGTTTCGCTGTAGTTCGCCGCCAGGTAGATGTTGTTAGCATCGTATTTCAAGCCGGTCGCCCACTGCTCAGCTTTGTCGCCGTGGCCACGCAGAAGTGGGTTTTGCTGGGCATCGGTACGATCAGCCGCGCCATACGCACCTACGATACCAAAGCCTTCGAATTCGTAGCTAACAGAACCGCCAACGCCATCACCGTTAGAGCGACGAACGTCATCACGCTCGTTTTTGCCCAGGTACTGAACAGCGAAGTTCAGGCCTTCAACCAAACCGAAGAAGTTAGAGTTACGGTAAGTTGCGAGACCGCCGTTACGCTGGGAGAAGAACTGGTCGGAAGCAGCAGTGTCACCACCGAATTCTGGCAGCATATCGGTGTAACCCAGTGCATCGTAAACGACGCCGTAGTTACGACCGTAATCGAAGGAGCCTGCATCACCGAATTTCAGACCGGCAAACGCCAGACGAGTTTTGTTGCCATTCTGAGCATCATCACCGCCTTCAGAGTTATTGCCACTGAACTGGTATTCCCACTGGCCGTAACCGGTCAGTTGGTCGTTAATCTGAGTTTCCCCTTTGAAACCAAGACGGGCGTAAGTCTGATCGCCATTAGGTGCGTAGGCATTGTCACCGTTGTGCTTGGAAAAATAGTGCAGACCTACTGCTTTACCGTACAGGTCTACTTTGTTGCCATCTTTGTTATAGATTTCTGCAGCGTTAGCTGCCCCGGCTACCAGCAGAGCAGGGATAACCACTGCCAGAATATTGCGCTTCATCATTATTTATTACCCTCATCGGTTTTTATATGACACCTGCCACTGCCGCCAATAATTTCCGTCAATAAAAATTTACGGAACTATTGATGAGAGTTTGGTGTCTTTATGTGTCTGACAGGCATCTTTCCATTCAAACTATCGTTTCGCTACCGTCAAAGTGCTACAAATATAAAGATTTGGTTTCAAAAAGAAAAAGTGTGTAACAAAATGTTATTTTTGTGCAACTTTGTGAACAACTTCAAATTTCAGATGTCCGTGCGCTAAAAATCACCACTTCTATTTCTATTTATATGATTTTCTTATATTTAATTTAGATAAACTCCTTTTTTCTCTGTTCTGCCATAAAGTTCATGGTTTACAGATAGCTATTTCTGGACGTCTGGAATGCCGTGTAAATGGTCAGAAAATGTACTATTTAATCAGAAAATGCTAATCCACAATAAAAGTGCTGATTTTTTTTTGTTCAAATATGTTGCGGTGAAATATTACGTAACAGGAAGGGGGAAGGCGAAGGGTTGTGTTAAACGCGGGAGGGGGATCCCAAAACGTGAAGCGGTGACAAAAAAGCCAGCAATGCTGGCTTTTGTATCAAAAATGCAGGGTTAGAACGTGGCGTTACGCGGGGTACGCGGGAACGGAATAACGTCACGGACGTTCTGCACGCCGGTAACGTAAGCGATCAAACGCTCAAAGCCCAAACCGAAGCCGGAATGTGGAACGGTACCGTAGCGACGCAGGTCGCGATACCACCAGTAATCTTCTTTGTTCAGACCCATTTCCAGCATACGGGCATCCAGGACGTCCAGACGCTCTTCACGCTGAGAACCACCGATGATTTCACCGATTCCTGGAGCCAGGACGTCCATTGCTGCAACGGTTTTACCGTCTTCGTTAAGGCGCATATAAAACGCTTTGATATCTTTCGGGTAGTTTTTAACGACGACCGGCGCTTTAAAGTGCTCTTCAGCAAGGTAACGTTCGTGCTCAGAAGACAGATCCACACCCCAGTAAACCGGGTTTTCGAACTGTTTGCCGCATTTTTCCAGAATGCTTACCGCGTCGGTGTAATCCACCTGCGCGAAGTCAGCCTCAATGAAACGTTCCAGGCGTGAAATCGCGTCTTTGTCGACACGTTCGGCGAAGAATTTCATATCATCCGCACGCTCAGCCAGTACGGCTTTGAACGCGTACTTCAGCATCGCTTCAGCCAGGCCTGCAACATCGTTCAGGTCGGCGAAAGCCACTTCCGGTTCCAGCATCCAGAACTCTGCCAGGTGACGACTGGTATTAGAGTTTTCTGCACGGAACGTCGGGCCAAAGGTATAAATTTTGGACAGAGCACAGGCGTAGGTTTCGCCGTTCAGCTGACCGGAAACGGTCAGGAAGGCTTCTTTACCAAAGAAGTCTTTGTCGAAATCGACTTTGCCCTGATCGTTACGCGGCAGGTTTTCCAGATCCAGCGTAGACACGCGGAACATTTCACCAGCACCCTCGGTGTCGGAGGCAGTGATCAGCGGCGTGGAGACCCAAAAGAAACCCTGCTCGTGGAAGAAACGATGCAGCGCTTGCGCCAGCGTATGACGTACACGCGCGACGGCACCAATCATGTTGGTACGTGGGCGCATGTGCGCCACTTCACGCAGATACTCAATGCTGTGACGCTTAGCCGCCATTGGATAGGTATCAGGATCTTCAACCCAGCCGACTACTTCAACCTCAGTGGCCTGAATTTCAAAGCTCTGTCCTTGTCCAGGAGATGCAACGACTTTACCCGTTACGATAACTGAACAACCCGTCGTCAGGCGCAGTACGTCCTGATTGTAATTGGGCAGAGAATTATTGATGACGGCCTGTACAGGATCAAAGCAGGAACCGTCATAAACGGCGAGGAAGGAGATGCCAGCTTTTGAATCTCGGCGGGTACGCACCCATCCGCGCACGGTGACTTCGCTGTCAACGGCTACGCGGCCCTGGAATACGTCGGCTACAGGCACAACGCTCATAATATTCTCTCTGTTAATAGTCGGATATATAAACACATGTCCACCCGTAATGGGGGGATACCTATGTTACCTGGCATCTGCAATCAGACAAGCAGAATTCGTAGCTGGAGTGAAAGATTTCGGAAATTAGCGTGAAAAGGGAGCCAAACTGGCTCCCTGGAAGGTTTAACTGGCTTTTTTAATATGCGGCAAATCGAAGGCTTTGCGTAGCGCGCGCACGAACGCTTTATCGTGGCAGATGGTTTTACCCGGGCTATCAGATAACTTCGCCACAGGTTTGCCGTTACATTCCACCAGCTTGATTACAATATTGAGCGGCTTAACCTGGGGAATATTACAGGTTAAACGTGTGCCAATACCAAAACTCAACTGCACACGAGAAGAGAAGTGGCGGTAGAGCTCAATCGCTTTTTTCAAATCGAGGTTATCTGAAAACACCAGCGTTTTGCTCAGCGGATCAATGCCCAGTTTTTCATAATGGGCGATGGCTTTTTCACCCCATTCCACCGGGTCGCCTGAGTCATGGCGTAAACCCTGATAGCGGGTTGCAAACTCGACGCCAAAGTCGCGTAAAAACGCATCCATGGTGATGCAATCGGTCAGCGCAATGCCGAGTTGGTCAGGATATTCATTTAACCAGGCGGCCAGGGCAACGCGCTGGCTGGTGGCAAGCTCAGGGCTGATTTGCTGATGAGCCTGGAACCACTCATGCGCCTGCGTGCCCATTGGGGTTAATGACAGGCGGCGGGCCAGATCGTAGTTACTGGTGCCGACAAACCAGGGCTCTCGCTGCAGGCGTTTAACAATAGCCTGCTGTACTTCACGTGAAAAACGACGACGCGTACCGAAATCCATCAGATGGAAGCGGGACATATCGACATCTTTCGTTAAAGCAGAGAATTCTACTAGTTTGCTTTCCAGCTCATCGAGTGCCTGCGGGACGCCTGATTCGGGCGAACGGTAACGGTGTACCATCTCGCTGATAACCGCTAGCAGCGGGACTTCCCACATGATCACTTCACGCCACGGCCCGGTTAAGCGGATGTTCAGCTTACCGTTATCATTGGTGATGCAAACCTGTTCCGGGTTATAGCGGAAATCACGTAACCAGGTGAGGTAATCAGCTTTAAAGAAAGGCAGGCCGGAGAGCCACTGGTACTCGTCCTCCTGCAGTCGCAGGTGTTGCATAGCATTCACCTGCTCACGAATAGAATCGGCATAAATACCGAGCAGGTCATCGCCACGGCAACGAAATTCAGCCGCTACTTGTACATCATAGTAGTGGTGAAAAACGGCTTGCTGCATATGCAACTTATAAGCGTCTGTATCCAGCAGCGAGTGCAGAACAGGAGAAGCGAATTGTGTCATAGGTGCGCAGTAGCATCCTCTCACGGGAGCGTTTAGTACAATAAACAACTAAGAAAACCGCTGGAGTATACCTTGTTTAGCGATTTATTGAACCCCGATCACACCATAAGCTGTCTTTCTGGTCGAGGGCAATTCGTGCCGCGTGTTATAAAAATGTAGCAAAAAGGGTGTTTGTGCCTGAAAAGATGAACATTCTGCGTAGCGCGATTTACGCAACAGGAATAGACTGAAGCCGAGACTCTACCAAAGATGCTAAAGGTTTTTTATGACACAACAGCCACAAGCCAAATACCGTCACGACTATCGTGCGCCGGATTACCAGATTACTGATATTGACTTGACCTTTGACCTGGATGCTGAAAAAACCGTGGTCACCGCCGTGAGCCAGGCTGTCCGTCATGGCGCGTCCGATGCGCCCCTGCGCCTGAATGGCGAAGATCTGACCCTGGTGTCGATCCACGTGAACGACGAGCCGTGGGCAGAGTATAAAGAAGAAGAGGGCGCTCTGGTCATCAGTCAACTGCCAGAACGTTTCACGTTGCGTATCGTGAATGAAATTAGCCCGGCGGCCAATACCGCGCTGGAAGGACTGTACAAGTCCGGCGACGCGCTGTGCACCCAGTGTGAAGCGGAAGGGTTTCGCCATATTACCTGGTATCTCGACAGGCCGGATGTCCTGGCGCGTTTTACCACCAAAATTATCGCCGATAAAACCCAATATCCGTTCCTGCTCTCCAACGGTAACCGCGTGGCGCAGGGGGAACTGGAAAATGGTCGTCACTGGGTACAGTGGCAGGATCCGTTCCCGAAACCGTGTTATCTGTTTGCGCTGGTAGCCGGTGATTTCGACGTCCTGCGCGACACCTTTACCACTCGTTCCGGGCGTGAAGTGGCGCTGGAACTGTACGTCGATCGCGGCAACCTGGACCGCGCGCCGTGGGCGATGACCTCGCTGAAAAACTCCATGAAATGGGATGAAGAGCGCTTTGGCCTCGAATATGACCTCGACATTTATATGATTGTCGCGGTCGATTTCTTCAACATGGGGGCGATGGAGAATAAAGGTCTGAACATCTTTAACTCCAAATATGTGCTGGCACGTACCGATACCGCCACCGACAAAGATTACCTCGATATTGAGCGCGTCATCGGTCACGAATATTTCCACAACTGGACCGGCAACCGCGTGACCTGTCGCGACTGGTTCCAGTTGAGCCTGAAAGAGGGGCTAACCGTGTTCCGCGATCAGGAGTTCAGTTCCGATCTCGGCTCACGCGCGGTAAACAGGATCAGCAATGTACGCACCATGCGCGGCCTGCAGTTTGCCGAAGATGCCAGCCCAATGGCGCATCCTATCCGTCCGGATATGGTCATTGAAATGAACAACTTCTATACTCTGACCGTGTACGAAAAGGGCGCTGAAGTTATTCGTATGATCCACACCCTGCTCGGTGAGGCTAACTTCCAGAAAGGGATGCAGTTGTACTTTGAGCGTCATGACGGCAGCGCTGCAACCTGTGATGATTTCGTGCAGGCGATGGAAGATGCGTCCAACGTCGATCTTTCGCATTTCCGCCGCTGGTACAGTCAGTCCGGTACGCCGATTCTGACCGTGCGTGATGACTACAATCCATCCACTGAGCAGTACACGCTGACTATCAGCCAGCGCACGCCGGCCACGCCGGATCAGGCCGAAAAACAGCCGCTGCATATTCCTTTCGCCCTCGAGTTGTATGACAACGAAGGGAAAGTGATCCCGCTGCAAAAAGGCGGGCACCCGGTGAATTCTGTACTCAATGTCACCCAGGCTGAGCAGACGTTTGTCTTTGATAATGTCTACTTCCAGCCGGTTCCGGCACTGCTGTGCGAATTCTCCGCACCGGTAAAACTGGAATACAAATGGAGCGATCAGCAACTGACCTTCCTGATGCGTCATGCGCGTAACGATTTCTCTCGTTGGGACGCGGCGCAAAGCTTGCTGGCGACCTATATTAAGCTCAACGTAGCCCGCCATCAGCAGGGACAGCCGCTGTCGCTGCCGGTACACGTAGCCGATGCATTCCGGGCGATTTTGCTGGATGAGAAAATCGATCCGGCACTGGCGGCAGAGATTCTGACGCTGCCTTCGGTGAATGAAATTGCTGAACTGTTCGACATCATCGATCCGGTGGCAATAACGGAAGTACGTGAAGCGTTAACTCGCACGCTGGCGGCCGAACTGGCGGATGAATTCCTCGCCATCTATAACGCTAACCATCTTGATGAGTACCGTGTTGAGCATGCCGATATTGGCAAGCGTACGCTACGTAATGCCTGCCTGCGTTTCCTGGCCTTTGGCGAAACCCATCTGGCCGACACGCTGGTCAGCAAGCAGTACCGTGAAGCAAACAATATGACCGATGCGCTGGCGGCGCTGTCCGCGGCAGTCGCGGCGCAACTGCCTTGCCGCGACACGCTAATGCAGGAGTATGACGATAAGTGGCATCATGACGGTCTGGTGATGGACAAATGGTTTATCCTGCAATCCACCAGCCCGGCGAGAAACGTGCTGGAAACGGTACGTGGCTTACTGAAGCACCGTTCCTTCAGTATGAGTAACCCGAACCGAATCCGATCTCTGATTGGCGCCTTTGCGGGCAGCAACCCGGCGGCATTCCATGCGGAAGATGGCAGCGGCTATCAGTTCCTGGTCGACATGCTGACTGAACTCAATAGCCGTAACCCGCAGGTGGCGTCACGTCTGATTGAGCCGCTGATTCGCTTAAAACGTTATGATGCTAAACGTCAGACGCAGATGCGCGCGGCGCTGGAGCAGCTGAAAGGTCTGGAGAATCTCTCCGGCGATCTGTTCGAGAAGGTAACCAAAGCGTTAGCCTGAAACGTTGACCTGTCGTTTTGTAAGCCGGATTAGGCGGTAACGCCGCTATCCGGCAAAAGGCCCGGTGGCGCTTGCGCTTACTGGGCCTGATTTTTCTGAATGCTTATCCATGCCGGCGGATCGGCTGTTCCGTTTCGCTACGCTGCATTACCCGGTTCAACACTTCTGCTTCCAGCTCTGCCAGACGCACCGAACCAATCCGGCGTGGTCGCGCAATATCCACCGTTAAATCCAGTCCGATTTTTCCATCTTCAATAAGCAACACGCGATCGGCCATTGCCACCGCTTCACTGACGTCATGGGTGACCAGCAGTACGGTAAAACCGTGCTCTTGCCATAAAGAGACAATCAGTTCCTGCATTTCAAGGCGGGTTAAGGCATCCAGCGCACCGAGAGGTTCATCCAGCAGCAGCAGACCGGGACGATGAATTAATGCCCGCGCCAGGGCCACGCGCTGTTTTTGTCCACCGGACAGGGCGGCAGGCCATTCCTGAGCACGATTCTCCAGCCCAACTGCGGCCAGCGCGTCCCGGGCCGCATCGCGCCAGTGACCTTTCAGACCCAGACCCACATTATCGATAACCGTCTTCCAGGGCAGCAGACGCGCATCCTGAAACATCATTCGCGTATCCTCCTGAATTTCTGCCAGCGGGGTGGTTCCGGCAAGTAATGCACCTGAGGTGGGAGACTCCAGCCCAGCCAGCAGACGCAGTAGCGTGCTTTTTCCTCCTCCGCTGCGGCCAACCACGGCAACAAACTGTCCGGCCTGAATGTGCAAATCTAACTGATTGAGCACCGTATTGGCGGCGTATTGTTTCGTCACGGCACTCAGTAAAAGCGGCGTGCCTTGGTTTAGGCGAGCGGTATTCATACGGTAGCCTCCTTCACATGGTAAGCCGGGTTCCAGCGCAGCCAGATCCGCTCCAGCCATTGGGCGCTGACGTCGGCAAGTTTGCCGAGCAGGGCGTAGAGAATAATGGCCACCACGACCACATCGGTTTGCAGAAATTCGCGGGCGTTCATTGCCAGGTAACCAATGCCGGCATTGGCTGAAATGGTTTCCGCGACAATAAGCGTCAACCACATCAGTCCGAGAGCAAAACGCACGCCAACCATAATCGAGGGCAGGGCGCCGGGGAGGATCACATGAATAAATAGTGAAAAACCAGACAGCCCATAGCTGCGAGCCATCTCTACCAGGCCGCGATCGATATTGCGGATCCCATGCCAGGTGTTGATGTAAATCGGAAAAAGCGTGCCCAGCGCGACGAGAAAGATCTTGGCGGATTCATCAATGCCGAACCACAAAATCACCAGTGGGATCAGCGCCAGATGCGGCACGTTACGCAGCATCTGCACCGAAGTATCCAGCAGGCGTTCTCCCCACCGCGAAAGACCGCTAATCAGTCCCAGCGTCAGGCCAATCGATCCGCCGATGGAGAAGCCTACCAGCGCGCGCCAGGAGCTGATCGCCAGATGCTGCCAAAGCTCGCCGCTGGCGGAAAGCGTCCAGAAGGCTTCGACAACGCCCTCCGGAGAGGGCAGGATGCGGGTGGACAACCAGCCCATTGATGATGCGAGCTGCCAGAGCGCGACCAACCCAACCGGTAAAAACCAGGGCGCGAGGCGCAGTAACCACCTGTTTTTCGGCGTTGCCATCAGCAGGCTCCTTAGCTTTGCGCGATTTTGCGTGGGATAAATTCGTTTGCCACCGCTTCACCTTGTTGATGCTGGCGCTGCGGCTGTGGAATTTCTGGTATAGCGACATCCAGATGTGGGAACAGCAGCTCGCCAACCTTGTATGCCTCTTCCAGATGTGGATACCCGGACAACACAAAACTGTCGATTCCCAGTGCGGCATACTCGTTGATACGCGCCGCGACCGTCGGACCATCTCCGACCAGCGCGGTACCCGCGCCACCGCGCACCAGTCCTACTCCTGCCCACAGGTTCGGGCTGATTTCCAGTTTGTCGCGTTTACCGTTGTGCAGTGCAGCCATTCGCTGCTGACCAACCGAATCCGTTCTTGAGAAGGCGGCCTGGGCTTTGGCAATGGTGTCGTCATCCAGATGGGCTATCAGACGATCCGCTGCCTGCCACGCCTCTTGCGTTGTCTCCCGGACGATCACATGCAGACGAATACCAAAGCGGATCTTGCGCCCGAGCGCCGCCGCTTTGGCCCGCACCTGTTCAATCTTCTCTTTCACCTGTTCAGGCGGCTCGCCCCAGGTCAGATAGAGATCAACCTGCTCGGCAGCAAGATCTTGGGCGACATCAGACGAACCGCCGAAATAAAGCGGTGGCCGGGGTTGTTGTACAGGAGGGAAAAACAGTTTCGCCCCGCGGACATGAATGTGTTTGCCATTGAAATCCACGGTTTCACCTTGCAGCAAACGCCGCCAGACCTGAGTGAATTCAGCAGAGGCTTCATAGCGCTCGGTGTGATCAAGGAACACGCCGTCACCCGCCAGCTCTTGTGGATCGCTGCCGGTTACCAGGTTGAACAACGCCCGGCCGTTAGAGAGTCTGTCGAGCGTCGCGGCCTGGCGGGCGGCGACCGTCGGCGAGGTGACGCTTGGACGTAGCGCGACCAGAAACTTTAATCGCTGGGTGACCGGGATCATCGACGCGGCGACCAGCCAGGCATCTTCACAGGAGCGACCGGTTGGGATCAGAACGCCGGTAAATCCCAGGCGATCGGCTGTTTGCGCAATTTGTTGCAAATAACCGTGATCGACCGGGCGCGAACCTTCTTCCGTCCCCAGATAATGACCGTCACCGTGGGTGGGTAAAAACCAGAACATGTTCAGACTCATAATTTTTCTCCTGCCTGCTGAGTGGGTTGCCAGATACGCTGGCGAATATCGATTTTTTTCGGCACCAGACGGTTGTCATAAAACAGATCGGCGGTTTGTTGTTGTAGGGCGGCAACCGAGGCGCTGACGGGCGTAATGGTGGTTGGCGGACGGTGATCCAGATAAGACGCAATTACCGGCTCGGGCAGGCCCATGGTTTTAGCCAGTAGAGTAATGCTTTGCTGGCGTTGGCTGAGAGTTAACGCATCCGCCTGGCTAAAGGTATCCAGCACGCCAAGAACAAAAGCGCTATTTTTTTCGGCATAAGGACGTGCAGCGAGATAAAACGAACCGGTCTGCTTGAGGTCTGAGCCGTCTTTCAGCACGCGCACATCACCTTGCAGTAATGCGGCCGAATAGTAAGGATCCCAGATAGCCCACGCATCCACGTTTCCTTGCTGGAAGGCCGCTCGCGCATCGGCGGGGGTCAGGTAAGTCGGTTGAATATCGGTAAATTTCAACCCTGCCTGTTGCAGCGCCCGGAGCAGTAAATTGTGGGCGCTGGAACCTTTCTGGAAGGCGACTTTATGCCCTTTGAGCTGCGCAACGCTCTGGATCGGGCTATTTTTCGGCACCAGAATCACTTCGGCTTTCGGTTTGGGTGGTTCGACGCCCACATAAACCAGATCGGCTCCGGCGGCCTGGGCGAAAATTGGCGGAATGTCACCGGTACTGCCGAGATCGATACTGCCGATATTGAGTGCTTCCAGCATTTGCGGTCCAGCCGGGAACTCAATCCACGAGATTTTGGTCTGTGGGTAACGTTTCTCCAGTAGCTGATGACTTTTTGCCAGCACCATGCTGACGCTTCCTTTCTGGTAGCCAATGCGCAGGGCATCCGGAGCCGATTCTGCGGCATGCGCCAAGGATGACAGGGACAGCAGCCCGGTTAATGCCAGCCATGGGGTGTGACGCTTGAGCAGATTAAGCATGGGCGGCACCTCGCAGGGCGTTCAGTTGCGGGAGTTGGAGATCGCGACGATGCAACGCCAGCCAGAAAGTGTCGAGCGCACTGTCCAGGCGCTGCTGCAGGTTGGGCGTAAACTGCGGTTTATGCTGATAATCGATGACCTGCGAATCATCGGCAAACACGCCGTGCAGGATCTCCTGAGCCTTTAACGCGCTCAGCACCGGTTTCAGCGCGTAATCGACGGCCAGTAAATGCGCCACACTGCCGCCAGTCGCCAGCGGCAAAACCACTTTTCCTTCCAGCGCCCGCTCGGGGAGTAGATCGAGCAGCGTTTTCAGTGCGCCAGAGTAAGCGGCTTTGTAGACCGGCGTTGCGACAATCAGCCCGTCTGCATCCTGTAGTTGTTCGATAAATGTCTTCAGCGCCGGACTGTCAAAACGGGCATAGATCAGGTCTTCCGGGGCAAAGTTGTGCAGGTTCCAGTGAAAGACTTCGACATCCTGGCCGTTCAATTTTTCTCGGGCATATTCCAGCAACGCGCTGGAGCGAGAGGGAAAGCGTGGGCTTCCCGCCAGAGTGATGACGCGCATAATTTTATTCTCCCCTTATAACCAATTGTTTGCTTTTGATTAACATTGATAACAATTTGTGCAGTCTGGCAGAGAGACTTTGTTTATCGAAATGATTTATACGGGATAGAAAAGTTGAAAAATGAATAAAAAGGAGGAAGCAGGAAAACGATTGCTATTTATTGCCGCAGGTCAATTCCCTTTTTGCTCGCGATCGCACATAATACGCCCCCGGTTTGCACACCGGGAATCCAGGAGAGTTCATGTACTACCCCTTCGTTCGTAAAGCCCTTTTCCAGCTCGATCCAGAGCGCGCTCATGAATTGACATTCCAGCAATTACGTCGCATTACCGGCACGCCGCTCGAAGCGCTTGTCCGCCAGAAAGTACCCGCAAAACCGGTTACCTGTATGGGGCTGACGTTTAAAAATCCACTCGGGCTTGCTGCCGGACTGGATAAAGACGGGGAGTGCATTGATGCGCTCGGCGCGATGGGATTTGGTTCCATTGAGATTGGTACCGTGACGCCGCGTCCTCAGCCGGGTAATGATAAACCACGTCTGTTTCGTCTGGTCGATGCAGAAGGTTTGATCAACCGCATGGGGTTTAATAACCTGGGGGTTGATAACCTGGTTGAGAACGTCAAAAAATCGCATTTTGACGGTATTCTGGGGATTAATATTGGTAAGAATAAAGATACTCCGGTAGAGAACGGCAAAGATGACTATCTGATTTGTATGGAAAAAGTCTATGCTTATGCTGGTTATATCGCGATTAATATCTCTTCACCGAATACGCCGGGATTACGTACGCTGCAATATGGTGAGGCGCTGGATGATCTTCTGACGGCAATTAAAAATAAGCAAAATGATCTGCAAGCGATCCACCATAAATATGTTCCAGTGGCGGTTAAGATCGCCCCGGATCTTTCTGTGGATGAACTGATCCAGGTTGCTGATAGTTTAGTTCGTCATAATATTGATGGCGTAATTGCGACTAACACCACTCTCGATCGTTCTCTCGTTCAGGGAATGAAAAATTGCGATCAAATGGGTGGCCTGAGCGGTCGACCGTTACAATTAAAAAGTACAGAAATTATTCGCCAGTTGTCTCAGGAATTAAAAGGTCAGCTGCCGATTATTGGGGTTGGTGGTATCGACTCAGTAATCGCGGCGCGTGAGAAAATAGCTGCCGGTGCTTCTCTGGTACAGATTTATTCGGGCTTTATTTTTAAAGGCCCACCGTTGATTAAAGAAATCGTCACCAATATCTGAATGCTACCTTAATCACAATCCAGGGCTTTATTTCTGGCCCTGGTTGTTTTATATTCCTTTACTGTTGCTTATTTAAACATTCTGAGCTTTTATTATTAAGGCAATAAACGAAGCGGCAAAAGGATACTGTCGTAATGGTGTGATTAAGGAAAGGAGAGAAACTGATGCGAATTAAACCCGACGATAACTGGCGCTGGTATTATGATGAAGAGCACGATCGTATGATGCTCGATTTGGCCAATGGCATGTTATTCCGTTCGCGTTTTGCTCGTAAAATGCTCACTCCAGATGCATTTTCTCCGTCGGGTTTTTGTGTTGATGACGCCGCGCTTTATTTTTCGTTTGAAGAAAAATGTCGCTACCTGGATTTAGCCAAAGAGCAAAAGGCGGAACTGGTGCTTAATGCGCTGGTGGCGATTCGTTACCTTAAACCGCAAATGCCAAAAAGCTGGCACTTTGTCGCACACGGTATTAACTGGTCGCCAGTCGTGGGGGATGCTGCTTGTGTGGATTTAAGCGATACGGATGAACAGGTAAACCTGTTAGTGGTTGAACCGGGTGAAAATGCCGCGCTTTGTCTGCTTGCACAACCTGGTGTGGTTATTGCCGGGCGCACAATGCAACTTGGCGACGCGATTAAAATAATGAATGACCGACTGAAACCGCAGGTTATTGCCGACAGTTTCAGCCTTGAACAGGCGGTTTAACTCTCCAGCCTGATTGTCGTTTTGGGAACGCAACTGCAGCACAGAATCGTCCCGTCATCCCCAATCGCTGATTTTTTCAGCGGACTAACTTCGCCTTCCAACAGTCGAATTCGACAGCATCCGCAAATTCCTGCCCGGCATGAATAGGGCACTCTGATACCCTGGTTTTCCAGCTGTTCAAGCAATACCTGCTGATTATTTCCGCGAAAGGTCTGTCCCTGCCAGTCAATAAGTACCGTGGCATCGGGTTGTTGTTCCAGTGCGGTATCATCTGGCTCCGCCGCACCGTAAGCTCTGGCGGGACCGGTTGCCAAAATTTCTACCTCATCGCCGACGCGAATAACGCCGCTGTTGCGTGCGATAAGATTCTGGCCGAAATCGACGTCGCCGTTATCCACCGCTGTCCGGAAGGTTTGCAGCGTGGCGAGCGGCTCGCCAGACGGATGTTTCTGGCCTTTTTCTGGGCTAACGGTAGTGAAAATGCAGCGGCTACAGGGTTTTGCCACATCAAAAATGACGTCGCCAATGCGAATCACTTTCCAGGTGTCTTCTGCCCATGCGTCAGCCCCCGCAACCACCAGATTGGGGCGAAACTGTTCCATTTTGACGCTTGCCGGACAGCGCTGTTGCACATCGCGCAGAGATGCTTCGTTGGCCAGCAGGTAGGGATAACCATCGGCGAAGGACAAAGGAACATCAGCGTGGCGCTTCACCCGGCGTGTCAGTTGCGGACCCACCCAGCGCAACTGCACGTCACGGGAGAAAAAGCCGCTCAGCCACAGGTTGATAGCCGCTGGTGCAATACGCGCGGTAAAATGGTTTCCCCACACTTCAGTCGGCGCATCCTGGGTGGCGAAGTCTGCGAATCGCACGAGCGCGCTGCTGCCGTCTGGAGCCGTGAGATGAAGTCCATCGTGGAAAGGGGAAGGGGTAAAGCGGACCATTTGCGGGAACTGTCGGGCGGTAATGAACGTCCCGTCGGGTTCGGTAATCATAAATATACGATCCAGGGCGAGACCGCTCACGTCTGCCAGGGCGTGCGTGAGTCCAATTCCACGCATTGATTTAACCGGATGAATAAAAAGTCGGGTCAACGTTACCACTGCACAGCCCCTTGAACGAAAATAAGCCTTCAACTTTATGACATACAGCCCATATTAGCTATAATGCGCAGCAATTTTCTAGGAGTAAAAGTGACATTATGAATTCTCTGTTTGCCAGTACGGCCCGTGGGCTGGAAGAGCTGTTAAAAACTGAACTGGAAAACCTCGGCGCGCTGGAGTGTCAGGTCGTTCAGGGTGGGGTCCATTTTAAGGGCGACACGCGGCTTGTTTACCAGAGCCTGATGTGGAGCCGCCTGGCCTCGCGCATTATCCTGCCGATGGGAGAGTGCAAGGTCTACAGCGATCTTGATCTGTACCTCGGCGTTCAGGCAATCGACTGGACAGAGATATTTAATCCTGGTGCTACGTTTGCCGTCCATTTTAGCGGCCTGAACGAGACCATTCGTAACAGCCAGTACGGCGCGCTGAAGGTCAAGGATGCGATTGTCGATGCCTTTACCCGCAAAAATCTGCCGCGTCCGAATGTGGATCGTGAATCTCCGGATCTGCGAATCAATGTCTGGTTGAACAAAGATACCGCCAGCATTGCGCTCGATCTGAGCGGTGACGGTTTGCATCAGCGCGGTTATCGCGATCGCGCGGGTCAGGCGCCGATTAAAGAGACGCTGGCCGCCGCTATTGTTATGCGTTCTGGCTGGCAGCCGGGCACACCGTTACTCGATCCGATGTGCGGCTCCGGCACGCTGCTGATTGAAGCGGCGATGTGGGCAACCGATCGCGCGCCGGGCCTGCATCGCGGGTACTGGGGCTTTAGCGGTTGGGCACAGCACGATGAAGCCGTCTGGCAAGAGGTTAAAGCCGAAGCTCAGGTGCGTGCGCGTAAGGGGCTTGCTGACTATACTTCGCACTTCTATGGCTCCGACAGCGATGCGCGCGTGATTGAAAAAGCGCGTAGTAACGCCCGCCGCGCAGGTATTGCCGATCTGATGACATTTGACGTTAAAGATGTCGCCAAACTGAGTAATCCACTGCCGAAGGGACCGTATGGTACGGTGATCAGTAACCCGCCCTACGGCGAACGTCTGGATAGCGAACCGGCGCTGATTGCCCTGCATAGCTTGCTGGGCCGTACGATGAAAAACCAGTTTGGCGGCTGGAATTTGTCGCTGTTCAGCGCCTCTCCGGATTTGCTCAGCAGCCTGCAATTACGTGCTGATAAGCAGTTCAAAGCGAAAAACGGTCCGCTGGATTGCGTACAGAAAAACTATCACGTTGCAGAGACCACTGCGGACAGCAAGCCAGCCACGGTCGCGGAAGATTATGCCAACCGCCTGCGCAAGAATATCAAGAAGCTGGAAAAATGGGCGCGTCAGGAAGGAATTGAATGCTATCGCCTGTATGATGCTGACCTGCCGGAATACAACGTTGCAGTGGACCGTTACGGTGAGTGGGTCGTGGTTCAGGAATACGCTCCGCCGAAGACGGTCGATGCGCAAAAAGCACGTCAACGTCTGTTCGATATCATTGCCGCAACGCTGTCGGTCCTGGAAATCGCGCCAAATAAACTGGTGCTGAAAACCCGTGAGCGCCAGAAAGGGAAGAACCAGTATCAGAAGATGAATGAGAAGGGTGAATTCATTGAGGTAAGCGAGTACAACGCGCGCCTGTGGGTCAACCTGACAGACTATCTTGATACCGGTTTGTTCCTCGATCACCGTATTGCGCGCCGCATGCTGGGCCAGATGAGTAAAGGTAAGGATTTTCTTAACCTGTTCTCCTACACCGGCAGTGCCAGCGTTCATGCCGGACTGGGCGGTGCGCGTAGCACCACGACGGTTGATATGTCGCGTACCTACCTGGAGTGGGCTGAGCGTAACCTGCGCCTGAACGGCCTGAGTGGTCGCGCTCACCGTTTAATTCAGGCCGATTGCCTGGGCTGGCTGCGCGATGCCAATGAACAGTTTGATCTGATTTTCATCGATCCGCCGACGTTCTCTAACTCAAAACGTATGGAAGACTCGTTTGATGTACAGCGCGATCATCTGGCGCTGATGAAAGATCTGAAACGTCTGCTGCGTAAAGACGGCACGATCATGTTCTCCAACAACAAGCGTGGGTTCCGTATGGATCTCGACGGTCTGGCTGAACTGGGATTAAAAGCACAAGAAATCACCCAAAAAACGCTTTCCCAGGATTTTGCCCGTAACCGTCAGATCCACAATTGCTGGCTGATTACCGCAGCCTGAAAGGATAAATAAATGTCATTGATCAGTATGCATGGTGCATGGCTGTCGTTCAGCGATGCGCCGCTTCTTGATAATGCAGAACTGCATATCGAAGATAACGAACGCGTCTGTCTGGTTGGCCGCAATGGCGCAGGTAAGTCGACGCTGATGAAGATCCTCAACCGTGAACAGGGTCTTGACGACGGGCGTATTATTTATGAGCAGGACCTGGTTGTGGCGCGTCTGCAGCAGGATCCGCCGCGTAATGTTGAGGGCAGCGTCTATGACTTCGTTGCCGAAGGTATTGAGGAACAGGCTGAATATCTGAAGCGTTATCACGATATTTCGCGCCTGGTGATGACCGATCCCAGCGACAGAAACCTGAATGAAATGGCGCGGGTTCAGGAAATGCTCGATCACCATAATCTGTGGCAGCTCGAAAGCCGCATTAATGAAGTGCTGGCACAACTGGGACTGGATCCTAACGCCGCGCTTTCTTCGCTTTCGGGCGGCTGGCTGCGTAAGGCGGCGCTCGGCCGCGCGTTAGTGAGCAACCCGCGCGTACTGCTGCTGGATGAACCAACTAACCACCTGGATATTGAAACTATCGACTGGCTGGAAGGGTTCCTGAAATCCTTCAATGGGACAATTATTTTCATTTCCCACGACCGTTCATTTATTCGCAATATGGCGACGCGTATTATCGATCTCGACCGCGGCAAGCTGGTGACCTATCCGGGGAACTACGATCAGTATCTGCTGGATAAAGAAGAAGCGCTGCGGGTGGAAGATCTCCAAAATGCGGAATTTGATCGCAAGCTGGCGCAGGAAGAAGTCTGGATCCGTCAGGGCATCAAAGCGCGTCGTACCCGTAATGAAGGCCGCGTGCGGGCGCTGAAAGCCATGCGTCGCGAGCGTGGCGAACGTCGCGAAGTGATGGGCACGGCGAAGATGCAGGTCGAAGAGGCGAGCCGTTCTGGCAAGATTGTCTTCGAAATGGAGAATGTTGATTACCAGGTTGATGGAAAGCAACTGGTAAAAGATTTCTCCGCGCAGGTGCAACGTAGCGACAAGATTGCGCTAATTGGACCTAACGGCTGCGGTAAAACAACGCTGCTGAAGCTGATGTTAGGTCAGCTTCAGGCTGATAGCGGACGCATTCACGTCGGCACGAAGCTGGAAGTGGCGTATTTCGATCAGCACCGCGCCGAACTGGATCCGGATAAAACCGTGATGGACAACCTTGCTGAGGGTAAGCAAGAGGTGCTGGTTAACGGTAAACCTCGCCATGTGCTGGGCTACCTCCAGGATTTCCTGTTCCATCCGAAACGGGCGATGACGCCAGTACGTGCGCTCTCTGGTGGGGAACGCAATCGCCTACTGCTGGCGCGTCTTTTTCTCAAACCCAGTAATCTTTTGATTCTCGATGAACCAACGAACGATCTGGACGTCGAAACGCTGGAACTGCTTGAAGAGCTGATTGATAGCTACCAGGGCACCGTGCTGCTGGTGAGCCACGACCGTCAGTTTGTGGATAATACCGTAACCGAATGCTGGATCTTCGAAGGCGGCGGTAAAATTGGTCGTTATGTCGGCGGTTATCATGATGCCCGCAGCCAGCAATCGCAGTATGTGGCGTTTAAACAGCCAGTTGCGAAAAAAACAGAGGAAACCGTTGCTCCTAAAGCAGAAATTGTCAAACGCAGCACGAGCAAACTAAGCTATAAACTGCAGCGCGAACTGGAGCTGCTCCCCGCACTGCTTGAAGAACTGGAAGCTAAACTGGAAGCATTACAAGCTCAGGTAGCTGACGCCGCTTTTTTCAGTCAGCCGCATGAGCAAACGCAACAGGTATTAGCTAATCTGAACGAAGCTGAACAAGAACTTGAGCAAGCCTTTGAGCGCTGGGAGTATCTTGAGTCTTTGAAGAACGGCGCATAATTTAAAGGAGCACATATGTGCGAACATCACCATGCCGCGAAGCATATTCTGTGCTCGCAGTGTGACATGCTGGTGGCGTTACCTCGCCTTGAGCATGGTCAGAAAGCGGCATGTCCACGATGTGGCACTACGTTAACGGTTGAGTGGGACGCGCCACGGCAGCGTCCTACCGCCTATGTGTTAGCAGCATTATTTATGCTGCTTTTGTCAAACCTCTTTCCCTTTGTGAATATGAATGTTGCGGGGGTGAGCAGCGAAGTGACGCTGCTGCAAATCCCCAGCGTTCTCTTTTCGGAAGATTACGCCAGCCTCGGTACCTTCTTTATCTTATTCGTTCAGTTGGTTCCCGCTTTTTGCTTGTTGACCATTTTGCTGTTGGTGAATCGGGTTCATATGCCTGAGCGGCTTAAAACATGGCTGGCGCGTATTTTGTTTCAGTTAAAAAGCTGGGGAATGGCAGAAATTTTCCTCGCGGGCGTGCTGGTGAGCTTTGTTAAGCTGATGGCCTACGGCGATATCGGTGTGGGCAGCAGCTTCATCCCGTGGTGCATGTTTTGTATGCTCCAGTTGCGGGCTTTTCAGTGTGTGGATCGCCGTTGGCTGTGGGATGATATTGCCCCTATGCCAGCCATTAAGCAGGAATTAAAGCCTGGTGTGCCCGGCATCCGACAAGGATTGCGTTCCTGTTCCTGCTGCACCGCTATTCTTCCGGCAGACGAGCTGGTATGCCCACGCTGTCAGACGAAAGGTTATGTGCGGCGTAAAAACAGTCTGCAATGGACATTGGCATTACTGTTTACGTCGATCATGCTTTATCTTCCTGCCAATATTCTGCCGATCATGATCACCGATCTGCTCGGGTCAAAGCTGCCTTCAACGATACTCGAGGGCGTGGTTTTAATCTGGAGCGAAGGCTCTTACCCGGTGGCTGCGGTTATCTTTATCGCCAGTATTATGGTGCCGACGTTGAAAATGATCGCCATTGCCTGGCTGTGTTGGGATGCCAAAGGGCACGGCAAACGCGACAGTGAACGAATGCATTTAATTTACGAGGTTGTAGAATTTGTCGGTCGCTGGTCAATGATCGACGTTTTTGTAATTGCCGTACTCTCTGCGCTGGTGCGCATGGGAGGGTTAATGAACATTTATCCTGCAATGGGTGCTTTGATGTTTGCTTTAGTCGTCATTATGACAATGTTTTCTGCGATGACATTTGATCCCCGTCTGTCGTGGGACCGTGAACCAGATCATGAGGAGTCCTGACAGCATGGAATCTAAAAGTGGGGAAGCCAAAGTGCAAAAGGTAAAAAACTGGTCGCCCGTGTGGATATTCCCTATAGTCACTGCCCTCATTGGCGCGTGGGTCCTGTTTTATCACTACAGTCATCAGGGGCCACAAGTCACGCTGATTACCACCAATGCCGAAGGTATTGAAGGGGGCAAAACGACGATTAAGAGCCGCAGCGTGGATGTCGGCATCGTCGAGAGCGCAACCCTGACTGATGATTTGACCCATGTGGAAATTAAAGCTCGTCTTAACTCCGGAATGGAAAAGCTGCTGCATAAAGATTCTGTCTTTTGGGTGGTGAAGCCGCAGGTTGGGCGTGAAGGTATCAGTGGGCTCGGCACGCTATTGTCCGGGGCTTATATTGAACTGCAGCCTGGCAATAAAGGCAGCAAGCTGGAAAATTACCAACTGCTGGATTCACCGCCGCTGGCGCCGCCAGATGCGAAAGGGATCCGTGTGATTCTGGACAGCAAAAAAGCCGGTCAGTTGAGCCCGGGCGACCCGGTTCTGTTCCGTGGTTATCGTGTAGGTTCGGTTGAAACCAGCACATTTGATGCGCAAAAGCGTACGATTAGCTACCAGCTATTTATCAATGCGCCTAACGATCGTCTGGTGACCAGCAATGTGCGTTTCTGGAAGGACAGTGGGATCGCCGTGGATCTTACTTCGGCAGGTATGCGCGTGGAAATGGGATCTCTCTCCACGCTGTTTGGCGGTGGCGTAAGTTTTGATGTGCCAGAAGGGCTGGAACAAGGCGAACCGGTCGCACAACAGTCTGCGTTTAATCTCTATGACGACCAAAAAAGTATTCAGGATTCACTGTATACCGATCATATTGATTACCTGATGTTCTTTAAAGATTCAATTCGTGGCCTGCAGCCCGGTGCGCCACTGGAATTCCGTGGCATCCGTTTGGGTACGGTAAGCAAAGTACCTTTCTTCTCGCCGAATATGCGTCAGGTCTTCAACAATGATTACCGCATTCCGGTGCTGGTACGTATCGAACCAGAACGTCTGAAGGCACAACTGGGAGAAGATACTGATGTTGGCGCTCATCTGGCAGAATTGCTTAAACGAGGATTACGGGCATCGCTGAAAACCGGGAACCTGGTGACTGGCGCTCTGTATGTCGATCTCGACTTCTACCCGAAAGAACCGCCGATTACCGGTGTGCGCGAATTTAACGGTTATCAAATTATTCCGACCGTGAGCGGTGGTCTGGCGCAGATCCAGCAGCGACTGATGGAAGCGCTGGATAAGATTAACAATCTGCCGTTGAACCCGATGATTGAGCAGGCGACCAATACGTTGTCGGAAAGCCAGCGTACGATGAAGCATCTGCAAACCACGCTGGACAACATGAATAAGATCACGTCCAGTCAGTCGATGCAGGATCTTCCGGCGGATATGCAGAACACGCTGCGCGAACTGAACCGTAGTATGCAGGGCTTCCAGCCGGGGTCCGCCGCCTACAACAAGATGGTGGCGGATATGCAGCGTCTTGATCAGGTACTGCGAGAACTGCAACCGGTACTGAAAACGTTGAACGATAAGAGCAATGCGCTGGTATTTGAAGCGAAGGACAAAAAAGATCCAGAGCCGAAGAGGGCGAAACAATGAAAAAGTGGCTAGTGGCGATGATGGCGGTCTGGCTGACGTCATGCAGCTCCAGCGGAGAAAATAAAAGCTATTACCAGCTCCCTATCGCGCAAGGGGGCGTACAGAGCTCAGCTAACCAGGGTAACCGTCTGCTGTGGGTTGAACAGATTGCGGTCCCGGACTATCTGGCGGGTAATGGGGTGGTTTACCAGACCAGCGATGTGCAATATGTGATAGCGAATAATAATCTCTGGGCCAGCCCATTAGATCAGCAATTGCGCAATACCCTGGTTACGAACCTCAGTATGCAGTTGCCTGGCTGGGTTGTCGCTTCGCAGCCGCTGGGAAGCACTCAGGACACGTTGAACGTTACCGTGACCGGCTTCCACGGTCGGTACGATGGTAAGGTCATCGTGAGCGGTGAATGGCTGCTGAATCACCAGGGGCAGTTGATCAAGCGTCCATTCCACATCGAAGCTGTACAGACTAAAGACGGCTACGATGAGATGGTGAAGGTTCTGGCCAACGCCTGGAGCCAGGAAGCGACGGCAATGGCTCAGGAGCTGAAACGCATCCCTTAAGCTTAAATAATTGTAAATTATGCCGCCCCTGGTTCATTGCCCGGGGCGGTTTTTTTTATTTTTTTAGCCGTGGAGATAGCTGTTCTGACAGACTATTTTTGTACAAATGATTTTGCGGGTAGCTCACAAATATGACACTGGCGTGAATTTTGCGCATTGACGAGCCTGATGTTTAGGGGTATTCGTTTTAGTGTGATTGCACACTTAGTAATCACTGTTTTCTTTTCCACCAGACCCAAAAGATGAGGGAAACGAGGCATGAAGAGACAAAAACGAGATCGCCTGGAACGGGCACATCAACGTGGATATCAGGCCGGCATTGCCGGACGCTCAAAAGAAATGTGTCCCTATCAGACGCTGAATCAGAGGTCATACTGGCTGGGAGGCTGGCGAGAAGCCATGGGGGATAGGGTTTTAATGGCCTGATTCTGTCTCTTTAGATAAAAGAAACCTCCGCAGAGCGGAGGTTTCGCCTTTTTGCCCTCCAGACAAGACGAATAAACGTTAATGTCTGGCTGCTAAGCTGACCTTGATTAGAACGCGGAAGTGTCCTGGAACAGACCCACTTTCAGATCGTTTGCGGTATAGATCAGACGACCATCAACCAGCACTTCACCATCAGCCAGGCCCATGATCAGGCGACGATTAACGATGCGTTTGAAGTGAATGCGGTAAGTCACTTTCTTCGCAGTCGGCAGAACCTGGCCGGTGAATTTAACTTCGCCTACGCCCAGCGCGCGGCCTTTACCTTCGCCGCCCAGCCAGCCGAGATAGAATCCAACCAGCTGCCACATGGCATCCAGACCCAGGCAGCCCGGCATCACCGGATCGCCGATAAAGTGGCATCCGAAGAACCACAGGTCCGGGTTGATATCCAGTTCAGCTTCAACATAACCTTTGTCAAAGTTGCCGCCGGTTTCGGTCATCTTGATGACACGGTCCATCATCAGCATGCTTGGTGCAGGCAGTTGTGGCCCTTTTGCGCCAAACAGCTCACCGCGACCAGAGGCAAGAAGGTCTTCTTTTGTATAGGATTCGCGTTTATCTACCATGTTCTCTGTAAGCCTTATTTTATTGAAGCACGCAGGATAGCTAACACGTGTACGCTGAACAAGTCCGATCAGTTCGGAATAATCCAGTTCAGCCAACGTAGCGGCCAGGGAAAACGGTGACGACCTTCCTGCTGCGTTGCCGTAGCAATACGCTCCTGGATAGTTTGCATCAGCGTTGTCTGGCCTTCACCATCCCACACCAGATTTAATAACAGTGGCAGCGCATCGGTCACGTCGTCCACCGCCCAGATAGTGAATTTTTCTTCTTCTACGGCCTGTAGCAGAGCGGGCTGCAGGCTCAGGTGTCTGACATTCGCTGAAGGAATGATAACGCCCTGTGTGCCTGTCAGCTCACGCTGCTGACAGATGGCGAAGAAGCCTTCAATTTTCTCGTTCAGACCACCAACAGGTTGTGCCCGACCAAACTGATCGACAGAACCGGTAATGGCGATGCTTTGATTAACAGGAACGTCGGCGAGGGCGCTAATCAATGCGCAAAGCTCTGCCATGGACGCGCTGTCGCCGTCCACTTCGCTGTAGGATTGCTCAAAGGTCAGCGAGGCAGAGAAGGGGATTTGCTGTTCAAGCTGGAGTTCCGACATCAGGAACGCCTGCATAATCATCATACCCTTCGCATGAATATTTCCGCCAAGCTCGGCTTTGCGCTCAATATCCGTAAATTCGCCGTCGCCAATATGAACCACACAGCTGATACGAGAAGGCTCACCAAACGCGCGGGGGTGACCAGGAAATTCAATCACCGACAGGGCGTTGATTTGGCCAATACGCTCGCCTTCCGTCTCGATCAGGATCTGTTCCTGCAGGATCTCATCCTGCATTCGTTCGGCGAGGAAACCTTCCCGCCATTCACGCTGGGTCAGCATCAGGCTGAACTGCTCAGCGTTGCAGGTTTCGCCCTCGCATAACGGGGCCACTTCTTTGAACTGTCGGGTGATCCACAGCGGGTTAAGCGGCAATGTATCCTGTTCGCCGGTATAACGAACGGCTTCACGGATCAGCACTTGCCAGGCATCAGGGGCCGGGTAGGGCAAATTGTTGCGCGTAGCGGTATGTGTTACCCACTGACACCACTGCGTCATGGTTTCGGCATCCACTATCTGCAGATTATCTTCAAACTCGCTATAAATAGCCTGCTCAGCCAGCTCCGGCTCCATGTCCTGGAAGTCTGCCAGTGATTCACGTTCACCGACTAATACCACTTTGAGTTTAAGCGGCATAGGTGGAACGGAGACGGGCAGCGGGCGAGACTCATCAAAAGCTACCCAGTCAAAACGCTCGTGGCTGACAATGGCTTTCAGGCGCATCCACAGCAGCGGTTGGGCCAGTAGCGTGCGCAACGAAATAACCAGCACACCACCGTTGGCCTGATGCACAAGGCCTGGCTGTAGGGTAATTTCGCCGTTGAACTGACGCAGACAGCCAAACAGTTGTTCGGCTTCAACCCAGTCAGCGCAGACTACCTGGGTTAATGTCGCAAAATTGTCTTCTGCTTTCTCAGCTGTACGATAGCGGATAGTGTGACCGGAGATATCATAATGACCTCCGGTGAGACTTCCGGCATCCGAGTGCAGAGGCCGCGCGGCCTGTGCAATAAGGTTGATGTACTCAAGCTCTTCCGGCGCTTTTACCAGCATGAACGAAGACGTCGTCCAGTGCTGAAGAAGCTGCTCTAGCGCAAATTGTAAACGTGGCTGAGTATCACTAAGTAAGGTATCGGTGTCGTCAGTGACGTGCGGCTGTGCAAATACTTCCTGATAACTATCGGTGTCAGGAACCAGATCACGCCATGCAAGTTTCGTAATGGTCAAAGTTGATGTTTTTTAGTCTGTTGTAAAAAACGAGATTATACCGTAACCATCATCACTGCACACGTGGAAAGCGCTGTGAAACGAATGCGATGACGCGCGACAGTTCACAGGCTGGATATTCTTTTCTTCAGATGCCGAAAAAGCTGATATTCTGATAAGAGTTACACGGTAACATTGAGATCGCAATGAAATATCAACAACTTGAAAACCTTGAAAGCGGCTGGAAATGGAAGTATCTGGTGAAGAAGCATCGTGAGGGGGAATTAATCACCCGTTACGTAGAGGCCAGCGCTGCCGAAGAAGCCGTTGATTTGTTGCTAACCCTCGAAAATGAACCGGTTCGGGTCAATACCTGGATTGAAGAACACATGAACTCTGCGCTGCTAAATCGTATGAAACAAACCATACGGGCGAGGCGTAAGCGGCACTTTAACGCGGAGCATCAGCATACGCGAAAGAAATCTATCGATCTGGAATTTATGGTCTGGCAGCGCTTAGCGGGGCTTGCGCAGCGGCGCGGCAAAACGCTTTCTGAAACCATTGTGCAACTGATTGAAGACGCAGAGCATAAAGAGAAGTACGCGAATAAAATGTCGACATTGAAGCAGGATTTACAGGCGCTGCTGGGAAAAGAATAACCACAGAATGGCTAAATGTGTTGTGTACAGGCGTGCTTTGATTGATAAAAAGTGAAAAAAAAACCCCGCAAAGCGGGGTTTTTTCATAAGACGATAACTTAAGCCTGAGGCTGAGTTACAACGTCTTTGATACCTTTAACTTCGATCTCAACACGACGATCCGGAGCCAGGCAGTCGATCAGTGCAGCGCGAGCTTTCACGTTGTCACAGGTGTTGCCAGTAACCGGGTTGGATTCGCCCATGCCACGTGCAGAGATTTTGTCAGAAGGAATACCTTTAGAGATCAGGTAATCAACAACGGACTGAGCACGTTTCTCGGACAGACCCTGGTTGTAAGCGTCAGAACCGATGCGGTCAGTGAAGCCCAGAACCACTACGGAACCGTCTTTCGGATCCAGGTTGCTCAGCTGGCTGTACATCTGATCCAGAGCCTGCTGGCCTTCTGGTTTCAGAGTTGCTTTGTTGAAGTTGAACAGAACGTCAGACTTCAGAGTGAAGTGTTTGGTCTGTACTTCCGGAGCCGGAGCCGGTGCAACAACTACTGGAGCTGCTTCTTCCTGCTGACCGAAACGGTAGGAAACACCAACGCTCAACAGACCGTTATCCGGACGACCGCCAACGGTGTTCGCGTCACCGATGTTGTTGGTCCACTGGTATTCCAGACGGGTAGCGATTTCAGGAGTAATTGCATACTCTACGCCACCTGCGAATACTGGGGAAACACCAGTGTCGTGGTCTTTGAAGCCTTCGTTGTTTTTAGCGTCTGCACGCCAAACCATACCACCCAGACGGGTATAAACGTCCAGATCGTCAGTGATTGGGTAACCCAGTTTAGCGGTCAGCTGAACGCCCTGAGCTTTGAAAGCGCCATTATTGTGGGTAGCATCGGTGGCGCCTTTGTACGGCATACGACCTAACCAGTCGTAACCCATTTCGAAACCAACGTACGGGTTAACCTGGTAACCACCGAATGCACCAGCACCCAGTTGGCTTTCGTGGGTAGGACCGGAGTTGTTGATCTGGTTGTTGCCAATATCATGGTACTGAGACCAGCCCAGTTTAGCACCAGTGTACCAGGTGTTATCTTTCGGAGCGGCCTGCGCCACGGTAGCGAAACCAGCCAGTGCCACTGCAATTGCGATAGCTGTCTTTTTCATTTTTTGCGCCTCGTTATCATCCAAAATTCGCCATGAATATCTCCGAAGAGAGATAACACGGTTAAATCCTTCACCCGGGGACCAGTTCAATAGTTACTCTACCGATATCTGCGGCTTATGCCGAGCACCCCTGGCGATGTAAAGTCTACAACGTAGTTGAAAACTTACAAGTGTGAAGTCCGTCAGGCATATGAAAAAAAAAGGCTTGTGTACACAATATTTAACATTTATAGATGAATAAATGTACTGAAGATTTCCTGAAAACCGCTTCAGACAGGCCTTCAGCCGGAAAACGCGTTACAGCTCAATGGCAAATTAAAACATGAAAAAAAATTCCAGGATAAATCCTAATTTTACTCAATGATACAAATTCGAGTGAATTTTTAGCCCGGAATGCTGTCTCCCCGCAAGTGACTGAGCGCGAACAGGACGCATGATAAACCCCATCGCATTACCTTCATCTGCCGCTTTTACCAGTTCGGCATGTTCATCTTCGGTTAATTCTTCCGTCAACCAGCCGATGACGACGCTGTAATTACCTGTGCGCAGCGCACGAACCATCGATTCCAGCGTATTGCAGGGGGAGAGCTGGCTGATTTGCATGACTTTGGTCAATGGAAGCCCGGCCGACTGCACCCACTCACGGCTTAATTTTTGCTGAGGCGTCAGCCACAACTGCCAGCGTGATTGTTGCCCTAATTGTTGCAGCAGGGGAAGCAGCAGGAGCTGCGTCATCATGGGCTGGTCCTCGCGATAGACCACTTCACTGATAAGCCCAGCGGTAGCGTTCTCTGCTGAAACGCGCGCAATGCTGCTCGATGCGGAAGAGAACGACGAAGAACGATTTGCATAACCTGAAGTGTACATAATCAATCCAGCCCTGTGAGTTACTGTATGGATATACAGTAACCCTGCCATCAATAAAGATCAACCTTATTTTCGGAAACAGGTTCGCAATTTTTAGTCATCATCACGGGAAAAATAAAATTCATCTTGCCCCATACGCATAAGTTGCCTATTTTCGTCATTAACGGATCTGCTACTGCAAATTATTTGCTTACGTTATGATTTAAAAGGATTTTTATGAAAGAAAAGTCTTATGCAAGAATCTATAAATCACAAGAATATCTGGCTTCTCTGGGAACAATTCACTACCGCTCACTGTTTGGCGGCTATAGTCTGACGGTTGGTGATACGGTCTTTGCCATGGTAGCCAGCGGTGAGTTATATCTTCGCGCCTGTGAGCAGAGCGCCCAGTACTGTGTAAAAAATTCTCCTGTCTGGCTAACATTTATCAAGCGCGGGCGACCGGTTGTACTCAATTATTACCAGGTGAACGATACCCTGTGGCAGAACCAGCAGCAGTTAGTATCGCTATCACAATTTTCACTCGATGCAGCCGTTAAGGAAAAACAGAGTCGCTTTGCACAACATCGCCTGCGGGAATTACCGAATATGACGTTTCATTTGGAGACCTTGCTAAATGAAGCAGGAATTAAGGATGAGGGGACATTGCGATCGCTGGGAGCTCAGATGTGCTGGTTGAAACTTCGGCAAAATAACCCTGCCTTAACGGTAAAAATACTCTATGCCCTTGAAGGAGCGGTTGACGGGGTGCATGAAGCCGCGCTCCCGGCGACGCGTCGCCAGGAGCTGGTGGAGTGGGTGAGTTCTCTTACGCCGGAACCGGGGTATTAGATGGCAGCACAGCAATTTGTTGCTGTAATCGCCGAATCTCCGGGAGCAGGGCAATAAGTAACCCAACTTGCTGTACGACCAGCGGCTCTTTACTGTCCGGACGTGGCTCGAGATGCTGAATTCGCTGCTTCAGATCTTCCAGCGCCTGGTATACGCGCTGCTCATCAGCAGGTTGATGGTGAAGCGCATCATCTACATAGCAGACGGCATCATCCAGCAATGCCAGGACGTCAGGATTGGTTAACTGCTCGCGATGTGCGCCGAGGGCGGAAATATAGCTGGTAAACGTATGGTTAAGACACAGCAAGCGGAACGCCGTTTCGCGTGTTTGGGCCGTGACATCCGGTTCACTCGACATGTTCGACACCACCGAAGCAAGTTCCGCATCACGATTGTGCGCGTCACGGCGGGCGATACGGTATGCCAGACGATTATCACGCCCCTGATGATATTGTTCGAGAATAGCATCAAGATAACGACAGTTAGCGTCAGTGGCCCGTTCAATCACTCGCGGCAGATTCCGAAAACGCCAGTCTGGCCAGACAAAACTGACAGCAGCCCAGGCGATGGCACAGCCGATCAACGTATCGATGACGCGCGGAAGTGCAACTTCAAAACCTTCACCGAGCAGGTTAAAGCACAGCAGCACCAGCAGCGTGATAAACATGGTGGCATGCGCGTACTGGACGTTACGAAAGGCAAAAAACAACACGCCGGTAATCACCAGAAGTATCAATTGCCCTTCGAGAGAAGGTACAAACCACAGGATCGGTAACCCAATGGCGATCCCGACTAATGTGCCGATAATCCTTAGTGCCAGACGATGTCGGGTGGCGTTGTAGTTTGGCTGGCAGACAAACAGACTGGTCAACAGGATCCAGTACCCGTGGTTCATTCCGGTTATCTGGATAATGGCATAGCCGAGGCAGAGCACCAGCGACATGCGAACAGCATGACGAAACAGGGCGGACTCAGGCGTGAAATTACGGCTCAGACGCAACCAGATATCACTGAACCCATGCGGGCTGTCATCGGCAAGCTGATTTTCAGACTCATTGCGCGAAAGTACCTGAGCCTGTTCGGATTCAATGGTAGCCAACTGGGCATCAATGGCCCGCAGGTTTGACAGCAAAAATCCTAACGTGTTGAGCAGGTCTGCAGGCTCACCACTCGCGCGCATGCGCTCAAGTGCAGCATCAATATGGGTGAAGACGCGCTCAAAGTGCGGATCGTGCTGATAAGGCGTGCGTAATAAAATACAGCGAGACAGTTGCGAACACGCTTGCCCCTGCATCGACATCAGGCGCTGGAAGCGAAACATCACGTCGCTGTGGCGGAAATGGTCGCGCAGCGTTTGGTACTGAATATGCGAGGAGCTTGCGCGTTCATGAATATCCTGCGCCACAAAATAGTAATGTAGCGTGCGACGTGTTCCTCGCTGTCCGCGGTCGCCGCGCAGGCGGGTCAGCAGTGACACCTTTGTCTGGTTTAGGGTCGCCATCAGTTGCCCATTCGCAAGAGCCAAATCATACAGCGGCGCCTGGCTTTCATCTTCTATGTCGGGATCAAAAAGACGCGATTTCAGTTCCAGATAGTGCGCTAACTGTTCATAGCTACGCGCCAGATTGTCCTGCAACGGGCGAATAGGGAACAGAAGATGTCCGGTCAGGGTTAACAGGTTGTACCAAATGGCGCCCGCGAGCAGCAGGATTGGTTGCTGATACCACTGATCGTAAAGCGAGGTGCCGAGCATCGTGTAAATGGCGATCAGCAACGCGCCAAAGGCGATGGTTGCATAGCGCTGCCCTAATCCCCCCAGCAGTATAAAGCCGCTGGTGGAGAGCGTTAACCCAAGGGCAAACAGCCATGGCCATGGGAAGAGCAGTTCGACCGAGGCCGAGGCAATGAAAAAGCACACCAGCGTGATGATCAAATTGCGCAGGCGGCCTGCAAGACGATCGTCCAGGTCAGTAAGCGCGGCAGCGACCATACCCAGCGTGAGCGGGATGGTCAGCTTAACGTCACCCAGCCACCAGGGCAGCGCTGTTGTGCCGCAAAGCGCGATAAAAATCCGCACGTAGTACAGCCAGGTGCTGTTCCAGGTATAGCGTTTGAGCAGAGGACTTAACATAAAGGCCATCGGTCCTGATTATTCGAAGCGACGACGCGCGTTGGCTTCACGCGCTGCGCGTGCAACTTCAACTGACACTACCCGGCGACCCACCGGCCACAGTGCAATCGCCGCGATTTTGAAATTCGCAATGCCAACCGGGATACCAATAATCGTAATGCACTGGGCAATACCGGAGACAATGTGCATCAGGCACAACCACCAGCCGAAGAAAATCAGCCAGAAAATATTGAGCACGGTGCCTCCGGTATTCAACAGGACGTTTTTGCCCGCTGGATTAAGCTCATCGACATGAATCGCTTCGTTACCGTAGGGAAACAGCGAGAGTCGGGTAATTTCCCAGCATGAGCGGGTCAGGGGGAGAGTAAAAATCAGCACAATACTGACCAGCGTAGCCAGTAACCAGGCTAAGGTGGTGGCGAATCCCCCGAGCACAAAATTTAAAATATTCAGAACAGTACGCATAAACCCTCGGTTAACTCTGGTTTTCTGTGAATTCGGCAATTGTAACGTTTTTTTGGGCTGGAGCACGTTTTCTCTGGCGGTTACACTGATAAGTAAACCTCTTCGTGTGGATCCGCTTGAGTCTTATGGAACTGAAAGCAACTTCTCTTGGAAAACGTCTGGCACAACACCCTTACGATCGGGCCGTTATTCTCAATGCCGGGATTAAGGTTTCCGGCGATCGTCACGAGTATCTTATTCCCTTCAATCAGTTACTGGCTATCCATTGTAAACGCGGCCTGGTATGGGGTGAGCTGGAGTTTGTGCTCCCGGATGATAAGGTAGTACGTCTTCACGGTACTGAATGGGCAGAAACCCAGCGCTTCCATCACCATTTGAATTCGCTCTGGCAGCAGTGGAGTCAGGAAATGAGCGACGTCGCTGCGGGAGTTTTACAGCAGCAGTTGGAGGCGATCGCCACCCGCACTAGTGAGAATAAATGGCTGACGCGCGAACAGACGTCAGGGCTACAGCAGCAGATCCGCCGCGCCTTTGCCGCACTGCCGCTCCCGATCAACCGGCTGGAAGAATTTGAAAATTGCCGTGAGGCGTTACGTCAATGCCAGGCATGGTTGAAGGACATTGAAGCTTGTCGCTTGCAGCACAACCAGGCGTATACCGATGCCATGCTGGAAGAACATGCCGAATTTTTCCAGCAAATTGAGTCCTCGCCGCTGAATCCGGCCCAGGCGCGGGCGGTGGTGAACGGCGAACAATCATTACTGGTTCTTGCGGGGGCCGGAAGCGGCAAAACATCCGTATTGGTCGCCCGTGCGGGCTGGCTACTTGCGCGAGGGGAAGCGGCGGCCGAACAAATCCTGCTGCTGGCGTTTGGACGCAAAGCGGCCCAGGAGATGGACGATCGCATCCGTGAACGTCTGCATACGGAAGAGATCACCGCGAGGACGTTTCATTCACTGGCGTTGCACATTATTTCGCAGGGGAGCAAAAAAGTCCCGACGGTTAGCAAGCTGGAAAATGATGTTGCTGCGCGTAGCAAACTTTTTATCACGACCTGGCGTCAACAGTGCAGTGAGAAAAAGGCACAGGCCAAAGGCTGGCGGCAATGGTTAGAAGAAGAGATGCAGTGGTCTGTACCCGAAGGTAACTTCTGGGATGACGAAAAATTACAGCGTCGGCTGGCTTCCCGGCTGGATCGTTGGGTTAGCCTGATGCGTATGCATGGCGGAGCGCAGGCGGAGATGATCGCCAATGCTCCGGAGGAGATTCGCGATCTGTTCAGTAAACGCATTAAGCTAATGTCTCCCCTGCTCAAAGCCTGGAAGGGCGCCCTGAAGGATGAGAATGCCGTCGATTTTTCCGGGTTGATTCATCAGGCCATTGTCATTCTGGAAAAAGGCCGGTATATCAGTCCGTGGAAACACATTCTGGTCGACGAATTTCAGGACATTTCTCCTCAGCGAGCCGCCCTGTTAGCCGCACTGCGCAAGCAAAACTCACACACTACGCTGTTCGCCGTAGGGGATGACTGGCAGGCAATTTACCGGTTCAGCGGAGCACAGCTTTCGTTGACCACCGCATTCCAGCAAAACTTCGGCGAGGGCGACCGTTGTAATCTGGATACGACTTACCGTTTTAATAGCCGCATTGGTGAAGTCGCAAACCAGTTTATCCAGCAAAACCCTCATCAGCTTACGAAACCGCTCAACAGTTTGATGGCAGGCGATAAAAAAGCCGTCACGTTGCTCGATGAAAGCCAACTGGATCTGCTACTGGATAAGCTGTCGGGATTTGTGAAGGCAGAAGAGAGAATTCTGGTGCTGGCGCGATACCATCACCTGAAACCTGCCAGTCTGGAGAAAGCTGCCACCCGTTGGCCTAAGCTACAGCTGGATTTCATGACTATCCATGCCAGTAAGGGACAGCAGGCAGATTACGTTATTGTTGTGGGGCTTCATGATGGGAATGACGGTTTTCCCGCCCCGGCCCGCGAGTCGATTATGGAAGAGGCGTTGCTTCCGGCGGTGGAGGATTTCCCGGATGCTGAAGAGAGACGCTTGCTGTATGTGGCGCTAACGCGGGCACGGCATCGGGTATGGCTGCTGTTTAATAAAGAAACACCGTCGTGCTTTGTTGATGAGCTTAAACAACTGGATGTTCCGGTAGCAAGAAAACCCTGAATAGCAGGCGGCAATTGCCGCCTGCCCGGCGTTTATTTGAGGCGCTCTGCCAGATAGCGGGCGTAATCTGGGATCAAAATGTCCGTTGCATCGTTGAAGTTTGGCGACTGGATAATAAAATCGGCGGTCGACACGTTGGTGGCAACCGGAATGTTCCATACCGTCGCCAGACGCAGTAGCGCTTTGACATCAGGATCGTGAGGTACGGCGTTCAGCGGATCCCAGAAGAAAATCAGCACATCAATTTTCCCTTCTGAAATCAGCGCGCCCACCTGCTGGTCGCCCCCCATCGGACCGCTCAGCATGGCGTTGACGTCCATTCCCGTTGCGCGTTGGATTAAGTTTCCCGTCGTTCCTGTGGCGTACAGAACGTGCTTTTCCAGCAACGGCTGGTGGCGTTCCACCCAGCTCATCAACATCTTTTTACAGTGATCGTGTGCAACCAGCGCAATATGTTTACGCGCTGGCAATGTGCGAGTTGTTAATTCCATAGTACAGCTCCCAAGTTAACCTGGTTACAGAGTACTGGAAGCTCTTGACGCTGCAAGAGAAAGACAAAAAAAATGCGTATGCGAACATAAATGTCATGAAGGAGGCTGTTTCTGAGCCCATTGCAAAAAGTTACTTCGCGTTTGTGCGTCGGCCTGCTGGTACCAATATTTTAAGCGCTGTTCGGTCAGCGTTTGCGACTGAGGCGGCACGCGATCCAGTTCAGATACCCCGGAAAGCAGCGAGCTGTCATCGGCCATCATCGTAGCAAACTGCGGTAATGACGCATGTTTAGCCGCTTTGTTATAGCGTTCAGTTTCCATTTCATAATTCACGATTTTCGCTGTGGATGTGATTGACAGAATATCCAGCTTGACGGGGATAGGCATGGAGTCCCCATCCAGCAATTCCACGCGTGGAGCGTCATCAAAATGCGCTGTGTCCCGCTCATTGTTCAGACGCGGGAGGTGAAAATTAACCTGGCTGACGAGTTGGGTATCAAAGCTGATGACCAGCGGAGGCGAAATATACAGACGTTCTTCGTGGCTGGACAAGCGAATGGTTTTTTCTACGCGAAATACGAGCTGGTGGCGACCATTTTCCAGCTCGATACTGTCGGCGCCACGCAGTAATGAGCTGGAGACTTTTTTTCCGTCCAGCACCAAAAGGTCAATATCATTAGACAGGCGTAATGAGGTAGCAAAAACGGTTACCGGCAAACACAGGGCAATTAAGGCTGTCACAATGCCGGCTTTCATAGGTTTCTCCTGTCCAGAAAATAGCTGCAAACATGTATCTAAATTTTTCGATAATCACGTTTACTAACATATAGACATATTTTTGAGTTTAGCTCTCATACGCCAGTATGGGATGAATGGTTGCGGGGGCAGGTTTGTCGTACACTTTGTTAAACAGCCTGGAGGAAAACGATGAAAGAGACCGATATTGCTGGCATTTTGACATCTACCCGCACGATTGCACTGGTTGGCGCAAGCGATAAACCCGATCGCCCAAGCTATCGCGTGATGAAGTATTTACTCGACCAGGGCTATCACGTTATTCCCGTTTCACCGAAGGTTGCCGGGAAAATGCTGCTGGGGCAGCAGGGCTATGCAACGCTGGCGGATGTGCCAGAGAAAGTGGATATGGTCGATGTCTTCCGTAATTCTGAAGCGGCGTGGGGTGTCGCTCAGGAAGCTATCGCCATCGGCGCGAAGACGCTATGGATGCAGCTTGGCGTAATTAACGAGCAGGCGGCCGTGCTGGCGCGTGATGCGGGGCTGACGGTGGTGATGGATCGTTGCCCGGCCATTGAGATCCCGCGACTGGGACTGGCGAAGTAAAGTTTGACTGTCGCCGGATGAAACGCACAGGCCCGATAAGCGAAGCGCCATCGGGCCTGTGTTAGTATCAATTACGCAGGCGTGGAGCCTGAAGCTGTTTACGGATTGTGCGCGCCAGTTCATCCATTGACGGTTGCTCCGGATGTTCTTCCTGTAGCTCGCTACTCAGTTGCGCTTCGGCCAGATACGTATGCACTGGCAGACCATTATCGTCTTCCATCACCACGTGATACCAGGGAGCGGTGCGAAGTTCGCTGTTAACCGCCAACTCATCGGCTGACGGCTCATCAAGCGAATATTCCGGGTCGATATCCACGACCACTCCGAGGTAACCTAACAGGGAATGGCGGACCTGCTGGCCGATACCGAATTTGCTGGCAATCATAGTCACCTCCCGGGAAATAGATACCCTCTATGTAAGGGTAATATTCCACTTTTCAAGTTACATGATGCGACAGGCAAACCCTTTCAGATACAGCCCTTCCGGGTAGGTAGCGATCACCGGATGATCGGCGGCCTGACGGAACTGCTCTATAAATTGTACATCACGACCAGCATCTATTGCGGCATCAGCGATGATTTTCTGAAATAAATCGGTTGTCATCAGCCCGGAGCAGGAAAATGTCAGCAGTACGCCGCCTGGGTTCAGCAACTGAATAGCCAGCATATTGATGTCCTTATAACCGCGGCAGGCGCCCATCAACTGGCTTTTGTTTTCGACAAATTTCGGCGGATCCATCACGATGACATCAAATTTCTCACCGCGATCGCGATAGGCGCGCAGCAGTTTGAACACATCATCTCGCACGAACTCGGCTTTACTCAGATCCAGCTTGTTCAGTTCCACGTTCTGGCGGGCAATATCGAGTGCTTCCTGAGAGGTGTCGACGCTGACCACCTGACGGCATCCGCCCATTAATGCTGAGACCGCAAAGCCGCCGGTATAGGAGAAGCAGTTCAGGACACGCTGGTTTTCCACATAACGACGCGTCGCCAGGCGGCTATCGCGTTGATCGAGGTAATAGCCGGTTTTGTGACCGTGCTGAATATCAACCAGCAGCTTCATCCCGTGCTCTTCGATAGGCAGCAGAGCAGGCGGCAGTTCGCCCGTGACGGGCCCTTGGGTCAGCGCCATACCTTCTTTTTTACGCACGGCCACATCGCTACGGTCATAAATAGCGCAGTCCGGGAAAACAATTTGCAGAGCACTAATCAGCGCGGCGCGTTGGTATTCAGCACCCGCGCTGAGCAACTGCAATACCAGGAAGTTGCCGAAGCGGTCAATAGTGACACCCGGCAGGCCGTCGGATTCTCCGGCGATCAGACGGTAGCTGTCCAGACCGTCCTTTTTCGCCAGCCAGTCACGCCATGTCAGCGCCTTCTGCAGACGACGGGTAAAGAAATCAATGTCGATGGATTCAGACTTATCGAAGGTCCAGACGCGCGCACGGATCTGCGACGCCGGAGAGAACGCACCGCGCGCTATCCATTTCCCCTGGTGGTCAACGATATCAACGGTTTCACCGAGGTTGGCTTTACCTTCCATACGTGCGACAGCACCGGAAAATACCCACGGATGGCGGCGAAGTAATGATTTTTCGCGCCCCTTGGCTAACACTAAACGAGGATAATGTGGAATTGTAGATTCAGTCATGCGGAGCAACCTCTCACAAACAGTGACGCGGGTTGGATGAAAGTACCAACCTGAAACCATTAAAATAAAATGGCGCGTAGAGTAGCACAGATGATGAGGTCAATCATCAGCGTCTGGCGCTACTGCATGATGGTATGGCGGGACCTCTGCTTATCGAGCGACGGTTTAATCTCACTGAACAGGTGCGACAACTTATTCAGTTATCCCCTGCTAATCTATGGACAGCTCAGGAGATTGCCGGTCATCTGTCCATCGGTACCTGTTCTTTCATTTATGTTGATAAGGAGAACCGCAATGTCGAAAGTCTGCATCATTGCCTGGGTCTATGGCCGGGTTCAGGGGGTAGGATTTCGCTACACCACCCAGCATGAAGCGCAACGGCTGGGGTTGACCGGCTATGCGAAGAATATGGATGACGGCAGCGTAGAAGTTGTCGCCTGTGGTGAAAGCGAGCGGGTGGAACAACTGATGAAGTGGTTGAAAGCCGGGGGACCGCGCAGCGCCAGGGTTGATCGGGTTCTCAGCGAACCGCACCGCCCTGGCGACGAGCTAAAGGGATTTAGTATCCGCTATTAAATACATTTCACCGGTTTCGGCAGGCCGGCAATTTTAGTTGCCTGCTTAGCTGGGCCTTTCGGAAACAGGCGATAGAGATAACGGCTGTTGCCTTTTTCTTCACCAAACTTGTTGGCCATCGCTTTTACCAGCATGCGGATTGCGGGGGAGGTATTAAACTCCAGATAAAACTCGCGAACGAAACGCACCACTTCCCAGTGTTCGGGGGAGAGAACGATACCTTCGTTTTCGGCGATTTTCTCCGCCAGCGGCTCGCTCCATTGCGTGGTGTCTTTCAGATAGCCTTCGCTATCGGTCTCAATTTCATGGCCTGCAAAAATGAACATAGTGCTCTGTCGATAAAGTAAAAACCGCCCTTAGTTTAGCAAATAAGGGGCGGCGTGAGAAACCTCGACCTACAGAAGAAGCTGTAGCAGATTGTTGGCATTAAGCTTCTTCAGCGCGTTGCATTTATACGTCGATACCTGTTTTTCGCTAATCTGCGTCATATGCGCAACATGTTTTACCGATTGACCGTTAACCAGCCTGTCGAGAACATTGAACTCCATACCAGTCAGGCAGCAATTCAGACTGCGTACCCGACGGGGCTCTTTAGCAAGCAGATACGCCGCATCCACGACGGCAATTCTGTCATCAATGATATGTAAGGTCAGCGTGGCAAAACGCTTTCGTAAATGCGTGGCCAGTGCCCAGCCTTTTTCATTGCACACCAGATAAACCGTTCCCTCCCAGCGCCTGGCCTCCAGTTGAAGCAGAATGTCGACCAGCGCCAGATGCGTCCTCGCGACGGAAAAGCGGCAACGCACAACGAGGGTGTCGCAGGCCAACAGCGAACGGTGCCACTGTAACGCGCCGCTCTCAACTTGAGTGTGAGCGTTACGGCGCAGAAGGGCGTAGCGCAACCCTTCGGCATAAAAACGATTATTATCAAGAATGACGTAATTCACGGCGGCCTCTTTATAACGTACTGGGTGTGTAGATGATGCGTAGCGTGCCGGTGTAATCCCCGGCGTTTTTACTGCTGGCTGCAAACGCTGGGGTTTTCAGAACAATAGGGGCAGGTACGCACAGTACGCTCTCACGTCCGCCGGGCAGGACGACCTGACGCAGATGCTGCGGATCGTTGGTGCCTTGCCAGACCAGGGTTTTACCGTTGGCGACGGTTTCGGTTGCGCCCGTGACGGGATTAGTGACGAAGACCTGATAGTCGAGACGATCCCGCGCATCGGTCTGACTTCCGCCGCGTCGCCGGATTGAAAATGCCTCTTCAGCACGGTCCGTTGAGGGGAGTCCGTCGTCCTCAAACCGAAGATAAGTGCGGGTGCTGGTACTGTTTTTGCCGTCGTACAGGCACATATCCAGCGTGTTTTCACCCTGGATTTCACTGCCACCCGGCCGCCCCGGGAAGTTGGTCAGGTTGAGGTTAACGATAGGCGTTGAGTGCGGAAATGCCGGCAGATAAATCTGCTGATTACCCGGATCGACAACCTCAATGCGCATCGTGGCCTGCCAGCTAGCAATGGCGCGATAGCCTGGACATCCGGTATTGGGGTCAGCGAAGTTCCCGCCGCAGTTGCCACTATCCCATTGACGCAGGTTCTGCCTCAGCGTTGCGGTCCAGATACCCGGCAGAGCGAGCTTTTCCAGTTCGCTTTTCACGATATAGAAATCGAAGTAGGGTTCTCTGGTCCAGTTTGCAACAATCTCTGTCCCTCCCGTGATAAAACTGGGATAGGTAAAGACTTTATTATTGAAAAACATGTAGTGGTCGCCATAGACCTTAAGATCCACCGTTTTGCTGGTAAGGGCATGCGTAAAACGTAAATTGATGGCATAAGGTGTCCCCGGGTTCGCCGTGAACCAGGCCGGGGCGGTCATGCAGGCGCCAACTGTGGAGTCGGTACGGGACAGACACGTCAGAGTATTACGTCCCCACTTTTGCGGATCGGCGACATCATAGCCGCTCGGTTCATGAACCCAGATATCAAAGCGCGCGGGGGGGGCCATGCGATCGAAGCTGATATCGACGCTGGTGTTTCTTCCGGCAGGGGCCGCTGCCTGGGTTTGGCCCGCCCACAGGCTTAAAAAAAGTAAAATAATTAAGTGCTTGTTCACATCATTTCCCTTTTGTGACGTTGTCTGCATTCATGGCAGTTGGACCCGTTGGTACCGATCGTCCGGCGAGCATCAGCTGTGCCTGTTGCTGGACAGTATCCGGCAGGGCAGAGAAGGTTAATTCCCGGCAAGGGATCGACCCGACGTAACGCACGACGTCGCGCATAGTCTTTACATTCAGCTCGCACTGATAAAACTGCTGCTGACGCACCAGGTAGAGGTTATGCAGCAGAGCGTCGCTTTGAGCGCTAAACCCGCCGTTGCCAAGGTCGCTCCAGCCATTAACGTTCAGTGGCACGCCGCCGATAAACGGCGAATGTTGCTCGTCAGTTAACTGGCCGAGCCAGGTGTAGCTTGCCGTGGTTTGCACGTCCCGGCGGAGCAGTTTGCCTGGCACCATAAACAACGTTCTGCTGCCTGAACCTTGTGTGATTTCACTGCTGGCACCCCGCGAGACATCCAGCGATTCGTTAATCGTCAACGTAGTCTGCTGATAGCCCGGCACGGCGAAGAGGGCGCGGCTATTGCCTGGAATGTCTGCGCTGCCGCCGTTATCCAGCGACACGGCAATGCTCGGATCCTGGGAATCTTCCGGTGTGGCAACGTTAACCGCGATGGCTGAAGCAGGACGTCCGTCGCTCCAGCGGCCCAGCCACAGACCAGAGCGCGACAGCGCAAGCGTGGAGTTGTAATTGCCGCTGCTGCTCAGGGTATGGCGCCCATCCTGACGATCCCAGGCATCGCTGACTGTCAGGCTCCCGTTGCCATATCGTCCGCCCTGGCGCGTGTAGGCAGAGGTATTGAGTGAATCGCTGTTAATACCTGATGCGCTCAGTCCATACTCATTTTCACCACGTGCGTCGGCATACCAGTTGTGCGCCACGTTATAGCTCAGCTGGTTTTTATCATGCTGCTGGTGCTGCCATGTCGCGCCCAGAGAGGTATAGCTTGTCGCATTGCCCTGACGGTTATGCGCCATTGACAGACTCACGCTCAGGTAGCCGCCTTTATCCCTGCCTTCGCGCGAGTCATCGTTACGCATGAAAAGGTTAATACTGCTGTTGATGTTCAGACCGCGCGTGCTGAAAGCCGTACTCAAGCCACCCTGCCAGGCCCGCGTGCGTGAGCGGGTCATATAAACCGACTCCCAGGGCAAGCCTGCATCGTGGCGATCGTCACTGTCCGGGAGTTCCCGACGAGAAACGTACCGTCCTTCGTTGCGGTTATCCGAATATCCCAGGCTGGCGTACCAGGTGCCGACAGGGACGGAGAACATCACCGACAGGCTTCGATAACAGCCATTTACGGCGTCATATCCCGCGCTTCGGGTATTGCAGTTTTCCGCTGATAACGCGTTGCGATAGAAGCTCAGTGAAAAACCGTCGTTATAGCTGATTTGCTGAATATTGCCGCGTTGTCCTTCGCTGCCGTAAAGGTAGCTAAACCGGGTCGAGAGTACGCCATCGATCGGACCCGCATTGAAACCACGACTCCAGTCGAATGCATTTTCCAGAAAACGTTGGTTTTTCTTTATCGCTGCGCCACTGGTGAGTGCCAACGTTGGAGTGACAGGCAGGCGGACACCCGCCTGCGCGACCGCGCTACGTTCATCGTTTTGATTGTTATTGTCGGTTTCGCCCGCCTGCAGGAACCACTCGACGCGGTCAAACGGCGTAATACCGGTGCGGGTAAACGGTATCTGCTCGGTACGTGTCAGCCGGTTATTTTCATAGACGGACAGCGTCACGGTATAGCTCCCATCGGGGAACGATCGCGTGTCCAGGGTCTGAGCCCCGGCATTGAGATAAAAACTGGCCAGCAGTTGATTGCCCCGGCGGGCGTCAATACGCGCATCATGGGAAAGCAGCACGGTGATGGGGGTACCCTTTGACTGCTGAACCGGATTGATCCATGCCCTTGTCGAGCCTGTGCGCAGGCCGCGAATTTTGCCCAGCGGCAGTTGGCTGAGGTTGATATTCCCACCAGCATTACTGAACAGATCGCGGGTATCCATCTCGCCTAACTGAATATAGTACTGACGCCAGATATCCTGGCGAAACCAGGCATTGTTGACGGTTATTTCTTGTTGCTGCTGGTGCCTTGAACGCTGCCCCAGCCAGGTCCAGTCGAGATTAAAGTAGCCGTCCTGCGTCATGGCCAACGCGCCATTGCCCTGAACGGTGGCTGACTGGTAATCCCTGTCGGCAACAAAATTGATATTTTGTTGATGGATCAACGCATTCTCAGTGCCTTGCGTAGGCTGATACCACTGGTTTTCTGTGGTCTGTTTAGGCAGAAATTTCTTGTCCAAAAACAGGCTAATGCGCGCGTTATTCTCATCATAGATAATGGCCGCGCGATGGGTATCAATGTAATCACATCCCGTTGCGGAGCCATTGCTGCTGCACGCCAGGTTGCCGTTACGGGCAAGTGGAACGGCGAGGGCTGCAGACACGGTGGCAACGAGGGCAGGAGCGTCATTAAACTGACGTTTGATAGCCGCGACCACGGTTTCGGGTGCGACAAAACTTACCGATTCAAGTGTGATATCCGTTTCAAAAAGGCCAAGCGATTCGCCATAGAGGTTAACCTCTATCCACAGGCGCTGCGTTTTCGCCAGATCTTCGAAACCTGCCGGGACGGCCATCTCGGCGCAGGCGAGTTGGATGGATGCGGGTAATAAAGCAACTAAGAGGAGAGTATTTCTGTGAAACGCCATGACCAAGCCTCGACATCATCCTGACGTCAGAGGGTGGGCACCCTCTGACGTTATCCCTTATGTACTGTGGTGTTACGCACCGCCTTCCGTGGTCGTCGCCTGCGTCAGCATCAGGCTGACAACGCCGCTGTACTGACCGGTTTTCAGAATGCCTTTGGTGGTCTGAGAAATGGTCAGTGGCAGTACCGCTGAACCGTTTTCAATGCTGCCTGGGAACAGTTCAGTTCCGGTAAATTCGGCATCGGTGGTAGACAGTGTTTTATCACCCAGAATCACCGTCATCGGTACAGTCTCGTCGCCATCCATATTGGTGAGCTTAGCTGCGCTAACGAGGCGCACTTTGACATTGCTGGTGGCGGAGTTCGACCACACCTTGGTGTTCAGGCGGTAGCTTTCCAGCCCACGACCTGGCAGGTACTGCATGTCGATGCTGGCCGGCAGTGGCGTGTTATCGGCCTGAGTCATATCCAACTGTGAGTCAACGCTGGCGTTGACGGTAATATCTTTTTGAATCGCCAGCGCGCTAAAGGACGAGGCCATCGCGGCAACAATCATCAGAGGTTTAATATAGTTACGCATTGATATCTCCATATTTACAAATGAGCACCTTGGCTCTTTAAACAAACTACGTGGGTTTTTACTGTGCCGTCGTGTTATTGCACGACGGGTAAATCAGCTTCTTCAGCGGTTTTATTCACCCAGTTGAAGTAGCGGAACTTATATTTCTGACCCTGTTTCATAGTGAGCGTTTTTAATTTCCGTTCAGTGTCCGGATAAATCGTCGCGTCTTCTTTTATCCATTTACACGATGAAACAGCATCACAAATACCAATCTCTCTGAGTGGCACACGCAATGTGCCGTTGTTTTTTAACGTTCCCCGGCGAGGGTCAATCGACAGTGAAATTACGTTTTCTTCTGGAGCAATGTGGACCAGTGCGCCCCAGATCACATTGACACCTAATGTCGCCATTGCTGCAGGGGTTTCTGCCTTGCCCGGAATAATGCTGTCTGGTTGTTTTACCCCTTCAAAATAGACACGCCAGGTGGTCTCTTTTTTCGGAGGTATAAGCGATACCAGACGAACAACGCGCATCGCGCCCGCAGCTAGAGCAAATTTCTCGGGCGTAACCACCACGCCACCTTCTTTCCACGAAGCGACGTCAATTTCTTTTTCCTGGGCTGTTCCGGGATTAAGAATTTTCTTTTGCCTCACCCGAATGAACTGAATATCATCCGTTTTTGAAGCCACCTTAATTTGCGCCGCACCGGATCTGTCTACATTCAGCTCCATGGGATACACGCTCATATTGGCCATTGTCATTTCTGAGAAAAATGGCAATGACAGCGCGGCGACATAAAAGGCGGTTGTCATGCTCACTCTTTTTTTCTGTTTCACAATCAGTCTGCCTGCTCTGAGTTTAAAGGCGGCGCGTTAACACCAGGACACCGTCTGCTTTCGTATCGCTTCAGGGCAGGGAAACTTTAACCAGAACAGCGATTTGTGAAAATTTGTATTAGTTAACTCGTTATATACAGTTTTTTATCCTGCTTTTCTGGCTTTAAGGTTGTATAGTTAAGCGAAAATACCGCGGCCAAGGATGGGAGGAAAATTCCTTCTGATGAAAAAATAAGCAGGTCAGGGGGCGGTTTTCATATCGACGTACCAGGGAATAAAAAGCATGCGGTAACAGCCGAGAATAAAAGATGTTTTTTATATGCAATAATTCGTTGTTATTTGATCCTGAAGCACATGCAATAAGTCTTGTTGGACAACCCGAGTCTGTATTAACACTTTCGGCGCCAGCCGTTCGTCTTTTACAGGAATTCATTAAACACCGAGGACGCGACTTAAGCCGGGAGGAATTGATCGCTCGCGTGTGGGAAGAATTTGGCTTTACGCCATCAGGAAATAATCTCAATAAAGCGGTAAGCGAACTGCGTAAAAGCTTCCAGTCTCTGGGAGAGGGGCACGAATTGATCGTCACTGTCCCGCGCTATGGTTTCCGTTTTGATGCTGATGTGATTTTTCAGCCTGGAGAGAAAATTCAAGCCGTTGATCCGCAACCCCCCTCAGCGCAACAAGACGTTCTGCCCCGGCGAGTATCCCTGAAAAAGTGGTTCAGAATAGGGGCATTGATTGCCGTGCCGTTGGGAGCGATCTTTTACGTTAGCCGCCCGCAGGAGATAACTGTTCCGGCGAAATTAAAGCCGGTCCAGGAAAAAATCGCGCGTTGTAGTATCTGGGTTATCGAAGATCATGGACGGCCGTTAGTGCTATCAAAATTAGCTGAGCGACTGGAGGCCAATGACGTGGCTTGCGAGCGCGAGGAGTATGCTATTTATTTTTTCAGCGCCCGTTTTTCGCTTGCAACTGCTGATGAACTGTTTATCGGGGCCTGCCCGGTCAATAAAACACGTCTGTGCAAGACCATTCGCTATAAAAACGGGGCTGGAAAATGAAAATAAGGCTTCTTTTTGGACTGGGCGGAGCCCTGGTCGGCGGCGCGCTGGCGCTGTTTTACTATTGCGGCGCGACGGGAAAAAGCGATGTGCTGGCCTGCAGCACTGAATTTAACTTTACGCGCAATGAAGGGAAAGCAAGTGAAGTGAAGGTAAATGCCCTTGCTCAGTTCTATTTTCATCGGGACGGTACAGGGTTGACCACCTATAAAGGTGCGGCAAGAGCTGGCGGGCAAAATTTTATCGTTGACAGGGATGTAGACTTTACGTGGGAGCAGCGGGACGATGACAACGTCATTGTATTGACCTACACCAAAACCTGGCTTCGCCACAATGACAATACGCCGAATGCCCAATGGGGGAGTTTCGCCTATCCGACCTCACGCTACTACCTGACGATCTCTGAACTTTCACCTGCTGTGTGGCTTATTCAGGACCGGCGCTATCCTACCTATATCTGCCGGGGTCAATAAGGTATAAAAAAAGAGAATGCCATTGGCATTCTCTTTTTTCGTATCAGTGATGCTGCTTAATCGCGGCTGGCGAAGCCCAAAATGCTCAGCAGGCTGACGAAGATGTTGTACAGCGAAACGTACAGGCTGACGGTGGCACGGATATAGTTGGTTTCACCGCCACGGATGATATTACTGGTTTCAAACAGGATTGCGCCTGAAGAAATCAGAATAAACACCGCGCTGATCGCCAGATGTAAAGCCGGCAACTGCAGGAAGATATTCGCAACCATACCAATGAGCACCACCACGATCCCTGCCATCAGCATACCGCCGAGGAAGGACATGTCTTTCCGCGTGGTCAGCACGTAGGCTGAGCAGCTGAAGAAGACCAGCGCCGTACCGCCCAAAGCCATGGCGATAACATCACCCATGCCCGCAGACAGGTATGTGTTCAGGATCGGTCCCAGAATGTAGCCCAGGAAGCCGGTGAAAGCGAAAGCTGACAGAATACCAACCGGTTTATCCGCCGTTTTATAGGTCAGGAACATCAGACCATACATACCCACCAGCGTCAGGATAAGCCCCGGAGAGGGCAACATCAGTACGGTACTGGCAGTCGCAGTGAGCGCCGAAAACGCCAGCGTCAGGCTGAGCAGGAAATAGGTATTGCGCAGCACCTTATGCGTGCTGAGTAGCGATGTACGATCGCGTGAAGAACTAATAATACGATCCATGAGTCACTCTCTTATGACAGATGTAATTAATGATGGAGGATAATGAAATCAAGGGGAATGACACAGCGGTTTTACCCATCTTTACGCATTTTAACCCGCCAGGCTTAAGCATATTATTTCAACAAAAGCTCCCGAATCAGATGTTAGCACTATATGTGTAAAAATGCCTGTTAGATATCTGCCAGGTAACTGAAAAATATTGCGTTATTCCTGTTTCTCTCTGACAGTGACAGCGGTGTCTACATAAAACAGAGCAATAAGGTAAAGGGAATGATTCAACATAAATCGAAGATATTGACGTTTACGCTGTTGACTGTCTGTTTGATGTCTATCAACGGCGCGGCGATGGCGGCAAATGTTCCCGCAGGAACAATTCTTGCAGAAAAACAGGAACTGGTCAGAAACAATGGCAGTGAGCCAGCGTCGCTGGATCCGCATAAAGTCGAAAGCAACGTTGAGTTTAATTTAATCAGCGATATGTTCGACGGACTGGTGGCGGTTAAGTCGGATGGGTCTATCGAACCCCGGCTGGCCGCGTCCTGGGAGAACAAAGACAACACCGTCTGGACCTTTCATTTACGTCCGGGCATAACCTGGTCAGATGGGTCTGCCATTACCGCACAGGATGTCGTCTGGAGCTGGCAGCGTCTGGTCTCACCGCAAACAGCTTCACCTTATTCCTCGTATCTGGGCAATATGCACGTAGCAAACGCCCTCGATATTGCCCAAGGGAAAAAAGATCCTGCCGATATCGGGGTCAAAGCCCTGGATGATAGCACGCTGGAAATTACCCTGACGCAGCCAACGGCGGCTTTTCTGGCGATGCTAGCGCACCCGTCACTGGTTCCGCTGGATAAAGTGCTGATCGGCCGCTTTGGTGATAAGTGGACCCGGCCAGAACATTTTGTCTGCAGCGGGGCGTACAAGTTATCGCAGTGGGTAGTCAATGAGCGCATCGTTGCCGTGCGTAACCCGCATTATTGGGACGATCGGCACACCGTCATTGATAAGGTCACTTATTTGCCCATCAGTTCAGAGTCCGCAGACGTTAACCGCTATAAGGCCGGCGAAATCGACATTGTGTATAGCGTCCCGGTCAATCAGTTCGCGCAGTTGAAAAAGACGATGGGCGATGAACTCCATGTCTCACCTCAGCTTTCAACCTATTACTATCAGTTCAATACGACTCGAGCGCCGTTTAATGACCCGCGCGTGCGCCGGGCGCTGAATATGGCGTTAGATAAAGACATCATCGCACAAAAGGTGATGGGGCAGGGGCAACGCGCGGCGTGGGTTATCAGCCAGCCGGAAATAGGGGGAGTGCAACTGCATGCGCCGGAATATGCGGCGTGGCCGCTCGAAAAACGCATTGCCGAAGCTAAGAAACTGCTGGCTGAAGCTGGTTTTGGCCCTGAGCATCCGCTTAGCCTAAATCTGCTCTATAACACCTTCGAAACGCACCAGCGTATTGCCATTGCCGCATCGTCAATGTGGAAGAAAAACCTCGGCGTAGAGGCGAAGCTGCAAAATCAGGAATGGAAAACCATGCTGGATACCATGCACACCGGTAATTTTGACGTCGTGCGCTACGCATGGATCGCCGATTATGATGATGCCTCAAGTTTCCTCAATATTTTCCGTACCGGCGATAGCGAGAATACCACCAGGTACAGCAATCCCGCTTTTGATGACGCGATGCGCAAGGCGGCGAAAGCAACTTCGCTGGAGGAGCGAGGCAAATACTACCAGCAGGCTGAAGACCTTTTAGGAGAGGATGTGCCAGCGATTCCGGTTTACCACTATGTCCGCACGCATCTTGTGAAGCCGTGGGTGGGAGGATTTGCGCCAGATAACCGGGGAAATTACTACACCAAAGATATGTTCATCAAAAAACATTAAGCGCTGTAGCCAGTATTTGTGCTGAATAAACGGTCAATCTGTTGTTATTTCAGTCGATTAACAATATTTTGGCTGTTTTTCAGGCAAACGAACGCATTGGTGCTTTACAGGTCCGTTCGGGATGTTTATAGTGCGCCTCATTGGAAGCGTGGCCGAGCGGTTGAAGGCACCGGTCTTGAAAACCGGCGACCCGAAAGGGTTCTAGAGTTCGAATCTCTACGCTTCCGCCAAACATAAACCCCGAGCTATTTAATAGCTCGGGGTTTTTTCGTTTTGTGCAGTTAATGTCATGCCATCTTTCACCAGCCTTAGTCGCGCAAGGGCAACTCAGCGCTGCTGCCCGGCGGAAAGCTGACGAACTGAATCATCTTCATATCTGGCAAGGCCTACATGAGCGAACGCCTTTTCATTCGTCGTAATATCCATAGCAGCCCCAGCATAAAGGCCAGGTAGCCCATAACGTAATATCCCAGCTGTCTTCTTTCTGCGAGCGTTGGGTCGGCTGCCCATGCCAGAAAGGCGGTGACATCCCTGGCATATTGCTCTTCCGTTTCAGCTTGTAGCGACGCCGGGTGCCATTGAATCTCTCCGCTGGTCAACGGTTTCGGCATGTTAATCACGCCGCCGGGAAAATAGCGATTAGCCTTCAGTTCGGGATCGGCAGGTTGATAACCGGTTAGCAGTGCGTAGACGTAATCTGCTCCCTGGTCCGTGTAGGGCAGAAAAGCATCCAACAGAAATTGCGGGAATCCGCGATCGTATGAGCGGGCACGTACGATATAGCTCAGGTCAACGGGAGAAGCGCCATTGTTAAGGTATCGTGCTTCCTGCTCGTTTAGATATGGCGATATGAAGCTGTCATTTAGCGTCCCGTCTCGCTCGCCAATCTGGCCGTCATCCTGAAGCTCAGGAAACTGATAGCCGCTGGCGATACTTCTTGCTTCTTCAGCCGTGAGTTCCGGACCGCCGGGCCTGGTCAACGACCGAAAGCTAAGGTGCTTTATGCCGTGACAAGCGCGACACTTCTCTTCATAAACCTGCAGGCCACGTCGAAGCTGCGCTTTATCATACTGGCCATTGATGCCGCTGAAGCTCCATTCCTGCCGTTCAGGCGTGGCTTCCTGCGCATAAGAGGAACCTAGTCCCAACAGAGAAAAGGACAGAATGCTGATTTTCAATAGTTGTTTCATCATCAGTCCTGTTTTTCCAGAAAACGACGGCAAGGTAATACGATTAAAAACCAGGCAAACCAAATCAGAGTCGAAAGCTGCGATGCGGCACGGATCCAGCCCTCTTCGTTACGGAAACCGTCAATAAGATCGGGGCCAACCAGCGCTTTCGACCCTAACCAGCCTAAAAAGCAGGCATTAATGACCCACAGCCAGAATCCGCATTTAACCAGTTTGCTGTAATGGCGAAAACGAGCCCGGGAAGTATCAAGCCAGGGAAGGAAATAGAAAATCAGTACCGAGCTGCACATTGCGGCTAAGCCAACGAATTCATTTGGGAAGCAACGCAAGATGGAGAAGAAGGGAAGAAAATACCATTCCGGCGCAACAATCGCGGGTGTAACTGTTGGGTCCGCAGGAATAAAGTTATCGGCGCTGCTCAGATAGTGCGGCGCGAAGAATAAGAACCAGGCGAAGATCATCAAAAAAAGGATGATTTTGATGGCATCAAGATCGGTAATTTTGTAATCGAACAGCAGGCTCCTGGACTCTTTCTCGCTAAACCTCTTTTTCATCGCCTGCGCAAACGCCGACTGTACGGTGCGAATATGAAAAACCGTTGCGCCGACAATCACAAAGGGAAGAATAAAGTGGAGAACAAAAAAGCGGCCAAGCATCGGCGTTCCCGGAGTATGGCTGCCGACTAAATATGCGTAAAGGGTATCACCCACCAGCGGAATGGCCTGGGCAAAGCGGGTAATTACCGTGGCCGCCCAGTAGCTTTTTTGCCCCCAGATAAGGCTATAACCAAGAAATGCGGTCATCATCAGCAGGATATATAGCGTCACGCTAATCATCCACATTGTCGTCCAGGGCTTGCGGTAAACGCTGTAGTACATGCCACGAAAAATATGCAGATAACAGGCAAAGAAAAAGAGCGACGCGCCAATAGCATGCATGTTGCGTAACAGTTCTCCATGGCGAACCGCACGCATAATATGAATAATGGAGTCAAATGCCAGCTCGGCTGTCGGCACGTAAAACATCGCCAGCACGATACCCGTAAGGATCTGCACACCGAGTATAACCAGCAGGATGGCGCCGATTGCGAATACCCAGAGTCCGGCAATCGAGCGAGGAAACGGGATACGCCAGCGAAGCGAATAGACGCGCTCACTCCTCATTTCAGGCTTCCTTCGTGCCGATACGCACGGCCTGACCATCCGAATGAATAACGTAGTCCGGGATTGCCAGGTTGGTCGTCGCGGGGCCGCGCGTTACGCGCCCGGAGGTATCAAACTCTGAGCCGTGGCACGGACAGATCCAACCCACCCCTCCTGGTCGGGCGTTGGGTACGCACCCGGCATGTGGGCAATACCCTTGAACCACCAGCCATTGAGGATGAGTAGCAGAGACCCTCTCGCTGTCCGGTTGTGGGTCGATAAGCGTATGCCAGTCGGCACTTCTGGCAGTAATAATCTCATCCTGGGTGCGATGGTGAATAAGAATCAGCTTTCCCTGCCATACGCGTCTGACGGTTTGTCCAGCAGCAACCCCCGCAAGAGAGACATCAATCGGTTCATTTTCCGCAAGAGTCTTCTCATCCGGGCCCAGGGCCGCAACCAGCGGCCAGACGGCAGCAGCGACGCCTGCTGCGCCGACGAATTTTGTCAGTTTACACAGGCATTCCCGGCGCTGTTCCTGGATTTCGCCATCTGCAAGTTTATTCTCTGTCACCTCGTATTTCTCCCTGAGCATCGCGGATTAACGTTTGTCGATACGCGCGTAAATTTCCTGAAAGCGCTTATCAGCAATGCCCGGCGCTTTGAATGCCCGATAGCTTGCTGGTAACTTGGCATCTCCAACCTTTATCAGCATCACCATGCCCTGAGCGTAATGTGGTGTACATTTGATGCCGTAAAATCCGGCATTGTCATAAGTTACTTCGATCTCTTCATCTATTTTTCCCATAAAACCGGGATAGTTAGCCGGAGACAATTCAGCGATTGAAGCCGCGTTGTGGCTCTTATGTTTACGGATAAACTTCACCGTATCCCCGGGCTGGATCTCCAGATAATCCGGCTCATAGACCATTGGTCCCGCAGACCCTCGATTTTTCATCAAAACGTCGTGAGTTTGTGCGAAGGTTGAAGAGGCGAGGGCGAGTAAACATAAAACTTTCAGGCTCTGTTTGAGATATTTCATCGATTCTTCCTTAAAATTCATCAGGTCTTTGATAACGGATAAAACAGTTTTCAGCGCCAGTTTCATGTTCAACAATGGCGTCGATACCAAACCAGGCATGGAGGTTTTCACGGGTAAACACGGCGCAAGGAGTCCCCTGCATCGCCATATGCCCGGATGTCATGACGATGATGCGATCGCAGAACATCGCGGCATGATTGAGGTCGTGCAGAGCGGCAATGACCGTGAGCTTTTCACGTTTAACCAGACTAAGCAGGCCAATCTGATGTTGAATGTCGAGATGGTTGGTGGGTTCATCCATCAGTAACAACTGCGGCTGCTGCGCCAGCGCCCGGGCGATATGCAGGCGCTGTTTTTCTCCCCCGGAAAAGGTATGCCAGCATCGGTGCTGTAATTCACGGAGATCGACCTTCCCCAGCATAGTTTGCACGATATCGTCATCTTTGGCGGACCAGGGCGAGAGCAGGCTAAGCCAGGGCGTCCGCCCCAGAGAAACGGCTTGTAAAGCGGTAAGACGCTCGCTGGTTTCTGCCTGTTGTTCGACCAGCGCCACCCGCTGCGCAAGGTGACGCCGCGAATAATGCTGGAGCGCCTTTTGCTGCAGGGTGATACGCCCGGAAGTTGGCTTCAGCAAACCGGCCAGCAGTGAAATCAGTGACGTTTTGCCCGAGCCGTTGGGACCGATGATGCCGACAAACTCGCCGGGCGTTACGCTGAGCGAAATATCTTCAACAATCGTCTTACCTTTTACCCTCCAGTACAAATTACAGGCTTCAATAACGACTTGCGCAGAGGCAGCGAGTGGCTGTACGAGGTTCACCGTCATTTGTTCTGGTTTCCTCTAATCAGAATGATTGAAAACGCAGGAGCGCCGACCAGAGCCGTGATCACGCCTATTGGGAGTACCTGACCGGGTAGTAACGTGCGGGAAATAACATCAGCGATAATGAGGAAAATAGCTCCGGTAAGCGCACTAACCGGCAGCAGTCGATGATGCTGGTTGCCGACCAGCAGACGAGCAGCATGAGGGATCACCAGACCGACAAAGCCGATCGCACCCACAATGGAGACCATAATCGCCGTCATGCCGGTGACGGCGGCAATCAGTACTGCACGGGTACGTTTTACCGGAATGCCCAGCGATGCCGCAGACTCCGCACCAAAGGAGAAAGCATCAAGATGGCGGGCATAACAGAAGCACAGCGCGATACCGACCAGAGCGGTAGGAATGGCTAAGACTACATCGGGCCAGCGTACACCGCTCAAATTGCCCAACAGCCAGAACATAATACCGCGTGCTTGCTCGGCGTTTGCTGAGCGGGTGATGATAAGCGATGTAATCGCATTGAAAAGCTGGGAGCTGGCGATCCCGGCAAGGATGATTTGGGTTGTTACACCCCCACCTTGTCTACCGCCAGCGGCCATCGCCAATAGCGCAACGAACAGAAATGCCGTCAGCGCACCAATGAAAGCGCCCAATGACATACTGATGATGCCAGCCCCAAGTCCAGTGAGAGCAATCAGCACCGCTCCGGTGGACGCTCCGGCAGAAATCCCCAGTAGATAGGGTTCGGCGAGCGCATTGCGTAGCAGCGACTGTAACACTACGCCGGAAACAGCCAGGCACGCGCCGCAACTGGCCGAGACCAGCGCTCGGGTCAGGCGGTAGTTCCAGACGATCCCTGCATCCAGCGCATCGACAGGATAGTGTGTATCAAAAAGATGATTTGCCAGCGTGCTGAGAACATGCTGCCAGGGGATAAGCGTTTCGCCGATGGAAATCCCCGCCAGCAGTACGCCACACATTAGCGCACTGACCCAAACGGCATGCCCACTGACTCTCACCGCAAGCTGACCAACAGCGCGACGCATCCTGCGTGAATCACTCATGATTATCTGCGTTCCTGAGTAACGGAGATGCGCTACACCGTGTGAGGATATAGCGCAAAACGTAGATTAATGAGCAGCCTGCGGATGTGCTAAGCCATATTCAACAAGGGCATCAGCCAGTTTTTCCACACCATCAATAGTTCTGATTCCGGCATTCATGGTCTGTACGTCAATGACCGGTAGATGGTTTTCCTTGACAGCAGGAACCAGTTTGGCGACAGGATCGGACTTGAGGTATTCCATCTTGACCTTCCAGTCATCCGCCGGGAAGCGGCGACGGCTCATCTCACCGAGCACTATGAGTGAAGGATTCGCTTTTGCGATGGTTTCCCAACCCACCGTTGGCCACTCTTCAGCAGAATCAATCACATTCTTCACTCCCAGCGTTTGGGCGATCCATGCCGCCGGACCAAACTTCCCGGCAACGTAAGGGTCAAGCTGGAGATCGGCGCTTGAGAACCAGAACACGGCGGAAACATTCTCATTCATTCCGGTAATTTTGTTTTTCGCTGCGGCTTCACGTGCTTTAAGGCTGGCAATCAGTGCCTCGCCTTTATCCTGAACATCGAAGATTTTCGCCAGATCGGCGACTTCCTGATACACCATGGCAATATCAAACATGCCCTTACGGACACCATCACCACCATCTTCGTTATCTTTCGCACAGTCAGCTGGCGCGGTGTAAACGGGAATTTTCAGTTCACTAAACTGTTCGTAAGAGGCAACCGTGCCAGCAGGGCCGATTTGCCACTCAAACTGACTGGCGATCAGATCCGGTTTTTTCGCCACGATCCCTTCAAAGCTTGGAATATTTTGCGCGATAACGGCGACTTTTTCGTTTGCTGTTTTATAAGCCTCCAGTACCGGGCCAAACCACAGCGAAGTACCCACGACGCGATCGGCCAGCCCCAGTGAATAGAGAATCTCGGTACTGTTCTGACCCACCGTCGCCACGCGCGTTGGTGCCTGATTGAAGGTAATATCGCGGCCACAGTTTTTAATCGTCAGAGGATATTCGGTTTTTGCTGCCTCGGAAAAACCGGAAGTAAGCAGGAGAGCAGTCGTGCCAAAAATAGCCAGAAGCGTTTTTTTAGAGAAGTAAAAGGTAGAATTAGCGTGCATTATCATCGTCCCGTTGATGCCAGAATCTTAAGGTCTGGTCATGGCTTATTTCATTCCATATATCGGGAGGAGACATGAAGATAGATGACATTGAATCGTGAAATTTAAGAATGAAGATATGCAAAAAATGCAAATAAGCTTTACTCAGCCAAAATCTTATTCATAAATACACTACCGCTTGCGTCAAATAATTCATCCCATGGACCATCCCGTCCACTCAATGGCATATACCTTTGACAGCAGGTCTCCTGACTCACGGTAATCAGAATATCGGCCTTCCCATAAAGATGAACTTTACAGTGACCTGTGGTTTATGAGCCACACAGGGATATTCTGCATCCGCCTACAGTTGCGGGGGCAGTTATGGAATTGAATTGAATAATTCTCACCATATTCCTATTCATATACAAAAATGTAATGAAATGCTGTCGAAAGCGACTCTAACGGCAATTGTTAACAAGGTCAACCATAGAGGGTAAGAGATAAAAGGTAGTGGTGTAGAAAGAAATACCCATTTAATACAGTGAGTTATGATTTTGTTGGTTACTGCGATGTTGTAAATGAAAATAACAACAGGAAGCTAAATGAGAATTGGTTGATATTGATCAAATTACACGCATACTGAAATTTCTGTGTATGAAACATATTGATCACCATCAAAAGTTCCGCATATCAGCGCTTGACTCTTTTTTTTGTGTACTCTCCATATGTACCAATTGCCACTCATCCTGCATATCCATAATCACGTTAAAATTGTTACGCAACCAGAAATAATACCCTCCGGGTAAAAAATGATGTGTATGGAGATACAAAGTCTTATATTGATGTCGCTGACAGAATACCTCAGCTAAAGCAAACAATTGACTTCCGATCCCCTGTCTGCGGTAGCGCTCATCCACGTAGCAACGACAAATTTCCGCCGTTTCAGACAAGTTATAGCGACCACGTAGTTCAGTAATACGATCATCATATTGACATACCGCCAGTGTGGCGATTAATTCCTGGTTTTCACTCCACGCGCAAAGCAATGAATTCCTTTCCTGCAAGATATACTGTTGTTCGAGATCAAAGAGATCTTCTTCGGCAGAAGGCATGGCTCTACCGGCATTGAAGTATAAATTAAGATGCTCAACAAGAAACGACTGAACAGCAGGAATATCGGCGGGAGTCATCTCACTAAACCTAAATGGGATCATGGCAGCATAACTCAAATTTAGAACGGAAAATGATAATAACAATAAGACCACTTTAAAAACAATATTGAGCAGTAAGAGACAGACTCGCAATTGCATACGGAGCTATTCTCATTACGGGTTATAAATGGGTGTTTGGGCGGCCACCACAGAGTGCAATCAGGCAGAAACACTTAACAAAACTCTTCGCGCAGAAGGTCAGGCTGTCGCGAGAACTAAGGTTTTCAGCGTCTTCTTGGGACAGAAAAAAGAATTGCATCCTATTGGGCTGCCAGGTATTTGCAACTGAGGCTGCATTTTTTTCTTCATTACCTGGATTGCCCTAATAGAAAAGCATCTGACATTTTGTTTTTGAAAACGACGTCTCAAAACATATCTGTATTCATTCTCTAAGCAGAATATTATAGAAACTAAATTATGAGTGGTAAGAGTAAATGTCACAACAAGGCGATTTACAATATGGATTATTTCATACTGTAATAGTTGATTAAGGTTAGGGTTTAGAGTATCTTTAATCTAATCGTAGATTTTCAAATAAAAGCAGACAATAACAGTATGAAAACCAGACTCTATAATTTTTCAGAAGACACAAATGAAATTTTTGTTTTTAGATGGACTCGGAAGCACTATGAATTTTGCATGGATAACGATATCTTTTTGAATCATAGAGGTAAGAAAGTTTATAAAGAAAGAAATTTGTTACTGTTCGCGAAAGGTGACAAAATTAGAATTGAAGCTGATGTTATTGCTGAACAATATTCCACAATGCCAGTAAAAAGTTTTTCTAGCGTTGGTGCGTTTTCATTTCCAACCTGTTATTTTCCGGGTAATGTAAATATCGGAAGATTTTGTAGTATTGCATCAAACGTAAAAATCATGGGAGGAAACCATCCTATGAATCGTTTTACAACTCATATGCTTACTTATAATGGCGAGTTTGATAAATATGCTGCCAACGAGTTCGGACAAAACTGGGTATTGAAACCATTTATTACAAAGCCTAAAAATACAACGATTGGCAATGATGTCTGGATTGGCAATGATGTCGTTTTAAAAGGTGGTATTTCAATTGGTGATGGTGCTGTTGTTGCAGCAAATTCCGTTGTTACTAAAGATGTGCCTCCATATGCTATTGTTGCAGGGGTTCCTGCGAAAATTATCAAATACAGATTTGAGTCAGATATTATTGAACAGTTGTTAAAAATAAAATGGTGGAACTATAATTACACCGATTTACCCGATAACAGCAAGTGTGATGATATTATAAATTTTGTCACTGAAATGAGCTCGTTGATATCGAATGGCACTATAAAAGAAAAAGCATATAAAAAATTTAATCTTACCGAAATATTTACAACTCTTTAGTTTAATATGTCATTGTTGGGACTGTTATCCGGCGAAAGCAAAATGAGATAAGGACAACACGATGACAAAAGTTAGCATCTTGCTAGCGATGAGCGTTTTGCCATTGTCAGCATACGCAGCAACGACCGGACTAACCAGACTGGCACCGAGCGTCTGTGTAGAAACGATCGCTATTTCGGGCCAGATGGTAAGCGTAGCGGGAAAGTGAATACTCGTTACACCGCTCTATTGTTCAGACAGAACGATAAATCCTGATAGTCCTGCGCGTTTTCCCTGCCTGCGCGGCGGGGACGCCGTTTTCTGCTTTTCCATCTGCCCGCAACACTAACTCTCAGAAATGAGAGGCCGATCCTCTGAGCAGGACTTTTGTCCTCAATCCTGTGCAATCCTCTGGTTACAATCCCTGCATATCTTCAATACCCATAATTCAGGAATTGTTATGACTGCACATATTAATGCCAAAGCGGGTGATTTTGCGCCAACCGTTATTATGCCGGGCGATCCGCTTCGCGCTAAGTTTATTGCCGAAAATTATCTAATGGATTACCGCGAAGTCACCAATGTACGCAATATGCTGGGCTATACCGGTCTTTATTTTGGGCAACCTGTTTCGGTGATGGGACATGGCATGGGTATTCCGTCAATGACGCTTTATGCTCATGAACTGGTACATGACTTCGGTGTACAGAGAATTATTCGTGTTGGCAGTCTTGGGGCAACACAACATCATGTCAAAATGCGAGATATTATTCTTGCCGTCGCCGCCGGAACGGATTCCGTCACAAATTTAAAACGTAGCGCGGGCTACACGATGGCGACATCTGCCCATTTCCCATTATTGCAGCAGGCGTGGGCATTGGCGCAGAAGGCCGGTATTGACGTTAAAGTCGGCAATGTCTTCAGTGGCGATCTTTATTACGATCCTGACGAAAATTTAATACCTGCACTGGAAAAGTTTGGTGTGCTGGGTATGGATATGGAAGTGGCAGGGTTATACGCTTTAGCGCATCAGTTTAATATTGAAGCGTTGGCTATATTAACCGTATCCGATCATTGCCTGACAGGAGAAGAAACAACGGCGGAAGAACGGCAGTTAACCTTTAAAAATATGATAGAGCTGGCGCTTAATACAGCTGTTACGGCTTAGCATCAGCATTTAAATGAACCAATCAGAGATGGCATTATATGAAGAATAAAATAGCACTTACGCTGATTAGTTTTCTGGCAAATTTTATTATGGCAGGATTTGCCAGTCAGTTTGGCATGCTGATTGAACCGATTGCAGTACGCTACAGTGCCGATGTGAATACCGTCGCCTCGATATTTTCGTTGCTTAACGGTGGGGCGTTAGCCGGGACCATCGCCGCCTTTTTCCTGATTGAGAAAATCGGCGTTAAGCGTATGACGCTCATTATCTATTCGATAGTGTTCCTCTGCGCTCTGGCAATGCACTTAAGCCCTGGCTTATGGCCGGTGATGGTCGCCATGACCCTGGTGGGTTTCTGCGGCGGGATTGGTCTGTGCGTGGCGGGAACGATCGTGGTGTCGGTTTGGCAGGATCGCATTCAAAGTACGATGCTGGTGGTGCAGGACGCCACCTTTAACGTCGCGGGCGTAGTTTTCCCGCTGATTACCACCTTCGCCCTGACGCACAATATGTCGTGGAGTTACAGCTATCTTAGCGTAGGCATAGTGGCCTTACTCACGTTGGGCGTTGTGGCTCTCACCCGCTTTACCGCCTGTGAAACGGCTCCTGCAGCGGATAGCGCAGACCCGGTGAAATCCGAGTGGAATCCAGGGATTATCAGCGGAGGCATTGGCCTGTTCTTAGGTATGTTGGCGCTGTATACCTTCCTGACCTGGGCACCATTATTTGTGAAGAACAAATTTGGTATTCCCTTCGAAGAAGCAGGTAATATTATTACGCAATACTGGGGTGCTGCGCTGGTCGGCGCGTTAGTCTCAACCGTTATTGTTTCCCGCGTAAAGATACATTATTTTCTGCTTAGCATTATTTTGTTAGCTTGCGTTATTACTACCATCATTGTCACGAAGGAAAATATCTCCGGGCTTGATTATCTGGCCTATAGTTACGGGTTTGTCTGCGCAGCGCTGTATAACTCCTTTATTGCCTACGGGGTTTCTTTCGTGAAGCGCGCGAGTAGCCAGAACGTTTCTTATATTTTAATTAGCGGTAGTGCTGGCGCCATGTTCAGTCCGGAGATCAGTGCGTTAATGGAAAAAACTATGGGATTGCAGAAAATTATGTACGCAATACCGGTGTTGTATTTAATTATCTTTATTATGTTGATGGGTACATTAAAACTCAAACGTAATTAAACACAGTAATAACGCTTACCTCTTTAATTAGATAGCCCGCCGTCACGCCATTTATCTGGTGGGGCGACACTCAACCTTGCTCAAAGGAATTGAAAATGCTGAAGAAAAATAAATCAATGATGAAAAAAACAGTTCTGGGTGCGGTAATTGCGATATGCTGTACGCAAGCGCTTGCGGCTGATTATGCCGATGGCAACATCCGCAAAAATGATTTTAACTGGATGCAGATGAACTTAATGCAAAGTGTGGATGCGAAAGTGCCTTATGGTATTCGTAATGACACCTATCTTGAGCTGGAGTTTGGCGCACGATCCGGGATTATCGATCTGTATGGTTATGTGGATTTCTTTGATATTTTGGATCGCGAGCAGGACGATCGTCACGGGGGGGATAACTTCTTTGCCAAGATATCTCCACGTTTTTCCCTGGACGCCATTTTTAATAAAGATTTATCCGTTGGGCCATTTAACGAATTCTATATCGCAACGGTAAATAACATTGGTGACCGGGAATTATTTGAGCATTACGTTGGTCTCGGCACGGATGTTAAAGTGCCGTGGTTTGGTCTGGTGGGAATGAACATTTATGCGCACTATGTACGTGAAAATTACGGTGCAGATAACGAAGGCAAGTGGGATGGTTACATGTTCTCGACCAACTGGTCGACGCCGTTCTATACGTTCGCCAACGGCAGTTATTTGAACTATCAGGGTTACTTTGACTACCAGTTCGCCGCGAACAAGATTGCTAACCAGCCGTTATATAGCAATAACGCGATTGAATGGTATAACGGCATCTACTGGCATTCAGAGCATTATGCGGTAGGTTATGGCTTAAAATATTTCCGCAACATGGCATTGATGGAAAACCACGGTGGAGCAGGGCGTACCACCGGGCTGGGTCACTATTTCAACCTCACCTATAAGTTCTGATTGCGCTGAAATGACACACCAATGCTCCGTTTGCCAGGGTTGGTGTGTCAGTCAATGATGTCATTGCCGAGAAATTTACGCAGCCCATCCAGATCCTTAATCTCCAGTCCTTGCTTCGTGCGCGTTACCAGCCCGGCATCCGTCAGCGCTTTCACCGCCCGTCGATAGACCCGGTCGGTGGTGCCGAATCGCTCAGCTTCCTGGTATTTTTTATGAAAACCATCCATTGGCTGCTTGTCCTGATGCTGGCGATACAGGTCATACGCTACGTTATGTACGATAGGGTAGAGCATCCGGTGCAGGAAGATTTCCAGCATATCCTGATAATCAACGGCCATTGCGCTGGCGAAAAATATCGCCAGTCTGGGGCGCTGGTTCAGCGCTTCCTCCAGACGGTCACAGTTGCATACCGCCACGGTCAGCGGTTCTTCGGCTACGATATCAAGCTGGCAACGATACCCGGTAAAAAACTCCATTTCGCCAAACAGTTGCTCATCACATTCCATTGCACCCAGTTGGAAACGGCGACCATTCTCCGCGCTATAACGCAGAGAAATTCTCCCTGACTGCACCATGATTAGTCGATCGACTACCTGTCCCTGGCGGTAAAGATAGTCATCTTCCTGGATAATCTGTGTTTCAGAGAGCAACTCCTGGAATATCTTCTCAATTAAGGCATCATCTTGCTGCCAGATATTGTGAAAACGACCTTTTGTGAGGGGCTTAAGCTGCATGGCTCAACGTCTTATTGTTTGAGATAATTCTTATCGCTGACTGTATGCCATCTGCTGCGCAATGTCATTAAGAGCGGGTTGCGGATAATAAAAGGGCCAGCACCATGCTGGCCTTGACACACTAAGGATGGCTGATAAAGCGAGACAATCGCTGGCGCAGCAGGCGGTTTTCCTGCCGCAGTTGAGCGTTATCTTCCAGCAATGTCAGCGCAACGGCAATTCCCGGCCAGTCAAGTTCCAGCTCCTGACGCAGGCGTATCGCGCGACGCATGACGGTCAGCGCATGATCGTCAAAAGTCTCGTCTTCATGAGGTTCTATCACCCCTAAGCCGACAATCTCATGTAGCTCTTCTTCTGACACACCGGTGTACAGACAAAACTCGGTAATGGTAAAGGTGACGGTGACGTTAGCCATTATGCTTTCCCCCACTCTTTGCGCGGATCAAAGGTCTTTTGTGCATCCGCCAACTGCTGCCACAGGGCGGCGCTGGCGTCGTCAGGTTTCGGCGGCATGACGATTTTGATCACCGCATACAAATCGCCGGTATGTTTTTTACTTACCAGACCTTTGCCCTTAATGCGTAACCGCTGCCCGGCCTGGCTGCCTGCAGGAATGGTCAGCAGGATGCTCTCTTTTAACGTCGGAACGGTTACTTTCGCGCCCAGCGCGGCTTCCCACGGCGCCAGGGGAACGACCACTTCCAGATCCTGATTAACGATATCGAACAGCGGATGTGGCGCGATATGAATCACCAGCCACAAATCACCGTTTGGCCCGCCGTTTTCACCGGGGGTGCCCTGGCCTTTCAGACGAATACGCTGACCGTTACCGACGCCAGCCGGAATTTTCACATTCAACGTTTTAGGAATTTCACGTTCGACCATGCCGAACGCATTGTAAACTGGCAGGGTGTAACTGATCGTGCGGCTATGCTCAGTAAGCGTTTCTTCGAGGAATACGGCGACTTCAATTTCAATATCGTGCCCGCGGCTGGCATGACGCTGGCGAGACTGTTGCGCATGCTGACCAAAAATGGAGGAGAAGATATCGTCGAAATCTTCGGCGTTATAGCGTTGATTCTCTCCTTGTTGGAATTGACGGTTGAACTGTGGGTCGTTGCGGTGCTGCCACAACTGGTCGTACTCGGCGCGTCGCTGTTCATCACTCAGGACTTCCCAGGCTTCAGCAACCTCTTTAAACCGGGCCTCCGCGTCAGTCTCTTTGCTGACATCAGGATGATATTTACGGGCGAGTCGACGATAGGCGGTCTTGATTGTCTTGAGATCGTCTGTCGGTTTCACGCCCATAATGGCGTAATAATCCTTTAATTCCATAGCGTTCTCTCGTGTAAATCAACACTTGCAGAAGGTGAACCCTGACAACAGGTATCACCGCTAAGTTTAGGGTAATCCTGATAACGGAGAATGCCAACCGGGAAGGGAGGATATTGCTATAAACGATGCGGGCATTGCACCACCAACAGCGCTTTTTAACGTTATGGCGTCTGTTGTGTGGTGCGAATAGTGAGATTAGCTAAACATCAGGATTTAGTGATCAGAAAGCGGACCGTATCAGCATAGTTTTGTACGAACGCGTTAAGGTCATCAGATTTCAGTCCTTTCGGATTGATCATATATTTACCGTTGATAAAAATGGCGGGCACCCCGGTTAAATCTACAGCTTTAGCCATTTCTTGCTGTTTGGCGGTTAGTGATTTTACGGCAAAACTATTCCATGCAGCATCATAATCACTGGCACTGACGCCCGCGCTGATAAATACGTTACGTATATCGTCCGCCGATTTAATGGTTTGTTTTTTCTGCACGGCATCAAAAAGCAACGGTTTGACTTTATCTTGCACGTTCAACAGCATGGCGACGGACCAGGCGTGCGTCATTTCCTGCCCCAGAGGGCCTAAAAAGTCGACGTGGTATTCGGTGAGTTTGACGTCAGCAGGCAAAACTTTTTTCACGTTATCAGTGATTTCAAAAACTTCATCGTACTGATAGCAGGAAGGACAATAGAATGAGAAAAACTTCAGCGCTGCCGGGGCTGAAGCGACGGGTTTTTCCAGTGAGATAAACTCTTTGCCGTCGGTAAATGGTGCTGCCTGAGCGCTAACGGTAAAAAGTAACCCAATCAGGGGTAATAAATATTTTTTCATTTCCATATACTCTAAATAACATTCAATAAACAAATTTTCTGCGAATGAATACGCTCTTCATTGCGTCGGGCTATAATACGATAATCACCTAAAAATGCGCTGACCCTTACTTTCATTTACGCATCAATACGTAGCGGGACAGTATTTATGTACTGTTCTGCGAATATCCTTTGGTACTCTTCGTAAATAGTGAATGATCACTTCCGTGATATTTTCGCAATTACTTTGGCAATGTTATATTGTAATAAATAAAAACGGAAATATGATTAATAATCATTTGATTTATAAAACGTGAGCCGCAACGCCTTGCGCTATGTTCTGTCAACGCAGCCGTAAGATTCTCTTTTTCTTGTAGCGTGTGAATGAATAGGGTAAGTGTCTGAGATGAGCAACCAAAATGGATATCGCTATGATTGACCACCTGGATCATCTGGTATTGACCTCCAATAATGAAGAGGCATGCGTTCGTTTTTATGTCGAACTTTTAGGGATGAGGCTGGAAACCTTCGCGCAAGGGCGGAAAGCCTTCGTCTTTGGCAATCAGAAAATTAACCTCCACATTCGGGGAAAAGAGTTTGAACCCAAAGCTTACGCGCCAACGCCGGGGGCGCTGGATTTGTGTTTTATCACCACACGTGCGCTGGAAGAGGTGATAGCCACGTTTCAAACGCACGGGGTAGATATTGTTGAGGGACCGGTTGCACGAACCGGTGCGATGGGACCGATTCGCTCGGTTTATGTCAGAGATCCCGATCTCAATCTGATTGAAATCGCGGTATATCCTGCCGATGACAGGACATAACTTTACAGCGCAAAGGTTGCCAAAACCTGGTGAGTGGTTAAGATAACTCGCATCAATCAGTGAGGGTATAATGGCGAAACGTCAACGGATGGGATGGTGGTTCCTCTGTCTGGCATGTGTTGTGGTGATGGTTTGTACCGCACAACGCATGGCGGGCCTGCACGCGTTGCAGATGGACACCGTTGCCACAAGCGTGGTCGTAAGCGCACAAGCGCAGACCGATGAGGCCTCGTCCGTTACCCCTTGTGAACTAAGCGCGAAGTCATTACTGGCGGCGCCCCCGGTACTGTTCGAAGGCGCTATTCTGGTGCTGTGTCTGCTACTGTCGCTGCTGGCGCCAGTGCGGGCGTTTCGTCTGCCTTTTTTCCCACCGCGAGCCATCTCGCCGCCCACGCTAAGGGTACATCTGCGATTTTGCGTCTTCCGTGAATGACAGAACAGCCGTTGCTGACTGTTAGATAATTATTCACGGAGAAAATATATGATGACTGTTTTCAGGCAGGCGCTGCTCTGTCTGTTATTGCTATGGCTGCCCGTATCCTGGGCGGCTGAACCCGGCTGGCTGCGTTCATCCGATAACGATCACGCCAGTGTGCGGTTACGCGCTGATACGTCCTCAGGCGGCGAAACTCGTCTGTTGCTGGATGTTAAACTGGAGGACGGCTGGAAAACCTATTGGCGTTCGCCGGGCGAGGGAGGCGTCGCGCCATCTATCGCCTGGCAAGGGGAAATGCCTGCGGTCGACTGGTTCTGGCCAACCCCTGCACGCTTTGAGGTCGCTAATATCACGACCCAGGGCTATCACGATAATGTGACATTCCCGATGGTTGTGCGCGGCAGTTCGCCCGCCACGCTTAGCGGTGTTTTGACGCTATCCACCTGTAGCAACGTTTGCTTGTTGACGGATTTTCCTTTATCCGTGACCTCCACGACCCAGGACCCGACTTTTGCGCATGACTATGCGCAGGCAATGGGGCAGATCCCGCTTGCCAGCGGCCTGACCGATACTCTGCGCGCTGGCGCACGGGCCGGCGAGCTGGTCGTCGAGGCTTACCGCGCGGGAGGCTGGACTGCGCCTGGGCTGTATCTGGACGCCGTTGATGATGCTGATTTTGGCATGCCGCAAATTCACGTCGCAGGTGAGACGTTACGCGCCACGGTACCTGTTCATGACGGTTGGGGGGAAGGCGCGCCGGATTTACGCGGTAAGTCGGTTACGCTGGTGCTGGCAGATAACGGTGTTGCCCAGGAAAGTCGTCTTGCGATTGGCGAAGCCCCGGTTATTGAGAACGCCTCACTCCCATTGTGGCAGGTGGTGCTAATGGCGCTGCTGGGCGGTTTGATTCTCAACCTGATGCCCTGTGTGTTACCGGTTCTCGGCATGAAACTGGGCTCTATTTTGCTGGTTGAGGAAAAAAGCCGTCGCCAGATCCGCCGTCAGTTCCTCGCATCGGTAGCCGGGATCCTGGTCTCCTTTATGGCCCTGGCGCTATTGATGACAGTGCTACGTTTAACCAATCAGGCGCTGGGCTGGGGGATCCAGTTTCAGAACCCGTGGTTCATTGGCGTCATGGTCGTGGTGATGCTGACGTTCAGCGCCAGCCTGTTCGGGTGGTTTGAATTCCGCCTGCCTTCGGCGATGACCACCACGCTGGCGACTCGCGGTGGCAACGGCTTGTCGGGACATTTCTGGCAAGGCGCATTTGCGACCCTGCTCGCCACGCCGTGCAGCGCCCCGTTTCTCGGAACGGCGGTAGCGGTGGCATTGACCGCTTCGCTGCCAACGTTGTGGGGACTGTTTATCGCACTCGGCCTGGGGATGAGCTTGCCGTGGCTGCTGGTGGCTCTGCGTCCCGGTCTGGCGCTGCGTTTGCCGCGTCCGGGACGCTGGATGAATATTTTGCGGCGTCTTCTCGGTGTCATGATGCTGGGTTCGGCTATCTGGCTTGCGACGTTGCTGCTCCCACATTTAGGGCTGGCCGGACACGCTAGCGCTAAAGAAAGCGTGAACTGGCAACCGCTTAGCGAGCAGGCGATTGAGGATGCGCTGGCGCAACATAAGCGTGTGTTCATTGACGTCACTGCCGACTGGTGCATTACTTGTAAGGTCAACAAATACAACGTGTTGCATAAAGATGACGTACAGGCCGCGTTGCAACAGCCGGATGTAGTGGCGCTGCGCGGCGACTGGACGCTCCCTTCTGAAGCCATCACCGAATTTCTGAAAAAACGCGGCCAGGTTGCTGTGCCGTATAACCAAATTTATGGCCCCGGTCTGCCGGAAGGCCAGGCGTTACCAACGTTGTTAACCCGCGATGCGGTATTGCAAACGTTGACCGACGCCAAAGGAGTAACCCCATGAAAATAATGATTGTTCTGCTGTTAACCCTGTTTTCTGCCGTCAGCGTAGCTAAAGAACCTGCACCGTTTACACCGGAACAGGAAAAGCAAATTGAAGCGTTAATCAAGGAGGCCCTGTTTAACGATCCCAACAGCCCGCGGATTGGCGCTAAGCAGGCGAAACTGACCCTGATAAACTTCACCGATTACAACTGCCCGTACTGCAAGCAACTGGATCCCATGCTGGAAAAAATTGTGCAGAAATATCCTGACGTGGCGGTAGTGATTAAACCGCTGCCGTTTAAAGGGGAAAGTTCGGAACTGGCGGCGCGGACCGTGCTGACTACCTGGCTTGAGCATCCGCAGCAGTTTCTGGCGCTACATGAAAAACTGATGCAGAAAAAGGGTTACCATACCGATGTCAGTATCAAACAGGCGCAGGAAAAATCGGGAGCCAGTCCGGTGACGCTGGGTGCCCAAAGCGCTGAAACGCTAAGCACTAACCTGCAACTGGCGCGACTGGTGGGCGTGCAGGGCACCCCCGCAACGATTATTGGTGATGAGCTTATTCCCGGTGCGGTGCCGTGGGAAACCCTTGAGGAAGTGGTCAAAGAAAAGCTGGCGGCGGCCAATGCTCAGTAAACTGCGCCGCTGGCTGCGCGAAGGGCTGATCTTACTGGCGCTGTTGGCAGGGGCGATGCTGCTGATGGATGTCTGGCGCGCGCCGCAGCTCCCTGGCTCTTTTGACAGCACGCCTTTGCAAACGCTGGATGGTGAAACCGTCACGCTGGCGGCGCTCAGCAAAGACGAGCCGGTGCTGCTTTATTTCTGGGCGAGCTGGTGCGGCGTTTGCCGCTTCACGACGCCGGAAGTCGCCAGGCTGCGTTCGGAAGGGGCAAACGTGATGACCATTGCGTTACGCTCCGGCAGTGAAGCTGAGGTGTCTCGTTGGCTGTCGCGTAAAGGCGTGGACTTTCCGGTCATCAATGATGCGAACGGGGCAATTTCCCGCAGTTGGGCGATTAGCGTCACGCCCACGCTGGTGGTAGTGTCACAAGGTCGGGTGGTGTCAACAACCAGCGGCTGGACCAGCTACTGGGGCATGAAGCTTCGGCTGTGGTGGGCCAAAACGTTCTGATAATGTGCCGGGGAAACCCGGCATTTTTATATTATTACCCGTAAGCGGGAAGACATATTTCGTTGCCTGGCGAAGCGAGTGCCGCGATTAACGTCCAGAATGGGTCATCTTCTCTTTTTCAGGAAAGTGCAACATGACGAGTTCGTTAGCGTTTGGGCCCGCTCTGGTGATGATGATTGCCGCCACGTTTGTCCTCGCCGGGATGGTAAAAGGCGTCACTGGTATGGGATTGCCCACCGTGGCTATGGGGATCCTCGGATCGCTTATTTCGCCGGTTGCGGCGGCGGCCATGCTGCTGTTGCCTTCGCTGATTAGCAATCTGTTTCAGTTTGGCGGTGGCGGAAATACGCGTCAATTAGTCAAACGACTGTGGCCAATGTTATTGACGGTGGTGGTGGCGACACTGCTTGCCAGCGCCTGGATTACCGGCGGCGATACCACCCGTACCCAGTTTGCGCTTGGCGTGGCGCTGGTGGCTTACGCTATCTGGACGCTGGCCGGAAAGAAAATCGCAGTGGCTCCGCAGCATGAAAAACCGTACTCCCTCGTCATAGGATTTGTTACTGGCTTATTGACTGGTGGAACCGGTGTGTTTGTGATGCCCGCCGTGCCCTGGATCCAGTCATTGGGTTTTGAGAAGGATGAACTGGTTCAGGCGCTCGGGATCTCTTTTACGTTTTCGACATTGGCTTTGGCGCTTGGTCTGTGGTGGCACAACGCGCTGCCCGTACAGTCGTTGAGCTTATCGGCTTTGGCCATTGTTCCCGCGCTGATTGGTCAGTGGTTAGGAACCCGTGTACGACGGGTTATTTCTCCGCTCGTGTTTAAACGTTGTTTTCTGTTTTGTTTGGTCGGGTTGGGTATCGAGATGATGCTGCGTGCGGTGTGACCTGTGCGCTGACTTTAGAACGCTTTCATGGCATCGTTAATTCAGACATTCAGGGTCAAAGAGGTCGCTATGGCATCAGTGATGTTAAGTGAGGAAGAGAGCGCTCTGGAGTCGCGAATGGCGCTCACCGCGGCGGCGATGGCCGATAAATCGCGCTCGCGAATGTTGTGCGCCCTGATGGATGGCCGCGCCTGGACCGCGACCGAGCTCAGCGCAGTGGCGGATGTGTCAGCGTCAACCGCCAGTGCGCATCTGGCGCGTCTGTGCGAACAACGTTTTGTTGTGGCGCTCGCGCAGGGCAGGCATCGTTATTTTCGCCTTGCAGGCTCCGATATCGCTGAACTGCTGGAGCGCCTGATGGGCGTGGCGTGGGCTACATCTACGCCACGAAAAATCACGACGCCGCCAGGCTTACGACATGCCCGAACCTGCTACGATCATCTTGCTGGCGAGGTGGCGGTGAGGCTGTTCGATACGCTGGTTTCCCGTCAATGGTTAACGCCGGATGGTGAAACGCTGACCTCTCTTGGGCAGGAAAAACTGGCACAAATGGGGATTGTCCTTGCTGCGAGCGCATCGCGGCGGAAATTAACCTGCGGTTGTCTGGACTGGAGTGAACGACGTTACCATCCCGGCGGCGTGCTTGGCGCATCGCTGCTACGCTGGCTGATTGAAAAACGATGGATAAAAACGGAGCTGAGTGGTCGCCGCGTCACCTTCACCCCGCTTGGCATTCGCAAATTAGAAACCGAGTTCGGTATTAAAACGACACCGTAGATGGTTCGTTTTGCGAAAGCGTTCCGGGAAATATGTCATATTTCTGTCACACTCTGTTGTGATTGATAACAACAAGAGGTCGTAGGGATGAATAAATCGTTAATCGCCGCAGCCGTGGCAGGGGCTGTATTAATGTCAACCGCCGCGCAGGCGCAGACCGCGCCGGAAGGCTATCAGCTTCAGCAAGTATTGATGATGAGTCGGCATAACTTACGCGCACCTTTAGCCAATAATGGCAGTGTTCTTGAGCAGTCCACTCCCAAACAATGGCCAGAATGGGATGTCCCCGGCGGGCAACTGACCACCAAAGGCGGCGTGCTGGAAATCTATATGGGCCACTATATGCGAGAGTGGCTGGCAGAGCAGGGGATGGTGAAATCGGGCGAATGTCCGGCGCCGGGTACGGTTTATACCTATGCTAACAGCCTGCAGCGTACGGTCGCGACGGCGCAGTTCTTTGTCACCGGTGCTTTCCCGGGTTGCGACGTCCCGGTCCATCATCAGGAAAAAATGGGCACCATGGATCCCACCTTTAACCCGGTGATCACTGATGATTCCGCCGCCTTCAGCCAGCAGGCGGTTCAGGCAATGGAGAAAGAGCGTAGCCAAATGCAGCTCAACGACAGCTATCAGTTGCTTGAGCAAATGACCGACTACAAAGACTCTCCGTCCTGCAAAGAAAAACAGCAGTGTTCCCTGACCGATGCCAAAGATACGTTTAGCGCGAAATATCAGCAGGAGCCTGGGGTTTCGGGGCCGCTGAAGGTCGGAAATTCGCTGGTTGATGCCTTCACGCTGCAATATTACGAAGGCTTCCCGATGGATAAGGTTGCCTGGGGCGAGATTAAATCCGATCAACAGTGGAAGGTTCTGTCGAAGCTGAAAAATGGCTATCAGGACAGCCTGTTCACCTCCCCGGAAGTGGCGCAGAACGTCGCCAAACCGCTGGTGAAGTATATTGATAATGCGCTGGTTACTGAACGCGTAAAAGCGCCAAAAATAACCGTGCTGGTGGGGCATGACTCAAACATCGCATCGCTGCTCACCGCGCTGGATTTCAAACCGTACCAGCTTCACGATCAGAACGAGCGTACGCCGATTGGCGGGAAGATTGTCTTCCAGCGCTGGCATGACAGCAACGCGAATCGTGATCTGATGAAAATCGAGTACGTGTATCAGAGCTCACAGCAGTTGCGTAATGCAGACGTTTTGACTCTGAAATCCCCGGCGCAGCGCGTAACGCTGGAGCTGAAAGGGTGTCCGATAGATGCGGATGGCTTTTGCCCGATAGATAAGTTCGACAGCGTGTTGAATGAGGCGGCTAAGTAAAAGAAAAACTCCCCCGTGTTCGCGGGGGAGTCTGAGCGCTAGACGTTTTTGCGTTCGATAGTCTGTTCACCCCAAAAGAGCGAATCTTTGTCTGTTTTCTTAAAGGCTTTGATGAGCACCTCGTCGCTACCTTCTTCCCAAATTTTTTCCGCCAGTTTCTCGTCATAATGCGCGACTTCAAAAATGGCTTCGGCTATTTCCGGCGATGTATTGCGCAGACTTGCCCATTCGCCGACGCGATGGGCTTTCGCTTCTTGAGTTGGCATTCGAATCCTCCTGTTGAAGATTAGCCGTTGAGTTTTACTGCCAGACCTGCGACATATTCACCCTGATAGCGGGCGATAGATAATTCTTCCTGACTTGGCTGGCGTGAGCCGTCGCCTCCGGCGATGGTGGTTGCGCCGTAAGGGGTACCGCCGCGAACTTGAGAAACATCAAACAGCTCTTGCGCCGCGTAACCGATAGGCACAATCACCATCCCATGGTGAGCAAGCGTAGTCCAGGTTGATGTAATGGTTTGTTCCTGACCGCCGCCGGTTCCTGTCGAGCTGAATACGCTGGCGAGTTTGCCGTACAGGCCGCCTGAAGCCCACAGCCCGCCAGTCTGGTCGAGGAAGGTGCGCATCTGACCGGACATATTGCCAAAGCGTGTGGGGGTACCAAAAATAATGGCATCGTAATCTGCCAGTTCTTGCGGGGTTGCGACTGGTGCGTTTTGTGTTTTGCCGCCAGCTTTGAGGAAAATCTCCGGCTGCATGGTCTCTGGTACGCGTTTAATAATCACTTCCGCGCCATCAACCTTATTTGCGCCTTCTGCGACTGCATGGGCCATAGTTTCAATGTGTCCGTACATGGAATAATAAAGCACCAGAACTTTTGCCATTTTACACTACTCCTCGAGTTAACCGTGTCCGTAGCGACTCGCTACCTACCTTTAAAGATATGACGTACTGTCAGGAGTGCAAATTTCACAATCACTTCTTTGATTTATAACAATTTTTATAACAACTTCTCTTGTTGCAAAATGATACATATTTAACCGGGTGGAATTTGGTAGTCATAAGAAAGACTTATTGATTTCTCGCTGTGATTATTTCTCTATCACCGCCAATCCTGTTGCAGGATATTACAGTTAGCGGCTGCTCAGGCCACGCTTCACTATGCTTAATCCCACGCAGTTATTTTCAGGGTATCGCCCGTAACGCTGCGTGAGGTATCACTCCTCAGTACCTATGCAATATGATGTCTAATCAATGACGGAGGTCAGTAATGGCAAACCATCGAGGCGGTTCCGGCAACTTTGCGGAAGATCGCGAAAGAGCATCAGAAGCAGGTCGAAAAGGTGGCCAGCACAGCGGGGGCAATTTTAAGAATGACCCGCAACGCGCTTCAGAGGCAGGCAAAAAAGGGGGCAAAAATAGCCACGGCAACAACAAATCGTAATTGCCAGGCTAGCTGTCAGATATGCCGTGACGGCTGAGGATCAGAGTCAGACGTTACGTAGCCACCCACCGCCGCCGGTTTCTTCCGGCGGTTTTTTTGTCTGCAAGGTTGAACTGTAACAAAACGCAACGCAGACTAACGACATTCAGTTAATCGGGTGTCTCATGTCATTACTTTCTCGTTATTCCTTCTCTGTTAAACCTCAGGAAGCGATCCTCATTGTGATCACCATGTTCTGGGGGGGCACGTTTTTGGCCGTGCAATATGCCGTTACCCTGAGCGGACCTTTTTTCTTTGTCGGCGTGCGTTTTGCCACCGCTGCGCTGGCGGTCGCGCTTTTGTCACTACGCACATTGCATAAACTGACGTGGCTGGAAGTCAAAGCAGGCGTTGCGATCGGTATCGCAATTGCGTTGGGCTATAGTCTGCAAACCTGGGGGCTACAGTTTATTCCCAGCAGTAAATCGGCGTTTATTACCGCGATGTATGTGCCGTTGGTCCCGCTTTTACAATGGCTGTGTCTGGGGCGTATGCCCGGCCTGATGCCGTGTGTCGGCATTGTGCTGGCCTTTATCGGGTTGATTTTTCTCGCCGGACCAGGAGGCAATTTTCTGGCTTTAGGTGAAGGAGAGTGGATCACACTCGCCGGCGCGGTGGCGATTGCGGCAGAAATTATCCTGATTAGCGCGTGGGCGGGAAAAGTGGATGTGCGGCGGGTAACGGTGGTACAACTGGCAACCGCTTCGATAGTGGCGTTTATTGCCATGGCTCCGGCCGGAGAGTCCGTACCACCGATGTCTACGGGATTGCTGGTGGTGGCGCTGGGATTGGGGATTTTCAGTGCGATTATTCAGGTCACCATGAACTGGGCACAGCGCAGCGTTTCGCCGACGCGCGCGACGGTCATTTATACCGGTGAGCCGGTGTGGGCGGGGATCTTTGGTCGCCTGGCGGGGGAACGCTTACCGCTACTGGCTTTGCTCGGCGCAGCATTCATTATTGTTGGCGTGCTGGTCAGCGAACTGAAGTTCAAAAAGAAAAAAGGGGTAGTGCAAGAGGCACCGCCGGAGTCGCTTTAATTTAACCATTCACCGCGTGATTTGGTATGCTGACGCCCTCACAAGAAGGAGAGGGCGCATGGTCCAACGCGCAGAGAAAAAAACAGGTAAGCGCTCGCAGGCCGTCAGTGCAAAACGCCAGGCCATATTAACCGCGGCATTAAATATCTTCTCCCAATATGGGATCCACGGCACGCGTCTCGAACAGGTCGCTGAGCAGGCGGGTGTGTCAAAAACGAATCTGCTTTATTACTACCCGTCAAAAGAGGTGCTCTATATTGCCGTTTTGCGGCAAATCCTCGACGTCTGGCTGGCTCCGTTGAAGGCTTTTCGCGAAGACTTTGCGCCGCTGGTGGCCATTAAAGAATACATTCGCCTTAAGCTGGAAGTGTCGCGCGATTACCCTCAGGCTTCACGACTGTTTTGTATGGAGATGCTGGCAGGTGCGCCTTTATTGATGGCTGAATTAACGGGCGATCTCAAAACGCTAATTGATGAGAAATCGGCGCTGATTGCCGGTTGGATCAAAAGTGGGAAACTGGCTCCGGTCGATCCGCATCATCTGATTTTTATGATTTGGGCTTCAACCCAGCACTACGCCGACTTTGCCCCACAGGTAGAGGCGGTAACGGGCGCAACGCTGCGTGATGAAGCCTTTTTTAACCAAACGGTGGAGAGCGTGCAGCGGATGATTATTGAAGGGATCCGCGTGCGTTAACTGGCTGGCGGTAACGGACAGCTTAAATCGCCCTCTTCGCACTGTAAGAGTGAGGCGAGAAACGCTTCACGCTCGTTGGTTTTATCCGTCAGGCACTGGCTGGAAATCATCGCCTGGGCGCTACCGCCTTCGGTGCCGGAACTGATTAACGCGCAGTCCGCATCGCGCAGGGTTATCCATGAGATTTGCGCTTTTTTCAGTAAATCGCGCTGGGTCGGGGCGGCGCGCTTAAGCGCATTCTGATAAGTGTCATTAAGTTTGGTGTCGGCCGCCTTAAACTGCTCTGCCGCACAGGTGTTCATCTCAATCTGAGTGTTCGCGTTGGCGCAGTCATCCGCCAGCGCCTGGCCGCTCAACAGCAGCGCTGCACATGTCAGTACGATTCGTTTCATGCTTCCCTCTGGCTTCATAAAAAAAGGCCCCGTTACCGGAGTCATGCTTGTCAGTTAACGAGGATGAGTGGCACATACGGAGGTAATGAATCTGTTGCCTCCGGTATATTGCTACGTTCACCTTATGTTTGTCACTTCTCTGAAACGATCCTCCCTGTGAACGTGTTAAGGGTACTATCGCCGTACCCTTAACAATCCCGGCTCCCGGCGGGAAAATTGCCACTTCGTGGTCCCCTCCGTTTATTCCTCCAGGCTACCGGGCCGGGCGCGAGGAAACTTCCCTGTAAAACGCGCCCTGAACCCGCATCCCTGCGGGTTCTCCCGGCCTTACGGAAACACGTCGGCAATTTTCAGCCGGACCAGCCCACACCTGGCCACCTGCGTTTTTTATCTGAACAGCAAAACAGAGTTAACTGGAAGTCAGTGCGTTGCAGCGATGACCCCGTTCCGGCTGAAAATCGATGAGGTGTTGACGGCTGACCGGGTCTGCCCGCAGGGATGCGGGCAGAGGGGGCGGCCTGCAGGGACGCAGGCCCGGCCCCCGACCCGAAGGCAGACGGCATAAGACGAATGAATCGCGCAGCGACGATTTTCCCGCCGGGAGCCAGGGATGCAAGGGAGGCAGCGGTGAGCCTCTCTTGCACGTTCACGGGTGTCTGAGCCTCAGAAAAGTGATACCACTGAGGTGAACGGAACCCTGAGCCGAAATCACATGTTCGCCGTAATGCTTAATTGACAGGCATTACCCCCTAACCGGAGCCTTAATTAACCACAACCTTAGCCGATTGTCATCAGGCTGGCGTTCCCCCCGGCAGCGGCGGTATTGACGCTCAGGGAGCGTTCAATGTACAGCCTCTCCAGCAGAATATTGCTTTCGCCACGGGCAAAGCCCTGGACTGATACAATCGCCCCTTCGCGGGCAGCTACCGCTTCGCACAGGGAACGCAGTTGGTCGGAATCGCCGTGGAAAATAACGGCATCAAACGGCTGCGTAGTGATGTTGTCCGCTTTGGCAAACTGAATGCGCCCGGAGACGGCGGCTGGCAGACGTTTTGCCAGTTCACGATGGAACGCATCATCTGGCCACAGGATTAAGCTACCAACGGAAGCCACGGCGGCAACCTGTACCAGCGCGTCCTGTTCATCATCGGCGATACACAGTACGCGTTCACGCGGCAACAGCGTCCAGGTATTGCGCTCGCCAGTGGGGCCTGGCAGCAGACGCTGAGTACCGGCCTGCGCCAGTTCGCCAAACTGCTGGCAGAGCGCCTGCAGCGAGGGTCGATCGGTTGCCCATTCGCTGAGCGCTTCCAGCGGCTGAACGAGTGCAGCTTTAAGCTGCGCATCGACCGGGTAGTCTGCATCCTGACGGGCCAGCGTAATGCCTAACGCATTTTCCGGGCGGTTAGCCAGCAGGCGATACAGATACAGCGGTCCACCTGCTTTTGGCCCGGTACCAGACAAGCCTTCGCCACCGAATGGCTGCACGCCGACGACGGCGCCGACCATATTGCGGTTAACGTACAGGTTCCCCACGTGTGCCGATCCTGTGACCTGGGCGATGGTTTCATCGATACGGGTGTGTACGCCCAGCGTCAGGCCGTAGCCGGAGGCATTAATTTGCTCAATCAGGTTGCCCAGATTGTTACGGGTGTAGCGCACGACGTGCAGTACCGGACCAAACACCTCTTTTTGTAATTCGTCGAAGCTTTCCAGCTCGATCAGCGTCGGAGCAATAAATGTACCGGTTTGCCATTCACGCGCATCGTCGCTGTTTTCGCGCACGGCCTGAAACACCGGGCGTCCTTTGGCGCGCATGGCCTGAATATGGCGCTCAATATTGGTTTTGGCTTCTTCATCAATTACCGGCCCAATATCGGTGGTCAGGCGACCTGGATTACCCATGCGACATTCCGCCATCGCGCCGCGTAGCATTTTCAGCGTATGGTCGGCTACATCATCCTGCAGACACAGGACGCGCAGCGCGGAGCAGCGCTGTCCGGCGCTGTCAAACGCTGAAGCCAGAACGTCGACCACGACCTGTTCCGTCAACGCGGAGGAGTCGACAATCATTGCGTTCATCCCACCGGTTTCGGCGATAAGCGGGATTGGACGCCCCTGAGCATCAAGGCGGGTGGCAATATTGCGTTGCAACAGCGTGGCGACTTCCGTTGAGCCGGTAAACATGACGCCGCGTACGCGCTCATCGGAAGTGAGCTGAGCCCCGACGGTTTCACCCTGACCAGGCAACAGTTGCACCACGCCCGGCGGTACACCCGCTTCGAGCAAAATAGCGATGCCCTGGGCGGCAATTAACGGGGTTTGTTCCGCCGGTTTCGCCAGCACGCTGTTACCCGCCGCCAGCGCGGCGGCAATCTGCCCGGTGAAAATGGCCAGCGGGAAGTTCCATGGGCTGATACAAACCACGGGTCCTAACGGTCGATGGGTTTCATTATCGAAATCATCGCGAACCTGACCGGCATAATAATGCAGGAAGTCTACCGCTTCGCGCACTTCCGCAATGGCGTTGCTGAAGGTTTTACCCGCTTCGCGTACCAGGATGCCAATCAACTGCTGCATCTGACCTTCCATCAGAACGGCGGCACGATGCAAAATGGCGGCGCGCTCTTGTGGCGGTGTGGCGAACCAGATCGGTGCGTTATTCGCTGCGTTCTGTAACGCCTGTTCCACTTCAGCGTGAGTCGCCTCACGCACGTAACCGACAATGTCTTTCGGCTCGGCCGGGTTAACGACTGGCGTCATTTCGCCGTCAGCAACCGGGTGCTCCAGAATGGGTTTAGCGTGCCATTTTTGTAGCGCGCTGTTGAGCAGGGCAGAGGACAGCGAGGCCAGACGATGTTCGTTAGCTAAATCCAGCCCGCCTGAGTTTTCGCGGCCTTTACCGTACAGGTCACGCGGCAGGGCAATCTTCGGATGCGGCAGACCGGCCTGACCTTCTTGCTGCGCCAGTTTTTCAACAGCCTCGACCGGATCGGCAACCAGTTCATCCAGCGGCAGTGTCGTGTCGGCAATGCGGTTGACGAACGAGGTGTTGGCGCCGTTTTCTAGCAGACGACGCACCAGGTACGCCAGCAGCGTTTCGTGCGTGCCGACCGGTGCATAAATGCGGCATGGACGGTTCAGTTTGCCATCCGCAACTTTGCCGGTAACCTGCTCATACAGCGGTTCGCCCATGCCGTGCAGGCACTGGAACTCGTACTGACCCGGATAGTAGTTTTGACCGGCTAACTGATAAATCGCCGCCAGCGTATGGGCGTTGTGGGTGGCGAACTGCGGGTAGATCAGATTCGGTACGGCAAGCAGTTTTTTCGCACAGGCCAGGTAAGAAACGTCGGTGTACACCTTACGGGTGTAGACCGGATAACCTTCCAGACCGTCCATCTGGGCACGTTTAATTTCGCTATCCCAGTAGGCGCCCTTAACCAGACGGATCATCAGGCGGCGGCGGCTGCGCGTGGCGAGGTCAATCAGATAGTCGATAACATACGGGCAGCGCTTCTGGTAGGCCTGGATAACAAAACCGATCCCGTTCCAGCCTGCCAGTTCGGGCTCAAAGCACAGTTTTTCCAGCAGATCGAGGGAGATCTCCAGTCGGTCAGCCTCTTCGGCGTCGATATTAATGCCGATGTCATACTGACGTGCCAGCAGAGTAAGCGATTTCAGACGAGGATAGAGTTCATCCATCACGCGATCGTACTGCGCACGGCTGTAACGCGGATGCAGTGCCGACAGCTTGATAGAAATACCTGGCCCTTCGTAGATACCGCGCCCGTTAGAGGCCTTACCAATGGCGTGGATCGCCTGCTGGTACGAAACCATATAAGCCTGTGCATCGGCGGCGGTCAGGGCCGCTTCGCCCAGCATGTCATAGGAGTAACGGAAGCCTTTTTCTTCCAGTTTACGCGCGTTAGCCAGCGCTTCAGCGATGGTCTCCCCGGTGACAAACTGCTCGCCCATCAAGCGCATGGCCATATCGACGCCTTTACGCACTAGCGGCTCACCGCTCTTGCCGATAATACGGTTGAGTGAGCGTGAGAGGCTGGCTTCGTTATGCGTTGAAACCAGACGACCGGTAAACAACAGCCCCCAGGTCGCCGCGTTGACGAACAGAGACGGGCTGCGGCCAATGTGCGACTGCCAGTTACCGTTGCTGATCTTGTCGCGGATTAACGCATCGCGGGTCGCTTTATCTGGAATACGCAGCAAGGCTTCGGCCAGACACATCAGCGCGACGCCTTCCTGTGAAGAAAGGGAGAATTCCTGCAATAAACCTTGTACCATCCCGGCGCGGCCGCTGGCGGTCTTCTGGTTACGCAGTTTGTCTGCCAGATCGTATGCCAGCTTATGCGCCTGCTCGGCGATAGGCTGCGGCAGACGAGCCTGCTCCATCAGCATCGGTACGGCGTCAGTTTCGGCGCGGCGGTAAGCAGCGGTGATTGCCGCGCGGGAAACTGACTGCGGCAGGATCTGTTCAGCAAATTCCAGGAAAGGCTGATGCGCTTCATTTTGCAACGTGGTCGACTCATCGCCCTCATTCGCAGCACCCGCCAGCAGGGCCGGTAGTTCAGGAAGCGCGTCGTCATTTTCCAGTCTTTCGAGATAATTAAAAATGGCTTGTTTGATCAGCCAATGTGGCGTGCGATCGATTCGTGATGCTGCTGTTTTAATACGCTCGCGAGTGGCGTCATCCAGCTTAACCCCCATCGTGGTGGTTCCCATGCCGTTTACTCCTGTTGTACTGAAATACGGGGCTGATAGTTACCGAGAAATATCCACTATGTTGCAACTTTGTGCAACCGTGTTAAATGTGACTTGGTTTGCAAGCTTGGAAATGAATGAAATGTTAATAAACGTGAGTGTTTTGACGGGGGCTATAAAAGTTGCCGAATCTTTTTCTCTGCGGTAGTTAACACTTTTAAAAGGTGCAACCGAAAAAAGTGTGAGAGAGTGCAACCTACAGAAAAATGCTATCTACTCTGGATCAAATTTGATGTAAATGGTGTGTTAAATCGATTGTGAATGACCATCGCTTCCGGCAGGATACGGTCGCCCTGGTAAACATAGATATCTTTGCCACGTTCCGGCAGGGTAATAAAACGGCAAGCCACGGCATTGCTGATACATAATTTTGGAGAGTTTTGATGGCTATTAGCACACCGATGTTAGTGACATTCTGTGTCTATATTTTCGGCATGATATTGATAGGGTTTATTGCATGGCGTTCAACCAAAAACTTTGACGATTACATTCTGGGTGGACGCAGTCTGGGTCCATTCGTGACCGCGTTATCCGCCGGGGCATCTGACATGAGCGGCTGGTTGCTGATGGGGCTGCCTGGCGCGATTTTCCTGTCGGGGATTTCAGAAAGCTGGATCGCTATTGGCCTTATTTTGGGCGCGTGGATCAACTGGAAACTGGTGGCCGGACGTTTACGCGTGCATACCGAATACAATAACAATGCGCTGACGTTACCGGATTACTTTACCGGTCGCTTTGAAGATAAAAGCCGTATTCTGCGTATTATCTCCGCGCTGGTTATTCTGCTGTTTTTCACCATCTATTGTGCTTCCGGTATTGTGGCAGGGGCGCGTCTGTTTGAAAGCACCTTTGGCATGAGTTACGAAACAGCGCTGTGGGCAGGGGCGGCCGCGACGATTATTTATACCTTTATCGGTGGTTTCCTGGCGGTAAGCTGGACCGATACCGTCCAGGCCAGCCTGATGATCTTCGCCCTGATCCTGACGCCGGTAATGGTAGTCATTGGCGTGGGTGGGTTTGATGATTCGCTGGAAGTGATTAAACAAAAGAGCATTGAGAACGTGGACATGTTCAAAGGGCTGAATTTTGTTGCCATTATTTCCCTGATGGGCTGGGGTCTAGGCTATTTCGGTCAGCCGCATATTCTGGCGCGCTTTATGGCGGCTGATTCTCACCATAGCATTGTTCATGCTCGCCGCATCAGTATGACCTGGATGATCCTGTGTCTGGCAGGTGCAGTTGCCGTTGGCTTCTTTGGTATCGCTTACTTTAACAACAACCCACAGCTTGCCGGTGCCGTTAACCAGAACGCCGAACGCGTGTTTATTGAACTGGCGCAAATCCTGTTCAACCCGTGGATTGCCGGTATTCTACTGTCTGCGATCCTCGCTGCGGTGATGTCGACTCTGAGCTGCCAGCTGCTGGTGTGTTCCAGCGCAATCACCGAAGACTTGTATAAAGCGTTCCTGCGTAAAAATGCCAGCCAGAAAGAGCTGGTATGGATTGGTCGCATCATGGTGCTGGTTGTGGCGCTGGTGTCTATCGCGCTGGCGGCGAACCCGGAGAACCGTGTGCTTGGTCTGGTAAGCTACGCCTGGGCCGGCTTTGGCGCGGCGTTTGGTCCGGTGGTTCTGTTCTCCGTAATGTGGTCGCGTATGACGCGTAACGGCGCGCTGGCCGGGATGCTCATCGGTGCGGTGACGGTAATCGTCTGGAAGCAGTTTGCCTGGTTGGGTCTGTATGAAATCATCCCAGGCTTTATTTTCGGCAGCATCGGTATTGTGGTCTTCAGCCTGTTGGGTAAAGCGCCTTCAGCCGCTATGCAGCAACGTTTTGCCGAGGCTGATGCGCATTATCACACAGCTCCGCCATCACGTTTACAGGCAGAGTAATCCGCCTCGATCTTTAAGCCCGCCGCGTGCGGGCTTTTTTATTTGTCCCCGCTGCAAAACCGCCCTAATCGTTACCCGCCTAACTGTTTACATTAAGTCATCATTCTCAAAACATTCTGCTTGAGTTTTTCTTTACTGTAATGATAATCACTATCACTGTAATTTACTTTTCTTTTCATCAATTGACTGAGAATAACGTTTAAGGGTTCTTCGCATGTTTGTTCCATTTCTTATTATGTTGCGCGAAGGGTTAGAGGCCGCGCTGATAGTCAGCCTGATTGCCAGCTACCTGAAACGGACTCAGCGTGGTCGATGGATTGGTGTGATGTGGATTGGTGTTCTGCTGGCGGCGGCGTTATGCCTGGCGTTAGGCGTTTTCATCAATGAAACCACCGGTGAATTTCCGCAAAAGGAACAGGAGCTGTTTGAAGGCATCGTGGCGGTCATTGCCGTGGTGATCCTCACCTGGATGGTGTTCTGGATGCGTAAAGTTTCGCGCAACGTCAAAGTCCAGCTTGAACAGGCTGTCGATAACGCGTTGCAACGCGGCAATCATCACGGCTGGGCGCTGGTAATGATGGTCTTTTTTGCCGTTGCCCGTGAAGGGCTGGAATCGGTGTTCTTCCTGCTGGCGGCATTCCAGCAGGATGTAGGCATTTGGCCACCGTTAGGTGCGATGCTGGGGCTGGCCACCGCGGTGGTACTGGGTTACTTGATTTACCTCGGCGGCATTCGCCTCAACCTCGGGGCATTCTTCAAATGGACCAGCCTGTTCATTTTGCTGGTGGCCGCGGGTCTTGCCGCTGGGGCCATCCGCGCGTTCCACGAAGCCGGGTTATGGAATCATTTTCAGGATGTGGCGTTTGACATGAGCAGTGTGCTTTCGACGCATTCGCTGTTTGGCACATTGATGGAAGGTATTTTCGGCTATCAGGAAGCGCCGAGCGTCAGTGAAGTCGCCATTTGGTTTATCTACCTGATTCCGGCATTGATTATGTTTGCACTGCCGCCGCGTTCAGGCACTACGGCATCGCGTACCGCACCCTGATAAAAACGCGATGCAGAACACCCCTTAGTTACAACATACTTATTTATAGGGATAGGTTATGACGTTTAATTTTCGCCGTAGTGCGCTGCAGTTGGGTATTGCCGCGCTGTTTGCCTCCGCTTTTTCTGCACAAGCCGCCGATATTCCGCAGGTGAAAGTCACGGTTAACGACAAACAGTGTGAGCCGATGACGATCACGGTTAACGCTGGGAAAACGCAGTTCATCATCCAGAACCACAGCCAGAAAGCGCTGGAGTGGGAGATCCTTAAAGGGGTTATGGTGGTTGAAGAACGTGAAAACATTGCGCCGGGCTTTAGCCAGAAAATGACAGCTAACCTGCAGCCTGGTGAATATGATATGACCTGCGGTCTGTTGACCAACCCGAAAGGCAAACTAATTGTAAAAGGTAGCGCAACGGCGGATGCCGCGCAGGGCGATGCTCTGCTGAGCCTAAGTGGCGCGATTACTGAATACAAAGCCTATGTGACAGCCGAAACTGCACAACTGGTTGCGGGCACCAAAGCATTCACCGATGCGATTAAAGCTGGCGATCTGGAAAAAGCGAAATCGCTGTATGCGCCAACCCGTCAGCATTATGAGCGTATTGAACCGATTGCTGAACTGTTCTCTGATCTCGACGGCAGCATCGATGCACGTGAAGATGATTATGAGCAAAAAGCCGCCGATCCTAAATTCACCGGCTTCCACCGTCTGGAGAAAGCGTTGTTCGGCGACAACACCACCAAAGGCATGGACAAGTATGCCGACCAATTAAACAGCGATGTTCTTGACCTGCAAACGCGTATTAGCGAGCTGGCCTTCCCACCGTCAAAAGTGGTTGGCGGGGCAGCAGGACTGATTGAAGAAGTCGCTGCCAGCAAAATCAGCGGAGAAGAGGATCGCTACAGCCATACCGATCTGTGGGATTTCCAGGCCAATATCGATGGCGCGCAGAAAATCGTCGATCTCCTGCGCCCTCAGTTACAAAAATCCAATGCTGAGCTGTTGGCGAAGGTGGATGCGAACTTCAAAAAAGTCGATACCATTCTGAGTAAGTACCGTACCAAAGACGGTTTTGAAACCTATGACAAACTGACCGACGCCGATCGCAATGCGCTGAAAGGGCCAATCACGACGCTGGCGGAAGACTTGTCGCAATTACGCGGTGTTCTGGGTCTGGATTAAGCAAAATGCAGCACGATAATGAAAACGGCGTGAGCGAACCTTCACGCCGACGTTTACTGAAAGGGATGGGCGCCCTGGGTGGGGCGCTGGCGCTGGCGGGTGGATGTCCGGTTGCCCACGCGCAAAAACCACAAAGCGCGCCGGGAACGCTGTCCCCCGATGCGCGTAGTGAAGTGCAGCCGTTTTATGGTCAGCATCAGGCAGGGATCCTGACGCCGCAGCAGGCATCGATGATGCTGGTGGCGTTCGATGTTCTCGCCAGCGATAAGGCTGATCTGGAACGCTTGTTCCGCTTGCTGACCACCCGATTTGCGTTTCTGACCACGGGCGGGCCGGCGCCGGATACGCCGAACCCGCGTTTACCCCCTATGGATTCCGGTATCCTCGGCGCATACATTGCGCCAGACAACCTGACGATGACGTTGTCAGTCGGCGCCTCGCTATTTGATGAACGTTATGGCCTGAAATCGCAGATGCCGAAAAAGCTGCAAAAAATGACCCGCTTCCCGAATGATTCGCTGGATGCGGCGCTGTGCCATGGTGATTTGCTGCTGCAGATTTGTGCCAACACGCAGGACACCGTTATCCATGCGCTGCGCGATATCATTAAACATACGCCCGATCTCCTTAGCGTGCGCTGGAAACGTGAAGGGTTTATTTCCGACCATGCCGCGCGCAGCAAAGGCAAAGAGACCCCGGTCAACTTGCTTGGCTTTAAGGATGGCACCGCGAATCCGGACGCGACGGATGCGAAGTTGATGCAAGACGTGGTGTGGGTTACGGACGGGCAGGGCGAACCTGTCTGGGCGCAAGGTGGTAGTTATCAGGCCGTCAGGCTCATTCAGTTTCGCGTCGAGTTCTGGGATCGTACGCCGCTGAAAGAGCAGCAAACGATATTTGGTCGAGATAAACACACCGGCGCGCCGCTGGGTATGCAGCACGAGCATGATGTGCCTGACTATGCCAGCGATCCCGAGGGTGAGGTGATTGCGCTCGACAGTCATATCCGCCTGGCGAATCCGCGCACGAAAGAGACCGACTCCAGCCTGATGATGCGCCGTGGCTACAGCTATTCGCTCGGTGTGACCCCATCCGGTCAACTGGATATGGGACTGTTGTTTGTCTGCTATCAACACGATCTGGAAAAAGGCTTTTTGGCTGTGCAGAAACGCCTCAACGGTGAAGCGCTGGAAGAGTATGTCAAACCAATTGGTGGGGGCTACTTCTTTGCTTTGCCGGGTGTCAAAACCGCAGATCAATATCTGGGACAATCTCTACTCGAAGCCTGATGATTACGCCCCGTTGTACAGCGGGGCTTTTCCTGACATCTGTATGAATGAACAAATTATTTTTTATGATCGGTACGAGACTGAAATAATTCTGTCATCTCTCTGCAAGAGACTGTCTCTGGTGATTAGATAGAATTTAAGTTAACGACAAGTAAAAATATTGTTGCATTAACGAAAGATTATGATGTAATTATAAGAAACAGCGGTAGTTCCCGGCGGTGATAGTCGTTCACTATGGAGATCGCGATGGAAAAGTCCTGTATTGGACACATTTTTCACAGTAGCTGCAGTACGTTACGCGGACGTTTCTCTTCCGGTAGCCACCTCGTCACCGCCAAATCTCTCTCCCTTTCACTTCTTATCTTCGTAACTGACACCTTGTACGGTGCGCGTAGCCGTGTGTGGCGTCTTATCCGAAAGCAAGCAATGGCTTACAAGGAAGCCAACCCTCAGATGTTCGTGCGCATAATCGTGCCGCCAACGGCGCGTGTGATGTATACCTACAACTCAAGGTGCTATCCATGGGAAGACAAAAAGCAGTGATCAAAGCTCGTCGTGAAGCAAAACGTGTGCTGAGGCGGGATTCGCGTAGCCATAAACAACGTGAAGATGAATCGGTCACCTCGCTTGTGCAGATGGGCGGCGTAGAAGCGATTGGTATGGCGCGTGATAGTCGCGACGCCACGCCAATCACGGCGCGGAATGAAGCTCAGGCCCAGTACCTGAATGCTATCGAGAGTAAACAGCTGATCTTCGCTACCGGTGAAGCCGGGTGTGGTAAAACCTGGATCAGCGCGGCAAAAGCAGCAGAGGCCCTGATCCACAAAGACGTGGACAGGATCATTGTAACCCGTCCAGTTCTGCAAGCTGATGAAGACCTCGGCTTCTTACCTGGAGATGTTTCCGAGAAGTTTGCGCCTTATTTTCGTCCAGTGTATGACGTGCTGGTGAAACGTCTGGGCGCCTCCTTCATGCAATATTGCCTGCGGCCTGAGATTGGTAAGGTGGAAATCGCGCCATTCGCCTATATGCGTGGACGCACATTTGAAAATGCAGTGGTCATTCTTGACGAGGCTCAGAATGTTACTGCAGCACAGATGAAGATGTTTTTGACTCGCCTCGGGGAGAATGTGACGGTGATTGTGAACGGGGATGTGACCCAGTGCGATCTACCCGCCCACGTTCGCTCAGGGCTAAGCGATGCGCTGGCCCGTTTCGAAGAAGATGATATGGTTGGGATTGTTCGTTTCAATAAAGACGATTGCGTCCGTTCGGCACTCTGTCAGCGGACGCTCAATGCTTACAACTGATAAGTACTCCGTCTTCAAGGCCCGGGAAACCGGGCTTTGTTATTTGACGTCAGCAGATTACTTTCTTTTGCTGCTCCAGTAGTTGGCGCAGGCCTGGTCAAACAGCTGGTTATTTTCGTCTATTTTCTTTAGCGCTTGTGCCAGAAAGGTCAGTAGGTCATCCTTATAAATCCCACCTTCCGTAGTTTCTTTTCGTAAGATCCCATTGCTGGTGTAGGTTTTTTTAATGGTGACGTTATGCCTGACGTTGCAAATAACCATTCGCTGATACTCTTCGTAGAATCGGCTGTCAGGATCGAAAAACGGATTTATTTCATTCGGTGTACGTTTGAGGATTTTTCGCGAGAAAACCTTCAACGGAATAAATCCTGCTTCGTCTGCCTGCGACATGATCTCATCAAGCAAAGTTCCTTCTATGTTTAACATGCCGTTATTTTCCTGATTGCTTGAGAAAGCGGTAGTTACAGCATAAGAGTGGTTTAGATAATGTGCAACGGGGCGGGGGATGATGCTTGATAGCGCGATGCTTATCAGACCTACAGGTTAACGCTATTCAGGACGGGTCACATGCGAAAAAAAAGCCCGTACTTGCGTACGAGCTCTTTCTCGAATATGGCGGTGAGGGGGGGATTCGAACCCCCGATACGTTGCCGTATACACACTTTCCAGGCGTGCTCCTTCAGCCACTCGGACACCTCACCATATTGTTGTTCCTGTGCTACCGGAACGGGCGCTAATTTAGGGAAATACCGCTCCGGCGTCAATCAACTTTTTGAAAAAAACGTGCATTTACACAAACTTCAATCAATATGCAGCTTAAATAAGCGGGAATTGTTTTTTTTGCCAGCACCCTAAAATTTGCTACTCTGATGTTCCCTCGAAAAATGATGATTATAAGTGCGAGTACGTTCCGCATAACAATGTTCAGGAGACGTTATGGATATAATTTTCTATCACCCAACATTCGATACAACCTGGTGGCTTAATGCGCTGACAAAGGCCATACCTGGCGCGCGGGTCCGTGAGTGGAAGGCAGGTGATAATGCGCATGCTGACTACGCGCTGGTCTGGCATCCTCCGGTTGAAATGCTCGCCGGACGAAAATTAAAAGCCGTATTTGCGCTGGGTGCGGGCGTCGATTCTATTCTCAGTAAACTAAACGCTCATCCGGAAATGTTGGATGCGTCGATCCCGCTTTTCCGTCTGGAAGATACGGGGATGGGCCTGCAAATGCAGGAATATGCGGTTAGTCAGGTATTGCACTGGTTCCGTCGCTTTGATGACTACCAGGCATTAAAAAACCAGGCAAAATGGCAACCGTTGCCAGAATATACTCGCGATGAGTTTAGCGTCGGGATCATGGGCGCTGGTGTTTTAGGCGCAAAAGTTGCAGAAAGTCTGCAAGCATGGGGGTTCCCGCTACGCTGCTGGAGTCGTACGCGTAAATCCTGGTCTGGTGTGGAAAGCTTCGCCGGTACCGAGGAACTGGGCGCGTTTTTGAGTCAAACTCGCGTGCTGATCAACCTCCTGCCTAATACGGCAGAAACCGTAGGCATTATTAACGCTGATTTACTCAGCCAATTGCAGGATGGCGCTTACGTGCTCAACCTGGCGCGCGGCGTTCATCTCAATGAAGACGATCTTCTGGCATCGCTGGACAGCGGCAAAGTGAAAGGTGCCATGCTGGATGTCTATAGCCGTGAACCGCTGCCGGAAACCAGCCCGCTATGGAAACATCCGCGTGTGGCAATGACGCCGCATATCGCCGCGGTAACACGCCCGGCAGAGGCGGTGGACTACATCTCCCGTACGATTTTGGGCCTGGAAAGTGGGAAATCCGTAACGGGTCAGGTCGATCGCGTTCGGGGATATTGATGGTAACCCGGCAAGTGCCGGGTTTCAGCTAATAAATGGCGACGATACCTGCTATCCTTGACGGAAAATGACTACAGGAGAGAGTTATGTATCCCGTTGACCTGCATATGCATACCGTCGCCAGTACCCACGCCTACAGCACTTTAAGTGATTACATCGCTGAAGCCCATCGCAAAGGCATCAAGCTGTTTGCCATAACCGATCATGGACCGGACATGGCGGATGCGCCTCATCACTGGCACTTTATTAATATGCGCATTTGGCCTCGTATCGTCGATGGCGTAGGGATCCTGCGCGGTATCGAGGCGAATATTAAGAATATTGAAGGCGAAATCGACTGTTCAGGTCCGATGTTTACTTCCCTGGATCTCATCATCGCGGGCTTCCATGAGCCGGTTTTTGCACCTCACGATAAAGACACCAATACCCAGGCAATGATAGCCACGATGGCCAGCGGTCACGTGCACATCATCAGCCATCCGGGGAATCCCAAATATCCCGTGGATATCACAGCGATTGCGCAGGCGGCGGCAAAATACCAGGTCGCACTGGAAATCAATAACTCCTCGTTTTTGCATTCGCGTAAGGGGAGTGAGGACAATTGTCGCGCGGTCGCTGCGGCGGTGCGTGATGCCGGAGGCTGGGTGGCGTTAGGGTCGGATTCACATACCGCTTTCACACTGGGTGAATTTGGTGAATGCCGTAAAATTCTGGATGATGTAAATTTCCCGGAAGACAGAATTTTAAACGTCACCCCTAAACGCCTGCTGGCGTTTCTGGAATCGCGAGGCATGGAGCCGATCGCGGAATTTGCTGAACTGTAATTGTTACTAACTGGAATATATCAATGAACGAGTTTTCTATCCTGTGTCGTGTACTGGGCTCGCTGTTTTACCGCCAACCGCAGGACCCTTTACTGGTTCCTCTGTTTACCCTGATTAGTGAAGGTAAACTGTCTGCCAACTGGCCGCTGGAACAGGACGAACTGCTCACTCGTCTGCAGAAAAGCTGCGATATGCCTCAGTTAGCTGCGGATTACAACGCGCTGTTTGTCGGCGACGAGTGTGCGGTGCCGCCTTATCGTAGCGCCTGGGTAGAAGGGGCGAAAGAATCCGATGTTCGTGCTTTTCTTTCTGCCCGCGGAATGCCGCTGGCAGATACGCCTGCAGATCATATTGGCACGCTGTTGCTGGCGGCTTCATGGCTTGAAGACCAGTCTGCGGAAGATGAAAGTGAAGCACTCGAAACCTTGTTTGTGGAATACCTGTTGCCCTGGTGTGGCACATTCCTTGGCAAAGTTGAAGCGCACGCAAACACACAGTTCTGGCGTACCATGGCACCGTTAACGCGTGATGCCATTGGCGCGATGTGGGACGAATTGCAGGAAGATACCGAAGAGTAAATGTGATTTAGATCTCATTAAACTGCAACTCAAATCACATCATTGCATGAATTGTGTGCACGATCTCATTCCCATGCCGTTTTTCTGCTAAGATACGCGGCATGAACATACTTCTCTCAATTGCAATCACAACGGGCATTCTCTCTGGGATTTGGGGATGGGTGGCCGTATCTCTTGGTTTACTCAGTTGGGCTGGCTTTCTGGGCTGCACGGCCTATTTTGCCTGTCCACAGGGTGGGCTGAAAGGGCTGTGGATCTCGGCGTGTACGCTGCTAAGCGGTGTGGTGTGGGCGTTGGTGATTATTAACGGTAGCGCGCTTGCCCCGCATATGGACATTATTGGTTATGTCATGACGGGAATTGTCGCGTTTCTAATGTGTATTCAGGCAAAGCAATGGTTGCTTTCATTTGTGCCGGGTACCTTTATTGGCGCATGCGCAACGTTTGCAGGGCTGGGTGACTGGCAGTTGGTCGTGCCTTCTCTGGCGCTGGGGCTGGTATTCGGCTATGCGATGAAAAACAGCGGATTGTGGTTGGCATCTCGTCGTGAGAATCGGCTATCGTCGACGCTGACCAGTAAATAAAAAAAGCGTGAGGGTTTTCCTCACGCTTTTTATGCTGTATCGAGCACTCAGGATTCCGGAGGTACCGACAAATGGCGGTATTTAACCAGGATGTCATTATCAACTTGTTTCTTATCCTGCAAATCCCACAATCCGCGATCAATCCCGTCATTAATCAGGAAGATAACACCGGTTTCAATTGCTGACATCAGACAAAGCATAACCGGTTCGTTAGAGGTGTAGCCAATTTCACCTTCCAACAGTCGCTGGTAGTCAATGAAGCGGAATACCCCAGCCTGCACTTCATAAGACAAGATAGTTTTGCTGGTATTCACCGATGAGAGGATTTCACCGGTACTAACGTTAACCACACGCAGGTTGACCGCTATCTGGTCGAGCTGGTACTGCGTATCGGCGCCAATACCGAAATAGCGCGCACCAACGCCACCCGATTTAACGTTGCTTTCATAACCAATAATTGACCCTTCTACCATGATGTTTGCCGCGGTCAGAGACTGCAGAGGGATCCGGTTATTAATGGCAACTGTGCCGTTTTCCTGAGCCGCACGAATGATTTTTCGTTCGTTAAGCAAGTTCTGCAATCCCTGACGTTCCAGCGGAACGAACCAACGAGAATCCTTCAATGCGGTGACAAGCATCGCCGTGGCGCTTTGCGGGACGGCGGTTGAGAAGTTACTTGCCGGATAAGGTTTAAACTGGCCAGTCTCATCCTGAATATTGTATACCGAGACAAATATCTTACCTGTAGGCATGGGCAGGTGCGTCAAGTCTTTATAGCTTTGGGCTCGGGGCATTAATGTCGGCTTAGCGGCTTCTTGCGGCGGGGCTGTTAAACATCCGCTGAGTAAAATTACTGCCACCATGATAAGTAAGCGCTGCATGATTTTTTCCTTTCGTGGCTATAATTTAGAAATCGGTCGACTGATTTTGTAAACCCGACACTTCAATAGTCGACGTTCTCCCCGTTTTCCTGTCCGTGACATTCAGTTGCAGTTGTCCATCCCGGTTGGCGATATCAACGATAAAATCGCTGGTTACCATCCTTCCCGGCTTACCGGTATTGATATTGGTAAGTAAGCCACCGAGTATTTGTGACTGGATCGCCTGGGTAAAGTTATCCAGCGCTGTTGGGGTTTCAATGCCGTAGTCGCCGGCACTCGGATCTTTATACGAGTTTTGCGCCTGTGCGCTGTTCAGTAAAAAAGAGCCGTTATTTGGGTTACCACCAAAGTTAGGGTTGCGGAACTGGAACGTCATATTTCCGGCCCAACTTAATGGTGAAATCAGCATGAGCAAAACCACTGCATGTTTGACACGCATGAAAGCCTCCGGACAAAATCATGTTTTAGAATTCATCGCGCGCTAAATCGCTCGTGCTTAATAGTGTTTGATCTATTTGCCGACGATTTAATGCTTCCTCAGTTTCTGCCAATGCAAAGACCACAATTTTGTCGAAGTCTCTTTTCGTCGGGAATAAAAAAGTCTGGAAGATAACGTCCTGATTGACCGTTATGGTGATCCAACTTCCCCAACGTGCACTGGGTCTTTCATTAATGGTTAAGTTTCCTGTGTACTTACTTTCCCACTTGTCACTAAAGGCCCGGTAAAAATCATGGCCAATGGAAGAGACAGTGTGGTCAGTTAACAGTCCGGGAACCTCCACCTCTACTGCCGCGTGTAGATTCCCGGCAGCAAGGAACAAATTTGCTGCCACAATCCAGGTCAAATAGCGTTTCATGGCTTTATCGCCTGAGGTTATCATTGGCCCACGAGACCGCCTGCGTACGATTTTTGACAGCTATCTTTTTGAAAAGATTATAAAGATGTGTTTTCACCGTATTTTCACTAATAAATAGTGAACGCGCGATTTCAATATTTGAGGCGCCGATACGCAGTTTATTAAGGATCTCTTTTTCACGGTGTGTAAGTAATGCCGACTCCGTGCTGTTATAGCGGTAGTTCCCGGAATGCGTGATCAGGTAGCTGGCGAGCTTTTGCGAAAAGTAGCATTCGCCCCGCAACACACCCTGCAAACCGCTGACTACACGCTGCTCATCTTCAGTTGCGTAAAATACGCCATTGATATGCGGCCAGTTTTCAATATCCCGGTAAGGATAATCATCTGGGGTATTCAACAATAAAGTTTTTATATTGTTGTTTTTTCTGCTCAAATTATCTTGCCAGTAATGGATCAGTTTTTTATCTGCCTCCATCATATCCAGTAAAACAATGCAGCTGGAGGATATATCATCCAGAGAACGTTGAATATTATGTAGTTTTCCGGTTAACGCCAGCGATTGCTTTAAATGCTGTAATAACGCAGTTGCCTGCAGGGATGGTTTAGTGATCAACAATAATGTATGACCATGAATACTATGGACTTCATTAAACATGATGAAACTCCACTTTTTTAGTCGCACACCTGACAGTTGCCTCTACTAAAATAGAGGCACCAGAAGTACTGACAGATGTTGCACTGCTGTGTAGAAATAAAACTTCGACCCAACGGGGTGAAAATATTAAAACAAATGGACTTCAACTGATTTCAATCTAGCTATTACAAATCTTAAAGCAAGTGTTAAACATGTTACATAATGTAAATTTATATATTAAAATGTGATTTTTGCGTTTTTGTGGAGTTTAGATTTGATAGTAAAGTTGTACATTTTAGCGTTATTGCATAGATTTAAAAAATCATACAAATTATAATATCTTATTGAATTTTAAGAAATAAAATTATAGTTAGATGGTTTTAGATTTCTAATGAATTTTGATTTTTTTGTCTCACTTTAAGTTGAAAAATTTTAGATAGAAAAAAATGACACTTGTCACGACTTGTACCGATGACAATCCCACTACCGTCTGCAAGGCCCAGGAAACGCGGGAAACGCGTTTTTTTGTTACTGCATAGAAATTCACTCATCGGGTTACAAAAGAAATAAAATCCAGAGCTATAACGGTGTTAATTGCGGTTAATTAGTACTTTGGGGTGAATCTGGATATAAAAATACAACTGGTGGGTGAGTTATTTAAAATGTTTCAACGGACATACTCTTCATCGTAACGTGGCGTTAACAAATGTAAGTCACGTTAACAATAATTTGAGTGGTAAATAATTTAACCTTATGTACGACCAGGTCCAGGGTGACAACATGAAAAACAAGTTGTTATTTATGATGTTTACAATGCTGGGTGTGCCTGGGATTGCATCCGCTACAAGTTATGATTTAGCTAACTCAGAATATAACTTTGCGGTAAATGAATTAAGTAAGTCTTCATTTAATCAGGCAGCCATTATTGGTCAGGTTGGCACTGCGAACAGTGCAAATACTCGCCAGGGGGGCTCGAAGTTATTGTCGGTTATTTCGCAAGAAGGTTCTGGTAACCGAGCGAAAACAGACCAGACGGGGTCATATAACTTTGCATATATTGATCAAACGGGTAGTTCCAATGACGCGAGTATTAAACAAGGTTCATACGGTAATACGGCGGTAATTATCCAGAAAGGTTCTGGTAATAAAGCCAATATTACTCAGTACGGTACACAAAAAACAGCAGTTGTGGTGCAGAGACAGTCGCAAATGGCAATTCGCGTTACTCAACGCTAATCCATTAACGACGATTAAATCAATCCGATGGGGGTTTACCATGAAACTTTTAAAAGTGGCAGCATTCGCAGCAATCGTAGTTTCTGGCAGTGCTCTGGCTGGTGTTGTTCCGCAATGGGGCGGCAATCATCATGGTGGCGGTAGTAACTATGGCCCGGACTCTTCACTGAGTATCTACCAATATGGGTCAAACAACGCTGCGAATGCTCTGCAAAGTGATGCGCGTAAATCAGATGTCACCATCACACAACAGGGGCGCGGTAACGGGGCTGTAGTTGGTCAGGGCGCTGATGACAGTACCATTAGCCTGAAACAGACTGGCTTCCAGAACAATGCCACTATCGATCAGTGGAATGCTAAAAATGCTGATATTAGTGTAACCCAGTTCGGTGGCCGTAACGGTGCGTTGGTTAATCAGACCGCTTCTGACTCCAATGTGCTGATTCAGCAAGTTGGCTTTGGCAACAACGCTACAGCTAACCAACACTAATTCAGTTTTCTGACTGATAATAAACAGGGCGTGAGCCCTGTTTTTTTTTCGGGAGAATATGATGCATACGCTATTACTCATTGCCGCGCTGGCAAATCAAATAACATTCAATACAACTCAGCAAGGTGATATGTACACCATTATTCCTCAGGTGACGTTAACCCAACCGTGCGTATGTGAGGTACAAGTCCTTGCCATACGTAAAGGGCAGGGGGGACAAAGCCAGTCGCAGCAGAAAATAAGCCTTTCGGTCCCTGCTAATCGACCGATTGAATTAACCAAACTGAGCTTTAATATTTCATCTGAGGACTCGGTCAAAATTATCGTTACCGTTTCAGATGGGCAGTCTCTGCATCTGTCGCAACAATGGCCTGACTCAAACAGTCACCCATAATTTTTTGCTGTATTTGCATTAAGGGTGTGGCTGGGAATGCGCTGCTGTTCTATGAATATAGAAGCGTGTGAGCGTTTGTATTTGATCGTTAATCGTAGCGGTGAAGGATCATTTCGATCCCTCAAAGATGGCTAATCATTGAGGAACCCTTATGTGTACATTATTAAAGCGTATTTTAAGTACCAGTTTATGTGCTTTTTCTCTTTTAACCCTCCCTGCAATTGCGCAGCAAATCACAACCGGCGGGGTTATTCATTTTCGCGGAGCGATAGTTGAATCACCTTGCGACGTTAACAGACAGCAGCAGCAAATTGAATTGTCATGTATCCGCAACGGCACCAACCAGAATAGTCTTTACAACCCGCAACAGCTCGCGACAGCCCCTCAGAATGTGCAGGAAATTGCCACAGTCAAAATGCACTACCTCAATGAACAGAAAAACATGGCGATTCTTAATATTGAATATAAATGACTCGCTGTGGCGTAGATATGCACACTTACGGTTAAAAAGAGAGATTTAAGGGAAAACCCTGCTGTACACTTAACGAATGGTGTTTTGTCAGGGGGAACTTATGCAATCACGTGTTCATGTGTTACATGGCGATATTACGACTGTCGCTGTTGATGTGATTGTCAATGCGGCGAATTCATCGCTACTGGGAGGCGGTGGCGTCGATGGCGCAATCCATCGCGCTGCCGGACCAGCATTGCTGGAGGCCTGCAAACAGGTTATCCAGCAACAAGGAGAATGCCCGACAGGGCATGCGGTGATCACTCTGGCGGGGGCGCTTGCGGCAAAAGCGGTCATTCATACCGTAGGACCCGTCTGGCAAGGGGGAGGTCATCATGAGGCCGAACGCCTCGAAGAAGCTTACTTAAACACCCTGCAACTGGCCCTGGCCAATGGTTATCACTCCATTGCTTTTCCGGCGATTAGCACCGGGGCTTATGGCTATCCGCGCGCCGCAGCGGCAGAAATAGCGGTGAAAACGGTGCTGAAATTTATTACCCGCCGCGCACTTCCTGATCAGATATACTTCGTGTGCTTTGATGACGAAAACGCTCAACTTTATAAGAGATTGCTAACACAACAAGGCGATGATCACACGGACTGATATGACGCGACTTGAGCGTGCCATCACGCCCCTTTGCGAAGACCACCCGGGAGAATGCGGCATTCTTGCGTTGGATGACAGCCTGGATGCGTTTGCTGCTCGCTATCGGTTAACGGAAATGGCGGAACGTACCCTGGATGTGCAGTATTACATCTGGGAAAACGACATGTCTGGGCTATTGTTATTTTCCGTTCTGCTGGCCGCAGCGAAGCGAGGCGTACGGGTGCGTTTGCTGCTGGATGATAACAACACGCCGGGTTTGGACGACACGCTGCGTCTGCTAGATAAGCACCCCAATATAGAAGTTCGCCTCTTCAATCCGTTTTCCTTTCGCATCCTGCGCGCGCTGGGCTATTTAACCGATTTTGCCCGGCTTAATCGGCGCATGCACAATAAAAGTTATACCGCTGACGGCGTGGTGACTCTCGTTGGTGGGCGTAATATTGGTGATGCCTATTTTGGCGCGGGTGAGCAACCGCTATTTTCCGACCTGGACGTCATGGCTATCGGGCCGGTTGTCAAAGATGTGGCAGATGATTTTGAGCGTTACTGGCACTGTCGCTCGGTTTCAACGTTACAAAATGTGCTTGAGATGTCTGAGCCAGATTCTGTGCAGCGTATTGAGCTACCCGAATCCTGGTATAACGATGATATTACCCGCCGCTATCTGCATAAGCTGGAAACCAGCCAGTTTATGTCCAGTCTCGATCAAAGATCGCTGCCGCTGATTTGGGCCAAAACGCGTTTGCTGAGCGATGATCCTGCAAAAGGAGAAGGGAAAGCGCCGCGCCACTCGCTATTACCGCAGCGTTTGTTTGACGTAATGGGCTCGCCGACCGAACGTATTGATATTATTTCTGCCTACTTTGTGCCGACGCGTGCCGGTGTGGCGCAGCTCCTGCGACTGGTAAGAAAAGGCGTCAAGATTGCCATTTTAACCAATTCACTGGCGGCGAATGATGTGGCGATCGTCCATGCGGGCTATGCGCGCTGGCGAAAGAAACTGCTGCGCTACGGTGTAGAATTATACGAACTTAAACCGACCCGCGATCGCGCCTCGGTCGTTCACGATCGTGGATTAACCGGTAATTCAGGGTCCAGCCTGCATGCGAAAACGTTCAGTATTGATGATCGCAAAGTGTTTATCGGCTCGCTAAATTTTGATCCTCGTTCGACGCTGCTCAATACGGAAATGGGATTTGTGATTGAGAGTGAAGTGCTGGCCGAATTGATTCATAAACGGTTTATGCAAAGCCAGCGTGATATGGCCTGGCAGCTACGTCTTGACCGTTGGGGGAGAATTAATTGGGTCGACCGACTTTCTGGCAGTGAACAGGTCCTGAAAAAAGAACCCGCCACAGGATTCTGGAAGCGGGTTCTGGTAAAGCTGGCGTCCGTGTTACCCATTGAATGGCTGCTTTGAACCACACAATGATTGAGGGAAAAACTAGCCGGCTACGGCCTTGTTTTTATCCTGCTTAACGGGCGGTTTACCCGAAAAGAGAAACTTCAGCACCGGTATGCGTAAATGGATTTCGTACAGTATTACCGCAATCCCAACCACAAACAGCAGACCGCAGAGAAAACCCAGCAGATTCGACGTGATATGCGGAGTGATGTAAGCGCCAAAAAACAGCGTTAACGGGTGGTGCACCAGATAGATAAACAGCGACGCGTTGACAAAATAGGTCACGCGGGCAGACTGGAAATTAAGCAAACGGTGACCCAACGAAAAGACGACGTTCACCATCCACAGTCCCATGACCATGGTAATGACATATTCGGTTTCATACATCCAGGCATCGCCGTTGCCATAACGCTGATTGAGCAGGTATGCCACAAATGCGAATGCAGCACCGAGCGTGCAACCGCGTGACGGTGTGGTAAACAGCGCTTTCAGATTCGGGTTGATAAACGCCAGTGCGCCGAGGATAAAGAATGGCGCATAGAACAGCGTTTGCATAACGATAAAATTGAACATGCCATCGCTGAGAATCGAAGGGTAGAGGATGAAAATTGTCCTTCTGACGGCAGCGTAACCGACACCTAACAAGATGAAGATCAGCGATAATTTAGTCATCGACACCGCCGGGGCGCTGGCGGCGTCACTACGCGTCAGTCTGTTTTTCATCTGGGTGAACACCCACATGCTCACGGTCGTTAATACGACCAGAACCAGTAAAAACCACAGATGGGAAATCAGCTCCCAGGCCAGCGCATTGTATTTATCGTAGCCGCTGAGAGTATGCCAACTGTCAGCTTTTCCCTTTACGTATTGCAGCATGATAAATTGCGGCAGCGTAAGTAATGGAATCGCGGTCAGCATCGGGATCCCCACGCGTTCTACACGCACCTTCCACCAGCGCTTTAGCGGATAGCGCAAAAATAGCATGTAGGAAAAATAACCCGAAATGACAAAGAAGACTTGCATGCGAAAAGCATGGATAAAGTCGTTAAACAGGGTCAACCACCACGACGGTTCCGCGCTGTTCACGTGCCAGGTGTGGGTCGAGTAAATCAATGAAATATGGAATGGGATCCCTAACAACATTAGCCAGGCACGGATGGAGTCAAGAAAATATTCGCGTGGTGGTGATACAGAGCTCATAGACAGTTATGTATTCTCAGACTTTTCGTCTTATCCCTAAGACGAATAATGGTTACATTCGAGGGCAACCCTACACGAAGTCCAACAACCTGTCTCCAGGATAAGCACGCAAAGTGAAAACAGGTAGTTGAACCTGATTAAACCATGAGCCAGCGCGCGAACAATACAGGGATTCAGTTGTCGGAATACCCGATTATCCATTAAAATGGATCGGATCAATATAAGCACACAAAGGGGGAAGTGCTTACTAATTATGAAACATAAACTACAAATGATGAAAATGCGTTGGTTGGGTGCAGCAGTTATGTTAACGCTGTACACATCATCGAGCTGGGCGTTCAGCATCGATGATGTTGCAAAACAAGCTCAATCCTTAGCCGGTAAAGGCTATGAGGCGCCAAAAAGTAACTTGCCCTCCGTTTTCCGCGACATGAAATATGCGGATTATCAGCAGATCCAGTTTAACCGCGATAAAGCCTACTGGAGCAATCTCAAGACCCCATTTAAGCTCGAGTTCTACCACCAGGGTATGTACTTCGACACGCCGGTCAAAATCAACGAAGTTACCGCTACAGCGGTGAAAAGAATCAAATACAGCCCGGATTATTTTAATTTTGGCGATGTTCAGCATGATAAAGACACGGTAAAAGATCTCGGTTTCGCCGGGTTCAAAGTGCTGTATCCGATCAACAGCAAAGATAAAAACGACGAAATCGTCAGCATGCTCGGTGCCAGCTATTTCCGTGTTCTGGGGGCAGGGCAGGTCTACGGTCTGTCTGCGCGCGGTCTCGCGATTGATACCGCTCTGCCTTCTGGCGAAGAATTTCCCCGCTTCCGTGAGTTTTGGATCGAGCGTCCGAAACCGACTGACAAACGTTTGACCATTTATGCCTTGCTGGATTCTCCGCGCGCAACCGGAGCGTATCGCTTTGTCATCATTCCGGGTCGTGACACGGTAGTCGATGTTCAGTCCAAAGTTTATCTGCGCGACAAAGTGGGCAAGCTGGGCGTGGCACCGTTAACCAGTATGTTCCTGTACGGACCAAACCAGCCTTCTCCGGCGACCAACTATCGTCCGGAACTGCATGACTCTAACGGTTTGTCGATCCACGCTGGCAACGGCGAGTGGATTTGGCGTCCGCTGAATAACCCGAAACATCTGGCGGTGAGCAGCTTTGCGATGGAAAATCCGCAAGGTTTCGGCCTGCTGCAGCGTGGCCGTCAGTTCTCGCGTTTTGAAGATATCGACGATCGTTACGATCTGCGCCCAAGCGCCTGGATCACGCCAAAAGGTGATTGGGGTAAAGGTAAGATTGAGTTAGTTGAAATCCCAACTAACGATGAAACGAACGATAACATCGTTGCGTACTGGACGCCGGATCAACTGCCTGAAGCTGGTAAAGAGATGAACTTCAAGTACACCCTGACGTTCACGCGTGACGAAGACAAGCTTCATGCCCCTGATAGCGCCTGGGTCCAGCAGACTCGTCGTTCTACCGGTGATGTAAAACAGTCTAACCTCATTCGTCAGCCTGATGGCACCATCGCGTTTGTGGTGGACTTTACCGGCACGGATATGAAAAAGCTGCCGCAGGATACCCCGGTTACCGCGCAAACCAGTATTGGCGACAACGGCGAGATCGTTGAAAGTACTGTGCGCTACAACCCGGTAACTAAAGGTTGGCGTTTGGTATTGCGCGTGAAAGTGAAAGATGTGAAGAAAACCACTGAAATGCGTGCTGCCTTGGTCAATGCCGATCAGACGCTGAGTGAAACCTGGAGCTACCAGTTACCTGCCAATGAATAAGACAACTGAGTATATTGACGCAATGCCGCTTTCGGATATCGAAAAAGCGGCACTGCCGAAAACTGACATCCGCGCCGTTCATCAGGCGCTGGATGCCGAGCATCGTACGTACTCGCGCGAAGATGATTCACCGCAGGGTTCGGTGAAAGCTCGCCTGGAGCAGGCGTGGCCTGATTCTCTGGCCAAAGAGCAGTTGGTTAAGGACGATGAGGGGCGCGATCAGCTGCAGGCGATGCCAAAAGCAACGCGTACCTCTATGTTCCCCGATCCCTGGCGTACCAACCCGGTTGGCCGCTTTTGGGATCGCCTGCGCGGGCGCGATGTGACTCCGCGTTATCTTTCGCGTTTGACGAAAGAAGAACAGGAGAGCGAGCAAAAATGGCGTACGGTTGGCACCATCCGCCGCTATACGTTGTTGATCTTAACGCTGGCGCAAACGGTCGTCGCAACCTGGTATATGAAGACGATCCTTCCGTATCAGGGGTGGGCATTCATTAATCCTGTTGACATGATGGGGCAGGATTTATGGGTCTCCTTTATGCAACTGCTGCCCTACATGCTCCAGACCGGCATTCTCATTTTGTTTGCCGTGCTTTTCTGTTGGGTTTCAGCAGGATTCTGGACCGCGCTGATGGGCTTCCTGCAACTGTTGATTGGGCGAGATAAGTACAGTATCTCCGCCTCAACGGTTGGGGACGAGCCGTTAAATCCCGAACACCGGACCGCGTTGATTATGCCGATCTGTAACGAGGACGTTGACCGCGTATTCGCGGGACTTCGCGCCACGTGGGAGTCGGTCAAAGCGACGGGCAACGCCGAGCATTTTGATGTTTACATCCTGAGCGACAGCTACAACCCCGATATCTGCGTAGCAGAACAAAAAGCGTGGATGGAGCTGATTGCCGAAGTGCAAGGCGAAGGGCAGATTTTCTACCGTCGTCGTCGTCGTCGCGTGAAGCGTAAAAGCGGTAACATTGATGACTTCTGCCGTCGCTGGGGAAATCAGTACAGCTACATGGTGGTGCTGGACGCTGATTCCGTGATGAGCGGTGACTGTCTGAGCGGGCTGGTGCGCCTGATGGAAGCGAATCCAAATGCCGGGATTATCCAGTCTTCACCGAAGGCTTCCGGTATGGATACGCTGTATGCACGCTGTCAGCAGTTTGCGACCCGTGTTTATGGTCCGTTGTTTACCGCTGGACTTCACTTCTGGCAATTGGGGGAATCGCACTACTGGGGCCATAACGCGATTATTCGCGTGAAGCCGTTTATCGAACACTGTGCGCTTGCGCCGTTACCGGGCGAAGGCTCGTTTGCGGGTTCGATTCTCTCCCACGACTTCGTCGAAGCGGCGTTGATGCGTCGTGCCGGCTGGGGCGTGTGGATTGCTTACGATCTGCCGGGCTCTTATGAAGAGCTACCGCCGAACCTGCTGGATGAACTCAAGCGTGACCGTCGCTGGTGTCATGGCAACCTGATGAACTTCCGTCTGTTCCTGGTGAAGGGGATGCACCCGGTTCACCGTGCAGTGTTCCTGACCGGCGTTATGTCCTATCTGTCCGCGCCGCTGTGGTTTATGTTCCTCGCGTTATCGACTGCATTGCAGGTGGTGCATGCGTTGACGGAACCACAGTACTTCCTGCAACCGCGCCAGCTGTTCCCGGTATGGCCGCAGTGGCGTCCTGAACTGGCGATCGCGCTGTTTGCTTCTACGATGGTGCTGCTGTTCCTGCCGAAGCTGCTGAGTATTTTGCTCATCTGGTGTAAAGGGACGAAAGAGTACGGCGGGTTTATCCGCGTCACGCTGTCGCTGCTGCTGGAGGTTCTGTTCTCCGTGCTGCTGGCGCCGGTACGTATGCTGTTCCATACCGTCTTCGTCGTGAGCGCCTTCCTCGGTTGGGAAGTGGTGTGGAATTCACCGCAGCGTGATGACGATTCCACCCCGTGGGGTGAAGCATTTATGCGTCACGGTTCTCAGTTACTGCTGGGGCTGGTGTGGGCGGTAGGTATGGCCTGGCTGGATCTGCGTTTCCTGTTCTGGCTGGCGCCGATTGTCTTCTCGCTGATCCTGTCGCCGTTTGTTTCCGTGATTTCCAGCCGTTCCACGGTTGGGTTACGTACCAAGCGCTGGAAGCTGTTCCTGATCCCGGAAGAGTATTCTCCGCCGCAGGTGCTGGTTGATACGGATACCTATCTGGTGATGAACCGCAATCGTACGCTGGACGACGGCTTTATGCATGCGGTGTTTAACCCGTCATTTAACGCACTGGCAACGGCAATGGCGACTGCACGTCACCGCGCGAGTAACGTGCTTGAGATTGCCCGTGACCGCCATGTGGAGCAGGCGCTGAACGAAACGCCGGAGAAACTAAACCGTGACCGCCGTCTGGTGCTGTTGAGCGATCCGGTGACGATGGCGCGTTTGCACTATCGCGTCTGGAATTCACCTGATAAGTATTCTTCGTGGGTGAATTACTACCAGGGACTGACCCTGAATCCGCTGGCGCTCAGGAAAAAGTAAGCGTTATGTAACGTGAAAATACCGGCCTGGTGCCGGTATTTTTTTATACTAAATAAAAGAGCCGTGAGGTATCAGGTGCGAATATTGGCAGTGGCAATCATGGTGTGCTTGCTGAGCGGATGCGGCAGTATTATTAGCCGAACTATCCCAGGGCAAGGGCACGGAAACCAATACTATCCTGGCGTGCAATGGGATGTCCGGGACTCCGCGTGGCGCTACGTCACCATCCTCGACCTGCCATTTTCGCTGGTGTTTGATACTTTGCTGCTCCCGCTCGACATTCACCACGGACCTTACGAGTAGCTATCGCTCATCCCATTCATCGGCCGCGGTCTGACCCTCTTCGGTATCCAGGGGAGGTTCCAGCTGGAATTCACCTTCATCCCATTCGTGAAGCGTGTTTTCTTCCTGCCACTCCTGACGGATCTCAATTTCATCATAGTCGCCATCAAAAACGCTTTGGGCCGCTTCACCACTCAGCATTGGCAGGCATTCACCCTCGCCCTCATCCTCATCCTCATCAGCAAAGAATTCCGCCTGCCACATAATGTCACCATCCTGTAGCACGTATTTTTGTACGCTTAGCTGTTGAACGCTGGCTTCGTCGGGCTCAAGGTCAGGGTTATCAGCCAGAAATTCTTCACGAGCGGCATCAATGGCTTCTTCCAGCGTGGCATACATGGTCATCAGAGTCTCCCTTTGATTTAATGAAGTATTCAGGGAAATAATAGTTGATTCTCCGATATTGCAAGTATGAATGCACAAAAATCATCCCGTGGCCTCAGTGTTCCGGCGACGGCGCAGACTATTCCACGAGTAGAAAGCGTTAAACAGTACGACGCCCGCGGTCACACAGAAGACGGCGCGAAAACCGTAGTTGGCGGAAATTGCCGCCCCCATTAACGGCCCCGTTACGTTACCGATATCGCGAAATGACTGGTTATAACTGAAAATACGCCCGGCGATCTGATTGGTTGAGTTATAGACCAGCAGCGTTTGTACAGCCGGGAGCAGAGCGCCGTCAGCGGCCCCCAATAAAAAGCGCAGAACGGCAAGTTGCCAGGGCGATTGTACAAACGACATTGGAATAAGCAGCAGCACGGAGATGACCAGAGCAACAATCAGGATCTTCTCCGGGCCAATTCGATCACCTAATTTGCCAAGTCGCGGGGCGCTGATTAACGCAGCCACACCCGGTACGGAAGCAATCATCCCGCTAATAAAGGCGATGTTACTGACGTTGCCAGCCAACTCTCGAACGTACAGCGTCAGAATTGGCGCGATGGACCCGGTTGCCACCTGGATTATCAGCGTTGTGACAAACAGGCTCAGCACCAGTTTGGGATTTTTTAACGAGGCCACGACTTCGCGAATGTGCAGCATCTCTTTCTTGCTCACCGGTTGGAAACGTTCGCGAATAAAAAATAGCGTCAGGATAAAACAGACCAGCAGTACGCTGGCGGTGATGAAAAATACCGGGCGTAGTCCGTACTGATCCGCGAGCAGCCCGCCAGCCAACGGTCCGAGCAGCGCGCCGCTGACGCCGCCGGTGGAAAGCGTTCCCAGCGCCCAGCCACTTTTATTGCGCGGAACCTGGGTGGCGATGAGTGCATTGGCGTTGGGAATGAAACCGCCGAGCAGACCCAACAGGGCACGCAGGACCAGGAACTGCCAGATATTTTGCGCCAGCCCCATCAGCAGCATCACAATCGCCATACCCAATGCGGAACGCAGCAGCATGATTTTTCGCCCTTTGCGATCGGCAAGGCCACCCCAGAAAGGAGAGGCGATGGCGGAAAAGAGAAAAGTGATGCTGAAGACCAGACCTGACCACATATTCAGGGCGCTATGACCCGTGACGCCGAGGCTCTCGACATAGAGGGGCAAAAAGGGCATAACCAGGCTAAATGCTGCACCGGTTAAAAAACAACCCAACCAGGCAACGGTGAGGTTGCGTTTCCAGTTTATGGGAGCATCTGAGGGTGACATAGCGTTCCGCAGTGTGGCGCGCTGTTTGCGCTATCGATTGAATATAAGCAAGCAGGCTAATTATGCGCCTGGTAGATAGTTGCTGCAATGCGGATAGCAGTTAAACCTAAAGCGGGCAGGGAAGGTGTTGCAGTCCGCAGGACTGCAACCGTGCTTTAGTACAGGGAAGGTGAACCTTCAGGACGCGTCTTGAAACGACGGTGTAGCCACATGTACTGCTCCGGGGCCATCATGATGCATTGCTCAACAATCTTATTCATCCACGCTGCCGTAGTCTCCGCGTTGTCTAACGGCGGTGAACACTCCGGAGGCAGCATAATCAATTGATAACCTTTACCGTCAGGTTTGCGGCGGGGAACAAACGGTACCAGGCAGGAATTCGACATGCGTGAAAGCATCCAGGTCCCGGAGGTTGTTGCGGCCTGTTCAACAGCAAAAAGCGGGACAAATACGCTGGCGCGGGGACCGTAGTCATGATCCGGCGCATACCAGACCACTTCGCCTTTTTTCAACGCTTTAATCATTCCTTTCAGGTCTTTACGATCGAGCATGGATTTATTAGAGCGCATACGGCCCCATGTTTGTAGCCAGTCGAGCAGTGGGTTGTCGTTAGGGCGATATACACCTATCCCCGGCTCCTGCAAACCAAACTGACGCGCACCCAGTTCAAGGGTCAGAAAGTGCAGACCCACTAACAAAATTCCCCGCTTTTGCGCCTGAACGTCGCGGATATGTTCCATCCCGATAACTTCCGTCCAGCGTGAAATGCGCTTGTCAGACCAAAACCAGGCCATTCCGGTTTCCATCACGCCCATGCCCACGGACTCGAAGTTCTTGACTACCATCTGCTGGCGTTCCTGCTCGCTCATTTGCGGGAAGCACAGTTCCAGATTACGGGAAACAATTTTTGCCCGACGTTTCATCAAACGTAATGCCAGACGACCTAATGCGCAGCCCAACTTGTAAAGAACCGGGTAGGGTAACTGCACGATTAACCAAAGGATGCCAATGCCCAGCCAGGTTAACCAATAACGTGGATGCAGTAACGCAGCCGAAAACTTGGGTAAATTCGTCATGTCTATCCTGTCTTCAAACGACCAATTGCCTGTATTGTCGCATTTTTTCGCGCATATCAAAAATTTGTGACGGGAGAACGGTGATTAAACCAGCAATTGTTGTTGCACTTTTATATTGGAGTAAGAAATGTAGCGTAAAATGTGTGGATGTAAATTGGCGGTGTTTGCTTTATTATGCCGCCGATTTTCATTTTCTCCCTATTTGCAGGATACGTACACCATGCCAGTGTTACACAACCGCATTTCGAACGATGCGCTCAAAGCCAAAATGTTGGCTGAGACCGAGCCGCGCACGACGATCTCATTCTATAAATATTTCACCATCGCCAATCCTCAGCACACGCGTGATGCGCTGTACCAGATGTTCACTGCATTGAACGTCTTCGGGCGCGTTTATCTTGCCCATGAAGGAATCAATGCGCAAATCAGCGTACCGCAAAGCAACGTCGAGGCATTCCGCCAGCAGCTTTATGCGTTTGATCCCGCATTCGCCGGGTTACGTCTGAATATCGCGCTGGATGATGATGGTAAATCGTTCTGGGTGCTGCGCATGAAAGTGCGTGAGCGCATCGTGGCGGATGGCATTGACGATCCGCAATTTGACGCCAGCAACGTAGGTGATTACCTGAAGGCGGCGGAAGTAAACGCCATGCTGGACGATCCTGACGCGGTATTCATTGATATGCGCAACCACTATGAATATGAAGTGGGCCATTTCGAGAATGCGCTAGAAATCCCGGCAGACACGTTCCGCGACCAGTTACCGAAAGCCGTTGAAATGATGCAGGCGCATAAAGATAAAAAAATCGTTATGTATTGCACAGGCGGGATCCGTTGTGAGAAAGCCAGCGCCTGGATGAAACACAACGGATTTAGCAAAGTCTGGCACATTGAGGGCGGTATTATTGAATATGCCCGCAAGGCGCGTGAACAGGGGCTTCCTGTGCGTTTTGTCGGTAAAAACTTCGTTTTTGATGAGCGTATGGGCGAAAGGATTTCTGAAGATGTTATTGCGCATTGCCATCAGTGCGGAACGGCGTGCGACAGCCATACTAATTGCAAAAATGATGGCTGCCATCTGTTGTTTATCCAGTGTCCGGCCTGCGCGCAGAAGTATAACGGCTGCTGTAGCGAGTTGTGTAGCGAAGAGAGTAAGTTGCCGGAAGAAGAGCAACGTCGTCTTCGCGCCGGACGTGAAAATGGCAACAAAATATTTAATAAGTCACGCGGTCGTCTGAATACCAAACTGGGTATTCCGGACCCTGCGAAATAGTCATCATGCCGGATGGCGGCTTTAGCCCCATCCGGCAACTCATACGTTACTTCTGTTGGACACCTTCCACTGAGATGATCAGATCGACTTCCTGAGACGCCGGGCCGAGATCGGTGGTGATGTTGAAGTCCTTCAACTTAATTTTACCTTCTGCTTCAAAACCTGCACGCGTGCCACCCCACGGATCGCCGCCCTGACCGATCAGCTTCGCATCCAGCGTAACCGGTTTAGTGACGCCGTTCAGGGTGAGATTACCGGTGATATCCAGGTCGTTCCCCTCTTTCTTCACGCTGGTAGAGCTAAAGGTCGCCTGCGGGAATTTGGCCACGTTAAGGAAATCTGCGCTGCGCAGGTGCTTGTCGCGTTCGGCGTGATTGGTGTCAACGCTGTTGGTGTTGATGGTGACGTTAACCTTATCGGCTGCGGGATTTTTCTCATCAAAGGTAAAAGTCCCGTCGAAATCTTTAAATGTGCCGTACAGCCAACTGTAACCCAGGTGCTGAATACGGAAATTAACAAAGGCATGCTGTCCTTCTTTGTCAATTTTGTAATCTGCCGCCACGGCTGACCCGGAGGTGAATAACAGAGAGGCGAGTGTAAGTCCCAGCAGGTTTTTTTTCATTTTAAGCTCCATAGTCAGATGACGATTTTCCCAACATGCGATTCAGGGTATCGTCGTTATCGATAAAGTGATGTTTCAGGGCCATCAGTCCGTGCAGAAGCGATAAAATCACCACGGTCCACGCAAGCCACAGGTGCAGACTACCGGCGAGGTCGGCCTGAGCGCCCGCATTGGCAAGGGTGGCAGGAATGTCGAACCAACCAAATACGCTTATCGCTTTGCCATCAGCGGTGGAAATCAAATACCCGCTGATGACAATTGAAAAGAGCAATGTGTATAGCGCGAGGTGACCCAGTGCCGCCGCGATGCGGGTGAAACGGGAATAACTTGCCAGCGCAGGAGGAGGAGGGGAGATCAACCGCCAGACGACGCGGATAACCAGCCCCATTATGAGCACAACGCCGATGCTTTTATGCAGTTCAGGGGCCTGGTGATACCAGCCGTCGTAATAGCTGAGTGTGACCATCCACAATCCCAGCGCAAACATGCCATATACAGCAATCGCAATCAGCCAGTGTAAAGTGGCAGACACCACGCCATAGCGTTGTGGAGTATTATTGAATTGCATAAGTGCACCGTTAGATATTTCAGAAGTGAATGAAAATGGCGCGTAAAAGACATTAATGCAACTAATAAATAACAATAATGGTGATATTTGTTTTTGATTCAATAAAATTGATTGAATTGTGAAGTAATCATCAAGGAATTAGTAGGGGTGGATGACATTAAGGCTTGGTTTCAGGGGGTAAGGTATTTTTCTTGTTCAGTTAATTGCAATGAAAATTAAGTTAATATCAGTTTATGTCAATTAGTGTCAGTGTTGCGGATTCAGAAAAACATAATATATATCACATCCATAATTGCCAGCAGCGACCATAAAATAATGTAGAGCATAAGATGCTCGCGAATATTATTAACCAGATAGTGAAAGATGCGGCGCATCAACGTTATTCCTGTCATTAAAAATGGCCTCACCAACGAGGCCATTCATTTATTATCGCTTAAAACGACTTAGCCTGAAGGGCGTCAGGTCAAAGTCAGACGATTTGTCCTGGGCGAAGTCTGCCGCAATCTCTCCGAGGACGGAGGCAAACTTAAAGCCATGTCCGCTCAGCCCGGTGATGATCAGCGTGTTGTCATGCTCCGGTAGAGTATCAATAATAAAGTCTTCATCTGGTGAGTTATCATAGGTGCAGGACGCACCGTGCAGACAGCAACCCACGCCTGGCAGTATTGTGCGCAGGAATGGGAAGGCTTCAGAACCATCGCTGGCTACAGCGGCAAACGGCTTGCGCTCTTCTGCCGAATGAATTACCTGTCCGCCATTGTGCTTACCAATTTTTAGCTCGTCGTTTTCTGCCGGGAAACCGTAGAATTGATCGCCATTTGGTAGCTCCCCGGTGAAGGCAGGGAAGTTATTCTTAACGCTGTAACGCCCATCGGCTTGATACCAGGCGAACACTTTGCGTACCGGTTGTATCGGTAGTTCAGGGACTAATGCCTGTACCCAGGTTCCGGCGCTGATCATCGCTTTTTGCGCGTGATAGTCACCATCGGCGGTTTCTACCGTGACGCCATCATCACTATGACGAATTGCGCTGACCGGGCATTTAAATAGCTGCGCACAGCCTGCTTCTTCCGCCAGACGGATCCAGGTTTTAATCGCTAACTCACTACGTAAAAAACCAGATTCCGCTTCAAACAGACCGATATAGTTTTCAGGTACGCGAATCTCTGGCCAGCGCGCCATAATGGCTGCTGCATCCAGTTGTTCAACATTGAGTTGCCACTGTTTTGCGCTTTGCGCTGCGGTCGCTAAGAAGGTTGAATCTGCCGGACCAAGGTTGATGACACCAGAGCGCACAAAAATCGGCTCTTCATTTTGGGTGGATAATTCATCCCATAATGTTTGCGCACGCAGCACCAGCGGAACATATTTTTCACCTTCGCCATAGGCATGACGAATTAATCGAGTGTCGCCGTGGTGGCTTCCCTGCTGATGCGGTGGCATATGCGCATCGATCATCAGAACCTTCAGACCGGCGCGAGTGGCATAGTATCCGGCTGCGGCGCCCACGGAACCGCTGCCAATTATGATTAAGTCGTATTTCATCCGCTTCTCTCTGCAATCGCGATAGTAGCAGGGTAAATAAGTGACCCGGAATATTCAACCTGGAAATAAGAAAGGCACCGGAAAGGTGCCTTTTGATGGTTGGATGTATCAGATTTAATGTCGCTGATACTCATTTACCTGGTAATCGCCGGATTCAATTTTAGCGATTCCTGCTTCTAATATCGAAATAAATTGCCTGGCAACATCAGTGGTTAACCAGAGCGTTTGACCAACTTCAGTCCCATCCGGGTCTGGACGATTCGGGGTCTGGTAGTGCAAACGCAGCATCAGCGCATCGTAGCTATCAACAGTGCTGATGTCCCATCCTACTAACGGATGAGTCTGAATGACTTCATTATTCTTTTCCATCATGCCCCCTAATTCGTGTTACTAGACAACGGTTTTCGAGGTTCAATGCGTTTTTTCTGAAGCAACTTCAGTATATCAATAAATAAGGGTATTCATTGAAAATTTAAAGAGGTAAGCACATAAAATTTTCGTTTTCAGCGTTATCTGACTAACAAACCGACATGTTATTCATTTTTTTTAAGCATGTTGCACAATTATTTTGGTGTTGTGGTTAAAAGATAGACAGGAATTTATTATTAAAATATCAGTTTGCCAGAAGGAATGAACTATTGATTAAAAGATGGTGTGTATAAAAAAGCCGGGGCGACCCGGCAAACAAACATCACTGCATATCATTATTTATTCATTGATGAACCAGTCATCCGCGCTTTCCCAGGTCTCCTGGAGGATCTCGCTGATGCGTTCTTTATCCTCTTTGGTGGCACCAATAACCGACAGATTGTTTGCGCCGGCATAACGGACGGTAACGTTACCTTCGTTATCCGGAAAATGGTGCTGAATACGGCGGGAGAGTTCACCTGCCAGCGCGTCAATTGCACCAGCAGGTAAAGGTGAAGTTTTGGCAATAGTGACTTCAATACGCATAGTAGCCCCCTGTGGAATATACTGTTTATTTATACAGTTATTCTCACCAGTTGGCTACACTTTTTTTAGCTTTTCACGGACCAGTGTACCGTTTCGCCACCCAGGAAAGGCACCAGCGTATCATCTTGCAGCGCAATGCTCTCCGGGACTTTGTGCTCCACGCGTTCCAGCTCAATAAAGGTTTCATTCACCGGCAAACCGTAGAACTGTGGGCCATTGAGTGAGCAGAAGGCTTCAAAATGGTCCAGCGCATTCATCTCTTCAAACACGGTGGCATAACTGCCCAGTGCGGTCGGCGCATTAAAGCAGCCCGCACAGCCACAGCTTGACTCTTTGCGATGACGCGCATGCGGCGCTGAGTCGGTACCGAGGAAGGCGCGGTTAAACCCGCTGGCGACCAGCTCACGCAGCGCCTGTTGATGGACGTTACGTTTGAGGATCGGCAGGCAGTACAGATGAGGGCGAATCCCGCCGACCAGCATGTGGTTGCGGTTAAACATCAGGTGCTGCGGCGTAATGGTCGCCGCCAGAAGGTCATTGCCGTCGCGCACGTATTCGGCAGCATCTTTAGTCGTGATATGTTCGAACACCACTTTCAGCGCAGTTAAACGCTGACGCAGTGGTTCCATTACCGTCTCAATAAAGCGCGCCTCGCGATCGAAAATATCGATATCCGCATGCGTCACTTCGCCGTGCACCAGCAGAGGCATACCCAATTTTTCCATCCGTTCCAGCACTGGCATGATGGCATCAATAGAGGTTACGCCATGCGTCGAGTTGGTGGTGGCATTGGCCGGATAGAGTTTTGCGGCGGTGAACACGCCTTCGTTGAATCCACGTTCTAGCTCATTGGGATCCAGCGTATCCGTTAAGTAGCAGGTCATTAATGGCGTGAAGTCGTGTCCGGCAGGTACCGCGTCAAGAATTCGCTGGCGGTAAGCGATAGCCGCGTCCACCGTGGTGACGGGCGGAGCCAGGTTCGGCATGACAATGGCGCGGCCATAAACTTCGCTGGTATAGGGCACGACAGTTTTTAACATGTCGCCATCGCGAAAGTGAAGATGCCAGTCGTCTGGGCGGCGGATCTTTAAAACCTGGGATGGTGCAGTCATCAATATGCTCCGGCTGAGGATAGTCTTTTTTGCCGGAAACAAAGGATAAGCGGAAACGTTTTCGTTTGCACGAAAAAAAAGGGCGCATCGGCGCCCTCTGTCATATTAGTCGGTGAACGGGATAATGATTTCTCCCGGTTTCACCTCAATGCCTTTCGCCAGTTTTTTCGCCAGCGCTTCCCCCTGGCTGCTGTCATCCCGCAGAATGTACGCTGGCTGCTGGTTGAAATAGTTGCGCAGCGACTGATTTAAATAAGGCATCAGCGTTTGCAGTACCGACTGCATTTTTTCCGGCGTGACGGTAGCGTCCACGACTTCCATTTCTTGCAGATAAATCGCGCCTTTTTCTTTATTGAAAACCGGTAAGGCTTTTAGCTTCAGCTTCATGGTCGCTTTCTGACTGCCAAACAGGGAGTTCATGTCCAGGTTGGCGTCTCCGGTCAGCGTCACTTTATTGGGTTCTTCACGGCCTATCTGGCTGGCGAGGTTGTTCAATACGATATGTGCTTCAGCGACGCCAGGCAAACCGATATCTTTTGAAAAGTTATTATTCTTCGCCAGGGCCTGATTAATCTCTTGCTCGCTAACCGTGTATTGCGTGAGTTGATTACAACCAACCAACAGGCCGCTGACAATTAGTGCAGCGGCAAAAAAAAACTTTTTCATGGGGTTCCTCAACATGATGCTTGTGGTGTAATCGTGACACAAAGCATCATCGAGCACCAGCGCTGCGGGTAACAGCAGAAAAAACTGAAAAAAGCACGTACGCCAGATTGGCTATCAGGCGTCAGGCTCCAGCATACCACGCGTTGGGCGTTTGAGACTGAATTGCCAGCCCAGCGCCAGGAAAGTGATGAAGCCGATAATACCGAGCATCATCCAGGGCAGCTCCGGTTGTGCCAGGGCTTTACCCATGTCAAACAGCCAGCCGCCGCCGATATAACCAATGGCGCCGCCGATGGCGAGTCCCAGTCGACTGAAACCCATATAGCTTCCCCGGGCACGTGCATTCGCCAGCGAGGCGCTCAGGGTTTCACGCGCCGGTTCGGCGATGATTGAGCCAATATAGAACGTGCATATCAGGGTGAACAACTGCTGCAAATTCCCGACCAGGCCGATGGGCATCATGCTGAAAGACATCACCAGCAGACCGGCCATCAGGCGATGCTCAAGGCGAAAGCGTTTTTCACTCCAGCGGGCAATCGGGTAGAGCAACGTTAAAGAGAGGCACGCCTCGATGGCATACATCCATTTCACTGCGGCCGGTGAGCCAGCGATGTCGTTTACCATTATTGGCAGCATCAGCATCACTTGTACCGCCAGCATGTAATAGCCCGCCAGCGTCAGCACATAAGTGACAAAGCGCTTGTCATGCATCACATGGCTCATTCCTTCGCGCACCGGAATTTTCACCGTCGACAGCTTCCATGCCGGAAGTAGCCAGGCGTTAAACGCCGCGCACAGAACGAACAAAATTGCGCCGGTGGCACACACCAGACGGAAATCGTATTGCAATAACCAACTGCCGAGCAACGCACCAACCACTGCCCCGGCGCTATCCTGCATCATCAGAATAGAGAAAAAACGCCCGCGCTTTTCCGGACGGATCAGTTTGACCACCAGCGCCGAGCGGGGAGGGTCGAACAACGTGCCGCCCAGCCCGGAAAGAAAGCAGGAAAACCATAGCAGCCACGGTTCATGGGCAATGCCCATGGTGGCGAATCCGGCAGCGCGCATCAGCATGCCGGTGACGATCATCGGTTTTGCCCCGAAACGGTCAGCAATAGCACCGCCGAAGATACCTAAACCTTGCTGGATAAATTGACGTAATCCAAGCGCGATACCGACCATCACGGCGGCCCAGCCCATTTGATCGACGAAACGAATTGAGATCAGCGGGAAAACGACGAAGAAACCCAGCACGACCAGCATGTTATCGATAAGAAGGAAGTATTTACCCAGGTTCCTTGCCTGCGAGACTTGCGACATTTCCCCTCCAGGGAAAAACTCGTCACTCTGGATAGAGTTTAAAAGATAAGCACCTCCTATTCTGCGGTGTCGTCATCGCTTTTCCCACCCTTCGCGGGACAATATTTTTTTATCAAAAGTCCGTCTTGATAGAGAGTTTTCATCAAAATGTGTGAATAATTCAAAAAATGGCATTTTGCTCTTTTCACAGGGCGTATTTGCGCAGGTATAGTAATGCGAATAGCGTATTGAAGACGTTACGGGAAGGAGTAGGTATAGAATGTTTGGCTATCGCAGTAACGTGCCAAAAGTGCGCTTAACCACGGACCGCCTGGTCGTGCGTTTAGTGCATGAGCGTGATGCCTGGCGTCTGGCAGATTATTACGCAGAAAATCGTCATTTCTTAAAACCCTGGGAACCTATTCGCGATGAAAGCCACTGTTATCCGTCAGGCTGGCAGGCGCGTCTGAGCATGATCTCTGAGTTTCATAAACAGGGCACAGCTTATTACTTTGCGCTGCTCGATCCGGAAGAAAAAGAGATTATTGGCGTCGCGAACTTCTCGAACGTCGTGCGGGGATCTTTCCACGCCTGTTATCTCGGTTACTCCATTGCACAGAAGTGGCAGGGGCAGGGGCTGATGTATGAAGCCTTAACCTCGGCCATCCGCTATATGCAGCGCACGCAGCATATTCACCGCATTATGGCTAACTACATGCCACATAATAAACGCAGCGGTGACCTGCTGGCGCGACTGGGTTTTGAAAAAGAAGGGTATGCCAAAGACTACCTGCTGATTGACGGGCAGTGGCGCGATCACGTGCTGACGGCGTTGACCACATCAGAATGGACCCCCGGCCGCTAAGTTTCAGATGCAGCCATGATTAATGGAGAAGACGATGAAATACGAATTAACCGCCACCGAAGCACGGGTGATTGGCTGTTTATTAGAAAAACAAGTGACTACACCTGAACAGTATCCGCTCTCCGTTAACGGAGTCGTAACCGCCTGCAATCAAAAAACGAATCGTGAACCCGTGATGAACCTGTCGGAATCCGACGTGCAGGATCAGCTTGATAACCTGGTGAAACGGCATTTCCTGCGTACGGTGAGTGGCTTTGGTAATCGCGTCACGAAATATGAGCAGCGTTTCTGCAACTCTGAGTTTGGCAATCTTAAGCTCAGCGCGGGGGAAGTCGCGCTCATTACCACGCTGTTGCTGCGCGGCGCTCAAACACCTGGTGAACTGCGTAGCCGCGCCTCCCGGATGTACGAATTCAGCGACATGGCCGAAGTAGAGTCGACACTGGAGAAACTGGCAACCCGGGAAGATGGTCCTTATGTCGTTCGCCTGGCGCGTGAGCCGGGCAAACGTGAAAGCCGTTATATGCACCTGTTTTGCGGTGACGTTGATGAAGCGATGGCCACCACAGATGAACTTCCGGCAGCTTCGGGCGATCTACAGGCGCGCGTTGACGCGCTGGAAACAGACGTCGCGGAGCTTAAGCAGCGGCTTGATTCCTTGCTGGCGCACCTGGGAGACTGATGTGAATAAATTACGTATCGGCGTTGTCGGGCTCGGCGGGATTGCGCAAAAGGCCTGGCTGCCCGTGCTGGGCGCTAGTGCAGACTGGACGCTGGAAGGGGCATTTTCACCTTCGAGGGAAAAAGCGCAGCGTATCTGTGATACCTGGCGGATACCTTACGTTGATTCACTGGTTAATCTGGCGCAAACCTGCGATGCGGTTTTCGTCCATTCCAGTACCGCAACGCACTATGCGGTGGTCAGCGAACTGCTGAATGCCGGGGTTCACGTGTGCGTGGATAAACCGCTGGCGGAAAACCTGCGCGAGGCTGAACAATTGGTGGAGCTGGCCGAGAGGAAAAAGCTGACGCTGATGGTGGGGTTTAACCGTCGATTTGCGCCGCTGTATCAGGATCTCAAATCCCAGTTGGGCAATGCGGCGTCCGTACGCATGGATAAGCACCGGACGGACAGCGTCGGGCCGCACGATCTGCGCTTCACTTTGCTGGACGACTATCTGCACGTTGTCGATACCGCATTGTGGCTGGCGGGAGAGAAAGCGCAGTTAAATAACGGTACGCTGTTAACCAATGACTCCGGCGCGATGCTCTATGCGGAGCACCATTTTTCTGCCGGGCAAATGCAGATAACGACCAGTATGCATCGCCGCGCCGGTAGCCAGCGCGAGAGCGTGCAGGCGGTGACGGATGGTGGCCTGATTGACGTTACGGATATGCGGGAATGGCGGGAAGAGCGCGGGCAAGGTGTGGTGCACAAGCCGGTAGCAGGCTGGCAAACTACCCTGGAACAGCGTGGTTTTGCCGGATGCGCACGTCATTTCATTGAGTGCGTGCAAAATCAGACGGTTCCCCAGACGGCAGGTGAGCAGGCGCTCCTGGCCCAGCGCGTTGTCGAAAAGCTGTGGCGGGAGGCGATGGCTGAATAACCCCCTGTAACATCTGGCGGTAGTAATTCATTGTAATCCAGGTACTATATGCCAACTCAAAAATAACACCTCTTTTCAACCATAGGCTGGTTTGTCGGCCTGATAAGACGCTACGGCGTCGCCATCAGGCACAGCAAAAGTGCCGGATGGCGGCGATCATGCCTTATCCGACCTACGGGCAGGTTTGTCGGGGTTTTGCCTCAGAGTCTGGAATACAACATAGATGAATTTATTAAAGTCGCTGGCAGCCGTCAGCTCGATGACGATGTTTTCACGTGTGCTGGGTTTTGCGCGTGATGCGATTGTCGCCAGAATCTTTGGCGCAGGGATGGCGACTGATGCCTTTTTTGTGGCATTCAAACTTCCTAACCTGCTGCGCCGAATCTTTGCTGAGGGCGCTTTTTCGCAGGCGTTTGTGCCTATTCTTGCCGAATATAAAAGTAAGCAGGGGGAGGATGCGACCCGCGTCTTTGTCTCTTACGTTTCCGGGCTGTTGACCCTGGCGCTGGCCGTGGTGACGGTCGCCGGGATGCTGGCTGCCCCATGGGTGATTTTAGTCACCGCGCCTGGGTTTGCCGACACCGCGGACAAATTTGCGCTGACCACTCAACTGCTACGGATCACCTTTCCATATATTCTGCTGATCTCGCTGGCTTCGCTGGTGGGTGCGATCCTGAATACCTGGAATCGCTTTTCCATTCCGGCGTTTGCGCCGACCTTTCTGAATATCAGCATGATCGGTTTCGCGCTGTTTGCTGCGCCTTATTTTCACCCTCCGGTGCTGGCGCTGGCGTGGGCCGTTACCGTTGGCGGCGTGCTACAGCTGATTTATCAGCTTCCGCACCTGAAGAAAATTGGCATGCTGGTGCTGCCGCGCGTGAACTTCCGTGATGCGGGGGCGATGCGCGTCGTCAAGCAAATGGGCCCGGCGATCCTTGGGGTATCTGTCAGCCAGATTTCACTGATCATCAATACGATTTTCGCTTCATTTCTGGCCTCTGGCTCAGTGTCATGGATGTATTATGCTGACCGTCTGATGGAGTTTCCGTCTGGCGTACTTGGTGTCGCGTTGGGGACTATCCTGCTGCCCTCGCTATCCAAAAGTTTTTCCAGCGGTAATCATGATGAGTATTGCCGTCTGATGGACTGGGGCCTGCGTTTGTGTTTTCTGTTGGCATTACCGAGCGCCGTGGCGTTGGGGATTCTGGCCAAACCGCTGACGGTTTCTCTGTTCCAGTACGGTAAATTTACCGCCTTTGACGCAGCGATGACGCAGCGCGCGCTGGTGGCATATTCGGTAGGTTTGATTGGCTTGATCGTGGTGAAAGTGTTGGCCCCTGGTTTTTATTCGCGCCAGGATATTAAAACGCCAGTCAAGATTGCCATTGTCACGCTGATTATGACCCAGGTAATGAACCTGGCATTTATTGGGCCGCTGAAACATGCAGGGCTGTCGCTGTCGATTGGTCTGGCGGCGTGTCTGAACGCTTCACTGCTGTACTGGCAACTGCGTAAACAGAAAATTTTTACCCCACAACCGGGTTGGGCCTGGTTCCTGGCGCGACTGGTGATTTCTGTGCTGGTGATGTCGGCGGCGCTGGTTGGGATGCTCTACATCATGCCGGACTGGTCGCAGGGAACGATGTTATGGCGTCTGCTGCGTCTGATGGCCGTTGTGGTGGCAGGTATTGCTGCTTACTTCGCTGCGCTCGCGGTGCTGGGCTTTAAAGTGAAAGAGTTTGTGCGCCGGACGGCGTAACAGATTAATGCCGGATGGCGGCATGACGCCGTATCCGGCCTACAAAACGCGTAGGCCTGATAAGCAAAACGTTATCAGGCTAGCATCAGATAGAGAATTTTTTCCCGCCGCGGTGCGCAGCAGAGGTTTGACCGTTTGCGCCATACAGCGCCGGTTCCTGGTGCGGTTTCAGCACTTGAATCGCTTGTTGATTGCGCTCGATCTGCCCTTCCAGCAGCCAACCGTTGTGCTGGTTGAGTTCGCGTAGGTCCTGTGTTTTCCGGGTAATGGTCTGCCAACGCTCGGCAATTTCATCATTGGCGCTGCGCGTGGCGTCATGCTCCAGACGGCGCTGCTGCTCCAGGTAATCAAGGGTTGCCAGCAAAGAGCTTTTTTCTTCTGTAATACGCTGTAGCTGGCTGCCGTTAATATATCCTGCGGAAAGCTGCTGCTGTTCAGCATCCATTACCGTTTTCAGGTCATTGAGGACGGTCGTCATCTGGTCAAGTATTTCTGACAAACGAGTCATACTTTATTTACTCTGTAAGTAGCTCTGCGCCTCGCGGATCAGCGAGTCGGCAATTTTTCCGGTGTCCATTTTCAGCTCGCCATTACGGATCGCGGTTTTCAGTGTTTCCACGCGTTCCATATTGATGTCATTGGTGCCGGGCTGCATCAGTTTGGCCTGGGCGTCGCTCAGCATGACGCTGGTGCTGGTGGTGGCGGTGGTTTTTTCCTTCCGCGTTTTTTGTACCGGCGCATCGCTGGTTTCACGTGGCTGAACGGTACTTACTGGCTTCAATGGTGAGGTACGATCAATGCTCATTTTGTTTATCCTCATCGAGGGGTTACGCTATAGCGGCCCGCTGTAATCATTGGTTGTTTATCTATCGGCACACGCTAAAAAATCTTTAACCTATTATAGGTTAATAAGAATATTCCCATCAGAATCGACGACACCGCTCACCACCTGGCCTGAAATCATCCGTACTCGGGCATTCTGGGCGACGGCGGCATTGTTCAGCGCTTTACCTTCGGCATTCACCCGAAAGCCATCTCCGTTGGCGATAACCAGTACGCGCTGACCGGCCTTGATTCGCCATGCTTGGCGCAACATGGAAAGCTGTATCGGCTGACCTGGCACCAGATCGCGCAAGCTTACGGCATCCTGCACCTGATTCATATCCAGCACGGCGCGCGGAGGGAGTTGGTCCAGTCGACCTCGTTTCAGCGTTACGCTGGCCGAAGTCAGGGCGCTACCCCGAGCGACGGGCGCGGCGGCAACAACGTAGTTTCCTGTGGCCTGCACGCTCACCTGCAGATAACGTTTCTCGTTGGCGCAGCGCGCCAGCACGTTCACATTACCCCACAATTTTGCACTCCCGGACACGCTTAATGCTGGTTGTTCGCAGCTCGGCAATAAGTTTGGCGACGTTCGGATAGTAACGACGACCTCATCGCTAAATCCGGCCAGACGCTGGGAAAACCATGCCGTCAGCTGTGAATTCAGGTCTTGCGCCAGCGTCATAGGACTGAACAGCAGTGCTGCCACGACGACTCCACGTTTAAACGTTTGCATCAAAACCTCGCGCTTTTTCAGGTAGTGACAGGATTCTACCTGTGTGACGCAGTCATCAACGCAACAAATAGCGACGCATTTTGCGTTTATTCCAGCGATAACGCGCGCGTAATGGGATTTAAGCTGTCGGCTGAATTTTGTCATTTGCGGAGGAGATATGCTCGATAAGCTCGACGCCGCCTTACGTTTTCAACAGGAAGCGCTGAATTTGCGCGCCCAACGCCAGGAAGTATTGGCGGCCAACATAGCCAATGCCGACACGCCGGGGTATCAGGCGCGCGACCTGGATTTCGCCAGTGAATTAAAAAAAGTCATGGTGCGAGGACGGGAAGAAACCGGCGGTGTCTCGTTGACGCTGACCTCTGCACAACACATTCCGGCCCAGACCGTTTCCGCTCCTTCTACGGAACTGCTCTACCGCATTCCTGATCAGCCATCTCTCGATGGCAACACGGTAGATATGGACCGGGAGCGTACGCAATTTGCAGACAACAGCCTCAAGTATCAAATGGGGCTGACCGCGTTGGGTGGACAAATCAAAGGCATGATGAACGTGCTGCAAGGAGGGAACTAATTCGTGGCGCTGTTAAATATTTTTGATATCGCAGGCTCTGCGCTGACGGCTCAGTCTAAGCGCCTGAACGTGGCGGCCAGCAACATGGCGAATGCGGATAGCGTCACCGGACCTGACGGTCAGCCCTATCGCGCGAAGCAGGTTGTGTTTCAGGTTGATGCCGCGCCAGGTGCGGCAACCGGTGGCGTAAAAGTCGCTGACGTCATTGAAAGCCAGGCGCCGGATAAGCTGGTTTATGAACCCGGTAATCCGCTGGCCGATGCGAACGGTTACGTAAAAATGCCGAATGTGGACGTCGTCGGCGAAATGGTCAACACCATGTCAGCCTCGCGTAGCTACCAGGCAAACGTCGAAGTGCTCAATACGGTGAAAAGCTTGATGCTCAAAACGCTGACGCTAGGCCAGTAAAAGGAGGCGCACATGTCTATTGCTGTAAAAATGAATGACCCGAGCACGACGGGTGTGAATGACGCAACGGGGAAGAGTTCACTGACGGGCAGCAACGCCGCGGACCTGCAAAGCAGCTTCCTTACGCTGCTGGTTGCACAGCTGAAAAACCAGGATCCAACCAACCCGCTGCAAAACAACGAACTGACCACCCAGTTGGCGCAAATCAGTACCGTGAGCGGAATTGAGAAACTGAACACCACGCTGGGATCGATCTCCGGGCAGATCGACAACAGTCAGTCGCTGCAGGCCAGTACGCTGATTGGCCACGGTGTCATGATCCCAGGTACCACCATCCTGACCGGTAAAGGTACGGAAGAGGGCGCAAAAACCACCACCACGCCGTTTGGCGTTGAACTGCAGCAACCGGCAGATAAGGTTACCGCAACCATTACCGATAAAGACGGCAAGGTGGTACGCACCATTGATATTGGTGGGTTGAAAGCGGGCGTTCATACCTTTACCTGGGACGGCACCATGACCGATGGCACGGATGCGCCAAGCGGTTCTTACAACGTGTCAATTGCTGCCAGTAATGGCGGAACACAACTGGTGGCTCAGCCGCTTCAGTTTGCGCTGGTGCAGGGCGTTATTCGCAGTAACGGCGGTAATACGCTGGATCTGGGCACCTATGGAACCACCACCCTCGACGAAGTACGGCAGATCATTTAAGCCTTCACACTTATCAGGAGTAAGTCATGGCCTTTTCACAAGCGGTCAGCGGTCTGAACGCTGCAGCGACCAACCTCGATGTCATTGGTAACAACATCGCCAACTCCGCCACCTACGGTTTTAAATCCGGTACGGCCTCTTTTGCCGATATGTTCGCCGGTTCTAAAGTGGGTCTGGGCGTTAAAGTTGCGGGCATTACCCAGGACTTTACCGACGGTACCACGACCAACACCGGTCGCGGGCTGGATGTCGCTATCAGCCAGAACGGTTTTTTCCGCATGGTAGACAGCAACGGTTCCGTTTTCTACAGCCGTAACGGTCAGTTCAAGCTCGATGAAAACCGCAATATCGTCAACATGCAGGGGCTACAGCTGACGGGCTATCCGGCTACCGGTACACCGCCAACGATACAGCAAGGTGCTAACCCGGCGCCGATCACTATCCCGAATACGCTGATGGCGGCTAAAACCACCACGACTGCGTCAATGCAGATCAACCTGAACTCCACTGACAAGGTGCCAACGAAGACCCCGTTTAATCCCAGCGATGCGGATTCCTACAACAAGAAAGGCACCGTTACCGTTTTCGATAGCCAGGGTAACGCCCATGACATGAATATTTTTTATGTCAAAAATGCGCAGAGCAACACCTGGGAAGTTCACACACAGGATGCTTCAACCGGAGCCGCTGCAAAATCAGCAGGGTTTATGCGCTTTAATGAAAATGGTGTGTTCTTAGGGATTAGCGCCACAGCCGCCGAGGCGGTACCAACGCCTCCTACCGTCTGGCCAAAGGAAATCAACATCACAACCGGACAGATTAACGGTGCTGATGCGGCAAATTTCTCCCTGAGCTTCCTGAACTCCATGCAGCAGAACACTGGCGCCAACAACATCGTTGCCACGAATCAGAATGGCTATAAGCCGGGCGACCTGGTGAGCTACCAGATTAACAATGACGGTACTGTGGTCGGTAACTACTCCAACGAACAGCAACAGGTTCTGGGGCAGATCGTGCTGGCAAACTTTGCCAACAACGAAGGTCTGGCTTCTCAGGGTGACAACGTCTGGGCAGCTACTCAGTCTTCCGGCGTGGCGCTGCTGGGTACCGCAGGCGAGGGTAACTTCGGCAAGCTGACCAACGGCGCGCTGGAAGCATCAAACGTGGATTTGAGTAAAGAACTGGTGAATATGATCGTCGCCCAGCGTAACTATCAGTCGAACGCGCAGACCATCAAAACCCAGGACCAGATCCTCAACACGCTGGTCAACCTGCGCTAAGCGCCTGACGGGATGGCTTAATGGATCACGCAATTTATACCGCCATGGGCGCGGCCAGTCAGACGCTGAATCAACAAGCGGTGACGGCCAGCAACCTGGCAAACGCCTCAACGCCGGGTTTTCGTGCGCAACTCAATGCGCTGCGCGCGGTTCCCGTTGAAGGATTGTCTTTACCGACGCGTACGCTGGTGGTGGCCTCCACGCCGGGGGTCGATATGACGCCGGGTCAGATGGACTATACCTCACGTCCGCTGGACGTGGCGCTGCAACAGGATGGCTGGTTGGCTGTGCAGACCGCGGACGGTAGCGAAGGATATACCCGAAATGGCGCCATTCAGGTAAGCCCTACGGGGGAACTGACCATTCAGGGACACCCGGTGATTGGCGAAGCCGGACCAATAGCCGTACCGGAAGGTTCAGAAGTCACCATTGCGGCAGACGGCACGATCTCGGCGCTCAACCCTGGCGATCCGGCTAACACCGTTGCGCCAGTTGGGCGACTGAAACTGGTGAAGGCCACGGGGAGTGAAGTGCAACGTGGCGATGACGGTATGTTCCGTCTGACTCAGGCCGCACAGGCTACCCGTGGCGCTACGTTACAGGCCGACCCCAGCATTCGCGTTATGTCGGGTGTGCTGGAAGGCAGTAACGTTAAGCCGGTAGCCGCGATGAGTGACATGATCGCCAACGCCCGTCGTTTCGAAATGCAAATGAAGATTATCAGTAGCGTGGATGATAACGCGGGTCGCGCCAACCAACTGCTGTCGATGAGTTAATACAGGACATTTTATGATCAGTTCATTGTGGATCGCCAAAACCGGCCTGGATGCGCAGCAAACCAACATGGATGTGATTGCCAACAACCTGGCAAACGTCAGCACCAACGGATTTAAGCGTCAACGTGCCGTTTTTGAAGATCTGTTGTACCAGACGATTCGCCAGCCTGGCGCACAGTCTTCTGAACAAACCACACTGCCGTCTGGTTTGCAGATTGGTACCGGTGTGCGCCCGGTCGCGACTGAGCGTTTACACAGCCAGGGGAACCTGTCGCAGACCAACAACAGTAAAGATGTGGCGATTAAAGGGCAGGGCTTTTTCCAGGTCATGCTGCCTGATGGCACGTCCGCCTACACCCGTGACGGTTCTTTCCAGGTGGATCAGAACGGCCAACTGGTGACTGCGGGGGGGTTTCAGGTTCAGCCAGCTATCACCATCCCGGCTAACTCGCTCAGTATCACCATTGGACGCGACGGTATCGTCAGCGTAACCCAGCAGGGCCAGGCAGCACCGGTTCAGGTTGGGCAGCTTAACCTGACTACTTTTATGAACGATACCGGTCTGGAAAGCATTGGTGAGAATCTGTACACCGAAACGCAGTCATCCGGTGCGCCGAATGAGAGCACTCCGGGGCTGAACGGTGCGGGTCTGCTGTACCAGGGCTATGTTGAAACCTCTAACGTCAACGTGGCGGAAGAGCTGGTAAACATGATCCAGGTTCAGCGCGCTTACGAAATCAACAGTAAAGCGGTATCGACCACCGATCAGATGCTGCAAAAACTGACGCAACTCTAAAGTGTGGCCCGGTGGGGTGAAAGCCTCACCGGCACACTGATTTTGAAGATGACCGCAATGCGAAAATACGCGCTTCACCCATACCCAATTTTAGCCCTGTTGGTGGTTTCACTGACAGGATGCGCCTGGATCCCGGCCACGCCCCTCGTGCAGGGCGCAACGTCTGCCCAGCCTGTTCCTGGCCCGACGCCGGTGGCGAATGGATCAATCTTCCAGTCGGCCCAACCGATTAACTACGGTTATCAGCCGCTATTCGAAGACCGCCGTCCGCGCAATATTGGCGATACGTTGACCATCGTATTGCAGGAAAACGTCAGCGCGAGCAAAAGTTCCTCGGCTAATGCCAGCCGCGACGGCAAAACCAACTTTGGCTTTGATACCGTACCGCGTTATTTGCAAGGACTGTTTGGCAACGAGCGTGCTGACGTAGAAGCTTCAGGCGGTAACACCTTTAACGGTAAAGGCGGCGCGAACGCCAGCAATACCTTCAGCGGTACGCTGACCGTAACGGTCGATCAGGTACTGGTGAATGGCAACTTACATGTTGTGGGTGAAAAACAGATCGCCATTAATCAGGGCACTGAATTCATTCGCTTCTCCGGGGTCGTTAACCCGCGCACCATCAGTGGCAGCAACTCCGTACCGTCAACTCAGGTTGCGGACGCACGTATTGAGTATGTCGGCAACGGCTACATCAATGAAGCGCAGAATATGGGCTGGTTGCAGCGTTTCTTCCTTAACTTGTCGCCGATGTAAGCGAGGTAGCCAGTGTTTAAATCTTTAGTTGGAATGGTACTGGTGCTGATAACCACCTTTGCGCATGCCGACCGTATTCGTGACCTGACCAGCGTTCAGGGCGTGCGGGAAAACTCGTTGATCGGTTATGGGCTGGTGGTCGGTTTGGATGGCACGGGTGACCAGACCACCCAGACGCCGTTTACTACGCAAACGCTCAACAACATGCTTTCGCAGTTGGGAATTACCGTGCCAACCGGCACCAATATGCAGCTGAAAAACGTGGCGGCGGTGATGGTGACCGCGCAATTCCCGGCCTTTGGTCGTCAGGGGCAAACCATTGACGTGGTGGTCTCTTCCATGGGGAACGCCAAAAGCCTGCGAGGCGGAACGTTGCTGATGACCCCGCTGAAAGGGGTCGATAGCCAGGTATATGCGCTGGCGCAGGGGAATATTCTGGTAGGCGGTGCAGGCGCGGCTGCGGGTGGCAGCAGCGTGCAGGTAAACCAGCTCAATGGCGGACGTATTACCAACGGCGCGACCATCGAACGTGAATTACCCAGCCAGTTCGGCGGCGGTAACACCATTAATCTGCAGCTCAATAATGAAGATTTCACTATGGCGCAGCAGATAACCGACACCATTAACCGTTCGCGCGGCTTTGGTAGCGCCACTGCGCTGGACGCCCGGACGATTCAGGTACGCGTGCCAAGCGGCAACAGTTCGCAGGTGCGTTTCCTTGCTGACATCCAGAATATGGAGGTGAATGTCACGCCGCAGGATGCGAAAGTGATTATCAACTCGCGCACCGGATCCGTTGTCATGAACCGTGAAGTCACGCTGGATAGCTGTGCCGTCGCGCAAGGCAACTTGTCGATAACGGTAAACCGCCAGGCGAACGTCAGCCAGCCGGATACACCGTTTGGCGGTGGACAGACCGTGGTGACACCTCAAACCCAGATCGATCTGCGCCAGAGCGGCGGTTCGCTGCAAAGCGTGCGTTCCAGCGCCAACCTGAACAATGTTGTGCGTGCGCTTAATGCGCTAGGGGCAACGCCGATGGATCTGATGTCCATTCTGCAATCGATGCAGAGCGCGGGATGCTTACGCGCCAAACTGGAAATCATCTAATGATTGGTGACAGCAAACTGCTGACCAGTGCCGCCTGGGATGCGCAATCACTGAACGAACTGAAAGCGAAAGCGGGTCAGGACCCGGCGGCGAATATCCGCCCGGTTGCCCGTCAGGTTGAAGGGATGTTCGTACAAATGATGCTGAAAAGCATGCGTGAAGCGCTGCCGAAAGATGGCGTTTTTAGCAGTGATTCAACACGTTTGTATACCAGCATGTATGACCAACAAATTGCGCAGCAGATGACCGCAGGTAAAGGTCTGGGACTGGCTGAAATGATGGTTAAGCAGATGACTGAAGGGCAGGCGCAACCCGCAGACGATGCGCCGCAGGTGCCAATGAAGTTCTCTCTGGAAACGGTGACCAGCTATCAAAACCAGGCGCTGACGCAACTGGTCCGTAAAGCCATTCCCCGCGCGACGGAAAGCAATGATGAGCCGCTGTCAGGTGACAGCAAAGACTTCCTCGCCCAGTTATCGCTGCCGGCTAAGCTGGCAAGTCAGCAAAGCGGGGTTCCACATCATCTGATTCTGGCGCAGGCGGCGCTGGAGTCTGGATGGGGGCAGCGACAAATCCGTCGTGAGAACGGTGAACCGAGCTTTAACATTTTTGGCGTGAAGGCTTCGGGAAGCTGGAAAGGCCCAACCACCGAAATCACCACCACCGAATATGAAAACGGCGAGGCGAAAAAGGTGAAAGCCCGATTCCGCGTCTATAGCTCTTACCTTGAGGCACTGTCGGATTATGTCGGTCTGATATCGCGTAACCCGCGCTATGCGGCGGTAACCGCCGCAGCTACCGCCGAGCAGGGGGCACAGGCTTTGCAGAATGCCGGTTACGCGACTGACCCTAACTATGCGCGTAAATTAACCAGCATGATCCAGCAGTTGAAATCGATGAGCGAAAAAGTGAGCAAAACCTACAGTACGAATATCGATAATCTCTTTTAAATAGCTCAAGTCTACCAACCTGCTGCCGATAATAACGAGTATTGAAGGATTACAAGGAACCTCCATGTCCAGCTTGATTAATAACGCGATGAGTGGACTCGCCGCAGCGCAGGCCGCGTTGAATTCTGCCAGTAATAACATCTCCAGCTATAACGTTGCCGGATACACCCGTCAAACGACAATTATGGCACAAGCGAACAGCACGCTGGGTGCGGGGGGCTGGGTTGGCAATGGCGTCTATGTTTCTGGCGTACAGCGCGAGTATGACTCCTTTATCACGAATCAGTTACGTGCCGCGCAGAACCAAAGCAGCGGCCTGACAACGCGCTATGAACAAATGTCGAAAATCGACAATCTGCTCTCCAGCAAAACCAGTTCCATTTCGACCTCAATGCAGGACTTTTTTACCAGCCTGCAAACCCTTGTCAGTAACGCGGAAGACCCGGCGGCGCGCCAGGCGCTGATCGGTAAAGCTGATGGTTTAGTCAACCAGTTCAGAACAACCGACCAGTATCTGCGCGATCAAGACAAGCAGGTTAATACTGCGATCAAGGCTAGCGTTGACCAGATCAACAACTATTCAAAACAGATTGCCAGCCTCAACGATCAGATTTCCCGTCTGACCGGCGTCGGCGCGGGCGCATCGCCTAACGATTTACTCGACCAGCGCGACCAACTGGTCAGTGAACTGAACCAGATTGTCGGTGTTGAAGTCAGCGTTCAGGACGGCGGGACTTACAACATAACCATGGCGAACGGCTATTCACTGGTGCAGGGCAGCAATGCACGCCAGCTGGCGGCTGTGCCCTCCAGTGACGATCCCAATCGAACCACAGTGGCCTACGTCGACGGGGTTGCCGGCGAGGTTGAAATTCCCGAAAAACTGTTGAATACCGGTTCACTGGGTGGGCTGTTGACTTTCCGTTCTCAAGAGCTTGACCAGACGCGTAATACGCTGGGCCAACTGGCGTTGGCGTTTGCCGATGCGTTTAACACCCAGCATAAAGAGGGTTTTGACGCGAACGGCGATCAGGGTAAGGATTTCTTTGCTATCGGTAGCCCTGCAGTATTCAACAACGCTAAAAATACAGGAACAGGATCGTTAAGCGCGAAGATTACCGACAGCTCTGCTGTACAGGCGACCGATTATAAAATCGTTTATGACGGGACGGACTGGCAGGTAACTCGCCTGGCGGATAATACCAGCTTCAAAGCTACCGTTACCGGTGGGAAGATGTCCTTTGACGGGATGGAAATCACCGTAAATGCTGGCGCAAAAGCAAATGACAGCTTCACAGTGAAACCTGTCAGTAACGCCGTTGTTGATATGAAAGTCATGGTGACCGATGAGTCGAAAATCGCCATGGCCCAGGTCTCAAAAAATGATCCGGACCCGGATATTGATAAGGGAAAAAGCGATAACCGTAACGGTCAGAAACTGCTGGATCTGCAGACCAAAGCTACCGTGGGTAATAAGACCTTCAACGATGCTTATGCCACGCTGGTAAGCGATGTCGGGAACAAAACCGCGACGCTGAAAACCAGCGCCATTACCCAGAACAACGTGGTAACGCAGCTTTATAAGCAGCAGCAGTCTATTTCCGGCGTCAACCTCGACGAAGAATACGGTAACTTACAGCGCTATCAACAGTATTACCTGGCTAATGCGCAAGTGCTGCAAACCGCAAATGCGCTGTTTGATGCACTGATTAATATTCGCTAAGGGAGAGGGACACAATGCGTATCAGCACCCAGATGATGTACCAGCAGAATATGCGTGGCATCACTAACTCTCAGGCTGAATGGATGAAGTTCGGCGAGCAGATGTCAACGGGCAAACGTGTGATTAACCCATCTGACGATCCGATCGCCGCCTCGCAGGCCGTGGTGCTTTCTCAAGCACAGGCGCAGAACAGCCAATATACGCTGGCGCGTTCATTTGCGACGCAAAAAGTATCGCTGGAAGAGAACGTACTGAGTCAGGTAACGACGGCAATTCAGACCGCGCAGGAAAAAATTGTCTATGCTGCGAATGGCACGTTAAGCGATGACGACCGTGCATCGCTGGCCACCGACCTGCAGGGGATCCGCGATCAACTGATGAACCTGGCGAACAGCACCGACGGTAATGGACGCTATATTTTTGGCGGATATAAAACAGAATCTGCACCATTTGCTCAGGCAGATGGCGCTTACAGCGGCGGTACAACAAATGTGACCCAGCAGGTCGATGCCTCCCGTACCATGGTGATTGGTCATACTGGCGATAAAGTATTTGTTAATCTGACCAGCAATGCCGTACCGGAACCTGGCGGCGGTACTCAGGAAAAGAACCTGTTCAAAATGCTGGATACCGCTATTGATGCGCTCAAAACCCCGATTGAGGGCAATGACGCGGCAAAAGCTACCGCCGCTGCAGCCATTGATAAAACCAGTCGTGGCCTGAAAAATTCACTGAATAACGTGCTTTCTGTTCGTGCAGAGTTAGGGACTCAGCTCAGCGAGTTAAGTTCACTGGATTCACTGGGCGCCGATCGCGCATTGGGCCAGACTCAGCAGATGAGCAATCTGGTGGATGTTGACTGGAACGCAGCGATTTCGTCCTACGTGATGCAGCAGGCCGCACTGCAGGCATCGTACAAAACGTTTACCGATATGCAGGGAATGTCGCTATTTCAACTGAACCGGTAACACCTTTTTGAACATATCATGAAACTGGATATGTTTGTCTGCCCGCTCCTTTAACACCCCGGAGCGGGCATTTTTTTAGGCCACTGTTATTTTCTCAGCGACAGATTACCCGTTAGTCTTATTACCTGCGCAATCGCACCGCTAAAGATTGCCAGCGTAACCACGCCTTATCAGTTTGCCAGTGCGTAGAGCAGAGATAAAAAAAAGCCGACCCGAAGGTCGGCTTTGATGTTGATTATGACTTACTCAACGGGCTGCGGGCGCGTTGCTGGCGCAGTCGCCTGGTGCGTGGCGCTGTGTCCACCTGCGGCACCTTTACCTTCAAAGGTGAATTCCGGGCGTTGCCAGTCACTATGACGCGGCGCTTCAGGCACATACTCTGGTGCAGGAGCTCGGGTCATCGGGGCGGCCGCGTGGCTGTGAAGATGTTCTGCGTCAACGCGGGTTGCGACAACTTCAGCCTTAACGACTGCGTCTTCGACGACAGGTGCGGCAACAACCTCTTGCGGCGCGGCAACTTCTTCAACCACTGGCGCTGTTTCCACAACCTCGGCAATCTCTTCAGCCACTTCAGGCTGAGAAATAACAACCTCCGCAGATTCTTCGACAACCGGCGCAGCCACTATTTCAGCGACAGGTTCGGCTTTCGCCGCGGTATCCTCAGCAACAGGCGCGTCAGATTCAGCGATAATTTGCGGTTGTTCCTCGACCGGAGTAGCGATGACTTCCGGATGGGTGGTTTCAACGACGGTAGCCTGAGGTTCAGCAATGACCACCTCTGGCTGTACGGTTTCAACCGAAGCAGGGGCGTTCACAATATGCTCAACGGCAGCTGCAGCAACCTGAGGCTCTACGGCGACAGGTGCAGTTTGCCCCTGAACCGTTTCCTGCTCGCGCTGCTCTGCAACCTGCTGATCCTGAGGACGAGCAACAGGGTAGCGGATCCAGACTTTACCGGACGCTAATTCTGGAGATGCGCAGGCAACCATTAACGGCATCGGCGACTGAACCGGGTAACGCTCGTCACGATAGCGACGACGGCGTTGTCCACTGACGCGCAGATGGCGAGGTGAGCGACGGGAACGACGCGGCATACCATTAGAGTCACGCGCTTCGCTGTTGTCTTCCTGCTCAGTCGCAACGACGGCAGGCAGATCAACTTTCGCCAGTTCTGTACGCTGTGCCGGTACGGACTGTTCAGTTGGTTGAGCGACAGCCGTTTCAGTGACCACCTCGGCAGTCGCGACTTCGGCTTCAACAGCCGGGCTGTCTGTGTAACGAACTTTCTGAGTCAGCTGACGCTGTTTACGGCGAGTCTGAGGCTGACGAACGCGCTCTTCCTGCTCGGTATCCTGCGCAGGTTGTTCTGCCAGGTTCAGCTCTTTAACTTCCTGCTGCGCCTGACGCTTATCATCGTTGCGACGGCGGTTGCGCTCGCGACGCGGAGCCTGCTGGTCATCACCGGATTTCGCTTTGTCGGCGACCTCAGTAGACTGCTGGCGGTTATCGCGTGCTTCCGCATTTTGCTGCTGCGACTGACGGCGGTTACGGCGGTTATCTTCACGGTTTTCACCGCTTTCTGAACGCTCGTTACGGTTATCACGCTCGCCACGGTTGTCGCGATTATCACGACGATCGTTACGGTCGCGACGATTGTTCTGACGCGGTTTACGACGATCCTGCTGGCGATCGGTTTTCTCTTCAGCTTTCGGCGCAGGTTGTTCAACCGGTTTCACTTCTTCGCTACCGCTGAAGATGGACTTCAGTGCGCCGAAGAAACGGCTAATCAAACCTGGCTGCGCGGCGACGGCCGCGGTCGCTGCTGCGGCTTTAGGCGCGGCGGCCTTCGCAGTAGGTTCCTGCAAAGCAGGGGCTGGCGGCACCTCTGGCATAGCAAAGGTGGCCAATGCCGGCTGCTCTGGCTGTTTACGCTCGACGAACTCTTCTTCCGTCGGCAATGCCATCGCTTCTTCATGCAGTTTCGGCAGCAGGTAGCTCAGGGTTGGTGTTTCTTCCCCTTTGCGTACGCGCAGCACGGAGTAATGCGGGGTTTCCATCTGATCGTTTGGCACAATCACACAGCGCACGCCATTCTGACGCGTCTCGATGGCATTTACCGCGGTACGTTTTTCGTTGAGCAGGTAGGATGCGATCGGCACAGGAACAATAGCGTGAACTTCCTGCGTATTTTCTTTCAGCGCTTCTTCTTCGATCAAACGCAGAATAGACAGCGACAGTGATTCGTTATCACGTACGGTACCCGTGCCGGAGCAGCGTGGGCATACGTGATGGCTGGATTCACCCAGCGACGGGCTCAGACGCTGGCGGGACATCTCCAGCAGGCCGAAGCGAGAAATATGGCTGATCTGAATACGCGCTCTGTCCTGGCGCACGGCTTCACGCAGGCGGTTTTCAACCGCACGCTGGTGACGAACCGGCGTCATATCAATGAAGTCGATTACGATCAGGCCGCCGAGGTCGCGCAGACGCAACTGACGAGCAATTTCATCGGCTGCTTCAAGGTTGGTGTTGAACGCAGTTTCTTCGATGTCGCCGCCGCGGGTCGCGCGTGCGGAGTTGATATCGATAGCGGTCAGCGCTTCTGTGCTGTCGATAACGATTGAGCCGCCGGACGGTAGACGCACTTCGCGCTGGAATGCGGACTCAATTTGAGATTCGATTTGATAGTGGCTGAACAGCGGGATTTCACCGGTGTACAGTTTGATTTTGCTGCTGAAATCCGGACGACCCAGCGCGGCGATGTGCTGACGCGCCATCTCCATAACTTTCGGGTTGTCGATGAGGATTTCGCCGATGTCCTGACGTAAATAGTCACGGAATGCGCGAACGATAACGTTGCTTTCCTGATGGATCAGGAACGGAGCAGGGCGGCTGTCAGCGGCTTTTTGAATCGCTTCCCAGTGCTTCAGGCGGAAACTCAGGTCCCACTGCAGCGCTTCGGCAGATTTGCCGACACCTGCGGTACGCACGATAAGCCCCATGCCATCAGGCAGTTCCAGGCTTGCCAGCGCTTCTTTTAATTCGGTACGGTCGTCGCCTTCAATGCGACGGGAGATACCGCCCGCGCGCGGGTTGTTCGGCATCAGAACCAGATAACTACCTGCCAGGCTGATAAAGGTGGTCAGCGCAGCGCCTTTATTGCCGCGTTCTTCTTTATCGATCTGAACAATGACTTCCTGACCTTCGCGCAACACGTCTTTAATGTTGGGACGACCATGGGAGTTGTAGCTAGCGGGGAAGTATTCGCGGGCAATTTCTTTTAACGGGAGGAAACCGTGACGTTCAGCGCCGTAATCAACAAAAGCAGCTTCCAGACTCGGTTCAATACGGGTAATTTTGCCTTTATAGATGTTGGCTTTTTTCTGTTCGTGTCCAGGACTTTCGATATCCAGATCGTACAGACGCTGCCCATCTACAAGGGCGACACGCAACTCTTCCTGCTGAGTCGCGTTAATTAACATTCTTTTCATCGTAACTTACTCATTATTCTTACATTGACGACTAAGCTGCGGGCAGAGTAATGCCTTTCCGGGTGTGAACCGATGGCCTCGTGTCTATTCGCGTCGCCAACCTCACGGTTATCGTCAGCTCAAAGAGGCGCAGAGTGTCGGTTGCCTGTATTTCATACGGAAACACAGCGCAATTATCAGGGGAACAGTCTGGGTGTTACTCTCCAGAGAAGCTTCCATCGTGCTTATCGTCTTTCACGCTGTGGGTGCGTTGGCTTCATCTTCTTACCCCAACCACTTACAGGAGTAAGCACCTGGGGTTCCCAGACTTGCCGCCTTCCTACAACGCGAAATCTATAGAGCACTTACCGGTAAGGACTGCAACCCGCAGCCCGCTAACTGCCTGAAAGATCAATACGTCTTACGCCATTGCTGCGTTGATGATCGGTCGGGCAAAATTGGGTCATTCCGGAAAAGTTCTTGTTTTAACAAGATTCAACACGGAAACAACCTCATTATTCCACTGCTAACCTTGTTATAGCAAGATGACTTTTGTCATTTATCACCCGGTTACTCACAGTTTTTTCACTTCCGCGTAGTGATTGCTTTAATAACCACCAAATCGGCTATGTCAAACTTAAGTAATAAGGTATAGCAGTTAATATAAGCATAGAAAAATGTGTGGCGCGAATCTTGATGGCTATTTAAAATCGGCCCCCATGAAAACAGAGACTCCAGCCGTAAAAACAGTTGCCATTACTGCCGACGAAGCAGGGCAACGCATCGACAACTTTTTGCGCACCCAGCTCAAGGGCGTGCCGAAAAGTATGATTTATCGCATTTTGCGTAAAGGCGAAGTGCGGGTGAACAAAAAACGCATTAAACCCGAGTACAAACTCGAAGACGGGGACATTGTGCGTATTCCACCTGTACGTGTCGCTGAACGTGAAGAAGAGGCCATTTCACCGAATTTGCAGAAGGTCGCGGCGCTGACCGATGTCATTTTATATGAAGATGACCACATTCTGGTGCTTAACAAGCCTTCAGGTACGGCCGTGCATGGTGGAAGCGGCTTAAGCTTTGGCGTCATTGAAGGCTTACGTGCGCTGCGCCCGGAAGCGCGTTTCCTTGAGCTGGTGCATCGCCTTGACCGGGATACCTCCGGCGTGCTGCTGGTGGCCAAAAAACGATCTGCCTTGCGTTCGTTGCATGAACAACTGCGTGAAAAAGGCATGCAGAAAGACTACCTCGCGTTGGTACGCGGCCAGTGGCAGTCCCATGTCAAAACCGTGCAGGCCCCGCTGTTAAAGAACATTCTGCAAAGCGGCGAGCGCATTGTGCGGGTGAATCAGGAAGGCAAACCATCGGAAACACGCTTTAAAGTGGAAGAGCGTTATGCGTTCGCTACGCTTGTGCGCTGCAGTCCCGTGACTGGACGAACGCACCAGATTCGCGTGCATACACAATATGCCGGACATCCGATTGCCTTTGACGACCGCTATGGCGATCGTGAGTTCGATAAGCAACTGGCGGATACCGGGCTGAGCAGGCTCTTTTTGCACGCCGCAGCGTTGAAATTTACTCATCCGGGGACGGGTGAAGTAATGCGTATTGAAGCGCCAATGGATAAGCAGTTGAAGCGCTGCCTCGAGGTGTTACGCAGTAAAGGCTGATGCGCATTGATATTATCGCGCATTACCTGTAGGCCTGATGGCGCTGCGCCTATCAGGCCTACAGGATTGGCCTGTACAGCCGTCAACCCGTCAGGCTTTTAACGGGTTCATATCTTCTCGTCGCAGCATTTGACACAGTGCGATTAGCGGCAAACCGATTAAGGTATTTGGGTCACGACCTTCCAGGCGCTCAAAAAGTGCAATGCCCAATCCTTCGCTTTTAAAACTACCGGCACAATGCAGCGGGCGCTCTTTGCGCACGTAATCTTCAATTTCCGTTTCGCTTAAGTGACGAAAATGGACGTCGAACGGTTCAACTTCAGTTTGTAAATGTCCGGTCGCAGAATTATACAGCGCCAGTCCGGTATAAAACGTCACAATATTGCCACGGGCTTTGAGTAACTGCTGGCGTGCATTTTCTTCTGTTAACGGTTTGCCGGTTATTTCACCATCGAGAACACAAATTTGATCGGAACCAATAATAAGGTGTGATGGATAACGGTGGGCGAGAGATTGCGCTTTTTTCTGCGCCAGTCGCAAGACTAAGTGCCGGGGGGCTTCGCCTGGTAACGGCGTTTCATCAACCTCTGGTGCTGCGCATTCGAACGGGATTGCCAGTTTTTCTAGTAAAGCGCGACGCCAGGGAGAGGTAGAAGCAAGAATAAGTTGAGGCATATTTTTTCCCTCGCATATAGCGTATTGATGAGAGCCATTTTAAACTATGGACTTCGTCCTACAAGCTGACTGTAATGGCTTGTGTTGAGCGATTTTAAGTCGATGACCCGCAATGTGTGCGAATTATTGGCAAAAGGCAACCACAGGCTGCCTTTTTCTTTGACTATATGACGTTACAAAGTTAATATGCGCGCCCTATGCAAAAGGTAAAATTACCCCTGACTCTTGATCCGGTTCGTACGGCTCAGAAACGCCTCGATTATGAAGGTATCTATACTTCTGATCTGGTTGAGCGTGTCGCCGATTCTGTAGTCAGTGTGGACAGTGATGTGGAATGCTCCATGTCGTTCGCTATCGATAACCAGCGCCTTGCCGTTATAACCGGTGATGCAAAGGTGTCGGTTACGCTCGAATGTCAGCGTTGCGGGAAACCGTTCCCACTTCATGTTCACACAACATATTGTTTTAGTCCTGTCCGTTCTGACGAGCAGGCTGAAGCACTCCCGGAAGCGTATGAGCCGATTGAGGTTAACGAATTCGGTGAAATCGATCTGCTTGCAATGGTTGAAGATGAGATTATCCTCTCCTTGCCGGTAGTTCCGGTGCATGATTCTGAACACTGTGAAGTGTCCGAGGCGGACATGGTCTTTGGCGAATTGCCTGATGAAGCGCAAAAACCAAACCCATTTGCCGTATTAGCCAGCTTAAAGCGTAAGTAATTGAGGAGTAAGGTCCATGGCCGTACAACAGAATAAACCAACCCGTTCCAAACGTGGCATGCGTCGTTCTCATGACGCTCTGACCGCAGTCACCAGCCTGTCTGTAGACAAAACTTCTGGTGAACAACACCTGCGTCACCACATCACTGCCGACGGTTTTTACCGTGGCCGTAAGGTAATCGCTAAGTAATCACGCATGACTCAATGGCTTTCCCGCTACGGTGAGAAAGACAAAGAGCACACGCGTGATGAAGCTTAGTGAGGCTTTCCCCGGGTAACTGGGGAAACACCTAACCGGGCAGCGACGATACCTTGACACGTCTAACCCTGGCGTTAGATGTCATGGGGGGAGATTTTGGCCCTACCGTGACAGTGCCTGCAGCATTGCAGGCACTGAATTCTAATTCGCAACTCACACTTCTTTTAGTCGGGGATCCCGATACAATCACGCCATTACTTGCCAAAGCTGACTTCGAACAACGTTCACGTCTGCAGATTATCCCTGCTCAGTCAGTTATTGCCAGTGATGCCCGGCCCTCGCAAGCTATTCGCGCCAGTCGTGGAAGCTCAATGCGCGTTGCCCTGGAGCTCGTGAAAGAAGGACGAGCGGAAGCCTGTGTGAGCGCCGGTAATACAGGCGCGCTAATGGGACTTGCGAAGTTATTGCTCAAACCCCTTGAGGGGATTGAGCGTCCTGCGCTGGTGACGGTTTTACCCCATCAGCAAAAGGGCAAAACGGTGGTGCTGGATTTGGGCGCCAACGTGGATTGTGATAGCACGATGTTGGTGCAATTTGCCGTCATGGGTTCCGTGCTGGCAGAAGAGGTGGTTGGAATTGCCAATCCCCGTGTTGCGTTGCTCAATATCGGTGAAGAAGAAACCAAGGGTCTCGACAGTATTCGGGATGCTTCTGCAGTGCTAAAAACAATCCCTTCTATCAATTATATCGGCTATCTTGAAGCCAATGAGTTACTGACTGGCAAAACTGATGTGTTGGTCTGTGACGGCTTTACAGGTAATGTCACATTAAAGACGATGGAAGGTGTTGTCAGAATGTTCCTTTCACTGCTGAAGTCTCAGGGTGAGGGCAAAAAACGGTCGTGGTGGCTGCTGTTATTAAAACGTTGGTTACAAAAAAGCCTGACAAGGCGATTTAGTCACCTCAACCCCGACCAGTATAATGGCGCCTGTCTGTTAGGATTGCGCGGCACGGTGATTAAGAGTCATGGTGCGGCCAATCAGCGAGCATTTGAAGTCGCGATTGAACAGGCAGTGCAGGCGGTGCAGCGACAAGTTCCTCAGCGAATTGCCGCTCGCCTGGAATCTGTATACCCAACTGGATTCGAACTGCTGGACGGTGGCGAAAACGCAAACTCGCGAGCACACAGATAACGGTGCGTTTGTGAATGCTGCCAGCGTATCAGCGATTTGCTCGTGGCGGTATATAACCAAAAAGTGACTGAGCGTACATGTATACGAAGATTATTGGTACTGGCAGCTATCTGCCTGAACAAGTGCGTACTAACGCCGATTTGGAAAAAATGGTTGAGACATCTGATGAGTGGATCGTCACTCGCACAGGTATCCGTGAACGCCATATTGCAGCGCCAAATGAAACAGTTGCGACGATGGGCTTTGCCGCCGCAAACCGTGCAATTGAAATGGCGGGCATCGACAAAGAACAAATTGGTCTGATTGTGGTTGCCACCACATCATCCACACACGCATTTCCAAGTGCGGCATGCCAGATCCAAAGTATGCTGGGGATCAAAGGCTGTCCGGCGTTTGACGTTGCAGCCGCTTGTGCCGGTTTCACCTACGCCCTGAGCGTTGCTGACCAGTACGTTAAGTCTGGCGCAGTGAAGCATGCTCTGGTGGTTGGCTCAGATGTCCTCGCTCGTACCTGTGATCCAACCGATCGCGGGACGATCATTATTTTCGGTGATGGCGCAGGTGCCGTTGTACTGAGCGCATCAGAAGAGCCCGGCATTCTTTCTACGCATCTGCACGCTGATGGTCGCTATGGCGAACTGTTGACGCTGCCTAATGCCGATCGCGTGAACCCGGAAAACCCGATCCACCTGACGATGGCGGGTAACGAAGTATTTAAAGTCGCGGTGACCGAGCTTGCACACATCGTTGATGAAACGCTGGAAGCAAATAATCTCGATCGTTCTGCACTGGACTGGCTGGTACCGCATCAGGCAAACCTCCGCATTATTAGCGCAACCGCGAAAAAGCTGGGTATGTCGATGGATAATGTTGTCGTGACGCTCGACAGACATGGCAATACCTCCGCGGCCTCCGTACCGTGCGCGCTGGACGAAGCCGTCCGCGACGGGCGTATTAAAGCTGGGCAGTTGATATTGCTTGAAGCCTTTGGTGGTGGATTCACCTGGGGCTCTGCGCTGATTCGTTTCTAGTATAAGGATTTAAACATGACGCAATTTGCATTTGTGTTCCCGGGGCAGGGTTCCCAGACCGTTGGGATGTTGTCTGAAATGGCAGCAAACTACCCAATTGTTGAAGAAACTTTTGCTGAAGCATCAGCTGCGCTGGGCTATGATCTGTGGGCGTTGACTCAGCAGGGGCCGGCCGAAGAGCTGAATAAAACCTGGCAGACGCAGCCAGCACTGTTGACTGCCTCTGTTGCGCTTTATCGCGTATGGCAGCAGCAGGGTGGTAAAACACCTGCGCTGATGGCAGGTCACAGCCTGGGCGAATACTCTGCGCTGGTGTGTGCGGGTGTTATCGGTTTTGCCGATGCCGTACGTCTGGTTGAACTGCGTGGTAAATTCATGCAGGAAGCGGTACCGGAAGGCACTGGCGGCATGTCTGCGATTATCGGTCTGGACGACGCTGCTATCGCTAAAGCGTGTGAAGAGTCTGCCGAAGGCCAGGTGGTTTCACCGGTAAACTTTAACTCACCAGGTCAGGTGGTTATTGCCGGGCACAAAGAAGCCGTAGAACGTGCCGGCGCAGCCTGTAAAGCGGCTGGCGCTAAGCGTGCTCTGCCACTGCCGGTCAGCGTTCCTTCTCACTGCGCGTTGATGAAGCCTGCTGCTGAGAAACTGGCTGTTGAACTGCAAAAAATCACTTTTAACGCGCCGACTGTTCCGGTTGTGAACAACGTCGACGTGAAGTGCGAAACAGATGCAGACGCTATTCGCGATGCGCTGGTTCGCCAGCTGTACAGCCCGGTTCAATGGACTAAAACCGTTGAATTTATGGCGTCCCAGGGCGTAGAGCACCTGTATGAAGTTGGTCCGGGCAAAGTTCTGACCGGTTTGACGAAACGTATTGTTGACACCCTGACTGCTTCGGCACTGAATGAGCCGGCGGCATTTTCTGCGGCGCTAGAGCAATAAAAGAGGAAGACCATGAGTTTTGAAGGAAAAGTCGCGCTGGTTACCGGTGCAAGCCGTGGCATTGGCCGCGCAATTGCTGAAACACTTGTTGCCCGTGGCGCGAAAGTTATCGGTACTGCAACCAGCGAAAGCGGTGCGCAGGCCATTAGCGATTACTTAGGTGCAAATGGTAAAGGTCTGATGTTGAATGTGACCGATCCGGCATCTATCGAATCTGTTCTGGGAAATATTCGTGCAGAATTTGGTGAAGTCGATATCCTGGTCAATAATGCCGGGATTACTCGTGATAACCTGTTAATGCGCATGAAAGATGACGAGTGGAACGATATCATCGAAACCAACCTGTCATCTGTTTTCCGTCTGTCAAAAGCGGTAATGCGAGCTATGATGAAAAAGCGTCATGGGCGTATTATCACTATCGGTTCTGTGGTTGGTACCATGGGAAATGCGGGTCAGGCTAACTACGCTGCGGCGAAAGCGGGTCTGATCGGCTTCAGTAAATCACTGGCGCGCGAAGTTGCGTCTCGTGGCATTACTGTAAACGTTGTTGCTCCGGGCTTTATTGAAACGGACATGACGCGTGCGCTGTCTGATGATCAGCGTGCGGGTATTCTGGCGCAGGTTCCTGCGGGTCGCCTTGGCGGCGCTCAGGAAATCGCCAGTGCGGTTGCATTTTTAGCTTCTGACGAAGCAAGTTACATCACAGGTGAGACTTTGCACGTCAACGGCGGGATGTACATGGTTTAACCACGAGATAAAAAAATTTGCGTTATTAGGGTGAATGCCCTCAAAATAACGTAAAATCGTGGTAAGACCTGCCGGGATTTAGTTGCAAATTTTTCAACATTTTATACACTACGAAAACCATCGCGAAAGCGAGTTTTGATAGGAAATTTAAGAGTATGAGCACTATCGAAGAACGCGTTAAGAAAATTATCGGCGAACAGCTGGGCGTTAAGCAGGAAGAAGTAACCAACAATGCTTCCTTCGTTGAAGACCTGGGCGCAGATTCTCTTGACACCGTTGAGCTGGTAATGGCTCTGGAAGAAGAGTTTGATACTGAGATTCCGGACGAAGAAGCTGAGAAAATCACTACCGTTCAGGCTGCCATTGATTACATCAACGGCCACCAGGCGTAAGTGAACATCTCCAGGCGGTCATTCGACCGCCTGAGTTTTATCTTTTTATCCCACTTGAATTATTTTCCCTCCCTGGAGGACAACCGTGTCTAAGCGTCGTGTAGTTGTGACCGGACTGGGCATGTTGTCTCCTGTCGGCAATACCGTAGAGTCTACCTGGAAAGCTCTCCTTGCCGGTCAGAGTGGCATCAGCCTGATCGACCATTTCGATACTAGCGCCTATGCAACGAAATTTGCTGGCTTAGTAAAGGATTTTAACTGTGAAGACATTATCTCGCGCAAAGAACAGCGCAAGATGGATGCTTTCATTCAATATGGAATTGTCGCTGGCGTTCAGGCCATGCAGGATTCTGGTCTCGAAATTACGGAAGAGAACGCTCACCGTATTGGCGCCGCTATCGGCTCTGGTATTGGCGGTCTCGGATTGATCGAAGAAAACCACACCTCTTTGGTGAATGGCGGTCCACGTAAGATCAGCCCGTTCTTCGTTCCGTCAACGATTGTTAACATGGTGGCAGGTCACCTGACCATCATGTACGGCCTGCAAGGGCCAAGCATCTCCATTGCGACCGCCTGTACTTCAGGTGTGCATAACATTGGTCATGCAGCACGTATCATTGCATACGGCGATGCAGACGCGATGGTTGCGGGTGGTGCAGAAAAAGCCAGTACCCCGCTGGGTGTGGGGGGTTTTGGCGCGGCACGTGCGCTGTCTACACGTAATGATAACCCGCAAGCGGCAAGCCGTCCGTGGGATAAAGAGCGTGATGGCTTTGTGCTGGGCGACGGCGCAGGCATGGTGGTACTGGAAGAGTACGAGCATGCGAAAGCGCGCGGTGCAAAAATCTATGCTGAAGTCGTTGGTTTTGGCATGAGCAGCGATGCTTACCACATGACGTCACCACCGGAAAACGGTGCGGGCGCTGCGCTGGCAATGGTCAACGCACTACGCGATGCGGCTATCGAAGCGGGTCAGATCGGCTATGTCAACGCGCATGGCACGTCTACTCCTGCTGGCGATAAAGCCGAAACCCAGGCAGTGAAATCTGTCTTTGGCGATGCGGCAAGCCGTGTGATGGTAAGCTCCACTAAATCCATGACCGGACACCTGTTGGGTGCGGCGGGCGCGGTAGAGTCTATTTTCTCTATCCTGGCGCTGCGCGATCAGGCTATTCCGCCAACCATCAACCTGGATAACCCGGATGAAGGTTGTGACCTGGACTTCGTACCTCACGAAGCGCGTCAGGTTAGTGGTCTGGAGTACGCACTGTGTAACTCCTTCGGCTTTGGCGGGACTAACGGTTCGTTGATCTTTAAACGCGTTTAGTTATAAACGATGATGCTGGACATTTTATGTCCGGCATCAGATTTAAGCGACATGTTCATCCTTTGTATTACTTCTCCTCTGTCCCCCAGCTTTTGCCAGGAAATTTCACACTTCCCTTTTTCAGGACACCAGTCATTGGCTCGCTGACTAAACGGCGGCACCATTCCCCCCTGATACATTTTACCATTGATCTGTAATGCCGATAGCGTCACGTACCAGGGTGAATCGTTGCTGACGGTCACACGTTTGTTATGGCGTTGCCACGTTAACGGTTTACGCTTCGCCACCGGTGTCGTCGGCATCCCCGTCGGTCGCCAGAGTATTTTTATCTGCTGACTTACGGCGATTTTTACCGGAGACACCAACCCTTCGCTGCTGTCTGTCGGTGGAATGGCTGCCACAGAGAGCCAGAATAAACTTTCCCGATCGCCTGGCAGCGAATCATCCACATAAATGATTTTAATCTGCTGCTCGTCTCCACCATTAACTACTACTAGCGGTGGTGTAGCAATAAACGGTGATTTTTGCGGCTCGGTGGTAGGGCTCAGCTGCCCGGAAGTGCTGAATCCGTTATCACTGACAATTTTGCTTTGTACCAGAAAAGGTTCTTTTTCAGTATTTCTCAGCGCGACGACCAGCGTTTTATCCTCCTGCGGGAAGATAAAACGTGTGCCTCCAACCACCACGCCGCAGTTCGCGTGATAGGGGAACAGTAGCAGGGTCGTTAGTACCCAGAGCAACTTCTTCATGATTATGGCCATGTCAGTGAAAGCTTAGCGCTGGCGTTCGCTTCACCAGGCTCTAACGGGACGCTAAGTGCGACGTACTGTGCATAAAACTGGAGTGTTTGGGTGTCGGCGTCCGGTATCAGAGAGTAAAGCTGGCCGCCATTTGTGTTGTCATTTAAGTTGATAGGTGTCTTGCTCTTATCCAGAATGCGGATTGCCAACTGGCTGATAGAGAAGTCGTCCAGCGCCAACAGAGCGCTATCCCTGGATGCCCCGGTGCCGGTAAACGCTATCTGGACTTCTCTCATATCTGGGCCACAGTTTTCAAGCTGGACGGTAAATTCTACGGGGGGGCTAACATCGTTGACGTGATCAAAATTTAGCACCAGATGCGTCCCCATCGGGACGTCTTTGGTTTTGTCTGCCAGTGCGACCTCACAGGTGCTGTCAGTGATCCTGCCGATGAGTTGTAACTGAAATGAGTCCGTTTCAACAGCATAAGAACTGAAAGAGAGGCTTAGCCAAAACAGGCAAAGTGCGTACTTCATTTTTTACTCCTCATAACGCAAAGTCACCCACAAGATAGCGTTCGCCTCTCCAGGCGTAACCTGGTCCTGGGTCGCACGATAGCGAAGTTTCAGGGTAGGCAGCGGTGTATCACCCTTCTGCATAGGGACTTTAACCACATCACTGTTCAGTGCGATGCGCTGATCGCTGTTATCGAGAATTTCAATGGCAACGCCGCTGGCGGTTCTGCTGCCATCTTTGGTCGTTATCTGCAATAGCTCCGTATCTGCCGAGTCCCCGGTTCCTCCGAGGATCATGCTGATGGCGTTAGTCGAGTTTGGGTTAAGCTGGCAGTTCTCAAGCGTGATATTCAGGGGGACGGAGGGTGAAACATCTCCGGTATGAGTGAATAATTTTCTTTCATGCTCGCCCAGATTAATCACTCTGTTGTAGTCGCTCGTTTTGACATCGCAGGAGCGCGCCAGAATGTTTCCTGTGAAATAGAGGGCACTACTGCCAGCTTGAGTGTCAGCCTGACTGCATGGGGTAAAGGTCAGCGCAATCAGTAAGTTATAAATAGGTATTCGCATTTAAATATCCCTCCTTATGGCACATACACATCCAGTAACGCTGTGGCTGAATAGCTGCCAGGGGCGGGATCATCCGACGATACTTTTACTGGCCATGATTTCAGCGTGATTGTTGCTTCGCCGTTGTGCGTATCTAACAGGAAAGGCACGCGTATCGAGGGGTCGCTTGTCAGGAGCTGCGTTTCCGGGCTCTGGGCTGATTGCGCCGAGAGCATGATGCCGATATTGTCGTTAGTGGTTTTAATCGCGCCATAGCCACCTGCGGCGGCAGTGGCTTCCATCCCGAGACTGAGCTGCTCTGTTGCGTGAACATTGTCACAGTGGGCTTTCACGGTGATCACTTTTGGTTCATAGGTGTCGGGTTTTGCCCCCGGTACTTTAAAGTCTGCCGCCCATGCATTACCCAGATCTATCGACAGCGTTGATCCGGCGTTGATAGTACAAGACTGCGGCACGATGATTGAACCCGAGACAATAACTTGTACCATAGGAGAGGGGCCGTAAGAGCCTTTGGTATGTGAACCCCACAGCTCAGCGACAACTGTTGGTGGGATGACGATACGAGACGAGGCGAGTTCTTTCTCTATCCGCACTATAATATATCCCTCACCCCCGCTGCTCCAGTGAAAACCGGGTTTGGAATGATCGTCAGGCGCCAAATTGCTGGCATCATTCAGCGGCACGCGCAGCTCACCATGGCCAACAATATATATGTGTGTTTGGACAGAAAGCGTGTTATCGGTACCTGGGATGTAATAGAAACGGGCATTGCCAGGAGCTTCACTTGTAAGCTGTGGGCCTGGGTTGGCTTTAAACCAGGTTTCGGTTTTTACGCCAGGTTCGTTGTCGCACCAGCCGACGTATGTCCCTCCCTCATCCCAGTCCTTGCGGATTGTTTGTCCAGGGGTGATCTTCGTGACATCGCTGACCGTTGTATTGAGTGAGAAAATATACTGGTGAGCGGTTCCTATTCCCGGTGTTCTGGTATCAGAACCCGCAGCACACCAGCCGGTGTAGGCGAGTACGCTGTGGGAAAAGCCAACGCTCATGATAAGCGCCAGGCAGGGAAGGGTGGCTTTTAAGATTCTCTTCATTACTGACACTCCACCTGTAGTTGTAACAACGGCGTATCGTTGGCTGATAGCTGATAATTTGCCTGGCAGCGCTGGTTGGTGTTTTTACCCCAGCTTGCTTTCAGTATTCCCTGCGCGGCAAGGCCGCTCATAAAGACTTGCCCGTCATCGCCAACAATACTGGTATTGTCGTTTTCTTCGCCAGTTACCGTGGCACCGAAGGGAATCGGTTTGCCGTTGTGAGTTAGGGTGATCAGCGCGCGCGCGCCCACTTTGGCGTTGAATTCGGCGCGCACGATGGCTCCTTTGGTGGGAACGACATACTGGACGTTGTGGGTGATCTCTACGTCATCGTTGATATCCGAAGCACGCAGGGCGATACGGTTCTGTCGCCAGGCGGTCGCCCAGGGGATCACTGTATAACCGCGGGAGTCAGTTTTAATTCCCGTGGCATTTTCCAGTGCCACACCCTCCGCCCCTGGCGCTTTGATAAGCACGTTGGTATCGCCGAGTTCCTGGCTTAAGGTGATGCCGTTAGCGTGTACCAGGGCACTGCCCTGAATTCCATAGCTGAGCTGATTGCCGTGAGTGTCGTAGCTATACGCAAGGTTGGTTTGTGCTCTGGCACCCCGGTAGCCCAGACTGGCATTACCACCGTAGCTGGTGTTCTGGTTGCTGACGTTCTGTCTGATGTTGTAGTTCAGGTTACTGTCTTTGAGCAGCGTGCCGGAGAGCCCCAGGCTGTTGCTACTGTTACCATTACTGTCCGTATTGTTGCTATAGCTAACCCAGGCGAGGTTGCGGGCGCTGCTGTAATCATCCGAAGCGGGTAAAAATGCACTCAATGGGACAGAGAGGTTAATGAACAGGATACGGTCGTTGCTGCTGCCGCTTATCTTGTTATAGCTGTAGGTTACGCTGTAGGTCAGCTTGTCGAGCGTACCGTTGTAACCGGTCTGGATATTGCGGGTTGACGCACTGGAGTTCCAGTAATCCTGATTATCCGCACTCACGAACACGGATCCCCATTCGGCCAGTGATTGGGAAAGTGTGAACTGAAACTGCGAGCGTTTATTCTGGCCCAGGTTCCAGGTGTTGAGTACGGTGCGGTCGTCGTCTTCATTCCATGATGCTTTATCCCCCGACATTCTGTTCCATGTCGTGTCCTGTAGGGTATAGAAGCCGCGTGTGGAATATCGGTATCCCGCCAACTGAATGTGGGTATTGGTCTGCTCTAGCGTTTTGGAGTAAAGGAAACGATACGATTCACCACTGTGTCTGGAGTCATCGATCAGGGTGCTATCGGCGTGAGTCACGTCCACAGAGATAGCGCCTAAACTTCCCATATTCATACCCAGACCGAGCGCCTGTGAACGATATTTGTCTGACCACTGCATGCCGCCATACAGCGTGGTGTTATAGGGAAGCCCCCAGAATAACTGGGCCTGCGCCACCTCCGGATTATCCTGATGGTTGTCGTTCGACTGGTACTGACCGACCGCAATGTTGTAGTTGACTCTCCCTTCGCGCTGCAGCATTGGAACGGCGGCGTAAGGGACGATAAAGCTGCTTTGGCTGTTATCCGACTCTTTGATAGTTACTTCCAGATCGCCGCTAGATGCCGCCGGATAGAGATCGTTAATCACAAAAGCACCCGGTGGAACATAAGTTTGGTAAATCACATAACCGTTTTGTTTTACGCTGACCTGGGCATTACTTCTGGCCGTACCATGAATGGTCGGTGCAAAGCCCTGCAAGCTGTCTGGATACATTCCATTTTCAGATTCCAGTTGTGCACCGCGTAAGTTAATGCTGTCAAAAAGCTCGCCAGAGGTCCAGGTGTCGCCCAGCATCAGTGTGCTGCGTAGCGCGTTAATACTGCGTGTTAACGTGGTGCTGATATGCTGAAAATTACCGCCAGAGGAGTTGCTGCTGCTGTTTTGGTTGTTCCAGGTGGAGTAGTCGCGCAGGCGCCAGGGGCCTAAATTGAGGCCACTTTGCAGATTGAGGAAGTTATCGTCACCGGACATCCCGCCGCTACCGGTGCTGCCGCTATACTGGTAGTTAAACCGAAGCGCGGTGATACCGTCATCCCACTCCGCAGGGTCAATATAACCACGGGCGTTTTGCTGTATCAAAATCTGTGGCACGGTGATTTTGAGCACCTGGCGTCGAGTGTCGTAATTCACCGTCGTACCATCGATTTGATGAGTGATAACCTGGCATGAGCCCTCTGCGACCGGTTTTTTCCCGGGGGGAGGTTTGATACCTAACATTTTAAATTCAGCGTCGCTAAAGCAGGGCTCTAACGTGCCGTTGTTAAGCTCAAACGCGATATCCTGGGTGCCGGTATGCTCATTATTAAGCCACAGCTCAACGTGGTATTTTCCAGGCGGTTGCGTTGCGCCTTGTTCAAAAAGGTCGAGCGCCGCGACGGCAGAGGGGTCGTTAGATAAAAATGCCGGATCAAAATGGAGTTTATCCGCCCCTGCGCTATCGCTTGCGCAGAGCAAAGCGATAGCAGAGAGATGGCAACCGCATAAAAAGGCGGCATTACGATGAATTTTCATTTCATCGCCCTTGTGATAACAGGCGTATAGGAACCGTAATCATTCACAGTCTGGAAAGAAACTGCCCCTTTTGCCCCGACGGGGAGTGGCAGATAGGTCTCTTTAAACGGTTCAATGGTATTACTGGGCAGTTTTGCGGCGCCGACCTGAACATTGACCAGGCTAAGGTAATACGGTGTCGGATTATTGATGATTAGGTCAGCGTTGTCGCGGCGGAACTGCAACATCCCCGGCGCATCGCTAAACTTCACTGACAGATCATGTGGACGAACTAGCAGACGAATACGGTTCTGAATGGCAATTTTCAGTGAGTTTCCCTGTTTTTCGCTTTCAGAGGAGGGAATTGCTTTTACATTAATCCAGTAAAGCGTTTCGCGATCGTCCGGGAGTTTTTTCCCGGTATAAATGATGCGTAAACTGTTTTCATCTTGCGGATTCATAACAAATAAAGGCGGTGTGATAATAAAATCATTAACTTTATTTCTGGAAAAGTCTTCAATAAAGGATTGCACCAGGAAGTGTTGTTTGGGGCTGGTATTACGCACTCCGAGCATTGTTTGTTTTTCACCCGACGCGATGACAATTCGTGAACTATTTAACCCAATGCCGCCGACGAGTGATGTATCCGCTGAACTGGCATTTGGGAGAGAGAACAAAATAAATAGGAAAATGAGAAGGCGATGTAAAATAAGCATAGTCCTGTGCCTTAATATATGTAATCCGTTACTTAACAGTTGAGGGTGATGAAATAAATCCCCCTTCGCAACAAGTGGCCCTCTGATGCTCTGTCATGAAGGGGGGGGGCGTTAGTTAAACGTTACGTCGAAAGTGGCGGTAGCTAATACATCTCCGATACTTACCGTTGATTCCGTTGCAATATAGTCGGCTTTAAAGGTTTGCTCGCCAGTTGCTGCTCCCACTGGAATAATGAGCGGGGTTGTAGTGCTTTCGTTAATTTTAACGGGAGTTGTGCCATCGTTTTCGAAGAGCGCCACGCCGACGCCAGTTGCTGCATCGCTGGCCGCGATATTTTTCAGCACCTCGCTATTACTGGTATCAGTCTCGCCTTTAAATTTAAAGGTTACATCTTGCGCCTGACTGGTATCACACTGCTCCAGATGAATCGTAAACTCAGCCGGTTGGCTGCCGACCTGTCCTACAGAGGCAATTGAAGCGCCAGAGCCATAGAACTGGTTTTTTGCAACGTCATTCAGTGTAACGTTTTTGCTATTATCGCTCTGTGCTACTACGCAAGGTGGAGAGACAACTTTACCATTAAAATTAATGGTTCCGGCATTTACTTCAGTAACCGAAGCATTTGCTAGTGACGCAGAACCAATTAAAGCGATACCTAATAAACTATTTAAATGTTTCATTTCCATTTGACTAATCCTTATCGAGTGGAGTAATAGGTTCGGTTTTGAGCATAACAATACATGGCTTACATATAGGCATGGTAGGTGCTAATGATAATATTATATATCGTGCTGCTTCGGTAATACTATAGTGACTTGTTTTTTTTGTTTTCAATTTGTTTTTTTCTTTCTGAATGTTAATGACTTGGATTGTATTTGTCGTGATTATATCTTGTTGTTTGATTATTAGTTGTTTGTATTAATTTTAATTATTAATTGGTTCTGCAAATGTGATTTGGAATGCCTTGTTTTCATTCAAATAAAAAGCGGGGATCTGGGGTGTTTGATTTAAATGGAGAGTCGTTTTGCTTTATGATTTTTAGCGAGACAGGGAGAAATATAAAGGGGGTTTTTTAATGTTCATAATTTTTGTGAATGTATATTTATGGTTCTTGCATGCCAAAATCAGTCTTTCCTATTAGGTCAGTCACGGTGCGCAATGGACCAGGTGATGCTTGCATAAAATGGTCATGAAAGGCACTCTTGACGAAGAGAACGAGGAGAAAGCATGTTTGTAATTAACGGCCAGCCTGCTGAAAATCTTGCTGTAACTGATAGGAGCATTCAGTTTGGTGACGGGTGCTTCACCACGGCTCGCGTGGTGAACGGGCGTGTTCAGTTGCTGGAAATGCATCTGCAAAGGCTGCAGAAAACGTGCGACGTACTGATGATCCCTTTTACGGCATGGTCTGATTTGCGCCAGGAGATGCAGACGATTGCCAGGGCTGATAATACCGGAGTGGTCAAGGTCATCCTAACCCGCGGAGCCGGATCACGGGGCTACGGCCTGGCGGGATGCCATACCCCTACGCGAATTGTTAGCGGAACCCCTGCTCCGACGCATTATGCCACCTGGCGTCAGCACGGAATAACTCTGTCGCAAAGCTCCGTGCGATTAGGACGAAATCCGTTACTTGCTGGCCTGAAACACCTTAATCGACTGGAGCAGGTGCTGATCCGCGCTCATCTTGAGCAGACAAACGCCGATGAGGCGCTGGTCCTTGACAGCGAAGGGTGGCTTACGGAATGCTGTGCCGCGAATTTATTCTGGCGCCGGGGAATGGATGTGTTTACCCCGTGTCTCGATCAGGCGGGCGTTAACGGTATTATGCGCCAGCACATTATCAGGCAGCTCGCCGCTTCGCCATATCGGGTGGCTGAAGTTGCCGCTCGCCTTGAGACGCTGGTCGATGCGGACGAAGTTTTTATCTGCAATGCACTGATGCCGATTGTTCCGGTGCAAAAATTTGAGGGCCAACGCTGGCCGTCGCGTGAACTTTACCAATATTTAGCCCCACTGTGTGAGTTGTCTGATTAGCATGAAGAAATTGTTAGGCGTTTTATTATTGTTGCTGGTAGTGATGGGTATCGCTGCCGGGTTCGGCGCGTGGAAAGTTCGCCAACTGGCGAACAGTACGCTACTCATCAAAGAAGAGGCTATTTTTTCCCTGAAGGCAGGCACCGGGCGTCTGGTGCTGGGCGAGCAACTTTATCGCGAAAAAATCATCAATCGTCCGCGTGTGTTCCAGTGGCTGCTGCGTGTTGAACCCGAACTGTCGCATTTTAAAGCCGGAACCTACCGTTTTACGCCCGACATGACGGTACGGGACATGTTGCAGCTGCTGGAAAGCGGTAAAGAGGCGCAGTTCCCGTTACGTCTGGTTGAAGGGATGCGTCTGAGCGACTACCTCAAGCAACTGCGCGACGCCCCGTACATCAAACATACGCTGAGCGATGATAATTACGAGACCGTTGCTCAGGCGCTGAAGCTGGAAAACCCGCAATGGGTGGAAGGCTGGTTCTGGCCAGATACCTGGATGTATACCGCCAAAACAACTGACGTGGCGTTACTAAAACGCGCACATCAGAAAATGGTTAAAGCAGTAGACTCCGTCTGGGAAGGGCGCGCTGAAGGCCTGCCTTATCAGGACAAAAATCAGCTGGTAACCATGGCCTCTATTATCGAAAAAGAGACTGCGGTTGCCAGCGAGCGTGACCAGGTGGCCTCCGTCTTTATTAACCGCTTACGGATTGGCATGCGTTTACAGACCGATCCGACGGTGATTTACGGGATGGGGTCACGGTATAATGGCAAGTTGTCGCGTGTGGATTTAGATACCCCGACCGCCTATAACACCTATACCATTACGGGGTTGCCGCCTGGTCCGATTGCCATGCCGGGAGAGGCCTCATTGCAGGCCGCGGCGCATCCGGCAAAAACGCCGTACCTCTATTTCGTGGCTGACGGTAAAGGCGGTCACACGTTTAACACCAATCTTGCCAGCCACAACCGGTCCGTGCAGGATTACCTGAAAGTGCTTAAGGAAAAAAATGGGCAGTAACTATATCGTCATCGAGGGCCTGGAAGGCGCCGGAAAAACCACCGCGCGTAACGTGGTGGTAGAGACACTTGAGCAACTCGGTATTCGTGACATGGTTTTTACCCGCGAACCGGGGGGAACGCAGCTCGCGGAGAAACTAAGAAGTCTGGTGCTGGACATTAAGTCGGTGGGTGACGAGGTCATCACTGACAAAGCTGAAGTTCTGATGTTTTACGCTGCGCGCGTACAGCTGGTCGAAACCGTTATTAAACCTGCGCTGGCAAAAGGCGCATGGGTAATTGGCGACCGTCACGATTTGTCGACCCAGGCGTATCAGGGGGGCGGACGCGGCATCGATCAAAACATGCTGGCAACCCTGCGCGATGCTGTGCTCGGTGATTTTCGCCCGGACCTGACGCTCTATCTGGACGTGACTCCAGAAGTCGGATTGAAGCGTGCCCGTGCACGCGGCGAGCTGGATCGTATTGAGCAGGAATCTTTCGATTTCTTTAATCGCACCCGCGCGCGCTATCTTGAACTGGCTGCCAAAGATGCCAGCATTCGTACCATCGACGCTACGCAGCCGCTGGAAGCTGTGATGGCTGATATCCGCAATACCATCACCCAGTGGGTGCAGGAGCAGGGCGCATGAAATGGTACCCATGGTTACGGCCAGATTTTGAAAAACTGGTAGCCAGCTACCAGGCGGGTCGTGGTCACCATGCGTTACTGATTCAGGCGTTACCCGGAATGGGTGACGACGCGCTGATTTACGCGCTCAGTCGCTATTTAATGTGCCAGCAGCCGGAAGGGCATAAAAGCTGCGGACACTGCCGGGGCTGTCAATTGATGCAGGCGGGGACGCATCCTGATTACTATTCGCTGCTGCCGGAAAAAGGCAAAAGCACGCTGGGGGTTGATGCGGTACGTGAAGTGAGTGAAAAGCTGTACGAGCATTCACGCCTTGGCGGTGCGAAAGTGGTGTGGATCCCTGATGCTGCCCAGTTAACTGATGCTGCTGCCAATGCTCTGCTAAAAACGCTGGAAGAACCGCCGGCACAAACCTGGTTTTTCCTCGCCAGCACAGAGCCTGCGCGATTGCTGGCGACATTGCGCAGCCGCTGCCGGTTACACCATCTTGCGCCGCCGGCTGAGTCGTACGCTATCTCCTGGCTCGCCCGTGAAGTGACCGCATCTCCAGAAGCTCTGTTGAGCGCATTACGCCTGAGCGCGGGTTCGCCTGGTGCGGCACTCTCGTTGTTACAGGCTGAAAGCTGGGCGCATCGCACAGATTTTTGTGCGGCACTGGCAAACACATTAAACGCAGGTGACTGGTATATCCTGCTCGCGGCGTTAAACCACGATCAGGCCGCCGCCCGTTTACACTGGCTGGCAACGTTGTTGACGGATGCCTTGAAGCGTCCGTATGGGGTTTCCCATTTAACCAATCCTGACGCGCTGGACCTGATATCTTCTATCGCAGAACGGTTATCCGTCGCCCGGATACAGGCGATACTCGGTGACGTTTGTCATTGCCGTCAGCAGTTGCTGAACGTAACAGGCGTAAACCGTGAACTGGTGTTAACCGATCTTATCCTGCGTATTGAGCATTACCTGCAACCAGGCACCGTACTGCCTGTTCCCCATCTTTGAGAGAGACATTATGTTTTTAGTCGACTCACACTGCCATCTTGATGGCCTGGATTATCAATCTCTGCATAAGGACGTGGATGACGTGCTGGCGAAAGCGGCCGCACGCGATGTGAAATTCTGTCTTGCCGTCGCGACCACTCTGCCAGGATACCGCAGTATGCGCGAACTGGTCGGTGAACGTGACAATGTGGTGTTCTCCTGCGGCGTGCATCCGTTAAATCAGGATGAAGCCTATGATGTTGAAGACCTGCGCCGTTTTGCCGCCGAAGAGGGCGTTGTGGCGATGGGGGAAACCGGGCTGGACTATTTCTATACGCCGGAAACAAAGGTGCGCCAGCAGGAATCTTTTATCCATCATATTCAGATTGGCCGTGAGTTACAAAAGCCAGTTATCGTACATACCCGCGATGCGCGGGCCGATACGCTGTCTATTCTGCGCGAAGAAAAAGTGACGGATTGTGGTGGCGTACTACACTGTTTTACAGAAGACAGAGAAACGGCGGGCAAATTGCTGGACCTCGGATTTTATATCTCGTTTTCCGGCATCGTCACGTTCCGTAACGCAGATCAGCTCCGTGATGCCGCCCGCTATGTTCCTCTGGATAGGTTGCTGGTTGAGACGGATTCTCCCTACCTTGCGCCTGTTCCGCATCGTGGAAAAGAGAACCAGCCTGCCATGACCCGTGACGTTGCGGAGTATATGGCCGTAGTGAAAGGTGTTGCCGTTGAAGAACTGGCGCAGGCAACCACTGATAACTTTGCCCGCCTGTTTCACATCGACGCTTCTCGCCTGCAATCCGTTCGTTAACTGACTTTTTTTAAAGCTCGTAATTAATAAGCAAAGCGAGTAAAGTTCAGCGCCTCAAAATGGGCGGTGAATAACCGGTTTGACACATTCAGAAACGCATTTTATCGGAATGTGCGGATTTTACGGCCATCCACGACTGAATTGTGATAGCCGTCAAACAAAAACAAACTGAATTATTTTACTCTGTGTAATAAATAAAGGGTACTTAGATGCCCTGTACACGGCGAGGTTCTCCCCCCTCGCTAATGCGTGAGAACGTAGAAAAGCACAAATACTCAGGAGCACTCTCAATTATGTTTAAGAATGCATTTGCTAACCTGCAAAAGGTCGGTAAATCGCTGATGCTGCCGGTATCCGTACTCCCGATTGCAGGTATCCTGCTGGGTGTCGGTTCCGCTAACTTCAGCTGGCTGCCAGCCGTTGTATCGCACGTAATGGCAGAAGCAGGCGGTTCTGTTTTTGCAAACATGCCGCTGATTTTTGCCATCGGTGTCGCGTTAGGCTTCACCAATAACGACGGCGTATCTGCACTGGCATCCGTTGTTGCCTACGGCATTATGGTTAAGACCATGGCTGTTGTTGCGCCGCTGGTTCTGCATTTACCTGCTGAAGAGATCGCAGCTAAACACCTTGCTGATACGGGTGTTCTCGGGGGGATTATCTCCGGTGCGATTGCAGCGTATATGTTCAACCGTTTCTACCGTATCAAATTGCCTGAGTATCTTGGCTTCTTTGCGGGTAAGCGCTTCGTTCCTATCATTTCTGGTCTGGCCGCTATCTTCACCGGTGTGGTTCTGTCCTTCATTTGGCCGCCGATCGGGACTGCTATTCAGACGTTTTCCCAGTGGGCTGCATACCAGAACCCGGTCGTAGCGTTCGGTATCTATGGCTTCATTGAACGCTGCCTGGTGCCGTTTGGTCTGCACCATATCTGGAACGTTCCATTCCAGATGCAGATCGGTGAATACACCAATGCTGCGGGCCAGGTATTCCACGGCGATATCCCTCGCTATATGGCGGGTGACCCGACTGCGGGCAAACTGTCCGGTGGCTTCCTGTTCAAAATGTACGGTCTGCCGGCTGCCGCTATCGCTATCTGGCACTCTGCTAAACCAGAAAACCGCGCGAAAGTGGGCGGTATCATGATCTCCGCGGCGCTGACCTCGTTCCTGACCGGTATTACCGAACCGATCGAGTTCTCGTTCATGTTCGTGGCGCCGATCCTGTACATCATCCACGCAATTCTGGCTGGTCTGGCATTCCCGATCTGTATCCTGTTGGGTATGCGTGACGGTACGTCGTTCTCCCACGGTCTGATCGACTTTATCGTTCTGTCCGGTAACAGCAGCAAACTGTGGCTGTTCCCGATTGTCGGTATCGGTTATGCGATTGTTTACTACACCATCTTCCGTGTGCTGATCAAAGCGCTGGACCTGAAAACTCCGGGTCGTGAAGATGCTACCGAAGACACCAAAGCGGGTGCGTCCGGCGAAATGGCTCCGGCCCTGGTTGCGGCATTCGGCGGTAAAGAAAACATCACTAACCTCGATGCGTGCATCACTCGTCTGCGTGTCAGCGTCGCTGACGTTGCCAAAGTGGATCAGGCTGGCCTGAAGAAACTGGGTGCGGCGGGCGTTGTAGTGGCGGGTTCCGGTGTTCAGGCTATCTTCGGTACTAAGTCCGATAACCTGAAAACTGAAATGGATGAGTACATCCGTCACAGCTAAGCAGTAAAAAGTTGGGGAGAATTAAGGCAGCCTGCGGGCTGCCTTATTTAATGCATTAATTGGCCTGAACGCGAATCGGCGCAGTGGCGGCGAACAACCACGGACGAGCCTCTGCGTTCACGCGTGGGGATAACGTCTCTCTGACCTGCTGGTGATAATCATCAATCCACTGCTTTTCAGCCTCACTTAGCAGATGCAGTTCAACCAGACTTAAATCAATCGGCACCAGCGTCAGCGTTGAGAAGCGACAGAAGCCAGGACGACTGTTGATAATCTCCACCTGATTCTCAATACGGATCCCATATTCTCCGGCCAGATAATAACCCGGCTCGATGGTAATGATATTGCCCGCAACCAGAGGCCAGGGGTTTACTTTTTTGGCAATGCGATGGGGCTGCTCATGGATCAGGAGCTGATGGCCTACGCCGTGTCCCGTACCGTGATCAAAATCCAGACCCAGATCCCACAGCGCCCGACGGCTAAAGGCATCCAGTTGATGACCCTGAGTGCCGCTGGGAAATTGCAGCGAGATAAGCGACAAAAAGCCTTTCAACACAGCGGTGTAATGCAGACGACGCTGCGGATCCTGTGGACCAAACGCGAGGGTGCGCGTTGTATCCGTCGTACCATTATGGTACTGGCCGCCGGAATCATTCAGATACATGGCCTGAGAGGTAATGGGCGTATTGGTTTTTTCGCTGGAATGGTAGTGGCACATTGCGGCATTGCTGGCTGAGGCCGAAATCGTGTTGAAGCTTTGCTCGATAAATCCCGGCTGCTGCTGGCGAAATTCCAGTTGCCTGGCCTGCGCTTCCAGCTCAGTGACCGGATTGCCTGCCGCTTCGCGCAAGGGAACTTCATGCGTAAGCCATGCCAGAAAGTTAACCCAGGCCGCGCCATCTTGTTCATGGCATTCCCGATAACCCGCCAGTTCAACGTCATTCTTGTGCGCTTTCATCAAGGTGATGGGATCGGGTGCCCATAAGACTTCGCCACCGTGTTCTACAATGGCAAAACGCAGCGCGACCGGGGCGTAGTCTTTATCGACCAAAAAGCGTTTCCCTTTGGCCAACTGCTGGCAGCGGGCAAGAAAACTCTCTTGTGGGGCCAGCGTGAGCGTATTCAGCAGTGCAGCAGGGAGCTGCTGGGTTTTGTTGCTATCAACAAACCATTCCAGCTCGCCGCTGCGATGGAGCAGGGCGAACGAAAACGGCACTGGCACCATTGGCAGATCGGAACCGCGCACATTCAGCAGCCAGGCAATGTTATCCGGCAGCGTGATCGCCAGAACGTCGGCCTGTTGTTGCGTGAGCAGATCCACGACGCGGGCACGTTTTTGTGTGCTGCTTTCCCCGCTGATTTCAATGGGCATTTCATGAATGATGCCGCAGGGTGCTGCCGGGCGATCAAGCCATACCTGGTCGAAAGGATCTTGCTCAAGAGACACCAGCTCGCAATGGGTCGCCGACAGTGCTTCAAACTGGCTGTTGACCATCAGCAACGGTTCAAAGCCGATACGCGCGCCCGCAGCAACGTGAGACTGCAAATAATCGGCCAGCGGTTCGTCATGCAAATGGTGAATTTCAAAATCATCCAGCGAGACTTCATTGCGCACCTGGACCTGATAGCGTCCATCGACAAACATTAATGCGCGGTCGCGCAGGACCAACGCGAGACCAGCGGAGCCGCTAAAACCGGTCAGCCAGGCCAGCTTATTGTCATGCGGTGTACAATCTTCGCTTTGGTGAGCGTCGGCGCGCGGAACAATCATGCCATCCAGCCCTTGCGCTAACAGCAGGTTGCGCAGAGCGGAAAGAGGAGTTGAGTTGTGCATAGTTACCTTCAGGCCTTAACGGAACGGCGGTTCGTTGAACGTACGTAATTTACGGGAGTGCAGTCGATCGCCTTCAGCACGCAGACGATCGATTGCCCGGATACCTATTTGCAGGTGCTCGGAAATGGCACCTTCATAAAAACGGTTGGCCTGACCAGGCAGTTTGATCTCGCCGTGCAGCGGTTTATCGGAAACGCACAGCAGCGTGCCGTAAGGGACACGGAAGCGGTAACCCTGGGCGGCGATGGTGGCGCTTTCCATATCAATAGCCACCGCGCGACTGAGGTTAAAACGCAGCGCAGAAGCGGAATAGCGTAACTCCCAGTTGCGATCGTCGGTGGTGACGACGGTACCGGTACGCAGGCGCTGTTTAACTTCTTCGCCGGGCATGCCGCTGACTTCTTTGGTGGCGTCATACAGTGCGCGTTGTACTTCCGCAATGCTCGGAATCGGAATATCCGGCGGTAGTACGGCATCCAGCACATGGTCGTCACGCAGATAAGCGTGGGCCAGAACATAGTCGCCAATCGCCTGACTTTCGCGCAGGCCGCCACAGTGTCCAATCATCAGCCAGACGTCAGGGCGCAGGACGGCCAGATGATCGCAAATGGTTTTAGCGTTGGACGGGCCAACGCCGATATTGACCAGCGTGATCCCCTGACCGTCGGCGGTGATTAAATGCCAGGCGGGCATCTGATGTTTCTTCCAGGCGAGGTCGGAGATGGCCTCTTCCGGAGCTTCCGTTTCAGCGGTGATCCAGATCCCGCCTGCGCATGACAGCGCGATATAGGGGCTGTTCGGATCGAGGATCTGGCTGCAGCCCCAGCGCACGAACTCATCGACATAGCGGGTGTAGTTGGTGAACAGCACAAATGGCTGGAAATGTTCAACCGGCGTTCCCGTGTAGTGACGCAGTCGTGCGAGCGAAAAATCAACTCGTCGGGCGTCGAAGTGCGACAGCGGGGAGAATTCCGCCGGATGATAGGTACCATCGGCTGTTTCGTCGCCAATTTGTGACAACTCGGTAGTGGGGAAATGGCGCGTTAATCCGGCGCTCATCGAGCGGTCGAGCGTCAGCTCAGAACCGTCGATCACATAGGGATAAGGGATTTCATGCTGCGACGGTTCGACGGAGATATGCGCATCATAATCCTGATACAGCAGCGTGAGTTGTTCTTCAAGATAGGGACGAAAAAGCGACGGACGGGTGATCGTAGTGGTATAGCTGCCCGCATGGGTAAAACGGCCATAGGCGCGGGTTTTCGGAGGATTGGTGGCGCTGCCATCCCAGGTGACACAAAGCGATGGGTAAACAAAAAGACCATTATGGCGGGCGATTATGTCAGGGAGCGTCCCTGTTTCAATGTACTTACCAATGGCGCTACGCAGTGCTTTAACCGACTGCTCGTACAGCGCGTCCAGTTTATCCAGTGCCTGAGTTGGGGTCAGGCTGGAGCCCTTATTGTTCATGTCTGTCTCCTTGTTCCACAGATGTACTGCTCTCCCGATAGTATGTCACAGGAATATGAAACAAAAGTCAGACGTTGAGGAAGATTGTGCGAAGGCCGAATGACCTTCGCATCAGGGCTTAACTGTGCTGCTTATCCCGCATCAGCAATGCAGTGGCGGCGGAAATAAGACACCCGGCCATCAGATAAATGGCCACGCTGTGCCAGTCTCCTCCTGAGAATGTCACCAGTGCCGCAGCAATGAAGGGGGTAAAACCACCGCCAACCACGCTTGCCACCTGATAGCCAACGCCTGCGCCGCTGTAGCGATAACTTGCGCCAAACAAACCGGTAAACATAGGCTGCTGTACGCAGACCACCATATCGTGCGCAATATTGGCCAACATAATCGCGAAGAACACGATCCAGAAAATAGACTGTGCTTCCAGCGCCATAAAGAACGGGAAGGCGCTCAGCGTACCGACCAGTGCACCGGTAATGTACACGCGCCGTCGACCAAAGCGGTCGGCAAACCAGGCAAAGCAGGGGATGGTCAGACAGCTCAGTCCTCCCACTAACAAACCGATATTCAGAAACAGCTCGCGGGGTAGGCCCAGGTTCTGCGTAGAGTAATTAAGGGCAAACGCGGTGACGATATACATCGTCAGCAGTTCACATAAGCGCAAGCCGATAATTTTTAAGAATGCGCCCGGATGGCGGATTAACGCCTCGACCACCGGTAACCGCTTTTTCTCTGGTTGCGCTGCCTGTTGCTGCTGTTCGAATTCGGCTGATTCATCCATTCTGTTGCGCATCCACAACGCGCCCAAAACCAGTACGATGCTGAACAGGAACGGAATACGCCAGCCCCAGCTCAGGAACTGCTCATCGGTAGTTTGCGAGCTAATCAGTGATACCAGACCGGTAGAAAGCAGCAGTCCGACGCCGTAACCGACCTGAACGCCACTGCTGTAGAAGGCTTTTTTATTTTTTGGCGCGCTTTCGACCGAGAGCAACGCCGCGCCGCCCCATTCACCACCAACGGCGAATCCCTGAATGGCGCGTAGCGTCACCAGCAGCACAGGGGCCCACCAGCCAATAGTGTCAAAAGAAGGAATAATCCCTATCAGCGCAGTGGCAATCCCCATCATCCAGACGGTGAGCATCAGCATGCGTTTACGGCCAAGGCGATCGCCAAAGTGGCCGAAGATAACCCCGCCTAACGGACGGAACAAAAATCCGACGCCAAAGGTGGCAAATGCGGCAAGTGTTCCCATTGCCGGGCTAACCTGCGGGAAGAACTCGCGATTAAAGACCAGTGCGGCGGTGATGCCATAAAGCAGAAAATCATACCAGTCGACCACGGCGCCAGCGAAGCTACCAAGCGCAGCGCGTCGGGCACGATGAAGCGAAGAGACGTCCTCTTGGGGACCCGCGGAGGTGAGAGTGGAATCCATAGTTATCCTGTCTGTACTGTCTTTTAGTTATTAGTATTTGAATTGGGCTACACACATTGCAGTCGATATATTAACGACCGTTATGAGATTACCGCGACAGACGGGAAGAGAAAACGATTATCTCCCTCACCAGAGGGCTACATGAAAAATAAGATGAATGAAAAACAGAAAAGCAAAAAGCCCGCTTAAAAGCGGGCTTCTCTAAATTTGGCTCCTCTGACTGGACTCGAACCAGTGACATACGGATTAACAGTCCGCCGTTCTACCGACTGAACTACAGAGGAATCGTTTGAACGAGGCGCATATTAGCGAGGGCGATGAGGCTTGTCAAAGGGGGAAATACATTTGTGCGTTCGTTTGCTGACAAAATCAGCAAAGCGGCGATCTTTCCGTCTTTTTATGCTTTTGCCCCATTCTGGTGCGCGTCTACCTCTTCCAGGGCAGCCAGAATGAGAGATTCAGGTGTGCAAAAAGTCCATTCTTCACCTTTGAGCCTGACTTTACGCGGTTTTAACCGTAAAACACGGCTGCTGACTAAACTGGCAAGCATCTTGCAATCCTGAATTTAATGACTGCCAGCACGGGTTCTGGTATTCCGACAGGAGGCAAAATGAACTTCAGACGACTGAAATATTTCGTGAAAATCGTCGATATTGGTAGCCTGACCCAGGCAGCGGAAGTGTTGCATATCGCGCAACCCGCGCTGAGCCAGCAGGTTGCTACGCTGGAAGGCGAACTGGATCAGCAACTGCTGATTCGCACCAAACGCGGCGTCACACCGACGGAAGCGGGGAAAGTGTTGTATGCCCATGCGCGGACGATTTTACGTCAGTGCGAGCAGGCGCAACTTGCGGTCAATAACGTGGGTCAGACCCTGGGGGGACAGGTCTCTATTGGCCTGGCACCGGGGACGGCGGCGTCAGCCATCACTATGCCGTTATTACAGACAGTACGAGCAGAGCTGCCCGATGTGCTGGTCTATTTGCATGAAAACAGTGGGGCGGTGCTGAATGACAAGCTGCTCAGCGGGCATTTAGACATGGCGGTGCTCTACGAGCGCTCACCCGTGGCGGGTATCAGCAGTCAACCGTTGCTTAAAGAGGATCTGTACCTGGTCGGGACGCGTGATTGCCCGGGGCAAAGCGTCGATTTAGCCGCGGTGGCGCAGATGAATCTGTTTTTGCCACGGGATTACAGCGCAGTTCGCCTGCGTGTAGATGAAGCTTTTTCGCTTCGTCGCCTGACGGCAAAAGTGATTGGCGAAATTGAATCTATCGCCACCTTAACGGCTGCCATCGCCAGTGGGATGGGCGTCACAGTGTTGCCTGAGTCGGCGGCCCGTTCATTATGTAATGCCGCTAACGGCTGGATGGCGCGGATAACAACCCCGTCGATGAATCTGCCATTATCGCTGAACGTCTCAGCCAGAGGGAGCTTATCGCCGCAGGCACAGGCCGTGAAGGAGATCCTGTTGTCGCTGGTAAGCCGTCCGGCACTGGAAAACCGCGAGCTACAGCTGGTCAGCTAAACCTTATTCCCTCCAGGAATAAGATGCGGGTTTTTATTATTTGTTATGCCGGGCATCAGACTTTAACAATAGCGTAATGTCTGATGCGCCCGGAGCGAAAAGTGAATTTCCAGCAACTTAAAATAATCCGCGAGGCGGCCCGTCAGGATTACAACCTGACGGAAGTCGCGAATATACTGTACACCTCGCAGTCGGGAGTCAGCCGACATATTCGTGAACTTGAAGATGAACTTGGCATTGAGATTTTTATCCGTCGCGGTAAACGCCTGCTGGGCATGACCGAACCGGGCAAAGCCTTGCTGGTTATTGCCGAGCGTATTCTGAATGAGGCCAGCAACGTTCGCAGACTGGCGGATCTGTTTACCAATGACACGTCCGGTGTACTGACGATTGCCACCACGCATACACAGGCACGCTATAGCCTGCCCGCGGTGATTAAAGCCTTTCGTGAGCTCTTTCCTGAGGTACGTCTGGAACTGATCCAGGGTACACCGCAGGAGATTGACGTACTGTTGCAAAACGGTGGGGCAGACATCGGGATTGCCAGCGAGCGACTTAGCAGCGATCCGCTGTTGGTAGCTTTTCCCTGGTTTCGTTGGCACCACAGCCTGCTTGTTCCTCACGATCATCCCTTGGTGAAAACGTCTCCTCTCACACTGGAATCTATCGCCCACTGGCCATTAATTACGTATCGTCAGGGGATTACGGGGCGTTCCCGTATCGATGAGGCATTTGCCCGTAAAGGGTTAGTGCCGGATATTATCCTCAGCGCCCAGGACTCGGATGTGATTAAAACCTATGTGTCGCTGGGGCTGGGAATCGGGCTGGTGGCAGAACAATCCAGTGGAGAGCAGGAGGAGGGGAGCTTAACCCGTCTGGATACCCGGCACTTATTTGATGCAAATACCGTCTGGCTGGGCCTGAAACGCGGGCAACTGCAGCGCAACTATGTCTGGCGATTTATTGAGCTATGCAACGCAGGGTTATCCGTCGATGAAATCAAGCGCCAGGCGATGGAGCCAGATGAAGCCGTGATTGATTATCAGATATAATGCAAAAAGCCTGCTTAGTTTCCTAAGCAGGCTTCTTAAATATGGCTCCTCTGACTGGGATCGCCGTAGCCAGTAAGTGGCTGATTGGTAAGCCAAACCTAAAAGTTGGGGTTGTCAAGACCACCAGAATGACCACCAATTTTGTTTGGTTTTTCCTTTCTGAACGCGAGCCGAGTATTATGGTTTGTACACCATTTCATCTATGCTTTCCTTCAAACCAGATAAAGCGCAAAGATGGCTGCGAGGTAGATGAGTCAAGGATTGCTACATAACATCAGGAGCCAGATAAATGATGGAAGGCCAACTAATTTTCTGCCCGGACTCAATACTACGCTTTCGCTCTGACTATGATGAAACGACGGCCCTCCCGTTACTATCAATACAGCAAGCCATTTCAGACACCGATCCCTTTTTTCTTCTCAGGTTCTTTCGTCATACCGTGATGATTGAAGAAGGAACAACGCTGGCGAATATCTTTTTTGCGATTGAGCCGTGGAAAGAATTGCTAACCGCTTACTTGGAGCGGGATGTTGGGGCCTATATTGTCGAAGTAAGAAAACCATCTAAACCTACCACATGGGATCTTGAGTGGATTGGCATTGATCGCCGCAGCTCTGTTTACCGCGCATATCAGCATCAGGATATGGGAGACGGTGAGGATTTTACAGCCTGGTTCAACCGTGAGCGGATCCCCACTGACGAATTTGATATAGAAAGTAGCTGCGATGCTTCCGGTTTTATCAAAGGTGATAGAGAACGCTGGAGCCTTAGCGAAAATGTCCACGAAATTAAAAATCTGCCAGTGATCCTCTACAGCAAGCAAACGCTGATGACCTTACAGAAGGATGAGCTGCTAAGAGAAAGTGCCTCTGGGGTAAATAATGCCGATCGTAGCCGTTTTGTTTATGGGGATACCTCTTTTTCCTTCTATGAAGTAATGGAAGCGATCTTCATTAGTGATTTGTTCTTCCATAACCCAAGTACTGCGACAAACTGCTTTGACGGGTTAAAAAACAGTCTTGATGGACTGGAAAACGAGGCGTCGAAGGAGACTGAATCTGATCTTACCGACAGTGAAGAAGAGAAACCGCTAAAAGTAGAAGTTGCCGAAGGGGCTTTTGATTCCCTGATTACCCATATGGAGTCTGAAACCGAAAACTGGCAGCTGCTCAAGAAACAGTGCCAAAAAGAGGGTTCTTTGCCAGTCAGAATTGGGGGTATTACACCAGCAAAGCCGCCTGAGTTGCGATTGTGCGGAGAGATTTGCCGGGATAGCAGTGGCGTTTAAGTTGTTATCGATTTCTATAATGTTTTTGAGGAAGAGGTTGAATTTATGTCACTGTTTCAGCGAGAAAAAAGGATCTCCAGCTATTTATTTGATATAACAGCATGGAGACTGAACGAGAAAAGCCGAGGTGAGCTTTATCATGGACAATGTCGCACCTACACCGCAGCAGTTTACTAGCCCACTAAGCTGCATACTGTTAAAAATCAGTAAATACCAGCCGAATTTACATCTTACCCCTAATGAGTTTAGTTATCTGGCGGCGATGGCTATGTGGGGTATGGAGGAGTCAGGCGTCGAATCAAATAGTGAGCATTACTTGGTTCAATCCGGCTACGATGAGACGACATGTCACAGCATTATCCGTTATGTTGATGAAAGAATAAATGAAGACCCTAATACCTCCGATGTTCGGGTTAATAACTTTCTGAAACGAGCGCTGGAACAGGGATTGTTGTCACTGGCCGGAATGTCTGTCGCTGATGTTGGTGGAACATATCGTTTGACTCAGTTGGCACATTATTTGTTAAAACCATTCCAACAATCTGATGAATTAGAAGATAAAGAAACATTAAGTCAACGTTATCTGAGAATTGATCAGGAGCTCTCCAGTTTAAATGCTACCAGCGACGGAGAAAAAATTACTGACAGTGAATGGTTGGTGAAGGTAGAACTTTTTTTACCGAGTCTGAAAGATCTGCTGACGGGTGTTTTTAAAAATCAGGAATTCCTTATCTCTAAATTTCATTCAATGCGCTCTGAGATACAAACTGAAATTGGTATTTCTCTGGAAACAGAAATTCAGCAACTCCTGGAAATAATACGCACGCTGGCTGGTCAGATCAACGATTTGAGAATGTTAGTAATGAACCGTGCCGATGCGGTATTAATGCAACTGGAAATTTTGCAAAATACAGTCGTGCAAAAAGGTGGAGCTCAGCGATTAAAAAATACATTATCCTCTTTGTTTGGTTCATTAGTGGATGTTCGAGAATTTGCTAATCATTCTTTAAGGGATTTATCCGGATTCTTTAGCAGCGTGCTGGACCGTATACGCATCCGCATCGCGTTAGATCCCAATGCTAATCTGGGGTATTTAATCGATCGTACTATCGAGTTGTTTGGTCGGTCATCATGGTCGTTAGCATTACCTTCGACGGTTAAGCTAATGCAATTACGTGAATGGGACACACCTCCGCCTCCGGCGGATAACGCGTTATTTCTTGATGATAATGATAATGAAGAGCTAGTGCGGGAAATGCCTGCATTTCAGTTAGAGAGTTTCGCAAGGGAATTTGTTGAAAAGGCATTAAGTGATAATAAACCGGTGAGTAACGTTTCTGTCATCAGAAATATTTTAAGAAAATTCCCGTTCAATGAAACAGATCGACTTCGTTTGGCACAGTGTGCAATAAAGGAACTGATGAAACAGAGTAACAATATTAAGGATGATATCTCCCCGGAATGGGTTTTAATGGATGAGTCAGCAGAATATGAAATCGAAGAGCAATGGCTAATTTCACAAGGTGATCTCAATGACTGAGCTTGAATCTACAGAGGGTGATCAATTTAATACATTTATGGACGTGATGAAATCACCTCTATTCCCCGTTGTAGATTATAAATTACGTAGAGGGATTAATATATTACCTGCGGATTATATGCTGTATTCATTTGTTAATCAGGCATTTCATCCGCTTTGTGAATATTACGACTGTTTGTCTTTAACTTTATGCTTTTCCAATGAATCTGTTTATTATTTACTGCCTCAGCGTCGAGGGAAAATACCCTTGGAGCGATTTAATGAGTTACAGATGGTCACTGGTCTGATTATTGTAGCAATGGAACTCGAAAAACAGCTTAGTCAAAAAGAGTGGTTCACAACGAATCAATTACTGGAGCGAATGAGTAATCAATTATCTGAAACCAGACTGCTGGAGTTATTCCGCCGTCGCCCTGGTCAACAAACCCAATATGATTTATCTAAAATCCAGGATGAAATAAGGAAATCGCTCATAGTATTCGATCGCTATGCTTTTATTCAACTATCTAAGGATCGGCAATCCTTCCAGACAACACCCGCGATCTATCGTTTTATTGAACCGCTGCGAGGATTACAGCAAGAGTCAGAAATTCCACAACGCTTGGCTGAACTGATCCAGGAGGGTTATTTGGTCAATATTGATGAGGTCGCGCGGGATAGTGTAGATGAAGATTTGGCAGAGAGCGATCGTTTCTCTGCTGAAGAAGAAATGGATACAACGGGCGATTTATTTGCTTCCGGGACTCATGAAGGGGAACAATTGTGAACCACTACCCTCTGATACGTAGCCTTAGTATTGTCAACATTAATGGCATTATGGCCCGAACATTAAATCTGGTAAATCCTCACGCATTGCGCACGTCGCGACAGTATGGCGGTACCGTTTCATTGTTGGGCAATAATGGTGCGGGAAAAACGTCTTTGTTGGGCGCGTTTATGTTCAGCCAGATCCCTGATATTCGCTACATTAGCTTAGGGACTAAGGATGATTTCAAAGTTTCAACATCAATAAAAGACAGCGAAATGTTTCCACGCTTAGGGCAGCCCAGTATTGTTGCTCTGGAGATTGAGGCCCGAGGGACAGGCCACCGGCATCTGTACGTCGTCAGGGCTGAAAAAAAGACAGGAACAACATTAGATACCCAGCTATTTTGTTTGAAACTTCCCGATAACGTTAACCCACTGGATTGTTTACTTGATCGTAAAGGACAAGTGGCTCATCCGGTTACGACAGATCAGTTACGCGATAAAGCAGCACTATTAGGATGCGCTATTCAGACATTTAAAGACCCAAATGCCTACATGTTGGCACTGTTTCAGCATGGCATTTTACCCCGGGCCTGCCAGTCATCCGATGATAAATACCGTCTAGCCCAGATCCTTCATTCGGCAATGGCAGGGCGTCTGGATAAATCGATAGAAAAACACCTCAGCGCTTATTTAATGGCCCATACTCGCGGGAATATACATTCCGTAGTTAATATGGTGCATGAGTCCATGATCAAAGTCAGGCTTACGCAGCAAGACCTGCAAAATTATCAAAAGGATTATCAATTTTTTAATTCATTACTTACGTTGAGCTTATTATTTTCAGCCAATACGTGGTCAGTTATTGAGATAACACTGGCGATGAATGGTGAAGAGTGCACGACTATTCAAAGAGAAAAATATCGGATTGAACGTGAGCTGGAGAAAATTGAGGAAGCCCTGAGTACTCTCAGACACAAAGAAGATGCCATCAAATCAGACTGGTCAATAACGCAGCAACAGATTGAGGGTATTGAGCCCCGGTTGTTATATGCTCGTGACGGTAGGATTTACTTTGATCAACAGCAAAAAGCAATTGGCGAACTGAATAAACTTGAACCGCAGTTAGAGAGTGCGGAAGAAGCAAACAAACTCCAGCAAAGCATTGTTGATGAGCTGGAAAGAAAAAAAAGTGAGAATGAAGAAAGCCAGCTACGTACCGCCAAACAGTTATCTAATGTCGTTACGCGTTATGACATTGCTCAGAAAATGGCATCGCAATACAACCACGCAAAACAGCTCTATGATGAGATTAACCAATGGAATATGGCTTTTACGCTGTCCGGATTAACCACATTCATTGAACAGTTAGCGAATCAGGAAAAAGAGGTGGGGAATGCATTCAGTCATGCAACGCGTCAATTACGATCTCATCAGGATATCCTGAATGCTTATACTTTCGCTGCAAATAGTGCACGAAAATTGGGGGATGATATCTCTCCTCCAGACGCTCAGCGCTGGTTTATGGAAAAATGTGCTCAACTGGCAAAATGGCGTATCGAAGACGCTCAACTGGGTGGATGGCAGCAACATCAAAAGACGTTACAAAGCGATCATCAAAAACAGCGGCGACTTCAGCAACGGCTTCGTGATGCTGGCATGCTATCGTTACCATCGAGCGATGAGGATTTTGCGCAGCAACTGGCGATGCAACAAGAGCAAGAATTGCACTTAAATGAAAAAAAGGAACAATTAGCGCAACGTCAGACTGAAGTAGAGGAACAAATTAAGCAGCTTGATATCGATATTGCACGCTTTGAGCAACAGAGTCAGCAGTGGCACCAATATCAGCCATCGGTTAGCTATTTAAGCACTATTTTCCCTGATGATGATTTAACACCGCAACGCTGCGAGCAACTTATTCTTGACCATGCGTTACACATTAAATCACGTTGGCAGGTGGTCATTGGCTACGAAACGGAAATCAAACAGTGTCAGGTGCGTCGTGACAAGCTGAGTGGAAGAGAAGCCGGATGTCTTGAGTATTTACGGACTCTTGCCGCTAATGTATCGGGAATATCGGTTGCTGAACTGTACGCAGATATCGAAGTACATGACGCCGGATATTTTGAGGCGGCATTAGGGCCGTTAATGTTTGCCATACTTGTCAATGGTGATGTTGATGATGCTGTCAGACAATTGCTTACACAATACGATGAGCAATGGCCGCTTCCCGATGTTTTGTTGATCAGTGTAACCCAGCCTATAGACGTTTTACGCAACGAGCCGTTCGAGTCGGAGTTACTTTTTAAAGATATCACCAACGAATATAACACGGTGGAGAGTCTCCTCCCGCCCTGGTGTGTTATCGATGAACCGCGATACCGCCGTATCAGCCAGATACGCTCAGAGCCCGTATTAGGTGATAAAGCCCGCGAGGCGCTTATCCTTCAATTGGACCAACAGATTCAACAGGCAGAAGAAAAGAGCGCGACGCTGGAACGTGAGATTGAAGACGTTGAACGCCATAACGAACATCTTAAGGCCATTAGCGTGGCCCCCTCATTTATCTGGGGTGACGAACCGCCACTGGAGGATACTCGCCGACAGCGAAATCATCGTCATACCGCTCTGACTGATATTGAAGAAAAACACAGAATCGTGTCCAGTCAGTGGAAAAAAAGCCGGAGTCTCTTGCTGGCGCTACAGGAATGTGAGCCAGACAGTAAAATCCTGTTTCGGAATTTTCCTCAGGAGCTGGCCGGGATTGCAGATCAGATAAAGCGGGCTGAAGCTGCCGGACGTGATATTAAACGCTATCAGCCGTTAATTAATCAGATAGAAAAAGAGTATCCATTACTACGGGAAGAATACCCGGAGAATATAGCGCAAGTACGCCAACAGGTTGAGCAGAGCGAGAAAACCTGGCAAACCTCTGCAATGCGAGTTCGGTTAGTGAAAGAGTTAGACAGAGTGCGTGCTCACCTTAACCCGGAATATGTTAATGCTCAGAAAATACTGGAAGATGAAGCACAAGCACAAATCCTCTTATCTGGCGATCAGAAACGGCTGGAAAAGGATGGCGAACGGATCAAACAAGAACTCACAACTGCAAAAAATGAGTTAGCTGAAAATGATAAGTTTTACTCAGATCTGATATCCGCGATTACTCACCACCGCGAGAATCGTGATGAGGCTAAAAATAATCTGGATAATTTGCCATTTCCCTACACATTCGGCCTGGAAACTAAACTTGCCTCACAACTCACGCATTTACAGGGTCAACTTAAAAAACTGAATAATAATTTAGGAGAGTGCAATACAAAAACGACTGAAACTCATCAGCAACGCTCAAACGAAGAATTAAACCTGAAAAACCAGAATGATAAACTCACTGTCCTGACAGAAAAAATTGAACAGATAACTCAGCAGCGCAACGGAATTATAAGCGCATTAAAAACCGATGGCTCTTATGGTGAGCTGGAACCTGCAATGCGCGAGATGCTGGTAAATCGAAAAGCACTATCACCAGGAACGCCATTGCTGGTCGATCAATCATTGCTGGCTCAGTTGACCCGGCTAACTGTTGAATATTCAATTTCCTCAGCCGACCCCTTTATGCAGCAATTAGCGTGCTGCGGTCAGAGTACATCTGACATCGCTGAAGTCTGTGCCACGCTTTATAGCCACGCAGTGGCGCTGTTTCGCCGCCGTGCCCGTCAGGATATCCAGCGCACCACACAACCCCGGGAAATGCTACTGGCATTGTCTCAGGCGGCGAAAGATGCACAGATGATGCTGGCTGAAACCGAAGCCGCGTTCCAGATGCGTCGGGATGAACTGGCCGATGCGCTATCGCGACGGATTAACGATGAAAAAAGAGCGATAAGCCGGTTAAGTGCTGAACTTACCGGAATTGGCTTTGGGCAGGTTGCCAGCGTGCGTCTGGAAGCCAGAACAGTTAAACATTTTCAGGATACTCTGAACGCCCTGAAATCAGGCGGTTATGGTATGGACGATCTCTTTTCCACGGCAGGAACCGTTACTGAAGCGCTGGCTGGCCTGTATAAAAAAATCAATCAACATGAAATTGATGGTTCACATTTGCTGGATCACCGTAATTATCTGGATATAAAAACGCTAATACAGCGTCGTGGTGCAGAGCAGTTTGAGCCACTGAACGCTTCCAGCCTGTCAACCGGGGAACGAATCGGCTCCGGGCTGGCAGTGCTGATTGCCGTGCTCAGGCACTGGGGACGTAGCTCTCACGGCAATAAAGAGCCTTTCACTTTGCCGCTGGTGATGGACGAGGTTTCCCGTCTGGATGCCGCTTCTCAGGCGACAGTCCACGAACTGGCGGTAAGAACTGGCTGCCAGATGTTGGTTGCAGCTCCGGAAACGTTAGGGAAAATTACCGGAACCGGCTACCAGTTGGTGCGCATAGTCAGAACTGAGAACACGGGAGTCAACGGACAAAGTGTTACGCGCCATCAGGTGAAAATTACCGGCGTCCGTGACGCCCAGCAGTTGCCATTTGACGTTGATAGCTATCTGGCTACAGCAGAGAATGCTGAAAGTGACGAGGTGAAAACAATTTAATGCATAATGAACTGTTTCAGTTAGGTTTCCCGGTTAGTGAACTTGGCGATATTCTTCAGCAACTGAAAGAACGGCAAATGATGTCCGAAAATGCTAAGGAAAAATCGCTACGAAATTATCTGGCTGAACTGGGTATTATCATTCCTTCCACGCGCAATCGCTGGCGGTTAGTGGAAAGTGAACGTCTGGAAATTCTGCTCGCGCAGGTGAAGCAACAGATACAACAACAGATCATTGGCAGAAAAGAGCATCGTCCGGCTATCCCTCGCCGCATGCAGAGGATCCATCATAAATCAGCGTCAGCATGGCGAGGTAACAGTAAAGCAGGTCTGAGCCAACCCTTAGTCAAAGGGCAGGTCGTTACCTATGATGATGTCTTACGGCTTCGTAGCCAGGGGACGGAACTGCGGCTAACGTTTACCTGTAATAGCGGGGAAAATGTTTTGTTTGCAGATGATGAGAGTCGATGGCGTTCGGAGTGCTGTTTGCCAGAACGAATGCTACTTGATTTATTCTCTGTGAACATGAAATCTGCGCAACTGATCATGACCGTCGAGAATTTAGGTGCTTATGTTGATATGCCGCTTGTTGATGGTTTGATACTGATCTTTGCTCCTGGTCTGAACTATCTCCCCGCCTGCCGGTGGATTTCTCAGTATGGGCAGGATATACCCTGGGTACATTTTCCCGATCTTGATCCGAATGGTCTGACGATTGCTCGACAACTATCCCACTCATTGGCCCGACCCTGCCGGATCTGGTTACCGGACTTTTGGCCGTCAGCACACCAGGTTAATGACATGATTGGGGCTGGTAAACATGCCTGGGATTCCGCGCCGGATTGCCCTCAACTTACGCAATTAAGGCAGGAACAGCGCTGGATTGAACAGGAGGTGCTGGTTGTGGATTACCGTTGTATTGCAGCGATACAGAAGTTGATGGGTAATCCGATGGAAGAAACGGTAACAATATAAGTTACGAGGCGATTTAGCTGAACGGCGCTTTCCTATATCCTAAGAAAAATGCTTTAATTGTTAAGCTTATTTATTGATAATTTTATGAAAACCATCAAGTACAGGGTGGATTATGGCTCGACCACTAAGAAAATTAACCAGAGAAGGTGTGGTTTATGCTCGGCGAGAAATCGTTGAGGCCGAGATCAATGAACTTGAAAAGCTCAGTGATGATGATGTTGCAAGCAGAGGCGTTGTTTGGCCTAAAAACACCCCCGGTTTTATCTCGAGTGAAGCTTTACTTTATTTTGTACGAAATCCGGATACGGAATCTGCGCCGCATTTTGTTTATCTGATTTGTCATAATCCTTTGAACCGCAATAACAGTTTTCTATTATCGGCCTTCTTACCACGAACTAAGCTCCCGCCTGCACAAAATGCTTCATGACCTGAAAGAAGCGCCTGATGTATCAGGATGGTCGCCGTTTTACCGGTAATGCAGCCTTTGAAAACTGCCGGACCTGTCTTAGGACGGATTAAGGCCTCCTTTACGCTTAGCTACATTAAGGAAACCATAATGAATCTGGCTAAAAATTGCGCTCCGCCAACCATTGATGTTATATTAAAATATAATATCCGGAGGTGCTCTATGTATACCACTCGCCTGAAAAAGGTTGGCGGATCCGTCATGCTGGCGGTTCCTCCCGCCGTGTTGAAAACGCTGGCTCTGTCGACAGACAGCGAAGTGGGAATGACCATTGATAATGGCTGCCTGATTATTGAACCCCAGAAACGGCCCCGTTATTCGCTTGAGGAACTACTGGCGCAGTGCGATCCGCACGCCGAAATGAGTGAAGAGGAGCGGGAATGGATTGATGCGCCTGCGGTGGGCAAGGAGATCCTGTAAATGGACAGAGGGGAAATCTGGCTCGTCTCACTGGATCCTACAGCCGGACATGAACAAAGCGGAAAACGTCCGGTACTTATCGTTTCTCCGGCCTCATTTAATAAGTTCACCCGGCTACCCGTTGTCGTTCCCGTCACCAGCGGCGGAAACTTTGCCCGCGCAGCCGGTTTTACCGTCTCCCTGGACGGTGTGGGAACAAAAACAACGGGCGTTATTCGCTGCGACCAACCCAGAACGATTGATATGGGGGCCCGGAATGGTAAGCGTCTGGAACGTATACCCGAAGCTGTCGTAAATGAAGTGCTGGCCCGGCTGGAAGCCATTCTAAGCTGAGGCTTTCGGTGCGATTAACAAACGTAGAAAAGCAAAAACCCTGCTTAGTTTCCTAAGCAGGGTTCTTAAATATGGCTCCTCTGACTGGACTCGAACCAGTGACATACGGATTAACAGTCCGCCGTTCTACCGACTGAACTACAGAGGAATCGTGTGAACGAGGCGAATATTAGCGATGCCACTCAGCGTTGTCAAAGCCTGAATAGATAAATGCGATCGTTTGCTGAAATATTCCCCATTTCGCCGCTTATTCAGACGCAACCGGTTGTTTTATGCACTTTTCACGCTCGGGACGAGGGTATTTCCATAACCAGCGGCCTGTAACCATACGCCAGTAAAATAACGCGGCGCGCACGGCCCAGTCGAAGAACATCCCTAACCAAACGCCGACTACACCCCATCCTAATACAATTCCCAAGGTGTAACCCGCCACAACGCGACAGCCCCACATGCCCAACATCGATACCCACATCGCAAAACGCACATCACGTGCGCCCTTAAACCCTGATGGTAGCACCCAGGATGCCGCCCATATCGGCATAAACGCTGCATTGAGCCAAATTAGGATGACTATGACCTCTTTTACATCCTGATCGTGGGTATAAAATGAGGCCATAACGCCGGCAAAAGGGGCGGTTAGCCAGGCGATGGCGGTTAAGCCGATTGTTGAGAGCCAGAATATATGGCGTAACTGGATTTCCGCTTGGGCTATCTGACCATTTCCCAGACGCCTGCCGGTAATGATTGTCGACGCGGAGCCTAAAGCATTCCCCGGCAGGTTGATGAGTGCGGCGATGGAAAATGCAATGAAGTTTCCGGCGATTACGCTGGTTCCCATGCCGGAGACAAACATCTGCGTTAACAGTTTACCGCCATTAAATAGCACTGACTCAATACTTGCCGGAATACCGATCCCCATAACTTCCCAGATAATGGCGAGATTGAGCGGCTTAAAATAGCTTTTGAAGGGAATACGCAGCGCCGGATTAAAACCAATCATCAGCACCCAGATAATGGCGAACGCACCGATGTAGCGTGAAATGGTCAGCCCGAGTCCTGCCCCCACAAATCCCAGCCCTTGCCAGGAAAAGACCCCGTAGATCAGGATGCTGCTGATGATGATATTTAGGATATTCATACCGCCATTAATCAACAGCGGAATTTTGGTATTTCCGGCTCCGCGAAGTGCGCCGCTACCGATCAAAGCAATGGCTGCCGCCGGGTAGCTGAGCACCGTTAGCTCCAGATAGTTGAGTGCCAAGGCCTTAACATCGGGGGTTGCTTCACCGGCGACAACGTCAATAATCTGTTCACCAAAATAGTGAATGACCGCTGCCAGCACTGTAGCAAAAATCGTCATGATCACCAGCGATTGTCTGGCTGCTGCCCTTGCCCGTCGACGATCTCGTTTTCCCAGGCTAAATGCTACCACCACCGTGGTTCCCAGATCGATGGCGGCAAAAAACGCCATGATGACCATATTGAAACTGTCGGCGAGACCAACGCCAGCCATTGCTTCTTTTCCCAACCAGCTAACAAGGAAGGTACTCAGTACGCCCATCAACAGCACACAGGTGTTTTCCAGAAAAATGGGGACAGCAAGCGGAGTGATTTCGCGCCAAAAGAGAACCTTATAACTCTTGCGTTTGGCATACCAGGGCGTGCGGGAAGCGACCTGGCGTAAGGCAGCGGAGACGTTCAAAGTGGACCTTAAAGAAGAAAGTTGAAACCTCATTTCAAATGATGAGGGAGAAACCAAAAAGCTGCAAAGTTTTTTCCATTTAAAATGTCTGGAAATGCAACAAACTGTCGAGAGAAGCATCAATTGAAACTTATTCGGGGAAATGGGGTTTGACAAAAATTTTTTCGCCGCTAAGATAAGCCTCCACAACGATTCCTCTGTAGTTCAGTCGGTAGAACGGCGGACTGTTAATCCGTATGTCACTGGTTCGAGTCCAGTCAGAGGAGCCATATTTAAGAAGCCCGCTTAAGGAAACTTAAGCGGGCTTTTTGTTTTCTCAGTCCAGTGGATCCACCTGACGAGCAGGTGGAGCGTGATGTGTTTCGAATCAGAACTGATAGCTGGCGGTGACGCTGACGTTGCGCGGCTCGCCATAGACGATAGATCCGTCGACATTGGTGTCGTAGGTTTTATCGAACAGGTTATTGAGGTTACCCTGCACAGAGAAGTTTTTCGTCACCTGATAGCGAGTGAATAAATCGACGAGGGCGTAGCTTCCCTGTTCCGCGCGGAATGTGCCATACGGCGTGACCGTATCGCTATAAACACGATTCTGCCAGTTAACCCCACCACCCACGGTCAGTTCCGGCATGGCTGGCAGGCGATAACGGGTAAAGAGTTTTACTGTGGTACGCGGTAGGTTCGGGTTTACCGCATTGCCTTCGTTGTCTTCAGCAACATAGCGTGTCGCGCCGAACGTCATCTGCCAGTTATCGGTGATCGCACCGTTAACTTCGAATTCGACCCCTTTGCTGACCGTTCCATCCATCGCTCTATAGGCCGTGTCGCCATTGCTACCGGCAATTGGTACGCCGGTTGATTGGCCCACGTTATCCTGTTCAATGCGGAACACCGCGAGGGTGGTGGTTAAACGGCTGTTCATCCAGTCGGACTTCAGGCCAAGTTCATAGTTATTGCCGGTAATTGGGGAAAGATATTTACCGGAACTGTCGCGCTTGTTCTGCGGCTGAAAGATTGAGGTATAGCTGGCGTACGTAGACCAGTTATCGTCAATGTCATACACCAGGCCCGCATACGGCGTGGTGTGGTTTTGTTCCATGCTGTAGGCGAGGGTGTCGATACGCCAGTTGGTATAACGCGCGCCGACAATCAAATGCAGTGGGTCGGCCAGCGAAATACGTGTTGCGGCGTAGAGCGATTTCATGTGCGTGGTATCGTCCTGGGCCAATGACTGCGGGTTCCAGTTGGTTTCCGGGAAGTTACCATCGAAGGTATAGAAACTGCCGATTTCGTTGGGGAATACGTTCGCCCACGCGCTTTCGTAACGGTTATTCTGTTTGCTGTAGCTGCCGCCCAGCATCAGATTATGCTGACGACCAAACAGGTCGTAACCGCCGTCGGCGAACAGATCGACGGCATCTACCTTACGCTTGCCGCTGTTCCAGCCGGTACCTCCGACGTAGTCATAGCCCGGACCATAGCTGCCATACGGGCCAATCAGCGTACCATCGGCTTTATTGACATAGGCATCGACGTACATCATTTTACTGTCGAACTTGACCTCGGAGTGGGTGGCATTCATGGTCGCCTGCCAGGTATCGGCAAAACGTTGCTTGATGGTGACAAACACTTTGTTGAAGTCTTTATCGTTGTACGCCCAGTCCGGCGCAGTGCTGCGCGAGCGGTCATAGCTGTTTTTGCTGCCGTCGGTATTCCAGCGCGGCAATCCACCCCATGTTGGACTGTTGATATCAATGCGCTGGTATTCATAACCCGCAGACAGGCTGGTGGTGTCGCCCAGATCGGCATCGACAATCCCGGAGAAGAACATTTTTTCGCTATTGTAGCGATCAAGCCAGGCGTCGTTATTCTGGTAGCCTGCCACGATGCGCCCGCGCACGTTGCCCTCTGCCGTGAGCGGGCTTTGCAGATCGGTCACATATCGTTGTTTATTCCAACTGCCATATTCCGCAGAAACATTACCGGTGAACTCGCGGCTGGTGGCATGCTTACGGATCATATTAATCGACGCTGAGGGGTTACCCGTCCCGGTCATTAGCCCGTTTGCGCCACGGACCACTTCGACACGCTCAAAAAGGGCCGTGTCGGAAAGGGCATCACCGAGATTCCAGCGGGATTCAAAATAGGTCGGAATCCCATCGACCATGTAGTTATCAATCTGAAATCCGCGAGAGTAATAGCTACTGCGATCTGAATCCGCCTGACTTCTGCTTATCCCCAACGTGTTGTCCATCACATCGCCCAGCGTTTGCAGTTGCTGATCTTCCATGCGCTGCTGACTGATAATGCTGACCGATTGCGGAATATCGCGCTGCGTCATCTGCATTTTGGTGCCAGCAGTCGTTGATTTAACGCTGTAATCCTGCTCCTCGCTGGATGTGGCTGGAGCAGAGCCCTCAACGATAACCGTCTCTTCAGCAGGGGCTGCGAGGCTGGTGGAAGGCAATAGTGCTAACGTGATGCAGGCTGCCAGTACAGAAGGGGCAAGCCCCGATTGGCGCTGGTCATCCCCGTTGAGTGTTGTGAAAGACATCGAAAAGTCCTTGATAATTATTAATATTAAGTTCGAATCACTGAGGTTGCGATGAACTTTTTGGTTGTAAATTATTAAGTTTGTATTGAATGCAAATACGAAATATACGCATTCACATTCAATGTGTAAACAGATGCTACGGCATAAATGAAATGTTGTTTCAGTACTATGCTTAAGCAATAGCGACGGGAAATGGTTATAAGAACAACAGTGGCAGGGCTTTTTGCTTAAAAAATCGAGGGTTAAAGTTGAAAGAGCGTGAGTAACTCGCTCATACTCTATACTCGCAGAGTGACCCGGCGTAGCATGGCATAACGCTTGGGCTGTTAATGAAAAAGGAAAACGTCGTGGCAGAAGAAACTATATTCAGCAAAATTATCCGTCGTGAAATTCCGTCAGATATCGTGTACCAGGATGAACTGGTCACTGCGTTTCGTGATATTTCCCCTCAGGCACCTACGCACATTCTGATCATTCCTAACGTCCTGATCCCGACCGTCAACGATGTGACGGCGGAAAACGAGCAGGCGTTGGGTCGCATGATCACCGTAGCGGCGAAAATCGCCGAGCAGGAAGGCATTGCTGCGGATGGGTATCGTTTAATTATGAATACCAATCGTCACGGCGGTCAGGAGGTGTATCACATTCATATGCACCTGCTGGGTGGACGTGCGCTGGGTCCAATGCTTGCGCATAAAGGTCTGTAAGCATGACCAGAGGATGCATTGCACTTTCACTGAGCTTGCTGCTACTGGCTGGCTGTCGGGCACATCCTGAAATTCCGGTAAGTGATGAACAGTCGCTGGTGATGGAATCAACGATTCTGGCGTCGGGCATTACAGCAGAACAGCCGACGTTAACCACGTCTGATATTCAGGCCTCAGCATCCTCGCGACTTTATAACGAAAGACAAGAACCCGTTACCGTTCATTATCGGTTTTACTGGTATGACGCCAGAGGACTGGAAATGCATCCTCTGGAAGCGCCACGCAGCGTGACTATCCCGGCTCATTCGTCGGTGACGCTGTACGGCAGCGCCAATTTTCTGGGGGCGCACAAGGTTAGACTTTATCTTTATTTGTAAGGGGTGAATCTTGATGATCAAAATGAATCGCTACGCACTGATTGCCGCGCTGGCGATGTTTCTCTCTGGCTGTGTGGCGCAACGTGAGCCCGCCCCCGTAGAGGAAGTGAAGCCGGTGCCGGAACAGCCCGCGCAGCCGCAACAGCCGGTGCCGGTTGTACCAACGGTGCCAAGCATACCGCAGCAGCCGGGTCCGATTGAGCACGAGGACCAAACGGCGCAGCCGACGCCACGTCAACGTCACTATGACTGGAACGGGGCTATGCAGCCGATGGTCGGTAAAATGCTGCAGGCTGACGGCGTCAAAGCGGGAGGCGTTCTGCTGGTTGATAGCGTGAATAACCGGACCAACGGCTCGTTGAACGCCGGTGAAGCCACCGAGACCTTGAGGAACGCGCTGGCGAATAACGGCAAGTTTACCCTGGTTTCCGCCCAGCAGTTGGCTGTCGCCAAACAGCAGTTAGGTCTGTCGCCGAACGACAGTCTGGGAACGCGCAGCAAAGCGATTGGTATCGCCCGTAACGTTGGCGCACAGTATGTGCTCTATTCCAGCGCCTCCGGCAACGTCAATTCGCCGGCGCTGCAAATGCAATTAATGCTGGTACAAACTGGCGAGATAATCTGGTCAGGTAAAGGTGCCGTACAGCAACAATAACCGGCTAACGCGCGACGAGGTGTTGTCGCGCTATTTCCCGCAGTATCATCCCGTCGTAGCCAACCAGAGCGGCCTGAGCGGCGGGAGCTGCATCATCGAACACGATACCCACCGCTTAGTGTTGCGCTGTCATCACGACCCTGACGCGCCGGAATCGCATTTCTTACGCCACTATCGCGCGTTAAAGCACCTGCCTGAAAGCCTTGCGCCGCGCCCCCGCTTTTATATACGTGGGTGGATGGCGGTCGACTTTTTTCTCGGTAAGGTAGAATCCAGATTGCCGGACGCCGACGAACTCGCTGGCTTATTGTATCATCTGCACCAACAACCCCAATTGGGCTGGCGAATCAGTCTGCTGCCGCTACTCGAACAGTACTGGCAGTGTGGCGATCCGGCGCGTCGCACGCCATGCTGGTTGCGAGCGTTGAAGCGACTCAGGAAAAGCGGTGAGCCTCGACCTTTGCGTCTGGGGCCTCTGCATATGGATGTCCACGGTGACAACATCGTACGTACAGCATCAGGGCTGCGGCTGATTGACTGGGAATATGCCGGAGACGGTGATATCGCTCTGGAGCTGGCGGCGGTTTGGGTCAACGACGAATCTCAGCACCAACGGCTGGTTAGCGCCTACGCCCAACGAGTGCACATTGAACAAAACGCGCTGTGGCGGCAGGTCAGACGATGGCGGCCCTGGGTCATAATGCTGAAAGCGGGGTGGTTTGAGTATCGCTGGCGACAAACCGGCGATCGACAATTTATCAGGCTGGCCGATGAAACCTGGCGGCAGCTAATAATGAAAGGATAAGGAGAGCAGTGTGGGCCCAGTAATGTTGGATGTCGAAGGGTATGAGCTGGACGCTGAAGAGCGTGAGATTCTGGCGCATCCGCTGGTAGGTGGGTTGATCCTCTTTACCCGAAATTATCATGACCCGGAACAGTTGCGTGAATTAGTGCGCCAGATTCGCGCGGCATCACGCAATCATCTGGTGGTGGCGGTAGATCAGGAAGGCGGCAGGGTACAGCGTTTTCGCGAAGGATTTACGCGTCTGCCCGCGGCCCAATCCTTTGCTGCGCTGCACGGTCTGGAAGACGGCGGCAATCTGGCTCAGGACGCCGGATGGCTAATGGCCAGCGAAATGATCGCAATGGATATAGATATCAGTTTTGCGCCGGTGCTGGATGTGGGGCATATCAGCGCGGCGATTGGGGAACGCTCTTACCATGCCGATCCGCGGAAAGCGCTGGCTATGGCGACCCGCTTCATTGACGGTATGCATGCTGCTGGCATGAAAACTACCGGTAAACATTTCCCCGGGCATGGGGCTGTGACGGCGGATTCGCATAAAGAAACCCCAACCGATCCACGTTCAGAAGCCGAAATTCGTGCAAAAGATATGTCCGTGTTCCAGACATTGATTACGGAAAACAAACTCGATGCCATTATGCCTGCGCATGTCATCTACAGTGACGTGGACCCGCGTCCGGCGAGCGGTTCGCCACACTGGCTGAAAACGGTGCTGCGTCAGGAGCTTGGTTTCGATGGCGTCATTTTCTCCGATGATTTGTCGATGGAAGGGGCGGCGATTATGGGAAGCTATGCGGAGCGTGGTCAGGCATCGCTGGATGCGGGTTGCGATATGATCCTGGTCTGCAATAATCGTAAAGGCGCGGTCAGTGTGTTAGATAATCTGTCGCCGATCAATGCAGAACGTGTTACACGTTTGTATCATAAAGGTTCATTTTCACGTCAGGAACTGATGGACTCGGCACGCTGGAAGACGGTAAGCGCCCAGCTCAACCAGCTTCATGAGCGCTGGCAGGAAGAGAAAGCAGGTCATTAACGCAAGTTTGGCGAGGATGCGATGATTATCTATTTACACGGTTTTGACTCTAACAGCCCGGGCAACCACGAAAAGGTGTTGCAGCTGCAGTTCATCGACCCGGATGTCAGGCTGATTAGCTACAGTACACGGCATCCTAAACATGACATGCAGCATCTACTGAAAGAAGTGGACAAAATGCTGCAGCTTAATGTGGACGACCGTCCGCTGATTTGTGGCGTGGGGCTCGGGGGATATTGGGCTGAACGGATTGGTTTTCTGTGTGATATTCGTCAGGTAGTGTTTAATCCCAACCTGTTCCCGTATGAGAACATGGAAGGAAAAATCGACAGGCCTGAAGAGTATGCCGATATCGCGACAAAATGCGTGACCAATTTCCGCGAAAAGAATCGCGATCGCTGCCTGGTGATCCTGTCACGTCATGATGAAGCGCTCAATAGTCAGCGTTCGTCAGAAGAGCTGCATCATTTTTACGAGATAGTCTGGGACGAAGAGCAGACGCACAAGTTTAAGAATATCTCCCCGCATTTGCAGCGCATCAAAGCGTTCAAGACGTTAGGTTAATCCTCAATGAACGTGTAAAAAACCAGCCTTCGGGCTGGTTTTTTTGTTCTTAAAGTTCGTGTTGTCTATCTTTTCAGCATCAAAACTTGATACACATCAATTTTGGTATGACCAATGCACCGTTCGTGTTATTCTCACTCTCGAAGAACATTTTCATTATCGTAACTTGTTGTTAATTAAAGGCTATGCCTATAACTTTTAGTTAACAATTGGTTAATAAATTTAAGGGGGTCACGTTGACTACACCATTAAAAAGAATCGTGATTGTCGGCGGCGGTGCTGGCGGACTGGAAATGGCGACTCAACTGGGTAAAAAGCTGGGGCGCAAGAAAAAGGCCAAAATCACGCTGGTGGACAGAAACCACAGCCATTTATGGAAACCGTTACTGCATGAAGTCGCGACGGGTTCCCTGGACGAAGGCGTGGATGCGCTGAGCTATCTGGCGCATGCCCGTAACCACGGTTTCCAGTTTCAGTTAGGTTCGGTGGTGGATATCGATCGCGAAGCGAAAACCATTACTCTTGCCGAGCTGCGCGATGAGAAGGGTGAGCTGCTGGTTCCTGAGCGCAAAGTCCCGTATGACACGCTGGTGATGGCGTTGGGCAGTACCTCCAACGATTTCAATACGCCGGGCGTCAAAGAAAACTGCATTTTCCTGGATAACCCGCATCAGGCGCGTCGTTTCCACCAGGAGATGCTGAATCTGTTCCTGAAGTATTCCGCGAATCTGGGCGCTAACGGCAAAGTAAATATCGCCATTGTCGGCGGCGGTGCGACGGGGGTTGAACTCTCAGCCGAGCTGCACAATGCGGTAAAACAGCTGCACAGCTATGGTTACAAAGGGCTGACCAACGAAGCGCTGAACGTTACGCTGGTAGAAGCCGGTGAGCGTATTCTGCCTGCGTTGCCGCCGCGTATTTCCAGTGCTGCGCATAATGAGTTAACCAAACTGGGCGTACGCGTACTGACCCAGACGATGGTAACCAGCGCTGATGAAGGCGGACTGCATACCAAGGATGGCGAGTACATTGAAGCCGATCTGATGGTGTGGGCTGCGGGGATCAAGGCGCCAGACTTTATGAAAGACATTGGCGGTCTGGAAACCAATCGTATTAACCAACTGGTGGTTGAGCCGACTCTGCAGACCACGCGCGATCCCGACGTGTACGCGATTGGCGACTGCGCTTCCTGCGCTCGCCCGGAAGGTGGTTTTGTGCCGCCGCGCGCTCAGGCTGCGCACCAGATGGCAAGCTGCGCAATGAACAACATTTTGGCGCAGATGAACGGCAAGCCGCTGAAAGCGTATCAGTACAAAGACCACGGCTCTCTGGTTTCACTTTCTAACTTCTCTACCGTGGGTAGCCTGATGGGCAACTTGACCCGTGGTTCGATGATGGTAGAAGGGCGTATTGCGCGCTTTGTGTACATCTCACTGTACCGCATGCACCAGATTGCTCTGCACGGTTACTTTAAAACCGGTCTGATGATGCTGGTTGGCAGCATTAACCGGGTGATCCGCCCGCGTCTGAAACTGCATTAATACAGCTTATGGCGTCGGATGATTGTACTTATCCGGCGCCTTCCTTCAGAGTTCTCCGAATCATCCTGCCTTCGCTCCTCCTCGTGCTATTTTCATCCGTAATCTGATTGGCATTCCTTACCTTCTGTTGCAAAGTTGTTGCTAATAGCAAAAAAGGAGGAAGTCCCGTGAATAAATCTATGTTGGCGGGTATAGGGATTGGCGTAGCTGCTGCGCTGGGTGTTGCAGCGGTGGCCAGTCTTAACGTTTTTGAGCGTGGCCCACAGTATGCACAAGTTGTCTCTGCAACACCGATTAAAGAGTCGGTAAAAACACCGCGCCAGGAGTGTCGGAACGTGACGGTCACACACCGTAAGCCGGTACAAGATGAAAACCGTATCGCGGGTTCCGTGCTGGGTGCGGTTGCTGGTGGCGTTATCGGCCATCAGTTTGGCGGCGGACGCGGTAAAGATATTGCTACCGTGGCCGGTGCTTTAGGCGGCGGTTATGCAGGTAACCAGATCCAGGGTTCGATGCAGGAAAATGATACGTACACCACTACGCAGCAGCGTTGTAAAACGGTGTATGACAAATCTGAAAAAATGCTGGGCTACGACGTGACGTACAAAATTGGCGATCAGCAGGGGAAAATCCGTATGGATAAGGACCCCGGCGCGCAAATTCCGTTGGATAACAACGGACAGTTGATACTAAATAACAAAGCGTAAAATAGCATTATCCTGAACATTAGCCCCCCATTCGCTCAGGCTGGGGGGGCTTTTTTTATCAGAAGGTTAAGGCGTAGTTCAGACCAAAGGTGCGGCCCCGGCCTTTGTATTCATACAGTGACGGGCTACCGTAGGTTGGGCTGTACAGCAGTGGCGCACGTTGTCCCCACAGCGTGGTGTACTCTTCATTCAGCAGGTTTTCTACGCTAAAGGTCAGTTTACCCAACGGGAGCTGATAGCTGCCGATAAAGTCCATCGTGTTATAGCCGTCCAGCTTATTGCCGCTGGCGTCCGTCAGATCAAATGTTTGCTGGCTCTGTACGCGCAATGTCCACGGTTCAGGTGCCCAGCCGACCCACGCGGTGGCTTTGGACGGGGAAGCCAGGGTGACATCCCATTTCTGCCACTTACCGTTTTGCTTCACTTCCGATTTAATGACGTTGAAGTTGCCGCCCAGACTCCAGTCCGTATCCGCAATGAAATAATCCACCGCACCTTCAAGGCCATAAATACGGCGATCGTCGGGCTGGACGTTAATGGTCATATCGCTGCGATTGATAACGATCGATTTATCCGAAGTGGAGTAGTAAGCGGCCAACTGCGTGCGCAGACTGTCGCCAGTGTAGCGCCATCCCAGTTCGTAGGAGTTAACTTTAATCCCCTCCAGGCGTGAATCCGCCACGTTGACGCTGCGTTGGAGCTGGTAATGATCGCCAACCAGGGAATAGGTGCCGTTACCGTAATATTTCCCCGGGTCCGGAAGCTCCACGCCCTGAGAGAAGTTAAACCACGTCTGCTGACGGTCGGTCAGGTGGGCGAGAATACCGGCGTTAAACAGGAAATTATCGTAATCGGTTTTACCGCCAGGAATGGTATCGGCGGAGTTTGCCAGGCCGGTGGCAATTCCCTGTTGTTGGGCATAACCAACGAAATCATCCACCCTGTTTTCGGTCCATTGATAGCGCACACCGCCGCTGAGGGTAAAGATGTCGTTAATGTCATAGCTGTTCTGCAGGAAAGGCGCGAAGTTGGTGATGCTGTAACCGGGGTAACGCCCGGTGGTATAAGCGGTTCGGTTGTCCATACCGCCGGAGGGCAGGGACCAGGCCAGATCGAAGAATTTCTGATTGGAATCGAAGGTTTCGTGATCGGCATCGACACCCCACGTCAGCTCCCAGTTGTCCATCAGCTGGCTGTTGAGGGTGATTTTGGCACCAAACTGGTCTGTGTCCTGCTGCGATGCGGAGAAACTGGTGACCTTGCCTTTGCTCAGCGTAGGGAAGGGGTAGAATTTCAGCGATTCGTCACGGTAATAGATTTGGCTGACCAGGTTCTGGCCGAAGAAATCCGCGTCTGAATACTGCAGGCTGATCAGATGACGCTCGGTGCCGGGAATACGATCGGAATTCAGTCCGCTGCTGGTATAAGCCTTACCGTTTCCCGTCACTGCGGACATGTTCTCGCCAAGATCCAGTCCGTAATCGTCATCCCCCTGGCTCTTATAATACTGCGTAACCAGTTGTAACTGACGGTTGTCGTCAAGCTCAATCGTCCCGGTGCCCATCACGTCCAGACGATCGGAGTGTTGCAGGCCAGTTTGGGTGTTATCCAGCAGCAGGGCATCGTGATTGCCGTCATACCAGCCGCCAAACCGTTGATACGCGACGGACATACGCCCGGAAGCGCGATCGGTTCCTCCGCTCACCGCTGCGGCAACGCGTTCATCATGATCGTTACTGTTATTGAAGCCGCTTTTACTCCCCAGTTCGAGTTCTACTTCACGCTCCGGCTGGCCTTTTTTGGTGACAATGTTGATTAACCCACCGGTACTGCCGCCGCCATACAGTGAGGTAGCGCCTGAGATGACTTCAATGTGTGCGATGTTAAACGGATCAATAGAATCAAGTTGACGACTGTCAGTACGCGAGGAGTTCAGACGGACACCATCTATCAGTACTACGATGGCACGACCGCGCATATTCATGCCGTAGTTTGTGCGCCCCTGGCTGCTGACATCGATTCCTGGGATTAACTGAGCAAGAACATCTTTGAACTCTTTCCCCCCCTGAACCTGCTGTTCAATCTCGCTTCCTTCAATAACCCAGGTCGTTTGTGCCATTTCTGCCACGGTGCGTTGACTACGGTTGGCACTGACGATGAGGTTATCTTCCTCAGCCGCGATGGCTGGGAGAGTTAAAGACAACAGGAGAGGATTGAGCACCCAGAGACGCTTATGCATTTGTATTCCTTTTAAAAAAGAGTCGATCTGTTTTTGTTATGGCGGTAGAGAAACCGATGGTTACATTGTGAAACCGGCGTTAAAACAAATGCGAATATTGCTGATAATAATTGTTGTTATCAATACATTTTACAAAAAATGATCGGATAAGATGATGAAAACACTGAATAATGTAGGGGTAATCCGCGGAAATCTAACCGGGGGCTTAATCAGCTCCCGGTGGTGTCAGTACTGCGGGGAAATAGCGGGAAAGGGTTAAACTTTGATAAGTTCAGGCCACAGTCGCAGAGTCGTGTGTGCGATCTGCATCAGTTTTTCAAACGTTGCGCCTTCACGGGCGCTGATCGACATACCCTGTAAAATACAGTTCAGGTATTCGGCCAGTTTTTGTACATCGCAATGGGCCGGAATTTCGCCTCGTTGCTGGCGCTGGTGAAGGAACTGGGTAAGCGTCTGTTCCTGCATGGCATGGCGGGATTTCACCGTGTGCGCAATATCCCGGGAAGAGGCCGCCAGTGTCGCGGAAGTGTTAATCATGAAACATCCCGCCGGGGTGTCTTTACTGGTAAAGCAGGTCGCTATTGCGGTGAAATAGTCTTCCAGCGCGCACTCAAGACTTTTTTCTTCACAAAATAACTGGGCTTCATGTTTCGCCGCGAAGCGGGTGATGTAGCGGTCCAGTACGGCACGAAACAACCCCTCTTTATTGGTGAACTCCGCATACAGCGTGGGCGCTTTTGCGCCGGTTGCTTCTACCAGATCGGCGAGCGATGTCGCTTCATACCCGTGCTGCCAGAAGAGTGTCATGGCCTTATCAAGCGCGGCTTCCCTGTCGAACACTTTTGGTCGGCCACGGCTTTTTTTAGCACAACCTGTCATTTCAGTTGTCATGGTGCCGATGTACCTTTGTTGGGTTTATTGAATAACCATTATAAAAATATTCGACTGCACACTCCAGCGGATTAGCGATAAAAATAATTTAACGCTATTGATATGAAAAATAAGGTCTTTGTATTTTATATAACGATCATTATAAAAAAATGTTGACGTGTGACCTGGATCACATCTATGATTTACCTATCGATCGTTAAGTTAATCTTTGCGACACACATTCATCTGCTAAAGGTCACTATCATGAAAAACGTAAAAACTCTGTTTGTTGCTGCTGTTCTTAGCTCACTCTCATTTGCAAGCTTTGCTGCCGTTGAAGTTCAGGCCACACCTGCGGGCCAACAGAAAGTCGGTACTATTTCTGCGAATGCGGGGACTAACTTAGGTTCTCTGGAAGATCAACTGGCGCAGAAAGCGGATGAGATGGGGGCGAAGTCTTTCCGTATTACTTCCGTTACCGGTCCTAACACCCTCCACGGGACTGCAGTTATCTACAAATAAGATTTAACCCATCGCAATGCCACTGCGAGTTAAATAAAAAACCCCCGCGGAATAAAATCCAGCGGGGGTTTTTTATGCGCTGAGTTTACAGCGGTTGTTGAGCAACGTCGTGATGACGGGTGACATCGACCGGCATGCCTGAGCGAATCTCCATCGCATGTTCCATGACGGCAGAGTCCGTTTGCGCCGCATTCTTAAACGTCTGCATGGATGCGTTCAGCACGATCGGCAGCAATTGCGGGTCGTCATTGATTTTTTCGGACAACGGCTGGTGTACTTCAACCAGGCGCACGCCGTTAGGTTCAACAGATGCTTTGATTGGCGTATTGATAATATTGACCTTGGTCCCTGGCTTCACCTGACGGAACAGGGTTTCGATATCACCGTCGCGTAGACGAATACAGCCGGAACTGACGCGCATTCCGATGCCAAAGTCAGCATTAGTTCCGTGCAGCAGGTACACACCGCCGTATGCCGCTAAGCGAATAGCATGATGGCCCATCGGGTTATCCGGCCCGGCAGGCACTACGGCAGGAAGGTCGATCCCGTTTGCTTTGTATCGCGCGCGGATATTTGCCGTAGGCGTCCAGGTCGGGTTGGCACGTTTATCAGAGATGGTGGTTACCATTGTGGGCGTCAGCGTGTCACCGCCTAACTGGCCAATACCAATAGGATACACGGTCACCGAATTTGTCCCTGGCTGGTAATAATAAAGACGCAGTTCGGCGAGGTTGATAACAATGCCTTCGCGTGGCGCATCCGGCAGCAGGGTTTGTAACGGAATAGTCAGCACGCTGCCCGGGCGTGGTACGTAAGGGTCAACGCCGGGGTTGGCCTGTAGCAGCGCCAGAAAGCCGACATTGTATTTTTTCGCAATCGCTTCCAGAGAACCGCCATTGTCTTCGACAACGTGAACGGCATTCTGACCCACCACGCGGCTTCCCGGTGGCGGCAGCGGCCAGGTATTTGCCTGGGCCGGAAGGGCTAACGCGAAGGTCGCGGCAAGCGTAAAAAATGCTAACCAGCGAGAGAGTCGTTTATTGTTTAACATCACCATAAATCCATTGTTTTTACGTGGTTTTTATTATGTAAAAGTAAACAAGAATTATGGCGGTTTGCAGTGTCGGGAAGTGCAGGGAAGTGCAAAGAGTTTGTAAATTCATCAGGCCGGGTGAGTGGAGGACTCACCCGGCTTGACGCTAGGCTACGGCGTTCTCTTCAAGCTGGCGCATAAACTGGCGAACCCAGTCGATCCGTGCTTTACGCTCGCCCAACTCCTGCATGAATTTCAGGCGTGTTGGACCATCCAGACGGAAGTGCTGCGGTTGTTTTTGCAGTAAACCAATTAGCCAGACCGGGTTAACGTGGTTTTTCTCGGCAAACTCAATAGTACCGCCTTTTTCATTGCCCTCGAGCTTTCTGATCCCCAGTTTCTGCGCCTGCTGGCGTAAACGGGCAATATCCAGCAACGTCCGGGCCGGGTCGGGCAGCAGGCCAAAACGGTCTATCAGCTCGACCTTAATTTCTTCCAACTCGGTTTCGCCTTTCGCACTGGCAATGCGCTTGTAGAACGACAGTCGCGTGTTGACATCCGGGATATAGTTATCCGGCAGAAGCGATGGCATGCGCAGTTCGACTTCGGTTTGCTGGCTGGTGAGATCTTCCAGCGACGGTTCACGCCCTTCTTTGAGCGCATCGACAGCGTTTTCCAGCAGCTCCATATACAGTGAGAAACCGATGCTTTCCATGGAGCCACTTTGATCTTCGCCCAGCAGTTCCCCTGCGCCACGAATTTCGAGGTCGTGGGTCGCCAACGCAAAACCTGCACCTAAATCTTCCAGCGAGGCGATGGCTTCCAGGCGTTTTTGTGCGTCGGTGGTCATCGCTTTTGGGTGCGGCGTCAGCAGCCAGGCGTATGCCTGATGGTGTGAGCGTCCCACGCGGCCCCGTAGCTGATGCAATTGCGCTAAACCGAAGTGGTCAGCTCGTTCAATGATGATGGTGTTGGCAGTGGGAATGTCGAGCCCGGTTTCGATAATGGTGGTACACACCAGCACGTTAAAACGCTGATGGTGGAAATCGTTCATCACGCGTTCCAGTTCGCGCTCGCGCATTTGCCCGTGGCCGATACCAATGCGCGCTTCCGGCACCAGTTCCGCTAATCTGTCAGCGGTTTTCTGGATATTTTCGACGTCGTTAAAGAGATAATAAACTTGTCCCCCGCGCATAACTTCACGCAGGATAGCCTCGCGTACCACCAGGTTGTCATATTCGCGCACGAAGGTTTTGACCGCCAGACGACGAGCGGGCGGTGTGGCGATGATCGACAGATCGCGCATGCCGCTCATCGCCATGTTGAGCGTGCGTGGAATTGGCGTTGCCGTCAGGGTCAGAATATCTACATCCGCGCGCATTGCCTTGATACGCTCTTTGTGGCGAACGCCGAAACGGTGCTCTTCATCGACAATCAGCAGACCCAGATCTTTTAGCTTCACATCCGCTTGCAGCAGTTTGTGAGTGCCGATGAGAATATCGATTTTACCTTCGGCAACCTGCTCCAGAATCTGCGCTTGCTCTTTGGCACTACGGAAACGGGACAGCATCTCAATGCGTACCGGCCAGTTGGCAAAGCGGTCGCGGAAGTTGTCGAAGTGCTGCTGAGCGAGCAGGGTGGTCGGTACCAACACGGCAACCTGCTTGTGATTCTCTACGGCGAGAAAGGCGGCACGCATCGCGACTTCGGTTTTACCAAAGCCGACATCGCCACACACCAGTCGGTCCATGGCCAGTGGTTGACACATATCGCTGAGTACCGCGTTGATCGCCTGTGCCTGGTCGGGCGTGGTTTCAAACGGGAAGCTGTCGCAAAACAGCTGGTACTGTTCACGGTCATGCTTAAAGGCAAAGCCTTCTTTCGCTGCGCGCTGGGCATAAATATCCAGCAGCTCTGCCGCGACATCGCGGACTTTCTCAGCGGCTTTCTGTCGGGCGCGTGACCAGGCATCACCGCCCAGTTTATGCAGCGGCGCATTCTCTTCCGCGCCGCCGGCGTAGCGGCTGATCAGATGCAGCGACGACACCGGCACATACAGTTTGGCGTCGTTGGCATAGGTGAGCATCAGGTATTCACCGGTAATGCCGCCTGCTTCCAGCGTGGTCATACCGGCATAGCGACCCACGCCGTGCTCCAGATGAACCACTGGCTGACCGGGATGCAGCTCCGCGAGGTTACGAATTAACGTATCCGGGTTGATGGTGCGACGAGAATCCTGGCGGCGACGCGCCACGCGTTCACCGAGCAGATCGCTTTCACAAATCAGCGCCAGATTGCGTTTGCTATCGATGAAGCCGTGCTCGGCTGAGCCAATCATCAGATAACGACCGTTGTCTACGGCTTCGTCGAGTCGCAATATCCGCTTCGGCGCGACTTTGATGCGGGCGAGCAGTTCGCCTAGCGCTTCCCGGCGTCCTTCACTTTCCACCGAGAAAATTACCGGACCGGTAAAGCCCTCCAGGAATTTACGTAATGCATCTAACGGTGCTTTTTGCTGTGCCTGAACGGCGATATCTGGCAGCTTCTGGAACCCGAGGTTGGTATTCGCCGCTTTCTTCGGCAGACTCTCGGTTTTCAGCTGAACACGCGGCCAGCGTTTAAGTTCAGAAAACAGCTCATCAACCCGCAGCCACAGCGATTCCGGTGGCAGAAGCGGGCGCATCGGATCAACGCCGCGATTCTCAAAGCGTGACAGGGTATCGGCCTGGAAGCGTGCTGCGCTGGTCTCGATATCGCCGGTATTTACCAACAACGTATTGGCGGGGAAGTAGCTGAACAGCGGCGGCAGCGGCTCGCTGAAAAACAGCGGCTGCCAGTATTCAATCCCCGTAGGTAACGTGCCTTTGCTGACCTGTTGATAAATATGCTCGGCGTCGCGTTTCACCTCAAACGTATCACGCCACTGACTACGGAACAGTTCGATGGCCGTTTTGTCAGTCGGAAATTCGTGTGCGGGCAGCAAATTAATGGCATCGACTTCTTCCAGCGTGCGCTGAGTGTCAGTATCAAACAGACGCAGGCTGTCGATTTCGTCATCAAAGAAATCCAGACGATAAGGCAATTCGCTGCCCATCGGGAACAGATCTAACAACGCGCCACGCGTGGCGTATTCGCCGTGTTCCATGACCTGATCAACATGGCGATAGCCAGCACTGTCCAGTTGTTCGCGCAGGGCGTCGCGCGAAAGCCGCTGGCCTTTTTTCATGACCAGCGCATGACCGTGCAGATAGCTGTGCGGACAGACACGCTGCATCAGCGTATTTACCGGAACGATCAGTACGCCGCGCTGCATGGCGGGCAGTTGATACAGTGTGGAGAGCCGTGAGGAGATAATCTCCTGATGGGGAGAAAAGCTGTCATAGGGAAGCGTTTCCCAGTCAGGCAGGTTCATCACCATCTGGTCAGTAAACTGACGAATTTCATCATGCAGACGCAAAGCATTTTGCATGTCCGGCGCGATCAGCACCACTGGACCCGCGTGACGTTCGGCGATTTCGGCGACCAGCGTTGCGCAGGCGGCACCCGTAAGCTCACCCAACTGGCGCTGATCGGAAGCGCCCGTTGGGAGCGTGTAACGATGTTGTTCAGGCATTCGGTTGTCAGGATCTCGTTTAGATATACATCTGATAAGCAATGTTCTTTATTATCCGTGATCGTTTCTCATAAGCAAATTGATTCGCCCCCGAATGGGGGCAAAAAGCGCGTAGGGGTTAGCGCGAGGCGGGCGATAAAGAGGGCGGGGAAAAGAGCAGATCGGCCACGGTTTTTTGTGAAATCTTACGCACCAGCAGGCCAAACAGGGTGCACAGCAGCAGGCAGGCGAACGGATACACCAGTAGCAGGGCCAGCTCCGCGTATGCAGGCCAGGCGGCATGATTGATTTTGGGGATAAGCGTTAAGCTGAACAGCTCAACCAGAATACGGTGTGTGGTGTAGATGGCGATGGTATTGGCGCCAATCACGCTTAACGGACTGGATGCGCGTATACCAAAGTGGAGCTCGAACTGATAAAACAGCTTCATGATCAACACAATGGAAAGGAGAGAAAGCAATAGCGAGACATGTGCCAGCCACGCGACGACGGCGACGATTGTGCAACCCAGAACAATGACCGCATGGCGGCGCAGGGGCACCTCCTTGATCCACGCCATCAGCGTTGCGCCAAACCATGCGCCGAGGCTATACCAGGGCAAATTGCGAATCACGCTGTTCATTCCCCACCACGGGGTCGGGAAAAAATTGATCGCCACGCTCAGCGCCACAAATAATGCTAACAACGGCATCGCCCAACGGCTGAAAATTTTACACAGAACAAAATAGACAATCAGCGCGTACAGATACCACAGGCTGGTGCTGGCGGTCAGCATCCCGTGGGTAAAATCAGCAATCGAATCCGCATAAGCGGCGTTGGCGGCATGGGTCAGATCGCGCTGCGGGGCGAGCCAGTTATTGAGCGCCACCAACGCCAGCCATTGCACCACTCCCCAAAGCACCAGCACCCAGGCGATACTCCAGATCCGTTTATCCACGCAGGTTGTCCACGGGACGTTATCGATGTAGCGGCGGATCAGATACCCCGAAATAAAGAAAAACACCGGCATGCGAAACGGTGCCAGGTACAAATTGAGGTAAATCCAGCATTTGCTCAGCACCTCTGACAGTGGATGCTGAAAAGTGGTGAGGTGCGGGTAAAATGTGATCACCGAGTGGTAAATCACCACCAGGCAAATGCATAACCCCTTGATTTGATTAATCCATAGTTCTTTTTTATTCATTGAGACGGCGCATCCATATTGATTGCAATAGCCTGCCATCCTGCGCAACCCGCTGTGCGCTGTAATGCGTAACTGTCTGCATTTTGTTTTTTTAGGATAAAGGTCAGGGATCGGGGTTGTAGGGAAGAGGGACAACTTTAGCGGTTTGATTTATTTATACTTTTAAGAATAGTGCTGACGAACACTTACGGTTCAGTCATTTACCCATTCCGCTTTCGCTTATATACTCGTGACTTTGCTAACAGCAACCAGACGGATTTCATGTACCAACCTGTCGCTCTATTCATCGGCCTGCGTTATATGCGTGGGCGTGCAGCAGATCGCTTCGGTCGCTTCGTTTCCTGGCTCTCCACCATTGGCATTACTCTCGGGGTAATGGCGCTGGTTACGGTGTTGTCGGTGATGAACGGTTTCGAGCGCGAGCTGCAAAACAATATTCTTGGCCTGATGCCTCAGGCCGTCCTCTCGTCTGAACAGGGTTCCCTAAACCCGCAACAGCTGCCGGAAAAAGCGGTGGTGTTGAACGGCGTCAACCGCGTCGCACCGATAACCACGGGGGATGTGGTACTGCAAAGTGCGCGTAGCGTGGCAGTCGGCGTGATGCTGGGTATTGACCCGGCGCAAAAAGATCCATTAACGCCATATCTGGTCAATGTGAAGCAAACAGATCTGCAGCCGGGTAAGTATAATGTCATCCTCGGAGAGCAGCTTGCCGGGCAACTGGGTGTTAATCGTGGCGATCAAATTCGCGTGATGGTGCCCTCAGCCAGCCAGTTTACCCCGATGGGGCGTCTGCCGAGCCAGCGTCTGTTTACGGTAATTGGCACCTTCGCCGCCAACAGCGAAGTCGACGGCTACCAGATGCTGACCAACATCCAGGATGCGTCACGTTTGATGCGTTACCCGGTGGGCAATATTACCGGCTGGCGTCTGTGGCTCAACGAACCGTTAAAGGTTGATACGCTGAGCCAGCAAACGCTGCCACAAGGCACCAAATGGCAGGACTGGCGCGAGCGCAAAGGGGAATTGTTCCAGGCCGTGCGTATGGAGAAAAACATGATGGGGCTGCTGCTTAGCCTGATCGTGGCGGTGGCGGCATTTAATATTATTACCTCGCTGGGTCTGATGGTAATGGAGAAGCAAGGGGAAGTGGCGATTCTACAAACGCAGGGGCTGACGCCGCGGCAGATAATGATGGTGTTTATGGTTCAGGGGGCCAGTGCCGGGATTATCGGCGCGCTGCTGGGCGCGGTGTTGGGCGCATTACTCGCCAGTCAACTGAACAACCTGATGCCAATTATCGGTGTGCTTCTGGATGGGGCTGCGCTGCCGGTCGCCATTGAGCCGCTGCAGGTTATCGTCATTGCGCTGGTGGCGATGGCCATCGCGCTGCTGTCTACGCTTTATCCTTCCTGGCGCGCTGCCGCCACTCAACCCGCTGAGGCTTTACGTTATGAATAAGATCCTGTTGCAATGCGACAACCTGTGCAAACGCTATCAGGAAGGCACAGTGCAGACCGATGTACTGCACGATGTCAGTTTTTGCGTCGGTGAAGGTGAGATGATGGCGATTGTCGGCAGCTCCGGTTCCGGTAAGAGTACGTTGCTGCATCTGTTAGGCGGTCTGGATACGCCAACTTCCGGCGATGTCATTTTTAGCGGTCAGCCGATGAGCAAACTCTCGTCGGCGGCGAAAGCGGAACTGCGTAATCAGAAGCTGGGCTTCATTTATCAGTTCCACCATCTGCTGCCGGACTTTACCGCGCTGGAAAACGTGGCGATGCCGTTGCTGATCGGCAAGAAAAAACCGGCTGAAATCACCGAGCGCGCACGAGATATGCTGAAAGCAGTAGGGCTGGACCATCGTGCCAGCCATCGCCCGTCTGAACTGTCAGGCGGTGAACGCCAGCGCGTGGCCATTGCTCGTGCGCTGGTGAATAACCCGCGCCTGGTACTGGCGGATGAGCCAACGGGTAACCTTGATGCGCGTAACGCGGACAGCATTTTCGAGCTTCTGGGTGAGCTGAACCGCTCTCAGGGCACGGCATTTTTGGTGGTGACACACGATCTGCAACTGGCGAAGCGCATGAGCCGCCAGCTTGAAATGCGCGATGGTCGCCTGACGGCTGAACTGAGCCTGATGGGAGCTGAGTAATGGCTTCGCCTTTATCGTTATTGATTGGTCTGCGTTTTAGCCGTGGTCGGCGGCGCGGCGGCATGGTCTCGCTGATTTCCGTGATTTCCACCGTTGGCATTGCGTTGGGCGTCGCGGTGTTGATCGTCGGCTTAAGCGCCATGAACGGATTTGAGCGTGAGCTTAACAACCGTATTCTGGCCGTGGTGCCGCACGGTGAGATTGAAGCCGTGAATCAGCCGTGGAACAACTGGCAGGAAGCGCTCGACAAGGTACAGAAGGTACCAGGCATTGCCGCTGCGGCGCCTTATATTAACTTTACCGGGCTGGTGGAGAGTGGGGCGAACCTACGCGCAGTGCAGGTGAAGGGCGTTGATCCGCAGCAGGAGCAGCGTTTAAGCGCGCTACCCTCGTTTGTGCAAAACCACGCATGGGATAATTTCAAAGCGGGTGAGCAACAAATCATTATTGGTAAGGGAATTGCCGATGCGCTGAAGGTGAAGCAGGGCGACTGGGTATCGATTATGATCCCTAACGCCAGTGCGGATCATAAGTTACAGCAGCCTAAACGTGTGCGTTTGCACGTCACGGGGATCCTGCAACTGAGCGGTCAGCTCGATCACAGCTTTGCCATGATCCCAATGGAAGATGCGCAGCAATACCTGGATATGGGATCCAGCGTTTCCGGGATCGCGCTGAAAGTGAACGACGTGTTTAACGCCAATAAGCTGGTGCGAGACGCGGGTGAAGTCACCAATAACTATGTGTACATTAAGAGCTGGATCGGTACTTACGGTTATATGTATCGCGATATCCAGATGATCCGCGCCATTATGTATCTGGCGATGGTGCTGGTGATTGGCGTGGCCTGTTTTAATATCGTTTCCACGTTAGTGATGGCGGTAAAAGACAAGAGCGGCGATATTGCGGTATTAAGAACCCTGGGGGCTAAAGATGGCCTTATCCGTGCCATTTTTGTCTGGTACGGCCTGCTGGCGGGTCTGTTCGGTAGCCTGATAGGCGTCGTCATTGGGGTGGTTGTCTCGCTGCAACTGACGCCGATCATTAACGGTATTGAGGCGCTTATCGGCCATCAGTTCCTGTCCGGCGATATCTATTTCATTGACTTCCTGCCATCGGAATTACACTGGCTGGATGTGATTTACGTGCTGGTGACAGCACTCGTGCTGAGTCTTTTGGCAAGTTGGTATCCGGCGCGTCGCGCCAGCAATATTGATCCTGCGAGAGTACTTAGCGGCCAATAACAATATATACACGAAAGCATTCATGCGGCGGTAAGGCGGCAAACCCAAATCTCCACGAGCATAGATAACGATGTGACTGGAGGGGGAGGGCGCAGCCAACCCCAAGGCATCTTGAAGGATGACGTGTATCAAGGAGCGGTGATGTATTACGGATTTGACATCGGCGGGACCAAAATTGCGCTGGGCGTGTTTGATAAGCAACGTCGTTTGCAATGGGAAACACGCGTCCCTACGCCTCGCGACAGCTATGACGCTTTCCTTGATGCGGTCTGCAATCTGGTGACGGAAGCGGACCAGCGGTTCGGCGTTAAAGGTTCGGTAGGCATCGGCATTCCTGGCATGCCGGAAACGGAAGACGGCACGCTGTATGCGGCCAATGTTCCTGCTGCCAGTGGTAAGCCGCTCCGCGCCGATCTCAGCGCTCGCCTTGACCGCGATGTGCGTCTGGATAACGATGCTAACTGTTTTGCCCTCTCCGAAGCCTGGGATGACGAGTTCACCCAATATCCACTCGTGATGGGGTTGATCCTCGGCACCGGTGTTGGCGGCGGTCTGGTGCTTAACGGGAAATCCATCACCGGGCGCAGCTATATCACCGGCGAGTTTGGTCATATCCGTTTGCCTGTCGATGCGCTGACGTTGATGGGCTTTGATTTCCCATTGCGCCGCTGCGGGTGCGGTCAACTGGGATGCATCGAAAGCTATCTTTCCGGCGGTGGATTTGCGTGGTTGTATCAGCATTACTACCATCAATCGCTGGATGCCCGTGAAATTATCGCGCTGTGGGAGCAGGGTGATGAACAAGCACGTGCCCATGTTGAACGCTATCTGGATTTGCTGGCGGTGTGCCTTGGGAATATCCTGACTATCGTCGATCCTGATTTGGTGGTGATTGGCGGAGGCTTGTCGAATTTTACCGCTATTACGACGCAACTGGCGGACCGACTGCCACGTCATCTGCTGCCGGTTGCCCGGGTGCCGCGTATTGAGCAGGCGCGGCACGGTGATGCGGGCGGGATGCGCGGAGCCGCTTTCCTACATCTTACCGATTAATACAAAGAGGTTGTTATGCTGTCGCGCCGGGGTCATCGGTTAAGCCGCTTTCGTAAAAATAAACGCCATATGCGCGATCGCCTGCGTCAACGAATCTTTTTCAGAGACAGAGTGGTGCCTGAATTGATGGAAAAACCAAGAGTGCTGGTACTGACGGGAGCGGGAATCTCCGCTGAGTCAGGAATTCGAACCTTTCGCGCGGCGGATGGTCTCTGGGAAGAACATCGGGTAGAGGACGTTGCGACTCCGGAAGGATTTAGTCGTAATCCGCAACTGGTCCAGTCGTTTTATAACGCCCGTCGTCATCAGTTGCAACAATCAGAAATCCAGCCTAACGCGGCGCATATCGCGCTGGCAAAACTCGAAGCCGAGCTGGGCGACCGTTTTTTACTGGTGACGCAGAATATTGATAACCTGCATGAACGTGCGGGCAGCCAGAACGTAATCCATATGCACGGCGAACTGCTCAAGGTTCGCTGTTCGCAAAGCGGGCAGATTCTGGAGTGGACTGGCGATGTGACTGCGGAAGATAAATGCCATTGTTGCCAGTTTCCGGCGCCGCTGCGCCCGCACGTGGTGTGGTTTGGTGAAATGCCGCTGGGCATGGATGAAATTTATATGGCACTGGCAATGGCCGATGTGTTCATTGCGATTGGTACATCGGGCCATGTATACCCGGCAGCGGGGTTTGTGCATGAAGCTCGACTACATGGGGCGCATACGGTAGAGCTAAATCTCGAACCGAGCCAGGTAGGAAGCGAGTTTGAAGAGAAGTATTACGGTCCGGCAAGCCAGGTGGTGCCTGAGTTTGTTGAGAAATTATTGAAAGGACTGTGATTTTTTTGCCCGATACGCGCAGCGCCATCGGGCATTCCTTACAACGCTGAATTAACGTCCTGCTTTCAGCTTCTGATAATACTCTTCATAGATAGCGCTGGCGGAACCGACATCATTCTGCCATTCCCCTTTGTTGATGGTTTCTGCATCAGGGTAGAGGGTTTTATCGTTCGCGACTTCAGGGCTTAACAGCTTACGTGCTGCCAGGTTTGGCGTCGGATAACCGATGGTTTCCGCGACTTCTTTCGCCACGTCCGGGCGCAGCAGGAAGTTAATCAGCTTCAGCGCACCTTCTTTATTTTTTGCGTTTGCTGGAATAGACAGGCTGTCCATCCAGAAAATCCCACCTTCTTTCGGCCATACCACTTCCAGCGGTGTACCTGCCTGACGCGCAACATACGCGGAGCCGTTCCACACCATCCCCAAATTGACTTCGCCTTCCATATACGGGTTGGCCGGGTTGTCAGAGTTAAATGCCGCGACGTTAGGCATCAGCTTCTTCAACTCGTTATAAGCGGTTTCAATCTCTTTAGGATCGGTGGTATTGCCGGAATATCCCAGCTTGCGCAGCGCCATCTGGAACACTTCACGCGCATCATCCGTTAACAGCAGGCTACCTTTGTACTCCGGTTTCCACAGATCGGCCCAGCTGGTTACTGTTTTCGGGTCGATGGCATCGCTATTGATGCCAATGGCCGTCGCACCCCAGATATACGGGATAGAGTAGTCATTGTTGGGGTCGAATGGCTTGTTGAGCATTTCCGGATCGAGGTTGTGGAAGTTGGTCAACGTCGACTTGTCGATCTTCTGGATCATGCCTTCTTTGCGCATTTTATCGACGTAATAGGTGGACGGAACCACCAGATCGTATGCGCCGTCTTTATAGGTTTTGAGCTTGGCGTACATGGTTTCGTTCGACTCGTAGGTCGAATAGATAACCTTAATGCCAGTCTCTTTGGTGAACTGCTCCAGCAGTCCAGGCGGGACATACTCGGTCCAGTTATAGAAATAGAGCGTGTTATTGTCATTAGCGTGAGCGGCGCTCATGCCCAGTGCCAGAGCACCCGCCGCGAGCAGGTGGCGTGACCATTTTTTCATCATTTAACGTCCCCTGAATTAAGGGCCTTAGCGGCCCTTGGTTTTATCACGTGCAATAAGCTGGCTGGCAATCACCATAACCAGCGACAGAACCAACAAAATGGTCGCCAGCGCGTTCACCTCTGGTGATACGCCGACTTTTACCATTGAGTAGATTTTTAACGGCAAAATTTCATAACCAGGCCCGGTAACGAAGGACGACACGACGACATCATCCATCGACAACGTAAAGCTCAGCAACCAGCCGGCAGCCACTGCAGGCATTGCCAGAGGCAGTATAATCTTGCGCAGAATAGTCACTTCACTGGCGCCGAGATCTTTGGCGGCTTCAAGCATTCGTACATCAAAACCTTTCAGACGTGAGTAAACCGTCACCACCACAAAAGGTAGACAAAAAGTGATATGCGAGAACAGCAGTGACCAGAAACCCAGTTGAATGCCGATCAGCATAAACAGCACCAGCAAAGAAATCGCCATTACGATATCCGGCGACATCATCACCACGAACAGCATGCCGCTGACAAACGGTTTACCGCGAAAACGGTAGCGGTAAAGTGCAACCGCTGTGAGTGAGCCGATCAGCGTGGCAAACGTGGCGGATAGCACCGCCATCGTCAGCGAGTGTTGCGCTGCCTGTAGCAGGCTGTCGTTGTTCATCAGCAGGCCGTACCATTTGGTGGTAAAACCCTGCCAGTTGATGCCAAAGCGCGAGCTGTTAAAGGAGTTCACAATCAAAATAATGATTGGAATATACAGATACGCGTAGATGGCGGTCATAAAACCGCCTCTGAGCAGCCGACCGATCATTCGCGTTTCACCTTCTTGTTCAGAAGGCGCGATGTTTTCAGAGTATTGAAAATAATCAACTTTTTCTCTTCTCCAAAATCTCTCCAAAACTTCCCGCCAAAACAGATAGCCAAAAAGAAGCAGCTATCACTAAGGCCGCGAATTTTACAACAATTTTTAGGATGATCGGGAAAAAAAGGCCATTTAAATGACCAGCTTTACTCATTGCTGACTGCGAGTGGCGGTATAGCAATCGGTTCAGGGAACAATTAGCGCACGCTACCGCTGTGGTGGTAAAGGGGAGGTACTTGACTGCAAAGCCACGAAAGAGCATGGCGTCCCAGTGTTTGAAACCTGTGAACGCTGCAGGGAGCATGCTTAACGAAGGGTAACGAAATTGACGGGAATAGTGGTTTTTGGGATATCAATTTCCTGGCCCGGTGCTAACAAAAACAGAAAACACCAGAACGGCGTTTTACGCTATCTACAGCGTAAATTTCTTGAATCACCCTGTTTTACGACACAAGAATTTACCTTTAATGACACCGTCAAAGAAACGGCCTTTAGATTGCACCGTGAGAAAAGAGTTATAGATGCTTTCAGGAACGCCCACATACTGGAAAGTTGAAGAATTTACGAAACCAATCTCCAGTATCTTTTCTAATGGGTAGTAACCAATAAATTTTATTTTTGATGAAATCATTGCCTGTCGTTGCATTTTTTCTCCTTCAATTTTTTTAATTTTCCTTCTCTGATAATACACTGATATGAAACAAAAGGAGCATAGTTTTGTAAATGTTATGGCTGTTTCAGAATTTACTGGTTGGAAGAAATGATTTTCTTTGTTGCTATTAATTTCCTCAGATGCGAAAAATAGCACGAAAATTCGTTGCTGGATTTTTACGGATTGAAACGGGGTTTCCTTTAAGTTGCTGATAAATATATTCTATTTTATTTTTCGTTATCCAGGGGACGACCGGCAGTATGTTATTGCTAGTGAACAGAACTCATTGATTATGCTGTCTCAGTTTCCATTTCTAAGATTTTGCGAAAAATTAAATGAAAAAATAACTTGCTATTGTTTGTGGGGTGTGTGATTAATGAGGGGTTGGTTAGGTACACAGACCCATTAAAGCGGTTTAGTAAAGCAGTTCTCATCTCAAGCGTTATCCACAGATAATCCTTTCTTTTGAGCCTTCTTATCGTTACTAATTAGATTGTGTGCGAAGCCCTTTTCGCCGTAAGGCTACATAGAATTTAAGGAATTACCTGTGTCTAATAAAATGACTGGTTTAGTAAAATGGTTTAACGAGTCTAAAGGTTTTGGTTTTATTACCCCTGACAATGGTAGTAAAGATGTGTTTGTACACTTCTCTGCTATTCAGAGTGGTGGCTTTAAAACGCTGAATGAAGGCCAAAAAGTTGAGTTCAGCATTACTGCTGGTGCAAAAGGGCCGTCAGCTGAAAACGTAGTTGCTGCCTGATATTTTTCCTGATGTAAACCAATATACGATAGCGAAGACGGTGAATGCCTGAGTAGATATATTGGTTTTTCAGAAACTCAACATCTGCCAACATAAAGCTGAACAGATGTCTGAGTCTAATCATTGGGTAGAACAGTTGAAATGATTATTTTATGAATGTCATTTGTTGTTTTACCTCTGTAGTTTTTCTTGCACGCTTAAGTGCATTCGTAAAAGCTAACAACATCCCAAAAATCGCTGGTGCTATAATATAAAGAAAATTATATTATTTTAGATTCCTCATGTGAACTGATAAGAAATATTTATTTTTTATTGCTTTTAATAGTGAGTTGTAACCTGGTACTGAAAACCAAGAGAAATTATTAGTTAAATAGATCTTTTGGATATCACTGCGGTAGTGAGTGTTGTAGCAAATAAAGGCTAACATCATGACCGACCATATTTATTTTAAGTGCCCTTGTTGTCATGGGTCACAGTACAGAACTTCCCATTTTGATGTGACTGAGAAAAATCCCTTTGGTGCAAAGTGTATTTTTTGTAAATCATCAATGATCACACCTGATAACTATGCGCCATATACTTCCAGTAAATCAAATGAACAGGTGTTGCGAAAGTAACATTTGGCTCTGACCTTCCAGTTAAGGCGGCAAGATTCATTATCATTGCCAGGCACTGGTTTAAGTCCAACAAGGGCCGTCAGTCTGCTACTACCTCATCGAATTGAGCGGGCGACTTTTGAACTTGCAGGAGACGAGGGTTTGATCCTCTATGGTTACACCATGAATAAAAACCTCGTTCTAACGGGGTTTTGTCATTTCAGGGGTATCCGTGCAACATACAAGTAAGTTGGGCAAAGAATTGTATTTTTTGTTTTGCTATTAACATCATGTCTGATGTGTAACGGTATTACTAATAACCATATAAAGGGCAACGCATTGAGAATCATACAAAACCATATTATGGCCCAGGAAATTGGTGAAACAGTTATCCAGCTACTTGAAAATGGCAAAAGGGTTACGACCGGGAATATCATTGATTTGCTCGAACGGAAAAGTCATGCCTTGCACGGTCAAGAGGCCGATGAGATAAGAGAAATATTGATATTTATCAGGAAAAAATCTGTTCTGTAAACGAGCTATAAATCACCTACGGTGCTCACGGATTATGGTTTCTCAATCAAAGACCTACTGAGAGGCATCTAGCCTGGTAGTGCAAAACTCTTCTTTTCTGGCCCACACAATAAAATAGGCCTTTTTCATTACTAAAAGATAGGTTGTGATATCTGGACGGTGTGAGGCAATAATGATTACATATTTTTCGGTTGACATTGAAATCAATTATTTTCTGTAAGCGCTTTTGTGATTAAGGTTGATAGTGCTTCAAGTTGGATAGCAAGCTGAATGCTCAACCAGACATATCCGTGAACGGCGCTTTCAATGATTTCCTCGCCCTCATTGGCGAGTAAAAGACAATGCAACTCTTTAGTAATTTCGAGAAGATGCTCGCTATTTGATGCTATCGGCGTTGGGTTTCCTTCATGCAAGGCATGTGCGAGGGTGTTGAGGGTGCTACGGGTCATTTTTTCCATATCTGACAGCGTGTGAGTATTCAATATGAGAAATCGACTGCCACGGGATGCCCAGTGGGCATTTATCTGAAATTTTTGCGCCGCTATCATATCGCGGGTTATCGATTGAATATCTTCAAGTAGACTCTTCGCAATCTTTGTTTCTTTATTTACTGGTGTAATAAGGCTGCGCATTTTTACTACATTATTCAGCGCTCGCGTTTGAAGTTTGGCCATTCTCGGGGGCGCAAGAACGTTTCGGGAGACTCCCGCCGTTGTTATTTTTAGATAATCAGAAAGAAAGTCAGCAAGTTGTATACGCCAGTTAATGAATGCTCTTTGGGGAAAAATGCTGGTAAACAACATCGCCAGAATGCATCCTATAATAATGTTGGTGCTTCGCCACAATGCTGTTTGTAAGTCTCCTGCAGGAGCGCTGCTGACAACCGCCAGCGTGATACCAATCAATAATGCGGCATAGGGACGTTTACTCATGGCCAGAAAACCACAAAGGAAAGCTGCGCATCCACACCACAGCATCATCATAGTGAGAGAGTACATTTCAATGTGTAATGCGATGATCCCCAAAATCGCACCCCCTACAGTTCCCGCCATACGTTCAAGTGCCCTGGGTATCACATTGCCCATGTAACTAATTGGTCCCATGACCACAACCAGTGTAATCAGGGGCCAGGAGTGGTCTGGTAAATTCAACATTCTTATCAGTAAGAAAGTTATAACAAATGCTAAAGCAATACGGATCCCATGAACTACACGATAGTTGCGGTAAATCTTAAGTTCTAAAGGACTTATCGGTTTATTCCGTTCAATGGAAAAAATATTGTTTTTCATTGGTTAAAATCTTTAACATAGACAGAATTATAGAGGATGTTCAGATATACACTGAAAAAATAATCTCGTCTTACTTTTTTAACTTATAAAAAAGGAGGGCGATACCTGATATAGGTTATTGTTAATCAATTGCTAATGCAGTAGCGAAAGAAGACGTAATTTTTAATACCCACATTATCTTTGGATTTGCCATTATGGTGGTAAGCGGTTCTACACATATTGAGTGGCCCATGACTTAAATTCAACATGTTGACTTTGACCGATATTAAAAACTTGTGGACTTCCAAAATACTGGTTAGCATGTTTAAAACGTTTTCTTTTTCAGGTTGTTATAAGGCTAAGCAAAACAGGTCAGATGGTTTCTGTGCACGGCTTTATATCAGCAACGGTATCATTATATTTATAACATATGCACTTTGATGAGCTAAGGCCCGGACCAAAGCTCATGAGATATAAGTTCTGGCTACATTAGATGGAAGCAGTACACAACCTATTCATGTGTTATCGAAAAGCAACTACGTAAACAGAAAGTGCAAGTGCGAGAAATATCCAGTATTGAGAATGGTAATGGAAAAGTTTGAGCATAAATATCCTCCACAGATTCGGTTCCTAATTAATGGCAGATTTAAATGTCAACAACAAACAAAAAAGCATGGGCATTGATTGTTTGATTGTTTCATATTGTTTCAGTGATGCGCTATGACGGTGCGTTTGCACCAACAATAGGATTCTTGCATTGTTATGGTGAGCTTAGTGTCAGCCGGGCATTAAGACGCGTCAATCTACTGATAAATATAACCCAGGCAGCCATATGCGGCTTTTTCTATCCTGTCTGTTACTCTTTGCCAGCCGCACACCGATACCACAAAGCTTGCCCGCCGCCTGAATGCCGCAAAGCACACCGGAAATCTTGCCGTTCCTGCCAAAAGCAAAACAGCCGGAGCTGACGTTGTAATCCTCTCTGACATGCTCGGAAATTTCGTGGTAGATGCTAAATATTATGCTGAGATGGAGGAAATACGACTCTTCCGTGAGTCAAAATCCCTGAAAACTTAGGGTGATAGATAAAGGTCTTAAGCAGCATGACATAATTTTCGATTTAAGCTATTTAAATTCATTTTTATGATAAGAATCATGTGCGATTTCCCTATAAAACTAAATCTTGCTATGTTTGGTTAATCATGCGTTAATGAATTCTTGGTTTGTAACGAATTTATCTAAAGCAAGTGCTGTATTAATTTTATTTCTTGTTCCTGTTGAGACTTCCTTGCTGGCTTTTCTCTCTGATAGTTTTTCGGACCATTCTGCCCAAGGGCTTACTCAAGAAAGGTAATAATTATGTCTAATAAAATGACTGGCTTAGTTAAATGGTTCAATCCTGAAAAAGGTTTTGGGTTTATCACCCCTAAAGATGGCAGTAAAGATGTGTTTGTACACTTTTCTGCTATCCAGAGTAACGATTTCAAGACGCTGAATGAGAATCAGGAAGTTGAGTTTAGTGTTGAACAGGGACCTAAAGGCCCCTCAGCAGTTAATGTCGTGGCTGTATAAGGTAACTGTTATTACACATAATATTCACTTCAGATGCCCGTGCTGCCACGGATCTCAGTACAGAACGTCGAGCTTTGATGTTACTGAAAAAAATCCTTTCGGAGCAAAATGTATTTTTTGCAAATCGGTAATGATTACATTTGACAATGTTGCGCTATACATTCGTTCTGGTCAGACTTCGTTAGATTTTAGAAAATAAAGTTCAGGTTCCTTATGGAGCCTTTTTTGTATGCTAAACCGTTCATCTTTGTACGAACCATCACGGTATCATTATGAAAAAAGTAATCGTTTTTTTTAACTCAGAACCGGCAGTTGTTGTATCCGTAATGAAGGGAATTACTTCGATAATGCGTGAGTTTCCCAATGGGGAAAAAGCACACCTGTCCGTGATGTCAGCAGGATTTCCATCTCTGACAGGAGACCATAAAATAGTTTATGTTGCCTCTGATCGCGATGTCAGTTCCGAAGAGATTCTCGAGGCAGCATCGAAGCTTTTGAAGTGACATCTGATTGTTTCTTTACCGACCGAGATAGTAGTCCAGTGGTTTGCAGATGTTTTGCGCTTTTCTTGTATGAAGATTGTACTGCAACCTCTTGATTATTGAGTCTTTCCATTCTATCTTTTAAACATGTCAGCGCTGTTATAAGTGCTCCACGGGGAATGTTACATACTTGGCGTTGATACGTTAGAGATCAAGAGAGGTAAATAATGAACGTCGAAGAGTTAAAAACAAAAACTGAAGCGGATATTTCTGAATTCATTACAAAAAAAATTGTTGAACTCAAAAAAAAGACAGGAAAAGAAGTTTCCGACATCCAGTTTACTGCTCGTGAAAAAATGACTGGGCTTGAAAGCTATGATATTAAAATTACATTGATCTAATTGTTAAAAGACCCAGCTTGAATGAAAAGCATTATCTTAAAAGGTAATGCTTTTTTATTACTGTCAAAAAATTTGGATGTTGTCAAAACCTTCATTTTTAACCATAGAGACAAGGCCTGATTTTTTAATGGGGCCTTTCCGATGCCAGCCCGCGCTATCGGGCTACTGCTGGCTCAGGGCAGGGAATGCACTTGTCGAATATTTCGTGGTCAGTGGGTATCACATTGAGGGGAGTGGGATGACGTAGTAGCCTGCGAATGGGTTAATTATCATTTCGGTCGGGATTGTTAGATAACCCAACTCCTACTTTTACCGCAGCAAACAACATAATGCACAGAGCGGTAATGACGGTAAATACCAATGAAAGGCTGGTAATCATAAATTTTCTTCATTTCAGATGGATTTGATTATTAGACTAAGGAATAAAGGAAAAGTTCAGGGTAAATATCATAGTATTTCCCGGAAGAAATATCGAAGCGGGTCATTGTATACCAGAGCGGACTGCAGAGAGCCGTATCGAAGAGTGGCGGAGCAACGGTCTCAACGGCCCCTGTGGCTGCAAATATCTATCTTGGCAAACGTCGTCATCTACCCTGTGATATCCCCCTTTTGGATAAAAAATAGGAAGATAAATTAAATGGTTAAATTTTATCCAAACGTGGTACAGTGAATCTCATTCATCGAAAGGGTAATCATCATGTCTCTCATCGATTACGCAATGAAGTACCTCGGCGGCGTATCGACGACTACTGTCATCTGCCCGGCCTGCGGCTTACGTTCATCCCAATCTATTTCTAAAATTCGCCTTAAGCAGACAATGCTGTGCCCTGGCTGTAAAACACTGTTTGTTTCACCACGATAATCCTGACACTTAGTTGCACCTAAACCCGGTGTTCTATACTTAAGTCAAATCCCGGCAGCTGTTAAATCCCTGATGCCTTACGCCCATCCTGAGAGAACGTTTCTGAACTGATTTCGCAACTGCTCCTGCATGCTAACTCTGCATCAGAGCAATGCTATGAAAATGAACCCCAGGGCGTGGTTTAACCGCTCCCATATTCCGATGAATGCTCCCGAAAGCGTAACGTTTTCGGCGAACGATCCTGCCGGTGAAAGCACGCTGCAGTCAGAACTCTTTTCGACCGCCCAGATGGAACGCTACGGTCAGAAGCTCGCACGGACCCATAAATTATCGCCGGATAAACATCCTTATTATCTTCTAAAAAGACTCGGCGAGAATGAGGCCATCATTACCCAAAGCTGTTATGAGCTTAACGCGGGTAAAAAGACCAGTATCATGCCTGCCGGGGAGTGGTTACTGGACAATTATTATCTGATTGAGGAACAAATCCGCACTGTCCGCCAGCACTTGCCGAAAAGCTTTGGTAAAGGTCTCCCGTCGCTGATGTCGCCGCTGAATTGCCCACGAATTTACAATATTGCATCAGAGGCCATTGCTCACGGTGACGGGCGCTGGGATGCCGCCAGCCTGACCAGCTATCTCACCGCCTATCAACAGGTGACCCCGCTGACATTAGGTGAAGTCTGGGCGTTACCGGGAATGCTGCGCCTGGCGCTGATAGAAAATCTTCGTCGTATCAGTATCGAAGTGATCAAAGCGCAGCAGGACAGAACGCTGGCTGATATGTGGATAACAAAGATTTTCGGATGTGCAGAGAATGCCCCTGGCGATTTAATCATGGTGGTTGCCGATATGGCACGCTCCCGACCTACGTTAACCAGTGCGTTTGTCGCAGAGCTGGTGCGGCGCCTGCAGGGGCATGGCAATGCGCTGTCGTTACCTCTGACCTGGGTTGATCAGTGCCTTCGGGAACAGGGGATCACCACCGACGTTCTCATACATAATTTCAATCAACAGCTTGCCGCCAGCCAGCTATCTGTCAGTAACAGTATCGCGGGTCTGCGATTACTGAGTGAAACGGATTGGGCTGATTTCGCCGAAACGATAAGTGTCGTCGAACAGGCATTACGCAATGATCCTGCCGGTATCTATCCTCGGATGCACTTTAATACCCGGGATCATTACCGGCACGTTGTTGAGGTCCTGGCCAGAGACAGTGGTCTCAGCGAGCCTGAAGTTGCTGACAGGGTGCTGACGCTTTCAGGAAACAGTGCTCCCGATACACTGGAACATCATATTGGTTATTATCTCGCAGGCGAAGGTCGGCAGGCGCTGGAAATTCATCTGTTAGCAGACACCTCAAGGCTCATGCGCTTGCGGCACAGTTTCAACAGAATAACCCTGCTGTCATGGCTTGGAAACCTGGCATTGTTGACAACCGCAACGACCGCAGCGATTTTGCACGAAACAGCCATGCAGGGCGCAGACTGGCTGCTGATCGCGGTGATATTCCCTCTGATTATCGCTGTAACTCAGTTAATGAGCGATTTACTCAGTGACGCCACCACCCGTTTTCGCGTTCCTCGCCCCTTGCCGCGGATGGATTTCTCAACCGGCATTCCCCCTGACAGCGCCACCCTGTTAGTCATCCCCTGCATGCTGACCAGCCACGCAAGTTTCAGCCAACTCCTCACCAGCCTTGAAGTCTGCTGGCTGGGGAATGAAAACGAAAATCTCAGGTTTGCGCTGCTCACTGATTTCGCTGATTCTGCAAATGAACCCTCGCCGGAAAGCCAGATGCTGCTCAGACAGGCGATCGCCGATACGCAGGCGCTGAATCGCCGCTATCCCTCCAGCCGCCCACGTTTTTACCTGCTACACCGCCAGCCTGAATGGAACCCCGCGGAAGGAACGTGGATGGGCTATGAACGCAAGCGGGGAAAACTGGCGTTACTGAACAGCTGGTTGCGCCATCCGGGGACACAATTCGTCAGCGTTGCAGACATGCCTGCTAACCTTTTACCGGGCCACATTAAATACGTCATTACCCTGGACAGTGATACGGTGCTGCCGCGCGATACGGCGCATAAACTGGTCGCGACGATGGCGCATCCGCTGAATACGCCAGAGTATGATCCGGTACGCCAGAGGGTTATCAAAGGATTTGGCATTTTACAACCCGGCCTTGCGGAGGAGATACCACGCAACGGTCAGGGACGTTACGCCGCCATGCGCAGCAGCATACCGGGCAATAATCCCTATTCGATGATGTCTTCGGATATCTATCAGGATCTTTTTGGGGAAGGATCGTTCGTGGGCAAAGGGATTTACGATGTTGACATTTTTATGCAGGCCACTGCCAACACCTGCCCGGAAAATCTGGTTCTCAGCCATGATCTACTCGAAGGATGCTATGCACGTTCGGGTCTGCTGAGTGAGGTGTTACTCTATGAACAGTACCCGAATAATTATCTGTCGGATGTTGCACGCCGTTCACGCTGGATCCGGGGTGACTGGCAACTGCTTAACTGGCTGAAACCACGTGTCAGAAGAGCCGATGGAACCCGGACCAGGAATCCGCTGACCGCGCTTTCTTACTGGAAATTACTCGATAATCTGCGTCGCAGTCTGGTCGCCCCCTCATTACTGGTATTGCTGTTCTTCACCCTGCTCGGGGTACCTAATCCGGTTTACTGGCTGGGCGTACTGTCGCTGATATGGCTGTTGCCAACCATCCTCTGCATCACCCATGACCTGCTGCATAAACCTCTGCGTCGCCGCCTGAAGCCGCATCTGTTACTGGTAGGGGCGGGCGCGCTGAAGCGTTTGTCAGGTATCGGCCTTAATTTTGCGATACTGCCGCACGAAGCCGGATATTCGCTAAAAGCGATCGCCGTGACGTTATGGCGATTGGGGATCAGCAGGCGTCACCTCAGCCAGTGGGTCAGCCACAGCCTGGACAGCAATCAGGCCGGACCCACTGTCGCGCGTTTTTATCAGGCGATGTGGCTGAATGTTGCATGTGGTGTGATGCTGATAATACTGACCGGACAATTTGCTCCACAACTGCTGGGGATTGCGTTGCCGATCGGTTTGTTATGGTGTGTGGCACCGCTGCTGATGAGCTGGCTGAGTCGTCAGCCTGCGCGGAAGGTGTTTTCGCCCAATCCGGAACAAAAACAGCTGTTGCGCCAGACAAGCCGTGAAATCTGGGCGTTTTTTGAAACCTTTGCCACAGAAAAAGAGAACTGGCTTCCGCCTGATAATTACCAGGAAATACCGCAGCCGACGGTGGCCCATCGAACTTCTCCTACCAATATTGGCCTTTCCCTCATGGCTAACCTGACGGCATGGGACTTTGGCTACCTGCCCGGCGGGGAAGTGCTCCGGCGCGTGTCGCTCACGCTCGACACAATGGATAAAATGGAGCACTACCGGGGCCATCTCTACAACTGGTATGACACTCGTACGCTGGCCCCCCTCAGCCCACGCTATATCTCAAGCGTCGACAGCGGCAACATGGCAGGGCATTTGTTGACGCTGCGTGCAGGGCTGTCCGCCATGCGTCATCAGCCAGTTTTAAATCGCCAACAGATACTGGCAGGACTGAACGATACGCTGGATATTCTGGAAAAACAGTGGGGTCAGAACCCGCCTGACAGCTTGCGGTTGCTGCGAAAACACTGCCTGAGCGCGGTGTCGCTCTCTCCGCAGACATTTTTCAGCGAGCTGAAAAATATGCGCACCCAGTGCAATCACCTGAACACGCTATGCCATCAGGGATCTCCTCTTCAGATGCGTTGGGCAGGACATCTGGAGCATCAACTGGTTCAGCTTTGCCATGAGTGGTCGCTGCTGCTTGGCTGGTTACCTGCATCCTGGAACGAACAGACGCTGCCGACTTTGTGCGAGCTTGCCCGCGCAACATTTACTGGTGTAGGAACCCCCCCGGCGTCAGCGACGGAGCAGGCCCGGATGCGACTCAATATTATCACTGAACTTGAACAACGGCTGGATGAGCATGCCCGGATGGATTTCGCCTTTCTGTACAGCGAAGCAACCAGTCTGCTCAGTGTTGGCTATAACTGTGACACGAATATGCCTGACAAGAGCCACTACGATCTTCTGCCGTCTGAAATCCGCCTGACCAGCTTTCTTGCCATTGCCACTAATCAACTGCCTCTTAAAAGCTGGTACGCGCTGGGGCGACTGTTCACCACCATTGACAATGAAACCGCCCTGATGTCTTGGAGCGGGTCAATGTTTGAATACCTGATGCCGAATCTGGTAATGCCCACCTGGCCTGGCAGCCTGCTCGATGAAATGAGTCAGTCGGCGGTAATGCGCCAGATTCATTGGGGGAAAGAACGCGGAGTACCGTGGGGCGTTTCAGAGTCTGGTTATCATGCTTTTGATGTTCAGCATAATTATCAATATCAGGCATTTGGTGTGCCGGGTCTCGGCCTGCGCAGGGGGCTTGCTGATGACATGGTTGTCGCCCCTTACGCCACACTGCTGGCGTTGATGGTCTCGCCACAGAAAGCCTGTGAGAACCTGATCAGGCTGCAAAAAAATGGCGCACATGGTGAATACGGTTTTTATGAAGCGCTGGACTATACTCCCTCACGCCTCGCAACCGGTCAGCTCTATGCGGTGGTTCAGTCCTGGATGGCGCATCACCAGGGCATGGCGTTTCAGGCGCTGGCTCATGTGCTACTTGACGCCCCGATGACTGAACGCTTCATGTCCAGTACGGTCTTCCGCTCAGCGAGCCTGCTGTTACAGGAACGCGTGCCGGATGCGGTCGATCTGTACAGCCCACGCCGTCATTTTGAATCTCATGAGGGCAGGGTCAAACCCGTTCGCTATGAACCCCGTATTTTCTATGGCGTGGACACGCCGGCCCCGGATATTCAACTGCTGTCCAACAACCATTATCATCTGATGTTGACCACGGGCGGCGGCGGCTATAGTCGCTGGAATAATATTGCGCTTACGCGCTGGCGCAGTGATACCACCCGCGATAACTGGGGAGCATTTTGCTATATCCGCGATATACAGACGGGGAATGTGTCGAGCAATACCTGGCAACCGACAGCCCACACCAGCGGGCATGACGAGGAAGTGATATTCACCGATGCGAGTGCTGAATTCAGACGTACTTTCGATGGGCTCAGCGTCAAAACTCAGGTTGTGATCTCCCCGGAGGATGATATTGAGTTGCGTCGGCTCACACTGATTCATCGTGGTCGCCAGCCCCGCTCTCTGGAACTGACAACCTATGCCGAAGTAGTACTGGCGCCTGAAGCCAGCGATCTGGCACACCCGGCATTTAGCAATCTGTTTATTCAGACGGAACTGGATCCTGAGCGTGACGCTATTCTTTGCCACCGGCGCCCGCGTTCTCCGGGTGAAGCGAGTCCCTGCCTGTTTCACATGATGGTGGTGCATGGCGATAACCGTCATAACGTTTCGTTTGAAACAGACAGGGCAAAATTTCTTGGTCGTGGCAGAAACCCTGCGGATGCCCAGGCAATAAAGGCAGGCGGGGCGCTCAGCAACACGTCGGGGTCAGTGCTGGATCCGATCCTGGCAATACGCCACACCATCACTCTGCAGCCGGGGCAGCCGGTCACGATTGATATCATTTATGGCATCAGCGAGACCCGCCAGCAGAGCCTGGCGTTGCTGGAAAAATACCGCGATTACCCTATCGCTGATCGCGTCTTTGAACTGGCCTGGTCTCACAGTCTGGTGGTATTACGCCAGATGAACGCCAGTGAAGATGATGCCACTTTGTTTAATCGTCTTGCCAGCGCGGTGCTTTACCCTGTCCAGGAGCTGCGTGCCGAAGGCCAGGCGATCAGCCGCAACCGGCGTGGTCAGTCCGGTCTGTGGGGCTGGGCAATTTCAGGCGATCTGCCGATAGTGCTGCTCAGTATTACCAGCGAGGAAAGTATTGCCTCAGTGACCACACTGATTCAGGCACACCGTTACTGGAGACAGAAAGGGCTGGATGTTGATTTGGTTATCCTGAATAACAGCCCCGGCGGCTACCAGCAGGGCTTACAAAATCAGATTATGGACTTAATTTATGCCGGATCTGAAGCCAGCCTGCTGGACAAAACGGGCGGTATTTTTGTTCGTAATGGCGAGCATCTCTCTGCTGAGGATAAGTTGCTTTTGATGAGCGTGGCCTGTCTTTATCTTGATGACCGCACAGGCAGTATCAATGAGCAGCTTAATCAGCGTACTCACACCCTTAAACCTCAGGCCAGAGCACTCATTCCACGAGCTGTGCGCGAGCGTAATCAACATACGGACTGGAGCCCCGATATCAGTCAGTTATGCCATTTCAATGGGTACGGTGGATTTTCTCAGGATGGTCGGGAATATCAGATTGTCCTGCGGGAAGATGCGCAGACACCGGCTCCCTGGTCAAACGTACTGGCAAATGCCCGTTTTGGCACTGTGATTTCAGAGGCGGGACAGGCCTACTCCTGGTATGAGAATGCACATGAATACCGGTTGACACCGTGGGAGAACGATCCGGTGAGCGATCGCAGCGGCGAGGCGTTTTATCTGCGCGATGAAGAGAGTGGTGAGTGTTGGTCACCGACGGCTTTACCTGTTCGCGGACATGGTGATTACCTGACCCGCCATGGTTTCGGTTACAGCGTGTTTGCCCATCGAGAGAATGGTATAGACAGCGAGCTGACGGTCCTGGTTGCCGAAGAGGCACCAGTTAAGCTAGCGCTCCTGACGCTCAGTAACTCTTCGGGGCGGACACGAAAACTTTCCGTCACCGGCTATGTGGAGTGGACGCTCGGAGGAACACGAACTCGTTCAGCCCCTCACATTGTGACACATGCGGCCAGACCGCCTGGCGGCTGCGGAGTGCTGGCGAACAACTTTTATGGCGATAACGGTAGCGGTCGTACTGCCTTTTTTGCCGTCAGCGGTAATGACTGTTCGTTGACCGGGGATCGCCGGGAGTTTATCGGTCGTAATGGTTCTCTGTACGCCCCGTCGGTCATGAAGCTACGCAGGCTTTCAGGTAAAACGGGCGCCGGTCTGGATCCCTGCGGGGCAGTACAATCGGCGGTAACATTAATTGATGGCGATCAGAGGACGTTTATTTTTATCCTCGGCGCAGAGGAGAATCATATTCGAGCTCAGGAGACGCTTGCCCGTTATATGAATGAGGAGACGGTCCGCGAGGAGCTGAACCGGGTTCACAACCACTGGCACAATGTGCTTGATAAAATTGTGGTTAACACCCCCGACACATCGGTAAATTTACTGGTGAATGGCTGGCTATTGTACCAGACGGTAGCCTGTCGCCTGATGGCTCGCAGCGGTTACTACCAGTCCGGCGGCGCATTTGGTTTTCGCGATCAACTGCAGGATACGCTGGCGCTGAGTCATGCTGATCCGAACCGGATGCGAGAACAGATAATCCTCTGTGCATCACGGCAATTTATTGAGGGTGATGTACAGCACTGGTGGCACCCGCCACACGGCAACGGGGTGCGCACGCGCTGTTCCGATGATTATCTGTGGCTTCCGCTTGCCGTTTGCCACTATGTTGAAACGACGGGGGATATGGATGTACTGGAAACACGTATTCCTTATCTGGAGGGACGTCCGCTTCAGCCTGGTGAAGAGTCTGCCTATGATACGCCGGTGATCAGCGGTACCGAAGAGACACTCTGGTTACACTGCGTCAAAGCCATTAAGTATGGACAACAGTTCGGGGAGCATGGTCTGCCGCTGATGGGGGCGGGTGACTGGAATGACGGCATGAACCGGGTGGGGATCGACGGCAAGGGTGAAAGCGTCTGGCTGGGCTTCTTTCTGTTCGACATTTTGCAGCGGTTTGCGGCGCTGGCTGATCGCAGGCTGGATGAAAGCGTCGCCTCAATGTGCCGTTCACAGGCTGTGCGCCTGCAAAGCAATCTCGAAGCCCACGCCTGGGATGGGGAATGGTACCGGCGTGGATATTTTGACGATGGTACTCCCCTGGGGTCGAAAGCATCACAGGATTGCCGGATTGATGCGATTGCCCAGAGCTGGTCAGTATTGTCCGGGGCCGCTAGCCCGGGACGGTGCGCAAAGGCCATGCAGGCGCTGGATAAGCACCTTGTGGATAGCGAAGGGGGACTGATAAAACTATTAACGCCGCCTTTCGATGGGCACGGTCCAAATCCGGGTTACATACAGGGCTACCTGCCTGGTGTGCGGGAAAACGGAGGGCAGTATACACATGGCGCTATCTGGGCTGTGATGGCATTTGCCCGAATGGGGAATGCCGAACGTGCCTGGCAACTCTGGTCCATGCTCAGCCCGATAAATCATACTCTGAATGTGAACTCAGTCGGGATTTATAAAGCCGAGCCTTATGTCATGAGCGCTGATGTCTACAGCGTCGCTCCCCATATCGGACGTGCCGGATGGAGCTGGTATACCGGTTCATCAGGCTGGGCCTGGCGTTTACTTACCGAAGAATTACTGGGGATAAAACGTTCCGGTGCTGATTTAACGGTTCATGCCCGGTTGCCGGATGGCTGGCCGTCTTTTTCTATGGCTTATCAATATGGCGAAAGCCATTATCAGATTAGTGTCTCACGCGGCGATGGAGAATATCGCGTTACACTGGATGGTGTTCTCCTCCCTGATGACAGAATACCGCTGCGGGATGATGGACAAAACCATACGGTTGAGATTATTCAGAACTGATACTGAGTCCGGACGCGCATTAACGTCTACCGTTAATGCGCTGATTATCCCTGAGAACCTCAATCGCTGTCTGCATGGCGATTTTGTCATCTCGTTTTTTTTGCTTGTCCTGCATGACCTGAAGGTATTCCAGCAAAGTTCGGGTATTAATAGGTCGGCCCTGTTTACCCACTGCCAGCACGGCTTCGCCAAGAATAATTTTCACTGGTGGCAACTGGGCTGGGTACCAGTCAAGGGTGTCTTCTGATTTCATGATAAATTTCTCACGGAAGGGTATTATATCATAAATCAGACGTTTAATTTTCAATATCTGATATCCTGATTTAATCATAAATTAACATAACTTAAGCCAGTTATTTTTATATTAAGGCGTATAATAATTACTGTGTTCCTCAGAGAATTATTTATGTCTTATACAAAAGGACTCAGGCACTTTAAAGAAAGACCGGTGCATGTTGCCTGCCCGGTATGCGCATACAGAGCCGATCAGAAAGCAGGTAAACTAAGAAAAGATGCGGTTCTGGAGTGCCCTGCCTGCGGGCTGTTGTTCAGACCATCAGAATGCTGGTGTATCGGCGGCTGATCGGCTTCTGCCACCTAACGTGAGTGATGTTGGGAAATGACAATATTGCTCCTGTACTGTAGTTTGAGAGGATATGATGAAATCTAAAAAATCTATTTTTATTGAAGGACATATCCTTTCGAACAGCTGTCATGGGCAGGTTGGTCAATCTTTCTGTATCCACAGGGCCAGGTTTAATAATGGTAAATATGCGATTATCCGGGAAGCTTCAGGAATATGTTTCAAGCCTGGCGAAATTATTCAACGAAACGATTGCGAGTGGTTTTATAACCTTACCAAAATTCGCCTTCTCTCATTTGAGTACCTTGAAGATGATGAATCCAGAAGACAATTTCTTGAATATCGATAATAAATTCATGCGTATCATGACGGCATAATTTTGCGGGTTTACAATTCCTTTCTGATTTTACAAATCTTATCCCCGTCCGTGACCTGGCATGCAGTTTACTTGAGGGTAAACTGCATGCCATGATCATTTTAACTTTTTGAGTAATATCGGTTAACTATCAATGTCGCTAACCTTCTTGTTCAGCAAGCGGGAGGCGCGCCAGTAGATCAGCAGCATCAGACCCATGACGATGGTCAGCGTAATGCTGGTGGCAGCACCGAACGGCCAGTCGCGGATGTTCAGGAACTGAACTTTAATCACGTTACCAATCAGCAGGTTTTTCGCCCCGCCCATTAAATCGGAAACGTAAAACAGCCCCATTGCGGGCAGCATAACCAGCAGGCATCCGGCGATAATTCCCGGCATCGTTAACGGAATAATGATGCGGGTGAAGGTCTGAAGTTTACTGGCACCCAAATCGCGCGCGGCTTCCAGCAGCGGTTTATCGAGCTTTTCAATGCTGGAATAGAGCGGCATCACCATAAACGGCAGCAGGATGTACACCAGGCCGATAATCACCGCGCTGGGGGTAAACATGATGCGAATGGGGGTATCGATCACGCCGAGCCACAACAGAAATTCGTTGAGGTAGCCCTTGGTACTGAGGAATATTTTGAGTCCGTAGATGCGAATAAGCGAGTTGGTCCAGAACGGAACAATCAGCAGGAACAGCAGCAATGGACGCACTTTTTCCGGCAGTTTCACCAAAAACCAGGCAAACGGATAGCCGAGCACCAGACAGGCGAGCGTGGCAATCAGCGCCATATTGAGGGAGTGAACCAGTACCTCAAAATAGAGCGGATCGAGCAGGCGTGTATAGTTTTCCAGCGTAAAGACCATTTTGACGAAATTGGCGTCGTCGCGGGTCAAAAAGCTGGTGCCGATGATCATCAGGTTGGGCAGAAAGACAAATAACACAAGCCAACCGACAATGGTGACGATCACCACACTCTGGAATTTACTTGTGTTCTTCATCAGCCAGTACGACCTCCCAGCTTTCTACCCAGTTAATCGCCATTTTCTGGTCGAGAGAGTGGTCAAAGTCAGGATCGTCTTCGTTGAAGAATTCACTGACCATCACCATCTTACCATTTTCCAGTTCCACAACCGACTCCAGCGTCATGCCTTTGTAGTTGCGTTCACGCACGTAGCCGATCAGGCCTTCGATATGATTGTCGTCGTTGATTTCATCAACGCGCAGATCTTCAGGGCGTAACAGGACGTGCAGCTTCTGCCCGGGAATCACCGCGAAGTTGACATAAATATTGCACTCACGACCTTCAACGTTAGCACGAACGCGCTGTTCGTCCAGACGTTCTATCACCGTCGCGTTAAACATATTGATCTCACCGATAAACCCGGCGACGAACAGATTTTTCGGCTCTTCGTAGATTTCGCGCGGCGTACCGTCCTGCTCAATCTTGCCATCGCGCATCACCACGATACGGTCTGACATGGTCAGCGCCTCTTCCTGATCGTGAGTGACAAAGACAAAGGTGATACCAAGCTTACGTTGCAGCGCTTTCAGTTCGTTCTGCATCTGCTTGCGTAGTTTGTAGTCCAGCGCAGAGAGAGATTCGTCTAACAGGAGTAAACGGGGTTTATTGACCACCGCTCGAGCAATCGCTACGCGCTGCTGCTGTCCACCGGAGAGTTGATGCGGTTTTCGCTGGGCGAACTCTTCCAGTTGCACCATGCGCAGAGCTTCGGTAACGCGGGGAGGAATGTCGGCTGCGGGCGTTTTTTGCATGCGTAAGCCAAAGGCCACATTCTCAAATACGGTCATGTGGGGAAATAACGCATAGCTTTGGAAGACGGTGTTCACGTAGCGGTTTTCCGCAGGAACGTGAGTGATGTCCTGGTTGTCCAACATGATATGACCGGAATCAACCGTTTCCAGACCGGCAATCAGGCGAAGAACGGTTGTTTTACCGCAGCCAGAGGGGCCAAGCAGCGTGAGAAACTCGCCATTATTGATGGTCAAATCCAGGCTGGAAATCACCTCTTTGCCATCGAAACTTTTGCGAATTCCCGCTAATTGCACCAGTGGAGAAAGCGAACGCGGTTGTTTATTCAATTTTTTACTCTGTCCCATGTAAACGCAACGGATGGCTGACCGCTGCGGGGTTCGTGGTTAACCACCTTGATGACTCTTAATGAGGGCCGTTATTCTACGGCAAACCATGGTAATCGCCAATCCTTGTTGCGAATTACTGACTTAGCCCTATAGTCAGAGGGGATGTCAGGGCGAAATATTCTCACTTGCGGGGATAAAAGTGACCTGACGCAATATTTGTCTTTTGTTGCTTATTGATAATGTTGTCACAAAAAGTGAGGGTGACTGCATGGATAAACTACTTGAGCGTTTTTTACACTACGTGTCGCTGGACACCCAATCAAAATCGGGCGTGCGGCAGGTACCCAGCACCGAAGGACAGTGGAAATTATTACAACTGCTCAAACAACAGCTCGAAGAGATGGGGCTGGTTAACATTTCACTGAGCGAAAAGGGGACGCTGATGGCCACGTTGCCCGCTAACGTTGCTGGCAATATTCCCGCGATCGGCTTTATTTCCCATGTGGATACCTCACCGGATTTCAGCGGTAAAAACGTTAATCCGCAAATCGTTGAAAACTATCGCGGCGGCGATATTGCGTTAGGCATTGGTGATGAAGTTCTGTCGCCGGTGATGTTCCCGGTGCTGCATCAACTTCTGGGTCAGACGCTGATCACTACAGACGGTAAAACGCTGCTGGGCGCGGATGATAAAGCAGGCGTGGCGGAAATCATGACCGCGCTGGCGGTGCTCATCCAAAAAGATATTCCGCACGGTGATATCCGCGTGGCCTTTACGCCGGACGAAGAGGTTGGTAAAGGGGCGAAGCATTTTGACGTTGCGGCATTTGATGCGCAGTGGGCCTATACCGTTGACGGCGGTGGCGTGGGAGAGCTGGAATTTGAAAACTTCAACGCCGCGTCGGTTAATATCAAAATTGTCGGCAACAATGTGCATCCCGGTACCGCAAAAGGGGTGATGGTGAATGCGCTGTCGCTGGCTGCTCGTATTCATGCTGAGGTTCCGGCAGACGAAAGCCCGGAAACGACGGAAGGCTACGAAGGCTTTTATCATCTGGCGAGCATGAAAGGGACGGTCGATCGGGCGGATATGCACTACATCATCCGTGATTTTGACCGCAAGCAGTTTGAAGCGCGCAAACGCAAGATCATGGAGATCGCCAAAAAGGTCGGTAAAGGGTTACACCCGGATTGCTATATCGAACTGGTGATTGAAGACAGCTACTACAATATGCGCGAAAAAGTGATTGAGCATCCGCATGTGCTGGATATCGCCCAGAAGGCGATGCGCGATTGCGATATTGAGCCGGTGCTGAAACCTATTCGTGGCGGTACCGACGGCGCGCAGCTGTCGTTTATGGGATTACCGTGTCCGAATCTGTTCACCGGAGGCTACAACTATCATGGTAAACATGAGTTTGTAACTCTGGAAGGAATGGAAAAAGCGGTGCGGGTGATTGTACGTATTGCGGAGTTAACCGCAAAGCAGCAGTAAATTTATCGATAGATGCCGGATAGCGCTTCGCTTATCCGGCCTACAGTATTTCACTCCAAAAGGCCTGATAGGACGCGCTAGCGTCGCATCAGGCACCGTTCGTATTATCCTTCGAAGAACCAGTACCCGCTGTTAACCAGTGCGGCAAGCATGGCAAGGAAAGACGGATCTTCCAGCGCATCCTCAAAGTTCTCGGCCGTCAGAACAATATGGCTGGCAAGCGCTTCCAGGGCAGGGCGATGCGGTGAATCAATTTTCTCACCGTTGGCGTAGACGTCATCGCCGATGCGCAATACGCGCAATCCGCCCAGACGCACTAACACATCCCCTTGCTTCAGGGCATCGTAAATTTCGTCTGGCTGATACGGCGGCTCCGGTGGAGCAATATCCAGCTCATGACGAGACTGAGATATAAACTCGCCAAACCACTGCTGGAAATGTTCCGGCTGATTAATCAGTCCAAGCATCATTTCACGCAGCTTGTCCATTTCCTGCGGCAGAACGTCAGCCGGATGATCGCGCGGCGGCAGGTCAGGATCGCTGTAATACGTGCTGCCCAGCTCACGTTGCAAAACGTAATCGGCGAACCCGCTGATCAGTTCGCGAGTATTCGGCGCGCGGAAACCGACCGAATAGTTCATGGCGTTTTCCAGCGCATAGCCTTCGTGCGGGAATCCTGGTGGAATGTACAGGATATCGCCGGGTTCCAGCTCTTCATCGATGATGGCTTCAAACGGGGCGACCTGCAGCAGGTCCGGGTGAGGACAGTGCTGCTTCAACTGCAGTTTTTCGCCCACGCGCCAGCGACGTCGCCCGGTTCCCTGAATAATAAACACATCGTACTGATCAAGATGTGGGCCAACGCCGCCACCGGGTACGGAGAAGGAGATCATCAGATCGTCAATCCGCCAGTCCGGCAGTTCGCGAAACGGACGCATCAGCGCGGCGGTGGGTTCATGCCAGTGATTGACCGCCTGTACCAGCAGCGACCAGTTGTTCTCGCCGAGATGATCATAGCTTTCGAACGGACCGTGGCTAACCTGCCATTTACCGTCCTGGTGGCTGACGAGTCGGCTGTCGACTTCACTTTCCATTGCCAGTCCAGCCAGTTCGTCAGGAGAGAGTGGATCAATAAAGTTGTTAAACCCGCGTTTTAAGACCACCGGGCGTTTCTGCCAGTGGCGTTCAAGAAAATCGGGCCAGTTAAGTGTGAGTTGGTATTCCATAATGAGCATCCCGCAGGCTGGTATCTGCAACCGATTATAACGGATACTTAACCGCAAGCGGGAAATCAGTACATATTTATTACATGCGGCGATTACTCGTCTATCTGCCCCGGCTGCTGGCGGCCAAAAATAACTTCCATGCGCGCGCCACCCAGCAGGCTATCGCCTGCAATAATCTGCCCGTCATACTGTTCGGTGATTTCTCGCGCCACCGCCAGTCCAACGCCTTGCCCTGGTCGTAGCGTATCGACACGCTGTCCACGGTCAAACACCACTTCCCGTTTGCTTTGCGGAATACCAGGACCATCATCTTCAACCAGAATGTGTAGCTGATCCTCGGACAAACGCGCTGAAATCTCGACAAACTCCAGACAATATTTACATGCGTTATCCAGCACATTGCCCATCACTTCGACAAAATCGTTCTGTTCGCCCACAAAACTGATTTCTGGTGAGATATCGAGATTTATGTTGACGCCTTTACGCTGATACACCTTATTTAGCGCCGAGGTGAGTTTATCCAGCAACGGCGCGACCGGATGCAGTTCGCGGCTAAGCAGCACGCTGCTGCCACGCATGCTGGCGCGATGCAGGTAATAGCCAATCTGCTGGGAAATACGGCTGATTTGTTCCAGCATGATGGGTTCCGCGTCGCTCACGTTCATTTTTTCATTACGCATCGAGCGGAGCGTACTCTGTAATACCGCCAGCGGTGTTTTCAGGCTGTGGGTGAGGTCTGTTAACGTCGTACGGTATTTGTCGTAGCGCTCGCGTTCGCTGTTTAAAAGTCGATTAAGATTGCGGACCAGGCTGGTCAGTTCGCGCGTGGTGGCGGGGTTTAACATCTCTCGATGATGTTCCTCAAGCTCACGGACTTCACGCGCCAGTGATTCGATGGGCCGCAGACTCCACCAGGCGGCTACCCATAACAGCGGAATGACCAGCAACAGATTGGCGACCAGCACATAAATAAACCAACTCCAGACCATATACGAGCGCTTTAGCTCAATAGGAATGGTATCGACAACCACTATGGTCAACTGTGGCATTCTGGCAGTGGCGGGGTAGACGTTCACGGCGACCGAGTGGGTCATTTCGGCATCGTCGTCATCTTCTCTGACTTCTTTTAGCTGCTGCTGAGCGGAGTGATCTTCGCCCAGTAAGGTGCTGGTGGCATCTACATTGGCTTCAATCTCATGAAAACCGTTCGCTTTTAGCCATTCTGGTTGGATACTGTGCGTCAGCCAGGGAACATTGCGCTGCGCCCACAACAACTCACCGTCTTCGTTATAGATCAGCGACATTGTTGGGCTTTGCATATCGAGATTCTCAGGCAGCTCGACGTTTATCTTACCGTTCTCCCATTTTGCCAGGGTATAGAACAGGTTACTTTCGCCCCGCAGCAGGCGGAACGTTGTTTTATCAAAGCTGACGCTGTAACCCACCAGGGCAACCATGCCGTAGGCCAGCGAAAGCACCAATACCACGCCCGCGGTTGCCAGTAAAAAGCGCAACCGCAGTGATAACGGGAAAAAATGACGCAATAATTTATTCATTAGCGCAGTTCAAAAAGATATCCCTGGCCACGCACGGTGGTGATGACATCATCCGGGTATTGCGCCTGTATTTTTTTACGCAGACGCCCCATCAGAACATCAATGGTGTGGCTTTCACGCAGCTCGGCATCCGGGTAAAGCTGTAACATGAGCGAATCTTTACTGACCACTTTGCCGTTGTTACGGATAAGTGTTTCCATAATGGTGTATTCGAACGCCGTGAGCTTGATAACTTCATCATTGACGGATAACTCGCGCCGAGAGAGGTCCACCTGGAAAGGAGGAAGAGAGATAATCTGCGATGCCAGACCGCTGTTGCGACGCATAAGTGCCTGCATGCGCGCAGCCACCTCTTCGATATGAAACGGTTTTGTGACGTAATCGTCGGCTCCGGCGCTGAGTACTTCCACCTTGTCCTGCCAGCCTTCACGCGCGGTTAACACCAGAATCGGCAACGAAACCTCATTGCTACGCCAACGGCGGATCAATGACAAACCGTCTTCATCGGGGAGTCCTAAATCAACGATCGCGATATCCGGCAGATGTTCATTCAGATAATAGTCCGCTTCCTTCGCATCTTCTGCATCATCCACCTGATGCCCTAAATCCTGTAACTGAACCTTGAGGTGGTGGCGTAATAAAGCATTATCCTCGACAACCAGTACGCGCATCATCGTTTCTCCCTAAAATAACGGTATAAATAGTTTAACGCTGATTATGTGGATTGAAAGCAGCGCTATGAAATTAAATAACTTTTCTCATGCTCCCCTGCCCGTGGGGGCGTCCTGGGGGCAATGCCGTTGGCATCTGATTGTTCAGCATGTTGACCTGATCCTGGTTCATGTCGCCAATCCACTTGGAGTAAACCTCGTACACCATTCGCGCATCTTCATGTCCCATCTGACTCGCTATGAATGACGGATTCGCTCCGGCCATCAACGTCCAGCATGCGTAGGTATGCCGTGACTGATAAGGATTCCTTTCGCGGATATTGGCAAGTTTAGTGCCTCGCTTCCAGCCATAGGCAATCGAGTTCTTGGAGAAGTAACTGCCTTTTTTTGACGAATATGCTGTCGGTGAAAAAACGAAGCGAAGAGATTGCTGCTCAGTTTTTCCGATCTCCCGATGGTGAAATCGAATTTCTTGCTTCGGATTAGCGCCGGTGACTTCGTATTGTTCCTTCAGTGCATCCAGAGCAGGTTTAAGCAACGTTATCGTCCTTATTCCGGCATCTGTCTTAGGGGGTACAAATACTCGCTTATTCGTCAAACTTCTGGATACGTGGATTTCACCTTTTACCAAATCAATGTCTTCCCATGCCAGGGCGCATATCTCGCCCGGCCTCATCCCCGTATGTACGGCAACAATAATGATTAATGCCTGGCTACGGGGAAGGGCGGCTATCAGAGCCTGGTACTCATGAAGTAAAAGTGGGTCGGGATCATTTTTAGATAACTTGAGTCGCGACACTCCTTCATAAGGAGCATGCAATATAAACTGGCTTCGGTTTGCGAGCTTAAGCATTTCTGATAAAACTGCCATCTGTTTATTGACTGTTGAGGGCGCGCGGCCCTGCCTGGTCAGATTCGGCATTGCCGGGTTAATAATTGTCCCGGTCAATAACTCCTTTCGGTAATGCAAAATATCGGCATGCTCAATATCTACCAGACGGGTATTTTCTCCGACTACACGCAGTAACGTATTTACGACCGAAGTAAGCGATAGCAGTGTTGCACCAGATACCTCTAAGGCTTTGGTGTCTGTAAAAAAATCACTTAGTTCTTTAAACGTGGTAATTTTTTTGGTTGTGATGAACTTCTTAAGCGCTTTGGATTCCGGGAAACGTTCCGCATAGTCGAACTTACCGAGCTGTATTTCACTTGTTATGAGCGCACGAAGATTTCCAGCTTTTTTGATGTTGCTGCTGTTCACCGTCCAGCCGCGAAGGACTTCGCGGCAACGTTTGCCGCGATAGGTAAATGTGATCCGTATTTTTCCATTATGCAGCTCAACGCCGGTTGGAAAGTCCATCATGCATCCTGTACTAATTGGTTAATCTTTGGATAGTTGTACCAAAGCAGACCTTTAGAATTGTCAGTTTCCCCGAGAGCTGTCAGATGTTTGAAATGCACGCCTTCGATCCACAAATTCAACCGATAACTTTTAATTTGTCTTTCCGACAAGCCGGTCTTTTCTGTTAGTCGCGCTTCAACCATCCACTCTTCGCTGAAAATGAGTTGCGACATACATAACTCCGATGCCGCCAGCCACAACAGTACATGCTGCAGCTGGCTGTAAGTGAAAACCTAAAATCAGTTTTTTGTCAGGCGCTGCCAGATTGCAGATACGTATTTGACCTGATGCCGGGCGTCAGAAAGCGCATTGTGCATGTCGCCTTCAAACGGGATGTCGAAGCGCGGGTTGATACCGACAGATTTACCCAGTTCAACCATGGTCCTTACGTCCCTGTCATTCCAGAACGGAACAGCGAAGGGAGTCTCTGCTAATGCATATGCGCGGCGGAGAATGACGTTATCAAACGAGCATCCATTACCCCACAGCTGAACAGTGTGACTACCGTTAGCAGCATTTTCAGCAATGAAGTCAGCCAGTAGTTCAAGGGTTTCACGCAGCCCCATGGCCTCATCAACCAGAATTGCAGAGCGGGCTTCAGATGATTGTTTCAACCACCACTGAATTGTTGACGCATCCGGTTTCATGCCAAACGACATCGATGATTCAAGACTGACAACCTGGTAAAATTCGGCACCAGTGTTACCAGTTGAAGGATCAAAATATACGGCGCCGATAGAGACTATTGGTGCATCAGGACCGCTGCCCATAGTTTCCAAATCAACCATCAGGTGAGTATAAAAAGCGTTCAGGTGATCCGTATCTATATGGTGAACGGGTTCATTATTCAGGGAAGCTGGAGGCTCACCAGTTGCATCAGTGCTTTCAACTGGCAAAGCTGCTGCTTCGCCCTGAGGCACATCAGGATTGGCTTTGATTTCGCTGTTGTCAGTTTTTTCCATCTGCACATCGCTGGTGGTTTCCTCGGTATTGGCTTGATGTAATTTTTCTTCGACCGCGCGCTGGCGTACCTGGTCTACGACAGAAAGCGCTGGCGCCGGCTGGTTACCCATCAGGCCATCAATGGAGAAAACACCGTTGCCCATGTTGGCGATTTCTGGTTGCTCGGTTATTGCCTTCTGTTCAGCTGTGGACTTCTCTTTAATCTCGTTTTCCCAGCTTTTTTCTGGTACGTGACCGGCTGCCGCCAGAGTTTCTTCAGTTGGGTGCTGGTGGTCGGTTTCAGTCAGGTTTTTGTTGATGTAACGGCTCAGCAGTTCCGGGAAATGGTGAGTGTTTTCTTCTGCACTACGAATAAGCGCGAAAATAGCGGCGCGGGAATAATCCAGGATACCAGCGCGTTTGCGCAGGGCGGCGGACCACTCTTTGAAAGGGCTTTCGTTTTTAGAAATGATCTCTTTTGCACGACGGAAAACGCCACCAGGAATATCGTAGATGTTGAAATCCATTGGAAGTGTGGCCAGCGCAATATCAATGTCCAGAGTATCCAGCGTGTGGACAAGTTCCGGGTTGCGATCGGTCTTATTGCCTCCACCAGCGTTGGTTCCGGAGTCAGTGCGCTGAATCTGCGACACACGATTGCCCTTACACCACTCTTTAACCAGCAGCCCACGGTCAATGTGCTCAGTATTGAACCAGGCCTTAAAGAACTGAATGACGGTGACCAGTTCAACTCGTTTTCCATCAACCGGAAAAACGGTTTTCAGCGCGCTGACAATCTTCCAGATATCGATCTCTGGCGCCTTCCTGAATGGTTCTACATTCTCGGCGGCAAGCAGCAGGTTCTGCACATAGCTGTTATCCACATCCAGCTCGAGTTCTTGAATGGTTTTCTTCTGCTCAGTATCAATATGGTAAGCATATTCTTCAGAAATAAACTGAGCTAAGAGGCGCTGGCGTAGCGGCAGAGTCGCAACGGTAATAAGCTCTGGCGTTACAGGTGGAGTGGCATGTTCATCACCCGCAACTCCTGCTTTCTTTTGATTAACCCACTCCTGAACGGTAAGAGCTCGCTTTTCTGGTTCTTCAATCCATTCGGTAATAAATTGCTCAAATGAAGCAACGGTATAGACCTGCTCACGGTCGAAGACTTCTTTTACAGCGCTTGTCAGCTTCCACTCGACATGAGCAGAAAGCTCTTTCACCGCTGGCACATTCGAAACGGCCTGTAACAGGTTTTGTACATAGAGATCATTTTCGTTCAGTACCATTTGCCCGATCTGGATGTGCTGCGCTTCACTGATTTCCTTCTCTTCAGTGTCATTGACCAGGTGCGCAATCAGTCGCTGAGACAGGCGCAGGCGAGATATGGGGCGGAGCAATGCTGGCGCATCGCTGTTGGGTACATTGTCGCTGGAAGTTTCAGGTTTTTGCTGACAGGAAGTCTCCTGATTCTCATTATCAGGCTTCTGTTTCAGTTGCCACGTTTGCTGGTCTTCTGCCAGTTCGTAACGATCGCACCATGTGTCATCAAGTTTGCTTTCCTCAGGAAGATCGTCAACAACAAACCAGTTGGTGCGGACAGGTAATTGATAGTCGGCGCCACGACCGACGGCAATATCATTGTCTTCGAGAATATTGAGGATTTCGCGTTCTGCACGGGAATCTGATTTCGCAGAGAACCAGCAAAACAGGTTTTTTGCCTCAGTTGCTTTCGCTTTGGCTTTAATAAGATACGCATACGTTAACATTGCGTTCGGGCTCCATAGGATTGTAAGATACCCGGCAGCTGATGATCGCCGCCTAAGGTAGTGGTTATTGGTCAAAACTCGTTCCGGAAAGCTTTGGTCGGCTGACCGGGTACTTAACCCGCCTTGCGCGGGTTTTGTGCTTTATGGGGTAGGGGATTTTCCCTGCGCCAGCTGTGCGACGGGGACCCACTCCAGAGCATTCAGCACGGGCTCAAATGAATCAGGCGTGTGAGTAACGGCGCGAACGACGTCAGCCACGCTGGGGTTTGCTTTGCTAAGGTGGTACCCGCCACCAGCGCCACGCTGGCTGGTGACGATTTCACTGCTGCGCAGCTTCGAGAAAATCTGCTCGAGGTAAGACACAGACAGCTTTGATTCTTTACTGATAGATGCGATGGAAACCGGACTGCCGTTGTAAATCCTGTTGAGGATGGCAACGACCTGAACAGAAGCCACCACGCGTTTCATTCCAAACTCCATCATGCATCCTTTGCCGGTTCGCGACCGTATCCCGGGTTATCGTTTAAGGCGTCATTCAGAACCTGCATTGCCTCATTATGTGGGAGAGTCAGAGCAAGTTTGATCGCCGTTCCAAGAGCTTCAGCCGCACATTCAAACTTACGAGCGAGCCTGGCTGTTTCATCAACTTGTTCACCCATCGCTTCCATTTCAAAGTTGTGCTCAGTCCAGATTTCATCCATCACATCACTTTCAACTTCTTCACGTAATGCTTCTTTTACTTCCAGAACAGGCAAAACCCCGATTAATGCCTCGGCTGGTGCGCTGCTGAAGCGCAATGCCAGATCGTTAGCTGACATAAAAACCTCCGGAAAAAAGCCCGCCACGGGACGGGCAAAGAACACTTTTCCAATTTAACCAGAACAGGTCTTCGTCTCCTGTTTGGTTACGATGGTGGTATTACCATCACAATGCCCTGTGCACCGGGCATGAGGCTGGCAACAGCCATTGGTCAAACTCGTTATGAACGAACAGCAGTCTGTTGGTCGGCAGACGGGTCGCCCTTCTGGGCAAGCGTGTAGCAAATCAGTCGAATGATTACTTCAATGCGATTTAGATGTACGGCCTGACACCGCACTGGTTTACGTGCGAAATCGATCATGGATTTATCCTCTTGTGTTGCCCTTGTCGCCAGGCTGGCGGAACGTTGAACCTGCTGCGTGTTAATGCCTGTCATCTCATCCGGTGATTCGTATGCCGCCGGCAGCTACTTCGTGGGCGTCCTGCCTCGATGACGTTTTCGATAGAATGATTAAATCATTGGTTTAATGTTTGTGTCAATCATCAATTGATGTAGAGGTAAACATTTGCTTTATCAGTCGTGAAAAACTAAGGGGAGGGAGGTTCTGACAAAAGGGCGAAAAAAAACCGGCAAACGCCGGTTTCAATGGATGGGAATAAACTCTTAGTTCACATCGTTAGCCTTAAAACGACCACGAAGATATTTCTCCACGTAATCATCAATTTCCTTTAACCGCAGTGCAAAGGTATCGATCATTCGCTCTTGCTCTGCCTCTGGTAGCTGCCTAAACAAGTTAAGCATTTTGCTCTCGTTAGGCTTGAGACCTGAATCTTCTGATACTTTCTCACCTAACAACCAAGTAACGGACACGTTGGCGGCTTCCGCAATTGCTATGGCGGACTTCTTACTGATAACTCCCTTCTTAAACCACCCATTCACAGCTTGAGGCGTAACTCCTGCAATGCGAGCCATATCAGCTTTGCTGATCCCTCTTTGAGTAATTTCTTCTAAGCGGGCTACCAGTTGGTTATTGAGATCGTCAGTGTTTTTCATACACCCATTGTAAATGTTTGGTTTATAGTCACAATAAATTTAAAGTTTGCAATTGATGTAAACCTATGGTTTATTACTCCCAATTTAAAAAGGAGATAGTTATGACAGCCATTGATAACGCAATTCGACTAGCTGGCTCGGCCAATAAATTAGCTTGCACGATTGGTGTAAGCGGAATGGCAGTAAGTCAGTGGAAAGCAAAAGGTACTGTTCCTTCGTCACGGGTACTTCAAGTCTTTAGCGCTACAGGGGTTACCCCCCACGAACTTAGACCCGACTTATACCCAAATCCAACGGATGGATTACCTAAGGAGTGACCATGCAAACCATCTCTTTTAAAAACCATACCCCGACGATGGTGAGAACTCAGAAAACAAAAAATCAGTTTTCTGTTTGTCGCCGGGATTGGATGAAGTGCAAAAAAATCTGGGTCGCCGTTCGTGAATGGGAATCGACATTACCAGGACAGGCACAGGAACGGATCGCTCAGCTGGTGGCTGAAGAGTGGGCCAAAGTAGATGGCCGTGGAATTGCTGTTAATAAACAGAATTTATTCCGATATCTGAAAAACGAGGGCGGTTCGGAAAAGTACACGGCTTACGTTATGCAACTGTCAGGTTCAATTATTGCTGCTATGCCAGTTCAGATTGCCAGAAAGCACGGATTAAGTAATGCGAGCACAGAAGCAGAGCTGGTGGCGAACGCTATCAAAGAATGCAGTGAGGCACACCATGCGAAATTAATTGGCGCGCCATTACAAAAGCTCGAGAAGGAAATTCGTGAGGCGGCAATCGCATTATTCAACATGTTACCTGCTGATGCGGCGGGACCACTACTGGCGAGCATAAGCGCCGTAGCGCCGCAATTGTTTTAATCGAGTTTTGACCAATGACCATTATTACTGCAACTCGCGGGGTGAAGTATGCCTAATCCTTTGGCTAAGGCCATGCCTAAGAGTAAGGCTAGTAACGAGCCTTACCGTAAGGTGAAGATCACCATGTGGGATGATCCTAAGTTTCGAGCCTTATCACCACTCCCGCCAAGTGGGCAGAGTCTGTTTATTTACCTGCTTACGGGTCCATTCACAGGGATTATTCCCGGGCTGTATAAGGCGGGAAGGGCGGCTATGGCCGAAGAATTAAACTGGGATGTCGAAGCCTTCGACTTAGCCTTAGGCGAAGCCATAGCGTTAGGTATGGTGGAAGCCGACCTTAAAGCCAGAGTTTTTTGGTTGCCTAACGCGGTGAAACATAACCCGCCAGCATCAGTGAACGTGATCAAATCATGGGCAAGATCGTTTGAATTACTGCCTGAATGTTCACTGAAAGATAAAGCATATGAAGCTCTCAAAGCCGCCTGCTACGGGGTTTCTGACGCTATGGGGACGGCTTTTGATAAGGCTTTCGCCTTGCCTAAGGATAAGGCTAAGTCTTTGGCTAAACCTTTGCCATCAGGTATCCAGAAAGCAGTAAGCAGTAAACAGATCTTAAACCCCTCTCTTAACGCGGGCGCGATGAAAAATCCGAATGGGGATGTACTGCCATCCCCGGCCATGCCCCGATACCTGGACGGTGTTGATGAACCGATCGGGAAATTCAGCATGACAGATAGCTGGCTTCCCTCCAGAGACTTCCGACAGCGCGCTGCATCGTGGGGTATCTCCCTGCCTGAACCAGATTACCTTCTGACTGAACTCGCAGAATTCACCGCGTATTGGGAGTCGGAAGGGAAAGTTTTTACACAAATCCAGTGGGAACAAAAATTTGCCCGACATGTAGCCCGGGTTAGAACGCAGGTAAAACCAGAAACCGGAGGTAACAGTCATGTGGGAGCAGGATCCGAACCAACAGCATCCCGGGCAGTTCAGCAAATTCAGTCAGCACACGCAGAGTGGCGCCGCAGGAATGGACTTGATGGCGACGGAAACAGCCTGGCGACTGTGGCAGGTCATGGGGGAGGTGTATTCGAACCGATGGACCCAGAAAAACGGGGCGGAGCCTTCGCCTATCTGGATAGCCCAGATAGGTTCGATGACTGAACCTCAAATTCGGCTGGTCTGTCAGCAGTGCATGGAGCGCTGCGCGATGGGAAATACATGGCCGCCTGACTTGGCTGAGTTTGTTTCTCTGGTTTCAGAGAGTGGGGCGAATCCATTCGGACTGACATCGGAGCAGGTTATGACGGAATACCGGCGCTGGCGCAATGAGTCATATCGGTATTCAGGAAGCGATAAATATCCATGGCCTCAGCCCGTGCTGTATCACATCTGCATCGAAATGCGCAGAACGGGCGTTGAACGACAAATGACAGAGGGGGAACTGAAACGACTGGCGGAAAAGTTACTTACGAAGTGGTCGAAGCATGTTGGTAACGGACTAAGTGTGCCACCAATTCGACGTCAACTGGCGGCGCCGCACCATCCGGCGGGACCAACGCCAGCGCAACTACTGATGGATGAATACAGGCGTCGAAAAGCGGCAGGGTTAACGAATTGAAGAATAAACAAATTGTAAACACGAAATGAAATTCACGTAACTATCATATTTGAATTTTCGAATATGATAGTTGACGGCACTCAACTATTGCAGGAAACTACGGAGAGAATTCAGGAGGTTAAAATGGTTGAACTAACTTCTCTACAACTTTTCAAAAATCTCTCAGATGAAACCCGGTTGGGTATCGTGTTATTGCTTAGAGAGATGGGAGAGTTGTGCGTGTGCGATCTCTGCACTGCGCTGGAACAATCTCAGCCCAAGATCTCCCGCCATCTGGCGATGCTTCGGGAAAGTGGATTATTGCTGGATCGCAAGCAGGGGAAATGGGTTCATTACCGCTTATCCCCGCATATTCCTTCCTGGGCTGCTCAGATTATTGAGCAGGCCTGGTTAAGCCAACAGGACGACGTTCAGGCCATCGCCCGTAAGCTGGCTTCAGCCAACTGCTCTGGTAGCGGGAAGGCTGTCTGCATCTAAAAAATTTGCCTGAACATATATGTTTTTTCAAATGTGAGGTATTGAAATGAAAACGTTAACGGTATTTGACCCAGCGATGTGTTGCAGCACCGGAGTCTGCGGTACAGATGTTGATCAGGCTCTGGTCGATTTTTCTGCGGATGTACAATGGCTCAAACAACGTGGTGTACAAATTGAGCGTTTCAATCTCGCACAACAACCGATGAGCTTTGTACAGAACGAGAAGGTCAAAGCGTTTATAGAGGCTTCCGGGGCAGAAGGTTTGCCATTGTTGTTACTGGATGGCGAAACAGTGATGGCTGGGCGTTATCCGAAACGCGCTGAGCTGGCTCGCTGGTTTGGCATTCCACTGGAGAAAGTGGGATTAGCGCCAACAATCTGCTGTGGTGGTAATACTTCTTGTTGTTAAGTATGTCAGGAGGACATATGAACTTCTTACAGAATATCCCCCCTTATCTGTTTTTTACTGGTAAAGGAGGCGTTGGTAAAACCTCTATTTCATGCGCCACGGCGATCCGTCTGGCAGAACAGGGGAAACGGGTGCTGCTGGTCAGTACCGATCCGGCCTCAAACGTAGGTCAGGTGTTTGGACAGACGATTGGCAATACCATTCAGCCAGTAGCTTCTGTTCCAGGATTATCGGCTCTTGAGATTGATCCTCAGGCCGCTGCACAACAGTACCGGGCCAGAATCGTTGACCCCATTAAAGGCATCCTGCCTGATGACGTCGTTTCCAGCATCAACGAACAACTGTCGGGGGCATGCACAACAGAGATTGCGGCTTTTGATGAATTTACCGGATTACTGACAGATGCTTCTCTACTGACCCGGTTTGACCATATCATTTTTGATACCGCACCGACGGGTCATACCATTCGCCTTCTCCAGTTGCCAGGTGCCTGGAGTAGCTTTATTGATAGCAATCCCGAGGGTGCGTCCTGCCTCGGCCCGATGGCCGGTCTGGAAAAACAGCGTGAACAGTATGCCCAGGCTGTTGAAGCATTATCTGATCCAGCACGTACCCGACTGGTTCTGGTTGCTCGTCTGCAAAAATCCACGTTGCAGGAAGTTGCCCGGACTCATCTGGAGCTTGCCGCCATCGGTCTTAAAAATCAGTACCTGGTCATCAACGGCGTTCTGCCCAAAACTGAAGCAGCAAACGATACACTGGCTGCGGCAATATGGGACCGTGAACAGGAGGCGCTGTCCAATCTTCCCTCTGATCTTTCCGGTCTGCCAACTGACACGTTATTCCTCCAGCCGGTCAATATGGTCGGCGTGTCTGCACTCAGCGGACTTCTCTCCACTCAGCCTATAGAGGCGTCATTCTCTGAAGAATACATTCAACAGCGCCCTGACATTCCGTCACTTTCTGCGTTGGTCGATGATATTGCCCGTAATGAGCATGGCCTGATCATGCTGATGGGTAAAGGTGGTGTAGGGAAAACCACGATGGCGGCTGCCATTGCTGTCAGACTGGCCGAAATGGGATTTGATGTCCATCTGACAACATCTGATCCTGCAGCGCATCTCAGCACAACCCTCAACGGCAGCCTCAACAATCTGCAGGTCAGCAGGATCGATCCTCTCGAGGAAACTGAACGCTATCGTCAGCATGTTCTTGAGACGAAGGGAAAAGAACTGGACGATGCGGGAAAACGCCTGCTGGAAGAGGACTTACGCTCACCCTGCACCGAGGAAATTGCGGTATTCCAGGCCTTTTCACGGGTGATTCGCGAGGCGGGTAAGCGCTTCGTGGTGATGGATACGGCACCGACCGGACACACGCTCTTGCTGCTTGATGCCACCGGGGCATATCACCGCGAGATTGCCAGAAAAATGGGGGAAAAAGGCCATTTCACCACACCGATGATGCAACTGCAGGACCCGGAGCGAACCAAAGTGTTACTGGTCACGCTACCGGAAACCACGCCGGTACTTGAGGCGGCAAATTTACAGGCCGACCTTGAACGTGCAGGAATTCACCCCTGGGGCTGGATTATCAATAACAGCCTTTCCATCGCGGATACCCGTTCACCGCTGCTCCGCTTGCGAGCGCAGCAGGAACGTCCGCAGATCGAGAGCGTTAAAAATCTACATGCCAGCCGTGTAGCACTTGTACCCGTACTGGCGTCAGAACCAACCGGCATCGATAAACTCAAACAACTCGCGGGTTAGTTATTACCATCATTCGGGGCAGCATTGCTGCCCTTTCAGGAGGTTATATGTTACTGGCAGGAGCCATTTTTATCCTGACCATCATATTGGTTATCTGGCAGCCAAAGGGATTAGGGATTGGCTGGAGCGCCACGCTGGGGGCCGTACTGGCTCTGGCATCGGGTGTGATTCACATTGCTGATATTCCGGTGGTGTGGAATATCGTCTGGAACGCGACGGCAACATTTATCGCCGTTATTATCATCAGTCTGTTGCTTGATGAGTCAGGCTTTTTCGAATGGGCAGCGCTGCACGTTTCTCGCTGGGGGAACGGTCGTGGCCGCCTTCTGTTTACGTATATCGTTCTGCTCGGCGCGGCAGTCGCGGCACTGTTTGCCAACGATGGCGCGGCACTTATTCTGACGCCGATTGTTATCGCTATGCTCCTGGCGCTTGGCTTCAGTAAAAGCACCACACTTGCTTTCGTGATGGCCGCAGGGTTTATTGCCGATACCGCCAGCTTGCCGCTTATCGTATCGAACCTGGTCAATATCGTTTCGGCTGATTTCTTCAAACTGGGATTCACGGAATATGCCTCGGTAATGGTGCCGGTGGATATCGCCGCCATCGTCGCCACTCTGGTGATGCTGCATCTATTTTTCCGCAAAGATATCCCGCCCACTTATGATATTGCACGACTGAAAGAGCCCGCAAAAGCCATCAAAGATCTGGCAACATTCAGAACAGGTTGGATTGTATTAATTCTTTTATTAGTGGGCTTTTTTGTACTCGAACCACTGGGTATTCCGGTCAGTGCCATTGCAGCAGTAGGGGCAGCAATCCTGTTTGCTGTGGCAAAAAAAGGTCACGGCATTAACACCGGTAAAGTGTTGCGTGGGGCACCATGGCAGATCGTGATCTTCTCGCTGGGAATGTATCTGGTGGTCTATGGGCTGCGTAACGCAGGGCTGACAGAATATTTGTCTGACGTGCTGAACTTACTCGCAGATAAAGGCCTGTGGGCAGCCACGCTGGGAACGGGATTCCTGACCGCATTCCTCTCTTCTATCATGAATAACATGCCTACCGTATTGATTGGCGCATTGTCGATTGATGGCAGTACCGCGTCGGGCGTTATCAAAGAAGCAATGATTTATGCCAACGTCATTGGCTGCGATCTGGGGCCGAAAATTACCCCTATTGGTAGCCTGGCAACGCTGCTCTGGCTACACGTACTTTCACAGAAGAATATGACCATCACCTGGGGATACTATTTCCGCACCGGGATCGTCATGACTCTGCCTGTGCTGTTTGTAACGCTGGCCGCGCTGGCGCTACGTCTCTCTTTCACTTTGTAATGAGATACTGATATGAGCAACATCACCATTTATCACAACCCAGCCTGCGGCACATCGCGTAACACGCTGGAGATGATCCGCAACAGCGGTAATGAGCCGACCGTTATTCTTTACCTTGAGACTCCACCTTCACGCGATGAGCTGGTCAAACTCATTGCTGATATGGACATTTCCGTCCGGGCGTTACTACGTAAGAACGTCGAGCCATATGAGGAACTGGGTCTTGCCGAAGATAAATTTACTGACGACCAGTTAATTAACTTTATGTTGCAGCATCCGATCCTGATTAATCGCCCCATCGTTGTAACACCGCTGGGAACCAAACTGTGCCGTCCTTCTGAAGTTGTTCTGGATATCCTTCCTGATGCTCAGAAAGGGGCTTTCGCCAAGGAAGATGGCGAGAAAGTCGTTGATGATGCAGGCAAAAAATTGAAATAAGCGACAGGAGAGCCGCCTGTTATTTAGGCGGCTCCTTTATCAAATAAAAACAATGGATTGCCTCGATTTAAATCTTTGGACTGTTGATGCAACATTCTTCGCGTAGAAAATCAATAATCGACTCTAACTTGTCATATTGAGAAACGCAGATTAAGGAGCGGCTTTCGCGATTTTGTTTGACCAGACCTACGGAAACAAGTGCGGATATATGATGACTCAGTGTTGAAGATGGAATCGCAAGTTGTTTTTGTAGATCACCTACAGGTAAACCTTGTTCACCGGCTTTAACAAGGTGTTTGAAAATAAACAAACGTGTTGGATGTCCTAATTCTTTCATAGCTTTAGCTACTTCTTCTAGTTGCATGGTACCTTCCTCATCTATTGATATTTCGATAATACCAGAAATATGTTGATCTAACCTCAATAATTCGATTATTCTAGAAATATGGTTTATAGGGGGTTTCATGAATAGCTGGATTTCTATGTTTACTAACGCGGCAGAGATGTTCTTGTTTCTTGCTGTCGAGTTGTCTGCGCTTTTTTTTCTGATTAGTGCGGGTGTTAGCCTTATCAGGCAAAAAATTCCGGACCAAAAGATTCAAAGAATGTTAGGGGCGAGAAAGGGGAGAGGTTACATACTTGCATCGCTGTTAGGAGCTGTAACACCGTTTTGCAGCTGCTCTACAATTCCCATGTTACGCGGACTGTTATCAGCAAAAGCAGGCTTCGGTCCAACACTTACATTCTTGTTTGTTTCACCTCTGCTTAACCCGATAATCATTGGTCTGATGTGGGTTACTTTTGGTTGGAAAGTTACCCTGCTATACGCTGTTATAGCTGCAACAGTTTCCGTACTGGCAAGTATTTTGTTAGATGTGCTTGGTTTTGACCGACATATTGTCGAAACATCAAAACCGCTGGCTAGCTGTTGTGGTGTTAGCAGTGGAAAAACTCCTGAAACTAAACTACAGAGTGTTTCAGCTTGCTGTTCTGTATCAAATCAACAGGACATAGGGGCTAATAGTTGTTCTAAACCACAAGAAACGTTTAAGAGTTTCTCAGCATTTCGGGGCACAAATTGTGAATTGAGCTGCGAGACGGGCCAAACAAATAAACAATTCTTCCCGAAAAGTGTAGTAAGAGAGCCTGGTGCGATACGACTGGCATTTCAGGATGCCTGGACTCAATTTAAAGATGTATTACCTTATCTGATGTTAGGTATTGTTATAGGGTCGTTTATCTACGGTTTTATACCTGCAGAGTGGATTGCTGCTCATGCTGGGAATGATAATCCGTTTGCGATTCCACTAAGTGCAATTATTGGAATACCGTTGTATATACGTGCTGAGGCAGTAATTCCGTTGGCATCAGTCTTGATGGATAAAGGCATGGGAACGGGAGCAGTAATGGCTCTGATTATTGGTAGCGCAGGAGCTAGTCTGACGGAAGTAATACTGCTTAAATCAATGTTCAAAACACCCTTGATTGCTGCATTTCTGACCGTTATTTTGGGCATGGCGATTATTATGGGATACCTGACACAGTTGTTATTTTGATTGGGTATGTTAGACAGAACCTGAAAAAGTTGCAGGGGGAGACGAGCATATGAAAGTTGCGCAATCAATCCCAATCAAAGCAGTTATCCAAATTTAAGGACGTTGATATCTCAATACTTACAATGGTGTCAAAACAACAAGTCCGCATTGGATTGAACCCGCTTCGGCGGGTTTTTTTTGCATCTCATTTATAGGCTAAGGTTAACAATTTGTGCTCTTAAGTCATTGATCATTTCAATGTATCGGTGTACTGTACAAATATACAGTATATGCAGTGGAGGCTAATATGAAAGTTGAACTCACCATTGATCGTACTAAAGAACTTCCAAAGGGAGCAGTGCCGGCGCTGGAGAAAGAGTTACTTAAAAGGCTGGGTAATCAGTATGAGAACTGCAGCCTGAGCATACGTCGTACAGGCTCTGATGGCTTAAGTGTTCTTGGTGGTGACAAGGAAGATAAAAAGAAAATAGAGACTATCCTCCAGGAAACCTGGGAAAGTGCTGACGACTGGTTTTATTAATTATTTTGGGTGTTACTTTTATCCCGTTTGCATGGGGGAGTTTAAGTGAAAGAAAAATTAGGATTGCCCAAAAAAGGCTACGCAGTCATCAGATGTCACGATGGAGTCATCGTTGCCAGGCTGCAATCATTTCCTGAGTGTGAGCGCGCCCTGATGTACCGACGCGATAGCATGGTGTCATTTTTGCCTCTTCAGGATAATGAAATTATTGGTACACCTACGTTGTTTACTCAGATGCTGGAAAGGGCTGGTTATCGCGTTACCCAAAAATCTGTTACACTCCCGTCATAGGCCTGAACAACCTATACCTGCTGCGCCACAGGAGAAAAGCCCATGGCGCAAGATCAATTCAAGCAATCCCACATACTGACGTTAACTAACGCCAGCGATTTTCTTTTTGCCGCATCCAGAGGTGCGTTATGAAGAAAAGCTGGTTTCAACATACTCAACTCACCACTGAGCAGGCTGATGAACTGGAAGCCCGCTATCGCGCAAAGCAGATTAAGACAGAGCGTAGTCTGGATAATGACTTCATTCACTGGACGATCAGCGCGTTCTTGCCAGAAGCATCTAAGCCTCCGCGTCAGGAGAGAACCTGGCAACAACGGATCTGGAGGTGAATGTGAAAGTCTACGATATCACCCCAATGGGCAAGCCCAGAATGACGCGCGCTGACAAATGGAAAAAGCGTCCCGAGGTTCTGCGTTACCGGGCTTTCTGTGATGAAGTTCGTCTGCAGGGTGTTGAGCTGCCGGAAAGCGGTTCACACGTCACCTTCATTCTTCCGATGCCGGCGAGCTGGGGCAAAAAGAAACGGGCTGAGTTCAACGGTAAACCACACCAGACTAAACCTGATTTCGACAATATGATGAAAGCCCTGATGGATGCTATTTACGAAGATGACGCTCACATCTGGGATTCACGTGTCACTAAATTATGGGGAGAGAAGGGACAAATAATTATCGGGGAGATAGCAGAATGAGGGCGCTGCTTAAACCCGTGGTTGCACGTGAGCTTGGAATTGTGCTGCTCAAGCCGGGCAGCGAGCTGATGTCATTATTCAGTTGTGAACGTGTGTTGGTGGAAAGTCAGCCTGCAAGCATGGAAAGGTTGCCTGCAGGCCCTGTTCCTGACGTTCGCCAGCCGCTGGCCAGTGACGAATCCCTGTGGCCGTTCTTCCAGGATGAAAAAGTTATAAAGGCTGCTGGTGGTTTTAGTGGTCTTGATTACTGGCTTCTGCGTTATGGCGGTAGCTGCTGCCAGTGGCCACACAGCAATTACCATTATCACGAGTTAACCACTCTGCGTCATGAACCCGGATCGGTTCTCCTGTGTGGACATTGTGATAACCATCTGCGTGACCACTACAGCGAACAACTTGCAGAGCTGGCGAGACGTAATGTTATTAACTGGATTATTAACAGCATCATGGTGGCGCTAAATATGGATTCTTCCAGAGAGTTGTCGCTGGCTGAGCTTTGCTGGTGGGCGGTTCGAATGGGAGTTACCGACGCAATTCCCGAATCAGCAGCCAGTCGGTCGCTACGTATTCCTTCGAAAGAGCATCATTCAGTCATGCGTGAATGCGATATCGAACCGGGTGTAACCGCCACCAGCATCATTACAGCCAGAGCCAACGCAGTAACCGTGAACATGCCACCAGCGCAAGTTCCAGCGATTAAACCCGTAGTCGGTGTCCTGGTAGATCCCGAGTCCCCGCAAACCTATATGAAACGTCCGAAGAGGATCCGTTGGGCGAACCCCAGATATCTTGCATGGATTAAAACACAGCCCTGCGAATGCTGCGGCAAACCATCAGATGACCCACACCATTTAATCGGCTGGGGGCAGGGAGGGATGGCAACGAAGGCGCATGATATTTTCGCGATCCCCTTGTGTCGTCAGTGCCATACAGAACTACATAACGACCCGGTGAAGTTTGAGCGAAAGCATGTGCCTCAGCCGGTAATGATTATCAGAGTGCTGGACCGGGCTTATGGGCTCGGCGTTCTGGCGTAAGGAGAAGAACAGGATGACACCACGTCAACGCCGCAATCATCTGGAAGCGCTGGGTAAAGCGGCTTCTGCTCCACGCAAAAGCTGGCTGGGTAAATGTATTCTCCTTACAGGGATCCAGTCCGGATGGATTAAATCCCTGCTCACTATATGGGGCGAGGGTGTGGGAGGAAAAACTGCACCCCGTTTGCTGCGAAGTCATGCATGCTGGAATGTTATTAAAGGACGGATTTGGTCAGATAAGGCGTTAGAGCGATTCACTGTTGCGTTAAATCAGGCGAGAGAAGAGGGATTCCGTGGACAGCAGGCAATGAACAGGGCACATAGCATTCTCTGGCCGCAGTCATCCGCTAGTGTGATTGATGAAGCCCTGCATAATGATGATGTCGATTTTGTTGAGCAATGCGTACTGCAGGCGCTGGATATTAATGATCCGGTTTATGTGGTCGGTCTTCAGTATTACACCACCCGAAAAAAAATCTCAGACATAACCCGGGAGTTGCAGGCGATTGCGCCATGGTTAACTGATGGGGAGGCGAGAAAGCGCGTGCGCTGGTGCCTGGAAATATTCAGAGCAAAGGTCTTTTTGGAAGCACGCAAACTGTTATCTGAATAGACTCACTGAAATCATTTTTTAGCTATTGATGCTATTTTTTGATAATGGTGTTGAAAACGGGCCAGAAAATCAGATAATTTATTCATGCTTGGCAGAGCTGCGCCACTATGGCAGCGACAAAAAGCGAACAATTTGAACATAACGAGAACCCCGCCACAGCGGGGTTTTTGGTTTCCGGCGATACGACAGGGGTATTCGCGAGGTGCATAGCACCAGTACCCCTGTCATATCGCCGATCTGAAATCGTTAACTCGAAAACAAGTTCTCACAATCCTTTTTCGTTTCTAACTCAGAGGAAAAATGATAGGGGGTCACTGCTAAACGTAGACATCAATATTTTTAGTATTATTCCCTGCAACGTTCGAACTTGATTTGTCACTTACCGTAGGTAATGCACCCGACGCCATTTGGTTTTTTTCTGCTTCTTGTTTTTGTAATTGAGCAATTTTTGCGTACATAGACTCGATTTGCCTTTGAATCATCTCCATCTGCTGTTTAAGCAGTTTTGCCTCATCTTCGGAGGTTACTTCATTTATTTTTGAACCCATGGCGCTGAGTTCTTTTGTCAACTCACCAATTTGTTTTTTCAGGTTTTGAATTTGTTGTGAAACAGAGTTGCCAGTACTTGAAGGTGCTTGTTTTACTGTGCTTTGCAGTATGTCCTGACCCAAAGTGCTAACTGTCATGCTCATGGTGGTTCCTCCGGCCTTACATTTATTACCCATTATCGTCATCTTTCGAAATTACTTTATAGCAAAGATTAAGTTGTGGCTTCCTGCACCACAGCATTATTTGTACTGCTCTATACTATCTGCTGAGTATCGCGGAGGAGCTTATGAAAGAAGGGTATTACTGGATTCAGCATGTCGGTGTTGTACAGGTAGCGTACTACACGAATGACACTGTTGATGACTTGGAAACGGGGAAAATAATCACAGGTGTTTGGCATCTGACCAGAGGCGATGACATTTGCCATAACGGTGAAGCAGAGGTGTTAGAAGGTCCTCTCTCTCCACCATTGTAAACAACCGTACTTACTTCGAGGCTGCCGCATGGCGGCCTTTTTTTTATTCCCCTCATTCCTGAGAGGACTCACAGCAATTTAGAGGGGGCTAAATGCCCGATCCGATTTCCGGTACTGGGCTGGCTGGTGGTGTCCTGACGGGGGCCAGTGTCTATGAACTGTTAACCGGAACCGATTACGGTGTGGTGTTTGGCGCATTTATCCGGGTAGCCCGTTCACGGGTCATAAGTAACGAAGTGTGATGTATATGTAAGATCGTATGCGCCTGTTAGGACGCAACTGGAAACAGAGCCTTATAGGCGTATCAGAAAAACCTCCGGCTATGCCGGAGGATATTTAAATAATTTCACCAGTCTTATAACCAAATTTCTCAAGTTTTAGCCTGGCTTCTTCTGCAATCTGCCATGATGAATTAACGGCTACCCAGATATTAGAATGTGTTTCGGGCTGATTCAGTGTTAAAGAATCTATGAAAACTTGAATCGGGTTTATAAACCCCTCTCTTTTTGTGCTCTCCAAAACAGAGTTAAGACTGTTGCTGATACTTTTACAGGCTTCTGTTAGTGCTGCAATATCCGCATCAAAACTGGATAAGTACACTCTGAATCGTTCATTTTTCCCATTATTCACGATCTATCCTTTTTCATTGGTTGCTAGAACCAAGTAGTAGATCAGGAATTGAATTGGAGAGCAAGCTACTGTAATTGGCTAGTCTAACCTTGCTCGATGGAAAAATTATCAAACATCATTTTTAGGCTGCCAACTGGCGGCCTTTTTCATTTCAGGCTCACGGGAATCATCCGCTACGTGCTTTGTTGATAAATCCAGCCCGTGAAGCCTGACCCTTTAATCACACACAGCGCCATCCGAAGAATCGGAGGTGAGGCTATGACCAGAATGAGCACCATTTACAGCAGACTTTCATATGGAACAGGAACCACGCTGACCGGCTGCGGTGTATCAGCGAAGGCATATGCCGAAACAGCTAAAACAGCAAAAGAGGTGTCCTGGATGTTGGCCGACAGAATTGCAGGGTTAAGCCTGAGCGACTGGGCAATTATTGTCGGTATCGCATGCACTGTTATCACCTGTGCAGTGAACTGGTATTACAGGAAAAAGGAAAGGGAGGACCGGCTTAATGGTAATGTCACCAAAGCTGAAGAATAAACTGAGCGCAGCGGTCGTTGGTTTGATTCTTGCCGGGGCTTCCGCGCCCGTGATTCTCGATCAGTTTCTGGATGAGAAAGAGGGTAACAGCACAACAGCGTACAAGGACGGCTCTGGTATATGGACCATTTGCCGTGGCGCCACGATGGTTGATGGTAAGCCGGTAGTTCAGGGCATGAAGCTGTCAGCAGAGAAATGTGCCCAGGTAAACGCCATTGAACGCGATAAAGCGCTGGCGTGGGTTGGGCGAAATATCAAGGTACCACTGACCGAACCACAGAAAGCCGGGATCGCATCTTTTTGTCCGTATAACATCGGTCCCGGAAAATGCTTCCCGTCTACGTTCTATAAGCGCATCAATGCTGGCGACCGTAAAGGAGCCTGTGAAGCGATCCGCTGGTGGATTAAAGACGGTGGCCGCGATTGTCGTCTGACCAAAGGCCAGAAAAATGGCTGCTATGGGCAGGTAGAAAGGCGAGACCAGGAAAGCGCGCTGACGTGCTGGGGGATAGGCCTGTGAGTCGACTATCCACAATTATCTTAGGTGCGGTCATCTGCATCATCGTATCACTTGGCTGGGCTGTTAATCACTATCGCGATAACGCCACCGAATACAAGAAGCAGCGTGATGAGAAAACTCAGGCTCTGAATTTGGCTAACACTACCATTACAGATATGACAACTAGGCAGCGAGAAGTTGCTGCACTGGATGCTAAATACACGAAGGAATTAGCAGATGCGAATGCTGAAAATACTGCTCTGCAGCGCAAGCTTGATAATGGTGGGCGGGTGTACGTCAAAGGCAAGTGTCCAGTGCCAGCCTCAACCGAAACCACCAGCTCCTCCAGCATGGGCAATGATGCCGCCATCGAACTCTCTCCAGTTGCTGGACGAAACGTTCTCGGTATCCGCTCAGGAATCATCAATGACCAGGCAGCATTGAGGACATTACAGGAGTTCATCGCTAATCAGTGCCTTAAGTAGCTATTGCTCGTTTATTAATACGATGAATTGAAATATATTAACCTTCACATACATGTGGAGGTTTCTATGTCTTCTTGGCAGTGCCCATATTGCGGGCATCTTTCAGTTTTCGAAAAAATTCAAAAGAAAGATAACGAATTCGCTATTAGTGCTGACACTAAGTATGGAGCGCTGGTGTTTGAGTCATGGGTTAATGTTTGCCCAAATCCTGAATGCAAAGAGTTCACATATGCCTCGAGGGTTTCATCTGCAGAGCTTGTGGGAGGTTTCTACCACGCAACTAAGGAAATCGAATCTTGGGTAAACAGACCAAATGGACAATACAAACAATTTCCTGACTATGTTCCTGCCCCAATACTTGCAGATTACAAAGAAGCCGTTTTGATTAAAGACCTCTCGCCAAAGACATCAGCGACACTCTCGCGTCGATGTCTTCAGGGGATGATCAGGAATGTTTGGAATGTCAAACCAGCAAGATTGGTCGATGAGATAAAAGCCATTGAGGGCCAGATAGAATCTGGTATGTGGAAAGCCATTGATGCTATTCGCAATATTGGCAATATTGGTGCTCATATGGAAAATGACATTAACGTGATCGTTGATGTTGATCCAGACGAAGCGGAAATGCTTATCGGTCTACTAGAGCTACTTATTCAAGAATGGTACATAGAAAGGCATGAAAGGCAGCTAAGAGTTGAAGCTATCACTGCCTTGGCCGCAGAAAAAAAAGCAATGAAACAAGCTAGATAATCGGTTTTTGACGATTTTTTTATTGTCATCATCATACTGATTGCAGCAGGCATACGCTGAAAGTCTGTGATAATCATGTTGAAACTGCTATGAAATTACATCAAATTATCTATGCCATACATACCATGTTGATAATAGATAAGGAGTTACTATGTTAGAGGGATATTTCGGAAACGGACCAGCTGAAAAAGATAGAAAACGCTTACTGGCTGTCCAGGCAGCTCTTGAAATTTCCAAAGCAACGGTTGCATCCGCAACTGCGATTGCTGGTGTGAAATCAGGCTACGATTTAGAGCATGTAACGAAAAAAGTTGAAGCATTGGCAGATGCAATACAGGCAGCCCTAGATAAATAATTGCTTTCTTAAGGTAACAATTTCATTGCCATCACAAAGGCCACCTTCGGGTGGCTTTTTTAATGGCTTGAACCATAGGAATAGAACCATGGCAAAACCGGACTGGGGAGCGCTGCAAGACCAGTTCCTCACCGAACATGCCAAATCCGGTCCCCCCCAATGAACTGGTGCGATTAGCTAGGACTGATTAACACATCTGCACGGCCAACTGAATTGTGGACTGGCCCGATACCGGTAGATGATCCTGTTCTAAGCATTATCTAGAGAAAACGATATTCATTCTCATTTACGGGGGCCTTTCCGGTGTTCCGGCCTGTTACGGGGCGGCGACCGCGCAGATTCTCGCTATTTATGAAAATTTTCCGTTAGTGGCCGTTTCCAGTTTCTTTCCGCGTACGACAAAAACTTTATTCAACAGACAGGACAATACCGATGCCAGCCCGAGCTAAGCGTCCATGCCGGCACAAAGGATGTGCGGCAATCACCAACGATGCCAGTGGGTATTGTGACCAACACCGACAACAGCATGTTGGTGATGGTTGGAGAAACTATCAGGCAGGTAAGAGCAGACAGGATCGAGGATATGGTCGGCTCTGGGAAATCATACGGGAGCGTGTCCTACAGCGTGATCAATACCTGTGTCAGAACCATCGCCGGCAGAAGATAGCGAAGAAAGCGACCAGCGTTGACCACATCATCCCAAAAGCTCATGGCGGCACTGATGACGATTCCAATCTTGAGTCGTTGTGCTGGGAATGCCACAGAGCGAAGACAGCAAGAGAACATATTCGATGATAATATTCACTGCTGTAATGCATAAGAACTGTTTCTACATTCATGCAGATACCCGGAAGGAATTTTGGGTGTTTTTAAGTAAAACACTGGGATGGGGCAAATTTGAGTTAATTCGCCCCTCTGACGAGTTTAGCCCTACTGGAGGGTTGTTTGAATTAGTCGAAGTGCGTTCGGCAGATTCAGAACCCCCTGAGTCAGTAACTGTAGGGTCAAATGTTTTATGGCGTCTCCCGGAAGCTCTCGGAGTTTTGAAATCAATCCCTTCTTCTGATCTTCAGATATATTTGCGACACGGATTATATCCTCAAGGGCAACAATCGTGTCATTGTGTAACCGAACGGTTTGAACCTTAAGGATTGCACTTAAGCCGCCATCATCAAGAAGAAAATCAATTCCTTTCTCTGTAATGTTGCAGTATGGGGCGTTGAAGATAAAATCAACGCCAGCCATTGTTTCGCTGCGTACGAAAGGTGTAGAAACAAGACTATGCATTTCAAGATATAGCATGCACGCCACAAAGTGATCATAGTTATCAAACTTCTCAATGAGGTCTCGCTCCTGTGCCTTGTTTAAAGAGTTAGGAGCACAATCTATAAGAGCGTTGAGGATCTCAAGTTGTAAGGCTCTATCATATTTTCTAGTTTTATCCATTTCTTAGACTCCATCGTTTATTTATTGAGAATAACTGAAGACACTATGCTGAACATCCTGATGGATGACCAGTATCTGCTTTTGCATGCTTTCTTGCTGTCATCTTCAAGGGGGAGGGGGGGATAAAATCCCTGACCCCTTTCGCGCTTTAGGACTGCCCGCTTCCTCGTATTTTTATACCCGCGAAAAATGAAATTTAACCAGGAGTGTCGCTTATGGCTGGAACGGCGGGGCGTTCCGGGCGTCGCCCCAAGCCAACGGCGCGCAAGGAGCTGGCAGGGAACCCCGGCAAACGAGCCCTGAATAAAGAGGAACCTGTATTCACACCGATTAAAGGTGTGGCACCACCTGACTGGTTTTCTGAGGATGATGGTCTGCCAATGGCGGCCGTCATGTGGGAACTGACCACGAAAGAATTATGTGGACAGGGATTACTGTGTGTTACCGATCTTGCCGTACTTGAGCGCTGGTGTGTTGCATATGAGTTCTGGCGCAGGGCGGTTAAAAATATCGCCAGAGAAGGGCTGACTATCACTGGTGCTATGGGGGGGAAGATAAAAAACCCTGAGCTAACCGCAAAGAAAGAGCAGGAATCGGAGATGAGCTCTACCGGCTCCATGCTTGGCCTTGATCCCAGCAGTCGACAACGCCTAATCGGCCTTGCCGGACAGAAGAAAACCTCTAACCCATTCCTGAAGATGATCAACTCATGAGCCGGAAATCGTACCCCAACGTAAACGCCGCGAATCAATACGCCCGCAACGTTGTGCGGGGGAAAATTCCGGCGTGCCAGTTTGTCATTCAGGCCTGCCAGCGTCATATCGATGACATGGCGGCTGAAAAGAGTAAGAAATTTCGTTACCGCTTCGATAAAGACATGGCAGAAAAGGCCGCGAAATTTATCCAGTTGTTGCCACATACAAAAGGAGAGTGGGCATTCAAGCGGATGCCGATCACTCTGGAGGCATGGCAACTGTTTATTGTGTGCTGCGCCTTTGGCTGGGTCCAGAAAGGGTCGAAGCTTCGACGATTTCGCGAGGTTTACACGGAGATACCGCGTAAAAATGGGAAATCAGCTATTTCGGCAGGTGTGGCGCTGTACTGTTTTACCTGTGATAACGAGTTTGGCGCTGAAGTATATTCCGGGGCCACAACTGAAAAACAGGCGTGGGAAGTATTCAGACCAGCTCGTCTGATGTGTAAGCGCACCCCGCTGCTGGTGGAAGCGTTCGGGATTGAAGTTAATGCGTCCAACCTGAGCCGGCCAGAAGATGGCGCGCGTTTTGAGCCGCTGATTGGTAACCCTGGGGACGGCGCTTCACCGCACTGTGCGATTGTTGACGAGTATCACGAACATCCCACAGATTCGCTCTACACCACTATGCTGACGGGTATGGGGGCGCGGCGACAACCACTAATGTGGGCGATCACGACGGCGGGTTACAACATTGAGGGTCCATGCTACGACAAACGGCGTGAAGTGATTGAGATGCTGAATGGCACAGTACCGAATGAGGAATTGTTCGGCGTGATATACACCGTCGACGAGGGGGATGACTGGACCGATCCTAAAGTGCTGGAAAAAGCTAACCCGAATATGGGCGTGTCGGTCTATCGTGACTTTCTCCTCAGCCAGCAACAGAGAGCTATTAATAACGCCCGTCAGGCTGGTGTATTTAAAACTAAACACCTCAACATCTGGGTTGCAGCCCGTGCTGCTTTCTACAACCTGGTTTCCTGGCAGAACTGTGAGGATAAGACACTTACGCTGGAGCAATTCGAAGGACAGCCATGTGTTCTGTCTTTCGACCTGGCGCGCAAGCTGGATATGAACAGTATGGCGCGGTTGTTCACCAGGGAAATTGACGGCAAGACACATTACTACAGCGTTGCTCCCCGCTTCTGGGTTCCCTACGACGCAGTATTCAGCGTTGAAAAGAACGAAGATCGTCGTACTGCGGAGCGATTTCAGAAATGGGTTGAAATGGGACTGCTTACAGTTACTGATGGCGCTGAAGTTGATTACCGCTACATCCTTGAAGAGGCCAAGGCGGCAAACAAGCTCAACCCAGTCAGTGAGTCACCGATTGACCCGTTCGGCGCGACGGGGCTTTCACATGATCTGGCTGATGAAAGCCTTAATCCGATCACTATTGTTCAGAACTACACCAATATGTCTGATCCGACGAAGGAGCTGGAAGCCGCCATTGAGTCAGGCCGCTTTCATCACGACGGGAACCCGATTATGAGCTGGTGTATCAGCAACGTCGTCGGGAAGTATTTGCCCGGTAATGACGATGTGGTTAAACCCATCAAAGAGCATAACGAAAACAAAATCGATGGCGCGGTTTCGCTAATTATGGCAATCGGACGGGCAATGTTGAATAGCCGGGCGAGTAATTCATCCGTTTACGACGAGGAAGATGTAGCATGCTAATGACGTTTTTAAGTTTTTTTATCGGCCTCGCCGGAGCCGCGTTACTGTCTGCCGGTGCCTGGCTTATTTCACCTGCAGCCGGGCTTATTACTGGCGGTTCAATCTGCCTGCTGTGGTCATTTTTAATCGCGAAATCAATGTCTGCCAGCGTAATTAAATCAGGGGGTGAATAATGTTCATTCCCCAGATGTTTCGGGGTAAATCTCAGTCTGGTGGTAGTTTCTGGCAGGCGATGCTGGGTGGTGTGAGTTCCAGCCAGAGCAAGGCGGGGATCGTTATCACTTCTGAAACCGCAATGGCGTTATCGGCGGTCCGGGCATGTGTAACGCTTCTGGCAGAATCGGTGGCGCAGCTGCCGTGTGAACTTTACAGGCGAGGCGCTAACGGAGGCCGTGAACGGGCGACTGACCACCCTGTATATGATCTGATTCATTCCGAGCCCAACAAAAAAGACACTTCATTTGAATACTTTGAACAGCAGCAGGGCCTGCTTGGCCTGGAGGGAAATTGCTACTCGATCATCGACAGGGACGGGAAAGGTTATCCCCGCGAATTAATCCCGGTTAATCCCCAAAAGGTCATTGTCCTGAAAGGCCCGGATGGGATGCCATATTATGAACTACCCGAAATTGGCGAAACGTTGCCAATGCGCATGATGCATCATGTGAAGGTCTTCTCACTGGATGGCTATATCGGCAGTTCCCCAATCCAGACGAACGCGGATGTTCTTGGGCTAAACCTCGCCGTGGAAGAGCATGCTTCTCAGGTCTTTCGCCGTGGTACAACGATGAGCGGCGTTATTGAACGTCCAAAAGACGCTCCGACGATCAAAAGCCAGGATGCTATCGACCGCCTGCTGGCAAAGTGGACGGACAGATATTCCGGCGTCAGGAACGCATTCTCTGTTGCATTGCTTCAGGAAGGGATGAGCTACAAACAGCTATCTCAGGATAATGAGAAAGCGCAGCTGTTACAGTCCCGTCAATGGGGCGTGGAGGAAGTGTGCCGGCTCTATAAAATCCCGCCCCATATGGTGCAGATGCTGGCGAAAGCCACGAATAACAACATTGAGCACCAGGGGCTGCAGTTTGTGATGTACACGCTGTTGGCCTGGCTGAAGCGCCATGAAGGCGCATTAATGCGCGATCTGCTTTTACCCAGCGAGCGCAGTGATCTGTACATTGAATTCAATGTTTCTGGCCTGCTGCGCGGTGATCAGAAGTCACGCTATGAATCTTATGCATTAGGCCGCCAGTGGGGCTGGTTATCGGTTAACGACATTCGCCGCATGGAGAACCTTCCACCCATCGCCGGAGGGGACAAATACCTGACGCCTCTGAATATGGTCGACAGTAAACAAATCTTACCTGGCGATAACACGCCAACAGCAAAACAACTGGCAGAAATCAACTCTATTCTGTCCAGAAACTGAATATCACCCGCAGTGCGGGCTGACCTGGTAAACATCATGACAAAAAATTTAATTAATCTGCCGCATCTGGCGGCTATGGTCTTTGGTGTTCCACATTACGTGACACGACAGACAATGGATTCTGTAAAAGCTGTGCTGGTTCCCCGTATTCAGGGATTATCAGAAGAGGCTGGAATTCACATGACACAGAATCCTGATAACAATCAGGCGCCAGATTTGGTTCAACCAGCTGGTGGAATGGCTGTTATTCCTGTTCACGGCATTCTGGTTCCACGTCGTGGGCAAATTACTGCAATGTGTTCGGAACTTACCAGCTATGAGCGCATACGTAGCCAGGTGCATGCTGCATTAAATGACCCTTCCATCAGTGAAATTGTGCTGGATATAAATTCTGGTGGTGGTGCGGCGGTTGGATGCAAGGAACTGGCCGATTATATTTTCCAGTCACGTCAAACTAAGCCTATTACTGCAATTGTGAACTACAGCGCCTATTCTGCGGCTTACTTTATCGCTTCGGCCTGCAGCAAAATTGTAGTCAGCCAGACCAGTGGAGTCGGCTCGATTGGAGTGATCATGGAACACCTGGATACTTCCAGGATGGAAGAGCAAATGGGGTTAACATTCACCACGATTTTTCGGGGAGATAACAAAAATAACGGTACACAACATGAGCCACTGAGTGAAGACGCTCGGGGAATGTTCCAGAGGATGATTGACGATATGTACGAGACGTTTATTACCTCTGTAGCGGAATACCGGAAACTTGCCCCTCAGACGGTGATTAACACACAGGCCGGAATCTATTTCGGCGCTGATGCCATTTCTGCTGGTCTTGCTGATGAAGTTTCGGATCCTCAGTCCGCGATTAATGCCATTGCGGCAAAGTACAAACAACCTCAACAAACCACTTCCATAAAGTTGCAGGCAGCCGCGATGGACCTGCAAACCAGAATGTAACCCGGCGCTAACGCGTCATTACCAGAAAGCAGCCAACAGGCTGCTTTTTTTATGCCAAAAAGAGAGAAAAACATGGATCATATTGAAGAATTGCGTCGTGAACGTGCGGGTATTAATCAGAAGGTTCAGGTACTGGCGGCAGTAGAAACTGGTGGCGGTACGCTGACTGCGGAGCAGTTAACCGAATTTGCCAGCCTGCAGCAGCAGTTCACGGATATCAGCGCCAAGATTGAGCGTCTGGAAGCGGCTGAACGTGCTGCAGCGCTTGTCGCCAAACCGGTTAAAGGCACACAGCAGACTCCAGGTATCAGCATTAAGGCTGAGCCAAAGCAATATACCGGCGCAGGCATGACCCGTCTGGTGATGTCGATTGCGGCAGCACAGGGTAACGTTCAGGATGCTGCTAAATTTGCAGCTGAAGAACTGAATGACCAGTCTGTCTCGATGGCCATCAACACTGCCGCCGCGTCAGGCGGTGTTCTTATTCCGCAAAACCTGCACAGCGAGGTGATCGAACTGCTGCGCGATCGCACCATCGTTCGTAAGCTGGGCGCGCGCTCCATTCCGCTGCCGAACGGCAACATGGCGCTGCCGCGTCTGGCAGGTGGTGCGACGGCGAGCTACACCGGGGAAGGCAAGGATGCGAAAACATCAGAAGCGCGCTTCGATGATGTGAAACTCACTGCGAAAACCATGATTGCAATGGTTCCAATCTCAAACCAGCTGATTGGTCGTGCTGGCTACAACGTGGAGCAGCTGGTCCTGCAGGATATTCTGACCGCGATCTCTGTTCGTGAAGATAAAGCCTTTATGCGCGATGACGGTACCGGTGATACGCCTGTCGGTATGAAAACGCGAGCAACTGAGTGGAACCGCCTGCTGCCGTGGGAAGCTGCTGCAGAGGTTAATCTGCAGACGATTGATACCTATCTCGACAGCATCATCCTGATGGCGATGGACGGGAACAGCAACATGATCAGCTGCGGCTGGGGCATGTCGAACCGTACCTACATGAAACTGTTCGGGCTGCGCGACGGTAACGGTAATAAGGTCTACCCGGAAATGGCCCAGGGGATGCTGAAGGGATTTCAGATTCAGCGTACCAGCGCTATCCCGGCAAACCTCGGTGACGCTGGCAAAGAGTCGGAAATTTACTTCGCTGACTTTAATGACGTGGTTATCGGTGAAGACGGCAACATGAAGGTGTCGTTTTCGCAGGAAGCCTCCTATCAGGACGGGGACGGAAATCTGGTTTCCGCGTTCTCCCGTAACCAGTCGTTGATTCGCGTGGTGACGGAGCACGATATCGGCTTCCGTCATCCGGAAGGTCTTGTTCTCGGGACAAAAGTGCTGTTTTAACCGGTCCTGCACTCTGTGCGACCACGGTCGCACAGCGTAAAAGCACGTAATTCCCCAAGCCCGCAGCAGCGGGTTTTTTCTTTTCAGGAGCAAAACGATGACGACGAAAGCGGCAAAAGCAGCGGCAGCGGCGGTTGCAGCCGGTGATGTGAAAAAGCCGGATGAACTGACGCCGGAAAATACAGTGGACGGGGATGACGGTCAGAATACTGCAGCGGGTTCAGGTGATACAGGTGTTGATCTGACCGGAAGTGAAACAAACGGGGCCACGGTCCTGACGGGAGCAGAAGTGATGCGGAAAGCGGTTTTTTTCCTGGGACCCTATCATCGTTATTCACGCGGTGATACGGCCTGTTTTGATACTGAGTACGCAGAAAAACTGGTTGAACGCCATATTGCGGTATGGCCAGAAGATGCGGAAAAGGCGCTGAGTCCCCGCAAGGGAGCCGATGACCATGATACTGACATTGGATGACGTGAAAACCCAGCTCCGTCTGGAGCCGGATTTCACGGAGCATGACGGCATGCTCACTAAAATGGTGGCGGCTGCGCAGAAGAGTATTGAACGTGACTACTACTGCAAACTGGTGGGAAGCGACGACGAACTGCAGGCGCTGCCGGAAGGTGTACGCGGTTTTGTGGCGGATGAAGATATCCAGCTGGCCATGCAGTATCTGGTCGGGGATGCGTATCTGAATGGTTTCACCGGTCAGTGGCTGGAGACGGCTCCGGTCCGGCATCTTCTTTTCCCGTTGCAGGAGAACACCGTATGAGCCTGAAGCCGGAAGAGATGACCTGCCGTCTTTCGATTGGGTATATGCAATCCGGTCGGGGACCGCTGGGTGAACAGCTGCCGGAGCAACTGGTCACGACCGGGAAAGCCTGGGCGAAGCGCGAGCTGGTCTCGGGCAGAAAGATCCGCACACTGGATCAACAACAGGTTGTTGAAACATGTCTTTTTACCACTCATCCGAACCTGAATATTGATATCGACTGGAAAATAACGACGTCTGACCGGGTTTATACCGTTCGTAACGTCGAACGTCTTGCGGACCGCATCATCATCACAGGGGAGGCAGACGCACGTCATGATCGAGCTGGCATTAAAGGCAGCACTTGAACGCCTGACCGGGCTGGATGTTTACCCTCTGCTCCTGCCTGATGAGCTGCAGGAGGGAATTACTTACCAGTGTATCTCCGATCCGGAGCTGTACGCCGGACTGTTGCGCACAGGCTTGATTGCGGGTCGCTTCCAGATAGCGATTTATCTGCTTAATGACTACACCCGCCTGTTACAGCTGGATAAGAAAATCAGCGCGGAATGGACCGCTATCGTGCATGGCCAGCTGGAGGGCTTTCCCGTGCAGAATGTGGTCCGGGGTGGAATACAGCAGAGTAAATCGGTACTGACCAGCGGCAATATTCAGTACCGGCTCGTCCGGGATTTCACCTTTCACTACCGGGATGCCTCACCATGATCACTATGGACGTAAAAGGGCTGGACGAGCTGGAGCGGCAGCTTATCGCACTCGGTGAAAAGGTCGGCACGAAGGTGTTACGTGACGCGGGGCGTGAGGCGCTGAAAGTGGTTGAAGACGACATGAAACAACATGCCGGCTTCGACGATGCATCCTCTGCAGAGCAGCATATGCGTGATTCCATCAAAATTCGCTCATCCACGCGGAAAGGTCGCGGAAATACGGTGGTCACCCTTCGGGTTGGCCCCAGCAAGAAGCATTACATGAAAGCGCTGGCCCAAGAGTTCGGTACGGTGAAACAGGTTGCCGATCCATTCATCCGTCCGGCACTGGATTACAACGTCCGGCAGGTTCTGCGCATTCTGACCGTTGAAATCCGCAATGGTATTCAGAACAGGTAGCAACCGCTGCCCACTATTTAAGAGAGAATCATTATGGCTGATGAAAATAACACGCCAAAATCATCCCCTGAGTACGCAATGCTTCCTGCCGGGACGGTGGTGAAGTTCGGCGAGGTGGGGGCCGCTGTGGCGGCGCTCAAACCCCTGATTAACTGTAAGGCACTGGGCGCGACAGGTCAGACGGGAGGATTTGTCGACTGTACCACCCTGCTGGACAAGAGTAAGCAGTCGGTGTCAGACCTGCCGGAAGGGCCGGAGAAATCGCTGGGATTCATTGACGACCCGGAAAACGAAGATTTCACCGCGTTCCTCAATGCTGCAGAACAGCGTAAGACCGTTCAGTTTTATATTGAGCTGCCGAACAAAAGAACGGCTTCAATGATCCTTGCGCTTTCAGGCTGGCAGATGAACGAAATCACAGCGCCTGCCAGTGAAGTTATCCAGATTACGGTGCAGGGTAAGCAAAACAACATTAAATGGGGGATCGCCGCGCCGGCACCAGATGCCGGAGCGTAATCTGTTTCCCGATATACACCGCCTCCGGGCGGTTTTTTTTCGTCTGAAAAACAGGATACACCATGTCTGAATTTAGCCTCTCCGCACTGAAAAATGCACTGCTCAAAACGAAATCCACGCCTACTGAAACTGAAATTTTAGGCACAAAGGTTTACCTGCGTCGGCTGACGGCGGCTGAGCTTATTGATCATGAAGATGCACTCATCGAGGCGCAGACCTCTGGCAATGCCCGCCTGGCGTCTGAGCTGAGCGTACAGATTGTTATCGACAGCCTGGTTCAGCCTGACGGCTCGCCGATTAAAGCCAAAGACAAACCCACGGCGAAGGAGCTGCTGGCGGCACACGATAACGTTGTGCTTCTGGATGCCATCGACAAAGTGAAAAAGCACGCCATCGGTAAGCTGGAAACCGCCGAAAAAAACTGAGTGACTCGCCCTGGCTGGAGCTGATTTTCTGGCTGGCCGACCGCTGGGGCGAGCCTGACCCGTCAAAAATTGCGGCGCTTCCGGCTGACACGCTTTTCCACTGGCGGGCTTTCTTCCTCAAACAGGGCATTTTCAAAAAGCCTTGCCGGGAAGAGCCTGACAGTAATCCGCCCCCTGTTAAATCCCCCACCGCCGCCGTGAATCCGAGTCTGGATGCGCAGTGTGCGGCAGTTATGAAGGTATTAATGTAATGGGTGACGTTGCCTCTCTTGCCGTTGGGCTGCATCTGAATGCAGCGAACTTTAAATCGCAGCTGATGAGCGCCTACGGCAGCGCTGAGAGTCAGTCACGCCAGTTTAACCGCAATGCCCAGGCTGATGCGAAAAAGACGGAGGATGCCTATAAGCGTGTTTCTGCTTCGGTATCAGGGCTGGCTGGCAGGCTGGCAGGTTTTGCCGGGGCGGGTTTATCGCTGGGCACCATTATTAACACTACGCGGCAGTACAGCCAGTCCCTGTCGGATTTGCAGGCCATCACCGGTGCCACCAGTGCGCAGATGAAACTGTACGATCAGGCAGCGCAGGAAATGGGCCGCACAACGGAATACAGCGCATCGCAGGCTGCCGAGGCCATTAAGCTGATGGCTTCGGCAAAGCCTGAACTGCTGAGTACCTCTGCGGGGCTGACGGCGGCGACCAAAAGCGCGTTAACGCTGGCCCAGGCGGCAGGGACCACGCTTCCGGATGCCACCCGAACGCTGGCGCTGTCGTTAAACCAGTTTGGGGCGGGAGCCAGTGAAGCCGACCGGTATATCAATGTGCTGGCTGCCGGCGCGAAATTTGGTTCGTCGGAGATAGCCGATACTGCTGCTGCTATTAAAAATGGCGGGGTGGCAGCGGCACAGGCTGGCGTAGGTTTTGAAACCCTCAATGCCGCCATACAGGTACTGGCGGAGCGTGAGGTTAAAGGCGGCGAGGCCGGAACCGCGCTGCGTAACGTGATCCTGAATCTGGAGAAGGGAACCGATAAAACCCTGAAGCCTTCTGTTGTCGGGCTGAGTCAGGCACTGGAGAACCTGGCCGGGAAAAACCAGTCAACAAAGCAGGCCGTGAAGCTGTTCGGGGTGGAAAACCTCAGCGCGGCATCCATCCTGGTGCAGAACCGCGAGAAGGTGGAGTCGCTGACCGCCGCCCTGACCGGTACACAGACCGCACATGAGCAGGCCGAAATCAGGGTAAATAACCTCAACGGCGATCTTCTCAGCCTGACTTCGGCTTTTGAAGGTCTGATTATTAAGGTGGGACAGAGCGGAAACGGCCCGCTGCGCAGTGGTGTTCAGACCGTTACCGATGCCATTAATGGCCTGACGGATAATTTTAATACGGTCGCCAACGTTGCGCTGTATACGCTGATTCCTGTTCTGGCGACAAAACTGACGGCAGGTATCAGGGGCAACATCGGTGCCTGGGTGGAGCAGCAGCAGGCAGTCAGGGCCAGCGCGATGGCGCAGGCCGATATGGCGCGAAAAACGCTGGAAAGTACCGCCGCCACGCTGGCACAGAATAACGCAGAATTCGGGCGTTATCGGGAAATGGAGAAAAGTGCCAGACAATTTGGCCTTAACGTCAGTTATCAGAGTGAGTTTAATCGCTTAATCCGGCAGGAAACCGAGCAGACACTGCTCTCCACCCAGGCAAAGAGCCAGCTGAATGCTGCCAATAAACAGCTTTCCGTTTCAGCCCGCGCAGCCTCTGCAGCAGTAGGTATGGCAAGAGGGGCGCTGGCACTTGTTGGCGGTCCGGTGGGAGCGGCGATGCTGGCAGGTTCGGCGTTGCTCTATTTCCATAATCAGGCGAAGAATGCCCGTCAGTCAGCGATTGACCTGAAAAATGCTGTCGTTGAAACGAATGAAGAACTAAAAAAACTGTCGCTTAACCAGCTCAACGTGAAACAGCTGGATATTGATGAACAGTTTGAGAATCAGGTTATTCAGCGAAATAAACTGATTAAGGAAATTCAGGATGCGGACAGCCGTATCGATGGATTGAGCGGCTTCGACCCGTTCGGACAGCTTAAAGGCGTACAGAACGATAAAACCCGCTACAAAGGGGATCTGGATGCCGTTGAACAAGGGTTAAAACTCCTCAAGGAACGGCAAAAAATTGTCAAAGAGGCCATAGAGCAGGCTAAATCAGGGAAAACCGATCCCTCGCCGAAGCCGGATAAACCAAGGAATGAAACAGGGAGCGATAAACCCGATACCCCCTGGACCGGGGAAGGCGGGGATACTGGTAAGGGGCAAAAGGCGAAGGTTAACCATTATGAGCAACTGCGGCGTGAAATCGAAGCGGCGCATGCCTCAAGTCTCGGACGAATCAACCTGCAGGAGCAGGAAAGCGCCAGAAAACTCCTTGAAGCCGCCCGCGCTGACGGGGCCAGCGAGGCTGATATTCAGAAGACGTTGCTACTGAATGCTGAAAATTATCAGAAACAGCGCCTCGAACTGGCAGAACAGTATGCGCCGGCCAGAGCCTCTCTGACAAAAGAGCGCGAAGCGAGCCAGGAGCTGAAGTCGCTCCTGGATGCCCGTCTTCTGGATGAAAAGGAATACCAGACGGCCAGAATCACGCTGGCACAAAGTACAGCCCGCGAACTGTTACAGGCACAGGCAGCGGCAATGTCTGCCCCTCTGATTGATATCGCCGGCACGGTTGATCCGCTGGCAGAACTGCGCAATCAACTGGCCGAGCGTCAGTCTTTGCTGCAGGCTTTTTATCAGAACGATGTTATCAATAAAGAACAGTACGAACTGCTGAAGCAAAAGGCTGACAAGGATTCCGCTGATGCGCAGTACCAGACGGCGGTGGAGCTTTATAAGTCGCAGGGAAACCTGAACAGCCTCGCCATTGGCCTGATGGAAACCACCCAGGAGCGAACCTCCAACATGCTGACCGGGATGCTGAACGGTACACAGACACTCCGGGACGGGATGATTGGGTTATTTTCCTCCCTGACACAGTCGGTGATTAAAAACCTTGTCGATATGGCAGCGCAGGCGCTGATTACTAACACCATTCTGAAATCCATTATGGGTATCGGCGGCAGTCTTTTGGGTGGTGCAGCCACCGCGAGTACCGGCACGGCCATCAGCAGTTTTGGCAGCAGTTTTAGTTTTAATGCGAAGGGCGGTGTTTATGACTCACCTTCATTAAGTGCCTACAGTAACGGCATCTATGACAGCCCGACCCTGTTTGCTTTTGCAAAGGGGGCAGGTGTGTTTGGTGAAGCTGGTCCGGAAGCCATTATGCCCCTTGCTAAAACGCCTGACGGTACGCTGGGCGTCAGGGCGCTGGGTGACCCGGGTTCCTCTGGTGGTGGTATGAATGGGTGGATTACTTATTCACCTGTGTATCACATTGCCATCCAGAATGACGGACAAAACGGGGAGATAGGGCCGCAGGCATCGCAGATGCTGGTCAGAATGATCGATACGCGCGTCATGAGCATCCTGAGAACTCAGGGCCGCGATGGCGGCATGCTGGCGGGAGGATAAGTGAAAACCTTTCATTGGGCACCCAGGGAGGGGATGCCGTCTTCTGTTTCCCCTTCAGTGACAACCATAAAATTTGGGGATGGCTATGAGCAACGTCGCCCGACCGGACTCAACCATCAGTTAATTAACTTCCAGCCTGTTTTCCGGACAACGTCGGACAATTCCCGCACCGCACTTGAAGCGTTTCTGGTCGAGCACGGGGGATATAAAGCCTTTCTGTGGCGACCGCCAAAATACAACCGCACGATTAAAGTTGTCTGCCGGGAATGGTCTGTTACGGACAACGTCACGTATTCTGATTTCAGCTGTAAATTTGAGCAGGTTATTGCTTAAGGATCCTTATGCAGGATATTCCTCAGAACACCCTCAACGAAACCACGAAAACCGAGCAGTCTGCCCGCATTGACTTGTGGGTAATCGACCTGACGGCCTTTGGTGGCCAGCGTTACTACTTTTCAAATGAACTAAACGAGAAGGGAGAGCCGGTCACCTGGCAGGGCAGGAAGTATGACGTTTACCCGATACAGGGAACCGGATTTGATCTGGTAGGGAAAGGGACGTCTTCCCGACCGACGCTGGCGGTGTCGAACCTGTTTGGCATGGTCACGGGACTCGCGGAGGATGTGCAGAGCCTCGTCGGGGCCACGGTGGTAAGGCGCGTGGTATACGCCCGTTTTCTCGATGCGGTGAACTTTACAGGCGGCAATCCGGAGGCTGATCCGGAACAGGAAGTGGTCAGCCGCTGGGTGATTGAACAACTGTCGGAGCTGAAAGCCACCACGGCGACCTTCGTGCTGGCCACACCGACCGAAACGGACGGTAGCGTGTATCCGTCGCGGATCATGCTGGCTGATGTCTGCAACTGGACCTACCGTTCGCAGGAGTGTGGCTATGTCGGGCCACCTGTGGCGGACGAGTTTGATAAACCCACGACAGACCCTGCAAAAGATGCCTGCAGCAAATGCCGTACCGGCTGCGAGCTGCGTAATAACCTGCCGCGCATCGGCTGTTTCCTCTCCATTAACCGTCTTTCCTGATGGATACACCCATGAAAAAAACACTCCTGGCGCATGCTGCAGCATGCGCGCCGGCTGAATCGTGTGGCTGGGTGGTGAACACGCCCGCAGGGGAGCGGTATTTTCCCTGCCAGAATCTTTCCGCTGAACCGACTCTGTATTTCCGCATGGATCCGGCAGATTACCTTCAGGCGCAGGCGGCAGGCGATGTGGTGGCCCTGGTACACAGCCATCCCGATGGCCAGCCGTTTCTCAGCGATGTTGATCGCCGCCTGCAGGTGCAAAGTGGCCTGCCGTGGTGGCTGGTCTGCGATGACCGGATATACAAATTTCGCTGCATGCCATTCCTCACCGGGCGGGCATTTGAGCACGGGGGGACGGACTGTTACACCCTGTTCCGAGATGCGTACCATCTGGCGGGTATTGAGATGCCGGATTTTGCGCGGGGGGAGGACTGGTGGAAGCAGGGCGAGAATCTGTATCTGGATAATCTGGAGGCGACAGGTTTTTATCGGGTGAATGCTGAAGAGGCACAGCCCGGAGACATTCTGATTTGTTGTTTTGGTTCATCAGTTGCCAACCATGCCGCGATTTACTGCGGCGACGGCGAACTGCTGCACCATATTCCTGACCAGCTCAGTAAACGCGAGAGGTATTCTGAAAAATGGCAACGCCGCACACACTCGATATGGCGACACCGGGCATGGCACGACTCTGCCTTCACGGGGATTTACAACGATTTGGCCGCCGCTTCAGCCTCAGTATAAAAACGGGGGCCGAGGCCATTTACGCGCTGGCCATACAGGTTCCGGGCTTCCGGCAGAAAATGAATGATGGCTGGTATCAGATACGCATCGCCGGTCAGGATGTGGATGAAACCAGCGTGTCAGCCCGTCTGCATGAACCGCTGCCGGACGGGGCCATTATTCATATTGTCCCGCGTATGGCAGGGGCAAAATCCGGTGGCCTGTTTCAGGTCGTGCTGGGTGCTGTGGCAATAGGCGCGTCCTTTTTTACGGCAGGCGCTTCAATGGCAGCCTGGGGGGCTGCGTTATCTGCCGGTGGTATTTCGGTATCCTCAGTTCTGTTTTCTATGGGGGCAGCCATGATGCTGGGTGGTGTGGCGCAGATGCTGACGCCGCAGGCAAAAATCCCCTCGTCCCGGCAGACCGATAACGGCAAACAGAACACTTATTTTTCGTCACTGGACAACATGGTGGCGCAGGGGAATGCCCTGCCGGTGTTGTACGGTGAAATGCTGGTCGGCTCCCGCACGATCTCCCAGGAAATAAGCACACGGGATGAGGGCGGCGGCGGGCAGGTGGTGATCATCGGTCGCTGATTTACTGCAGCATATTTATATTAAAACAGAACCGCCTTCGGGCGGTTTTGTCGTTTCAGAGGGAACAGATTATGGGGAAGGGTGGTGGCAGCAGTAAAACGCCTCATGAGGCTCCTGACGACCTGAAATCCAGCCAGATGCTGACCGTTGTTGATGCCATCTGCGAGGGGCCGATTGAAGGTCCGGTGGACGGGCTGAAAAGTGTCAGAATTAACAAAACGCCGGTCCTCGACAGCGACGGTAATGCGATGGTTCACGGTGTCACCGTGGTTTACCGCGTGGGGGAGGATGAGCAGACCGCGATGGAGGGATTCGAAGACTCCGGTGCTGAAACCCTGCTGGGTGTGGAGGTGAAGAAGTCAGAGCCGGTGACCCGCACCATTACCGCTAAAACGGTGGACCGTCTGCGTTTTACCTTTGGTGTGCAGTCTCTGGTCAGTACCAGTACCAAAGGCGACCGCAACCCGACCAGCGTACAGATGCTGATCCAGTTTCGCCGGGACGGGCTGTGGCGAACGGAACGGGATATCACCATTACAGGTAAAACAACCACGCAGTTTCTGGCATCTGTGGTGATCGATGATTTGCCGCCCCGGCCGTTTGAAGTCCGCATGCAACGTATCACTGATGACAGTACGACAGACCTGCTGCAGAACAAAACGGTGTGGTCGGGCTATACCGAAATCATTGATGTAAAACAACTCTATCCGAATACCGCCGTTATCGGGGTAAAAGTGGACGCGGAGCAGTTTGGCAGCCAACAGGTCACGCGAAACTATCTCCTGCGCGGGCGCATCGTACAGGTGCCGTCGAATTATGATCCGGTAAAACGGACGTATTCCGGGCTGTGGGACGGGACGTTTAAACCCGCCTGGACAGATAATCCGGCCTGGTGTGTGCTGGATATGCTGACCCACCCGCGCTATGGCATGGGAAGCCGCATCGGTGTTGCCGATGTGGACAAGTGGGCGCTGTATGCCATTGCACAGTACTGCGATCGGCTTGTTCCAGACGGTTTTGGCGGGACAGAGCCGCGTATCACCTGCAATGCGTATCTGACGGACCAGCGTAAAGCGTGGGACGTGCTGGGGGACTTCTGTTCCCTGATGCGCTGCATGCCGGTCTGGAACGGCAATACCCTGACCTTTGTACAGGACCGGCCCGCCGATAAAGTCTGGACCTATACGCAGAGTAATGTGGTGATGCCCGCTGACGGTGCGCCGTTCATCTACAGCTTCAGCGCCCTGAAAGAGCGCCATAATGCCGCCGAGGTCCGTTACACCGACCCGAACAACGGCTGGGAAACGTCCACCGAACTGGTGGAAAACGACGCTGCCATCCGGCGCTACGGTCGCAACGTCCTGAAGATGGACGCGTTCGCCTGTACCAGCCGGGGGCAGGCGCACCGCGCCGGACTGTGGGCCATCACCACCGAATTGCTGGAAACGCAGACGGTGGATTTTTCCGTGGGGGCCGAAGGACTGCGACATGTTCCCGGCGATATCATTGAGGTCTGCGACAGTGATTATGCCGGCGTGACCGTGGGCGGACGCGTTCTGTCGGTCGACAGCCTGTCCCGTACGCTCACCCTGGACCGCGAGGTGGAAATACCGCCAGGCGGCAATGTGGTGCTGAACCTGGTGGGCAGCGATGGCCAGCCTGTTACCGTCGCGGTCACTGCACATCCGGCCCCGGACCGCGTGACCGTCAGCCAGTTACCCGATGGCGTGGCGGCGTACAGCGTGTGGGGGCTGAAACTGCCGGACCTGCGCCAGCGCCTGTTTCGCTGCGTGGCCATACGGGAGAATGATGACGGGACGTATGCCATCACCGCCGTGCAGCATGTTCCGGAGAAAGAGAGCATCGTGGACAACGGTGCGAAGTTTGACCCGTTGCCCGGCACAGGTGTCACGAACACACCACCCGCTGTGCAGCATCTCACCACGGAGATTCTGGCAGAGGACGGGCAGTATCAGGCGCGGGCGCGCTGGGACACGCCGCGCGTGGTGAAAGGCGTTAACTTCTTCCTGCGCCTGACGGTGAAAGCGGAAGATAACAGCGACCGCCTGGCCAGCAGCCTGACCCTGACCGAAACGGAGCACACCTTCCGCAACCTGACGCCGGGGCGCTACACCCTGACGGTGCGGGCGGTGAACACCCAGGGCCAGCAGGGTGAGCCTGCCAGCACAGATTTCAGTATCGCCGCGCCGGCTGTACCGTCTTATGTTGAGCTGATTCCCGGCTATTTCCAGATAACCGCCACCCCGCGTCAGGCGGTATATGACCCCACGGTGCAGTATGAATTCTGGTTTACGGATACGCAGATAACCGATATCCGCCAGGTGGAAAGCGATGCGCGTTATCTCGGCACGGCGCTGTACTGGATTGCGGCAAACGCGAGTATCAAACCAGGTAAAGACTATTACTTCTATATCCGTGCCGTGAACCAGGTCGGGAAATCGGCGTTCGTGGAGGCTAAAGGCCAGGCCAGCAACGATGCGGCGGGCTATCTGGACTTCTTCAAAGGGGAAATCACCGAAAGCCACCTCGGCAAAGAACTGCTGGAGAAGGTGGAACTGACAGAAGACAACGCCAGCCGGCTGGATCAGTTTTCGGAAGAGTGGCAGGACGCGAACGGCAAGTGGAATGCCATGTGGGGCGTGAAGATAGAACAGACCGAAGACGGGAAGCACTATGTGGCTGGTCTGGGCCTGAGCATGGAGGATACGGAAGAAGGTAAGCTGAGCCAGTTCCTGGTGGCGGCTGACCGTATCGCGTTTATCAACCCGGCGAACGGCAATGAAACTCCGATGTTTGTGGCGCAGGGCAACCAGATATTTATGAACGAGGTGTTCCTCAAATATCTGACGGCCCCGAGCATCACCAGTGGCGGGAACCCGCCGACCTTTATGCTGACGCCTGACGGCAGGCTGACTGCCCGTAATGCGGATATCAGCGGTAATATCAGCGCGAATTCCGGCACCCTCAATAATGTGACGATAGCGGAAAACTGCACCATTAACGGGACAATGCGGGCAGAGAATATTGTCGGCGATATCGTTAAAGCCGTCGGGCGGGCTTTCCCCGGAAGCGCTAATTACCCGAATGGGACCCTCACGGTTCAGATACAGGATGACCACCATTTTGACAGGCAGATAATCATTCCCCCCATCACCTTTGCAGGAGGAAAGGCAAAATCAGAGACAAGCAACGAGATATGGACAGACTGTGGGCTTGTGGTGAAGCACAACGGCAGAGAGATATACAACGCAGAACCCGCGATTACAGCGAGATCATTCAGCAGGGTTCTTGATATGCCAGCCGGAGGTGGAAATGTGACGCTGAGCTTCACGGTTTCATCCAGGGGGTATGGCGGCGGGGCCTGGGCTGATATCAGCAACCTGCTGGTCATGGTGGTGAAGAAGAACAGCACGGGGATCAGCATTTACTGATACCTGAATCCAGAAACGAGCGCCTGAATGGGCGCTTTTTTATTGCTGAAAACAAGAGGTAATGACATATGTCAGTACAAATTTCTGGCGTATTTAAAGACGGGGCGGGGAAACCGGTACAGGGTTGCACTATTCAGCTGAATGCGAAGAAAACCAGCCCGACCGTTGTTGTGGAGGTGATTTCATCCACTGTTACAGACGCGAACGGCCACTACAGCATTGAGGCTGAACCGGGTTATTACAGTGTGTCACTGATGCGGGAAGGGTTTCCGCCCTCTGTGGCTGGCGACATTTACGTGGCCCCGACTGATGCGCCGGATACCCTGAATGCGTTTCTCGATGCACCAAAAGATGCAGATCTGCGCCCGGGGGTGATGAAACGCTTTGAAGAAATGGTAAACCGTGTAGTGGATTTGAGCGGTGCAACAGAAAAGGATCGGGAACGCGCCGAACAGGCCGCACAGTCAGCGGAACAAAGTAAGGATTCGGCAGCCCTTTCTGCAACGGCTGCAGCAGAGTCACAGAAGCAGGCAGCACGCTCTGCAGATGCTGCTGATGTGTCTGCCCGCTCTGCTGATGATAATGCCCGACAGACCGCGCAGGACGTTCTGGCCTGTGCAGCGGATGCGGACAGTGCGGCAAAGTCTGCACAGACAGCGACGGAGCAGGCCGGACAGGCAAAAATCGCCGCCGATACGGTACAGAAAGCGCAGGAGGAAGCGGGAGTTTCGGCACAGTCAGCAGCAGGAAGTGCCGGAAGTGCTGCTGCAGCAGCACAAACAGCGGGTGAACATGCCGGTAATGCAGCCGCATCTGAAATTTCAGCGCGTGAAAGCGCCCTTACGGCCACGCAGGCGGCAGAACAGGGTGATAACAGCGCGGCAGCTGCAGTGCTAAGTGAACAGCATGCCAGGGAGTACAGCGAAAAGGCTGCTAAATCAGAGGCTGCGGCATCAGCCAGTGCAGAATCGGCATCTTCCAGTGATGCATCAGCCCTGCAGTCAGCCGAAAAGGCTGAGAAACAGAAAAATGCAGCCGCTGAGAGTGTCACCCGTGCAGAACAGGCCAGAGATGAGGCGCTGACTTCCCGGAACGAGGCAGTGGAGGCCGCTGAAACAGCGGCGACAGACGCTGCGGAGAAAGCCGCAGGCAAGGTTTCGGAGCAACTGAAAGCTGCTGTAGCTGATGATACTCAGCGCGCCGAAGCCGCAATGGCTGGCGCTGAAAGCGCGGCAGTAGCCTCACAGGGATACCGTGATGAAGCGAGGGATATTGCTGAAAGTCTGAAGCCAGGAGACGCCAGCACCACGCAGAAAGGGCTTGTGCAGTTAAGCAGCGATGACGACAGCGACAGTGAAGCCTATGCAGCGACACCGAAAGCCGTTAAAAAAGTCAAAGACCTGGCAAACCAGAAGGCCCCACTGGACAGTCCGGATCTGACAGGGACTCCAACTGCCCCCACGCCGCCATTAAGTGTCAGTAACAAACAGATTGCGAATACCGAGTACGTTCAGGCTGCGGTTGCTGCATTAGTTGGCTCATCCCCTGAAGCTCTGGATACGCTGGCTGAGTTAGCGCAGGCATTAGGAAATGATCCTAATTTTGCAACCACGATGCTCAATGCGTTAGCGGGTAAACAGCCGCTAAATGAAATACTGACGTCGCTGTCCGGGCTGTCTACCTCCGGAAGTAAATTGCCATTTTTTAGCAGTAAAAATACGTTGATGTTGACGGATCTGACGACGACCGGGCGTGGGTTGATTGCTAAAAACTCAATAAATGAAATTATCACATACCTTGGTTTGGTAGAAACGATAAATTTAGCAGCTGGCGCGGTGCCTTCAACGCGCAGAGTAAACGAAAAAGCGCTTACAGATGATATTTACATCACCTCACAGGATATTTTTAACGGGCAAGTCTTGATGATTGGTGCAGACCAAAATCTGGACAATTTCCAGACGCCGGGGCTGTATGCTCAGGATATGAATGTTAATACCAGTACGGCACTGAATTACCCGGAGAATAATGCAGGTTCTCTGATGGTACTGAGAAGCGCCGGAGTGACACAGATTTACCGCGTGTACAATTCATCCCGCAGTTATACACGTAGCAAGCATTCAACGCAGGCATGGACTCCCTGGGTACCTGATGATTCTTTTCCGGTCGGCGCACCTATTCCCTGGCCGTCTGATACAACTCCGCAAGGGTATGCTTTAATGCAGGGGCAACCTTTCGATAAAGCAGCCTATCCATTGCTTGCGATTGCGTATCCATCGGGTGTTATCCCGGATATGCGAGGCCAGACGATTAAGGGTAAACCGAACGGTCGTGCGGCACTTTCATATGAACAGGATGGTGTTATATCGCATACCCACGGAGCCAGCGCATCCAGTACGGATTTGGGAACTAAAACCACATCATCGTTTGATTACGGCACTAAGACTTCAAACACTACCGGTGACCATAACCACAACAGAGGTACTATGGAAATTACTGGTACTCTCGGTTACTTCAGAAGTGATAATAGTAGCTTCTATACAGCAAGTGGAACATTTACACTTGGTGGCTCTACAGCGGCTAAAAGTTTTACAGGTTCTAATTTTACTTATGGTGTTCCTGTAAACTTTAACGCTTCCAGAACCTGGTCTGGCGTCACAAACACTACGGGTAACCATGCGCACTCTGTTGCAATTGGCGCTCATGCACACTCCATTGCTATTGGTTCACACGGACACTCCGTCACTGTTAACGCTACTGGTAACGCGGAAAACACTGTCAAAAATATTGCGTTTAACTATATTGTGAGGCTTGCCTGATGACTTTTGAAATGACCGGAGAAAATCGGACTATTACTCTCTACAATCTTCGTGCAGATACAAATGAATATATTGGGAAATGTGAAGGGTTTATCCCTGCTAATACCGGATTACCTGCTTACAGTACCAATATTTCTCCGCCGCCAGCGAAGGCCGGTTTTGTCGCTGTATTTAATCTTAAGTCAGAAAAATGGTCACTGGTTGAGGACCATCGCGGGAAAATTGTCTACGACATTCAAACCGGGAAAGCTACCACGATTGACCAGTTAGGTAAGTTACCTGACGATGTTGTTTCCGTCGCGCCGGAAGGCCATTTTGTTAAGTGGGATGGAGCACAGTGGGTCCACGATACCGATGCGGAAAATAAACATCTTCTGATGCTGGCCGAACAGGAAAAAATAAATCTTCTGGCGGTCGCAACATCCGCTATAGCCCCCTTACAGGATGCTGTTGATCTGGGCATGGCAACGAAGGTTGAAACCGCACTTTTACTGGAGTGGAAGAAATACCGTGTCTTGCTTAACCGGGTAGATACCTCAAATCCAGAATGGCCTACTCAACCGAATATTCAGGCCAGTTAATATCAGGGGCGGAAGACAAATCGATGCGACGTAACTCAGTTCGATAGCTTCGCAACGCCGCCAGTTCTGTTTCCTCGCTGGCTGATATATCGATGTCTTTTGTGCAAGAGGACTAAAGTTAACCGCAGAAGAGTGGGCTCAGGCTGGAAGGTTGATTGCTGCAGGTGAGTCAAGAAAACGTTTGGCTATAATTTATGATGTAGGGGTGTCGACGCTATACAAAAAATTACCTGCGCGGTGTTGAGAAGACGCCACGCGTCGTCGTATGCGAGAACGGGCGGCGGCGAACTGGCGAACGTTCGATAGTGCGAGTATTGAATGATTGCCAGTCACGGCGGATTGTACTTAAGCAATATGATGGTTCAAGGCGTTTAATCTGAAACCAGCCACAATCAGCCTCTTCAAACATTTCCTGAACAGTACAGCTAATCTGTTCCTTCCCATACTTGCTGGCGTCAGTGTTGATCGCCGGCAGTGTCATGAGCGGTTTTACCCGAACACCAGCATCGGGGGAAGAACGCTCCCTCATCATACTCAGCCCCCTTGAATGCTATCATGTTCACGATGTTTGTACATGTAGGGAGACATGTACTTGATTGAAATGGAGACATAAATCTCACTTATATAGTTTTGTACTATAGTATGATGTCAGTTTCTAATGGAAAGTATAAAGAAACAACTATTGTTGCCGATAATCTATTTTAATTGTATGTTCAACATTGTATATTGATAGTGGAATGTATGTTGTCACAAAGGGTTAGGATATATTAAGAGGTTTGTGTGATAAAGAACTACAAATTGACTACACTTAAGCCCTATGTGATATCAATCACATTTTCATTTTTGCTGTTTTTGTCGTTAACTGAGATTTCTACTTATTATATATATAAGGAGCGTATCGGTTCATATACAGAACGAGTATTGAATAGAAGTGTTAGTCTCATTCAACAGATTGATGAAATAAATGATGGTTATGAGATGTTTGATGCTTATAGTCCCTGTAGTGAACTACAGCTTCATGCTGTAAGAATCGCTCTATGGCCTTATGCACTTATAAAGGATATATCATTTATTTCTAATGGGGCAATTACTTGTACTGCGTTGTGGGGAAAGTTGCCAGCACCATTATTACTCAACATATACGATAGAAAAGTTGAAAAGGATAACTTGACGTGGTTTTTTGGCGTGTTGTTGGAAAATAATGTTAAAGCTGATTTACTAAGCAACCAAAAATTAGCTATAACGATTTCACCATTTGCTTTTAACAGATTTGCTACAGACCATGAAGAGAAAGGATTTTCAGCAATTGTCGGCAATAGAGATCATTCTCTTCATTTGTTTAGGTTTGGTGAACTGGTCGATCTGCTTGAGGAGGCTAAACATGATAAATCCTATCAGTTAGGACTTATTACTACGCAAAGTTGTAATGGAAAACATGACATCTGTGTCATGGGAGGAGTTAAATTTCCGTGGGTGAGTTTCGATAATTGGTTAATGATATTGTTGATTGCATTTACATCTATTGTAACAGGTGTTCTTTTAGGTGTTGTTTATAATCAAAAGGTTGCACGCAAACAATCATTAGTATCAAGATTAAAAAATGCCATAAGAAATGAATCATTATATCTTGTATATCAACCTATTTATAAAATAAAAACCGGTATGGTTATTGGTGTAGAGGCACTAATTAGATGGGATGACCATGATATTGGTAGCATTCCTCCTGATATTTTTATCCCTATTGCAGAGAGACATAATTTAATTCAAGATGTAAGTAATCTTGTATTTCGAATGGTAGTAAAAGAAGCTAGGTCCCTTTCTGAAAAATTTAATGTCTTTATAAGCATTAATGTTAGTTCACAAGACCTTTTGTCTGAATCTTTTCAAAGAAAAGTGTTTCAGATGATCGATGAATTAAATATAAAGCCCGGAATGATAATGATGGAATTAACAGAAAGACAGAGTGCGGATCTAAATTCACTCCAAAAGGTAATTTCTTTATTTAATGATAAAGGTATTTCAATAGCCATTGATGATTTCGGGACGGGCTATTCAAATTTAAACTGGCTGTCAAGTTTACAAATAGATGAAATTAAAATTGATAAATCAATTACAGACTCTATCGATGAATACTCTATAAGTAATAATTTATTATCAGGATTGGTAGAGATTTTTAAAGATATAACTCATAAGGTCGTATTCGAAGGTGTGGAAACATCAACTCAGGTTAATTATTTAACTGAAATGTTCCCTGAGTGCGGTGTACAGGGATGGTATTACTCAAAGCCGTTATCTATAGATAAATTGACAAAATTAGTCGAGGATGCCAATTTGCCTTAATAGTTATTACTTTATTTTCATTGTTTTCACATTCTATATAACACGCGTAACCGCGAGCTATATAAATTTAGCTGCAGAAGGATTTTGATATCTTGCCGCATTCAATCAGCTAGTTGGCTCAAAATTGTATGGAATGTCGCGTTCACCTTCTTCAGCGAGCAGGGCAAGATAGTCCTCTCGTGTCATTGACTGTGAAAAGCGTCCACACATAGAAACCTCCAGCCATATGTCAGACTAAAAGTATTGGGCAGTAAGAAAAAGTGGTGCGCACCGTTAAAGATTTAAACGGAGCTTGTAAAATAAATCGGAATGATTTCTTTGTGAATTGATGAATTCCGAAAGTGAAGGGGGCCTTAATCATTGTGTTCGAGAGCGATTAATAGACAACATTTGACGGACTTTTTCCCAGTAATTCCCCGAAGCTTCCCCTTTCAGAAAACAGACATAAAAAAACAGCCGTAACAGGCTGGTTATTAAAGGATTTTTGGTCGGCGCGAGAGGATTTGAACCTCCGCCCCCCCGACACCCCATGATGGCGAGTTACCGCTTAAGGGCTGCTATGTGCCATGAGCAGACAGTTCGTACGTAACTATTGTGCTCAGATTTTTCATTGAAGGGATTATTGCGCATATCTGAACCCCACCGCTATGGTCGGTTTGTCCCCGGCTGGGGAAGTCCGGAATGCGTTCACCCTAAGAGGATATTCCGCTTATCCTCTGGGGTAGTTTTGGATTAGTTAAGCTTGTTTTAGGTAGACGAGAGTATATTTAATATTCTCTCCGTAAGTTTATCCTCATAACCTTCCTCTACTGGATGATTGAATTTTACAAGAGGACCAGAACTTTTGGCTTGATCATAAGATCTTTCAAGTACTCCAGGTTCAGCACTCATGCTGTTTATCACAGTAGATAAAACGCTAATAGCAATCTTTGATGCGTGAAGGTCGAGTCTCAGATCGTCTAGATTTCTCTCAAGGATTTCAACGCGTTCATTTAAGTCAGCCATTTAATCTCCTGGGTGTCTGGGAAGAAGGGTATTACCACACGATCGCCAATACTGGCCGCTGTCACTTCCGGTTTTGTCTCAACGGCCTCTGTCATAAACTCATGGCCAAAGATGTCACCATGAAGTGCACTGGGGTTTACCCCGATAAGTATGCGGGGCCCGAACCACAGATAGCACTTTACGTTACACGAATAACAATATCTTACGGCGTTTATATACCGGGTTAAGGTAGTGTGTGGTTGCGGGCATGAAGACGGCTATGATAAGTCATTGCTTTCATCATTAGTTCTCCCGTTATTCATCTCGTGCAATCACTCGTTATAACGTCCCGGTCCCGCCGTCAGAACACCAGACCTGCCCGGACGTATAGCTGTTCTCTGGGGAAGCCAGGGTGACATATAGTGGTGCAATTTCCGAAGGCTGACCAGGTCGACCAAGTGGTGAATTAGCACCAAACTGCTCAATTTTCTCCTGTGGTTGGCCGCCACAGCATTGAAGAACCGTCCAGTAGGGACCGGGGGCAACGGCATTTACCCGGATCCCTTTCGGTGCCAGTTGTTTTGCCAGCGATTTTGTAAAAGCTACGATAGCCGCTTTGGTCTGAGCATAATCCAGTAGGATCTCGCTGGGCTCGTAGGCTTGAACTGATGAGGTGTTTATAATCACGCTACCAGGGGATAAATGTTGGAGTGCCGCTTTAGTAATCCAGAATAACGAGTAGACATTGGTCTTGAATGTTGCATCAAAGGCATCAGTTGTAAGTTCCTCAATCGACTCACAGAATTGCTGGCGACCCGCGTTATTGACCAGGATATCGAGCCCACCTAAGGTCTTAACCACCTGACTAATCAATTGCTGGCAAAATGTCTCTTCACGGATATCACCAGGGAGTGCCACGGCTTTTCTTCCTGCTTTCTGAATTAGATCGACGACCTCACGAGCGTCCTCTTCTTCATCAGGCAGGTAGTTGATTGCCACATCCGCGCCTTCACGTGCAAAAGCAATTGCGACTGCTCGTCCAATTCCTGAATCACCTCCGGTAATTAACACTTTTCGGTCAGTAAGGCGACCGCTTCCCTGATAACTTTCTTCACCATGATCCGGACGTGGTTGCATTTTTCCGGCAAGTCCCGGAAAAGGTTGTCTTTGGTGTGGAAAAGGTGGAACAGGAAAACGTTCTGAATTTGTCATATTCGTATCCTGTTTCTCATTATATTTATCCGCCATTCCATCACCTCTCTATATTTACTTGGAAGAGCTAATAAGCGTAGATCAAAATTCACAGCTTGTATCTTAATAATTTCCGTATCAGATTAATCCTGGTTTTAATATTTTTTATTTTTTTGTGCGTGGTCGGTGAGTTAGCGTGTCTTTAATATCATGTTAGCCTTAAAATAAGCCAAGCGAGAGATTTGTAATGTATTGAAAAATAAAGGTGGAAAAATGGTGGATGCCGGAATTAAATTTGACTAAGTCAGGATTACCGCTAACGTTAAGCACTGAACAACGACGGGTACGAAATACACTTTTGTATCTGACTGGCATAACCGATATATGAGGTGATATATGGCAGAGCATCGTGGTGGTTCCGGTAATTTCGCTGAAAACCGAGATAAAGCATCTGAAGCAGGCCGCAAAGGTGGTCAGCACAGCGGGGGAAACTTCAAAAATGATCCGCAACGTGCATCTGAAGCCGGTAAGAAAGGCGGGCAGAACAGTCACAGTGGTGGCCGTAAGTCTGACAATTCCTGATTATTAGTTTCAGTCTCATCTTTTAATAAAAAAGAGTGTCCTGCGGGTCTGGATTAGACTCGCAGTATTTCTCTAGCCCTGAAGGAATCCATATGAATATGAAAACTATTGAAGATGTATTTATTCACCTGCTTTCAGACACCTATAGTGCTGAAAAACAATTAACGCGCGGGTTGGCTAAACTTGCCAGAGCGGCGTCAAATGAAAAACTCAGTGCGGTTTTTAATGCACACCTGGAAGAAACTCGGGGGCAAATAGAGCGTATAGACCAAATCCTTGAACAAGAGCCGGAAATTAAGCTTAAACGTATCAAATGCGTGGCTATGGAAGGACTGATTGAAGAAGCTAATGAGGCCATAGAAGGCACTGAAAAAAATGAAGTTCGCGATGCGGCGTTAATCGCTGCGGCACAGAAAGTAGAGCACTATGAGATAGCCAGTTACGGCACTCTGGCCACCCTAGCGGAACAACTGGGTTATAAAAAAGCGGTGAAACTTCTCGCGGAAACACTTAAGGAAGAAAAAGATACCGACCTGAAACTCACCGACCTTGCGGTAGGCAATATCAATAAAAAGGCCGAGAAAAAATAAAATTACTGACTCGAGGAAATCACGATGAATTATATTGAGCATTACCATGATTGGCTACGGGATGCGCATGCGATGGAAAAGCAAGCGGAATCCATGCTGGAATCAATGGCAGGCCGTATCGATAATTATCCTGATTTACGTGCCAGAATAGAGCAACACCTGACCGAGACAAAACGACAGATTACCGTGCTGGAAGAGATTCTTAAGCGAAATGATATCTCGCGTTCTGTACTAAAAGACTCGATGAGTAAAATGGCCGCGTTTGGCCAGTCGATTGGAGGCATGTTACCCTCTGATGAAATTGTAAAGGGAGCGATCAGCGGCTATGTATTTGAACAATTTGAAATAGCTTGTTATACCTCGCTCCTGGTTGCTGCTGAGAAAGCGGGTGACACCGCGTCCATACCTGCCATAAAGTCAATTCTGGCGGAAGAACTCGATATGGCTGACTGGCTTCTTAAGCATCTCCCGAACACGACGGCGCAGTTCCTTTTGAGATCTGATGCAAACGGCGTCGAAGCGAAAAAATAAGTTCTTTTCAGACTATTTCTGGCAATGCATGCACTGACAAACCACAGTCAGTGCCGTTGCCAGGCTGAAACTTCTTCCACTAAAACCTCAAGGCTATAACAGATCGCTTTTTCAATGACATCCTGACAACTGCCGGAGAAAATGGTTCGTTTTGTTACTATCTGCCCGCGGAAATTCCACGCAAACCAGATTGTACCCGCGGGAGTACCATCCTCTCCGCCGTCAGGCCCCGCATAGCCGCTAATGGCAATACTGATATCTGTTCCGGCGCGTACCCGGGCGCCTTCAGACATTTCTATCACCGTCTGTTCACTTACAGCGGTATATTTCTCCAGCGTACTGGCCTGCACACCAAGCATTTTCTGTTTTGCACTGTTGCTAAAGGTAATGATGCCAATATCATAAAACGCGGCGGTATCTGCCTCTGCGCAGAGCGCAGCAGCCAGACGTCCACCCGTGCAAGATTCAGCTGTGGTTAAGGATAATCCGCTGTCAATGAACGTATTCGCGATCTGTTTTGTTAACTCGCCAGTGGTTTTGGTTTTGTTGTACGCTGATTTTTTCATTTCCCCCCTTAATCCTCATCAGGAATGACTGAAATATGGCCATTACGCTCAAGGATTGCATACTTAATTTTCCCTGGTTCCGTAATGCCCTGACTCTGGCGTGCAGCCACCAGAATATCATCGAGAGAGACATCAACCATTTTCATTTTCTCCATTAACGGTTCGCCGTGGTCCAGCAGAATCACCGGTGAGCCATCAAGAGCAGATTCAGCGCCGCTCATCTGTTTTTTAATGAATCCGAAAAATATATCGATCACTACCAAAGTGACAATGGTGAGCATCGCCCCTGTTATGGAAAAATCATTGCCAAGTAATGCCTGTTGTGTGGCTTCACTAATAATCAATAATAAAATCAGGTCGAAACTGGTCATTTGTAATAATGCGCGGCGTCCAACAATCTTAAATACGACGAGTAAAATAAGATAAATTGCTAAGGCTCTCAGCACCATTTCCATAATGATCTCCTATGGATAAATAAACTGACTGAAACGAATTTCAGGGCCGGAATTTAACTGGATCACACTCATGGCGCTTCCGGGTTTTACTGGTGTAACAAGTAACCAGATTGATATATTTTCTTGTTTTTTATTGGCATTATACACGAGGTACAGATCATCTCCCTTGCTGTACATTCTGTCAGGTAGAGGCCAGATATTTTCTGTTTCATAGAAAGCATTGAAATCTCCACCAATACGATAAATGTTCCCCTCAGAATGTTGACCTGTAGTCGAGATCTTTAATTTAAACTCTGTCTGCAAACGACCAAATCGCTCAAAATCCAGTGTCACTTCTCCGGTAGTATTCTTACTCACGGCATTACTGAAATAACCATCCGAAAAAACACCTAATACCGCCAGGGAAATAATAATGAGTAAAACAGCGAATCCAACCTTATGAAATTTCGACTCAAAATTCAGAAAGTAATGACTTTCTTCAATGCCGGGGACTGTCTGTTTTTTTCTGGGCATGTTTGACCTCTCTGTTTTGCTTGTATCTCGCCAGTTAGATGATTTGTAACGATATTACTTTTTAAGACAGTTCCAGTTTGCCAGATTAAGGAATAGCAACCAGACTTAATAAGTCAAGTTGTTACTGAGGTAAGGACGGAATGAAATTATACGTGATACCATTAATATATTGTTTTTTAATCCCGACAGTTTTCGCTGACGATGACAATGGTGGACTGAAAAAAGATACTGCGCCGCCACCACCACACGCTCTGGATGAGGGGTACCGGGGTACAGAAGATGCGCGAATCATGACGGTTCAACAAGCCAAAAGTATGCATGATGGTGCAACCATCTCCCTGCGCGGGAATCTGATTGATGGTCAAGGTGGAGATAAATTTGTTTTTCGTGACAAAACCGGCAGTATTTATACACTGATTCCACTTTCTGTCTTTGACGGTCGCACGGTAAATCCCGATCAAATGATCAGTATTAACGGCAGTCTTGACACCAAAACGCAACCTCCTGTGGTTCGCGTTAACAGAATACAAAAGTAACATTACTACTGCTCTGCAAATTTCCCGACGCAGAGTAACCCATGCTGGAAGCGTGGTATGGCATACCAGAAGAACTATCCTAAGGTCTGCTTATCGCTCATAGCGGACTTCAGCGGCAGTAAAAGCTTTATCATCGAGGTTTGCCAATAGTGGTAGCGCGTTGAATGTGCCGCCGAAAAACTTGGATTCTTGGCGAAAACTCTTCCCCAAAACTAAAATCAAAGTTTAGATAATCAATGAGTTGTAAAAGGTAGCCACTGGCTGTTTTTGAAAGTAGAAAGCATGATAATTTCAATTATATCAAATGGTAGCTATGAATTTGGCAATGTAATGCTGCGTCACATTGGTTGAGCTAACTGGGGCCCCTGATTTTTCACATTTCCAACGGCACGCGTCACCGCGTGTCGTATAAATTTATCAGCCGGTACGGCACCATCGGCCCGATGAATAAAGCAAGGCTGTTTCTTGTCGTCTTCCTTTTTCCATTCTTACCAGCCATCAGCTAAGCAAATTACACGGCCATGCTGCCAGAGTGGTTTAAACATTCTGCTGATGGTTGCAGTTTCAGAACGTGCATAAATTAGCGGCAGCTTAGACCACCATCGATTGTTAATTTTTGGGGGCAAATTTGGGGGCAAAAATCAGTTCGGGGCATGATTTGGGGCGATGAAATGACTCACATTGCCCGAAATTGTCCAAGGCGATTTTTCATTAACTGATTGATTTTATGGTAATTGACTGTAATTGCTAAATTTACAAAATCAATTTTATAGTCTAACGCTGATTATGTGGCTGTGGGGATAAACATTTAATAAACCGCGGGAAGGGAGCCATTTCGTTCATGAAATAAAAAGCCGGATAAGGTGATAGCCTCCATCCGGCTAAAATACGCATTAGCTCGCCTGTTTTTTCATCATGCTGAAGATAAACAGCAGCGCAGCACACAGCACCACGGAAGGACCTGCCGGGGTGTCATAGAAGGCCGAGAAGGTCAGCCCGCCTGTAACCGCTATCATTCCCACACCAACGGCAACCCCTGCCATTTGTTCTGGCGTACGGGCAAAGCGACGGGCGGTTGCCGCAGGGATAATAAGCAGAGAGGTGATAATTAACGCTCCGACAAATTTCATCGCCACGCCAATAGTTAATGCTGTGACCAGCATCAGCAGAAGCTTAACGCGTTGCAGCTTCACGCCATCCACAAATGCCAGATCCGGACTGATGGTCATCGACAGCAGGTTGCGCCACTGCCAGAACAAAATCGCCAGAACGATAACCACCCCAATGGCGATGGAAATAAGATCTTCTGGCGTCACGGCGAGCAAATCACCAAACAGGTAGGCCATCAGATCCACACGGATGTTAGACATCAGGCTGACGACAACCAGCCCTAATGACAGCGCACTGTGGGCCATAATGCCCAATAAAGTATCGATTGCGAGGTGGGGGCGTTTTTCCAGCCATACCAGACCGCCTGCCAGCAACAAGGTGACGACGATGACCGCATAGAAAGGGTTTACATCCAGCAGCAGGCCAAAGGCGACCCCCAGTAGCGAAGCGTGGGCCAGCGTATCACCGAAATAAGACATTCGACGCCAGACCACAAACGAGCCGAGCGGGCCAGCGGCACAGGCCAGCATGATCCCGGCTAACCAACCGGGTAATAACAATTCAATCATGAGTGACCATTTCCCCGGCGTAAGACGATACGACCCTGTAAATCGTGGCGGTGATTATGATTATGACGGTAAATTCCGAGTTGTTCGGCACCGCGTTGTCCGAACATTGAGATGAATTCCGGGTGCATGGAAACCACTTCCGGCGCACCAGAACAACAAATATGATGGTTCAGGCACAGTACCTCATCGGTTTTTGCCATCACCAGATGCAGGTCATGAGAAACCATCAGTACGGCGCAATCCAGTTCACGTCGCAACTGATCGATAAGATCGTACAGTGCGACCTGCCCATTGACATCCACGCCCTGGGTTGGCTCATCAAGCACCAGTAGCTGAGGTTTATTCAATAAAGCACGGGCCAACAGGACGCGTTGTGTCTCCCCGCCAGAGAGTTTTTGCATCGGCGCATTCATCAGATGTCCGGCCTGAACACGCTTCAGTGCCGGAAGGATATCTTCTTTTTTGGTGCCGGGACGCAGGCGCATAAACCGACTTACCGTCAGCGGAAGCGTAGTATCGAGGTACAGTTTTTGCGGCACATAGCCAATCCGCAATCGACCATTACGCTTGATAACTCCCTCATCAGCCTCTACCAGCCCTAATACAACGCGCACCAGCGTAGATTTCCCGGCACCATTTGGGCCGAGAAGCGTCAATATTTTACCGGGTCGAAGTTCAAGCGATACGTCAGAGAGGACGCGGCGTTGACCATAAGAGACCGAGACATTTTCCAGTGAAACCAAAGTCGTCATATCAATTTTAGTCTTGCAGAAGTTATAGAATGTTATAATATCACAATTCTCACATTCATTACGATGATTGGTCGCATTATGTTACATAAAAATACGCTTCTTTTCGCAGCATTATCCGCTGCTCTTTGGGGTAGTGCAACACAGTCGGCAAATGCCGCTGTCGTGGCTTCTCTTAAGCCACTGGGGTTTATCGCTTCAGCCATTGCTGACGGGGTTACTGACACCCAGGTTCTGCTGCCTGACGGGGCTTCCGAACACGATTACTCATTGCGTCCTTCAGACGTAAAACGCTTACAGGGCGCGGACTTAGTCGTTTGGATTGGACCTGAGATGGAAGCGTTTATGGAAAAATCAGTCAAGAATATTCCTAACGCAAAACAGGTAACGATTGCGCAGCTCAATGACGTGAAACCGTTACTCATGAAAGGTGCTGACGACGATGATGACGATCATGGACATAATGATGCCGGCAGTGAAAAAAGTGACGAGCATCACCATCACGGCGATTACAACATGCATCTTTGGCTTTCCCCAGAGATAGCACGGGCCTCAGCGGTTGCAATCCATGAAAAATTAGTGGAACTTATGCCGCAAAGTCGAGCCAAACTTGACGCCAACCTGAAGGATTTTGAGGCACAATTAGCCGCAACCGATAAGCAGGTAGGTAACGAGCTCGCGCCGCTCAAGGGAAAAGGTTACTTCGTTTTTCATGACGCCTATGGCTACTACGAAAAACACTACGGACTAACACCGCTTGGTCACTTTACCGTGAACCCTGAGATTCAACCTGGTGCGCAGCGTTTACATGAAATAAGAACACAGTTGGTTGAGCAAAAAGCAACCTGCGTTTTTGCTGAGCCACAGTTCAGGCCAGCGGTCGTTGAAGCCGTCGCGAGAGGGACATCCGTTCGAATGGGAACGTTGGATCCGCTCGGAACGAATATCAAACTGGGTAAAACAAGCTATTCAGCGTTTTTGAACCAATTAGCCAACCAGTATGCGAGCTGCCTGAAAGGAGATTAATGAGGAAGTGATTACGTGCAACAGATAGCCCGCTCTGTCGCTCTGGCATTTAATAATCTGCCGCGGCCCCATCGCGTTATGCTGGGGTCGCTTACCGTACTGACATTGGCCGTCGCTGTCTGGCGGCCCTATGTTTACCATCCTGATTCTGCACCCATCGTCAAAACTATCGAGCTGGAAAAAAGCGAGATTCGTTCACTATTGCCTGAGGCCAGCGAACCTATCGATCAGGCCGCTCAGGAAGACGAAGCCATCCCACAGGACGAACTGGATGACAAAACGTCTGGTGAAGCCGGCGTGCATGAGTATGTCGTCTCCACGGGCGATACGCTGAGCAGTATTCTGAATCAGTACGGCATCGATATGGGTGACATCAGCCAGCTCGCGGCTTCCGACAAACAACTGCGTAACCTGAAAATTGGTCAGCAACTTTCCTGGACGTTAGGCGCGGAAGGTGATTTGCAGCGCCTGACCTGGGAAGTCTCCCGTCGTGAAACCCGTACTTACGATCGCACCGCGACGGGTTTCAAAATGAGCAGCGAAATGCAGCAGGGCGATTGGGTTAACAGCCGAATCAAAGGCACCGTGGGCGGAAGTTTTGTCGCCAGTGCCAAAGATGCCGGACTGACCAGCTCTGAAATCAGCGCAGTGATTAAGGCCATGCAGTGGCAGATGGATTTCCGCAAACTGAAAAAAGGCGATGAGTTCTCGGTACTGATGTCTCGCGAAATGCTGGACGGTAAGCGTGAGCAAAGCCAACTGTTGGGCGTACGCTTGCGTTCTGAAGGTAAAGATTATTACGCAATCCGTGCTGAAGACGGTAAGTTCTATGACCGCAACGGTACCGGACTGGCGAAAGGCTTTATGCGTTTCCCGACGGCTAAGCAGTTCCGCATCTCTTCCAACTTTAACCCGCGTCGTCTGAACCCGGTGACCGGACGCGTTGCGCCGCACAAAGGTGTCGACTTTGCGATGCCGCAGGGGACGCCGGTGCTGTCGGTGGGTGATGGCGAAGTGGTTGTAGCGAAGCGCAGCGGCGCAGCCGGATACTATGTTGCGGTTCGTCATGGTCGCACTTATACCACACGTTATATGCACCTGCGTAAGTTGTTGGTCAAACCAGGACAAAAAGTGAAACGTGGCGATCGTATCGCGCTGTCTGGCAATACCGGGCGTTCAACGGGTCCGCATCTGCACTACGAAGTCTGGATCAACCAGCAGGCAGTGAATCCTCTGACGGCGAAACTGCCGCGCACAGAAGGTCTGACCGGGTCGGATCGCACCGATTACCTGGCACAGGTGAAAGAAGTTGTTCCTCAGTTGCGTTTCGATTAATTAACACGCTGACAGAGCCGGTACGCTATGCGTGCCGGCTTTTTTATTTTGTACGGCGCATCGCGCGCCGCTACACTATCAGCAGATCTACTTTTCGCCGCACCAGACACTGGAAGAGCATGGAAACGAAAAAAAAGAATATTGAATATATCCCCGAGTTTCACAAATCATTTCGCCATCCGCGCTACTGGGGTGCATGGCTTGGTGTGGCGGCGATAGCAGGCATTTCGTTAACGCCAGCATCATTTCGCGATCCAATTCTGGCAAAGCTCGGAAGAATGGCAGGGCGGCTGGGAAAAAGCTCGCGTCGCAGAGCACTGATCAATTTATCCCTCTGCTTTCCTGAGCGCAGCGAAGCTGAGCGTGAAGCTATTGTCGATGAGATGTTTGCGACTGCACCTCAGGCGATGGTCATGATGTCGGAACTCGCCATACGCGGCCCGGAAAAAATTCAGCATCGGGTTGACTGGCAGGGGCTGGAAATCATCGAAGAGATGCGTCGCAACGATGAAAAAGTGATTTTTCTGGTTCCTCATGGTTGGGGCGTAGATATCCCAGCGATGCTGATGGCTTCCCAGGGACAGAAAATGGCTGCGATGTTCCACAATCAGGGAAATCCGGTATTCGATTTTGTCTGGAACACGGTGCGTCGTCGTTTCGGTGGTCGTTTGCATGCGCGTAATGATGGCATCAAACCGTTTATTCAGTCTGTACGTCAGGGATATTGGGGATACTACCTGCCGGATCAGGACCATGGCGCTGAGCACAGCGAGTTTGTGGATTTTTTTGCTACCTATAAAGCCACGTTACCGGCGATTGGCCGCCTGATGAAGGTGTGTCACGCCCGTGTGGTGCCGCTGTTCCCGGTATACAATGGGAAAACGCATCGCTTAACGATTCAGGTTCGTCCTCCGATGGATGACATCCTGACGGCGGATGATCACACCATTGCCAGACGAATGAACGAAGAAGTGGAAATCTTTGTGACGCCGCATCTCGAGCAATACACCTGGATTCTAAAACTGCTTAAGACGCGCAAACCCGGTGAAATTGAGCCTTATAAGCGCAAAGATCTTTATCCGAAGAAATAAAAAAAGCCTCTCAAACGAGAGGCTTTTTTACTTCAAACGGGGCGTTACTCGACGGTCAGAATACGCGTGGTATTCGTTGAGCCAATGGTGCTCATGACATCGCCTTGCGTCACAATGACCAGGTCGCCGGAAACCAGATAGCCTTTATCGCGCAGCAGGTTCACTGCTTCACTGGCGGCAACGACGCCGTCAGTTTCGCTGTCAAAGTGAACCGGGGTGACGCCGCGATACAGGGAAGTCAGATTCAGCGTACGTTCATGACGAGACATCGCGAAAATCGGCAGACCAGAACTGATACGTGAAGTCATCAGCGCAGTACGACCGGATTCCGTCATTGTGATGATAGCGGTGACCCCTTTCAGGTGGTTAGCGGCATACATCGCTGACATGGCAATCGCTTCTTCAACGTTATCAAACTGCACGTCAAGGCGGTGTTTAGAGACGTTGATGCTCGGGATCTTCTCAGCACCCAAACAGACGCGTGCCATAGCCGCGACGGTTTCAGCCGGGTACTGACCTGCTGCAGTTTCTGCAGAGAGCATAACGGCATCGGTACCGTCGAGGACGGCGTTAGCCACGTCCATCACTTCCGCACGGGTCGGCATTGGGTTGGTGATCATCGACTCCATCATCTGCGTGGCGGTAATGACCGCACGGTTCAGCTGACGTGCGCGGCGAATCAACGCTTTCTGAATACCTACCAGCTCAGGATCGCCAATTTCAACGCCCAGGTCGCCACGCGCCACCATCACCACGTCGGAGGCAAGGATGATGTCATCCATCGCATTCTGGTCGCAGACGGCTTCTGCACGTTCTACCTTGGCGACAATTTTCGCATCGCAGCCAGCGTCGCGCGCCAGACGGCGGGCATAGTTCAGATCTTCGCCGCAGCGCGGGAAGGAGACGGCCAGATAGTCAACGCTGATTTGCGCAGCGGTGACGATGTCGGCTTTGTCTTTTTCGGTCAGGGCTTCAGCAGAGAGACCGCCGCCCAGTTTGTTAATGCCCTTATTGTTGGACAGCGGGCCACCGACGGTAACTTCGGTGAAGACTTTCATGCCCTGAACTTCCAGCACTTTAAGCTGTACGCGGCCGTCGTCGAGCAGCAGGATATCGCCCGGGACGACGTCAGCAGGCAGTCCTTTATAATCAATACCGACTTTTTCTTTGTCGCCTTCGCCTTTGCCGAGGTTGGCGTCTAACAGGAACTTGTCGCCAACGTTAAGAAATACTTTACCTTCTTTAAAGGTTGATACGCGGATTTTAGGTCCCTGCAGGTCACCCAAAATAGCTACATGACGTCCCAGTTTTGCGGCAATTTCACGGACCTTATCCGCCCGCAGTTTGTGATCTTCTGGAGAGCCGTGAGAAAAGTTCATACGTACGACGTTCGCACCCGCGGCGATAATCTTTTCAAGGTTATTATCGCGGTCAGTTGCCGGGCCTAACGTGGTAACGATTTTGGTTCTGCGAAGCCTTCTGGACATGTAATACTCCGTTGACTGAAACAACTTGGTGTTGCGTGAACATTAATCCGGTCGTTCTCAAATATTAACGGTAAATGAACGACCCGGATGATAAAAGGGTAGAACATTGTTATTGCTTTTAGCGGTCATCACTCTTGATGAGTAATTCTTTATCAAAACGCGATTCCTTGAGCGCTTCCTTGACACGCTTCAAGTTATCTCTAAATTTTGCCCCACGGCGCAAAGTAAATCCTGTAGCCAGCACATCTATCACGGTCAGTTGAGCAAGTCGAGAGACCATGGGCATATAAATGTCAGTATCTTCCGGTACATCGAGAGTAATTGCCAGCGTTGCTTCACGCGCCAGTGGCGTGCCGGGAGAGGTGAGGGCGATAACCATGGCGTCATTTTCCCGCGCCAACTGCGCCAGTTCCACCAGACTTTTGGTTCTTCCGGTATGAGAAATAAGCACAATGACGTCATCGTCGCTACAATTCATGCAACTCATGCGTTGCAGAACAATATCGTCGGAATAGATTACCGGTACGTTAAACCGGAAAAATTTATTCATTGCGTCATGCGCCACTGCGGCAGAAGAACCGAGGCCAAAGAAGGCAATTTTTTTCGCCTGAGTTAATAAATCTACTGCCCGGTTTACCGCTGCGTTATCCAGAGACTGGCGGACGTGGTCGAGGCTTGCCATCGCTGACTCGAAGATTTTCCCCGTGTAAGATTCTACGCTGTCATCCTCATCCACATTGCGATTAACATATGGGGTGCCATTTGCCAGACTTTGCGCCAGATGCAGTTTAAAATCAGGGAAGCCGCGGGTATCCATACTGCGACAGAAACGGTTCACCGTCGGTTCGCTGACATTGGCTTCCACAGCAAGTGTGGCGATGCTTGAATGGATTGCCCGCTCGGGAGAGGCAAGAATAATGTCGGCGACTTTACGCTCTGACTTGCTCAACTGTTCCAGTTTTAACTGGATTTTTTCCAGCATATTCATGATGTAGGTAGACTCATGGGTCATGGGCAAAAACGATTTCAATGATACGGAGAAATCGGGGCATAATTTCGTGTATAGATATTACCCCTGCTAATGCAGCAACGGGGCAAAATGGACAGAATAGTTGTTGTTTTTTTTCATTACATGATCGGAGTCGGGTTTTCTTACGTCTTCAGGGGTACGAAAAAAGACGACTTTTTTGTCCAATTTGCGACGGCAAACGCCCATAAAGCGACTGTTCGCGGTAACAGCACGGCTGGATAAGCGTTTACGGTTTCCGGATTCACGTAAAAGCAGTACAGTGCACTGTAATAAAATTACAACCAGTGTCTGGCAAAAGCACCAGGCACTTAATTGAGGAGAATGACATGGCGGTAACGCAAACAGCCCAGGCATGTGATCTGGTCATTTTCGGCGCGAAGGGCGACCTGGCGCGGCGGAAATTGCTGCCTTCCCTGTATCAACTGGAAAAGGCCGGCCAGATTAACCCGGAAACCCGTATCATTGGGGTAGGGCGTGCCGACTGGGACAAAGCAGCCTATACCAAGGTTGTGCGTGAAGCGCTCGAAACCTTCATGAAAGAAAAAATCGACGAAGGTTTGTGGGAGACTCTCAGCGGTCGTCTGGAGTTTTGTAATCTGGACGTCAATGACACCGCCGCGTTTAGCCGTCTGGGCGAAATGCTGGATCAAAAATCACGTACCACCATTAACTATTTCGCGATGCCGCCGAGCACCTTTGGCGCGATCTGCAAAGGCCTGGGTGAAGCAAAGCTGAATGCTAAACCAGCCCGTGTTGTGATGGAAAAACCGCTGGGTACGTCGCTGGCAACATCCCGTGAAATCAACGATCAGGTCGGCGAGTATTTCGAAGAGTGTCAGGTTTATCGTATCGACCACTATCTTGGCAAAGAGACGGTCCTGAACCTGCTGGCACTGCGTTTTGCCAACTCCCTGTTTGTGAACAACTGGGATAACCGCACTATCGATCACGTAGAAATTACCGTGGCGGAAGAAGTGGGTATTGAAGGCCGCTGGGGCTATTTTGACCAGGCAGGTCAAATGCGCGACATGATTCAGAACCACCTGCTGCAGATCCTGTGCATGATTGCGATGTCTCCGCCGTCCGATCTGAGCGCCGACAGCATTCGTGATGAAAAAGTGAAGGTACTGAAATCGCTGCGTCGTATCGATCGTTCGAACGTACGTGAAAAAACGGTTCGCGGTCAGTACACCGCGGGTTTTGCCCAGGGCAAAAAAGTGCCGGGGTATCTGGAAGAAGAAGGCGCGAACAAGAGCAGCAACACGGAAACGTTTGTGGCGATCCGTGTGGATATCGATAACTGGCGCTGGGCGGGAGTTCCGTTCTACCTGCGTACCGGTAAACGTTTACCGACGAAGTGCTCTGAAGTGGTGGTTTACTTCAAAACGCCTGAGCTGAATCTGTTCAGAGAATCCTGGCAGGATCTGCCGCAGAACAAGTTGACCATCCGTTTGCAGCCTGATGAAGGTGTCGATATCCAGGTACTGAACAAAGTGCCGGGTCTGGATCACAAGCATAATCTGCAAATTACCAAGCTTGATCTGAGCTATTCCGAAACCTTCAACCAGACGCACCTTGCCGACGCCTATGAGCGCCTGCTGCTCGAAACAATGCGCGGAATACAGGCGCTGTTTGTGCGTCGTGATGAAGTTGAAGAAGCATGGAAGTGGGTCGACTCAATTACCGAAGCCTGGGCGATGGACAACGACGCGCCGAAGCCGTATCAGGCAGGGACCTGGGGCCCGGTTGCTTCTGTGGCGATGATTACCCGAGATGGTCGTTCCTGGAACGAATTCGAGTAAAATATCATCTAGCCCATAGGTGTTATTTTACCGGTAACATGATCTAACACAGATTGTAGAATAATTTTTGCACTTTTAAGCTCCGCGTGGATTCACCCGCGGGGCTTTTTTTATTACACTCCCTGAAACGATTTTGCCCCTGAGCTACGGCCAACAAGCGATTCAGCTATTTTTGCCCAACTGAAACACATTGTTGATCCAACGCTCTGACAGATAAATTTTAGGAGCCTCTATGAATCCGAATTTGTTACGCGTAACACAACGTATCGTCGAACGTTCTCGTGACACACGTTCCGCCTACCTCGCCCGTATTGAACAAGCGAAATCAACTACCGTTCATCGCTCGCAACTGGCATGCGGTAACCTGGCGCATGGTTTTGCTGCGTGTCAGCCGGACGATAAGGCCTCGCTGAAAAGCATGCTGCGTAACAATATCGCGATCATTACCTCCTATAACGACATGCTTTCCGCGCATCAGCCGTATGAACACTATCCGGCCATCATTCGTAAAGCACTGCATGAAGCCAATGCAGTAGGCCAGGTTGCTGGCGGTGTACCTGCAATGTGCGACGGTGTGACCCAGGGACAGGATGGGATGGAGCTTTCGCTGCTCAGTCGTGAAGTGATTGCGATGTCTGCTGCAGTGGGCCTTTCCCACAACATGTTCGACGGCGCGTTGTTCCTCGGCGTGTGCGACAAAATTGTCCCTGGCCTGGTAATGGCTGCGCTGTCATTTGGTCATCTGCCGTCAATCTTTATTCCTTCCGGTCCGATGGCGAGCGGTCTGGCGAACAAAGAAAAAGTGCGTATCCGTCAGCTGTATGCTGAAGGTAAAGTCGATCGCATGGCGCTTCTTGAATCTGAAGCGGCGTCTTATCACGCTCCGGGTACCTGTACGTTCTACGGCACGGCGAACACTAACCAGATGGTGGTGGAGTTTATGGGTATGCAACTGCCTGGCTCCTCATTTGTACATCCTGATGCGCCGCTGCGTGAAGCGCTGACCGCGGCTGCAGCCCGTCAGGTAACACGCCTGACCGGCAACGGCAATGAATGGATGCCGATCGGTAAAATGATCGATGAAAAAGTGGTAGTGAACGGTATTGTAGCGCTGCTGGCGACCGGGGGCTCTACCAACCATACGATGCACCTGGTGGCTATGGCGCGTGCGGCCGGGATTCTGATTAACTGGGATGATTTCTCCGATCTGTCCGATATCGTGCCGCTGATGGCGCGTCTGTACCCGAATGGTCCGGCAGATATTAACCACTTCCAGGCGGCGGGTGGCGTACCGGTGTTAATGCGTGAACTGCTTAATGCGGGTCTGCTACATGAAGATGTGAACACCGTTGCCGGATTCGGTTTATCCCGCTACACCATGGAACCGTGGCTTAACGAGGGTGAACTGGACTGGCGCGAAGGGGCGGTGAAGTCTCTGGACAGCAACGTGATCGCCACCTTTGACCAACCATTCTCCCACCACGGCGGCACCAAAGTGCTGAGCGGTAACCTCGGGCGTGCGGTGATGAAAACGTCGGCGGTACCGGTAGAAAACCAGATTATTGAAGCGCCGGCAGTTGTCTTTGAAAGTCAGCATGATGTGTTACCCGCTTTCGATGCCGGTCTGCTTGACCGGGATTGCGTGGTGGTTGTACGCCATCAGGGACCAAAAGCGAACGGAATGCCAGAATTACATAAACTCATGCCGCCACTTGGTGTATTATTGGACCGTTGTTTCAAAATTGCGTTAGTTACCGATGGACGACTTTCAGGTGCTTCAGGTAAAGTGCCTTCAGCAATCCATGTAACCCCGGAAGCCTATGATGGCGGGCTGCTGGCAAAAGTACGCGATGGCGACATCATTCGTGTGAATGGACAGACAGGTGAATTGACGCTGCTGGTGGATGAAGAGGAACTTGCCTCCCGTCAGCCACACATTCCTGATCTCAGCGCATCGCGCGTGGGTACGGGACGTGAAATGTTCAGCGCGTTGCGTGAAAAGCTGTCCGGTGCGGAGCAGGGCGCAACCTGTATCACTTTTTAAGACTTATTTTGTAATCAGGCGAGAGAAAACTCTGATGAAAAACTGGAAGACAAGTGCAGAAGCAATCCTGACCACTGGCCCGGTTGTACCGGTTATCGTGGTTAATAAACTGGAACACGCGGTGCCAATGGCAAAAGCGCTGGTTGCAGGGGGCGTGCGCGTTCTGGAAGTGACCTTACGTACCGCATGTGCGATGGATGCCATTCGCGCGATCGCAAAAGAAGTTCCGGACGCTATCGTTGGTGCGGGTACCGTACTGAATCCACAACAGCTGGCTGAAGTCACTGAAGCGGGTGCGCAGTTTGCTATCAGCCCGGGCCTGACCGAGCCGCTGCTGAAAGCTGCAACTGAAGGCACTATTCCGCTGATCCCAGGCATTAGCACCGTTTCTGAACTGATGCTGGGTATGGACTACGGTTTGAAAGAGTTCAAATTCTTCCCGGCGGAAGCAAACGGCGGTACTAAAGCGCTGCAGGCAATTGCGGGTCCGTTCTCTCAGGTCCGTTTCTGCCCAACCGGCGGTATCTCTCCAGCGAACTACCGTGATTACCTGGCACTGAAAAGTGTGCTGTGCATCGGTGGTTCCTGGCTGGTTCCGGCAGATGCCCTGGAAGCTGGTGATTACGCACGCATTACCAAGCTGGCTCGTGAAGCAGTCGAAGGCGCGAAGCTGTAATAACGCAAAATGCCCGGTAATCATTACCGGGCCTGCGAGTCTGAAACGGGCCATCTGGCCCGTTTTTTATCCTGCGACTTTCACCTGTGCCGCCGCGTCTTTCGCGCGTGTCACCGCGTCTTCAATACTCTGCGCTGTTGCCAGCACAACGCCCATACGACGGCTCCCGTCGATGTCTGGCTTGCCGAAGAATCTGACTTGCATACCTGTGCCCACAGCGGCCTGTACGTTATCAAACGTGACATTCTGGCTGGTAAGCTGCGGCAGAATAACGGCGGAAGCAGAAGGCCCATATTGACGGATTGCGCCAACCGGCAGACCGAGAAATGCGCGAACATGCAGGGCAAACTCAGACAGATCCTGCGAAATCAAGGTCACCATACCCGTGTCGTGAGGGCGAGGGGAAACTTCGCTGAAAATCACCTCATCACCGCAGACAAATAGCTCTACCCCAAACAGACCGTGGCCGCCCAGCGCCAGCACCACCTTACGGGCAATCTCCTGCGCTCGAGCCAGCGCCAGTTCACTCATCTGCTGCGGCTGCCAGGATTCGCGATAATCGCCATCTTCCTGACGATGTCCTACCGGTGCGCAGAAATGTACGCCATCAACGGCGCTGACGGTAAGCAGGGTGATTTCAAAATCAAAATTCACTACGCCTTCGACGATAACGCGTCCGGCACCTGCTCGGCCGCCTTGTTGAGCATAATTCCAGGCTTCAGTGAGTCGATCGGCGGAACGAATAAAGCTCTGTCCCTTACCGGAGGAACTCATTACCGGCTTCACGATGCAGGGATAGCCGATTTCGGCGACGGCCTCGCGAAAGCGGGCTTCGCTGTCAGCAAAGCGGTAAGAAGAGGTCGGTAGAGATAATTCTTCGGCGGCGAGACGACGGATTCCTTCGCGGTTCATGGTCAACTGCGTCGCTCGGGCGCACGGCACGATGTTGTGACCGTCTTGTTCCAGTTTTACCAGCATATCCGTGGCAATCGCCTCTATTTCCGGCACGATATAATGTGGTTTTTCACGCTCGACGAGCTGGCGTAAAGCATCGCCATCCAGCATGTTGATTACGTATGAGCGATGGGCAACGTGCATGGCTGGCGCGTCGGGGTAACGATCCACGGCAATGACTTCCACACCCAGGCGTTGGCATTCAATCGCTACCTCTTTACCCAGTTCACCTGAACCTAATAATATCACTCGCGTTGCTGCGGGACGCAGCGCTGTGCCTAATAACGTCATAAATTAATCCCCTGTTTTATCTGGGCGCAGTATATACGAAAACGTTTGCGTCTGTCTTTATTACCAGGTTGATTTCAAGGCGCAAAAAGAATATACTGTACATAAATACAGGTAATTTAAGAGGCTGCAAAAATGGCGGTTGAAGTTAAATACGTAGTCATTCGGGAAGGTGAGGAAAAAATGTCGTTTACCAGCAAAAAGGAAGCCGATGCGTATGACAAAATGCTTGATACAGCAGATTTGCTCGACACATGGCTGGAGCAATCGCCGGTAGCGCTCGAAGACGAGCAGCGCGAAGCGCTTTCCCTGTGGCTGGCTGAGCAGAAAGATGTGCTGAGCGCCATTCTGAAAAACGGCAAGCTGCCCTCTCCGCAGGCGGTCGAAAACGATGCGCACGCTGAGGATGATACTCAGGCTGCCTGAAACGACTTGCGCTCCTGACGTTTTGTACCATGCTTTTCCCTGAATCATTGTGCAATCCCTGACGTCTTTTCACGTTGCAACAGGCAACCTGAAGGACGAAGGGGAGATTAAGGAGAAAAGAATGTATAAAAAAAGAGCGTTGTTGAGCCTGCTGTTGTTATCTGCCAGCGTATCTGTATTTGCGGCAAATATGGAAAGCAAGAAAGTTCAGTTCCCCAAGTGCGAAGGACTGAATGCTGACGGTATCGCGGCGAGCGTGAAACGTGATTATCAGCAAAATCGCATCGCGCGCTGGGCTGACGATCAAAAACGCGTCGGGCAAGCCGATCCTGTCGCCTGGGTCAACACGCCCGATATTACGGGTAAAGATGGGAAATGGTCAGTTCCCCTCACGGTTCGCGGTAAAAGCGCGGATATTCACTACCAGGTAAAAGTCGACTGCAAAGCCGGAACGGCGGAGTATCAGTCGCAGTAACGAAGGTAGAAGGTATTTGCACTTCTTTTGATGACCTGAACACTTCCTGACATCCCCTCGAGTACGCTTTGATGATTATTCGTCTGTACTTGAGGGGCAACATGGCTAACTGGCTGAATCAACTTCAATCTCTTCTTGGGCAAAAAGGATCTTCCGCGTCATCTTCTGGTGAGCAAGGGCTGAGTAAACTTCTGGTTCCCGGCGCGTTAGGCGGTCTGGCAGGATTACTGGTTGCCAACAAATCTTCACGGAAATTACTGAGTAAATACGGCACCAGCGCGCTTCTGGTGGGCGGCGGTGCGGTTGCCGGTACCGTATTATGGAACAAATACAAGGATAAGGTTCGCGCGGCGCATCAGGGTGAACCGCAGTTCGGTGCACAAAGCTCACCGCTGGATGAGCGAACCGAACGACTGATCCTGGCGCTGGTTTTTGCGGCGAAAAGCGATGGTCATATTGATGCCAAAGAACGTACCGCCATTGAGCAGCAGCTCCGTGAAGCAGGCGTGGAAGAGCAGGGCCGCATTCTGATCGAACGTGCGATTGAACAACCGTTAGATCCTCAGCGCCTGGCACAAGGGATCCGCAACGAAGAAGAGGCGCTGGAAATTTACTTCCTGAGCTGTGCGGCGATTGATATCGACCACTTTATGGAGCGTAGCTATCTGAACGCGCTGGGCGATGCGTTGAAGATCCCGCAGGATGTTCGTGAAGGCATTGAACAGGATCTCAAGGAACAAAAACAGGCTTTACCGGGTTAATTACTTACCGTTAAGGCGCATGTTTCGCTTGCATCATTGCTGTCTTTTGCCACCCTTATAGGATGTTTAAGCAAAAGAACAATGACATGCTACCAAAAGCTTCTCGTATTCCCCACGCCATGACGAATCATGGCGATACCCGCGTTGATAATTATTACTGGCTGCGAGATGACACCCGCTCGCAGCCAGAAGTGCTGGATTATCTGCAACAAGAAAATGCGTATGGCCGCCAGATTATGGCCTCGCAGCAGGCATTGCAGGATCGCGTCCTGAAAGAGATTATCGACCGTATCCCGCCTCAGGATGCTTCCGCCCCCTATGTGAAGAATGGTTATCGCTACCGGCATATTTATGAACCGGGATGCGAATATGCCATTTATCAGCGTCAGTCTGCCTTCAGTGAAGAGTGGGATGAATGGGACACCTTGCTGGATGGTAACCAGCGCGCGGCCCACAGTGAGTTTTATACGCTGGGGGGACTGGCGATATCTCCGGATAACACCATCATGGCGTTGGCCGAAGATTATCTCTCTCGTCGGCAATATGGCGTGCGTTTTCGCAATCTGCAAAGCGGTAACTGGTATCCGGAAGTGCTGGAAAACGTTGAAGCGGATCTGGTCTGGGCGAATGACTCGCAAACCTTCTATTACGTGCGCAAACACGCAACGACGCTGCTCCCGTATCAAGTGTGGCGGCATACCGTCGGCTCGCCGTCATCACTGGATGAGCTAGTGTATGAAGAAGCCGATGACATGTTTTATGTCAGTCTGCATAAAACGACCTCGTTACATTATGTGGTTATTCATATCGCCAGCGCGACCACCAGTGAGGTTTTGCTGCTTGACGCAGAACTGGCGGATGCCGAGCAGTTAGTCTTTTTAGCGCGACGCAAAGATCACGAGTACAGCCTCGATCACTATCAGCATACGTTTTATCTGCGTTCCAATCGTCAGGGTAAAAATTTCGGCCTGTACCGTACCCGTGTGCGTGATGAACAAGCCTGGGAGACGCTGATCCCGCCGCGCGACAGCATCATGTTGGAGGGCTTTACGCTGTTCACAGACTGGCTGGTGGTGGAAGAGCGTCAGCGGGGCTTAACCAGCCTGCGACAGATTAATCGTAAAACGCGCGAAGTGGTCGGTATCGCTTTTGATGATCCGGCGTATGTGACATGGCTTGCCTATAATCCAGAACCTGAGACAGCGCGCCTGCGTTATGGCTATTCCTCCATGACCACACCGGACACGCTGTTTGAACTGGATATGGACACCGGAGAGCGTCGCGTACTCAAACAGACGGAGGTCCCAGGATTTGATGCGGCGAACTACCGTAGCGAACACGTATGGATCACCGCGCGTGATGGCACCGAGGTTCCGGTTTCGCTGGTTTACCATCAAAAGTATTTCCTGAAAGGGAAAAACCCGTTACTGGTCTACGGCTATGGCTCGTATGGCGCCAGCATGGACGCCGATTTCAGCAGCAGCCGCTTGAGCTTACTGGATCGCGGCTTTGTTTATGCCATTGCTCATGTGCGTGGCGGCGGCGAGTTAGGACAGCAGTGGTACGAAGACGGTAAGTTTCTGCTCAAGAAAAATACCTTCAATGACTACCTCGACGTCTGCGACGCGCTGCTAAAAATGGGTTATGGCGCGCCTTCGCTGTGTTATGGCATGGGGGGGAGCGCCGGAGGAATGTTAATGGGTGTTGCCATTAATGAGCGCCCGGAACTCTTCCATGGCGTCATTGCGCAGGTGCCTTTTGTCGATGTGGTGACCACGATGCTGGATGAGTCCATTCCCCTGACGACCGGTGAGTTTGAAGAGTGGGGGAATCCGCAGGACGAAGAGTATTACACCTACATGAAAAGCTACAGCCCGTATGACAATGTTACAGCGCAAGATTATCCTCATCTGCTGGTTACGACGGGATTACACGACTCCCAGGTGCAATACTGGGAACCGGCAAAATGGGTGGCAAAACTGCGCGAGCTGAAAACGGACGATCGTCTGCTGTTACTCTGCACGGATATGGATTCCGGGCATGGCGGAAAATCAGGGCGTTTTAAATCATACGAAGGCGTGGCCCTGGAATACGCGTTTTTGATCGGACTGGCGCAGGGGACACTGCCTGGACAGGCATCTGCTCAGGCGTTATCCAGATAGTGCTTCAGCGTTAAGCGCAGCTCCGGGCTCATACTGTCGAGGTTATTAAATAACCAGCGCAGATAGCCCGGATCGCGTTCAGCCACTTCTGATACAGGTTTTCCGCGATACTTGCCGAAAGTGAAAGTAGTAAGTAACGCAGGACGGCCGGTAATATCGACCATCTGTTCTGCTGACCAGCCTGACGTCTGTATGATGTCGATCAGCAGTGCCGCGGTGATGTAGCAGTCGTACAGGGCACGGTGATGATGCAGGCCAGCTGGCGTCTGCACGCTCAGCTTGCGCGATTTATACAGCGCCATGTTGCTGTATTTGATTCCTGGCCACAAACGACGGGAGAGTTTCATGGTGCAAATCCACTCCCCGGGCATGTCGGGTAATACGCGGCGATCAAAACTTGCATTGTGCGCCACGTACCATTCGCTGCCGTAATATTGTGGGATGACATCTTCAATCCACGGCTTATCGGCCACCATCGCTTCCGTAATGCGATGAATTGCCATCGCCTGAGGGCTGATGGGGCGGTCAGGACGCACCAGGTGGCTCATGGGGTTGACTATTTTTCCGTCAATCACATCGACAGAAGCAATCTCAACAATGCCTCCCTGCAGACCACAGGTTTCTGTATCTATTATGCGCAACATGCCATGCTCCTGACCCAAAACGATTAGCGTAAAGGAATGATATCACCTTGCCAACCCCGTGGCGTGCGTTGACCGGTTAAGAGTAAGGAACCGCTGTCTGCGCGAACAATCAATCGACCTTGCTCATCCCATAACGCGCTGCTGCCACGCGCATTGGCCATTAATACCGCAATGGCAAATTTATGCGAGAAACTCTGTAGACGAGATGTGGAGGAGAGCAATTCGGGCTCACTGACAGACTGACTGCTGGTGAATAGCGAGTACGCCGGGTCGATATCGATACCTTCCGGTTGGCTATCCACAACGCTGATGGCATTTTGCTGTCTGGCTATACAGGCCCCGTGGCTCTGGTGAAACGTTAAGGGGGAGGTCATCCAGGGAGAGAAAAGCGCGATACCTTTTACGAACCGATTGTTATGTTCTACCGATAGCCCCGCAATAATCGTCATGCGATAAGTCACGGCTGCATGCGCGAGAGGTTCTAACAACGCTTCATCGGGTGGGGCAGGGAGCGCGTCATTCTCATCAACACAACCCAACAGGGAAAGGGAGGGGAAAACCAGCAATTCACATTGGCATTGAGCGGCTGCCTGAATGAATTGCAGGTGATGCGCGACATGTTCGGTAACTGAGGTTTGAAGAGGTTCGTACTGTGCTGCTGCGATTTTCCAGTGTGACATAATGATTTCCTTTTCATAGTGTCTACAACCATCTTTAAAGTATAGATTAAGAATATACTTATACTGTAGCAGGCATCATGTAAGGAATCGTAACGTAATATAAGTTTTATTTAACTTTAGGCTCGTAGGGTAAACGTGAAAGGGAAACGGATGCCAGACGGTGCGCGATCAGTCTTTCCCGAAACCAGTCGCGTAAATGTTCGGGCTGTTCACGCTCAACGACTTCGGCAACAACCGGCATGTTGTATCGCTCCTTAAATGCGACACCCGCCGCGGCCAGGTCAACATTGACCTTATCCATTTCAGCTTGCTCAAGTTTGGCCAGATTGATGTTCATGGGCTTCTCCTTTTCTCTGTCTTTCGGCGCGCAAAGTTACTAAGAGTGTGCATTAATGGCAAGACCGAAATGATGATTCTCGACTCGATCATTGTAGAAGGTTATTCTCTATAGATTAGACATAACAAAAAGGAATAGTTGAAATGGCTTCATCTGCATCTATGCTTCGCAACGCTCTCATCGTACTCGCCAGCCTTTTGGCAACTCCCGCCGCCCTGGCTCATGCTCACCTGACAAAACAAAGCCCGGCGGCTAATGCCGATGTTGCGGTATCTCCTCAGGCGTTGACGCTGAATTTCTCAGAAGGTGTCGAGCCGGGATTCAGCGGCGCAACGCTGACAGGCCCAAACAAAGAACAGATCAAAACGGGCAAGGCATCACGCAGTGAACAGGACAAAACACAACTGATTATTCCACTTGCTCAAACGCTTGAGGCCGGAAAATATACTGTCGACTGGCACGTCGTCTCCGTGGATGGTCATAAGACAAAGGGGCAATATACCTTTAGCGTGAAATAACCGATGCTGGAATTTACCTGGGTTGCACTACGGTTTATCCATTTTACCACGTTGATGCTGGTCTTTGGCTGTGCGCTCTACGGCGCATGGTTGGCTCCCGTTTCGGTTCGTCGTTTAATGATGCGTCGTTTTTTGCGTCTGCAACGACATGCCGCAGCGTGGAGCTTTATTAGCGCGACGCTGATGCTGGCGATCCAGGGTGGTTTAATGGGCTCAGGCTGGCGGGATGTTATTTCTAGTGACATATGGGGTGCCGTGTTGCAAACGCAGTTTGGCGGCGTCTGGTTATGGCAGATTATCCTCGCGCTGGTCACGCTGGTGGTGGTAATTATAGTACCGCGCAGCATGCCGCGACTGCTGTTAATGCTGACGATTGCGCAGTTTATTTTGCTGGCTGGCGTCGGACACGCGACGCTGCATAGCGGTATCGCAGGGGCAATCCAGCAGGTTAACCACGCCTTGCATTTGGTATGCGCAGCCGCCTGGTTCGGCGGTTTGCTGCCCGTACTTTACTGTATGCAAATGGCGCAAGGTCGCTGGCGGGAACAGGCCATCAATACTATGATGCGTTTCTCCCGCTACGGGCATCTTTTCGTTATCGGAGTTTTACTTACCGGTATCATGAATGCGCTGCTTATTGTCGGTTTCTCTGTTCCCTGGCACATGGCTTACGGGCAACTGCTTTTGTTAAAAGGTGCTCTGGTGATGCTAATGGTGGCGATTGCGCTGGTGAATCGGTATGTTCTGGTACCACGCATGCGGCAGGATAACCGCAGTATGGCACTCTATTTTGTTTGGATGACTAAGCTGGAATGGGGAATTGGGGCCGTTGTGCTGGCGATTGTCAGCCTGTTTGCAACCCTCGAACCTTTCTGATTGATGGATTGGCGAAACGCATGAAAAAAATCATTATCTCGTTATTACTACTGGCAAGTTCAGGGGCCGCGCTGGCTGCGCCACAGGTCATCACCGTCAGCCGTTTTGAGGTTGGCAAAGATAAGTGGGCGTTTAATCGGGAAGAGGTGATGCTGACCTGCCGTCCGGGTAACGCGCTGTATGTCATCAATCCCAGTACGCTGGTGCAATACCCATTGAATGATGTTGCCAGACAGCAGGTAGAGAGTGGGAAAACTACGGCGAAGCCGATCGAGATTATCCAGATTGACGACCCGGCGAAACCGGGTGAAAAAATGAGCCTCGCACCGTTTGTGGAGCGTGCAGAAAAGCTCTGCTAATTGTCAGATGTAGCGTTCTGATTTCCAATAAAAAACCGCAAGGCTCTCTCAGGAGAACTTGCGGTTTTTACGTTTGGATGTGTGACAATCGTCCTTTTTTTCAGGCCACTTTAGTCGCGGACTGGAAAACCTGGCGCTGTCATCTATTCTTAAATGGCAGGGTAACTTAGCCTGCATTAATGCCAACTTTTAGCGCACGGCTCTCTCCCAAGAGCCATTTCCCTGGACCGAATACAGGAATCGTATTCGGTCTCTTTTTATGTGGATTTTATTTCAATCACTTAGGACATCATGTCCGAAAGTTTCCGAAATTTGTCCGCATATCACAATTCGGGATTTCTTCGTTATACCACACTGCTTTTAACATTTACACTTCATTTGCGCAGAAAAAGATCAGATCGTGATGCCCATTTTTTCCTGTTCTCCAGGCGTATGGTCTGCTTATGCGCCAGCATTTCAGTTGTCACTAGTGCCGAGAGGTTTAGACTCACTTGTATCAATAGCGGTATAATTATCCATCAATTGATGCCGTTCTGGCCCCTGATACATGGACTCAGTTTCTCAATAACGAGATATAAGAAATGGAAAAGTTAAAAGAAAGACTCGTGATGGAGATTGGTAATGCGGAAGATCTCTCTGCAGCATTAAAACTATACACCAGTTTCTATCTATTAATCCCAGAGTATAAATTTGTCTTTTCATCGCCTAAAGGGCCATATCCGGGGTTTCAAACTAACAAGAAATTCAAGCATGGGGCGTCTATACGCTCTTTATTCAATGATGAAAATGTTTTCGTTATGGATCCTCAAACCATAGAGGAAATGTTCAGTGATAAAGGGCACTCCATATTTAAAATAGATTACTCAATATCTCTTGATAGCCAGGCATTAAGTTATCTCAGACCATATATCAATGGTAAAGTTTCTGGTCTGGATGATGACATCGAAGAAATATTTAAATTTATTTCTCATCAGAATACGCAGGTAGACTCTGTGTTATATGAGCTGGAGAACCTTAAAAATCTGGATGAGAAAGAGAATCACCATAAAATATTCGATAAGTTGATGGGTTACGAATTTATAAAAGATGTTGATCTCGTTAATTCAGGAACCAGCGGAGTATTGACCTCAAAAATATCGCAAGGTGAGCTTTTTCTTAATACCGACAGACATTTTAGCTCACTGCTCACCAAAAACAAAGACTCTGAGTTCAGGCGTGCCTTAAGAGACAGGCACGATAGTATTTACGCTTATGTTCTTATGATGAGTATCATCCAAATCAAATCGCCTGCCAGATCGCTCAAAAATAAATTGATCGAACTATTAAGTTTTGCTCACACCAAAGTATGCTTTTTGGCAACAAGAGAGTTAATTCTAGCGAGTGAGTTTTTTATACGAGGGACAGAATTTAGGTTTTTTAACAAAATACATAAAAAGTCGAAAAACATGTGGTCGGCATTACATGGTATGGCCTGGGATCTGACTCATTGTCGATATTTAGAGCAAGCACTTACCTTCAATACAGGAAATGATGAGCGATATTTTTTCCCTGGAATATTGACTTGTGACAAAGGTTTTATTGAGGCGATGGAGCTCACGCCGCTTAAGGCCGTTGCATTTGATACCAAAGGTGGACCGCCGTTGCTGTTTTATCATGAACATGATGTGATAAAAATTACCGGGGATATCCCTGCGGTTAATGATTTCTATCAGGAATTGTGTTGTAAACAGAAAAGAGAAGAAAGAGCTCGTGCGCGTAATGCACCCACTTATGACCTGCAATCTATAGTAGCTGAACTGGAAGCAGAACTGGAAGCTGTTGCGTTAGTACCTCGTCGACGCGCGGATAGCGTAGGACCGTGATGTATGATTCGGTCGCTCTGTTTTTTACTGCTATGGTTTAATTTAGAACAGGGCAATATTTGTGTACAGGAGGTCAAATGGGACTGCCTGACAATGCTTATCAAAGAGTGGAAGCGACGCGCTGGCGACATGTTTGGGTGGTCGGGGATATCCACGGTTGCTTCTCATTATTGATGGCGAAATTGCGCCTGTGTCATTTTGATCCGTGGCAGGACCTGCTGGTTTCAGTGGGGGATGTTATCGACCGCGGACCTGACAGTTTGCGTTGCCTGAAACTACTGCGTAAACGCTGGATTATCGCGGTCAGAGGGAATCATGAACAGATGGGGCTGGACGCGCTGGCAACCGGGGAGCAATTCCTGTGGTTTATGAATGGCGGTTCGTGGTTTGCGCAGGCGGAGCAGCCAGCGGCGACAACCGCTCTTGAAACGTGTCGGCAATTACCCTGGATTCTGGAGCTGCGTTGCCAGAACGGCATACACGTTATTGCTCACGCAGATTACCCTGATGATAATTATCAGTGGCAAAAAGAGGTCGATTTACAGCGGGTACTGTGGGATCGCACAAGGCTGATGAATAAAGGCAACGGCATTCGCGGCGCGGATCACTTTTGGTTTGGCCATACGCCTCTGCGTCAGCGACTGGACCACGAGAATCTGCACTATATTGATACCGGTGCGGTGTTTGGTGGCGAGTTGACGCTGGTGCAACTGCAATAATCAAAAATCGCTGTATTCCTGGGCCGGACGCCAGAAGCTGTCTATGTAGTCATCCGCGGGTAAACATCCGCCGTTACGAATACGCTGATCGTCCATCGATATCAGGCACTGCTGCTCAGTTTTGTAGACATCAACAACGATATCTTCACAACCGCCACCCAGGTAGCACACAAAAAGAACCAGCGTGAACATTCCATCCTCAAATGGTAAAGCCATACCTGTAGTGTAGAAGATGTTGATAGATGAGGGAAATTAACCAAGAAATAACCCGTCTGGCGACGGGTTCTTTTTGAATCAGGCAAGGCGCATGATCCAGGCATCTGACTTACGATCGTAGTGCTCGCGAAATAGAACTGAATGTTCTCCGTTAAGAAGGGCCGGGACGCTGGTGTCGGCATCCCAGGCATCAAGTTGCATGCATAAATCCGGATCGGATTTACATGGAATGGTTAACGTTCGGTCCCCTGGCGATTCGCCATGTAACTCGGCGTCGTCGATTTCAAAAGCGCCAATGCGCACACTGGTTTTCATCATCGTGCTCTCCGTTTATTTGCTGGTTGTGGTACGACCAGTTAGGCCGTCCATTTTTCAGCGTAGTCAACGTTAGCAAAAGCGCCAGTAAAAACGTGCGTTATCCTGTAAAGAGTTTGCCATCCCGGACAAGATCGCGCGGGTAGCTATTCTTTAATCGCGATCCAATACGTTTCGCCAGGCCAATCGGCTGATGCTGGAACGTAACCAGCACATCGTCGGTGGTCGGTGCGGTCTGCGGGTAGACATCCCGTCCGCGGTACCACTCTTCGGCTTCGGCAAGGGTCAGTTCAAACGCATGGCTGTGATTTGTGCTGGCGAGAGCAATGACGGCTTCATGCTGCCAGCGGTACCCTTTATTGTGCGTTTCAGCGAGTTTGATGCCGAGTCGGGAAAAGCGGACTTTGCCGATCAGGGGTTCAATCTCGGTTGGGAATAGCCAAATCTCTTTATCACGCTGCCACAGGCGCAGAGTGTCTTCCCACTGCAATCCACAGGCGTTAGCGGCCTGAGTGACAAGCGCGGATTCACGTCCTTTAAGCGGGCTGAACGGGAAGTTACCGACTTTGTATTTTGGCGTCGGTAGTGCAGGGATCGCGGTGGTTTTGCGCAGACGCGCGACGAAAAAACCTTCACAATCGTAGATCTGCGGGAACACATGCAGGAATCCTTCCGGGGTCAGGGCGCGTTCAGCCTGCGGGAATAAATCGCCCAGTGGTAAAAACTCGACGGCGTCCGGGTAGGTCTCAATCAACCACTGCATAATGTCTTCATTTTCGTCACGGTTCAGCGTGCAGGTCGAGTAAACCAACGTGCCGCCGGGACGCAAGGCATGAAAGGCGCTGTCGAGAAGTTCGCGCTGGGTTGCGGCAATTTCCAGATTACTTTCTGGCGACCAGTTTTTTAGCGCATCGGGATCTTTACGCACCACGCCTTCACCGGAACACGGCGCGTCCAGCAAAATGGCATCGAAGGCTTCTGGCAACGCTGCGCCAAATACCCGCCCGTCAAAATGGGTTAGAGCGACATTGGCTATCCCGCATCGGCTGATATTGGCATGCAGGACTTTGACGCGACTGGCGGAAAACTCATTCGCCAGAATAGCACCCTGATTTTTCATTTTTGCGGCAATTTGCGTGGTTTTGGAGCCGGGGGCTGCCGCGACATCCATCACCCGATCCGGGGTATTGCCATCGGCAAACAGCGCGGCGACCGGCAGCATTGAGCTGGCTTCCTGAATATAAAACAGGCCGCTTAAATGTTCCGCGGTACTGCCGAGCGGTACTGACTTTTCATCATCGCGTTCGATCCAGAAACCTTCAGCGCACCAGGGTATCGGAGTGAGCGACCAGTTGTAAGGTGCAGTCAGAGTGAGGAAGTCGGCAACGGAGATTTTCAGCGTATTGACGCGGATGCTGCGACGAAGCGGACGCTGGCAGGCAGCGAGAAAATCATCAAATGAGAGCGTGGAAGGCATTGCTTCACGCATTTGGTTTAGAAAGGCGTCGGGAAAATAAGCCACTTGGTACCACCGGCAAAAAAACAGGTGCGCAGTGTAGCATAAGTGCTCCGGCGCGAGTATGTACGCCGGAGCAAGGGGAGAGATTAACGTGGCAGGGCGGTTCCCCATTCACGCCACTCTTTTGGTTCGCTTTCGAGCAGCAGGAAGTGTTTACCTGCCTGCGCTTTCGGGGCCAGCGGCGTACCCGGTGGCGTAGCGAAGGCGATTCCGCCGCGAATGAACTGATTGAAGGTACCGGTCTTCACGACGCCGCCGGTCAAACCAAAGTCGAGATTGTATCCGGATGCCAGCCAGAACACTGAGTTGTTCCGCACCAGATGCTGATAGCGCTGGCTAATGCGCATCGCCACCATCACGCGGTCAGAAAGCGAGCCCAGCGTCAGCCCAGTGACGGTCCCCACTTCAATGCCTCTGAACAGGACTGGCGTACCGATATTCAGCGAACCTGCTTCCGGCGCTTCTACCACAATACTCAGACCATCGAGGTAACGAGAGTCGGTAATGGTGGCTTCCTGCAGTTCAAAATCACGGCGCGGGTTACCGCGTCCTGGTTCAACGTTAATATACGGCTGTAAGATCGTATCCAGATGCTCGACGCCTGCCGCTGAGATTTGCGGTGTGATCACGGAGAAGCGGGTACCGCTACGGGCAAAAGTCTGCACGTATTCCGGATACAGAACCGCTTTTGCCTGAACTTCGTTACGGGCGGTGATTAGCTCAAGCGTCTGGATCTGGCCGATATCGATCCCCAGGTAGCGAATTGGCATGCCGGCCGCGAGTTTACCGGCATCGAACGCGTGTAGGGTTATCTGGCCGCCCACCGCACGTGCAGCGGTTTCGGAAGCATACAGAATACGCTTGTCGCCTTTGCGTTGGCTGGCGCTGGCGCCGCTGAGGTTATCGAAGCTAATCGCCCCTTTGAGCGCTCGCGACAGGGGAGATGCCTGTACGGTCAATCCGCTACCGTTAAGCTGAACCTTTGCTCCGCCTTCGGCCCAGAATACGCTGTTGCTGGTCAGCAGGTTGCGATATTCCGGTTTGATATGCAGATCGATATCAAACGCATCGGCGCGTGGGCGAACGCTAATCACTTCACCGACCTCGAATTTGCGGTATAACACCACCGAACCGGCCTGCACATCAGGCAGCGTTTCGGCGCTCAGGCTGAGCGTGGTAGTTGGCAGATCGCTCAGGCTGTTTTCAATCGCTTTTTCCAGGTTGGCATACAGCGGGTAGCTTTTTTTCATTTCACCCTTGGTACCGGGCAAAATACGAATGCCGCCGCTGAGCCATTCGCTGGCGCTGGCGCCAAGGAATTCCACGCCATCAAGCCCGACCTTGACGTCAACGCGGCTGTTGACCACGAACTTACTGTCACCTTGCACCAGGGCGCGATGCTGTGGTTCGATGGCAACGGTAAATGAGACACCTTTGCCAGAGAGCGTGCGATCAATCACCTGACCGACCTGTACGCCGTGAAGAATCAGCGGCTGACCGGCATCAATACCGTAACTCTCCGGCGCGGTCAGCGTAAGCGTCATGACGCCCGGATCGTGTAACAACGACCTCTCAGCAGGAATAACCGCAAACTGGTTACGCGGCTCGCCCTCGCCAGGTACCAGCTCGAAAGTTTTGCCCGTCAGTAGCGAACTGATATTGGCATCGTTTAACGATAATTTAGGACTGTGTAATTCAATCCGCGTATTGTCGCGCAGCAGCGTTACGACGCTGGGATCGACCGTCATTTCGCCGGTCACTTTACCGCCCGGATTTAAATCCAGTTTGGTCAGTTGCCCGACTTCTAATCCTTGATACATCAGCGACGTTGAGCCGGCCTTGAGTCCATCGCCGCTGGGTAAATCAAGCTTGACGATCACTCCCCGCTGGCTGTGCGCGAGATCCTGATACAAACCAAACGTGTCATCGGCCACCGCGGGTTTAGAGTCTTCGGGCGAATCAAAAGCAATGGCGCCATTGACCAGCGCCGCCAGACTCTCCAGCTTGATCTTCGCTCCGCTGAGGCTGACATCCGCATTCACACCGGACACGTTCCAGAAACGGCTGCCTTTTTTCACCAGGTTGGTAAAGCGACGTTCGATCAGCACGTCGATGGTTACGCCCTGATGATTTGGGTTGATGGTGTAGTCATACACCCGGCCCACCGGAATCTTGCGGAAATAAACCAGCGAACCGCTATTGAGCGACCCGAGGTCAGGGGCGCGCAGGTGCAGCATCAAATCGCCATTATCCAGACGATATTTGGGCTGCGTATCGAGGGCGACGAAATGATCTTCCGGCTCGCCGGTTCCGGGCATCATGCCGATATAGTTGCCGCCAACCAACGCATCCAGGCCAGAAACCCCCGCCAGCGACGCTTTCGGCGTGACCAACCAGAACTGGGTATCTTTGCGCAGAGCATCTTTCATGGTCGATTTGATGCTGACGCGTACTTCAATTTTGCGTAGATCTTCGCTGAGGTTGATATCCTGCACGGTGCCCACTTCAACGCCCTGATAGCGAACGGGAGTACGGCCCGGCACAATGCCGTCAGCAGACATAAAGTCAATGGTTACGGTATTGCCGCGATCTTCATAGCTTCCCCAGATAAGCCATCCTGCAATCATCAGCGCGATGAAAGGCAGCAGCCAGAACGGAGAGATACGGCGTTTAGTTTTAATCTGCGCTTCAGTCTGCGAAGCGGGCGTTTCCTGACTCATGTGCATCCCAAAGTAAGCGGCTGTCCAGCCATTCCACAGCAAGAATAGTCAATATTACCGCTGCGCCGAAATAAAACGCAGCTGGCCCCATAGTAAAAGCAAGTATCTGATCGCGATTAATCAGCGACATGGTTAAAGCGATAACAAAGAGATCCAGCATCGACCAGCGACCAATCCAGGTCACCATACGCAGCAGTTTGATGCGGGTACGCAATCCTTGCTCACATCTAAAATGGATGCTGATGAGCAACGTAAACATCACAATCACTTTGGTGAATGGCACCAGAATACTGGCGATAAAAACAATCGCCGCTACGCCAACGTTGCTGTTCGCCAGGGACATTATGCCTGACAGGATCGTGTCTTCCTGGCGGCCGCCATTGACATAAATTACCGAGATGGGCAGCAGATTAGCAGGCAAAAGCAGGACGATCGAGGCCAGCAGAGCAGCCCAACACTTTTGGATACTTTGATTTCTGCGCCAGCGCAACGGGATATGACAGCGAGGGCAGCGACCTCGGGCGTCCGGATAACCTGTAAAGTGGCAACCGAGGCAGACGCGAAGTTTTTCATCGGGCCGACGGGCTGGTCTTTGCGGGTAGAAACGGTCCCAAAGCTGCTCAACGTTAAGGTGCGACAGCGTCAAAACACTGAGGATCACCAGCGCAATAAAAGCAAACAGACCTACACCGGGTTGCAAAAAAGCATAGTCCTGAACTTTGATTGATGCGACGCCAATGCCCACCAGATAGATATCAAGCATCACCCACTCTTTGAGCCTTTCCAGCATCAGCAGCACAGGGCGCAGGTTCATCCCAAGAATATTGCCAAACCACAGATAAGCGATTGAGGTCACGAGAATGATGGGCGCACCGGCAACGCAAAAGAGTACGAAGGATGCGGTGAGTGGGTCTCCTTGTCGGGTCATTTGCCAGATGCCTTGCAGCACATTGGCGTCAATGCGCACACCTAATAAATAGATGTGCAGGAGCGGTTCTCCCCAGGCAAAGGGCATCAGCAGCAGCATGGTGAAAGCCATAGCCGCCAGTCGTGTTAATGACCAGTCGCGTCCGTCACGAATTTTTGCCTGACAGCGTGGGCAAAATGCACTTTGGTGCGAACGCATTTTAGGCAAGCTAAAGATCAGGTCACATTCAGGGCAGCGATGGTAATGCGCACGAGGGAGTGCATCACCAATGGACCTGATGGCTATTTTTTTAGTCGGCGTGATGCGTGGTGTCGTTAAGGCCATGTATCGCGAATCAAATTGTTGAAGTAATGTTATCTTAACTCATGACGGGAATGATCTTGAGCATTAACGCATTTAATGTTTATTTTAGTAGGCTGCAGCTTTAAGTAAGACAACTAAGTGATTACATAATGAACAAAACAGAGCTATACACGGATCTGAACCGTGACTTTCAGGCATTAATGGCAGGTGAAACCAGTTTTCTGGCAACGCTGGCAAATACCAGCGCGTTGTTGTACGAACGTCTTGCAGAAGTGAACTGGGCCGGTTTTTATCTGCTCGAAAACGATACGCTGGTGTTGGGGCCTTTCCAGGGAAAAATCGCCTGCGTGCGGATCCCGGTAGGACGCGGGGTGTGTGGGACCGCAGTAGCGCAGAACCAGGTTCAGCGCATTGAGGACGTTCATGCTTTTGACGGACACATCGCATGTGATGCCGCCAGCAACGCTGAAATCGTCCTGCCAATCACCGTCGAAAATCAGATAATCGGCGTGCTGGATATCGATAGCACGGCGTTTGGCCGCTTTACTGACGAGGATGAACAGGGGCTGCGAACGCTGGTGGCACAGCTTGAAACCGTGCTTGCAACGACGGATTACAAAAAATTCTTTGCGCGCGTCGCAGGATAATCAACGGATAACGTAGCAATTACTGATGACGTCATTATAATGTCGCCTGTTCATGCCTGCGCTTGTTGGCTACGTCCGTTGTAATCAGGAAATTTCATGGAAAATCAACCTAAGTTGAATAGCAGTAAAGAAGTCATCGCGTTTCTGGCCGAACGCTTCCCGCAGTGTTTTAGTGCGGAAGGCGAAGCGCGCCCACTGAAAATTGGCATTTTTCAGGATCTGGTAGAGCGTGTTGAGGGCGAAATGAACCTCAGCAAGACGCAGCTCCGCTCTGCCTTACGTCTCTATACTTCAAGCTGGCGCTATCTGTATGGCGTTAAATTGGGCGCAACGCGTGTTGATCTCGACGGCAACCCCTGTGGTGAGCTGGATGAGCAGCATGTTGAACATGCTCGCAAACAGCTGGAAGAAGCTAAAGCCCGCGTTCAGGCGCAACGTGCAGAGCAACAGGCGAAAAAACGCGAAGCAGCCGCTGCTGCCGGTGAAAAAGAAGACGCACCGCGTCGCGAGCGTAAGCCGCGTCCTGCACCGCGTCGTAAAGAAGGCGCTGAGCGTAAACCTCGCGCTGAGAAACCAGCAGCAAAAGCACCGCGTGCTCCTCGTGAAGAACAGCATACCCCGGTATCTGATATTTCAGTACTGACGGTAGGGCAGTCTCTGAAGGTGAAAGCAGGTAATAATGCGATGGATGCCACCGTATTAGAAATCACCAAAGATGGCGTCCGTGTACAGCTGAATTCGGGTATGTCTTTGATTGTACGCGCAGAACACCTGGTGTTCTGAAACGGAGGCCAGGCCTGGCATGAACACTTTTTTTAGGCTTACTGCGTTAGCTGGTCTGCTTGCATTAGCAGGCCAGGCACTTGCTGTGGAAGATATCACGCGTGCCGATCAAATCCCCGTTTTAAAGGAAGAAACCCAGCATGCGACGGTAAGTGAACGTGTGACATCGCGTTTTACGCGTTCGCACTATCGCCAGTTCGATCTGGATCAGGCGTTTTCGGCAAAAATTTTTGACCGCTATTTGAATCTGCTCGACTACAGCCACAACGTGCTGTTGGCGAGCGATATCGAACAGTATGCAAAAAAGAAAACGGTCCTTGGCGATGAACTGCGTACCGGCAAGCTGGATGTCTTTTACGATCTCTATAATCTGGCGCAAAAACGCCGATTTGAACGTTATCAGTACGCGTTAAGCGTACTGGCACGTCCAATGGATTTCACCGGTACCGACACCTTTAACCTCGACCGGAGCAAAGCGCCATGGCCGAAGAGCGAAGCAGAGCTTAACGCGCTGTGGGACGGCAAGGTTAAATTTGACGAACTCAGCCTGAAGCTGACCGGCAAAACCGATGCGGAAATTCGTGAAACGCTGACGCGTCGCTACAAGTTTGCGATTCGCCGTCTGGCGCAGACCAACAGCGAAGATGTGTTCTCTCTGGCGATGACGGCTTTCGCCCGTGAGATCGACCCGCATACTAACTATCTCTCTCCACGCAATACCGAACAGTTCAATACTGAAATGAGCCTGTCTCTGGAAGGTATTGGCGCGGTTTTGCAAATGGATGATGACTACACCGTCATTAACTCCATGGTGGCGGGCGGCCCGGCAGCCAAGAGCAAAGCAATAAGCGTTGGCGACCGTATTGTCGGCGTGGGTCAGACCGGTAAGGGAATGGTCGACGTGATTGGCTGGCGTCTGGATGACGTTGTTGCGCTGATCAAAGGACCCAAAGGCAGCAAAGTTCGCCTTGAAATCCTGCCTGCCGGTAAAGGTACTAAGACGCGTACTGTCACGTTAACGCGTGAACGTATTCGTCTCGAAGACCGCGCCGTGAAAATGTCCGTGAAAACCGTTGGCAAAGAAAAAGTCGGCGTACTGGATATCCCTGGCTTCTATGTTGGCCTGACGGATGATGTCAAAGTTCAGTTGCAGAAGCTGGAAAAACAGAACGTCAGCAGCATCATTATCGATCTGCGCACTAACGGTGGCGGCGCGCTGACCGAAGCCGTTTCGCTCTCCGGTCTGTTCATTCCTTCCGGCCCGGTGGTTCAGGTTCGTGACAATAACGGTAAAGTGCGTGAAGACAGCGATACCGACGGCGTTGTGTACTACAAAGGCCCGCTGGTAGTGTTAGTCGATCGCTTCAGTGCTTCGGCATCAGAGATTTTTGCTGCGGCAATGCAGGATTATGGTCGTGCGCTGATCGTTGGTGAACCGACTTTCGGGAAAGGCACTGTACAGCAGTATCGCTCTCTGAACCGTATTTATGATCAGATGCTGCGTCCGGAATGGCCGGCGCTGGGTTCTGTTCAGTATACGATCCAGAAATTCTACCGTGTAAACGGGGGCAGTACACAGCGTAAGGGCGTTACGCCGGACATCATCATGCCGACAGGTAATGAAGAAACGGAAACCGGTGAGAAGTTTGAAGATAACGCGCTGCCGTGGGATAGCATTGATGCTGCGACCTACACCAAATCAGAGAATCTGACGCCGTTCGGACCTGAATTGTTAAAAGAGCACAATGCACGTATTGCCAACGATCCTGAGTTCCAGTACATCATGAAGGATATTGCGCGTTTCAATGCGATGAAGGATAAACGCAACATCGCTTCTCTCAATTATGCTCAGCGTGAGAAAGAGAATAACGAAGATGACGCAATGCGTCTGGCGCGTATCAACGATCGGTTTAAGCGAGAAGGTAAGCCGCCGCTGAAAAAACTGGACGATTTACCGAAGGATTACCAGGAACCAGATCCCTACCTGGATGAAACGGTAAAAATTGCGCTTGACCTGGCGCATCTTGAAAAAGAAAAGCCAGCGGAACAGCCCGCAACCAGTAAATAACCTCCAACAGGCACAAGAAATTGTGCCTGTTTTTTTAACAAACGCATGAAGACGTCAGTGTGATACGATAAAATGTAAAGTTGTGTCTTTCTGGTGACTTAGCACCTATGGATGCTTGAAAATAGCCATAAGACCCATACGATATGGGTAATCGCATAGTGCGTTTTGTTAAATTGAGGTTAAAAGAAAATTATGATGCGAATCGCGCTCTTCCTGCTGACGAACCTGGCTGTGATGGTCGTTTTCGGGCTGGTATTGAGCCTGACAGGGATTCAGTCAAGCAGCGTTCAAGGCTTGTTGATCATGGCACTGCTGTTTGGTTTTGGTGGTTCCTTCATTTCGCTGCTGATGTCCAAATGGATGGCGTTAAAATCCGTTGGTGGGGAAGTGATCGAACAGCCTCGCAATGAAAGAGAACGCTGGCTGATGAATACGGTAGCGAATCAGGCTCGCCAGGCTGGGATCGCTATGCCGCAGGTTGCAATCTACCATGCGCCAGATATTAACGCGTTTGCCACCGGTGCGCGCCGGGATGCTTCGCTGGTGGCTGTGAGTACAGGCCTGTTGCAAAACATGAGCCCGGACGAAGCTGAAGCCGTTATCGCGCATGAAATCAGCCACATTGCTAATGGCGATATGGTTACCATGACGCTCATTCAGGGTGTGGTGAACACCTTCGTTATCTTTATCTCACGTATTCTGGCGCAAATTGCCGCTGGCTTTATGGGCGGAAACCGCGATGAGGGTGAGGGCAGTAACGGCAACCCATTGATCTACTTCGCAGTGGCGACGGTGCTGGAACTGGTGTTTGGTATTCTGGCGAGCATTATTACCATGTGGTTCTCACGTCATCGTGAATTCCATGCGGATGCCGGTTCAGCAAAACTGGTGGGGCGTGAGAAAATGATCGCCGCGCTGCAGCGTCTGAAAACCAGCTATGAGCCGCAGGAAGCGACCAGCATGATGGCGTTCTGCATCAACGGTAAATCCAAGTCGTTGAGTGAGCTGTTTATGACTCACCCGCCGTTGGATAAACGTATTGAAGCGCTGCGCAGCGGAGAGTATTTGAAGTAAGTTAATGGCTGTCACGGGGCACCCGTTGCTCCGTGACTCATAAAACATAATGGCTATTTAAAGCTATCGATTAAAGCCTCGCCCAGACTATTCTGTCCCAGTTCTGCTTTACCTCTCATTCCGTCATTTTTCTCTGCCGGGGACGAAAATATTCCTTGTCGCTTTATCTCTGGTAAAAACATTAGAGCCCCGCTGGCTGCCAAAAGAACAGTGCCAGGCATTTGATGAAACCCAGTGGTAGACGGGCTATCATTGACAGCCCGTCTGGTAGGAAAAAACTAAATCAGAACTGGTAGTTTAATGATACCCAATAGTTACGGCCCGGGTTTACGTATCCGGTAGTGGATTGCGCAGTCTGATAGTAATCTCCTGCGTAGGTGCTATTACGGCCTACCTGATAAAGTTTAACCTCGCTAAAGTCTTTATCCAGCACGTTATTGACCGCCGTATTCAGCGTCAGATCTTTGGTCAGCTTATAAGACATTCCCATGTCGAGAACGGTCCAGGCTTTTAAATCAGCGCCTTTATCGTCATAGACGGCCTTTTGTACTGCGCTGAGGTTGTTGTAATTTTCGGTAAAGCGTGGGGCTTTACCGCGATAACGTGCGCTCAGCCAGGCATTCATATCTTCCGTTGCCTGCCAGTTCAGGCGAGCGTTAGCCATATGTTTTGGCGTGTAGCTTAACGGCGCGCCTTTATTGTCACCATCTTTTTGCTTGCTCTGGGTGTAGGTGTAGTTGAGGGATAAAGTCAGCACATCCGACCACAGAGGGAAGGTGCTGGCAAATTCAACGCCATCGGTCCTTGCCTTGCCGCTGTTGGTATAGCTGTTGGTATTATCATCGATAGAATACGAGACAATTTTATTTTTGTATTCGGTATAGAAGCCGGTAATGTTGGCGTTCAGCCCGGTGTCGTTCTCGTAATACAGCCCGGTTTCATAGCTGATACTTTCCTCAGGTTTTAGGTTCGGATTACCGACCGTATTCACGGTTCCTTGCGCGGTTACGCCGCTGATCCCGTTATGTAACTGGCTCAGTGATGGCGCTTTATAACCTGTCGTCACGCCGCCTTTGAGCGTCCATTCGTCGGATACGTCCCAAACTATATACGCGCGTGGGCTGAGATGACCGCCAAAGACATCGTTATGCTCGTAGTGTGTCCCTGCGGTTAAGGCCAACGAGTCGAGAATATGCCATTCATCTTCTACATAGGCTGCCCACGTTTTTTGATGGAACTTTTCGCCGGTATTGGCCAGCACCACACCGTCTTTCATGCGCGCATCCCAATATTCCCCGCCGAGGGTTAAGAGGTGCGAATCACCTAATGGCGTCAGCAGTACTGAGTCCAGAATGACGTTGGTGTTCTTCAGTTCACGTGCGTCACCGGCCCGGCCTGCGTTCTCTGGCGTGAGTGCGGAGGAGACCAATTGTCGTCCTTTGTTCTCAGTTTCATTCCAGCCGAGGGAGGATTTCCATGTGCCGAACGTTAAGGCGGTATCGTGGCCGAGGGTGACTTTGTTACGCTCATAGCGCAGCGTTTTATCGTAACCCCCCGTCAGGTTACCCAACTGACCGTCATCGTTATCATAGCGCTGTCTGGCGGAGTCGAGATCTAACCATAGCGTATTGCTTTCATTCGTCTTCCAGTCGAGTCGCGTGCCGATGTTATAGTTTTCTGACTCGGTAGGATAAGGTACGCGAGTGGAGGAGGTATCGCTCAGGGAGGTAACGCTGGAACCCTGACGTTGGGTGGTGCTACCCCGAACCTGCATATCCAGTACGCCAGCGATTAACGGGCCGCTTGACCAGAAGTTGGCGACCGTGCTGTTACCCCATTTATTACTCTCTTGCAGGTTAACGCCGGTATTGATGGAGGTGCTCCATTTATCGGTGCTTTTTTTGGTGATGATATTCACCACGCCACCGATTGCGTCGGAGCCATAAAGCGTCGACATCGGGCCGCGGATCACCTCAATATGATCGATTGCCGCCAGTGGAGGCATAAAGCTGGTATTCATAGCTGAGAAGCCGTTTGGCGTCACATCGCTGCTGCCGTTTTGACGAATACCGTCAATCAGGATCAGAGTATAACTGGCGGGCATGCCACGGATGCTGATCTCCAGGCCACCGGTTTTACCGGTGCTGCTTTCAACATCCACCCCTTCAACAGAACGCAGGGCTTCGCCTAAATCATTATATTTATTGGTTTGTAACTCTTGCTGTGAAATAACGGAGACGCTGGCGGCAGCGTTGGTGATTTTCTTTTCGTAACCGGAAGCGGTTACCACCATAACATCTTCAGCGAAGGCCAGGGGACTGGAAAATCCTAGACAGGACAGAACAACAGAAGCAATAGGTTTTAAGCGCATAGTCAAACTTCCTTTGTTAAAAATTCAAAGGAAGTAAGATAATTGATGGGAATGATAATAAAAATAATTATCATTATATGTTTACGTAACTTATCACTTCTGGTGTTTTTCTTGAATAAATATACATAAATTGTCATTAGTTTTAGCTAAGTAAATAGCGGAAATGACCAATAATTAGTATTTGTAATCATTAGGTTGTAATTAATTTGCCATTAATTGAATGGCTAACATTTAATCTATTTTCTGTGATTCAGAGGGTACTCAATTAGGAGTATCAGAAAAAAGTATGATAATTTTAGAAAATCGTCATACTTTTCTGCGCCGCATCATTTTTTTCGTCATTTCAGTCCGCCATAATCCCTTCCCCAGGAGACCGTTTAACGGCAATGAATCGTTGAGCGGCATAAAAATAACGCAAATCTGGATAACATAATGATTAAAGGCAAGCTGGCACTGCTTACGTGTGCATTGACTCTCGCATTAACCTCACCACTTCTCGCCGCGCAAAATGTGAGCGAGGGTCAGACGTTGAAGCTGGCAATTGGACCTGAGCCAACGGAAGGGTTTGACCCGATGCTGGGCTGGAGTCATGGCAGCTATTTGCTTTTGCATGCACCATTATTAAAACAAAACGCAGATATGAGCTGGGGTAACCTGCTGACGGAAAAAGTTGAAACCAGTGCTGACGGCAAAACCTGGACGTTGACGTTAAAACCCGACCTTAAATTCTCCGATGGTTCCCCGCTAACCGCTGAAGATGTGGTGTTCACCTATAATAAAGCCGCAAAGAGCGGCGGCAAAATCGACATGGGAAACTTTACTCATGCCAGCCTGAAAGATAACCGCACGGTAGAAATCACGCTGCGCAGCCCACAGAGCACCTTTGTGAACGTGCTGGGCTCTTTGGGTATTGTTCCCGAAAAACGGTATGACGAAAAAACATTCGCCAAAAATCCGATTGGCGCGGGCCCTTATCGGTTGGTGAGTTTTCAGCCGGGGCAACAGCTGATCGTGGAGGCGAACCCCTGGTATGCCGGTAAGAAAAATGATTTCAGTAAGCTGGTGTTTGTCTTCCTTGATGAAGATAACGCTTATGCCGCAGCGCGCAGTGGTCAACTGGGACTCGTGCGTATCGCGCCTTCGATGGCGGTTGCGCCTCAACAGCAGAATTTGAAGCTTTGGGTACGCGACAGCGTGGAAAATCGTGGCATTGTGTTCCCGATGGTTCCAGCGGGTAAAAAAGACGCCAATGGTTATCCGATCGGTAACGATATTACGGCTGATATCGCCATCAGACGCGCCATCAACTACGCCATCGATCGTAAACAACTTGCCGATCAGGTCATGGAAGGTCATGCGATTCCGGCGTATAGCGCGGTTCAGGGCCTGCCATGGCAGGGACAGTCAGTTGCGTTCAAAGATGGCGACAGCGAAAAAGCGCGGATGATTCTGGAAGAAGCCGGCTGGAAGGTGGGGAAAGACGGCGTACGCGTGAAAGACGGTAAAGAGGCTCGCCTGACTTTGTGGTACGCCAGCGGTGACAGTACGCGCCGGGATCTAGCCGAGGCCGTACGTGCGATGCTGGAGCCCGTGGGTATTCAGGTCTCGCTGCAATCCGGAAGCTGGGAAACCGTTGAGCGGCATATGCATTCGAATCCGACGCTGTTTGGCTGGGGAAGCCTGGATCCGATGGAGCTTTTCCATCACTACAGCAATCAGGCCGCGGGCGTGGAATACTACAATCCAGGCTATTACAGCAATCCCGTCGTTGAACAACATCTTAAACAGGCCATTGATGCTCCGGACTGGCAAAAAGCGTTGCCTTTCTGGCAACAGGTGGAGTGGGATGGCAAGCAAGGGGCTGGGGTGCAGGGCGATGCCGCCTGGGCATGGCTGCTGAACATTCAGCACACTTATCTGGCAAATCCGTGTATTGACTTAGGCAAAGGTGCGCCGGAGATCCACGGTAGCTGGTCACTGCTCAATAATCTGGATGAATGGACCTGGACCTGCCGTTGATGAAGTCTGTTGTAGGCCATTTTCTACGGCTGATAGTGTTATTAGTGCTGGTTGCGGCTGGCACTTTTATGCTGCTCAGCTTTTCTCCTGTCGATCCGATTCGCGCCTATATTGGCAACGATCTCCTGCACGTGCCGCCGGAACAATATGCGCGTATCGCTGCTCGCTGGGGATTAGACCAGCCGTTATGGGAGCGTTTTGGTCACTGGTTTATACGTGTATTGCAGGGCGATCTCGGCTACTCAATGTTGTTTAATGCACCGGTTGCCAGCGTAATCAAGGAGCGCTTTGCAACTTCGTTTGCCTTGCTTGGCGGCGCGTGGCTGCTCTCCGGCATACTGGGAACGGCAATGGGGTTTGTCGCGGGTCGTTATCTGAATCGCTGGCCGGATAAAGCAATCTGTCGACTCAGCTATCTGCTTTCGTCGTTGCCGACCTTCTGGATTGGCATGCTGCTGCTGGCGTTATTTGCCGTGCGCTGGCCGGTATTTCCGGTCTGCTGCGCGTGGGAGCCGGGCAACAGTGGTGATATGGCCACGCTGGCTGAGCGTCTGCGCCATTTAGTGCTGCCCGTTTGCGCGCTAAGTTTATTGGGACTTGGCCAAATTACACTTCATACACGGGAAAGTATCGCCAGCGTGATGAAAAGCGATTTTGTCCGTTTTGCGCGTTCTCAGGGAGATAAAGGCTGGTCGCTGCTGCGTCATCAGGTTCTGCGCCATGCTATCACGCCCGCGCTGTGCCTGCAGTTTGCCTCGCTGGGAGAATTGCTGGGCGGCGCACTGCTGGCGGAAAAAGTTTTTGCTTATCCGGGACTGGGACAGGCCACTATTGATGCCGGATTGCGCGGCGATCTGCCGTTACTGATGGGGATTGTGTTGTTCAGTACCGTACTGGTGTTCATTGGCAACTCGCTGTCTACCTGGCTTGTCCATGTGTTGAACCGTGCTCTGGAGCGACCTGATGCTCTATAATCCGACGCCGACGCTGATTCGTCTTCTGCTCTCTTTTAGCTGCCTGCTATGCATTGCGGTGTATGGCGCAGCGACGCTGGATAACCCATTGAGCGTTAATCTGCTTGCCCGTCATTTACCGCCTGATGCGCTGTATTGGTTTGGCACCGATAACCTCGGTCGCGATCTGTGGATTCGTTGCTTTCAGGGCGCGTTAACCAGTCTGCAAATTGGTATTGGCGCGGCGTTGTGCAGCGGCTTCATCGCATTAATGATGGCGGCGGTTTCACGTATACATCCGCGTCTGGATGTACTAATGCGTCTGATTACCGATGCCATGCTGTCAATGCCGCATTTGCTGTTGCTCATATTGATCTGTTTCACGCTGGGCGGCGGAAAAAATGGGGTGATTATGGCGGTTGCATTGACCCACTGGCCGCGGCTGGCGCTAATCCTGCGTGCCGAAGCGCAGCGCGTGGCCCACAGTGACTATCTGACGTTAACCTGGCGTCTGGGACACGGACATTTTTACTGCTGGCGGCATCACTATCTCCCGGCATTGTTACCCCAGTGGTTAACGGGAACCTTGCTGATGTTTCCCCACGCGGTGTTGCACAGCGCGGCGTTGAGCTTCCTCGGTTTTGGGCTGGCGCCGCATGAACCATCGCTGGGCCTGTTGCTGGCTGATGCGCTGAGGTTTATCAGTCATGGCGACTGGTGGTTAGTGCTGTTTCCCGGGCTGATGCTATTCAGTCTGGTTATGTTATTCGATCAGCTCGCAAGGGCAGTGCATCGTTTATGGTTACGAGGTGACGCATGTTGAGTTTAAGACAGGTCTCGCTGGACGTGGCGCGTTATCGCTGGTATGGCGCGAGAAACTGGTCTTCGCTGTTGCAGGATATCTCTTTCGACGTAGCGCCAGGTCAGATGGTGGCGTTAGTTGGGGGAAGTGGGGAAGGTAAAAGCCTGTTGCTGCAATGTCTGCTTGATCTCTTACCGGACAATTTGCGTTTCAACGGCTCCATCACCCTGGAGGGGAAAACGCTGGACAGTGATGATATTCGCAAATGTCGTGGCAATACTTTCAGCTATGTCCCGCAAGGTGTTCAGGCACTTAACCCGCTGCTCTCGATTGAAAAACATCTGCGCAGGGCAAGTCAGCTCTCCGGCCAGGCCTGGAATGCCGGAAAAATTGAACGATTGCTCCAGCGTAGCCAACTGGAAAGTCGCGTATTAGATGCCTTCCCACGCCAGCTTTCAGGGGGGATGGCGAAACGTGTTCTGGCCTGTCACGCGTCGCTGAGTCAGGCCCGCTATATTCTGGCGGATGAAATTACCGCCTGGCTTGATGCACCGCTGGCTAATCAACTGCTTGAACAGCTACGTGAGCAATGTGAGCAAGGGGCTGGCGTTTTATGGGTAACGCACGACCTTACGCTGGCCGCTCGCCACGCGGACCGCATTGTCGCGCTGCATCAGGGAAGGGTGTCGGATAACGTCAGCCGGGAACAGCTGTTACGCGGAGAGATCAGCGAGCATCTGCAACGCCAATGGCGGGCCCTGCCTGAAAGAAATCAACTTTTTGGAGAGCGCGATGCTGTGCTGTCGTGAGGTGACGATTTGTCAGGGAGGAAAGGTGCTATGGCAAAATCTGACCTTCTCTCTGCGCCCCGGAGAACGCATTGGGGTTTGCGCACCCAGCGGAACCGGCAAAACAACGTTGGGGCGCGTACTGGCGGGCTGGCAAAAACCGACCTCGGGTGACATTCTGGTTGATGACCAACCGCTGCCAATGCACCAGTATTGCCCGGTGCAACTGGTGCCACAGCATCCGGAATTAACCTTTAACCCGCGGCGTAGCACCGGCGATGCGGTTCATGATGCCTGGCGACCTGATGCTGAACTGCTTACCCGTCTTCACATCAACCCTGAGTGGTTAACTCGCCGTCCCGGACAGCTTTCTGGCGGTGAACTGGCGCGAATTGCTTTACTTCGCGCGCTGGATCCGCGGACACGTTTTCTTATTGCCGATGAAATTACCGCCCAGCTCGATCCTTCCATTCAAAAAGATATCTGGGTATTGCTGCTTGAAGAGTGCCAGCGTCGGCCATTAGGTATGCTCATTATCAGCCATCAGCAGGCTCTGCTTGAGCAGATTTGCTCCAGAAAACTCATTGAAGCGTGAGGCAATAACGTGCAGTAATGTCTATTGATTAAATTGTTATGTTATATTATAACAATTCACTCGCAAACGATTTGAGGGTGAAATTTTGGCTATTCGTTTTAACAAACTGACAATCGCTCTGGGGATGCTTTTAGTCAGTGGGCAGGTTTTGGCGCATGCTCATCATTCCCATGGTGCGCCGATGAGTGAAGCAGAACAAAAGGCGTCGGAAGGGGTATTTGATGATAACCAGGTGCAGAACCGAGCGCTGTCCGACTGGGATGGCATGTGGCAATCTGTCTATCCGTATCTGGTCAGTGGCGAACTTGATCCGGTTTTCAAAAAGAAAGCGGAGAAAGATAAAAGCAAAACGGCAGAACAAATTAAAGATTATTACCGTACAGGTTATGCAACCAATGTAGACACCATCGGCATCGAAGATGGCGTGATGGAATTTCACACCGGTAATCAGGTCGCATCGTGCAAATACGATTATGCCGGGTATAAAATCTTGCACTATAAATCAGGCAAGAAAGGTGTACGGTATCTGTTTGAGTGTAAAGCCGCTGACAGCAAAGCGCCTAAATACGTGCAATTCAGCGATCATATTATCGCGCCGCGTAAATCGAGCCACTTCCATATCTTTATGGGAAATACCTCGCAGGCTGCCTTGCTTGAGGAGATGGAAAACTGGCCTACCTACTACCCTTATCAGCTGAAGGGCGAAGAAGTAGTGGATGAGATGCTGCACCATTAATCCGGGCTAACCATATCTGTACACACCCGCCACCAGTGGCGGGTTTTTTTAATTAATAACCTGCTCTTTCCATCACCTGTCGCATTCGTTAGCATATTGTATCGCAGCAAGTGCATGTGTTTTTTCAGGAAGAGGTTAACGTGTTCGCAGAGTATGGAGTTCTGAATTACTGGACGTATCTGGTGGGGGCTATTTTTATCGTGCTGGTACCGGGGCCAAATACGATATTTGTGCTGAAAAACAGCGTCGGTAGGGGAGTAAAGGGGGGTTATCTCGCCGCCAGCGGTGTGTTTATTGGTGATGCCGTGTTGATGTTTTTGGCCTATGCCGGTGTTGCTGCATTGATTAAAACAACGCCCGTTTTGTTCAATATCGTTCGTTATCTTGGCGCTTTCTATTTACTGTATCTTGGCGCGAAGATCCTGTATGCAACACTGAAATCGAAAGCAAGCGACGCCGCGCCTGAGGAAGTCCCGTTTGGCGCTATTTTTAAGCGCGCATTAATCCTGAGCCTGACCAATCCCAAAGCTATTCTGTTTTATGTGTCATTCTTCGTGCAGTTTATTGATGTCAATGCGCCGCATTCAGGGCTGTCATTCTTTATTCTGGCTATTACGCTTGAGATAGTGAGCTTTTTCTATTTGAGTTTCCTTATTTTCTCCGGCGCGTTTGTGACGCAATATATCCGTACGAAGAAGAAACTGGCCAAAGTGGGGAATTCCCTTATCGGCCTGATTTTCGTTGGTTTTGCCGCCCGTCTGGCCACGCTTCAATCGTGATGCCATCGGCCCGCTGATTGCGGCGGGCCTTTAATATTGCGCTCTGCTTTTCATTTATAATCGTAGGGTTATAACCAATAAATGGTATTTTAAATGTATATTTTGAGGCGTACCCTGTGTACAGCAGCGGTTCAATATGACTCGCTGGTTGTCGACTGGAAAAGGGAAGAAAAATGCTTCAAATTCCACAGAATCATATCCATACACGCTCTACGCCATTCTGGAACAAAGAAACGGCGCCTGCCGGAATTTTCGAACGCCACCTTGATAAAGGGACCCGAGCCGGGGTTTATCCTCGACTTTCGGTTATGCAGGGGGCGGTCAAATATCTCGGATACGCAGACGAACACAGTCCGGAGCCAGTAGAGGTGATGATTATTGAAGCCGGTCAGTTTGGCGTTTTTCCACCGGAAAAATGGCATAACATCGAAGTGATGACCGACGACACTTACTTTAATATCGATTTTTTCGTCGCCCCGGAAGTTCTGATGGAGAGTGCAAATCAACGAAAAGTCGTGCGCACCGGCAAGGAGTAAATCATGGGTAAAGCAACCTATACCGTAACCGTGACCAATAACAGCAACGGTGTTTCTGTTGATTATGAAACAGAGGCACCAATGACATTACTGGTGCCGGATGTGGCAGCTGAAGTGGTCAAAGATCTGGTCAATACCGTGCGTTCGTACGATACCGAAAATGAGCACGAAGTCTGCGGGTGGTAGGCATTATTCACTGCTACTGATTGAATATATTAGTTTTTAATCTAAAAACTGCACTGTGCTTTGACGGCGCAGTGCGTTTTTTTATCTGGGCGAAACAGGGAAATATCCTGAAAGGATTCCTTAAGAATACCTTAAGAGATTCGCATTGATTGCTAATAGTTGATCATTCACAGGGGTTATGATCGCGAAACAGATATAAAACAGAACATCGCGCTTATGAAACTCAATACCCGACTTACATTACCCACAATCATTCTCGGATTAGCCATCGTGGCGATCCCGTTCGCCGCGAACTGGCATCTCCCGCTACTCAACGGTACTGTCGTCAGCTGGATTGAAAATGGCCAGGCGCTATGGCTGCTGTTTGGTGCCATATTTACACTCAGCTACATCAGGCCCTTATCACGTCCCGAAGGCGAGAAGCAATTTTGGCTTTGGGCGGCAGCGTGGTGGCTGGTATTACTGGGCCGAAGCACAAGTTGGGGCCGCGATTATTTTCCTGAGCATCCCAAACTCCTGTTCCGGGCTATCTCAGTGGTATTGATTGCCATGATTATTCTGCCAGTGCTGATTTCGAAGCGCTTACGCCAGGATATTGCCCGTCGCTTTCGCAATGAACCGCTACCTCTGTGGCTGTTAACGATCACCACCTGTGCATTTTTGATCTCCGATACGGTAGAGCATCATCGTCTGCTGGCTCCCATCTTTCTGCACAATGCTCAGTATGGCGATCTGATTGAAGAACTGTACGAACTACCGTTTATGGCGGGATTGTTTCTGATGAACCTCGGCTTTATGCGGCGGGATAAGCAGGAGGAAGCTGCATCCATCCGCTTCAGTGAACCACAGCTGGCGAAGTCATGAGATAAGGCCTGAGTCTGGAAAGCCAGACTCAGGCGATGATGGCGGTGACTTACGCAATAGCCTCACACAGACGTGACTTCATATCGCTATACGTTTGTGCGGCATATTTTTCTGCCCACCCCTGATCGGTAATGTGCTCAATATTTACGGCGCAATATTTGGTTTCCGGCGTTTTCGAAATAGGATCGAGATTGTCCTGGGTTAACTCGTTACACGCGCCAATCCACCATTGATAGGTCATATAGACCGTTCCGGCATTGATGCGCTCGGAGACATCCGCGCGGCTGATAACCTTACCGCGGCGCGAGCTGACCCATACCAGATCGCGATGACGAATACCCAATTTTTCAGCATCATGGGTATTGATTTGCACATACCCAGGCTCGTCTGCCAGTGCCTGCAATGCTGCGCAGTTGCCGGTCATCGAACGGCAGGAGTAGTGCCCAACCTCACGCACGGTACACAGCACCAGCGGATATTGTTCATCAGGAACTTCTGCAGGCGCTCGCCACGGTGCGGCAAACAGTTTGCCTTTGCCATTGGCGGTATCAAACTGGCTGTGCGCGTAAAGGTAGGGCGTACCAGGACTATCGAGATCGGGACATGGCCACTGAACATGACCCATCTCACCCATTTTCTCATAGGTCACGCCGTAGAACAGTGGACACAGCTCGCGCATCTCATCCCAGATTTGCTGGTTATTTTGATACTGCATTGGATAACCCATTTCGCTGGCCAGCAGGCTGATAATCTCCCAGTCACGCTTTACATCACCGGTGGGGTCAATCGCTTTCTCAAAACGCTGGAAACCGCGATCGGCGCAGGTAAAGACGCCACCGTGTTCACCCCATGAGGTGGCAGGCAGGAGGACATCGGCCATTTCCGCCGTCTTGGTCATGAAGATATCCTGCACGACGATAAAATCGAGCGCGTTAAATCCTTCGCGGACCAGACCCAAATCGGCCTCGGTTTGCAGCGGGTCTTCTCCCATGATGTAGTAGGCTTTGATTTTGCCTTCGATAGCCAGATGCGGAACTTCGGTGATGCGGGTCCCAACCTTGTCATCCATCTGATTAACGTCAATGCCCCATGCGGCGGCAAATTTCTCCCTGACGGCGAAATCGGTTACGTCCTGATACCCTGGAAACTGGTTAGGCAGCACCCCCATATCGCACGCGCCCTGCACGTTATTTTGCCCGCGCACCGGGCCAACACCGACGTTAGGGCGTCCCAGATTTCCGGTCAGCAAGGCCAGGCTCGACAAACCACGAACCACGTCAACGGCCTGACCAAACTGGGTGACGCCCATCCCCCACATCACGGTGGACGATGGCGCCGCAGCAAATGTACGCATCGCCTGACGAACCTGCTGTGCGGGAACACCGGTTAAATGTTCAACGTCTTCAGGCGCATACTCCTTAACGGTTTCCCAGTATGTTTCCAGTCCTTCCGCATGCTTTTGTACATACTCGCGATCGTAGAGTTGCTCCTCGATGAGAACATGGCCAAACGCGTTGACCAGCGCCATATTGCAACCGTTTTTCAACTGCAAATGTTGGTCAGCGATACGGGCAGTTTCAATACGGCGTGGGTCGCAGACAATGATTTTTGCGCCGTTCTGGCGAGCTTTAATTACCCGGCGGGCCACAATTGGGTGTGAATCGGCACAGTTATAACCAAAGATCAGCAGGCATTTTGAGTTTTCAATGTCGCTGATGGAATTGCTCATGGCGCCATTGCCTAACGTTTCCTGTAACCCGGCCACGGAAGGGCCGTGACAGACGCGGGCACAGCAATCGACATTGTTGGTATGGAGCACGCCACGTGCGAATTTTTGCATCACGTAGTTGGTCTCATTCCCAGTTCCACGGGAAGATCCGGTGGTCATGATGGCACGAGGGCCATAGGTATTTTTGATTTCAGTTAAGCGTTTTGCGGTGTAGCGAATGGCTTCATCCCAGCTAACGGGAGTGAATTTTCCACTTTTTTCATAACGGATCATCGGGCGGGTCAGACGGGGAGTCAGAAGGCGAGTGTCGTTAAGAAAGTCCCAACCATAATAGCCTTTCAGGCATAACTGATTTTGGTTCGTTACACCCTCTGCGGCCTCAGCGCGGATGATTTTGTTATTCTCAACAACAAGCTTGAGCTTGCACCCGGCCCCACAGTATGGGCATACACTGGTGATTTTTTTCATCAATAACAGACCTGTTAAATGCTGAAATAGCGCGAATTGTAGACGCAGTCACGCGATACGCATCGCGGACTACGATGTGTCGTAGTGACGGGCTGTTTAAGCATAAAGTGTGCCAGAAGTGAAAACCCAGCAATAGCAGGGGCTGACGGCCAAAGCGTTAAGCAGAATGACTGACGATTCGACATTAATGACGAGGCGCGACAAAATTAGTCTGCCGGTCAGCGGTGTAACCTTATGAAACATCAGAAAAAGATGAAAAACAGAAGTGATAGCGATCACAAATTTTAATTTTTCAGCGCTATGCTATGCTTTTATACGACGAGTGAATCGTTAATTTAAAAACATAAGCGAGGGAAATTATGGGCATTATTTCATGGGTGGTTTTCGGTCTTATTGCTGGGATTTTGGCAAAATGGATTATGCCGGGTAAAGATGGCGGCGGATTCTTTATGACCATTATCTTAGGGGTTGTCGGTGCGGTAGTGGGTGGCTGGATCAGCACCTTCTTTGGTTTTGGTAAAGTCGATGGTTTCAACTTCGGTAGTTTCGCCGTGGCGGTGATCGGTGCGATTGTGGTGTTGTTTATCTACAGAAAAATCAAAAGCTAAGTAAACATACAGACAATAGAGGCCACTAATATGTGGCCTTTTTCTTAGGTCACCACCAGCCGAATTCTGTTCCCAGAACGACGATGATAGCCACGCCAATCATAATAAGCGTTGTTTTTTTCATCGTTATGCTCCCGGCGCAGCGTAGCCGCCAATAAAAAACCAGGATAAGAAAACGACAGCGGAAATGAAAATGATGACGGGGAAAATAATACCGAGTCGCATACGATTATCTGCCAGAGTTATTTAAAGACGGGTTAGCATAGCAGGGCTTAATGTACGACAAAAGTGGTTTTATCCTGACGCTTTTTATCCTTGTACATTGCGCTGTCTGCGAGGTGAAGCGCGCAGTTTACATCAGTCTCCAACGGATTAATTTCCACCACGCCCAGACTGGCGCCAGGATAAAATAGATGAATGTCACCCAGGTGGTAGTCACCGCAAATTTGCTGTTGTAGCTGAATTTTCACCTGCTGCAGGCGGTCCCGCGGATCCCTGTCATCTTCCGGTGACAGGCTCACGACTAAAAATTCGTCACCACCCAGTCGGCCAAGGATATCGTTGTCACCGCATTCGCGAAGCAGACGCTGACCAATCTGGATCAGAAACTGGTCGCCAACCTCGTGGCCAAAGCGGTCATTGATCAATTTGAAATCATCCAAATCAATATAGGCAAAAATAATCTTCTGCCTGAGATGTCGGGCAAGGGAAAAAAGAGTCTCAACATTTTCAAAAATGGCGCGCCGATTCGGTAATCCGGTCAGGGCATCGGTGTAGGAGTGAGCAATCAGCGCGGCATTCGCTTCGCGTAACTGAGCAACCAGCGACTCTTTTTGAATAGACTGGGCGATCAGGCCCGCAAACAGATGTAACACCTGTTCGCCACGTTGGCTTAATGCGTGCTGGTGGCGACTGGTGGCGCAGAGCGTACCGTAAAACGTTCCGTCGGGAAGATGAACCGGCGTGCTCAGGAAAGTGGTTATCTCCAGCGCGCGGGCGGCGGTACACTCCGGCCAGCGAGCGGGGACGTTGTCGCTGTACAGACAGTTTTCGTCTATGGCGCGTTTGCATAGCGTCTCATCCCAGGGTACGGACAGCCCTTCAGGGATCTGCATCTGCTTGCTATTGCGCGCATACAAAATATGCTGCAGGCGGGCATCTAAATCGACCTTAGTTAAATAGGTGGATTCCATCTCAGTCACCACTTCCAGCATCTCCAGAAGTTGCCGAACCAGGCTCTCAACTGACTGCTCCGTGGCTAAGGATTGTGAGACTCTGGCAAGGATCATGTCCGACATGAGGTGTAAATGCTCCTGAGTAATGACTGGGCTGACGTGGCCCGCATGATAGAACATCAAGATGAAAGATGAAACACGCCATCCCGCTCAAAACTTAAACATTAAATTGAAAGCTGACAGTAAAACATGGAGATAGATGGAAAGTCGGGGTAACCTGCCGGGATAAGGTTTTTAACAGGAGTCGATATGAAACTGGCGTCTATTATTTTGCCCGGCTTGTTGGTGTTAGCGGGATGTACCACTCAGCCCGAAGCCCCCAAACCGCCGAAGATTGGTCTGGCGAATCCGGCATCGGTATATTGCGAACAAAAGGGCGGCTCGCTGATTGCGGTGCAGACCCCGCAAGGCGTAAGGTCGGACTGCAAATTACCGGGCGGGGAAGTGATTGATGAATGGGCGCTCTGGCGCAGAGATCATCCGACAACGGGCAAATGAAATCCGGTTAGCATTGACGTATCCATTCAGCCAGCACCAGCGCGTGGTTTTGCTGGGTGTTTTTCGCCGCATACAGTAGCGTTAAGGTTTGCTGTCGGGCAATCTCTGCGAGACGCTTTCCTTCCTGCTGCTGTAGGGCCAGTTCAGCGCGATATTGCTCCGAAAAGTGTGTGAAATCAATCAATTCTGCGTGGAACGCCTTGCGTAAATCAGATGACGGCGTAAGCGCTTTATTCCATTCGTTAAAAATAAGGTCGGTCTTTTTTACCCCGCGAGGCCACAGCCTGTCGACCAGTACGCGATAACCATCATTTTTTTCTGCTGGGTCATACACGCGTTTACATTGAATTTTCATCTTCTCATCCGCTCCATTAATCCACTGCTTTGATTTATTTCGACACCTTTATTACGGTTAAATAAGATCGTAAAACGTGACAATTGTAACATTCTGCCCGTCCTGACTCCCAATTTAAGGGATTGTGATACCAACAAAAAATCGGTAGGCTGAGGCTCCTTATATTGTCCCTCATTGTCTGGACATAAGGAAAGCTTAATGGAAATTTCCCCGTTTAAAGATACGCTTCGCATTGCGCTGGTGGGTGATTACAGCCCTGATATTGTGGCGCATCAGGCCATTCCTCTTGCTATCGATGATGCCGCTGCCGTTCTGGAATTAGTGGCTGATTATGACTGGCTAACCACCTCTGATATTAGCAGCAGTGAAGATCTGATTGGCTATGATGCTATTTGGGTCGTTCCTGGCAGTCCATATCGGCACCTAGAAGGCGCACTGATCGCGATACGCTACGCGCGTGAAAACAGCATCCCATTCCTCGGGACCTGTGGCGGTTTTCAACATGCGATTCTGGAGTATGCCCGCAACGTGCTGGGCTGGAGTGATGCTGCCCATGCGGAAACGGATACCACGGGGCGGATGGTCATCGCACCGTTGACCTGCTCGCTGGTAGAAAAAACGGATGATATTGAACTGAGGGCCAATACGCTGATTGCCAAAGCCTACGGACGGGGTGTTATCTCCGAGGGGTATCACTGCAACTATGGCGTATCGGAAGATTTTGCCGCCGAGCTTGAGAGCGGTGATCTTCGTGTGACTGGCTGGGATGAGGCTGGTGATATCCGTGCCATTGAGCTGGTGACGCATCCTTTTTTTGTCGGCACACTCTTTCAGCATGAACGTGGAGCGCTGGCGGGAAAACCCGTGCCGTTAGTTCAGGCAATGCTGCGCGCTGCGCGAGGATAAAAAAACGGGCAGGTTGTACCCAAACCTGCCCGCTGCTTTATGCGCTTGCGATCTCCCGATTACGCCCTGCGCACAGACCAAACACTGCCATCAGTATCGCTAACACGGCGACCCCAGCTAATGGAATCAGCCAGCTACCATTGAGGTCGTGAATCTTGCCCATCAGCGGTGGCCCACAGGCGGCCAGTAAATACCCGACGGACTGTGCCATGCCGGACAGGGCCGCGGCCTGATGCGCTGAGCTTGCGCGCAGGCCAATAAAGGTCAAACCAAGGATCATTGTGGCGCCTGAGCCAAAGCCAAACAGTATGGTCCACAGTAAAGCCTGCCCGGGTATTACCGCGAATCCCGCTGCGCCGACGGCGCACATTAACGAAACCAGTGCGGCGATGGCGCGCTGATCCTTAAATCTGTTCAGGACGAGAGGGATCAATAACCCCGGCGCGGCGGTTGCCAGTTGCAGTAAACCATGCAACGAACCGGCCTGCGCTTCGCTGTAGCCGTGGCTGATTAAAATGGCGGGTAGCCAGCCAATGATCACGTAGTAGATAAGTGAATTGATCCCGAGAAACAGCGTCACCTGCCAGGCAAGGCTCGAGCGCCAGATCGCGCGGGAATGCAAAGCGCGCGAGTTGCTCAAACTGGCATTGGCTGTCTGGCGACATTGGGGTAACCAGATAATCAGCGCCAGCAGCGGAAAGACCATCAGTACCATCAGCGCACCGCGCCAGCCAAACCCGTTCAGCGCCAGCGGAACCACAATAGCTGAACCCAGTGCCGCCGCTGCGCCCATAGTCAGCGAGTATGCGCCAGTGAGTTTTGCCACATGCTGAGCAAAATCACGCTTAATTAGCCCAGGTAACAGCACATTTCCCAGCGCGATTCCGCAACCAATGATAGCGGTGCCGCTAAACAGGAAACCTGGCGTGGGCAGAGAACGTATCGCAATACCTACGCAAATCAGTAGCATTGCGGCAAACAGGCTGCGTTCGATACCCCAACGGCGTGCAACGGCGGCGGCCAGAGGCGATACCAGTGCGAAGGCCAGCAGCGGCAGGGTGGTCAGAAGTCCCGTCTGGGCGGTACTCAGGCCGTAGTCGGTGCGAATTGCATCCAGCAGCGGGGCGGCTCCGGTAAAGGTGACGCGCAGCGTGGTGGCAATCATCAGGATCCCCGCGATCAGCCAGGCTGCGTTTTTGCCGCGGGAGGAAGGCATATTTGTCATTTTTTTCTCATATCGTCAGGCGAGGCGATACTTTAGCGTTTTTACTCAATGGATGAATCAAGCTAAAATGACAGTTTATCGCTAAAAACGGACATTTTTATGTTAGGACTGAGGCTGGATGGGTATGAGCCCGACCTTTACCACGATGCGGCGGTGGCGTTTTGTATACAGGCCCGGGAAGATGAACTCTTCAGTCCGCTGCATCAGCACCGTAAGGGGCAGTTGATTCTGGCCTTGCATGGCGCGATCACCTGTGAGGTTGAAAATGCTATGTGGATGGTGCCTCCACAATATGCGGTATGGATCCCCGGTGAAATTCCACACAGCAACCACGTTACCGTTGGGGCGCAACTGTGCTTTTTGTTTATTGAGCCGCAGGCAGTAGTGATGCCTGAACGCTGCTGCACCCTGAAAATCGCCCCGTTATGTCGGGAGCTCATTCTGGCGCTGGCGTCCAAAACGGATGATCAACGGCTGGAGCCCTCTACCCAGCGGCTGACGCAAGTGCTATTTGATGAACTCCCGCAGCAGCCGCAGGAGCAAATGCAGTTGCCGGTTTCCGATCACCCGAAAATCCGCAGAATGGTCGCGACGATGGCGCGGGAGCCCGCGCAGTGGCAGACGCTGGGACAGTGGGCCAGCGTATTTGCGATGAGTGAGCGGAACCTCGCCCGTCTGGTCGTTAAAGAAACGGGGTTGAGTTTTCGCCGCTGGCGTCACCAGCTTCAATTAATTCTGGCGCTGCAGGCGCTGATAGATGGCCATAACGTGCAACAGGTTGCGCAAATGCTCGGTTACGATTCGACCACAGCATTTATCACCATGTTCAAAAAAGGCCTGGGACAGACGCCAGGCCGTTATCTGGCTGGACTGGCTACTGCTTCCCAACAATCAATGACACCAGACCTGCCGCAATGAGCGGTCCCACCGGCACACCGCGAAATAGCGCCACGCCCAGTACCGTACCCACCAGTAAACCGGCCACAAGCTGAGGCTGGCTACCCATGAGCGTGACACCGCGCCCGCCAAGCCAGGAGACGAATACCCCGATGGCAATAGCGACCAGTGATTTCCAGTTCACAAAGGAGTGGATGAGCGTGGAGGGGGGGAGCGTTCCGCTGGCGATCGGCGCCATGACGCCAATGGTTAGAATTATAATCCCGACGGTCAGGCCCTGTTTTTCTATCCATGGAAAGAACGTATTCAGAGGGGTAACACGAACAATGATCAGCACCAGAATTGAAACAGCGACAGTGGTGTTGTGGCTGACAAAGCCCAGAGCTGCCAGTCCGAGCAGGATCAGCAGAGTGACATCAAACATCGTAGTTTCCTTGCCAAAAGAAAAAATAAGCCTGCTTACTGTACGCGTAAACGCGTGACGGAACAGGCTTTTTTTAATGATTATGATTTTTTTTGGGCTAATGCACGATGCTACGTTTTTACACCTGACTCGGACGGCTATGGTACGCGGCGGAACGGGAGTAATTCCGGTTGCGCGATACGCAGGTAATCTGCGGTATCCATGATCACGGATTTTTCCAGCACTCCGGCATTGAACGCAATTTCGTTAAAACGCTCAAACAATAGCGGATCGGCGACCAGCTTAAGATTTGGATGGAAGCTAAACGGTGGAATAGCGCCGAATACGCAGCCTGTCAGCGCATCGACTTCCGCCGGGCTGGCAAGTGATGCTCTTAACCCGCCGATATGACTGGCTAACAGGCTCAGGTCGGCCTGCTGGTCGGCAGAAAGAATCGCCAGGACATGCTGATTAACGCCGTTGCCTTTGACCTTACAAACCAGCGCTTTTGCTCCCTGGCCCAGTGCGGTACCGCGAATTTCAGAAACCGCTTCACATTTGCCGACCGCTTCATGGCTTACCACGCGATACGTCGCGCCTTGTTCTGACAACAGCGAAATTAAACGCTGATGCGTTGCGTTACCTTTGTTCACTTCCGTCATGACTTACTCCTGGTACAACAATGAAAATCCTGTCAGAAAAATGATTACGCATCCGCGCGTTTTTTCTGTTTGTTCAGGTAGAGCTGTGCATCGGATGCTTTGTAGGCATCATCAATGGTGTCGTTTGGCTGCATATTATAAATCCCTGCGGAGAAGCTGATTGCTCTATCTTGCGCAATAATTTGTAAGTTATAGCGAATCCTCTCCAGCAGACGAGGCGTTAATTCAGCGGGGTAATCGATGAGGATAATGCAAAACTCATCCCCACCGAGGCGTATGGCATAGTCGTTTTTGCGAATCGAGGTTTGAATGGCTCTAGCCAGAATGGTGATAATTCGATCGCCTTCCTTATGCCCCAGCGTATCATTAATGACTTTTAGTTTATCGCAATCAATGGCGATAAAGGTCACGAGGGTGCCCGCGTTTACCAACTGCTGTAAACGCTGTTCGAGCGTCGGCGTTAAAATTTTGCGGTTGTAGAGCCCGGTCATTGCGTCACTGATATTTTCACGCGTGACGTTGTGATACAGCCGAAAATGCGTTCTGACCATATTCAGCAACAGTATTGTCGCCAGCAGATAGAAGGCGAATACTTTCCAGGAGGAGACAATAAAGTACATAAAATCAAGCGATAAGGTGATGCGTATACCGCCGGGCATGTCCTCCTGGTAGTGAACATAGCTAAACAGGTTGTTCTCACTTTGGTGAACGAGTATCTCTTTACCTGAGTTGATGTCCGAAAGCGTCACGTTAAGATAGCGCCAGACGAGAGGGCGGTCGCTGGTATAGAAAATATTCTTTAAATTCTCTTTGTTAATATCCACCATCACCACGCCTTTTAACTTACCGGCATAGTAGACCGGTGTTAAAAAGCTCATCACTTTTTTCTCGGTCAGGTTATCTTCATAAATACGGGAGATTACCGTGCGGCCAGTGAAAATACCGTCAATATCATTCTGGTTGATACCCAGGTTTCCTTTTTGCAAAAACGACCAGTTGTGTATCGCAAATTTCCGCGAGTCGACCAGATCAAAGAAATAGACGTAGTTATTTTTGAGATCGACGTAATATCGAAATTTATACTCCTGCATACCTAAACCATGACCGTAATCTTTCTGTTCACGATTAACGTTTACCGCCCGGTCAAAAGAGGGCAGTAGAAATATGTCTTCAAGTTTCTCGCTACATTTTGTGGTGGGGGTTTGCAACGTACCGTGTAATGGTAGGTAGTTATGCTGGGTGAGGTTGAGCCCATGAGTGCCGTTAACGCTGTCGAAAGCGTTGCAAAGTGCTTTTTGTTGCTCGATAGAAGCGGGTACCTGGGGGGATGAAAATGTGCGCATCAGATGGGCTGCAATACTTTGATTAGTATACTTATCATAGAGAAACGATGAGTCGGCTTTCTCATTGATATAGCGCATGTACGCATTCATTGCTTTATCGCTGGCAATGAGCTCATAAACCAAAAAAGAAAATGTCAAAACAACTACGCTGACGGAGATAAAGAGCCTGAGCGCTTTATGATGCAATTGCATAATGATGTACAGCCCTGTAAGTCTGATACTTCAGTCTATCACACGGCATTCATCCGCTCTAACGCTACTGGGAAGGGCATTTTGTAATAAAAATCATTCGCGTGCTTCACCTTTAACTCTTATTGTTGTATTTATAATGCAACTTATAAGGAAGGAGACAAGCAGATGAGCGCGACTGATAAAGCGGGCCATACGTTCTTAGCCAGCCTGGGCAAAACCCGTCTGCGTCCGGGGGGCGTTGAAGCAACAGAGTGGTTGTTCAGCCAGTCACAGCTGACGCCCGACAGCCAGGTGCTGGAAGTGGCGTGCAACATGGCCACGACGGCGATAGAGTTAGTTCAACGTTTTGGTTGTACGGTATACGCCATTGATATGGATAAAATCGCACTGGCAAACGCCAGAAATAACGTGACGGCAAATGGTCTGGAAAATCACATTCACGTTATGGCAGCTAACGCTAACACCCTTCCATTTGCGGATAACAGTTTCGACGTTGTGATTAACGAAGCCATGCTGACAATGTATGCCGATAAAGCGAAGGCGAAGTTAATTGCCGAGTATTATCGCGTATTGAAGCCCGGCGGGCGTCTGTTAACTCACGACATTATGTTCACCGCACAAAAACTGGTCGCGGGCGAGCAGGGCCAGCTTGTAGAGGTAGTGAAATCAAACGTTAGCCCGATGACCAGACAAGGCTGGCGAGATTTATTTCTGAACGGTGGGTTTGCACAGGTCTTGCAGCAGAATGGCGATATGTCGCTGATGTCGCCGCGAGGATTAATTCGTGATGAAGGGCTGACTGGGGCGGTTAAAATTGTGTTTAACGGCTTACGCACACGCGAAAATCGTCGCCGGTTCCTGAAAATGTTTCGCTTCTTCCGTTCGCAACGTCACCAGCTAAACTACATTGCCTGCTGCTCCGTAAAGGGAAAATAAAAAGGATAAACGGATGAATATTGATAAAATGAAAAATCAGCATGTTGAAATTCTGGAAAAAATATCATTTCTACGTACCTTGAGCCATGCAGGCGTATCATCCAATGCCCAGGAAATTGCAACTGCGATCGTTAGCATGAGTGCCATTATAAAAACACATTTGTCTGCTGAAGATCAGTTCCTTTATCCACATATTGAGCAGGATGGAAATAGTACGCTCAGACAGGTTAGCTCAAAATTTCAACGTGAAATGACGGATATCGTCAGCGAATATGAAGTTTTTTCCCGGCGCTGGAATATTGCCAGTAAATTAAAAGGTAATGATGAGGCATTCAGACGTGATGCCAACAATGTTCTACGCAAAGTGTATGAGCGTATGCAAAAAGAAAATAAAGACTTCTATCCGCTGGTGGAAAGGATGTAGGGTGTTTTAAAACACAATGATAAAAGGATGGCGAAGTGTCAGAAAAACACTGGTCGAGAATGGAGTACCTTCATCAGACAGTGACCAACCCTAATATAGTTATTAAGGGTACGCATAGCTATTACAGTGACTGCTGGGATCAAGGATTCGAACGTTCGGTGGTGCGGTATTTACTCGGTGATGAGATCAGCCGGGACTGGGAACCGCTTGGGCATTTGGATAAGTTGATTATTGGGAATTTCGTCTGCATTGGCGCTGAGAGCGTTATTCTGATGGGGGGAAATAGTACGCACCGGCTTGACTGGATCAGTCTTTATCCCTTTATGGCGTCGATCAAAGATGCCTACGAGTTTCGGGGTGACACGGTGTTGCATGATGGTTGCTGGTTAGGCATGCGCGCCATGATCATGCCAGGCGTTACGCTCGGGGAAGGCGCTGTTGTCGCAGCAGGTGCGGTGGTGACTAAAGATGTGCCACCGTATGCGGTAGTCGGCGGTAATCCGGCAAAAATAATAAAATATCGCCTGCCGGTGGGGGATATTGAACGAATACTGGCCCTTAATTTGTATCAACTTCCGGAAGAGTCGCTCGTGAAAATGCAACCGCTGTTGTCTTCTGGCGATATTTCCGCGCTCGAAGTGGAAGTGGCTAGCCTGAGACAAAATGCTAAATGACATAACATGTGGTCGAAACGCGAGGTCATAAAAATCAACCAGAGGAGATAACCTCTGGCTGATTTATGTATGTGGTTAGCTATTGCTGGTTGTACTTTGCTTATGAAACAGTTCGCGAAAGACCGGATAAATGTCATCCTGGTCGCGGATATGCTGCATCGCAAAGTTTTCAAACGTTGATTGCAGATGTTCGTATTCACGCCACAAGGTCTGGTGCGCGCGGCGGGTGATTTCGATATAGCTATAATATCGCACCATCGGCAGCAGTTTTTTCGCCAGAATCTCATGACACAACGGGGAATCATCCGCCCAGTTATCACCGTCCGAGGCCTGTGCGGCATAGATGTTCCACTGGGCCGGGTCGTAACGGTCTTTTACCACTTCATCCATTAACTTCAGCGCGCTGGAAACAATGGTTCCCCCGGTTTCCTGAGAGTAGAAGAACTCGTGCTCATCCACCTCTTTCGCCTGGGTATGGTGGCGAATATAAACCACTTCCACGTTTTTGTAGGTCCGACTCAAGAACAGATACAGCAAGATATAAAAACGCTTGGCCATATCTTTGGTCGACTGATCCATTGAACCGGAGACGTCCATCAGACAGAACATCACTGCCTGGCTGGAAGGATCGGGCCGTTTTTCATAATTCTTGTAGCGTAAATCAAAGGTGTCGATAAACGGCACGCGTTCGATTTTTGCCCGTAGTTCGGCAATCTCTTTGCGTAACCGTTCCTCTTCCAGCAACTGCGCTGGTTCACTTTTTGCGATGGTTTCCAGATCCGCTTCGAGCGCATGCAATTCGCGACGCTTACCTGCCGTCATCGCTGTGCGGCGCGCCAGTGAGTTTTGCAGGGAGCGAACCACGCTAATGTTGGCAGGCACGCCGTTAGAGGTGAAACCTGCCCGGTGCGTTTTGTACTCCGTTAACTGACGCTGCTGATTCTGCTTCAGGTTAGGAAGTGCTAAATCTTCGAACAACAGATCGAGATATTCATCTTTAGAGATCTGGAAGACGAACTCATCCTGACCCTCGCCATCCTGGCTGGCCTGGCCTTGTCCGCTTCCTGAACCGCCGCCGCCGCCCTGCGGGCGTTCAATGCGGTCGTTCTGCACAAAATGGTCGTTACCCGGATGCACGCGATGGCGCAAGCCGCCACGCCCCTGATGGAACATCGGTTCGCTAATATCATCAGTTGGAATAGAGACAGATTCGCCGCTATCCACATCAGTCACCGAACGCTTGTTAATGGCCTCGGAGATCGACTGTTTAATTTGCGATTTATAACGGCGTAAGAAGCGCTGGCGGTTTACCGTGCTCTTGTTTTTGCCGTTAAGACGCCGGTCAATAAACCAGGTCATAAGCCCCCCGTACTGCATTTGCCAACTTTATGCTACATCAGTAACGCCGGATGCGCTGAGCATATCCGGCCTACGGATGTGTATTGTAGGCCCGGCAAGCGTACGCGCCTCCGGGCACTTATTTTAAGACGATTTACGTACGCGCAAATACCATTCGCACAGTAAACGTACCTGCTTACGCGTGTAGCCTTTTTCCATCATCCGGTCGACAAAATCGTCGTGTTTTTTCTGCTCGTCAGTTGAGGTTTTGGCGTTGAACGAAATGACCGGCAGCAGTTCCTCGGTATTGGAGAACATTTTCTTCTCAATGACCGTGCGCAGTTTTTCGTAACTGGTCCAGTTTGGATTGCGACCGCTGTTATTCGCTCTGGCACGCAGAACAAAGTTGACGATCTCGTTACGGAAATCTTTGGGGTTACTGATACCCGCCGGTTTCTCAATTTTCTCCAGTTCTGAGTTCAACGACTCGCGGTCAAACAGCTGACCGGTATCCGGGTCGCGATACTCCTGATCCTGAATCCAGAAATCCGCATAAGTGACATAACGGTCGAAAATGTTTTGTCCATATTCGGAATAGGATTCGAGATAAGCCGTCTGGATCTCTTTGCCAATGAACTCAGCATATTTCGGGATCAGATAGCCTTTCAGGAACTCAAGGTAACGTTCTGCCAGCTCCTGCGGGAACTGTTCACGCTCGATTTGCTGCTCCAGTACGTAGAACAGATGCACCGGGTTAGCTGCCACTTCGGCGTGGTCAAAGTTAAAGACGCGTGAGAGGATCTTAAACGCGAAGCGCGTGGAAAGACCGTTCATTCCCTCATCGACCCCGGCGTAATCCCGATATTCTTGATAGGACTTCGCTTTTGGATCGGTATCTTTCAGGCTTTCCCCATCGTAAACGCGCATCTTCGAGTAAATGCTCGAGTTCTCAGGCTCTTTCAGGCGAGAAAGAATGGTAAAGCGAGAGAGCGTTTCCAGCGTGCCCGGTGCGCAAGGCGCATGGGTCAGCTCACTGTGGTTAAGCAGTTTTTCGTAAATTTTGATCTCTTCGGAGATCCGCAGGCAATAAGGCACTTTGACGATGTAAACACGGTCAAGGAACGCCTCATTGTTTTTATTATTACGGAACGTCACCCATTCGGACTCGTTCGAGTGGGCAAGAATAATTCCGTTAAACGGCAGGGCAGAGATACCTTCTGTCCCGTTGTAGTTTCCTTCCTGGGTTGCGGTCAGCAGAGGATGCAGCACTTTAATTGGTGCTTTAAACATCTCAACGAACTCCATAATCCCCTGGTTTGAGCGGCACAGTGCGCCCGAATAACCGTAGGCATCAGGATCGTTCTGGGCGTGGTGTTCGAGTTTACGAATATCCACTTTCCCGACCAGCGCAGAGATATCCTGGTTGTTTTCATCACCAGGCTCCGTTTTGGCGATAGCGATCTGCTCCAGAATAGACGGCCAGACTTTGACAACGCGGAATTTTGTAATGTCCCCGCCAAAATCATGCAGACGTTTTGCAGCCCAGGGCGACATGATCGTACCGAGATAACGACGCGGGATCCCATACTCTTTTTCCAGGATCTGCGCGTCTTCCTGTGGGTTAAACAGGCATAACGGATGATCGTTTACCGGGCTACGTTCGCCGTTGGCGCTCAGGACATAAATCGGTACTCGCTGCATCAGCGACTTCAGCCGCTCAGCAAGAGATGATTTCCCCCCTCCCACAGGCCCCAGCAGATACAGAATCTGCTTCTTCTCTTCCAGACCCTGAGCCGCATGCTTCAAATAAGAAACAATCTGCTCAATGGCCTCTTCCATGCCATAAAACTCTTCAAAAGCAGGGTATCGTGCAATCACCCGATTCGAAAAGAGTCGAGAAAGACGAGGTTCGTGGGCAGTGTCGACCATGACAGGCTCACCAATAGCCATTAATAGCCGCTCTGCCGCATTGGCATAAGCGCTGCGATCTTGCCGACAAGTGGTAAGAAACTCCTGCAGCGTGAACTCTTCGTCCTTGGCAGCTTCATAACGCTGGCGATAGTGATCGAATATATTCATGGTATGCCGTCCTTTCGTTTTTTTAGCACATGTTAAGAGCCGTTCATATGAATAGTAGAGGCCCCTGAAGAGGTAAACTGAACGACGTCGCTGCTGAAGAAATAAGCAACTCTCATGCCATTGTGGTGGTCAGGAGATCAACGTATTCGGTGATACACCTTCTAAAATTAAGCGTAGATGGCATTTGCAAAACTTGCCTGTGTGCGCAAATGAATTTCAATGGCATATCAATAACTCATCAGCAAAAAAAGCATATCTTTTGTAAATATATGGGGCAGGATTCATGCGGTGTTCACTGTCCTGCAAGCAAAATGTCATCACTCGCTGAGAAATTAGGGGGTTACATTCTGGAGCGAATCCGTAAAATAGTTGGGCTGAAGCGTATTGACGGTTAAACTTTGACCGCTACACATTTAAATAAGGAATTATTGACTGTGACCAAACTCAAACTTCTGGCACTTAGCGTGCTTATTGCCACTTCCGCTAACGTCGCACAGGCAGAGAGCAACCTGACGCTGGGCGCAGGCGTTGGTGTGGTTGAGCACCCTTACAAAGATTACGATAGTGACGTTTACCCGGTCCCGGTTGTGACTTATGAAAGCGATAACTTCTGGTTCCGTGGTCTGGGCGGTGGTTACTACCTGTGGAATGACGATACCGATAAGCTGTCGGTGATGGCCTATTGGTCGCCAATGTACTTCAAACCGGGTGACAGCGACGACAACCGTCTGCGTAGTCTGGATAAACGTAAGAGCACCATGATGGCTGGCCTTTCTTACATTCACAACACGCAATACGGTTTCCTGCGTACCAGCCTTGCAGGGGACACGCTGGATAACAGCAATGGTATTGTATGGGATCTGGCGTGGTTATACCGCTATACCAATGGCGGTCTGACGTTGACTCCGGGGATTGGTGTCGAGTGGAACAGTGAAAACCAGAATGAATACTATTATGGTGTTTCACGCCATGAATCTGCCCGTAGCGGCTTGCGTAGCTACGATCCTGAAAGCTCCTGGAACCCGTATCTGGAGCTCAGCGCAAACTATAACTTCCTGGGCAACTGGAGCGTATACGGTACTGCGCGTTATACCCGCCTGTCTGATGAAGTGACAGACAGCCCGATGGTGGACAAATCCTGGACGGGTCTGATTTCAACGGGTGTTACCTACAAGTTCTGATACCACTGTGTGTCAAACACTCGCCCGCAGAGATGCGGGCTTTTTTGTGCATATCAGAGATGAATATTGATCCAAAACATGTGATTTGATTTTTTGTGCTGTTTTGGCATTACATCGGCCGCAACAAATAGTTAACGTATTTTTCCTGCCGCAATTACCAAAATTAAACCTGTTGTTTGATGAGACTGAAATCTATTCGTTTGTGAATGGAAGAGTATCTGTACAGCTTCACGAATTATTGTTCTGGGAGAGTGATTTCTGGTTTCGCAATATATTGATAATATTCTATTTTATAATCACGGTATAATTTTATCGTGAAACTCTCGCCACTAAAAATAGCAAGATAACTATTTTATTATTTTTGTGAGACGATGAAAGTTAACTTTCATTTGAAAAAATAAAATCATTAAGTTAATTTTTATTTTACATCTTTTAGGTATTTATCTGAAAAAATTAAAATTGACATTAAATAAGTGATTGCAGATATTACTCCAACTTAATAAGTAAAGACAGTAACGCTGCATGGCTCAGATATTAAATGTCATGTGGTTTTCTTGCGAATAAACCTGGTAGAGATAATGAAAAAGTTAATCATGATAGCAGTGATGGGTGGGATTCTGACGGGATGTTCCACCGAGGCTTCACGCATGAGTGCTTGCGAAAGCAAGGGCGTGAGCCGCGATGCCTGCTATATCGCTGAGCAAAACCGTCAGGCGACAATCAATGCCGTAGCTGAAAAACAAGCTATGGAGAACGCGCAAAACGTATATAACTCAAATGATACTAATTCCAGTCATCACCACAAACACAATAATTATTAAGGTGTAACTCATGAAGAAATTAATAATTATCGCTGTATTGGTCGCAACTTCTGCTGCTGCACCAGCCTATGCCATCAGCGAGGCTTACCGTCAGCAGTTACAGCATGAACATAAAACGATGGTCAGCGATGCTAATGCTCCGGTGCACGCCAGTAAAATCACACCCGTGCATGTGAATAAACTGGGCGTAGACTTTAAACGTGGCGCTGATGGTATTGCTTATATTAATGGCAAAGCTGCGGCAAATGATGAGAACAATGCAGACGCTCAGTCTTATAGCGCGGGCTTGATTTCAGTCATCGTCTATAAAAACGGGAAAATTAACGCGATGAAAGAAGGGAAATATTTAGGTCGCTTAAAATAACCGCAGTGCAGTTAAGATTTTCTGTCATTCGGCCCGGGAGCATTGTTTGTTCCCGGTTTTTTTATTGTCGTTGCCATAGCGGTCAACTTCCAATCTTAGAGGGTGCAATTTGTGCACCTTAACAGGACACATGCCAGTTGTTTTGCTTTACTGTGGTGCATTAACACAGGAGGGTGCGATGACAGCGAAACAGGTAATGTTTACAAAGCAGGTATCGCTGCCTGCTATTGGGCAGGGAACATGGTACATGGGCGAGGATCCTGGCCGACGCCGGGAAGAGGTTTCAGCGCTGCGGGCTGGTCTGGATCTCGGTCTGCGGTTGATCGATACCGCCGAAATGTATGCAGATGGTGCAGCGGAAGAGGTAGTGGGTGAAGCATTAATCGGGCGTCGTGATAGCGCTTTTTTAGTCTCGAAAGTATACCCCTGGAATGCCGGTGGTCAGAAAGCCATTGCCGCCTGTGAGGCGAGCCTGCGTCGACTAAAAACCGATTATCTGGATCTCTATTTGCTGCACTGGACGGGCAGTTTTTCATTTGCTGAGACCGTTGATGCCATGGAAGCACTCATTGCGCAGGGGAAAATCCGCCGCTGGGGCGTCTCTAATCTCGATTACGATGACATGCAGGCGTTATGGCAAGTCACAGGTGGGCGGGAATGTGCCACTAACCAGGTGCTTTATCATATAGCATCGCGCGGTATTGAATATGATTTACTGCCGTGGTGCCAGCAGCAGCAGATGCCGGTCATGGCTTACAGTCCGCTGGCTCAGGCGGGGCGATTGCGCGGTGACTTGCTTTCTCACTCTGTGGTGAACGACATCGCGCACGCGCACAATGTTAGTGCTGCGCAGATTTTGCTGGCATGGGTGATCCGTCTGCCGGGCGTGATGGCGATTCCAAAAGCGGCAAGCGTAGCGCATGTCGAACAAAATGCCGCCGCGCTGGAGATAACGCTCTCTGTTGATGAGCTGAAGCAGTTAGATAAGGCATATCCAGCGCCAAAGGGTAAAACGGCGCTGGATATGGCCTGATTTGCCGAATGGCGATGCTCACGCTTCTTATCCGGCCTACGCAATGTTTGGTAGGCCGGATAAGGCGCAAGCTCCGTCAGGCTACAGACACAATTTTAGCGTTTAGCAACGCGGATAGTTTGTGCCAGGCGTGATGGTTTTTCTTCGCAGGTTTTCTGCGGCGCGGTTGCGTAAGCCGTCTCTACGCAAACAAACGTTTTATACCCGTCATCCGGCATGTCGCCCATGCTAACGGACAGCGCCGGACCCGGGTTCCAGCCCACGACATTCAGATGGTGGTGATGGACGACGTCGATATTGCGGTTGAGCGCATCATCATGGATAACGCTGCACGCTTGCGGATTCAGATAGACACGATCGGTGCGGTCCGGGAAGGTCTGGATACCATCAGTCAGCACATCTTCTTTAGCATCATTCACTTTGTCGATCAGGCGATCGCCAAGTCCACTGACTTTTACTGCCGCAATGTCACCGACGTTGAAATAGGTATGCAGCGCAGAGGTGGTTTCAAATTCACCGTGGGCTTCCAGTTCCATTTCACAGGTGGCACCTACTTTGAAACGGGCCAGCAGGCAGAACTCGTGCGGCCATAGCTGACGCGTTTCAGCGTTGCTTTGCAATTCAAACGTCAGCACCACGCCATTGTCGTCTTCATTGTGCGCTTTCAGCGTCCATGGCAGGTTGCGGGCAAAACCATGAGAAGGCAGGCCCTGCTGAGCAGCCGGACCAAACCACGGCCAGCAAATTGGTACGCCGCCACGCAGCGCTACGCCGGTTTTAAACGGGGTATTGTTACTTAGCCACAGGACTTCCTCTTCGCCGTTGGGTTTCCAGGAAAGAAGATGTGCGCCCTGCAGTGCGAAAGATGCTTTAACCTGTGGATGATCGACCACAAGAATCTCAAGTTCATCAAGCTGGCGGCGGGAGAGGACCGGGGTAATTTGTTCGATTACCGGAAGTGCAAAAATTTTATTAATCATTATGCAATCCTTTTTTTTACCCTAAATAATTCGAGTTGCAGGACGGCGGCAAGTGAACGATCCCGATGAGCTTACAGAAGTAAGTGATTCGGGTGAGAGAGCATTGCCAACACACCGGTAACTTGAAGTATGACGGGTATCTTCAGGCAAAAAAAAGAGCGACCTGAGTCGCTCTTACAGATTACTGTTTCATCTCAACTTATTTGGAGATGTGAGCAATCAGGTCCAGAACTTTGTTGGAGTAGCCGGTTTCGTTGTCGTACCAGGATACCAGTTTCACGAAGTTGTCGTTCAGTGCGATACCAGCTTTAGCATCGAACACGGAAGTGCAAACTTCACCGTTGAAATCGGTAGATACTACGTCGTCTTCGGTGTAACCCAGAACGCCTTTCATCGGGCCTTCGGAAGCAGCTTTGATTGCTTTCTTAATTTCTTCGTAAGAAGCAGCTTTTTCCAGACGAACGGTCAGGTCAACAACAGATACGTTCGGGGTAGGAACGCGGAACGCCATACCAGTCAGTTTGCCGTTCAGTTCTGGCAGTACTTTACCTACAGCTTTAGCAGCACCGGTAGAGGACGGGATGATGTTCTGGGATGCGCCGCGGCCGCCGCGCCAGTCTTTGTGAGACGGGCCATCAACGGTTTTCTGAGTAGCGGTGGTCGCGTGAACAGTAGTCATCAGACCTTCGATGATGCCGAAGTTGTCGTTGATAACTTTAGCCAGCGGAGCCAGGCAGTTAGTGGTGCAGGAAGCGTTAGAAACGATGTCCTGACCTTCGTATTTGTCAAAGTTAGCGCCTTTAACAAACATCGGAGTGTTATCTTTGGACGGACCAGTCAGAACCACTTTTTTCGCGCCAGCAGTGATGTGCTTACGAGCGGTTTCATCTGTCAGGAACAGGCCAGTAGCTTCAGCTACTACGTCAACACCAACTTCGTCCCATTTCAGGTTAGCCGGATCACGTTCAGCGGTAACACGGATTTTTTTACCGTTTACGATCAGATGACCGTCTTTCACTTCAACGGTACCGTTGAAACGGCCGTGAGTGGAGTCATATTTCAGCATGTAAGCCATGTAGTCAGCGTCTAACAGGTCGTTGATTGCAACGATCTCGATGTCAGAGCGTTCTTGAGCAGCACGGAAAACAATGCGACCGATACGGCCAAAACCGTTGATACCTACTTTGATAGTCATATATTCCACCAGCTATTTGTTAGTGAATAAAAGGTTGCCTGTAAAATTACAAAAACCTTACGCAGCGTCAAGCGGAATCGTGTCAATCATTGCGACAAATCAATCTGCTGCTTAAGTTTTGCGCAACTGACTCGCCTCACTCTTCCTTTGGGCTTGAAACCACATGGGGTCGGCGGCCCGAATTTTAAAGGGCAATCAAGATAAAAACGTGATTGTGATCACGAATTGCAGGCTGCCATTTCGCACGGATCAAGTTTAGAACAAAAGTTCGCACTCTGGTGTTAATGTTTTGTTAGAATCTGTCTCGCGATGTGAGTTTAGATAAAGCGAGATGTGAGCAAATGGCTAATCAACCTTCTCCAGAAGAACTAAAAAAAAATTTAACCGAAATGCAGTTCTACGTGACGCAGAATCACGGGACAGAACCGCCATTTACCGGGCGTTTGCTGCACAACAAGCGTGACGGCATCTACCACTGTTTGGTCTGTGACAAACCGCTATTTCGTTCCGAGACAAAATATGACTCTGGCTGCGGCTGGCCCAGCTTTTACGAGCCTGTCAGCGCAGAGGCTATCCGTTACATTAAAGATACTTCACATGGCATGCAGCGCATTGAAATCCGCTGTGGTAACTGTGATGCGCACCTGGGGCACGTCTTCCCGGATGGTCCGCAACCTACCGGTGAACGTTACTGCGTTAACTCAGCGTCTTTGAACTTCACCGATGGTGAAAACGGTGAGCAGACCAAAGGCTGAAGAAACGATTCAGCAAATTATTCTACGGAGAGTGGATTTAACATGAATCTTGATGAGATGATCAACAGCATGACGCCGGAAGTTTATCAGCGCTTATCAACTGCCGTTGAACTCGGAAAATGGCCGGATGGCGTGGCGCTAACGGCAGAACAAAAAGAGAACTGCTTACAACTGGTGATGTTATGGCAGGCGCGAAACAATATTGACGCGCAGCATATGACGATTGATACCAACGGTGAGATGGTGATGAAGAGTAAGCAGCAGTTGAAAGTGGAGTTTGGTATTACGCCTGAACCCATTGCGACGTTTAAATCCTGATTACTTAGGCCCGGCAAACATCTATGTCGGGCCCGCAGTTGAAGTTATTTCTTGTTCATCATCGCCTTCAGATCGGCGAACGGATTATATTTCGCTTCGCCCACCGCCTTCTGAGCATCTTCGCCTGCAACCACCGTTGAACCATACTGGTCCGCTTCCGTATATTTGGAATGTTCGTGATCGTGGCAGTACAGGCACAACATTTCCCAGTTGCTTCCATCTTCCGGGTTATTGGAGTGATCGTGATCGATATGGTGTACCGTCAATTCGCGCAAATTTGAGTACACGAACTCACGGGAACAACGTCCGCAGACCCAGGGGAAGAGTTTAAGCGCCTTTTCCCGGTAACCGACTTCCAGACGGGCGTAATTTTTAGGGATAAAAGCCATAAAGCTCATGCCTCCAGTAGAAAATGAAAAGCTGCGCCAAAAGTTGGCGCAGCAGAATGCGATAATCATAACCTATTGTGTCAGGCGTTGGGATCAGTGTTTGATGCCTAACGAATCGGCTAACTGCTTCGCCAACTGGTTTTGGTCATCCGCACCGTATTCCCAGAACATGGCGCCTCCCAGCCCCTTGTTCTTGATATAGTCAGCCTTGATCGCTACCGAGCGCGGGTTTTCATAGGAGAGGGCAAAGAGCGCTTTTCCCTCCACAGACTGCACTGACAGCCACGGCACTTTTGCTTCATCATCCCAATGCTGGCTAAAGCGCTTTTGCGGATCGTTGATCAATTTCGCCACAATGTCGTTGTACTTCACGTAGGTATCTTTGCTCAGATCGACGCCCAGTGATTTGAACAATTCAATTTGCGCGGGCCCGAAATAGGGCTGGGTAACAGGATTTTTCTGTGCGTCAGGTTTGCTCCAGTCAATGCCAGGCTCAACAGCGCGTTTCGGTACGCGACCATAAAAACCAATGCCCAGGTTCATCTGACTCGCTTTTAGACCGGCAGCAAGGTAGTTGTTGACCACAAAATCAGCGCTGTACTTATCCGCCGCGGCGACTGTCGGCCATTGTGTCGAATCGTACAGGTTCGAGTTGAAATACTGCGTACCGTAAGCCATGTCATAGGTCATCAGGTTTATGTAGTCGAGCGATGGCGCAATGGCTTTCACATCCACCCAGCTTTTCGGGCTTTCCGCATTTGCGCCCACGGCGATAGTCAGTAGTTTTTTATGCCCCAATGCGGCGCGGAGCTCTTTTAACAGTGCGGTAAAGTTAGCTCGGTCGGCCGGTTGACTTTCGACCAGTCCCCAGGCGCCGTTGACCGGATATTCCCAGTCGAGGTCGATGCCATCAAGGCCATATTTCGCAATTATCTCCTGAGCAGACTGAATAAACACCGCCCGAGATTCTTTCGTTGCTGCCGCACCAGAGAATCCACGTGCCCCCCAACCACCGACGGAAAGCAATACTTTCAGGTTCGGATTCTGTTTACGCAACTGTGGAATTTTCAGTAAATCATCCTGCACTTTCGGTGAAAGCCAAATCTGATGCAGCTTGCCGGCGTCTTTTAAGGCGTCATTGGTCTCGTCTTTTTCGTTGTTGTAGACAAGCCCAAACGAATAGTTGAGATGGGTTATCTGACGAACATCCAGTTTATTGATGTCACCACCAGGACCGGCAGTGACGTCGCCGCCACCATTGAAGTAGCCAACTGACATCAGTGAACTGGCGGAAACAACGCTGGCGCAAAGCAGGGGTAATGCTGCCAACAAAGGCAATAGTTTCATCGGTGTTCCTCTTTGACATTTAAACAAGCAAACACGCCACGGAAATGGCGTGGCGAAAAAAACAGCACCTGCAGGTTAACAGTTTCATAACAGGAAAAATGCGAAGGTGTTCACGTCATGTTGGCGAAGCGGCAAACCATTTCTGGTAGGTTGTATCGGTTGGGGCAAACATTACTGAGTGTTGACGCAAGTCCCTTTCTGGCCTACAGATTTGCATACATGCGCAAATTCAATAGGCCGGATAAGGCGTTTTAAAGTATTAGCGCTGGGTTTCCAGCCAGTCATCAAGCGTATACAGCGTCGCGCCCGCTGCGGCCATTTCCATAAACGCCTCTGCACTGTCCTGGGGTTGAATATTGACACCACGGCAGCCGTCGGTAATAACGCTGACGGTATAACCAAGATCGAGCGCATCCAGAACGGTGAATTTAACGCAATAGTCGCTAGCCAGACCCATGATAATAAGCTCAGCAATACGGTGTTCGAGCAGCCAGGCGTTCAGCGTGGTTGCCTGACGACGACCGTTATCAAAAAACGCACTGTAACTGTCGACCAGCGGGTTCTCGCCCTTGGTGAAGGTTTTCGCTATCGCACGCTGGTTCAGCAGCGGATGCAGGGCCGCTCCTTCGCTGTTTTGCACGCAATGATCGGGCCAGAACGTTTGCGCCAGACCATCCAGTTGTCCCTGACTGTAGGGGGCGACCTGATGCTGGCTGGCAAAACTACCGTGATTAGCTGGATGCCAGTCCAGACTGGCAACAACCGTGTCGCCGCGTAGGGCGCACCAGTCAATCAGACGGTTGGCAATCTCGATTGTGCTGTCGCCTTGCGGAACAGCGAGAGCGCCGCCGGCACAAAAGTCATTTTGTAAATCGACCAACAGTAAGGCTCGGGCCATGGGCATAGACTCCTTTATTCGTCCGGGGTGAGCTCGCCGCGCAGATTTTGCGTCATAGCTTCACGAATGCTCTGCACATCCAGTCCCTGACTCAGTAAATAGTGCAATTTGGTGAGCGTGGCTTCGACGGTCATATCCGCGCCGCCAATCACGCCAGCGTGGGCGAGGGCATTACCCGTCGCGTAGCCACCCATGTTTACCTTGCCGGACATACACTGGGTTAGGTTCACCACCACAATGCCACGCGAGCTCGCATCTTCAAGTTCTTGCAGAAACTCTTTATTTTGCGGTGCATTGCCCACGCCGTAGGAGCGCAAAATTAACGCTTTTACCGGCTGGCGCAGGAAGTTACGCACCACATCAGCGGAGATACCTGGGTAAATGGTGACCACGCCAATCGGTTGTGGAGTAATAGGATGAACAATCAGTTCACCTGTGCCGTGCGGTGCTGGCGGAGTTCCCAGTCGACGGATGTGGATCCCGGCTTCCAGTAGCGGCGCAAGGTTGGGTGAGGCAAAGGCGTCAAAGCCATCGGCGTGCGCTTTAGTGGTACGGTTGCCGCGAAACAGTCGATTGTTGAAAAACAGGGTTACTTCATTGATCGGGTAATTTGCCGCAACGTACAGCGCGTTGAGCAGGTTGATTTGCCCGTCTGAACGTAGCTCTGCCAGCGGAATTTGTGACCCTGTCACAATGACCGGTTTACCCAGATTCTCCAACATAAAAGAGAGCGCCGAAGCCGTAAACGCCATGGTGTCGGTGCCGTGCAGAATGACAAAACCATCGTAATCGTCGTAGTGCGCTTTAATGTCTTCCGCAATATGCTGCCAGTCTTCCGGCGTCATGTCGGAGGAATCCATCAACGGGACGTATTCGTGGATGGTGAAGTCTGGCATCTCCGGGCGGTGGAATTCAGGCATCAATGCCAGTTGACGCTGGAGATGACCAGAAACAGGAATATAACCCTGTTCTGAGCGCTGCATACCAATGGTACCGCCGGTATAGGCAACGTAAATCGATTTCTTTTGCATGACTTTTCTTCTGTCTCAATGAAAACCCCTCTTCATCCCGAAGAGGGGGCGATTGTTAGCGAACGTTGGCGCAGGTCAGGCAAAACGCATATCGGTTTTGCGGATCGTTAAACGCGGCCAGCTTATCGCTTTCCGCTTTAACTGCACTGGCCGCAGAAGCAAACGGCGCCGGGAGCATGGCCTGAATAGCTTCGGGCAGCATGGCGCGAACGGAGCCTGACATGCTGTCCATTACCATATCGACGAATGTCGGTTCATCCTGATAATACGCAATGTGCCACTGTTTCAGCTTGGCAAGCTCAGCCGCTTTCGCGATGGCGTCGTCAAAATCACCGAGGCTGTCTACCAGTCCGTTGGCTTTCGCATCCTGACCGGTCCAGACGTGACCCTGCGCGATTTTGTCAATCTGCTCAGGGGTTGTCTTACGTGCATCCGCGACCAGCGTGATAAAGCGCTTATAGCCATTTTCAATGCTCAATTGCATCATTTGCTGCACTTCAGGCGGTAACGCTTTGGTGATGGAGATATCCGCCAGCGGGGAAGTGGCCACGCCATCGGTATGTACACCAATGGAATCCAGGCTGTTTTCTACGGTGTTGATCACACCAAAGATCCCGATTGAACCGGTCAACGTGCTGGGGTTCGCCACAATGTAACTGGCTGGGGTGGAGATCCAGTAGCCACCGGAGGCCGCCATGCCGCCCATAGACACGACAACCGGTTTACCCGCCGCTTTTGCCGCAGCCAGCTCAGCACGAATGACTTCCGAGGCGCTGACGCTGCCGCCAGGACTGTTCACGCGCAGTACAATAGCTTTCACTTTCGGATCGAGACGTGCTTCGCGGATTTGTGCGGCAGTGGTGTCGCCCCCCACATTTCCTGGGGTTTCTTCACCGTCCATAATCGCGCCGTTCGCGAAGATAACGCCAATGCTGTCTCCGGTATCCGCCGGCGTTTTCAGCGAATAATCGTAATAGCTGACGGCGCGATAGTTTTTATCCGCTTTGCTCCAGCCAAACTGTTTGGTCAGCATTTTTTCGACTTCGGCGCTGGAGGCGAGTGCATCCACCAGTTTGTTGTCGAGCGCATATTTCGCCGTATCTCCATCGACCTTCGTCAAACCGTCCAGCATTGCCTGTGCGCCAGGGAACACCTGCTGAGCTGGGATCTGGCGGTTGGCGGCGACCGTGTCGAGATAGTTCTGCCACAGCTCGCCGATCCAGCGACTGTCGGCTTCACGCGCGGCAGGAGACATATCATCGCGGATAAACGGTTCTACGGCAGACTTATAGGTCCCGACGCGGAATACGTGCGTGGAAACTTTCAGCTTATCGAGCAGGGACTTGTAGTACAGACCGTTGGTGGCAAAGCCGTGCAGATCAACGGAACCCTGCGGAGAGAGGTAAATTTTGTTAGCAAAACTGGCGAGGTAATACTGCCCCTGGCTGAAGTTATCGCCCACGGCAAAGACCGGTTTACCGCTGTCGCGGAATTCCCGCAGTGCTTTGCCGATATACTGCATGGAAGGCTGGTCTGCCCCGGCAAAATTTTTCAGATCCATCACGATGCCGGTGATGTTGCGATCATCTTTTGCCTGGCGAATCGTATTCACGATATCGAACAGGGAGTTTTCCTGCAGACGATCGGAACTGGCGCCAAACAGCTGACGGCCAATAACGCTTAAACGACTGGTGCTCGAAGGCTTATCGACAATCACCCCGGAGATATCCAGCAGCAGCGCGCCTCGCTCAGCGTGTTCGCTGGTGTTGCTGCTGCTGACCTGCATCCAGATGCCCACGCCAACCAGCACCAGAAAGATGAAGAACAGGTTAAGCACAAATTCACGGACGAAATTGAGTAATCGCCATGTCCATTTAAAAAATCCGGCAATAAATCGCCACAGGGTTCGCATGTATTCTCCCTACCAATTAACAACACGCCACCCCGAAATCCCGGAGAAAGGCGATAAGATGAGGCTATCGTAATGACCCGACAGGCACTTGTCAGCAGGAATCACCGCCTGTGCTGTAACAAAATCCGCTCACGTGTTAATTTTGTGAACAAATTTCATTGTTGGAGTTAAACAAATGGATGCACTCGAATTACTTATGACCCGTCGTAGCGCCTCTCGTCTCGTCGAACCGGCCCCGGCAGGAGAACAACTGCAAAATATTCTGCGTGCGGGAATGCGCGCGCCGGACCACAAAACGCTGCAACCGTGGCAATTCTTTGTCATTGAGGGCGAAGGGCGTGAACGCTTTGCCGCCGTGCTTGAAAAAGGCGCTATTGCATCTGGCAGCGATGAGAAGGCCCAGGAAAAAGCGCGCAGCGCGCCGTTTCGCGCGCCGCTGATTATTACCGTGGTGGCGAAATGTGAAGCAAACGACAAGGTTCCGCTATGGGAACAGGAAATGTCTGCCGGTTGTGCGGTGATGGCCATGCAGATGGCTGCCATTGCCCAGGGCTTTGGCGGTATCTGGCGCAGTGGCGCATTAACCGAAAGTGAGGTCGTCCGCGAAGCGTTTGACTGTCGCCCACAGGATAAAATCGTCGGTTTTCTCTATCTGGGCACACCACAGTTGAAAGCATCCACGACGATTACCCTTGCCGATCCGAGCGCATTCGTCCGTTATTTCTGATATCAACGGCAAAACTGTCTGGATTATGAGCAAAGGCACCCGAATTCAGACAGTCACTCTTACCACATCATGGAATGAGCGCTACCATATCCGGATTGCAATGACAGGAGATGTCCATGAGCGAGCAAGCTATTCGTTTAACGCAATACAGCCACGGAGCCGGTTGCGGTTGTAAAATTTCCCCAAAAGTGCTGGAAACCATCCTGCACAGCGAGCAGGCGAAGTTTGTTGACCCAAACTTACTGGTGGGTAATGAAACCCGCGACGACGCGGCTGTATACGATCTGGGGAACGGCACCAGCGTAATCAGCACCACCGATTTCTTTATGCCGATTGTCGATAATCCGTTTGATTTTGGCCGCATCGCCGCCACCAACGCCATCAGCGATATTTTCGCCATGGGCGGCAAACCGATTATGGCAATTGCTATCCTGGGCTGGCCGCTTGATAAGCTGGCGCCGGAAATCGCCCGCGAAGTAACCGAAGGCGGACGCTTTGCCTGCCGTCAGGCGGGTATCGCGCTGGCGGGGGGGCACTCTATCGATGCCCCTGAGCCTATCTTTGGTCTTGCGGTAACCGGCGTTGTTCCAACTGAACGCGTGAAGAAAAACAGCACCGCCGAGGCGGGATGCAAGCTGTTTTTGACCAAGCCTCTGGGTATTGGTGTCCTGACCACCGCAGAGAAAAAATCGCTGCTGAAGGACGAGCACAAAGGGCTGGCGACGGAAGTAATGTGCCGGATGAACATTGCCGGGGCGGCATTTGCCGATATCGACGGCGTGAAAGCCATGACCGACGTTACCGGTTTTGGGCTGCTGGGGCATCTGAGCGAGATGTGTCAGGGGGCCGGCGTTCAGGCGCAGATCGTCTACCAGGCTATTCCTAAGCTGCCAGGTGTTGAAGAATACATCGCGCAGGGCGCGGTGCCGGGCGGTACCCAGCGTAACTTTGCCAGCTACGGACACCTGATGGGTGAAATGCCGCAGTCGGTTCGCGATTTGCTCTGCGATCCGCAAACTTCCGGTGGTCTGCTGTTAGCGGTAACGCCGGAAGCTGAAGCCGAAGTTAAAGCGGCAGCGGCGCAGTTTGGCATCGACCTCACTGCGATTGGTGAGTTAGTGGAAGCTCGTGGCGGTCGCGCCATGGTTGAGATCCGTTAACTCGATGCGGTTGTTTATTGCCGAAAAACCGAGTCTGGCGCGTGCTATCGCCGATGTGCTGCCGAAGCCGCATCGCAAAGGTGACGGTTTTATCGAGTGCGGAAACGGGCAAGTGGTGACCTGGTGTATTGGTCACCTGCTTGAGCAGGCGCAGCCAGATGCCTATGACAGTCGTTATGCTCGCTGGAGTCTGGTTGATCTGCCGATTGTCCCGGAAAAGTGGCAACTGCAGCCGCGTCCCTCGGTGACCAAACAGCTCAACGTTATTAAGCGATTTTTGCATGAGGCCAGTGAAGTCATTCACGCAGGTGACCCCGATCGTGAAGGACAGCTGCTGGTGGATGAAGTGCTGGATTACCTGCAACTGGCCCCTGAAAAGCGCCAGCAGGTGCAACGCTGCCTGATTAACGACCTCAACCCGCAGGCCGTCGAGCGGGCGATTGAGCGTCTGCGCGCCAACAGTGAGTTCATCCCCCTTTGCGTGTCGGCACTGGCGCGAGCGCGGGCGGACTGGCTGTATGGTATCAACATGACGCGCGCTTATACCATTCTGGGGCGTAACGCGGGCTATCAGGGCGTACTTTCGGTCGGGCGCGTGCAAACGCCGGTGCTCGGACTGGTTGTGCGTCGCGATGAAGAGATTGAAAACTTCGTTGCCAAAGACTTCTTCGAGGTAAAGGCGCATATCGTGACGCCCGCCGATGAGCAGTTTACCGCTATCTGGCAGCCGAGCGAAGCGTGTGAGCCGTATCAGGATGAAGAAGGGCGCTTGCTAAACCGCACGCTGGCTGAACACGTGGTAAACCGCATTAACGGTCAGCCGGCGATCGTCACCAGCTATAACGATAAACGGGAATCAGAATCCGCGCCGCTGCCGTTTTCGCTGTCGGCGTTGCAGATTGAAGCGGCGAAACGCTTTGGCTTAAGTGCGCAAAACGTTCTGGATATCTGCCAGAAGCTGTATGAAACCCATAAACTGATCACCTATCCGCGTTCGGATAGCCGTTATCTGCCGGAAGAACACTTTGCCGGACGTCACGCGGTGCTGAACGCGATTAGCGTCCATGCGCCGGATCTGCTTCCGCAACCGGCGGTCAATCCCGATACGCGAAACCGCTGTTGGGATGATAAAAAAGTGGATGCGCACCACGCCATCATTCCAACCGCGCGCAGTTCGTCTATCAACCTGAACGATAATGAAGCGAAGATATACAATCTAATTGCCCGTCAATATCTGATGCAGTTTTGCGCGGATGCGGTATTCAGGAAGTGCGTTATTGAGCTGGATATCGCGAAAGGTAAGTTTGTCGCCAAAGCCCGTTTTCTGGCGGAGGCCGGATGGCGTACGCTGCTTGGCAACAAAGAGCGCGACGAAGATAACGACGGGACTCCGCTGCCGGTGGTGGCAAAAGACGACGAGCTGCTGTGCGAAAAAGGCGAAGTGGTTGAACGACAGACCCAGCCTCCGCGGCACTTTACCGATGCCACGCTGCTGTCAGCGATGACCGGAATCGCGCGCTTTGTGCAGGATAAAGATCTGAAAAAGATCCTGCGCGCAACGGACGGACTGGGAACGGAAGCGACGCGCGCCGGGATTATCGAGCTGCTGTTTAAGCGTGGTTTCCTGGTGAAGAAGGGGCGCTATATTCATTCTACCGATGCTGGAAAAGCGCTGTTTCATTCGCTGCCTGAAATGGCGACGCGTCCGGATATGACTGCGCACTGGGAATCTATCCTGACCCAAATCAGCGAAAAACAGTGTCGATATCAGGATTTCATGCAGCCGCTGGTGGGGACGCTGTATCAGCTAATCGATCAGGCGCGCAGCACGCCGGTACGACGCTTCCGTGGTATTGCCGCACCGGGTAGTAGTGGTGGTGACAAGAAAAAGAGCGCGCCGCGTAAACGCACGGCGAAAAAAAGCCCGCCATCTGAAGAGGCGGGCCTGTAGTGCGCTCTTAGGCTGGATAAGGCATGTGTGCCGCATCAAGCCTACGGGAACAACAGATCTGAATTAAATCACACCCTGGCCCAACATCGCGTCGGCAACTTTCACGAATCCCGCGATGTTGGCGCCACGTACGTAGTTGGTTTGCTTGCTTTCGCCGCCGTACTCGACGCAGGCATGGTGAATATCCAGCATGATGTGGTGCAGGCGTGCATCCACTTTCTCCGCTTTCCAGCCCAGACGTGCGGCGTTCTGCGCCATTTCCAGACCGGATGTCGCTACGCCTCCCGCGTTGGCCGCTTTACCCGGCGCGAACAATACACCCGCTTCCAGGAACAGATCGGTGGCCTCGATGGTGGTAGGCATGTTTGCCCCTTCGGCGACAGCCTTCACGCCGTTGGCGATCAGCACGCGTGCCGCATCGACATCAAGTTCGTTCTGGGTGGCGCACGGCAGGGCGATATCAACCGGAACCGACCACGGCTGTTGGCCTTCCAGATAGGTCAGGCCAAATTCGCGGGCGTAATCCGCCACGCGGCCGTCGCGGCTGTCTTTGATCGCGCACAGACGCGCCAGTTTTTCTTTGGTAAATCCGCTTTCGTCGACCACGGTACCGCTGGAATCGGAGGCGGTGACTACTCGCGCGCCAAACTCCATGGCTTTCTCAATGGCGAATTGCGCCACGTTACCGGAACCAGAGACGGCCACGCGCATGCCTTCAAAGCCCAGACCATGGCGTTTGAGCATCGCTTCGGTGAAGTACACCAGACCGTAGCCGGTAGCTTCCGGGCGAATCAGGCTGCCGCCGAAAGAGAGACCTTTACCGGTAAAGACGCAGGCGCTGTTGTTGGACAGTTTTTTCATCATCCCGGCCATAAAGCCGACTTCACGACCGCCTACGCCGATATCGCCCGCCGGAACATCGGTATCGGGCCCTAAATGGCGGAACAGTTCGGTCATCAGCGCCTGGCAGAAACGCATGATTTCGCCTTCGCTTTTACCTTTCGGATCGAAATCGCTCCCGCCTTTACCCCCGCCCATTGGCAGCGTGGTGAGGGCGTTTTTAAATGTTTGCTCGAAGCCAAGGAATTTCAGGATCGACAGGTTCACGGAAGGGTGGAAACGCATCCCGCCTTTGTATGGGCCAATGGCGGAGCTAAACTGCACGCGCCACGCGCGGTTGACCTGCACCTGATTGCGATCGTCCAGCCAGACGACGCGGAACTGGATCACGCGCTCCGGTTCAACCAGACGTTCCAGCAACGACATCTGACGATAACGCGGGTTTTGCTCGAGGAAGGGCCACAGTGTCGTCATTACCTCACGAACGGCTTGCGCGAACTCGGTCTGATTCGGGTCGCGCTTTTGCACATGGTTAAGGAATGACTCCAGAGAACGTGTCTGATCCATAGATATAAGTACCTCTTATGTATTGATATGGTTATATTTTTGATTTTTGTGTTAAGTGTTTTGCAGTTTTTGACTATAACATCAGCAGTGTGACGGGACGCAAGAAAAAATTAACCGCGCTAAGTAAATTAATATTGCGGTGTGGGTCATAACCAAAAGCGATGATGGCAAGGGCTAAAGTTTCTGCCGGTTTATACCGTTATACTGAGCATAACTGTCAGTCAAAAAGGAAAGAATATGCGCCGTATAATCATGGCAGGAGCGTTGGCACTGGTGTCCAGCGCGACGCTGGCAAATCAGCTCTATCGCCCGGACGTGCAGGTGAATGTCCCGCCGGAAGTGTTCAGTTCCAGCGGTCAGCGGGCGCAACCCTGTAGTCAGTGCTGTATTTATCAGGATCAAAACTACTCAGAAGGGGCGGTGATTAAAGCGGATGGCGTTTTGCTTCAGTGCCAGCGTGATGATAAAACGATCAGCACGAATCCGCTGGTCTGGCGTCGCGTAAAAGGATAAACGCTTCTAATAGCGGGATATCGGCAGGCGCCAGCGGATAACGCAGCGCCTCTTCGGGTGAACACCAGACGATATCCTGATGCTCATACGCTCTCAGCTCCCCCTGATATGACGGTACATGCCAGGCATGTAAGTGAATGAGTCGGCCTGAAACCTCGCGTTGATGGCTGGCAATGTAGCGCCCAACGACCGCCTCGATGCCCAACTCTTCACGCAGTTCACGGACCAGCGCCTTTGGCTGACTTTCCCCCGGCTCAACCTTACCGCCAGCAAACTCCCACATACCTGACTGATCCGCATGCTCCGGGCGTTGAGCCAGTAAAATTTTGCCATCACGTTCAATGATAGCGGCGACCACGTCGAGGGTTTTCATTATATTCATCAAGATCTAACGGTAGAAAATGACATACTATCGCTATCTTTGTTTTATCTAAAGTATTCAGGAGCCACCATTGAACGATCCTCAGTCGTGGGTAAAACCGTTAACGCGTATCCCTTCCAGTTTGCAACCGCTCGTTGCTACACAGAAAAAACATTATGGCGATGTGCTGCATCCCACGCGCTGGTGGGGGCGGATGCCGTTCCTGTTCTGGCTGGTGGCGCTGTTTGTCGGGTTTCTGGAGCGTAAAAAGGCGCGCCTGTCACCGGTGATGCGCGCGCTGTTGATGACCCGCGTTTCTCAGGTGTGCCACTGCGCTTTCTGCGTTGACGCCAACAGTTTACGGCTGGCTGAACGCTGCGGCGCGCTGGATAAAGTCTTACAGGTTGCCAACTGGCAAGAATCGACGCTATTTAGCGCAGAAGAACGTGTAGGGCTGGCCTATGCTGATGCGGTCACCGCAACGCCACCACAGGTTGACGATGCGCTGAAAGCACAGATGAAGCAGTATTTTACCGATGACGCCATTACTGAAATGACCGCGCTGATTGCGTTTCAAAATCTCTCGGCGCGTTTTAATGCCGCTCTCGATATTCCCTCCCAGGGACTGTGCGACAGTTTTAAAGGACGCCCGCATGCTTGACCGCCATCTTCATCCGCGATTAAAACCGCTTTTGCATCGCTGCGTGGGCATCATTGATCAACCGGCGATTACTCCGGACGGACTTACGCTGGTCGGTTTTGCTATTGGCGTGCTGGCGTTGCCATTTCTGGCGTTAGGCTGGTATATGGCGGCGCTGGTGGCTATTGTGCTCAATCGGCTGTTTGACGGGCTGGATGGGGCGCTGGCACGGCGCAGAGGACTAACGGACGCGGGAGGATTTCTCGATATCTCGCTCGATTTTCTGTTTTACGCCTTAGTGCCGTTTGGTTTTATTCTTGCTGCGCCGGCGCAAAATGCGCTGGCAGGCGGTTGGCTGTTGTTCGCGTTTATTGGCACCGGCAGCAGCTTCCTGGCCTTCGCCGCGCTGGCGGCAAAGCATCAGATTGATAACCCCGGTTATGCGCATAAATCGTTTTATTATCTGGGTGGACTGACCGAAGGAACCGAGACGATTTTGCTGTTTGTGTTGGGATGTCTGTTCCCGGAATATTTTGCCGTAATGGCGTGGGTCTTTGGCGCGCTGTGCTGGATGACGACGTTCACCCGGATCTGGAGCGGATATCTGACGCTGAAAGCGGTCCAGCGTCAGGCGTAACGTAGTGCGTTGCCGGATGCGCTTCGCTTATTCGGCCTACAACGATGGTTTATGTAGGCTGGGTAAAGCGTTCTCGCTGCATCCGGCAACAATGACAATCTTACTTGCTGGCGTCCGGACCCCGTTCACCGCTGGCGATCGGGTTTTTCGGAGAGCTGCTCCACTCATACCAGCCGCCGTCGTAGACGGAGACGTTTTTCCAGCCCATTGCGCGGGCATACATAAACGTTTCCGAAGCACGCCAGCCGGTACCACAATAGAATGAGACCTGTTGCTCTGGCAGGATATTCCATTGCTTCCACATGGCGGCGATGTCATCGGCGCTGCGCATGGTGCCATCCGGATTATGGAAATCTTCCATGTGGGTGGAGTCGCTGCCTGCATGGCCCCAACGCGCCCCTGCGATCTCACCTTTTGGCTTAATGTAGCTATAGCCGCTGGTCGTACCGATAAATTCCGGCCATGAACGAATGCTCACCAAAGACGCATCCTGGCGATGCAGCAGACCGCGAGCCTGTTCCATATCCAGCATCAGTTGCGGTTGGGCAGGGATCGTCACGCCGAAATCAGGTTCAGGCTTCACCGTTGGTGCAGTACCACGTTCGACCGGTAAACCTGAGTCAGACCAGGTCTGCCAACCGCCGTCGAGCAGACGAACATCTTTCACACCTGCATACAGCATAATTTGTGCCACGCGCGCGGCGGCGTAGACATCGCGGCCGTATAAAATCACCGTGGTGTCGTGGCGGATGCCGTGTTTCGCCAGCATCGCTTTGAGCTGCGCGTCGGACACTTTATTCCACAGCGGTTCGCTTTCGACTTCGTTGGTATCAATGTAGCCCGCGCCAGGGATATGGCTGAGCAGATACAACTTCGGCGCGCCCCAGGCGGCTTCAATCACTTTCCAGTCACCGGCCGGTTTGGCGGTCACCTCTTTACCCTGCTGAAGGTCGTGCAGCCACTGCGGGTAAACCAACTGTTCGAAGTGCGGCAGACGTTGCAGGCGGGCAGGGTCCGTAAGCGCATCGCTGAGGGTTGAGATAGCGTTAAAGCCGACTTTCTGCAGGCGGGATTTGACGGCCTGCATGTCAGTATCGCTGCCATACAATGCCACCGGCGCGTCGGTTTTCAGTTGATGTGCCTTAACCCAGGCGCTGAGTTGTTCATCATTCATCTTGTCGAGCCAGGCGGCAGACAGGTTCAGTGCGGAAGGCTCGTGTCCTGAAGGACCATTAAGCGATTGCGGCCAGCCGTTGTAAAAAGCGCTCTGACGGGTATCGATCGCCGCGCCTTGCTTTTGCTGTAACTGGTTGAGGGTGAGCGTCTGTGCTGTTTCAGCAGCCCAGGAAGAAGCGCAAGCGAGCCCTAAAGCCAGTGCCAGCGCGGTCATTTGAGAAACACGTTTCATCGAATAGCCCGACGTTGAAAAAGAGGACGACATTCTGTGCCGCCAGTTAAGTAAAAACCTTGCGTTAACGCAGCATATCGCCACATTCACGCCCAGTTTTCCATCTGTAATACGCGACCTGCTGGCGGAACGTCCTGCGCATCGTGGGTAACCTGGACCACCGGAATACCCAGTTTACGTACTTCGGTGAAGACCCACTGGCGAAAGGTATCGCGCAGCGACGCATCCAGCCTGCTAAAGGGTTCATCGAGTAACAGCGCCTGAGGTTGCGCCAGCAGCGCGCGAAGCAGGGCGACACGTGAGCGTTGCCCGCCGGAGAGCGAAGCCGGATCGCGTGAATAAAATCCTGCCAGGCCCGCGCGTGCGAGGGCGCTTTCCACCTCATGGCGTCTGGCGGGACCTTGCACGCTGGCGGGTAAGGCCAGCAGTAAATTCTGCCCAACGCTGAAATGGTCAAACAGCAGCGCATCCTGAAACAGAATGCCAATCTGGCGCTGCGCGGTAGGCAGTGTGTCTACGCGCTGTTCGTTGAGCCACAGTTCGCCTGACGCCTGAAGCTGAGGAGACAACGCCCCGATCATCCACGAAAATAACGAAGACTTACCGCTGCCGGAAGGTCCCATAATGGTGACAATGTCACTTTTATTAACCTGGAAATTAACGTCCTTCAGTAGCGCTGTCGTACCCTGGTACAACGAAACGCCTTGTACAGTGAGCATTAGCGGAGTCCTTGTCGAAAGCGGCCAATCCACGCAGCGAGAAACGCCGCCAGTGCGAAAATTATAAGCGGTAACAGAAGCTGCCATAGCGCCTGGGTTGCCAGAATGGCGGCGCTACCGCCGCTGCTTAATGCCACCGCTTCGGTGGTCAGCGTGGGATAGCGCCCGGCGCCTAACCACAGTGTCGGCATATACTGGGCGATACTGACTGAGAACCCTACCGCGAAGGCAACCAGCGCCGGGCGTGCCAGCTGCGGACATTTTACTTGCCAGAATATGCGCCCCCGGGTCCAACCCAGCGTTTGCGCAATCAAAATCAATCGTGGGTCAATGCGTTGCCACGCCGGTTTGAGCACAAACAGCATCCATGGCATCACCCACAGCAGGTGTCCCCAGACAATGGTTATCATCAGCCCATCCTGTCCGGCATATAACGCCAACAGATACTGTCCAGTCACCAGCGGCAGCGCAGGCAAAATGAGCGGTAGCCAGACCCAACGGTGTCCGGTTTGTGGACCCCATTCCAGCCAGGCAAAAAGTATCAGCAGCGCCAGCACGCTGGAGATAAGCCCCAGTTGCAGGCTAGTGCTGAGCGCCTCACTATTTAGCGACGAATAGCTGGCGATCAGCGCCAGAACCAGCGCGCACACCACACCGCCAAAGGGCAAAAGTTGTACCAGCGAACGTCCGATTGTACAGGATGAAAAACGCAGGCGTTCCCCGTTTACTGCGGGAATAGTGCGTTGCCAGGCGCGCCAGAGCAGATACCCCGCCAGCGCGATGATGAGTAGCAGCAGTACCAGCAGCAGGCTGGCGAGTGCTCCTTTAGCCTGTTGCTCGGCATCGCCCTGACTGAGCCATTGCCAGCTCAACACGGCAAGCGTTGGTGGGTTTCCGGGACCAAGGACGATTGCTACATCCACTACCGAGAGCGACCAGGCGACAATCGCCAGCATGGCTTTGCCTAACGCGGGGGCGAGAGAGGGCAGAACCAGCCAGTTCAGGCATTGCAGTCGGCTGTAACCCAGCGAATCCAGGACGATAACCTGCTGCGAAAGCTGTTTTTCACTCAGCAGAGCTGAGAGGATCCATAACAAAAAGGCACTCTCTTTTACCGCCAGCGTCACGCCAAGCCCAATGCCGTAGCGATCAGGCTGGGGGCTGAGGAACGGGAGCCATTGCCAGAGCATGCCGCCTTCGGCAAAAACCAACAGCACGCTGGTGGCGAAGGCAACGTGCGGAATCGCCAGCAGCCACGGAAGACGCGTGCACAGACGCGCCCAGCCTGCGCCGGGCCATAAGGCGAGGATCGCCAGCAGGGCGATGATCAGCGCGCCGCCAGCCGCGAGGCTTACGGAAACCAGCGTTGCCAGTAACGCCTGCGGGAGTTGAGGATCGCTAAATAGCGCCAGCCAGTGTCTGGTGCTCAGCGCCGGCGTTATCAGAGAAAAAGCCGCTGGCGCCAGCGGCAGATAAACGCCCGCCATGATGGCCCAGAGTAGCAGAATTAATGTGTACCGTAGCGGCGTAGCCATTCTTGTTCCAGAGCGTTTACCCATGCAGCATGCGGTTCTGGCAGTATGGCAGGGAGCCCTTGTGGGATCCGCGCCAGCAGCGCATTACGCTGGTCGACAGGCAATTTTTGTGGATCAAGCACCGAAGGATCTCCCCAGACTGACGGGTCGGCTTTACGCAACTGCGCTTCGGGTGAAAGCAGGAAATTTGCCACGACTTTCGCTCCGGCGCTGGCGCGCGCATTCGCTGGAATAGTGACAAAATGCACGTTGCCGAGCATGCCCTGTGAGAAACCAAAACTATAGCTGCTTTTGGGTAATTCACCGCTGGCCACTTTTTGCTGCGCGTGGGCAGGATTAAAGGTCATTGATAAACGCAGGGAGCCACCGTTGAGCAGCGCATCCATTCGCGCGGGCGTGGGCGGAAAATCTTTACCTTCGCGCCACAGGGCAGGATGCAAAGCATCAAGGTAATGCCACAATGGAGCGGTAACGTCGGCGAATGTGGACGCATCTGGCGCTATTTTCAGCGCCTGCGGCTTGTTGGTGAGCGAAATTAACAACTGCTCAAGAAAAGCCGTTCCGGTAAAGTCTGGCGGACGCGGATAGGTCACCGTGCCAGGGTGCGCCTGGGCAAACTCAAGCAGTGCCTGCGGGGATTGCGGCGGCTGCGCGGTGAGATCGTGCCTGGCAATAAATGTAAGCTGTGCGCCGCCCCACGGTGATTCAGCCCCCTCCGTTGGAATGGAAAAGTCTTCGTTCACCGGTTTCTGGGTATCAACATAGCGCCAGTTAGGCAGCGTTTGTGCCCACTGGGTCTGTAGCAGCCCGGCTTCTTTCAGCGTGCGGAAATTTTCGCCGTTCACCCACAGTAAATCGACCGAGCCACCGGTTTTTCGCCCGGATGCCGCTTCCGTCTGGATACGTTTTACGGCGTCGGCGGCATCCGCCAGGCGTACGATTTTCAGGTTAATGGCATAGTGCGTTTTCATCTCGCCGCTAACCCAGTCGAGATACTGGTTAACTGCGTTGTCGCCACCCCAGGCGTTGAACCACACCGTCTGACCGCGGGCGTCATTTTTGATTTGCTGCCAACTGGCGTCCTCGGCGAAAGCCGCCAGCGGAGAGAGCAGCAAACTCAGGCACAATAAGCAGTAACGCATAATATCTCCATTGCTAAAAATGGGGGAAAGACTCAGGTCTTTTTCCGTTGATGCTCAAGATAAAGGCTTCTGGCAACGGCAATCACCACGCTCAGAGCGAACAGGATGAACAGGCCGGTAACAAACCAAAATGTGCCGCCGGTTAACAGGCTACCAGCCCATGAATAGACGATAGTGGCCGGTAACTGACCGATGCCGGTGGCGATGAAGAAATGGCGAAAACGAATCGAGGTCAGGCCTGCTGCGTAACTTACCGGGTCGAACGGCACAAAAGGTAACAGGCGATAGACAAGAATTGTGTGCTTGCCATAGCGCTCGAAAAAAGCATCCATGTTGCTTAGCACCGTTTTTCCGGTTAGTTTTTCCACCGCGCCGCGACCTAAAACGCGGGCAATAAAAAAGCACAGCGCCGCGCCAGCCATCGCGCTGCTCCAGGACAGTACGCCGCCCCAAAATGCGCCAAACAGCGAGGCGTTGGCAAAGGTGATCACAAAGGCGGGAAGCGGCGCGACGATGGCCTGTAAGATCATCAGGAAGAACGACACGACCGCCGCCTGGGTTCCGTAAGAACGAATGAAGTTCTCAAGAGCATGCTGATCGAGCGTGGTAAATGCCGCCAGGCTGGCGTGAAGAAAATCACTCACGCCAGGTATCCACGCCCACGCCATCAGGGCGAGCAGCAGCAGGGCAAGCAAGCTTAAACGGTAATAGCGTATCCACCGCGCTTTATTCATCTTGATCATTTACCCGCGTACTCGTGACCGGGCGCCGGATCGACATGTTTATGTCGCGCCCAGGCTTTGGCTGCCTGAACGAGGACGAATAGCGCCAGCCCCGCAACGCTGAGCTTACCGATAAATGCCCAGCTAATCCCTTCGCTGGCCAGTTCGTGCGACATCAGCGTATAGATAAAGATGCCGGGCAAGGTGGTTAGCGCAGATATCACGGTAAATGACCAGAACGGAATGGCCGTTAGCCCATAGGCATAGTTTTGAATGTTATAGGGGAACAGTGGCACGAGCCGGGTCAGGATCAGAAAGTCTACTCCACTATGGGCAATGCCTTTTTCGATAGCCTGAAACGTTGCCGTGTGGCCAACGTATTTCAGCAGTAATTCCCGGCCAAGCCAGCGAGCCAGCATAAACGACAGCGCCGAAGCCATGGTTGCCGCCACTAACGAGATAAGCGTCCCTGTCACCGGGCCAAACAGCACACCGCCGACGATCACCAGGATGCTGCCAGGGATCAGACACAGCGCGGCAACTATAAACAGCAGGATATAAAGGGTATAGCCGAACAGGCCGCTTTGGCCGATGACATCTTGTAAATGATGGAAATTGGTGATCAGATCGGTCAGACCGTAATGATGGAAAACTCCCGCCAGAACGCAGAACGATACCGCAACAATTAGCAGCCGGTATTCTGCGTTATGCGAACTTCTTTTTCATGGGGGTTCTCCTGTAAAACCGAATGCAATGTAGCGTTTTCGTCAGCGAAAAGTGCGCGCGAAGATATAATAAATTTCCGGCCGCAACAATGTATTACCGTGGCTTTATTGATTTTGCACAGAATAAACAGACTCTCCAGGCAAGGCCCGGAGAGTGAAAATACGCAGACGATCAGACGCGGAATTTAGCCCATACAGGCGCATGGTCGGACGGCTTTTCCATGCTGCGGATTTCATAGTCGATGCCGGTTTCTTCGCAGCGCTCCGCCAGCGGTTTGCTCGCCAGCAGCAGATCGATACGCAGGCCACGGTTATCATCAAAGCCTTTTGAGCGGTAATCAAACCACGAGAACTGGTCGTTCTTTTCAGGCCAGGCGTGACGGTAGGTATCTACCAGGCCCCAGCCCAGCAGACGTTCCATCCACTCGCGCTCTTCTGGCAGGAAGGAACATTTGCCGGTACGCAGCCAGCGTTTACGGTTCTCTTCGCCAATACCGATATCGAGGTCGGTTGGGCTGATATTCATATCACCCATGATCAATACCGGATTGTCGCGCTTCAGTTCAGTCTCCAGGTAGTTTTGTAGGTTCTGATAAAACGCGGCTTTGGCCGGGAACTTGGTTTCATGGTCACGGCTTTCGCCCTGCGGGAAATAGCCGTTGATCACCGTGATGCTGCCCAGAGGCGACGGAATTTCCGCCATGATGATACGACGCTGCGCTTCTTCGCCATCACCCGGGAAGCCACGACGCACCGCAATCGGCGTTTCTTTCGTTAATAGTGCTACGCCGTAGTGGCCTTTCTGACCGTGATAAAAGACGTTATAACCCAGCTTTGCTACCTCTTCGAGAGGGAACATATCGTCGTGGACTTTTGTCTCCTGTAAGCCAATAACATCCGGTTGGTGTTTTTCGACAATGGCTGCCAGTTGATGGGGACGGGCACGCAGGCCGTTGATATTAAAAGAGACAAATTTCATAGTCGCTGCCACTTTGCAAGATGAATAGTGCAAGGATGGTAGCAGAATTTCTGCAGGCTGACTGCTTCTTGTCACCTGATTCCAACAATGATTGCTAATGGTGTTAACGATGGAGCAAAAACTGCACCGTTTTGGCGCGTAGCGCGTCGGAATAGAGCAATAATTTCCGATAAATTTCGTATACGATCACAATTCCAGAATTATATTTGGCGACTGAATAAAATTGCGTTTTTTCCTCTGTTTAGTCATCTGGTACGCAAACATATTCACTTTATATGCACATACAGTGAATATCGTCAGGTTGTAACTCGTTGATATTCCGTCACCGCCCTCCGTTTATGCACTTTTTTCGCTGGCTGGCACGAAGCCTGCAATCTACATTTACACCGCAAACACTATATTTATTAACATATAAATAACCTTTTATTTACCGTTGAGGTCGCTATGTCTCTGTCAATTACGCGTGAAAATTTTGATGAATGGATGATGCCCGTATACGCTCCGGCCCCTTTTATTCCGGTGCGTGGCGAAGGTTCACGTCTGTGGGATCAGCAGGGTAAAGAGTATATCGATTTCGCGGGAGGCATTGCGGTTAACGCGCTGGGTCATGCACATCCGGCATTGCGCGAGGCATTAAACGACCAGGCGAGCAAATTCTGGCATACGGGAAATGGCTACACCAACGAGCCGGTGCTGCGCCTGGCGAAAAAGCTGATTGATGCCACTTTTGCCGAGCGTATTTTCTTCTGTAACTCTGGCGCAGAAGCTAACGAAGCGGCATTAAAATTGGCACGTAAATATGCCCACGATCGTTTTGGTAGCCAGAAGAGCGGCATTGTGGCGTTTAAAAATGCTTTCCATGGTCGCACGCTGTTTACCGTCAGTGCCGGAGGACAGCCCGCCTATTCACAGGACTTCGCGCCGCTGCCGCCGGATATCCGCCATGCCGTGTATAACGATCTCGACTCTGCCAGCCAACTGATTGATGACAACACCTGTGCGGTTATTGTGGAGCCGGTGCAGGGGGAAGGCGGCGTAGTGCCGGCAACAAACGCCTTTTTGCAGGGGCTGCGTGAATTATGCGATCGCCATAATGCGCTGTTGATTTTTGATGAAGTTCAGACCGGAGTTGGTCGTACCGGCGAACTGTATGCCTACATGCACTACGGCGTTACGCCGGACCTGCTGACGACAGCGAAAGCGCTGGGCGGCGGTTTCCCCATCGGCGCACTGCTGGCGACAGAGCGTTGCGCCAGTGTGATGACGGTCGGTACGCACGGTACAACCTACGGCGGAAACCCGCTGGCCACTGCGGTGGCGGGAAAACTGCTGGAAATTGTTAACACGTCGGAAGTGCTTAACGGAGTGAAACAGCGCCACGACTGGTTTGTGGAGCGTATTAACGCCATTAACGAACGTTTTGGACTGTTTAGTGAAATTCGTGGACTCGGACTGCTGATTGGCTGTGTGCTGAACGCGGAATTTGCCGGGAAAGCAAAACTCATCTCGCAAGAAGCGGCGGTTGCCGGAGTGATGGTGCTGATTGCTGGCGCTAATGTGGTGCGGTTTGCGCCAGCGTTAAACGTCAGCGAAGAAGAAATCGCCACCGGACTGGATCGCTTTGCGCTGGCCTGCGAACGCATTAAAGCAGGAGGTTCATCATGATGGTGATTCGTCCCATTGAACGCGCTGATATCACCGCGCTGATGCTGCTTGCCAGTAAGACCGGCGGCGGGTTGACCTCGCTACCGGCGAATGAAGCTACGCTGATGGCGCGTATCGAACGTTCGCTACAAACCTGGCGCGGTGAGTTGCCCAAAAGTGAGCAGGGATATGTGTTTGTGCTTGAAGACAGCGCCAGCGGAACCGTGGCAGGGATTTGCGCCATTGAGGTGGCCGTAGGGCTTAACGATCCCTGGTACAACTACCGGGTCGGTACTCTGGTGCACGCCTCGAAAGAGCTGAACGTGTATAACGCGCTGCCGACGCTGTTTCTGAGTAACGATCACACGGGCAGTAGCGAACTTTGTTCTCTGTTTCTCGATCCGGACTGGCGTAAAGAAGGCAACGGCTATTTGTTGTCGAAGTCGCGCTTTATGTTTATGGCGGCCTTTCGTGATCGATTCAATGAGAAGGTCGTGGCCGAGATGCGCGGCGTGATCGATGAGCACGGCTACTCTCCGTTTTGGCAAAGCCTCGGCAAACGTTTTTTCTCAATGGAGTTCAGCCGGGCGGATTTTCTCTGCGGAACCGGGCAAAAAGCCTTTATTGCTGAACTGATGCCTAAGCATCCGATTTATACCCATTTCCTGTCTGACGAAGCGCAAAGCGTGATTGGTCAGGTGCATCCGCAAACGGCTCCTGCGCGGGCGGTGCTGGAGAAAGAAGGATTTCGCTATCGCAACTACGTCGATATTTTCGACGGCGGACCGACCCTGGAATGCGATATTGACCGGGTACGGGCTATCCGTAAGAGCAGGCTGGTGGAGGTGGCTGAAGGGCAGCCTGCGCCGGGCGACTATCCTGCTTGTCTGGTTGCCAATGAAAATTATCAAAACTTCCGCGTCATGTTGGTTCGTGCCGACCCGGATACTCAGCGTCTGGTACTGACGGCGGCGCAACTGGATGCCCTGAAATGTCACGCGGGCGACCATGTACGTTTTGTGCGTCTTTGTGCAGAGGAGAAAACAGCATGACATTATGGATAAACGGCGACTGGGTGACGGGGCTGGGCGAGCGTCGGGTGAAAACCAATCCCGTAAGCGGTGATGTACTGTGGCAGGGCAATGATGCCGATGCAGCCCAGGTAGCGCAGGCGTGCCGGGCCGCGCGCGCAGCCTTTGCCAGTTGGGCTAAACAGCCCTTTGGCGCACGCCAGGCCATTGTTGAAAAATTTGCCTCATTGCTGGAAAGCAATAAAGCCGAACTCACACAGATTATCGCCCGGGAAACCGGCAAACCCCGTTGGGAAGCCGCTACAGAACTGACGGCGATGATCAATAAAATTGCCATCTCCGTGAAAGCCTGGCATGCGCGTACCGGAGAGCAGCACAGCGAATTACCGGATGGCGCAGCGACGTTGCGCCATCGCCCGCACGGCGTGCTGGCGGTTTTTGGCCCGTATAACTTCCCCGGCCATTTACCCAATGGTCATATTGTTCCGGCACTGCTGGCAGGCAACACATTGATTTTCAAACCCAGCGAGCTGACTCCGTGGACCGGTGAAGCCGTGACAAAGCTCTGGGAGCAGGCGGGATTGCCGCCGGGCGTGCTGAACCTGGTGCAGGGCGGTCGCGAGACGGGGCAGGCGCTGAGCGGGCAGGACGATCTCGATGGTCTGCTGTTTACCGGCAGTGCCAATACGGGTTATCAACTGCATCGACAGCTATCCGGCCAGCCGGAAAAAATCCTCGCTCTGGAGATGGGGGGCAACAACCCGCTGATTATTGAGAACCCGGAAGATATTGATGCCGCAGTGCATCTGACTATTCAGTCCGCGTTTGTCACCGCCGGACAGCGTTGTACCTGCGCCCGTCGCCTGTTAGTTAAAAAAGGCGCGCAGGGGGATGCGTTCCTGAGGCGCCTGGTGGACGTCAGCCAGCGTTTAATGCCCGGCAACTGGGATGCAGAACCGCAGCCATTTATTGGCGGGCTGATTTCCGAACAGGCCGCGCGGCATGTCTATGATGCCTGGCAGCGTCTGGAGTCGTTAGGAGGCCGGACGCTGTTAGCGCCACGTCTGGTGCAAGCCGGAACGTCACTGCTCACCCCAGGGATCATCGAACTGACCGGGGCGGCGAACGTACCCGATGAAGAGGTCTTTGGACCGCTGCTTGGCGTCTGGCGTTATGACAGCTTTGATGACGCAATTCGTATGGCGAACAACACCCGCTTTGGATTGTCGTGTGGGTTGGTTTCCCCCGATCGCAGCCAGTTTGATCAACTGCTGCTCGAGGCGCGGGCCGGGATCGTCAACTGGAATAAGCCGTTAACCGGCGCGGCGAGTACAGCGCCGTTTGGCGGCGTTGGCGCATCCGGGAACCATCGCGCCAGCGCGTGGTATGCCGCAGATTATTGCGCCTGGCCGATGGCAAGTCTGGAATCACCGGCCTTAACGCTGCCAACGACGCTTAGCCCCGGCCTGGATTTTTCTCGCGAGGATAAGCTATGAAAGCCCGTGAGGTAAATTTTGATGGTCTGGTGGGGCTGACCCACCACTATGCGGGGCTGTCATTTGGTAATGAGGCCTCAACCAAACATCGTTTTCAGGTATCGAACCCGCGTCTGGCGGCGAAGCAGGGTCTGCTAAAGATGAAAGCGCTGGCGGATGCGGGATTTCCCCAGGCGGTGATCCCGCCTCATGAGCGGCCGTATATTCCGGTGCTGCGTCAGTTGGGCTTTACCGGCCGCGACGAACAGATACTGGAGAACGTGGCGCGTCAGGCGCCTCACTGGCTCTCCAGCGCCAGCTCCGCATCGTCTATGTGGGTGGCGAATGCGGCAACGGTCTGCCCTTCAGCCGATGCGCTGGACGGGAAAGTGCATCTGACGGTGGCGAATCTGAATAATAAGTTTCACCGTTCGCTGGAAGCGCCGACCACCGAAGCGTTGTTACGGGCGATTTTCCGTGATGAGAATAGTTTTACGGTCCACGGTGCGTTACCCCAGGTTGCGCTATTCGGTGATGAAGGTGCGGCAAACCATAACCGCCTCGGCGGGGATTACGGCGACCCTGGCGTACAGCTGTTTGTTTACGGTCGTGAAGAAGGGAATGCGTCCCATCCGAAGCGCTATCCGGCGAGGCAATCCCGTGAGGCCAGCGAGGCGGTCGCCCGACTGAATCAGGTTAACCCGCATCAGCGCATTTTTGCCCAACAAAACCCGGACGTTATCGATCTTGGCGTGTTTCATAACGATGTGATTGCGGTGTCGAATCGCCAGGTACTGTTTTGTCATCAGCTGGCGTTTGTCAGACAGCAGGCGTTGTTCGATCAGTTACGCAGTCAGGTGGCAGGTTTTACCCCGCTGGAAGTCCCGGCTGCGGAAGTGTCGGTGCAGGATGCGGTGACTACCTATCTGTTTAACAGCCAGTTACTGAGCCGTGATGACGGTTCGATGCTGCTGGTCCTGCCGCAGGAGTGTCGGGAGCATGCGGGCGTGTGGCGGTATTTGAACCGTCTGCTCGAGGAAGACAATCCGATCGATGACCTGCAGGTATTCGATCTGCGTGAAAGTATGTCCAACGGCGGCGGTCCGGCATGTCTGCGCCTGAGAGTGGTGCTTACGCCACAGGAGCTGCAGGCCGTAAATCCGGCGGTTATCATGAACGATACGCTGTTTAACACGCTGAATAATTGGGTCGACCGTTACTATCGCGATCGTCTTACCGCCGCCGACCTTGCCGACCCGCAGTTGTTACGTGAGGGGCGTGAAGCGCTGGATACGTTGACGCAATTGCTCAACCTCGGCTCTGTGTATCCCTTCCAGCAGGAGAGGACCAGCCATGGATAATTTTCTGGCCCTGACGCTGGCAGGGATAACCCCCGAGACAACCGAGGGCACAGCTCGCGGCTTTTCCTGGCAGTGGATTGGTCACGGAATTCTGGAGCTGACGCCGGACACTCCGGCGGAATATTCGCTGGTGCTGTCTGCGGGGATCCACGGTAATGAAACGGCCCCGGTAGAGATACTTGATTCAATTCTCTCCAGGCTGTTTAGCGGTGAACTAACGCTGACATGGCGGCTGCTGGTGATTCTGGGGAACCCGCAGGCGTTGGCGGCGGGACAACGTTATTGTCATAGCGATCTGAACCGTATGTTTGGCGGCCGTTGGCAGATTTTTGCCGCGAGTGAAGAAACGCACCGAGCCCATCAGCTTGAGCTGTGTCTGGAGGATTTTTATTCGCGGGCGAAAGAGTCAGTCCGCTGGCATCTGGATCTGCACACCGCAATTCGGGGTTCGCAGCATCTGCGCTTTGGCGTGTTGCCACAACGCAACGTTGCCTGGGACGAAGATTTTTTGGGATGGCTGGGAGAGGCAGGGCTGGAGGCGCTGGTTTTCCATCAGACACCTGGCGGCACGTTCACCCATTTTAGCGCTGAACATTTTGGCGCGCTGGCCTGCACGCTGGAACTGGGTAAAGCGCTGCCGTTTGGACAAAACGATCTGACTCAGTTTGCGCAGACGGCAGATGCGCTGGCGAAGCTGCTAAAGGGCGAGCGAATGTCACCGGGAGAAACATCTCCGCTGCGTTACCGCGTGGTGTCGCAAATCACGCGGCGTAGCGACGATTTCATTCTTCACATGGATAACCAGACGCTCAACTTTACCCCTTTTACAGAGGGCACCTTGCTGGCGCAGGACGGTGATGAACGTTTTACCGTCACCCATGATGTTGAATACGTTCTTTTTCCAAATCCAAACGTGGCCTGTGGTTTACGTGCCGGATTGATGCTCGAAAAATTGTGACAAATATATATGCCCTTTTGGTTTATCCCTAAGGGCTTATTTTTACGTGCTGTTTTTATTTATTACGGATTATTCCTGGTGAATTGCTTTCTTAATAATCAGGGATGAGGTATAGTTCTTCATAATCCCTTCAAAATCATCCTGTTGTAATTTTTTATTGCAACTCTGCGCAATTTATTCTTTTTTTCTCCATAATTGATGAAAGTTTGTTTTTTACACTTTCATTGTTTTACCGTTGCTCTGATTAATTGACGCTTAAGCCGGTAAAGTTAATCTCGTCAACACGACATCACATTGCATAAGAGTCGCATGAGTGTCGTAAAAATAACTGAAAGAAAGGATAGAAATTATGCGTAAACTGACTGCTCTGTTTGTTGCCTCTACCCTGGCGCTGGGCGCTGCTAACCTGGCCCACGCCGCTGACACGACAACAGCTGCGCCAGCTGATGCCAAACCAATGATGCACCACAACGGTAAGTTTGCCCCGCATCATGACATGATGTTTAAAGACCTGAACCTGACCGATGCGCAGAAACAGCAGATTCGCGAGATCATGAAAGGTCAGCGTGATCAGATGAAACGTCCGCCGCTGGAAGAGCGCCGCGCAATGCACGACATCATTGCCAGCGATAGCTTCGATAAAGCGAAAGCGGAAGCGCAGATTGCGAAGATGGAAGAACAGCGCAAAGCCAACATGCTGGCGCACATGGAAACTCAGAACAAGATTTACAACATTCTGACCCCGGAACAGAAAAAGCAGTTTAATGCCAATTTTGAGAAGCGTCTGACAGAACGTGCCGCGCAGAAGGGTAAAATGCCGCAAGCTGCTGAGTAATCGTTCAGCGTCTACACTATATCATTCACGCTGTGTGTGCTGATTGCCGCACAGTGTGAAACCAAACTCAAGACCGCCGCTCTTGTCCACTACACGTTTAACGAGGTGGGCAGGATCGGCGGTTTTTTCTTTGCTGCCTCTTGCACCGCGCTTGTGACACGTTATTCTCCTGAAGCCCGCGAAAATTCCACCTGGAGGGCGCGTTGTTCTTTTTTGCAAAACACCGGGTTCATCGCTAAGGCAAATCAACTCTGCTGCCGATAACAATAATCTGCAGGGTGAACATAACAATGATGATTTATGGCTGCCTGTTTACGGTGGGCTGCCGTGCTGCGCCTTTCTGGAGGGATGATGGAATACTTTGATATCCGCAAAATGCCGGTCAATCTGTGGCGAAATGGTGCGGGAGAAACGCGTGAGATTTGCTGTTTTCCGCCAGCAACACGAGATTTTCACTGGCGGGCGAGTATCGCCTCCATCGCAGCGAATGGAGAGTTTTCTCTTTTTCCCGGCGTAGAACGCGTGATTACTCTGCTGGAAGGCGGAGAAGTGACGCTGGAAGAGTCGAACACTTTCACGCATACCCTGAAACAGCATCAGCCTTTTACCTTTGCCGGTGACAAGGTGGTAAAAGCGAAGCTGACGGAAGGGCAGATGTCGATGGATTTTAATATCATGACCCGACGGGATGTCTGCCAGGCAAAAGTCAGAGTTGCCGATCGCACCTTTACGACCTTTGGTTCGCGCGGCGGCGTGGTGTTTGTTATCAGTGGAGCCTGGCAACTGGGTGATAAGCTGTTGACCGTCGATCAGGGCGCAAGCTGGCACGACGGTAAACACACGTTACGACTGCTGGAGCGCGAGGGGAAGCTGCTGTTCAGCGAGATTAACTGGATGCCGGGGCATTCTCCGGACTCAGTTCAATAATGTCATATTGACCAGACAGAATTGGCCGGCAGAGAATTTTGTAGCCATCTTGATCAAAGCCGGCCGGCATTCGCGCGAGTGTAGCTGCCTCATCCAGCGTTGAAACGGCTCCCAGCCACAGCCAGTTATTGATGATATGGTACTGCGTCATTTCAGCGCGGGTTTCCTGCAGCGCAATGGCATTGCTCCACGGCCAGCAGATTACGCGCACTCTTTCCAGGGCTTCTACCAGACGCAAATGATGTGCTTCAGGGCTTTCTTTCCCACAGCAGGCTCCGGCGCAGCGTTTAAGCGCGGAGCGAAAACAGGCGCGCCCGTGGCTGAGGGGTTCCAGCCCCAACAGGCCGTAGCACAGCTGTTGTTCATCGGCGAGGCTTTGCAGCGTCTGTAGCGCTGCGCGGCGGTTGGCAAACAGGCCAAACAGATTGGGGGCGTGGGAGAAATCAATATCTCGTGCGTAAACCACCTGAACCGTTCGGTCGGTAAGCTGCAAGGCACACAACTGGCGATTGCGTCGCAGCCGTTTGTTAAACAGGGGCTGCTGTTCTTTGATAAGCCGCGCTTCCAGCAGCAGGGCGCCAATTTCTCCGGCCGTACAAATCCAGCTAATGCGCCTGGCCTGACGCAGCATACTCGCTTCGTCTGCGGTACGCAGATGCGCCAGCACACGGCTGCGAATATTGACACTTTTACCAATATAAAGCGGCATGGTGTCGCTATCACTGTGAAACAGATAGACGCCTGGCGCGGTGGGAAGCGCACTCAAAAACGGGCGCAGGTGCTCGGGATATTCATAGATTGCCGCTGCCTCAAATGTCAGACGAGGGGCTGATTGACGCTGTACCACTGTTGACTCCAGATGCTGGTTATTCATCCAGTGTAGCAGTTTGAGGGCGATTAAAAAAGCGGCATGAGATTCAGCAGGCTAATGCCAGATAGTGCCAATCCTGGCGCTACCCGGCATTTTGAAGGGAAAAGGATTACGCTTTTTTCCAGAAATCATCAAACACGGTGATCGGGGTGCGACGTTTATGCTCAGTTTTCACGTACCAGCCTTCAATTTTTTTCGCGACGTCGGGATCCAGCGTTTTTCCTTCCAGATAGTCGTCGATATTGTCGTAAGTGACGCCGAGTGCGGCTTCATCCGGCAGAGAAGGGCGATCGTCCTCGAGGTCGGCAGTTGGTGCTTTCTTATATAAGTGCTCCGGGCACCCCAGCGCGGCGAGCAGTTGTTTGCCCTGGCGCTTGTTCAGACGAAATAGTGGGTTAATGTCGGTACCGCCATCACCGTACTTAGTGAAAAATCCGGTGATGGCTTCTGCAGCATGATCGGTACCCACGACAACCCCGCTGGTCATGCCGGCGATACTGTATTGTGCCTTCATACGTTCACGGGCTTTTTCATTGCCACGCACAAAATCGCTCAGTTCAATACCCGCTTCACGCAGGGCCTGCTCGCTGGCCAGCACCGCGCCCTTAATATTGACGGTCAGTACGCGGTCCGGTTGAATAAAGGCGATGGCATCCTGGCAGTCCTGCTCATCGGCCTGAACGCCATACGGTAGGCGTACGGCAATAAACTGCAGTGCGTCATTACCCGTTTCTTTTCGCAGCTCGGTGATCGCCATCTGGCACAGTTTTCCCGCGAGCGTTGAGTCCTGTCCGCCGCTAATTCCCAACACCAACGATTTCAGAAAGGGGTAGGTCTGCAGATACGATTTCAGGAAATCCACGCTGCGGCGAATTTCTTCTTCTGCATCGATGTGCGGTTTTGCGCCAAGCGCCTGGATTATCTCTTGCTGCAGAGTCATTTAACCCCCTCCGAAAAATAAAATGATCAAAAAAATGATGTGTTAAAGCTAACGCGTTGAGGCCCAAACGACAAGGGATGCGAGCCTGATATAGCATCATTTTGTTTTAATAGAATTTTCCGAAACCACCTAAGTATCCTCTGATTGCTTGAAAAATGCGTTGTTGTGCTCCAGGCTTATATAACACGCTGAAATACAAGAGGACGGAATATGAACAAGAATCTAACAGGAATTCTGAGCGCAGCGGCTGTTTTGACTATGCTGGCAGGGTGTACGGCCTACGATCGTACGAAAGACCAATTTGTTCAGCCCGTGGTGAAAGATGTGAAGAAAGGGATGAGCCGGGCGCAGGTAGCGCAGATTGCCGGTAAACCGTCTTCCGAAGTCAGTATGATCCATGCGCGTGGGACGTGTCAGACCTACATCCTGGGTCAACGAGATGGTAAAGCTGAGACCTATTTTGTTGCTTTAGATGACACCGGACACGTGATTAACTCTGGCTACCAGACCTGCGCAGAGTACGACACCGACCCGCAGGCAGCGAAGAAGTAACAACTGTTTATTGCCTGAGCACTCGGGAAAACCGGCCACTGCGCCGGTTTTTTTATGTCACACGATCTTAATTATTGACGCGAATTATTTGCCTGAAGTGTGAGGGTGGTCATAACGCCAGGTCAAGGAGAGACAATTTAGTTGGTCAAGGAAATACCATCCGCCGGTGCAATCCCGTATACTCATTTCAGCCACCTAAAAAAGTAATTTAGCTGACGCAAGTTACCCAGAGCATGGATGCAGGTTAGGGCTTGCGGAGTGTCTGGTGACAGATAATCGCACATGAGGATCGTTTTAATGGAAAAGAAACACATTTATCTGTTTTGTTCTGCGGGCATGTCGACTTCATTGTTGGTTTCGAAGATGCGTGCTCAGGCCGAAAAATACGAAGTACCGGTTATTATTGAAGCGTTTCCTGAAACGCTGGCCGGAGAAAAAGGTCCAGTGGCCGATGTTGTATTATTAGGTCCACAAATTGCTTATATGTTGCCCGAAATTCAGCGTTTGTTACCCAACAAGCCTGTGGAAGTGATTGACTCGCTGCTGTATGGCAAAGTCGATGGTTTAGGCGTGCTTAAGGCTGCGGTTGCAGCAATTAAAAAAGCCGCAGCAAATTAATTATTTTATTTTAATTTTTCCCGTCAAAGAGTTATTTCATTAACATTCACCGCAATTATTAATTGCGGTATTTAAGGGTATTTTTCTATGAGTAACGCTATTGCTTCACTTGAAAAGGTACTCCTTCCTTTTGCTGTAAAAATTGGAAAGCAGCCACACGTTAATGCAATCAAAAACGGTTTTATTCGTTTAATGCCGTTAACCCTCGCAGGGGCCATGTTTGTATTAATCAATAACGTTTTCCTGAGCTTTGGGGAGGGGTCGTTTTTTTATTCAATGGGCATTCGACTTGATGCTTCAACTATTGAAACGCTGAATAGTCTGAAAGGCATTGGTGGAAACGTCTATAACGGTACGCTGGGTATCATGTCATTGATGGCGCCGTTCTTTATCGGTATGGCGCTGGCAGAAGAACGCAAAGTCGACTCACTGGCTGCCGGGCTGTTATCCGTCGCCGCGTTTATGACCGTAACGCCATATAGCGTGGGTGAAGCCTATGCCGTTGGCGCGAACTGGCTCGGCGGTGCCAATATTATTTCCGGTATTATTATCGGCCTCGCGGTCGCGGAAATGTTCACCTTTGTGGTCCGTCGCAATTGGGTAATTAAATTACCTGATAGCGTACCGACATCCGTGTCGCGCTCTTTCTCTGCGCTGATTCCTGGCTTCCTTATCCTCTCCATTATGGGGATCATCGCCTGGGCATTGAACACCTGGGGTACGAACTTCCACCAGATCATCATGGATTCCATTTCAACTCCGCTGGCATCGCTGGGCAGCGTGGTGGGTTGGGCCTACGTGATTTTTGTTCCGCTGCTGTGGTTCTTCGGTATTCACGGTTCACTGGCGCTGACCGCGCTGGACAGCGGTATCATGACGCCATGGGCGCTGGAAAACATCTCCATTTACCAACAGTTTGGTTCCGTAGACGCCGCGCTGGAAGCCGGAAAGACCTTCCACGTCTGGGCGAAACCGATGCTCGACTCCTATATTTTCCTCGGGGGTAGCGGGGCTACGCTGGGTCTGATTATCGCTATCTTCCTGGCATCGCGTCGTCCGGATTATCGTCAGGTTGCTAAACTGGCACTGCCGTCAGGCCTGTTCCAGATTAACGAACCTATCCTGTTCGGTCTGCCGATCATCATGAACCCGGTGATGTTTATCCCGTTCATTCTGGTGCAGCCGATTCTGGCGGCGATTACGCTGGCAGCTTATTACTCCGGCATTATTCCACCGATTACCAACATCGCACCGTGGACCATGCCAACCGGTTTGGGCGCGTTCTTTAACACCAACGGTAGCGTCGCTGCTCTGCTGGTCGCGCTGTTCAACCTCGGTATCGCCACGCTGGTTTACCTGCCGTTCGTGGTGGTAGCCAACAAAGCGCAGAACGTTATTGATCAAGAAGAAAGCGAAGAAGATATCGCTAACGCATTGAAATTCTAAATTTAATCCGGCATGGCTTCACGGTCATGCCGGACTGAACCAGAGGAAAAAAGTATGTTGGATATCGAAAACATAGTCGACACGCAGTCAGAAGCAGAAGAACTCGAAGAAGTGGTGATGGGTCTCATCATCAACTCCGGTCAGGCGCGTAGCCTGGCGTACGGCGCGCTCAAAATGGCCAAGCAAGGCGATTTCGAGTCAGCTAAGGCTATGATGGACCAGTCCCGTCTGGCGCTGAACGAAGCGCACCTCGTGCAAACGAAACTGATTGAAGGCGATCAGGGCGAAGGTAAAATGAAAGTTAGCCTGGTGCTGGTTCATGCTCAGGACCACCTGATGACATCAATGCTGGCGCGTGAGCTGGTGACTGAACTGATTGAGCTTCACGAAAAGCTGAAATAGCGAGGAGTGCATAATGCAGCTACAGATTAACGCACCGGAAATCAAAACCGTCTATGAACAGCAGCTGTTTAATGGCAAAAATTTCCATGTGTTCATCTATAACAAAACTGAGAGCATCAGCGGGCTGCATCAGCATGACTACTACGAATTTACCCTGGTTTTAACCGGGCGCTATTATCAGGAAATCAACGGTAAACGCGTATTGCTCGAACGCGGGGACTTTGTTTTTATTCCATTGGGATCGCACCACCAGAGTTTTTATGATTTTGGGGCGACAAGGATCCTGAACGTCGGTATCAGTAAACGCTTTTTTGAACAGCACTACCACCCGCTGCTGCCATTTTGTTTCGTTGCATCGCAGGTCTATCGGGCGAATAATTCGTTTCTCACTTACATTGAAACGGTTATTGCATCACTAAACTTTCGCGAGAGCGGACTGGATGAATTTGTAGAAGTGGTCACCTTCTATATTATTAACCGGTTGCGCCATCATCGCGAAGAGCAGGTGCTGGATGATATTCCGCAGTGGCTTAAAACCACCGTGGAGACCATGCATGACAAACGGCAGTTTAGCGAGAATGCGCTGGAAAACATGGTACACCTGTCCGCGAAATCCCAGGAGTATCTGACCCGCGCAACCCAGCGTTATTACAGCAAAACGCCGATGCAGATCATTAATGAAATCCGCATTAACTTTGCTAAAAAACAGCTGGAAATGACTAACTATTCTGTAACGGATATTGCTTACGAGTCTGGCTACAGTAGTCCAAGTCTGTTTATTAAAACGTTTAAAAAGCTGACGTCATTTACACCTAATAGCTATCGTAAGAAATTAACTGAATTTAATCAGTAGATATTATTAGCCAATAACCCATTTTTTATAGCTTGCCCAAAATAGCGTCGGGACAGCCACGCTATACCTGACAAACGGGTTGAGCATAATACACGTCAGTGTTTTGACACTGAAGGGAGAAAGTATGAGCCAGAAATTAAAAGTCGTCACTATCGGTGGCGGGAGCAGCTACACCCCTGAGTTACTTGAAGGCTTTATTAAGCGCTATCATGAATTACCGGTTTCTGAATTGTGGCTGGTTGATGTCGACGATGGAAAAGAGAAGCTGGACATTATTTTTGACCTTTGCCAGCGCATGATCGATAAAGCTGGCGTGCCGATGAAGTTGTTTAAAACGCTGGACCGTCGTGAAGCGCTGAAAGATGCTGATTTCGTTACTACCCAGCTGCGCGTAGGGCAACTGAAAGCCCGCGAAAAGGATGAACGCATTCCGCTGAGCCACGGGTATTTGGGGCAGGAAACCAACGGCGCTGGTGGGCTGTTCAAAGGTCTGCGTACTATTCCGGTTATCTTTGATATTGTCAAAGATGTGGAAGAACTGTGCCCGAATGCGTGGGTGATTAACTTTACTAACCCGGCCGGGATGGTGACGGAAGCGGTCTATCGCCATACGAATTTTAAGAAATTCATCGGTGTATGTAATATTCCTGTCGGCATGAAAATGTTCATTAGCGATGTGCTGGCGCTGAAAGAGAGCGATGACTTATCCATCGATCTGTTCGGTCTGAACCATATGGTCTTCATTAAAGACGTGCTGGTGAATGGTAAATCACGCTTTGATGAACTGTTGGATGGCGTGGCTTCAGGTCAACTGAAAGCCTCCACCGTGAAGAACATCTTCGATCTGCCGTTCAGTGAAGGGTTGATTCGCTCGCTGAAGCTGCTGCCGTGCTCATATTTGCTCTATTACTTCAAGCCAAAAGAGATGCTGGCGATTGAAATGGGTGAATACTATAAGGGCGGCGCTCGCGCTCAGGTGGTACAGAAAGTGGAGAAACAACTGTTTGATCTGTACAAAAACCCGGATTTGAACGTGAAACCGAAAGAGCTGGAACAGCGTGGTGGAGCCTATTACTCCGATGCGGCCTGTGAAGTGATCAACGCCATCTACAACGACAAACAGACCGAGCACTATGTCAACGTTCCGCACCATGGGCATGTTGACAATATCCCGGCGGACTGGGCGGTTGAGATGACCTGTACACTGGGACGCAACGGCGCCACGCCGCACCCACGTATTACCCATTTTGATGAGAAAGTGCTGGGCCTTATCTATACCATAAAAGGCTTTGAAGTCGCGGCGAGCAATGCGGCACTGAGCGGTGAGCTGAATGATGTGCTGCTGGCGTTGAACCTGAGTCCGCTGGTGCATTCTGACAGCGATGCCGAGATTCTGGCGCGTGAGCTGATTCTGGCGCATGAAAAATGGCTGCCAAACTTCGCCGGGTGTATCGAGAAACTCAAAAGCGAACAACACTAACTGAGGTCGGCTATGGAACGCGTACTGATTGTAAATGCGGATGATTTTGGCCTGAGTAAAGGACAAAACTACGGCATTGTTGAAGCCTGTCGCAATGGCGTGGTCACCTCGACAACCGCACTGGTTAATGGCGCAGCCATTGACCATGCGGTACAGCTGAGTCGCGACATTCCTGAACTTGCCGTTGGGATGCATTTTGTTCTGACGCTGGGCAGGCCGTTGACGGCAATGCCAGGCCTTACTCGTGACGGGTTACTGGGAAAATGGATCTGGCAGATGGCTGAAGAAGACACCTTGCCGTTGGATGAAATTTCTCAGGAACTGGCCGCGCAGTATCAGCGTTTTATTGACCTGTTCGGGCGGGAGCCAACGCATCTGGATAGCCATCACCATGTGCATATGTTCCCGCAGATTTTCCCTATCGTGGCCGGGTTTGCTGCCCAACGGGGGATTGCGTTACGGATCGATCGTCAGACGGTATTCCAGGCGTCTGACTTTCCGCAGACGTTACGGACTTCCCAGGGATTCAGCAGCGAGTTTTATGGTGAAGCGATTTCTGAAGCCCTGTTTTTGCAAACGCTTGACGCGTCAGCAGACCGGGGAGAGTCCTCGCTGGAAGTGATGTGTCATCCGGCCTTTATCGATGACATTATTCGTCAAAGTGCCTACTGTTACCCCCGCTTAACTGAGCTCGACGTGCTGACGTCTCCGTCACTGAAATATGCTATTGCGGAGCGCGGTTATCGTCTTGGCAGTTTTCTGAACGTCTAACTCCTGAGTTTGCGGCGCATAATGCGCCGCATTTTTTTAGGCAGGGATCGTGTCGATTTTTCCGGCGCGTGACCAGACGCGGTGCGCAGTCATTAGCGTCAGCAGGGTATCCATAAACTGTGCGTCTACACTGTCTGCCTCCACCACGCCTTCTTCTCCTTCATTTTTGATATTCAACGTTGCTTTAAACTGACGCGCATCGCCAGCCAGTGCGATAGGTTTTAAGTGCTTATACGCTTCGAGTAAGTAATATCGGGCATCACCGTTCATAGCGATATCAGCGATATTGCCACACGGAACGATAACCGCATCGACGGTCAGCGATGGTGAACCCGCAAAGGTACCGGCGATTGTCAGGACGGAACCATCATCGGCAACCACATTACCCATTCGGGAATAGAGCAGTTTGGCGTGAACGCCTTTGGCCTGTAAGGCTTGCATGATGGCAAGCAGGTCGCCTGATTTCACCTGGTCATTAAGTAGAATGGCGACCACGCGGCCCTTAATCTCACCTTGCGCACCCGCATATAAACTGAGTGACGGCGCACTTTTCAAACCATTGACGTTGGCCGGTGGGGCGATTTTGGCCTGTTCCTCGGTTAGCTCAAAACCGAGATTATCGGCAACCGCCTCGGCGAGGGCTGTATCAATATGGGCTAACTGTTCGACCACTCTTTCCCGAATATAGGGGCGCGTAACTTTGCTGAGTTCGAAGCTGAATCCGCCGATAATATGCTGCTGTTCAATTGGCGTCTGACTTAGCCAGAACAGGCGAGGGTGCGCATAGTATTCGCCAAAAGAGGGGCTACGTTCGCGGATTTTGTTTCCTTCAATCCGTTCCTGATACGACTCAAATCCACCGCGTTTTGGCCCCGGCGGCGTTTCACGCGGCCAGTTATCATTGATGGAATTAGGTTCATAGTTGGCAGGGTTGGTATCGATGTCCATACGATGCATGCCGTCACGCTGGAAATTATGGTACGGGCAGGTCGGGCGATTAATCGGGATTTCATGGAAGTTGGGCCCGCCCAGGCGGCTGATTTGGGTATCGGTATAAGAAAACAAGCGGCCTTGCAGCAAGGGATCGTTGGTAAAATCGATACCAGGGACGATGTGTCCGGGATGAAAAGCGACTTGTTCATTTTCGGCGAAGAAATTATCCGGATTACGGTTCAGCACCATTTTACCAACGCGTTGTACCGGAACCAGCTCTTCCGGGATCAGTTTAGTCGGGTCGAGCAGGTCAAAATCGAACTTGAATTCGTCTTCTTCAGGAATGAGCTGCAGCCCCAGTTCGTATTCCGGATAATCGCCTGCTTCAATAGCTTCCCACAGATCGCGGCGATGAAAATCGGGATCACGACCGGTAAGTTTTTGCGCTTCATCCCATACCAGCGAAGCTTTGCCCGCCAGCGGTTTCCAGTGAAAACGGACAAAGGTGGCTTTCCCTTGCGCATTTATCAACCGGAACGTGTGAATGCCAAAGCCTTCCATCGTGCGATAGCTGCGTGGAATACCCCGGTCGGACATCGCCCATATAACGTTGTGCAACGTTTCTGGCTGTAACGAGACATAATCCCAAAAGGTATCGTGGGCGCTTTGACCCTGTGGGATAGCCCAATGCGGCTCCGGTTTTACCGCATGAACGAAATCCGGGAATTTATGGGCATCCTGAATGAAGAAGACTGGCGTGTTGTTTCCCACCAGATCGAAAATGCCCTCCTCAGTATAAAATTTGGTCGCAAATCCTCGAATATCTCTTACCGTATCCGCTGAGCCTGCGCCGCCCTGAACCGTAGAGAAACGGACAAAAACCGGGGTGGTTTTATTTTTATCACTCAGAAAGTCCGCTTTCGTTGTCGCGCTGAGACTGGCATAGGGCTGAAAGTAACCATGAGCGGCCGAACCTCGGGCATGTACGATCCGCTCCGGGATGCGTTCGTGATCAAAATGGGTGATTTTTTCCCGCAGGATAAAGTCTTCCAGCAGAGTTGGCCCACGGTTTCCTGCGCGCAGAGAGTTTTGATCGTCCGCGATGCGCACTCCCTGATTGGTTGTCAGAGCAAAATCTTCGCTGCCTTTACGAAAACTTTCCAGCGCGTTGAGTTTGTCACTTCTGGTGTCAGGTGCTTTTAAGCTGCCGGACGTAGTGGGCTGCATGCCAGGTGGTGTGGGTTCAGGTGTTGGCCGATGTGAACCGTCTGCTGGCGCCAGTGAGTCAAGTCCTGGCTGGGATTCGCTGGCATCATGAACCGGCGCTGAGTGATGGAGTGGGTGCTTATCATTCTGTGACATTAAACTCGTCTCCTGTTTTCATCGCTTAAAGGTCGTTGTTGCCGTCAAAAGCTTTAACTATAGACCACTTGCTCAGTGGTGCAGGAACTGACCGAGGGCGTAAAGCGCGATGAACCAGGCAAACAGCGCACGCAAGGCAGGACGTCAGGAGGCAAAATCGGCTAAGATAGCCGTTTTCTGATTTTTAGAATTAGTCTTTAGTGAAGCAACTGATTATGAAACCTCTTCGCCAACAAAATCGTCCGGTAATTAGCTATGTTCCTCGCGTGGAGCCAGCCCCACCAGAGCATGCAGTTAAAATGGATGCGTTTCGTGACGTATGGATACTGCGCGGAAAATATGTCGCTTTTGTCTTAATAGGGGAGGCGTTTCAGCGTTCACCTGCATTTACGGTCCCGGAATCAGCGCAACGCTGGGCTAATCAGGTTCGCCAGGAAAATGAACTGAGCGATTAATGGATATAAAAAAACCGCCGGAGCATGACACTCCGGCGGTTTTTTTTGTTTTTCAGTCTAACAGACTTAGCGATGCGCCAGTTCGGCGTTATCGTCGCTGTCCAGAATTGTTTTATCGGTCTGTTTCAGCCATTGGCTGGTCAGCGTACCGGCTGTCATAGAACCGCTCACGTTCAGCGCGGTACGACCCATATCGATCAGCGGCTCAACGGAAATCAGCAGCGCAACCAGCGTGACCGGCAGACCCATAGCTGGCAGGACGATCAGCGCGGCAAACGTTGCACCGCCACCCACACCCGCAACCCCTGCGGAACTGACGGTTACGATACCAACCAGCGTGGCAATCCACATCGGGTCCAGCGGGTTGATCCCGACGGTCGGGGCGACCATTACTGCCAGCATTGCCGGGTACAGCCCTGCACAACCGTTCTGGCCAATGGTGGCGCCAAAGGAGGCGGCAAAAGAGGCGATGGATTCAGGCACGCCCAGACGACGGGTTTGCGCTTCAACGTTCAGCGGAATTGAGGCTGCGCTGGAACGGCTGGTGAAGGCGAAAGTCAGCACCGGCCACACCTTGCGGAAGTATTTCAGCGGGCTAACGCCGTTAACACCCAACAGGATCCCGTGTACCACGAACATAATACCCAGACCGAGATAAGAGGCCACGACAAAGCTACCCAGCTTGATGATGTCCTGCAGGTTGGAGCCTGCAACCACTTTGGTCATCAGCGCCAGAACACCGTATGGTGTCAACTGCATCACCAAACGAACCAGCTTCATCACCCAGCTTTGCAGGGTATCGATAGCGACCAGCACGCGCTCGCCTTTCGGCGCATCATCTTTCAGCAGCTTCAGTGCGGCAACACCGAGGAATGCCGCGAAGATAACCACGCTGATAATCGACGTCGGGTTAGCTCCGGTCAGATCGGCAAACGGGTTTTTCGGGATAAACGACAACACCAGCTGTGGAACGCTGAGGTCAGCTACTTTGCCAACATAGTTGGTTTCAATCGCGTTCAGACGAGCGGTTTCGGCCCCACCTTGCACCAGACCTTCTGCGGTCAGGCCGAACAGGTTGGTCACCAGAACCCCTACCAGCGCGGCAATCAGCGTAGTAAACAGCAGCGTACCGATGGTCAGGAAGCTGATTTTACCTAACTGAGAGGCGTTGTGCAGACGCGCAACGGCGCTGAGAATAGACGCAAACACCAGCGGCATGACAATCATCTGCAGCAGTTGGACGTAACCGTTGCCGACAATGTTGAACCACTGTACGGAATCTTTAAGAACCTGGCTGTCGGAACCATAAATGGTGTGCAGGGCGAGGCCAAACACCACACCCATGACCAGACCGACCAGTACTTTTTTTGCCAGACTCCACTGCTTGTGACGGGCTTGCGCCAGCACGAACAGCAGCACTACGAACACGATAATGTTCGCGATTAATGGATAGTTCATCCCCGTTCTCCTGATCTTATTATGCGTATCACCGTGTGACGGTGATTCTGTTGGCGCAAGATTAGCAGAACTGTGACTTGCCTCTTATATTCAAATGGAATTGTTTATGCCAAAAATAACTTTATGGCTGATTTATTAGTCAACCTGGTGCGTTATAAAACGATTAAACTGCATTTGCAGCGTATTTATCATTTGTGATGACCAGCGCACCGCACTGTTCTCTTGTACGGTCTGCGGCATCCAGATTGCCCACGCGAACAGCGCCATGCACAGAAACCGCTCCAGTTGGTTGCCTTTTTGCGGCACGAGGATAGGCAGACGAAAACGCCAGCGGCAGGGCCAAAGCAAGGGGACGCCCGCCGGGGTCAACATGTCGGCCAGAATGTGGCTGAGATAACCGAGAACCATACCTTGTAAGGCATCCGCTGGAATTATCCAGGTATCAGGGACTTTCAGGTAAAACGTGGCCAGCAGGGCAAAAACCGCCAGCAGGCTATGCGTAAACCCGCGATGACCAAATGCCCGGGCAATGGGCTTTGATACCCACTTCAGACGCTGCCCCAGCAGGGATTTGGGATGATCGATATCCGGCAGTAAGCACGTCAAAATGGCTGAAGGAACAATATGCCACCAGTCACCCTGCGCAAGAACGGGCGTTAGCTCGGCATTCTTGGCAAATACCGCACAGGCAATAGAAAAAAGAAGGTGACCTTCCGCCGTCATGATAAAACCCAATAAACTGTCGATTCATACAGTATAGGGGTTTTATACAGTAGGCGGAAGAGGTGACGTTGTAACCCTTTGTCACAAGTGCGCCTTTACCGCGCCAGCCAACCGCCATCCACGACCAGCGTATAGCCATGTATATAGTCCGAGGCAGCACTTGCGAGGAACACGACCGGGCCTTTCAGATCATCAGGCGTGCCCCAGCGTCCGGCAGGCGGGCAATGCGATCATTGCCCGTCGCAGGATTAGCCGCGCAGGTGAGCGGCAGTGAGTTCGGTGAGCGAGGCCAGTTTGACGTCGGCCAGAACGAAGCGAGGATCGTCCTGATTTTCATGCGCAGGTACTACGATGGAACGCATACGGGCGGCTTTCGAAGCAATCATGCCGTTCACCGAGTCTTCCAGTGCTACGCAGTTTATAGGGTCAATGCCCAGTTTCGCCGCGCAATCGAGATAAACCTGCGGGTGCGGTTTGCTGTAGGGCAGTTTTTCCGCAGAAGCCAGTGCGTCGAAGCTGCTGCGCAGATCAAACATGGTTAGCACTTTTTCCAGCATATGCAGCGGCGAGGCGGATGCCAGTCCTACTTTCAACCCCTGAGATTTACACAATGCCACGGCCTCACGCACGCCCGGCAGCAGTGGTTTTGTTTCTTCAACTAACGCAATTGCCCGGGTAATGATGCGCTCAGTAACTTCCTGACGTGAGGGACCGTTCCACGGTTGCTGTGCAAACCACAAATCAACCACCATGTCGATGCGTAAGCCAAGTGTATCGGGAAGTTCATGGCGGCGGGAGATATCAACGCCTAAACTTGCTATCACATCCAGTTCGGCCTGATCCCAAAGCGGTTCAGAATCGACCAGTAATCCATCCATATCGAAAATTGCAGCAAGAATTTGACGCGGGGTTGACATCACAACCTCTCCTTTACGGGTGATAAAAGGGATTAAGAGCCAGCCAGGACGGGCTCTGAGCGTTCATTATGGCTAATTCAGCAGTATACCGCCTTTAAAGATCAGGCGAAAACGATAATCAACGGGTAAACTTAGGCCAAAATGACACGTCTTAATCAAGGGGAACTCATGACGTATCAACAAGCTGGACGCATTGCCATCTTGAAAAGGCTGGTGGGATGGGTGATTTTCATTCCCGCGCTGATTTCAACCCTGGTTTCAGTACTGAAGTTTATGTATGCGCACAGCGAAAAGCAGGAAGGGATTAACGCGGTCATGCTCGATTTTGCTCATGTGATGATCGACATGATGCGCGTGAACACACCTTTTCTTAACGTGTTTTGGTATAACTCGCCGACGCCCGATTTTCAAAGTGGACTGAATCTCGTTTTTTGGCTGATTTTCATTCTGATTTTTATCGGTCTGGCGTTGCAGGATTCAGGCGCCAGAATGAGCCGTCAGGCGCGTTATTTACGCGAGGGCGTTGAGGACCAGTTGATTCTGGAACAGGCAAAGGGCAGTGAAGGGTTATCACGCGAGCAACTTGAGTCGCGTATTGTGGTACCGCACCATACGATCTTTTTACAAATTTTCCCGCTCTATATTTTGCCGGTGATCGTTATCGTGATTGGCTACTTCTTCTTTTCATTACTGGGTTTTTTGTAACTGCTGCACTATCAGGCCTGACGCGTTGTGAAACGCCAGGCCAGATAAGCAACGTGCGACTTTGCTAAGCCGCCAGTAACCTGTCCAGCGCTTTCTGCGCCACGACCAGATGCTGTCCCCCAAACAGAATAGCCCTGTTCAGCAGCGTATAGAGCTGGTAGACAGGCTGTCTGTCGAGAAAATCCAATGGTAGCGGAGAAACAGACTGATAACCGTCATAGAGTTGCGGCGGCTGATCGGTATGTAACGGCAGCATTGCCAGGTCACACTCTCTGTCCCCCCAGTAGCAGGCAGGGTCAAAGATGTACGGGCCGTTCGGGCCGAGGGCGCAGTTCCCGGACCACAAATCACCATGCAGAAGAGATGGCTGCGGCTGATGGGAAGAGAGACGCTGCTGAACATGCTCGACAATGGCGTCGATATTGCCAAACGCAATGCCTTTTTCAGCGGCGAGTTCCAGCTGCCAGCCAATACGCTGCTCGGCAAAAAAGGTTGACCAGCGACGTTGCCAGGTGTTGGGCTGCGGCGTGGTAGAGAGCGCATTATCGAAGTCGAGCCCAAACTGCGGCTGATCGCTCCATTCATGCAAATGCGCCAACTGTTGGCCGAGGATAAACGCGTTGTGCGCATCAAGCGGACGGGGAGGGAGGAAATCCATCACCAGAAAGCTGTAATCTCTGTCTGCGCCTACCGCCCAGACTTTCGGTACAGATACGGTTTGACTGCGAGAAAGTAGCTCCAGCTGATCGGCTTCCGCCGTAAAGCCGGTTAACAGCTCTCTTTCATCGCATTTAACGAAAAAATCGCGCCCCGCATAGCGTAAATGCCATGCGGCGTGGATCTCTCCGCCGGGCAGTTCGTTACGCAGTTCGATTTCGCCTTCACCTAATTGCTCGCTTAAAAGACGACTGATAGCCTGCCACATGATGTCTCTCCCCATGTTGTCTGCCAGATCATAAGGTTAGCGCAAGAATGCGGTTAAAAAACACGAACTGACGCACACCACGGACGCGTCATCGCTGGAAAGGCACTTAATGTGTGTCGTTCTTCTTCACCTCGCATAGTTGTGAAGACGCCTGGTCGCACATGATTCACTGCTTTGTAATCACGTGACTTTTTATCATAGACGTATAACACCTATGCCGACAGTTTTACGGGGAAATCCCCTTGTATCTAGACAAGGGGAAGCCGTTATTACTGAGCCAGATACGCGTATATTTTTTGCGTATCGTCTAAAGCGCACAGACGCGTCCCCTGATTCAGGGTGGCGGCGCTACCTGCGGCGACACCGTAACGAACAATATCTGCAAAAGGTGCGCTCTCAGCCAGTTTAAGCGTCATGGCCCCGACCATACTGTCGCCCGCGCCTACGGTACTTTGACTCTTCACCGGTGGCGGAACCACCTGGACACAGGTTTCACGATCAACGCCAAGCGCTCCTTGTGGTCCAAGCGAGACCACTACGCGATGCGCTTTTCCGCTTTGCACGATTTCCTGCGCGGCGTTGCGCACATCATCGGGCTGCGTGAGTTCGCGATTCACCAGCGCGCTCAGTTCTTTGAGGTTGGGTTTGACCAGTTCGATATTGCCGATGGTTAATGCTGCCGCCAGCGCTTCGCCAGAACTATCGACGATACAGCGAATCCCTTGTTTTTGTGCTGTGGTAATGAGCCGGGTCAGCTTCTCAAGCTGTACGCCAGGCGGCAAACTGCCGCTAATAACCAGCAGTGCGCCAGACTCAATTTCCAGCACCTGATCCTGAAGTTGGTAGAACTCATCATCGGTGAGCGCAGCGCCTGGCATGACGAAGCGATATTGTTCGCCGCTGGACTCAACGTGGACATGGAGATTTTGTCGGGTCCAGTCTTTAGCTTCGACGGTGGACACGGGAACATTTTCGTCGGCGAGCAAAGCAACAAGATGCTCTCCGGTGGCGCCACCCGCAGGGAAGATGGCCGTAGCGGTGCCGCCAAGATGGGCAATTGCGCGAGCGACGTTGATGCCGCCGCCGCCGGGTTCAAAAACCGGCGAGGTACAGCGAAGCTTACCTTCCGGGTAGATTTGCGGCGTGATTGTTGCGCTATCGAGAGAGGGCGCAAGTGTTAACGTATAGATACGTACCATCTTTACCTCCTGTTAGGCTGTCCTCAGTCTGGCACTTAACCCCCCGAAAGTGAAGTAATTAACAACATGATTTTTCATATCTTTATTTAAAATAATCGCGTTAAAGATATATAAATAAAAAAACGGTTTAGGAACGCTCTTATTCAAAAAATGAAATAAGAATTTATTGCTATGTTATTCGAGTCTTTTTATAATTTGTTACCTTTCAAGGGTCTTTTGTCATTGATCCATATGAAAGTTTCCGAGACCGTTATGGTCTCTTTTTTTGTTGTACGGACTCTTAATAAATGAAGCTTTTGAAGACAGTGCCCGCAGCGTTACTGCTGACGGGTGGCCTGCTTGCGTCAATGCAGGCTGCCGCCGATGATTCCGTTTTTACTGTCATGGATGACCCTTCCAGCGCGAAAAAACCCTTTGAAGGTAACCTGAACGCGGGATATCTCGCCCAGTCAGGCAACACAAAAAGTTCTTCTTTAACTGCAGACACCACCATGACCTGGTACGGTCAAACTACGGCGTGGTCTTTGTGGGGAAATGCCAGCAATACCTCCTCAAATGATGAGCGTTCATCGGAGAAATATGCCGTAGGTGGCCGTAGTCGTTACAACATGACCGACTATGACTATCTCTTTGGTCAGGCAAGCTGGCTGACCGACCGTTACAACGGCTATCGCGAGCGTGACGTGCTAACCGCAGGTTATGGTCGTCAGTTCCTCAACGGACCAGTGCACAGCTTCCGTTTTGAATTCGGTCCTGGTGTGCGCTATGACGAGCACACGGATGGCACCACCGAAACACAGCCGCTGGGCTATGCGTCCGGGGCCTATGCGTGGCAGATGACGGACAATACTAAGTTTACGCAAGGTGTGTCGGTATTTGGTGCTGACGATACAACGCTCAATTCTGAAACGGCCTTGAACGTTGCTATCAACGAACACTTTGGGTTAAAGGTGGCTTACAACGTTACCTGGAACTCTGAACCACCGGCAACAGCGCCGGAGCATACCGATCGTCGTACTACTGTGTCACTCGGCTATCGTATGTAATGACAAGCCGGGTCAAATAATTGGCCCGGTTTTTCTCAATTAACGTTAAATTTAATTAATATTAAATCTGTGTTTTATTTTTAATACTTATCAATAACGCGCTATTTTCAGACGAATTCGATTTAATTGATAAATACAACAGAACCGGAACAGCGTGCGCCAGTATTTTAACCCCAGATCATCGCAGCCCAACGTAGCATCAGCATTGCCGCACAAATAACGAGCAGTATCACAACCATCTTCCAGTGTTTCTTCGCAAAGCGATTTGTTGGCATTGTCCTTTTCCTGCTCAGGTTAGATAACTTTATACAAGTGTAACAAAAACGTCAGGGTGTCAGTGAATTGATTTACATCATAGAGTGCGCGTTGATTGTTGCTTTGATCGGCTCGTAATGCCGTGTACACTGTCAAACGGTGTTATCAAAAAGCGGGTGTAGGTCCAGTGTAGCCATTAAGGCGACCAGTGACATATTTCGCAGAGTGAAGCGGGAATCAGCCCACACCTTTTTGATGATTTTAAATATTGAATCTTTGTATGTGATCTTACGTGTGGGTCACCACTGCAAATAAGGATATAACATGCCTGTTATTACTCTTCCTGATGGCAGCCAACGCCATTACGACCACGCTGTAAGCCCCATGGATGTTGCGCTGGACATCGGTCCAGGTCTGGCGAAAGCCACTATTGCTGGCCGTGTTGACGGTGAGCTGGTAGATGCTTCCGATCTGATTGAGCATGATGCGAAGCTCTCCATCATCACCGCGAAGGATGAAGAAGGTCTGGAGATCATTCGTCACTCCTGTGCGCACCTGTTAGGGCACGCGATCAAACAACTCTGGCCGCACACCAAAATGGCGATCGGACCGGTTGTTGATAACGGTTTTTACTACGATATCGATCTTGACCGTACGCTAACCCAGGAAGATGTCGACGCGCTCGAGAAGCGGATGCACGAGCTCGCTGAGAAAAACTACGATGTCATTAAGAAGAAAGTCAGCTGGTACGAAGCGCGTGAAACCTTCGTGAAGCGTGGCGAGACCTATAAAGTCTCCATTCTTGATGAAAACATTGCCCATGATGACAAGCCTGGCTTGTACCATCATGAAGAATATGTCGATATGTGCCGTGGCCCGCACGTGCCGAACATGCGTTTCTGTCATCACTTCAAACTGATGAAGACCGCTGGGGCATACTGGCGTGGCGACAGCAATAACAAGATGCTGCAGCGTATTTATGGTACTGCATGGGCCGATAAAAAAGCCCTGAGTGCCTACCTGCAACGTCTGGAAGAAGCGGCCAAACGCGACCACCGTAAAATCGGTAAGCAGCTTGACCTGTATCATATGCAGGAAGAAGCGCCGGGTATGGTGTTCTGGCACAATGATGGCTGGACAATCTTCCGTGAACTGGAAGTCTTTGTTCGCTCAAAACTGAAAGAATACCAGTATCAGGAAGTTAAAGGTCCGTTCATGATGGACCGCGTGCTGTGGGAAAAAACAGGTCACTGGGATAACTACAAAGATGCGATGTTCACGACCTCCTCTGAGAACCGTGAATACTGCATTAAGCCCATGAACTGCCCGGGCCACGTGCAGATCTTCAATCAGGGTCTGAAATCCTATCGTGATCTGCCGCTGCGTATGGCCGAGTTTGGTAGCTGCCACCGTAATGAGCCGTCAGGCGCGCTGCATGGCCTGATGCGTGTTCGTGGCTTCACTCAGGATGATGCACATATCTTCTGTACAGAAGAGCAGATCCGTGATGAAGTTAACGCTTGCATTCGTATGGTCTACGATATGTATAGCACCTTTGGCTTCGAGAAAATCGTCGTCAAACTGTCCACTCGCCCCGAAAAACGTATCGGTAGCGATGAAATGTGGGACCGTGCTGAAGCTGACCTGGCCGTTGCGCTGGAAGAAAACAACATCCCGTTTGAGTACCAACTGGGTGAGGGCGCATTCTACGGTCCGAAAATTGAATTTACCCTGTATGACTGCCTCGATCGTGCATGGCAGTGCGGTACTGTACAGCTGGACTTCTCTCTGCCGTCCCGTTTAAGCGCCTCTTATGTTGGCGAAAACAACGAGCGTCAGGTGCCGGTTATGATTCACCGCGCAATTCTTGGGTCGATGGAACGTTTCATCGGTATCCTGACCGAAGAGTTCGCTGGCTTCTTCCCGACCTGGCTTGCGCCAGTTCAGGTTGTCGTCATGAACATCACCGATTCACAGTCTGAATACGTCAACGAATTAACGCAGAAACTACAAAATGCGGGTATTCGTGTAAAAGCAGACTTGAGAAATGAGAAGATTGGCTTTAAAATCCGCGAGCACACTTTACGTCGTGTCCCTTACATGTTGGTCTGTGGCGACAAAGAGGTAGAAGCAGGCAAAGTTGCCGTGCGCACCCGTCGTGGCAAAGACTTGGGCAGCCTGGACGTAAATGAAGTGATTGAGAAGCTGCAACAAGAGATTCGCAGCCGCAGTCTTCAACAACTGGAGGAATAAGGTATTAAAGGCGGAAAACGAGTTCAAACGGCACGTCCGAATCGTATCAATGGCGAGATTCGCGCCCTGGAAGTTCGCTTAACAGGTCTGGAAGGCGAAGCTTTGGGTATTGTGAGTCTGAGAGAAGCGATCGAAAAAGCTGAAGAAGCTGGAGTAGATTTAGTTGAAATCAGCCCTAACGCCGAACCGCCAGTTTGTCGTATTATGGACTACGGCAAGTTCCTTTATGAAAAGAGTAAGTCTTCTAAGGAACAGAAGAAAAAGCAAAAAGTTATCCAGGTTAAGGAAATTAAATTCCGTCCTGGCACCGACGATGGCGATTACCAGGTAAAACTCCGCAGCCTGGTACGCTTTCTGGAAGATGGCGATAAGGCTAAGATCACGCTGCGTTTTCGCGGTCGTGAGATGGCCCACCAACAGATCGGTATGGAAGTGCTCAACCGCGTCCGTGACGATCTGAGTGAACTGGCAGTAGTCGAATCCTTCCCTACGAAGATCGAAGGCCGCCAGATGATCATGGTGCTCGCTCCTAAGAAGAAACAGTAAGGCCTTCAAGTAGCAATGTCTGTGGAGCCTACGGGTTCCACAGCCGTTGTTCGCCTACGTTTCGTTTATTAACAATGCGAAGTGGAAGTTATTAAAATGCCAAAAATTAAGACCGTACGCGGTGCTGCTAAGCGCTTCAAAAAAACCGGTGGTGGTGGATTTAAGCGTAAGCACGCAAACCTGCGTCATATTCTGACCAAAAAATCTACTAAGCGTAAACGTCACCTGCGTCCAAAAGGCCTCGTTTCTAAAGGCGATCTGGGTCTGGTTATCGCGTGCCTGCCGTACGCATAAGCCGTTAACGTTTAATTAATTTTTTTACTAAGAATATAGATACAGGAGAGCACATATGGCTCGCGTAAAACGTGGTGTAGTTGCCCGTGCACGTCACAAGAAAATTTTGAAACAAGCTAAAGGCTACTACGGTGCGCGTTCTCGCGTATACCGCGTTGCCTTCCAGGCTGTTATCAAAGCTGGTCAGTACGCTTATCGTGACCGTCGTCAGAAAAAGCGTCAGTTCCGTCAACTGTGGATTGCGCGTATCAACGCAGCAGCACGTCAGAACGGTATTTCTTACAGCAAATTCATCAACGGCCTGAAAAAAGCCTCTGTTGAAATCGACCGTAAGATCCTGGCTGACATCGCAGTATTCGACAAAGTAGCGTTCACCGCTCTGGTCGAAAAAGCGAAAGCAGCTCTGGCATAAGCCGGTGAAAAGAGGGAGCCTGGCTCCCTCTCTTTTATTTGTAGTGCAATCAATTGGTTGACAATTTATCCGTAAGCCTTTTCAATAAAGGTTGTCCGGTTTTTACCACACAAGGTAACGCAAGCATGAATGCTGCTATTTTCCGCTTCTTCTTTTACTTTAGCACCTGAACTCAGGAGGCTTGCGCGTGAAAGAAGAAACGGAAAACAGCGCCTAAAAGCCTCCCTGGTGGAGGCTTTTTTTATACACGTTATCCTTCAGGCTGCCTCTGCATTGGCTGCAGTCGCTTCCCCCAGTCTCGTACGTGTGTACGCTCCTGAGGATTAGCGCTCTACTGCTGCCTTGACTCAGCCAGAATGATTTTGTGTATATACGAGCGACTAGTGAATATCGCAACATAACGAGGAAAACCATGTCACATCTCGCAGAGCTGGTTGCCAGTGCAACGGCCGCCATTAACCAGGCTTCAGATGTTGCCGCGTTAGACAATGTCCGCGTCGAATATTTGGGCAAGAAAGGGCACCTGACCCTTCAGATGACTACCCTGCGTGAACTGCCGGCAGAAGAGCGCCCGGCAGCAGGTGCGGTGATAAACGAAGCCAAAGAGCAGGTTCAGCAAGCGCTGAACGCGCGTAAAGCCGAATTAGAAAATGCCGCGCTGAATGCTCGTCTGGCTGAAGAAACGATCGATATCTCCTTGCCTGGGCGTCGTATCGAAAACGGCGGTTTGCATCCGGTAACGCGGACTATCGATCGCATTGAAAGTTTCTTTGGTGAGCTGGGCTTTACCGTGGCGACCGGTCCGGAAATCGAAGATGACTATCATAACTTCGATGCGCTGAACATTCCTGGCCATCACCCGGCGCGCGCTGACCACGACACTTTCTGGTTTGATGCGACGCGTCTGCTGCGCACGCAGACTTCCGGCGTGCAGATCCGCACTATGAAAGAAAAACAGCCGCCGATCCGTATTATCGCTCCGGGCCGCGTATATCGTAACGACTACGATCAGACGCACACCCCAATGTTCCATCAGATGGAAGGGCTGATTGTTGATACCAACATCAACTTCACCAACCTGAAAGGCACGCTGCATGATTTCCTGCGCAACTTCTTTGAAGAAGACCTGCAGGTTCGTTTCCGTCCTTCCTACTTCCCGTTCACCGAACCTTCTGCGGAAGTCGATGTGATGGGTAAAAATGGCAAATGGCTGGAAGTATTGGGATGCGGAATGGTTCACCCGAACGTGCTGCGTAACGTCGGTATCGATCCGGAAATCTACTCTGGCTTTGCATTCGGTATGGGTATGGAGCGTCTGACCATGCTGCGTTACGGCGTAACCGATCTGCGTTCTTTCTTCGAAAACGATCTGCGTTTCCTCAAACAGTTTAAATAAAGGCAGGATAAAACAATGAAATTCAGTGAACTGTGGTTACGCGAATGGGTAAACCCGGCGATTGATAGCGATGCGTTGTCAAACCAAATCACGATGGCGGGTCTGGAAGTTGACGGTGTGGATCCTGTTTCTGGCGCGTTCAACGGCGTTGTGGTGGGCGAAGTGGTTGAGTGCGCTCAGCATCCGAACGCTGACAAACTGCGCGTCACCAAGGTGAATGTCGGCGGCGACCGCCTGCTGGATATCGTCTGCGGTGCGCCAAACTGCCGTCAAGGGCTGAAGGTGGCTGTAGCAACCGTTGGTGCCGTTCTGCCGGGCGATTTCAAAATCAAAGCCGCGAAACTGCGCGGTGAACCGTCTGAAGGCATGCTGTGCTCGTTCTCCGAGCTGGGTATTTCTGACGATCACAACGGTATTATCGAACTGCCTGTCGATGCACCAATTGGTACCGATATCCGTGAATACCTGAAACTTGACGATAATACTATCGAAATCAGCGTCACTCCGAACCGCGCCGACTGCTTAGGCATTATCGGTGTGGCACGTGACGTAGCTGTACTGAACAAAGCGCCTCTGGTTGAGCCGGAAATAGCGCCAGTAGCCGCAACCATTAGCGACGTCCTGCCGATTCAGGTCGACGCGGTGGAAGCCTGCCCACGCTATCTGGGCCGCGTGGTGAAAGGCATTAACGTTAAAGCGCCAACCCCGCTGTGGATGAAAGAAAAACTGCGTCGTTGCGGCATCCGCTCGATCGATGCCGTGGTTGACGTGACTAACTATGTGCTGCTCGAATTGGGCCAGCCGATGCACGCATTCGACAAAGACCGCATTGAAGGCGGGATTGTTGTCCGCATGGCAAAAGAAGGTGAAACCCTGGTATTGCTGGACGGCAGTGAAGCGAAGCTGAATGCGGATACGCTGGTGATTGCGGACCATAACAAAGCGCTGGCAATGGGCGGCATCTTTGGTGGCGAGCACTCCGGTGTGAATGATGAAACGCAAAACGTCCTGCTGGAATGCGCGTTCTTCAGCCCGCTGTCTATTACCGGTCGCGCACGTCGTCACGGTCTGCACACCGATGCCTCTCACCGCTATGAGCGTGGTGTCGATCCGGCGCTGCAACATAAAGCCATGGAACGTGCTACGCGCCTGCTGATTGATATCTGCGGCGGCGAAGCGGGTCCAATCATTGACGTGACGAACGAAGCCTCGCTGCCAAAACGCGCAACCATTACGCTTCGCCGTAGCAAACTGGATCGTCTGATCGGACACCATATTGCAGATGAGCAGGTGAGCGATATTCTGCGCCGTCTGGGTTGTGATGTCACGGAAGGGCAAGATGAGTGGAAAGCGGTAGCGCCGAGCTGGCGTTTCGATATGGAGATCGAAGAAGACCTGGTCGAAGAAGTCGCCCGCGTATACGGTTATGACAATATCCCGAATACGCCAATTCAGGCGGGTCTTATCATGGGTACGCATCGTGAAGCGGATTTGTCGCTGAAACGCGTAAAAACCATGCTGAATGACAAAGGCTACCAGGAAGTTATTACCTACAGCTTTGTCGACCCGAAAGTCCAGTCGCTGCTGCACCCGGGTGAAGAATCGCTGCTGCTGCCAAGCCCAATCTCGATTGATATGTCGGCAATGCGTTTATCCCTGTGGACCGGCTTGCTGTCTACGGTAGTGTACAACCAGAATCGTCAGCAAAACCGCGTGCGTATTTTCGAAACGGGTTTACGTTTCGTACCGGACACGCAGGCTAATCTCGGGATCCGTCAGGATCTGATGCTGGCGGGCGCGATCTGCGGTAACCGTCATGATGAACACTGGAATCTGGCAAAAGAGACCGTTGATTTCTATGATCTGAAAGGCGATCTGGAAGCGGTTCTCGACCTGACCGGCAAGCTGGCGGATATTCAGTTCAAAGCTGAAGCGAATCCAGCACTGCATCCGGGGCAGTCTGCGGCGATTTATCTGAAAGGTGAACGCATTGGTTTCATTGGGGTTGTTCATCCTGAACTGGAACGTAAACTGGATCTGAACGGTCGCACTCTGGTGTTTGAACTGGAGTGGAACAAGCTCGCAGACCGCGTGGTGCCTCAGGCGCGTGAAGTTTCTCGCTTCCCGGCGAACCGTCGTGACATCGCGGTCGTTGTGGCTGAAAACGTTCCCGCTGCGGATATTTTATCCGAATGTAAGAAAGTTGGCGTAAATCAGGTAGTTGGCGTAAACTTGTTTGACGTGTACCGCGGTAAGGGTGTTGCGGAGGGTTATAAGAGCCTCGCTATCAGCCTGATCCTTCAGGATACCAGCCGTACACTTGAAGAAGAGGAGATTGCCGCTACCGTCGCCAAATGTGTAGAGGCATTAAAAGAGCGATTCCAGGCATCATTGAGGGATTGAACCTATGGCGCTTACAAAAGCTGAAATGTCAGAATATCTGTTTGATAAGCTTGGGCTTAGCAAGCGGGATGCCAAAGAACTGGTCGAGCTGTTTTTCGAAGAGATCCGTCGTGCTCTGGAAAATGGTGAGCAGGTAAAACTCTCTGGTTTTGGTAACTTCGATCTGCGTGATAAGAATCAACGTCCGGGCCGTAATCCGAAAACGGGCGAAGATATTCCCATTACAGCACGGCGCGTGGTGACCTTCAGACCCGGACAGAAGTTAAAAAGCCGGGTTGAAAACGCAACGCCGAAAGAAGAGTAATCTGAACTAACTAAAAAGGCCGCGAATGCGGCCTTTTTTCTTAGTGGGCCAGAAGGAAAAACAGCCCGGTCAGTGCTGCGCTCAGCAGGTTAGACAACGTGCCCGCCAGGATCACTTTAAGCCCCATTTTAGCAATGAAACTTTTTTTCCCCGGCACAATCCCCCCCAGTACGCCAATCAATGCGGCAGGAGAGGACAAATTGGCAAACCCTGCCAGCGCCATGATCGTTATTATCTGCGAATATTCCGACAGTTGGTCTTTCATTGGAATAAAGCTGGTATACGCGACGAACTCATTCAACACCAATTTTTGACCTAACAGGCTGCCAATTTGCAAGACTTCATTAGTGGGAATGCCCAACAGCCAGGCAACCGGAGCAAAGAGGTAACTAAAGATAAATTGTAGCGTGACGTTACCATAGCCGAAAAAGCTACAAAACCAGCCCAACAAGCCGTTCACCATAGCAATTAATGCAATCAGTGCCAGAAGCATTGCCCCCACGTTAGCGGCGAGCTTCAGCCCGATAGTCGCGCCATTTGTAGCCGCTTCAACGATGTTGATAGGCTTTTCATCTTGACCAAGCATATCGCCTGACACGTCGGCAGTGTTTTCGGGTTCCGTTTCTGGAAACAGCATTTTCGCCATTAACAGACCGCCTGGCGCTGACATAAAAGAGGCGGCTACCAGATAGCGAATTTCGATCCCCATACTGGCATAGCCAACCAGCACTGAGCCAGCGATAGAGGCCACACCACCTGTCATGAGGGCAAACAGTTCTGAGCGCGTCATGCGTGGCGCATAAGGCTTCATCAGGACGAAGACGTCAGTATTGCCCGCAAAAATATTGGCCGTTGCAGCCATGGATTCTGCCGGGCTGGTGCGTAGCAGTTTATGGATACCCGTACCGATGAGACGGATAATCCACTGCATGATGCCCAGGTAGTACAGCACGGAGAACAATGCTGACATAAAAATGATAATCGGCAGAACATGCACGGCAAATACAAACCCCATTTTGAACTGTCCGAGATTACCGAAGAGAAAGTTAATCCCTTCCGACGAATAGTTCAGCATGCCTGACAGACTGTTTGATATGGCGAGTAAGATTTTTTCCCCTAAGGGGACATACAGGATAAATGCAGCAAAAAGAGCCTGGATTGCAAAGGCGCCGCCAACGGTGCGAAACCGGATAGCTTTGCGATTTTCTGAACATAGCCAGGCAACGAGTAACAGGACAACAATGCCAAGTATGACGATGAGTATCTGCATGGTTTATCCCTCATCGGCATCAATGATGCTACGGAAAAGATCTTTAAAGAGAGCATCCCGCTCAATAAATTTTGCGACCTGAATGACGTGACGGCGGTTATCAAAACTCCAGCTCAGATTGTCATTGATCAAAGGGGATGTACGGTATTCACAGGTGAACCAGTCAGGATTCAGGACATAGCCAACCGTAGTGATATCCCAAATGACTTTGCGGGATGCAAAACCAATCCAGGGGCATCGCGGGGCAATTTCAGCAAAGTAGCTACCAATGCGGCTGGTCTCTGCAAAATAGTGCTGCATCTCTGGGACCGATGAGGCCATAGTGTTAGCCACGCCAAAGCAGGGGATTTGGGTGAGCGCTACGCCGCTATCAAAAAGTACCCGACTCGCCGCAATGTCCTGCATCAGGTTGAATTCATGATTATCTTTCCAGGCATAACTGTTACCCCCAAGCCAGATGACATGAATCTTTGTGACGATGTCCGGCGCGAGGAGCAGTGCGTTAGCGATATTGGTCGGCGCGGCGATTGCGAGTACATGTAATGTTTGCTCAGCCGTTCTTGCCCGGTTAATCAAATCCTGTACTGCTGCTGACATCTCCGGCTGATTGCTATCTTTCAGATAGCGTGTTGAACCCTGGAATATTTGCGGTATGTTTTCGCGGCGGGGGAGTTTGTTAAATACGCGATAGATCTCATCGACGCTCAGTTGCATGCCTACTGCGGGATCGTCAACATATGTGTGCGAGCCCTCTTTACCAAAATAGTGGTTGGTAAACGGAGCGGCGTAAACAGCTTGCAGATCGAGGCGCTCCGGGTGTAAGAATGCCCAGGCAATGGCCATCTGATCGTCAATTTCATTGTAGGTATCGCTGTCAATAACGATAGGTACTTTGCCATACTTAGGTGGCGTAATTAAGGCAATACGCTGCGCTGAAGTTAATTCAGGCCAGTGGATACTTAACATCGTTAATGTTCCTTAAGTTAGAAGTCGTAGGCCAGTCGATAAATGAGAATATCGCCATATCCATCCGCACCAAGTTTGTTATAAAAGTACCGATACATTAATGTGGTGGATATATGAGGCATGATTTTCCAGGTAATATTCAGGCCGCCGTTTAAACCATTGCTACCATGATTGTTAGCGGTATAGTCATCATTACGGTCAAGTTCTATTTCATTCCAATTGGACAGTAAGAAGTCCTGGTTGAGGAGATTGAAAGCATAACCAGCGTTCCATCCAATTGAGAAACCATTGAGTCCATTAATATCATAAGCTGGGCCAAAATTACTGTGTGCGGTAATGTACTGACGAGCAATCCAGGGTTTAAACCACCATCCATCGCCTTTCAGGTCGGTATAGCCAAGCCCAATAAATTGATTCGTCTCTTTAAAATTAGGGCTTTGCGAATTATAGACTTTTGTAAATAGGCTGGCACCCGTTTTCCAGAGGTAGGTATGAATTTCACCATTCGCAGTCTGCCCCTGATTTCCTTCGTCATCTAGAATATTTTCAAAATCATAAAAACCGTACATTTCACCCCAATCAAAACCAATACCTCCCTCAATACCAATTAAGGCTTGTTCATATTCGAGGTCTTTAACACCGGCATCCCAGGATTGATAGTCAAAATGTATATTTCCCCAACCGTATTGTTGTTCAGCTAATGAGGAAAAAGCTACGCACGATAATAAAGCCCCGAAGGCGATTTTTTTCATTTTATATCCCTATTTTGGTGGTGGATTCATATCAGTATTTAGTACAAGCTAATCGTTTTAATACGAGTTCATGGGATGGCATATTGGCTGCGCCTTCACGCTCTACGGCCAGTGCTGCAAATACACAGGCGTAATGAATTGCGTTGGCAATATTTTCTCCACAGGCAAGTCGTGCAGCGAGTGCACCATTAAATGCATCACCGGCGCCGGATGTATCAATATTAACGGCGGGATATGCCGGGAACTGTTGGTGTGTAGATCCATCAAATAACCAGCACCCATCTTTGCCTAACGTAATTAGAATATATTGTGGTCCCATTTGGTGCATGATTTCGGCGGCCTGACGAATATCGTCTGGCGTACGAATAGCCTTGCCAATTATCGCCTCTGCTTCTGTGAGGTTTGGGGTCAGGATGTGTGTCCAGCGGAGAAGGTCTGTCACCTCCTTGCGCCATGGCGCTGGATTCAGGATTGTCATCACTCCTGCGGCATGTGCGAACTTAATAGCTTGAGCTGTAGCGTCAGGATTGTTTTCCATCTGCGTCAAAAAAACATTGGCGGTGCCTATCTCGTCATAACAGGATATAATTTCTTCACTCGTTATTTCCTGATTAGCCCCTGGATTAATAACGATTACATTATCGCCAGCTTCTTCGGATATCATCACTACGGCACTGCCGGTTGGCGCATCATTTTTGGTAAAGATGGTTAGTTTTTCTAATCCTACGCCATTTAAAAAATGCTGGGCTTTGGTTGAAAACTCATCTTCACCTAATTTGACTGTAAAATAAGTGCGAGCATTGGCTTGTGCGGATGCTATCGCCTGGTTGCTGCCTTTCCCTCCGGGTAAACAACAGGAAAAAAGCGCGCGCGTAGTTTCCCCTGAAATAGGAAAACGGTGAAGCCGATATACTAAGTCAGTATTAAATGAACCCAGAATGTAAACTTTCCCATTGTTTTCGTTCATTGATATTTCTCGTTCGATCTTTGATTGGTTAATGATGATGTTTTGGTGCAAATAAAGAGAGTTATTCTCATATAATGGGAATGCATTGTCGTGATTATATACAGCACCTCCATAGCATGAGCGGACATGTCCTGTTTTTACGAGGTCATTGATGTCGCGGCGGAGTGTTCTTTCCGTAACATCAAGTACCTTAACAAGAGATGATATTTTTACACTTCCTTGTTTTTTGAGTAGTGTTAAAATATAGCGAAGACGCTGTTTTTTGTAACGACAGGGCATCTAATCCTCACTTTTCATGAATGTGATGAGAGGTCCATGTAATAAGTTTATTTTGTCTATACGTTAATTTCTTTGGTGAATGAATTTATTTGTTGAATAAATAATTAAAGATCTGATTACCACTAAGTACACCGATGATACCAAATACACCAGGCCAGGCAGCAGGGGCTGGAATGGGGAGTTTTATTAATGTAAATATGAAACCAATAATTGCACCGGCAATAAGCGAAAGAATTATATCCATAAGATAATTCCTGAGGGTGTTATGATGATATGAAGACTACACAATATATTTACGTATTGATGAGAAGACAATCACACAAAACTTCTGCAACCGGACATCTTGTCCGGTTGTGGTTATTTATTTAATCTCAGGAACGATATTAATAATGACAGCTACTACCTGGTATTGCTGCCAGCATTGCATTATGCAAAAGACTAAGGTTCATGCTGTTTTGGGCCATTGCCTCATTTGCGGTAGAGCTTCCTTCCATGTTTTTTGCTTTCATCGTAAAATTAATGAGATAACCCATAAAAAAAGTATAAACATGCAACCTTTTGCACAATTACAACGTCGGCGAGACCGATACTGGTTAGGCACTTTATCGCTGTTGCTATTGGTCATGCTCGTGATTAGCTTATGCGCAGGAGAACAGTGGATCGCCCCCGGCGACTGGTTCAGCGCCCGCGGCGATCTGTTCGTCTGGCAAATCCGATTTCCCCGTACCCTCGCCGTTTTGCTGGTAGGCGCTGCGTTGGCCTTATCTGGCGCAGTGATGCAAGCTCTCTTTGAAAACCCGCTCGCAGAGCCTGGATTACTGGGCGTGTCTAATGGCGCGGGCGTCGGGCTCATCGCGGCGGTGCTGCTGGGGCAGGGGCAGCTCCCCGGCTGGGCGTTGGGCTTATGCGCCATCGCTGGGGCGCTGATTATCACGCTTATTCTGCTCCGTTTTGCCCGCCGTCATTTGTCTACCAGCCGTCTGCTGTTGGCGGGGGTGGCGCTGGGCATTATCTGTAGCGCGCTGATGACATGGGCCATCTACTTCTCCACTTCTTTTGATTTGCGACAGCTAATGTACTGGATGATGGGGGGCTTTGGCGGCGTTGACTGGCATCAGGCCTGGCTCATGGTGGCGTTGATTCCGGTGCTGGTGTGGATCTGCTGTCAGTCGCAGCCGATGAATATGCTGGCGCTGGGGGAGACTTCTGCACGTCAGTTGGGATTGCCGTTATGGTTCTGGCGCAACCTGCTGGTGGTCGCCACGGGCTGGATGGTTGGCGTAAGCGTGGCTCTGGCGGGAGCGATTGGCTTTATTGGGCTTGTGATCCCACATATTCTGCGGCTGTGCGGCTTAACCGATCATCGCGTGTTACTGCCGGGCTGCGCGTTGGCTGGCGCTATCGTGTTACTGTTGGCTGATGTTGTCGCGCGTCTGGTGCTGGCCTCGGCTGAGCTGCCAATTGGCGTGGTGACGGCCACCATGGGCGCACCGGTATTTATCTGGCTATTGTTAAAAGCCGCGCGCTAGAACGCGTTGATTCGGTCTATGATTAAAAACTGAAAATCCACATGTTGTTCTGGAGATGCTATGCAAAACACTATCCTCGATACAGACGTGACGACCATCGACGGCGAGGTGACCTCACTGCAGCCGTATGCCGGAAATGTGCTGTTAATCGTCAACGTTGCTTCAAAATGTGGGCTAACGCCGCAATATGAGCAACTGGAGAATCTGCAGAAAGCCTGGCATCAGCAGGGCTTTACCGTTCTTGGGTTCCCCTGCAACCAGTTTCTGGGCCAGGAGCCGGGCAGTGAAGAGGAAATAAAAACGTACTGCAGTACCACCTGGGGCGTTACCTTCCCGATGTTCAGCAAAATTGAGGTCAACGGCGAGGGACGCCATCCGCTGTATCAGAAACTGATTGATGCCGCGCCAACCGCCGTTGCGCCTGCGGATAGTGGATTCTATGAGCGTATGGCGAGTAAAGGTCGGGCGCCGCTCTACCCGGACGATATTCTGTGGAATTTCGAGAAGTTTTTAGTGGGTCGGGATGGTCAGGTACTGCAACGATTTTCACCCGATATGACGCCTGAGGATCCTGTTCTGGTGCAATCCATCAAGACGGCGCTGGCAAACTAATGTCTCGATTGATGCAGCTACAGGACGTAGCAGAATCGACCCGACTCGGCCCGCTTTCTGGTGAGATAAAAGCAGGGGAGATCCTGCATTTAGTGGGACCTAACGGCGCAGGAAAGAGCACGCTGTTGGCGCGAATGGCGGGGCTGACGACCGGCAAGGGCAGCATCACCTTTGGTGATGTGTCATTGGATGAATGGCCGGCAGCAAAGCTGGCGCAATATCGTGCTTATCTTGCGCAACAGCAAAACCCGCCGTTTGCGATGCCGGTCTGGCATTTTCTGACGCTGCATCAACCCGATAAAGCACGCACCGATCTGTTACAGGAAATCGCCGATGCGCTTGGGCTTGGAGATAAGCTGGGACGCAGCGTGAATCAGCTCTCCGGCGGTGAGTGGCAGCGCGTGCGCCTGGCTGCGGTTATCCTGCAGATTTGCCCACAAGCGAATCCATTCGGCCAGCTTTTACTGCTGGATGAGCCGATGAACAGCCTGGACGTGGCGCAACAAAATGCGCTGGACCGGATGCTGGGTCAGCTGTGTTTACAGGGCATCGCGATTGTAATGAGCAGTCATGACCTTAATCACACCTTACGTCATGCGCACAAGGCCTGGCTCCTCAAACGCGGGAAGCTGCTTGCCAGTGGTGCTCGTGATACGGTACTAACGCCAGCCAATTTGTCTGCGGCTTATGGCGTGAACTTCCGTCGTTTGGATATTGAAGGCCACAGAATGCTCATATCAACCACTTAAGTTAAATGGGTTCTTGAAAATCATATAATTTCCACGCTAAATTGACATAAAAATATAATTCAGAGGATTCGTCCTGAATGCGCTTTTGGCTTCTTTTCATCACAGCATTGTTTTTGGCGGGCTGCAGCAGCCATCGTGCTCCTGCGCCAAATGCCCGCTTGTCGGATTCTATCGCCGTTATCGCCGGGCTTAATGACCAGCTACAAACCTGGCATGGCACACCCTATCGTTATGGCGGCATGAGCCGTAGCGGAGTGGATTGTTCTGGATTTGTATTGATGACAATGCGCGATAAATTCGATCTGCAACTCCCGCGTGATACCCGCACGCAATCAAAGATTGGTACCGAAATTGATAAAGATGATTTGCTGCCCGGCGATCTGGTGTTCTTTAAAACCGGGTCTGGGGAAAGCGGTCTGCATGTCGGAATTTATGATACCAATAATCAATTTATTCATGCCTCAACCAGCCGTGGTGTGATGCGCTCATCACTGGACAACGTTTACTGGCGCAAAAACTTTTGGCAGGCGCGACGTATTTAATCCTCATCAGTCACGAGGCTGCCTACGGCTGAGCAGCCTCGACATTTCCATTTGTTAGTAACTTCTTATTTCTGCCGCCAGCCGGACAATACCCCTGAACATTAAGAGCGTATCTTGCTAAAAATATGATTTATTCCGAGATATTAAAAAGTGCAAAGCTGGATATTCGCTTATAATCAGGATAAGCTAAAAAAAAGGGATTCGATTTACTGGCTATAAAGGGAAAAATGAAAGGGCCTCTACTTGCATCAGCAATAACGTATTTCTCCATCCTTTGCTACAGGATGCCGGATAACACCTATGCAGAGGGGCTGGCACGATGATTGTTTCAATGGATACTCTTTACCATTCAGAGTTCTCTTTTCTCCCTGCGAGAAACGAAAAAGGCGATCTTGAATACGTAGATATCATTACCAGTTTTGCCAGTGCGCAGGGGGATGTGCGTATACCCACCGAGCTGGTCCTACCTCGGATGTCGGACGAAGAGCAATGTCGGTTATTTACCGAAAAGCTTGAATTAATCGAAACATGCCAACATTTTTTTATTCAACGAAAGGTTTCTGCCTGGATTAATTTAACGCCGGCAATTGCTAATACTTTATTATCAGATACTAAATTTGCTTCACAAGTTGAACGATTGTCATTTCTGGAACTGGCTATTAATGAAAACTATCCAGAGTTAAATAATGGAAAAGCGAATCCAACGTTGGCAGCACTGGCGGCGCGATTTCCATTAGTACTGACAAACTATGGTGCTGGCGGCATATCAAACCGGGCAATTTTTGATGGGCTGTTCAAACGCGTCGTGCTCGATAAAAACTTTGTTCAACAAAGGATTACACATATTTCGTTTGAGCCGTTTATGCGGGCTATCCTGGCACAGCTATTTCCCAGCAGTGAGTCAATTATCATTAGCGGTATTGATACACCCGAGATGTTAGCGCGCGTACTGCCTCTGGGATTCAGCGCCATGCAGGGCGCGCTGTGGCCTGCTGTGCCCCCCGCGCAGATAATTTCGCTCGCGAAGATATAACCCTCATATTTGCTGGTGTTTAACAGGCTTTTAACAGTCTACACTAGAGACAGGAGGCCCTATGACCCTGTCTTTTACCACCCGCTGGCGTGATGAATTACCAGCAACCTATACAGCACTTTCACCCACTCCCCTGAAAAACGCGCGCCTGATCTGGCATAACGATGCGCTGGCGGAGCAATTAGCTATTCCAGAGACACTATTTGATATTCCAACCGGAGCCGGTGTTTGGGGCGGTGAATCGTTGCTTCCCGGGATGTCGCCTTTAGCGCAAGTTTATAGCGGACATCAGTTTGGCGTCTGGGCGGGCCAGCTTGGCGATGGACGCGGGATCCTGTTGGGCGAACAACAGCTCGCTGACGGCTCAACGTGTGACTGGCACCTGAAAGGCGCCGGACTTACGCCTTATTCCCGTATGGGGGATGGTCGCGCCGTACTGCGCTCGACAATTCGCGAAAGCCTGGCCAGCGAAGCGATGCATTACCTGGGAATACCGACTACGCGGGCATTGTCGATTGTTACCAGCGACACGCCGGTGTATCGCGAAACGGTAGAATCAGGGGCGATGCTCATTCGCGTGGCGCAAAGCCATATGCGCTTTGGCCATTTTGAGCATTTTTACTATCGCCGCGAGCCGGAAAAAGTGCGCCAGTTGGCTGACTTTGCGATTCGCTATTATTGGCCGCAATGGCAGGAAGAAGCCGATAAGTATCAGCTGTGGTTTAACGATGTTGTCACGCGTACTGCGACGTTAATCGCGGACTGGCAGGCGGTGGGATTTGCGCATGGTGTCATGAACACGGACAACATGTCGATTCTGGGACTGACGATGGATTACGGCCCATTCGGTTTCCTTGATGACTACGTGCCCGATTTTATCTGCAACCACTCAGACAACCAGGGGCGATACAGTTTCGATAATCAACCGGCCGCGGCGCTTTGGAACCTGCAACGTCTGGCGCAAACTCTGTCGCCATTTATCCCGGTCGAGGCGCTTAATGATGCGCTGGACAGTTATCAACTGGCGCTGTTAACTCGCTACGGTCAGCGGATGCGACAAAAGCTTGGCTTCTTTAGCGAGCAAAAAAACGATAACGAACTGCTTAGTGAACTGTTTAACCTGATGGCGCGGGAAAGAAGCGACTATACGCGAACGTTTCGCATGCTCAGTCAGACGGAACAACACAGCGCGCAATCCCCGCTGCGCGATGAGTTTATCGATCGCGCAGCGTTTGACGATTGGTTCACGCGGTATCGCTCACGCCTGCAGCAAGACAACATTGCCGACGCAGTCAGACAAACGCAGATGAAGGCGGCTAATCCGGCGATGGTATTGCGTAACTGGTTGGCGCAACGGGCGATTAATCAGGCAGAGCAGGGGGATTACGCCGAGCTGCATCGGTTACACGAGGCGTTGCGTACCCCATTTGTCGATCGTGATGATGACTATGTCAGCCGTCCACCTGACTGGGGCAAACGGCTGGAAGTGAGCTGTTCAAGCTAAGGGGCCAGAAACACCTGTGGGGATCCGTTGGCCGGATGCTGGCCAACGTGTACCTGCGCGCCATACCAGCGTTTCAGGTCATCGGCCTGTAACACGGCCTCAGGCGTTCCCTGCGACACCAGCCTGCCGTTGTGCAGCAACACTATTCTGTCTGCCCACAGTGCGGCGAGATTCAGATCGTGAAGCACAATGCACACATGCAGCTCTTGTGAAGCGGTAAGCGTCTTCAGCAAGCGCAACAGATGCTGCTGGTGGTAAAGATCCAGCGCAGAGGTCGGTTCATCAAGGAATAACCAGCCGCGAGGCGCGCCGTCGCACCAAAGTTGCGCCAGTGCACGGGCTAACTGTACTCGCTGTTGTTCGCCGCCGGAAAGCGCGGCGTATTGCCGGCCCGCCAGCGGTGTACATCCGGTCATTTCCATCACCTGAGCGATAAGTCGAGGTTCCGACCGCTGGGTCCAGGGCGCACGCCCCATCGCGATGACGGCCTCTACCGGCCAGTCAAATCCCAGTTGTGTTTGCTGGCGCATCACCGCCCGATGCCGCGACAGTGTTTGGCTATGCCATTCATCCAGCGGTTTACCCGCCAGCACGCAGCGCCCTGTAGCCGGTTTCAGAAAACCGGTCAGCAGGCGCAGCAGGGTGGATTTCCCCGCACCGTTTGGGCCGATGAGCGCCACCAGTTCACCTTTTTCGAGGGCAAGAGTGACGTCGTCAATCACCGCTCTGCCCGCGACGCGATAGTGAAGCCCTTCAGCGATGAAATGTTCAGCCATGCGGTCCTCGTTGACGAAAAATAAGCCATAAAAACCACGGTGCGCCCAGAAGACTGGTTAGCAAACCGACCGGCATTTCCGCAGGCGCAACCGCCGTACGGGCCAGCGTGTCGGCTATCAGCAATAAAAATGCGCCCGCCAGCACGGAACCTGGGATAACGGCCCGATGGTCTGAGCCGAGCCACATGCGCATCAGATGCGGGATAACCAGCCCGATGAAGCCTATTACGCCGCTTACCGCCACGGCTGCGGCAACCAGCAATGCGCTACAAAGTAGCAAAACACGCTGAACGGTACGCACATCTACGCCGAGGTAATGCGCCTCTTCCTCACCTAACTGCAGCAGGTTCAGCGCCGGTGCCAGACGCCAGATGATCAGCACCGTCGGGACAGTCAATGAAGTGACAGCCAGCAGCGTGGACCATTGCGCGGCCCCCAGACTGCCCATCCCCCATAGCGACAGCTGGCGCAGTTGCGCGTCATTACTGACCCACGACAGAACGCCAACCGCCGCCCCGCACAGCGCGTTGATGGCAATACCGACCAACAGCAGACGTGAGAGTGAAGCGTCGCGCTGTTGGCTAAGGATAAAAATAACCACTGTTGCCGCCAGCGCACCGAGAAAAGCGGCCAGCATGGGGGCGTACAGCATCAACAGCGCGGGCAAAGAGACCGGCAGCACTACCCACAGGGCGACGGCGCAGGCGGCTCCGCTGCTTATCCCCAGTAATCCCGGATCGGCAAGCGGGTTGCGAAACAGGCCCTGCATCACGCAGCCCGCGAGCGCCAGAGAACCGCCAATCACCAGCGCCAGCAGGACGCGGGGCAGGCGAATGGTGAGCCAGATTTGACGCAGTGCCTCATCGCCATCACGCCACAGCAGACTTACCGGCAGGCGCAACGCGCCAAAACCGGTAGCCATAATTGTCATCACGACCAACATGAGTGCGAGTGTCCATAAAGAACAACGGATACGTCGCGACATCAGGGCAATTGCTCAGCTTTAGCGCGAAGCTGCAAAATGGCCAGCGGCGTGCGTACGCTAAAGCCGAGCAGCGCCATATCGTCAACCTGCAATACCTGTTTATTCCGTCCGGCAGGCGTCTGCGCCAGGCCCGGCAGCGCCCACAGGTTATCTTCGCCCCCCATCGCCTTAACGCCGTCCTGTGAAATCACCACCAGATCGGGCTGGCTGGCAATGACACCTTCCTGCGACAGCGGCTGATAGCGGTTAACACCCTGCATTGCGTTGCGCAAACCGGCGGCACGAATAGCCGCATCGGCTGCGGTTTGCTGGCCCGCTGCCATCGCGGTCATCCCGCCATGATTGAGAATAAACAGCACGCGTTTGTTAAGTTCAGATGACGGCAACGCCGCCAGTTCCTGACGTAAGCGGGTGCGCAGCGTTTCGCCATCGGCCTCCCTATGGGTGGCTTCGGCGATGACGCGAATTTTTTCATCAATCACGTTAAGCGCGTTGCTTGCCGGGATCGTCACAACCCTGACGTTGCTCTGTTCGAGCTGTTTTAGCGCCAGAGAGGGCTGCGCCTGCGTGCTGGCAAGGACCAGCGTAGGACGGGTGGCAAGGATCCCTTCGGCGTTGAGTTGGCGCAAATAACCGACATCAGGTAGGGCGTTTGCTGCTTCAGGCCACTGGCTGGTGCTGTCTCGCGCCACAAGGGAAGACTGTGCTCCCAGTGCGTATACAATCTCGGTGACATCGCCACCGAGAGCAACAACCCGTTCCCTGGACGCAGCCAGCGCTACGAAGGGCAGTAGCGCAATCAGGACCAGCAGTTTTTTCATGCGGCCAGCCCCTTCGGCGTCAGTGCGTCAATTTGCGCGCGCCATTGCGTCTGCTCCGGTTCGCCTTCCGTTCGTTGACCATACAACTGGGCGATTTGCGTGCCGTCGGCAGCAAACAGTTCCAGGCTGGTGACGTGGCCATCGGCGGTCGGTTTGCGCGTTACCCATGTTTCTGCCACGCTCTCTTCCAGCAGGTGTAAGGTAAATGTCGGGTTGAATATGTTCAGCCAGCCTTTCATCGGCACCAGTTTTTCTATCACACCGGTAAAAATCTGTACGCAGCCACGATTACCCACAAAGACCATAATTTCATTGCCATCCTGGCGCGCGGTGTCGAGTAACTGCGCCAATGCGCTATTTGCGACTTTACAGGCCAGATCGTCGCCCACCAGGTTAAACGCCTGTTGGCGGGTGAGATCGTGGCGTTTCAGCAGACCGAAGAACTGGTGTACATCGGTCATGGCTCGCCACTCTTGATCAACGGTCTGCGCATCGACCGTGACGGTGGCTGGAGCAGAAGGGGGGGCGGGTTGCAGCGCCAGGGGCGGGTTTTCAGCGAAGATGAAACGGGTCAGCAACGCAGCCCATTCCTCAATGAGGGTATTCTGTGTGGCATAGACCTTCAGCAGCGCATCCCCCTGATGGTCAAAGAACTGGATGCTCTGACGCTCGCCGTGGGCGGTTGTTTCGCTGATATGGAACACGCTTGCCCACTGATTGAGGAACAGGCGCAGGTCGAGGGCGCGCGGATTGAGTACCAGTCCGGCATGACCGTTCAGGTGCTGATTGGTAAACGCACCAACCTGCTCATGCACCGCATATTCGTTGCGGCATATACATTTGGTTTCGCCGACGGCTTCCAGTGCGCCGAGGATTTCACGCACTTCTCCACGTAAGCGCCAGGCGTCATGACCGACGCGCGCGAAGGTCAGTTCGGCTTCGCTAATATTCATCAATCCCGCAATATCACGTGCGTATTTGCCAGGATTTTCTTTCTTCAGTTCCAGCCAGCGAGTGTAATGATTCATTGTCTCTTCCTTCCAGATTGCTGCCCCGGCGAACCGGGGAAAAGTGATTACCACTGATAACTCACGAAAATTTTGCCATTACGACCATCCTGCGGAATGCCCTGCGGCGACCAGTACTCTTTGTCGAAGGCGTTGCCCAGTACCAGCGTGGTGGTCATGCCTTTCAGCGCTTGTTGGCCCTGATAGCTCACGTAGAAATCGTTTACCGCATAACCGGGCTGTTTCGTGTAGCTGTTGCTGATATGCGTTGAACGGTCAGCAAATGTACCTATCCAGCCAACGGAGAAACCGCTGTGCGCAACCGGTACGTTCAGTTTGCTGGTGACGGTATCCGGGTTAATGCTGGAAATGTATTCGCCGGTGTCTGTATCTTTGCCGCGCGTACGGTTATAGGCCATGTCGAGGCTGAACAGATCGGCGGAATATTTCGCCATCACGTCCCAACCCCAGATTTTGGCGTTGGGTACGTTATAGGACATGGTTGTCGCGGCGGCAAAGTCGACGCTGGTGGAGATGTAATCTTTCGCTTTGGTGTCGAAATAGCTGGCTTTAAATTCGAGCGCATCGCTCGCCATCAACAGATCGTCAAAGCGCAGGCCAAATCCGTATTCCTGGGTTTCGTTGGTTTCCGGGCGTAGGTTAGGGTTCGGCACCCAGTAGTTGGTGTAAAAACGGCCAATCGAGAAGTGTTTCGCATCGTTATACATCTCGCCCATGGTCGGCGCACGGAAGGCCTGAGCGTATGATCCGAACAGCATCAGCCAGTCGGTTGGCGCAACGGTGAGCCCGGCGCGGGACGACCATTTATCGGCATCGACATCTTCATAGCCGTCGCTGCTGCCGCGATAAGAGTCATAACGGGTACCGCCCAGCAGCGTAACCGGTAGGTCGCGCAGGGTGATTTCATCTTGTAGCCAACCGGAGCTGAAATCGATTTTTGCCTCCGGGAAACCGGTGGTTGCGCCGCCTGGCTGTTGTTCCTGACGATAGTATTCCCCGCCGTAAGTCAGCAGGTGAGATGCAAAAGAGTCGGTAAACAGACGGCTGCGGTTGTCGATTTTGCCGCCTTTGGTGGTTTGTTTGCGAAACTCGCCGGTGTTATCCGTGTTTTGCGCATTAATGCGTGCTTCGGACCAGTAGACGCGGGCATCCGCGTTCAACCAGTCATTGTCGGCTGGAGCAATCGAGTAGGTCAGTTGCGCGTCGCGCTGGATGGTTGAGCGATCGGTCATCGGGTTGCTGGTGGCATCCGCCGCGCTGGTTTGCGGGTTTTTAGGTTCACGGGCGTCATTGTTGTAGTAACGCAGCGAGCCGGCCAGCGTCTGGGCGCTGTCAATTTTCCAGCTGCCCTTCGCCAGCATATTGTTAATCGCTTCGTCGTTTGGTGCCGTAGTACCGTCGCTCTGGCGCAAATCACCGCGATCGCGACTGGACCAGGCAAGCAGTCCGTCCAGCGTATCGGTGCGACCAAACGCGCTGGCACCCATACCGAGGCTGTGATCGCCGGTTGCCGCGGTACCGAACACGCGATAACCGCTGTTTTGTCCGGCTTCCAGCAGATCTTTGGCATCCGCAGTGTCATAGGCGATCACCCCACCTAACGCGCCGCTACCGTACAGCAGTGCAGAAGGGCCACGGACGACCTCGATGCGTTTGATCAGTGCCGGATCGAGGAAGGTACTGTTCAGGTGTCCGGTGTCGGTTCCCTGACGAACGCCATCAACCAGCACCAGAACGCCACGTCGATCGTAGCCGCGCAGATTCACGTCCTGGCCGTTAGTGCGACCGGTGCCGTCAAGGGTCAGGCCCGGAACCGTACGCAACAGGTCGGCTGCTGAGCTGGCGGTCTGGTTTTCCGGCGCGGTGGCATCAATCACGCTGACCATCATCGGTGCTTCAAAAGCACTTCGGGCATTGCCGGTGGCGGTGACGGTCATATCTTCTACCGCCGCATACGCGACGGCGGGCAGGTTACTGATAATCGCCAGCGCCAAGAGCGAAGGGCGCAGGGATGCAGTGTGCAGGTGTGGCATAGCAACTCTCCATTAGGAAATCGAAAAGCGCTGGCTGCCTGGGTACTACCTGGGTGGCTGGCGAAAAGTGGTGTTTATTTGGTCAGAATGAGTTTTCCGGCTTGTGTCTGGCGCAGCAGATAGAGCTGACCATCGTGTTCTATGATCACGCGCCCCTCTTTGCCCAGCAGACTTTTACTGTCAATTCGGCGCTCGTTTGGCGCGACGGCAGGCGGTGTTTTTTCTTTTGCGGGCGTTGTTGTGTTATCCATACGTGAATAGTGTTTAAAAATAACAATCAATTTAACAATGATAATCATTATCATCAAACTGCAAAATTGCGGCAAGCCTTTTTGTGAAATAATTGTGACGAGAATAGATTTTGTACAATAAGGAGGGGAAAAACAAAGGATTAGCACCGGGCAACGTGATGTTACCCGGCGAACAGCATTAAAAACGGCTATCAACCGCAGAGGCGAGTTTTTCAACCAGTAGTTCAGTATCTTCCCAGTTCAGGCACGGGTCGGTAATGGACTGGCCGTAAACCAGCGGCTGGCCGCTAACGATTTTTTGCGTACCTTCACGCAGGAAACTCTCCGCCATAATCCCGGCAATCGCCGTCGAACCATTGCGAATTTGCTGGCACACATCATCACAAACGTCTAACTGACGACGATGCTGCTTCTGGCAATTGCCATGGCTAAAATCGACCACCAGATGTTCAGGCAGGGAAAATTCGTGCAGGGTATCGCAGGCGGCGGCAATATCTTCAGCATAATAATTCGGCTTTTTACCGCCGCGCATGATGATATGCCCGTAAGGATTACCGCTGGTCTGATAAATGGTCATCTGGCCGGTTTTATCCGGAGAGAGGAACATATGGCTGGCACGGGAGGCGCGAATCGCATCGACGGCAATACGCGTATTGCCATCCGTACCGTTTTTAAAGCCGACCGGGCAGGAAAGCGCAGAGGCCATTTCACGGTGGATCTGGCTTTCGGTGGTGCGTGCGCCAATGGCTCCCCAACTGATTAAATCGGCAATAAACTGACCGGTCACCATGTCGAGGAATTCTGTTGCCGTGGGTACGCCCAGTTCATTGACCTGCAACAGCAGTTTACGCGCCAGTTCAATGCCGTGGTTCACGCGGTAGCTGCCGTTTAAATCTGGGTCGGAAATTAAGCCTTTCCAGCCCACTACGGTGCGCGGTTTTTCAAAATAAGTGCGCATCACGATTTCCAGACGCGCCTGATGTTTTTCGCGCAGCGCCTGTAAACGCGTCGCGTATTCCATGGCGGCATCAAGATCGTGAATCGAGCAGGGACCTACGATCACCAGTAAACGAGCGTCTTCACCATTTAATATTTTTTCTATCCGGCGTCGGGAGTCCGTAACATGACGGGCGACGGAGGACGAAACAGGATGCCGTTGCGCAAGCTCTGCTGGAGTGACCAGGTTGTCAATACGCGCAGTACGGAGTTCATCGGTTCTGTTCATTACTTGTCTCAGAAATTTGTTGCTTCAACGGCAGGACTACCGGGAAGTGATGTATATCACAATATCATACTCATCCTGCCTGGTGGCGAGCATAATAACAAAAAATCGAACCAATGCACTAGCATTCTAGTACATGCGGCGATTCAGCCCCATGATGTCGAGGATCTTGGTAGCAATCTCTTCTACCGAATAATTGGTACTGTTCAGCCATGGGATCTGGTTTTTCCGGTATAGAGCTTCCACCTCAGCAACCTCCATCCGGCACTGGCGCATCGAGGCGTAACGGCTGTTTTCCCGGCGCTCTTCGCGGATGGCCGCCAGGCGCTCAGGGTCAATGGTCAGGCCGAACAATTTATGCTGTAACGGCTTCAGGGACGCTGGCAGCACCAGATTATCCATATCATCGGCAATAAAGGGGTAGTTGGCCGCGCGAATGCCAAACTGCATGGCCAGATACAAACTGGTCGGGGTTTTACCGCAACGGGAAACGCCAAGCAGGATCACCTGCGCCTGATCGAGGTTGCGCAACGAAATGCCGTCGTCATGAGCGAGGGTATAATCAATGGCGGCAATGCGCGCGTCGTACTTGTTAAGGTTGCCGGGGTTCAGGCCGTGGGTACGATGGGCGATCGGCGTAGGGTCGAGCTTCATCTCTTGTTGCAGTGGGGCAACCAACGCCTGCACGATATCCTGACAAAATCCTTCGCTTTGCAAAATGATCGAGCGAATTTCCGGCAAAACGATAGAGTAAAACACCAGAGGGCGCACGCCAGTTTGTTGATAGATCGCGTCAATCTGGTCTTTAACCGCTCGCGCACGACTCTCATTTTCTACAAACGGCAGCGTAATGCTGCTGATCGTAACCGGAAATTGCGACATTACCGCGTGGCCCAATACCTCGGCGGTGATGGCCGTACCATCAGAAATATAAAATACGTGACGATCAACAGCATTATCCATTTTGCTCATCCTGGGGCTGACATAATTCTCTGAAAGCATAAATTAAAATTCGCCAGAAGCGAATATTGCTGCATCTATTTTGTAAAATGAAACGGTATTTTTATATTTACTGAAAAGTACATTTCATTTTTCGGAACAAATGTTTATACCGGTAGTTTTTGTGGTGATCCCCTGTGGCTCGCGGGTTTGCGCAAATGCGGAAACAATCTGAAAAAATAAAAAATAAAGTTGCTTGAACGATTCACCGTTTTTTTCGCTGAAGTAAATATGCAAAGATAATTACGCAAAATTGAGTTTCCTAACCTCGTTCATATATAAGGATTGTTCGATGTCCAACAATGGCTCGTCACCGCTGGTGCTTTGGTATAACCAACTCGGCATGAATGATGTAGACAGAGTTGGGGGCAAAAATGCCTCCCTGGGTGAAATGATTACTAACCTTTCCGGTATGGGTGTTTCCGTACCGAATGGTTTTGCAACGACCGCCGATGCGTTTAACCAGTTTCTGGACCAGAGCGGTGTAAACCAGCGCATTTATGAGCTGCTGGATAAAACGGATATTGACGATGTCACCGAGCTTGCGAAAGCCGGCGCACAGATCCGCCAGTGGATTATCGACACTCCTTTCCAGCCGGAGCTGGAAAATGCCGTCCGCGATGCCTACGCGCAGCTGTCAGCAGACGATGCCCATGCCTCTTTTGCCGTGCGCTCTTCCGCCACCGCAGAAGATATGCCAGATGCGTCATTTGCCGGTCAGCAGGAAACCTTCCTCAACGTCCAGGGATTTGATGCCGTACTGGTTGCTATCAAACACGTCTTTGCCTCGCTGTTTAACGACCGTGCAATCTCTTATCGTGTTCACCAGGGTTATGACCATCGTGGCGTGGCGCTCTCTGCTGGCGTTCAGCGGATGGTGCGCTCAGACCTCGCGTCTTCCGGCGTAATGTTCTCCATCGATACCGAATCCGGTTTCGATCAGGTGGTGTTCATCACTTCCGCATGGGGACTGGGCGAGATGGTTGTGCAGGGTGCCGTTAACCCGGATGAATTCTACGTGCACAAACCGACTCTGGCGGCAAACCGTCCGGCGATCGTCCGTCGCACAATGGGTTCGAAAAAAATCCGTATGGTCTACGCGCCAACCCAGGAACACGGCAAGCAGGTGACGATTGAAGATGTACCGCAGGAGCAGCGCGACATTTTCTCCCTGACCAACGCAGAAGTGCAGGAACTGGCGAAGCAGGCGGTACAGATCGAGAAGCACTACGGTCGTCCGATGGACATCGAATGGGCGAAAGACGGTCATACCGGCAAGCTGTTCATTGTGCAGGCGCGTCCGGAAACCGTGCGCTCGCGCGGCCAGGTGATGGAGCGTTATACGCTGCATGCTCAGGGTAAAATTATTGCTGAAGGTCGTGCTATCGGTCACCGCATTGGCGCGGGTCCGGTCAAAGTCATTCAGGACATCAGCGAAATGAACCGTATCGAACCTGGCGACGTCCTGGTTACCGACATGACCGACCCGGACTGGGAACCGATCATGAAGAAAGCGGCGGCGATTGTCACCAACCGTGGCGGTCGTACCTGCCACGCGGCGATCATTGCCCGTGAACTGGGGATCCCGGCCGTGGTTGGCTGTGGTGATGCCACCGAGCGTATGAAGGACGGTGAGAAAGTCACAGTCTCCTGCGCCGAGGGTGATACCGGTTATGTTTATGCTGAGATGCTCGACTTCAGCGTGAAGAGTTCCAGCGTGGAGACCATGCCGGATCTGCCGTTGAAGGTGATGATGAACGTGGGTAACCCGGACCGGGCTTTCGACTTCGCCTGTCTGCCAAACGAAGGTGTCGGCCTGGCGCGTCTGGAATTTATCATCAACCGCATGATTGGCGTACACCCGCGTGCGTTGCTGGAGTTCGATGACCAGACGCCTGAGCTGCAAAACGAAATCCGCGGCATGATGAAAGGTTTTGATTCCCCGCGTGAATTCTACGTTGGTCGTCTGACGGAAGGGATCGCCACGCTGGGTGCGGCGTTCTATCCAAAACGCGTTATCGTGCGTATGTCAGACTTTAAGTCCAACGAATATGCCAACCTCGTCGGCGGTGAGCGTTATGAGCCGCACGAAGAGAACCCGATGCTGGGCTTCCGCGGGGCGGGCCGTTACATTGCTGATAGCTTCCGCGACTGTTTCGCGCTGGAATGTGACGCAGTGAAACGTGTCCGTAACGATATGGGCCTGACTAACGTTGAAGTGATGGTACCGTTTGTACGTACCGTTGCCCAGGCGAAAGCAGTAGTGGAAGAGCTGGCGCGTCAGGGGCTGAAACGCGGTGAGAACGGACTGAAGATCATCATGATGTGTGAGATCCCGTCCAACGCCTTGCTGGCCGAACAGTTCCTTGAGTACTTTGACGGCTTCTCCATCGGTTCAAACGACATGACGCAGCTGGCGTTGGGACTGGACCGTGACTCTGGTGTGGTTTCTGAACTGTTTGATGAGCGTAACGACGCGGTGAAAGCGCTGCTGTCGATGGCGATTCGTGCAGCCAAGAAACAGGGCAAATACGTGGGTATTTGCGGTCAGGGTCCATCCGATCACGAAGACTTCGCCGCCTGGCTGATGGAAGAGGGGATCGACAGTTTGTCGCTGAACCCGGACACCGTCGTGCAGACCTGGCTGAGCCTGGCTGAACTGAAGAAGTAACATCATGCCGGATGGTGGCGTAAATGCCTTACCCGGCCTACGGTTAGTATGCAACGTAGGCCGGATTAGAGGTGTTAGCATCGCCATCCGGTACTTTACCCTTCAACGCTTTCCACACTCTCCACGCTTAAACGCTGAATGATATCCTGACGCAGCTGGTATTTTTGTACCTTGCCTGACGCCGTGCGCGGTAACGTTTCGACAATGACGATGTGTTCCGGATATTTATACTTTGCCACCCGTTTGCGGCTAAAAAAGGCCACCACTGATTCCAACGACAGCGAATGATGCGGCGGTTTCAGTACCACATAAGCGCACGACCTTTCACCTAGCCGATCGTCTGGCATCGCGACAACGCAGGCATCATGAATGCGCGGATGCTGTAATAAAATATCCTCCACTTCGCGGCTGCTGATGTTTTCCCCACCGCGCACAATAATATCTTTTTTACGCCCAGTAATTTTGATGTATCCCGCTTCGTCCATGCGGCATAAGTCGCCACTGTAATACCAGCCATCTTTATCCAGCGCGCGGGCGGTTAGTTCAGGCTCATCGAGGTAGCCCATAAAAACATTGGGACCACGCGAGGCCTCTTCACCTTCGATCCCTGCAGGCAACGTATTGCGCGCTTCATCGACGACTTTAATTTCCACGCCTGCGGCGGCATATCCATCGGTGTTCATCATGCGTGAAAGTGAATCGTCGAGATTGACCAGCGCATGCGGCGAGCTCTCCGTCGAACCATAGATGCTTAACAATTTAATGCCGCGCTGTTGGCAGTCACGGGCAATCTTTTGCGGAATGGTGGTGCCACCGCATAAGAAAAAACGTAGTGATGTGAGATCACAGGGCCGTTTTTCCAGACTACACAACATGTCGTAGACGAAGGGGGTTGCACCGAGCACGCAGGTACAGCGTTGTTGCTCGAGCAGTTCAAGACAGGCGGTTGGGGTGAATATATCCAACAATACGCTGCGTGCGCCGATTAAAAACGGCGCGGTAACGCCATGCAAAAAACCGGTAGCGTGTCCCAGTGGGGCGGGCATCAAAAACACATCCTGCCAGGTGAGATTGAGTCGGGCACAGTAGGCGCGTTCGCTGGCAAGGATATTGTTGTGGGTTAACATTACGCCTTTCGGCATTCCCTCGGTCCCGGAGGTAAACAGCACGGCAGCCAGTTCATCGGCGTGAACGTTAATAACCTGGGTTAATGGCGGAGCCAGAAGCAGTTGGCTGAACGCCAGCGAGGCGGTGGCCGGTGCCAGTTTATCTACGGCGACAATCTGTTGCAGATGCGGCAACTGGTTTTGCAAGGGGAGGATCAGATCAACCGGTCGGGTCTGTTTAAACAACGTCGGTGCGAAAAAAATCTTCGCTTTGCATTTGTTCAGTACCCACACCAGTTCCGCTTCGCGCCAGGCAGGCAGCAGTGGTACGGAAACGGCTCCGGTTTTCAGGCAGGCCAGATAGATAATGGTGAACTCGCACCAGCCAGGCAACTGAAAGGCAATGCGATCGCCGGGTTGGAGCCCGCAGGCTACAAACCAGGTTGCCAGACTGCTGGCAGCATCGTCGAGTGCAGCGTAGGTATATGAAGCGCCATGATTATCAACCACGGCGATTTTATCCGGCATGGCTCTGGCGGTTTGGTGCCAGTAATCGCCAAGCGAAGCATCTCCCCATAAACCCAGTTGTCGCCAGGCCTGGCGACGTTCGGCGTTAAACGTAAGTGTGATACTCATGAAGTTATTCCCAGGATTATTTCGGCATACATCTGACCGGATGGCCAGGCGGGGCCAATCCGGCGTACAACATGCAAAATCCGTTAGCCGTAGCGGAAATCAACGCCAAATGTTCCGAGCGGGTATTCCCATTGTGTGAGGATCGTGTCACCGCACAGCACCCGGCAGGTGCCGCACTCCAGGCAGCCTGCGGAATCAAAATGAATATTTCCACTCTCATCCTGTTTATACAGTCCGGCGGGGCAGGCTTTCAGCAACTTGCGAAATTCATTAAGGTCGGGATGTTCAGCCAGAATGATGTGCGGGTGGCCTTCATCAACATTAAATTTATTGACGCCCAGTTTGACGTCGACGTTAACGTTAGTGTCCTGATTCATAGTGCGGTGGCCCCCTTGATGCCGTCTTTCAGTAAGTTCATCAGCCCAATCTGCCTGGCATGGGACATGATCATCTTGCGAACGGGCTGATTTGGGCTTCCGTCGACGGTAAACATATCGTTCATGATATCGGCCACCATGCGGGGATATTGGGTAAACAGGCGCGGGTTTTCCATCAGCGCTGGGATCTTGCGAAAATGCTGCAAATCACGCATCACACAGCCCTGTTCGAGGGCACGTTTGTAATCCATCAGGCTACTGGCCGAGTAATCCTGGCGCTCTTTTGCTGCAATGGCTGTTTGGGCGGCGGCTTCTGCGGAAGCTATCGCCAAATCCATGCCGCGCACGGTATAACCCAGATTCAGACAGAAACCAGCGGCATCGCCGACGATCATTACCCCGTCATCAACCAGTTTCGGAACCATTGCCAGACCGCCTTCCGGTACCATATGTGCGGAATACTCCAGCAGTTCTCCGCCGGCAATCAGCGGACGAATAGTCGGGTGTCGCTTAAAGTCTTCCAGCATTTGCGGAATGCTTTTCGTGGCATGGGCAATATCCCCCAGACCACACACCAGGCCCAGAGAGATGGAATCCTGGTTGGTATACAGAAATCCGCCTCCCATCAGTCCATCAGACGGTGAGCCTGCGAACAGCCAGGCTGCACCTTCGTTGCCTGACAGATTGAACCGATCCGCAATCACCGCCGACGGTAAGCCGATCAGCTCTTTTACGCCAACGGCATAGTGATGCGCAGAAGAGGGGGGAACCATCCCCAGCGACCGTCCCAGCATAGAATTAACGCCATCGGCTAGGATGACAATATTGGCTTCAAGGATATCGTCCCCGGCTTGCACTCCGGTGACCTTATTGCCTTCGCGAATTAGCGCGTCGACGCGCACGCCCGGGATGAACTGCACGCCAGCCTGTTCCGCTTTTTCCATTAGCCATGGGTCAAGCCGGTTGCGCAAAACGGTATAAGAGTCCTGCGCTGGCGCGTTGTCTTTTTCACGATGGAAGTCGAGGGTAACGGCGCTCTCTTCGGTCAGGAAGGAGATTTTTTCGCGGGTGACTTTACGTTCGAGAGGCGCTTCCTGCGCGAATCCGGGCATGATGCGCTCAAGGCTGTGCGCGTAGAGTCTCCCGCCGGTCATATTTTTACTGCCCGCACTGTTGCCGCGCTCAATGACCAGTACGTCCAGTCCGGCCCGGGCCATAACGTAACCTGCCATTGTACCCGCTACACCAGCACCGACCACGATGGCATCAAATTTTTCATCTGACATGCTTTATGCTCCTTTCCCGCCGCGAGGGCAGCGGGAGATGTGCGTTAACGGGATTAGCGGCTGAGATGGTCGATAAGGGCCGGAACCACTTTGTAGATGTCGCCCACCAGACCGTAATCGGCGTAATTGAAAATAGGGGCTTTTTTATCTTTGTTGATGGCGACAATGACTTTCGCGCCGTTACCGCCGACCATATGCTGAATTTGTCCTGAGATGCCCAGCGTGAGATACAGGTCTGATTTCAATAACACGCCAGAAACGCCAATGTAGCGTTCGCGTTCCATCCAGTTTTCGCCTTCGGCAATCGGTCGTGAACAACCCACTTCAGCACCCAGCACAGATGCCAGTTGGCGCACCATTTCCAGATCGTTTTGCGCCACCAGACCGCGACCCACACCCACCACGCGCTTGGCTTTGCTGAGATCCACGCTGCTCACGGATTTGGCGCGACGCTCCAGGCACATCACTTCATGGTGCGGCGCGATGTACGTTGCTGAGACAACCGGGCAGTTGTGCGAGGCGTTTTCCGCGACCGGTTCAAGCTGGCCTGGGGCAAGCGTGATAATCGCCAGCGTACTTTTGATTTTTTCTTTGCCAAATGCCAGACCTCCATACATCCGGTGTTCGGCGAACAAAATACCTGCATCCAGCGTTACCGATGTGGCGTCGTTCACCATCGCTGCGTTGAGCTGAATACTTAAGCGTGCGCCAAGGGATTTGGCTCGTTTAGTCGCGGACATCAGCAGCAGCCCGGCGTGTTCCTGCATCAGGGCGGCGATGGTCTCAGCGTAATTTTCAACACGCTGTAAACCGGAGGTTGCGTCGAGCACGACTATCTTATCGGCGCCCAGGGCTTGCAACTGATTGGCCTGGTCGCTGCCTTGTACGATAAGGTGTACCTGCTCACCCCACAGGCGAGCGCCGGCCATTAATTCTGCATAGCGTTCTACGTTATCGCTGAACACCCAGACGTTGGCTAATTTACTCATGATGATTTCTCTCCGTTGGGCTTAGTTCAGGGCTTTTTTCAGGTGTTCAGCCAGTTCGGCAATGGCTTCTGCTGAGTCATTTTCCAGAATGATGTGCTGACGTTCGGTTTGCGGCGGCACGGTAAGGCTCACCAGTTCCGCTAACGGTGATGCAGGTATCCAACCAATATCGCTGGCTTGCCACGGGGTGACCGGTTTTTTACCCGCGCCCAGAATCGCCTTCATCGAGGGAATACGCGGTGTGTTGATATCCGACGTCACGCACAGTACGGCGGGGAGCGGCAGATCAATTACTTCGACTTCATCTTCAAGTGTGCGCTCAACCACAAGGCGATCGCCGTTACGTTGGATGCTGCTGACGGCATTAATCACCGGGAGCTGTAATAGTTCGCCAACCAGTAAGCCGACCTGCTGCGCGTAGATATCCCCCGATCCTTCACCGAACAGCATCAGGTCGAAATCCATATTTTTGGCTGCACAGGCCAGCGCCTGAGCGGTATCCCGGGGTAATGAATGCTCCAGTTGTGGATCCTGCATCATATACAAACTGTCCGGCCCGCGGGACAGCACGTCTTTACGCACTTTGGAGTTTTGTAGTAGCGACCCGCCCACCGTTAAGGCGATGATTTCATCACCCTCTGCGCTAAGTTGCGCTGCGGCCTCTATCGCATTTAAGTCAAACTGGCTGATTTTGGCATCGGCCCGGTCAAAGTTAAGCGAGCGCTGTGGGGTAACAACAATGTCCTGTTCTTCAGGCACCAACTTAAAGCAGGTTATTATTTTCATGGCATCTCCAGTGATTCTCGTGTGGATGATGACGTGGTGCGTCATTATCGACAGTAGGGAAAATTGACTGAAAATAGTGTGCGACAGAGGGAGGGCTGTTTTCGACGGGGAAATCTGTTTTCATTGCCAACAATCTTGCAAAAAAAACGTCCCGGGAATGCCTGGTTTATCAGCAATAATCAGACGGTGCGTCCCAGAGGAAAAAACGGGAACACAAAGACAGTGAAAATAATTGCGAAATGCATCATGTTTTTAATCGCCTCTGCGCTGAATTTGTTTCTTATATGTAAATTATTAATGCAGACTTAATAACATTTATTCTTTTTGATTATTATAAAACGCAAATAATCAATGGCAGCAATGTACCAAAGCAAAAGGTGTCATCTTGCAGACGGCGCAAATAATTTTGTTTCGCCGGGAAGGAATAACGTTGTATAACGTCATTATCATTTTTATTTTCTGATATTAATAATCCCAAAATTGCTGCCTTTAGGTGGAGGTTGTCATGTATCAACGCTGCTTTGATAATGCCGTGGAGACCCTTTTTGAACAGGGAAAAACCCCGAGATTCTCGCGATTCGTCATCAGTGATGACCCTAACTGGGAGTCGGGTCATCACGTTCACGATAATGAAACAGAGCTTATTTATGTCAAAAAAGGGGTCGCAAGATTAATTATCGATTCATCGCTGTATGTCGCGCATGCCGGGGATATCGTGGTGATAGAGCAAGGGCGACTCCATGCGGTTGCTTCGGATAGTAGCGCGCCTGCAACGACTTACACCTGCGCGCTCTACGGTTTTCGTTTCAACGGCTGGCAGGATAATCAGCTATTGCAGATGCACTCGTGTCCGGTGATTAGCGTTACTCAGGGGAAGGAGGTTATTAAGAGTATCTTTAATGAGTTGGGGGTTATGCTCCCCCAGAGCAAAAATAACCTGACATCTTCAGCCTACGACGCTTTTGCTTATGCTCTAACCGTTTTATTTTACGAAAACTTTAAAAATGCCTATCGTTCTGAGCAAGGTTATATTAAAAAAGATGTCTTAATTAAAGATGTGCTGGTTTATTTAAATAATAACTTCCGCGAAAAAATTACTCTTGATCAGTTATCCAAAAAATTCCGGGCCAGCGTGAGTTATATCTGCCATGAATTTACTAAGGAGTATCGAATTTCGCCGATCAATTATGTGATTCAGCGACGAATGACCGAGGCGAAATTTGCCCTGACGAATACGGAAGCTTCGTTAGCGGAAATCTCCTGGCGGGTAGGGTATGAAAATGTCGATCACTTTGCCAAACTCTTTCAGCGGCATGTAGGCTGTACCCCCAGTGATTATCGCAAGCAGTTTAAAAATAATCTGGTTGAGCAGGAATGCTTGATGCCAGAGGTCTGATTATCCTGGCTCGTGCCGGAAAACGCTTGTGCGCTATCCGGCACGGATTACCGCTTACTTATTCTGATAATCTTTCAGGATTTGGCGTCCGGCGACGTAAATCATAATTTCGTCGGTGCCGCCGCCAATGCGCTCGCAGCGAACATCGCGCCAGAATCGGGAAACTCGCGCTTCATCGGTGTAACCCAGCCCGCCCATGATCTGAATGGCGTCATCAATCACTTCCATTGCCGTGCGGGCACAGTACAGTTTTGCCAACGCCGCGCTGGTCCGCAGCGACTGTTCCTGATCGGCCTGCCAGGCGACTTTCAACACCATATTGCGCATGTTTTCAATTTTAATCGCCATCAGCGCCAGTTTTTCCTGGATCATCTGGTTATGGCCAATCGGTTTACCAAATGCGATGCGCTGATTAGCGTAACGGGCGGCATCTTCGAAGGCGCACTCGGCGAAACCGGTACTACGCGCGGCGTTGATCAACCGTTCCATCTCAAAGTTGTACATGACGTTGAGGAAGCCCATGCCTTCTTCGCCGACCATATCGCTTTCGTCTACTTCAACATCATCAAGATAAACTTCGCAGGTGCTGAGCATGTGCCAGCCGATTTTATGCAGCGGATTAACCTTAATGCCGGGTTTCTTCGAATCCACCCACCACAGCGTAAAGGCTTTCTTCGGATCTTTCGGCTCCGGATCGCGAGCCAGTACCAGCATATAAGGATACTCTTTAGCGCCGGTGATAAAGGTTTTTTGCCCGTTGAGATATACCTTGCCGTTTTTGCGGGTGTAGCTGGTGGTGGCGCTGTTATTGTCTGAACCTGCTCCCGGTTCGGTTAATGCCAGCGCATAAGCCGGATCGCCCGTTTCCATGGTGCTTTCTGCCGTTTTACGTAACTGTTCGGCGGAGCCAAAACGACGCATACTGTGAATGCACTGACCGTTCGTGATTAAAAAAGCGGGTGCGCCGCATTTGGAAACTTCCATCAGTGCCAGCATCTGCGTGACGTAATCTGCCGGGATACCGCCGAATTCTTCCGGAACGCCCAGCATTGAAATACCGTTGTCCGCAAGGGCGCGCATAAACTCTTTCGGATAGGTCGCCGTCTGATCGCAGGTACGGAAATATTCCTCCGGGAAATTGCTGGTAATCAGTTCGCGAATGCTGGCAAGCAGCAGCTCTTGTTCTTCAGTTAATGAAAAATCCATCAGGGTACTCCTTTTAATTGGCGGCATCGGGCAATATAAAACCCATCGAAGCATCGATAAATAATCTTTCGTCCATCAGTTTCAGTTCCGGAGAAATAACCGGAGGGAAATCCATTTTGTCCAGAATGTCTTCCTGCAAAGAGACTCCTGGCGCAATTTCGACTAAATGAAGACCATCTTCTTTTAACGTAAATACAGCACGCTCGGTGATGTAACGCACATCCAGTCCGCGCTCGAGTGCAATTTTTCCGCTGAAAGTGACTTCAGGTAATTCGTTGACGAATTTTTTCACCCGGCCTTCCTGCACGATATTTAATTTGCCATTGGCAACTTCCGTTTTCAGGCTTCCGGCAGTTAAGGTGCCGCAAAATATTATTTTCTTCGAGGTGGCGCTAATATCGATAAAACCGCCGGTTCCCATAATTTTGCCATTGAATTTATGTACGCCGACATTGCCGTGGCGATCCACTTCGGCGAAGCTTAAATAGCATACATCCAGCCCACCGCCGTGGTAGAAGTCAAACTGGGAGGTCATATCCAGAATCGCGCGGGTGTTGACGTTAGCGCCAAAAGCGATGCCCTGGGAGGTAATTCCGCCAATCGGACCGGTCTCGACCGTCAGAATAAAGTCGTCAGCGCAGCCTTCTTCGCGTGCAACGAGACCAATACCATCGGCGATACCCACGCCAACGTTGCCGACCGCGCCTTTACGCATTTCGAACAGGGCGCGTCGGGCCACCAGTTTACGCTGATTGAGCGGCAGGGCAGTCTGCTGGCTGTCATCAAGGACAAAATCACCCGAGATAAAGCGGTTAACCGGCGCACCGCCGTACAATTGAGTTTGATCGGGATCGATGACCACAATATCGACCAGATAGCCCGGAATACGCACGGCTTTTGGGTGCAGTGTGGCTTTCTTCACCATTTTTTGCACCTGCATCATGACGATACCGCCGTTGTTGTGAACGGCCTGAGCAATCACCAGCGCGTCGAGATACATAACTTCATCTTCAAACGTGGCGTAACCTTCGCTATCGCAGGTGGTGGCGCGAATAAAGGCGATGTTTGGCGCAATGGCTTTGTAGTAGAGGTACTCTTTGTTATCAATTTCCACCAGCTTGATCAGATCTTCGGTGGTCACTTCATTCAGCTTTCCGCCCTGTTGGCGGGGATCGACAAATGTTCCGATACCGATCTCACTCAGAATACCCGGCTGGTGGGCTGCCGAGGCACGCAGGGTCTGGGTTAATACGCCCTGAGGATAGTTATAGGCGGCAATTTTATTCTGCTCAGCGAGGTCGGAAATTCGTGGTGATTGTCCCCAGTGGCCGCATAATGCCCATTTGACTAAACCTTCCTGTGCTAACGGGCTAATTCCACGGTCAGCACGGTCACCTAATCCCGTTGGGCTAATCAATGATAAGTTTCGGGGTGAGTGTGCGTTTTTATATTTTTCAGCCAGCGCATTAATTAATGTTGTTGCTTCGAGAATACCGCCGCCTGCGCCTAATACACAGAGCGTTGCCTCATCAGGAATATAATTAATGGCATCCGCTGCGGATAATACGGGGACCCGACCATCAATGCGTTTTGGTCTTGATAATTTCATGTGAACTCCAGATTATATGCGTGCGACTACCTGTCGCTATCTTCGACAATAATAATGTGAGTTATTTAATAATGTCCGGCCATCTGCCCGATATTCGGGATTAAGCGAATATCTGGGGCAGGGCATTACTGATATTAATATGGATAAACAGTACTATTACGCCTGATGCAATATGGTCAAAACGGTACGTAGGTCGGTGACCGAAATTTGCCCAGGGGCAGAGGCTTTTTTCACCGCGCCAAAGGTTGCCGCTGAACCGAAAACCTCACCGGACAGACGTGAAATCACCCCTGTTTTAGCCATCGACATAGTAATGATCGGGCGATCGGCATAGCGTTCCTGCATTTCCAGCGTGGCGCCAAGCAGGGTCAATACATCCGTCTTGTTTTGCGGCATCAGGGCGATTTTCGGGATATCAGCGCCAAGCTCCTGCATTTTACGCAGGCGCAGGACAATCTCTTGTGCCACTGGCGTCTTATGGAAATCATGATTCGACATAATGACGGCGATATTTTTTGCATGTGCATATTCGACGGTGGCTTTAATCAATTCGTCACCGGTGAAAAGCTCCAGGTCAATCATATCGACCAGACCGCTATCTACCGCCGCACGGTTTAGCGCAATATAGTTTTCGACAGCCAGCGCCTGTTCACCACCTTCTTTGGCACTACGGAAGGTGAACAGCAGCGGTTTGTCAGACATCACATCGCGGATGGCGCGTGCAGCTTCCAGTACGGCATCAACGGAGGACACCTCGGTGAAATGGTCAACGCGCCATTCCAGAATGTCGAAATCCGCCTCGCGATAGGCCAGCGCTTCGCTTTTTACCGTTGCGATGTCTTTACCCATCAGTGAGACAATGATCTTCGGCGCACCCTCGCCAATGACGAGGTTTTTTACGGTTACGGTTTTCATCGATTACCCTTTAAATATTTTACAAATGCTTGCCCATCAGGCTGCAAAACCCATAACCTGTTTCACATACTCAAGAGGGAAATCTTTCCCGGTCCAGAGTTTAAACTGTTCAGCCCCTTGCCATAACAACATGCCGTAACCATCAATCGTTTTGCAACCGGCAAGTTGTGCCTGTTGCAATAATTTGGTCATATGCGGGTTGTAGACGCATTCAGTCACCAGCAGATCCGGGCGTAGCAGGGAAACGTCGGTTACCAGAGATTCGTTCTCCAGCGGCTTCATTCCCACTTTCGTACCGTTAGTCAGAATATCCGCGCTTGCCAGTGCGTCCGCAAAAGCCTGTCGATCGTCGAGATCGATAACGGTGACCACGCAGTCGGTATTTTCATTAACACGTTTGGCGAATTCCTGCGCTTTGGCAAAGAACTCATCTTGACGGTTAAAGAGTTTGATTTCTTTGATGCCTTCAATCGCCGCCTGGGCGCCAATGGCCGTTGACGCGCCGCCTGCGCCCAACAGTACCATGGTTTTACCCCTGATATCGAAACCGCTTTCCTTGATGGCGCGAATATGCCCCGTGCCATCAGTATTGTAGCCGCGCAGGTAACCATCATCATTGACGATAGTATTAATCGCGCCGACCAGTTTGGCTGCAGGCGTTAATTCATCAACATATTCACATGCCAGCTGCTTGTTGGGCATCGAGACTCCGGTACCGCGCATTTTTAAGGCCTTCAGCCCGGCAATCGCATTAGCAAACGTGGAGTTATCGACTTCAAATGCCATGTAGGTAAAAGGTAATCCCGCTTTTTCTAATGCCTTATTTTGCATTTCAGGCGACAGGCTGTGTCTGATAGGGTAGGCCATCAGACCAATCAGTTCATATTTTGCAGTTACGTCCATTTGATACTCCTTCTAAGCAATTTATTGAAAATAACGTTCGCCCAACCGCACATCATTTTTGGGAATATCAAATACGCGGTAGTAACGAATAAAGACGATGATGGCGGTGATGAAGGCCAGCAAAGCAAATGCGAGGTCCAGCAAAATGATGTACTGCAGGCCAATGTTTGAAAGGTATCCGGTGATTAATGGGATAATAAAGTTGGCTACGCCCCCCATCATCATATAAATACTGGTGACCTTGGCTTTGCTCCTGGGGAAAAACTCTGACATCACCGAAACGCCGAGCTGTAAAATACCGCCTGCGGCAGAAAACCCGATAAGAAATGAACCGGCGTTACACACCAATGGGGATGGATATAAATAGATAACCGCTGCGGTGAGGGTTGCCAGCCCGGCGTTAAACACATTCGCCCAAATGGGTCGAACCATTTTCTTGAGCAGTACAGCAAAAATAAACACGCAGACCAGCGATCCCATACTGTAGTAAGAGATGGTTTTCAGCGCGTCGGCTTCTGCCATGCCGGCAAATGCCATCGCGTATTTCGGCATCCAGACCACGATGACGTAAAAGGTCGAGAATGCGGCCACCCCAAACATAACGGAGGCTACGCCTTCCAGCCAGACCAGCGGTTTACTGTTCATCTGCGGTAGCTCTTTTGCAATGCCCGCATCCACCATCTGGCTGGGGAAACGGCTTTTGAGCAGCATCAACGTTATGACGACGAACAGTAACCCCGGGATAATGACCGCATAGCCATACCAGATATGGTTGAGCAGCATGGTGCTGACGACGATGGGGTAGATCATCTGCCCAAATGAGACCATCGCTTTAACCAGGATAACCGCTGACCCAGACGCCTTAGGGAAGCATTCCATCAAAGCCGGATAGCCACCTGTATCCAGGGCCGAGTTAGCGACGCCGACACAAACAGCGAGAATAAAGGCAATCATCAGATTCGGGCTGGCGGGAATGCCGAAGAAAAACAGCATGTACAGAATTGCCCCTAACAGAATGATAGCCCGTCTACCAAATTTATCTGAGAGCACGCCAAAGAATAAAATACTCACCAGGCGACCAAGACCAATGCCGGAAATTAAATAGGCTATCCCAGCATTGTCAGTGGAGAATTTTTCTGCGAGAGAGCTCATATTTTGCGCCAGTGTAATGACGCTAATGCCGTGTAAAAAATAACTTAAATAAATACAGATTATCGCCAAAAGGAATGGCGTATTAAAGGTCTTATTTTGAGACATGTTCACAACTCCTTGCGGATTTTAAAATTGTTCTGTGCTCGTCGATTTTGTTTAAATTGCGGCGACCTTGTGATTAATATACCGAGGCGCTGATATTGTGCCTACATAGCATGGCGTTTAAGTTACCAGGTATGTTGCATGCTCAACTGTGAAACTTAATTCTTTCAACCAACATTTTGCTGAAGTTTTAAAACCGCGACCAATTATTTTGCAGCGGGGGAGAACAATATTGCATCCGCATTATTTTACGACCGTCGCCATGTTTAGTTGCTGCTTTGTCGCGATACGGCTGCGATAGCCAATAAACAATGCTAACAGGAAGCCTACCGCGGCTATGCCGGTATCAAACCACATGATGTGAGCAATGCTGGTCTGCGAGAGTCTTGCCGTTATCAGTGGGATGGTGAAGGTCGCAATGCTGCCCGCGCTGTAGTAAATCCCGGTAGCTTTGCCCTTCGCATCGGGAAAGCGTGCGGCCATCAGCGTTAAACCGATTTGTACAACGCCTCCGGCTGAAGAGAAACCGATGACAAACGCGAAGACGATCACCATGTAGATCGACGGATGCAGGCAGACCATCAGCAAGGCGATAAATGAGATAAAGGTGTACAGCATTAACAGAGAGGTTGCGCGCCCCGTCTTTCGTGCCAGTGGCGCGGTGATCAACACACACAGTAGAGAACCGCAGGTGTAAATGCTTAACAGCTTGATCGATAAGGTGTAGGACATCCCGGCGACAAACTGTCCGTACTGTGCCAACCACTGGCTTATCAGATAAAATGTCGCCATGGCGATGTAGCCGTACAGAGTGTAACTGGCGAGATCGAGAAGAGAACAACGATGTTCAGATTGTATGCTTTTCTGTTCAACAGGTAATGCCTTGAGGGGGGCTTGATGCCCAGGATGGGCCGGGAATCGACAGCGAAACAAAAATACGCCATTAATTAGCATCACGGCGGCCGCCACAAGAAAGGACCAGCCAAACCAAAGTTCTGCCCACACCAGCAGACTGATAATCATCGGCAGCAGAAACTGACCGATGGAAACAAACGCTTTAATTAAGATATTAGCCGTGCCGGGAGAGCGGGGAAACGCCTCCATCAGGCTGGGGTAAGTTCCGGCGTCAAGAAAACTGTTTGCCATTCCAGCTAAAAATCCAAAAGCATAGGCAATATAAATGCTGTGAGTATTGATGATGCCTACAAAGAACAGCAGGTAGCAGACCATACCGAAAATAATAAACGGTCTGCGGCCATAGCGATCGGAAAGCATGCCCGCCACCAATAACACGCTTAAACGGCCAATGCCGAGTGAGGAAATAACAATTGAGACCCCTGCGGCATCGGTGTGCCACTGTTGTTCCAGTGAAGACATATTGAGGCTCATCAGAATGACCCCCATGCCGTGTACCAGGTAATTAAAGTACAGCCCTATCGCAGTGGAGAAATAGGTGTTTTTCATAATATGTTACTCAGCGAAGAGGCTAAATGAGTGTGGCGCTGCGGTCTCTTAACACAAACGCTCAAGGTCGTGGGCATACAGTTCAACAGCGGCCGATTGATAGATTTTCCAGTCGAGAAAATCATCGTGCTGATAAACCGCCTGAAAAGAGTTCAGATCGGGAAAGAAACGCATGGTGTTATTACCGATACGGTTATTTATTTTTTCGATAATGGCGTTAATTCTTAACTTTCGTCTGGCTTTCATTTCTGCACAAATGCGCGTGATGTCTTCCGGGATTTCCCTTTCGCCATTCTCCCATTGTTGCCAGGCGGAAACATTGTGATCCCGCGAGATATACATAGCGCTTTCTTCTACCGTCATAGCAAAAATATGGCGGATAGCCTGGAGTTCTAATGCGTTCATTATTTGATCACCTCATAAAAGACGGTGGAATAGTAATAACATTGCTGTGGATATTTCGGCTTGAAGAGAGTCACAGTATCTTGTGCAATATTATTTGTTTATCAACGGGGAAGAGCGGAGCTGTGGTGCGGTAAGGTTGGTGGCGAGGCGCGCGAAGGACAAAAAAAAGCCCATCGTGGGAGATGGGCAAAGACTACACACAGCAATTCGTTGTTTCACTCAGGGGATTTCCATGCTTATAAATCAATGTGTTGATCTAAAGCCATGGGCTAATAGTAGGCATACTGATTTTTTACGTCGATCAGATTCATCTCAATAGTTTAAAAACTGTAAATAATTTGCGAAGCAAATGAGTATTTAAAGAAGGATAACGTTGGGTCTTATTCAGTAAGTGGGCGGAATTGATTAGTATTGTTAAACAGTCAGGCGGCGGTGCCGCCTGACGTGGGATTACTTATTGCGTTCGATTTCAGCAATTTCTTCGAGGATTTCGTCGGGATCGCTACCTGGCGCAGGGGCTTCGTTTACCCAGGCGGAGAACAGACGCCAGGACACGGCCAGTACCACCGGGCCGATAAACAGACCAATCATGCCGAAGGCAATCAGTCCGCCGATGACCCCTGAGAGAATCAGGATCAGCGGCAAATCGGCCCCCATGCGAATCAGCATCGGGCGAATAACGTTATCCAGCGTTCCGACCACGCCGCTCCACACCAGCAGCACCGTGCCCCAGGTAGAATCGCCCGTCCAGTACAGCCAGATAATGGCCGGGACCAGCACCGGCAATGGTCCCAGTTGCACCAGACAAGACAGGATCATCAATACCGCCAGCAGCGTGGCGTACGGCACGCCGGTTACCGCCAGACCAATACCACCGAGCACTGCCTGCACCAGCGCGGTGACCACAACCCCTAATGCGACGGCGCGAATGGCTTGTGCTGCCAGCAGAATGGCGGCATCGCCACGTTTGGATGCCAGGCGACAAGCGAAGTGGCGAATACCTAACGCCACCTGTTCACCGCGCCAGTACAGCAGGGCGCTGAACAGCAGCATCAGACCACAGTGCATCATAAAGCGGCCAAGATGTGCAGCCTGGCCAACAAACCAGGTCGTCGTCGTGCCGATATAAGGACGAACCTTGGCCATGATGGCCGCGCCGCCCATATCCAGCAGACTGTGCCACGCGGCATACAATTTTGCGCCGACCAACGGAATACTGTTCAGCCACGCCAGATCCGGCAGGGTCATATCGCCTGCGGTTACGGCATGGATCAATGGCCCGCTGCCATCAACAATGCTATTGACCAGTAGCGCGATAGGAATGATGAACAACAGCACCAGCAGCAGGGTCATCACCAGCACGGCCAGCGAGCGACGGCCCCAGAGCAATTTTTGTAAGCGTAGCAGGATCGGCCAGGTCGCAATGACCACCGTCCCCGCCCATGCAAAACCGAGGATAAAGGGCTGAACAATCCAAAGACAGGCCACAATCATGACGGCTAAAAACAGCGCCGATAGCAGCACTTGTGCAATATCCTTGGGCTGGCGGAAATTTACCATAAATACTTTTCACCTTTGTCTTTGCGCCAGAACGTTGACGCGACGTGAACACTTAAATGACACCCTGTAATGATGAGCAATTTCAGCGGTTTTTAACAGGCGGATTCTGCCTGTAAATCTGCTGAGCGTATTAGAAAAAAATGTGATACAACAAACAAAGCAACACGCAAACGATTAAATTCACAACACAGACCGCAGGAAAGGGTCATTATAATGATTCCACAAATTTCTCAGGCGCCAGGTGTCGTTCAACTGGTGCTCAATTTTTTGCAGGCACTGGAGCAGCAAGGATTTACGGGCGATACGGCAACGAGCTATGCCGATCGTCTGACAATGTCGACGGATAACAGTATTTATCAGCTGCTTCCTGATGCTGTCGTATTCCCTCGTTCAACCGCAGATGTGGCGCTCATCGCTCGTCTGGCGGCGGAACCTCTTTTCTCTTCGTTGATTTTTACCCCACGCGGCGGCGGCACCGGGACCAACGGTCAGGCGCTGAATCAGGGCATTATTGTTGATATGTCCCGCTATATGAGCCGCATCATTGAAATCAATGCGCAGGAAGGTTGGGTGCGGGTCGAAGCCGGGGTGATAAAAGACCAGCTCAACCAGTTTCTGAAGCCTTACGGCTATTTCTTTGCCCCCGAGTTATCCACCAGTAACCGGGCAACGCTGGGTGGGATGATCAATACCGACGCATCCGGACAAGGCTCGTTGGTTTACGGTAAAACCTCCGATCACGTGCTGGGTATCCGCGCGGTGCTGATGGGCGGCGATATTCTTGATACCCAGCCAATGCCGGTCGAACTTGCCCAAACGCTGGGTAATAGCAACACCACTATTGGCCGCATCTACAAGACGGTTTATGAGCGTTGCCGCGACAACCGACAGCTGATCATTGATAAATTCCCGAAACTTAATCGCTTCCTGACCGGTTACGATCTGCGGCACGTCTTTAACGATGAGATGACCGAATTTGATTTAACCCGCATTCTTACTGGCTCTGAAGGTACGCTGGCGTTCATCACCGAAGCCCGTCTCGATATCACGCCGCTACCCAAAGTCAGACAACTGGTTAACGTTAAGTACGACTCTTTCGACTCGGCATTGCGTAATGCCCCGGTGATGGTGGAAGCGCGCGCGCTGTCGGTAGAAACCGTCGACTCCAAAGTGCTTAACCTGGCACGGGAAGATATTGTCTGGCACTCGGTAAGTGAATTGATTACCGATGTGGCGGATAAAGAGATGCTGGGTCTGAATATTGTGGAGTTTGCCGGTGACGATGAAGCATTGATTGATTCGCAGGTCAGCGCACTGTGCGAACGGCTGGATGGCTTAATCGCGCGTCAGGAAGCGGGCGTTATAGGCTGGCAGCTATGTACTGAGCTGGCAGGCGTCGAGCGCATTTACGCGATGCGTAAAAAAGCCGTCGGTCTGCTGGGGAATGCGAAAGGGGCCGCGAAGCCGATTCCGTTTGCTGAAGATACCTGCGTTCCACCGGAACATCTGGCTGACTATATTGCCGAGTTCCGTGCGCTGCTCGATAGCCACGGCCTGAGTTACGGCATGTTTGGTCACGTAGATGCAGGCGTGCTGCACGTCAGACCGGCGCTGGATATGTGCGACCCGCAGCAGGAAGTGCTGATGAAACGCATTTCTGACGATGTTGTCGCGCTGACGGCAAAATATGGCGGTCTGCTGTGGGGCGAGCACGGGAAAGGTTTTCGTGCAGAATATAGCCCGGCGTTCTTCGGTGAGGAACTGTATCGAGAACTGCGTAAAGTGAAATCGGTGTTTGATCCGCAAAACCGGCTCAATCCTGGCAAAATCTGTCCACCGGAAGATGTTGATGCGCCGATGATGAAAGTGGACGCGGTGAAGCGCGGAACGTATGACCGTCAGATCCCGCTGGCCGTCCGCCAGGAGTGGCGTGGGGCGATGGAGTGTAACGGCAACGGGTTATGCTTTAACTTTGATGCGAAAAGCCCGATGTGTCCGTCGATGAAAATCAGCCTCAACCGCATCCATTCACCGAAAGGGCGAGCTACGCTGGTGCGTGAATGGCTGCGTCTGTTGGCAGATCGCGGGATTGACCCGCTACAGCTGGAAAAAGAGCTACCGGAAAAACGTGCCAGTTTACGTACGCTGATTGCCCGTACCCGCAACAGCTGGCATGCGCGCAAAGGCGAATACGATTTCTCGCACGAAGTGAAAGAGGCAATGTCGGGTTGTCTGGCGTGTAAAGCCTGCTCCACACAGTGTCCGATTAAAATCGATGTGCCGGAGTTCCGCTCACGCTTCCTGCAGTTGTATCACACGCGTTATCTGCGGCCGTTGCGCGATCACATGGTGGCGACCGTTGAGAGTTATGCGCCGTTAATGGCGCGGGCGCCCAACACGTTTAACTTCTTCATCAACCAGCCGCTGGTGCGTAATCTGGCTAAAAAGCACATCGGCATGGTCGACTTACCGCTGCTGTCTGCGCCGTCGCTTCAACGTCAGTTGGTTGGCCATCGTTCCGCTAATATGACGCTGGAACAACTCGAATTACTCAGCCTTGAGCAAAAAGCCCGTACGGTGCTGGTGGTGCAGGATCCGTTCACCAGCTATTACGATGCACAGGTGGTGGCTGATTTTATACGTCTGGTTGAAAAGCTAGGTCTGCAGCCAGTACTGTTGCCGTTCTCGCCAAACGGCAAGGCCCAGCATATTAAGGGCTTTTTAAACCGTTTTGCAAAAACCGCAAAGAAAACATCTGAGTTTCTCAATCGGGTGGCGAAGCTGAATATTCCGATGGTGGGTGTCGATCCGGCGCTGGTGCTTTGCTATCGCGATGAATACAAACTGGCGCTCGGGGAACAGCGGGGTGATTTCCATGTGTTACTCGCCAACGAATGGTTATCGACAGTTGTAGAGTCACAGCCGCCAGTCGCTGTGGGCGGTGAACCGTGGTACTTCTTTGGACACTGTACCGAAGTGACGGCCCTGCCGGGCGCGCCTGCTCAGTGGGCGGCTATTTTTGCCCGCTTTGGCGCAAAGCTGGAGAACATCAGCGTAGGGTGCTGTGGTATGGCGGGCACCTATGGCCACGAAGTGAAGAATCATCAGAACTCACTGGGGATCTATGAGCTATCATGGCACCAGGCAATGCAACGATTGCCGCGTAACCGTTGTCTGGCTACCGGATACTCCTGTCGCAGTCAGGTTAAACGCGTTGAAGGCACGGGCGTTCGCCATCCATTACAGGCACTGCTGGAGATTATAGGATGATCTGGAAACGTGAAGTCACACTCGAAGCGCTCAACGCCATGGGTGAAGGAAATATGGTTGGGCTGCTCGATATTCGTTTTGTGCACATTGGCGATGACACGCTGGAAGCCACAATGCCGGTAGACCACCGTACAAAACAACCTTTTGGTTTGCTGCACGGCGGCGCGTCCGTAGTGCTGGCTGAGAGCATTGGTTCGGTGGCTGGCTACCTGTGTACTCAGGGTGAGCAAAAAGTGGTGGGCCTGGAGGTCAACGCCAACCATATTCGCTCGGCGCGGGAAGGGCGCGTCAGAGGGGTATGTCGCGCGGTGCATACCGGCTCCCGTCATCAGGTATGGCAAATCGAAATCTTCGATGAGCAGGGACGATTGTGCTGCACGTCGCGTCTGACGACAGCAATTTTGTGATGCATATTGCTTTTGGTCATTATCTGCACAGGGAATGGTGTTATACTGTGCAGGTTTTGAACACAAGCGAGGATGATATGTCTACCCAATTAGACCCGGCCCAACTGGCAATAGAGTTTTTACGTCGTGATAAAACCGATCTTTCACCAGCTCAGTACCTGAAAAGACTGAAACAGTTAGAGCTGGAGTTCGCGGATTTATTGACGCTTTCTTCGACTGAACTAAAAGAAGAGATCTATTTTGCCTGGCGCATGGGCGTTCATTGATTCCGGTATGCTTATCGTAATGAAACCCCGACACGCGTTCGGGGTTATTTTTTGCGTTAAATCTCAATCACCACTTCATCTCACCAGTATTAACCTTCGCACTTAGCTCCAGAGAACTTGCGTCTGCAAGACCTGGCCATGCCGCGGTGATGGTTTTAATCACATAATCCGAACCTTTCTTCGCCCCTAACGCCTGCTCAAACGATTGCAGATAGTCCTGTGTGAAGCGAATCGCTTTATCGCCCGCAGGGCGTTCGCCGATGTAATGCCCCGGGACCACCTGGGTGGGTTGTAACTTCTGCATTTCGCTCAGTACGCTACGCCACGCGCTACGCTGTTCTGCAGATTGCGTATCCGCCGTCCAGACGTGTATACCAGACGCCACGCCGGTACCGCCAATAATGGCACGGTTTGCCGGGATCCAGACATAGGCTGCATAATCATTAGGGTGGCGCAGTTCCAGCGTTTCACCATCAACCGTGAAATGCGTTTGCGTTGTCGCTTGCGGAACAGTGAGCGATGTTGGCGCGCCATCCTTCATTTGCGGACCCCAGAATTGCAGTTTGGCCTCTTTGGTGGCACGGATATGCTCTACTACGTGCGGTGTTGCCAGGACTTTTACCTGTGGGAAGGCTTTGACGATAGGCTGCAGTCCGAAATAGAAATCCGGATCGCCGGAGGTGATCACGATGGCCTTCAGCGTTTTACCGCTGGCGCGAATCATCTGCACCAGCTGTTCACCATCTTTAGTACTGAACTGTGCGTCAAACAATATTGCTTCTTTCGGTCCTGAAACCAGCGTTGAAGAGACCGGGAAAATAGCCTTGTCCTGTGGATTGTAGACGTCCAGCTGTAGCGTCGCGGCAAAGGTTGAAGAGGCGAACAGAGGTAACAGCAGGGCCAGCGTTTTAACTTTCATGCCAGGTATCCTTGTGCAGGAAATTGTCTTTTGATAGTTCCTGTATTTTAAGGAAATTCGGATCTGTTAGAATTCCCTTATTAGGACATGCTGAGTTTCATAAAACGATCGGATGGGATGCAATGGACAGAGTGATGGCGGCAACGGTATTCAACCATATCTGTGATTTGGGCAGTCTGAGCGCCGCCGCGCGTGCGCTGGGGCTTTCCCGTCCGATGGTCAGTCGTTACCTCGACGAGATGGAGAGATGGGCGGGTGCAAGGCTTATCCATCGCTCGTCGCGCCGTCTGACGATCACGCCAGCGGGTGAAGAGGCATTAGTGAAAACGCGTTCTCTGGCGCAGCTTTCGCTGGATATTGGTGCCGCCAGCGCCGCGCAAACTCCCTCTGGCACGCTACGTGTGGCCTGTGCGCATTTTACAGCTATGCATATTTTAGCGCCGGTACTGCCCGCGTTTCTGACGAAGTATCCGCAACTGCGTATCGAGGTGGAGATCAATAATCAACCGGTAAGCCTCGTTGGAGAACGCATTGATGTGGCGATCCGTATAACGGAAAACCCTGAACCTGGAACTATCGCCCGTCGCCTTGGCGACTGTAAATCGGTACTGTGCACGTCTGTCGAGTACCTGCATCAACATGGCACTCCTGAGACTATCGACGACCTTACGCGGCATAATTGTCTGTACTACAGCGGGTTTGCCGGAAAATCCTGGCACTTTCTGGATGCCCAGGGGCGGGCTGCCGCTGTTGCGATTAAAGGCAATTTGAGCGCCGGGATCTCTTCGTTGCTCTGTGAGTCGGCGTTGGCGGGAACGGGCATTGCGCTGGTGCCGGAACTGGAGGCGCGGGAAGGGCTGGCACAGGGAAAGCTGGTTAGACTCTTGCCCGAGCTTCAACCAAAAAGCCTGCCAATTTATGGTTTATATCTTTCGCGGGAGCATCAGCCTGCAGGACTGCGCCTGTTGCTGGACGCGCTCAGTGAAAAACAGCGCCTAATAATTGATTGAATACGCTTATAAAATAGTCAAATCGCAATTTGTGTTAAACAAAACATATCCGGAAGTGAGATTATTCTTATCGCCCCTTCAAGAGCTAAGCCATCGTGAGTGCCGGAGATAAGCGCCGGATGGGGCCGGAACCCTTAAGCCTGCCAGCAAGCAGCCTTAAGGGTTTTTTGTTGTCTTCACGTAGTGCCCGAACGGGATTGTACCTACTTGCCGTGAGTCTGCAGACCGATGTTGTCAAAAAATAGCCGTGGTGACATTTAAGTTTAAAGAATCATAACCGCTTTATATCGCACAGAGAATGCAGAACAGACCCTTTGGTAAATCATTACTGTGTGCGCTGTTCTGGTCACCGTATCAGCTTGAAAATAATATAACCCCTGCCTACGGGCGAGTGAAAAATGGCAATGGGTGGTTAGCCAGCCGTTAACTTTTTTCCGTTCACCGCTCTGCGAATCTCATCTCTGATAACTCCCTGGTTAGGTATAGCCTGACAGAGGAAGTTACCCCTTCTATCACAGAAATAGTCATTTTCTATACATCTTTTGATTATCGACCTGTCTCGCCGATTGAAATTACTTAATCCATTATTAATCAATACATTGAACAAAAAAATCCATCCCTGTTAACCCACGCAGCAGGGTCTATGCTTAGTAAAAGGGGGCAAAAAGGGCGATTAACCCGAATGCCCCTGCTGTTGAGGGGTTGAAGTGATAATCATTATCACTAACATGTTGTTATAGCTTGAAAGCTAGTGACTCGAGGTAACCCTATGGAATTGCATTCAGGAACATTTAACCCGGACGATTTTGCCTGGCGAGGTCTGACGTTAACGCCAGCGGCTGCGGCGCACATCCGCGAGCTGGTGGCAAAGCAACCCGACATGTTAGGCGTGCGTTTAGGCGTGAAGCAAACGGGATGCGCGGGATTTGGCTACGTGCTGGACACCGTTCGCCAGGCGGAAAAAGACGATCTGCTGTTTGAAACGGAGGGGGCCAGACTTTATGTACCGTTACAGGCGATGCCGTTTATCGACGGCACAGAAGTTGATTTCGTGCGCGAAGGATTAAATCAGCTATTTAAATTTCATAACCCGAAAGCCCAGAACGAATGCGGCTGTGGCGAAAGTTTTGGGGTATAGGCGGTACTATGTCTCGTAATACTGAAGCAACTGACGATGTCAACACCTGGGCTGGCGGGCACCTTAATTACAAAGAGGGCTTCTTCACCCATCTACAAACCGATGAGCTGGCGAAAGGGATCAACGAAGATGTCGTGCGCGCGATTTCGGCAAAACGTAATGAACCCGACTGGATGCTGGAATTTCGCCTGAATGCCTTTAAAGCGTGGCTAACCATGGAAGAGCCGCACTGGCTAAAAGCGCATTACGATAAGCTGAACTACCAGGAGTACAGTTATTACTCCGCGCCGTCCTGCGGTAATTGCGATGAAACCTGCGCGTCTGAGCCGGGCGCGGTGCAGCAAACGGGGGCAAATGCGTTTTTAAGTAAAGAAGTTGAGGACGCATTCGAGCAGCTTGGCGTGCCGGTCCGCGAAGGCAAAGAGGTGGCGGTTGATGCCATTTTTGACTCGGTGTCGGTGGCGACAACTTATCGCGATAAACTGGCGGAACAGGGCATTATTTTCTGTTCGTTTGGTGAGGCGATTCACGATCACCCTGAGCTGGTAAAACAATATCTGGGTACGGTTGTCCCGGGTAATGACAATTTCTTTGCGGCGCTAAATGCGGCGGTGGCCTCCGACGGCACGTTTATTTATGTCCCGAAAGGTGTGCGTTGCCCAATGGAACTGTCGACCTATTTCCGTATAAATGCGGAAAAAACCGGTCAGTTTGAACGCACCATTCTGGTTGCGGATGAGGGCAGTTACGTCAGCTATATCGAAGGCTGTTCAGCCCCGGTACGCGATAGCTACCAACTGCATGCCGCGGTGGTAGAAGTCATCATCCACAAAGATGCCGAAGTGAAATACTCGACGGTACAAAACTGGTTCCCTGGTGATGGTAACACCGGCGGCATTTTGAACTTCGTCACCAAGCGCGCTCTGTGCGAAGGCGAAAACAGCAAAATGTCGTGGACGCAGTCGGAAACCGGCTCGGCCATTACCTGGAAATACCCAAGCTGTATTCTGCGCGGCGACAACTCTATCGGCGAATTCTACTCCGTCGCGCTGACCAGTGGTTATCAGCAGGCCGATACCGGCACCAAGATGATCCACATCGGCAAGAACACCAAATCGACCATTATCTCGAAAGGGATCTCTGCGGGACACAGTCAAAACAGCTATCGCGGCTTAGTGAAGATCATGCCGACCGCAACCAACGCCCGCAACTATACCCAATGCGACTCGATGCTGATTGGCGCGGATTGTGGAGCGCACACCTTCCCGTATGTGGAGTGTCGTAACAATAGCGCCCAGCTTGAGCATGAAGCCACGACCTCGCGCATTGGTGAAGACCAGCTGTTTTACTGTTTGCAGCGCGGCATCAGCGAAGAGGATGCCATTTCGATGATCGTCAATGGTTTCTGTAAAGACGTGTTCTCTGAACTGCCGCTGGAATTTGCCGTTGAAGCGCAAAAACTTCTCGCCATAAGTCTTGAACACAGCGTCGGTTAAAATTTAAGGAAAGCACATGTTAAGCATTAAAGATTTACAGGTCAGTGTGGAAGATAAGGCGATCCTGCGTGGGCTGAGCCTGGATATTGGCCCCGGAGAGGTACACGCCATTATGGGGCCGAACGGTTCCGGGAAAAGTACGCTTTCCGCAACGCTCGCCGGGCGCGATGACTACGAAGTCACCGGCGGGACGGTAGAATTTAACGGTAAGGATTTACTGGAACTGTCACCCGAAGACCGGGCCGGTGAAGGGATCTTTATGGCATTTCAGTATCCGGTAGAAATCCCCGGCGTCAGTAATCAGTTTTTCCTGCAAACGGCACTGAATGCGGTGCGCAGCTACCGTGGCGAAGAGTCTCTGGACAGGTTTGACTTCCAGGATCTGATGGAAGAGAAAATCGCGTTATTGAAGATGCCGGAAGATTTGTTAACGCGTTCGGTCAACGTTGGTTTCTCAGGTGGCGAGAAAAAGCGTAATGACATTTTGCAAATGGCGGTGCTGGAACCTCAGCTGTGCATTCTTGATGAGTCGGACTCCGGGCTGGATATCGACGCGCTGAAAGTCGTTGCGGATGGCGTGAACTCGCTGCGCGACGGGCAACGTTCATTCATTATCGTCACCCACTATCAGCGCATCCTGGATTACATCAAACCCGATTATGTGCACGTTCTCTACCAGGGGCGAATTGTGAAATCCGGTGATTTCACGCTGGTCAAACAACTGGAGGAGCAAGGTTATGGCTGGCTTAGCGAACAGCAGTAACGTGCTGCAACAGTGGCATCATCTGTTTGAAACGCAAGGGGAGACGCGCTCGCACCATGCCCATCAGCACCTGCAGCAGATGCTGCGTCTGGGACTGCCAACGCGTAAGCATGAGGACTGGAAATACACACCGCTGGAAGGATTAACCAACAGCCAGTTTGTCAGTCATGTCACTGAGATAACGTCCGCCCAGTGTGAAGCGTTAGCGCCGGCTATTGATGCTGTCCGCCTGGTGTTTGTTGACGGGCAATTCTGTCCAACGCTCAGCGACAGCGTGGAAGGTAGCGGGTTTAACATTACCGTTGATGATGTGCGCCAGTCGCTACCGGCGGCTATCCAACCGGAAGTCTTTCTGCACCTGACCGAAAGCCTCTCCCGCAGCGTAACGCACATTCAGGTGAAGCGTAACCAGCGACCGGCAAAACCGTTGCTGCTGCTGCACATTACCCAGGGGCTGGCGGGTGATGAGGTGAACACGGCGCACTATCGCCACCATCTGGATCTGGCAGAAGGCGCAGAAGCCACCGTCATTGAACACTATGTCAGCCTCAGCGAATATCGCCATTTTACCGGTGCACGATTAACGATGAACGTCGCGGCAAACGCACACTTGCGCCACATCAAACTGGCGTTTGAGAATCCGCTCAGCCACCACTTCGCGCATAATGATATTCAGTTGGGCGCTGATGCCACGGCCGCCAGCCACAGCTTTTTACTCGGTGATGCGGTGTTGCGCCATAACACCAGCACCCAGCTTAACGGCGAAAACACCACGCTTCGGCTTAACAGCCTGGCGATGCCGGTGAAAAATGAAGTCTGCGATACCCGCACCTGGCTTGCGCACAACAAGGGATATTGCAACAGTCGACAACTGCATAAAACGATTGTCAGCGATAAGGGGCGGGCGGTATTCAATGGCCTGATCAACGTCGCTCAGCACGCCATTAAAACCGATGGTCAGATGACCAACAATAATTTGCTGCTCGGAAAACTGGCGGAAGTGGATACCAAACCGCAGCTTGAAATTTATGCCGACGACGTGAAATGCAGCCACGGGGCGACGGTAGGGCGGATCGACGACGAGCAGATGTTCTATCTGCGTTCGCGCGGGATCGGCCAGCAGGATGCCCAACAAATGATTCTCTATGCGTTTGCCGCTGAGCTGACTGAAGCCCTGGGCGAGGAAACGCTGAAACAACAGGTCCTGGCACGGATCGCCCAACGCTTGCCGGGAGGCGTAGCATGACATTTCCCATTGAAAAAGTGCGGGCTGATTTTCCGGTCCTGACGCGTGAAGTGAACGGTTTACCGTTGGCGTATCTGGATAGCGCCGCCAGCGCGCAAAAGCCCAACCAGGTGATTGATGCCGAAGCCGAGTTTTACCGTCACGGCTATGCCGCGGTCCACCGCGGGATCCATACGCTGAGCGCGCAGGCCACGGAAAAAATGGAGAATGTGCGCAAGCTCGCCTCGCTGTTTATCAACGCCCGTTCAGTTGAAGAACTGGTGTTTGTTCGCGGCACAACGGAAGGTATTAACCTGGTGGCTAACAGCTGGGGCGGCAGCAATGTGCGGGCGGGAGATAACATTATCATCAGCGAAATGGAGCACCACGCCAATATTGTGCCCTGGCAGATGTTGTGCGCTCGCGTAGGTGCAGAACTGCGCGTTATTCCGCTCAATACAGAGGGGACGTTGCAACTGGAAACGCTGCCGACGCTGTTTGACGATCGCACGAAACTGCTGGCGATTACCCATGTGTCTAACGTGCTGGGCACGGAAAACCCATTGGTTGAGATGATTGAGCTGGCGCATCAATACGGCGCGAAAGTGCTGGTGGATGGCGCACAGGCAGTTATGCATCATCAGGTGGATGTGCAGGCGCTGGATTGCGACTTCTATGTTTTCTCTGGGCACAAGCTCTACGGGCCAACCGGTATTGGCGTTCTGTATGCCAGAGAGTCGTTGCTGCAGGAAATGCCGCCGTGGGAAGGCGGTGGGGCGATGATTGCGACGGTGAGCCTGAGCCAGGGGACGACGTGGGCCAAAGCCCCCTGGCGGTTTGAAGCCGGAACGCCAAACACCGGGGGAATTATTGGACTCGGCGCGGCTATTGAATATGTTTCCGCGCTGGGGCTTACTGAAATCAGCGAATATGAACAATTCCTGATGCGCTATGCGCTGGAACAGCTGGCGGATGTGCCGGATTTAACGCTCTACGGGCCGGATAATCGTCTGGGGGTGATTGCGTTTAACCTCGGCAAACATCATGCCTATGATGTCGGAAGTTTTCTTGATAACTATGGCATCGCCGTGCGGACAGGGCATCACTGCGCTATGCCGCTGATGGCCTACTATAACGTTCCTGCGATGTGCCGGGCGTCGATTGCCATGTACAACACCCACGAAGAAGTGGATCGCCTGGTAACGGGCCTCAAGCGTATTCATCACTTACTGGGATAACAGGGAGGCGTTATGGCTGCGCTGCCGGATAAAGAAAAGTTGTTGCGTAATTTTCTGCGTTGCGCTAATTGGGAAGAGAAATACCTGTACATTATTGAACTGGGTCAGCGTTTGCCGGAATTAAACGACGACGATCGTAATACGGAAAATAGCATCCAGGGCTGTCAAAGTCAGGTATGGATTGTCATGCGTCAGAATGCTGAAGGAATTATTGAATTACAGGGCGACAGCGATGCGGCAATTGTGAAAGGGCTTATCGCTGTCGTATTCATTTTATATGACCGCATGACCGCCCAGGATATTGTGAATTTTGATGTGCGTCCGTGGTTTGAAAAAATGGCGCTCGCACAGCATCTCACACCGTCTCGTTCACAAGGGCTGGAGGCGATGATTCGGGCTATTCGCACCAAAGCCGCAACTCTTAGCTAAACTGATAAAACACGTCAATTTTCAGCCGACGTAAAGAGTGAGGTAGTGCAACGCAGTGACTCGTAGGCCGGATCGGGCGCTCGACGCCGTCCGGCAGGAACGCCAGGGGGGTGAGTATGAAACGCGCGTCTGTTATTACGTTAATGCTAATCGGCGCTTACAGCGCTATTCAGGCCGCATGGGCGGTCGATTATCCTTTGCCTCAGGCGAACAGCCGTCTTGTTGGGCAAAATCAAACCTACACCGTGCAGGAAGGCGATAAAAACCTACAGGCGATTGCCCGTAAGTTTGATACCGCCGCAATGCTGATCCTTGAAGCCAATAATACGATTGCCCCCGTACCTAAACCCGGAACGCTAATTACTATTCCCTCGCAATTACTGCTACCGGATGCACCCCGAGAAGGCATTATTGTGAATCTGGCGGAACTGCGTCTGTATTACTTCCCGCCGGGAGAGAATATTGTTCAGGTTTTCCCAATTGGTATCGGTTTGCAGGGGCTGGAAACGCCGGTAATGGAAACCCGGGTTGGGCAGAAAATCCCGAATCCGACCTGGACCCCTACAGCAGGCATCCGTAAACGCTCTTTGGAGCGCGGCATAACATTACCGCCGGTAGTACCTGCCGGGCCAAATAACCCGTTAGGACGCTTTGCACTGCGTCTGGCGCATGGAAACGGTGAATATCTGATCCATGGCACCAGTGCGCCTGACAGCGTGGGACTGCGCGTAAGTTCTGGGTGTATTCGCATGAACGCGCCGGACATCAAAGCACTGTTTGCTCAGGTCCGGACAGGAACGCCGGTTCGGGTGATTAATGAGCCGATAAAATATTCGATAGAGCCGAACGGAATGCGCTATGTCGAGGTGCATCGACCGCTGTCGCCGGAAGAGGAGCAAAACGTCCAGACCATGCCGTATGTGCTGCCAGCCGGTTTTACCCAGTTTAAAGACAATAAAGCCGTCGATAACAGTTTGGTGGAAAGAGCCTTGTATCGTCGTGCGGGCTATCCGGTCACCGTAACGGCCGGGCAAGCGTCGGTCGTAAGCAATGGCGCGGAAGTGAAGTCTGCACAGAATGGCGTGCCGGGAGAGGATGCAGAGGTGCGCGCTACGCAATAACAGGGAAGGGTAATTCAGAGCAAAAAAAATGGCGCACAATGTGCGCCATTTTTATTACACAGATACTATTACTTGCGGTATTTAGTAGCTGCGTTGTCCAGACGCTGGTTAGCGCGAGCTGCGTCATCTTTAGCAGCCTGAACGTCGGAACGCATTGCGTTCACGTCGTTGCTCAGCTGGTCAACTTTAGCGTTCAGAGTCTGAACGTCAGAAGACAGCTGATCGATTTTAGCGTTGCTGGAGCAACCTGCCAGCAGAGTAGAACCCAGGATTACCGCGCCCAGTACCAGTTTAGTACGATTCATTATTAATACCCTCTAGATTGAGTTAATCTCCATGTAGCGTTACAAGTATTACACAAAGTTTTTTATGTTGAGAATATTTTTTTGATGGGAATGCACTTATTTTTGATCGTTCGCTCAAAGAAGCATCGAATTGTGCAAAAACGGCTAAAAACCCGAGTGAAAACAGAAAGCTTCCATCGGATTCATCTTAGATAATCACGGATTAGATAGTGAAATCCGATTTGATTTTTTATTAATTGTAGCTATCGATAAAATAAAAAAAGCGCCACCAGGGCGCTTTTTTAAGCAAATTAATTCGCGTTGGAATTATTACAGCACGTGAACGGATGCCGTGTTGGTCGTGCCGCTCGGAACCAGTGCACCGGAAACCATCACCACAACGTCACCTTTCTGAGCCAGACCGCTTTCCAGAGCGACTTCTTTACCCAGACGATAGAAATCATCGGTAGAGCTGATTTCTTTAACTACCTGTGCAACAACGCCTTTGCTCAGCACCAGCTGACGCGCGGTAGTTTCGTTGGTGGTCAGCGCCAGGATGGTGGCATCCGGGAAGTATTTACGTACTGCGCGAGCAGATTTACCGCCCTGGGTTGCTACAACGATCAGCGGGGCATCCAGTTTTTCTGCAGTTTCAACCGCGCCACGGCAAACGGCTTCGGTGATGCGCAGTTTGCGGCTGTCGTTGTTGAAGTCCAGACGGCTGGTCATCACGCGGTCGGTACGCTCACAGATGGTTGCCATGATGGTGACGGCTTCCAGCGGGTATTTACCTTTTGCAGACTCGCCAGACAACATGACTGCATCAGTACCGTCGAGGATGGCGTTCGCTACGTCACCGGCTTCAGCGCGGGTCGGACGCGGGTTTTTGATCATGGAGTCCAGCATCTGGGTCGCAGTGATAACGACTTTACGTGCACGGATACATTTTTCGATGATCATCTTCTGCGCGAAGATAACTTCTTCAACCGGGATCTCAACGCCCATGTCGCCACGAGCAACCATGATGCCGTCAGATGCTTCGAGGATTTCGTCGAAGTTGTTCAGGCCTTCCTGGTTTTCAATTTTGGAGATGATCTGGATGTTTTCGCCGCCGTGCGCTTTCAGGTGCTCACGGATTTCAACGACGTCAGAACGTTTACGGATAAAGGATGCTGCAACGAAGTCAACGCCTTGCTCGCAACCGAAGATCAGGTCCTGTTTGTCTTTTTCAGCCAGTGCTGGCAGCGCGATGGAAACGCCCGGCAGGTTAACGCCTTTGTTTTCGCCCAGGTCGCCGTTGTTCAGCACTTTACAGATAACTTTGTTACCTTCGATAGCGGTAACTTCCATGCCGATCAGACCATCGTCAACCAGAACGGTATTGCCGACGGACAGATCTTTAGTGAAGCCTTCATAAGTAACAGCAACGATTTCGTTGTTGCCGACGACAGATTTGTCGGTGGTGAAGGTGAAGGTTTGGCCCGCTTTCAGGGAAACGTCGTTACCGCCTTCCAGTTTGATGGTACGGATTTCCGGACCTTTGGTGTCGAGCAGGATTGCGGCTTTCTTGCCGGTTTTGCTCATGACGTTGCGCAAATTCTTGATGCGCTGACCGTGTTCTTCATAGTCCCCGTGGGAGAAGTTCAGACGCATGACGTTCATGCCCGCGTCCAGCATTTTGGTTAACATCTCTTCGGATTCGGTTTTCGGACCGATGGTGCAAACAATTTTCGTCTTTTTCATGACAGTCTTAGTCTTTAAGTTGAGAAGGATATGGAAATCTGGCTCCCGCCGCGCACGGACGGGAAGCTAAACCTGAGTTACGAAAGTTGTGATGCCTCGCTCTAAGGATAGGTGACATCGAAAGAGCGTGCAGAGGAATGTGTGCTTGTGTTTCAGCCCAACGGGATGGTGAGTTTTGTAGTCGTTGAGTTTTACAGGTCAATGTGCTGAAACCATTCAAGAGACAATTGGCGCGCATTATACGCTGAAAATTATCAAAAAGGAAAATGGAAACAGCGTTTCAAAACACTTCTGTGCAGTTTTACAGAAAATATTCATTAATTTGTTTCCAGGTATGGATAAAGAGGTTATTCGCAGCAGCATTTGTTGCGCAACAAGGTGTAATTGTCATCCCAATCCCTGACTTTTTGTGTATAACGCCGACCAAACCAACATATTTCTAAAAGTTATATCAAATGCGTTTTAATTCATTTTAAAAGCCAATCTCACTGATTACACTCGTTTGGACATCCATACTGCTAAACAGCCAAAAGCGCTAGCAGCAGAACAATAAGCAGCAGCGGATACCTAAACGACATGATTGTCCTGAAAAATATTTCGAAAGTGTTTACGCCAGGCAGGCTTGCCATTACCGCTGTCGATAACGTCAACCTGACGGTTGAACAGGGACAGATTTACGGAATTATTGGTTACAGCGGGGCGGGGAAAAGCACCTTAATACGCTTACTTAATGGTCTGGAAAAACCGACTTCAGGCAGCGTAACGATTAACGGCCACGATATCTCTGCCGCCCGTGGGGAATCTTTACGTCAGGCGCGACTGAAAATCAGCATGGTGTTTCAACACTTCAATTTGCTGTGGTCACGAACGGTTAGTGAAAATATTGCGTTCTCTATGCAAATTGCTGGAGCGCCAAAAGCATCGATTAAAGCGCGAGTTGCTGAACTGATTTCGCTGGTGGGGCTGAGCGGTCGTGAAAATGCGTATCCGTCTCAGCTGAGCGGTGGGCAAAAACAGCGGGTAGGAATTGCCCGTGCGCTGGCGAACAATCCTGACGTTCTGCTGTGTGATGAAGCCACTTCGGCGCTGGATCCGCAAACTACCGATCAGATCCTCGATTTGCTGCTCGATATTAATCGCCGCTTCAAATTAACCATTGTGCTGATCACGCATGAAATGCACGTGGTACGCAAAATCTGCGATCGCGTCGCGGTAATGGAAAACGGCAGGGTCGTTGAGGAAGGCGACGTGCTCAACGTCTTTACCCATCCGCAGCAGCCGATCACCCGACAGTTCGTTCGTCAGGTGAGTCAGTACACCGAGGAAGACGAGTTTAACCCACAGTTGGCCCGCGAGCTGGGCGGTGTGGTGATCAAGCTAACGTTTACCGGGCAACGTACGCATCGGCCTGTGGTTGGCGAATTGACCCTGCGCTATGGCCTGCCGTTTAACATTTTACACGGCAAGATGACGCAAACCGCGCACGGTGTGTTTGGTCAGCTTTGGGTGCACGTTGTGGCCTCTGAGGAACAATTGAACAATATTTTGGCCGATCTGCGCCAGAGCGACATTGAAGGCGAGGTAATCAACCATGGCTGAAGAACTGTTTCCTCATCTGAAGTGGGAGCAACTGCTGGCAGCAACCCAGGAAACGCTCTACATGACGGTCCTTTCTGGCGCAGCGACCTTTGTCCTGGGCGTTGCACTTGGTCTGGCTCTGTTCCTGACCGCACGCGGCGGACTGTTTCACAATCGCGCGGTGTATAGCGTTATTTCGCTGGTGGTGAATATCTTTCGTTCCATCCCGTTCATCATTCTGATCGTGCTGCTGATCCCGTTTACCAAAGCGATGGTTGGCACCATTCTCGGCGCTAATGCCGCGTTGCCTGCGCTGATCGTAGGGGCCGCACCGTTTTATGCGCGTCTGGTCGAAATTGCCCTGCGTGAAGTCGACAAAGGGGTTATTGAGGCGACGCGTTCGATGGGCGCACGGCTAAGCACGCTTATTTTTCGGGTTTTACTGCCGGAATCCTCTCCTGCTCTGGTGTCCGGGATCACCGTGACGCTGATTGCGCTGGTCAGCTACAGCGCGATGGCAGGGGTGATTGGCGCCGGTGGTTTAGGGAATTTGGCCTATCTGGAAGGATTCCAGCGCAACCACAGCGACGTCACGCTGGTGGCGACGGTGACGATTTTGCTCATTGTCTTCATCATCCAGCTTTGCGGCGATGTGATCACCTCTCTGTTAGATAAACGCTAATAAAATACGGAAACCATTATCATGAAAAAATCACTGACGTTACTCGCCGCAGCAACCTTAAGCGCCCTGAGCTTTGCCTCCTGGGCTGATACTCTGACCGTTGGCGCCTCTAACGTGCCGCACGCGGAGATCCTTGAGCAGGCTAAGCCTATTCTGGCGAAGCAAGGGATCGATTTAGAGATTAAACCGTTCCAGGATTACATTCTGCCCAACACCGCGCTGGCTGGCCGTGAGATTGACGCTAACTACTTCCAGCATATTCCGTACCTGAACAGCGTGATTAAAGATCATGCGGGCGATAAAACCTATGATTTCGTCAGCGCCGGAGCGATTCACATCGAGCCAATTGGGATCTATTCGAAAAAAGTAAAATCGCTTAAAGATCTGCCGGAAGGCGGCAAGGTCATCATGCGCGATGCGGTATCTGAGGAAGGCCGTATTCTGTCGATTTTCGAAAAAGAGGGCGTAATCAAGCTGAAGCCGGGCGTGGATAAAGTCACCGCGCGCATTAGCGATATCGTCGAGAACCCGAAAAAACTGAAGTTCCTGCCTAACGTGGAAGCCGCGCTGTTACCGCAGATGTATAACAACGACGAAGGCGATGCGGTGGTGATTAACGCTAACTACGCCATCGACGCCGGGCTGGATCCGGTAAAAGATCCTATCGCCGTCGAAAGTGGTGAAAACAACCCGTATGCCAACATCATTACCGTGCATCGTGGCGACGAGAAGAAAAAAGATATCGTGGCGCTGGTTGATGTCCTGCACTCAAAAGAGATCCAGGACTGGATCCGCACCAAATATAAAGGTGCGGTGATCCCGGTAAATAACTGATCCGCTGGCGTTGCCTTATCCGGCCTACGACGTTCTGTAGGCCGGATAAAACGCGTTGGCGTGGCCATCCGGCGCTAGAGTTTCACTCGCTCAATCCTCGCTGGCAACCCCTGGCGCACCGCTGCACCTGACACCCAGTCAAGCCAGGTATTGGCTACCTGCCGGGTAGGATCCGCAAAGCCCAAATCGTTGAGATTAATCCCCGACCTTATTTGTGCGTCAAACGCCATCGGCTTGCCGTCGAGCGTATGCTGCGCCGCGCCCATTTCTTTATGCCCATAACCGTGTTCAATGGCGATCACGCCCGGCATCACGCCATTAAGCAGGCTTATCTGCGCCTGCGCCTGACCGCCAGGCGTGGTGATACGCACCATATCGCCGTGCGCTAAACCATATCGTTGACCATCCTGCGGATTGAGCGCCACCAGATTAACCGGCTTCAGATGATGCAAACGTGGGATCACCGCCGTGGCGCTGGACATGGTATTGGATTTAAAAGAAATCAGTTTCAGCGGCCACTCTTGTTCCGGGAACAACTCCTCGACCGCACGCCCATCTGACAGGCGTGAAGGATACCAGGCCGGGCAGCCGCTGTAGCGCTCGCCGGTAATTGCATGGCGGTGCGCGGCGACGTCCGCATTCCAGATTTGTAGCGGTTTTTCCCACGCATTGCCTATCCGATTCTCAACCCGCCCGCTGTTGTCCGGCGCAAAACGCCCACCGCGGGAGTAGATAAACGCCACCCGGCTGATTTCATCGGCTTTCAGCGTTTGGGTCATCACTGGCACGATCCGCTGTACCCCAGTCAGCGCTATGTCTTCCGGTTGCGCTTCAGCGACCGGTGCTTTGCCCATAAACGCAATATTGGCGGCGAGTCGCAGGTAGTAATCTTCCGCACGATTCAACGGATAGTGATTGCCCTGCGGATCGGTAATCGCATTGTCACCAAATCCGGGGAGCCCGATACGTTTTGCCACTGCGATACAGAAAGATTCCATCGAGGCGGGTTGACCATCAGCGGTTCTGCTGGTTGCCGCTGTCACTACCGGCCAACGCGCGGTGGTGGCTTTACTGGCAACGCCGGCCCACGGGGCGCTGAATCCCCAACTTTCGAAGTTGTGGGTATCCGGCACGATGTAATCAGCCAGCGCCGTGGTTTCGTTCATAAAGGCGTCAATAGCGATAAACAGCGGCAGACGCGCAGGATCCTTGAGCTTTTCTTCCGCCACGCCGCGCAACCCTGCGATGCCGTAGAACGGGTTGGTCATGTTTGAGATCCAGGCTTTCAGCGGATAAGGGTAGCCTTCCAGCGCCGAGACGAGGAGTTCGGTAAGCTGGCCTGCGACAAACGGATACCACGGGGCTTTGGCCGGGAAGGGCGATTGTCCGGCCGCCACCTTATTGCGATACTCTTCGGAAGACTCATAAGCAGTTTTACTGCGCGCGATGCTTAATCCTTTTGGTTTTACCTTCCCGGCGAAGCTGTCCATGTTGTAGCGCGGACCGTCGGTGGCGCCATTGAACTTGCCGCCGCCGACAAATACGCCGCCTTCAAGACTGAGATTGCCAATCAGCGCATTGAGCATCATCACCGCCCAGGCGTTATAAAATCCATTGCCTGCCATCATTCCACCGTGCGTAATCACCGCTGCCTGGCGGCCATGGCGGGTAAACGCGTCGGCCAGGGCGCCAATGTCAGCTTCAGACACGCCGCATTGCTGGCTGTACTGCGTCAGCGTTAGTTTCCCGGCGGACTCTTTCAGACACTGGAAGCTGCTTTTTACCATCACCGTCTGACCGTCTGCCAGCGTGACCTGGCGGGTGACGAACAGCTGCGCGCGTGGGCAACTGCTGGCGGCGACAATTTCGCCGGCCTCGTTAATGACCACCGGCTCCTGGGCGGCGTTTGCACTCAAGTGCGCGAGGGTTAAATGCTGTCCGGCAAGGGTTGGAAGCTCATCGGTAATCACCAGATGCGTGGCGTTAGTCCAGCTTTTTTCTCCGGCCTGCTGCATGGCCTGTACGCCGGGAATGGTGAGATAATCGGCGTTATAACGCTGCTTTTCGATAATCCAACGGATCATCCCCATCGCCAGCGCGGAGTCACTTCCCGGACGTACAGGCTGCCAGTGGCCGCGATTGTCAGCCTGCACCGTGGTCAATGGCAGGGCCGGCGCCACCACCACATAACGGAAGTCGTCGCGTAAACGGGCGCTGGCCAGTTGGCGAGCCTGGCGCTTAAACGGGTTACCGGATTGCGCCGGAGACGTTCCCATAAATAGCGCGAATTTGACGTTGTCCCAGTCGGGCTTCACGTGGGTATTTTTATCCAGATCGCCCATTAACGCACCGGAACCGGCACGGTATGCCAGACCACAGTAAGCGCCATGAGCGCCGAAGTTTTTACTGCCAAAACTATTTAATGCAAAGCGGCGCAAAAATGTATCACGTCCTTCATCGCTGGTATTGGTGACCAGCAGTTGATTGGATTTAGGGCCAAAGCCGGGATGCCTGGCATCAAGCGGTGTGTTGGTGTCATGGATTGCCCGCAAGCCGTCAACGTGGCCTTCACCAAACAAGTCGCCGCCTTCCACCACCTCTTTGATCAGCTGTTCGAAGCTGATGCGCTGCCATTTTCCCTCACCGCGTTTGCCGACACGTTTCATGGGCTGGAGAATGCGTAACGGGCTGTATAAACCTTCAAGTAAGGTTGCGCCACGGGCGCAGGCCGTGGAACGCGCGTCAAGACCCGTTTCGCCCGCCAGTTGTTCCATTGCGGTGGCAAAGGGGACGGAGGCGTCAATATGGTGCTCGTGAGACAATGGGTGATAGGGGTTGCCCGCAATGCGCAACACCTTGCCTTGTTCGCTGTCAACGCGCACCCGCACGCCACACTGCGTCCAGCAGCCGAAGCACTGTGTCATGGAGATAACCTGCTGCGAGTTCTGCTGCCAGCGCGACTGGGCATTGGCTTCGGGGATGAGGGCGTTACCAAAGATGCGGTCTCGGGTAATTTTGCCCGAGGAGCCGTCCAGCAAACCGTCTATCGCGCGCTTTGCCACATCCCGATAACTCAGGCCAAAAGTCACCATACCACCTACGGCAAGGCCTACTTTAAGCCACTGACGACGGGTTAAATTAGCCATGTTGCATTCTCCTTGCGATCGCGTTCAGGGCTTCACGAACAATAATGATCAGTGCTATCCACAGGCCGAAGGTGCCCACAATGGCCAGCCAGCCATCGGTACCACCGGGCAGGGTGTAAGGATTAAACAGCGCGTTAAATTTCGGTACGGTCTGCACCTGGATAAGTAACGTCCAGCGCATCAGCCAGCACAGCGCCATCGCGCTAAATGCAAGTAATATGCGCAGCGGCAGCGATAAGGGGTTACGGAGCACCAGCCCGCACAGGACAAGCGAAACAAGCCATAGCGCAACCCAACCGATAGCGTATTGTCGTGCTAATGGGGCAACGTTCAGCCATTGGCGAATAGCCGAACCGGAAAGCGTGTTGCCGCTCATCCATATCACCACGACCAAAGCCAGTACCATCAGGGTGACTGTCTGCCCCCACGCCAGTTTGCGGGCCAATGTTCCCTCGCGTTTTGCCGCGGCGATGAGCAGGGCGAGAAACGTTTGCAGCGCGCTGAGGAACATCGCAACCGGAAAGGCGTAGCTGAACCAGACGGGACGCGCCTGCACTACCGACACTTCGCGGCCGGTGTATACCAGCAACCCGATGGCTGACAAGGCGCTACCTATCGCCAGCCACTTAGTGACGCTGTAACTTTTAAGCGTTAACCGTTTAACATGCTGCGCCAGAAACCACAGACCTAAGAAGCCGGTAAATAGCGGTAAAAACAGCGCGCCCCAGGGCATCCAGGACCACGGCGTCGGCCAGGCGTAGAAATGCCAGACGCGGGCGGTTTGGTGTAAGTCAGCGGTCAGCGCCAGCGGCGCGGTAATCGCGCAGGTCAGGGCGATTAACAGCGTCAGGTTTTCCAGTTCCGGCATCTCTTGTTTACGCCAGTGAAGCACGCAGGCGAACAGCGCGGCGCAGGCGGCAATGCCGATGAAAAAGAAATATTGTACGGCCCAGGGTAACCAGCTTACGTCCTGGGGATGGGCCAGAACCTCTTCAATAACCAGTGAATGGTTCATTTAAACCTCCTGCCAGAGAGCGGGTTGAGCACGTCCCATCAACGGGGTTACAAACGCTTCGTCCAGACCCAGATAGAACACGTGCGGTGATGTCCCGTTTTCCGGTTTCAGGACTTTGATGGCGTCATGGTGTTCACGCAGCATTTGAGAAATCCGGCTGTGCGGATCTTTGATATCGCCTATGATGCGCGCGCCGCCGACGCAGGATTCCACGCAGGCCGGGAGCAGGCCAGCTTCGAGGCGATGAACGCAAAAGGTACATTTATCTGCGGTTTGTGTTTCATGGTTGATGAACCGCGCATCATAAGGGCAGGCCTGCACGCAGTAGGCGCAGCCCACGCAGCGCGTGTTGTCGACCACCACAATGCCATCTTCGCGTTGGAAGGTAGCCTGTACCGGGCAAACGGGCACGCAGGGAGGATTATCACAATGGTTGCACAGCCGCGGCAGCAGGACGTTGGTGACGCTCTGCTGACCTTCAATCTGCACCTGGTACTGGTTAACGAGGGTGCGAAATTCACCCTGCGGCGTCTGGTTTTCAATGGCGCAACTGACAGTACAGGCCTGGCAGCCGATACAGCGTCGCAGGTCAACCAGCATGGCGTAGCGATGCTGAAGTGAGCCTTCATGGCGTTCAGGCGAGAAGGGAAATTGCGCCTGAGCCAAGGGTACCAGTGATGCGCCAGCGGTCAGGACGCCCAGTTGCTGGAGAAACTGCCTTTTACTGCTGTCCATATTTTCTCCCGTCACGATGCAACAACGAAACATTGGTCACGCCGTTGGTTTGCGTGTGATGAATAAAGAATCTTGATGATTTACAGTGTAAAAATCGTGACGGGGGGTACTCTATTGTGGTTAACCACATACCCGGCTTGTTGTTGATCTAAAACAACATAATTGACAGGGATAATTGAGTGGGACGCAACGTAGCAAAATGTCTGACGGTGCTGGTGTCGCTATGGATGCTAAGCGGTGTGGTCAGGGCCCAGACGTGGAACATTGGCGTTTTGGCGATGCGTGGGGAGGTCTCCACGCGTAATCACTGGCAGCCGCTGGAAACCCTGTTGAATCAGCAAATTCCCGGCGAACAGTTTCATATTCAACCGCTGGACCTGCGGCAGATGCAGGAGGCGGTGAATCGTGGAACGGTACAATTTGTGGTCACTAATCCGGCGCAATTTGTTCAACTAAACAGCCGCGCTGCGCTACGCTGGCTGGCGTCACTCCGTTCTACTCGCGGGGGGAAAGCCACCAGTAATGTGATTGGCAGCGCGATCCTCGTCAGGCGCGATAGCGGGATAACCTCCGCACACGATCTGATCGGCAAAACGGTGGGTGCCATTGATGCTCAGGCATTTGGCGGCTATTTGCTGGGATATAAAGCGCTCAGCGATGCCGGGCTGCGCCCGGAGCGCGATTTGCGCCTGACGTTTACCGGATTTCCCGCCGATGCCTTACTCTATTTATTACGCGAAAAAGCCGTGCAGGCAGTGATTGTGCCGGTGTGCCTGTTGGAAAAAATGGACGAAGAAGGGCTTATTCGTAAAACAGATTTTACGGCGGTGCTTAACCATCCAACGTCGATTCCCTGTTTAACCAGTACGCCGCTCTATCCTGACTGGTCATTTGCGGCACTGCCTGCGGTAAGCGACGAGCTGGCCGATCGCGTCACGCGGGCCCTGTTCAATGCGCCGCAGAATGCGACGTTTCGCTGGGGGGCGCCCGCCTCGACCCGCGAGGTGGAAGCGTTGCTGCGCGATGTCCGCCAGCATCCGCAGCAGCGCCAGTTGTGGCTGGATGTCAAAAGCTGGTTTATTCAACATCGGCTGGCGATGGGGGCCGCGGCTCTCGTACTGTTGTTGCTGACGCTCAATTACATCTGGGTGATGTTGCTGGTCCGCCGACGCGGCAGGCAATTGGAGCGAAACAACGTATTGTTGCGCAAACAGGAACAGGAACTGGAAACCGCTCGCCAAATGAGCGTGCTTGGCGAGATGACGTCGGGTTTTGCCCACGAGCTCAATCAGCCGCTATCGGCCATCCGTCATTATGCGCAGGGCTGTCTGATCCGCCTGCGTAGTCAGGATCAACAGCATCCACTGCTGCCCGCGCTGGAGCACATTGATACCCAGGCGCAGCGGGGGGCTGATACGCTGCACAATCTTCGCCAGTGGGTCAGCCAGGCACAGGGCAATCCGGTGATGACCGATGACTGGCAGGTCGTCAACGTTCATGATGCTATCCATCACGTCTGGCAATTATTACGCATGCCCCAGCAATTCCCGGCGGTAGCGCTGCAAACGCAGATCGGTAAGGCGTTAACATTAACGTTGCCAAGTGTTCTCCTCGAACAGGTACTGGCCAATGTGGTTCTCAACGCCGCCCAGGCGGGGGCAACCACCGTGTGGTTTAGCGCTCAGCGTGAGGATGGTGATGTGAGTATTCAGGTGCAGGATAACGCCGGAGGTATTGATGAGGTGCAGCTGTACCAGGCTTTTCAGCCGTTTATGACCACCCGTAAAGAGGGCATGGGGCTGGGGCTAGCCATTTGCCAGCGGCTGGTGCGCTACGCAAACGGAGACATTGAGATCAAAAATCATCAGGCTCCAGATGAAAAAGCGGGCGTGGTAGTGACATTACATTTTAAGCAAAATCCGGAGGGAGGCCGTCGTGGCAATCATTCATCTGCTGGATGACGATATCGCCGTCACCCAGGCTTGCGCGTTTTTACTGGAAAGTCTGGGATATGAGGTGTGTTGCTGGGAGCAAGGCGAAACATTCCTCTCCGAGGCAAATCTGCATCAGGTGGGCGTACTTTTGCTGGATATGCGTATGCCTGTACTGGATGGGCATGCTGTGCATGAAGCCATGCGCCAGCGTGAGAGTACGCTGGCGGTGGTATTTCTCACCGGGCATGGCGATGTGCCGATGGCGGTTGAGCAAATGAAACGCGGTGCGGTCGATTTTTTGCAAAAGCCGGTTTCCGCCGCGCCTCTGCAAGCGGCGTTAGAGCATGCAGTGCAGATTTCTCACGCCGCCTTTTCGCGACAAGAGATCGTGGTTTGCTATCAGCAGCTTACGCCAAAGGAGCGAGAGCTGGCGCAACTGGTAGCAAAAGGGTTAATGAATCGGGAAATTGCTGATGCCATGAATATTGCCGTGCGCACGGTTGAGGTTCATCGGGCGCGGGTGATGGAAAAAATGCAGGCGGGGAGTCTTGCTGAACTGGTTAATCGACTGCAGAGGATTCAGTAAATTTATGACATTTATTTGATTTTCATTGAATTTTGTCTAATCCGTCAGACTGATATATGCTGTTGGTTTGAGTTAATGACGAGCGGGAAAAAATGGGAAATCAGACCAAAGACGATGAGTTGTACCGTGAAATGTGCAGAGTAGTCGGTAAAGTAGTGCTGGAAATGCGCGATCTGGGACAAGAGCCTAAGCATATCGTCATTGCGGGAGTACTGAGAACCACCCTCGCCAACCAGCGTGTGAAGCGCAGCGAGTTAGAAAAACAGGCTATTGAGACCGTCATTAAAGCATTAGCCGGTTAATCCACAAAAAGAGGATGGTGGTCTCGTTCGCCGTCCTTTTATTCTCGTCACGTTAATTTATCAATATATATAATTTAGTGCTGCAATTAGAGGAGTAACCTTCGCTGTATATTGAGTTATATTCCGAATGATATATTAAAATATATATGCGAGTAGAGTCACAAATATTTGCAAAGCATGTGAAATATTATTTCAACTTATCTTAATGATAATAAATCTCACTCCGCATTTATTATTTCCCTTCCGTTTTTTAATTGATGACGATCAAAACTATGAGCGCTGAATAACCACATTATCTTTACGCCTAACCCTAAAGGATTAGATTCATTCAGTTTAACCACCGTCATTTTACGCGATCAGGTTAGGGCAAAAATTTACGTGTTGTTGGCAACATTAACCGCCCGAAATGGCTTGAGTTGCACGGGTTTAATTTAGCCTGGAGGTGTTGCTAACACAGCGTTTGCGAAGAGGATGCGAAATAAATGAATCAGGTTGATCGTCCATTTTTAGATTGTGGTTTAACGCGGCTTGAATTTCTGCGGATATCAGGAAAAGGTTTGGCGGGATTAACCATCGCCCCTGCACTGTTATCACTTTTTGGCTGTAAGCAGGAAGATATCGACAGCGGTACCGTGGGGCTTATCAATACGCCGAAAGGGGTGCTGGTGACCCAGCGAGCGCGCTGTACTGGCTGCCACCGCTGTGAAATTTCCTGTACCAATTATAACGATGGTGCCGTGGGGACTTTCTTTTCCCGTATAAAAATCCATCGCAACTTCTTCTTTGGCGATGATGGCGTCGGGTCCGGTGGCGGACTTTATGGCGATTTAAACTATACCGCTGATACCTGCCGTCAGTGCAAAGATCCGCAATGCATGAAGGTCTGCCCCATTGGCGCTATTACCTGGAAACAGGAAGACGGCTGTATTGCGGTGGATCATAAACGTTGTATTGGCTGCAGCGCTTGTACCACCGCCTGCCCGTGGATGATGGCGACCGTGAATACCGAAACAAAAAAATCCTCAAAATGTGTGTTATGTGGGGAGTGCGCCAATGCTTGTCCGACTGGGGCATTAAAAATTATCGAGTGGAAAGATATTACTGTTTGATAGATAGCAGGCATACCTGATACGCGTCATTAATTGCCAAAAATATCGCAGTTTTGCAAAAAAAACTGCCTGAAGGATGGCGGGTATATCTATTAAACCTTCTTGCAAAGGAAAACATGATGGCTAATGGTTGGACAGGTAATATTTTACGGGTCAATCTCACCACGGGGAATATCACCCTTGAAGATTCCAGTAAATTTAAAAAATTTGTCGGCGGGATGGGCTTTGGTTATAAAATTATGTACGACGAAGTCCCGCCAGGCACCATGCCTTTTGATGAAGGGAATAAACTGGTTTTCGCCACCGGGCCATTAACGGGCTCTGGTGCCCCTTGTAGCTCCCGCGTCAATATCACCTCCTTATCGACTTTTACCAAAGGCAATTTAGTGGTGGATGCTCATATGGGCGGCTTCTTTGCTGCGCAAATGAAATTCGCCGGTTACGACGCCATTATTATCGAAGGCAAGTCCGCGACGCCTGTCTGGATCAACATTAAAGACGAAAAGGTCAGCATCGAAAAAGCCGATTTCCTGTGGGGTAAGGGAACGCGCGCCACAACCGAAGAGATTTGCCGCATTACCAGCCCGGAAACCTGCGTCGCCGCTATTGGTCAGGCGGGTGAAAATCTGGTGCCGCTCTCCTGCATGATCAACAGTCGCAACCACAGCGGAGGCGCCGGTACTGGCGCGGTAATGGGGTCGAAAAACCTGAAGGCTATTGCGGTAGAAGGGACCAAAGGGGTCAATATTGCCGATCGTAAAGAGATGAAGCGGCTCAATGATTACATGCTGACCGAGCTCATCGGTGCCAACAACAACCACGTTGTGCCAAGCACCCCGCAGGCCTGGGCAGAATACTCTTCGCCAAACTCGCGCTGGACGGCCCGTAAGGGACTGTTCTGGGGCGCGGCAGAAGGGGGACCAATCGAAACCGGGGAAATCCCGCCGGGTAACCAGAATACCGTGGGTTTCCGTACCTATAAATCCGTGTTCGATCTGGGGCCAGCCGCTGAGAAATACACGGTCAAAATGAGCGGCTGCCATTCATGCCCCATTCGCTGTATGTCGCAGCTCAATGTCCCGCGGGTGAAAGATTTTGGCGTGCCAAGTACCGGCGGTAACACCTGCGTGGCGAACTTTGTCCACACCACCATTTTCCCCAATGGCCCGAAAGATTTCGACGATAAAGACGATGGGCGCGTGGTGGGAAATCTGATTGGCCTGAACCTGTTTGACGATTATGGCATCTGGTGTAACTACGGGCAGTTGCACCGTGATTTTACTTACTGCTATTCGAAAGGCGTTTTTAAGCGCGTACTGCCAACTGAAGAGTATGCGGAGATCCGCTGGGATCAGTTGGAAGCGGGCGATCCTCATTTTATTAAGGATTTTTACTACCGGTTGGCGCATCGCGTGGGGGAACTCAGCCATCTTGCGGACGGATCGTATGCCATTGCTGAACGCTGGAATTTGGGCGAAGAGTACTGGGGTTATGCCAAAAATAAACTGTGGTCGCCGTTTGGTTTTCCCGTCCACCATGCAAACGAGGCCTCTGCACAGGTGGGGGCGATCACCAACTGTATGTTTAACCGTGACTGTATGGCGCACACCCATATCAACTTCATCGGTTCCGGTTTACCGCTGAAATTACAGCGCGAAGTGGCGGGCGAGCTGTTTGGTTCGCAGGATGCATACGACGAAACCAAAAACTACACCCCGATCAATGCCGCCAAGATCAAATATGCCAAATGGACGCTGCTGAAAGTCTGCCTGCATAACGCGGTTACGTTGTGCAACTGGGTGTGGCCGATGACGGTTTCACCACTCAAGAGCCGTAACTATCGCGGCGATTTGGATCTGGAAGCAAAATTCTTCCAGGCGGTCACCGGCGATGAAACCACGCAGGAGAGTCTGGACCTGGCCGCTGAACGCATCTTTACCCTGCACCGTGCCTATACGGTCAAATTGATGCAAACCAAAGATATGCGCAATGAGCACGATCTCATCTGCTCCTGGGTGTTTGATAAAGATCCGAAGATCCCGGTCTTCACTGAAGGGACCGACAAGATGGACCGGGAGGATATGCGTCAGTCGCTGACGATGTTCTATCAGGAAATGGGCTGGGATCCAGAGCTGGGTTGCCCAACGCGTGAAACCCTGAACCGACTCGGACTTGAAGATGTAGCCGCTGATTTGGCTGCACAAGATCTGTTGCCGGCGTAAGGAATGCGAGATGACTAACGTGAGCGACGTTCTGACCCCCGTTGAGGCGTTTCCTGACGAAGTGGATAGCCGAAAGAGACAGTGGCTGCAGGCGTTTCACCCGCCTGTAGAACAGATGAATGCGCCCCAGGTTCAGGAACCAGCCAGCCCGGAGTCGATTGTGGCAGATTTTATCCGCCAGCATTCAGCATCGGGGCAACTGGTGGCGCGCAGTGTCTTTTTGCTGCCGCCTTATTCGGTTCCTGAAACCGATCTTTCCGCGCTGCTGGATGTGCTGGGCCAGGACGCGAATGGTGCGGATATCACCTGTGTGCAGGGTGCGGAAGAAGCATATTTCTATTCGACGCAAACCATGACGGCAAATTACGCCGACATGTGTATGCAGGTGGTGGAAAACGACATCTGCCGTGCGATTGCCGAGGCGGTACGCTTCGACTGTCGAACGTATCCTCGCCCTTATAAGGTCGCCATGTTGACGCAACCGCCGTATCGCTTTGAGTCTCAACAGATTGCCGCTGCGCTCACGGCTATGGAAACGCATCCTGATTATGCAGATATACGGACTGTGGAATCGTCAAATGCGGAGCCTTATTTGTTCAGCGAACGTTTTATGAGTTATGGCAAAGCGTACGGCCTGTGCGAATGGCTTGAGGTTGAGCAGTATCAGAACCCCTGAATTATTCAGGTTGATGTCATGGAACGTGTGGACGACCACTGTCACAGTATTAGAGGATAACCCGATGTCCTTCACCCGACGAAAATTTGTCATTGGCATGGGGACGGTGATTTTTTTCACTGGCCCAGGTCAAAATCTGTTAGCGAGTACCAGGAGTTCTAAAGACGTACATTACGTCATGATTCACGATGAATCACTGTGTAACGGATGTAATATCTGCGCCCGCGCATGCAGGAAAACCAACCATGTTCCTGCGCAGGGTAGCCGTTTGTCTATAGCTCATATTCCGGTTTCGGACAACGACAACGAAACGCTGTATCACTACTTCCGTCAGTCCTGCCAGCACTGTGATGATGCCCCCTGTATTGAGGTGTGTCCGACTGGCGCCTCATGGCGAGATGACAACGGCATTGTGCGGGTAGACACGTCTTCCTGTATCGGCTGCAGTTACTGTATTGGCGCGTGTCCTTATCAGGTGCGTTATCTCAACCCGCAGACCAAAGTGGCGGATAAATGCGACTTCTGCGCTGAATCACGTCTGGCGAAAGGTTTCCCGCCGATCTGTGTTAATGCCTGCCCGGAACATGCGCTGATTTTTGGTCGCGAAGATAGCCCGGAAATACAGACCTGGTTGAGAGAAAATAAGTATTACGAGCATCAACTTGCAGGCGCCGGGAAACCCCATCTGTATCGTCGGTTCGGTCAACATTTGATTAAAAAGGAAAATGTATGAACGCGTCGCAGAATGCCGAACAGTTTCACGCCCAGCTTGCGCAGTTTGTTCCCCTGTTTTCACCGGACTACTGGCCTGTGTGGTTGGTCATCGCCGGGTTAATGCTGGTGGGGATGTGGCTGGTGCTGGCGCTACACGCCATGCTGCGCTTTCGGGCCGCGCATAAAGCGTCGGCAGGGCACGGTGAGAAAGTCTATTTATACTCGAAGGCCGTTCGTTTGTGGCACTGGTCGAATGCGCTGCTATTTCTGCTACTTCTGGTCAGTGGCCTGGTCAATCACTTCTCCGTCGTCAGTGCGTCGGTGATGAAAAGCCTGCTTACCGTGCATGAGGTCTGCGGCTTTTTGTTGCTCGCCTGCTGGATTGGCTTTGTCCTGATCAATCTGATTGGCGGCAACGGGCATCACTATATTATTCAACGTCAGGGCTGGATCGGACGAGCGCAAAGACAAACGCGTTTTTACCTGTTTGGCATTATGCAGGGCGAGTCACACCCATTCCCGGCATCAAAGCGTTCTAAATTCAACCCGCTACAGCAGGCGGCCTATGTTGGCGTGATGTATGGCTTACTGCCACTGCTGCTGATCTCAGGGTTGTTATCGCTCTATCCGACGGTTGTCGGTGACCTGTTCCCCGGCGTGCGTTACTGGTTGCTCCAGGCGCACTTCGCGCTGGCAATAATCAGTCTGTTTTTCATTTTTGGGCATCTTTATCTCTGCACGACAGGTCGTACGCCGGGCGAAACCTTCAAGTGTATGGTGGATGGCTATCACCGGCATTAAGCGATGATGATTACGCGAAGTGACTTACGGGCCTGGCGCGTTGGGCCCGTAATGTATCGCTGGTTTCTACGCGCGTTTCCAACTGGCGGAAGCTATGCTGATGTCCATCGTGCGCTCCAGCGGGATGGGTATACAGACTGGGCAAATAGCCTGGTGGAATACGGCTGGTCAAAATGGCGGGAAGAGGCGAGTTTTGCCCAGCAGGATATTCGCGCGATGGGGAATATTTCCCGTGTGCAAACGGCGGGGGAAATCAGCCGTCCGCTGGCGAGTGCGGAAGATAATGCCCGATTCAGTTGTGCAAGTGATAACGTTAAAATCACCAGCGCCGGGTATGCCGCACAGATCGCCAGCGCAGGTTACAGCGCACGTATTGGTAGCGTAGGCTATAACGCGCATATCGGCAGTTCAGGCGATCGCGGGCGAATTGCGGTTGCGGGAAATTCGGCACGTATCAGTAGCGTGGGTGACGGGACGCGTATCGCCAGTACCGGCATGCGCGTACGCATCAGTTCGCTCGGCGACAGAAACCGGATTGCCTGCGGTGGTGATTTAACTCAGTTGGCCTGTTTTGGCGCAGAGTCTAAAATCGCCAACTGCGCCGACAACATCCACATTATTGCCAGCGGAGAGAACGCCGTTGTTGCCAGTACCGGTGTTGTCGATTCGATAATACTCGGTCCCGGCGGCTGCGCGGCGCTGGCCTATCACGATGGCGAGAGAATGCGTTTTGCGCTTGCCGTTGAGGGGGAAAATAACATCCGGGCGGGCGTGAAATATCGGCTCAACGAAGACCACCAGTTTGTGGAATGTTGAGCCGTGATCTCATTTTAACGCGAAGCGGCGTTGGGTGATTTTCTCCAGGCTCAGGCACAGCAGGTAATAGACCAGTCCGGTAAAGATAAAAATGGCTGCCGGATAGATTTGTACCCGGCTGTTAACCTGACCCGCAACCGTTGTGAGTTCCGGCACGTTAACGATAAACGCCAACGACGTGTCCTTCAGTAATCCAATAAAAATCCCCGTCAGCGATGGCAGTACGTTACGCAGCACCTGCGGCAATAAGATAAGCCACAGGGCCTGATACGGGCGAAAACCCTGAACCACGGCAGCATCATATTGCCCGCCAGGCAGCGCGCTAATTCCTGCATACACTGAGTGCATGACCGAGGCAGCGGTGAACCATGCCAGCGCCAGCGTCACGGTAACGGCTCCGGGGAGATCGCTTCCGGTCAGCATGGGTAGCAAATACCACATCCAGAAAATCACAAAGATTAGCGGAATGCCGCGAATAAACTCCGCCCAGATAAACAACCCGTTGCGAACCGTGCCTGGAAAACGCCAGGCGCAGCAGGCAAGAACTATCCCACCAGGCAAGGCCAGCAGCGCCGCGCCGAGAGCCATTAACAACGTGAGCAGAACGCCGCCGGGTTGTCCCTCCGCCAGCCGTCCCCACAGGAGATAATCAAGATTGTCGGTAATGACCGAAATGTTAGCGATCATGCAGTATGCTCCTGACGCTGAAGATACGCGTTTTAACCTTGGACGATTTACCCGATGCAGGCCGTGGGCCAAGACGCGTAAGCAGCATACCCAGAACGATGCCGGTGAACAGATAGAGCGCAGTGCCAACAGCAAAGGCTTCCAGCGCGTGCGCGTTGTAGCTCTCAATTTGCCGCACCTGGTAGGTGAGATCAGCAAATCCAATACCGCTGGCAAGCGAGGAAAGTTTCATCAGGTTAAGGTATTGCCCAACAATGGGTTGCCAGGCGTTCGCCAGTCCCTGAGGGAGCAGAATGTGACGAAACGTCGCCCAGGATGAAAAACCCTGCGCCACGGCAGCCTCACGTTGTCCGGCAGAAACCGCCTGTAAACCAGAGGCGATCTCCTCGACCAAAAATGCCGAGGTAAATACGCCCAGCCCCCATGCTGAACAGATAAACTCTGGTGTTAACCACCAGACATCGCCTGGCAGAATAGACCAGGGATGCTCTGCATTGATGAAGGTAATGACGTTGCGGGGCAGCCAGTTCCATGCGGCAAAATACCAGAACATCAGTTGCACCAGTAAAGGCGTGTTGCGAAACACCGAAACCCATACACTGACCACCGCTTTGTTGAAGCGATTGCCCGTCAGACGCAGGCCGAGTAGGAAGATGGCAATGAGCGTGGCGAGTACGACACCTGCCAGTGTCACCCAGAGCGTGGTGAGAAAACCGGAAATTATCCATTGCAGAGGTTGCCCGCTCAGCACTCCCTGCCAGTCCATTGCAAGCATTATAGCGATGACTCCTGGTGTAACGGGTCGAGCACTTTTTTCAGGAAACGCTGGGTTCTCGGGTGCTGTGGTCGGGTGAAAAAATCCTCCGGCGCGGCCACTTCAAGAATTTCTCCGCCATCGATGAATACCACGCGATCGGCAATCTCACGGGCAAAATGCATTTCATGGGTCACGACGATCATGGTGATACCGCTGTGGGCCAGGTTTTTCATCACCTGTAATACTTCGCCGATCATTTCTGGATCCAGCGCGGAGGTGGGTTCATCAAACAGAAGGATTTGTGGCGATGAGGCCAGCGCGCGGGCGATGGCCACGCGCTGTTGCTGCCCACCGGACAACTGTGCGGCATAAGCGCTCGCTTTTTCTGCCAGTCCCACCTGATCCAGCAATTCGAGTGCCCGACGCGCGGCTGCCGCCTTGTTCCAGCCGTGAACATATTCCAGTGCCAGCGAGATGTTCTGATGCGCTGTCAGATGCGAATAGAGATTGAATTGCTGAAAAACGAAACCGATACGGCTGCGTAACTGGCGTAATGCTGCCCCGCGCAACTGACTAATTGGTTTGTCATCAATGAAAATCTCGCCACCGCTGAGCGACTCAAGCTGATTGATAAGGCGTATAAGCGTGGATTTTCCCGAGCCAGAAGGGCCCAGAATAGTCACCACTTCACCGGGTTCAACTGACAGGCTGACGCCGTTAAGTACGGTGTGAGTGTCAAACTGTTTGATGACATTGCGCAGTTCGACGCTTGCCTGGCGCAAATGGTTAAAATCCGCCGCGGAAACTGCACAACGATGAAACAGGGCTGAGAGCATATTACTTCGCTTCTATTTTAAAGGCGCGGGGTTGCGGGTTTTTGGTTTCAGGGCCAAACCAGACATCATAAATTTTTGCCGCCTGCCCGGTAGATTCCAGCCTCAAAAGCTCATCATTGACGGCTTTTAACAGCGCTGGCTCACCTTTTTTCACTCCCACGCCGATCTCTTCTTTGCTCAACAGATCAGGCAGAATTTTGAAATCTGCTTTATCCGGCGCACCGCTTAATAGACCAGCCAGAATCGTACTGTCCTGGGTGATGGCCTGAACATTGCCATTGCGTAGCGCGGTCAACGCCAGTGGAATATCGTCGTAGGCCAGCACACGCGACTGCGGGAAGCGCTGATGTAACGCCTGCTCACCGGTAGTGCCTTTCACCGCACCGATTCGCGCTTTGCTGTATGCCTCGAGCTGGTCCGGGGATTTGGCCGGTACCAGGAACTGCTGCCCGGTAACAAAATAGGGGACGGAGAAGTCAATGACCTGCGCCCGCTCAGGCGTAATCGTGATATCCGCCACGATTAAATCGGCTTTACCGGATTGTAATAACGGAATGCGGTTTGCCGGATTAGTCGCTACCAGTTCCAGTTTTACGCCGAGGGATTTCGCCAGCGCTTCAGCAAAATCAACGTCATAGCCGACAATCTTATGCGTTTTTGCATCGATGGAGCCAAACGGCGGATTCGCGTCGAATGTCGCAACTTTTACTACACCTGCGGCTTTGATATCGGCCAGTTGGTCAGCCTGAGCCTGCGAGGCGGCAATGCCGGTGGCCAGCAGCACGCCGAGTGCCAACAGTGTTTTTTTAGCGCGGTAAGTTTTCGTTGCCATCATGATGTAAATCCCTGTCATTTTTGGTTTGTGCTTTTTACGCTCCCATAACTTACGTTCAGGACAAAATAAGAAAAAATTCTTATCTATTTACAAAATGTTATTAGTAAAAGCGGTGTTAACAATGGGTAAACGCAATGGGAAATGTAGATAAGAGGAGGGGCATAGTCTGGCGGTAAAAAAACCGGCATTGCGCCGGTTTGGAAATCAGATTTTACAGGCGTCGCCGCAGTCATTATCAGCAATAATGTCCTGCGCTTTCTTGTCTGCATCTTCCAGACGTTCAGCATTACGCTCTTGCGCTTCTTCCAGTCCATCAAAGACCAGATTATCGAGATCAATTTCCATCATTCACCTACTCAGGTTCAGCGTTTAACATCACATTATTATATTGCAAAAATGTTGCTTAACAGCAGCGATTCTTGCTACTTAGCGTCGAACTCAATTCGGGGGGCCTGTTTATCCGCCAATTGGCCAACAATTCGCAATTGCTAAAGAACCGTGAAGCGTAAATACCGAAAAAAGCTTGTGCCCTCGACTGTTCTACTTCCACTTCTTCATTAACGTGATGTGCGACAATTTTTAACAAATTGGCGACAAAATCACTATACATATAACTTAATATCTTTTATACATTAATTGTTCAACCCTGCGACTATTCCACAAAAGAGAAAGCTATATGGAACAGACACCTGATAAGAAAAACGATAATTTTCAAAAAGATGGCAAAGAACAGTTCAATCGCTCGATCGGTCTTATTTCAAACTTTGCGTTGGGTTTTACCTACCTTTCGCCGCTTACCGCCGTCTATTCGCTGTTTGCACTGGCCGTAACGCTGGCGGGGCCGCCCGCAGTCTGGTGGATTTTAATCGTCGCATGTGGACAACTTTTAGTGGCGTTGGTGTTTGGTGAGGTGGCTTCCCAGTATCCGATAACCGGCGGGCTTTATCCGTGGGCCAGAAGGTTATGGGGCAAGAAATATGCGTGGATCGCTGCCTGGATTTACCTGTGGGCACTGGTGGTCACCATTACGTCAATCGCGGAATATACTTCAACATTTGTTGAGTCGCTCTTCCACTATGGTCAGACGCCAGCCACTATGTTGGCGACTTCCGTCCTGCTGCTGCTTTTGATGATGGCTGTTAATATGTCCGGGACTAAAAATCTGGCTCGGGTCGCAAAAATTGGCTTCTGGTGTGAAATCGTTAGCGTGATTGCGCTGGGAATTTATCTGCTGATATTCCACCGTTCGCAGCCATTCTCCGTAATTTTTGATTCGATGGGCGTGCTGGCGCATGACGGCAGCTATTCCACCGCATTTATGTCTGCCGCGCTGATGGGGCTGTTTATGTTCTTTGGCTTTGAGGCCTGCGGTAACGTTGCGGAAGAGGTACAGAATCCAAGTAAAAAGATCCCGGTTGCGATGATTTTGAGCATCGTATTTGGTGCGATTTCGGCGATTATTTCCGTCATGGGATACCTCCTGGCTTCACCAAATCTGGTCAGTATCGTGAATGGCAAAACATCTGACCCGATTCCGGCCATCCTTAATGAAGCACTTGGTGAAACCGGCGCAACTATCTTTATCATCGTCGCGATTGTGGCGATGCTGTCGTGCATTTTGTCTCTGCAGGCTGCGTTAAGCCGCCTTATCTTTTCTTTCTCCCGTGACAGAATGCTGCCGGGAAGTGAGTGGATGTCAAAGATCTCTAAAAATGGCGTTCCGGATAATGCCATGGTTGTTAGCTGTCTGCTGCCAGTCATCATCTGCGTTTGGGTCTATTTCCAGCCAGACAACCTGTCGCGTATTACCGCGTTTGCCGTCATCGGTATTTATATCTCGTTCCAGATGGTTGTGCTTGCCGCACTGCGCCAGCGCCTGAAAGGCTGGAAACCGGCTGGGGAGTGGACCATTGGCGGTTGGGGCGTGATTGTGAACGTGCTGGCGCTAGCCTATGGATTGTGTGGGATCTGGTTGTTGGCGCAACCGGCAGACAGCAGCGATTTCATCGACCGTTGGACGGTACTGTTCGGCCTGGCGATTGTCGTTGGCTCCGGGCTTATCTATATGTTCCTGACCCGACCGTTTGGTCGCTCTGCTGCGCCGGAAAACGACGCCATTGCCTACGCTAACAAGCTGAATATGGGGCAGGATAACTAAAAACTAAGGGCCTTCGGGCCCTTAGTTTTGATAGTGATAAAGGATAAAGTAGTCGCTCTGATAAACAACGGTACTGTTTGCGGGAGAGAGTAATTCACCCACGCGAAAACGTGGCCAGCTGGAAAAGATAATTCTGTTTTCCAGATTGGTCAGAATGACATAGTCAGAATGAGCGCAGGAAAGCAGTTCGGCCTCAATCTGACTGACCAGCAGATCGACGGCGGCAACGCCAAGAAACTGATCGTTGTAGTAGATCGGCACTGCCGAGGTCAGGGTGTAGGAAATATTGCAGATATAGTCGACGTAGGGGCCGTGGATATAGGCTTTTCCTGCCGGAGGTGAGTGCTTAAACCACTCGAAGGTTCTGAAATCCAGGCGTTGCTGGGTGGCCTGATCTAAATCGAGGTGCGCCTGACTCAAACCATTATCTTTCTTATACCACCATTCCAGCAGCCAATACTCTTTTGTGGTGGCAGTGCTCTCAATATGGCTGGCGAACCCGGCCCCTGAACAGTAATGATTGTTACTGAGGGTGCGCTTGATGTGTTGCTGAACGGTAGATCTCACCGATGGATCGAGGACAACTTCTGCTGAGGCCTTTTGCACCCCGGAAATCGCCTCATGGATGCTCCTCGCCAGCGCAACGGTAGAATCTACGGTAGAGGCGGTAATATCATCAATCTTACGAATTAATGCGCTTAAGGATGTCGAAGAGCTCATTGTCTGTCCTGCCTTCACTGATTGTCAGTTCGAGTTATATTTCAGCTTTTTTTCAATAAGGTAATAGGTAAACGTGTCGATGATCCGTGTGGCAAGCTGCACGGATTCTGCCTCGTTGTGAGCTGCCAGCGCATCGGCCAGTGCCGAGTAAAGCGCAATAATTTCGGCATGAATGTTGTCTGCGCGATAAAGTATCGCCACCAGCGATGCCCATTCAGCCTGGACCTGCAGCTCCTGATTGGCCAGTCGCGCCGAATGTGAACTGGCAGCTATCGCCAGTAGACAGCGCATATCGGCCTGGGTCATAAGCTCTGGTGAGTTTGCCTTGTTGAGCACCTCAACAAACTCGCGAAATTTGGCGATATCCGCGCCGGTCATCCGTCTGGAAGCCAGCCTTGCGCTATGGCTGATAATGGCGCAATGCATTTCGCCCAGGTCAGAAAGATAATCCGTACTGATCGCTTTGAACGGATGCAGGGCGCTGTTTTTGCCATCAATATTTTCGCAAACGAAGCTCCCGCCATTTCGACCACGAACCGTATGGATAAGATTATTAGCCCGAAGCGTGTTTAGCGCTTCTCTGATAGTGATATGTGAGACACCCATCATCTTTGCCAAATCAGTTTCGTTGGGGAGCTGTTCTTTTGGCTCCAGCAACCCCGTGATAATGGCGTTTGACAGGCGCTGCACTATCTGGTCTGAACGACTGACCTGCCCGATAGGCGCAAATATGACCGCGTGAGTAATCATAATCTTTTCTGCACTCAATTCCCTGAAACAACGACCATTTTTAACACATGCCCGTCAGGCAAGGAAGGTAAGAATGGCCGAGTTATTTTACATGCCTATGCGCAACGTCACTGCACAAGCGGATGTGTGTCCCGATAACTTCATGATGAGCTGAGCATAAAGCCTCGGCTCACGATGAAAAGCCTTATCCCGAAAATGTAAAAATTAAGTTAAAAATGCGAGGCTTATCATAGTGTCAATGTTGCGCATTTGAAAATCTTTTACAATATATATATTACATAAGTTTCTTTATGTATTAACGGGCAGGAGACAGACATGAAAACCCTGAAGCATTTTATCAATGGGCAATACGTAGCAGGTCGTAGCGAAGATACCTTCGAACTGGTGAGTCCGGTCGACGGCGAAACGTATGCATTATCACCCAACGCCAATGCGGAAGAGGTGGAGCAGGCCTACTCGGCGGCGGAGGCGGCGTTTAGCATCTGGCGAAAATCGACGCCGGCACAGCGGCAAAAGGCGTTATTGCAGCTGGCAGATGAGATTGAACGAAACGTTGAGCGGCTGGTGAACGCGCAGAGTCAGGAGACCGGTCAGCTTCGCCATTTTATTGAGAAGGAAGAGATCGCGGCATCCTGCGATGCCATCCGCTTTTTTGCCGGTGCGGCGCGCTGTCTTGAAGGGAAAGCGGCAGGGGAATATTCCGCCGGGTTTACCTCGACTATCCGCCGTGAACCGCTGGGTATCGTTGGACAAGTCACGCCATGGAACTACCCGTTCATGATGGCGGTATGGAAGATTGCGCCAGCGCTGGCAGCAGGCAATACGGTCGTATTAAAACCCAGCGACACCACGCCGGTCAGCACGCTGCTGTTAGCTGAACTGGCCGCGCCGTTGTTCCCAAGAGGGGCGTTTAACGTCGTATTAGGTAAAGCCAGCACCGGTTCGCTGGTGGTTTCAAACCCGAAGGCCTCACTGGTTTCGATTACCGGTTCGGTCCGCGCGGGTCTACAGGTTGCGGCTTCGGCAGCGGCGAACCTGACCAAGGCGCATCTGGAATTGGGCGGGAAAGCGCCTGCGGTGGTGTTTGCTGATGCAGATATGGACAAGGCGATCGCGACGATCACCACGGCAGGCTTCTTCAATGCCGGCCAGGATTGCACGGCGGCTACGCGTATTCTGGTCGAACAATCCATCTACGCTGAATTCCTGGAAAAGCTGGTTCAGAAAACGAAGAGTATTAAATTTGGACCGCCAGCGGATCAGGCTGCGCTATATGGCGCATTGAACAGTAAAAACCAACTGGAGCAGGTGAAAGGCTTTATTGCGCGTTTACCGGCACATGCAAAAATTGAAACAGGTGGGCGTGCCGGGCCAGGTCCGGGCTTCTATTTTGAGCCGACGATCGTCTCCGGATTGCATCAACATGACGAAGCTATTCAGCATGAAGTATTTGGACCGGTAATGACTATTCAGCCGTTTTCGACTGATGAAGAGGGTCTACACAAAGCGAATGATGTGGAATATGGTCTGGCCGCCAGCGTCTGGACCAGTAACCATGGTCGCGCACAGCGCTTCAGCATTGACCTCGATTTTGGCACCGTGTGGATTAACCATCACATTCCTCTGTGCGCCGAAATGCCGCACGGCGGGTTCAAAAAATCGGGTTATGGCAAAGATCTCTCATCCTATTCGCTCGAAGAATATACCCGGGTGAAACATATCATGTGTGACATTTCTGAATAGAGAGGATTTCGATGAAAACATTAAACATAGCGGTGCTTTCATTCGTGATGTTCTCGGGCTATAGCCTGGCAGAAAGCACATCGCTGAATACCGTTAAAGAGTATATGGCGGCCTGGAATGCACACGATGCTTCGCGAGCCGCGCAATATCTTGCTGATGACGCAGTCTATTATGATGCCGCCGCTGGCGAACCGATAAATGGCAGAGAAAAAGCTGAAAAAGACGTTATCGGTGCCTTTATTAAGGCGGTGCCAGATCTGAGCTGGAAAATGGTCGGCAAACCCGTTTACGACGAAGATACCGTGGCGTTTCGTTGGGAATTTTCAGGCAAAAATAGTGGTGAATGGGCAGGGAGTCCGCCGACAAATAATCCGATAAAATTTGAAGGTGTCAGCTATATTCATGTTAAAGCAGGTAAAATCACCTGGCAGGGTGATTATTATGATTCTAAAAAACTGGATGAAGAGTTAAAGCCAGGGAAATAGTCGGCTGTACCCCTTTATTACTATGAAGGGGGACATCTCTTATTTGTGTCGTATTTAGGGCAGTGTGTAGCAATAAGGAAAAAAGTTAATGGCAATTACCAGACGTGATTTTCTCAACGGCGTCGCGGTGACTATTGCGGCGGGGCTTACCCCGCTGGAATGGGTCAGGGCGGCAGGAAAGGGAAACGCATTTATAGATGGAAATTATTATCCGCCAGGGCTGACGGGGCTGCGGGGTAATCATCCTGGATCGTTTGAAATGGCGCATGCAGTAGGCCGCGAGCATAAACATTTTGATTTAAACGCTCTGCCCGTTGAGGAAGAGTACGATCTGGTGATTGTGGGCGGCGGTATTAGCGGGCTGGCTGCCGGTTGTTTCTGGCGCCAGCTTGCCGGGCAAAATAGCCGGATCCTGATCCTCGATAACCATGACGATTTTGGCGGGCACGCCAAACGTAACGAATTTACGAGCTCAGGTAAGAAATTACTCGGCTATGGCGGCAGCGAAGCATTCCAGTCGCCCGCGCACAATTTCAGCCCTGAGGTGCAAAAACTGATGGAAACCGTGGGCGTCAGCGTCACGCGGTTAAAAGAGAGTTTTGACGTAAACTTCTACCCCGACTGGCAGCTCAGTCGCGGTGTTTTCTTCGACAAAAAGAATTTTGGCGAAACAAAAATCGTCAGCGGCGATCCGGGGCGCGCGGTATCTGATGATATCCCGCCGAACAGACTCAATGGCCGTAAAATTGAAGACTTTATCAATGATTTTCCGCTAAGTGAGCATGACCGAAAGGCGTTGATCGACCTGCACGTCCATCCTGGCGACTATCTTCCGGGCATGACGGTCGATGAGAAAATGGAATGGCTGGATACCCACAGCTACAGTGAATTTTTGGCCACAAAAGTTGGTTTGAGCAAAATGGCGCTGCTTTATTTTCAGCAGCGTTCTAATGACTTCTTTGCCATCGGCATTGAAGGCATTTCCTGTAGCGATGCCAGGGCGTGCGCATTACCCGGCATGGAGGCGCTGGGACTACCGCCGTTGGACGGCGAGTCGCTGGCCGACCTCGAAGAGCCGTATGTTTACCATTTCCCTGACGGTAACGCCGGGCTGGCCCGACTGTTAGTCAGGTATATGCTGCCGGATGCGCTACCGGGTAACACGATGGAAGACTCTGTCCTTGCCAGACTGCATTACGAAAAGCTGGATCTGCCGGAAAACACCACGCGCCTGCGTCTGAACAGCACGGTGATTAATGCGGCCAACACAGAGGATGGCGTGGTGGTGACCTATCTGCGTGACGGCAAAATGCATCGCGTGCGCGGTAAAAACACCATCATGGCGGGCTATAACATGATGATCCCGTATCTGGTGCCTGAGATGCCGGAACAGCAGCAGGCGGATCTCAAACTGAACGTGAAGGCACCGCTGGTGTATACCAATGTGGTGGTCAAAAACTGGCAGGCGTTCAAACAGCTTGGCGTGCATGAATTTTACTCTCCGGCGGCACCATACAGCCGGATTAAGCTCGACTATCCGGTCAGCATCGGCGGGTATCAACACCCGGCCTCACCGGACGATCCGATGGTCATTCACATGGTCTATGTGCCTACTTATCCAGGCAGTAATCTGTCGGCCAGAGAGCAGTTCCGTCTGGGGCGAGCGTATTTACTGGGGACCACATTTGCGACGCATGAGGAGATGATTCGCTCCCAGTTGCAGGAAATGTTTGGCTCAACGGGCTTTGATAATCAACGCGATATCTCCGCCATTACTGTTAACCGCTGGGCGCATGGCTATGCGTATTACGCCAACGCGTTGTTCGATGATATGGATAAAATGCCAGAAATTATCGAGCGGGCGCGTCAGCCAGTTGGTCGCATTGCCATCGCTAATTCCGATTCTGACTGGGGCGCTTATGCCCATACGGCCATCGACCAGGCATGGCGTGCGGTTAATGAACTCAAGGATATGGGGTGATCTATGCGTAACGTAACCGTTCTTGCCGCCTGTTTGTTTACCGCCTCTGTGAGTGCAGCGGAATCTAATGGCGAATATATCGCCCGTATCTCTGACTGTGTGGCCTGTCATACCACCGAAGGGGGGGCGGCGATGGCGGGTGGCAAAAAGTTTCCTACTCCGGTAGGGGATATTTATTCGACCAACATTACCCCAGACAAGACCCAGGGTATTGGTAATTACTCATACGAGGATTTTGACAAGGCCGTACGTCAGGGAATTGCTAAAGATGGTCATCCGTTATATCCGGCCATGCCTTATCCCTCTTACGCAAAACTTTCTGATGACGATGTACAGGCGTTGTATCGCTATTTTATGCATGATGTCACCCCCTCTGGGCAGCCCAATAAAGAGAATGCCATTCCGTGGCTACTCTCCGCCCGCTGGCCGCTGCATATCTGGAACTGGCTGTTTACCGACGTGCCAGCGACGGCTGTAGAGCGTGCAAAAACGGATGACAACGCTGCGCTAGTAAAACGGGGCGCTTATCTGGTGGAAGGTCCCGGACACTGCGGTTCTTGCCATACCCCGAGAGGCATGGCGATGAACGAAAAAGCGTATACCAATGCTGATGCCGAGTACCTGAGCGGCGCGATGATCGACGGCTGGTATGCGCCTTCGCTGCGCGGCACGGGAATGTCTGAGCAGGAATTAAAATCGCTGTTGCTGACCGGTAAAAGCAAGCATGCCGCGGTTTCAGGTTCGATGGCTGAAGTCGTTACGCAGAGTACACAGTACCTGACCGATGACGATGCCACGGCGATCGCGCAATATCTGCTGAGCCTGAAAAGCGAGAAGCCTGAAACGGTGCGCGCAGCGGCAACTACGGTGTCCTGGTCGCATTCATCCGAGGCGGGCAAAGTGACCTATAACCGCTACTGCTCCACCTGTCACGGTCTGGAGGGGAAAGGTACGGATGATAACGCACCTTCTTTGATCAACAATCCGCTGGTGATGGTTGATGACCCGACGCCGCTGTTCAGAGTGATTGCCCACGGCGCAGAAACACCGACAACGCGTGGCAGCGTCTCCTTTAAGATGCCGGCTTACGGTGGCATGTTAAGCGACAACGAAATGCGCGACGTGATTAATTACGTGCGTAAAAGTTGGGGAGAAGGGAATGGCGAAGTAAGCCAGGAGGACCTGGCAGGGATTAAAAAAGCGTCACATTAAACAGCATGTCGGATGGACAAGGTGCTTGCAGCGCCATCCGGCAGTGCTTAAACGGCGTTTACTCTGATAATACCCACCAGTCGGGTAAACGCCGCCGCCATTTCATGCTCTTCAATACTGGCAAATCCCAGCAGCAGGCCGCTGCGTTTCTCTTCATTCACGTAGTAGCGAGACAGCGGGCGCACCAGCAGCCCTTGCGCATTCGCCTGTTGGGCAATGAGAACGTCATCGCTCCCGACGGGCAACTGTAGAATCATGTGCAGCCCGGCGTTGCTGCTGAAGGAGCCAAGATACTGCTCGCCCAACTGGCGACTGATAAGCTCCACCAACGTCTGGCGGCGACGACTGTACAACTGGCGCATTTTACGAATGTGCGCCGCGTAGTAACCCTCGCGGATAAACTCCGCCAGCGCTGCCTGAATCAGCAAATGTCCACCACGATAGAGGTCGTTATGAACCTTCTTCAGCGGCGCGGCGAGCGGTTTGGGCAGTACCACATACCCGAGCCGCAGTGCGGGATAGAGTGTTTTACTGAATGTCCCGATATAGATGACCGGCGTCTCTTCTTCCAGTCCCTGCAATGATGGAATTGGCTGGCCGGAAAAGCGAAATTCGCTGTCGTAGTCATCTTCCACTATCCAGCTTCGCGTTTCACGTGCGCGAAAGAGAAGTGCCCGACGGCGGTTGAGGCTCATTACCGAACCGAGCGGATATTGATGTGACGGTGTCACAAAAATCAGCTTTGGCGCAGATTCGCCAGCCTCCGGCGGCACCATACCTTGTTCATCAACCGGGATCGCCGAAAAGTTAACCGCATTGATGCGCAGAATATTTTTGATTCCCCAGTAGCCCGGCTCCTCAATCCAGGCGTTATCCCCCGGGTTGCATAGCGTCCGGGTCACCAGATCCAGCGCCTGGTGAATACCTTCAGTAATCAGAATTTGCGCCGGTGAACACCGTACCCCGCGTGCGGTGCGCAGATAGTCTGCCAGCGCTTCTTTCAGCTCAGTCACGCCGCCTGCGGCATCGTAAGTGAGAAACTCCGGGCGCAAGCGCCTCGCCAGCCGATCCTGAATTTTTTTGAGCACCCGGTGAGGGAAATGCTCCACATCAGGCACGCCTGGAATAAATGCGCCCCATTGACGGGGGCTGGCGCTGGCATGACCCAGCAGCTCAAGGCAGCGGGCAGATAAGCGGGTGTGATCCTCCAGTGTGGCGGCAACGGGCTCTTTGTGGGGACGCAGGTCGAGATTGTCCAGCACGCTGTCGGTGACAAATGTGCCGCTGCTGGTGCGCGCGGAAATATAACCTTCGGCCTGCAATTGCTCGTAAACCCGCAGGACGGTATTGCGCGATAGCGTCAGTTCGCCTGCCAGGTCACGCGACGGAGGCATTCGGGTAGCCGGTTTCAGGCTACCTTCGAGGATGCAACTGCAGATGGCGGCATACAGGCGACGATGCAGCTTTTCATCGGTCTGCTGGCTAAATGCCTGCTTGATCACATCTCCGGCAAGTGAACGCATTTGGATCCTTAAAATAAAACGATTTGGCTCTCGATTAAAGTACCAGATGGCGTCTAAATTTAAAGGGTAATTCAACCTAAATGTATTAATGGACAAGGTGTAGAGAATGAACAATAAAAACCTGCAACAACGTCGTCTGGATGCCACCCCGCGTGGCGTGGGTGTAATGTGTGATTTTTATGCCCAGTCAGCAGAAAACAGCACAATTACCGATATCGAAGGCAATCAGTACATTGATTTTGCCGCCGGGATTGCCGTGCTGAACACCGGACACCGTCATCCTCGCCTGGTGCAGGCAGTCGAAGCGCAACTGCAGGCTTTTACCCATACGGCTTATCAGATTGTCCCGTACGAAAGCTATGTGTCTTTGGCTGAGAAAATCAACGCCGTTGCGCCAATCGACGGCAAGCGCAAAACCACATTCTTCACCACCGGGGCTGAAGCGGTCGAAAATGCGGTGAAAATTGCGCGCGCACATACCGGCCGTCCTGGCGTTATTGCTTTTGGCGGCGGTTTTCATGGGCGTACCTACATGACGATGGCGTTAACCGGCAAGGTGGCGCCGTATAAAAAAGGGTTCGGCCCGTTCCCTGGCTCCGTTTACCACGCACCGTATCCTTGCGAGTTGCAGGGGATTTCTACGGCGGACTCCATCAAAGCGATTGAGCGCCTGTTTAAAGCCGATATCGATCCCACCCAGGTCGCGGCGATTATTTTCGAACCCGTCCAGGGCGAAGGGGGCTTCGTGGTGGCGCCGCCGGAGTTTGTGGCTGCCATCCGCCGTATTTGCGACGAGCATGGCATCGTGATGATCGCCGATGAGGTGCAAAGCGGGTTTGCCCGTACAGGCCAGTTATTTGCGATGGACCACTATGCTGACAAAGCTGACCTGATGACTATGGCAAAAAGCCTTGCAGGCGGTATGCCGCTGTCTGGCGTCGTGGGCAAAGCTGAAATTATGGATGCGCCTGCGCCGGGTGGTCTGGGCGGAACCTACGCCGGAAACCCGCTGTCAATTGCGGCAGCTCATGCGGTGCTGGATATTATTCGTGATGAACAGCTGTGCCAGCGTGCGGCAGCTCTTGGCGAACAACTGCGCGCCACTCTGACTGACGCGCAAACCGGGTGTCCTGAACTGGCCGAAGTGCGCGGCTTAGGCTCTATGATCGCCGCTGAATTCTGTGATGCAGCGACGGGAGAACCCAACGCAGCCGCCGCACAACGCGTGCAGAAGAAAGCCCTTGAGCAAGGATTACTGCTGCTGACCTGCGGTCAGTATGGCAACGTTATTCGTTTCCTTTATCCGCTGACGATCCCGCAGGATCAGTTCGCCAAAGCGCTCGATATCATTAAAGCGGCAACCAAATAATCTGTTAGTCATAGTGTTACCCACAGCCGACGGTGGTCATCACCGTCGGCTTTTTTGTCGGCATAAATTGATCTTCCTCGTGTGTCGTGCGGTATTTATCGCGAATGGGTTGCCTGTTATATCGTTATATAATTTAATACACATCGTTTTTACTCCGCTATCCAGATGGTATCCCATGTTAACTTTCCGCTCTTTTGTGCTGGTATGCGCCAGCATGTTGTTTGCGTTTTCTGCCCAGGCCGACCGTACAATCACCGACCAGCTTGGTCGTCAGGTCACGATTCCGGACCACGTCGACAAAGTGGTCGTGCTGCAACACCAGACGCTGAATATTCTGGTCCAGCTTAATGCTCAGCAGGACATTATTGGCGTGATGTCGAGTTGGAAAAAACAGCTCGGGCCTGAGTTTGCGCGCTTTATGCCGACAATTGCCACATTGCCGACGCCGGGCGATCTCACCAGCGTGAATATTGAAAGCCTACTGGCGATTCATCCACAGGTGGTTTTTGTCGCCAACTATGCGCCTGCGGAGATGATCCAGCAGATTCAGAACGCCGGTATTCCGGTCGTGGCAATCTCATTGCGCAAGGATGCAGCCGGGCAACAGAATAAAATGAACCCGACCATGGCAGATGAAGAGCAGGTCTACAACGAAGGGTTAAAGCAGGGGATTCGCCTGATTGCGGACGTCGTGGGGCGCAAACCGCAAGCTGAGACGTTGATCGACTACGTTTTTGCGGCGCGGGCAAAATTCAATGCGCCGGTCGCAAAAATCCCGGATGCGCAAAAAGTCCGTATTTATATGGCTAACCCCGACCTGATGACTTACGGTTCCGGGAAGTACACGGGACTCATGATGCAGCACGCGGGTGGGCTAAACGTGGCGGCTGCCAGTGTAAAAGGCGCCCGTCAGGTTGCGCTGGAACAGGTATTGGCGTGGAACCCGCAGGTAATTTTTGTTCAGGATCGCTACCCGCAGGTGGTAACGGAGATCCAAAACGATCCTAACTGGCAGGGGATTGATGCGGTGAAAAATCATCGCGTCTGGTTGATGCCTGAGTACGCCAAAGCCTGGGGCTATCCGATGCCAGAAGCGTTGGCGATTGGTGAGCTGTGGATGGCCAAAAAACTGTACCCGGACGCCTATAAAGACGTGGATGTTGATGCGCAGGCGCAAGACTACTATCAGCGTTTTTATGGTGTGAACTGGCAGCCTGATGCAGTTAAGTAAGCGCATTTTACTCCAGCAACCACTCTTAATCGCGATGGTCCTGTTGCTGGGCCTTGGTTCGTTGTGCCTCGGACAATATCCGCTGTCGTTAAGCGAAGTCTTTTATCACCTGATGCACTATAGCGACGCTGAAGGGATTGCCGGTCAGGTTATCTGGACGGTCAGGCTACCGCGAATTCTGATGGCGCTGCTGGCGGGTGGGGCGTTGGGGTTATGTGGCGCGACGCTGCAAGGGGTATTTCATAATCCGCTGGTCGACCCGCATATTATTGGCGTGACGTCCGGGGCCGCTTTTGGCGGAACGCTGGCTATTCTGCTCGGCCTGTCGCCGTGGTTGATGATGGGTTCAACGTTTTTCTTCGGTCTGACGGCGCTGGTCCTGGTGTATGCCATTGCTGCGCTGCAGGGGCTGGAGAATACGCTGGTGCTGATCCTGTCGGGTATCATTTTGAGTGGTTTTTTTGCCGCGCTGGTGAGCCTGATTCAGTATCAGGCTGATACCGAAGAAACGTTACCCAATATCGTGTTCTGGCTGCTCGGCAGCTTTGCGACGGCTAACTGGCATAAAGTTCTGCTGTTGGCGATTCCAGTCGGTATCGCTGCGACAGTTTTGTACCAGCTACGCTGGCGGATAAACCTGTTATCACTCAATGATAAAGATGCCCGTTCGCTAGGCGTCGCGGTAGTTCCTCTGCGACGCAGCGTTTTGCTGTGCTGCGCTTGTTTAGTCGCCGCTCAGGTAGCGGTCAGCGGCAGTATCGCCTGGGTTGGGTTGGTTATTCCGCATCTGGCGCGTTTGCTGGTGGGGGTTGATCATCGTCGTCTGCTGCCGTGCGCCTTCTGGATGGGAGGCGGTTTTATGATTGTGGTGGATGATATTGCCCGTACCCTGATGCACGCGGAGATACCGCTTGGGATCATCACCGCATTATTCGGCGCGCCGCTGTTTGCTTTTTTACTCATCCGCTCCAGCCGCCGGGGGACATCATGAAACCTGCCGCATTGCGTGTAAATACGCTTACCTATGGGTATCGCGTGCCGCTATTTGAGCCGCTTACATTCAGTTGTCAGAAAGGTGAGATCTGGGCTGTGCTGGGACGTAACGGCCTGGGTAAAAGTACGCTGCTCGATACGCTAACCGGCACGCTGCCAGCTTTGGACGGCAGCATTGAAATTGACGGCGGGATAGGGATTGTGGCGCAGCATTGCCACCTGCCATTTCCTTATACGGTGAGCGACGTGGTGCTGATGGGGCGGGCACAGCACGTGAAGCTTTTTGCGCAACCCAGCCAGCAGGATCAACAAAGAGCGACCCAGGCGCTGGAGCAGTTAAATATTGCCCAGCTTGCTTCCCACTCGTTTAGCTCACTTTCCGGGGGTCAACAGCAACTGGTGATGATAGCCCGGGCGCTGGTGACGGAGTGTCAAACGCTGCTGCTTGATGAACCGTGCTCCGCGCTGGATCTCGCCAATCAGCAGGTGGTGCTTCAGCTCATCAGCGATCTGGCTCATCTACAGGGATGCAGCATTCTTTTTTCGACCCACGATCCGCTGCATGCGTTACAAATAGCCACCCATACTTTGCTGCTGCTCCCCGAAGGAAAATGGCGGGCAGGGCCAACGGACAGCATTGTGACGGAAGAGAATCTGTTCCTGGCCTATGGCTTACCGCTGCGAAAACTCCGTGTAGAGAACCACCCGACGCCGTTTATCGCACCGCTGTTTACTATTCGTCGTTAAGAGGTAAGAACCCGGCGGCGGTAAGAAACGCCTGACCGCCGTTGGAGAGCATGAATTTAACCAGCGCCATCACCTCGTTGGATGCGTCGAGCACCGCCAGTTGGTATTCGCAGCGAATATTGTGCTCATCAGGGATAGCTACATAATGCACGTCGGGTTGGGCGTGCAGCGTTTTCGCGTAATGCGCGTAGCCGATAAACAGATCGGCCAGTCCCTGGCGAAGGATCCAGGCGCTCGCTAGTTCACCAGACGGGATTTTCACCGTATCACGCCCACCAACCAGCGGGATGGCGCGCGCCCGAAGCTGTTGTCCGAGTCCTGGCTCCAGTACATCCATATTGTCGAAAAATGCCCAGGTATAGTCTCCGGAAGGGTCGCAGCCGGGCGTGGATGTACCTATTCGTAGCGTTGGGTCGCGGAGCAAATCCAGCCAGGCGCCGTTTCGGTTGCTGACCAGACTCAGTTGATTCCAGCTAAAGGTTTGCGTGAGGACAGCTTTTTGCAAAGCCAGCAGGCGTTGCGGGTGCTCCCGATTGGCTGAGGCAAAGAGCGCACACGGTTCACCGGCTTCAATACGCTCACGTAATAAACCGGCCGGACCATATTCCACCTTCACGTCTATTCCGCTATGGCGCGAGAACTGGCTTATCAAAGGGGCAAATGCCAGGCGTAAACTGCCCGCGGCAAACAGAAGAATGGAAGAGGGCATGGTATCCGATCTCTGACGAAAAAGGTTTGCGAAGAGGATAAATGATACGCGCTGAGCATAGAGTTTAGAAGGCTTTGGCCTATCGCTTTGTGCCAGCATCATACGGAGTAATGATTAAGCTTAAGGTTACGAACAGAAGGCAATAAAAAGAAATTATGAGGTGTAACTAAGGGAAATAGCACCAAATCATAGAAATAATTTGGTGCGTCCGAGTGGACTCGAACCACCGACCCCCACCATGTCAAGGTGGTGCTCTAACCAACTGAGCTACGGACGCAAGATGGTGCGTTCAATTGGACTCGAACCAACGACCCCCACCATGTCAAGGTGGTGCTCTAACCAACTGAGCTATGAACGCAACGTTGTAGGTGACAACGGGGACGAATATTAGCGGCACAGACCGAATGAGGCAAGAGGGAAATAGCATTTTTCTTCCTGAACTCACGCGATTGCAGAGTAATTAAGCAAGTTGATTATATTTTGTTGATTTTGCAGCGTGTTTTTTATTCAGACAGTGCGCTGGGGCATAATGGGGACGGTTTGAATGACAGGTGCGCTCAGACTTTAAGCGCAGCAAGGATCGCGGTTTCTATTTTCTCAGGGGTAGTGAACGGCGCAAAACGCTTGAGCGGTTTGCCGTCACGCCCGATCAGGAACTTAGTGAAATTCCACTTGATACGCCCACCCAGCACGCCGGGTAATTCGTTTTTCAGGTAACGAAACACCGGATGCGTAGCCGCACCGTTGACTTCCACTTTCTCAAATATCGGGAAGCTCACACCGTAGTTGATGTGACAGGTTTGCGAGATTTCGTCGGCCCCGCCGGGCTCCTGATTACCGAACTGGTTGCAGGGGAAACCAAGCACCACCAGACCCTGCGCGGCGTACTTCTTGTAAAGCGCTTCGAGGCCTGCATATTGCGGCGTGAAGCCACAATGGCTGGCAGTATTGACCACCAGAACCAGTTTGCCAGCATAGTCGGCCATAGAGACAGGCTCACCATGCAGACGGGTGGCTGTAAGTTGATAAAAGGTGATCATGCCGGAATCCTCAAATAAGATCGCATTACTCATTTTATTATGGTCGCAACTGTCTGATTAATAAACTGACCGTTAAAGTGATGCCGATTTATTATTTTGTCGGGTTATCGCTAATTTTTTTAAACGCGTCACCCCAGCAGCATCGTTAGGTGACGACTAAAAATGGGGGACGTGACGTTGTGGGCGATTGTCACTGCGACAAACACGTGACAAATATAAAAAAATCCACGCCTGGCGTGGATTTAGAGAGAGTGTGAGAACAGGGGATTAACGTTCGTGCTTTGCCATTAGCAATACCAGGTCGACGAGGCGATTAGAGAATCCCCATTCGTTGTCGTACCACGCCAGAATTTTGACCATATTGCCGCCAATCACCAGCGTTGACAGGCCGTCGATGATGGATGAGCGCGGGTCACCCTGGTAATCGCTTGAGACAAGCGGTTCATCGCTATAGCCGAGGATCCCTTTCAGTGGCCCTGTCGCGGCGGCGTCACGAAACGCATTATTGACCTCCTCTGCTGTTACATCCCGCTCAAGCGTTACGGTCAGGTCGACAATGGACACCACCGGAACCGGTACGCGCAGCGAGTAACCGGTTAAGCGACCATCCAGCTCCGGGATGACTTTGCCTAGCGCCTTCGCGGCACCGCTGGAGTAGGGCACAATCGACAATGCAGCGGCGCGGGCACCACGAAGATCTTTTTCCGGCTGGTCGTGCAGCGCCTGGCTGTTGGTATAGGCGTGGGTGGTATTCATCAAACCATGCTTAATGCCGAAATGTTGGTGCAAAACCTGTGCGGCAGGTGCCAGACCGTTAGTGGTGCAGCTACCGTTGCTGACGACAAAGTGTTTATCCGCGGAGTAGAGGTGATCGTTAACGCCCATCACGATGGTTAAATCATCGTTCTTACCGGGGGCGGAGATAATCACTCGTTTTGCGCCACCGCTGTGGATATGCACCGCCGCCTTGTCACGTTCAGTGAAGAAGCCGGTTGCTTCAATGACAATATCGACTTCACGCTGACGCCATGGGATGTTGGCTGGGTCGCGTTCGCTGAACACGGTAATGGATTTACCGTTAACCACCAACTGCCCCTCACCGGCGGTGACGTCGGCGTCGAGTTTACCGAGCAGCGAGTCGTATTTCAGCAGATGCGCCAGCGTTTTACTGTCTGTCAGATCGTTGATTGCCACGATCTGAATCTCCGGGTTACCCAGTGCAGCACGCAATACGTTACGTCCGATACGGCCAAAACCGTTAATACCGACCTTTACCATGATGAACTCCTTATCTGTTGTCTCTGGAGTAAATTTAGGCCGGTCACGGGTTGGCGTAAATGACAAAAAAGGATCATTTTACGCCATTTTACGACAGTGAAAGCGCTGACGATATTCACCAGGCGTCAGGTGAAGCTGTTTTTCAAACAGCCGTCGCAGGTTAATGCTGCTGCCAAATCCTGTTTGTTCGGCGATACGCTCCAGCGTCTCGTTGGTCTGCTCCAGACGCTGTCGTGCTGCGGCCAGACGGGCTTCAGCCACATAGCGTGCCGGTGATACGCCCGTTTCTCGGGTAAACACGCGGGTGAAATTACGCGGACTCATGGCGACTTTTTCCGCCAGTTTATCCACACTGAGATCGGCGGTGAGGTTCTCAAGCAGCCAGGTGAGCAGATCGTTAATCGGGCCCAGGGTGCTGGTCTGCTGAAGGTTGTAGCGGCTAAACTGGAGTTGTCCCCCGGGACGGCGCAGGTACATGACGAAATCCTGAGCGACGTCGCGCGCCAGACTGAAGCCGTAATCTTCTTCAACTAACGCTAACGTCAGGTCAAAGCCGGAACTGACGCCACCTGATGTCCAGATATGTTCGTCCTGGATATAGAGCGGACCGCTTTCGACGCGCACCTTTGGGAATTCTGCCTGCATGGTTTCCAGTAGCTTCCAGTGGGTGGTGGCTCGTCTGCCGTCCAGCAGCCCGGTTTCTGCCAGCAGCATCGCGCCGCCGCAAATGGATGCAATGCGGCGGGCGTGGGGAGCGGCAAGGCGTAGCCAGTCAACCACCGCAATCCCTTCCTGCGGGTTTTGACCTCTGCCAGTGATGATGATGGTATCGAGAGGTTCGCGAGGGTCTATCTCATGCAGTCGATGATCTGCCAGTAGATTTAGGCCGGACTGACCATGGATCACCTGATGCGGTTGCGTTGTCGCTAACTGAACCTGGTAACACGTCTCCGTAGCGCCTTTGGGATGCAGGCGGTTGGCCTGCATCAGAATGTCGGCAATACCGGCGGACTCAAACAGCATACCGCCATCGGGAACAATAATGAGTATCTTCTTCATGTCCTGAAAAGTAATCTTTTTACACAATAAGTCAATATTACATACTCAACTGGAAAAAGCCTTACCCGTGGCGTAGCGACATTACCGCCACAGGCCGATGGTTTGATGTTGACTCAACGGCGTTGCCTGAGCATCTCCCTTGATTAAGAATAGCGTTGCATTGACCCATTAAACTCACCACGAGGGGCTGACGCTCTGCTACACCAAAAATGGTATTGTTCTACAAGTCACTCTCCTGACGAGGTCTTATGAAAATCAGAAGGTTTAGTAATGGAGATGAAATTTCGTTATTCAGCGTCTTTTTATCTTCTGTACATACCCTCGCATCACACTACTACACACAGGAACAAATAGATGCGTGGGCCCCAACGGATATCGACCCGGAACAATGGGCCAATCATATGAAGGAATTACGCCCCTTTGTTGTTGAAGTGGATGGTGAAATAGCTGGATATGCAGATGTTCAGCCAAATGGGTACATTGACCATTTCTTTGTCTCGGGAACCTACCCGAGACAGGGAGTAGGGACACTATTGATGAATCGCATTCATGAAGAAGCCAGACAACGTGGAATTGGCGAACTGACTTCAAATGTCAGTAAGGCTGCGGAGGCGTTCTTTCTACGACACGGCTTTCATGTTGTGGAACGTGGGTTTCCTGCCTGTCGCGGAGTGACATTACAAAATGCACTGATGCGGAAATATTTGGTGAAAAAATAGAAGATAACTGGGCTAAAGGTCCGCGATCAGCGAGGGCGGTCATTGACTTCTAAATTGGCTGTGCTTTTAAGCCACAATCCTGGATGCACCATTAATAAATTTGTGTAAATTCAACCATGTTAAAGAGTAACGCTCAGACAGGTGCCGAAATAAATAATAAGGCAGATCGTTATTTGCCGCCACGTTCAATCGTCTTATAGTATTATCGTGAAAATAATTATTCATTATTAGGTGTGATGAAAAAACATCGCAGAGAGTTATATTAAAATATATGAGTTGGTCGCAAGTGCTGTATGAAAATTATCAATTTCTATAGGTTATTTAAATGAAGGATTATTCATTTTTAAGTTTGATTTTCGTCTTGCGTTATTGATTCATAGGATTTCTCTGAATCTTATTGAGTAATGGGTGATAATTACATTTTATTACCCCTGTTTTGATGAAAAAGCTTTCCATTCTTGAATCATGACTATTCAGTTAGTTATTTTGGCTGAGCTTCCGGCTCTCTCAACTTAACCTTGAAAGAAGAGCTATCACTTGATGAGGAAACAACAATGACGACTTGTACTGCTCCTGGTCATCCATCTTGCTCTATATCTTGTCCAAACGGGTGTATTGCTGTCTATTATGAACCGAATGGTCCTTGCCGCACCATGTGCGCCAACGGTGCAACCCTTGACCTTGATTCAACCCAAAACTACTCAATCCAGATGAGTGATATACTCGCAACAGACCTTGTGGAAATTTTTGGCACATCAATTCCTCTAGATAATTCATTAATTTTGCAGAGTAAAAATACAGTATCACTAAGCTTGCAAAATGTTTCTGTTGAGGAGCTTGTTAAAGCTATTCATAGCGCTTTGTAAGAATAGTAAAGCCAGGTCTTCTGCCTCCGATTGGTTGATTTACAGTAGTGATAATATGTCCGCTCCTGGCACAGGGCTGCTGTTGCAGCCCTGACAACCCTAGACTTCAATCGATTCAGTGATATCTAACGCATCATCGACTTCAATTCCCAGATAACGGACTGAGCTTTCCAGTTTCTTATAGCCCAACAGAAGTTGGATCACCCGGATATTCTTGGTTTTCTTGTAGATAAGGTAAGGTTTTGTTCTTCTCATGGAATGTGTGCTGTACAGCGAATCGTTGAGGCCAAGCTTCACTATCCATCCATGAAAAATATGGCTGTATTGTCGGGTTGAGATATGTTGGCAAGATCCTACCATATGCAACATCAGATATTTTGAGTTTGACCAGATCACAGCCTCGTAGTTTACTGTCAAAGGCCATATTGAACAGAGCTAAATCACGTGTTTTACCTTCCAGTTCAAGCCAGATTCGGATATCCCCAGATATGAGATATCTGAAGTGGTCTTTTTTGGCCGATGATACGGTCTTTGATCCACGGTGACTTTTCATACTCAAATCGCCTGCAATGTGGGAGATTTGAGTATGGTTGTGCCTTATGAGCGAGGGCAGAACTTATATACACATCCCCATTAACTTGAGTATGCTCCTCTGTGAATTTGTTTCGAAAATGATGTCGCTGATGTGTTTCATTCCCTGCTTTTTATAGAATTTTTGAGCACGTTCATTTTGTTCAAGAACCTCCAGCCATAAATATTTTTTCCCCTGACTTCGGGCAAGATCTATGACTTTATTAAACATTAGTTGACCGTAATGCTGATTCGTTTTGGTTGGGGCAAGGTAGAGTTTATTAAGTAAAACACCGCTGATGTCTGTATTCGGGACAGTTGCTTGCCATGTCAGCTTCACAAAACCAATCGGCTGCTCGATTTCAACTATATACCAGCTAATGTTTTTATCATTAATACTCTGCTCAATAACAGGAAGTGAATATTCACCCTCCAAATAATTATCAAATTCTGATTCTGACTTCCACATATGCTTAAAGTGCGCAGTATAGAAGCGGTAGCCAAGCTCATTTAGTAATCCCGAATCGGCTAATGTTGCTTGTCGTATGATTAAAGACATGGGATAGGCCCTTACTTTATGAGAGAAAAGTGATATTAAATTTGTAATATATACGGCCTGTTAAGTCTACATGTCCGTTGTGACTGTCTTACCCTCAAACTTTGAATACGCAATCTAAGGTCTGAAGTTGGTGGAGCTCGACCATTAAGTTATTTTTTATCGATGTTAGCTTCTGGCTCGAAGCAGACAGGCCAACTGATTGCCTGGTCTGCTTTGAGCGAAAATGAAAATACATCTTCCGAACTTGCGGCTGTTCATTCAGGATTTTACAAACAAGCTCATTATTCCCACTGCCAGGGCGCTATAGAAAAGCAACTGATACAGATTCGTCGGCACGTCTGTCCATTTTCTAACGATGCCCAGCGCGACCACGACCAACGCAGCCGGGTAAATGGCGCACAGCACGGGAACCGCCATTGCGGTGAGGGAATTCAGTCCCAGCACGGCAAGTGCTGCTGACACCATCAGGGAGAGCGTCACCAGCAGTCCATAAGACGCACCGGTCGTCTGGTTGAAATAGCGCGCCGTTCCGGTCGTCAGACCAATGGCCGTGACCAGACAGGCGAGGGTAATGATCGCCGCCAACAACACCCGGCCATAAACGCCAAAAACAGTCTCGACATAGGCGCTCATCACCTGCATACCGTTCGTTGCGCCCCGCACCGGGCTGTGGGACCCCATCGACAGATAGCAGATATAAATCACGTTCAGACCTGCAGCGGCGATAAAGGCTGCGGCGGTGGAATGGGTGAAGATGCCCCGCGGATGGTGGATCCCGCGCTGCTTAAGCGTGTGGGTGATAATGGCGCCAAAGCACAGCGCACTGATCACATCCAGGGTCTGATAACCGTTGACAAACCCTGTATCGAATGCGCGAGTTTGATACGCGGTTGTGGCGGTCGTGAGGTCACCAATCGGATGTAACCAGGCACATATGCCGATAAAAATCAGGGCACTAATTTTAATGGGCGAAAGGAAGAAACCGACGATTTCCAGCAGTTTTCCGGGTTTAGCCAGCGTCGCGCCAGCAAGGCCAAAGAACGCGGCGGAAAATATAATCTTCTGCATCAGGGAACTAGCTGCGCCATCGGTGATGACCTCGTAGCTAATCGTCGCGGTGCGTGGCGTACCAAATAAAACCCCCAGCGTTAAAAAGCAAATGCCAATAAAAATCAGGCTCGGCCATTTGCCTAAGGGTTTCGTTAATTCCGCGATATCACCGCCATTAATGGCAAGGGAAATAATCGCCAGCGCCGGGAACAGAACCGCTGTGATGATAAAGCCAAAGCCTGCATTAAAGGCGTTTGCGCCAGCCTGCATGCCGACCAGCGGCGGGAATATAATATTGCCTGCACCCAAAAAAAGCGCAAGGGTCATCCCGCCAAGAGCCATTGTCTCTGGCAATGAAAGTCTGGTGTTTGCTGTCATTATTAACTCTTATTTTATATAAACATCATGCTTTGGAAGGCGTGGTCATTATATGCCTGGTTACTGTTCCGGTCATACATCGTCATTACAACTGGAATATTCCTTCGATGGTCATACGAGCGAAGCCATGCAATTCCACGCGCCCGTCATCCCGAACCACGCAGCGCAACGCCCCTTTACGCTTCCCGCCTTGTTGAGCGGTCAGGACATTTTTACCCGTACGCGCCGCCCAGAACGGGGCGAGGAAAGTGTGTGCCGACCCGGTGACGGGATCTTCGTTCACGCCGACCTGCGGGCCGAACCAACGGGACACAAAATCAAACTGGTTATCAGCGGCGGTCACGATCACGCCGCGGGTGTCGAATACCGCCAGCTTGTTGAAGTCAGGATTAAGCCCGTCGATGATGGTTTTGTCATCGACCAGTACAATCAGATCGTCCGATTTCCACACCCCGATAACACCGTCGGTAATGCCGAGGGCTGCCAGCAGCCCATCAGGAGTATCAATCTTTATGGCCGATTTAGCCGGGAAGTCCATGCAGAGTTCGTCCCCGTTCTTACTCACCGTCAACAGGCCGCTGCGGGTGTGGAAGCTGATAGTTTCTTGTTGGTAGCCAAGCTTGTTGAACAGCACCCAGGATGCAGCGAGAGTGGCATGACCGCACAAATCCACTTCAACCGCAGGCGTACACCAGCGCAGTTGATAACCCTCCTCGAACGGCACAAAAAACGCGGTTTCAGAAAGATTATTCTCCGTGGCGATGGCTTGCAGAACAGCGTCAGGCAGCCACGCAGTTAACGGACAAACGCCCGCCGGGTTGCCGCCAAAAGGTTGAGAGGTGAAAGCATCAACCTGATAAAAAGGAATTACTGTGGTGTCAGACTTTGTCATTTAATTTATCCAGATAGTTGTAAACGGTGTATCGGGTGACGCCCAGCGCTTTAGCGACATGATTAACGCTGCCTTTAATCTTGAAAAAGCCCTGAGCATGTATTTCAGAAATAACCCGTTTTCTGAAATCAATTTTATTTTCTGAACCCGTGGGTCTGAATTTCGAAATAACGTCATCCAGAGATTTATCCTGAATATCACCTAGCGGATTTTCCGGCGTTTCAGCCGCGGCGGCCGGATGGAGTAAATAGTCCAGGTCGCGTTTGAGTTTTGATACCACATCCATATCGACGTTAATGCAAAAAGCCACTAACGGCACGCCGTCCTTGCTGTAATAAATCGTCGATGCGCTATTCAACGTGGTGCCAGAGAGAGTGGTGGTGGTATATCCACTGAATACCTGACTGGGAACACGCTGCGAAGCATCCAGTAAACCTAAAAATCCCGTGTCATTTTCCGGGCCGGACAACAGCGCATCACCGGGTTTCCTGCCGCTGACGTGTCCATTAATGATGTTTATCACGGACGATTCGGGGCGGGTAAGGTCATGCAGAACCGCTTCTGTGTTTAAGGGAAGCGTGGTTCTCAATGCCTCAAGCGAAGCCGTCAAAATAGTGATTAAACGTTCACGTTCGTCTTTCATTTTGCTCTCTCCATCAGACAACGGCCTGGACTTCTATTTCGACGTCTAAATCAAATGCAAGGTGGCTGGTGACGACGCTCCTTGCGGGGAAACCTTCCGGGAAGAACGCGCTGTAAGCAACATTGAATTCGCTAAAGTGCTCCATGCTGCTTAACCAAACCTGGACTTTCACAATGTGGTTCAGCGTCGTATGCGCCCGCGCCAGAGTTTCCCGGATGGCGTGCATGATATGCCGGGTCTGCTGGGTGACAGATCCATACAACGGTTCACCTTCGGGGCTCATGGCGACATGGCCTGAAAGAAAAACAAACCCGTTCACCTGCACGGCGTCTGAAAAGGGAAAAGGCTTGGTCGTGGGGTAGCGTACGATAGACATGTGTCAGATTTGCCCTAAAGAAAGTGTAGTAGCACGGTAGCATGACTTTATTTTTAATTAAACAAAATTATTATTTTAAACATTTGTTGATTTTGTGGTTTTCATGCATCGCCACTAGCTGAGCATCGACAGATGCTTTGTTGACGGGAGGGGACATGTTCTGACCCGCGTTTAAGTTCTGTAAGGACAAGCTCGTCTGTTTCTGGTACTGAACGGATAAGCTAACTGAGCGAATGTCCGTTGTGGGCGAGGAGCGGAAGTTAGTCTCGTAAGCACAAAAGCAGTCAGTCGGAAGCTCTATAAAAGTGAATGATTCGTTTTGCAGGGATACTTACACCGCCAGTTAGTTTGAAAATGGTGCAATTTCTCAACACAGGGTTTACCCAGATAGCTATGTCACCACCTCCTATTTTTGAAGGCAACGACTATTACAGCGTCTCTGAAGAATTTTTTAGCAAATTACCAGCTGATCTAAGAGCGCCTTTTGAACAAATAATGAAGAAAGGGGCGGAGATTATTAGCGGTTGCGATAAAGAGATTGAAAGTCTGATTAGACTTATAAAGGTAATACCTACTACAACAAGCCTTAGTTACATTTATCGTCGGCTTCGTACGACCAAGTTTGAAATCACTACTGAATCGATGATGGAACAGGAGATGTTAACAACCGCTTTTGTGGTCAGCTACGCACGTTTGTTCGCCAAAAGCAATGGCACTTGCGTTCTCCAGCGGAATGATCTCCCTGTCCACCTACGGGCTGTTCATGATGAGCTGTATAAAATTCGCAACGAACGTTATGCTCATAACGGAGGTCATAACCCCCTACAGCGGCCTCGTCGGCTTACTGGTTTTAGCGCTATTACCTTCTATAACCTCTCTTTTGCGGTAGATAACTATTGCAGGGATCGTTTGGATGAGCAACATGCGTATAATATGGCTTGCCATCACAAAACTCGCATTCGCGTTAAGCGCCAGTGCCGCAAAGGACATTGATTCCACGCTCCCGGGAACCAGGAGAGCATCAATAAATAAAATGGATAATCCAGAAGATGCGCCGCTGTAAATGCCATCATGACCGTCACACCCAGTCCAATAGCAATGAGCTGTATTGAAGACCAAAGATGACGCAAAAATGCAGTCAACGTAAACGCAATAAAATGATGCCCCAGTAATATGCCCATCAGGATCATACTGAACTGATTGAAAATATCGGGAAAAAACACAGTCTGAGATGACAAAGGGTGCAGGAGTGCTGCACAAAGCAACGACGTGATCATAAAGGGCGCAGGAAAGTGGAAGCGTTCAAGGCATTTGCCCAACACATAGCCCGCAAAGACAATACCCAATAGCCAGAGCACATTAGTCGTTGCAAACAATACAGGCGGCATGGCCATATGGGTTTGCGCACCGCCGGTAATATATCCGGCAAATAAGGTCAATGTGATGAGCCGTAGCGAGTGCGAAATGATAATTTTTTGCGGCGGCGTTTTAACATGGGACGCTAGCGCTAATACCGCTGCCATTGCCCCCGGAACGGCGCCCAATAACGCCTCTTTCTTACTCCAGCGTAATCGGTGAATACACCACAAGTAGCATGCGGTGAATTGCAGGGATAAGCATACTAATAACAACACCAGTAAAAATGCGATATTTCCTTGCGCCCCAAAAGAAAAATCGCGAAATAAAAGACCAATTGACGTACCAAGAGAGAGTTGAATCACCGTCAGGCTGCCCGGCAGCACTGGCACAGAAAGACCGGTACGTTTTAACACCAGCACGGTAATAAGGGGGCCAAACATCATACCTAACGGAACGTTGCAATAGGTAAAACCCAACCCAGCCAGGATACAAAGAGCAAAACCTAACAATAATTTCATACACCTTTCTCCTGGCTACCGGGAGTGTTTAATACTCAGTGAACGGTTTCGTTAACCCAAAGGGTATTTTCAGCAACCCATTGGGTCAATGCATCAAGACGTTCGTGTATTTCCCGGCTGGACTCCGCTTGAACAATAGCACTCACGATCTCGCCATTTGTTAATTTCATCGCGTCATATTGGCGGCCGACGACACCTGTTGCCCGATATTTAACCACAAAAGGCAATGGACATTTTTCCGCAATAGAGAGGAGCGTGCCCTGTGCAGGCGGCACATTTAATTGGCCAACCCGTAAAACGGGTTGTCTTTGCGATAAATCCTGCGGATAGATTTCGCATAAACTGGCTTTAAGCCAGGTCATTCGAGGATCAAGACCAAAAGCGGCCCCTAATTCTTCATTGACAAAGCAGCCACCTAATCGGCAAGCAAGCTCGCCAAAAATAATGTTGTTATCTTTATCAACAAAAACTTCAAGGTGAAGCAATGCGTTTTCTTCCGTTGGAAAAACCTCTTCAGCAAGATATTTGGTGTAGGCAATCAGTTTACGATGCAGCGGCGTGTCATCTTCCATAACCAGACCTAATGTTTTCCCGGATAGAAAATCCAGGCAGGAGACGGTTGCACGAGATGCAGAAACAAATATTGCCTTTCCTTTTAAATACAACGCATTAATTTGATAAGCTTCGCCTTCGATAAATTTTTCAATGAGCAGATTGTGATACTCTGGCGGCTTAACCTGCGCCAGATATTTATAAAGCTGGCCTTCATTTTTAAGAACCACCACGCCCTGTGATCCACGCCCATCATTAGGTTTGATGACGCAGGGATATCCCTGTTCGGCAATGAATCGCGCCATCGCAGTCGCACTGTCGACGCGTGCCATAGCAGGAACCGCTAACTGATGAGACTGAACAAGCGATTTCATCATAAATTTATCACGGAAGAACATGGCCTTTTTTTCACGGTCGTGTGTCAAACCCAGACGATCGCTGATTCGCGCGGCCCTCAGAACATCGATTTCGGCGAGGTAAAAGATACCCGTTGCTTTATTGTCCTGGGCGTAGTGGTAAATATCCATTTCCACGAAGGGATTATCATTAAAGTTTTCATAAAAAAGGAAAGAAAAACCTGCCCCCATATGATCAAGAATATTATCGATCTGGCTTGCGCACGTTGCAATCAGAACCGGGGCCACTGATTGCAATGACTGCCACTCTTCACGTGAGTGCTGAAAAATAATTTTTGGTGGACACAGCAATATATTCATTGTTTTTCTCATTCAATATCAAATGTAATGACAAATACATCCCGATAACCTTTTCCTGGCAACAAAGGAACCACTGCCGCGGTATAATGCTGATAATTCACATCATTGAATATTACTGCATCGCCCGCATGCAGTTTGAACGTAGAGGCATCATTGCCCCCATCATGATTAGGAATAAGCGTGGTTTCTCCACCAGTCACATTCTCAATTTCGCTGCAATAGATTGCAATGTACTTAAAACCATCTTTATGAATACCCTCTGGAGCGGGTTATCCAGGCCTTCGGTCATCTGTCGTTATTCTTATTTGATGAATGCCAATATTGTAAGTCGTGTCTGGAAGCAATGGTAAAAGCTTACGAAACACCAGATTCATCACTTCTTCAGCAACGTCTTGTTTTATTTCTGGGTATTTTCTTGCAATACCGCCAGCGTAATTGTTCAGTTTTTCCGCTTGAAAAAACTCACCCACTGCGCACAGATCAAAATACTTTTCACGTCCGGCCCTGGCCTGCATGTAACTTCTGAACCGAAAAATACCATCTTCAGCCTTAAGCCATGGATCGGGTAGTAATTCATCAAAACTATTTTTGACTTTCGCTGAAGTCTTCCCCAGTCGAATATGATGATAGGCGTGCATAGATAACGTCCTTAATACGGTAGTTTGAGCAGTCTACTTATAAGATATGAAATGCATATCCAACAATAAATAATATTGCAGACTCTTTTATACTGATAATCTATGGGCAAAAGTAAGGAGGCAGGCTCCTTACTTTTTAAATAACTCTACTTGCTTTTTTTACGTAACTCCGTCACTGGCACGCCACCAATTCCCCAGTTATCAGTCTCCACTTCATCAATGACCACGATGGTTGTGCTGGGGTTTTTATTCAGGACATCAACCAATAGTTGTGTCACTCCCTCCATTAATTTTTTCTTTTGCTGATCGGTAGCACCTTCATTAGTAATTTTAATATTTACGTAGGGCATATGAACTCCTTTTATTAGATAATTTTTGACATTGCACCAAGATAAACAAGTGCAAAGAGATTAAACGATAGAACATAACCGTAGTGCATTTTAAAACTGGTGTTACTGGGTGATACATTCAGACTGTTTGCGGCGAAAATAGCATTGATCGATACGGGAGAAATAAGCTGAGTTGCAATAAATAAGCAAATCCATATCTGATAATCAACCATCCCCCCCGTAAGATAATCAGAAAATATCGACCATGCGATACTAAAGATAATCAGTGGATGGATACCTAATAAACCAAAAAGCGGTACGATGAACAAAATAATCGCGTAGATCTGCAACGTTGTCAGCCCGCCAACATAAGCAGTGATACCCTCAGGTACATGGGAAAAAAGCAGCCAACAAACTGAGGTCAACACACTACAGCTTAAAAGCAACAATACCTCACCGGATATATTCTGTGCTGATTCAGTTAATTGCTCAGCCCAGGGTTTATCTTTTTTAACCAGATGATCGACAACAAAGAGCACAACTGCTGTAAAGGCAATACTTTGCAGTGAATTAAGATTCAGTACCGTTAATGAAAAAATGAATACTCCCCAGAACAGACCTACACATAGCAGGATATACCGCATCCCATCACGGCTGGGTGTCACCGTCTCGTTTTCAGCGATTACCGTCACTTTTGCGCTTTGGTTGAACAAGATACTGAATAAAAAGAGAGGGATACCCACCAGCATCGCCTTAAGATGCGGTACGTCAGGCATTGCCGCCCAAACGGCAGCAGCGCCGATGGTGGTTGGCATCAGTACCATCGTAATGCATACGGTGCGCGTAATAATCTTTGCCAGGTTGAATCTTGGCCCAATAACTGACTTGAGGCCATCGAGCAGCAATGATATTGCCCCCAGACTCATTGGCCATGTTAAGAACGCCGTCAATAACGTAACCCCAAAAGTCATGTTCGATGTTTTTCTACGCGAAAAATATCCTCCCAGAACAGCTGTAAAATTAAGAGAGGCCATGACTTGTCGTAATAAGGCAATACCAACAAGCAGTAAAATCACATCAAAATATCGCGAAAAAATTGCAGGGAGCACAATGCCTTTCAGGTTGTTTGTAGCAAGAAGAAACATCATCGAGCAGAGAAAAATAATCACACCACTTCTGGCGGATGATTTTTTTGACCAGAAAGCAAATGTCGATGCGAAGTAGAGCACGGCGGTAACTCCCGCAATAGCCGACATCGCCGCATGTTTATCCGTCAACGCACAAGCGAACAGAAATACCAGCAATGATGTTATCGCTAACGCAGGTTGCAATGATTGCCACGCCTTGCCACGGGCCTGGATTTGCTCAGTCTGCATTTATCGCTACCTCTGGCTGAGCCTGCCGCACCATCATTTGATGATACATATCTGCGACACAACGGCCTGCATCAACCAGGAATCTTGAATTAACCAGCGGACGTGGCAGGACGTAGGTGTAAAAATTCGCGCCTTCCGCAGGATTGCCCAGCACCCAAAAAGCCGTCTGCGCTTCCCCCATGCGATTAATAGGATGCTGGCATTGATCGATATCCAGCCCACCCGGGTGATACCCCTCATTCATAAATGGACGAACAATACCATTGGCTGTCATATTTCTGATTAACGGTGAAGCGTCATGTAGTGGCGAAAAACTGGCAATTTTCGCCTTGATTAAAACATCAGCCTGAATCTCAGTACTCTCTTCTTTAAAAGGTGAGTGAACTTCGAATTTTCCTTCGCAGTCGTTCAATACTAACCTTGAATCTTTACCACCGGCCAGACTCACCACATTCGCTTCCATTAATGCTAATAGTTGTTCATTTCTTAACTTCGGCGGGCCAACGGCAATGCGGTTAAAAATAGGATTAAAATGCTCAAGGAAATACTGATGTGACCGCGATTCAAGCCCTGAATTATCAATCGCTTCTCGTAAAATATCCCTGACATCACGAATAATGTCTGTCGCCGCTTTGATCGGGCCATGGACATTGCCCTCCTCAGACTCCTGGAGATCTTTACGCAGGAAATACATAAACCATTGAGTATAATCCTTTAAACTCAGATGTTCCTGCGATTGATGTGGATAAAGCACACTGTCAATTACCGCGATGTCTTCAGCGCTCGGTTCATAAGAGCCAGCATCTAACCACTGCCCATTTAGGGTTGAACGATAGGCATAACACATTTCTTTATGCAGTAAGGGGAAAACTTGTTCAAGAAAATCGATTTTTGAAGATCCTTTCTCAAACACATTTTTCAACCGCAATTCTCTGATAGCCATTGCCGTTAAGAAGCGTGGGGAGTACTGCCCAGAAACGCCTTTTTGATTCGCGCCGCGACTGCTAAAAGGTAGAGCCTTACGTGAATAGATAAAAATACCCGGTTCTTTTCCGGAAGGATGATAGCGAAGCTCACCATCTTCCCGGCTAAATTTTCCACCCCTGCCGATAGTGAGTTGCGAAATGACATCATAGGCAGTCAGACCAATACCCTGAACAATCACATTTGATTCCGCTGTTATTTTATTCAAATTATTTATTGGATAAGGAGTCGAATAGTAGTCCAGGCGTTCATTTTTCTTATAATTATTGGCAATAAATCGTTCAACAAGATGATCGTCAAACGTTTTGGCGTTGTCGCTGTGACCAGTGGTTAAATAGACGTAATCGGCCACCACACGCTGACTGTCTTCCAAGACAATAATAGACTTCGCATCGTCCTGAATCAGAATGTTGTTGGCCTGCTGATTTATCTGTGTAACCGAGATATTGTCAGGCAAACTTTTGATAATTTCGTGATAAAACCAATTTAAGTATTCACCTAATAATCGACGAGGTAAATAATCGTTGGCGTCAATTGGTTTGCCAGCCACGTCTTTTAAATAACGGCCATCAACATTTTTATAGCCCTGCTCATTAGCCCACTGATGAAAACATGGCCCTGAACGGAAAGATCCGGCATTTTTTACCGTCGCATCACCAAATAATGTTATCTGGCAAGCAACGGTGTTAACCAATAAATGGTCGGGCTGCGATAAACTGTGCGCACCTACACCCATCGCATTTTTATCAACGATAACAATATTAATATGTTCATTCTGTTTACGTTGTGCATGCTGAGCACAAATCCTTTCCAGAATACTAAGCCCCCGAGGCCCCATTCCTATAATAGCAACGGTTGTCTTTTTCATTCTTTGCTCCAACTTTGAGAGTATTTAACTTTGCTGTGTTGAACATAGCTAATCCCTGCTGCGATAAATAACGCACAAGCGCCAGATAATATTGAAATAGTCATCCCGTTTTTATTGTTCTGAAACGCACTCACGATTAATGGTCCGGCAATTTGCCCAATGCCATATGTTAACGTCACCAGACCCAGAAGATTAATTTTCTGTGGTGCAGAAATCTTTTTCGCGAGTGGCATAACGAGAGAACTGGTTCCCATGAAAGTTGCACCAAAGCCAATACAACTCAAGGTCAATAAAAGCGGGGAATGGATAAACGAGGCCATCACAACGCAGCTCGCCTGCACAATTAAGTTAACACTCAGGCAGGACAATATGCTCCACTTGCGTGCAGCCCATAACCAACCATAGCATCCTGGGATAACGGCAAGGCCAACAATAGACCAGATATGGTTGGCCAGAAATTCATTACCCACTCCCCGGGCCATTAAAGGGAGATAAGTAGCTACAATGATATAACCGAAGCCTGCCAGTCCATATAACAATGCTAAATTCCACCACTGGATGTTCGGCTCGGATGACGAAGCTTTTTTCTGAGGAGGTAGAACGTGTTTATTTGCAGGCAGCAAGATAATCAGCGCGATGAAGAGTACAGCTGAAATGATTGACGCGCCGATCCATAGTAGCTTTGAATTTAATGCATATGCGATACCGGCTATAACATATTCGTTGCCTATAAAAATACCCACCCCGACGCCGGCAAACAAAGAAGCAATGACAAACGGATTATGGGTATGCTGTAGCATAAGCATCGACCCGAATATCATCATGCCTGCGCTGGCAACACCGGCGAAAAATCGAATAACAATTACTATATCAGGGTGCGTGACTACTGCCATCGCAAAAATAAGTAGGCCGGTGACTAATGCAGCACAAATTAACATCGTTTTGATATTCTTCAGGCCACCAAAAATACCAAACGAGAACAGGAGGCTGCCAACCAGGTATCCGGCGTAATTCGCGCTTGCGATTAACGATAATTGCGAAAAATTAAAAATGCCTTCATGCAACATGACCGGCAGCATCGGAGTATATAAAAACCGACCAATTCCCATCCCCAGCGTTAAAACAATCATACCGAAGACAGCCGTGCTCAACTGGCGATGGCCAATAACATTGTGATCAAGATCCATTTTTCAGGCTCAATATGTCAATCAGATTTGATTGTTATGTTACATAAAGAAATGATAATAAAAAGTTAATAAAAATGACGAAAACCTTCACTTTGAGTGACAGACACGATGAACAGTACCTCATTAAATTTGTTTAAAACCGTCGCGGAAACCGGCTCTATCACCGCAGCAGCCCGTAATCTGCACTGCGTTTCTTCAAACGTCACGACGCGGCTCAAGCAACTGGAGTCCAGCCTGGATGTTTCGTTGTTTGTTCGCGAGAAGAATCGTCTTCACATCACCCCTGAAGGTGAACTGCTTCTGCGTTACGCTAACAAAATCCTCGCGCTTTTAGACGAAGCCGAGTTGTCTATGCAGGGAACGAAAGCGGCTGGCCCTCTGCGCATTGGCGCAATGGAAACCACTGCCGCCGTCCGACTTCCTGCTTTGCTGGCAAACTTCCACCGTGAAATGCCCTCCGTAGAATTAAACTTAAAAACGTCACCGACAGATGTGTTAGTTCGTCAGATCCAGAATAGTGAACTTGAAATTGCCTTCGTCGCTGACCACAAGGCGTTGCACGTAGACAATTCAAGGCTACAAACGCAGGTGCTGTGTCAGGAAACCCTGGTTCTGGTTACGGCCGCAGAGCATGGTGATGTCGTGACGGGAGCCGATCTGGAGGTGACAAGGCCGCTCGTCTTTGTGAAAGGATGTAATTATCGTTCCCGGCTTGGGCAATGGTTACGGCTACAAAATGTCGATTATGACGACCCGCTGGAGTTTGGTTCTTTTCAGGCAATACTTGGTTGCGTAAGTGCCGGAATGGGCATTGCATTATTGCCTGAGAGCGTCGTCAAACAGTATGAAACGAGCTTCCCCATACGGTGCCACTCTATTACTCCTCACATTGGTAATGTCAATACTATGATGATATGGCTTAAAAATCGTGAGGTTAGCCGGGTATTGAATTGCTTTGTTTCCTTTGTTTCATCCCACTGAGGTATTCCACAACCATATTGTGCCGTTAGGGCTTTTGGGCTGGTAAATACTCCATATGGATCTATTATCGATGCAGGCTTTCAGTTTCAGGATTGACTAATGCAATTTAATAGAGTTGCTGAAGATTTCTTTCCTGGGATTGGTCAAGAAATTTGACCACTGTTTTGTAGTAAGAACGGCATCTGCTCTTTGATTCGTTCGTTGCCAGTCTGCCATTGGCACAGGGCTGCTGTTGCAGCCCTGACAACCTTAGACTTCAATCGATTCAGAGATCTCTAACGCATCATCGACTTCAATGCCCAGATAACGGACTGTGCTTTCCAGTTTCCTATGGCCCAACAGAAGTTGGATCACCCGAAGATTCTTGGTTTTCTTGTAGATCAGGTAAGGTTTTGTTCTTCTCATGGAGTGTGTGCTGTAAAGCGAAGCTTCGAGACCAAGCTTTTCTACCCACCCATGAAAAATTCGGCTGTATTGCCGGGTTGATATGTGCCGGTTAGTTCCGATCCGAGACCGAAACAAGAAGTCTTTACTGTGCAAATTGCCAAGCTTTATCAATGCAGCAACAGCTTCTCTTGTCCCTTTGGTTATCTCAAATTGCACAGGGCTACCGGTTTTCTGTTGCAGCACCGTTGCTCTGCTTGAGACAGAGCTACCATATGCAACATCAGATACTTTGAGTTTGACCAGATCACAGCCTCGTAGCTTACTGTCTAAGGCCATGTTGAACAGAGCTAAATCACGCGTTTTACCTTCCAGTTCAAGCCGGATTCGGATCCCCCAGATATGAGATATCTGAAGTGGTCTTTTTTGGCCTATGATACGGTCTTTGTTCCACGGTGACATGTTCATACTCAAATCTCCTGCAATGTTGGAGATTTGAGTATGGTTGTCCCTTATGAGCGAGGAGCAGACGTTGCATTCGAGTTTATCGTAAAAACTGTTATGGCCTAGTAACTCTATAAGGCTTTTCATTGAAGCTATCTTTGTCACAAAACTCATGCAAAAAATGAGTTTATCTTTAGAGATTTAATAGGATAACATGATTGACGAAATTTATATTTGAAGGTTAGATTAAATCAAGTAAAGTTAGCGGAACGATATAAAAATATATAAGAGGTTATGATGAATGTGACATTGATTTCGAGTATCATTGGTGGAGTTTTTGCCATAGCTTCAGTTATTATTTCTGTTGGAATTACTACATTTAATCAGAACAGGGTTAATAAGATAAATAATGCCATAGAGGAAAAGAGGAAGCATCAATATTATCTTGAGCCATTGATTAGATCTGCCGCTGACTTACAAAGTCGAATTTATAACATACTAGAAGGCGGATTCATTGAACGGTATTATCATAACGGAAGTGATAGAAATCAAAACTATGTTATAAACAATACTGTTTTTCTTGTAGCTCAATTTTTTGCATGGACTGAAGCCGCTCGAATTGATGTTCAGTTTCTGAATCTTGAAAATGATTTAAAGACTCGCAAACTATCCGAACTGCAGAGTAGAATATATTCATTGATACAAACAGATAGTCTTGGTCCTCATTTTATTTTCTTTGCGGGAGAACAAAGAGCTATTGGCGAGCAGATGTTAATCAAAAGAGATAATGGATATAATTGTATTGGCTATGGTGAATTCATAAGAAAAGATGCGTTTTGTGACGAATTTTTATTTAAAGAATTGAAAGGCGAAGTTGTTAAAATGACGAAGAACTTACAAGCTTATCGCATTCGATTACAGAAGTTGCAACATGCACTAATTGATTTGCTTGACTACCTTGATCCCAATGAAGTAAGGATTAATAGTAATGAGCGTTCTAAACTATAAAGTTAACTCCTAATATAAAGGGACGAAACACATCGAAAGAAATTGATAAAAATTTGGTGAGTATTTTGATTTCTTAAAAAATTATCAATGAAACTCGGAAGGCACTTTCTTTGAGGTATAATTTTCCGCCTCTGGAGCGAAGTGGACAGAAAAAAGGTCGTGAGGCCTGCTAAGAGCGAGGCACGGAAGGTCTCAATTGTCCATACAATCGATAGTGGTATTGCTAACTTTGGCGTATTGTATTGAAAGGGACAGGTTAATTGCTCGGTTGATATTTAACCTGTTGCTATAAACCCCAATCCACTTTTCATCAAGTATATTTTCCTGAATTGATTGCGTACAACATGTAATGGAGATGTTAATGATTATTACAAAGTTAATTATTGAGGGTTTTAAGGGGTTTAAAGACCGATTCTGCATCGAGTTCAATGAGTCAGTGAACATTATCGTAGGCGATAATGAAGCGGGAAAAAGTACCATCCTTGAGGCTATCAATTTAGGCTTGACGGGTTTGTATGCAGGGAAACCTGTCAAGAATAACATCAGCCAATATCTCTTTAATGACCAATTGGTGAAGGAATATCTAGCCAGTCTCGCAACCGCAGCTAGATTGCCACCGCCAGCGCTATTCGTTGAGCTCCACTTCCAAAAAACGCCTGACACTGTTTTCCTGGAGGGGGATGGTAATTGCCTTAAGTCATCCTCAGTGGGAGTTGTATTCAAAATCAAGTTTAACGAGGACTATAAGGCTGCCTATGAAGCACTCTTGAAAGTGGGTGATATCAGAACGTTGCCTATAGAGTATTACGATATTGAGTGGAAAAGCTTCAGCAGGGACGCACTTTTATCACGTAATATCCCCATCAAGTCTGCATTTATCGATTCATCCTCGGCCAGAGGCAACAATGGGTCAGATGTTTACATCAGCAGAATAATCAAGGATTTGCTGACGGATGATGAGGTCATTAGCGTTTCTCAGTCGCACCGTAAGATGAAAGAAGCCTTCATATCAGACAAGTCTATCGAAACCATCAATAAGAAAATTATTAGTGCAAGCAAGATCACCAGTAAAAAGGTCACTATCTCAGTTGAGCTTTCCTCTCAAAAAGCATGGGAATCAAGCCTGATTACCTGCCTGGATGATGTTCCGTTTAACTACATTGGAAAGGGCGAGCAAAGCATTGTGAAGACAAATTTGGCGCTCTCGCACAATAAAGCCAAAGAGTCGAATGTCATTCTCATTGAAGAGCCTGAAAATAACCTATCGCACACCAAGCTTAATCTGCTCATTAAGACCATCAAAGACAACTGTGAAGGTAAACAGATCATCATTACGACTCACAGTAGTTTTGTTGCGAATAAACTCGGTCTTGGTGATCTGATTTTTCTCTCGAACCGCAAGACGACCAAGCTGGCTTCGTTAACACCTGGCACGAAAGAATTTTTCGAAAAGATTGCGGGTTACGACACGCTTCGAATGGTTTTGTGTAAGAAAGCGATTCTGGTTGAAGGCGATTCAGACGAGCTTGTGGTTCAGAAGGCATACATGGATACGAACCAGGGACGACTACCCATTGAGGACGGGATCGAAGTTATTTCAGTAGGGATTTCTTTTCTGAGATTTCTGGAAATAGCCGCGATTATCGACAAACCTACCCGCGTCGTAACGGACAATGATGGCGATATTGCCGCAATTCAGAAAAAATATAGCACCTATCTGGGCGCGAATATAAAACCACACATTGATATCTGTGTTGACCCGATTGTTGATACCGGTACGCTGATGGTGGGCACAAAAAAATACAATTATAATACTCTTGAGCCCAAATTGCTGAAGGCGAACAGTAGGGCAAGCCTTAATACCGTTTTAGGGACTGCTCATACTTCTGATGATGACTTACGCATTTACATGCATGCGAATAAAACAGATTGCGCATTGAAGATATTTAACTATACGAATACTGCGGCGCTCAGCATACAGTATCCGCAGTACATTCTGGATGCGATCAAATGAACAAAGTCATCATCGCATCTGCTGGAGCAGGTAAAAGTACCTTTGTAGTTAGTGAAGCATTAAAGGCCGTCACTTCAGGAAAGCGTATTCTGATTACCACGTTCACCGAGGCATGCCGGGATGAAATAAATGTCAAAATCATTAAAGAGAATGGGTGCGTTCCGCCTAATTTATATGTGATCACCTGGTTTTCCTTTCTTATTAAACATTGGATAAAACCCTATCAGGGGTGTTTATTTGACTATGACGTCAAAGGAATGCTCCTTTGCAGCAGCAAATCCGGTGTAAAGCCTTATAAGGTAGCAGGGAGACCCATCTACTGGGGGGAGAAAGATTTCAGGCAGCACTATTTCAGTTCTGATTTTAAGCTTTACTCCGATAAAATGGCCAAACTTTCTCTTCGCTGTGATGAGAAGTCGAGCGGAAAAGTCATCGCTCGATTGGCGTCGTGCTTTGATGAAATTTATGTGGATGAGGTTCAGGATCTTGCTGGTTACGATCTTGAAATTCTTCAAACACTGTTCAGGTCACCCATTAAAATCACGCTGGTCGGCGACCCGCGTCAGGCCACTTACAGTACCGTCAATACCGAGAAAAATGCGAAGTACAAAAAAGCTGCCATCGTGAATTTCTTTGATGACAAGGCGGTAGGGGTCACAGTTGATGATAAAATGTTGAATGAGAACTTTCGGTGCTTTCATGAAATCAATGATTTTGCCAACAAACTTTATCCTGCCTTTGCTCCTTCAGCCTCCAACGTTCGTGAAATATCCGGTCATGACGGAGTCTTCCTGCTGCCCGAAAAATTACTGAGTCACTACCTAGAAACGTATACTCCCGTGCAGTTGCGCTGGGATAAAAGGCGTACCGCTGATGAACGTTATCCTGTCTTTACCTTTGGTACATCTAAAGGCCTGACATTTGAACGTGTGATCATCTTTCCTACCGAACCTATGCTGAAGTGGTTCCAAGATAATAGCGCTGCACTCACTAATGATTCACGAGCCAAGTTGTATGTTGGTCTGACTAGGCCAGTTAAAAGTGTTGCGATTGTCTTTAATGGTGGCGCAGGTTTTAACTCTAATGGGATTAAAATTTACACTTCAGGGTAGGACCATGAGGGCCCTCAAATTCTTACGTTGCATCTGGTTATCACTGAGCTAAGGCTAGCACTAAGCGGCCGAACTAACTGAGCAGAAGGTCTGCTGTGACCGAATTGCTGTCTTTGGAAGATATTTCCATTCTATAATCCTGTGCTACTAAAAATTGGGGAGTGGTGGACAACCTTGATCATGATATTCTATTCAAGGAAGAACTATCACAGGTAGTGTGCTCTCTCGGTAGTCTAAGGACACACAAAACGTTTCGCTTATTTAGTTCGAACTGTTACATGTAACATAACTCTGGAGAGGAATCTATGGTCCAATATTTTTCCAAAAAAACACCCTTGAGAATAGAGCATTACAAATATGGCAAATTCTCATCGGATTCGCTTATGCGCGTAAGATAACTACATATAGAGAGATTGCTGATATTCTTGGGTATAAAGGCGCAGGTACGATGGATCGTCAATTAGGTCATATTCTTCATTTTTGTGCTCAGAATAAATTACCACCATTAAGTGTATTGGTTGTGAATTCTGAGACAGGATTACCTGGAGATGGGTTTGATACGACAGGTGATTTACATAAGCAGAGAGAAAAAGTATTTAATTTTGACTGGTTTGATATTATTCCACCAACGCCAACTGAGTTTTCTTCAGTGTGGGAAATAGCAGAGCAAAACGATTTTAGTGTTCACTCATAATAATCCGATGCAATTGATGGTAATGCTCCCAACTTAATGATCCGGTTATAGCACTACCTTCAATGAAGGTGTAAGTTTCGCATCCAAGCGGGTTATGTATGTCTAAAAATCTGTACTGTGACGTCCGCCTATGGCACAGACCTGACGTGCTGGCGGGGCTAAAGGTCCGCAGTGAGCGAGGAACGGACATTGCTAACCGCATTACGAGTGAATCAATGGAGTGCAGGTCAACATATCTAAAGAAAGCATAAAATTGCATGTGGAGAGAAGAACTCATGAGTGAAAAAACATTGACTTTTGTATGCTGCTTAGACAAAACGAATATAACCCTAGACTATATGTCTGAACATCAAGGTGTCAGGTTAAATAGTTTCAATAGAGATGAGTTAAACGATGATTCAACTGCGGTTTCAACGTTTTCAATCGACATCAAAGAGTCAGAGTTCTACAATAGAGAATCCAAAAATGGAAACTTGTATGTTCAAAGGCATATCACTAATCTTAAAAATGGCCACTGCTATATTTTATTGAAGTTTAAAAAATCAAATACTGCCGATGGGTATTACTATCGAAATTATCGTTCCCCTGAGGGAAGTAAAACAGAACAAGAATATGAAAAAATTAAAATCATAAGCTTGGCATTTGTTTACCCATCAAATAAATTAGTTGCAAAAAACAACCTGATTCAAAGTTTCCTGAATAAAAAGAAAAGCCATACCGATATAAATAAGGAGTTCAGGGGGCAAATATATTTGAATAGTTATTCTGTAGGTCAGGGAATGTGCTCATTGTTACACAATGGAAAAGAAGGGGTTCTGCTTGATTGTGGTGCAGGCAAACCTATTTTAAAGCCTAATTATAAAAAACTGTCTACCAATAAACTTATAATTGATCTTAATGCTCTATCACAGGTGGATATGATTTTATCTCATTTAGATAGCGATCATCATAGACTTTTATCTTGGGATCCATATATATTGGAAATGGTGTCTAATATATACATCCCTAGCAATACAGATGATCTTTTCCTTAAGGATAAATTAACCTTTCAGAAAGTTATAGCCTGCTCCAGGATTAAAATAAAATTTGCTAACGGGTTTCTGCATTCGTATCGTACTCAGCCTTTTTCTTCTTCAAAAGAAAAAAACGATAATGCATTAGTTACACACATTAGCACTGAGAAAGAGGAGGTCTTAGCTCCCGGAGATTATTCATACAAAAATATTCACACTGATTTATGTCCAGGAATAGCAGCGCTTAAAAACAATGAATATACTTATGTTATTGTACCGCACCATGGTGACATAGAAAGTAGTGAATCAATCCTGAGTCCATCAAAGTCAATTTTGGCAATTGCATTTTTTTCAGCTGGAACTAATGAAAAATATAAGCACCCATCCACTCAATCAATGGATGCACATAGTGCATTGATGTTCATAAATGTCGTAGACAATGAAAACAATGATATTGATAAAATACAGTTTAAACTTTAATTGTTAAATTAAGTAATTACACTGTGCCTTTGGATGTACCCGCCTAATTTTTAGGAAAGGATGAGTTAACCAGCCCTCAGCAGATTAGTAAATCCCGGTGTTAGCAATGTCCACTTCTGGCACAAAGCGGCTATTCAGTCTGCTTAACTTTGTTTCTAGGTTCAAAGGGGGAACGATGAGGTTTTGGCAGAATATGCTTAAGTTAAATGCGAAAAGGAATTCAAATTGGATGGAGTTTTTCACACATGAAAGACATCTTTCAGGATGCAGGTAAAAATTACCGAACAAGCAGATTCTGCCAATCTGGATTCTCAATTTTATGGGAATAGGTCAGCATCGCACGATTAATCAGATCAAAGAATTCTGACTCCACCATCCTTACCGCTTTGCTTGTACCTGGCCCTTTCCATTCATCAAAGAGACGCCAGTAAAGCGATTTCAGCATATCGACCGCTGCCTCGAAAATCTTTACGTCAGGTTCAAACCAATGACACACCAGAAAATACATTTTTTGTTCTGCATCATGAATGGATGTGCACTGGGAAAGTTGACTCATAAATAGCTTTATCCAGACCAATGCTGCTGTTTTTAGCGGTGGCAGTACAATCCGCTGCTCTATCATGTATCGTGACAGATATAATTCAACCTCAGTACGTTCAGGTTGATTATCAAGACCAAGTGAAGCGAGAATTAAGAGAGTCACCGAATCATTTCCTTCGGTAATTTTATCTTCAGCCCATGCAATGATCAGGCAGTCCAGATTATCGTAGAGAAAGTGATATTTCCTTGAAAAAACAAGCAGTCCGAGCAGGTCATTGAGTGAGTATTTACATAGCATCTGATGTTCTCTTTCCTGTATCGTTTACATGAACCTTGGCAATGCTCCTGTCTAAGGCCATCATTCATTTAACGGGTGGGGCTACGTATTCGAATGAAATGCCAGTTAACCTTCATTTTATCTTAACTATTGATATAAATACTATAAAGTGTAGTGACATACAGATTTTGACCACATAAGCCGAAGTGTGAGAAGTCCGCCTCTGGCACGGAGCAGTCTGGCTGGCGACCTTCAAGAGCCGCTAGGTCAAGAGCGGACGTTGACCGCGTTGTTCAACGTCACCAAATTAAGTCCCTGGAACTCAGTTTCTCTCGAGTCGGACCTTGAAAGTAGATACTACCTATATGGCAACTACGCGGTTGAGCGAGTACAAAACGAATAGTTTCCCAGACTGAGCGTCCATTTAATAAACGTTCCCCCATTCTGGATTGACTATCAACAAACGTATCTAACCCTGTAAGTTCGAAATCCGGTGGATACAACCCGGTCACACGTATATTTTCTTCGGACAACTGGTGTGACAGTTTAGTTGTGAATCCGCTAAGCCCGTGTTTGCTGGCAAAAAAAGCGGGATGCGCAATTGAATCCGTAAAATTCGGAATCCCACATGAAGATATTATTGAGACGACATCCGCGCTTTCTGAACGTCTTAACCCAGGCAACAATGCATGAGTCAGTAAAATCGCACCTGTCAGGCCTGAACTGACGGTATTGATAATTTCTGCGTCTGGTTGATCGTCTAACGTTCCTGACAGCCACTGGGCGGCATTGAGGATTAAAATGTCGATGGGCTTGTCTGAAGTTAACAACTGTGAAGAAAACTGCGAAAGGGATTCAGGCTGGGTTAAATCACAGATATATCCTTTTGCAATCCCGCCTTCAGCCGCGATGATACTGCAAGTTTTTTGAATATCATCAGCACGCCGCGCGCAAAAATCCACCTCGACGCCTTCTTGCGCCAGCCACACGCACAGCGCCTGACCAAATCCTCCACCTCCACCCGTAATTACAGCTCTTTTACCTCTCAGCATCTTCATCCATCCTTTTCTTTATGACTAAGTGTGGATATAGATATACATGAGGAAGTGGATTGGCATCTTTCAATTAGTGCCATTTTTACATGAGGAATAGGGATAGGGGACTTGCAAAGCCAGCATCTGGCGCGGAGCGGACTGAGCGTTAGGTTATTATATTCTCTGCAAGGATATGTATGCGCTATACACCAATTTTAATTGTGCTATTTAGTCAGTAAATTTGTTTAGAATACCATTCCTCTTCTGTTTATAAAGACAAGAAGAGGGATGTGCTAATCATTTAGATATCAGTAGCCTGCAGCCCTGTTGGCTTCTTTGATGCGATTGTTTCTTGCGTCTTTATCGTGTTGGTCTTTTGCCTGCATTATTCCACTTGCAGCATCCACCCAATCATTTGCGGTACAACCTGACAATACCATACTCAACATTAATGCAAACGCATACTTCATTTTAACTCCATCATTCATTATTGTATAAATAGCGTCTGTATAATGCTCAATGTATTTAACGCTAATGCGGTTAATTTAACAAATAATCATATCTCAGGCAAGGTGAGGATTTCGAACCCGTACATGTAATGGGTAATTCATAATGATTAGCTGAAATAATTGAAGGGGCCGGGTAGAAATAGCACTGCATAAAAAACGACATATCGTATTGCGTGGATTATTAAACAGCGAATTAATTAGCCTCTGTGACAGAGGTTATCTTTACGCGTCAACGCATGGCTGCGCTACTCCCGGCGATTGTCATTCGTCGGGAGCTATCTTTAATTATCGAACCTGTAGTGCTTCGAGTTCAGAACACCGGCAAACCCAGCCCTTGCTTTACTTCTTTTAATGTCTGCTGTGTGACCTCGTGCGCCTCTTCGCTTCCTTTTTTGAGCATCGCCATCAGCATACCTTTATCCTGGATGTAGGTTGCCCGCCGCTCGCGCATCGGGGCGATAAGCTCCTGCAAGCACATCTCCAGCTCGTTTTTGCATGTCCGGTCACCCAGCCCGCCGCGCTGATAATGTACTTTCATCTCCGCCACTTTTGCTTTATCCGGATGAAAAGCATCGAGGTAAGTAAATACCATATTGCCGTCAATCTGACCCGGATCGGACACTTTTAGATGATTGGGATCGGTGTACATTGCGCTGACCGCATGATGAATAGCCTCTTCGCTGGCAGACAGGAGTAGTGTGTTGCCGAGCGATTTTGACATTTTGGCATTACCGTCGATCCCTGGAAGACGGCTGGTCTCACTCAGTAGCGCTTTACAATGCGACAAGACAGAGGTCGGTAACAGACTATTCATCTTATGCACGATCTCATTGGTCTGTTCGATCATGGGCAACTGATCGTCGCCGACGGGAACCACCTCGGCTTTGAAAGCGGTAATATCTGCTGCCTGGCTGATGGGATAAACCAGAAAGCCAACCGGTAACGAGCGGGCAAATCCTTTCTGCGCAATTTCGTTTTTGACCGTAGGATTTCGCTCCACGCGAGCCACGGTAACAATGTTCATATAAAGCGCGGTCAGCTCAGCGAGGGCGGGCAGGGCCGACTGCAGACAAATGGTGGTGAGTGACGGGTCGATTCCTGCGGCGAGGTAATCAGCCAGCACTTCGGGAATATTGTTGCGGATCTTTTGTGGTGTGCTGCCGTTATCGGTTAGCCCTTGCAGGTCAGCAACCAATATAAACTGCTGATAATCATGTTGCAGCGTGGCGCGCTGGCGCAGAGAGCCAACATAGTGGCCGAGATGCAGCGGGCCAGTGGGACGATCGCCAGTGAGGATGATAGTTTTGTTGTTCATGTAAGACTCCTTAATCAAAAAACCGAAAGGGGTCTTTAAATGCAAATAACCGCCTTTCGGCGGTTATTTAAAATGGGGAAAACACATTCTGACCGCCTTTAAGAAGGCAGCCACCACAGGTTGTGATTAAACGCGGTGATATCGTGTTTTGTGTTCATCCAATCAACATATCACCGCCTGGCGCAGAGGTAAAGCAATGCACGGCGTACAGACGTATCTTAGCTCGCTTCCAGCATGCCAAAGCTCACGATGCGCGAACGCCCTAACTCTTTCGCGCGATACAGCGCCACGTCTGCGGCGCGCAGAAGATTGTCGCTCTGGGCGTGCTGCGGATAGCTGGCAACGCCGATAGAGACATCAACGTGACCAATCTCTGAGAGTCCAAAGCGCAGCGACAGTTCGCGTACACCATTATAAATATCTGTCGCAAAGCGGTTGGCGGCCTGCTCATCCGTATTGGCCAGCAACACCAGAAACTCTTCACCTCCGTAGCGGAAGGCCATGCCGCTGTCATGGACAACGCGCTGAATAGTGGTGGCGATACTTTTTATCACACTATCGCCCGCCTCATGGCCAAAGCGGTCGTTAATTTTTTTGAAATGATCGATATCGATCATCAGGCAACTGATTGGCTCTTTGTTACGCACTGCCTGGCTCATCTGGGTGCGCAGCGTATCTTCCAGATGGTGACGGTTGCGCAGGCCGGTTAGCGGGTCGTAGAGCGCTTTCTCCAGCAGCGCATCACGCAGGCGCTGGTTGGCTAACGCCAGACCGAGTGCTTCCGCCATCAGTTCCAGATACGCGCGAGAGGGAGCGGAATCATTGCTGAGGTTCTGGAATGAGAGCAGGCCGATGGCTTCACCCTGGGCAATCAGTGGCACGCACAGGGTATGCTGCTGGCATGATTCCGGTAGATGGTAGCAGGCGATATCGGGTTCGCCTTGCACCGGTGGATGGCTCTGACCGCGGCGCACTGCCCAGCATTCGTCCGGGTGGAAAGCATCCGCTTTGCCCTGCGGTGAAAGCCATTGCGCAACGCAGCGCATTTGCCAGGGCTCTCGATCCAGTATGTAAAGCCGCCCGGCAATACCGGGAGCAACATTCGGCGCAAACAGCTCTGCCACATTAATGACATCGGCAAAATTCTCGCAGCCTTGCAAACGTTGAGTCATACGTGCGAGCAGCTCGCGGATTGCCCAGTCGGCGTCTCGTTCTTTCTCCAGTCGCTGACGTGCCAGGCCGTTCTCGCGAAAAATGCGGATCGCCTGCGCCATATCGCCGATTTCGTCGATCTGATTAAAGCTGGGTGTCTCAACGGCGTAATCCTGCGACGCAAGACGGTTAACCACATCGCTCAAACGCACCACGGGACGCAGTACGCGGCGTTTTAAAATAAAGCCGAGAACGAACAAAAATAGCAGCGCCGTCAGCCCGACCATCACTTCCGAAGCCGTACGTAGCGTGCGCGAAGTCTGAGTGGCATCTTCAATGGTGTTGCGTACGCGGCTGTCGAGTAACTGACGGAAATGATCTATCCGGTCCTGGGCTCGCTCCAGTTCCTGTTCATAGGATTTGCCATACAGCAGGGCGATGGCCTGCGACTCTTCTCCGCGCGCGACGCTGGCAAGCGCCGTAGCTTGCTCATCCTGCAGGGCATCAACAATCTGCAGCCCTTCATGCAATAGCGCCAGCTCTTCATCCGTCGCCCCAATGTCTTTTAGTTTCGACAGCCGCTGTTCAACGGCTTTCAGCGACGCTTCTTTCTGGCGGTAGGCGTTAAGCGCTTCCGGGTCTTTTGCAATAACATATTCGCGTGCCAGACTGGACAGCGACCAGGCATCGAGCTCGACTTCTTCGGTCAGTTGATCGAATTGATAACGCTGCTCCACCACCTGCCGTTCGGTGTTATCGGCGCTGGAGGCCATCAACATGACAACGCCGGAGGCAATGGTCAGACACACCGTCGCGCTGTAGGCCCAGTTGGTGATTGTGGCAATTCGCACTGATTAGTTCCTTCTGCGACGATTAATGAATAAGCATGATTGAAATTATAGGAAACGTATGATTTTGCGTGAAAATAAAAAAGGCGGTCTCAGGACCGCCTTCTGTTATCGTCCTGCCATCATAAATCTGGAGGATTTTTTCCTTCTTCCATAAAGGCTTCGTCGATTCCTTCCACGTTACCTTCATGATCGCGCCCGGAAAACAGGTTCCAGCAGGTAATGAACAGTGCGGCAATCAGGGGGCCAATCACAAAGCCGTTAATGCCGTAGATCTCCATTCCGCCGAGAGTGGAAATCAGAATCAGATAATCCGGCATTTTGGTGTCTTTACCCACCAGCAGCGGGCGCAGGATATTGTCCACCAGCCCGACGATAATCACGAAGAAGCCAACGATAAACAGCCCTTGCCACAGCTGGTGCGTGGCGAAGAGGAATATTGCCGCAGGTACCCAGACGATCGCTGAGCCGACCGCGGGCACGAGGGAGAGAAACGCCATCAGCGCGCCCCACAGGACGCTGCCGTCGATGTCGACAATTGCAAACGCGATGCCGCCAAGAATACCCTGAACCAACGCCACGACCGCCGTGCCCTTGACCGTTGCCCGCGTCACGCCGACGAATTTGGCAAACAGGTGCTGTTTGGCAAAATCAGAAAGCGGTAATGAGTCCAGAATCTGGCGCACCAGGTACGGCCCGTCCTTCAGTAAGAAAAACAGCAGATACAGCATGATGCCAAAGCTAATAGCAAAGCCGAATGTCCCTTTACCAATCAGGAACGCGCTGCCGGCGAGGTACTGTCCACCCTGCAGTACAACGTCGGACAGTTTTTTCTGGATCTGCGCGACGTTATCCAGATTATGTTCTGCGAGGAATCCTCTGGCCCAGTCAGGAAGATACGAAATAATGGCGGTGACCACTTCCGGGAACTGAGTGTCGTTTTGTTGTAATTTGGCATACACCACGTTCAGCTCAATAGCCAACGAGGAGAAGATCACCATCAGTGGGATAAAAACAATCAGACAGATGATGCCGATGGTGAGCAGTGACGCCAGCCCGTTACGTTCGCCAAGCGCGCTGCGCAGTCTGTTTTTCACCGGGTTAAAGATGGTGGTTAAGATTGCGGCCCACAAAATGGCAGAGAAATAGGGAGACAACACATCGAAGAACGCCCAAGTCACAAGGGCAAGTATGAAAATGAAGAAACCTTTAGTCAGTCCGTTAAATCGCATTAGTGAACCCTGTAATGAGAAGCAGTCCCGACTATAGAACCGTTCAGGGGAATTACCAACTTTCGCTGCGCATATTTACTTAAATTGGTTAACCTGTTTTTCGTAGGGAGCCTGCTACAGATAAATAACGTACGCTATGATTTATTAGTGAAACAGTCATACTTTTCTTCCCGAAAAAGGGCGTCAAAAAAAGAGGGGGCGTTATGAACACTCAACCTGTCATCGGGATTAGTGGATGTTTAACCGGCTCAGCCGTGCGATTCGACGGCGGGCATAAACGGATGGGGTTTGTGATGGACGAGCTGGCTCAGTGGGTGACTTTTAAACCTGTCTGCCCGGAGATGTCCATCGGTTTGCCTGTACCACGCCCCGCGTTGCGTTTGGTTCAAACCGCCCAGGGGAATATCCGCATGTGTTTTAGCCATGCGCCTGGTGAGGATGTAACCGATAAAATGTCCGATTTCACCGCTTCATATATCAATGGACTTGGCGGTCTGTCGGGTTTTATCGTCTGTGCTAAATCACCGAGCTGCGGAATGGAGAGAGTGAGGCTGTATGACGAAAAGGGAAATCGTGGGCGAAAAGAGGGAATCGGTCTGTTTACCGGCACCTTAATGGAAACCTACCCGTGGTTGCCGGTCGAAGAAGATGGCCGCTTGCACGATCCGGTGCTGAGGGAGAACTTTGTCGAGCGAGTGTTCGCGTTACATGAACTTAATATGCTGCGAGCCACTGGTCTTACTCGCCACGGTTTACTCAACTTCCACAGCCGCTATAAGCTCCAGCTTTTGGCTCATCACCAGGCGGGTTACCGGGATATTGGCCCTTTCGTGGCCTCGCTCCATCAATGGGATGATTTGGACGCTTTTTTCGTGGTATATCGCGAAAAGCTAATGGCGATCCTCAAAAAGCCCGCCTCACGGAAAAATCACACCAACGTACTGATGCATATTCAGGGCTACTTCCGCGATCGGTTGAACACCCGCCAGCGCGGAGAGTTGCGTGACGTTATCCTCAACTATAGCGGCGGACTGCTGCCAATATTGGCGCCACTGACTCTGCTCAAGCACTACCTTGCTGAATACCCAGACAGCTATTTGCTTACCCAGAACTATTTTGATCCTTATCCGAAGGATTTAGCCCTACGGTTAATGATTAATTAGCCTGATGGCGAGTAAATCTGGGGCAGAAATATCCGTTGTTCGCGAAGGTTATCCCTGCCGTTTTCTGATGCGTTTAAGCAGGGATAACTTTCACGGTGTGTAATCGATGAGAAAATGCGGCCCTGCACCCACGGGCAAATGTGCCGACCGCGATTTAACCGTTTCTGATTTCTTCATCGATACAAGGCTGAGGTTTGCCAAACAGATATCCTTGCGCGAAATCGCAGCCCAGAGCCTGAAGTCTTGCCAGTTGCTCCTGCGTTTCAACACCTTCTGCAACAGCCTTCATATTGAGAGATTTCGCCATGCCCGTGATAAGTTTGATGATAGTCAGGGCGTCTTCCTGCGTAGATATCGAATGCACAAAGGACTTGTCTATTTTGATTTTATCGAAGGCAAGTCTGCTGAGGCGCGAAAGAGAAGAGTATCCGGTACCAAAATCATCGATGGAGATTTTTACCCCCAGGGCCCGGAGCTTATTAAGCGTATTTATCGGCGTAGCACTCTCGGTAAAGAGAGAGGATTCAGTCACTTCCAGTTCGAGGCGGTCAGGTGGAAGTCCAGTTTCTTTCAGAATGGTTAACACGATTCCTGCAAAGGCCTTGCTGCTTAGCTGGACAGGGGAGACATTGACTGAAATTTTAGCCGGAACCGCCCAACCCGCGGCTTCCCTGCAGGCAATTTCCAGCACCGCTTTCCCCATCTCATTAATCATCCCTGTTTTTTCAGCAACAGGAATAAAGCTATCCGGCGACAAGAGGCCCTTGAGAGGATGGACCCAACGAATTAGCGCCTCATAGCTGTATATTTTCTGACTGAAAGAATCGACAATAGGCTGGTAATACACCACGAACTCTTTGTTCACTATTGCTAATGCCATATCATGCTCAAGCGTTCTGCTTTCTTGCAATTTTTCTAACATTCGTTGCCGGAAGACTTTTATCTTGCCAGAGCCTTCATTTTTGGCTTCATAAAGGGCCAGATCGGCAAATTTATAAAGATAGTCGGAGCGGCGCTCATTTTCTGAGATAACAATGCCAACACAGGTGGTTATGTTGATAATTGTGTTGTAAATGGTGTAGGGCTGGCTGATAAACTCACATATTTTCTGGGCTCGCGAAACGGCCCGACTTTCTGTCAGACCACTTGAGAGAAACGCAAACTCATCCCCGCCTAAGCGATACAACGTATCCGACGTAAGGCTTGTCGAAATCAGACGATCGGATATCTGGCGCAGTAACATATCACCGGCATCATGACCATACGTATCATTGACCTCTTTGAATCGATCTAAATCAAACAACATCACCGTCACAGCATCGTTATTTTTCTCTGCCATTTCGATTGTTTTATTTAAATCGCTCCAGAATAGCTGGCGGTTATTCATCTCGGTGAGCGAGTCATGGTAGACGTCATATTCCAGCTTGGCATTCTGAATTTGTAGCTTTTCCTTCGATTTTTGCAGTTCTTCGGCAAGACTCTTGACCTGAAGGTGCGCCCGCAGAATATTTCTGTTTTGATAAAAAATGAGCACGCCCAGAATCGCACTCAGTATTATTAGCAGTACAGATGTCGTTGAGTAAATATAGTACAGCGTTTGAATTTTTTGGTTGGCGTTATTAATCGAGTTAACATCTTTGTTTAATGCGCCGGATGAAAGACGGCCAAGTTGTGCATCCAGGGTATGCATTTTTTTCAGATACGCCTGGAGTGCTGGACGGTTCATTTTCTCGAGATTATCATCCAGATAACTAAGGGTATTTTCAAGTGTTACCGCTAGCTCACGGTGGGCAATGTTGCTTTCTATGTAGCGCCCCAAATCACCTTCTTTTATCAAATCACTCTGGCTGAGCATAATGTCGAGACGCATGCGTACATCATCAAGATTCATCGTATCATCGATAGTGTAAAGACCAAGCAACGATTCAAATCGGTAATATTGAGATACCAACTGAGCGGCAGACCAGGAATCGGTGTAGTGAGTCAGTTTCTGTAGCTCTTGTTGCCTTTCATGCACGAGGAAAGAGATATATCCGGTCGATATAAAAAGAAAAAAGATGATGCCAGCCAGTATTCTGTTCATGATGTTCCTCTGAACGCTTACTCAATATCCATACTACTGACCTGCCATGCAGACCTTGAATAATAAATCTGATTATTTAGTTCCGGCATGCTGTCATAGGGGTACACAATGAATAATGGGCCCTTATCACGGATGCGCATATATTTTCCGTTGATTTTTAAAGCAAGGATGGCATTGTATTTTTTGAAATCACTGAGAGGGATAACGGTGGTGTAGTCATTAAGCGCAGTAACCTTTACAACGGAGCCGCTCGCTCCAACATAATCCATGAGTTTTTGTAGTGGAATACCCGTAAAGGTCGTACGTCCATTATACCAGGGGGAGGTGGTCTGAAAACTTACCATGCCCAGCTTCTCAAGGCTGGCGGTATCAAAAACCGCTTTCCCGTCTTCATTTGTATTTTCAATATTACCGGATAACGTTAAAAGAACTTTACCGGTGGGCCTGGAAAGTTCACCCGCCCAAAGCTGGGTGGAGAGCACAACGCTTACCAACATGACTATTAACCGCATTCTAACCTCACCAATCAGCCGGATGTAAAAGAATTATAATTTAGATATCACGCTATTTATATATTCCGCCTGTCTATTATTGATGATGTGAAGTTGTTTGTATTTTAATTCATTTAAATCAATGGGTTGCCATGCTTAATGGTTATGGATATTTATTAAATCAGGCGAAGTCTGTTATTAACGGACGGTGATTTTTGTTGTGTCTGTACAAAAAACACTCACTCTGTGGTTGTTAAAAAATCACACGATCATAAAGGTTTATTTTTTTGTACAGCGACAGGGAATCGTTGTTTTATCGGCGGGTAACCTTGTTGAATAAATCGAACTTTTGCCTATTCCCGGGATTAGATTACACAGGCGTAGCAGACGTTCAAAAATAGTCAATTATCAGGAATTCAAAATATGCAAAATCACCTACGGGATCGTCAGCAACTTAATGAACTTATCAATGGCTGGATGCACCGAGATTGGGGGAATATGCCGCGCTGGCTTGCTGCCTGAGCCACGCGGATAAACCTTGCTGAGCGCCACATAACCGGGCTTATTCGCCAGCCTGAGCCGACTGGCGGGCATACAGATACGCGGTCGCTCTGGAGACGCCCAGATGCTGCGCCACTGTGTCCATAGATTTTCGTACGTTCAGCAAACCGTCTTTGCGTAATTGTTGAATCAGTCGTTTACGGTCTTCAGGTTTCAGGGCGCGGGCCGTCGTTGCGCATTTAGCGGCAAAGTCATCGATACGCTGGCGGATGACTTCGTTACTGCCGGGATCGATATGTTCCTTAATGGGAGAGTCAGCGGTTTCAGTAAAACGCGCAAGGGCACTCTGCATGCCACGAAACAGCGTCATATCCACGTTCAGACAGAGTGCTGCTACGTATTTGCCTTCGTCATCCTTGATGCCGATGGAGGTACTTTTCACCGGGCGGCCATCGGCAAACTGGTTGCTGTAGTTGGCAATAATGCTGGGAAATTCAGGCGATGCGATTCGCGCCAGACCCAGTTCTGTTGCCGGTTGGCCGGGTTCTCGTCCGGACAGGTTATTATGGATGGATAAAATGGCATGTTCAGGATTTTTGAGATCATGAACCACCACTTCGCAAAACGGAGAGAAGGTCTCGCTCAAGCCCCTGGCGATAGTGTCAATTTGGCTGAGAAGTGAGTTGTTATCGGTTTTTGGCATGCCAGTCTCCTGCGGTGATGCCTGTTGCCATGATTGCGGGCAGTTTACAGTGAGCAGGGTTCGCTTTTCCAGACGCGAGTGTTCAGACGGTAATAAGGTATCCGCATGGCAGATACCTTCTTGATTACCCGGCAAGGAATTCACTGTAGCGGCTGATATCCACGTTCCCACCGCTGATGATAATGCCGATTTTCTTGCCGCGAAGTTCAGCTTTGTGCGCTCTGGCGGCGGCAAAACCCAGACAGCCAGTCGGCTCCACGACAATTTTCATTCGCTCAGCGATAAATTTCATCGAGGCGACTAATTCATCGTCTGAGACAGTCAGAATATCGTGCACATTTTGCTGGATAATCGGAAACGTAATATTCCCGAGATGTTGGGTCTGAGCACCGTCAGCAATGGTTTTCGGTGTATCGATATGAACAATCTTTCCGCTGCGAAACGACTGTTGACCATCGTTTCCTGCCTCCGGCTCGACACCATAGATGATGCAGTCAGGTGACAGATGTCTGGCTGCCAGTGCGGAGCCCGAAAGCAGGCCGCCACCGCCCAGACACACGAAAAGAACGTCTAGCTGACCCACTTCTTCAATCAGCTCTTTTGTGGCGGTACCCTGGCCCGCAATCACGTGCGGATGGTCGTATGGCGGGATCAGCGTCAATCCTTGTTTCTCTGCCAGCTCCCGCCCGATTTTTTCACGATCTTCGGTATAGCGATCGTAAATCACCACATTTCCACCATAGCCTTTTGTGGCTGCAACTTTAGCCGCCGGGGCATCATGCGGCATGATAATCGTCGCCGGGATCCCCAACAATTTTGCCGACAGGGCAATGGCCTGCGCATGGTTGCCGGACGAAAAGGTGACGACGCCCGCAGCGCGTTGTTCTGGCGTGAACTGGCGTAACGCATTCATGGCTCCGCGAAATTTAAACGCGCCCATTCTCTGGAAGTTTTCGCACTTGAAGAAAACTTCAGCACCAAATTCGTCATTAACCGTTCGGGAGGTCATCACCGGCGTTTTGTTGGCATAGTCGGCAATGCGCTCTGCCGCGGCGGCAACATCGTTATAATCAGGCAGTGTCATCTCAGTCATTGTTGTTCACCTGTATGTCGTTAAACGTCATGCTTGTGGGGCCAGGGCTATAGCTTCAACTTCCAGCGCGAAACCATAATGAAGTTCTGCAACGCCCGCTACCGCGCGGGAGGGCCGGAAATCACCGATCCACTCCCCATAGATTTTGTTAAACGTTGGCCATTGGTTGATATCTGTCACATAGACGCGTACTGACACCAGGTGCTGTCGAGAAACCCCAGCGCCAGCCAGGCAGGCATCAATATTCTGCAGTACCAGCCGCGTCTGCTCTTCAAAAGAGGCCTCGGTTTTTTTTTCGCCATCACTTGTGACCGGCAACTGACCAGAAATGAAGACGAATCCGCCAGCCGTTGTACTGTGCGAGTAATGACCTGCAGGCGGAAAACCTCCTGCAGATGAGTTCAATGTAATGTCCACGGACATAAGAGAATCTCCTGTAGTTAGTGGTAATTCATTTTGTATAAAATAATACTGTTTGTATTATTTATACGCTTTCATACCGCGTTCGGCTAGTGATAGTTTTCACAGGTGATGATTTTGTGAACTATGGCAAACGTGACCCACGTTATATAGCTATCCAGGTGCAGTGAAAGAGGGGGGAACGCTTTTGATGAGGGTAAAGCAGGGGAGTGAAGAAGCGCCCCGGGGCGGGGCGTTAAAGCCAAAAATTAGCCGATATGGCCGTGGTTAATCTTACTTAACGGTTCATTGATATCGAAGATTTTGCACGTCACGTCATCTACACCCAGGTGCTTCAGGCGGGCCGTGTGTTTTTTGATATAGGCCAGAGCGCTGTCTTCATCCTGAAACAAGTAGATGCCACCCGCTTCGTGGTTTGCTGCGTTCTCGGTCCAGATTTTCCAGATGAAACCCGGTTCCTGGTTGATGGATTCTGCCAGTTCAACAAGCTGATGTGACATCTCAGCGCCAAACGGACCAGGAAAATCAAAGTGTATCTGCACGAGTTTGTTTGCCATAAATCCTCCATGGATTGGTTAATTCGGGTAAGGCTGCTAGCGTAACAGCACTTTACCCGTCAGATAAGTTACTGCTTGTCCACCAATATAAACACGCGTTCCTGTCAGCTGGCAGCGTAAATCGCCGCCGCGTTCAGAGACCTGGCGCGCCAGCATCTGCGTTTTATTCAGTTTTGCAGCCCAGTAAGGAATCAGCATGCTATGCGTCGAACCGGTAACCGGGTCTTCCGCGACCGCTTCACCCGGGCAGAAGAAACGGCTGACGAAATCGTATTCCCCGTCACCCGGCGCGGTGATACATACCATTTTCCCGAGGGGAATCATGGCGTGGATATTCGGGCGCACAGCCTCAACCTGCTGTTGATTCTCCATCACGACCATGTAATCGCGCGCGACGCGCACTTCTTTATATTCGGTGATGCCCAATGTTTCCAGCAGTAAGGCGGGCGGTTCGGCAGGTTCGCTTTGCCAGGCAGGAAAATCAAGCGTCAGCCAATCACCGCTGCGCGTGACCGTCAGTGGCCCCACAAAACGGGTGGCAAAATGGATGGTCGCTTCCGGGAAATCCAGATGTTCAAAGATGACATGTGCGGCGGCAAGCGTGGCGTGCCCACACAGATTAATTTCGCCTTGCGTGGTAAACCAACGCAGCTCGAAGCCATTCTCATTGGCGACAAAAAAAGCGGTTTCCGACTGGTTATGCTGCTGCGACATTTTTAATAATATTTCATCGGGCAACCAGTCATCGAGCGGGCATACTGCTGCGGCATTACCGCCAAACGTCGTAGTGGTAAAGGCATCTACCATGTAGAAATCGATTTGTTGCACGGTGTAACCCTCTCATCGCACTCAGGATATCCCACACTCTATCATGCAATGATTGTCATTGGTTAAGCGCCCTGATTCGCCTGCGTGGTAAAAATTCGCTATCATCCGTTTCCACACTTCATCCTGGCCGCTCATGTCTACGATCCTCGATACCTTTATTGCCCCGCCTTGTCATGAGGAGATAGCGATCCTCTATCAGGACGAGCATCTGGTGCTTATCAATAAACCCACCGGACTGCTTAGCTTGTCGGGGAAAAACCCGCAGAATTTCGATTCGGTACATCACCGGCTGGTACAGATTTACCCCGGCTGTACGCTGGTACATCGGCTTGATTTTGGGACGTCAGGGCTGATGGTGATTGCCCGTAACAAGGCTATCAACGCCGCGCTTTGCCAGCAGTTCAGTCAGCGCGCGGTAAGCAAGGTGTATAGTGCGTTGTTGTGCGGGCATCTGAAAAACGATGAAGGCGTTATAGACGCAGCGATTGCCAAGGATCCGGCGCTGTTTCCACTGATGTCGATTTGCGCCATTAACGGTAAACCCGCGCGCTCGCGCTATCAGGTTATTGAGCGTTTTCATCATCGCCAGCAAGATGGGACGTTACTCGCTTTGACGCGGGTACGGCTGACACCTGAAACCGGGCGTACCCACCAGTTGCGGATCCACTGTCAGCAGTTGGGGCATCCCATTTTGGGGTGCGATTTATATGGTGGGCGTCTGCTGCCAGGCACCGAACGGACGTCGAGACTGATGCTGCATGCCAGTGAACTGCATTTCAGGCATCCGGTCAGTCAGGAATGGATGACGGCCCAAAACGCCAGCCCGTTTTGAGGATATAAAAAAGCCGCCAGATGGCGGCTATTTGGGGATTATCGTGCAGCGCGTTGTAAAATAACCGCTGACGGCTGGCGCTGCAGAAAACGCATCCGCAGCATCATCAACACGGCCGCAGAGGTCAGGCCGATAATAAAGCCCATCCAGAATCCTGCCGGTCCCATCCGGTCAACCACCAGATCGGTCAGCGCCAGAATATAGCCGCTCGGCAGACCCAGTACCCAGTATGCCGTAAAGGTAATAAAGAAAATGGAACGCGTATCTTTATAACCACGTAGGATACCGCTGCCAATAACCTGGATAGAGTCCGATATTTGATACACCGCGGCCAGTAACATGAGCTGCGCTGCCAGAGCGACAACTTCCGGGTTATTGTTGTAGAGCAGGGCAATGTGCTCACGGAATGTTACGGTGAAAATCGCCGTCACAACCGCCATGCAGACGCCGACGCCCAGACCTGTTCTGGCTGCGGTTTGCGCATCCAGCGTGGAACCCTGGCCCAGACGATAACCGACTCGAATGGTGACGGCTGCAGCCAGAGACATCGGCAGGACGAACATTAACGAGCTGAAGTTGAGCGCGATCTGGTGTCCGGCCACGTCGACAATCCCCAGCGGGGAAACCAGTAGCGCCACCACAGCAAACAGCGTCACTTCGAAAAATAACGCCAGCGCGATAGGTAAACCCAGCTGTACCAGGCGCTTCATTACGGCGGTGTCCGGTTTCTGGAAACCACGCTCATTACGGATATCACGCATCGAGCGTGCGCGTTTAACGTATGACAGCATGGCGATAAACATCACCCAGTAAACCGCCGCTGTTGCCACGCCGCAGCCCACACCGCCTAGCTCCGGCATGCCAAAATGCCCATAAATGAAAACATAGTTAACAGGAATGTTCACCAGCAGGCCGAGAAATCCCATCACCATCGCCGGTTTGGTTTTGGCCAGACCTTCACACTGGTTACGGGCTACCTGGAAGAACAAATACCCCGGCGCGCCCCACAGCAACGCGCGCAGGTAGCCGACGGCTTTATCTGCCAGCGCCGGGTCGATGTTATGCATGGAGCGAATAATGTATCCCGCGTTCCAGAGCACGATCATAATCAGAATGGAGACGCTGCCCGCCAGCCAGAAACCCTGGCGTATTTGATGGGCAATACGATCGCGGCGCCCGGAACCATTGAGTTGCGCAATCACTGGCGTCAAGGCCAGCAGCAGTCCGTGACCAAACAAAATGGCCGGCAACCAAATAGATGTGCCAATGGCGACGGCCGCCATGTCCGTGGCGCTGTATCCGCCCGCCATGACGGTATCAACGAATCCCATTGCGGTTTGAGCGATTTGCGCAAGAATCACCGGAATTGCCAGAGCTAATAACTGACGCGCTTCACTTACATACTTTTGCACGTGTACACCACTATATTGTTGTTATTTGAGAGACTAAAAAAGCCGCCTTATATGGCAGCAAGGAGAAAAAGCAGGGGAAATTTCAGTCTATTGTAGCGAGGAATACGTAATTCTCCAGTGAAAAAACAGGCAGTAGCGGCGCATCGCTGGCAACCTGAATTTCCACCTGCTATTGTGCTGTGCAGAGATGTCTTAATTCAGTTCAGGAGTTAGAAGTATGTTTACGGGTATTGTGCAGGGCACCGCGAAATTGGTGTCCATTGATGAAAAACCAAATTTTCGTACGCATGTTGTGGAGTTACCTGAATATATGTTGGATGCGCTGGAGACCGGCGCATCGGTTGCCCACAATGGGTGCTGCCTGACGGTAACCGAAATCAACGGTAACCAGATAAGCTTTGATCTGATGAAAGAAACGCTGCGTATCACCAATCTGGGTGACCTGAAGGTTGGGGATTTGGTCAACGTTGAGCGTGCGGCAAAATTCAGTGATGAAATTGGCGGACATTTAATGTCGGGCCATATTATGACGACCGCCGAAGTGTCGAAAATTCTGACCTCGGAGAACAACCGCCAGGTGTGGTTTAAAGTTCAGGACCCGTCGCTGATGAAATACATCTTGTACAAAGGATTTATCGGAATTGATGGCATCAGTCTGACGGTCGGCGAGGTGACACCGACGCGTTTCTGTGTGCATTTGATCCCGGAAACGCTGGAACGTACGACGCTGGGTAAGAAAAAGTTAGGCGCGCGGGTCAATATCGAAATCGATCCTCAAACCCAGGCGGTGGTTGATACCGTTGAGCGCGTACTGGCGGCGCGTGAAAACGCCATCAGTAACGTAACGGGTGAGGCGGGAGCCTAAGCCAGAGTGTAAAACCCCCGTTGGCACGGGGGTGATAACGATTAGCGGGGAACGCGCAGGCCGTGTTCAACGCCGCGGGAAAAAACCACCTGCCACAGCTGAATGTCGCGAGCACGAAACGCACCGGCGCAGGCGTTCAGGTAATAGCTGAACATCCGTTTAAAGCGTTCGGTATAGTTATCGGCGATTTCAGGCCAGGATCTCATGAAACGCTCGTGCCATGCCATCAACGTTGTATCGTAATCCGCGCCAAAATTATGCCAGTCTTCCATCACAAAATGCGGCTCGCTGGCGTTGGCAATCTGGCGAACTGACGGTAAACAGCCGTTCGGGAAGATATATTTATTGATCCACGGATCAACGTTATTGTCGGTCTTTTTGGAGCCGATGCTATGCAGCAAAAAGAGACCGTCGGGTTTTAAATTACGATCAACCACTTCAAAATAAGTCGCGTAGTTCTTCGGCCCCACATGCTCAAACATGCCGACGGAGACAATGCGATCAAATTTGTCGTTAAGGTCGCGATAATCCTGCAGCAAAATTGTGACATCCAGCCCCGCACAACGCGCCTGCGCCATTTTCTGCTGTTCTGCCGAAACGGTCACGCCCACCACGCTAACGCCATATTGTGACGCCATAAACTGGGATAAGCCGCCCCAGCCGCAGCCGATATCGAGCACCCGCATGCCTGGCTTCAACTGCAGTTTTTCGGCAATCATTTTTAGCTTCGCCTGTTGGGCAGATTCCAGGGTATCGGCATCTTTCCAGTAGGCGCAGGAATACTGCATATAAGGGTCCAGCATGCGGGTAAAGAGATCGTTGCCCAAATCGTAGTGTTCTTTGCCGACGACCCACGCACGTTTTTTGGTCTGTAAATTGAACAGGCGAGCCGTGGCGATACGGAGCGTATCTTTAAAGTGGCGGGGGAGTTGGTTTTCAAGACCGGCGCGCAGGACTTTACAAAAAAACATGTCCAGCCGGTCGCAATCCCACCAGCCATCCATATAACTTTCGCCCAACCCTAACGATCCTTCCTGCAATACGCGTTTGAAAAAATCGGGGTTCGTTACGCGAATATCTGCCGGTGCCGGACCATTAATGGTAATACCTGCACGGCTCAATAATTCATTGGTGATGCGGTACCAGTCATCATCCGGTACGCTGACGTCTTCTATACACGATGAACTCATAGCTTCTCCATCACTGGTCGGTGATCAGAACCTTAAAATAGCGTAGACGCTTTTTTGGGCTTTGTGAGAACTCTCACGGAATTAATCCGCAAATCTATAATCCGACGTAGAACAGAGGAAGGGAGGAACCCTTGCCGAAAAGACCATCCATGGGAAAACGGGAACGTTCTTGTCCCCGTTAACACATAACAATTATCGTTTTTTTAACAACCGGAAATCAGTATAGGCCTGAATTTTTGACGATTCAACCAATAAATATTAGCAGGCTAATCAATTATCAAAGGTGATTACTAGTGAGACTCACCGTGGGCAATTTGCGCCCGATCATCTGTGTGCGGGGCGTTAGCCTTCTGCGACTGCATTTTGTAACCCGCGGCCGCCAGCAGCACCGTTGTCAGCATCACGCTGGTGGTGGTGAGCAGCGGGGTGGCGATCAACCAGGAAACCACAAGGCTTGCCAGGAAGCATAAACCCAGTTGCAGTGTGTTCTGCAATGCCGCTGCGCGTCCCGTAGCTTGTGGGAAAGGACGTAACGCCTGAGCCACAACAATAGGGTAGATTGCTCCATTGGCAATCGCCATAACGCAGAATGGAATGAGGATTTCAGCCAGCGCAACATGGTGAATAAAGCCGGTTGCCCAGGTGGCTACTACGCTAAAGGCATACAGAATGAGTAACCAGGGCAGCAACTGACGGCCCTGCCATTTTTGCAGCGCAGCGCGGCAGCCGTAACCACCAATTAAGAAAGCGATGGTTTGTGGAACATAGCTCAGGCCAATCACCGCCGGACTGTAGCCCATTTCGCTGAGGATGAACGGGGAACCCGTCAGCCACGCGAAGAAGCTCGCGGAGCAGGCGGCATAAATCAGCACGTTTCCGCGGTAAACTTTTGAGCGCAACAGGGTAGCGAAAGTCAGTTTATCCTGGCTGTCGTCGCGTGCTTTAGCTGTTGGTTTTAAGCGCAGAGCCGGAAGCATCAGGATCAGGGTAATGGCAAACAGGGTGGCGAAAATGGCCTGCCAGGAAAAATGTACCAGGATCCAACTGCCTAATAACGGCGCTAATGCCGGGGATAACCCGACCAATGGCATAATGGTGGCAAAGATGCGGTTTACTTTTTGTGAAGGATAATAATCGGTGACCAGCGCCTGCCAGATAACCGATGCCGCACAAACGCCAACGGCCTGAACAAAGCGCAGTACCAGCAGACCGGTGGCATTTTCAACCCACAGCATGCCCAAACTGCCCAGCGCGAAGATGGATAAACCCAGCAGCAAAACAGGCTTGCGACCATAATGGTCAGAGAGCGGCCCCCACAGAAGTTGCGCGACGGCAAAACCCGCTAAGAATAAGCTAAGGCTGGCGCTGACGGCAGATGCAGGCGTCTGCAGATCGGACTGAATTGCGGCAAAGGCGGGCAGATACATATCCGTTGCCAGAAAGCCGAGTACGCTAAGACCCGCCAGCCAGACTAAAAATCCTTTCCCAGGTTGCATCATCATTTCTCTTTTTTTAGCAGTAGAACAATGCCGCTGAGTGTAGTGAGTGTAATTCTTGCTGTGAAACGCTAATATTTGCTTACTGATTTCAAATTTTTTGTGGGCAGAATATGTGGTCGGAATATTCACTTGAAGTTGTGGATGCGGTTGCGCGTAACGGTAGCTTTAGTTCGGCCGCGCAGGAGTTGCACCGCGTACCCTCGGCGGTAAGCTACACCGTGCGTCAACTGGAAGAGTGGCTGGCGGTGCCGCTTTTTGAGCGACGCCATCGGGATGTGGAATTGACGCCTGCCGGTGCATGGTTTCTCAAAGAAGGCCGCTCTGTTATCAAAAAAATGCAGATCACCCGCCAGCAATGTCAGCAAATTGCCAACGGCTGGCGCGGGCAGTTGGCGATCGCGGTAGATAACATTGTCCGCCCGGATCGTACCCGACAGATGATCGTGGATTTCTATCGTCATTTTGATGATGTGGAACTGCTGGTTTTCCAGGAGGTGTTTAACGGTGTCTGGGATGCGCTGTCCGATGGGCGCGTTGAGCTGGCAATCGGCGCCACGCAGGCGATTCCGGTGGGGGGGCGCTATACCTTCCGCGACATGGGAATGCTGAGCTGGAGCTGCGTGGTGGCAAGCCATCATCCGTTGGCGTCAATGCCCGGACCGCTAAGCGACGACACGTTGCGCAACTGGCCGTCGCTGGTGCGTGAAGACACGTCGCGGACGCTTCCTAAGCGTATTACCTGGCTGCTGGATAACCAAAAGCGCGTCGTGGTGCCTGACTGGGAATCTTCTGCGACCTGTTTATCGGCAGGTTTGTGCGTGGGTATGGTACCGACGCATTTTGCCAAACCGTGGATCGATAGCGGCAAATGGGTCGCGCTACAGCTGGAGAATCCATTTCCTGATGCCGCATGCTGCCTGACATGGCAACAGAACGATACGTCGCCGGCATTGAGCTGGCTGCTGGACTATTTAGGGGATAGTGAAACGCTGAATAAGGAATGGTTGCGGGAGCCCGATGAGGCTCCCGCACAACAGTCTTAACGACGGTAATCGCGGAACGGGCCGTCGGCAACGGAGCGGCGTTCTACCAGGCGCGGATGAACCTCGATAGACTGCGACTCTTCACGTTTATTCACGATACGGTCTAACAGCATGTTGAAGGCCGTTTCCCCCAGTGAATCTTTAGGCTGGTGAATGGTCGTCAGAGCCGGCGTGAAGAAGCGGGCGTTGCGCACGTTGTCGTAACCGATGAGCGAAACATCCTGCGGTACGCGCAGTCCCATCTCGTCAGCGGCGCACAGCGCACCCATCGCCATGATATCGCCACCGCAGAAGACGGCGGTCGGACGATGCGACTGTGACAGAATTTGCTGCATGGCGCGATAGCCGGATTCAGGCTCAAAATCGCCCTGCACAATCCAGTTTTCAGGAACTTTAATGAGCGCTTCTTCCATCGCTTTCATAAAGCCTGCCAGACGCCCGGCTCCGGTATTACGCTCCATTGGGCCTGGGATCACGCCAATCTCACGATGACCGCGTTCTACCAGATACCGACCCGCCATGTAACCGCCTTCGAAGGCGTTATCAATGACCGTATCGGTAAAGTCGGCTTTAGCTTCGCCCCAGTCCATGACGACCATCGGAATATGGCGGTACTCTTCGAGCATCGAAAGCAGCGACTCCGGATATTCAGAACACATCACCAGCAGACCATCAACGCGCTTTTGCGCCATCATTGACAGATAAGCCTGCTGTTTTTCGAGACTGTTCCATGCGTTACCCAGAATCAGGGTATAGCCTTTCTGGAAACAGTTTTTCTCAACGGCTTCGATAATTTCAGCGAAATAGGCCGCTTCGCTGCTGGTGGCCAGCAAGCCAATAGACTTGGTGTGATTCACCTTCAGGCTGCGCGCCACGGCGCTCGGAGAATAGTGCAGCTCTTTGATCGCCGCCCAGACAGCATTACGCGTTTCTTCCGCGACAAAGCGCGTCTTGTTAATTACGTGTGATACGGTTGTAGTGGAAACGTTTGCTCGCTTCGCTACATCTTTAATTGTTGCCATTACATCTCACTCCAGACCATATCCTAAGCTCCTGAGAATACTCCAGGTAAACGTTTGCCTTAACACACCCTTAGCGCAACGTAAGGGTTGCGGCACGCCGGGAAAACGACACGGAACGTCAGGAAGGGGTCAATGGCCGGTACGCTAATCAAGTAAGCGTGGAATTTTGTCTGATCTTAACGAAAAGGGGAAGAGTTAAAAGCAGTTATCAATATAAATCGTGAGAGATTTTTGCTTTCAAGTGTGTAAAAATGCGCAATATCACTTTTTGTGTGGGAATAAAAAGGAGAAAACTTGATGAGCACCGATCTGAAATTTTCGTTAGTGACTACCATTATTGTTCTGGGTTTGATCGTCGCGGGTGGCCTGACCGCAGCGCTGCATTGATTTCCCCCGAGGGAGTTCGCTCTCCCTCATCCTTTCCGCTTGCCTTTCCCGTCGATTGTTTGCGAATAAGCAAAAGTCTTTTGCAATTTTGTTAACTTTATTAATTTTGCGATCAATGTCATGCTTTTGACTCTTATTTTATGTCGCGCCCCGGCTCGACGTTACGGAGTCGAAATATGAAACTCAATTATCCTTTACTGGCGCTGGCGATCGGCGCGTTTGGCATTGGCACCACTGAATTTTCGCCAATGGGATTATTGCCCGTCATTGCCAAAGGTGTGGATGTCTCGATTCCCGCGGCCGGAATGTTAATCAGCGCGTATGCGGTTGGGGTGATGGTGGGTGCTCCGCTGATGACATTACTGCTGTCTCATCGTGCGCGACGTAATGCGTTGATATTCCTGATGGCGATTTTCACGCTGGGCAACGTGCTTTCGGCTATCTCGCCGGATTACACCACCCTGATGTTATCGCGTATTTTGACCAGTCTGAACCATGGGGCATTTTTTGGTCTTGGCTCCGTTGTCGCTGCAAGCGTAGTACCCAAACATAAGCAGGCCAGCGCCGTGGCAACCATGTTTATGGGGTTGACCATTGCCAATATTGGCGGCGTTCCTGCGGCGACCTGGCTTGGTGAAACCATCGGTTGGCGTATGTCGTTTATGGCAACGGCGGGTCTGGGCGTCATCGCCATGGTCAGCCTGTTCTTCTCTTTACCCAAAGGTGGGGCGGGAGAGCGCCCGGACGTCCGTAGCGAACTGGCGGTACTTATGCGTCCGCAGGTGCTGTCGGCGCTGCTGACGACCGTTCTGGGAGCCGGGGCGATGTTCACGCTTTATACCTATATCTCACCAGTGTTACATACGATCACCCATGCCACACCGGCGTTTGTGACCGGTATGCTGGTGCTGATTGGCGTTGGCTTCTCTATCGGTAACTATCTTGGTGGCAAACTGGCTGACCGTTCCGTCAACGGTACGCTGAAAGGCTTTTTACTGCTGCTGATGGTTATTATGCTGGCCATTCCTTTCCTGGCGCGTAATGAGCTGGGTGCGGCAGTCAGTATGGTGGTCTGGGGGGCAGCGACGTTTGCGGTCGTTCCGCCGTTGCAGATGCGCGTGATGCGCGTTGCCAGCGAAGCGCCTGGATTATCATCGTCAGTCAACATTGGCGCGTTTAATCTGGGGAATGCTCTGGGTGCCGCAGCCGGTGGGGCGGTGATTTCCGGTGGGTTGGGCTACAGCTTTGTTCCGGTGATGGGGGCAATTGTGGCGGGGCTTGCGCTGCTGCTGGTCTTTATCTCGGCGCGCAAACAGCCTGAAGAGGCTTTCACTACCGCGAATTAATGCTAAAACGCAGAAGGGTTCTCCTTCTGCGTCATCTTTTTTATGCTGCGAAGTTCTTCGCAACAAATTGCCAGTTCACCAGCGCCCAGAAGTTTTCCAGGTAGCCAGGACGGGCATTGCGATAATCGATGTAGTAGGCGTGTTCCCATACGTCAACGGTCATCAGCGGCGTCGCGTCGGTGGTCAGCGGTGTACCTGCATTGGAGGTGGAAACGATAGCCAGTTTGCCATCCGTTCCTTTTACCAGCCAGGTCCAGCCAGAACCGAAGTTTTTAATAGCGGCATCGGTGAACTGCGCTTTGAAATCCGCAAAGCTGCCAAAGGAGGCGGCAATTGCTTCGGCCAGTTTACCGGTAGGTTCGCCACCTGCGTTCGGTGCCAGGCAGTTCCAGTAGAACGTGTGGTTCCATACCTGTGCTGCGTTATTGAATACACCGCCTTCAGAGCTACGTACGATCTCTTCCAGTGATTTGCCTTCAAACGCCGTGCCTTTAATCAGGTTGTTCAGATTAGTCACGTAAGTTTGATGGTGTTTGCCATAGTGATATTCCAGCGTTTCGGCAGAAATGTGCGGTGCCAGAGCATCTTTGGCATACGGTAATGCAGGTAATTCAAACGACATTGCTTCTCTCCTTATTATTTATATTGAGTACACACAATAGCCTCATTGTGAGTAAGGATAGGGTAGCAAATTGAAAGGTTATGCAAAAGAAGAACTTACCCTACAGCATGTACTGTAGGGTAAGTTTTTAACGAATTGTTTTTGGCGTCATTACCCGACGAGCGCCCACATAGTGGCGCTGCCAGTAATCTTCACTCAGAGAGGTGATTTGAATTTCCTGGCCGCTGCGCGGTGACTGAATAAACTTACCGTTGCCAACATAAACGCCAACGTGATCGGCAGTTCCACGCCCCTGGGTACGGAAAAATACCAGGTCGCCATTTTTCAGTTCGCCACGTTCAATCGGCGCTGCATCGCGCAGATGATACATTTCGTTCGCAGTGCGTGGAATGCGGAATTTCACCAGATCTTTATAGGCGTAATAGACCAGACCGCTGCAGTCAAACCCGGTTCTTGGTGAGGTGCCGCCCCAGCGATAAGGCTTGCCGATTTGGTTCATCAGCGTGGACATGGCGGTTTTAGTGGCTTTCTGCACTTTCACTTTATGCGCGTCAGCCAGCGTCGTTGGTGCGGTGGTTTTCACTTTTACACAGCGCGGCTTATGACCTTTGCGCGGCGTGCATTTTTCAGTCCAGGTAACGGCAGCGGTTTGTGCTGCGGTGTTTTTACCACGACGGTTTGCTGTTTTAGTCGACTTTGCCGGAGCGGCAGTGCGATGTTTAGAAGAGGAAGCGGTTTTGGTGCTGGTTTTGCTGGTGGTTTTTGTCGCCGTTTTCTTGCTGGTCTTTGTTGTTTTTTGGCTGGTTGTTGCGCTTTTCTTTTTATCTACCGTTTTGATGGTGTGGGAATGGGTAGGTGTCGTCCTGGCCTGCTTGGAAGCATGAGCCATGGGCGTAAAGGGCAGTGTAGTAAAAAGTAAAGCACAGAGCGTGATCGAGATTCGGTTTATCCGCGCCACTGAGCAATCCTCTGGTAAGGCAGGTCTATCATGCCTGCGTGTGATTTTCAAAACTTGATGATTCTAATCTATAGAAAGAGGGAAAGTTAATAGCTTTTTTGTTTAAAACTACGTTTCGTAACCGACCGCAAAAAAAATCAGCAATTAAAGTTGGCGTTGGTGAACGAATAATCAAATCCACAGGCTTTAAAGGGATAAGTGAGATTGTGAATGCAACTTTTGGCGTCAGGGGATAAAATAATAACGCGTAATGAAAATGTTATTTTCCGTTGCCTGTCTGACCCGCTACAATGTCAGACTACTGCCGTAAAAGAAGTTTAAGGAAGCAAGATAATGAGCACCACTATCGAAAAAATCCAGCGCCAGATCGCTGAAAACCCGATTCTCCTGTACATGAAAGGTTCCCCTAAACTGCCAAGCTGCGGTTTCTCCGCTCAGGCTGTGCAGGCGCTGTCCGCCTGTGGTGAACGCTTTGCTTATGTTGATATTCTGCAGAACCCGGATATTCGCGCCGAGCTGCCGAAATACGCAAACTGGCCAACCTTCCCGCAGCTGTGGGTTGATGGTGAGCTGGTTGGCGGCTGTGACATTTTGATCGAAATGTACCAGCGCGGTGAGTTGCAGCAGCTGATTAAAGAAACAGCGGCGAAATACAAAACTGAAGAGCCGGACGCTGAATAATATCAGCGTAAATAAAAAAGCGACCTCGTGATGGTCGCTTTTTTTATCGGTCCGTTATGCCTCTTCAGGCACGGGAAGAGGCCAGCCGCCGAGACGTTTCCAGCGGTTAACAATTTCGCAAAACAGCACGGCCGTCCGTTCGGTGTCATACAGCGCCGAGTGCGCCTGAGTCCCGTCAAATTCCATTCCTGCCGCCAGGCACGCTTTCGATAACACAGTTTGCCCCAGAGACAGGCCGCTTAAGGCCGCAGTATCAAAGGTGACGAACGGATGAAATGGATTACGTTTGAGCGAGGCGCGTTCTGCTGCGGCCATCATAAAACTGTGGTCGAACGTAGCGTTATGCGCCACCATGATCGCCCGATTGCAGCCGCTGTCTTTAATGCCTTTACGCACCATTTTAAAGATGGCATGCAGAGCGTCATATTCGCTGACCGCGCCGCGTAGCGGATTGTTAGGGTCAATTCCGTTAAAGGCGAGGGCTTCCGGCTGCAAATTCGCGCCTTCAAATGGCTCTACGTGGAAATGTAACGTCGTGTCCGGCATCAGCCAGCCTTGTTCATCCATTTTCAGTGTGATGGCTGCGATCTCAAGCAGCGCATCGGTTTTGGCATTGAACCCTGCGGTTTCGACATCAATGACGACAGGATAAAAACCACGAAAACGGTCACACAGACCGGAAAGTTGAGCGTTATCGGACATCTGGGTCTCTTAATACGGGAAAATTGCAGCGCGTATTATGGCAAAATGATGAGTATAAAACTACGGGCACAGACGATCTGCGCCCGTGGGGAGGTCAGTCGCCCAGGCCGCGCCCGGCGTCTTTCTCTTCGATCAGTTCAATTTTGTAACCGTCTGGATCTTCAACGAACGCAATTACGGTGGTGCCGCCTTTTACCGGACCGGCTTCACGCGTGACGTTACCGCCATTCTGACGAATACGTTCACAGGCTTCGGCTGCGTTGTCTACGCTCAGGGCGATATGGCCGTAGGCAGTGCCCAGCTCATACTTGTCGACACCCCAGTTATAGGTCAGTTCGATCACGGCTTCGCTGGTTTCAGGGCCGTAGCCGACAAAGGCCAGGGAGTATTTGTATTCAGGGTTTTCGCTGGTACGCAGCAGCTTCATGCCCAGCACGTTGGTATAAAACTCGATGGAACGCTGCAGGTCACCCACGCGCAGCATGGTATGAAGTAAACGCATCTTTTTCCCCTTCGAAAATGGCTAATACATTCAAAATGTTGTTTTAGTATAGCGGCGTTGTTACGCCGCTATCAATGGCAGAACGGAGTTTGTGACGTTAGAGGGTAGGATAATCGGTGTAACCTTCCGCGCCGCCGCCGTAGAAGCTTTCGGCACGTTGCGGATTCAGCTCCGCTTTACGCTGCAGGCGCGCAACCAGATCCGGGTTTGCGATATAGGCGCGACCAAAAGCAACGGCGTCGATCAGGCCCTTCTCGATCAGTGCTTCTGCTTTTTCAGGTGTGTAGGCACCCGCACCAATGATCGGACCGTGGAAACGTGCACGAACTTTTTCGCGAAACGCATCGGAATACGGCTCGCCGCCAGCCCAGTCCGGCTCAGACATATGCAGGTAAGCGATTCCGCGCTTGCCCAGTTGTTCAATCAGATACAGCGCATCAGCTTCTTCGTTCGGGCCGTTGTCAACGTTCTGGAATGAGCCAATCGGAGATACGCGAATACCAATGCGATCGGCACCCCATTCTTTAATACCGGCATCGACAACTTCCAGCACCAGACGCGCACGATTTTCGACGCTGCCGCCGTATTGATCGGTACGCTGGTTAGACGTTGGCGACAGGAACTGGTGCAGCAGATAGCCGTGAGCGGAGTGCAGTTCAACCATGTCGAAACCCGCTTCGCGCGCGTTGGCAATCGCCTGACGGAAGTCATTAACGATGCCGGGAATTTCTTCCGTTTCCAGCGCACGCGGCATTGAGGTATCCGCACGCGTTGCCAGACCATTTTCATCACGCAGCGAGGTCCGGGTACCGGCGCTAATTGCGGAAGGTGCGACCGGTGCCTGACCGTTGGGCTGCAGACTGGCGTGAGAGATGCGCCCGGTATGCCACAACTGGACCGCAATATGACCTTGCTCCGCATGTACGGCAGCGGTGATTTTTTTCCATGCGGCAATTTGCGCTTCGCTGTGTAAGCCGGGTGCCCCCGCATAGCCTTTCGCCTGCGCGGAAATCTGTGTAGCTTCACTGATGATAAGACCCGCGCTGGCGCGTTGACGGTAATACTCGGCCATCAGCGGAGTAGGGATGTCGCCAGGCTCAATGCTGCGCAGACGCGTCAGCGGTGCCATGAATACGCGGTTTGCTGCCGTAATAGCACCCACTTTCAGTGGGGAAAAAAGTTTTTCAGATGACATATGGCACTCCTGAATAGACCGGTCGTCTAGTAATAAAAGAAATAAAAACGCCTGTTAAACGGCAGGCGTAGTAATGATGGTTTTAACGTGCGCCAGCGCATTTTCCAGCGGGGTGGCGCTACGAGAAATCTTGGCCTGCAGGTTGGCGCCCAGCCACAGCGCATACAATACCTGCGCCTGCTGTAACGGCTCGCCAACAAAGGACAGACAATGGTTTGCCTGACCTTTCTCCAGCGCCTGCGCTAACAGCGCAATAATGTGCCGCGCGCCTTTATCCATCGCCGTGCGCATATCTTCTGACAGATCGCACACTTCGGCGGACAGTTTTACGGTTAAACAACCGCTGATAATGCCGTGCTGGCTAAACTGGTTCAGTGTTTCCTGATAGTAGGCCAGAATGCGGTCGCGATAGTTTCCTGCCCCCGTATCAAAGTGCGTAGCCAGTCGCTGATGATAGGCCGCATAGTGGCGTTCCAGCATCGCAACACCGAACGCTTCTTTAGAGCGAAAATAGTGATAAAACGAACCTTTGGGGATTTCAGCGGTTTTCAGTAGTTCGCTTAAGCCCATACCGGTGAAGCCGCGCTGCATACACAGCAGTTCGCCAGTCGCCAGCAGATGTTCGCGTGTATCGTGTTCAGTGATTTTGTTCATGGAAAGGAGTGTAATAGACCAGTCGGTCTAATGCAATAGCGCTTGCGAGAAATTCAGTTAACGTCTTCAATAGGTATATCAATCTTACGAAAGGAGGGGATGTGGCCGAACAGCTGGAGTTTTTCCCCGTCCAGAGCCCATGCCGTGGAATATGTCAGTCTGACGAGCGCGGTTTTTGCCGCGGCTGTTTTCGCAGTCGGGATGAGCGTTTTAACTGGCAAAAGATGAGCGATGCCGAAAAGCAGGAAGTGCTACGGCTTTGTCGTCAGCGCCTGATGCGTAAATTACGAGCAAACAAAGCCAACCCTTCGGAAGAACCGCAACAACCTTCACTCTTTTAAAAGCGTAATTGCGTATACTCGATGCACATTCACTTATAAGGAAGCTGCTATGGTTCAGCGTATTACTATTGCGCCGCAAGGTCCGGAATTTTCTCGCTTTGTAATGGGGTATTGGCGCCTGATGGACTGGAATATGTCCGCGCGCCAGCTAGTCAGCTTTATTGAAGAACATCTGGATCTGGGCGTTACCACCGTCGATCACGCCGATATTTACGGCGGATACCAGTGTGAAGCGGCGTTTGGTGAGGCACTGAAGCTGGCCCCGCATCTGCGTGAAAAAATGCAGATTGTTACCAAGTGCGGGATCGCCACGACGGCGCGCACGGAAAATGCGCTGGGTCATTACATCACCGACAGCGCGCATATCATTGCCAGTGCGGAAGCATCGTTGAAGTTGCTGGCGACCGATCATATTGATTTGCTGCTCATCCACCGTCCCGATCCGCTCATGGATGCGGACGACGTCGCTGACGCGTTCAAAAAATTGCACCATAGCGGAAAAGTGCGTCACTTTGGCGTATCTAACTTCACCCCGGCACAGTTCTCACTACTGCAATCGCGTCTGCCGTTCACGCTGGCGACTAACCAGGTTGAGATCTCACCGGTACATCAGCCGCTCCTGCTGGATGGTACTTTAGATCAACTGCAACAATTGCGCATTCGTCCGATGGCCTGGTCCTGCCTCGGCGGTGGTCGTCTGTTTAATGACGATGCGTTCCAGCCATTACGTAATGAACTTGCCACAATCGCAGAAGAGTTAAACGCGCAGTCCATTGAGCAGGTGGTGTACGCCTGGATTTTACGTCTGCCGTCTCAGCCGCTGCCGATTATTGGCTCAGGGAAGATAGAGCGTGTACGCGCCGCCGTTGAGTCTGAGTCATTGAACATGTCTCGCCAGCAGTGGTTCCGTATTCGCAAAGCTGCGCTGGGTTACGACGTACCGTAATCGCGTTTTTGACGCTTCTCCGTTCAAATTTGTGTCACTGGTTTACACTTATCAATCAGACACCTTTTGGACGGAGGTCTTATGAAGCGTTTGAGTTTGGCCATTATTACTCTACTCGCCTGTGCAGGTGCGCAGGCTGCCAGTGAAGAAAAAGTGACGATGAATCTGGTAACGTCGCAAGGCGTCGGCCAGGCGATTGGTACGGTCACTATTGCTGAAACCGGGAAAGGGCTGGAGTTTACGCCCGATCTGAAAGCGCTGCCGCCGGGTGAACATGGCTTCCATGTCCATGCGAATGGCAGTTGCCAACCGGCGATTAAAGAAGGAAAAGCCTCAGCCGCGGAATCGGCTGGAGGCCATTATGATCCGCACCAAACCGGCAAGCACGAAGGCCCGGAAGGCGCAGGCCACATGGGCGACCTGCCTCTGCTGGTGGTGAATAACGACGGTAACGCCACAACACCGGTCATTGCGCCGCGGCTGAAAACGCTCGATGAGGTTAAAGGCAAAGCGCTGATGATCCATGTCGGTGGCGATAATATGTCCGATCAACCAAAACCGCTTGGCGGTGGCGGAGCGCGCTACGCCTGTGGCGTTATTAAATAATCAATTGCCTAGCGTACCCGGCGGAGGCGCCTGTTCGAGCTGCGAAAGCGAGCAGTGTAGTCGCCAGATAAGCGCCGACAGTTCCTGCGCCGCAGGTTGATGATGGTGGGCGAGCGTGTCGCAAATACGCTGTAGCTCACTCAGCGTGGTATTCAGTGGCCGTTGCTGAACGCCGCGCTCACTCATTACGTCGCGAAGCAACGAAATACACACGTCTCTGACACGAGCCAGAGGATCTGAACGCACCTCCCAGGTGCGCAGTTGCCACACCACGTGCGAGCAGTTCAGCAAGACAACCCCCCAACGCAATAGCCAGCGTCGCGCCAGTGCATCCTGACTGTTGCTGAGCTGGCTGACGTGATGATAGGTCAGCGACTCAAATTCGTTTTCACTGAGCGAGGGATGTCGGCTGAGCTGATCGACAAAATCCCGGCGCAGGGCGCGAATGTGGCGGCGACCTTTCCGCGCATCCGATCCGGGCCGCAGAATGGCGAATGCCAGCCACGATAGCGCCACGCCGGTGATTTTCGCCATATTGTCATTCAGGAAATCAGCAAAATCATAAACCGGTGGATTAGTCACCGCGATAAACGATCCCATAAACACGATTAGCTGTCCCCAAAGACCCGCCAGCGCGGGCATTTGCAGCTTCAGGAGTTGCATGGTAGCGAGCAACGGGAAGAGAAACAGAATGAATTGCCAGAGGTCAGAGATTTGCACCATCAGGCCAAACTTAACCACAAAGCTAAACAGCGACAGCAGAACCAGCGTGCGCATCAGCAAAGAAAGTGACTTGAACGGCGTGGCTACGGCGGAATAGAGCACGCTGCTGATGGCCGCGAGCGTTAGTGCGCCAGAGCCTGATTCCCATTGCGCGCCAATGCTCCATGCGCCGATAAGCATCAGGGTACAGAACGTACGCAATCCGCTCCAGAGTGCTTCCGCATTATCGGTATGACGGGCAAGTCCTGGCGTGCGGGCGATAGTAATACGCTCGGCGGTAACGCCATTTTCCAGTAAATGCAGATAATGACTGCTGCGTAAGTACAGCCGACAAAAATAACGCAGTCGTTGCCAGAAGGCGACGTGCCGATAGTCGCGCGCATCGAGGGGACGCAGGGGGGCAATAATACGCGCGACGGTGTAGGTGTCGGTATTGGATTTGACCAGCTCGCTGAGCAGTTGTTCGATGATTTCCCGGGTATTAGCCGGGGGAGTGGGCCAGTTCAGGAGCATCCTGCGCAGACTGGAGATCACGCTGGTCATACGTAACTGCTGATGCAACAGCGAATTGAGCAACGCATTTTGACGGCGAAAACGGTAGTGACTCCAGAACGCCTGAATACGCAGCAGGTTCATGGTCAGAATCTGACCGATAACACCTTCATGGGCTGTGCGAATCGCATCCGTTGTCTCCGGTTGCCAGAGTAAGCTGGCATGCTCCAGTAAACGCGAATGCATGTTTTTCAGCGCGGTAAGCAGCGTGGTCCCATCGGAGGTGCTGGGGAGGATCATCATCATCATGCCGCCGCACAGGATACCGACGATGACCTCGCATACGCGGGCCTGAGCGATATCCCACAACTGCGTAATCTCTATGGTATTGACCATGGGAAAAGCAATGATCGCCGCCGTATAACCGGCCAGTTGAAAGGCGTAGGCGACGTTATTGGTGAAGTGAGCGCAGGCCCAGGTACAAAAACCGATCCACACTGACATGCTCAGCAAAAACAACCACGGCTCATTGAGGGTATGACCGGCAATAATCAACGCGGCGGTGGCACCCAGCAAGCTACCCGCAACACGACCCAGACTTTTGCTGATAACCCCGCCGACGGTGGGAAAGCTGACCACTGCCGCCGAGGTCATCGCCCAGTAGGGCTCATCCAGATTCAGGTAATAGGCGAACGTTAATGCCAGACACATCGCAATGGTATTTCGCAACGCATAACGCCACTGCGCTACCGTGGCTTTAAACCACGGCCAATGGCCTGGCATCAGGTGGGACAGTTTCATTTACGCTGGCCGATAGAGACGCTGCAGGTCGTACCAGAAACCAGGGTGACATTCTGCGGCAGAGCGTCGAATTCGATGCGGACCGGAACGCGTTGGGCCAGACGCACCCACGGCACATTGGGTTTGATGTCGGGAATCAGGCCGGAATCGCTTTCCACACTTTGGTCGTAGATGGCGCGACCAATACTGGATACGTGACCCTGTAACTTTATGTTGCCGCTGTAGAGCGTGATAACCGCAGGAGCACCTTCACGAATGTGGCGCAACTTGGTTTCTTCAAAATACCCCATCACATAGAAAGAGTGGCTGTCGACAAGGGCAAACAGGGGCTTACCGGTTGAGGCGTAGTCTCCAGTACGAGTTGAAAGGTTGGTGACCCAGCCCGCTACGGGCGCTTTGACCACCGTCTGCGTCAGTTGCCACTGTGCCTGGCGCAGACTGGCCTCGGCTGCTTCAACGCTGGCCTGCATGGCTTTCACGTTGAGGTTAGCAGTATCCAGATCTTCGGCTGAGATATAATTTTGCGATAAATGACGGCGGCGGTTGGCTTCGTTATTGGCTTTCGCCAGATCGGACTGTGCCTTCGCCAGCTGCGCTTGCGCATTTAGTTCAGCAATGTGAAACGGCGTCTTATCGATGATAAAAAGGACATCGCCTTTGTTCACAAACTGGTTATCTTTTATATTGAGTTCGCTAATGCTGCCTGAGACCTGCGGCGTGATGCTGACCTGCTCAGCACGTACTTTGCCATCACGTGTCCAGGGCGATTGCATATAGTAATTCCACATCCACCATCCGGCGAAAACTGCGATGGCAGCGACTATAATGGTGGAGAAGTATTTAATGGTTTTAAGCGACATAATCACCACACAATCAGCATTACAAAGGCCAGACATACGCAAAGCGTAAAGAGTGACAGATCCATTAACAGGGGATGCCAGATTTCGCCGGAGTAAATCCAGTCGCGCAGGAGGCGATGAACAACCAGCCAGAGAATAAATCCTGCTACAAACGCCTTGAAAACAGGAGGGAAGTAGACAGATGCTCCGATCATTAAATCTTGTAGGGGCAATCCTGTTGCATTAAACATAAACTTCACGGGCAAAATCCTTGGCGGAAGAGAGCATTGCTATAGGTTTAGCAAAAAAGAGACAATGAGTCTCTGTAACGCATAATGTCTGAAAAAATGTCAGCCGGTAAGCAAATTTGGCAATACATTTGTTTTGGGAATACAAATGCTGCACACTATTCTAAAATCAGCATAATAACTTAGCAAGCTAATTATAAGGAGATGAAATTGGAATCGCCATTAGGTTCTGATCTGGCACGGTTGGTGCGCATTTGGCGTGCTCTGATTGACCATCGCCTGAAACCTCTGGAGTTGACGCAGACGCATTGGGTTACGCTGCACAACATTCATCAATTGCCGCCTGATCAATCGCAGATTCAGTTGGCTAAAGCGATTGGCATCGAGCAGCCTTCGTTGGTACGCACGCTTGACCAGCTGGAAGAAAAGGGACTCATTTCACGACAGACTTGCGCCAGCGATCGTCGGGCAAAGAGAATTAAACTGACAGAAAAAGCAGAGCCGCTGATTGCAGATATGGAAGCGGTTATCAACAAGACGCGTGGAGAAATTTTGGAAGGGATTTCAGCTGAGGAAATTGATCTGCTGATTAAACTGGTCGCCAGACTGGAACACAATATTATTGAACTGCAGTCACAGGGCTGAAACGATAAGATGACGTGTGGCCAGAGCCTGACCACACGTGAATTCGATTAGCGTGGAGACACAGTAACCTGGCTGCCGTTGTTAGCCATAACAACGCGCTGGCCAGCTGAGAACTTGGTCGCACCCTGTTTCTGAACCACCATGATGGTATTACCGTCGTCCTTACGGATTTCCAGTTCTACACCCTGGGTTTTATTCATCGCACCTTGTACGCCTTGACCCGCTACGCCACCGGCAACTGCGCCAGCCGCCGTGGCTAATGAACGACCCGTACCGCCGCCGACGGTGTTACCCAGGAACCCGCCGAGTACCGCACCACCAATGGCGCCAATCACGTTTGCGTCATCGCCACCCTGGATTTGCACCGGACGAACATGAACAATTGTACCGTAGGTAACGTTCTGAACTTGTTTCGCTTCGGATGCGGTGTATACGTCGCCTGAAAGGCTATCATTGTTAACGCAGCCCGCCAAAGACACACCCATTAATGCAACAATCAGCACACGTTTAATCATTTACAAATCTCCTTTAACACCACGAAACGCTAATAAAGCACCCTTCATGGCTAAATTATATGGCACTTGTGAGCCTAAGGTCACATGTTCTACTGGAACAATATGAAAATCTTAACCGAAATCGGATATACCGAGTATAAACGAATCATTCATATAATTGATGTAATAAAGCGTCCATTGTAATGATTAGCCCTCAAAAATCATTAAGGAAGCATGGCATTAGTCGGCACTTTATGGTTGAGTGTCAAGGCTAATTTGCTTAAAAGGATGACATATGAAATCGGGCCGTTTTATCGGTGTAATGTCTGGAACCAGCCTTGATGGCGTCGATGTTGTGCTGGCGACAATAGATGAAACGATGGTTGCGCAACAGGCGAGTCTGACCTGGCCTATCCCTCTCCATATAAAGCAGGCGATCCTGGATATCTGCCAGGGGCAGCAGCTTACGCTATCGCAGTTTGGCCAACTCGACGCACAGCTCGGTTATCTGTTTGCCGAGGCGGTGAATGCACTGTTGGCACAGGAAAAATTGAAACCGCAGGAGATCGTTGCGATTGGCTGTCATGGGCAAACCGTGTGGCATGAACCGACGGGAATCGCGCCGCACACGCTGCAAATTGGCGACAACAATCAAATCGTTGCGCGTACCGGGATAACGGTGATCGGCGATTTTCGTCGCCGCGATATCGCTCTCGGCGGGCAGGGCGCGCCGTTGGTTCCCGCTTTTCATCAGGCGCTGTTGGCTCATCCAACGGAGCGGCGGATGGTGCTAAACATCGGCGGAATTGCCAATCTGTCTCTGCTTATCCCACAGCAACCCGTTCGCGGTTACGACACCGGGCCGGGCAATATGCTGATGGATGCCTGGATCTGGCGGCAATGCGGCCAACCCTACGACAAAGATGCGCAGTGGGCCACATCGGGAACGGTGATCCTGCCTTTACTGCAAAATATGCTTAACGATCCTTATTTTTCTGCGCCTGCGCCGAAAAGCACTGGCCGCGAGTATTTCAATTATGGCTGGATAGAACGTCATATGGCGCAGTTCCCGGGAATAAGCCCGCGGGATGTGCAGGCGACGCTTGCCGAACTGACGGCCGTGACCATTTCCGAGCAGGTCTTGCTAAGCGGAGGCTGTGAACGGCTAATGGTATGCGGCGGCGGCAGCCGTAATCCGCTGCTGATGATGCGTCTGGCGGCGTTATTGCCAGGGACAGAGGTCACCTCAACCGATGAGGCTGGGATCAGCGGCGATGATATGGAGGCCCTGGCTTTTGCCTGGCTGGCGTGGCGAACGCTGGCGGGATTACCGGGAAATCTGCCTTCCGTGACCGGCGCATCAGAACCGAGCGTTTTAGGGGCGATTTATCCCGCTAACCCACGAACTCAGAGTTAACTGAAATTATTCAGCGCCATATGTCGATAAACTAGGGATATTAGGGAGGGTGCCATTACCCTCCAGGACCAGGAAAGTCTTCAGGATATGGCTATGAAAAAACTGTTGTTAGTGTGTCTGCCGGTACTACTTAGCGGGTGCAGCGTGTACAACCAATTTGTCGAGCGTATGCAAACGGATACGCTTGAATACCGCTGTGACGAAAAACCGCTTACCGTGAAGCTGAACAATACCCGTCAGATGGCGAGTTTTGTTTATGATAATCAGCTATTGAACCTCAAACAGGGCGTGTCGGCATCAGGTGCTCGCTATACCGATGGTATTTACGTCTTCTGGTCTAAAGGCGACGAGGCAACGGTCTATAAACGAGACAGAATTGTGCTAAATAACTGTCAGTTACAGAACCCGAAGCGTTGAGATTTTCACCTGGGCGGCGCACAATAGCGTCACCCACTGACAATCCGTAGCCAACATCATGTCTGATAACGACGAATTGCAGCAAATCGCGCATTTGCGCCGTGAATACACGAAAGGCGGTCTCCGCCGCCGCGATCTTCCCGCCGAACCCCTTGCGCTGTTCGAGCGCTGGCTGGGGCAAGCCTGTGACGCCAAACTGGCCGATCCCACTGCGATGGTCGTTGCTACCGTCGATGAAAACGGTCAGCCTTATCAGCGTATCGTGTTGCTCAAACATTATGATGACAAAGGGCTGGTGTTCTATACCAACCTCAGTAGCCGTAAGGCACATCAGATTGAGAAAAACCCACGCATCAGCCTCCTGTTTCCCTGGCATACGCTGGAACGGCAGGTGATGGTGATCGGCAAGGCTGAGCGCCTTTCCACGCTGGAAGTGGTGAAATACTTCCACAGTCGCCCACGTGATAGTCAGATTGGCGCCTGGGTCTCTAAGCAATCCAGTCGGATCTCCGCGCGCGGTATTCTGGAAAGCAAATTCCTCGAACTGAAGCAGAAGTTTCAGCAAGGAGAAGTTCCACTGCCCAGTTTCTGGGGAGGCTTTCGCGTAAGTATTGAGCAGATGGAGTTCTGGCAGGGTGGCGAAAACCGTCTGCACGATCGTTTTTTATACCAACGCGAAGATAACGCGTGGAAAATTGATCGCCTGGCCCCCTAAAGATGCAAAATTCTTGTTTTAAGCGCTGGTGCTGAACAATCCGGCGCTTTATTCTATGTTTCTTTCGCATCAGGCGAAAAGTCGTGTACCGGCTAAGGTGCAGTCGTTTTATACATGGAGATTTTGATGGCAAGCAGTAACTTGATTAAACAATTGCAAGAGCGGGGGCTGGTGGCCCAGGTGACGGACGAGGAAGCGTTAGCAGAGCGACTGGCGCAAGGCCCGATCGCGCTCTATTGCGGCTTCGATCCTACCGCTGACAGCTTGCATTTGGGGCATCTGGTTCCATTGTTATGCCTGAAACGCTTCCAGCAGGCAGGCCATAAGCCTGTCGCACTGGTGGGTGGCGCAACCGGTCTGATTGGTGACCCGAGCTTTAAAGCCGCCGAGCGTAAACTGAATACCGAAGACACCGTGCAGCAGTGGGTGGATAAAATCCGCAAACAGGTTGCGCCGTTCCTCGATTTCGACTGTGGCGACAACTCGGCGATTGCTGCGAACAACTATGACTGGTTTGGCAGTATGAATGTACTGACTTTCCTGCGTGATATCGGCAAACACTTCTCCGTTAACCAGATGATCAACAAAGAAGCGGTGAAGCAGCGTCTGAACCGTGACGATCAGGGGATCTCGTTTACCGAGTTTTCTTACAACCTGCTGCAGGGTTATGACTTTGCCTGCCTGAACAAACTGCACGGTGTTGCGCTGCAGATTGGCGGTTCTGACCAGTGGGGCAATATTACTTCGGGTATCGATTTGACCCGTCGCCTGCACCAGAACCAGGTGTTTGGTCTGACCGTTCCGTTGATCACTAAAGCTGACGGCACGAAATTCGGTAAGACGGAAGGCGGCGCTGTGTGGCTGGATCCGAAGAAAACCAGTCCGTACAAATTCTACCAGTTCTGGATCAATACCGCCGATGCGGATGTTTATCGCTTCCTGAAATTCTTCACCTTCATGGACATTGAAGAGATCAATGCGCTGGAAGAAGAAGATAAAAATAGCGGTAAAGCGCCGCGCGCCCAGTATGTTCTGGCTGAGCAAGTAACGCGTCTGGTTCACGGCGAAGAAGGGCTGGTAGCGGCAAAACGTATTACCGAAAGCTTGTTCAACGGTAATCTGAGCGATTTGAGCGAAGCGGATTTCGAACAGCTCGCGCAAGATGGCGTGCCGATGATCGAGATGGACAAAGGTGCCGATCTGATGCAGGCGCTGGTGGACTCCGAGCTGCAACCTTCTCGCGGCCAGGCACGTAAGACTATCGCGTCTAATGCGGTGACCATCAACGGTGAGAAGCAATCCGATCCGGAATATTTCTTCCAGGAGAGTGATATCCTGTTCGGGCGCTACACCTTACTGCGCCGTGGCAAGAAGAACTATTGTCTGATTTGCTGGAAGTAAGATTTAGTTAGCAGGGGCGTGGGAAACTACGCCCCTTTATTTTTTCAGGGTTGTGGTAAGTAAAATGAAGAATATCCTCGCCATCCAGTCCCACGTTGTTTTTGGTCATGCGGGCAACAGTGCAGCAGAATTTCCAATGCGTCGTCTTGGCGCAAATGTCTGGCCGCTGAATACCGTTCAGTTTTCTAACCACACACAGTACGGCAAATGGACCGGTTGCGTTATGCCGCCGAGTCATCTGACTGACATTGTCCAGGGCATTGCCGATATCGATAAACTCCAGACTTGTGACGCAGTACTGAGTGGCTATCTTGGCTCGGCTGAACAGGGCGAGCATATTCTGGGTATTGTACGCAAAGTAAAAGCGGCCAATCCGCAGGCGAAATATTTTTGTGACCCGGTGATGGGCCATCCGGAAAAAGGGTGTATCGTCGCGCCGGGCGTAGCGGAGTTTCATGTACGCCATGCGCTTCCAGCCAGCGATATTATCGCCCCGAATTTGGTTGAGCTCGAAATTCTGTGCGAGCATGCGGTGAACAATGTTAATGAGGCCGTTGCGGCAGCGCGTGAACTCATCGCTCAGGGACCAGAGATTGTGCTGGTGAAGCACCTGGCTCGCGCGGGTATCAGCGCAGATCGTTTCGAGATGCTGTTAGTTACTGCTGAACAGGCATGGCATATCAGCCGACCGTTAGTCGATTTTGGCGCACGTCAACCGGTTGGCGTAGGTGATGTCACCAGCGGCTTATTGTTGGTTAAACTGCTGCAGGGCGCGTCTTTACAGCAGGCGCTGGAGCACGTGACGGCGGCGGTGTACGAAGTGATGATTGCTACCAAAAAAATGCACGAGTATGAGCTGCAGGTTGTGGCTGCGCAGGATTGTATCGCGAAGCCTGAACACTACTTCAGCGCGACGCAGCTGTAAGCAATGCCCGATGGCGCTCACGCTTATCGGGCCTGCGTTTGGCTGAAGGCCGGGTAAGCGCAAGCGCTTCCCGGCAACAACAATTAATTTAACCCTTCTGCTTTCAACGCCGCGGCAACCGCCGGACGTTCAGCCATACGCGCCATATACGCATCGATATTACTTAACCCTGCCATATTCAGCTTAACCGCATAGGCCCAACGCAGCACGGTGAACAGATAGGCGTCCGCAATGCTGAAGCGCGAACCGCAGATCCATTGGTTATCTTGCAGCGCGTCGTTCACATACTGCATTTTTTTCTCCAGCAGCGCGCGAACGGTTGGCTTGAAGTCTTCAGGCGTATCGGGACGGAACAGTGGGGTAAAGCCTTTATGCAGTTCTGTCGCAATGTAGTTAAGCCATTCAATGGTTTTGTAACGGGAGAGGCTGCTGGTCGGGGCAAGGAGTTGACGGTCTGGAACGGTGTCCGCCAGGTATTGCATGATGGCGACGCCTTCGGTCAGTAGCGTACCGTCATCCAGCAGCAGCGCGGGAACTTGCCCTTTTGGGTTTACCGCGAAAAAATCATCGCCGTTTTCCAGACGCTTCTTCATCAGATCAACACCATCCAGCGTGAAATCTTTACCGCTCTCACGAAGTGTGATGTGGGAAGCAAGAGAACAAGCGCCCGGTTTGTAGAACAGTTTCATCGGTAACTCCTTTTGGCTGAGGTATATCGTATGGTAGTGCTAGCTCAGGCAAAAAAAAAGCCGCTAACACCAGTTAGCGGCCTGAAAAAGAGTTTCCCTGAGAATTACGCTGTCGCGGCCTTAGAGGCTTTCTCATTGACGTCATCGTCCTGAGTCATACGATTCAGCTTCGGTGCCGTCAGCAGCATCAGAACAGCGATAACAGCCGTAGCAACACCAATCTGCAGGAACACACGACCGTAGACTTCAAGGGACATCAGCGGGTCAGTGACGTTCTCTGGTACAGCCATCATGTTGGCTACGTAACCACCGATGATGTTTGCACCTGCAGTGGTCAGGAACCAGCTACCCATGATGAAGCCCATCAGGCGTTGCGGAACCAACTGAGCCACCATTGCCAGACCCAGACCGGAGATCATCAGTTCACCGATACTTTGCAGACCGTAGCAGATGATCAGCCAGTTAACGGAAACGATGCCCGCATCGGTAGCGAATTTAGCACCCAGCGGCAGGATCAGGAACGCACCGGAACACAGCACCATACCAATCGCAAACTTGGTTGGCATCGGCAGGGTATCGCCCATCTTGTTATAGATAGCGGCGAGGATTGGGCTACCAATGATGATCCAGAACGGGTTCAGTGCCTGGTACTGCTCAGGTTCGAAAGCAATGCCAAGAATAGAGTGCTCAACGTTACGAATCGCGAAGAAGTTCAGTGAGGTCGGCATCTGGCTGTACAGCACGAAGAAGATAATCGCTTCCAGCATCAGAATGAAGGCGACGATCATTTTACGACGCGCAGCACCGTGCATGGTGAATGCTTCTTTACCGAAGATAAACACGATACCCAGAGCAATGACGCCCAGAACCATACGTGCGATCTGCTGGTTGTGCAGCAACCAGGTTGCAATCGCGATCAGCACCACGACGCCAACAATAGTCAGCAACAGGTTACGGAAGTTGATCGGCTCAAAGTCAGGTTTAGAACCGTACTGTTTAACCCAGCGCTGACAGAATGCGAAGTTAACAACGGTAATCAGCATACCCACGACGCTCAGAGCGAACGCGGTGCTCCAGCCGTAATGCGCAGCCAACCACGGTGTTGCCAGCATAGAGAAGAATGAACCGATGTTGACGGACATGTAGTACATGGTAAATGCACCATCAAGACGCGGGTCATCTTTGGCATAGCAGGTAGAGAGCAGGGATGATGGGTTTGCTTTAAACAGGCCGTTACCGACCGCGATGGCCGCCATGCCCATATAAACGATACCCGCATCGTGACCAGACCATGCTACCAACGCATAACCGATGGCCAGGACAACGGCACCCAGCATAATGACACGTTTTGTACCCAGAACTTTATCACCTAACCAGCCGCCAATGGCAACCAGACCGTACACCAGGGCGCTAAAGGACGAGAAAAGGGTGATGGAATCCGCTTCTGACATACCCAGTTGTTTAACCAGGTAGACGGCCATAATTCCTTGCAGGCCGTAATAACCAAAACGCTCCCACAGCTCAATAGAGAAAATGAGATAGAACGCTTTTGGTTGTTTGAAGGCGTTTAAACTCACGCTTTCTGTTGGTTTATTGTTTGCAGTAGACACTTTTACCTCTTTTTTTACATCCCATATCAACGGGGGTGTTCAGGCACGTGATGAGTCAAGTTCATCCGTCCGATTGTTATAGTGGGAGGGGAAACGGCAAGTAATGTTCACTATCTTGACCATTCAGACAAGTGGTTTGTAATAATCTGTTACATATATCATGACTGGTGAAATCGTCGGGACTGTGAAATGTTATCTAGCGTTAAATTTCTTCATTTGAAAAATGGCAGATTTTTACACTGTTTAATCAGGGTAAAAACCGCAATGTGGCGATATGTTCTGCTATTTGCGCTTGAATCCAGTGATATAGGCCATTATCTGAAAAATAGCCAGTGTAATGTTTTGTTTAGAAACTGTTCAGTTAGGTCATCTGATTGTCACTTTAACTAAAAAATAAATATTTTTTAACATTGTGTTATCTGGATGATCTGGATCACGTATAGATAGAAATTTCTTTTACTAAAAAAACGATTAACCTGCTCAGGTGTTAATTAACAAGAATATTGCATTAGATATGCGCGGTTGAACGGCATCATTGTCGGGAAAATAAACTCAGGGGAGTGCATAACTAATCGTTATGTTAGCGAGGGGCAAGCAGTATGCCCCGGCAGCATCAGATATCGACTTTCTCTTTGAATTCGCAAAGATCTTCGATAATGCAGGAACCGCAGCGCGGCTTTCTGGCTATACAGGTGTAGCGGCCATGAAGAATTAACCAGTGATGGCAATCGACTTTAAATTCACTGGGTACAACTTTCAGCAGCTTCTCTTCAACCTGCTCAACGTTTTTACCCGGGGCGAACTGGGTACGATTACAAACGCGAAAAATATGGGTATCTACGGCAATAGTGGGCCAGCCAAAGGCGGTATTTAACACCACATTAGCCGTCTTTCGCCCAACCCCGGGCAGGGCTTCTAATGCGGCCCGGTCTTCAGGCACTTCGCCATTATGTTGCTCCAGCAGAATGCGGCAGGTTTTAATCACGTTCTCCGCTTTGCTGTTAAACAAACCGATTGTCTTGATGTAGGACTTAACCCCTTCAACGCCAAGCTCCAGCATCGCGGCTGGCGTATTGGCGATGGGGTAGAGCTTAGCCGTCGCTTTATTGACGCTGACATCGGTGGCCTGCGCGGAGAGCAAGACTGAAATCAGCAGTTCGAACGGCGATGTAAAATTTAGCTCGGTTGTCGGATGCGGATTGTTCTCACGCAGGCGCGTCAGTATTTCCAGCCGTTTTGCTTTGTTCATTACACATTCCCTGTTTCACCAGCCGGACTGTCCGTGACAGCCGCCTCGGCACGACGTTTCTTCATTTTCTCATCAATCAGATACTTAACAGCCAGCATCAGACCCAGGCCAATAAACGCGCCTGGTGGCAGCATGGCCAGCAGAAACGGCGTATCGGTATGAAAGATCTCAACGCGCAATACTTTGGCCCAGCTACCCAACAAACCGTCTGCGCCATCAAAGAGTGTACCGTTACCAATTATTTCACGTAGCGAGCCCAGAACAAACATGGCGCCAGTTGCGCCCATGCCGATGGAAAAACCATCGAGTGCGGATAGCGCAGGGCCTTTTTTGGCTGCGAAGGCTTCAGCGCGGCCAACAACAATACAGTTGGTCACAATCAGCGGGATAAAGATGCCCAGAGACTGATACAGGCCAAAAGCGTAGGCATTGATCAACATTTGCACCGCGCTCACCACGGAGGCGATGATCATGACATAAATCGGAATACGTATTTCAGGCGGTGTCCAGCGACGAAGGGCAGAAATCGTCAGGTTCGTCAGCGTCAGGACGAGCGTAGTCGCGAGTCCCAGGCCCAGCGCGTTAGTGGCGGTCGAGGTGACGGCCAACAGCGGACACATCCCGAGTAACTGCACAAGCGCGGAGTTATTTTTCCATAACCCTTGGACAATAACGTCTTTAATTTCGCTCATGGTTTATTCTCCACAGGCGCTAAGTTGAGGAAGTTGCGCGGGCAGCGTCTGCGCATACAAACCGGCGCGTTTTACTGCATTAACTACCGCACGCGGCGTAATGGTTGCGCCAGTAAACTGGTCAAAGTCGCCGCCGTCTTTTTTCACCGCCCAGTGAGCGTCGTTACCCGCAGCGATCGTTTTGCCGCTAAAGTGGGTGATCCAGTCGGACAGTCGCAGTTCGATTTTATCACCCAGCCCAGGCGTTTCATGATGTTCGGTCACCCGCGTACCCAACACGGTACCCGAAAAATCGACACCAACCAGCAGTTGAATAGCCCCGGAATAACCATCTGGCGCTGTAGCTTCAAGAATTGCTGCAACAGGACGATCGTCCTGGCGGGCAATATACACTCGGTGAGTGCCTTTGCCCAACGCCTGCGCATCGACCAGATAACAACTTTCGGACAAGTTATTATTGTAGCGATCGCCTGGCAGAACCTGATCGAACAGCGTTTTTTGCTGCAGCGCGGCCTGTTCATCAATGGTGGACTTGGTTAATTGATTGATTGCCGCGGTTAACCCCGTCGAGCCCGCTGCAAACAGCGCCAGAGTAATACCGTGTTTACGAATCGTTTTCAGCATAGGGAGTCCTTAGCGATGTCCGTACACGCGAGGGCGGGTGTAATAATCAATCAGGGGAACCGTGATATTTGCCAGCAATACGGCAAAAGCCACGCCATCAGGATAACCGCCAAAACTGCGAATCAACCACACTAACAGGCCCGCAAGTGCGCCAAAAATCAGGCGGCCACGGTTGGTTGTTGATGCTGTAACGGGATCGGTAAGAATAAAGAATGCACCCAGCATGGTCGCGCCGGAAAGTAGGTGCAACTGAGGCGATGCCAGCGAATCTGGCGAGAAAATCCAGCCTAAAGTGGCACAAACGGCGAGCGACAGCAGGAAGCTAACCGGGATATGCCAGCGAATCGCTTTCTGCCATAGCAACACGACGCCGCCCACCAGCCAGGCAAGGTTAACCCACTGCCAGCCAGCGCCTGCAAGCATGCCGCTGTAGATTGGGTATTGCATCACCTGCTCAACAGTACGTCCTGCATGCAGCGAAGTCTTAAAGGTATCGAGAGGTGTTGCCTGACTGATACCATCAATACCCATACGCAGCGTGTTCATATCCCCGCCGCTGGCGGTATGTCCGCTAAAGATAACGTTCAGGGCGTCAAAAAAACCAGGCACAGTCGCCGCAATTTCATGCGGCGGCAGCCAGCTTGTCATCTGTACCGGGAATGAGATAAGCAGCACCACGTAACCAATCATGGCGGGGTTAAACGGGTTCTGACCGAGGCCGCCATATAGCTGTTTAGCAATGATAACGGCGAATACCGTACCTAAAACTACCATCCACCAGGGGGCGAGCGGGGGAATACTCACGGCCAGCAGTAACCCGGTGAGCAACGCGGAGTTGTCTTTTAAAATCGCGGCAATGGGTTGTTTGCGCAGTTTAAGCACGCCCGCTTCGGCGGCGATAGCGCTGATGGCGGCCAGAACTATCTGGAACAACGTACCCCAGCCAAAGAACCACAGCTGAGCGGCGATCCCCGGCAATGCAGCCAGTAATACCAGCATCATGATACGCGATGTCTGGCGCTGGTTATGGGTATAAGGGGAGCTTGCTATTCTGAATACCATTTATTCCTCGTTTACAACCTGCCGCTGGGCGGCTTTCTTTGCCTGAGCGCGTGCAATAGCGGCCGCGACGGCGGCTTTACGCGGATCCACCGGTTCGACTGTTTCCGTAGCCGTCTGCTGCTCGAGCTTGCGAGCTTTGGCGCGGGCGATAGCCGCTTCCACGGCGGCTTTACGCGGATCCACCGGTTCGGCTGTTTCCGTTACGGTTTCCTGTTCAAGCTTGCGAGCTTTGGCGCGGGCGATAGCCGCTTCCACGGCGGCTTTACGCGGATCCACCGGTTCGGCTGTTTCCGTTACGGTTTCCTGTTCAAGCTTGCGGGCTTTGGCGCGGGCGATAGCCGCTTCCACGGCGGCTTTACGCGGATCCACCGGTTCGGCTGTTTCCGTTACGGTTTCCTGTTCAAGCTTGCGGGCTTTAGCACGAGCGATTGCCGCTTCCACTGCGGCTTTACGCGGGTCGACCTCTGTGCTGTTGCCTCCAGCTTGGGGAGGGTTTTCCATCCGGGTTGCGCGAGCTTGCGCCTTACGCGCCTCGCGTGCGGCAATCACGGCACTATTGTCAGGTTTTTCGCCAGCCTGAATGACTACCGGCTGCATTGCCTGAGCCTGCTTTTCTTTTACGCGAGCCAGCGCGGCGGCAATGGCATCATGATCTTTAGCCGCAGGCTGAACGGCAGCGCTTTTGTGACGTTCAAGACGTGCTGCTTTTTCACGTTCGAGTCGCGCCTGTCGGGCTTCAAATCGCGCTTTCGCTTCAGCGGCACGTTTTTCTTCCTGACTAATGGCATAAATCTCGGCTTTTTCCTGACGGAAATACTGAACCAGTGGAATATTGCTTGGGCATACCCAGGCGCAGGCACCGCATTCAATGCAGTCCGCGATATTGTGCGCCGTTGCTTTGTCGTGCTGCTGCCCTTTACTGAACCAATAAAGCTGTTGCGGCAGGAGATCGGCCGGACAGGCATCGGCGCATGCGCTACAGCGAATGCAGCCTTTCTCTTCCGGTGTTTCTCCCATTTCACTGGCAGAGGGCGCCAGAAGACAGTTGGTTATCTTCACCACCGGTACATCCAGCCACGGCAGCGTAAAGCCCATCAGCGGCCCGCCCATAATCACCATCTGGTCGGCGGAAGGGCAGAAGCCCGCGTCGTTAAGCAGATGACGAACCGGCGTGCCTAAACGCGCCCAGACGTTGCCCGGACGGCTGACGGCTTCGCCGGTCAGCGTCACGACACGCTCGGTAATCGGTTCTCCGTCAATCACCGCACGTTTAATCGCGTAGGCGGTTCCAACGTTTTGCATCAGCACGCCGATATCTGAAGAGCGTCCCCCGTGCGGAACCTGCTTGCCGGTCAGGATTTGCGTTAACTGCTTGGCCCCGCCTGACGGGTACTTGGTGGGGATCACGCGTAAGCTGATATCGTGTGAATCAGCCAGCACCGCGCGCAGCATGGAAATTGCCTGTGGCTTGTTATCTTCAATGCCCAGTAGAATTTCGCGTGGCTGAAGAATATGCGCCAGGATGCGGATACCTTCGACGACCTGCGCCGCGCAGTCCTGCATCAGGCGGTCATCAGCCGTAATGTATGGCTCGCATTCAGCAGCGTTAATGATCAGCGTTTCAATTTTATCTCCGCCGCCCTGCAGCTTAACGCCGGTGGGAAAACCCGCGCCACCCAGTCCGGCGACGCCGAACTGGTGAATACGTGCGATCAGCTCTTCCCGGCTGCGGGAACGGTAATCGGCCCAGCCGTCTCGCTCAATCCAGCGATCTTCGCCATCGGCGTCAATAATAACGCTCAGCTCAGCTAATGCCGATGGATGTGCAGTAGAATGCGGGGCAATAGCAACAACGGTGCCTGACGTTGGCGCATGTACCGGAAGCATTTTACCACGCCCAAGGGTTAACGCCTGACCACGCAGCACGGTGTCGCCAACGTTTACGCACAGCTCACCCTCCGCGCCAATATGTTGTTTCAGCGGAATAACAAAGCGTGGCGCCAGCGGAACCTGTCGCAGCGGCGTACCGTTCGACTGGGTCTTCATTTCTGGTGGATGAATGCCGCCATCAAAGTCCCAGATTTTGTTTTTTCTGAATGCAGAGAATAACTTAAACATGTTGTTCCACGGGAATGATGCGCACAGGGATGGTGTTTAAATCCCATTTCCAGCTATCAGGTGTCTCGGCCACCGGGCGTAATTCGATACATTGCGTCGGGCACGGATCAACGCACAGGTTGCACCCGGTGCAGAGATCGCTCATCACCGTGTGCATGGCGCGGGTCGCGCCCACGATCGCATCAACCGGGCAGGCCTGAATGCACTTTGTACAACCGATACAGTTATTTTCATCAATGACCGCCAGCATACGCACGGGGGTAACATCGTGTTCATCACCATCAATCGGCTGCGGGTCGACGTTCAGCAGGGCGGCAATTTTTAACATCACCGCTTCGCCTCCGGGTGCGCAACGGTTGATTTTTTCGCCCTGAGAGCCGATCGCTTCAGCGTAAGGATGACAGCCCGGATAGCCGCATTGTCCACACTGGCTTTGCGGGAGAATTTCATCAATTTTCTCCACGACAGGATCATCTTCGACGGCAAAACGTCGTGAGGCGTAACCCAAAATAGCGCCGAACGCCAGACCCAGTAGACTCACTGCGGCAACGGCAATCCAGATAGCATTCATTACAACTTCACCAAACCACTAAAGCCCATAAAGGCCAATGACATTAAACCAGCGGTAATCAGCGCAATCGCATTACCGCGAAACGGAGCAGGCACGTCCGCCACGGCGAGGCGTTCGCGGATCGCGGCGAACAGTACCATCACCAGTGAGAAGCCGACGGCGGCGGAAAAACCGTATAGCGCCGACTGTAAAAAGTTATGACCGAGGTTGATGTTCAGTAACGCCACGCCTAATACCGCGCAGTTAGTGGTGATCAGCGGTAGGAAGATCCCCAGCAGGCGGTAAAGTGCAGGGCTGGTTTTGCGTACAACCATCTCGGTAAATTGCACGACGACGGCGATGACCAGAATAAAAGCCAGCGTACGCAGATAGATGAGATTGAGTGGAATGAGGATCCAGGTGTCAATCAGCCATGCGCAGATGGATGCCAGTGTCATGACAAACGTCGTGGCAAGGCCCATACCCATTGCGGTTTCCAGTTTTTTGGAAACGCCCATAAACGGGCAGAGCCCCAGAAACTTGACCAGTACAAAGTTATTGACCAGTACAGTTCCGACAAACAGCAGCAGGTAATCAGTCATTTTTCGGCCTGAAATAAAAAAGCAGCCTATTATCTGACAATCTACAACAGGCGACAACAGGTTAACTGTAGGGTTATTACGGATTCACAAACGTCGATTTAACGCGTTGCGAGCGTTTGAAATAGGGCACCAGCAGTGCTGCAGCCAGCAATGGGAACAGCAGTTGGCGCACGGCAAAGGCGTCCGGAACCGGTGAAAACGCAAACGCTTTAATCGCCAGTAACACGGAGATCAGCAGCCATAGAATATAATGCTTAGGCACACAGGCTCTGCGTTTGAAAAACGCAATCGTCAGCCACAGCGTGTAATACCACATGGCAATCGCGGTAATAAAAGAGACGCCCCATAACAGCAAATTTGCCGTACTTTGCGCACCCAGCGTTTGGAAGGTTTGCGGTGTAGCCAGCGCAGTGACATAAAGTAATAACGCCAGCGAAGCGCTCAACAATGCGACTAACAGCCAGGCCAGTGGCCCAAGTAGCCAGCCCCCGATACGTTGTGCCGGTGTGGTAGTCATCTCTTCTCCAGGTTTACGCGCGCAATCAAACATGCCATTCATTTTGGGGCAATTATTATAAAGCTTTTAACGTTGAGCGCTACTTTCTTCTTTATTGCACGTAATGCCAGACTGATTTGGGTACCTGACCAACATCAAACAGACGACCTCCTGAGATAAGCTCGGCACGGCGATGGTCTGCAGCGCGATACATATTGATAATGTCGCTATCGTCGGTGAGCGTGTAGTTAAGATGGTCGAACAGTTTTTCCAGACTTTCGAGTGAACTGATTTTGCGGAATTTTAATAAGTAATCCTGAACAGTCATAAATGGAAATCCATATTAATAAAATAATACCAACGGAGTAGTAAATATAAATAATAAACAACATGCACAGGTAAAAGCGGATTGACGCGCAAATGTGAGAAGAGTGTTCATACCTGTGGAAAAGCAGGCGCTATGCGCACCTGCGGTAAGGGTAACGCGCTTCGCTACAGCAGGCAATATGCACCGGAGTGGGATGCGGCATTATTCTCTTTTTTTGACAAAATTCGATCTTTTGCAGCCAAACCCTGCCGTTACTCGATGTTAATTGCCGGGTTATAAGGGACTGCAGATGCTTATTTCTTCTGCACAGCAGCAACGGGCTCCGGGGGCTGGTAATTGTCAATATGATTGGCAACACCCAGCAGGATCACAGAGACGGTGAGAACAATCCAACCTGCTAATTCAATAAGACGATTCATTACTGATGACATTTGCTTTGATTTATCCATAAACACAGGCTGCAAATGTTACTAATCTCTCAATAATACAGCAAGATAATTGGGAACGATTTCTCCCTCTTTTTCGCTGCAAGTTAAGCATAAGTGGCATATGTTTGACTTAAGTTAATAAACAACCTTTGTAGCGCAATGGTTATTAAACTATTGAGACGTTGCAGGGTATGGTGTGAAATAGGTCAGTCCTGAATTGAGAGGCTATAACATGAGTGACAACATCCGCGTTGGGCTAATTGGCTATGGTTACGCCAGTAAAACCTTCCATGCCCCCCTGATTGTGGGCACACCGGGCCTCGAACTGGCTGCGGTTTCCAGTAGTGATGAAGCAAAAGTGAAGGCAGACTGGCCAACGGTGGCGGTTGTTGCTGAGCCTAAACACCTTTTTAACGATCCGAATATCGACCTGATTGTGATCCCCACGCCTAACGACACTCACTTCCCGTTAGCGAAGGCTGCACTGGAAGCGGGCAAACATGTGGTTGTTGATAAACCTTTTACCGTGACACTGTCACAAGCACGCGAACTGGATGCGTTGGCGCGTAGCCTTGGCCGCGTGCTGTCCGTTTTCCATAACCGCCGCTGGGACAGTGATTTTCTGACGTTGAAAGCCCTGCTGGCGGATGGCGTTTTGGGGGAGGTGGCGTATTTCGAATCCCATTTCGATCGATTCCGCCCCCAGGTTCGTGACCGCTGGCGTGAACAGGGGGGGCCGGGAAGCGGCATCTGGTATGATTTAGCACCGCATCTTCTGGATCAGGCGATTAACCTGTTTGGTTTGCCCGTCAGCATGACGGTAGACCTGGCTCAGCTTCGCCCAGGTGCGCAAGCGACGGATTACTTCCATGCCATCCTGACTTACCCGCAGCGTCGTGTGATTCTGCACGGTACCATGCTCGCTGCCGCTGAGTCGGCCCGTTATATCGTGCACGGATCGCGTGGCAGCTATGTGAAGTATGGTCTTGACCCGCAGGAAGAGCGCCTGAAAAATGGCGAGCGACTTCCTCAGGAAGACTGGGGTTACGACATGCGCGATGGCGTGTTGACGCGAATAGAAGGCGAAGAGCAGGTTGAAGAGACCTGGCTGACTGTACCGGGTAATTACCCGGCGTACTATGCTGGCATTCGTGATGCGCTAAATGGTCACGGTGAAAACCCGGTACCGGCGAGACAAGCTATTCAAATCATGGAGCTGATTGAGCTGGGTCTTGAATCGGCGAAACATCGCTCGACGCTGTGCCTTGCCTGATTAGGCAAATGCCGGATGGCGATGCTCAGCATCTCATCCGGCACTTTAACCGTCACGCTGCGGCGACTTTCTCGCGCAGGGCACGTTTTTCTTCGTTACTCAGAAATGCCATTTCCAGGCCGTTGATTTGCGCCTGACGGATCTGTTCGCGCGTGAGTCCTGCCGCTGGCGCGGCAATGGTGTACTCGTGAATAATATCCACACCCTGTACCGCCGGATCGTCCGTATTCAAACTGGCTAAAACGCCATGCTCAAGGAATGTTTTCAGCGGGTGGGTTGCCAGAGAGGCGACGGTGCTGGTCTGAATGTTCGATGTCAGGCAGGATTCGATGCCGATACGGTGTTCGGCGAGGTAATCCATCAATGCACGATCTTCAACGGCTTTTACGCCGTGACCAATACGTTCTGCGCCCAGCTCTTTAATAGCCTGCCAGATACTTTCTGGTCCCGCGGCTTCGCCCGCATGCACGGTAATACGCCAGCCGGCGTCGCGCGCCTGATTGAAATGCGACAGGAACAGACTGCCCGGGAAACCGAGTTCGTCACCCGCCAGATCCAGTGCCGTAATATGGTCACGGTGGGCTAACAGCGCATCCAGTTCCTGCAGGCAGGCGGTTTCGCCGAAGGTACGGCTCATAATGCCAATTAAGCGAGCTTCGACGCCAAAGGTCTTGCAGCCCTCGCGTACGCCGGCAATGACGGCTTCAACCACGCCCGCAACCGGGAGCTGATGCGCCATCGCCATATAGCCGGGTGAAAAACGTAATTCTACATAGTGCAGGCCGTTACGTGCTGCATCCTCAATATTCTCAAATGCCACGCGGCGACACGCATCCAGCGAGGCCAGTACCTTCACGCCCCAGTCAAGCTTGGATAAAAAGCTCACTAAATCCGGCTCAGTTGATGTGACTTGCACATGAGGGATCAGCGTCTCCAGCGTTTGTGCCGGAAGCGTTAAATTGAACTGACGACCCAGATCCAGGATCGTTTGGGCACGGATGTTACCATCAAGGTGGCGATGGACGTCGGTCAGGGGGAGGGAAGTATCAATCATGGTCGCACTCGTGTATTTAGGTAAAGTGCGTCGTATTATATGAAAAAATCGGGATAAAAAGCTATGTTGCGCAATGAATAATTTCATTGCGCAAACTTAATTAACGTACAGAACGGATGGCGTTAATCAGCCCCTGAACGCCTTTTTCAAGCTTGGATCTTGGGCATCCGGCATTGAGGCGTACAAAACCGCGACCTTCTTCTCCGTAGGTGTATCCCGGCATGATAGCCACTTTCTGCTGGTGGATGAGAACATCCTGCAAGGCATGGTCATCAATATTGAGCGGACGCAGGTCAATCCATGCCAGATAGGTGGATTGCGGAATCTGCCAGTTGAGTTCGGGGAATGCGGCATTAAGCTCACGCGCAACGTAATGCAGATTGCTGGCAAGATAATCGCGCAGCGCATCAAGCCAACTTGCACCCTGTTGATAAGCGGCAATATGTGCGCTAAGCGCCAGCACCGCAGGCGAGGAAAGACCATCGCGGCCTTTTAACGCGCTGAGGTAATCGTTGCGGCTTTGAGCATCTTCAATGAGTCCGTAAGCCCCGGTTAGTGCCGGAATATTAAAACTCTTTGAGCCGGAAGTGAGCAGTGCCCAACTGCCGCGCGCGACGTTACTCCACGGGATGTGCGGCCGGTCTGACCATACCATATCCATATGAATCTCATCGGAGATAACTTTTACACCATGGCGCTGACACAGTTCCGCCATGGCTTCCAGCTCGTCGCGCGTCCACACTTTGCCCGTTGGGTTTTGTGGGCTGCAAAGCAGAAGAATTTTGCTTTCAGGTCGAGACAGGGCTTTCTCCAGCGCAACCATGTCACAAAACCAGCCGTCGGCGCGTTTTTCTAGTCCGACTGCGCACACCTGGCGCTGATTACCTTCAATCGCTTTGTAAAACGCATCGTAAGCCGGAGTATGGATAACCACCGCATCGCCCACGGATGACCACTGGCGGATCAACTCCGACACCATATAGATGACCGAGGGGCCATATACCAGCGACTGAGGATCTATTTGAGTGTTATGCCGCGAAAGAAACCAGTGGCTTATCGCCGCCAGAAACTCATCGTTTTTCCAGCGGCTGTAACCCAACACGCCATGTGACAGGCGCTGAGTCAGCGCCTCCAGAATGCAAGGTGCGGTGGCAAAATCCATATCGGAGATGGTGAATGGCAGCAGGTCGGCTGAACCAAAACGGTCGGCAACGTAATCCCACTGAGTACACCAGGTACCGTGCCTGTCCACAACCTTTGAAAAATCAAACATATTGTTATCCTTAAGCCTGTACGGTGTTCATCAGAACCGCGATCTCGTCTTTCACTGACTGGACCTGCGGACCGATAACGACCTGAAGGTTATGCTGATTGAGTTGTACTACGCCAATGGCACGATTGTCCTTCAGAGCCTGTACGTTAACAAGCGACATATCTTTCACTGACAAGCGCAGACGGGTGATGCAATTATCCAGGCTGACAATGTTTTCTGCGCCGCCCAGCGCCGCCAGAATAGCAGGGACGTTATAACCTGATTTACCAGGCGCTCCGGCCATTACTTTTTCGATATTGCTGGCAATTTCGACTTCACGGCCCGGCGTCTTCAAATTGAAACGCGTGATGGCGAAGCGGAAGATCACGTAGTACACCGCAAACCAGATAGCCGCGACAACAGGGACCAGGTACCACTTGGTGGACAATCCGTGCAGGATGCCGAACACCACGAAGTCAATCAGGTTACCGTCAGTGTTACCGATAGTGACGCCAAGCACTGCCATCACGGTGAAGCCAAGACCGGTTAGCAGGGCGTGGATTACATACAGAACCGGAGCGACGAACAGGAATAAGAACTCGAGTGGTTCAGTTGTACCGCCGATGACACAGGCAATCAGACCAGAAATTAATAACCCTTTAATTTTATGACGATTTTCAGGGCGTGCGCAGTGGTACATGGCTAATGCCGCACCCGGTAAACCGCCGAGGAACGCCGGCATTTTACCCTGGGACAGGAAACGTGTTGCGCTTTCAGAGAAACCTTGCGTTGTCGGGCAGCTCAGTTGAGCCTGGAAAATAGTCAGTGCGCCGCTCACGCTATGGCCGCAGACTTCCTGTGTGCCGCCAGCTTCGGTGAAGCGAATGAGTGCCACCAGAATATGGTGCAGGCCAAAAGGCAGCAACAGACGTTCACCGGTACCAAACAGCATAGGACCAAATTCCCCCGCGCTATTGATGATGTGACCGAGTCCGGTAATGCCCATGGCGAAAACCGGCCAAATCAAGGGAATGACCAGCCCGACCAATCCCATCACCACCGAGGAGATGATAGGCACAAAGCGCGTACCACCGAAAAACGCCAGCGCATCCGGCAGACGAATGTTGTGGAAGCGTTCATGCAGCATCCAGACAATGATCCCGGCAATAACGGCTCCGAGGATCCCGGTGTCGATCGACTGGATCCCCAGAATGTTTTGCACGTTGTTGGCTTTCAGGATCGCCGCATCTGTGGTGGGTAAGATACCTTTGGCGGTTAACCAGAAATTGACGGCGAGGTTCATGACCGCATAACCGACAAAACCGGCAAACGCCGCAACGCCTTTGTTCTCGCGCGCCAGGCCCAGAGGAATGGCAATACAGAACATGACTGGCAGGAAGCTAAACGCAAATGAGCCAACTTTACTCATCCAGGTAAAGATGGCCTGCAGCACCGGATTCCCCAACGCCGGGATCAGCGTTAAGACATCATGGCTGCTCAACGAGCTGCCGATCCCCAACATGATCCCGCAAAATGAAAGCAGCGCTACAGGCAGCATAAAGGTTTTGCCCAACTGCTGGAAAAATTCCCATAACGTTATTTTTGGTGTGGTTCTCGCCGTCATCAAACGACTCCTTGTAAAGGCTAGCTGACTAATGATGGCGAGAAGATAAAACGTTTTACCTAATTTTAGTGCGGTATAAATCACATTATCGAACGATAATAGGGGGTATAAATATAAGTGATTGATAAAACGTTTTATCCGTCACGTTATCAGGGAGTTTTCTGTTTTTATGGCTATAGCCAAAAAAATAACCATCCATGATGTTGCGCTGGCTGCGGGGGTTTCGGTCAGCACCGTCTCATTGGTGCTCAGTGGAAAAGGGCGAATTTCATCAGCGACTGGGGAGCGAGTGAATGCTGCTATTGAGCAACTAGGGTTTGTGCGTAACCGCCAGGCATCAGCGCTGCGCGGCGGGCAGAGCGGAGTAGTTGGTTTGATTGTACGCGATCTTTCAACGCCGTTTTACGCCGAGCTGACGGCGGGTCTGACGGAAGCGTTAGAAGCGCAGGGGCGCATGGTCTTCTTACTGCACGGCGGTAAAGATGGGGAGCAGCTGGCGCAGCGTTTCGCGATGTTACTCAACCAGGGGGTGGATGGCGTGGTCATTGCCGGGGCCGCCGGTAGCAGTGATGCACTGCAACAGTTGGCCGCTGATAAAGGGATCCCGGTGGTATTTGCATCACGCGCCAGCTACATGGATGACGCAGACACCGTCAGGCCCGATAACATGCAGGCTGCACAGTTACTGGTTGAACATCTTATCCGCCACGGACACCAGCGTATTGCATGGCTGGGCGGGCAGAGTTCTTCATTGACTCGCGCAGAGCGCGTCGGCGGCTATTGTGCAACGTTACTAAAATATGGTTTACCGTTTCATAGCGACTGGGTGCTGGAGTGCTCATCCAGCCAGAAGCAGGCCGCAGAAGAGGTAACGGCACTGTTACGCCGCAATCCCACGATCAGCGCGGTGGTGTGCTACAACGAAATAATCGCCATAGGCGCCTGGTTTGGCCTGATGAGAGCAGGACGTCAGAGTGGTGAAATTGGTGTCGATCGCTATTTCGAACAGCAAATATCGTTGGCCGGATTCGCTGATGTGGCCGAAAACGCGTTGGACGATATCCCGATTACCTGGGCCTGTTCGCCCGCGCGTGAAATGGGATACACCCTTGCTGAACGTATGCTACAACGCATTGCCCACGATGAAGGTCATTCACGCAATCTGACGCTTTCCGCTCGTCTAGTGGCGGCGAAATAAAAAAGCCCGATAAACACTGTTATCGGGCCTGTCACCGACGAGTGATTATTGTTGCGGGATGGCAGGGGCGTCCGGCTGTGTAAGAGAAGGCATACCGAACATACCAACAAACTCATCCAGCGGCATTTTTTGTCCGTTCAGCGTCACCTGGCCGTTTGCGTATTGCAGGCTGGTGCCGATAACGTTGTCCTGCAAAGTCGTAATGCGGAACATCTGACCCATCGCCGCCAGGCCATTAACCTGTTGCTTCGCCAGACCAGCCGCTTCTTCCTGCTGATATCCTTCCAGTTTGGCAATTTGCGTCATGAACTCAGTCGCCATATCGACAGGGATGGTCAGTTTCGCATCCAGCGATTTGACGGAACGATCCACTTCCTGGGCCAGCGTTTGCGGCTCCACCGTGTTTGCTGTCGGATCTTTTAGCAGCAGTGACAGATTAAATGTGGTTTCACCTTTTGCATTCTTCCAGCTCAGTGGAGCAATGGTGACAACCGGTTCGCCTTTCATCAGAATCGGTAGCGCATTAAAGAAGGCTTCGGTGACTTTCTGCTGATAAAGCTCAGGATTTTGGACCACATCAATCTGCGCCATCAGCGCTTTGGTTTGGGCGCTGTACTGCTGGCTGAACTGGTGCAGTGCTTCACCGTCAATCTGGCCAACTTTTAACGTCAGCTTACCGCTCCCCATATCCTGGCCCTGCAATTTAAGGCTGTTCAGGGTGTAATCCAACTGGCTGTTGACGGTTTTGCCATCGTTAATCAGATCGGATTTGCCATCGATACCCATGCCTTCCAGCACCGCCAGCTCTTTGCCCTCGACTGAAATCGACAGTTTTTCGAGGGACAATTTCTGATCGCCGATGCGCTCACCAAAGCTTGCAATACTGCTGGAACCTTCAGTTTTCAGGTTATTGAAAGTAACTTGTACTTTCTGATCATACTCATTGACGGCATTAACCAGGCCACTTTGCGCCTCGCCAGTCAGCGACACCGCATTACCATCCTTATCTGCCGTAAACTGGAACTCCCCGCCGCTAAAGGCCACTTTTTCGTCGCCTTTCTCGTAGTTCAGCGGTTTGAGGGAGAGATCGGAACGGGTATCCCCACTGTAGCCAATACGGGAATTAATGATGAATGGCGTCTCACCTTTGGCAATATCAAACAGCGGTTTCGTCACGTCGTTATTGACCAGCGTCGTTTTCACGGAGGCCATTGCCGGAACAAGATTCAGTGATTTCAGCTGAGCCAGCGGGAAAGGGCCGTGATCCACGGTTTCATTCAGGACGATGCTTTGTCCCGGTTTCAGCCAGGAATCTGCCTGACCGGCGACAGGTTTCACCACCAACTGCAGTTGGCTATTGAACACGCCGCGCTGGTAGTTTTGATAACTCAGTTCAATGCCCGCCTCTGGGGAGTAGCGTTTTAACTGATCGTTTGCCTGCGTCACCATCTCGGCGAGATGCGTTTCGAGTTTCTTTCCTGTGTACCAGGCGCCGCCCGTCCAGACGATACCCAGTGCAACCACCACACCCGCAGCTACCAGCGATTTTTTCATTTTGATATCCATAAAATAAAACCAGGCGTTTGAAGACGCCTGGAGGAGTGACATGTCTTTAACTCACTACAGCTTAGCAAGAGTTGTTAAAAATATCAGTATCTTGCTACAGCTTGTTATAAACCCGAGCTAAACGGCCCGTGCCGCTGACGTTTACCGGCGATTCATTCGCGCTAATAAAGGCCGACTCACCCGGCTGCAGCACCAGACGCTGCTCGCCCTTGCTCAGCACGGCTTCACCTTCGATGCAGAACAAAATGGCCGCACTTTGCTGGTTGATATCTGCGCCATTGGCGGTCAGTTCATGCAAGGAGAACGCGAAATCGTCGACCGGAATGGGGAAGTCCAGTTCGCTGTCAGTCTTAACTGGCGTGGTCAGCAGCTGATTGGCTGGCTTGGCGACAAACTTAACGTTGGCGACCAGCTCCGGGATATCAATGTATTTTGGCGTCAGTCCGGCGCGCAGCACGTTGTCCGAGTTAGCCATTACCTCCAGCGCCACACCTTGCAGGTAGGCGTGTGGGGTTTCGGCAAATAAGAACATCGCTTCGCCAGGATTGAGTTTCACCACATTGAGCAGCAGCGGGGAGAAGAGCCCGCTGTCATTCGGATAGAAATCGGCGATCAGGCGAATGGTTTGCCACGGTTCACCCTGCTGGCTGTTCAGCGCCGATTTCAGGATCGCCAGCGCATGGGATTTCTCCTCATCCTGCATATTCAGCAAGCTGGCGAAAAGATAGCTCAGACGTTCCGCGCTCGGTTCCTGCAGGAAATGCGCAATAGCCGGATGCGCGGCGGAAACCGGTTGTAACAATGCGACAATGTCAGAGAACTCGCGGAATGCGTTCATCGCCAGGAACGGTGTCAAAGCAAAAACCAGTTCCGGTTTGTGGTTAGGATCTTTGTAATTGCGCTCGGCGGCATCCATCGGGATCCCCGCCGCGTTTTCTTTGGCAAATCCGATTTCAGAGTTGTGCTTGTTAGGATGAACCTGAATCGAAAGAGGTTGCGCGGCGCACAGTACTTTAAACAGGAAAGGCAGTTCACCAAAGCGTTTCGCAACAGCATCGCCTAACAGTGCGGATTTATCGTGTTCGATGACATCACGCAGAGCGACCGTCTGGCCGTCAGCGTTCAGAACCTGCGAACTGCTTTTCGGATGCGCGCCCATCCACAGCTCAGCCATCGGTTGCTGAGTGGGGTTGGCAATCCCATAAAGTTCCGTTAACGCAGTTTTACTTCCCCAGGCGTAGTTCTGCACTGAGTTGATGAGTTTTTGCATTCTCAAGCCCTGTTTCAATGTGGAATTTTCTACGGCTATTAAACCAAGAAACCCTGAGCGAAGTAACCTGCACATGTAAAAAGTCGTACTTGTCTCAGTTTTTGTTAAAAAATTGTGTAGGATATGGTGACTCGCTTTTAATACCCTGAGTAATTCCGGTTGCAGAAAGCCTTTCCTTCTACAACCCGACCTGCGGCAGGGAAGCAGGGCAATGGAACATCTGCCCAGAGAATAACCAGACCGAGCAGTAAGTGAGAGCACAATGTCAAACAAACCCTTTCATTATCAGCATCCTTTCCCCCTCAAAAAGGATGATACCGAATACTATCTGCTGACCAGCGACCATGTCTCCGTTGCCGAATTTGAAGGGCAGGAGATCGTTAAAGTCGCGCCGCAAGCCTTAACGCTGCTGGCTCGTCAGGCCTTCCATGATGCATCGTTTATGCTGCGTCCTGCGCATCAGCAGCAGGTGGCCGACATTCTGCGTGACCCGGAGGCCAGCGAAAACGACAAATATGTGGCCCTGCAATTCCTGCGGAATTCTGATATTGCGGCAAAAGGTATTTTGCCGACCTGTCAGGACACCGGCACCGCGATTATCGTGGGTAAAAAAGGTCAGCGCGTCTGGACCGGCGGCGGTGATGAAGCTGCGCTGGCGCGCGGTGTGTATAACACCTACATCGAAGATAACCTGCGCTATTCACAAAACGCCGCGCTGGATATGTATAAAGAGGTGAACACCGGTACCAACCTGCCGGCACAGATAGATTTGTATACCGTCGATGGCGATGAATACAAATTCCTGTGTATTGCCAAAGGCGGTGGTTCGGCGAACAAAACCTATCTGTACCAGGAGACCAAAGCGCTGCTCACGCCGGGCAAATTAAAAAATTACCTGGTTGAGAAGATGCGAACGCTGGGAACAGCGGCTTGCCCGCCGTATCACATTGCGTTTGTGATCGGTGGAACCTCAGCGGAAGCCACGCTGAAAACGGTGAAACTGGCGTCGGCTAAATATTACGATGAGCTGCCGACCGAAGGTAACGAACATGGTCAGGCATTCCGCGATGTGGAGCTGGAAAAAGAGCTGCTGATTGAGGCACAGAATTTGGGGCTGGGCGCGCAGTTCGGCGGGAAGTATTTCGCTCATGATATCCGCGTGATCCGCCTGCCGCGTCACGGTGCGTCGTGTCCGGTTGGTATGGGCGTTTCTTGCTCAGCCGATCGAAATATCAAAGCTAAGATCAACCGTGAAGGTATCTGGATCGAAAAACTGGAGCATAATCCAGGCAAATATATACCAGAAGAGTTGCGCCAGGCGGGAGAAGGCGAAGCGGTACGCGTTGACCTCAATCGTCCGATGAAAGAGATCCTGGCTCAGCTGTCGCAGTACCCGGTTTCTACACGTCTGTCGCTTAACGGTACCATTATTGTTGGCCGTGATATTGCGCATGCGAAACTGAAAGAACGTCTGGATAACGGTGAAAGTTTGCCGCAGTATGTTAAAGATCATCCGATCTATTACGCTGGCCCGGCAAAAACGCCGGAAGGTTATGCCTCTGGTTCACTTGGACCAACCACGGCAGGGCGTATGGATTCGTATGTTGACCAGCTTCAGTCCGCAGGTGGCAGCATGATCATGCTGGCGAAAGGCAACCGCAGCCAGCAGGTGACCGATGCCTGTCATAAGCATGGCGGCTTCTACTTAGGCAGTATCGGCGGCCCGGCAGCGGTGCTGGCCCAGGGCAGTATCAAGAGTCTGGAGTGTGTGGAATACCCTGAACTGGGGATGGAAGCCATCTGGAAAATTGAAGTGGAAGATTTCCCGGCGTTTATCCTGGTGGATGACAAAGGCAACGATTTCTTCAAGCAGATTCAGACGTCGCAGTGCGCACGCTGCGTTAAGTAACGTCAGCCGCCCTTCGGGGCGGTTTTTTTTTACCGCACGAACCACCAAACGACAGATTAATCCTCGTTAATACTCATAAGACCAATGCAAATGGGCAATGTCGAAACATAACCTAATCAATTGTTAATGTAAGGAGCAGGTAATGGTAACGGTACGCCGCGAGAATGATTCAATGGGGGCGATTGATGTTCCAGCCGATAAGCTTTGGGGCGCGCAAACCCAACGTTCACTGGAGCATTTTCGTATCTCTACGGAGAAAATGCCGGTCTCGCTGATCCATGCGCTGGCGCTGACGAAACGCGCCGCAGCAAAGGTTAACCAGGATCTCGGGCTGCTGGCGGAGGATAAAGCCAGGGCTATTATGCAGGCCGCAGATGAGGTGTTGGCGGATAAACACCGCGATGAGTTTCCGCTGGCCATCTGGCAAACCGGGTCAGGTACACAAAGCAATATGAACATGAACGAGGTGCTGGCAAACCGGGCCAGCGAGTTGCTGGGCGGCGTGCGGGGGATGGAACGGAAAGTTCACCCCAACGATGATGTAAATAAAAGCCAAAGCTCGAATGATGTGTTCCCGACCGCAATGCACGTTGCCGCGCTGCTGGCGCTGCGTAACTCACTGATCCCGCAGTTAAATGTGTTAACTAAAACGCTCAGTGATAAATCACACGCTTTCGCGGATATCGTCAAAATTGGTCGTACACACCTGCAAGATGCAACCCCGCTTACGCTCGGCCAGGAGATTTCCGGCTGGGTGGCAATGCTTGAACATAACCTCAGACACATTGAAAACAGCTTACCCCACGTGGCGGAACTGGCGCTGGGAGGAACCGCGGTAGGGACCGGACTGAACACGCATCCGGAATATGCCCGTCGGGTCGCGGATGAATTGCGGGACATTACCTGTGCGCCGTTCGTTACCGCACCGAATAAATTTGAAGCGCTAGCTACCTGCGATGCACTGGTTCACGCCCACGGCGCGCTAAAAGGGTTGGCGGCATCGCTGATGAAAATCGCCAACGATGTGCGCTGGCTGGCATCCGGTCCGCGTTGCGGGATTGGCGAAATTTCGATTCCAGAAAATGAACCGGGCAGCTCCATTATGCCGGGTAAGGTCAATCCTACCCAGTGTGAAGCGCTGACCATGCTTTGCTGTCAGGTAATGGGCAACGATGTCGCCATCAACATGGGCGGAGCGTCAGGTAATTTTGAGCTCAACGTTTACCGACCGATGGTCATCCACAATTTCCTGCAGTCGGTGCGTCTGCTGGCTGACGGTATGGAAAGCTTTAACGAGCACTGCGCGACAGGAATCGAGCCTAATCGTGAACGAATCGATCAACTGCTCAACGAGTCACTAATGCTGGTGACCGCGCTCAATACCCATATCGGTTATGATAAAGCCGCTGAAATTGCCAAAAAGGCGCACAAAGAGGGGCTGACGTTAAAAGCCTCCGCCCTGGCGCTGGGGTATCTAACCGAAGCGGAGTTTGACAGCTGGGTACGCCCGGAACTGATGGTGGGCAGTATGCGGCCAGGCAGTTAATCCGCAACGTACAGGTGCAGCCGGGGAATAATCAATCTCAACGGCTGCGCCTGAGGTTTAAAACGATGCTGAACATTGTCGGCATCATAATTCAGTAACTCGCCGATATCTGGTACGGTCATGCCGTTTTCATTGTTGATCAACGCGATCAAGGGCGTCGGGCAGGCATATTGCACCTGCTTTTGTTCTCCTTTGTACCAGACGCGGGCGATGGGCTGCACTTTTACCGGCCGTTTAATCTTCAGGCGCGCCTGCTGGCCCAGGGCGGCGACATCCTGATATTCCCGTTCAAGCTTCGCCTGCCACTCTTCCCGCGTCCAGGGATGTACGCTGCGCGGCGACGTCAGGCTTTTTTCCAGTTGCTGTAGTACTTCATCGCGTTTCAGATTTTTAATAATGTGTTTGTTGGCCCAGCCAAATCGCAGGGTGGCAGGCTCTCTGACAAGGGTGAGCGTACGATAGGCATTCAGCGTAATCAGTCCCGGCAGGTGGCGATGCACCCATTCAAAACGCGCTGCCGGTGCCAGCCCTGATTCCACCGTGACAATGCGCTCGAAGGTGGTTTTTAGCTGGTTAATACGCTGTATTTGCTCTTCCAGAGCGCGCTGAGCTGCGTTATCTACCTGATAACACAGTACGCCTGGCAGGCGGACGGCCGCTTTGCTGCTACGATTCTCGGACTGTTGCTGGATAAACAGATGACGATAGTGGCGTAGCGCCAGCGTTTCAGCCTCTTTACCTAAATGCTGCTTAACATCAATGTTCTGCAGTGGGGCATGCTCTGCCTCTTTGGCCACTTCCGGTAACGAGAAGACGCGCGCAATCAGCAGCGTCTGCTGCAAAAGATTGTCGTTCAGAAGCGCCAGCTCTTGCTCCATCTGGCGGAAGGTGCCGTTCAGGCGGTCGACGAGATCGTAACGGGCCATAGATTTACCATTTTAGTTACAACATACTTTTTTATAGCACAACCTCCACCATTTGACCACCGAGCCGAATGGGTCAGGCAGCTGAAATTTCAGGAATGTTATGCCAGATGGGCCAACTGAAACAAAAGCGGGCGCCGCCGAGTTCACTTTCATCACAGACGACCGTACCGCCCATAGCCAATGCGATCGAGTGAACAATGGCTAGCCCAAGCCCGCAACCACCGGTCGCCCGGTCACGGCTGGGGTCAAGGCGTACAAACGGTTCAAAAACCTGTTCGCGGGCGTCTGGAGCAATACCGGGACCGTCATCTTCCACAACCAGCGTCGCCTGATTGCCATTCAATAACAGGCTCGCTTGCACCGTAGACTGGCAATAGCGCAGGGCGTTATTCAGTAGATTATCCAGTACGCGCTCCATCAGGCGCATATCCAGCGCGCCGTAATCGCCAATATTAAGATGGCGTAAGCGCACCGCACGCTCAGGGTTTACGCTTTGCACATCCTCCAGATGGGTTGTCAGCCAAACGGCCAGGTCTGGTACGCTGAGCTTCAGTTCATTTTGCGGGCGGTCCAGCCGGGCATAGGTCAGTAATTCTTCGATTAACCCTTCCAGTTGGCCAATATCGCGATTCAGCGCCTGGGATTCCTGCGCGGTGAGGTTATCACTCATTTCCAGCCGGTAACGTAAGCGTACCAGTGGGGTACGAAGCTCATGGGCAATGCCATCGATAAGTTGTTTCTTACTGGCGATTAGCGCATTGATATTGTCTGCCATCTGGTTAAACGCGATACCCAATCGCTCAAAGCTGGAACCGCTGTCAAAATGGAGGCGTTCGCCCAGATGTCCTTCCCCAAAACGCTGTGCAGCAGCTTCCAGTCGCAGCATTTCCTGCCAGTGCGGACGCATCCAGATAAGTACCGGAAAGGCCAGCGAGATGGCAATAAACGCCATCAACGCGATGTCCAGCAAGCGCATTTGATGAAGAAAATAGAGATAGGGAAGCGGGCCGACGGCCAGCACGTAATGGCTGCGTGGGATCCGTTGAATAAATGTGTACTGATCGTCAAGCGCCACGATATCGCCTTCGCGCAAACGTTGCATTGTTTGAACGTCCAGCGTGTACTTATTTAACGGTTCAACGCGCAGGTCAAAGGAGAGGTTCAAATCCATCTCCTTCAGCGTTTTACCCCAGTCACGTGGCGGGATCTCGCGAAGCTCGCTGCGCATCAGGTATAACGAACTTTTCATTAAATCGTCGAGCGATTGTCTGCCTGCGCGCTCTGCGGTGAATTTATAGACCAGGCCGACCAGCAGGGTCATCACCAGAAAGCAGACAAACAGCAGGAGATAAAACTGTACAAACAGCTTCTTCATAAAAAATCACCGAATACATAATATAATGCTCACCGATACTCTCAAAATTGCTGTGATATAAAAATATGAATTTCAATCGCTGTTGTTATTTACTACTCATTTGCACGGCGTTAGGCTGCATTTTCACCTCGCATCCCTTTGTTATATGGTTTTTGCTCGCCAACATAGTGACGTTGGTAATGTACGGTGCGGATAAAATGGCAGCGCGCAGGGCCTGGCGCCGAGTACCGGAGTCCACTTTGCTGCTGTTTGGCGTTGTTGGCGGGTGGGGTGGCGCGATAGCCGCTCAACAACTCTTTCGCCATAAAACACAAAAACAGCCATTCAAAACCTACTTTATTATCAGTGTGATAGTTAATGTGTCTGTCATCGGAGCGGCCTATCATTTCTATCCCATTTCATCCTGGTGAACGTCAGTGACAGGCAGCCTGCTTACTTGAGACAGGAAACGTACTTTTCACCTGAGCGCTGCACGATGTCATCGGCATTTTTCGTTATGTCTTTCCCTTCAAACGCGCCATAAAGTTGCTTAAATTTCACCGAACTCAGACGGTGGGTAATGTCGCTGACCGTTGCGGCTGGCAATGGCAACATATTGGGGTAGCTCCACATAAAGGAGACGGCATGCGCCCCAGGGGTGACCTGAACGATATCGCCGGAAAGCACCACGCCTTCATCTCGCGCCCAGTGCAGAACGCAGCCGCCAGCAAAGTGTCCGCCGAGGCGTATCACACTGACGTCGCGTGTTAGTTCCTGGGTGTCGCCATCCCAAAATTTAATCCACGGGCTGTCGCGCATTACCCACTTGCGGTCGTTGGCATGGAGATAAATGGGAGCGTTAAATTCGTCAGCCCAGTCTTGCATGGTGGTGTAGTAATGAGGATGCGAAATCGCGATGGCCTTAAGCCCGCCCAGGGACGTTATTAGCATTTTTGTGGCGTCGTCGAGCGTGGCAATGCAGTCCCATAAAATATTGCCTTCCGGAGTACGCAGAATAAACGCCCGTTGATCAATTGCAAAACCAGGAACGGTGCGGATGCTGAGGAGGGTGCTGTCATGTTGCCGCCACTTATTTGTGTGCGAAGCACAAAGTGCGGCAAAATCGACCCATTCCTGCCCGGTCGCGGGGACATACTGACGTTCGTCCTGGCAGATATCGCAATGTTCAGGAAGGGCGGCTGCCACCTCATAGGATGTTCCACAGGCTTTGCATAACGTGATCATCGTGTCTTCCTCTATTGAAAAAACACAGTCAGCATGGCACACCGATACGCAAGGGTGTGCCCTTTAGTGCTCTACACGATAAGCCAGTGATGGTGAGCGTGGGTCGTTGTGGCCCAACCAGCAGAAAGCAGGAATAATGTCTACACCGTCCCTGTCGAGGGTCATTTCCGGCGAAAAATGAGGATAATGTTTGGAAATTAGTCTGTTCAACACCTGGCTCAGCCGTTGGGGACTTACTCCTGATGGCCAACCGCTTGAGACGCACACATCACAGCTTTTGCCCGTGGTGACCAAAGATGGTCAGAAAGCCATACTCAAACTCACCGATGATGACAGTGAACGAAACGGCTGCAAACTAATGGTCTGGTGGAACGGGAATGGTGCTGCGAAAGTGCTTGCTCATGCAGCAGGGGCGATTCTGTTAGAACGTGCAACCGGGGCGGGGTCTTTAGCGGACATGTCCTGGTCCGGCAATGATGCGCAGGCCTGTCGCATTATTTGCCATGCAGCCAGTCGACTCCATCTCCCCCGGAATGCGTCAACGCCTGCGTTAACACCGCTGCTTTATTGGTTTCGCTGTCTGGCTCCTGCCGCGAAAAAGCATGGCGGCATCCTGACGCATTGTGCAGAGGTGGCAAACGTATTGCTCTCCTCTCCCCAGAATGAAGTCGTATTGCACGGTGACTTACACCACGGCAATATTCTTGATTTCGGAACGAAAGGTTGGCTGGCTATCGATCCTAAAGGGCTGGTGGGCGAGCGTGGCTTTGATTACGCCAATATTTTTACTAATCCCGATCTTGCCGACCCCACCAAACCTGTCGCCATTGAGCCAGAAAGATTCACACAACGGGTAAAGATTGTGTCTGAAATCGCGAGGATTGAACGGCAACGTTTGCTGATGTGGATTATTGCCTGGTGTGGGTTGTCGTCTGCCTGGTTTCTGCAAGAAGGAGACTGCGCCACGATACCCCTGCGCATCGCAGAGTTAGCGAGCGCGGAACTCGCTTTTGGGGGTAATCAATTTTGATCTACGACACTGGGCTGGTAATTCTTTAGAGTTATCATTAGCCTGGTAAATGTTTTATTAATCAATCAGTGAACGGCGGTGTAGTGTGTTTTTTAGCGCAAATTTGACAGGCTGTGAGCAATGAACGCATTGTTTTTATTATTAAAAAAGCGCCCGAACATTATTTTGTTGATGGTCTTACTCATCGGGGCAAACATCGTGGCGTGGCTGTGGGCTTTCACCGCGTTTAGCAACAACACGTCGTTACTGGCGCTTAGTTTGATCGCGTGGTGCTATGGTTTGCGCCATGCTGTTGATGCCGATCATATCGCCGCGATAGATAGCGCTACGCGCAAACTTATGCAGCAGAAAAAACGCGCCCTGACGACGGGAGCCTGGTTTTCCCTGGGGCATTCCACCATTGTGGTACTGGCAAGCATTGGCATTGCGTTGACCACCAGCGTGTTTAAGCAACACATGGCATGGTTTCAGAATGTCGGCGGTCTGATAGGTACCACGGTCTCTGCCGTATTTCTGCTGATTCTGGCTACCATTAATCTCGTTATATTCTGTCATGTCTGGAAGGCTTTTCGTCATCTAAAACGCACCGGTACTTACGATGGCACCACAGAGGAAATGACAGTTTCAGGCCCGCTGAACTGGCTTTTCCGCTCGGCGTTTCGGCTGGTAGGCAAAGACTGGCATATGTATTTTGTCGGCTTTTTGTTTGGCCTGGGTTTTGATACCGCTACTGAAATTTCTCTGCTCGGAATTTCTGCTTCAAGCGCGTCCAGTGGCATGTCGGTGTGGTCAATTCTCGTGTTCCCGGCGCTGTTTACCTGCGGCATGGCGCTGATTGACTGCCTTGACAGTATCCTGATGGTTGAGGCCTACGGATGGGCATTCAATAAGCCGCAGCGTAAGCTCTATTACAATATGACCATCACCGGGACCTCGGTAATTGTTGCGCTATTTATTGGCGGGCTGGAGGCGCTGGGGCTTCTCTCTGACGCATTTTCGCTCCAGGGAGGTTTGTGGGATACCGTCAGCGAGTTGAGTGACCATATGGGGAATGTCGGGTTTGCGATTATTGGCGTCTTTATCGGCTGCTGGATTATTTCTGCAGTAAATTACCGTTGGAAAAAATACGACGGGCTGACGTTTAGTTGACACAAAAGAAAGCCTTCCGTGAAAGGGAAGGCTTGGATCTTACTTGAGGGCTGACTAATTCGCGGTGATGATACTCACCATCTTCATCACCCAAATCTGGGTGATATTATAAGTGACGGTGTAACGTATAATGGTCGACCCGGTGGGATTACATTTGAGGCTCATCGTCCCAGGCGTGCGGTGCAAACAGATAACCTTTGTTGCGCACCGTTTTGATTCGATAGGGTTCAGTCGCGTTATCGAGCAGTTTTTTGCGTAACCGGGAAATTGCGACATCAACGCTGCGATCCATGCCGTCATAACTTACGCCGCGCAGGTTCTTCAGCAGCGCATCGCGGTCCATAATTTGCCCGGCATGGGTTGCCAGCTCCCACAGTAATTCAAAATCTGCGGTGGAGAGTGAGACTTGCTCGCCGCCGAGCAGCACGGAACGATTGGTTGGGTCGATAGTGAGTGTGCCAAAGCGCAGCGTCGTGTGCGGCGTGATGGTTGCCGCCTGAATGCCTTTAGACTGGACTGAATGTTCATTCTGGCGCAGATGCAGACGCAGGCGAGCAAGCAGCACTGCTGGCGGCGTTGTCTTCAGAATATAGTCACAGGCACCCATTTCCAGCGCCAGAATATGGTTCATATCGCTGTCCAGCGAGGTGAGCAGGACAATAGGACCCTGCCAGCGTCCGCGCAAATCGCGGCAGATAGTCATCCCATCTTTGCCCGGCAGCATGATATCTAATAACACCAGATCGGGTTGAACTTGCAGGATTTTCTCCTCGGCCAAATCACCTCGAGGCTCAATGATAACCTCAATATCATGCCGGGCCAGATAGGCTGCAATCAGCGAGCCAACTTCGGGATCATCTTCAACAAATACGATGGTGTTCATATCATTCATTTTGAATATAAAACGCCAACATACACCGCCCTGGTTTTTCCTTCCATTAATCTTTTCTAAACAAGAACGCTTCCGTTATGCTAGGGGCTGATGTTATTGATGTGTTAAGGCAGGGTGATGGGACTCGTTATAAAAGCGGCGCTCGGTGCGCTGGTGGTGGTGTTAATTGGTGTGCTGGCGAAAACAAAGAACTACTATATTGCCGGATTAATTCCGTTGTTCCCGACCTTTGCGTTGATTGCCCACTATATCGTGGCCAGTGAACGTGGGATCGAAGCGTTACGTACAACCATTGTCTTCAGCATGTGGTCGATTATTCCCTATTTTGTCTACCTCGTTTCGCTGTGGTATTTCACCGGATTTATGCGCTTACCCGTTGCGCTCGGCGGTTCAGTGGTGTGCTGGGGCCTGAGCGCATGGTTGCTTATTTTTTGTTGGATTAAATTGCACTAACGCAGATGACGCCCGCCATCAAGGGCAAAACTACGCCCGGTGACAAAACAGCTGGTCAACAGATAGTCAATTAAATCAATGACCTCTTTTTCACCCGGCGCTGTTTTCATCAGTGATTTGTTCAATGCCTGCTGACGATACTCTGCATCGTCACCCTCGTTAAACAGGATTAGCGAGGGGGCAATCGCGTTCACTTTCACTTCTGGTGCCAGTTTGCGCGCGAACGAGCGGGTCATGTTGTCCAGCGCCGCTTTGCTGGCTGCATAAGCGATGTGCTTATCGCTGCCACGCTCCACAACATAATCTGTAAAATGGATAATATCGCTGGCCGCATGTCCATGCCCGCGCAGCAATCCTTCCAGCGCGTGGTTGAGCAGGTAGGGGGTATTGACGTGAATCTGCATCATGGCCGACAGCACTTCGGTTAACGGCGCACCGGGCTTTTCTGCAAGCCAGGCACTGGCATTATGCACAATACCGCGCAGGCCATCCGTCTGTGCTTTGACCTCATCCGCAAAGGCCAGTACGCCCTCATCGGTGGAAAAATCAGCCTGGATACACAGCGCGCCCGCATCTCGCAGGCCATCAATAGTTGGATAATGCGTACGGTAGCTGACGATAACTGGCTGTTTTTGATTAATAAAGTGCCATGCGACGGCGAGGCCGATACGTCGACCTCCTCCGGTGATAAGAATTGGCAAAGGGGGTTTTTTACCCATCGTAATCTCCATGTGTCGCGAACGATGGGGACAATGTTACCCCATCAACATCCAGGTCGCCGGAACAGCAGCAACTAGCAGCAGGCCGATCAGCGCCATTTCCTGGCGTTTTAATACGTTTTCATGCGCGTGTGTTTTACGGGCATAAAGGAAGACCAGCAGCCCTGGCGCATACAGCACCACAGACAGCAGCAGGTGCATCGGACCTGACGCATACAATAACCATATGCCATAAATACTCGCTCCGATACCGACAGCCTTATGAATTGGACGAGTGGCAATTTTCAGCAGAAATGCGCCGACCAGTAAATAGGGCACCAGAATCATTTCTGAGGCGATGGTTAATAACGTATTGTAGTCGGAACCTGTGAGCCAGATCAGCACCAGGCAAATCTGTACGCAGATGTTGGTCAGCCACAGCGACGCCGATGGCGCGCCTTGCGCGTTCTGCCGCTCAAAAATGCGTGGAAACGCTTTGTGCGTGGAGGCGAGGAACGGCACTTCCGCCGCCATAATCGTCCAGCTTAAATAAGCGCCGCACACGGAGACAATCAGGCCTGCGGCAATAATAATTTCACCCCATGGCCCCATCATTTTCACCATCAGACCGGCCATTGACGGGTTGCGGATCTCCGCCAGTTCGGGACGCGCGACAACGCCCAGAGACAGCAGGGTGACAAGCAGGTAAACGCCCAGCGCGGCGAGTACCGCCAGCAGCGTAGCGCGTCCGACATCGCGTTTGTTTCTGGCACGAGCTGAAACCACCACCGCGCCTTCCACACCGATGAAAACCCACAGGGTGATGAGCATGGTGTTTTTTACCTGCTCCCAGACAGGAACGCCCAACGCTACGCCGGTAAAATCGAGGGTAAAGGTGTCGAGCTTAAACAGCATAAACGCCAGCACGATAAACAGACCAAGCGGCAGTAATTTCGCCAGCGTCGCCACCAGGTTAATACTGGCTGCCGTTTGCACACCACGCAGCACCAGAAAATGGACCACCCACAACAGCACCGATGCGCCAACAATCGACTGCCAGGTATTACCGTCGCCAAACAGACGTAACTCCGGCGTGTCGGTAAAGAAGCTGAGCGCAGAGAAAACGATCACCAGATACGAAACGTTAGCGATAACAGCACACAGCCAATATCCCCACGCGGAGCAGAAGCCAATCAGCTCACCGAAACCTTCACGTGCATAGGTAAATATGCCGCCATCCAGTTCAGGACGGATACGCGTCAGAATCAGCATGGCAAAGGCGAGCAAAAGGATACCCGCACCGGTAATCGCCCAACCAATCAGTAATGCAGCCGGGCTTGCTACCGCCGCCATATTTTGTGGCAGGCTGAAAACACCAGCGCCGAGCATTGAGCTTAAAACCAGCGCGGTGAGTGCGCTCAGACCCAATTTCTTTTCCATTTGTATCCAGTGACAAAAACGAGAGTGAGAGAATAATTATTTTGGCAAACCGCATAAAAATGGTGAAAGCCACTAAGGCGCGGGATTTTACGGAGAGAAGAGAACGCATGCAATGGGGATAGAGAGATTTGTGACTAATAGTGTGAAAAGTAGTCTTAATACTGCTGTTTTTGTTTCGCCCGAGGGGAGGATGGCGGGAAATTATCAGGTCTACAAGGCTGTAGACCTGATAAGGTACTGAGTATTACTTATACAGGTCAGCGCTGATGGTCATGTTATTACCACGTTCAGACCACTGGCGGGTGATGTGATAATACTTAGCGCCTTTCTTCGCTGCGCGTTTGGCAACCTGGTAAGAGATTTCAGTCATGTTGCCATAGTTACCGGTGAACTTGATGCTGTCGAACGGCACCATCATAGCGGCGGTTGCTTTGTTCAGTTCTTCAACTTTGGTTCCATCCGGCAGCGTGACAGTGTAACGTCCACCTTTTGTGGATTGCGTTTCGAAGAAACGACCGACTTCAGCGCTCGGAGACGCGGTAGTCGCAACGCCTGGGATCTCAACTTTCTTCGCGGCTTCGCCACCGGCAGCTAATGCGGCACGTCCGGCATCTGAATCTGCTGGGATCGCATCAGGGCTTTGTACTACGCGTTTTTTCGCATCAGCTTTATAGATGAATGCGGTAATACGCTGGTTGCCGCCCTGGTTGGCATCGACCTGGCGCACGATGTAGAAGGAGTAAGCGCCTTTCTCTTTCGCTGCTTTGGTTATGGCATCGTTCACTTCAGGCTGGCTGCGGTAGAAGCCCTGCACCGTAACGGTATCGAATGGTTCTATCAGAACGGCCTGATCTTTCGGTAATTCCATCACGCCGTTAATGACACGGTTTTTGGACGCTTCCGCTTTTTCAGCATCGGCTTTATAGATGTCGGCTACAACGCGCCAGTTACCGCCGCTGCCAAAATCTGAGGTATCAACAACATAAAAGGAGGCTGCACCGTCTTTATCTGCACGGCGTGATACGGCGGTCACCGCGTCACCGATAGCATTAAAACGACCGGTAACCACAATGCGGTCATAGGGTTTCAGGGCAGCCGCTTGCTCCGGCGTCAATTCTGTCGCTGCATTTACAGAAAAAGCAGTCGCAGAAATAAGTGCGGACGCCAGGAGAGTGTTCTTAAGCTTCATAAAAATAATCCTTCGCCTTGCGCAAACCAGGTACTGGTATTGTTATTGACTAGAAACGTCGCTGATTATTGCATTTAAATTGTGTCAGTGTCTGCGTCATTTTTCACTCATCGTGCCACGTGACGTAACAACACAGATAACATTTTGTGATATGTCGAAAATTTCGGCATTTGGCGACCAAAACTGATAAAGCGGTTGAATTTCATAAGTTAATTTAATGTTAATCAATTGTTTTTGGCAGGCACGTAATCATGTTTTGCCGCTTCGCTTGAGCGAATTATCGGCCTTTGTGGGCTATTTTTAGGGTATTTTATCTGCCAGCGGTCCGATTCATCTCTATTTCGCGAATTTCATAATAAATACTGTTTTTTGGCGCTAGATCACAGGCGTCATTTTCAGTAGGTTATACAGAGTTTGTTACTGTTTTATTTTATTGGGGTAACACTGACCTCTTTCGAGAGTGCGCGCATGCCTCGTGCGAACATTGATAAACCATCATCACAAATACAGATGGAAGGGAACATTATGCGAATTGGCATACCAAGAGAACGGTTAACCAATGAAACCCGCGTCGCAGCTACGCCGAAGACGGTTGAGCAGCTGCTTAAGTTGGGTTTCAGCGTCGCGGTTGAAAGCGGTGCAGGTCAACTGGCAAGTTTTGACGATAAGGCGTTTGTACAAGCAGGCGCAGAAATTGTTGACGGAAATGCCGTCTGGCAGTCAGAGATCATCCTGAAGGTCAACGCGCCGGAAGAGGCGGAAATCCCGTTGCTCAACCCGGGCACGACGCTGGTGAGTTTTCTTTGGCCCGCGCAAAACCCTGAGCTGTTGCAGAAGCTGGCAGAGCGCAACGTGACGGTTATGGCGATGGACTCCGTGCCGCGTATTTCGCGCGCGCAGTCGCTTGATGCCTTAAGCTCGATGGCGAATATCGCCGGGTATCGTGCCATTGTTGAAGCCGCTCATGAATTTGGCCGCTTCTTCACCGGCCAGATCACCGCCGCGGGCAAGGTTCCACCTGCCAAGGTCATGGTGATTGGTGCGGGTGTGGCAGGTCTGGCTGCTATCGGTGCAGCAAACAGCCTGGGCGCTATCGTTCGTGCTTTTGACACCCGTCCGGAAGTGAAAGAACAAGTTCAGAGTATGGGCGCTGAGTTCCTCGAACTGGACTTTAAAGAAGAGGCCGGCAGCGGCGACGGTTACGCCAAGGTGATGTCCGAAGCGTTCATCAAAGCCGAAATGGCGCTCTTCGCCGCGCAGGCGAAAGACGTTGATATTATCGTTACCACCGCGTTGATTCCGGGCAAACCGGCACCGAAACTGATCACCCGTGAAATGGTCGATTCGATGAAGGCGGGCAGCGTGATTGTCGATCTCGCCGCGCAAAACGGCGGTAACTGCGAATATACCGTGCCCAACCAGGTGACCACCACCGAGAACGGGGTGAAGGTTATCGGTTATACCGATCTGCCAGGCCGACTGCCGACGCAGTCTTCCCAGCTTTATGGCACGAACCTCGTTAACCTGCTCAAGCTGTTGTGCAAAGAGAAAGACGGCAATATCACCGTCGATTTTGACGACGTGGTCGTACGTGGCGTTACGGTGGTTCGCGAGGGTGAAATCACCTGGCCTGCGCCGCCTATCCAGGTTTCTGCTCAGCCGCAGGCTGCGCCAAAAGCCGCGCCCGCGCTGAAAGAAGAGAAAAAACCGGCCTCACCGTGGCGCAAATATGCGTTGATGGCACTGGTCGTCATACTGTTTGGCTGGCTTGCTGATGTCGCGCCGAAAGAGTTCCTGGGTCACTTTACGGTGTTCGCGCTTTCCTGTGTAGTGGGTTACTACGTGGTCTGGAATGTGTCGCACGCGCTACACACTCCGCTGATGTCCGTGACAAACGCTATCTCCGGGATCATCGTTGTCGGGGCGTTATTGCAAATTGGCCAGGGTGGCTGGGTGAGTTTCCTGAGCTTTATCGCGGTGCTTATTGCCAGCATTAATATTTTCGGTGGCTTCACCGTGACTCAGCGCATGCTGAAAATGTTCCGGAAAAACTAAGGGGTAACATATGTCTGGAGGATTAGTTACAGCTGCATACATTGTTGCCGCGATCCTGTTTATTTTCAGCCTGGCGGGGCTTTCGAAACACGAAACCTCTCAACAGGGTAACAACTACGGTATCGCCGGGATGGCGATTGCGCTGATTGCCACGATTTTTGGCCCGGAGACCGGCAACGTTGCGTGGATCCTGGTGGCGATGATCATCGGCGGCGCGATTGGTATTCGTCTGGCGAAGAAAGTCGAGATGACCGAGATGCCGGAGCTGGTGGCGATTCTGCACAGCTTCGTCGGTCTGGCGGCGGTACTGGTGGGTTTCAACAGCTACCTGTATCACGACACGGGCCTGGAACCGATTCTGGTTAACATTCACCTGACGGAAGTGTTCCTTGGTATCTTCATCGGTGCGGTGACCTTTACCGGTTCCGTGGTGGCGTTTGGCAAACTGCGCGGTAAGATCTCTTCTAAACCGCTGATGCTGCCGAATCGTCACAAAATGAACCTGGCGGCGCTGGTTGTTTCTTTCCTGCTGCTGGTGGTGTTTGTTCGTACCGAAAGCGTGGGTCTGCAGGTTCTGGCGCTGTTGGTGATGACCATTATTGCGTTAGCCTTTGGCTGGCATCTGGTGGCGTCCATCGGCGGTGCGGATATGCCGGTCGTCGTTTCAATGCTTAACTCCTATTCAGGATGGGCGGCGGCGGCGGCGGGCTTTATGCTCAGCAACGATCTGCTGATCGTCACCGGTGCGCTGGTCGGTTCTTCCGGTGCGATCCTGTCTTACATCATGTGTAAGGCGATGAACCGTTCGTTTATCAGCGTGATTGCCGGTGGCTTTGGTTCTGACGGTTCTTCTACGGGGTCTGATGAAGAAGTCGGTGAGCATCGTGAGATTAATGCGGAAGACACGGCAGAAATGCTGAAGAACTCGCACTCCGTGATAATCACCCCGGGCTATGGCATGGCCGTGGCACAGGCGCAATATCCGGTTGCTGAAATCACCGAGAAACTGCGCGCCCGCGGCATCAAGGTACGCTTTGGTATTCACCCGGTAGCAGGGCGCTTGCCAGGTCATATGAACGTACTGCTGGCGGAAGCCAAAGTACCCTATGACATCGTGCTGGAAATGGATGAAATCAATGATGATTTCGCCGATACCGATACCGTGCTGGTGATTGGCGCCAACGATACGGTAAACCCGGCGGCGCAGGACGATCCGCGTAGCCCAATCGCCGGTATGCCGGTGCTGGAAGTATGGAAAGCGCAGAACGTTATCGTGTTCAAACGCTCTATGAACACCGGCTATGCTGGCGTGCAGAACCCGCTGTTCTTTAAAGAAAACACCCATATGCTGTTTGGCGATGCCAAAGCTAGCGTGGATGCGATCCTGAAAGCGCTGTAATCGTCAGCGCAAACCAAGACGGCCTCTGCGGAGGCCGTTTTTTTAATACTCCGCTATTCATGATTACCACTCATAAACCCATACGGTTTTAACCGTCTAATCACCGTAAAACGCCGTGTATATACTGCTTCCTGACTTTTTAGAACATAACAGGGCGCTATGCGTACACGTAAACATGCCTCGTCGGCGGCTATAGCAAGCCAGACTGGTCTTACTTTTATTCTGATCCTCAGTGGCCTGATGGCCTTTGCCTCGCTTTCCACCGACATTTATCTTCCGGCAATGCCGACAATGGCAGAGGATTTACATGGCAATGTAGAACTGACGATCACCGGTTTTTTGGTAGGTTTCGCCATTGCGCAATTGATTTGGGGGCCGATAAGCGATCATCTGGGACGGCGTAAACCGCTGTTAATTGGCATGGTGCTTTTTATCATCGGCTCCGCAGGATGTGCGATGTCCACGAGTATTACGCAAATTGTTTTCTGGCGAGTTTTTCAGGCGCTTGGAGCCTGTACCGGACCTATGCTGGCGCGGGCGATGATCCGCGATCTCTTTGCACGTACTCGCGCGGCGCACATGCTTTCAACTCTGGTGCTGGTCATGGCGATTGCGCCAATAGCAGGACCGTTGATTGGCGGACAAATTATTCGCCTGAGCACCTGGCACTCTGTTTTTTGGCTGCTGGCGGTGATAGGGGCGCTGATGTTTATCTCCTTAAACTGGCTGCCGGAAACATTGCCGGAAGAGAAACGGGTGAAAGCTTCTTTAGCTGGCGCATTTCGTAATTATCGTTCGTTATTCGCCAATGGACGTTTTATGCGCTACACCCTGAGCCTGACGTGTTATTACGTTGCCGCGTATGCGTTTATTACCGGTTCGCCGTTTGTTTATATTAGCTATTACCATGTTGAACCACAGCAATACGGCTGGCTGTTTGCGCTCAATATTGTCGGAGTCATGGTCATGAGCGTAGTAAACCGTCGTCTGGTGCAACGGCATTCTCTGGAGCAACTGCTAAAGTATGCGACGATGCTGGCGGCGCTGGCTGCAGTGGCGCTTGCGGTGCTGGTTAAGCTGGAGTCTGGTGGCGTTGAAGCCATTATCATCACCGTTTTTCTGTTTTTCTCAATGAATGGCATTATTGCTGCAACTTCAACCGCTGCTGCGCTGGACGCAGTACCGAGCATCGCCGGTTCAGCCTCCGCGCTGATTGGCGCGTTACAATACGGTAGCGGCATTATCTCGTCATTGCTGCTGGCCGTCTTCAGCGACGGAACGCCATGGACTATGGCCTGGATAATTGCGTTATTTACGTTGTGTAGCGCCGTTCTGGCGCTACGGGCTAAACGATAAAAATGCCCGCAATGGCGGGGCGAATTCACTCTTTATTGAGATCGCTCAGCAACACGGCAATGCTTTGACCGCCGTTGGTTTGCTCAAGCGCGATTTTCACGATGATGGTCAGCGGCACAGAAAGCAGCATCCCGACAGGCCCCAGTAACCAGCCCCAGAAGATTAACGACAGAAACACCACCAGCGTAGACAACCCAAGTCCACGCCCCATGATCCGCGGTTCGAGGATATTCCCGAACACCAGGTTAATGACCAGATAACCTGCGAAAACCACCAGAGCGTCATAAAGGCCGCTAAATACCAGCACCTGAGCAATAGGGGGAATGGCGGCCAGCACCGAACCGATATTAGGAATATAGTTGAGCGCAAACGCCAGCAGTCCCCAGACAAAAGCGAAACGCACGTCGAGTGCGGCGAGCATGCCCCAGGCCACCAGCCCGGTCACAATGCTGATCGCCGTTTTGAGCACCAGATAGTGGGAAACGCTGTCGATGGCGCGTTGAATCGCCGCCATTCCCTCAATGGGACGGCTCATCATTTGTTTGAGTTTGTTGGGTAACTGCGGTACTTCCAGCAGCATAAAAACCACCGTCAACAGCAGTAAAAATATCGAAGACATGGCATTAGACAACTGCGCCAGTAAATTGGTCACCAGCGTCATTGCCGCGTTCGGGTCGATATATTTGACGAGTTCATCCACGGAAACGCCGATCCCTGCGCGCTGTAACCACGGCTCAAGGTTTTTGAGTGGGATAACCAGTGAAGAGCGATACTGCGGCAGCGTTCGTGCAAGCTCATTTAAGGATGTACCTAAATACGCTAATAGCAACACCATTAGCATCACAATAATAACAATGAGCAATGATACCGCTATTACGCGCGGTATGCGAAGTTTGACCATCCGCTGCACCACGGGGTTAAGCACGACGGCAATAAATAACGCCAGAATAAATGGGACGATGATATCTGCGGCAACGCGGATGCCGCTCAGGATGATAACCAGCATGCCCAGCATAATGACTATTTTTAGGCCGTTAAGCGTGATGATCGGTTTCGCCATGTGTATTCCTGCATTTTTCATTTTTGAATCTGAATAATAATGTGATTTGCGTCGAGCCGTTATAACAAAAATCAAATGGGGCAGGTAAAGAAGTGAAAAGACTTTGAGTTCGCATTGAAGCTATGGTACAAATCATCTGTGTTTAACTACCGAGGACAATTATCATCCGCGATGATGAGAAGCAACACTGCGGATAATTGTAATATTATGGACAATATGTTCAGGATGTTTTTGCGTTTACCTTCACTTCTTCGTACCTCCTCCACTTTCTTGCTTGCGGGTGAGCAACACTGGCGCAACGCGCTTTAGTCCCTTCTTCTGCCTGAGCTGGCGCTGTGCGCTGAGCTAACTAATTTTATTTTTTGGTTTACTGCATGCAGTAGGCCCAAAGGACTATATTCTCAAGCAGGAGAAGCATTATGTTTTACTGGATATTATTAGGTCTGGCCATCGCGGCTGAAATTACTGGTACGCTGTCAATGAAATGGGCAAGCGTCGGCCATGGTAATTCGGGCTTTATTTTAATGCTGGTAATGATTGCCTTATCGTATATTTTTCTCAGTTTTGCCGTTAAAAAAATTGCCCTTGGTGTGGCCTATGCCTTATGGGAAGGTATCGGTATTTTATTTATTACGCTGTTCAGCGTGCTGTTATTTGACGAAACCTTGTCCACGATGAAGGTGGCTGGACTGGTCTCGCTGGTGTTAGGTATTGTGCTGATTAAATCCGGTACACGAAAACCGACAAAGGCGGGCAGAGAGGTGAGCCATGCAGCAGTTTGAGTGGGTTCATGGCGCATGGCTTGGCATAGCCATTGTGCTCGAAATCGTCGCTAACGTCTTTTTGAAATTTTCAGATGGGTTTCGCCGCAAGACTTATGGCGTGCTGTCGCTGGCAGCGGTGTTAGCGGCCTTTAGCGCGCTGTCCCAGGCGGTAAAAGGTATCGACCTTTCTGTTGCCTACGCCTTGTGGGGCGGCTTTGGGATTGCTGCGACGTTAGCGGCAGGTTGGGTATTGTTTGGTCAGCGCCTGAATCATAAAGGCTGGATCGGTTTGGCGCTGCTGCTTGCCGGAATGGTGATGATTAAACTTGCCTGATCTCAGTGCTGCCCGTTACTACGGGCAGCATAGGTTATTCGTTCGCCAACTCATCCAGCTTATCGCGAAAACCGGTCACGGATATGGCGCGATTATCGGCCCGCCAGCGATCTTTCGCCGCCGGAGCGGAGCTTTGTACGCCAATCAACTGCCAGCCAGTATCTGTCTTCAACATCAATGGTGAACCGCTGTCGCCCGGGAGTGTGTCGCACTGGTGCGACAAAACGGTATTCTGCGCCCAACCGGTCACCACGCAATCCTGATGCGTGTACAAGTCATCGAGATGATCTTCCGGGTAACCCGACTGCGTAACTTTACGATCTGCGGTTTTCAGCGCCGCGGTTAATGCCGCTTTATCACCTTCAAATAATGGCAGCGGTGTGATCCCAGAAGGTGGGTAACGCAGCACCACCAGACCAAAATCCCACGGGGCCGCGGAAGGCGGCACAATCCAGCCATCGCCATCGGCTTTTAAACGTTTTCCGAGCGAGGGATCTACCCGTCCTTCAATGCCGTGGATCTCGTAGCGCCAGACACCCTTTTTCGACACGAAGCGTAATGCCACGGCTTTATCCGGCTTGCCTTTCGGGGGGGTGAGTAAGCAGTGTCCGGCAGTCAGTGCCAGTCGTGGTGAAATGAGCGTGGCAGTACACAGGTTACCGCTGGCGGTTTCCAGTTGCCCGATAGCGTCCCAAGGAGATTGCGTTGGGTCAGTCACTTTTATGCGATCGTCATGACCAAAAAACAGCGTTTTTACGTTTTCTGCTTCAGCGCTAGCCGTTGCAGGCTGGTCCGCATGCGCAACGACAGGAAGTAAACAAATTGAACCCAGTAACACAGCAATGGTTTTATGCATATCACACTCTGGTGGGGAATTATGATTTTTAACAGCAAACCCTCAGTTAATACTATAGACGGGACGGCGGGAAAGTGGGAGTAAAATCAGATAACTACACTCAGGAAAGATAAAAATGCATGGCAATGAGGGCGCAAATTATCAGGGTAATAAGAATGAACTCAAAGCGATAATGTGACACCATTTTACCCTCCAAAAGGCGGCGCTAAATCAGGTCGATTTAGCGCCGTATGCTATGGCGTGGGGGACGCCATAGTAACTACAAATGTGTTATGCAGCTGGTTGAGCAGCGGGTTTGGTCGCTGCTTTTTTGGTGTGTTTTTTAGCAGCCTGAGCTTTCTGCTCTGGCGCTTTCTGTTCTACAGCCGGTTTTGTGGTGGATTTTTTAGCGTGTTTCTTGGCAGCCTGCGCTTTCTGCGGCGCTGCTTTGTGCTGTTTTTTATGATGAGTGGTTTTTGCCGGAGCTGCTTTGGTGGTTGCAGCAGCAGCCGGAGCGGTGGTAGCAGTTGTTTCAGCAGCAAATGCAGCAGAAGACAGACCCATAGCAGCGGCAACAACCAGAGCTAATACTTTTTTCATTCTCATACCCTCGATTTGGTTTTTCATTCAACCCCACTGCGGGGCCGTTGAAATAACTATATCGCTGTAATCACAGGGCTTCCGTGAGTCATTGGTTTCGGCGTGTAACGATATGTACAATGACTCACGGTATGAGATTACAAATAGCGGGCTTCCAGGTGAGCGCGGAAATAACGGCTGCTGAGCGGCTCTCCGGTGGCCTGGGTAATAAGTTGTTCAGTGGTGAAACGGCTGCCATGCTGCCAGATATTCTGACGTAACCAGTCAAACAGGGCACCAAACTCACCTTGCGCAATAGACTGCTCTAAATCAGGCAATGCACGCTTAGCGGCACTGAATAACTGCGCCGCATACATGGCGCCTAAAGTATAGGAAGGGAAGTAGCCAAAGCCGCCATCGGTCCAGTGAATATCCTGCATACAACCGTTACGATAGTTACCGATGGTTGACAGCCCCAGCCAGGACTGCATTTTCTCATTCCACAATGCCGGGATATCATCTACTTCAATATCGCCATTAATGAGCGCGCGTTCGATTTCATAACGCAGGATAACGTGAGCAGGATAGCTCACCTCGTCGGCATCAACACGGATAAAACCGGGTTTAACCTGCTGGTTCCAGGCGATGAAATTGCTTTCTTCAAACGCAGCCTGATCGCCAAAGTGGCGCGTCACAGCAGGAATTAACCGCGTCAGAAATGCTTTACTGCGCCCCAGTTGCATCTCAAAGAACAGACTCTGGGACTCATGAATAGCGGTTGAGCGTGCCAGTGCGATAGGTTGCCCTGACCAACTGTGCGGCAGATTTTGCTCGTAGCGGGCGTGACCGGTTTCATGGATCACGCCAAACAGCGCGCTAAGTAATTCGTTTTCATCATAGCGGGTGGTGATACGCACATCTTCAGGTACGCCACCACAGAAGGGGTGCGCACTGATATCCAGTCGACCAGCCGTAAAATCGAATCCCAACTGCGCCATCGTTTCAAGGCCCAACTCTCGCTGGATTGCGGTTGGGAAAGGCCCAACCGGGGCGATGAGCGACTGCTGAGACTGCTTTGCCACCACCTTGTTGAGCAGATCCGGTAACCAGCTCTTAACGTCTGCAAACAAGACATCCAATTGGGCACTGGTCATCCCTGGTTCGAATATGTCCAGTAGCGCGTCATACGGCGAACAGCCTGTGGCTTCGGCACGCAGCCGGGCTTCTTCACGACTGTGCTTCACGACCTCTTTCAGGTTTTCGGAAAATCCCTCCCAGTCATTGGCTGGTCGCTGGCTGCGCCAGGCATGCTCACAGCGGCTACCCGCGAGTGATTTCGCTTCTACCAACGATTCAGGTAGTAAGGATGCCTGATGATGCAGTCGCGACATTTCGCGCAGGTTGGCCTGCTCAACATCGTTAAGGTCTTCCTGTTGGGCTGCGGCGATCCACGTTGCTACCTTCGGGTCGGTTAACAACTGGTGCTCAAGCACGCTCAGCTCGGCCAGTGCTTCGCCGCGAGCTTTGCTGCCGCCAGATGGCATCATGGTAAACATGTCCCAACTGGCGATTGCCGAGAGGTGGGAGAAGCGAGAGAGCCGCTGGAACGTGCGGGTGAGCTGATGGTAATTATCATTGTTACTCATTTTTTGTTCTCGTTCTGTTTAGGTGTGATGAGAAGTTTACCGTGATTCATTCACTTTTCATAAACACACCTTTGTACCCGACTTTGCGTAACAGCTTTTTATAGCGAAAAGCCAGTAGCACGAGAAAACAGAGGGCATAAATAATGGGGAGCGGTGATAACACTTTTACCGACCACAGATAATGCAGCGGAAGCAAAACGGCCGCCAGGTAGACGTAGTTGTGCAACGTTTGCCAGCGTTTGCCCATTTTACGCTGCGCGGCTTGCGTTGAGGTCAGCGTCAGCAGGAATAAGATTATCCAACCAGTCATGCCCAACGTTAGCCATGGGCGTGAAACCAGTTCACGTCCCAATAATCCCAGATTTTGTATACCCAACTCCAGCAGCGCATAGCTGGTCATATGCAGCGTGGCCCATGCAAAACACCATAACCCTAATAATCGACGGGTGCGATACAACAACGGCTGCTTTGCGTAGCGGGCAAGCGGTGACACCAGCAGGGTAGCAAGCAGAAACTTCAGCGCGGTGATGCCCGTAAAGTGCTGGATATCTTTACCCGGGTCGGCCCCCAACTCACCACGCTGCGCGGCCCAGAAGAGCCATAGCAGGGGTAATAAACCGGCGAGATGCAGCAGTACTTTCAGGCCGGTTATCTGTTTTGCGGTTAACCTCACTTAAAAATACTCCCGTAGATCCATGCCCTGATATAAAGAAGCCACCTCATCGGCATAACCATTAAAAGGCAACGTGGGCTGTCGCTGCACATCGAGAATGCCACCCGAACCGATAAAACGCTCTGTGGCCTGAGACCAGCGGGGGTGATCGACTTGCGGATTGACGTTGGCGTAAAAACCGTATTCGTTAGGTGCCGACATATTCCAGGTCGTCGGCGGCTGTTCACGCGTCAGCTTAATACTGACTATCGATTTAATGCCCTTGAAGCCGTACTTCCAGGGTACGGTCAGGCGTATTGGCGCTCCGTTTTGCGGCGGCAACGCTTTGCCATACACGCCCACGGTCAGAAGGGTAAGCGGGTGCATGGCCTCATCCAGACGTAAACCTTCAACATAGGGATACTTCAACCCGCCACCAATGAAGCGATCTTTCTGGCCGGGCATTTCATCAGGCGCGTAGCGTGTTTCAAAGGCGACGTATTTGGCGTGGCTGGTGGGCTCAACCAGCGCCAATAATTTATGCAAAGGAAAGCCGACCCACGGTACAACCATCGACCACGCCTCAACGCAACGCATCCGGTAAATACGCTCTTCTAATGGAAAACGAGTCGTCAGCGCATCATGATCCAACGTTAAAGGTTTGTTCACTTCACCGCTGATGGTTAACGTCCAGGGATCGGTTTTCAGGCTACCGGCATTCGCGGCAGGATCGGCTTTATCCAGACCAAATTCGTAGAAATTGTTGTAGCCCGTTACCTTGTCTTCCGGCGTCAAGGGCAGATTGTTTTGCCAGATCTCGGGTTTTGTGAACTCAAGCGGTTTGCCCGCTGGTGCAGACGGACGATCGTTGCCTTTAAACCAATTCAGCAGACTGGCCTGTGTCGGGGAAGAGAACGAAGCCGCCGCCGCACCTATCCCAAGAGCTTTGAGGATCTGTCGTCGTTGCATAAAAAAAACGGACTCGGCGGTAACATCAGCTTCCCGAAGTGGATGTTTTTTCTGCATAACTTTTCCTTTTTATTTTCATGTTAAGGAAAACAAATCGACGTTTCCCTGTTGATGCCTGACCTATCTATAACGACATACTGGACGCATGCGTATCCCTGATTCCTCACGAAAAGTTAAAAATTTTGTGATAACTTCCGCCCCTTGCCTGAGGTAAGCTTTCAGCATGACGAGAGGGGGATGACACTGATGGCAGGCGCAAAAAAGATATTTTTGGTGGAAGATGACAGCGATATTGCCTCACTTTTGCAACTTAGCCTGAAGGATGAGGGGTACGAAATTATTCATGAGGCTGATGGGGCACGAGCGGTCGAGCTACTGGAGAAGCACGTCTGGGATGCCGTTATCCTCGATTTGATGCTGCCGGGCGTGGACGGTCTGGAAATTTGTCGTCGCATTCGGCAAATGAGTTTCTATCTACCTGTCATTATTATCAGCGCTCGCACCAGTGAAACTCACCGCGTACTGGGGCTGGAAATGGGCGCCGATGATTATTTAGCCAAACCTTTCTCGGTGCTGGAATTGATGGCCCGGGTGAAGGCGTTGTTTCGCCGTCAGGAGGCGATGAGTCAGAACCTGCGTATGGAGGCGGGGATTATCACCGTCCATGGTGTGGAGATTGATCCATTAGCCCGGGAAGTCCGCCTGCAGGGTAAATCCCTCGATTTAACGCCGCGTGAATTCGATCTGCTCTATTTTTTCGCCCGCCATCCCGGGGAGGTCTTTTCGCGTCAGGCGTTGTTAGACCAGGTGTGGGGCTACCAGCACGAAGGATATGAGCATACGGTGAACAGTCATATTAATCGCCTGCGCACCAAAATTGAAAAAGATGCTGCGGAGCCGGAAATTATTCTTACCGTTTGGGGACGAGGCTATAAGCTTGCTGCGGTTAACGCGGAGCATCAACCATGATTTATCGATTGTCGCTGAGCCAGCGTCTGACCCTGGTCTTTACCGCTATTATGTTGATTTGCGCGGTTGCGGTCAGCGTTGTCCAGATCCGCAGCAGTAAACAGTATGGCGACGCCATGGTGCAAAGGCTCTCGCTGGAATTGGCAAGCAAGATTGTCAAAAGTGAGTCGCTTATTGATGCCAGCGGGCAGGTTAATCGGCAGACCTTAAAAGGACTGTTCAATCACCTGATGACGCTCAACCCTAGCGTGGAGCTGTATCTGGTTTCACCGTCAGGTGAAATCCTCGCCGATGCTGCTCCACCTGGACATATTCAGCGCCACATAATTAGCGTACAGCCGATTCAGGTTTTCCTTAATTCGGACGAGTTGCCCGTCTATGGTAATGATCCGCGCAGCAGCCAGCAAAAGGTATTCAGCGCTGCGCCAGTTTTATTTAACGGCAAGCTGCATGGCTATTTATACATTATTCTCCAGGGCGAAGATCTCAATATATTGGCGAATGCCGCCTGGCAAAAAACGCTTTGGAACACCGTGACCGGGACGTTAATACTGGTTTTATTAGCCGGTGCAATCGCGGGGTACCTGGTGTGGAGATGGGTGACGAATCCGGTGAAAAGGCTGACCGGACAGGTGGTTAATCTGGAGCAGGACAGCATTAGCGTCATCAAACAGTTGGCGCAGAAAAAGCCCGATTTAGCTCCGGCGAATGAAATTGCGTTGCTGAACAATGCATTTATTGAGTTAGCACAGAAAATTGCTCACCAATGGGATTTATTAGCTGACAGCGATCGTCAGCGCAGAGAGTTTATCGCTAATATTTCGCACGATTTACGTACGCCGCTCACTTCACTGCTGGGGTATCTGGAAATGCTGTCGCTGAAAGCCGATACGATGACGCCGGAGGAAAACCGGCATTATCTAAGCATTGCACTGCGCCAGGGGCATAAGGTTCGCCATCTGTCACAACAGCTTTTTGAGCTGGCGAGACTTGAGCATGGCGGCATAAAACCACAGCGTGAACGTTTTGCTATTGGCGAGCTGATCCAGGATGTGGCACAGAAATTTGATCTACCCGTTGCCACGCGTCATTTGCAGTTGCACCTTGACGTAATTGGTCCGTTACCGCTGGTGAATGCCGATTTATCGATGATGGAAAGAATCGTCACTAATTTGCTGGATAACGCTATCCGCCATACGCCTGACGGGGGCGAAGTGTGGCTAAAAGTCTGGCGTGATGAAGACCGCTTGTTAGCAGAAGTGCAGGACAGCGGGCCTGGCGTCGAAGAGGCTGTTCGCGAAGTATTATTTCAGCGCCCGACGGCGTTACTACCCCGTGAGCAGCGGGCTGAGCGTGGTGGTCTGGGCTTACTGATCGTGCGCAGAATGCTCGAACTGCATGGGGGAGATATCCGCCTGATTAATTCAACGGCAGGGGCCTGTTTCCGTTTTTCGTTGCCGCTGGCGGATTCTCCACTGAGTAGCTGATGAGAATGTTCCGCTGAAAAGAGTCTGTAACGCTCTACGCGTTGTAAACCGTGGGCATTGCGTAAATGTTGGTAGGTTGTCAGTGATAATGAGAATTTTTATCATATATTGATAATTCATCAAGTTATCTTTGATAAGCGCAAGGAGATCGTATGTCACTGGATGCCGACAACCTGTATATCGTCAGGACCAAAGCGGTTGCTGGCTGTTTTACCATGTTTTTGCTGATGTTTGGCCTCACGTTTATTCCGTTGTTTTTCCCCGCCAGCCAGGTTCTGCTTGCCAAAGGGCTACTTTTTCCGCTGCTGTTTGCGCTGGAATTTGTCGTGCTGGTCCCGCTGTATTACTTCTTCTTCAGAAAAAGAGAGGGGCTGGGAAAGGGAATTTTCAACGCCAGGTGGTTTGCCATTTTGTTCGTGGCGCTGCTGTTTATTCAGCTTATCCTGCCATGGTTTCTGGGCCTCAGACAAACCGAAGCGTGGGTGACCAGCCAGATATCCCTAAACAGCTACGCGCTGTGGTTATCCACTCTGACCCTGATATTTATTGCGCCAGTATATGAAGAGATTGTTTTCAGGGGCTGTTTATTCAACGCATTCCAGTACTGGTTCAATAATAAAACCTGGCTGTCGTCGGTGGTGGTATCGGTCATTTTTGCCATCATGCATACCCAGTATGTGGATCTGCGCACGTTGCTGATGCTGTTTCTTGTGTCGCAGGTTTTGATCATCGCCAGACTGAAAAGCAACGGCCTGCTGATGCCGGTTATGCTGCATATAGCGATGAACGGGACGGTTATTGCCCTGCAAATGGGGGCTCAGACGTTACAGCCTGGTTGATGAAGGCGATGCCCGGAACCCGGGCATCGTGGATTATACGTGCAGACGATGGTGCAGAAGTGCACCGACCAGCAACGCTAGCACCAGCATCAGGGCGATAAATCCGCCCACGCCGTTCCAGCCGTAGCTGTGCCAGAATACGCCACCCAGCGTACCGGCAATACTGGAACCCAGATAATAGCTGAACAGATACAGGGAAGATGCCTGGCCTTTAGCGCGTTTTGCCCGTGGTCCAATCCAACTGCTTGCCACAGAGTGCGCGGCAAAGAACCCGGCTGAAAAGAGCAGCATCCCGGCGAAGATCAGCCACAGCGACGTGAACAGGGTCATCAACAGTCCAACTAGCATCACGCCGGTTGAAAAGAGCATTACCGGACCACGTCCATAGCGGGTGGTCATCGACCCCGCTTTCGGTGAGCTCCAGGTCCCGGTCAGATAGGCCACGGACAACAGACCGACAACCGCCTGGCTGAGTTCCCACGGCGAGAGCATCAGACGGTAGCCGATGTAATTAAACAGCGTGACAAACGACCCCATCAGTAAAAAACCTTCCGCAAACAGCAGCGGCAACCCTCTGTCGCGCCAGTGCAAACGAAAGTTGATAAACAGCGTTTTCGGTCGCAGCGACGTTGGTCTGAAATGACGAGATTCCGGCAAGATTTTCCAGAACATCAGCGCGGAGGCGAGGGCAAAACAACCGATCGCCGCCAGCGCGATACGCCAGTTAAAAAAGTCGGTAAACACGCCGCTTATTAAACGGCCACTCATACCACCAATCGAGTTACCGCTGATATATAAGCCCATTGAGAAGGCGACGAAGCTGGGATGTATTTCCTCGCTCAGATAGGTCATTCCCACTGCCGCCACGCCGCTGAGCGAAAGACCTATCAGCGCACGCATGATTAAAATACCGTGCCAGCTGGTCATCATCGTCGAAAGCAACGTACAACAAGACGCGAGCAGCAGGGCGGTAACCATCACCGGCTTGCGGCCTATCGCATCGGAAAGTGGACCGGTAAACAGTAAACCGATCGCGAGCATCGCCGTTGAGATGGAAAGCGAAATACTGCTGCTGGCGGGAGAGACCCCAAACTCGTGCGAGAGCACTGGCAGTATGGGTTGCACGCAATAGAGGAGAGCAAATGTCGCCAGTCCGGCAGAAAACAGCGCCAGCGTGACGCGCATAAATGGGGATGTTCCGCGTTTGATAAAACTATCCGGCGGGGTAACTCTCTGTTCATCAACATCGCTTGTCGGCGCGGTATCGACAGTGGTTGTACGGCTCACTTGAAATCCTTGCTCAATCAATTACCTCTACATGACTAGCTTTAAGAGTATGAAAATTGCATTATTCTGTCTAATATATTAATAATCTCAAATGATATCTTAAAAATATGAATATCGAGCTGCGTCATTTACGTTACTTTGTAGCGGTTGCCGAAGAATTGCATTTTGGCCGGGCGGCGGCACGGCTGAATATTTCGCAACCGCCGCTGAGCCAGCAAATCCAGATCCTCGAGCAGCAGGTCGGCGCCCGACTTCTGGCGCGCACTAACCGCAGCGTGGCGCTGACCTCAGCCGGAAAGCAGTTTCTGGCAGACAGTCGTCAGATCCTGGGGCTGGTTAATGAGGCCGCTGCCAGGGCTGAGCGTCTGCATCTGGGAGAAGCGGGGGAATTGCGTATCGGCTTTACGTCATCGGCACCGTTTATCAAAGCGGTTTCAGATACGTTATCCCTCTTTCGCCAGAGCTACCCCGCTGTACATATGCAAACCCGTGAAATGAACACGCGCGAGCAAATTGCTCCGCTCAATGAAGGAACGCTGGATTTGGGACTGCTGCGCAACACGCAGCTTCCGGAAACGCTGGAGCGTGAAATCATTCTGCATGAGCCGCTGATGGCAATGATCCCGCGCGCGCATCCGCTGGCGCAAAAGCCCGTGGTCACATTGGCGGAGTTGGCCAATGAGCCATTTGTCTTTTTTGATCCGCATGTGGGGACGGGGTTGTATGACGATATTCTTGGCCTCATGCGTCGCTATGGACTGAAGCCGACTATCACTCAGGAGGTTGGTGAGGCGATGACTATCATCGGGCTGGTGGCCGCAGGATTAGGCGTTTCCATTCTTCCCGCTTCCTTTAAACGGGTGCAATTGTATGAAATGTGTTGGATCCCGATAGCGGAAGAAGATGCCGTTTCGGAAATGTGGCTAGTGTGGCCAAAACATCATGAGCAAAGTCACGCCGCGCAACGCTTTCGCGAGCAACTGCTGGCGGCCGTTCAGGCGATTAATTTAGTTTAAAAATGGGCGAAAATGTGCAGTAAATCACAAGGCTAAGTAAAAAGTTGACGGAAGCCATTGAAGTGCTTCACCATAGCCCGCAGATTATTTCGGAGCGCGAAAATAAAGGGAGTAAGTGGTGGTTGCTGATAGTCAGCCTGGGCATATCGATCAAATTAAGCAGACCAATGCGGGCGCGGTTTATCGCCTGATTGATCAGCTGGGTCCGGTATCGCGTATTGATCTCTCTCGCCTGGCACAATTGGCGCCTGCCAGTATTACTAAAATTGTCCGCGAAATGCTCGAAGCGCACCTGGTGCAAGAGTTGGAAATCAAGGAAGCGGGCAGCCGAGGACGTCCGGCCGTTGGGCTGGTTGTGGAAACGGAAGCCTGGCACTATTTATCCATTCGTATCAGTCGCGGCGAGATCTTTCTGGCGCTGCGCGATCTGAGCAGCAAACTGGTGGTTGAAGATTGTCTTGAAATGGCGCTGGTCAGTGAAACACCATTACTGGAACGCGTTATTACCCAGGTCGATCAGTTTTTCATCCGCCACCAGCAAAAGCTGGAGCGCTTAACCTCCATCGCCATTACCTTACCCGGTATTATTGATACTGAAAACGGTATCGTTCATCGCATGCCATTCTACGACGATGTCAAAGAGATGCCGCTGGGTGAAGCGCTTGAAAATCATACCGGCGTGCCGGTCTATATTCAGCACGATATCAGCGCCTGGACTATGGCCGAGGCGCTTTTTGGCGCATCGCGCGGCGCGCGCGACGTCATTCAGGTGGTGATCGATCATAACGTGGGGGCCGGGGTAATCACCGACGGTCATCTATTGCATGCCGGCAGCAGTAGCCTGGTGGAAATTGGTCATACCCAGGTGGACCCCTACGGCAAGCGCTGCTATTGCGGCAACCATGGTTGCCTTGAAACGATCGCCAGCGTCGACAGCGTGCTCGAACTGGCACAGGTACGCTTGAAGCAGTCAATGAGTTCTTCTCTACACGGGCAACCGTTAACGGTAGACGCGCTGTGTCTGGCGGCGATGCAGGGGGATTTATTGGCGAAAGATATCATTAGCGGTGTCGGGACCCATGTCGGACGGATTCTGGCCATCATGGTGAATTTGTTCAACCCGCAAAAGATATTGATTGGTTCTCCGCTCAGTAAAGCGGCGGATATTTTGTTTCCCACTATTGCTGACAGCATTCGTCAGCAAGCGCTCCCGGCCTACAGTCAGCATATTATCGTCGAAAGTACGCAGTTCACCAATCAAGGGACGATGGCAGGGGCGGCGCTCGTGAAGGACGCGATGTATAACGGTTCTTTGTTGATTCGTCTATTACAGGGTTAACATTTTTTAACTGTTGTACGAAAAATTGCGCTATCTCAAGCCGATTCTCGTCGTCATACCTTAGACTTTCTCCACTGTATTATTTTCCTGACTTATATTTTCAAAGCATAACGGTGGAGTTAGTGATGCTGAAGCGTTTCTTTATTACAGGTACAGACACTTCTGTTGGGAAGACCGTGGTTTCCCGCGCATTACTACAAGCGTTAGCGTCAGGGGGTAAAAGCGTTGCGGGCTACAAACCCGTGGCCAAAGGAAGCAAAGAGACACCTGAAGGTCTGCGCAACAAAGATGCGCTGGTGCTGCAAAGCGTGTCCACTATCGAACTGCCCTACGAGGCGGTCAACCCGATTGCGTTGAGTGAGGATGAAAGCAGCGTAGCGCATAGTGGTCCGGTCAATTACACCCTGTTATCCAACGGCCTTGCAAGCCTCAGCGAAAAAGTGGATCACGTTGTCGTGGAAGGCACAGGAGGCTGGCGGAGCCTGATGAACGATCTGCGTCCGTTATCTGAATGGGTGGTGCAGGAACAACTGCCGGTGCTGATGGTGGTGGGTATCCAGGAAGGTTGTATTAATCATGCCATCCTCACCGCACAGGCGATTGCCAGCGACGGACTGCCTTTGATTGGCTGGGTCGCGAACCGAATCAATCCGGGGCTAGCACATTATGCGGAAATCATTGATGTGCTGGGCAAAAAATTACCCGCACCGCTGATCGGTGAACTGCCTTATCTGCCTCGTGCAGAGCAGCGCGAGCTGTCTCAGTACATCCGTCTGTCAATGCTCGGCAGCGTGTTGTCGGTAGATAGAGTCCTGGCGTAACGTTCGCGACAGCACAGACGCCACCACACAGGCAATCAGCAATCCGGGGAGCAGACGATACTCCCCGGTCATTTCACAAACCATCAGTGTCGACATTATTGGCGCATGCGTGGTCGCTGCCAGCAGCGTGGCCATCCCCGTTAATCCCAGCAGAATGGCAATCTCATCCGGACCCGGAAGCCATAATCCCCACACTCGTCCCAGCAGCATACCCACCGAAAGACCGACAAACAGCGTTGGCGTAAACACACCGCCAGGCGCACCGGAACCACTGCTGGCAAGCACCGCCAGTAATTTGCAGATGAAGATCCCGCTCACCACGGCCAGCAGCGGTGGGGAGAGTAAATATGATTGCACCACGCTGTAGCCGTTACCCCAGACCGCAGGCGTGAGCAATGACAGCAGGCCAACGATCAGCCCGCCGAGCGCCAGTTGCCACGGGGGCGAGAGTTTTAAGCGCAAAAACCCATTATGGCTGGCGGTCATCAACCACATGAATAGCGGTCCGCAAACGCCGGCAGCCAGACCGGTGCTGATGATCATGACGTATTCCAGCGCATGCAGTTCCCGTGTGAAGTGCACGGCATACAGCAGCGCATTGCTGGCGCTCAGCATATTGGTGGTGAGCAAGGCGACGACGGCGGATACCACCACCGGTCCCAGTGAAGCGAGGATCAAGGTGCCAAACAACACTTCAGCAATAAATAGACTGCCCGCCAGTGGGGCATGATACGCTCCGGCCATACCCGCAGCGGCTCCGCAGGCAATCCATAACTTCCATTCTGTGCGCGGGGTGAAGCGTTGAGCAAAGCTGGAGGCTGCCAGCGCTGCCAGTAAAATCATGGCACCTTCGCGCCCGATGGCACTCCCGCTGGAGACGACCAGTAACGAGGCCAGCGATTTCACCAGGCTTGCACTGACGTCAAATTGTCCGTTAGTTTGCAAGGCTTCCATGTAATCAGTGGGAGCCTGCGGGCGTAACCGGTTGAACGTTTGCCATCCCCAAAGCAGCAAACCCGCCGCCAGCCCTCCTAACGCAGGAGTCAGCATGCGTCTTACAGGGGAAAGGTTTGTTGCCGCGTTGACCAGACTCCCTGTGTCATTGCTCAGGAACAGCCATTCAAGAAGGAGCATGGCGTGGCGAAATCCTGCGACGGCCAACGCAGCAAGGATACCAATCACCGCAGCAATCAGCAGGCGGCGGAACATGGCGCGCAGGTCAGGATAAGCATGTAAATGATGCATGAGTGGCCAGACAGGAAATTTCAGACGCTTTATTTTGCGGCTATTTGGCAACAGAAGCAAAAGCTCAGCGTGCGCAACAGGATGCTACACAGGCAGGACACATCCTGCCTGTGGTGAAACTAACGAAAAAGTGGCTTATCGGCTATCGGGATCAGTAACTGCGACTGCCATTGCGCCAGCGTCAGACGGGCCAGCTCCCCCAGCGCCTGGTAAAACGGGTGATCAGCTTTTTCGATAAACACATCAAGGAAGCGGGATGACCACGGGAACAGATGCCAGGCCAGCAGCTGTTCGCACTCGATGTGGCGTTCATTTTCAGCAAGCCAGGCCGTCAGCAACAGCAGTGAACCAAAGTGATCTTCTGGCTCATTTTGCTGCATGGCAAACTGGATGCCGTTGTCCCGCATCCACTGACGAAGTGCCAGCGTAGAGTCGCCAAACAACACGTTTTCGCGATCCAGCCAGACAGATCCCCAGGGCGGAGAGGGTAGCGCATATGGACCGACAAACAGGCGTTGCCAGGCCTGCGGGAGAGGCTCATCGACCTCGGCTTGTAGCCGTGCTGCCAGCGGGAAAAGCATTGCCTGATCGAGCGGCCACTGCGCCTGCCAGCCATCGGCTCTTAACGCGCTGACTAATGCAGAGGCTTCCGCGCTATCTGGCGCATAGTAAAACAGTGCGCCGAGTACGCGCGCCGCGGTAGAAAAGTTGTCACCTTGCGAAAAATGGGTCATGCAAACAATCCTGAACAGTGCGGGTTGCCCCGCACCCGAAAGTTAACCTGCAACAGCCATTCCGACTGTCATATGTAAACCGTAAAACAATCCGCGGCCAATGATTTCACCGGCGAGGACTAACACTAAGCCCAGCGCCAGGCCGCCGACGGATGGTGCTTTACGACGGATCAGCGGGCATATCCAGCAGCCCAGACCGGCGGCCAGCAGAATGATGCGCCAGACCTGCAAGCTTCCGTAGTCGGGAACCAGCGCGCTGGCGGATTGCACCGAACTGTGGATCCCGCCGAGAGATAGCCCCTGCAGAACAATAACCACCACGATCACCAGTAGGGCCAAAACGCTCACGTAGGCGAATCTGGCGGTGCCAGAGGAAACACCCGCAGCACGCAGCAGCAGGGCGGCAAACAGCGGTCCGCTTAGCAACATCGTCATAAAAAATGCCACCGTAGTGTAGCCGTTATACCAGGTCGGGACAGTGTCTATCTGGTAGACGCTGGTCATCGCCAGCACAAATACCAGACCCAGCAGCATGCCCACCAGCAGCCAGATTTTACCTAACGCTGCGGGCATTTTACCGAGAAACGCCACCAGCCACCACAGGCCACCAACGGCGAAAAACAGTGAACCACTGGCGATTTCGTTACTCAGCGCAGATGCGCCAACTCTGTTCAGCGAGTTAAAGGCGCGCAGTGGCGAACCCAGGTGCATTACCGAGGCGAGAAAGGCGATGCCCATCACCAGCCACAGAAAAAACATGCTGCGCACGATACGTTGTTTTGCCACCTCGTCTTTAGCGGTCAGCCAGCCATAGCCACTCACTATCAGCGCACCGGCCACGCACTGGCCCAGCACCGTAAACAGGACCAGCGGCCATTCATGCCATCCATTGCCCATGTTACACCTCCTGCGGATTCGCCAGATAACCCGTGGTATCCCCGGTCGGGCGGCTATTGGCGTTGGGGTTGATCACAATGCTCGGTTTGGTGAAGTGCGCACCTGGCAGCGGAGCGACCGCCGCCAGTTCACCGTGCTTTTTGCGCAGCTCATCAATTGGGCCAAAGTCCAGCGCGCGCAGCGGACAGGACTCGACGCAGATGGGCTTTTTGCCGTCGGCCACGCGGTCATGACAGCCATCGCACTTGGTCATATGACCTTTGGCGGCATTGTACTGCGGTGCGCCGTACGGGCAGGCCATGTGGCAGTAGCGACAGCCTATGCATATGTCTTCATCCACCACCACAAAACCATCTTCACGCTTATGCATAGCGCCGCTGGGGCAAACCTTGGTGCAGGCCGGATCTTCGCAGTGGTTACAGGCAATGGAGAGGTAGTAGGCGAAGACATTCTGTTGCCAGACGCCGTTATCTTCCAGCCAGTCGCCTCCAGCGTATTCGTAAATACGCCGGAAACTGACGTCGGGATTGAGATCCTTGTAATCTTTGCAGGCCAGCTCGCAGGTTTTACACCCCGTGCAACGGCTGGAATCAATAAAAAATCCATACTGAGTTGTCATGGGTTAGTCCTTATGCCTTCTCGATCTCGACCAGGTTAGTATGCTGTGGGTTGCCTTTTGCCAGCGGAGACGGGCGCTGAGTTGTCAGCGTATTGACGCAGGCGCCGTGGTCAATCTTATCGCCAGCCATATCGGCATCGTGCCATGCACCCTGGCCCATTGCGCTTACTCCGGGCAAAATTCGTGGTGTTACTTTTGCCGGGATACGCAGTTCACCGCGATCGTTAAAGACTCGCACCATATCGCCATTTGCAATCCCCCGTTTTTGGGCATCGACGGGATTTATCCATACTTCCTGACGACAGGACGCCTGGAGAACATCGATATTGCCGTAGCTGGAGTGGGTGCGGGATTTGTAGTGGAAACCAAACATCTGCAGCGGGTATGAACTGCGTTTCGGGTCATCCCACCCTTCAAACGTGGATGCATAAACGGGAAGCGGACTGATTACCTCGTCCTTTTGCAGTTCCCATGTACTGGCAATTTTCGCCAGTCGGCTGGAGTAAATTTCAATCTTGCCAGACGGTGTTTTGAGCGGGTTGGCCTGTGGATCCTCGCGGAATTTTCTATAGGCGACAAAGTGTCCGTTAGGATCTTTGCGCTTATAGATCCCCATGTTTTTCAGCTCGTCATAAGTCGGGAGCGCGGGGTCTTTAGCCAGCATTTTTGCATACAAATACTGAAGCCACTGCTCCTGGGTACGGCCTTCAGTAAACCGTTGATAGACATCATCGCCAAGACGTTTTGCGACTTCACTCATTATCCAGTAGATCGGTTTGCGCTCGAACTTAGGCGACGTCGCGGGTTGAATAAAAATGAGGTAACCCATGTTGCCTGCATAATCGTTAGGAATGATGTCTTCCTGTTCGACGGTCATTAAATCAGGCAACAGAATATCGGCATATTTGGCCGAAGAGGTCATGAAGTTTTCGATGACCACAATCATTTCGCATTTCGTGTCGTCCTGAAGGATCTCATGCGTTTTATTGATATCTGAGTGCTGATTGGTGATGGTGTTGCCCGCGTAGTTCCAGATAAATTTAATCGGCACGTCGAGCTTATCTTTCCCACGTACGCCATCGCGGGTAGCGGTCATTTCCGGGCCCCGGACGATTGCGTCGGTCCAGCTAAAGCAGGATATCTGGGTCTTAATGGGATTTTCTGGCAGCGGCATACGCTCAATCGTGATGGTGTAGGTTGATTCTCGTGCACCGCTATTGCCGCCGTTGATGCCAACGTTGCCAGTCAGGATTGGCAGCATCGCGATTGCGCGTGAGGTCAGCTCGCCGTTAGCCTGGCGTTGCGGACCCCAGCCCTGACAAATATATGCGGGTTTTGTACTGCCGATTTCCCGAGCCAGTTTGATAATGCGCTCGGCTGGGATCCCGGTAACATGTGAGGCCCACTGGGGAGTTTTAGCGATACCGTCATCGCCGTTGCCCAAAATATAGGCTTTGTAGTGCCCGTTAGCGGGTGCGTCGGCGGGCAGGGTTTTCTCGTCGTAACCAATGCAGTATGTATCCAGAAACGTCTGGTCAACGAGATCTTCGTGAATCAGGACCCAGGCGATTCCGGCTACTAATGCAGCATCGGTGCCTGGACGAATAGGGATCCATTCATCTTCACGACCCGCTGCGGTATCGGTATAACGCGGGTCGATGACGATCATCCGGGCATTAGAGCGCTCCCTGGCTTGTTCCAGGAAGTAAGTTATTCCACCTCCGCTCATACGCGTTTCGGCGGGATTATTGCCGAACATCACCACCAGCTTCGTGTTTTCGATATCGGAGGTGCTGTTGCCTTCGTTTGAACCGTAGGTATAAGGCATTGCCGCCGCGATTTGTGCGGTACTGTAGGTGCCGTAATGACTCAGGAATCCGCCATAGCAGTTCATCAGGCGAGCGACCAGCGAGGCATAAGGGGAGGAGCGAGTAATGTTGCCGCCTACAATGCCAGAGGTGTAGTTGATATACACGGCCTCGTTACCGTATTTGTGCACGGTATTTTTCAAACTGGCACTGATGGTGTCCAGTGCTTCCTGCCAGCTTATACGCTCAAATTTACCTTCACCACGTTTGCCTACGCGCTTCATGGGGTAATTCAGGCGATCCGGATGATTGATCCGTCGACGGATTGAGCGGCCACGCAAACAGGCGCGAACCTGGTGTTGACCATAAATATCGTTCCCGGTCGTATCGGACTCCACCCATACGACTTCATTATCTTTGACGTGGAGTTGCAGGGCACAACGGCTGCCGCAGTTTACGGAACAAGCGCCCCAAACCACTTTTTCTTCAACGGGTTGTATCGCCTGCTGTACCGCTGCGGCGGCAGTGCGCATTCCGAAAGGTAACGACAGCCCACCCGCGGCAAGCGCCAGCGAACCGATTGCCGAGGATTTCACTAACGTCCTGCGGCTAATGCCTCCATATTGCTCAGTTTTTGACATTACTCACCCCATTATAGTTATCGCTATATATTAATTTCTATAACGAAATTAATAGCATGCTAATAATGGTTTGAGTTTACCCACTTATGGGTATGTCATCTTAATGCATATCAAACTGGAGTGACCCTCCGCGTACGGAGGGCGTGATTTATTGCGGTTCGGCGACGTGCCCGTCCTGGGCAGGGGTGCTATTGGCAGGGGCGTTGCCACTGTTGGTTCGGGTATAGAGAATTTTGTGCGTATCGTTTGCACAATGTCCCACGACCAGTGAATCAGGCTGATCGGCCTGATCGTTGGGGACAATGTTCAGCGTAAAGCTGGATTCAGCAACGCCATTATTAATGATGCGCTGTTCGATATCACTTTTCACACGTTCACATGACGCCGGTGCCGCCAAAACCTGCGGGGACGCGACGGCCAGTAAGAGCGCGGCAATTCCTGTTATGTATTTCATCATCAGCTCCTTTATGATCGACCTGGACTAAGATTAGCATTTCTGGTGTAAATAACTGTATTTGCTAATATGATTGAGAATTATCTTCTTATCCCGGTGAAAAATGTGAAGAAAAAGATCTTATTAGGTTTCCTGTGCGTCGTGCTGGCCGGGTGTGATAACGCCAAAGGCCTGGATTCCTTTACGCCGGAAATGGCCAGTTTTTCCAATGAATTTGATTTCGATCCGCTGCGCGGGCCGGTTAAAGATTTCAGCCAGACGCTGCTTAATGACAAAGGTGAAGTCACCAAGCGCGTTGTCGGTACGCTCTCACAGGAAGGGTGCTTCGATACGCTTGAATTGCATGATATTGAAAGCAATACCGGCATGGCGTTGGTCCTGGATGCTAACTATTACCGGGACGCCAAAACGCTGGAAAAACGGATCCGCTTACAGGGTAAATGTCAGTTAGCAGAACTGCCTGCGGCGGGCGTGGTATGGGATACCGACGATAACGGTTTTGTCGTTTCCGCCACGGGAAAAGAGATGAAGGTGCAATATCGCTATGATGCGGAAGGCTACCCGCTGGGTAAAACCACCGTCAATAAGGACAATACCTTGCAGGTTGATGCCAAACCGTCGGTTGACCCGTTAAAGAAGCTGGATTACACCGCGGTAAGTCTGCTCAATAACCATCCGTTAGGTAATGTAAAACAAACGTGCAAGTATGATGACTATGCTAATCCGGTCAACTGCCAGCTTGTTATCGTTGACGAGAGCGTGAAGCCGGCAGTTGAACACCATTACTCGATTGAAAACACCATCGATTACTATTAGTCAGTCTTTACTGAGCGGTAGGTTGCAGCAGGTTAGGACCTGACGTTTTATGTTCTGCCAGATACTGCTGCTGGAAGATACACATGCGGATAGTGTTGCGGTATTGACCGTTGATAAAGAATTCATGAATCAGCTCGCCTTCGACCATAAAGCCGAGTTTACGGTAGATGTGGATGGCTTTTTCGTTCTCTTTATCAACGATCAGATACAGCTTATATAAGTTAAGTACGGTAAAGCCGTAATCCATCGCCAGCTTAGCAGCCCGGGAAGCCAAACCTTTGCCCTGATATTCCGGCGAAATAATGATCTGGAATTCTGCCCGGCGGTGCACATGGTTAATTTCAACCAGCTCCACCAGTCCGGCTTTTTCACCGTCGCATTCCACAACAAAGCGACGTTCGCTTTGGTCGTGGATATGCTTGTCATATAGATCTGACAGCTCAACAAATGCTTCGTAAGGCTCTTCAAACCAGTAACGCATTACGCTGGCGTTGTTATCAAGCTGATGGACAAATCGTAAATCTTCACGCTCCAGCGGGCGCAACTTAACACTGAGGGCGCTAGTCATATCGTATCCTTTCAATATCTTTCAAAGTGCAATCATTATGGGGCAACGGTGCGGCCAGTGCGGCGGTCGAGGCAGCGCAGGGTGTTGGGCTCCCAGTACGCATTAATATTAGCGCTCTGTTCGCACTTATCACGGCTATCGAAAGCTGCGTCGGTTTTGTCCCACTCTTTCTCTGCACGCTTGTTGACCTTCTGGCGTAGCTGACGCGTATCGTTCCATTGTTCCTTTTCCATTGCTGCCTGTTGACGACTTTGCGCACTGTCCCCGGATTCAATGATCAATTTACTGGTTTCAGCAAATGCGGAAGAGGTGTACACAGCCGCAGCCAGCGTCAGCATAGCCGTCAGGCACAGGCGTTTGGTCAGTGTAATATTCATGGTGAATTCCTTTTATGGGAAAGGGAAAAAACAATAAAACAGGGCTAAATTCTACACTATTCTGGCTTGCGGGCATACCCACTCAGCGGAGATGGATACGCTAACGACATTCTGTCGTATCATGGTTAAACCGAAGGTAACTGAATAACATCAATGCTTAAGACCACATTCCTTTTTTTCATCACCGCGTTATGCGAAATCATTGGCTGCTTTTTACCTTGGCTCTGGCTTAAGCGAGGGGCTACGGCCTGGCTGCTGATACCCGCCGGGATGTCACTGGCCTTATTCGTCTGGTTACTGACGCTGCATCCGGCAGCAAGCGGGCGTGTGTACGCGGCCTATGGTGGAGTTTACGTGGTGACAGCGCTGCTTTGGCTACGCATTGTTGACGGCGTAAAACTTAGCCTGTACGACTGGTCAGGCGCGCTGGTGGCATTGTGCGGCATGCTGATTATTGTGGCTGGATGGGGGCGCGCATAGCGCCTTTTTTGTGATCAATCAGCGTTTTTTTGATCTTCATACTTGTATGGTAGTAGCTCAGTTGGGTAAATTTCCTGCATCACAAGAACAAATGCAAGGAATAAGAAATGAAGATTGTTGGGGCTGAAGTGTTTGTCACCTGTCCGGGGCGTAATTTTGTCACGTTGAAAATTACGACAGACGATGGGATCACTGGGCTGGGAGATGCCACTTTAAACGGACGCGAGTTATCCGTAGCGTCCTATCTGAAAGATCATGTTTGTCCGCAGCTGATTGGTCGCGATGCGCACCGAATTGAGGATATCTGGCAGTTTTTCTACAAAGGCGCGTACTGGCGTCGTGGTCCGGTCACCATGTCGGCGATTTCCGCGGTGGATATGGCATTGTGGGACATCAAAGCGAAAGCGGCGAATATGCCGTTGTACCAGCTGCTCGGCGGTGCATCTCGTGAAGGCGTTATGGTTTACTGTCACACCACAGGCCATACCGTTGATGACGTACTCGAAGATTATGCGCGTCATAAAGAGATGGGCTTTAAAGCAATTCGCGTGCAGTGCGGCGTGCCGGGTATGAAAACCACTTACGGTATGTCTAAAGGCAAAGGACTGGCCTACGAACCCGCCACCAAAGGGCAGTGGCCAGAAGAGCAGTTATGGTCAACGGAGAAATACCTCGATTTCACGCCAACACTGTTTGAAGCCGTGCGCGACAAGTTTGGTTTCAACGAACATCTTCTGCACGATATGCACCACCGTCTGACGCCAATTGAAGCGGCCCGTTTCGGCAAAAGCATCGAGCAATACCGTCTGTTCTGGATGGAAGACCCAACCCCGGCTGAAAACCAGGAATGCTTCCGCCTGATCCGCCAGCATACGGTCACGCCGATTGCGGTAGGGGAAGTTTTCAACAGCATCTGGGACTGCAAACAGCTTATCGAAGAGCAACTGATCGACTATATCCGCACCACCATCACCCATGCGGGCGGTATCACTGGCATGCGTCGAATTGCCGATTTTGCGTCGCTGTATCAGGTACGTACCGGTTCGCATGGACCTTCCGATCTGTCTCCAGTATGCATGGCCGCTGCGTTGCACTTTGATCTGTGGGTGCCGAACTTCGGCGTACAGGAATATATGGGGTATTCCGAGCAAATGTTGGAAGTGTTCCCGCACAACTGGACCTTTGATAACGGCTATATGCATCCTGGAGACAAACCAGGTCTTGGGATCGAGTTTGATGAAAAGCTGGCGGCGAAATATCCGTATGACCCTGCATATCTGCCTGTTGCTCGTCTGGAAGATGGCACGTTGTGGAACTGGTAAGGAGTGATTTGCTATGAAAAGTATTGTGATTGAAAAACCGAATACGCTGAATATTGCCGAGCTACCGGTACCAGAACCCTCTGCAGGCGAAGTCAGGGTTAGGGTGAAACTGGCGGGAATTTGTGGTTCTGACAGCCATATTTATCGCGGACACAATCCATTTGCAAAATACCCACGCGTGATTGGCCACGAGTTTTTTGGCGTGATTGATGCGGTAGGTGAAGGTGTTGACCGTTCGCGAATGGGCGAGCGAGTATCAGTTGATCCGGTTATCAGTTGCGGACATTGTTATCCCTGTTCAATTGGTAAACCTAACGTTTGCACATCGCTGGTGGTGCTGGGCGTGCATCGCGATGGCGGTTTTAGCGAGTACGCTGTCGTGCCAGAGAAAAATGCCTGGACGATCCCCGATGCCGTGCCTGATGAGCATGCCGTTATGGTTGAGCCTTTTACCATCGCCGCAAACGTAACCGGGCAAATAAATCCAACAGAAAACGATATTGCGCTGATTTATGGCGCGGGTCCTATGGGGCTGACCACCGTACAGGCGCTTAAACGTGTCTATAAAGTAAAAACCGTGGTGATTGCTGACAGAATCGATGAACGCCTTAGCATGGCGAAGCAGTGCGGTGCAGACTGGGCAGTCAATAATAGTCAGCAATCGTTGCAAGATTTCCTGACGGAAAAAGGGCTAAAACCGACCATCATCGTGGATGCAGCTTGTCATCCATCTATTTTACAGGAGGCTATCACGCTGGCATCGCCAGCCGCGCGGATTGTTCTGATGGGCTTCTCCAACGATCCTTGTCAGATTGTTCAACAAGGCATTACCGGGAAAGAACTTTCAATTTATTCCTCAAGATTAAATGCGAACAAATTCCCGGTTGTTATTGATTGGTTAGTCAACGGACTTGTCGATCCTAACCAACTTATTACCCATACTTTTGACTATCACCACGTTACCGACGCAATTGAATTGTTTGAGAAAGATCAGCAGCACTGCTGCAAAGTTTTACTCACATTCACTGAATAATATAAATAACTGCGAGTAAGTGGTACGCATCTTACCTCTTAGAGATAGCCAATATGAATCAAGAAAAACACGAAAGATCAACGAAGGATCTGGTCAGAGCCGCCGTATCCGGATGGTTAGGTACTGCGCTCGAATTTATGGATTTCCAATTATATTCTCTGGGGGCCGCGCTGGTATTCCATGAGATATTTTTCCCGGAACAGTCTGCAGCGATGGCGCTCATTTTAGCAATGGGTACCTATGGTGCAGGATATATTGCTCGTATCGTCGGAGCATTTATATTTGGCAAAATGGGAGATAGCATTGGGCGTAAAAAGGTGCTGTTTATTACCATCACCATGATGGGGATCTGCACAACATTAATCGGCGTACTGCCAACGTATGCGCAAATCGGTATCTTTGCTCCCGTATTGCTGGTGACGCTGCGTATCGTACAAGGGCTTGGCGCGGGGGCTGAAATCTCGGGCGCAGGGACTATGCTTGCTGAGTATGCGCCAAAAGGCAAACGCGGCATCATTTCCTCGCTTGTCGCCATGGGGACAAACTGTGGAACCCTTAGTGCAACTGCTATCTGGGCTGTGATGTTCTTTGCTCTTGACCGGGAAGAACTGTTAGCCTGGGGCTGGCGAATTCCGTTCCTGGCAAGTGTCGTGGTAATGATTTTTGCCATCTGGTTACGTATGAACCTCAAAGAAAGTCCGGTATTTGAGAAAGTTAATGATGAGGAAAATTCTCCTGCATTAAATAATTCGTCGGAAAATACACTAGGGGCGATGTTTACCAGTAAATCCTTCTGGCTGGCAACCGGTTTACGGTTTGGACAGGCGGGTAACTCTGGGTTAATCCAAACCTTCCTTGCTGGGTATTTAGTGCAGACGTTGTTATTTGATAAATCAATACCCACCGATGCTTTAATGATTAGTTCGGTACTAGGATTTATTACGATACCGCTGCTCGGCTGGTTGTCTGATAAGTTTGGTCGCCGGTTGCCTTATATTATTCTGAATATTTCGGCAATTATTCTGGCTTACCCAATGCTCTCAATCGTCGTGGATAAAACGTATAGTCCGGGCGTTATTATGACGGCACTGATTGTTATTCATAACTTTGCCGTATTGGGATTATTTGCTCTCGAAAATATTACCATGGCTGAAATGTTCGGTGCCCGTAACCGATTCACACGCATGGCGATTTCAAAAGAGGCGGGTGGGCTGGTTGCCGTTGGTTTTGGTCCGGTTCTGGCTGGTATCTTCTGTAACATGACTAACTCCTGGTGGCCAATTCTGGTGATGATAATTGCCTACTCACTGATCGGTTTGGTTTCCGCGCTGCTGATGCCAGAGGTGAAAGACCGCGATCTGAGTGCGCTTGAGGATGCTGCTGAGGTGAGTAAAGCCGATAAGATGCGTTGTTCAGCGACCCAGACAAGCTAATCCACAGCCGCAGCATGAACGGAGGCGTTCGTTCTCCGTTTATGCTGGTACACAGCTTTAAGTGATGTCATACCAATCATTAAAAGCTTAATGCAAATCAAAACATACAACCATACAGGCGTTACTCTGAATCAATCCTGATTTCATTGATAAGTAGGTCATACCATGCAAAACAAGCTCTTAACGGCAAAGGCTGCACTTCCCGACTACGATCGTACAAAACTGGTCCCGCGTATTGTTCATCTGGGGTTTGGCGCATTTCACCGCGCACATCAGGGGGTTTACGCTGACATTCTCGCTGCAGATCACGGCAGTGACTGGGGCTATTGCGAAGTGAACCTGATTGGCGGCGAGCAGCAGATTGCCGATCTGAAACAGCAAGATAACCTGTATACCGTTGCAGAAATGTCCGCAGATGCATGGACTGCAAGAGTCGTGGGCGTGGTGAAAAATGCGCTGCATGCGCAGGTTGATGGGCTGGAAAGCGTGCTGGCTGCGATGAGTGAACCGCAGGTTGCGATTGTTTCCCTGACCATTACCGAGAAAGGGTATTGCCATTCTCCGGCGACCGGTCAATTGATGTTAGACAACCCGATGATTGCCGCCGATCTACAAAATCCAAAACAACCAAAAACTGCGCCAGGCGTTGTGGTTGAGGCGCTTGCACGCCGCAAAGCTGCGGGGTTACCCGCTTTTACCGTGATGTCCTGCGACAACATGCCGGAAAACGGTCATGTGATGCGCAATGTTGTCACCGCGTATGCCCGGGCGGTGGATGCGGAACTGGCTGCGTGGATCGAACAACATGTCACATTCCCGTCGACAATGGTTGACCGCATTGTCCCTGCAGTTACCCAGGATACGCTGGACAAAATTGAACACATTACCGGCGTACGCGACCCGGCAGGCGTGGCATGTGAACCGTTCCGTCAGTGGGTTATAGAAGATAACTTTGTCGCTGGCCGCCCTGAATGGGAGAAGGCGGGAGCGGAGCTGGTTGCTGATGTCATTCCGTTTGAAGAGATGAAACTGCGTATGCTCAACGGCAGCCACTCTTTCCTTGCTTATCTGGGGTATCTGGCGGGATATCAGCACATTAACGATTGCATGGGCGATGAAAATTATCGCCTCGCCGCGCGCGCGCTGATGTTGCAGGAACAAGCGCCCACGTTAAAAGTGAAAGGAGTGGATCTTCCGCACTATGCCGATCTGTTAATTGAGCGCTACAGCAACCCGGCACTGCGTCATCGCACCTGGCAGATCGCGATGGACGGCAGTCAAAAACTGCCGCAGCGTATGCTGGACTCCATTCGCTGGCACATTGTGCACGGTAGCCACTTTGAACTGCTGGCGCTGGGCGTGGCTGGCTGGATGCGTTACGTCGGCGGTGTGGATGATCAGGGCCAGGCGATTGAAATCAGCGATCCGCTGTTACCGGTGATCCAGAAAGCGGTGCATAGCAGTAACGAGGGCGAAGATCGTGTCCAGGCGCTGCTGGCGATCGATGCTATTTTTGGTCGTGAACTGCCGCAGGTAGAATTGTTCAAGAATCAGGTCACACAAGCCTATCTTGCTTTACTGGCTGAAGGGGCGAAAGCAACCGTTGCGAAGTATGCAGCAAAACTGAAGTAACGAGAACATCATTTAAGTCGCCATCTGGCTATAAACGGGCCAGATGGCGCATTGTTTTCTGGCATTCACACCAATTAGTTCATGCCCAAACGAATCAGTTCGAGGGGGGCATATTTACCTTCACACCCTTCGATTTCCACTGTTTTCCCGCGGCGAATTTGCTCCGCGGTCAGGCCATCGGTATCTATCGCTGTAATGCGGCCTGTAAGTCCGGTGTCGCTAATCATGACGCGGCTGCCAGTGGTGATTGCGTTACGGTTACGATCGTATGTTTTCATGGTGTTTTCTCCTTTCCAACTTACCGTCAAAGCCCGTGGGCTCTAGTCCCACGTAACGGGCGCAATATAAATACGCTTCTCGTTAATGATTTTTTTTGTTTTCGATCAAAATCACAGCTTTTTTTATGCAGATGTGCGGGAGAGGAGAAACTCACCTCGGTGTGAGGTGAGCGTAATATTAATCTTCGCTGAACCAGTCGCTATTTTCCTGACGGATTAACTGAACGGACTCACCAATTTCCTGGAGATGCAGCATCATTGCGCGCTCTACGGCATCGCCATCATGTTTCTCAAGTGCGGTAAAAATATCGTGATGCTGACGCAGCAGCATTTCAGGCGGAGAGATATGATCCAGGCTCATATAGCGAACGCGGTCAATCGTGGCCTTAATATTCTCAACGGTGTCCCAGGCGAGCTGGCACTCGGCGATTAAAGCCAGTTTCTGATGAAATTCGTCATCTAGCTGGAAGAAATCATTGATTTGTTTTCGATCAATCGCGATGCGTTGCTGATGCAGATTTTGTTCGAGCTGATAGCACTGTTTATCGGTGATCAGTGATGCGGCGCGGCGGACCACGGCACATTCAATTGCCTGGCGAACAAAACAGCCGTTCTGCACCTGCGACAGCGAAATTTTGTTTACGTAGCTGCCACGCTGCGGGCGGATCTGAATCAGACCGTTCTCTGCCAGTTTGATGAATGCTTCTCGTACCGGCTGGCGTGACACATTAAAGCGTATGGAAACCTCTTTCTCCGACAGCGGCGTACCGGGTGCAATCAGACAGTGCACGATATCACGACGAAGAATACGGTAAATCTGTTGATTTACCGGTTGTGTAGGGTTGAGCTGCGTTTCTACGGTCATTCATTCTTACTTTTTAGAGAGTTAACCCGGAGATCTTATCACTTATTTCAGGCTATCTATACCCGGCGCAAGGCCGGGCAGAGAAATTAGCTCCGATGAATACTCAGTCCGGCAAAAGACTGTGTGACAGGCATCATTTCAAGGGTGTTAATGTTGACATGAGCGGGTAAGGACGCCACCCACCATACCGCTTTTGTAACATCTTGCGGGGTCAGCGCAGTGGTATTTTCGTAGGCTTTTTCAGCTTTAGCGTCATCGCCTTTGAAACGTACGTTAGAGAATTCCGTACCGCCAACCAGACCAGGTTCAATGTCGGTAACGCGAATCGCAGTGCCGTGTAAGTCAGTACGTAAATTCAGGCTAAACTGGCGAACAAACGCTTTGGTCGCACCGTAGACGTTCCCGCCAGCGTATGGCCAACTTCCCGCGGTAGAACCGATATTGATAATATGACCGCGGTTGCGCTCAACCATGCCTGGCAGAACGGCACGGGTCATATAAACCAGGCCTTTGTTGTTGGTGTCGATCATATTTTCCCAGTCTTCAACGCTGGCCTTGTGGGCTGGCTCAAGGCCCAGCGCCAGTCCCGCGTTGTTGACCAGAACATCAATATCGCGCCATTCAGCGGGTAAGGCGTCCAGCATCTCTTCAATTGATGCACGATTACGTACGTCCAGTTGCGCGGTATAGAGGCGGTCACCCAGCTCATCTTTGAGTTCCTGCAGGCGCTCCTGGCGGCGTCCGGTGGCAATAACTTTATGCCCATTCTCAATAAAACGACGCGTAATGCACTCACCAAAACCTGCGGTTGCTCCGGTTACTAAAACGATCATCTCACTGTTCCTCAACGCTTTTTATGTAGTACTACCATAGCACGTCATTTCCGTTCAGAGCTATTCCTGCTTAACGCGATTGCGGTCGATTACCGGGAAGTCTACTCTGGTAAACAAATCGTTTTCAGGAGTGAAAGATGTCGTTAACGAATCCATTTTTACATCACAGCACATTGCCGTATCAGGCACCGCAGTTTGATCAAATCGACGTGCAGCATTATCGTCCAGCGTTTGATGAAGGCGTGCGGCAAAAACGCGCCGAGATCGACGCTATTGTGCAAAACTCACAGGTTCCTGATTTTGCTAATACGTTGCTGGCGCTTGAACAAAGCGGAGTGCTGCTCACGCGTGTGACCAGCGTTTTCTTCGCGATGACGGCGGCGCACACCAACGATGAACTACAGCGCCTTGACGAAGAGTTTTCCGCAGAGCTGGCGAACCTTGCCAATGATATTTATCTCAATGGCGCGCTTTTCGCCCGTGTCGAAGCCGTCTGGCAGAGGCGTGGTACGTTAAGTCTGGATAGCGAATCAATACGTCTGCTGGAGGTTGTGTATCAGCGTTTTGTACTGGCCGGCGCCCGTCTGAACGAGACCGATAAAGCCAAACTTAAAGCGCTCAATACGGAGTCAGCCACGCTGACCAGCCAGTTCAATCAACGGTTGCTGGCAGCAAACACGTCAGGTGCTATGGTGGTGGATGATATCCGGCAGCTGGAGGGGCTGAGCACAGAAGAAATTGCCGTTGCTGCCGAAGCTGCAAGGACGAAAGGGCTTGAAGCGCGTTGGGTTATCCCGCTATTAAACACAACACAGCAACCGGCGCTTGCGGTTTTACGCGATCGTCAGACCCGCGAAAAACTGTTCACCCGCGCATGGATGCGGGCTGAAAATGATGATGGCAACGACACGCGAGCTATTATTCAGCGACTGGTAGCAATCCGGATGCAGCAGGCGCAACTGCTTGGTTTTGCCAATTACGCAGCCTGGAAAATTGCCGACCAGATGGCAAAAACGCCGGAAGCGGCACTGACATTTATGCGATCTATTGTTCCAGCCGCGCGGGCGCGGGCGTTGGATGAGCAGGCTGAAATCCAGAACGTTATCTTTCAAGAACACGAGTCGTTTAGCGCCGAGGCCTGGGACTGGTCGTTTTATGCCGAGCAGGTCCGTCGTGAGAAATATGACCTTGATGAGGCACAGCTCAAACCTTACTTTGCCCTGGATTCGGTGCTGAACGAGGGCGTTTTCTGGACGGCCAATCAACTCTTTGGCATCAAATTCGTTGAGCGATTCGACATTCCGGTTTATCACCCGGATGTTCGGGTATGGGAAATATTCGATCATGATGGCGTAGGGTTGGCGCTATTTTACGGTGATTTCTTTGCCCGGGAATCAAAAAGCGGCGGAGCCTGGATGGGCAATTTTGTTGAGCAATCGCTGCTTAACGAAACCAGACCGGTTATTTACAACGTCTGTAATTATCAAAAACCTGCGCAGGATCAGCCTGCATTGCTGCTGTGGGATGATGTTATTACGCTATTTCATGAATTTGGACATACATTGCACGGTCTGTTCGCCACTCAGCGTTATGCCACGCTTTCTGGAACCAACACTCCGCGTGATTTTGTCGAGTTTCCTTCACAGATCAACGAACATTGGGCGAGCCATCCTCAGGTCTTTGCCCGTTTTGCCCGACATGTTGATACCGGGGAGCAAATGCCGCAGGCATTGCGGGATAAAATGCAGCGGGCCAGTCTGTTTAACAAAGGTTACGACATGACCGAACTGCTCAGCGCTGCATTGCTGGATATGCGCTGGCACTCTCTGGAGTTGAGCGAGTCATCTCATCCGGTCGATCAATTTGAACAGCAGGCGCTGGCGGCGGAAGGTTTGGATCTCAAGGCCGTGCCGCCGCGTTATCGCAGCAGTTATTTTGCCCATATCTTCGGTGGCGGTTATGCCGCAGGTTATTATGCCTATCTGTGGACGCAAATGCTGGCCGATGACGGCTATCAGTGGTTCGTAGAGCAGGGCGGATTAACCCGTGAAAACGGACAGAAATTCCGCGAAGCAATTTTGTCCCGCGGAAACAGCACTGATTTAACTGAACTTTATCGCCAGTGGAGCGGGCGTGAACCGCGCATGGAACCCATGCTGGAACATCGTGGCTTGAGCGCTTAAGACTGGTCAGCCAGAAAATTGAACCGGGCGTGGTGCCCGGTTGTTAGCTGGATTTTTTCTTCAGTAAAATGAATCGTTGTTGGGTATTGATGCCTTGCATCTCATAGAGACGCTCGGGTAGGGAGTGCTGCTGGTGAAAGGTCGGCATTGTTTTCCTGTTCTTACGTTACTTGACTGGTTTGCTTTGGGAAGGAAGGTAGGTATTGCCGCAGTTGGGGCAGACTAACGTTATGTTGTTTTTTATTCTCGACAGGCTGTGCATTGACTGGCGGCAGCAGTGAGGACAGGTACTTTTCACTGGTCGTAAAGTACGCATCTTAATATCTTTGAGTATCGACATATTGATTGTCCTTGTGATGGGGTGCTTACCATACACTATGAAGCAATAAATAGCTCATTTTATAACCATTGCGATGACATGGATTACTGTACGGTTTGCAAGAATCTTATGAGCGGCCAACATGTCTTATAGAAGGTAGTTACGTTTCGTTTAACGTTCATTGGGGTTGTCGATGATAGATTAGCCAACTATCCGTTATCTTCGCAGGGAATTGCCAGGTAGCGTATAAAAGCAAAACACAAATCTATCCATGCAAGCATTTACCGCTGGTTTATCCGGCGGTTTTTTTTTATCTGTACATCAGGGAAAAGGTGCCGGGAGGGGGAATTCAGGTAAAAAAATGGCCCCTTGTGCAGCTACGCAGCAAGGGGCCGGGTCGGTTCAGGACTATCTCCGTTCATCAATCATCCCATCTGTGGCTAAAATACGCGGCCAGGAAACCGGAAAATAAAATAATTCCCAGAACAGCCATAAAAATATTCATATTACCCAGCATAGTAAATGCTCCTTTATTTGTGAGTTTCCTCTCTTACCTTAAGTTCACCTCGCTTATGACTATAGTAGCAATTCAATCTTAAACAAAGGCTGAACTGTGTGATTATTTCGGCGGAAAAGTAAAATTTTGACGTGATTACGTCGGGAAAAATAAATAATAGTGACAAGGCACGGTTATCTGCGAACAAATAACCATGTTTTTATACCGGGGCACGCCGTTATGACCGTGTGTGACAGACACAGATTGTTGCACGTTTATAATGCAGAGTTGTCTCATTGTGGTTCAATGTTTCACGCGATTAATCCTTCTGGCGGCAAAAATTAATACTGATTTTTGTGCCTAAAATTCTAATTCATTGATTTTATATGATGTTTTAATATCTGGCATCGTTTTTGCCTTATCACTTCTGAATACCCTTAATTTGCACCGTTATGTCTGCCCGGCTGCACCGGAGCTTTCAACAAGACTAATTTCAGGAGTGAAACTATGCAGCGTCGTACATTTTTAAAAGCTTTTGCGCTTTCCGCCTCTGTTGTCGCAATGGGAATGAGTTTTAGTGTTCAGGCGGCCGACACTATTAAGGTTGGCATCATGCATTCGTTATCCGGCACCATGGCTATTTCCGAAACGCCGCTGAAAGATGTGGCGTTGATGACTATTAATGAAATCAATGCGCAGGGCGGTGTGTTGGGCAAAAAGCTGGAACCGGTGGTGGTTGACCCGGCTTCGAACTGGCCGTTATTTGCTGAAAAAGCACGTCAGTTACTGAGCCAGGACAAGGTAGCGGCGGTTTTCGGTTGCTGGACATCGGTTTCGCGTAAATCGGTTTTACCGGTATTTGAAGAATTGAACGGTCTGCTGTTTTACCCGGTGCAATATGAAGGTGAGGAGATGTCGCCTAACGTCTTCTATACCGGCGCTGCGCCTAATCAGCAGGCGATCCCGGCGGTTGAGTATCTGATGAGTGAGGACGGCGGCAGCGCTAAGCGCTTCTACCTGCTGGGTACGGACTATGTCTATCCGCGTACGACTAACAAAATTTTACGCGCCTTTTTGCATTCGAAAGGCGTGGCCGATAAAGACATCGAAGAGGTGTATACCCCATTCGGACACAGCGATTACCAGACCATTGTTGCCAGTATTAAAAAATTCGCCGCAGGGGGAAAAACGGCGGTGGTATCGACCATCAACGGGGATTCTAACGTTCCATTCTATAAAGAGTTAGCGAACCAGGGCCTGAAAGCCACGGATGTTCCGGTGGTGGCATTCTCTGTGGGTGAGGAGGAGTTGCGCGGTATCGATACTAAACCGCTGGTGGGCAACCTGGCTGCGTGGAACTACTTTGAGTCCGTAGATAATGCGGCCAACAAGAAGTTCGTCGCGGATTACCGGGCGTATGCTAAAGCGCATAAGCTGCCGAATGCTGATTCGGTGGTGACCAACGACCCTATGGAAGCCACTTATGTTGGCCTGCATATGTGGGCGCAGGCAGTAGAAAAAGCCGGAACTACCGATGTGGATAAAGTCCGGGCGGCTATGGCAGGACAATCATTCGCGGCACCATCAGGATTTACCCTGACCATGGATGCGACCAACCATCACCTGCATAAACCCGTCATGATTGGCGAGATTGAAGGCAACGGCCAGTTTAACGTGGTGTGGCAAACCGAAGCGCCGGTTCGCGCCCAGCCGTGGAGTCCGTATATCGCCGGTAATGATAAAAAATCTGAACAGCCCGTTAAAACCGCCAGCAACTGATCTTACGCCCTCCTGCGGGAGGGCAACGCTTTGGAGAATGCTCATGAAAGCCATGCGCTTTATTCGTGGTGTGTTGTTGCTGACGTGGCTTTTGCCGTGGATAGCGCAGGCCGCAGATGCCGATACCTTTACCGCCGCCAACCGGACTCAGCAGGCCGCCTTGCTAGAACAATGGTCGGTAAAACCCGACGTTCAACGCTTGCCGGTGCTCAAAGCGCTGAGTGATGAGAACCTGCTGACAGATAACGCGAAAAACGCGTTCATCATGAACGGGTCGCACGTACAACCGCTAGGAACGGCGGCAGGTCCGAACGGCGAGCTAAAAAAAATCCGCCTGACTAACCGCCTGCGTAATCTGGTTGCCGGAACCTTGGCCGTCCACCAGCTATTAAGTGACAGCGTCACGCAAAGGAGCGGGGCAGCGCGTACATTACAGCGTGAGGCCCAGCCGGGGATGCTGCCGTTTTTGCAGCAACGACTGGCCCAGGAGCCCGATGCTGACGTGAAATCCTTACTGGCTATTGCACTGGCAAACCTGCAACTGACGAGCACCTCGCCTGAGATCAGACGTCAGGCAATCGAACTGCTAGGGGCGTCGAACGATCCTGAAACCCAGGCACGCCTGCAGCCATTCACCCATGCTGAACATGAACCTGATGCCCGCGTTCGTGCTGCCGCTGACGAAAGCCTGAATGCCATCGCGCATCGCATGAAGGTTGGCGATCTTCTTGGACAGGCATTTATGGGATTGTCGCTGGGCTCCATTTTGCTGCTGGCGGCATTGGGTCTGGCGATAACCTACGGCTTACTTGGCGTCATTAATATGGCGCATGGTGAGATGTTAATGCTCGGCGCTTACGGTACCTGGATGGTGCAACAGCTGATGGGCCAGTTTTTCCCGCAATGGTTGGCCTGGTATCCGGTTATTGCGCTTCCGGTCGCCTTTTTGCTTACCGCTGGGGTTGGAATGCTACTCGAGCGCGGAGTGATCCGCCATTTATACGGGCGTCCGCTCGAAACCCTGCTGGCAACGTGGGGGATCAGTCTGATGCTTATCCAGTTAGTGCGTATGTCCTTCGGCGCGCAAAACCTTGAAGTCGCTAATCCGGAATGGCTTTCCGGGGGCATTCAGGTTTATGCCAATCTGATTTTGCCGTGGAACCGAATTGTGGTGTTTGGCTTTGCCATTCTGGTGCTGTTCTTCACCTGGCTGTTGTTGAATAAAACCCGTCTCGGACTGCGCGTACGTGCGGTGACGCAAAATCGCAATATGGCGGCCTGCTGCGGCGTACCTACCGGACGAGTGGATATGCTGGCCTTTGGTCTTGGTTCAGGGATTGCCGGACTGGGGGGCGTAGCGCTCTCGCAGTTAGGCAACGTAGGACCGGAGCTGGGGCAAAGCTACATTATCGATTCGTTTCTGGTGGTGGTGCTGGGCGGCGTGGGACAACTCGCGGGGAGTGTAGCCGCTGCGTTTGGGCTTGGGATCTTCAACAAAATTCTTGAGCCACAGGTGGGAGCGGTTCTCGGTAAGATTATGATTCTGGTGCTGATTATTTTGTTTATTCAGAAACGTCCTCAGGGGCTGTTCGCGTTGAAAGGGAGGGTTATTGACTGATGACGATGCCAATGACATTAACGCTGGCGCGTAAAGCGCCGCGCGCGACACGCATCCTGGGGCTGGGTTTACTGCTGGCGCTGATTATTCTGCCATTTCTGGCGCTGTTACCTGCGGATCATCCGCTGGCCATATCGGTGTGGACATTGACTCTGGCCGGGAAAATTCTCTGCTATGCCATTGTGGCTGTGGCGCTGGATCTGGTGTGGGGCTATGCGGGAATGCTCTCGCTGGGCCACGGTATTTTCTTTGCGCTGGGGGGATATGCGATGGGAATGTACCTGATACGCCAGGCTTCCGGCGAAGGATTACCGGCCTTTATGTCGTTTCTGTCGTGGACCGAGCTGCCCTGGTTTTGGTGGGGAACGCAACATTTTATCTGGGCGATGTTGCTGGTTGTGCTGGTGCCGGGCCTGCTGGCGCTGGTATTTGGCTGGTTTGCCTTCCGTTCAAAAATCAAAGGGGTTTATTTCTCCATCATGACCCAGGCCCTGACTTTCGCCGGAATGTTACTGTTTTTCCGCAACGAAACCGGCTTTGGGGGAAATAACGGTTTTACCGGCTTTACCACCATTCTGGGATTTCCGGTGACCGCGACCTCAACCCGTATCGCGCTGTTTCTGGCGACGGTCATGCTGCTGGTGCTGGCAATATGGCTGGGACTGGCGCTGGCCCGCAGTAAGTTTGGTCGAATTCTCACCGCCGTGCGCGACGCCGAGAACCGTCTGATGTTCTGTGGTTACGATCCGAAAGGTTTCAAGCTGCTGGTGTGGACGCTTTCCGCCGTGCTGTGCGGCCTGGCGGGGGCGTTGTATGTTCCGCAGGTGGGAATCATTAACCCCAGCGAAATGTCGCCGACCAACTCGATAGAAGCGGCGATTTGGGTTGCCCTCGGCGGGCGTGGAACCCTGATTGGCCCGGTATTTGGCGCCGTACTGGTGAACGGCGCTAAAAGTCTGTTTACCGTCATTATGCCGGAATACTGGCAGCTGTTTCTTGGCCTGATCTTTATTGGCGTTACGTTGTTTTTACCTCGTGGTGTGATGGGGCTGTTTCGCAAGGGAGACAAATAATGCAGCCAGATGAAGGGCTTTTTACTCGCCAGATGCCTGGCGATCGGTTTCGCAACCAAACGGACCCGGTGCTCCAGTTGGAAAAAATTAACGTTAACTTCGATGGCTTCCAGGCGTTAACGGATCTCACGCTCAATATTGGCGTTGGGGAGCTGCGTTGCATCATTGGTCCCAACGGTGCCGGAAAAACGACGCTAATGGATGTTATTACCGGCAAAACCAGACCGCAAAGTGGTCGGGCGATATACGATCAGTCGACCGATTTAACAACGCTGGACCCCATCGCCATTGCACGTCAGGGTATTGGGCGGAAGTTTCAGAAACCCACGGTATTTGAAGCGTTAACGGTGGAGGAGAATCTGGAGCTGGCGCTGAAAAGCGATAAATCTGTCTGGGGCTCTTTACGGGCGCGCCTCACCGGCGAACAACGGGATCGTATAGATGAAATACTGGCGCTGTTGCGGCTGGGCAACGAGCGGGCCCGCCGCGCCGGGCTGCTTTCTCACGGGCAAAAACAGTTTCTCGAAATTGGCATGCTGTTGGTACAGGAGCCGCATTTACTGCTGCTGGATGAACCCGCGGCGGGTATGACGGATGCGGAGACGGAATACACTGCGGAGCTGTTTCGTAAGCTTGCCGGGAAGCACTCGCTGATGGTTGTTGAGCACGATATGGGATTTGTCGAAACCATTGCCGATCGCGTCACGGTCTTACACCAGGGACGCGTTCTGGCTCAGGGAAGTCTGCGCGAAGTGCAGGCCAACGAGCAGGTTATTGAAGTTTATCTCGGGCGTTAAGGAGCACAGATGCTGCAGGTGAAAGAACTGAATCAATATTATGGTGGCAGCCATATTCTGCGAAGTGTGAACTTTGAGGCGCGTATCGGCGAGGTGACATGTCTGCTGGGGCGTAACGGCGTGGGGAAAACGACGCTTCTGAAGTGCCTGATGGGCCTTATTCCTGCCCGCAGTGGGAGTGTGCTCTGGCAGGAGAAAAATGTCACTCACTGGAAGCCGCATCAGCGGGTCAGGGCCGGGGTGGCGTATGTACCACAGGGGCGCGATATTTTCCCGCGTCTGACGGTAGAAGAGAACCTGCTGCTCGGCCTTTCCCGTTTTTCAGCACAGGAGGCCAGACGTGTGCCGGATGATATCTATGCGCTCTTTCCGGTTCTACAGGAGATGAAACATCGGCGGGGCGGAGATTTGTCCGGCGGGCAACAGCAGCAACTGGCGATTGGACGAGCGCTGGCCAGTCGCCCGCAGTTGTTGATCCTCGATGAGCCCACGGAGGGGATCCAGCCGTCAGTGATTAAAGAAATTGGGCAGGTGATTTCTCAACTGGCGCACCGGGGTGACATGGCCATTTTGCTGGTGGAGCAGTTCTATGATTTTGCGCAGCAACTGGCCGACAAATACTTACTCATGTCGCGAGGCAGCATTATTCAAAGCGGTGACGGTAAAAATATGGAATCCGAAGGCGTTCGAGGGCTGGTCGCCATTTGAGATTCGCGACAGAGCAGCTTTGGCTCTGTCGCGATCATCATTAGCAGACCGCCGTCTGGCCCCAGGGTTTGGCGCGCATACCTTTTATCATTAGCGCCCAGGCAAGAACGATCGCCACCATCAGCGCCACAAACAGCGACCACGGTGGCAATGTGGTTAAAATGACGCCGCTGACTAATGGGTTTACCGCTGCGCCCAACCAGCCTAACGACTGGGCGGAAAAATAGCTGGCTTTCATTCCTGCAGGCGCGATGTTGTCGATGAGCATGTATTCACCCGGCGCGTAAATGACCTCACCGATAGTGAAAAAGGCCGCAGAAATGCCCCATAACACCAGGTTGTTGCCGGAGAAAGTGAAGCCAACCAGACCGACCACAAAGAACAGCGTGCCTACAGTCATTAGCGGGCGGATATTGGTGGCGGTGAGCCTGCGCCCGAGGGCATATTGCAGTGATACCACAATGGCGGCGTTAACAGGCAGGACGACTGCCACCACTTTCTCGGCAAAATCGCCGTCTGCAACCACCATAACGTATTGCGAAATACAGGACGCGAAGGCACCACCAACGAATGACGCCAAAAATGCTGACAGCGTAAACCAGAATAATGCTCTGTCGCGTAGCAGTACCGAGGGGGACCAAACTGCGGCGTTCAAACCTTCTGATGCTGCTGGTGAACGTTTTACCCAGGTCTGGATAAACACCAGAGGGAGTGCTGAACATGCAGCAGCGAGCCAGAACGGCAGGTTAATGCTTTGCATCACCAGTAGCGTGCCCAGCGGTGGGCCTACGGTCCAGCCGATGTTCAGCACGGTATAGTTAAGCGAGAAAATTTTTGTCTTGTTGGTCGCAGAGAGATTATCGGCAAACCAGGCTTTCAGCACCGTGGCGAAGACGGAGTAGGCGCAGTTGATCAGGGCAAAGAGCAAAACCACTACCGCTACGTTATGCACCAGTGGAATAGCAATAAAGCCAGAGGCAAAGCCGCAGATAGCCAGCAGCATATAGCGTTTTTTATCAAACTTGTCGGCCAGAATACCAAAGCCAAGGCTGAACACGACGCCAATGGTCAGTGCGACCGTCATCGCATAACCGATCAGGTCGACGCTCAGATTGTACTGTCGGCTGAGGTAGATCGTCATAAAGGGCAGCGTGGCGCCACGCCCAATCGTTAATAACAATGATGACGCGAGTAACGCGAGAGTGGACCTTCTCAGAGAGATATTCATTTTCCTGCCCGACAATGCATGTTGTTATGTTTTTTTTAGATATCAGAAACAAATAGCATGCTAAAAGTGTGATGTACACTCAATAAGTTGTCCGAAAATGCCCTGTGTGGCCTACCTGAATTAATGATCTGTTACGGCACAACGATTTCCGTTACTTTAATTTGTTTACAAAAATTTAATATTCGCAGGGGCGGTGGTATGTCGCGTAAAGACGGGTTATTAGCGTTACTGGTCGTTGTGGTTTGGGGGCTGAACTTTGTCGTCATCAAAGTGGGGCTACACAATATGCCACCCTTAATGCTGGCTGGGTTGCGTTTTTTACTGGTGGCATTTCCGGCGATTTTCTTCGTTGCCCGGCCGAAAATTCCGCTTTCACTGCTGCTCGGCTATGGGCTGACCATCAGTTTTGGGCAGTTCGCGTTTCTCTTTAGCGCCATCAAATTCGGTATGCCTGCCGGGTTAGCTTCTCTGGTATTACAGGCTCAGGCGTTTTTCACCATCATTCTGGGGGCATTCGCCTTTGGTGAACGTCTGCAAGGTAAACAACGGGTAGGGATTGCGCTGGCCATATTTGGCGTGCTGGTGCTGATTGAGGCCAGTCTGAACGGACAGCATGTCGGCATGCTCGGTTTTATGCTGACGCTGGCGGCGGCACTAAGCTGGGCCAGCGGTAATATCTTTAATAAAAAAATCATGCAGCATACGTCACGCCCGGCGGTGATGTCGTTGGTGGTATGGAGTGCGTTGATTCCTGTTGTCCCATTCTTTCTCGCCTCAATACTTCTCGATGGTCCAACGCAAATTATCCAAAGTCTGGTGACGATAGATATGACCACCATTCTGTCACTGGTTTATCTGGCGTTTGTGGCGACCATTGTGGGTTATGGCATCTGGGGATCTTTACTCGGGCGTTATGAAACCTGGCGTGTCGCGCCGTTGTCGCTGTTGGTGCCGGTTGTTGGACTGGCGAGCGCGGCCGTGCTGCTGGATGAAACGCTTACCGGATTACAACTGCTCGGTGCGCTGCTGATCATGGCTGGATTGTACATCAATGTGTTTGGCTTTCGGTTGCGTAAGACTGCGCAGGCGAGAGGGTAAAAAAAAGCCCCGCAGTGACGGGGCAAAAAAATTACAGGTTGCGCATATTGTAATAAGGCACACCTAATTCGTCGGATTTGTCGCTGCCTGCACCCATATGATTAAAATCGAACGGGGACCGATCGTGCGCAGGCGGCATAATCATCGCGTCACGACTGTTTTGTGTGGCAGGCTGCGCGGTCTGTTCCGCCATGCTCTGGCCCGAAACAACATACAGCAGGGCCAGCATCGCATAAGACAGAAGTTTCATGATTTCCTCGGTTACGTCGTTAACTGGCGATTAGCAATTACATTGATTGAGTGGCAGCAAATAGCGTGATTCGCCGTGCATATTCGTCATACGGTATTTATGCGGCGGAACATCAAAATAGTTTTTGAATGTCCGGGTTAGCGTTTGCTGGGACTCAAAACCGTAACGCTCCGCCAGATAAAGGATCGGCTCGTTACTCTCTTTTAATTTTTGCGCTATTTCAGTCATTTTACGGCTACGGATGTATTGACCCAGTGAATGACCGGTTTCTTTTTTAAACATCCGTTGCAGGTGCCATTTGGAGTAACCTGAACGCTCTGACACCTTTTCCAGCGAGAGCGGCGATTCAAGGTTATTTTCGATCCAGTCCAAAATGCTATGAATAGTGATTGTGTCAGTATTGCGTCTGGACATCGTCATACCTCTTTCTGTTTACGGCAGGATTTTCTTAAGCAAATGCTCAAGCGTGGTCACTTCATCCACCGTTAAGTTTTTTGTTAGTTCCTGGTGCAGGTCTTGCCCTACTAATTGATGACACTGCTCGCAAATTGCCGCGCCATGCTCGGTGAGTTTCACCAGCACGCCTCGCTTGTCATGTGGATTCGGAAGCCTTTCTATCCAGCCTTTACAGGCCAGCCTGTCCAGCATCCGCGTCAGGGCGCCGAGATCGACAGACAGCACTTTTTTCAATTCGACAGGGGTAATACACACCGCGCAACGGATGGAGCAGAGCACCTTGAACTGCGATGCCGTGATATCCAGCGGTGACAGATAGTCGTTTAGCAAACGATCTTTTTTCTGATTAACCATGTAGATCAAACGACCCAGTGGGATGATTTCGTTAAACAGATCACTGGTGCTTTTCACAATGGTTGCCCTGGCAAGTAGTTAGTCACGGCTGATATTATTGCTTAGGCAAATATAAGTCAAATGAATGGGTCAGCAAATGCCACGTTTTGCTAAATCATCAGACTCAATTTCTGGCGAGTGGAATTTTAACGGTTTGAAAATTATGGCTTATACGTGCGGATGAAAAATGAATCCTTACACCGCGAAAATGGCTTATCTCCCGGATTTCACCGTATACTTGCCGTTGACGATTAACGCACAGGAAAGATGACATTATGATGGACTTGTTTAAAGCAATAGGACTGGGGCTGGTAGTCCTGTTACCGTTGGCAAACCCGTTAACCACCGTGGCGTTGTTCCTCGGCCTTGCCGGCAACATGAACAGCGCAGAGCGTAACCGTCAGTCACTCATGGCGTCCGTTTACGTGTTTGCCATCATGATGGTGGCGTATTATGCCGGACAACTGGTGATGAATACCTTCGGGATTTCGATTCCCGGGTTACGTATCGCGGGTGGGTTAATCGTTGCGTTTATCGGCTTTCGAATGTTGTTTCCACAGCAGAAGGCACATGACTCTCCGGAAGCGAGAAGCAAATCAGAAGAACTGGAAGATGAACCGACTGCCAATATTGCATTTGTTCCGCTGGCCATGCCAAGCACCGCGGGTCCGGGTACGATTGCAATGATCATCAGCTCGGCATCCACCGTGCGTCATGGGGCTGAGTTTCCGGACTGGGTGATAATGGTCGCACCGCCGATTATTTTTGCGGTGGTCGGGGTTATCCTGTGGGGCTGTTTGCGCAGTTCTGGCGGAATTATGCGCCTGGTCGGTAAAGGTGGTATTGAGGCGATCTCCCGACTGATGGGCTTCCTGCTGGTATGTATGGGCGTGCAGTTTATTATTAACGGCGTGCTGGAAATCATTAAAACTTACGCTTAAAACAACGTGCCCGGTATTGTCTACCGGGCACGCTTTTATGAATGCTGAGGCTGCTCTTCCAGTGATACTGGCCATTTACGGAAGATAATCACCGACCATATGAACGCCACAATCGCAGGCACTGCACCTACGTAACCAATCGTAGACATTGACCAGTGCAGACTCACCTGATTTCCCACCAGCGCGCCAGCGCCTATCCCAATATTAAAGATACCTGAGAAAAGGGCCATTGCGACGTCGGTGGCATCTGGGGCCAGCGCCAGCACTTTCACCTGCATACCCAGGCCTATCAACATAATGGCGATGCCCCAGAATATACTCAGGACGGCCAGATGCATTTCGCTGTCCGCTGCGGGCAGTAACAGCACCAGGCACACCGTCAGCAGGGCAATGGCGCTACTAATCAATACGGAAGCATGTTGATTACCCAGCTTGCCAAAAATGACGCTACCGACAATCCCCGCGCCACCCAGAACCAGCAGCAGGACTGTGGCAAAGTTTGCGCTCAGCCCGGCGACGGTCTGTACAAACGGTTCGATGTAGCTGTAGGCCGTGTAATGCGCGGTGACCACAATCACCGTCAGCAGATACAGGCTCATCAATGCCGGACGGCGGAATAAAACCGGCAGGCTTTTTAATGAACCGGAATGCTCACTGGGTAATTTTGGCAGGAGCTTAATCAAGCAAAGTAGGGTGACTAACGCCCCCATACCGATGGCGAAGAAGGTGGTACGCCAGCCAAAATACTGGCCAACGATGCGCCCGATAGGCAGGCCCAGCACCATCGCCAGCGCGGTGCCGGTCGCAATCAGGCTGAGAGCCTGCGCGCGTTTCCCGGCAGGAGCCAGGCGAATCGCCAGAGATGCGGTGATCGACCAGAAAATAGCGTGGGCAAAAGCAATACCGATACGACTGATTACCAGCACGGTAAAATTCCATGCCAGGAAAGAGAGAACGTGGCTGGCGATAAAAACGACAAACAGGCAGATCAGAAGTTTGCGGCGTTCTACCTGGCTGGTAAGCAGCATGAAAGGCAGCGACATCAGGGCGACAACCCAGGCGTAGATCGTCAGCATGATCCCGACCTGAGCGGTCTGCATATTAAAACTTTGTGCGATGTCGGATAACAAACCGACAGGGACAAACTCAGTGGTATTGAAAATAAAACCGGCAATGGCAAGCGTAACTACCCGAAGCCACGCGACCTTGCGGGAAACAGTGTCTGTTGTCATATCAATTAGGTGGATTAGCTGCGAAAAGGTAAGGCCACGATCTTAAAACTTTTGCTGGCTAAAATACAATCATTTCGTGATGCAGATCTCATTTCATTGACTGGGTGGCAAAATTGACTGCCGAACATTTCGCGTAATTTTAACTGTTTCATTATTAATGAAATTCCGGGCGTGAGAATTCACCCGGAACGCTATTTATGGCGTTGTTTGAGAATCGCGAATTATTCCGTGCTTTTCGACAACTGAGGGTTCAATACCTCAATAAACGCTTCCAGTTGCCTCGTCATTGCCCCTCTGCGCCAGACCAGCCACGTATTCAGCCAGCGCCAGTTTTCGCTTAGCGGCCAGGCGTGGACCTGATGGTGTCCTGGCATGCTCTCCAGCATCGAACGCGGGATCAGCGCGATACCCGCACCGGCAATGACGCAAGCCAGCATGCCGTGATACGACTCCATTTCATGAATGGTGCCAGGCATTGCGCGATCGGCATGAAACCAGCTTTCAAAATGGCGACGATAGGAACAGTTGGCGCGAAAGGCGTAAATGCTGCAACCGTTAACGTCGCTGGCCCGCTGGATAGGGGGATGACCGTGCGGAGTGACTATCATCATCTCTTCACGGTAGACCGGCATTCCTTCAAGACCTGGATGAGTAATTGGGCCGTCGACAAAGGCGGCGTTCAGCGTCCCGTCGAGCACGCCGTCCAGCATCGTGCCTGAAGGACCTGTCGCCAGCGCAAACTGAATTTTGGGGTAACGCTGATTATATTCAGCCAGCGTGGCGGGGATCCGCACAGCGGCAGTACTCTCGAGCGAGCCAAGAGAGAACAACCCCTGCGGTTCATCGCCGGCGACGACCATTCTCGCCTCGTCAACCAGGGCGAGGATCCGCTGGCTGTAGCGTAAAAAATTGTGCCCGGACGGGGAAAGCCGCAAACGCTGATTTTCACGAATAAACAGATCGACGCCAAGGTCGGCTTCAAGCTGGCGAATACGGGTGGTGAGATTGGATGGCACGCGATGCACCTTCGCGGCGGCCTGCGTAATACTGCCTGTCTCCGCGACGGCGTTGAACATTTCCAGTTGCGTCAGATCCATAATGTTCTCTGTTCGTGAATGGTGTGGTTAATATTATTCATTTTTCAGAAAGAGTAAATATGCGCATGATATGACCATACCCTGCGATAAAGAGAGGCACTTATGACTATCACAGCAGCAACACATGCGATTTCCGTTAACCCTACCAACGGTGAAAGGTTGGCGGCAATGCCGTGGGCCAGTACTGAAGAGATTGCACATGCGCTGAGCCTTGCCGCGAATGGCTACAGTGAATGGAAACACACTGCCGTTGAGCACCGTGCGCAAACGCTGCGTCATATCGGGCAGGCTCTGCGTCATCGCGCCGAAGAGATGGCGCAGTGTATCTCACGTGAAATGGGGAAACCCATCAAGCAGGCGCGTGGTGAAGTTGCCAAATCAGCCGCATTGTGTGACTGGTACGCCGAACATGGACCGGCGATGCTCAACCCGGAACCTACGCTGGTGGAGAACAACCAGGCGGTGATTGAGTATCGCCCCGTTGGAACTATTCTGGCGATCATGCCGTGGAACTTCCCGCTCTGGCAGGTACTTCGCGGCGCCATTCCAATTCTGCTGGCCGGAAATGGCTATCTGTTAAAGCATGCGCCAAACGTAACCGGCTGTGCTGCGATTATCGCGCAGGTTTTTGCTGATGCGGGCGTTCCCGCGGGTGTTTATGGTTGGGTGAATGCCGATAACGCCGGGGTAAGTCAGATGATCAATGACCCGCGTATCGCGGCGGTAACGGTGACGGGCAGCGTTCGAGCCGGTGCGGCGATTGGTGCTCAGGCGGGTGCGGCGCTGAAAAAATGCGTGCTTGAACTGGGGGGTTCCGATCCGTTTATTGTTCTTAATGATGCTGACCTCGATCTGGCCGTTAAGGCGGCGGTCGCCGGTCGTTATCAGAATACCGGGCAGGTTTGTGCGGCAGCAAAGCGCTTTATTATCGAAGAAGGAATTGCGGCAGAATTTACGGCTCGTTTTGTGGCGGCCGCGAGCGCGCTCAAAATGGGCGACCCGCTGAACGAAGAAAACGATCTGGGTCCGATGGCAAGATTTGATCTGCGCGATGAGCTGCATCAGCAGGTCGAAGCCTCCCTTGCCGAAGGCGCGCGGTTACTTCTCGGCGGGGAAAAAATCGCGGGTCAGGGCAATTACTATGCCGTGACGGTTCTGGGGGATGTCACCCCGGAGATGACGGCTTTTCGTCAGGAGCTGTTTGGCCCGGTTGCAGCGATTACCGTTGCAAAGAATGCGGAACATGCTTTAGCGCTGGCTAATGACAGTGATTTCGGCTTATCAGCCACGGTGTTCACCGCGGATGAAGCTCTGGCGCAGAAGATGGCGTCACGCCTGGAGTGTGGGGGGGTATTTATCAATGGTTACAGCGCCAGCGATGCCCGCGTTGCATTTGGCGGCGTGAAGAAAAGTGGTTTTGGCCGCGAGCTTTCACACTTTGGTCTGCATGAGTTTTGTAATGTACAGACCGTCTGGAAAAACCGCCTCTGATGGTTTGGGTGCCTCCGACGGGGGCACCGGCCTTAATTCTGCAATGTTTCTGTCTACGGCATGAATCTCACCCGCTCATGCAGACCGTGGGCAGATTCCGCCTTCCGGCCTGACGCTGCGTATTCAGCTCTGTTATACTCGCAGGCCTTTCATACCTGCGAGCAAGGAGCATGTTGTGGCCAGGGCCATGGACAATTCAATTTTAGAGACCATTGTGCAGCAGGTTCGTCCGCTGATTGGTCAGGGTAAAGTCGCTGATTACATTCCTGCCTTAGCTTCTGTCGACGGTTCAAAACTGGGTATCGCTATTTGCACCGTCGATGGACAGCACTATCAGGCGGGGGATGCGCAAGAGCGCTTTTCTATTCAGTCAATTTCAAAGGTGCTCAGTCTGGTCGTGGCGATGCGTCACTATCAGGAAGATGAGATCTGGCAACGTGTCGGCAAGGATCCTTCCGGTCACCCTTTTAACTCCCTGGTGCAGTTGGAAATGGAGCAAGGGATCCCACGCAATCCCTTTATCAACGCCGGGGCGCTGGTGGTTTGCGATATGCTGCAAGGACGTCTGAGCGCACCGCGTCAACGGATGCTGGAAGTGGTACGGGCGCTAAGCGGCGTTTCGGATATCGCCTATGATGCGACGGTGGCGCGTTCTGAGTTTGAGCACTCGGCGCGTAACGCGGCTATTGCCTGGCTAATGAAGTCCTTTGGCAATTTTCACCACGACGTGACCACCGTTTTGCAAAATTACTTTCACTACTGCGCACTGAAAATGAGCTGTGTGGAGCTGGCGCGCACGTTCGTCTTTCTGGCAAATCAGGGACATGCTTTTCATCTTGCTGAGCCCGTGGTGACGCCTATGCAGGCCCGGCAGATCAACGCGCTGATGGCGACCAGTGGCATGTATCAGAACGCAGGGGAATTTGCCTGGCGAGTGGGCTTACCGGCGAAATCTGGTGTGGGGGGCGGTATCGTGGCTATCGTGCCTCACGAGATGGCGATTGCCGTCTGGAGTCCGGAACTGGATGCGGCGGGAAATTCGCTGGCGGGTATCGCCGTGCTGGAGCAATTAACGCAACAACTGGGGCGCTCGGTTTACTGATGAACACGCTCGATCCTCTTTTTGCCCGGCTGGCGAAATCAACGTTTCGCTCGCGGTTTCGCCTTGGTCAGAAAGAAAGGCAGTATTGTCTGGATAAAGGCGCGCCGGTTATCGAACAACACGCCACGGATTTTATTGCCAAACGGCTGGCGCCCGCGTTTCCTGCCAATGACGGTAAGCAGACACCTATGCGCGGGCATCCGGTATTTATCGCTCAACATGCCACGGCGACCTGTTGTCGGGGATGTCTGGCGAAATGGCATGATATCCCTCAGGGTATGGCGTTAAACGATGAACAGCAGCGTTACGTTGTCACGGTTATCTATCACTGGCTAGTGATCCAGATGAACAAGCCATAGATAACATAATCCTATGATATGACTCCTTGTGTTGTGCAATTGTTAAAAGCAGTATGAAGGGGTCATTCTAAGGAGAAAAAAATGGCTTCCTGTAAACCCTGCTTTGTGCTGAGCGCGGCCCAGATTCTGTCGAGAATCGATGAATTCAGCGACATCCTTGAAACATGCGTCAATGATGGCGCCTCTGTCAGCTTTATGCTCCCTTTTAGTGGTGATAAATCACGGCCTTTCTGGATAAGTGTCGCGCAAAGCGTTGACCGTGGAGAAAGGATTGTTCTGGGTACGCAGAACGCACAGGGGATGCTTGTCGGTTCCGTCCAGCTCATTATCGATCAACCCGAAAACCAACCTCATCGTGCTGATGTCGCCAAGCTGCTGGTTCACCCCTCAGCGCGGCGCGGTGGTGTTGCCCGGACGTTGATGAACGAACTCGAAAACTACGCGCGTCAGCAAGGGAAAACGCTGCTGGTGCTTGATACAGCGACGGGGAGTGACGCTGAGTTGTTCTACCACAATTGTGGATGGCAAAAAGTAGGGGTGGTACCGGACTATGCAAAAATGCCTGACGGGAAGCTGACCGGGACCACACTTTTCTACAAAACTCTCTAATTTGTCGCCGGGGATTGATCAAAACAGGGTTTCAATGTATTAAAGTTTGCTAACCTATTGGACCAATTCAATCAGGTTGTATGACTAATTAAAAAGGGAACCCATTGTGCAAACACTAAATCGTCGCGATTTCCCCGGTGCTCAGTATCCTGAACGCATTATTCAGTTTGGTGAAGGAAACTTCCTGCGCGCCTTTGTTGACTGGCAAGTCGATTTGCTGAACGAACATACCGATCTGAACGCGGGTGTAGTCATTGTTCGTCCTATCGAAAGTACCTTCCCGCCATCTCTGAGTACGCAGGATGGTCTCTATACCACCATCATTCGTGGTTTGAATGAGAAGGGCGAGGCCGTAAGCGATGCCCGTTTGATCCGTTCGGTTAACCGTGAAATCAGCGTCTATAGCGAATACGATGAGTTCCTGAAGCTGGCGCATAATCCAGATATGCGTTTTGTGTTCTCCAACACGACTGAAGCGGGCATCAGCTACCACGCGGGCGATAAGTTTGAGGATGCACCGGCGGTGAGTTATCCGGCTAAACTGACCCGACTGTTGTTCGAACGCTTCAGCCATTTTAATGGCGCGTCGGATAAAGGCTGGATTATCATTCCTTGCGAACTGATTGATTACAATGGTGATGCGCTGCGTGAACTGGTCCTGCGCTACGCTCAGGAGTGGGCGCTGCCGGAGGCATTTATTCAGTGGCTGGATCAGGCCAACGCATTTTGCTCCACGCTGGTGGACCGCATTGTTACCGGTTATCCGCGTGACGAAGTGGAGAAACTGGAAGCTGAGTTGGGCTATCACGATGCCTTCCTCGACACTGCAGAACACTTCTATCTGTTCGTTATTCAGGGACCGAAGTCATTAGCTGCAGAACTGCGTCTGGATAAATATCCGCTTAATGTCCTGATTGTTGATGACATCAAACCGTACAAAGAACGGAAAGTGGCGATTCTCAACGGCGCACACACCGCACTGGTTCCCGTTGCCTGGCAGGCAGGGCTGGACACCGTGGGGGAGGCGATGAATGACGCAGAGATTTGCGCCTTCGTTGAAAAAGCGATTTATGAAGAGATCATTCCGGTACTGGATTTACCCCGCGATGAGCTGGCGTCTTTCGCCAGCGCGGTGACCGGTCGATTCTGCAATCCGTACATCAAGCATCAGTTGCTGTCTATTGCCCTGAACGGCATGACTAAATTCCGTACCCGTATTTTGCCGCAGCTGCTGGCAGGGCAACAGACCAGCGGTAAACTGCCGGCGCGCCTGACGTTTGCGCTTGCCGCGCTGATTGCTTTCTATCGTGGAGAGCGTAACGGTGAGGCTTATCCGGTCCAGGATGATGCGCACTGGGTGGCACGTTTTCAACAGCTGTGGTCCCAGCATCATGACCGCCAGATAAGCACCGACGAGTTAGTCAAATCGGTACTGGGCGTTAAAGAACACTGGGAACAGGATCTGACTCAGGTTTCCGGACTCGTGGAGCAGGTTTCAGCCGATCTGGATACCATTCTGGCCAAAGGCATGCGTGAAGCCGTTAAGCCATTGTGCTAAGAAGACAACCCGGCTCAGGCCGGGTTTTTTATAGAACATTCATTAGTTACAACATACTATTGTTTATTAATAACTACACCGTTCTGTAACTCCGGTGCGCGGTGGTTCTGGCAGCACAAAAGTTGTTTAGTTAATGTTGCGATTAACTTGCAACATTGATCATGATCGCGTCTAATGTGATGGATTTCACATTTTCCCGAAGAAAACCATGATCGTTCGCCCCCAACAACACTGGCTACGCCTGATATTCGTTTGGCATGGGTCAGTATTATCCAAAATCTTTTCACGACTGCTGCTAAACTTCCTGCTCTCCATCGCAGTTATTATCATGCTTCCGTGGTATACGATGCTGGGAATCAAATTCACCCTGGCGCCATTCAGCATTCTCGGCGTGGCGATTGCAATCTTTTTAGGTTTTCGCAATAACGCCTGTTATTCACGTTACGTTGAGGCCCGACACCTGTGGGGGCAGTTGATGATTGCTTCCCGATCGCTACTGCGTGAGGTAAAAACCACCTTACCGGACGACGCCGAATTAGGGCAGTTTGTTCGTCTGCAAATCGCGTTTGCCCACTGTTTACGCATGACTTTACGTCGAAAGCCACAGGCAGAGCCGTTGGCGAAGTACCTCAGCGAGAAAGATCTGCAGACGGTATTTGCCTCACAATCTCCAGCAAACCGCATTTTGTTGTTGATGGGAGAGTGGTTGGCCGTGCGCAGGCGTAATGGTCAACTGTCAGACATATTATTTCATAGTTTAAACAATAGGTTAAACGATATGTCTGCGGTACTGGCTGGTTGTGAGCGGATTGCGAATACCCCGGTCCCGTTTGCTTATACTTTGATCCTTCATCGCACGGTATACCTGTTTTGTATCATGCTGCCATTCGCGTTAGTGGTGGATCTGCACTACATGACACCGTTTATCTCGGTGCTTATTTCCTATACTTTTATCTCGCTCGACACGCTTGCAGAAGAGCTTGAAGATCCGTTTGGCACAGAGAACAATGACCTGCCGCTGGATGCGATTTGCAATGCGATCGAAATCGATTTGCTGCAGATGAACGATGAAACAAATGTGCCAGCAAAACACATGCCTGATAAGCATTACCAACTAACTTAGTTACGTTCGTTTTGCCACCAGGCTGGCTGCATATCGGAAAACGAATGAAACTCTGGTGCCAGGTCTTCATCGTTAGGGTCATCAAAAGCCCCGGCTAAAAGTGCAATTACCGGGGCATCATCAATAGCGCCCACGGAACTGCCGCACTGAGGGCAAAAGGCTCGACAACTCGTTTCTGATGAGCGCCAGGTTGTCGGTTTTCCGGCTTTTCCCGTCCATTCCACATTTTTCGCATCAAACTCAATCCAGACGACGGTCGGTGCGCCCGTATGTTTCCGGCATATATCGCAGGAACAGGTGTGGGAATTATTAGGACTGCTGGCCGTGAAGCGGATCGAACCACAAAGACACCCACCAATGTAGACTTTAGACATAACAACTCCCGTCGGAAACACGTGGCAAGACACTAGCAGATGCCTCGCATTGTCACTAGATCCTTATGTTAAAAAGGCGAGGGCGCTCATAGGCGATCCTCTATTCCTGTGATCTATCTGATGATAAATGCTTAATTATTGCGGCGCGCAACAATAAACAATCGGGGAAATGCCAGTAAAATTTTGCCATTTTCCTGCAGTGGATATTGCTCCTGAAGTAGTTCGTGGTAGCGCGCCAGATACTGACGTTGCTCACTTTCTCTCAAATCCTGTAACCAGGGGCGCAGGCCTGTAGAACTTACCCAGTCGATAATTGCTTGATGAGAATCCATAATGTGATAATACGTGGTGCGCCAGATATCCACCTCACAGCCAGTTTCGGTCAAAATATCATAGTAGGCATGTACGCCAGGAAGTGGCGCACGGCCCCGGTCCGGGAACCCCTGTTCATAAGCTACTTCGCGCATCAGAACATGCGTGGGTTCCAGCCAGTTATCCGGCATTTGTACGGCCAGAACGCCGTTGAGACCCAGCAGCGATACCAGGTTAGGCAATAGTTCATAGTGATCGGGTACCCATTGTAAAGACGCATTTGCGTAAAGCAGATCCACAGGATGCTCGGGCTGGAACTGACTGATATCCGCTTCAATAAAATGGCATTGCGGTAATGCGTTGCGCGCTTCATTCAGCATGGCGGGTGAGGAATCAACCCCGGTTATTACAGCCGAAGGCCAGCGCTGATGCAGTAATGCCGTGCTGTTTCCCGGACCACAGCCAAGATCAACAACTGAACGAACACTCTCTAACGCCACTCTGTTGAGTAATTCCGCTGCGGGTCTTGAACGTTCAGTTTCATATTGCAGATAAAGCGAAGGGTTCCAGTCAGCCATGAATGAATTTCCAGTATGAGAGAAAAAGGCAGAAAGGACCGCATAAGTCCTTGCCGGTGAGCCATTTCATTTAGAAGATTATATGATAATGAAGGATAAGGGCAGAAATATGCCAGGAAGACAGATTGGCATGTCTGTGGTTCGCCAGCGTGAACTAAAGTTATCAGTTTTGATGTTCAGTGAGTGATGCGGCACAGGTCGAAAATGGTTAGCGCTGGTAACGGCATTTGAAAAGATGTTTGGCCATAATTATTGAGCAGCACAAGGATTACCATAAAGCATCAGATTCTACCTTACTTAACATCAGTGCGCATAATGTATATTATGTTAAATGCAATTTGGTATTTGATGAATGCTTAGTTCATACCCCTTAGCTGACGCCGTTCCATCAAATCCTTACCCTTCCCTTATCTGCTACGGTAAAAAGTTTTCGTCAGATGACCCCGAATGCAGATTCCTCTTTAGCCATTCTCAGTTTAGCGGTTCCGGTTGGTACACAGTGATGAAAAACGATAAGGTCAGAGCTGTTGTCGCCTTCGAGTCAGGAAGCCAGGAAGCGTTTTTTTTCATTCATGGAAAAGCTCCCCCTGCCAATCCTGACTGAAAACTGCTGGACATGACTGTCTGCCTTGAGCAAAAGCAGACAGTCACTTTGATTTTCTACCGTAAATTTTTTCTTTTTTTATAATCAATGTATCGGGCTAGATATTTTTGTAACAACTTTATAAGTTAAAGATCTGCCGCAATAACAGATTCCTTTATTTATAATTAGAGGTTTGCAACGTTGTGATAGACTTTTTGAACATCATCGTCATCTTCAAGGGCATCAACGAGTCCTGCAAAGATTTCTAAATCTTCTGGTGAAAGTTCAACTTCTGATTGAGCAATCATTTCTAATTCTGTTGTTGAGAATTCAGTAATCCCAGCGGCTTTCAGGGCTGCAATTCCTTTATGAAGGTCTGTAGATTCAGTATAAATAACGATGTTTCCCTCTTCTTCGGTTACATCGCGAACATCTACATCAGCATTAAGCAAAATTTCAAAAATATGGTCAGGATCTGTTCCTGCAAATACAATCACCCCGGTATTGTCAAACATATAGCTGACAGCACCTGCTGCTCCGATATTCCCGCCTTTTTTATTGAAAATTGAGCGGACATTAGCAATCGTACGGTTAACATTTGACGTCAATGTTTCAGCGATAATCAGTGAACCACTTGGACCAAAGCCTTCGTAACGCCCTTGCACGAACGTTTCATCGCTGCCGCCTTTGGCTTTATCAATTGCTTTATCAATAACGTGTTTAGGAACCTGTGCTTGTTTCGCACGTTCAATAACGAATTTTAAAGCTGAGTTTGATTCTGGGTCTGGTTCACCTTGTTTGGCAGCAGCATAGATTTCTACACCGAATTTTGCATATATATTAGACGTTGCACCGTCTTTAGCAGTTTTTTTAGCAACAATATTTGCCCATTTACGTCCCACTGGAATAGTCTCCTCAGAAATTCATTTACATTACATGCAGATTAATAACCTGCAAATTTTTCCGCGATATTATATCATGATATGTAAACTCTCGTCCATGAAAAACAAAATATCCATGTTTTACTAAATGTTACTTTAATTTTATCAATAGTTAACATTATGGATATGTTATTTTCTTTTTTTTTAGATCTTTTGTTTTTTTATTTTAATAGTCGAATGACAGCGATAATATATAAATAAAGAGAAGCTGGAGTAACAATCCAGGTATAAATACCCACTTAAGATTAATGAACGCATCTAATCCAGATCTTTTCTTCAGCAATGTTTGGCTGATGTTTACTTCTTAATCATGAAAGCCTGAGGAACAGATGCCATTGCTGGTCGCCCCGCTTTCTTGTAACCTTCTTCCCGTTGCACTACTGACAAAATCTGGAACCACTGAACTGGACTTCATATGAATGCTCATATTTCTAAAGACCCTTTACATGGCGTAACTCTTGAAATGCAGGTCAATGCACTGGTTGATCGTTATGGTTGGGCTGAGCTGGCGCAACGTATTAATATCAACTGCTTTAAAAATGAGCCGAGCGTTAAATCCAGTCTGAAGTTTCTGCGCCGCACGCCGTGGGCGCGGGCAGAAGTTGAAGCGCTGTACCTGGATTCACTGCATGATCTGGCCTCAAATAACACCACCGAACCGGCGTTCGATCCCTGGGCTAACAGCCGCAACAAGAAGAATTAAGAGCAAAATCTGATGTCAGCATCCGGTTTTATTTCAGCAAATTATCAGAAAAAACTGGCGAATATTCTCGCCCGTTCCCGAGTCAGGCTGCCGCGTACCAACATGAAATGGTTCGCGCTGCTCGTAGGCAGTATGTTGCTACTTGGCAGTTGTTCTTCACAGCCGCCAGGTTCAAAAATCACCCCACTGCCCCCGGTGGGCAAACCGCAGCAGAGCAAGGAGCCGGTGCGCGGTATCTGGTTGGCAACGGTTTCGCGTCTTGACTGGCCGCCGATTTCATCCGTCAACATCAGCTCGCCTGCCGTTCGTATCAGCCAGCAGCAAAAGGCGCTGACGGACAAGCTGGATAACCTGAAACGTCTTGGTATTAACACCGTTTTTTTCCAGGTGAAGCCCGATGCCACTGCGTTGTGGCATTCTACAATCTTGCCGTGGTCAGATACCCTGACCGGTAAGATTGGTCAGGATCCGGGTTACGATCCGTTACGGTTTATGCTCGATGAAGCGCATAAACGCGGAATGAAAGTCCATGCCTGGTTTAACCCCTACCGCGTGTCCGTTAACACTAAACCGGCAACGGTTACCGAATTAAACAACACGCTGTCACAGACGCCTTCCAGCGTTTATGTCCTGCATCGGGACTGGATCCGTACCTCGGGCGAGCGTTTTGTGTTAGATCCCGGTATTCCCGAAGTGCGTGACTGGATAACCAGTATCGTGGCTGAAGTCGTTGAGAATTACCCGGTTAACGGCGTGCAATTCGATGATTACTTCTATACCGAGTCTCCCGGCTCTGCGCTCAACGACAGCCAGACCTTCAGAAGATACGGCCAGGGATTTGTCTCCAAAGCTGACTGGCGGCGCGATAACACGCAACGCCTGATCGCTCAGGTTTCACGAACCATCAAGAAACTCAAACCTGAAGTTGAATTTGGCGTCAGCCCTGCGGGCGTGTGGCGCAACCGTTCGCACGATCCGGCGGGCTCCGACACGCGCGGCGCGGCAGCCTATGATGAATCGTATGCGGACACCCGCCGCTGGGTGCAACAAGGCTTGCTGGACTACATCGCCCCGCAGCTGTACTGGCCTTTTGCCCGCGACGCGGCGCGTTACGATGTGTTGGCAAAATGGTGGGCAGATGTCGTCAAATCAACCAACACCCGCCTGTATATTGGGGTGGCGTTGTACAAAGTCGGTGAGCCGTCGCGAAAAGAACCTGACTGGACGGTCAAAGGCGGTGTGCCGGAGCTGAAAAAACAGCTCGATCTGAACGAGTCTGAACCGCACATTAACGGCACAATATTGTTTCGCGAAGATTACCTTAATCAGCCGCAAACGCAGGAAGCCGTGACCTATATTCGCAGTCGTTGGGGGCGTTAATGGTCGTCCGTATTGGATTTATAACGCAAGAGCGTCCGGTTATACGGACGCTCTTAACCGATCCATCAGGCAACTGAAGGCTCAGGCAATCTGAATGATGAGACCAGCATCGCCAGCTGTTCCGCCTCCTCTTTCAGCGCCTGCGTTCGCGCGGCGGCATCATCTATTAACGAGGCGTTTTGCTGAACGGTGCTGTCCATTTCGGTAACAGCCAGCGTAACTTCGGAAACGCCCTTGCGTTGTTCTTCACCCGCAACGCGTATTTCCCCCATCAACTGACGTACCTGACGTACATTACTGACCAGCTCTCCCAGACGTTCGCCCGCATTGTGAATTTGCTGACTTCCGCTACCTACATGAGAAACGGATTCATCAATCAACGCCTTTATTTCCTGCGCGGCGGTGGCGCTGCGCTGGGCCAACGTGCGCACTTCGGAGGCCACAACGGCAAACCCTCTCCCGGCATCACCTGCTCTGGCTGCTTCAACCGCGGCATTCAGGGCGAGAATATTGGTCTGGAACGCAATGCTGTCGATAACCGCGACAATTTCCACCATTCTGCCGGATGAGGCACTGACGTTATCCATTGTAGAGATAACACCCTGCATAACATCGCCGCAGCGGTTGGCCGTTTGCGCGGTGCTATCAGAGAGCTCATCCGCCAGTTGAGTATTACTGGCATTTTGATGAACGGTCGCATTTAACTGTTCCATCGCCGCCGAACTCTCTTCCAGCGCAGCGGCCTGTTGCGTCACGCGAGATGAAAGTTCCATATTACTGTCTGCCAGGCTGACAGCGTTATTCGCCACCACTACGCTACTGCTTCTGACAGTGATCAGGATGGCTGAGATTTTATCGACGAACAGGTTAAACGCTTCGGCGATAGCGGAAATCTCATCTTTGCCACGCACATCCAGGCGACGGGTAAGATCGCCTTCTCCCTGCGCAATGTCATCGAGAGCCTGACGGGTATCATCGAGACGTGAAATCAGTCGGCGAACCACCAGCCAGGATCCCACCAGCAACAGGGTCATGATCGGGATCAACACTTCCAGCACGTCCTGCATCATCACTTTGGCAAGGCCGACGATACGCGATTCAGGCGTCGCAAGACCAACAACCCAACCGGTATCCGCCATCGGGAACAGCATCACTCGTGAAGCCGAATTCAGGACGTTATCATTTGCAAGCGTAATCGTTTTCACCCCGTCCGCTGGGCGCAGAGATTTCAGACCGTTTTCCACCGGGATAAGCCATTGCGCGCTTTGCGCCAGATCGTTAATGGTTTTATATTTCGCCAGATCGGCCTGCGGGAAATAGAGAATTTGTCCCTGCTTGTCCACCACAAACGCGTAACCACCGGTGCTGTTTCCCTGCTGCTGCATGAAAGTGGCTACGTTATCCAGGCGAATATCGGTGGTGGCGACACCGGCAAACTTGCCCGCCAGTTGATAAGGTACGCTGCACGTCACCATGTTGACGCCTGAACTGGCGTCCTGGTAGACATCAGACCATAAGCAACTGTTTTGTGAATGCCCTTTAGCATGCTGATACCAGTTTTCATTGTGGTATCCGCTTGACCCTTCGACGTTATAGTCGTTGGAATACACCAGTTTACCTTCAGCATTACGCGCCCAGAAAAAGCTTCTTTTCTCCACACCTGCGGTGAAAGCGTCTGGTTCTGGCCAGATGCCGCCGCCGGTAATAATTGAATCTTTATCTTCACCAATCAGATGCGGAACGACGCTTTGATAAAGAGATTCATCATTTGGCAGCACCTCAGCCAGTCGTGACAAGCTAACGGTCTCACCTTCAATTCGGGACAATACGGTACTCAACTGGCGGGTTAAACCTTGCCCTGTTTCTTCGATCAGGGCGGTGTTGATTTCAACGACGCGCGGTTGACCACGCCAGAGCATAATCACCACAATAACAAGGGTCGTGACTGCAAGCAGCAGAATGCCGCCGATGGTTAAACGCGTTGAAATACGAGTAGGATACCAGGCCATACAAACTCCTTCTGCAAAAGGCTAACTTTTATCCAGTATCGGCACAGGCGTTTATATCTTTATAAAGTTTTCTTAAGTATCACAAAATAAATAGGTGACATTGTCACAAATAGCAAAACCCAGCACTTTGGCTGGGTTTTAATAATGACTTAATCTTATTTGGATAATTCTTTTTTGATTTCGTCTTTTATTTTGCTTAATTCGCTCTGCGGATGTTTTTTACAAAGTTCAACGGTCAGAGGAACTGCTGTAGTCACGGTTTCGTTATAGTCTACGTAATCGCCACCCTTGAAATCTTCGTCTTCATTGAGCACCCAGAAAGCCACCGGGGCCATAGTTTGCGGGTTCAAATCAATAAACTCCTGGCAATTCATGCCTTTTGGAGTCACTTCAGTTTTAGCGTTATCAGTTGCTGCATTGACGCTGACACTGGTTAACAGCGCTGCGACCAGAATACCTGCTGTAGAAAGGGAGAATTTATTCATTGTAGTACTCCATTTATAATATAAATAATATCTACACTTGCGCTTCAAACCGTTAATGTAGTTCGCAAAAAATAATACCCCTAACGTCATAAGAATAAAGATTGCCACCATTGATATGGCTGAAATTTATATTTCACATTACTGATTCTGATGTCTGGGCGTAAAACGTGGCCACAATGTGATCGTTCCGACGAAATCAGCAGATTCATACCCTTCTTCCCCTGTCGCTGCACCAAAACTGAACTACGCTGCACAAATGTTGATCATTAGTTAACGGATATGGGCTGATTTTTAACAAAAATGGTCAGCGTGCCGCTGTTACCAACATGGCACGCGTCCTGCATTGTTAATTTGCTAACAGTGAACCGTACTCTGACAAACAATTAACAGCGAGAAGGTAATGACAGCGAAACCGGAGTTATTTACCCGCATAGAGCAGACCTTTAGCCAACTGACGCCCAGCGAAAAGCGCGTGGCCGGGTGGCTGTTAGCCCATGCTGTGCAGATCCCTTTTGAAACCGCGGATGGTATTGCTAAAGCGACCGGAACCAGCGGCATTACCGTTGGACGCTATCTGCGTAAACTGGGTTTTCGCAATCTGGAAGATGCAAAAGCCAGCCTGCGGGAGCTACCCGTCGTCGCCTATCAACCCTGGGGGATGAACGAGCGGCTGGACTCCTGGCACCAACAACAAAGCCTGCCAGATCGCGCGCAGCAGTCGCTGTTACTGGAAATCGACGCCATTACCTATGTCTATCAACTCGCGCAAGGCGAAACGTTTTTACGCATAGCGCAGCGGCTGGCGCATGCGGAAGCCGTGTATATCCTTGGGATCCAGTCCACCCGCGGGATCGCTAACGCCTTTTTCAGTCACCTGGAATACCTGCGGCCTAAAGTCAGCTACTCCGAAGGGCTTTCCGGCAGTTGGGTCGAGTCGCTGAATTCAGGATTCACCCAGCCTTACGTGGTGATCACCGATATGCGCGCCTATTCCGCTATCTCGCGACAATATTGCCGCGTTGCCACAGAACGCTGCATTCCGCTGGCGTTAATCACCGATGTGTGGTGCCCGTGGGCCAGAGACTATTCCATTGACTTACTTCAGGTGAAAACTGACACCGGACATTTCTGGGACTCACTGGCTCCGGTGAGCTGTCTGTTCAACTTATTACTCTCTGCGGTGGTGGCACAACTGGGTGACTCCCTCGCAGAACGCCTGCAAACCAATCGCCAGTTACAACAACAATTTGGTCAATTCGAACAATAAACAGGAAACGTGCTATGTCAGAAACCCCAGAACTGGTCGATCTGTCGGTGATATTCCCGTCGCTGCATATCGATCTTAAATACGCTACGGCAGACAACATTACCGGCGCCCCTATCTACCGGGAAGCTCGTTGCCTGTTGCACACCGACGCGGTCACTGCGCTGGCGAAAAGCATCAGTATTGCGCAACTGGCGGGCCTGAAACTTGTGGTATACGACGCGTATCGCCCGCAGCAGGCGCAGGCGGTGCTGTGGAATGCGTGTCCAGATCCTCAGTATGTTGTTGATGTGGCGATAGGATCCAATCACAGCCGCGGGACGGCCATTGACGTTACGCTAATGGACGATCGTGGCAATCTTCTCGATATGGGCGCGGGCTTTGATGAGATGCACGACCGTTCCCATGCCTGGCACCCTTCTGTTCCTCCGGCTGCGCAGCGCAACCGCCTGCTGCTCAATGCCATTATGTTTGGCGGCGGTTTTGTCGGTATCACCAGCGAGTGGTGGCATTTTGAATTACCTGATTCCGCCCGCTATCCGCTGCTTGACGATCAGATAGATTGTTACACTGTCACACCCATAACAACACAACATTCCCTTTAATTCTGGAGCCTGGTTATGAAGACTACACCTGCGTTAAACGCGTTTTTTCGCCCCGCTCTGATAGCCGTTGCGCTGGCGTTTGCCCTGCCCGCTGCGCAGGCCGCCGTTCCCAAAGATATGCTGGTGATCGGCAAAGCTGCCGATCCGCAGACACTCGATCCCGCCGTGACCATCGATAACAACGACTGGACGGTCACCTATCCCTCTTATCAGCGGCTGGTTCAGTACAAAACGGATGGCGGTAAAGGCTCCACGGAAGTTGAAGGCGATTTGGCCAGCGGCTGGAAGGCCTCTGACGACCAGAAAGAGTGGACGTTTATCCTGAAAAACGATGCCAAATTCGCCGACGGAACGCCGGTGACGGCTGATGCGGTAAAGCAATCTTTTGAACGCCTGCTCAAAATCGGCCAGGGGCCTGCAGAAGCGTTCCCAAAAGATCTGAAGGTCGAGGCTATCGATAACAATACGGTGAAGTTTACCCTCAGCCAGCCATTTGCGCCGTTCCTGTATACGCTGGCCAATGATGGGGCTTCAATTATTAACCCGGCCGTCTTAAAAGAGCATTCCGCAGACGATGCCCGCGGATTCCTGGCGCAGAATACGGCAGGCTCCGGTCCCTTCATGCTCAAAAGCTGGCAAAAGGGACAGCAGTTGGTGCTGGTTCCTAACCCATATTATGCCGGTGCAAAACCTGCGTTTAAGCGGGTTTCGGTAAAAATCATCGGTGAAAGCGCCTCTCGCCGTCTGCAATTGTCGCGGGGTGATATCGACATTGCCGATGCGCTTCCGGTTGACCAGCTTGCCGCCTTAAAACAGGAAGGCAAAGTTAACGTGGCGGATTATCCCTCGTTGCGCGTGACCTATCTGTATCTGAATAACAGTAAAGCGCCGCTCAATCAGGTGGATTTACGCCGCGCCATCTCGTGGGCCACCGATTATAAAGGCATGGTAAACGGGATCCTGAGCGGCAACGGTAAGCAAATGCGAGGTCCGATCCCTGAAGGCATGTGGGGTTTTGACGACAAGGCCATGCAGTACAGTTTCGATGAAGCCAAAGCGAAAGCGGCGTGGGAGAAAGTTGCCACCAAACCTGACAGTCTGAGCTTCCTGTACTCGGATAATGACCCCAACTGGGAACCTATCGCGCTCGCGACCCAGGCAAGCCTTGGCAAACTGGGCATTAAGGTGAAGCTGGAAAAACTGGCGAACGCCACCATGCGTGACCGCGTGGGCAAAGGAGATTACGACATTGCCATTGGCAACTGGAGCCCTGATTTCGCCGATCCGTACATGTTTATGAACTACTGGTTTGAGTCAGATAAGAAAGGCTTGCCGGGTAACCGTTCGTTCTATGAAAACGGTGAGGTCGATAAGCTGCTGCGTAGCGCGCTGGCCACGACCGATCAGGTTGCCAGAACCAATGACTACCAGCAGGCGCAAACTATCGTGATTGATGAAGCCGCCTACGTCTATTTATTCCAGAAAAACTATCAGTTGGCGATGAACAAAGACGTCAAAGGATTTGTATTCAACCCCATGCTGGAACAGGTCTTCAATATCTCCACCATGAGTAAATAAGCCACGTTAATGCGGAGCCGCTCTGGCTCCGCAAGGGGAAGCTAATGACGTTCTGGAGCATTTTACGCCAGCGATGCTGGGGACTTATTCTGGTGGTTATCGGTGTTTGCGTAATCACTTTTATTATTTCGCACCTGATACCTGGCGACCCCGCGCGGTTATTGGCGGGCGATCGCGCCAGCGATGAAATTGTCGAAAATATTCGCCAACAGTTGGGGCTGAACCAACCGCTGTATGTCCAGTTTTTTCGCTATGTCAGCGACATTTTTCACGGCGATTTAGGCACCTCTATTCGCACCGGACGTCCGGTGCTGGATGAGCTGCGCATCTTCTTCCCCGCCACCCTTGAGCTGGCTTTCTGCTCCTTGTTGCTGGCGCTGGTTATCGGTATTCCTTTGGGCATTTTATCTGCGGTCTGGCGCAACCGCTGGCTTGATCACCTCGTTCGCCTGATGGCGATCACCGGTATCTCCACGCCAGCATTCTGGCTGGGGCTGGGGGTTATCGTACTGTTTTATGGTCATCTGCAAATTTTACCCGGCGGTGGACGTTTAGATGACTGGCTGGATCCGCCAACTCACGTCACCGGGTTCTATCTGATTGATGCACTGCTGGAAGGCAATGGCGAAGTCTTTTTCAATGCGCTTCAGCATCTGATCCTGCCATCACTGACGCTGGCCTTTGTGCACCTGGGGATCGTTGCCCGTCAGATTCGCTCCGCCATGCTGGAGCAACTGAGTGAAGATTACATTCGCACCGCTCGCGCCAGTGGGTTGCCGGGCTGGTACATCGTGTTGTGTTACGCGTTGCCAAATGCGCTTATCCCCTCGATAACCGTTCTCGGCCTGGCATTGGGCGATCTGCTCTACGGTGCGGTGCTGACTGAAACGGTCTTCGCCTGGCCGGGAATGGGCGCCTGGGTGGTGACGTCGATTCAGGCGCTCGACTTCCCGGCGGTGATGGGATTTGCCGTGGTGGTCTCTTTCGCCTATGTGCTGGTTAACCTGGTGGTGGATTTACTCTACTTGTGGATCGATCCACGAATTGGACGCGGAGACGCACAATGATGCTCACACAAGAAACGCCAGCCGCGCCTCAGACAACACGCCGTCGCACGGACTGGGCTAAACTGTTCTGGATGATGAAAAGCAGCCCGCTGACGCTGGTTGGCGGGGTCATCATAGTGTTGATACTGCTGCTGATGGTGCTGTCGCCGTGGATAACCCCTCACGACCCTAATGCCATCAATTTGAGTGCACGCCTGCTGCCCCCGTCAGCCGCTCACTGGTTTGGTACCGATGAAGTCGGCCGCGATCTGTTCAGCCGCGTTCTGGTGGGTAGCCAACAATCGGTCGTTGCGGGTCTGGTCGTGGTGGGTATCGCCGGGGGATTGGGTTCGCTGCTGGGCTGTTTGTCTGGCGTCATGGGCGGACGCGCCGATGCAATTATTATGCGAATAATGGACATTATGCTGTCCATTCCCTCGCTGGTGCTGACGATGGCGCTGGCCGCCGCGTTGGGTCCAAGCCTGTTTAACGCCATGCTGGCGATTGCTATCGTACGTATTCCGTTTTATGTGCGCCTCGCACGCGGTCAAACGTTAGTAGTGCGCCAGTTTACCTATGTGCAGGCGGCGCGGACCTACGGCGCATCACGCTGGCATCTGATTAGCTGGCACATTTTACGTAACTCTCTGCCCCCGCTAATTGTGCAAGCGTCGCTGGATATCGGCAGTGCGATCCTGATGGCCGCCACGCTCGGATTTATCGGTCTGGGCGCACAGCAACCCAGCGCTGAATGGGGAGCGATGGTCGCAATAGGCCGTAACTATGTGCTTGATCAGTGGTGGTATTGCGCTTTCCCCGGTGCCGCCATTCTGATTACCGCCGTGGGCTTTAATCTCTTTGGCGATGGTATTCGCGATCTGCTTGACCCGAAAGCCGGAGGAAAACAGTCATGACACAACCCGTGCTGGAAATCGAAGATTTGCATTTGAGTTTTCCCGGCTATAAAGCTGACGTGCATGCGCTTAACCATGTATCGCTGCATATCAACCGCGGAGAAATCGTTGGCGTGGTTGGTGAGTCCGGTTCCGGTAAGTCCGTGACGGCCATGCTCACCATGCGTCTGCTGCCGGAAGGCAGTTATCATATCCACCAGGGACGCGTTTCGCTGCTGGGGGAAGATGTGCTCAATGCCAGCGAGAAGCAAATGCGCCAATGGCGCGGCGCACGCGTAGCGATGATCTTTCAGGAACCCATGACGGCGCTGAATCCGACCCGACGCATCGGTCAGCAAATGGTGGAGGTTATCCGCCATCATCAGGCGTTAAGCCGCACGGATGCCCGTCAGAAAGCCATCGCTTTACTCCAGGAGATGCAAATCCCGGATGCGGCGGAAGTCATGAAGCGTTTCCCGTTTGAGCTTTCCGGCGGGATGCGCCAGCGCGTAATGATAGCGCTGGCCTTTTCGTGTGAACCGGAGCTTATCATTGCCGATGAACCGACCACCGCTCTGGACGTCACGGTGCAACTGCAGGTGCTGCGTTTGCTGAAGTTAAAAGCGCGAGCTAGCGGGACAGCCGTGTTATTTATCAGCCATGATATGGCGGTGGTTTCACAGTTATGCGACCGGTTGTACGTCATGTATGCCGGAAGCGTGATTGAGAGTGGCCCAACGCAAACCGTTATTCAACGCCCGACGCATCCCTATTCCATTGGTCTGCTGAAATGCGCGCCGGAACACGGCGAGCCGCGCGCATTGCTGCCCGCCATTCCCGGCACCGTGCCGAACTTAACCTGCTTACCGACGGGATGTGCGTTTCGCGAGCGCTGCTTTGCCGCTGGCCCCCGTTGTGAAGAAACACCTGCGTTACGCAGTCAGGGAGGCGGGGATCAACAATCTGCCTGCTGGTATCCGCAACTGGAGACAACACATGTCTGATTTTTTACTGGCGCTGCAGAATGTTCATGTCAACTTCCCTGCGCGTAAAAACTGGCTCGGCAAGGTAACGGAACGGGTGCATGCCCTCAATGGTCTGGATTTACAGATCCGTCAGGGGGAAACGCTGGGGATTGTTGGCGAGTCCGGCTGTGGAAAAAGTACGCTGGCGCAACTGCTGATGGGGATGCTGAAACCCAGTCAGGGCAACTATGCGCGCCGTGGTGACAAGCAGCATACCGGTATGCAAATGGTCTTTCAGGATCCCCTTTCATCGCTGGATCCGCGCTTACCGGTATGGCGGATTATCACCGAACCGGTGTGGATCCAAAAACGTCCTGCAGAACGTGAGCGCCGTATGCTTGCTGAAGATTTGGCGCGGCAAGTGGGAATTCGTCCTGAATATCTCGACCGCCTGCCGCATGCGTTTTCGGGTGGACAGCGCCAGCGTATTGCCATCGCCCGGGCGTTGTCATCAGAGCCGGACGTGATTGTGCTTGATGAACCTACTTCGGCGCTGGATATCTCCGTGCAGGCACAAATTCTCAATCTGCTGGTGTCATTGCAGGCGCGCAGAAACCTGACCTACGTGCTGATCTCGCACAACGTGTCGGTGGTCCGCCATATGAGCGACCGCGTGGCGGTGATGTACCTCGGGCAAATTGTTGAGCTGGGCGATGCGCAGCAGGTTCTCACGCAGCCCGCCCATCCCTACACGCGATTATTGCTGGATTCGGTCCCTAAAACGGGAGCACCGCTGGCGGAGGATTTGGTGTTACGGAAAACCGAACTACCGGGGAACCGAACGCTGCCCCAGGGTTGTTTTTTCCGTGACAGATGTCCACTGGCGACCAGCGGCTGTGAGAAGAAACAGGCATTGCTGAAAAGTGATAGCGGTGGTGAAGTTCGCTGCTGGCGGGCGGTAGCATGAGCTGAACGGTTGGCGTATTGCGTGAGAGTCAGGTGCAATACGCCTTTTTCAGTGAATCCACCAGCACTTCAGAAGCGGTAGATAACTTATGATGCGCCGAACGCAAAACGCCGATCCGACGCTGGATCACCGGCGTATCCAGATCGATACAGGTTGCACCCAGCTCTGTCATTTGCGTACGGCACAATGCGGGCACGGCGCTGCCGCCCAGTCCGCTCGCCACCAGGCGACCAACCGTCACCAGTTGATGGCTCTCCAGCGCCACTTCCAGCGTATGCCCACTTTGCACCAGCTGTTCTTCCAGCATCAGGCGCACGGCGGAAGGACGTTGCAGGGTGATAAAATCCAGCGTCAGTAATTCGCGCCACGCAATACGATCCCGACCCGCCAGTTTGCATGTCGGCGGAACAATCGCGATAAAACGATCCACGCCGAGCGGGGTGAAATGCAGATGCCCTGAAGAGTCCGGCTCAAAGGCGATGCCCATCTCCACCCGCCCTTCACTGACCATCTCAATCACTTGTTCGTTAATGACGTCATGTACCGTTACGTTGATCCCGGAGTAGGAATCACGAAACGTTTTCAGTACCGATGGCAGGACGTTAGCGGCGAATGAGGGCATGGCGGCAATAGAAATTTTCCCGCGCTGCAGCGTAAAGCGTTGGCGCATTGCCTCTTCCGTATTCTCCCAGTCCGCCAGCAGCTGTCGCCCCATGTTGAGCAGCGTTTCTCCCTCCTGCGTCAGGGTCACTTTGCGGGTGGTTCTCAACAGTAACGCCCCGCCCAGTGAATCCTCCAGTCCTTTAATCGCCAGGCTTAAAGCGGGTTGCGACATATTCAGTCTTTCACTGGCATGAGCAAAATTCAGAGTGTGAGCTACCGCTAAAAACGCGCGTAACTGTTTGATGCTCATTCCCATTTCGCATTCCTTTAACTTGTTGAATACCTTTAATTAACATTAAATTGATAAAAAAACCCAATGAGTGAGTCACAAATTTAAAATTAACAAATCATTTTTCACCCCCAATGATGTCGGCAAGGACAACAGGAGGGGCAAGTATATGGCTGGATTGGATAAACGGGTTGCCACCTATCAAGAGGCGCTGGAAGGACTGACCGATAACATGACGCTGCTGGCGGGCGGTTTTGGCTTATGTGGGATCCCTGAGAACCTGATTGCCGAAGTACGCCGTCGGGAGGTTCAGGGGCTTACGGTTGTGTCAAACAACTGCGGCGTGGATGGTTTTGGCCTTGGCGTTCTGCTGGAAACGCGCCAGGTACGCAAAGTGGTCGCATCTTATGTAGGTGAAAACGCCCTGTTTGAGCAGCAGGTTCTCAGCGGTGAACTGGAAGCTATCCTGACGCCGCAAGGCACGCTGGCAGAGCAGCTGCGCGCGGGCGGCGCGGGGATCCCGGCATTCTTTACCGCGACCGGATACGGAACCCCGGTCGCGCAAGGGAAAGAGGTTCGCGAGTTTGCCGGACGCCCTTACATCTTAGAGCAGGCGATAACCGGTGATTTTGCGTTGGTTAAAGGCTGGAAAGCCGACTGGTACGGCAACGTTATTTATCGCCACACCGCACAGAATTTTAATCCGCTGATGGCTGCCGCTGGGCGTATTACCGTCGTGGAAGTTGAAGAAATTGTCCCTCCCGGAGAGCTGGACCCCGCCGCAATTCACACCCCCGGAATTTACGTTAACCGCATTATCCAGGGGCAGTTTGAAAAACGTATTGAACAACGCACCCTGCGCCAGAAAGGAGCCTGACCATGTTAACGCGTGAACAAATGGCGATGCGTGTCGCCCGCGAACTGCGAGACGGTTATTACGTCAACCTCGGGATTGGTATTCCTACTCTGGTGGCGAACTACATTCCTGAAGGCATGGACGTAATGCTGCAATCGGAAAACGGCTTGCTGGGGATGGGCCCGTTTCCCACGGAAGACGAAATTGATGCTGACATGATCAACGCCGGGAAACAGACCGTGACGGCGCGCAAAGGCGCGGCAATCTTCGACTCGGCGCAATCCTTCGCCATGATCCGCGGCGGTCACGTCGACCTGACGGTGCTCGGCGCGTTTGAAGTGGATGTTAACGGCAATATCGCCTCATGGATGATCCCCGGAAAAATGGTGAAAGGCATGGGCGGCGCGATGGATTTGGTTGCCGGAGCCGACAACATCATCGTGGTGATGACGCATGCCTCTAAAAGCGGCGAGTCGAAACTGCTTCCCGCCTGCACCCTGCCGCTGACCGGCGTGGCCTGTATTAAACGTGTGCTTACCGATCTGGCGCTGCTGGAGATTGCCGATGGGGCGTTCATTCTGCGCGAGCGAGCGCCGGGCATCAGCGTCGATGAGATAGTCGCCAGAACCGCCGGCAAGCTGATCGTTCCCGAAAATGTCCCCGAAATGCACTTTAGCTGAGGAGCTGACCATGCAGGATGTTGTTATTGTCGCGGCAACGCGCACCCCAATTGGCAGTTTTCATGGCGCGCTGGCGCCGCTTTCCGCGGTTGAACTAGGTTCAGTGGTGATCCGTTCGCTGCTGGAAAAAACCGCCGTGGCACCTGAGCAAATTGATGAAGTGATCTTCGGCCAGGTTCTGACGGCTGGCTGCGGCCAGAACCCTGCCAGGCAAACGGCGTTACGCGCAGGACTGCCGGTCACCACGCCCGCGTTAACCCTGAATCTGGTGTGCGGCTCGGGCATGAAGGCGGTGCATCAGGCGGTCCAGGCGATTCGCTGCGGCGATGCGCAAATTGTGATTGCCGGTGGGCAGGAGAGCATGAGCAATGCGCCCTATTTCCTCGACGGCGCCCGGGCGGGACTGCGGCTCGGTCATGCCAGCATGAAAGACAGCGTGGTGCATGACGGTCTGTGGGATGCGTTTAACGACTATCACATGGGGATTACCGCGGAAAATCTGGCGGATAAGTTCGTGATCGGTCGCGAGCAGCAGGACGCCTTTGCCCTGCGCTCACAGCAAAAAGCGGCCGCCGCCATTGAAGCCGGTCGTTTTAGCGCGGAAATCACGCCAGTCAGCGTCCCGCAGGGCAAAAAACCGCCGCGTGTCGTGGATCGTGACGAACAGCCTCGTCCGGATACGCAGGCCGAAAAGCTGGCGCAGCTCAAACCAGCATTTCGCCCAGGTAACGGCACGGTGACCGCCGGGAATGCCTCTTCAATCAACGATGGCGCCGCCGCGGTGATGTTGATGAGCGCCGCCAAAGCAGCAGAACTCAATCTGCCGGTTCTTGCCAGAGTGGCGGGCTACGCTGTCTCCGGCGTCGACCCTGCGATTATGGGCATTGGGCCGGTAGAGGCATCACTTCAGTGCCTGAAGCGAGCTGGCTGGACGTTGAATGATGTCGATCTCATTGAAGCCAATGAAGCCTTTGCCGCGCAAGCGCTGGCGGTTGGCGAATCCCTGAACTGGGACAGCAATCGGGTGAACGTAAACGGCGGCGCGATTGCGCTGGGCCATCCCATTGGGGCGTCAGGTTGCCGAATTCTGGTGACTTTGCTGCACGAAATGGCCCGCCGTAACGCCGCCAAAGGGCTGGCTACGCTGTGCGTAGGCGGCGGTCAGGGGGTGGCGCTGGCGGTTGAGCGCCCGCAGGAGGTATCTCATGAAAAGTAAGCATATCTGCGTACTGGGCGCGGGGTTAATGGGTGTCGGTATTGCCACCCACTTCGTCCGTTATGGTCACGATGTCTGGCTGTACGACACCGATAGCAACCGTATTGCAGACATTGGCGCAGTTGCCAGCGGTATTCTGGATGAACTGATTGCCACCGAACAGTTTCCTAAAAACGACAAAGAACAGGCTGTGAGTCGTCTGCATGGCACTACCTCGCTGCACGATATTGCCGCGTGCGGGTTACTGATCGAAGCCATCCCAGAGCGACTCGAACTCAAGCACGCGTTGTATGCACAACTGGAAGCACTGATCGCGCCTGAGGCCGTCATTGCCAGTAACACCAGCGGCCTGCCGCCGGATGCGCTGGCAGAAAAGCTCGCCCATCCTGAGCGGTTGTTAATCGCCCATTTCTGGCACCCGCCGCATTTTATTCCACTGGTTGAGATTGTACCCGGCACGGCCACGAAGCCGGAATATCTGCAGGAACTGCAACAGCTGCTGCTTTCGATGCAACTGGAAGCCGTTGTGCTCGACCGCGCCGCGCCGGGGTTTGTCGGTAATCGCCTGCAGTTCGCTCTGCTGCGTGAAGCGTTGCATATCGTAAAAAGCGGGATCGCCAGCGCAGAGGTGGTGGATCAGGTAATGCGCGCCTCGCTCGGTCGTCGCTATGCGATGGTCGGTCCGCTGGAGGCGGCGGATATGACCGGACTTTCTACGGTACAGGACATTTGTCGGCATCTGCTACCGGAGCTGGCAACCGGGAGCGACATGATGTCTCTGGTCGCTGACAAGGTGGCTAACGGTGATACCGGTTTGCGCAGCGGCCAGGGATTTTATCGCTGGGATGATTCGCGCAAGGAATATATCCAGCAACGCAGAGAGCATCAACTGCGCTTTGCCCTGAAACCGTAACTTCTCTTTCTGTACCCCCACTATAACAATGATATTGAGGAGTCATGATGAGTGTATTAATCGCCCTGGCAGCGTTGGGCCTGCTGATGCTGGCAGCCTATCGCGGATATAGCGTCATCCTGTTTGCCCCCATCGCGGCATTAGGTGCTGTATTGCTCACCGAACCCAGCGCCGTCGGCCCTGCCTTCACCGGCCTGTTTATGGAAAAAATGGTCGGTTTTGTGAAGCTTTACTTCCCGGTGTTCTTACTGGGCGCTGTGTTTGGCAAGTTAATCGAGTTATCGGGTTTTTCTCGCTCCATCGTTGCCGCCGCCATCAACATTCTCGGGCGTCGTCACGCCATCCCTGTGATTGTGCTGGTGTGTGCACTGTTGACCTACGGCGGCGTATCGTTGTTCGTGGTGGCATTTGCGGTGTATCCGTTTGCGGCGGAGCTGTTCCGTCAGAGTAATATTCCGAAGCGCCTGATCCCAGCCACCGTTGCGCTGGGCGCGTTTTCCTTCACCATGGACGCTCTGCCAGGCACGCCGCAGATCCAGAACATTATTCCGACCAGCTTCTTTGGAACTAATGCCTGGGCCGCGCCCTGGCTGGGTTTGATCGGCTCTCTGTTTATCATCGTTGTCGGTCTGGTTTATCTCGAGCGCCAGCGTCGTAAAGCGCAGGCAAAGAATGAAGGGTACGGCACTGAACTGTTAAACGAGCCGGAAACGCCGGATAACATTAACCTGCCGAACCCGATAATTGCTATCTCTCCGCTGATCCTGGTTGGCGTTTTTAACCTACTATTTACCAACTGGATCCCGCAATGGTATGGCGCTACGCATCAACTGGAACTTCCGGGCCTTGCCAAACCGATTACCACCGAAGTCGGTAAAATCACCGCTATCTGGGCGGTAGAAGCGGCGCTGATTTCTGGGATCCTGCTGGTGGTGCTCTTCGGCTATCGCAACATTAAAGGTCGCCTGGCGGAAGGAAGCCGAACGGCGGTTGGCGGTGCGATCCTCGCGGCCATGAACACCGCATCAGAATACGGTTTTGGCGCAGTGATCGCCGCCCTGCCAGGTTTCCTCGTGCTGTCAAAAGCGCTGGCGGCCATTCCCGACCCGCTGCTCAATGAGGCTATCAGTATCACTACGCTTGCCGGGATCACCGGTTCAGCGTCTGGCGGGATGAGTATTGCCCTCGCCGCCATGTCTGACACTTTTATTGCCGCCGCCCATGCCGCCAATATTCCCCTCGAGGTCTTCCACCGCGTGGCGTCAATGGCCAGTGGTGGTATGGATACTCTGCCGCATAACGGTGCGGTCATTACCCTGCTGGCCATAACCGGTCTTAGCCATCGTCAGGCGTACGGCGGGATATTCGCCATTACCGTAATTAAAAGTCTGGCCGTGCTGTTTGTTATCGGCGTCTTCTACACCACCGGAATTGTTTAAGGAGAATCATCATGAACTTAACGGGAAAAACCGCTCTGATTACCGGCTCTACCAGCGGTATTGGATTAGGCATCGCACAGGTGCTGGCGCAAGCGGGCGCTACCCTGATCCTTAACGGATTTGGTGATGTGGAAGCCGCCAAAGATGCCATTGCGCAGTATGGTAAAACGCCGGGCTATCATGGCGCGGACCTGAGCGATGAAGCGCAAATTGCCGACATGATGCGCTATGCCGATAGCGAATTTGGCGGGGTGGATATTCTGGTCAACAATGCCGGGATCCAGCATGTTTCACCGGTGGAGACCTTCCCGGTTGATAAATGGAACGCGATTATCGCCATTAACCTCTCTTCTGTCTTTCACACCACGCGCCTGGCGCTCCCCGGCATGCGTACGCGTAACTGGGGACGCATCATCAATATCGCTTCTGTTCATGGCCTGGTGGCCTCAAAAGAGAAATCCGCCTATGTGGCGGCGAAGCACGGCGTGGTGGGGTTAACCAAAACCATTGCGCTGGAAACCGCGCAGACGGGTATTACCTGTAATGCGCTGTGCCCCGGTTGGGTGCTTACGCCGTTGGTCCAGCAGCAAATCGATAAACGTATTGCCGAAGGCGCTGAGCCTGACGCCGCGCGTGACGCCCTGCTGGCGGAAAAACAGCCGTCGCGCGAATTCGTCACGCCGCAACAGTTGGGTGAGCTTGCGCTATTTTTGTGCTCAGACGGGGCGTCGCAGGTGCATGGTGTGGCGTGGAATATGGATGGCGGCTGGGTGGCGCAATAAAGATATCTGGTGCCGGATAAGACCCCGTCGCATCCGGCACACCTTCTTTACGATTTTAACTGATAATCCAGCGTGATTTCCGCGTTCAGTACCTGTGATACCGGGCAGCCGGCTTTTGCTTTCTGGATGATGCCGTCAAACGTGGCGGCATCTATCCCCGGGACGCTCACCTGACTGTGTAGCGCGACTTTGGTGATAGCAAATCCGGCATCCACTTTATCCAGAGAAACATCGGCAGTGGTATCAATGGCATCTGGGGTAAAACCCGCTTCGCCCAGCATGAGCGAAAGCGCCATTGAGAAGCAGGCTGCATGCGCCGCGCCAATCAACTCTTCAGGATTGGTGCCTTTCGCCCCTTCAAATCGGGTATTAAACCCATACGGTTGCTGATTCAACACCCCACTTTCGGTCGATACGGTACCTTTACCGCGCTTAATGTCGCCTTCCCAGTGTGCCTGACCTTTCTTATGGATAGTCATTACCGCTCTCCTGTGTTGTCGTTGGAGTTACAAGTATAGGACGGCTGAGAAAAAGCATGGCACATACGGGATAGTTCTCATTTGCCGCTTAAGCATTGACCTTTCAGCTGAAATGACCGACCATCCAGAAAGCCGCTATTTTTAACATCGGCTTTCTATCAGGTTGTATTTCGTCCGTTCTCATACGGACTCGCCCTTGAAACCAGTAACAGGATTAAGGAGTTAGAATGAAATCGAACCGTCAGGCCCGTCATATTCTCGGACTGGACCACAAAATCTCAAATCAACGCAAAGTCGTGACCGAAGGTGACAAAACCAACGTGGTCAATAATCCTACCGGAAGAAAGCGCCGCGCTGACGGCAAATAGCCTTTCGCACGTCTGACTGAATAACGAGATAAACACCATTGCAACCGCAGTGGTGTTTTTGCTTATAAAACCCCTTAACCCATTCACAATGCTTTATACTTCGGCCGTTTCCCTGGCGGACAGGCCACATACGATCATAAAGAGTGCCAGGGACGGTTATTCAAAAAAGAGTGAGTGACATGGAAAACGAAACTAAAAAACTGCGTTCCCTTTACATCCCCTACGCTGGCCCGGTTCTGCTGGAATTCCCTTTACTGAATAAAGGGAGTGCTTTCAGTGCGGAAGAACGCCGTAACTTCAACCTGCTGGGGTTACTGCCGGAAGTGGTCGAGACGATTGAAGAACAGGCTGAACGCGCCTGGATCCAATATCAGGGATTCAAAACCGAAATCGATAAACATATTTACCTGCGCAACATCCAGGACACCAACGAAACCCTGTTTTACCGGCTAGTGCATAATCACCTTGATGAGATGATGCCGGTTATCTATACCCCAACGGTTGGCGCGGCCTGTGAGCGTTTCTCCGAGATTTATCGTCGCGCGCGCGGCGTGTTTATCTCTTATCAGAACCGCCACAATATGGACGATATCCTGCAAAACGTTCCTAACCACAATATCAAGGTCATCGTTGTCACCGATGGGGAGCGTATTTTGGGTCTTGGCGATCAGGGGATCGGCGGGATGGGTATTCCAATCGGTAAACTGTCGCTGTATACCGCGTGTGGTGGGATCAGCCCGGCCTACACCCTGCCGGTGGTACTGGACGTCGGAACCAACAACCAGCAACTGCTCAACGATCCGCTGTATATGGGCTGGCGTAATCCGCGTATCACCGATGATGAATACTACGAATTTGTCGATGAATTCATCCAGGCCGTGAAGCATCGCTGGCCGGACGTGCTGTTGCAGTTTGAAGACTTTGCACAGAAAAATGCCATGCCGCTGTTGACCCGCTATCGCGATGAAATTTGCTCGTTTAACGACGATATTCAGGGTACCGCTGCGGTGACCGTTGGCACGCTGATTGCGGCCAGCCGTGCGGCCGGTAGCCAGTTAAGCGAACAGAACATTGTCTTCCTCGGGGCAGGTTCCGCCGGTTGCGGAATTGCCGAGCAGATCATCGCGCAAATCCAGCGTGAAGGTTTAAGCGAAGAAGCGGCGCGTCAACGCGTGTTTATGGTCGATCGCTTCGGCCTGTTAACCGATAAGATGCCGAACCTGCTCTCTTTCCAGACCAAACTGGTGCAAAAACGCGAAAATCTGCAGCACTGGGATACGCAAGAAGATGTGCTGTCGTTACTCGATGTGGTACGCAACGTTAAGCCGGACATCCTGATTGGTGTTTCCGGACAGACCGGCCTGTTTACCGAAGAGATCATTCGCGAAATGCATAAGCATTGCCCGCGTCCGATCGTCATGCCGCTGTCTAACCCGACTTCCCGCGTAGAAGCCACGCCACAGGATATTATCGCCTGGACCGAGGGTAACGCGCTGGTTGCGACCGGTAGCCCGTTCGCACCGGTACTGTGGAAAGAGAAAATCTATCCCATTGCCCAATGTAACAACGCCTATATCTTCCCGGGTATTGGTCTGGGGGTAATTGCTTCTGGCGCATCGCGTATCACCGATGAAATGCTGATGTCAGCCAGTGAAACGCTGGCGCAGTATTCACCGCTGGTGCTCAACGGCGAAGGACTGGTGTTACCTGAGCTGAAAGATATTCAGACCGTTTCCCGCGCCATCGCGTTTGCCGTCGGTAAAATGGCCCAGCAGCAAGGCGTGGCGGTGAAAACCTCCGCCGAAGCGCTGCAACAGGCGATTGACGATAATTTCTGGCAGGCAGAATACCGCGACTACCGTCGTACCTCTATTTGACGGTTTGCCCGGCGGCACTCTGCTGCCGGGCGCTCAGAACTTGCGCGACTGCGTGACTTACGATTACACTTTCGCTACCGATTAACATTCTGAAAAACAAAAGGAGGATACTTATGCTGTACTGTGAACGTTTTATCGTTTCACATGCTTTTGGCGATCGCCAGTGCTCAAGCGTTATCGGTATCGTGCTGCGATAACTTCTGCTTGAGCGAAGCTAACTTCTAAATCCCCTTCTCTCGGGCTTACCGGGTTATCGTCAGCGATGTTTGACGAGGCGTTTTTACGCCTGTAACTCTTGAGTAAGCAACAATGAGCACATTACTAACCGCACAATCCTTACACGTTGATACGGCATTCGGCACGCTATTCGACGATCTTTCCTTTACCCTGAAAAAAGGCGACCGCATCGGGCTTATCGGTTACAACGGCTGCGGCAAAAGCACGCTGTTAAAACTGCTCGATGGCACAATTTCGCCGACCAGTGGGGTTATCGCACAGGCAAATCACTGCCATCTCGCCCGTGTAGAACAACATCTGCCTGACGAAATACTGCCGCTCACGCTGCAGGAAGCCGTTCTGGCTCAACTGCCCGAGCATGAACGCGCAGGTCAGCAGTGGCGAGTTGAAGCACTGCTCGCCGAAATGGGGTTCACGCCGGAGAATTTATCTCTAACAGCACACACGCTGAGCGGCGGCCAACACACGCGTCTGTTATTGGCGCGGGCGCTGATGCGAAACCCTGACCTGCTGCTGCTGGATGAACCGGGTAACCACCTGGATCTGCCAACATTACTGTGGCTGGAACAGTTCTTACAAAACTGGTCTGGCAGTTTTGTGGTGGTTTCCCACGACCCGCAGCTGTTAGACGCGGTGACTCACGGAACCTGGATCCTGCGCGATCGAACTCTCCATGCCTTCGATCTGCCCTGTAGCGCGGCGCGTCAGGCTCTGGCAGAAAGAGACATCAGCGATGTTCTGCGCCATAAGGCTGAGCAAAAGGAGATAGACCGGGTGACCGCCAGCGCCAAACGGCTGGCTACCTGGGGGCGGGTCTACGACAACGAAGATCTTTCCCGCAAGGCCAAGCAGATGGAAAAGCAGGTACAGCGCCTGAAAGAGGTACAGACTGAAGTGACGTCAGGAAGTCAGTGGACACTAACATTGCAGGGAGATGCCCTGCGTGCGGATCGTTTGCTGGAGATGACTAATCTGTCCGTGGCCCCTGCTCCCGACGCCGATACGCTGTTTTCCATTGCCGGTCTCCGGTTAAAAAGCGGCGATCGCGTGGCGATTGTCGGGCGCAACGGTTGCGGGAAATCATCATTGTTAAGGCTTATCTGGCAACAGTTTCACTCACAACTGGCATCACCTTCACTGGTGTTGCACCCGCGCGTTACGTTGGGGTATTACGACCAGACGCTGCACCAACTCGCAGATAACGATTCGTTATTTGACGCGCTGGAGCCGTTTGCTCCGCAGCCTGATATCCGCAAAATGGCGCTGATTAGCGCGGGTTTTCCGTGGGTTCGTCACGCGCAGCGGATCAGTTCCCTAAGCGGCGGTGAGCGCTCCCGGCTGCTGTTTGTTGGGCTAACGCTTGCGCGCTACAGCCTGCTGATGCTCGATGAACCGACCAACCATCTGGATCTGGAAGGTAAAGAGGCGTTAGCAGAAACGCTGCAAAGCTATAACGGCGGCGTGTTGTTGGTCAGTCACGACCGTCAGCTTATTAGCCAAAGCTGTAACCGGTTTTGGTTGATCGACAACGGCGAACTCAGTGAATGGCACGATCTGGACGCGGTCAATGCGCGTATTCGGGAAACATCCTCGGAGATAACCGTTCCCAAAACGGTGGTCGATGCGAGAGCCGAAATAAGCGGTGACAGCGATGGATTGCTGGAACAACTTCTTGAGCTGGAGCAGCGTCTGGCTGACGATCTTGCCCGCAAGCCGAAACATCAAAAGCCGCTGTTACAGGCGCAATGGCGTGAGGAGATTGAGCGCCTGAACTCACAACTGGAGTAAACCGTATTGCCGGATGGCAGGCCTACATCAGCAAAATGCGCGTGTAGGGCCGTCATCCGGCTTATCTTTTGTTATTGCGGTTTTTTCTCTTTCCAGGCATCCCAGGCCTGCTTGATCTCTTGCTTTGCCGTAGCGGCGTCATTGAAACCGTTTAATTCGACCTTCTTGCGCCCTTCCGGCAGATCTTTGTATACGCGGAAGAAAGATTCCAGACGTTGAACTTCAATCTTGGGCAGGTCGCTCAACTCTTTGATGTTGTCATAAGTGGGGTCAATTTTGCTGGCCGGAACGGCGACAATTTTATCGTCCTTTTCACCGCCGTCGATCATCTTCAGTACGCCTATAGCCCGCAGCTTAATCAACGTTCCCGGGGCCAGCGGCGCGCGGGTATAAAAGATAACATCCAGCGGGTCGCCGTCACCGGCTAAAGACTGGGTTAGTGAACCGTAGTTGGCGGGATAGGCAACCGGCATTGACTGGAAGCGATCGGCCACGATAAAACCGGTTTTGGCGTCGGTTTCATATTTAATCATTCCACCTGCCGGGATTTCGGTTACGGCATAAAACTCTTCCGGGTTATTTTCCGGCTGAGGAAATTCGAGGATGTTCTGCGCCTGAGCGGACGCACAAAGAAACACGCTGACTGCGAGTAATTTTTTCACCAGATGCATTGTCTTTTAACTCTTCTATTATTGGAAAGACAATACCTTACGTTCAGCAGATGACAAAAACATGACGTTTTTTTGGCAAAAAAATGGCGCTACAGGTGTAGCGCCATTACGATCAGGGCACGTCAGGAGTTAGTTAACCCCTTCCTCGCTCTCTTTTTTCGCTTCTTGTCGTTCAACTTCGCGATACCAGCGTGGGTGATGTTTCTTCGCCCAGCGACGGCTCACTTTCCCTTCGACCATGCCTTTAATCGATCCTTTCACCCAGAATGCCATATACATGTGGATGAGGATGGCGTGCATCAGGATAATCCCCGCAGCCGCATGGATAAGCAGGCTATAGCGCACGACCTGCATCGGGAAGAACTGCGCAAAGTACGGACGCCAGATAATGATGCCGGTGATCAGCAGCACGAAAATCATGCTCATGATCGACCAGAACATCATTTTCTGCCCGGCATTGTACTTACCCACGTCCGCCACTTTGTGTTCATTGCCTTTCAGCACTTCCACAATGTTTTTCAGCCACGGGATATCTTTTTTATCCGGGATGTTGTGGTGAACAAAGCGTACAAACATGAACATCAGCGCCACGAAGATCAGCAGTCCGAAGAACGGGTGCAAAATGCGCCCCATCTGCGGCGTACCGAATGTCTGCGTCAGCCATTGCAGAGTCGGGAAGAAAAACGAAATCCCCGACAACGCCACCAGGAAGAAGCAGATCACCACCGTCCAGTGACAGGCGCGGTCGATAAACTTCGTGCGCACAATCATTTTCGACTTACTCATGATGATCCTCCTCCTCGTCGTCGTCCACTTCCTTATTCGGACCGATACCAATGTAGTGGTAAATCAGTCCGGCGAAGGTGGCGATAAATCCGGCAGCGGCCAGCGGTTTCAGCGCCCCTTTCCACAGATTGATAGAGGTATCGATCTGCGGTTCTTTCGGCAGGCCGTGATACAGCTCCGGCTGGTTGGCATGATGCAGAACGTACATCACGTGCGTACCACCCACACCTTCCGGGTTGTAGAGACCGGCATGTTCATAACCACGTGCTTTCAGTTTTGCCACACGCTGTTCGCCCATTTCCAGCATTTCCTGCTTGGTGCCGAAATGGATTGCCCCGGTCGGACAGGTCTTCACGCAGGCAGGTTCCTGCCCGACGCTGACGCGGTCCACACACAGCGTACATTTATATACGCGGTTATCCTCTTTATTGAGGCGCGGAATATTAAATGGACACCCGGCAATACAGTAGCCGCAGCCAATGCAGTGCTCTGACTGAAAATCAACAATCCCGTTGGCGTACTGGATGATAGCCCCGGCAGATGGGCATGCCTTCAGACAGCCCGGATCTTCACAGTGCATACAGCCGTCTTTACGAATCAACCACTCGAGCTTGCCGTTCTGTTCGGTTTCGGTAAACCGCATCACCGTCCAGGACTTGGCACTAAGATCGGCAGGGTTGTCATACACCCCGACGCAGTGGCCGACTTCATCACGGATATCATTCCACTCTGAACATGCCACCTGACAGGCCTTACAGCCTATGCAGGTGGAAACGTCGATCAGCTTTGCGACCTCAGCTTTGTAATCACGGGCCTGAGGCGGCGGCGTGATGGCGTTTGTTGCGGACCGTTTGATGATGTCCTGCGTTTCCATAGACATATGTTCGCCTCCCTTACGCCTTCTCGATGTTAACTAAAAACGCTTTGTATTCCGGCGTTTGCGAGTTTGCATCACCGACATTCGGCGTCAGGGTGTTGGCGATATAGCCTTTACGCGCGACTCCTTCAAAGCCCCAGTGGATCGGGATCCCAACCGTTTCAACCTGCTGACCGTTGACGTGCAGAGTACGCAGACGACGGGTAACCACGGCAACTGCGCGAATAAATCCACGCTTGCTGCTAACTTTGACGTGATCGCCGTTGGAGATCCCCTTCGCTGCCGCCAGCGTTTCGCTGATTTCCACAAACTGCTCTGGCTGGGCAATCGCATTCAGCAATGCGTGCTTGGTCCAGGTATGGAAATGTTCGGTCAGACGATAGGTCGTCCCGACGTACGGGAAGTCCTGTTTCGTGCCCATGCGTAACTTATCCGCTTCGTACAGACGCGCTGCCGGGTTGGAGATCACGTTCGGATGCAGCGGGTTCGTACCCAGCGGCGTTTCCATCGGCTCGTAGTGTTCCGGGAACGGACCTTCCGCCATCTTATCGATAGCGAACAGACGCCCCAGCCCTTCCGGCTGCATAATAAACGGATTGGTGCCACTGCCCGGTGCTGCGGTGTTGAAGTCCGGGATATCGTTCCCCGTCCACTTCGTGCCGTTCCACTGGATCAGCATGCGTTTGGGATCCCATGGCTTACCTTGCGGGTCCGCCGAAGCGCGGTTATACAACACGCGACGGTTTAACGGCCATGCCCAGGCCCAGCCCAGCGTATTACCGAGACCTGAAGGGTCGGCGTTATCGCGATTGGCCATCTGGTTGCCCTGCTCGGTCCAGCTACCGGTATAAATCCAGCAGGACGATGACGTAGACCCATCATCGCGCAGAAGCGCAAAGCTGCTGAGTAACTGGCCTTTTTTCGCAACCAGCACACCGTTGGCATCATAGAGATCTTCCAGCGCATAGCCGTTGTTCTCTTTTGCCACTTCCTCGGAGTGCGGTTCGTCCGGCTGCTTATAGTTCCAGCTCATTTTCAGCACGGGTTCAACGGCTTTACCACCTTCAGTGCGATACATGTCGCGCAGACGGTGATAAATACCTGCCAGAATTTCGCCGTCGTTGCGGGCTTCACCCGGGGCATCCTGACCTTTCCAGTGCCACTGCAGCCAGCGACCGGAGTTGGCGATGGAGCCGTCCTCTTCCGCAAAGCAGGTGGATGGCAAACGGAAGACTTCGGTCTGAATAGAAGCCGGATCAACGTCGTTTGATTCGCCGTGGTTCTGCCAGAACGTAGAGGTTTCGGTCACCAGCGGATCGATAATCACCAGATACTTCAGTTTGCTCAGGCACTGCACCACTTTGTTTTTGTCCGGGAAGGACGCGACCGGGTTAAAGCCCTGACAGATGTAGCCGGTGACTTTCCCGCTATCCATCATGTTGAAGTATTTGATGACGTCGTAGGACTGATCCCACTTCGGCAACCACTCAAAGCCCCAGTCGTTTTCTTTCTGCGCCGCATTGCCGTAGAAAGATTTCATCAGGCTGACGAAGAATTTCGGGTAGTTGCCCCAGTAGTTCACCTGATCGGCCAACGTCGCTTTTGGCGTGTTAGCGGCCAGATAGGTTTGCAGATCGGCCTGTTTCTCTGACGGCAGCGTCAGGTAGCCTGGCAGACTGGTAGAGAGCAGCCCTAAGTCGGTTAAACCCTGAATGTTGGAGTGACCGCGTAAAGCGTTGACCCCGCCACCTGCCATCCCCATGTTGCCGAGCAGCAACTGGATCATCGCCATGGTACGGATGTTCTGCGCCCCGACGGTATGCTGTGTCCAGCCCAGTGCATACAGGAACGTGGTGGTGCGATCCGCTGCGCTGGTGGAAGCCAGCACTTCGCAAACTTTCAGGAAGTCTTCTTTTGGCGTACCGCAGATGTTTTCCACCACATCCGGCGTGTAGCGGGAAACGTGCTGTTTTAGCAGATTCCAGACACAGCGAGGATGGCTTAACGTTTCATCGCGTTTCGCGTAGCCGTTTTCATCGAACTGGTAGTTCCAGGACGATTTATCGTATTGGCGTTTTTTCGCGTCGTAACCGCTGAACAGGCCGTCTTCAAAAGCAAAATCATCCCGCACCAGCAGGCTGGCGTTGGTGTAATGCTTAACGTATTCAGCGTTGATTTTGTTGTTTTCAATCAGATACAGCAAGACGCCGGACAGGAACGTAATGTCCGTGCCGGAACGAATTGGCGCGTAAATATCCGCTACCGAGGCTGTACGTGTAAAACGGGGGTCAACAACAATTAGCGTGGCATCATTGTTGTTTTTAGCTTCCATCGCCCAGCGGAATCCCACCGGATGTGCTTCAGCGGCGTTACCGCCCATCACCATCACGACGTTGGCGTTTTTAATATCAACCCAGTGGTTGGTCATCGCACCGCGACCAAATGTTGGAGCAAGACTTGCTACCGTTGGTCCGTGTCAGACGCGCGCCTGGTTGTCTACTGCCAGCATGCCGAGTGAGCGCACAAATTTTTGCGTCAGCATGCCGGTTTCATTACTTGCCGCAGATGCGCAGAGCATCCCGGTAGAAAGCCAGCGGTTTACCGTTACGCCCTGCTCATTCTTCTCAATAAAGTTGGCGTCGCGGTCAGTTTTCATCAGCTTCGCGATACGGGTGAAAGCCTCATCCCAGCTGATACGCTGCCATTTGTCGGAGCCTGGAGCGCGATATTCCGGGTAACGCAGACGGTTTTCACTGTGCACGTAATCCAGTAATCCTGCGCCCTTAGGGCATAATGCCCCACGGCTCACCGGATGATCCGGATCCCCTTCAATATGGTAAATCGACTCTTTGGCGTTTTTTGCTCCATCTCCCAGGCTATACATTAATAGCCCGCAACCTACGGAACAGTATGTGCAGGTGTTTCGGATCTCTTTGGCGCGCAACAGCTTATAGTTTCGCGCCTGAGCCAGTGCCATTTTGGGTGCAAAACCCAGAGCGGCTACTGTTGTTCCCGCCATACCGCCCGCGCAGATTTTAAAAAATTGTCTGCGGCTGACGTCCATTGCTTTCCTCTTTTTTGCAGGGATTCGTACAGGAAATCTCTCAAATTGCGCCAGCGCGGCATGATTGAAAGATGACATGTACAACTTCGCGACGAAACTATCAGCTATATCCATATTTTTTTTGCGTCAAATCAATAACGAAACGGTTCCGCTACTAAATAGTGCACTTCGCTTAACCTTTGTACCCATAAGGGAGTAGACAAAAGGGAATTAATTAGCGCGCTACGGTGTAAAGGTGCTATACATTTCAGCTTAATTTTTGCCAGTACCATGGACAGACAATCAGCATGACAAAACAAAAAGCAACGTTAATTGGGCTTATTGCCATCGTGCTCTGGAGCACGATGGTCGGGCTTATTCGTGGGGTAAGCGAAGGACTGGGGCCGGCAGGCGGCGCGGCGATGATTTTTACATTAAGCGGCCTGTTGCTGATATTTACCGTCGGATTCCCAAATATCAGAAAAATTCCTGTGCGATATTTAATCGCCGGTAGCGTGCTTTTTGTTAGCTATGAAATATGCTTAGCGCTGGCCCTGGGCTATGCCGCCACTCGTCACCAGGCTATTGAAGTCGGTATGGTCAATTATCTCTGGCCAAGTCTGACAATATTATTCGCCATCTTATTTAATGGCCAAAAAACAACCTGGTTGGTGATTCCCGGATTAATCATCGCATTGACCGGGGTTTGTTGGGTGTTGGGGGGCGAAAACGGCCTGAATCCTGGAGAAATTATCAGTAATGTTGCCAGCAGTCCGCTTAGCTATTTCCTCGCCTTTCTCGGCGCTTTTATCTGGGCAACGTATTGCACGGTGACCAATAAATATGCAAAAGGTTTTAACGGCATCACCGTGTTCGTTTTACTAACGGCGGCAAGTTTGTGGGTTTACTATTTTATTACGCCTCAACCGGAAATGGTTTTCAGCACTTCGGTGACGATTAAAATGTTCACTGCAGCATTAACGTTAGGATTTGCCTATGCCGCGTGGAATATTGGCATTTTGCATGGCAACGTGACCGTTATGGCCGTCGGGTCTTATTTTACTCCAGTGCTGTCCTCTGCGCTGGCGGCGGTGTTGCTCAGCGCCCCGCTGTCACTATCCTTCTGGCAAGGAGCGCTGATGGTCTGCGCGGGGTCTCTGCTTTGCTGGCTGGCAACGCGCCGTGCCTGAAAAAAAGTCGGGTTTTATCACAAACAAATAAAATCCGGCTATACTTTAGACAATTTAATGAATAATAATTGTTCATTTCACTGCGGTTTATGTTTATATTTTTTTAATTAAATGTTAAATATATGGAAATTAATTAACGCCAGAAAGTATTACTCGGTCATCTATATCTCTTCACATGTATATATTACACCTGCGAAACTAACGCCATTTAAATCATAGTCCGCACAATAGTCCCCCATGTAAATATACCCATTCCGATCTGTCACATATTAAGATTAATACAATCAGCTATATTATGTAGATCTGGATCACACAACTTCAAATATTTCGCAATATTATGAAACTTATTATTGAACTTATACCACTGCGTCATTTAAAAATGGTTTGCCATTGACGAACTCCTTCGTTTAGCAATGGTTTAGGAAACACACCAAGAAATAATTATAAGGATTATTTAGAATGAAACTTAAATTAGTTGCAGTGGCAGTGACTAGCCTGTTGGCGGCAGGTGCGGTAAACGCAGCTGAGGTATATAACAAAGACGCAAACAAACTGGACCTGTACGGTAAAGTTCACGCTCAACACTACTTCTCTAACGATACCAGCAGTGATGGCGACAAAACTTACGCGCGTCTGGGCTTCAAAGGCGAAACTCAGATCAACGACCAACTGGTTGGTTTTGGTCAGTGGGAATATGAATTCAAAGGCAACCGTTCTGAAGATCAGGGTTCCGACAAAGATAAAACCCGTCTGGCATTCGCTGGCCTGAAATTCGCTGAATACGGTTCTTTCGACTACGGTCGTAACTACGGCGTAGCATACGACATCGGCGCATGGACCGACGTTCTGCCAGAGTTCGGTGGCGATACCTGGACCCAGACTGACGTCTTCATGACTGGTCGTACTACTGGCGTTGCAACCTACCGTAACACCGACTTCTTCGGTCTGGTCGAAGGTCTGAACTTTGCCCTGCAGTACCAGGGTAAAAACGATCGTAGCGCCGACAAAGAAGCTAACGGCGACGGCTTCGGTCTGTCAACTACCTATGAGTACGATGGCTTCGGCGTAGGTGCAGCCTATGCGAAATCTGACCGTACTGACTCCCAGAACAACCACAGCGGTCAGTTCAAAGCTGACGGTAAGAACGCTGAAGTTTGGGCTGCTGGCCTGAAATATGATGCGAACAACATCTACCTGGCAACCACCTACTCCGAAACCCGTAACATGACTACCTTTGGTGGTACTGTTAAAGGTACTGAGATCATCGGTATTGCAAATAAAGCACAGAACTTTGAAGCTGTTGCTCAGTACCAGTTCGACTTCGGTCTGCGTCCGTCCGTTGCTTACCTGAAGTCTAAAGGTAAAGACATCAACGGTTACGGCGACCAGGATCTGGTTGAATACGTAGACCTGGGTGCTACCTACTACTTCAACAAAAACATGTCCACCTTCGTTGATTACAAAATCAACCTGCTGGATGCCAACAACTTCACAAGAGCTGCCGGTGTAAGCACTGACAACATCGTTGCTGTTGGTCTGAACTACCAGTTCTAATTTTGTTGTAGTCTGAATACAAAGCCAGTCCTTCCAGGGCTGGCTTTTTCTCTTAATGTAGACTCGGTCATAAGGAGTATGCCGTGCAGACATTCACTGGTCGTTGTCTTTGCGGACAGAGTCATTTTACCGTCGACGTCGAAATGCTGGATGTCTATGCCTGTCATTGTACGCTGTGCCAGAAGTGGTCAGGTGGCATCGCTATGTATCTGGAAGCCAGCGCTCAGCCGCTGATGTCGCCAGATTCAGCAGAACCTTCGCACTTCCCTTCTTCAAATCGTGGTGAACGTTTCTTCTGTTCCGGATGCGGGTGCCCGCTGTGGTTTACCCTAACGGGCAGCGATCGTTATTTTGTGCCGTGGACGCTGCTGGAACTGAATGAGGTGGATCGCCGCCGCCTGGTTTTAGCGGCAGAGATCTATACGGAAACACAGCCTGCGTTCTGGAGGCTGACGGGGCAATACGCTCGACTGAGTGGGAAAGAAGTCGAAGAGATGGATTACCCCTGTCATTTAGCCCATTAGTTATTGACGCTGTACCTTTGCCAGACTGAACCACATTCCTACCGCTAATACGATAAGCATGCTGCCGGCGCTGCTTAAGGCCACGCTGTGCGACCAGGTAAAAGCTTCTTTAGCAGCCGACAGCAACGCCTCACTCAGCGACGACGGGAGCGAGTGCGCCAGCTGCACCGCCTCACCCATTGACGATGAGGCTCGTTCTATCTCCTGTGGGTTAAGTCCGACAGGCGGCAGAATCGAGGCTGAAAAGCTGCGGCTCAACAACAAACCAAAGATAGCGATCCCAAGCCCGGCCCCCAGTTCATAAGCCATTGTCTCGATGGCGCCCGCGGCTGCGGCTTTTTCTGCCGGGGCTGCCGCCATGATAGCCGCCGTTGAGGCCAGCAGCGCACTGGCGGCGCTGAAACCGAGCAAAGCCATTAATATCCAGGCTTGAATCTGCTGAGTACTGAAATCTGTCATCGCCAGGCCGTAAAAACTGACGGCGCTAAGCGCCATACCCGCCGTTGCCACACAACGTAATCCCAGGCGTGACACCAGCATACCGGCAATGGGTCCGCTGAAGCCGCTTGCCAGCATCACCGGCAGCATAAACAATCCCGCCTGATACGGTGTTAAACCATGAACAAACTGTAGCTCCTGAGCCATCAGTAACTCGAAACCCACCAGAGTTATCATGGCGGTCATCGCCATCACAACGCCGCTTAAGATGATGCGATGCGTGAACAGCCGCATATCTATCATCGGGCGGGAAGCAGCGAGCTGAATGCGGACAAACTGCCACAACAGTAACGCGCCGGTTAACAGCGTCAACGTAATGGCAACGGTCGCCGTATGCCCTTTCAGCGCGGTTTTAGCGCTGTAAACCAGCAGCAGAATGGCGACAATCAGCATTATTGCATGACCGAAATTTAACGATTGATCGCGACGTCCGGCCTGGCGCGGCACTAAGCGTGCGGTTAAGGCCATTACCACCAGGACAATCGGCACATTAATTAAGAACACGGATCCCCAGTAGAAGTGTTCCAGCAGCATTCCACCAACCAGTGGGCCAAATGCCGCACCGCCGGAACCCACGGCAGCCCAGACACCGAGCGCCATATTGCGATGCCGTTGCTCAGCGAATGTGGCGCGAATACCCGCAAGCGTTGCCGGAACAATCATCGCCGCCCCAATAGCCAATACAGCCCGAGTGGCAATCAGCCAACCCGCGCTGTGGGCAAAGGCAGCGGCCAGCGATGCGAGACCAAATAATCCGCCCCCTAACAGCAGCAGACGTTTAAAGCCAATACGATCGCCCAGCGCGCCCATTGGCAATACCATTCCGGCCATTACCAGAGAATAAATATCAATGATCCACAGCAGCTCGTTACCACTGGCACCCAGCGTCATACTCAGCGTGGGCGCGGCAACGTGCAGCACCGTTGCATCAATCGCAACAGGGATGTAGACCAGTACAATAATGACTAACGTTAACCACTGACGAAACATAAAACTCCCTAACGAAACTAAAACTGGACACGTGTCCAGCTTTAGCGATCCTACGGAAATTTGAACGTATGTCCAACTTTTTGTTAGACTGCGTGCTATACGGGTACAGGAGGAAAGATGAGCTATCTGAATCGGGACGAACGTCGGGAAGTTATTCTGCAAGCGGCCATGCGTGTCGCGCTTGAGGAAGGATTTACTGCTATGACGGTGCGGCGTATTGCCACGGAAGCTCAGGTGTCCACCGGGCAGGTACACCATCACTTTACCTCTGCGGGTGAGTTAAAATCCCTCGCGTTTGTGCAACTGATACGGACCCTTCTGGATGCCGAACAGGTCAGTGATAACGCCAGCTTCCGCGAACAACTGCATGCTATGTTGGGCAGCGAAGATGGCGGGTTCGAACCCTACATTAAACTGTGGCGCGAAGCGCAGGTCCTGGCGGATAAAGATCCGGAAATCAAAAGCGCCTACCTGCTAACCATGCGGATGTGGCATGAAGAAACCGCCGCTATCATCACTCAAGGACAGAGTGCAGGTGAATTCTCAGCAATACCGGATGCGGCCGAGGTGGCCTGGCGCTTAATCGCATTGGTTTGCGGTCTGGATGGCATCTATGTCTTAGGCATTGAGGAAATGGCCGACCCTGCATTCGAACGCCATTTGGATCGTATGATTACGTTAGAGTTAGTTAATTGATGTTATAGATGAATTAATAATACATCTTTTATTTTTACAATTGGTAACACTTAAGCAACATGTAATTCCCTCATCACGCCGCGTTATTGCGCTTTTTTATCTATTCTTTCAGTCAATATTCCCAAAACTTTTCAATAGTTTCTAAAAAGAACTCGCGCGGCGCTGTGTGCGTTTATTTCTTTTTCATGAACGGCATGGGCATGGAGAATAATATGTCAGCATCAAATGAGAAAAATAATCGTTATCTTTTAACTGACTGGAAACCGGAGAACCCCGCCTTTTGGGAAAACAAAGGTAAGCATATTGCACGCAGAAACCTCTGGATATCAGTAAGTTGTCTGTTGCTGGCGTTCTGCGTCTGGATGTTGTTTAGCGCCGTGGCCGTCAATCTGAATAAAATTGGGTTTAATTTCACCACTGACCAACTGTTTTTATTAACGGCATTGCCTTCTCTTTCTGGCGCAATATTGCGTGTCCCCTACTCCTTTATGGTACCTATATTTGGTGGGCGCCGGTGGACCATTTTTAGCACGATTATTCTGGTTATTCCCTGCGTCTGGCTCGGTTTTGCCGTGCAAAATAACGCTACTCCGTTTGGCGTATTTATTATCATTGCGCTGATGTGTGGTTTTGCTGGCGCAAACTTTGCCTCCAGCATGGGTAATATCAGCTTTTTCTTCCCCAAAGCGAAACAAGGCAGCGCATTAGGCGTTAACGGTGGTCTCGGCAACCTTGGCGTCAGCGTGATGCAGTTGATCGCGCCGCTGGTGATCTTTCTGCCTATCTTTACCTTTTTGGGCGTACAGGGCGTACCGCAAGCCGACGGCTCGTTATTGTCGCTGGCCAATGCCGCATGGATTTGGGTTCCGTTACTGCTGATAGCCACCTTAGCAGCAGGCATGGGAATGAACGATATTGCCAGTTCGAAGGCCTCAATTGCTTCCCAGTTGCCGGTCCTCAAGCGTTTTCATCTGTGGTTATTAAGCCTGCTGTATCTCGCCACCTTCGGTTCATTTATCGGCTTTTCGGCAGGCTTTGCCATGCTGGCGAAAACTCAGTTCCCGGACGTGAATATCCTGCAACTGGCGTTCTTCGGCCCCTTCATCGGCGCTCTTGCGCGATCGGCAGGTGGGGTGATCTCTGACAAATTCGGTGGTGTGCGCGTCACGTTAATTAACTTCATCTTTATGGCGCTGTTTAGCGCCCTGCTGTTTCTCACCCTGCCAGGGTCAGGCGAAGGAAACTTTGTCGCCTTCTACCTGGTGTTTATGGGCTTGTTCCTGACTGCGGGTCTGGGAAGCGGCTCAACCTTCCAGATGATCGCGGTGATCTTTCGCAAAATCACCATATACCGGGTGAAGCTGCACGGTGGTACTGAAGAACAGGCCCAACGTGAGGCGGTAACCGATACCGCTGCCGCGCTGGGATTCATCTCTGCTATTGGCGCTGTGGGGGGCTTCTTCATCCCCAAAGCGTTTGGTTCATCGCTGGCGCTGACCGGCTCTCCGGTGGGCGCAATGAAAATATTCCTCGTGTTTTACATCGTCTGCGTGCTGGTGACCTGGCTGGTCTATGGCCGTAAATCACAAAAAAAATAACAAAATGGATACCGCAGGATCGGACAGTTCGATAGGCCGGATAAGGCGTTAACCGCCATCCGGCCTACCGTTCGATTCACCGTCGGCAATATTCTCAAAGCAGGAGTTATGTCATGAGTAAACTGTTCGATCGCTTTCGCTACTTTAAACAAAAGGGCGATACGTTTGCCGATGGGCACGGGCAAGTGATGCACACCAACCGGGACTGGGAAGACAGCTATCGTCAGCGCTGGCAGTTCGACAAAATTGTGCGTTCTACCCACGGCGTTAACTGTACCGGCTCATGCAGTTGGAAAATCTACGTCAAAAACGGACTGGTGACCTGGGAAACGCAGCAAACCGACTACCCGCGTACCCGCCCTGACCTGCCAAATCATGAACCCCGTGGCTGCCCGCGCGGTGCCAGCTACTCCTGGTATCTTTACAGCGCCAACCGTCTGAAGTATCCCCTGGTGCGTAAACGTCTGATCGAACTGTGGCGCGACGCCCTGTCCCGCCAGCCCGATCCGGTGCTGGCCTGGGAATCCATTATGAACGACCCGCAAAAATGCCAGAGCTACAAGCAGGTACGCGGGCGCGGTGGTTTTATCCGTTCCAACTGGAAAGAGCTTAATCAGCTCATTGCTGCCGCCAACGTCTGGACGGTGAAAACCTATGGCCCGGATCGCGTGGCCGGGTTCTCCCCGATCCCTGCTATGTCGATGGTCTCCTATGCCGCAGGCACACGTTATCTTTCGCTACTGGGCGGAACCTGCCTGAGCTTCTATGACTGGTACTGCGACTTACCGCCTGCATCACCGATGACCTGGGGCGAACAGACCGATGTTCCAGAATCCGCCGACTGGTATAACTCCAGCTACATCATCGCCTGGGGGTCAAACGTGCCGCAGACCCGTACCCCGGATGCGCACTTTTTTACTGAAGTACGCTACAAAGGCACCAAGACGATTGCCATTACGCCGGATTACTCGGAAGTCGCCAAACTGTGCGACCAGTGGCTGGCCCCCAAGCAAGGGACAGACAGCGCGTTGGCGATGGCGATGGGCCACGTGATTCTGAAAGAATTCCACCTCGACAATCCAAGCGATTACTTCATCAATTACTGTCGTCGCTATACCGATATGCCGATGCTGGTTTTGCTGGATGCCCGGGAAGATGGCAGCTACGTTCCAGGGCGCATGATGCGCGCCTCAGACCTTGTCGATGGTCTGGGCGAAAGTAACAATCCGGAGTGGAAAACCGTGGCCTTTAACACTGCTGGCGAACTGGTGGTCCCGAACGGGTCTATCGGTTTTCGCTGGGGCGAGAAAGGTAAATGGAACCTGGAGCCACTGGCGGCTGGCGCTGAAACAGAACTTTCCCTCTCGCTGCTCGGTCAGCATGATGAAGTGACCGGCGTGGCATTCCCCTACTTTGGCGGCAACGAAAACCCGCATTTTCGCAGCGTGAAACAGGAACCCGTGCTGATTCGTCAACTGCCGGTAAAACATCTTACCCTCGCCGACGGCAGCCGTTGCCCGGTGGTGAGCGTCTATGATCTGGTGCTGGCGAATTACGGCCTCGACCGTGGTCTGGATGACGCTCATAGCGCGCAAGATTACAGCGAAGTGAAAGCCTACACCCCGGCCTGGGGAGAGCAAATTACCGGTGTCCCTCGTCGTCATATCGAACAAATCGCCCGTGAGTTTGCCGATACGGCGCACAAAACCCATGGCCGTTCGATGATTATCCTCGGGGCTGGCGTCAACCACTGGTATCACATGGATATGAACTACCGTGGAATGATTAACATCCTCGTGTTCTGCGGTTGTGTGGGACAAAGCGGCGGCGGCTGGGCGCACTATGTGGGTCAGGAGAAACTGCGTCCGCAAACTGGTTGGTTGCCGCTGGCCTTTGCGCTGGACTGGAACCGCCCGCCGCGTCAGATGAACAGCACCTCGTTTTTCTACAATCACTCCAGCCAGTGGCGTTATGAAAAACTCACCGCTCAGGAACTCCTCTCTCCGCTGGCTGACGCGTCGAAGTTTAGCGGACATTTGATCGACTTTAACGTACGTGCAGAAAGAATGGGCTGGCTGCCGTCCGCGCCGCAACTCAACCTCAACCCTCTGAGCGTCAAAGCAAAGGCAGAACAAGCGGGAGTGTCGCCTGCACAATACACAGCACAGGCGCTGAAATCGGGTGAAATTCGTTTTGCCTGCGAGCAGCCGGATAGTGGTAACAACCATCCGCGTAATCTCTTCGTCTGGCGCTCTAACCTGCTCGGCTCCTCCGGTAAAGGGCATGAATACATGCTCAAGTATCTGCTGGGTACCGAAAGCGGGATCCAGGGGGAAGCGTTCGGTTCAAGCGAAGGTATTAAACCTGAAGAGGTGGAATGGCAGTCCGCGGCGATAGAGGGCAAGCTTGATCTGCTGGTAACGCTCGATTTCCGTATGTCGAGTACCTGCCTGTTCTCCGATGTCGTTTTGCCGACCGCCACCTGGTATGAAAAAGACGATATGAACACCTCGGATATGCATCCGTTTATTCACCCGCTGTCGGCGGCGGTCGATCCTGCGTGGGAATCGAAGAGCGACTGGGAAATTTATAAAGGCATCGCCAAAGTCTTCTCTGAGGTTTGCGTCGGGCACCTTGGGCAAGAAACGGATGTGGTATTGCAGCCGCTGCAACACGACTCCCCGGCAGAACTGGCGCAGCCGTTTGACATTCAGGACTGGCGTAAAGGCGAATGCGATCTCCTCCCGGGGAAAACGGCGCCCAATATTGCCGTTGTGGAGCGTGACTATCCCGCCACCTACGAACGCTTCACTTCGCTCGGTCCGCTAATGGACAAGCTCGGTAACGGCGGGAAAGGTATTACGTGGAATACCCAAGCGGAGGTCGATTTCCTCGGCAAGCTGAACTACACCAAACGCGAAGGTCCGGCGAAAGGCCGACCACTGATAGACACCGCGCTGGACGCGTCTGAGGTGATCCTCGCCCTGGCACCGGAAACGAACGGTCAGGTGGCGGTGAAAGCCTGGGAAGCGCTGGGAGCGATGACCGGACGCGACCATACGCATCTGGCGTTGAACAAAGAAGACGAGAAAATCCGTTTTCGCGATATTCAGGCGCAGCCGCGCAAAATCATCTCCAGCCCCACCTGGTCCGGGCTGGAAAGTGAACATGTCTCCTATAACGCAGGCTATACCAACGTCCACGAGCTGATCCCGTGGCGCACCCTGTCCGGTCGCCAACAGTTGTACCAGGATCACGCGTGGATGCGAGCGTTTGGTGAAAGTCTGGTGGCATATCGTCCGCCTATCGATACCCGTAGCGTCAGCAATATGCGCGAAGTTCCGCCTAACGGCTTCCCGGAAAAAGCGCTCAACTTCCTGACTCCGCATCAGAAATGGGGGATCCATTCTACCTACAGCGAAAACCTGCTGATGCTGACGCTGTCGCGCGGTGGCCCCATTGTCTGGATCAGTGAAACCGATGCTAAAGAGCTGGGCATTGAGGATAACGACTGGATTGAAGCCTTTAACGCCAACGGCGCGCTCACCGCACGGGCTGTGGTAAGTCAGCGCGTGCCGCCGGGAATGACCATGATGTATCACGCTCAGGAGCGAATCATGAATATCCCAGGCTCGGAAGTCACCGGTATGCGCGGCGGGATCCATAACTCAGTCACCCGCGTCTGCCCGAAACCCACGCACATGATCGGCGGCTATGCGCAACTGGCATACAGCTTCAACTATTACGGCACGGTCGGCTCTAATCGCGATGAGTTCATCATGATTAGAAAAATGAAAAATATTAACTGGCTGGATGATGAAGGTCGCGATCAGGTACAGGAGGCGAAAAAATGAAAATACGCTCACAGGTAGGCATGGTTCTTAATCTGGATAAGTGCATCGGCTGCCACACCTGCTCCGTCACCTGTAAAAACGTCTGGACCGGACGTGAAGGGATGGAATATGCGTGGTTTAACAACGTTGAGACCAAGCCAGGCATTGGCTATCCGAAAAACTGGGAAGATCAGGAAGAGTGGCAAGGCGGCTGGGTTCGCGATGTTAACGGGAAGATAAGGCCGCGCCTGGGCGGCAAGATGGGCGTTATCACCAAAATTTTTGCTAACCCGGTGATCCCGCAAATCGATGATTATTACGAACCCTTTACCTACGATTATCAGCATCTGCATAGCGCGCCGGAAAGCAAGAATCAGCCCACCGCACGTCCGCGTTCACTGATAGATGGCAAACGGATGGACAAGATTATCTGGGGCCCTAACTGGGAAGAGTTGCTCGGCGGTGAGTTCTCAAAACGTGCCCGCGACCGTAACTTTGAGAAAATGCAAAAGGAGATGTACGGGCAATTCGAAAACACCTTCATGATGTATTTACCGCGCCTGTGCGAACACTGCCTGAACCCTAGCTGTGTCGCCACCTGCCCGAGCGGAGCCATCTATAAGCGTGAAGAAGACGGCATCGTGTTGATCGACCAGGATAAATGTCGCGGCTGGCGCTTGTGCATCAGCGGTTGTCCGTACAAAAAAATCTACTTTAACTGGAAGAGCGGTAAATCAGAGAAGTGCATTTTCTGCTACCCGCGTATTGAGTCCGGCCAGCCGACGGTATGTTCGGAAACCTGCGTGGGACGCATCCGCTATCTTGGCGTATTGCTGTATGACGCCGACCGCATCGAAGAAGCAGCCAGCACCGAGCATGAGACCGATCTCTACGAGCGTCAGTGCGATGTGTTCCTCAATCCGCACGACCCGGCGGTCATTGAAGAGGCGTTAAAACAAGGTATTCCGCACAACGTCATCGAAGCGGCCCAACGTTCGCCCGTTTACAAGATGGCGATGGACTGGAAGCTGGCGCTGCCGCTGCACCCGGAATACCGCACCCTGCCGATGGTCTGGTATGTACCGCCGTTGTCGCCGATTCAGTCGGTCGCTGACGCGGGGGGACTGCCGCACAATGGCAACATTCTGCCAGCGGTTGAATCACTGCGAATTCCGGTTCAGTACCTTGCCAACATGCTTAGCGCGGGCGATACCGGTCCGGTACTGCGGGCGCTAAAACGAATGATGGCCATGCGCCATTATATGCGTTCGCAAACCGTAGAAGGCGTTACGGACACCCGCGCGATTGAGGAAGTGGGTCTGACAGTTGAGCAGGTTGAAGAGATGTATCGCTATCTGGCCATCGCCAACTATGAAGACCGCTTCGTGATCCCGACCAGCCACCGTGAAATGGCGCGTGATGCGTTCCCGGAGAAAAACGGTTGCGGATTTACCTTTGGCGACGGCTGCCATGGTTCAGATACCAAATTCAACCTGTTTAACAGCAGTCGTATTGACGCCATCGACATCACCGAAGTGCGCGATAACGCGGAGGGTGAATAATGCAAATCCTGAAGGTTATCGGCCTGCTGATGGAATATCCCGACGAGTTGCTGTGGGAGTGTAAAGACGAGGCGCTGGCGCTTGTGGCCAGCGATGCCCCAATGCTTACCGAATTTAGCCAGGGGCTGCTCAATGCGCCATTACTGGATAAACAAGCCGAATGGTGTGAGATATTTGACCGGGGCCGGGCCACCTCTCTGCTGCTGTTTGAGCACGTGCACGCCGAGTCTCGCGATCGGGGCCAGGCGATGGTTGATCTGTTGGCGCAGTACGAAAAGGTCGGACTGCAGCTCGACTGCCGCGAACTGCCGGATCATCTGCCGCTGTATCTTGAGTACTTAAGCGTGTTGCCGGAAGCGGAGGCCAAAGAAGGATTGCAGAACGTCGCACCGATTCTGGCGCTGCTTGGTGGGCGTTTGAAACAGCGTGATACGCCGTGGTATCAACTGTTTGACGCCCTGCTACTGCTTGCCGGAAGCCCTCTTTCAAGTGACAGTGTCACTAAACAGGTTGGCACGGAAACCCGCGACGATACCCGACAGGCGCTGGATGCCGTCTGGGAAGAGGAACAGGTGAAGTTTATCGAGGATAACGCCACCGCCTGTGACAGTTCACCGTTACAAAACTATCAACGACGCTTTAGCCAGGACGTGGCACCTCAGTATGTCGACGTCAGCGCGGGAGGCCCGAAATGATACAGTACCTGAACGTCTTTTTTTACGATATCTACCCGTACCTCTGTGGCACGGTGTTTATCCTCGGCAGTTGGCTACGCTATGACTACGGGCAATACACCTGGCGGGCCTCTTCCAGCCAGATGCTGGACAAACGCGGCATGGTGTTATGGTCAAACCTGTTCCACATCGGCATTCTGGGGATCTTTTTCGGGCACTTGTTTGGCATGTTAACCCCGCACTGGATGTATGCCTGGTTCCTGCCGATTGCGGTGAAGCAGCAGATGGCGATGATCGCCGGTGGGCTCTGTGGCGTGCTGACGCTGGTCGGTGGCGCTGGCTTGCTGGTACGTCGTTTGACCAATCCGCGCATTCGTGCAACCTCCTCCACTGCCGATATCCTGATCCTCTGCGTTCTGCTGATTCAGTGTATCCTCGGCTTAACCACCATCCCATTCTCTGCGCAGCATCCTGACGGCAGTGAAATGCTGAAACTGGTAGGTTGGGCGCAGTCGGTGGTGACTTTCCAGGGCGGCGCGTCTGCGCATCTGGATGGCGTGGCGTTGATTTTCCGTGTGCATCTGGTTTTGGGGATGACTATCTTCCTGCTGTTCCCGTTCACGCGCCTGGTTCACGTGTGGAGCGCGCCGTTTGAGTACTTTACCCGCCGCTATCAAATAGTGCGTTCACGCCGATAAATCCGCATTGAAATGTCGGGTGACGACACGCCTTATCCGGCCTACAACCAGGCACCGTAGGCCGGATAAGATAGCGGTCATCGCCATCCGGCATTTTGCACGTTATGATGCTTCTCCATTCCAGGGAGAACGTTAATGAAACCACAGGTTTACCACGTCGATGCCTTTACCTCGGTACCCTTTCGCGGCAATTCAGCAGGTGTGGTTTTGCATGCTGACGGACTGAGCGAAGCGCAGATGCAACTCATTGCTCGCGAGCTGCGTCATTCGGAAACCGCTTTCCTGCTGACCAGCGACGACAGCGATGTTCGCATCCGCTATTTCACGCCGACGGTCGAAGTTCCTATCTGTGGGCATGCTACCGTCGCTGCACATTATGTGCGGGCAAACGTGCTTGGCTTGGGCAACAGTACAGTCTGGCAAACCTCGCTGGCTGGTCGTCATCGGGTGGATATCGAAGCTACCGGGAATGACTATCGTATTAGCCTTGAACAAGGCGTACCCGGATTTGAACCTCCGCTGGAAGGGGTTATTCGTAGTGCGATTATCGAGGCCCTACACCTGAGCGAAGACGATATGCTGGCAGGCTTGCCGATTCAGGTTGCTACCACCGGGCATTCGAAAGTGATGATTCCGCTCAAGCCCGAGGTGGACCTCGACGCCCTTTCCCCTGATTTGCAGGCTTTGACAGCCATCAGCCAACAAATTGGCTGTAACGGCTTCTTTCCTTTTCAAATCCGCCCGGGCGAAAACGCCACCGATGGCCGCATGTTTTCGCCTGCAATTGGGATTGTGGAAGACCCGGTTACCGGCAATGCCAACGGTCCAATGGGCGCGTGGTTGGTTCACCATGGGCTGATGGCACATGATGGGAAAACGTTACGTGTTCAGGGACATCAGGGCCGTGCGCTCGGGCGCGACGGTATTGTTGATGTGACGGTGACTATCCGTGATAACCAGCCAGAAAAAGTCACCATTACCGGTTCGGCGGTGATCCTGTTTCACGCAGAATGGGCGATAGATTTTTAATTGTTCCCGTAGGCCGGATAAGGCGATTACGCCAATCCGGCACTAATCCCGATGCCCCTATTTCCCCGCGTCCGGATGCGTATCAAACGCCGCCATTACCGTCGCCAGCTCATCCTGGGTAAACCCATGCTTCACGTCATCCACGCCCAGGCCAAACCGCTCCTGCAACAAGGCATACAGACTGGGAACGTCAGGTAGATTAATCTGTTCTACCGCGTGTCCATCCTGATAATGGGTGAAATGAAAATTGGTTAACGTTAATTTCCCGCCGTCGGGCAGATGACGACACATCAACAGATGATGGCGAAAATGCGATTGCGGCCAGTGAGCGGACCAGAAGTTGCCTATCAGATAATCGCTCTGATGCTGTACGACCAGGTCGAAACGGTACATTGATTGCCAGTGTTCGTGATGACGGAACTGCAGGATCCAGTCTTCACCTTCCTTAATCAGCCGATATTCGCCGTGTGGTGTCTTCTGCTCAATGTTCGCCTGCAGACGAATCGGTGCCGTCAGCGTTTGCCCGCCGAAGCCAACGTCGGCGATCCACTGCTCTCCCTGCAACTCAACCAGCAACAGACGATGCGTGCGCGGTGGCAGGCTTGACGGGTTCGCCAGTACCACACGTCCGAGCAGACTGCGTACGGTAAAACCGATTTCGCGTAGCGCTCGCTCAAATACTCCGTTCTGTTCAAAACAATAGCCGCCGCGACGCGCCGTCACCAGCTTCTCTTCCAAAGACAAATCGTCAAGCTGCATCTCTCTTGGAAGCAATACATCCAGGTTTTCAAAAGGTATGGCGGCGTTGTGCAGTAAATGCAGCGCCCGTAAGGTTTCAATGTTGACCCTGGCCAAATCTGACCAGCCAATACGGGCAAAATAAGCGGTTAAAAAAGGCGTCATACGGAGTTCCTGTTCGATTAATGCAGTACTTATAACGCATTTTTAATTTTGCGCCGTCGATTTTGTGCGTTGTTCCTCCTGGCGAGGCGACAAAATCGCTAATACCGTTAATATCTATGTTTATTGTGGTGTGTTATCTCTCAGCCAAGGAGCATCCATGAGCCATTTTCGTCCGATCGAATTAAAACATGCCAGTCGGTTGCTAAATCACGGCCCAACGATATTAATCACCAGCCGGGATGAGCATACCGAGCGGCGAAATGTGATGGCTGCCGCGTGGTCAATGCCCGTGGAGTTTGAACCACCGCGGATCGCGATTGTTGTCGACAAGACCGCCTGGTCACGTGAGCTCATTGAACGTAGCGGCAAATTCGGCATCGTTATTCCGGGCGTTACCGCCGCCAACTGGACCTGGGCCGTAGGCAGCGTTTCCGGTCGGGTGGAAGATAAATTCAACTGCTACGGCATTCCCGTGGTGCAGGGACCGGTACTGGGTTTACCGCTGATTGAAGCCAAATGTCTGGCCTGGATGGAGTGTCGCCTGTTGCCTGCCACTGCGGCACAGGAAAAATATGACACGCTGTTTGGTGAAGTGGTCTCGGCTGCCGCTGATGAGCGAGCCTTCGTGGAAGGACGCTGGCAGTTTGATGATGGCAAGCTCAATACCCTGCATCACCTTGGGGCCGGAACGTTTGTCTCCAGTGGAAAACTCATAACAGCAGCTGAATAATGGCACGACAAAACGGGCGGATTTTCCGCCCGTTTTTTCTTACATGCTGTAGCCGGGTTTTTTAATCAACCTGGCCATCTGCGGCGCAATCTCCGCATCCCACACGCCCTGCCACGCCTCGGGCTCAATTTCATTAAGCGCCACACTCACTGAACTGTCTTTGCTTTGCAAATGACGAATAATGACGTCGGTAATATCCGCCGCCAGCGCGGATTTTTGTTCGTCGTTCAGGTCGCGAGGAAAACATTTGATATCGACGTGCGGCATAGCAGATTCCTTATTGTTTTGGGATGCAGGTAACTTATGCGGATTCTCGTTCCACCAGGTGAAATCCCACATCAATGATATCGTCTTCACGCGGAATTTGTTCGATACGATCGGCAAGCAGAGAGGCGGCGCGTTGTCCAATAGCCCGTCTGTCGACGCTGACGGTGGTGATGGCAGGTCGGTTACTGGCGGCAAAGTCGAGATCGCCAAAACCGATTACCGCTAATTCCTGCGGCACGCGTAGACCACGGCTTTCGGCTTCCATGATCGCCCCCTGAGCTAACGTATCTGAGCTACAGACGATGACATCAAACGCGCGTTCAGCCAATAGCTGTGCCAACCCGCTACGCCCCAATGCCAGAGAGGCAGGAAGCGGGACATCCACCTGTGCGCCAGCCGCGATACCATGACGACTCAGCGCATCGCACAGTCCTTGTTTACGCTGGCCTGCCCGGCGATCGGCGGTCCATAGCAAACCAGGACGGCGATACCCTTTGTCCAGCAAATAGTCTGCTACCGCCTGCCCGACTTTTTCATGCGAAAACCCCACCAGCATATCGATGGGCGTTGGCGTTAAATCCCATATTTCCACGACCGGGATGGCCGCATTAAGAATCACCTTTTTCAGCTCGGCGGTATGATGGATACCGGTGAGCACTACACCATCCGGGCGACGAGAAAGCAGCGTTGCCACCAGCTCAGCCTCTGTTTTCGGCGTATAACCCGACACGCAGAGCAAGATGTGGTATCCGCGTTCAGCCAGTTCATCGCTTAATGACTGGATGGTATCGACAAACATATTGTTGTTAATTTGTGGGACAACCACAGCGATAAGCTTACTGCGACGCGACGCCAGCCCCCCGGCCAGCGCGTTGGGAATATAGCCAGTGGCGCGTACCGCCTGCATCACTTTTTCTACTGTTCTCGGGCGCACCAGTTGCGGGGTATTCAACGCCCTGCTCACCGTCATGGGCGACAATCCCGCGGTACGGGCAACATCTTCCAGCGTGGGTGCGCGCGGAGGTCTGGGATTTTTCACTGTCGATGCCCTTGTCAAAAATCGCTGATTTATCTTGGCATTATTCATCATGATTTCGGCTATTGCCAGCGCCCCTCTACGATAACGCTGAGAAAACAGCAGCTTAGTTAATTAGCGCCATCTAAAATGATAGCGCCATCATAATGACTTGTGCATTTACCCATAAAGTATTGGAATGTGATGCTGTTTACAAGTTACTGCCCTTTTGTCTCAGTATTTGTGAGCGATTGTTCAAAACGCATTCAATTCGCTGGCGCAATGATTGCGCTAACACTAAAAATGTTAGCGCAATCATTTGTTATCACCAGGAGAGATTAAAATGTCATTAAGTGCGAATTCCGATGCCGTAACGTATGCCAAATCAGCCAATGCAAAAACCGCGGCTGAAACCGGCGACCGTATCGAGTGGGTTAAGCTGTCCCTGGCTTTCCTTCCTTTGGCAACACCCGTGAGCGATGCCAAAGTGCTGACCGGTCGCCAGAAACCCCTAACCGAAGTCGCCATTATTATCGCGGAGATCCGCAGTCGCGACGGGTTTGAAGGCGTTGGATTTAGTTACTCCAAGCGGGCTGGCGGCCAGGGAATCTATGCTCATGCCAAAGAAATTGCCGATAACCTGTTAGGCGAAGATCCAAACGATATCGACAAGATCTACACCAAGCTGCTGTGGGCTGGAGCTTCCGTAGGGCGCAGCGGCATGGCGGTTCAGGCTATCTCCCCTATCGATATTGCCTTGTGGGATATGAAGGCCAAGCGTGCAGGGTTGCCGCTGGCAAAACTATTGGGTGCACACCGGGACTCCGTGCAGTGTTACAACACCTCCGGCGGATTCCTGCATACGCCGCTGGATCAGGTGCTCAAAAACGTCGTTATTTCCCGTGAAAACGGCATTGGCGGCATCAAACTCAAGGTTGGTCAGCCAAACTGCGCCGAGGATATTCGCCGCTTAACCGCGGTGCGTGAAGCGCTGGGCGATGACTTCCCGCTGATGGTCGATGCCAATCAGCAGTGGGATCGAGAAACCGCCATTCGTATGGGGCGAAAAATGGAGCAGTTCAATCTGATCTGGATTGAAGAGCCGCTGGATGCCTACGATGTGGAAGGTCACGCCCAACTGGCCGCCGCGCTTGATACCCCGATTGCTACCGGTGAAATGCTGACCAGCTTCCGCGAACATGAACAGTTGATCCTCGGTAATGCCAGTGATTTTGTGCAGCCCGATGCACCGCGTGTGGGGGGAATTTCACCGTTTCTGAAAATTATGGACCTGGCAGCAAAACACGGTCGCAAACTGGCTCCGCACTTTGCCATGGAAGTTCACCTGCATCTGTCCGCCGCTTACCCGCTTGAGCCATGGTTGGAACATTTCGAATGGCTGAACCCGTTATTTAATGAACAGCTTGAGCTGCGCGATGGGCGGATGTGGGTTTCCGACCGTCACGGCCTGGGGTTCAGCATCAGCGAGCAGACACGTCGCTGGACGCAATTAACCTGCGAGTTTGGTAAACGTCCTTAATTTATTTGGCGGGTAAGTAATACCCGCCCTCTTCCCTACAGAAACGCTCTCAACCTTATGAAAGGAGTGGGTGATGAACACAATAATAAAGCGCACAAAAGTGCGTTACGGTATTTTGATATTTCTGTTTCTTGCCACCGTATTTAATTACGCCGATCGCGCGACGTTATCTGTCGTAGCTCCGATTATGAGCAAAGAATTAGGTTTTGATCCCGAAGCAATGGGACTGGCCTTTTCTGCCTTCGGTATTTCTTATGTCATTATGCAATTGCCTGGAGGCTGGCTACTTGATCGCTACGGTTCTCGTCTGGTATACGGCTGCGCCCTGATTGGCTGGTCACTGGTGACCATGTTTCAGGGCACCATTTATTTGTACGCCAGTCCACTTGTGGTATTGATTATCTTACGTTTACTGATGGGTGCCATTGAGGCTCCGGCCTTTCCTGCCAACAGCCGATTAAGCGTACAGTGGTTTCCTAATAATGAACGAGGCTTTGTCACCTCAGTTTACCAGGCCGCGCAATATATCTCGTTAGGGGTAATTACACCGTTAATGACGATTATTTTGCATAATCTCAGCTGGCACTTTGTTTTTTATTACATCGGGGCGATTGGCGTTATTCTTGGCATCTTCTGGCTGGTAAAAGTCAGAGATCCTATGCATCATCCGAAGGTAAACCAGCAGGAAATTGACTATATCCGGGAAGGCGGTGGCGAACCGTCGCTGGGAAATAAAAAAGAGCCACAGAAGATTACCTTTGCGCAAATAAAAAGCGTCTGCGTCAACCGCATGATGATTGGCGTTTACATCGGGCAGTTCTGCGTGACGTCAATCACCTGGTTCTTCCTGACCTGGTTTCCTACCTATCTGTATCAGGCTAAAGGAATGTCGATCCTTAAAGTGGGGTTTGTCGCCAGTATTCCTGCTATTGCCGGTTTTATCGGTGGATTGTTAGGGGGCGTTTTTTCAGACTGGCTATTAAAACGCGGCTACAGCCTGACGGTTGCTCGTAAGCTACCCGTTATCTGCGGAATGTTACTTTCCTGTGTCATCGTTATCGCTAACTACACCTCGTCAGAATTTGTGGTTATCGCGGCGATGAGTCTGGCATTTTTCGCCAAAGGCTTTGGCAATCTGGGATGGTGCGTACTTAGCGATACTTCACCAAAAGAAGTGCTCGGCATTGCTGGCGGCGTATTCAATATGTGCGGCAATATGGCGAGTATTATCACGCCGCTGGTGATTGGCGTCATTCTGGCGAATACCCAGTCATTCGATTACGCCATTCTGTACGTCGGTTCGATGGGGCTGATTGGCCTGATTTCTTATCTGTTTATCGTGGGGCCACTGGATCGTATTACGCTGAGCCCGTCCGTCGCGTAATGTAAGCTTATGGCGATAGTTCGCCCGCTGTTCCGGGATTTGCACTCCTGCGGAACAGCGTTTTTTTATTCAAATAATCTTATTACTTTTCAGTACAGTACGCAGTCGCGGGTGCTGGCAAACCGCGTCAGCGATAGCGCTGATATTGGGCGTGTTGTCCTGAAACCAGTCATGCCCCGGCCCCCAGGTGCGCATAACGGCAATATAAACGTCCAGCAGTGTTAGCTGATCGCCAAACGCGTACGGCTCAGCGCTTAGCTGGCCGTTCAGCCACATATAAAGCGATTTGCGGTACTCAATACAGTTCTTTTTCAACTGCGCCGCGGCGTCTGGTACCCAGCGTTGTGGATAATCGGCATAGGTAAACGTTGGATAGACATTTGCCACCAGCCATATCAACAGACGCTGAAACTGCTGGCGCTCAGCGTGCCCAACGGGTGGCGCAAGTTCAGGACAACGATCGAGGATCATCAGGGCGATCGCCGCCGTTTCCGTCATCACGTTACCATTTTCCAGTATCAGTGTGGGCACCTGGCACAACGGATTCATTTTTTTTAGCAACTCCCGCGAAGGCCCGTCGCGGTCAAAACCATCAACATCAATAAAGCTGTAAGGGATCTCCGCCAGTGTGAGCATCACTTCACTGATGGCCGATCCCCAGCCCGGCACCCCATAGACCCTAATCATGCTGCAACCCCCCAAAGTTAAAACCCTAAGTGTAGAGCAGCATTCGTCAGTCTATGCAGACCTGCCTATCTTTCCCTGCAAGTTCACAGCACTTTCGACAAGAACTGCTGGGTGCGCGTGTGGCGTGGATGATTCAGCACCTGCTCGCTGCTGCCCTGTTCGACGATTTTGCCATCGACCATAAACACCACCTGATCCGCCACTTCCCGGGCGAACCCAATCTCGTGCGTCACCACAACCAGCGTGGTTCCCGACTGCGCCAGTGCTTTGATGACATCCAGAACTTCGCCTACCAGTTCAGGATCCAGCGCTGAAGTGGGTTCATCAAACAGCATAACGCGTGGATTTAGCGCCAGCGCACGGGCTATAGCGATACGCTGCTGCTGACCGCCGGAGAGATGACGCGACCAGGCATCGGCTTTATTACGCAAGCCAACGGCATCAAGCAGAGTTAATGCCCGCTCGGTGGCGGCTTTACGCGATGCCAGACCGTGCGCAATGGGCGCTTCAATCAAATTCTCCAGCACCGTTAAGTGCGGGAACAGATTAAAATTCTGGAACACATAGCCGACGTTAACGCGCTGGCGCAAAATTTCCGCCTCTTTCAGCTCATACAGCTTGTCTCCCTGCCGACGATAACCAATGTAATCGCCATCGATTTGAATAAACCCTTCATCGACGCGCTCCAGATGGTTGATCGTCCGCAAGAGTGTGGATTTCCCTGAACCGGACGGGCCAAGAATAACCGTTACCGTTCCGGGAGGGATCTCCAGCGACACATTATCCAGCGCTTTGTGGCGACCGAAATATTTGCTGACGCCGGTAATGGAAATATGGCCTTCAGGCGAGTGGGACATGGACGGCCTCCTGCTGCGGACGTTGACGGTTGCGTTTTTCTGCACGGCTCACCCGGGCGGTATTGATTGCGGAACGTCGCTCGCTGCGGGCCAGCGCGCGTTCGACCAGGTGCTGAATTAACGACAGGACGCTGGTGATCACCAGATACCACACCGCACCCACCATCAGCAGCGGGATCACTTCCTGCGTGCGGTTGTAGATCATCTGGATGGTGTAGAACAGCTCTGGCATTGCCAGCACGTATACCATCGCCGTCCCTTTCGCCAGACTGATGATTTCATTGAAGCCAGCAGGCAAAATGGTGCGCAGCGCCTGCGGCAGAATAATCCGCAGCGTACGTCGCCATGCGGGTAAGCCCAGCGCTGCCGCTGCCTCGTACTGGCCGTGGTCAACCCCTAAAAATCCACCACGAATAATTTCAGCGGTATAGGCGCTTTGCACCAGCGTCAGGCCAACCACCGCGGTGGAAAACTGGCCGAGCACATTGATGGTTTCAAAACTGCCCCATTGAATGGGAGTAAACGGAATACCAATCGCCAGCGTGTCGTACAAATAGGAGAAGTTGTACAAAACGATGAGCACCACAATCAGCGGTAACGAACGAAACAGCCAGATGTATCCCCATGCCAGGCCGTTCAGCAACCAGGAAGATGAAAGCCGTGCCAGCGCCAGCAGACCACCGATGATAATACTCAACAGCGTACCGATAAGCGTCAGTAGCAGAGTTTGCCCAAGGCCGGACAAGATAACCGGATCAAAGAACCAACGGGCAAACACGCCCCATTCCCAGCGCGGATTAAACGCCACGGACTGGATAATCACCGCCAGGACAAACAAGGCAATGACTGCTCCTGCGGTGCGCATCGGATAGCGCGCCGGTACGACTTTAATACTCTCCGTCGTTTTCATCTTCTCTCCTCAGGCTATTCTGGCCTGACCGGCGATGGTCAACAGTTTGGTAAAGCGCAGCCGGCCATCAAACGGTGGCAGGCTGTACTCTTCGGGATCGCGCGCTGTATCAAATTGCGGATCGTAGCCCTGGCTTAAATAAAGTCGCACGGCCTCCGGCTGGCGAAATCCCGTGGTCAGATAAATCCGGCTGTAGCCCGCCAGCAGCGCCCTGCGTTCCAGCTCCTGCACCACGCGCGCCGCCAGCCCCTGCTGACGCAGGCTGCTTTTCGTCCAGATGCGCTTAATCTCGGCGGTGTCTTTGTCGTAAGGTTTGTAGGCCCCGGTGGCGATAATCTCGCCGCTGCGCTCCAGTACCACGAAAAGTCCCTGCGGTGCCAGATACCATTCGGTCAGCTCCACTTCAGCGTCGCGAGAAAAATAATCGCCATAACGAGCGGCATATTCACCGAACAGACCGTTCAAAATTGGCTGCAGCTCGCTGGCTTCAGGTGAGACCACGCGAAATTGATCGCTCACGATGACCTCCTTAGTCGCCTAAACCGGCCGGGTTGATTTCAGATTGCGGAATACGTTCCACCCCTTCTCCCCAGCGGTTCAGCACCTTGTCATAGTCGCCGTTGCCAATTACGCCGTTGAGGGCGGTTTGTACCGGCAGAACCAGACCGCTGTCCTTTTTCAGCGTCACAGCGATGTGTGCCGCTTTTGGCCAACCGCCATCAACGCTGCCCACCCGTTGCGTTTTACCGTTGAGTGCAGCTTTCCACGCGCCGATAACGTTAGGACCGAAGTAAGCATCGGCGCGGCCTGACTGCAGAGCCAGGGTTTGCGCGGCATCATCTTTGGTATACACCGGCGTAAACGGCTGCAACCCTTTCTTCACGTTCTCATCGTTCCAGGCGAGCAGGATGGCTTCCTGATTTGTCCCCGAACCGACGATGATACGCAGACCGGCGATATCTTCTGCCTGCTCGATTTTCTTCAGCTTACTGCCGGTTTTGACGTAGAAGCCAAGGGAGTCCTTACGATACGTCGCGAAATCGAATTTCTCTTTGCGGGCTTTGGTGACGGTAATATTGCTGATCGCGGCATCATATTTGCCGGACGTGACGCCCAGCGGCCAGTCTTCCCATGACGTGGGCACGACGTTGAGTTCCAGCCCCAGACTGTCAGCCACCAGACGAGCGATGTCCGCCTCGCTGCCGATCAGTGTCTTATTGTCATCGGCAAAGACGGTCAGCGGCGGCTGGCTTAGCCCGGCAATCGCCACGGTGAATTTACCCGGTACGGCCAGGTGCAGGTTCGCGGGCAACTGCGCAATCGCCTGCGGATTTTTTGCCGTATTAATTGGCGTTTTATTGGCTTCCAGGCTTACGCCCGTACCGTTAATAGTCACATCATTTGCCCAGACGTTAGCGCTGAAAGCCAGTGACAGCGCGAGGAAAACTGATTTTTTCTGCATTGCGTTTTTCTCTTATTGTGTGAATTGGTTTGCAGGTGTCGCGAGTCCCAGGCTTGCGCGCAGGGTCGTACCGGGATATTCATGGCGGAACAGGCCACGCGCCTGAAGCACGGGGACAACCTGTTCGACAAAACGCGGGAAGGTATCTGGCGTTCCCCCCTGGATGATAAAACCGTCTGCGGCTTTTTCGTCGAACCACTGCTGAAGACCATCGGCAACCTGTTGCGGCGTACCGCTGAAACGTGGGCGTGGACTGGCCGCTTCCAGAGCAACCTGGCGTAGCGTTAAGCCACGCTCACGCGCGTTGCGTTTGATCTCATCAGTCGTACTGCGAAAGCTGTTTTGTCCAAGGGAACCCAGATCCGGGAACGGTGCGTCCAGTGGATATTGGGCGAAATCATGATGTTCAAAATAGCGGCCCAGGTAGTTCAGCGCGTCGGTAATAGAGACCAGCGCAGCGGTAGTCTGATACTGCTGCTCAACATCCTCTGCGCTGTCGCCAACAATCACGCTGACGCCCTGGAATATATGCAGTTGTTCGGGATGTCGCCCGGCGTAGGCCAACTGGCTTTTTACATCCTGATAGAACTCTTTGGCCTCCGCCAGCGACTCCTGATGGGTAAAAATAGCATCGGCATGCTGCGCCGCTAATTTCTTACCATCCTGTGAAGCGCCCGCCTGGAATATAATCGGACGGCCTTGTGGCGTGCGCCCAATATTTAACGGCCCTGCGACCTGAAAATAATCTCCATGATGGTTAAGCGTGTGCAGTTTTTGCGGATTAAAAAATTCTCCGCTTGCCTTATTACGGGTAAAAGCATCATCTTCCCAGGAATCCCACAGTCCTTTCACCACCTGTAAATATTCATCGGCGATACGATAACGCAAGGCATGTTCTGGATGCTGGGCACGGGAATAGTTCTTTGCCGAACCCTCCAAAGGTGATGTGACCACGTTCCATCCGGCTCGCCCCTGGCTGAGATGATCAAGGCTGGCGAACTGCCGTGCGGTAGTAAACGGCTCGCTGTATGATGTGGATACCGTGCCAACCAATCCCAGATTCTGGGTAATGCTGGCCAAAGCAGATAATACCGTCAGCGGCTCAAAGCGATTTAAAAAGTGTGGGATTGATTTTTCATTAATATACAGACCATCGGCGACAAAAATAAAATCCAGCTTCCCTTTTTCCGCAATAAGCGCCGTCTCTTTGACAAAATCAAAATTAATACTGGCATCGGCCTGTGCCGCCGGATGACGCCATGCGGACATATTTCCCGCTGCGCCATGCAGAATAGTGCCGAGCCGTAGTTGCCGATTTTCAGCCATAATAACCCCTACCCAACAGGTAAACTTAAAGATGTGCGAATGCCGTTTTTGCTAGCTGTGCAAAGTAATGCGCGGCAGGTTCAATTAAACGTTCGTCCGGATTAAAGCCCGGGTGATGTAATCCGTATTCACTGGCGCTGCCAATACTGACAAATGCGCCAGGCGTATTTTGCAGATAGACAGCAAAATCTTCGCCGCCCATATGCAGGTCGGCATGGTGGGTGGTGTAGCCTGATTGTTTCGCCACGGCGGTGGCGATATCGGCCCAACGTGCATCGTTTACCAACGCGGTCGGCCCCGCATGCCAGATAACGTCGATTTGTGCGCCAAAGGCGTGGGCAAAACCGGCGGCGATGTCATTAACCCGTGCTTTAACCTGCTGCTGCACCGAAGTCCGGTGCGTTCTGAGCGTCCCTTCCAGCTCAACGGATTCTGGCAACACGTTCCATGTATTTCCTCCCTGAATACGGGTCACGCTAAGCACCACTGAATCCAGTGTGTTAACGTCGCGACTGGCAACGCTTTGCAACACCGTGACCAGTTGGCTGGCGAGCAGGATGGCATCTCTGCCTTCATGCGGACGCGCCGCATGTGCGCCCTTGCCATTAATACGCAGCACGAAGCGATCGACGTTGGCATAGAACGCACCGCCGCGTGTGGCAAATTCCCCCACCGGTAAACCTGGCTCATTGTGCATGCCAAAAATAGCCGCAACGTTGTGCAGCGCACCGGCGCGGATCAGCGTTTTTGCGCCACCGAAACTCTCTTCAGCGGGCTGAAACAAAATACGTACGCGCCCCGGTAAGTGTGTTTCCTGTTGTTTAAGCAGCAGCGCGGCGCCCAGCATGACGCTGGTGTGAACGTCATGTCCGCAGGCATGCATCACTCCCGGTGTGAGGGAGCGAAACGGCACATCGGCGCTTTCTTCTATCGGTAGCGCATCGATATCCGCTCGCAGCGCGATGACATCTTCTCCCTGCCCGATTTCCGCGACCAGACCGGTTTTCAGGTCGAACGGTAAAATCTCGACGTCCGCTGCGTGCAGCCAGGCGTGAATGCGCGCCGTCGTTGCCACCTCTTGCAGGGAAAGTTCCGGGTGCTGGTGTAATTCACGACGCCAGTTGATAAGCGTTGAGGCCAGAGTCATCAGAGCACCTCCACGGCGTTATGGGCTTGCGCCAACAACCGCAGCGATGTCAGACGCGCGTGACCTTCCGCCACTGGCGTGTCGATAATGAACTCATCAATGCCAAATTGCGTATGCAGGGCATTCAGCTTCGCCATCACCTCCTGAGCCGTGCCGTGTAACAACGCCTGCTCACGACGCGCGATTTTGCGTGGCGGACTGCCGGCCTGCGCGGCGAATGCCAGCGCCTGCTCTTCGCTGGCTACCGTGACACGTTGACCATTCTCCAGCTCCACGCCCCAGATTTGCACGTTTTCCGCAAGCTGCGAGGCGGTATCGTTACTGTCAGCCACAATCACTTGTACGGCAACTATCGTCGGACGTGCGCTGTGGGTCTGCCAGAAGGACAAAACGTCACGCAATAACGCGCGGTCACCGTTGAGGTGTGCCGCGAAGATAAAATGCCAATTGAATTGCGCTGCTAACTGTGCGCTTTGCACACTGGCTCCCAGGACAAATCCTTCCGGCGGTATCGGTGGGATTGGCGTCGGAAATACCGTTTCCCCGCTTTCCGTGCCGCTCAGCGTCAGCCAGTCGTTAAGCTGCGAAAGTTGGTCGGCAAAACTGCCTTTTTCATCCTGATGCACTCCTTGCTGTAGTGCCTGAGTCGACAGTGGTAAGCCGCCAGGGGCTTTCCCTACGCCGAGATCGACACGCCCGGGTGCCAGCGAGGCCAGAAGATTGAAGTTTTCCGCCACTTTGTACGGGCTGTAATGTTGCAGCATCACGCCACCGGAGCCTACGCGAATACGCTGGGTTTGCCCGAGGATCCATGCAATCACCAGCTCCGGTGATGGGCTGGCCAGCTGTGGCGTATTATGGTGTTCCGCGATCCAGAAACGATGGTATCCCCACTCTTCTGCCCGCTGCGCCAGACGTAACGTCCGGGCAAGCGCCATCGCGGCGGTTTCACCTTCCCCGAGGGGGCTTTTATCCAGAATACTCAGGCGATATGACATGTTACGGGCCTATGCTTGTTAACATGTCATTATTATTAAATTATCAGATAACCATGCAGAAACATTTAATTCACATTTGCTCAGCTAAAAAGTAGATAACCAGCCCTGACGCTGTCAGGGATAAAATTCGGATCGCCTTGTACTGGTCGGAACACGAAACTGAAAACACGCGGAATGTATGGCCTACAAAATATAATAGGGTCGTTGGTCTCACGGGAATAACATCCAAATCATTTCATGCCAGTTTTCTTTTTGCGAAAACGTTTTTTAACGCGATTTACGTTAAGTCAGGTTAAATGACTTAAAACGTTATGCGGTTGTATAAAATGTTTCAGTTTTATGACCCTGAATGAATATTCCACAGAGATTTTTTAATTTAAATACTTCCACAGAAATGATGATTAGTAGAGAATGCAGCGTTTCTTATTAAAACGGTTTAAAACGGCTTTTTAATATTCCTCCCGATTTTATTGCGGGAATTTTTGTATGGATTATACATATCATTATGGGGCCTCTATGAAAAGTAACATGCCCGTTACACAAATTGAGCACGCACTTAACGACAAAGCGACGCTGCTTTCAACGACGGATAAAGAAAGTCATATTACCTACGCTAACTCTGCTTTTATCGATGCCAGCGGATTTAACGAAGATCAATTAATGGGCGAAGCGCATAATATTATTCGCCATCCTGACATGCCTCCCGCTGCATTCGCCGATATGTGGTACACGCTACAGCAGGGAGACAGCTGGACGGGTATGGTGAAAAACCGCCGCCAAAATGGTGACCATTACTGGGTTCGCGCCAACGTTACGCCGGTCTGGCACAATGAAAAACTCACCGGTTACATCTCAGTGCGTACCGTTCCTTCGCGTGATGAAATAACTCACAGCGAAAGTTTATACCAAAAAATGAATAGTCAGCAGTTTAAAGGCTTTCGACTTTTTAAAGGGATTATCATTCGTCGCGGCTTATTGGCATGGACCTCCATGTTTAAATGGCTGAATATCAGCCAGCGCGTCAATTATTCTTTAGGGGTGACGGCCCTGCTCGCTTTGCTATTTATCTTCGCACCGTTTAATCCATTTATTCAGTCGGGTGGCTTGCTGGTGTTATTTCTGGCACTGGCTATTTACCTTAAGTATCAAATTTGTCAGCCAGTTAATACGCTCCTGACGCAAATGAAGAAAGTGGTATCCGGACGTAAACCTGATAACTGTCATTTAAATCGGGTGGATGAGATCGGAATGCTAATGCGACTGGTTAATCAGTCCGGGCTTAATCTGAATTCTCTGGTCGATGACGTCAGTACGCAAATTTCCGGTATTCGCGCTATCAGTCAGCGGGTGTCAAAAGAAGGTACGGCGCTGCATCAGCGTTCAGAAGAAACCTCTGCCAACCTGCAACAAACCGCTGCGGCCATTGAAGAAATTGGTAGCGCGGTACAACAAACCGCTGAGACGGCGGCACATACCATGACCATGGCCGATAAAACCAGCGCCAACGCTGCAGAAGGCGGCGATATCATGAAACAAACTATCGCCATGATGCAGGCGATATCGCGTGACAACGGGCAGATCGTTGACATCATTGGCGTGATCGACAGCATCGCCTTTCAGACCAATATTCTGGCGCTCAATGCCGCGGTTGAAGCCGCGCGAGCCGGGGAATCCGGGCGTGGCTTCGCCGTTGTCGCGGCAGAAGTCCGCAATCTGGCCCAACACTCGGCGTCTGCGGCAAAAGAGATCAAACAGCTTATTGAGAAGAACGTCGCCAATGTTAATAGCGGCGTCAAAATGGTGGAGCAAACGGAAACGCATCTCACCGGGATGATTGGGGATGTACTGCAGATGTCGATGATGATCAAAGACATTAGTCTGGCCACGCGTGAGCAAACCCAGGCTTTGGATCTGATTAACGATTCAATTTCACGCGTTGGCACCATGACACACAATAATGCCGAGATGGTGGAGCGCGTCACCGACGCCACCGCCGATCTGACCCAGCGTTCATCACGCTTACAGCAGGCCGTTCAGGTCTTTGGCGTATCGGCATAACGTTACGGCGCTTATTGGGTGAATGTCTCGATAAGCGCACTCCTCTACATGGGGCTCTACGCCGGAACCGCCGAAATTTCCGGTCCGTTGCTTTTAGTGATCTTTCGGTACCTCAATGACTCCATCAGCAATGCCCTGAGCCAGCCTTTCCATCCATTTTGCAAAGCGAAATATCCAGGGTATTGCAGGCATCTGGACTTTTGAAGCGCTGTCCATCCCCCGTTTAAAGGCATCCATATAGTCATAACAGCCCGCAATAATTGAGTATCATCATTATCATGAACTATCTTCGCCAACTGCCGTTGTTCAGAAGTTAAGTCGACCATTTTCTTTCCTCCTTTGGTGCCCCTCGTCATCAGGCACAACAACGATCGTTCCATGAGTCTCGATAGATAATATTACCCTCCGTATACTTCCAGGTAATCGCCTCATAACGCAACTCGAGCGTTTCAAGGTGAGTACTACTCATACCGTTAGGTGACAGGTATGGCGCAACCGTTGTGAACTTGACGTTTTCCAGAATGATATTGAAATACTCCGCCTCGATGCCCGATTCCAGGATACGGTACATCTTGATTGTCGCCTTCTTCATGGTTCGGCCTTCACAGACAGCGCGGTACAGGAGCGGTGTTGTCTGATCAAATTCCTTCACTATCGTGATCGGGCTATGAACGCGCGTCCCTGTAAGTTTGCCCCAATTGGGGTCTACTGGAATGGTTACGCCGTGCGAAAATGATTTTAATTCGATGGAACCCAAACGCAGGGGCATTAAACAACTGCCAACAATCGGCGCTCCATTTTCATCTTCAAGCCATAAATGAGCGGGAGTAGACATATAATTTCCTTATCAGTGATGATTTAAGTAACTGTGATATTAACGCTGTCACCATTTACAGTAACGCGTGAAAATAACAATCATAACTATGGCGAATACGCCTGTAGGCCAGACAGGGCTGTCAGGGAAAAAATATCCCTGGAGCAATGCGAAAATAATCGTAAAAATTACAGGTCCGTACAGCGATGATAAAAACCTGAGCTGCCACAGTAGAAATTTCTTTAGTGATCGAATCATGGTTATCTGATCATCCGGGTGATGATATTTGCTATACCGGAATCAGATGACCATTGCGCTTCAAGTGCGCCCGCGCGCTCAAATACCGGTTCAATCAGGAAATACATCATATCCAGTTGTTGCATGTAAAGTGCAGAGTAATAAGCTGGATACTGGACGTGTAGACGACGAGCACTATCCGCCGCTTTCTGAACCAAGCCGTACGTGGCCACAACCCCCGCAGTCGTACCCGCTGCACGTCCCGTAAGAGCACTGAGTTGCATACTTAGATGCAATCCGATACGGACGCTGGTAGCGACCGCTAAAGCGTACCCCGCACCGGTAAGGGTGCTGGACGCGATATGAACATTTACAGCCATAAGTGCTTTTTTAATATGCTCTAATTGGGCATTAGTTTTGTATTTGAATACTTCTTCAAAGTAGACACGAAGCATTTCATAGACAACGTCACCATGCTGGATAATGCGAATAACAGCATTCCTGAAGCGCAGATCCTCCGTTTTTTGCTGCTGGCAAATATCATTATATTCATCGGTAAAGCAGGACGTGTAATACAGCAGACGGGTAGCGCCCTTTCCCAAGTTTTCAACTTGATTTGTAACCTGCTGACCGACGGCAGAAACTGCATGATCGAGCTTTAATGCAAGGATCCTGTTAGCCTGTAGATAACTGATGACTTCATTGTTGTTGTACATAACCGCTCATTACATCCAGTTTTTCATTACTTTTCTCGGGAAAGCGTCCGATAAAAGGATTCGTCAGCACATAAAAAATGCCTGATCCAGCCTGCGGGCACATTGTTCTGGACCTTATCACACGCGAAAAAAGCAATCTTGATCGCATCGTCGCCACGCCTGGGCTGAAGGAAATGACGTAGGGAACGCTGATCCGCAAGTTATGTACATATACAACGGCCAACCCGACAAGACAGGCGATATTTGAATACGATCGGCTGGTTCGCAGTATTTACACGCTGAAGTATCTGCGTGACCCGAAGTTGGAACGCAATATCCGTCGCTCCCAGAATCGCGTTTAATCTTATCACCAGTTACGTGCATCAGTCGCCAAAGTCGGCGGTAAGAAAGAGTTAACAGGGAAAAATGATACTGAAACGGACATCAGTACCCAGTGTGGGCGATTGATCTCCAATGCGATCATTTATTACAACTCCGTGTTCCTGTCACGTTTGCTGGAGAGACTGGAAGCCGAAGATAATACCAAAGGCGTCGAGGCGCTGCCCGGATATCACAGATGGCCTGACAGCACATTTTACTGAACGGGCATTACACCTTCCAGAGCAGCAATGAACTTATCGATCTGGATACTCTTGTTGCCGGACTTAAACTGGGTTTCGGCGGTTCCGGCGTAGAACCTCTACAGGTATAAACGCCCTTCTCTTTTATTGGCTGAATCGAGGCCACACCGCGCCAGTACCGGCTGCATAAAAATGCTGAATTCTTGTTACCGGGGCTTTGCGGAACCAATCAATTGAATGTAGGATGCTCGGCCGGCAGTTTTCCCCCGTAACACAATGAAGGGTAAGGCTGTTTTCGCCGCAGCAGGTGCGGCAAAAAGGATGTTGTATTTTTGTCAGGTCAACAGGAATCGTAATGAACACAAACAACACGCAAGCCGCGGAACAACATGCGGCGAAACGACGCTGGTTGAATGCTCACGAAGAGGGGTATCACAAAGCGATGGGCAATCGACAGGTACAAATGATCGCCATTGGCGGCGCAATTGGTACCGGGTTGTTTTTAGGGGCAGGCGCGCGCCTGCAGATGGCCGGCCCGGCTTTGGCGCTGGTCTATCTGGTATGCGGTATTTTTTCGTTTTTTATACTGCGCGCGCTCGGCGAACTGGTTTTACATCGCCCTTCCAGCGGAAGCTTCGTTTCCTACGCCCGTGAATTTTTAGGTGAGAAAGCCGCCTATGTGGCTGGCTGGATGTACTTCATCAACTGGGCGATGACCGGCATTGTCGATATCACCGCGGTGGCGTTGTATATGCACTACTGGGGCGCATTTGGCGACGTGCCGCAGTGGGTGTTCGCCCTCGGCGCGCTGGCTATTGTCGGCACCATGAACATGATTGGCGTGAAATGGTTCGCGGAGATGGAGTTTTGGTTTGCGCTGGTTAAGGTACTTGCAATTGTGATCTTCCTGGTGGTGGGTACCGTTTTTTTAGGTACCGGAAAGCCGCTGGATGGTAACGCCACGGGTTTTCACCTGATTACCGACAACGGCGGCTTCTTCCCGCATGGCCTGCTGCCTGCGCTGGTACTGGTACAGGGTGTGGTTTTCGCCTTTGCCTCTATTGAACTGGTGGGTACCGCCGCCGGTGAGTGCAAAGATCCGCAAACGATGGTGCCGAAAGCAATCAATAGCGTTATCTGGCGTATTGGTCTGTTCTATGTGGGTTCTGTTGTGCTGCTGGTTCTGCTACTGCCCTGGAACGCCTATCAGGCGGGGCAAAGCCCGTTTGTTACCTTCTTTTCCAAACTGGGCGTGCCGTACATTGGCAGTATCATGAATATTGTGGTGCTCACCGCGGCGCTTTCCAGCCTTAACTCAGGGTTGTACTGCACCGGGCGTATTTTACGCTCCATGTCGATGGGCGGTTCGGCACCGAAATTCATGGCTAAAATGAGCCGTCAACAGGTGCCATGGGCCGGGATCCTCGCCACGCTGGTCGTGTATGTCGTCGGGGTATTCCTGAACTATCTGGTGCCGTCACAGGTGTTTGAGATCGTGTTGAACTTCGCGTCACTGGGCATTATTGCGTCGTGGGGATTTATCATGGTCTGTCAGATGCGTCTGCGCCGGGCCATAAAAGAAGGTAAAACGGCAGACGTCAGCTTTAAACTGCTGGGCGCACCGTTTACCTCGTGGTTAACGCTGCTGTTCCTGCTGAGCGTACTGGTATTGATGGCGTTTGACTATCCAAACGGCACCTATACCATCGCGTCATTACCGCTGATTGCCATCCTGCTGGTCGCGGGCTGGTTCGGCGTGCGTAAACGCGTTGCAGAGATCCACCGCACCGCGCCATAACGGCAGAAGGCCTGACAGGTTAATCCTTCAGGCCTTCTTTTTTAGTTCGCTTCAATCAACTGCGCTACGTCGTTGCTGTTAATTTCCCGCGCATTCCCATTCTGATCGGTATAGCTGGTCATTCCCGTGTCTTTATCCAGTTTTGGCTTACCCTGGGTGGTGATGGTTTGTCCGCTTTTGGTCGTCATAACGTAATCGGTGGTGCATCCTGCCAATGTAAACAGCATTACGCCTGCACAAAGACAGATAAATGGCTTTTTCATGGTATTCCCGTGTTATTCAGTTAGCCGTTGAGGGCGTAGTGTAAGTCCCTGAAGTGGGTCAGGCTACTGGCCGGGTGTAACGAGGCGTATCGGGGGATTTAGAGAAGTGACAGGAGGGGTTTCCCCCTCCGGTTAATTACAGCGCAATACGAATAACATCGTCCGGCTGGGTGGCTTCCTGCTCGCGGGTGGACTTCTGTTTCACGCTAACGTACAGGGTTTTACCGTCGGCGGAGAGCGCCAGGCTATTCGGGAATGTTGGGGTCTCGAACGTTTTAACGACTTTATAGCTTTTCGCGTCGATCACGCTCACTTTGCCGGCCTGACGATGGGTCACGTAGGCCTCGTTACGCGCCGGGTTAAACAACACGGCCAGGGATTCCGGCGCGGCGACTTTTGCCAGGACGTTGCCATTACGGGTGTCGATTACCAGCACTTCCGCCGCTTTAGAGTCGGTGACAAAGGCGCGGTTGCCCGCCGTGTCCAGGCTCAGGTTGATGAAGAAATGCTCTTTTCCATCATCCAGCAGCTTTTTACGGCTGAGAATTTTGTTGGTGGTGGTATCGATGGTGATGAATTCACCGTCCGCATTGGCGGTGTACAGGCGTTTAGCCTTGCTGTCGACAGCCAGAGCGGTGCTCATTTTGCCGGTATTTTGAATGGTGTCCTTCAATTTAATGGCATCACCGTCCACCACCCAAATCACGCTCTCTTTACCAATACCGCTAATGTATACCGTGTTGGTGGCGTCATCGGCGACCAGCTCACGCGGCTGCAGTGGGCGAACGTCTTCAGAACGCTTACGCGCATCCAGCACCAGACGTCCTTTCACCGCGCCCGTTTTAGCATCCATTGCCGTCACCGCGCTGTTTACTGTGTTGCCGAACCACAGCGTTTGCGTGGCGTTGTTGATGGTGGCGCCAAACGGTTTGAGATCGTTATGAATAACCTGAGTCACTTCGAGGGTGACCGGGTCAAGACGGTAAACCACCCCGCCGGTATCCAGTTTGCGGCTCTGCGAAGTCGCCAGCCACAGCGCGTTCTCTTGCTGGCTGTACGCCATTTCATAGGCGCCTTTGCCCACGGCTTTGCGCAGCAGTTCTTCTGCAGCCTGCGTAGTAAAAGATGATGCAACAAGCAGTGAACCTAACAGTAAAGAACCACGCAGACGCGGCGAAAACAGATGACGTAAAGACATGACGACTCCCTTTGATAAATTCGTTTGTTACTGCTTCACATAGCTTCAATGAGCAAAATCATGGTTTTGCCTTTTTTAGGAATGAGAATAGTAATCATTATTCATCTCAAAGTGGAGCACTTCTTCACATATTGACTACAATCGTTGTCATTGCCCGAAAAATTAGCGCAATTCAGCAGCGCTAAAATTCATCTTTTATAAAAAAATTCACGCGCTTATCGCTGGTGTTTCGGCGTAAGCATCATTAACTGGCCTTGTTCATGACGATTTTTGCATCCCGCTACACTGCACTTCCTGTTTCTTTACTGCCTGTCTTCCTCTCGCCTTATGCCGTGGCAGAAAGTGAGATAAACGATCAAACGCTGATCGTTAGCGCGACACCACAGTCCATTTCTGAACTGGACACCCCTGCCGCCGTCAGCGTCGTTGACGGAGAAGATATGCGTCTGGCAACGCCGCGAATTAACCTGTCTGAATCCCTGACCAGCGTCCCTGGGCTACAGGTGCAAAATCGGCAAAACTACGCCCAGGATCTCCAGTTGTCGATTCGCGGATTTGGTTCGCGAACCACTTATGGCATCCGCGGCATTCGTTTGTATGTCGACGGGATCCCGGCAACCATGCCGGATGGGCAGGGTCAAACATCCAATGTTGATATCAGCAGCGTACAAAATATTGAGGTTTTACGCGGCCCCTTCTCTGCTCTGTATGGCAATGCATCTGGTGGAGTGATAAATGTCAGCACTGAAACGGGAAATGAGCCGCCAACCATTGAAGCCAGCAGTTATTACGGCAGTTTTGGCAGTTGGCGCTACGGGTTAAAAGCAACGGGCGCACTGGGCGATGGTACACAGCGAGGGGATGTGGATTACACCGTTTCAACAACCCGGTTTACCACCCATGGTTATCGCGATCGCAGCAGCGCACAAAAAAATCTGGCCAATGCCAAACTGGGCGTGCGCATGGACGATACGAGCAAACTAACCCTGATTTTCAATAGCGTAGAGAGTAAAGCTGACGATCCTGGTGGTCTTACCGAGTCGGAGTGGCAGGCCAATCCGCAGCAATCTCCCCGCGCTGAGCAATACAACACGCGAAAAACCATCAAGCAGACCCAGGCGGGGTTGCGCTATGAACGCCAGCTTAGCGCGAAGGATGATATCAGCATCATGACCTATGCGGGGGAGCGTGAAACCACTCAGTATCAGTCGATCCCGATGGCCCCGCAGTTAAAACCCTCTCATGCCGGAGGCGTTATTACCCTGCAACGTCATTATCAAGGGATAGACAACCGCTGGACTCACCGTGGCGAACTGGGCATACCCGTGACCTTCACCACCGGTCTGAATTACGAAAACCTGAGCGAAAGCCGTAAAGGCTACAACAACTTTCGCCTTGATGATGGCGTGCCAGAATATGGTCAGAAAGGCGACTTACGACGTAACGAACGTAACCTGATGTGGAATGTCGATCCCTATCTGCAAACCCAGTGGCAATTAACGCAGAAACTCTCGCTGGATGCCGGGGTTCGCTACAGTTCGGTGTGGTTTGATTCTAACGATCGCTATATTACGCCTGGTAACGCAGATGACAGCGGTGACGTCAGCTATCACCAGTGGTTACCTGCCGGATCGTTAAAATACGCCATCACCGATGCCTGGAACGTCTACCTGGCCGCGGGACGCGGGTTCGAAACGCCCACCATCAACGAGTTGTCTTATCGCTCCGACGGCCAAAGTGGGATGAATTTTGACCTACAGCCTTCCACAAACGATACCGTGGAAATCGGCAGTAAAACGCGTATCGGCGATGGGCTGTTTACCGCAGCGCTATTCCAGACCGATACCGATGACGAGATCGTGGTTGACAGCAGTAGCAGCGGGCGGACAACCTACAAAAACGCTGGAAAAACTCGCCGTCAGGGAGGTGAGTTATCCTGGGACCAACGCTTTGCCGCAAGCTGGCGCGTAAAAGCTGCATGGACCTGGCTGGATGCGACCTACCGCAGCAACGTCTGTGGCGATCAAAACTGCAACGGCAACCGCCTGCCTGGCATTGCGCAAAACATGGGATTTGCTTCGCTGGGCTACGTGCCTGATGAAGGTTGGTATGCGGGAACTGATGTTCGTTATATGAGCAACATTATGGCCAATGATGAAAATACGGCGCAAGCCCCGTCCTATACCGTAGTGGGTTTAAATACCGGCTATAAATTTTATTACCGCAGTCTGATGATCGACCTGTTCGGTCGGGTGGATAATCTGTTTGATAAGTCCTACGTCGGTTCGGTGATAGTGAATGAGGCAAATGGTCGATATTACGAACCGGCGCCAGGACGAAACTATGGCGTAGGGATTAATCTGGCCTGGCGTTTTGAGTAACACTGGTGGGAATGACTCCCGCCATCCGTTTTACGCATCGTCTGCAAGACGAATCACCACTTTACCGAAGTTTTTGCCCGTCAGCAGGCCGATAAAGGTCTGCGGCGCATTTTCCAGACCGTCGGTGATTTGCTCGCGGTAATGGATTTTGCCCTCTTTAACCCAGCGCCCCATCTCCCGCTGAAACTCCTGAATACGGTGACCATAATCCTGACCAATGATAAAGCCCTGCATCCGGATACGCTTTTTCAGTAGCGTTGCCATCAGCAAAGGTAATCTATCGGGTCCGCCTGGAAGCGATGTGGCGTTGTAACCGCTGACCAGTCCGCACAGCGGAATGCGCGCAGAGGTATTGAGCAATGGCAAAACGGCGTCAAATACCTTGCCGCCAACGTTTTCGTAGTAAATATCGATCCCCTGCGGACAGGCTTTTGCCAGCTGTTGCGCAAAATCTTGTGCATGGTGATCGAGGCAGAGATCAAAGCCTAATACCTCGGTGGCATGTCGGCATTTCTCTGCCCCGCCTGCAACCCCGATCACCCGGCAGCCTTTGAGCTTACCAATCTGCCCTACCGTTGCGCCAACCGGGCCGGTGGCGGCGGCCACAACCAGCGTTTCCCCCGCTTTTGGCTGACCGATATCCAGCAGCCCCATATAAGCAGTAAATCCTGGCATCCCCATCACTCCCAGCGCCCAGGAGGGATGTTCGGGATTATCGCCAAGCTTCACCAGCCCGTTACCGTCGGAGATGTCATAGTCCTGCCAGCCGCTGTAGCTCAGCACCCACTCGCCAGGCTGGTAATCAGGATGGTTGGAGGACACCACGCGACTCACGGTCCCGCCAACCATCACGCCGCCAATCTCTACCGGCGGGGAGTAAGACGGCTCATCGCTCATGCGTCCACGCATGTAGGGATCGAGGGAAAGAAAAATGGTGCGCAGCAAAACCTGGCCTTCACCCGGCGTTGCCACCTCATCGTCTTCAAGACGGAAGTTTTCCGGGACCGGCGCGCCATGCGGGCGGGAAGCCAGTACCCAGCGGCGATTGCGATTAGTCTGTTGACCCATGATGTGCTCCTCTGCTTTTGGCATGATTCCATCAATAGTAGCAGCCTGTGTCCGCCAGTTAGCTGACGACATGATTTAACCGCACAACCAGGTAAACGCAGGGGTGTGCGGTTTCATTGATAAACCGACAATCATTCGGTGGGCCAAGCTCCAGGCAATCGCCAGCCCGCATTTCATGACGCACGTCCCCTTCCACAAAGACCAATTCCCCCTGCTGTAGCCAGATAAGTTGTCTTGCCTGCACGTAGGAAGAGGCTGGCATCGGGATATCGCTTCCGGCAGGCAATTCTATCTGCACCAGATCAATAGGCAGATCGCTGCGCGGTGAAACGTGGCGGCGCAGATAGTGGCTTTGCGGGTCGTGCCAGACAGGCTGATCAGCGAAGCGCAGCAGCTTGCCCTCCTGCATTTCGGCCCGCGCCATCAGCATAGACATGCTGATACCAAAGGCACCGGAGAGCCTGCCCAGCAGCGTGGCCGTAGGGCTGCTCTCACCGCGCTCTATTTTATGGATCATCGCCCGCGACACGCCTGCGCGTTCAGCGAGTTCCGTCAGAGACCAGCCGCGAGATTCCCGCTCAATGCGAATTCTTGCACCGATCCGTTGATTTATGCTGTCTTCAATAGTATTCATATTGTAATACTATAGTGAACAATCCCTGAGGTTCAACATGTCCATTCGATTTGCCAGCAAAGAAGATTGTGCCGCCATTGCAGAAATCTACAACCACGCGGTACTGCATACGGCGGCTATCTGGAACGATCAAACGGTCGATGCCGAAAACCGTATCTCATGGTATCAAGCCCGCCAGTTGATGGGCTATCCGGTGCTGGTGAGTGAAGAGAATGGCGTGATTACAGGGTACGCCTCCTTTGGCGACTGGCGTAACTTTGATGGATTCCGTCATACCGTTGAACATTCGGTATATGTCCATCCTGCTCATCAGGGTAAAGGCCTGGGACGAGCGCTGCTCAGCAGGTTAATAGAAGAAGCCCGCGCGTGCGGCAAGCATGTGATGGTTGCGGGCATTGAGTCTCAGAATCAGGCGTCGCTGCATCTGCACAGCATGCTGGGTTTTAAAACCACCGCGCAAATGCCACAGGTTGGCACGAAATTTGGGCGCTGGCTGGATCTGACTTTTATGCAGTTGCAGTTAGACGATCGCCGCGAACCGGATGCCAGCAGATGAACCAGACGCTAACCCTCTCCTTTCTGATTGCCGCAGGTATTGGTCTGGTGGTGCAAAATACCTTGATGGTACGCATCACGCAGACGTCCTCGACGATTCTCATCGCCATGTTACTTAACTCGCTGGTCGGGATCGTGCTGTTTGTCAGCATACTGTGGTTTAAGCAAGGTATGGCGGGGTTTGGGGAACTGGTTTCCAGCGTGCGCTGGTGGACGCTAATCCCTGGCTTGCTGGGATCGTTCTTTGTTTTTGCCAGCATCAGTGGATACCAAAATGTGGGTGCAGCAACCACTATCGCGGTGCTGGTGGCCAGCCAGTTAATCGGCGGACTGGTGCTGGATATTCTGCGCAGTCATGGCGTACCGCTGCGGGCGTTGGTGGGACCGGTCTGCGGCGCGGTGCTGCTGGTCGTTGGGGCCTGGCTGGTGGCGAGACGTTCGTTTTAATTGCGCTTATCCGGCCTGAACATGCAGGCCGGATAAGGTGTTACTTCGCCATCTGGCCACAACGAATTAAAGGATTGTGCCGCCTTTGGTCAACTGTTCGCGACGGGTTTCCATATCCTCTTTATGCTGACGGCCATGATGTGCGATAGCCGTACGCAAACGCTGTTGCTGGGTGTAACGTTCTTCCCGGCTCAGCACGACATCATCGCTGAGTTCAATCAGCAATTCATTCATATGCGTAATGACGCTCTCTTCAATGGCGGCATCAACACGTGCGCTGACCTCATCCAGATGCGACATAACCTCTCCTTAACTCATTAATTTAATTTTGCTTTTGAAAAATCGCTGCCCATCAGGCTAACGCTGTATCCGCTGACGTTGCTGCGCGTCGCGTAAAACGTTTTCCCGTTTGCCAACGCGATCCACGGAGCCTGTTGGTAGAAAATCTCTTGCGACTGCTGGTAAAGCGCGGCGCGTTCTTCCGGTTTACTCACCAGTTTCGCCTTTTGAACCAGCGAATTATACTCTTTATCGCACCAGCGCGCGGCGTTAGATCCGGTTTTAATGCTGTCACAACCCAGCAGTACATCGGCGAAGTTATCCGGATCGCCGTTGTCTGACATCCAACCGAACAACGCGGTGTCATGCTCACCTTTACGCATTCCGGAGAGATATTCGCCCCACTCGTACGACACAATTTTCGCCTTCACGCCAACCTTCGCCCAGTCGCTTTGGATCATCTCGGCAATCCGTCGGGAGTTCGGGTTGTATGGGCGCTGAACCGGCATTGACCACAGCGTCGCTTCAAAGCCGTTTTCCAGTCCCGCCTGTTTCAGCAGATCTTTCGCTTTTTGCGGGTCATAAGCGTAATCCTGCAGATCTTTATTGAATCCCAACATATTCGGCGGAATTGGCGATTTTGCCACCGTACCGGAACCTAAAAAGACGGCGTTAATAATGGCCTTTTTGTCTGTCGCGTAGTTAAGCGCCTGACGCACCAGCACGTTATCAAACGGTTTTTTCTCGGTATTAAACGCCAGATAGCCGACGTTCAGCGCTTCAACCGAATGCAGCGTCAAATCTTTATTCTTCTTAATCTCGTCAAACTGTACGGGCGCAGGTGCCGGAATTATCTGGCATTCATTGGTTTGCAGTTTCGCCAATCGGGTCTGAACGTTTGGCGTGATTGAGAAGATCAGGTGCTTCGTGGGGACGGCGCCGTCCCAGTAGTTGGGGTTGGCGAGATAGCGGATTTGCGAATCCTGCTTGTACTGCTGCAACACGTATGGCCCGGTGCCAATTGGCCAGTTATCGACGTTTTCCGGGGTGCCTTTTTTCAGCATCACGTCGGCATATTCCGCAGAGAGGATGGAGGCAAAATCCATTCCCCAGTCGGCAAGAAACGCGGCATTAGGTTCATTAAGGATAAACTGAACGTGATAATCATCGACCTTCTTCACTTCTTTAATCAGTTTATCCAGACCGACATCGTTGAAGTATTCGTAGCTTCCCTGAGAAATTTTGTGGTACGGATGAGCGGCATCTTTCTGTCGTAATACCGAGAAAACCACGTCATCAGCGTTGAAGTCACGGGTTGGTTTGAAGAATTTATTACTGTTGAATTTCACGCCCTGACGCAGGGTAAAAGTGTAGGTCTTACCGTCCGGCGAAATCGTCCAGTCCGTTGCCAGAGACGGAACTGGCGTATTTTTTACCGGATCAAAATTGATGAGTCGGTTGTAGAGCACCTGTGAGCTGGCCACAAACGATGGACCGGAACTGGCGATTTGCGGGTTAAATGACTCTGGCGACGCTTCTGAGCAGTAAATGAGAGTGTCAGTATTGGCCGCGAACGCCGCGCCTGATGGTAAGACGGCGCTGAGCGCCAGCGCGAGTAACGTTTTCCTTGCAATCATGGTTATAAGCCTTCTTATTTTATTATTAACCGGGATATCAGAGCATAGCTGACAAAAACTGACCAATAACGAATCACTATCAGGTTATTCTAATCCGGTGTATTTCGCTGAATAATTCATCACCCTAAGCGAATTAATTTCCCTTAAGTCTTTTTCAAAACGTCAAGATTTTTCCCGGCACTCTATGCCATGAAAATTCGCCCCTTTTTGCCTCTCTTCCACCGTTTGCTCGTTTTTATAAAACGTAAAGTAGATACGTGAAGAAGTCTAAGGGGTAACAACGTGGCAAAAACTCTCTTGCGCAGCGGCAATTTGGATGACTATCAGGCCGTGGGCGGCGGTGGTCAGGCCGTGTTTGATTCAGCATTGCAAATTCGTGAAACGCTTCGCCTGCGTAAACAGCAGGCGATGGTGGATTGTCTGGCGATCCCACAAATTAACGACAACGGCGATCGCGTTGACTGGTATTCGCCGATTGAAGGGAAAGCCGTTGCATGGAAAGCCGCTGATGAAGAGGCCCGTTTTCGTGCGCTGCGCTATCTGGGAAGCACGCTGGAAAATGCGGCGGCGCTGAGCCGTAAAAGTCTGCAATCGGGTAAAACCTCCCTGCAACTGTTTGGCTCACTGCTGGAAAAAGCCATCCAGTTTCCTGGTGAGAATCACGTGTTTCTGGTTGAAGGTAAACCCGTTATTACGTTCTGGGGTTTCGTCAATCTGAATGAAAATCCTCGCGACGATGTGCTCGATTGCCTGCGCCTTGCCGATATTCCTCCGGTCGTCACCGTAGCAGAGCCTGAGCCGGAAGAAGAAATCACTGCCCAAATCACCTTCGCCGAGGCCGAGGCGCCTTTGTTGACTCCAGTCGTTGAGCTACCTAAACCGGCTGAACCTGAACATGAACTACAACCCCCGGTCGTTGTTAACGAACCTGAAGTCTCGCCGCCGCTCGCACAGAAGAAACCCGCACGTCGCCTGCCGCTGTGGAGCCTGCCCGTTGCCGCGGTGATCATTGCAGCCATGGTTGGGCCGCTGCTGTGGAAGCAACAGCCCACCCCGCCCGTACCCGCTGTTCCCCCTGCAGACGTCGCTAAGTCAGATATAGCACCGCTGCCAGAACTGACATCTGCACTGCCGCTGCATCGGGCTGAAGTGGTTCCGGTCGCCAAAAAAGAAAAACCTGTCGAGGGACCGGTCGTGATCGCCGCGATTCCGAAAGATGCGCTGGTGATGGATGCCAACCAGATGAAGGCAGGAACGACGCGTTTTCTCAACGGTAACTGGCGCGTAATGGTTGATGTTAAAGATCCGGTTAGCGGTAAAGCGCCGTCGCTGCGCTATCAGATCCAGGCCAATAAAGGCACGGCGCGCGTGGTTCATGGCGACAATATTGTTTGTCGTGCCGAGATTTTCTCCGGTTTGCATCAGTCAGGTGAATTAATGATTAAGAGTCGCGGGAATGCCCGTTGTACGGACGGGTCACGTTATCCGATGCCGGAAATTACCTGCAAAGCGGGAACCAATGACGTCGCTGCCTGTACCGCACGTTATGACGATCACGCGGAAATCCCTCTGACGATCAAAAAGATAGGTGCCTGATTTTATGTTGGTGAATCTGTGTGACTACAAACAGAGCGTGACGCTCATCGCCAATAGCGGTGTGCAATTTCTGGATTTTGGCCTGACGCCGCAGGAATCTGCGCATCATGGTCGCTTTGTGCGCAAAACGGCAAACGGTCCCCTGCTGCGGCTGGATTTCGATCTGACAACCGGACGTTATACCTTACCTGGCAGCACTGGCGGTCAGCCCGAAGTGGTGAAGCCGGAAAGCACCCAGAAGCTGCATTATTCGCTGGACGTGCTCGACGGTGTCTGGCTGCCGCTGCCGTTCCTGCGCTTTAATCCGCCGCGTACGTTCGTTGAAGGCCCGGATAACTGGGCGCGCGTACAGGTGCGAAAGCTGGGGCAACCTGACAGCGCGGGCAACACCCACCGCGTCACCGTGGCGCTGGACAGCCAGCTCACTGAAAATGCCCCTGCGGCGTTAACCCCCAACGAAAATGACCTGCTGAACGGTACGCGATTTGCGCTGGCCTGGCATGACAACGAAATTGCCGATTTCCTCGACCAGACCTGGATTGACGGTTGGTTGCGCGAATCCTTTATGCATCATGTCACACAGCATGAGAACCGCTCAGAACAAGAGATCCAGCAGGCGCTGCGTAACTTTGAATATCAGGCGCACTGGCTGAATGTGCTAACCCTGTTAGGCGAGCAGCTTTCCGTTCCGGAAGTGAAACTGGTCACGCATACCCTCAGCACGCCCGCCATTCCCGTTGATCTTATCCTGGATATCGGTAACACCCATACCTGTGGCGTCCTGATTGAAGATCACGGGGATGCCAATGACGGACTGCGCCAGACAGCCGAATTGCAGGTGCGTTCGTTAAGCGAGCCACAGTTTCTCAACGATCCGTTGTTCACCAGCCGACTGGAGTTTTCCGAAGCGCGTTTTGGTAAGCAGCACTTTTCCGTGGAGAGCGGTCGTGATGATGCCTTTATCTGGCCGTCGATTGTCCGCGTTGGCGATGAAGCCCGAAAGCTGGCGATGCAGCGCATGGGCACTGAAGGCAGCAGTGGGATCTCCAGCCCGCGCCGTTATCTGTGGGACGAAACGCCGGTGTTGCATGACTGGCGCTTTAGCCAGATGAATGGCAAAACCCAGCGCGAACCACTGGCTACCGCCTTCCCACTGATGAACCTGATGAACGATGACGGGCAACCGCTGTTCAGCCTGCCGCAGGATGATCGTCTGCCGGTATTCTCACCGCAATACAGCCGCAGTACGCTGATGACGCATATGTTGTGCGAAATACTGGCCCAGGCGCTGGGGCAAATTAACAGCGTGGCGACGCGTTTGCGCCTCGGATTCCCAGCATCTCCTCGTCAGTTGCGTACGCTGATCCTGACCCTGCCGTCGGCGATGCCCAAACAGGAGCGTGAGATTTTCCGCCTGCGCATGTTTGAAGCCATTGCGTTGGTCTGGAAAGCAATGGGCTGGCACCCGCAGGATGAAGACTTCACCACCCGTAAACAGCAGGAAAAGAGCGTGGTTCCCGTACCTGAGATCCAGATGGAATGGGATGAGGCCAGCTGCGGGCAACTGGTGTGGCTGTATAACGAAGCTATCTCTCACTACGATGGTCACACCGAATCGTTCTTTAACGCCCTTGCCCGCCCGGACCGTCTGCCGGAGCCTGGTGAGACTAAAGGTCGTGCGCTGCGCGTGGCATCGATCGACATTGGCGGCGGGACAACGGATATGGCCGTCGTCCATTACCAGCTTGATGACGGCGTGGGTACAAATGTCAAAATTACCCCGCACCTGCTGTTCCGTGAAGGCTTTAAGGTTGCGGGCGATGACATGCTGCTGGACGTGATTCAGCGCTGCGTGTTGCCTGCGCTGCAAACCCGTCTGCAACAGGCTGGCGTGACCGACGCCGCCGCATTGCTGGCTACGCTATTTGGCGATTCCGGGCGCATCGACACCCAGGCGATTTTGCGTCAACAAACGGCGTTACAACTCTTTATGCCGCTCGGTCATGCGGTACTTTCAGCCTGGGAACAAAGTGATATTAACGATCCGGTAGCGGGTCTGCATGCCACCTTTGGCGAACTCCTGAGCCAGCAACCAACGCGCAACGTACTGAATTACATCCAGCAGGCTATCGATCATGCGTTACCTGCGGGATCGCCAGCGTTTGATGTGTTGAGCGTGCCGTTACAGGTGCAGTTCAGGCAGTTACAAGAAGCGTTACTGGCGGGCCAGTTTACCCTGACCTCCCCACTGCACGCGGTCTGTGAGGCTATTTCACACTATCGCTGCGATATTTTATTAGTGACCGGCAGACCCGCCTGTTTGCCGGGCGTACAAGCGTTGATCCGCCATCTGCAGCCCGTTCCGGTTAATCGTATGATCTGGATGGATAACTACCGCGTACATGAGTGGTATCCGTTCAGCCAACAAGGGCGGATTGGTAACCCCAAATCCACCGCAGCAGTTGGTGCCATGTTGTGTAGCCTGGCGCTGGATCTACGCTTGCCGCGTTTCAACTTTAAAGCTGCCGATATCGGCGCTTACTCGACCGTACGTTATCTCGGCGTGTTGGATAATACGGTCAATACGCTGCGTGATGAGAACATCTGGTATCACGATATCGATCTGGATAAGCCCGGCGCGAAGCTGGATGCCCGCCTGCACTTCCCATTGCGCGGCAACGTTACGTTAGGTTTCCGTCAACTGGCCAACAGCCGTTGGCCTGCCACACCGCTGTATACGCTCAGCATAAATTCTGCCGAACTGGCAAAAACCATCGCCGGAGATGGCGTGTTGAATGTACGGCTGCAGCTACGCGGTGGTAGCAAAGAAAGCGGCCCGGAATTTTTCGTACTGAGCGATGCGTGGTTACAGGATGGCACTCCCGTTGCCGCCAATGCCTTAACGTTAAAACTGAATACGCTGGCAGACCGACGCCATAGCGGGAGCCATTACTGGATTGATAGCGGGAGCGTGTACCTGAAATGAGTAAGATGTTAAACACCGCGCAGGCCGCCATCGAGTGGGTAACTGATACCCGTCAGCGTGCGGCGCGTCTTGATGATGAAGCGGATGCCCTGTTGGCACAGCTCACCCTGGCCGCCGTTAATGAGTCTGCATTGAAGACAACCTTTTCATCGCGAGGATGCGTTGGGCTTTACGGACATTCGCAATCGGCAAAAGCGCACCTGCTCACAGCATTGTGCAGCAACGCCAATAGCAAAGTGAATATCGTTACCCCGGATCGCAGCTTTGATTACTTTTCACATATTAATCCTGGTCATGCGCCAACCAATATGGCGATCCGCTTTACGCGTGATGAAAATCCGCTCGATGGTGAATGGCCGTTGCGCCTGCGGCTACTCAGTGAAGCCGAACTGGTACAGCTATTTATTACCCAGTTCTGTGCGCTTGCTGACAACCGCCAGGTCGAGAAATCGATTATTGAGGCGCGCCTGGAAAAATGGCAAACGTTGCGCCAGCGTCATCCGGTGCCGGGCATTACCGCGCATGATGTCGCGGCAATTGGCCGTTTCTGGCGCGCCTGCGTACCGGCCAGACAGCAGCAATTTGACGACGCGCTATGGCATCAGTTTGCCACGCTGCTACCCGCTCTGGATCTGACTACCCGGGCAAACGCCTGGGCGTTACTGTGGGGAGAACAACCAGAGTTGACGCAACAGTGGTTGGCGCTGGCGCATACGCTGCAACAAACCGGGAGCGCGCAAGAACTCGCGGCTCCGCTGAGCCTGCTGGTTGACCATTTTGGTTTACCTGCCGAGAGTTTCCTGACTCAGGTAGCATTGAACGGGAATGAGGCGCAAAGCGATGTGGTGGTTCATCCAATAGAAAATGAACAGTTGCTCAATGCGGTCAGCCTTTCTCAGGCTTCGCTGGCGCTGCTCACGCGCGAGCTGGTCCTGACGGTTGAAGACGCGGTACTGGAGAATGTCGATCTGCTGGATATTCCCCTCGCCCCGGATGTTCATCCCCATCCATTGTGGCAGGCCAAATTAGGCTGGATGCTGGAACATTATCGCCAGCATCTGCAACCGGATGTACTTTTAATCTGTAATGCGGTATCTACCCGCTCCCAGACGCCCGCCATCACCCGCAAGCTGCTGGGCTGGGTTAACGATACTCAGCCCCTACATGACGCCGCATTGCCGGGAGTGGTCTGGGCCATTACTCCGCAGGATGCGCGGTTTAGCACTCAGCAAAATCTTGATGAATCTGTGCAGCAATTAATGGGCAAGCCCGGACTGCACTGGGGCACGCTGCAGGCGCTGGATAAACACAGCTTACAACGCCTCGTCGAATGGCTGACTCAGGCAACCTCGCCCCAGCAACGCCAGGCGAGATTGACCTCCCTGCGTGAGCAGCACCAGCAGCGCGTACGCGAAACCCTGATCGGCTGGATTAACCCCGTTGAAACCGAATCGGGTAGCAATGAGTCGGTGATCCGCCAGCTCCAGGCCCAGGCGGCAAAACATGGCGAACTCCTGGACGGTTTGCTCCCGCCGATGCGCCTCTTTGAGTCGCTACTGCGTGTTCAGCAGCCGCGCGAGGAACAGGTGAGCGGATTATTTAATGAAGAGATTGACCTGTTTGCCGAGGTGCGTGACACACCGCACTCGCCGGAAAGCAAAGAGACCGGGTATCAGGCGCACAAAATGTGGGTTAACCACGTGCGCCAGTGGTGTCGCGATGAAAATAATGCGCGCCGTTTACGCCTTGAGCCGCGTACGCTAAGGCAGGTTGCCGATATCCTCGTCACCACCAGCTATCGGCTGGAGATGCCGCAACGCTTACAGCGCATTATGCAGCGAGAAAACGTCTGCGCCGCGCAGCTTCACGCCGATATTGGGGATTTTATTACCTGGCTTGGATTTGCCAGCGTGGCAGAGGAACAGCGTCCGGCCAGCAGGATCCAAAAAGGATCGGCTATTTTTAGTGCCCCGGCGCAACAGCCGATGTTACGGTTGACGAAACTGGATGAACAACCTTCGCATGGCGCAAGCCGTTACGTTTACGACTGGCTGGTCGCTTTGTATACCCGCGCCAATGAAAACGTGGGATATCAGCATCCAATGGATGTTTGCGCAGCCGACAAAAAACGATTAGATGCCCTGCTTTCCTCCTGAAACGGCGTTTACGCCGTCATCAGAAGAGAGAAAACATTAACGCGACGGGAAAACTCATCGGCCAGGTCGCCCCGACTAATACCGCGCTGAGAAAACGAATCCGCTTTTTATCGCGGGAAAGAAACCAGGTGATGATTGCCGTGATAGCGGCCATCACCGCATAAAAAACCAGCATTTTTTGGTACAGAGACATGTCAGGCATCCGGGCCGAAAGGTAAAATCGCGCGCAATATGCTCTTTTTCATGACCCACATCAAGTTTTATTAATTATTTTAAGAGAAACGCCGGTAAAACAAGCCGTTTTCATTATGTTCAGAATCCGTACTATTGCGGATAGTTATAACCCGTACTATACCCATAAGGGTTAAAACGAAAGGTGGCACAAATGAATGTTTCCAGTAAAACTGTGGTGCTGATAAATATATTTGCTGCTGTAGGACTTTTCAGTCTGATTTCCGCAAGGTTTGGCTGGTTTGCTTGATGTCGTTCTTCTTGATTAATTGCAGCGTCCGCTGGCAGAGAGACTCTTCTCTCTGCCATTAGTACACGATTTTCCCACTCTCCTGCCACCCGGTAAATTATCCTTAGTATGTAATACCCCTAATCCTTCTGCGGCATTATATTGCCCGCATAACGGCTCGGTGTTGTGCCGGTATGCTGATGGAAAAAAGCGATAAAAGCACTGTCACTGACAAATTCCAGATATTGCGCCACCTGGCTGATCTGCCCCCCGTCAGCCAGCATCTCCATGGCTTTTAATAGTCTAAATTGCTGCCGCCAGCTCTGATAATTCATCCCGGTATCCCTGGTAAATATTCGACTGATCGTCCTCTCGCATGCCCCAACCCGTTGGGATAATTGATTTAGTCGTGGTGGCAATTCGCCCATGCGTACTCCTTCAAGCCACACGTTCAGCCGTGGATCTGAGGGAAACTGCAACGTCCAGTTTTCACTGTGGGCGGCCCGCATTTCCTCACAGAAAACGGTGATAAGACTGGCCTGCTGCGCGGCAGGCATTTCCCATGGCCAGAAAGCCATACGTTCTATTACTTCAAAAAAGAGAGGATTAACGTCGACTATCTGCAGCGGTAATTTAGATAACGGCAATGTAGTTGAAAAATACAACGAACGATAAGCCATCACGCCACGCATTATGGCGCGATGTACCGTACCAGCCGGGATCCAGACCGCGCGCCGTGGCGGTAGCAGACACAGGGCATGCTCCAGCTCAATCGTAATGCTTCCCGCTGCCGAAAAAAGTAGCTGATGACGAAGATGGCTATGCCGGCCGGAATCGTGTACGCCCATCTCGGAGGCAATCCCGATTACCGGTTTATCAAAGCTATCCGCATCGAAATCATCATCCGGGGCAATTTCCATTATCTGTCCGATAGTTGATATTTAAAGTCTTGATAATGGTAATGCGACACCTCCCTTTCAGCAATAATGCCCGCCAGTTTTCTGTCTCTCTGGATATTGCTATGAACACTCTTCGCCGCCCGCCGCTGTGGCTTCTTACTTTGCTGATTATGTTTCCGCAACTGGTGGAAACCATTTATAGCCCGGCATTGCTAGGAATCGCCACGTCTTATCACGTAAGCAGTGAGCGCGCGGCGCAAACACTCTCCGTTTATTTTATTGCCTTCGCCATCGGCGTGGCGATGTGGGGTTGGCTGAGCGACTGCCTCGGTCGACGTTGGGCGATGCTGGCAGGACTTATCTGCTATGGGTCAGGTTGTGCCCTGGCCGTGGTTGCCACTGACTTCAGCGTTTTGCTGCTGGCGCGGATGATCTCAGCCATCGGCGCGGCTGCCGGGTCAGTGGTGGTACAGACCATGTTACGGGACACTTATGAATCAACTGCGCTATCCCGCGTCTTTTCCGTGATGGGCGCTGCGCTGGCATTGAGTCCCGTTTTCGGCCTGCTAAGCGGAGGTTGGTTGGTTAGCCTGTATGGTCATACCGGTGTATTTATTGCCCTTGTGCTGCTGGCGCTGCTACTGCTACTACTGACTGCGACCATGCTGCCAGAAACCCGGCCCGAAAATACGCTCAGCCCCAGCCTTTCTGCACTGCTCTCCAGCATGATGCGTGACCGCGAGCTGTGGAAAAATACCATGCTGGTTGCACTGCTGAACACCATGCTGTTTAGCTATTACAGCCTGGCTCCGTTTCTTTTCGGGCAATTGGGATGGAGTTCCAGAGCCTTTGGCTGGACGGGGGGACTACTTGCGTTTGCTTCGCTGTCGGGCAGCCTGCTGAACCGGAGATTATTGACGACAGACCTGACATCGGAACAGAGGGTACGTTATGCCTGTGCGCTGGCAGCAGCGTCAGGCCTCGCCGCGTGGTGGTTACAGCACTCCGCGTGGATTCTGATACCGGTTTTCGGCGCGGTTATTGCCTATGGCATCGCGATCCCTAATGTGCTGAGTCAGGCCCTACGCCACTATTGTGAACAGGCCGGGGCCGCCGGTGCATTGTTCGGATTAAGCTATTACCTGTTGCTGGGAATGATGCTGGGGGTGGCAGGCATGGTGCAACAATTGGGGCTGGTTCTGAGCGTCTGTGCGCTACTCGCCTGGATTTGCAGCTTGCGCCGCGGATAACCGGATGACGCTCCTGCACCACAAAGCCCTGACATTAATAAGCCGGGGCTTTGTTGTATTAATAGCCTGACCTCGCGGATATTTCCAACTTACCGCCGTCCGATGGCGACGAGGCCAGTGGCGCGAATAATATAGACACACGTTTGCCAGTATTTAGCTATCCGTGCCGCATTTATCGCTCGCGCTTAAGATATTACTCATGCTTGATCATGACATGGCGAACAATCGTGTAATCTTCCAGCCCGTAAACCGACATATCCTTGCCATAACCAGACTGTTTTTGTCCGCCGTGCGGCATCTCGCTGACCAGCGTGAAGTGGGTATTGACCCAGGTGCAACCATACTGCAGGCGAGCGCTAAATCGATGCGCGCGCCCCACATCCCGAGTCCAGACGGAGGATGCCAGGCCGTATTTCGAATCGTTAGCCCACGCCAGCACCTGACCTTCATCCTCAAATACGGTGACGCTGACCACCGGACCGAAAACTTCCCGCTGCACGATAGCATCTTCCTGTTTCGCCCCGGCCAGCAGCGTCGGAGCAAAGTAGTAGCCTGCGCCGTCCACTTTTTTACCACCGGTGATGACTTTGATATGCCCCAGTGCTTTGGCTTCATCGACCGCTTTAGTCACGCGATCGAGGTGCGCCTGCGAGCTTACCGGCCCCAGCTCCGTCGATTCGTCATTCGGTGCACCGATTTTCAGACTGGCAACCGCGGCACCGAGTTTCTCAACCAACGCGTCATAAATGCCTTTCTGGGCATAGATTCGACAAGCGGCAGTACAGTCTTGTCCGGCGTTGTAATACCCAAAGGTTCGCACGCCGCTCACCACAGCATCCAGATCAGCATCATCAAAAATGATGACCGGGGCTTTGCCGCCCAGCTCCATATGTGTGCGCTTAATCGAAGGCGCGGTGTGCTGGATAATGTGTTCACCGGTCGCAATGGAGCCGGTCAGGGAAACCATCCGGACTTTTTCATGACCGGTCAGCGGGTCACCCACCGTTTTGCCACGGCCAAAAAGCACGTTGATAACGCCAGGCGGATAAATATCTTTGGCAAATTCTGCCAGTTTAAGTGCCGTTAGCGGGGTAATTTCTGACGGTTTAATCACCACACAGTTACCCGCCGCCAGCGCCGGTGCCAGCTTCCACGCCGCCATCATCAGCGGGTAGTTCCACGGCGCGATAGAGGCCACCACGCCCAGCGGATCCCGACGAATCATCGACGTATGCCCTTCCAGATACTCTCCGGCCGCCTGCCCTTGTAGAGTACGAGCTGCCCCGGCGAAGAAGCGGAAAACGTCGACGATTGCCGGAATTTCATCGTTAAGGACACAGTGCAGCGGCTTACCACAGTTAAGCGATTCCAGCTCAGCGAAGGTTTGCGCGTTATCGGCGATAGCATCCGCCAGTTTCAGCAGCAGTTCGGAACGGACTTTCGGTGTGGTTTGTCCCCAGGAGGCAAATGCGCTGTCTGCTGCACGTACCGCCGCATCAACCTGCCCGGCTGACGCCTCGGCAATCTCCAGAATGCGTTCTCCAGTGGCAGGGTTATAGACTGGCTGCTTTTCACCTTCACCGTTGACCAGCTCGCCATTAATCAGTAATTGATGTTGCATAGCAATTTCCCATATCGTCGTTTATTTACCGTTTCCGGCGAGAGTGTCGCCTTCACGCGTTAGCCACCAGGCCCCTAAAATTGGCAGTGTTGTCACCAGCATTACCAGCAATGCCACAACGTTGGTGACAGGCACATCTCGTGGTCGACCCAGTTGATTGAGCAGCCACAAAGGAAGTGTTCTTTCATGTCCGGCGGTGAACGTTGTCACGATGATTTCATCAAACGACAAAGCAAACGCCAGCATCCCTCCCGCCAGCAGTGCCGATGCCAGGTTTGGCAGCACGACATAACGAAAGGTTTGCCAGCCGTTGGCGCCAAGATCCATAGACGCTTCAACCAGACTCCATGAGGTACGGCGAAAACGCGCCACGACGTTGTTAAACACCACCACCACGCAAAACGTCGCATGGCCGACCACGATGGTGAGAAAACCGGGTTCCAGATTGATAGTTTTAAACGCCGTCAGTAGCGCCAGACCGGTAATAATCCCCGGCAGCGCGATCGGCAACAGCAGCAACAGCGATATTGCGCTTTTACCAAAAAAGTCCCTGCGCCACAGTGCGGCAGCGGCCAGCGTCCCCAGAACGAGAGCAATGGCCGTCGACAATGCAGCAATTTTAAGTGACAACGTCACCGATTCCAGAATATCGCTACGTTGCGCCGCAACGCTAAACCACTTCAGCGTTAACCCCTGTGGTGGAAAACTAAAAGCAGCCTCCTCAGTATTAAAAGCATAGGTGGCGATGATGAGGATGGGAAAGTGCAGGAAAATAACCCCGCCCCATGCCGCCAGTTTGAGTAACCAGGGCGCGCGTTCAGAGTGCATCGAAAGCTCCCAGACGCTTCACGAACGCCAGATACAGTGCGATTAACACAATCGGCACCAGAGTAAATGCCGCCGCCATCGGCATGTTGCCGATAGCCCCTTGTTGCGAATACACCATATTACCGATGAAATAGCCTGGCGGCCCCACCAGTTGCGGCACGATAAAATCGCCCAACGTCAGAGAAAAAGTAAAGATCGACCCCGCCGCGATACCGGGTATCGCCAGTGGCAGGACCACATAGCGGAAAGTCTGATGCGGACGAGCGCCCAAATCAGCGGAGGCCTGTAAGAGCGAAGGCGGAAGTCTCTCCAGCGCGGCCTGTACCGGCAGGATCATAAACGGCAGCCAGATGTAGACGAACACCAGAAAACGCCCTAACCCTGAAGTCGACAACGTATTGCCGCCGACCGCAGGCAGCGTCAGGAACGAAAGCAGCAGCGGCTCCAGCCCCAGATGGGTTAAAAACCACTGCGCCACACCGTCTTTAGCCAACAGTAACGTCCATGCGTAGGCTTTAACAATGTAGCTGGCCCACATCGGCAACATCACAGCAATGTAAAAAAAGGCTTTCATTTTGCCACTGGTATATCGCGCCATATACCACGCCATCGGAAACGCCAGAATCGCGCTGGCAATGGTGACCGCCACCGCCATCGTCAGGGTACGCAAAATGATGTCGTAGTTGGCGGGATTAAACAGCGCCTGCAAATTCGCCAGCGTCAGGTCGGGCGTGACCGACATGGTGAAATCATCGAAGGTATAAAAACCTTGCCACAACAGCGTCAGTAATGAGCCGAAGTAGACGATCCCAAACCACATCAGCGGTCCGAGGAGCAGCAAAAACAGCCCCAGACCCGGATTACGCCAGAAGAACCCTGAGATCCGGTTCAGACTTGTCGACTGTGGAGGCGAATGTAAGACATTCATAGCCATTCACCTCTCCTCAACCAGCGGTACCATCACGTCGCGTGACCACGATGCCATCACCTGTTGACCCGGCGACAGCGTTGTCGGCAGCATTTCTCCCGTCAGGTTCGCCTGGCTAACCAGCAATTTTTCACCGCCGACAAGTTTCAGCTCAAAACGTGTCGCGGCACCCTGGTACTGCACAGCCTGGATAACCCCCCGGGCCTGGACTTCGCCACTGCAATCATTCAAGCGAATGTGTTCCGGACGCAGGGAAAACATCCCCTGTAGCCCGCAAACATTCGCTGACATCGTTTCATCAAAAACATTTGACGTCCCGACGAAACTTGCCACAAACGGTGTGCGCGGACGCATGTACAGTTCACGCGGAGAATCCACCTGTTCAATGCGACCATTATTAAACACCGCCACACGATCGGACATCGACAGGGCTTCACCCTGATCGTGGGTGACAAAAATGAAGGTGATACCCAGGGATTGCTGTAGCTTTTTCAGTTCCAGCTGCATCTGCTCACGCAGCTTAAGATCCAATGCCCCGAGCGGTTCATCCAACAGCAGGACGCGCGGTTCATTGACCAGCGCGCGGGCAATCGCCACGCGTTGCCGCTGACCACCGGAAAGTTGCGATGGTTTGCGTTCATAAACAAAACCGAGCGCAACCTTATCCAGCGCTTCACGTGCTTTTGCGTGACGCTGTTTTTTATCAATACCTTTGACCATCAGCCCATAGGCGACATTGTCGAGAATCGACATATGCGGGAATAGCGCATAGTCCTGAAATACCGTATTGACGTCCCGTTCCCAGGGCGGCAATTCGCTGGCCTGCTTACCAAAAATGGTGATTGCGCCGCCTGACAGTTGCTCAAACCCTGCAATAAGGCGCAGACAAGTGGTCTTGCCGGAGCCGGATGGCCCCAGCATAGAGAAAAACTCACCGTCGTTAATCGCAATACTCACCCCATCAACTGCACGAACATCCCCGTACAGACGCGAGACGTTATGAAACTCCACTGCGTACGTCATAAAACCCCCAGCGGAATTAACGACCGCCCATAATGGCGATGTAATCCTGCGTCCAGCGACTGTAAGGAACGAATTTGCCACCTTCTGCGATCGGCGTTTTCCAGAAGGCAATTTTGTCAAAGTAGCTATAGCCGTTGGTTTCACAGCCCTTTTCACCCAGCAGCGGGCTGGCTTTACAACCTTCAGGCACGACTGGCAGAGAACCAAACCAGGCTGCGACGTCGCCCTGAACTTTCGGGGTTAATGACCAGTTCATCCATTTGTAAGCGCACACCGGGTGTTTGGCTTCGCTGTGCAGCATGGTGGTATCAGCCCATCCGGTAACCCCTTCTTTTGGGAAGACCGTGGCAATAGGCTGACCTTCTCCTTTCAGGGCGTTCGCCTGATAAGGCCAGGCGCTGGACGCCACCACACCTTCGTTTTTGAAGTCGCTCATTTGTACGGTGGTATCGTGCCAATAGCGATGGATGAGTGCGTGTTGATCGCTCAGGACTTTGATCACCGCCTGATACTGTTGTTCGGTGAGTTGATAGGGGTCGGTAATGCCCAGTTGCGGCTGAGTCGCCTTAACGAATAATGCAGCATCGGCAATATAGATCGGGCCATCGTAGGCTTGAACGCGCCCTTTATTGCTTTTTCCGTCCCCAAGTTTTTGCTCAACAAATACCACGTTCCAGCTATCCGGCGGCGTTGGGAAAATTTTGGTGTTGTACATCAGCAGGTTTGGCCCCCACTGGTATGGTGTGCCGTAAACTTTTCCGCCAACGTTAAACCACTCGCCTTTTACCACGCGCGGATCGATGCTTTTCCAGTTAGGGATCAGCGCGGTATTAATCGGCTGAACGCGTTTTCCCATAATCAGACGCAATGAGGCATCGCCGGAAGCGGTAACCAGGTCGTAGCCGCCTTTTGCCATCAGGCTGACCATTTCATCAGAAGTGGCCGCTGTTTTAACATTGACCGCGCAGCCGGTCTCTTTCTCAAACTGCGAGACCCAATCATATTGTTTATCGGTCTGTCCACGTTCGATGTAGCCCGGCCAGGCAATAATATCCAGACGACCTTCCGGTTTATCTAAGGATGTCGGGGGTTCGGCTGCCTGTGCAGTCATCAGCGTCATACTGAGTGCGCACAGGCTACTGAGGGCAAACTGCTTGCTCATAACGTCTTACTCCTGTCTAAAAAATATTGAGCGGCAGCCTTGCCGTAAATATATGTCCTTTCCTAAAAATAGTCGGGGTGTTGTAAGCGTTCCTGCTGGCGCAAGGAAATTTAATCAGGTTGTGAGCTAACGCTCATTACGCTACTGACGCTGATCGGGAGCTTTAATCTTCTGGAGTATAGACAAGGAGTTAGGTGCAACAGTGGCAATAGTAAGAACTATTGATTTTTTGTATGGTAGCACCCGATATAAATAACATCGGGGTTAGGTATTCTCTATTTCGAAAATAAGAACGCGCTATTCTTTTATATTGAATAGCGCGTTACGTTTTATTTCATCATCTCGCGAATTAATTTTCCCAGCTGTTTCACAGCCTGTTCCTCACGCTCTCCCCAGTGCCATGCGGTATTAAAGCGAAAGAAACGAGTCCAGCTCCCCGAGGTCGAAAACATTTTTCCCGGTGCAATGCTGATATGGTGCGCCAGTGCCTGGGTGCTGAGCACGCCTGCATCAAGCGGTTCAGGCAGTTCCAGCCACAGAAAATAGCCGCTGTCGTTATGGTGAATTTTGACTTCCGCCGGAAGATGACGCAGCAACGTTTGCCAGGCCTGCTGTTTGCGTTCCGCCAGTTGACGGCGTAAGCGGCGCAGATGCGCGTCATAGCGCCGGGTTGACAGATAATCCACGAGCGCAAGCTGCATGGGGGAACTGGTGGATAACGTGCTCATGAGCTGGAGTCGCTGAATACGTCGAGCATGCTTCCCGGCCGCCACCCAGCCCACGCGAAATCCGGGCACCAGGCACTTCGAGAAAGATGCACAATGTAAAACGCTGTCGGCGCGATCCCAGGCTTTGGCAGGCAGTGGTTTTTCGCGACCAAAGTACAGTTCGCTGTAGACATCATCTTCTATCAGCATTACATGATATTTTTCCAGCAATGCGACCAGGTGCGCCTTTTTCTCTGGGCTGAGCGTAAAACCCAGCGGATTTTGGCTGTTGGTCATCAGCCAGCAGGCTTTTACCGGATACTCCTGCAACGCTTGCTCCAGCGCGGTAAGATCGATCCCCTCTTTCACGTCGGTGGCAATCGAAAGCGCCTTCAGCCGTAATCGCTCCAGGGCCTGCAACGCCCCATAGAAACAGGGATTTTCGACAATCACCCAGTCTCCCGGTTCGGTAACCGCCTGCAGGCTCAGGTTGAGGGCATCCAGCGCACCGGTTGTGATGACAATTTCATCAGGTGAAATGGTCATCCCCTGTTGAGCATAGCGGCGGGCAATGGCATGGCGCAGCTCATCATTTCCCGGCGGCAGGTTTTCTATCACGCTCATGGCGGTCGCGGTTTTACTGACCTGCGCCAGCGAGCGGTTCAACTGCTGGAGGGGAAACAGACGCGGATCGGGGAATGCAGAGGCAAATGGCATCACTGACGCATCCCGGCTGGCCTGCAGCATATCAAAAATATAGGTGTTGATATCCACCGCTTCATCGCGCATCACCTGCGCCTGCGGCGCTGCCAGCTCACGTTCAGGGCGCGCGGCAACATAGTAACCCGACTGCGGCCGGGCGATAATCCGGCCCTGACTTTCCAGCAACTGATATGCATGTCCGACGGTCATAAAACTCATGCCGCTGCTGACCACCTGCTCGCGCAAGGATGGCAAGCGATCGCCGGGCTGCCATACGCCAGACGCGATTTGATCGCGAATTTGCTCAGCCAGTCGCTGGTATTTTTTCATTTTTCGTCCTGATAATCGGTGTCGGTGACACGCACTGTATATATCAGTTTACATAATCAGGGCATTTTTTATAACTGTTATAGTTAACAGTTTTACAACATTGTTACTGACAGCTCCTTGCCTAAGGCGCGTGCAGCTATTTGCACAGCATCAATTTTTGTCGCGTGCTTTAAATCGAACAAACGGGTAATTTCCTGCTTAGGCCTGCCGATCCTGTTTGCCAGCTCCTGCTGGGTGATTTTTGATTCAAGAAAGGCATTTAACAAAAGAACCTTCGACGCAATGCTCAGGGGGATTTCCACATAGTCACCTTCAGTGCCAACCGCCGAAGGTAAAGGAATCGGTTCGTTATCGTCGAAATAGAATTCAAAAGCGGTCACCAATGCAGACTGCGCAGCCTGCAAAGCCCCATGACGGGTTTCGCCCTGAGTTAATGCTTCAGGAATATCCGGGAAAGAAACCACGAATCCACCTTCCACGGCGGGGATTAGATTAACGGGATAACGCATGATTTTTTCAAAATCTCTCATATAATTAACCTCATATTGATGATGACTGTAAGCCAAGCTGCTTCAGGATCGATTTTCGCAAGGCTTCTTTTATTTCATCACCAGGATGCCTGGGCATAACGCTACGCCTTCCCTGATACCTCAACTTCAGATGATTTGAGCCGTTTGTAACAGCCACTCCCTGAGATTCAAGCCAGCGTCTGAACTCACTTTGCTTCACTGCGCCTCCCTGTCGTCTATTATACGCACAAAGTAAACATTTATGATTACCTTTTCATTACCTCGCTAGTGATAGCGTAAAATCACTCGCATGGGGAGGACGCGATTCAATAACAGGAATCCAGGTTCCAGATTTCATATCAGCCAGGCCAACCTATAACAGCACGACAACTGTTATGGTTAAAAAGAACTGTTCTGTTTCTGCCTTCCATTGCTTCGCAGCCTTAGAATTGCGCTAAATCAATTTTGCCTGCGGAGCTAAGCATGTTCGGTCTTGACGCGTTTCACCTGGCGAGGATCCAGTTCGCGTTTACGGTATCCTTTCACATCATCTTTCCGGCGATTACCATTGGCCTCGCCAGTTATCTGGCGGTGCTCGAAGGGTTATGGTTAAAAACGAAAAATCCGACCTGGCGCTCGCTATACCATTTCTGGTCGAAAATATTCGCCGTAAACTTTGGTATGGGCGTGGTTTCCGGGCTGGTGATGGCTTATCAGTTCGGCACGAACTGGAGTGGTTTTTCTGAGTTCGCCGGTAGCATCACCGGGCCGCTGCTGACCTATGAAGTATTAACCGCCTTCTTCCTCGAAGCGGGCTTCCTTGGGGTAATGCTGTTTGGCTGGAATCGGGTTGGCCCAGGACTTCACTTCTTCGCGACCTGTATGGTTGCGCTGGGTACTATTATTTCTACCTTCTGGATCCTCGCCTCCAACAGCTGGATGCAAACGCCACAGGGCTATGAAATTGTTAACGGGCAAGTTGTTCCCGTCGACTGGTTCGCCGTGATTTTCAATCCGTCATTCCCTTATCGTTTGCTGCATATGTCCGTTGCCGCCTTCCTGAGCAGCGCGCTGTTTGTCGCGGCATCAGCCGCATGGCATTTATTGCGCGGTAATAGCACGCCAGCAATTCGCGCGATGTTTTCAATGGCGCTGTGGATGACGTTAATCGTCGCTCCGCTGCAGGCCTTAATTGGCGATATGCACGGGTTGAATACGCTGAAGCACCAGCCTGCAAAAATTGCGGCGATTGAAGGACACTGGGAAAATCCGCCCGGTGAACCGACCCCGCTGCTGTTGTTCGGCTGGCCGGATATGGAGCAGGAGCGCACCCGCTATGGGCTGGAAATCCCGGCGCTGGGCAGCCTGATCCTGACTCATAGTCTGGATAAACAGGTCCCGGCGTTAAAAGAATTTCCGAAGGAAGACAGGCCCAATTCCACCATCGTGTTCTGGTCGTTTCGCATTATGGCAGGGTTAGGCATGCTGATGATCCTGCTGGGCGCGTTTGCCCTGTGGCTGCGTTATAAGGAGCGGCTATACACCTCACGTCCTTTCCTGCGTTTTGCATTGTGGATGGGGCCCTCCGGTCTGATTGCCATCCTTGCTGGCTGGGTGACCACCGAAGTTGGCCGTCAGCCGTGGGTGGTTTACGGTTTGCAACGTACGGCGGATGCGGTTTCCGCACATGGTGATTTACATATGAGCATCAGCCTACTGTCTTTCTTTGTGGTGTATAGCTCGGTGTTTGGCGTGGGTTACAGCTACATGATCCGCCTGATCCGTAAAGGACCACAGGAAGATGAGCCGACCATTCCACCAACAGGCACGCCGGCGCGGCCGCTTTCTGCTGTCGTTCTCGATTCTCAACCGGAGGCACACCGCTAATGGGTATCGATTTATCAGTTATCTGGTTTGTAATTATCGTGTTCGCCACGCTGATGTATATCGTGATGGACGGTTTTGATCTCGGGATCGGTATTTTATTCCCTGCGATTTCGGATGCGGATGACCGCGATGTGATGGTCAACAGCGTCGCCCCGGTATGGGACGGTAATGAAACCTGGCTGGTGTTGGGTGGCGCCGGATTATTCGGCGCTTTTCCCCTGGCCTATGCGGTGATTGTCGATGCGCTGACGATCCCATTGACCCTGATGCTCATCGGCCTGATATTTCGCGGCGTCGCGTTTGAGTTTCGCTTCAAAGCCACGCCGGCGCATCGACCATTCTGGGACAAAGCTTTTCTCGGCGGTTCAATCCTCGCGACATTCACTCAGGGTATTGTGGTCGGTGCCGTACTCAACGGGTTTTCCGTCACCGGACGCAGCTACAGCGGCGGTCCTTTCGACTGGCTGACCCCCTTTACCCTGTTCTGCGGCGTGGGCCTGGTTGTAGCCTACGCCCTGTTGGGGGCAACATGGCTGGTGATGAAAAGCGAAAATCCGTTGCAGGATAAAATGCGCTGCGTGGCAAGAAAACTGCTGCTGGCGATGCTGGTTGTCATTGCCATTATCAGCCTGTGGACGCCGCTGGCGCACAGCGCCATTGCCGAGCGTTGGTTTAGCCTGCCCAATCTGTGGTTCCTGATGCCGGTTCCGCTCCTGGTTGCGCTGATTAGCCTCTGGCTGTGGCGCTCGCTGGGTCAGCAAAACAGCCATACGCTGCCTTTTGTATTGACGCTGGGGCTAATTTTTCTCGGGTTCAGCGGGCTGGGGATCAGTATCTGGCCCCACATCATTCCACCTTCCATTACGCTGTGGCAGGCGGCAGCTCCGGCGCAGAGTCAGGGCTTTATGTTGGTTGGCGCGCTGCTGATTATCCCGATAATCCTGGTGTACACCTTCTGGAGCTACTACGTTTTCCGCGGCAAAGTTCAACATGGTGAGGGGTATCATTGATGCAACAAACAATCTGGAAACGCCTGATGTGGCTGGTGATCCTCTGGGGCGGCAGCGTGCTGGCCCTGGCCGCCGTTGGTATGTTCTTTCGTCTCTTGATGACGGCCGCCGGATTTAAATCCTGATTCTCTCTCTGATAACAACCGGGCAGCGCTGCACTGCCCGGTTGTGACAAATCCCAACGTTATCTAAACAAAAATGTAAAAAACATCGAAATGACAAAACAGAGATTGTCATTAACCCGATTAAAATATTGAATAGTCACCTGGCGAAATTATCGTCAATTCCGCAGCTAACGTACCAGAGGGTGCATGATGTTTAAGAAAGGGTTAACGGTGTTATTGCTGGCCAGCGCGCTTTTTTCCGGTCAGCTTCTCGCTACTAATCAGGGACATGAATATCTTCAGGTGCAGGATGCCGATCACTTATTACGACACACGGCCGACAGCGATGAACTACGAATGACGGCGGAAGAATCCGCCGCCGATCTTCGCGAACACCATTACTGGCAAAAATCACGCAAACCCGATACACATCAGAGCTAACCGTTAGCTTTTACGCTTTGGCAACGTTTTCAGCAGTTCTTCAGGGCTGACGGAAGCCACCACGCTGCCCGGCAACGGCATCTTCAGAATGTGATGTTTCATCTTGCCGATCACGTGCATTTCGCACGGTCGGCAATCAAATTTCAGCGTCAAGACCTCATCGCCGTTAACCAGTTGCATCGGCGTGGCTTTCCAGCTTTTGATATTTCCTTTCGCCTGTTTCGGACACAGGTTAAACGCAAAACGCAGGCAATGTTTGGTGATCATCACCGGCACATCGCCCTTCTCTTCATGCGCCTCATAGGCGGCATCAATCAACTGCACGCCATAACGGTGATAAAACTCTCGCGCTTTATGGTTGTAGACGTTAGCCAGAAAGCTCAGATGCGTTTGCGGGTAAACCGGCGCCGGCTGGGCAACCGGTTTACGGCGACCGCGCTGATAGTTTTGCAAACGAGCTGCATCCAGCATGTCGACCGCTTCACGTCGCAACTGATTCAGTTGACCGTTCGGCACGAACAATGCTCCCGGCAGATTCACCTGAATATTACGGGCGTAATACAGCGTTTGTCCCAGTTTTGCCAGGCCATCCTGCAGGTTGCTCAACGCTTTTTCTGCATTGTTCGCTTCCTCAAACTGGCCGTCCAGCGTATGGGTGATACTCACCCCCTCCTCACTGGTGAGCGTCAGGATCAACTGTTCCTGCCAGCCGCCCAGCTCAATATCGACCGCGACGCGGCGTTCGCTGGAGGTTTTGGTCAACGCTTGCTGCCAGTTATGATCGAGATTGCGGTTCAGCGGATGGTTGGCGCGCACTTTGTGCAGGTCGGCGGGCATTTCATTCGGCCACACCCGATAACGATTGTGCCCCGTTTTTTCAACGGTGTTGGCGCGAAATCCGACGACCTCACGCTTGATTAACACGTTCAGACCATCCCCGTTGGCCAGCGGTTCTGTTACCTCAACATCGAGATGATCTTTTGCCACCTTCAGGACTTCGCCAACCGGCAGACCGATGAACTTTGGTGAGTCGAATGCGCCGATATCCCCTTTACGGGCATTCACAAAATAATCGGTGCTGCCGCGATGGAAGGTCTTTTCCGTGGATGGAGTAAAGAAATGTTCGGTACGCCCGGCTGAAGAACGGGCAAGATCGCCGCGCTCTTCAATAATGGCGTCCAGCATCTGACGATAATGCGCGGTAATATTCTTCACATAGCTCATGTCTTTATAGCGCCCTTCAATTTTGAAGGAGCGCACGCCTGCGTCAATCAACGCACCGAGGTTGGCGGTCTGATCGTTATCTTTCATCGACAGCAGATGTTTTTCATAGGACACCACGCGCCCCTGATCGTCTTTCAGGGTATACGGCAGGCGACAAGCCTGAGAACAGTCACCGCGGTTAGCGCTACGTCCGGTTTGCGCATGTGAAATATAACACTGGCCTGAATAGGCGACGCACAGCGCACCGTGAATGAAAAATTCAATAGTTGCATCCGTAGCCTGATGAATGGCGTGTATCTGCTCAAGGCTCAGTTCACGCGCGAGGACAATTTGGGTGAATCCGACGTCAGAAAGAAACTTCGCCTTCTCGACGCTGCGAATATCACATTGGGTGCTGGCGTGCAGCTCAATGGGAGGGATATCCAGCTCCAGAATCCCCATATCCTGCACAATCAGGGCGTCAACGCCGGTCTGATACAGATCGGTAATTAATCGCTGTGCGGGCTCCAGCTCATCATCATGCAAGATTGTATTCAGCGTCACAAAGATTTTCGCCCCGTAACGATGCGCAAACGGCACCAGTTCGGCGATATCTTTCAGGCTGTTACTGGCGTTATGACGCGCACCAAAACCCGGTCCGCCAATGTAAACGGCGTCAGCGCCGTGCAAAATGGCTTCACGTGCAATGGCGGTATCCCGGGCCGGGCTTAACAATTCAAGGTGATGAGGCTGCTGACGCATACAGTTGTTACCATCCACAAGTGGTAAAAATGGCGGCTATTGTAGTCACAAGCGCGGATTTTCGGAATAGTTTTCCCGATTAACCGCGCGGGTAATGGATCAGGGAATGAAAGTGAACCGTTTGTTCGCTACTGTTACGGTAGCTATGCGCCCTGTCTCCCGCAAAACGCACCCCCTCGCCGGATTTCATGGTGCGCCACTGCCCCTCAATACACATATCCAGCAGCCCATTTATCACCACCACGTGCTCTATAACGCCGGTTTCATGCGGAGCCGATTCACTGAGCGCGCCGGGTGCCAGCTGTATCGAAAAATGATCGAAGCACAGCTGTGGGTCCCACGGAAACAGTGGCGTGACGACCATCGCCTGCTGCTGGGGATCGAATGTTGGCGCACCGTCTGACTCTGGCGGTGAAATAAACGTCGAGAATGGCACGTTCAGTCCGGTAGCAATTTTCCACAATGTCGCCACCGTTGGGCTGGATTCGTTGCGCTCAATCTGCCCCAACATGGCTTTTGACACGCCGGTTTCCTCCGCCAAACGTGACAGGCTCCATTCCCGCTGGTGACGTAGCGTGCGGAGCGTTGTGGCCAGATAGTGGGTTAAGTTTTCCATTTTTCGCCTTCCTGACTCTCCTTTCTCAAGGCTACAGCTTAGCACTTGTACGCTATAACGCACAGTGCTACATTGATTGACCGTTATAACGCACACGGAGTGACTATGCGCGCATTCTCCATCCCACTACCCACCGTATTATCGGGTTTTGTGGCTGTCCTGGTCGGTTACGCCAGCTCGGCTGCCATTATCTGGCAAGCGGCCCTGGCCGCAGGTGCGACCACAGATCAAATCGCAGGCTGGATGACCGCGCTGGGGATTGCAATGGGCGTCAGTACGCTGGCGCTGACGTTATGGTATCGCGCTCCTGTGCTCACGGCCTGGTCAACACCTGGCGCCGCGCTGCTGGTTACGGGTCTGCACGGGGTATCGATTCAGGATGCTATCGGCGTTTTTATCGTAGCTAACGCGTTGATTGTGCTGTGCGGCATAACCGGATTGTTTGCCCGTCTGATGAAAATAATCCCCCACTCACTGGCATCAGCCATGCTGGCCGGGATCCTGCTGCGCTTTGGTCTGCAGGCCTTTAATAGCCTCAACAGTGAGCTTATTTTGTGCGGTAGTATGCTGGTGGCATGGCTGGTATTTAAAGTCACAGCCCCACGGTACGCGACGATCGCCGCGATGCTGGCGGGTATCGCTATCGCGCTAATAAAAGGTGACATTGTCACAAGCGGAGTGAATTTATCGCCGGTCATGCCTGCGTTTATTGCCCCACACTTTTCATTTGCCCACAGTATCAGCATTGCGCTACCGCTGTTTCTGGTTACCATGGCTTCACAAAATGCCCCTGGTATTGCCACTATGAATGCCTCGGGCTATTCATTACCCGTTTCACCGCTCATTATCTTTACCGGCCTGCTGGCGCTGATGTTTTCGCCGTTTGGCGTCTACTCCATCTGCATTGCCGCCATAACCGCCGCAATTTGCCAAAGTCCCGAAGCGCATCCTGATGCCAAACGACGCTGGCTCGCCGCCGCCGCGGCTGGCGTCTTCTATCTTCTGGCTGGGGTGTTTGGCGGTTCAGTCACAGGACTAATGGCGGCACTGCCCGTAAGCTGGATCCAGATGCTGGCCGGTCTGGCCTTGCTCGGGACGATTAGCGGTAGTTTGTATCAGGCGTTGCATAATGAAGCGGAACGCGACGCAGCCATCGTTACGTTTTTGGTCACGGCCAGTGGCCTGACGTTATTGGGGATTGGATCTGCATTCTGGGGGCTGGTCGTAGGCGGTATCTGCTACGCCGTGTTGACGTTATTTCGCCGCACGTAGCTGTGTTGGCGTTTTACCGGTTACCTGTTTAAATCGGTTACTAAAATGGCTTGCCGAACTGAATCCGCAGGTCATCGCAATATCTGACAAACTGCGTGAAGTGTAACAGACCAGATGCTGCGCCAGCGCCATACGACGTTGCATCACGTACTGATGCGGTGCCATATTCATCGACTGGCGAAACATTCTGGCAAAATGGAATTCGCTGAGCGCCGCCTCACTAGCCAGATCGTTCAGGGTGATTGGGTACGCCAGATGCGCGTCAATATAGGCCAGCACGTTACGCAAGGTGACTGGCGCGAGTCCCCCGGTGACGGTGGGCAGCCGCCATTGAACGTTGCTGTAATGCTGGATCAGATGCGTTAACAGTAGCGAAGATGCCGCGCTGAGCGTGAGGTGATTGGCCGGTTGCTGCCAGTCGTTATCAAGCAGAAACTGACGGTAAACCGCCGTGATCCCCGGGTCACTGCCAAACGTGTGCTCGTCCAGCGTGAAGCTATAGGGGCTTTTATCCCAGACTTTTTCACCCACTTCGCGCAGATGTTCGTCGGTACAATAGAGATGAACAAAGGAGAGATCGTCGCGGATATCCCAACTTGATTCGCTCTCTTTCGGCATCAGGCAAAAACGGTCCGGTCCGCCGCCATTCTTCCAGCCCCCCGCCGTTTTGTGGTAACTCTCGTAGCCATCCGCGATATATAAACTGAGCGTATGGTGATCGCAATACTGGGTGATGGTATCGCGCTTGTTTGACCAGGCCGCCAGTTGGATCCCTGAATGTAACGCAACCGATTCATGCAGCACGGCATTATGTTTGCGTAAGTTTTCAAAGGCATCGTAGGGCTGAGGCATACCATCACATTCAAAATAAGTTAGCAGGCTTTCAGTCTATAACAGCCACATATTGTTAACAGCTTCCTTTTCGCTTTTACGCTAAAAAAGCGCAAGATTTTGCAAGTCCGCCGCAAACCGATGAAAGCCTCCTGCCGCCAGACATGACACAGTGTGAACCTGAATCCAAAAAAGAGAGAGTTGTATGAACGCACTGTTGTACTGCCTGGTGGTGGTAATTTGGGGAACGACATGGATTGCGATTTATTTGCAGCAGGGCCCGGTTTCTGCGCCGGTTTCTATCTTTTGGCGCTTCGCCGTTGCCAGTTCGCTGATGATAGTGATCCTGCTGGTTAGCGGTAAATTACGCAAACTGTCTGGTCGCGATCACCTGTTTTGTCTGTTACAGGGTGGATGCGTTTTTTGCTTCAACTTCTGGTGTTTTTATACGGCTGCAGCCTGGATTAATACCGGCCTGGAGTCGGTGATTTTCTCAATGGCCGTCCTGTTCAATGCGGTCAATAGCTTCATCTTTTTTGGGCAAAAACCACCGCTGCGTTTCTATATAGCAGCCGGTCTTGGACTGACGGGCATTGTGACTCTGTTCTGGCAGGATTTGCTCAACAGCGGATTCAATCATTCCTTGCTGCTGGGTATCGGCTTAAGCGCCCTTGGAACCTTCGGTTTCTCATTGGGTAATATGATCAGCATGCGTCACCAGAAAAAAGGGCTGGAAGTGTTAACGACCAACAGTTGGGCCATGCTGTACGGCACGCTGTTGATCGCTGCCATTGCGCTGATGCGCGGGGACAATTTTACGCCACAGTGGACATTCAGCTATCTCAGCGCGCTGTTATATCTGGCTATTTTTGGCTCAGTGATTGCTTTCGGCGCTTATTTCACACTGGTAGGTCGCATTGGTCCCAGTAGGGCGGCATACAGTACCCTGCTTTTCCCGCTGGTTGCGCTAACGCTGTCAACATTGTATGAAGGATACGTCTGGCAGGTTAACGCTATTGCCGGATTGGTGTTGATTTTACTGGGGAATATGGTGATGTTTGCCCGACCAGAAGTGCTGATGGGTAAACTATTCTATCGACGCCGGGTGGCATAAAAAAAACGCACCATCCTGAGATGGTGCGTTGATTATTATTGTGGTTTTTTGTTCACGTCAAACATGGTGGCATCCGTCGCCATGTCATCAACAACTTTCTTCAACGTTTCGAATGTCATCGGCGTATTTTCGTTGCTCAGATCTTTACCTTCACCCTTACGTACAACTTTAATTACCGGTTTATTGGTCGCAGCATCAATCAACTCACCCTCGAAATAGAGGTTGGTATCCATGGTACGGTGACCCGTTGCCATTTGTGTTCCCGCAACGAGTAGCGCAACCGGGATCACTTCATAGAACTGCAGTCCTTCTTTGCTTGTTGCAACACCGGTAATCGCTCCGCGGAAAATCAGGCTACGTGGCCCAGGGGTAGTAACCAGGGGCTTACGCTTGCTGATGGCGGATTTCAACTGGGTATTAGTGTAGGTCAGCAGTTGATCAAGAACCTGCTGCCCTACCTGCGTGGTAGGTTTAGGAACCGGATAATACGTTACCGGGTTATATACAATGTTGTCATATTTGGATTCGTTGTAGCTCGGATCAACCCAACGGAGTACGGTTTGTCCCGATGCTGATTGTGTTTCCTTCAAATCAGAGTAATTTTTTAAAAACCCAGAATATTTATCCGGCGCAGTCACTTTTGACGCACAGCCGGATAATGCCAACAAGCCAGTAAGCACTGCAACTTTAAATAAAGTTTGAGTACGCATGAAACGATCCCTTTAGTTTTCGCAATGATGCTTAAAAAGAATAGCAAAACCGTTTCATTTTGGATGTACTAAAAATGGTAAACACCGCACAATTTTCTCTCTACGCCCGGCACAAAAAATGCTGAGCGCAGAAAGAGTTAACCCAGGCGGGAGGTTCAGGCAGTTTTGCGTGCCAGCATTGTGGCAAAGCGCAGTTTAATTCGATTACCGTTTTCATCCGTACGATGAAGTTCACCCACGTCTTCGTTATATTTCAGCAGATCCCATCCGCTGTAATAGTTGCGCAATTCTCCGGTTTTAAACGCGAACGGGAACCCCACGGTACACGGAAAATCATCAGTATCCATCGCCGCGACAATTAAGTTATATCCGCCCGGTTTAGTGCAACGCTGCATATTTTCAATAAGGCCAGGGATAGTTTTGGCTTCAAGGAACATCAGCACAACGGTAGAAAGAATAAAATCATATTCGCCGTCAAAGCGTAATGCGTTGAGATCCGCGACATTCGCGTGCAGATTGGTCAGCCCTTCCGCCGCTTTGATACGCTCAAGGTTAGCGATGCTCATGGGGTTTTTATCCCATGCTGTCACGTCATAACCGTTTGCCGCAAGGTACAGGCTGTTACGACCGTTACCGCAGCCCAGGTCTAACGTTTTACCTGGCTTAACAATTTTTGCCGCTTCAACAACATCGGAATGCGTACGAGTTAAATCGTATTTCTCAGTAAAGTAGTTTTCGTCGCAAAGGGTCATTATTTATCCTCAGATTTCAGTAATGCAGCACGCTCCGTGCGGATGAGCAGTTTCCCCTGCATCAGCAATGCAAACGTACGTACCAGTAATAATGCAATGATAAAATTGGTAAAAATAAACAGTGGGATCGACAGCGTATGAAAAAATCCTGACTCGCTACCGTGGCCCAGATGCAGCCCTGTTGTTGCCAGAGCCGACACGCCAAACGAGAAGCTCCAGAAAGACGCATTAAATGGCTGTGACAAATACCACGGCATGAGCCGTAGCATGAACAGCAGTTGCAGCAGACCATAGCCGAACAACATTTTGGCTAACGTATCGCCCTCGCCGCCGTTAACGCTAAGCCAGGCGCTGCAGGCGACCAGCGCAGGCGCCAGTTGAATGCCAAGTGAAGTACGTAACACCGCAGGCAACTCACCGCAGCTACGTAAACGTTGCAGAATCACCGGCTCCAGACTGAGCCAGGAAAAAACCCCGGCGCCTAAAAACACCAATCCTGCGTCGTTGAAACCCAGTGCGCCACAGGCCATTGCACTGATAAAGTTATTGGCGACGGTCGGCAGATACAGACCCGGCGTGGTGGCTTCCTCTGGATGCGATCCACGCCACAACCCTGCCGTTTGCCAGGCGGCGTAGGCCAGCTGTATCACCACGCCAATGCTGAACAACCCAATCGCCAGCGGTCGATACCACGGGACAAAACCAATCGCGACCAGCATCGTTGTGGCCGGAAACAGACTGACAAAGCTGCTCATCACCGGGTGACGAATTTCCGCCAATACGCTATGCGGAAAACGCAGTAAACGGCTCAGAAAAGCCAGCGTCAGCAGCCCCCAAATGACCATTGCGAGGATCACTAAACCGTCGCCAATCAAGTGACTCACTGGCCACACCTGACTGGCATAACGCCACGCAAACCCCATCCCAATGATGCCCAGTACCATGCCAAAATAACCGGCCGGAAGATTGAGGACCCGCTCACTCTGTTTGTTCTTACTCATTTTGTTTATTTTTTAAAGTATATTTGAAATGCATTTTATGGAATTTCCGCTGATTTAGCCAGTGCGGAAAACTTTGCTACGTTTAACTAAGGTGCGCAACATGGAAATGAGCTATGACCAAATATCGTCTCAGCGATGAATCTCGATCCTTTAGTTACCAGGATAATGGCAATAAAAAAAGCGTATTACTACGCCAAATCATTGCGCTCACTGATTTTAATGATGTCCAGGCCGGCACGCCCGGTGGCTGGATCGACAATGAAAGCGTGCTGTCACAAAGCGGTGATTGCTGGATTTACGATGAAAACGCGCTCGCATTTTCCGGCGCGACGATTACAGGAAACGCCCGCATTACTCAGGCAAGCGTGGTCAGAGATGGCGCGCAAATTAGCGATGACGTGTGGATTGACCGGGCTGAAATCAGTCATAACGCGCAAATACGTGACAACGTCACCATTCAGGATTCTGTGGTTCGCGGCGAGTGCCTTCTCTTTGGTGATGCGCTCGTGATGTGTGACTCTGAAATCATCGCCGCCAGGGGGCTAACCCGTGAAAGCGACCAGCTCCTGCAAATTTATGATCGGGCTTTTGTCAGCCACTCACGAGTGGTGCATCAGGCGCAGATCTATGGCGATGCGAAAATCAACTATGCCTTTATTGAACATCGGGCGGAAGTTTTTGATTTCGCACAGGTGGAAGGTAATGAAGAGAACAATGTCTGGATTTGCGATTGCGCCAAAGTCTATGGATATGCGCGCGTCATCGCCGGGAGCGAAGAAGATGCCATACCTACCCTACGCTACAGCTCGCAGGTGGCGGAGCACGCGGTAGTTGAAGGTAACTGCGTGCTGAAACACCACGTGCTGGTCGGCGGTCATGCGCAATTACGCGGTGGACCGCTCCAGTTAGACGACCACATCCTGATTGAAGGCCACGTCTGCGTGCTGGGCGAAGTGCTGATCGAGCATCACATTGAGATAACCGGTCAGGCGCATATCCAGGCGTTTGATGGCGATGCCATTCACCTACGCGGACCGAAAGTGATTAACGGTGAACAGCGCATTACTCGCACGCCTATCGCAGGTTTATTCTGAAGAGCCATCAATGATGCGGGCGTAGAGATTCACATCATAGTAATCACCATTAAGGAATTCCGCCTGTTGCATACATCCTTCCAGTTGGAAGCCATTACGTAGCGCCACCTGGTTGCTCTCAACGTTTTCTACGCGACATTTAATCACGAAGCGGCGAATCTCCTGACGCTGCGCATAATGATGGATTAAGGCCTGTAGCGCCTGGGACATGATGCCTTGACCCTGATGCTCCTCATCCAGCCAGTAGCCGATATAAGCCGCTTTGTTCAGCGGTTCTATCTGGTTAAACGAGATAACCCCGACCACATTTTCTTGCGCAAAAATCAGGAACATTTTGGCGTAACCGCGCTGGTGCAACATCATATTACCCTGCACATTCTTGCGGGTGTCCTCCTCACAGGCAACAAACTGCGGCCAGTTCAGCGACTGCTGGAGCCAGCTTTTATTTTTAAGCACCAACTGATGCAGAGGCGTGACGTGTTGCTCTTCTACGGCACGCAGTTCCAGCGTGTCATTGATGGTAATCACTTCTGACATTTTCATTCCATTATGATGGTTAAGCAGGCCACCCTGCTCAATCAAATAAAAACAGGAAGGGCTCCCTTTTGGAAGCCCTTTTACACAGCAAGTGCCGTTTTACTTAGCTCTCACTGACACTCTCTTTTTGCAATATTTTGAGCAGATCTTCCTTCAGGTGGAGTTTCTGTTTCTTAAGGCGAACAATGTCCAAACTATACCCCCGACCATCCGAACCTTCCAGTCTGGAGATCTCATGATCAAGGCTGTTGTGTTTTTCGAATAAGGACAGAAAGCGAGGGTTCTCGGATTTCAGTCGGGAAATAAGGTCTCTGTATTCTGGAAACATACTTTCTCCCTGTTAGTGGAAAAGAACGTGTATAAGAAATACACACCTCCAGAGTACCCACTTGACTTACAGAAAAATGCGAACGGGATCGAGTAAATAGTGTACAGAATGGTTGTGAAGAGGATTACAGATACGGCTCCCCATTCGGAGAGCCGTAAAGGGAGTGATTAACGCATCTCGCGGTCGTCAACGTACTGACGTTTATCCGGCGCTGGCGGGAAGTACTGATACAGCCAGGTTTCACTGATGGCGTCGCCCTGACAACGCAGGAACATACGCATATCTACCGGATCGGTTGAGTCAGAGGTCGGATACCAGTCAAACTGAATGCGATAACCGTCGATAGGTTCCACGTAAAGGATCTCAATCTGTTTCGCTTCACCGCTGGAGAGCGTAATCACCGGTTCAATACCCTTCGGCGCTGCGGCTTTTAGATCGCCACCGACGAAATCAACAGCAAAACGTCGCGCCCATTTTTCCGGGTAGTGCTCGCCCGGCGCCCATCCTTCCGGGAAGCCGCCCATGCCTGTTCGGGTCGCCATCACGCGAGCCAGCGGTGAACGCACCGGCGGCTGAGCACTCCAGTACAGGCGATATTTGAATTCCAGATCATCGCCCGCTTTGATCGACCTTTCAGGCTGCCAGAAGCAGACGACGTTATCCAGCGTTTCGCCGGTCGTCGGGATCTCCATCAGGCCGATAGTCCCCTTGCCCCACTGGTTACGCGGTTCGACCCACAGGCTCGGACGCTTGTTGTACCAGCCCATGATATCCTGGTAATGGGAGAAGTCGCGATCGAGCTGCAGCAAGCCAAACCCTTTCGGGTTGTTATCGGTATAGGCGTTGAACTGCAGTTTTTGCGGGTTATTCAGCGGGCGGCAGATCCACTCGCCATTGCCCCGCCACATCGCCAGACGGTCGGAATCATGAATTTGCGGGTGAATGGTGTCACACATCCGACGTTCGTTGTTGCCGCAGCTAAACATGCTGGTCATCGGTGCAATACCGAGCTGCTTGATGTCTTTGCGCGCATAGATGTGGTTTTGTACATCCATGATCACCTGCGTTTTCTCGCAGTGGATCACGAACTTAAATGCGCCGGTTACGCTGGGGCTGTCGAGAAGCGCATACACGGTAAAGGAGGTTGCGCCCGGTTTGACCGTTTCAAACCAGAAAGAGGTGAAATCAGGAAATTCTTCTTTGCTGTCGGTGTAGGTATCTACCGCCAGACCGCGGGCCGATAAACCGTACTGATAGGTGTCATCCACGGCGCGGAAATAGCTGGCGCCCAGGAAAGAAACGATATCGCGACGGGCTAATTCTGGCGCTTTAAACACGCGGAACCCGGCGAACCCGAGGTCAGTCTGCCCTTCCAGCTGTTTGGTATCCACACCCGCATCATTGTATTTAAACAGTTCCGGACGGAAGTGGATTTCGCGCGCCATATGCGTGCTGCCATCAACCGAGAACATGCGTACGCGGCGACGGAAGCCCATTCCCACATGAAAGAACTGCGCATCAAGCTGACGATTTTCAACATTGTTCCACAGAGACTGCTCTGGGTCATATTGAATGCTGTTGTAGGCCTGCGGTGTCAGTTTGGCCAGCGTGTCAGGTAACGCGCGCGGTGCGCCGCCCCAGGGCTTCTGTGCTAAGTCATGGGCCATCGATTGCAGAACGGAAAAATCAAAACGTACGGTTTTTCCGTCTGCAATGTCAGACTCTGCCGCAAAGGCGGCGCTGGAAAAGAGTGATGCAATACCACTGGTTCCGCACACGGCGGCCATTGCCATTGAACCTTTAATAAATCGTCTGCGATTCATGCCTGAAAGTAAGTCCTTCTGGTCGTGTAAATGGTCCCGCGCCGGCCATAATCAGCGGCAAGAGAGTGCACATTTCTGACCGCTCACTCTAGACAAAATTCATTAATAATCCAATTGTTGGTCGCCGATTATCTGTACAAAATCGAAAATATTTTATGTCGATGGGAACAGACCGAATCCCATGTAAATTCAATTAAAGTAAACCACACCGACGTTTACTGCGATCTTGCGCCTCCTGATACAACGCAAACTCATCATAAACCGCACAACCCAGCGCCTGTTCAAACGCGTCGCGGCTGGAATTACCGTGGCTACGAGCCTGAGTTTCATTCCCCAGATTAGACTGGAAAATCCCCGCGGCGCTCACCGGTAAAAAATCTTCGTAGGTAATGGGCTGAGCAACCAGCCAGCCCCGCTCAATGAGCGGCTGCGGGTCGTCATCCGGGCGAATCGCCTGTCGATGCGCCTCGCCCGACGGCGTCAGCCGGTAGCGGAACCAGGCAAGCCCCTGCTGGCGCAGCAGAAATTCGCTGTCCGGGAATGCTTTGAACACTTCCTGCAAATGCAGCTGATGTGTCAGGTTGTCTTTTCCCGTTCCCGCTTTATTCAGCAATTCGTCGTACAATGCTCTGCCTTTCGGCGTCAGGGCCACGCCGCGCTGTTCGATTTCACCAAAACGCGCCGTGTGAGTGCCACGCATTTCACCGGCAAATAACACCGGCTCTTCCAGCGCTTTAAAACTGGTCTGACGCAATAAAATGGGCACCTCGCGGCGCGGCGGCCCTTCAATCAGTATTTTGGGTTCAATGCCGCACTCCGGCATCATCGACTGAACCCGGTCGATATCCAGCGTACGCGGCGTCAGATGGTTGATATGACACCCAGGGAAACACACCACATCAGCAATCAGCCGGTGCTCATTGTGCAATGCGTGATAGGTCGCCTCATCGACCGTGGCATGCTGATGCCAGCGGAAAGTTTCCAGCGCTTCTTGCACAAACTCCTGCGCCTGCTCAGGCGTAAAACTGCCCTGCACATCAAACTCATCCAGCAGTTCGTGACAACGACGGGTGAAAATATCGCGTTTCGCGAGGATCTCCGCGGCTTTTTGCCGTAGCGCGGCGTTTTCGATTAATTCGAGCCGCAATAACGAGGTGAATACCCGAAACGGGTTGCGCGAAAGCGACGCATCGTCAATGGGACGAAACGCGGTGGAATGCACGGGAACACCGGCCTGGGAGAGATCGTAATAACTCACCGGATACATGCCCATAATGGCAAACATCCGGCGTAGCGTAGAAAGCTCCTGCGCAGTGCCCACCCGAATGGCGCCGTGGCGCTCAACGTTTAGCCGGGCCAGCTCATCTGCATTCGCCAGTTTTTCATGCAGCGTAGGATTATTTTCCAGTACCGCCAGATTCACATCAGCGACAAGTTCCAGCAACGTGCCATATTGCGGGACTTCCTGCTGGTACATTGCTGACATTGCCTGCGAAAATTGTTCCCGAATCTCATCTGCCGTGATGGTGTTCGCCATAATGTCATGCCTCCAGTGAATATTACCTGGAGTGTAGAAAACGCCGCTGACTCCGGTGGGAAGAATTTACAAAGTGTGACCCCGCGTAAATTTCCCACCCCTACAGACGGTGAACAGAACCTACTGGCGTGGTTTTAAATGACTTTCCAGCCAGGGCAACATCTGTTTTTTACGGCTGAGCATCCCCTCCACCTTACAGGGCTGCGGGATGTCTGACAGCGCTGTACCGGCAAACCACAGGCTGGTGTCGCCCAGATTAATATCGGTGAGCATCAGTACAACCAGCGCGGCATTCTTTTCCTCTGCATAGCGCGCCATTTCCAGACGGAGATCGTCCAGCACCGCATCCACCTGTTGCAGCGCATACAGTTCAAGCTGCGCCACACAAACAGAATGTCCATGAATGGTGAAGGTTTTAATGTCTTTCTGCAGAAGCTCGCGAGCGCTCATGCCTTCCACGCTTGTTTTAGCAGACAGCAGGTCGCGACTAAACGCCTCGAGATCCACACCGGTTTTTTGGGCCAGGGCCTCCACCGCCAGGCGATCGTCAGAGGTGGTCGTTGGCGAACGAAGCGTGACAGTGTCACTCAATGCGGCACCCAGCAATAAAACAGCCTCAGCGGCAGACAACTGGCTGCGCTCCTCTTCCGTCATCAGTTGCCATAACAGCGTCGCGCTACTGCCGACTGGCTTCACCCACACCTCTGGTGGCAGACGAGTGACTAATCCACCGAGTCGGTGATGATCGATAATTCCCACGACGTTACTTTCTGCCAGCGATGCCGGCCCCTGGGCAGGCTCGGTGAAATCGACCAGCCACACATCACGATCGGTCAGTTCAAACGTCAGCCGTTCGGGCATCGTCAGTCCTGCATGCTCAAAGATAAATTGCGTTTCGCGGTTAGGTTCGCCCAGACGCCATGCCGTCGCCTGCTGGCCACGTAAAGTAAGCCAACGCGCCGTCATGGCGGCGGTACAAATGGCATCGCTATCGGGGTTAAGGTGCCCTATTACATCTATCATTAATCAGTGCCTTGTGAAGAGAATGGTTCAAAAGCAAACAATAACGAAAGTATATCGACTGGACGGATTCTCTTCCATGATCCCACCACCCGGTGGCGCTGTACAAAACATAAGCAAAATAAATCAGTTGTAAGTAAAATAGGATAAATGTTAATAATATTTTGCTATCAGGTTATCAAAATCGAACAACTTCACTTGTCACCGATACGACTCTGTTTTTAACATCGCTTATGGAAAAAAATGTTCTGTTCAATCAGCGCATTCGCTTGCGCCACCTTCATACTTTTGTCGCCGTTGCACAGCAGGGAACGTTGGGCCGCGCGGCTGAGACCCTTAACCTGAGCCAACCAGCCCTCTCCAAAACGCTGAATGAACTGGAGCAACTGACCGGTACCCGGCTCTTTGAGCGTGGCCGCCTTGGCGCACAATTAACGCTGCCCGGAGAACAGTTTCTTACCCACGCAGTCAGAGTGCTGGATGCGCTCAACACCGCCGGACAAGCCTTAAACCAGCGCGAAGAGTCACAGACGGATGTCGTACGGATTGGCGCCTTACCCACCGCGGCCCTGGGCATTCTGCCGGCGGTCATTGGCCCGTTCCATAAGCAGCAAATGGAGACCACGCTGCAGGTTGCCACCATGAGTAATCCCATGATCCTGGCGGGTTTAAAGTCAGGGGAAATTGATCTCGGCATTGGCCGTATGGCCGATCCGGAATTGATGGTTGGTCTGAACTACGAGCTGTTATTTCTGGAATCGCTCAAACTGGTCGTGCGCCCTAACCACCCGTTGTTGCAGGAAACCATTACGCTGAGTCGGGTGATGGAGTGGCCGGTGGTGGTTTCACCAAAAGGAACCGCCCCTCGCCAGCACGCAGAGGCGTTGTTGCAAAGTCAGGGCTGCAAAATGCCGCCGGGCTGTATTGAAACGCTGTCAGCATCGCTCTCCCGCCAACTGACGGTCGATTACGACTATGTGTGGTTTGTCCCTTCAGGCGCAGTTAGAGAAGATTTACGCCAGGCGACGCTGGTGTCGTTGCCGATACCCACCCACGGTGCGGGTGAACCCATCGGCATTCTTACCCGTGTCGATGTGCAGCTCTCTCAGGCCGCGCAGATCCTGATCGCCGCAATACGCAAAACCGTACCGTTTTGATGCCAAAAATTAAGGGACCATCAGGTCCCTTAATTGATTTTATTGTTAAAACGTTTCCCAGTTATCGCCACTGGCAGTTGCCGCCTGCGGGCGTGAATGGTCAGGCTTTGTCGTCACAGGCGCGCGTTTAATAGCACTTGTCCCTGTTAAACGGAATGTGCCAACAGCTTCCGTTAAGCGCGCCGCCTGCTCTTCCAGCGATTCCGCAGCGGCAGAGGCTTCTTCAACCAGCGAGGCATTTTGCTGCGTTACCTTATCCATTTCTGAAATTGCCTGACTCACCTGGACGATACCCCGGCTCTGCTCATCAGAGGCCGCTGCAATTTCCAGCATAATGTCGGTGACGCGTTTTACCGCATCGACAATATCCGTCATCGTATTGCCCGCAGCGACCACTTCTCCGGAGCCCTGGTCAATCAGTCGGACTGATTCGCTGATCAATCCCTCAATCTCTTTTGCCGCCTGAGCGCTGCGGCTTGCCAGCGTGCGTACCTCACTGGCAACCACGGCAAACCCACGGCCCTGCTCTCCTGCCCGCGCCGCTTCAACCGCTGCGTTCAGCGCCAGAATATTGGTCTGGAAAGCAATGCTGTTAATAACGGCTGTGATTTCGGAGATTTTCTTTGAACTCGTTGAGATATTGCCCATAGTTTTGACCACGCCAGAAACCATCTGACCGCCCCGACTGGCCTTACCGGAGGCATCTTCTGCCAGCTTGCTCGCATGATGCGCGTTGTCGGCGTTTTGCTTCACCGTCGCCGTCAACTCTTCCATGCTGGCCGCCGTTTGTTCAATCGCCGCAGCCTGTTGTTCGGTACGTGAAGACAGATCGGTGTTCCCCGCCGAAATCTCACTGGTACCGCGATAAATCTCTTCCGCGCCCTGACGCACCGTGCCTACCGTTGTCCCCAGCGAACGTTGCATTGTTTGCAGATGGCGGCTCAGGCGACCAATTTCGCTGCGCCCGGTCGGTTCCTCCGGCATGGTGAGATCCCCCGCTGAAATTAGCTCAATACGCTGGGCGGCACGCAACAGAGGATGAATGACGGTACGGCGCAGAACAATGAACGTCATCACGGTCAGCGCCAGCGCAAGAACAAATGCGCCCAGCATAAAAGCCATACCAAGCTGTGTACGCTGATGCGCCTGCTCGCTTAACTGATTCGCCCTGGTGGTACGAATGTCGATCGCCTTTAACAGCACCTTGTTGTACGCAGAGTCCAGCGGTCTGGCCTGTTCATTTTCATGGTTGATGATCGCCTCAAACATGCCGTTTTTAGCGTACTTCAGCATCGGCTGTAAGCCGTCGGTATAGGCTTTGAAGCTGGCGCTCAGTTCAGCGTCTAACGCTTCATCGGCAGACGTTTTTACCGCGCGTGACATATAAGCATTGAAACCGTCCTGCGACTGCTTAATCCGTTTTTCTGCCTCGGCGATATTGGCCTTCATGTCATCCATTTCGGCAATACGGCTCGCCGCGCCGGCGTGGATCATGTTGATACGCGCGGTACGCAAGTGGTTAGAGCTGTTAGATAACCCCATCCTGACCTGAATCTCATCGGTCACGTCACGCTGATCGCGATCGGCCTGCATAAGAAAATAGCTTGCCAGCCCGGAACTTAAGGCGAACAGCAGAAGGATGCCACCGAGAATGGAGGAAAACAGCGGAACCAGCCGGATTTGATGCAGAAAGCCCAGTTTATGCTGGGCTTGCATCGATGTAGTGTTGTCCATGACCGTCGACTCTCTTGTAGGGTTTATGCGTGAAAACACGCCCGTTAGATAGTCATCGGCAATCCGGGAAGTTTACTTACCGTGAAAAGCGCCGGATTCGTCACACTTTCACAACATAATTCTTAAAAATTCAGGAAAGTGCCAGCGGAGAAATCCGCTGGCCAATGAATCAGTTATCGCCAAAGTGGATAACGGTACGGATGGATTTACCCTGATGCATTAAATCGAACGCGTCGTTAATCTGCTCCAGCGGTAAACGGTGGGTAATAAACGGATCCAACTGAATTTTCCCGCTCATCGCATCTTCAACCATACCAGGAAGCTGAGTACGCCCCTTCACGCCGCCAAACGCGGAACCGCGCCAGACACGCCCGGTAACTAACTGGAACGGGCGCGTTTTGATCTCTTGTCCGGCTCCTGCCACGCCAATAATGATGCTTTCGCCCCATCCTTTATGGCAGCATTCCAGCGCCGCGCGCATCACGTTAACGTTACCGATACATTCGAAACTAAAGTCCACGCCGCCATCGGTAAGCTCGACAATCACATCCTGAATCGGTTTGTCGTAATCCTTCGGATTGATGAAATCGGTCGCGCCCATTTCACCTGCCAGCGTAAATTTTTCCGGATTGGTATCAACGGCCAGAATACGCCCGGCTTTCGCCTGCGCCGCGCCCTGAATCACCGCCAGGCCAATACCACCCAGACCAAATACGGCGACGGTATCGCCTTCTTTCACTTTTGCGGTGTTATGGACCGCTCCGATACCGGTGGTCACGCCACACCCCAGCAGACACACTTTGTCCAGCGGAGCCTGCGGGTTAACCTTCGCCAGAGAGATCTCCGCACATACGGTGTATTCGCTGAAGGTGCTGGTGCCCATATAGTGATAAATCGGCTCGCCGTTATACGAGAAACGGGTTGTGCCATCCGGCATCAGACCTTTGCCCTGGGTCGCACGTACGGCCTGACACAGGTTAGTTTTACCCGATTTACAGAACTTACACTCGCCACATTCTGCGGTGTATAGCGGGATCACATGATCGCCCGGTTTCAGGCTGGTAACGCCTTCACCCACTTCAACCACAATGCCGCCACCTTCATGGCCGAGCACCGCCGGGAAAACCCCTTCCGGATCGTCGCCTGAGAGCGTAAAAGCATCAGTATGGCACACGCCGGTGTGGGTAATTTTAACCAGCACTTCACCTTTCTTTGGCGGTGCGACATCGATTTCGACAATTTTTAACGGTTGGCCGGGGCCGAATGCAACTGCTGCACGTGATTTCATTTGTCTCTTCCCATTATTGCGAGGTGATGGTGTTATTTTAGATAAGCACGCAGAAGATGGCCGATTTCAGCCATGCGCACGGCACGCTGGTCTGGGGTTGTTTCCCCGCTGACCAGTTCGTCTTTCAGGTGGATCTCAACCATTTCGCCCATCAGGCCATTGGATGCGCCGCGCACGGCGGCAATTTGTTGCAGGATAGCCAAACACGGCTCGCCGGACTCCAGCGCGCGCTCAAGCGCATCAACCTGACCGCGAATACGGCGTACACGGGTGAGAATGCGTTTTTTATCTTCGGGTGAATGCGGCATACGCCCTCCAAATACTATAGGGGGGTATACTATCAGTATTTTTAACTAATTGTAAAATAAATAACTTGTTATTCTTTAATGAGTTGCACAAACAGCACATTTAGATATATGTGGACATATCACCGTGTAAAGCGGTTTTAGAGCCGCAACACCGAGCGCTTTGTCGATGTATTCTGCATCGCTGAACAGTCCGGATTTTTTCTGGAGCAGCGTAACTGGTTTGTCACTCGCAAAGAACAGTCAGTTGAAGACTCATGTAATTATGAACAATACGAATACCCCCGACTACAAACCGGGGGTTTCTATTTTTTAATACGCTATATATATAATAATTAATTGCTTATTCCGTAACTGCACACTCTGGCACGCGAATTTCCTTAATGAGCCTGGAAAAACTTTTTAACGAACACATTCCCTGACTATTTTTCTCTTCACATGCAATTAATTTTAAATCAACTTTGCCGGCAGGTTTTTCTAACGACAACGGTTGTATATCCCTCATATCTCTCAGCGTCTGATAAACAAATGAAACCTGAACCCAATCCGTATTATCACTGGTTCTTTTCCACTTTTCGAATACAAGCTCCCCACCAGGAGGGGTATTATCGGGTTGACCGGGTAGCGACCAGTTAAGATCTAAAGCCCCGCTTAAATTTGCAAGATTGGTATCATGACCAGCAATAAACAACAGAGATACGGGTAATTTTATGCCATACCTGTTTTCTGTTGTACCATTTGTCAATAATACAGTGTCTATCATATCGAGTAATGGTGTGGCTCTACTACGGGCAACTTCTGGAGTTCTTTGCAAAAGATCAAACTGAGCGTTATGCAGACTTAACAAATCTCTCCATTCTTTTTCTCCCGTAATACGCCCCCAGGCTACCTGTGGCATTCCCTGGGCCTCTTGCAACAGAAATATCTCAGTCAGCGTGGAAGAAAGGCTCCAGGCACCAGGTAATGATACATTGTCAGGAGTAACCTTAAGTTCAGACGGTAAAGCCTCTGGTAATGTGCATTTCGTAGACTTCTCTGTAGTCTTACATGTCTCCGATTGTGAGAAATTTAAAACATTTTCCAGGGTCAGAAATGAAGATTGATAGCGTTGGGTATACAGTTCAATATTTCCTCCGGCCCGTTCCAGAATAGCGTTTTTAACCTTCAATGTGTTAAACGAACATGTCCCCATTTTTACCGGATTAAAAAGAGGATCAGTTTTTTCTTCATCCTTCTGATAATGCACTTGAATTTGACATTTTGGTGCTAACCCAGCCAGAAACGCCTCACCCGTTTTACGGGTGCGTTGATCCGTGTCTGCAATAACAGCAACCTGCCCTGGAGATGGGCACGTTTGATTATTCAACAGACCTTTGCTTGTGAACCATAAACGTTGATACTGACCTAATTCAGAAACAAGTTCTCCCCCACGAGGCGTTAGCCATCCTAACGGCACATCCCATTGTGGCCATTGGTCGGGTGTGACATCTTTCATTATTGGAGTGAACTTCGTAGGTGCTCTTACTCCATGACGGCTCACTATCACAACCCGCTCAAGTTTCATACCGTTCTGCTCTTCAGCATGTATTGAGAAAGAACCGCATAAGAGAGAGAAAAATAATAAACGAATGATGAATGTACTCATTACCAGCACCACCTTTTCGTAAGTGAAAAACAAACAACTCGTATAAGCCAGCTCGATAACTGGTTCTATCAGATAGAAATAATCCTACTCCTGAGTTCACAACAATCCAACTTTTTGAATATCAACTTTGTCTCTTATCGAAGTATTAAAGGAGCGCTAATTTAGCCGCGCTGGAAAGGTATCCAAGGTTATGGAATCGTTGGCAATTTACAACGTCCTGTCATTGAAAGGATAATTGATCCGGTATAAATAAGGTGGGCGGAAGCCTTGTTTGGCTATCAATTTACCCGCAGCAAATCACTGTATCTCGTTGTATAACGTGGTGAAAGCATGTCTCGCTTCATCGCCCACGGCTGCTGTATCCCTTGCCCGGCAAAGTAGAGCGTTCCTTTCCCCTTTTCAGCATTAAGAGTATCCAGTAGGTCCATCAATTTATCGCTGTTACGCCGCGGGGCGTTATTATCAAAAAGATTCAGCTGTGCAACGCCAGAGCTAAAAAAATCCCCCAGCATAACGCCCGCTTTTTGATAACGTAGCCCCTCTCGCCAAACGGCGTCCAGGCTGCGCGTGGCTGCTGTAATAATGTCCCGGCTATCCTGAGTTGGCGTCAGCAGTTTTATCGATGCGCTGTTACCGTAATAAGGTTGATTCAGGACAAACGGACTGGTTTTGATAAACGTAGAGATAAACCGGCAGTACTGGTGTTCTCTGCGCAGCTTTTCCGCAGCACGTGAAGCATAGGTGCAAATGGCCTCTCTCATGGCGTTGTAATCCGTGAGTTTTTCACCAAACGATCTTGAGCAGATAATTTCCTGCTTATCCGGCGCAAACTCTTCCAGCGCCAGACAAGGCTCACCGCGCAATTCCCGGACGGTTCGCTCAAGCACGACGCTGAAATGTTTACGAATGAAGCGAATATCGGTATCCGCCAGGTCGAGAACCGTTTTAATACCCATAACGTCCAGTTTTTTGCCGATGCGGCGTCCGATGCCCCAGACTTCATCAACCGGGAGTGCTGCCATCAGCTTACGCTGGCGTTCAATATTTGAGAGATCCACGACTCCGCCCGTCTGTTCCTGCCACTTTTTGGCCGCATGGTTTGCCAGTTTGGCCAGGGTTTTGGTCTGAGCGATACCGACCCCAACCGTGAGACGTGTTTTCTGCAAAATGGTTGCTCTGATTTCCTGACCAAAATCCGTAAGATCCCTGCAGTTTCGCACGCCCGTTAAATCACAAAAGGCTTCATCAATACTGTATATCTCCACGCGTGGCGATAACTCCTCCAGAATCGACATCACCCTGCTGCTCATATCCGCATACAGCTCGTAGTTCGAACTAAAACAGAACACGCCATAGCGCCTGAACAGATCTTTCTGTTTGAAGTACGGAGCGCCCATATTAACGCCAAGCGCCTTTGCCTCTACGCTGCTGGCAATAACGCAGCCATCGTTGTTTGAAAGAACGACAACGGGCTTCCCTTTCAGATCAGGCCGGAATGCCGACTCACAGCTGGCATAAAACGCGTTAACATCCACCAGTGCAAACATCATCAGCCCGCTGCTTTAATGATAAATGTCACCACGCCAAATATATCCAGCGTGTCCTCGCTGCTAATCATGATCGGCGCGTAGGCGCTGTTCTCTGGCTTCAGCATCACAACCGGATGTAATTGCAGGCGTTTAACGGTGAATTCGCCCTCAACGGCGGCAATAACGATGTCTCCATGGGCAGGTTTTCTGGCGCTGTCGACAATCAGTAAATCGCCCTCGCCGATCCCTGCCCCCCTCATAGAGTCGCCAGATGATTTAACAAAATAGGTTGCGCTGGGATGCCGTACCAGCAGGTCATTGAGGTCGATACGTTTCTCAACGTAGTCCTGCGCAGGAGATGGAAAACCGCAGGGCACAAGATCGCTAAATAACGGAAAGTGTTTAATTTCGCGGCGTTCCGCAGGCTGGAAAAACAACATAATAATCTGCCTCTCATTTACTGTATTTATATACAGTAGTTTTAATAAGAGCAGCAATCAAGTAGCGAGTGTGATGAACTGGACGTTGTTTAACCATCTTGCCGGTAAGTTTTTATGATGTCTGGAAAAATAATCGGCTAAAAAAATACCCCGCATTTGCGGGGCATTACATCAGGAGCGTTTTCGCGGCATCATGCGCAGCAGCGTATTGTCCTTCCAGAAATAGTGGTGCATCAGGGCGGCAGCGGCATGCAGAGCAATAACAAAATAGCCCAGATTTGCCAGCGTCACGTGCCAGGACTTCAGCATATCCACTACATCAAAATTGGCCTCTGCCGCATGCGGCATAACAATGCCGAATGCAATCCACGGGTTACCCCGGTTATACATCATCACCAGTCCAATAATCGGCAGAACAATAAACAGCAGATAGATAACCAGATGCCCCAGATGCGCCATTCCGGTCATCATCGGCTTCGGTTTTGGCACAATCGGCGGTGCCGGATATTTTAGCCTGACCAGCAGACGCGCCACCATCAGCGTTAAAATAGTGATGCCACAGGATACGTGCACCATGTTAAATAAGGGACGATAGCTGCGCGGGAAAAATCCGCGAAACTCCATAGCGCTGTAGGCCACAATGACCAACAAAAAGACCAGCCAGTGAATGCCAATTTGCAGGCCAGAATACTTATTCCCCATAACACTTCCTGAATAAAAACAATAATGCGTCACCATAACGGGCTTTTGTTAAAAATTCATTAATTTTTGCTCACTCGGCTTATTCTTATGGATCGCCAGCAAAGTGTGAGAATTGCGCCGGGTGGCGTACAGGCTCACCCGGCGAAAACTTAGGACTGCAGATACACCACCTGCGTTTGCAGATATTCGTTCAGACCGTGTTTACCGTCAGCCCCGCCAATCCCGGACTTGCGCCAGCCAGCATGAAAGCCCTGCATCGCCTCGAAGTTTTCACGATTAATATAGGTTTCGCCAAACTTCAGCCCTTTGATCGCCTTCATCGCCGTATTCAGATTCTGCGTATAGATCGATGAGGTCAGACCGTAATCGCTGTCATTGGCCATCGTCAGCGCCTGTTCCAGCGTATCAAACGCTACCACCGGCAGCACCGGACCAAACGTCTCCTCGTGCATAATCGCCATCTCCTGGCGCACGTCTAACAGTAATGTCGGTGGATAGTAATACCCTTTGCCGGAAACGGCCTTACCGCCCAGCACCACTCTGGCGCCTTCCTGCACCGCTCGTGCAACTTTCTGTTCTACACGCTCCAGCGCAGCGGCGTTAATCAGCGGCCCCATTGCAATATCATTGCGCTCAGCCGGATTGCCAAACTGCACGGCTTTCATCGCCTCACCCAGACGATTGACGAATTGGTCATAAATACCTTTCTGAACGTACACGCGCTCGGCACAGTTGCATACCTGTCCGGTGTTGATCACCCGCGAGTCAACAATTGCCTTTACGGCCAGTTCAAGATCGGCATCATCCATCACGATAGCCGGGGCCTTGCCGCCCAACTCCAGACAAACTTTGGTGATATTTTTAGCCGCCGCAGCCATAATTTTCTCACCCGCCCCGACGCTACCGGTCATGCTCACCATGGCCACCTTCGGGTTTGCGGCCAGCGCCTGACCGACCGTTTCACCACGTCCCAGCACCAGATTAAATACGCCGCGCGGCAAGCCAATATCATCAACAATTTTGGCAAAGGCGATGGCGTTATTCGGTGTAAATTCACTCGGCTTAATGACAATGGTATTACCCGTCAACAGTGCGGGAGCCAGTTTGCGGGCAATCAGGAAAAACGGAAAGTTCCACGGCAGAATGCCCGTAGTCACGCCCAAAGCGCGCTTAAACAGCAGAATATTCTCGCCCGGACGATCGCTTTGCAGGATCTCACCTTCATAGCGACGCGCCCACTCCGCCATATAATCGATATAGTCGGCGGTAAACGAGACTTCGACCTCAGCCAGTTGCTGTATTTTTCCACCCTCCGCCACAATCAGCGCGCTGATTTCACTGGCTCGCTGACGGATACCCGCAGAAATTTTGCGTAACCAGTTCGCCCGTTCAATGGCGGGCAGCGCTTCCCATTGCGGCTGAGCGCGCTGTGCAGCATCGATCGCTTTACACGCATCCTCGGCACGTCCATCGGGAATACGCGAGATCACCTCTTCCGTGGCAGGATTGACGACATCAATCCAGGCATCATCGTGCCAGGTCACAAACTGCCCATCGATATACATAGGATGTTGTACGGGTACTGACATGCGGCTCTCCTGTGATTGATTTGTTTTTAACAAGTAAAACTATTGTTAATTAATATCAATCATGCAGGTCGTATTATGGCTGGAGTGGCTGTTCTGTGAGCGGCTTCATAAAAGCGTCTGGCAAAGTGATGATGAAGGGAAAAAACAGGTGTGATTTTTGCCCGTTTGCCGCAAAACGCCGACAAACGGGCAACAGGAATTACAGAGAGCGGCTCTCCAGTAAGTCAGTCAGCACGATGTCATTTTGCAACTGCTGCCAGGCTTGCTCAACGTTCTGAGGAATATCAACATGGGCAATAAAATCGCGGCCACAAGGCCCATAACCGGTGGCATCATCACGCAGGCGAGGAAGTTCACCGGTTATGAGAGACAGATAGCGATCCACTGACCACAAACCTTCTGCTGCTGGCACAAAATCCACGCCGTCTTGCTGTTGGGCCAGCTCAGGGATGAATCCAGGGAAACTCAACCAGCGCGGCGCATGCGGCTCATCACGGGTTACGCGCTGAAAGGTTGCCATCGTGCGACGTTGCATAGTGGGATCCTGTACCACAATGACGGTATGAATACTTTCCGTCGCCTGATTCAATAATGCACAGCTAAAACGGGCATTCTCACCGCAGTTTGTTGACTGGTCTTCCACCCAAATCTTCTCCCCCGGGATTTGCCAGAACTGATGTGCGATATCGGCAAGGATCGCCGCTTCCGCGCGTCCGGTGGTACGAATGATGTTGTAACGAGGATGCTCTGCAATCGCGTCATACAAAAATCGTGTGGAGTGACCGATGCCACCGCTAATCAACAAGGGAACCTGTTGCTCTTTCGCGATCCGGCAGGCGGCATCGATGGTCGGAATAACCGCGTTCCCTGCCAGAATCACGCAATCTGACTGAACGGTGATATTCCCCGTAAAATCATTCTGCGCCAACCATCGCCCTACGATATTGATCGCCGCAAGCGTGGTTGCGGAAAGTGTCGGAAACTGGCTCATACTCATGACTCCTGATCTTAATACTTTATCGGGTTGCATACCGGGCGGTGACGTCACCTTACCCGGTATGCTGTCTGGTACCGATTTATCCCGAAATTTGCTCCATCGCCTGCAAAATACGTTTATCGGAAATCGGATACGGCGTACCAAGCTGCTGGGCAAAATAGCTGACGCGCAGCTCTTCTATCATCCAGCGGATCTCTTTGACATCGTCATCTTCACGGCGCGCGGGAGGCAGTTTATTGAACCACTGCTGCCAGGCCTGCTGCACGCTATCTACTTTCAGCATCTGCGCACGGTCACGATGCGGATCGATAGCCAGTTTTTCCAGACGCTTTTCGATAGCCTGCAAATAACGCAGCGTATCGCCCAGACGCTTGAAACCATTGCCGGTAACAAATCCACGGTACACCAGCCCGCCCATCTGCGATTTGATATCCGCAAGCCCCAGCGCCATGGTCATATCCACGCGCCCTTTCAGACGTTTGTTGATATTAAACACCGCGGTCAGAATTTGTTCGACCTGCTTAGCAATATCCACCACCGTATCGTTCAGTTCAGCCCGCACTTTTTCATGCAGCGCCGCAAAGCCTTCTTCGGTCCACACCGGACCACCGTTGGCGTCGATCAGTTGATCCACACCACAGGATATACAGTCGTCAATCAAATCCAGCACTTTACCGTACGGGTTAAAATACAGCCCCAGCTTGGCTTTGTTGGGCAGTTTCTCATGCAAATATTTGATTGGTGAAGGAATATTCAGCAACAACAGGCGGCGTAAACCGCACCACATCGCCTGCTGTTGCTCCAGCGGGTTATCAAACAGTTTGATGGCAACGCTGTCACGCTCATCCACCAGCGCTGGCCAGGCTTTTACCTTATAGTTACCGCGTTTTTGCTCGTAACTCTCCGGAAGCTGACCGAAGCTCCAGATGTGCAACCCGCTCTGTTCGATACCGTCATCCGCCACCGCAGACAATGTTTCCTGCACTTTACCCTTCAGTGCGTCTTTCAGATCCTGCAGCGAACGTCCTTCCTGCAGCTTTTTGTTCTTATCATCCACTACCCGGAAGGTGATTTTTAGGTGATCGGGCACCTGATCCCAATGCCAGTCTTCACGGTCAACGGTCACGCCGGTCATGCGGCGCAGTTCACGCTCCAGCGAGTCCAGCAGCGGCAGTTCCAGCGGCGTGACGCGACCTAAAAACGCTTCCGCATAGTTTGGCGCGGGCACAAAGTTGCGTCGTACCGGTTTCGGCAAAGACTTAATCAGGGCGATAACCAGTTCACGGCGCAGCCCCGGAATTTGCCATTCAAAACCGCTCTCTTCGATCTGATTGAGCAGCGGGAGCGGAATATGTACGGTCACACCGTCCGCATCGGCTCCGGGTTCGAACTGGTAACTTAACCGTAGTTTGAGATTGCCCTGATGCCAGAAGTTCGGGTAATCCAGCTTACTGATTTTTTCCGCGCCCTCTTTGATGAGCATGCTCTTTTCAAAGTTGAGCAGATCCGGCGTTTCACGGCTGATCTTTTTCCACCAGCTGTCAAAGTGACGCGCGGAGACCACATCATGGCTGATGCGTTGGTCGTAAAACTCAAATAGCGTCTCATCATCAACCAAAATGTCGCGACGGCGCGATTTGTGCTCTAACTCTTCCACCTCAGCGCGTAACTTCAAATTGTCACGGAAAAACGCATGGCGCGTTTGCCAGTCGCCTTCCACCAGCGCATGGCGGATGAACAGTTCACGCGACAACGCGGGATCGATCTGGCTGTAGTTCACCTTACGGGCTGCAACAATCGGTAAACCGTAAACGGTAACCTTTTCTGTTGCCATCACCGCGCCCTGCGCACGTTCCCAGTGCGGTTCACTGTATGAACGTTTGATCAGATGCTGGGCAACCGGTTCGACCCACTCAGGATCGATGCGTGCAGCAATACGTCCCCACAGGCGGCTGGTTTCCACCAGCTCCGCTACCATCGTCCACTTCGGCGGTTTTTTAAATAGACCAGAGCCTGGGAAGATCGAGAAGCGAGCGTTACGCGCACCGGTAAATTCCTGTTTATCGGCATCTTTCATCCCGATATGTGACAGTAAACCGGTCAGCAACGCGACGTGGATCTCTCTGTATTCAGCGGGTTCGCTGTTAACAGGAATCCCCAACTCTTTCACCACCTGGCGCAGTTGCGTGTAGATATCCTGCCATTCACGCACGCGCAGGTAGTTCAGAAAATCAAGTTTGCACTGACGACGGAACTGGTTTGACGACAGCGCTTTCTGCTGCTCGCCGAGATAGTTCCACAGATTCACAAATGCGAGGAAATCAGACTCTTTGTCGTGGAAACGGCGATGCTTCTCGTCGGAGGCCTGCTGCTTATCCATCGGGCGCTCGCGCGGATCCTGAATAGACAGCGCCGAGGTGATAATCATCGCCTCACGTACGCAGCCATGTTTTTGCGCTTCCAGCACCATGCGCGCCAGGCGTGGATCCACCGGCAGTTGCGAGAGCTGACGGCCCAATGGCGTCAGTTTGTAAGCGGTTGCCTGTTCGTCGGTGGTTATTGCCCCCAGTTCTTCGAGCAGGCGTACACCGTCCTGAATGTTACGTTTATCCGGCGCTTCAACAAACGGAAACGCCGCGATATCGCCCAGCCCCAAGGCGGTCATCTGCAAAATAACGGACGCCAGGTTGGTACGCAGGATCTCCGGGTCGGTAAACTCCGGGCGCGACAGGAAATCGTCTTCAGAATACAGACGAATACAGATCCCCTCCGAAACACGACCGCAACGGCCTTTACGCTGGTTGGCAGAGGCCTGCGACACCGGTTCAATCGGCAAGCGCTGAACTTTGGTGCGGTAACTGTAACGGCTGATACGCGCAGTACCCGGATCAATCACATACTTGATCCCCGGAACGGTCAGCGAGGTTTCCGCCACGTTGGTCGCCAGCACGATACGGCGACCGCTGTGCGACTGGAACACACGGTTCTGCTCGCTGTTGGAAAGACGCGCATAAAGCGGTAGCACTTCGGTATGGCGCAAATCCAGCTTATTCAGCGCATCGGCGGTATCGCGGATTTCGCGCTCGCCGCTCATGAAGATCAAAATGTCGCCCTGACTTTCACGGCCTAACTCATCTACGGCATCAAAAATTGCCTGCAATTGGTCACGCTCGGTGTCATCTGCGTCTTCAACAATTGGACGATAGCGAACTTCCACCGGATAGGTTCGACCAGAGACTTCGATAATCGGTGCATTATTGAAATGCTTTGAAAAACGCTCCGGATCGATGGTCGCCGAAGTGATGATAATTTTTAGATCCGGACGGCGCGGCAGGAGCTCTTTCAGATAACCGAGCAGAAAATCGATATTCAGGCTGCGCTCATGCGCTTCATCGATGATGATGGTGTCGTACTGCATCAGCAGCCGATCCTGCTGGATTTCCGCCAGCAAGATACCGTCCGTCATCAGCTTAACCATGGTGTTGTCGCTGACATGATCGCTAAAACGGACTTTATAACCGATACAACCGCCCGGCTCGGTTTGCAGCTCTTCTGCAATACGGTTCGCCACGGTACGCGCCGCCAGACGACGCGGCTGGGTATGGCCGATCAGCCCTTTTACCCCGCGCCCGAGCTCCATACAGATTTTGGGTAACTGGGTGGTTTTCCCTGATCCCGTTTCCCCGGCGACAATCACCACCTGGTTATCGCGGATCGCTTCCAGAATATCCTGTTTTTTCTGACTGACGGGCAGGTTTTCCGGGTAGCTGATGACCGGACGCGCGGCTTCACGCAGCACAACTTTACCTGCAGCGTGATCAATCTCTTTTGCCATCTCCTGGTAAATGGCCTGTTGTGCATCAGGATTTTTAACCTTCTTCACGCCCTGCAGGCGGCGGGCAAAACGCTGTCTGTCACGCAGCATCAGTGAATCCAGCTGTTGCTGCAACATGTTGAAGGTTAATTTTTGTTGTTCTGTCATAGCGTTAAAAGGCAGTGCTCTGCCGGGTTAAATCTCTTTTAGATGATAGGTATAGAGTACCACATCAGCGCTTTTCATGTGTTGTTCAATAATTTCGAACATAGGATTCGATATATTGCGCTATCACTGCGACAGGATTGTGAATAAAGTGTCAACAAGCAACGGGGCACTCCCCCTTCAAACACATAAAAGGAAACACCCATGAGCAAGGTATTAGTTCTTAAATCCAGTATTCTGGCAGGGTACTCTCAGTCTGGTCAGTTGTCTGATTATTTTGTTGAACAGTGGCGTGAAAAGCACTCCGCTGATGAAATCACCGTCCGTGACCTGGCTGCAAATCCTGTTCCGGTACTGGATGGCGAACTGGTGGGTGCGCTGCGCCCGAGCGATGCACCGCTGACACCGCGTCAGCAGGAAGCGCTGGCGTTGTCCGATGAGCTGATTGCTGAGCTGAAAGCGCATGATGTGATTGTTATCGCCGCGCCGATGTATAACTTCAACATCCCAACCCAGCTGAAAAACTATTTCGATCTGATTGCCCGTGCAGGTGTGACTTTCCGTTATACCGAGAAAGGTCCGGAAGGTCTGGTGACGGGTAAACGCGCAGTCGTGTTGACCAGCCGTGGTGGTATCCATAAAGATACGCCGACCGACCTGATCACGCCGTATCTGAACGTATTCCTGGGCTTTATCGGCATCACCGACGTGAACGTCGTCTTTGCTGAAGGTATTGCGTACGGCCCGGAAGTGGCGTCCAAAGCGCAGTCCGATGCGAAAGCCGCTATCGACAGCGTCGTCGCTGCCTGATAATTCACCCTCTCACCATCCGGTGGGAGGGTTTCTCCAGCATTTACTTCTTTACCTGCACCTGTTTGCCGTGAATGCGGTTAATATCCCGCCAGATGGTTGCATAATCTCTGCACTTCGCCAGATTCTCTTCCCAGCAATGCAGCAAAAATTGTTCTGGCTCGGCAACATCCCGGCTTAACAGCTTGAATATCCAACGATTCCAGACATACCACTTGAGAAGCCACATGATTTCACTCCGCAACGCGACCGGTGTTGAACTATATCAGCCTCAGTTTGATGCCGTGTGGCAACTATTGCGATGTCGATGAATAAGTCAGCGTCGTGCCTCTCTGGTTGTGTGCAGAGAAGATTTATTATTTTCTCAACCACTTACCATTGATGCCCTGGACGTACTCCCCTGGTTTAGCCCGGGCGACCAGCTTTTGTCCGGCCATTTTCGCCACTTCATCTGGAGGAATGTTATTGCTCTCAGCCAGTTGCTGATAGCTGGCGCTGCGTGCTTTATTAATCTCACTCACCAGCGCCTGCGTTTCGGCGTCGGTTTGCAATGCCACCAGATAACCATTAAGCGTTTCGCCCACCCGCCCCTGGGATCTGGCTTCATTCAAGGTCAATGCCCACACATTGCCACTGAATAAACTCAATGCCACCAGGATCACTGCAAGCTGTTTTTTCATCGTGACCTCAGAACAAATCGCTGCGCGATTTTAATAAGCTCTCAACGTCTTTATCGACTTTGATATGGATCTCATGCTCGATTTTGACGTTCATATTAATAGTGATCGGCTCTTTAGGCGCAGCCACTTCGATTCTGGGTGTGCAGCCGATCAGCAGAGATGAAGCCAGCAGACCCAGCATGGCAGCTATCGTTTTCATTGTTGTTCCTCACATTCCTTGCCTTCCGGGCAATGGGATTCCGGCAGCGCTGCATTTTGTTCAAGCCATGCCTGTAAATTGTCGCCAAAACGCAAACTACGCCATAGCGTAAAGACGTTTTCCTCATGGGTGTAATTCAAATTAACCGTCCCCACTTTGCCATCCACCCGGCTATTGCCAGTTACGGTTGCCTGCATGGTTAAGACACCGAGATTATCCAAATTTATTTTCGTCCAGGAATGGCTTATTTCCATATAACGCAGCCAGTTAATGGCTGCACCGGCTGCCATATTATCTTTGACGACGGCATCCGCCGTGTCTTTATCAATACGCAGCGTCATAGGTCCCGGGTTGGTCAGCCAGCCGTCTTTAATGATCCACTTTTCGTTATCCAGCCATAACGGCAACGCACCGCTGACCGGGCCAGACATGGCGAATTGCTTGGGATTAACCGCGCTGATAAGCTCGCTGGAAGAGATATTTTGCACCCGTAATAATGCCGGATCGTGCTGCGGCATCCGCAGTTGTTGCATGATGACTTTGCCCCCCAGCAGTTCGGCGCTGACATCGCTTAACAGTAACGGATTGTCTTCACTCCAGGGATACGCCCCCTGTAGATCGGCGGCGATATTTTTCACCGTCACCTGATTCACCACTTCCGCAATACGCAGTGAAATAGGTCCACGCGTACCCAGTTGCCATGCGCCTTCACTAAACCGGAAAGGCAACACAAAATCGACGCCATTAATTTGGTTATCGGGCATCCAGGCGCTACCGCCTTTTAATACCCCATGGCCGCCCGCTTCAAAGCCCTGTTCCGGGGCAGCCGAAAACGCAACCTGCGCATACAGTTCACCTTCACGTAGCTTCATTTTCCAGTCTGGTGGGATGAGCGGTTGGAATACGGTGAGCGATTGTTTTGGCCACCAGGCCTGTCCGCGCAGGCGGATCCCGTCCCAACGGCCATTTACCTGTACTGGACCTATCGCGCCCGCGTGAAGCTGTCCTTTAAACTGGAAAATCGTCGGGTCGGTGCCTTCCACGCTAAACTTCAGGGTTGACGGCGGTAACACGCTCCCCCCGGTAAAAGTGGTGTTCCCTGCGTCCAGCGACAGCGCGCCGCTAAAAGTCGGTTTGTTGGCATCCCGTACCCAGACGATCGGCTCGTCCATCACCAGGCGTGGGGTTTCTACCTTCATGGTGCCGTATTGCAGGTGGTCAAATCCGGTGGAGAGATCAAAAAGCTTCAGAGTGTTGTCATGCCATTCGCCCTTACCTGCCACGTCCCAACGCGCATGCATTGGCGTAAAGCTGCCTTTGCCCCAGTACCGCCACTGCCAGCGACCCGCGTCAGGGAGAAAATCATTTGCCAGACCATCCAGATGCAATTCAAAACCGCCCATCTGGTTTTCATGCGCGCGCAATATAGCCTGCAGACGGCCATCTACGCCGCGCTGTGTTACTTTTACGCCCGCCAGCGGCCAGCGAATTTCGTCAATATCCAGCGAGTCAATCACCCGTCCACGCGAACGCAGCAGCGCTCCTGGCTCGAAAGCCAGCTGCGGGTCGCTCAGGCTTCCGGTGAGTCTGGCGGGTAATTTGGCGTAGAAGATCAGGTCACCCTGTTTCGCCTCGCCTATCAACTGTAACGGCATGTCGCTACTATCCACACCCAGCTTACCCGGCCCCAGCGTTAATACGGCGTTTCCTTTACCTGCATCGCCTTGGGTCAGTATGTTCAGACGCCCGCTCACCACCGCATTTTCCAGCCCGGCCTGCCAGTTTTCAACTTTCATGCCCAACCGCCCGCTGAGCGGGAATCCCTGATAAGGCCAGTTCCAGCGACCGTCGCTGATGGTTAATTGCTGGCGGGTTATTTCCCACGGAAGATCGAGCAACGGATCGGCATTGTCCCGCGCCATAACGATCAGTTGTCCGCTGTTTTCTTGCCACTCCAGTTCGGCGTCCACCAGTGAGGGCTCCTGCGGCAAGCTCAGAGTAGCAACCGCATGACCGCTCACCGGTAGTCCATCAGGAACCAGCGGCATGGTAAATTCACCAACCAGTTTTACCGGCGGTTGCCCTTCAAACGCGGCTATATCCAGCTCATTTACCGTGAGATTTTGCCCGTGCAGACGCCCCTGGAATTTCACTTTTTCACCCTGGTAGCGCAGTTGCTGGGTCGATGGCGTTAGCGAAAGAGACAGTTTTCCCTGCCACTCCTGCCAGGGGGAGAGAATAACTTTGTCGATGTTAATCCAGGTATTGGGCAGCATCGATTGCCATTCAGCCAGCGTTTTGGGCGCTGCCGGAGACGCTTCTGTCTGCGGTAATTTAGCCAGGCAAGCGGAATCCAGCTCAATAGTCCCGACATTGAGCAACCAGCGGCTGGGATGGGAAAGATCGGCCTGAGTAATGCGCGCTAGCGGGCAATCATCGACCAGATAGCGGAGTTCCGGGATATGCAGCCCATGCCGTGTCAACCGTGGGCTCTCATCCAGCGCGATGCGCGTGCCAACAGGTAACCAGACGCCCACCAGCGTAGGAACCCACAGGCCAAGCGTCATGACCAACGTCAGCGGCACGAGAATCAATAATAAGAGAAGTGCCAGAGCGGCTTTATATTTACCCTTCATGGGTAGTTAATATCCTGATTTAGCGAAAATTTAAGCCGGTTTAGGCCAGTATTGTGGCATGTTTAACAGGATATGCCCACATTAAGAATAAATTCCCATGAAGTATATGCACTATTTATCAATCAACGAGAATTAATAAAATAATAATAAATTCAATAAGATAGTGCGTTATTTTATATGGCACGCTGTTACACGTGCCGTCGGGAATATAAAGAACTCAGACTCAATGAGGCCTCAGTTCTCCATCGCTATGTTTAGGTCCTAAACGACCAGCTTCTATCAGAATTTCCTCAATGAGCTCTTCGAGGCACTCCCTACCATGATGATCGCAGACCAGATGTACCTGCCGGGAAATCTCCTCAGGTTTCATACCATCACATAATGCCGCCTTAAGCATTAAGGTGGCCCATCGCTTTGCTTCAGAGTGAGTTAACATGACCCCTCCCGATATTTGCTACCTGTATAAGCGTAGCTGTCTGGATGTGATTCGGCTGGCTTTTTACCTGCATCGGTTACGGGTATTAAGTTGGACGGAAAAATATCCAGTTGTTGAAATTGAGTAACCTGCCCACACTAACAACAGATGCGCTGAAATTATTCATTACGCCTATGACTATCAATAACTTTTTAGATTTTGTAAAATAATTTGAATTGGATTAATGTGACGTCAAAATCACTGGAGAAAGTCTTATGAAACTCGCCATCTATAGTACAAAACAGTACGACAAGAAGTATCTGCAGCAGGTTAACGAGGCTTTTGGTTTTGAACTTGAATTCTTTGACTTTCTGCTGACGGAGAAAACAGCCAAAACAGCCCATGGCTGTGAAGCCGTCTGTATCTTCGTCAACGACGATGGCAGCCGCCCGGTTCTGGAAGAGCTGAAAAAGCATGGCGTGAAATATATTGCGCTGCGTTGCGCCGGCTTCAATAACGTCGATCTCGACGCGGCAAAAGAGCTCGGCCTGCAGGTCGTCCGTGTGCCAGCCTATTCACCGGAAGCCGTCGCTGAACATGCGATTGGCATGATGATGACGTTGAATCGCCGTATTCACCGCGCCTATCAGCGTACTCGTGATGCCAACTTCTCTCTTGAGGGGCTGACCGGCTTTACCATGTATGGCAAAACAGCTGGGGTGATCGGTACCGGTAAGATTGGGATTGCGGCACTGCGGATCCTGAAAGGTTTTGGGATGCGCCTGCTGGCGTTTGATCCCTACCCAAGCGCTGCCGCACTGGAGTTAGGCGTTGAATATGTCGATCTTAAAACGCTGTTCGCGGAGTCCGATGTCATCTCCCTGCACTGTCCGTTAACGCCGGAGAATTATCACCTGCTCAATCACGAAGCCTTTGAGCAAATGAAAAATGGCGTGATGGTTATTAACACCAGCCGCGGGGCATTGATCGATTCGCAAGCCGCTATCGATGCGCTGAAAAACCAGAAAATTGGTTCTCTGGGTATGGACGTGTATGAAAACGAACGCGACCTGTTCTTTGAAGATAAATCCAATGACGTGATTCAGGATGATGTGTTCCGCCGCCTGTCGGCCTGTCATAACGTGCTGTTCACCGGTCACCAGGCGTTCCTGACGGCCGAAGCATTGACCAGCATTTCTGAGACCACGCTGCAAAATCTGGCACAGATCTCTAAAGGCGAAACCTGTCCAAACGCCCTCTTCTAATCCCTGTGCTCCCCTGGATTCAGGGGGGCATTTTCAGATAATCACCGATGCTAAAATCTTCAGTATCATTATTATATTGAATGTATTCCCGTCACAAACGTAGAGAAATTGAATGAAAAAAGTTGTCACGTTGATTGCGCTCAGCATGCTGATGGCTGGCTGTGTGAGCAATGGAAAAGTTTCCGTCAATCGCGAACAGTTGCAGCATCACCGCTTCGTTTTGCAGAGCGTGAATGGTAAAGCCGTCACCGTCGCTAATAACCCACCCGAATTGAGTTTTGGCGAAAACATGACGGTATCGGGAAAGATGTGTAATCAATTCCACGGTCAGGGCAAACTGTCCGACGGCGAGTTGAAGGTTAAAGATATGGCGATGACCCGCATGATGTGCGCCGATCCGCAGCTTAACGCGCTCGACGGGATCGTCAGCGACATGTTTAAGCAAGGCGCACAGGTCGATCTGACTGCTGACCAGTTAACACTGGCGACAGCAGAACAAACGCTGACGTATAAACTCGCGGATTTAATGTAGGAAACGCGGTGGCTTAATAGTTGCCACAGCTTCCGGCGGCAAGCGACTGCTCACTACAGCGTTTGCCGTTGGGTAACGCACACATTCCGATAGCTGAACCATCCAGCTGACGGGCAACGGAGAGCGAACCACCAATCATGGCGCAATTAGCTTCTCCAGAACTGGACATTGCGGCCTTCATCCCCGGTGCGACATGCGCGGCGGTTGCCTGCTGAACAGGTTCACTACTACAAGCCGATAATAATAACGCGGCACACCCTACCCAAAACGCTGCGCGCATCTTACTCCCCTCTGAATATTAACCAAACGACACAGCCATAAATAATAGGCAGCGGAAACACCGCCGTCGAGAGGCAATATGCGCATTTATGCGCACTGTTTACATTTTCTGGCAATTTTTTGGCTGCTCCTTTGATCAAACCATTCATTCTGTTGATTCGAGGGACACAAAAGCGAAAATCTGTCTTTAGCGCTTTTGCTAAACTAAAAGGATAACTACAGGATTCGCCGCTGTTACGCGTGTCCCTTTTTTTGCGCAATGTAAGGGTGTCAGTATGATCACAATTGACGGTAATGGTGCGGTTGCTTCGGTCGCATTTCGTACCAGCGAGGTTATCGCCATCTACCCGATTACGCCCAGTTCGACGATGGCTGAACAGGCGGATGCCTGGGCCGGGAACGGGCTTAAAAACGTGTGGGGGGATACCCCTCGTGTCGTAGAAATGCAGTCGGAAGGCGGTGCGATAGCGACCGTTCACGGCGCGTTGCAGACCGGTGCGCTCTCTACGTCGTTTACTTCATCGCAGGGCCTGTTGCTGATGATCCCGACGCTGTACAAACTGGCCGGTCAGTTGACTCCGTTTGTGCTGCACGTTGCGGCGCGTACGATTGCCACTCACGCATTATCCATCTTTGGCGATCATTCCGACGTGATGGCGGTGCGCCAGACGGGATGCGCAATGCTGTGCGCCAGCAGCGTTCAGGAAGCACAAGACTTTGCGCTAATTTCGCAAATGGCCACCCTGAAAAGCCGGGTCCCGTTTATTCATTTCTTTGATGGTTTTCGCACATCGCATGAAATCAATAAAATAGTGCCGCTGGCCGATGACACAATCCTCGGGCTGATGCCGCAGGCGGAAATTGATGCTCACCGCGCGCGCGCGCTCAACCCAGAGCATCCGGTTATTCGCGGTACGTCTGCGAACCCGGACACCTACTTCCAGTCACGCGAAGCAACAAACCCGTGGTACAACGCGGTTTACGATCACGTAGAACAGGCGATGAACGATTTCGCTGCTGCGACGGGCCGTCAGTACCAGCCATTTGAATACTACGGTCACCCGCAGGCAGAACGCATCATTATTTTGATGGGCTCGGCGATTGGAACCAGTGAAGAAGTCGTCGAAGAGCTGCTGGCACGCGGCGAGAAAGTTGGCGTTCTGAAAGTGCGTCTGTTCCGCCCATTCTCTGCCAGACATTTACTGCGCGCCCTGCCGGAAACGGTACGGAGCATCGCCGTCCTGGATCGCACCAAAGAGCCCGGCGCGCAAGCTGAACCGTTGTATCTGGATGTAATGACCGCGCTGGCGGAAGCCTTTAACTGCGGCGAACGAGAAACGCTACCGCGCGTGATTGGCGGGCGTTATGGCCTTTCTTCCAAAGAGTTTGGCCCGGACTGCGTCATGGCGGTCTTTAATGAGCTGAGTAGCGCGAAGCCGAAATCTCGCTTTACGGTCGGTATCTATGATGATGTCACCAACCTGTCGCTACCGTTACCGGATAACACCCTGCCCGGTACCGCGAAGCTCGAGGCACTGTTTTACGGGCTGGGCAGTGACGGTAGCGTGTCGGCCACCAAAAACAACATCAAGATTATCGGTAACTCTACGCCGTGGTATGCGCAGGGTTATTTCGTCTATGACTCGAAAAAAGCAGGCGGTCTGACGGTTTCTCACCTGCGCGTTAGTGAACAACCTATTCGCTCAGCGTATCTGGTGTCGCAAGCCGATTTTGTTGGTTGTCACCAGTTGCAATTTATCGATAAGTATCAGATGGCTGAGCGCCTGAAACCTGGCGGTATATTCCTGCTTAATACCCCGTACAGTGTGGATGAAGTCTGGACACGTCTGCCGCAGGAAGTTCAGGCTGTTCTGAATCAGAAGAAAGCGCGTTTCTACGTGATTAATGCGGCCAAAATCGCCCGCGAGTGCGGTCTGGCTGCACGTATTAACACCGTTATGCAGATGGCGTTCTTCCATCTGACGCAAATCTTACCAGGCGACAGCGCTCTGGCTGAATTGCAGGGTGCGATTGCGAAAAGCTATAGCAGTAAAGGGCAGGATCTGGTTGAACGTAACTGGCAGGCGCTGGCCCTGGCGCGTGAATCCGTCGCCGAAGTGGCGCTTCAGCCAGTTGACTCACATAGCGCTAATCGCCCACCGGTGGTTTCTGATGCCGCACCTGATTTCGTGAAAACCGTCACCGCGGCGATGCTCGCCGGTCTGGGCGATGCCCTCCCCGTTTCAGCGCTGCCGCCAGACGGCACCTGGCCGATGGGCACCACGCGTTGGGAAAAACGCAATATCGCTGAAGAGATCCCCATCTGGAAAGAAGAGCTGTGTACCCAGTGCAACCACTGCGTAGCCGCCTGCCCGCACTCGGCTATCCGCGCCAAAGTGGTTTCACCAGAAGCGATGGAAAATGCCCCTGCCAGCCTGCATTCTCTGGACGTGAAATCACGCGATATGCGCGGTCAGAAATATGTCCTGCAGGTTGCGCCAGAGGATTGCACCGGGTGTAATCTGTGCGTCGAAGTATGCCCGGCGAAAGATCGCCAGAACCCGGAGATCAAGGCCATCAATATGATGTCGCGCCTTGAGCACGTGGAAGAAGAAAAAGTTAACTATGACTACTTCCTCAATCTGCCGGAAATCGATCGCACTAAACTGGAACGCATTGATATTCGTACCTCGCAGTTGATAACACCGCTGTTTGAGTACTCTGGGGCCTGCTCTGGCTGTGGTGAAACGCCGTATATCAAATTGCTTACGCAGTTGTACGGCGACCGCATGCTGATCGCCAATGCGACCGGCTGTTCATCAATTTATGGCGGTAACCTGCCCTCAACGCCTTATACCACCGACGCCAATGGTCGCGGGCCTGCGTGGGCAAACTCCCTGTTTGAGGATAACGCCGAGTTTGGGCTGGGCTTCCGCCTGACGGTGGATCAGCACCGTGTACGCGTCATGCGTTTAGTGGAACAGTTTGCCGATAACATTCCGGCTGAACTGAATGACGCCCTGCACGCTGAAGCTACGCCAGAGGTGCGCCGTGAGCAAGTTGCAGCACTGCGCCAGCACCTGAAAGATGTCGAAGGCGCACAGCAGTTGTTAACCGATGCCGATGCGCTGGTCGAGAAATCTATCTGGCTGATTGGCGGTGATGGCTGGGCTTACGATATTGGTTTTGGGGGACTGGATCATGTCCTGAGCCTGACCGAGAACGTCAATATTCTGGTACTGGATACCCAGTGTTACTCCAATACAGGCGGACAAGCATCGAAAGCTACGCCGCTCGGGGCCGTCACTAAATTTGGTGAGCATGGCAAGCGCAAAGCTCGCAAAGATCTTGGCGTCAGTATGATGATGTACGGGCACGTGTATGTTGCACAAATCTCTCTGGGCGCGCAGTTGAACCAGACGGTGAAAGCTATCCAGGAAGCGGAAGCCTATCCAGGTCCGTCGCTGATTATCGCCTATAGCCCATGTGAAGAGCATGGTTACGATCTCGCACTAAGCCATGATCAGATGCGTCAGCTCACGGCAACCGGGTTCTGGCCGCTGTACCGCTTTGATCCACGTCGAGCAGATGAAGGTAAGCTGCCGCTGGCGCTGGACTCTCGCCCACCGTCAGACGCCCTGGCCGAAACATTGCTTAACGAGCAGCGCTTCCGTCGCCTGAATGCCCAACAGCCAGAAGTCGCAGAACAGCTCTGGAAAGACGCCGCAGCCGATCTGCAAAAACGCTACGACTTCCTTGCGCAGTTGGCTGGAAAAGCGGAAAAGAGCGGTACCGAGTAATGCGTTTATCTCAGTATTAACCTGGAACCCAAAAAAAAAGCCCGAACAGTTGTTCGGGCTTGTCAATTTATTCGCTGGCTAATTAATAATAGCTATCAATACGTCAACGAAAAATAAAACGTGACAATAAAGGCATATAACACGCGCAGAATAGCCCAACACACTTCACTTGTATAATTTTTATTTTATATATTTACAATCCATACATTCACCACAATTATCATCATTTCCGTAGAATTATTTCTTTAAGGTTTTACTTAAGGCGTAACAATTCATATTTATCCCTTTACGGAACTTCTCCTTTAGCATGCTTTTACTCCCTACATGGGTAGTCACAGGTTAATAAAAAAACTAAAGGATTATTTCAATGAACAGAAAAGTACTGGCTCTCGTAATTCCTGCCCTGCTGGCTGCAGGCGCTGCTCACGCGGCTGAAGTTTATAATAAAGACGGCAACAAATTAGATCTCTATGGCAAAGTAGACGGCCTGCATTATTTCTCTGATGACGCTAACAGTAATGGCGATCAGACTTATATGCGTATGGGCTTCAAAGGCGAAACTCAGGTTAACGATATGATCACCGGTTACGGCCAGTGGGAATATCAGGTTCAGGCTAACGGCACCGAAGGTGATAAAGGCGACTCCTGGACTCGTCTGGCATTCGCAGGTATTAAAGTCGGCGACTACGGCTCATTCGACTACGGCCGTAACTACGGCGTAATGTACGACGTTGAAGGCTGGACCGATATGCTGCCGGAATTCGGTGGCGACTCTTACACCAAAGCAGACAACTTCATGACTGGTCGTGCGAACGGCGTGGCGACCTACCGTAATACCGACTTCTTTGGTCTGGTTGACGGTCTGAACGTGGCGTTGCAGTACCAGGGCGCGAACGAAAATCAGTCACCAGAGCAGGAAGGCACCAATAACGGTGGCGACGATCGTAACATGAAGAACTCCAACGGTGACGGCTTCGGTATCTCCTCGACCTACGATTTGGGTATGGGTGTAAGCTTCGGTGCAGCATACACCTCTTCTGACCGTACTAACGAGCAGGTTAACGATTCTACCGCGGGCGGTGATAAAGCTGACGCGTGGACAGTCGGTCTGAAATACGACGCGAACAACATCTACCTGGCAACCATGTACTCCGAAACCCGCAACATGACCCCTTATGGTGGCTCAAACGGTAGTGATAATACGATTGCCAACAAAACTCAGAACTTTGAAGTGACTGCGCAATACCAGTTCGACTTCGGTCTGCGTCCGGAAGTGTCTTTCCTGATGTCTAAAGGTAAGGATCTGGGTGTAAACGGATCTGATGGCGACCAGGATCTGGTGAAATATGCATCCGTTGGCGCTACTTACTACTTCAACAAAAACTTCTCCACCTATGTTGACTACAAAATCAACCTGCTGGATGAAGATAAAAACTTCTACAGCCAAAACGACATCTCTACCGATGACGTAGTAGCACTGGGTATGGTTTACCAGTTCTAATCCGTCAGCCCGCTGGCAACAGCGGGCTCTCTTTATGTTCTAACAATTCTGTTTTATCCAGATCAAAACATTATATCTGTTGCGCTAAAACACATCTCTGATAGATGATATCTTGCATTAAGACCTGTAGTAGAGGATACCTGCAATGAATCATCATCCTGTAAAATCATCCCGTATTGCATCCGTCGGCTATGACGAATCCTCCCGCACGCTAGAAATTCGCTTTCACCAGTTGGCTACTCTGCAATATCAGCATGTCCCTGCACGTATTTTTCGTGATTTCCTGAGCGTCGTTTCTAAAGGTCGATTTTACGATGGAGTAATAAAAGGAAAGTTTCCTGAAATAAAAATAAAGTGATGCCAAAATGTGATCTTTGTCATTGTACATAAAGTGCCATTACGCGGTAAGCTTTGGGTGGATACTTAAACAGGAGGTTTTATGAACAGAACGATTCTTGTACCCATCGATATTTCAGACTCAGAATTAACTCAACGTGTTATTGCCCATGTTGAAGCAGAGGCAAAAATTGACGATGCACAGGTTCATTTTTTGACCGTAATTCCGTCACTGCCCTATTATGCTTCCCTGGGATTGGCCTACTCGGCAGAGTTACCGGCCATGGAAGATCTGAAAGCCGAAGCAAAATCTCAACTGGAAGAGATTATCAAGAAGTTCAATATCCCAACGGACAGAGTGCACGTTCATGTCACAGAAGGTGCGCCAAAAGATAAGATTCTGGAGATGGCCAAAAAATTACCGGCTGATATGGTCATTATTGCCTCACATCGACCTGACATCACCACCTACCTGCTGGGGTCTAACGCCGCAGCCGTGGTGCGTCATGCGGAGTGTTCGGTACTGGTAGTCCGCTAAACTGTCTGGCCCGCACATCGCTGCGGGCTTTTTTGTTTCTACCTCTTATACCCCACGATTCCTGTCCTAAATGTGCTGACATTTTTCCCGCTTATCCGTACCATACACGCCACAGTTTTTATATCAGACTTCTTTTGCCGGACTATCCGGCGTGATGCATACTCTTCTGATGCCACACTATGAATTGAGCCTCTATTAAATGTCGCAAAATCAAGATATTAGCAAGAAAGAACAATACAACCTGAACAAATTGCAAAAACGTCTGCGCCGTAACGTGGGCGAAGCGATTGCCGACTTCAATATGATCGAAGACGGCGATCGCATTATGGTGTGCCTTTCCGGGGGGAAAGACAGCTATACCATGCTGGAGATCCTGCGTAATTTGCAGCAAAGCGCCCCGATCAGTTTTTCCTTAGTTGCGGTTAACCTCGATCAGAAACAACCTGGCTTCCCGGAGCATATTCTGCCGGAATATCTGGAACAACTGGGCGTGGAGTATAAGATTGTCGAAGAAAACACCTACGGGATCGTCAAAGATAAAATCCCTGAAGGCAAAACGACCTGCTCGCTCTGTTCTCGCCTGCGTCGCGGCATTCTGTACCGCACGGCAACTGAGTTAGGCGCCACCAAGATTGCGCTCGGTCACCATCGCGACGACATCCTGCAAACACTGTTTTTAAACATGTTCTACGGCGGGAAGATGAAAGGTATGCCGCCGAAACTGATGAGCGATGACGGTAAACATATCGTTATCCGTCCGCTGGCTTACTGCCGTGAGAAAGATATCGAGCGTTTCTCCGAAGCGAAAGGTTTCCCGATTATTCCATGTAATCTGTGCGGCTCACAGCCTAACCTGCAGCGTCAGGTCATTGCCGATATGCTGCGCGACTGGGACAAACGCTATCCAGGGCGTATTGAAACCATGTTCAGCGCAATGCAGAACGTTGTACCTTCACATCTGAGCGATATCAATCTGTTCGATTTTAAAGGCATCAGGCACGGTTCAGAGGTTGTGGACGGCGGTGATTTAGCGTTCGATCGTGAAGAGATCCCGTTGCAGCCTGCGGGGTGGCAGCCAGAAGAAGATGATGCTCAACTGGATGAGCTGCGCCTGAACGTCGTGGAAGTGAAGTAAGTCGATAGTGCCGGATAAGCGGAGCGCCATCAGGCGCTCCGACTAGTGGTTATTTCAATAACCGAACCCGGCAAGTCTTGCCTTTTATCTTACCGTTTTGCAATTGCTTCCATGCCTTATGCGCTACAGTCTGGCGAACAGCGACATAGACATGCGCCGGATGAACGGCAATTTTGCCGATATCGGCGCCTTCCAGACCAATATCACCGGTCAGCGCGCCGAGAACATCGCCGGGACGCATTTTAGCCTTTTTACCGCCATCAATGCATAACGTCGCCATCTCAGCTTCCAGCGGCAGGATTGGGCCGTTAGCTGGGGCTGGCAGCCAGTTCAGCTTCAGTTGCAGCATTTCAGAAAGAATATTGGCCCGCTGCGCTTCTTCCGGTGCACAGAAGCTAATCGCCAGACCACTGTTGCCAGCACGCGCGGTACGTCCGATACGATGGACGTGGACTTCCGGATCCCAAGCCAGTTCGAAGTTAACCACCAGCTCAAGTGATTTAATATCCAGACCACGCGCGGCCACATCGGTAGCAACCAGAACGCGCGTGCTGCCGTTGGCAAAACGGACCAGCGTCTGATCGCGATCGCGCTGCTCAAGATCGCCATGCAGTGAGAGCGCGCTTTGCCCCGCCGCATTCAGTGCGTCACACACGGCCTGACAATCTTTTTTGGTATTACAAAAAACTACGCATGATGCAGGTTGATGCTGACTGAGCAATTTTTGCAGCAGCGGAATTTTGCCATGGCTGGAAGTTTCGAAAAACTGCTGCTCAATCGCCGGCAGCGCGTCAACGGTATCAATTTCGATCGTTAATGGATTTTGTTGCACCCGGCCACTAATGGCGGCAATGGCTTCAGGCCAGGTCGCAGAAAACAGTAAGGTCTGACGCGAAGCTGGCGCAAAGCGAATGACATCATCAATCGCATCGCTAAAGCCCATATCCAGCATGCGATCGGCTTCATCCATCACCAGCGTATTCAGGGCATCCAGAGAAACAGTGCCTTTTTCCAGATGGTCGAGTAAACGACCCGGCGTGGCGACAATAATATGTGGCGCATGCTGCAGGGAGTCACGTTGTGCGCCAAAGGGCTGCCCACCGCACAACGTTAAGATCTTGGTGTTTGGCAGAAAGCGCGCTAAGCGACGCAGCTCACCCGCCACCTGGTCAGCAAGCTCGCGCGTTGGGCACAGCACCAGGGACTGCGTCTGAAACAGCGCGACATCAACATGCTGTAATAATCCAAGACCAAAAGCCGCCGTTTTGCCACTGCCGGTTTTAGCCTGCACGCGAACATCTTTCCCCGCCAGAATTGCCGGTAACGCAGCAGCCTGAACAGGCGTCATTTCAAGATAACCCAGCTCGTTAAGATTCTCGAGTTGGGCAGCAGGTAAAACATTCAGGGTTGAAAAAGCGGTCACAATTTAATCTCGCGGTAAAAACTCACAATCAGCAGGCGCGTATCCTCGCAGATCTGCGCCCGCGATGCGACAATTTAATCGGCTCTTCATCCGGTGGGGGATCCGGCATTGGCTGCGGACGAGGTATGGGATCGGGAATGGGAACCGGGTCGGTCGGTAGCGAATCAGTGTGCGGCGTTGCAATCAGACAGTTCATATACCCCTCCAGTTATTCAGGTTGGCTCTTTTAGGGTAGACGCTGATTTCCTGCAGGCAAAAAAAAGCCGACTAATCTAAGTCGGCGTCGTACGAATCAATTGTGCTATGCAGTAATTCAAAAAAGGAAGTAAGACAATATGGAGCGCAACGCCCATCGCTTGACGTTGCATTCACCTGCGAGAGAGATATTGCCCCGAATAGGTAGATGGTTTATTGACTTCGCTCAAAAACCAGGACGTTTTCATGCGCAAAAGTCACTAAAAAACGTTGTTGTTACAACCATTTACTACGATGCAACCATAAAGTAACACCACCAATCAGGACCACTAACAGAATACAAAAAAGTGAGAAGCCAAACTGCCAGCCACCGCCAGGGATACCGCCGAGGTTAACGCCAAACAGCCCGGTTAAAAATGTGCTGGGAAGAAAAACCATTGCCATCAATGACATTGTATACGTTCGGCGAGCCAGAGACTCCTGCATAACCTGCGCAATTTCATCCGCCATAATACCAGTCCTGGCAATGCAGGCATCTATTTCATCCAGCCCTCTCCCTAGCCTGTCAGCGATATCCTGCATCCGCCGCCGATGGTCGTCGGTCATCCAGGAAAAACGTTCGCTCGCCAGTCGGGAATAGACATCGCGTTGAGGCGCCATATAGCGGCGCATCACAATTAACTGCTTACGCAGCAATGCCAGGAAACCACGCGGCGGAATCTGCTGATCAAGCAGGTTATCTTCCAGATCGATAATTTTATCGTGCAGTTGTTCGATAAACTCACTGGCATGATCGGTTAGTGCATCGCAAACATCCACCAGCCAACTACCACAATCAGCCGCTCCCGTGCCTTCCTGGAGATCGCTGACCACATCATCCAGCGCCAAGACTTTACGCTGACGCGTTGAGACAATCAGACGTTCATCCATATATAAGCGCATCGCAACCAGTTGGTCAGGTCGCTCGTCGGTGCTGCCGTTAATACAGCGCAGCGTAATCAACGTACCTTCCCCTACCCGGCTTACGCGTGGGCGCGTGCTTTCACCCGCCAGCGCATCACGCACGTTATTGGGAAGTAAAGGCGTTGTCGCCAGCCATTGCGCGCTTTCAGGATGGGTATAATTAAGATGCAGCCAGCAGGGATGTTGACTGTCGATAACATCGTTATCTTCCAGTGGTTTCACCCCACCACGGCCATCCAACAGCCAGGCAAACACGGCATCCGGCACATTAACATCCGTTCCCTTAATGGCTTCCACAGCGCCTCCACAAACATTCAGCTTTTTTCGTTAGTCTAGCTGTCAGAATATGTTAAGCAATATCTCATTGTCCCATTGTGCTGAAATGATTCATAAAAAGTATCTGATAATAAGAAAAGCGCCGACGAATGCGGCGCTGGTTAAGAGATGCCCCTCTCAGGCCCGCTGGCGTCTCTCTGATTCAAGTGCATGACTTAAGCGAAATTTATGCGTTCGCGATTGAAGGTCAATCACCTGGTTTTTCAGGATACCTGAGGAGTCAGAAAGCTCATCAACCATAATGGCATTACTTTGGGTGACGTTCTCCAGTTCGGCCAGAGCATGGGTAATTCTGATTATTCCTTTCTCCTGCTCCTGCGTAGTGGTTAATATCTCGCCCATCAGTTGGTTTAATTGCCCGGCCCCCCCGACAATATCATGCATGTTTTTCTCAGCTTCACGCACAATAGCAGCGCCTTGCTGAACATTTTGATGGGTTTGGGCAATCAGTTGCTTAATATTCTTAGCTGCATCTGCACTGCGGTGTGCAAGCATTCTTACCTCACCGGCCACCACAGAAAAACCTTTGCCATGTTCACCGGCCCTTGCAGCTTCCACAGCAGCATTCAATGCCAGAATATTGGTCTGGAATGCAATACCATCTATCAGCGTAATAATTTCTGTCATTTGCTGTGCGCATTCGGTGATTGAACGCATATTTGTCGCAACCTGCACCATTAATTCGCCACCCTGACGGGCGCATTGCGTGGCAATTGTTGCCTGGGCGCTGGCTATTTGCGTGTTATCAGCATTATTTCGCGTATTAACCGCTATTTCATCCATGTTGGCAGCCGTCTGCATTAATGCTCCGGATTGCTGTTCTGTTTTCACTGAAAGCTCGGCGCTGCGTTCCGCCAGCTGTTCAGAAAGCGTCATCGCCGTTTGCGAGGATGTTCTGATCTCATTAACGAGTGCTGAAATATTACTTGATAAGCTATTGATGCCAGGAATTAGTCTACCCGCACAGTTATTACCAAATTCGGGAATACTGATTGCCAGATTCCCGGATGTTACTTCTTCAATGCTTCTTTTAACCGTATTAATCGGCATGACCAGATATTTCGTCATGTACCACCACAAACATAATATAGAAATAATGCTTACCGCATTAGTGCCAATAATAATTTCTGGGGTAGCCGAAAAAATCATTTCAACAACATTGAGCGCAACCGCTGTAATGAGCAGAAATAAAACAATAAAGGTTCTGACGCTAATATCATTTAACATTTTAACCCTGTGCACCAAGAAATAACGTGGATGTTATTTTTATAGCATCTGCAATACAGATTTCCATTGCTCTGTGACGAAAGCTGAACTTTCAATGAGAGCCAGCAGCCCTTTTACTTAAGTCAATAAATTACACTAGCCATTCATAATAGGTCAGCACTTTATCCCGCCAATGGCTGTAATGTTTCCCACCATCAGATTATTGTGATGGCGAGCACGTGACGAGCATAAAACACACAGAAACATAATTTTTATGAATGTTTATATAAGTAATGGCTTGTCATTTTCAATATCTTGCTCTTCGCTCTAATACTCATTGTAAAAACACAAGAACATTCCTGGTTTTATCAGGTTAACTGGACAAAACCTGCTAGATTTATCATCACGGCTTTTTTTCGATAGGTAGTAAGATGTTGCACGTGTCGTGGGACCCTGTATTGATTGGGATTTCCTTTGTTGTCGCGTTTATTGCCTCCTTTATTGCCCTCGACAGTGCGGGTAAGGTAGCAATCTCCAGCAAACGTGAATCTACCTTCTGGCGGCTATCTGGCGGCGCTACGCTGGGTATGGGGATCTGGTCGATGCATTTTATCGGTATGCTGGCCATGAAAATGACTATGCCGATCAATTATCACCTATCACTCACCGCGTTTTCGTTCTTTATTGCGCTCATTTCTGCAACCCTCGCCATCAATATCGCTATTTCCGGTAATACGCTATCAACAAAACGACTGGTCATTGCCACCAGCATATTGAGTGCCGGCGTTGTCACGATGCACTACGTTGGCATGTATGCCATTATCGAACATGTGGCCATCTCATGGGATCGCTCGCTGATTTTGCTCTCTGTAATTATTGCCGTCGTTGCATCCGGCGTAGGTTTATGGCTCGCCTTCCATTTACGCCAAAACACCCGTCGCGTGCTGATTAACCGACTTATTGCTGCCCTCATTATGGCGCTGGCAATTGCTTCTATGCATTACACCGGTATGGGAGCGGCAACGTTCACCCATTTTGGACACACTGCACACGATGGGCTCAGTACGCTGGAACTCTCTGTCTGGGTCTGCGCCGTCACGCTGATTATTTTGGGTATCATGCTGGTCGTCTCGATGGTGGATTCACAACTGCGCACTTCCCGACTGGCTGACAACCTGCATCAGTTGAACTGCCAGCTTGAACATCAGGTCCACTTCGACGCGCTGACGGGACTTGCTAATCGAACGCAAATAGATACCCGCTTACAGGCCTGCCTGCGGCATTCCAAATTGCATCAACAGCATTTCGCGTTGGTATTTATCGACCTCGATCGTTTTAAAGTCGTTAACGATACCTGGGGGCATCACATCGGTGATCAACTGCTGATTGCCAGTACACAGCGTATCTACAGTTGCCTTGATGACTCAATGACGCTGGCAAGACTGGGGGGAGATGAATTTATCCTGCTGGTTCCAGACTGCAACCCGCAGGCTATCTCCGCCTTGCTTGCGCAAATTTCAGATGCGATCGGTGACCCCTTTACCTTATTCGGTCATACCATTCGGGTTTCGTTAAGTGCGGGGAGCAGTATTTATCCCGAACATGGCTCGACACTGCATGAGCTAAAAGTGAAGGCCGATATGGCGATGTATCATGTCAAACAGGCGGGCAGAAACGGCTGGGCTATTTATAGTCCCCAGATGGAAGCTATCGCTGATACGCCGCCGACATTTCTACAGGAACTTTCACAAGCGCTTGAACGCAACCAGTTTGAGCTATGGTATCAGCCTAAATATACCGCCGGAGATCATTCCCTGACTGGTTTTGAAGCATTATTACGCTGGCATCATCCGGAGCGCGGCATGCTGCTACCGGCTGAATTTCTGCCTGCGCTGGAAGAAACGGGCCTGATTATTCCCGTCGGCAAATGGGTTATCCAACAGGCATGTTTGCAGTTGCATCAGTGGACATTACAAGGGAATACAGAATGGACGCTCGCCGTTAACCTCTCCCCCGCCCAGTTTGAACAGCATGATATTATTGATGTTGTTTGCAACGCCCTGGCGCAATACCAACTTTCACCTGCCTGTCTCACGCTGGAGCTCACGGAGAGCACTGCACTTAAAAATTTAAAACGCAGTATTGAAATCCTGAATGCTTTCTCTGCTTTGGGGATCACCGTTTCTATTGATGATTTCGGCACTGGTTATTCAAATATACTGATGTTGAAGTCACTTCCGGCACGGGAATTAAAAATCGACAGGATATTTGTCAAAGATATTAGCGAGAACAGTAAAAATACAAAAATTGTGTCTACCATTATTGACATAGCTCACTCCATGAATATGCGCGTGGTGGCTGAAGGAATAGAAACCCAGGAGCAGGAAATACTTCTTACCCAGATGGGGTGTAGCATGCTGCAAGGTTTCCTGTTTGCAAAACCGCTGCCAGCGCATAAGATTCATGAACTGATCCAACCAGAAAACAGCATCAAACAAAAGCCAGTCGTACAACCCTTGTCTCACCGACAATCAATAACTTTGTGAGACTGTAATATCTAAAATATTCGCCATTAAACGGGCAACACAGCAGATAAAGATAACGGGATTATCGATGAGCACAACCGAGCTGCATTCACTGGATTTGTTAACCTTTCCGGTGTGGATTGTTTCGCCACAAACTGAAGAACTGGTGTTCGCTAATATCGTTGCACGTGAGCTAATGCAGGATCTCTGTTTTTCCCCACTGCGCAAGGGCATATTCTCAACGCATTCTCAACATGATTTAACCATGTATCTCAGTGACTTGAGCAATCATCATCACGTTGTTGAGATCCTCACGGTTTACCGCGATGGTGAGGAAATCGCGTTGGCTAGCCGCCTGTCCATTAAATCTCTGCCGGGCGTGGGGGATGTTATCCTTTTCGAAGGCATTGAAACGCCATCTGCGCAAGGTCTGAAAGCCAGCCGTTCAGCAACTTATCAACGAAAAAAACAGGGCTTTTATGCGCGTTTTTTCCAGACCAACTCCGCGCCAATGTTACTGATTGATCCGTCCCGCGATGGCCTGATCGTTGATGCAAACCTCAGTGCCCTGAATTTTTATGGTTACAACCTTGATGTGATGTGCCAGAAACATACCTGGGAGATCAACATGCTGGGCCGCCATATATTGCCGGTGATGCATGAAATCGCCCATCTGCCCGGCGGCCATAAGCCTTTGCACTTTGTCCATAAACTGGCAGACGGCACCTCACGTCATGTGCAAACCTACGCCGGACCGATTGAAATTTACGGTAATAAACTCATGTTGTGCATTATTCATGACATTACCGAACAAAAACGGCTGGAACAGGAGCTTGAGCATGCCGCTCTGCGTGACCCTTTAACGGGATTACTTAATCGCCGACATTTTTATCAGGTAACCGAGCCGGAGCAGACGCATGCGGTATCATTGACGCAGGACTACAGTCTGTTGTTGATCGACATCGATCGTTTTAAAAGCATTAACGATCTCTTCGGTCATTTAAAAGGCGATGAAGTGCTTTGCGCTCTGGCCCGCACACTGGAATCCTGTGCACGAAAAGACGATCTTATTTTTCGCTGGGGTGGTGAAGAATTTGTGCTGCTGCTGCCGCGAACCTCGCTGGATGTCGCCCTCAATCTTGCAGAAGTGATCCGCGCAACGGTAGCCAAGGTTACTCTCCCTGGTCTTCCCCGCTTTACCGTCAGCATTGGCGTTGCGCGGCACGAAACGAACGAAAGTATTGATGAATTATTCAAACGCGTGGACGACGCGTTGTACAAAGCCAAGCACGAAGGCAGGAACAGAGTACTGGCCGCCTGATGAATACGTTGATCAGCGGCTGCGCTTAGCGTGACGCTCCCAGTTTTCCTGTTTTGCCTGCGCGGTTTTACGTAATGCCACATAGCATGCCCCGCTGCCGCCGTGATGCGGCAAAGCGGCGCAGTAAGCTTGGACGTCATCAAATTCTGTCAGCCAGCGCGCCACATAGCTGCGAACAATATTGGCATGAGCGTTATCGTCACGCCCCTTACCGTGTATCACCAACACGTTACGTAATCCATCTTTCTGTGCCTGTAGAATAAAACTGAATAGCATCTGGCGGCATGTTTCTACGGGCTGGCGGATGAGATTAAGGCTCGCCTGCTGCGGATATTTTCCGGTTCGCAGTTTGTCAGTCACGCCGTGCTGTAAACCTTCGCGACGAAACTCAAGCTGCTCGTTCAACGGGATAATATCGAGAAACCCCGTCGTGAGAAAGTTATCCAGTTGAAGCGTATCGATACGCGCCGGAGTGCGGATATTACGCGTTGGCTGCCAGTGTACATCGGCGCAGCCCTTCAGCGGTTGGACATCCCCCATAGCATCCAGAAACAGCGAAGCATCATCAAGGTTCATGTTTCTTCCTCCAGCGAATTACGACGAGCATTATCATAACCGCGCACTATTATACCGACAACGGTTTACGATTATTTCCAATAATTCACCCGGCTCGCTCCGCTGAAAAGATCTACTCACGACATACAGATATCCGTTTTTAGGGGTATAGCTGCAACTGTTGCTGGCGTGATAATGTGTAACCTCGCCTGAACGCTGTAATGAGAGAAACGGATGCTGAACTTACTGGAAGACACCATCGACACGCCGCTAGGCCCGCTGTGGGTTATTTGTGATGAGCAATTTCGCCTGCGCGCGGTGGAATGGGATCAGCACCGCGATCGCATGGAACAATTGCTGGATATTCATTACCGCACAGAAGGTTATCAGCGTATTACAGCCAAAAACCCTGGCGGATTAAGCGATAAACTGTCGGAGTATTTTACCGGGAATCTCAGCATTATTGACACGCTGGAAACGGCAACAGCTGGCACGCCTTTCCAGCGTGAAGTCTGGCAAGCATTACGCACTATCCCGTGTGGGCAGGTCATGCACTATGGTCAACTGGCCGAACAGTTAGGGCGCGCCGGTGCTGCAAGAGCCGTCGGTGCGGCCAATGGTGCCAACCCGGTAAGCATTGTGGTCCCCTGCCATCGCGTCATTGGGCGTAACGGCACCATGACTGGATATGCTGGCGGCGTGCAGCGAAAAGAGTGGTTATTGCGTCACGAAGGTTATTTGCTACTCTAGATTCCAGGCAATTAATGCCTTATTCGTCACACTTTCGCATAATGTGACCACAAATTAAATGCGGTTAATCAAGGAGATACAAACATTCATTCCGGTTATACCTGAATTATTCTCTATTGGGAGTAGCTCAGGCTTACGTGCTCACCAAAAAGATGTTAAAATTGACAAATATCAATTACGGCTTGAGCAGACCTATGATCCCGGAAAAGCGAATTATACGGCGCATTCAGTCTGGCGGTTGTGCTATCCATTGCCAGGATTGCAGCATCAGCCAGCTTTGCATCCCGTTCACACTTAACGAGCATGAGCTTGACCAGCTCGATAACATCATCGAGCGCAAAAAGCCTATCCAAAAGGGGCAAACGCTCTTTAAAGCAGGTGATGAACTTAAATCACTCTACGCTATCCGCTCCGGAACGATTAAAAGCTATACCATTACCGAACAAGGCGATGAGCAAATTACCGGCTTCCATCTGGCGGGTGATCTGGTCGGTTTTGACGCGATTGGCAGCGGACATCACCCGAGCTTTGCCCAGGCGCTGGAAACCTCAATGGTTTGCGAAATTCCTTTCGAAACCCTTGATGACCTGTCCGGAAAAATGCCGAATCTGCGTCAGCAGATGATGCGTCTGATGAGTGGCGAAATCAAAGGCGACCAGGATATGATCCTGCTGTTGTCGAAGAAAAATGCAGAAGAGCGCCTGGCGGCCTTTATCTACAACTTGTCTCGCCGCTTTGCCCAGCGCGGATTCTCGCCTCGTGAGTTCCGTCTGACCATGACCCGCGGCGACATCGGTAACTACCTGGGTCTGACGGTTGAAACCATCAGCCGCCTGTTGGGTCGTTTCCAGAAAAGCGGCATGCTGGCAGTGAAAGGCAAATACATAACTATTGAGAATAGCGACGCGCTGGCAGTTCTTGCTGGCCACACGCGTAACGTTGCGTAATCTTTCCGCAAGCATTTCTGTTATCCTTCTGTCAAATCGCTAAATTTTCCCGATTTATTGATCTGGCAGGAGGTTCTCCCCTGTTTCAATCCACATTATTGGGTTACTCTTTTAATTACAAACTGCGATGACAGTTGTAAGGAGACCCTGTATGGCTATGTATAAAAATATGCTGGTCGTCATCGATCCAAACCAGGACGATCAACCAGCATTACGGCGAGCTGTTTATTTGCATCAACGGATTGGTGGCAAAATTAAAGCCTTTTTGCCAATCTATGACTTTTCCTACGAGATGACTACCCTGCTGTCGCCCGATGAGCGTACGGCAATGCGTCAGGGGGTCATCAGCCAGCGAACAGCATGGATCCGTGAACAAGCAAAATACTACATCGAAGCAGGGATCCCTCTTGAAATTAAAGTGGTATGGCACAACCGTCCCTTTGAAGCCATCATCCAGGAAGTCATTAGCGCTCAGCATGACCTGGTCCTCAAAATGGCACACCAACACGACCGCCTCGAAGCCGTAATTTTCACGCCTACCGACTGGCATTTATTGCGCAAATGTCCAAGCCCGGTATGGATGGTTAAAGATCAGCCATGGCCTGAAGAGGGTAAAGCGCTGGTTGCGGTGAACCTCGCCAGTGAAGAGCCTTATCACAACGCGCTCAATGAAAAACTGGTCAAAGAGACGCTGCAACTAGCAGAACAGGTTAACCATACTGAAGTGCATCTGGTTGGCGCCTACCCTGTTACGCCAATCAATATCGCAATTGAACTACCTGAGTTTGACCCCAGCGTTTATAACGACGCGATCCGTGGACAGCATCTGCTGGCCATGAAGGCGTTGCGCCAGAAATTCAGTATCGATGAGAAAGTGACGCACGTTGAAAAAGGATTGCCTGAAGAGGTCATTCCTGATTTAGCCGAGCACTTGCAGGCGGGTATTGTAGTACTGGGTACCGTCGGTCGTACCGGTATTTCTGCCGCGTTCCTTGGTAACACCGCTGAACAGGTTATCGATCACCTACGCTGCGACCTGCTGGTCATCAAGCCGGATGAATATCAGACGCCAGTTGAACTGGATGATGAAGAAGACGATTAACCACACAACTCAATGCCGGATGGCGATCTCATCCGGCATAACAAACGCTTAGTGTTGCTCTTCGCCGCCGAGGAAATAGATTCCCAGCGGGATAGCCAACAGAATCGTAAACACCATGCTGTAGACACAAATCATTGCCGATTGAATAGCGTACATTGAAGCGGTCCAGTCGGATAGCGGAATGTCATACTGTTCAATCACACCACCGATCGTCGCTCGCGTCACGACCGACGCTGCGATAATAAACACCCCAAGCAGGCACAACAGAAACTTCCGTCCCTTCGCTGTCTTCAGCTTAGCCATGATCATAGTACTGTCCTTTTGCAGATGAAAACCTTGTTACTTTGCGCTAACAATACCATGACATCAACTGACTGTCTGCTACATAAACCGCTTTCAGGGTGGATACCAGCGCTATTTCGCCGAAAATAGCGCTAATTGCATTATATATCTCCCCTATGGATTAATGATCTGACCGCCAGAACTGAGTAAAATATTCGAGGATTAGGATATCAGAAGATATTTCACTACCACGGAGCTGTTGGAAGAATCATGATCGCTGAACTGTTTATAAATAATGCGTTTAATTTGACGGTAATTCTCAGCTGCTGTGCCGCGCTGGTTCTGATGAGCGTCTGGTATCATCGTGGAGAGCGTCGCTGCAAAGGATTCATATTTCATGCCGCGCAATTTCTTGTCTATGCCATTATCATCGGGACGTTAGGCAGTATTGCTAATAACGTTATCGAAAATTACAGCCTGAAATTTATCTCCTCCAGCGTGGTCGACTTTATCTGCACCTCGTTGATTGCGCTGATCCTTACCATCAAACTTTTTCTGGTAATTAATCAGTTTGAAAAGACGCAGATTAATAAAGGCAGAGATATCACCAGCGCGAGGATCCTGTCGCGAATCATCAAGATTACCATCGTGGTTGCCATCATTTTGCTGTATGGCGAACATTTCGGTATGAGCTTATCCGGCCTGTTAACCTTCGGCGGCATCGGCGGTATCGCTGTAGGTATGGCAGGCAAAGACATTCTGAGCAACTTTTTCTCAGGGATTATGCTCTACTTCGACAGACCCTTTAGCATCGGCGACTGGATCCGCTCCCCGGACCGCAATATTGAAGGTACAGTTACGGAAATCGGCTGGCGAATGACCAAAATAAACACCTTCGATCATCGTCCGTTATATGTCCCGAACTCGATTTTCTCCTCTATCAGCGTAGAAAACCCAGGAAGGATGACGAATCGCCGCATCAAAACGGTGATCGGGTTACGATATGAAGATGCTGATAAAGTCAGTGCCGTTGTCGAGTCGGTCAGAGAAATGCTGCAAAACCATCCGGGAATAGACCAGAAACAAACCCTGCTGGTTTATTTTAATGAATTCGCCGATTCATCGCTGAATATCATGGTGTATTGCTTCACGAAAACCACCGTGTGGGAGAAATGGCTTGCGATACAGCAGGACGTTTATTTAAAGATTATTTCGATAGTCAAGGCACACGACGCCGACTTTGCGTTCCCCAGCCAGACGCTGTATATGGATAATCCTGAAGCAGCGCCATCGACACACTAACAAAAGAAAAGGCGCGGAAATCCGCGTCTTTTTTCTGCACTTATTTCAATGAGGCAATATCAATGACAAAGCAGTACCAGCGCCAGCGTTGGAATATACGGATTCAGGTCATGTAGATACAGGACTGTATCAATAATCAGCTCAAACTGATTCACTTCGGGCATCGGATTCTTTACCTGCAGAACGCGTGCCCCGCACAGCTCAGGGAAGCAGGTTGTACTCAGCGTCGCTTACCGGTTCAAACCACTCGTTCGATGCGCCAGCTGCCGGGATTTCCACAGCGATATGGGCAAACCAGCTATCACGCGCGGCGCCGTGCCAGTGTTTCATTCCCGCCGGGATGTGTACGACATCACCAGTTTTCAGTTCACGCGCCGGTTGATTCCACGCCTGATACCAGCCTCTGCCGCCGGTCACCAGCAAGATTTGTCCCCCTTGATGATGGATATGCCAGAAGTTACGACAGCCCGGCTCAAATGCTACGTTACCAATGACCACGCCTTCTATGGAGAGCATGGTCAGATAGCTGTCGCCAGTGAAATATTTCGCATACGCTTCATTTTTCTCTCCGCGAGGAAAGACGCTGTTACCATCAAATTGTTGATTCATAATCTCCGCGCCGGCGCTGGAGACGGTATTCCGTTGATTTTGCATTTAGACTCTCCAAAACGGTGGCAGCACGCGCCACCGGATGCTGAAAACTATAAAAATTATAGAGACTCGACAGGCGGGTGATTAGAGGTGAAAAGAAGGACAACCTTATGAATCATGCTCATCAATAGTCGGTAACAGGTACAACATTTCTACTGGAGATGGCGTGAAGCCTTAGGCCACAATTTCAATCAAATTGCCGTCAGGATCGCGTATCACCGCTTCGTAATAGCCATCACCGGTGGTGCGCGGGTCAGAAACTAATATCCCCTGTTCTTTTGCACGCATCGCCATGGCATCAACGTTTTCACTGCCGCCAACTGAAATGGCGAGATGCACCCAGCCTGAGGTGTTATTGTTGGGAGCATGTTTTGTCAGTCCAGGCTTAGTCATTAACTCAATCGCGATATCCTCACCAATTTTGACAAAATAGGATTCAAATCCAGGATTGGTTTTACTGCAGTATTTTTCGTTGATCTTTGCGTCAAAAAACGTGACCCAGAATTGAGCTTGTTGCTCAAGATCCCGTGTCCATAACGCCATATGCGCAACCTTCATAGCTAACCTCTTCTTGTTGTATCCAAACAATAGGTTCCCTAAAGGGATGTTGACATCGTGAACCATAATGCACAATTATGCTTGTTATTGCTCGATGTTTATTTCACTGGAGTATTGATGCTCGATTACGCAGCATTCCCTGAACAGCGCCAGGCGCTTATCTATCAGATCCTGCAGGAAAACGGCAGAGTCATCTGTTCCGAACTCGCCAGTAGGTTAGGCGTTTCGGAACATACAATCCGCCGCGATCTGCATGAACTGAGTAAAGATGGCGTGTGTAAAAAAGTCTATGGCGGCGCGGTCATTGCACTCCCTGAATCCGAAGACATCACCGTGCGCAAGAGTATTAATGTGGCGAAAAAGAGCAATATCGCGCAGAGATGCGCCCGGATGGTCAAATCCGGAAGCTGCATTTTTATCGACACAGGCAGTACTAATCTGGCGATGGCTGAAGCCCTACCCGCCGAGCTGGCGTTAACCGTGGTAACAAATTCCCCGGAGATTGCCGCCGTTTTACTAAAAAAACCACTGTTTGATGTCATTATGCTGGGCGGCGCGGTGCAACGATCTTCTGGAGGGTGTGTGGGTGCCACCGCTATCTCGCAGGTGCAGGGCATTTTATTCGATCAGGGATTTATTGGCGGCTGCGCGATGTCGCCAGAATCCGGCTTAACCGGATTTGATTACGCGGATTGTGAGTTCAAAAAAGCGGTGATCAAACAGTGTAATGAAACTATTGTCGCGCTGACGGCTGAAAAGATCCCGGCCGTCGCCCGTTATGTTGTTACCGAAAGCAGCAATATCGATGTAATTGTCGTCGAGGAAAATATCAGCAAAGAGTATGCCACGGCGTTTCAGGCGCACGACATTCGTATTTATACAGTGTAACCCATTCTATTGGGTGATACTTTTCCATTGCTTTCATGACCCACCTTCCCTACAGCCTTGTCTGTTCGGGAAATCGCCAATGCAATGTCCCGAACAGGCCAGCTATATCAGTGCTTCACAATATACATTGTGCGGCTATAAGCCACATCTTCAGGGTTAGTAATCGGATACCCTTTCAGCCACGGTTTAATTAAACGCCCGTTGGTGTACTGATAAATCGGCGCAATGGGAGCCTGTTCCATCAGAATGTTCTCCGCGGCGTTATAATCAGCATTGCGCGCTTTCTGCGTATTCTCCAGGGTTGCCTGGGTCAACACTTTATCGTACGCCGGATTATTAAAGCGGGAGATATTGCCCGTATGGGTTGATGTTAATAGCGACAGGAACGTAGATGGCTCATTGTAATCGCCCACCCACGAGGCGCGGATCACATCAAAATTACCGGTATTGCGGCTATCGATATAGGTTTTCCACTCCTGGTTTTGTAGTTTCACGTCAACGCCGAGATTTTTCTTCCACATAGACGCGACAGCAATAGCAATCTTCTGATGATTTTCAGAGGTGTTATACAGAAGCGTCAGTTTAAGTGGTTTCTGTGGACCATAGCCCGCCGCACGCAGCAGCGTTTTCGCCTGAGCGTTCAGCTCTTCCTGACTCATTTGCTCAAACGGTGAAGGTTCCGGCACAAACCCTGCCGTTACATCCGGCGTAAAATGCCATGCGGGCTTTTCGCCGGTACCCAGAACTTTCTCCGCCATCAGGCGACGATCGATAGTCATGCTGAGCGCCAGGCGCACGCGTGAGTCGGCAGTCGGTCCCTTCTGGGTATTAAAGGCATAGTAGTAAGTGCCAAGCTGCGGCGGGGTATAAACCTGGCCCGGGATGTCCTTCAACAGTTTCTGATACATGTTTTTCGGGAACGACTCGGTAATATCGATATCACCAGCAAGATAGCGCTTGGTCGCTGCCGATTCCTGGTTAATAGGCAGGAAGGTGACTTTTTGCAGCACCGTTTTGGCGTTGTCCCAATAATGCGTGTTCGGCACAACGTCCAGTTTTTCGTTCACCACGCGATCTTTGAGCACATAAGCGCCGTTACCAATTAGATTGCCTGGTTTGGTCCAATCTTTACCGCTCTCAACGTTAGCTTTTTGTACCGGATAGAAAGCAAAACTCGCCGTCAGATTAGCAAACCAGGGCAGCGGTTTATCCAGTTGGACCTTCAATGTACGCGCATCGATCGCGCTAACGCCGAGCTTATCTGGCGAGGCTTTTCCATCGATGATCGCCTGTGCGTTGTTAATACCCGCCAGCGCAGCAAACCAGGCAAACGGCGACAGCGTTTTCGGGTCAACCAGACGCTGCCAGCTATAGACAAAATCCTGCGCCGTTACCGGCGTACCATCTGCCCATTGCGCATTATCGCGCAGCGTAAACGTCCAGATACGGTTATCGTTGCTTTTCCACTGAGTGGCAACACCGGGCACAATCTCGCCCTTCTCATTCTGGTTGACCAGCCCTTCAAATAAATCACGAATAACCTGAATTTCAGGAAGCCCGACGGCCTTTGCCGGATCCAATGACGCCGGTTCGTCTTTGATATGACGCACCAGTTCTTGTTTTTCTGCCAGTACCGTTCCGCTGGGAACATCAGCAGCCCAGGATAATGAAATGCTGCTTACCAATAGCGCACCACAGGTTACTGAAACAGAATGCTGCATAAAATACCCTCAATTCCGGCTACTAAGTGAATGTGTAATTATTTGTATCGCCAGCAGGAAATGCAATTAACTTTCGACAAGGAAATAATATTACATCTGAAAAGATAAGTGTGTGAAAACGATTTGATTATCCATACATTTTGCACAACACTGCGAGTAACAATCCACGCATTCAGAGATGACTATGACCGTTACCCGACCCCGTGCCGAGCGCGGCGCATTCCCACCTGGAACCGAACATTACGGACGTTCATTATTAGGCGCGCCGCTAATCTGGTTTCCCGCAATGGCGGCCGATCGCGAAAGCGGTCTGATACTGGCAGGAACGCACGGCGACGAAAACGCATCGGTCGTCACCCTTTCCTGCGCATTGCGTACGCTTAACCCTTCCTTACGTCGTCACCATGTGGTGCTGGCGGTTAACCCTGACGGTTGCCAGCTCGGGCTGCGCGCAAATGCGAACGGAGTGGATCTAAACCGTAACTTTCCCGCTGCCAACTGGAAAGCGGGTGAAACGGTGTATCGCTGGAACAGCAGCGCAGAAGAACGCGATGTGGTGTTGTTGACCGGCGAAAATCCGGGCTCAGAACCAGAAACCCAGGCGCTGTGCCAGCTTATTCACCGAATTCATCCTGCGTGGGTGGTCTCTTTTCACGATCCGCTGGCCTGTATTGAAGATCCCAGGCGCAGCGAATTAGGCGCGTGGCTGGCGCAGTCGTTTGAATTACCTCTCGTCACCAGCGTAGGTTATGAAACGCCCGGCTCATTTGGAAGCTGGTGCGCAGACCTGAACTTACACTGTATAACCGCCGAATTTCCGCCCATCTCTTCAGATGAAGCGAGCGAGAAATACCTGCTGGCCATGTCCAATCTCCTGCGCTGGCACCCTAGAGATGAAGTTGTCCGGTCGTAAAATGCAGGGCCGGCTCCGCGTCGCTGGCAAGCCAGGTAGGGCCATCAAGATCGGCAAAGTTAACCTGCGGCGTAAGGGGTAACGCCGCGCCAATCGCCCGGGAAGTACACAACATGCAGCCCAGCATTAGCGCAAATCCCTGCTCGCGGGCTTCGGTTGCCAGCGCCAGCGCCTCCGTCAGGCCGCCTGTTTTATCCAGTTTGATATTGACCATTTCATAGCGCCCGTGCAGCGCTTTCAGGCTGCTGCGGGTGTGGCAGCTTTCATCTGCGCAGATCGGCAGCGGATGCACAAAATTTTCCAACGCGGCATCGTCCTGCGCTGGCAGCGGCTGCTCCAGCATCGCCACCCCTAAATCAGCCAGAAGCTGGCAGCGTGCCGCCAGACCTTCTGCCCGCCAGGATTCATTGGCGTCGACAATAATCGTGGCATCAGGGACTGCTGCACGAATAGCAACCATCCGCTCGCTAATCAAGCGCGCATCCAGTTTAACTTTTAGCAGTTTCGCGCCATTTTCCCACAGTGCAGCCGCACTCACCGCCATTTGTTCCGGCGTGCCAATTACCACTGTTTGCGCCGTCGTCACCACTTCCGCCAGTTCACTTCCCACCAACTCTGCCAGTGACAGTTGCTGTTGACGCGCACTCAGATCCCACAACGCGCAGTCCACAGCATTACGCGCGGCTCCCGCTGGCAGCAGCTTTTGCAGCTCTTCACGCGTCAGTCCATTTTCCAGTTGTGGGGCAATGCTCATAATTTGCGCCAGCACTGAGGCATCGCTTTCACCATAGCGCGGATACGGTGTGCACTCGCCGATACCCGTGACGCCGTTTTCTGCCACTTCAACCACCACCACATGCGCTTCGGTTCTGCTCCCACGGGCAATAACAAAGGGAGTGTGCAGCGGCCAGGCTTCCTCATATACCTTAACTGTTCTCATTTGCTTTCCTTAATGCAGTCCCTGAAGCGGATATCCGCAAATAGCGTTTGCCGTGTTAACTGCTGATGGCATAAACTAGCCTCGACGTTAACTATATGTAAACAGGAAGATAACCATGTCACAAACCGTTCATTTCCAGGGCAACCCGGTTACAGTTGCCGGCTCAATTCCTCAGGCCGGAAGCAAAGCTCAGGCTTTTACCCTTGTGGCTAAAGACCTGTCTGACGTTACGCTGGGCCAGTTCGCAGGCAAGCGCAAAGTGCTGAATATTTTCCCAAGCATCGATACCGGCGTTTGTGCGGCATCGGTACGTAAGTTTAACCAACTGGCGACAGAAATCGACAATACCGTCGTACTGTGCATTTCGGCCGACCTGCCATTCGCCCATTCACGTTTTTGCGGCGCGGAAGGTCTGAGCAACGTTATCACGCTGTCCACCCTGCGCAACGCAGAATTTCTGAAAAACTACGGCGTAGAAATCGCTGAAGGCCCACTGAAAGGTCTGGCCGCACGTGCCGTGGTCGTTATTGATGAAAATGACAACGTCGTTTTCAGCCAACTGGTCAATGAAATCACCAACGAGCCAGACTACACTGCTGCGCTGGACGTACTGAAAGCTTAAGCCACGTCTGCATACAAAAATGCCTCCGCAGGGAGGCATTTTCATTTACCGTGTTACTCTTCGCTTTTTTTCTGCTGGCTCAGGCCGTATTCACGCAATTTGTTGGCAATCGCGGTGTGCGAAACGCCGAGGCGCTTGGCCAGTTTGCGCGTGCTGGGATAATTCATATAAAGCTGCGTCAGCACAGAGCGTTCAAAGCGGCTGGTAATTTCATCCAGCGATCCTTCCATCACCTCTTCTCCGACCGCAACCGTTGCCGCATCGTAATCCGGCAGTAAAATATCCTGCGGCCGCAGCTCATAGCCTTCAAGCTGGGTCAGCGCCCGGTAGATGGCATTTTTAAGCTGACGCACGTTGCCCGGCCAACCGTAGCGGGTTAACACCGTGCTGAGATCGGCAGACAGCTTCGGACGCGGCACGCCCTGCTCGTCGGCGAAGCGCGCCACAAACAGTTCGGTAAGCGGCATAATATCCTGCGGGCAATCGCGTAGCGGCGGCAGATTTAGCGTCAGTACATTCAGTCGATAATAGAGATCTTCACGGAAAAGCCCTTTCTGCACCATTTCCACAAGGTTCTTTTGCGTCGCGCAAATCACGCGGACATCAACATGAACTTCGTGATCTTCTCCCACGCGGCGGAACGTGCCGTCATTGAGAAAACGCAGCAATTTGGTCTGCATACGCGGCGACATTTCACCAATTTCATCTAACAGAACCGAGCCGCCATTCGCCTGCTCAAAGAAGCCTTTTTTACCTTCCGGGGCATGGCCAAACAGCTCACTTTCGACCGCATCTTCAGGAATTGACGCGCAGTTCAGCGCCAGATACGGCTTCGACGCACGCGGGCTTGCCAGGTGGCAGGCATGGGCAAAGAGATCTTTGCCGGTGCCGGTATTACCAGTAATCAGCAGCGGCGCACTCAGAGTCGCCAGCTTACGCGCCTGTTCCACTACGTGTTTCATTTTGGCGCTGACGGCAATAATCTGGCTAAACGCGCTCAGATCCTGCGTAGTCATATTTTGCAGCTGACGCCCCATCCGGATGGTGGAGCGCAGCATGACAACAGCACCGGTCAGCATCTGCTCCTGATTTTCACCCTGCAAATGGACAGGCGTAATCTCCATCAGGAAGTTCTGTCCGTTAATTACGACATGCTCGCTATGAGAATCCTGCGGATTGCTTTCGAGCCAGCGCTGGAAGTTAAACCCATTGATTAACTGGGCGGCGGTATGATTGCGCATCCGATCCTGAGTGTGCGCGAAAAGCTGGCAGCTCGCAGGGTTCGCCATCTCGATTTTGCTTTTCATATCCAGAGAAAGGACCGGTTCTGGTAACGCCTCAAGCAGCGCGCTCAGCGCAAGATGTTCTCGTTCGGAAGGCATCCAGGGCACGGTACGCACATCCGTAACCCCTGAAATACGGCGGATTTCAGCCATCAGGCTACTGAAGTTGGTGAACTCCAGTTCCGCAAAATTGAGGTAAATCCGCCCGATGGGGTCAATCTCGATACCGCGTAAATCAATGCTTCTCAGCACCAGTAAATCGAGTAATTCGCGGGTCAGACCAAGTCGGTCTTCACAAAAGACTTCCAAACGCATAGGAACCTTCACCTGGACAAGGGATTATGTATTAAATGATAAGACAGTATTGGGTTTGCAGGAAGAACTCTGTCAACAAATATTGACAGCTCGCTGGAAAATCAGGCGCCGGGACGTAAAGTTAAACGACTGTCGCCCAATTTTTAGCTAACTTTCGCGCGGTGATTTGTTCTTTTGTAAGGTTTCTTTCACCTGACCAATCAGTTGACGGCGAAAATCGCCCAGTCGTGGCTTATCGTCATCGATCCACGGCAGCGGTCGGCAAAGTTCCATGGCTTTAATACCCAGACGCGCCGTTAATAATCCCGCGCCAATACCCTGCGCGGCACGCGTCGATAAGCGAGCGGCTAAATCCTGCGACATCCAGTCCATTCCCACTTCCCGCACCAGCTCACTGGCCCCGGCAAAAGCGATATTTAGTAGCACCAGGCGGAACAAACGCAGGCGGCTGTAATAACCGAGTTCAATGCCATACAGCGATGCGATGCGATTAATCAGCCGCAGGTTTCGCCAGGCAATAAACGCCATATCCACCAATGCCAGCGGACTGACGGCAATCATCAGCGTGGACTCCGCCGCTGAACGGCTAATCTCACGTCGGGCCTGCGCGTCCAGCACCGGCTGCACAAGATGGGCATACAGGCTGACGACTTCGCGATCGTTCTGCGTTTCATGAATTGAGGCATACCAGCGCTGTAGCGCCGGATGGGACTGATCGATACCCGCCTGCTGCGCCAGCTTTTCACAAAATGCACGACCTTTTCCGGTTCCATGGCTGTGGAGCAGATCTCGCGCTTCATCGCGCTCGTGCGCACGCTGGCGCAAACGCCATAGCCGACGCCACTCGGTCGCAACCGATCCGATACCTGCGCCGATAATCAATGCGCCAGCGGCACATCCTCCCAGCGCGACCCAGTCCTGAGTCTGCCAGGCGTTCATAGTCCATTGTACGCCCTGAGCGACAACGCTCGCGCCAAACAGCGCCAACCCGCCCATTACCATTTTGCGCCACAAACTGCGTTTGGGGCGTAGGGCCGCATCAATGACGGCCTCAGCCTGACCTTCGTCTTGCAGAGGTTCATCCACTGTCGCCGGAGAAAAAGTCTGCGCCTCTGTTTCATTGAACATCTGCTGCGCTTTAAACGCCGCGTTTTGTTCCACGTCCAGCGGAACTGAGAAATCGATACGCGGTTTTAACGGCTCGCTCATCGCAATTTATCTCCTATTAAAAACTCCATCGCGGCATCAAGACGAATATGCGGTAAGGGTTTATCGACATCCATAACCTGCGGGCGAAACGCCTCAAACTGAAAGCCCTGGCTGTCCCAGAATGCTTGTCCAGGTAAACGCGCGGGCACTTCCCCCGGATAAACGGTTAATGGTTCACCATCGCTCAGACGATGACCACGCAGCGCCGGGATCTTTTCGCCTTTCACATCGATCAGGCCGCTGGTGGTTGCCTGTACTGATGCCAGTCCCAGACAATCCATGCTGATACCTTCGAACGCAGCGTTTTGCCAGGCGTCCTGGATCAACTGCTGCAATAACGACACCATATTGGCGTGCTGATCGACCGTGACGTGGTCGGCTTTGGTGGCGGCAAACAGCAGTTTGTCGATCACCGGGGAAAACAGCCGACGAAACAGCGTGCGCTGTCCATAATGGAAACTTTGCATCAGTTGGGTGAGTGCCAGACGCATGTCGTTAAACGCCTGTGGCCCGCTGTTGAGCGGTTGCAAACAATCGACCAGCACAATCTGACGGTCAAAGCGCAGGAAGTGATTCTTATAAAATCCCTTCACGACTTTTTCACAGTAATAATTAAACCTGTCGCGCAGCATGCCCGCATTGGTGTGTTTGTCTGCCTGCGCCAGCTTCGATTCCCCCCAGGCATCAACGTCCGGCCACGGGAAGAACTGCAGCGCAGGCGCGCCCGCCATATCTCCGGGCAGAACAAAACGGCCCGGCTGAATAAAATGCAGTCCCTGCTGCTTGCACTGGTGCAGATACTCCGTCCAGGCGGCAGCGATTTCCGCCAGACGGTTTTCATCAGCAGGCGCCAGCGGATCCAACCCCTGGCATAACTGCCGCCATCTTGCCGACCATTCGCCCCGCTGTCCCTGTAATAATCCGGTCATTTGCCGCGACCAGCTGAGATAATCCTGGGCCAGCATCGGTAAATCGAGCAGCCACTCCCCCGGATAATCGACGATTTCCAGGTACAGCGTGGAGGTGTCTTTAAAGTGGCGCAGTAAAGAATCATTGGATTTGTAGCGCAGCGCGAGGCGTATTTCACTCACACCGCGCGTAGGTGTCGGCCAGGTCGGCGGAGAGCCATACAGCTGCGCCAGTCCCTCATCATAGGTAAAGCGCGGAATACCAAAATCGCGTTGTGGAACCCGTTTAACGCCGAGCAGACGCTCTTCGCGCACGCAACTGAGCAACGGCAGACGCGCACCGGCATGAATATTGAGTAACTGGTTTACCATCGCGGTGATAAACGCCGTCTTACCGCTACGGCTAAGTCCGGTGACAGCCAGGCGCAAATGCCGGTCTACGCCGCGATTAACCAGCGAATTGAGTTCATTTTTAAGTCGCTTCATCGCCATCCCGTTTTGCTGAAGGAACCGAATAAATTATAACAAACAGGAAGTAAAGATAGGGGTCAATTCTTACTTATCAACTACCTGAGCTGTAACAGGCGGCATTATTCTTACCGCCTGGAGCAGAAGGAATGCGGGCGGTTTATTGATTCTCTACTTTAGGAAGCGCTATCTGATTGATGCCACCTTCGTTGGTCACCTGCGTGTAGCCCATTTCCGTCAACATATCCTTCGCCTGCCCCGATTGACGCCCGGAGTTGCAGTACAGCTTCACGGTGTCGGTCTTATCAGGAACTTCAGCAGCGATACGCACCTTCATCTCTTTTAATGGAATGTTGACCGCCCCCTGAATATGCTGCTGTTGGTACTGTTCAGGAACGCGAACATCAATCCAGTGCTCGGCTGCAAAAACCGGCATGCCGATGACCAGTGCCAACGCTAATACGCCTTTTTTCAACATAATATCTTCCTGACTGATAGTTGGATTTAACCAACACACTATACGCCAGTTCTTAAGAAAATATTGCGATCGCATTATCACCCTCTGCACCCGTGGACGACTCTTCCTCTGGTTGCGCATACTGCGGTTAGTTTTTTGATTTTTCTGCCCGCATTTCGATATTGTTGTCATTCGCCAATTAACTCCATAATATGTTCGCCATTGACTCTCGGACGGAGCTTGGGATCTATGTCTCCTACCATTTATGATATTGCACGAGCCGCTGGCGTATCAAAATCCACGGTGTCGCGCGTGCTTAATAAGCAAACCAATATCTCGCCGGAAGCGCTTGAAAAAGTGCTGCGTGCTATTGATGAGTTACAGTACCAGCCCAATAAACTTGCTCGCGCACTCACCTCTTCCGGGTTTGATGCAATAATGGTGATATCTACCCGTTCAGCAAAAACAACCGCCGGTAATCCGTTTTTCTCTGAAGTGCTGCATGCTATTACTGCCAAGGCTGAAGAGGTCGGTTTTGATGTCATATTACAGACTTCGCGAAGCACTGAAGATGATTTACAAAAATGTGAGAGCAAAATTAAGCAGAAATTGATCAAAGGTATCATTATGCTGAGTTCTCCCGCCGATGAATCTTTTTTTGCAAGGCTGGATAAATACAACGTACCGGTCGTGGTTATTGGAAAGGTTGAAGGCGACTACGCCAATGTCTATTCTGTAGACACAGATAATTATCGCGACAGCATTACGCTAACTGATGCGCTGATTGAGAGTGGGCACCGTAATATAGCCTGTTTGCACGCGCCGCTTGATGTTCATGTTTCTATCGATCGCGTTAACGGATATAAAGCCAGCCTTCAGGAGCATAATATTAAAATGCGCGATGAATGGATTGTTGACGGGGGCTATACCCATGAAACAGCCCTGCTTGCTTCACGAAAATTACTGAGTCAGCAGCCGTTACCCGATGCCGTATTTGCCACCGACAGCTTGAAATTAATGAGCTTATATCGCGTGGCGGCTGAGAAAAATATAACCATCCCGCAACAACTTGCCGTTGTGGGCTACAGTAATGAGCTGTTGTCTTTTATGCTCACGCCCGTTCCTGGGGGAATTGATGTGCCTACCCAGCAGTTGGGTGAACAAAGCTGTAATTTATTATTTAACCTGATTGCGGGCGAGAAAGGATTACAAAATATCACGGTGAGCACACAAATATCGCTGTCCGACTCACTGGTGTAAAAACTGGGGCATAAATGCCCCAGTATATTTTAGAAGGCGTAGTTCACGCCTATACCAGCATAATGGAATCTGTCGCTTTCGCCTTCGTCGTGATCTTCCCACTCATAGGCATACTCCAGTGACATTGATAAACCATTCTGGAAATCATATGCATACAGTAAACCGAGACGATTGAAATTATGGCCTTCACGTTCCGGATCATCTCGCCAGTCCCAGTTTGACCAGCGATCAAGCCCCAGACGGGTATACGGCGTCAGGGTGGTATTGCCTAAAGACAACGGTAAATATGCACGAATTTCCTGGGTTGAGAACTCACCATTATTGCGCGAATCAGCCAGATTAAAGCCGCGTTCAAGGTAATAGTTGACCGTTAAGCCTACCGTTTCGTTAAACCTGTAATTCAGACCGGTCTCGCTTTCGACACGACTATCGGAGTAGCCAGTAGTATTCAAATCATTAACGAATTGATACATCGACAGCCAACCGCTAAAGCGCAGGTCGTCGGTCAGTTTAACATCCCAATCCGGCTGAACTTTCCAGCGCTGCATATTGGCGGTGTCGTTTCCTGGTTCATTGACATAGTGATAACCGTAATTACGGAAGCCACCGGTCAAACCGAAATTAACATCCTCACTTTCCAGAAATTGATAGCGAATTTCCAGTTCCGGACGATCAAACCAGGTACCACGCTTACCTTCGCTGTAATCAACCGGTCCTTCCTGATAATAGGCCAGCGATATTTTCCACGGCCCATTAGAGGCGTTGAAATAGACGGACGGCTCAGCCAGTCCATCCATATCCTCGCCCTGACCTTCAACGTTTTCTATTTCGTACATAGCACCAATATTAAAGTGCCAGTCATTATTTTCAGCAGCCTGCGCGCAGGCCATTCCTGCGCTCATAATCAGCGCAGTAGCGGACAGTAGGGTTTTCATTATTATTCCTTGTTAAAATACTCGCAAAAATGCCCCAAGGCTTGGGGGGGATTTATCCCCCCGGAATTTTATTGAATAGCCACTTCAGTTTCAGCATCAAAGAAATGGCATTTCGCCATATCAAAATGAATAGTGATATTTTCTCCTGCATGATAATCATTCACTGCCCCAGCACGGACCACCAACTCATGCCCCCCAACAATGGTATAAAGCATAAATTCAGCGCCGGTTAATTCTGCAACGCTAATTTTTGCCGATATACTATTTTCATTATTAAGCTGCGGGTGTATATCTTCAGGACGAATTCCCAGAGTGACCGCCTGATGTTCATAACCCTGCGCTTTTAATTGTGCTAATTTATTTTGTGGAATCGTTAATTTCAGTGTTTCAGTAACAAACTTATCACCATCAATCGCGCCACGAATAAAGTTCATGGCCGGTGAACCAATAAATCCGGCGACAAACATATTAGCCGGGTGGTTATAAACCGTTTTCGGCGCACCAACCTGCTGAACGATGCCATCTTTCATAATCACAATACGCGTCGCCATAGTCATGGCTTCGGTTTGATCGTGGGTAACATAGATCATGGTGGTATTGAGTTTCTGATGCAGTTTGCTAATTTCAGCCCGCATCTGAACGCGAAGTTTGGCATCGAGATTCGATAAGGGTTCATCCATCAGGAAGACCCCCGCTTCACGTACAATCGCACGCCCCAGCGCCACACGCTGACGCTGACCACCGGATAACGCGCCGGGTTTACGCTGCAGATAATCGCGCAGACCAAGGATCTGCGCCGCCCAGTTTACGCGCTCCTCAATCACAGCAGGCGCTATTTTCTGCATTTTCAGACCAAACGCCATGTTGTCATAGACGGTCATGTGTGGGTATAACGCGTAGTTCTGAAAAACCATCGCAATGTTGCGTGATTTCGCCGGCACATCGTTCATCCGTTTACCGTCAATCAGCAGATCGCCGCCGCTGATCTCCTCCAGACCGGCGATCATGCGCAACGTAGTTGACTTCCCGCAGCCGGAAGGTCCAACAAAAACAATAAACTCTTTATCTTCAATTTCCAGATTGAAGTCTTTAACGACGTGTACCTGGTTGTCGTAAATTTTTTGAATGTGTTGCAACGAAAGCTGTGCCATGTTGAATCCTTTACTTGTCGTGTTGCCAGAAAGCCGATAAGCACGGCCACGTCAGAAATTCGGTTGCCGGAAGCAGCAAGTCTGCCCCATTCAGCCCTTTACCGATGCCGACAGAAAGCATGCCGCAGGCGTTGATTGCATCAATTCCCGCTTGTGCGTCTTCTATGCCAATACATTGTTGCGGGTCAACGCCAAGACCCGCGCAGGCTGCCAGGAAAATTTCCGGATCCGGTTTCGAGCGGGTGAGCAATGCCGCATCCGCACAAAAATCAAAGCAAGAGCTAAGATTAAGCGCTTGTAAAATAGCCGGGGCATTGCGCGACACAGAGGCCAACCCCACCGGAATCCGTTCTTCCCGCAACGTCATCAACAGCTCACGTATTCCCGGTAATACCGAGTTAACCGTCAGCTGGCGCAAAGAATGGACATACAGTCTGTTTTTTCTCTCTGCCAATTGTGCGCAGGCCTCGGGAGAAAACGCCCCCGCCTTCCCACCATGGTGCAAAATACGCTGTAGTGATTCGCCGCGACTAATCCCTTTCAGGCTGTCATTAAATGCTTCGTCGATCACAATCCCTATTTCATCGGCTACCTGCCGCCAGGCCAGAAAATGCAGATGCGCGGTATCGGTAATCACGCCATCCAAATCAAAAATGATGGCCTGTGGTTTGAGTATCATTCATCGCCCCTTTCTGTGGTAGCGGTCCCATAAGTGGGCGAAATAATGGCGTCATTGCGGATTACGGTATCCCCCTGCACGGAGACCTTTTCACCATTGACCCAAAGGACAATCTGTTCAGTGCTGTTAATACGGATTTCAGCCGCATTAATGATTACCTGCATATCGATGCCCTGCCAGCGCAGCGGGAAAGACAGCGTTTGCCAATGAGTTGGTAAGGCAGGAGCAAGGTGTAACTCCCCGTGGCGAATATTCACGCCGGCAAAACCCTGGATTGCACCCAGCCAGATGGCGCCCGTTGCCGCTGCATGAATGCCGTCATCGCAGCTATGTGGGTCCTCCCCGAGATCGATAAGCGATCCTTCACGCCAAAACCGATAGCCCTGTGCCGGATCACCGCAACGCGCTGCCACAATCCCGTGGATCGCTTTACTCAACGAGGAGTCATGAATTGTGCGTGGCTCGTAAAAGCGCAGGTTTGCCAGACAGGTTTGCGGGCAAAATTGCTCCGGTAACATGTAGGTCAGCATCACCACATCGGCCTGTTTGAGAATTTGCATCTCATTGACTTCTGCACGGGAGTAATCGAGCAAAATCGTCTGCTTGCCCGCTTTGGCTTTGTACTGTGACAGATCGATAGTCGGTTTGCTCAGGAAGGTATCGTCCTGAGGTAGCACGCCATCGGGCTGAACTTGCGGTCGCCAGAGATGCTGTAAAAAATACTCTGCGCGGTGAATAAACGTCTCATCACCGCAGCCCAACCGACGGGCAAAACCCAGCGCCTGTTCCACGTTGTACCAGGCCATGTAGTTGGTGAACGCGTTGTTGTTCACATGCTCAGTGTATTCATCCGGGCCAATCACATCGTGGATCTCTAAACGATCATTAACCATGACCGCCCTGCTGATCCAGAACTTCGCCGTTTCCAGCAGCAACGTCATTCCCTCACGGGACATGAAGTTTAGATCCCCTGAGGCATGCCAGTAATTGATTACCGCCCAGGCAATATCCGCCACGAGGTGATGTTCAGCCTGCGCGGAGGCCACTTTCTGACGCAGTCCGGTACGGATGTTGATCGCCGCAAATTCAGGCGTTTCCTCATCACCGCTGCGAGCGCTTTCCCACGGGAAAAGCGCTCCCTGCCAACCGTTACGGCGGGCTTTCTCACGCGCCCCCGACAGATTATGCCAGCGGTAACGCAACAAACTTCTCGCGGTTTTCGGCTCGGTAAAGAGATGAAACGGTAACAGAAAGACCTCGGTATCCCAGAATATGTGGCCTTTATACCCTTCCCCCGTCAAACCTTTGGCCGCAATACTGCTGCGCTCATCGTGGTCAGGAGTCATCACACGCAGATGATAGAGCGCATAGTCCAGCGCTCGCTGATCGCTGGCATCAGTGCTGGTGACCTGAACGCGACGATTTTGCCACCAGGCATGCCAGTTAGCAGCCGACTCAGCAAGCAGAACGTCATAGCCTTGCTGCGCGCATACTTCCAGGTTGCGCAGCGACTGGCGTCCCCAGGTCTCAAGCGACAGGCTGCGTTCGCTCGCCCAGTCTACCCAGCTAATTTTTGTCAGCGTGACGCGCTGTCCGGCTTTCGCCTGCACGCTGTTGTGTTGTAACAGCCGACGTTCTTTCGCGGTGAAGCAGCGCTGCGCTGCACCGTCTACATCGCAATACGTGGTGATAGCGATATCATTGCGGTTGTCCTGGGTGGTGTAAATCCCTTGCATAAGATGCTGGCCAAAGACCCGGACCTGCGTTTCATCCAAATGCTGACGACCATGATTGGTCATCGTGGCGTCAATTCCGGTCGAGATACCAATGCTGGCATCGCCATCCAGTGGCGTGACGACAACTTCCATAGCAAACAGCGGCAGTTTTTGTGCCGAGACAAATCGCCGGCTCTCAATGGCAAAACGCGCCCCGCCAGACGCACGCCAGGTAAGCGCACGGCGTAATTCCCCACTGGCAAAATCCAGTTCACGTTGCCAGCTTTCGATAACGCCGCTGGTGAGCGAGAAAATCTCACCATTGAGTGAAATCTCCACCCCCACCACATCAGGCAGATTAACCAGTTCATTAATCTCGCCTTTCCCTGCCCGGTGATACAGTCCAGCAAGGTACATGCCGCGAGTTTGTAAGGTGTAGGCTTCCTCGTGGCTGGCGCGAATCCCCATATAACCGTTACCGGTCGTCATGAGTGACGCATATTTATTCAGGTTGTGTGGGCAAAAAGCCGGTTCAGTTAGCATTACTGGCCTCGTCATAAGTCTACGTAGGTCCCTGTTTCAGCCGATTGATACAGTGCGGCAACCAGTTGTTGAATAACGACGCCTTGCTCTGCGTCAGCAATAGTGACAGGCTCGCCCTGGACATGATTCACAAAAGCTTCCATGCTGCGATAATGACGATTGTCATCGGCCATTTCGCGCTGAAGCAGTACGTCAAGCGTACCCTCACGATCGGTATAAACCTGGGCTGGGAATAACGTCGCCCCTGCCAGATCGCCGCAGAAATTTACGTTCATAATCGATTGTTCCGGGATATTCAGCGCGAAAGAGGTTTCCAGTCGCAGGATACCGCCGTTATGAAATTCAATCGTCCCGAACAGAGAATCCTCCACGGTATACGTCTCGGGATCCCATTTCCCAAACTGGCCGCTGTTTTTACGCGTGCCAATGCGTTGATAACTGTGTGCGTTAACACGCTTTACTGCCGGAAACCCCAGCACATACATGGCGGCATCAAGCATATGGATGCCGAGATCAATCAGCGGCCCGCCGCCCTGCAGTTCTTTGTTGGTAAATACCCCCCAGCCGGGCACGCCGCAGCGGCGCAAAGCGCGGACATTAGTGACATAGATTTCACCCAGCACGCCGGCCATCACCTGCTCACGAAGCAGCTGCGTATCCAGTGCGAAACGATGATGAAAATCATAAGCCAGAACTTTCCCCATTCGACGCGCCGTGTTACACATTTCCAGCGCCTCGGCTGGCGTCATCGCCGGAGGTTTCTCACACATCACATGGCATCCGGCGTTCAGCGCCAACATGGTGTGTTCATAATGAAAACGATTGGGTGAACAGATGCTGACGATATCTGGCTTAGCCTCGCGTAGCATCGTCTGAGGATCGTCCCAAACCTGCGGATTGCCGTATTTCTCTGCCAACGCCTGCGCCTGTGACAGGCGGCTGTCACAGACAGCCACCAGTTCCAGATCGTTGCGGGTGCAGTAGTACGAAGCATGAACTTTATCCGCCACCTGCCCGGCGCCGATAATGGCGATGCGTAGCGGAGAGCTTGTCAGTGCACTTTTCACAGAAATCCTCTTAGCAGGTACGCAGCCAGGCCAGTGACTGACGGTACGCTTCCGGCAGGTTCTCTGCCCGTACACGCCCTTCGTACACGACGTAACCCTGATAATTATCTTCACGCAACTGATCAAACAGCGCAGTGAAATCCAGCGTACCGCTCCCCGGCTGATAACGATGGTTATCCGCAATATGGACGTGTCCCAGCAGATCGCGATTGTCATGCAGCGCCTGAGCCATATCGTCTTCTTCGATATTCATATGGTAAAAATCACCAATGATTTGCACATGCTTCAGGTTGTTTTCCACGATATAGCGACGGGCATCCGCCAGGGTGTTGATCATATGATCCTGATAGCGATTGAGCGGTTCCAGATACACCACCGTCCCCGTACGCTCGGCAACTTTATCGAGATAAATCAATGAATCACTTACTGCTTTACGATCACCCGCCAGGCTGCGCGGAGAGGTCATCGGCGGTAAGCGGAAGGTAAACATGCCCCATGCAGCGGGTACAATAATGCCCTGCCCACCGACTTCGGCCAGCGCTTCGAGAATGCGGGTAATCTGCTGTAAGCCATTCAAACGACGCTCTTCGATAAAATCACCGATCCAACCGTCATATCCTCCACAGGCGGTGGTGACGGGCAGGCCTGTTTCTTTGATTGCCGCTTTCACTTCTGCCAGGTTGTTAACCAGCAGCTTGCCGTCAATTTCAAAACCGTCAAACCCCATCTCTTTGATGTAACGGAATTTCTCGAGAATATTTTCCGGAAAAAAAGCCTGGTTCTGTGTTCCAATTTTCATCTTCTGCATTCCTTAATTAAAACGTCACGCCCATTTTGATGCTCTTTTCCGGATGGCGATCGACATACTGCATATAGCTTTCCGGGCTGCTGGCAAATGTCACTACCGGGTCAATAAGTTCTTCACAGTTCAGGTAACCGTTCATCAACAGTTCCCAACAGGTCTCCTCAATACGCTTGCGGCTCCAGCGCGGATAATCTGGATTTGGCTCACTGCAGGCACGGGAGAAGACAATTTTGGCGTTGTTGAAGTGCGCTTCACGCCCCAGGTTGAAGCCTTCAGCAAAAGGTTTCGCGAAAGCGACATAGGAGATGGTTCCACCATAGGCCAGACCGCGTAACGCCGATTGCAACGCATCCGCATAGCCGCTGGTTTCGATAATCACATCCGCGCCCTGCTTGCCGGTCAGCTTCTTAATTTCCATGCCGACATCGGTGCCAATAGGATTCAGACAGAAATCCGCGCCATGACGACGCGCGATATCGCAACGATGGGTAATCGGATCCACGCCAATGACCACCGAGGCTCCCGCTTTCTTAGCCAGTTGGACGGCAATCTGGCCAATCGCCCCTAAGCCGACGATGACAACAAAATCGCCGACACGCACATTGGCGTCGCGCACGCCACTCATGGCGAACTGTGCCGGGTCATAGCACACGGCATTTTTCCACGAACTACCTTCCGGCATTTTGCGCAGTTTGTAGTTGTTTACCGCATTAAAAAAAACCGTTTCTGCCAGTGGGCCGTAGCCGCAAACTGAATCGCCAACGGCGTATTCGGTCACATCGCTGCCACACTCAATAACATCGCCCACCACCATGTTGCCAAGCTGGAACTTGCCGAATTCAATCCCGCGCGGCGCCCCTTCCGGACGCGGCATGAACATTTGCCATTCGCCGTTAAAATCTTCGTCAATAAACGGACTGGCAGCGCGAAAATCGACCACTTCCGTGCCATGTTTTGGCGCACCAAAGCGAACGCGAACTTTCACTTCATTGGCGGATACAGCTCTGTCTTCATATTCCACCAGCGCCGCAACACGCGGTTCTGTGGCAACTAACTTCTTCATTTACAACTCCTTAATTAAACTGGCCGCTTAGCCTTTCACGCCGCCTGCGGTCAAACCACTTTTAATAAAACGTTCGGAAAGCGCATACATAATGACGACCGGCAATGCGGTGACTAACGATGCCGCCATCATGCGTCCCCAGATATAGTCAGGCGTACTGAACAGCGCGTTCAGACCGACCGGTAAGGTAAAATTGCTGGCGCTGGAGAGGAAAATCGAGGCAAACAGATAGTCATTCCACGCCACCATAAAGCAGTACACAAAGACCGAAACCAGACCGGACATCGCCAACGGCACGGTAATGCGAAAGATGATCTGCAGACGGTTCAATCCATCCATCATCGCGGCTTCTTCTATTTCATCCGGAATGGTGTCGAAGTAGCTTTTCAGCATGAACACCGCGGTCGGCAGCGTCTGGGTGACCATGGTGATAATCAACGCCATTTCGGTGTCATAGATGCCAAGTGCCGTAATGATTTTGAATAGCGGCACCACCAGCAGGATCCCCGAAAACATGTACACCGTGTAAAAGCTGGCATTGATAGTCATTCGCCCCTTAAAACGCAGGCGGGAAAGCGCATACGCTCCGAGTACGCCGAGAAATACCGCCACCACCGAAGAAGTGACCGATACCACCAGGCTATTACGGAAGTAGTCAACAAACGGGAAAATCATCGGGTTGAAGATGTCGATGTAATGTTCCAGCGTCCATTGCTGCGGTAACAGCGTCGGATGCAGCGAGATCGCCTCTTTGGCGCTTTTAAATGAGGTCATCAGCATCACAAAAAATGGGAATAGCGTGATGCCCAGGAAGACAATTAATCCACAGTAAAAGCCGATGCGGCCAAGTGTGCGCTTATTTGTTGCCATTGAGGTTCACCCGTTTTCTGGTCAGCAGGATAACAGCGAAAATAATGACGAAGAGGACGACAGAAATAGCGGCCGCTTTGCCTAAGTCGTTAAATGCAAATGCTGTTTTATAGAGATAGACCCCGAGAATATCGACTTTAGTGGTCAGCAGATAAACATCGGCGAACATGTAAAACATCCAGATCGTGCGCAGCGTGACCACGGTTGCCAGCACCGGCATAATCGCTGGCAGCGTGACGATACGAAACCGTTGCCAGGCGTTCGCGCCGTCCATTTCTGCCGCCTCATACAACGATTTATCAATCGTCTGTAAAATCGCCAGAAACGAGATAAAGGCATACGGGAAGTAGCGCCAGATGGCGAACAGCACGACCAGCGCGAAGCTACTGCCGGGATTGTCGAACCACAGCGGCGCCTGATCGTAGAGATGCAACAGATCCACGCCGAGGTAGTTCACAATGCCGTAGCCGTTGTTGAACATGTATTTCCAGGCAAACACCAGCGAAATTGATGGCGTCACGTAAGAGAGGATGACCAGTGAGCGCGCCGTTTTCCGCAGACGAAACTCACGGTTAAAAAACATCGCTACGCCCAGCCCCAGTACCGTGCTTCCTGCCACAACCAGCGCGGTATACCAGACCGTCATCCACAGCGAATGCCAGAATCCGGGATCGGATAAGATACGGATATAGTTGCTCAGCCCGACAAACGTAGACTCAATTTGCGGATTCAGCGGCAGTCGCATAAAGCTGATTTCGATGTTTGATATCATCGGCCACGCCACTAAACCGCCCAGCAACAGCAAGCTGGGCGCCAGCAGCAGCATGGCGAATGGCATATCAGATCGACCTGAAAAGAACTTATTCATCACGGCTTTCCATTTCCCCATTAGCGCTGTTCAACGAGGTCATCCAGTTTTTTCTGGCTCGCTTCAATCGTGGTGACGAGGTCGGCTTTGCCTACCGTCACGTTGTGCACCATTGAGCTCACAACACCGGAGCCTGTGACGTCGCCCATGCGGGTGAAGTTCTTATCGCCGACGGCACCAAACACCTGGATATTCGGCAGTTCGGCAATCAGCTGATCGGGTAATTCACCCAGCGCTTTGATGACAGTGTTATCTTTCCACGTCGGGGTATTCACCACCGCTTTGTTGACCGGCAGCGCCGCCCCTGGCGACATCATGACCCAGTCCGCGATGTTGTCAGCCTGCTCCATAAAGGTGACAAATTTCTCTGCCGCTTCTGTCTCTTCAGACTTTTGACCCGCGGTAATGGTTAACGACGTCAGCATGCCGTAAACAGCAGAGTTTTTTTCCGTCGGCACCATAAAGCCCACATTTTTAGGATCGCCCTCTTTAATCACCGCCGGGAGGATATAGGTGGAATAAATCGCCATCGGCGCCGTGCCGTTCATGAACGCGTCTTTGACTTCCATGATGTCGTTTGAGCCCGGCATGGTGTTCATTGCCAATTGGCGGTAATACTGCAGCGCCTGCGCCATTTCAGGTGTGTTGAGCGTTATCTTTCCTTGCGCATCAAAAACGTTGGCCTGGTTTGAGAGCGCGAACTGGGAAAATGACTGTTCGGTCAAAACGCTTTCCGCCGTGGGCAGCGCAATACCATATTTCTTACTACCAGGATTGTTTAGCTTCTGCGCCACGCTCAGCAGTTGTTGCCAGTCTTTTGGCTCTTCCAGCCCAGCTTTTGCCAGCACATCTTTGCGATACCAGATCCCGCCAATCCAGGCGCTAACCGGAACCCCGGTCCAGGCAGTACCGTCTTCAGTACGCACAATACGCAGCACGCCATCATAAAAAGTACCTTCACCTACGGCGTTGATGACCTGCGCTACGGCTTTACGATCGATAAGTGATTCTTTATCCATAACTTTCGCGTAGTCATGGCTGGTTTCAATGACTTCAGGCAGTGAACCACTCCGCGCCAGGGTAATGACCTTGGTGTTGTACGCATCTTCTTCTACAGGAACCTGTTTAACACTGATGCCTGGATTCTCTTTTTCAAAACGCTCAATCAGTTTTGCAATAACCGCCTGCCGCTCCTGTTCAACAGAAGAGTGCATAAATTCAATCGCAACAGAGGACGTTTTATCATCCTTACACCCGGAAACCAGGGCGCAGGAAACCAGTGCTGAAATCAGCACAATTTTAGTTTTAAGCATGAAATGTTCCTTTTTATTACTTAACCCACATGACCTGCCAGGCGTTCAACGTTAATTCTTTACCTGAAATAGTTTTACCGCTAATCAAATCAAATCCATTTTCAACATCAATACTAATGGTTTGCGTATGACCGCTGACATTAAATAATCCGGTAATTTTTTCGCCTGTTTCCGCCGTACGTTTAATTTGCATTACAGCTGGTGTAACACTGCTAATCTGAAAATCACTATCAGGGTGAAATGCTTTATTACTACGACGTATTACAATTAATCGGGATAATTCATGATAAATAGCGTGGCGCAAACTGGTTTCATCTGCTAGCTCCGTTTCGATTTGGCTTATTTGATATTTTTTGCGGTTGATCGCACGGTTATAACCTAGCGCCTCGACACCTTTATAATCATTGCGTGACCCAAGAATGCTTTGAATGTAAACCGCAGGTACACCCGGAAAACTCAGCAAAATGGCATGTGCGAGAATAAAGCGGGAAAAACGTTCGGCATCACTACAATTGCCTGGCGTTAGTGCGTCCATATATGTGACGTTAATTTCATACGGACTGCGACTACCATCAGGGTTATTTTTCCAGTTAACCAGCGCGCCTTCCTGTTGTAATTCCGTCACCAGGCGCACGATCTCGTCTTCAGGTAACAAACCACGTAATGGGTTGAGACCAATGCCGTCATGCGATGCGAGGAAATTAAACCAGGTGGTCTCACTGGACGGCAGTTCCAGTGATTGCGCCCACTGGCACAAGGTTGAGGTATCCTGGCGTTGTACCGCATGCAGCACCAGCGGCGGTAACGAGAACTGGTACACCATATGCGCTTCATCACGGCCATTTCCGTAGTAGGACACATTATCCTTATGCGGAACGTTTGTTTCAGTAATAATCGCCGTACCAGGCGCCGCACAGTCAGCAATAGCGCGAAATAGTTTGATCAGCTGATGCGTTTTTTCCAGGTGAATACAGGTCGTTCCTGGCTCTTTCCACATAAAGCCAACCGCATCCAGACGGACATAATCAGCGCCCTGCTCAAGATAACTCAATAGCACATCGACCATCGCCAGTAACACTATCGGGTTGGCATAGTTGAGATCGATCTGGTCGTCGCTGAACGTCGTCCATAAATAGCGTACGGTGTTATCTTTCAGCGTAAAAGGCGTCAGTAACGGTAATGCGCGTGGACGCGTTACGTTGCTCAGGTCCGTATCAGGATCCATCGCAATAAAGAAATCTTCATAACCGTCAAGCTGTTGCAAATAGTTATTAAACCATTCGCTTTTCGCTGACATATGGTTACAAACAAAATCAAACATCAGTCGACTGGATTTACCCAATTGCTTAATATCATTCCAGTCACCGGTTTCTTCGGCAACCTGATGGTAATTAATTACGGAAAAACCATCATCCGATGACCACGGATAAAACGGCAACAGATGCACATGAGAAAATGTCGACTTAAGCCATTCATTATAAAATTGATTAAACATCGGCAGTGGTTTTTTGCCTGCCCCGTGGAATTGATCGGCGTAGGTAATAAGAACTACATCGCCCTCGTCCCAATGCGCTTTACGGATTTTTTTAATTAATCCCTGTGATTTCTCTAAACGTGCAATCAGCGCTTCATAGTGGCATGAAGTAAACGTATCACCATAAACTTCTGCCAGGCATTTTTGGATTTTTTGGTTCACCTTCAATTCTCGTGGTAGCGGTCCCATGAGTCAAGAGACTACTCTGCGGGAAATAAGCTGTCAATCGGCTGAGGTGGCCAGGAGGGGGATAATAAAAGAATTTTGGCAGCCAAAAAATCGTATTTGTGAGCTGCCGCAAATTAACAGAGGGAATGTTGATTAATTGTTGCTTGCTTTTGCTGATTCGGATATCAGGGTTGATTACCTGAATAGCGTTTCGATAATTTTGCCGCTGCCCGACTCAAAACCGGCTCCAGGACCAACGCCAGCAGCATTTTAAGCGGGCGTCGAGCGACGGACTTCACCGCCCACCCTGCTACCCCCGCCGGGCCGTAACGAAGCGCAGTTAAAAGCACCAGCTTACCTGCTATTTTAAAGCCCGGCTTAACCCTTTGCCCGGCACGTTGCCAGCGATTGTTCATTTCTATCCTCACAATTGGCGGAAACGGCTGCGCAATGAAAAGGTATCAGACGTGACATAACGCTCCATTTCACGCAAACGCTTTTCACTTGCCGCCAGCTCGCGATCGACGGCATCCAACAGCTCGCCGCTTGATGGCTGCTGCTCACCGGAAACCACATTGTCCGGCATCGGGTCCAACACAAACGTCAGCACGATGTAAGCGACGAAGGTGAAAAAGGCCAGACCAAAAAAGACGGACAACACCACCAGGATCCGTACCAGCTTCACAGGCACATCGAGGTAATGCGCAATACCTGCGCAAACCCCCTTCACCATGCCCTGTTGCGGAATACGCCACAGTTTTTTGTTCAGATTAACGCCTCCCATTAGCGGTCCCTCCAGTTTGGATGTTCAGCATCAAGGATGTCTTCCAGCGCCTGAATGCGCTCGCGCATCCGCTGTGCGTCATCGTTGAGTTCTACCAGACGTTGTTGTTCACTTTGCGCCAGTTCGCCACGACTGGAACGGTTGCTGTAATGCAGCCAGAGCCAAATCGGTAAAACGAACAACACAAAGATGGTTAATGGGATAGCCAGAAATAGCGCGCTCATGAGTACTCCTTACAGGTGATGAGCGGCGGCGCGTTCGGGCGCCGCCAGATGTTATTATTGCTTATCTTGCTGCATTTTGGCTTTAAGTTGCGCCAGCTGCTCGCTGATTTCATCATCTGCTTTCAGGTCAGCAAATTGCTGATCCAGAGACTGCTGTTTACCGAAGTTATGGCTTTCGGCCTCAGCTTCCATCTGATCGATACGACGCTCGAAAGATTCAAAGCGTGCCATCGCTTCATCCAGCTTACCGCTGTCCAGTTGACGACGAACATCACGCGAAGAGCTCGCAGCCTGATGGCGCAGCATCAATGCCTGCTGACGAGCACGGGTTTCACTGAGTTTATTTTCCAGCTCACCGATCTCTTTTTTCATTCGCGCCAGCGTATCGTCAACCAGCGTCACCTCATGCTCCAGAGAAGCAATCAGATCAGTCAGTTTCTGTTTTTCGATTAAGGCAGAACGCGCCAAATCTTCTTTCTCTTTACGCAGCGCCAGCTCGGCTTTTTCTTGCCACTCTGCCTGTTGTGCGCTGGCCAGTTCGATACGGCGAGATAATTGTTTCTTTTCTGCCAGAGCGCGTGCGGAGTTTGAGCGCACCTCAACCAGCGTGTCTTCCATTTCCTGGATCATTAACCGCACCAGTTTCTGCGGATCTTCAGCTTTTTCCAGCAACGCATTAATGTTGGCGTTCACGATGTCGGCAAAACGAGAAAAAATACCCATAATGTAATCCTCACTTACTGTTCTGATATCGGGCTATGCCCTGCTGTTTTCGTAATGCACTTGGCGTGCCAACTTTTTAACTAATTGATTTTAATGTAAATATCCAATTTTACCTGACGGGAGAATTAGGGTAAATTGGTGAATAACACTAACAAGTGGTGAATTTCATCATGGCAGGATACAAAGACAATATTCTGGGCGAAGCGAACAGCTTTATTGAAGTGCTGGAACAGGTTTCTCATCTGGCGCCGCTGGATAAACCTGTACTGGTTATCGGTGAGCGAGGTACGGGGAAAGAGCTTATTGCCAACCGCCTGCACTACCTCTCCAGCCGTTGGCAGGGCCCATTTATTTCGCTTAACTGCGCGGCCCTCAACGAGAACTTACTTGATTCCGAACTGTTTGGTCACGAAGCCGGTGCGTTTACCGGTGCACAAAAACGCCATCCTGGACGTTTCGAACGCGCCGACGGCGGCACGCTGTTTCTTGATGAACTGGCGACCGCGCCAATGTTGGTACAGGAAAAACTGCTGCGCGTAATTGAGTATGGCGAGCTGGAACGCGTCGGCGGCAGCCAGCCCTTGCAGGTTAACGTGCGTCTGGTCTGCGCGACCAATGCCGACCTGCCACGTATGGTCAGCGAAGGCACTTTCCGCGCGGACCTGCTGGATCGTCTGGCCTTTGACGTGGTGCAACTTCCCCCACTACGCGAGCGTCAAAGCGACATCATGTTAATGGCCGAACACTTTGCCATTCAGATGTGCCGCGAGATCGGGTTACCGCTTTTTCCGGGATTCAGCGCCGAGGCCAGAGAAACCCTCCTCCATTACCGTTGGCCGGGTAATATTCGTGAACTGAAAAACGTCGTGGAGCGCTCCGTTTACCGGCACGGTACCAGCGATTACCCGCTGGATGAGATCATCATTGACCCCTTCCGCCGCCACGTTGCGCAGCCACAGGCAGCACCACCAAAGCAGACATCTGTAGCATTACCGCTGGATCTGCGTGAATTCCAGCAGCAACAAGAGAAAGACTTTCTACAAACCAGCTTGCAGCAGGCGAAATTTAATCAGAAAAAAGCCGCTGAGTTACTGGGTCTGACTTACCATCAGCTACGCGCGTTGCTTAAGAAACACCAGATTTAGCGCGCCTCTGCCAACGTTATATTGGAGGGTTTGACGCTTTATTGTCAGCACTCGTCCATTAAAGTCACTTTCCCCTCTGACTTTTCGACTCACGGAGCATAAACGTCAGAGGGTCCCTGTCCCCCCATCAGAGCACCAAACCTGGCCGGATGTATAACTGTTCTCTTCAGCGGCCAAAGTGACATAAAGCGGCGCAATTTCCACTGGTTGACCCGGACGACCCAGCGGTGCATTTGCCCCAAACTTCTCCACTTTTTCCTGTGGCTGACCGCCACAGCATTGCAGTACAGTCCAGTATGGGCCTGGCGCTACGGCATTAACCCGTATCCCTTTCGGTGCCAGCTGTTTCGCCAGCGATTTAGTAAATGCCACGATCGCCGCTTTGGTCTGAGCATAGTCAAGCAGGATTTCACTAGGCTCATAAGCCTGTACCGAGGAGGTATTAATTATCACGCTGTCTCGTGAAAGATGGGGGATAGCCGCTTTGGTGATCCAAAACATAGCGTAGACATTAGTCTTGAATGTGGCATCGAAATCTTCTGTGGTGAGCGCCTCAATAGACTCGCAAAATTGCTGACGACCCGCATTATTGACGAGGATATCCAACCCACCCAGCCCTATTACCGCCTGTTTAACCAGTTGGCCGCAAAAAGTTTCATCTCGAATATCTCCGGGGATAGCCACGACATTTCTGCCTGCTTTTTTTATCAAGTCGACCACTTCACGCGCATCGTCTTCTTCATCAGGTAAATAGTTGATCGCAACATCAGCGCCTTCACGGGCATAAGCGATGGCAACAGCACGGCCAATCCCTGAATCCCCCCCGGTAATTAATACCTTGCGCCCATTCAATCGACCGCTTCCCTGATAGCTCTCCTCTCCATGATCGGGACGCGGTTGCATTTTTCCGGCCAGCCCTGGGAAGGGTTGCTTCTGCTGTGGAAAAGGCGGTGCCGGAAAACGCGCAGAATGAGTTTTATTGATGGTCTTTTTTTCATTGTTTAAGTCAGCCATTTAAATACCTCTCATTTTTTATCACAAAGATTATTAAGCGTAGACCAAAATGAGTGGCATGACCTTTGTAATTCACCGCAATTTAATATTTCGCGTAATATCACCTCTACCGATACACTAATCACCGTATCGCGCTTTCGAGTATTTTATGAGATTAACCCCTGCTTAACCCATAGCACTTAAATCCATATATATCAATGAGATATATAAATAAAACCTTAACAGGCCAGACAATTTTATTGAGTAACGAGATACCACTCAGAAGCGAGAGGTTAATAGAGTCCTATGCAATTGTTTTTCCTGTATTCATCTACCTACGTCGCCTCGCTTATATTTTACCAACGTTATGATTCAATACTCGTTATCATTTAAGAATTATCCAACAATCAGCATAAATAAATAGCAACCAAATTTAACATCTCAGCCCTATCGAAATGGAGAACGAATGAAATTATCCATAGCGCCATTATGAGATTATTTTTTATATTTCACTTTCCCCGCGATATTGCTGATGCTCTCTCCTGGCGGTCATGGTCACTTTCCCCCACGTCCCCCTCACATTTTTCTGTCAGCCAGCGAATCCCGCGTTTTAACGAGTCAGATGGGTCATGAAAATGCTAAGATAGTTAACAGAGTAAATTCAAAGTGGATAGCGGGTATGAAGGGTGACCCTGTCGCGATGTTGAATTCGCGGTTATCACCTGTGCGGTCCCCAAACACAAACGGTAATGGCAAATGTCATTAAATATTAGTAAGATAGCCTCTTTATTTATAATCCTTTAAAATTATGCGCCTGGTTTTATCATCTCTGATCGTGATGGCTGGATTTCTGAGTGGTCAGGCTGCCGCCGCGCCTGAACAGGCTTCGCATGCTGATATTCGTGACAGCGGCTTTGTCTATTGCGTTAGCGGGCAGGTCAATACGTTCAACCCGCAAAAAGCGAGCAGCGGTCTTATCGTCGACACCCTGGCAGCCCAGCTGTATGACCGACTACTCGATGTCGATCCGTACACCTATCGACTGGTGCCTGAGCTGGCTGAAAGCTGGGAGGTGCTGGATAACGGCGCAACCTACCGCTTCCATCTGCGTCGTGACGTCCAGTTTCAGAAGACGGCCTGGTTCACCCCCACCCGCAAACTGAACGCGGACGATGTGGTGTTTACCTTCGAGCGCATCTTTGATCGCCAGCATCCGTGGCACAATGTAAACGGTAGCAGTTTCCCCTACTTCGACAGCCTACAGTTCGCCGATAACGTCCAAAGCGTACGCAAGCTGGACAACAACACCGTTGAGTTCCGCTTAACTCAGCCCGACGCCTCCTTCATGTGGCACCTCGCCACGCATTATGCCTCCGTGATGTCAGCAGAATATGCGGCTAAATTGGCAAAACAGGATCGTCAGGAACTGCTCGACAGACAACCCGTCGGCACCGGACCGTACCAGCTTTCGGAGAATCGCGCAGGGCAATATGTTCGACTGCAGCGCCATGAAAAATTCTGGCGTGGTACTCCTCTGATGCCGCAGGTGGTTGTGGACCTCGGCTCTGGCGGCACCGGACGTCTATCGAAACTCCTGACCGGTGAGTGTGATGTTCTGGCCTGGCCTGCCGCCAGTCAGCTCAGCATTTTGCGTGATGACCCGCGCCTGCGTCTGACCCTGCGCCCGGGGATGAACATCGCCTATCTGGCATTTAACACCAATAAACCACCGATGGATAATCCCGCCGTGCGGCATGCGCTGGCGCTGGCCATCAATAACCAACGGCTGATGCAGTCCATCTACTACGGGACGGCGGAAACCGCAGCATCTATTTTGCCTCGCGCCTCGTGGGCTTATGACAACGAAGCTAAAATTACAGAGTACAATCCGGCAAAATCGCGCGAGCAGTTAAAAGCACTGGGGCTGGAGAACCTGACATTACAGCTTTGGGTACCCACCAGTTCTCAGGCCTGGAACCCCAGTCCACTGAAAACCGCCGAGCTGATTCAGGCTGACATGGCTCAGGTGGGAGTGAAAGTTAAAATCATTCCGGTAGAAGGTCGTTTTCAGGAGGCGCGATTAATGGATATGAACCATGATCTAACGTTATCCGGTTGGGCGACGGACAGTAACGATCCTGACAGTTTTTTCCGACCGTTGCTAAGCTGCGCCGCCATCAACTCGCAGACTAACTTCGCCCACTGGTGTAATCCGGAATTTGACAGCGTTCTGCGCAAGGCCCTCTCTTCGCAGCAACTCTCATCGCGAATTGATGCCTATGACGAAGCGCAAAATATTCTCGCGAAAGAGTTACCGATCCTGCCGCTGGCCTCTTCACTGCGTCTACAGGCTTATCGTTACGATATCAAAGGACTGGTGCTGAGTCCGTTCGGCAATGCATCTTTTGCCGGGGTTTCCAGGGAAAAGAAAGATGAGGTGAAAAAGCCATGATTATCTTCACCCTGCGTCGTTTTTTATTGCTGCTGGTCACCCTCTTCTTCCTGACCTTTATTGGATTCAGCCTGAGCTACTTCACACCTCATGCGCCGTTACAGGGCGCATCGCTGTGGAACGCCTGGGTATTCTGGTTCAATGGCCTCATTCACTGGGATTTTGGTGTATCCAGTATTAACGGTCAGTTGATTTCAGAACAGTTGAAGGAGGTGTTCCCGGCGACGATGGAACTGTGCATTCTGGCCTTTGGTTTTGCGCTGATGGTTGGGATCCCCGTTGGTATGCTGGCAGGCATCACGCGGAACAAGTGGCAGGACCGCTGCATCAGCGCCTTAGCGTTGATGGGCTTTTCCATTCCGGTTTTTTGGCTGGCGCTGTTGCTGACGTTGCTCTTCTCACTGACTCTCGGCTGGCTTCCCGTTTCGGGACGCTTTGATCTTCTCTATGAAGTGAAGCCCGTTACCGGATTTGCCATTATTGATGCGTGGATCTCCGACTCGCCCTGGCGCGATGAAATGCTGGTCAGCGCAATCCGTCACATGGTGCTTCCGGTGTTGACGCTTTCCGTCGCCCCTACCACGGAAGTTATTCGCCTGATGCGAATCAGCACCATCGAGGTCTTTGATCAAAACTATGTTAAAGCGGCCGCCACGCGCGGTCTGTCACGCTTAACCATTCTGCGCCGTCACGTTCTGCACAACGCTCTTCCGCCGGTGATCCCGCGTCTGGGCTTACAGTTTTCCACCATGCTGACGCTGGCGATGATCACCGAGATGGTCTTTAGCTGGCCAGGTCTTGGCCGTTGGCTGATTAACGCAATTCGCCAGCAGGATTACGCGGCAATTTCGGCGGGCGTCATGGTGATTGGCTCACTGGTTATCATCGTTAACGTCATCTCTGATATTTTGGGTGCTATGGCTAACCCTCTGAAACATAAGGAATGGTATGCCTTACGATAGCGTATACAGCGAAAAGCGCCCGCCGGGTACGCTGAGCACCGCATGGCGCAATTTTTACGGCGATGCGACTGCGATGATCGGTCTGTATGGCTGCGCAGGATTGGCGATTCTGTGTATTTTTGGTGGTTGGTTTGCCCCTTATGGCATCGACCAGCAATTTCTCGGCTATCAGCTTTTACCGCCGTCATGGTCGCGCTATGGCGAAGTCTCATTTTTCCTCGGAACTGACGATCTCGGGCGTGACGTGCTAAGTCGCCTGCTCAGCGGCGCGGCCCCAACCGTTGGCGGCGCGTTTGTCGTCACCCTCGCCGCCACACTATGTGGCCTGTTACTGGGCGTGGTTGCCGGCGCAACGCACGGTTTGCGCTCCGCGGTGCTGAACCACATTCTGGACACCCTGCTCTCGATCCCTTCGCTGCTGCTGGCGATTATTGTGGTGGCCTTTGCCGGACCGCATCTGACACACGCGATGTTTGCCGTCTGGCTGGCGCTGCTGCCGCGCATGGTACGCTCCGTCTACAGCATGGTGCATGACGAGCTGGAAAAAGAGTACGTTATCGCCGCTCGCCTGGACGGCGCAACCACGCTCAATATCCTGTGGTTTGCCGTTCTGCCCAATATTACCGCCGGACTTATCACTGAAATCACCCGTGCGCTGTCGATGGCGATTCTGGACATCGCCGCGCTGGGTTTTCTCGACCTTGGCGCACAGTTGCCGTCACCAGAATGGGGAGCCATGCTTGGCGACGCGCTGGAGCTGATTTATGTCGCACCGTGGACGGTTATGCTGCCAGGTGCGGCGATTATGATAAGCGTGCTGCTGGTTAACCTGCTGGGTGATGGCGTGCGCCGGGCAATTATTGCGGGGGTGGAATAATGCCATTACTGGATATCCGCAACCTGACCATTGAATTCAGAACCGGCGACGACTGGGTGAAGGCGGTTGACCGCATCAGTATGACCCTCAATGAAGGTGAAATCCGCGGACTGGTTGGCGAGTCTGGATCCGGCAAGAGCCTGATCGCCAAGGCCATTTGCGGCGTTGCTAAAGATAACTGGCGCGTAACAGCAGACCGCATGCGCTTTGATGATATCGATCTGTTGCGCCTTTCTGCGCGTGAACGACGCAAGCTGGTCGGCCATAACGTTTCCATGATCTTTCAGGAACCGCAATCGTGTCTCGATCCGTCTGAGCGCATTGGACGACAACTGATGCAAAATATTCCGGCATGGACTTATAAAGGCCGCTGGTGGCAGCGTATCGGCTGGCGTAAACGCCGCGCGATTGAACTCCTGCACCGCGTCGGGATAAAAGATCATAAAGATGCGATGCGCAGCTTCCCGTATGAACTGACCGACGGCGAATGCCAGAAGGTGATGATCGCAATCGCCCTGGCTAATCAGCCGCGTTTACTGATTGCCGACGAACCAACGAACGCGATGGAGCCAACCACTCAGGCGCAAATTTTCCGCCTGCTGACCCGGCTGAACCAAAACAGCAATACCACCATTTTGCTGATCAGCCATGACCTGCAAATGCTCAGCCAGTGGGCTGACAAAATTAACGTGATGTACTGTGGGCAAACGGTGGAAACTGCGCCCAGTAAAGAGCTGGTGACTATTCCGCATCATCCTTATACCCAAGCGTTGATTCGCGCCATTCCTGATTTTGGTAGCGCAATGCCGCACAAAAGCCGCCTGAATACCATGCCAGGAGCCATTCCATTGCTGGAACAATTACCTATCGGCTGTCGTCTGGGGCCGCGCTGCCCTTATGCTCAGCGCGAATGTATCGAAACCCCAAGACTGACCGGAGCAAAGAATCATCTCTACGCCTGTCATTTCCCGCTGAACATGGAGAGAGAGTGAGATGGTAGAAACCCTGCTCGAAGTTCGTAATCTGAGCAAAACCTTTCGCTACCGGACGGGCTTATTCCGCCGTCAGACCGTTGAGGCCGTTAAGCCCCTGAGCTTTACCCTGCGCGAGCGTCAGACGCTCGCCGTCATAGGTGAAAATGGTTCCGGTAAATCTACGCTGGCGAAGATGCTGGCCGGTATGATTGAGCCTACCAGCGGTGAGCTGCTGATTGACGATCACCCGTTAAAATATGGTGATTATTCATTCCGTAGTCAGCGTATCCGTATGATTTTCCAGGATCCATCAACGTCGCTTAACCCACGGCAACGTATTTCGCAGATCCTCGATTTTCCGCTACGTCTGAACACCGACCTCGAGCCTGAACAGCGTCGCAAACAGATCATCGAGACCATGCGCATGGTCGGTCTGTTGCCTGACCATGTGAGTTATTACCCGCATATGCTGGCTCCGGGACAAAAACAGCGTCTGGGCCTTGCCCGAGCGCTCATTTTGCGACCCAAAGTCATTATCGCCGACGAAGCCCTGGCCTCTCTGGACATGTCGATGCGTTCGCAGCTCATCAATCTGATGCTGGAACTACAGGAAAAACAGGGGATTTCATATATCTATGTGACTCAGCACATCGGCATGATGAAGCACATCAGCGATCAGGTATTAGTCATGCACCAGGGTGAAGTGGTTGAACGCGGCAGTACAGCAGATGTTCTGGCCTCGCCGTTGCATGAGCTGACCCGTCGCCTGATCGCCGGTCATTTCGGCGAAGCGCTTACCGCTGACGCATGGCGTAAAGATCGCTAGCAGATGCAGCCCTCCTCAACCGGAGGGCAATTTTGCAATCAGTGACAAACATTTGGTAAGAGCAGTGTATCAACCTCGCTAAACGCGACCGAAGGGAAAAGAGATCCCTGCATCACCCAAACACCAGCCGCGCCTACTTCGTCGATAAGCTGTTTGGTTTCCACGCCCTCCACCGCAATGCGGTCGCAATATTCGCGGATGTTTTTAATTAGCACCGGGAACATCGGTTTTTCAGCCTGATCCAGGAAAAAACCACGATCCAACTTTACAACATCAAAACGACCGCAAACCAGCGGACTGGCCCCAATGTTGCCGGAGCCCAGATCGCCCAGCCATAATGCGTTTGGACCGTCGCAAAGTGAATTAATCAGCAGATTATTCAGACATACGGTATTCGTCAGAAAACGCTCTGAAAGTTCCAGGGCGACAAAAGGCATGGCATGTAGCGCCGATTTGACGCTCGGGTCGCCAATTGCCAGCAGCGCCATTTCATCAATGAGGTTCAGAGTACAGAAAAGGTTGTGGCTCTCAAACCAATTACGCTTTTCGGCAATTAATCGAATTTGCTCGAGCATGAAATTACGTTTTTGTTCGCTATTCCACGCTGAAATGATGAACTCTGGATGTATCGGCGAAACCGTATCTGAAGCAAACCGGACGCTCATCTCAACACCCAGTAACGTATCAGTTGTGTCTCTCATCGGTTCCGCGATGAAATGATAGTGCATAAGACCACTCCAATTGATCATAACTTCCTGATAATGCACTTTTAATCACAATCAATCAATAATAACGATCAATGTATCAATATCGATCGATAAAAACAATATATCATAACGAACTGAATACGGTCATATTTTTTGTTTTAAGAAAGTTCCTACATTGCTATGTTTTAAAACATAAGCTAGCAGTTAATAATACCATTGAGATGCCTTTAAAGCCTTGTATTTTCTCCATCCCCCCGCGCTTCGCAGAATGAATGAGACTTAACCAGGGAAAGTGTTATAACCCTCATGTGTAATGAAAAGTGATTATCAGTAAGGGATGATAACTATTCTACAAGGCACAAAGAGTGGGATATAATTGCTGCCCCATTTCGAAACACCTTCAAATTGTGATCATAACTCATTGATTGCTAAAAATAAGCAATGACCATAAGGATTAAAGCTATGGGTTTTCTTTCCGGTAAGCGCATTCTGGTAACGGGTCTTGCCAGCAAACTGTCCATCGCCTGGGGTATCGCTCAGGCCATGCATCGCGAAGGGGCTGAACTGGCGTTCACCTACCAGAATGACAAACTAAAAGGCCGCGTCGAAGAATTTGCAGCTCAACTGGGTTCCAGCATCGTACTGCAGTGTGATGTGGCGGAAGACGCCAGCATTGATGCAATGTTTACCGAACTGGGCAAAGCCTGGCCGAAATTCGACGGTTTCGTGCACTCCATTGGTTTTGCGCCCGCAGACCAACTGGATGGCGACTATGTGAATGCAGTCACCCGCGAAGGCTTCAAAATTGCTCATGACATCAGTGCTTACAGCTTTGTGGCGATGGCAAAAGCCTGCCGTTCCATGCTGAACCCAGGCTCAGCGCTGCTGACGCTATCCTATCTGGGCGCAGAGCGCGCCATCCCTAACTACAACGTGATGGGCCTGGCAAAAGCCTCACTGGAAGCGAACGTCCGTTATATGGCTAATGCGATGGGTCCTGAAGGCGTGCGTGTGAACGCTATTTCCGCCGGTCCTATCCGTACACTCGCCGCTTCAGGCATTAAAGATTTCCGTAAAATGCTGGCGCATTGTGAAGCGGTTACGCCGATTCGCCGCACTGTAACCATTGAAGATGTGGGTAACTCCGCAGCATTTTTGTGCTCCGATCTTGCTGCCGGCATCTCGGGTGAAGTCGTTCACGTCGATGGTGGCTTCAGTATCGCGGCAATGAACGAGCTGGAACTGAAATAATCGTAAGTCTTCTATGGGCGGTCTTGCCCCGCCCATGACTCTCCTCTGCCCACCGCCATATATGCTTTTCTGATATTTATTATCACGGAACAATCTTTCATCCCCTCTTCTGCTTACGTCAGGATATTGCAGCGCAAACGATCCGGCGTAGTAGTAGACGACGTGTCCGGGTCGCCACTTTTTAGACCAAGGACCGCCCATGGAACAACGCCGAATTGAAGGCAAAAGCCACTGGTATCATGAGACGCAATCCAGCAAGCATCCGCAAGATATTCTGCCGCTGGTGCCGGAAGCCGCTCATGTCGACGACAGCTTTTTACTGGATCTGGCGATACCTGATGACGCCCTTTTGCCTTTTCAATCCTGGTTAACCCCTGCCCGTAAACTTGCCCAGGTTCTCTTCCCGGTTCACGTAAACCTTAATCAGATGCACACATTCAGCGCCTATGAACGGATGAGTACGGCGCTTACCGTCGCTCAGGTGTATGGCGTCCAGCGATTGTGCAATCACTATGCCGCGCGGTTAACACCGCTTCCTGGTCCTGACTCGTCACGGGAAAGTAACCATCGGCTGGCGCAAATCACCCAATATGCTCGCCAACTTGCCAGCTCTCCTGACGTGATAGGCGCACGCGATCGCCAGCATCTGGATGCGGTCGGGCTGACTACCAGCGATAGTATTTTGATGAATCAAATTATCGGCTTCGTCGGTTTTCAGGCCCGGACCGTGGCCCTGTTTCAGGCCTGGTTTGGACATCCGGTACGCCGAATACCGGGGCTGGATATACAGCAATTCGCTCACGCTTCGCCATTTAGTGCAACAAACGCTACCTGGCACGCTGCGCCATTCCCAATCGAAAAATATCATTCTCAGGACGAGACGACGGCCAGACATTTTCCCGATGAACTGCAAGCGTTGGTGCCATTACTGATCCATTCACCGGTCATTTTGGATTTATTCACGACACTGATTTCCAGTACCCGGCGTAGCGCTGTACCGGTGCGGGCATTTTCACTGGCGGCGCTAATGACGTCACGGATTAACGGCAGCGTGGCCTGCTTTAATGAACAGGCACATACAGCCAATGAATTAGCCAACGTTATCGCCCTGCTTCGCCAGGAGGAACGTGAATTACAGCGTTGGGAACAGCGACATCCGGTTGAGCGCGTCACCCTGCAGGCGGTACAATGGCTAACCCGAGCGCCCGACCGTTTTAGCGCCGCGCTGTTAACCCCTTTGTTCGATCAGGGCATCTCTTCTGAACAAGCGATTAACCTGCTGGCCTGGAGCGGATTGTGCGGATGGTTGAATCGCTTGAAAATCGCGCTGGGCGAGACTTATTAACCGATCCACTTACTGAAAGAGCGCTTGCCGCAACTGAGAGAATCGCGTAAAACTGTCAGCCGCTCTTTTAGCCACGAAAATAGACAATTATGCTTCAGGACAACCCGCTGCTAGCGCAGCTTAAACAGCAACTGCATTCCCAGACGCCACGTGCTGAAGGGGTGGTAAAAGCCACGGAAAAAGGCTTTGGCTTCCTGGAAGTCGATGCACAAAAAAGCTATTTCATTCCACCGCCGCAGATGAAAAAAGTGATGCATGGCGATCGCATTGTTGCGGTTATCCATACAGAAAAAGATCGTGAATCTGCCGAGCCGGAAGAACTGATCGAACCCTTCCTGACGCGCTTCGTGGGTAAAGTTCAGGGCAAAAATGATCGTCTGTCCATTGTGCCGGATCATCCGTTACTGAAAGAAGCGATCCCTTGTCGTGCCGCCCGCGGCGTTGAGCACGATTTTAAAGAAGGTGACTGGGCCGTCGCTGAAATGCGCCGCCACCCGCTGAAAGGCGATCGCACCTTCTATGCCGAGTTAACCCAATTTATCACTTTTGCTGATGACCACTTTGTCCCGTGGTGGGTCACGCTGGCACGCCATAATCTCGAAAAAGAAGCGCCGGACGGTGTGGCAACTGAGATGCTGGATGAAGGTCTGGTTCGTCAGGACTTAACCGCCCTCAACTTTGTCACCATCGACAGCGCCAGCACCGAAGATATGGACGATGCGCTTTATGCTGAAGAGCTGGCCGACGGCAAACTGCAATTAACTGTCGCCATTGCCGACCCTACGGCCTGGATTGCAGAAGGCAGCAAGCTGGATAAAACAGCAAAAATTCGCGCGTTTACTAACTATCTGCCGGGGTTCAACATCCCGATGCTACCACGCGAACTGTCTGACGATCTGTGCTCTTTACGCGCGAACGAAGTGCGTCCGGTTCTGGCTTGTCGTATGACCATCGCCGCGGATGGCGCGATTGAAGACAACATCACCTTCTTCGCAGCGACGATTGAGTCGAAAGCGAAGCTGGTCTACGACAACGTCTCCGACTGGCTGGAAGGCGCCGGCGACTGGCAGCCTGCAAATGACGCGATTGCTGAACAAATCCGTCTGCTACACCGTATTTGCCTGAGCCGCGGTGAATGGCGTCATAACCATGCTCTGGTATTTAAAGATCGCCCGGATTACCGTTTTGTTCTTGGTGAAAAAGGTGAAGTCCTGGACATCGTCGCTGAGCCACGCCGCATCGCAAACCGAATCGTGGAAGAATCCATGATTGCGGCAAACATTTGCGCCGCCCGCGTGCTTCGCGACAAGCTCGGCTTCGGTATTTATAACGTCCATATGGGATTCGACCCGGCCAACGCCGACGCTCTGGCCGCGCTGCTAAAAACCCATGGTATGCACGTTGATGCCGAGGAAGTCCTGACGCTGGAAGGTTTCTGCAAACTGCGCCGCGAGCTGGATGCGCAGCCTTCTGGTTTCCTCGACAGCCGAATTCGCCGTTTCCAGTCTTACGCTGAAATCAGTATCGAGCCAGGGCCGCACTTTGGGCTGGGTCTGGAGGCTTATGCCACCTGGACCTCTCCTATTCGAAAATATGGCGATATGATTAACCACCGCCTGCTTAAGGCCGTCATCAAAGGTGAAACCATCGCCCGCCCTGGGGATGATACCACGGTGCAAATGGCGGAACGTCGTCGCCTGAACCGGATGGCTGAGCGTGATGTGGGCGACTGGTTATACGCCCGTTTCCTGAGTGACAAAGCCGGGACCGATACCCGCTTTGCGGCCGAGATAATTGACGTCAGCCGCGGCGGTATGCGCGTACGTTTAGTTGATAATGGCGCAGTCGCATTTATTCCTGCCCCATTCCTGCACGCCGTTCGGGACGAGCTGGTATGCAGCCAGGAAAGCGGCACGGTGCAAATTAAAGGTGAAGTGGTTTACAAAGTCACGGATGTGATTGACGTAACCATCGCCGAAGTTCGCATGGAAACCCGCAGCGTTATCGCGCGTCCAGCCGCGTAACACGTATCAATCCAGCGACCTTTCTCATTTTGTGAAAGGTCGTTTCTTTTTTCCGCCCAAATTCCCACCACCGCACTACACTTCTTTCATTCGGTCAATTTTATTTTTTTACTTTTTTCAGTTCCGCTGGCTTTGCTTTTTACGGATTCTGGATTAAACATAAATATATAAAAAAAACAATACGTTCAGCCATAATCACCCCGAATGAATCATGGCTACCCATACTTTTGAGGCTCTATGCGCTTTAAACGGGATAGTACACATGATGAAAGACGTCCGGGAGCTGGTTACGTTGTATAGCTATGTGGGCACTCATAACCCCTACTGGCGTTTGTCAGAGGATTGCAACATCCTGCATTTCTCTATCGACGAAGCGTCAGAAGCTGATCAGACCATCGAATTATTACCTGAACAAGCCGATCGCATTCGCGAGATGACGGTGATCACGTCAAGTCTGTTAATGACGTTGCCCATTGAAGATGACGACATTCCCGTGCATCTGGTCGGTCGAAAAATCAATAAGCGCGAATGGGCTGGTAGCGCATCCGCCTGGGATGACACCCCTTCCGTCGCCCGCGATCTGGCCCACGGCCTCTCTTTTGCCGAACAAGTCGTTTCCGAAGCCAATTCCGTTATTGTCATTCTTGACCGCATGGGCAACATTCAGCGGTTTAATCGCCTGTGCGAAGAGTACACCGGCCTCAAAGAACGTGAAGTCATTGGTCAAAGTGTATTCACATTATTTATGAGCCGTCGTGAAGCAGCGGCTTCACGGCGCAATATTGAGGTCTTTTTTCGCGAAGGTAACTCGTATGAGGTTGAACGCTGGGTCAAGACCTGCAAAGGCCAGCGTCTGTTTCTGTTTCGCAATAAATTTGTGCATAACGGTAGCGGAAAGAACGAAATTTTTCTGATCTGTTCCGGGACCGATATCACTGAAGAACGCCGCGCGCAGGAACGACTGCGGGTGTTAGCGAATACCGACTCCATCACTGGATTACCAAACCGCAACGCAATTCATGAACTGATCAGCAATGCGATTGAGAACGCGGGCGATACGCAGGTCGGTATTGCGTACCTCGATCTGGATAACTTCAAAAAGGTAAACGATGCCTACGGGCATATGTTTGGCGATCAGCTACTACAAAGCGTGTCGCTGGCAATCCTCAGTTGCCTCGAAGACAACCAGATCCTGGCGCGATTTGGCGGCGATGAATTCATTGTTCTTGCCACCGAAACATCCCAGGGCACACTGGAAGCCACCGCATCACGCATTCTGACGCGCCTGCGCCAGCCCTTCCGCATCGGTCTGATTGAAGTCTATACCGGATGCTCTATTGGTATATCCCTCGCGCCTCAGCATGGTCAGGACTGCGAGAGCGTCATTCGTAACGCGGATACAGCCATGTACACCGCGAAAGAAGGCGGCCGTGGGCAGTTTTGTGTTTTTTCTCCGGAAATGAATCAGCGGGTATTTGAATATCTGTGGCTGGATACTAATCTGCGTAAGGCACTGGATAACGATCAACTGGTTATCCATTATCAGCCAAAGATAACCTGGCGCGGTGAAGTGCGCAGCCTGGAGGCGCTGGTTCGCTGGCAATCTCCGGAACGCGGCCTCATTCCACCGCTGGAGTTTATCTCCTACGCCGAAGAATCGGGGCTCATCGTCCCGCTGGGGCGTTGGGTTATTCTCGACGTTGTGCGCCAGGTCGCGAAATGGCGCGACAAGGGAATAAACCTGCGCGTGGCGGTAAACGTTTCTGCCCGCCAGCTCGCCGACCAGACGCTGTTTACCGCACTTAAGCAGGTACTTCACGAGCTCAACTTTGAGTATTGCCCCATCGATGTTGAATTAACGGAAAGCAGTTTGATAGAAAATGAGCAACTGGCGTTGTCAGTCATTCAGCAGTTTAGCCAGTTAGGAGCGCAAATCCATTTGGATGATTTTGGTACCGGTTATTCGTCGCTGTCTCAACTGGCCCGCTTCCCGCTAGATGCCATTAAACTGGATCAGACCTTTGTCAGAGAGATCCACAAACAACCTATTTCACAATCGCTGGTACGGGCCATAGTTGCGGTAGCACAGGCGCTCAACCTGCAGGTCATCGCCGAAGGCGTGGAAAGCGCGAAAGAGGATGCGTTTCTGACCAAAAATGGCGTCAATGAGCGTCAGGGGTTTTTATTCGCCAAACCAATGCCAGCAGCCGCATTTGAACGTTGGTATCGCCGCCACCTGAGTAAAAAACTGCGCTAATGCAGAGAGAATGAAGGCGATAAATAGCCATAAATGGACATTACATGACGACGCTATCCGCATGTAATCACAGAATATATAATATTCTTCAATCGTTCAGGTTAATACTATTTTTCCCTTCTCTTTTGCCATGAAATTCTGCATCATGAAATTCAAACTCTATTGCCATTAGGATGACGACCATGTCTGATATCGACGCTCAGCGTCTGGCCGAACGTATTGATACCGTGCTGGATATCCTCGTTGCAGGTGATTACCACTCAGCCATCCACAATCTTGAAATTTTAAAAGCTGAACTGTTAGATACGGTCAAAGAAGATGCCGAATCTTTGGCGAAAAAGCAGAAGGCGCCATGGGAGATCTGATGACAGTGATCTTTTGATGTCGCTGCTATCAGCAAACTGCAGATAATGCAGTTTCCGTTTAATTTCCGATACGATATCGCAATAAAATTAATACTATGAATTCCCGACAACAATCTATTTTGCAGATGGTGACCGATAAAGGTCAGATGAGCGTCGCCGATCTGGCAAAAGTCACCGGTGTCTCCGAAGTGACGATTCGACAGGATCTGAACACGCTGGAAAAACAGAGTTACTTACGCCGAGCCCACGGTTTTGCTGTTTCATTGAACAGCGATGATGTTGAAACGCGCATGATGACCAATTTCACTCTGAAACGTGAACTGGCTGAATTCGCTGCATCTCTGGTCAGTCCAGGCGAATCCGTATTCATTGAGAATGGCAGCAGCAATGCACTTCTGGCCAGAACGCTGGCAGAGCAAAAAGATGTCACCATCATCACCGTGAGCAGCTACATTGCTCATCTGCTCAAAGAAACGCCCTGTGAAGTGATTCTTCTCGGTGGAATTTACCAGAAAAAAAGTGAGAGCATGGTCGGCCCCTTAACTCGCCAGTTTATCCAGCAGGTACATTTCAGTAAGGCCTTTATCGGCATTGACGGCTGGCAGGCTGATACCGGTTTTACCGGACGCGATATGATGCGTTCTGACGTGGTTAACGCGGTGCTGGAAAAAGGCGCAGAAGTTATTGTGTTGACCGACAGCTCAAAATTCGACGCCATTCACCCTTACACGCTGGGTCCATTAGAGCGATTCAGCCGCGTAGTAACGGACTCCAGACTCAGCGCCAGCGTACAAATGCAGCTCGAACATTCAGGATTAATCGTCAATATCATTGATGCCCACGCATAAAATCTTCAGTAGATGGTTTGTCAGCAGACAAATCATCTGCTCTCTGAGAGTTATCTGACCATCCAATTAAGACTTTTTACCTGTCGTTAACAGGATAAAGTCGTAAAATTAATGTTAGCGATATAACAGGAACGAACCTCCAACTTCAGGATAGTGTTTGTAATGCCTTCGCTAAACGGTTTCACGGAAATATCTTCGATAGTCTTAATTTGACGCTATCCTTAAAGAACACTGGATTCCGTGAATCAATAATTCAGGAGAAAGTATTATGTTAGTAACGAGCAAAAAAATGACCGCTGCCATTCTGGCGATTACTCTGGCAATGTCGCTGAGTGCCTGCTCTAACTGGTCCAAACGAGATCGTAACACCGCAATCGGTGCTGGTGCAGGTGCAATAGGTGGTGCAGTCCTGACTGACGGCAGCACGCTGGGTACGCTGGGTGGTGCTGCAGTAGGTGGTATTATTGGCCACCAGGTGGGTAAATAATCTACGGTTAAACGGCTCGATATAATAATACGTTTACTTTTTCAGGTCTGTATTATTAAAAAGCCACGGAAATTTTCCGTGGCTTTTTTATTAACCGCCAGCCAGTTTAACTTTCATTCCTTTAGCTTCCAGCAGCGATTTAATCAGGTCGCGCTTATCCCCCTGAATTTCAATCACGCCATCTTTCACTGCTCCACCGCAACCACACTTTTTCTTCAGTTCTGCGGCTAATTTGGTCAGTTCGGCATCGTCTTGGTCAATACCGGTAATCAGGCACACGCCCTTCCCTTTGCGACCACTGGTCTGGCGCTGGATACGAACAATGCCATCGCCTTTTGGACGCTCAGGCGCTGTTTTCGGTTCATCAATACGCCCGGAGTCGGTAGAGTAGACCAGACGAGAGTTTGAGTCGTTCATTTACGCACCTCGTTTCAGGGAAGCATTGATCATCTTAAGCGTCTGCGCGGGATCGGCCGACTGGGTGACCGGGCGACCAATCACCATGTAATCCACACCTGCTAATTGCGCCTGTTCCGGTGTCATAATACGACGCTGATCGCCCGCCTCGCTGCCTTCAGGACGAATCCCCGGCGTCACCAGCTTAAATGCCAGGCCCAACGCCTGCTTGAATCGCACCGCTTCCTGAGCTGAGCATACGACACCGTCCAGACCACAATTCTGGGTTAAGCGCGCCAGTCTTTCAGCATAATCCGCAGGTGACAACGTCACGCCGAGATCGGCGAGGTCACTGGCTTCCATACTGGTCAGAACCGTCACGGCAATCAGCAGCGGCGCATCCTGGCCAAAAGGCACTAAGGCTTCACGGGCTGCAGTCATCATACGCGCCCCGCCAGAAGCGTGAACGTTAACCATCCAGACGCCAAGTTCGGCAGCAGCGGCAACTGCATGCGCGGTGGTATTGGGAATATCATGAAATTTCAAATCAAGAAAGATGTCAAAACCGCGCTGTTGTAGATCGCGAACCAACTGAGGCCCAAAAAGCGTGAACATCTCTTTGCCCACTTTCAAACGGCAATCACGAGGATCAATTCTGTCAACAAAAGCTAATGCTTTATCACGATTAGAATAATCGAGAGCGACAACGACAGGAGAATCGGTAACAGCACGAGAAGAAGATGAAGCAGTAAACGTCATGACCAGACCTTCTTGAGGATGGGCGCCCACGGCGGCGCGAAATGGGTAAACGGCGTGCATTCTACCTGCGGTAATAGAAAATTAACAGGCGCGATTACATTTCTGTCAGGCGAACCGGCAGCGGAGGTTGAGGATGGATTGATTACATACCAATAGTATGTTGTAACTAAAGTGAGGTTTTTTTTAAAAATTACAGCCCATCAAGTCCGCGAATGGGCTTAATGGTTGACCATGAACGGCAGGATGGACAGTGCCAGTAAAGCGTATACGCCGTAAAACCGCACTTCTGGCAGCTGTAACGCGGTTTACTGCGTACCTGCTCTCCGACCATATCGCGCAGAACCATCAGGCTCTCTTTGGCACGCCCTTCTTCTGCTTCGTGGAGATGATAATCCATCAGCTTGTGGAACACGCGCATCGTAGGATGACGTTGCAGTTGACGAGTGATATAGACCTGAGCGGTATCAGCCCCCTCACGCGCCTCAAGAATATCAGCCAGCATCAGTTCGGCGGCGGCACCAGTATTTTCCTCGACAGCCCGACGTAAAAACTCCGCCCACTCATCGTTTTTCCCCAGATGCTGGTAGCAGCTTTGCAGCATTTCCAGCGTTTCGCTGACCAGCTCTTTGTCCTGGGAAATGACCCGTTGCAGGCTTTCAACCGCCTTCGCGTAATCACCTTTTTCCATGTACACGCGACCCATCATGATGGATACCCGTGCACTGTTTTTGTCTGCCGCGGCGCCTTTTTTCAACAGCGTCATAGCGCGATCCATATCATCGCTACCCATTTGCTGTAAGGCCAGTTCGCAGTAGAAGTGGGCTATCTCATTACGCTGCTTGTCTTTGCCGAGTTTTACCAGACGCTCTGCTACATCAATGGCTTTTTGCCATTCGCTGGTGGCCTGATAAATTTGCAACAGTTGCTGTAATGCGCCAACCCGAAAATCAGTTTCATCGGTAAGCTGATTGAACATGTCTTCCGCGCGGTCGTACAGTCCCGCGGCCATGTAGTCGCGCCCCAGCTGTTGCACGGCCAGCAAACGCTGCTCGTAGGTCAGCGAGGCACTTTCCATTAACGTTTGATGGATGCGGATTGCGCGATCGACTTCACCGCGAGAGCGGAACAGGTTTCCGAGGGTGAGATGAGCCTCAACGGTGCCTGTGTCCTCTTTTAGCATATCAAGGAACAGATCCACCGCTTTATCTTGTTGGTTGCTCAGGAGGAAGTTAACCCCGGCGACATAGTCACGAGAAAGACGGTTAGCTTCATCCTGCTTGGTTTGTTGCGCACTTCTGCGACCCATATACCACCCATAGGCAGCGGCTACAGGTAAAAGCAGAAACAACAACTCCAACATAAATAATTATTCCTTCACAACCGACGAATCGGCAGATACCGCAACGTCGGTCGCAGGCGCAAGCTGGTTTTCCAGTCGTTTGATTTTACGTTCGGCGCGCGCAAGAGACACACGAACCTTCAGCCAGAAAAGGCCGCAAATTAGCCAACCAATCGCAAACCCTGCGGCAAACAATACAGCAAGCAGCGTAGAGATACGATACTCACCCTGAGCCAGCAGGTAATTAAACGTAACCTGTTGATCGTTTTGCGCACCCAATGTCACCGAAATAACAAAAATCGCCAACACCAGTAAGAAAATGAGTAAATATTTCACATTACTTCCCGTTATGTGGTTTGAGCGAATAAATCGTGTCCAACTTACCGCGTTGAGCCCTTTAAATTACCATTTTCACAACGAGTGCGAAACGGAAAAGCGCTTTCCACTTTCTGATTTAAGGGCAAAATTTGAAAAATCAATCATCGCTAGCTTTCTTGTTCTCGCTGCGCGATTTCTTTTTCCTCCTGCACTGGTGGGGTTAATGGTCCGCATACCCGCTGTGCAAGCCAGGTTGCCAGCGTCACCAACAGCCACGAAATCAGCGTTGCCACCACCAAATCACGGGGCCAGTGCATGCCTAACAGCAAGCGACTGCCCATCACGCCGGTCGCCCAGATCAGCAAAAACACAATCGTCAGCGTACGTCTGCGCGGCCATAACAGCCCTACGCCCAGTAAAGCCCAACTGGCGGCAAACATCGTATGTCCGGACGGAAAGGCAAAACCCGTTTCTTTTTGCCAGTGCTTGCGTAAAAACGTTGGAATATCCTGCTGTTCAGCCAATTGTTCTTTGACTAAATACCCACGATCTTTACGTTTTAAAGTGTAGAACTCATCAACCGGAATATGGTGCGTTTTTTCCAGCCACACGACAAAAGGTCGCGGTTCTTGCACCCTGTCTTTTACCCAGGACTTCACGCCCTGTCCCACTAAAATCGCCGCTGCCAGAATAGCAAACAGCATTACCGCGGCTTTAAGACGAAAACGCAGGCACCACAGAAACCATACACAAAGCGCAACGTGAGTGATAATTCCCCACGGCTGCGTCACCGTTTCCGTTACCCAGTACAAGGACTTTAACCACCAGACATTGTGCCCTGGCTGCCAGCTCCAGCCTGATACCCATACGGCAACCGGCATGATAAGTAGCAGTCCGGCCCCCACTGCGGTGCGCTTTGCAATAGACAGCATTGCCTCTCCTTTCGTCGATAAGTATCACAATCATAACTGAAAAATTCACACGTCGGGAAAATTGACAATTTTGTGCCATTCCAAAAGCGAATCCGTGGTCGCGATTAGGTGAACGTCGTTGCCTTATGGCAAAATAGTGTAATACAGAACAGAAGCCGACAGGCGAAGGCACGACGAGTGCCAGCATAATCTGGAGAATTACATGCAGCTTAAACGTGTGGCAGAAGCCAAACTGCCAACCCCCTGGGGTGATTTCCTGATGGTGGGATTTGAAGAACTGGCAACCGGACACGATCATGTCGCACTGGTTTTTGGTGATATAACAGGCCAAACACCTGTCCTGGCGCGCGTCCACTCCGAATGTTTGACTGGTGATGCGCTGTTTAGCCTGCGTTGCGATTGCGGTTTCCAGCTTGAAGCGGCCCTCACCCACATTGCTGAAGAAGGGCGTGGCATTCTGCTTTATCACCGTCAGGAAGGACGCAACATTGGCCTGCTCAACAAAATCCGCGCTTACGCGTTGCAGGACCAGGGTTATGATACCGTTGAAGCGAATCATCAGTTGGGATTTGCGGCAGACGAGCGCGATTTCACGCTGTGTGCCGATATGTTCAAGCTGCTGGGCGTGGATGCGGTACGTTTGCTGACCAATAACCCGAAGAAAGTAGAAATCCTGACCGAAGCGGGAATCAATATTGTTGAACGCGTGCCGCTGATCGTGGGCCGTAATCCAAAAAATGAACATTATCTGGACACCAAAGCCGCCAAGATGGGACATTTGCTGGGCAAATAATCGTTGTCACCGCCTATCAAAAAGCCTGCTCTCGCAGGCTTTTTTGCATTTTAATTCAACATATTACGAATCACGTAGTGCAGAATGCCGTCGTTTTGGTAATACGTTAGCTCCGTCGCGGTATCAATGCGACAGCGGCATAGAATCACCTCTTTACGCCCATCTGCGCGTACCATACTCACCGGAACTGTCGCCCCCGGTTTAATGTTTTGTAGGTCCGTAATATCGATCGCCTCCTCACCGGTTAATCCCAGCGTTTTACGCGTGACGCCCTGCGGGAATTCCAGCGGTAAAATGCCCATGCCAATCAGGTTAGAACGGTGAATTCGCTCAAAAGACTCTGCGATAACCACGCGAACGCCCAGCAAACGTGGGCCTTTCGCCGCCCAGTCACGGCTGGAGCCGGATCCATATTCTTTCCCGGCAATCACCGCCAGAGGCACGTTCTCCTGCTGGTATTGCATGGCCGCATCATAAATAGCCACCACTTCGGTTCCCGGCAAATGACGCGTCATGCCACCTTCCACGCCAGGTACCATCTCATTGCGAATACGAATATTGGCAAAGGTACCACGCATCATCACTTCATGATTCCCGCGTCGTGAACCGTAGGAGTTAAAATCTTTACGCTCAACGCCATGGCTTTGCAGATAACGCCCCGCTGGGCTGTCTGGCTTAATACTGCCGGCAGGAGAAATATGGTCGGTGGTAACAGAATCTCCGAGCATCGCCAGAATACGCGCACCGTGAATGTCCTGAACCGGATCCGGCGTAGCCTGCATACCATCGAAGAACGGTGACAAACGGATATAGGTCGAGTCAGACTGCCAGCCATAGGTATCAGCGCGATCAACCTGGATTGCTTTCCATTCTGGCGTGCCTTCAAAGACTTCAGCATACTCTTTATGGAACATGGCGGTAGAGACCTGCTCAACGGCGCGGGCAATTTCCTTGGCTGTCGGCCAAATATCTTTCAGATAAACAGGATCGCCTTTTCTGTCATGGCCTAACGGATCTTTCGTCAGGTTGATATTCATATTCCCCGCCAGCGCATAGGCCACCACCAGCGGCGGAGACGCCAGCCAGTTGGTCTTCACGAGCGGATGGATACGACCTTCAAAGTTACGGTTTCCAGAAAGCACTGCCCCAACTGTAAGATCGCCTTTTTTGATGGCTGTTTCGATAGGATCGGGTAAGGGTCCAGAGTTGCCAATACAGGTGGTACAGCCATAACCCACAAGATTAAATCCCAGCTCATCAAGGTACGGAGTGAACCCAGCCTTTGCCAGATAATCGGAAACCACCTTCGATCCTGGCGCCAACGAGGCTTTCACCCATGGCTGACGTTTCAAACCAAGCGTGACGGCTTTTTTCGCCAGCAGCCCCGCCGCCATCAATACGCTTGGGTTTGAGGTGTTGGTACAAGAGGTGATAGCGGCTATCACCACCGCGCCGTCCGGCAGCTTATACTGCTGACCGCTCATGGTATAGTCCACTGGCTGACGGTCTTTCAGCGAGCTATTCACCTCGAGTTCATTACTCGCCGAAAAGGCTTTCGGCACATCAGCCAGCGCCACCCGATCCTGCGGACGCTTCGGTCCAGCAAGGCTTGCCTCTACGCTGCCCATATCCAGCTCCAACGAACTGGTAAATATAGGTTCATCCCCTGGCTTACGCCACATTCCCTGCGCTTTGGCATAGGCATTGACCAACTCAACCTGTTCCTCACTGCGCCCGCTCAGACGCATATACTCAAGGGTAATGTCATCGATCGGGAAGAAACCGCAGGTTGCGCCGTATTCCGGTGCCATGTTCGCAATGGTTGCTCGATCGGCCAGAGGTAAGGTGTCCAGCCCATCACCGTAGAATTCAACGAATTTACCGACTACACCGTGCTTACGCAGCATCTGGGTGACGGTCAGAACCAGGTCGGTGGCAGTGATGCCTTCCCGCAGTTTACCCACCAGTTTAAAGCCCACAACATCCGGGATCAGCATTGAGACCGGTTGACCCAGCATTGCCGCTTCAGCTTCAATGCCTCCAACGCCCCAGCCCAGCACACCGAGACCATTAATCATCGTGGTATGGGAATCGGTACCGACCAGTGTATCGGGATAAGCCACCCACTCACCGTCCTGTAACTCGCTCCAGACAGCTTTGCCCAGATATTCAAGGTTAACCTGGTGGCAAATCCCCGTACCCGGCGGTACAACGCTGAAGCGACTAAATGCCTGCTGTCCCCATTTCAGGAACACATAACGTTCATGGTTACGTTCCATTTCCAGGCGCACGTTTTCTTCGAAAGCATCATCATCACCGAAACGATCCACCGTTACCGAGTGATCAATGACAAGATCCACTGGCGAAAGCGGATTCACTTTTGCCGTATCCCCACCCAGACGTTTCACCGCTTCGCGCATGGCGGCGAGATCGACCACCGCCGGTACGCCGGTAAAATCCTGCATCAGAACACGAGCAGGTCGATAGGCAATTTCTCGATCGGCATGAGCGGTCTTCAGCCAATGCGCAAGCGCATGAATATCATCTTCGGTAACGGAATTACCGTCCTGCCAGCGAAGCAGGTTTTCCAGCAAAACTTTTAGCGATTTCGGTAAACGGGTGATATCACCCAGTGATTTAGCGGCCAGCGGCAGACTGTAGTAACGGTAGGTTTTATCTTTAACCTGCAATGTGTCCTTACTGGCTTCTCGTAGGGTCGACGACATAGCTCCTCCTTAATGACAGGGTTGGATCCCCTGATTTTCCTCAGGGTTAGTATTAAAGATAACACAAACAAAATGTAACGCTTTGATAACAACTCAAATTGATAAAAGTGGAGGGCTACAAAAGGGGCAACTGAAGTATCTGGCGAGGAGAAAGGTTTAAGCGGTCAAGGTTAATACGGTGATAAGCATGGCTCATCACGATTGCCCGGAATAAAATATTTGCAGTACAAGACAACGGACTAATAATAATTATAAAATTCGTATCAATTATTGTTTCTGTTCATCATCATCCGCAAACAGATCGATAAACGCCCGTTGTTCAGGAGAGAGTTTCCAGGTCGCTGGAATATTCGGCTTATTCTCTGCGCTGTATTGACTCTCTTGTTCAGGGTCATCCGGATATGGCATCACGGTGGAGCGTTGTTCCAGTGTGGACATGACCTACCCCCACACGTTCCAGGCCACGAGCGAGACAATAACCCAGAACACGGCAGAGCCAAGAAACACAGCGAACCAGGCTTTACGTTTCATGACGGGATCCCGGCGTGCTGGCTGGTTTCCTGAAGGCATCGCTAACCTCATACTATCGAAATCACTTATCATTTAAGCACCAAACAATCGGTACAATTAATCATCAGATAGGAGGAATCCTAATAAAAAAGGTCAAAAAAAGCCAGTTAATTTTCATACTCGACCTGATAAATAAATTAATTATTTGATCGGTTATAAATATTTGAGAGGGATTTTTGGCGACCTTACTAATTTGAAACTACTTTAGCAAGTGTTTACCATAAACAATATATGGTTAATATATAGAGGAAAAATATTGAATAGATTCAGACTCTGCCGTCGGTATCGCTTTATGTTTGAGGATACCGACGAGGTAACAGCCGTTATTATTTCTCAGGCAATTTAATATCTTTAAACATGGCTTCAATATCGTCGTTGGAACGCAGCGCCACCGCCGTATCCACCACATCACGCGTCAGATGCGGCGCGAAACGTTGAATAAAATCATACATGTAACTGCGTAAAAAAGTGCTGCGACGAAAACCAATCTTGGTGGTGCTATGGCTGAAGATATCATGGGCATCAACGCGCACCAGGTCAGGGTCGGAGACAGGATCAACCGCCATACTGGCAATTACCCCCACGCCGAGGCCCAGGCGTACATAGGTCTTGATGACATCGGCATCGGTCGCGGTAAAAACTATACGCGGCTCCAGACCCGCACGGTTGAACGCGGTGTCCAGTTCCGAACGTCCGGTAAATCCAAACGTGTAGGTCACCAGCGGGTACTGCGCCAGTTCTTCAATGGATACGGCGGATTTGCCCGCCAACGGATGGTCCGGCGTAACGACAATCGAACGATTCCAGTGGTAGCAAGGCAGCATCACCAGATCGTCATACAGGTGCAGGGCTTCCGTCGCGATAGCAAAATCTGCATTCCCTTTCGAGACGGCTTCGGCGATTTGCGTCGGCGATCCCTGGTGCATATGCAATGAGACGCGAGGATAACGCTCAATAAAGCCTTTAATGACGTTCGGCAAAGCGTAACGCGCCTGAGTGTGCGTGGTGGCGATATACAGTGAGCCTTTGTCCGGCCAGGTATGTTCGCCAGCAACGGACTTAATGGCGTCCACCTTCGACAAAACTTCTCGCGCGATTCGAATGACTTCCTGCCCCGCTGGCGTAACCTGGGTCAGGTGCTTACCGCTACGGGCAAAAATCTGGATGCCAAGTTCATCTTCCAGCATACGAACTTGCTTACTGATACCTGGCTGCGAGGTATAAAGCCCTTCCGCCGTTGAGGAGACATTAAGGTTGTGGTTCACCACCTCAACAATGTAGCGAAGCTGCTGTAATTTCATGTTAAGCCATCCCGATTTGCGCCATCAAATCATCGTTTCAGAGCAGGCTCGTTGGCGCTGCTAATACGATTTAATAATAAAAAGTGTGTTAACTATAACCACTATATCATTTCTATGTGAGCTGTATAGGGATGACAAAAAATAATACGCCAGAAACAAAAAGGGCCGCTTACGCGACCCTTTGAGGAGAAACTCAGCCGGAATGCTGTTATTTCTTCCCTTCTACCCATTTACCGTCAACGAAGAACGCGGACCAGCCGGTCGCCTTACCGTCTTTCTCCGCAGCAACGTATTGCTGCTTGGTTTTACGGCTGAAACGAACCATCGACTTGTTGCCGTCCGGGTCAGTCTGCGGCGCATCTGCCAGATAGCGCAGTTTTTCCGGCAGACGATCGCGGAAGCGGTACAACTCTTCAACCAGCGGCGCACGTGTCTCACGTGATTTCGGGAACGTATTTGCCGCCAGGAAGATACCTGCAGCACCATCACGTAACACGAAATACGCATCAGATTTTTCACACGGCAGTTCCGGCAACGGAACCGGATCCTCTTTCGGTGGAGCAACTTCACCGTTACGCAGGATCTTACGGGTATTTTTGCACTCGTCGTTGGTACACGCCATGTACTTGCCGAAACGTCCCATTTTCAGGTGCATTTCAGAGCCACATTTCTCGCACTCAACGATAGGACCGTCATAACCCTTGATGCGGAATTCGCCTTCTTCGATCTCATAGCCATCACAGGTAGGGTTATTACCGCATACATGCAGCTTGCGCTTAGGATCGATAAGGTAGCTGTCCATCGCCGTGCCGCACTTCTGGCAGCGACGTTTGGCGCGCAAAGCGTTGGTTTCCGCATCGTCGCCTTCCAGCACGTTCAGCACTTCGTTTTCCGGCACCAGGTTAATGGTGGTTTTGCAACGCTCTTTCGGGGAAAGCGCATAGCCAGAACAACCCAGGAAAACGCCGGTGCTGGCGGTACGAATACCCATCTTGCGACCGCAGGTTGGGCAATCAATGCTGGTCAGCACCATCTGGTTCGGACGCATACCGCCCTCTTCAGGATCTTTCTCGGCTTTATCCAGTTGCTGAGTAAAATCAGTGAAGAAGTTGTCGAGTACGCCCTTCCATTCGGCTTCGTGATTTGCCACCTGGTCGAGACTGTCTTCCATCTGCGCGGTAAAGTCGTAGTTCATCAGTTCGCGGAAGTTTTCTTCCAGACGATCGGTGACGATTTCACCCATTTTTTCAGCGTAGAAGCGACGGTTCTCAACGCGAACATAACCGCGATCCTGAATCGTAGAAATGATCGACGCATACGTGGATGGGCGACCAATACCACGTTTTTCAAGCTCTTTAACCAGCGAAGCTTCACTGAAGCGCGCAGGCGGTTTGGTAAAGTGTTGCGCAGGTGTCAGTTCGATGAGCGTCAACGTATCGCCTTTATCCACCGCAGGTAAAATGCGGTCTTCATCGCCCTTACGCAGCGCAGGCATCACTTTCGTCCAGCCATCGAAGCGCAGAATACGACCACGCGCCTTCAGACGGAAATCACCCGCACCCACCGTCAGCGTGGTGGAATCATATTTAGCAGGCGTCATCTGACAGGCAACAAACTGGCGCCAGATCAGCTGATACAGTTTTTGCGCATCCGCTTCCATATCTTTCAGCGATTCCGCCTGAACGGCGACATCGGAAGGACGGATAGCTTCGTGCGCTTCCTGCGAGTTCTCTTTGCTGGCGTACTGGTTCGCGCTCTCCGGCAGATACTTTTTGCCGAAATTATCGCTGATGTAATCGCGAACCATGTTCACCGCATCCTGGCTCAGGTTGGTTGAGTCAGTACGCATATAAGTGATGTAGCCCGCTTCATACAAGCGCTGCGCCATCATCATGGTTTTCTTCACGCCGAAGCCCAGACGCGTGCTGGCGGCCTGCTGTAGCGTGGAGGTGATGAACGGCGCACCCGGCTTGCTGCTGGTCGGCTTATCTTCGCGTTCCAGAACGCTGTAGCGCGCTTTTTCCAACAGGCTAACGGCGGCAAGCGTTTGTTCCCGGTTGACCGGACGGAACGGTTTATCATTCTGATGCGTCACCTCAAGCGGTAACGCGTCACCGCCTGGCGTCGTCGTGTTAGCATCAATTTCCCAGAACTCTTCTGGAACGAATGCTTTGATTTCGCGTTCACGCTCAACCACCAGACGCACGGCAACCGACTGTACGCGGCCTGCTGACAGGCCTCGCGCAATTTTTTTCCACAGCAGCGGCGACACCATATAGCCCACAACACGGTCCATAAAGCGGCGCGCCTGTTGCGCATTGACGCGGTCGATGTTCAGCTCGCCCGGCTTTTCAAACGCCTGACGAATAGCGTTTTTGGTAATTTCGTTAAACACCACGCGACTGTAGCGGGTGTCGTCGCCGCCGATCACTTCCCGCAGGTGCCACGCAATGGCTTCCCCTTCGCGGTCAAGGTCGGTTGCGAGATAGATGTGGTCGGCTTTTTCAGCCAGTTGCTTCAGTTCAGAAACAACTTTTTCTTTACCGGGCAGCACTTCATAGCGCGCATCCCAGTTGTGCCACGGGTCAACACCCATACGATTGACGAGAGCGCCACGTTCATCCTTTTTGGGCTTTTTAGCCGTTTTGGTGGAGGTTGAGTCGGCGCTCTTTTTAGTTGCTGAGCCACTGGTCGGCAAATCACGGATATGACCGACGCTGGATTTCACCACGTAGTCATTACCCAGATACTTGTTGATCGTTTTGGCTTTTGCCGGGGACTCAACGATGACAAGAGCTTTACCCATATTCACCTTTACCTAATTTGATTCTTCCAGAATGCGTCGCACGTTGATTCACCTTCCACTGGCGACGAGACATCGATATGGTCTCTGCGTCGGCGGATATCAACCCTTAAACTGATTCGCGATTGTAATGTAACTCTCATGTAACTGAGTTAACAGGCTTTTTCGCTCACAAACGCTATAGCACGACGGAGTAATGGTCGAATGTCAAGCAAATCTGTTGCCAGATTGACGAAAGCGTCACACTGTACCTGATAAAATGCGTTACGCAACTTTATTAGCATGCAAAAACAAATCTCGCCACTTGCAACACTGTCGTAAGACCTTCATTTAAGTCAGGGAATATTTGCCCATAAGCCGGGCTCGGCGTAGACTAATGTCCTTGTTTAAGGAGTAAATAATGCATAAAGACACTCAACCCATCGATCGCGAAACACTGCTGATTGAAGCCAACAAAATCATTCGTGAGCATGAGGACACGCTGGCGGGGATTGTCGCCACCGGCGTAACGCAGCGAAATGGCGTGCTGGTTTTCAGCGGAGATTACTTTTTAGACGAGCAAGGGCTACCGACGCCCAAAAGTACGGCGGTGTTTAATATGTTTAAACATCTGGCGCACGTACTTTCTGAAAAGTATCACTTGATCGATTAACACGAGAAATGATTTGCCGGATGACGGCTGCGCCTCATCCGGCAATTACAATTTTACATCAGCGGTTTTTGTCCTCGCTGCCACCAGCGCATCAGTAAACGATCGGCGCTCTCGGCGGCACTGCCGGTAAAACGGTCCATCAGTTTTTTACGCTGCAGATAACGTACGTTCAATACGTCACGACCGTCCATCAGTCCGAGGATCACCTCATCACTGGTATTGATCTCATCCACCAGCCCGTTGGCCAGCGCCTGTTGACCAAACCAGTGTTCACCCGTGGCAACCTGCTCAATGTCCAGAGCCGGACGCATGCGCTGTACAAAATCTTTAAACAGATGATGCGTTTCATTCAGGTCTTCGCGGAATTTCTGCCGCCCTTCTTCCGTGTTTTCACCAAGTAAGGTCAGCGTACGCTTGTACTGTCCGGCGGTGTGCAGTTCGATATCAATATCTTTCCCTTTCAGGAAGCGGTGAAAGTTCGGGATCTGTGCCACAACGCCAATAGAGCCGACAATAGCAAACGGCGCCGAGACAATTTTATCCGCCACGCAAGCCATCATATATCCGCCGCTCGCAGCGACTTTATCTACCGTAACGGTCAGCGGGATCTGCTTATCGCGCAGACGTTGTAACTGGGACGCGGCCAGGCCATAGCCGTGTACTACGCCGCCCGGACTTTCCAGACGAACCACGACCTGATCCTGGGGTTTAACGACCGCCAGCACTGCCGTCACCTCTTCGCGTAATGCGCTGACCTCATGGGCATCCATACTGCCTTTAAAATCAAGTACCCATACCCGTGGTTTATCAGATGACGTACTGTCTCCCAGTTTCGCTTTTGCCTTAGCGGCCTTCGCCTCAAGCTTGTGTTTCTTTTTCTGCGCCTTATGCCAGAATTTTTGCTGATGCCCATCCAATAAGGCCAGCGACAGGTCTTCTTTCATCTCTTTATATTGATCGCTGAGATTAATAACCCGCAATTCCCCACGCTGACGTTTGCGTTGTGTCGCGTTTACGATCAGCATAACTACCACCGCAATAGCCACCACGACAGTGACAATTTTTGCCAAAAACAACCCATATTCAGACAACAATTCCACGTGACCCACCTTGGTTAAACAACGCTACTTTCGCTCAGTGTACAACAGCCTTGTTAACCCGTCTTGCTTCATCCATTCAGTAAAAAGCATGACAACGCGTTCATTTTGCGGTGTTATTGCCTTTGGCTGATTGAAAAAGAACAGGCTTTAAGGCATAAAGCCCAAAAGTTATCGCGAACGAGATGGCCAGGACGTCGCCGAGGAGTAGCCGTGCATTATCAACCGAAACAAGATCTTCTACAGGACCGCATTATTCTGGTCACCGGTGCCAGCGATGGTATCGGGCGTGAAGCCGCACAGACCTACGCGCGTTACGGCGCGACCGTGATTCTGTTAGGGCGTAACGAAGAAAAACTGCGTCAGGTTGCCCGCTCCATCGCCGAAGAAAAAGGTACGCAACCACACTGGTTCACGCTGGATTTGCTCACCTGTACGTCTGACGAATGCCACCAGCTCGCACAGCGCATTGCCGCGCATTTCCCGCGTCTGGATGGCGTATTGCATAATGCCGGATTGCTCGGTGACATTTGCCCGATGAGCGAGCAAAACCCGCAGGTATGGCAGGACGTGATGCAGGTAAACGTGAACGCCACCTTTATGCTGACTCAGGCATTGCTGCCGTTGTTGCTCAAATCCGATGCCGGATCGCTGGTCTTTACCTCCTCCAGCGTCGGTCGCCAGGGGCGCGCCAACTGGGGGGCATACGCCACCTCCAAATTTGCTACCGAAGGAATGATGCAGGTTCTGGCTGATGAATATCAGAACCGCCACCTGCGCGTAAACTGTATCAATCCTGGTGGAACGCGTACCGGCATGCGAGCCAGCGCGTTCCCGACGGAAGATCCGCAAAAATTGAAAACCCCCGCCGATATTATGCCGCTCTACCTGTGGCTGATGGGCGATGACAGCCGCCGTAAAACCGGTATGACTTTCGATGCCCAGCCGGGCCGTAAACCAGGAATCGCCCAATGAGTGAAGAACGCTATCAGCAGCGCCAGCAGCGCGTAAAAGACCGGGTTGACGCCCGTGTTGCCGCCGCCATAGACGAGCGCGGGATTATTATTGTGTTCACCGGAAATGGTAAGGGTAAAACCACCGCCGCGTTCGGTACCGCCACGCGCGCAGTAGGCCACGGTAAAAAAGTCGGCGTAGTGCAATTTATTAAGGGGACGTGGCCAAACGGTGAACGAAACTTACTCGAACCCCACGGCGTTGAGTTTCAGGTCATGGCGACAGGATTTACCTGGGAAACGCAGAACCGCGAGTCCGACACCGCAGCCTGCATGGCAGTGTGGGAACACGGCAAGCGGATGCTGGCCGACGCTGAGCTGGATATGGTGATACTGGACGAGCTGACCTATATGGTTGCATACGACTATCTGCCACTCGACGAGGTCATCAATGCCCTAAACGCGCGCCCTGCCCATCAAACGGTCATTATCACCGGTCGTGGATGTCATCGCGATATTCTGGAGTTAGCGGATACGGTCAGCGAACTGCGGCCGGTTAAGCACGCCTTTGAAGCGGGCGTGAAAGCCCAGATGGGGATCGATTACTGATAGTAGGCCGGATAAGGCGCTTACGCCGCATCCGGCTCCACGCTAACGCCTGATGGCGCGTTGCTTATCAGGCCTACTCATGATTAACCGTTGTTGCTGCGACCGCCCGGACGACGGCTGCCGCCAACCTGCGAGTGGCGCTTCACCGCACGGCGGATCTGGTTTGCCTTCATACGGCGACGATCTTTCTCGACGGCAACTTTAGAGGTGGTTTCCGGCTTCAGTTCCACCAGTTCACGCAAATAGTTGGTCTGCGCGAGGTCAAGTTCCGTCCAGCCGCCACGCGGCAGGCCCTTCGGCAGTGGGATATCACCGTAACGTACACGGATAAGACGACTTACCTGCACGCCCACGGCTTCCCACAGGCGACGGACTTCACGGTTACGCCCTTCGGTCAACGTGACGTTATACCACTGGTTGATCCCTTCACCGCCGCTGAACTTGATCGTTTTAAATGCGGCCGGACCATCTTCCAGCTGCACGCCACGACTCAGATCGCGCAGTTTTGCGTCATCAACCTGACCAAACACACGCACCGCATATTCACGTTCAACTTCGCGGCTTGGGTGCATCAGACGGTTCGCCAGTTCGCCATCGGTGGTAAACAGCAGTAAACCACAGGTATTCACGTCCAGACGTCCCACGGCAATCCAGCGCGCATCGCGCAGTTTTGGCAGACGATCAAACACGGTCGGACGACCTTCCGGGTCGTTACGGGTACACAGTTCACCTTCTGGCTTGTAATAAGCCAGAACACGGCAGATTTGCTCCGCAGATTCTTTCACCGAAATCAGATGACCGTCGATACGGATTTTCAGACCCGGCGTAACTTCAACGCGATCGCCGAGCGTGGCAATTTTGCCATCAACACTCACGCGACCCGCGGCAATTATGGATTCAATTTCACGGCGAGAACCGTGGCCAGCGCGCGCCAGCACTTTTTGTAACTTTTCGCTCATAGAGCTTCCTTTAGATGTCGCCTTCACAGGCGTCGAACAGGAGAATCAACGGCGCCAGTCAGCGCCATTTTAAGGCCGCGTAGTATAGCGGTTCGCGCCCTTATAAGAAAGGTTTAACGTCGCCGACGCCTTCGCGCAATACCACCGGGGAATCATCGGTTAAATCAATGACCGTGGTTGGCTGCTGGCCGAGATATCCACCGTGGATAATCAAATCCACCACTTTCTCCAGACGATCTTTGATTTCTTCCGGATCTGACTCGGTAAATTCGCTGCCCGGCAGCATCAGTGATGTAGAGAGCATAGGCTCGCCCAGCGCTTCCAGCAGCGCCAGCGCAATCGGATTCGAGGGTACACGCAAACCGATGGTCTTACGTTTTTCCTGCAACAGTCGACGTGGTACTTCTTTCGTCCCCTTCAGGATGAACGTGTAGTTGCCCGGCGTGTTGTTTTTAATTAAACGGAAGGCCACGTTGTCGACAAACGAATAGGTCGACAGTTCGGACAGGTCACGACACATCAGCGTAAAGTTGTGCCCGTCCGGCAGGTGACGGATGCGACAAATGCGCTCCATTGCGCCTTTATCTTCAATTTTGCAACCCAACGCATAGCCGGAATCAGTTGGATAGACGATCACCCCTCCTTTACGCACGATTTCAACGGCCTGATTGATCAGTCGCTGCTGTGGGTTTTCGGGATGAATATAAAAAAACTGGCTCATACTTTCCTCTCTGTGGTCTCGGGCTGTTCCCAAAGTTGCCAGACGCCTTCTACGCCTGCGGGCAACCAGAGTTTACGACCCAGCTCAATCCATGGGCAGGGTAGATGAAAATCAGACCCTTGCGATGCCCACAGTTGATGCTGACGCGCAAGCGTCGCCAGATGGGTGCGTTCATTGGGAGACTGCTGGCACTGTGCCACTTCCATCGCGTCGCCGTGATGTTCAGCAAAATGCGCAACCAGTCTTTTCAGCCACTTAGCGCTAAGATCGTACCGCCCAGGATGAGCCAGAACTGCCTTACCGCCAGAATGATGAATGACATCAATAGCTTGTTCTATTGTACACCACTGTGGCGGAACGTAACCGGTTTTCCCACGAGCAAGATATTTTTTAAAGACATCCGCCATGGTTGTGGCTTTTCCGCACTCCACCAGGAAACGCGCGAAATGCCCCCGAGTGATCGCCCCGCCATCAGCCAGGCGTAATGCCCCTTCCCACGCGCCGGGAATATGCGCTTTGTCGAGTCGTTCAGCAATCAGGCGCGCGCGCTGCTGACGACGTTCCGTTTGCTGCGCCAGAAATTCGCACATCATTGGATGGGCGATATCAATGTTCAGACCCACGATATGGATCTCATGGTTTTCCCAGACTGTTGATATCTCGACGCCAGGGATCAAATTTAACGCTAAACCCGCACGTGAAATTTCTTCTCTTGCCGCCGCAATACCCGCCGTGGTGTCATGATCGGTGATCGCCAGTGTACCGACTCGCATCTCTACCGCACGGTGTACTAAGGCTTCTGGCGTTAATCGCCCATCGGAGGCTGTAGTATGACTGTGCAGGTCATAAATCACTGCGTAATTCGTGTCGCTCAATGCGGCTCCCGTTTCACTAAATGTCTTAACCCGCTCATCATAGCGGTTTAGACAAATATACTGAAATCAGGTGTTGACTTTATTCCATTGAACTAGTTAACTAGTACGCAAGTTCACATGAAGAAGGTATCTGAGATGAAAGCAACATTTGTTCTGCACGGTTGGTGGCGCACTTCCTGATTTCGGGCAGTGTCTTACGTCTGCAATATGCAACCAGATACCCGGCCCGCCAAATGAGCGGGCTTTTTTTTGAACAAAATTAATGAGAATAACGATGCAAACACAAAAACCGACACTCGAACTGCTTGCCTGCGATGCCGCCTACCGTGAAAATCCGACGGCGCTGTTTCATCAGGTGTGTGGCGCACGTCCAGCAACGCTGCTGCTGGAATCTGCCGATATCGACAGCAAAGACGATCTGAAGAGCTTGCTGCTGGTCGACAGTGCATTACGCATTACCGCCATCGGTGACACTGTCACCATTCAGGCATTATCCGCTAACGGCGCATCGCTGCTGCCGCTGCTGGATGCTGCCCTGCCCGCGGGCGTTGAGAACAAACAACAGCCGAATGGTCGCCATCTGCGATTCCCTGCCGTTAGCCCGCTGCTGGATGAAGACGCCCGCTTATGTTCCCTGTCCGTATTTGATGCCTTCCGTTTATTGCAGGAGCTGGTTAATGTTCCTGCGCAAGAACGTGAAGCGATGTTCTTCGGCGGTCTGTTTTCCTACGACCTGGTTGCCGGTTTTGAAGATTTACCTCAGCTTGAAGCGGGCAACCGTTGCCCTGACTACTGCTTCTATCTGGCAGAAACGCTCATGGTCATCGACCATCAGAAGAAAAGCACCCGCATTCAGGCCAGCATATTTACCCCCAGCGATGCAGAAAAACAGCGTCTTAATGCCCGTCTGGCGCAACTGAGCCAGCAGCTTACCGAACCTGCGCCGCCGCTGCCCGTCACTGAAGTTCCGCACATGCGCTGCGAATGCAATCAGAGCGATGAAGAGTTTGCCGCCGTGGTTCGTGGTATGCAAAAAGCCATTCGCGCTGGCGAAATTTTCCAGGTGGTTCCATCCCGTCGTTTCTCGCTGCCCTGCCCGTCACCGCTGGCGGCCTACTATGTGCTGAAGAAAAGTAACCCCAGCCCGTACATGTTTTTTATGCAGGACAACGATTTCACACTGTTCGGCGCCTCTCCGGAAAGCTCGCTGAAATACGATGCCACCAGCCGGCAGATTGAAATCTACCCGATTGCCGGGACCCGCCCACGCGGTCGTCGTGCGGACGGTTCGCTGGACCGCGATCTCGACAGCCGTATTGAGCTGGAGATGCGTACCGATCATAAAGAGCTTTCCGAACACCTGATGCTGGTAGACCTGGCACGTAACGACCTGGCGCGCATCTGTACGCCCGGCAGCCGCTACGTTGCTGACCTCACCAAAGTGGATCGTTATTCCTTCGTTATGCACCTGGTTTCCCGCGTAGTCGGCGAGCTGCGTAGCGATCTGGATGTGCTGCATGCTTACCGCGCCTGTATGAACATGGGCACGCTAAGCGGCGCGCCGAAAGTTCGCGCCATGCAGCTTATCGCCGAGGCCGAAGGCCGTCGTCGCGGCAGCTATGGCGGCGCAGTGGGTTACTTCACGGCCCATGGCGATCTGGATACCTGTATTGTGATTCGTTCCGCCCTCGTGGAAGACGGTATTGCCACCGTACAGGCTGGCGCCGGAATTGTTCTGGATTCCGTTGGGCAGTCAGAAGCCGATGAAACCCGTAATAAAGCGCGTGCGGTTCTGCGTGCTATCGCCACCGCACACCACGCACAGGAGACCTTCTAATGGCTGACATTCTGCTGCTCGATAATATCGACTCTTTTACCTATAACCTGGCAGATCAGCTGCGTACTAACGGTCATAACGTGGTGATTTACCGCAACCATATTCCGGCCCAGACATTAATAGACCGCTTAGCGACCATGAAAAATCCGGTGCTGATGCTCTCCCCAGGTCCAGGTGCGCCAAGCGAAGCGGGCTGCATGCCGGAGCTGTTAACCCGCCTGCGCGGCAAGCTGCCGATCATCGGCATTTGTCTGGGGCATCAGGCCATTGTCGAGGCCTATGGTGGATACGTGGGACAGGCTGGGGAAATCCTGCACGGCAAAGCGTCCAGCATTGAACACGATGGTCAGGCAATGTTCGCCGGTCTGGCAAATCCGCTGCCAGTGGCGCGCTATCACTCGCTGGTTGGCAGCAACGTTCCGGCCGGATTGACCATCAACGCCCACTTTAACGGCATGGTGATGGCGGTACGTCACGATACCGATCGCGTATGTGGCTTCCAGTTCCATCCAGAATCCATTCTGACCACCCAGGGCGCACGTCTGCTGGAGCAAACGCTGGCCTGGGCGCAACAGAAACTCGAACAGACCAATACCCTGCAACCTATTCTGGAGAAACTGTATCAGGCCCAGACGCTGTCTCAGCAGGAAAGCCACCAGCTGTTCTCCGCCGTGGTACGCGGTGAACTGAAGCCGGAACAACTGGCTGCGGCGCTGGTGAGCATGAAAATTCGTGGCGAGCACCCGAATGAAATTGCCGGTGCGGCAACCGCGCTGCTGGAAAACGCCGCCCCGTTCCCGCGACCTGATTATCTGTTTGCCGATATTGTCGGTACCGGTGGTGACGGCAGCAACAGTATCAATATTTCCACCGCCAGCGCCTTTGTGGCGGCCGCTTGCGGACTGAAAGTCGCCAAACACGGCAACCGCAGCGTCTCCAGCAAGTCGGGCTCTTCGGATCTGTTAGCGGCTTTTGGCATCAATCTGGATATGAACGCCGATAAATCCCGTCAGGCACTTGACGACCTCGGTGTGTGTTTCTTGTTTGCGCCGAAATACCACACCGGTTTTCGCCATGCTATGCCGGTACGCCAACAGTTGAAAACCCGTACGCTGTTTAACGTCCTCGGCCCGTTGATTAACCCGGCACATCCGCCGCTGGCGCTGATCGGCGTTTACAGTCCGGAACTGGTGCTGCCGATTGCCGAAACGCTGCGCGTGTTGGGGTATCAGCGGGCAGCCGTGGTGCACAGCGGCGGCATGGATGAAGTTTCCCTGCATGCACCGACCATTGTGGCAGAGTTGCATGATGGCGAAATCAAGAGCTATCAACTGACGGCGGAAGACTTTGGCCTGACGCCTTACCACCAAGAACAGCTGGCTGGCGGCACGCCGGAAGAAAACCGTGACATTCTTAGTCGCTTGTTACAAGGTAAAGGTGAAGCCGCTCATGAAGCTGCTGTTGCCGCGAATGTCGCCATGTTAATGCGCCTGCACGGTGAAGAAGATTTAAAAGCCAATGCGCAAACCGTGATTAATGTACTGCGCAGCGGCGCGGCCTATGACCGTGTCACTGCACTGGCAGCAAGAGGGTAAATGATGCAAACCGTTTTAGCGAAAATTGTCGCAGACAAGGCGATTTGGGTAGAAGCCCGCAAACAGCAACAACCGCTGGCCAGCTTTCAGAATGATGTTCAACCCAGCTCTCGTGATTTCTACGATGCGCTGCAAGGTGCACGCACCGCCTTTATTCTGGAGTGCAAAAAAGCGTCTCCGTCAAAAGGCGTGATCCGTGATGACTTCGACCCGGCACAGATTGCGGGCGTATATAAACAATATGCTTCTGCGATTTCCGTACTGACCGATGAGAAATATTTCCAGGGGAGCTTTGATTTCCTGCCCATCGTCAGCCGCATCGCACCGCAACCGATTCTGTGTAAGGACTTTATTATCGATCCTTACCAGATTTACCTGGCGCGCTTCTATCAGGCGGACGCCTGTCTGCTGATGCTGTCGGTACTTGATGATGAGCAATATCGTCAACTCGCCGCCGTCGCCCACAGTTTGAAAATGGGCGTACTGACCGAGGTCAGTAACGATGAAGAGCTGGAGCGTGCTATCGCACTGGGTGCCAAAGTCGTCGGTATCAACAACCGTGATTTACGCGACCTGTCGATCGATCTGAATCGCACCCGCCAACTGGCGCCGCGACTGGGTCATGGCGTAACCGTCATCAGCGAGTCCGGTATCAATACCTATGGTCAAGTGCGAGAACTCAGCCACTTCGCCAACGGTTTTCTGATTGGCTCCGCGTTGATGTCGCATGATGATCTGCATGCTGCCGTGCGTCGCGTTCTGCTCGGCGAAAATAAAGTCTGCGGTTTAACCCGGCCTCAGGATGCAAACGCGGCATACGAAGCGGGTGCCATATACGGCGGGTTGATTTTTGTGTCCACATCGCCACGCGCGGTCAGCGTTGAACACGCGCGCGAGGTCATGACCGGCGCACCGCTGCAATATGTCGGGGTGTTCCGCAACACAGAGATCACCGACGTGCGCGAAACAGCGGTGGCTCTGGGGCTAACAGCCGTGCAATTGCATGGTAGCGAAGACCAGGCCTATGTTGACGCCCTGCGCGACGCGCTACCCGAACAGGTGCAAATCTGGAAGGCATTAAGCGTCAGCGAAACGTTGCCAGCTCGTGATTATCAGCACGTCGATAAATACGTATTCGACAATGGTCAAGGCGGCAGTGGTCAACGCTTCGACTGGTCACTTTTAGGCGGACAATCGCTGGATAACGTTTTACTGGCTGGCGGACTCGGCGCTGATAACTGCGTTGACGCGGCAAAAACCGGCTGTGCCGGTCTCGATTTCAATTCTGGCGTAGAGTCACAGCCGGGCATCAAGGATGCACGTCTTTTGGCTTCGGTCTTTCAGACGCTGCGCGCATATTAAGGAAAAGGACATGACAACATTACTCAATCCGTATTTTGGTGAATTTGGCGGTATGTATGTGCCACAGATTCTGATGCCTGCCCTGCGCCAGCTGGAAGAAGCTTTTGTCAGCGCGCAAAAGGATCCTGAATTTCAGGCGCAGTTTACAGACCTGCTGAAAAACTATGCTGGTCGTCCAACTGCACTGACCAAATGCCAGAACATTACTCAAGGCACCAACACTACGCTATATCTCAAACGTGAAGATTTGCTGCACGGCGGCGCGCACAAAACCAACCAGGTGCTGGGCCAGGCATTGCTGGCGAAACGTATGGGGAAAACGGAGATCATCGCCGAAACCGGCGCGGGCCAGCACGGTGTTGCATCAGCTCTCGCCAGCGCACTGCTGGGGCTGAAATGCCGTATTTATATGGGTGCAAAAGACGTTGAACGCCAGTCGCCAAACGTTTTCCGTATGCGTCTGATGGGGGCTGAAGTTATCCCGGTTCACAGCGGTTCTGCAACGCTGAAAGATGCCTGTAACGAAGCGCTGCGCGACTGGTCTGGCAGCTACGATACCGCGCACTATATGCTCGGTACGGCGGCGGGTCCACATCCCTTCCCGACCATTGTTCGTGAATTTCAGCGCATGATCGGCGAGGAAACTAAAGCGCAGATCCTTGAAAAAGAAGGTCGCCTGCCGGACGCGGTTATCGCCTGCGTGGGCGGCGGTTCTAACGCCATCGGTATGTTCGCGGACTTTATTAATGAAACCAGCGTCGGTCTGATTGGCGTCGAGCCTGGCGGTCATGGGATTGAATCAGGGGAACATGGCGCACCGTTGAAGCATGGTCGTGTCGGGATTTACTTCGGCATGAAGTCCCCGATGATGCAGACCGAAGAAGGACAGATTGAAGAGTCTTACTCTATTTCCGCGGGGCTGGATTTCCCGTCTGTCGGGCCGCAGCATGCGTATCTGAACAGCATTGGTCGCGCCGATTATGTTTCGATCACCGACGACGAAGCGCTCGAGGCCTTCAAAACGCTGTGTCTGCACGAGGGGATTATTCCGGCGCTGGAGTCCTCCCATGCCCTGGCACACGCATTGAAAATGATGCGTGAAAACCCGGAAAAAGAGCAGTTACTGGTGGTTAATCTCTCCGGTCGCGGCGACAAAGACATTTTCACCGTACACGATATTCTGAAAGCGCGAGGGGAAATCTGATGGAACGTTACGAAAACCTGTTTGCACAGCTGAAGGACCGCAAAGAAGGTGCTTTTGTCCCCTTCGTAACCCTGGGCGATCCGTCTGTTGAGCAGTCACTGAAAATCATTGATACGCTGATTGAAGCCGGTGCTGATGCCCTTGAGCTCGGTATTCCGTTCTCCGATCCGCTGGCTGACGGTCCAACCATTCAGGAAGCCACCCTGCGTGCGTTTGCCGCCGGCGTCACGCCGTCGCAATGCTTTGAAATGCTGGCGCTGATTCGCCATAAGCACCCTACGATTCCCATTGGCTTGCTGATGTATGCCAACCTGGTGTTTAGCAAGGGCATTGACGAGTTTTACGCCCAGTGTGAAAAAGTGGGCGTGGATTCCGTGTTAGTGGCCGATGTTCCCGTTGAGGAGTCCGCGCCATTCAGAGCTGCGGCGCTCCGCCACAACATTGCGCCAATTTTTATCTGCCCACCGAACGCTGATGAAGAACTGCTGCGCCAGATAGCCTCTCATGGCCGCGGCTATACCTATTTGCTTTCGCGTGCGGGCGTGACCGGTGCAGAAAATCGAGCGGCGTTACCGCTGCATCACCTGGTCGAAAAGTTGAAAGCATATGATGCTCCGCCTTCTTTACAGGGGTTTGGTATCTCTGCGCCTGAGCAGGTAACCGGCGCTATTGACGCTGGCGCTGCCGGCGCAATTTCCGGCTCGGCAATAGTGAAAATCATTGAGAAAAATGTTGCGGCACCGGAACAGATGCTGGCTGAGCTGAAAGCTTTTGTCAGCGCGATGAAAGCCGCCACCCGGCAGTAAGCTAAATCAACCGCCAGAGACTTCTGGCGGTTTTACGCTTCTTTCGTGTGCTTCATTTTATACATGGCGCTATCTGCATTCTGAATAGCCACATCCAGTTCACCGTTCACCTCTGCAATCCCCCACGATACTGACAATGGCACGGTATGACCGTCCACTACAAACACATGGCTGGTCACCTGCCCGCTGATACGTTGAGCAATTGCGATGGCATCAGTTGCCTGCGAGCGAAACAGCAGGATCATAAATTCATCCCCGCCGGTACGAATCACAATATCGTGGCTGGTGCGGGTGTTTGATAACATCCTGTTGGCGATAATTTGCAGCGCACGATCGCCTGCCGCGTGACCCCAGGTATCATTGACGGCCTTGAACTTATTGCAGTCCAGTAGCACCACCGAACAGTGTGATAAATCTCGGCGCTTGATGATGTCGAGTATTCGGCGATTAAAGCAACCGGTCAGGGTGTCTATATAAACCTTCAGGTCGCTTTCGTTTAGCCATGATTTTAGCGAGAAACTAATCATGATGAAAAAGAACGGCGCCAGCAGGATCACGATCCCGGCATGGGTATCGCGCGTCATAAAACGGCCTAATGAAAGCGAATAGTGCAGCGCATATTTCTCCGAAAAATTGCGCACTAAAAAACGGGATTGACCTGTACATTTACCGGATAAACAAAGACTTTCATTGTTGGTCAAATTTACCAATTCCACATTCAACTCTGGTGGGAGCTGGTAGTCAAATGCTTGAGCCAACGCTTCCTGCAATTCGGGCTTTGAATGGTCATAAACCAGATAGGCCACGATTTGGTCTGATATCTCTTTGCCAGACAGATCGTAGATATAGCTCACCACGCTGTAAGCTTTTTCACCGGTAATTTTATCGGTATAGAAGTTCGTTGAACTAAGGGCTTTGTTTTTGACGTTTTTTTGCAACAGTCGGGTATAGAAATCGACCGGCGGATAGAAAAAGTTGGTGAGATCCCGCGCCATTTCAGAATTTGAGAAACTGAAGTTGCGCGAATCGGAAGCCATAAACCAGTAAAAATAATCTGAATTTTTGGCGATAATATAACGATGTGCATCGAAGCTGCCCGGATTTAGCTCATTAACCATACCACGAATAAATTCCGCCGCCGTATACATACACAGCGCGTTGTGGCTGGCTTGCTGGGCAATAATTGTCCCTGTTACCGAATGCAGACGCTTTGGGTCGGCGTTAATTCCCCATTCATTCTCATTGCGGGGAACAAATTGTGAAATATCGCCACATTGCTCACCCGATTTAATATGGTGATAGCGCTCACCAATCGCATCGGCGATCAGCTCATTATCGTTAAAAATGTCCATCATGCGCGCTTGCATGCGGTTAACACCGTCACTGACTGCAGCCATCCGCTGCTCATAAATTATAAACAGAAACAACGACGTAAATATCAACGTAATGAGCCCTGATACCAGCAGTGCCTGCCTGTTTCTGAGCTTGTCCTGCACAATCTTCACGAGTTCACCCTGATAGTTAACATATTGCCAAACCGGTTACCCGTTTCTGTCGTTGCATAACTGCGCTGTATGTTGATTAAGAATGTTAACCGTCCCTAAGCTGATGCCTTAGAAGCCCGCCGTTGTGTGCGCTAAAGTTACAGACTTATACAATAAAAGCACATTTTTGTTAACATAAATGCAAACTAATCATCACCCTCAATCGGATACCCTGCCCGACGAATGGCCTCACGACAATCGCTCACGCCTGCGGCATAGCCCGCTTCAATCTCACAAACAGGACTGGCGCTGCAATAAGGTAGTTTAACCGGAGTCGCAATGCGTTTCTCCAGTACTTCAATTTTATCCATAAAATTCAATAAGTCACGCGCGGCACTCACGGCGAACTCTGCCGTTTCATCTCCGGTGAATGGTTCCAAAAGTGTGATTTTTTGTTGTAGCAGGTGGCGAGTCAACATCATCGTCAATGCCCTCAAAGCCAGTTTGCTTAAAGAGTAGCATTACATCGACGGGGAGAAAGGCAGGAAGAAATAAACTGGTAATAAAAAAGCTGACCGTGGAACGATCAGCTTTTCAGTATTTTAATCACGGACTTAGAAGCGATAACCCGCGGAGAACATAAACACCCACGGATCGAGGCGGACGCTGTCATGCTGCTGCGCGCCAGCCAGTTTGTAGCTCGCGGTGGTGTCGATATCCATGTACCAGACCGACATGTTAATCAGCCAGTCGCGGTTAATCAGATAGTCCATACCCACTTGCCCTGCTGCGCCCCAGGAGTCTTTCAGGCTCAGGTCAGATAAACCGGTTTCTTTGCCGTTATTGTTAAAACCTTCGTCAAAGAAGGTGGTGTAGTTCACACCGACACCAACGTACGGACGCAGTTTGCTGCTGGAATCGCCGAAATACCACTGTGCCATTAAGGTCGGCGGTAAATGGTGAACGGTCGCAATATCACCTGTTGTGGCAGTGCCAATTTTATGGCGGAACGGCGTGGCTGCCAGTAATTCAACACCGATATTGTCGGTTGCCATGTAGGTAAATGTCAGACCCAACTGCGTGTTATTGCTGACATCAAAGCCACCCAGGCTCCCCAGCGTACCACCCGCGCCTTCCGTCGGTCTGACGGTGGCAGAACCTGCACGAATAAAGAATTCTCCGGCTTCATGCGCAAATACGTTACCAGAGAGAAGAGTTGTTAAAGCCACTGCTGCAACTGTTAATTTTTTCATGTCCGCTCCATCGTTATGGTTATAAAAGCGGAACGAATATACCCACATTGGAGTAATAAGTGATCTAACCTGGATCACATTGACTTTGATAATTTAACATTTATTGATCCAGATTAAGTTAGAACTTGCATTCAAAATCCTGGTTAACCTAATTCAGATCAATTTTGATATATTTTCGCCACGCAAGTACCTGGCCTCCGTTGCAGAATGGCGATGGTTATTTGTTCGTGATGCGCAGAGAACAACCAACGTTCTTGCATGACGCTGAAGTCATAGTCAAAAATTACCGGGGCTTTACAAAGATATGCTTTTCCATACACCGCGCGATGCTGCCACTGTAGAGTTATCCAGGGTACAATTGCCCACAAATGAACACCTGCAAAACTCAAGGAGAGTGCATGTCTATCACGGCGAAATCCGTTTACCGTGACACGGGAAACTTTTTCCGTAATCAATTCATTACCATCTTGCTGGTATCGTTGTTGTGCGCGTTTATCACAGTGGTGTTAGGGCATGCCTTTTCTCCCACCGACGCACAAATTGCGCAACTCAGTGAAGGCGATCAGTTAACCAGCAGCGTGGGATTGTTCGATCTGGTGCAAAACATGACCCCGGAGCAACAGCAAATTTTGCTACGCGCTTCCGCGGCGTCGACGTTTTCCGGTCTGATTGGTAATGCCATCCTCGCCGGGGGTATTATCCTGATGATTCAACTGATTTCAGCCGGTCATCGGGTCAGCGCATTACGCGCCATCGGTGCCAGCGCGCCGGTTTTGCCGAAGCTGTTTATTCTGATTTTTCTGACTACTCTGCTGGTGCAAATCGGTATTATGCTGGTGGTGGTACCCGGTATTCTGCTGGCTATCCTGCTGGCACTTGCACCGGTGATGTTAGTACAGGACAAAATGGGTGTCTTTGCCGCGATGCGCAACAGTATGCGTCTGGCGTGGTCGAATATGCGCCTGGTTGCACCAGCAGTGATCGGTTGGCTGTTGGCAAAAACGTTGTTGTTGCTTTTTGCGCCAAGTTTTGCGGTACTTACGCCAAATGTAGGCGCGGTATTGGCGAATACGCTGAGCAATATGATCTCCGCCGTGTTGCTGATCTATTTGTTCCGCCTGTACATGCTAATTCGCCAATAAACCCTGAACGCATTCCGGGCTTGTCCCCGGTGCTTTTGATGACGGAATCGAAGAATGAAGCAGTTTCTTGATTTTTTACCGCTGGTTGTCTTTTTTGCTTTTTATAAGCTCTATGACATCTACGCGGCGACCTCGGCGCTGATTGTTGCGACGGCTGTGGTTTTGATTTACAGCTGGGTCCGCTATCGCAAGGTCGAGAAGATGGCATTGATCACTTTTGTTCTGGTAGCCGTGTTCGGTGGCCTGACCATTTTCTTCCACAATGATGAATTCATTAAGTGGAAAGTAACGGTGATTTACGGGCTGTTTGCCGGTGCGCTGCTGGTTAGCCAATGGGTAATGAAAAAGCCGCTGATTCAGCGCATGTTAGGTAAAGAGCTGAGCTTGCCACAGCCGGTTTGGATAAAACTTAACTTCGCCTGGGCCGTCTTCTTTATCCTGTGCGGTCTGGCGAATATCTATATCGCGTTTTGGCTACCGCAGAATATTTGGGTCAACTTTAAAGTATTCGGCCTGACCGCCCTGACTTTACTATTTACGTTACTGAGCGGAGTCTATATTTACCGCCACCTTCCGCAGGAAGATAAATCGTAATAAATGCTCGCCAGATCTCCGGATCTGGCGAATTTTTATCCCTTCGCGTTCCTTGTTGCCATCAACCTGGCTTACTTCCGCCGCGCAGGCCGCATCCCCTCTGTTCTCAGCGCGTAAATTCTAGTAGCATCGCGCCTGTAATCTTTCTCTATAGTCGGTTCTACAATGACAACAACGAATAACACTCCCCAGGGCGAACTGGTTTTACGCACTCTGGCTATGCCTGCCGATACCAACGCAAACGGTGATATTTTTGGCGGCTGGCTGATGTCACAAATGGATATAGGTGGCGCTATTCAGGCCAAAGAGATCGCACATGGTCGCGTGGTAACGGTGCGGGTTGAAGGAATGAGCTTTTTGCGCCCGGTTGCCGTGGGCGATGTGGTTTGTTGCTATGCACGCTGCGTGAAACGCGGGACGACCTCGATCAGCATTAATATTGAAGTCTGGGTGAAGAAAGTCGCTTCAGAACCTATCGGCCAGCGCTATAAAGCTACCGAAGCCCTGTTTATCTACGTTGCCGTTGATAAAGACGGTAAACCGCGGCCGATTCCCTCCCTGGCCTGATAGCACGCGCAAGCATCGCCATCCGGCAATCATTCTGCCGGATTTGGCGGCGTAACGCCAAATCCGGCCTGATGCTTACTCGATCTGTGTTGTGCCGTTCAGGCGGAAAACAATATTCACCACCAGCCCGGAGCCTGGCTTACCGGCTTCATAACGCCATCTGCGCATCGCATTTTTCACTTCACGCTCAAACATATTCGCAGGCTGTGCGGACAGAACTTCCACATTTTCAACCCGGCCATCCGAGGTCACGTCAAATTTGACCTTCACACGGCCTTCAATGCGCAACGCCTGTGCACGTGCCGGATATTGAGGCTGATTACGACTTAAGGCTCGCGGACCCGATGGTACGCTCACCGCCGGTTTAGTGGTTGCCGGAGCGGTACTGGTTGTTGGACGAGCAGGCGCCGTATTTTCAAACGGGGATGCCGGACGCGGCTCTGCTGGTTTAACATCACGCTTCGGCTGCTCTTCCACCTTTTTCACCGGTTTTGGCTTCGGTTTAGGCTTGGGCTTCGGTTTCTCAATCACTACCGGCGCTTCTTTTGGCGGTTCGGGGATCGGTTCTGGCTCCGGTTCAGGCTCGACGACGGGTTCCGGCGGCGGCTGAACGGCCTGAGGCGGTTCAAGATCGGCAGGCGCAACCATCGTAACGGAGATCGGCTGCGCTGGCGCAGGCAGTTCAATAACCTGATGTACCGAGGTATACAGCAAACCTGCCACTACAGCACCATGAATGCCGACAGAAAGTAACGTAGGCCAGGGAAAGCGACGAGGTAAATCAAGGGTCATTGAAGTCATAATCGTTTCAGTAAAAAAACCAGGCCCTGATTTTAAATGCAAATAGCAATCATATTCAATAAGACCGTGAAGCTAACTGGCATTTAAAACGCGATTTTATGATAAAAAACCATTTTCAAAGTATGGCCTTAACATATTAGTTATCTTTCCGTTGCAGTTACCAGGCCTTTCCAATAACGTAAATATGACCTTTTACCGTTCAAGGAGCTCTACCCGTGCTGTACGTTATTTACGCTCAAGATATCGCAGACTCTCTCGAAAAACGTCTTTCCGTACGCCCTGCTCACCTGGCTCGTCTGCAACTCCTTCATGACGAAGGCCGTTTGCTCACGGCGGGTCCCATGCCAGCGGTTGACAGTAACGATCCGGGCGCCGCAGGCTTTACCGGCTCAACGGTGATTGCAGAATTTGAATCTTTAGAAGCCGCGCAGGCGTGGGCGGAAGCCGATCCCTACGTGGCGGCAGGTGTTTATGCGCAGGTTTCAGTAAAACCGTACAAAAAAGTATTTTAAAAACAAAACGAAAAGCAGACATTGGGCACCGACAGCGGTGCCCTTTTGAGATCAGATGTTGTGGATCGCAAACAGCAACGAGTTACGTTGATGGTTGAGAATACACTTTCTGATGGTATGGATACGCATATTACGGCGCGATTGTCCTTCAAGCCAACGTGCTTTACGGCGGCTAGCCTGACGCAGCATCCGCCAGCGTCCCACTTCCGTTCTACTACGCTTCATGTTTACTACTCTTTCAGTCACTGAGCGGCCATTATAACGCCACACCGAATGCAGACCAGTGGTTTTCCCGTGTTTTTATTTGCCAGATTAATCCTGATGCGTAAACTCTTAACAATACGCTTTCAAAAGGATTTTTAAATTTATGACAACCTTCTACACCGTGGTGAGTTGGCTGGTCATTCTGGGTTACTGGGTACTCATTGCTGGCGTAACATTACGCATTCTAATGAAACGACGCGCAGTGCCCTCCGCAATGGCCTGGCTTTTGATCATCTATATTCTGCCATTGGTAGGGATCATTGCTTATCTGTCCTTCGGTGAGCTCCACCTGGGTAAACGTCGCGCCGAACGCGCCCGGGCAATGTGGCCGTCAACGGCCAAGTGGCTGAACGATCTAAAAGCCTGTAAGCATATTTTTGCGCAGGAAAACAGCAGCGTCGCGTCATCCTTATTTAAGCTGTGCGAGCGTCGTCAGGGAATCGCTGGCGTTAAAGGGAATCAATTGCAGTTGCTCACCAGTTCAGAGGACGTGATGCAGGCATTGATCCGTGATATTCAACTGGCGCGTCACAACATCGAGATGGTGTTCTACATCTGGCAACCAGGTGGTATGGCCGATCAGGTCGCCGAGTCATTAATGGCTGCCGCAAGGCGTGGAATTCACTGCCGCCTGATGCTGGACTCCGCGGGTAGCGTGGCGTTCTTTCGCAGCCCATGGGCTGCGATGATGCGTAACGCGGGTATCGAGGTTGTTGAAGCGCTGAAAGTAAACCTGATGCGTGTATTTTTACGCCGTATGGACCTGCGTCAGCACCGCAAAATGATCATGATCGATAACTATATTGCTTATACCGGCAGCATGAACATGGTCGATCCCCGTTTCTTCAAACAAGATGCAGGCGTCGGGCAATGGGTGGATTTGATGGCGAGAATGGAAGGCCCGGTAGCCACCGCTATGGGCATTGTCTATTCCTGCGACTGGGAAATTGAGACCGGCAAGCGCATTCTGCCCCCGCCGCCAGACGTCAATATCATGCCGTTTGAGCAGGCCAGCGGCCACACCATTCACACTATCGCTTCGGGACCTGGTTTCCCTGAAGATTTGATTCATCAGGCGCTGTTAACCGCAGCTTATTCGGCGCGTGAATATTTAATTATGACCACGCCCTACTTCGTTCCCAGCGACGATCTGCTGCACGCGATCTGTACGGCGGCGCAGCGCGGGGTCGACGTCAGTATTATTCTTCCACGCAAGAATGATTCCCTGCTGGTTGGCTGGGCAAGCCGGGCCTTTTTCACTGAGTTGCTGGCGGCTGGCGTTAAAATCTATCAGTTCGAAGGTGGCTTACTGCACACCAAGAGCGTACTGGTCGATGGCGAGCTGAGCCTGGTCGGTACCGTTAACCTGGATATGCGCAGTCTGTGGCTCAATTTTGAAATCACGCTGGTCATTGATGATGCCGGATTCGGTGGCGATCTCGCAGCAGTACAGGATGATTATATTTCGCGTTCTCGTCTGCTTGATGCCCGTTTGTGGGTAAAACGACCACTCTGGCAGCGGATCGCTGAGCGACTGTTTTACTTCTTTAGTCCGTTGCTGTAAAACGTGCCCATCAGACAGTAAACAGGTAGTCATTATGGATATGGATTTGAACAATCGCCTGACTGAAGACGAAACGCTTGAGCAGGCTTACGATATTTTTCTCGAACTGGCTGCGGACAACCTGGAGCCAGCCGACATCATTCTGTTCAATTTACAGTTTGAAGAGCGCGGTGGTGCCGAGTTATTCGACCCGGCAGAAGACTGGCAGGAGCATGTTGATTTTGACCTGAACCCTGACTTCTTTGCCGAAGTGGTGATTGGTCTGGCAGATACAGAAGACGGCGAGATTAACGATATTTTTGCGCGCGTTTTATTATGTCGCGAAAAAGATCACAAACTCTGCCATATTCTCTGGCGCGAGTAACAAACAAAAAAGCTGCTCTCGCAGCTTTTTTCATTTTTATCCCGGCAGTTTACTTCCGCAGCGGTTACAAAACTGCGCACTATGTTCATGCTGCGCCTGCTGACACTGTGGGCATCTACGCTGATATCCGCGCTGTTGGAACGCACTGCTCATGTGTGTGGTTATCAATCCGGTCGGTATCGCAATCACAGAGTATCCAATCAGGATAAGCACTGACGCCACCATGCGTCCCAACGGCGTGTGCGGTGTAATGTCACCGTAGCCGACGGTGGTGACCGTAACAATTGCCCAATACACAGACGCATTCAGCGTAGTAAAGCCATATTTGGGCCCTTCTATCAGATACATCATCGCGCCGAAAACAACCATCAGAATGGCAATAAAGGAATAGAACAACATCAGTTGATGACGGGCGCTTTTTAACGCATTCCAGAACACTCGCAGAGAAGGCATAAAACGCAGCAGCTTGAGAATACGCAAGACGCGCAGGACACGCATCGCTCGCCAGGCGAAGACATAGCTCAGACTGATTTCAGGCCATAGCCACATCACGTACAGCGGTAAAATGGTGGCCAGATCGATAATCCCCCAGAAGCTAAACACATATTTTGCGGGATTGGCCCAACTGCATAAGCGAAGAAAATATTCGAGGGTAAAGACCAGAGTAATAAAGATCTCCAGCCAGACAAAAATGCGCCATTCCTCAAAGGTTAAATGGTATTGCGTCCCGACCCCGGACTCAATGAAGATAACAATAACGCTGAGCAAGGCGAACAGCGCGCACATACCTTCAAAGCGACGCCCTGAACGGGTGTTTAAATCGAATAATTTGCGATAGAGCGCGCGGCGGACAGAAGAGACTAAACCTGACACATATACCTCACCAAAAAGAAGGGCTGACCTTTGTCAGCCCTCTGGATTATAGCGGGTCTACTTTCAGGCAGGAAACTGCGTGACGGAAACTTCCTTCGAGAACCGGGCGGGTTTTTGCGCATTCCGGTCCGGCAATCGGGCAGCGCGTACGGAACACGCAGCCGGAAGGAGGGTTAATCGGCGACGGCAATTCGCCTTCCAGCAACTGGATAACCTTGTTCCTTTCCTGATCCGGGTCGGGAATCGGCACTGCAGACATCAACGCTTTGGTATAAGGGTGCAGCGGATTATGGTACACCTCATCATAAGTCCCTAATTCCACCGCGTGTCCGAGATACATGACCAGCACGCGATCGGAGATATGTTTCACCACCGCCAGGTCGTGAGCAATGAAGATTAACGATAATCCCATTTCACGCTGGAGCTGTTGTAACAGGTTCACCACCTGGGCCTGAATGGATACGTCCAGCGCCGAAACCGGTTCATCGCAAATAATCAGCTTCGGCTCGAGGATCAGCGCCCGGGCAATACCAATACGCTGACACTGACCGCCAGAAAACTCATGCGGGTAGCGGTTAATCAGATTTGGCAGCAACCCCACCTTCATCATCATCGCCTTCACACGGTCGCGGACTTCCTGACCAGACAGGTTCGGATGATAAGTCCGCAGCGGTTCGGCAATGATTTCACCGATGGTCATGCGCGGGTTCAGTGATGCCAGAGGATCCTGGAAAATCATCTGAATATCGCTACGCACTTCCCTCCACTCATCGGGTTTCATGCCCAGCAAATCTTTACCCAGCCAGGCGACTTTTCCATCGGTGGCTTTCACAAGGCCAATAATCGCACGGGCAAAAGTCGATTTTCCACAGCCTGATTCGCCGACCACGCCCAGGGTTTCACCTTCATACAGTCGCAGAGTCACGCCATCAACCGCTTTCAGGGTTTTAGACGGCTGCCAGAACCACTGCTTGCCGTCTTTAATGTCGAAATGGACTTTAAGATCGGCAATTTCAAGGAGCACTTTTCGTTGTTCGGTGACCGCATTCATACCAGTTCCTCCACCGGTTTAAAGCAGGCGCGCAGGCGGCCCGGACTAAACTCTTCCAGTGGCGGAGCACTGCTACAGATTTCCATCGCATGCGGGCAACGCGGTTGGAATGGGCAACCTTTTGGTAAACGCAACAGGTTCGGCGGGTTGCCCGGGATAGTCAGCATCTCTTCCCCTTCGGCATCCAGACGAGGTACGGCATTCAGCAAACCAATCGAATACGGATGAACGGGCTTATAAAAGACATCCCGCGCACTGCCATATTCCATGGTACGTCCGGCGTACATCACCAAAACTTTATCGCAAATACCGGCAACTACTCCCAGATCGTGGGTGATCATGATAATCGCAGTGTTGAATTCGCTTTTCAGTTCATTCAGCAGGGTCATGATTTGCGCCTGTACCGTAACATCGAGCGCAGTAGTCGGCTCATCGGCTATCAGTAATTTAGGCCTGCACAACAGTGCCATGGCGATCATCACGCGCTGACGCATCCCGCCGGAGAATTCATGCGGATACATTTTCATACGCTTACGCGCTTCCGGCATTTTCACCGCATCCAGCATTCTGACCGATTCTTCAAAGGCTTCCGCTTTGCTCATGCCTTTATGCAGCATGAGAACTTCCATCAACTGCTCGCCGACTCGCATGTACGGATTGAGAGAGGTCATCGGGTCCTGGAAAATCATCGAGATTTGCTCGGCGCGCAGTTTGTTCAACTCACGTTCCGGTAAATTCAGAATTTCACGTCCGTTGAAGGTTGCAGAACCTCCAATACGGCCATTTGCTGCCAGAAGGCCCATCAGGGCAAAGGCCGTTTGCGATTTCCCTGAACCGGATTCCCCAACAATACCCAGCGTTTCTCCAGCTCGCAGAGAAAAGTTTAAATCGTTTACCGCAGTCACATCGCCGTCGGGGGTGGCAAACGTCACGCGCAGATCTTTAACGTTCAGCAGTGCGTTAGCCTGTTGTTGCGCGAGCGGCGCGGTTGAGGTTTCAATTACGCTCATGGCTGCACTCCTTAACGGTCTTTCGGGTCGAGGGCATCACGCAGGCCATCGCCAATAAAGTTAAAACAGAACAAAGTGACCACCAGGAAGCCTGCCGGGAACAGCAGTAGCCATGGTGAGACTTCCATCGAGTTGGCACCATCACTCAGCAACGCCCCCCAGCTACTTAACGGCTCCTGCGTCCCTAATCCCAAAAAGCTCAGGAAGGATTCAAACAGGATCATGCTGGGCACCAGCAACGAAGCGTACACCACCACCACGCCCAGCACGTTCGGCACAATATGACGGATAACGATGCGCACGGTAGATACCCCGCCCACTTGCGCTGCTTCAATAAACTCTTTGCGCTTGAGACTCAGAGTTTGTCCACGCACGATACGCGCCATATCCAGCCAGGATACCATCCCAATAGCGACAAAAATCAGCAGGATATTTTGCCCAAAGAAGGTGACCAGCAGAATCACGAAGAACATGAACGGGAAGGAGTTGAGGATTTCCAGCAGACGCATCATCACCGAGTCGATTTTACCGCCGAGGTAGCCCGACAGAGAACCGTATAGCGTGCCGACAACTACCGCGACCAACGCCGCGGCAATGCCGACCATCAACGAGATGCGACCGCCAATCGCCACACGAACCAGCAGGTCTCGACCTGACGAGTCGGTGCCGAAATAGTGTCCAGATTCTGTATCCGGCGCGCTGGACATCATGCCCCAGTCGGTATCGAAGTAGGTAAACTGCGACAGCATCGGCGCCAGCGTCACAAACAGCGCAATAATCACCAGCACTACCAGGCTTGCTACCGCCGCGCGGTTATGCATAAAGCGTCGACGCGCGTCCTGCCACAGACTGCGGCCCTCGACCTCCAGCTTTTCACTGAAATTTTCCAGCGCTTCGCTGTTTTTCTTACTTAACATCATAGCGAGCTCCAGTATCAGTAACGAATTTTCGGGTCGATAACGGCATACAGCACGTCAACAATCGCGTTAAACACGATGGTCAGCGTCCCTACCAGTATGGTGAGGCTCAGGACCAGCGAATAGTCGCGGTTTAACGCGCCATTGACGAACAGCTGGCCAATGCCCGGCAAACCATAGATGGTTTCAATAACCATCGAACCGGTGATAATGCCGACAAATGCTGGTCCCATATAGGACAGCACGGGCAACAGCGCAGGTTTTAACGCATGGCGGAAAATAATCCGCCGCATCGGCAACCCTTTAGCGCGCGCGGTACGAATAAAGTTAGAGTGCAGCACTTCAATCATCGAACCGCGGGTAATACGGGCGATACTGGCGATATAAGCCAGTGACAAGGCCACCATCGGCAGGATCATAAATTTCAACGCCCCGCCATTCCAGCCGCCTCCGGGCAGCCATTTCAAGGTTATGGCAAATATCATGACCAATAAGGGAGCGACCACGAAACTGGGGATAACCACCCCGGTCATTGCCACCCCCATCACCGTGTAGTCCCAGCGCGTATTTTGTTTCAGCGCGGCTATCACCCCGGCGCTAACGCCAACGAGGACCGCCAGAATAAAGGCCGCAGCTCCCAGCTTCGCAGAAACCGGAAAGCTCGAGGCCACAAGGTCGTTTACCGTATAGTCTTTATATTTAAAAGATGGCCCAAAATCGCCATGTGCCAGCTGCTTAAGGTAGCTGAAGTACTGCGTCGAGATAGGATCGTTAAGATGATATTTCGCTTCGATATTAGCCAGTACCTCTGGCGGTAACGCGCGTTCCCCGGTGAATGGACTTCCCGGCGCAAGGCGCATCATAAAGAATGAAATCGTAATAAGTATAAACAGCGTCGGAATCGCTTCCAGACAGCGACGTAATATAAATTTTAACATTGCCCGTACCTTCTGGCGTGTGCCTTTACACCTCTTCTACCCCGACGTTCAGGTAAAGCGGTGTTAATAGTTCGAAGAAAAAAGACACTGTGGGGCAAAATGATTGCCCCACGTCTTGCCATTAATGCTTGATAATATACAAGTCTTTAACGTGGATATTATCCATCGGGTCTTTACCGGAGTATCCGCCAACCCATGGTTTTACCAGGCGGGCGTTAACATAGTAATAAACCGGTACAATCGCAGAATCTTTATCCAGCTGCTGTTCCGCTTTCGAATACAGTTCGCTGCGCTGCGCTTCATCAGTCACTTTCAGCGTATCCGCAATCAGCTTATCAAACGCCGGGCTCTTATAGTGGACGGTGTTGTTGGAGCTGTCAGACAGCACCATATTCAGGAAGGATGTTGGTTCGTTGTAATCCGCACACCAGCCCGCACGCGAAACATCGTAGTTACCCTGATGGCGCGTATCGAGGAATGTTTTCCATTCCTGGTTTTCCAGCTTCACATTGGCGCCCAGATTTTTCTTCCAGATAGATGCCGCAGCGATGGCCAGCTTTTTATGCAGGTCTGAGGTGTTATACAGCAGGTCAAAGGTCAACGGCTTTTCAGCGGTATACCCGGCTTCAGCCAGCAGTTTTTTCGCTTCTTCATTACGTTTTTCCTGAGACCATTTGAACCACTCTGGTTCAACCAGTTTCGCGCCATCGGTGTAAGGAGGAGTAAAGCTATACGCCGGCAGGTCCCCCTGGTTTTTAACTTTGTTGACGATAATGTCACGATCCAACGCCAGTTTCAGGGCGGTACGAACACGAACATCGTTGAACGGTGCTTTCTGGTTGTTGATTTCGTAATAATAGGTGCACAGATACGGGTCAACGTGAACTTCGTTCGGGATCTCTTTTTTCAGTTTCTGGAATAACTCGATCGGCATGTTGTTATAGGTCATGTCGATTTCGCCGCTGCGATAGCGGTTAACGTCAGTCACTTCAGAAGAAATTGGCAGGTAGGTAACCTGGTTAATAACCGTTTTGGCGTTGTCCCAGTAGTTGGTGTTACGCTCAAGTACAATGCGCTCGTTGACCACCCAGTCTTTCAGCTTATAGGCGCCGTTGGTGACGATGTTAGCGGGCTGGGTCCATTTCTCACCGTATTTTTCAACCGCTGCTTTAGGAACCGGAGAAACGGATGAGTGCACAAGCAATTTGTAGAAATAAGGAACCGGCTCGCTCAGGGTGACTTCAAATGTATGATCGTCGAGAGCTTTGACACCGAGATCGGTGATCGGCTTTTTGCCGGCGATAATATCGTCAATATTGACAATGTGACCGTACTGTAAATAACTGGCGTACGGTGACGCGGTATTTGGATTAGCCAGGCGTTGCCAGCTATACACGAAATCTTGCGCGGTAACAGGCGTGCCGTCAGACCACTTAGCGTCCTTACGCAGATGGAATGTCCACACCTTAAAGTCTTTATTTTCCCACTTTTCAGCCACGCCAGGCGATGGTTTGCCATCGACATCGCTGATTAATAAACCTTCAAACAGGTCACGGTTGATATTGGATTCAGGTACACCTTCGATTTTATGTGGATCGAGTGACTGAACTTCCGAACCGTTATTACGCACCAGAGTCTGCTTTTCAGCAAGCTGCACACCTGCTGGCACAACTGCCGCCGTAGCAACATTCCCAGCGATTAGCGCAGTTAGGATCCCCGCAGCTACTAAACTTTTTTTAGTGATGTTAGTCATTGTGTTTGTACTCCCTCATTATTATGGCTGGTTTTTTAACCAGACTGTTAATCCTGTCAGGATCCCTGTACGGCACCGGAGATTTTCTGCCGTCAGGTAGTTTCTTGTTTTACTGCTTGCTATCACCGACTTTATTTATTTCTGGCGATTCGTATGACCGCCTTGCGTCGATTATCTACGTGCCTCCCCTGCCGGAAACACGCTATTACCCTGTTGAGAGAAACTAATTGAAAATGATTCTCATCAACGTGAATTCTTCTGCATAATACCTGGCCGGAAAGTATCAAATGCGTTTCTTAACCGCCAATACATTTTACAAATTTGTTAACCAATTCTCTTTTATTGGAAATAAATCTCACTAAAAAAGTCTTACGAATGAAAGATTATGACAATAAAACGATAAAAATCAATATATTGCATAACGCGCAGTGTTAACTCCCCAGTCCTGTGTCAACACCACGCCAAAATGCACATAAATTTAACAATTGGTTATTAATTAGCACATTCATCTAAAAAAAACGCTGAAATAACTAATAACATTTCGATAATCCTTCAGCAAGCCCCAGAGTATGATGTTAATAAAATAACAGTGACATCGGGATCCCTCTGATGGACCATTGAGTGTTATATCCATAAAATCAATGAATAAATCAATGAATAACCATCAGGTATTTTTATATTTCTATACTGATTTTCAACTTTAGTGAGAAGTTTTACTAATAACGAAAGGAAACGGAGCCGAAAGAGGCTCCGTTGATACCTAAGAGGAATATCAGGCAAGTAAACCGGGGAAAATGGACTTGATTCCAGTCACAATGAATTCGATCCCTAAGGCCATTAACAACAATCCCATAATACGCGTAATGACGTTGATACCGGTTTGGCCCAGCAGCCGAACCAGCCACGGTGCCATGCGGAACAGTCCCCAACAGCACAGGGCAAACAACGCAATCGCCACAAAAAAACCAAACAGGTTAATCGCACTGTGATAACGCGTACCCCAAACAATAGTTGAGCTTATCGCCCCTGGCCCCGCCATCAGCGGCAATGCCAGCGGCACTACGCCGATACTTTCGCGGATTGCTGTTTCTGATTTTTCCTGTTTGTTTTGCTTATCTTCGCCCAGTTTTCCGCTAATCATGGACATTGCGATAGTCACCACCAGAATGCCGCCGGCAATCCTGAACGAATCTATCGAGATACCGAAGAGCTGCAGAATACCGTCACCAAGGAACAGCGAAGTCCACAGGATGATGGCAACCGACAGGTTTGCCGTAAGGTTGGTTTTATTTCGCGCAGCAGCCGTTTGATAGCTGGTCATACTGATAAAGACAGGGATGATCCCGACCGGGTTAACCAATGCGAATAACCCAATGAAAAATTTAAAATAGACAGGAAAATCAAATAGCGTTTGGATCACGGTTAGCTCCGAAGCGTTAGCCGGATAAAATGAGTCATAAAAATTGATAAAATCCGCGCTGAAGATACGCCTTTTGTCAGCATACTTCACCTTCTATCTGTGTATATCTACGTAAATACACTTCCAATACTTAGTGTTATTAATATGTATTAAATATGCTAATGTTAATGACATTCACCAAATCAATTTATTAACACTTACCGATAAACGCTAAAAGGGCCTGCTGAAAGGTGTCAGCTTTGCGAAATTTTGATCCAGATCACGCAATTACTACTCAGAAGTGAGTAATCTTGCTTACGCCACCTGGAGGTAGCGCGTTAGAATTAAGTGGCGCTAGCGTATAAGCTCTTTTAGTAAATCAAGGTAAAGTGGACGTTAATTAACCGTTTGATTTTCAAAACGTTACACAAATTTTCGTCGATCTGTCTATACTCTCGTATCGAGCAGATGATTTACTAAAAAAGTTTAACATTATCAGGAGAGCATTATGGCTGTTACTAATGTCGCTGAACTTAACGCACTTGTAGAGCGCGTAAAAAAAGCCCAGCGTGAATATGCCAGTTTCACTCAAGAACAGGTTGACAAAATCTTCCGTGCCGCCGCTCTGGCTGCCGCAGACGCTCGAATCCCTCTCGCGAAAATGGCCGTTGCCGAATCTGGCATGGGCATCGTCGAAGATAAAGTGATTAAAAACCACTTTGCTTCCGAATACATTTATAACGCATATAAAGACGAAAAAACCTGTGGTGTGCTGGCTGAAGACCACACTTTCGGTACCATTACCATCGCTGAACCGATTGGTATCATCTGCGGTATCGTTCCAACCACTAACCCGACTTCTACTGCAATCTTCAAATCACTGATCAGCCTGAAGACGCGTAACGCCATCATCTTCTCTCCGCATCCGCGTGCTAAAGATGCCACTAACAAAGCGGCTGATATCGTTCTGCAGGCAGCAATTGCTGCTGGCGCACCGAAAGATCTGATCGGCTGGATCGATCAACCTTCCGTAGAACTGTCAAACGCGCTGATGCACCACCCGGACATCAACCTGATCCTTGCGACCGGTGGTCCAGGCATGGTTAAAGCAGCATACAGTTCCGGTAAACCGGCAATCGGTGTAGGCGCAGGTAACACCCCTGTGGTTATCGATGAAACCGCTGATATCAAGCGTGCTGTTGCATCTGTTCTGATGTCTAAAACCTTCGATAACGGCGTAATTTGTGCTTCTGAACAGTCCGTTGTTGTCGTTGACTCTGTATACGACGCAGTGCGTGAGCGTTTCGCGACTCACGGCGGCTACATGCTGCAAGGCAAAGAGCTGAAAGCCGTTCAGGACGTTATCCTGAAAAATGGCGCGCTGAACGCGGCTATCGTTGGTCAGCCGGCATACAAAATTGCTGAACTGGCAGGCTTCTCCGTACCAGAAACCACTAAGATTCTGATCGGTGAAGTGACAGTTGTTGACGAAAGCGAACCGTTCGCTCACGAAAAATTGTCTCCGACGCTGGCAATGTACCGTGCGAAAGACTTCGAAGACGCCGTTATTAAAGCTGAAAAACTGGTTGCGATGGGCGGTATCGGTCATACCTCTTGCCTGTACACCGACCAGGACAACCAGCCAGAACGTGTTGCTTACTTCGGTCAGATGATGAAAACCGCACGTATCCTGATTAACACCCCAGCTTCTCAGGGTGGTATCGGTGACCTGTACAACTTCAAACTCGCGCCTTCCCTGACTCTGGGTTGTGGTTCCTGGGGTGGTAACTCCATCTCTGAAAACGTTGGTCCTAAGCACCTGATCAACAAGAAAACCGTTGCTAAGCGAGCTGAAAACATGTTGTGGCACAAACTTCCGAAATCTATCTACTTCCGTCGTGGCTCTCTGCCAATCGCACTGGATGAAGTGATTACCGATGGTCACAAACGTGCGCTGATCGTGACCGACCGCTTCCTGTTTAACAATGGCTATGCTGACCAGATCACCTCCGTGCTGAAAGCTGCTGGCGTTGAAACCGAAGTGTTCTTTGAAGTGGAAGCTGACCCAACTCTGACCGTTGTACGCAAAGGTGCTGAGCTGGCTAACTCCTTTAAACCAGACGTGATCATCGCGCTGGGTGGCGGTTCCCCGATGGATGCCGCGAAAATCATGTGGGTTATGTACGAACACCCAGAAACCCACTTCGAAGAACTGGCACTGCGCTTTATGGACATCCGTAAACGTATCTACAAGTTCCCGAAAATGGGCGTAAAAGCGAAGATGGTTGCCGTCACCACCACTTCTGGTACCGGTTCTGAAGTTACTCCGTTTGCGGTTGTTACTGACGATGCAACTGGTCAGAAATATCCGCTGGCAGACTATGCGCTGACTCCGGATATGGCGATTGTTGACGCCAACCTGGTGATGGATATGCCTAAGTCCCTGTGTGCGTTCGGTGGTCTGGATGCCGTCACTCACGCCCTGGAAGCTTACGTATCCGTGCTGGCTTCTGAGTTCTCCGACGGTCAGGCTCTGCAAGCGCTGAAACTGCTGAAAGAAAACCTGCCAGCGTCCTACCACGAAGGTTCTAAGAACCCGGTAGCGCGTGAGCGTGTACACAGTGCAGCAACCATCGCCGGTATTGCGTTTGCTAACGCCTTCCTGGGTGTATGTCACTCAATGGCGCACAAGCTGGGTTCTCAGTTCCACATTCCTCACGGTCTGGCGAACGCCCTGCTGATCAGCAACGTTATTCGTTATAACGCGAACGACAACCCGACTAAACAGACTGCATTCAGCCAGTACGACCGTCCGCAGGCTCGTCGTCGCTACGCTGAAATCGCAGACCATCTGGGTCTGAGCGCACCGGGCGACCGTACTGCTGCAAAAATCCAGAAACTGCTGGGCTGGCTGGAAGAAATCAAAGCTGAACTGGGTATTCCTAAGTCTATCCGTGAAGCTGGCGTTCAGGAAGCTGACTTCCTGGCACACGTGGACAAACTGTCTGAAGATGCGTTTGATGACCAGTGTACTGGTGCTAACCCGCGTTACCCGCTGATTTCTGAACTGAAACAGATCCTGATGGATACCTACTACGGTCGCGAATACAGCGAAGATCAAACCGCCATTAAGACTGAAGCCGTAGCAGCGCCGAAAGCTGAGAAGAAAGCGAAGAAATCCGCTTAATTCAACCAGATAAGTTTTAGTTTCACCATAAACGGTCCCAAATTGGGGCCGTTTTTTTTTACATCTTTCGTTATCAGAATCGATACATGACCAATTCAGCGACGTGTAAAGGATGGACCTGTAAAAGGATGCTTAGGAGGATGCGAGAATAGCGTCAGGAGAGTGTCTGACAGGGTAGCGAACATTAGCGAATGTCGTAGCCTACCCTGTGCTAATAAGCGCCCAGAAGCGCGTAGAGTTAATCGTTGTTGTGTCGTTCTTGTATCGCCGTCAGAGAGCCCTCAGACTGTGCTTGCTTATAATGCTTACGGCATACCGATACATAACGTTCGTTCCCGCCAATCACCACCTGTTCGCCCTCGTTATAAGGTCGTCCTGCCTGATCAAGACGTAACACCATGCTGGCCTTACGCCCACAGAAACAAATGGTTTTTAATTCAACCAGTTTATCTGACCACGCCAACAGGTATTCGCTGCCGCCAAATAACTCACCACGAAAATCGGTACGCAAGCCGTAGCACAACACGGGAATATCCAGTTGATCGACAACTTCAGATAATTCATAAACCTGCTGTCGAGTCAGAAACTGCGACTCATCAACCAGTACACAGTGAATTCTTTGCTGCTCATTCTCAGCCCGAATCTCTTCGAACAATGATGAATTTTGGTTAAACAATTTTGCAGGTGACGACAGACCTATACGCGAACTTACTTTTCCAGCACCAAAGCGGTCATCAATTTCCGCTGTATATACCACGGCACGCATCCCACGTTCCTGATAATTGTACGAAGATTGCAGCAATGCAGTCGACTTACCGGCATTCATTGCAGAATAGTAAAAATATAGCTGTGCCATTGACCGTAGGCCCTCACCTGGGGAAATAAATATGGGCAGGATTGTACCATATTTCACGAACGTGTCGGTGTAGCGTTGCCTGCATAGGCGTATAAATAGGCGTTCAGACTCGCTCAGTGTCGCCTAAATAACCGATCCTTTAAGTGACATGGGAGCGCTAGTACACTCCAGTCATAGCCCAGGTAGCCTGAAACTGGACGGGTATATACACACTCTTTCACAAATAGTGCTCATGAAATTTATCCATACCTCTTATCTTCTTACGGCAATAAAGAAACCCTTCCCTTATTGTTATTGAATCTACCCACTGTCGCCATGTATTAGCGAATTCATGTAAGCAAAACTAATACAAAAGGTTGAAATCACTGCAAAGAGGTACTATTTGAACACCATAAAATGTGACCTGAATCTTGAATTTTTACTCTCAGCCGCTGAGAAGCCCCCTCACCAATAAGCCTTTTTTATGCCCAACGTCGCGAAGAATTTAAGACAGATGAATTAATTCTGATACTAAATAAAGCGCAATTTTGAATTCCTTACATTCCTGGCTATTGCACAACTGAATTTATCGCTCTATTATTAGCTCAACAAACCACCCCCAATATAAGTTTGAGATTACTACAATGAGCGAAGCACTTAAAATTCTGAACAACATCCGTACTCTTCGTGCGCAGGCAAGAGAATGTACTCTGGAAACGCTTGAAGAAATGCTGGAAAAATTAGAAGTTGTTGTTAGCGAGCGCCGTGAAGAAGAAAGCGCTGCAGCTGCTGAAGTTGAAGAACGTACTCGTAAACTGCAACAATATCGTGAAATGCTGATCGCTGACGGCATTGACCCGAACGAACTGCTGAATAGCATGGCTGCTGTTAAATCTGGCACCAAAGCTAAACGCGCTGCACGTCCGGCTAAATATAGCTATGTTGACGAAAACGGTGAAACTAAAACCTGGACTGGTCAGGGTCGTACACCGGCAGTGATCAAAAAAGCGATGGAAGAACAAGGTAAACAACTGGACGATTTCTTAATCAAAGAATAATTCAGAAATAGTTTGCTTAAAATCCCGCCAGTGGCGGGATTTTTTTTACCTGTACTTCGCACAGTCCCTACCCAGTTCAGGTATAAAAAAACGGTGCTGGATTAACAGCACCGTTCAGACCTGATAATACCAGGAGGTTACTTCTTAATACCCATCTCATCTTCCAGCCAGGCTTTAAATTCAGCGCCGAGAGTATTATGGCGAATACCATATTCAACGAACGCCTGCATATAGCCCAGCTTATTACCACAGTCATGGCTTTTGCCCTTCATGTGATAAGCTTCAACCGTTTCTTTTTCAATCAGCATATCGATAGCATCAGTCAGCTGAATTTCGTCACCGGCTCCCGGAGGCGTTTTTGCCAGCAGAGGCCAGATATCCGCGCTAAGGACGTAACGCCCCACGACGGCCAGATTAGATGGCGCCACATTCGCTTTCGGCTTTTCAACAACGCCAACCATCGGTACGCTTTCGCCCGGCGCTAATTCAACGCCTTTACAATCAACAACACCATAAGCGGTAACATCTTCTACCGGCTCAACCATAATCTGGCTGCTGCCTGTTTCATCGAAACGATGAATCATTTCGGCAAGGTTGTCGCGTGATAAATCAGATTCGTATTCGTCAAGAATGACGTCCGGCAAGATAACCGCAACGGGCTCATCGCCAACCACCGGGTGCGCGCACAATACCGCGTGGCCCAGACCTTTGGCCAGTCCCTGACGCACCTGCATAATAGTGACATGTGGCGGACAAATAGATTGCACTTCTTCCAGAAGCTGGCGTTTTACACGTTTTTCCAGCATAGCTTCAAGTTCAAAGCTGGTATCGAAGTGGTTTTCAATCGAATTTTTAGACGAGTGAGTTACAAGTACAATTTCAGTGATGCCCGCAGCAATACATTCGTTTACGACGTACTGAATTAATGGCTTATCAACCAACGGTAGCATCTCTTTCGGGATTGCTTTCGTAGCCGGTAACATCCTGGTTCCTAATCCCGCAACCGGGATAACGGCCTTTTTGACTTTTGAATTAAGGGCAGCCATTTAAAACTCTCCTGGACTGTTCATGTATTGAACGTGTTCATCAATCTGTATCGCATCCAAGTATATCAGTACCGCGACAAGCTTCTGGTCTGAAAAGGACGCGCGTCGGTATAATTAAGATAAATACGAATAAATCTGGCGCTGATAGTAGCACTCACAGCATGAGTGGAGTGAGTCAATTTCATTCTCACTCCACTCGGTTGTTCATTCTGCAGACAACATCAGGCGCAGCCGACCACCGGCCCCCCAAATTTGGCATTGCCAGGATTCGCAACGTTGGCTCAGTTGATTAAGATACGCATTCCCTAGGGTTCCCAACGGAACGCCATTGCTGATTTGTACATTGTGGGAACCTGTATTTAATGTCGCATTCAGCCCTGCTGATACCAGAATCAGGTTTTTTAATCCGCTGTGGTAATAACCCACCAGCAAAGGGAATTGTCCGGGCAAATTAGCCTGGCGCAATAAATGGTTAACCTGTTTCAATAACGCACCGAGCTCCGGCAATCGTTGATTTTGATGCGCGAGCTGTTCCTGCAGCAAACCGTTAAATAGCGCCCGCAGTAACAATGCTGCCAGAACGCCATTATCCCCTGCCCGCGTCACATCCAGACAATAAAACGCAAGGTCATGGTCCGATAGCGGTGCAATATCCAGTACCAGCCCCGGCTGATCGGCAGCCACCAATTGACGATAGTTGATCCGACATCGTGAAATAACTTGCGACACAGGAGGCTGTAATTCTTGCAACAGCTTTGCTGCAGCGGCGGGATCACCAACCATCGCATCCCAGTCACGAAACAGCCGCTCTTCTTCTTCCACGCGTGAATTAAACATATTCGGATACAGACACGCAAAGACGGTTTCGCGTAGGCGGTTCAGGTCCTTTACCGGCTTTAGCAGCACATCATCCACACCCAATCGCAGTGCTTTGGCTATATCAGACATGTTTTCCGTCGCTGATATCACCAGGATGGGGGTCTGATCGCCACGATTACGCAGATACTCTACTAGCTTAAGGCCGTTCATTCGTGGCATAGCCAGGTCGCAGATAATCAGGTCGGGGTTAAAGTGCCCGAGTAATTCAAGTGCTTCAAGTCCATCGCCAGCTACCGCCGTTGTCGCTCCCAAAGAGGAAAACCATGAGTCCATGAGTGAGCGAAATACCGGCTCATCCTCAACGATAAGAATCTGTTTTCCGACCAATGGCTGCGTCATATTCTCCCCCCTGACTGGCTTTAGTAAATAGTGGCATGCTATTGCTACTCACGCCTGTCAGAATTTGCTTAAGTGTTGATAAAAAATGCGTTAGATGTTGGTTTTCACCAGGGGTAGAAGTTCATCCATTTTCTTCTCGACCGCCAGTTGTCCAGCAGCAATTGCTGCGCTGGCGCGGTGAAAATCCAGCGTGGATATTTGCGGACAAAACGGCTGGATCAGGATATCTGGCGGGTCACCGGCCATGCGGTTACGTTTCAGACGGTTTTCCAGAACCTGAATAGAAGTCGTCATGATCTCCATCGCCGTCGGCGCGGTTACCGCACGCCTGGCCGTTATGTTGCTCAAGCGCTCTTTCAGTCGGGCACGCCATGAAAGCGCGTCGACATCATCACCCGTTTCGGCATCACTGCTGACGTTGAAGGAGAGTAAATCTTGCTGCATAAGATGCGCATCGTGTTGCAGATCGACGGCAATAACGATGTCAGCGCCCAGCGCGCGAGTTAAGGATACAGGAACGGGATTCACCACCGCGCCATCGACCAGCCAGTAACCATTATGCGCTACAGGGGACATCAGACCAGGAATACTGCAGGAGGCCCGAACAGCCAGGTGCAAATCACCTTCCGTGAACCAGAGCTCCCGACCCGTACTCAGATTAGTAGCCACAGTTGCGAAACGGCGAGTGCATTGCTCAATTGCTTCTACCGGCATGACATTACGGTACTGATTGAATACCCGTTCACCACGCAGTAAACCGCCCCTGCGCCACGAGAGATCCATCAGACGTAAGACATCCCAATAGCTGAAAGAACAAACCCATTGTTCGAGAGCAGGTAACTTATTGCATGCGTAGGCTGCACCAACCAGCGAACCAATGGAGCACCCTGCCACAATATCAACATCAATGCCCATATGCTTTAGGGCTTTAATAACGCCAATATGCGACCAACCTCGCGCCGCGCCGGAACCTAGCGCCAGCCCAATTTTTATTTTTCTCATTGTACGTACAAACTTCCCCTGGCTTGCAGACGTAGCAACATCGCTACCGCTCAGTTAACATAGTGCTACCCTGGCGTTTTTACGCCGTTTTTTTATTCCAGGGAGTACTTTGTGTCTCAGCTTTGTCCCTGTGGTAGCGCTGTCGAGTATAGCCTATGTTGCTACCGTTATGTGTCCGGCGCGCAAGTAGCACCTACGCCGTCACATCTCATGCGTTCTCGTTACTGTGCTTTTGTGATGAAAGACGCAGATTACCTTATCAAGACCTGGCATCCGGACTGTCATGCAGCCGCGTTTCGCGACGACATTATCGCAGGATTTAGCCACACTGAATGGCTCGGGCTGACCGTTTTTGAACAACAAACGGCAGACACAGAAAATATCGGCTATGTCAGCTTTGTTGCGCGATTTTCTGAACAAGGTAAAACAGGTGCAATTATCGAGCGCTCTCGTTTTTTAAAAGAAAACGGTCAGTGGTACTATATAGACGGTACACGCCCTCAAATTGGACGAAACGATACCTGCCCTTGTGGCTCCGGTAAAAAATTTAAAAAGTGCTGCGGCTAATCAACGCCCGACAGTATCAATTTTGCAAACATTCTCAACAGGATCACCGCTGCAAATGCATTCATTACAACGAAAAGTGCTGCGTACTATTTGCCCGGACCAAAAAGGTCTGATCGCGCGCATTACGAATATCTGTTACAAGCATGAACTGAACATCGTGCAGAACAATGAGTTCGTGGACCACCGTACCGGGCGCTTTTTTATGCGTACCGAACTGGAGGGTATTTTTAACGACGTCACGCTGCTTGCCGATCTGGATAGTGCCCTTCCAGATGGCTCCATTCGTGAATTAACGCCAGCAGGACGCCGCCGTATCGTCATTTTGGTCACCAAGGAAGCACATTGTCTGGGTGATCTGTTAATGAAGGCCAATTATGGCGGGCTGGATGTTGAAATCGCCGCTGTGATCGGCAACCACGAGACGCTGCGACCTTTGGTTGAACGGTTTGATATCCCGTTTGAGCTGGTCAGCCACGAAGGTTTAACGCGTGACGAACATGACCTGAAAATGGCCGACGCTATCGACGCGCACCAACCTGACTATGTCGTGCTGGCAAAATACATGCGCGTTCTGACGCCAACATTTGTTTCACGCTTCCCGAATAAGATTATCAATATTCACCATTCATTCCTGCCAGCGTTTATTGGCGCTCGCCCTTACCATCAGGCTTATGATCGCGGTGTGAAGATCATCGGTGCGACAGCCCACTACGTGAATGATAACCTCGATGAAGGCCCAATCATTATGCAAGACGTAATTCATGTGGATCACACCTACACCGCGGAAGACATGATGCGTGCGGGCCGCGACGTTGAGAAAAATGTATTAAGCCGCGCGCTGTATCAGGTTCTGGCTCAACGCGTCTTTGTTTACGGTAACCGAACGATTATTCTGTAATCGATTGATAATTGAATTGGTTACCTTTACATCTTTACGCGTAAAAATCAGGCAACCAGTTCTTTTTTATCAACGGAATACTTTACAGGGGCGCATCATTTGATATGATGCGCCCCGCTTCCAACGGAAGCAGGCCAGTAACTAGCATTACCCCGTGGTGGGGTTCCCGAGCGGCCAAAGGGAGCAGACTGTAAATCTGCCGTCATCGACTTCGAAGGTTCGAATCCTTCCCCCACCACCATTCATTCCGATTGATTCATAAAATTAGTATACCCCTGGTGGGGTTCCCGAGCGGCCAAAGGGAGCAGACTGTAAATCTGCCGTCATCGACTTCGAAGGTTCGAATCCTTCCCCCACCACCATCACTTCATAACGCACCAGCATCCAATCCATCTGTTATGTCTCATATTCTGCCCAGACGGGAAGGATGAGAAGCTTCGACTAAGGTTCGATTCGAGCGTTAGCGAGAAAGCGTTGCCGCAGGCAACGACCCGAAGGGCGAAGCGCACCGCGCTGAGTAATCCTTCCCCCACCACCATCACCTCATAAAGCACCAGCATCCAATCCATCTGTAATGTCTCATATTCTGCCCAAGCGGGAAGGATGAGAAGCTTCGACTAAGGTTCGATTCGAGCGTTAGCGAGAAAGCGTTGCCGCAGGCAACGACCCGAAGGGCGAAGCGCTCCGCGCTGAGTAATCCTTCCCCCACCACCATCACTTCATAACGCACCAGCATCCAATCCATCTGTAATGCCCCATACCTTGCCCTCGATCAAGCCTCAATTCGGGTCGGCAATTTGCCTGATGCACAATGCTTATCCGGCAATTAGTCGTAAAAAAACCCCGCCGGAGCGGGGTTTTGTCTTACACAGATAACCGATTAATGACGCGCACGAACAATCTGGTATTTGCGCGTCAGATATTCGACCGGAACGCTCCAGATGTGCACCAGACGCGAGAACGGGAACAACAGGAACAGCGTCATACCCAGCACCAGGTGCATACGGAAAATGAACGCGACGCCATCCAGATATTGAGACGCCCCACCCTGGAAGGTCACCACTGTCTGCGCCCAGTTCACCAGCTTCATCATCTCGCTGCCGTCCATATGCTGGGCGGAGAACGGAATGGTCAGCAGGCCCAGCACACATTGGATCACCAGCAGGGAGAGGATCAGAATGTCCGCTCCGGTAGTGGTCGCCCGCACACGTGGGCTGAACAGGCGGCGTTTCAGCAGCAGGACGCCGCCAATCAAACACATCACACCACTGGCACCACCCGCGAACATCGCCATCTTTTGTTTCACTTCAAGCGGCAGCCACGCTTCATACATCCAGTGTGGTGTCAGCATGCCAAGGAAGTGCCCGGCAAAAATCCCCAGGATCCCGATGTGGAACAGGTTTGACGCCAGGTTCATCCCTTTGCGATCCAGCATCTGACTGGAAGCCGCGCGCCAGGTATACTGCCCATAGTCATAACGCAGCCAACTGCCAATCAGAAAGACAGAACCCGCGATGTATGGATAGATGTCAAAGAAGAACGTATTCAGGAAGTGCATTATTGCTGTCCTCCGGTGGTGATATTCAGATACTGCGGCGCAACAGCCCCGGCAAAACGACGCTGGTGAGCGGAAATTTCCGACTCACCACACCCCTGATCGGCGAAGAATTTCACCTGCTCTTCTTCCCAGACCGCATCCAGCGCTTGTGGGGTATCGTCACGCGCTTCATCTGCAATTTTTTCAGCCACTTTATCGCTGTCGATAACGGTATTCGCCAGTTTTAACAGCAGATCGAACAGCACCGCATAACGGCTTTCACGCTGTTGCAAGCGAGCGCTGAGCAGCGCCAGAATCGGCGCGATATCCTGTAACCCCCCTAATGCTTCGCTTTTCGGCAACTGCGCAAGGTATTCCAGATACAGCGGCAGATGATCGGGAAGTTCGCGGCTGTCGAGCTGCAGACCGTGCTGTTCATACTGCGCCATCAGGTCAACCATAGCCTGACCACGATCGCGGGACTCGCCGTGTACATGTTCAAACAGCAACAACGAGGTGGCGCGGCCACGGTCAAACAGTTCGCTATAGCTTGCCTGCACATCCAGCATGTCCTGCGCGGTGAGATCGCGCAGGAAAACGCCCAGAGTCTGGGCATCCTCTTTATCCAGGTTCTCAGATGACGCGAGTGCATCGAAAAGTTCCTGCTGATGCTGCCACAAGGCAGCATCCGGGTACTCGAGCAGACGCGAAACAATGACAAGTTCAATCATTGGTGCGGCTCCGTTTTGCTGGTCACATCGACAGCGTCGATGCGGCGGCTGTTGAACAGATTGAATTTAGTATCAGAACCGTGGCAACCGTCACCGAAGGTAAAGCCACAACCGCTTTTCTCCGGGAACGCGTCACGCGCCAGTTCACGATGGCTGCTCGGTACCACGAAACGATCTTCGTAGTTAGCAATCGCCAGATAACGATACATTTCCTGTGCCTGCGCTTCGCTTAAGCCCACCTCTTCCAGCGCACGGGTATCAACTTTACCGTCAACGGTTTCCGCACGTTTGTAGTGACGCATCGCCAGCATACGTTTCAGCGCCAACAGTACCGGCTGAGTGTCGCCTGCGGTCAGCAGGTTCGCCAGGTACTGAACCGGGATACGCAGACTGTCAACGTCCGGCAGAATACCGTTGCTGCCCAGCTCGCCCGCATCGGCGGCAGACTGGATCGGTGACAAAGGCGGCACGTACCAGACCATCGGTAGCGTGCGGTATTCCGGATGCAGCGGCAGCGCCAGCTTCCAGTCCATCGCCATTTTGTAAACCGGCGACTGCTGTGCAGCATCAATGACGCTCAGCGGAATACCATCTTTCAGCGCTTGTTCAATAACAGCCGGATCGTTTGGATCGAGGAACACGTCCAGTTGACGCTGGTACAGATCTTTCTCGTGCTCCGTGCTTGCCGCACTTTCGATCGCATCTGCGTCATACAGCAGTACGCCGAGGTAACGAATACGGCCTACGCAGGTTTCGGAACAAACGGTCGGCTGACCGGCTTCGATACGCGGGTAGCAGAAAATGCACTTCTCAGATTTCCCGCTCTTCCAGTTGAAGTAGATCTTCTTATACGGGCAGCCAGTGATACACATACGCCAGCCGCGGCATTTATCCTGGTCGATCAGCACGATGCCATCTTCTTCACGCTTGTAGATAGCGCCGCTTGGGCAGGTCGCCACGCACGCCGGGTTAAGGCAATGCTCACACAAACGCGGCAGATACATCATGAAGGTATTTTCGAACTGACCGTACATCGCCTTCTGCATGTTTTCGAAGTTCTGGTCTTTGGCGCGTTTTTCGAACTCGCCCCCCAAAATTTCTTCCCAGTTCGGACCGCTGGTGATTTTATCCATCCGCTGACCGGTGATCAGCGAACGCGGACGGGCAATCGGCTGCGCCTTACTGTCTGCTGGGGCGTTGTGCAACGTTTGGTAGTCAAAATCAAACGGCTCATAGTAATCATCCATGCCCGGCAGATGCGGGTTAGCAAAGATTTTACCCAGCAGCAGTGCTTTGTTACCCATGCGCGGCTGCAGCTTGCCATTGATTTTACGGATCCAACCGCCCTTCCATTTTTCCTGGTTTTCCCAGTCGTTCGGGAAGCCAACGCCAGGCTTACTTTCGACGTTGTTGAACCAGGCGTACTCCATACCTTCACGGCTGGTCCAGACGTTTTTGCAGGTCACTGAACAGGTGTGGCAGCCGATGCACTTATCGAGATTCAGCACCATGCCGACTTGTGAACGAATTTTCATTTTACGCTCTCCTGTACCTGGTCATTGCCTTCGCCATCCAACCAGTTAATGTTCTTCATCTTACGTACAACTACGAACTCATCGCGGTTTGAACCGACGGTACCGTAGTAGTTAAAGCCGTATGCCAGTTGCGCATAACCACCGATCATGTGAGTTGGTTTCGGCGTAATACGGGTTACCGAGTTGTGGATCCCGCCGCGCTGCTGGGTGATTTCAGAACCCGGCAGGTTAACAATACGTTCCTGCGCGTGGTACATCATGGTCATCCCGGCCGGCACACGCTGGCTGACAACTGCACGCGCCGTCAGCGCCCCGTTGCTGTTGAATACTTCGATCCAGTCGTTATCTTCGATACCAAGATCCTTCGCATCAACTTCACTCATCCACACAATCGGACCACCGCGAGACAGCGTCAGCATCAGCAGGTTGTCGCTGTAGGTGGAGTGGATACCCCATTTCTGGTGCGGCGTCAGGAAGTTGAGCGCTTTTTCCGGGTTACCGTTAGATTTCTCGCCGATCACCGCTTTCACCGAACGGGTGTCGATTGGCGGACGATACACCAGCAGGCTCTCACCGAAGTCACGCATCCACTGGTGATCCTGATACAACTGCTGGCGACCAGACAGCGTACGCCATGGGATCAGCTCATGAACGTTGGTATAACCGGCGTTATAAGACACATGTTCATCTTCCAGACCTGACCAGGTCGGACTGGAGATAATTTTGCGCGGCTGCGCCTGGATGTCGCGGAAACGAATTTTTTCGTCTTCTTTATTCAGCGCCAGATGCGTATGGTCACGACCAGTAAATTCACTCAGCGCCGCCCAGGCTTTAACGGCAACCTGACCGTTAGTTTCCGGAGCCAGCGTCAGGATCATCTCAGCAGCATCAATTGCGGTATCCAGCATCGGTTGGCCTTTCGCCGGACCGTCAGCCTTGGTGTAGTTGAGCTTACGCAGCAGATCCATTTCGCTCTGGGTGTTCCAGGCAATCCCTTTACCGCCGTTACCAATTTTTTCCATCAGCGGACCAATGGAGGTGAAACGCTCGTAGGTTGCCGGATAATCACGCTCAACGGTCATGATGTGCGGTGCCGTAACACCTGGAATCAGGTCGCATTCCCCTTTTTTCCAGTCCTTCACGTCCAGCGGCTGCGCCAGTTCAGCGGCGGAGTCGTGCTGTATCGGCAGCGTAACGACGTCGGTTTCTTTACCGAGGTGCCCCACACAAACTTCAGAGAATTTCTTGGCGATGGCTTTATAGATTTCCCAGTCGCTCTTCGATTCCCAGGCCGGGTCAACGGCCGCAGACAGAGGATGAATAAACGGATGCATATCCGAGGTATTCATGTCGTCTTTTTCATACCAGGTAGCGGTCGGCAGCACGATATCGGAATACAGACAGGTACTCGACAGGCGGAAGTCCAGCGTAACGACCAGATCCAGTTTGCCGTCCAGTCCGTTATCCTGCCATTCCACTTCTTCTGGCTTCACGCCGCTCTGCTGGCCGAGATCTTTGCCCTGAATACCATGTTCAGTACCCAGCAGATACTTGAGCATGTACTCGTGGCCTTTACCGGAAGAACCGAGCAGGTTTGAACGCCAGATAAACAGGTTACGCGGATGGTTTTTACCGTTTTCCGGCTGCTCTGCCGCAAAGCGAATAGAACCTTCTTTCAGGGATTTAACGGTGTAGTCCACCGGCGTCATACCTGCTTTCTGCGCTTCTTTCGCGATATACAGCGGGTTAGTCCCTAACTGCGGCGCAGACGGTAACCAGCCCATACGTTCAGCGCGAACGTTAAAGTCAATCAAATGACCGCTATAGCGGGATTTGTCTGCCAGCGGAGACAGCAGTTCCTGCGCAGTCACCGTCTCATAGCGCCATTGGCTGGAGTGGTTATAGAAGTAGGAGGTACTGTTCATATGACGAGGCGGACGCTGCCAGTCAAGAGCAAACGCCAGCGGCTGCCAGCCAGTTTGCGGACGCAGTTTTTCCTGCCCTACGTAGTGGGCCCAGCCGCCGCCGCTCTGGCCGATACAGCCACAGAACACCAGCATATTGATCAGGCCACGATAGTTCATATCGAGGTGGTACCAGTGGTTCAAACCGGCGCCGACGATAATCATCGAACGACCGTGCGTTTTATCTGCGTTATCCGCAAATTCACGGGCGATGCGCACAATCTGAGAACGTGATACGCCTGTAATTTTTTCTGCCCACGCTGGCGTGTACGCTTTCACGTCATCGTAACTGGTCGCGCAGTTTTCATCGTTCAGACCACGTTCCAGGCCGTAGTTGGCCATAGTCAGATCGTAAACGGTGGTCACCAGCGCCGTAGATCCATCGGCCAGTTGCAGGCGTTTAACGGGCAATTTATGCAGCAGAATGTTTTCCAGTTCGACTTTACTGAAGTGCTCGGTGCCTTCGCCACCAAAGTACGGGAAGCCCACTTCAGCGATATCATCCTGGCTACCCAGCAGGCTGAGCTGCAGTTCGGTTTCATCACCGGACGTGCCGTCGCGCTGCTCAAGGTTCCATTTGCCTTTTTCGCCCCAACGGAAACCAATTGAACCGTTTGGCGCAACCATTTCGCCGTTGCTGTTGATAGCGACAGTTTTCCATTCCGGGTTATTTTCCTGCCCCAGAGAGTCAACCAGATCCGCAGCACGCAGCATACGACCAGCAGCATAGTAGCCGTCGCGCTCTTCGAGCATCACCAGCATTGGCATGTCGGTATAACGACGAACGTAGTCGGTGAAATATTGGCTCGGGTTATCGAGGTGGAACTCGCGCAGCATGACATGACCCATCGCCATTGCCATCGCCGCATCGGTTCCCTGCTTCGGAGCCAGCCACAGGTCGCACAGTTTGGCGATTTCTGCGTAGTCCGGAGTAATTGCTACTGTTTTGGTGCCTTTATAACGAACTTCAGTAAAGAAGTGCGCATCCGGGGTACGGGTCTGCGGTACGTTAGAGCCCCATGCCAGAATGTAGCTGGAGTTATACCAGTCGGCAGATTCCGGTACGTCGGTCTGCTCGCCCCAGGTCTGCGGGGAGGCTGGCGGCAGGTCACAGTACCAGTCATAGAAGCTCAGGCAGGTCCCGCCAATCAGCGACATATAACGTGCGCCGGACGCATAAGAAACCATCGACATCGCCGGGATCGGCGAGAAGCCTGCGACGCGGTCAGGACCATAGGTTTTGATGGTGTAAACGTTAGATGCGGCAATCAGCTCATTCACTTCCTGCCAGGAAGAACGAACGAATCCACCACGACCACGCGCTTGTTTGAAGCTTTTTGCTTTGTCGGCGTCTTCGATAATGGATGCCCATGCATCTACCGGATCGCGGTGCAGTCTTTTTGCTTCACGCCACATCTTCATCAGACGTTTGCGCATCAGCGGGTATTTCAGACGGTTAGCGCTGTAGAGATACCATGAATAGCTTGCACCACGCGGGCAGCCGCGAGGCTCGTGGTTGGGCATATCTGGACGAGTGCGTGGGTAGTCAGTTTGCTGGGTTTCCCAGGTCACCAGACCATTTTTCACATAGATTTTCCAGCTGCATGAGCCGGTGCAGTTTACACCGTGGGTTGAACGCACGATTTTGTCATGCTGCCAACGCTGGCGGTATCCATCCTCCCAGTCCCTGTTGGTATTGAGAAGCTGGCCGTGCCCATCGGCAAAGGTTTCGCCCTTCTGCTTGAAGTAGCGAAACCGGTCCAGGAATTTACTCATCGGTTTTCTCCTGTAGGAGCCTGACGGCTCTCTGATAAATCGACATTGCTTGATTGAGAGCGAAGGTAACGCTCTGAAAGGGCGTGAGAATTGATAACGATCAAGGCAGGCAGGGATGAAAATTGAGGGCCGATTTTGACATACCCCCTTAGTGGGATATCGATAAATCAATCAACATATTGAATTTTATTGATTTTTTTAAACTCACTTATCATACAAATGTTAAATTCTTTATAAGTGGGTATTAAGGGGTATCCCCCCTGTTTAGCATATTACGAGCACCGTTCTAACAGGCTGTTGTCGTGCCACAACATAAAAGTATGTTGTAACTAATTGCAGGCAAAAAAAAAGCGCGGTCTAACACCGCGCAATGGATAATCAACAGTTACTACTTTTTTACTTTTTAGAATGACGTCCGTACACCGCCCAGGTGATAACCACACAGGCGACATAGAAGATCAGGAATACTTTCATCGCATCGACCGGAGAGCCAGTTAATGCCAGGGACGTACCGAATGCTTTCGGGATAAAGAAGCCGCCGATCGCACCAATAGCTGAGATAAAGCCCAGCGCTGCCGCAGTGTCGGTCGCCGCCTCGCGCATCGCTTTCTCTTCTGAACCGCCTTCAGCTTTCACTCTGTCCATCGTCAGCTTGCGAAAGATAACGGAAATCATCTGGAAGGTTGAACCACTCCCCAGACCAGCCGTCAGGAACAGCGCCAGGAACACCGCAAAGAAGGCGATGAAGTTGCCACCGACACCGTTTGATGGCAGCGTCAGGAACAGTAAGGCACTGAAAATAGCCATCAGCACGAAGTTCACCAGCGTTACGCGGGTCCCCCCCAGTCGGTCAGAGATTGCGCCGCCTGCTGAACGTGCCAGGGCGCCAATCAACGGTCCAAAGAAGGCGTAATGCAGGATCTGTACCTCAGGAAACTGCGTTTTTGACAGCATCGCGAAACCGGCAGAGAAACCGATAAATGAACCGAAGGTTGCCAGATACAGCAGGCTCATAATCCACAGGTGCCCGCGTTTCAGCACCGGCAGTTGCTCTTTCAGCGAAGCTTTTGAGGTTGCCAGTTCATTCATACCAAACCATGCGGCCAGCGTTAATACAGCCAGGAACGGTACCCAAATCCATGCGGCGTTTGCCAGATACAGCTGCGTACCATCCGGTTGTTCAACACCCTGGCTGCCAAATGCGGCAAAGATTGACAGTGAAACCACCAGCGGAGCGACTAACTGCATCACGCTGACGCCCATGTTACCCAAACCACCGTTCAGACCCAGCGCGCCGCCCTGTTTCTGTTTTGGAAAGAAGAAGCTGATGTTTGCCATGCTGGAGGCAAAGTTCGCACCGGCAAAACCGCACAACAGCGAGATAATGATAAAGGTACTAAATGGCGTGGAGGTATCCTGCACCGCAAAACCTAACCATACGCAAGGAATGATCAGGATACCGGTGCTGAACGCCGTCCAGCGACGTCCACCAAACAGGGGGACCATAAAGGAGTACGGTACACGCAGCAGCGCGCCGGACACCGAAGGTAATGCCGTCAGCATGAACAGTTGTTCAGTGGTGAAATCAAATCCGACTTTCGGTAAGTTCACCGCCACGGCGCTAAATAACATCCACACGCAAAACGCCAGCAGCAAGCAAGGGACGGAAATCCACAGGTTACGGCTGGCGATTCGATGACCACGCTGCTGCCAGAAGGCGGGATCTTCCGGCCGCCATTCGGTAATTACAGCTCCAGATGCCCTTTCCGGGGCAGATGAGTGACTCATAGACACCTCTGATACTTGTTTCGATGCCTGCCACATTAGGGTTTACAGCTGGAGGTAAGTTGATATAAATCAAAGGAAAAGGTGTCATTATTGATGACTGAAATTTATCATCATCCTAAATGAGTACATAACTTCGGTAAAAAAGATGTGGTTTTTCACGCTTCTGTCGTCCCCTACTCCCCCTCGTTTAGGATCTCTCCCTCTGGCGGCAATTAAGGGGTAGCCCGTTTGAGGTATGGGTATACTCCAGTGTATCGCCGAGAATAACGCCACTGCCTGCAGCAGAATCGTCATTCAATAAGGTTTTCGGTTTTACGAAAACCCGAAGGAACAAGTCACCATGTTTAAACGTTGTCTTTCCCCGCTTACGCTGGTCAACCAGGTGGCGCTGATTGTTTTATTGTCTACTGCCATCGGCGTGGCGGGTATGGCAGTCTCTGGCTGGCTGGTTCAGGGCGTTCAGGGTAGCGCGCATGCAATCAACAAAGCGGGATCGCTACGCATGCAAAGCTATCGCCTGCTGGCGGCCATACCGCTGGACGCCAACGATCAACCACTGCTGGATGAAATGGAGCAAACGGCGTTTAGCCCGGAATTGACGCGTGCCGCGCAGCGTGACGGACAACAGGCGCAGTTAAAAGCCTTACAGGATTACTGGCACACCAAACTGGCACCGGGGCTTGCGCATGCGCAAACGCCCGATGCGGTAGCGCAGGATGTCAGGCGCTTTGTGGGCGGACTGGATAAGCTGGTCACCGCCTTTGACCATACCACCGAGTTACGCATTGAACGCGTCGTCTTGCTGCATCGCCTGATGGCCGTATTTATGGCGTTGCTGCTGGTCTTCACCATTATCTGGCTGCGCGTGCGCCTGTTACAGCCGTGGAAACAACTGCTGGCGATGGCGCGAGCCGTCAGTCAACGTGATTTTACCCAACGCGCACATATCAGTGGGCGTAATGAGATGGCAGCTCTGGGCTCGGCGCTGAATAATATGTCGGAAGAACTGGCCGAAAGTTACGCGGTGCTGGAACAGCGGGTACAGGAGAAAACGGCGGGTCTGGAGCACAAAAATCAGATCCTCTCTTTCCTGTGGCAAGCCAACCGCCGTCTGCACTCTCAGGTGCCGTTGTGCGAACGCCTCTCTCCGGTACTGAACGGTCTGCAAAATTTGACCCTGCTGCATGATATTGAACTGCGGGTCTATGACCTGGAAGATGAAGATAATCATCAGGAATTTACCTGCCAGTCCAATGTCAGCTGTGATGAGAAAGGCTGCCATTTGTGTCCGCGCGGTACGCTACCCGCCATTGACGGCGGTATCACACTGAAATGGCGGCTAACCGACGCCCATACTCAGTATGGTATCCTGCTCGCGACTTTGCCGTACGGACGCCATCTCAGCCACGATCAGCAGCAACTGGTTGATACCCTGGTTGAGCAACTGACCGCAACGCTTGCACTCGACAGGCATCAGGAGCGTCAGCAGCAGTTGATCGTGATGGAAGAGCGTGCCACCATTGCGCGCGAACTTCATGATTCTATTGCACAATCGCTCTCCTGTATGAAGATGCAGGTGAGCTGTTTGCAGATGCAGGGCGATGCGCTTTCAGATAACTGCCGCGAGCTGCTCAGTCAGATTCGTAACGAGCTAAACGCCTCCTGGGCGCAACTGCGCGAGCTGTTAACGACCTTCCGTTTACAGCTGACGGAACCTGGATTGAGACCGGCGCTGGAAGCCAGCTGTCAGGAATACAGCGCACGTTTTGGCTTTACGGTTAAGCTGGATTATCAGTTGCCACCGCGTCTGGTCCCTTCGCATCAGGCGATTCACCTGCTACAAATTGCGCGCGAAGCCCTGAGCAACGCCCTCAAACACTCTCAGGCCGATGAAGTGGTCGTGACGGTGGTGCAAAATGGTAAGCAGGTCAAACTTACAGTGCAAGATAACGGCTGCGGCGTACCGGAAAACGCCGAACGCAGTAACCACTACGGCATGATAATCATGCGCGACCGTGCGCAGAGCTTGCGCGGCGATTGCCGTGTACGCCGTCGCGAGACAGGCGGTACTGAAGTTGCTGTCACTTTTATTCCCGAAACAAACTTCACAGAAGTCCAAGGAGATACCCATGAGTAATCTGGAACCGGCAACCATCCTGTTGATCGACGATCATCCGATGCTGCGAACCGGTGTAAAACAGCTTGTCAGCATGGCGCCCGATATCACCGTTGTCGGCGAAGCCAGCAATGGTGAGCAGGGTATCGAGCTGGCAGAATCCCTTGATCCCGATCTGATCCTTCTTGATCTCAACATGCCCGGCATGAACGGTCTGGAAACACTCGACAAGCTGCGTGAGAAATCACTGTCAGGCCGTATCGTCGTGTTTAGCGTATCCAATCATGAAGAAGACGTGGTTACTGCACTGAAGCGCGGTGCCGACGGTTATCTGCTGAAAGATATGGAGCCGGAAGATTTGCTGAAAGCATTGCAGCAAGCGGCTGCCGGTGAAATGGTGCTGAGCGAAGCCTTAACGCCGGTTCTGGCCGCCAGCCTACGCGCCAATCGTGCAACGTCCGACCGTGATGTTACCCAACTGACGCCGCGCGAACGCGATATTCTTAAGCTCATCGCCCAGGGCCTGCCTAACAAGATGATCGCTCGCCGCCTTGACATCACCGAAAGCACGGTAAAAGTTCACGTGAAGCATATGCTGAAGAAAATGAAGCTCAAATCACGTGTTGAAGCCGCGGTATGGGTGCACCAGGAACGTATTTTCTGATAACGCGCGTATGCGTCATTGTTAACGAGGATCATTTTCCGAAACGGTAGTAAACGGTTCGGTCAGTGATAGCGTGATCTCATTGGAAGAGACACGCTGGCCCTGCTCATCTTCTACCACCACAGACAACCGCCAGCGGTTCGTCGCACCTTCTCTGCTGTCCCACTTCGGCATAATAATCGTCCAGCCCTGCGCGCTTCGGTTATTGCTGCCAGCCGTTAAGCTCAACGCCTGAGTATCGCCCTGCCACGTCAGGTGGCGGATCCCATGCAAACTACGCACCTGCAGCTTCAGCGCCACCGTCTCTCCCGGTTTGAGATCCCAGGGTGGCGTGGCCAAAAATACCGACAGCGTTTTACGCTGGCGATACTCCAACGTCGGCAAATTGTTACGCTGCGGATCGTCATAACGACTGCCGCGCAGTGAACGGCTGTTCACCACCTCACTGACCATCAACTGTTTTTTTAACGGCACGCCAAAACGGTAACTAAGCGTTAAGCCGAGGTTATTCTGGCTAATGCCGCTTTCACCCTGCTTATGCTGCGCTGTCACCGTGATCAGCGGCACCGGTGTATAGCTCAGCCCGAGGTTCACCGCCACCGGATTGTGATACCCGGTTCCCGAATGAAATAGATCCACCCGGTCGCCAAAATACTGTTCCACGCTGACGCTGGTATTGAGGTGTTGATAGAACGGCATCCGCATTTGCGCGGTCAGATCGTAGCCGCGGGCCATCCGTTGTTGCTGGGTTGCAAAACGATCCTGCCAGGAAGACAACGGTTGATAATAGTTAGCGGATAAGCGCAAATATTCGCCCCACGCCTCCGCGCCGAGGCCTCCCCGGGGCAGATTTTCATCCAGTAAGTTGTCATAAAAGGTGTTGTAACCCAGTAACCAACCGTCGCGTACCCAACGTTGCCCAATCCCCGCATTACTGACTAAGCCATCGTCCTGTTGCGTCACTCCTAGCTGGCTCCAGGTAAGATAACGTTGGTTATCCTGCCACGGCACAAACCAGCTTCCCCGACTCCCGGTAAAACTGCCTTCGTTATCCACCTGCAACCCGATGCTGGCGTTTCCCCAGGGAGAAAGCCAGGATTCCAGTTGCTGATTCACCTGTTCGCTGACCGTATCTCGCACCTGGCCAAACGCGAACTGCTTCGCCTGTTCACCGGTATCAAGCCCGTTATCAGTCATGCTGGCTTCACCAAACGCTTTGACCATTTCGGCAAAATGCTTTTCGCCTGCCCGCGACTCCGGGGCCATACCAAGATCGGGCAAGCCATCACTATTGTTATCGAAAGGGTTTTCAGCCTGGTGCACAAAGGACGACTGCGCGTTAGCAGTACCGCCTGCCAGCGGCAAGAGTGCGAATACAGCAAGAGAAGAACAGATAATACGGCTCAAATCGTTAGTGGTTTCTTACATCAATTAGCCACAGTGGCATACTTATCTTAAACCATAACGTTTTTCAGCGTTGATTTTCAGCCCCTCCCCCTTTTTTCGGCATTATCCTGGCATTGAGAAATAGGTGTAACATACGTGTCGGTTATTAACGCTCACATGCAGTAACAGGAGTAAAAATGCAAAAGATAGTGATCGTCGCGAACGGAGCGGCTTATGGAAGCGAATCGTTATTTAACAGCCTGCGTCTGGCTATCGCCCTACGCGAACAGGAAGCCGGTCTCGACCTGCGTCTGTTTTTAATGTCTGACGCCGTAACCGCAGGATTACGTGGTCAGAAACCCGCGGAGGGCTACAATATTCAGCAAATGCTGGAGATCCTGACAGCGCAAAATGTTCCGGTAAAACTATGCAAAACCTGCACCGATGGTCGTGGGATCACGGCGCTGCCGTTAATTGATGGAGTGGCCGTCGGCACGCTGGTAGAACTGGCTCAATGGACGCTGGCTGCAGATAAAGTGTTGACCTTCTGATACACCGTTTTCAGGCAAGCGCACTGAAAGTGTCGATAATTTCCGGATTTAATATTTGATGGGCGCGGTTTCGTTGAACGTTAGCACGCCCGTTCAACCCTTTTGAGGTGTTTTGTCACTTTTGTTTAATCGTTATGCCATTTTTTGATCAAAATCAGCATCCTGTTGCTCCCCCTTTGGTGTTATGCAATGAGTGAAATGTGAACAACATCACGCAGCACTTTCGACAGAAAGTACGTTGTTTTCAAGAACGGGGTGAAAAATGGCATTAGTGAAGGCAAGTTTAAAGTTATTTGGTGGCGATACGGTGGTTGTGCGCTGTTCCGAGCGCTGTCACATCCATCTGATGAGCGAAAAAAATCACGTCAAAGACACGCAGTCCGACATCTTAAGCGTGCAGGATCGTGATAACGCATGGTTGACCGTGCCCTATACCGGCGTCTGGAACGTGCTGATCGACAGCCACAGTCAGTCGCTTGAGCATTCGATAAGTTATATTGCAGCCTAAGCGTGACATGCCCGAAAAGCACCTGGCTTTCGGGCATATAATTCCACGCCGGGTTCAGGCAAACCCTGGCCGCATAACGCCTTCCGGCAGGTTCTCTCCCAACAATCGTTTGACCGTGATCACCAGATCATTAAGACAATCATCCTGCATCCCCAGCTTGACCAGCTCTTGTTCCAGCGAGAACAGATACTGGGCATTAGTGCCTAAAGGTCCGCTGGCCGCGGCAATAAGCGGCGCGATCACCTGCGCGCGCGTGTCTGACTCAAACAGCGGATGGCGCGGATCCATAATAAACACCAGCGCGTTCACCGTACGGCCGTCATCAAGCGCCAGCTGGCACCAGGTCGGCAGATAGCATCCGGTGATCATTTCTCGCTTCCACAACAGAGAAAGCTCTTGTTCCAGCGACGCGTCCGGCAAGCGGTAGGCCACACCGGTGGTGCGTCCGCCCTCTTTCAGGGCCAGCATGCGTCCTGGCTGACACGCCGTTCCTCGCCCCGCCGTCAGGCGCAGACAAAATGCACGGTGCCAGCCGACTAATGTCCCGGTACAGGACTCTTCAAACTCTAAGGCCGGGTTCCACATCAACGATCCATAACCGAAGATCCACACCGGTCCATCATCTGGTCGACAAGCGAGCGTGGCGGCCAGTGAGGCTGCACGTTGTTCCGCTGACCAGAGTAGTGATTCTTCAATAGCACCAAATGCCGTCTTACAGTCGGCATTCAATAAAAAATCACGCGTTAACACCTTACACCTCCGCCACTGCTGCTTCCCTGCGACAACTTTTTTGACGCCTTCCGGGCTTTTTTACTGCTCATTTTGAAACCAATAGCTGGACAATAGGCAATTCACCGCTCGCTTGCAAGCCAGTAACCGCGCGGCGTAGCACGATTCGCTAACGCCTGATGCAAGCGAGTTTATAAAGGCATTATAATTGATACTGTTACGTCTTTTTATGCCATTTACCATCATCACCTTTTTGGTAATCATTTTTAACCGCGGCCCACGCCACCTTATGTGCAGTCTCTTCTCGGGTGGCATCGTCACGGCGGTCAGATTTGTCTTTATACTGTTCCCAGGCGCTGTTGAAAGCTTCTTTATAAATGTCCTGAGCATGGGCTGGCAGAACGTGCTGCACGCTGTCAGGCAGATCGCTTTTAGATTTATAGGGCATTGTGAACTCCTCTTTTTAGGCTAAACCTTAAGTGTGGTTAACAATGCGGCGAGACGCCAATAATGGACATTTTTAGAAATTTTCTTTACCTAACCTTCTGTTAATTAAACAGTCTATAAACAAGAAATTGGTTTTTGGCCGCTTTAAGAGGGAAAACAGGTGATGTAGTAAAATTTCGTAAAATGTCACCTATAAAACCACGTTTTCTGTTATTTTTTACATTCTTTAATACTTTTTATAATTATAAATACCTGCAGAGATGGAGAATTAATTCAATGACACAAGCACATGAGGCGGTAAAAACCCGCCACAAGGAGACCTCTCTCGTCTTCCCGATTTTGGCGCTGGTAGTACTGTTCTTCTGGGGGAGCAGTCAGTCACTACCAGTGGTCATCGGTATTAATGCGCTGGCCCTTATTGGTATATTAAGCAGCGCATTCAGCGTTGTCCGTCATGCGGACGTATTAGCGCATCGACTTGGCGAACCCTACGGGTCGCTGATCCTCAGTTTGTCCGTTGTTATTCTTGAAGTCAGCTTAATCTCCGCATTAATGGCAACCGGCGATGCCGCACCTACGCTCATGCGCGATACGCTGTATTCAATCATTATGATCGTAACCGGGGGTCTGGTCGGTTTTTCATTACTGTTAGGTGGCCGTAAATTTGCCACTCAGTATATGAACCTATTTGGTATTAAGCAGTATTTAATCGCCCTGTTCCCACTGGCCATTATTGTACTGGTATTCCCGATGGCGTTGCCGGGGGCAAATTTCACTACCGCGCAGGCGCTGTTGGTGGCGTTAATTTCTGCGGCGATGTACGGCGTATTTTTGCTGATTCAAACTAAAACGCACCAAAGTCTGTTCATTTACGAGCATGAAGACGAGGGTGACGACGATGACCCGCATCACGGTAAGCCGTCAGCGCACAGCAATCTGTGGCACGCCGCCTGGCTTATCATTCATCTGATCGCTGTTATCGCCGTGACCAAGATGAACGCCAGCCCGCTTGAGACCTTGCTGACTGAACTGAATGCGCCAGTCGCATTTACGGGTTTCCTGGTCGCGTTACTGATCCTCTCGCCTGAAGGACTGGGCGCACTGAAAGCGGTTCTGAGCAATCAGGTACAGCGGGCAATGAATTTATTCTTCGGTTCGGTGTTAGCCACAATTTCGCTGACCGTACCGGTGGTGACGCTGATTGCATGGGCAACCGGGAATGATTTGATGTTTGCGCTGGGGGCGCCAGAGATGATTGTGATGGTTTCATCACTGGTTCTGTGTCAGATCTCTTTCTCCACCGGACGCACCAATGTGCTTAACGGTGCAGCGCATCTGGCACTGTTTATCGCCTATCTGATGACAATATTTGCCTGAGTATTATTTTAGACGTACCCCACGGTCCTCTTCAGGGCCGTTTTCTTTTCTGTCGATATAACACAATCGATGGCGCGTCTGGTGCCTGACGACGACCTTGACACCCTTTTCAAATAGCAGGCCGGAGGGAAATTCCGGCCTGTCACACTCTCTTAGTTCTCGGTATCCAGCTCGTCGAAGCTTTTCACCAGGTCATCAATCGCTTTAATCTGCGTCAGGAACTGTTCAAGCTTCGCCAGCGGCAGCGCGGATGGGCCATCGCATTTCGCATTGGCTGGATCCGGATGCGCTTCAATAAACAGACCTGCCAGACCAACGGCCATACCGGCACGCGCCAGTTCGGTAACCTGCGCACGACGACCGCCGCTTGCTGCGCCAAACGGATCGCGGCACTGCAGCGCATGAGTAACGTCAAAAATCACCGGTGAGTTGCCGGAGACTTTCTTCATCACGCTGAAGCCCAGCATGTCCACAACCAGGTTGTCATAACCAAAGTTCGCACCACGGTCACACAGAATAACCTTATCGTTGCCGCCTTCATGGAATTTATCCACGATGTTGCCCATCTGAGCCGGGCTGATGAACTGCGGTTTCTTCACGTTGATAACGGCACCGGTTTTCGCCATTGCTTCCACCAGATCGGTCTGACGAGCAAGGAATGCCGGAAGCTGAATCACATCCACCACATCAGCAACAGGCTGTGCCTGGCTGGCTTCGTGAACGTCGGTGATCACTTTTACGCCAAAAGTCTGTTTCAGTTCCTGGAAGATTTTCATCCCTTCTTCAAGGCCCGGTCCACGGTAAGAGTGGATGGAAGAACGGTTGGCTTTATCAAAGGAGGCTTTAAACACGTAAGGGATACCCAGCTTTTGAGTAACGGTTACGTAGTGCTCACAAATGCGCATCGCCAGATCGCGGGATTCCAGCACGTTCATTCCGCCAAACAGCACGAACGGCAGGTCATTTGCCACGTTGATGTCGCCAATGCTAACCACTTTTTGTTTCATAGGATCGCCTTAAACGGTAGGTAAAGTGTGATTAATCAATGCAATACAATTTGTTTGTGCGAAATAGTATTAATTTGCGCACGAATCATTTCGCTGATCGGGTCTTCCGGACACTGTTCAACGAAATAACTTAAATCTGTCAGCGCAACATGTTCGCACTCGAGCTGCGCGTATATTAAACCACGATCGCGAATTTCATACGGATCTTCAGGATTAAACTGCAATAGTGCTTCACTGGCACGCAGCGCCAGCTCCATTTGCCGCTCTTCCATCAGTGATGATTTCAGCGTGTCGAGCAGTTTGCGGATCACTTCCGCGTTATCCGCCTCATCCAGGTCTTCGTTAAACAGCTCCGCGACCGGGCTGATATTCCCCTTCAACCACACTTCCAGCGTGTGCTCATTTAACGTTTCGCCATTGAATGGATTGATTAGCCACATTTCGCCATCGAGCGACTCAATACGAAGGATCAGTTGCGTCGGGAAAATCACCGGTACCAGCGGCAGCTCCAGTCTGTTGGCAATCCACAATAAGATTGCCCCCAGAGACACGGCGCTGCCCTGCCGATTTTTCAGTACCTGGTCAAGCCAGAGTGCATCAGAAAGACGATAGACGCCGTGGGTATCCGTAAATCCCCATTCGCCGTAAAAAAGTGCCAGCAGTTTTTCCAGTTGCTCATCCTGAGACAGGAGCTGGCTAATTTCTTCTTGCGCCAGACTGACCAGACGTTCCAGTTCGTCGTAGACAGTTTGTGTTGGAAAATCCAGACGGATAGACTCCGACGCCAGGATCATCCCATCACACAATGGCGCTTTATTAAATTCGAAATCAGCTAACGACCTCATGCTTACCCCAGTAACGGTATTTTTGTGGTGGCGAGTTTAATGATGATGTACAGCACCACCAGCGCCGGCGGAAATGCGACTAATCGCGCCTGCTGACTGCGCGCCCGACGATAATCGAGCGCAATAAAACCCAAAACGATGTAAATGATAACCCCAAACAGCTTTTCAGTCAGCCATGTCCCGTGCTCAGTGAATGGCAGGATGTGCGCTTTAACCATTAGCGCCACGCCGCTGAGTAATAAAACGGTATCCACAACCGGTGGCACAATGCGCGTCCAGCGTGCGCAGGCAAGACGCGAGTCGGTGTAACGCCACCAAAAACGCAGCGTCAGCAAGCCAACGGAAAGCGCAATACTGATGAGATGAATGTTGAGTAACACACTGAAGGTACTCATGATGGGGTGCGTCCAAGCGTAATTCGCTCGTTGCCGCCATAATCACGGCAGGTTTCAACCGTCTGGTAACCCGCACGAGTAAAGACGTCCCGGACGGCCTGCCCCTGCTGCCAGCCATGTTCCAGCAACAGATAGCCGCCGGGCGTTAACACGCGCTGAGACTGGTCAATGATATGCACAATATCCGCCAGCCCCCGATCGCCCGCCACCAGTGCCGACAGAGGTTCAAAGCGTACATCGCCTTGCGCCAGGTGCGGATCCTGTTCGTCGATATACGGCGGATTACTGACAATCATGTCAAACTGCTGTCCCTGCAAAGCGCTGAACCAGTTGCTTTGCAGCACGCAAACATTGTCGATGCCCAGATGCTGTTTGTTGCGAGTGGCCAGCGCAACAGCATCCGGCATGCGGTCAACCGCCGTTACCGCGCAATCCGGACGTTCGGTTGCCAATGCCAGCGCAATGGCGCCCGTGCCGGTTCCCAAATCGAGAATGCGGCACGCTGACGCCGGCAGGCGAGCCAGCGCCTGTTCCACCAGACACTCAGTATCCGGACGAGGGATAAGCGTAGCCGGAGACACAAACAGCGGCAGCGACCAGAACTCCCGCACGCCGGTTAAATGCGCCACCGGCTCACCCCGCTGACGGCGCTCCAGTAATGTGTCGAGCTGTTGACGCTGCGCCTCGGTTAATACCGTTTCACCAAAAGCCAAAATAAAGGTGCGTCCCTTACCGGTAACAAACTCGAGCAAAATCTCGGCGTCACGGCGCGGGCTTTCACTTGCCTGTAATTGGCTTATCGCTTCACGCAGCCAGTGCTGATAATCCATTAATCCTGCTCGGACAACGCCGCCAGTTGGTCGGCCTGGTATTCCTGGACAATTGGCTCAATGAGCATATCCAGTTTGCCTTCCATCGCTTCATCCAGACGGTAGAGCGTCAGGTTAATGCGGTGATCGGTCACGCGACCCTGCGGGAAGTTATAGGTACGGTTGCGATCGCTGCGATCGCCACTGCCCAACAGATTGCGACGCTCAGAGGCTTCGGCCTGTTGACGTCTTGCCACTTCGGCGGCACGAATTCGCGCCCCCAGCACCGACATCGCTTTCGCTTTGTTTTTATGCTGCGAACGTTCGTCCTGGCATTCCACTACGATACCGGTCGGCAAGTGGGTAATACGGATTGCGGAGTCGGTGGTGTTAACGTGCTGCCCCCCTGCGCCTGATGAGCGGAAGGTATCAATACGCAGATCGGCCGGGTTGATGTCCGGCAGTTCGGCATCTGGTAGTTCCGGCATGACCGCGACCGTACAGGCAGAAGTGTGAATACGGCCCTGTGACTCCGTCGCAGGTACGCGCTGCACACGATGCCCACCGGACTCAAATTTCAGTCGACCGTACACGCCTTCGCCGCTAATTTTGGCAATGACTTCTTTAAACCCGCCATGTTCGCCTTCGCTGGCGCTCATGATCTCTACCCGCCAGCGACGCGATTCAGCGTAACGGCTGTACATGCGGAACAGATCGCCGGCAAACAGCGCGGCCTCATCACCACCGGTTCCCGCACGCACTTCGAGGAAGGCGTTACGTTCGTCATCAGGATCTTTAGGCAACAGCAGAACCTGCAGATGTTGCTCCAGCTGCTCGCATTTATCTTTTGCTTCACGCAGTTCATCCTGCGCCATTTCACGCATTTCAGGATCGTCGAGCATCATCTGAGCCGTCTCGATATCTTCCTGAACCTGTTGCCAGTCCGTAAAACAGCGAGATACATCGCTTAATTGCGCATATTCGCGCGACAGTGCACGAAAGCGTTCCTGGTCTGCGATAGTACCCGCATCCCCGAGCAGCGCCTGAACTTCTTCATGGCGTTCATGCAGGGCTTCCAGTTTGGCAACGATAGAAGGCTTCATAGGCGTAAATGCACCCTGTAAAAAATAAGATTGGTGTGCTGCTACTCCAGCCCGAGGCTGTCGCGCAGAATATTCAGGCGTTCACTATCCCCGTCACGGGCGGCCTGTTGAAGTGATTTGGTTGGTGCATGGATCAAGCGGTTGGTCAGTTTCCAGGCCAGATCCTGCATAATGGCTTGCGCATCACCACCCTGTTGAAGAGCGGCCAACGCTTTGGCAGTCAGTTCATCACGGATCTGTTCTGACTGACTGCGATACTCGCGGATAGTTTCACTTGCGCCCTGAGCGCGTAGCCAGGCCATAAATTCGCTGGTTTCCTGCGCCACAATGGTTTCGGCTTCCACGGCCGCCGCTTTGCGCTGGGCCAGGTTATGCGAAATGATGCTTTGCAGGTCGTCAACGCTGTACAGATAGGCGTTGGACAACTTACCCACTTCCGGCTCGACATCGCGCGGTACGGCGATATCCACCAGCAGCATAGGTTGATTACGGCGATTTTTAAGCGCGCGCTCCACCATTCCTTTGCCGATAATCGGCAGCGGGCTGGCGGTAGAACTGATAATAATATCGGCATCCTGTAAACGCGCGTCGATATCACTCAGCGAAATCACTTCGGCGCCGACTTCATCCGCCAGCACCTGCGCACGCTCGCGGGTACGGTTGGCGATGATCATCTTCTTCACTTGATGCTCACGCAGGTGGCGCGCCACCAGCTCAATGGTTTCGCCTGCGCCCACTAACAGCACGGTCACCGTGGAGAGCGATTCAAATATTTGCCGCGCCAGCGTACAGGCGGCAAAAGCCACGGACACGGCGCTGGCACCGATGTCTGTTTCTGTACGTACACGTTTAGCGACAGAGAATGATTTCTGGAACATGCGCTCCAGCGCACTGGCGTTCAGGTGACCTTTTTGCGAATCCGCAAAAGCTTTTTTCACCTGCCCCAGAATCTGCGGTTCACCAAGCACCAGCGAATCCAGACCGCTGGCAACACGCATCAAATGACTGACGGCGTCGTTGTCCTGGTGCCAGTACAGGCTATTGCGCAAGTCTTCTTCATTAAGATTATGGTAATCGCACAGCCAGCGAACCAGCGCTTCTTGCAGGTTATCCTGCTCTTCAACGCTGAGATACAGTTCCGTACGGTTACACGTCGACAGCACCACCCCGCCCTGCACCATTGGCTGCGCAAGCAGGCTGTCCAGCGCCTGATCGAGCGTATCCGGCGAAAACGTTACGCGTTCTCGCAGCGATACAGGTGCCGTTTTATGGTTAATACCAAGCGCTAAAAGGGTCATGTGTGCGGGAATAGTACCAGCGTTGATAAGGTTAGACTGGGTGCATCATACAGGATGCGTGCGGTCAATAAAAGAGACTGCCCCCTTTTGGAGTAATAGCTTACTGCACAAATTTGAGCGATTTAAGATAACTTGAACGTAGACGATGTATGATGGCGGCGCTAGCATTAAGAGTTATAACTGCAACGTATCTCAAGGATTTGTCATCATTATGACCCTGCCTGATTTTCGCCTGATTCGCCTGCTGCCGCTCGCGGCCCTGGCTCTTACCGCCTGTACGCTCAATGCGCCGAAAGGTCCCGGCAAAAGCCCTGACTCTCCACAGTGGCGCCAGCACCAGCAGGAAGTACGCGCCCTGAACCAATATCAGACGCGCGGTGCGTTTGCGTATATTTCCGATCAACAGAAAGTCTATGCCCGCTTTTTCTGGCAACAAACCGGACAGGATCGCTACCGTCTCCTGCTGACCAATCCCCTGGGCAGCACTGAACTGGAACTCAATGCCCAGCCGGGCAACGTCGAACTTGTCGATAACAAAGGCAAGCACTACACCGCTGACGACGCCGAAGAGATGATTGGTAAGCTGACCGGCATGCCTATTCCATTGAACAGCCTGCGCCAGTGGATCCTTGGCCTGCCGGGAGACGCCAGCGATTACAAACTCGACGACCAGTATCGTCTGAGTGAAGTGAACTACAGCAAAGACGGTAAAAACTGGAAAGTGGTCTATAGCGCCTACGACAGCAAAATTAAGCCTGCGATGCCGGCAAACATGGAACTGTCCGACGGCGATCAGCGTATTAAGCTGAAAATGGATAACTGGGCTGTGAAATGATGACCCACTGGCCCTCTCCGGCAAAACTGAATCTGTTTTTATACATCACCGGGCAGCGTGCGGACGGTTATCACACTTTGCAAACGCTATTCCAGTTTCTTGATTATGGCGACACGTTAGGTATTGCGCTGCGTGGCGACGGCGAAATCCGCCTGTTAACGCCGGTGGAAGGCGTTGCACATGAAGACAATCTCATTGTCCGTGCGGCGCGCTTGCTGATGAAGGCGGCGTCTGAAAGCGATCGCCTTCCCAAAGGGAGTGGCGCCGATATCAGTATCGAAAAACGCCTGCCGATGGGCGGCGGTCTTGGCGGAGGTTCGTCTAATGCAGCTACCGTCCTGGTGGCGCTGAATCACCTTTGGCAGTGCGGACTTTCGGTTGATGAACTGGCAGGACTCGGCTTAACGCTGGGGGCGGACGTTCCCGTATTCGTGCGCGGCCATGCGGCCTTTGCCGAAGGCGTAGGTGAAATTCTGACGCCGGTCGAGCCAGAGGAAAAATGGTATCTGGTCGCCCACCCGGGAGTCAGTATTCCGACGCCGGTGATTTTTAAAGATCCCGACCTCCCGCGCAACACGCCAAAAAGGTCAATAAAAACGTTACTAAAATGTGAATTCAGCAATGATTGCGAGGTTATCGCAAGAAAACGTTTTCGCGAGGTTGATGCGGCGCTTTCCTGGCTGTTAGAATACGCGCCGTCGCGCCTGACTGGTACAGGGGCTTGTGTCTTTGCTGAATTTGACACTGAGTCTCGTGCTCGCCAGGTTCTTGAGCAAGCCCCGGAATGGCTCAAAGGCTTTGTGGCGAAAGGTGTCAACCTCTCCCCATTGCACAGAGCGTTACTCTAAATCGTTCGGGTTTCAGGAAGATGGCGAAATATGCCAGCACACATGAAACGTGAAAGATGACGAGTAAGCCGGGCAAGCTGAGTTGCGGTGACAACGTCACCCTGTTCCAGACGTTGCATCGCGCTCTTTAATACACCGCATGGAGAGGATACTGCCTGGCCCGCACAGTTTTCGGCAGATTCTTTCCACCAATGGACGCATGCCTGAGGTTCTTCTCGTGCCTGATATGAAGCTTTTTGCTGGTAACGCCACCCCGGAACTAGCACAACGTATTGCCAACCGCCTGTACACTTCACTCGGCGACGCCGCTGTAGGTCGCTTTAGCGACGGCGAAGTCAGCGTACAAATTAATGAAAATGTACGCGGTGGTGATATTTTCATCATCCAGTCCACTTGTGCCCCTACTAACGACAACCTGATGGAATTGGTCGTTATGGTTGATGCGCTGCGCCGTGCTTCCGCAGGCCGTATCACCGCCGTTATTCCTTACTTCGGCTATGCACGTCAGGATCGTCGCGTACGTTCCGCTCGTGTACCGATTACTGCTAAAGTCGTCGCTGATTTCCTGTCCAGCGTTGGCGTTGACCGCGTCCTCACCGTTGACCTGCATGCTGAACAGATCCAGGGCTTCTTTGACGTACCGGTTGATAACGTATTCGGTAGCCCGATCCTGTTAGAAGACATGCTGCAGCTGAATCTGGACAACCCGATTGTGGTTTCTCCGGACATCGGTGGCGTCGTGCGTGCCCGCGCTATCGCTAAACTGCTGAACGATACCGACATGGCTATCATCGACAAACGACGCCCGCGCGCGAACGTTTCTCAGGTGATGCACATTATTGGTGACGTTGCAGGTCGTGACTGCGTGCTGGTTGATGATATGATCGATACCGGCGGTACGCTGTGTAAAGCAGCAGAAGCACTGAAAGAACGTGGTGCAAAACGCGTATTTGCTTACGCTACCCACCCGATCTTCTCAGGTAATGCGGCAAACAACCTGCGCAATTCAGTGATTGATGAAGTCGTTGTCTGTGACACTATTCCACTGACTGACGAAATCAAAGCACTGCCAAACGTGCGTACATTGACCCTGTCGGGTATGCTGGCCGAAGCGATTCGTCGTATCAGCAACGAAGAATCCATCTCTGCTATGTTCGAGCATTAATCGAGCCCGGCTCAAAAACCCGCTGCGGCGGGTTTTTTTATCTGCAACATCTATTTGTATGACTTATGCCTCCTTCACCTGCCATTTAGTTGACAGATGATGCGCTCATGGATGAAACATTATTGTGAACAGATTATTTTCCTCACATGTGATGCCTTTCCGCGCCCTCATCGACGCTTGTTGGAAAGAAAAATATACCGCTTCTCGCTTTACCCGCGACCTGATCGCCGGGATAACCGTTGGGATCATTGCCATTCCGCTGGCGATGGCCCTGGCAATAGGCAGTGGCGTGGCGCCGCAGTACGGCTTGTATACCTCAGCCGTGGCTGGGATTGTTATCGCCCTTACCGGGGGTTCACGTTTTAGCGTATCTGGACCAACCGCCGCCTTCGTGGTGATTCTGTATCCGGTGTCGCAACAGTTTGGGCTGGCAGGCCTGCTGGTCGCAACGCTAATGTCCGGGATATTCCTGATCCTTTTCGGCCTCGCCCGTTTTGGTCGCCTGATCGAATATATCCCGGTATCCGTTACGTTAGGTTTTACATCGGGTATTGGTATCACCATCGGTACCATGCAGATTAAAGATTTTCTCGGTCTGCAAATGGCCCATGTCCCGGAGCACTACCTGCAAAAGGTCGGCGCGCTGTTTATGGCCCTGCCAACCCTCAACGTTGGCGATGCCGCAATTGGCGTGGTGACGCTGGGGATCCTGATTTTCTGGCCGCGTCTGGGGATCCGACTGCCGGGCCACCTTCCTGCGCTGCTGGCAGGCTGTGCGGTAATGGGGATTGTGAACCTGACCGGCGGCCATGTCGCCACCATCGGTTCTCAGTTCCACTACATTCTGGCTGATGGCTCGCAGGGTAACGGTATCCCGCAGTTGCTGCCGCAACTGGTATTACCGTGGGACATGCCGGAGTCAAACTTTACCCTAAGCTGGAGTTCGTTACAGGCGCTGTTACCGGCCGCCTTCTCCATGGCGATGCTCGGGGCGATTGAATCTCTACTGTGCGCCGTCGTGCTCGATGGGATGACCGGCACCAAGCATAAAGCCAACAGTGAGCTGATTGGCCAGGGCCTGGGTAACATCGTGGCACCGTTCTTCGGTGGTATCACCGCCACGGCGGCAATTGCCCGTTCTGCGGCAAACGTCCGCGCCGGGGCGACCTCACCAATTTCAGCGGTCATCCACGCGATTCTGGTGATCCTTGCCCTGCTGGTGCTTGCGCCGCTGCTTTCCTGGTTACCGCTTTCCGCCATGGCCGCCCTGCTGCTGATGGTGGCATGGAACATGAGTGAAGCGCATAAAGTGGTGGATCTGCTGCGTCATGCGCCAAAAGACGACATCATTGTCATGCTTATGTGTATGTCGCTGACGGTGCTATTCGACATGGTGATCGCCATCAGCGTCGGTATCGTTCTCGCCTCCCTGCTGTTTATGCGTCGTATCGCGCGCATGACGCGTCTGGCGCCGGTCAACGTAGACGTACCTGACGATGTGTTGGTGCTGCGCGTTATTGGCCCACTTTTCTTTGCCGCTGCGGAGGGATTATTTACCGATCTCGAATCGCGTATTGCAGGTAAACGTATTGTGGTCTTGAAGTGGGACGCGGTCCCGGTACTGGATGCCGGTGGTCTGGACGCTTTCCAGCGTTTTGTAAAACGCCTCCCGGAAGGGTGTGAACTGCGGATCAGTAATCTGGAATTCCAGCCGTTACGTACCATGGCGCGCGCGGGCATTCAGCCGATTGCCGGACGCCTGACGTTCTTCCCGAATAAAGACGCCGCACTGGCAGATATCAACTGACGTGTAGCCCAGCCAGGCGAAGCGCCGCCGGACTACAAATGACAGGCAAAAAAATGGCTCCCGTGTGTGGGAGCCATTTTTATAATCAGCTTATTGCTTACGCGTTCAGCAGTTGCTCAGCTGTCGCTTTCACGCTTGCCAGCAGGACTTTGACATCCTCCAGACACACCGTTGGGTTCAGTAGCGTCAGCTTCAGGCAGGTTACGCCATCTGCTTCGGTCACGCCCACATTGGCGCTACCAGAAGCCAGCAGAACGTCGCCAATACGCTGGTTCAACAGCGCAACGAACGCCATGTCGTCACTGTGCGGACGGAAACGGAACAGCACGCTTGCCAGCTGCGGCTCCATCACCAGTTCCAGATGCGGCTGAGTTTTCACAAACGCAGCCACATCACGCGCCAGCGTTACGCCGTTATCAATGATTTCGGCATACTGCTTTTTGCCCAGCGCTTCGAGCCCCATCCACAGCTTCAGTGCGTCAAAACGGCGCGTGGTCTGCAGCGATTTCGACACCAGATTCGGTACGCCCGCCTCTTCATCAAAATCAGAGTTCAGGTACGCCGCCTGGTAACGCATCAGCTCGTAATGACGCGCGTCTTTCAGCAGGAACGCGCCGCAGCTGATGGTCTGGAAGAACTGTTTGTGGAAGTCCAGCGTCACGGAATCCGCCAGTTCAAGGCCGTTCAGGAAGTGACGATACTGCTCAGAAAGCAGTAACGCCCCGCCCCATGCTGCATCCACATGCATCCAGATCTGGTGTTCTGCCGCCAGCGCCGCAATGTCCGCTAACGGATCGATTGCGCCCGCATCGGTAGTACCAGCAGTGGCGACAATCGCCATCACCTGTTCGCCGTTGGCTTTCGCCTGGGCCAGCTTGTCTTTCAGGTCAGCCAGCTCCATGCGTGAGAACGCATCGGTCTTCACCTGGGTGACGGAACGGTAACCCAGCCCCATCAGCGCCATGTTCTTCTGCACAGAGAAGTGCGCGCTTTCAGAGCAAAATACTTTGATTTTGCTCAGGTCGCCGGTCAGACCATTCTGCTGAATGGAATGCCCCTGGCGGGCAAAGAAGGCGTCGCGCGCCAGCATCAGGCCCATCAGGTTGCTTTGGGTGCCGCCGCTAGTGAACACGCCCGCGTCGCCTGCCGCATAGCCCACCTGCTCACGCAACCATTCGATCAGTTTGATCTCAATGATGGTCGCCGACGGGCTCTGATCCCAGGAGTCCATACTCTGGTTGGTGGCGTTGATCAACACTTCTGCCGCCTGGCTAATCACCAGGCTCGGGCAGTGCAGGTGCGCCACGCACTGCGCATGGTGAACCAACAAGCTGTCTTTCAGAAAGTATTCAACCGCACGCTCAATAGCGGCCTGGTTGCCCAGGCCCTGAGACGTAAAATTCAGGTTGATACGTTCGCGCAGTTGCTCAACGGTTTTGCCCTGATACATCTCAGGCTGCTTCAACCATTCAACGACCGCTTGCGTACTCTGCTCGATCGCGTCCTGGTAGGCAGCAATGCTTTGTGCCGAGCCGGACAGAATCGGATTTACGTCTGACATTCGATCCAACTCCGTTTAAACCGGCTTCACGCCAGCGCCCAGTAGGGCATTTTCGAATTTATCGAGGAAAATCTCCAGCTCTGCGTTGGTGATCAACAGAGACGGCAGCAGACGCAGTACACAACCGTTACGGCCGCCACGCTCAAGAATCAGGCCGTTTTCGAAACATTTTTTCTGCAGCAGCGCGGAAAGCTCGCCATCGGCCGGGTAGCAGCCCATGTGATCCTGCGCTTCGTTCGGCTTAACGATTTCCAGACCAATCATCAGGCCCAGACCACGTACCTGGCCGATAACCGGGTAACGTTTCTGCAGGTCAGTCAGTTTGCCTTTCAGCCACTCGCCCTGGGCAGCAACTTTATCGGCAATCTTGTCGTCTTTGAGGATTTTCAGCGTTGTCAGACCGGTCGCCATCGCCAGTTGGTTGCCGCGGAAGGTGCCAGTGTGATGGCCCGGAGCCCACGCATCGAACTGCTTTTTAATGCCCAGTACCGCCAGTGGCAGACCGCCGCCAACCGCTTTGGACATCACGATGATATCCGGCTCAATACCGGCGTGTTCGAAGGCGAACAGTTTACCCGTGCGCGCGAAGCCAGCCTGCACTTCATCGATAATCAGCAGAATGCCGTGTTCCTGGGTCACTTTACGAATACGCTGCAGCCACTCGATCGGAGCCGGGTTTACCCCGCCTTCGCCCTGCACCGCTTCGAGGATCACGGCAGCCGGTTTACGCACGCCGCTCTCAACGTCGTTGATCAGGTTTTCGAAGTAGTAGGTCAATGCTTTGACGCCAGCGTCACCGCCGATACCCAGCGGGCAACGGTACTGATGCGGATACGGCATAAACTGCACTTCCGCCATCATGTTGCTGACGGCTTCTTTCGGCGACAGGTTGCCGGTCACGGACAGCGCGCCGTGGGTCATCCCGTGGTAGCCACCGGAGAAGCTGATGATGCTGGAACGGCCGGTAACTTTCTTCGCCAGCTTCAGCGCCGCTTCAACGGCATCGGCACCGGACGGCCCGGTGAACTGCAGGCAATACTCTTTGCCCTGGCCCGGTAATAAAGAAAGTAAATACGATGAGAATTCATCTTTTAACGGTGTGGTAAGGTCAAGCGTATGTAACGGTAAGCCGCTTGTGATGACACTTTGAATGCTCTGCAGCACTTCAGGATGATTATGACCAAGCGCCAGGGTTCCGGCACCTGCCAGGCAATCAAGATATTGATTATTTTCTACGTCAGTAATCCAGACGCCCTGCGCTTTAGCAATCGCTAATGGCAGTTTACGTGGATAGCTGCGGACATTAGATTCAAACTCAGCCTGTCTTGCTAAAAAGGTATCATTGCTCTGTGGTAATGAATTAGCACTTAAAGTATCAATACGGACTTTATCCGTCATCATATCACTCCTACAACCAGGTGTAGATTAACGCCTGATTGAATAAATGGTTATAAGGGTTACCTGTAAAAAAGCGCGGCTAATATATGTTGTTTTAGCCCTGGACTCAATCATTTATTTTTCAACACATTTAGCGGGTGTTTTTTCTTTATAATTCAAAGTGTAACAGCCACCCTTCATTACGAAATCCTAAAGAAATATATCTATTTAATTAACAATTACCGTAGCCAATTGCAACGCATACGATGTTATAAAAACCATGTAATTTTCATGTTTTTATTATTTTTTTACACGTTTTTACCATTAATAATGTACGCGTTTTCTTGTTACGACATGATTTTTCACTTATTTGTCGATAAATCGAATAAAAAAGTCGATCCCTAAATATAAATCACTTAGTATGGCGCGCTTATTTGCAGGCTATGTAAATAAAATTAATGCGCAGCACCCGGTAACGCGTACAGGCGACACGCGTTTTCGACAACAGGAATTCCCTGGGTTGTCAGCAGAAATGTTCGCGGGCGGACATTTCGTAAGGCGAACACCGTTTCCCCTTATGCCGAGAATGAAAATTTTCTAGCCATACTTTTATGGCGCCCTGATATGAGATTGTTATGACTCGCATTTATCCACCATCCGTCGTTGCCAAATTTGGCGGCACCAGCGTCGCTGATTTTGATGCGATGAACCGAAGCGCCAGCATTGTCCTTGCTGATCAAGATGTCCGTTTAGTCGTACTGTCTGCTTCAGCAGGCGTTACAAACTTACTGGTCGAGCTTTCTGAAGGTCTGGAAACGCATCAACAATTAGATAAGCTTGAGACCTTACGCGCCATCCAATACAACATTATTTCCCGCCTGAAGCAGCCGTCCGTTATCAGCACGGAAATCGATAATCTTCTCAACAACATCCGCCATCTTGCACAAACGGCGACCGTTTCACCGTCTGATGCGCTAAGCGATGAATTGGTCAGTCACGGCGAGCTGATGTCCTCTTTACTGTTTACTGAAGTCTTACGTGAACGGCATGCCGAGGCCGGGTGGTTTGACGCCCGCAGCGTGATGCGTACCAACTCGAGTTTCGGCTGCGCCGAACCCGAACTCAGTACCCTGCACCACCTGGTGGAGACTCACCTGCGCCCTCGTCTTGAGCAAGCGATTATGGTGACCCAGGGGTTTATCGGCCGGGATGCCGCAGGGCATACCACTACGCTGGGACGCGGTGGTAGTGATTACACGGCGACGCTTCTCGGTGAGGCGCTTCACGCCGCACGCGTGGACATCTGGACCGATGTCGCAGGGATCTACACCACCGATCCGCGCATTGCGCCGCGGGCCAAACGGATTGACCACATCTCATTTTCCGAGGCCAGCGATATGGCCGCCTTCGGTGCGAAGGTCCTCCACCCGGCTGCGCTGCTTCCGGCAATGCGTAAAAGCATTCCGGTCTTTGTTGGCTCAAGTAAGGATACGGCTGCCGGTGGTACGCTGGTGCATAACACCACCGACAACCCACCTCGCTATCGTGCGCTTGCCGTGCGCCGTAAACAGACGCTGTTGCGATTACATAGTCTGGAGACACAACCGTCCGGTTCTTTCCTGGCGCAGTCCTTCGCCATTTTAGCTCGCCACGCGGTCACGGTGGATTTGGTTACAACTTCAGAGAACAGTATTGCGCTGGCGCTGGACGCGACTCACGCAACCTCAGGTGAAGATCATATACTGACCAGCGCATTGTTTACCGCATTGTCCTCCCACTGTCGTGTGGAAGTGGAAACCGGACTGGCATTGGTGACTTTGGTGGGGAATCGGCTGACTCAGGCGGCGGGAGTTTGCAAAGACGTTTTTGCCTGGCTTGAAGGGCAAACGGTGCGAATGATTTGCCACGGAGCGTCAAATGACAACCTGTGTTTCCTGTTGCCCGCTGAAGACGCGGATAGCGCGGTTAAAACGTTACATTATCGGTTATTCGAATAACGTTTCTTATATTCCGCAGCGAATATAAAAGTGCGTTCTATGCAAGGATAATGAACAAGCAGAGTCCTGGTTTTTCAACCAGGACTTTGTATTCAAACCGCAGCCCTCTCTGCCGGGAAACGATTTAGTTATGACGATGAGTGGTATCACCGCGACGACAGCGTTTGTCATAATGGCGTACCCACCAGTAACGGTCACTGATTTGCTCGTGCCCGCCCACTCTGGCTCCCGCCAACCACAGAACACCACCTACAAAAATACTGAGCACGGCACCATGTGCGAAAAACTGTGGCAGATTAAATTGCGGCAATTGGTTTAAAATAGAGTAACCAACCCCCCCCACCATCACCACCAACCCTAAAGCCATGAGCACGTTACCGAGTAACGAAGCGTTTTTGCGTTTCATGTGTCACCTCCGGAACTTTGGGTTGCTACAGGGAATACCCCTAATCCTTATGTGTAAAGTATAGACAACACTGCCGTTCGCAAGTGCGGGAGCGATCACAATTACAAACACTCGCGCAACAAAACTTTACAAATAAGCTACTGAACATACTCAATTTCTAATAGTCCATTTGTGCAATTATTCAGTTTTTGGCGATTAGAACGCAGTTTTTTGTCAAGAGCAGCGTCAGACAGTAAACTACACGTCGTTTATGGAAACACTCAGGACAAAACACGTGACGATTAAATTGATTGTCGGCCTGGCGAACCCCGGCGCAGAGTATGCGGCAACGCGACATAACGCAGGCGCATGGTATGTCGATTTACTGGCAGAGAGATTACGCGCGCCCCTGCGTGATGAGCCGAAATTCTTCGGCTACACCTCCAGAGTAACGCTCGAAGGGGAAGATGTCCGTTTGCTGGTACCGACCACATTTATGAATCTCAGCGGCAAGGCAGTGAGTGCGATGGCCAGTTTTTATCGTATCAACCCCGATGAAATTTTGGTCGCGCACGACGAATTAGACCTGCCGCCTGGCGTGGCAAAATTTAAGCTCGGTGGCGGTCATGGCGGACATAATGGCCTGAAAGACATCATCAGCAAGTTGGGCAATAACCCCAACTTTCATCGTTTACGCGTGGGAATTGGTCATCCGGGTGATAAAAACAAAGTTGTCGGATTTGTTTTAGGCAAACCGCCTGTTTCAGAACAGAAGTTAATTGATGAAGCAATTGACGAAGCGGCACGTTGTACCGAGATTTTATTCAAAGATGGCCTGACCAAGGCAACGAGCCGGTTACACACCTTTAAAGCGCAATAAGCAGCGATGTGCGGCATTTTTCTCGCGTGCTGTGTATAATAGGCAGAGTTATTTACTTTTCTACAATCTGTTTTCCATAACAGGTTGAATATCAAAAGATTAAGGTGATTTAAACATGGGATTCAAATGCGGTATCGTCGGTTTGCCAAACGTAGGCAAATCCACCCTGTTCAACGCGCTCACAAAAGCGGGTATTGAAGCGGCAAACTTCCCGTTCTGTACTATCGAGCCGAACACAGGTGTTGTCCCGATGCCCGATCCGCGTCTGGATCAGTTGGCCGAAATCGTCAAACCGCAGCGTATCCTGCCAACAACGATGGAATTCGTCGACATTGCCGGTCTGGTAAAAGGCGCGTCCAAAGGCGAAGGTCTGGGTAACCAGTTCCTGACGAACATCCGTGAAACCGAAGCTATCGGCCACGTGGTTCGCTGCTTTGAAAACGACAACATCATCCACGTTAATAACAAAGTGGATCCGGCTGACGACATTGAGGTCATCAATACCGAACTGGCGCTGTCTGACCTGGATACCTGTGAGCGCGCTATCCATCGCGTACAGAAGAAGGCCAAAGGCGGCGATAAAGACGCTAAAGCGGAACTGGCTGCACTGGAAAAATGCCTGCCACAGCTGGAAAACGCTGGCATGCTGCGTGCGTTGAAAACGCTGACCGATGAAGACAAAGCGGCTATCAAATACCTGAGCTTCCTGACGCTGAAGCCAACCATGTATATCGCCAACGTTAACGAAGACGGTTTTGAAAACAACCCATACCTCGATAAAGTGCGTGAAATCGCCGCAGTTGAAGGCTCCGTGGTTGTTGCAGTTTGCGCTGCCGTTGAAGCTGACATCGCAGAACTCGATGATGCTGACCGTGAAGAATTCATGGCTGAAATGGGTCTGGAAGAACCGGGTCTGAACCGCGTAATCCGCGCTGGTTACGAACTGCTGAACCTGCAGACCTACTTCACCGCTGGCGTGAAAGAAGTTCGTGCATGGACAATTCCTGTTGGCGCAACGGCTCCGCAGGCCGCGGGTAAAATTCATACTGACTTCGAGAAAGGCTTTATCCGCGCACAAACCATCGCTTTTGAAGATTTCATCACCTATAAAGGTGAACAAGGCGCGAAAGAAGCCGGTAAGATGCGTGCAGAAGGTAAAGATTACATCGTTAAAGATGGCGATGTGATGAACTTCCTGTTCAACGTCTAAATAAAACTTCTCGTCTCATGAGGTTTCATCAAATCTCATGAATATCGAAAAAGTCTATAAAATCCACGCAATTGCGTGGATTTTTTCATTTCATAGAGTGTGAATCCATCTCGTAACGAGACAGTACAAACAAGAGCTCGTTATGCTCACCGGAATTCAATGCGGTAATGCTAAACCTAAAGTTGGCCTGGACCACGAAGTAAAACCTTACAGGCAAAAAATAATCCTCAGATGTCCCTGCCGTTTTATGAATTTCATTCATAGCGGCTATTTAATGTGCGTAATTATCTTTCCTCCCGACTTCGTTAGTCTTGGTCACATGCGGACACACTCATTATGTCCTGATATGACCAGCCTGAGTGGCTGGCCAAAGGTATCGTCTGATAGGGGTTAAATACTCTTATCGAAGAAGACGTCCAGCTTTTGCAAAGCCTTGTCGACGTACTCAGGAACCCAATACGTCTCGATATGGGTAGCGCCATCGATCAGGAAGAGTTCTTTGTCTTTTGTACCGGTGGCTTTCGCAAACGCATCTTCCGTCATATAGAGCGTGTCGGCTTTTGTACCAGCAATCATCAGCAGCGGTTTATTGATGAGATTGATATGGTCCGTAACGTCAAAACTCATCAAATCTAACAGGCTACTTGTCGTGTATTTAAACGTAGAGTTCGGGTGCGCGTGAGTTTTCCAGTAGTACTCATAGCCCTGTCGATATAAGGCAAAAGGCAACTTAGCGATCTGTTCATCAGTCAGATTGGCATCACCGGAGTACAGGACTTCGCCTCCGGAAGCTTCCTGAGCACGTGCGTCAGAAGCCTGCTGAAGACGCTGCTGAATAGTATCCAGCTGTGAGTCCTGAAAACCGTTGCGGCGCACCAGGCCTGAATTAAACATGCTGATGGTTGCAATCGATTTAAACCGTTGATCCGTTTCGGCCGCAACAAGTGAATAACCGCCACCTCCGCAAATACCCAGCAGACCGAGGCGGGAAGTATCCACTCCCGGATACTGGCTGATGTAGTCAGCCATGCCGTGGATATCCTCGATGCGATTAGCGGGTTTATCCACGCTGCGAGGCATCCCACCGCTCGCGCCCTGATAAGCCGCGTCGGCAGTAATCGTGATGTAGCCCTGCTCGGCGAGACGCTGGGCATACAAGCCTGCGACCTGCTCTTTTACGCCGCCATTCGGATGTGCAACCACCACGGCAGGGTATTTTTTGGCGGGATCGTAGTTAGCAGGGGTATAGACATTCGCAGCTATCTGAATGCCATGCAGATCGTACTTCACCGGATGAATGTTGACCTTGCCTTTGACGTTCTCAGTGATGGCACCGTCATAGGCCAGGGTGAATGGATTTTTTTTGTAATCAGCCGCATTGACTGAGGCGGCCCCGGTTATTGCCGTGAGCAGTATTGCAGTTAACAGATTGAATTTCATGGTCTCTCCCGATGAGTTTCAGGCTTGCGGATTTAAATGTGCAGACTCAGGTTAAAGAGAGAGGCCTGTCAGCATCGTGACAGGTAAATAACATTTTTGTCAGCAAGCAGGCTGAGATGGCTTCATGTTTCTGACAATGCTGTCAGGTAAGCGTCAGCTTTATGTTGGCAATCAAGAGGCAGAATAAGCCCGATTGAACAGTTAAGAGGAAATCCCGTTATGCGCCTGTTGCTAGTCGAAGATGAAGAAAAAACGTCAACCTATCTCAACCGTGCGTTGAGTGAATCCGGATTTACGGTAGATGTCTCTGCAGATGGCGCTGAAGGTCTTCATTACGCGCTGGAGCTTGACTACGACGCGATAATCCTTGATGTGATGCTGCCGGGGATGGATGGCTACCGGGTACTCGAGGGGCTGCGAGCCGTCAAACAAACGCCGGTACTAATGCTCTCGGCCCGCGGTTCGGTCGACGAGCGCGTCAAAGGGCTTCGGCTTGGCGCGGATGATTATCTCCCCAAGCCCTTCTCTCTTATCGAACTAGTGGCGCGCATTCAGGCTCTGGTGCGTCGCCGCTCCACGGATGGCGCAGACATCACTCAACTGCAAATTCACGATCTGCATCTCGACCTGCTGGCCCGCCGCGTATTTCGCGCCGGAACGCGACTGGAGTTGACCGCAAAAGAGTTTTCCCTGTTGAGTCTTCTCGCCCGGCATCAGGGGGAGATTCTGTCAAAAATGATGATTGCTGAGCAGATATGGGACATGAATTTTGACAGCGATGCCAATGTGGTTGAAGTCGCCATTAAACGTCTGCGAGCCAAAGTGGATACCCCGTTCGACGTCAAACTGTTACATACCGTTCGTGGCATGGGGTATGTCCTCGAAGTCCGGTCGGAATAAATGAAGAGGCTCAGCATGCCTAAACGTTCCATCTCCGTTCACCTGGCGCTGATGTTTGCCTTATCCGCGCTGCTGATTGTGTCCATTATCGGTATCTTGCTCAGAAGCTCCTTACATGACTCTTTGCAAAAGCAGATGCACAACGAACTGTTGTTCCGGGAATCATTAATGAGTCCGTGGATCGCCGCACGAACCTCGGCTGACGGCTGGTCGACGTTGGCTAATAAATTTACTCTGCTAACCAATTCTGAAGGTGAGCGCGTTCGCTACTGGATAGTGAGCGATAACCCGCGCTTTAGCATGGGGGGAATACCACCGGTGGGCGTTCAGTGGTCTTCTTTGCAGGAGGGATTTAATAAAGTGCCCGGCGCATCGGAAGGTGCATGCTCACTGTTCCTGTTAGTGAAAACCATCCCCGCCAACGGTGAAAGGCCTGAGCTGCGCTATGTGGTTGCCATCGACTCTACGCCGTATATGGGCACACTTGATGCGTTCACACGAACGCTGCTGATTATTGCCGCGCTGGGCGTACTGATTGTCGCCTTACTGGGATACGTTGTTTCACGGATTGGCCTGCGTCCGGTGGGCATGCTCAGTCAGCAGGCACAACACCTTGCACCAGGTGACCATGGCCAGCGCCTGAATACCTGCGCGTTGCCCGAAGAACTGCAGCAACTGGCATCATCATTTAACGGTGTGTTAGAGCGTCAGGAAATCGCCTGGCGACAGCTCGAGAGCTTTAATGCCGATGTTGCGCATGAACTTCGTACCCCGCTGACTAACCTGATCGGTCAGACGCAACTCGGGCTATCACGCCGACGTTCACAAGATGAACTGGAAGAGTTATTGGGTTCCAATCTGGAAGAGCTTGAACGCATGACGTCGATAGTTAACGACATGCTGTTCCTGTCTCATGCGCACGCAGGTGAACATGCTTCCCAGCTTACGCAGGTGTCCCTGCGAGAAGAAACCCTGAAAACAGCGGAATATGTTGAACCCTCTTTTGCTGAAAAACAGCTTTCGCTGGAGGTTGAGGGCGACGTCACGGCGCATATCGACAGGCGGCTGTTTCACCGTTCACTGGCTAATTTGCTGGAAAATAGCGCCAGGCATTCCCCCTCCAATAGCACGGTTACGGTGCGCTTAAGCGAAAAAGGCAATCAAGCTTGTGTAGACGTTTCTAACCCTGGCGACCCGATAGCGCCTGAGCACTTACACCGGCTTTTCGAACGGTTCTATCGTGTTGACACCTCCCGAGCCAGGAGTGATACCCATCATGGGCTGGGCCTGTCGATTGTCCGTGCCGTCGCCATTATGCACCGGGGAGATGTCTTTGCCCGTAGCGAGAACGGTATCAATACCTTTGGCCTGACGTTTGCTAAACAGCCTGACGCTATCCGAACCGGGAGACTGATTTCAGAGACAAAATCGGGATCTCCGCGCGCAAAGACTTCTGACAAAATTGTCAGAGAGTCGTCAGTCTGATGTCAGGCTATCTGCGCCAGAATCACTGCTGATACTCACCACGGCTGATTGAAGGAATGAAACAGTGAGAATGAAAAAGGTATTTAGCGGGTTTCTGGCGATGATGGTCATGGGGCTTCTGGGGCAGCCCGCGTTCGCATCAGAGGATTCATCCGCACACGCCCGCACGCTGATTATCTACTTTTCACAGCCAGAGGAGATGAAACCTGGTGCCGTGGATGGTTTTTCCGGGGCCAGCGTATTACAAAAAAATACGCCGGAGACCGGCAGCACGCAGTTTATTGCGCAACTGATTCAGAAGCAGACTCACGGCGACCTGTTTCGCATTGAAACCGCCACTCCCTACCCTCGCCAGCATGATGCACTTTTGCGCGTTGCCGAAAAGGAACAGCAAACGAAAGCCAGACCCTCGCTAAAAACGCCGCTCCCTGACCTGAGCGATTACGACACCATTTACGTCGGCTACCCCATCTGGTGGTATACCATGCCAATGGTGATATACAGCCTCTTTGAGCAAAATGACTTTGCAGGCAAAACGGTCGTTCCCTTTACCACCCATGGTGGCAGCAGGTTAGCCGACTCCCTGCGAGAAATTGCTCGCATGCAGCCACAGGCCAAATTAGTCACTCGTGCGCTCGCGATCTCGCGCAACGATATTTCAGCTCCTGACGTACCCGCGCAGGTTGAGCAATGGGTAAAACAAGTCCAGCCACAGCGTTAATCCCTCGACATGAAGAAAATTTATATTTTCCAGGTCATGCAGGATGCGCTGATGACGTTACTTCTGTTGGTATTGATGGGATTTCACCTTCACGGTGAAATCGTGCATGAATGGGCGGGTATTATTTTTACGCTGCTCATCATGCTGCATTTATATCTTAACCGGCATCGCTTGTGGTCACTGTCGCCCAATATTCCGTTAACCATGCTGGTAGTTAACAGAATCATTAATGCAGTGACATTCGTTGTCATTCTGACCGCGATTGTCTCGGGCATGATGCTGTCCCGACATATCCTTCTGGACCAGGCGTTCCACAACCCGGCGAGTTGGGTCAGGAAAGTACACATGACGTCGGTCCACTGGGGAATGCTCATTCTGGCGCTGCATATCGGGTTGCACTGGAAAATGCTGGCAACCTTTTTCTGCCGGGTCCTGAACATCTCCAGCAATTCATTCTTTGCAAATGTCATGATGCCAGGAGTTTTTTCGCTAATCGCACTACTGGGATTGTACGAATTACTGAACCAGGACTATCTCGATTATTTGTTGATAAAGGTCGATTTCTCCTTTTTCGATTACGATGAATCTGCCCTACTTTTTTATCTACGCTACCTGGCCATCATTGTTTTATTTTCATTAATGACACGGTTTTCGCTTTGGTGCCTTATTTTTAGAAAAGACAAAGCAGCGTCACCATAATAAGGGTTAACTGACAGAATTGTCAGGCTGGCGTCAGTCTGACGACATCTCCCCCTGATTAGAATCATTGCAGACCCTCTCCATCATTGTAGATAAGGACGCTTTGCATGATCAGACATTTACGTTACCTCGGGCTGTTACTGCCCCTCTTTACGTTTTCATCCTGGGCGGCGGAGCAAAATCCCGCTGTCCATATCGCCACCGCCGGAAGCCAGAATGCGGTGTACGGGCCAGCAGAGAACTTTACCGGTCGCGTCCGGGTTGATCCTCTCTTCAAACCAGATAACGAAATTAGCGTTTCCGGGGCTTATGTCACCTTTGAGCCAGGTGCTCGTTCCGCCTGGCATACGCATCCGGCAGGCCAGCGGCTGATTGTGACCTCGGGAGTTGGGCTTACCCAACAAGAAGGCCAGCCGGTGCAGGTCATCCGCGCTGGCGACGTTGTCTCTTGCCCGGCGGGCGTCAAACACTGGCACGGGGCGGCACCCGGCAGCGCAATGACGCACCTGGCGATAACCGGGATTGTGGATGGCAAAAGCGTTAACTGGATGGAGAAAGTGACAGATGAACAATACCACGCCCATTAAGGCATTAACGGCAGCGGTACTGCTGACCTTTGGTTTGGGTCTCACGGCACATGCTGCGCCCGTCAATAAAGGAGCCTCAGAAATGAACCACGAACAAACGGTTTCAGATACGCTGTCAGCTCGCCAGCAAGCCATCCCGTTGATTGCGGCATCAATGGCCAGCAGTCAGATGGATAAGCTGAATGCGGCACTGAATCAGGGGCTTGATGCAGGACTCACGATAAACGAGACCAAAGAGATTCTCGTCCAGCTCTATGCCTATACGGGATTTCCCCGTAGCCTGAACGCGCTGAATGAACTGATGAAAGTCGTCGAAGCACGTAAACAACGTGGCGTTGAAGACGTTGAAGGTAAAGAGCCGGTCGCCGCCATCCCTGTCGGAGATGAGCTTCGCCGTGTCGGTACCGCAAACCAGACTAAAATCTCCGGCGCCCCCGTCCAGGGACCTCTGTTTGATTTTGCCCCGGTCATTAATCAATTCCTACAAACGCATCTGTTCGGCGACATTTTCGCCCGCGATAACCTCGACTGGCAAAGCCGCGAGCTGGCAACGGTTGGCGCATTAGCCGCCACGCCGGGCGTTGAAGCTCAGCTGTTATCGCATACGCGAGCCAGCATGCGAGTCGGCCTGACGGCAGCGCAACTGCGCCAACTGGCACAGGTTCTGCGTGAACATGGCGAAGAAGATGCAGCTACGCGGGCGGAACAGGCGCTGCAACAAGCGTTAGCAAACAGTTAGGCGTTGGTTTGAGACGATACGGTGCTAATCCTCCGCATTCATGAGTCTGCCAAATAAGGGCAATCAAAGGTGCTTAATAATTCACGCTGACAACTCAGATATGATCGAACGGCAAACATAACAGAGGATGTAATCTTGAAAACTGTCTTAAAAACGCTGGCCATCTGCGCGATGGCGGGTGGCATGGTGGCTCAGTCGGTATACGCCGAGCCGCTGGTCATTCAGGAACAGGGTAGCTTTTCTGCTGGTGGTACTATCATCACCGCACCAGGGAAATTTGACGCGAAAACGCCGCTGGATTCTGCGGGTCAAACCTGGCATGGCGATCATGCGTATGTGTTCTACCAAATTCCGGAGAATCCGCATAAATACCCTATCGTCATGCTGCACGGCGCAGGTCAGTTCTCCCGCACCTGGGAAACCACCCCGGATGGTCGCGAAGGGTTCCAGAACATATTCCTGCGTCGTGGATTCTCAACTTATCTTGTCGATCAGCCACGTCGGGGCAGCGCCGGGCGCACGACGGTAGAAGGTACGGTTACGCCTAAACCGGATGAACAGATGTGGTTTAACCAGTTCCGCGTTGGCGTGTGGCCGGAGTATTTTCAGGGCGTTCAGTTTTCTCACGACAAAGAAGCCCTGAATCAGTATTTCCGTCAGATGACCCCAAATACCGGGCCGTTTGATATCAATGTTATCTCCGATGCGATGTCCGCCGTCGTGGATAAATCCGGCCCGGCTATCCTTTTCACCCACTCCCAGGGTGGCGGACCAGGCTGGTACACGGCGATGAAAAATGACAAGGTCAAAGCCATTGTCGCCTTCGAGCCTGGTAGCAGCTTTGTCTTCCCGGAGAAAGAGCTCCCTGCCCCAATGCCAAGCGCGTTCGACACGCTGAAGGGTGAACCGGTGCCGATGGAGCAGTTAATGGCACTGACTAAAATTCCGATTCTGATTATTTACGGCGATAACATCCCTGATAAACCTGTCGCCATGCCCGCGCAAGACAGCTGGCGCGTGCGTCTGGCAATGGCTCGCGAGTGGCGTGACGTGGTGAACAAGCATGGCGGGGATGTCACTGTGACGCATCTGCCTGAGGAAGGAATCAAAGGGAATACCCACTTCCCGTTCTCGGATCTGAATAACGTGCAGATTGCTGATATGGTGAGTAAATTCCTGGAGGAAAAAGATCTACAATAGGAAGAGCTAGTATTGAGCCTTCATTATTGAGGGCTCAATACAATCATCTGTTATATCAAAAAAAAATAAAATGGGGGAGCGAAAGTCTGCTATAAGGGAGAGGCGGAATTTTGCTTCCCGCTAATTTCACATTATATTAAGGATAGCATCCCAGTTGGTGTTCTTTCACCATATACCCGAGCATAAATACCGGTATTTACTTCTAAAAAAGGGGCATGTCGTAAAGCCGTTAACGAAAGTGATGAATTATAGATAGAAAACCTTAAAGTTTTATTAAATTTGGAAAATTTAAATAATCAGTCATCTTAAGGTTAACATAATAATATCTCCCCATTATTGATAGGACATCTGTGAGAGGTCTTATCATGCGAATAATCTCGCCTTACACATTAAAATGGCTACATGGCGGAAGCGAACATAATGATATTTCTGCATTAATACGCGAAAACTATCATCAGGTTTACCATGCTTCACTTTCCCGCTGTATGCCCTGGCTTCTTGGTATGTATGACGCCAACGGTGAACTTAAAGCCGCATGCGGCGTCCAGGTGGCATCTCATGGAACGTTATACCTGGAACAATACCTTGATACTCCAATTGAAACGACATTATCGTCGCGGCTGGAACTGCCTGTTCCGCGTGAAGCAATTGTCGAAATCGGCAATTTCAGCGCGCGTGATGGTGCCAGCGCGCGGATTATGTATGCCGCCCTCTGTCTGTTGCTTAATCAATATCACTACGGATGGATCGTGTTTACTGGTACGAAGAAAATCCGCAACACCTTCTACCGTCTGAATCTACATCCCATTCAGTTGATGTCTGCTGATCCTGGCAGACTGGGCGATGCGGCCCTGGAATGGGGTGAGTACTACCAATATGATCCACAAATAATGGCAGGAGAACTGACTGGCGGATACACAGCGCTGAGTCAGAACACCATGCTGTTAGCCCTGTTTACGCCATTACCAGATGCCCCATGGACTGATCTTTCAGGAGGACGCCATGTTTCTTAACGCGCTTGAGCAGCAGGCTCGTCTACATCCCGATAGCGTAGCCCTGCAAGGAGAAACCCGGTTCTGGAGCTGGCGGCAATATCATGAAACCGTGATTGACACCGCAACACGATTACAGTCACTCGGAGTTAAATGTCTGGCGCTGGAAGCCGACAACAGCCCGGAGTGGGCGATCATCGATCTCGCCTGTCTGGCTTGTGGGATCATTATTATCCCTGTCCCCGCCTTCTTCACCGACGCACAAAAAGAGTGGGTACGCGCATCGGCATCGGTTGATGCGCAAATCGGCGGCGAGTTGATGGTCGGCTGGCTGAGGCATGATTTCCCATTCGGCAGACTGCAAACTCGCCAGATTACTGCTCCAACGCCCCTGCCTGCCGGGACGGCCAAAATAACGTATACCTCTGGCACTACAGGTGAACCTAAAGGCGTCTGTCTGAGCCAGGAAGGGATGTTCTGGACTGCACAAACGCTGGCCAGGGCCCTGCAGAATATCAATTCGCAAAAGCATCTGGTCACACTACCGCTCAGCATTCTGCTGGAGAATTTGTGCGGAATCTATATCCCTATGTTGCTGGGCGCACAGACAGTGGTACTGCCCTCTGCACAGATTGGATTCGCAGGTTCCAGCCAGTTTAATCCCTCTCAGTTTTTCCACGTGTTGATGAAATGGCATCCACAAAGTCTGGTGTTGGTGCCAGAACTGTTACGGGCGCTGCTCCACCTGCACCAGCAGATCCCCGAAAGCACGCAATCCTTGCGCTTTATCGCCGTCGGCGGTGGAAAAATCTCAACCCAGTTGTTGGCATTGGCGGGACAAAGCGGTCTACCGGTATTTGAAGGGTACGGCCTTTCGGAATGTGGTTCCGTTGTGGCACTGAATCTGCCTGATGCGGCAAAAGCGGGCAGCGTCGGCAAACCGTTACCGGGTATCAAGGTATCGGTTGATGCCAGTCAGCAACTGTATGTAAACAGCCCGGCCAATGCGCTGGGCTATCTGGGGACTGAACCAGCCTCGCAGAATGTTGCGACTGGCGATCTCGGCAAAGTGGATGAAGAAGGATTTATATATCTTCATGGGCGTCTAAAAAATATTCAGATAAATGCTTTTGGTCGCAATTTCTCGCCAGAATGGCCGGAAGCTGAAGCAATGGCATGTTCGGCGGTCCGACGTATTGTGATCTTCGGCGAGGGATTGCGACGCAATGTTGCCCTGGTTGATGTCTTTGACGGTCAACAGGAACTGGCCCGTGAGCAACTTCAGGCCCTCTCCGCTCGCTTGCCTGACTATGCCCGGTTCCATCGACTGCTTTTTACTTCAGTCCTGTCATCTCCCGATATGTTTACCGCCAATGGGCGTCCCCGGCGGAGCGCCATCTGGCACTCCCTGAAACAAGATATTCTCACCTGCAGTGAGGAGGAATAATCATGAGTTTTTATCAGGAACTGCAAAAACAAACCGCTGAGGACCGTCAGCGGTTACTGGCATCGCCAATCATCGCCCGCTGCCAGCAAGGCGATATTTCCCGCGCAATGTATATCCACTTTCTGACACAGGCATATTACCACGTCAGCCATACCGTGCCGCTGCTGATGTGCGCCGGCAGTCGTCTTGCTGCTTCACGTGAAGCAGTGCGAGGAGCCATTGCCGAATATATTGATGAAGAGTACGGACATCAGGAATGGATCCTCAATGATATTCGCACCTGTGGTGGCGACGCGGAAAAAGTCAGAAATGGAACGCCTGGGCTACCAATCGAAATGATGATCGCTTACCTCTACTATCGTATTGAACGAATCAATCCAATGAGCCTCTTTGGCATGGTCCAGGTACTGGAAGGTACCAGCGTGTCGATAGCATCAGCCGTTGCCGCACAAGTTGAGCATACGCTGGCGCTACCTGAGCAGGCTACCACTTATCTGCGTTCACATGGCGAGCTTGATCAGGGACATTTGCGATTTTTTGCATCTCTGATGGATACCATCACCGATAAGGACGATCAGACTGCCATTATCCACACCGCCCGTCGTGTTTATAACTTGTATGGGCAGATGCTTGAGCAACTGGGAAATGACGCAAATGAACCTGCATGACAAGACGGTTTTACTCACCGGCGCAAGCGGGGGTATCGGTCAATCGCTGGCACTGTCGCTGGCGAAAAAAGGGGCACGGCTTTGCCTTGTCGGGCGCAACGAACAGGCAATGAAGCTTCTGCAACAGACACTTCCCTATGCGGAGCGGCACAGCATTGCGCTAATGCGTAATTATTCTGATGATGAAATCAACGCGCTGGCCGCACGATTTAGCCAGGATGTTGGGCTGGATATCCTGATAAACAATGCGGGAAGTAGTCGCTTTGCGTTGTTTGAACAGCAATCTTTTGACGATATTCGTGAGCAGATCCGCGCCAACATTGAGATCCCGGCCTTACTCACCCGTGCTTTAATGCAAAAGATGAATACACCAGGGATCGTGCTCAATATAGGGTCTATCTTTGGGGAAATTGGTCATCCAGCCTGGAGCGTTTACAGTGCGACCAAAGCAGCGACACACCGTTTTTCTGAAGCATTAGGGCGTGAATTACAGGGTAGCGGCATCACGGTACTGTATGCCGCTCCGCGTTCAACAGAAACCTTGCTGAACAACGAACATGTGTATGCCCTGAATCAGAAACTCGGCAACAGTAGCGATTCCCCCGACTTTGTTGCCGCGCGACTCACCCGTCTACTTGAAACTGAACAGAAACGCTACCGCTTTGGCGTGATGGAACGCCTGTTTGTCAAAATCAATGCCTGGTTTCCCACCGTCATCGATGGGGCATTAGGAAAGAAATTACCTGTGATTCAGTTATTTGCCAGAAAACCGCTCAAGGGAGAACATAAATGAGAATTCTACATGTACTCATTATTGCGACAGTGATACCTGTCTCTGCAATGGCGAATACGACGCTGGAAGATTTACAGCATGAGTGGTCCATTTGCCAATATCAGACGTTAGCCGCGAAAAAAGAGAGTTGTTTCAGTGCGCTCAGCCAAAAGACCCACAATGCTATTCAAGCTCACAATACCGATGCACCGTTGTTAATCTGGTCAGGTATCATTGACAGCAGTTGGGCTGGCGCCAAAGGCGGTCTTGGCGCGCTGAGCCTTGTTAAACAGGCGCGCAGTAATCTGGAAAAAGCCATTGAGATTGATCCAGGCGCATTGCAGGGGTCAGCCTGGACTAGCCTCGGTGCGCTGTATTATCAGGTACCAGGCTGGCCGATTGGTTTTGGTGATAAAGAAAAAGCCGAAGAAATGTTAAAGAAAGCGCTGGCGATCAATCCTGACGGTATTGACCCTAACTATTTTTATGGTGACTTTCTATTGCAGGAGAAAAAAAACCAGGACGCGAAGCGCTATCTGGATAAAGCACTGAAAGCTCCGGCGCGCCCAGGACGAGAGATTGCTGATAATGGACGCCGTCGTGATATTGCGAAGGATCTGGCCAGTATTAAGTAAAAAACCAGTACCCGCAGAATATACTGTGCCGCCCACTGTTCCCTGTGAACGGTACAGATATTCCCTTTTTCCTTTGACGAGAATAGCCATCACTGTGGTGATGCCTTCGTCTTTTTCAGGCTTGTCATCCACACCCAGCCCACCTATTGTAGGCGTCATTTCAGCACCGTCTGGCAGACTCTCAATTTTCTGACAGCATAGCGGACACCAAATATGATGGGCGCTATCCATGAAATTGTTAACTACAGTGCGTAAAAAAGCCCTAATTATCTCGTTGAGTTCAAAATCAAAATGGTTGAACGCTCAGATCGACCAGAGATCTCCGTGGCGAAACTCGCTCGTGAGCATGGAATCAACGATAATCGGCTGTTCAAGTGGCCAAATGAACTGTGCCACTACAGATTGACCAGGTTCGGCAACACGACGGCGATGAGGCCTGAACATTTGCCGCTCAGTTGAATCGCGCTTTTACTGGGCACATAACACAGGAAATCCATTGCATCACGTACCGCCTGACGCGTTTCAGGCACTACGCTGGGATGATTGTTAAGCACCCGCGATACAGTAGCCGTTGATACTCCTGCTTTTTTTGCAACATCTTTAATGGAAGCCATGATGATGAAATGTGTCCTCTAAAAAGTAATGTCACTATAAAGTGTGATAGAGGTCAAAGATGTAAGCCAGTTCACATGTTGTTGCGTTACATGAAACCCAGTTCGCGCTCTCACTTCCATTGGCGTTAGCGCCGCAAAAAATTCAATCCCCGCGAGTTTGCTGATTTACGAGGTATTATAGGGTCTGAGGTGCGACGGGCAGCTGCATGGACTGTCTCCCGACGGATAAATGCCTTTCCTTAGTGTTTAAAACGTTCATTTCTTACACAAAGCCGCCCATCAGCCCTCCTCAAAATTAATGAACACATCTAATAAACCCTAGTTAATTACCCCATCTAATCGAATAAATAACTTTGCGTTATGCTTTTCCTCGACAACAGCCAAAGGATAACGTCATGCAAACTGTAAAACTGAACAACGGTATTGAAATGCCCCTGCTGGGCTTTGGTGTGTTTCAAATGTCTGATGCCGCTGAATGCGAAAGAGCCGTGATTGATGCGATCGATACGGGATACCGCCTGATCGATACCGCCGCGTCTTACCAGAATGAAACCCAGGTCGGGAACGCTCTGAAACAAAGCGGTATCGACCGTAACGAACTCTTTGTAACGACCAAGCTGTGGCTGCAGGATACTAATTACGAAGGCGCTAAAGCCCAGTTCGAACGCTCCCTGAATCGTCTGCAACTTGATTATGTTGACCTGTATCTGATTCACCAGCCTTACGGTGATGTTCATGGGGCATGGCGTGCCATGGAAGAATTACAACAGGAAGGAAAAATTCGCGCCATTGGCGTCAGCAACTTCCATCCTGACAGACTGGCCGACCTTATCGCCTTCAACAACGTTGCCCCTGCGGTAAACCAGATTGAAGTTAACCCCTTCAACCAGCAACTGCATGCCGTTCCCTGGAATCAAAGCCGTGGCATTCAGCCGGAAGCCTGGGCTCCGTTTGCTGAAGGGAAAAATGGTCTGTTCCAGCATCCCGTATTAACGGCAATTGGTCAGAAGTACGGCAAAAGCGTGGGTCAGGTTGTTCTGCGTTGGATCTTCCAGCGAGGCATCATTTCACTGGCGAAATCGGTGCGCAAAGAACGCATGGCAGAGAACATTAACATTCTCGATTTTGAACTCAGTTCTGAAGATATGCTGCAGATTGCTGCCCTCGACACTGCAACCAGCGCCTTCTTCTCTCACCGCGATCCGGCGATGGTGGAATGGCTGACCGGCCGCAAACTTGATGTTTAAGTCGCGATAAAAGAGGTATTCATTCAATGCAAAAACGTTATCTGGGTAAATCCCGACTCGAAGTATCCGCGCTTGGGCTCGGCTGCATGGGCTTAAGCCATGGCTACGGTCCGGCGACCGATACCCGTCAGGCTATCGAGCTCATTCGCGCTGCGGTTGAACGTGGCGTCACCTTCTTCGATACCGCTGAAGTGTATGGCCCCTTTCTTAATGAAGAGGTTGTAGGCGAAGCCTTAAAACCGTTTCGTGACCGTGTGGTTATTGCCACCAAGTTTGGTTTTACCTTCGGTGCGGACAACAAGCAGCAGATTTTAAACAGCCGTCCGGAGCATATCCGTGAAGCCGTGGAAGGATCATTACGCCGCCTTAAGACTGATGTCATTGATCTGCTGTATCAACACCGTGTCGACCCGGATGTCCCCATTGAAGATGTCGCGGGAACTGTGAAAGACCTGATAGCGGAAGGCAAAGTCAAACATTTCGGTCTGTCCGAAGCGGGCGCACAAACCATTCGTCGTGCACATGCCGTACAACCGGTCACTGCGCTGCAAAGCGAATACTCTCTGTGGTGGCGCGAACCTGAGCAGGAAATCCTGCCGTTACTGGAGGAACTGGGTATTGGTTTCGTTCCCTTCAGCCCATTAGGCAAAGGCTTCCTGACGGGATCGATTAAGCCAGGAACCACTTTTGGCAAGGATGATTATCGCAGCACCGTGCCGCGTTTCGCCGAGCAGGCGATTGAAGCCAATGAAAAGCTGGTCACCTTGCTGGGTGAACTGGCGGCAGAGAAAGGCGTGACGTCTGCGCAAATCGCGCTGGCATGGCTGCTGGCACAAAAGCCGTGGATTGTTCCTATCCCTGGTACCACCAAACTACACCGGCTGGAGGAAAACCTGGGGGCTGCCGACATCATTCTTTCGCAGAAGGATACGCAGCAGATAACCCAGGCGCTGGAAACGATTAACATCGTCGGTGAACGTTACTCTCCTGAGCACCTGGCCCGCGTAGGCCGTTAATACCCGAACGGGTCTACGGACCCGTTATTGGGCGTAGCGAAGTGCATCGATCATCAGCGCAAATGCGGGCGGGTGCTGCTTACGGCTCGGGTAGTAGAGATAATAGCCGGGAAAAGATGGACACCAGTCCTGCAGAACCTGAATAAGCTCTCCTGACTTGATATAATCCTGCACTCTGTCTTCAGGCATACAGGCAATGCCAAAACCGGATAAAGCAGCATCAATCCTTTCTGCCTGCTGGTTAAACGTTACCTGCCCTTCCACTCTGACCCGTAACGGTTTCCCTTCCTTCTCAAACTCCCAGTGATAAAGCCCACCGGCAGTCGGCAGGCGCATATTGATGCACCGATGATTTTGTAGCTCGTGCGGCGTTTCAGGTGCAGGGTTTGCCGCGAAGTAAGACGGTGCTCCCACCACGGCCATGCGCATGTCCGGGCCAATTCTTACAGCAACCATATCCTTATCCACGCTTTCGCCCAGGCGGATCCCGGCATCAAAACGGCCCTCAACAATATCGACAAAGCCGTTATCAACCACCAGTTCGAGATTAATTTCCGGATATTCCCTGAGGAAAGGTTTTAACTTTGGCCATACCAGACTTCGCGCGGCATGCTCCCCAGCAGATAAGCGGATATTGCCGGAGGCAGTGCCGTTCAGTTGAACCAGCGATTCCAGCTCCTGTTCAAGATCGGCAATACGCGGTTCAAGGCAGGCAATAATTCGCTCACCGGCTTCCGTAGGGGCAACGCTTCGGGTCGTACGGGTCAGAAGGCGGATATTGAGCCTTTCCTCCAGCGCCTTCATCGCATGGCTGAGTGCAGACTGAGAAACACCCAGTTTGCCCGCTGCTTTGGTAAAACTTCGCTCCCTTGCCACCACCAGAAAGATTTGCAGTTCGTTGAAGTTTTCTTTAAGCATCGGCGATTTCCTTATGGTGGCATTCCCTTCATCGCGCACTCATGAAGGGTGTTCATAGACACAATCATTTTAGCCCTATTACTGACAATAATGATAATTGATATTCTGACTGTAGAGAAAATAAGTCTGAATTATCAGAAGGTTTATCATGAAAATACTCATTGCAGGCGCGACCGGAAGTATTGGTCTTCATGTCGTGAATACCGCTATCGAAATGGGTCATCAGCCCGTGGCGCTGGTCAGAAATAAACGGAAAGTAAAATTACTTCCGCGTGGAACGGATGTTTTTTACGGCGATGTTTCAATGCCTGAAACACTTACCGATTTGCCGAAAGATATTGATGCCATCATCTTCACTCTCGGTTCCGATGGCCAGGGGCGTATTGGCGCCAGAGCGATAGATTACGGCGGTGTGCGTAACATTTTACGACTCTTCAGGGATAAACCTGTACGCATCGGTTTAATGACCACGATTGGCGTGACTGAACGACTCAGTACCTGGAATCAACGCACTGAGGTTCATGACTGGAAAAGACGTGCCGAACGTCTGGTCAGAGCGAGTGGTCACCCGTATACCATCGTCAGACCCGGCTGGTTTGATTACAACAATGATGATGAACACAGAATCGTTTTGCTCCAGGGGGATCGTCGCCATGCAGGAACACCAGAAGATGGTGTGATATCAAGGCAGCAAATCGCCCAGATTCTGGTCAGTGCCCTGACTATCGAGGCGGCAAAAAATAAAACGTTTGAGCTGGTGGCCGAACGAGGCGAAGCACCGCGGGATCTTACTCCACTGTTTGCAGACCTGCAGGCTGATGATCCACAAAAAAATGATGGCGTTTTAGATATAGACAATATGCCTCTGTGTGAAGAACCTGAGTGCATTATTAACGAGCTGAACCGCACGGGGTTGCTGAAATCTATAAATAAATCATAAGCATCTCGACAAGGCTGTATCATCGCCCTCTTATAATGCGCGTTAATTTATGTTCACAACAGAAGACATCATCGATAAGATAACCCGAGCGATTGATTTAAACTTACACAAATCGCTGAAGGTAAGTTTAGCGTATCGATGATCAGGCATGCTTCAGCCAGTTCCGGAATATTTGCGCTTGCAGTATTCCCTGAAAATCAATCAGCCCTGAGCAACCAAGTTTCTTGATCAGATTCTGCCTGGCCTGGTAAATGGTTTTTAAGTGTAGATTTAACATGGCAGATATCTCAAAAACAGTTCGCCCCTCCCCTAGCTGCGTTAAAATATATTTATCTCGCGCAGTCAAGGAGATATTGAGTTCCGATTGATGCTCGTGCTTTCCACCAGCACGAGTAATATCAATAATAAATTGCTTGATTGAGGCAACATCGCTATCTACTGGCAGTCTGTAAAGTGAGATGTCATTGAGATACTGATACAGATGGCCATCAATCAGCAGCACCAGGCGATATGTATTCAGATCGTAATTTTGCTTTTTTACCGCGTCAAAGTGATTAGCGGTGAAGAAAACAAGTCGCGCCTTGTCATCTTCAAAAACGATATCTGCAAGGATATTCTTTAACCCTTGCCTGATATAGATATCATCAATCCATAAAACTGCGTTTCCAGCATGTTCCTGCATGATGTTCATCATTATGACCTCAACGAAAAATCACCATTGACCTCACCGGGCTGCGAAGTTTTATCGAGTTGAAGATGTGCCAGAATCTGTGAATAGAGATCGGTCAGTATCACATTCTTCTCATTCTTCAACTGCGTGCTGAATGCCTGAATAAGAACATCATTACTGATACAACCCTGTTTTAACATGACATTACGCTCTATATCCTTATACAAAGCGCAGCGGAAAATAAAATCTTCCGGAATTGAATTAGCCATATCAACTCCATAATATGCAGTCATAAAAATAAGAGGATGCTATGTATAGTCTTAATCCAAACAGCGAAGCGACAGAACTTACATCATACAATAATTGTGCTGTGTATTTATATTAATGTGCTATCTCATTAGACGTCATCAGCCGTATAACGTAACACTATTTCCAGGGTTTTTCTGATAATGTCTGCCTTGACAACGTCAGTTGTTGACTCCAGAGAACTAATCAGGCTTAAAATGATGTTTTTATTATTAACATTATCACCTGCCAGAATTACATTTGTCACCGCCTGCCCCAATACCACTGACTCATCTGCTAATAGTTCACCTGCATTATGGAAGTAACTTGATAAAGCTTTATCCGTCATTACACTGTGGACATTAATTTCATGAAGCATGGTAACCTCGCTTGTATAGTCTGGAGAATTATCTTTAATGTAATTTAGGGTTTTTGCTGGCACTGAAAGCACTCTCATCTCTCGTTTTTTCCGGTTTTCTGTTTATCTTCCCCGGATTAACATTTGTAAAATCATTGATAACGCTGTCAATTAATTGTTTACGTGTACCATCCATTTCACTGGCATGCATAAGCCGCAATTGCTTAATCAGTGCAGCTAACGAAACGTCTTTATGCATTCGCAAAATTTCTAGCACAGCCAAACCTGTAATTTCATGTTTCAAGCGTTCACTGTCAGGTTTCTTCATAACTCCTTCACTACTTACCCATTATCATAGTAGGGCTTTATTTTATTCGAAAAGCAGGCCGATTAACGCATTGTAATGTTTCTGTTCATTCTCACCTGATGCATTTTCAAGACGGTGCAGAAGTTTGGTACACAGTGATTTGCGACTGAGATTGCGCCCATCTTTTAGTATCTCAGTCACGATTTCGCCCAACGTTTCCTGTTGGGTTGGCAGATGCGCTTTAGCAAAGTAACGAGAAATCGCGCTTGCAGAATCAGTGCGAACGGTATGCTGCTGCATGGAGTGCTCCTGTAACAAAATGCTGGTGAATATTAAGTTTTATAACAGTAGCAAAGCTGTACCGAAAATGTGTACAACATAGCACGCTAATTTTTAGCAAAAAATGCTAAATTAATTAAATCATGTAATTACGATAGTTTATATCTATATGAAATCCAATTTCTTTGTACAAATCACTTTGTGTTATCAATGAAATTGATCTGTATTAGCCCGCTTGCTTGTAAAGACAAAGTTAGAATTATGTATTAAAATCAGGGCGTAACTTGGTTTGTCTGATACTGACCAGACCTCTTCTCCTTCCTTGATCCCGGACTGTCCATGCTCACGACCATTATTTACCGTAGCCATCTACGTGAAGACACCCCTCTCAAAGCGCTTGAGGATATGGTGACAGCCGCAAATATCAAAAACAGGCGATCAGATGTTACGGGGATCTTACTCTTTAACGGCCATCACTTTTTCCAACTGCTTGAAGGCCCAGAGGAGCAGGTAAAAGAGATCTATCGTTGTATTTGTAACGACCCCCGGCACCACAATATCGTTGAACTGATGTGTGATTACGCGCCTGCGAGAAGATTCGGAAATGTAGGGATGGAGTTATTTGATTTACAAAAACATGAACGGAATGACGTCCTGCAAGCTGTACTCAATAAGGGTACGTCCAAATTTCAGCTCACGTATGATGACAGAGCATTACAGTTTTTCCGCACATTTGTCCTCGCCACGGAAAAATCGAGCTATTTTGAAATACCTGCGCCTGATTACTGGAGTTTTATAACCGACAATACCTGTACCATCCTGGATGAAAGCACACTCCCGTCAGATACAGATTTCAGCTTTGCTTTTCAACCAATTATCGATCCTATGTCACAGCGCGTCATTGCGCTTGAAGCCCTTATTCGCGGTAAAGACGGTGAAACGCCCGCAACGTATTTTGACAAATTCAAACCTGAAGATGTGTATACCGCGGATCTGCAGAGCAAAAAGACTGCATTTGCAATGGCAAGCGCACTGGGTCTTAATCACAAAATGCTGTCGGTTAATCTGTTACCCATGACCCTGGTAAACAGACCCGATGCAGTCAGCTTTCTTATAAACGAAATCGCGGCGCATGGACTGGTGCCTGAACAAATCATTGTAGAGTTTACCGAAAGTGAAGTTATTTCGCGTTTTGATACGTTCGCGCAGGCCGTGAAGTCACTCAAGGCTGCGGGAATATGTGTGGCGATAGATCATTTCGGGGCAGGTTTTGCCGGGCTTCAGCTTTTGTCTCGCTTTCAACCGGACCGAATTAAGATAAGCCGCGAACTCATCACTGATGTGCATAAAAGTGGACCACGGCAGGCCATCATTCAGGCCATAATCAAATGCTGCGCTTCACTGGAGATAATGATTTCTGCGGTCGGCGTCGAAAAACCTGAAGAGTGGATGTGGCTTGAATCCGCGGGTATTGAGATCTTTCAGGGTAACCTGTTTGCAAGAGCCTGCCTGAATGGTACTCCGTCTGTCGCTTGGCCAGAGAAAAAATGATTTCTCAGCGTTATAATAATTAACGTATTGTTATTACACAATAATCCCGCCACCTCTTTTATGCTGAACATAAAAATTCAGCATTTACTCCCTACGTGATAGTAAAGTAAATCTTAATTTTGCTAGAATCCTATGTATGTTTTGTACAATTTGATGCATGTTGTACAAAGTAGCAGGAACCGCATATCGGTGACGGAGAATCATGAGTGTCTGGGGGAATTATGGCTTATTACAGCATTGGGGATGTCGCAGAACGTTGCGGGATAAATCCTGTCACCCTTCGGGCATGGCAACGACGTTACGGTTTACTCAAACCTCAACGCAGCGAAGGTGGCCACCGACTCTTTGATGAAGAGGATATTCAACGTATTGAAGAAATAAAACGTTGGATTAGCAGTGGCACACCCGTTGGCAAAGTTAAAGCATTGCTGGAAACCAGTACTCGTGAAACTGACGACGACTGGAATCAATTGCAAGAAGAGATGATGGGCATTCTTCGTATGGCGTATCCCCCGAAGCTGCGAGCCAAAATTATCGCACTCGGTCGCGCCTACCCCGTAGATGCGTTGATTGATCGCGTTTATCTTCCTGTGCGTCAGCGGTTGATACTTGACCATAATACATCCCGCATCATGAACAGTATGCTTGATGGCGCATTGATTGAATATGTAGCAACCCTGCTGTCTGAAACGCGCCGCAAATCAGGGAAAGATGCCATCCTGATGGCCTGGGATGTTGAAGACCGAACCCGTTTATGGCTCGAAGCCTGGCGTTTATCGCAATCGGGCTGGCATATTGCCGTGCTTGCTGAACCCATTGAATCGCCAAGACCTGAACTTTTCCCCGGGCAAACGCTTTTTGTCTGGACTGGTATTACGCCAACCCGCAGACAAAATGAACTTCTACAACACTGGAACGAACAAGGTTATAAAGTCATTTTTCACAGCCCGTAACCAACATGTATCGCAGTAATGAGCTGAGTGAGATAAATCTTACTAATTCTCATTTTTTGGGTGGTTATTTTGAATGCCATCCAATGAATCTGTGTTCACCACCAGCCTGACTTAATACCCGCAGTAGCATAAAAACAAAACAATATACTCACCCGTGGGTATTATTTTTTTGCAAACGACATCACCTTTTTCCTAAGTAAAATTTATTAGATCAACTGGCGCACGCCTAATACTTATTCTAGGGTTAAACCATGTCTTCTTGTACCACATTATTGTTTATTGTTTTTCTAAAGTAATAAATGTGGTTATTTGAAAAAGGTAAAGGATATGGCTCTAGTCTTAGACAAACGCTTAATTCTTTGTTGCTGCGCCTTTTCCATTATTCCCGTGGCAAATGCAGCAACCGTTAACGGAACATTTCAGGTACTGATGACGATTCAAAAGGCCTGTACCGTGACTGCCGGTTCGGCTTCAAATATCACGCTTGGGCCGGTGAATACCACGGCAACAAATACCAATGCAAGCAACACGATTTCGATTAATTGCTCAAAAACCACGCCCTATTTTATCGGCCTGGCGCCGTCGGCCGCCAATGGGGGGACGACGACGGGCTCAGGCGCCATGTCCTCCGTGGCTAACGCTGCCACCAATACCGATAAAGTGCCCTACCAGCTAAATCGAACATCAGCAACAGGTCCGGTGTGGGGGAACACCGCCACCGACACCGCGCCTGGAAACGGCGTAGCGGCGACGGGGACCGGGCTGGTGCAAACGTTTACGGTTTATGCCACCGCACCGAGCGCCAACTTCACTCCTGACGACTATGCCGACACGGTAACGGTTAACGTTAACTACTAACTTCAGGAAGCCACATGAGAGTAAAACTGCCTGTTCAGCAGTGTGCCTGCGCATGCCTGTTAGGGATGGTTGCGAGCCTCACCCCTGCTGCCGCCAGCGGGCTGCAAATCGCCCCGGTCACGTTAACTTTGCTCGCGACGCAAAATGCCGATGGTATCTGGCTTAGTAATGCGGGTGAAAACGCGCTCAATGCCCAGGTTCGGGTTTTTCGCTGGAGCCAGAGCGCTTACGGCGACAAACTTTCCCCCTCTCAGGGGCTGGTCATTAGCCCGCCGATGCTGGCATTAGCCCCCGGAGAACGTCAGTTGATTCGCGTTATTCGGACCGGCCCACCTTCGGCACATGCTGAAGACGCTTATCGGTTATCGATAGATGAGTTACCGCCTGCAAAAGTAGAAAAAAATAAGCTTCAGTTTGTGCTGCATTATTCCGTCCCCGTTTTCATTCAACCAACATCAGCGGCGCAAACGCAGGCAAAATTGCAATGGAAATTACAACAGCTTGATGGCAAAAAATTTATTGAAGTGAGTAACCAGGGAAATGGGCATGCACAATTATCTGCTGCAACATTTATAAGCCCTGACGGTGCTAAAAAAGTTATTACGCCCGGACTGTTAGGCTACGTTTTACCCGGCTCAACAATGCGCTGGATAGTCTCCCCGTCGGCCAGTAATACTCATGATGGCGGGAAAGTTGAAGTCACAATCAATGGCCAAAAAACAGTACAAGATCTGTAACAGATCCTGGCTTCTGGTGAAATATTGCTTTCTCAATGGAGTATTAATATCGGGAATGGTTTGCGCACAAACGCTGAATAATAACCAGAACGAAGATGGTGTTATTAATGGCGCAGCGCAGCTCGTGGGGGTCAATTTGTATCTCGACGTCACCTTAAATGGGAATCCCGTTGGGCTGGTGCATTTGGGTTACGATAATGGAAAGCTCTATGCTGGGGCAGATACCCTGCGAAAAATGGGCTTTCGCTTTGCGCCTGACGCCACTCACGCCGTCTGCCTGAACGATATCCCCGAGCTAACGATTGACTATAACGTTCAGTTGCAAACGCTTTCGCTTACTGCGCCACTCAGTTCACTCGATCTTGCGACCACGCAGCTTAACTCCCCCGTAGAGACCGCGCCGACGGCGACAACATCACGCGGAGGGCTGCTCAATTACGATATCTATACCCAACAGGGGGATGAAAGCGCAATAAATACCTTCAGCGAACTACGCGCTTTCAATGCTGCAGGCGTGCTCAGCACCACCCAGTTGACGCAGTATTCCACCGAGGAAAATGCGGATAACAGCGTTGAGCGACTCGATACCAGCTGGCGTACGTCATTTCCCGAAACGATGCTGGCGGTAACCGTTGGCGATACCCTGACCAGTTCACTTATCTGGTCCCGGCCGACGCGTATCGGCGGCATTCAGATAGGAACCGATTTTGGTTTGCGGCCCTATATGCCAACCACCCCGCTCCCTGCATATCTTGGCTCCGCGACGTTGCCGTCAAACGTTGAGCTGTACGTCGACGGCGTCAGGTACTACAACGGAGAAGTCCCCGCGGGTAGCTTTCAGATCAACACAATGCCGAACATCAGCGGCGCGGGAACGGGTCAGGTAATGATGACGGATGCGCTGGGCAGAACGAGCGTACAAAATTTTTCGTTCTACAACGATCAGCAACTCCTGCGGGAAGGATTAACTGCCTGGTCTGCAGAACTGGGTACAGTGCGCGAAAACTATGGTTACTCCTCTTTTGATTATGCCAGCGCACCGGTACTGAGCAGTACATGGCGTCGGGGGTTTAGCAATACGTTCACCGCCGGGACTCACGCTGAAACCAGCGATGGACTGATTAACGCGGGCTTCAGTAACGACTGGATCCCAGGCACCCGCAGCGGCACGTTTTCGACCTCAGTTGCCGCAAGTTCCGACTCAGGAAAGAACGGTTTTCTGTACAGTTTTGGTTATCGTTGGTCCGGCGAACGGTTTAATTTCAGTACCAGTACGACGGCCACTTCCGGCGATTATCGTGATGTCGCCACCCATTATGGCGAGCCGCCACCGACGCTTAACAGCAATACGGTCATTGGCTATTCGCTGGAAGCTGCCGGTAATGTCAGCCTGAGTTACCTGCAGTTTCGTTATCCGCACGAAAATGCGGTGCGCTACGCCAACGCCATCTGGTTCAAATCGATTACCGACAACATTTCACTGAATGCCGGATTCAACCAAAACATCGACGATAACCGCGATCGCAGTCTCTATTTGATGGTGACAATGACCACTGATAATAATCTAAGTGCCAGCAGCACCCTACAACACACCAATGATGAGACCGGCTACCAGCTCAACGCCAGCCTGACGCCTCCTGCCGACGGCGGCTGGGGCTGGAATCTGGCCGCCAGTCAGCAGGCTTCCCGGCAAAGCGGTCAGGGAGAAGTGGGATATCTGGGGCGTTATGGTAAAGCGTACGCGGGATTCAGCCGTTTACCGGATAACCATTACGGCTACGCAGGCGCCACCGGATCGCTTGTTACCATGGGAGGCGGCCTGTTTGCAGCACGTGAAATCAACAATGGCTTTGCCGTCGTATCAACTGACGGCGTTCCTGACGTCCCGATTAAATTACAAAATAACCTGATTGGTCGCAGCGACGACCAGGGGCTATTGCTGGTCACGCCGCTGAACAGTTATCAAAAAAACCTGATCAGTATTGACCCAATGGATCTCCCCGCCAATATGCGGATCGCGCGCGTTGAGGCGAATGCAACGCCTGCCGATCGTTCCGGTACATTGGTTAGCTTTGGCATTACCCCGGTACGCGCTGCGCAGGTCATCCTCGTCGACAATCAGGGTAAACCCATTCCCGAAGGCAGCATGGCATACGCTATCAACGAAACAGGACAATCGTCTGTCGTTGGTTTTGATGGGATGACCTGGTTCGACACGCTGGAACAGCACAACGCGCTACGCGTTGAGACAGACACCGGCAGTTGTCGCGTGCAATTTGACTATCCCGCTTCCGCAAAAGGGATTGTGCAAATAGGTCCACTGGTTTGCCGGCCACACTAACAGGAGTGCGCTCATGAGGTTAAGGCATCTGTTACTCATCGCAGCCGTACTCTTTTGTCCGGCGATTAGCCATGCCGTAACCTGTTCGGTGAGTAATGTGCAACCCATAAATTTGGGCTCAGTCAATCCGCTGTCTGCAACAGGCGCAACGTCATCAATGACGTTCAACTACACCTGCACCAAAGAGCTTGGCGACGCGCTGGCAGGGATCAACCTCTGTTTTAATATTGGCGCCTCAGCCGTCAGTGGCCAGGTGACACCTCGAAATATGTCATTAAACGGAACACCTGCCAGAACGCTGGCATACCAGCTTTACCAGGATGCCGGACACACCAAAGTCTGGGGGAGTCAGTATCAGTCGGGAACAACTTTTCCAATGGTACAGCTTAACCTGCTGAATCTGACGCCAGTGACGGGCTCACTCACGGTATCAGCGCAGATTGTCACGCCACAAACCTCAGCGGTCCCCGGAAGCTATCAGGATAGCTATACGGCGGCGACAGCCCTTGTCACCCTCAATCCTGGATTGCTTTTCCCGCCGACCACCTGTGGCGATACCGTTGCCGCCAGACTTCCCTTCACCGTATCGGCGACGGTCAGCAAACAGTGCAATATCACCTCTGCAACCAATATTAGCTTTGCGCCCGCCGGGGCGACCGGGCGTAACCTAACGGCTTCAAATACCGTGGGCGTAGCATGTTCCAATAACACGCCTTACACCATCGGACTTCAGCCCTCTAACGGCAATACGGCAGGCAGCGGCGTGATGGCCGGCACGGGGTCAAATACGGACAAGGTCCCCTACCAGCTTAGCTCGACGCCGGGGCCGTCCGGTACGGTTTGGGGCAATTCATCGCTCAATACCGTCGCGGGCAACGGTACGGGAACCACCACCACCTACCCGGTTTACGCCACCGTTCCCAGCGCGAACTACACGCCTGACAATTATGCTGATACCGTTACCATCGCCGTGACCTACTGACCCCAGCTTAATCGCAATAAAGCAAATACATTTTATTATCATATTATTTACTTTTAGAGGTGCGTCATAAATCTGACAAATTGCGATTTTTATAAATCATGCATATTAAATTATCCAGTCAGCAAAATAACCGAAATATCCGCACAATCAAAGAATAACTATTCACTTCTCAGCTAAAGCCCACACGCTTCATGCCGATAAACCGTGTTAGCCGGACAGGCCATTCCATGAAATAAATGTTAAATTTAGGTTCATATGGTGTGATTCACTGTATACCACGGCCAAATTAAGAACATATTACTTTTATAACTAAGGTTTATCATGGATAAGTTATCTTACGCTTCAGATAGCAGCACATCTGCCTGGAATACCTACCTGCAACAAATCGAGCGTGTGGCCCCTTACCTGGGCGAACTTTCCCATTGGGTGGATACCCTGCGCCACCCAAAACGCGCGCTGATTGTCGATATCCCGGTGCAGATGGATGACGGTACTATCCGTCATTTTGAAGGGTATCGCGTGCAACATAACCTCTCCCGCGGGCCAGGCAAAGGCGGTGTGCGTTATCATCCTGATGTTGATCTTAATGAAGTGATGGCCCTGTCCGCATGGATGACCATCAAATGCGCAGCGTTGAACCTGCCGTACGGCGGTGCGAAAGGTGGCGTGCGCGTCGATCCGTTCTCGCTTTCCGAAGGTGAACTGGAGCGTTTAACCCGCCGTTATACCAGCGAAATCGGCATTATCATCGGGCCGCAGAAAGACATTCCTGCGCCGGATGTGGGGACTAACGGAAAAGTAATGGCCTGGATGATGGATACCTACTCCATGAACCACGGCACCACCGTGACCAGCGTGGTCACCGGTAAACCTATTCACCTCGGCGGCTCGTTAGGCCGTGATAAAGCCACCGGTCGTGGTGTTTTCGTCAGCGGTCTGGAAGTGGCGCGTCGTGCCAACATCGACGTTGAAGGCGCTCGCGTAGCGGTGCAAGGTTTTGGTAACGTCGGCAGCGAAGCCGCCCGCCTGTTCGCGGCAGCAGGAGCACGCGTGGTCGCGATTCAGGATCACACCGCAACGCTGTTTAACTCAACGGGTATCGACATGGCCGCGTTGTCTGCCTGGCAACTGGAGCACAAACAGATTGCCGGTTTTCCGGGCGCTGAAACCATTGCCAGCGAAGCCTTCTGGAGCCTGGAGATGGATATTCTGATCCCGGCCGCGCTCGAAGGCCAGATCACCCGTCACCGCGCGGAAACGCTTACCTGTAAACTGGTACTCGAAGGCGCTAACGGCCCAACCTATCCGGATGCCGACGACGTTCTGGCAAGCCGCGGTATCGTGGTTGTCCCAGACGTTGTTTGTAACGCCGGCGGCGTAACCGTCAGCTACTTCGAATGGGTTCAGGACATGGCTAGCTTCTTCTGGAGCGAAGAAGAGATTAACAATCGCATGGACAAAATAATGACCGATGCGATGGTACACGTGTGGGAAAAAGCGGCAGAGAAATCCTGCTCACTGCGTACGGCAGCCTACATTGTTGCCTGCGAACGCATTCTGTTGGCACGTAAAGATCGCGGAATTTATCCGGGCTAACGCCGAAATCGACCTTGCCTACAAACCACCTGCTCTGCAGGTGGTTTGTTTTCCCTAAACACCCGTGAATCAGCTTCCCGGCCAAATACGGCCCAACCTCTCATTTTCGCTGTTTTATGCACCATGACGTTCCAATACGGAACATTATTATGTTGCTACGTTTCGTATTGAAACGCCCATTACAGCAATTTTCTTTTGCCAACCCGTGTGCAAAATTACCTTATCGGCAGCGAGCAGTCGCCGTGGCGTTGTATAACCCGATACCCTACATCAGATGCCTGCCCGAATCTGGCAGCCATCCAGGACTGTCTGCGGAGCATAAATAATGAAAAAATTGATTAACCGTGTTGAAGACGTACTGACTGAACAACTCGCCGGACTGGCGAAAGCGTATCCTTCCCTGGCACTGCATCAGGATCCGGTATATGTCACCCGCGCAGATGCGCCGGTAATGGGCAAAGTGGCGCTGCTTTCCGGCGGCGGCAGCGGACACGAGCCTATGCACTGCGGCTATATTGGTCAGGGCATGCTCTCTGGTGCCTGCCCGGGTGAAATTTTTACCTCACCCACGCCGGATAAAATGTTCGAATGCGCCATGCAAATTGATGGCGGCGAAGGCGTACTGCTGATCATCAAAAATTACACCGGCGATATTCTTAATTTCGAAACCGCCACCGAGCTGTTGCATGAAAGCGGCGTCAAAGTCACCACCATGGTAGTGGATGACGACGTGGCGGTGAAAGACAGTCTGTATACCGCCGGTCGTCGTGGTGTGGCGAATACCGTATTGATCGAAAAACTGGTCGGCGCTGCCGCCGAACGCGGTGACTCACTGGAAGTCTGTGCGGCGCTGGGTCGTAAACTGAATAACCAGGGCCACTCCATTGGGATAGCCATTGGCGCCTGTACCGTTCCGGCCGCCGGACAACCGTCGTTCACGTTGCAGGATAACGAAATGGAGTTTGGCGTGGGTATCCACGGGGAACCGGGCATTGACCGCCGCACCTTCACTTCCCTCGATCAGACCGTTGATGAAATGTTCGATACCCTGCTGGAAAACGGCAACTACAGCCGTACGCTCCGCCACTGGGACAACGTTCAGGGCGCGTGGCAGGAAGGCAAAGAAAGCAAACGCGCGTTGCAAAGCGGCGATCGCGTCATTGCGCTGGTCAATAATCTCGGTGCGACGCCGCTGTCAGAACTCTTCGGCGTGTATAACCGCCTCGAAAGCCGTTGCCAGGACGCCGGCATCGTCATTGAGCGCAATCTGATCGGTTCTTACTGTACCTCTCTGGATATGACCGGCTTCTCAATCACCCTGTTACAGGTGGATGACGACACGCTGAGCTTATGGGATGCACCGGTTCACACCCCTGCTCTCAACTGGGGTAAATAAGGAGATACATGATGTCCCTCAACAGAACACAAATTGTTAACTGGCTCTATCGCTGCGGTGAGATCTTCACCACCGAAAGTGATTTTCTCACCGGTCTTGATCGGGAAATTGGTGATGCCGACCACGGTCTGAACATGCACCGCGGCTTTAGCAAAGTCGTCGAAAAGCTGCCGTCCATCGCCGATAAAGACATTGGTTTTATTTTGAAAAACACCGGCATGGTGCTGCTCTCAAGCGTCGGGGGGGCCAGCGGTCCACTGTTTGGTACCTTTTTTATCCGCGCCGCCCAGGTGACCCAGGCTCATCAAAGCCTGACGCTTGAGGAGTTGTATCAAATGATTCGTGATGGCGCAGAAGGTGTGATTAGCCGCGGTAAAGCTGAACCTGGCGACAAAACCATGTGCGATGTCTGGCTGCCGGTAGTGGAATCTTTACGCCAATCCTGCGAGCAAAAGCTGAGCGTACAGGCGGCGCTGGAAGCGGCAAGCCAACAAGCGGAAGCAGCAGCGCAAAGCACCATCACCATGCAGGCCCGCAAAGGCCGCGCCAGCTATCTCGGTGAGCGCAGCATTGGGCATCAGGATCCCGGCGCAACGTCCGTAATGTTTATGATGCAAATGCTGGCTCAGGCGTCCAGAGAGTAAGGATAAAGCGATGGTAAACCTGGTTATTGTTTCTCACAGCGCCCAGTTGGGCGAAGGCGTCGGCGCGCTAGCCCGGCAGATGTTAATGGGTGATGGATGCAAAATCGCTATTGCCGCAGGCATTGACGATCCTGAGAATCCGATTGGTACCGATCCTATCAAGGTGATGGAAGCCATTGAGTCCGTGGCCGATACGGATCACGTGCTGGTGATGATGGATATCGGTAGTGCGCTACTGAGTGCGGAAACCGCGCTGGAACTGCTCGATCCGGCCATTGCCGCCAAAGTACGTTTGTGCGCCGCGCCGCTGGTCGAAGGCACGCTCGCCGCAACGGTTAGCGCTGCCGCAGGTGCTGACATCGAGCGGGTCATCTGTGATGCCATGAATGCCCTCGACGCCAAATGTGAGCAACTGGGTTTACCTTCGCCATCTGCAGCAAAGCCGACATCTGCCGAATTCGCGCCCGATGCAGATGCTCATTCAGTGGCCATTGTGGTGAAAAACCCAAACGGCATTCATGTGCGTCCGGCTTCACGGCTGGTTTCCGCGCTGTCTGGCTTTAACGCCGATATGTGGCTGGAGAAAAATGGCAAGTGCGTCGTCCCTGATAGCCTGAATCAGATTGCCCTGCTGCAGGTACGCTGTAACGACACGCTGCGCCTGATTGCCAAGGGCGAACAGGCAGAGGATGCACTGGCCGCATTCAAACAGCTGGCGGCTGAGAATTTTGGTGAATCGCTCGAGCCCGCGCATGCTGATACCGTGGTGACGAAGGTTCCCTCACAGGTCACGGGGACGGCATTCTGTTACACACCGTTCTCACCACAGGTAAGCCAGCAGCCTGTAGCCTCACTCCAGATTGAGCAGCAACGGTTACGGGTCGCTATCCAAAGCACGCTGAACGACTTAAGCGAGCTAACCGCGCTTGCAGAAGAGAGATATTCCGCAGATATCGCCGCTATTTTCTCCGGTCACCACACGCTGTTGGACGATCCGGATCTGTTCGATATGGCTTGTGATCTAATGCGTGAAACGCAGTGCAGCGCGGCCTGGGCCTGGCATCAGGTGCTGAGCGATCTCAGCCAGCAGTATTTACAGCTCGACGATCCTTACCTGCAGGCGCGATACATCGATATTGAAGATTTGTTGTCTCGTTCACTGCAGTATTTAACGGGAGAGACTGCACAAATTCCCGCGTTCATCCGCCCCACTATTTTGGTCGCGGAGGTCATCTATCCATCTACGGTGCTGCAACTCGATCCGAAGACCATCAAAGGCATCTGCCTGCGGGACGGGAGCGAAGCGTCCCACCCGGCGATTATCGCCCGTGCAATGGGGTTATGTTGGTTATGTCAGCAAGGCGAGGCCATCGAGAGTATCACGATGGGTGATACCCTGACCCTTGACAGCGTGGCCCAGCGGATAACCCGCGCGGACTGATGTCGGTTGCACGCCCTTTGCCGACAAAGGGTGTGCATCTTTTCGATTCGCGTCGGGAAATGTCTGTTTATTCGCAAAATGGGGCGTCGATCACGCGCAACGGTCGATCCTGAACTAAGGTTTTCTCATGGTAAATGCCGCTGCTTCGGCACACCCTAAGGAGATTAACCGATGATAACGCCTGCAACTCGCCATCCAGGCCTGCTCTCTGTTGCAATAAAACTGACGCTCGCAAGCACCTTTTTTGCCCTTTCCTCTTTTGCCGTCAACGCCGAGGACGCGCCAACCGCAACGCCTCAGCCGCCTGATATTTTGCTTGGCCCACTGTTTAACGATGTACAAACGGCCAAACTGTTTCCTGACCAGAAAACCTTTGCTGACGCCGTCCCTAACAGCGATCCATTAATGATCCTTGCCGATTACCGGATGCAGAAAAATCAGTCCGGATTCGACTTACGTCATTTTGTGGAAGTGAATTTCACCTTGCCGAAAGCTGGCGAGAAATACGTCCCTCCAGCCGGGCAATCGCTGCGCGAGCATATTGACGGACTGTGGCCGGTACTCACTCGTTCGACAACCGACGCTGAAAAATGGGACTCTCTGCTGCCGCTCCCGGAACCGTATGTCGTGCCTGGCGGGCGTTTTCGCGAAATATATTATTGGGACAGCTATTTCACCATGCTGGGGCTTGCCGAGAGCAATCACTGGGATAAGGTCTCCGACATGGTGGCAAACTTCGCTTACGAGATTGATTCCTGGGGGCACATTCCTAACGGCAACCGCACCTACTATCTGAGCCGTTCTCAACCGCCATTCTTTGCCTTTATGGTGGAACTGCTGGCGCAGCATGACGGGGATGACGCGCTGAAAAAATACCTCCCGCAGATGCTCAAAGAATACACCTACTGGATGGAAGGCGTCGAAACGCTCCAGCCCGGTCAGCAGAATAAGCGCGTGGTTAAACTGGATGACGGCACCATTTTGAATCGCTACTGGGATGACCGCGATACGCCGCGGCCAGAGTCTTGGGTGGAGGATATCGCCACAGCGAAAAGCAATCCGAACCGACCGGCCACAGAAATCTACCGCGACCTGCGTTCTGCCGCCGCGTCGGGTTGGGACTTTAGTTCCCGCTGGATGGATAACCCCAATCAACTAGGCACCCTACGCACCACCAGCATTGTTCCAGTCGATCTCAATGCGTTGATGTACAAAATGGAAAAGATGATCGCCCTCGCCAGCAAGGCCGCCGGGGATAATGCCAAAGCTGCACAATATGAAGGCTTCGCTAATGCCCGACAAAAAGGGATCGAAAAGCACCTGTGGAACGACAAAGAAGGCTGGTATGCCGATTACGATCTGAAGAGCCACAAAGTACGTAACCAACTCACGGCCGCCGCCTTGTTCCCGTTGTATGTCAATGCAGCAGCAAAAGATCGCGCCAGTAAAGTGGCCGCGGCAACCCAGGCGCATTTGCTGCAACCCGGCGGCCTGGCCACCACGTCAGTGAAAAGCGGCCAGCAGTGGGATGCTCCCAACGGCTGGGCCCCGCTCCAGTGGGTCGCCGCATCGGGATTACAGAATTACGGTCAGGATAACGTCGCCATGGACGTGACCTGGCGATTCCTCACCAACGTGCAGCACACCTACGATCGTGAGAAAAAGCTGGTTGAAAAGTATGACGTGAGTAGCACAGGCACTGGCGGAGGCGGCGGCGAATATCCGTTGCAGGATGGTTTTGGCTGGACCAACGGCGTAACGCTAAAAATGCTCGACCTGATCTGCGCCAAAGAAAAGCCCTGTGACAGCGTGCCCGCATCGCGCCCGGCCCCGGCAAGTACCACGCCAGTCGAGCCTAAAAAACAGGCTCAGCCGACGTCTTAATGCCGTTACCTGAAGCGTTTTACTCCCCGAATCCGCGCTGCGTCGCGGATTTTTTCAGGCTTATATTTCGCCATTCCTGTTGTCTCTACGCCATCTAGCCCTTATGGGGTATTCCGGGTTTTCATCCGTGAGAAATTGATTCTGAACATGTTTTTATTCGCTGTATATGTAAATATATAGCGATTTTATCACCTTCAGGATAACAATTATGCCACTGACAAGACGGATGTTTGCCCAGCTTGTGGCATCTGCACTGCTGCTACGCCATCTTCCCGCCTTGGCTCAAACGCCGCTAACCGTTGCCGTTGGAGGCCACCCAGCGCCAGAGGCGACCCAACGCGTGGTCAGCGCAGGCGCACCCGCCGACATGCTGCTGCTGGCCGTCGCGCCGGAAAAACTGGTTGGTTTTTCATCCTTTGATTTTTCTCGTCAGACCGCCATCCCGTTTCACGAAGACATTCGGGCTTTACCGAAACTGGGCAAGCTGGCGGGGCGCGCCAGCACACTCTCGCTTGAAGCGCTACTGGCGCTTAAACCCGACCTGGTGATTGACTGCGGCAATGCCGATGAAACCTGGCTTTCTCAGGCCAGACAAGTGAATGCGCAAACGCAAATTCCCTGGCTGCTGATTAATGGCGAACTGCGGCTCAGCCCGCAACAGCTACTCGCGGCAGGTGAAGCGCTGGGAGTCGCAACACGGGCCAGGACTCAGGCCAAACTGGCCCAGCGTTTTATTGATGAAGCCCTCGCGTTTTCACACTCTCCCGCAGCAAAGCTGCGTTTTTATGCCGCGCGCGGCGCCCGCGGACTTGAAACAGGATTACAAGGTTCATTGCATACCGAAGCGGCAGAACTACTGGGATTACACAATGTGGCGCAAATTCCTGGGCTGCACGGGCTGGCGCAGGTTTCAATGGAAAACCTGTTGAGCTGGCAGCCCGATATTATTCTGGTACAGGATGCGATTACGGCACAGTACCTGCGAGAAGATCCCGTCTGGCAAGGAGTCAAAGCGGTTGCCGATCGGCGCATTCTGTTTCTCAGCGGCCTGCCGTTTGGCTGGCTGGACGCGCCTCCCGGCATCAATCGTTTGCTGGGGTTACGCCGTCTGCATGCCTGGCTTGATCCACAGGTTGAAGCGGGCTTTAAAACCGATATGCAGCGCTACAGTGAACTGTTCTGGCACACCACGTTAAGCGACGCACAGTATCAACAACTGGTGAGCGTCTGATGAAAACATCTACCCTCGGTTTTCTGATGATTACGACGGTGGTGCTTTGCGCGAGCATCGCCGCGGTGTCGGGTGCTTATCGCCTCGATGCACAACAGGTCGTGGATCTTATTGCGGGCAGGGATGGCGTCCCGATGCAGGACAAAATCGTCTTCTGGCAAATCCGACTGCCGCGCATTCTGGCTGCATTGTTACTCGGCGCAGCGCTGGCTGGCGCAGGAACCACTTATCAGGGAATGTTCCGTAACCCACTGGTTTCGCCGGATATCCTCGGCGTGGCGGCCGGTGCCGGTTTGGGCGCCTGTACGGCAATCCTGCTGGGGCTACCAATCCTGTTTATTCAGCTGTATGCGTTCACTGGCGGTTTGTTAGTGGTCGCCGGTGTCTGGCTGATTACCCGGCGAGTCAAGCGTCACGATCCGGTGTTAACACTGGTGCTGGTCGGGATTGCGCTGGGTACGGTCTGCGGCGCGGGAATTTCGCTCATCAAAACGCTGGCCGACCCGTATACCCAACTCCCGTCGATCACCTTCTGGCTGCTCGGCGGTTTATCGACAATTACTCTGCACGATCTGTGGTTCTCAGCACCGCTGATCCTTGCTGGACTGGTCCCGTTATTGCTGCTGCGCTGGCGCATGAACCTGCTCACTCTGTCGGATGATGAAGCCCGATCGCTTGGGATCAACGTCTCCCGACTGCGGCTGGGACTGATCGTCTGCGCAACGTTAGTCACCGCCTGTACCGTCGCCATTGCCGGCATTATCGGCTGGATTGGACTGGTGGTGCCGCACATCGGCAGACTCCTCAGCGGGAATAACCACCAGCAGTTACTGCCGGTGTCCATGGGGATCGGCGCCATTCTACTCCTGCTCACCGACACCCTCGCCCGCACGCTGAGCCGCACGGAAATCCCGCTGGGGATCCTGACTGCATTTATTGGCGCACCGTTCTTTTTGCTGCTTTTGCTGCGGGGAAACCGCCCATGACGCTATTACTCGTGCGCCACGCGTCGCTGGGATACCACAGTAAACAACCCGTGTTACGTGATATCTCCTTTCAGGTTTCGCCCGGTTCTGTCTGTTGTCTGATTGGTGCTAACGGCAGCGGTAAAACCACCCTGATGCGCACCATTCTCGGCGTTCTTCCGCCGCTTCGCGGTGACATTCTGCTTGATGGCGTCGCAGTGAATCATCTCAGCGATCGGGAACGCGCCGCAGCCATCGCCTGGGTTCCTCAGGCGCACGACGGCGCGTTTGCCTTCACCGCCCTGGACATGGTGATGATGGGACTGGCCCCGCAACTGGCGGCATTTGCGGTTCCCGGCGCTAAAGAGCGTGAAATTGCGCATCAGCAACTGGCGATGCTGGAGATTTCTCACCTGGCACTTCGACGCTGGAACACCCTGAGCGGCGGCGAACGGCAACTGGTGTTGATCGCTCGCGCGCTGGCGCAACGTCCGCGTCTTTTATTGCTGGATGAACCCGCATCCAGCCTTGATTTTGGGCATCAAATCCGTCTGCTCGACACGCTGGTGACGCTGAAAAATTCCGGTATGGCCCTGCTGATGTCGACCCATCACCCGTTGCACGCCCGGGCAATCGCCGACAGCGTGGTACGGGTTGAACCAAACGGCGAGGTGTCGCAGGGTCTGCCTGAACATCAGCTCGCCGCCGACCGCCTGGCCGCGCTGTATCGCGTTACACCGTCACAAATTACCCACCATCTTTATGGTTCACTCAATTAAGGAATATTCATGCTCATTGACGACATTGATTTTGCCGATCTTTACCGTAAGCAATTACAGCTGGCGAACAGAACCGAAAAAAAGCCGGAGCACTGGGACAAACGTGCGGAAAAAATGGCGGAGAATTGCGCTTCATTAACCGACAGCTATCTGCTGCAACTGCTGGGGAAAATCGACCTGCAAGGTGCAGAGTCGCTGTTTGATATGGGTTGCGGCCCCGGTACAGTCTCGCTGGCGCTGGCTAAAAAAATGCCAATAATTTACGGCGTAGATTACAGCCAGGGAATGCTGAGCGTAGCTGCCCGCCGCGCCGCACAAATGAACGCCCGTCACGTACAATGGGTGCAACGAGCCTGGGAAGAGCACTGGGATGATTTACCCCAGTGCGATATCGCCGTCGCCTCGCGCTCCACGCTGGTTGCCGATATGCGTCAGGCAATGAGCAAGCTGAATAATCAGGCCCGGCTGCGGGTTTATACCACCCACCTCGTCAGTTCATCTTTCGTTTCTCCCACCATTCAGCGCGCACTGGGCCGCGAAGTGATTGAACTGCCCAACTATATCTATGCGCTTAATGTTCTGTATCAGATGGGGATCCACGCGCACGTTGATTTTATCCGCGGTCCCAACTGTCAGCAGGACAACAGCACCTGGACGCGTTTTCTGGAAAACGTGCGCTGGAGTATGGGTGAACTGAGCGCCGACGAGGTCGAACGTCTGGAAAACTGGTACCAACAGCAGGATCCACGCGCTATTGCCCCCGCCAGCCGTGACTGGGCGCTTATCTGGTGGGACAGCATCCCGCTGGAGGCGCTGCGATGATCTACTTTTCGCAGGCGCAAACTGACGCGCTGCTGCTGGAAGATATTCAGGGCGGCGATCTGACCACCCGCGCGCTGGGTATCGGCGCCCAACCAGGCGTCATCGAGTTTAGCCATCGCCAGGGCGGATGCGTTAGCGGTACCGCTGTTGCCAGACAAATGCTGACGTCATTGGGATTAACCGTCACCGATATTTTGTCCGATGGCGAACGGGCGAACGCCGGACAGCGACTGATTCGCGCACACGGACCAGCGGCGGCGCTGCACCAGGGCTGGAAAGCGGTACAAAATGTACTGGAGTGGAGCTGCGGCGTGTCGGGCTATCTCGTCGAGATGCTGAGCATGCTGCATCAACGCTATCCCGATGGGCAGATTGCCTGCACCCGCAAAGCCATTCCCGGTACGCGTTTACTGGCGACTCAGGCAATACTTGCCGCCGGGGGCATTATCCATCGGGGAGGATGCGCCGAAACGGTACTGCTGTTTGCTAATCACCGCCGTTTCCTTACCAACCCAAACGACTGGACAGGCGCGATTGCGCGCTTACGCAGCCATGCGCCAGAAAAAAAGATCGTGGTCGAAGCGGATACGCCAGATGAGGCATTGGCCGCCCTACGCGCCGCCCCAGATGTCCTACAACTCGACAAATTTACCCCCGAGCAAGCGGCAGAAATTGCCCGTCAGGCCCCTGCTCTGGCCCCCCATTGCACGCTGGCGCTGACCGGCGGCATTACCCTCGCCTCGCTGGCGGGTTATCTCGACTGCGGTATCAGACTCTTTATCACTTCCGCGCCTTACTACGCTCCACCTGCGGATATCAAAGTGAGCCTGAGCCCGGACGCACGTGGCCTATAACATCAAAAAATGGACTAAAAATAATGAATTTCAACAAAAGTTGTCTTTACACAGCCCTGTCGTTTGCTTTCGCGCACAGTGCTTTTGCTGGGCAGGAAAGCGAAACCATGACCGTCTGGTCTAGTCCGGTCTCCGCGGCCACCACCACGGTTCTCGGCCAGGAAACGATACAACAGCTGGATAAACAGAACGTGGCGCAGGCGCTGAGCGTCGTCCCTGGCGTCGTGCTGCAAAAGTCAGGCAACCGCAACGAGCAACAGGTAAAAGTGCGCGGATTTGACAGCCGTCAGGTTCCCGTCTTTTTCGACGGCGTGCCGGTATACATCCCCTATGACGGCAACCTCGATTTAGGCCGTTTTCTGACATCCGATATCGCTTCGGTTGAAGTCTCCAAAGGCTACTCGTCTCTGTTACAGGGGCCAAACCAGATGGGCGGTGCCATCAATATCACTACAAAAAAACCGACCAAACCGCTTGAAGGCAGCATTGGCTATCGCCAGGGCTGGAGTCACAGCAAAGACAACGCCCACGATATGCACGCTTCATTTGGCGCCAGTAACGATCTCGGCTATATCCAGCTCAGCGGCAGTCAACTGAAGCAGGATTTCCTTGGGTTACCACATGGCGTGGACAACCCGGTTGCAGGCAGTCACGGCAAGATGATCAACTCTTCCGCTGATGACAAGCGTGGCATCGTGAAGCTGGGCTTTACCCCTCGTGGAGATGATGAATATGTGCTGACCTATATAAATCAGGACGGTGAAAAAGATAATCCACCGTACGCCGGAACCAGTAGCCAGAAATCACGCTACTGGCAATGGCCACAATACGATAAAGAGAGCTATTACTATCAGGGAACCACGCATTTGGGCGACCGTTTTACCCTGAAAAGCCGTCTGTATCGCGACACCTTTGAAAATACGTTGATGATGTACAACTCGCTGGCCGATCTGAAAAATAAGAAAGGCAGCTACAGCCATTATTCGGACTATAGCGATGGGGCTGGCCTGCAGCTCGCTGCGGATATGCGAGAAAACGATCTGCTCTCTTTCGCCGTGAACTGGAAGGACGATGTTCACCGCGAGAAAGGCGCACCGAATGCGGCTTACGACCGCTACGAAGACCGCACCTGGTCCGTAGCCAGTGAATACCAGTGGGCTGCGGCGGATAATGTCGATGTGGTTGCGGGAATAAGCTATGACTGGCGAGACAGTCTGGAAGGTATGAAGCACGAGAAAAACGGCAGCGTCACGCACTACGATGACAACAATCAGTCGGCCTTTAACTGGCAGGTGATGACCAAATACCACTTTGAAAATTCAGACACATTAGCGCTGTCTTACTCTGACAGAACGCGTTTCCCAACGTTAAAAGAACGCTACACGACCTCGAAACCGGCCTATAACCAGGTGGCCCTGGTCAATCCACAGCTTAAACCGGAGCGCGCCCGCAGCGTCGACCTGACATGGAATGGTTCACTTAGCCAGAACTGGGGATTCGAAGCCAGCGTGTATTACAACCGCATCAGCGACGCGATTCTTTCGCACAATATTGATGCCGATACCATCCAGAATCAGAACAGTGGTCGGGTGGATTACACCGGCCTGGATGCAGGCGTTAAAGGTAAAGTTTTTGATATGCTGGACGTCGGGCTGAGCTACGGCCTTATTCATGCGGACGCCAAACGCAGCGATATCGGTAAGATTACCGATCTGCCGACGCAAACCCTGACAGCCTGGATGACGCTGAAACCGTGGGAGCCACTCAGCATTACGCTGTCCGAAGAGGCCCGTTCGTCAAGCTATAGCAATACCGACGGCTCGCAGAAAGCCGCTGGTTTCGCCATTACCCATTTGCGCGCTGATTACGCCATTGGTCACGGGTTTAGCGTTAACGCTTCGGTCAATAACCTGTTCGATACGCAGTACGTTTACAGTGAAGGATTTATTGAAGAGGGGCGTAATTACTGGGCGGGTATTGAGTATCAGTTCTGACTTAACAATGCAGAAAAACGGCCCCGTCAGGGGCCGTTCGATTAATCTCGTCGTACAAGCCGAAAGACACCCAGCACAACAATCGCGCCGACCACGGCCACCAGGAAGCTGTGGAGATTAAACCCGCTGATATCGCCGCCGATACCGAACATCGTAGCCAGCCATCCACCGACCACCGCACCGATAATACCGAGAATGCAGGTCAGGATAAATCCACCGCCATCGCGCCCCGGCATAATCAGTTTGGCGATAACCCCCGCAATCAGACCAAAAATAATCCAGGTAATAATTCCCATTTCCAGGCCCTCTTTCCAGTGAACGCACGCGCAAGACATTCTTGCGCCAGCACGTTAAGTATAGGCAAGCCATCGCTACGTGCTTTTTCCCTCAGACTTAATTCATTGGGTTTGGTAAAAAATTTCATCCATTTGTATTAAGTTCCGTTGATTGATGCCGATAATCCAACGATAAACCAGGCATCCAGGAGTCATTAGGTGTGAGTAACTACAATGAGCAGTTCCTGAAGCAAAATCCGTTAGCGGTGTTAGGCGTACTCCGGGACTTAAATTCGCAGCAGGTTCCGCTGCGTATCTCCTGGTCAGGTGGCCAGTTCATCAGCAAAATACTGGCGGTCAGCCCGGACGAACTGATCATGGATTTTGGTAGTCAGGAATATGAAAACCAGGCCGTGCAGCGAGCCAATCAAATTACGATTATCGCCGAAACGCAGGGAGCCAAAGTGGAGTTCACCCTGCCACAGCTGAAAAAAGGCGAATACCAGCGGCTACCCGCATTTATCTCATCATTGCCGCCATCTCTGTGGTTCGTCCAGCGTCGGGAATATTTCCGTATCGGTGCTCCACTGCATCCCCCCTATCGCTGCACGGTAAAAATGCCGGATAACAGCACGCTGTGTTTTCGCTTATTCGATTTGTCTCTTGGCGGTATGGGCGGGCTGTTAGAAACAGCAAAACCAGAGGGACTGGTAGAAGGCATGCGCTTTTCACAGGTTGAACTGAACATGGAGCAATGGGGAGTGTATCAGGTGGACGCCCAGCTAATTTCCATTAGCGAACGCAAAGTTATCGACGGGAAAAACGAAACAATTACCACTCCCCGCCTGAGCTTTCGTTTTCTCAACGTCGGCCCGGCGGTGGAGCGTAACCTACAGCGGATTATTTTTTCCCTCGAGCGCGAGGCCCGGGAAAAGTCGAATAAGGTGCGCGATTAGCATCACCTGAATTACATCACATCCAGCGCTTGTTGAAGCTTCCAGATATAGCGCGGAGCCTGCGGCGCCGGATGATTATCCGCAACATGTTCAATAAATTCATCCGGGCTGAGATCGTTTATCTTATTAATGGCTTTTTTCCTGTCGGAGGAGAACGTTCGCAGCAGCGCGCCCGCACCGTTGGCGTACGATACCACCAGCGCATATTGCATCACCTGCGGATCTTTGATCCCGGCCAGCGGCCCGGTCTCAAGAATGCTCAGGTATGCGGCCCCCATCGAGATATTGCGCTCAGGATTTTTCAGCTCGCTGGTTGACGGCTCGCCACTCCACCCCATGCGACGATAAACATCACGCCCTGACGTCGAGGCTTTTAACTGCATCAGGCCAATCGCATTAGACTTACTGACCGCATTCGGGTTTCCACCTGATTCAATGGCGATGATCGCGGTAATCAATTGTGGACTGACACCCCAGGCCGCACCGGCTTTTTCGCTGATCGGCATCCATTGCATTGCGCGTTTAACCGGAACTTCAGCATTCCACGGCGGATTTTTGTAATCCTGTTTTGAACTACAGCCCGCAAGTAATACAACCAAAAAAGCAAACCATCTCAATTTCACGTCATCTATCCTTATAGCCGGAACCTGTCGCTGAGGTGACAACGACATACCTACGCGGCATGATATACATTTGGTTTTAGTTGTAGCAAGGAAATGCCATGTCCCGGTTTCACTTAATTGCCCCGTCGGGCTACTGTATCAACCAGCAGGCTGCCTTACGCGGGCTGGCGCGTCTTACTGAGGCCGGTCATCAGGTCGACAATTCAGCGGTCATTGCGCGCCGCTGCCAGCGTTTTGCGGGTACAGAAGCAGAACGGCTTGCTGATGTGAACGCGCTCGTAAATCTGAACACGCCCGATACCATTGTGATGGCAGTACGCGGCGGCTATGGCGCGAGCCGTTTACTGGCAGATATTGACTGGCAGGCGCTGGCGAACCGTCAGCAACACAACCCACTGCTGCTGTGCGGACACAGCGATTTTACCGCAATCCAGTGTGGTCTGCTGGCGCAGGGGAATGTGATTAGCTTCAGCGGCCCGATGCTGGCGGCTAACTTTGGCGCCGAGGAGATGAACGCATTTACCGAGCACCATTTCTGGCAGGCTGTTCGCAATGCCCAATTTACCCTCGAGTGGCAAGGTAACGGTCCGGCATGTGCGACCGAAGGTACGCTATGGGGCGGAAATCTGGCGATGCTCATTTCTCTGATGGGCACGCCGTGGATGCCCGCTATCGAAAACGGCATTTTGGTGCTGGAAGACATTAACGAGCATCCTTTTCGCATTGAACGCATGCTGCTGCAACTGTATCACGCAGGAATACTGGCCCGACAAAACGCCATTATCCTCGGCAGTTTTAGCGGCAGCGCACCTAATGATTACGACGCGGGTTACAGTCTTGACTCAGTTTGTGATTTTCTACGCGCCAGGTTATCGGTTCCGGTGATCGACGGCCTCGATTTTGGTCATGAACAACGCACCGTCACCTTGCCGTTGGGGGCAAGAGCGGTACTGAAAAATGATAAAAACGGCGCTCAGCTCACCTTAAGTGGGCATCCGGTACTTAAATCGTAAAAAAAGCGGTTAACAGGGCTAAGTAAAACGCTGTTTCTGTCGTTATTATGTTAGGGTTTATAAATACGAAACAGCGTAATTCAGGAGTAACCGAACGTTGGATGCCGCAGCAATAATTAGCCTTTTTATTTTGGGTTCCGTACTCGTCACCTGCAGTATCTTACTCAGTTCATTCTCATCACGTCTTGGTATCCCTATTCTGGTGATATTTCTCGCTATCGGTATGTTAGCGGGAGTCGACGGCGTGGGCGGTATTCCTTTCGATAACTACCCTTTCGCCTATATGGTGAGTAACCTGGCGCTGGCGGTTATCCTGCTCGACGGCGGGATGCGCACCCAGGCCAGCTCATTTCGTGTCGCGTTAGGCCCGGCGCTGTCGCTGGCGACCGTCGGGGTGCTGATTACCTCCGGACTCACCGGCATGATGGCCGCGTGGCTGTTTCATCTGGATCTTATTGAAGGACTCCTGATTGGCGCGATTGTCGGTTCAACCGATGCCGCGGCGGTTTTTTCCCTGCTTGGCGGCAAGGGGCTTAACGAGCGTGTTGGCTCTACGCTGGAAATTGAATCCGGGAGTAATGACCCGATGGCGGTGTTTTTAACCATCACGCTTATCGCCATGATTCAAAATCACGAGACCGGTTTAAGCTGGATGTTTGCAGTGCATATTATCCAGCAGTTCGGCTTAGGGATCATACTGGGTCTCGGTGGTGGCTACCTGCTTCAGCAAATGATTAACCGCATTTCACTGCCTGCCGGGCTTTATCCGCTACTGGCCTTAAGCGGTGGGATCCTGATTTTTGCCCTGACCACTGCACTGGAAGGCAGCGGTATTCTGGCGGTCTATCTGTGTGGTTTCCTGCTGGGTAATCGCCCCATCCGCAACCGATTTGGCATTCTGCAAAACTTCGACGGTCTGGCCTGGCTGGCGCAAATCGCCATGTTCCTGGTGCTGGGGCTGCTGGTTACGCCGTCCGACCTGCTGCCTATCGCGATCCCTGCGCTGATTTTGTCTGCATGGATGATATTCATTGCCCGTCCGCTGTCGGTCTTCGCCGGACTGCTGCCGTTTCGTGGCTTCAATCTGCGCGAGCGCATTTTCATCAGTTGGGTGGGCCTGCGCGGTGCAGTCCCCATCATCCTCGCCGTGTTCCCAATGATGGCGGGTCTGGAGAATGCGCGCCTGTTCTTTAACGTCGCGTTCTTCGTGGTTCTGATCTCGCTGCTGTTTCAGGGAACGTCGCTTTCCTGGGCCGCCAAAAAAGCCAAAGTGGTGGTTCCTCCCGTCGGCAGGCCCGTTTCGCGCATTGGTCTGGATATTCATCCGGAAAACCCCTGGGAGCAGTTTGTTTATCAGCTCAGCGCGGATAAGTGGTGTGTAGGAGCCGCACTGCGCGACTTGCATATGCCGGAAGAGACGCGAATTGCCGCCCTGTTTCGTGACAACGTGCTGTTTCACCCATCCGGCAGTACGCGGCTGCGTGAAGGCGATGTTCTGTGCGTCATTGGCCGCGAGCGCGATCTCCCTGCTCTCGGCAAGCTGTTTAGCCAGTCGCCGCCGGTATCGTTAGACCAGCGCTTCTTCGGTGATTTCATTCTCGAGGCCAGCGCAAAATACGCCGATGTGGCACTGATTTATGGCCTGGAAGATGGCACAGAGTATCGTGATAAACAGCAAACGCTGGGTGAAATTGTCCAGCATCTGCTTGGCGCCGCGCCGGTCGTCGGTGACCAGGTTGAATTTGCTGGCATGATCTGGACGGTTGCTGAGAAAGAAGATAATGCGGTGCTGAAAGTCGGTGTTCGCGTTGCTGAAGATGAGGATGAGGCGCGTTGATGCTTTTTGCCGGGCGGCGGCAGCGCTTTGCCCGGTTTGCGCTCTGCGTCGCATAAACGGTGTAGCCGGATGAAACGCATCAGCGTCGACATCCGGCTTCAGATACGTTACACCGTCACAACCGGCACGCGCAGCGCCAGAGAACACATCAACTCGTAGCCCACCGTACCCGCGGCGCTGGCCACATCGTCAATTTTAATCTCTTTGCCCCACAGCTCTACCGGCGTCCCGATCCCCGCCTGCGGACACGGTGTCAGATCTACCGCCAGCATATCCATTGAGACCGTCCCCACCGTTGTCGTGCGTACGCCGTCCACCAGCACCGGCGTTCCGCTTGGCGCATGGCGCGGGTAACCGTCTGCATACCCGGTCGCCACAATGCCAATACGCTGCTCGCCGCTGGCGGTATAGCGTCCCCCGTAGCCCACCCGATCTCCAGCTTTCAGCGTCTGTATGCCGATTATCTCGCTGCTCAGGGTCATGACCGGTTTCAGGCCGGTATTGGCGATGTCCCGCCACTGTCCCGAAGGTGATGCGCCATACAAAATAATGCCCGGGCGCACCCAGTCATAATGTGCTTCAGGGTGCCACAGTGTGGCGGCCGAATTGGACAGCGACCGTCTGCACTCCAGCCCTTCTGTCGCCTGTGCAATCCGCGCCATAGCTTCCTGAATACCTTCCGGGTGCTCCGCATCTGCAAAGTGGGACATCAGCGTCATTTCACCGACGTTGGGCATTGCCCGCAGCTGTTGCCAGACCGTTGATACTCTTTCCGGTAAAAAACCCAGTCGGTTCATGCCGCTGTTCACCTTCAGGTAAACATCCAGCGGCGCGTTGAGGCGCGCATTCTGCAGCGCTTTTAATTGCCAGTTACTGTGTACACAGGTGGTTAGACGATATTTGTCATACACCATCAGGTCTTCGGCGTGGAAAAATCCCTCCAGCATGAGTATCGGGCCTTTCCACCCGCGCTCACGCAGGGTTATCGCTTCTTCAAGATTGAGCATGGCAAAACCGTCGGTTGTGCCCAGCGCATTCCAGACACGTTCAATGCCGTGTCCGTATGCATTGGCTTTTACCACCGACCAGACGCGGGCGTCCGGCGCGGCCTGGCGGGTAATGGTCAGGTTTTGTTTCAACGCCTGCAGGTCAATGCTGGCCAGTATCGGGCGAGTCATCTCACGTCCTTATCAGTTATGTGCGCCATGTAAATGCCGTGGACGAGATGGGGTAAACCCCGGGCTGTAACGCGCCACGCTCAGATCGTCGTAAGGAATGGCTGGTGTGCGGCCAGACAGAATGTCGCTCAGCAACTGACCCGAACCGCAGGCCATGGTCCAGCCCAGCGTGCCGTGGCCGGTATTAAGCAGTAGATTCTTAAAGCGTGTTCGCCCGATCACTGGCGTACCGTCCGGCGTCATCGGACGCAGCCCGGTCCAGAAGGTTGCCTGCTCCACATGCCCACCGCGTGGGAAGAGATCGCGGACGACCATCTCCAGCGTCTCACGACGGGGTTGCAGCAATTCCGTATTGAAGCCGACAATCTCCGCCATGCCGCCAACGCGAATACGGTTATCAAAGCGGGTAATGGCGATTTTGTAGGTTTCATCAAGGATCGTTGAAACCGGCGCGCCGTCATCTTGCGCCACCGGAATGGTCAATGAATAGCCTTTGAGCGGATAGACCGGAATATCAACGATCCCCTTCAGCATCGCCGTAGAGTACGAGCCGAACGCCATTACATAGGCATCGGCTTTGACTATCTCCTCGCCACACTGAACGCCATAAATCTGCTCACCATCGCTCAACAGCTTATCGACCGGAGTATTAAAGCGAAATTTCACACCCGCCTGCTCCGCCATCAGCGCCAGACGCTGGGTAAACAGCTGGCAGTCACCCGTTTCGTCATTCGGTAAACGCAGACCGCCGGTCAGCTTGTGTGCCACTTCCGCCAGCGCCGGTTCAACTTCCGCCAGACGGCTTGCTTCCAGGAGCTGATACGGCACGCCGGCGTCTTCGAGGACGGCGATGTCGCGGGTCGCGTTCTCATACTGTTGAGCGGTACGGAACAGTTGTAACGTTCCGCCCTGGCGTCCTTCATACTCGATACCGGTAGAGGCGCGTAGCGCTTTCAGGCAATCACGGCTGTATTCCGCCAGTCGCACCATCCGGCCCTTGTTTTCCATGTAATGGCTGGTGTCGCAGTTGCGTAGCATCTGCCACATCCATTTCAACTGGAACTGCGTCCCGTCGAGGCGAACGGCCAGCGGCGCATGGCGCTGAAACATCCATTTAATTGCTTTAAGCGGAACGCCTGGCGCCGCCCAGGGTGCTGCATAACCTGGAGAGATTTGCCCCGCGTTCGCCGCACTGGTTTCCAGTGCCGGACCGGGCTCACGATCAATGACGGTGACATCGTGTCCAGCCTGACTTAAGTACCAGGCGCTGGTCACGCCAACGACACCACTTCCCAGTATGACAACTCGCATAGCCACTCCGTTAACAGTAAAAGAACAATCATCTAATTACATCTTGATAACTCAGTTGAAAATATTATTCAACATATGGCTTTTTTATGGTGACTTATCTCACATATGGCGGTGATGGCGGGGAACTCCCTGCTTTGGTATCTCCTGCTGTGCGTTATTTTTATCCAGCATAAAATTTTGCGGCCATACCGTTTTTCGACGCCTCGCTAACAAGAAATCGCAAAGAAAAAAATTCAGCCGCAGCACGTTTTTTAACACCATGATCTATGCTTGAAATGAGGTACTCCAGACAGAGAGTGCCGCCAACAATGAGGGTGCGCGAATGGCTACGATTGATTCCATGAACAAGGACAGCACACGGTTAAGCGATGGACCCGACTGGACGTTTGATCTGCTGGATGTCTATCTGGCGGAAATAGACCGCGTGGCGAAACTCTACAGACTGGATACCTACCCGCACCAAATCGAGGTGATCACCTCCGAACAAATGATGGACGCTTACTCCAGCGTCGGGATGCCAATCAACTATCCGCACTGGTCGTTTGGTAAAAAATTTATTGAAACCGAGCGTTTGTATAAGCATGGTCAGCAGGGGCTGGCCTATGAGATTGTTATCAACTCCAATCCGTGTATCGCGTATCTGATGGAGGAGAACACCATCACCATGCAGGCGTTGGTGATGGCGCATGCCTGCTACGGACATAACTCCTTCTTTAAAAACAACTATCTGTTCCGTAGCTGGACGGATGCCAGCTCCATCGTCGATTACCTGATCTTCGCGCGAAACTATATTACCCAGTGTGAAGAGCGTTACGGCGTGGATGAAGTCGAAAAGCTCCTCGACTCCTGTCACGCGCTGATGAACTACGGCGTGGATCGTTACAAACGCCCGCAAAAAATCTCCCTACAGGAAGAGAAAGCCCGACAGAAAAGCCGTGAAGAGTATCTGCAAAGCCAGGTAAATATGTTGTGGCGTACGCTGCCGAAGAAAGAGGAAGAGAAAACCGTTGCGGAAGCCCGACGTTATCCTTCTGAACCGCAGGAGAATCTGCTGTATTTCATGGAGAAGAACGCCCCGCTGCTGGAATCCTGGCAACGCGAAGTACTGCGCATTGTGCGCAAGGTCAGCCAGTATTTTTATCCGCAGAAACAGACGCAGGTGATGAACGAAGGGTGGGCCACTTTCTGGCATTACACCATCCTTAATCACCTTTATGACGAAGGTAAAGTCACCGAACGGTTTATGCTGGAGTTTTTACATAGCCATACCAACGTGGTGTTCCAGCCGCCGTACAACAGCCCGTGGTATAGCGGCATAAACCCCTATGCCCTGGGTTTTGCCATGTTCCAGGATATTAAACGAATTTGTCAGTCGCCTACCGAAGAGGACAAATACTGGTTCCCGGATATAGCGGGTTCTGACTGGCTGGAAACCCTGCATTTCGCGATGCGCGATTTCAAAGATGAGAGCTTTATCAGCCAGTTCCTGTCACCGAAGGTTATGCGTGATTTCCGCCTGTTCACCGTGCTGGATGACGATCGTCATAATTATCTGGAGATTTCCGCGATTCACAACGAGGAAGGATATCGTGAGATCCGCAACAGGCTGTCGTCGCAATATAACCTGAGCAACCTTGAGCCGAATATTCAAATCTGGAATGTCGATCTGCGCGGCGACCGCTCGCTCACCTTGCGCTATATTCCGCATAATCGCGCTCCGCTGGATAAAGGACGCAAAGAGGTGCTCAAGCATGTGCACCGGCTCTGGGGTTTTGACGTGATGCTGGAGCAGCAGAATGAAGACGGCAGTGTGGAACTGCTGGAGCGTTGCCCGCCGAGGATGAACGGTCTGTAAATCTTATTGCCGGATGGCGACGCGAAAACGTCTTATCCGGCCTACAATCGTGCAGTTCGTAGGCCGGATAAGGTGCGATTAGCGCCCCTGAATAGCTAAATCGCCCGGCAGGTTTTTCTGCATACGATGCCAAATCTCGCCGCTGTCGTGACCATAGCGACGCACCGTTTCATATACCTGCTCATGAGCACCCTGATCACAAAGTTCTGACAGCTTACGGTAAAAGCTCAGCGCCAGCGCGCGGGCTTCCGGATTGGCGAAATAATGGCGGCCAATGCGGGTATATAATCCCTTCATTCCATTGAGGATCAAACCGTAAATCGGATTGCCAGAGGCAAATGCCAGACCGCGGAAAATGTTATAGTCCAGATCGGCGAACGCATCAGCATGGTCGGCCACCTGATTTGCCGTTGCCAGAACCTCCTGTGCTTTATCAGGATGCTGGCGAAACGCGGTACGAACAAAGATCGTCGAGATGTTGGTACGCACGGACAGCAGATTATCAATAAGCTGCGGCACGCTCTCGTGATCGAGACGCGCCAGCGTTTCAAGGATATTTAGCCCGGAGGTTTCCCAGAAGTTATTCACCTTCGTCGGCTTGCCGTGTTGAATGGTCAACCAGCCGTCCCGCGCCAGACGCTGTAATACCTCGCGTAACGTGGTACGTGTCACTCCAATCAGTTCAGAGAGTTCACGTTCAGCAGGCAAAATAGTGCCAGGTGGGAAGCGGTTATTCCAGATACTTTCAATGATGTACTCTTCCGCGAACCCAGCCGGGCTTTGCGCCTTAATGACCATAGTGATAATTCCATTACACAGCAAAACATAGTTACAGTTATCATACCAGACGGGCTACATGGCTGATAGCTGACGCAATGAAGAAAAAGTGGATCAAGGCTTCATTTTCCAGATTACGCTGAAGCACAGCCAGCCTTGTCCGTCGCGTGAATAGCTTGCCTGTACTCCCTCCTCCCGCTAAGCTTTGCGGTCAAACATAAAAACATGATTTCATTTTTAAAGGTAGGGAAATCACCATGGAGCTATCATGGGGCCGCGCTATGTGGCGCAATTTTTTAGGTCAATCACCTGACTGGTACAAACTTGCACTACTCGTATTCTTAGTCGTTAACCCGGTAATATTTTTCATCAATCCCTTTATTGCGGGCTGGCTGTTGGTAGCCGAGTTCATTTTTACGCTGGCGATGGCGTTAAAATGTTACCCGCTGCTACCAGGCGGGCTGCTAGCCATCGAGGCGGTCATCATCGGCATGACCAGCGCCACACATGTGCGTGAAGAGGTTGCCGCTAACCTTGAGGTGCTGTTGCTGCTGATGTTTATGGTGGCTGGCATCTACTTTATGAAGCAGTTGCTGCTGTTTATTTTCACCCGCCTACTGCTTACGATTCGCTCCAAGATGCTGCTGTCGCTGGCATTTTGCGTTGCCGCAGCCTTCCTTTCTGCATTCCTGGATGCGCTGACCGTCGTTGCCGTGGTAATCAGCGTAGCGGTTGGTTTTTATGGTATTTACCATCGCTTCGCCTCTTCCCGCACGGAAGACAACAATATGCTCGATGATAGCCATATCGATCAGCACAATAAGGTCGTACTGGAGCAGTTCCGTGGTTTTCTGCGCAGCCTGATGATGCATGCGGGTGTCGGTACAGCGTTAGGCGGCGTAATGACTATGGTCGGCGAACCGCAAAACCTGATTATCGCCAAAGCGGCTGGCTGGCATTTTGGTGACTTTTTCCTGCGCATGTCGCCGGTCACCGTCCCGGTGCTGATTTGCGGCCTGTTAACCTGCATGCTGGTTGAGAAATTGCGCTGGTTTGGCTATGGCGAAACGCTGCCGGAGACCGTCCGCGATGTCCTGCAACAGTTTGACGATCAAAGCCGTCAGCAGCGTACTCGTCAGGAAAAAATCAAACTGATTGTTCAGGCGATTATCGGTATCTGGCTAGTGGTTGCCCTGGCCCTGCATCTGGCGGAAGTCGGATTAATCGGTCTGTCCGTCATTATCCTGGCCACGTCGTTGACCGGCGTTACTGACGAACACGCGATTGGTAAAGCGTTTACCGAGTCGCTGCCTTTCACCGCCCTGCTGACCGTGTTCTTCTCTATCGTTGCGGTGATTATCGATCAACAGCTCTTTTCACCGATTATTCAGTTTGTTTTGCAGTCCTCTGAACATGCTCAATTGACGCTGTTCTATCTCTTTAACGGCCTGCTGTCTTCTATCTCTGATAACGTGTTTGTCGGCACCATCTACATTAACGAAGCCAAAGCCGCGTTGGAACATGGGACCATCAGCCTTAACCAATTTGAGCTGTTAGCGGTGGCGATCAATACCGGGACTAACCTGCCTTCCGTTGCTACACCAAACGGCCAGGCGGCATTCCTGTTCCTGCTGACCTCTGCGCTGGCACCATTGATTCGACTCTCTTATGGCCGCATGGTGTGGATGGCTCTGCCTTATACTCTCGTCCTGACGCTGGTTGGTCTGCTTTGCGTCGAGTTCACGCTTGTTCCGGTGACTGAGTGGATGACCCAGGCGGGCTGGTTAGCTACACTTTCATAACAATTTACCGGGCAAATCACTGCCCGGTTTGACTTTTTGCATGATAATTATCCGATTACTCAAATTTTCAATTCCTGCTAGTGGCGCATAAATTGAATTGGTTTAAACTGCGCTCTCTACGCGTGTTGCAGGGAAATTATTATGTTGCGATTTTTAAACCAGTGCTCCCGAGGTCGTGGTGCATGGTTATTGTTGGCGTTAACCGCCTTTGCGCTGGAGCTTGTCGCGCTGTGGTTCCAGCACGTCATGCTGCTAAAACCTTGCGTGTTGTGTATTTACGAACGTAGCGCATTATTTGGCGTGATGGGCGCGGGGCTGGTGGGGGCTATCGCACCAAAAACGCCGCTGCGCTATGTGGCGATGATTATCTGGATTTACAGTGCCTGGCGCGGACTGCAGTTAGCTTATGAGCACACCATGATTCAGTTGCACCCATCACCGTTTATGACCTGTGATTTTGCAGCACGCTTCCCGAGCTGGCTGCCGCTGGACAAATGGCTGCCGCAGGTGTTTTTAGCATCCGGTGACTGTGCTGAACGCCAGTGGTCTTTTTTAACCCTGGAAATGCCACAGTGGCTGTTGGGGATCTTCGCCGCTTACCTGGTGGTCGCCGTGCTGGTAGTCATAGCACAGCCGTTTAAACCGAAAAAACGTGACCTCTTCGGTCGCTAACAGAGACGCTCCTTCGGGAGCGTTTTTTTTGCCTTAAATTCATTGCCTGCTGGCATCTATAAGATATATATTAAATGCATCTTATAGATGCCACACCAAGGAGATGTCTGATGTCCCATTTACGCATCCCGGCAAACTGGAAAGTAAAACGCTCTACTCCCTTCTTTACCAAAGACAACGTCCCGGCAGCACTTCTTTCTCACCATAACACCGCAGCAGGCGTGTTTGGACAGCTCTGCGTAATGGAAGGTACGGTAACGTATTATGGCTTTGCCAATGAAGACGCAAAAGAACCTGAAGTGAAAGTGGTGATTAATGCCGGTCAGTTCGCGACCAGCCCACCGCAGTACTGGCATCGCGTTGAATTAAGCGACGATGCGCAATTCAACATTAACTTCTGGGTGGAAGATGACAACCACTCCGATGAAATGTATCAGGCGAAAAAGTCTTAACCCTTAACGCCTGCTAATCGATGGGCGGGTCAGTCCGCCCATGAAGGTTTGTTCAGGATATGATCCTGCCAGTCACGTACTTCCGATTCTTTCACCGCAATATGACGAACGGAGATACGTTCACCGTGCATCGCCGCTTTTGATCCTGTCAGCAACGGGTGCCACTCCGGCAGCCCTTTTCCTTCTGCGAGCAGACGATAGGCGCAGGTCATCGGCAACCATTCAAAAGTCGGCAGATTATCACGCGTCAGTTTGATGCAGTCAGGCTCGTACTCGAATCGACGTTCGTAATTACGACACTGGCAGGTTTTAATGTTGAGCTGACGACAGGCGACGTTGGTAAAGTAGATTTCGTCAGTGTCTTCATCCATCAGCTTATGCAGGCAGCATTGACCGCACCCGTCACATAATGACTCCCACTCGGCATCGGTCATTTCATCAAGGGTTTTACTTTGCCAGAAAGGTATGTCGCTCATCAGGGTTTCCGCTATTGCAATAAAGCTGCACCTTATAACCAGTCTGGCACGCTGATGCAAGTTTTGCCGCCCGAAAAGGCGGCAAGCAGAGATTACAGCACGCGGGTTGTTAGCGTTTGACCGTGAAAACTGATGGCCAGTTCGTCGCCGCTGCTTAAAGGTCCCACGCCTGCTGGCGTTCCCGTTAGCACCACATCGCCCGCTTTGAGGGTAAAGAAACGGCTCATATAAGCAATCAAGGGAACGATGTGATGGATCATGTCCGCCGTGGAGCCGTGCTGGCGAGTTTCACCGTTGACCGTTAATCCAAGCATCGTATCCTGCGGATCACCGTTAAACTCCGCCACCGGAATAAATCCAGACAGCGGGCAAGAGTTATCAAAACCCTTCGCTTTTTCCCATGGCTGCCCCGCCTTCTTCATTTTGCCCTGAATATCGCGCAGAGTCAGATCCAGCGCGACACCATAACCGGCAATGGCTTTACGCACATGATCTTCTGTCGCTTGCCGCAGGGTCGCGCCAATCAGCACAGCCAGCTCAACTTCATGGTGGACAGACCCCATATCAGATGGGATCACCAGCGGCTGGCGCAAATCGCACAGCGCGGTTTCCGGTTTAATAAACAGAACCGGTTCTTCCGGGGTGGTTCCGCCCATCTCTTTAATATGGTTAGCATAGTTACTCCCTACGCAAACCACCTTACTCACCGGATAATCCAGCAGAGCACCATGCCAGTTGTGATGTTGATACATTACTTTCCCCTAACGTAGTCATAGATTTCAGGTACTGCATCGATGGAACGTGCTGCTGCCGGATGCAGTTTAACGTTTAGCGTCTGGTGTATTTTGTTTTGCCGCTGCCAGATGCTGTTTAAGTAAATCTTCTGGCGGCGGGGGTATTTGTAAATAATAGCCCTGCTCGGTCAGGGCCTGTTTTACTTTTTCAAGATCGGCATTAACTAATTTTTTTCGCCCATCAAGCGGTAACATCATTGCCAGCGTCGGCTGACCAAATCCTCTCATCAGTTCTTCAGGAACGCGCGAGAAATCGTCTTTTTTTTCGACATATAAATAGGTCTGGTCACGTTTGCTGCTTCGGTAGATCACACAAAACATATCTTTTACTCTGAATTCACGGAATGGTGGCTTGCCTCAATATAATACTGACTATAACATGCCTTATAGTCTTCGGAATATCACCCCGCGCTGGGGATGATAAATAGCAAATTGAGTAAGGCCAGGATGTCAAACACGCCAATCGAGCTTAAAGGCAGTAGCTTCACCTTATCAGTGGTTCATTTACATGAAGCAGAACCCGAGGTTATTCGTCAGGCGTTGGAAGACAAAATCGCGCAGGCACCGGCTTTTTTAAAACATGCTCCCGTGGTGGTTAACGTGAGTGGTCTTGAAAGCCCGGTAAACTGGTCAGCGCTGCAGAAAGTGGTCGCGTCTACCGGATTGCGCATTATTGGCGTTAGCGGATGCAAAGACGCCAGACTAAAGGCAGAAATCGACGAAATGGGTCTTCCTTTACTGACTGAAGGTAAAGAAAAAGCTATTCGTCCTGCGCCTGTTGAGGTCCCGGCTCCCGTCGCTCCGCCGCAAAACGTTACTCCCATCACAAAAACACGATTAATAAATGTGCCGGTTCGTTCCGGTCAGCGCATTTATGCTCCACAATGTGATCTGATTGTTACAAGCCACGTCAGTGCGGGCGCAGAGCTTATCGCTGATGGCAATATTCATGTTTATGGAATGATGAGAGGCCGTGCGCTGGCAGGTGCAAGCGGCGATCGTGAAGCGCAAATTTTTTGTACCCATCTGACGGCAGAACTGGTGTCTATCGCAGGTGTTTATTGGCTGAGTGATAAAATCCCAGCAGAATTTTATGGCAAAGCGGCCCGTCTGCAATTAGCAGAGAACGCTTTGACAGTTCAACCGTTGAATTGATCCCTTTTTAACAAGGAATTTCTATGGCACGCATTATTGTTGTTACTTCGGGTAAAGGGGGCGTTGGCAAAACCACCTCCAGCGCGGCCATCGCTACAGGTTTGGCCCAGAAGGGAAAGAAAACTGTCGTTATTGATTTTGATATCGGCCTGCGTAACCTCGATCTGATTATGGGTTGTGAACGCCGCGTCGTTTACGACTTCGTCAACGTTATTCAGGGCGATGCGTCGTTAAATCAGGCGTTAATCAAAGATAAGCGTACCGAAAATCTCTTTATTCTTCCGGCCTCACAGACTCGCGATAAAGACGCGCTGACGCGTGAAGGCGTCGCGAAAGTTCTGGACGACCTGAAAACGATGGAATTCGATTTCATCGTCTGCGACTCCCCGGCGGGTATTGAAACCGGCGCGCTGATGGCCCTGTATTTTGCCGATGAAGCGATTATCACCACTAACCCGGAAGTCTCCTCTGTACGTGACTCTGACCGTATTCTGGGTATTCTGGCGTCGAAATCTCGTCGTGCGGAAAACGGTGAAGATCCGATTAAAGAGCATTTGTTGCTGACGCGCTACAACCCTGGCCGCGTAAATAAAGGTGACATGCTGAGCATGGAAGACGTACTGGAAATTCTGCGAATCAAGCTGGTTGGCGTGATTCCTGAAGATCAGTCAGTCCTGCGCGCGTCTAACCAGGGTGAGCCGGTTATTCTCGACATCAATGCTGATGCCGGTAAAGCCTATGCTGATACCGTAGACCGTCTGTTGGGAGAAGAACGTCCTTTCCGCTTCATTGAAGAAGAGAAGAAAGGTTTCCTCAAACGCCTGTTCGGAGGATAAGTTATGGCATTACTGGATTTTTTTCTCTCGCGGAAAAAGAGCACAGCGAACATCGCTAAAGAGCGACTGCAGATTATTGTTGCGGAACGTCGTCGTAGTGACGCCGAGCCACATTATTTACCGCAACTGAGGAAAGATATTCTCGAGGTTATCTGCAAGTATGTACAAATTGATCCCGAAATGGTCACCGTACAGCTTGAACAAAAAGACGGCGATATTTCTATCCTCGAACTTAACGTGACATTACCTGAAGCTGAAGAGTCTAAATAACGGCTTTGCTCAGTGAGTTATAGTTGCAAAAAAGGCAGATTATTCTGCCTTTTTTATTTTCAGTTTCTTGCCAGCTGTTGCGGATTTATTCCAAAGTAAACTTTGGATAGTTTTCGGCAAAATAGCGGCGCAAATACTCAACCGTAATACGGATTTTTGCCGACGTCGCCAGCCGAGAAACATAAACCGCCCATATATTTGCTGGTTGATAATACTCGGGTAATACGTGTACCAAATGTCCACCGGCAATGTTGTCGCAAACGTCCCACCACGAACGCAGGGCAATTCCCTGCCCATCAAGACACCACTGATGTACCACTTCGCCATGATTAGACGACAGAGGCCCCGTAACTTTAATTGAGTGAGCGCCCTCTTTATTACGCATTTGCCAGATGCCAAACGGATGGTCGCGCTCTTTGATAACCAGACAAGGAAAAGTGGAGAGATCGTTGAGTTGCTTCGGCGTCCCGTGCTGCGCCACAAATTCCGGCGAGGCGCACAGAATACGGTAGTTAGTCGCCAGCTTGCGGGCAATCAGGTTCGGCGCGATATCATCCCCGATACGAATATCAAGATCGACGCCCTCATTCACCATATCCACCAGGCGGTCTTCAACATCGAACCTCAGTTCTAACTGCGGGTACGCTTTTGCCAGCGCAGACAGCGCCGGAGCCACCACCCGGCGGCCAAAACCAAAGCTACTAATAATGCGTAGCATCCCCTGCGGGATCTGCCTGGCATCAGACAACTCGTCCATCATCTGATCGACATCCTGCAGGATCCGCTGCGCCCATTCGTAGATCCGCTCCCCCTCTTCCGTGATGGTTACACGCCGCGTTGTCCGGTGCAGCAGCACCACGTTCAGCGTCTGCTCCAGCAGGGCTACTCGCTTACTGATAAAAGCCGGTGATACACCCAGTTCCTCGGCAACGGCGGCAAATCCTGCCCGACGGGCAACCAGCATAAAGACGCGTAAATCATTTAGCAGCGGCAGATTATTCATGATCTGTGTTTTATGTTTCACCAGTTAGGGGGATTAACTCTTAATCAGTCAATTATAGGATAAGGGGAAAGTCAATTTTGATGGCGTACAAGTGAGAGCTGCTATGAAGAAAACCTGTCGTATTGCCGCTATCCCCGGAGATGGCATTGGTAAAGAAGTGCTGCCTGAAGGCATTCATGTGTTACAGGCAGCCGCCGAGCGTTGGGGGTTGTCGCTCAGCTTTGAGCAAATGGAATGGGCGAGCTGCGAGTACTACGCCCATCACGGTAAAATGATGCCGGATGACTGGCATGAGCAGTTGCAATCCTTTGATGCTATCTATTTTGGCGCCGTTGGCTGGCCGGATACCGTACCGGACCACATCTCTTTATGGGGCTCGCTGCTTAAGTTTCGCCGCGAATTCGACCAGTACGTCAACCTGCGTCCGGTACGCCTGTTCCCGGGAGTTCCTTGCCCACTGGCGGGCAAGCAGCCAGGCGACATTGATTTCTACGTCGTACGCGAGAACACCGAGGGAGAATACTCTTCTCTCGGCGGACGCGTGAGTGAAGGGACGGAACACGAGGTGGTTATCCAGGAGTCGGTCTTCACCCGTCGCGGCGTGGATCGTATATTGCGTTACGCTTTCGAGCTGGCGCAAAACCGCCCGCGCAAAACCCTGACCTCGGCGACCAAATCCAATGGTCTGGCCATCAGCATGCCTTACTGGGACGAGCGTGTTGAAGCAATGGCGGCTAACTATCCTGAGATCCGTTGGGATAAACAGCATATCGATATACTGTGCGCCCGCTTTGTGATGCAGCCGGAGCGTTTTGACGTTGTGGTTGCTTCCAACCTGTTCGGCGACATCCTCTCCGATCTGGGTCCGGCCTGTACCGGGACGATTGGCATCGCGCCTTCTGCCAACTTAAACCCGGAACGCACCTTCCCGTCCCTGTTCGAGCCAGTACATGGTTCGGCCCCCGATATTTACGGAAAAAACATCGCCAACCCGATTGCCACTATCTGGGCTGGCGCCATGATGCTGGACTTCCTTGGTAAGGGGGATGCCAACTATAAGGCTGCCCACGACGGTATTCTGGCGGCAATTGAGCACGTTATTGCCTGTGGCCCGAAAACGCCGGATATGAAAGGCAGCGCCACCACGCAACAGGTGGGTGAAGCCATCTGTCAGGCACTACGTTAGAGGTCAAACCACGAATTATGAGCCGCGTCACTGACGCGGCTTTTTTATGCGTTTTGTGGAGCCAATAACCTGCGCTAATTCACCTTTTATTATTTCCGTTCCGTGTTTTATTGCTTCACGCATCGGGCAATTGTTTAATTCATGTAAAGAACAAATAATAAAATTGTTAAATATAAAGTAACTCATTCTACCCCTACAGCATGATAACAACGACAGGCTAATGCCATACGCGGGCAACTGTGCCCAGGAGATCCCATGTTGAGCAACGTCAAGAAAAAAGACATGCCGCTGATAGCCATCAGCCTGGTGGCTATTCTTTTCATCGCCGCCACACTTAGTCTCTTCCCTCAGCAGTCTGCACAAGTCGCAAATACTCTTTTCAACGGCGTTACCCGGATGCTGGGTTCCGCCGTGCAGATCCTCGTTCTGATGGCTATGGGTCTGGTCGTCTGGCTGGCTACCAGCAAATACGGCAACATCCGTCTGGGAGAAGGTAAAGCGGAATACAGCACGCTCTCCTGGCTGTTTATGTTTATATGCGCCGGATTAGGCTCCTCCACGCTCTACTGGGGCGTTGCTGAGTGGGCCTATTATTACCAGACCCCGGGTCTGAATATCGCGCCGCACTCGCAAAAAGCGCTGGAATACAGCCTGCCCTATTCCTTTTTCCATTGGGGGATCAGCGCATGGGCGACCTACACGTTGGCCTCATTAACCATGGCCTACCACTTCCATGTGCGTAAAAACAAAGGACTGAGCCTGTCCGGGATTATCGCCGCTATTACCGGCGTGCATCCGCAGGGCGTCTGGGGTCGCCTGGTTGACCTGATGTTCCTGATCGCGACAGTTGGCGCGTTAACCATCTCTCTGGTCGTCACCGCCGCCACCTTTACCCGCGGTTTGTCTGCCCTGACGGGGTTACCGGATAACTTCACGGTGCAGGCGTTTGTGATCCTGTTCTCTGGCGGCATTTTCTGCCTGAGCTCCTGGATTGGCATCAATAACGGTTTGCAACGTCTGAGCAAAATGGTCGGCTGGGGGGCGTTTTTACTGCCGCTGCTGGTGCTGATCGTCGGCCCGACCGAGTTCATCACCAATAACATCATCAACGCCATCGGCCTGACGACACAAAACTTTTTGCAAATGAGCCTCTTCACCGACCCGCTTGGCAACGGTGAGTTCACCCGTAACTGGACAGTGTTCTACTGGCTGTGGTGGATCTCCTACACGCCGGGCGTGGCAATGTTTGTCACTCGCGTATCCCGTGGTCGCAAAATCAAAGAGGTTATCTGGGCATTAATCCTCGGTAGCACTGTTGGCTGCTGGTTCTTCTTTGGCGTGATGGAAAGCTACTCCATTCACCAGTTTGTGAACGGTGTGATCGACGTACCGCAGGTTATGGCGACGCTGGGCGGTGAGACAGCCGTACAGCAAGTATTGATGTCGTTGCCTGCCGGGAAACTGTTTCTGGTGGCGTATCTGGCGATCATGATTATATTCCTCGCCTCACACATGGATGCTGTGGCCTACACCATGGCGGCCACCAGCACGCGCAACCTGCAGGAAGGGGAAGATCCGCAGCGCAGTCTTCGTCTGTTCTGGTGCGTGGTCATCACCCTGATCCCATTATCGATTTTGTTCACCGGCGCGTCCCTGGAAACCATGAAGACCACGGTGGTTCTGACCGCTCTTCCATTCCTCGCCATCCTGTTGGTGAAGGTTGGCGGTTTTCTGCGCTGGGTACGGCAAGACTATGCCCACGTTCCTGCGCATCAAATTGAAGGTCATCTTCCCGAAGCGCCAGTTGACGTCCCGGTCGCGCCACCGGCCGGGACACTACTCAAAGGCGACAATTAAGCGCCAGTACAAAAATCCTCTTACTCACAAATTAAAGGTATTCCAATGAGCAATCTGAGCCCTGAGTTTATTCTGCCGCAAAATTTCTGTGCCAACCCGCAGGATGCCTGGACTATTCCGGCCCGGTTTTATACCGACCACCAGGCTTTCGAACACGAACAAGAAAAGGTGTTCGCTAAAAGCTGGATTTGCGTCGCCCACAGTAGCGAACTGGCGAAACCCAATGATTATGTTACCCGAGAAGTGATTGGCGAGAATATCGTGCTGGTACGTGGGCGCGATAACGTGCTGCGGGCCTTCTACAACGTCTGCCCGCATCGCGGTCATCAGTTGTTGAGCGGCGAGGGGAAAGCGAAAAATGTGATTACCTGCCCTTACCACGCATGGGCGTTCAAACTTGACGGCAATCTGGCGCATGCGCGTAACTGCGAAAACGTCGCCAACTTCGACAGCGAAAAAGCGCACCTTACACCGGTACGCCTGGAAGAATATGCCGGATTCGTGTTTATTAACATGGATCCGAACGCGGGCAGCGTGGAAGAACAACTCCCTGGACTTGCGGACAAAGTTATCGAAGCCTGCCCAGACGTGCATGACCTGAAACTTGCTGCACGTTTTACTACCCGTACCCCAGCCAACTGGAAGAATATCGTCGATAACTATCTGGAGTGCTACCACTGCGGTCCGGCCCATCCAGGTTTTTCCGACTCGGTCCAGGTTGACCGTTACTGGCATACCATGCACGGCAACTGGACGCTGCAATACGGTTTCGCCAAACCTTCAGAGCAGTCATTTAAGTTCGAAGAAGGAGTTGATGCCGCCTTCCACGGTTTCTGGCTGTGGCCGTGCACCATGCTCAACGTGACGCCAATCAAAGGCATGATGACCGTTATCTACGAATTCCCGGTAGATGCGGAAACCACGCTGCAAAACTATGACATCTACTTCACCAACGAAGAGCTGACCGAAGAGCAGAAACAACTGATCGAATGGTATCGCAACGTCTTTCGTCCTGAAGATTTACGTCTGGTTGAAAGCGTACAAAAAGGGCTGAAATCGCGCGGGTATCGTGGCCAGGGACGCATTATGGCGGACACCAGCGGCAGCGGCATCTCCGAGCATGGCATTGCCCATTTTCATAATCTGGTCGCCCAGGTTTTTCAGGAATAACCCGGGGCTGTTACGACAGGTTCCGGCGCGTCGCTGAGGCGCGTCGGACAGATTTTTTAGGGAGGCCGCAATGTCTGATTATCAAATGCAAGAAGTCCGGGTCAGCCGGATTGAGACGATTACCGCGCAGGTAAAATGCTTCACCTTAACGGCGACCTCAGGCCAGCCGTTACCTGCGTTTCAGGGTGGCAGCCATATTATCGTGCAGATGCGCGATGGCGAGAACCTGTACAGCAATGCGTACTCGCTGATGAGTTCACCACGCGATACGCGCGCCTATAAAATCGCCGTACGCCTGGAGGAAGCGTCCAAAGGCGGCTCACGATACCTGCATCAAAACGTGAAGCCCGGCGACACGCTCACGATCTCCACACCAAACAATCTCTTCGCCCTCGCCCTTCAGGCACAAAAACATCTGTTGATTGCCGGAGGTATCGGCATCACACCGTTTTTATCGCAACTCCCGGAGCTGGAACAATCTCAGACGCAATGGCAACTGCACTATTGCTCTCCCAGCCAGGAGACCTGCGCGTTTCATGACGAACTCATGCAACACCCCAGCGCCGATCGCATTCATCTGCACCTGTCGAACGCAGGCACCCGCCTCGATTTAGCCCGTCTGCTGGCAGATGTTGAACCCGGCACGCATATCTACACCTGTGGCCCTGCGGTGCTCAACGATGCTGTCAGAGAAGCGGCTTCCCGCCTTGGGCTGGACAGCAATACGCTACATTTCGAACAATTTGCCGCGGAAAAGAAAGGCGGCGACGCCTTCACCCTGGTGCTGGCGCGTTCCGGGCGCGAGTTTGTGGTCCCGGAAGAGATGACCATTTTGCAGGTTATCGAAAATAACAAAGCCGCCCGGGTTGAGTGCCTGTGCCGGGAAGGTGTTTGCGGCACCTGCGAAACGACGATTCTCGAAGGGGAAGCGGATCACCGCGATCAGTATTTCAGCGACGACGAAAAAGCCAGCCAGCAAAGCATGCTCATCTGCTGCTCGCGCGCCAAAGGTAAGCGCCTGGTGCTCGATCTGTAGCGTTGCGCAGGCCGGGTCAGCAAACGCGCGACCCGGCGAGCCTGGTGACTTACTGCGGGTATTCCTGCAGCAGCGCGTTGAGGCGATCGGACATCAATTCGCCACGCCAGCCGGAAACCAGCTCTGGCAGGGATTGCTGCGGCTTTAATTTCCAGTGCCAGTTGAGCAACTGGTTGATCTGGCGACGCGAAGCAAGCAGTTCGACGCTGAGATTATGTTCCGCACTCACCTCGGCAACCAGCGCTTTGATGGCTTTGAACGCCTTGCGATACCCTGGCATATCCATCAAATTCAGCAGCGGCTGCGGTAGCGACTCTTCCGGTAAAGCCTGGGCCTTTTCTACCAGGGCGATCAGCGTTTTACCGTGGAAACGAATTTCGCTCCCGGAAAGACCCAGGCTATCCAGTTCACCCAGGCTGCCCGGCATATAACGCGCCACCGCCCACAGGTGCTCTTCACGCACCACGAAGTTTACCGCCAGATCGCGCTCGCGTGCTTTACGCAGTCGCCAGTCGGCAAGCAATTGCAGGCAGGCTAGCTGACGGGTGCGCAGTTGCCACGCGTTGGTGATGTCACGCCAGGCGTCTTCTGGCGCCAGAATCTCCTGGCGACGCTGCTGCATTAAGCGGCATTCGTCCAGCGCGGCTGACAGCCAGCCGCTGGCTTCGGTTTCAGCCATCAGTTCTGTGGTGATCGGTAACAGATACCAGACGTCAGCCGCCGCGTATTCGCACTGACGCTCGGTCAGCGGTCTGGCCAGCCAGTCGGTACGCGATTCACTTTTGTCGAGCGCCACCCCCGTAAACTCTTCCACCATCGAGGCGAAGCCCCACGACAGCGGACGACCGCAAAACGCAGCCAGGATTTGTGTGTCAATTAACGGCTGCGGAAGTTCGCCAAAAGCGTTGAGAAACACTTCCAGGTCTTCACTTCCCGCATGCAGGAATTTGGTGATGGTGGTATCACGCAGAATATCGCGCAGGGGCGACCAGTCGGTGATCCCTAGCGGATCAATCAGAGCAACGTGTTTGCCATCAAACAGCTGGATCAGCCCCAACTGCGGATAATAGGTACGTGTGCGAACAAATTCGGTATCCAGGGCTATCGCCGGAAATTCACGGACGGCTTCGCACAGCGTGGCTAACGCGTCGTCCGTGGTGATCATTTGATAATTCAAATCGTGCTCTCTTAGGTTTGCGCCAAAAAAAACGCCGGATTACCCGGCGTTTTCTGCTGGCTGACTTAACGCTCAGCCTTTATTGTCCACTTTGGCGCGCGCTTCGTCACGTAATTCTCGTCGCAAAATTTTACCGACGTTAGATTTCGGCAACTCGTCGCGAAACTCCACCAGCTTCGGTACTTTATAGCCCGTCAGGTGACGACGGCAGAAAGTGATAAGCGCCTCATCAGTTAACGAGGCATCTTTCTTCACCACGAAAATTTTCACCGCTTCACCGCTGCTGCCCGACGGAACACCGACCGCAGCCACTTCCTGTACGCCAGGATGTTGCATAACCACGTCTTCAATTTCGTTTGGATAGACGTTAAAGCCGGACACAAGGATCATATCTTTCTTACGATCGACTATACGCAGGAAGCCTTCATTATCCATCACCGCAATATCGCCGGTGTGCAGCCAGCCGTCTTTAACGATTTCGTCGGTGGCGTCTGGTCGCTGCCAGTAGCCCAGCATCACTTGCGGACCTTTCACGCACAGTTCGCCCGGTTCTCCCGGCGGCACTTCGTTATCGTCGTCATCCACCAGTTTGACCTCGGTGGAAGGAACCGGTAACCCGATACTGCCGCTGTGGTAGTCGATATCATGAGGGTTGACGCTCACCAGAGGGGCACACTCCGTCAGGCCATAGCCTTCCAGCAGATACTGACCCGTCAGCTTCACCCATCGTTCAGCTACCGCCTGTTGAACCGGCATCCCGCCGCCTGCCGAAAGGTGCAGTGACGAGAAGTCCAGTTGTTGGAACTCTTTGTTATTCAGCAGCGCGTTAAACAGCGTGTTGACGCCGGTCATAGCGGTGAACGGATACTTCGCCAGCTCTTTTACCAGTCCCGGAATATCACGCGGGTTGGTAATCAGCAGGTTTTGACCGCCCAGCTCAATAAACAGCAGACAGTTCATCGTCAGCGCAAAAATGTGATACAGCGGTAGGGCCGTCACCACCAGTTCTTTACCCGGATGCAGCAACGGGCCATAAGTGGCATTAACCTGCTCAAGGTTAGCCAGCATGTTACGGTGCGTAAGCATCGCGCCCTTCGCCACACCGGTAGTCCCCCCGGTATATTGCAGGAACGCCAGATCTTCCGACACTACTTCGGGTTTCACATACTGCATGCGATAACCGTTTTGCAGCGCACTACGAAATGAGATGGCATCCGGCAGGTGATATTTCGGCACCAGACGCTTGATATACTTGACGACGAAGTTAACCAACGTCCCTTTGGCGGTCGACAGCTGATCGCCCATACGCGTCAGAATCACGTGTTGCACCGACGTTTTGTCGACGACTTTTTCCAGCGTGTGGGCAAAGTTAGACACGATGACAATCGCCGACGCGCCGCTGTCGTTGAGCTGATGTTCCAGCTCGCGAGGCGTGTACAGCGGGTTCACGTTCACGACGATCATGCCAGCACGTAAAATCCCAAACAGTGCGACCGGATATTGCAGCAGGTTCGGCATCATCAATGCGACGCGATCGCCCTTCTTCAGCCCGAGTCCCTGTTGCAAATAGGCCGCAAATGCCCGGCTACGCTCTTCAAGCTTGCGGAAGGTCATCACCTCCCCCATGTTTACAAACGCGGGCTGATCGGCATACCGTCTTACTGAGTGTTCAAAGAGTTCCACCAGGGATTGATAACGGTCAGGATTGATCTCCGCAGGAACACCAGCGGGATAACGGTTAAGCCAAACCTTTTTCAATACATCACCTCTAAAATGCGTATTCGTCGTCATCACAACCCCAGGCAATAAACAAACTGTTAACATAATATTAACTCAGCGTACCAGTTTGTTTATTACACAACGACAAGGTTGCGAAGCACGTCACTATTTATTTTTCTTATATCCACGTTAATGCAGAAACAGCGGACGAGCCGCTGTTTCTTTTACTCATAAAACAAAGAGTTACTCAGTTACTATGGTCTGAACCTGTGCCGGGCCGGGATTGTACCATCCCCATCCACCGTAGCCACCGTAAGGCCAGCCACGCGCACCGTAGAACCAGGGGTCGATCGGCTGAGGCGGCATAACAATTTGCTGAGTAATATGCCAGCGTTTATAGCCAGTTACCTGCATCAGCATGAATTTATACGGCGTATTACCGATTTTTCCATCCACAGTACCGCTAATCGGACCGACGACGGTAACCAGTTGACCGCGGAAGTCCACCGGGTCGAGGAAGCCATTTACATCAGCATAAATTCGCCCGCGGGAGGCTTCGCCCAGCACCGGTCGCGCCCCACTATCAAGAGGAACAGTGGCAATTTCCAGACGGGATTTCCCCTGCTGGTTCTGAATATCCACCACTTTACCGCCGAAACGCGCTTCCTGTCCGACATACAGCTGCGGGGCATTCATAACCCGCACCAGATCCTGCTGCGGCGTAGGGCTCGAACCTTTAATCGCGTCCGGGATGGTGACACAACCGCTAAGCATTAACGCGAATGCGCCCGCCAACAGACCTTTCAATAACTGCTTTTGCACCGCCATATTGCGACTCCCTTTTCTTAGCTTCTGCCCCGACCAATTCACCATGCTGCGCACTGACGGCTGTGCGAATTGACCAGGGATGTACTACTAAGATTCATTCTTTACCGGGAAGTTTCTTCCATGCCACGGTGTTACGTAAATAAACCGGTTCCGCATGTTCAACCGCCACGGTCTTACCGGCAGCCAGCATTTGCGTGGCAACAGGCAGCATATCTTCAGCCGCCGGAAGCAAAACGTCGCCATCGCTCAGCGTCAGACCGCTGTCTTTACCGAGCTCAGGCCAGGCAGGCCAGCCCGTTCCGACCGTTACCCACTCGCCAGACAGTTGCAGTAAACGCGCATGCACCTGCTCGGGGGTTAGCACCGCTTCGGTTTCTTCACCGTGCCAGTTGCCGTGCTCATCACGCAGGTATTCGGCCCAATAGACTTCGCCCATTCGCGCGTCGATCGCGGCCAGTACGCGGGTCGCGCCCGACTTACGCCAGGCTCCCTGCGCCATTGTTGCCAGGGTGGAGACGCCGATCATCGGTAAATTCGCGCCTAACGCCAGCCCCTGAGCAATGCCAATACCAATACGTACACCGGTGAAACTGCCAGGACCGCGACCAAACGCCAGAGCGTCGATATCGGTTAACGTGAGATCGCCAGCGGCCAGGATTTCCTCAACCATTGGTAAAATTCGTTGGGTGTGTTCTCGTGGGCAAAGCTCGAAATGAGCCTTGGTAGTACCGTCATTCCACAGGGCAACAGAGCACGCCTCTGTGGCGGTATCGATAGCCAGAATTCGCATGGGTGTTTGTGATCAGGTCAATAAATTTGGCGCGCATCTTACCACACTCCGTAACAAATTACTCAGTCGTTGGTATGGCAAGAAAACGAACAGCGCGAGCAATATCACGTGTCCGCGGCGCAGGCGGAAGGCTTGCCAGGAAAGTGGCACCGTAAGGTCGCATCACCAGACGGTTGTCGCAAATCACCAGCACCCCGCGGTCGTCAGCGTCACGAATCAGACGCCCCACGCCCTGTTTCAGGGTTATTACCGCATCCGGCAACTGAACGTCTTCAAACGGATCGCCGCCGCGCAAACGGCAGTCCTCCATCCTCGCTTTTAACAGCGGATCGTCCGGCGAGGTGAACGGCAGTTTATCAATAATCACCAGCGACAACGTATCGCCACGCACGTCCACCCCTTCCCAGAAGCTGCTGGTGGCAACCAGTAACGCATTACCTGCGCTGACAAACTGCTGTAACAGTTGCCCTTTACTGGTTTCGCCCTGCAGCAGCACGGGAAGGGTCATGGTGGCGCGGAATTGTTCCGCCAGATCGCGCATCATCGCGTGCGAGGTACACAGCATAAAGCAGCGACCGTTGTTCGCTTCGATAATAGGACGCAGCATGGATGCCAGCTGACGCGCCGCTCCCGGTTGGTTGGTTTGCGGGAGATTACGCGGCACGCACAGCAGCGCCTGGCGGGTGTAATCAAATGGACTTGGCAGCAGCATCGACTCGGCATCTTCAATACCCAGCCGCGCGGTGAAATGATGAAGGTCATCGTTTACCGACAGCGTCGCGGAGGTAAAAATCCAGCAGCCCGGCTTCTGTTCCATCACTTCTTTGAATTTATCCGCCACCGTGAGCGGCGTCAGCGCAAGGGTGAAATGGCGCGAAGTACATTCATACCAGTAGCTGAAACCTGGCTGGTTGATCTCTTTCAGGCGCTTCAGACGAGCACGGTAAAGCGTGGCACGTTCAAACGCGGCATCCAGCAAGGCGGAACGTCCGAGAGACAGTTTCGCCACGTCGTAACACAGCTCCAGCGTGTCATCGAGCAACAAAAACGCGCGCTGTACGCGCGGATCGGCCAGCAGTTCCCGCAAGTTTCCTCGATAGCCCGGCTCGCCCAGTTGCAGGCGGAAGTCCTGCGCGCTTTGCGCCAGTCGGTCGGCGCATTTTTGAAGCTGTTGAGTGTCTTTCAGCTCGGTGCGATAGGCAATGGTGATGTCTTTCGCCAGATCCAGCAGTTGGCGACTGGAGAGCGATTGACCAAAATACTGGCTGGCGATATCCGGTAACTGATGCGCTTCATCGAAGATCATCACTTCAGCTTCCGGGATCAGCTCGCCAAACCCACTCTCTTTTACCACCATATCAGCGAGAAACAGATGGTGGTTTACCACGACGACATCTGCATCCATCGCCTTTTTGCGCGCTTTCACGACAAAGCACTCTTTGTACAGCGGGCAGTCGCTCCCAAGGCAATTATCGTTTGTGCTCGTCACCAGCGGCCAGGCCTGAGAGTCTTCCGCCACGCTGACGCAGGTGCTGATGTCACCATCAAGGGTTTGATTTGACCAGGAGCGTAGCAGAATGACGTCACTTAAAGTCTGTACCGGCAGGTCACCGCCCGCCAGCGCCTGTTGTTCGAGACGCTCAAGACACAGATAGTTTGAACGCCCTTTCAGCAGCGCCAGTTTACCCGTGAATTCCAGAGCCTTCGCTACTGTGGGTAAATCGCGGCTGTATAGCTGATCCTGCAACGCCTTCGAGCCCGTGGAGACAATTACTTTCTTTCCGGCACGCAGCGCAGGGGCAAGATAAGCGTAGGTTTTACCTGTTCCTGTTCCGGCTTCGACAACAAGCGGCTGTGATTTTTCGATAGCATGGCTGACGGCGAAGGCCATCTGCCGCTGTGGTTCACGCGGTTTAAAACCGGGTATCGCTTTAGCCAACTGACCGTCTGCTGCAAAATCGTCCGTCACACTGCCCCCTGTTCATTTGAACAGGGATTATGTCAGGCCAGCGGCTCTTTCGCCAGTTGAAGAGGTGACGTGGACACAACATTATGGCAGTCTTGGCGCAACCCGAAGCCATTATGAAAAAACGTAAATGAGGAATGATTTATGACGATTGTGCGCATTGATGCCGAAGCGCGTTGGTCCGACGTGGTTATCCACAACAACACGTTGTATTACACCGGCGTACCGGAAAATCTGGATGCCGACGCCTTTGAGCAAACGGCAAATACGCTGGCGCAAATTGATGCGGTGCTGGAAAAACAGGGCAGCAGCAAGTCACGTATTCTTGATGCCACCCTGTTCCTGGCGGACAAAAATGATTTTGCCGCCATGAACAAAGCCTGGGACGCATGGGTTGTTGCTGGTCACGCGCCGGTACGTTGTACCGTTCAGGCCGGGTTAATGAACCCGAAATACAAAGTTGAAATTAAGATTATCGCTGCGGTATAAGCGGCGTTATTCGTCTTCATCTTCAAAACGCGCCACGATCCGCTCGCCGGTATGGCTGGCGCGTAATTCAGCAGCCACTTTCGTAATCGCCTCGCCACTGCTCATCCCCTGGGATATCAGTTCATGAATGCGTTCAACCGCCTGTTGCTGCTGATCGTGCGTGAGTGAAGGTAAACCTGCAATCATGGTGAACTCCTGCTAAATTATTAGCGCTAATTATTTCATGCTACCCGGCACATAGCCAGTGAAGTAGCAACGAGTCAGGACTGATGAAGACGTTATCTCCCGCTGTAATCACACTCCCCTGGCGTCTGGACGCCGCTGAGCACTATTTTGCCACATTAAGCCACCAGCCCTGGGCAATGCTTTTGCATTCAGGCCATGCCGACCATCCGCATAATCGCTTTGATATTCTGGTCGCCGACCCCATTACAACGCTGGTCACACATGCAGAAGAGACCGTTGTGCATGACCATCACGGCACTATGCAAACGGTTGATGATCCGATGACAGTTTTACGTTCGGCGCTGACATCGCTGACTATTCAGCCCGATTATAATCCCGATTTTCCCTTCCAGGGAGGCGCATTGGGTCTGTTCGGTTATGACTTAGGCCGTCGTTTTGAATCTCTGCCAACGGAAGCCGAACAGGATATCACGCTACCGGACATGGCGGTTGGCATTTACGATTGGGCGCTGATTGTCGATCATCAGTTGCAAAGGGTGTCGCTACTTAGCCACTCCGATGTACAGGCACGACACCGTTGGCTGGAAAATCAACAGATACCCGTGCGCGAACCGTTTTCGTTAACATCCTCGTGGCAGTCAAACATGACCCGCGAGCAGTATGGTGAAAGGTTCCGTCAGGTGCAGCGTTATCTGCACAGCGGCGATTGCTATCAGGTCAATCTTGCCCAGCGTTTTCAGGCGCATTATCAAGGCGATGAGTGGTTGGCGTTTGTACGTCTCAACCATGCGAACCGCGCCCCGTTCAGTGCGTTTATACGTCTTGAGGAGGGGGCGATTCTCAGCCTTTCACCTGAGCGTTTTATTCTGCTGGAAAACCAGCACATCCAGACGCGTCCGATTAAAGGCACGCTGCCCAGACTTGAAGATGCCGATGCCGATCGTCTGCAGGCTCAATCACTGGCGAACTCCCCAAAGGATCAGGCGGAAAACCTGATGATCGTCGATTTAATGCGTAATGATATCGGCCGCGTTGCCGAACCCGGTTCGGTACAGGTTCCGGAACTGTTCGTTGTCGAACCGTTCCCTGCCGTTCATCATTTGGTAAGCACCATTACCGCGCGTCTGCCAGAATCATTGCACGCCACTGACCTGCTGCGCGCCGCCTTCCCCGGCGGCTCTATTACCGGTGCGCCAAAAGTGCGGGCAATGGAAATTATTGACGAACTGGAACCGCAAAGACGCAACGCCTGGTGCGGTAGCATTGGCTATCTGAGCTTTTGCGGCAATATGGATACCAGCATCACCATTCGCACGCTGACAGCCACCAACGGACGCATTTATTGTTCCGCTGGCGGTGGCATTGTGGCGGACAGCCAGGAAGATGCGGAGTATCAGGAAACGTTTGATAAAGTGAATCGTATTTTGCACCAACTGGAGAACTGACACGTGGAATACAGCAGCCTGACGCTTGATGATTTTTTATCGCGCTTTCAACTCCTGCGCCCGCAGGTTAATCATACTGCGTTAAACCAGCGTCAGGCCGCCGTACTGATCCCTGTCGTGCGTCGTGCACAGCCGGGGTTACTGTTAACTCAGCGTTCCGTTCATCTGCGCAAGCACGCCGGACAGGTCGCCTTTCCCGGCGGCGCGGTGGATAGCAGCGATGCCTCGTTAATTGCCGCCGCCCTTCGCGAAGCGCAGGAAGAAGTGGCGATCCCACCATCCTGCGTGGAGGTGATTGGCGTTCTGCCGCCGGTCGACAGCGTGACCGGTTTCCAGGTCACGCCGGTGGTAGGCATTATCCCGCCAAATTTGCCATATCGCGCAAGTGTTGATGAAGTTTCCGCCGTGTTCGAAATGCCGCTGGCACAAGCCCTGCATTTAGGTCGTTATCATCCGCTGGATATCTACCGTCGCGGCGATTCACATCGTGTATGGCTTTCCTGGTATGAGCAATATTTCGTCTGGGGAATGACCGCAGGAATAATTCGTGAGCTGGCGCTGCAAATTGGCGTCAAGCCCTGACTATACTTATCTTTACGCACACCATAGACAACTTGAAACTCAGGTCACAACATTAGTAAAACCGCGGTTATCTATTAGTTTAATTCATGTGAATAGTTAAGCCGATCGCCGCGTTCCCTCTTACACTATGCGCAGTTATAACATCGTTACTGGAAACCCCAGTCGCCCTGTAGGAGTATTATCGTGATTAGTCTATTCGACATGTTTAAGGTGGGGATTGGTCCCTCATCTTCCCATACCGTAGGGCCTATGAAGGCGGGTAAACAGTTCGTCGATGACCTGGTCGAAAAAGGATTACTGGACAGCGTTACTCGTGTCGCCGTCGACGTGTATGGTTCACTGTCGCTCACGGGTAAAGGTCACCATACCGATATCGCCATTATTATGGGTCTGGCGGGCAATGAGCCTGCTACCGTAGATATTGACAGCATCCCCGGATTTATCCGCGACGTAGAAACGCGTGGACGCCTGCTGCTTGCGCAGGGCCAACACGAAGTGGATTTCCCGCAGAATGACGGAATGCGTTTTCACAACGGCAACCTGCCGCTGCATGAAAACGGAATGCAGATCCACGCGTACAGTGGCGAAACCGTCATTTACAGCAAAACCTACTACTCCATCGGCGGTGGATTCATCGTTGATGAAGAACATTTTGGTCAGGATGCCGCGGGCGAGGTCAGTGTGCCTTATCCGTTCAAATCCGCCACCGAAATGCTGGAATACTGCAACAGCACCGGCCTGTCTCTCTCTGGCATGGCGATGCAGAACGAACTTGCTCTGCACAGTAAAAAAGAGATTGAAGAGTACTTTGGTAACGTCTGGCAAACCATGCAGGCTTGTATCGATCGTGGTATGAACACCGAAGGCGTGCTGCCGGGTCCGCTGCGCGTTCCTCGTCGTGCTTCAGCCCTGCGTCGTATGCTGGTTTCCAGCGACAAGCTGTCCAACGATCCGATGAACGTGATCGACTGGGTGAACATGTTCGCGCTGGCCGTTAACGAAGAAAACGCCGCGGGTGGTCGCGTAGTTACTGCGCCAACCAACGGTGCTTGCGGTATCGTGCCTGCGGTACTGGCCTATTACGATCATTTCATCGAGTCCGTCAGCCCGGATATCTATACTCGTTATTTCCTGGCGGCCGGCGCGATTGGCGCGTTGTACAAAATGAATGCGTCTATCTCCGGTGCAGAAGTGGGTTGTCAGGGTGAAGTGGGCGTAGCCTGTTCCATGGCTGCCGCGGGTCTGGCTGAACTGTTAGGCGCGAGCCCTGAGCAGGTATGTGTTGCTGCTGAAATCGGCATGGAACATAACCTCGGCTTAACCTGCGATCCGGTGGCGGGACAGGTACAGGTTCCGTGCATCGAACGTAATGCCATTGCGTCAGTGAAGGCGATCAACGCTGCGCGTATGGCAATGCGCCGTACCAGCGCTCCGCGCGTCTCGCTGGATAAAGTCATTGAGACCATGTACGAAACAGGTAAAGACATGAACGCCAAATACCGTGAAACGTCACGCGGTGGTCTGGCAATCAAAGTTCAATGTGACTAATACTTATTTTTCGCCCATCTGCGACAGATGGGCGAATTTGCCCCCTCTCCCTCGTCTGGCGTAATTTTCCCCACTACACTTGCTCTGTTGCTGTTGGCTACTGTGACCAACGGCTTATCGGGCGGCCCGCATGCAAACAGCGCAAAGGATCATCAAGAACTATCGCCGGAATCGCTTAATCGTCTGCACATTATGTGCACTACTGACGCTCATTCTCACATTAACTGTCCGATTTATTTCGGAGCGTAATTTAAATCATCGCAATACCGTTACCTTTGCCAACCACGCCGTTGAAGAGTTGGATGACGTGCTTTTGCCCCTACAGACCGGACGCGATGTACTGCTACCGCTGATTGGGCTTCCCTGCTCAGTTGCGCGTTTACCTCTGAGTAAGCATGCAGCCAGACTGCAAACGGTACGTTCTATCAGCCTGATTCAGAGCGGGGTCCTTTATTGTTCCAGCATTTTTGGCTATCGCAATGTGCCTATTCGCCAACTGGAGCCTGAATTACCCAGTCGGGAACCGCAATTGCTGCTGTCTACCGACCATTCGTTGATTAAGGGCAGTCCGATTCTGACGCAATGGTATCCAGCATCTGCCGATGGCTCAGATGGCGTGCTGGAAATCGTTAACATTGATTTATTATCGTCCATGTTGCTTGAACCCCAGCCACCGCAAATTACCCATGCCAGCTTAACCGTCGGTAATCGCCATTTGCTATATGGACAGGGTGTTGTCGATACGCTACCTGAACTGGATAATGAAAAACGCTACCAGCTCTCATCGCAACATTTCCCCTTTACTATCAGCGTCACCGGTCCGGGGGCCAGCGAACTGGCTATAAAACATCTACCAACACAACTGCCGCTGGCGGTGATCCTAAGTTTTTTAGTGGGCTACCTGGCATGGCTGGCGACCGCCAGCAGAATGAGCTTCTCCTGGGAGATAAATCTGGCCCTTGCTGCACGGGAATTCGAGCTGTTTTGCCAGCCGCTACTTAATGCGCAAACCCAGCAATGTATGGGAGTGGAAATCCTTTTACGCTGGAATAACCCGCGCCAGGGTTGGATCTCTCCCGAAGTGTTTATTCCCATCGCAGAGGAGCACAACCTGATTGTGCCGCTTACCCGTCATGTCATCGCAGAAACCATTCAGCAACGGCACGTATTCCCGATGAGCAGCCAGTTTCATATTGGGATAAATGTTGCCGCCAGCCATTTTCGTAACGGTACGCTGCTAAAAGATCTCAACCAGTACTGGTTCAGCCAGCACCCTATTCAGCAGTTGGTTATCGAACTCACCGAGCGCGATGCGTTGCTGGATGTGGATTATCGGGTCGTGCGCGAGTTAAATCGGCTTGGCGTAAAGCTGGCAATTGACGATTTCGGCACCGGCAACAGCTCGCTCTCCTGGCTGGAAAAGCTTCGCCCGGATGTGCTGAAGATTGATAAATCATTTACCTCGGCAATCGGGACAGACGCCGTGAACTCAACCGTCACAGACATCATTATCGCTTTGGGGAAAAAACTGAATATCGAACTGGTGGCGGAAGGCGTTGAAACACAGGCGCAGGCACAGCATTTACGCCGACACGGCGTACATTTATTGCAAGGCTTTTTGTATGCAAAGCCGATGCCGCTGCGCGATTTTCCCAAATGGCTGGCGGGCAGCACGCCGCCGCCCGCCCGGCATAACGGGCGACACAGTATGCACGTTATGCCGTTTCGCTAACCCCGCTTACTCGTCTTCGTCGTGAGCGGGTTGTTCTTTAACAATGCGAACTAAATCCACACGATAGTCATTGGCTTCGACAATCGTAATGCTCAACGGTGCAACATCGATAACATCACCTACGCGTGGAATATGGCCGTTAGCGGCAATGACTAAACCTGCCACCGTGGCGATATCTTCATCTTCATTCACTAACGTATCCACGTCCAGCGCCTGTTGCAACGCATGCAGATCGGTACCACCTTTCACCAACCAACCGCCTGCATCAGCAATAATTTCAGGCGTTTCATCGGCATCCGGGAATTCACCGGCAATAGCTTCTAATACGTCCAGCGGCGTGACCAGACCCTGGACTACACCAAACTCGTTAGTGACGATAACAAAGCTGCCGCGGGCGCGTCGCAGAACACCTAACAGATTGATAGGATCCAGCGTTTCCGGGACAATAATAGCCGGAGACGCAGAGGCAATGGCCGCCACATCCACACCGTCTTCCAGCGCGACCAGCAGCTCTTTAGCACGCACAATACCGATGATTTCATCCAGTTCGCCACGACACACCGGGAACAGGCTGTGTGGTGACGAGAGCAATTGCTCGCGAATTTCCTCCACGCTCAGGTCTGCATCAACCCAGCTAATTTCGCCACGAGGCGTCATAATGCCGCGTAATGAACGCGACGCCAGAGAAAGGACGCCGTTGATCATATAGCGTTCTTCTTCCACAAATGCGCCTTCCGGGACGGGAACCGGCACCGGGTTGTCGGATTCCATCTGCGCGCTGGCCTGACTTTTACCCCCCATCAGACGCAGGATTGCATCGGCAGTGCGCGCACGCAGCGGCAGCGTCGACTGGTGGCGAATAAAGTTCCGACGGGCAATCTGGTTAAACAACTCAATGATGATTGAGAAGCCAATCGCCGCATACAGATAGCCTTTCGGAATATGGAAGCCAAACCCTTCGGCAACCAGGCTCAGACCGATCATTAACAGGAAGCTCAGACACAGCACCACCACCGTCGGATGTTGGTTCACAAATCGTGTCAGCGGCTTAGAAGCCAGCAGCATCACGGCCATAGCAATCACGACCGCCGCCATCATCACTGGCAGATGGTTGACCATACCGACCGCCGTAATAACGGCATCCAGCGAGAACACCGCGTCGAGTATGACAATCTGCGTCACAACAACCCAAAAACTCGCATACCCTTTTGCCTGGCCGGTATCATGTTCACGGTTTTCCAGCCGCTCATGCAGCTCTGTCGTGGCCTTGAACAAGAGGAAAATCCCCCCCAGCAGCATGATCAGATCGCGCCCCGAGAACGAGTAGTCCATTACCGTAAATAGCGGCTTAGTTAGCGTCACCATCCACGAAATCACGGACAACAAGCCGAGGCGCATAACCAGTGCCAGTGACAAACCGATTAAACGCGCTTTATCTCGCTGTTTTGGCGGCAGCTTATCAGCCAGGATCGCAATGAAGACCAGGTTATCAATACCCAGAACAATTTCGAGAACGACAAGCGTGAGCAAACCCACCCAAATCTGCGGGTCCATTAATAATTCCATGACAAGCTCCTGCTTAAGGAATGACCAAACTGCGCGCTGAGGATCTCAGGCGTTGAAGCGATATGCAGAGAAAATTTGTGGCAAAAAGTGCCAATCTGACAGGCTTGATACGGCCTGATAGTGAAATGACGTCGGTGACGATCCATATGGTGAGCTACTGCCCTATACTCCTGAGTAATTAAACCGATGCTAAACATAACAGAGACAACCGTTTTTTAGCAAAGATTTACCTTCCTTTGCAATAAGTTGTTTCGGAGATATTTTACCCTTCGAAATTTCTTTTTATCGGAAGTTAAATTACGGATCTTCATCACATAAAATATTTTTTTCGATATCTAAAATAATTCACGAAAATCATAGGTTTTTCTTTGTAACCCTTATCTGAATCGATTCGATTGCGGACGACGATTCAAATACATCTTCACGTTGATGTGTTAACGATAATAAAGGAGGTAGCAAGTGACCATTGCTATTGTAATAGGCACACATGGTTGGGCTGCAGAGCAGTTACTTAAGACAGCAGAAATGCTGTTAGGCGAGCAGGAAAACGTCGGCTGGATCGATTTCGTTCCAGGCGAAAATGCCGAAACGCTGATTGAAAAGTACAACGCTCAGTTGGCAAAACTCGATACCAGTAAAGGCGTGCTGTTTCTCGTTGACACATGGGGAGGCAGCCCGTTTAACGCTGCGAGCCGCATTGTCGTCGATAAAGAGCATTACGAAGTCATCGCCGGTGTGAACATTCCCATGCTGGTTGAAACCTTCATGGCGCGTGATGACAACCCCAGCTTCGATGAATTAGTAGCACTGGCCGTTGAAACCGGTAGCGAAGGCGTGAAAGCGCTGAAAGCAAAACCGGTGGAGAAAGCCGCTCCAACCCCAGTCGCGGCGCCAAAAGCAGCAGTTCCCGCCAAACCGATGGGTCCGAACGATTATATGCAGATCGGCCTGGCGCGTATTGATGACCGCTTAATCCATGGTCAGGTGGCAACTCGCTGGACCAAAGAAACCAACGTAACACGCATTATCGTCGTCAGTGATGAAGTTGCCGCCGATACCGTGCGTAAAACGCTGCTGACCCAGGTTGCACCTCCGGGTGTGACGGCGCATGTGGTTGATGTCGCGAAAATGATCCGCGTCTACAACAACCCGAAGTATGCAGGTGAGCGTGTGATGCTGTTGTTTACCAACCCGACCGACGTAGAACGTATCGTTGAAGGTGGTGTGAAAATTACCTCTGTAAACATTGGCGGTATGGCTTTCCGTCAGGGTAAAACGCAGGTAAACAACGCAATTTCTGTCGATGAAAAAGACATCGAAGCCTTCAAGAAACTCAACGAACGCGGTATTGAGCTCGAGGCTCGTAAGGTTTCTACCGATCAGAAACTGAAAATGATGGATTTGATTGCCAAGGTGAAATAACGCCCTGGCATTTACTTAGTTTTCACACTTAAGTCTGTATAGCAATAGGAGAAGTACAATGGAGATTACCACTCTTCAGATTGTGCTGGTGTTCATCGTCGCATGTATCGCGGGTATGGAGTCGGTACTCGATGAATTTCAGTTCCACCGTCCGTTGGTGGCCTGTACGCTGATTGGTGCCGTTCTCGGTGATATGAAAACCGGTATCATCATCGGTGGTACCCTGGAAATGATCGCCCTTGGCTGGATGAACATCGGTGCTGCGGTTGCACCTGATGCTGCACTGGCCTCAATTATCTCTACCGTTCTGGTTATCGCGGGTCACCAAAGCATTGGTGCAGGTATCGCGCTGGCTATCCCACTGGCAGCAGCAGGCCAGGTACTGACCATCATCGTTCGTACTATCACCGTAGCATTCCAGCACGCAGCGGATAAGGCGGCAGAAAACGGTAACCTAACGGCGATCTCCTGGCTGCACGTATCCTCCCTGTTCCTGCAGGCTATGCGTATCGCTATCCCGGCGGTAATCGTGGCGATTTCTGTTGGTACCAGTGAAGTTCAGAGCATGCTTAATGCCATTCCGGAAGTTGTGACCGGCGGTCTGAACATCGCAGGGGGTATGATCGTAGTGGTTGGTTATGCGATGGTCATCAACATGATGCGCGCAGGCTACCTGATGCCATTCTTCTACCTCGGCTTCGTCACCGCGGCATTTACTAACTTCAACCTGGTTGCTCTGGGTGTGATTGGCGCAGTAATGGCTATCCTCTACATTCAGCTGAGCCCGAAATATAACCGCGTAGCCGGTGCACCTGCTGCTGCGGCTGGCAATAACGATCTCGATAACGAACTGGACTAGCAGGTGAGCGAAATGGTTGATATGACTAAAACTACCACCGAGAAAAAACTCACTCCGAGTGACATTCGTGGCGTGTTCCTTCGTTCTAACCTGTTTCAGGGTTCCTGGAACTTCGAACGTATGCAGGCGCTGGGTTTCTGTTTCTCCATGGTGCCGGCTATCCGCCGCTTGTACCCGGAAAACAACGACGCACGTAAGCAGGCTATTAAGCGTCACCTGGAATTCTTTAATACCCATCCGTACGTAGCGGCCCCCGTATTGGGCGTTACGCTGGCGATGGAAGAGCAGCGTGCAAACGGCGCAGAGATTGACGATGGTGCCATCAACGGTATCAAAGTTGGTCTGATGGGACCGCTTGCAGGCGTGGGCGACCCGATCTTCTGGGGTACCGTACGTCCGGTATTCGCCGCACTTGGCGCAGGTATCGCGATGAGCGGCAGTCTGCTTGGACCACTGCTGTTCTTCATCCTGTTTAACCTGGTTCGTCTGGCAACCCGTTACTACGGTGTGGCATACGGCTACCGTAAAGGTATCGATATCGTTAAAGATATGGGCGGTGGCTTCCTGCAGAAACTGACTGAGGGGGCGTCAATCCTCGGCCTGTTTGTCATGGGGGCATTGGTTAACAAGTGGACGCACGTAAACATCCCGCTGGTGGTTTCCACCATCACCGGTCAGGATGGTCAGACTCGTGTCACCACTGTGCAGACTATCCTTGACCAGCTGATGCCGGGTCTGGTTCCTCTGCTGTTGACTTTCGCCTGTATGTGGCTGCTGCGTAAAAAAGTGAACCCGCTGTGGATCATCGTTGGCTTCTTCGTCATCGGTATCGCGGGCTACGCTGTCGGACTGCTCGGCCTGTAAGACTGTTGTACATCACCGGGGGCTTGCCCCCGGTTTTTCTATTTAGAGGGTTGAGGATTCATGACTATCACGGACCTGGTGCTGGTTCTTTTTATCTTTTCGCTGCTGGCGTATGCCATTTACGATCAGTTCATCATGCCCCGCCGTAATGGCCCTACTCTGCTGTCTGTCGCCCTGCTTCCTCGTAGCAGAGTCGACAGCGTTATCTTCCTTGGCTTGATTGCTATTCTTATCTACAACAACATCACCAGCCACGGCGCGCAATTTACTACATGGTTATTATGTGCACTGGTATTGATGGGACTGTATCTGTTTTGGATCCGTACGCCAAAAATCATCTTCAAACAGAAAGGCTTTTTTTTCGCCAATGTCTGGATTGAATATAACCGGATTAAAGAGATGAATTTATCTGAAGACGGTGTCCTGGTGATGCAATTAGAACATCGAAGATTACTGATTCGCGTACGGAATATAGACGATCTCGAAAACATATATAAACTTTTAATTTCAAATCAGTAAGTTACAAATATAGCCTGAACTATGTTTTTTATATATCCATTCAAAAATAAACATAGCTAAGGCTATATCCCACCGCTCATAATGTTATTTATTTTAACGTTTTATTTATAAACAAATCTAAATGAAAATCGTTTTCAATTAGAGGCCAAATATTATTTCTGCGTTTCTTGTTTTATATTCTCAAAATATGTTAAGGTTGCGCCCGTCGTTGGGGAGTAGCCGATTTCCAGACTCCGGAAATGTACGTGTCAACATACTCGTTGAAAAACGTGGCGCGTACGGACTGATCTTACAGGTTCAGTCAGGCGAGACCATAGGCACATCAACTGCAATGCATACCTGAATGGCGCTGTATTTACAGTGATTCCAGCCTGTATGCATGGTTACTGGGGGCAGTGATGTGTTTTATGGATACCCCGGTCAGGACGCTGTTATGAATCTCACCGCTACTGTTCTTCTTGCTTTCGGCATGTCGATGGATGCTTTCGCTGCATCAATTGGCAAAGGCGCCACCCTGCATAAACCCAAATTTTCTGAAGCACTGCGCACCGGCCTTATTTTCGGCGCCGTTGAAACGCTTACGCCGCTCATTGGCTGGGGCATGGGTATGCTCGCCAGCAAATTTGTACTGGAGTGGAACCATTGGATCGCCTTCATTCTGCTGATCTTTTTAGGCGGACGAATGATAATAGAAGGCTTTCGCGACGACAGGGATGAAGATGAAGAGCCACAGCGCCGCCATGGCTTCTGGCTGCTGGTCACCACCGCCATTGCAACCAGTCTCGACGCAATGGCCGTCGGGGTGGGTCTGGCTTTCCTGCAGGTCAACATTATTGCCACAGCGCTGGCCATCGGCTGTGCCACGTTGATTATGTCCACGCTCGGCATGATGATCGGTCGTTTCATTGGCCCGATGCTGGGCAAGCGAGCTGAAATTTTGGGCGGGGTGGTACTGATAGGTATTGGCGCCCAGATCCTCTGGGCACACTTCCACGGTTAATTCAGGCGCTGCCAGATATGAATACTAAAGTCTGTCTGGCAGTCAAACGTCGTTTTTCCGGCTAACGTTTCCCACACTTCCGGCTTTGCCCGCCAGGCGAACGGCGTCATTTGCAGTAACGCAACGGCCTCGCTACCTTTGAGCTGCATCTGATACCCCAGCGCAAGGCTCTCTTGCAGAACAAAACCGTCCAGTTGCTCAGTGTGTGGCGCATGCAAACGCACCTCATCATAAATCAGCCCTTTCAGCTCCATTAAATGACGCGGACCCGGCGTGGCGGTAATAACCCAGCCACCCGGTTTGACCACGCGAGCCAGCTCCGGCGCTTTACAGGGAGCATAGATCCGGATGATGGCATCCATTGACTCGTCGGCAAACGGCAGGCGATGGCTGGAGGCAACGCAAAAGGTCACCTGCGAATAACGTCGAGCTGCTGACTTAATCGCCACTTTAGAAACGTCAAGACCAAAGGTTGTACAGCCCGTCAGAGCATCAGCAAACGCATGGGTGTAATACCCTTCCCCACAGCCAATATCCAGGATCGCCGCAGCTTCTGAACTCAACCTCTGGGTGAGCGCATCTACAATTGCATCGCGCAGCGGCTGATAATGTCCGGCATCAAGAAATGCCCGGCGCGCCTGCATCATCTCCGCGCTATCACCCGGATCGCGCGAGCGTTTGTGCTGAACCGGCAGTAAGTTGACATACCCTTCTTTCGCCACGTCAAACTGGTGCCGCCCAAGGCAGACAAAACTGTTATTCGCTTGAGTAAGAGGCTGGTGGCAAAGAGGACAGGAAAACGACATGACAACTCCGGCAGGTGACTTAAGGGCGCAAGTGTAACGCGAATTGCGCCCTGGGAAAATAACTTACAGCGACGGCGAGGATACGTTGCTGCCGTGCATTACCAGCAGATGCTCGGAGTCGGGAGGCATACCGTCCGGCTTTACGTTTTCCAGACGCAGGACATCGCCCATTATCTGGCTGAATACAGGCGCGGAGACTGCCCCCCCATAATAAGCACCGTTTTGCGGGTTATTTATAACCACAACCAGCGCGAACTTTGGGTCGCTTGCTGGCGCAACGCCCGCCGTATAGGCCACATATTTATCGACATATTTGCCGTCATCGCCAATTTTCTTTGCCGTTCCGGTCTTAACCGCGACGCGATAATCTCTGACCGCGGCCTTGGTTCCCCCGCCGCCGGGTAGCGCGACGCTTTCCATCATATGTTCAACCTGGTGAACCAACGCCTCCGGCATCACTCGCGTACCTATTACCGGCGGATCGATACGCGTAATAGAAAGGGGTCGATAGATACCAAAACTGCCGATGGTGGCATATACATGCGCCAGCTGGAGCGGCGTCACCATTAATCCATAGCCAAATGCGAAGGTTGCCCGGTCCAGATCGCTCCAGTAGCGGCGTTGAGGCATTAATCCGCGACTTTCCCCGGTTAAACCCAGTCCGGTTGGATCGCCAAAGCCAAAGCTTTTATAGGTATTCAGTAATTTCTGTACCGGCATCGCCAGCGAAAGGTGTGACACGCCGGTATCGCTCGATTTCTGCAAAATCCCGGTCAGCGATAGCTCCGGGTAAAATCCGACGTCGCGGATGCGATGCCCATCAACAATAAAAGGATGAGTATCAATCACGCTGTCAGGCTGTACTATCCCCTGCTGCAGAGCGGTCATAATCACCAGTGGTTTTACGGTTGAACCGGGTTCAAAGGTATCGCTAATTGCACGATTACGAAAATCATCCAGTACCGCGCCATCACGGTTATTGGGATTGAAATCGGGAAAGCTTGCCATGGAGAGTATTTCGCCGGTGGCAATGTTGACCAGCACTGCGGCCCCTGATTCCGCTTTATTCCATGTCACGGCATTGTCCAGCGCGTCTTCAGTAACCGTCTGCAAGCGCTCATCAATGCTGAGCTGTAATTCATGCGCCGGCACCGGCATCACTTCCGTGATATTTTCGATGACATGGCCAAATTTGTCTTTCCGTACCAGGCGGGAGCCAGGTTTGCCCATCAACTGGCTATTGAAGCTTTTCTCCAGCCCTTCAATCCCCTGACCGTCAATGTTGGTGAAACCAATCAGATTGGCCGCAACATGTCCGGCGGGATAAAAGCGGCGGGACTCTTCACGCAGGTTGATTCCCGGCAGATCCAGTTTATCGACCCATTCTGCCTGCTGAGGAGAGATCTGGCGCGCCAGATAGATAAACCTCCCGGCTGGATTGCTGTTAACGCGTTCAGCCAGCGTGCTGAGAGAAATATGCAGCGTCTTCGCTAACGCCTGCCAACGTTCGTTATAGCCAACGCCACCCTTGCTGATAATCGTCTTCGGATCGGCCCAGACGGCGTTAACCGGAACGCTTACCGCCAGCGGTCGCCCTTCTCTGTCGGTTATCATTCCTCGTGGCGAAGCGATGGACACCTCGCGTAAGGAACGCATGTCTTCCTGTTTTACCAGATTCGTCGGCGTGACAATTTGCAACCACGCAACCCGCCCCAGCAGCAATCCAAGGCTCAATAATATTGCCACGCAAAGCAGGGCAAAACGTACGGGAGTAAAATTGCGCGCATCGCCGTCGTTTTTCTTTTTCACCCGAACTCCAACAAGATAGTTTTTCAGGTGTCTGATTTAACGGGAAATGCCGCAAGAAAGCGGGGAAAACTATGCTACGAACATCACGCCTTTGCAACAAAGCGCTAATGGATGGGCATCCAGTAATATTTTGACGTAATTTGAATTAAAAAGCCCCGCAGAAGCGAGGCTTTATATCTGAGATGGATGCGCAAAAGCGCTTCAAATCAGTGGTGTCGATCAGATAGCTGTTACGTTAACAGCAGCCGGACCTTTCTGGCCGTCCTGAATTTCGAACTCAACGTTCTGGCCTTCAGCCAGAGTTTTGAAGCCGTTACCCTGGATAGCGGAGAAGTGTACGAACACGTCTTTGCTGCCATCAGCCGGAGTAATGAAACCAAAACCTTTAGACTCGTTGAACCACTTAACTTGACCTTTAATCTTTGCCATTTGCAAAATTCCTTAGAGTATTTTCTTCGCCCGCGGGCATAACATAGATAAAACTGAGACATTACTGCTTGAGGCACTAATATAAGGTTCGGCAGAGAAGCGGTATTCAACGTCAACGTGTTTACTCAGGACTTCTTTACTGAAAATGCCACACATAAACAGAACTGTACCTCGTTTAACCCAAAACGTGTTATCACATACAACGTTAATAATGGCAAGCCATTTTTAAACGTGTCTCGATCAGTCGCACAAATCCCGTCGTCCATCAAACAGCAACTGCACAGTTATGCGCCAGATCGAGTAGAATTATATTCTCGCATCTCTCCCCTATCCCCGCCTGACTTGCGCCATAGCCGGGATATTTCTACCATAGCTCAATAGCTTCAGTTGTTCCAGGTTATCTGTTACGGGTTCTGCCAGATATCATTTTTTATGCTTAGTAATGCATAAAATGTCACAAGCGTAAAAATGAGATCCGCCTTCTGGTTTTGCACCAAAATAATGAAAGAATGATGACAAGGCACAAAAAAAGTAAGAGAAACGTTTCGCTGTTAATAAAACGATCGTTATCACAAAAATGACATAATCATATTTTTTACGTATGGAAGATTATATTTATATCAGACTGGGGATAAGATATTAATTAGTCGGAGCATCTGAAAATACTGAGAATAGATGACTGTCCGGCCGCCAATTACACGACGGGGACAGAAGAAAATAATCTGACGCGCTGACGACAGGATGAAGCAACTGAGAACAACAACAGCCGTTCCTCATCCTGCCATACCTTTTTTACCGCTCAGCTACCAGGCGGATGATGTCATCGTCTTCATCCTTAATGGGCAGTGCAGTAGGCTCTGCTGCTTTCTCGGGTTCGTTAGCTTCGCAAAGGCGACGTAACAAAGCATTCTGTCTTTTTTGCTGATCTAACAATGCCTCAAGCAGCTCAATCTGCTCGTTAGTACGCGAACTTGCCCGATTGATAAAAAACCAAAGAACAAGCCCAACAATCAGAACCACCACCGATACCGCTAAAGGCGCAAAACTCAACGCGCCAGAATTCAAAACTTCGTTCATTTTACCACCTCAATGTAGACAGTGTAGTTTACCACTGCCGCACAAGAAGGTAATCAACTGTTGCGAAAATGCGCTTACCAGGGAATAAATTTATTGAAGGCACAAATACCGCTGAAAAATTGTACGTCCTGATCGCACATGATGTTGAACACCTGCGCCCACATCAGTATGCATACCAGTACAACAACAATCAGCACTACCCAGCGAATTTTTTTCACTCCAGCTCCACTCTTCAACTCCACATCTTATGTCTATAAATTATCATGCGTTACCTAAACCCAGCGTTAACTGTATAGGCATTCAATCTTTTTAGGAATGATTGACTTGTTTCATACCGTGTACAGGCTAATCTAATAATAATGAGAAAAGATAAGAGGTTGTAATGCGTCTGATTATCCGCGCTATTGTGTTGTTAGCTCTCGTTTGGATCGGTTTATTATTGAGCGGCTATGGAATTTTGATTGGAAGTAAGGAGAATGCTGCCGGTCTGGGTCTGCAATGCCAATATCTGACTGCCCGTGGAACCAGCACGGCACAGTACGTCCACACCAGTAGCGGTATCATTGGCCTGTCGGATTGTCCCCTGTTAAGGAAAAGCACGGTCATTATCGATAACGGCTAATAATGCAACATTACATTCGATACGTTATATACGCCAGGTAACGTTATGACTGTTCATAAAAAACCCCAGGTACAAAATACCTGGGGTTTTTAACATTCGCGATTACGTCAGATTAGAACGGATAGTCGTTATAGCCCATTTGTTCTGAAATCTTGCGCGCTGCCGTATGCAGCATTGCCACATACTCGTGTAAACGCTCTTCTGAGAAACGCAGCGTTGGGAATGAAATACTCAACCCCGCAATAACCACGCCGAAACGGTCAAACACCGGTACGCCGATGCAGCGCAGGCCTTCTTCCTGTTCTTCGTTATCTTCGCCGTAACCCTGCTCACGTACTTTATCCAGCAGTAGCAGTAATTCATCAGTATTCGTAATGGTACGATCGGTGCTGCGTTTGTACTCAATGCCATCCAGAATCTGCTTCACTTCATCGCGGTCACGCCATGCCAGCAGAACTTTACCGATAGCCGTACTGTACAGCGGATTACGACGACCAACGCGGGAATACATGCGCAGATTGTACATAGAGTCGATTTTGTGAATGTAGACGATGCTGTCTTCATCCAGCGCACCGAGGTGTACTGTCTCTTTGGTCAGGCGCGAAAGTTCGCGCATCTGAATGTCAGCGCTACGGATAAGATCGACGTTTTGCAACGCGCGCGCGCCCAGCTCGAATAATTTCAGGGTCAGTGAGTATTTCTCAGACTCCCCTTCCTGTGCCACATAACCCAGCGTTTTCATGGTCTGCAAAAAGCGATAAACGGTGCTTTTCGACATCATGACGCGTTGCGACAACTCGGTAATACCAATTTCGCGCTCTTCACCCAGCGCCTGCAGAATGCCAAAAACTTTCAGCACGGAAGATACAGAATCGGGTTGCTTATCCAGATCTGCGATTGCCATTTATCACCCCTTTCGAGTGTTTTATAAAAATCAGAACCGGTTTTTATTATAATTTCACGTACCAACCCTCGCAATCGCTCTTTGCTCACTTAGTTACAAATCTGCGACCTAACACCTGAATATCAATGCTAAAATTAATACTCTCATCATAAATTCCACAAATATCGACTTTCTATGGAAAAAATTCAGGCCGATGGTCTGCCATTGCCCCAGCGATATGGCGCAATTTTAACCATTGTTATTGGCATTTCTATGGCAGTACTCGACGGTGCAATAGCGAACGTGGCCCTGCCAACTATCGCCGCCGATCTTCAGGCCTCACCTGCCAGCTCAATCTGGATTGTGAACGCCTATCAAATCGCGATCGTCGTTTCGCTCCTGTCCCTCTCTTTTTTAGGCGATATGTTCGGTTACCGGCGCATTTATAAGTGTGGCCTGGTCGTGTTCCTGCTTGCATCGCTATTTTGTGCCTTGTCAGATTCGTTGCACATGCTGACGCTGGCTCGCGTCGCCCAGGGTTTTGGCGGTGCGGCGCTAATGAGCGTGAATACGGCATTGATCCGACTTATTTATCCCCAGCGTCAGCTTGGGCGGGGGATGGGGATTAACTCTTTTATCGTCGCGGTCTCCTCGGCTGCGGGTCCGACCATTGCCGCAGCTATTCTTTCCATTGCCTCCTGGAAATGGCTGTTTCTGATTAACGTCCCGCTGGGAATAGTCGCCCTGTTGCTGGCGATGCGCTTTTTGCCAGCCAATGCGTCTCGCGGCACTAAACCACGCTTTGACCTGCCCAGTGCGGTAATGAATGCCTTAACGTTTGGCTTGTTAATTACGGCGCTCAGCGGCTTTGCACAAGGACAGTCGCTAAAACTGATTGGTGCCGAGCTTGTGGCGCTTATGATGGTAGGTTTTTTCTTTATCCGACGCCAGCTCGCGCTGGAGGTGCCGTTACTGCCGGTTGACCTGTTACGCATTCCACTGTTTTCACTCTCGATTTGTACCTCGATATGTTCATTCTGCGCACAAATGCTGGCATTGGTTTCCCTGCCCTTCTTTATGCAAACGGTGCTCGGACGAAGCGAGGTCGAAACAGGCCTGCTGTTGACGCCATGGCCGCTGGCAACCATGGTGATGGCACCGCTGGCGGGATATCTGATTGAACGCGTTCACGCCGGGCTGTTGGGCGCACTGGGCATGGCGTTGATGGCCAGCGGGTTGTTTTCGCTGGTGCTGCTGCCCGTTTCCCCCTCCGATTTTAATATCATCTGGCCGATGATTCTGTGCGGCGCGGGCTTTGGCTTGTTCCAGTCCCCAAATAATCACACCATCATCACCTCTGCGCCGCGTGAACGCAGCGGTGGGGCGAGCGGTATGCTGGGGACGGCGCGCTTGCTGGGTCAGAGTACCGGGGCCGCGCTGGTCGCGCTGATGCTAAACCAGTTTGGCGACAGTGGAACGCACGTCTCGCTGATAACCGCTGGAATTCTGGCCTCGCTGGCAGCAATTGTGAGTGGTTTACGTATTACGCAACCGCGAGTTCAGGCATAAAAAAACGGGAACCTCTCGGTTCCCGTTTTCACACAACCCAGTATCTGGATTACATGTTTTCGATGATTGCGTCACCAAACTCAGAACATTTCAGCAACTTAGCGCCATCCATCAGACGTTCGAAGTCATAGGTGACGGTCTTGGCGTTGATCGCGCCTTCCATACCTTTAACGATCAGGTCAGCCGCTTCGGTCCAACCCATGTGGCGCAGCATCATTTCAGCGGACAGAATAATGGAACCTGGGTTCACTTTATCCTGACCTGCATACTTCGGTGCAGTACCGTGGGTTGCTTCGAACAGCGCACATTCGTCACCGATGTTCGCGCCCGGTGCGATACCAATACCACCAACCTGTGCGGCCAGCGCATCGGAGATGTAGTCGCCGTTAAGGTTCATACAGGCAATCACATCATATTCAGCCGGACGCAGCAGGATCTGTTGCAGGAACGCATCGGCGATAACATCCTTAACCACGATCTCTTTGCCGGTTTTCGGGTTCTTGATTTTCACCCACGGACCGCCGTCGATCAGTTCACCACCGAATTCTTCACGCGCTAACTGGTAACCCCAGTCTTTGAACGCGCCTTCGGTGAATTTCATGATGTTACCTTTGTGTACCAGGGTAACAGAATCACGATCGTTAGCGATGGCGTATTCGATCGCCGCACGAACCAGACGTTTAGTCCCTTCTTCAGAACACGGTTTGATACCAATACCGCAATGCTCCGGGAAGCGGATTTTCTTCACGCCCATCTCTTCGCGCAGGAATTTAATCACTTTCTCGGCATCTGCAGAGTCCGCTTTCCATTCGATACCTGCGTAGATATCTTCGGAGTTTTCACGGAAGATGACCATGTCGGTCAGTTCAGGGTGCTTAACCGGGCTAGGCGTGCCCTGGTAATAACGCACCGGGCGCAGGCAGACATACAGGTCAAGTTCCTGACGCAGGGCAACGTTCAGAGAGCGAATACCGCCGCCAACTGGGGTGGTCAGTGGGCCTTTGATGGCAACACGATATTCACGAATCAGATCAAGGGTTTCAGCAGGCAGCCAGACGTCCTGGCCATAAACCTGAGTGGATTTCTCGCCGGTGTAGATTTCCATCCAGGAGATTTTACGCTCGCCTTTATAGGCTTTCTCGACAGCAGCATCGACAACTTTGATCATCGGTGGGGTTACATCAACGCCGATACCGTCGCCTTCAATGAACGGGATAATCGGATTTTCAGGAACGTTGAGTTTGCCGTTTTGCAGGGTGATCTTCTTACCTTCCGCCGGAACAACTACTTTGCTTTCCATTCACCTCTCCTTCGAGCGCTTCTGGTTCTGCTCGTCTGTCATCGCGCTGCATGTGCGTTTGCGTCCTGCTGCACGAATGCGTTAGAGCAATTTTTTGTTAATGTTTTGTAATGAGCATGTCAATACTACCCTAATGTTCGTCGCCATGAAAGACACTCGTTCTTAGGCTATAATGCGGCAATTGATATAATCTGAAAATACCATGCAAAAAACTTCTTTTAGAAATCACCGGGTTGAGCGATTCAGCTCACGACAAGTCACCAAACAGCGTAAAGAAAACCAGCCAAAACGCGTGGTTTTGTTCAATAAACCCTACGATGTTTTGCCACAATTTACTGACGAGGCGGGCAGAAGCACGTTAAAAGATTTTATTCCCGTGCCGGGAATCTATGCTGCGGGCCGACTCGACCGGGACAGCGAAGGACTTTTGGTGCTGACCAATGACGGCGCGCTGCAGGCGCGGTTAACCCAACCCGGCAAGCGTACGGGAAAAATCTATTACGTCCAGGTCGAAGGCGAGCCGACAGCAGAAGCGCTGGATGCGCTGCGTACCGGGGTGACGCTCAATGATGGTCCCACGCTACCCGCAGGTATTGAAATAGTAGAGGAACCCACCTGGCTGTGGCCGAGAAATCCGCCTATTCGGGAACGGAAAAATATCCCCACCAGTTGGCTGAAAGTTACTTTATATGAAGGCCGTAACCGCCAGGTTCGTCGTATGACAGCGCATGTTGGATTCCCGACGCTGCGCCTCATCCGCTATGCCATGGGAGATTACACGCTGGAAAATCTCGCCAACGGTCAATGGCGGGATGCAACTAACTGAATAAGGAACAGGTATGTTCAAACCGCACGTCACGGTCGCCTGCATTGTGCATGCAGAAGATAAGTTCTTAGTCGTTGAGGAAACAATCAATGGCAAAGCCCTGTGGAATCAACCTGCAGGACATCTGGAAGCGGATGAAACCCTGGTGCAAGCCGCCGCTCGCGAACTGTGGGAAGAGACGGGCATCAAAGCGCAGCCGCAGCACTTCATCCGGATGCATCAATGGATTGCGCCGGACAAAACGCCCTTTTTACGTTTTCTGTTTTCTATCGAGCTTGCCAATATGTGCGCTACTGAACCTCATGACAGCGATATAGATTGCTGTCGCTGGGTCAGCGCAGAAGAGGTTCTCTCAGCGCCAAATCTGCGTTCGCCGTTGGTTGCGGAGAGTATTCGTTGCTATCAGAGCGGACATCGCTACCCGCTGGCGATGATCGGCGAATTTAACTGGCCGTTTACAGAGGGTGTCAAGTAAGGGGCTGCGTGCTAGAATATGCCGCCTTGAAGTTCAATGTCGTGAGTATTCCTATGTCTGAAAGCCCAAAAAAAGTGATCGTCGGCATGTCCGGCGGTGTCGATTCCTCCGTTTCTGCCTGGCTGTTGCAACAACAGGGTTATCAGGTAGAAGGCCTGTTCATGAAGAACTGGGAAGAGGACGATGGCGAGGAATATTGCACAGCGGCCGCCGATCTTGCGGATGCGCAGGCTGTCTGTGACAAACTCGGCATTGAACTGCATACCGTCAACTTTGCTGCAGAATACTGGGACAACGTCTTTGAACTGTTCCTTGAAGAGTACAAAGCGGGCCGTACGCCAAACCCCGATATTCTGTGCAATAAAGAAATCAAGTTTAAAGCCTTCCTCGAGTTTGCCGCCGAAGATTTAGGTGCCGATTATATCGCCACCGGTCACTACGTGCGCCGCGCCGACGTCGACGGCAAAAGCCGCCTGCTGCGTGGACTCGATGGCAATAAAGACCAGAGCTATTTCCTCTACACGCTCGGTCATGAACAAATCGCGCAGAGCCTGTTCCCGGTAGGCGAACTGGAAAAACCGCAGGTGCGTAAAATTGCCGAAGATCTCGGTCTGATTACGGCCAAGAAAAAAGACTCAACCGGTATCTGCTTCATCGGCGAACGTAAGTTCCGCGAGTTTCTCGGTCGTTACCTGCCGGCTCAGCCTGGCAAAATCATCACCGTTGATGGCGAAGAGATTGGCCAGCATCAGGGCCTGATGTACCACACGCTGGGTCAGCGTAAAGGTCTGGGCATTGGCGGGACGAAAGAAGGCACTGAAGATCCGTGGTACGTGGTGGATAAAGATGTCGAGAACAACATTCTGGTTGTTGCTCAGGGTCATGAACACCCGCGTCTGATGTCCGTTGGCCTGGTGGCGCAACAGCTGCACTGGGTCGATCGCGAACCGTTCACCGGCACAATGCGCTGCACGGTGAAAACCCGCTATCGTCAGACCGACATTCCGTGCACCGTTAAGGCGCTGGATGCTGAACGTATTGAAGTCATTTTCGACGAGCCAGTCGCGGCGGTAACGCCGGGTCAGTCGGCTGTCTTTTACAATGGCGAAGTGTGCCTCGGCGGCGGCATTATCGAACAACGATTGCCTCTGCCGGTATAATTACTTACACATCTAATACAAGGAAGCAGTGAACGTGGCAAAGAATTATTATGACATCACCCTCGCTCTGGCAGGCATTTGTCAGTCGGCACGCCTGGTGCAGGAACTGGCGCACCAGGGGCATTGTGATGCCGATGCATTACACGTTTCACTGAACAGTGTCATCGACATGAATCCCAGCTCTACGCTGGGCGTGTTTGGCGGTAGCGAGGCCAACCTGCGTTTAGGTCTGGAAACGATGCTCGGCGTGCTCAACGCCAGCAGTCGTCAGGGGCTGAACGCGGAACTCACCCGCTACACGTTAAGCCTGATGGTGCTGGAGCGTAAGCTGTCAGCCGCTAAAGGCGCTATGGACACGCTGGGAGACCGCATCAACGGCTTGCAGCGCCAACTGGACCATTTTGATTTGCAGTCAGAAACGTTGATGAGTGCGATGGCAGGCATTTATGTTGACGTCATCAGCCCACTCGGCCCACGTATTCAGGTTACGGGCTCCCCGGCCATCCTTCAGAGCCCACAGGTTCAGGCTAAAGTACGCGCTTCCCTGCTGGCTGGCATTCGCGCTGCCGTGCTCTGGCATCAGGTTGGTGGAGGCCGTCTGCAACTCATGTTTTCTCGTAATCGCCTGACGACTCAGGCTAAACAAATTCTTGCTCATTTAACCCCGGAGTTGTGATCTATGGAATTATCCTCACTGACCGCCGTTTCCCCTGTCGATGGACGCTACGGCGATAAAGTCAGCGCGCTGCGCGGGATTTTCAGCGAATACGGTTTGCTGAAATTCCGTGTACAAGTTGAAGTACGCTGGCTGCAAAAACTGGCCGCGCACGCAGCGATCAAGGAAGTTCCTGCTTTTGCTGCCAACGCAATCGGTTTCCTTGATGCGATTGTCGCTAACTTCAATGAAGAAGATGCTGCGCGTATCAAAACCATTGAGCGTACGACCAACCATGACGTGAAGGCAGTTGAGTATTTCCTGAAAGAGAAAGTGGCAGATATCCCGGAACTGCACGCTGTTTCCGAGTTCATCCACTTCGCGTGTACCTCAGAAGACATCAACAACCTGTCTCACGCGCTGATGCTGAAAACCGCCCGTGACGAAGTGGTTCTGCCGTACTGGCGCAAGCTTATCGACGCGGTGAAAGATTTATCCGTACAGTATCGCGATATTCCTCTGCTCTCCCGTACCCACGGTCAGCCAGCCACCCCGTCTACGCTGGGCAAAGAAATGGCTAACGTGGCTTACCGTATGGAGCGTCAGTACCGCCAGCTCAATCAGGTCGAAATTCTCGGCAAAATCAACGGTGCAGTCGGTAACTATAACGCCCACATCGCCGCTTATCCGGAAGTGGACTGGCATCAGTTCAGCGAAGAATTTGTCACCTCGCTGGGCATCCAGTGGAACCCGTACACCACGCAGATTGAGCCGCACGACTACATTGCCGAGCTGTTTGATTGCATCGCCCGTTTCAACACTATCCTGATCGACTTCGACCGCGATGTCTGGGGTTACGTGGCGCTGAACCATTTCAAACAGAAAACCATCGCGGGTGAAATTGGTTCCTCCACCATGCCGCACAAGGTGAACCCAATCGATTTCGAAAACTCCGAGGGTAACCTGGGCCTGTCTAACGCGGTTCTGCAGCATCTGGCGAGCAAACTGCCGGTCTCCCGCTGGCAGCGCGATCTGACGGACTCTACCGTTCTGCGTAACCTGGGCGTGGGGATTGGCTATGCACTGATCGCTTATCAGTCCACGCTGAAAGGTGTGAGCAAACTGGAAGTGAACCGCGATCATCTGCTGGATGAACTGGATCATAACTGGGAAGTGCTGGCAGAGCCGATCCAGACCGTGATGCGTCGCTATGGCATTGAAAAACCATACGAGAAGCTGAAGGAACTGACCCGCGGCAAACGCGTTGACGCCGAAGGTATGAAGCAGTTTATCGACGGTCTGGCGCTGCCTGAAGACGAGAAAACGCGCCTGAAAGCAATGACGCCAGCCAATTACATTGGTCGCGCCGTCACCATGGTTGATGAACTGAAGTAATCTGTTTTACGCCTGTCAGGCCTGCATCATATCGTAGGCCTGCCAGGCGTAGCGCCATCAGGGATTATTGGATCTTATGGCATTTCCGGCGGTGTAATGCCAAAGTGGTTCCACGCCCGCACCGTTGCCATACGTCCGCGCGGAGTTCGCTGCAGAAAACCTTGCTGAATCAGATACGGCTCCAGCACGTCCTCAATGGTTTCACGCTCTTCCCCAATCGCCGCCGCCAGGTTATCCAGTCCTACCGGTCCGCCGAAGAACTTATCGATAACCGCCAGCAGCAGCTTACGATCCATATAATCGAATCCTTCCGCATCCACATTGAGCATATCCAGTGCCTGAGCGGCAATATCTGCTGAAATTGTGCCGTCATGCTTCACTTCGGAGAAGTCGCGTACCCGGCGTAATAAACGGTTGGCGATACGCGGCGTACCACGGGCGCGGCGTGCCACTTCCAATGCGCCTTCATCGCTCATTTCCAGTCCCATAAAGCGGGCGCTGCGTCCAACAATGTGCTGCAGGTCTGGCACCTGATAGAATTCCAGGCGCTGTACAATACCGAAGCGGTCACGCAGCGGAGACGTTAACGAACCGGCGCGCGTCGTCGCCCCGATCAGGGTAAACGGCGGCAGATCGATCTTAATCGAACGTGCGGCTGGTCCTTCGCCAATCATGATATCCAGCTGATAATCTTCCATCGCCGGATACAGCACCTCTTCCACCACCGGTGACAGGCGATGGATTTCATCGATAAACAGCACATCGTGCGGTTCAAGGTTGGTGAGCATTGCCGCCAGATCGCCCGCTTTTTCCAGTACCGGACCGGAAGTGGTGCGCAAATTAACGCCCATTTCATTGGCAACAATATTGGCAAGCGTGGTTTTACCGAGACCTGGAGGACCGAAAATCAGCAGGTGATCGAGGGCTTCACCGCGCAGCTTCGCCGCCTGGATAAAAATCTCCATTTGCGAACGCACCTGAGGCTGGCCAATATACTCTTCCAGCAATTTGGGGCGGATCGCGCGATCCACCAAATCTTCAGGGGTCGTGCTGACAGCCGAAATCAGGCGATCTGCTTCAATCATCCTTTACCTCACAATGCCGCGCGAAGCGCTTCACGAATCAGGGTTTCACTGCTGGCATCAGGGCGAGCAATTTTGCTCACCATGCGGCTGGCTTCCTGTGGTTTATAGCCTAACGCCACCAGCGCAGCAACCGCTTCCTGCTCGGCGTCATCCGTTGCAGGACTGGCCGGAGAGGTCAGGACCAGATCCGCCGCCGGCGTGAAGAGATCGCCATGCAGGCCTTTAAAGCGGTCTTTCATTTCCACAATCAAACGCTCTGCGGTTTTCTTACCTATGCCCGGTAATTTCACCAGCGCGCCAAGCTCTTCGCGCTCAACGGCATTAACGAACTGCTGTGCAGACATACCGGAGAGGATCGCCAGCGCCAGCTTCGGCCCCACGCCATTGGTTTTGATTAACTCTTTAAACAGCGTGCGTTCTTGTTTGTTGTTAAAACCATATAGCAGTTGAGCGTCTTCACGCACCACAAAATGGGTGAAGATAATCGCTTCCTGCCCGGCTTCCGGCAACTCGTAGAAACAGGTCATCGGCATATGGACTTCATAGCCTACTCCGCCGGTTTCCAGAAGGACCAGCGGGGGTTGTTTTTCAAGAATGATGCCTCTGAGTCTGCCTATCACGTGACGCTCCTGCGTTAAGGGCTAAAAGGTAATGCGCTATCATAAAAAAAGGCTGGATAGATATCCAGCCTCATTTGTCACTAACGTAACCGACCTCGCGCCAGATTCAGCCGCGAATCGCTCATTTGCATGGCGTTCTGGCTGACGTGGCAATGGGTAATAGCAATCGCCAGCGCATCCGCGGCATCCGCCTGCGGATTTGCCGGGAGTTTTAGCAGCGTGCGTACCATATGCTGAACCTGGCTTTTTTCCGCGCTGCCGATACCTACCACGGTCTGTTTTACCTGGCGGGCCGCGTATTCAAAGACCGGAAGATCCTGATTGGTAGCCGCAACGATTGCCACGCCGCGCGCCTGCCCCAGCTTTAGCGCCGAGTCGGCATTCTTCGCCATAAAGACCTGCTCAATGGCAAAATAGTCGGGCTGGAACTGGGTGATGATTTCCGTCACGCCCGCATAAATCAATTTCAGACGTGATGGAAGATCGTCGACTTTGGTGCGAATGCAGCCGCTACCGAGGTAGGTCAGCTGTCTGCCGACCTGACGAATTACGCCATAACCGGTGATGCGCGACCCCGGATCAATGCCGAGAATGATAGACATCACGCATCTCCTGTTAGTTTATGGCTTAACCACATCATTCGAGCGTTGCAGCAACCTCATCGGAGATTTCGCCATTGTGGTAAACTTCCTGCACGTCGTCGCAGTCTTCCAGCATATCGATCAGACGCATCAGCTTCGGTGCCGTTTCTGCATCCATATCCGCTTTGGTGGAGGGGATCATAGACACTTCAGCCGCGTCCGCTTTCAGACCAGCCGCTTCCAGCGCATCACGCACTTTGCCCATCTCTTCCCACGCGGTGTAAACGTCAATCGCGCCATCGTCGAAGGTCACAACGTCTTCAGCGCCCGCTTCCAGTGCCGCTTCCATAATGGCGTCTTCGTCGCCTTGTTCAAAAGAGATCACGCCTTTTTTGCTGAACAGGTAAGCTACGGAACCGTCGGTACCGAGGTTGCCGCCCGTTTTAGTGAATGCGTGACGCACTTCCGCAACGGTACGGTTACGGTTGTCAGACAGACACTCAATCATAACGGCTGTTCCGCCAGGACCGTAACCTTCATAGATGATGGTTTCCATGTTCGCATCATCGTCGCCACCAACACCACGCGCGATTGCACGGTTCAGGGTGTCACGGGTCATGTTATTTGCCAGCGCTTTATCAACCGCGGCGCGCAGACGTGGGTTAGCATCCGGATCGCCGCCGCCCAGTTTGGCTGCCGTCACCAGCTCACGAATGATTTTGGTGAAAATTTTACCGCGTTTAGCATCCTGCGCTGCTTTACGATGTCTGGTGTTGGCCCATTTACTATGACCTGCCATAAATAATCTCTCCAAAAAGCGCGCCTTTTCAGGCGACGTTAATTACAAACTCTTCAATCGCCTGCCGGTTACTCCACGACTTGGTTAACTGCGCGGCTTCGTGCGCATTAACCCAACGGTAGGTCAGATGTTCGGTGAACACGATCTCTCGTTCAGAGGGAAGTGCCAGGCAAAACCAGGATTCAGTATTACGCTCAATTCCCGGCGCATAGCGATGACGTAAATGGCTAAAAATCTCAAACTCCACCGTGCGCTGACAGTCAATTAAGGTCAGTTGCTCAGTCGCAACATCAATGGCGACCTCTTCCTTTACTTCGCGCATCGCGGCTTGCGACGCGGTTTCACCCTCTTCAAGGCTGCCGGTGACCGACTGCCAGAAATCAGGATCGTCGCGTCGCTGTAACATCAGCACTCTCCCGGTGTCCTTTGCATAAATCACGACTAACACCGAGACAGGCTGTTTGTATCTCATATCAGTTATTCTCAGCCTTCTTAACAACCTGAATGCTCAGTTCCGCCAGCGCGGCTTCGTTGGCAAAGCTTGGCGCTTCAGTCATCAGACACGCTGCAGCGGTGGTTTTCGGGAAGGCAATAACGTCACGAATGTTGTCAGTACCGGTCAGCAGCATCGTCAAGCGATCCAGACCAAACGCCAGGCCCGCATGCGGCGGTGTACCGTATTTTAGCGCATCCAGCAGGAAGCCGAATTTCTCGCGCTGTTCTTGCTCGTTAATGCCCAGAATACCGAATACGGTCTGCTGCATATCACCGTTGTGAATACGCACGGAACCACCGCCCACTTCATAGCCGTTGATGACCATATCGTACGCGTTGGCAACCGCGTCTTCCGGCGCAGCTTTCAGCTCAGCGGCAGTCATGTCTTTTGGCGCGGTGAACGGGTGGTGCATCGCGGTCAGCCCGCCTTCACCATCGTCTTCAAACATCGGGAAGTCGATAACCCACAGCGGCGCCCATTTGGCTTCGTCGGTAATGTTCAGGTCTTTGCCCAGTTTCAGACGCAGCGCGCCCATCGCGTCGGCCACCACTTTCTTGTTGTCGGCACCGAAGAAAATCATGTCGCCGTCTTGCGCACCGGTACGCTCCAGAATCGCGTCTACGATTTCTGCGTTCAGGAACTTAGCAACCGGGCTGGTGATGCCTTCCAGGCCTTTCGCACGCTCGGTGACTTTGATGTAAGCCAGACCTTTCGCGCCGTAAATCTTAATAAAGTTACCGTAATCGTCGATCTGCTTACGGCTTAAGCTCGCACCGCCCGGTACACGCAGGGCAGCCACGCGGCCTTTCGCATCGTTCGCCGGACCAGAGAACACGGCGAACTCAACGCCTTTCACCAGATCGGCAACGTCAACCAGTTCCATCGGGTTACGCAGGTCTGGTTTATCAGAACCGTAACGACGCTCGGCTTCGGCAAAGGTCATGATCGGGAAATCACCCAGATCCACACCTTTAACTTCCAGCCACAGGTTACGCACCAGCGCTTCCATCACTTCACGCACCTGCGGCGCGGTCATGAAGGAAGTCTCAACGTCGATCTGAGTAAATTCAGGCTGACGGTCAGCACGTAAGTCTTCATCACGGAAGCATTTTACGATCTGATAGTAGCGGTCAAAACCGGACATCATCAGCAACTGTTTAAACAGCTGAGGAGACTGCGGCAGCGCGTAGAACTTACCTTTATGAACACGAGAAGGAACCAGGTAATCGCGCGCGCCTTCCGGCGTAGCTTTGGTCAGCATCGGAGTTTCGATGTCGAGGAAGCCGTGATCGTCCATAAAACGACGCACCAGGCTGGTAATTTTGGCACGCGTTTTCAGGCGCTGCGCCATTTCAGGGCGACGCAGATCCAGGTAGCGATACTTCAGTCGCGCTTCTTCGGTGTTTACATGGTTAGAGTCCAGCGGCAGCGAGTCTGAACGGTTGATGATGGTCAGATCGGAGGCCAGCACTTCAATTTCGCCAGTCGCCATATCGGCGTTGACGTTTTTCGCGTCACGCGCACGCACGGTGCCCGTAACCTGGATACAGAACTCATTACGCAGTTCGGAGGCCAGCTTTAACGCATCCGCACGGTCCGGATCGAAAAATACCTGCACGATACCTTCGCGGTCGCGCATATCGATAAAGATCAGGCTACCAAGATCACGACGACGGTTGACCCAACCACACAGAGTCACCTGCTGCCCCTCGTGGGACAGACGTAGCTGTCCGCAATATTCTGTACGCATGAGATATCCCTTAACTTTGCCGCAGGCGGATTGTCACCTGTCTCGCAGGTGACGAAGTCGCAGCTTTAGCTGAATGTCACAACTGAATGAAAAAAGGCGGCTATTATACTGGAAATTCTGCCGCACGATAAGTCCGGTACTGACTGTACGCCTGTTTCCTGGACGGGCATTGCGTAATCTCACAAAAAATAACAAAAATTGTCGTCCCTTTCACACTGATTCGCGATTAAGGTGTAACGGAATTCTTTTTTACTGGAGTGATCATGCTGGAACTGAACGCAAAAACAACCGCTCTTGTTGTTATTGATCTACAGGAAGGTATCCTGCCTTTCGCTGGCGGCCCATACTCGGCAAACGACGTGGTTGCCCGCGCCGCGCAGTTGGCGGAAAAATTCCGTGCCCACGGTTCCCCGGTGGTAATGGTGCGCGTCGGCTGGTCTGACGATTATGCCGAAGCGCTGAAACAGCCAGTTGATGCTCACGCTCCGGCCAAAGCGTTACCCGAAAACTGGTGGAATTACCCGAGCGCTCTGGGTAAATGCGCCAGCGACCTCGAAGTGACCAAACGCCAGTGGGGGGCTTTCTACGGCACCGATCTGGAATTACAACTGCGTCGTCGGGGCATCGAGACCATCGTCCTGTGCGGCATTTCCACAAATATTGGCGTGGAGTCAACGGCGCGAAATGCGTGGGAGCTGGGTTTTAATCTGATCGTTGCAGAAAACGCCTGTAGTGCCGCCAGCGCTGAGCAACATCAGGGCAGCATGACGCATATTTTCCCGCGTATCGCACGCGTACGCAGCGTGGACGAGATCCTGCAAGCGCTATGATTTATATCGGTTTACCCCAGTGGGCGCATCCCAAATGGGTGCGTCTGGGGATCACCAGCCTTGAAGAGTATGCCCGCCACTTTAACTGTGTGGAGGGCAATACCACGCTGTACGCGCTGCCAAAAGCCGACATTGTGACCCGCTGGCATGCGCAGACTACCGATGCGTTTCGATTTTGTTTTAAGTTTCCGGCCACCATTTCGCATCAGGCCGCGCTGCGTAATTGCGATGACCTGGTACACGAGTTTTTCACGCGCATGTCGCCACTTGAATCACGCATTGGGCAATACTGGCTGCAATTACCCGCAACTTTTGGCCCGCACGACCTGCCAGCCTTGTGGCAGTTTCTCGATGCGCTCCCCAAATCCTTTACCTACGGTGTGGAAGTTCGCCATCCGGACTTCTTTGCCAAAGGCGAAACAGAGCAACGATTCAATCGAGGCCTACATGAGCGCAGGGTAAATCGGGTGATTCTGGACAGTCGACCGGTACATGCCGCAATACCACATACTGAAGCGATACGTGACGCCCAGCGCAAGAAGCCAAAGGTTCCGGTGCATGCAGTGGTGACGGCAAACCATCCGATGGTACGCTTTATCGGCAGCGATAATATGGCACAAAACAGCGCGCTTTTTGCCGTCTGGCTGACCAAGCTGTCGCAATGGCAACAAACCACAACGCCGTATCTGTTTTTACATACCCCGGATATCGCGCAGGCCCCGGAGCTTGTCGATACGCTATGGGCAAATTTACGCAGCGCCCTGCCAGAGATCGGATCAGCGCCGTCTATTCCACAGCAATCTTCTCTTTTCTGAAAATGCCACCTATCATAGTCAATGCCATCAGCCATTTTAAAAGGGAGTTTGTATGGTAAGCGCGCTTTATGCCGTATTGGGTGCGTTATTGTTAATTAAGTTCTCCTTTGACGTCGTTCGCCTGCGCATGCAATACCGCGTTGCATATGGTGACGGAGGTTTTAGCGAACTACAAAGCGCTATCCGCATTCACGGTAATGCGGTGGAATATATTCCCGTCGCATTGGTGCTGCTGTTATTTATGGAAATGAACGGCGCTGAAACGTGGATGGTGCATATTTGCGGGCTGATTTTGATTGCCGGACGACTGATGCATTATTACGGATTCCACCACCGGCTTTTCCGCTGGCGCCGTTCAGGCATGAGCGCGACCTGGTGTTCGCTGTTGCTAATGGTGCTGGCGAATCTTTGGTATATGCCCTGGGAGTTGGTTTTCTCCCTGCATTAGCGCACAATACGCCACTTTATTTTTCCCGGATTTTTACGTTATGTCTCACCGCGACACGCTTTTTTCTGCGCCTATCGCCAGTCTGGGTGACTGGACCTTTGATGAACGGGTAGCTGAAGTCTTCCCGGATATGATCCAGCGATCCGTTCCTGGCTATTCCAATATCATTTCTATGATTGGGATGTTGGCCGAACGTTTCGTACAACCCAACACACAGGTCTACGATCTGGGCTGTTCTCTGGGCGCGGCGACGCTCTCGGTGCGTCGCAATATTCATCACGAGAATTGCAAAATTATTGCCGTTGATAACTCCCCGGCTATGGTTGAGCGCTGCCGCCGTCATATTGACGCCTATAAAGCGCCGACACCGGTTGACGTTGTCGAAGGCGATATTCGCAACATTACTATCGAAAACGCCTCGATGGTGGTGCTGAATTTTACCCTGCAATTCCTTGAGCCACCTGAGCGCCAGGCATTGTTGGATAAGATTTATCAGGGGCTGAACCCCGGCGGCGCGCTGGTACTGTCTGAAAAATTCAGTTTCGAAGACGCTAACGTTGGCGAGCTGCTGTTCAACATGCACCACGATTTCAAACGGGCAAATGGCTATAGCGAGCTGGAAATCAGCCAAAAGCGCAGCATGCTGGAGAACGTGATGCTGACCGACTCGGTCGAAACGCACAAAGCGAGACTGCATCAGGCGGGCTTTGAACACAGCGAATTGTGGTTCCAGTGCTTTAACTTTGGTTCTCTGGTGGCACTGAAAGCTGAGGTTAGCGCATGATCGACTTTGGTAACTTTTATCAACTGATTGCCAAAAATCACCTTTCCCATTGGCTGGAAACGCTCCCGGCGCAAATCGCGACCTGGCAGCGCGATCAGCACGGCTTGTTTAAGCAGTGGTCAAATGCCGTCGAGTTTCTGCCCGAGCTGACGCCGCATCGCCTGGACTTACTGCATAGCGTTACCGCCGAAAGCGATGAGCCGCTCAGCGACGGTCAGCTCAAACGTATCGACACCCTGATGCGTAACCTGATGCCATGGCGTAAAGGGCCGTACTCGTTGTACGGCGTCAATATAGATACCGAGTGGCGCTCGGACTGGAAATGGGATCGCGTTCTGCCGCACTTGTCTGACCTCACCGGGCGCACCATTCTTGATGTCGGCTGCGGGAGTGGATATCACATGTGGCGCATGATTGGCGCGGGGGCGCATCTGGCGGTTGGCATCGATCCTACCCAACTGTTTCTGTGCCAGTTTGAGGCAGTGCGTAAACTGCTGGGCAATGACCAGCGCGCTCACCTGCTGCCGCTGGGTATTGAGCAGCTTCCGGCGCTCAACGCCTTTGATACCGTATTCTCCATGGGAGTGCTTTATCACCGCCGTTCACCGCTGGAACACCTGTGGCAGTTGAAGGATCAACTGGTGAAAGATGGCGAACTGGTACTGGAAACGCTGGTCGTCGAAGGTGATGAAAATACCGTACTGGTGCCGGGCGATCGCTACGCGCAGATGCGTAACGTTTACTTTATTCCTTCTGCGCTGGCGTTAAAAAACTGGCTGGAAAAATGTGGGTTTGTTGATGTGCGCATTGCTGATGTCTGCGTCACCACCACCGAAGAGCAGCGCCGCACCGAGTGGATGATAACCGAATCACTGGCCGACTTCCTCGACCCGAACGATCACAGCAAAACGGTGGAAGGCTACCCGGCCCCATTACGCGCGGTATTGATTGCACGTAAGCCGTAATCATTTTTGCCTGATAGCACTCTTTCTGCAAAATAGTTCAACTTGCAGCAAGGCAGACAGCTCCGTTGCGGCTTGAAATATGCAGGATAAAAAAAGGCCCCTGTTGAAATTGCAGGGGCCTGGTACGAGCAAGCATCATATTGGGCGACATGATGCAACGGTAAAAATCAGTTGGCCTGGTGGTGTGCAATGATTGCTTTCATTTCCGCAACCGCCGCCCCGTCTACCGCATAGCGTGAATACTCATCCGCCTGTGCATCCGAAGACATCGACAACCCCGAATTGCGATAACGCATGGGGGAAGCCAACCATACTCCGGCAGAACTGTGGACTTCCTGCACTCCAGCATCAAGGAACAGGGACAAATTCGAGGCGCGAACCCCCGCTCCGGCCATAATGATTGGAGCATCCCCCTGCGCAATAAGTTCCATAATTTTTGTTAAACCTTGCGCCGCATCTGATTTTTGCCCGGAAGTCAGCACTCTGGCGATGCCCAAATCAGCTAATTTTTTTAGCGCATTGAGTGGGTTAGCGCACATGTCAAAGGCCCGATGAAAAGTGACGTGCAGCGGTCCCGCCGCGATCATTATTTTCTCCATGCGCGGCATATCGACATTACCGTCTGCATCTAAAATGCCGGTTACCAACCCTGAGAACCCCAGATCTCTTACCATTGCAATATCATCCAGCATTGCAGCGAATTCACCGTCGGTGTAACAAAAGTCGCCCCCGCGCGGGCGAATAATGGGATTGACCGGAATCGAGATATGCTGGCGAACCGAACGCAAGACGCCCAGGGACGGCGTTAAGCCCCCCTCTTTGGGCGCCGAGCAAAGCTCAATGCGATCCGCGCCGTTTTGCTGCGCCATGCGCGCGCACTCCATGCTGTAACAGCAGATTTCCAGTAATGCCATACTCACTCCTGACGTTCGCTTGCCACAATGGCTTCAATCGACCATGGATGGAATTTTATCGTCACGCTGCCATCGCTGACCGCCAGCGTTGGATTCGGTAAACGCTCGCGCTCGCCTTTTGGCGAACTGGTTTTTACAAATATACCCGGCTGGCTCAGCCCGTGATCTGAAAGCAGCGCCAGCGCTCGTGCATTCAGCGTCTCCACCTCACCCGGCAGAACAATTTCAACATGCTCCCAGCCTTCATGCGGATAACGCTTTTCGCCCGGCCACGGCAGTTCTACGATAGTAAATTGCCAGTGTTGCACACAAACTGGCTCATCGAGTTTGAACAAGCAAATCGGTCGGCCATTGATGATATTTTCTGACAGCAATTCGCCGCACTGTTCAAACCCACGACGCCAGCGCTCTGCGGTGGTATTTTGATGACAACGCAGAGAAATGTGATCGGCTTCAAGCGATGAGATATCCAGCCCAAGGCGAGTGGAAAGATCCGTTAACGCCTGAATGAAATGCGGTAAATCTGCGGAAATATCATGCAGTTCTGCAACTGTTTGCCAGTTCGCCATAATGAAAGCTCATATCCATATTCAAAGCCGCTAATTTACCCTGTTGCGCAGCCCCAACCAACTGCTGATTTTCTTAAGCGCAATATGAATAATTATACGTAATGACAATGTTTATATTTCAGGCTGCTGGCGATACTCGCAATGCTGACGGCAACGGGCATTTGCAGTATACTCCCGCCCTTAATTCTTAAACTGGTGCGGTGCATTTTAAGCCGCTTCATATAATGTAAGGTATTCCGGTGAATATTCAGGCTCTTCTCTCAGAAAAAGTCAGTCAGGCCATGATTGCTGCAGGCGCGCCTGCAGATTGCGAACCGCAGGTTCGTCAGTCAGCAAAAGTACAGTTCGGCGACTATCAGGCTAACGGCATGATGGCTGTCGCTAAAAAACTGGGTATGGCGCCGCGACAACTGGCTGAGCAGGTGCTGACTCATTTGGATCTCAACGGGATCGCCAGCAAAGTTGAAATTGCAGGCCCGGGCTTTATCAATATTTTTCTCGATCCGGCATTTCTGGCGCAGCACGTTCAGCAGGCGCTGGCTTCCGATCGTCTGGGCGTCACCCAACCGGCTAAACAAACCGTTGTGGTTGATTACTCCGCACCTAACGTAGCGAAAGAGATGCACGTTGGTCACCTGCGTTCCACCATCATCGGTGACGCTGCGGTGCGTACGCTGGAGTTCCTCGGTCACAATGTTATCCGCGCCAACCACGTCGGCGACTGGGGTACTCAGTTCGGTATGCTCATCGCATGGCTGGAAAAACAGCAGCAGGAAAATGCTGGCGAGATGGCGCTGGCTGACCTTGAAGGTTTCTACCGTGATGCGAAAAAACATTACGACGAAGATGAAGCCTTCGCGGAACGTGCCCGGAGTTATGTCGTGAAGCTGCAAGGCGGCGACGAGTACTTCCGTGAGATGTGGCGCAAACTGGTCGACATCACCATGTCGCAAAACCAGTTAACCTACGATCGCCTGAACGTCACCCTGACCCGTGACGACGTCATGGGTGAAAGCCTGTACAACCCGATGCTGCCTGGCATCGTGGCCGATCTCAAAGCTAAAGGCCTGGCTGTTGAAAGCGAAGGCGCTACCGTCGTATTCCTTGATGAGTATAAGAACAAGGAAGGTGAACCGATGGGCGTAATCATTCAGAAGAAAGATGGCGGCTATCTCTACACCACGACCGATATCGCCTGCGCCAAGTACCGTTATGAAACGCTGCATGCCGACCGCGTACTTTATTACATCGACTCCCGTCAGCATCAGCACTTAATGCAAGCCTGGACCATCGTGCGTAAAGCCGGTTATGTGCCGGATTCTGTGCCGCTGGAACACCACATGTTCGGTATGATGCTGGGTAAAGACGGCAAGCCGTTCAAAACCCGTGCGGGTGGCACGGTTAAACTGGCCGATCTGCTGGATGAAGCGCTGGAACGCGCACGCCGTCTGGTAGCGGAGAAGAACCCGGACATGCCTGCCGACGAGCTGGAAAAACTGGCGAATGCGGTCGGTATCGGCGCGGTGAAATATGCCGATCTGTCCAAAAACCGTACCACCGACTACATCTTCGACTGGGACAATATGCTGGCGTTCGAAGGGAACACTGCGCCGTATATGCAGTACGCCTACACCCGCGTACTGTCCGTGTTCCGTAAAGCCGATATCGACGAAAGCGCGCTGGCAAATGCGCAGGTGATTATCAGTGAAGATCGCGAGGCTCAACTGGCTGCGCGTCTGCTGCAGTTTGAAGAAACGCTGACCGTTGTTGCACGTGAAGGTACGCCGCACGTGATGTGTGCTTACCTGTACGACGTTGCCGGTCTGTTCTCCGGCTTCTACGAGCACTGCCCTATCCTCAGCGCTGAAAACGAAGAGATTCGTAACAGCCGCCTGAAACTGGCACAGTTGACGGCGAAAACCCTGAAGCTGGGTCTGGATACGCTGGGTATCGAAACCGTAGAACGTATGTAAATCAGCTCACCTATCAGGCCTGACTCCGAAATTCGGACTCAGGCCTTTTTTATTTCTGTAACAGGCCATCTGTAACAACTCACAAGGAATGACACATTTCCGTAGAGATATGGAACATTTTTTGCCTGTCATCCCGTTTAAGCCTCCGTATCATGAGGCGGCGAATTAATCGGGTACGGGTCAATGACATTCAGAGATTTTGAGGCGGAGGAAAAACTCTTCCAGCGGCGTGTATTGGTGGCCTTTGTCCTGGTGGTCATCTGCTTTGGCATCCTGATTTACAATCTCTACAACTTACAAATCTGTCAGCACCAGTATTACACCACCCGCTCAAATGCAAACGACATCAAAATGCTGCCCGTGGCCCCGACGCGTGGCATGATTTACGATCGCAACGGCATCCCGCTGGTGCGCAACGTAACCTGGTACGACATTTCCGTTACGCCTTATAAAATCAGTGATATGAATGCCCTGATCAGGCAGCTCACGCCTATCATTGACCTCACTCCTGATGACATTGACCAGTTTCGCCATGCGCTGAAAGCCAGCAGCCGCTATCGCCCGGTCGTGCTAAAAAATGCGCTGACCGATGTGGAAATCGCCCGCTTCTCGGTTAACCAGTTTCATTTCAGCGGCGTCAATATCAATAGCTATGAAGACCGCCAGTACCCTTATGGCGCAGCGCTGGCGCATGTCCTTGGCTATGTGTCAAAAATCAATGACAACGACCTGAAAGCGCTGGATCAAAAAGGCCTGACCGAGAACTACGCCGCCGATCACAACATCGGTAAGCAGGGTATTGAGCACTACTATGAAAATGAACTGCATGGGAAAACCGGTTATCAGGAGGTCGAAGTTGATAACCACGGACGCATCGTACGCCTGATCAAAGATGTGCCGCCCGTTGCCGGAAAAGATATCCACCTGACGCTGGACCTCCATTTACAGCAATATATTGAGAGTCTGTTGGTGGGCCAGCGGGCCGCCGTTTTGGTTGAGGATCCGCATGACGGTTCCGTGCTGGCAATGGTTTCGAACCCCAGCTATGACCCCAATCCATTTGTCAAAGGTATCAGCTATCAGGACTATAACAAGCTGCTTCAGGATAAGGACCTGCCGTTAATCAACCGCGTCACGCAGGGGTTGTATCCTCCCGCCTCCACGGTCAAACCGTATATGGCGATGTCAGCATTACTGGACGGCGTGATCACGCCGCAGACCCGTTTCTTCGGCGCCCCCACCTGGACGCTCCCCGGCACGGAGCGACATTACCGTGACTGGAAAAAAACGGGCCACGGTATGCTGGATGTCACTAAAGCAATTGAAGAATCTGCCGACACATTCTTTTATCAGGTGGCGTATATGATGGGGATCGACCGTATTAACAGCATGCTCAGCCAGTTTGGCTATGGTAAGCCGACCGGCATCGATCTTGGTGAGGAGTATAACGGCCTGCTCCCGAGCCGCGAATGGAAGCAGAAAGTGCATAAAAAAGCCTGGTATCAGGGAGATACCATTTCGGTTGGCATCGGCCAGGGATACTGGATTGCCACGCCGATCCAGATGGTAAAAGCCATGGTCGCGCTGATTAACAATGGCAAGGTTATCGCCCCTCACCTGCTACGTGATGAAGAGAGCGGAAAAGTCATCACGCCGTATCAGGCTCCCGAAGCACCGTCACAAATTGCCTCTGCTTCGTCCCCCTACTGGGGGCTGGTGCGTCAAGCGATGTTCGGCATGGCGAATGAGCCAAACGGTACCGGTTATAAGTTCTTTCACACCGCGCCTTACGGCATTGCAGCGAAAAGTGGCACATCACAGGTCTTTAGCCTGAAAGAAAATCAGACCTACGATGCGAAAATGATCCCCGTGCGTCTGCGCGACCACGTGTTCTATACCGCATTTGCGCCATATAAGAACCCAAAAGTCGCCATAGCGTTAATTCTGGAAAACGGCGGCAGCGATGGCGTCACCGCCGCACCAGTCATGCGTCAAATCATGGATCATCTGTTTGCTGCGCAGGGCAACGATGCACAAGCGGGTCCGATAGCCGCAACGCCATCGGACACCGATATCAAAAATACTTACGCAAGTATTCGGTAAGGCACAGCATCGCCATCGCCTGACCGTAAGGCATGGAGGTCCGGGGGATGTTGCGGTAGAAATCGAGATTGTGGCCCATCCCGGTACCAAACGAGGTATGCAGCAATTCACCTTCCGGAGAAATATGTTGCACAATGCCTCTGATGGCTTTTTCGGCAACTGGCGCATAGTCTTGTCCGACATAGCGTTTACGTACCGCTTTGAGGATCCCATAGGCAAATCCGGCGGTTGCCGAGGCTTCCAGATACGACTGCGGGTCGTCCAGCAAGGTGTGCCACAGTCCGCTTTCATCCTGGCACTTCGCCAGCGCCGCGATTTGCGCGTTCAAAACCTGCACCAGATAGCGGTGCACTGCATTGTTTTCCGGCAAATCAAGTAATTCGAGGAAATCCGGGATGACTATAGTTAACCAGCTGTTGCCACGCGCCCAGCGAGCGTTGGCGAAGTTATGCTGTCCTTCATAGCTCCAGCCGTGGAACCACAGCCCCGTTTCTTTATCCATCAGGTTTTGCACGTGCAGCAGGAACTGATAGGTTGCCTCTTCAATATACTCGGGACGGTTGAGCAACTTGCCAATCTTCGCCAGCGGTAAGACCGTCATCATCAACGTGTCATCCCACATCTGCTGGTGATTTTCTTCCGCCAGCGTAATGTGCTGCATACCGCCGAATTGGGTACGCGGCATGTCATGCATTGCCCACTCAGCCCAGCTGTCGAGCCACGGCAGATACGCGGGATTACGCGTCTCTTCATAGCGATATGCCAGCGTTAAAAACGGCGCCATGGTGTTGACGTTTTTGGTCGTTGCACCTTCCGCAAAGCGATCGGCAAACCAGCTGTCGATAATATCGCGCATCGTGGCATCGCCGGTTTGCTGATAATACTGATACATCCCGTACAACCCGATGCCGTGCGTCCACTCCCATCCCGCCCAGCCTTTGGTATCAATAACGCGTCCGTCATCCAGACGTAGCAAGAACTCGCCGGTCTCATCATGAATATTGACCAGGTTATGCGTCACCTTTTTGATCAACGCTTTTAATTCATCCCTGGCAATAAAATGTTCTGGCTGGCGCAACAATGGGCTGTGTTTAACCGGATAAACAATCATTTACTTAACCTCTGTCAATGTCGAATTCAATACAGCACCCTTTTCCAGTTTCGGTGCCGCTGGTTTATTACGATTCAGGTAACCAATATTGTTGTTACCCCAAAGTGATTCATAAGGCATGCCCGATAGCATCTCTACGGTCGCGCGTCCTTTAGCGGAAAGTCCTTCCAGCACGGGTTGCCCGGACTCACGCATTTTTGCTGTCTCTTCGCGCAGGGTGCTGTGCGTTTGCAGGTTCAGTTTGAAGCGCAAGGAAACCAGGAAACCCAGCGCCAGAACAATCAGCGTTCCGCAGCTCAGAATTAACAGGATGGTATGGCTGACCGCCGCGGGTTGTGCGCTCTGACCGGAGACAAAACCAGACAACTGCATCACAATCCCCACCAGCATCACCGCTCCCGCCTGCGACGCTTTACGCGTTAACGTCATAATGCCGGCGAAGATCCCTTCCCGACGCTGACCGGTGATCACTTCGTCAACGTCGGCAATATAGGTGTAGATATTCCAGGGAACGTAGTTGATACCACCGCGTCCTAAACCCGCAACGGCGGAAACCAATAGCAACAGAGAATAAACATCGCTTAATCCGGCGTAATACAGCCCCGCATAGGAGAGTGAACTGAGGCCAAACAGGACGACCACCATGCGATAAGACGGCGCAGGTCCGAAACGGATGCACAATGGGATCATGGCGATAACGGCAATAAACTGGAAGATAGCCATCGTACCCAGCAGGTTTGACGCCATTGATGCTTCCTGCATCAGCACAAACACCACATAGTAAGTAAAGACGGCGTTAAAGACGTCCTGGGCAATATAGCCGCCAAGATACATTCCTAAATGCTGGCGAAAGATACGGATGCGCAGTGTTGAACTCAGTTCCACAAATAAACGGTTCATACTCTGACTCAAGGTCAGGCTTTTCTTCTCTTCTTCGGCTCGCAGCGCCGCCTCAGTCCACTCTTCCCGTGGGCGTTCCCAGGTAAAGAACCAGACGAAGGTCAGCATCAGTGCACACAGCACAGAAAACACCAGGCTGGCGTAGAAAAAAGAGACGGGGTTGTCCTTGCCAAACAGCGTCAGCAGAACGCCAGGTAAGAATGAGGCCAGAATGGCAGACATTTGCGCCATCGAAATGCGCGCGCCGGAGAATTTGGTTTTCTGTTTAAAGTCATCGGTCATTTCGGGTACCAGCGTTTCGTAAGGCACCAGAATCATGGTGTAGACCACGTCAAAAATCAGATAGGTGAGCAGGTAGTACCAGAACCCCATATCACCCACCCACATTAGTGAGTAGCTAAAGACACAGGGTATCCCCAACAGAATAAAAAACTTGCGTCGCCCAAAGCGTTTGCCGAGCCAGGTGGAGCCAAAGTTATCGGTTAAAAAACCCATTAATGGGCTAACAACGGCATCCAACACCCTGGCGGTAGCGAAGATAAAGGTTGCTTCGATTGGCGTCAGGCCACAGAACGTCGTGTAAAAATAGAGTAGCCAGGCCGCGGTTAACGCCGTGGTGCCTGCGCCTAAAAAATCCCCCGAACCGTAGGCAAAATAGTTAACCAACCCAATTTTACGTGTATTCATTGCCGTTACCCCTGCACATTATTGGGAGGCCCCGCAATCCTCGCTTTGACATTGGGCCTCCTTACAGGGCCACAGTAAAAGCTAACAGCAAGTGAAACCTTTCTATTTTTGCCAGGGATATTCGTGAAATGGCAACAGCACAAAGAGTCCGGCAACGTATGTCACCTATTTTATAAAACAGCGTTTCTATTTAATCAAAGAGGCGGACTAGAATTGCGAAGCAGCCAGCAGTTTCTGCTGCTGGCCGGAATGAAGGGAGGCGTTAACGATAGTTCACAATCACCTGATTGCTCTGAACTTGCAAGGCGGGGATCAGGCGACCGCCACCGGGTACTTCCCAGACAAAATGCATCGGTTCGATGGCGGGAACATTATTGAATCCGTTGGTGGTCCCGCTTTGCCCGTCCAGCTCAACACAGCGGGACTGGGAACATAAACGTACCCGTAAACCCGCAGGCGTTGGGCCATTGAGCTCATAGCGCCAGGCCACCAGCGTCATCAACCCCGAGACCGGCTGGCTGGGCGTCAGAGGTGAAGACGAGGCTGACTGGCCGCGGTGATTTAAAGTAATGCCCATGCCGCTGGCCTGCCAGGCGCCTTCTCCGGCAGCCTGCGCTACCAGAGGAAAAAACAACAACCACAGTAATTTACGCATTACTTACCTCCAATAGTCGCCGTCATACGGATATGGCGGTTGTCAGACAGCTCCATGTTCGATAACACCACCAGTTGCGGAATGCTGCGACGTAAAAAGCGTGCCAGTAACGGACGCAACGCGTGGTTGACCAGCAAGACCGGCGGCGCACCCAACATTTCCTGACGGGACAGCGCTTCCTGAGTCTGGGCCAGCAGTCGGTCTGCAAGACCTGGCTCCAGACCGCCGCCGCCCTGCAGCGCCTGCAGAAGCAAACGTTCGAGCGGGGTATCAAGGCCGATAACCTGAACCTCTTCATTACCCGGGAACCACTGCTGAGTGATGGCGCGTCCCAACGCAACACGTACCACCGCGGTAAGCTCATGCGGATCGTTTTGCAGCGGTGCATGTTCAGCCAGCGTTTCGAGAATGGTGCGCATATCGCGAATCGGTACTTTCTCATCCAGTAAGTTCTGCAGCACTTTATGCAGCGTAGTGAGCGTCACGACGCCCGGAACCAGGTCTTCTGTCAGTTTTGGCATCTCCTGCGAAACGCGGTCCAGTAGCTGTTGCGCCTCCTGACGGCCAAACAGCTCAGCAGCGAACTGCCCAATCAGGTGATTAAGGTGCGTGGCGACAACGGTACTGGCTTCAACAACCGTAAAGCCCTGAATCTGCGCCTGTTCCTTCAATGCGCTTTCAATCCAGATAGCGTCCAGACCGAAAGCCGGATCGACCGTTTTCTCGCCCGGCAGTGACCCGGCGGCAGTACCAGGGTTAATGGCCAGCCAGCGTCCCGGATAGGCGTCACCGCTGCCAATTTCCACCCCTTTCATCAAAATACGATAGCGGGCTGGCTGCAGATCCATATTGTCGCGGATATGTACCACCGGCGGCAGAAAACCCATATCCTGGGCAAATTTCTTACGAATACTGCGAATTCGCCCCAGCAACTCGCCATCTTGCTGAAAGTCCACCATTGGGATCAGGCGGTAGCCTACCTCCATCCCCAGGGAATCCTCCAGCTGTACATCATTCCATGTTGCTTCCACCACGGAGTTGTTTTCCGGCATTTTCACCGGCTGCGGCTCATCGGGAGCTTTTTGCTCACGACCACGCATCCACCAGGCCAGACCCAGTAACGCGGCGGTAAACATCAAAAACACCAGGTTCGGCATCCCCGGAACCAGACCCAAAAGACCAAGCACCGCCGCACTAAGCAGCATGACACTAGGATTACTGAACAGTTGGGTCACCATCTGTTCGCCTACATCCTGGTCGGTACTCACGCGGGTCACGATAACCCCCGCCGCGGTGGAGATTACCAGCGCAGGAATTTGCGCCACCAGCCCGTCACCGATGGTCAGCAGGGTATAACTTTCCGCTGCGCTACCCATGCTCATACCATGCTGCAACACCCCGACTAACAGACCGCCGACCACGTTGATCACCATGATCAAAATACCGGCGATGGCATCTCCACGTACGAATTTACTCGCACCGTCCATAGAGCCGTAGAAATCCGCTTCCTGCGTCACCTCCGAGCGTCGTTTTTTGGCTTCATCTTCGCCAATCAGACCCGCATTCAAATCCGCATCAATCGCCATCTGCTTGCCGGGCATACCATCCAGCACGAAGCGCGCGCCAACCTCGGCGATACGCCCGGCACCTTTGGTGATAACCATAAAGTTGATAATGACGAGAATAACGAAGACCACGATACCGATCGCAAAGTTACCGCCCACCAGGAAGTGACCAAAAGCTTCAACCACCTTTCCCGCCGCCGCCGCGCCGGTATGCCCTTCCATTAAAATGATACGCGTCGACGCAACGTTCAGGGCGAGGCGTAATAATGTGGTAAACAGCAAAATCGTCGGGAATGCGGCAAACTCCAGCGTACGCTGGGTGAACATCGCCACCAGCAGCACCATGATCGACAGCGCAATGTTAAACGTGAACAGCAAATCGAGGACGAAAGCCGGCAACGGCAACACCATCATCGACAGGATCAGCAGGATAAGGATCGGTCCGGCAAGGATTTGCAGTTGCGTGGATTTCAGGTTGCTGGGCAAACGCAACATCGCGACCAGATTAGCCATCAGTATTCTTCTCGTTCATGAAATCCAGTGCTTCAGGCACCGGAAGGTTTTCAGGTTGTGGTGGACGCTTGCCGCCGGCGAGACGCCAGCGTTTTAGCTGCCATACCCATGCCAGCACTTCGGCAACGGCGGCATATAATTGACCCGGTATTTGTTGCCCAATATCAGCATGACGGTATAGCGCACGCGCCAGCGGCGGCGCTTCTAACGTAGGGACTCGATGTTCAGCGCCAATCTCACGAATGCGCAACGCCACCAGCCCCGCGCCTTTGGCAACAACTTTCGGCGCGCTCATTTTGTTCTCGTCATACTTCAACGCCACCGAATAGTGCGTGGGGTTGGTAACAATCACGTCCGCTTTCGGCACATCCGCCATCATGCGACGCTGCGCGGCCGCGCGCTGCATTTGGCGTATTTTGCCCTTAACGTGCGGGTCGCCTTCGCTTTGCTTAAATTCGTCACGAATATCCTGACGCGACATGCGCAGCTTTTTCAGATGGCTGTAAATCTGGAAAAAAACGTCGAACCCCACCATCGGAATAACGCCAAGCACCACCAACAGCGCGCACATGCCAACTAAATCCAGAGCGTTGCCCATCGCCGTAATCGGCGACTCCGCCATCAAACGCATCATCGCCGGCCAGTTATGCCAGAGATAAAATCCGGCCACGCTCCCCACCAGCGTGGACTTCAGTATCGCTTTGAGCAGTTCCGCCCCGGTTTGCGCTGAAAACATGCGTTTAATGCCCGGCAACGGATTCAGCTTAGAGAACTTGGGCTGCAGAGATTTACCGCTGAAAATCAAGCCGCCAAGCATCACCGGGGAGATTAATGCCACCAGAACGACGCCGGTAATCAACGGTAACAGCGCAATCATCGCGTCTTTAATCAGCAGGATGATTTGGCTGAGGGTCAGGTTAGGGTCATTGACCATACTGTGGTCAAAACGTAATCCGGCCGACAGCATACCGGCCAGTCTGCGGGCAAGCGACTCCCCGCCAATCCAGATAATGCACACGCCCACCAGCAAAATAAGCAGTGAGGTCAGCTCTTTGGATCGGGGGACCTGCCCTTCTTCCCGTGCTTTTTCAAGTCGGTGGGGTGTGGGGGCTTCTGTTTTGTCGTCGTCGCTTTCTTCTGCCACAGTGCCTTCCTGAGAGTCTTAATCACATCATTTTCTCAGAAATAATTTTCATCAATGCGTGGATAAACGAGGGGAAAAGGAGTGTTTTCAGCTTTTGATTCTTACGCACAACGCTTTTGCATAGTTTGCATCACTTTTGCGTACACGCCCCTGAAACTAACAAATAGTATTCTGTGCTTGTTCCCTGCCGTTTTAACTTTTGCTAGCCTCAGTCAATCAATTACATAAAGGATTAATTATGCAATGGGACAAGCTTTTACATAACGGGCGTCGCAAAGATAAAGAAAAAGAAAAAGAAAAAGAAGATTTGCATTCGGATTCCTCAACAACGCCCTCAGACGCATCAAAAGCGGAATGGCGCCAGGAAATTGAAAGAGATTTTGACAGAATTCTTTTTGCTGCACCTACACGTCGCCTGGCTGATAAAACCCAGGTATTCCCACTTGATATGAACGATAGCGTACGGACACGCTTAACCCATTCTCATGAAGTCGCTAACTTTGCCCGCAGTATTGGTATGCGGTTGGCTTTTGACATGAAAAATAAAGTATTTAATGGGTTATCTGAGAGCGTTTGTGTTGAACGTGATGTCCCTGCATTATTGGCAGCAATTGGCCTCGCACACGATTTAGGGAATCCCCCTTTCGGGCACCAGGGGGAAGCTGCAATGCGCAATTGGTTTAATGCAAATTTAAAAAAATTGTTTAGTGAATACAATGATATCTATCAACCTGAAATTTTTGAGGACTTCTTTCAGTTTGACGGTAATTCTCAAACACTACGCCTTGTTACCAAGTTACAAATATTAAATGATCAATATGGTCTTAACCTTACCTACGCCACATTGGCTGCTCTTTTAAAATACCCGCGTTCTTCATACACAACCTCTGCAGGGCAATGGAAAAAACATGGTTTCTTCCATTCTGAATCAGAGATAGTCAACGAGATCTGGAATACAACGGGCCTTCAGGAAAAGATTCGCCATCCTTTTACATGGATAATGGAAGCCTGTGATGATATTGCATATTCAGTGCTTGATGCAGAGGATACGGTAAAAAAAGGTTTGGCTTCATACAAAGATCTCATTGACCACTTGATGTGTTGGGAAGAGGGTAAAGATCCCGTTATCAACGGTGTTGTGAAACAGACTGAAGAGAAAAATGCTGAATATAAACACCTACAGCATGAATTGACGCCTTCTGAAATCAATGACATGCACATGCAAATGTTCAGAGTAAAAGCGACGATTGCCCTGGTAAATGATGTTGTGGACGCTTTTGTTACCCACCTCCCTACTCTACTCAGCGATTGCTGTGAGTACAAAGATTTAATTGGCCAAAGCCGCTCAAAAGCGTTTTGTAAAGCTCTAAAAGCATTCGATAAGAAACATGGTTATCGTCACCGCTCCGTATTGGAACTTGAGCTAAAAGGTTCAAACTACATACAAAAACTCATGGACATGTTGTGGATAGGTATCCACGGTCATAAAACTCAGAAAGAACGAGATCAGGAAAAAGATCTGAAAAAAGCAGATGAAGCTTTCACATCTCGCAAAGAGTACCGTTCAAACTCACCATTCGGCCGATATGCTTACGGGCGCATATCAGAAAACTACCGCAGAATATTTGAAGACGAGCAAAACGGTCTTCCCATTCTGTATAAAGAAGCCCAACTTCTTGCAGATGCCATCTCCGGCATGACAGACAGCTATTTGATACGCCTGCACGATGAGCTAAAATCGCTTTATGAATACGAAAGTCGCACACACTCACCAACGCTTAACGACTAGAGTTGAAGATTTTTTCGACTCCAGTGACGAGCGCAAAAAAGCCAGAGCATTAATCGATGCTCTGGTCGTTCAAACGCAGGCGTGGATTTTCGGTGGTATGGTTCGCGATATTGGGCTCTATGGACCTGATGGCTTCACGTCCGATATAGATTTGGTCATTGACTGGTCTCGTCAGGACCTGATGAACGCGTTATATACTTTGCAGATTCATCAATTCACCGTCAACAAAATGGGCGGGATACGCTTTCATTACAATGGGCTAGATTTTGATATCTGGTGCATCCAAGATACCTGGGCATTCAAGACCCAAAAAGTGAAGTACGAAAATACTGACAGTCTGCTGAAAACGACGCTAATGTCCTGGGACTCCGTCCTCTATGACGTAAAGCGAAAAAAGGTCATCAGTACTAAGCGTTATTTACAGGATTTACAACACCGTCGGCTGGAACTGGTGTTGAAAGATACGCCAAATGAGTTAGGTTCTGTCATCAGGATCCTGCGCACAATCTATAACAAGCACGTCGAGATTCTTGGACCACAGATTTGCGAATACCTCCGACAAGCCTTGCAGACGTACAGCAGTGATTCCCTAAGACGGTACGAATATCACAGCTACCAGAAGCACTCGTTCAGCGAAGGCGAACTGCAGCGCCTTAAAGAGTCTCTCTTTGATGCCAGGTATGGACGAGACACGAAGCTTAATCAGTAATCCAGTCAAACAATAAGCCCCCAAATCTGGGGGGCTTATGTCATCAGAACCCGAGGCTATCCAGCAGGTCGTCAACCTGATCCTGACTTGCCACCACGCCGGCTTTTGAGGTGTCAACCTGCGGGCCGTTAAGCAAGCTTTCGTTTTCACGTTTCGGACGAGCGCCCTGCTCTGGAATGTTTTCCAACAGAACCATCAGCAGCTGACGTTCAATCTCCTGGATAACATCCATCATGCGCTTGATGACCTGACCGGTGAGGTCCTGGAAATCCTGCGCCATCATGATGTCCAGCAGTTGAGCGTTAGTAAAGCTGGTATGCCCTGGCACATCACCCAGGAACTGGCGGGTATCGGTAACCAGTTCACGGGCGTCAGACAGCTCGATCGGATTTTCGAACCATTCATCCCAGCGTTTGGTCAGGTCTTTGGCCCCTTTTTCCATCGCGTCCTGGTGCGGCTGCGAAGCTTCCACACTGTTCAGCGCGCGCTCTGCCGCCTGTGCGGTCATCTGCACAACGTAATCAAGACGATCGCGGGCATCGGGAATCGCTTCTGCCGCTTCGGCAATGGCCTGATCCAGCCCCAGTTCACGCAGGCTGTCGCGCAGCATTCGGGTCAAACTGCCGATGCGCGCGATGATGTCCCCGGCTGAATGTTCGTCAGCAGGTTTAATTTGTGGTTGCATCATCATTATCACACCCTCACATGCCCAGTTTCTCAAAGATTTTATTGAGTTTCTCTTCTAGCGTCGCCGCCGTGAACGGTTTCACGACATAACCACTGGCGCCAGCCTGTGCCGCCGCAATGATATTCTCTTTCTTCGCTTCCGCCGTAACCATCAGCACCGGCAGGGCGGACATTCCGCCATCAGCACGAATGGTTTTCAGCAGTTCCAGGCCATCCATGTTCGGCATATTCCAGTCGGAAATGACAAAACCAAATCCCCCAGCCTGCAGCTTATTCAGCGCGTCCACGCCGTCTTCGGCCTCTTCAACATTGTTGAAACCCAGTTCTTTGAGCAGGTTACGCACGATGCGACGCATGGTGGAAAAGTCATCCACAACCAAAAACTTAAGCTCTTTATCCGCCATAAAAAATAAACTCCTGATTCAAATACGTATTGCCTGTCCGGCACTGATTTTCGCCAGCATTTGCTGGCTTACCTGGCTAAGATCGACCACTTCGCTGACGCCACCCATATTGATGGCCTCGCGCGGCATGCCGAACACCACACAACTTGCTTCGTTTTGCGCAATGGTCCAGGCACCCGCCTGGTTCATCGCTAACATTCCGGCGGCGCCATCGTTGCCCATACCCGTCAGGATCACTCCCACAGCATTACGCCCCGCATGTTTTGCCACCGAATGGAACAGCACATCCACTGAAGGTCGATGCCGGTTAACCGGTGGACCATCATGAATTTTGATCTGGTAGTTCGCCCCGCTGCGCGCCAGTTCCATATGCTTGTCACCAGGGGCGATATACGCATGCCCTGGAAGCACGCGCTCCCCGTCCTCAGCCTCTTTCACGGTGATCTGACACAGTTTGTTCAGACGCTCGGCGAATGAGCGGGTAAATCCTGGCGGCATATGCTGGGTAATAAGAATACCGGGACTTGAAAGCGGCAATGGCTGGAGTACATGGCGAATTGCCTCTGTTCCTCCGGTTGAGGCGCCAATCGCCAGCAGTTTTTCAGAACTGAGTAACGGCCCCGCTTTCAAGGTCACCTGTGCCGTCATGGGTTTGTGGGCCGCCAGTTTTGCCCGCGACGCGGTGCGGATCTTCTCAGCGATCATTTCGCTGTAGGCCAACATCCCTTCACGGATCCCCAACTGTGGTTTGGTGACAAAATCAATCGCCCCCAACTCCAGCGCCCGCAGCGTGACCTCAGAACCTTTACCGGTCAGCGAAGAAACCATAACCACTGGCATCGGACGCAGACGCATCAGTTTCTCAAGAAAGTCGAGGCCGTCCATGCGCGGCATTTCCACATCCAGCGTCAGGACGTCGGGATTGAATTTTTTGATTAAATCCCGGGCAACCAACGGATCCGGCGCCGTCGCCACCATTTCCATATCACTGTGGCTGTTAATAATTTCGGTCATGATTTGACGCATCAGTGCAGAATCATCAACCGATAAAACCCTGATTTTACTCATGCTTTATCCTTACCTGGCGCATGCGCATACACCGTCTGTCCACGCAAGCTAAACTCGCGCACGAGGTTGCTAAAGTTTTCTGAATGACCTGCAAACAGCAGCCCATCTGGTTTAAGAAGTGGAACAAAACGGTGCAAAATGTCCTGCTGCGTCGTTTTATCAAAATAGATCATCACGTTACGGCAAAATATGGCATCGAAGGGGCCTGGCACGTTGTACTGCTTATCCAGTAAATTCACGCTGGAAAATTCAACATGCCCCGCCAGTTCCTGCCGAACGCGTACCAGTCCTTCATGCGGTCCGGTGCCACGCATGAAATAACGCTGTAGCTGCTGCGGTGACAGCGTCTTTAGCTCATCAAGGCGGTAGATGCCGCTTCTGGCTTTTTCCAGCACTTCGGTATCAATGTCGCTGGCAAAAACACGCCAGCGGCCCGGAGCCATACCTAAGGTATCGGCGAGCGTAATCGCAATGCTGTACGGCTCTTCTCCGGTTGACGCCGCCGCGCTCCAGACTCGGTATTCACCGCTGCGCCGACGAGCATGATCTGACAGCACTGGAAAATGATGCCCTTCGCGAAAAAACGCGGTCAGATTGGTAGTCAGGGAGTTAATAAAAGCCTGCCACTCAGCACTGTTCTGGTTAGCTTCCAGCATGCTGAGATAGCGACCAAAGTCATCCAGTCCCAGGGTTCGCAGACGGCGGACCAGGCGGTTATAAACCATGTCCCGCTTATGGTCGGCCAGTACGATCCCCGCACGCTGGTAGATTAATTGACATATCCGACGAAAATGCGCGTCAGACAGCGCGAGGCGCTGTGTCATCTGTAACAATAATGACGTTTGCCCAGGGGGCAGAGATGATGTCATAGCGCCTTCTCAATCACATTCAGGATACAACGGGCACAACCTGCGGCTGCGCCAATTCTTGTTTTGCTACGGTTTGCTCTTCAAGCTTAAAAAATGCGACACAGGCAGAAAGATTATCGGCCTGCATGGCAAGTTGTCCGGTGGCGGATGCGGCTTCTTCCACCAGCCCGGCGTTTTGCTGCGTCACGGAGTCCATCTGGCTGACGGCCTGCGCCACCTGCTCGATGCCTCTGCGCTGTTCATCAGAAGCAGAAGCAATCTCGCCCATGATGTCGTTAACCCGGGTAACCGAGCTGACAATTTCCGTCATGGTGCGCGCTGCCATATCAACCAACTGCGAGCCCTGATGCACTCGGGTGACAGACTCCTCAATGAGACCCTTAATTTCTTTCGCCGCCTGTGCGCTACGGCTTGCCAGATTGCGCACTTCACCCGCAACCACGGCAAAACCACGCCCCTGCTCACCCGCGCGAGCAGCCTCAACCGCAGCATTCAGCGCGAGGATATTGGTCTGAAAGGCAATGCTGTCAATCACGCCGATGATGTCGCCAATTTTCTGCGAGCTCGCGGAAATCTCATGCATTGTGCTGGCGACCCGGGACGTCTGTTCGCCGCCTTTATGCGCTGTATCTGCCGCACTTTTGGCAATTCCTGACGCCTGACGCGCGTTATCAGCATTCTGTCCTACGGTTGCGGTCAGTTGTTCCATGCTGGCTGCCGTTTGCGCCAGCGCGGCCGCCTGCTGTTCAGTGCGCGAAGACAAATCGTTATTGCCCATCGCGATTTCTGAAATACCGCTATGCATGGCTGAGCTGCCCTGGCGTACTTCGCTTACCGTTTCACGCAGTGCCTGCTGCATCTTCTTCAGACTGGCAAAAATGGCTGAGATCTCATTGCGCCCATAAACCGCTACCGGCCGGGCCAGATTACCCGCGGCAATGCTGTCGAAATGACTGCCCACGATAGCCAGCGGCTGGACAATCATCTTGCGCGACCAGTACAGCGCACCGCTGGTGAGCAGTGCCGCCAGTACCACCATGGTGGCGAAAATCACCCCCGACATATGGTAATTTCGCTGGCTCTGCTCTCCTGCCGTTTGCAACACGCGATCGATGTTGCTCTGCCACGCATTCACATTTGCATCAAAAGCATCCTGAGCAGCCTGCACCGGCGCGGTCAGAAAATCTGACAACTGATTGTTTTCAAGCCAGGTGGCCTGATGCGCAAGAGCGCTGTGCCATTGGCTGAAACTTTGCTCCGTTGCGCCAAACAGCGCCTTCCCTTGTGCCGTCGTATCCGATGTCGCCATAAAGCGTTTAAACATCAATTCAGACTGCGCCAGGCTATCACGTGCGAGAGTCATCAGCGTGTTGATATCCTCTGGCGGATAGCTCAGGGCGGTCAGCGTCCCTGCCTTATTAAGGGCCGTACTGGCCTGTAATAACACAGCGCGGGTTTGGGCCAGCGCAGCGCGTTGCTGATTACTTCGTTCGACCTGATTCAGGTTCTGAAAACCGTCCCGAAATGCCCAGAAGGACAAGCCATTACTGCCAATCTGCAAAACACCGCAGAGGATTAAAATCAAAAACAGCGTGGTCGAAATTCGAATACGATTAAACATCAACGCTCCCATTGGGCGGCACTGGCCGCGGTTTAACTATCAGTCAAAATGTTTCCCAATTCGTATCTTGTTCATTGTTCTGGCGCGGATAGGATGCGGCCGCCGTTGCAGGTAATCGTGTATCGCGCGGCTTAGCCGACGCCGGACGTGACGCAAGGCGGAAAGTCGACACCGACTGCGTCAGGCGGCTGGCCTGTTCTTCAAGAGCAGCGGCAGCGGCAGCCGATTCCTGTACCAATGAGGCGTTCTGCTGCGTAACGCGATCCATCTCGGATACCGCGAGCGCCACCTGATCAATCCCCCGGCTTTGCTCGTCGGAGGCCGAGGCAATCTCGCCCATAATGTCGGTCACCCGCGTTACGGCATTTACGATGTCGTTCATCGTTTCGCCTGCGCTTTCTACCAATACGGACCCGGTATCCACTCGGGAAACCGAATCCTCAATCAACGCTTTGATCTCTTTCGCCGCCTGCGCACTGCGACTTGCCAGATTACGCACTTCGCCCGCAACCACAGCAAAGCCACGGCCTTGTTCACCGGCACGCGCCGCTTCAACCGCCGCGTTCAGTGCGAGAATGTTGGTCTGGAAAGCAATACCATCAATAACGCTGATGATGTCGGCGATTTTCTTCGAGCTATCGGCGATTTCGTGCATGGTGTTCACCACGCTATCAACCACTTTGCCGCCATGCTGTGCGGTATCGGAGGCGCTTTTCGCCAGTTGCGAGGCCTGACGCGCGTTGTCCGCATTTTGCTTAACGGTTGCGGTCAACTGTTCCATGCTGGCTGCGGTCTCTTCCAGCGCAGAGGCCTGCTGTTCAGTACGAGATGAAAGGTCGGTGTTCCCGCTGGCAATTTCGCTGGTCCCGGAATAAATCGCATCAGAACCTTCACGCACCAGGGTGACGGTTTCCGTCAGCGAGCGCTGCATATGATCAACCGTACTGGCCAGCTCGCCGATTTCATTACGACCGCTGACGGCCAGGGTCGCGGTCAGGTTACCGCTGGCGATTTCCCGAATATGGGCAATGACGCGAGACAGAGGATTAAGCAGGGTATGGCGGATGCCGTACCACACCACCACCAGAATCAGCACCAGCACTACGGCCAGCACGCCAAGCTGCCATTGGGCGAAATGGTAATCCCGCGCGCTTTTATCGAATGCCTGAGCGTAAAGCTTTTCGCTAACGCTGGCGTACTTGCCCAGCGCCTCACCGAGCGCGTTTTGCATTCCCTGAGTCGGTTGCGCGAAATAGGCGTCCATATTGCCGTTCTCCAGAAACTGAACCAGTTCTGTTAAAGCCGCATGGTACTGCTGATATTTCTCCTCAACGTTACCGCTGGCTTCTGCCATCTCGGGTAACGGTGTGATGTTTTTAAATTTTGCGTAATGTGTTTCGGCCTGCGCCAACGATGCTTTCGCATTCTTCAGCAGATCGTTTTTCGCGCTGCTTTGCTGGTTGGACGCGTCCATCATCATGCGTGCAGAAGAACGGCTTAAATTGATACGTGTTTGCAGCATCAGATCCCATGTTGAGGTGAGTTCACTTTGCTGCTGTCGAAGATCGTTAGAAATAACAAAACTTTGCTGATTCTGCTGCAATGAAGAAAACAACAGACCACCGGAAACAAGCTGTAGCAGTGCGAAAACCCCCAGCACCATCATCAGCATTGTGACAACGCGGATACGGTTAAACATAAGGCACCTTCCTGAAAACGAGTTATCAACGTTATCGGCAGTCGCTGAGATAACTTTACGTTTGCGAAAAGGAAATCCTGAAGGGACGTGAAGCCTCGCGGAAGGAGGGGAAGACGGGTGTACGGCAACCACAAATCATTCACATAAAAACGTCACAATTATCATGTGAATAACATTCAAATTTATCTGTGGGCGCGGTCATATTGGATGAAATAGTCATTATTTCGTGACCAGGATCACAAATACATATCCTCTGCACCACAACAAAATGGATAAAAAATTAAAAAAAGTTGTATCAGCTGGCGCTTTAATTCAATTTATATGATGAATACTTAGTTACCAATTAATAAATATAAAAAATGAGTAACCGAACAATAAATGTTAAATCCTTACTGAGGGCTTTTTAGTGGCAAATGCAAACAAACTCACGCTGTTTATCGTGATCTTCATGTTGGCGGGGATCCTGTCAGGGGCGGTGATCCACTCTTATGCCGCCCCCGGCGTAGTGACCGCCTGGGCCGATAATATTACGCTTCTCACCGACATCTTTTTGCGCCTGATTAAAATGGTGATCGCACCTTTAGTATTCAGCACCCTGACCGTTGGTATTATGCGCCTGGGGGAAACGTCCACCATCGGGCGCGTAGGCGGCAAAGCGATGATCTGGTTTATCAGCTCTTCCATTCTGTCTATTCTGGTCGGTCTGTTTGTGGTTTCTCTTGAGCAACCCGGCAGCGGGCTGAACCTGGCGATCCCGCTGGAAGCCACTGATACCGGCCTGGCCGTGAGCGGCATGAGCCTGAAAGGTTTCCTGACTCACACCATCCCAACCAGCATAGCCGAGGCGATGGCCAACAATGAGATCCTGCAAATTGTGGTGTTCTCGATGTTCTTCGGTATTGGTGGCGCATCCCTTGGTGAGAAATTCAATGCCCCGCTGGTTGCCGCGCTGGATGTGGTCTCCCACATTATGCTTAAGGTGACTGGCTACGTGATGTACGTTGCGCCGCTGGCTATTTTCGCCGCCATTTCCTCCGTTATCTCCACCCAGGGTCTGGGGATCCTGCTCAACTATGCGTCGTTCATCGGCGGCTACTATGTGGCTATTTTGCTGACCTGCCTGGTTCTGCTGGCGGTCGGTTATGTCATGCTGAAAAAAGAGGTTTTTCGTCTGGTAAGCATGCTGAAAGATCCGGTTCTGGTCGCATTTACTACCAGCAGCTCGGAAGCCGCCTATCCGAAAACGCTGGAGCAATTAACCAAATTTGGTTGCTCGCCTAACATCGTGTCATTTGTATTGCCTATCGGTTATTCATTTAACCTGGTCGGCTCGATGGTTTACTGTTCATTTGCCTCGATGTTTATCGCGCAGGCCTATAACATTCACCTCTCCTTTGCAGAAATCACCGTCCTGATGCTGACGCTGATGCTGGCGTCAAAAGGGATTGCCGGCGTGCCGCGTTCTGCGCTGGTGGTGCTGGCAGCAACCATTCCGAGCTTTAATATTCCGGTTGCCGGGATTCTGTTACTGATGGGTATTGACCACTTCCTGGATATGGGACGTTCAGCAATCAACGTATTAGGTAACGGGATTGCAACGGCGATGCTGGCACAAGATGAAGGTTTACTGGAAGAAGAACCGGAGCTGGTTGAGCGGGAAGCGTAAGGGGAAATCTGCCGGATGCGCTACGCGTATCCGGCCTACAACAGCAATCATTGTAGGCCGGATACGGTATAGCGGTTACGCGACGTGGCTGGCGGCAATATCCAGCAGCGCCATTTCTTCGCTATTGAGCAGCTTCTCAATGTTAACCAGAATCAGCATCCGGTCACCCAGCGCCCCCAGTCCCGTCAAGTATTCCGTCGACAGCGTTACGGCAAATTCCGGTGCCGGACGGATTTGATCCGTTGTCAGCGACAGCACATCCGAGACGCCATCGACCACAATCCCGACCACCCGCTGGCCCAGATTCAGCACAATCACCACGGTGTTTTCGTTGTAATCCACATCGCTCTGGCTAAACTTCACGCGCAGGTCAACAATCGGCACAATCACACCGCGCAGATTGGTGACACCTTTGATAAACGCAGGCGTGTTAGCAATACGCGTCACCTGATCGTACCCACGGATTTCCTGCACTTTCAGGATATCGATACCGTACTCTTCATCCCCCAGCGTAAACACGAGGAATTCCTGACCTGACGGTTCGCCGGCCAGTTTAGTTACATTACTCATACCGGTCATATTATTCCCTTCTCACTCAATCAGGCGGCTGTGATCGCCACACGTTGTTCGCGGTTTAATCCCTGCAATGCAGAGACATCGACAATCAGCGCGACGCTGCCGTCGCCGAGGATCGTTGCTGCAGAAATACCTGGCACTTTGCGGTAGTTGCTTTCCAGGTTTTTGACGACCACCTGGTGTTGACCAATTAACTGATCGACCAGCAGCGCGTAGCGACGCCCTGCACTTTGCAAAATCACCACAATACCTTGAGTCGCTTCGGTTTTTGCGCCTTCAACCTCAAAGACTTTCCACAGCTCAACCAGCGGTAAATATTCGCCACGCACTTCCAGCACGCGCTCTCCTCCGGCCAGCGGATGGAGATCTTCTTCGCGCGGTTGCAGTGATTCCATAACGGCATTCAGCGGCAGAATAAAGACTTCGTCGGCCACGCGCACGGACATGCCGTCGAGGATCGCCAGCGTCAGCGGCAGCAGAATTCGGATAGTCGTCCCCTGTCCCTGTTTGGACTGGATCTCAACATGGCCCCCCATCTCCTGGATATTTCGCTTCACCACATCCATACCCACGCCGCGGCCAGAGACATCCGTCACCTGTTCAGCAGTCGAGAAGCCCGGAGCGAAGATCAGCATACCGACTTCGTCATCGCTCATGTTTTCGTGGATCGGCATCCCCTGGGAGATAGCTTTGGCGAGGATTCGTTCACGGTTCAGACCGGCGCCATCATCGGTGACTTCAATACAGATATTCCCGCCCTGGTGCTCCGCGGAAAGCGTCAGATTACCGATTGGGCTTTTCCCGGCTTCAAGGCGTTTTTCCGGCAGTTCAATACCGTGATCGAGGCTGTTACGCACCAGGTGCGTCAACGGATCGATGATGCGTTCAATCAGGCTCTTGTCGAGTTCGGTTGAGCTTCCCACCTGTGTCAGTTCGACCTGTTTACCCAGCTTACCGGCCAGGTCACGCACCAGACGCGGAAAACGACTGAACACATACTCCATGGGCATCATACGAATCGACATCACCGACTCTTGCAAGTCGCGGGCGTTACGTTGTAACTGCCCCATACTGGTGATGAGATCGCCATGATTGACGGGATCCAGTTCGTTAGAACGTTGTGCCAGCATAGACTGGGTGATGACCAACTCACCGACCAGGTTAATGAGCTGATCGACCTTCTCAACCGCTACTCGGATGCTGGTTGACTCGCTGGCACGGGCGGGTTTGTCGCGTTCCGCGCGTCCGTTTGGCGCTTCGCTGGCGGCGGCTTTCGCCGCTGGCGCAACGGCAACCGGCTGCGGCTTCGCGACAACGGCTACCGTTTCTGCTTCTGCTTCTGCTTCTGCTTCAGTTTCAACGGCTACGGGCGCTGCGCTGACGGTTTCGAATTCAATCTGATCAGCTTCAATCACAAAGCACAGCACCGCGATGATGTCATCTTCTGCGAGGTTGCCATCAAGCGTTGCTGACAACGTGTCGCTCCCTTTCACCACATCGGTTAAGGTCGCCAGGTTCCCCAGCTCCTCTTCCAGTAAATCCACTTCATTGGCTTTCAGGCGCGTGAGAATAATGCGTTTCTTGCTCTCTTCGCTTGCGGACTCAGGCTGTGCAACCGCCTCTTCCTGCATTGCAGCGCTGTCAACAACGCTCAGTTTTGCGGTGTTGACGACTGCCGGTGCGGTTTCACCTTTCGCTTCGAGCGCTAACTGTCGTAACGCATTACAAATGTACTCAAAGCTGGCGGCATCCGGCTCCTCTGAGTTTTTATAGGCGTCGAGCTGTTCCTGCATAATATCTTTCGTTTCCAAAAACAGGTTGATAATGTCGGCATTGAGCTGCATCTCGCCACGCCGCGCTTCATCCAGCAGGTTTTCCATCAGATGGGTCGTTTCCTGCAAAATGGTAAAGCCGAAGGTGCCCGCCCCGCCTTTTATCGAGTGCGCAGCACGAAAAATTGCATTCAGCTGTTCGGAATCCGGGGCTTCAGGAACCAAATCAAGCAGGTGTTGCTCCATGTCAGCCAACAGTTCGTCAGCTTCATCAAAAAATGTTTGATAAAAATCGCTTATATCCATGCTCACGCTATCACCTCGGATTGGCTGGTGGCGATGTGGGAACGCTTGCCGGCGGGAGTTCCGCTGGCTGTTGTAAGACACTTACCGGCTCATTCTGGCTTTCAGCGTTTTCATGCAAAATGGCCTCTTCCGCCTGCTTATTGAGAACCAGCAGGCTAATACGGCGGTTGATAGCGTCTTCAGGACCGCGATCGCTCAGACGCATCGTGGCGGCCATACCTACCACACGTAATACTTTTCCATCATCCAGACCGCCGCTAACCAGTTCGCGACGCGACGCGTTAGCGCGATCGGCGGACAACTCCCAGTTGCTATACCCTTTTTCACCATTGGCGTAAGGGTAATCATCCGTATGGCCGGAAAGGCTGATTCGATTAGGAATGCCGTTAAGCACTGGCGCTATGGCTCGCAGGATATCGCGCATATACGGTTCCACCTCAGCGCTACCGGTTTTAAACATCGGGCGATTCTGACTGTCGATAATCTGTATCCGCAGCCCTTCCTGAACTAAATCAATTTTCAAATGCGGGCGCAGCGCACGCAGTTTGGGGTCAGATTCAATCAACTGATCGAGATCGCCGCGAAGTTTGCTCAAGCGGCTTTGTTCCATGCGTTTTCTCAGATCATCGATATTCGGCTGCTTGTTCACCTCTCCCTGCTGCTGGGTGTAATCATCCCCGCCGCCTGGAATGGGACTTTGGCTATTCGAAATACGATTTCCCCCGGTTACCGCAGTAGCCAGCGGCGTACGGAAATATTCGGCAATCTGGATCAATTCTTTAGGGCTAGAGATGGAAATGAGCCACATCACCAGAAAGAAGGCCATCATCGCGGTCATAAAATCGGCGTAGGCGATTTTCCACGAACCATGCGCCCCACCACCGTGACCTTTATGCTTGCGTCGCTTTACAACGATAATGGGATGGGCCTGATTTTTCATGCGTCCTCGGTCGTCTGCTGCGCAGTTGGATTTCTCACCGCACGAACATGCTCTTCCAGTTCGATAAACGATGGACGTTCGCTGGAATACAGAGTCTTACGACCAAATTCGACGGCAATTGGCGGCGCGTAACCATTCAGATTGGAGAGCAGAGTTATCTTCACACACTGCATCATTTTGGTGGTTTCAGCGCTTTTCTGGCGCAGAACGCTGGCAAGCGGAGAAATAAATCCATAGGCCAGTAAAATACCGAGGAATGTCCCTACCATGGCATGTGCAATCAGCGAACCCAGTTCAGCCGCCGGACGATCGGCAGAAGCCAGCGCATGGACAACCCCCATGACCGCCGCCACGATCCCGAACGCCGGTAATGAATCCCCCACCATCGCCAGACTGTTGGCCGGGACTTCGGCCTCACTTTCGTGAGTCTCAATCTCTTCATCCATCAGCGCTTCAATTTCAAACGTGTTCATGTTGCCGCTGATGATCAGACGCAGATAATCGACAATGAAATCAAGCATCACGGCATCAGCAAGAATGCGCGGATAGCTGGCGAAAATTTCACTCTCTTTGGGGTTTTCGATATCGCGTTCAAGCGAGAACATACCCTGCTGACGTGACTTGGCCATCAGGCGATACAACAGCGCCAGCAGATCCATATACATCGCTTTGGTGTATTTTGAACGACGAAAAAGCATCGGGATGGCTTTCATCGTCCCCTTAATGGCTTTCCCGTTATTGCCGACGATGAATGCCCCAATACCCGCGCCACCGATAATCACCAGCTCAGCCGGTTGATAGAGTGCCCCAAGGTGTCCGCCGGTCATCATGTAACCGCCGAAAACTGTACCAATAACAACCAGGTAACCTAATAAGATAAGCACGACATCATCCTTTCGCAATTGACTATGACAGGATGCGCAGTCGGGCTGTTAACTCGAGGTCAGGACAAAAAAAAGCAGCGGTAATCGCTTACCGCTGCTGGAGTGTTTGTCCACACCGTATCAGTTAAACAGCCTGTTCGATCTGTTCATCCAGCAGTTGTGGAATAATATCGGCAGCATTCTGGGAAAGTTTACGTCTTTTTACGGCGCGTGATGGCGGTTGGCATAAACTGCAGGCAAAGCTGCCTGCGGGTTGGTGAGCGTGGGTAATAAAATTCCCACCGCAGCAATTGCATCGGGACAACTCCAGCAATCCGCTGTCGACAAAACGCACCAACGTCCATGCGCGAGTTAACGCCAGCAGTGGCCCTTCTTCTGGCTGCGGGCACTGCTCAAGATATAAACGATACGCTTTGATCACGGCATCCACGCCGCTGCACAAACCAGTTTTGAGCAGGAATTGCCATGCGTTGCAAAACATTGAAGCATGAATGTTTTGTTCCCACGTCATAAACCAGTCGGTGGAGAAAGGCAGCATCCCTTTTGGCGGAGGGCTGCCGCGTAATTCTTTATACAGCTTGATAAGTCGGCCACGGCTTAATTGCGTTTCGCTTTCCAGCATTTGCAAACGGGCGCCCAATGTGATTAATTCCATCGCTAGCTGGATATCACGCGCTTCCTGAACAATGCTTTTTTCGCTCATCATCAAGCCCTTTTCTTGCGCGCTGCTTCATCGATGTCGCTTAACAGTCGCGTTGAAAGCATGATACCGGTATGAATTTGCTGAAGATCGTCAACGCGGGAGTCTTGCGTCAGGCGAGTAACGGTCTGGTGATCGTCGAAACGGAAATGACAGACCAGTTGGTTTGTTTCAGCCAGTTTGACCATTTGTGGAAGTGTTAATGTTGCCAACGTGTCCGCCATTTCTTCGCTGATACCAAGGCGAAACATCGCAGATGCTTTGTCCTGAACGATCAAACGCTGTGCAAGCAATAAATATGACAAATTGATGTCATAGATGTGTTTCAGCAACTCGGATGTATGCATTATTTGCATCCATAATAACCAACATTGTTTTCATGCGGTGAAACCGCACCCCGTGATGTCGCCGGGAAGGCCCGGTAAAAAAAAGCAAAAGGTCAAATACATAGCAGCGTGACGGCACTTACGCGTTGTCTAAACATTCCCTTTTCAGAAAGCCGCGCCCCTTACAAGCTCACATCAATTCTTACAAATGTCTAAGATTTTTCCTAATTCGACGCAACTCTACCCGCCGCCCGTTACACATACAACGTAGCTATGCTGCGAATTTGAAGAATATGTGACATAGATCACATAAACCAGCTAAACACTTAACATAAATCCATCAGCACAGCTTTTACTTTGCTTATTTTTTAATCTCAAGTTCGCCATTTCAATTCCTGACATACGAATATTCTTGCAATAAAAGCGAATAGTATTTTGTTCACAAACGTTAATATCACCTTGTGAAATAGCGAGCTTGATCACATATTTAATGCAAAAGACTATTTTAATTAAATCCTTTATAAACAATAACTTAAATATTAAGGGTGATTAATTAATACCGGGTAGTGATAACCCGTTAAATGTTAAATTATGTTAATTTTTAATTAACACATTGTTTTCATTAGCGGTGAGTTTTACTTAAGTAAGCTGAACGTATTTACAAGTTATATGACGCAATTATTCTATTTATAAGAATAATTAATGAATAACCATGATGACATTCACACTATCCAGGAAGGAAACGTTGCAGTATGGAGTAAGCCGAGCAATGCTGAGAAACCCTCTCATAATTCTTGAAAAAAGGAGCGAGTTATGAGCTATACACACATTCTTGTGGCCGTTGCCGCCACCCCTGAAAGCCAGCAGTTGTTAGCCAAGGCGGTTTCAATCGCTCGCCCTGTCAACGCTCGTATTAGCCTGATAACCCTGGTCTCAGACCCTGAACTGTATAATCAGTTTGCAGCACCTATGCTGGAGGACCTGCGTGAAGTGATGCAAGAGGAGACTCAGGATTTTATCGACAAGCTCAGCAAAGAAGCACAGTACCCCATTGAGCATACCTTTATTACCTATGGGGCACTGAATGAACATATTCTGGATGTATGCCGTAAACACGCGGTCGATCTGGTCATTTATGGCAACCATAACCACAGCTTCTTTTCGCGCGCATCCTGCTCAGCAAAAAGCGTGATCGGTGCCAGCCACGTGGATGTTCTGCTGGTTCCACTGGCTGGAGATTGACCTGCGTTTTCTGAGCGTTACGCCAGTTTAGTGCAGGGAGAAACGTTGTCTGGCAATGGCTGTTTACTCTGACGTTGGATAACTTTTTCCAGATCGCAAATGAACCTCGCCTGCCAGTTATCGATATCGTTTTTAATGATAGTTTCGAGCATCTCAGCGTGGCGGGAGATACGCTCAGTAAGCGGCATCGTCAGAGCCTGGTTTAATGCGCCAGCCACTTCGTCGCGGTCATAAGGATTAACAATAAGCGCGGCAGTTAGCTCATTCGCGGCCCCGGCAAATTGCGATAACACCAGCACGCCGGGGTTGGCAGGATCCTGCGCGGCCACGAATTCTTTCGCAACCAGGTTCATACCATCTCGCAGAGGCGTCACCAGCCCTACATCAGAGTAGCGGAAGATTTTCATCAGCAATTTACGATCAAAGTACTGGTTCAGATAATAGAGCGGCGTCCAGCCCAACTGCCCATATTTACCGTTAATCCTCCCCGCTTCAGTCTCCAGTTGGTGCCGAATATCCTGGTAGGCCTGCACCTCTTCACGCGAAGTTGGCGCTATCTGGGTGTAGCGAATTTTACCATGGTGCTGCGGATAGTGTTCCAGCAGAGCCTCATAGGCCTGAAAGCGCTCCGGCAAACCTTTAGAATAATCCAGACGCTCAACGGAGAAGATATTCTGCACATTTTTGAGTTCTGCTTTCAGTTGCGCCAGCTTCGGCGGCAAAGGTCCAGAAGCCTGACGGGCGATCTCATCCGGCTCAATACCGATGGGATAGACCTGGGTACGAAACGCTTTTCCCCATGCACGGTGGTGCTGCTCGCTCTGAGTGGTTACCTGAGTCTGGGCTGCCAGACAATCCAGAAAAGCCTGACGATCGTTCTCGGTCTGGAAACCGAGTAAATCAAAATCACACATCTGCTCAAGTAGCATCTGATGTGGGGGTAAGGCATTAAAGATTTCCGGCGTCGGAAAAGGGATGTGCAGGAAAAAACCGATACGGTTATTCACGCCGCGTTTACGCAGTTCGCTGGCAAACGGCAACAGATGGTAATCATGAACCCAGATTATGTCGTCATCGTTGAGCAGCGGCAGCAGTTTATCTACCAGCAAGGCATTCACCCGCTGATAGCCCTCCCATGCAGGACGCTGAAACTGCACCAAATCGAGGCGATAATGAAATGCAGGCCATAAAACCGCATTGGAAAACTGGCAGTAATACTCTTCGTAATCCTGTTCACTCAAATTAAACGAAGCCCAGGTAATGTTGCCACGCGTGACTTTTTTTAATGGTTTGTCCTCATTACCCGTGTCGCCACTCCAGCCAAACCACAGGCCACCAGCAGCCTTCAACGCGCCAAGCACACCGACGGCAAGCCCACCTGCGCTCCCTTTGTCATCTGGTGAGGCGATACGATTAGATACTACGACTAAACGACTCATAGCCACCTCTTCTGTTATTCGTTGCTTTCGATTCTTGCTGCGAAGAGTTAATTTGTTCCAGCCAGTGCCAGACATCACTCACGCCATCCAGACGCCATGTCGCCTGCGTCGCTCCATTCCCCACCTTCACGGAAATGCCCCCTGCGCGATTAACCACGCCAAATCCTGTTTCGTCCGTCAGATCGTCACCAAAAAAAACGGGGATCCGTCCGGCAAAAGGTGCTTCCTGCATAAATGCGGCAATTGCGTCGCCTTTGTTCGTACCCTTTGGTTTTATCTCCACAACGCATTTTCCGTGCTGTAAAGCCAACTGCGGCCATCTGTGCGTGATGCGCTCAGCCAGATTAATTAGCGCCGCTTCATGTTCCGGGGCCTGGCGATAGTGCAGTGCGAACGCCATCCCTTTTGCTTCAAGCGTTGTACCCGGCATCGTCGCCAAGGCGGTACTCAATAGCTCTCCTGCTTCGCGCTCTATTGCCGCAGCCAGGCGCACTATATGAGTTTGACCATTGATGTCACGGCGCTCTGCCCCATGCACTCCGGCGAGCGGAAAACGAAAGGGAGTGGTAAGCGCGTCAAGCTCAGCCATCGAGCGCCCTGAAATCAATGCCAGCGCACCCGCATTATGCGTCGCCAACTGATGTAATAACTGCAGGATTGTCTGAGGGACAACGACCTGGTCTGGATAAGGTTTGATCTCAGCCAGTGTCCCATCGAGATCAAAAAAATAAGCACAGCTTGCAGATTGTTCAGGGGGTAAGATCAGTGATGCTGTCACCCGGTTATCCTCCTCATCATGGTCTGTACGCCGCGCGGATCGCGCCGTATATATGATGTATGACGGATATAAGTATAGACAGTGTGACCATGCTCGCCATTTGGAAAAACAATCGCCAGCCGGGTAGCGGCTGGCGATGAGCTAAAGCTAGACTAAAAAGTTGGGGTTAAAATCATCAAACAGTACGCTTCGCTTTTTGCTTGTAACGGTCGAAGATCACCGCCGCCAGCAGGATCAGACCACGTACGACATACTGTGCGAACGGAGAGATGTTCAGCAGGTTCATTGCATTCTCAACCGTTCCCAGAATCAACACTCCGGCTACCACATATGAGATTTTTCCGATGCCGCCTTTAAGCGAAACGCCCCCTAACACGCACGCGGAAATCACGATCAGCTCATAGCCGATTGAGGTCATTGGCTGGCCGCTGGTCATACGTGATGCGAGGATAATCCCGGCGATGGCGGATACCAGCCCGGACAGAATAAAGATAATAATTTTGGTACGAACGACCGGAACCCCAGCCAGACGTGCCGCCTCTTCATTCCCCCCAATGGCCAGCGTGTTACGACCAAACGTGGTTTTATTGAGCAGTAAGCCAAAAACGATGAAACAGACGACCGTGATCCAGATAGGTGCCGGCAGACCAAACCAGTTGGCGTAGCCGAGAGTGAAGAAGCGCTCGTCTTCAATCCCTACCGCCTTACCGTCGGAAATAATGTAGGCCAGACCACGCACAATCTGCATCGTCGCAAGAGTCGTGATTAGGGCGTTAATTTTCAGCCGCGCAATCACGAACCCATTCACCAGACCACATAGAATACCGAGCAGTAGCCCGGCAGCCACGCCAATCCACAGGCTTTCGGTCATATTAATGACCACGGCTGTAGTGACCCCGGCGCAGGCAATCACGGAGGCAACGGACAGGTCGAAGTCACCGGATGCCAGGCAAAACAGCATCCCACACGCGACCATACCCGACATCGATACCGCCAGCCCCAGCCCCTTCATGTTGATGAAAGTGGCAAAGTTAGGCACAAAGAGGGAACAAACCAGGAACAGCGCGGCGAACACGACCAGCATCCCGTATTGATCCCAAATACGACCAAGATTTAGCGCCGACTTTGCAGCATCTGAACCCGATGTTGAAACGGAAGACATCATTCTCTCCTTATTCAGGCTACAGCCTGGCTAACTTTTGGCATAGCAAGGCTTAACGCCTGGCGCTCATCCGCCTGTTCATGAAGTAACTCACCGGCAATTTCGCCTTCTCTCATCACCACGATACGGTCGGCGACACCGAGCACTTCTGGCAGATCGCTGGAAGCAAACAGCACGGCCACGCCGCGCGCCGCGAGGGCATAAATCACGTTATAAATTTCATGCTTGGCGCCCACATCAATACCGCGTGTAGGTTCGTCCAGCAAAATCACTTTCATCTCTTCCGATAACCAACGGCCGAGGATAGCCTTCTGTTGATTACCGCCGGAGAGGTTCATAATCAGTTGCTCCGCGCCCGGCGTTTTAATATTGAGTGAGCGAATATGGTGATCGGCATTGGTCTCTTCCCAGCCGTTGTTGATCACGCATCCGCCCAGAACATGTTTACGACGGGCACTGATGTTGATGTTGTTACGTACCGAATGGACCGGAATGATCCCTTCAGCCTTGCGATCTTCCGGGCACAGCATCATCCCCGCTTCAATGGCGTGGCTCGGTTTACGGATATCAATAGGCTGTTCATCGATAAACACCTGGCCTGCCGTGATACGCGTGCCGCCAAACAGACCTTTCATTAATTCGCTACGTCCGGCGCCCACCAGTCCAAACAATCCAACAATTTCACCACTGCGCACTGATAAACTGATCGGGGTACGCACGCCTGGGGCTTTGACGTCATGCAAACGCAGGCGCTCTGCACCATAAGGTCTGGATTTCCAGCCATAAATATCACCGAGGTCGCGCCCGACCATCGCCTGTACCAGCGCGTCGTGATCGACCTGCTGCATATCCGTGAACGTTTTGACGTAATGACCATCTTTAAACACGGTGATGGCATCGCTAAGGGCAAAGATCTCCTCCATACGGTGCGAAACGTACAGGATGATGCGCCCTTCGTTGCGTAGCTCACGGATGACGCGAAACAGATTCTCAATCTCACGCGCTGAAAGGGAACTGGTCGGTTCATCAAACGCGATAATTTTGGCGTTGCGCGCCAGCGCTTTCGCAATCTCCACCATCTGCCATTGACCAATGGAGAGGTATTTCAACGGCGTATCGGGATCGATATCCATGCCCAGATGCTTGAGCTGAAGCCCCGCTTCATAGTTCAGCAGCGAGCGGTTCACAATCCCGCCTTTGTGCGGCATCTGCCCTAAATAAATATTCTCGGCAACGGTCATTTCCGGGACGAGATGCAGCTCCTGGTAAATAATGGCAACACCGGCGTTCAGCGCGGCATTGGTGTCCGCAAACGAAACCTCTTGTCCACGGATCGCCAAAGATCCCGTCGTTGGCGCATAGTTACCGCTGAGAATTTTTAATAGTGTTGATTTCCCGGCGCCATTTTCGCCCATCAGCGCATGCACCTGACCGGCATAGCAGTCGAAACTGATATCCGTGAGCGCTTTAACGCCGGGGAACGTTTTGCCAATGCCGCGAAATGAGAGATACGGGGTAGACTGTTGCATAACGTCTCCGTGAGTCAGATCTTTATGCCGGATAGCGGTTTTGCCTTATCCGGCCTACTGAGTACGCAATTCGTAGGCCGGATAAGACGCGTTGGCGTCGCATCCGGCATTTGTGTTATTTACCGCCTAAGCCTTTCTTCGCCAGTTCTTCTTTAAAGTTATCGCGGGTAATCAGCACCACATCCGTCACTTCAGTAAACGCCGGTGGCTCTGCCCCTTTCGTTACCCAGTTGTAGAGCATCTCACTTGATTTGTAGCCGTGAACGTCCGGGCTTGGCAGGAGTGAACCGTAGAACCCGGTCGCTTCGCCTTTGGAGAGTTCGCTCACGGCATCAACGCCGTTGATGCCGATACCAATCACATTCGGCGCTTTGAAGCCCTGCCCTTCGGTCGCACGTACGCCGCCCAGCACGGTGTTGTCGTTCATGCCGACAATCAGCCAGTGTTTGACTTCAGGGTGCTGAACCAGCATGGAGTTAGCGGCATCGAATGCCCCGGGGATGTCATTCGATTTAGTGGGGACCTGGTAGATCTGTTTTTCCGGGAAGCCAGCGGCTTTAAGCGCTTCCATTGAACCCGATGTACGGCGACGCGCGGTATCGAGTTCATTCGCGGTAATGGCCATTACGGCTGTGGATTTCACATCCCAACCGCGCTTTTGCATCTCCTTATACAGCTCCTGGCCCTGGCGCTCACCAATTTTGGTTGCAGCCATCATCACCAGCGGCACGGTATCCATCGGCTTACCTTTGGCGTTAGCAAACTGGTCATCGACGGCAATGACTTTCATATCGTAGCCCCGCGCCTTGGCCATAATGGCAGGTCCGAGTTTGGGGTCCGGCGTACAAATCACAAACCCTTTTGCGCCACTTGCAGCCAGGCTGTCGATGGCGTTAAGGGTCTTCTCACCATCCGGGACGGCAATTTTAATCACCTCAAAGCCAAGGTCTTTACCGGCTTTATCGGCAAATTTCCATTCAGTCTGGAACCACGGTTCTTCCGGTTGTTTGACCAGGAAACCGAGCTTCATGGATTCAGCGATAGCGGATTGTGACATAATGGCAGCCAGACCGATGGCAGCCAGCGCTTTAGTGAATTTGTGCATGGTTAACTCCAGCTTTAACGTTCTTTTATGTAGGGTAAAATCAGACGATTTTTTGTAATTCGGACGTAAAACAAGGCATTACCTTTTAGTGATAAGATCAATGCCAGTGCTGAGAGTAGTTTTAGCGGGAAATTGATTCTCCATAAGAGAGCGGCATCACACCACAGAATTACAGTAATTGCGTACATAAATTCAGCGGGAAATGACATAAAAAAACGCGGTTTTGTCGACGGGAAAAAAGAGGGATAGCAGATTAATCCATAACATCAGCCAACGAATCCTTGTTCCCGAATACCGAAGCATTCGGGAACATGATTACCATCGGTAATAAATGTGGTCAGCGTGATCGCGAACCGGAATGTCATCTCCCAGCAGGCGCGCCGCAAGCGTCAACGCAAAATCGAAAATATGCCCTAATCCTTTGCCGCTAATCAGATTGCCATCTTCAACAACCGGCGCATCGATATATTCCCCGTCCGTGACGTTTTGCCACAGATCTCCTGAGCAAACATAGCGACGTCCCTTCAGCAGACCATTGCCGCCCAACACGCGCGCGGCCGCAGAACATACCGGGCAAATGAGCTTTCCTGCCTGATCATGACGAGATACAAACTGGATGACCGCCTCACTGGCGGCAAGATTAACGCTGCCCTGCGGCCCGCCTGGCAATACGACGGCATCGTAGAGATATGTCTGGCGCGCGGCCAGCGTGCTATCCATCACCATCGGTACGTCATGATAACTCACCACCGCACGTGACTCTGCGCAGGCCAGGGTTTCGACTTCGATATTCAGGCGACGCAGAATATCCAGGGTAACAATCGCCTCCGCCTCTTCAAAACCGGGTGCCAGCAGCACCGCAACCTTCTTCATATGTAACTCCTTGCTTAATCCACATAAACGAAATAATTAATGACGACCAGTGCAGACTGTTAAATTTCTCAATTTGATTAAAACTGATCTGGCGCAAAAAATTAGCCATCAGATAATTTGTACTAATCCATCCCGATCGTGAAATTGCCTTTCAACTTGGGCAGATAATCATCAGATGCCAGACAATATCTTATTGTGGAATTTAATTTTGTGATATGAAACACCATTTCATTATCATAAAAATCATTTAATAACATAAATTTCAACCTCTTACATTCATGTCATCTATATACCAAAACAGCAGAAGCATGAATACTGTTATGACAATATGTAAAAAAACATAAATACGCAGATTTAAGGATTTTCTTATACCAGGGCAAGCGTTATGCTGAATCTCGATCGGAGCGAATATAATTCGTGATCACTAAAGGACCGGCGGAACGGATTTATTCTGCTAACAGCTTTAATTGTACGTAGAGGTGAAGTGCAGCGGCAGCCCGCTGTACTGGCGTGAGTAACGTACATCCCCCTTTCTGGAAATAAGGATATTGATATGGCTGCAGTTGGAATTGTTCATAAACTCAATACACAAATGAATCTCGAGTTTTACGCCTCGAATCTTTACCTGCATCTCAGCGAATGGTGCTACGAGCATAGCCTGACAGGTACAGCCACGTTTCTACGCACGCAGGCGCAAGGTAACGTGACTCAAATGATGCGTATGTTCAATTTTATGAAAAGTGCCGGGGCTAATCCCATCGTCAAGGCCATGGATGTGCCGGGTGATGAACTGAGTTCCCTTGAAGAATTGTTTCAGAAAACGTTGGATGAATATCAGCAGCGTTCGAGTAAGCTCTCGCGTTTAACCAATGAAGCTGAAGCATTAAACGATGCGCCAACCATTGATTTTCTTCACGATCTGGAAAAAGAGCAGCAGCAGGATGGCGTGCTGTTACAGACGATTCTTGATGAAGTCCGCAGCGCCAAACGCGCGGGGTTGTGCATGGCGCAAACCGATAAGCACTTGCTCAACGTCGTTAACTACCAGCATCACTAATCTTCAGTTTTCATCGCGTTAATGCCGGATAGCGATGCTGCGCACCTTATCCGGTCAACCTCTGATTTTCCCTGGCACGCGCCTCCCATTCTGCGAGGCGCAAAAAAACCTTTCTAAAACCTGAAACAACGGTTTATTTTAGTGGGATTCGTTCTGCGGCGTGAATTTCAACTCGATCAAGGCAACCGCTTTCTGTATTGCGCGCATAGTGACCGGATCAGCCCCTGCAGGATGGCTGGAAAAATCGATGTTTTTCAGTTGGCTGGACATTTTTTCCCGAACTTCTACCGGGGCAATAACATCAAGAACATCCAGAATTTGCTTGATAACCAGCTGACAGGCAACAACGTCCGAGAGCAGTTCCTGATCGGCATTCAATGTTTGGGACATAGTGAGCTCCTTATAGAAAGGTCGTCATAGTACCTATTCAGCGATCGAAACGATAGCCGCGCACACATTACAAATGCGCTGAAAATAAAAAAGGTCCAGTCAGTTTCTTTTGAGATGGCAAGCACAACATGAGTGAACAGTTAGCGGTTGAGAACCAACGCGGTCTTTCCCCGGCAGCATTACTTGTTGCCGGGGCTTTCTTTATGGAATTTATTGACGGCACGGTGATTGCCACAGCCCTACCCGACATGGCCAAAAGCTTTGGCGTACAGGCGGTAGACCTGAACATTGGTATCAGCGCCTACTTGATCACCCTCGCGGTGCTTATCCCCGCCAGCGGCTGGATTGCGGATCGCTTCGGCGCCCGAAAAGTGTTTACCCTGGCGCTGGCGATTTTTACTCTCGCTTCGGTTTTATGCGGTTTGTCCGAAAGCCTTGAGAGCTTTGTAGCAATGCGAATTTTACAGGGTGTGGGTGGCGCGCTAATGGTTCCTGTTGGCCGTCTCGCGGTACTGCGCACCACGCCTAAACATCAGTTGATCACCGCCATTGCGACCCTGACCTGGCCCGCATTAGTCGCGCCTATCATCGGGCCACCGCTTGGAGGATTCATTACCAGCTATGCTAACTGGCGTTGGATCTTCTTTATTAACGTACCGCTGGGAGTTTTGGCGATCGCGCTGGCGCTACGTTTTATCCCGGATATTCATGACGACGAGCGCCGTCCATTTGATATAGCGGGTTTTATCGCGACCTCTGTTGCGATGGTTAGCCTGGTGTATGCCATGGAGTTACTGGGAACCCAGCAGCCGCAGGGCTGGCTAACCGCCGGGCTGCTGGCGCTAGGAACCGTGACCTTTCTGTTTGCCCTGCATCATTTTCGTCACACTACCTGGCCGATGATTCGTCTTGATGCCATGAGCGTCCCTACTTTTCGCGTCACCCTGTACGGCGGGTCACTATTTCGTGCCTCTATTAGCGCTGTACCATTTCTGCTGCCGTTAATGTTCCAGGTCGGTTTTGGCATGAACGCTTTTCACGCGGGTTCGCTGGTTCTGGCGGTGTTTGTGGGCAATCTGATGATAAAACCTGCCACCACGCCGTTGATACGCTGGCTGGGCTTTAAGAAACTGCTGTTAATCAACGGTGCGCTAAACGTCCTGGCGCTGTTGGCCTGCGCATTAATTACGCCGCAGACCCCGGTGTGGGTTATTTTGTTGGTGTTGTATCTGGGCGGCGTGTTCCGCTCAATTCAGTTTACCGGCATCAGCACGCTTGCCTTTGCGGACGTCCCCGGGCCACAAATGAGCTACGCCAATACGCTGTTCAGTACGGCAACACAATTAGCGGTAGGCTTGGGCATTTCATTGGCCGCTATCGGGATCCGTATCGGTGATGAGGTGAGTGAATGGCTGGCGTTAGGCAATATTCCGGGGATCAGTTTCCGGCTGGCCTTTGTCGCTATTGCGATTATTTGTCTGGTAGGTATGGTTGATACGCTGCGGCTTGCCCATGATGCTGGAAGCGCGGTATCTAGCAAGAACAAATAGCCCGGCAGGCGAACACCGCCGGGCCAACAGGTTTTAACCAACTATCTCGCGTACAAACGCTTCGATCGCTTTGTCCTGGCAGTTTTCAAAGAAGCACTGCTGGAAGCGCGGACCAGATACGGCGGTTTTTACCAGTTCAGGATCGATAGCGCGCAGAGTGTCCAGATAGTTTTCTTTTACCACCGCCGCTTTCACCTGGTTCAGGATCCCCGCGTTACGCACCTGCGGCTCTTTACGCTCTGGTGGATACCCTTCGCCGTTACGACCAGTGAATGCTTTTTCAAACATATAGCGCACATTCAGCTCAGCACCCCAGCCAAAACCTTTGGCGAATGCCAGAGAAAGCGCATTCCCGTTGTTGATCTGAGAGAACAAGAATGCGTCTGCCGGATCGAGACAATAACCGCACACCACGCCCGGATGAATATTCAGTGACATCATTGCCCCCTGACCCGTACCGCAACCCGTAACCACAAAATCCACGGCTTTGGAATTGAGCAGGATGCTGGCCATAATCCCTAAATGGATGTAGGTCAGATGATGGTCATTTTCGTCGCTCATCCCGACGTTATACACTGGAAAACCTTTCTCATCCGCAACGGCTTTAAGCTCGTTATGAATGATGGCATTTTTGCTTGCCTGGCTGTTTTCCATCATCAATGCAATTTTCATTCTGTAATCTCCTGAATGCGCTGCGGAGGCCCGCTGAAAGTCATAACATTCAGGCCACATTACTATTTTGCAAACTCACTTTCAAATTTAATGAAATTTTGTTTTATAAAATAATGAGGTGCTCACATTTTTTCTGAGACAGCTCAGAATAGCCTCAATAAAATGACGTCGTTGCGATTAATCGCAGGTGATCTTCAGGCTATTCAAGCCATTGATGCGCCCCACATATGCCATGATAGCCTATCTCCGAACTTTCAGAGCGATCACATGAAGACCTTTATCCTTGCCCTTTTGCCGCTCGTGCTGACAGGATGCACTATTACTAAACAGGCGCAGGTCAGCGAAGCCAGTGCCATCACCGGCGTCGTTCGCCTGACCTACAACCAGGCCATGCTACAAACGGCGCGTACCGATGATTACGTGACCCAAGGCACAGCCACCAAAGAGTGTCAGCGCCTGGGTTATGCCAACGCAATGGCGTTTGGTCAGCCGGTGTCAACCTGTAGCGTATATGCCGGTTCTCTGTGCTTAAATACCAAAATTACGCTCGCCTGGCAGTGTCACGGCGTTGCGGTATCCCAATCGCCTGCCTTCAATTATTAATATTTTCGACCAGCACATTTTTGCTGGTCTTCTGCCTTTTCATTATTTATATTCTCCGCTTAATAGCGTTAATGCGTTTTATTCCCATTCGCATTTTTAATAAATAAATTTATTATTTTACCTTTTGCAAATAATTAAATAACAAATTATAGTGACGCCACGCTAATATATAATAACGTTTGTGGAGCACAACCATGCTGAAAACAGAAATGATCGACCAACTGAATGAGCAAATGAACCTTGAATTATATTCATCTCTGCTCTACCAACAGATGAGCGCGTGGTGCAGCTATCACAGCTTTGAAGGCGCCGCCGCGTTCCTGCGCCGTCACGCCCAGGAAGAGATGACGCATATGCAGCGTCTGTTTGACTACCTGACCGATACCGGCAGCTTGCCGTGTATTAACACCGTCTCTTCCCCCTTTGCTGAATATGCGTCTCTGGACGAACTGTTCCGTGTTACTTACGAACACGAGCAGTTGATCACCCAGAAAATTAATGAGCTGGCACATGCGGCAATGACCCACCAGGATTATCCGACGTTTAATTTCCTGCAATGGTATGTTGCCGAGCAGCATGAAGAAGAAAAATTATTTAAATCTGTCATTGATAAGTTATCGCTGGCAGGGAAAAGTGGCGAAGGTCTTTATTTCATCGATAAAGAACTGGCTACGCTTGATACACAGAATTAATGTTGTGGGGTAATGAAGGCAACCCGCCATCATTACCCGCTAAAATCAGTGACGGCAGATCTTGCTTTCGTGCGTAGAGAAGCCGTCTTCTTTTGCAATAAACTTTCCCTTCGCCGCTAAAAACGCCACCAGCTCAGCTGCCGACATATCCGCCGCAGAACAGGTGTGAAAACGAGCCTGCTCGCCAAACCGTGCCGTAATCGCCGCTTCAAGGCTGGCATGTGAATACTGCTCGCCAGATTCAATCATCATGTTGAGCACTTCGTGACCGTGAATAGATTCCATACTACCTCCTCAATAAAGTCCGTAGCCTAATGTGAACGGCACGGCCTTGCTTTGCGCTAACGCAGGTTTACCCGCAGATAAATATCATTTGTGATACATCTTAACGCGCCAAACATCGTAAAGATTAATGTACATTCATTGTAACGGTGATTTGACGAAAATAGCGTTTTGCCTTAACCTGCGCCGCAGATATAACCGTTGATTATCTCTGGGACAGAGGAAAGCGTGAAAAACAGAACCCTGGGTAGTATTTTTATCGTGGCGGGAACCACGATTGGTGCCGGTATGTTGGCAATGCCGCTGGCCGCGGCAGGCGTGGGGTTTAGCGTCACGCTGGTATTGTTAGTGAGTCTTTGGGCGCTAATGTGCTACACCGCGCTGTTGCTGCTTGAAGTGTATCAACACGTACCAGCAGACACCGGGTTGGGTACGCTGGCAAAACGTTATCTTGGTCGTTACGGACAATGGGTAACGGGCTTTAGCATGATGTTTTTAATGTACGCGTTGACGGCGGCGTATATCAGTGGCGCTGGTGAGTTGCTGGCTTCCAGCATTAGCGACTGGACCGGGACAACGCTCTCCCCGACAACAGGCGTACTGCTGTTCACCTTTGTTGCCGGTGGCGTGGTTTGCGTTGGCACATCTTTGGTCGATCTGTTCAACCGTCTGTTGTTCAGTGCCAAGATAATCTTCCTGGTGGTGATGCTGGCCCTGTTAATGCCGCATATCCATAAAGTAAACCTGCTTACGTTGCCGCTTCAGCAGGGGCTGGCACTGTCTGCAATCCCGGTTATCTTCACTTCGTTCGGTTTTCACGGCAGCGTCCCCAGTATCGTCAGCTATATGAACGGTAACATCCGTAAACTGCGTTGGGTGTTTATCACCGGGAGCGCCATTCCGCTAGTCGCCTATATCTTCTGGCAACTGGCCACGCTTGGCAGTATTAACTCCTCAACGTTCATGGGGCTGTTAGCCAACCACGCTGGTTTAAACGGTTTATTACAAGCATTACGTGAAGTCGTGGCTTCGCCGCACGTCGAACTGGCAGTGCATCTGTTTGCCGACCTTGCGCTGGCAACCTCTTTCCTCGGCGTCGCATTGGGATTATTTGACTACCTGGCCGACCTCTTCCAGCGCCGCAATACCGTAGCAGGAAGAATGCAAACCGGCGTGGTAACCTTCCTGCCGCCGCTGGCATTCGCGCTGTTCTATCCGCGTGGTTTCGTCATGGCCCTGGGGTATGCGGGCGTTGCCCTGGCGGTGCTGGCGCTGCTCATTCCCTCGATGCTGGCATGGCAGAGCAGAAAACAAAATCCACAGGCTAAATATCGCGTGGCAGGGGGTGCTCCGGCGCTGGCGCTGGTATTTTTGTGCGGCATTGTGGTGATAGCCGTACAGTTTTCTATTGCAGCAGGATTACTACCGGAAGTGGGTTAAAAAAAAGGGGCTTAACGCCCCTTTTTCTTAATGCAAACAGCACTGCTTATATTTTTTACCGCTACCGCACGGACAAGGGTCATTGCGCCCTACCTTGGCATCCACTTTGACCGGTACTTTAACCGGCGTTTCCTGAGGATGCGCCATCCAGTAAGCATGCAGATCCAGCGCCGCCAGGCGGATGGCATCCACGCTCTCTTCGAACGCTTCTGGCGTCATTTTCTCAACGACCGCAAAGTTTTCTTCCGTACCGTGCAGCGCAATAGCCTCGAGCGCTGGTTTTAACGAGTCTGGTAACGCGGACCAGTCCGACAGCGCGACGCCGCGCATATAACCAAAACACCACTCTTCAACGATGGTCAGTTCATGCTCGTCAATTTCACGCAAACCAAACAGCGGCTCAAACTGCTCAGGATATTCATCCAGGCGATCGGCCGTATCCGCCATATGTTGAAACGCCAGGTTCATGAAACGCGTCATTTCTTTTTCGGAGGACCAGCGAGGAACATACTGCGCGCCGCCCCAAATAGCGACCAGCCACTGCTCCGGTTCAATTTCATACGGTGAACTCAGTACCGCCGTCAGTAAACCATCCAGTTCTGACACATCCAGAATAGCCTTATCCGTATTGTACTTAGTCAGTACATCATCCAGCCATTCCAGTTCGCTCTCGTTTAATGGTCCCGTTTTCATAACGCTTTTCCTTAGTCAAAAAATCTTGCCTGTGATCATCCTACATGGCTGGAGGGATAACAGATATAAATGGGCATATGCGGCTTACAGCAGCCGCCTGTTCAGGTTAACAGGAAAAGAGGGGAATTCCGGTAGTTAACGCACAAAAGAGAACACTAAGCCGCCGGGCATCATACCGGGAAAACACAATAAAACCACCCGCAGGTGGTTTACTGTTGTTCAATACGGTTGAGCGTTGCGGTATAGCCCGTTTTCGCTACTGCGTTAAGTAGAGTATCGGTTGGGAAACCTTCTGGCACGATGGCTTCTGCCTGCCGGGTTTTGAGAGAGGATTTTGCTTTAATCACGCCGTCAGTTTCACGTAGCGCCTGATTGACCGAAATAACGCATAACGAGCAGGTCATATTTTGTATATCCAGCACCACTTTTTGATTGGCCGCCTGAGCCCACAGCGGCAACAGCAAGCATGCAACTAACGCGAAGATCTTCATTCAAATACCTCATAAAACCAGGCAACAAGCGTTGGGTAAAATAGCACCGGCAAAATCAATGCCAGCGCGCACCAGTAGAGAACGCGCGCTTGCTTCAGAGTTAACCACCCGGAGCACCACAACCGTTTGGAAAAATAGAGCCGCCAGAAGACACGCAGTAATAATCCCAGGGACAGCAGTACCAGAGGAGTTCGCAAAAACTCAAACCGGGTGAAAACGGCGAAGCTCGCCGCCGAAATACCAAACAGCAGGTAAAGTAGCGGTCCAACACAGCATAAGCCAGCGGTGACGGCGGCCGCAGCAGCCGTCAACAGGGTAAGCCCCGCACCTTTAGCGTTGTTCTGTGGCGACATAGCTGTAGGAAAACGCTTTTGGGTCATAGAAATTGATCGGGTCGCCATCGACTTCAGCGTAAGGATAACCAAAGTTATTCATGGCCCCCTGCTCCGTTGCCGGATACAACTCGAAATCACGTCCGTAGTTGAATCCAACCCAGTTCATTTCCCAGTTACCAAACAGGTAAGCGTTAACCGCCTGGACATCGGCATCCTGATGCGTTTTTTTCTCTGCCAGACGCATTTTGGTCACGTCAGCAGGATCGCACGGTAACCAACCGTAACCTGCCAGATAGAACTCAGCACGGCAGTGTTGACCGCCGCTCACATTGGCAACGCCTGCACTGTCGGCTGTGCCAAAAGCACTTTTCGAGTAACGTTCGAGCTTATTGGCCTTGCCCAGACGGATGCCAAACAGTTCGCGCGCCGGAATACCGCTGGCCCGCGCCAGAGCAACAAAAACGGAGCTCATGTCGGTGCATTTTCCTTTGAGCTTACCGCTTTTTAATATCTCCGCCACATCCCCCGTGCCGCAGCCAATAACGTCGTTGTCACGCTCCATATGGCTGCTGACCCATTCGTAAATCAGGCGCGCTTTTTTTAGCGGATCCTGCTCATTACCGGTGATTTTACGCGCGGTTTCCAGGACCAATCCATCAACTGGGGTATGTGCCGTCGGCAACAGATACGGTTTTACATCCAGCGGATAAATAATCTGCTCAGGTGCCTGACAGTTTTTCAGCGCGTCCTGCTTCAGCGGTTCCCAGTCGGCGGTTTCAATGTCGATATCAACGTTAACCAACAATTCACCCTGCGAGTCAGCCCAGGTGGCAAACAGCGTTTTCGCGCCATAGGTATTATTGGTGGTGACGTACGCCTGCTTATAGTTTCCGCTAAAGGCAAGCGCCGTCATTTGTTGAAACGCGGTATCCACCGGTAGCGGGATCCACAGTTTCACCACGCCGCTCGATCCCTTAGGAGGATTAAGTTTATACGTTTGAGATAAGACAAAGCGTCGACGAGCTATTGTCGCAACGGATGGCTCCGCGGCACGTACCGTCTGGCTAATGACTGCAGGGCCGACTAATCCGGCGGCGGAAAGGAGAACGCTATTTTTGAGAAACTGACGACGTTGCATTGCTGTCTGTCCAGGTTGTAAGAGTTGAGCTACGGCTAAAGGGGAAACCGTACGCGATCATCACAGCAGACAGAGGCTGGCATAAAAAGGCGAGTCGATGGAGATTATTCATCAATAACAGACCTGTTAACTGTGAATGAAGTGAGAAACTGCAAGGTCGCTATTAAGCCATTTACAGCCAAAAAAGTACAGCAGCGGAGATACGTTCAGACTATATACACAGTCGTTGCCAGTTTGCGGGCTAACCCTCTTGCCCCCTCGCGCATGACCGTATTGTGATTCCAGCGAAATACAGGTGCTGCCAGCGGGGCGAGATAATTCATCCAGCGGATCGTGGTACGCACATTCCAGTCATATCTGACAATAGTCGCTGTACCATTGGCAGTAAAAGACCATACCCCTCGCCCTTCCACCGCGCCGCTGGCTTGTCCTTCAAGCAATGTGCAAGGCCGTATTTTCAACACATTGATATCAAAGGTTAAGCGATAAGGAAGCGCCCCTTTCCAGGTATAACGATGCAACGCCCCAATACCCCGTAAATCCCCTTTCCTTATCTCAACGATGCGTTCCAGACTTCCCCACCATTCAGGCCACCTGTCCGGATGGGAAAAAACATCCCATACCTCCTGAACTGAAGCCTCAACCCGCCAGATTGTGGAAAACTGATAGTCAGCCATAGTGCAGGCTCCCTCAAGGCGTGAAAAAATTGACGGGGAAACGGGTGTTAATAACCATAGCATCCAGAAGAACAGTTTCTAATCGCTGCCCATCTGGCGCATAGCTGATCACTTTGGCAGGGAGTCCGTGATTATTATCCAGCCAGATGTCGTAGCGGTGAACGCAACTCGCGGAGAAAATGAGCCGCGCATAACCGCCCCCTGTATCGGTACTATCTGCAAACTGGAGTCATCAGTTGTCGACTGTTTTTATTATAGTTCTTAATTGCGCGGCACTCCTCTCCCGCCCCCTCAGACTCCGTACAGGCAACAGGCTTAAACTGTTCATTTTCTATTCAGATGAGATGACGACATAAGACTATACTTTAATAGCCATACTTTTAATGGGTATTAATCATGAAACTGCCACCGGTATTTTCATGCGCCGTCCTCGTATTGCTGCTGGCGTCATCGTCTGCCGCAGCCAGCGCGTTACAAAACCAGGCCGCAAGAGAGCAAGAGTTAAGCGCGGCACTTCTTGCAGGACATGGCGTCATCATCATTGGCGGGACGGATGATTTCGCTTTCACATTCAGGGCACGTAACCGAATCCACAGACATTTGGCGATTCAGGATGGCATAGGCGATCCCATCATGATGAATGGTTTTCAGGACCACAACTATAATCCCGCCCGGGATGGCTTTATCAACAACCCTGCCCGGGGAAGGTTTATGTTTAATGCACCGATTCGTCGATAGATTGATTGGCAATGGGGAGTGTGTAGCGGGCGGCTTAACGTATCTGGCAGGCTTACTTGACGCAAAATATCTATGGTTCGTCAAAAGCCGGCACAAAAAAACCACCCGTAGGTGGTTTCGCGACACTGCTTATTGCTTTGATTGTTCTATTCTTTCCCATGGTACCGGTGTGGGATTTGCCCCCACACAGCACGAACGCCGAGCAGTTCAGGATATTTTTCAAGAAGTTAATATGTAACTTACTTCTGCGTAAACACCTTTGTTAATCAGATATGCGGGATCGGAAGTCCGGCAACAGAAAACTGGTGATTCGATTATTTTTAACCTGCGTGGTTAAGCTTGTTGCAGACCGTTCAAATCGTTAAGCATCCGCTTGAGACATTTGATTTTATTCTTATCGCGAACTGATTGCGAAAGCTTACTGAGTTGAAAAAACGTTTTGTCACCAAAACCGTCAATGACTTTGAAGCGATAATCCTGACGCTCGCTATCCCAGGCATAAACAATGTTTTTACAATGCAAGGAGTTAATAATGACTTTGGTGCTGACAAACCATGCTAAAAAAGCATTCAGCTTCTGCAATTTGCTGTCATCGAGTTCTTTTTTGAGAGCAAGCTGATAAAGAGTTTGAGCAAGGTTGCCATGCTCATCGCACTCCTTCACAGTGATCTGCCCTAGACCTTTATTTGTTTCAACAAGACCTTCGATCTTTTGCATATAAAGAGAGTCTGTTTGATGACCAGGCTTGCATTCTTTGAGGTCCCGGAAGACTTCCCGTAACTTGCTTTTATAGTTCGCAATATCTGAAATAACGATTTTGATCAGCAGGTTACTATCCTGTGGATGCTGAAAGACGTAACGATCGTTACCTCGTGCAAGTAAGTCTTCATCTGTCAATACAAGCTCTTGTTTCATGATAGTTTTTGACTCTTACCCTAAGGGAAATGAAATTGCCTCAACTGACCTGCATCGGTAAGTTCTGCTAATCAAAAACTATTATGTATATATTTATTTCAATAATTGATAAACGAAATGCATTCGGAGTGAGACAAATGTCTCTTCAGGCAAGTGGGCAGGCTAATGAACCTGTTTTGATCCCCCCGCAAATACGCTTCTCCAGTCGTGAACGAGGGTTATCAGCAAAGAGCAGGCACCGGTATGAAGTCAACAGGCACCCGATAATATTAAGCGGAAAGATTACTTAACCCGTTTCCCTGTTTCGTCAATGACCTTTTCGCCATCCTCTTTGGTAAAAGAGCCTTTCTGAGCTTCAGGTAAAATATCCAGCACAATTTCTGAGGGACGACAAAGACGCGTGCCAAGCGGCGTCACTACAATCGGCCGATTAATCAGGATCGGATGCTGAATCATAAAATCGATCAACTGCTCATCAGAAAACTTATCTTCATCAAGACCCAGTTGCTCATAAGGTTCAACGTTCTTCCGCAGCAATGCGCGTACTGAAATGCCCATATCTGAAATCAGTTTGGTCAGTTCATCACGAGCCGGGGGCGTATCGAGATAATAAATAATAGTTGGTTCGTTACCGCTGTTACGGATCATCTCCAGCGTGTTACGTGAGGTGCCACAGGCCGGGTTGTGATAGATGGTAATGTTGCTCATATCAGTATCTCATTACAAAGTGACAGAGAGCCGCCACGCCAGCGCGGCCAGAGTGACGAACAGCACGGGCAGAGTCATGATTATGCCGGTTCGGAAGTAATATCCCCACGTGATGGTCATATTTTTCTGTGCCAACACATGAAGCCACAGCAGAGTTGCCAGACTGCCTATCGGGGTGATTTTAGGCCCTAAATCGCAGCCAATCACATTGGCATAAATCATCGCCTCTTTGACGACGCCGGTCGCAGCACTCCCGTCAATGGACAATGCACCAATCAGCACCGTCGGCATATTGTTCATCACAGACGACAAGAAGGCAGTCAGGAAGCCGGTACCGAACGTGGCAGCCCATAAACCTTTGTCTGCCAGCATATTGAGTACAGCAGAAAGATACTCGGTGAGTCCTGCATTACGCAGGCCGTAGACGACCATATACATACCCAGCGAGAAAATCACGATCTGCCAGGGCGCCCCGCGCAGCACTTTCCCGGTATTAATGGCGTGGCCACGCTTGGCTACCACGAACAGCACCGCAGCCCCAACTGCTGCTATCGCGCTTACTGGGATCCCCAGCGGCTCCAGAACAAAGAAACCGACCAGCAGGAACAGCAGAACAATCCAGCCCGCCCTGAACGTCGCCGGATCTTTAATCGCACTGGCAGGCATCTTGAGCAGTGAAACGTCATAACTGGCCGGGATGTCGCGGCGGAAGAAGAGATGGAGCATGACCAGCGTGGCAGCAATGGCCGCCAGGTTCACAGGAACCATCACGGAGGCATACTGTGTAAAGCCCAGGCCGAAGAAATCCGCCGAGACAATATTGACCAGGTTAGAGACAATCAGCGGCAGGCTGGCTGTATCTGCGATAAATCCTGCAGCCATGACAAAGGCCAGCGTCGTCGCCTGGCTGAACCCCAGGGCGAGTAGCATCGCAATCACAATCGGCGTCAGTATCAGTGCTGCACCGTCGTTAGCAAACAGCGCAGCAACAGCAGCGCCAAGCAGTATTATCCAGGTAAACAGCAGGCGACCACGCCCGTTACCCCAGCGGGAGACATGCAGCGCGGCCCATTCAAAGAAACCGGACTCATCGAGCAGCAGGCTGATGATAATCACCGCGATGAATGCCGCTGTTGCGTTCCAGACGATATTCCAGACTACGGGAATATCATCAATGTGGATGACCCCCGTCCCCAGTGCCAGTAAGGCTCCGATACTTGCGCTCCAGCCAATGCTGAGACCTCTGGGCTGCCAGATGACCAGGACCAGCGTCAGTATAAAAATACTCCCTGCCAAAAGCATTTTAGATTCCTTTATATATGATTATGTGTATGTGAAAAATTCTCTCAACAGGATGTGCAGGCTGATTTTTTCAGCCATTCACCCACATCTTTCCTCAGACACTGCCAGGACGTCGTGATCGTCTCAGCGGCCCACGCTGGCATGTGGGGAGACAGACGGTAGTGAATCCATTTGCCTTCCCGGCGGTCAAGCACCAGCTCTGCTTCACGCAGAATAGCCATGTGGCGAGAAATTTTAGGCTGTGATTCAGAGGTCGCCGCGCATATATCGCATACGCACAGTTCGCCGGATTCCCGGAGAAGCATAACAATCGCGAGACGGGTTTCATCCGACAGGATTTTAAAAAGCTGAACTGGCTGTAGCATTTTTTACTCCGTTCCCTTTAGAATACATATATGATAAATCATATGTGTTGAATTTGAAATCACAGAACCTCCCGGAGGAGTAAAAAATGGAACACTTTCCTGCACTGAATGCTGATTGCTTCGATCAGAAGATTGCTGAACGCCTGCAGCTCCAGGAGCCGCCACGCATACTGATCCTGTATGGCTCGGTAAGAGAGCGTTCTTACAGTCGTTTCGCCGCAGAAGAAGCGGGACGCCTGCTGACGGCGATGGGAGCGGAAGTAAGACTGTTTAACCCCTCAGGTTTACCCCTGCCGGATGATGCCCCAGATACGCACCCAAAAGTCACCGAGCTGCGCGAGCTGGTCAGATGGTGTGATGGGATGGTGTGGAGTTCCCCGGAGCGGCATGGGGCAATGAGTGCGGTGATGAAGGCACAGATCGACTGGATACCCTTAAGCGAAGGGGCCGTTCGCCCTTCACAGGGAAAAACACTGGCGGTGATGCAGGTCTGCGGCGGGTCTCAATCTTTTAACGCCGTGAACCAGATGCGTATCCTTGGGCGCTGGATGAGGATGTTCACGATCCCTAACCAGTCCTCAATAGCCAAAGCCTGGCAAGAATTCGATGAGAACGGGCGAATGAAACCTTCGTCCTGGTATGATCGTATCGTCGATGTCGCCGAGGAGTTGTTTAAAATCACGCTGCTGCTCAAGGGGCAAACAAATTACCTTGCCGATCGCTACAGCGAACGAAAAGAGAGCCATCAGGAGCTTTCATCTCGCGTCAATCAGGCCAAAATATAACGGCCTTTTTTACTGAGCTCAAAAACGTCCGCTTTTTGCTGTGCGTTCAACCGCTGGATGCAACAATGTTAATTCTTTGCTGGCTGCGAACCGATAAGCCAGCTCCTTTTGGAAAATACTGTCTGAGCAATCTGTTCGTATTTTCATTAGAACCACGCAGCCAGGGAGATTGAGGATTACAGAAATAAATTTGGGAAGCCGCCCTTATCATCAGGCTCTTTGCGATACCTTTTCTTTATATTTACATATCCAAAACATCATAAAGTTAAGATTTTTTGGACGAATTAGGGTATGGTTGAAGTTCATCCACTCAAGGAAAAGCCTATGTCAGAACGTAAAGACTCTAAATCACGCCGCAACTATCTTGTCAAATGCACCTGCCCAAACTGTACCCAACAATCTGAACACAGTTTTTCAAGAGTACAAAAAGGTTCTCTTTTAATCTGTCCTCATTGCAATAAAGTATTCCAGACAAACCAAAAAGAAGCAGCCTGAATCCGTTTTAGACTCTATTTCTGGAACAGAATCAACACATCTGTATTTTAAGATTTATCAAGCTACAGATAATAGAAAACCCGCTGGCTGCGGGTTTAGTATTTTCATATTTAAAAATAAAAAATATGGTGATATCTGGGAAAAGCTATCCCCTTGCGTACGTTGCCGTACAAAGCAAGCGGTTAGACTTTTTGTGCAGTGAACCTACACGTACTCACAATCGTCAGCATACTTTCTCATGCAAAAGAGAGTTGAAATATGCTGACCGTTGCCCTGAATGCCGGATCAGTAACATTTCATCTCTACTGACCCAACAATACATCCATTGCTTCTGTCAGTATGTCTACTCAGGCTTTAGCCTTCTTCGTTATCGCATACAGACAAAAAAAGGATTTACTCTGTAATAACTACATTGCCAGCAACCGGACCTTTAGTACCATTCTCAATGGAGTAAGAGACTTTTTGCCCTTCAAACAAGGTGCGGAAATTATCGCTCTGGATAGCAGAAAAATGTACAAATAAATCTTTACTACCGTCAACAGGAGAAATAAAACCGAATCCCTTATCGGCATTAAACCATTTTACTAAACCATTCATCTTTTTTGACATTTTGTATTCCTTAATTTGGCCTTCCGGCGAACATGGTTTTATTACAGAAACTACTTAGTGCTTAGTGGGGAGACTCAAAGAAGGGATAAATATAAAACACCTGAAATGAGAACTGCTTTAGTAAACTACTTTGTATTTTGTCTGTTCTTCAAACCGACGCGACCATTAACGCACGGGCGTATATAATAATCAATGTTTATTTTAGCTATCCAGATCTCACGATTGCTGAAAAATATTTCTGGCATTATCCAGGGGTATGTGTATAGTGCAACACGTTATTAGCTTAAAGGAATTTTTTTGTCTCGTAAAATGACAGGAATTGTCAAAGCCTTTGACTGCAAGAGCGGTAAAGGCCTTATCTCCCCCTCCGATGGTCGCAAAGATGTACAGCTTCACATTTCAGCCTTAAGTCTCCGTGACTCAGAAGTACTCATCCCCGGATTACGCGTTGAGTTTTGTCGAATAAATGGTCTTCGAGGCCCCTCGGCTGCGAACGTTTATCTCTCATGACCTGTAGCCGCACCTCCTGACTTCTGGAATCATAAAAGAAAATTTCAAAACAGGGAGAGTTTCATATGTATCAGAAAATCTATCTCAACGACTGGCTGACGGGCCTTAAGAGCTCATGCTGCACGCTGATAGTACCTCTGCTTGTTTTCATCTAACCTGTTAGTTCAAGACCGGTAAGAGTTGCAATAGCGTTGGCGTATCTATGTTGTGCCCGCTTGCCTTACACCCAAGATGCCTTTAATGCACAAAGGATGAAAACCAAGGGATTTCTGATCTTGAAGGTTCGCTGAGCGAGAAGCAGGAAATTTCAGGCACAAAAAAACCACCCGTAGGTGGTTTCACGACACTGCTTATTGCTTTGATTATTCTATTCTTTCCCATGGTACCCGGAGTGGGACTTGAACCCACACAGCGCGAACGCCGAGGGATTTTAAATCCCTTGTGTCTACCGATTCCACCATCCGGGCTCGGGAAGAAATTGGAGGCGCGTTCCGGAGTCGAACCGGACTAGACGGATTTGCAATCCGCTACATAACCGCTTTGCTAACGCGCCGAAATCTTCTGGCTTTTCAGCCGACATCCGCTATTGCCGATGTCTTTAATTTGGAGCGGGAAACGAGACTCGAACTCGCGACCCCGACCTTGGCAAGGTCGTGCTCTACCAACTGAGCTATTCCCGCATCACCAAGTAACTTTGTTAATCACTTGATTTTGTTATCGTCTGGCAATCAGTGCTGCCGTTCGATGCGTTGCATTCTACTTACCTGACGCAATGAGTCAACGATATTTTTCACCACTGACGATCGTTTGCTGAAATTTGCGCCGAAACGATCACTGTTCAAGCAAATCTCCCCACGCAGCGCTCAAATACTGGAACATTGACCACAACGTCAGTATCGCGGCGACGAAGAAAAGTGCGATCCCGGCGTACTCTACCCAAATATTTGGACGCCACAGCAGCCATGCGAGCGCAGCCATTTGTGAAGTGGTTTTCACTTTGCCGATCCAGGACACCGCCACACTGCTACGTTTACCCAGTTCAGCCATCCACTCACGCAGCGCAGAGATAATAATTTCACGCGCGATCATCGTGGCGGCAGGAAGCGTTACCCACCAGCTGTGATAGTGCTCGGTCACCAGCACCATCGCGATAGCCACCAGTACCTTATCAGCGACCGGATCGAGGAAGGCGCCAAAACGCGTGCTTTGGTTCCAGCGACGCGCCAGATAGCCGTCAAACCAGTCGGTGACCGCCGCAATACAGAAGATCAGCGCACAAACGAAGGGAGCCCAGGTGAATGGCAGATAAAAAGCCAATACAAAGAATGGGATCAGGATGACGCGAAACAGCGTGAGCAACGTAGGGATATTAAATTGCATATGACGGATAACTATCTGTTGTCAGTAAAATTACCCCTATGTTGCTACAGAGGGCCTAATGTTTCAACGAGTAGAAGATCTTTTCTGCCAGAGCTTGCGAAATACCCGGCACTTTTGCAATTTCTTCAATACTCGCGTTACGAAGGCCTTGCAAACCGCCCATATATTTCAACAACATCTGCCGACGCTTCGGCCCGACACCTTCAATAGTCTCCAGCGTGCTGGTACTTTTCACCTTCGCCCGTTTTTTACGGTGCCCGCTAATTGCATGATCGTGAGATTCATCGCGGATATGCTGGATAACGTGCAATGCAGGCGAATCCGGCGGAAGGCTAAAGCCCTCACCTTCCGGCTCAAAGAACAGCGTTTCCAGGCCAGCTTTACGATCGGCCCCTTTTGCCACGCCCAACAAAAGCGGGTGCTGTTTGTCCCAGGGAACGTCCAGCTCAGCAAACACGGCTTTCGCCTGCCCCAGTTGACCTTTCCCACCGTCGATCAATATGACGTCCGGAATCTTACTTTCTTCAATCGACTTACCGTAGCGCCGACGGAGAACCTGATTCATTGCCGCATAATCATCACCCGGCGTAATACCCGTGATGTTATAGCGGCGATACTCGGCGCGCAGTGGTCCATTGGCATCGAATACCACGCAGGAGGCTACCGTCTGCTCGCCCATCGTGTGGCTGATATCAAAGCACTCCATGCGTTTCACTGCGGGTAACTTGAGTACTGATGCCAGCGCCGTCAGGCGTTGAGTAATGGTCGACTGCTGGGAAAGTTTTGTGGTTAACGCCACCGCCGCGTTGGTACGCGCCAGCTTCAGATACCGCGCGCGATCGCCTCGCGGTTTCGTCTGAACGTTGATCTTCCGCCCGGCCAGCTCAGACAAAGAGTCTGCCAGCAGGGTTTTATCGCTAAGATTAAAATCGAGCAGGATCTCACCGGGTAAGGTGCGCATCTGACTTCCCTGCAGATAAAACTGTCCGACAAAGGTTTCAACGACCTCGCCGAGTTCTGTTCCACCAGGTACTTTCGGGAAATAGCTACGACTGCCTAACACTTTACCCTGGCGAATAAACAGCACGTGCACACAGGCCATGCCAGCGTCAAACGCCACGCCGATGACATCCAGATCGTCTCCGGTATTAGAGACAAACTGTTTTTCGGTCACGCGGCGTACGGCCTGAATTTGGTCTCGAATGCGGGCAGCCTCTTCAAACTCGAGATTTTGGCTGGCCTTTTCCATCCGGGCGATCAGCTGCGTTAATACCTGATCGTCTTTCCCGGACAGGAACAGACGAACGTAATCAACCTGCTGTGCATACTCTTCCTCACTCACCAGACCCGCCACACACGGACCGAGGCAGCGGCCAATCTGATATTGCAGACAGGGCCGCGAGCGATTGCGATAAACACTATTTTCGCACTGACGAATAGGGAAGATTTTCTGCAGCAACGCCAGCGTTTCGCGTACGGCGTAGCCGTTAGGAAACGGTCCAAAGTACTCGCCTTTGGCATGCTTGGCCCCGCGATGCATTGCCAGGCGAGGATGGGTATCACCGCTGAGGAAAATAAAAGGATAGGATTTATCGTCGCGCAGCAAAACGTTATAACGCGGCTGATACAGCTTGATGTAGTTGTGCTCAAGCAATAACGCCTCGGTTTCGGTGTGCGTTACCGTGACATCAATCTGCTGTATTTGCGCGACCAGTGCTTCGGTCTTACGCGATGCAAGGTTGCTACGGAAGTAGCTGGAAAGCCTTTTTTTCAGGTCTTTCGCTTTCCCGACGTAGATGACCGTCCCGGCGTCATCATACATACGATAAACGCCGGGCTGACTGGTCACGGTTTTCAGGAACGCTTTGGCATCAAACTGATCGGTCACTGGCTTGTTAATGTCTCCGCATTACACAGGCCATGGCGAATTGCCAGGTGAGTCAGCTCAACATCGCCGTGAATGTTTAATTTACTGAACATTCGATAGCGATAGCTGTTCACCGTTTTAGGACTAAGATTCAGTTGCTCTGAAATCTCATTGACCTTCTGACCTTTGGTGATCATCAGCATAATCTGCAACTCACGTTCAGACAAACTGGCAAACGGGGTTTCCGTTTTCTCAGGCTCAATCTGGCTAAGCGCCATCTGCTGAGCGATATCGGAGGCAATATAACGTTGGCCAGAATAAACCGAACGAATCGCACTCACGACCTCCTGGGGCGCAGCCCCCTTACTGAGATAGCCCGCGGCTCCCGCCTGCATGACTTTTGCAGGTAACGGGTTTTCGGTATGGACAGTCAGCATGATCACTTTAATGTCAGCCGTTGAACGCGCAATTTTACGCGTTGCCTCAAGGCCACCAATACCGGGCATATTCATGTCCATCAGCACAACGTCAACGGAATTTGAGCGGCACCATTTTACCGCATCTTCACCGCAGCACGCCTCGCCGACAACTTTAATGCCTTTTATATCTTCAAGAATGCGTCGTATCCCTGCGCGCACCAGTTCGTGGTCATCAACAAGAAAAACGTTGATCAAAGGAATATCTCCAGAATAGGGATAACGCTACCGATAGTTAATCGGTCCTATGTTAACGGGTTTTATCTCAACTTTGAAATGTAAAAATCGCCGTCTTTCGATTTTGCTCTCGTTTTTGGAAATTAGAAGGTACGACGAGTGGAAACTTTCTGTTATGGCAACCTTTTGCCACGGTTATATCTGCATAGCTGTTTCAGAATAGTGACAAAAAATTCATATTCGTCCGTTGAATGCAAAATAGGCAGCTAAAGTTGTAACAATAATTAACGAGTAAAATACTCGAAATAAACAACAGATGGAGAAAATATATGCAGTGCAACATGTTGTTTATTTTAATGTCCGCGGCTTATGTCTGCGCAGAAAACAACCGCTGATATTTTTAGCCTCGCTTATGGTATACTCCGGCGCCTTAAGATTTGACATCGCACTTTTTCATTGAAACATAACGAGGAAAATAAATGAGTACGCCTGACTTTTCCACTGCTGAGAATAACCAGGAACTGGCCAATGAAGTCACCTGCCTGAAAGCCATGTTAACGCTGATGCTGCAGGCAATGGGCCAAGCCGATGCAGGGCGCGTGATTCTTAAAATGGAAAAACAGATCGCGCTGATTGAAGATCAATCACAGGCTGCGGTATTTTCCAGCACTGTTAAGCAAATTAAACAGGCCTACCGCCAGTAATAAGAACCCGGCTGACAGCGATGCTCTCAGCCGGGTTTGCGTCTGACACTCAGAACGATAATTTACTCAGATCAGCCCGGTTGCCGCAGCATAACAGGCGATCTGCGTTTTGTTGGGTGCATTAAATTTCTTTTGCATATTTTTCTGGTGAAAGTTAACGGTATTTTCAGAAATCGACAGAATTATCGCTATCTCTGAAGAGGTTTTCCCCTCTGCCGTCCATTTCAATATCTCTTTTTCCCGCTTGCTAAAGCGCATCTCTGGCGCCATGACCATGTCATCTTGCAGCCGCGTCAGTACCGACAAGCTTTCCCGCACCAGCAGTTGCATCCTGAGCTCTACCTCATCGTTTGCAAAGCGACTATTACGGACACTCGCACGCGATACCGATAAAAAACCCAACGCCCGATTAGGCAACATTAAGCATTGCGTCATCCCTTTACGTAAACCGTGATTGCGCGCGGCATCCCACAGGGGCTGTGCATCGCGAAATAAGGTATCGTTCCAGGGTAAATGCCCCTGACTGAAGTTTTCAGGCTTCAGCACCGGATCAATAGCGAAATAATTCTCGGACTGATAATGCGCCACCCATGCTTTGGGATAGGTCGTGTGAAGCGACGTTTTAGGTCGGGTAAAAGGTACGGGATGACGAACACAGAGCGCGTAAAAATCGAACTCTAAATGCTGCGTCTGTTGTTGTAATTCATTATAGACATCCTCTGCCGTCGCCATTTCCTGAAAGCGTAACAGCATACTCCGTCGCCAGGTGAAGAAATCATGACCCTGCATACTAAGTGGTAATACCCCTGAGATTGATAATCATCCAAACATATGAAACAAGCTAACACATAAATGTATTTTATATATGCAAATTATCGGACAAATGAACAATTACTTGAGCATTACTCAACGACGGCAGGAAGTAACAGTATTGGGAGTTAATAATAAAGCAATAATTATAAATAGTTATGCGAACAGCACTCGCCAAAAAACAATTTCGACGAGTGCTGCATGCACTATTTATTGCATCAGAAACTTTTCAAGAAACTGACGGGTTCGCGGTTGCTGCGGATGCGTGAATAAGGATTTAGCTGGCCCCTGCTCCACTATCCGTCCTTGATCCATGAATATCGCCCGATCGGCAACGTCGCGCGCAAAGCTCATTTCATGCGTCACAATCACCATGGTGCGTTTTTCCTGCGCCAGTTGGCGGATGGTATTAAGTACCTCACCAACCAGTTCAGGATCAAGCGCGGAGGTAGGCTCATCAAACAGAATCACCTCGGGGCGCATCGCTAATGCCCGGGCAATAGCCACGCGCTGCTGCTGCCCGCCGGACAAACGCCGCGGATAGCTGGTTTCTTTACCAGCTAACCCAACTTTCGCCAGCAGTTCGCGCGCACGGGCTGTCGCTTCGGCTTTCGGTTCGCCTTTAACAATCACCGGACCTTCAATAATGTTTTCCAGCACCGTGCGATGCGGGAACAAATTAAAGTTCTGGAACACAAAGCCCACGTGCTGGCGCAACTGACGAATCAGACCTTTCTGCTGAGTTAATGAACGCGCGGTATCAATGGTTATCTCACCCACCTTAATGGTGCCCGCCTCCGGTTGCTCCAGCAAATTAATGCTGCGCAGCAGCGTAGTTTTGCCCGAGCCGCTCGGCCCGATAATCGCCACAACTTCACCGGGTTTGACGTCAAGATCGATCCCATGCAGCACCGTTTGCCCATGGAATTTTTTGACCAGGTTTCTGACTTCGATAGCACTCATTTCGGCTCTCTCTCCTGGCGATTCAGTTGCTCTTCAAAATAGTTTTGCAGTGCAGAAAGCACCGTCGCCATCACCCAATAAATCAACGAGGCTGCCAGATACATCGTGAATACCTCCAGCGTACGCGAGGTAATCAACTGCGCCTGACGGAACAGTTCCGGTACCTGAATAGTCGCGGCCAGAGAGGTGTCTTTCACCAGGCTGATAAAGCTGTTACTCAGCGGTGGGAGCGCAACCCTCGCAGCCTGCGGCAGGATTGCCCGGCGCATGGTTTGCCACCGCGTCATCCCAATACTGGCACCCGCTTCCCACTGCCCTTTGTCGATGGAGGAGATTGCCGCGCGCAGCGTTTCCGCAGCGTAGGCCGCCGTATTAAGCGACAAGCCAATCATCGCCGCCGGAATAGGATCAAGCTCAATACCAAACTGCGGCAGACCGTAATAGATCATGAACAGCTGGGCAATCAACGGCGTTCCGCGAAAGATAGAGATATAAAAGCGCGCCAGCCAGCGCACAGGCAGCAGCGGCGACAGACGCATCAGCGCCAGGATAAACCCCAGCACGAGGCCAAAGAACATCCCACCGATACTCAGTTGCAGCGTAAACACTGCGCCCTTGAGCAGATACGGCAGAGAATCAATCACCAGTTGGATACTTTCATGCATTAGCGTTTTTCTACCTGGTCGTTACACGTGAGGATGGTAGGCAAACAGCGCAGGCGCCCCACCAGTATGAATAAAGAGAATTGGCCCTTCATCCTTGAAGCGTTTCTGGCTGATGCCATCAATCAGACCCGCCATCGACTTGCCGGTATACACCGGATCCAACAAAATGCCTTCCAGACGCGCCAGCAGTTTTATCGCCTCCATGCCCTCTTCGTTTGGCGTACCGTAGCCCGGCGCATAATAATCGTCCCATAACAGGATTTCCGCTGAGGCCGTCAGTTCCAGCTCCCGGGCAATATCCTGCTGCAGTGCAACAACTTTGGGCTTTTGATCCGCCACGCTGCGTGAGACGGTCACGCCGATGAGTTCGACGTCTGGCATCAATTGCTCCAGGCCCACGGCCAGTCCGGCATGGGTTCCCGCACTGCCCGAGGCCACCACTACGGAAGAGAGCGAAACGGCCCCTTCACACTGTTGGGCAATTTCCAGCGCGCTTTCCACATAGCCCAGCGCACCCAGTGCATTGGACCCCCCAACCGGGATCACATACGGGCGGAACCCTTGCGCTTCAATCCGCGTCGCCAGATCCTGCAGCTGTGCATTCGGGTCGGTCAGCGCATCGCACATTTCAATTTGCGTATTAAACAGGTCCAACAGCAGACGGTTGCCATTGGTGAGATAGTTTTCGGCAGTGGTGCCTATCGGATTTTCCAACAGCGCCACGCAGTGCAGGCCAAGCTTAGCGGCGACCGCCGCCGTCTGGCGAACGTGGTTAGACTGAATCGCACCCGCGGTTATCAGCGTATCCGCGCCTTCACGCAGCGCGTCTGCGGCCAGAAACTCCAGCTTACGCAGCTTATTGCCGCCCATAGCCATCGGCGTGACGTCATCGCGTTTAATGAAAATATCACGCCCGAGGTAATCTGAGAGGCGCGGAAGATATTCGAGTGGCGTTGGCGCGCCAATAAATTCCAGACGTGGAAAGCGCGTTAAATTATGCAGCGGCATACAGCCTCCGGTATTCGTTGTTGTGATGTTCTTTTATTATGCACGTTCAGGCGCAATGAAATAAAAAAAGGCGCTGTTAAAGGCGCCTTTTTTCATCAGATGACGATTATTTCGTCACATCTGCTCCAAACCATTTTTCAGACAGGGCTTTCAGCGAACCGTCTTTCTGCATTTCAGTAATGGCTGCATCCACCGCTTTCAGCAGATCTTCATTGCCTTTACGCAGCGCCACGCCGGACTCCTGGCGGGAGAATGCTTCACCGGTAACGGCCAGCGTATCCTTGGTTTTTTTCACCAGATCCAGCGCGGCCAGACGGTCAACCAGGATGGCGTCGATACGACCTACGCGCAGATCCTGATATTTGGTCGGGTCATCATCATAGGTACGAATATCCACGCCCTGCACGTTCTGGCGCAGCCACTCTTCATAGTTGGTTCCCAGACCCACGCCGACTTTTTTACCTTTCAGATCGGCAGCAGTCTTAATAACGCCTTCATTGCCTTTCTTCACCAGCGCCTGGATACCAGAGACCGTATACGGGGTAGAGAAATCGTATTTTTTCTTACGATCATCAGAGATAGTCACCTGGTTGATGACCACGTCAATGCGTTTGGAATCAAGAGAAGCCAGCATACCGTCCCATTTGGTCGGCTTCAGCGTGGCTTTCACCCCAAGATGCTTGGCCAGTTCCTCGGCAAACTCCACTTCGAAACCGGTCAGCTTGCCGTCATCGCCCTGAAAACTAAACGGGGGATAGGTCCCTTCCAGGCCCACCAGCAGCGTGCCGCGCTCTTTAACTTTATTTAACAGACCTTCATCTGCATAAGTCTTCACGCTCATTCCGGCGACAAGTGCAACAGCCATTACACCCATCAGAGCCTGACGTCCCAGAAGTGCTAATTTCATAGTTACCCCGAATATTGTCATTAGTGACTATCATTTATGACTACAGTGTAAAGCGTTTGCCGTGATCCACAAACACGACTCTGTTACACCTTATTCGTTTTTAATATATATCAGAACTGGCTGTCCAGGAGGATTTCTGCATATGTCCCATATGCGTATGGGCTTTAAACTGCTCATACTTACGCAAGGCGATGCGGTAATTGTTGGTGCTGGTTTCCGGTAGCCACGGGGCAAGGTTTTCGTCGAGAAACCCTTCCTGCAGCAGATCGTGAGAGATATTTTGTTCGGTCAGATGATTCCCGAGGCGACGTAGGCGCACAACGTATTCGCGTACCGTGCCGTGACTCATTTCGGTCTGCTCGAATAAAAATTGCTTGAAGCCGATAATGTCAAAAAAGTCGCTCTGCTCTTTGCAGTGCAAATCACCACAAAAACGACACAGCGCCACCCACTCTTTTTTCTCCTGTTCCCACTCTGCTTCATTCAGCAACGTGTCCAGTCGGGCGATGGCGATTTTATTCACAATTTGCCCGCGGCGAACCAGCGTGATCCTGTCGAGCAACTTAAAGCAATGGGCGCAATGCGTCTGGCTGTGTTTGAAATCTTTGAGGTAGCGGCTTAGAGGCCGTCTTTTTGATTGCTGCACCGTCATGAGAACTCCTGGTAGTCAATTCGTAATGCGGCATTGTTCAGGGGTAATGATGTACCCCTATAGCTTACCCAGCTTGGTGCGTAGACGTTTGATGGCCTGACTGTGCAACTGGCTAACCCGTGACTCCCCCACTTCCAGTACCGCGCCAATCTCTTTCAGATTCAGCTCTTCCTGGTAGTACAGCGTTAACACCAGCTTTTCGCGTTCCGGCAACGCTTCGATCGCGTCCATCACGCGCTGGCGGAGGTTACCCTCAAGTAGCTGCTGTAACGGGTTTTCCTGCTGATGTTCTTCCGTCACCAGCTCAATACTATCGCCATGCTCTTCCCGCCACTCGTCGTAGGAGAAGAGTTGGCTATTATTGGTATCAAGCAACATCTGACGATACTCTTGCACAGGAATAGCCAGACGCTCCGCCACTTCGGTTTCCGTCGCGTTACGCCCTAATTCCTGCTCCAGTTGCCCCATCGCCTGTGCCACTTCGCGAGCATTGCGCCGAACGCTACGCGGCACCCAATCCCGGCTACGTAGTTCGTCCAGCATCGCTCCACGAATACGCTGCACTGCGTAAGTGGTAAATGCCGTTCCTTGCAAAGCGTCATATCGGTCGACTGCATTCAATAACCCGATGCCGCCCGCTTGTAGCAGGTCATCCAGTTCTACGCTCGCCGGCAAACGCACCTGAAGGCGCAATGCTTCGTGACGCACCAACGGTACATAACGCTGCCACAGCGAGTGTTTATCCATTACACCTTCAGCGGTATACAGTGAATTCACGATAAACAGCCCTGCGTTAAATGAGTTATCGGCATGATTATCCGTTTCTGCAGGGGGTTCTATCGGAGGAATAAGGCTATAAAAGAAGGGTTATTTCACTTATGTAGCTGATGGCGTTATTTCGAATAAGAAATAATCAATAATAAATCAAATAGTTAGTCTGCGAGGGATGCGTTTTCACGCATCCCCGTTAAAATTATGTCAAGAGATGAATCATCGACAGGTCATCACCTGTTCTGACGGTCTCGATGTGCTTGTGGAAGTTTTCATGCACGGTAGGATTATGCTGACTTAGTGAATGGAAGCTATAGACGATATTGATCGCATCTTCCTTCTCCAGGTACGTTCTTTCGTAAGCGCTCGCGGCGATCAATATTTTGATAAAATAATACTCAACACTGATCATGTACAAGGTACGTAGTGGATCTACATTTTTTTGATTCGGGAAATTATTCTCCCAAATCTTATACAAAATGAAGTTTTTAAGATCGAATCCACTCTCACCTTGCTGTTCATAAACCTTCTGCCATGTGGACTCAAGTTTAGCGACCCCCTCCCCAACAGAGTGATTTTCTTCTTGGGTCAATGTTCTCAGGAGACACTGGATATAATAGTTGAGCACTCCATTAGCACGGCTTACCGGAAGACTGCGGAAATAATCCTGAAGCAAGAGCACTAAAGTGACCTTAACATTGTTATCCGCTGAAAATGCCGATAATTCTTCTTTTAACTCAACTGACTGAATCTGAGCCATAATCGCGTGATAAATTTGCTCAACTTCAGACAGCGCCACATTATCAATCTGATTAAACTTCTTAACGCATAAAGTAAGTTTAATAAGTGCATATAGCCCCACATTCACTTCACTCCCTGCCTGTTCCACAAGGCTCAGACAGAAAAGATTAAGCAGTTTTTGTTGCTGAGAAAATACCGGTGCAGTATAAGCATTAGGCACAATTTTACTGCTCTCATTCAGAACCATCGCATTGGGATCAGTCAGGACTAAACTCGCTACTTCCGGACACGACAGATTTAATGTTTTTCTCACATCGTTTTTGTAGATACGTTCACTTCGCGGAAATGTTTTACATGTCGTGCTTAATGCTTCGGCGCCAAGCGTTTTTTGGACCTGGCAAAGGCTGTCTTCGGTCAGATAAGGACAGTTCCCGCTAGCTTCATTAAGTTTGATTAATCCCCAGTTATCTATATCTTTTTTTAGGAGAATGATGTTCTCCTTTGCAATTCCCCTAATACTATCGTCTTTACTGGAAATATATTTTTTCACCGTTGACCTATCCAGAGTTATACGCCATGTTTTACAGCAATGATCGCGGCATTGTGTTCCAGAGCATTGGAAGGCCTTAACAAAAGCCGGTTCGGTAACGGTTATTTCTTGCATTATTCAGACTCCAGTATAGAAAAAAGGCAGCTTTCGCTGCCTTTATTGTCTCTGACTACTAAGTAACCCAATCGATGGATTAACGCAGTAAAGAGAGTACGTTTTGCGTGGTCTGGTTAGCCTGTGCCAGGACAGAAGTACCTGCCTGCTGCAGGATCTGCGCACGAGACATGTTAGACACTTCGGTCGCGTAGTCGGAGTCTTCGATACGGCTACGGGCAGAGGACAGGTTGTTGACAGTGTTACCGAGGTTGGTGATTGCAGATTCAAAACGGTTCTGAACAGCACCTAATTGACTACGGAATCCGTCAACAGTTTTCAGGGCATCGTCGATTTTTGCAAGAGGATCAACAGAAATATCCAAAGCGGATGCAGTTGTCGCAAAAGAAAGCGCGCCAGTCGTTGCGTTAACTGTTGCTTTGAAGAAGGTTGTTTCACCAGTCGCACTATTGACTACTTGCTTAGCTAATGCCGTTTTACCATTTTCAGTATATTTGATAAGGGATTCACCATCAGCAAAACTAGCAGTAGACGCTGTAATATCCTTTTTAATGGAATCTACTTTAGTGGTTGCCCCTGTTGGAGTACTTTCGGCAGTGCTATCGAAAGTAACTTTACCTGCGTTATTGTCAACTTTCGCTGCATAATATTTATTAGTTGTAGTATCTTTAGCGAAAATTGCACCGTTTGTGTCTTTATATAGTTCTAAATCAGCAACGATCGGTGTAGTAGCCTTTTTGTCATCGAAATTACCATCTTCCAAGGTAATATCCATGCTAACGACAGCTTTATCTTTTACTGTTGAAGCAACTTTAGTTACATCTAACTTATCTAAGCCTAAACTTGCCTTGTCGATTTTTTTCAGATCAATAGTAATGGTTTCACCATCTTTTGCACCAACCTGAATAGTCAACTGACCGTCCTGGTTCAGAACTTTTTTACCGTTGAAGTCGGTCTGCTCAGATACACGGTTGATTTCTGCCAGGCGCTGGTTAATTTCATCCTGAATAGAGGACAGGTCAGATTCTGAGTTTGAACCGTTAGCGGCTTGTACGGACAGTTCACGAACACGCTGCAGGTTGTTGTTGATTTCAGACAGCGCGCCTTCAGTGGTCTGGGCAACAGAGATACCGTCGTTGGCGTTACGGGAAGCCTGAGTCAGGCCTTTGATGTTAGAGGTGAAACGGTTAGCAATCGCCTGACCAGCCGCATCGTCTTTCGCGCTGTTGATACGCAGACCGGAAGACAGACGTTCGATTGCGGAGCCCAGTGCGGACTGAGATTTGTTCAGGTTGTTTTGGGTCAACAGCGACAGGCTGTTTGTATTGATGACTTGTGCCATGATCTTTTCCTTATCAATTACAACTCGATGTTATTGGGCTGTTGCCCACGGTTTCTCACCGTAACCCATGTATCGGCACCTTATTTTCGAACTTTAGAAAATTTTTACTTTCTGTCGTTTTTTTTCTTAGCCCGCGAAATACCCTCTATATGCACCACTATTCCGCGCATTATTTTGACAAAACTATCATTAAACTTTGCGCGCAGATTGCCGATAACCCGCATAACAATTGTTTGCAATCACAAGGAATCGGGCATGGCTTCATTTACATCATTAGGCGTAGGCTCAGGCTTACCACTGGACACGTTGCTAAACAACCTGACTATTGCTGAGAAAAAACGTCTAAATCCAATTACTCAGCAACAGACCGACAATACTGCCCGTCTGACGGCTTACGGTACGCTGAAGAGTGCGCTGGAAAAGTTCCAGACGGCCAATACCGCGTTAAATAAACCGGAGTTGTTCAGAAGCAGTAATGTGACGAGCAGTACTGAAGACCTGAAAGTCACCACCGAAGCAGGCGCGGCACCGGGTATTTATACCATCAGCGTCACGCAACTGGCGCAGGCACAATCGCTGAGCACCACATCGGTGGCCTCAAACAAAGAGGCTCTGGGTGATGGCTCCGCCACACGTACCATTAAAATTGAGCAGCCGGGCCGTAAAGAGCCGCTGGAGATTAAACTCTCCCAAGATAAGACCACGCTGGATGATATCAGCAAGGCAATTAACGATACCGATAGCGGTATCTCCGCCAGTATCGTGAAGGTGAAAGACGGCGAGTTCAAACTGGTGCTGACCGCAGCCGAAGGTATGGACAGCAAGATGACCATCTCTGTTGAGGGCGACAGCAAGCTTAACGATATGCTGGCTTACGACAGCACGACCGGTACAGGAAAAATGACTGAGCTGGTTCAGGCCCAGAACTCCAAGCTCACGATGAACGGTATCGATATTGAACGTCAAAGCAACAAAGTCACCGATGCCCCGCAGGGTGTTACGCTGGAACTGACCAAAAAAGTTACCGACGCGCGCGTAACGGTGACGAAAAGCAATGAGAAAGCCACGGAAGCGATTAAAGGTTGGGTGGATGCCTATAACTCACTGATCGATACCTTTAATACGCTGACCAAATATAAAGCCGTAGATGCAGGTGCGGAAGGTCAGGACAAAGACAACGGCGCGCTGGTCGGTGACAGCGTAGTACGTACGATTCAGACAGGCATTCGTGCACAGTTTGCTAACTCCGGTGCTGAAGGTGCTTTTAAGACACTGAATGAAATCGGCATCAAACAAGATGGCAAAACCGGCAAGATGTCCATCGATGATACCAAGCTGAAAAAAGCGCTGGATGAAAACACCGCCTCTGTTCGCGAACTGCTGGCTGGCGACGGTAAAGAAACCGGCATCACCACCAAAATTGCCGCTGAAGTAAAAAGCTATCTCGCCGATGACGGCATTATCGACAATGCGCAAGACAGCATTAACGCCACGCTGAAAAAACTGACCAAACAATATCTGTCAGTCAGCGCCAGCATTGACGACATGGTTGCGCGTTATACGGCGCAGTTTACCCAGCTTGATAGCATGATGAGCAAACTGAATAACACCAGTACCTATCTGGGCCAACAATTTACAGCGATGAATAAATCCTGATAACACGAGGTAAGCATGTATACCGCGAGCGGTACCAAAGCCTATGCACAGGTCAGCGTGGAAAGCGCCGTGATGAGCGCCAGCCCACATCAGCTGATTGAAATGTTGTTTGACGGCGCGAACAGCGCCCTGGTGCGCGCTCGCCTGTTTATGCAACAGGGTGATATCGTCGCCAAAGGTGAGGCGTTAAGTAAAGCCATTAATATTATCGACAATGGCCTGAAGGCAGGACTTGATCAAGAGAATAGCGGCGAAATCGCCACCAATCTGTCTTCACTGTACGACTATATGATTCGCCGTTTACTGCAAGCTAACTTGCGTAATGATTGTCAGGCCATTGAAGAAGTCGAAGGGTTACTCGGCAACATTGCAGATGCCTGGAAACAGATCTCACCGAAAGCATCTTCCCAGGAGTCTCGTTAATGACCTCAGCCGTGGAGTTTATCAACCGTTGGCAGCGCATCGCGCTGCTCAGTCACTCACTGCTGGAACTGGCGCAGCGCGGTGAATGGGACCTTTTACTGGAACAGGAAGTTACCTATCTGCAAAGTATTGAAGTGGTCATGGAAGAGCAAACTCCACCAGGCATTACGCGAAGTATTCAGGATTTAGTGGCCGGGTACATTAAACAGACGCTGGATAACGAACAACTGCTCAAAACATTGTTACAGCAGCGTCTGGATGAACTCAGCAATCTCATCGGTCAGTCGACGCGCCAAAAGACGCTAAATAACGCTTATGGCCGTCTTTCCGGCATGCTGTTAGTTCCCGACGCCCCCACTGCACCACAATAATTTCCCGTCTCGTCTGAATAATCTTCCATACTCCAGAGGTCGGCCAAACGACTTCTGGAGCACGGAAGATGAAAAATCCCACGTTATTGCAGTATTTTCACTGGTATTACCCCGAGGGCGGTCAACTCTGGCCCGAACTTGCCGAACGCGCAGGTGGACTCAATGACATCGGCATCAATATGGTGTGGTTACCTCCCGCTTATAAAGGCGCATCCGGCGGCTATTCCGTTGGCTACGACTCCTACGATCTGTTTGATCTGGGCGAATTCGACCAAAAGGGAACCATCGCCACCAAATATGGCGATAAAAACCAGCTGCTGGCGGCGATAGACGCGCTAAAACACAATGATATTGCCGTACTGCTCGACGTGGTGGTTAACCACAAGATGGGTGCAGATGAAAAAGAGCATATTCGTGTCCAGCGGGTTAACGCCGAGGACCGCACGCAAATAGACGATGAGATCGTCGAATGCGAAGGCTGGACGCGCTACACCTTCCCTGCCCGCGCGGGCCAGTACTCGCAATTCATTTGGGACTTTAAATGCTTCAGCGGTATTGACCATATCGAAAACCCAACCGAAGACGGCATTTTTAAAATCGTGAACGACTACACCGGCGAAGGCTGGAACGATCAGGTTGATGATGAGTTGGGTAATTTTGATTATCTGATGGGCGAAAATATCGATTTTCGCAATCACGCGGTCACCGAAGAGATCAAATACTGGGCGCGTTGGGTGATGGAGCAAACCCAGTGTGACGGCTTTCGGTTAGATGCCGTGAAACATATTCCGGCATGGTTTTATAAAGAGTGGATTGAGCATGTGCAGGAAGTCGCCCCCAAGCCGCTGTTTATCGTCGCGGAATACTGGTCGCATGAAGTCGACAAGCTGCAAACCTACATTAATCAGGTGGAGGGGAAAACTATGCTATTCGACGCCCCTTTGCAGATGAAATTCCACGAAGCCTCTCGTCAGGGTCGCGATTACGACATGAGTCAGATTTTCACCGACACCCTGGTGGAAGCCGATCCGTTTCATGCCGTCACCCTGGTGGCCAATCACGACACTCAGCCCTTGCAGGCGCTGGAAGCCCCTGTCGAACCGTGGTTTAAGCCGCTGGCCTATGCGCTGATCCTGTTGCGCGAAAACGGCGTGCCGTCAGTGTTTTATCCTGACCTCTACGGGGCACATTACGAAGACACCGGGGGAGATGGCGAAACCTATCCTATCGACATGCCGATCATTGAACAGCTTGATGAACTGATCCTCGCGCGCCAGCGCTTCGCGCACGGCGTACAGACGCTCTTTTTCGATCACCCTAACTGTATCGCTTTTAGCCGCAGCGGAACGGACGACGATCCCGGCTGTGTGGTTGTTCTGTCTAACGGCGATGACGGGGAAAAGACCATCAATCTCGGTGCGAATTACGGGAATAAAACCTGGCGCGACTATCTGGGAAATCGCGAAGAAAGCGTGGTCACCGATGAAAACGGTGAAGCGACGTTTTATTGTAACGGCGGTAGCGTCAGCGTGTGGGTGATTGAAGACGTGTTATAAAGCTCAACCCCGGTGGCCGTGGGCTACCGGGGCGTATAGCTTATGGCAGTGGCGTGGCCAGCGGCGTTTTCTTTAACGCGTCAGCACATTCCTGCGTCGGACGGTCGACCCGCTGCAGCGTCATACCGTCATATTCCAGCGTATTGCCTTCACGCTCAATCTCATACAGCTCGCGTTTCACCGTCACGTTGGTGAGATCGCCAGAGATCATCGTCAGTTTCCCCGGCAGCGCGATCACTCGCTGCCACTGGCGACAATCCAGCGTGTCGCCCTCTTTTGTTACCACCAGGCTGGCAATCGCCTCCGGGCTCACCAGACTGCGTTGCGGACCTTTTGACTGCCAGTATCCTTCCAGACCGGCTGGCGCTGGCGTTTTCACCACGTCGTTATAATTTTCTACTTCGGCGCATCCGGTAAGCGCCAGAAATACAGCAACGATTGCTAATTTTTTCATCATTCATCCTGCATGCGAAGAAAATGGGATTGTGGCATTAAAGGCCTGATGTCGCCAGCCTTTCGGCAGGGTTGAGAAAGATTGATCCAGACGGTGTTAGCTCCTATTACTCATAGTCAAAAATTCTGATCGGTGTAGTATCCACACTTCTTGTTACATACCTTCTGAGTTCAGAGGCACAACGCATGTCATGGCAACACTTCAAACAGGCCTGGTTAATCAAATTTTGGGCCCCCGCCCCTGCGGTCATCGCAGCGGGTATTCTCTCTACCTACTATTTCGGCATTACGGGAACCTTCTGGGCCGTTACCGGCGAATTCACTCGCTGGGGTGGTCAAATCCTGCAACTGTTTGGCGTTCACGCCGAAGAATGGGGATACTACAAGCTGATCCATCTCGAAGGCTCACCCCTGACCCGCATTGACGGCATGATGATCCTCGGTATGTTCGGGGGCTGTTTTGCTGCCGCATTGTGGGCAAACAACGTCAAATTACGCATGCCGCGCAGTCGGGTGCGCATTATGCAGGCGATTGTCGGCGGGATGATTGCCGGATTCGGTGCCCGGCTGGCAATGGGCTGTAACCTGGCCGCATTCTTCACCGGTATTCCACAGTTCTCGCTACACGCCTGGTTTTTCGCCCTGGCAACGGCTATTGGCTCATGGTTTGGCGCACGCTTTACCCTGCTGCCGATGTTTCGTATTCCGGTCAAAATGCAGAAAGTCTCCGCCGCTTCTCCGTTAACGCAAAAGCCGGATCAGGCCCGTCGCCGTTTCCGCCTCGGCATGCTGGTGTTTATCGCCATGATCGGCTGGGCGCTACTCACTGCAATGGATAAGCCCAAACTTGGTTTGGCCATGCTGTTCGGCGTCGGGTTCGGGCTGCTGATTGAACGGGCGCAAATCTGCTTCACCTCCGCCTTCCGCGACCTGTGGATTTCCGGTCGCACCCATATGGCGAAAGCGATCATCTTCGGGATGGCGGTCAGCGCCATTGGTATCTTTAGCTACGTGCAACTGGGCGTCGAGCCTAAAATCATGTGGGCAGGTCCGAATGCGGTGATCGGCGGCTTGCTGTTCGGCTTCGGCATTGTTCTGGCGGGCGGGTGTGAAACGGGCTGGATGTACCGCGCCGTTGAAGGCCAGGTGCATTACTGGTGGGTGGGTCTGGGCAACGTTATTGGCTCGACCATTCTGGCCTACTATTGGGATGATTTTGCTCCCGCGCTTGCCACCAATTGGGACAAAGTGAATCTGCTCAACACCTTCGGCCCGCTCGGTGGCCTGCTGGTAACCTATCTGCTGTTATTTACCGCGCTGATGCTCATCATCGGCTGGGAAAAACGCTTCTTCCGTCGCGCTGGGCTGACGCCTGCCAAGGAGTCTGTATGAAAAATATCGTGCCTGATTATCGCCTCGATATGGTCGGCGAGCCGTGTCCGTACCCGGCTGTCGCCACACTGGAAGCGATGCCGCAATTGAAGAAAGGTGAGATTCTGGAAGTGGTGAGCGATTGCCCGCAGTCAATCAACAATATTCCACTGGATGCGCGTAATCACGGCTATACGGTGCTGGATATTCAGCAGGATGGTCCAACGATTCGTTATTTAATTCAGAAGTAATGCGATTCTCCCGTTGCCCGACGCAGCGGGAGAATGTTCGGCTTGCTACACCTGCATCGACATCACTTCCTGATACGCCGACACCAGTTTGTTGCGCACCTGGATCCCCATCTGCATCGATACCGACGCTTTTTGCATATCGGTCATCACATCGTTCAGCGCAATACCCGGTTCACCGAGGGTAAATTTCTCAGCCTGCACACGGGACGCGGTTTGTACATCGCTGATCCTGTCTAACGCCGCATGCAGTTGACCGGCAAAGCTCACGGTCGGTTGTGGCTGCATATCCTGCATTTTTGCTGACATCGCCGTGGTCTGTAGCTGGCTGATGACCCCTTCAATCCCCTGTATTGCCGACATTCTGATCCCCTGGATAATTTTTTACGTAGTTGAGATTACCAGTTAGTCAATAAGATAAAGGCGTTAAATAACGATAAAAAACCACGGTTTTTAACGCATAGAAAAATTCGAAACCGCAAATAATGAGACCGTCAATTTTTCGAGTTTGCTGACCCGGGAGTGAGTCTTGTTCCACTTTGCAAAAAACGCCGTCCACGATAAGCCACGAGGTGCGAGATGAGTGCGACAGCATCGACTGCAACCCAGCTTAAACCTCTCGAGTGGTTAAACCGCCTGCGCGCGAATCCCAGAATTCCTCTGATTGTAGCGGGAGCCGCTGCCGTCGCGATCATCGTGGCAATGGTCCTGTGGGCCAAAGCGCCTGACTACCGCACGCTGTTCAGCAATCTTTCCGATCAGGATGGTGGCGCGATCGTCACCCAACTGACGCAGATGAACGTTCCCTACCGTTTTACTGAGGGAAGCGGTGCCATTGAAGTTCCTGCCGATAAAGTCCACGAACTGCGTTTACGTCTGGCGCAGCAAGGTCTGCCCAAAGGCGGCGCGGTGGGTTTTGAACTGCTGGATCAGGAAAAATTTGGTATCAGCCAGTTTAGCGAGCAGGTCAACTACCAGCGCGCGCTGGAAGGTGAATTAGCCCGTACGATTGAAACGTTGGGACCGGTAAAACGCGCCCGCGTGCATCTGGCTATGCCGAAACCGTCGCTGTTTGTGCGTGAGCAAAAAGCGCCTTCAGCCTCCGTCACCGTCAACCTGGAGCCGGGTCGCGCGCTGGATGAAGGTCAGATCAGTGCGGTCACGCATCTGGTTTCCAGCGCTGTTGCAGGCTTGCCGCCGGGCAACGTTACGCTGGTCGACCAGGCGGGGCATCTGTTAACCCAGTCGAATACCAGTAGCCGCGATCTTAACGATGCGCAGCTGAAATACGCCAGCGACGTCGAAGGCCGCGTTCAGCGTCGTATCGAATCGATTCTGTCGCCGATTGTCGGCAACGGTAATGTACATGCGCAGGTCACCGCGCAGCTGGATTTTGCCAACAAAGAGCAAACCGAAGAACAGTACCGTCCAAACGGTGATGAGTCCCAGGCCGTGCTGCGTTCTCGTCAGTTGAACGTCAGTGAGCAGGTCGGTAGCGGAGCACCAGGCGGCGTACCGGGCGCGTTGTCAAATCAGCCCGCTCCGGCAAATACTGCGCCAATCGCCAACCCACCCGCTAATCAGCAAAACGCGCAAAATACGCAAAACGCACAGACGGCGAATAACAGTAATAATGCCGGCCCGCGCAATACTCAGCGCAATGAAACCAGCAACTATGAAGTTGACCGCACCATTCGCCATACCAAAATGAACGTTGGCGATGTGCAGCGTCTCTCGGTGGCTGTCGTGGTCAACTACAAAACGTTACCAGACGGCAAACCGTTGCCGTTAACCGCCGAGCAGATGAAACAGATTGAGGATCTAACCCGCGAAGCGATGGGATTCTCCGACAAGCGTGGCGATACCCTGAACGTGGTGAACTCTCCCTTCACGGCGACCGACGATTCCATTGGCGAGCTACCGTTCTGGAAACAGCCGTTCTTTATTGATCAGTTAATGTCCGCAGGTCGTTGGTTGCTGGTTCTGTTGGTGGCGTGGATCCTGTGGCGGAAAGCCGTTCGTCCGCAGTTGGTCCGTCGCAGTGAAGAAGCGAAAGCCGTACAAGAACAAACGCGTGTCCGTCAGGAAACCGAAGAAGCGGTAGAAGTTCGCCTCAGCAAAGACGAACAAACCCAGCAGCGTCGTACTAATCAGCGTCTGGGAGCAGAAGTCATGAGTCAGCGTATTCGTGAAATGTCAGATAACGATCCGCGCGTCGTGGCGCTGGTCATTCGCCAGTGGATGAGTAACGATCATGAGTAATCTTACCGGTACCGATAAAAGCGTCATCCTGCTGATGACCATTGGCGAAGATCGCGCGGCGGAGGTGTTTAAGCACCTTTCCACGCGCGAAGTTCAGGCGCTCAGTACGGCGATGGCCAACGTTCGCCAGATTTCCAACAAGCAGTTGACGGAAGTGCTGGCCGAATTTGAACAAGAAGCCGAACAGTTTGCCGCGCTGAATATCAACGCCAACGAATATCTGCGCTCCGTGCTGGTGAAAGCGCTGGGCGAGGAACGTGCCTCCAGTCTGCTGGAAGATATTCTGGAAACCCGCGATACCACCAGCGGCATTGAAACGCTTAACTTTATGGAGCCGCAAAGCGCCGCCGACCTTATCCGCGACGAGCATCCGCAGATTATCGCCACCATTCTGGTGCACCTCAAGCGGGGCCAGGCTGCCGATATACTGGCGCTGTTCGACGAGCGTTTACGTCACGACGTGATGCTGCGTATCGCCACCTTTGGCGGCGTACAGCCTGCCGCGCTGGCAGAACTGACCGAGGTACTCAACGGCCTACTCGATGGCCAGAACCTCAAGCGCAGCAAAATGGGCGGCGTGAGAACGGCGGCAGAAATTATCAACCTGATGAAAACCCAGCAGGAAGAAGCGGTTATTACCGCCGTACGCGAATTCGACGGCGAGCTGGCGCAGAAAATTATCGACGAGATGTTCCTGTTCGAGAACCTGGTGGATGTCGACGATCGCAGTATCCAGCGCCTGCTGCAGGAAGTGGATTCCGAATCGTTGCTGATTGCCCTGAAAGGTGCCGAACAGCCGCTGCGCGAGAAGTTCCTGCGCAACATGTCGCAACGTGCTGCCGATATTCTGCGCGACGACCTCGCCAACCGCGGTCCGGTGCGTTTGTCGCAGGTGGAAAACGAACAGAAAGCCATTCTGCTTATTGTGCGTCGTCTGGCGGAAACCGGCGAGATGGTGATAGGCAGCGGCGAGGATACCTATGTCTAACGAACTGCCGTGGAAAGTCTGGACCCCGGACGACCTCGCCCCACCGATGGCGGAGTTCGTCCTGGCTGACCACAGCGAAACCCCGCTGTCAGAAGAAACAGAAGAACCAGAGCTTTCCGCAGAGCAACAGCTTGAACAGCAGCTCGCACAGCTGCAACTGCAGGCCCATGAGCAAGGTTATAACGCGGGTCTGGCGGAAGGTCGACAAAAAGGCCACGAACAAGGTTATCAGGAAGGCCTGAGTCAGGGGCTGGAGCAAGGCCAGAACCAGGCGCGCGCTCAGCATGCGCCGATCCACGCCCGCATGCAGCAACTGGTGAGCGAGTTTCAGAATACGCTGGACGCGCTGGACAGCGTCATTGCCTCGCGTCTGATGCAAATGGCGCTGGAAGCTGCGCGTCAGGTTATAGGTCAGACGCCTATTGTGGATAACGCTGCGCTGATTAAACAAATCCAACAGCTGTTGCAGCAAGAACCGCTGTTTAGCGGTAAACCGCAGCTACGCGTACATCCGGACGATCTCCAGCGTGTAGAAGAAATGCTCGGTGCGACCCTCAGCCTGCACGGCTGGCGGCTGCGCGGCGATCCGACGCTGCATCACGGCGGCTGTAAAGTCTCTGCCGATGAAGGCGATCTGGATGCCAGCGTTGCCACGCGCTGGCAAGAACTCTGCCGTCTGGCAGCGCCGGGAGTCGTGTAATGACCACTCGCCTGACTCGCTGGCTCAACACGCTGGACAGCTTCGAAGAGAAAATGTCGCTGCTGCCTGCGGTGCGCCGTTACGGTCGCCTGACCCGCGCCACTGGGCTGGTGCTGGAGGCCACGGGATTACAGTTGCCGCTGGGCGCCACCTGCGTTATTGAACGCCAGGACGGCAACGAAACCCAGGAGGTCGAAAGTGAAGTCGTGGGCTTTAACGGTCAGCGTCTGTTTCTGATGCCCCTCGAAGAGGTTGAAGGCGTTCTGCCCGGCGCGCGCGTTTACGCGAAGAACATTGCCGGAGAAGGTCTGCAAAGCGGGAAGCAATTACCGCTTGGTCCTGCATTGCTGGGTCGTGTGCTTGACGGTAGCGGAAAACCGCTCGACGGTCTGCCCGCCCCGGATACCACCGAAACCGGGGCACTGATTACGCCGCCGTTTAACCCGCTACAACGCACCGCGATTGAACACGTCCTGGATACCGGCGTACGCCCCATCAACGCGTTGTTAACCGTCGGTCGCGGTCAGCGTATGGGACTTTTCGCGGGTTCCGGTGTCGGTAAAAGCGTTCTGCTCGGCATGATGGCGCGCTATACCCAGGCCGATGTTATCGTCGTGGGTCTGATTGGCGAACGTGGTCGCGAAGTTAAAGATTTTATTGAAAATATTCTCGGTACCGACGGTCGTGCACGCTCGGTGGTGATTGCTGCTCCCGCAGATGTCTCGCCGCTGTTACGTATGCAAGGCGCGGCCTATGCCACGCGTATCGCCGAAGATTTTCGCGATCGTGGACAGCACGTATTGCTGATTATGGATTCCCTCACCCGCTACGCGATGGCGCAACGTGAAATCGCCCTGGCGATCGGAGAGCCGCCGGCAACGAAAGGTTATCCCCCCTCAGTATTCGCCAAATTACCGGCGCTGGTCGAACGCGCCGGGAACGGTATTCACGGCGGCGGTTCCGTTACCGCGTTTTACACGGTACTGACCGAAGGTGACGACCAGCAGGACCCCATTGCGGATTCCGCGCGCGCGATTCTGGACGGCCACATTGTGCTGTCCCGTCATCTGGCCGAAGCGGGTCACTATCCGGCCATCGATATTGAAGCCTCGATCAGCCGCGCCATGACCGCGCTTATTAGTGAACAACACTATGCACGGGTACGAAACTTTAAACAGCTGCTATCCAGCTTCCAGCGCAACCGCGATCTGGTCAGCGTGGGGGCGTATGCCAAAGGCAGCGATCCCATGCTGGATAAAGCCATCGCCCTATGGCCACAACTGGAAGCATTCTTACAGCAAGGCATTTTTGAACGGGCGGACTGGGAAGATTCTCTGCACGCGTTAGAACTGATTTTCCCTGGTGTGTGAGTAAGCAGGAGAGCATAGGTCATGGCACAACATGGTGCATTAGCCACACTGAAAGACCTGGCTGAAAAAGAGGTAGATGACGCCGCTGTCTTATTGGGAGAGATGCGTCGTGGCTGTCAGCAGGCGGAAGAGCAGTTGAAAATGCTGATCGATTATCAGCATGAGTATCGCAACAATCTGAACAGTGACATGGGTCAGGGTATTACCAGTAATCGCTGGATCAATTACCAACAATTTATTCAGACGCTGGAAAAAGCGATTGAGCAACACCGCCAACAGCTCAATCAGTGGACGCAGAAAGTAGACCAGGCATTGAACAGTTGGCGCGACAAAAAACAACGTTTACAGGCGTGGCAGACTCTGCAGGACAGACAAACCTCGGCGGCGTTACTGGCCGAAAACCGCCTGGATCAGAAAAAAATGGATGAATTTGCTCAGCGCGCAGCTATGAGGAAACCCGAATGATTACTTTACCCCAACTGATTACCACCGACACCGACGTAGCCGCAGGTCTTCAGTCAGGCAAAGCGGTTGATTCACCCGAGGATTTTTTAGCGCTGCTGGCTGGTGCATTAGGTGCGGACAACGCGCAGGGTAAAGACGCCCCGCTGTCGTTTGCCGACTTACAGGCGGCCGGTAGCAAACTGCAAAAAGGGTTATTGCAAAAAAATGGCGATTCAGCACCGTCGCTCAAGTTGACCGAACTACTGGCGCAAAAAGAGATGCACACTGATGCTTCTCTTGTCGACATGACAGACGCTCAGCAACTTTTGTCTGCCCTCACGCCCTCACTGAAAGTTAATGCCCTGACGACACTGGGCAAAGTCGCTCAGCAGGATGAAAAAAACACCGCACTGAGCGATGAGGATCTCGCCAACCTGAGCGCGTTGTTCGCCATGCTGCCAGGACAACCGCAGACCACGCCTGCTGTCGACAGCGCGCCAGCCCCCGTTGATGCAACGCTTTCGGCGTTGTCACGAGGCTCGGTACACAGTGCTATCGCCGATAATGCTGGCGAATTGCTGCCAGGTGATGCCAAAAAAGGCAAAGCGGATATTGCAACGCCTGCCAGCAGCGTAGATCAGACAAACAATCCGACATTAACCCCGTTGACGGCAGCGGCGACGACCAGAGCGGAAATTGAAAGCTCCCCTTCGCCGACCAGCATTGGCATGACGACGGCGCCGTTAAGTGGCCCGCAGTCCCACGCTCAGCCGTTACCGACCGCCGCACCTGTGCTAAGCGCGCCATTGGGTAGCCAGGAATGGCAGCAATCACTGAGCCAGCACGTCACTCTGTTTACTCGCCAGGGCCAGCAAAGCGCAGAACTGCGTCTGCATCCACAGGATCTGGGCCAGGTGCACATTTCCCTCAAGCTTGATGACAACCTCGCGCAGTTGCAAATGGTATCGCCACACAGTCACGTGCGCGCTGCGCTGGAAGCTGCATTACCGATGCTGCGTACGCAGTTGGCTGAAAGCGGGATCCAGCTTGGGCAAAGCAGTATCAGTAGTGAAAGCTTTGCCGGTAATCAGCAGTCTTCCGGGCAGCAACAGCAGGCGGGTCGCGCTCAGGGACAAGATATTTTTGCCGCTGAAGATGACGCCGTACTGGCAGCGCCAGCCTCACTGCAAGCCGCAGCACGCGGTGATGGAGCAGTAGACATCTTCGCCTAACGCCAGAGGTAGCATGATTATCCGCGTCTTTTCCACGCTTTGTCGTGGAAAAGACACGGGATAATCAGCCCATAAGCTGTACCGAAACAGGAAGCCCGTATCTGATGACTGACTCCGCGATTAACAAAAAAAGTAAACGCGCTATTTGGATCCCTCTGCTGATATTGATTACCCTCGCCGCCTGCGCAACTGCGGGTTATAGCTACTGGCGCATGCAGCAGCAGCCGTCCGCCAGCGTCAAAGCGGAACCGGCTCCACCGCCAGCCCCGGTATTCTTTGCGTTGGATACCTTTACCGTCAATCTGGGTGATGCGGACCGTGTACTGTATATCGGTATCACGCTACGCATGAAAGACGAGGCAACGCGTTCACGTCTTAACGAATATCTGCCGGAAGTGCGCAGCCGCTTGCTGCTGCTGTTCTCTCGTCAGAACGCGGCTACGCTCGCCACCGAAGAAGGTAAGCAACAGCTCATTGCCGCCATCAAAGAGACGCTTGCGACTCCGCTCGTTGTTGGGCAACCCAAACAGGTTGTCACCGACGTTCTTTATACAGCTTTTATTCTGCGGTAAAGACATGGGCGACAGTATTCTTTCTCAGGCTGAAATCGACGCATTGCTTAATGGCGATAGCGAAACTAAAGACGAACCCATTTCCGGTATCGCAAAAGAAAGCGATATTCGTCCTTACGATCCCAACACCCAGCGCCGCGTGGTACGTGAGCGTTTACAGGCGCTGGAGATCATTAACGAACGCTTCGCGCGCCAGTTCCGTATGGGGTTATTTAACCTGTTGCGCCGTAGCCCGGATATTACCGTGGGTGCGATCCGTATCCAGCCATACCACGAGTTTGCGCGCAACTTACCGGTTCCGACCAACCTGAACTTAATCCACCTGAAGCCGCTGCGCGGTACGGGTCTGGTGGTGTTCTCACCGAGTCTGGTATTTATCGCCGTCGATAACCTGTTCGGCGGTGATGGCCGCTTCCCGACGAAAGTGGAAGGCCGCGAATTTACCCATACCGAACAGCGCGTTATCAACCGCATGCTGAAGCTGGCGCTGGAAAGCTACAGCGACGCGTGGAAGGCCATCAATCCGCTGGAAGTGGAATACGTTCGTTCCGAGATGCAGGTGAAATTTACCAATATCACCACGTCTCCTAACGACATCGTGGTCAATACCCCATTCCACGTTGAAATTGGCAACCTGACCGGTGAATTTAACATCTGTCTGCCATTCAGCATGATTGAACCGTTGCGTGAGCTGCTGGTGAACCCGCCGCTGGAAAACTCGCGTAATGAAGATCAGAACTGGCGCAATAATCTGGTGCGTCAGGTTCAGCATTCTGAGCTGGAGTTGGTGGCAAACTTTGCTGACATTCCGCTGCGGCTATCCCAGATTTTAAAACTGAAACCCGGCGATGTACTGCCGATTGAAAAACCCGACCGCATTATTGCTCATGTGGACGGCGTGCCTGTACTGACCAGCCAGTATGGCACGGTGAACGGTCAGTATGCGTTACGCGTAGAACATCTGATAAACCCGATTTTGAATTCGCTGAATGAGGAACAGCCCAAATGAGTGATATGAATAATCCGTCCGATGAGAACACTGGTGCATTGGACGATCTGTGGGCTGACGCGTTAAACGAGCAAAAAACCACGCCCACCAAAAGTGCGGCCGATGCGGTATTCCAGCAGTTAGGTGGCGGCGACGTCAGCGGTGCCTTGCAGGACATCGACCTGATCATGGACATTCCGGTCAAACTGACCGTCGAATTGGGCCGAACCCGCATGACCATCAAAGAACTGCTGCGTCTGACACAGGGTTCGGTCGTCGCGTTGGATGGTCTGGCGGGCGAGCCGCTGGATATCCTGATCAACGGTTACCTGATTGCCCAGGGTGAAGTGGTGGTTGTCGCAGACAAATACGGCGTACGTATCACCGACATTATTACCCCATCTGAACGCATGCGCCGTCTGAGCCGTTAATCATGAATACCCAGGCTACAGTTTCTCAGCCAGCCGCCGTACCCGGCTCACCGCTGGTTCAGGTAAGCGGCGCGCTGCTTGGGATCATCGTATTGATCCTGGCTGCAGCCTGGGTGATTAAGCGTATGGGGTTTGCCCCCAAAAGCGCCGGTACGCGCGGACTGAAAGTTGCGGCAAGTACCTCACTGGGTCCACGTGAGCGCGTGGTGATTGTTGAGGTTGAAGATGCGCGCCTGGTACTGGGCGTCACGGCCTCGCAAATTAACGTGTTGCACACCCTGCCCCCGGCGCCTGCTGATGCAGAAGAAAAACCGGCCTCCCCCGCGGATTTCCAGGCCATGATGAAGAGTTTGCTTAAGCGTCCCGGGAGATCCTGATGCGCCGTTTGTTATCCATCACGCTGGCAGGCTTATGGCTTTTCAGCCCAGTAGCCCTCGCCCAGCTCCCGGGTCTGGTTAGTCAGCCGCTGCCTGGCGGCGGACAAAGCTGGTCTTTGCCCGTGCAAACGCTGGTGTTTATCACCTCGCTGACGTTCCTGCCCGCCATTTTATTGATGATGACCAGCTTCACCCGCATCATCATCGTTTTCGGTCTGTTACGAAATGCGCTGGGAACCCCTTCGGCCCCCCCGAACCAGGTGCTACTGGGCCTGGCGCTATTTTTGACCTTTTTCATCATGTCGCCAGTAATCGACAAAATCTACGTTGACGCATATCAGCCGTTCAGCGAAGAGAAAATCTCTATGCAGGAAGCCATGGAGAAAGGCGCACAGCCGCTGCGCGAGTTTATGTTGCGCCAGACCCGTGAAGCCGATCTGGCACTCTTCGCGCGCTTAGCAAACAGCGGTCCCCTACAGGGACCAGAAGCCGTACCGATGCGGATTTTGCTTCCAGCCTATGTCACCAGCGAGCTGAAAACGGCATTCCAGATAGGCTTTACCATTTTTATTCCGTTTCTGATTATCGACCTGGTCATCGCCAGCGTGCTGATGGCGCTCGGGATGATGATGGTCCCCCCGGCCACGATCGCGCTACCGTTCAAGCTGATGCTGTTTGTGTTGGTAGACGGTTGGCAGTTGCTTGTCGGCTCGCTAGCTCAAAGCTTTTACAGTTAGAGGCGCGAAATGACACCTGAATCGGTCATGATGATGGGCACAGAGGCGATGAAAGTCGCCCTGGCCCTTGCCGCGCCTTTGCTGTTGGTCGCCCTCGTCACAGGTCTTATCATCAGTATTTTGCAGGCGGCGACCCAGATAAACGAAATGACGCTGTCCTTCATTCCCAAAATTGTCGCGGTTTTTATTGCCATCATTGTTGCCGGCCCGTGGATGCTTAACCTGCTGCTCGACTACGTGCGTACGCTGTTCAGCAATATCCCCTACATCATCGGGTAGATGACATTATGCTGCAGGTGACCAGCGTTGAGTGGCTCCACTGGCTGAATCTTTACTTCTGGCCTTTGCTGCGCATCCTGGCGCTCATCTCAACGGCCCCGATTCTCAGCGAGCGCGCGATCCCCAAACGGGTAAAACTGGGGCTGGGGTTAATGATAACCGTCGTTATCGCTCCGTCGATTCCCCCGGTAGACGTCCCTATCTTTTCTATCGTGGCGCTATGGCAGGCAATGCAACAAATCCTGATCGGCATCGCTCTGGGCTTCACTATGCAGTTTGCCTTCGCGGCAGTACGTACCGCCGGGGAATTAATTGGTCTGCAAATGGGTCTCTCCTTCGCAACCTTCTTTGATCCCGGCAGCCGTCTGAATATGCCGGTACTGGCGAGACTGATCGACATGCTCGCCATGCTGTTATTCCTGACTTTTAACGGCCATTTGTGGCTTATTTCGCTGTTGGTGGATACATTTCATACCTTGCCAATCGGCGGCAATCCGGTGAACAGCAATGCGTTTCTCGCGCTGGCGCGGGCGGGTAGCCTGATTTTCCTCAACGGGCTAATGTTGGCCCTGCCGATAATGACGCTGCTACTCACCCTAAACCTCGCACTCGGTCTGCTAAATCGCATGGCTCCTCAACTGTCGATTTTCGTCATCGGTTTTCCACTCACCCTCGCCGTGGGTATTTCATTAATGGCAGCCCTGATGCCATTAATTGCGCCATTCTGCGAGCGATTATTCAGCGAAATTTTTAATTTGTTGGCTGATATTGTCAGCGAAATGCCCGGAAAATAATAACCCTTAATTTTTATCCTGTTTTACTAAGGATTGTCCTAAATTTAAAAAGCGACAACATCCACCAGGATATCGCTGTCGCGGTTTATTTATTATTGACTCACTCACATAACGCAACATTTACTTTACTTTAAGATGTTTCCTGGCAAATTATACGCAACTTTACGGGATAGTAATTTCGCCTGAAAAACAGCGAAAGCGTCATCTTGGGTCGTTATTATTCCGTTTAGTTGTGATGAAAATAATCAGGTAAGGGGAATTATCGTTACGCATTGAGTGAGGGTATGCCATGTCAACGATTATTATGGATTTGTGCAGTTACACCCGGCTAGGGTTGACCGGATATCTGGTAAGTCGGGGGGTGAAGAAAAGGGAAATCAACAACATTTCCAACGTTGAGGAGCTCAGTCTCGCCTGTGTCTCTCAACAGCCCGCTGTGGTGTTTATTAATGAGGACTGCTTTATCCACGATCCTGCTAATAGCCAGCAAATAAAGCAAATCATTAATCAGCATCCCGGCACATTATTTATTGTGTTTATGGCAATTGCCAACGTGCATTTTGATGAGTATCTATTAGTAAGAAAAAATTTATTGATTAGTTCTAAGTCGATTAAACCAGATTCACTGGATGAACTCCTTGGCGATATTCTGAAAAAAGAAGTAGATTTTGTCATTGATGTGAATCTGCCGACATTATCATTGAGCCGTACCGAGTCCAGCATGCTACGCATGTGGATGGAGGGTCAGGGCACAATACAGATATCCGACCAAATGAATATCAAGGCCAAGACCGTGTCATCCCATAAGGGGAATATAAAACGAAAGATAAAGACGCATAATAAGCAAGTTATCTATCACGTTGTGAGGCTCACCGATAACGTTACCAATGGTATCTTTGTGAATACGCGCTAACACGTTCTGACTGGTGGCGAATCCACCAGTCAGGATCATGCAGCAAAACTCACCTTATTCTACTTTTTCCACGAAGATACCATCCTGATGACCTGACTCATTAAAGAACCAGATACCGAGCGGGTAGTCTTCCAGCGAAACCAGGTACATGGTGCCTTCACTAAACTCTTCGATAGCCAGTACCACGCCCGGTCGACGAGGACCGCCGTCCGTTTTGACTGTGACCCGATCATTCACCTTCATAGTTTTCCTCCTGTGGCTTTGTGCCAGTGTAGAACAATTTCCTTTTTCTGGCAGCGCCCGGCTCGCGCGATTGCGGGTTTTATCGACGGTCTATACTTAAGTTGTGCGTATCTGATGTTTGGATGCGCTCCCCCGGTATCCTTAACGGTTGAGAGGTATGAGGATGAAAACCGCGAAAGAGTACAGCGATACGGCCAAACGTGAAGTCAGCGTCGATGTGGACGCGCTACTGAAGGCAATCAACGAAATCTGCGAGAGTGAAATTCATCGCAGTCAGGATGACCCTGAACGCGTCAGCGTCGACGGACGTGATTACCACACGTGGCATGAACTGGCCGACGCGTTCGAGCTTGATATCCATGATTTTAGCGTGTCGGAGATCAATCGCTGACTGAGGGCGAAAAAAATCCCGGCCCTTATCGGGTCGGGATCAAGCTTGCTTATGCAAGAAGCACTTGAAAATTCGTTACACCAGGAAATCTGATGTGAAACAAACCTTATCTGCAATTTTTTTGCCTGACAAGTAAATAATTCTCACTAAAATGATAAATATAACTAATGATTGAAAGATCACCCGGTTACGCGCACCCCAGGTGTTCAGGCATCCTGGCAGAGCTTTCTTCGCTCGCCCGGCACCAGTTCATCTTCACGGAATGCTTCCCGTTTGACGCCAAAGCCGTCGTACCAGCGACACTCCACCATTCCGCTGGCATACCCGGTAACGATCATACGTGGGCCACCCTCTTTGGAGGTGACTTCCTCACTGACAGAAAAGACCATACCTGCCTCCTGTATCAAGAGAAACCTTTACACCTTAGACGACAAAGAAGGGTTTTGCGTAATCAACCCTGCGACAATTAGTGCGAAACTCCGCGCACTCTGGCGACGGTTTTCACCAGCAGCACCACTATTGCGCCGATGATAAAACCGAGCACCAGATTCAGCAGGGTCGGAAGCATCAGCGCAATCAATGCACTTTGCTGTTGGGCAAAATGTTCAATCGCATGATGCAGCGGTGTTATTCCGTGCACCACAATTCCGCCGCCAACCAAAAACATCGCCAGCGTGCCGACCACGGAAAGTGTTTTCATAAGCCAGGGGGCAACGACCAGCAACCCTTTACCCAGCGACTGGACCAGCGTACTGCGCTTTTCTGCCAACCAGTATCCGATATCATCGAGCTTAACGATAATCCCGACCAGGCCGTAGACCCCCACTGTCACCACTAACGCGATGCCAGATAACACCAACACCTGATTCAACAATGGCGCATCCGCTACAATCCCCAGCGTAATCGCGACAATCTCAGCAGATAAAATAAAGTCGGTACGTATCGCCCCTTTGATTTTGTCTTTCTCAAAGGTGAGTGGATCTTGCGCTGCCAAAGATGTCAGACGCTGCTGACGCTCTTCCGGGGTTTCTTTGTGCTTACGCGCTTCCAGGGTATGGAGAACTTTTTCTACACCTTCAAAACAGAGGAACGCCCCGCCTACCATTAATAAGGGGGTGATCGCCCAGGGAATGAAGGCGCTTATCAATAGCGCCAACGGCACAAGGATAACTTTGTTAACAAACGATCCTTTCGCTACGCTCCAGACCACCGGGAGTTCGCGGTTCGCCCGCACACCCGACACCTGCTGCGCGTTAAGCGACAGATCATCGCCCAGCACACCCGCGGTTTTTTTCGCGGCCAGTTTTCCCATGACAGAGATATCATCCAGCAAAGTGGCGATATCATCGAGTAAGGTCAATAAGCTACTTCCTGCCAAAATTTTTACCCTCAATATTATTTTTTTGCAGTCATAAGTATGAAGTAAAACACGCAATGCTGAAACTGACCTTTCTGGTCAACAAATTTTTAACATCAGCACGTAATTATAAATCTCGCCAGCAAGATAGTTTTGACGTTTACTATGTTGCACCTTTTTATTTCCACCGTGAGGGATTATGCGTTTCAGGCAATTGCTACCGCTTTTCAGTGCGCTTTTCGCGCTGTACATCATTTGGGGTTCCACGTACTTCGTTATTCGCATTGGCGTTGAAAGCTGGCCGCCGTTGATGATGGCTGGCGTTCGTTTTCTCTCTGCGGGGATTTTATTAACAGCATTCTTACTTATCCGCGGACATAAGCTGCCGCCTCTGCGCGTGCTCCTGAACGCCGCGTTAATCGGTATCCTGCTGCTGGCTGTCGGTAACGGACTGGTCACCGTCGCAGAACATCAAAATGTGCCTTCCGGTATTGCCGCCGTGGTGGTCGCCACCGTCCCGCTGTTTACGCTGTGTTTTAGCCACTTTTTTGGCATCAAAACGCGCAAACTTGAATGGATGGGGATCGCAATTGGACTCGCGGGGATCATCATGCTGAACAGCGGTGGTAATTTGAGTGGTAATCCATGGGGAGCAATTTTAATCCTGATAGGTTCGATAAGCTGGGCGTTTGGCTCAGTGTACGGCTCGCGCATAACGTTACCCGTTGGCATGATGGCCGGAGCCATTGAAATGTTAGCCGCCGGTATTGTGCTGATGTGCGCCTCGCTGATTTCCGGGGAAAAGTTGACCACTATGCCGACGTTTTCAGGCTTTATGGCGGTCGCCTATCTGGCCGTGTTTGGTTCTATTATTGCCATCAACGCGTATATGTACTTGATCCGCAACGTCAGCCCGGCATTAGCCACTAGCTATGCCTACGTTAATCCGGTTGTCGCCGTACTGTTAGGTACCGGCCTGGGAGGAGAAAGTCTGGCGCCCATCGAATGGCTGGCGCTTGGCGTGATTGTATTTGCGGTGGTACTGGTCACACTCGGTAAATACTTATTTCCCATTAAAGCGGACGCCGTTGCGACCCCGTCGGAAAAGACGTTACAGTAAATGGATACCGAGGGTGTCGATCTGCGCACTGTCGCCACCGCCGCAGATCCACTCGATGACGCGTTCGGACAACGCGTCATCCCCCAGCTTTTCGCGCCCACGCAGGGCGCACTCCCAGACAATCAGTACGCGCCAGCCCAGAGCCTGCAACTTTTCACAATCCCGCGCGTCACGCTGGACATTTTTGTCTATTTTTTCCAGCCAGAACGCTGTTCGTGTGGCGGGAACTTTGAATAGATAGCAGTTGTGATGATGCCAGAAACAGCCGTGGGTAAAAATCACACAACGATAATCATCCACCACGAAATCGGGACGACCGGGTAACGTCGCATCCTGCACGCGAAACGTTACCCCCTGCTCTGTCAGTACGCTGGCAAGGCGTTTTTCAATTGCGGTATCGCGGGTTGCTATCGCCCGCATATTTTTACTGCGCGTCGCTTTATCGTGAACGTCTGCCATGCAGTTTCTCTTTCTCGCGAATAGCAACCGCCTGTTTGATTTTTGGCTCCAGCAGTCTGGCTACCGCCGCAAATGCCGGGACGACCACCGAATTACCAAACTGACGATAAGCCTGTGTGTCCGACACCGGGATCCTGAACTGATAGCCCTGAGGTGATTCAAATCCCATCAGGCGCGCGCACTCTCTGGGCGTCAGCCTGCGCGGACGGTATCGCTGATTGTGCGGATCATCAAAATCCTTTTCACCCAGCGCCATATCCCAACCGCGGTCGATCAAGATCTCCGCCCCATCTTTATAGTAACGCGCCGATAATGTGCGCGTTACGCAATCGGGATTGCCGGGATACACCATGCCATAGCCAAATCCATTGCCCCGTGCCTGATGCTTTTTCGCATAACGATACAGATATTTCCACAGCACCGGCGTGAGCACATATTTGGCATCGACGGTCGGCTCAAGTAGCTCCGCCAGCGTCGTACGCCGCTGAGGATAGCGGGAGACAATATCGCGCAGCGTGAAGTCTGATTTCAGATTCAGATCGCGGCGAAAGCCGACGAGCACAATACGTTCGCGATGCTGGGGCAAAAAATGTTGACCATCGATAATTTTCGGATCGTCCGGCCCGTTATCGTGTGCATCAGCCACGTCATAACCCAGCTCATCCAGCGTTTGCATAATGATGCGGAACGTTTTCCCCTGATCGTGACTCTTCAGGTTTTTGACGTTTTCGAGCACAAATATTGCCGGCCGACGCGCATCGATGATGCGCACCACGTCAAAAAAAAGTGTGCCTTGCGTATCGCAGGCGAAGCCATGAGCCCGCCCTAACGCGTTTTTCTTTGATACACCGGCCAGAGAGAATGGCTGACAAGGAAATCCCGCCAGCAGCACGTCATGCTGCGGAACATGCTGGCGGATATGTTCCGCCGCCTGCTGGTCACTCACCCCATCATGATGACTGAGGGTGATATCGCGAATATCTTCATTAAAATGGTGCTGGTGAGGATCACAGTAGTGATTCGCTTTGTAGGTGCGCACCGCATGCTTGTTCCACTCACTGGTAAACACGCACTGCCCGCCAATCGCCTCAAAGCCGCGACGAATGCCGCCAATACCGGCAAAAAGATCGATAAAGCGAAAAGCATAATGTGGATGATGCGCAGGCGGCCTCGGCAGCAAGTCGTTCAGATGAGCCAACTCACCGTCGCTGAGGCGATGCCACGTTTCATTGGCAACCACTCGCTTGAAGATGGCCGGACTCCAGCGGTTCTCGCCAACACCATTCAGATGAGCAACCAGCGTTTTCACGTCATATATTTCAAGCAACTTAGCCAAAATCACCTGTGCGGCGGCCTCGTTATCATCTGTCATCGGGTTCATGGAACCTGCTACTGAAAAATTATCCTGCATACATTTAACCGGCCGAAATGGATAGCTGACAGGTTAACATAAATTAGCGCGGTTGACGTTGCGGCTGTACTGGCGACTAACGCAGCTTAAAGGGTTGAATCGCGTCAAGATCCAGCATTTCATATTCTCCTTTTAACTCCGCACTCAGCTTCGCCATGTACGTCAGTAAGAAGTCAGCATTATGTTGCGCCAAATGCCGACCGTGTTCAGTTTGCATCGTCATCGGCAGCGTCAACAATTTGGTCTGGAAGTGATCGAGTGCGTACTGTTTATCATCAAGGTTACGCTGTCGGGCAAACGGATCTTCCGCATCAAACAGCGCCACGCCTAACGCGCCGGACACGGCAAATACCCGTGCTAAACCAATTGCGCCCAACGCCTCAAGCCGGTCAGCATCCTGCACGATTTTGGCTTCAAGGGTTTCTGGTACGATTTTGGCGCTGAAACTGTGCGCCTCAATAGCATGGCACACGGCAGGTAATCGTTGTTGTGGGAAATCAGGAAAATCGCGCATCAAAACGCGACGCGTTTCCTGGGCTGCCAGTACCGACGAACGATGACGATCGGGATGATTCTTCGGCAAACTGACGAGATCGTGGAAGTAGCACGCCGCCAGCACCACCAGCCAGTCTACGGTCACATCCATGCTCAACTTTTGTGATGTCATCCAGACGCGACGAAAATGAAAGATGTCATGGGCAGCGTCGTGCCCGGAATGATTGTCACGTAACCAGGCTTCAAATTTCGACTGCCAGTACTGTAGTTCCATACTCTCGCTCTTCGCAGAAAGAAAACCACCTTAGCAACAATTCTCATGTCAGACTACCGTCGACGCTTTTTATCATCAATACATATTATTCACTTAATAAGCATCACTATAATGGATATATAAATCCATTATTCAAAACAAGCAGATCAATTATAATCCCGTATGCAAAATAAATAACAAATATCAATAATATACATTCAACAAGATAGAACAAAAGAAATCATAACTATATGATAAAAAATACATTTATATGGATTATATTAATTCAAATGCCATGCAATTTTAATTATATAAAAGCAACAATGAAACATCTTGAAATATCTTAAATATATTTGTTACATGTTATATTTAAAATTAAATGAACTTCATAGATAGTATTCAAATGTAGTCTTTCAGATAGCGCCACATATTCATTTTAATTATTATATAAAGGGAATACATAATGAAAAGAAAAGTACTGGCACTGCTTCTCCCTGCCTTATTAGCTGCAAGCGCAGCAAATGCGGCTGAAATTTATAATAAGAACGGCAATAAAATTGATTTTTACGGCAAGATGGTAGGCGAACGCATCTGGTCGAATACGGATAGCAGTAACAGTGAAAATGCTGACACCTCTTACGCCCGTTTTGGGGTGAAAGGTGAAACCCAGATCAGCAACGAGTTGACAGGTTTTGGTCAGTTTGAACACAACCTCGACGCCAGCAATGCGGAAGGATCTCAGGGGCAAAAAACCCGTCTGGCCTTCGCGGGCCTGAAATATGCGGATTACGGCTCATTTGATTATGGTCGTAACTATGGCGTAGCCTACGATGCGGCAGCCTACACCGATATGCTGGTTGAATGGGGTGGCGATTCCTGGTCTGCGACGGATAATTTCATGACCGGTCGTACCAACGGCGTGGCGACCTACCGCAACACAGACTTCTTCGGCATGGTTGAGGGTCTTAATTTCGCGCTGCAGTACCAGGGCAAAAATGACGATCGCGATCGCACTAAAGCAAATGGCGACGGCTACAGCATGTCGGTGGACTATAACGTGGATGGCTTTGGTGTCGTCGCGGTGTATGGTAAATCCGACCGTGCGGACAAACAATCCACTGATGGCTATGGCAGCAACGCTGAAGTCTGGTCTCTGGCAGCAAAATATGACGCCAACAGCGTTTATGCGGCAGCAATGTATGGCGAAACGCGTAATATGACCAGAACCGGAACCGGAACCGGAACCGATCCGGTTTTTGCAAACAAAACGCAAAACGTTGAAGCAGTCGTTCAATATCAGTTCGACTTTGGTCTGCGTCCATCCCTGGGTTACGTTTACTCGCAGGGTAAAGACCTGGCCGGCGGTGTTAACGCTGACCGCGTGAATTACGTCGAGCTCGGCACCTGGTACTACTTCAATAAAAATATGAACGTCTACACAGCGTATAAATTTAACCTGCTGGATAAAGAAGACGGCGCAATTACTGGCAACGCAGTTGATGATCAGTTTGCCATGGGTATTGTGTACCAGTTCTAATCTCCACAAACTCAAAAGCCCGCGCTGCGGGCTTTTTTTTGTTCAACGAAGAGTATTTTTTACCACACGGGCATTACAACGATAAACTTGTGAGGATACTCAAAGAAAAAGACATCCATGAGAACTGTCGTTGAAAGCAAGGCGTGCAAGTGCTTGAAATGACGCGTGAAGACTATCTCGCCCTGCTCTCTGAAGAAGCTGAACGCGACATTCCATACGATCCAGACCCATCGGACGTTTCAACGTGGCACCTGCCATCAAAGTTCTGCTGCTGAGTGAACGTGATGAACAACTGCACCTTGACCCTGTACTTTGGGGATACGCCCGAGGTGGTGGGATAAACCGCTGCTAATTAACGCACGGTCTGAAACAATGGCCGACAAAGGACTGGTAGATATTTACGACAGACAACCGTTGGTAGTGCTACCAGTGCTACCGGAAGCCGCGCGCGAATGGATGAAGCAGGATCTTGGAGGGAAAGAAGCAGCTGAAATTGCAGCTGACTGTGTCGTGCCGGCTGATAAATTTATATGGCACGCCGTAACGCGTGCCGTCGGAAATGTGAAAAATCAGGGTGCAGATTTAATTAAGCCTGTTACTTAACCCGGAGCAGGTCTTCATCGCGGGTGGTATATTGGGGTGACTGCATCTCTCTCTTTTCATTGCCCACTGTTGCTGGATACCCTGACCGGCGAAATAAAGTGCTCCCTTACTTCCTTTGCATTCATATGATCCAAAACCTCCATCAGCTTCTCGCTCCCCCTTGACATGAAAGAAAAAGCCTGCCTTTGACTTGTCGGTATTTTTACTGTCAGGCATGTTGCAAAACCTTCCCTTATCAAATACATTATTTGTAACAATAGTACAACAAACATCACAAAGTGGTAGGTATAACACAATCTGAATTTCGTCATGAAAGAGAAGGTCCACAAGAAAAACTAAACTCCTTTATTAAGGCATAGACACAGATCAAAATATCGTAGCTAAGCGTAAGTTAAAGTTACAAAAATAATTCAACAAAACATAATGTTACTTAAAGGAAATTTATGATTAAATACATTATCGCCTTAAAATTCGTAATATTCGGGCGTTCACAAGAACTATTCTATTATTGGAAGAGTGAGATTATAAGGAGACCGTATTTTTCAATCATAAGATTACTACGCGAGAAGAAATTAAGACACAGAAACTTCCTTTTTTGGTGGCGCCTAGCCAATGAAATGTACAAAAATGGTGGGAAATACCAAAAAAGAGCAGCAATAAAGCTGAATAACAAGATAATTGAGAGATTTGGCTGTGAAATAGGATTGGGTGCAAATATAGGCAAAGGCTTATTGATCCCGCACCATTCAGGCATCGTTATTCACGGCTCTGTTGACATTGGGGATAATTTTATTATCAGACAAAACTGCGTAATAGGACAAATAGACAAGGATTGCAAATCTTTAAGGTTAACAATTGGTAATAATGTTGACATAGGTGCAAATACATGCATCATTGGTCTTTCTGTGAAAATTGGTGACAATGTCAAAATTGGTGCAATGTCATTTATTAAATCTAATATTCCATCTAACTGCACCTACGTCACAGAAAAAAAATCACGAATTATAGTTTCCCCCTCCTCATAGAGGGGGTATTAATATTTGTTTAAACAAACGTTCAGATGTAAGCAGGAAAAAAACCAGATAGAAAACTGCTGTGTACTTTTCATGATCTCAAAGCCAAGGGAATATCTGATTACGAAGGCTCGAGTAAGGACAAGCAACTATTCTCAGGTCACAAAACTGAAAGCCAGGTTGTGGTTTATGACAGAAAAGTGAAAATTTCTCCCACACTGGATCTTCCAGTCTTGGGCAAATCAGAAGATGATGATGGCGAGTTTTATACCAAGTGAATATACCAACACTATACCAAGTGTGACATGAGTCGTTGAAAGGGAATGAGCTAAGTGCTTGAATAGTGGCGGAGAGAGGGGGATTTGAACCCCCGGTAGAGTTACCCCTACTCCGGTTTTCGAGACCGGTCCATTCAGCCGCTCTGGCATCTCTCCGTTTTGGCGGTTGCCATGATGCCAGGTAATTTGGCATTTTAACAGACCCAGTTCCGTCAATTTCGTTCAAGTGACGAGTTTGCGAGCAAAACGATGATTAAGTGGCCCTGGAAAGAACAAGAAGCAACCCGGAGTGACGATTGGCCGTGGGACGACGCCCTGGCTATTCCCCTTTTGGTGAATCTCACCGAACAAGAACAAGCCAGACTTATTGCTCTGGCCGAGCGCTTTTTACAACAAAAAAGATTAGTCGCTCTTCAGGGGTTTGAGCTGGACCCGCTAAAAAGTGCGCGCATTGCTCTGCTATTCTGTTTACCTGTTCTGGAAATGGGGATTGAGTGGCTCGACGGGTTTCATGAAGTTCTCATCTACCCTGCCCCATTTGTCGTAGACGATGAATGGGAAGACGATATTGGGCTGGTGCATAATCAACGCGTGGTACAGTCCGGGCAGAGTTGGCAACAAGGCCCGATAATCCTCAACTGGCTTGATATTCAGGATTCCTTTGATGCCTCCGGCTTTAATCTGATCATCCATGAAGTGGCGCACAAGCTTGATATGCGTAATGGCGATCGTGCCAGCGGTATTCCGGCGATTCCCCTGCGCGATATCGCCGGTTGGGAACACGACCTGCATGCTGCAATGAACAATATTCAGGATGAGATCGATCTGGTTGGAGAAACTGCGTGCAGTATAGATGCCTACGCAGCGACCGATCCTGCTGAATGCTTTGCCGTGCTATCCGAGTATTTTTTCAGTGCTCCTGAATTATTTGCTCCACGTTTTCCTGCCTTATGGCAGCGTTTCATCCAGTTTTATCGCCAGAACCCCATGGAGAGGTTACGCGATACCCGGGGAGACGACGATTATCGCTCACCAAACACGCATTAACACTGAATTTGAAGATTAATTAACCAATTGAAATGACGCGCTAATTTTACTGTTGACACCTCATGATGAGGTCAGTAATATGCGCCTCGTTCACACGATTCCTCTGTAGTTCAGTCGGTAGAACGGCGGACTGTTAATCCGTATGTCACTGGTTCGAGTCCAGTCAGAGGAGCCAAATTTAAGAAGCCCGCTTAAGGAAACTTAAGCGGGCTTTTTGCTTTTCACGTCTGTGTAAAAGCTGCCTCTATAAGCGCTCAGTCTGCCATAACTCCCCATTCCATGCCGCATCACATCGTTGATTAAAGTTGTGTAAATGTAAATCGTTTAAACTTTGCAATTATTGTAAGTGCTAGTGATTATCATTTATTGTACGCGAGCCAAAAGAACGAGCCCCGACTCGGTTCACTGTATGTTCCAATTACTCTGGGATAAAAACGATGAATGCTCTGACTCGCACCGGATTGCGCCGTATCACGCTTGCCTCTGCCCTCCTCTTCTCTGTCAGCCTGCCGGCTTTCGCTCAGGAAACGTTAACGCTTTACACCACCCGTGAACCGGGCCTGATCCAGCCTTTACTTGATAGCTGGACTAAAACCAGCGGTATCAAAGTAAGTACGGTCTATATCAAAGACGGTATGCTTGAGCGTGTTAAGGCTGAAGGCAAAAACTCCCCTGCCGACCTGCTGATGACCGTCGATGCCGGAAATCTCATCGATTTGGTTGAAGCTGGCGTCACCCAGCCGGTAGAGTCAGAAGCGCTGAAAGCCGCCATTCCGGCGAATCTGCGCGGCGCGGATAATCAGTGGTTTGCGCTTTCTATGCGCGCCCGCGTACTGTATGCCGAGAAGTCGCTGCCAATCGATAACTGGCATTACGAACAGCTCGCCAGCCCAGAATACAAAGGTAAAGTTTGTATTCGTTCCGGTCAGCACCCCTACAACACGGCGCTGATCGCCGCGATGATTGCCCATCATGGTGAAGCTAAAACTGAAGAATGGCTACGCGGCGTAAAGGCTAACCTGGCGCGTAAAGCCACCGGCGGCGATCGCGATGTTGCCCGCGATATCCTCGGTGGAATTTGTGATATTGGTCTGGCCAACTCCTATTATGTCGGCCATATGAAAAACGCCAAAGAAGGCAGCGATGCTCGTCAGTGGGGCGATGCCATTAAAGTCGTTAAACCAACCTTTGAAAATGGCGGTACGCACGTCAACATCAGCGGCGCTGCCGTTGCCCGCTATGCGCCAAATAAAGCCGATGCCGTTAAGCTGATGGAATATCTGGTTTCCGCGCCTGCCCAGCAGCAGTATGCGAAAGCGAACTTCGAATATCCGGTACTGAAAGGCGTAACGCTTGACCCGGTCATTAGCGCCACAATCGGTGAAATCGACGTCGATAAAACGCCGCTCACCGAGATCGTGAAGTATCGTAAACAAGCTAGTTTGCTGGTAGATAAAGTTGGATTCGATCAATAAATCGCTGCAGTTTCCGACGTTACGCGGCCTGGTTTCCGGGCCGCAGTCATTATTAACGCCGTTGCATCTTGGCGCATTGTGCGTCGCGCTTGGCGTCCTGACCCCCATCGTTGCGCTGATCTGGCAGGCCACCCAGGCTGATTTATCCCACTGGGATAATCTTATGACATTTGTACTGCCCTCAGCGCTAAAAAACACCGTGCTGTTGCTAGCGGGTGTCGCGATAATGGTTGGCGTCATTGGCGTAGGCAGCGCATGGGCGGTAACGGCATGGGATTTCCCTGGGAGAAAAGTTCTCAGTTGGGCGCTGCTGTTGCCGCTGGCAATGCCGACCTACATCGTTGCCTTCGCATGGCTCGATCTGCTGCATCCGATTGGCCCGTTGCAAACATTTATCCGTTTTATACTGGGCTTTGACAACCCGCGACAGTTCCGCCTGCCCGATTTACGTTCCCTTTCCGGCGCAATAATCCTGCTCGGATTAGTACTTTATCCTTACGTGTACCTGACAACCCGCGCCATGTTTATCAGCCAGCCGGCCCATCTATTGGAAGCAGCGCGTACGCTGGGTTGCAGCGCAACCGGGACCTTTTTTCGTGTTGCACTCCCCATGGCACGCCCGGCACTGGCCGTCGGGATCAGTCTGGCGCTGCTGGAGACGCTTAACGATATTGGCGCGTCGGAATTTCTCGGGGTACAAACGTTAACCGTTACCGTATACACCACGTGGATCTCTCGCTCTGATTTATCTGCCGCAGCGCAAATCGCCTGCATGATGCTGATGTTTATATTCTTTATTCTGACGCTGGAATTTTATGGCCGCAGAAAACAGGGATTCAGCAGCCGTAGCCTGCGGGAAATTCAACCCACCCGCGTGCAAGGCTGGCGTGGCTGGCTACTCGGTGTCGTTATTTCGCTGCCGGTTGTGCTGGGCTTTCTGGCCCCGGTGCTGTTTTTAATCTGGGAAAGCGCCAAACGTATAGGTGACGAGAGCCCTATATCCTCCTCATTACTGGCTGCATTACAAAATACGTTATCACTGGCCGCGGGAACCACGTTGGTGGTGGTTTGCGTCAGTATGTTGGTGGCCTGGAGCGCGCGGCATAGCGCCGCAGACAACGCGATGCCAGGATTTCGCCGTGGTGTAATGCGTCTGGCTTCTTTAGGCTACGCGGTTCCCGGTACAATTCTGGCGATTGGTTTTTTAACCCCCGCCATGGCAGTCGACCGCTGGCTGGCAGATTTACTGGATGTTCGCGGCCTGCCGCTGATGTCTGCCGGGATCCTGCTGGTAATTTGTTGTGCCATGCGTTTCCAGGCGATTGCTATCGGCGCACTGGATTCCGGCCTGGGCCGCATTCCTCCTTCGCTGGAGCAGGCTTCTCGTCTGTTGGGTGAGAATGGTGCGGGCACATTTGCACGGGTTCATTTCCCATTGCTGCGCCCGGCGTTAGTGAGTAGCGCCCTGCTGGTTTTTGCCGATGCCATGAAAGAACTGCCAACAACGTTGCTGTTGCGCCCGGTAAACTTCGAAACGCTGGCAACGTTGCTGTATGCAGAAGCCGCCCGTGGAACCTATGAAGAAGGTGCTATCGCCGCGCTAATGATTGTTTTAGCTGGCACGCTACCGGTTATTTTGTTGGTGCGTCACCAGATGACTCGCCGTGGTTAAGAGAGTAACAATGTCAGAAATTGCATTACGACTCCAGGATGTGCATGTTGCCTACGGCAACAGCCAGCAATCGGTGCTGAGCGGGTTTTCAATGTCGGTACGTAAAGGAGAGATCGCCTGTCTACTGGGCGCTTCAGGTTGCGGAAAAACCACAGTGTTACGCGCAGTTGCCGGATTTGAACGGCTGCGAAGCGGAGAGATCTATGTGTCGCAGCGCCGCGTTGCCGGTTCCGGTGTTCATCTGCCGCCGGAAAAACGGCATGTCGGCATGGTCTTTCAGGAATATGCGTTATTCCCTCACCTGACCGCGCAACAAAACGTGGCCTTTGGGTTACGACGTATGCCGCGTGAGCAGCAGCAGGTCCGGGTGGCGGAGCTGTTAAAAATGGTGGAGTTGCACAGTCATGCCAGCCGTTATCCGCATGAACTGTCCGGCGGTCAACAGCAGCGTATCGCTCTTGCGCGCGCGCTGGCGCCGCATCCGGAAATCCTGCTGCTCGATGAGCCTTTCTCCAGCCTTGATAAGCGCACGCGTGAGCGTCTTGGCAACGAGGTACGGGATATTTTGCGTGCCGCCGGGCAAACGGCACTGCTGGTTACACACAGCGAACACGAGGCACAGCTAATGGCAGACCATATTGGCGTGGTAAAAATGGGACAGTATCAAATTAAAAAAGCGACCCACCCAGACTAAAGGTCACAGGGTCGCCTTGAAAATTAGTAATGGGTCTGAATCAGACTGATATTCACCGGCATGCCGGAGCGTCTTTCCAGTGCCTGATTTCCGCGACTCATATCCACGTCATTCCCGCTGATGAAGGTGCGCAGCGCGGGGGTGACTGGCAAGGGAACTTTTCTGTCAGACTCGTATTCCGACCGGTTTCGTGACAGTGGTTCATGCACTTCCACCCAGCGACTACCGTCCGGCTCTACGCTGTATTTCACCGGTCGGTCTATCAGTTGCACACGCGTCCCTACCGGTACGGTATCAAACAGATATTTAATGTCGTCATTACGTAAACGGATGCACCCCTGACTTACCCGCAGACCAATACCGAAATTCGCATTTGTGCCATGAATGGCATAAAGCCTGCCGATATAAATCGCATACAGTCCCATCGGGTTATCAGGCCCGGCAGGAACAAACGCCGGCAGGCTTTCCCCACGTGCTGCGTATTCGCGCCGGGTATTCGGCGTAGGCGTCCAGCTTGGTGCTTCCTGCTTACGTTCTACCGCCGTCACCCAGTTACGCGGCGTTTCTCTACCCGCCTGGCCAATGCCAATGGGTAAAACCTCAACCGTATTGCTGCCAGCGGGATAATAGTAAAGGCGCATTTCTGCGACGTTGATTACGATCCCCTCGCGTACAGTATCCGGTAATATCAGTTGCTGTGGCACAACCAGCGTAGAGCCAGACTTAGGCAGAAAAACATCCACGCCGGGATTGGCCTCCAGCATATTGCTCAACCCCTGTCCGTACTGCGCGGCAAAAGCTTCCAACGGCTGAGTGTTTCCTGAAGGTACCGTAATGGTCAAAGGGCTCCCCACCAGGCGACTGCCTTCAGGCGGGAGCGGATAACTCACCGCCTGCGCGCTCTGACTCACGAGCAGCATAATGAGTGAACAAAGCAGTTTTACACGACGCATCTTTTTCCTTTCCTTCGCCGCAGCAGATATCCGTTAATTATAGCTTTTATTATCTGTTTTAGTGGGTTACGCCTAAAATCCGCATAAAAAAACCCGCCATAAGGCGGGGTCAGGAACTCACGTAACTATGCTTCCTTACCATCCGGAAGCACAATGTTGCTGGCGGCAAGCTGCCCCATGTTGTTGTACATTGCACAGGCGGCTTCAACAATCGGCATCGCCAGCGCGGCCCCGCTGCCTTCGCCCAAACGCATCCCCATATTGAGATACGGCTCCAGTTCAAGATGCGCCAGCGCGGTGCGAGCCCCCTTCTCGGCGGAGAAATGTGACGGGATCAGGTAAGGTTTAATCTGCGGCGCAATCTGGCAGGCCGCCAGCGCGGCGGAATAAGAGAGAAAACCGTCCAGCACGACCGGCAGGCCGCAGGAGGCCGCCCCCAACATCACCCCCGCCATGCCGACCAGATCAAACCCGCCTACCTTAGCCAGCACATCGATACCGTCATTACGATCCGGTTGATTGACGGCAATTGCTCGCCGCACAACATCGACTTTATTGCCTACTCTTGAAAGCGGCAGGTTAGCGCCGATGCCTACTACATCCTCGGCATCGCTGCCGGTCAGCACGCTGACGATTGCCGCCGCTGGTGTCGTATTTGCCATACCAAGTTCACCGACCCCAAACAGCGTTACGCCATCTTTGGCCAGCTCATGGGTATAGCGAATAACCTCCAGCAGCAGCTCCTCGGCCTGCGAACGACTCATCGCCGGGCCTTGTGCAATATTGCCGCAGCCGCGCGCCACACGCATATTCACCACGCCAGGGATAAGCTCAGCATCGATGCCGACATCAATCACATGTACCTTTGCCCCCGCCTGAGCGGCCAGCACACAAACGCCTGTCGTCCCACGCGTCATATTAGCAGCCTGAATAGCCGTGACGATTTTAGGCGAAACGGCAACCCCTTCATCCCATACACCGTGATCGGCGCACATCACCAGCATCGCTTTGCCATTCACATGCGGTACGCCCTTCAGACCCGGCATTCCGGCCAGTTGCACGGCGAGCGACTCGAGTCGACCAAGACTTCCTGGCGGTTTAAGCAAGCCATCGACATGCTGCTGTGCACGCAGCATCGCAGCACTATCAGGTGAAGGGATTGCGTGGAGTAAAGAGGTTAAAGTCTGCATAAGGGTTCCAGTATGTTGGCTGACTCAGAGCAGAGCCAGCAGGAAAATCAACTCGCCAAGTTCAATGGCTGCGCCCAGCGTATCGCCGGTCTGCCCACCCAACGTGCGTTTTAATAACTGCCCAAGAATAAAAATCGCCACTATCGTGATAACCAGCGCCGCCACGCCGCGCATGCCAGGAAGAAGCACGGCAGCCAGGATCGCCGCAAATCCCAACGTGACGCAGGTTTGACGCCCGGTGACTTTACCGATAAAGACGTTGCCCAGCCCTTCTTCGCGAGCGTAGCGATGTCGATACATCAGCAAAACAGCGGTACCCCGCCCGGCGACACAAGCGGCTGCAAGCGCCGCCAGCATCGGCGTGCCCCGCAAAGCCAGTTCGCTCACCACCAGCACTTTTGCCAGCAACACGAAAATTAACGCCAGTCCACCGTGAGTCCCTAGGCGGCTGTCACGCATGATTTCCAGCATCCGCTCGCGTCGACGGGCCGAAAAAATACCGTCACAAGTATCCGCCAGACCGTCGAGATGAAATCCCCCGGTCAATAACGCCAGCGTGAGGACTGCAAACAGGGCCGCCAACGGCACCCCACACCAGGGCTGCAGCGCCATAAACACCAGCCCCGTCAGCCCTCCCAGCACCATGCCAATTAGCGGGAACATCACAATGCCACGTGAATAGTGCTCGAAATCCAGTCCTTGCGACCAGCGAGCAGGAACGGGCAAGCGACTAATAAAAGAGAGCATTGCCCAGAACAACTTACTCATTTAATTTTGACTCCAATTCCTGATACCACCAGCCAGACCTCATCAGCCGCCGCCGCCAGTCGCTGGTTCACGCGTCCTGCAATATCGCGAAAATGCCGTGCCAGACGGTTCTCCGGAACAATCCCCATTCCGACTTCGTTAGTGACCAGCACAACCCTGGCCGGACAGCGCTGACAGGCCGCAATCAGCGAACGAATTTCATCCTCAATAGATTGCTCCATCGCCGCGTAATCCCAGCTATCCGGGTCGCTGTCACCGCCCAGCGCAAACAGCAGGTTAGTCACCATCGTGGTGATGCACTCCAGCAGAATGGCTTCTTGTGGATCGTTTGCTGCCGTAATCAGTTCATCGAGATGTTGCCAGCGTTCGGCTGTACGCCAGTGCGCAGGACGTCCGTCACGATGATGCTGAATTCGCGCAGCCATCTCCTCATCAAAAATCTGCGAAGTCGCGATATACAAAACGTTTGGAGAGTCTGCGATCAGCGCTTCCGCATGCCGACTCTTGCCGCTTCGCGCGCCGCCAGTCACCAGAATCATCATACTGGCTCCCGGTGTTGCTGCATGATGGTATAAATTTTCTCAATATCGATGTGTTGCCGCATCGCATCCGCCAGCAGATCAAACTGCTGCGATTTATATTGCGCGTAATGGAAGGTGGAATCCAGCGGCGCTAACCCTTTACGTTCTCGCAGGCCATTAACCAGCGCACGGGTAAATTCATCGCTGTCGAACAGACCGTGAAGATAGGTGCCGAACGCCAGGCCATCGGCAGTGACCGCGCCATCAGCCACGTTGCCACCGTCTTTACGCAGCGTCATCACCGACCGGCATTCCTCGGTTAATGCCGTTTCGCCCATATGAATTTCATAACCGCGAACGGATAATCCCGCGGTACCCGCCAGCCAGTCCGGCAGCGAGGAGGACATTTGTCCCTCAACCAGGGTCGTGGTTTTGTGCTGGGCAAAATGCGTTACGGTATTGAGCAAGCCCAGCCCCGGCAACGTACCGAGTCCTGACTCAACTTCATCAATGATGGTTTCGCCGAGCATTTGATAGCCACCGCAAATCCCCACCACGGGTACGTGATTACGATGTAATTGCACCACGCCATGCGCCATCCCGCTTTCACGCAGCCACACCAGATCGCCCAGGGTGTTTTTGCTGCCGGGCAGAATCACCAGATCGGCCCCCGCCAACTCTTCAGGCTGGCGAACATAGCGCACGCGCACATCCGGCTGTGCGGCAAGCGCATTGAAATCAGTAAAGTTAGAAATGTGTGGTATCTGAACAACGGCGATATCGATGTCGCGTTTGTCTGTGCGCAAATATTTGCCCTTTTGCAGCGCAACGCCATCTTCATCTTCCAGATCAACGTCCAGCCATGGCATGACGCCCAGGACCGGAACGCCGGTCAGCGCTTCAATTTGCTCAATCCCGGAATACAGCAACGCCACATCACCGCGAAACTTATTGATGATCACCCCTTTTACCCTGGCGCGTTCATGGTCGTGCAGTAGCGCCAGCGTGCCGTAAATGGAGGCAAACACCCCGCCGCGGTCGATATCCGCCACCAGAACGACAGGGCACTGCGCCATTTCAGCCATCCCCATATTGACGATATCGCGATCGCGCAGGTTAATCTCAGCCGGGCTTCCCGCCCCTTCCAGTACCAGCACATCGAACTCCTGCGCCAGACTGTTATAAACAGACAGGATTTGATCCCGTAGTTTCGGTTTGTACTCGTGGTAGCTCACCGCATCCATATCGGTAGCCACTTTGCCCATCAGCACAACCTGCGCTTTACGATCGCTGGTCGGCTTAAGCAGCACCGGATTCATACGCACATCTGGCGTAATACCGGCGGCCTCAGCCTGAAAAATTTGCGCGCGGCCCATCTCTTTGCCCTCTGGCGTAATGCCAGAGTTCAGCGCCATGTTCTGCGATTTGAACGGTGCGGTACGCAGTCCATCCTGATAAAAAATTCGACACAGACCGGCGACCAACACGCTTTTACCTACATCAGATGCCGTTCCCTGCAACATTATTGCCTGCGTCATGACGCCTCCTTCAGTGCGTTCTCTCGCATACAGCTAAAAAATTCAGCCTCTGTTTTACACAGCGGGAAGCCCAGCTCGGTATGCAGCTTCACCAGCCAGGGCTGAGTTAATCCCGCTTGTTCAATAAGATCCGTCCGGGCAAACACATCACCCGGCGAGCCGTGCGTTAGCACTTCACCCCGGCGTAAAACGTACACTGCATCGCTGACTTCATAGATAAGATCGATATCATGGCTGGAGATAACCACGTGGTTTCCTTGCGCTACGATGCGTTTGATTATCTCAATCATCTGCGTGCGACCCGATGGATCAAGGCCCGCAGTAGGTTCATCCAGTAGCAAATACTGCGCCTGCAACACCAACGCCCCGGCAATCGCCACACGTTTTTTCTGCCCGTGACTTAAACACTGAATTGGTTGATGGCGAAAATGCTGGGCATCAACCAGCGTGAGCGCATCATCCACCCGGCGGGAGATTTCAGCTTCATCCACCCCAAGGTTGCGCAGGCTGAAGGCAATATCGCTGTCGATATCGGTATAAAAAATTTGCTGGTCGGGATCCTGAAATACGGTTGCCACCTGCTGACGCAGCGCCAGTAGGCCGCGCTTGCTGTAATCCAGCGGTTTGCCTTGCCACATCACCGCGCCTTCCTGCGGGCGCAGTAAACCACTCAGGTTCATAAACAGCGTGGATTTCCCGCAGCCATTAGCACCGACCAGCCCGGTGACGGCATGCGTTGAAAAGTCCAGCGTTAGCCCTTTGAGGATCGGGTCATCCTGATAGCGAAACCAAAGCGCTGAAGTGGCAAGCATACTTTTCCTTACAGGTGAAAATCACCCTGATACAGTTTGATATCCAGTGTGGTGGTCATTTGCTGGTAGCGGATCAACACGCGGGTAAACAGCAATCCCACCAGCATCGCCAGCGAGCGATAGCCCAACGGCAAGCTACGATAACCAAAACGTAGCGTTTGTGCGCGATGAATAGCCAGCGCCTCGTCTAACAGGATAAAAATAAAGCGCCAGGTTAGCAGGATCTGCTCAGTGAGCAGGCGAGGAACGTGCGCGCGTTTGAGTAAGATAATTAATTGCGGAAACGGCAGATTCAGGACCAGCCAGAACGTCGCCGCCAGCGCAGCCAGGCTGCGCCAGAAGGTTTCATTGGCGGTGACAAGCCCTGGCGCGCTAACACCTAACCAATAGCTTCCAACGGGGATGCTGGCCAGCAGCGTCTGCGGATCGCGGCTAAAACTAAACAGAATGGTCACGACGCCGACCGTCAGAAAACCAAACGGTAATGCCATCCAGCGACACCAGCGCCAGAAGGAAATGCGCAGCAGCCAGCAGCTCAGCGCGGCAATCAGTAACAGCTCAATACCCTGCCCCAACGGGGGCAGAGTAAACGCCAGAATCATCATCATCAGCCAGAGCAGAAATTTCCGCACGGGTGAGACATGAAACCAGCGACTTTGATAGCTAAGCCTGTCAAGCCCGGTCATCACGGCGTTGCCTGCCCTTGGTGTAACCCAGAATGTAGAAAATCACTGCTGCGCCCAGCGATCCCTGAAGCGTAAACAGCAGGCTTTCAATCTCACCGCTTGCCGGTTCATACAAGGGCTGGAACCACGGCTCATAATGTGGGGCAATTGCCTGAATCTGACTCTCCGCCTCACCGTCTGAGCCGCCGTACTCTCCACCATGGTTGATAAAGAACGGCAGGATCACCAGCGCCACTACCATCCCTAACAAAATCAGCGTCTTTTTCATCGTTAATGTCCTTGAGCGGTAATCAACTGCCGTTTGGTTAACTGGTCATAAATCATTACGGTGAGCAGACCTTCCGCTATCGCAATTGGGATCTGCGTCAGGCAGAAAATCCCCATGAACTTGATGATTGAACCCGTAGCACCGGCGGATGGGTCCGGGAACGCCACGCCCAGTTGCACCGAGGTCACGAAATAGGTGACGAGATCCGCCAGCATCGCGCACAGGAAGACGCAAACATCACGACGCAACCCCGCACGGCAGGCCATTTTCCACACCATGTAACCCACCACCGGGCCAATCACCGCCATCGACATGCCGTTAGCGCCAAGCGTTGTCAAACCACCGTGCGCCAGTAACAGCGCCTGGAACAGCAGGACGATTGCCCCGAGGATTGCCACCACGCCCGGTCCAAACAGGATAACCGCCAGGCCTACCCCGGTAGGGTGCGAGCAACTTCCGGTAACAGAAGGAATTTTCAGCGCCGACAGCACAAAAATAAACGCGCCGCACAGAGCCAGTAACACTTTTTGGTGACTATCTTCCTGCACGATTTGGCGCAGCCGCACCAGCCCGTACCACAGGCACGGCAAAAACAGCAGCCACCAGGCCAGCGCCCACATCGGCGGCAAGAAACCTTCCATTATGTGCATGGCGAACGCTTGTTCAGGAACAACCATCAGTAATAGCGCCGCAGCCAACCCGCTGAAAGACAGCTGTTTTAGCTGTTGTTCAAGCTTCATTGTGCATACTCCCAATGTTTATTGACCAGAATGGTCGAGAAATAAGGCAGCGGCTGATCGTCGCTCACCTCATCGAGATGACGCCAGCACTGTTCACCCGGCAGCGTGGCTTCAGACATCATCAATGCACAGCCCAACAAACCCTCTTGTTGCAGCAGCGCTTTGATGCGCGCAAAACGACCGTATACCTTCATCAGCACCAGACTGTCATGCTGCTTTAACGCCTGCTGGATTTCCGCTTCCGGCGCGGTACAGGAGACCACGGCCAGTGACTGTTGCTCCATGGCGAGCGGCGTTTTTGAGCGCGCTGCAATCGCAGCAAAAGAGGTCACGCCCGGGACGATTTCTAACCAGTCAGGACAGCCAATACGCTGGAGTAAAAAAACCCAGGTGCTGAACAGCATGGCGTCGCCGAGAGTAATAAAGCCCACCTGCTTACCCGCTTCGACTTCCTGAACCAGCGCGGCCGCAACGTCATCCCATACCGCCTCTTTTTCAGCGCTGTCAGCACTCATAGGAAAATGGCAGCAGCGAACTTCGGTCTGCTCGCCGATATATTCACGTACGATCGACAGCGCCAGACTGTCGCCACCTTTACGCCCGGCGGGCGCATAGAGAATATCCAGCGTACCCAGCGTGCGTGCGGCCCGCACGGTGATAAGATCGGAAGCGCCAGGCCCGGTGCTTAATGCGTACAGTTTTCCGCTCATGCTGCTTCCTCCAGCGCCACATTAAGCGCCTGTTGTAAATGCGCCACGAACATAGCGCGAACCGCCGGATTCTCACCCAGACCACTGAGCCACGGCGTAGCCGGTATCCCGGCCGCATTGAACAATGTTTTCCACGAATCCTCTTCGTCAGAGGCCATATCATTGATGGCATGATCGCCAGCAACTAACATCAGCGGCATCAGATGCACCGCCGTCACCCCTTCCTGAGACAAACTTTCAATCAGCACATCGACTTCCGGGTAGCTTTCCACCGCCCCAACCCGCGCCGGGTAGCGCTGTGCCGTCATCATATGGTCGAGGCAGGCATAGGCGGCAAAGGCATGATGGCTGGCACCGTGTCCCATAAACACCACTTTTTCATTTTCGCCAAGCACCGGCATCTGCTGTTGCAGCGCCAGCATCAACTGGGCGTAATCGTCATGGCTGCTCAGCAGCGGAACACCCAGCGTCAGGCGAGAAAAAAGCGGGCGCATGCTTTGCACTTCGCGGACAATTTTTTCGTATTCATCACCGTTGATAATGTGCAACGACTGAATAGCCACGTCCTGATACCCCTGCTCCGCCAGCTTTTGCAGCGCCTGCAGCGGCGTGTTGATCTCAATGCCGTCGCGCTGCTTGAGCTTGCGGATAATCATCCCGGAGGTAAACGCCCGGAACAGGTCGCGGTCAGGGCAACTGGCTGCGAGATCGCGCTCGCAAGCCACAATATTTTTCTCACAGGTGTCGTGATAGCTGGTGCCAAAGCTGACCACCAGAAGCGCCTTTTTCATCTCTAACTCCTTAAGCAGCGGCCAGCCAGCGCGTTAAACGCGCCCCAAAGGCGGCCTGACTTTCCAGTAACTCTTCTCCCGTCACCAACGGTGCCGGACGTGTAATCACGATGCAGGGGATACCAGCATCCAGACAGGGTTGAACTTTTTCCTGATAACCACCTTCCGCACCGGATGCCTTAGTGATCACCACATCAGCCTGACACTGGCGATAAAACGCAGCGTTGAACTCGGCGCTAAACGGCCCGCACAATGCAAAAATCTCACCGACGCCAAATCCCAGGTCCGCGCATTGCTGAATAACCTCGGGTACAGGCAGGACGCGCGCCAGCAGCGTTTTTTCAGGCAACCCTTCGCGCCAGATAGCCAGATCTTTACTGCCGGTCGTCAGCAGCACGCGGTCACCGAAGCGGCGCGCAACCTCGCAGGCTTGCTGAATACTCTGTACGATATAAAGCTGCGGGTGGGTTAAACCGCTCAACTGCTCAGGACGCTGATAGCGGCTCAGCAGTACCCCCGCCGCTTCGCAGGCGTTCATGATGTTGCGGCTCACCACCTCGGCATACGGATGCGAGGCGTCTATCACCCAGCGCGTCCGATTTTCCTGTAGCCAGGCAATCATTTGTTCGCGCTCCAGACGCCCGCAGCGCACCTGACCTTTGATATCTCCCGCCAGCTGCTTCCCCGTTGGAGTCGCAACTGACAGGGTGTAGGCCACATTGGCTGCGTCCAGTTGCTGGCACAGCATGCGCGCATCGCTGGTACCGCCCATGACCAACACATCTCCATAATTCACAGCACATAACCTCGTGGCGTGATCATCAGGCCGTCCTGAACATAGGTTGTTTTGTTGCCAACGATCACAAGGCTGGTCATATCAACCGGTTCAAAGTCCATTTCACCCAGGGTGGTCAACCATTTTTCCTGTTTTTTACGTCCGGCTGACTTCACAATACCCACCGGCGTTTGCGCGCTCTTGCTGGCAGAAAGCAGCTCAAATGCGCGCGCCAGATGTCCTTCGCGACCCCGACTGCGCGGGTTGTAGAAACAGATTACAAAGTCTGCTTCGCCGGCAGCCACTATGCGTTTTTCGATAACTGGCCACGGTGTTAACAGATCGCTCAAGCTGATGTGGCAGAAGTCGTGCATCAACGGCGCGCCCAGCAAAGAGGCGGCGGCAATGCTGGCCGTCATTCCTGGGATCAGCCTGACCTCAACGTCCAGCTTTTGCTTGCTGACAAGCTCAAGCACCAGCCCGGCCATACCGTAAATCCCTGCATCACCGCTGCTGATCAGCGCCACATTGTGACCTGCCTGCGCCAGTTCGATCGCCGCCTGGCAGCGTTCAATCTCTTTGCACATCCCGGTTTTGATCACCTGCTTGTCGCCAGTGAACGCTTTTACCAGGTGGGTGTAGGTTTTATAGCCAACGATGATTTCCGCTGCCTGCAATGCTTCAACGGCTTCCATGGTCATCATTGCCTGCGAGCCAGGGCCAATTCCAATTACGCTTAACATCAGTGTGAAACTCCCAAAGTGATAGTGACGCCCTGTTCTCGCAGGGTCTCGCCTAACAGTTTTCCGTGGCTCAGCAGCCAGGCTGCAGGACCGGAAACGCTTCCTGTACCCACCGTTTTGCGAACAAACGATGAGGCCGGGAAACGGTGTTCATGCTCACGCAGCGCGTCAGCAGTAAAGGTTTCGAAAGGAACGCGACAGCACGAAGCCAGTTGGATAAGTCCCTGTTCATCTTTTTTCAGCGTGATACTGCCAATCGCTTTTAGCGCCAGCGGATCGAGCTGCTGGGCTTCGAGTTGCCTGGCAAGCAGCGCGGCCAGCAACGGGAACGGCGTGTCACGACGACAACCAATTCCGGCCACAACACGTTGTGGCACCAGCTTCCAGTGCGGAACAGGCAGATCGGGCAAATTGGTGCGTAAGGTGATACACACCAGCGCATCCAGTTCAGGAAGCTGATTGAGATCGGTTACCGTGATAAATCCGCGCCGGTCGCAATGACTGACATCCTGCGTCAGTTCATCATCCCACCACAGCCCTACCCGCTTATTACTGACCAGCATCTGATTAACGATCTTCACCGCCGAACGGAAATCACTCATCCGGGCATTCAGTTGAAATGCCAGCGTATCCAGTGCCGCCATATCGTTGACATCCGTCGCAGTGGTGATCACCGGATCGGCGCCCAACATGCCCGCCAGATACCGCGCCAGCGCATTGGCACCGCCCGCGTGACCGGAGAGCAGGCTGATGACATGCTGGGCGCGTTCATCAATGACCACCACCGCCGGATCGCAAAATTTGTCGTTGACCAGCGGGGCCAGCACGCGCACCGCAATGCCGGTCGCACCGATAAAAATCAGCGCCGAGTAATTCGCAAACGCTTCGCGGGCGGTATTCGCAAAGCCGTTTTCGAAAGGAATGAATCCCTCCTCCAGCAGCTTTTCACTGGTAAAACAGGTGACCGGCAGCATGGCCGCCAGACGTTTTGCCAGCGTAACGCCTCCCGGGGTCAGGCAAAAAAGCGCAATTGACTCAGGCTTTACGGTATTCATGGCTAAAGTCCGCCGCATAGAGTTTGGAGTAGTGATACTCCGAGCCCAGGAAATTACCGACCAGAATAAGGGCCGTTTTACGGATGCCCGCATCACGAACCTTGTCGCCAATATCCGCCAGAGTACCGCGCACAGTCTGGCTTTCCGGCCAGGTTGCCTTGTAGATCACCGCCACGGGCGTGGTCGCCGGATAACCGCCTTCAATCAAACGCTCGGCCACACGATGAATACGCTGAACGGACAGATAAATCGCCATAGATGTCTGGTGACTGGCAAATGACTCCAGCTGTTCGCGCTCCGGCACCGGCGTGCGTCCTTCCAGGCGGGTAATGATCAGGCTCTGTGAGACCTCAGGCACGGTATACTCAACGCCCAGCTCCGCCGCCGCACCAAGGAATGCGCTGACGCCGGGCACCACCTGCCAGTCAATCCCGCGTTTGGTCAGTTCCTCGCCCTGCTCGCGCACGGAACCGTACAGCGAAACATCGCCGGTTTGCAGACGCACCACGGTCTTACCCGCTTTCACTCCGGCTTCCATCAGATCAAGGATCTGCTCCAGATGCAGTTCAGCGCTGTCGTGGCATTCAGCACCAGCAGGACAATATTCCAGCAGTTCGGTGTTAATCAGCGATCCGGCGTAGATAACAACCTGCGCCTGCTGTAGCAACCGGTAACCTTTGAGGGTAATCAGCTCGCGATCGCCAGGACCTGCGCCAACAAACCACACGCTACGGGGATCAAAAATCTCAGACATGGTTTCCTTCCTTCTGACAGGCGATAACAAATACGGGGTTATTCGGTTTGAAATAGTGACCACTGCCAAGCGTGGTAAGCGAGGAAACCTGTAGCTGCAGGCAATCCACTCCCGGTACGCCAAGATGGTCCAGATGTGCCAGCGCGGTGTTGAGGTTTTCCTGGAGGATGAATGTCATCACCAGCCGCCCTGCGGGATGCAATTGACGCATTGACCAGTCAATCAGTTCAGTCAAATGGCCACCGCTGCCGCCCATGAAAATAGCATCGGCTTTTTCAGCGATGGTCATCGGCGCAACACCGGGAAAAATATCGATGTTTGCACAGGCAAAATGCTGGCGGTTTTCATCCAGCAACCTGAGCGCCGCCGGGTTACGCTCGATTGCCGTCACGCGCAATCCAGGGTATTGCAGCGCGGCTTCTATCGACACGCTGCCGGTTCCCGCGCCAATATCAATCAGGTGACTGGCGCGGTGTAATTCAAGTTTTGAGAGGGCAAGTGCACGTACCGCTTCTTTGGTCATCGGCACTTTCTCTCCACGTAAAAACAGCTCATCTTTCATCAAGGATCACCACTGCATTCATGTCATAGTCGGCGTTAACTTCGTTCACAGGCAGGAAATGGATCCGTTCGTTTTCCATTGCCAGGTTTTCGCCAATCACCATCCAGCGATGTCCCTTGCCTCGTGCAATGAGCTGCTGCGCAATTTCACGCGGGCCGCACTGCGCATCTGTCACCATCGCCACCTTGTTATGTCGCGCCAGTTCATCGAAACAGACGCTGCGACCATGGCTACTGGTCAGCCACATATCGTTCATATCAATACCGGACTGCGCACACAGGTACTGCACCGCGCTAATACCGGGAATAATGCGCACATTTTCAATACCGAAATGCGCCACCATGCGCGTCCCGATGCCGTAAAACAGCGGATCGCCAGATGCCAGCACCACAACGCGTTGCTCCTGGTGCGCGCAAATCCAGTTCAAAAGTTCGAGAATATTGGCGCCGAGAACAAACTGTTCACCGGTAAAATCCGGGAATTGCTGCAAATGCCGCTTTCCACCGACCAGAACATCAGCCGTTGCGACCGCTTCACGCGCCGCAGGCGTCATCAAATGCAAACCGGCTGGCCCCATCCCTACAACGGTTAACATTGCATCTCCTCAGCAATCTCTGCGACCGGGCGATTACTTCCAAGCACCTGATTATCAAAAGAGAACATGATGGCGTCACAGGTCGGGGGATTTTTGGTAAAGCGCAACGTTTGCAGGACGCGCATACAGATGCGCTTAGCCAGATGGTTGTAAATGTGCTGAAAACCGTATGCTTCTATGTGTTCCATCGCCGCCTCGGTGGTATCGCAGTCGCTGACCAGCGTGAGCAGTTCCAGCGGCGCACCCAGTAACGCGAGGTGGGCCACCAGCGTTTCCATGCGAGCATCGGCAATATGGCTGTGGGTATGAAAGATCCCCGCCGCAATTTTGACGAGCTTACCAGGGTGTCCCACCAGCACAATTTGTCGGAACCCCAGACGTACGGCTTCTTCAATCATGTAGCCGACAAAATTGCTCATAGTGACCACAACCTGGGTGTCGATCCCCATCTGCTCACGCACAAAACGTTCGCCGTGGTTTCCTGGCACCAGTACGACACGCTCCAGCCCCGCCGCTCGCTTAATTTCCAGTTCCAGCGACAGTGAACGTTTCCAGCTTTCTTCTGACATCGGCGTGACGATCCCAGTCGTACCAATGATCGAAATGCCGCCCAGAATGCCAAGGCGGGAGTTGTAGGTTTTTTGTGCCCGCTCTTCGCCTTCCGGCGCGAAAATTTCAATTTGCGCCCCACGATTCGGACCAATCGCCTCACGAACCGCAGACTCAATGGTCTGGCGAGGTGTGCGATTAATCGCCGAACTGCCCACCGGCAGGCCGATCCCTTTGCGGGTTACCGTGCCGACGCCTTCCCCGCCCTGAAGGGTTATCTCTTTGCTATCGTTTAACGTCACGCGGGCAAAAATCAGCATGCCGTGGGTGGCATCCACATCATCGCCACCGTCTTTGCGGATGGCGGCTATCGCCTGCTGTCCTTCGATATGCGGTGACTCTACGTTCAGACACAGCGTCACACCTGATGGCGTCACGATAGAAACCTGATGGATCAGGTGCTGGCGCAATACCATCAGCGCCGCCACTTTTGCCGCCGCCGTCGCGCACGATCCCGTGGTATATCCTTTACGCAGCGCTTTACCGTTGTGCCACACAGGCGTATCGAAGGACTCGCTCATCGCGCCCCCTGCATGTGATAAAGCATGGCGTTGACGATCGCGGCGGCGACGTTACTTCCCCCTTTACGACCTAACGCAGCAATGGCGGGCAGATTGCTTTGGGTCAGTGCATCTTTCGACTCTTCTGCACCGACGAACCCAACCGGTACGCCAACTACGCCACTCACGGCCACATCATGCTCAAGCAGGCGGAACAGCGCTGTCGGCGCGTTGCCAAACACAAACAGCTTTTCACCCTCTTCCTTCACCGCAATGTCAACGGCCGCCATTGACCGGGTAATGCCCTGCTCTTTTGCCGTCCGCACGACCCGCGGGTCGCTGATGTAGCAGCGGCATTCGCCACCGAATTTTGCCAGCAGCGTTTTATTAATCCCGGAAAGGGCCATAGTGGTATCGGTATAAATCACGCTCGAACGGCTAAGCGCCGCACAGAACTGCTCCAGCACATCACTGGAAAACCACAGAATGTCCAGCCAGTCGAAATCCGCTGTCGTGTGAATAACCCGCTTGATAATGGCTTCATGTAACGGGCTGGCAAACTGATAGTCCGGGCGGGTTTCACGGATGATCTCGCCAATAATGTCGAAACTTTTGGCCTCAATCGCCTGGGGTTGCTGGATATATTGCATTGTGTTGTCCTCAGGCCACACCGACCAGCAGCCACCGCAGCGCAATAAACAGCGCCAGTGCCAGCATCGATGCCACCCACATCAATCGAATCGTATGGGAAATGTCGTCTACCGAAATGTCGCGTTGTGCATCACCGATCCACGGTTTCTCAACGCGCTCGCCAAAGTAGTCATTAGGACCACCCAGACGAATTCCTAATGCCCCGGCAACGGACGCTTCTGACCACGCGCAGTTGGGGCTGCTGTGGTTGTAGCGATCGCGCCAGCCAATCTGCAAAGCACGCGTGCCGTCCTGGCGACATAAAAATGCCGCTGCGCCCAACAGCAGCCAACTTAGTCTCGCGGGAATATAATTTGCGACATCGTCCAGACGAGCGCTGACCATACCGATAGCACGGTATTTTTCATGTTTGTAGCCCACCATGGAGTCAAGGGTGTTTACCGCTTTGTAGGCCATCGCCAGAGGCGCACCGCCGAGGAGCAAGAAGAACAGCGGCGCGATGATGCCATCAACGGTGTTCTCAGCCACGGTTTCCACTACACCGCGGTTGATCTGTTGTGGCTGTAATTGCGAGGTATCGCGTCCCACAATCCATGACAGCTTTTCCCGACTTGCAGCAAGGTTACCGGCACGTAGCGGACGCTCGACATCCTGCGCGGCATTTGCCAGGCAGCGCCCGGCCAGCACGGTAAAGATCATCCAGACCTCAACCACCCAACCAAGCCAGGGATGAATAGAGTGCGCCAGCGCCAGTACTCCCCAGGACACAGCCCAGGTCAGCCCAACCACCACAATCCACATCACCGCGCCACCGATGCGTAGCGCACGGTCGCTATGGCAGTAACGCCGAACAACTCGCTGCACTGCAGAAATCAGATTGCCAATCCAGCGCACCGGATGCGGCCAGTTCTGCGGATCGCCGATGATAAAATCAAGCAGCCAGGCAACACACCACGCGAGGATGGTCATAGTGCGCTCCTCGCGGCTGCCAGCCAGTGGTTAAGCATCTGCGGACGTTGAGCAAAATGAACGTGTAGATAGCTGGCAAAGGTATTTCCCACCTGCCAGCCGCCGGACCAGGCTTGCAGCGTTTTGCCATCGCGCACTTTGCGACAGTTCATCACCGCGGAGGTTTCAGGGGTAAAATCGGAGTAGTGGAATTCATGTCCGCGCAGCACTTCGCCTTCTGCAGCTAACAACGTTTGCTGCGCGGCCTGCGCTTCGCAGTAGCCAAATCGGGTCAGACGTTTTCCCATTTTGCTGTGACCGGGAATGATATCCGCCATCAGCCAGGTATCACCCTGGCTGTCTTCCAGCGAACTGCCGAGATACATCAGCCCCCCGCACTCGGCATAAATCGCGACACCCTGCTGGTGCGCCGCCCGCAGTTGGTTAAGCATTGCAACATTACGGGCCAACGCCGCAGCATGTAACTCAGGATAGCCACCCCCCAGCCAGATCATCTGACAGTCGGGTAAACAGGTGTCGTGCAACGGACTAAAACGGACAATTTTAAGCCCCGTGCGCTCCAGTAGCGCAATGTTGTCCGGGTAGTAGAAATTGAACGCTTCGTCATCGGCGATGGCAAGCGTTAGCCCTGCCCCGGCGTCTGCGGCGGGCAACGCTGGCCATTCACCAGCAGGAAGCGTGTCGAACTGGCTTAATCTCAGCAGCGCGTCGATATCAAGGGTTTGCTCCAGCGTCGCGGCAAACGCCTGCCACGGCTGCTGGTTGATAACCGACTCACGCGCGGTAACCAAACCCAGATGACGCTCAGGAAGCGCTACGCCTTCCATACGGGGAACGTAGCCTAATACGGGTACAGCGCAGTAACGCTCAATCGCCACTTTCAGGAGCTGGTAATGCGTTTCGCTGTTAACCCGGTTAACAATAACGCCGGCAATATTCAGGGTTGGATCAAAATGCTGAAACCCCATTACTGTCGCGGCGATCGAGGTGGAAACGGCTTTGCCATCAACCAGTAGGATAACCGGACAGCCTAACTGTTTGGCCATCGCGGCGGTGCTGCAGTAGTTTGGGTCGGTGCCGTATCCGTCATACAACCCCATAACGCCTTCAATAACGGCGATATCCGCATGTTGCATGTGCTCGCGAAATAAAGCATTCAGGGTGGGGACGGGAAGCATGAAGCTATCAAGATTGCGGGAAGCAGTGCCGCATACCGCGGTATGCCAGCCGGTATCAAGGTAATCGGGGCCTACTTTGCAGGGCTGGACGCGTAAACCGCGTTTTTTCAACAAGCTCAACAAGCCCAGCGTCACCGTGGTTTTACCACAGCCGCTTCCGGTACCTGCAAGAACAAAAGCGTGAAAATTGGCCGCCATACCCTGATCCTGTTCAGGGTGGTAGGGGTGTAAAGATACCCAGTCTCTCGACTGTATGCATCTGAACCACCCACTTCCCACCGAAGTTGTTGGTAGTCACTGACAGGCAGGTCTTCTGGCTTAGCGTCATCCTCACCCGTCCTTCCCAATCTTGCGATCAGTGGTCAATGCGGGGTCGTCAGCATCACAGCAGCGGGGGCTGCGGGGGATTCTCACCCCCTTCCCTACCACAAATGTGGCAAACCTGTCAGTTCAAGAGCCTGATTAATTAAGCTCTCTGTTATGAGGTAAATTCACGACCTCATGACAATAATTCAATTTAATATCTTGCCGGGTTCATTCAACCAATTACCTGGCATAAACCCACTTATTCATATGCTCGCATTCTGAATGAAAGTGCCAACAAAGAATAAAGAAAGTCATTCACAGAGACACTGTATCTCATCACAAAAATAAAAACTGGTGCAGTTTATCCCTCTAATACTAATATTTTGTTGCGCTATGACAATTTATTGACTGCTGTCGCTACTTTTCATTTTATAATGACTGGCATAGCGCCCTATATCAAAAATCGGCAATAGCAAAATATTGCCATTTAAGCGGATTCGCCACGTGAAATGACATTTATTTGTTGGCGAAATGCCTGCGGCGTGACCTGATACGTTTGACGAAAAACTTTGCAAAAATAACTGGTTTGCGAAAATCCTAAATTACGCGCAATGCTGGCTATGCTCCAGTCACTGTGGCAAAGCAGCTCTTTTGCACTGGCCATTCGCTGCTGGTTTACCCATGCGTTAAAACCGATACCATGATATTTTTTGAACAATTTGCTGAAATAGTAAGGGCTAAGGTAAACATGAGAGGCGACATCCTCCAGACGCAATTCGTCTGATAAATGCGCATCAATATAACGCAGTGCTTTTTTCATTTTGCTGTCATGAGGATTGGTGCTGCGGTTAGCGCGTACCGGCTCTGACTGCTGCGGGTTATCTTTGATAACCACAAAATTAAGTTGTTTCTTAAGGCAATTTTCTACGATGAGCTTCAGCAGATCCGCTGAGGCGATGACTCGCGAATAGTCCATTTCCGGTACATTACGAAACTCGTTGACCAGTTCGGGATCGGCTTGCCAGCGGTCATCTACATTCAGAATATCAACCAAACCAACATCGTTACTTAAGCGTACCTGGCCACAAAGCACAAACCCTACCAGGTGCCCCGCAATGACCAGCGGAATTGAGAAGTCGGTAAGTCCGGCGTGACAGCGATAGATGCAGGGTTGATCGGATTTAGAGGCTTCCAGCCCTCCACAGCGATCGCTCATACGACAACGGGTACTGTGCTGAGGATGCTGACGCATCAACTGGCAAAAAGGGGTGAAATTAAAAAGCTCAGAAATTTCATCACCGTGAATATTGACAACCACAACGGCCAGACTGGTGGCCTGCGCAAAATCCTGTGCGATTTTATTAATGAGTTCTGAGTTCAGGGCACTCGCAGAAATCATGATAAAACCTCTCAGTTAATTTATTGTTATAAATAAAACATATTATTCACATTCATTTTCACCCTGCCATCCTGAGCATTGATGAAAGTCGTAATTGAACATAACAAAAGTCTCCCATTCTTGGGAGACTTTTTGGGCAGTTCAGGATACCGGATCACGAAAACAGTTTTTACTTTTCAAAAATAAACTTCTTCTGTGAAGCTAGCTCTCATTTTCGTCCAGCTTACACGTATTACACGGTAAATTTTTGCCAATCAAATAACGATAAATTGCTGCACCCGCGCACGCGCCGATGATAGGGGCCACAATCGGTACAATGAAATAAGGGATATCACGCCCGCCGGTCATTGCAACATCTCCCCACCCGGCCATCCAGGCAAACAATTTAGGACCAAAATCACGCGCCGGATTCATCGCGAATCCGGTGAGCGGACCGGTGGATGCGCCGATAACAGCAACCAGAATACCAATCAGCAATGGTGCCAACGGACCTTTAGGTACGCCGTTACCGTCGTCAGTCAGCGCCATGATCATCCCCATAAGAATGGAGGTAATCACCACTTCAACCAACGCTGCCTGCCAGACGCTGAGCGCCGCCGCAGGATAGGTACTAAAAATACTGGCAAGGTGCAGGCTTTCCAGACTGCCGCGCACCATCTGGTGGGCCGACTCATACTCGGTAAACAGACTGCCGTAGAGCAAATAAGCCAGCAAAGCGCCACCAAAGGCCCCCGCGACCTGCGCCACAGTGTAAGGTAAAACTTTGCGCCCCGGAAAACAGGCAAACAGCCACAGTGCGATGGTGATAGCAGGGTTGAGATGCGCGCCAGAAATCCCGGCCGTCAGGTAGACTGCAAGCGAGATCCCCAGCCCCCAAATGATGCAGATCTCCCACAATCCCAGGCTGGCACCTGCGACTTTCAGAGCGCTCAGGCAGCCAATACCAAAAAACAAAAACAGCCCGGTACCCAAAAACTCAGCAATGCATTGCGCTTTTAGTGAATCGTTCATTGTGACACCTTCTAAGCAGAGTTCGTGTCTTTACCAGCGGACTCCTTACTGGCAAGTAGAATACATCGAGGCTTACTATAAAAGGCCGTATCAGCAAATTGTTGGCATTCTGCGGATAGCTTGCCCTTTAAAATCGTGGTGCAATAGCAAATTCTTGCTACGCACTTTATTAAAACATTAGAGACAATCGGGATTACGCGTATTACACGGACATTTTCAAAACAATAAAATATTGCTATTAGCAGAAATCCGTTTTCAAACCACCATCACAATTTCATTTTTTTCGCATAGCAAATGATATTTATAATGTCACCAGAAAAAGTGTAAATGTGGAACTGACATAACTAAATAATCATATCAATAAAATTTAATATATCCATTAAAAACAATAAGTTAAAATAATTAATAGCAATTTTATATCACCTTGCCTCTATTATTTTTTCACTCTCAATTTCAAGTCAGCCATTCTTTTTCCTCGCTTCTTTTTATAGTCATGAACATCGGGACAACCCAGGCGAGGTCTTTATGCAACAAGAAGCGTTAGGAATGGTAGAAACCAAAGGCTTGACTGCAGCCATAGAGGCCGCAGATGCAATGGTGAAGTCAGCCAATGTAATGCTGGTCGGCTACGAAAAAATTGGTTCGGGGCTGGTAACAGTCATTGTCCGCGGCGATGTTGGCGCAGTCAAAGCAGCAACAGATGCAGGTGCCGCCGCAGCACGTAATGTGGGAGAAGTGAAAGCCGTACACGTCATCCCACGCCCTCACACCGATGTAGAAAAAATCTTACCGAAGGGAATTAGCTAATGAGCAGCAATGAGCTGGTTGATCAGATCATGGCGCAGGTGATTGCTCGCGTGGCAACGCCGGAACAGCAAGCTATCCCTGAAAATAATCCTCCAACACGAGAAACGGCTATGGCAGAGAAAAGCTGCAGTTTAACGGAGTTTGTCGGTACTGCGATTGGCGACACCGTCGGTCTGGTAATCGCCAACGTGGACAGCGCCCTACTGGACGCAATGAAACTTGAAAAACGGTATCGCTCCATTGGCATCCTTGGCGCGCGTACTGGTGCAGGCCCGCACATCATGGCCGCAGATGAAGCGGTAAAAGCCACCAATACTGAAGTCGTCAGTATTGAGTTGCCACGTGATACCAAAGGCGGCGCGGGTCACGGTTCGCTGATTATTCTCGGCGGCAACGATGTTTCCGACGTGAAACGCGGAATTGAGGTTGCGCTGAAAGAACTGGATCGCACCTTTGGCGATGTGTATGCCAACGAAGCCGGTCACATCGAGATGCAATACACCGCACGCGCCAGCTACGCGCTGGAAAAAGCCTTTGGTGCACCGATTGGCCGTGCCTGTGGCGTGATCGTCGGCGCGCCGGCATCCGTTGGTGTCCTGATGGCTGATACTGCGCTGAAATCCGCCAACGTGGAAGTAGTGGCCTACAGCTCCCCTGCCCATGGCACCAGCTTCAGTAACGAAGCCATTCTGGTCATTTCAGGCGATTCCGGCGCTGTGCGTCAGGCCGTTATCTCCGCCCGCGAAATCGGTAAAACCGTACTCGGGACCCTCGGCTCAGAACCGAAAAACGATCGTCCGTCCTACATCTGATATCAGTGAGGCTGATTCATGAGATCGAAAAGATTTGAAGCACTGGCGAAGCGCCCTGTGAATCAGGATGGCTTCGTTAAGGAGTGGATCGAAGAAGGCTTCATTGCGATGGAAAGCCCGAACGACCCTAAACCGTCGATTAAAATCGTCAACGGTACAGTCACAGAACTGGACGGCAAATCCGCCAGTGAATTTGACTTAATTGACCATTTCATTGCCCGCTATGGCATTAACCTGGCGCGCGCTGAAGAAGTCATGGCGATGGACTCAGTAAAACTTGCCAATATGCTTTGCGATCCTAACGTGAAGCGCAAAGACATTGTGCCGCTGACCACCGCAATGACCCCGGCAAAAATTGTCGAAGTGGTGTCCCATATGAACGTCGTTGAGATGATGATGGCCATGCAGAAAATGCGTGCTCGCCGTACACCGTCTCAGCAGGCGCACGTCACTAACGTTAAAGATAATCCGGTGCAGATTGCCGCTGATGCGGCTGAAGGCGCCTGGCGCGGATTTGACGAACAGGAAACGACGGTTGCCGTTGCGCGTTATGCACCCTTTAACGCCATTGCGCTGTTAGTCGGCTCACAGGTTGGGCGCCCTGGCGTATTAACCCAGTGCTCGCTGGAAGAGGCGACCGAACTTAAACTCGGTATGTTAGGTCACACCTGTTACGCGGAAACCATTTCTGTTTATGGTACTGAACCCGTCTTTACCGACGGCGATGACACGCCATGGTCGAAAGGTTTCCTCGCCTCTTCCTACGCCTCACGCGGTCTGAAAATGCGCTTTACCTCCGGTTCTGGCTCAGAAGTTCAGATGGGTTACGCCGAAGGTAAATCGATGCTTTACCTTGAAGCCCGCTGTATTTACATCACCAAAGCCGCTGGCGTACAGGGATTACAAAATGGTTCAGTAAGCTGCATCGGCGTGCCTTCCGCTGTGCCATCAGGCATTCGTGCGGTGTTAGCTGAAAACCTGATCTGTTCCTCCCTGGATCTGGAGTGTGCCTCCAGCAACGACCAAACCTTTACCCACTCGGATATGCGTCGTACTGCCCGCCTGCTGATGCAGTTCCTGCCGGGTACTGACTTCATCTCTTCCGGTTATTCCGCTGTGCCGAACTACGACAACATGTTTGCGGGTTCGAACGAGGATGCCGAAGATTTTGACGACTACAACGTTCTCCAGCGAGACCTCAAGGTAGATGGGGGTCTGCGTCCGGTTCGTGAAGAAGACGTTATCGCCATTCGTAATAAAGCGGCGCGCGCACTGCAGGCCGTCTTTGCCGGGATGGGATTACCGCCAATCACTGATGAAGAAGTGGAAGCGGCGACTTACGCCCACGGTTCGAAAGATATGCCGGAGCGAAACATCGTTGAAGATATCAAGTTTGCGCAAGAGATCATCAATAAAAACCGTAACGGTCTGGAAGTGGTGAAAGCCCTTGCTCAGGGCGGGTTTACCGATGTCGCTCAGGACATGCTCAACATCCAGAAAGCCAAGTTAACCGGGGATTATCTGCATACCTCCGCCATTATCGTTGGCGACGGACAGGTGCTATCCGCAGTAAATGACGTCAATGACTATGCCGGTCCGGCAACAGGTTATCGCCTACAAGGCGAACGCTGGGAAGAGATCAAAAACATCCCTGGCGCACTTGATCCCAACGAACTTGGCTAAGGGGTGAAAAATGGAAATCAATGAAAAGCTGCTGCGCCAGATAATTGAAGACGTACTGTCTGAAATGCAAACCAGCGACAAACCCGTCTCATTCCGTGCATCGACAGCGGCTAGCGCTCCACAGGCTGCAGCGGTGCAGGGCGACAGCTTTCTGACCGAGATTGGCGAAGCCAAACAAGGCCAGCAGCAGGACGAAGTGATTATTGCCGTAGGTCCCGCGTTTGGACTGTCGCAAACCGTCAATATCGTAGGGATCCCGCATAAGAACATCTTGCGCGAAGTGATTGCGGGTATTGAAGAAGAAGGCATTAAAGCGCGCGTTATCCGCTGCTTTAAATCTTCCGATGTGGCATTTGTCGCCGTGGAAGGTAACCGTCTGAGCGGTTCCGGGATCTCTATCGGCATCCAGTCAAAAGGCACCACGGTTATCCACCAGCAGGGGTTACCGCCGCTTTCTAACCTGGAGCTGTTCCCTCAGGCACCACTTCTGACGCTGGAAACCTATCGTCAGATCGGTAAAAACGCCGCGCGTTATGCCAAGCGTGAATCTCCGCAACCGGTCCCTACTCTGAATGACCAGATGGCTCGTCCTAAGTACCAGGCGAAATCGGCCATTCTGCACATTAAAGAGACCAAATACGTCGTGACGGGCAAAAACCCGCAGGAACTGCGCGTGGCGCTTTGATAAAGGATAACTCCATGAATACCGACGCAATTGAATCGATGGTTCGGGATGTGCTGAGCCGGATGAACAGCCTGCAAGGCGAGCCCGCGACGCCGGCCGCGGCGAGTTCATCAGCACATACCGCGAAAGTCACGGATTACCCTCTCGCGAATAAACATCCTGAGTGGGTAAAAACCGCAACCAACAAAACTCTGGATGACTTCACGCTCGAAAATGTTCTGAGCAACAAAGTGACGGCGCAGGACATGCGCATCACCCCTGAAACGCTGCGCCTTCAGGCGGAAATCGCCAAAGATGCCGGACGTGACAGACTGGCGATGAACTTCGAGCGTGCAGCTGAGCTAACCGCTGTACCTGACGATCGCATTCTTGAGATCTACAACGCGCTGCGCCCATACCGCTCAACGAAAGACGAGCTGATGGCTATCGCTGACGATCTCGAAAATCGTTATCAGGCAAAGATCTGTGCAGCTTTCGTTCGTGAAGCGGCAGCGCTGTACGTTGAGCGTAAAAAACTCAAAGGCGACGACTAACTCAGGGACAGGATCATGCGATATATAGCTGGCATTGACATAGGCAACTCATCAACGGAAGTCGCTCTGGCTACCCTCGATGAGTCTGGCGCACTGAGCATCACCGGCAGCGCGCTGGCAGAAACCACCGGAATTAAAGGCACATTACGTAATGTGTTTGGTATTCAGGAGGCACTTTCGCTGGCAGCAAAAAATGCCGGTATCAATGTCAGCGATATTTCGCTCATCCGTATTAACGAAGCCACCCCGGTCATTGGTGACGTCGCGATGGAAACGATAACCGAAACCATCATCACTGAATCCACCATGATCGGCCATAACCCTAAAACGCCGGGCGGCGTCGGATTAGGCGTTGGCGTCACTATTACGCCGGAAGACCTGCTCAGCCGTCCGGCGGATACGCCCTATATTCTGGTGGTGTCATCGGCCTTTGATTTCGCCGATGTCGCCACGATGATTAATGCCTCCGTCCGCGCCGGATACCAGTTAACTGGCGTTATTTTGCAGCAGGACGATGGCGTATTGGTCAGTAATCGTCTGACTCACCCCCTGCCTATCGTCGATGAAGTCCTTCATATCGACCGCATCCCGTTAGGTATGCTGGCTGCCATTGAGGTCGCGATTCCCGGAAAAGTCATTGAAACGCTTTCTAACCCTTACGGGATTGCGACCGTTTTTGGCCTCAACGCCGACGAGACTAAAAACATTGTCCCGATGGCGCGGGCGCTGATTGGCAACCGTTCTGCCGTGGTTGTGAAAACACCGTCAGGTGATGTGAAAGCACGAGCCATTCCTGCCGGAAATCTGGAGCTACAGTCACAGGGTCGTACCGTACGGGTCGACGTTGCAGCTGGCGCTGAAGCGATTATGAAAGCGGTTGGCGAATGCCCGAAACTGGATAACGTCATCGGAGAGGCTGGCACCAATATTGGCGGCATGCTGGAGCATGTGCGCCAGACAATGGCTGAATTAACTAACAAACCCAGCCACGAAATTTTTATTCAGGACCTGCTGGCAGTCGATACCTCGGTTCCCGTCAGCGTGACCGGCGGGCTAGCCGGTGAGTTCTCGCTGGAACAAGCTGTCGGCATTGCTTCCATGGTGAAATCAGACCGCCTGCAAATGGCGATGATTGCTCAGGAAATCACGCAAAAGCTCAACATTGACGTCCAGGTTGGCGGCGCCGAAGCCGAAGCTGCCATTCTGGGGGCCTTAACCACCCCCGGCACGACGCGGCCACTGGCTATTCTGGACCTCGGAGCAGGATCGACCGATGCCTCCATCATCAACCCGAAAGGCGAAATTATTGCCACGCACCAGGCGGGTGCGGGCGATATGGTCACGATGATTATTGCCCGTGAACTGGGGCTGGAAGACCGTTATCTCGCTGAAGAGATCAAAAAGTACCCGCTGGCTAAAGTCGAGAGCTTGTTCCATCTTCGCCACGAAGATGGCAGCGTCCAGTTCTTCCCTACACCTCTCCCACCAACGGTTTTTGCCCGCGTATGCGTAGTAAAACCCGATGAACTGGTGCCACTGCCAGGCGAACTGGCGCTGGAGAAAGTCCGGGCCATTCGCCGCAGCGCTAAGGAACGCGTTTTCGTCACCAACGCACTCAGAGCGCTACGTCAGGTGAGTCCGACCGGGAACATTCGGGATATTCCCTTTGTGGTGCTGGTTGGCGGCTCATCCCTGGACTTTGAAGTTCCGCAACTGGTCACCGATGCGCTGGCACACTATCGCCTGGTTGCCGGGCGCGGCAACATTCGTGGCACCGAAGGTCCGCGCAACGCGGTCGCGACAGGGCTGATTATCTCCTGGTACAAGGCATTCGCTCATGGAAAGTAATCTCACCACGCCAGCCATCGTTATCTTCGCCACTGCTGGATGCACTGACGTCTGGAGTGATGTGCTGCTGGGTATTGAAGAAGAAGGGATCCCCTTTGTGATTCAGGAGAGCCCGTCAACTGACGTTATCCACAACGCATGGCTGGCGGCTTGCCAATCGCCACTGCTGGTTGGCATTGGCTGCAGTCGCGAAAAACTGGTCGTGCACTATAAAAACTTACCCACATCAGCGCCACTATTTACGCTGACGTATCAACAAGATAACCATGCCCGACGCAGCATTGGTAATAACGCTGCGCGGCTGGTTAAAGGCATTCCGTTTCGGGAATGCCACTCATAACCCACAGGAGAAAAGCAGTATGAATAACGCACTGGGACTGGTTGAAACAAAAGGGCTCGTCGGCGCTATTGAAGCCGCTGATGCCATGGTGAAATCCGCAAACGTGCAGTTGGTTGGTTACGAAAAAATCGGCTCAGGCCTTATCACCGTTATGGTTCGCGGCGATGTCGGCGCAGTGAAAGCTGCCGTAGATGCAGGAAGCGCTGCAGCAAGCGCCGTTGGCGAGGTGAAATCCTGCCACGTTATCCCACGTCCGCACAGCGACGTTGAAGCCATTTTACCTAAATCCGCATAAATCGTTGCAACCAAGGAGCACAGCGTGAAGCAATCACTGGGATTACTTGAAGTTAGTGGTCTGGCATTAGCCATCAGTTGCGCGGACGTCATGGCGAAAGCCGCCTCCATCACGCTGGTGGGCCTCGAAAAAACCAACGGTTCAGGCTGGATGGTGATCAAGATAATCGGGGATGTGGCCTCCGTCCAGGCGGCCATTTCCACCGGTGTCAGTTTCGCTGACCAGCGAGATGGACTGGTGGCTCACAAAGTCATATCCAGACCAGGGGATGGCATTCTGTCACATAGCGTCACCCCGGAGTCTGAGCCAGCGCCCGCCCCGACACCGGTCGTACCACATGAAGAGATGCCTGAGGACCATGCAGCGCCCGAAGCGCCACAAGATGCAGAGTTGATTAGCTGCAATCTGTGTCTTGACCCTGCCTGCCCCCGTCAAAAAGGCGAGCCGCGCTCTCTTTGTCTGCACTCAGGCAAACGAGGTGAAGCGTGATGGATAAACAGCAACTGGAGACAACGGTCACCAAAGTTCTGGATGAAATGCGTGAGCGCCCTATTCCGCTAGGGATCTCTAATCGTCATATTCATCTATGCGCTGAAGATTACGACCGCTTGTTTCCCAATCACCCTATTAGTGAGAAAAAAGAGCTGCTGCAGCCCGGACAATATGCAGCAGACCAGACCGTCACACTGGTGGGACCAAAAGGTCAGTTAAAAAATGTGCGCTTACTCGGCCCACTGCGTAGCACCAGTCAGGTCGAAATTTCTCGTACCGACGCTCGTACGTTGGGAATTGCTGCTCCACTACGGATGTCAGGCAGTATCGAGGGCACGCCAGGCGTTCGCCTTATCAGTCCATTTGCTGAACTGGACTTAGCATCCGGGGTAATCGTCGCCCAACGCCATATCCATATGTCGCCGCTCGATGCCCTAATCCTGCGCGTTTCCCATGGCGATAAAGTCTCTGTTGCCATTAATGGCGATGAACGTCGACTGATTTTCGATAACGTCGCCGTACGCGTTTCGCCGGATATGCGCCTTGAAATGCATATCGATACCGACGAAGCCAATGCTGCGGGCGCAGATAATCCGCAGGCATTTGCCACACTGGTGAGCCCACGATGAACAACGAACTGCTGCAACGCATTATCGAGGAGGTTGTTTCCCGATTAAAAAAACGCGCGGAAAGCACGCTCTCGCTTAGCGTCGCGCAGTTACGGGAAATCGAACCACGGACATTGTGCTGCCAGTACTCGTCGCTCCACCTCCTGCAGGCGGACCTGCCATTGTTGGAGCAAATTGCCGAGGGCTGCGCGGACAACATGTCGGTGGTAACGATCCACGAAGCGCTGGCATGCGGAGTCCGCGTAAAAATTTCACTACAACACCGATTGTTACCCGCAATCCCCATTAGAAAACTTGCGCGTCTGCCTCTGGAGTTCAGTGACGAGCTGGGGCGAATCATCGTTTTGCATCCTGACAAACTTCTCAGCTATGCCGACGTCGCCCAACTGAAGGGCGGCGTTCTGGTGCTACGTCGTCGATGTGTCGTGACGGCTCTGGCTCAGGACGCCGTCGGTACGCGAAATGTCCAATTAATTAAGCAGGAGTGAGCTATGCATCTGGCACGGGTTACAGGCGTTGTGGTTTCCACGCAAAAATCCCCATCACTGGTGGGGAAGAAACTGTTGCTGGTACGTCGGGTAAGTGCGGACGGAGAGCTTCCCGCGTCCCCTGTGAGTGGAGATGAAGTCGCGGTTGATTCTGTCGGCGCTGGAACTGGAGAACTGGTATTACTCAGCAGTGGCTCCAGCGCCAGACACGTTTTTTCCGGCCCTAATGAGGCCATCGATCTGGCTATCGTCGGCATTGTCGACACGCTTTCTCGTTAGGAGGAACTATGGCGATTTATACCCGCACTGGCGATGCCGGCACAACGGCCCTCTTTACCGGGCAACGCGTGAGCAAAACGCACCCGCGCGTCGAGGCTTACGGTACGCTGGACGAACTTAATGCGGCGCTTAGCCTGTGTGTTTGCGCAGCGAAAAACCCGCAGCACCGCCAGTTACTCGAAAACATTCAACTGCAGCTTTTTTGGTTCAGCGCCGAGCTGGCAAGCGAAAGCGAACAGCCAGCGCCAGAGCAGCGCTACATCAGCTCAGAAGAAATTGCCGCGCTGGAAGCCGCCATTGATACCGCGATGGGGAGAGTGCCCCCCCTACGCAGCTTTATTTTACCTGGCCGCAGCGAAGCCGCCAGCCGTCTGCACTTTGCCCGCACGCTGGCCCGCCGCGCAGAGAGGCGACTGGTCGAACTCTCCACCGAGATTTCCGTCAGACACGTGCTGATGCGTTATATCAATCGCCTCTCCGACTGCTTATATGCGCTTGCACGAGCAGAAGATCATGACGCCCATCAAAACAACATTATTCAGAAAGTAGCGGAGCGTTATCTCGCAGCCATCCGTACATCAGCCACCAGGGAGCCGGCTATGTCTCTGTCTTTTCAGGAACTCCACCAACTCACTCGCGTTGCGGTAACGAGAGCAGAAGAACTTCAGGTTCCGGTCGTCATCAGCATTGTTGATGCGAATGGGACCCAAACGGTGACCTGGCGCATGCCTGACGCATTACTCGTCAGTAGCGAACTGGCACCGAAAAAAGCCTGGACCGCCGTGGCAATGAAAACCGCCACGCACGAGCTGACATCGGAAGTGCAGCCAGGCGCCGCGCTTTACGGTCTGGAAAGCCATATGCAGGGAAAAGTCGTCACCTTCGGTGGCGGGTACGCATTATGGCGTGAGGGGTTACTCCTTGGGGGTCTTGGCATCAGCGGGGGAAGCGTTGAGCAGGATATGGACATTGCAGAAACGGCCATTGCGGCAATTAACGTGAGAACACACCAATGAACACTTCAGAACTTGAAACCCTTATTCGTAACATTTTGAGTGAGCAACTTGCCCCGGCAAAAGCAGAAGTTAAGGGTAATGGAATTTTTCCGTCCGTTAGCGAAGCGATCGATGCCGCTCATCAGGCTTTTCTGCGTTATCAGCAATGTCCATTGAAAACCCGCAGCGCCATCATTAACGCCCTGCGAGAAGAGCTGACGCCTCACCTTGCTTCATTGGCTGCTGAAAGCGCTGCCGAAACGGGAATGGGCAACAAAGAGGATAAGTTCCTTAAAAATAAAGCTGCGTTGGACAATACCCCGGGCATCGAAGATCTCACCACTACGGCGCTTACCGGCGACGGCGGCATGGTGTTATTCGAGTATTCACCCTTTGGCGTGATTGGTTCCGTCGCCCCCAGCACCAACCCGACGGAAACCATTATTAACAACAGCATCAGTATGCTGGCTGCGGGAAATAGCGTTTATTTTAGCCCACATCCAGGTGCAAAAGCGGTCTCACTGAAGCTGATTACCATGATTGAAGATATTGCTTTTCGCTGCTGCGGGATTCGGAATCTTGTCGTCACGGTCACAGAACCCACTTTTGAGGCTACCCAGCAGATGATGGCGCACCCTAAAATCGCAGTTCTGGCGATTACCGGTGGTCCAGGCATTGTTGCTATGGGCATGAAAAGCGGGAAAAAAGTCATTGGCGCAGGCGCAGGCAATCCTCCCTGCATTGTTGATGAAACAGCCGACTTGGTTAAGGCGGCAGAAGATATCATCAATGGCGCATCCTTTGATTACAACCTCCCCTGCATTGCTGAGAAGAGCCTGATTGTTGTTGATGCCGTTGCCGAACGACTGGTTCAACAAATGCAGTCTTTTGGCGCAATGCGACTCAATAGCGAAGAGACAGACAAACTGCGCGCAGTTTGTCTGCCAGAAGGAATAGCCAATAAACAACTGGTAGGGAAAAGCCCGGCAACCTTACTGGAAGCCGCGGGAATACCGGTTCCGGCAAAAGCACCTCGATTACTGATAGGTATCGTCAAGGCTGACGACCCATGGGTTACCAGCGAGCAACTGATGCCAATGCTCCCCATCGTAACGGTGAGCGATTTTGACAGCGCGTTAACGTTGGCCCTGAAGGTTGAAGAGGGATTGCATCACACCGCCATTATGCATTCGCAAAATGTGTCACGTCTGAACCTTGCCGCGCGCACGCTTCAGACCTCCATTTTTGTGAAAAATGGCCCCTCTTATGCTGGGATTGGCGTTGGTGGTGAAGGCTTTACCACCTTCACCATCGCAACGCCGACCGGCGAAGGAACGACATCTGCGCGCACTTTCGCACGCTCTCGTCGTTGCGTGCTGACAAACGGTTTTTCTATTCGCTAATGGGGCCGTTATGAAAAGCTTTTCACTGCAAACTCGATTGTACAGCGGCCAGGGAAGCCTGGATGTGCTTAAGTGCTTCACGAATAAGCATATCTGGATTATCTGCGATGGTTTTCTCGCGCGTTCTCCCCTGATTGAAAAGCTGCGCGACGCGCTGCCAGCGGATAACCGCATCAGCATTTTCAGCGATATCACCCCCGATCCCACCATTAACACGGTAGTACAAGGGATTGCGCAAATGCAGTCCCTACGACCGGACGTCGTCATTGGTTTTGGCGGTGGCTCTGCACTGGACGCCGCAAAAGCCATCGTCTGGTTCAGCCGACAGTTCGGTATTGAGATTGAAACCTGCGTTGCAATTCCCACCACCAGCGGCACGGGATCGGAGGTGACCAGCGCCTGCGTGATTAGCGATCCGGATAAAGGCATTAAGTATCCATTATTTAATAATGCGCTTTATCCGGACATGGCCATCCTTGATCCGACGCTGGTCGTCAGCGTTCCACCAGCCATAACAGCGAATACCGGCATGGACGTATTAACGCATGCGCTGGAGGCTTACGTGTCCACGAAAGCCAGCGACTTCACCGATGCGCTGGCTGAAAAAGCGGCACAAATTGTCTTCCAGTACCTGCCTGTCGCCGTCAGCAAAGGCGACTGCCTGGCAACCAGAGGAAAAATGCACAACGCTTCAACGCTCGCGGGAATGGCATTCAGTCAGGCTGGTCTGGGTATCAATCATGCGATTGCCCATCAGTTGGGCGGCCAGTTTCATCTGCCCCACGGACTTGCCAATGCGCTGCTGCTGACCCATGTCATTCATTTTAATGCCCGCGATCCGCGGGCTGCGAAGCGCTATGCCCGTTTCGCTAAAGCCTGCCACCTATGCCCGGATAACGCGAACGATACGGCGGCACTGAATGCGCTAATTCGTCATATAGAGCTACTCAAAAAACAGTGTGCGTTACCTTCTTTTGCTGACGCGCTTAAAGACGGAAAGCAAGCCTGGTCACAACGTATACCGTCGATGGTTCAGGCCGCGCTGGCTGATGTCACGCTGCAAACCAATCCTCGTGTTGCCGACGCCAGCGCCATGCAGGTACTGCTTGAGGAATTATTATGAAGACAGCCATGACGGCAGAGTCCACGCTTTATGATGCGCAGACAATTCGCGAACGCGTTCGCGCAGCGGGTGTTGTCGGGGCCGGAGGCGCAGGCTTTCCTGCTCACGTAAAATTACAGGCGCAGGTCGATACGTTTCTGGTCAATGCGGCAGAATGTGAACCGATGCTGAAAGTTGACCAGCAATTGATGGCCGTTCAGGCAGAGCGACTTATCCGTGGCGTTCAATATGCCATGACGGCTACCGGGGCCAGGGCCGGTATTATTGCGCTCAAAGAGAAATATCAAAAGGCTATCAATGCGTTAACGCCCCTTCTGCCTGCCGGGATCCGCTTACATATTTTGCCTGATGTCTACCCGGCTGGTGACGAGGTTTTGACCATCTGGATGGCAACGGGCCGGCGAGTTCCGCCTGCCGCGCTGCCGGTCAGCGTCGGCGTGGTGGTCAATAACGTCCAGACGGTGCTCAACATCGCCAGAGCCGTTGAGCAGCAGTATCCGGTTACGCGCCGTACCCTGACCGTTAACGGCGCGGTCGCCAGACCAATCACTCTTACCGTCCCTATCGGAATGTCTTTACGTGAGGTTCTGGCGTTGGCCGGTGGTGTTACCGTTGACGATCCCGGTTTTATTAACGGTGGTCCGATGATGGGCGGCCTGATTACCTCACTGGATACCCCAGTCAGCAAGACCACCGGGGGACTGCTGGTTTTACCAAAGTCTCATGCGTTGATTCAGCGGCGGATGCAGGATGAACGCACCGTGCTTTCCGTCGCAAAAACCGTTTGCGAGCAGTGTCGGTTGTGTACGGATTTGTGCCCAAGGCATTTGATCGGCCATGAATTATCGCCGCACCTGCTGGTTCGCGCGGTTAATTATCAGCAGGCGGCCACACCGCAGTTACTGCTCACGGCCCTGACCTGTTCAGAATGCAATGTATGTGAAAGCGTAGCCTGTCCGGTTGGGATTTCACCGATGCGAATTAACCGCATGCTTAAACGCGAGCTACGGGCGCTCAACCATCGTTATGAAGGGCCGTTAAATCCTGAGGATGAAATGGCGAAGTATCGGCTTATTCCGGTGAAGCGCCTTATTACCAAACTGGGCCTTAGCGACTGGTATCACGATGCGCCACTGACTGAGACTGATTATCCCACGGATAAAACGACGCTGTTGCTACGCCAGCATATTGGTGCCAGCGCCATCCCATGTGTACAGCAGGGCGAACACGTTGTTCGCGGTCAATGCGTTGCCGATGTGCCGTCCGGTGCATTAGGCGCACCTGTCCACGCCAGTATTGACGGTATTGTCAGCGAAATTACTGAGCAATCCATCACGGTAATAAGAGGTTAATCATGTCTCAGGCTATAGGGATTTTAGAACTCACCAGCATTGCCAAAGGAATGGAAGCGGGCGATGCCATGTTAAAAAGCGCGAATGTGAATTTACTGGTCAGCAAGACCATCTGCCCGGGCAAATTTCTGCTCATGCTCGGTGGTGACGTAGGCGCAATACAACAGGCGATCGCCACCGGAACTTCTCTTGCTGGCGATATGCTCGTTGATAGTCTGGTACTACCCAACATTCACGCCAGCGTACTTCCTGCGATCAGTGGACTTAACAGCGTGGATAAGCGTCAGGCCGTTGGCATTGTTGAAACATGGAGCGTTGCGGCCTGCATCTGCGCCGCCGACCGTGCGGTTAAAGCCTCCAATGTCACGCTGGTACGCGTCCATATGGCATTTGGTATTGGCGGCAAGTGCTACATGGTTGTCGCTGGCGATGTGTCTGATGTGAATAACGCAGTGACAGTTGCCAGTGAAAGTGCGGGTGAAAAAGGTCTGTTGGTTTACCGTTCGGTCATCCCTCGTCCGCATGAAAGCATGTGGCGACAGATGGTGGAGGGATAATGGAAAGACAACCCACCACGGATCGTATGATTCAGGAATATGTTCCTGGCAAGCAGGTTACGTTGGCGCATCTTATCGCTAATCCGGGTAAAGATTTGTTCAAGAAACTGGGATTACCAGAGTCGGTTTCCGCAATCGGTATTCTGACGATTACCCCCAGCGAAGCCTCAATCATCGCCTGTGATATCGCCACGAAATCCGGGGCGGTAGAGATTGGTTTTCTCGACCGTTTTACCGGCGCTGTGGTACTGACGGGCGATGTTTCCGCCGTTGAGTACGCGCTGAAACAGGTAACCCGGACGCTGGGTGAAATGATGCGTTTTACCGCCTGTCCCATCACCCGGACATAATCTCATGAAACGCATAATGCTAATTGGCCCCAGCCAGTGCGGTAAAACGTCACTCACGCAGTGCATGCGGGGAGAGGCGCTTCACTATCAGAAGACCCAGGCCATTGTCTGGTCTCCCACAACGATAGACACACCGGGTGAATATCTCGAAAACCGCTGCCTGTACAGCGCGCTGCTGGCCAGCGCCTGTGAAGCAGACATCATCGCGCTGGTTCTCAATGCTGACGCGCCGTGGTCACCTTTTTCTCCAGGTTTTACTGGCCCGATGAACCGACCCGTTATCGGCCTCGTCACCAAAGCCGATTTAGCCAGCCCGCAGCGTATTTCTCTCGTGGAGAGTTGGTTAGTTCAGGCTGGCGCGCAAAAAGTATTTGTCACCAGCGCACTGGAGAATACCGGGGTCGATGAGATGTTCATTTTTCTGAATGCAAAGGAACCTTCATGTCTCACAAAATAATGGCCATTAATGCAGGTAGTTCCTCGCTTAAGTTTCAGCTCCTGGCGATGCCGCAGGGTGAAATGATTTGCCAGGGACTGATCGAGCGTATCGGTATGTCTGATGCGCAGGTCACCCTAAAAGCACCAGCACAAAAATGGCAGGAGACTTTGCCCGTAGCCGATCACCGTGAAGCAGTAACGCTGCTACTGGAAAAACTGCTCAGTCACAATATTATCAGCAGTCTGGAAGAGATCGACGGCGTTGGCCATCGCGTCGCACACGGTGGAGAATCCTTCAAAGATTCCGCACGGGTAACCGATGAAACACTGGCGGAAATCGAACGCCTTGCGGAACTGGCACCGCTTCATAACCCGGTTAATGCCTTGGGGATTGCGATATTTCGCCAGCTAATGCCGAAAACGCCAGCCGTTGCGGTTTTTGACACGGCTTTTCATCAGACCCTTGATGAGCCTTCTTTCATCTATCCCCTGCCCTGGCGCTATTATTCAGAGCTGGGTATTCGTCGTTATGGTTTTCATGGTACCAGCCACAAGTATGTCAGCGCTCAGCTTGCTGAAAAGCTGGGCGTGCCGCTCAGCGCCCTGCGGGTTGTTTGTTGTCATCTGGGCAACGGCAGCAGCATCTGCGCTATCAAAGGCGGACACTCGGTGAATACCTCCATGGGATTTACGCCGCAGTCTGGCGTAATGATGGGCACGCGAAGTGGCGATATTGATCCTTCCATTCTGCCGTGGATTGCCCTGCGTGAAGGCAAAACCCCGCAGCAGCTCAACCAATTGCTCAACAATGAGTCCGGATTACTCGGAGTTTCTGGTGTTTCACCCGACTACCGGGACGTTGAACATGCCGCAGATACGGGCAATCACCAGGCAGCACTGGCGTTGACGCTTTTTGCCGAGCGGATTCGCGCCACTATTGGCAGCTATATTATGCAGATGGGCGGTCTGGATGCGCTGGTGTTTACCGGGGGAATTGGTGAAAATTCAGCGCGTGCTCGCGCCGCGATTTGCCACAACCTGAATTTCTTAGGTCTGGCCGTTGATGAAGAAAAAAATCAGCGTAACGCCACCTTTATTCAAACGGAAAATGCGGTGGTTAAAGTGGCGGTGATTAATACCAATGAAGAGCTGATGATAGCCCAGGACGTTATGCGTTTAGCGATATCAGAAACTGTGACATTGGGCATTCCCGCCTGATATTGCCGCACCGCAAATTGCGGCAAATCATGGTAATAGCGCGATCGCCATGACACTATGCGCCGAGGATTGCTGAACACAAAGGTGAAGACGTGGCTGTTGCGCAATGTCCCGCATCGTGCGGAGAACTTATCCAGGGCTGGATTCTGGGCAGTGAGAAACTGGTCTCCTGCCCGGTCGAATGGTATAGCACCGTTGAGGTCACTTCAGGCTCACCGCTGACAGATGAACGTCCACTTTCTCGGGCAATGGTTGACAGGTTATTACAGCACTGGCAGTACCCGGCGCATCTCAGTCAGGATATCCGGATAGATGTTCAGTCAACCATTCCCATCGCGAAAGGAATGGCCAGCAGCACTGCGGATATTGCCGCCACGGCCATCGCCGCAGCGCATTATCTGGGTCATCAACTGGACGAGCCAACACTGGCACAGCTTTGCGTTTCTCTGGAGCCAACCGACAGCACCGTTTTTCGTAAGCTAACCCTTTTCGATCATAACAACGCTTCCACGCAAATTGGTTGTGAAGCTCAGCCTCAACTCGATCTGCTGGTTCTCGAAAGCCCTGAAACATTGCGTACCGCGGATTATCACCGTATTCCACGTCATTCCGGCTTGCAGGCGGGAGCTGCGGCCCTCCAACGGGCATGGGAAAAAGTACAGGAAGCCTGTATTAGCCAAAATCCTTACCGGTTGGGAGAAGCGGCTACGCTTAGCGCAATCGCCAGCCAACTGCTGTTACCAAAGCCGGATTTTGATTCACTATTAGCACTGGTGGAAGAATGTGATTTATACGGCGTCAACGTCGCGCACAGCGGCAGCGTAGTCGGACTGATGCTGGACAGAAATCGTCATGATGTGGATTACATTAAATGGATGCTGACGCAGAAAAAACTTACTATTCACTGGCCAGAACAGCATTTGTTACGCATGGTAACGGGCGGGGTCGAACTGCAATAAGGGTCGCCGCACGGCAGCGACCCGAACAAGCATAAAATCGTTACTCGGCTTTCGCTTCGCCGTTTTTCACTTCGCCCATGGCTTTCAGCTTTTTAGAGATATCGCGGCGTTCTTTAGAGATCTCGGCGTTTTTGATGATGTAGTCATCAACACGATCTTCATAATCGCTTTTCATGCTGGCAATGATGCCCTGAATCGCTTCCACGCTCATACCAGGCTTGATGTAGTCGCTCAGGTTGTCCAACAGCAGAACGCGTTTCTGGTTGTCACGGATCTTTTTCTCAACGTCCTGGATTTCACGTTGCAGTTTGTTTTTACGACGGAACAGACGAACAAATTCCAGCACGTCCTGGAAAGAAGGCTTGGTAGTTTCCATTTTTACACCCCTGATAATGTGAGATTCGGATTCGTTAAAACAACGGCTAAAGTGGGTCAACATTACTTTCATGCCCGCCATACTTCAAGTTGCATCTGCATCGACAATGCATGGTTGAAACCTGAGTTATCGAGGGTAAAGCCATTGCAGTTACCAATGGTTTTAGCCTTTTTCAGTATCATACCTCTAATCTTTGCTGAATCGAAGCAGCAGTAGAACCAATCCCCTCATCTGCTCTTTATTTGCGCAGTGCGCGACAGATTAAATGTGAGAGTAACTCCAGCTGTCGAGCCATCTCCATGTTCAACCAAACGTAGCCGTGAATGGGCGTTTCTGCGACATTATCGCCTTTATGCTCAGCAATAAGCTGACGCAGCTCTGCCACGGTGTCATTGAGCTTTTCCGTATTGGCAAGCACCGGCTGCGGATTACCTTCATACAAGGCGTGGGTTATTGTCAGTAGTGCCTGCTGGGTCCTGAGCTGAGTTTCACGCAGCGTATGCGCATTCAACATGACAAAGTGGCTGGTACGGCTGGCCCACAGCGCATTAATTTGCAGCTCGAGCATGCAGACCAGATTGCGATTCACCGTCTGAATAGCCTCAAAGATCGACTTTTGAATGCGGGTTTCCTTGCTGGCAGGAGCGATGAGCCCACGCATTTTGACAACGTCGCTCAACAGTTGTTGTAAATGCTTCTCCAGCCGCGGTTGCTCGAGCAGATTGGGGGATAGCGCGGCCTGATACACCCGATTGTACCCCGTGACACAATGCGCCAGTTGGATACGCCAGTGTATAAATGCCCGCTGCGGCCAGATGCCGGTAAACAGCATCGCCAGTAACGACCCCAGAATAACATCACCACCGCGCCATAACGCGGTATTCATATCTCCGGCAGGCGCACCCACGACCACGGCAAGCGTTATGCCAATCAGCAGCGCCTGGTACGGCCTTTTACCCAGCGCCAGCCAGCCGCAGAGAAACATCGCTACCGCGCACCATATCAGCATTAACGGCAGCGAGAAGAGTTCCAGACGCAGGGCAACCAGTCCCAGGACCGAGCCCAGGATCGTGCCACCTATACGTTCAAAGGCCCTGGGAACAACGTTACCCCAAAAAGATATTGGCCCCATAATCACCACCAGCGTGATCAGAGGCCATGTACCTTCGGGAATGTTTAACAGGCGTACCAACAGAAAAGTAAGGAGAAACGCCAGCGCAATGCGAATACCATGCACCACACGATAATGACGATACAAACGAATTTCAAAAGGACTCAGCGATTTGTCTGCACGCACTCATGCACTCCGTCAGGGAATAGCAAAGAAGCGAATTGTACCTGTTTTTAGCGTGAAAAGATCATCCTGATTTACACCCCAAACAGTTACTTCGTCTGCACTGGCACGTACATTTCAATGTCCCAGTAACCGTCCTCCATGCCATTGTTCATATAAACTTCAAAGCAGGGTTTAGCGGCTATCGCATAAGTCGTATCCTGCATCAGGCGCTCGAAGAACTGATACCAAGGCGTCGCAAAATCGTGATTCTCAACGCGCGCAACGGCGACAGCATAGTCGCCACCCGCCAGTTCGGTGAGGATCACCCCTTCGCTGTTTTCCGGGATTTCAAAACCTTCAGGCACAGAAACCACGGTATCACAGCGCAGTTTTTCCGCAGGAACAACATCAGGGTTGTCGTAATAAACGGCTATCCATTCCAACGGTACAATCTGTTTACCGTCGACCCACTTCATTAATTGCTCAAACCCCTGCTTCACCGTTTGTTCCCACGGTCCAACCATATGGAAACCGGCAATCATGCGTTTTTCGACCAGCTTTATCTCGTACTCCATACAACCTCCACTGTTACACTGTATTTATATACAGTGTAATTTCTGGTTATGTCGGCCACAAGGAAATAGTGATTATTATGTGAGCAGATTCGCACTCTTGCCAGTCAGACGCATCAGGAAAAACTACGCCTTGTGGTGGAAATAATCGCTCAGGCGCGAGAAAACGCCGCCTTCGCCGACGGATTCCAGCGTAACCAGAGGCCAATGCGCCACCAGCTTATCCCGATCGTAGAGTTCAATTTCCCCCACACGTTGATGCGCAGCGATGGGAGCAACTAGCTCTTTCTTATCAAGGATATATTTTGCTTTGATGTTAGGGACTTCTGCTTTAGGCAGGGCCATCCAGAAATCCTGCTCGGTTCCGAGGCTGATTTTTTCTTTATCGCCATACCAGATGCGTTCAGTGCCAACCTGCTTACCGCTACGCAAAACCTGCACTGTATCGAAGTTGTGTTGCCCCCATTGCAGCAGTTTACGCGCCTGATCTTCGCGCCCTTTCGCACTCTCCGCGCCCATCACCACCGCAATCAGGCGGCGCTGACCATCGACGGCGGAAGCAATCAGGTTAAACCCGGCACCGGACGTATGCCCTGTCTTCAGGCCATCTACGTTCATGGTTTTATCCCACAACAAACCGTTACGGTTTTGCTGTGTGATGCCGTTCCAGGTAAGGCTTTTCTCACTGTACATATGGTAGAAATCCGGTTCCCCGTGGATGATAGCGCGGGACAGCACGGCCAGGTCGTACGCGGAGCTATGCTGACCCGGCGCATCCAGACCATGTACCGTTTCAAAATGGGTGTCCTGCAGGTTCAGTTTTTGCGCATAGTTGTTCATCATCGCGACAAACTGCGGCTGCCCTCCGGCGATGTAATCCGCCAGTGCCACGCAGGCATCATTACCGGAATCAACAATTAACCCACGGCTGAGGTCACGTACCGAAACGCGATCCCCTTCTTTCAGGAACATCAAGGATGAACCGACAAATACCGGATTATCTTTTGCCCATGCATCGCGCCCGACGGTCACAATATCTGTCGGACTAATACGCTTGCTGTCAATTGCGCGATCGACAACATAGCCAGTCATCAGTTTCGTCAGGCTGGCAGGATTGCGCTGCTGGTGTTCATTACCGGCTGTCAGGATTTGGCCCGTGGTGTAATCCATTAACACCCATGCCCCGGCAGTAATCGCAGGAGGTTGTGGGGCGAAGCTCACGGCATCGCTCGCCCAGGCGGGCGAAAAACTCATCGTTAATAGTGAAGCGGCAATAAACAAACGGCGTTTCAACAGCATGTCCTCAGGAAAGGGAGAAATAGCCGTTCTTTTTACGGAAGTTCTGTCGAACAAACATGGATAAATTGCAAGAAAATGTGACATAAGGCACATTTTCTTGCTATCAGGAAAGGGTTTCAGAGACAAATCTCGCCGGAACTACCCTTTACGCGGCACGGTCTCTGCGTGATGACTGCGATGGCGGTGATAACCATCGATCATACTGCGAAAAATTTGCCCCGGTGTGTCACCCAGCGTGCACAGGTAAATATGCGCGCAGATGAACAGTAAGCCCACAATCGCTAACGCCATATGCAGCACCAGCATCACCGGCCCCGCCCCTACCACCTGCGGGTAGAGACATAGCAACCCGGTGATGATCAGTAGTGGAACCAGTGCGTACATGATGGCCAGGTAGGCCAGTTGTTGCAGCGGGTTAAATTTGTCCTCTGCCGTTGCGGCAAACGGGTGCGGCTCACCTTTCATAATGCCATACAGATAAAAGCGTGTTTGCAGCAGGCAGCGTGATATCAACCCGCTAAATTTCATGCGATAATGGCAGCCGTTGCCGCTGGTTGCGTTTATTAACACAAAGCCAATCCAGAAGGCCAGCAATGCGAAGCCACACCAGGTATGTACCTGCACCATTAAGGCCACCGGTCCGACAGAAAAGTGGCCAAACAGGCCGCTCAGCAGAAGCAGGATAAAGAGCAGCGCATTACCCCAGTGCCAGCGGCGGACCGCCAGCGAATAGAGGTAGTCCCGATGTTCTTCCCCGGTTGCCGTTTTGGGCGCCAGCATCCGACGTAACAGCGCGTGCGTTACCAAGCCCGCAATCATCAGCACAATAATAACGCCTGCATAAATGAGCCACAGTGGCCAGTAGTCCGGCGCATAGTTAAGCTCTGCTCCCCAGATAGAATTCATACATTACCCTCCTGATGGATCTCTTTACGCCGATAGACACTTACCGGGCCGCTACGCGTATCCTGCTGGCGATAAACCTCTTTTTGATTAATCCAGTGCTGAATTTCCGGGTCATCGCGACGACCAAATTTCAGCGCATCCGTCGGACAAACGGAAACGCAGGCTGGCGATTGTCCGACCTCCAGGCGAGTATCGGCGCAGAAGTTACATTTGTCGGCAATCCCCGTTTGTGGGTTGAGGTACCGGACATGGAACGGGCAAGCGGCGACGCAGTAGTCACAACCAATACAGCGAGACTTATCCACTTGCACAATGCCATTTTCGTCACGAAATGAAGCACCGGTAGGACAGACGCTGACGCACGGCGCATCTTCACAATGCTGACAGGAAACGCGAACAAACTGGAAGTGGGACAGCACCTCGGGTTCATGTTCGGGTGAACGGATCTGCACTTGTAGGCGACTAAATCCCTCCGGCACGTCATTCAATACCTTGCAGGCAACCGTACACGCCTGACAGCCAATACAGCGTTTCTCGTCATGCAGCATGACATAAGGGTTTGTTGATTGATTCATGATGTTCTCCTTTCTCATGCCCGACGAAGCGTAACGCCAGCGGTGTGCACCACCGTACCGGAAACCGGACTGGTAACATGCGGAAGCAAATTACCGCAGTGAATACCGTGCGTCGTCGCCGCGGTTTTGGCTCCCGCCTTGGCGCCAAATCCCATATAAACGAACAGCGTATCGGGTCGTATTCCGGCAGTAACCAGTGCTTTGCCTTTTTCCTTACCGGTCGCATTTTCCAGCCAAATCTCATCGCCGTTTTTGATGCCTTTTTCACGGGCCGTTTGCGGGTGGATCCACACCGCGTTATCCCACATCAGCTCACTCAGCAGTGGTACATATTGCGTCGCGCCGTTGGTATGCACCGCCACTTTTCCCTGAATAAAATAGAGTTCATTGTCGCCTTTGAGGGCAAAATTGCGGGCGCGCGGAATACCGTAGCCAGGCAAAAGAGCTTCCAGCTCTTCAGAGTAGAGTTCAATTTTTCCAGACGGGGATTTAAAGCGCAGTTGCTCGCCATAGGTACCGTCGCCGTCAACCGCCACCGCGCCCGGATAACGCGCCACAAACTGACGCACCGCTTCAGGTTCCCGCAGCAGCAGCGGAACCCCCCACTCCCGATATCCTTTCTGACGCAGTTCAGCGGACAGCGCATGATCACCATTAAGCTGGTACAGCTGCCGCGTCTGCATATCCTGCCAGGGGTAGAACTGCCCAAGGCCTAACTGCACGGCCAGTTCTTTCCAGATTTGCCAGCTCGGACGCGCATCCCCAATCGGCTCTACAACCTGCTGGCGCAGGGCATAGGCCGGATTCAGGCCCGACATGTCAGAGACTTCTTCATCGCGTTCAAGGTAGGTGCATTCGGGTAACAGATAATCGGCATATGCCGCGCTTTCGCTTAAATAGACATCGCAACTGACCACCAGATCGAGTTGTTCGACGGTTTTGACCAGATCAGGCCTACAGGTCACTGTTTGGAAAGGATTGTGGCGGGACATAATCCATCCCTTCACCGGATACGGCGTCTGGTTTAACACGGCATCGATGATGCTTTGCACCACGCCGCCGCCCGCCGCGATGTACTTGAATTGTGGGGCAACCAAATCGATGCGCTGCGCCGTTGGCTTGGGCAATTTGGCATCAGGTTTTGCCAGCACCGGAGCGACCTTCTCTCCGGCCAGCTTATTGTAGGTCGCCGCGGCTTTTTTCTGGTACAAGCCGCCTTCACGCTCAATATTTCCCAGCAGCGCATTGAGGGTGAAAATCATACGCCGCATATCAATTTCTTCTTGCGAAAACGTCGCGCGATGGCCAGGACTGACGATAGCATGAGGCGCACAGGCGGCCATTTCGCGGGTGACCCGAACAATAACATCAGCAGGCACATCAGCTTGATTTTGCGCCCATTCCGGCGTGGTCTCTAGTACCGCTTCTGCCAGTTGGTCAAACCCTGTGGTGTAGCGCGCAACGAAGTCCGCGTCATACAGATGTTCATTAATCATGACGTGACACATGGCCATTAACACCGGCAAGTCGCCGCCCGGCTTGAGCGCATGCCATTCATCCGCCTTGCTGGAGAAGACTGACAAACGGGGATCGAAGCTGACCATTTTTGCGCCCTTTTCCTGCGCGGTCATCAGTTCATGCGTTTCGGCAACCTCAATACCTTCATAGAGATTGTGGCCAAAAGAGACCATATAACGGGTATTGGCGATATCCATAGCCAAATCGCCACCCATCATCACTTTGGCGGCAATCGATTTTCCGGCGGGGCATGTCGACGCATGCGTAAAGGTGTTTGGCGATCCAAACGCCGTTGCCAGCTGAAATAAATGACCCGAAAGCGAACCGGATTTGGAAGAGAATACGACCCCCTGAGGACCATGCTGCGCTTTTATTGCCGTCATTTTTTCGGCAATTTCTTTGTAAGCCTGTTCCCAACTAATAACCTGCCATTCTCCGCTGCCGCGAGGCCCTGTGCGTTTCATGGGTTTAACAATACGGTGCGGGTCGTTGACCAGGCTAACACCACTGCCTCCGCGCGCGCAGACACGCGTGCCTTGTTGAGGCGCATTAGGGTTCCCCTGAATAAAAACTGTCTTGTTATTAATTACCTGTGCCTGTATTGGGCAACGATAAGAACACATTTCGCACAAGCTTGGCGTCAGGGATGTTTTCCCCTTAATGCTCTCTGGAGAATTTCGCGCCAGTGCGCCAGGCGGAAAACTGCCTATCGCGCAGGCCGAGCAACCGATACCCACTCCTCGCAAAAAATTACGCCGACTAATGCTCATATAACCTCCTGTTATTAGATATATCCAATTATTATATGGTGTTTAAATTATTAATTTTTAACCTCACTCACATTTCATTAGAATATAGAGCAGTTAACCGCCAAAATAAAAAACCATTGTTTATAAAAGAATTTTAAAATTTCCAGAACACAACAAATCAGCACTAAATAACAATAATGGTTCTCATTTATATTATTTATCAGCTCATAGATTTCAGAAAATTTATTCCAGTAATGTCCCTTAACAGTGCAAAATTTATTAATCAATTCTATTAAATCCTGTTCATCTCAATTTTATTGCGTACATCATTCAGCATTGATAATCGCTTTGCTGATTACCTCGCTATTTTTTGGTATTCTTGGACGAGCGCTAAATTGATCCCGGACATAACTGAACAATGAATGACGGCAAGCAGCAACCTGGTTTTCTCTTTCACGATTACGAGACCTTTGGTACCCATCCGGCGCTGGACAGACCCGCGCAATTTGCGGCTATCCGCACAGATAGCGATTTCAACATCATCGGTGAACCTGAAGTCTTTTATTGCAAACCCGCAGACGACTATCTGCCGCAGCCTGAGGCGGTGCTGATAACCGGTATCACACCGCAGGAAGCGCGTGAAAAAGGAGAAAATGAAGCCGCTTTTGCTGCGCGCATCCACGCCCTGTTCACCGTGCCGAAAACCTGTATCCTGGGCTATAACAACGTGCGCTTCGATGATGAAGTGACGCGCAACATCCTGTATCGCAATTTCTACGATCCCTACGCCTGGAGCTGGCAGCACGATAATTCACGCTGGGATCTGCTGGATGTGATGCGCGCCTGTTATGCCCTGCGTCCTGAAGGAATTAACTGGCCGGAAAACGACGACGGCTTACCCAGCTTTCGCCTGGAGCATTTGACCAAAGCCAACGGTATTGAACATGCCAATGCCCACGATGCGATGGCCGATGTATACGCCACAATTGCCATGGCGCAATTAGTGAAGTCGCGCCAGCCGCGCCTGTTTGATTATCTCTACAGCCATCGCAATAAGCACAAGCTGGCCGCACTGATTGATGTCCCGCAAATGAAGCCGCTGGTCCATGTTTCGGGGATGTTCGGCGCATGGCGCGGCAACACCAGTTGGGTGGCGCCATTAGCCTGGCATCCTGAGAATCGCAACGCGGTGATTATGGTCGACTTAGCCGGTGATATTTCACCGCTGCTGGAACTGGACAGCGACGCGCTGCGTGAGCGGCTCTACACTGCTAAAGCTGATCTGGGAGATAACCCAGCCGTGCCGGTTAAACTGGTGCACATCAACAAATGCCCGGTACTGGCACAGGCGAATACCTTGCGCCCGGAAGATGCCGATCGCCTTGGCATTAACCGCCAGCATTGTCTGGATAATCTCAAAATACTGCGCGAAAACCCGCAGGTTCGCGACAAAGTGGTGGCCATCTTCGCCGATGCGGAACCCTTTACGCCATCAGATAACGTAGACGCACAGTTGTACAATGGTTTTTTCAGCGATGCCGATCGTGCCGCGATGAAAATCGTTCTGGAAACTGAGCCGCGCAATTTACCGGCGCTGGATATCTCCTTTGTCGATAAGCGCATTGAAAAGCTGCTGTTTAACTACCGCGCACGTAACTTCCCCGGAACGCTGGATGAAGCCGAACAGCAGCGCTGGCTGGACCATCGTCGTCAAATATTCACGCCGGAGTTTTTGCAAAATTACGCCAATGAATTGCAGATGCTGAGCCAGCAATATGCAGATAACAAAGGGAAACTGATGCTGCTGAAGTCACTCTGGCAGTATGCGCAAGAGATTGTATAACTCCCACGTATAAAAAAACCGGAGAACATGTCTCCGGTTTTTTTTATCTAAATACAGTTATTACGCGATATCTTCGTCGTACTGTGGCACCGGGTTACGGAAGCTTTTGGTCACGCAAGCCAGGTAAATCAGACCAATAGCGGCCCAGATCAGACCCAGAACCATTGAACTCTCTTCCAGGTTCACCCACAGCGCACCAACGGTCAGCGCACCGCACATTGGCAGGAACAGATACTGGAAGTGGTCTTTCAGCGTCTTGTTACGCTTCTCACGGATCCAGAACTGGGAGATCACCGACAGGTTAACGAAGGTAAACGCCACCAGCGCACCGAAGTTAATCAGCGCCGTCGCCATCACCAGGTCGAAGTTAATTGCCAGCAGAGCAATCGCACCAACCAGAATGATGTTCATGGACGGAGTACGCCATTTCGGGTGGACATAACCGAAGAAACTTTTCGGGAACACACCGTCACGCCCCATCACATACATCAGACGCGCTACGCCTGCATGCGCCGCCATACCTGACGCCAGTACGGTAATGGTAGAGAAAATCAGCGCGCCGACCTGGAAGAACTTACCAGCGACATACAGCATGATTTCCGGCTGCGAAGCGTCCGGATCCTTGAAGCGTGAGATATCCGGGAAGTACAGCTGCAACAGATAGGTGGAGACGATAAAGATCAGGCCACCAATCAGCGCGGTCAGGAAAATCGCCCGTGGGATCACACGTTCAGCGTCTTTGGTCTCTTCAGACAGGTTGCTGATACCGTCAAAACCGGTGAACGAGAAGCACAGGATAGTCGCTCCCGTGATCATCGGGATCACATGCGCATCACCTGACCAGAACGGACGGCTGCTCGCCAGCGTACCGGCACCTTCCCCTTCGAACACGCCATAAACGACCATGCCGAGGATCACTGCAATCAGCACCACCTGCAACAACACGATGACGGTGTTGAAATTCGCAACAGATTTCAGACTGCGCAGGTTAAAGGCGGTCATAAAGGCCACCAGCGCCACCACGAATATCCATGACGGTATCGACGGCACCAGAGCTTCAAAATAAATTTTCGCCAACAGAATGTTGATCATCGGTGCGAACAGGTAGTCCAGCAGTGATGACCAACCCACCATAAAGCCAACGGTCGGGCTAATGGATTTCTGGGCATAAGTGTAGGCAGAGCCTGCAGACGGATAGCGACGCACCAGTTTACCGTAGCTCAGTGCGGTAAAGAGGATGGCGATCAGTGCAAAGGCGTAAGCTGTCGGGACGTGACCATCGGTCATTCCTGATACGATACCGAATGTATCGAACAGCGTCATCGGCTGCATATAGGCAAGGCCCATCATGACAACCGGAACCAGCGTAAGCGTTTTACGTAATTCCACGCGAGAGGTGTTTGGAGTAGCGTTATGCGACATGGTTATCCCCCATTACGGCGAAAACCGTCGCGTAAGCAAAAAATTGCCCCATTTTTTGTTAATCCTCAGCGACAACAACTGTCGATTTTTAAGTAAGTATCTATCCGGTACGAAGCCCGGCCTCTTTTATGAATGATTGGTTTGATGCAAAAAAATAACCGACGCGTATTAAAACGTCGGTTAATGTCATTTTTTGCAAGCGGCGTATTTTGCACTAATTTGGAGAGAAATAACAAGAGATTGAAGCTACTACAAAAGAATATTTTTTCTTAACTGATTGATTTATCAGCAGCCGTTTTAACATACACCCCCGCAATAGCACTATTTGCTAAAATCTCATCCCGCCACCAGGCACTGGCCAACCCGGCAGTCTGTTCATTCCAACCTATCCACACAGGTTCAAAGATAATTTGTGCGACCACCTTTTTCTCAATCAGAGCGCCACTTTCCAGAAATCGCTGTGCCAGGTAGCGCGGAATATAGCCGCATCCCAGACCACTGATTTGCAGTTCCAGCTTGGTTTTGAAGTCAAAAACGGTGATGGCTTCCTGATCGTCAAGCACCTGGGAGCCGGAGACGTTGGCATGCTGTGCATTGTCGCCCACCACAATCGCGCGAAAACGCCGAATAGTGCGACGATTCAACGGCTCCTGTTCCTGCGCCAGCGGATGATGCGACGCAACCACAAACACCTGCTCCAGAACCCCTAGCTGCGCAAAGCCAAATTCGCTCGCGGCAGGCGGCTCATGTGTGGCGCCGACAATAATATCCGCCCGCCCCTGAGTGAGGGCATCCCAGGAGCCGCCCAGCACGCCATTGATAAATTTCAGGCGCGTCACACTGTGGTGTTGATAGAAAGATTCGATGAGTGGGGCCAGCAGCGAAAAGGGAAACGTATCATCTACGCCAATAACCAGTTCATTCTCCCAGCCTTCGTGAAGTTTAATCGCCTGCTTTTCGAGTTCGCGGACGGTGTGCAACACCTCCCGCCCCTTTTCCAGCAGCATCTGCCCGGTACGGGTAAACTTAGCCCGATGTCCGCTGCGATCGAGTAGCTGAATATTAAGATCGCTTTCCAGCTTATGGACGGTGTAGCTCAGCGCAGACGGCGTCTTAAACAATTTTGCCGACGCCGCAGCGAAACTGCCCTCTTTTTCCAACGCATCGAGGATGATAAGAACGTCCAGCAGTGGTTTCATACTCGCCCCCTGGCGGTATCAGCGGCACTCTGCTGGTCTGTCACTCCATCGGCATCACCAGCGGGTCAGGATACTGGTACTCAAACCCAAGCTCGTTACAAATACGGTTGCCATCAATGACTTTACCTTTACCGTTATCCTCATTGCCACGAAATTCCGGCGGCTCCATCCCCAACTGGCGGGCCATCTGTGGATAGAACACATTGCGCGCCGGATGCATAGGCGCACATATATTATAGATGTGTCCCCCTTTTGGCGCTTGCAGCAGCAAAGAGATGGCGGAAACCACATCATCCAGATGCACCAGATTGACGCCATGGTGTCCATCTGGCGCCGTCTTGCCAGCGAAAAAACGACCGGGATGTCTTCCTGGGCCGACAAGTCCGGCCAGGCGCAAAATATCCACCGAAGTGCCGGGTAAATTGTGCAACCAGTCTTCAAGTTCTTTCAAAACGCGACCACTTGCCGTGACCGGGTTACGCGGAGTCCCTTCTTTCACGATGCCTTGTGCATCGCCATAGACCGACGTCGAACTGGTAAAAATAATCCGCGGGATACGGTACGCCAGCGCACTGTCGACCAGTTCCTGCATAGCCTGCAGGTAAAATGTCTCCCCCGGACCGCTACGGCGCGCAGGTAGCGTAATAACCAGCACGTCGGCGTCCATCAGTGCGTCGAGATCGTCTGTCTCACAGACCAGTTCAGGCTCCAGGCGCAGCGAGTAGCTCTCTATACCACTCATGCGGGCCGCTTCCACCCCATCCAATGTGGTTTTGCTGCCGGTAACCTGCCAGCCTCTCGCCGCCAGCGACATAGCTAACGGCATGCCTAACCAACCTAAACCGACAATTGCGACCTTTTTCATGCCTTCTCTCCTGACTTTTGGCCTATAACGCAAGGCTACGCTAGCCCACAGTGGCTGACAATTCATAGTATCAATATGAAATGAATTAATGATCAAAAAAAGCCCTTGCTTTCCGTAGCTAAAGTGGTTTAGGTTAAAAGACATCAAATGAATAAACATTCATCGAGAAAATTTATGACACGCGCTCAATTCAAACACCATCATCACCATCATCCTGACTAGTCTTTCAGGCGATGTGTGCTGGGAGACATTTAAATCTTCCAGCGGTGCATGAGCGTATGAGAAAGCCCCCGGAAGATTTCTTCCGGGGGCTTTTTTTGTGCGTGACCCAAACTGATTCAGACAGGATAACGAGGAATAAAGAATGTTAGATAACACCCGTTTACGCATAGCTATGCAGAAATCAGGTCGTTTAAGCGATGATTCACGCGAATTGCTGGCTCGTTGCGGCATTAAAATTAATCTTCACACCCAGCGCCTGATCGCGATGGCTGAGAATATGCCGATCGATATTCTGCGCGTGCGTGATGATGATATCCCGGGTCTGGTGATGGACGGCGTCGTAGATCTCGGCATCATCGGGGAAAACGTTCTCGAAGAGGAACTGCTCAACCGCCGGGCACAGGGCGAAGATCCGCGCTATTTTACCCTGCGTCGTCTGGACTTCGGCGGCTGCCGTCTTTCGCTGGCTACCCCGGTTGATGAAGCCTGGGATGGCCCGGCAGCGCTGAACGGTAAGCGTATCGCTACCTCTTACCCACACCTCCTTAAACGTTATCTTGATCAAAAAGGGGTGTCGTTTAAATCCTGTTTGTTAAACGGCTCTGTAGAAGTCGCTCCCCGCGCAGGTCTGGCTGATGCGATTTGCGATCTGGTGTCAACCGGAGCCACGCTTGAAGCCAACGGTCTGCGTGAAGTGGAAGTGATTTACCGCTCTAAAGCCTGCCTGATTCAGCGCGACGGCGAAATGGCCGAAGCCAAGCAACAACTGATCGACAAACTGCTGACCCGTATTCAGGGGGTTATTCAGGCTCGTGAATCAAAATACATCATGATGCACGCGCCGAGCGAACGTCTGGACGAAGTCATCGCCCTGCTGCCAGGCGCTGAGCGCCCTACCATTCTGCCACTGGCAGGTGACCAACAGCGCGTAGCCATGCACATGGTCAGCAGCGAAACCCTGTTCTGGGAAACGATGGAAAAACTGAAAGCACTCGGCGCCAGCTCCATTCTGGTGCTGCCGATTGAGAAGATGATGGAGTAATAGCCATGAGCTTCAATACCCTGATCGACTGGAATAGCTGTAGCCCCGAGCAGCAGCGCGAACTGCTGATGCGCCCGGCGATATCCGCCTCTGAAAGCATCAGCCGCACGGTGGCCGAGATTCTTGAGAACGTCAAAAATAACGGCGACCGGGCGCTGCGTGAATACAGTGCAAAGTTTGACAAAACCGAGGTCGGCGCGCTGCGCGTCAGCGAAGAAGAAATTCAGCAAGCCAGTAGCCGCCTGAGCGACGAGCTGAAACAAGCCATGCAGGCGGCGGTGCGTAATATTGATGCGTTCCACACCGCGCAAATTCTGCCGCCGGTGGATATTGAAACTCAGCCTGGCGTGCGCTGCCAGCAGATTACTCGCCCTATCGCCTCCGTAGGCCTGTATATTCCAGGGGGATCGGCACCGCTCTTCTCGACCGTATTAATGCTGGCGACCCCGGCGCGTATCGCCGGCTGCAAAAAAGTGGTGCTCTGCTCACCGCCGCCGATTGGCGATGAAATCCTCTACGCCGCGCAACTGTGTGGCGTAAAAGAGGTGTTCAACGTGGGCGGCGCGCAGGCCATTGCCGCGCTGGCGCTGGGTACCGAGTCTATTCCTAAGGTCGATAAAATCTTCGGGCCAGGCAATGCGTATGTGACCGAAGCCAAACGTCAGGTCAGCCAACGTCTTGACGGCGCGGCTATCGACATGCCTGCGGGCCCGTCTGAAGTGCTGGTTATTGCCGACAGCGGCGCAACGCCTGACTTTGTTGCTTCCGACCTGCTTTCTCAGGCCGAACACGGCCCCGACTCGCAGGTTATCCTGCTGACGCCAGACGCTACGCTTGCCGAAGGCGTGGCCAAAGCCGTTGAACGCCAGCTCGCCGAGCTTTCCCGCGCCGACACCGCACGTCAGGCGCTCGCCGCCAGTCGACTGATCGTCGCCAGAGATCTTGAGCAATGCGTGGCCATCTCTAACGCCTACGGCCCAGAGCACCTGATTATTCAGACCCGTAACGCGCGTGAACTGGTTGACGATATCACCAGCGCTGGTTCGGTATTCCTGGGTGACTGGTCTCCTGAGTCGGCTGGTGACTATGCTTCCGGCACCAACCACGTTCTTCCGACCTACGGCTATACCGCAACCTGCTCAAGCCTTGGGCTGGCTGATTTCCAGAAACGGATGACGGTACAGGAATTAACTCCCCAAGGTTTCTCTGCCCTGGCCTCCACCATTGAAACACTGGCCGCGGCTGAACGACTGACTGCCCACAAAAATGCCGTCACCCTGCGCGTTAACGCCCTGAAGGAGCAAGCATGAGCACTGACAACTTTCTCAGCGTCACTGATTTAGCCCGTAAGAATGTTCGCGAGTTAACGCCCTATCAGTCTGCCCGTCGTCTTGGCGGTAACGGGGACGTGTGGCTCAACGCGAATGAGTACCCAACCGCCGTTGAGTTCCAGCTACGCCAGCAGACGCTGAACCGCTATCCGGAGTGTCAGCCGAAAGCCGTAATTGAGAATTACGCGCAATATGCTGGCGTCAAACCAGAACAGGTGCTGGTCAGCCGCGGCGCAGATGAAGGGATCGAACTGCTGGTGCGCGCTTTTTGCGAACCCGGTAAAGATGCAATTCTCTACTGTCCGCCGACTTACGGCATGTACAGCGTCAGCGCCGAAACGATTGGCGTTGAATGCCGCACCGTCCCGACCCTGGATAACTGGCAGCTGGATTTACAAGGCATCGCGGACAAGCTTGATGGCGTGAAAGTGGTCTACGTATGCAGCCCCAATAACCCAACCGGCCAGCTGATAAATCCGCAGGACCTACGTTCACTGCTCGAAATGACGCAGGGTAAAGCCATCGTGGTCGCTGATGAGGCCTATATTGAGTTTTGTCCGCAGGCTACGCTGGCAGGCTGGCTGTCTGAGTATCCGCATCTGGCAGTATTACGCACGCTGTCCAAAGCGTTTGCTCTCGCCGGTTTACGCTGCGGATTTACGCTGGCGAATGAAGAGGTTATCAATCTGCTGTTAAAGGTGATTGCCCCCTACCCGCTTTCTACCCCGGTAGCGGATATCGCCGCCCAGGCGCTGACGCCACAAGGGATTTCCGCCATGCGCCAACGCGTAGAGCAGATCCTGCAAGAGCGTCAGTATCTGGTGGAGAACCTGAAAACCATTCGCTGTGTAGAGCAGGTTTTTGACTCTGAAACCAACTATGTTCTGGCGCGCTTCACCGCATCAAGCAGCGTATTTAAATCTTTGTGGGATCAGGGCATTATCTTACGAGATCAGAATAAACAACCTTCATTAAGCGGCTGCCTGCGAATTACTGTCGGAACCCGCGAAGAGAGCCAGCGCGTCATTGACGCCTTACGTGCGGAGCAAGTATGAGCCAGAAGTATCTTTTTATTGACCGTGATGGAACCCTGATTTCAGAACCGCCAAGTGACTTTCAGGTCGATCGCTTTGACAAACTCGCCTTCGAGCCGGACGTCGTTCCCGTTTTGCTGAAGCTGCAAAAAGCCGGCTTTAAGCTGGTGATGATTACTAACCAGGACGGACTCGGTACGCAGAGCTTCCCGCAGGCCGATTTTGACGGTCCGCATAACCTGATGATGCAAATATTCACCTCTCAGGGCGTAGCATTCGATGAGGTGCTGATCTGCCCGCACCTGCCAGCGGACGCGTGTGATTGCCGTAAGCCAAAAGTGAAACTGGTTGAGCAGTATCTGGTTGAACAGGCTATGGATGTGGCAAACAGCTACGTCATTGGTGATCGGGCGACCGATATTCAGCTCGCAGAAAACATGGGCATTAGCGGATTACGCTACCACCGTGACACCCTGAACTGGGCGATGATCGGCGAGCAGTTGACCAAGCGAGACCGCTACGCGCACGTTGAGCGTAATACCAAAGAGACACAGATTGACGTCAAAGTCTGGCTGGACCGCGAAGGCCGTAGCAAAATCAATACCGGCGTTGGCTTCTTTGACCACATGCTGGATCAAATCGCCACCCACGGCGGTTTTCGCATGGAAATAGCCGTCAAAGGCGATCTGTATATTGACGATCACCACACCGTTGAAGATACCGGTCTGGCGCTGGGTGAAGCCTTAAAGCTGGCATTAGGCGATAAACGCGGTATCAACCGTTTTGGTTTTGTGCTGCCGATGGACGAGTGCCTGGCACGTTGCGCGCTGGATATCTCGGGGCGTCCGCACCTGGAATACCGCGCGGAGTTTACCTACCAGCGCGTTGGCGATCTGAGCACAGAGATGATTGAACACTTCTTCCGTTCACTCTCTTACACCATGGGTGTCACCTTGCACCTGAAAACCAAAGGGAAAAATGACCACCACCGTGTGGAGAGCCTGTTTAAAGCCTTTGGTCGTACGCTGCGTCAGGCTATTCGCGTAGAAGGCGATACGCTGCCCTCCTCGAAAGGAGTGCTGTAATGAACGTGGTGATCCTTGATACCGGCTGCGCCAACCTGCACTCGGTGAAATCCGCCGTCGCACGCCATGGATACGACCCGGTTGTCAGCCGTGACCCGGACGTAGTGCTGCGTGCCGATAAACTGTTTCTGCCGGGCGTCGGTACCGCTCAGGCGGCTATGGACCAGTTGCACGAGCGTGAACTGATTGAACTGATTAAAGCTTGTACGCAACCGGTACTGGGGATCTGTTTAGGCATGCAACTGCTTGGCCGCCGCAGCGAAGAGAGTAACGGTGTCTCTCTGCTGGGCATTATTGAGCAGGACGTTCCGAAGATGACCGATTTCGGTCTGCCGCTGCCGCATATGGGCTGGAATCGCGTCTATCCGCAGGCGGGAAATCGTCTGTTCCAGGGCATTGAAGATGGCGCGTATTTCTACTTTGTACACAGCTATGCTATGCCGGTGAACCCGTGGACCATCGCCCAGTGCCATTACGGCGAACCATTTACCGCGGCAGTACAAAAGGACAATTTCTTTGGCGTGCAGTTTCACCCTGAACGCTCGGGCGCGGCTGGGGCACAGTTGCTGAAAAACTTTCTGGAGATGTAATGATTATTCCGGCATTAGATTTAATCGACGGCACGGTGGTGCGTCTTCATCAGGGCGATTACGCAACGCAACGTGATTATGGCAACGATCCTCTCCCCCGTTTACAGGATTACGCAGCTCAGGGTGCCGAAGTACTGCACCTGGTTGATTTAACTGGCGCGAAAGACCCGGCGCAGCGGCAGATCCCACTGATTAAAACGCTGGTCGCAGGTGTCAATGTTCCGGTACAGGTTGGCGGCGGTGTGCGTACTGAGGCGGACGTTGCGGCGCTGCTTGACGCAGGCGTGGCGCGCGTGGTGGTAGGTTCGACGGCAGTAAAATCCCCCGAGGTAGTCAAGGGCTGGTTTGCCCGTTTTGGCGCCGACGCGCTGGTACTGGCGCTGGACGTTCGTATTGACGAGCGCGGAAATAAACAGGTAGCGGTTAGCGGCTGGCAGGAAGATTCTGGGGTTTCTCTGGAAGAACTGGTTGAGACCTATTTACCCGTCGGCCTGAAGCACGTGCTGTGCACCGATATCTCCCGCGACGGCACGCTGGCTGGCTCAAACGTCGCGCTTTATGAAGAAGTGTGCGCCAAATATCAGCAGGTAGCATTCCAGTCATCTGGCGGCATTGGAGGGATCGAGGACGTAGCAGCCCTGCGTGGAACCGGCGTACGCGGCGTGATCGTCGGACGCGCCCTGCTGGAAGGTAAGTTCACCGTTGAGGAGGCCATTCAATGCTGGCAAAACGCATAATTCCTTGTCTGGACGTTCGTGATGGGCAGGTGGTAAAAGGCGTCCAGTTTCGCAATCACGAGATTATTGGCGACATTGTCCCGCTGGCAAAACGCTATGCCGATGAAGGCGCAGATGAACTGGTGTTCTACGATATCACCGCCTCCAGCGATGGCCGCGTAGTGGATAAAAGCTGGGTATCTCGCGTGGCGGAAGTGATCGATATTCCGTTCTGCGTTGCCGGTGGCATTAAATCCATCGACGATGCGGCGCGTATCCTCTCCTTCGGGGCGGATAAAATCTCTATCAACTCCCCGGCGCTGGCCGAACCGGAGCTTATCACCCGCCTGGCGGACCGCTTCGGCGTGCAGTGCATCGTGGTGGGTATTGATACCTGGTATGACGCCGAAACCGGAAAATATCATGTTAATCAATATACCGGGGATGAAAGCCGTACCCGCGTCACACAGTGGGAAACGCTGGACTGGGTGCAGGAAGTACAAAAACGCGGCGCAGGCGAAATCGTCCTGAACATGATGAACCAGGACGGCGTGCGTAACGGTTATGACCTGGAGCAACTGAAAAAAGTGCGCGACGTGTGCCATGTACCGCTGATTGCCTCCGGCGGCGCGGGCACCATGGAACACTTCCTTGAAGCATTCCGGGACGCCGACGTTGACGGCGCGCTTGCCGCCTCCGTCTTTCATAAGCAAATTATTAATATTGGCGAATTAAAAGCGTACCTGGCAACACAGGGCGTGGAGATCAGGATATGTTAACGAAGCAACAATGCCGCGAGCTGGACTGGGAAAAAACCGACGGACTGATGCCAGTCATCGTGCAGCATGCGGTTTCCGGTGAGGTACTAATGCTGGGTTATATGAGCCCGGAAGCACTGGATAAAACGCTTGAAAGCGGCAAAGTGACCTTTTTCTCGCGGACCAAACAGCGCCTGTGGACCAAGGGTGAAACCTCCGGTCACTTCCTGAACGTGGTGAGCATCGCGCCCGACTGCGACAACGACACCCTGCTGGTACTGGTTAACCCGATTGGCCCAACCTGCCATAAAGGCACCTCAAGCTGCTTTGGCGACGCCAGCCACCAGTGGCTGTTCCTGTATCAGCTTGAGCAACTGCTGGCCGAACGTAAAACCGCTGACCCGGCAAGCTCCTACACTGCGAAGCTGTATGCCAGCGGCACTAAACGTATTGCCCAGAAGGTAGGCGAAGAAGGCGTAGAGACCGCGCTGGCCGCAACCGTGAACGATCGTTTCGAACTGACCAATGAAGCCTCTGATCTGATGTATCACCTGCTGGTTCTGCTGCAGGATCAGGACCTGGATCTGACGACGGTGATTGAGAATTTACGCAAAAGACATCAGTAATAGACAGATACCGGCACGATGCCGGTATCTTTATTTAACTGAGTGTTTAATCATTTCCGAATAAATCTCTGGTATAGACTTTATCGGCTACATCCAACAGTTCTTCGGCCATCCGGTTAGAGATTATAACATCGGACTCGCTTTTAAATTTAGTCAGATCACGCTCAACCCGCGAATTGAAAAAACTATCATCTGGCAATACAGGCTCATAGATTATGACCGGGATACCTTTCGCTTTAATACGCTTCATAATACCCTGGATAGACGATGCCCGGAAATTATCTGAGCCACTTTTCATAATCAATCGGTAAATACCGACGACCTTTGGCTTTCGTGAAATAATTGCATCAGCAATAAAGTCTTTTCGCGTCCGATTAGCATCAACGATTGCTGAAATAATATTATTTGGTACAGATTTATAGTTGGCGAGTAATTGCTTAGTGTCTTTTGGCAGACAGTATCCACCGTAACCGAATGAGGGATTGTTGTAATGGTTACCAATACGCGGGTCCAGACAAACCCCTTCGATGATCTGTCGAGCATTAAGCCCCAGGGTTTCTGCATAGCTATCAAGTTCGTTAAAATAGGCAACACGCATCGCCAGATAGGTATTTGCAAAGAGCTTGATAGCTTCGGCTTCGGTTGAGTCGGTAAATAGGGTCGGAATATCTTTCTTCAGAGCCCCTTCCTGTAGCAGTGCAGCAAACGTTTCAGCACGGGAAGATCGTTCACCAATTACAATGCGTGAAGGGTACAAATTGTCATATAGCGCTTTACCCTCTCGCAGGAATTCTGGGGAAAAGATGATATTGTCTGAGCTATACTTTTGACGCATCGATTGAGTAAAACCGACAGGAACAGTCGATTTTATTACCATTACTGCATCTGGATTTATTTTAATAACATCCTGTATAACTGACTCGACGCTGCTAGTATCGAAATAATTAGTTTTGGGATCGTAATCTGTTGGGGTAGCAATAATGACAAATTCTGCGCTCTGATAAGCTTCGTTCTTATCCAGTGTGGCTTTGAATGTTATATCTTTTGATTGCAGATACTGTTCTATTTCATGATCAACTATCGGAGATATCCGATTATTTAGCATCTCGACACGGGAAGGAACTATGTCCAGAGCAATGACCTGATGATGTTGGGCGATAAGAAGACCATTTGACAGGCCAACATATCCGGTACCAGAAATGGTGATTTTCATTTCATTTTCTCAGTGTTAACTTTTGCTCATCATGCTTACATGGAGCATGACCTGTGTTAAAAGTTGTAACGTCTGAGTTGATGATGTGTCAATAAAAGACAGTACAATTCAGATTTACTTCATTACTATAGAACTCCTTTCTTAAGCTAGCATTAAGAAAAATTTAAATCAGTAAGGATTAGATAAAAAACCCAGAAACTTAAATCTGGGCTTTAAATAAGTTAAAGTTAATATTTTAGTAAAAGCATTGAAATTAATAAAATTACATATCTAAATTAATAATCTCGACACATATACAAATAGAAGCTTATGAATAAAAATCATTCATAATTAAAAAATCACTCTATCAAGGAGCATACTCTTTTATGTAGTTTCACGAAGAAAAGACCTAACAGCATTCCAAATTGAACTACTGCACACACAACTGAAAAATGCAGATATCGATAGTCAGCAGCTGGAGCAATAAAAAAATGAGGAAGCGAAAATGAAAATATAAGAAGAGTAAGAACAACATTAAAACGCCTCAATTTTTTCGGTAAAAATTTTGTTATAAAAAGTGAAAAAAGAGAGATGGATAAATAAATCCATGGAAAAAACAAATAAGGGTACTCACTTATCGAATTAATATAAATGTCGCTTAATTTATTAGATATAAAAACATATCCCCACGGATTTTTTACGATAACATCAGCCGCAACAAAAGCAGGATAAACAGCCCCCCAACGGAGTAATTCTATAAAATTGTCGAACCTAACCTTAATATAATCCCCAGGGTAGTCTTTGATTGCAGAAATCCATCTAACTTGTAAATCTTTTAAATTATTAGGATCTGTCGTTGCTATATTCCCAGCTAATGATCTGTAAAACATCGTGTCATTTCCTCCTGGAAAATAGAACTCCAGGGCATTATCCTTACTTAACCCAACCTGCTTAGTAATATAATCAGGAAGAAGTACTTTGTTTTCTATTACACCTATGCCAAGTAAATCATAAGATTGTATATACTGCACAGGTGATATTCTATAAACAGGGAGACATTTGGAAATAATAAATGGTATCACCAAAATCAATAACACTGAGAGTAATGAAAATATTAATTTAGACCTTTGACTGCGTACTTCAGTATTTTCTAAAAACCACCATCCGATCAATACAATAGCAACTAAAATTCCATTTGGTTTACACCCGACAGCAAAAGAAAGTAAAAAAATCAAAAGCAAGAAAATACTTTTGTAAAATTTCCCAGAGTCTATGGAATAAAAAACAATACCTATACTAAGAACTGCCAATGAAGTAAATACAGCATCTTTCCATAGTTGTGCCATAATGATTAACACAGAAGGCATGGCGGCCAATAATAAAACAACTATGCTACCCCACCTGAAATATTTCGCTAATGTTTTAGCAATAAAATAGAACCCAACCCAAAATAGCATTAAATTTTGAACTAAAAATGGCCCTGGGCCATCTGATATATAACCGAGAACCCTCCACCACCATGCCATAATTACCGGATGCCATGAATTATAACGTCCTGTAACAGCATTGTCATATTGGAAGATAGAATCTGGGCTCATCCACCCAGGATAAAATGCGTAAATCGAACACATCATCCCACTTATGCATATAATAAGAAGAACAATTTCAATTCTTACACGTCCTTGGGCGAAGCTAAAAATATTCATAATTCCATCCAACCAATCATATATTATAAATATGATACTTTCGTTTCGAAAAAATCATTTTATTAGCTCCGCCTATTAGAATTGTATCGCCCTAAACAAGCTTTAAAAAGGATTACCAAAACACTCAAGTTGCCATTAAAGCTGCTAATTTTAGTTGGAACTTTTCCACTTGGATAAATACGGGAGGTAGGTAATTCGATGCAGCGGAAACCCAATTTGGGTGCGATATAGGAAAGATAAGCTAATAGTTCGTAGGTCATAAAAACGTCACGGAATGGTGCCACACGTTCATCGAGCAGTAATTTGCTGCTGTAGGCACGAAAACCTTGTGTGGTATCCGTCCAGTGAAATCCTGATGAGATACTGAGGACTGGTGCGTGAATATATTTAATCGCGAAATCACGTGTTTTTGGTGTATTCACCGCAACGCCACCATTGACAAAACGCGAGGCCTGAACGAAATCGTAACCTTTCTCAAGCGCATTGAGGAATTCAGGAATTGAAGACGGATCATCTTTATCATTACCATCAATAGTAATGATATTTTTATATCCTTGCTCAAGTACAAACGCATAACCACAGCGTAATTGTGCACTCAACTTTCCTGGACCTGTTTTAAGCACCAATCCAGAAACACCGAGAGATAATAAGCGATTTTTTTCAAGGGAACCGTCAGTACTTCCTCCATCGACGATAATAATATCAGCAATATCATTAATTTTCAGATTACTTATTTTCGTGAGCAAGCTGACAATTCGGTCACCTTCATTAATAACCGGGATCACAACGCATGCGTCATGCTTTTTGTCCGTCCATAAGGTGATATCGTAAGTTGGGACTTCCCAATTTTTTTCATTTTTCATCGATAAATCCATTATTAAGCAGCCTTTGACGTAATCAGCGCTACACCGACGATGACAAACACCACGCCAGCAATAGTCGTCCAGTGGAAGGTTTCATTAAAAACAAGGACAGATAAAACCGCCACTGCGGCAACCGCTCCAGTTGTCAAAACGGGATGGGCAATGTTCAGAGGGAAAACGGCTAATGCAGCAGCATAGAATAAGAATGCTCCACCATAAAGTGCCAAACCTAGCCAGAAAGGCCAGTTACTCAACGACGCTAACGGATCCGCGAGGGAAGGAAATTTACGTGGAGGCATCATTGCCATCTTGATCAGAACGCTTGCCGAGGCATTACATACAATGCCCAAAATAAGAATTAACCATTTCAAGTTAAATACACCTGCTTAACGATAAAGAGAGGTCACGAGTTGAAGCGCGCGACGAATAGAAACTAAATGAGGCTCATTTTTCGTTGCCAGCATTTCAATAGTGGCAGGATGTGCAGGCAATTGTGAGGTAATTGCCGCCGCAATATTTGCATGGTATGAATATGTATCTCCTGGTGGTGCAAGCTGTGCTTCACTGATATGCACATGGCCAATCACGTCTTTTACTTGCGTTACAATAGCAGAAATATCTTCCTGATTAATAATAATCGCTCCGGTGTCAAGCTGCATTTTAATCGCTGGATGATCAATGCCATTAACGACACGACAGGTTTCTAGGCTGGTTGTCATAAAATTCGCACCATAGATACTCGGATTTGGCTCAAGGCAAACAATGACTCCATTGTCTGCGGCGATATCACCAAGCTGACGGAAAAACACCCGTGATGTATTCTGCACCTGATTTACTGACAAACCAGAGCAATTCCGATTTTTAGGTGAGCCGAATACCAAGCGCGTGGCACCTAGCCCTGCGCCGATACGGCATACTGCAGCCAAGTGATCAAGTAGGCTTTTCTGGACATCTTTACTTCCAAATACATTCAGGCCTGTAGTTCCAAATAACAATGCCTGCATGCCAATGATCTCAATGCCTCGTTCCTGCCACCACTCTTTAACTGCAAGAATATCTGATACTGTCGCAATAACAGGATCCGGGAAATACTTCCCAGGCGCAATATCAATCGCATCAACGTTAAATAAGTTCAATAAATTAGCAACTTCTAGATCTTCTTTAACGTCCCAAGCAAGGTTGGAGATTGATATTCTCATTTATTATATTCCTGCACTTTTTTTGGCTCTGACTGCGCATAATGTCTAACAGCCTGCACCGTGTCTTTCACCGAATATTGGTAATGCTCACTGCCCCCATACAGTGGACCATACACGCTGCGCATATCATAGGTAACAGGTTGTGCGGCCTGCTGCACATCAAAATTAATATTGAAACCATCTCGAGCAATTTTCGCCACCGAAACCGGGGCTGCCGTCAGGTGAACAAGATTAATTTTGTTCTCAAGCGCAATATTAATATCGAACCAAAGGTTCACCATAGGATAGAACTGAAAGATGCTACGGCTTTCTATTTTCTCAACGTTATTCTCATTAAGAAAATCAAAAATAATATTCTTACGTAACCCCGGGCCAACCAGGCCTGGAAGTCGGACAATCAGATGCTGTGGGAACCTCTTCGCAACAAACTGCTCAAGGCGATAACGATTCAAACCATACGCATGCAAATCCTGCACATCGATCACGGAGTTCTCGTCAACACCATTGGGCGATTTGAACACATCTACCGTGCTGATGAGGACAAATGTTTTACACTCAATGCTGTCCAGGCAGGCGATAAGCGAATCTATTATCTCTTGATCACCTTTAGGATCGGCATTCGCGATCCATTTTTTCGCTGGCGCACCGGCGCAGACCACCAAATCAAATTTTTTACCCTTAATATCATTAATATTCGTAGAACGGTAAAAATCGTCAAATTTGGTTTGCTTTAAGAGCGTCGTGCCTACAAACCCGGTATAACCAATCAAAGCCTTAGTCATGATCTCTCCAGTATTTAGCGGTCGCGTCCGGTTTGTACCAGATTAGCCTTTTCGACAGTCGCATCATTTAGCACATTAACGCGGTCTTGGTTAACCATGACAGCACTATTTTTCTCAAACACGACGGAATATGCTGCCTGTTCACTTCGGTCATCCAGCAAACGGCTGAGATATTCCCCGAAAAAAGCCAACATAATAAACTGCAGCATAAACAGAATGGACATAAACAAAACCGTGGTGGTCCAACCCTCCACAACATGGCCATTGATTAGATTCACGATAATACTATAAACCGCAAAAAGCAGCGCACTTAGGCTACCTACTGTGCCAACAATTGACATCCATCGCAACGGACGAGAAGAGTTGAAGACCATCAGACGCACTAAATTGCGAAAACCGTATGCGATAGAACGCTTAACATGCGTTTCACTAACAGGCTGATAAGTCAGTTCACTGGCGGGATAGCCCGTTTTCTGAATACGCATATAGAACTGGTGATGAAAACGACCAGTGTCCGTTACCGCATTCACCGCACGGCGACTGAGACAACGAAGACCTGTTGAGTTTTTAGGGATATGGTAATCGATCGCTTTTAAAATACGCGATGCCGTATCACGCATAATGCGGTACGCGCACGGAAGAGACTGAGTTGAGACACCCACAACAACATCGTAGCCGGACTTACACTCTTCCACGGCGCGATGAATGACATCAACAGGATCTGTCAGATGATCATATAGAACCACAAAGTCGCCAATCGCATTCTCAAGACCTGCAGCCCACACCACATCATCATGAACACAGCCCGACAGTTGCAGAAAACGCACGCTCGGAATGGTTTGTAAAATGTTGTCGATCGCAGAGGTTCTTGGTACATCACGATACGGTCCTTTAGAAACAATTAAGATTTCGTAATCGGTGTAATTATCATCAAGTAAGGATTGAATCTGCTGCAATTTATTCGTTAATTCGTTCGATAAATCATGTGTATTTAAAACAACTGAAACAAAAGATTCACTTTTCACTTGAGTAGTCTCTTTATTTTTAAATAACGTTCATATTTTTAATGGCTTCAAAGGCATCGTATACGTTATCTATTTTGCCCCCCATAATACAGTGAAAACCCTGCATTCCGTGATTCGGCCTAAAGAGAATCGGGCGGGAATCATCTGTTTCACTGCGTGGGAGAAGTGTCTTCACTTCCCACAGAGAGCGCTCATAACGGCACTCACTCAAAATTGGCATGTAACGTGAGGCATCTTTAATCATATATTGCCAGGCACTAGTTCTCGTATCGGAATCAAATTTCTCATGTGAATCGAGGTATTTTTCACCGGGCTTATCGTGCCACTCATAATGAGGTGTATAACGCACGTGACTAAATGAATGCAATCCAACGGACGGGAATGGCATCACGGAGAAAAACGGGCCACACATGATGGTAAAACCAGCTTTTTTGCATACTTCCGGCACATCAACCAGGCACATTTCGGTCATCTCGTGCTTCAAGGGGATCAGTTCAATCCCTGAATTATCCAGAAGATAATTCAGATGTGAATAAGTGCAATTGAACACGTGGTCAGCAACATATTCTTGCACTTCACCGGAGCTTATATCTCTGACCAGAGTTTTAATGCCATTTTCCAGTTTTTCGATTTTATCAACGGAATAGCCGCAGTAGAATTCAGCATTTGAACTATCCAGCCTCTTTAACATAAGCTCACGGAGCTTAAAGGCATCGAACGCAAATTCTTTAACCGTAAAACAGGCATTAATCATTTTTGGATTTACCATGTTCTGGATTTTCGCTGGCGCATAATCACAATCAGCACCAATGCGGTCACAGAACATGCGAAACTGGCTGGCAGACACTTTTCCTAACATTTCGCTGATTAAATAGTATTTATCAAAGTCGGAATCAATGCAGTCACGGAATTCATCAACAAAACGTGGGAAAGAGATACGTGAACGTAAAGCAGTCAAAATACTTCTGGGGTAGTGGTAGCCATTATGCACACGCGCCTGGTTGTTATATGATGCGCGGGACATGTAATTCTTCTCTTTTTCGAAAAGTTTCACTCCATGTCCTAAAAGAGAAAATTGCTCAGCGAGGTACATACCAAAAAAACCACCGCCCACAATTATTATATTTTTACGCATGATTGCATTAATGCCTTAAGTAGAACGCATTTATGTTATTCTCTTCAGATATTAAAACCAAGAGATAACTCTAATGCTATAAAAGGTTTACATACAATAAGGCCATCCATTCGGATGGTCTTATTGTTAAAACAGAAGATATAAAACGCTGTTAATTAATCCAGCCATTCCGTATGGAACACACCTTCTTTATCAGTACGTTTATAAGTATGAGCACCAAAATAATCACGCTGGGCCTGAATCAGGTTTGCAGGTAACACTTCGGCACGATAGCTGTCGTAATAAGCGACAGCCGCAGAGAATGTCGGTACTGGGATGCCATTCTGCACGGCATACGCTACAACATCGCGCAGTGCCTGTTGGTATTCATCAGCAATGTTCTTGAAGTACGGGTCGAGCAGCAGGTTCGCGATACCAGCGTTTTTAGCATAGGCGTCTGTGATTTTCTGCAGGAACTGCGCACGGATGATGCAGCCTGCACGGAAGATTTTTGCAATCTCGCCGTAGTTCAGAGCCCAATTATGCTCGTCAGATGCGGCACGCAGCTGTGAGAAACCCTGAGCATAAGACACGATCTTACCGAGGTACAGCGCACGACGTACTTTCTCAATAAATTCTACCTTATCACCCGCAAGCTGAATTTTAGGACCGGACAGGACTTTAGAGGCAGCAACACGCTGATCTTTCAGTGAAGAGATGTAACGTGCAAACACAGACTCAGTAATCAGAGACAGTGGTTCACCGAGATCCAGAGAGCTCTGGCTGGTCCATTTACCCGTCCCTTTATTCGCCGCTTCATCCAGGATGAAATCCACCAAATATTTACCATCTTCATCTTTTTTAGTGAAGATATCTTTGGTGATATCGATCAGGTAGCTACTCAGTTCGCCGTTATTCCACTCGGTGAAGGTGCTAGCCAGTTCTTCATTGCTTAGGTTCAAACCACCTTTCAATAATGAGTAGGCTTCAGCAATCAGTTGCATATCACCGTACTCAATACCGTTGTGTACCATCTTCACATAGTGACCAGCACCGTCGGCACCGATATACGTCACACACGGTTCACCATCTTCTGCAACAGCGGCGATTTTGGTCAGGATTGGGGCAACCAGCTCGTAAGCTTCTTTCTGGCCACCAGGCATAATAGATGGTCCCTTCAGCGCACCTTCTTCGCCACCGGAGACGCCGGTACCGATGAAGTTAAATCCTTCAGCTGAGAGCTCACGGTTACGACGGATAGTGTCCTGGAAGAACGTATTACCGCCATCAATAATGATATCACCTTTATCCAGATGTGGCTTCAGGGAGTCGATAGCAGCATCAGTGCCCGCCCCCGCTTTCACCATTAACAGGATACGGCGAGGTGTTTCAAGAGATTCAACAAACTCTTTTACCGTATAGTAAGGAACCAGTTTTTTCCCCGGATTCTCGGCGATAACCTCTTCCGTTTTTTCACGCGAGCGGTTGAAAACGGACACGGTGTAACCACGGCTTTCGATGTTGAGCGCCAGGTTGCGCCCCATCACAGCCATACCAACGACGCCGATTTGTTGCTTAGACATTATTTACTCCTGTCAGGTGTGTCATTACCAAAACAATCAACTTTTTATTAGTTTATTTAATAAAACGCCTTTTTAGTACCGTGATGACATAATTGATTCAATCAACATATCCAAGAGGATAATTACTCTGCCATCTCCATGAATCAGACAACATTGCGCGTAAATCTCTTTTTGCACGCCACTTTAGTTCTTGTGCAGCTAAATCAGGGTCTGACCAACATTCAGCTATATCACCAACACGCCTATCTTGTATTTTATATTGTATAGCTATGCCCGTGACTTCTTCGAAGGTTTTAATTAATTCCAATACTGAATAACCTTTACCAGTACCGAGATTATAGACTCTATATCCAGATTGGCTATTAATTTTCTTTAATGCGGCGAGATGCCCCTCTGCCAAATCGACAACATGTATATAGTCCCTCACCCCCGTGCCGTCTGGAGTGGGGTAATCATTACCGAAAATATTTAAACTAGGTAAATTACCGATAGCGACTTGCGTAAGGTACGGAACCAGATTATTAGGTATTCCGCTTGGAGACTCACCAATTTCTCCTGAAAAATGAGCCCCAACTGGATTAAAATATCGAAGACTGGTAATATTAAAATATTTATTAGCTTTAACCACATCTTGCAAAACAATCTCACCAAACAACTTTGTTGAGCCGTATGGATTGGTACTTTCTCCAACGGGTGTAGTTTCGCGTAATGGTATTTCTTTTGGTAGGCCATATATGGTTGCTGACGAACTAAAAATCAAGTTATTCACTTTATTTTCTTTCATTACGTCAAGCAGAACCAATAACGACAGCATATTATTATTATAGTAATCAATCGGAAATTTTACAGACTCGCCAACAGATTTAAGTGCAGCAAAATGAATTACCGCCTCTATTTCGTGATTTTTGAATACATTCCCTAGAAAATCCCCATCACATACGTCACCTTTATAGAATTTAGCATTGCGTCCAGTGATTTTAGCTATGCGTTTAAGGCTAAGATCTGAAGAATTTGATAAATTATCAACAACTATTACATCATAATTGCTCTCCAAGAGAGTCAAAACCGTATGTGAGCCAATATATCCGCAACCGCCAGTCACTAGAATACTCATACCTCTCCCTATTATAAACTTGATTCTAAATACTTTATTAAAAAATTGTTTGTCGAAATAAAATCAACATCAACGGAATTAAAATCATGGCAATTATTAGCAAGAATGCATTTTGCTGACGATAATATCTCTGAAGAGTTTGGCAGAACTATTCTTATCGAAGAGCGGAATTGAGGATTTTCATTCAAAAATAGATCTAAACCCACAGATGGTTCTGTAATTATATGAGCTCCACCAACTAAGCCCAAAAGAATTCTGGGTTCGAAATTATCAATATCTTCAGCCGTGATATTGAGAACTATTTTGCTTCTTGAAATAAAAGATGATAATTCTTGCCAATCCAGTCCATTTTCAATCCAGACAAATTTTAAACCGGATTCTTTAAGTTTAGAAAAAGCATCCGTTCTCTTCTGCGAAGCTCTACCAAAAAACAATAAATCGATATCTTTTTTTTCATTTGGATTAAAATACAATTTATTAACCGGCAAGAAATGATATTTAATATCAAATCCTAACGATTCCATAAAAAATTTTCTAGATTTGTCGTAATGGAATAAGTTTGCATGAGGATTAATGTCTTTTAAACAATGCATGAATTTTCTAACTGCAAGCCATTCTGACCTTTTAGTAGAGAATATGTTAGTTGGAAATATCTCACTTGAGAATTCAATTTGATACACATGACTTAGCTTATATAATTGGCTTCTAACTAAATCACCTCTAAAAACCAAAAGAATATCAGGCTTATACTCCTTACAGAAATCAAGGAGAGAAACATTCTGCTTGAACGGGTCATATGAAGAACATTCAAAAACATCATCAGTATAAGCAAAATGAGGAGAAAACCATTCGATAGGGCCGACGTTTAAAACTTTAATTTTAGCCATTATATGTAAACCAATGGAATTTATTAGAATACAGATCACTAAAATTATATTCAATTAATTCTTCTTTATCGAATATAATTTTCTCATTTAATTTAACCTCGACGTGAGTATGCCATCCCAATGTAGATCGTTCAGATTCAGAACGAACCAATCGTTTCGGAGAGTATTTGCTTTTTGCATGTTCAATTGAGCGAATACTATAGTGAAAACGAGGTAATCTAATCGGAAAAACTTTCCTATCTTTGAAAGCAGCATCATGTCCGCCTGCATGGCTCAAATCTATTCTTTCATCTCCCTGATACCAGATTTTGTTCTGCAATCCATATGAAGGAATACTAGAGATACGATAATAGTTAAAATGTGTTACTGGATTACCAACCGTAAAATTATTATCAACTGGCGTAAAATCAAGCATTCTTAACGAAATACAATTAAAGCCTAAGTCTCTAATTGCATTTAAAGCAATACCAATATTAATATTATAAAAAGGAGAGATGGTAATCTCATCACTATCTTGATGTAGAATCCAGCGATGCTTATAATTTAAAGCAATTTCAGACTTCAAATCTAACATCGCCTTCCACTGATAGTCATTTGTAGGACCGTCAAATGGGAATTGCATGGTATCTAGCACAGATGAAATTTCAGACTTTAGTTTAGAGATAATTGACCAAGTGCCATCATCAGACCAGTTATCAATAATGATCTGCTCATATCCTAATTTGTCATTCTGCCGAATAATGTTTTCTATAATATCATGATCGTTATATGTAGTCATTATAATCAGAGGTTTCTCAACTTCTGACTTCAAAACAGAATGCAAACATTTTAAATGTAATTCTTGGTATATATTTTCGTAATAATCATTATTACTACAAGATAATTGTAGTCGATATTTTTTTAACCATTTTGAATATCTATAAAGAGATAATATATTTTCAATAAATGGCATTTTCGATACAAGATAAAAATAAATTGTTCTTGCCGCTTTTGATTTTTTAACCAATTGTTTAATCTTACTTTTCATAAAAAGATGTTCCAAATAATAACTCTAAAATATAATCTTTCCGCACAAGGCTCTCATGCCATTTTCCCATCGGGAATTTTTCAATTCTATTGAATTTACCTGTGAAAAAATTTCTTTTTTTGCAAAAAAACCTCTTACCAATCAAATTAAAGGGATAGACTTTGACGTTTATTTTTTTTATTTCGGTAGAACTTGTCTTCATTATCTTTTTAATACATGAACCTTTGATCGCTGCAATTGATTCTTTATTATGTCCACTAACTAGACTCGTATCACCATACCATAATTTATTGATCTTATTGTGCACCTCAACTTCAGATTTATAAATTATCTCATAATCATTTGTATCTGCCAGTGACAAAAATTCAGATACGCTAACTCTTAAGTTAACAGTTGTAATTTCTTCGTTTTCTTCTTTGAACATATACCATTTATCATCTGATATTTGCATTCCCTTAAAAGTTTTTATGATAAAACGATGTATCGAGATGGGGAGATTTTTTTTATCAAGTTTTGCTATACTGTTTATAACTTCAAAGTTAACGTAACTTCCTATCGGATAATCTGAATACTTGCTAGATATTACAATTAAAGTGGTTTTAGCTTTGAGAAGATTATTCGAAACAGTTAATCCTGCAAAAATCTTATTTGTAAAACCATAATCGTTAAGTAGACGGCAAAACTCATCCAAAGACCATTCAAGTACATGAAATGGGTTAGTTGGAGGTCCATAGTCAAAAAGCCCCCGTTCTTGAACTCTATCTGGAGTAGAAATTACAATTCCTTTTACTAAAAGTTTTACTCTGCTAAAAAATTTCAGTAGCACGCTGGGGTTTCTCAGATGTTCAATAACATCGCTACAAACAATAACAGAGTCGTTAAGAATTTCTTCAGAGATCTCTGGGATATCGAGATCGAAATCTGCTGCTATATACTGAGCAAAATCATATTTCGTTGTGATGTTATCGATTATAAATTGGTGATCAATCATTATTATCTTGCATTCAGATACATAATCTTTAACTTTTAATATTTTTTTCCCATCACCGCAACCAATATCTATTATGAACTTTGCACTTGTACGTTTAACAATTTCAAAAGCAGATTGATAAACATATGGTTGATATGTTATACCTTCTAGGGAATCATGTCCATCGACATAGTTGATTGAATCTAATCTCGGATTATAGTCATCAAAAAGTCGGTAATCTTTATTAATCATTAATCATACATCCCGTGAGTTGAATATACCCTGCCTGAGGAGAATCTGCAGTTTGAGAAATGACAAGTTTAAAGGCATCGTAAACATGAGTGAGAACAATACTATTGCCAGGAACTCCCTCGTCTAAACCCAGTGCGATGAGATAATCACCCGGTCTAAGGGCAGGTATATCAGCTGAGAATTTTACAGTCCCGCATTCCATACCTTTAGGATTTTTTTGGAATAATACATTATCATTATCAGAATTAAAATGTATAACTGGTTGGTTTAGCTCATTAAAAATTCCCATTGCCCAAAGAGGTTTTTCAGGTACATACCCAAGTTTATATTTTGCTTCGACTGTCAATTTAAATGCTTCGCTATCCCACACACTTGGATTAATGACATCGTTTATCATTATTCTGACGGAATCGAAACTAAATCCAGCCTGTGATTCTATATGTTTATTTGCATCAACAAATATATACCCTTCTGTTCCTGAATTTTCATAGTCAGCGTCGTTCTTCTCATTTGATTTAGTTTCTACAGAATCTAAGCCACCCGTCATGTAATTTTCGTATGCTCTGACAACTTTTTTTGGTTCCCCATCTACCTTAACAACGCCATCCTGGAGCCAAATTGCCCTATCGCAAAACAGTTCCACCATGCGGGGACTATGAGAAACAAAAATGAATGTACATCCCTTTTCGCGTAACTTTTCAATTAAACGTAGGCATTTTGTTTGAAATTGTAAGTCCCCAACGGATAACGCTTCATCTACGATTAATATATCAGGCTCCATCTGTGATGCGATGGCAAAAGCTAACCTAATAAACATGCCGCTTGAATAAACTTTTACTGGTTGTTCTATAAACTCACCAATATCTGCAAATGAAATGATTTCGTTCTCTTTTGTTTTTGTTAACTCTACACCATAAATAGTCGCACTTAACTTTATATTTTCTCGGCCACTAAATTCGGGATTAAACCCAGCTCCAAGCTCCAAGAGAGCAGAAACTTTTCCATTAATAGTAATTTTTCCTGATGATGGTGGCAAAATACCCGCAAGGATTTGTAGTAAAGTAGATTTGCCAGCGCCGTTCTTCCCAAGAATACCAACAGATTCACCTTTCTTTACCTTAAGGGAAAAATCTTTAAGAGCATAAAAATCCCTGGCCTTACCTAAATATCCATTACTGAATATATCCATAAAGCGCTGTCGAGAATTGTCATACATTTTATATTTTTTACTTATATTATTTATTTCCAGCGCAAAGTCATAAGACATCAGAAAATCCTCCTTTACATTTTCTAAAGAAAATAAAGCCAACTATTGTGACAATGCAAGAAAAAAATAGTACTTTAGAAAACATAACTACAGATGGGATAATTCCAAATATAGCAACCTCCCGGATCATTTCAATGGTCATTGCTATTGGGTTCAAATGAAATATGAATTGATACTTTTCTGGTACAGATGACATTGGATAAAAAATTGGACATGAAAACATCAATATCATGACGAGAACGCCTATGAACTGCGCAACATCCTTGAAATATACTCCGAGTGCAGAAAAGAACCAACCAGCACCGAGAGAAATCATTATAACTGGCAATAAATATATAGGCATTAAGAGTATAGTTGAGTGTACTTCTCCACCAAAAAATAAAAGAATAAAAATCCAAGCAATAAAACCCATAAAGAAATTAAAAAGGGCAGATATAACATTTACAATTGGCAAAATTTCGATTGGGAATATTATTTTTTTAACAAAGTTTGCATTTCCGCTAATAAGCCACGGAGAACGTGATACGCTATCAGCAAAAATATTATAAGTTAACATACCAATGAATAATATAATTGCAAAATCAGCTTTTGAATTTTCAACTCCAGCCCAACGAGATTTAAATATTGTCCCGAACACAAACGAATAAACCATCAGCAACAATAAAGGAGTTATGATAGCCCATAAGAAACCAAAAAAGGATCCTTTATATTTAGATAAAATATCTCTTTTTGAAAGATCTATTATTAGACGAATATTTTTTCTTGAAATACACATAATTACCGTAAGTTATATTTTGTTGGATAATATTGCGAGGATTAAACCACAGTTTCCCCAGAAAGTTTGACGATAAATCCGTAGTTTAAAGAAAAGACGCACTCTCATAAAAAAATTGCTTTTCCTCATTAAAATAAACAAATTAAATATACGACAATTTTCTTTTGTAAATTTGTCCGTTAATTTTAGCAAATTATGTTCATTAACATCATTGTAAAATTTAAATTCATTGTGTATTAACATTCTAAGTCTGACGATTTTAGCACTAATATTTGTATTAGCTCCAATCAAGTTATTTTCATGCTGTCGATAATCTATATATGCTTTACTATCATATATAATGTGGCTTCCGCAAGCTGAAGCTAACTGATAAACAGTCCAATCATGAGAGATAAAATTTGAGGACACATTGAGATTACATAATATACTATGTAATTCAGAGTTAAAAATCATTGTATTCCCACCAGCTAAGCTTTGTACCAATGAGTTGCGAAACCCAGGGCACTTCCTAAATAATGGTGAGTAACCAATGACATTTCCAAATTGATCAATCAACCTTGTTCTACCACAATATAAAACAGGTTCATTTGATTCCTTTCTATTAATTAACTCAATGCCTGCCTTGAGTTTATCTTTATGCCAGATATCATCTTGATCACAAAATGCATAATAGTCGTATTGTTTATTTATCGATAGTAAAGAAATGAAGTTTTTTGCAAAACCAGCTTTTGGGCCATGTAAAAAAATGATGTTATCGTATCCGTATTCCCTGGCTAAAGTTTTTATTTTTGAAATAGTACCATCAGTTGAACCATCATCAGACACATATAAAACCCAATTCTTATAAGTTTGAGTGAAAATTGATTTTATTTGTTCTTCTATAAACTTCTCGCCATTATATGTGCACATTAAAATTGCGACAGATTTATTAGTTTCCATTTTAATCAAATAACTCGGAAATTGTTAATCTAATCCCTTTGTTATCTTTGTCTGATAGTGTAAGCAGATCAGCAATTGGCCATGATATACTCAAATCGCTATCATCCCACTTAATACAACGTTCAGAAGTAGGTGAGTAATAGTTTGTTGTTTTATAAACAAATTGTGCTTTATTGCTCATAGTCAAAAAGCCATGGGCAAAACCTTCTGGAATCCATAGTTGACGTTTGTTTTCGGCACTCAGATTCACACCAACCCATTGACCAAAAGTTGGTGAGCTTTTACGAATGTCAACTGCCACATCAAATACTTCGCCTTCTATACAGCGTACCAATTTCCCCTGCGCGTGCGGGTTTAGCTGATAATGAAGACCTCGCAAGACACCTTTTTGTGATTGAGAATGATTGTCTTGTACAAACTCAACCTTTCTTCCCACAGCTTCTTCAAAAAATTTTTGATTATGACTTTCAAAGAAAAAGCCACGCTCGTCACTAAAAACTTTAGGCTCAAAAATAAGCACATCAGGAATGTCAGTATTAATAATATTCATTGTATATCTCTATAATTATTTACTAATTATTTCTTTCACAACACGCTTAACACCATTCTTCCAATCAGAGATGTTTACGTCGAAAGCTTGTTGGAATTTTTTATTTGACAAACGTGAATTGTGAGGCCGTACCGCAGGGGTACGATAAGAAGTACTAGGAATACCATTCACCTCTTTTAATGACAATGATACACCTACTTTTTCGGCAACAGAAAATATGTACTTAGCATAATCACACCAGGTCGTTTCACCACTAGCTACTAAGTGATAAACACCATAATGGTTCCGATTATTACGTTCTGTGCGAATGGCTATTGCTGTGCAATCTGCAAGCAAATCAGCACTAGTTGGGGCACCATGCTGATCATTGATAATAGAAAGTACCTCTTTTTCTTTTGCCAGCCGCAGCATTGTTTTTATAAAGTTTTCACCACGGGTGGCATAAACCCAGCTTGTGCGGAAAATAAAATGTCTCGGATTATATCTAGCTATCGCACGTTCACCTGCCAGCTTGGTTTGTCCGTAAACATTTAGAGGTCCAGTATCTTCATCTTCTGTCCGATAATGAGAACCTGAACCGTCGAAAACATAATCAGTTGAATAATGGATAAGCAGCGCATTAATTCTTGCAGTCTCTTTAGCCAATACTTCAACACTTTCAGCATTTAATCGTGCTGCATGTAACTTTTCACTTTCCGCTTTATCGACAGCAGTATGGGCAGCCGCGTTCACAACTACATCAGGTTTAACGCGGCGAATAGTTTCCGCAATACCTTCCAGATTAGTGAGATCGCCGCAAAACTCTCTATCAAAGTAATCAATGGCAATCAACTCCCCCAGTGGCGACAATGCACGCTGTAATTCCCAACCAACCTGCCCATTCTTTCCAAATAACAAAATTTTCATTTGATAAAACACACCAGACTAGATTTGTTCATTTATTAAGGTACGTAAATAACGACCATAATCATTTTTTGCCATTTTTTTAGCTTGATCTGAAACCTGCTCTATGGTCAGCCACCCTTTGCGGAAAGCGATCTCTTCTAGGCAAGCAACCTTCATACCCTGACGTTTTTCAATGGTATGTATAAACTGGGATGCTTCTACCAAGCTGTCATGGGTACCAGTGTCAAGCCATGCAAAGCCACGCCCCAGCAGTTCAACCTGCAGATCCCCCTGATCAAGATACATCTGGTTCAGGGTAGTAATTTCTAGTTCGCCACGAGCGGAAGGCTTAACACGTTTCGCCATTTCCACTACGTTGCTGTCATAAAAGTAGAGGCCGGTGACCGCCCAGTTGGATTTAGGTTTCAGCGGTTTTTCTTCGATAGAGAGAGCTTTGTTATTTCCATCAAACTCAACCACCCCAAAACGCTCGGGATCCTGGACCTGATACCCGAAGACCACTGCCCCGTTGGTTAACTGCGCGGCAGCTTCTAGTTTTTTACCAAAACTCTGACCAAAATAGATATTATCACCGAGTACCAGCGCACAAGGTTCATTGTTAATGAACTCTTCGCCGATGATAAAAGCCTGAGCCAAGCCATCCGGGGACGGCTGCACCTCATAGGAGAGACGGATCCCAAACTGCTCACCATTTCCCAGCAGACGCTGAAATGACGGCATATCTTCCGGTGTTGTAATAATTAAAATGTCACGTATCCCAGCCAGCATCAGCACAGAAATGGGATAAAAAATCATAGGTTTGTCGTAAACGGGTAACAGCTGTTTCGACACCCCCTGAGTAATAGGATACAGACGGGTTCCGGAACCACCCGCTAATACAATGCCTTTCATCATTTTGTCCTGTAATTATTAATCCGTCAGACCCAGACGTTCGCCTGCGTAAGAACCATCCATTACACGTTTCCACCACCCCTGATTGTTGAGATACCATTCAACAGTTTTTCTGATGCCTGACTCGAAGGTCTCTTCAGGAACCCAGCCTAGCTCATCCTGTATTTTGCTTGCATCAATGGCATAGCGTAGGTCGTGGCCGGGGCGATCGGCGACATAAGTAACTAATTGTGAATAGCTACTAATTCCATCAGGTTTGTTAGAAATAATCTCATCGAGAATAGTACAAATCGTGTTGACCACTTCGATATTCTTACGCTCGTTGTGGCCGCCAATATTATAGGTTTCACCCGCCACACCAGTGGTCACGACTTTATACAGCGCACGCGCGTGGTCTTCCACATACAACCAGTCACGAATCTGCTCACCGTTGCCATACACCGGCAGAGGTTTACCGGCCAGTGCATTCAGAATGATTAGTGGAATGAGCTTTTCCGGGAAATGGTACGGACCATAGTTATTGGAGCAGTTGGTCACCAGCGTTGGCATGCCGTAAGTACGGCGCCAGGCGCGAACCAAATGGTCGCTGGATGCCTTGGAAGAGGAATAAGGACTGCTTGGGGAATAAGGCGTTTTTTCTGTAAACAGTGGCAATTCTGTACCGGCAGGAACCTCATCAGGATGAGGTAAATCACCATACACTTCATCAGTTGAAATATGGTGGAAACGAAACGCAGCCTTACGGGGATCATCCAGTTGCGACCAGTATTTTCGCGCGGCTTCAAGCAGTACGTAGGTCCCAACAATGTTGGTTTCAATAAACGCAGCTGGCCCAGTAATAGAGCGATCCACATGGCTTTCAGCTGCAAGATGCATCACCGCATCCGGTTGATGTTCTGCGAAAATGCGCGCCATTGCGTCACCATCACAAATATCCGCACGTTCAAAAACGTAACGGCTATTACTGGAAATCTCAGCCAAAGACTCAAGATTACCTGCGTAGGTTAATTTATCAACATTAACAACAGCATCTTGCGTATTATTTATGATGTGCCGAACAACAGCAGATCCAATAAACCCTGCCCCACCAGTGACCAATATTTTCACGTGAATCTTCCGTTTTACTTTTGCTAATTTAAATAACGCACCGGGCAGACCATAAGATGAGCGAAAAACATGCTTTATCAAGGCACGCTACCGCCCCTGGCTCTATAGCTACCAGCGTACTAGATACAACTACCGTCAATTTCTGTGAAAGCGCGTAGAATAACGTAGTTGAAAATCGTTACCAAGCACAAAATGTTACATCTATTTTCTGCTCAAACCTACAGGGAAACAAGAAAAATCTCGCACTGTTAACCAGCTCCGAAGGTACAAATTTCAACCTTAATCACTGAGTCAATTAGCCAAAAATAAAAAGCAGTGAAGACGAATGAAGCCTATTATCTCTTCTTTTGTCCTCAACTGCCTTTACAGTAAGCAAATTCTTGCACGTCTTATTTATGACTACTTAGTGAGCAACTTTTCAATACTTACGCGGAACTTCGGCCCTTCTTTCAGGTTACGCAGGCCGTACTTAACAAACGCCTGCATATAGCCCATTTTCTTCCCGCAGTCGTAGCTGTCGCCAGTCATCAGCATCGCATCAACCGACTGTTTTTTAGCCAGCTCAGCAATAGCATCCGTCAACTGAATACGCCCCCAGGCACCAGGCTGGGTATGCTCCAGTTCTGCCCAGATATCAGCAGAAAGCACGTAGCGCCCTACTGCCATCAGATCGGAATCCAGAGTCTGCGGCTGGTCTGGTTTTTCAATGAATTCAACGATACGGCTGACTTTACCTTCGTTATCTAAAGGTTCTTTGGTCTGAATAACAGAGTACTCAGACAAATCGCCTTCCATACGCTTAGCCAGCACCTGACTACGCCCGGTTTCATTAAAACGAGCAACCATGGCTGCCAGGTTGTAGCGCAGCGGATCCGCGCTCGCTGTATCAAGAATGACGTCAGGTAATACGACGACAAAAGGGTTATCACCAACAATTGGGCGAGCACAAAGAATTGAATGACCCAGACCCAGTAACTGAGCCTGACGAACGTTCATAATAGTCACGCCTGGAGGACAGATAGACTGCACCTCGGCTAATAGCTGGCGCTTAACACGCTGCTCAAGCAACGATTCGAGTTCGTAAGAGGTGTCGAAGTGGTTCTCAACCGCGTTCTTAGACGCATGAGTCACCAGCACGATTTCTTTGATACCTGCAGCTACAATTTCGTCGACAATGTATTGAATCATCGGCTTGTCTACGATCGGTAGCATCTCTTTAGGGATTGCCTTCGTGGCAGGCAACATGTGCATCCCCAGACCTGCTACCGGAATAACTGCTTTCAAATTAATCATTAAGTCATTCACCTATTCAATTGTTGCTGAATTATAGCTTTTTAGCTTGTTTTAGCCAGTATGAATTACATTACTCCGATGCAGCGTATGTTACGCCGCTTAACTTCGCAATGCAGTAATCTTAATCCCAGGGAGTGTCACTTTAGCCAGGAATGGTCGCAAAGTTACCTCTCCCGTCCCGGGAGTCGAAAATTCACCGCTTCGACATTCACCACCTGATGGTTTACCCGGTCGATGTCAACTGAGCTTTGCCCGGTTTCGTTTACCGCATGGACATTCGCCAGCGAGAGTAATGTGTCCTGTTTTGCCATAAACTTGCCGCGCACATCCTGACGGAGATCGAAGTGCATCTTAAGCGCGGGTCCCGTCGCGGATTGCTGCATAACCCTGATGTTACGTAAAAAAAGGTGCTGTGGTTGGTTATGCAACTCAAGCGTGGCACGTTTCATCTCCACATTGGTAATCGCCACAAATGATGTCGCATTACCAGAGGAGATCTGAATACCGCGCAATTTGTATTCACGTTTCGTATTATCCAGATGGATATTATTTAACTTAAAGTTTTGTGGAATGGATAAATAACGCCCTTTGATTACGCCGTAACCAATGAGCATACCTGCGCTATTCTCCATATTGATATTATCAATTACGAAATTATCACATCCGTAAATAGCGACCGTCGCATTATCAATGCCCGCTTTCTTACTATAATCTGGAGTGATATTTCGCGCGGTAATATTACGAATAATAAAGTGTTTGCCGTTCTCCACATGGACTAACTGTCGGCAGTCGCTACCGGTGATGTTCGCTACCACAAAGTTTTTTACCGCCAGTTCATCGGGATAGGTATTGTCATAGGTACTCCCCGCCAGACCGATGCCGATGCCCCAGTTCACGTTGCCGTTGGTACAGTTGATACGTTCAATGACATGGTCAGAAATGAGGATATTGCTGTCGTTTATCGCCACATTCCACTCGATAGCATCACCCTGTAAATCGCTAAAACGGCTGTTCGTGATCTTTACGCCGTCCATTCGATTATGAAAACCCTGACGCAAAATGCCATAGTTAGCACGCGTGACGGTAATATCATCGATAGTCAGATTACGCATCAGCCTCGAGGTTTTACCGCCGATATAGATTTGCGTCACCGGACCGAAACCGCTCATGGCAATCCCTTTTATCACACAGTCCGACCCCCGCACATCGAGAGTAACGTTCCTCAGGCTCCCGCCCTGCTCGCCCATCACCTTGCATCCATCCTGCAGAACAAAGCGCCCACGGCCATTGCCACTTATTCGCCCTTGCAGGAATAGCGTTTTGCCTGGTGGGATAACGATGGCGGTATTGAGATCCTTACATTCCAGCCCTGTTGGTACGACGACCGTTTGTCCTTCTTTGAACGCCTGCCTGAAAGAGGCCACCCAATCCTGTGGGTTGTAATCCTGAATGTTGACGCTGCCTAGTGATTCTAGCGCCCGAACAACGGGAGAATGCAGCACGACAAGCGCAGAGCCTGCCGTCAGAAAAGTACGGCGTGAGAGTTTTTTCTCTGACATACAACCTCGATTTACATCGTTTGCAGCAGACTGGCTAACTGTTTATTGATCGCTAACTGATTAAATTCAGTTGCAATTTTTTCTCGCGCGCACTGCACAATCGGCTGCACCTGCTCACTGTCGAGCAGGCTAAATGCCGCTAATCGCTCGGCCAGCGCCTGCGCATCGTTTTCCGGTGCCAGCCAGCCAGACTTGCCCGACTCGACCAGTTCAGGGATCCCACTATGGACGGTGGAAATCACCGGGATGCCCACCGCCATCGCCTCCATCAGCGCCACCGGGATCCCCTCCATATCGCCATCCCTTCCGGTAATTGAGGGCAGCAAAAAGACATCGGCCTGCTCAAGCATTTCCTTCACCTGATGACTGGGTTTAAAGCCAGGCATCTCAATCACATCATCAAGTTGATATTGCTCGATCAGCGTACGCAGACGACGCTCCCAGGGGCCAATGCCAAGGATGCGATAACGGAATGCGACGCCCTGCTCTTTCAACTGACGACAGGCTTCGATGGCGACGTGCAGTCCTTTTTTCTCAGTTAACCTGGCGACAGAGATAATCTCCAGCGGGGCGGCAGGCGATTTCAACTGGCGTGGCGTAAAGCGCGTCATATCGATTCCCATGCGCGAGACCGCAATTTTCTGCGGCGGGCACCCCATATTTTTTAAACGTCCGGCCCAGAGGTTGCTAATAGGTAACATCAAATCCCCACGTTCAAACAGTTGCTGATATTCAGGGGTGTAGTGGGCAAGCACATCCCGATGCGAAACATCAATGCCGTGAAATACCGTGGCGATTTTGCCGCGGATCATCCCTAGCTCACGCAGCTTGGCGGCCGTTACGCCTGCGGGTCCAAAATGAGCGATAAACACATCCGCTTCAAACGCCCGCGGGTTCGCGCCACAAATGGCCGCCAAAATCAGATTGCGCGCCTCATCGCCATAGCGTGAAACATTCAGCGCTTTCCAGGTGGCTGCGCGGGTAATACCGCGCAGGGCCGCCACTGCCCTATACTTAAGCTTCGCCAGTTTGCTGTTCGGCTCATTCAGTAACCAGCGCGTTTTTTCACCCAGACGGTAGGTATTAAATGAAGCATGGGTATTTTCAAGATCGCCCTTGTGCAACGCGACAATTTCCACGTCGTAGCCCATGTCGATAAATGCGGTAATCTGATTGAGTACAAAGGTCTCGGAGGAGAGCGGAAATTTAAGCAGGAAAAAGCCAACCTTCATTTTTCCCCCTCAATACGCGTTAAAACCGATTGCACCATGTTCACCCCACGTTCACGCTCACGCCTAACCGCGTCGCCGAGACGTATGTTCAGCTCAGGTAGCTGTCCGAGAGCATCGGCGACCTTTCCTTCCAGGCTGCCATCGAGCAGATGGCGAATATCGACGGCCATCTCTGCTAACCCCAGTTGTTGCATGATCCCTGCCGATTTATGCTCATAATTAATGGCGATGGCTGGCGTCATAAAATTCATCGAGATGATGGCCGAGTGTAAACGAGTCCCCACAGTCAGATCGCATGCAGCCAAAATTTTCCCCATCTCCAGGTCGTTGAGTTCATCCATCACCACGTGATAACGGCCCGGGTCGTTAATATACTGGCGCAGGTTCAACGCCACCATGCGGTCATCTTTGTTGTAACTATCAATACCGGTACAGGTTGACAGCGCTATCACCTGGTAACCTTCATCAAGGATGCGGTTCACTACCCCGGCAAAGGCTTGCTCATAGGCCTGCTGCGTTGTCCCCAGACGCTTATCAAAAGGAGCCAGCTCACGCAGAGTAATGGCAACGGTCTTCTGTTTTGCCGCCATGTGTAACCAGTGCTGTACGGCATAACCAGGCTCATAATCCTCATCATGATTATTTACCAGCCAGGCGGTATCTACCCCGGTTTCGACTTTATCCGTGTTTATTGCACTGCGCTTCATCAGATCCAGACTGACGGATTCACGCAAAATCAACGTATTACAGTGTCCAAAAACGTAGTTCGCCAGTTGATTAAACTGTTCATCCTGGAATGGCCCCACGCTGTGGCCAATCATGTACAGCGGTTTTTTCGCCATAAACGTACACAGGGCATGTTCAAACTGCGGTACGCCATACAGATCGACAAAAAACGATCCGCCGACCTGGATAATGGCGTCGTAGCGCGACAGCAGACGAACAAAATCGGTAAACCCCTGGGCGATCGCGATATTGCGCAGATTACCGGAATCGGTGACACGCGAGAGCAGCACCTGATGCTGATAGCGACGACGCAGCACCTTCTTCACGCGTCCCATAACGCCCGCGGCGTTATTGTGTTGCTTCATCTGCGAATACAGCGGATCGCCCATCACCGGGCGGTTCAGTAACCACGAAGAACTCACCGGATAACGGCTCATAACATCCACTTCAGTCTCAGGACGCAACGCGTTAATGGCATCCAGCAAACCGCGCAGAATCGCGCTATCCCCACGGTTCCCACAGGTATGGTTGCCTAAAATTAATAGTTTCATTATGACCTCTTAAAGCGTTGTTCTTATCCTGCACGAAGCAAGGTTTTCATTTTTTCACTGCGGCAGAGCTGGCGTTTTATTTCCACCACTAACGGATGGCGCGACACCACAATCATCGCCGCGAACGCCAGTGCTCCTGCCGCTACCTGGATCCCCAGCAACGCGCCTGGCGACAGTTGGCTGCGCAGCATTACGTCCAGCGCATAGCTCACCACAAGGGTAGGTAAAGAGAGATATAACGGCAGCCACAGACTGAGCATGTACTGGCGGTAGCTGGAGCCAAGAACAGGTTTGATCATCACGAAGTAACTGAGGATCGTGTTAATCACCTGGACCAGCAAAAAGCCCAGCGTCACGCCAATCGCCCCGGCCTGATGACCACCGATGAAAATGGCGGGAATAAACAGAAAGGTTTTGAACACATTGAATTTGAAGCTGATGTCGACCCGTGCTTTCGCCATCAGCAGTGAACCGATCGGATTCCCCACAGAGCGCAGCAGTCCAACAATGCACAGCAGTTGCAAGACGGGAATAATACCGTTCCACTTCTCGCCAAATACCAGCGGCACCACATTGTTCGACACCACCATCAATCCCAGGAGTACCGGGAAGTTGATGATCCCAACCACCGACAGCAGCTTGTAAAAATTCACCCGTAGCTTTTCACTGTCGTCCTGAATTTTGGCAAACGCCGGAAACAGGACACGGGTAATAATCGGGTTCAGTTTGATCGGAGGGACAACCGCCACGTTCCAGGCGAGATTGAATCCGCCCGCCACACCTGCGCCCAACGTTCTGGCTAAAACCAGCGAGGAAAGGTTGGTATTGAGGTAATTGATAATGCTGTCTGCCGTCAGCCACGCGCCAAAACGCAGATTCGACGAAACGGATGCCAGCGAAAAATGCAGCCCCGGACGGTAAATCCGGCGACCAAAATAGCCGAACAGCAGCGTTCGTAGCGTACAGTTCACCAGATACCCGAGAATGGCCGTCAGCGCGAGCGGCCAGAAATGGGCGCTGACCACGGTAAAGGTAAAACCGGCCAACACCGAACTGGTTTCAATCATGCCAATTTTGTTGAAGGCCAGCTCTTTTTGCATCAGCGCGCGAAACTGCTGCCCGTGCGGTATCACCACAAACGCCAGCGATAAGGTTTTGATGAGTGGCGCCAGTTCGGGATTATTGAGCACGCTGGCAATCGTCCCGCTAAGCAGAAACATCACCACACATACCACCATACCCAGCCCAACGTTGAGCCAGTACAGCGTAGTCAGCTCAAGATAACCGATGTCTTTGCGCTGAATAATTGAGTTGGCAATACCGAAATCCGACAGCGTATCGGCCAGCGCAATGATCACCAGCGACACGGTTAACAACCCAAACTGGTGGTTATCAATAATCCGCGCCAGGACGGTCATCTGGATAAGTCCCAGACCAATAATGATCACCGTAGCAATCGCCGACCACTTTGCGCCATTAAGCGTTTTTTCTCGTAAGCTCATGTTAATACGCCGCTTTGTTCACAAAGCCTTTGAATACCGTCAGAAAAACAATTTTGATATCGAACCACACGCTCCACTCGCGAATGTATTCGAGATCAAACTCCACACGTTTTTCCATTTTTTCCAGCGTATCGGTTTCACCGCGCCAGCCGTTGATTTGCGCCCAGCCGGTAATGCCCGGTTTCACCTTATGGCGTAACATGTACCCCTCGATCAGTTGGCGGTACTGTTCGTTATGCGCCACCGCATGCGGACGTGGGCCGACGATAGACATCCCTCCGGTCAGGACGTTAATAAACTGCGGCAGTTCATCGAGCGACGTCCGGCGCAGGAAATTTCCCACAGGGGTAACGCGCGGATCGTTTTGCGTCGCCTGCGTCACCACCGCGTCGTTCTCCATCACTTTCATCGAGCGAAACTTCCAGACTTTGATCGGCTTCCCGTCCATGCCATAGCGGGTCTGGCGGAAAATCACCGGACCTTTGGAGGTCAGTTTTACCAGCAGCGCAATACCACACAGCACCGGGGAAATAAGCAGCAGGATCAGTGAAGCCAGCACGATATCTTCCGCGCGCTTTAACAGGCGATTAATCCCCGAGAGCGGCGTGTCATACAGCGGCACTACCGGAACGCCGTTCATCTCTTCAATCCGTGAATGCAGAATATTGAAGGTAAAGACATCAGGAATGAGGATCACCGAGCAGGTGGTGTCGGCCAACTCACGCACCAGTTTTTTTACGCTGGCGCCATCGCTCATCGACATGGCGATATAAACGTTATGAATGCGTGAAGCTTTGGCGTCGTCCATCAGTTGTTGCAGATTACCGGCCCAGTCGCGGGAGTTTTTTCCAGGGATTGGGTCGTGATAGACCCCCGCCACTTCAAATCCCAGCCACGGTTCATGGCGAAAACTGTCCAGCAGCATTTGTCCGGCGGGCAGGTCGCCAGCCACCGCCACCCGGCGGGTGTTGTAACCACGATTACGCAGCCACCCCGCACCGTAGCGAATAAACGAACGACTCAACACCAGGCCGACGCTTGAAAGCAGATACCATGCCAGCCAGACGGCGAGACGGTTATCGAAATCGTTATTAAAGGCGATCAGACATGCGCTAAAAATCAGACTCAGCGTCCAGTTTTGTAGTAACAGCACCAGCTCAGTGGAAATTTTGACGCCGCGCCAGGAGCGATAAAAATCCGTTATGCCACCGAGCATCTGAAAAACGACCAGCGTGATCAGCGCCACCAGCAGGTGCATATACAGGAAAGGCAAACCGCTTAATTCGCAGATCACCCACAACCCGCCAAACATGATGGTGATATCTGAAAAGCGTTGCACCATCGAAATTAACGACGCATTGGTTTTGGCGCGTTCGCGCTTTTTTAGATGTGTCATCGTGGTTCCTGTTAGTCACCCTTTGCCCATAAGCGGGCAAAGGAAGCACCGGCATTACTGATTCAGTAACGCCAGAAGAGTGCGCGTTCGCGCTTCCATCAACGGAATATCTCCGCGCGATTCCACGTTCAGGCGCACCACCGGTTCGGTATTGGAAGAGCGTAAATTGAAGCGCCAGTCGACAAACGCCATGCTGATACCGTCCGTTCTGTCCACCGTCAGCGCCTCACGGGAAAAGTGCTGCTCCACACGCGCAATCGCTGCCGCCGGCTCTGCCAGCGTGCTGTTGATTTCCCCACTCGCCGGATAGGCCACCATCCGGTCACGGACCAGTTCACCCAGCGACTGTCCTTTCAGACTCAGCAGTTCCGCCACCAGCAGCCACGGGATCATTCCGCTGTCGCAGTAAGCAAAATCACGGAAATAGTGATGCGCGCTCATTTCACCGCCATAAATGGCATCTTCATGGCGCATGCGCTCTTTGATAAACGCGTGCCCGGTTTTTGACATCACCGGTTTACCGCCTGCTGCCGTCACCACGTCCACGGTATTCCAGGACAGGCGCGGGTCGTGGATAATTTTCGCCCCCGGATTCTTCTCCAGAAACGCTTCTGCCAGCAGGCCGACAATGTAGTAGCCCTCAATGAACTGACCTTTTTCATCGAACAGGAAGCAGCGGTCAAAATCACCGTCGAAGGCAATCCCCATATCCGCACCGTGTTCAATCACCGCATTGCGCGTGTCGGCCCGGCATTCCGGCAGCAGAGGATTAGGAATACCGTTGGGGAAGTTGCCATCCGGCGTATTGTGAATTTTGATGAACTCGACCGGCACACCCAGCGCCTGAAAACGGGCTTCAATGGCGTCAACCACCGGACCTGCCGCACCGTTGCCGGAGTTGAGCACCAGCTTCATCGGTCTCAGGCTGCCGGGATTGATGTAACCCAGCAGGTGGTCGATGTAGGCATCGCGGGTAGTAATACGCTGGTAGTGGCCACGTTTTGTCGCATCAACCGCCGGGAAGTCGTTGGCTTCCGCCAGGCGCTGCACGTCGCGCAGACCGGTATCACCGCTGATGGGCCGCGCCCCTTCCCGCACCAGCTTCATGCCGTTGTAATCCATCGGATTATGGCTGGCGGTCACTTCAATACCGCCGTCAATGCCAAGGTGGAAGGTGGCGAAGTAAATCTCTTCGGTGCCCGACATGCCAATATCCAGCACATTCACCCCCGCATCCTGCAGCCCTTTCGCCAGCGCCAGCTTTAGCGTCTCGCTGGTCAGACGCACATCGCCGCCCAGAACGATAGATTTTGGCTTCAGGAACTCGCCGTAAGCGCGGCCAATGCGCCACGCGATCTCTTCATTCAGCTCTTCGCCCAGCCTGCCGCGAATATCGTAGGCTTTGAAACAGGTTAATTTCGTCATGATTTACCCTTCTTCAGGCAACAGTTAGCCCTCTCCTGACTGGAGATATTTTTCACAAAATGACTAGCCGTTAGTTTTTAGGCCGGATAAGGTGTTCACGCCGCCATCCGGCAACGATGATGTTGTGTTACGCGCGCCCGTAGCGATCCGCAAACCGCACCACATCATCCTCATCGAGGTAAGATCCGGAGCGCACTTCAATCAGATCGAGCGGGATTTTCCCGGGGTTCTCCAGACAATGGGTCGCCCCCAGCGGAATATAGACAGACTCGTTTTCAGCAAGCAGTTTGGTGTCATCATTGATTGTCACCTTCGCGGTACCGGCAACCACAACCCAGTGTTCAGCCCGGTGATGATGCATCTGCACAGACAATCCCTCACCAGGCTTGACGGTAATTCGCTTCACCTGGTAACGCTCTCCGGCATCAATTGAGTCGTACTTGCCCCAAGGACGATAAACTTCGCGGTGAATATGATGCTCATGACGCCCGTCAGCCTTAATTTGCTCTACCACTTTTTTGACGTCCTGCACCGCGTTGCGATCGGCGATCAGCACCGCGTCTTTGGTCTGCACCACCACCAGATCTTTCACCCCGACGGTCGTCACCAGGCCGGATTCGGCATACACGTAACTGTTTTCCGTTTTGTGGCTTATGACATCGCCGTGATGCACATTGCCTTCAGCGGTATGGGCACTGATTTCCCACAGCGATGACCAGGAGCCAACATCGCTCCAGCCTGCGTTCATTGGCATCACCACCGCATCGGCTGTACGTTCCATTACCGCATAGTCCACAGACTCTTCCGGGCAGGCGAGAAACGCCTGTTCATCAACGCGGATAAAATCGAGATCGGGGTCGACCGTGCTCATGGCGTTCTCACAGGCTTCAAGAATGTCGGGACGATACTTTTTCAGTTCTTCCAGGTAACGTCCGGCCCGGAACAAGAACATGCCGCTGTTCCAGTAGTAGTCGCCGCTCGTCACGTAAGCCTGCGCGGTTTCCAGATTGGGCTTTTCAACAAACTGTGCCACCTCAAAAGCCACGGCGTCGGTATTCGTCGGCGAGACTTCCCCCCGGCGGATATAGCCATAGCCGGTTTCCGCCTGGTCCGGCACGATACCGAACGTCACCAGCTTACCCGCTCCGGCATAGGGCATCGCATTGCGAACCGCCTCGCGGAATGCCTCTTCGTCGGCAATCATGTGATCGGCCGCCAAGACCAGCAGCAGCGGATCCTCACCCGGACTTTGACGTTTTGCCGCCAGCGCGGCCAGCGCTATCGCTGGTGCCGTGTTACGCCCGGCAGGTTCGAGAATAATGTTCTCAGTCAGCTTGTGCAGCTGTCGTAGCTGTTCCGCTACGATAAAACGGTGTTGTTCATTACAGATAACCACCGGGCTTTCGCACTCCACGCCGTTCAGACGGCAAATCGTCGTCTGCAGCATGGTGAGATCGCCTTTCAGGCACAGGAACTGCTTTGGGTACAGCACGCGGGACAGTGGCCATAAACGGCTACCCGAGCCACCGGCCATCACCACCGGAAAGAGTTTGCTTTGACTCATCATGTACCCCGTATATCTGCAAGAAATTGACTCAGCACGTTTTCTTTATCCAGCGTGCGTTCGGCATAATCACGTGCCACCGTGTTTACTTTTGGCATCATCAATGCCCGTTTAATACCGCAAACCAGCGCGTTTACCGACTCCGGCTCCACGCACACCGCAATGCCAGGGTGAGCGTCACAAAGCTGACCCAGCTCGGTTTCAGGTTCGGCAGTAATAACTGCGTTACCACCAACAGCGAGGATATTGGTCAATTTGGAGGGCAGTACGGCATCAGCCGCACCACGCTTTTGCACGACCAGATGACAATCCGCAATCTTGAGCAACGCTGGCAGCGCGTCATATGATTGCAGCGGAAAGAACATCACGTTGTTCAGGCCGCGTTCGCTGACCATACTCTCCAGCCGCGCTTTACCACCGCCCTGCCCGACAATCACAAACAGCCAAGGGTGTTCGCTCAACTCGAGCGCTGCGTCTATCACGCTCTCCAGCCCCTGCTTTTCACCGATATTGCCTGAGTAAAGAACGATCTTTTGATCGGCAGGCAATCCCAGTTGCCGGGACAACGCCTGGGCATCGGCGTCGCTCACATCACGAAAGCGCGTCACTTCTGACCAGTTCGGAAAGAAAATAACCTTGTGCGGCGCAACGCCTTTTTCCATGGCTTTGTGCATCATGGAACGGGAAATCGTCGAAATATGGTCCATATTCAACAGCCCACTGCGCTCAAAGGCGCTGGCCAGTTTTGCCACCATACCGCGCGTGCCTTTGCCCGCCATTCCTAGCCCCAACATGGCATCGACTTCGTAATCCTGAACGTGCAATAGCGTACGTGCGCCACAAAGCTTTGCCAGCAGGCGCATGCCCGGCGTGCAAAACAGCGTCGGCACCACGCCGATAATGCGATCCGGCTTCCAGCGACGTTGCGCCAGTAGCGGGAAAAAACTACTCAGGGCGAAACTGCCCAAATGCAGCAGGCGCTTGAGCGTTGAGGGTTGCTCAGGCACATACAGCGGACAACGCCAGACGAGGGCGTCGCCCTCTTCGCGACGGTAGCGCCAGGATGAATAACTGCCGTTTACCTTCCACTGGGGATAATAAGGCGGCGCGGTGATCACCCGAACGTCATGCCCCTGCTGCGCCATCCATTCCACCATTTCACCGGTGTATTTGCCGATACCGGTCAACTCCGGCGAATAGTTGATGCCATACACGAGGATCTTCATAGCCCGGGTACTCCGGCCTGACTTGTTTTACAGAAGTAAGCCCGACTGTTGTCGTGCACGTGGTCACTGACCAGAATCTGTGTAGCCGCCATCCATCGGTACGCATCATGTTGGACATTGGGCAGTTGCAAGTCGTTTTCCGACACCCGCAGACGAAATCCCAGCACGATGTAATGCGTTGAGAAATCATCCCCAGAAAAGTTGTCGTCATAGAAGTGCTGCCAGACACCGTAAAACTCCGCAGCGGACAGCGGTAAACGTAACCCCAGCTCCGTTTCGGTAAGCCGCTCAAAGGCCACGTGCAGCGGTTCATCTTTTTGCACCCGACCGCCGGGCACAAACCAGTAACCCTGCGCCGGACGATTGAGACGCTTACCGAGCAGAAATTCACCGTGGGTGTTTTCCACGATCAAATCGATGGAAATCAGCGGAGTTGAACGTACTACGGTGGCAAAATCCTCATGACGTAAAAACATGCTTACCCCCGGTAGCGCTGCTGGTTTTCAAGGAACCACTGCCAGGTACTGGCAAGCCCCGCTTCCAGTGATATCTCGTGATACCAGCCCAACTGATGCAGACGCGTAACATCGAGCAATTTGCGCGGCGTTCCATCCGGTTTGCTGGCGTCGAACACAACGCGCCCCTTGTAACCCACGACCTGCGCGATGGTTTGCGCCAGTTCGCGGATGGTGCAGTCCACGCCGGTGCCCACGTTGATATGCGACAGCATCGGCTGGGTATATTCCTGCAAGACTTCCTGATCCAGCTCCATCACGTGGATACTGGCCGCTGCCATATCGTCAACATGCAGAAATTCACGCATTGGCGTCCCGCTTCCCCACACCACCACATCCGGCGTATTGTGCTCGCGAGCGTCATGAAAGCGGCGCAGCAGCGCCGGGATCACATGCGAATTACTCGGGTGGAAGTTGTCATGCGGCCCATACAGATTGGTCGGCATCACCGAGCGATAATCGCGGCCATACTGGCGGTTATACGATTCGCACAGCTTGATCCCGGCAATTTTGGCAATCGCATACGGCTCATTGGTCGGTTCCAGCTGCCCCTGCAACAGTTCGCTTTCGGCTATTGGCTGGGTGGCTTGCTTTGGATAAATACAGGATGATCCGAGAAACAGCAGTTTATTCACGTTATGTAAATGCGCAGCATGAATAATGTTGCTCTCAATCATCATGTTTTCATAAATAAAATCAGCAGGATAAGTATTATTCGCCACGATCCCGCCAACTTTAGCCGCTGCCAGATAAACCTGGTCAATACGTTCAGTGGCAAAGAACGCCTGCACCGCACTGGCGTCCAGCAGGTTAAGTTGGTCGCGGGTACGCAACACCAGCTCGACATTATCTCGCTGCGACAATTGTCTGACGATGGCGGACCCCACCATCCCGCGATGGCCCGCCACAAAAATACGTTGTGTCTTCATCCTCAGTACTCCAGCGCGATGGCGACCTCGTAACCGTGCGACTTCAGCAGGGAATGCTTCTTCGCTGCTTCAAGATCGTTGGCAACCATTTCCGAGATCATCTGGCGCAACGTGATTTCCGGCTTCCAGCCCAGTTTTTCATGTGCTTTGGCCGGATCGCCCAGCAGCGTTTCCACCTCTGCCGGACGGAAATAGCGCGGATCGACGGCAATCATGACATCCCCAGGCTTCACACCCGGCGCGTCGTGTCCGGTTACGGAAACCACGATGCCTTTCTCATTCACGCCCTCGCCTTCAAAGCGCAATTTAATCCCCAACTGAGCGACGGCCATTTCCACAAACTGGCGCACGGAATACTGCACGCCGGTGGCAATCACGAAATCTTCCGGCTTGTCCTGCTGCAGCATCATCCACTGCATCCTGACGTAATCTTTGGCATGCCCCCAGTCACGCAGCGAATCCATATTGCCCAGGTACAGACAAGACTCCAGCCCCTGCGCGATATTGGCGATCGCACGCGTAATTTTGCGCGTGACAAAGGTTTCGCCGCGGCGCGGAGATTCGTGGTTAAACAGAATGCCGTTACAGGCATACATACCGTAAGATTCGCGGTAGTTGACGGTTATCCAGTAGGCGTACAGCTTAGCAACGGCATACGGCGAGCGCGGGTAGAACGGCGTGCTCTCTTTCTGCGGGATTTCCTGTACCAGACCGTACAGTTCAGAGGTGGAAGCCTGATAAAAACGGGTCTTCTTTTCCAGCCCGAGGAAGCGGATAGCTTCCAGCAAACGCAAGGTGCCGATAGCATCGACATCCGCGGTGTATTCCGGTGAATCAAACGACACCGCGACATGACTCATGGCGCCGAGGTTATAGACCTCATCCGGTTGCACTTCCTGTAAAATACGGGTCAGGTTGGAGGAGTCCGTCAAATCGCCATAGTGCAGATGGAATTTGGGATTGCCCGAATGCGGATCCTGATAGATGTGGTCCACTCGTTCGGTGTTGAATGATGAAGCGCGGCGCTTAATACCGTGTACTTCATACCCTTTTTCCAGCAGGAACTCTGCCAGGTAAGAACCATCCTGCCCGGTTACGCCAGTGATGAGAGCGACTTTTGACATGTTATTACCTCTTAAATGATCCCCTCAGGGAGTAACTTTCTCGACGCGTTCGCGTGTGACTCTTGCGGGATTTCCCCGACAAACGACATTGGCTGGCAGCGATTTAAATACACTGCTGCGTGCTCCGACGATGGTGCCATCGCCAATCGTCACGCCAGGCGCGACAAAGACATCTGTCGCCAGCCAGCATTTATCACCAACTACAATTGGTGTGGCGTTAATATCAAAATGTTGACTGGCATAATCATGACTCCCGGTGCATAAATAACTTTTTTGCGAAATAACCGCGTGCGCACCAATCGTAATATCACCCAGCGTATATAAAACCGCGTCATCACCCACCCAGGAATAATCTCCCAGGGTTAATTTCCACGGATAAGTAATTTTTACTGAAGGTCGAATAACTACGTTTTTTCCTATTTTTGCGCCAAACATTCGCAATAAAAACGCACGCCAGCGATACATTACCTGTGGGGACCAGCGAAATAATGTGGCTTGCACTGCCCACCATAATTGCACTTTAATGGCACCGCCGCCGCGAAAACCTCCCGGCACGTTGAAGCCGCTTAAATCCTGCATAATGTACCCTTACGCTTTTCCATATAAGGTTTTTGTTTTACCGGTTGTGCGCAGACGTAAATATTCTGACAATCCGGTCCAAAAACCTGGCATGTGTAATATCTGGCGCTGTACCTTTTTTGCATCCCGACACAATTCCAGATTATTCGTCGTTGACACCCCACCCATGGAAAACTCTGACACCAGCCCGCTCAGCTTTTTAAATGCGTAACCTGACTTGTATAATTTGGCTGCCAGTGCGTAATCAGACGATATCTTATATTGCAAATCATAGCGCCAGACATTCAGTCCAGAGAGAGGAAAGAAGATGGCCTGATGGCTGGCGGGAAGGCTGTGATAAATATACCAACCCGGCTTGGCCCGTCGCTTAATTTTGTTACCATTACCGAAATCCAGCAACGCATCGCCAATGACCATCGCTTTATCGCTCTGCGTTTTTAGCTGGCGGATAAAATGAGCAGCATCTGCATGCAGAATATCCCCGGAGTTGAGGAACAGCGCAAACCGCCCGCGCGCCATAGCGATACCTTTGTTCATTGCATCATAGATGCCCTTATCCGGCTCGCTGACAAACCGTAACCGGTGCTCTCCACTGAGCCCTTCAAGAAAGGCCGAGGTACCGTCAGAGGAGCCGCCATCAACAACAATCCACTCAAAACTGATATCACCCGCCTGCGCCAGATGAGCTAACGACGCGTGAGTTTTGACGATCCCTTCCAGATTACGAAAGGCGACGGTAATAATACTGAGCAGCATGCGTTCTACCTCGCTATATTCAGCGCCTTGCGCAAAATAAACGGACATACAATTAAAAATGCGTATTCCGGACTAAATACTGAACCTGTAAAAAACAGCGACAGCGGCGTAAAAAGATAAAGCTGCACCCGATAATTCTGATTATCACCAAACGCATTGATCATCATCTTCATGACTTTCCCCATGTACCACAGGGCTAATATCACCGCGAACCATGAAAAATAAATAATCAGCAGATACAAGCCATTGTCTATCGTTTTACCAACATCTGCACCGTTAAAAATTCCGAATGACGCAACATATTCATAAAGTGAGCCGAATCTCACTACCCCATCAACGTTAAGTAACGAATAACCGACCATTACTAATGGTCCCACGATACGATAATACGATGATGAGCCTTCAGTTCCTAAATCTCCAAGCCGTGTCGCGATGTACGGAAACGCAAATATCACACCAACAACAAACACGCTTAATGAGATTATCGCCAGCGGCAACTTCTTTTTTATCGCATCTTTATTCAGATACTGGAACGCCCACTCCAGGAGGTAAAACAAAATAAATGTCATTACCCCTGAAAACGATCCTGATAATATTATCCCTGCCAGAATCATAGCATCGGACTTAGGCGTTTTGATACCAAACTGTTTGATACTGAGCCAAATTGAGATTAACGCCAGAGCGAAGAATGCCGGTTCGAAATAGAGTGCAGTGGTGCGCTTCCCGCCAAACTTAATAAAGTTCAGAACATAGCTATTACTGTAAATAAGATATTTCGAAATAACTTCCATTAAACTGCTGCCGCCACTAAGAATTATCTGCGCCATTTCCACCGCAGCTAACCCCACCACCAGGCCCACAACCAGCCAGAAAAAACGCAAGATCTTAATGTAGTTATGCGGCGAAATGGTTTTGAAGCGAATACTCCACACCATACCGATAATCACCACGGTATAGACAAACAGCATTGCGGACGTCACGTACTTGCTGGCATCCAGTGATTGTCCGAACAGATAGTTAAACGCCGTCAGTCCGCCCCCCACGCCCAGCGCAATCATTAATTTTTTAATATTGATGCGCTCGACAAACAACAACAGCAGAACGGGCAAGAACGTGACGATAGTTATCGGGAAGCTCTCGCCAAGCTGGGCGAGTTTGACGTTAACCAGCAGATAAAGCAGCGGTAGCACCAGATAGCTACAGATTCTGATAGAACGAGACATACTCCTCCAGCATCTGTTGTCCACTGTATGCCACCCGGCTGCGCTGGCTGAACGCGGCAAGCGACGTGTCAAATACCGCCTGCGCAATGTCTGATCTTTTCAGTTGCACCAGGTGCAAAACGTCCGCTTCGCTGAACGTTTTGCCGCCCGATTTCGCCAGCACTTCCTGCGCGGCATCGCTATGCGTAGCAATAACCGGTACGCCGATGGAAAGCGCTTCACACAGAATCAGCGGGTAGTTATCAACGCGCGAGCTGAACACCAGCCCATCCATCTCGTTAAGCGCGCTCATCAACGTGCGCTTATCGCTCTCAAACCCGTGATTGATGACGTTATCCCCGACAAACGGAGAAAATTTGCCGAAGGTATGCAGCTCAATTTTGTCTCCGAGCGCAATCATCGCTCGCACCAGTTGCTGACTGGTTTTTCCGTCATAGCGCAGGTCATGGGCCACCACGGCGATTTTCGGTCTGCCGCTTTCTTCATGGTTAGCGGGAAGTTCGGCAAGAATGGCTTCCGTTGCCACATCGATGCCGTTGTTAATAATGCGGCAACGACCGACGCCATACAGACTGTTGAATGCGTCGGCCACATGCTGACTGGGCGAGATGAACTGGCAGCCCAGTGCCAGCATGGCGCGAAACATCTGCCGTTTACCAGGCAACTGTTGATGGGCTTTATCGATTTTTACCGGCGGATAGTTACTGAGCGTTGGACATTTCTGACAGCCCGTTTTCCAGCTTTCGCAGCCATCGGTAAAGGCACAGCGCCCGGTCACGCTCCAGTGATCGTGCAGCGTCCAGACGAAGGTGATATCCGGTTTATGCGCCTTCACTTTTTGGCAAAAGGTGACCACCTCTTCCAGATTCAACCAGTAGCTGTGCAACACATGAAAATGCAGTACCAGCGGGCCGGAAGTGCGGGTTACCGTACGGTACAACTTGTCGAGATTGCCAAACATGTCGCGGTTCGCGAAACGAAACAGCGCAATGTTCGCCGCCGACGTCAGACGCGGCGTATGTTTGATAACCTGCGGGTAATTCGCATGGCTGACGCTTTTCTTACCGCCTTTGCCATAGCCGTAGACAAAACGCGATGACAGCCCTTTTTCCAGCGCCCTCAGATGCAAATCTAACGCCACGCCTGCCGCCCCGCCTTCTGCGAGCCGCACATTAAACTGTAATATTTTCATTTTATTATCTTCACCCGCGCCTTCTCGCCCACGACCAGCGTATTGTCCGGGATGCTATCCACTACGACGCTCCCGGCGCCAATCGTCACGTTATCGCCAATGGCAACGCCGCCAAGCAGAGTGACATTGGCCCCCAGCTCAACGCCGTTACCGATGACCGGACAGGACAGATCGTTGCCGCCAAGATTGCCGATGGTGACGCCGTGGCGCAGGGTGAAATCATCCCCCGCCACCACGTGTTTATTGATCACCACCCCATAGCCATGATGGATGGTGAAACGACGACCAATAGATGCAGCTGCCTGGATTTCATAGCCAAACACGCATTCAGTGATAAGGCGATACATCACCAGCACCGGCGCAGCCCACAGGTTGTTCAAGACATTTTTTTTACGCCAGACGGAGCAAAAATGGGCAATCCGATAGGCCACCACCATGCAGCAGGGTCGCAGACTCCAGCCGTTCGCGCGTAAATCTTCCAGCATACTTAGCGTCCTCGCAGTCCGTCGGCCAGGCGCTTACTATTGCGAACAGAAAGCAGCGTCAGCAACGTGCGCCAGTTCATCCGTTTATTGCGGATCTGGTAGAGGGTAAACAGCTGATATTTCTTGCTGGCCCGGTCAAATTTGCCTTTGTGCTTACGGTAGAACTGAAAGTAGCCGGAGAATTTATGCGGGGATGAGGTAATACGCATTTCACCGTGATTCACATGCAGGATCTGCGTTGCCTCTTTTACCTTCCACGGTTTGCCATACGCCACCACCATGCGCAGGAAAATGTCATAATCTTGCGCCGCTTTCAGCGTGGTATCGAACAGGCATGCTTTAAACCGCCAGGCCCAGGTAAACACCTGATTACCAATAATATTGCGCTTATAAAATTTACGGCGCGAATAAACGGCCTTCGGATAGAGCGGCAAACTGGTCGGCTGCGAATATACTTCGCCTTCACAGACATAGTCATTGGCATACAGAAACGCCCGCGTCACCAGATGATGGCGATAATTGAGAAATACGCTCAGGCGGTTCGGCGTCCATTCATCATCATCATCAATACCCGTAATATATTGCCCACTGGCCTGCATGATGGCCTGATTACGCACCGCACAGGCTCCGGAGTTAGTGGGATTACGCGTATACGACACACGCGGATCGTTGAGCTCTTCAACAAATTTCTGCAGTTGCTCATACGAGGAAGAGCAATCATCCACAATGATCATCTCCCAGTGAGGATAGTCCTGGCGCAGTACCGATTTAATCGCCCGGATGGCCAGTTGCTGACGGTTCCAGGTGGGCATATAAATTGAAATTAGCGGGTTGTCTGTCGTCATTTTCGTTTCCCAGATATCCCCGTCATACTTCGAGTTGCATCTGCGTTGGCTTTCCTGCAACTCGAATTATTTAGGGTATAAATATGTTTTTGTGGGCCGCTATCCGGCAATGTTCGTAACCTATTTCGTATCCGAGGTGTACTCGTATTCGTAGTAACCGTAATCCTGATACCCGCTGGCGCGGCGGAAGATCGAGTTCAGGATCACCCCTTTCACCTTAATGCCGTTTTGCTCGAAGCGACTCAGGCTGGTTTCCACCTCTTTCAGCGTGTTGACCGCGTAACGCGCCACCATCAGCGTGGTTCCAACGTGACGACCCACGATAGCCGCGTCGGTCACCGCCAGTATTGGCGGGGTATCGATCAGCACCAGGTCATAGTGCGAGCTGGCCCATGCAATCAGTTCGCCAAAGCGTTCACTCATCAGCAACTCGGAGGGGTTGGGGGGAATTTGTCCGCGAGGGATCAGATCAAAATGTGGAATCGATGTCGGTTTCGCGCTGGATGAGATATCCCCCTTGCCGATGAGGATCTCAGACAGACCGTTAACGTTATTGGTCCCCAGCAGCTCGTGGGTATAGCCTTTGCGCATGTCGCAGTCGATCAACAGCACGCGTTTGTTGGTCTGACTAACGACCGCCGCCAGGTTGGCGCAGACAAACGTTTTACCAATCGACGGGCTGACGCCGGTCAGCATCAAGACGTTGTTGCGCGCCTGCATCATGGCAAAGTGCAGGCTGGTACGCAGGCTGCGGACCGCTTCTATCGCAAGATCCGTCGGATTCCCCACTGCCAGCAACTGGCTTTGTTTGTAGCGTTTCACGCCTTTAATGGTCTGCACGTTATCGCGTGCTTTTTGCCATTCTGATAGCGGAATGCTGGCATACACGCTGATACCATGCTCTTCCAGCGCCTGTGGGCTTTCAATGCCGCGATTAAACAGGGAACGCAGCAGTACGCCCACCACTGAAAGCATCAAACCAAGAATGATGCTACCGAGAATAATCAGCGTCGTTTTCGGCTTCAGCACGCCAGGCTGGGCAATCGCGGGATCGACGATGCGCACATCTCCGACCGTACTGGCCTCGGTAATCTTCAGCTCCTGTTGCTTGTTCAGCAGCTGCATATAGACCTGCTGGCCGGACTCCACGTCACGCGTCAGACGGACAATTTCCTGCTGCGTTTTCGGCATCGCCGTTACGCGCCCGTTCAGCTTGCTTTTCTCATCTTCCAGCGCCTGGCGTTTTTCCAGCAAGGTGCGGTACGCAGGGTGCGCTTTGGTGAACAGCTTGGAAATCTCCGCTTCTTTGAAGGTCAGCTCATTAAGCTGCGCATCAATATTCACCATGGAATCCAGCACCGCTTTGGCTTCCAGCGGCAAATCCACGGAGTCTTTGTCCTGACGAAAGGCATTCAGCTTGTTTTCGGCAACGTCCAGTCGGTTACGCACCTCGGGCAACTGCTTTGCCAGAAACGCCAGACTTTTGGCGGCCTCTTCAGATTTACGCTCCACGTTTTGTTGCAGATAGTTGCGGGTAATACTGTCAAGGATCTGGCGGATTTGCTCGCGGTCTTCGCCGGTAAAGGTCAGGCTCAGTACGCCAGTGTCTTTGCCGGTTTCCGTCACCATCAGATTATTTTGCAAGGTGTTGATCATGCCCAGCGTGGAAAATTTGCTGACGGTAAATTGGCTCTCAGGGCTGGCATGGATCGCCTCAACCAGCATCGTCACGCCGTCATGTTTCAGCACCTGCCCAACCTGCCCCTGGGCGCTAAAACCTCCGTCACTCACCAACTGATAACTTTTGTCATTCAGCACGCTTAGCGTGAAGGTCTGTTCATTCATTGCCTTTGGTAGCGTGAAAATCGTCACGTTAACCGTTTCGTTCTGGCGACCCATCAACCGATCCCAACCCGCGCCAAAAATGGGGAATGTATCTTTGGTAACCGCGATATCCAGATTGAGATCGTCTACCGTTTTCCCCAATACCAGCCGTGACTGGATGAGCTGAATTTCCGCTTCAGAGGCCGGAGGTTTGTTCGACAACGCCGAGCCAATATCCTGCACCAGTGAATTTCCGGTATTTTGCTCAATTTGCACCAGCGCGTCCGCACTGTAGATCGGAGTGGCAAACAGCGTGTAGACCGCTGCGCATAATGCAAATGCCGCAGTAATACCAAGCACCCACCAGCGGGCTTCCACCACCGTTGCCACCAGACGACCAATATCGATTTCATCATTGCCCGTTACCGGCGCAGCAGACTGTTTTACTTTTTCTGTCATTGTTTTCCCTGCTCTGCGTTCAATGCCTGAGCCCATTGGCGTGCAGACCGTTCAAGTAATGCGTACACCGCGTCAAACGCATCACGGCTTTTACGATACGGATCGGGAATTTCGCGCTCGCTGTCCCAGTGACCAAACAGCATCACTTTGCCGCGCATCTCCGGCACCATTTCACACAGGGCAGAGATATGGCGTTTTTCCATGGTCAGGATCAGGTCATACTCCCGGCACATTCGTCCCGAGATCTGCCGGGCACAATGATTCTCCAGTGACAGGTTGTGCGCCTGCGCCACGCTGATGGCGCACGGGTCCGCGCCTTTGCCTACCAACGCCCCGAGACCGGCAGAAGAGACCGTCAGCGCCGGGTGAAATTGCCTTAACAAGCGCTCTGCCGTCGGAGAGCGGCAAATGTTCCCCACACAGACAACTAAGATTTTGTTAAACATGACGATTACCAGTTGTGAAGGTCGCTGGCCGTGTCCGTCATATAGCGAACACCGCTAATAGTCGGCAGCAACTGATTGATCAAACGGTTCCAGCGAGCAACCGGCGCGGTAGTGACGTACACCACATCGTATGGCTGGAGTCGGAATGACGTCGCCATCACCAGCGATGTCGCATCGGACATATCAAGCTGATAGATATTGGCAATCTTGCCATTGTTCCCGCCCTCGCCTTTCAATGGACGAATAACGAAAATGCCGCTGGCGTTGGAGGTGGTCAGGTCGATACCTTCCGCGTTGCCGAGTGCTTCGGTGAGCGTCATGCCGCTGAAGTCCATTTTGAGGGTGCTCTGTTTTTTCACTTCCCCCATTACGAAGACTTTCAAATCGTCATTACGCGGAACAAACAGGATGTCGCCAGGATAGAGCAGACGGTTCTGGCTCAGGTCGCCATTTTGCATTAGCGCTTGCAGTGAAATACGTTGCTCCTGACCTTTATGAGTCAGTACAACGTTGCGCCAGTCTGCCGCCTCGGTGAGACCGCCTGCGGCGTTAATGGCATCGAGAACGGTAAGCGGCACGTTGGTGATGGCCTGCTGGCCGGATTTGTTCACCTGCCCGGAGACATAGGCCTTCTGCGAACGGAAAGCGGCGATATTAACGTCCACCTGCGGGTCAGCAATGTACTTCGCTAAGCGCCCGGTAATATCACTACGAATTTCGGCCAACGTTTTCCCTGACACGCTAACTTTGCCGATGTAGGGGTAAAACATGGTGCCATCAGGCTGCACCCAGTTGCCGGCATCACTTGAGCTACGATACTGCCCGGCCGGCGTGGTGAGTTCAGGATGATCCCAGACGGTGACATTCAGGACATCGCCCGGGCCGACCCGGTACTGATACCCGGAAATCTCTTGGTCGAGAGACATATTAGGCTGCGCAACATTTGGTCGGGGACGTAATTGTTCGACCAGCCGTGGGGTGAGTGGATAAACATTCACCATGCGATCGATATCAAAATCAGCATCCTGCTGTTTAATCACATCTTTGCCCATCGTAGACATATTGCTGCCCGGAAGCACGGTACAACCGTTTATCAAGATTACCGATACCAATACAGGCATCAATTTAAGTTTGGATTTCATCATTGATTATTTATCACTTTGGCAGAGTAATTATCACGTGCGATCTAAATAGCGACTTCGCCTGTACGCATTTACCTTGCCGTTAATTGAAAAGGAATTTAACTGGCATCTGTCCTAAAAAAAAATGAATTCATCTGCGGTCTCTTGACAGAATAATTTAGGCTCGTCTCAGGCGACCAGACACGCTACCGCCCCTGGCTTCATTAGCTACCAATGCACTGATTAATTTAAATTTTTATCTTCCCCTTTATTTTCATCACATTCACAGCGGGAACGCATCAGGAATAGCGCCGCTGGTTGATAAGGAAATATTTATCTTTTGATTATTACCGGAGGAATTGTTGCAGCTAAGCGAATATCAGGCAAGGTAACAAGTTACCGACAACTTGCTTTTAAGATTAATATTAAGCATTGAATTTGTATATTTTTAGGATTTTATTGATATTGACAAAGTCAATATAGAAATATTCCACCTGCGATATTTCTTAAATAGCTTTGGATTAATAATATTATTTCCTGTAGTTACATTAAGGCTAATATCTCGTACCGGGTTGTAATAGGCTACAGAGAAATCCCTCCTCGCCATTGCATTTTTCGCCAGTTTTACCCATGATCGAATTGTGACAATTGTCATACAACTATGGGTATAGCATTTACTATGGAATGGATTGCCGATCCGTCAATCTGGGCCGGACTCGTCACGCTAATCGTGATCGAACTTGTTCTTGGCATTGATAATCTTGTTTTTATTGCCATCCTCGCGGAGAAACTGCCTCCAGCCCAGCGGGATAAGGCGCGTATTACCGGGCTACTGCTGGCGATGGTCATGCGCTTGCTGCTGTTGGCATCAATATCATGGCTGGTAACGCTGACCACGCCGCTGTTCAGCATTCGCGGCCTGAGCTTCAGCGCGCGCGATCTGATCATGCTGTTCGGCGGTTTCTTCCTGCTGTTTAAAGCCACCATGGAGCTAAACGAACGGCTGGAAGGCAAAGACAGCGAGAACCCGACCCAGCGTAAAGGCGCTAAGTTCTGGGGCGTCGTCGCGCAAATAGTCGTGCTGGACGCCATCTTCTCCCTGGATTCCGTCATTACCGCCGTGGGGATGGTCGATCACCTGGCAGTAATGATGGCTGCGGTGATTATTGCCATCAGCCTGATGGTGCTTGCCAGCAAGTCGCTGACGCGCTTTGTCAACAGCCATCCAACTATCGTCATTCTGTGCCTGAGCTTCTTGCTGATGATTGGTTTCAGTCTGGTCGCCGATGGGTTTGGTTTCCATATTCCGAAAGGTTACCTGTACGCCGCCATCGGTTTCTCGGTCATGATAGAAGCATTGAACCAGTTAGCTATCTTTAACCGCCGTCGCTTCCTGTCAGCCAACCATACCCTGCGCCAGCGCACCGCCGAGGCGGTAATGCGACTGCTGAGCGGGCAAAAAGAAGACGCCGAACTGGATGCCGAAACCGCGGCAATGCTGGCAGACCATCATGAAGGCCAAATTTTTGCCCCTCAGGAACGGCGGATGATTGAACGTGTACTGAACCTTAACCAGCGTACTGTCAGCAGCATCATGACCTCGCGCCATGATATTGAACACATAGACCTCAATGCGCCGGAAACAGAAATCCGCGCTTTGCTGGAAAAAAACCAGCATACGCGTCTGGTGGTCACCGGCGAAGATGAGCAGGAAGACTTGCTGGGCGTGGTGCATGTCATCGACCTGCTGCAGCAATCTCTTCGCGGCGAGCCGCTCGACTTACGTGTCTTGATTCGCCAGCCGTTGGTGTTCCCGGAAACTCTGCCGCTGCTTCCGGCGCTTGAGCAGTTCCGTAACGCCCGGACGCACTTCGCTTTTGTGGCCGATGAATTTGGGTCAGTTGAAGGGATTGTAACGCTCAGTGACGTGATGGAAACCATCGCCGGTAACCTGCCAAATGAGGTAGAGGAGATTGACGCCCGTCATGACATTCAGAAAAACGCGGATGGTTCATGGACCGCTAACGGACACATGCCGCTGGAAGATCTGGTGCAGTACGTGCCTATCCCGTTAGATGATAAGCGTGAATATCACACCATTGCCGGACTGTTAATGGAGTATTTGCAGCGCATCCCGAAAACCGGGGAGGAAGTTCAGGTTGGCGACTATCGACTAAAAACCCTGCAGGTGGAAAATCATCGCGTGCAAAAAGTCCAACTGATACCGCTGCACAGTGAAGAAGAGATGGATTACGAGGTGTAAATCACGAGCCGGAGGCGGCATCAACCGCCATCCGGCAATATGAATCAGAGTTTATCCAGCAACTTTTTAACATCTTTACCGTTGCGGGAGTCTTTATTGCGATCGGCCCAGTCGTTAAGGCGACGTTTCGCTTCATCCTGCAAATGCTTACGCAAAATCTGGTCGACCTGCAGACTGTAGTTTAGCGCCTGCCACTGACCGTAGACTCTGAGAGGAACCGGGGTAGCCTTCAGGAAGTTAATCAGCTTACTTTCGCCATCCCAGCCGCCCAGCACGCGAATGTTAAACAGCGTGTCGCAATTCAGCTTCACCAGATCCAGCGTTCCCTTGCCGGTCAGCGCCAGCATCGCCGACTCACCCGCCATGTTATCCAGCGTAACCTCGCCGTTATCCAGCGTCATATCGGTTACGAAATGATCCAACCGGGTCATGTTATCCAGGTTTTGCTGAGCTTTAACATCCCCACCGCTACGTTCGACGGCCTGTTGTATCATCTGCTGGAAGTTCATTCCTTCCATTCGCGTATCGCTCATTTCGACATGGGCCTGCCCTTGCCAGCTATGACGAAACGCCTGGGCATCAATATCTGAGCCAGAGAAATCCCCTGCCAGTGACAGCTTACCGGTGAGGGCGATGGGGTAGTCGAAGGCTTTCAGAATAGTACCAATTTCTACGCCTTCCAGGCGCGGATGGAAGACCGCTCGCGGCTGTCCTTTTCTGGCATCCAGCATACCAGGAAGTGACACCAGTCCGCCGTCACTTTTCCCCTGCAACTGCGTAACGTTCAATAAGCCGAACTGGTTGTCAATTTTTGCCGAGACATTGTCAAACGCCATTTTCCGCCACAGCACTTTGTCAGCTTGCAACGCGATGTCTGCCGAAAATCCCTTCAGTCCCTGATACGAAACGGCATCAACCTGGGAAGCAATGACGGGGCGCGCCAGCGTTGACTGACTCTGACCTTGCTGAACTTCACCGTTCGTCGTCACAGCCTCACGTTGTACGAGCAGATTGTCCAGATTGAGCTGACCAAACTTCAGGTCGACGGCCCATTCTGGTTTTTCCAACAATGTCACATGAACTTGTCCGGCGAGAGAGCTGTCGTTAGCGGTCAAATGAATCTGGCTAAACGCGAGCTGTTTTTTCTCTTCCAGCCACTGCGCCTGAAACTGTCCCTGACCTTTGATCCCCTGCGCCGGTAGATCGGCCCCCTGCAGTTGCCAGCTTAGCTGCTCAATATTCGCGGATAAGTTATGCGGATAGTCGGAGGCATCAACGCTGCCGTTGAAGGATAATGCGAGGTCACGCTGATCGCGGTTAACGCGCCCGGAGAAATCAAACGTGCCACGGTGCTGGTTATCCTGTTCCATGTCCAGACGAATATCGCGAACCGTGACCTGTTCATCGTCTTCATGCTGGAATACCAGAACGCTATCGGCAACACGCAGGCGGGCAATATCAAACGACCATCCTCTGTCTTCAGCCAGGTCGGGCAAGGTATTGTCTTTTGGGGCAACGGGCGCATCTTTGCCGCGCACCGCTTCAGTTTGCGGGGTCAGTTGAATCACCGCGCCTTTGAGCATCACCTGCTTCACACTGAGCTGGTGACTCAACAGCGGCCACAACGCGACGTCAAGACGCATATTGTCGGCACGAATCAGGGGTTCGCTGGCGCCTTCAGCCGTTAAAACCATGCGCCCCGAGAGGATACTCAGTTGAGGCCATACGTGCCAACGCAGCGGGCCATCCAACTGCAGCTGATATCCGCTACGCGCAGCAACCTGCTTGACCATATATGCGCGGAAATCATTCGGATTAACCAACAGTACTAACGCAGAAAAACCGGCCACCAGCACGACCAGTAGAATCATCAGCGTCGTCAGAAATCGTCTCATGCTATCCCCAATGGACTGAAAATACTCAGTCTTTATCGATCCGGCTGGCAACGGCGCCCTGCTGATCGCGATACTTTGCATCCTGACGACGGTTGTAAGGTCGCGCCGCCGGACCGGAAAGCGGTTCGAAGCTTAATGCGCCAATCGGCATGCCAGGACGCAGGGCCAGCGGTAGTTTTCCGGAGTTGTAAAACTCCAGTACGATGCAGCCAGACCAGCCCGGATCGATACGGTGTGCGGTGACGTGTACCATCAGTCCCAGACGCGCCAGCGAAGAACGGCCATCTAACCAACCCACAAGATCGGAAGGCAGTGTCACGGATTCGAACGTCACTGCCAGCGCCAGTTCGCCCGGATGCAGGAAAAATGCCTCGCCGTCTTTGAGGACGATTTCATCACTCATCACGCGATCCAGCGCGGCGCTGACTTCATCTTTCGGTCCGCTCAGATCGATATACGCCGCCGTATGCCCGCGGAACGTACGGAATTTGTTGCCAAGGCGCACATCTACCGTGGCGCCGTTGATTCGCTCGACAGGAGGGCGTGGATTGATCGACAGACGACCTTGATCCAACCAGGCTTCAATATCTCGGTCACATAAACGCATGGCACTTTCTCCTTTCGTGCTTCAACCCCTTAATGCCAGGTGCATTAAGGGTGAACCAGGTTATCACTGAACGGTACACAATTCGCTGAACTTATTCAAAGAACTGACTGATTTTAGCCTTCAGAATATCGATGGCGATGCGGTTTTTACCCCCGCGCGGCACAATGATGTCGGCGTATTGTTTTGAAGGCTCAATAAATTGCAGGAACATTGGACGGACGGTTTTCTGGTATTGCGCCATCACTGAATCCATTGAACGACCGCGTTCGTTCACATCGCGCTTGATACGGCGCATCAGGCAAATATCCAGCGGGGTATCAACAAAAATAGAGAAGTTCATCTCATCACGCAAACGCGCATCCGTCAGCAGCAAAATGCCTTCCAGGATGATGACTTTCTTGGGTTCGATATGAATAGTGTCTTGCGTGCGCGTGTGCTCAACGTAGCTGTACACCGGCAGCTCAATGGCACTACCGCGTTTCAGCGTTTGCAGATGTTGGAACAGCAGGCTGTGATCCATCGCGTTCGGATGGTCGTAGTTGGTTTTTACACGCTCTTCCATCGATAGATGGCTTTGATCTTTGTAATAGCTGTCTTCGGGAATAACGCCAATATGTTCGTCACCGACTTGTTCACGCAATTCGCGATAAAGAGTACTGGCAATAAGACTCTTGCCGGAAGCCGATGCGCCGGCAATGCCGATAATGACGCACTGATGGGACTGATCAGTCATAAATTTAGCGACCTGATTAACCTGGATGTTAGGAAGGGCGGCGCCGAAACGCCAAACGCGGCAATTATAGGGATTTCAGCGGCGCGACGCCAGCCCAGGCTGCACCAATGCCTTCCCTGTCGCAAATTAAAACGGTCATATTTAAAGCATGCGCTACATTTATTCGCCAGCCTTAGTAATTAATAGCTTGAGAGTGTTAATTTATGAGCAGCTGGCGTATAAATTGTAAATTATTTGTACTAGCATAAACCCAGATTAAATGTGATGCGTCCGGCATCTCTACTGGGCGACAACGGCTATTTGGGTAGAGTGGTAATGAGTAAACAATCCCAACATGTTTTAGTTACCTTACCTCATCCTCTACTGCGCCTGGCCAGTTTAGGTCTGGTGGCTTTCATCTTTACGCTGTTCTCGCTGGAACTGTCTCGTTTCGGGGCGCAGCTGGCGCCGCTGTGGTTTCCGACCTCAATCATGATGGTGGCTTTTTACCGTCATGCGGGAAAAATGTGGCCGGGGATCGCGCTGGCGTGCTCATTGGGTAACATCGCGGGTTCTTTGCTCTTCTTCCCCGGCGAGTCGCTTAGCTTTACCTACACGGCCATCAACATTATTGAGGCTGTCGTGGGGGCAATGTTATTGCGCAAACTGCTGCCCTGGTACAATCCTTTACAAAATCTCAACGACTGGGCGCGCCTGGCATTCGGCAGCGCAGTGGTCCCTCCGCTGCTGGGCGGCGTATTACTCTGGTTATTATTACCGCAAGAAACGTCGTTAAATACCTTCCTCATTTGGGTGCTTTCAGAATCCATCGGCGCGCTGGCGCTGGTACCATTAGGTTTACTGTTTAAGCCACATTATCTGCTGCGCCACCGCAATCCGCGATTACTGCTTGAAACTCTGATTACGCTTCTGGTGACGTTAACGTTCAGTTGGCTGTCGATGATGTTCATTCCATGGCCGTTTACCTGCGTTATTGTCCTGTTGATGTGGAGCGCTGTCCGTCTGCCGCGTATGGAGGCGTTTTTAATTTTCCTCAGCACCGTGATGATGGTTTCGCTGATGTTGGCCGCTGACCCTTCGCTGCTCTACACCCCCAAACAGAACATGATGACCAGCATACCGTGGCTGCCGTTTTTGATGATCCTGTTGCCAGCCAATATGATGACCATGGTGATGTACGCGTTTCGGGCAGAACGCAAGCACATCTCAGAAAGCGAAGCGCGCTTTCGCAATGCTATGGAATATTCCGCAATTGGCATGGCGCTGGTCGGGACCGAGGGGCAATGGCTACAGGCCAATAAAGCCTTGTGCCAGTTTCTGGGCTATAGCCAGGAGGAGCTACGTTCGCTCACCTTCCAGCAATTAACCTGGCCGGAAGATTTGAACAATGACCTCGAACAGTTAAACATGCTGGCACGCGGGGAAATTAACAGCTATTCCATGGAAAAGCGCTATTACACGCGCGCGGGCGAGGTGGTATGGGCCTTGCTGGCCGTTTCGCTGGTGCGCCATAGCGACACTACCCCACTCTACTTTATTGCGCAGATTGAGGACATTAACGATCTGAAGCACACCGAGTGGATGAACAAACGGCTGATGGAGCGCATTACGCTCGCTAATGAAGCCGGGGGGATCGGCATTTGGGAATGGGAACTGCAGCCTGATGTGATCAGCTGGGATAAGCGTATGTTCGATCTCTACGAAGTCCCGGCACATATCAAGCCCAGTTGGCAAGTCTGGTATGAATGCGTTGTGCCTGAAGATCGCGAACACGCCGAAAATGTGATTCGCGATTCGCTGGCCGCACGAGCCCCGTTTAAGCTTGAGTTTCGTATCGCGGTAAAAGGTGGCATACGGCATATTCGCTCGTTGGCCAACCGGGTACTGAATAAAGACGGTGAAGTTGAACGCTTACTTGGCATCAATATGGATATGACCGAGGTGAAGCAGCTCAACGAAGCGCTGTTCCAAGAAAAAGAGCGTTTGCATATTACGCTGGACTCCATCGGCGAGGCGGTGATTTGTATTGATGTCGACATGAATGTGACCTTTATGAATCCGGTCGCTGAGAAAATGAGCGGCTGGCAACAGGAAAACGCAATTGGCATTCCGCTCCTGACTGTACTGCGTATTACTTTCGGCGATAACGGTCCGCTGATGGAAAATATCTACAGTGCCGACATGTCACGTAAGGCAATGGAACAAGAAGTCGTCCTGCATTGTCGCAACGGCAACAGTTATGACATTCAGTACAGCATCACGCCCCTCAGCACCCTTGATGGCGGCAGCATTGGCTCGGTGCTGGTCATTCAGGATGTCACCGAGTCACGTAAGATGCTGCGCCAGCTTAGCTACAGCGCTTCGCATGACGACCTGACGCAGTTGGCCAATCGGGTCAGCTTTGAAAACCATCTCAAACAGTTGCTGCATACGGTGCACGACGCACACCAGAGTCATGTGCTGGTTTTTATCGATCTTGATCGTTTTAAAGCGGTGAACGATAGCGCAGGTCATGCTGCAGGCGATGCCCTGCTGCGCGAACTCTCTTCACTGATGCTAAGCATGCTGCGGTCCAGCGATATGCTGGCGCGCCTTGGCGGCGACGAGTTTGGTCTGTTGCTGCCGGATTGTAATATCGAAAGCGCCCGCTTCATCTCAGGTCGCATCATCAGTGCTATTAACGATTACCGCTTCATGTGGGATGGCCGCTTGCACCGCATTGGCGCCAGTGCGGGAATTACGCTGATTGATGACAAAAACCATATTGCGACTGACGTCATGTCTCAGGCGGATATCGCCTGCTACGCGGCGAAAAACAGCGGACGTGGGCGTGTCTGCGTCTATGAACCCCAGCAAAGCCAGGCGCATGCCGCGCGTAGCCAACTGTCATTGGACGAACAAAAGCATACCATTATGCACAGCCCCATGCTGATGATCGCCAGAGGCGTGGCTTCTCCACGTATACCTGAGACGTTTAGCTTCTGGCTTATATCGCTACGCTTAGGGACCGCTGAAGGCGAAGTGATTGAAGAGCAAACATTCCGTACCGGGCTGGTCGATCCCACATTGAATCAAGCGCTCGACCGTCGGGTATTCAGCGAATTCTTCCAGAATGCAGCCCCGGCAGTCGCCAGCAAGGGCCTTAGTGTTGCGCTCCCCCTTTCCGCCGCCGGGCTGCTCAATTCAGAACTTGTTGATGAGCTGCTGGAACAATTGCAACATAGCCCGTTACCGCCACGGCTGCTGCACCTGACCGTTCCGGCCAGCGTCATCAAAACGAATCCAACGCAGGCGATATCCGCCCTGCATCGGCTACGTCAGTTCGGTTGTCGAATTGTGTTAAGTCAGGTCGGTCGTGATTTAGAGCTTTTTGACAATCTGAAATACCACATTGTCGATTACCTGTTGCTTGACAGCGAGCTAAGCGCCAGCGCTCACGGAGACCTGATTGACGAGATGTGGGTGTCCATTATCCAGGGCCATGCCCAGCGTCTGGACATTAAAAGCATCGCCGGTCCGGTGCAGTTGCCGCTTATTATGGATGCGCTTTCCGGCATCGGTATTGATATGATTTATGGCGACATTATTGCCAACGCCCAACCGCTGGATCTGCTACTGAATACCAGTAATTTCGCCATCAACTGACGGTTGCCAGCCATCCGTGTACCAGATATGCAAGAGTGCATAGGAGCGCCAGGGTTTCCAACGCTCTGCATACCGCCGGATCTGGGCTGGCGTCATGCCGGGAAAACGCTGTTTAATCAGATAATCATCCGGCAAAAAAACATCCTTCGCCTGCCAACCACGCAGCGCAAAATAGTTGGCGGTCCAGCGCCCTATTCCGGGAAACGTTTGTAGTTGCTTAACACCTTGCTCAATATCGTCAGGCGCTTCTGTCGCAAGCGTTCCTTCAAGCGTTGCACGCGCCAGGTGAATCAACGCTTCAGCGCGTTTGAGCGGCATCCCTAACGCTTTCAGGTGCAACGGTTCGGCGTCAGCAAGCGCTTCAGGCGTGGGAAAAGAAACATACCCTGGCGCATCCTCCAGCGTGTCGCCATAAGCATGCGCGACTTTCGCTGTCAGTTTTGCCGCCATAGCCACGCTGACTAACTGCCCTAAAATCGCCCGTACCCCTTGCTCAAAAGCATCGACACATCCCGGCAAGCGTAGTCCCGGACGCGCCGCACCAAGGCTTCCCAGCGCGCTGACTATTTGCTGCGGGCAACAGGTAAGATCAAACAAGCGGGTTATTTTCGCCAGGCACTCGGGGGCGGCGGGTTGTAATCCCGAACTTAACGTCACGTGTAGCACATTGGCGTGCAAATCCGGTACGACGCGCACCAGACCCCGATGCTCCCCTACGGACAGGCTTCTGGTATAACTCAGTTCCTCCACCGTTTCGACACCGTCAACCGCACGGGCGGCAAGAAATCCCAGCATCCAGGGCCAGTCATAAGGCGGTTGCCAGCTCAGCGTGAACATTCAGTTTTCCTTTTTATGCAAACCTACAGCATAAACGGTATTCAATCGATGCGCCTTGCTTTCATATTCCAGTTGTCGGAGCGTCAACATTTCGTTAAAGTCACGCCCCTTCTTCACTGGCATGGGGATTTTTACGGTGTTTATTGGTTTTGACTACGGTACGGCAAACTGTTCAGTGGCCGTTATGCGTGATGGGCAGCCTCACCTGCTCAAAATGGAAAATAACAGCACGCTTCTGCCTTCAATGCTGTGCGCGCCAACGCGCGAAGCGGTCAGCGAGTGGCTGTATCGCCATCACGACATCCCAACCACTGACGACGAAACGCAGGCGCTGCTTCGCCGCGCGATGCGCTATAACCGCGAAGAAGACATCGACGTTAACGCCAACAGCGTGCAGTTCGGTCTGGCATCGCTGGGTCAATATATTGAAGACCCGGAAGAGGTGTATTTCGTTAAATCGCCAAAATCATTTTTGGGTGCCAGCGGTCTGAAGCCGCAGCAGGTTGCGCTGTTTGAAGATCTGGTCTGCGCGATGATGCTGCACATACGCAACCAGGCACAAAATCAGTTACCGGAAGCCATCACCCAGGCCGTTATTGGTCGTCCCATCAACTTCCAGGGGTTAGGGGGCGATGACGCCAACGCCCAGGCGCAGGGTATTCTTGAACGTGCGGCTAAACGCGCCGGTTTTCAGGATGTCGTCTTCCAGTACGAGCCGGTAGCGGCTGGTCTGGATTACGAAGCCACGCTGCAGGAAGAAAAACGCGTGCTGGTGGTGGATATTGGCGGGGGTACAACCGACTGTTCACTGCTGCTGATGGGGCCGCAATGGCATCAGCGCGCCGATCGCGAAAACAGCCTGCTGGGGCATAGCGGCTGCCGCGTTGGCGGGAACGATCTGGATATTGCGCTGGCGTTTAAACATCTGATGCCGCTGCTCGGTATGGGGGGAGAAACGGAAAAAGGGATCGCCTTACCTATTCTGCCCTGGTGGAACGCGGTCGCGATCAACGATGTTCCCGCGCAAAGTGACTTCTACAGTAGCGCCAACGGTCGCTTGCTCAACGATCTTGTCCGTGACGCGAAAGAAGCCGATAAAGTCGCCCTACTGCTTAAAGTCTGGCGCGAGCGTCTGAGCTATCGCCTGGTGCGTAGCGCAGAAGAGAGCAAAATCGCGCTTTCCGATCAGACCATTGTGACGGCGGCGATACCGTTTATCAGCGACACGCTGGCAACCGATATCAGTCAACACGGGCTGGAAGCTGCGCTCAATCAGCCCCTGGCGCGCATTCTGGAGCAGGTTCAACTGGCGCTGGAAAACGCGCAGGAAAAACCGGACGTGATTTACCTGACCGGCGGTAGCGCGCGTTCGCCGCTGATTAAAAAAGCCCTCGCCCAGCAACTTCCCGGGATTCCGATCGCGGGGGGCGATGATTTCGGTTCCGTTACTGCCGGACTGGCCCGCTGGGCTGACGTTGTTTTCCGCTAAGCGGCTCGCATGCTGAAAAGTACGCGTATTGACATCACCATTGCTGTGGCTTATTTTCAGGAGTGAGGGTTAGGGAGGGCTTCCCCTCCCCCTGGTGTCTTAGTAAGCCGGTAAGCTAATCACTAAGAGTATCACCAGTATGATGACCTGCTTCATCATAACCCTTTCCTTATTTTGGCCCCTTCCTCGGGAGGGGCTTTCCCGTTCCAGCGTCCCGCTGAAATCTCTGGCTCTCCTCCTTTTTGCCTTATCAGCACTCTAACGCACAATCACGTATTCGCTATCTTCACCACCGATTGTTGCGTAACGCTTCGCAAAGCCGCATTAGCATTCAGACGAATCCCGACAGTGTTTCATAATTCCTCCATTTTTCTCCCTTGTTCGCTGGCTAAACTAGTATCATTCCGCGAATCGTTTCAGGATGAGAAACTTATAACAATGAAAGGCAGTAAAAAATCCCGCTGGGTGATAGCAATCGCGATCGTTGTGGCCACCGTCGCCGCCATCTGGTTCTGGCAAAGCCGTAACGACGCCCAGGAAAACGCACCGGGCGCTACCAAACCAGCGCAGCACACGCCAGGTTCGGGACGGCGTGGAATGCGCTCCGGGCCGTTGGCTCCCGTTCAGGCTGCCACCGCCGCCATGGAAGCCGTTCCGCGTTACCTGACAGGACTGGGTACCATTACTGCCGCAAATACCGCCACGGTACGTAGCCGGGTGGATGGTCAGCTCATTGCCTTACACTTCGAGGAAGGACAGCAGGTAAAAGCCGGCGACCTGCTGGCAGAGATAGATCCCAGCCAGTTCAAAGTTGCTCTGGCTCAGGCGCAGGGCCAACTGGCAAAAGATAAAGCCACGCTGGCAAATGCCCGTCGCGATCTTGCCCGCTATCAACAGCTAGTGAAAACTAATCTGGTCTCCCGCCAGGAGCTGGATGCCCAGCAGGCGCTGGTAAATGAAACATTAGGGACAATCAAAGCCGATGAAGCCAGCGTCGCCAGCGCCCAATTGCAGCTTGACTGGAGTCGGATAACCGCGCCTGTAGAGGGGCGTGTCGGTCTGAAGCAGGTCGACGTCGGTAACCAAATTTCCAGCGGCGATACCACCGGAATCGTCGTCATTACGCAAACCCATCCTATCGACCTGATATTCACCTTGCCTGAAAACGACATTGCCACCGTGTTGCGGGCGCAAAAATCGGGGACTCCGTTAAAGGTTGAAGCCTGGGACCGAACCAATTCGCAAAAACTGAGCGAAGGCGTCCTGCTCAGTCTCGACAATCAGATTGATGCCACGACCGGAACCATCAAAGTTAAAGCCCGTTTTGACAATCAGGATGATGCTTTATTCCCTAACCAGTTCGTTAACGCCCGCATGCTGGTCGACACGGAACAAAACGCCGTGGTGATCCCAACGGCCGCCCTGCAGATGGGCAATGAGGGCCATTTTGTCTGGGTGCTGAACAGCGAGAATAAAGTGAGCAAACATCTGGTTAAACCAGGTATTCAGGATAGCCAAAAAGTAGTGATCGCCGCAGGGTTGTCCGCAGGTGATCGGGTCGTAACCGACGGTATTGACCGCCTGACGGAAGGCGCAAAAGTAGAAGTTGTAGAGGCGCATGACGCCTCAGCTCAGGACGAGAAAACTGCGCCCCGCGGATACGGCAAAAAAGGAGCTAACTCCTGATGCAGGTGTTACCTCCGCACAACACAGGCGGGCCATCACGCCTGTTTATTCTGCGACCGGTCGCCACCACGCTGCTGATGGTCGCGATTTTGCTTGCCGGTATTATCGGTTATCGTTTCCTGCCGATCGCCGCCTTACCGGAAGTCGATTACCCCACGATTCAGGTCGTTACGCTGTACCCGGGCGCCAGCCCGGACGTCATGACCTCGGCGGTAACCGCGCCGCTTGAGCGTCAGTTCGGACAGATGTCCGGCTTAAAACAGATGTCCTCGCAAAGTTCCGGCGGCGCATCGGTCGTCACGTTGCAGTTTCAACTGACACTCCCGCTGGATGTTGCCGAGCAGGAAGTTCAGGCTGCGATTAACGCCGCCACCAATTTATTACCGGGCGATCTGCCCAATCCGCCGGTCTACAGCAAGGTAAACCCGGCAGATCCACCGATCATGACGCTGGCGGTCACGTCCAGCGCCATGCCGATGACGCAGGTGGAAGATATGGTCGAAACCCGCGTCGCGCAGAAAATCTCTCAGGTTTCCGGTGTCGGTCTGGTAACACTTTCCGGCGGGCAACGACCGGCGGTCCGCGTGAAGCTTAACGCACAGGCTATTGCCGCACTCGGTCTGACCAGCGAAACCATCCGTACAGCCATTACCGGGGCTAACGTCAATTCGGCAAAAGGGAGTCTTGATGGCCCAACGCGTGCTGTCACCCTTTCCGCCAACGACCAGATGCAGTCCGCAGACGAATATCGCCAGCTCATCGTGGCCTATAAAAACGGTGCGCCGGTTCGTCTGGGCGATGTCGCCACCGTCGAACAAGGGGCAGAAAATAGCTGGCTGGGCGCATGGGCCAATAAGCAACAAGCCATTGTGATGAATGTTCAGCGCCAGCCTGGGGCGAACATCATCTCCACGGCAGACAGTATCCGTCAAATGCTGCCGCAGCTCACCGAAAGCCTGCCCAAATCAGTTAAGGTCAGCGTGCTTTCGGATCGTACGACCAATATTCGTGCGTCCGTTGCAGACACCCAGTTTGAGCTAATGCTGGCGATTGCGCTGGTGGTGATGATCATCTACCTGTTCCTGCGCAATATTCCGGCGACGATTATTCCTGCGGTCGCCGTTCCATTGTCGCTCATCGGTACTTTCGCGGTGATGGTATTTCTTGATTTCTCCATCAATAACCTGACCCTAATGGCGCTAACCATCGCGACAGGATTCGTAGTGGATGACGCTATCGTGGTTATCGAGAATATTTCACGCTATATCGAAAAAGGCGAAAAACCGCTGACTGCCGCCCTGAAGGGGGCTGGTGAGATTGGTTTTACCATCATCTCTCTGACATTTTCGCTAATCGCCGTGCTGATCCCGCTGTTGTTTATGGGTGATATCGTTGGCCGATTATTCCGCGAGTTTGCCGTTACGCTGGCCGTGGCAATTCTGATTTCCGCCGTCGTCTCGCTCACCCTCACGCCGATGATGTGCGCGCGCATGCTTAATCAGGCCTCGTTGCGTAAGCAAAACCGCTTCTCCCGCGCCTCGGAGCGTATGTTCGATCGCGTCATTGCCGGGTACGGTCACTGGCTGGCAAAAGTGCTGAATCATCCGTGGCTCACGCTGGGCGTGGCGCTCGGCACGCTGGCACTGAGCGTTATGTTATGGGTCTTTATCCCCAAAGGGTTCTTCCCAATCCAGGACAACGGCATCATCCAGGGTACGCTGCAGGCGCCGCAGTCCAGTTCATTTGCCAGCATGGCCCAGCGCCAGCGCCAGGTTTCCGATGTCATCCTTCGAGATCCGGCGGTAGAGAGCCTGACCGCTTTTGTCGGCGTGGATGGTACTAATCCGGCATTGAACAGCGCGCGTCTGCAAATCAACCTTAAGCCGCTGGACGATCGCGACGATCGCGTGCAGAAAGTGATCGCACGCCTACAGGACGCGGTTGACAGAGTACCCGGCGTTGATCTCTATCTTCAGCCCACCCAGGACCTGACGATTGATACCCAGGTCAGCCGGACGCAATATCAGTTTACGCTGCAAGCAACGTCCCTTGACGCCCTCAGCACCTGGGTTCCACAGCTGTTAGAAAAACTTCACCAGCTACCGCAACTGTCCGATGTCAGTAGCGACTGGCAGGACAAAGGGCTGGTGGCGTATGTGAACGTCAATCGCGATAGCGCCAGCCGTTTAGGCATCAGCATGGCGGATGTCGATAACGCCCTGTACAACGCCTTCGGCCAGCGACTGATTTCAACCATCTACACCCAGGCCAACCAGTATCGCGTCGTATTGGAACATGACACCAACAGTACGCCGGGGCTTGCTGCACTGGACACTATCCGTCTGACCAGCAGCGACGGCGGCGTGGTTCCACTTAGCGCAATCGCCAGCATTGAACAGCGTTTCGCTCCGCTGTCGATTAACCACCTCGATCAGTTCCCGGTCACCACCATCTCGTTCAACGTACCGGACGGTCATTCGCTGGGCGATGCGGTGCAGGCAATTCTGGATGCCGAAAAAACGCTCAATCTGCCAGCAAATATTACCACCCAGTTCCAGGGCAGTACGCTCGCTTTCCAGGCCGCACTGGGTAATACCATCTGGTTGATTGTGGCTGCGGTTGTCGCGATGTATATCGTCCTCGGCGTGCTGTATGAGAGCTTTATTCACCCGATTACCATTCTCTCCACGCTACCCACGGCGGGCGTCGGCGCCCTCCTGGCGTTAATGATTGCCGGCAGTGAACTGGACGTCATCGCGATTATCGGCATTATTTTGCTTATCGGTATCGTCAAGAAAAACGCCATCATGATGATCGACTTCGCCCTTGCCGCGGAGCGCGAACAGGGCATGACCCCACGCGACGCTATTTTCCAGGCCTGTCTGCTGCGTTTTCGCCCGATTCTGATGACTACGCTGGCGGCACTGCTCGGCGCGTTGCCGCTGATGTTAAGTACCGGCGTGGGGGCCGAATTACGTCGTCCATTAGGAATTGGTATGGTCGGCGGTCTGCTGGTAAGCCAGGTATTAACCCTGTTTACCACCCCGGTGATTTATCTGCTGTTTGACCGTCTGTCGCTGTACGTGAAAAGCCGCTTCCCGCGTCAGGAAGAGGAAGCGTAAATGAAATTTTTCGCGCTTTTCATTCATCGTCCGGTGGCGACCATTCTCATTTCGGTGGCCATCACCCTGTGCGGGATACTGGGCTTTCGTCTGCTGCCGGTAGCTCCGCTGCCGCAGGTGGATTTCCCGGTGATCATGGTCAGCGCATCATTACCGGGCGCTTCCCCTGAAACGATGGCGTCTTCGGTAGCCACCCCGCTGGAGCGCTCACTGGGGCGCATCGCGGGCGTGAACGAAATGACCTCGAGCAGTTCCCTTGGCAGTACGCGCATTATTCTTGAATTCAAATTCGACCGTGACATCAATGGCGCGGCGCGGGATGTTCAGGCCGCGATTAACGCAGCGCAAAGCCTGCTACCCAGCGGTATGCCAAGCCGCCCCACGTACCGCAAAGCCAACCCTTCCGATGCGCCAATCATGATCCTGACGCTCACGTCGGACACTTACTCGCAGGGTGAGCTGTACGATTTCGCATCAACCCAATTAGCACAGACCATCGCGCAAATCGACGGCGTGGGTGACGTCGACGTTGGGGGCAGCTCTCTGCCTGCCGTGCGCGTAGGGCTTAATCCGCAAGCGCTGTTTAATCAGGGCGTGTCGCTGGACGACGTGCGTAGCGCGATTGCTAACGCCAATGTGCGTAAGCCGCAGGGAGCTATCGAGAATGATACCCACCGCTGGCAGGTACAAACCAACGATGAGCTGAAAACCGCCGCCGAGTACCAGCCGATTATCATCCACTACAATAACGGCGCTGCGGTGCGGCTGGGCGATGTTGCGTCTGTGAGCGACTCGGTGCAGGACGTACGTAACGCGGGGATGACCAACGCAAAACCGGCTATCCTGCTGATGATCCGCAAGCTGCCAGAAGCCAATATTATTCAGACGGTAGACAGCATTCGGGCCAAATTACCGGAGTTACAAACGCTGGTCCCGGCCGCCATCGATCTGCAAATTGCCCAGGACCGTTCACCGACCATTCGCGCCTCGCTGGAGGAAGTCGAACAAACGCTGATTATCTCCGTTGCGCTGGTTATTCTGGTGGTCTTTGTTTTCCTGCGCTCCGGGCGCGCGACCCTGATCCCTGCGGTAGCGGTTCCGGTCTCGCTGATCGGTACCTTTGCCGCCATGTATCTGTGCGGATTCAGCCTGAACAACCTGTCATTAATGGCGTTGACCATTGCCACGGGATTTGTCGTTGATGACGCGATCGTGGTGCTGGAAAATATTGCCCGCCACCTGGAAGCGGGAATGAAGCCACTGCAGGCGGCGCTACAGGGTACGCGCGAAGTGGGATTCACGGTGCTCTCAATGAGCCTGTCGCTGGTAGCGGTGTTCCTCCCGCTGCTGTTAATGGGCGGATTGCCTGGGCGCTTGCTGCGCGAATTTGCCGTCACGCTGTCAGTTGCTATCGGTATCTCGCTACTGGTGTCGCTGACATTAACACCAATGATGTGTGGCTGGATGCTCAAATCCAGCGCCCCGCGTGAACAGTCTCGTAAACGGGGTTTTGGTCGTGTGCTGGTGGCACTGCAACAGAGTTACGGCACTTCGCTTAAGTGGGTGCTGCGCCATACGCGACTGGTGGGCGTGGTGTTACTTGGCACCATTGCGCTGAATATCTGGCTTTATATTTCCATCCCCAAAACCTTCTTCCCGGAGCAGGATACGGGCGTGTTGATGGGGGGGATTCAGGCCGACCAGAGCATCTCTTTCCAGGCGATGCGCGGCAAACTGCAGGACTTTATGAAGATCATCCGCGACGACCCGGCGGTGAATAACGTCACCGGTTTTACCGGCGGTTCCCGGGTTAACAGCGGGATGATGTTTATCACCCTCAAGCCACGCGATGAGCGCGGTGAAACCGCTCAGCAGGTGATCGACCGCCTGCGCGTCGCGCTTGCAAAAGAGCCTGGCGCGAATCTGTTTCTGATGGCGGTGCAGGATATTCGCGTCGGCGGTCGCCAGGCCAATGCCAGCTATCAATACACATTGCTTTCCGACGATCTGGCGGCACTGCGCGAGTGGGAACCGAAGATCCGTAAGGCGCTTGCCGCCCTGCCCCAACTGGCGGATGTCAACTCCGATCAGCAGGACAATGGCGCGGAAATGAACCTGGTCTACGATCGCGACACCATGTCTCGTCTGGGGATCGACGTTGCAGCCGCTAACAGCCTGTTGAACAACGCTTTTGGACAACGCCAAATTTCAACTATTTATCAACCGATGAACCAGTACAAAGTGGTGATGGAGGTCGATCGACGTTACACCCAGGACATCAGCGCGCTGGAAAAAATGTTCGTCATCAACAATGACGGTAAGGCAATCCCGCTATCGTACTTTGCCAAATGGCAACCGGCGAATGCCCCGCTGTCGGTAAACCATCAGGGCTTGTCCGCTGCCTCAACCGTGTCGTTTAACCTGCCAACAGGTTCTTCACTGTCTGAGGCGACAGAGGCTATCAACAGAACCATGACCCAGCTCGGCGTCCCCTCCACGGTTCGCGGTAGCTTTGCCGGCACGGCACAGGTATTTCAGGACACCATGAACTCACAGGTGATCCTGATTATCGCCGCCATTGCCACAGTCTACATCGTTCTGGGGATGCTGTATGAAAGCTATGTCCATCCCCTGACCATTCTCTCCACGCTACCTTCAGCTGGCGTCGGGGCTTTGCTGGCGCTGGAGCTGTTCAATGCCCCGTTCAGCCTAATCGCCCTGATAGGGATAATGCTATTAATTGGCATTGTGAAGAAAAATGCCATCATGATGGTCGATTTTGCGCTGGAAGCGCAGAGAAATGGCAAGCTGCAGCCAGAAGAAGCCATTTTCCAGGCCTGCCTGCTGCGCTTTCGCCCAATCATGATGACCACGCTGGCGGCGTTGTTTGGCGCGCTGCCGCTGGTGTTATCCGCCGGGGATGGCTCCGAACTACGTCAACCTTTGGGGATAACCATTGTCGGCGGGCTGGTCGTGAGTCAACTCCTGACGCTGTACACCACGCCCGTGGTCTATCTCTTTTTCGACCGTCTGCGTCTGCGTTTTTCGCGTAAAAACAGCAAACCGGTAGCAGAGTTATGACAGAACTTCCCGACAGCACCCGCTGGCAACTTTGGATTGTGGCATTCGGCTTTTTTATGCAGTCGCTGGATACCACCATCGTGAATACTGCGCTTCCCTCGATGGCGGCAAGCCTCGGGGAAAGCCCGTTACACATGCATATGGTCATTGTGTCATATGTTTTAACCGTTGCCGTGATGCTGCCCGCCAGCGGATGGCTGGCGGACAAAGTTGGCGTGCGTAATATCTTCTTCACCGCCATCATCCTGTTTACGCTTGGCTCGCTGTTTTGCGCCGGGTCCAGCACACTCAACGAGCTGGTGATGGCGCGCGTCTTACAAGGCGTTGGCGGTGCGATGATGGTGCCGGTCGGCAGGCTAACGGTGATGAAAATCGTCCCACGTGAGCAATATATGGCGGCGATGACGTTTGTCACATTGCCCGGTCAGATTGGCCCGCTACTGGGACCGGCATTAGGCGGTATTCTGGTTGAGTACGCCTCCTGGCACTGGATATTTTTGATTAACATTCCGGTTGGCATTGTCGGCGCGATAGCGACGTTAATGCTGATGCCCAACTACACCATGCAAACCCGACGCTTCGATCTCTCCGGATTTGCGATGCTGGCAGTCGGCATGGCGGTACTGACGCTGGCACTTGATGGCAGTAAAGGAACCGGCATCTCCAGTATCTCGCTGGCAGCGTTGGTTATCTGCGGAGTGCTGGCTATTGCGCTGTATCTGAAACACGCCCATCGTAATCCACGCGCGCTGTTCAGCCTGAATCTGTTTCGCACACCGACCTTCTCGCTGGGTCTTTTCGGCAGTTTTGCCGGACGCATCGGTAGCGGTATGCTGCCGTTTATGACGCCGGTGTTTTTACAAATAGGCCTCGGTTTTTCTCCCTTTCATGCCGGGCTGATGATGATCCCGATGGTGCTCGGCAGTATGGGCATGAAGCGCATTGTGGTGCAGGTCGTTAATCGCTTTGGCTACCGTCGCGTACTGGTCGCTACAACGCTTGGCCTGTCGCTGGTCAGTCTGCTGCTGATGACCACCGCGCTGCTCGGCTGGTATTACGCCCTGCCCTTCGTACTGTTCTTACAGGGAATGGTCAACTCAACGCGCTTTTCATCCATGAACACCCTGACGTTAAAAGACCTGCCTGACGATCTCGCCAGCAGTGGTAACAGCCTGCTGTCAATGATCATGCAGCTATCGATGAGTATCGGGGTGACCATCGCGGGACTGCTGCTAGGCATGTTCGGTCAGCAGCATAGCGTCATCGACAGCGGAAGTACGCATACCGTCTTTATGTATACCTGGCTGTGCATCGCATTCATTATCGCGCTGCCCGCCATTATTTTTGCCCGCGTGCCGAACGACACGCAAACCAACGCGGTGATTTCACGGCGCAAGAGGAGCACCTGATGAAGTTCTGGCGGCCCGGTATCACCGGCAAACTGTTTCTGGCGATTTTCGCCACCTGCATCGTGTTGCTGATCAGCATGCACTGGGCCGTACGCATAAGCTTCGAACGCGGTTTTATTGACTATATCAAGCACGGTAACGAACAGCGGCTGCAAATGCTCAGCGACGCATTAAGCGAGCAGTATGAACAGCACGGCAACTGGCGATTCTTACGCAATAACGATCGGTTTGTTTTTCAGATCCTGCGCTCATTTGAACACGACAACGACGATGATAAACCGGGTCCCGGCATGCCGCCGCACGGCTGGCGTACGCAGTTTTGGGTTGTCGACCAAAATGCCCGCGTGCTGGTCGGTCCGCGTGCTCCGGTCCCCCGTGACGGTATGCGCCATCCGATCCGCGTCAACGGTAGCGAAGTCGGTGCCGTGATTGCCTCTCCCGTGGAACGCTTAACGCGCAATACGGATATCAATTTCGACATGCAGCAAAGACGTTCCAGTTGGCTCATCGTCGCGCTCTCCACGATCCTGGCGGCGCTGGCAACGTTTACGCTGGCGCGCAGTCTGCTGGCCCCGGTCAAGCGGTTGGTAGAAGGCACGCACAAACTGGCGGCTGGTGATTTCACCACTCGCGTTGCGCCGACCAGTACGGATGAGCTGGGCAAGCTGGCGCAGGACTTCAACCAGCTTGCCAGTACGCTGGAAAAAAACCAGCAGATGCGTCGTGACTTTATGGCCGATATTTCTCACGAACTGCGTACGCCGTTAGCGGTGTTGCGCGGTGAACTGGAGGCCATTCAGGATGGCGTACGCCAGTTCACCCCTGACTCCGTTGCCTCTTTGCAGGCTGAAGTGGGTACGCTCACCAAGCTGGTGGACGATCTGCATCAGCTCTCCATGTCTGATGAAGGCGCGCTGGCCTACCAGAAAACATCGCTGGATCTCATCCCCCTGTTGGAAGTGGCAAGTGGCGCATTTCGTGAACGCTTTGCCAGCCGTGGACTGACGATACAACTTTCACTCCCGGACAGCATGACGGTATTTGGCGACAGGGATCGTCTGATGCAGTTGTTCAACAATCTGCTGGAAAACAGTCTGCGCTATACCGACAGCGGCGGCGGGCTGCACATCAGCGCCGAACAACGCGAGCGTATGGTTTTATTAACCTTCGCTGATTCCGCTCCCGGCGTGAGTGACGACCAGTTACAGAAGCTGTTTGAACGCTTTTATCGCACCGAAGGCTCGCGTAACCGTGCCAGCGGTGGTTCCGGGCTGGGGCTGGCAATTTGCGTCAATATCGTACAGGCGCATAATGGTCTGATTCGCGCCGCCCATTCGCCTTTTGGCGGGGTTAGCATTACAGTAACATTACCGCTGGAACGCGATTTACAGAGAGATGTATGACTGAGTTACCCATTGATGAAAACACGCCGCGTATTCTGATCGTGGAAGACGAGCCCAAGCTGGGGCAACTGCTTATCGACTACCTGCGCGCGGCAAGCTACGCTCCTACGCTCATCAGCCACGGCGATCTGGTTCTTCCTTATGTGCGTCAGACGCCGCCCGACCTGATCTTGTTGGATCTGATGCTGCCTGGTACCGACGGCCTGACTCTGTGCCGGGAAATCCGCCGATTCTCTGAAGTCCCCATCATGATGGTAACCGCCAAGATAGAAGAAATTGATCGCCTGCTTGGGCTGGAGATCGGTGCGGATGATTATATTTGCAAACCCTACAGCCCGCGTGAAGTTGTTGCTCGCGTGAAGACGATTCTGCGCCGTTGCAAGCCGCAGCGCGAACTGCAACAGATGGATGCTGACAGCCCGTTGATCGTCGATGAAGGTCGTTTTCAGGCATCCTGGCGTGGGAAAATGCTCGACTTAACGCCTGCTGAATTTCGCTTACTCAAAACGCTGTCGCATGAACCGGGAAAAGTGTTCTCCCGTGAACAGTTGCTCAATCATCTCTATGACGATTACCGTGTCGTTACCGACCGAACCATCGACAGCCATATTAAGAACCTGCGACGCAAGCTGGAATCGCTGGATGCGGAACAGTCGTTTATCCGCGCGGTCTATGGCGTAGGGTATCGCTGGGAAGCCGACGCCTGTCGGATTGCGTAAACACTCCCGTCCTGCAGGACTCCGCGGCTTCGTGGAGTCCTGTTGACTAGCAACTCTCCAAATATCGCTCATACTCTTTGTGGCAACACTGTCGTCAATAACTGTTTGATATAAAACTTTAATCAAGGAGTTCATATGGCTGGTTGGTTTGAATTAAGCAAGAGTAGCGATGATCAGTACCGCTTTGTTCTTAAGGCTGGAAACGGGGAAACGATCCTTACCAGTGAGCTTTACACGACAAAAGGCGCGGCAGAAAAAGGGATCGCATCTGTCCAGGCTAACAGCCCTCTGGCCGAGCGTTACGAGAAAAAAACGGCAGCTAATGGCAAATTGCATTTCAATCTGAAAGCAGCAAACCACCAGATTATTGGTAGCAGTCAACTGTATGCGAATGAACAGTCGCGCGAGACCGGTATTGCTTCAGTTAAGACCAATGGTGTAACTCAGACGATAAAAGATAAAACCTGATAATGACTCGCTCAGCCGGGTAACGCCACGCTGTCGCCCGGCGTTTTTCTTTACCTGTCTTCCCCACAGCGCTACAATGCCCGCCCTTAATATGGGGGCACTCCCCTAACCGCCTCATTGAGTGAGGCGAGTCTGACCTGTCATCAGAACGAGAAAATTATGTTTAAACCGGAACTCCTTTCCCCGGCGGGAACGCTGAAAAACATGCGTTACGCTTTCGCCTATGGCGCAGACGCTGTATATGCGGGCCAACCGCGTTACTCACTGCGCGTACGCAACAACGAATTCAATCACGAAAACCTGCAGCTAGGCATTAATGAAGCCCATGAACTGGGTAAAAAATTCTATGTGGTGGTTAATATTGCCCCGCATAACGCCAAGCTGAAGACCTTCATTCGTGACCTGAAACCGGTGGTGGAAATGGGGCCGGATGCACTGATCATGTCCGACCCCGGTCTGATTATGCTGGTGCGCGAAAACTTCCCTGACATGGACATTCACCTTTCAGTACAGGCTAACGCCGTAAACTGGGCGACGGTGAAATTCTGGAAGCAGATGGGATTGACCCGTGTGATCCTGTCCCGCGAACTGTCGTTGGAAGAAATTGAAGAAATCCGCACCCAGGTGCCGGATATGGAAATTGAGATCTTTGTTCACGGCGCGCTGTGCATGGCTTACTCCGGCCGCTGCCTGCTCTCTGGCTACATCAACAAGCGTGACCCAAATCAGGGTACCTGTACCAATGCCTGCCGCTGGGAATACAACGTGCAGGAAGGCAAAGAAGACGTGGTGGGCAATATCGTGCATAAGTACGAGCCTATCCCGGTACAAAATGTTGAGCCGACGCTGGGTATTGGCGCGCCGACTGACAAAGTCTTTATGATCGAAGAAGCCCAGCGTCCGGGTGAGTACATGACCGCGTTTGAAGACGAACACGGCACTTACATCATGAACTCGAAGGATTTGCGTGCCATTGCCCACGTTGAGCGCCTGACTCAGATGGGCGTGCATTCGCTGAAAATTGAAGGCCGTACTAAATCATACTATTACTGTGCACGTACCGCGCAGGTTTATCGCAAGGCCATTGATGATGCCGCTGCCGGTAAACCGTTCGACCCGCAACTGCTGGAAACGCTGGAAGGTCTGGCGCATCGCGGTTACACCGAGGGGTTCCTGCGCCGCCATACGCATGACGACTATCAGAACTACGAATACGGCTTCTCTGTTTCCGAGCGTCAGCAGTTTGTCGGCGAATTCACTGGCGAACGTAAAGGTGAACTGGCGGCTGTGCTGGTGAAAAATAAATTCACCGTCGGCGACAGCCTGGAGCTGATGACCCCACAGGGCAACATCAACTTTACCCTCGAACAGATGGAAAACGCGAAAGGCGAAGCGATGCCGGTTGCGCCGGGCGATGGTTACACCGTGTGGATGCCTGTACCGGAGGATATCGATCTGAATTATGCATTGTTGATGCGTAATTTTACCGGTGAGTCCACGCGCAACCCACATGCTAAGTAGTTAATTACGGTTATTTTTCAGCGTTCGGAAGATTCTTAGAAATCGATCACATACCGCTTCGTTCATTAAGGGTATTATCCCATCCGCTGAAAAACATAACCCATAAATGCTAGCTGTACCAGGAACCACCTCCTTAGCCTGCGTAATCTCCCTTACGCAGGCTTATTTTTTGCCTGCCGTTTACCCCCCCTATTCAAATCACGACATTCAGGCGAAAAAAAACCGGGCATTACGCCCGGTTGATTAGGTGATTAGATATCAATGTGCTGCTTCTGGCTTGTGCTTTTGCGCACTCTGGAAACCATAAGTCAGCTCATTTTTCTCTTTATCCAGCGCAACGGTCACCTGACCGCCATCCACAAGCGAACCGAACAGCAGTTCGTTAGCCAATGGTTTTTTCAGGTTATCCTGGACAACGCGCGTCATCGGGCGTGCGCCCATTGCGCGGTCATAGCCCTTCTCAGCCAGCCAGTCGCGGGCTTCCTGACTCACTTCCAGAGAGACACCTTTCTGATCCAACTGAACCTGAAGTTCGACGATAAACTTATCAACAACCTGATGAATCACCTCAGTAGAGAGATGATCGAACCAGATAATGTTGTCGAGACGGTTACGGAATTCCGGCGTAAACACTTTTTTGATTTCGCCCATCGCATCAGTACTGTTGTCCTGATGAATCAGCCCAATCGATTTACGCTCGGTTTCACGCACGCCGGCGTTGGTGGTCATGACCAGCACCACGTTGCGGAAATCCGCTTTACGCCCGTTATTGTCGGTCAGCGTACCGTTATCCATCACCTGCAGCAGCAGGTTAAAGACATCAGGATGCGCTTTTTCGATTTCATCCAGCAGCAGTACCGCATGCGGATGCTTAATGACAGCATCTGTCAGCAAACCGCCCTGGTCGAAACCGACATATCCCGGAGGCGCACCAATCAGGCGGCTGACGGTGTGACGTTCCATATACTCGGACATGTCAAACCGCAGTAGCTCAATACCCAGCGCTTTGGACAACTGCACCGTGACTTCGGTCTTACCAACGCCAGTCGGTCCGGCAAACAGGAACGAACCGACAGGTTTATGCTCGTGTCCCAGACCAGCACGGCTCATTTTGATCGCTTCAGTCAGCGCCTCAATGGCCTTATCCTGTCCGAATACCAGCATTTTCAGACGGTTGCCCAAGTTTTTCAGCGTATCGCGATCGCTCTGCGAAACGCTCTTCTCCGGGATCCGCGCAATGCGGGCCACGACGGACTCGATATCCGCCACGTTGACGGTTTTCTTGCGCTTACTGACCGGCATCAGACGCGCCCGCGCGCCCGCCTCATCGATCACGTCAATCGCTTTGTCCGGCAGATGACGATCGTTAATGTATTTCACCGCCAGTTCGACCGCTGCACGCACCGCTTTGGCGGTGTAGCGAACATCATGGTGCGCTTCGTATTTCGGCTTCAGACCGTTGATGATCTGCACGGTCTCTTCTACCGACGGCTCAGTGATATCGATTTTCTGGAAACGGCGTGCTAGCGCGCGGTCCTTTTCAAAGATATTGCTGAATTCCTGATAGGTTGTGGAGCCTATCACACGGATTTTACCGCTGGAGAGCAACGGTTTGATCAGGTTAGCCGCATCCACCTGGCCGCCCGATGCCGCACCCGCGCCGATAATGGTGTGGATCTCATCGATAAACAGAATGCTGTTAGTATCCTGTTCCAGTTGTTTCAGCAGCGCCTTAAAGCGTTTTTCAAAATCGCCACGGTATTTGGTACCCGCCAGCAGCGAGCCGATATCCAGAGAGTAAAGGGTACAATCAGCCATCACTTCCGGCACGTCGCCCTGGACGATACGCCAGGCTAGGCCTTCCGCAATAGCGGTTTTCCCGACGCCAGACTCACCCACCAGCAGCGGGTTATTTTTTCGACGACGGCACAGTACCTGAATGGCGCGTTCCAGCTCTTTGTCCCGGCCAATGAGCGGATCAATTCCGCCCACACGGGCAAGCTGGTTAAGGTTAGTCGTGAAGTTCTCCATACGGTCCTCCCCGCCAGCTTGCTCTTCGTTATTCGGCTGATTACCAGAGTCAGAGGACTGACTTGGTTCGTCTTTGCGCGTGCCATGAGAAATAAAATTCACCACATCAAGGCGACTCACTTCATGCTTACGCAGCAGATAAGCCGCCTGAGATTCCTGCTCGCTGAAGATGGCGACCAGCACATTAGCACCGGTAACTTCATTGCGCCCGGAGGACTGAACATGAAAGACCGCGCGTTGCAACACACGCTGAAAACTCAACGTTGGCTGCGTGTCGCGCTCTTCTTCACTGGCAGGCAATACGGGTGTGGTTTGTTCAATGAAGGCTTCGAGTTCCTGACGCAGCGCCACCAGATCCACAGAACACGCTTCCAGCGCTTCGCGGGCCGATGGGTTACTGAGCAATGCCAGTAGCAAGTGCTCGACGGTCATAAACTCATGTCGGTGCTCGCGCGCTCTGGCGAAAGCCATGTTTAAACTGAGCTCCAGTTCTTGATTGAGCATAGGCACCTCCCCCAATATTTATGCCTGCATTTAGGCTTTTTCTAGCGTACACAGCAACGGATGCTCGTTCTCCCTCGCATACTTGTTCACCATCGCAACTTTGGTTTCAGCCACTTCGGCAGTGAATACGCCGCAAATCGCTTTACCTTGATAGTGAACGGCAAGCATCAGTTGCGTTGCACGTTCTACATCATAAGAAAAGAATTTTTGTAACACGTCAATAACAAACTCCATCGGAGTGTAATCATCATTGACTAATATCACTTTATACATAGATGGCGGTTTTAGCGCGTCGCGCAATTTATCTTCCGCCAGCAGATCGAAATCCAGCCAGTCGTTAGTCTTACCCATTGTCAGTCGTCATCTTCAGTTACGGTTTCCGGCAGAAAATCTTGCCGCTGACAAGCAGCCTATGCGCACAATCAATCTACCTCAAGTATTAGATAACTATCATCTATTAGTGCCATCCGCGACATCTGTCACATAACCGACAATAGCGTTAACTGCTTCAAATTTTGATGCATTTTTACCCTATTCCGTCAGCCTGGCGCTTGACGCCTCGCCTGATTTCTCTAAATTGTAGTTTCGAGAGTTGGCGAGGTTTTGAACAGCCCCCACTCCGCCACCGGTTCATTCCATCTTACTTATATAAGATTTACGAAGGATGTCGAAGCATGGAAACGGGTACTGTTAAGTGGTTCAACAACGCCAAAGGGTTTGGTTTCATCTGCCCCGAAGGCGGCGGCGAAGATATTTTCGCCCATTACTCCACCATTCAGATGGATGGTTACAGAACGCTAAAAGCCGGGCAGTCTGTCCAGTTTGATGTCCACCAGGGGCCAAAAGGCAATCATGCCAGTGTCATCGTGCCTGTCATTGAAGCAGAAGCTGTCGCATAGCTCTTCTGTTTCATTGTGTACATCCCGCAGTCAAAATGCCAGCCTTTGCTGGCTGGCATTTTTATCTCGATGGTATTATTCCCGCGCCAGAGCATCTACCGGATCCAGCCGCGCCGCATTTCGCGCCGGTAGCCAGCCAAACAAAATCCCGGTCGCAGTCGAACACAGAAACGCCGTCAATAAGGCTACGGGTGAGAAACCTATTTCCCAGCCAGGCAGGAATAGCTGAAGCGTAAAGGCGATCAGCATCGACAAGCTAATGCCCAACGCGCCGCCAACCAGACACACCAGCACCGCTTCAATTAAGAACTGCTGCAGTACGTCACTGGCGCGGGCGCCAACCGCCATACGAATGCCAATCTCGCGCGTTCGTTCGGTTACCGAAACCAGCATAATATTCATCACACCAATCCCACCGACCACCAGCGAAATCACGGCCACCAGCGTCAGGAAGAGTTGTAATGTACGTGTGGTCTTTTCGGCGGTTTTCAAGACACCGTCCATATTCCAGGTGAAGAAATCCTTCTTACCGTGGCGTAACGTCAGTAGTCGGGTGAGCTGCTGCTCGGCCTGGGCACTATCAAAACCGTCTTTCACCCGCACGGTGATCGAGTTCAGCCACGACTGCCCCATAATTCGCCCGGACATGGTGCTGTAAGGCAGCCAGACCCGCAGGATCTTGCTACTGCCAAACATCGACTGTTTCTCTTCTGCAACACCAATCACCGTGGCAGGCATATTCCCCACCAGCACGACTTCGCCGACAACTTTCGCTTTGTTGGGGAACAATTGACGACGGGTATTGCTGTCGAGCACCACCACCTGAGCGCGACCCGCCAGTTGTTCAGCGTTAAAAGTGGTCCCTTCGCTAAACGTCATGCCATAGACGTTGAAATAGTCGCCGCTAACGCCATTAGCACTGGCTGCCACGTCGATATTGCCATAGCGTAGCCGCAGGTTTTTCGACACCGCAGGCGTCACCGAACTGACCCAGGGCTGCTTCTGTAACGCCGTTAAATCGTCATACTTCAGCGCCTGTTGATATTGTGGGTCGTCGTCGCCGAAATCTTTGCCAGGATAGATATCGATGGTATTGGTGCCAATAGCGCGAATATCTGCCAGCACCAGCTGTTTAGCCGCATCGCCTACCACCACAATCGACACCACCGAAGCAATACCGATGATGATCCCAAGCATGGTCAGAAGCGTTCGCATTTTATTCGCAGCCATTGCCAGCCAGGCCATAGTGAGCGCTTCGCGAAAACCGCTGACAAACTGCCCCCAGCCGGACGCCGTTTTCACCGTCGGCTCCGCGATATCGCGCCCGGTAGAGGGTTTGTGCGACGGCGGATTGCGCACAATCTCGCCGTCACGAATTTCAATGACGCGTTCGGCCTGTGCGGCGACCAGGCTGTCGTGAGTGACGATAATCACCGTATGCCCGCGATCGCGCAACTGATGCAAAATCGCCATCACCTCTTCGCCTGAATGGCTGTCCAGCGCGCCGGTGGGTTCGTCGGCGAGGATAACCTGTCCCCCGTTCATCAGCGCACGCGCAATACTGACCCGCTGCTGCTGACCACCGGAAAGCTGGGAAGGCTGATAGTCGACTCTGTCGCCCAGACCCAGTCGCTGCAGGAGTTCTTGCGCACGGGCCAGGCGCTGCTTACGTTCGGTGCCAGCATAGACTGCAGGCACCTCAACGTTTTGCGCGGCGGTTAAATGCGACAACAAATGATAACGCTGGAAGATAAAACCGAAATGTTCGCGACGCAGCTGGGCTAACGCATCGCTATCCAGCGTGGAGACATCGCGCCCGGCAACCCGATACGTACCGCTGGTGGGTTTGTCCAGACAGCCGAGAATATTCATCAGCGTCGATTTACCCGAGCCAGACGCCCCGACAATCGCCACCATTTCCCCGGCCTGAATGCTCAAGGATACGTCCTTCAATACCTCGACCTGACCTTCGCCTGACGGATAGCTGCGGCGGATATTGCTCAGTTCAAGCAATGCCGTCATTTTGGCGCTCCAGCGTTGCCCTCACTGGTGATGACTTCATCCCCCTCTTCCAGCCCTTTAACGATCTCCACATCGGTGTCATTACGCGCGCCGATAACCACTTCGCGTTCACGGGTTTCGCCGTTACGCAGCAGCCTGACGTTATAACGATTGTTGCCAATAGGATCGCCCAGCGCCGACAGCGGGATCGTCAGGACATTTTTGACATCCGTGAGCTGGATATGGACCTGCGCGGTCATATCCAGACGCAGGATCCCTTTCGGGTTGGGAACTTCGAAGCGAGCATAGTAGAAAATCGCATCATTCACTTTCTCTGGCGTCGGAAGAACATCTTTGAGCTTACCTTCGTAGCGCGTCTGAGGATCGCCCAGTACGGTAAACCAGGCCTTTTGCCCGGGATGCAGGTGAATCACATCCGCCTCGGAAACCTGCGCTTTCACCAGCATGGTGCTCATATCTGCCAATGTCAGAATGTTAGGCGCCTGCTGGGCAGCAATAACGGTTTGCCCCTGAAGGGTAGTAATTTGCGTGACTTCGCCTGCCATTGGCGCGACGATGCGGGTGTAATCAAGGTTGGTTTTTGCCGTATCGAGAGAGGCTTGATTACGCTTAATTTGCGCATCAATTGTGCCGATTTGCGCCTGTTTGACCGCCATCTGAGTAGCCGCCGTGTCGAGATCCTGCTGCGAGACAGCCTGGGTTTTCGCCAGCTGTTGCTGACGGGAAAGCGTTACCCGCGCCAGCTTCCACTCGGCTTCAGCCTGTAAACGCTGAGCGCGTAATTCCATCAGCGTCGCTTCAACCTCTTTAATCTGGTTTTGCGCCTGTTCAGGATCGATAACGCCAAGCAGTTGATCTTTTTTTACTTTGTCGCCAATGGCGACCGACAGCGTTTTTAACTGCCCGCTTACCTGCGCCCCGACGTCAACTTTACGCAACGCATCCAGTTTCCCGGTTGCCAGTACGCTTTGCTGCAGATCGCCCGGACGCACAATTAACGTTTGATACTGAGGTAAAGGCGCATTAAGCGTTCGCCAAAGTGCAATTATCGCCACAATAATGATGATGGCGAAGAGAAAATAGCGCTTTTTGATTTTTCCCTTGAGCTTCATAAATGTCCCAATTTCCCCCAATACGTCCACCAGAGTGGAGTGGTAAACATCAACGTTAAATAAATAACCGTTGAAAAACGCAAGAATAACAGAGTTATTGATGAATGGTTAAGATCCGCTGTGTTGAAATTAGTACCAGAGTATCCATCGGATTGTTATTATGAGCCAGCTAACTGACAGCACTTTTCATTCTTCAAAACCCGCCACAAGTTTTAGCCTCTTTTGTAGCCTGATGACCGGACATTGGCGCCCTGGAAAATTTTGGCATCAGCGTAGCTTCCGTCGTAAGTTTTTGTTGCGCTCAGCGCTTATGCCACGATTAATGCATGAATGGATGACTGAACTGGCGCAATGGCCTGATCTCGATAGCGTACTGGCACGCCAGCCTCGTCTGCCGGTTCGCCTACATCGCGCCTATCTCGCACAAAACCTTGATCGGAAAATGAAACTGGATGCTGTGCGTTTTCATTACAATGCTATCCGCAGCTCTTTTTCAGCCACGGAATATAAAGCTTATTTAAGTGCGGATGGATTACAACTGGCACAAATTGAAGGCAAAAATAGCGAAATATTTAGCGTAATACTGGGCTCATTTATCTCACTGGATAAAGAAGGTGAAAGTACCATTCTGGTACGCAATAGCGCTGGCGAGACTTTAGCGGAAATGACGTTTACGCTGTGCAATTATCAAGGAAGCAGCACACTGTTTATTGGCGGGTTACAGGGAGGCAGTCGATTACTGCCACATGAAGAAATTCAAAAAGCGACCAAATCATGCTACGGGATTTTCCCTAAACGTATTGTGATGGAAGCCATTTGCTGTTTTGCAGAACAATTGAATATTAAACAAATTCTGGCTGTCAGTAATGAACAGCATATCTTTCGCAGCCCGCGTTACCACGATAAAAACAAGGTGATACTTTCCGACTACAACGCATTTTGGGAGTCGGTTGGCGGTGAGTGCGACAGTCACGGCTATTACCATATCCCACGCACAATGGCGCGAAAAAGCGAAGCGGACATTGCCAGCAAAAAACGCGCGGAATACCGCCGTCGCTACCAGCTACTGGACAGCATCCACTCGCAGCTGTCGTCGATGTTTCGCAACTAATCCGCTCTGCCGCGTGCCAACCACAGCACGCGGGAAAACATTTTTCGCAGCAGCGTTGGCACCGCGTCAACGCCGCGCCGCCCGGCTTCCATCGCCACCTCAATGGCTAAATCTGGTTTTGACGACCTGTGAATCGCCTTCGAGATAATTTTGCGCATATTCATGGGCACGTTTTCGGGGATTTGCGCCACCCTGTGGAATACGTCAGCGAACCCCTGGCGATACATAAAGTGTTCCATGTCCAGCGCGGGAAGCATGGTTAAATGATCGCGCTCTTCTTCTCTGTCGTTATTCAACAAACTCCGCACCGTAGCGGCATACTTTTTCCCGGCTTCATCACCATCAACCAGCACATGCCACTCGATACCCATCCGGCGGGCGAACTTAACCAGCGGCTTAAGGCCGGACTGGGCAAATTCAATGACTTTGATACCTTCCGCATCAAAGTGGTGCCCACACTGGCGGGCCAGTTCGTTAATGACCCAGGTTTCCGTTTCGCCTTCCACCAGCAGCCAACAGCGGGCAAACAACGACGATGCACGGTTAAAACGAATATGAAAGGCAATACGCCGACCATCTTCTGCGCTGATCCCACCTGGCCCAAGCCGCCAGGCGGCGACGCGGGAAGACTCACGCACCAGGCGGACAACGTGTTCCACGGGGGTGAGGGACAGTAACTCACCTGAGTTGGTGGTCGCCACCCGTTGCAGTGGAAGCAAATTCAGCAGGTGCCAGGCAACCGACAGCATAATCGGATGTAAACGCGTTTCAGGATCTTCTACCAACAGTAACGGCCGGGCGTCTTTATCCAGCCTCAGCGTACCTTTGGCCTGTAACAGCGTCGAAAACAGTCCCAACAAGATCACGCGGTGCGTCCGTCCGCCCGGTCTATCAATCATACGGTTGATAATATCCAGATAGCGCCAGCTACGTTGTTCGTTATTGGATCGTCGACGCATCAGACGATAGCGGGACTGACTGGAACCCTGCTCAGAAAAATAGTGTTCCAATAGCTGTACCATGGCCGATAAACCCTGACGTATCTGCCCATCTGTCAGGTTTTGCGGTCGGGTAGCCAGTTCACGTGCCAGAAAATCCAGTTGCCGCGCGGTCACTTCGACATCCGCCGAATCCGGCACAGTACCGTTACGGATCCGTCGCATAAAACGCGCGTCGCGCAGGCGCAGTACTGGCATCAAACGCACGAGGTGCCGCGCCTGATCGTTAATGTCGTCGAGGGGAAGCTGATGGCCCTCGCCATCCAGAAAACTGCGTAACGTCAGAACGCTACCGTCGTCCGCACATTCACCTTCCAGCCGATAGAAAATGCGGTGATAGCCATCCTGACACAGCGTCCAGCTGGCTTCCAGAGGACGATACCTGCGCACGCGGTGGCGACCTGGTTGAGACTCACGAAACGTCAGGATGATATGCAGATGATGTTCCCGGCCTTGTATATCACCCGGCGGGAACCAGAAATCTTCGCGGTCAAAGTGGTACAAATCAGTTTCCGGCGACAGCAACAGGGTTAAAGCATCCAGCAGACTGGACTTACCCCACGCGTTCTCCCCAATCAGCACGTTGCTTTGCTCCAGCATCAACGACAGACGGTTAATACCACGAAATCCAACAATCTCAACGCGTTCGAGAATCATATAGCCTCCGGAAATGCTAACTTTTTCCTTCAAGTTATCAGGAGTATAACGGCAAGCGGGCGCTCAGGACACCCGATATGATCAGGAGGTTAGTCGCAGAAATCAAAAAATATAAGAATATTCTTCTTATGTTTTCCCCGGAATATTATTTCAGAACTCAATCATCGCCGTTTTGCTAATTGAACTATGCTTCATTCATCCAATATTCAAAAAGGAATCACAACATATTGCCTTAAATCAAATTTTTTCATCAATTTAACTGGCGAAGGGATGATGTTTTTTTCTAAAATACCGGCTCTTTCATCATCGTCCCTTTTAGCGATGAATTACCGGGTAAGGAACACGAACCCGGAACTTTTAATTGAGGTGGTTATGTTCAGGAAATTAGCAGCCGAATTCTTCGGTACGTTTTGGCTCGTCTTTGGTGGGTGCGGTAGCGCAGTTCTGGCCGCAGCATTCCCGGAGTTGGGTATTGGATTTGCCGGTGTCGCGCTGGCGTTTGGTTTGACCGTATTAACCATGGCCTTCGCCGTAGGTCATATTTCCGGCGGACACTTTAACCCGGCGGTGACCTTCGGTTTATGGGCGGGCGGTCGCTTCCCGGCAAAAGACGTTATTGGTTATGTTATCGCTCAGGTTGTGGGCGGTATTGTTGCAGCAGCGGCACTGTATCTTATTGCCAGCGGTAAAGCTGGTTTTGACGCAACTGCCAGTGGTTTTGCCTCGAACGGCTTTGGTGAACATTCACCTGGCGGCTATTCAATGCTGTCTGCCGTCGTAATTGAAATTATTTTGACCGCTGGTTTCTTATTAGTGATCCACGGTGCGACCGATAAACATGCTCCGGCAGGTTTTGCACCTATTGCGATTGGTCTGGCGTTAACCCTGATCCACTTGATCAGTATTCCGGTTACCAACACCTCCGTTAACCCGGCACGTAGTACCGCCGTAGCCATCTTCCAGGGCGGCTGGGCATTACAGCAATTGTGGTTCTTCTGGGTTATGCCGATTATCGGTGGGGTCCTCGGCGGTCTTATTTACCGCACTTTGCTGGAAAAACGCGATTAATCGATAACAAAAAAGGCCTGGCGCAAGTCAGGTCTTTTTTTCCCCGCTATATTTCCTTTTATTTGCAACTTTACTCCCTTCTTTGCATTGAGTAGTGTGTGCTGGCGCATTTCGTCTTACTCTCAGCAAGGATCTGGTTTTCATGTTTTCAGGGCTGTTAATCATTCTGGTTCCCCTTATTGTGGGCTACCTTATTCCGCTTCGGCACAGGGCTGCATTAAAACTCATCAATCGCCTGTTGAGCTGGATCGTCTACCTTATTCTCTTTTTTATGGGTATCAGCCTGGCGTTTCTGGATAATCTCGCCAGCAACCTGTTAGCCATTCTTCATTATTCTGCGGTCAGCGTGACGGTCATTTTGCTGTGTAATATCGCGGCGCTGTTCTGGCTGGAGCGTTCGCTGCCCTGGCGACATAACCACAAGCAAGAAAAGCTACCCTCGCGAATTGCGATGGCGCTTGAGTCGCTCCAGCTTTGTGGCGTCGTCGTCGTGGGTTTTCTGCTCGGCCTCACCGGTCTTCCTATTCTGCAGCACGCCACCGAAGCCAGCGAATATACGTTAATCTTTTTACTGTTCCTGGTCGGGATTCAACTGCGCAACAGCGGTATGACCTTAAAGCAAATTGTGCTGAATCGCCGGGGGATGATTGTTGCGGTGGTCGTCGTCGCCAGTTCGATGCTGGCGGGGGTTATTAATGCGTTGATCCTCGGCCTGCCGCTGAAAACCGCGCTGGCGATGGCGTCTGGTTTTGGCTGGTATTCCCTGTCCGGTATTCTGTTAACCGAATCGTTCGGGCCGGTGATTGGTAGCGCCGCCTTCTTTAATGACCTGGCCCGCGAACTGATTGCCATTATGTTGATTCCTGGAATGGTGGGCCGCAGCCGCTCAACCGCGCTGGGGCTATGTGGCGCGACATCAATGGATTTCACCTTACCGGTGCTCCAACGCAGCGGCGGTCTGGAGATGGTTCCGGCAGCCATCGTCCACGGCTTTATTCTGAGTCTGTTAGTGCCTTTGCTGATGGCGTTTTTCTCCGCCTGACGTCAGGACAAATACCTCTCTGGCGGTAGTCATCTACCGCCAAAATTGCGCTAAATCAATCTCCCTGCAAGTTGTAGCAGAAATCCCTTTTATCCCTTCGCGCACAGGCATAACCTTAAACATGTATATTAAATATAACTTTAAAAGGTGTGACCATGTTTTGTGTGCAATGTGAACAAACCATCCGTACTCCGGCAGGAAACGGCTGCTCTTACGCGCAGGGTATGTGCGGTAAAACGGCTGAAACCTCCGATTTGCAGGATCTGCTGATTGCTTCCCTACAAGGTCTGTCTGCATGGGCTGTTAAGGCACGTGAATACGGCATCATCGACCATGAGGTTGATAACTTTGCGCCGCGTGCATTCTTCTCCACGCTGACCAACGTTAACTTCGATTCTCCGCGTATTGTTGGCTATGCCCGTGAAGCTATCGCCATGCGCGACGCCCTGAAAGCGCAATGCCTGAACATCGACGCGAACGCAGCGGTCGCTAACCCGATGGCCGATCTGCAACTGGTCAGCGACGATCTGGGCGACCTGCAACGTCAGGCCGCTGAATTTACCCCGAACAAAGACAAAGCAGCCATCGGCGAGAACATTCTCGGCCTGCGTCTGCTGTGCCTGTACGGCCTGAAAGGTGCGGCAGCTTACATGGAGCACGCGCACGTTCTCGGTCAGTACGACAACGACATCTACGCTCAGTACCACAAAATCATGGCATGGCTGGGAACCTGGCCTTCCGATATGAACGCTCTGCTGGAGTGCTCAATGGAAATCGGCCAGATGAACTTCAAAGTGATGAGCATTCTGGATGCTGGCGAAACCACAAAATACGGCCACCCGACGCCAACTCAGGTCAACGTCAAAGCAACCGAAGGTAAGTGCATCCTGATCTCCGGTCACGACCTGAAAGATCTGTACAACCTGCTGGAGCAGACCGAAGGTACCGGCGTTAACGTCTATACCCACGGTGAAATGCTGCCGGCGCACGGCTACCCGGAACTGCGTAAGTTCAAACACCTGATCGGTAACTACGGCAGCGGCTGGCAGAATCAGCAGGTTGAATTTGCCCGCTTCCCGGGCCCAATCGTAATGACCTCTAACTGCATCATCGACCCAACCGTTGGCGCCTACGATGACCGTATCTGGACTCGTAGCATCGTCGGTTGGCCGGGTGTAAGCCACCTCGAAGGCGACAACTTCGCTCCGGTAATTGCTCAAGCTCAGCAGATGGCGGGCTTCCCGTACAGCGAAATTCCGCACCTGATCACCGTTGGTTTCGGTCGTCAGACTCTGCTGGGCGCGGCGGATACCCTGATCGACCTGGTAAGCCGCGAAAAACTGCGTCACATCTTCCTGGTTGGCGGTTGTGATGGCGCGCGTGGCGAACGTAACTACTTCACTGACTTCGCCACCAGCGTGCCGGACGACTGCCTGATCCTGACTCTGGCGTGCGGTAAATATCGTTTCAACAAACTGGAGTTCGGCGATATCGAAGGCCTGCCGCGTCTGGTCGATGCAGGTCAGTGTAACGATGCATACTCTGCCATCATCCTGGCAGTAACCCTGGCTGAGAAACTGGGCTGTGGCGTGAACGATCTGCCGCTGTCTCTGGTGCTCTCCTGGTTCGAACAGAAAGCGATTGTCATTCTGCTGACCCTGCTGTCTCTGGGTGTGAAAAACATCGTCACTGGCCCGACTGCGCCTGGCTTCTTCACGCCGGACCTGCTGGCAGTTCTCAACGAGAAGTTCGGTCTGCGTTCCGTGACCACCGTTGAAGAAGACATGAAGCAACTGCTGAGCGCGTAAGGAGTAAAGAATGACAATGCCAACTCATCAGTGCCCATGGCGGATGCAGGTTCATCACATCCATCAGGAAACGCCGGATGTATGGACAATTTCGTTGCTGTGCCACGACTATTATCCGTACCGCGCCGGGCAGTATGCACTGGTCAGCGTACGTAATTCAGCGGACACGCTGCGTGCTTACACCCTCTCTTCAACGCCGGGCGTTAGCGAATACATCACGCTGACCATCCGCCGCATTGACGATGGCGCAGGCTCACAGTGGTTAACCCGCGACGTGAAGCGCGGCGACTATATCTGGCTGTCCGATGCAATGGGTGAATTCACCTGTGAAGATAAAGCGGAAGACAGGTTCCTGATGCTGGCCGCTGGCTGTGGCGTCACGCCAATCATGTCAATGCGTCGCTGGTTGGCAAAATACCGCCCACAGGCAGATGTGCAGGTGATCTTTAACGTTCGTTCACCGCAAGATGTCATTTTTGCCGACGAATGGCGCGAGTATCCGGTGACCTTAGTTGCTGAAAACAATGCCACTGACGGTTTTGTTTCCGGCCGACTGACCACCGAACTGCTGCAAAGCGTACCGGACCTGGCTTCGCGCACCGTGATGACCTGCGGCCCGGCGCCGTATATGGATCTGGTCGAGAAAGAAGTCAATGCGCTGGGCGTGACACGCTTCTTTAAAGAGCAGTTCTTCACCCCGGTAGCTGAAGCCGCCACCAGCGGTCTGAAGTTCACCAAACTGCAGCCGGCAAAAGAGTTTTATGCGCCGGTAGGCAGTACGCTGCTGGAAGCGCTGGAAAGCAATAAAGTGCCGGTTGTCGCCGCATGCCGTGCGGGCGTTTGCGGCTGCTGCAAAACCAAAGTGGTTGACGGTAACTACACGGTCAGTAGCACCATGACGCTGACCGACGCAGAAATTGCTGAAGGTTATGTGCTGGCCTGCTCCTGTCATCCGCAGGGTGATTTAGTGCTGGCGTAATTGGCCGATATCTGATGTACAAAAGGCTACCCGGTTATATCGGGTGGCCTTTTTTATGCTGTCAGACGCTGCAAAATTCCGATTTTTTCCCCCTCCCAGGCAAAATACCGTCCTCCTCCTGCGAATTATCGACCACACTTACCTGGCACAGGTTAAGCAAAACCCCGACTACCACGTCGAACTTTCTACAAAGGATCCCCATGAAAAAAGTGGCCATCGTCGGCGTAGGTCCCACCGGAATTTATACGTTTCATGCCCTCGTTGAGCGCGGTGAACCGCTGGAGATACAGCTTTATGAGCAAGCTGAGGAAGCTGGCGTAGGCATGCCTTATAACAGCGACAACAACGCAGACCACATGCTGGCCAATATAGCCAGCATTGAGATCCCGCCGATTTATATCAGTTATCTGACGTGGCTACAGAATCAAAGCGATGAATACCTGGCGCAGTTTCGGCTTGAACGTACATCGTTGCATGAGCGGCAATTTTTGCCCCGCGTGATCCTCGGCGATTATTATCGCGATCGTTTTTTAGCCATTGTCGATAAAGCGCAAAGATCCGGGTTCACAATTCGCGTATATGAATCAAGTAAAGTCACCGACCTGCAAGCAACCCCGACTGGGGTCTCCCTGTGGATCAATCACGCGTCACAGCCCGTCGAAGTGGATTTCGCCGCTATCGCCAGCGGTCATCTGTGGCCAGAAACTGATGCTCAAGCACGCAAGTTTTTCCCCAGTCCGTGGACCGGCCTGATGGAGGCGCGGATTAGCGCTTGCAGGGTGGGTATTCTGGGCACCTCGCTAAGCGCTATCGACGCGGCGATGGCCGTGGTCAGTCAGCATGGTACCTTCACCACCAATACCGACCGTTCACTGCAGTTCACGCGTAAACCCGACAGCCAAAACCTGAAGCTGACCCTGATGTCGCGCAGCGGTGTGCTGCCTGAAGCGGATTTTTACTGCCCTCTTCCCTATGAACCGCTGAATATCGCGACGCAAGAAGAGATTGAAAACACCATTGCCGAGGGCCAAAACGGATTACTGGACCGCATCTTCCGGCTTATTGTGCAACAACTGCAAGACGCGGCGCCAGGGTGGTGCCAACAGGTAGCACTTGCAACGCTTAACGCCGACACATTCCCCGAGGTCTATTTTGCCGACAGGCTCAAGCATGACTCTTTTGACTGGGCGAGGCGTAACCTGGTGGAGGTTGAGCGCAACAAGCAGGAACAACATACCGTCGCCTGGCGCTATACCTTATTGCGCCTACATGAGGTTATTGAAGAGATCGTTCCTTATCTTGATGCTCGCGACGAAAAACGTTTCAGGCACGGACTGGCGCGCGTCTTTATTGATAACTATGCGGCAATCCCGTCTGAATCTATCCGCCGATTGCTGGCTCTGCACGATGCCGGGCTGATTGAGATCCTCGCACTCGGCAAGGATTATGAGCGTACAAATGAGCAGGAAATGACGGTCATTTACCACCACGGTCAGCGCAGTGAATTTGATGTATTTATTGACGCCCGAGGACAACGGGCATTGCAGAGCAAAGATATTCCGTTCCCAACGCTACGCGATCAACTGCTGGCCTGTGGCGATGAGATCCCGGATATCGGCGAAGATTACACGCTGCAAGCGCCGGAAAACGCCCGCAACCGCATCGCCTTTGGCGGACTGCCGTGGCTGATGCACGACCGTCCCTTTATTCAGGGTCTGGTGGTTAGCGCTGAAATAGGCGCCGCGATGGCAAAGGCATTGACGCAACGAGCACTGAAACGTCGGCACAAACTGTGGAGCAGTGACGACATGGATTAGCGGCCAGAGTTAATGGCGAGGCGGAGATAGGTTAACGCGTCCCCGCCTCTGTCTTGATTCTCGGATGGCAAACTATCGCCAGGCCGAGTTTCCGGCAACGGAGAAACGCCCCGCACCCAAAAATGCCACGGCCAGAGCGCCGATGAAGAAATACACCAGACTTTCAATTGCCCATGCGCCGGTTTTATCCAGTGACCAGGTTTCACCCATCCCGACCATCAGCCATGCCACCACCATTGTAAACGCCAACCCCAACGCCGCCGGACGCGTCAGGATCCCAAGAATAATCAGGCACGGTGCCACAACCTCTCCCAGCAGAACGCCATACGCAATAAAGCCAGGGAAACCTTTCGCTATCAGCATGCCACTGATGCCATCAATACCCGCGAACAGTTTATGCAGCCCATGAAACAGCATTAATCCCCCCACGGCAATACGTAACAAAAACTTGCCAAAATCTTCATGAGTCAGTACCCGGTTAACTGTATTTAATAGTTTTATAACCATTTGAATTTATTCCTTGTTTCACCATGTCCAATAACAAACTACGCTTAATACAGGCTTAATGAAACCTGCCGGAAATAAGAGGTAATGATAAGCATAACTATTATCTTCATCTAAACTTGTAACCGGTATCACATTAAAGGAGAAGGAAAACCATGAAACAAACGGTTGCCGCTTTTATTGCTAAAACACTCGAACAAGCTGGCGTTAAACGCATTTGGGGTGTGACGGGTGACTCGCTAAATGGCCTTAGTGACAGTCTGAATCGTATGGGAACGATTGACTGGATGCCAACCCGTCATGAAGAGGTTGCGGCCTTCGCCGCGGGCGCTGAAGCGCAGTTGACGGGAGAACTGGCCGTCTGCGCAGGCTCGTGTGGGCCAGGCAACCTGCACCTGATTAACGGCCTGTTTGATTGCCACCGCAACCACGTCCCGGTGCTGGCAATTGCTGCACACATTCCATCCAGTGAGATAGGCAGCGGTTATTTTCAGGAGACCCACCCGCAAGAGTTGTTTCGCGAATGTAGCCACTATTGCGAGCTGGTTTCCAGCCCTGAGCAGATCCCACAGGTGCTGGCAATTGCCATGCGTAAAGCGGTGCTCAACCGCGGCGTCTCCGTGGTGGTATTACCCGGCGACGTCGCGCTGAAGCCAGCACCAGAAAGCGCCAGCACTCACTGGTATCATGCGCCGCTCCCGGTGGTCACTCCGGAAGAAGAAGAGCTCAGAAAACTAGCGCAACTGCTACGCTACTCCAGCAATATCGCCCTGATGTGCGGCAGCGGCTGCGCCGGTGCGCATAAAGAACTGGTTGAGTTTGCTGCTAAAATAAAAGCGCCGATTGTGCACGCCCTGCGTGGTAAAGAGCATGTTGAGTACGACAACCCTTACGACGTGGGCATGACCGGGCTAATTGGCTTTTCATCCGGCTTCCATACCATGATGAATGCCGACACGCTGATCCTGCTCGGTACCCAGTTCCCCTATCGCCCGTTCTACCCCACCGACGCCAAGATTATTCAGATTGATATCAATCCGGCGAGCATTGGCGCGCACAGTAAAGTTGATATGGCGCTGGTAGGCGATATTACATCCACACTCCGCACCCTGCTGCCGCTGGTGGAAGAAAAAACCGATCGGCAGTTCCTGGATAAAGCGCTGGAACACTATCGTGAGGCGCGTAAAGGGCTGGATGATTTAGCCAAACCCAGCGATAAAGCCATTCATCCGCAGTATCTGGCGCAGCAGATCAGCCACTTTGCCGCTGACGACGCCATCTTCACTTGCGACGTTGGCACGCCAACGGTGTGGGCGGCACGTTATCTGAAAATGAACGGTAAACGCCGTCTGATCGGTTCGTTTAACCACGGGTCGATGGCCAATGCCATGCCGCAGGCGCTCGGCGCGCAAGCGACCGAACCGGGACGTCAGGTTGTCGCAATGTGCGGTGACGGCGGTTTTAGCATGCTGATGGGCGACTTTCTGTCGGTTGTGCAAATGAAGCTGCCGGTGAAGATTATTGTCTTCAACAACAGCGTGTTGGGGTTTGTGGCGATGGAGATGAAAGCTGGCGGTTATCTGACCGACGGCACCGAACTGCACGATACAAATTTCGCACGGATTGCCGAGGCTTGCGGCATCACGGGCATTCGCGTGGAGAAATCCTCAGAGGTTGATGAAGCGCTGCAAAGGGCGATGTCGATTGACGGTCCGGTGCTGGTCGATGTGGTCGTCGCGAAAGAAGAACTGGCGATCCCGCCGCAGATCAAACTCGAACAAGCTAAAGGTTTTAGCCTGTATATGCTGCGCGCAATCATCAGCGGGCGCGGTGATGAAGTGATCGAACTGGCGAAAACTAACTGGCTCAGGTAAAACAGAGGGCATTACCTCACTTAAAAAGGAATGCCCGTGATTGATTTACGCAGTGATACCGTTACCCGACCAAGTCGCGCCATGCTCGAAGAGATGATGGCCGCCCCGGTCGGGGACGACGTCTACGGTGATGACCCTACCGTTAATGCCCTCCAGCAATACGCAGCCGAGCTTGCTGGCAAAGAAGCCGCTATTTTCTTACCCACAGGCACTCAGGCGAACCTGGTGGCTCTCCTCAGCCATTGTCAGCGCGGGGAAGAGTATATCGCCGGTCAGGGCGCGCATAACTATCTCTACGAAGCGGGTGGCGCAGCGGTACTCGGCAGCATTCAACCGCAACCTATCGACGTCATGCCGGATGGCTCTTTGCCGCTGGACAAAGTGGCGGCAAAAATCAAAGCGGACGATATCCATTTTGCCCGCACGCGTCTGCTCAGCCTGGAAAACACCCACAACGGCAAAGTGCTACCACGCGAGTATCTGAAAGAGGCCTGGGAATTTACCCGTGAGCGCAATCTTGCGCTGCATGTCGACGGCGCGCGTATTTTTAACGCCATCGTCGCCTATGGCTGTGAGTTAAAAGATGTCACGCAATACTGCGATTCGTTCACCATTTGTCTCTCCAAAGGTTTAGGAACGCCGGTAGGCTCACTGCTGGTCGGCAGCCACGAGTACATCAAGCGCGCCATTCGTTGGCGTAAAATGACCGGTGGCGGAATGCGTCAGGCCGGTATTCTGGCGGCGGCCGGACTGTATGCGCTGAAAAATAACGTGTCGCGTTTACAAGAAGACCATGACAACGCCGCCTGGATGGCGGAACAACTGCGCGAAGCAGGAGCGGACGTCATGCGCCACGACACCAACATGCTGTTTGTCCGCGTTGGCGAAGAACACGCTGCGGCACTGGGCGAGTACATGAAAGCGCAAGGCGTGCTGATTAACGCCTCGCCGATTGTGCGTCTGGTGATGCATCTGGACGTATCGCGTGAACAGCTTGCTGAAGTCGTCGCCCACTGGCGCGCTTTTTTAACCCGCTAAGGAGATGGGCGTGCCGCAACGGATTTTGGTTCTTGGCGCCAGTGGCTACATTGGTCAGCATCTGGTACAGGCGCTCAGTCAGCAAGGGCATCAGGTGCTGGCTGCGGCACGCCGCATCGAGCGTCTGGAAAAGCAGCAGTTGGCCAACGTCAGTTGCCATAAGGTCGATTTGAATTGGCCAGATAACCTAACGCCGCTGCTGACCGGCGTTGATACGGTCTATTACCTGGTCCATGGCATGGGAGAAGGCGGTGATTTTATCGCCCATGAGCGCCAGGTAGCAATGAACGTGCGCGATGCGCTACGTGATACGCCAGTCAAACAGCTTATTTTCCTGAGCTCATTACAGGCTCCCCGGCATGAACAATCCGATCATCTGCGTGCGCGACAGATAACCGCGGACACCCTGCGCGAATCAGGCGTGCCGATGACCGAATTGCGCGCTGGTATTATCGTAGGGGCAGGTTCTGCCGCCTTTGAAGTGATGCGCGACATGGTCTACAACCTGCCGGTACTCACCCCTCCGCGCTGGGTGCGCTCGCGTACCACGCCTATCGCACTGGAGAATTTAATGTACTACCTGGTGGCGTTGTTGGATCATCCTACACGCCAACACCGCGTACTCGAAGCCGCCGGGCCGCAGGTATTGAGCTATCAGGAGCAGTTCGAGCATTTTATGGCGGTCAGCGGTAAACATCGCCTGCTCATCCCTGTCCCCTTTCCTACCCGCTGGATTTCGGTCTGGTTTTTGAACGTCATAACGTCAGTGCCGCCGACCACGGCCAAAGCGCTGATACAGGGTTTAAAACACGACCTGCTGGCCGATGACACTGAATTACGCACGCTGATCCCGCAAAAGCTGATTGCCTTTGATGACGCGGTGCGCAGCACGTTGAAAGAAGAAGAGAAGCTGGTTAATTCCAGCGACTGGGGTTACGACGCGCAGGCATTTGCCCGCTGGCACCCCGAATATGGCTATTTCGCTAAACAAGCTGGCTTTAGCGTTGAAACCTCCGCCAGTCGGCAGGCACTGTGGCAGGTGGTGAATCGCCTCGGCGGCAAAGAAGGCTATTTCTTTGGCAATATTTTATGGAAAACGCGCGCGGCGTTGGACCTGCTGGTCGGCCATAAGCTGGCGAAAGGTAGACCGCAACACTCTCTGTTGCAGGTTGGCGATACCGTTGATAGCTGGAAAGTTATCATCGTTGAGCCAGAAAAACAGCTGACGCTGCTGTTTGGGATGAAAGCGCCAGGATTGGGTCGACTGAGCTTCACGCTGGAAGATAAAGGCGACCACCGACGCATTGATGTCCGCGCCTGGTGGCATCCGCACGGCATGCCAGGCCTCTTCTATTGGCTGCTGATGATCCCAGCGCATCTGTTCATTTTCAGAGGGATGGCGAAGCGTATTGCTAAACTTGCAGAACAAATCACAGACTCATGATAAAAAGAGCCTGTATTCTTTCATGTTTCCCATTGCATACAGACGAAATTCACGGAAGAATGCGCACGACGTTTTTTAAACACAGTGGATTGATATGAAGGTACTGGTTACCGGAGCCACCAGCGGCTTAGGCCGAAACGCGGTTGAGTTTTTATGCAGCAAAGGCGTCAGCGTCAGAGCTACCGGTCGCAACGAAGCGATGGGCAAGCTGCTGGAGAAAATGGGCGCAGAGTTTGTGCATGCCGATTTGACCGAGCTGGTCTCTTCGCAGGCAAAAGTGATGCTCGCCGGTATCGATACGCTGTGGCACTGCTCCAGTTTTACCTCACCCTGGGGAACTCAGGAAGCTTTCGATCTGGCCAACGTTCGCGCAACCCGCCGTCTGGGCGAGTGGGCCGTGGCCTGGGGCGTTCGTAACTTCATTCATATCTCATCACCGTCGCTCTATTTTGATTATCACCACCATCGCGATATCAAAGAGGACTTCCGCCCCCAACGCTTCGCCAATGAATTCGCCCGCAGTAAAGCGGCTGGCGAAGATGTGATTGCGTTGCTGACACAGGCCAACCCGCAGACCCGTTTTACGGTATTGCGTCCGCAAAGCTTGTTCGGACCACACGATAAAGTCTTTATCCCGCGCCTGGCCCATATGATGTACCACTACGGCAGCATTCTGTTGCCGCACGGCGGAAGTGCGCTGGTGGATATGACCTACTACGAGAATGCGGTGCACGCGATGTGGCTGGCAAGTCAGCAAGCCTGCGATAATCTGCCGTCGGGTCGTGCGTACAACATTACCAACGGCGAGCATCGCACCCTGCGCAGTATTGTGCAGAAACTTATCGACGAGCTAAATATTGATTGCCGTATCCGCTCCGTGCCCTACCCGATGCTGGACATGATTGCCCGCAGCATGGAGCGGTTAGGCAATAAATCCGCGAAAGAGCCAAAGCTTACGCATTACGGCGTCTCGAAGCTGAATTTTGACTTTACGCTGGATACCACCCGCGCTCAGGAAGAATTAGGTTATCAGCCCGTTGTGACGCTGGATGAAGGGATTGAGCGTACCGCGGCCTGGCTGCGTGACCACGGCAAGCTGCCGCGTTAACCCTGCCCGTATTTCTCCAGTAACGCTTCGGCAATCGCCTGAGTTTCTGCATCCGCCACACCGTTCCACAAGGTCGGGCGGAAGTGCATCTGGAAGGCCATAATCACCCGCCGCTGTTCACGCGGCGTCATTTCAGGTTTTACCTCATAACCATAGCGCGACAGCAGATCGAGCAATGATGAGGTTTCTACCGGTGTATCGGGCGCTCGCCCGGCAAGATAAAACGCCACCCGCTGAGCATCCGGCCACGCGCCAATTCCCTGAGCGGCCAGTTCTTCCCATGGAAACAGCGGACCTGGATCGTCCTTGCGCTGCGGTGCGACATCCGCATGGGCCACCACGTTCTGTGGTTTTATGTCATAGCGGGCAATAATATCTTTCGCCAATGGGATTAACGCCTGAATTTGCGCGGGTTCAAACGGCGCAAAATACTTGCTGCCCACCGATTTTTGCCAGCCGCGGTTTTCCAGCTCAATGCCGATCGAGGTATCGTTAATTCGCGTAGCGCCGCGCCAGAAGCTAATCCCCGCATGCCAGGCCAGATCTTTTTCCGGCACCAGTTGCCAGATACGCGGTTTGCCGTGGTAGAGCGGCGGCACTGCCGGGATCAGATAGTGCGAGCTGACGTTTTTATCGGTCAGCGTAGCCAGAGAAGAGTCGAAATCATCGGCCGTGTAATGGATAACCAGCACTTTAATGCGCGGGTAAGCAGCCTGCGCCTGACGACGGGTATCTAACTGATACCCGTCTTTGTCGACAATCCCTTTTTCGCCAGCACATCCTACCAGCAGCAGCGTTAATGCCAGCAGAGACAGCAGACGCTTCATCGGCGAGTTTTCACCGCGGTGCCGCTGACGCTCACCATCAGCATGCTACCGTCTTTGCCTACGGTTTCGTAATCGATATCGATACCGACTACCGCATCAGCACCGAGCGCTTTTGCCTGTTCACCAAGCTCCTGAAAAGCAATCTCACGCGCTTTACGCAGCTCTTTTTCATACGCGCCGGAGCGACCGCCGACGATATCGCGAATGCCGGCGAAGAAATCGCGGAAGATATTCGCGCCTAAAATGGCTTCGCCAGTCACAACACCGCAGTATTCCACGATGCTCTGCCCTTCCAGCGTAGGGGTAGTCGAAAACTGCATGGTAAATCTCCTTTTTGCGCTAAGAGCACGATCTCAAAAGCATTATCGAACCGATCCACTATCATTGAAAGGATATATTCTTTACACAAAATAATTCGAGTTGCAGGAAGGCGGCAAGAGAGTGAATCCCCAGGAGCATAGATAACTATGTGACTGGGGTGAACGCACGTAGCCAACGCACAAGCAACTTGAAGTATGACATGTAAATCAACGTAGAACACTAATAGTAGAAAGCTAATAAGGAAATCATTATGCGCTACTCGAAACTCTCTCTGCTGGTTCCATGTGCACTACTTCTCAGCGCCTGTACTACCGTGACACCGGCCTACAAAGATAACGGCACGCGTAGCGGCTCATGCGTAGAAGGCGGGCCAGACAGCGTGGCTCAACAATTCTATGATTACCGTATTCAGCATCGAAACAATGACATTACCGCCCTTCGTCCGTACCTCAGCGACAATCTGGCGAAACTGCTGAACGATGCCAGCCGTGATAACGCGCATCGCGATCTGTTTAACAGCGATCCGTTCTCTAGTCGCGCTACGTTACCGGACAGTGCCAGCGTCGCCAGCGCATCGACCATTCCGAATAGTGATGCACGCAACATTCCGCTGCGCGTAGAGCTTAAACAGGGTGACCAAAGCTGGCGTGATGAAGTGCTGATGATCCGCGAAGGCCAGTGCTGGGTAGTTGACGATGTCCGCTATCTGGGCGGCAGCGTACACGCGCCAGCCGGGACGCTGCGCCAGTCTGTCGAAAACCGCTAACCGCCCCATTCACCCGCCTGAATCATAACCCCCATAAATTGTCTGGCATTCTGCATAGAATGCCGACAATTATTCTTGCCCACTGGTGGCCCCGCTATTTTGTGCTATGTTTAGATAAGAATGCGGTTTGCATTTAACTTTTAACGCATAAATATTGCATAACTATTCTGTCAAAGGTAGTATCTGCGGCTTCAATAGCTATCAGACTGCCAGTATCGAGTGTCAATGAGTATTCAATTAAACGGCATTAACTGCTTCTACGGCGCACATCAGGCGCTGTTCGATATCACGCTGGATTGCCCTCAGGGTGAAACACTGGTGTTACTTGGCCCAAGTGGAGCCGGGAAAAGCTCGCTGCTGCGCGTACTCAACCTGCTTGAGATGCCGCGCTCGGGCACGCTCTCTATTGCGGGTAACCGTTTCGACTTCACGAAGACCCCGTCAGACAAAGCCATTCGGGAGCTGCGTCAGAACGTGGGCATGGTCTTCCAGCAATACAACCTTTGGCCGCATCTCACGGTTGTGCAGAATCTGATTGAAGCGCCCTGCCGCGTACTGGGTCTGACAAAAGATCAAGCGCTGGCGCGTGCCGAAAAATTGCTGGAACGTCTGCGCCTGAAGCCGTACAGCGATCGCTACCCACTGCATCTCTCCGGCGGCCAGCAACAGCGTGTGGCCATTGCCCGCGCGTTGATGATGGAGCCGCAGGTGCTGCTGTTTGATGAACCTACCGCAGCGCTTGATCCGGAAATTACTGCCCAAATCGTCAGCATTATTCGTGAACTGGCGGAAACCAACATTACTCAGGTGATCGTCACCCACGAAGTGGAAGTTGCACGTAAAACGGCCAGCCGTGTGGTGTATATGGAAAACGGTCATATCGTCGAGTTTGGGGATGCGAGCTGCTTTGCCAACCCGCAAACCGAAGCGTTTAAAAACTATCTCTCTCACTAAGATTCGGGACAATACAATGAAAAAAGTTCTGATTGCCGCGCTAATCGCAGGTTTTAGCCTTTCCGCTACCGCAGCCCAAACCATTCGTTTCGCCACCGAAGCGTCTTATCCTCCGTTTGAATCTATTGATGCGAATAACAAAATCGTAGGGTTTGACGTTGATCTGGCGAATGCGCTGTGTAAAGAGATTGACGCGACCTGTACCTTCACCAATCAGGCCTTCGACAGCCTGATCCCGAGCCTGAAATTCCGTCGTTTTGACGCGGTGATGGCCGGTATGGACATCACGCCAGAGCGTGAAAAACAGGTTCTGTTCACCACCCCGTATTACGACAACTCTGCCCTGTTTGTTGGCCAACAGGGTAAATACACCAGCATTGACCAGTTGAAAGGCAAAAAAGTCGGTGTACAAAACGGTACTACGCACCAGAAATTCATCATGGATAAACATCCGGAAGTGACCACCGTACCGTATGACAGCTACCAGAATGCCAAACTCGATCTGCAAAATGGTCGTATTGACGGCGTATTTGGTGATACCGCAGTGGTGACCGAATGGCTGAAAGACAATCCAAAGCTGGCCGCAGTTGGCGACAAAGTGACGGATAAAGATTACTTCGGTACGGGTCTGGGCATCGCTGTGCGCCAGGGCAATACCGAGCTGCAGCAGAAATTTAACGCTGCGCTGGAAAAAGTGAAGAAAGATGGGACTTACGAGACCATCTACAACAAATGGTTCCAGAAGTAATACTTGATGAATGAATTTTTTCCTTTAGCAAGCGCCGCCGGGATGACCGTCGGCCTTGCCGTTTGTGCGCTGATTATTGGCCTCGCGCTCGCCATGTTTTTTGCCGTCTGGGAGTCAGTAAAATGGCGTCCGGTAGCATGGACGGGCTCAGCTCTGGTCACCATCCTGCGTGGTCTGCCGGAAATTCTGGTGGTTCTGTTCATCTATTTCGGCTCTTCACAACTGCTGCTGACGCTGGCCGATGGCTTTACGATCAATCTCGGGTTTGTACAAATCCCGGTTCAGATGCAGATCGAAAACTTCGACGTCAGCCCGTTCCTGTGCGGTGTTATTGCGCTGTCATTGCTGTATGCGGCTTACGCGTCGCAAACGCTGCGTGGCGCGCTGAAGGCCGTACCACTCGGACAATGGGAATCAGGTCAGGCGTTGGGTTTGTCTAAAGCCGCGATCTTCTTTCGCCTGGTGATGCCGCAGATGTGGCGTCACGCTCTGCCGGGACTGGGTAACCAGTGGCTGGTGTTGCTGAAAGATACCGCGCTGGTCAGCCTTATCAGCGTGAACGATCTGATGCTGCAAACCAAGAGCATTGCCACCCGTACCCAGGAGCCGTTTACCTGGTACATTGTGGCGGCGGCTATTTACCTGGTGATTACGCTGGTGAGTCAGTACATTCTCAAACGCATTGACCTGCGCGCGACACGATTTGAGCGGAGACCAGGCTGATGCTTGAGTATTTACCTGAATTGTTAAAAGGGCTGCATACCAGCCTGACGCTGACGGTCGCCTCCATCGTGGTTGCTCTGGTGCTGGCGCTGGTTTTCACCGTCATCCTGACGCTAAAAACGCCGATTGTGGTCTGGTTGGTTCGCGCCTATATCACGTTGTTTACCGGTACTCCGCTGCTGGTGCAAATCTTCCTGATCTACTACGGGCCAGGGCAGTTCCCGACGCTACAGGAGTATCCGGTACTGTGGCACCTGCTCTCTGAACCGTGGCTGTGCGCCTTAATTGCGCTATCGTTAAACAGTGCGGCTTATACCACTCAACTGTTCTACGGTGCTATCCGCGCAATCCCGGAAGGCCAGTGGCAGTCCTGTGGAGCGTTGGGGATGAGTAAGAAGGATACGCTGGCGATTCTGTTGCCGTACGCCTTTAAACGCGCCCTCTCCTCGTATTCCAACGAAGTGGTGCTGGTGTTTAAAAGTACCTCACTGGCATACACCATCACGCTGATGGAAGTCATGGGCTATAGTCAGCTGCTGTATGGTCGCACTTATGACGTCATGGTTTTCGGCGCGGCGGGTGTGATTTACCTAATCGTCAACGGTTTGCTGACGCTGATGATGCGCTTGATCGAACGTAAAGCACTGGCGTTTGAACACCGGAATTAAATCGGTTTTTATGTCTGATGGCGCTACGCTTATCAGGCTACGATTCATCTTCCGTTGTACACTCTCCGGTGAATATGCATAAAGCCAAAATAAAAAAGACGGACAACAACCTAAATTGTCCGTCTTTTTTTATATCCTTAAAAATAACTAATCATTTTTATTGCATATAAATTCATTAAATGGCATTGTTAATTCACGCCGCAGACACGGTAAATAATCATAAGATTGACAGACGGGAGTTCCACCATGAAAAAGTTAGTACTGGCCGCATTACTTGCTACTTTCGCCGCAGGCGCCTCAGCTGCTGATAAAATTAGTTTCGGTGTATCAGCGACTTATCCGCCATTTGAGTCACTGGATGCAAGCAATAAAATTGTCGGTTTTGACATCGACCTGGCAACGGCACTGTGCAAACAAATGCAGGCTGACTGTACTTTCACCAATCATGCTTTTGATAGCTTGATTCCCGCGCTGAAATTCAAAAAATATGATGCGGTGATTTCCGGAATGGACATCACGCCTGAGCGTAGCAAGCAGGTGGCATTTACTCAGCCTTACTATGCAAACTCCGCGCTGGTGATTGCGAAAAAAGACACCTATAAAACCTTTGCCGACCTGAAAGGGAAACGCATTGGCATGGAAAACGGTACCACGCACCAGAAATACCTGCAGGACAAACACCCTGAAGTGAAAACTGTGGCCTACGACAGCTATCAGAATGCGATTATCGACCTGAAAAATGGTCGTATTGATGGCGTATTTGGCGATACCGCCGTGGTTAACGAGTGGCTGAAAACCAACCCACAGTTAGGTGTAGCCACTGACAAAGTGACCGACCCACAATACTTCGGTACTGGTCTTGGCATTGCGGTTCGCCCGGATAACAAAACCCTGCTGGAAAAACTGAATAGCGCACTGGCCGCAATCAAAGCTGACGGCACGTACCAAAAAATCAGCGATCAGTGGTTCCCACAGTAACGTCCGCCCAATCTGAAAAGCCGCATTCTGCGTAATGCGGTTCAGTTAACGCCTCAGTTTCAGAAAGCATCACCTGTGTTGGCAGAAGTTATGAATATGCTATCTCACGGTAAGGGTTCCGTTCACCTTATGTGCATCGTTTCTCTGAAACACCGATTCCTGTGAACGTGTAAAGGGCGTTCTCCGCCACGCCCTTTACAATCCCGGCTCCCGGCGGGAAAATTGCCACTTCGTGGTCCCCTCCGTTTATTCCTCCAGGCTACCGGGCCGGACGCGAGGCAGCTTCCCTGCAAAACGCGCCCTGAACCCGCATCCCTGCGGGTTCTCCCGGCCTTACGGAAACACGTCGGCAATTTTCAGCCGGACCAGCCCACACCTGACCCCCTGCGTTTTTTATCTGAACAGCAAAACAGAGTTAACTGGAAGTCAGCGCGTTGCAGCGATGACCCCGGTCCGGCTGAAAATCGATGAGGCGTTGACGGCTGACCGGGTCTGCCCGCAGGGATGCGGGCAGAGGGGACGGCCTGCAGGGACGCAGGCCCGGCCCCGACCCGACAGGCAGACGGCATAAGACGAATGAATCGCGTAGCGACGATTTTCCCGCCGGGAGCCTGGGTTGCAAGGGAGGCGGCGGTGAGCCTCCCTTGCACGTTCACGGGTATCTGCGCTTCAGAGAATTGCTACCGCCGAGGTGAACGGAACCCTGAGCAAGAATCACATGTTCCCCATAATGCTTAACTGAACAGTATTGCGCATCCTGCGGCTTTTTTTATCTCTTCGCCTTCGCTTTCAGTCAGTTCTTACGCCATAAACCCATTCCTGGCGTACACTTGTTAAAACGAAAAAAAGTGAGGCAAACGGATGATAGCGTTCCCTGCCAGTTTACTGATCCTCAATGGAAAAAGTGCTGATAATCTCCCCCTGCGTGATGTCATTGCAGAGCTACGCGATGAAGGCGTGGAAATCCATGTTCGCGTTACCTGGGAAAAAGGCGACGCCCAACGCTACGTTGATGAAGCTCGCCAGTTAGGCGTTGCAACGGTGATTGCCGGCGGCGGCGACGGCACAATTAACGAAGTCTCGACGGCGCTGATCCAGTCGCAGGGCGGCAATATCCCGGCGCTCGGTATTTTACCGTTGGGAACGGCGAATGATTTTGCAACCAGCGTAGGCATACCCGACGCCCTTGATAAGGCGTTAAAACTGGCTATCGCCGGAAATGCGACTGATATCGATATGGTTCAGGTCAATGATAAAACCTGTTTTATCAATATGGCGACCGGCGGCTTCGGCACACGCATCACCACCGAGACGCCAGAAAAACTCAAGGCCGCATTAGGTGGCGTATCGTACTTTATTCACGGATTAATGCGCATGGATACGCTCAAACCCGACATCTGCGACATTCGTGGGGAAGATTTTCACTGGCAGGGTAAGGCGCTGGTCATTGGTATCGGTAATGGCCGTCAGGCCGGTGGTGGGCAACAGCTTTGCCCAACGGCGCTGATCAACGATGGTCTGCTGCAACTGCGTATTTTTACCGGCGAAGAGCTGCTGCCAGGGCTGCTTTCGGCGCTCACGCAATCCGAAGACAACCCTAACATCATCGAAGGCGCATCATCGTGGTTTGATATCCGCGCCCCGCACGAGATTACGTTTAATCTCGATGGCGAACCGCTTAGCGGACAAGAATTTCATATTGAAATCCTGCCCGCAGCGCTACGTTGCAGACTGCCGCCGGGTTGTCCGCTACTGCGTTAACACGACGACACCCCAACTGGAATCAGGCAATGGTGACTTTGCTGTCCAGATAAACATCCTGCACGGCGTTAATCAGCTTAACGCCGTCAGCCATGGTTTTCTTGAATGCTTTTCGTCCAAGAATCAGCCCCATGCCGCCAGCACGTTTGTTAATCACTGCTGTACGTACCGCATCGCTCAGATCGGTTTCGCCGCCAGCCGCACCGCCGGAGTTAATTAATCCAGCGCGCCCCATATAGCAGTTCGCCAGTTGATAACGCACCAGATCGATTGGGTTGTCGCTGGTCAGCTTGCTGTAAACGCGATCGTCGGTGTAGCCAAAGTTGACTGCTTTATACCCGCCGTTATTTTCCGCCATTTTCTGCTTAACGATATCCGCCCCGATAGTGGCTGCCAGATGGTTAGCCTGCCCGGTGAGATCGGCGGAAACATGGTAATCCACGCCATCTTTTTTAAACGCGGAGTTACGCAGATACGCCCACAGCACGGTGACCATGCCCAGTTCATGAGCACGCTCGAACGCCGCAGAAATCTCTTCAATCTGGCGACGGGACTCCTCTGAACCGAAATAGATTGTTGCCCCTACCGCAACCGCGCCCATATTGAATGCCTGTTCTACGCTGGCATACAGCGTCTGGTCAAACGTATTGGGGTAGCTCAGCGTTTCGTTGTGGTTAATTTTTACAAGAAACGGAATGCGGTGCGCGTAGCGACGGGAGACGGAAGCCAGCACTCCATAGGTCGATGCCACGCAGTTACACCCTGCTTCGATAGCCAGTTCCACAATATTCTTCGGATCAAAGTACAGCGGGTTAGCCGCGAACGATGCCCCCGCGGAGTGTTCCACGCCCTGATCCACCGGTAGAATCGACAGATAACCTGTCCCGGCCAGTCGGCCCGTGTTATACAGCGTTTGCATATTACGCAGCACCGCTGGCGGACGGTTGTTATCCACCATCACGCGATCGACGTAATCATGTCCAGGCAGGTAAAGTTGGTCAGAAGGAATGGTCATACAACGATGCTGTAAAAGGTTGTCGGCATCTTTGCCAAGCAACTGCGCAATATCAGTCATAGCTATGCTCCCGTAAGTTCCGATTTGAAACCGGAATGTGGATTGTCCTGACCCGCTTTGTTGCGGGCAGCAATAAGCCTGGTACCGACTGCGTTTTTTTTCCATCTTTAGCGCACTTTTCAGCAACTTCTGCTGGCTCGATTCAGGAAGAAATAATGTTAAGGCGGTCAAATTTAGACCTCAAAGGTATTTTAAAGGTATTATCGAATGGTACTATCAGTGCGTACCTTACCTGTCATGAAGGATTTAAAGATGAAAACTACAGTTAAGCTGTCGTTCATGATGTTTATAGAGTGGTTTATCTGGGGCGCCTGGTTTGTACCGCTGTGGCTGTGGCTGAGTAAAAGTGGCTTTAGCGCCGGGGAGATCGGCTGGTCCTACGCCTGTACCGCAATTGCCGCGATCCTGTCGCCCATCCTGGTCGGTTCTGTCACTGACCGTTTTTTCTCCGCGCAAAAAGTGCTGGCGGTGCTGATGTTCGTCGGCGCTATTTTGATGTACTTCGCCGCCCAGCAAACCACCTTCAGCGGATTTTTCCCGCTGTTACTGGCCTATTCGTTGACCTATATGCCGACGATTGCGCTGACCAACAGTATCGCTTTTGCCAACGTCAGTGATGTTGAGCGTGATTTCCCGCGCATCCGTGTGATGGGGACCATTGGCTGGATCGCCTCTGGTTTGGCCTGCGGTTTCTTACCGCAAATGCTTGGCTATAGTGACATCTCCCCTACCAATATTCCTCTGCTTATCACTGCCGGAAGCTCCGCTCTGTTAGGCGTCTTTGCGTTCTTTTTACCGGATACGCCGCCGAAAAGTACCGGCAAAATGGATTTCAAGGTCATGCTGGGTCTGGATGCGCTGATCCTGCTGCGGGATAAGAACTTCCTCGTCTTTTTCTTTTGCTCTTTTCTGTTCGCGATGCCGCTGGCGTTCTATTACATCTTCGCCAACGGTTATCTGACAGAAGTCGGGATGAAAAACGCCACCGGCTGGATGACGCTGGGCCAGTTCTCTGAAATCTTCTTTATGCTGGCGCTACCTTTTTTCACCAAACGCTTTGGCATTAAAAAGGTATTGCTGCTTGGTCTTATTACTGCGGCTATCCGCTACGGATTTTTCGTTTATGGCGGCGCGGAAGAATATTTCACTTACGCTCTGCTGTTTCTCGGCATTCTGCTGCACGGCGTCAGTTACGACTTCTACTACGTCACAGCCTACATTTATGTCGATAAAAAAGCGCCCGTACATATGCGCACCGCGGCGCAAGGGCTTATCACCCTCTGCTGTCAGGGATTCGGTAGCCTGCTCGGTTATCGTCTAGGCGGCGTGATGATGGAAAAAATGTTTGCTTATCAGGAACCGGTGAATGGTCTTACCTTTAACTGGGCTGGCATGTGGGGATTTGGCGCGGTCATGATCGCCGTCATTGCCGTAATGTTTATGATTTTCTTTCGCGAGTCAGATAAAGAAATCACCGCCATTAAGGTGGACGATCGCGATGTAGCGTTGAAACAAGGGGAAGTAAAATGAAAGCAGAACGTATTCTCGGTGCTCTTTATGGGCAGGCGTTAGGGGATGCGATGGGTATGCCGTCGGAACTGTGGCCAAGAACCCGGGTTAAAGCCCATTTCGGTTGGATCGACCGTTTTTTGCCCGGCCCTGCGGAGAATAATGCCGCCTGCTATTTTAACCAGGCGGAGTTCACTGATGACACCTCCATGGCGCTGTGTCTGGCTGATGCCCTGCTTGAGTGCGACGGAGAGATTGTACCCGACGTTATTGGCCGCAATATTCTGGCCTGGGCCGAACGTTTTGATGCTTTTAATAAAAACGTGCTCGGCCCGACCTCAAAAATTGCCCTAAAAGCCATTCGCGACGGCAAACCTGTCGCCGAACTGGAAAATAACGGCGTTACCAACGGAGCGGCAATGCGCGTTTCACCGCTGGGATGTCTGCTCCCCGCGCGCGATCTCGATGCCTTTATCGATGATGTGGCATTAGCCTCCAGCCCGACACATAAATCGGATTTGGCTATCGCTGGCGCAGTGGTGGTCGCGTGGGCGGTATCACGCGCTATCGATGGCGGAAAATGGTCAGAGATTGTCGACGCGCTGCCAGCCATTGCCCGGCATGCGCAGCAAAAAAGGATCACTACCTTTAGCGCATCGCTCTCTGCACGCCTTGAACTGGCGCTGAAAATTGTCCGTAACGCTGACGGCATTGAGTCTGCCTGCGAGCAGTTGTATCAGGTTGTAGGGGCCGGAACCAGTACCATTGAATCCGTGCCATGCGCCATCGCTATGGTTGAGCTGGCGCAGACCGATCCTAACCGCTGCGCCATTCTGTGCGCGAACCTCGGGGGCGATACCGACACCATCGGGGCGATGGCAACCGCCATTTGTGGCGCGCTCCACGGCGTAAGTGCGATTAATCCGGCATTGAAACATGAGCTTGATGCGGTAAATCAGCTGGACTTTATCCGCTACGCCAGTGGATTGATGCGACTGCGCGAGCAGCGGGAGGCACTATGAGCACCACGCGTCTGCAACAACTTCTCCCGCAGTTACGCACACAGCGACCCGTTACGGTGGTGGGTGCGGCGGTGATTGATGTCATTGCCGATGCGTATGCCCTTCCCTGGCGCGGATGTGACATTGAACTCAAACAGCAAGGGGTGAACGTTGGCGGCTGCGCGCTCAATATCGCCGTAGCACTCAAGCGGTTAGGTATCGACGCCAGTAATGCTTTACCGCTGGGTCAGGGGGTGTGGGCCGATATTATCCGCAACCGGATGGCAAAAGAGGGACTGCACAGCCTGATCGATAACGCCGCAGGCGATAACGGCTGGTGTCTGGCTCTGGTCGAGCCGGATGGAGAACGTACCTTTATGTCCTTTAGTGGCGTCGAAAATCAGTGGAACGCTGACTGGCTGGCACAGTTGGAGATCCCACGTCACAGCCTGGTTTATCTCTCGGGCTATCAGTTAGCCTCTCCGTGTGGTGAGTTGCTGGTGCATTGGCTGGAAGAGCTGGAGGAAGTGACGCCGTTTATCGATTTTGGCCCACGCATCGGCGACATTCCCGAGCCCTTACTGGCAAGAATTATGGCCTGCCGTCCACTGGTATCGCTCAATCGGCAGGAGGCGGAAATTGCCGCCGAGCGGTTTGCATTAAGCCAGGATATAGAAGGTTTTGGCGCACAATGGGTGCAACGTTTTGCCACACCGGTGGTGGTACGCCACGATAAAGACGGTGCGTGGTATTTCAGCACCCAAACTTCCGGTTGCGTACCGGCATTTGCGACAGTGGTCGTTGATACCATTGGCGCTGGTGACAGCCACGCTGGCGGCATGCTGGCCGGACTGGCGTCTGGCTGGTCGCTGGCTGACGCGGTACTGCTTGGAAACGCCGTGGCGTCCTGGGTAGTTGGGCATCGCGGCGGCGATTGCGCCCCTACGCGCGAGGCGTTACTCCTCGCACACAAACACGTATAGATCGCTTCGACAATAGCTGATGCTGTATTCAATGGGCCGTTGCTGCTGGTCAAGCGCTACCTGCTTGATCACCAGCACCGGCACTTTGCTGTCCATTTGAATGTGCGCCTGGAACTCTGCGTCAGGCATTCGGGCACTGACACGTGAGCGAGTGCGCTGCGGGAAAATATGCTGGCTGCGAAAATAGTCATACAGTGAAACGCCGATGGCATCCACGTCATGAATTAGATGGGCAGGAACCCATGACTCTTCAATAGAAACCGCATCTTCATCTACGTAGCGAATGCGCTTGAGCAAGAAGACGTCACTCCCCGTGGCAACAGCCAGCTGCTGCGCTACCTCTTCCGGGCAAGGCACAATCCGCTTGTTAACCCACAGCGTATCTGGTTTTTTACCGCGCAACACCACCTGCTGTGAAAAACCACGCGCTTCTTTTAGCGAATACTCGAAGATGTTGTTGATCTGCGTCCCGTAACCGCGGGCGCGCGTCACGACACCTTCTTCTTCCAGGGCCTGCATCGCCTTACGAACCGTAATTCGCGAAACGCCGGTCAACTGGCTGAGATCGCGCTCGCCGGGCAGGATGTTTCCATGCTCCAGAATCCCGCTGCGCACAGCGTTTTTCACCGTTTGCGCAAATTTCATATACAGCGGCGTGTTATCTGCCGCGGAAATACGTTCATTCAGTTGCGCGATAAGCTGGGTATGCGCTTGTTCCATTTATCTTTTTCCTGCAGCCGTTTCTGCAGCCAGTATACTCATTACCACCACGCGTGGAAATGATGCACCGGACCAATTCCCTCACCGACTTCCAGGGTGTCGGCCTGCGCCAATGCCGCTGAAAGCCACAACTTAGCTTCCTGCACTGTCTGTGCCCAGTTGTCATGGCGCGGACGCAGCGCCGCCAGTGCCGCCGATAGCGTACAGCCAGTACCGTGGGTATTTTTGGTCATCACCCTTGGCGCGGTAAAACGCTGCTCGCCATCACGGGTAAAGAGCCAGTCGGGGCTTTGCGCATCCTCCAGATGACCGCCTTTCATCAACACCGCCTCGCAACCCAGCGCCCGCAGCGCCCTTCCCTGCTCTAACATCTCCTGCTCAGTCTGCGCATGGGGAGCCCCGAGCAGCGCCGCAGCTTCGGGTAAATTTGGGGTGATAATCGAAACCTGCGGCAGCAAATGGGTACGCAGCGTTTCAACCGCCGAAGGAGACAGCAACGGATCGCCGCTTTTCGCCAGCATCACGGTATCCAGCACGACATTTTGCACCCGATGGCGACGCAAACGTTCGGCGACCGCTTCAACAATATCCGTTTCCGCCAGCATACCGATTTTAGTGGTGTCGATACGCACATCACTAAATACGGAATCCAACTGTGCGGCGACAAAGTCAGGTTCAATGCGATACACCGACTGCACCCCGAGCGTATTTTGCGCCACCAACGCCGTGATAACCGAGCAGCCGTAAGCGCCAAGCGCCGAGAACGTTTTTAAATCGGCCTGAATACCCGCACCACCGCTTGGATCGGTTCCGGCAATCGTTAATGCGTTAATCCGTTTCATAGTTGCTCCTGCGCGTTCAGGTTATAGAGGGCGTCAATAAATGCCGGGACAAAACTGCCCGGTCCGGTTGATTGCTGAGTGGCTATTTGTCCGGCCTGTTTCATCCAGCTACAGGCGGAGGCGACGTTATCAAGCCGGTCACCGTGCAGGGCGCAACTGGCCGCAACGACCGCCGACAGCGCGCATCCGGTGCCCACCACGCGCGTCATCAACGGATCACCGCCGTTCACGCAGACGGTACGCTGACCATCGGTGACATAGTCAATTTCGCCGGTAACCACGACAATGGTCCCAACCTGACGAGCCAGTGCCTGCGCTGCGGGAAGCGCTGCGGCTGCCGTATCGGTCGTATCCACGCCGCGTCCCCCGCCGTTCATACCCGCCAGTGCTAGTATTTCCGAAGCGTTGCCGCGGATAGCTGCAGGCTGTAGCGCCAACAAATCCAGACAGAAGCGACGACGAAACTCCAGCGCCCCCACGGCAACGGGATCGAGCGTCCACGGAGTTTTAGCAAGTTGTGCCCGCTCAACTGCGGCGCGCATCGCCGTAGCCCGTTCCCGGGTTAAGGTGCCGACGTTAACCAGTAATGCACTGGCAATAGCCGCGAACTGACTGGCTTCCTCAGGCTCGATTACCATTGCAGGTGATGCGCCCAGCGCCAGCAACGTATTGGCCGTAAAGCTTTGCACGACCTCGTTGGTCATGCAGTGTGTGAGAGGGGAAAGCGTTCTAAATTGGTGTAAGGTGTGAGCCGCGAGTGTGCGGCTGTGCAGGTCAGGCTGCATGGTTCAGCTCCTGCCCGCGCGAAGAAGGGACACGAGCAGTGTCAGACTTCCCTACGCTGGCATTATCCAGATCAGGTTGTACACCATGTGATAAACCGCATCTGTTACGGGATACACAGGCACTTGTAAACTTTTAAAAACATATTTACGCGGATTTATCTGGGTGCTTAAATGGGTACATTGTCAAAAATTGGGTAATTGAAATGAAAGCACCGAAGAAAATCACTAAACAATCCCAGGTCGACGCACTAACACTACCCGCCGATAAAAACGTTATGCGGATCGCCGTCATGAACGGCGGGTTAACGGGTCTGTCGCTGGTTTTACGTCGTACGTCTTCCGGCGGCGTCACTGCCAGCTATATCACCCGCCGAGACGGTAAGGATATATCCATTGGCTCTCGCACGTCCTGGACGCTTGCAGCGGCACAGGAGCGCCATCGGGAGATCATGACCAACATGGCGCGTGGAATTGACGCAAGGACGGAAGCGATCTCCGTACCGCACGACCTAAACGCCCTGTTCCGCGCTTATATTAATAATCCTGCTTTTGCGCCTGCTGATTCAACAGTTAAAACCTACGTTTGTACCTGGCAAAAGTATTGTAACCGCTTGTCGGCTTATGGCGAAACCACGATCGAAAACTTCACGCGCGCCAGTGCTCACAGTCTGATCCGTACCGTCGCCGAAAAGCACAGCGTAAACAGCGCTAAAAAACTGCGTGACATTCTGTTAGCACTGCGTCACTACCTGGAAAGCCAGTTCGATATAGAAGCGTTTGAAACGCTTATGACGCTGCAAAAACTGTTAGGCAAAAACAATACCGAGCTTGAACGGTCGCGACAGCCACGCACGAACTATCTGGAAAAAGACCAGCTTCGCGCGTTATGGAAGTATTTGTGCGAAGACGAAACCAGACCTGCGCATCTGGCTGCACGTATGCTTATCTGCGCACCATTGCGTAAAGGTGAAGTTGTCGGCGGGCAATGGGAGGAAGTCGACGAGGATGCGGGCTTATGGCGGATCCCTGGTTCACGTACTAAAACAGGTTTTCCGCTCAACGTGCCGATCAGTCCAGCAATGGAAGAGATATTCGAAGCGGCACGCAGATGCGTTGACGGTGGTTTTATTTTCGGAATCAGTTCGTCGGCGATTAATCACCGCTTGCCGGAAATGCGTGTGGCCTGCGGTAACGCCGAAATGACGGTACATGATTTGCGTCGCACTGCTTCGCAATTGTCGGCTAGCGATGAACTGAACGAACCAGGGAGCGGGTTAACGTTTATTGAGGCGGATCTAATTTTAAACCACGTCAAAGGTGCAAAGAGCCAAGCGAGCGCCATCGCGACCACATATCAACCTGAAACACTACAAAAAATGGTTACTGATGCGATCGCTAAGTACCAGAATTGGTTAGAGAAAGAGATAACAAGCATCCCGTAACACATTGATTTAAATGAAAAAGTTATTGCCTTAGTGAAATGCGATGGCCATACTAAAAACACGTAAATATGCTTATTGAGGTAACTGCTGTGTTTTTAAATAAAACTGAAGTCGCACATCGTATAGGGGTAGGTAGGACCAACGTCGATTACATCATCAAGACTGATCCGACATTCCCTAAACCTGTTCAACTCACCCCATCACGCCCGCATTGGCTGGATGTCGCAATCGATGCCTGGGCGCTAGCGCGCAGTGAGATGGTGAACCAAAAACAGGAAAGAGGCCGCGCAGCATGAGTCAAAAGGGAAATAAAAAAGCCCGTCCTGCCAGACGAGCTTTTTTTAATTGGTCTAAAACGCGTAGTTTAACAACAAGAGGCCTGTATGCCGCGTGCTAAACCAGCTTTAAAAAGTGTACCGAATAACGGGACAAATGACAACCGCCTGAAAGAAGAGAGCGATCGCAGCCTGGAAGAAGCAATCTCCGAAGTTGAAGCGCACTGTGCCGCTGTCGTCGCGGGCAAAAAAGTAGCCGGTAACAGCTACCGTTTAGACGTCGCCAACTGGCGATCTGTCGACCTGATGAATCCGCCAGGGCTGGCGGGCGAAATTGTCGACGCTATCGAAGCACGTAACATGCGACCGTTACGATGGGCGGCAATTCCGGCAGCGCTTCAGCTAATGGCTATCGCCGCAGGGATCGGTAAGCGCAAATCGCTTAACGGCGCAAAGATGAACATTATCACGATCACGATCGCCGAATCCGCAGCCGGTAAAGACGCGGCACAAAGTTTTATCGGCGACGTATTGCTACGTATAAGTAAAACGGCGCACCTGTTCAACCGTCCGCGTACTGACAAAGATATGATAATGAACGCCCTAGACGCCGATGGAAAAGCGCTGTACGTCGTTGACGAAGCCCACGACCTGATCGGCAGCATTAACGATAAAGGTTCTTCTCAGTACACTAAATCTATTGGCCCGCTTATCCTGGCAATGGCTACGGCGAAACTGTACACGCTGTCGGGTACGCATAAACGTGAAGTGAACGCACTGATCAACACGGCGCGCGAAAAGGCCGTTAAACGTCTTGAGCGCATCGATAAGCAGATCGACGCAGACGAAAGCAATAAAGACCTGCACAAAGCACGCGCGGGCCTGGTGAAACAATTAGCGACGCTGGACGTGCAACAAACTATTGTCGACACCGGCATTAAAGATCCGCTCGTCTGTTTAATGTTAAGCAGCACGCCAGGTAATTTCGAAAAAGTAATCGACTACCGTAACATTGCAAGCGGCCTGATCGGTCGTGGCTTGTTGTTTCACTGCGGCGATGAAGCAGCGCGATCACGTGCAGACGAAATAAACGTCGACAGCACTGTCACAGATGCACTTGCCGATCGTGTTCGTGATTTAACGACGTTTGGCAGGTCGTTAAAAGTGCAACCCAATACGCGCGCTTTTTTAAAAACTATCTTCGAATACCTGGAAGACGATGACCGCCGTAACGCGCCGATCGTTGGTGCGCTGTATCGCCGTGCTTATGAACGCGTAATTTCTATCGCGTCGTTGCTGGCTACCGACGAAGGGGAAGTCACCGACGAACACGTTAAATATGCCTTTGCACTTGTAATGCGCAACATCGAAGACGTCACTAGACTGTCACAGCAGAACGAAATCGAAGACATCCAGACCGCGTTACAGCAACGTGTAATTGACGTAATTAAGCATTCGCCGGTAGGCGTTAAGTTTTCGGCGATAAATAAGCAGATTATGCGCCGTAGTGTTTTTGCAGAAGCGGCAGAACGTTCGCGCATTAACGGCTATAAAGATCCGCTCGCGCTTGCGATCGCTGCACTGGAACGACAACGCGTCATTGAATGCGTGGAGATCAGAAACGGTCTAAATATTCGCTTATTACGACGAGCATAATTTATGTAATAAAGCCCGCTTCGGCGGGTTTTTTTATTGGTTTCGCAAAATCTTGTACCCCGTAGCTGTCCCCTTTGCAGCCCGCTACTGGCGCGGTTCTCAGCGATTACAGGGGACATGGGGTACAAACGCATTGTCCCCCTTACAGCCCGCTATTGGCGCGGCCTGGATGGGTAAAGGGTACAATATTTATATAATTTTATTATTATTTATATAAAAGCCTAAAAACCACTGTGTTTTAATTCAGTGGTTTTAATGGGTTCAAAAATATTATTATCCTTTTAGAATCGTTTTTTGTCCCCTTTACCCTTCAAACCCTTGTCACGTCTAGCTTTGAAGGGGTACAGCTTATTGTCCCCCTTTGTACCCTCATTACTTGAAACCCTGTAACCACGCGGGTTTAAGAGGGGACAACATTTTAAACCATCTTTGTACCCCGTTGCATACCCCATAAGCGGTTGTCACTTACCATATACATCACTACGACACCGACGAATCCGCGTCGACCTGTTCCGCGTTTTCGAACAGGTCAAACAGGTCGTTAACAGGTCAATACAAATTTCAGGCATCCGCGATACCCATCGTACGCTTGACGGCGTAAACCACCGCAAAAAAGGAATCACACCGATGCCACGCGCGCCTAAACAACCTGTTAAACAGTCAACCGCTAAAGGTCGGGCTAAAACTCAATTCAAGAAAGGACAAAGCGGGAACCCCGCAGGCAGACCAGCGGGACGCATGAACTTTGACCGCATGATCCGGCTATGGGTCGCCGATCACAACGCAGAACACCCCGATGCGCCGCTGGACGCGTCCGGCCTGCTAAAAAATATCGGCAAACGTGCAGCCAGCGCGAAGGCTGAAACCGTATTTAAATCGTTGCTGGCGCATATGCCGAAGCCATCGATCGACCCCATCAACATGGACGACATCGACTTAAGCGATCTGGACAGTCTGACGGAGCGCCTTGTCGGGCAGTTATTCGGCGGCGCTAACCCGGACAGCATTAAATTCGCGCTTGATTGCGTGCAGCGCCTTTCCGACATTCGCGCCGCTGAAGCGGAACGACGCGCGCTGGAGGCGCTAAGCAAATGAGAACAGGAACAACCGCAGCACGTCTTAAAAACATACGCCAGCGCCTGGCAGCGGCGAACGCAGAGCGGGATCTTGTCGTTGGTAAGCCGACCTGGAATACGCACCCGCAATTTGTCGAAGCGGTGCGAGAATTTAAAATTCATATCGGCGATCCACTTGACGTGTTAGGCCCCGATTGGGAAGCGTTCTTCCTGCCGTGGGAAGTCATGATGGCTGGCTACCCGGATCGCGACCTGCAACGCGAATTTACGCAGCACCGCCAGGCAGACGCGAAGGAGTTAAACCCGCCATCATGGTCATTCGGCGAAATGGTCGTCCGCCAACACAAGGAGGACACCAGCGCATGATCATAAACACCAACCAACCACGACAAACACGCATCGGCATGACCAGGCAAGAACGCGAAGAACGCGCTGCGGCTGCGGCACGTCATCGGCAATTAGACGAACTGCGCGCCCGCGTACGGGCTTCAATGGCGGGCGGCGATGAAACACCGGCAGATCCTGACACGTACCGACAGGCGGGCTTACAGGCCGCTAAAACGTGGGACACTGTCGAACGGCGCGCACCGACAGGCAACCGGCAGATAGTCAAAGGCCGCATCGAGTCGGGTAACGGCGGAAATAAACGCGCAGGAAGCGATGTAACGCCGTTGCGCGGCTTACCGGTACAACCACGCAAAGAGGCAGGCGTGCGCAGCGTGGCGGACGTCCTGCGCACGATTACGACCATTGAACGCACAGGCACGCGCCTTACGGTTATTTATAACGACGGCGAACGCGAAACGCTGGACGATGCACGCACATTCCTGATCGAAATTATTTCTAAAGAATTGCGTCACATCGTTTTACCGCATGAACTCAACGCCGCCGCCGCACACAACGCAATAAGCGGTTGTCAGCTAGCAAGTTACGGGACTAAGTTACTGATTTAGATCGATTTTTTGTCTTTACTTGTCTCTGAGTTGTCCTTAATCTGTCCGTGTCCTGTACGAATAGCAAGCGTGCAGGGCATTGATCCCGCATGTTACCCAAGCCCGAAAGCGTTCACGCCGTTAGTAGGGCTTTTCACCACGGAAGCCGACACCATGCTAACCCCGAAAAAAACCGTAACAGTGTTAACCCTGGACAAAGGCAGCAGCAACGAAACGGAAATCGAGATCCGCAGCATTGTTGACTGTTCCGTCCTGCCACCTGCGGCACGTTCGCAAGCCTGTATGCAGCTTGCGCGCTGGTTCGCCGACAAAGTCGCGGAAGGCGAGAAATTCAGCCTTTGCAACGCGCCCTACGCCCTGGTTAAAGAATTTCGCCGCGCTTCAGAACGGCGAGGCGTGAAAGTTAGCGCCGGTATGCCTCGCAACGAATACGGCGAACTTATCGGCCTGGGTCACATTGAACTGAAACTTAAAGGATCCCATTGATGAAAACGAACAGCGTAGAAACAAAGCGCCACGTACTGAACAGCCAGCCAGGTAAACAGCACGCGTTTACCTGCGCAAGTGTTACCCACGTCGAGATGGCCTTCGCGGGCTATATGGCGCAACATCACCCCGAAGTACGCACCGACGAAGTCGACGGATGGATCACGGCATATGCCAACAAAAACGCAATTGTATAAGGCGCTGAACATGGTCAACGAGAACGAATTACGCGCACGCCGCCACCTGATTATTTTGCTGGCTAACGGCGTACAAGATGCGCTGGTACTGGACGCCGATAAGCTGGACGACCGCATGAATGATTTATTCATTGAGAAGGTCGGATGTCGCAATTTTGACAGCGACAAGGAAGAAGCAAGCTATGTTGAAGGCGTCGAAATGATGATGTTTGTAGACGCTATGCAGCGCCTTACCCGTGCTTAAACAGTCAAACGGAGACTAAACCACCATGACCGCACGCCGCTACATTTACCGCCGCAGTCGCGCAGAAATCGCCCGCACTATTCGCCTCGCAATGAAACGGCGGGAAGAACGACGCACCGCAGCCGCTGCACAAAATACCGTAACCGAAGCCGCCAAATAAGGCGGCTTTTTTCTTCCACTAATAAAGTGACAACCGCTTATGGCTGACTTAACTCAATACCTGGGAGATCGTAAGTGGTCGCCCATTAGTTTCCTGTTCACTGACGCAGGCGACAGCATCTTCCGTATCGACGGGACTAACCTTGCGTCGATGTCGTTCGACTGCGTCGACAACGAAACGCATCATTGGTCGAATAACATTACGGCGTACCCCGTAGAAGGTGGCGTCGACGTAACGGACAACATTAAAGCGCAGCAACGAGAATTAACGTTAACCGGCTTTATCAGCAATACACCGATTCACGGACTACTCGACGAAGTGGCAAACTTCGCCGATAAATTCCTGAATGGTAGAAAGCGCACGGCGGACGCGTACAACCAACTGAAGGCGCTGTCAGAACTTAAAATCCCTGTAACCGTGACCACGCGTTACGAAGTGTATGAAAACATGGCGCTTGCAGACGTGGCGATCGTTCGCAAATCTGACGAAGGCGACGCGCTGGTCGTCGACATGCAATTCCAGCAGATCGAGATCGTCAAAGCGCAAACCGGCAAAGTCCCACCAGGTATCGGCGCGCCTGGTTCACAGTCGGATAACGCCACGAAGACCCGCGCGGGTTCAAAGGTTGATGCCGGTAAGTCGATAGGTCGTTCGATGAAAATTGACGACCCCAACACGCCAGCACCGGTAAAGCATCAACGTTCCGGTTTACTTTCGGCAATCGGCGGACAGGGGCATCACAAATGACCTACGAGCAGATCGCAGCGAGGCTTGCCATTGGTCCCGCTACTGTCGGCGACATTGTCCGGGCAGGTGCAAACGAAGGTCAGATCGCCGACCTGATACGCGCAGGCATCGTCGTGGTACTGCAATTCAGCGAAGATAACGACGCCGTGATCCTCGGCGGATATGCAACGCCGGCCCCGTAATAATTCACGACCGGCCCCGCCATTTTACAGCCCGCTCGACGCGGGCTTTTTTGTGCATATAGTTTTAACTATGACTGTTTAAAGCATCTACATAATTGATGTTTATAATATGTGCATCATATACTCATTACACGTTTTAAGTGATTGCCACTTAAACGCAAAAACGCCGCTACTGCGTCAACAGTAACGGCGTCTTCTAATCTCACAAATGAGGTAAGCATCTGTGAAACTGATCGATACTTTATCGCCTGCGCTGGATGTCGTCCATTACAAGCAAACGCCCTTCCCTACATGCCAGCCGTTCTGCGGGGTACAACGACATGATCAAAAATGATCGCGACGTCGTACGACTGAGGATTCCTGAAGGCAAGAAATCAGTCACGCAGCCAGTGAAAACCACCGCACCCGCTGGCGGGCTGTTCCTCCTAAAACGCATCACCCCTGCCGGTAGCGAGGTGCTAACCTGGTTTTTCAGACACGGCGGCAAACGTTACGCTGTCGGCAACTCAAAAACGGCCTACGCTACTGCCTGCGAGCTTTACGGCTTAAAGGTGGCGCAAGTGCTACGCAACGAAGTAAAACCCGCAGACGTACGCCCACGGTGGACAATGGACACGCTGTTCAACAAGTGGATCGACGCTGAAGGGACTCCAGGCGCAGCGGTAGATCTTTCTCGCCTATGGCGTAAGCACTGGTCGCCAGTATGCGGAAAACTGGTAGCGGTGGAAATGAACTACCGGCGTATTGTGGAGATCGTAAACAATGTGCGCGCGGGTATGATTGATCGTGATGGCAAAGTACAGGCCAACGCCTTAAGCCGTGGCGCGTGCTTTATCCCACGTATGTTCGCCTACGGCTTCAAATACGGTATAGCGAACGAACAAGACGAACCGATCGCCGTTCCGCAAACCCTGAAGGCCAGCATCGACAAAAACCAACTACCTCCGAAGACTGAACCGCGACAGGCTACCTTAACCGCCAACCAGTACCGCGAACTGTTCCACCAGTTACCCGACAGCGACGCAGGTAACGCACTGCGGGTCATTATGCTGACGGGTCGCCGTAAGATGGAAGCGCTGGAAATGACGCGGCAAGAACTGCGGGACGACGTCTGGATCATCCCTGGCAAGCGCACGAAGAACAGCAAACCGCAGGAAGTGCCCGTTACAGACAACCTGCGTGCGGTGCTGTCGCGTTCGACCAGCGAGATCGGTCGACTCTGGCAGGCAGGCGCAACGATGCCGAACCTGGTACTACAGCGCCTTAATATCACGGCGGGTTATGAGGACGACAACGGCGAACGCGTCACCGTACCATGCACGGTGCATGATCTGCGGCGCACTTTTGCCGAACTTCTGCGCACTGAATGTAAGTTAGATCGCGAGACTGTCGATCTGATGCTGGCGCATACGCCGCAGAACGCTGATGCCACGTCGACGGCTTACCAAAAATTAGCGCTTGACCTGAATAGCGAAGCCGTCGCCGCAGGCTGGAGAAAGTGGGACGAGTGGTGTAACGGCGAAATGTGTAAAGCGGAGGGATTTTAAAATGGTCACACGTTTATTTTTAGCGGTAGTCCTGGCAGTGTTCACGGTATCCGCGTTCGCCGAAACAACGGAACGTTGCCGGATTAACTCGGCGGGCGACAAGGTCTGCACAGGCAAGTACGGCAAGATCACGAAGCGATGCCACACATCCGGCAACGGTACAGAAACATGCACCACGTATTAACGGCGTGAACAGTCATTCGCAAACCATTAACGATGAAAGCCCGCTAAAGCGGGCTTTCTACTAAAAATCTAATTATATTATTGGTCGCATCTATCCATGACATTTTTTAAATTTTTTACCAGACCCACAATAGCAAGGATCATTTCTTCCTATTTTTTTCTCATTATTAACTATAGGTGATATCTGAAAAGAATCTATTGGCTTAGGAATGAAATCAGTAAGCACATTATAATCCTTCATCGCGATTTTAGCTAACACTCGCTCTTCTTTTGTTAATGGCTTATCGAACTTGCAATAGACGACATCTTCTGAGCGTCCATCAGAGTCTTTACTTTCTGTTGCAATAATTATTAGTTTTTTTATTTCATTATATTTATATTTTGCTGCCAATGCGTACATTTGAATACAGGAAAAGCGCTCCATTCTGTATTTTTCATATGACAAAAACTCATCTTTCGGAAAGAATAAAAATATATAAAACTTCCCTTCCTCATCAATTGACTGAACAATTCGAGAACTTCTTCTATTTGTTGGTACTTGTTTAAACTTATCCAAAAAAGCATGGGACAAATAGTATCTCGATCTTCTACTTTCTGATGCTAGTTGTCTTACTGTTTCCTCATGGCTTAGAAAATCGTTTTCCATTCCCAAACCTACAGTAGCATTAAGAATTGAATCGGAAAAACGCTGAATAGTTTCATCCCAAAAAACACTGCCTTTTTTCAATGCCTTATAGTAATTATACTTAGAAGATTTCTTCAGCCCTTCCCATTCATGCTCTGCAATTTGAACAAATGTATTGTCTGGAACTATTTTTTCATCGACAATTTCACCGTGACCACTCAAGTAAGCCCCCAAAGTATCATCCTCTCCAGGGCTTAATCCAAGATATCCAGAACGAATTACACGTTCCTTCTCTTTTAAGTAAGCAACAAAGTCAGAAATCGTATCCAATTCGGTAAGTAAAAGTTGTAGAGATACTTCGTCTAGCACATGAACGAATGTTTTATTTGGATTAATATCACCCACAGAGAAAGGTAGCTCTAGAGTTTCCTTCACGTCAGAAAGGAAAATGTTCATAAACGTGCCTGAACTTCCCTCGGCGATACGTCCATAATATTTGGATGCTGGCGCTGTGCTATTACTTGTTACTGCAACAAGAAAAAAACGCATGTTTTTTTCAATTTCTATCGGAAAAGGATGTTTACATTCCTTGTCCAAAAAAAGACGCCCTTTAGTTTCTTTCAAAAACTTTTCCGCACCATATAATTGAGTTGCGGATTCAGTCACAGATCTTTTGAACCATCTCTTCCATGCGACAGAAATATCAATTCCTTCATGGAACTTAATATCTTTATCAGAGAATATTATTACATTATTTTCAAATACCACTAATAAATCACAGACTTCTTTCCCTGATTTATTTTTTGAATATCCTTCGTCACTATAAACATTAGGGTAAGACCATAGACCTATGAAAGCATTGTTCGCTAGCTCAATTAATCTTTTTTCAGTTTTATTAATTCCTTGGCCTTTCTTAATTACCTTTAACATTGTGCACCTTTGTATAAAAATACAACACGATAACGCGCTAATAAAACATCAAGAACAGCACCTAGAAGCCTGAAAGGATTCTCGCTATAAGCTCATCATACTGACGTGCTCTCATCGCTGTATCTGTTGCAATAGGCTAACGTTTCCAATCTACTTTTCAATGAGCTGGTGCAAAAAAGTGCGTTTACCGGTTGTAATCAAAGATGGGTGCTTTTTTGGGTGCATTAGGACGAAGGATGCCGCCAATACAGGCTGTGACATCCCCCAGATCAGGTGGTACGGGTATTTCTCAGCCTTCACCAGGAAGGGCACCCCGAGTCGTTGAAACACAAGTTTCGGTAACAGAATACTGCCTACGCTTGATGATGTAAATTAGCGCAGCACCATGGCCCTCCACGAAATTACGGGGTAAGGTTGCAGCTATTCTGTACATTCATTTACACTTTTTACGAAATGACTGGCGTGATCACAAAAAAGTTCTTGTCAGATGCCCTATAAGCCAGGAATGATACACGACTGATGTTGATGACCCGAACAGGTAAAGAGGATGGGTATGAAGAATAAAATGTTGCTGGGTGCACTCCTGCTTGCAAGCAGCGTCGTCTGGGCCGCACCGGCCGCAACAGCTGCTCCCACCGGAATTGATAAGTATGAGTTGAGCGGTTTCATCGCCGACTTTACCCATTTTAAACCTGGTGACACGGTCCCACCGCTGTACCGTACTGACGAATATGCGATTAAGCAATGGAACCAACGCAACCTGCCAGCCCCTACCGCCGGTACCCACTGGACCTACATGGGTGGTGCGTACGTGCTGATCAACGATGCTGACGGTAAGATCATTAAAGCCTACGACGGCGAGATTTTTTATCATCGTTAATAGAAAAAACACGTACTTTCAGCAAGAAAGTACGTGAAATACCCGCAAATCAATTAGTCATAAGATACTGCAAATATCACTTTACTTTGTATTTCACCAGGCATTAATGATTCCCCTGTCACGCGAACATATTTCGCAGTAATAGGGAAAGTGTACTGATTACTGATTGCTTCCAGTTTGGTCATTCTGTTCATCAGATTATCCCCCTGTTTTAGAGGAGAAGTCGCGGTGCCATTATATATCTGGAACCCCACCCCTTTGGCGCCATTCGCTATCGTGTTTTTTAGTATTTTCCCGCTTTCATCCCAGTCACCGCGCACCACCTTAAAAGTGACGGGATTAGTGGTGACGTTATATATACTTTCGCAATTCAATACCAGATTTGTAGAACCCGATTTGGTATTATTAACCGTGAGCATTTCATTTAATGTGGTATCTGGCATTTTAATTTCGTATCGAGGTAATGAAAACTGACACGTGGTGGGTTTATGCGTTACTGTAAAGCTTAAATTCTGTGTAAAAGCTGAATTACTCGATAAACGTCCGGTAACCCAGCAATAAAGATAAGCTAACCAGTTTGAAGTACAAGAATTATCAGAGGTAATACTTACTGCCGGGTCGCTCAGACTAAACGCATCACCGGATACTGTCTGCTTAATAGTCCCTGAATTTACATATCTTGCTGAGATGGTGAAACTTTTGGTATCCAGCACTTCGCCGGCACTAACCGTTTTCTTACCAATACTTACTGGAAAATCATTGCTGGTCAGATTGATATTAATTAAAACCTTCTTGCCGCTGCCCCCCTGAATTGCAACAATGTAATCCTTGAGCGGTGTTGTATAATATAAGCTATCACTGTTGGCTGTACACACTATGTTGCCACTGGAACTGAGATTAATTTGATTTGTTGCTGTTCCAGATGTCATATCCAGATTAATTGTCGTTAACCCGCCATTTTTTGTCTGAAATGTACACCCGGCATCAGCACCAAAGGATGACAGCAGCAAAAATATCAAAAATACGTATCCTTTCATATCTTGCATCCTTATCGGCAAATATAGACTTTATTCTCATCAATCACCCTATCGAAGGTAATTGTACAGAACTGTCCCTGCTGTTTATTAACTGCAACACGTACCGACGCGGGAATGTCGTTGGTGCGAATAAATAACCGACTACCCTGCCCCACCAAACCAACATTATTACCGATATCATCTTCCACTTCATAACCGAAAGATAACGGAGAGCCGTCCGGACGCTCGGCCAGGAAGTACCAGGGTTTGCGCCGATCGGTTTCAAACTCCGTCATCACGACCGCACCGCGATAGGGTACTGTACCTTTTCGATTGCCCAGTAATGCCACATCGCTATTAGTGTCGGAAAGATCCAGCATCAGCATATTTTCACGGTACGGCGTCAGACTGTCGTAAACCGCGTAACCTTTACTGTTGGTCGTTAGGTAACGATGCCCTTGCACAGCCGCACCCTGTAACCCAGGCGCTTTAACAATGGCGAATGTATCTGAAAGCCGGGGAGTCAGAGCGACGCCCTCAGACCACACCACAATCCCCCCCTGAATATTGCCGCTGGCCTGTTGATACTTATTCGATTGGCTGTAACTACCGCCTACAGTCGCCACTGGCGCGCGCCAGACCATGCTACCGCCCGCCGTTGTCTCGTTCCCCTGTCGTTGCTGACTGAGGTTGGCACCATAGCTGAATTGATCGCGATTACCCGTCACCCCGCTTAAGCTGGTGTTATTCGACTGAAAGCCGTCATTATCAAACGTCGTGGAATTAGAGACGAACAGATCGCGTCGAGGAGTGGAAATACCGTCCCCCCACGAGAACGGGATGGAGATATACAGGTTAAAACGCTTATCCTCGTGGTTATCCTCATCGTACGTTTGACTCACGGCAACGGTATAACTAACTCGCTGCCAGGCGTTAGAGTAGCTAAGCTGATAATCTTTGCCGTTTCCACTGCGTTGCCAATAGTCGCGCCACAGGCCACTGACCGCCAGGGATCCCCAGTTTTCGGGTAACGCTTGATTTATATTCAGTGAAAAACTGTTCTTGCGGCCAAAGTCATTTTGATAGTAGTCCGCAATGTCATAAACGTCGTTTTTATCGCGATTATAGTTATTTTTATTATTCGCCCACACGTAGTCATTAAAGGTACGATAATTCCGCGAGGAATAACGATAAGCTGCAAGTGCAAACTGCGTACCGGTCTGCGTGACATATTTGTTCCATGCAACCTGATAGCTCTGACCATCAAAAACATCACCATTATCCTGCTCGCTATGCGATCGCGTGGCGTCTACCGATACTGCGCCAATGGGGGTATTCCAGCCAGTCCCAAGCACAAATGAAGAATAGTTTTGCGACAGCATTGTACCGCCATAGACCGTTAGCAGATTGTTCAGACCATACTGATAACTCCCTTGCAGGAAATCATACTGATTGCCAGCCCCTTCAATATGGCTACGCCCTGCAGCGAAATCATATTTCGATACGCCAGATTGCAGCATATTTGGCACAGATGAAAAAGGCACCAGATAATGAGATATCGAACCGTTAGCCTCTTTCACACTGACATCTAAATCCGAACCGCCACCAGCGAGTTGTAGATCATCAATAGCAAATGGGCCTGGTGGCACTTCTTTCTGGTAAATAACAAAACCATTTTGTTCGATGGTTACCAGGGCGTTGCTCTGGGCAATCCCACGAACTACAGGGGTAAAATTCTGTTTTGAGTTTGGTAACATTTGCATATCGCGCCAGATACGCACACCACGAAAACGTACGGCATCAAAAATATCTGCCCCGGTATACATGTCACCGGCGCGCAATGTACCAAGAATCGACGGCACACCACGTTCCACATATAACGTGTTGCTCTTCCATTTGCCGTTGCCCTCATTACCTTTCGTATAGTTGTCACTTGAATGCAACTGCCACCCCAGCAGGTTCAACCCGCTATTCAGGTTCACATAGCTGCTTTTATCATCACCACCGTGTTTATAATTACTGTAATACTGGCTGGCGTAATAAGAGGTATAAAAAGCGTTCACCCCGCGATCCCAGGTTTCAGGCGGCATATATCCTGGTTCATATTCAACCACATACGCCTGAGGCACGCTTAAATTTAGAATAAACTCCCCAATGTCATAACTAACACTGCCGCCCTGCACTGCTGCACGCAGCGGCACGCAGCCTTCTTGTTTATCCGTTTTAATGTTCCCGGTGCGAATACCAATTTGCTGCAATTGTGCCCAGGGCAGACATGTCAGTTCGGGATCATCTTTAATATCAATATCGTACCGACCACGCCACTTATTATTAAGATAAACATCCATTTCATATATACCGGGCATTGGCTTATCGCCATCAATTTGATAGCGAGAGATTTTCTCACCATTCAAACCACCGATCATAAAGTGGGTATCAAACGTGTCTTCTTCAGCCCATACGGATGAAGCGGCCAACACCGACAGGATTGACAGTGTAATAGAATTTATCTTTGACATAATCAATCCTTGACTATCTTTCCGTTTTTATTTTTTCACTTAAGTAGTTTCCGTGATCATCAATAAGAGTAACTTTGTAATGATTAACGACAGCAGTGGTGATGACCTTTTTATCTGACCACGGAGCAAGTAATACTGTCTCGCTGTTTATTTTTGAATTACCCACTAGTTCAGGAATAGTAATCCAGTTGGCAGAATTATTTTTGATATTAATGCCACCGCTGATATCTCTGACGCTTAAGCGAGAAAAGCTTTTTTCATCTACACCGGCGATACCCTGCGGGCGATATATAAATTTGATGCGATTCTGCATAGCAAATTTAATCATGTTCTTGCCTTCTGATTCCGCAGAATTAGGAGGAATATCTAACACATTCAGGAAAAAAAGACTTTCACGATCTTCCGGTAGCGTATTTGCCAATTGCTTAATTTTCAGTTGTTGACCAGAGCCTCCGCTGACCTTTGCCACCGGAGGGCTCATTACAAATGGCACGTGGATTTTTTCGGGTGGCAGACTGGTATCTCCGTCATCTATCCAGGATTGAACCAGCGAGCTGCGACTGCCTTCATTCATTAATTGCACGGTAATTTCTTTTTTCTGTGCCGGATAAATGACACGGGTGCCGTAAATGTATATGCCGCCCCACGCAGGCATTACTGTACCGGCCAGTAAAAACACGAGTATTTTTTTCATTATAATTATCCTTACTGCGGAAATAATCGGCGGCCAGAGCCGCCGACAAACAGGATAGTCATCTTAATCAGTAACAACAGTCATCGTCAGCGAAGAGGCCACATCACCAGCGGAGACATCGGCAGAACCAATTTTCGCGTAGCGTGCGCTAAAGTTCAGAGTATATTTATTGTCCGCAGTTTTAGTTAACTCAATACCTGTATCGGGGTTAACCTGTTTAGTAAAATCATCACCATAGTAAACGGTGAAGCCAGCACCATTATTTGCTGCGGTATTTCGTGTAATATATTTATTATTGCTGTCAAATTGAGAACTGGAGAAAGTAATTTTTGGTGCTTTACTTCCTGTACATTCAACCGTCAATGGCACGGTGGTTTTATTTGAGTATCCTTCATAAACACCACCAGCACTTAAGGCATTTAATCTGTCAGCACCAATTTGGTTCATACCAATGGTCGCAGTGGTATCCCCTGTAAATTTACAGGTGGTCCCTACTACCTTACCAGTAATAATCAGTTCACCCTGATCAGAATCAGCAGCAAAAGCCCCAGCGCTCATAACTACAGCGGACAGAACAGCAGCGGAAATAATTGAACGTTTCATCGTATATTCCTTAATGAATTAACTTCTATTGGTTAAGAGGACTTAACCCGTGAAATTAAATTCGCACACCAGAAACGTTACCGCAATGTAAACGCGTTGTTTTATTGATTTAAAACAAATTGCAAAGCGCAATATAATAGAAACAAATCAGTCGATTTTTTTATTCTTTTAAATTAATAAATTTACGAGATTAACTGTCGGAATGGAATTCTTCAGAAAAATGATCAGCCACGTATTATTCACAATAATAATGCATGGCTGATAAAAGACGTTTAATCGTAACGCGTCATCACAATTTGTCGTGTAGCGTCACCGGTGATAGTAACAATTTCAGTTACCGCACCTTTTGTTGGATTTGAAACACCCGCTCTGACGTTTGAAAAGGAAATGGCATTGCCACAGCGTTGCTGCACTTCGTTATTTACAACATCAGCGCTACAGGTGGGTTCAGTTACCCGACCATTGATATTCAGGGTGGCAGTATCTGTGGCGAAAGCAGAAGCGCTCATTCCATAAGCCAAAGTAATAACTCCCAAGAATAAATTTTTTTTCATTACGTTCATTATTCCTGTATCGGTTGGGAAACAGCACACAAGCCGTCTTTCCAGTAGATTATGGATTAACTGCCTCGCTAAGACCAATTGAGATTGTAGATTAATTCGACCAATTTGATCAATTTAAATGATGCATTGAGGGTGTTTATTCAGAAAAAGACATGAATTATACAGTCCGGATAAATAATTGAGTGAGATTTTTCATCCAATATATTCACTGCATCAATGCATTATTGATACAGTGAATATTTGTAACGCTATTAATTACACCGCGCGGAAGGCAATTTCACCCGGGATCACTTCCCCTTGCCAGTAGAGCTGGGCAGCGACACGTCCTGCAAGGTCGCGGTAAATGGCGGTAAATTCGCTGTCAGGACGGCTGATGACCGTCGGCGTACCACGATCCAGGTCTTCACGCAGAGAAATATGCAGCGGCATCTGTCCCAGCAGTTGGGTGTGATACTGCTCAGCCAGTTTCTGCGCGCCACCGGTGCCGAAGATTGGCTCGTGATGACCGCAGTTGCTGCAAATATGCATACTCATATTCTCAACAATACCCAGCACTGGCACTTCGACTTTTTCGAACATCACGATGCCTTTTTTCGCATCGATCAGCGCGATGTCCTGCGGAGTGGTCACCACAACAGCCCCCGTGACCGGAATGTTTTGCGCCAGCGTCAACTGGATATCACCCGTACCCGGCGGCATATCCAGTACCAGGTAATCAAGATCCGGCCATAAGGTTTCTTGCAGCATCTGCAGCAGGGCTTTGCTGGCCATCGGGCCACGCCACACCATCGCATTATCGTCAGTAACCAGATAACCAATAGAGTTTGTCGCCAGGCCGTGAGACATGATCGGCGCCATATGGGTACCGTCTGGAGAGGTTGGACGCTGGTTCTCCGCACCGAGCATCGTCGGGATTGACGGGCCATAAATATCGGCGTCCAGAATCCCTACCTTCGCCCCTTCCGCAGCCAGCGCCAGCGCCAGGTTCACGGCAGTTGAGGATTTACCCACACCACCTTTACCCGAACTGACGGCGATGATGTTTTTTACACCATTAATGCCCGGCTGGTTTTTCACGCGTTTCAGCGTCGCAATGTTATGCGACAGTTTCCAGTCGATCGCTTTCGCACCAGTAATACGCAGCAGATCGGCGCTACATTGCTCTTTTAAGTCCTCAAACGCGCTCTGCCAGACAAACGGCATGACCAGCTCAACGTGCAACGTGTCATCCATCCAGGCGACGTGGTGCAACGCTTTAAGCGTCGTCAGATTATGCTTCAGGGTTGAATGCTGAAAATTCGCCAGCGTCCCGGCAACCATCGCGCGCAGGGTCTCTGGTGATTTGGCCTGGGATTGTGCGTTCATCCCGACTCCTTTTTGTTGTTCTGAAAATACAATAGTCACCAGGTAGTTTACTCCAACCGCAACAATTATTCATTTACGGATAAATGCCCTTATCGCTTGGCGCAGTAATTACCATTTTGGTACTATCAAAGCCCTTTTCACTACAAAAGAAGTAATTGCCCACTATGACTCAAGTCGCGAAGAAAATTCTGGTAACGTGCGCGCTGCCGTACGCCAACGGCTCTATCCACCTCGGCCATATGCTGGAGCACATCCAGGCTGATGTCTGGGTCCGTTACCAGCGAATGCGCGGCCACCAGGTTAACTTCATCTGCGCGGACGACGCACACGGTACGCCAATCATGCTGAAAGCACAGCAGCTTGGGATCACGCCAGAGCAGATGATCGGTGAAATGAGTCAGGAGCATCAGACTGATTTTGCGGGTTTTGACATCAGCTATGACAACTACCACTCTACGCACAGCGAAGAGAACCGTGAGCTGTCTGAGCTGATTTATACGCGCCTGAAGGAGAACGGTTTTATTAAGAACCGTACTATCTCCCAGCTTTACGATCCGGAAAAAGGCATGTTCCTGCCGGACCGTTTCGTTAAAGGCACCTGCCCGAAATGTAAATCTCCGGATCAGTACGGCGATAACTGTGAAGTCTGCGGCGCAACCTACAGCCCGACCGAACTTATCGAGCCGAAATCCGTCGTTTCTGGCGCGACGCCGGTAATGCGCGACTCCGAACACTTCTTCTTTGACCTGCCGTCATTCAGCGAGATGCTGCAGGCCTGGACACGCAGCGGCGCGTTGCAGGAGCAGGTCGCCAACAAAATGCAGGAATGGTTCGAATCCGGCCTGCAGCAGTGGGATATTTCCCGCGATGCCCCATACTTCGGTTTTGAAATCCCGGATGCGCCAGGCAAGTACTTCTATGTCTGGCTGGATGCACCAATTGGCTATATGGGTTCGTTCAAAAACCTGTGCGATAAGCGCGGCGACACGACCAGTTTTGATGAGTATTGGAAGAAAGATTCCGACGCTGAGTTGTATCACTTCATCGGTAAAGACATCGTCTACTTCCATAGCCTGTTCTGGCCGGCGATGCTGGAAGGCAGCAACTTCCGTAAGCCGACCAACCTGTTCGTACACGGTTATGTGACGGTAAACGGTGCGAAGATGTCCAAATCTCGCGGTACCTTCATTAAGGCCAGCACCTGGCTGAAGCACTTTGACGCCGACAGCCTGCGCTACTACTACACAGCGAAGCTTTCTTCACGCATTGATGACATCGACCTGAACCTGGAGGACTTCGTTCAGCGTGTAAACGCCGATATCGTCAACAAAGTAGTCAACCTGGCATCACGTAACGCAGGCTTTATCAGCAAGCGTTTTGACGGCGTACTGGCGGCTGAACTGGCCGACCCGGCGTTGTATAAAACCTTCACTGACGCTGCTGCGGTGATTGGCGAAGCATGGGAAAGCCGTGAATTTGGTAAAGCTATCCGTGAAATCATGGCGCTGGCCGATGTGGCAAACCGCTACGTTGACGAACAGGCTCCGTGGGTCGTTGCTAAACAGGAAGGCCGCGATGCCGACCTGCAAGCGATCTGCTCCATGGGTATCAACCTGTTCCGCGTCCTGATGACTTACCTGAAACCGGTTCTGCCAACGCTTGCTGAACGTGTAGAAGCTTTCCTGAACAGCGAGCTGAGCTGGGATGCCATTAAGCAACCGCTGCTCGGTCACAAGGTCAACACCTTTAAGGCGCTCTACAATCGCATCGACATGAAACAAGTTGAAGCGCTGGTGGAAGCGTCGAAAGAAGAAGTGAAGGCCGCTGCCGCACCGGTAACCGGCCCGCTGGCGGATGACCCGATTCAGGAAACCATTACCTTTGACGATTTCGCCAAAGTTGACCTGCGCGTGGCATTGATTGAAAACGCCGAGTTTGTGGAAGGTTCTGACAAACTGCTGCGTCTGACGCTGGATCTCGGTGGCGAGAAGCGTAACGTCTTCTCTGGTATTCGTTCTGCCTATCCGGATCCGCAGACCCTGGTTGGACGTCAGACAATTATGGTTGCTAACCTGGCACCTCGTAAGATGCGCTTCGGCATTTCTGAAGGGATGGTCATGGCGGCAGGTCCTGGCGGGAAAGATATCTTCCTGTTAAGCCCGGACGAAGGCGCAAAACCTGGCCAACAGGTGAAATAAATCAGACATCTCGAGCGCTGCAACTGCAGCGCTTTTTTTTGCTGAGGGATTTACCTTTAATCTTAAACACACTCCCCCACTCCATTTTCGGACTGCTCAGCCATCGCTATTAGATTTATTCTATACTGCTCTGCTATTAAGGCCGCCCGGCCCAATCATATTCATTAGGGTTATTATTTAGCATTCGATATTCATAAAATGGAGTTTTACATGACAGCGTTACAAAAATTAGTTTCTCTCGCCGTGGCATCGGTTGTGGTTTTTTCCCTGGCGGGTTGTGGTGATAAAGAAGAGACGAAAACATTCAATGCCAATCTTAACGGTTCGGATATCACCGTCTCTTACACCTATAAAGGTGACAAAGTTCTGAAACAAAGCTCCGAAAGTAAAATCAGCTATGCCTCTATCGGCGCTAGCAATAAAGAGGAAGCCGCAAAAGTATTCGACGCGTTAAGCGCCAAATATCAAAATATTGCAGGCGTAGAAGAAAAGCTCACCTATACAGATACCTACGCGCAGGAAAATGTCACTATCGATATGGAAAAAGTCGATATAAAGGCGTTGCAGGCAATTTCCGGAATGAAGCTTTCTGAGAAAGCCGATAAAAATATCAGCATGAAGCAAATGCAAACGGTAATGGAATCGGCGGGTTTTAAAGAAGTGAAATAACACCCTGGCGACCCGAAATTTATCGCGGTCGCCAGCGTCGTTTTACGCTTTCGTTTTGTGCACTCGCGACGTCAAACCCCGCAGGAAGTAACGCAGAAACTGATCGCCGCATTCGCGATAGTTCTTATGGTCCGGCGCGCGCATCATGGCGGTAATTTCCGGCATCGACACACGAAACTTCTGCTCGGTCATAATGGCCAGAATATCATCGGTTTTCAGCGAAAAGGCGATACGCAGCTTTTTCAGCACCGTATTGTTGTTAACACGACGCTCAAGCGCCAGTTCCGGCGCAGAATCGTCTTTTCCACGCAGATGATAAATCAGACCGTTTAAAAATCCGGAGAGAATGATATCCGGGCAGCGAATAAACCCGGCTTCATCTTCTTTTGTCATCCAGGTATCAAAACCTGCGGAGGTGGATTCCATGTCAGCAAGCGCAAGAATACGCACCATGTCGTTATTGTTCGCTTTCAGGGTGTAGCGCAGGCTACGAAGAATATCGTTACTTAGCATAGAGCCTTCAACTGTCGGTGATGCAATGGCGCGCAGTGTATCAGTTTTACAGTCCAATCGCCTCTTTTAGACTTTTAAGATAACGGCGACTTACCGGAACTGTCAGCCCGTTGCGTAAAATCAGTTCGGCCTGACCGTTTTCTTCCAGACGGATCTCCCGCAATTGCGCCATATTCACCAGATACTGCCGATGGCAGCGCAGCAAAGGTGTACGGCTTTCCAGCGTTCTGAGCGTCAGTTCGGTGAAACCTTCTTTACCATCGCTGCTGGTCACATACACGCCGCTCATGCGGCTGCTGATAAACGCCACGTCATCCATTTGCAGCAGATAGATTCGGCTGTGGCCGCTGCACGGAATAAACTTCAGCGCCTGCTGATTCTCCGGCAGTAGCGATACATCCTGCTTCGTGCGCTCCTGACGCAAACGGCTCAGCGTTTTTTCCAGTCGCGCCTCTTCAATCGGTTTGAGAAGATAATCAAACGCGTGTTCTTCAAAAGCTTTCACCGCATATTCATCAAAGGCAGTAAGGAAAACAATATACGGACGATGCTCAGGATCAAGCATGCCAACCATTTCCAGACCGCTGATACGCGGCATCTGAATATCAAGGAACAGGACATCCGGACGCAGTTTATGTACCGCGCCGATGGCTTCCACCGCATTCGAACATTCGCCGACGATCTCGATGTCGCTTTGCGCCTGCAACAGGATCCGCAGATTCTCCCGCGCTAACGGTTCGTCATCGACAATCAGCACTTTGATCATGCCAGTTCCTCCAGAGGAAGTCGTAAAGTGATTCGGGTAAAGCGGTCAGGTTCACACGCTACGCTGATGCCAAAATCGTCGCCAAACCGCTCGCGCAGTCGTTTATCAACCAGATTCATACCCAATCCGCTGGCCTCAGACGTTGGCTGATACAACCCGGCGTTATCTTCAATATCCAGCATCAGATACTGCCCTTCGCGGCGGGCGGTAATCGACACTTCGCCGGTATCCAGTAGCTGAGAGGTACCGTGCTTAATGGCATTCTCCACAATAGGTTGTAGGGTAAAGGCAGGTAATTGCTGATACGAAAGCGCATCTGGCACCGTCAAAGTCACCTGCAGGCGCGACTGAAATCGTGCCTTTTCAATTTGCAGATAGGCATTAACGTGCTCAATTTCATCAGCCAGCGTCACAATCTCCGACGGACGTTTTAAGTTTTTGCGAAAGAACGTCGACAGATACTGCACCAGTTGGCTGGCCTGCTCGCTATCACGTCGGATCACGGCTTTGATGGTGTTGAGCGCATTAAACAAAAAATGGGGGTTCACCTGAGCATGCAGGAGTTTGATTTCCGACTGCGTGAGCATCGCTTTTTGCCGCTCATACTGCCCGGCCAGAATCTGCGCAGAAAGCAGTTGAGCGATCCCTTCCCCCAGCGTGCGGTTGATCGAGCTAAAGAGGCGGTTTTTGGCTTCATACAGTTTGATGGTCCCCATCACCCGCTGGTTTTCCCCCCGCAAAGGGATCACCAGCGTCGAGCCTAATTTGCATTGCGGGTGCAAAGAGCAGCGGTAAGGGACTTCATTCCCATCGGCATACACCACCTCTCCGGTTTCTATCGCCCGTTGGGTGTACGACGACGAAATAGGTTTTCCGGGTAGATGGTGATCGTCACCAATGCCGGTAAATGCCAGCAGCTTCTCGCGGTCGGTAATTGCCACAGCACCGATATCCAGCTCTTCATACAGCACCTGAGCGACCTTCATGCTGTTAACCTCGTTGAACCCCTGGCGCAAAATCCCCTCCGTTGAGGCGGCAACTTTGAGCGCAGTGGCGGAAAAAGCAGAGGTATATTTTTCAAACATAGCCCGTTTATCGAGCAAAATACGCATAAATAAGGCTGCGCCCACGGTATTCGTCACCATCATTGGCGCGGCGATATTACTGACCAGCCGAAACGCATCGTCAAACGGCCGGGCGATTAACAAGATGATCAGCATCTGCACCAGTTCGGCGACAAAAGTAATGGCACCCGCGGTCAGTGGGCTAAAGACTTTATCGGTACGGCCACGACGGGTGAGCACGCTGTGCACCAGCCCGCCGAGCAAACCTTCCACAATGGTCGAAATCATGCAACTGAGCGCCGTCATTCCGCCCATTGAATAACGATGTAAGCCACCGGTTAGACCGACCAAACCGCCGACCACCGGGCCGCCAAGCAGCCCGCCCATCACCGCGCCGATAGCACGGGTATTAGCAATAGAATCATCAATGTGCAGCCCGAAATAGGTGCCCAAAATGCAGAAAATGGAAAAGGTAACGTAGCAAAGCAGCTTGTGCGGGAGCCGGATCGTGACCTGCATCAGCGGGATAAACAAACGCGTTTTGCTCATGAGCCACGCGATAACGAGAAACACACACATCTGCTGAAGCAGCAGCAACACCAGATTAAACTCGTACATACCTGCCAACCACACATCACTTAAAAGCGCGTAACATACATGGGCTGCGCGTAACTTTCTTTGAAGTGTTGCAAAAAAAAAGGAATTTGTGAGAACGATCACTCGAAAGCGCGAGCATGACTACAAATTCACCCATTTATTGATCAAAAAACAGACAAAACTACCTGGTTCGCAAAAGAGCGTCTAAAGTAAAACTGGGACCTCGCGAGCATAAGTGAGACGACGATGGCGCTTTACACAATAGGTGAAGTGGCTTTGCTTTGTGATATCAACCCTGTCACTTTACGCGCGTGGCAGAGGCGTTACGGATTACTGAAACCGCAGCGAACAGACGGCGGGCATCGCCTGTTTAACGACGCGGATATCGACCGGATCCGTGAGATAAAACGCTGGATAAATAACGGCGTTCAGGTCAGTAAGGTGAAAATGTTGCTCAGCAATGAGAACATTGATGTGCATAACGGCTGGCGCGAACAGCAAGAGACGCTGTTGAGCTATTTGCAAAGTAATAATCTGCATAGCCTCAGGATGTGGATCAAAGAGCGCGGTCAGGATTATCCCGCACAAACGCTCAACACCCATTTGTTCATTCCGTTACGCCGCCGCCTGCAATGTCAGCAGCCGATCCTGCAGGCGTTACTGGGGATCCTCGACGGTGTCCTCATCAACTACATCGCGATTTGTCTGGCCTCGGCGCGCAAGAAACAGGGGAAAGATGCCCTGGTTGTCGGCTGGAACATTCATGATACCACCCGCTTATGGCTGGAGGGTTGGGTAGCCAGCCAGCAGGGATGGCGCGTTGACGTCCTCGCCCACTCGCTAAACCAATTGCGACCAGAGCTGTTTGAAGGGCGAACCTTACTGGTCTGGTGCGGCGAAAGCCAAACGCCTGCTCAGCAGCAACAACTGAACGAATGGCGCGCGTTAGGGCACGATATTTATCCGCTCGGTATTTAAAGCTAACCAGGATCGGCTCTTAATATTCTGTTAACAAACGTGTACAATCCTTAGATTCACATAAGGAGTGCATCATGAGCGCAGCTAAAATCGGTGTCATTACCCTCTTCCTGCTGATGGCCATCGGTGGTATCGGCGGCGTCATGCTGGCAGGCTACACATTCATTTTACGTGCCGGGTAAGGTGGCTCGCTAATCGCTCAAACCCGCGGTCAACGATCACCGCAGCCAGCGCGACCAGCAGCGCCCCCTGAATCACATAGGCGGTATTGAACCCGCTCAGCCCGATGATAATCGGCGTGCCCAATGTGTTGGCCCCGACGGTTGAGGCTATCGTAGCGGTGCCGATATTAATAATCACCGACGTGCGAATTCCCGCCAGAATAACCGGTGCCGCCAGCGGCAACTCCACTTTCCGCAGCCGCTGGCCCTGACTCATGCCCATTCCGCTGGCGATATCCATCACGCTGGGAGAAATTCCGCCGAGTCCTGCCAGAGTTGCCTGCAAGATTGGTAACACGCCATACAAAATCAGCGCGATAATCGCGGGTTCAAGCCCAAACCCCATCACCGGTACGGCGATCGCCAGCACGGCGACCGGAGGAAATGTCTGCCCTACGGCGGCAATCGTTTCTACCATCGGCCTGAATTCCGCGCCCCAGGGCCGGGTTACCGCTATTCCCGCTCCGGTGCCAATGATGACGGCAATAAGGCTTGAAATCCCCACCAACGCAAAATGGCTCAACGCCAGCGCCGTAAAACTTTCCTGCTGATACACGGGACGCGGCAGCGCCGGAAATAGCGAGCTAAACAGGACCTGACTGTGGGGCAACCCCACCAACAGGATCAGAAACAGCGCAACAAGCCATAGCAATGGATCAGCAAGACGTTTCACGGGTCGGCGTCTCCGAAAGCAAATCGCGAAAATGAAGCGTCCCGCAGGGTAACCCCTGCGGCGTCACGACCGGCAAGACGTCGCAGCCACGCGCCACGAACACCGACAATGCATCACGTAGCGTCATCTCATCCACCAGCGGCTCGCCGTCTGAGTGTTCACCGCGACGGATAAAATCCCCTACCGTACGCAGCGACAACAGCCTTACGCCCAGTTCACTGCGGCCAAAAAAAGTTTGCACGAAATCATTCGCTGGCGCAGTGAGCATCGACAGCGGCGTGCCTTGCTTCACAACTTTTCCCGCATCCATCAAAATCAGATGCTCCGCCAGTCTCAACGCCTCGTCGATATCATGCGTCACCAGCACAATGGTACGTCCCAATAAACGATGGATACGCGTCATCTCCTGCTGCAGCGCGCCGCGGGTGACCGGGTCCAGCGCGCCAAAAGGCTCATCCATCAGTAGCACCTGCGGATCTGCGGCCAACGCACGCGCAACTCCAACCCGCTGCTGTTGTCCACCGGAAAGCTGATGCGGATAACGGTGGCGCAAACTCGCCTCAAGGCCCAGCAGCGCCATTAGTTCATCTGTTCGGTCATCAATACGTGAACGTGACCACTTTTGCAGCTGCGGTACGGTGGCAATATTCTGCGCGACGGTCCAGTGGGGAAACAAACCAATAGACTGAATCGCGTACCCCATGCGCCGTCGTAACTCCAGCACCGGCAGGCTGCGGATCTCCTCCCCGGCGAAACGGATCTGCCCGCTGTCATGTTCAACCAGCCGGTTGATCATCTTTAGCGTGGTAGACTTGCCCGAACCTGACGTGCCAATTAATACCGAAAAGCTGCCTTCTCCTAACTGCAGGTTCAGGTCGTCGACGGCTTTTTGCTGGCCATAGGTTTTACTGACATGGCGAAATTCAATCATTATTCGATACCTTTAGCAGCGCGATCCCTAAATCAAACAGCGCATCAATCAACACAGCCAGCACAACGACCGGGATCACGCCCAACAGCACTAAATCAACGGCGCTACTGAGCAATCCCTGAAAGACCAGCGCGCCAAATCCCCCTGCACCAATCAGCGCGGCTATCACCGCCATCCCCACCGTCTGGACCATCACCACTCGCAAACTGCGCAAGAAGACCGGCAGCGCCAGTGGAAACTGCACCGAGATAAACCGCTGACGCGCGCTCATCCCCATCGCCCGGGCGCTTTCAAGTACATCGCGTGGAACCTGATTCAACCCGGCCACTACGCCGCGAACCAGCGGTAAGAGCGCATACAGCACCAACGCAATAAGTGCAGGCGTCAGACCGGTTCCCGCTACGCCAAGCGAACCCAGCAAGGGAAAGTGCTTCACCAGTCCGGCAAGCGGCGCAATTAACAGGCCAAACAGCGCGACGGAGGGAATAGTCTGGATAATGTTCAGTACCGCGAATACCGGCCCCTGACGGGAGACAGAAAAAGTACACCAGACGCCCAGCGGCACGCCAATGAGCAGCGCGGGCACCACGGTAGCGAACAGAATCGTCAGATGCTGCGCCAGCGCGTCGTTAAAGACATCCTGGCGGTTGGCATATTCTTTAAGCAGAGAAAGATCGTTAAACGTACCGGAGAGCAGTAACACCAGCGGCAAAATGAATATTTGTGCGTGCAATAACCAACGCCACGACGCCCGTTCGGTGATGCGACGAATGGCGTCACTGGCTGCCAGCAGCATCACTCCCAGCCCTAACCAGAACCCGCTGCCCAGGCTGGTTCTGGCCAGAGGACTACCCGTCTGGGCCAAATACGTTGCCGTTGTGCCGGCGATGACCAGCGCCGCAATCACCAACAGTTGGCTAACGATAAGCGTCAATATATTGCCGGATTTTCCCGGTACAAAGCACAGAAGAAACAGCACCACACAGGCCGCCGCTAATCCCCATGCCATGTCGGGTTGGATATCCCAGAGTTGACGACCTTCACCGGAAACCAGGCGATTGGGAGCATAGCTAATGAAAGGAAGCGCTGCCGCCGCGATGGTAAGAAACACCAGCAGCAACAGCACCCGATTTACTGAAATATTCGACAAAACACCCACCTGCTGCAAACTCCGTTACTTCACCCATCCTTTTTGCTTCAGGTAGTCTGCTGCGACTTTTTTCGCATCCAGCCCCTCCACGGCGATACTGGCATTCAGCCGTTGCAGCGTTTTTTCATCCAGGCTGGCAAATACCGGTTGTAGCCATTCTGCCATTTGCGGGTAGTCCTGCAGCACCGATTCACGCACAACGGGCGCTGGCGCATAAATGGGCTGTACGCCTTGCGGATCGCTTAATGTTTGCAGACCGAGCGCCGCAACCGGACCATCGGTACCGTAGGCCATCGCTGCATTGACCCCTGAGGTCTGCTGCGCCGCCGCTTTAATCGTCACCGCGGTATCCCCCCCCGCCAGCGACAACAGCTGATTCTGGTTCAGTTTGAAATCATAGGCTTTTTCAAAGGCAGGCAGCGCGTCAGCCCGTTCGATAAACTCCGCAGAGGCGGCAAGTTTGAACGTCCCCCCGTCTTTCAGATAACGGCCTAAATCGGCAAGGGACTCAAGCTTATTCTTTTGCGCGACATCCTGGCGAACCGCAATGGTCCAGGTGTTGTTGGCGGGCGCAGGCGTTAGCCAGATCAGCTTATTTTGCTCTGCGTCCAGCTTTTTCACTTTGTCATAACCGGCCTGCGCATTTTTCCACGCAGGATCATTCTCATCTTTAAAAAAGAATGCGCCATTGCCGGTATATTCCGGATAAATATCCAGTTCACCAGAGGTAATTGCCCCACGCACCACCGGAGTGGTACCCAGCTGTACTTTATTAACGGTTTTCACGCCGTGACTTTCGAGCACCTGCAAAATAATGTTGCCGAGCAGCGCCCCTTCGGTATCTATTTTTGAACCGACCGTGACGGGTGACGCGGCCTGTAAGGGCAAGCTGATCGCGGCTAATAACGCCAGCGAACCCACCCAAACTTTTGAAATTATCATGCTGCACTCCTCATTCTTTTACGGCCCTTTTCAGAGACTTGAGGAAAAAGCATAGTCGAAAAATCAAGCCTTAACCTGGCAATTGGGTAGTAACACTGAGAGTTACTCGCGGTAAGGCGATAATACAATAAAAAAAATCCGGCAAACCCAAAGTGAGTTTACCGGATGGTACGATTTCGCGGGCCTGATAAGCGTCACGCTATCAGGCATGATATCAATTACTACAGCAGTTCAAATTCGCCCTGCTTCACTCTGGCGGAATCCACGCCGATAAAGACGTTGAACTTGCCCGGTTCGGCATCGTATTGCATACGCTGGTTCCAGAATTTCAGCGCTTCAACATCAATTGGGAAGCTAACGGTTTGGGTTTCACCCGGCTTAAGATTCACCTTCTCAAAACCTTTCAGCTGTTTTACCGGACGACTCATTGAAGCGGTAACATCCTGCAAATACATCTGAATCACCGTCGCACCTTCGCGTTTGCCGGTGTTGGTCACCTGCACGCTGGCCGTCACGGTCCCGTCACGCTTCATCGTCGGAGAAGAGAGTTTCACATCAGAAACCGTGAATGTGGTGTAGCTCAGGCCATAGCCAAAGGGATACAACGGACCGTTCGCTTCGTCAAAGTAGCGCGACGTGTACTTATTCGGCTTATCGGCATTATACGGGCGACCGGTATTAAGATGGCTGTAATAGACCGGGATCTGTCCGACAGAGCGCGGGAAAGACATCGGCAACTTGCCTGACGGGTTGTAATCGCCAAACAGCACATCGGCGATGGCGTTACCGCCTTCCGTCCCGGCAAACCAGGTTTCGAGGATCGCATCGGCCTGTTGATCTTCCTTAACCAGCGCCAGCGGACGACCGTTCATCAGTACCAGAACCAGCGGTTTACCCGTGGCTTTAAGCGCGGTAATCAGGTCACGCTGACTCTGCGGAATGGTGATATCGGTGCGGCTGGAGGCTTCATGCGCCATTCCCTGCGCTTCACCAACTACCGCGACCACCACGTCAGACTGCTTCGCGGCGTTAACGGCTTCATCAATCATTGCCTGCGGTGAACGCGGGTCAACCTTCACCGCCTCTTCATACTGGTTGAGGAAGTCGACAATGCCTTTGTCGTTGGTGATGTTCGCCCCTTTGGCGTATACCACTTTGCCCTGCTCGCCGATGGCATTTTTAATCCCCGTCAGCACCGTTACCGACTGATCGGCAACCCCGGCAGCAGACCAACTGCCCATCACATCACGCTTGCTGTCGGCCAGCGGACCGACAACCGCTACGGTGGCGGATTTTTTCAGCGGCAATGTTTCCAGACGGTTTTTCAGCAGCACCAGGCTTTCACGCGCCACTTCACGCGCCTCTTTGCGGTGCAAACGGCTTTCCGCGTTGGTGTCCTGCGGGTCAGATTCTTTGGCCCCCAGATGGCTGTACGGATCGTTAAACAGGCCCATATCATATTTCACGTTCAGCACATGACGCGCAGCGTCGTCTAGCTCCGCCATCGTCACCTTACCTGACTTAATCAACCCCGGCAGGTATTTGCTGTAATACTCATCGCTCATGCTCATGTTGATGCCGGACTTGATCGCCACACGCACCGCATCTTCAGGATCGGCGGCGGTGCCGTGCTTAATCAGTTCCTTAATCGCGCCGTGATCGGAAACGGTAATGCCCTTAAAGCCCCACTCATCGCGCAGCACGTCTTTTAACAGCCATGCATCCGAAGTCGCCGGCGTGCCGTTCAGCGAATTAAGCCCCACCATCACCGCACCGCTACCGGCGTCCAGTCCGGCTTTGTACGGTGGCATATAGTCGTTGAACAAACGCTGCGGGCTCATATCGACAGTGTTGTATTCCTTGCCGCCTTCAACCGCGCCATAGGCGGCATAGTGCTTGACGCTGGTCATCACCGAATAGCGATCGGCCGGGCTTTTACCCTGCATCGCTTCCACCATGGTTTTGCCCATCGTGGCGGTCAAATACGTATCTTCGCCAAACCCTTCCGAGGCGCGGCCCCAGCGCGGATCGCGCGAGACATCGACCATCGGCGCCCAGGTCATATTCAGACCATCATCGGCGGCTTCATACGCAGACACCCGACCAACGGTTCTGACCGCATCGAGATTAAAGGAGGATGCCAGACCGAGACTTATCGGGAATACGGTACGCTGACCGTGCAATACGTCGTAGGCAAAAAAGAGAGGGATTTTCAGGCGGCTGAGATCCATCACCTGATCCTGCATTTTGCGGATATCCTGGCGCGTGACGGTGTTAAAAATTGCCCCAACTTGCCCGTCTTTGATCATCTCGCGGATGGCTTCTTTCGGGTTATCAGGCCCGACGCTTATCAAACGGAGTTGCCCAATCTTCTCATCCACGGTCATCTGCTTGAGTAAATCGGTAACGAAGGCATCCCGCGCCTCTGGCGTCAGTGGATGGTTACCAAACAGAGTGTCCGCCAACGCTGGTTGCAATGCCAGACTCACCGCGACACCTACAGAACATAGCCATTTCATGTTGATTCTCTCTTTATTTTTTCCCGACGAGGCAGCGAAAATATAACAAAAACCGCAGTTTGCCGTAAGACTAAACGGGAGCGATAAAGAAAGCTAAGGTTATTCTCCTAATTTTCGAAACCAGCGCGAATCAGTAAAAGACGAACCAGAGACAATATGAATGAGAAAGCGTATTGTCATACAAAGCGCTATGCTTGTTCCTGATATTGAGTCCCACCACAAGGAGTGGAGAATGTCTTCCATTACAACAGATAATAAAGCTTTCCTGAATGAACTGACCCGTCTGGTGGGTCATTCACACCTGCTGACAGAACCTGCTAAAACCGCCCGCTATCGCAAGGGATTCCGCTCCGGCCAGGGCGATGCGCTTGCCGTCGTGTTCCCCGGGTCGCTTTTAGAACTGTGGCGCGTTTTGAGCGCCTGCGTCGCCGCGGATAAAATTATCCTGATGCAGGCCGCGAACACCGGCCTGACCGAAGGATCTACGCCGAGCGGTAATGATTACGACCGCGAGATTGTCATTATCAGCACCCTGCGTCTTGATAAGCTGCACGTCATCGGCAAAGGTGAACAGGTGCTGGCCTATCCAGGAACCACGCTCTATTCGCTGGAAAAAGCGCTCAAACCGTTTGGCCGTGAACCGCATTCGGTAATCGGATCTTCCTGTATCGGCGCTTCGGTTATCGGTGGCATTTGCAACAACTCCGGCGGCTCGCTGGTACAGCGCGGCCCGGCATACACGGAGATGTCGCTGTTTGCGCGTATTGACGAACAGGGAAAATTACAGCTGGTTAACCATCTGGGTATCGAGCTGGGCCAGACCCCGGAGCAGATCCTGAGCAAACTGGATGACGAGCGTATTAGAGATGACGATGTTCGCCACGACGGGCGTCACGCGCACGATCATGACTACGTTACCCGTGTCAGAGATATCGACGCGGACACGCCCGCACGCTATAACGCCGACCCGGATCGCTTGTTTGAATCGTCCGGTTGTGCAGGCAAGCTCGCGGTCTTTGCCGTGCGTCTGGACACCTTCGAAGCCGAAAAAAACCAGCAGGTCTTTTACATCGGCACCAACCAGCCAGAGGTGCTGACGGAGATCCGCCGTCATATTCTGGCAAAATTCGAGCATCTGCCGGTCGCCGGTGAATATATGCACCGCGATATTTACGATATCGCTGAGCAATACGGCAAAGATACGTTTCTGATGATCGACAAGCTCGGCACCGACAAAATGCCGTTCTTCTTCACCCTGAAAGGCCGCACCGATGCGATGCTGGAAAAAGTGAAAATTTTCCGTCCTCACTTCACCGACCGGGCAATGCAGAAATTTGGTCATTTGTTCCCCAGCCACTTACCGGCGCGCATGAAAAGCTGGCGCGATAAGTACGAGCATCACCTGCTGTTAAAAATGGCCGGTGGCGGCGTGGCTGAAGCCCAAAACTGGCTAAGCGAGTATTTCAAAACCGCTGAAGGCGACTTCTTTGCCTGTACGGCGGAAGAAGGCAGCAAGGCGTTCTTGCATCGCTTTGCGGCGGCTGGCGCGGCTCTTCGTTATCAGGCCGTACATGCGGATGAGGTGGAAGATATTCTGGCGCTGGATATCGCGCTGCGTCGTAACGACACCGAATGGTACGAGCATCTGCCCCCAGAGATCGACAGTCAACTGGTGCACAAACTCTATTACGGTCACTTTATGTGTTACGTCTTCCATCAGGATTACATCGTGAAAAAAGGCGTGGATGCGCATGCGCTAAAAGAGCAGATGCTGGAACTCCTGCGCGAGCGTGGGGCGCAGTATCCGGCAGAGCATAACGTCGGGCATCTATATCAGGCGCCGGAAACCTTGACCCGTTTTTACCGTGAGAATGACCCCACCAACAGTATGAATCCGGGTATTGGGAAAACGAGTAAGCAGAAGTTCTGGAAAGAATCGTAAACCTGAAAAAGATAAGCGCTACCGGGCATGTTGCCGGGGCGCTTTGCTTGCCCGGCCTACTGCTACATTCGCTATGCGTAGGCCGGATAAGACATCTTATTTAATCGTTCTGTGCGGTTTGCTCGCCCTTCGCCGAACCTGCCGCCGCCATCTGCGCAGCTTTTTGCTTTTTATAGCTCAGCGCCGCCGCCGGAACCGGCATCACCTTGCCCGTTTCAATCCAGGTACGTAAACGGCTGGCATCGGCAAAGTGAGTATATTTACCAAAGGCATCCATCACCACCAGCGCCACCGGTTTGTTGTTAATCACCGTACGCATCACCAGACAGTGGCCTGCCGCATTGGTAAACCCGGTTTTCGTTAACTGAATATTCCAGTTATCGCGGTATACCAGATGGTTGGTGTTACGAAACGGCAGCGTATACGCAGGGTTGGCAAACGTCGCCATATCTTCACGCGTGGTACTTAGCTGGCCGATCAGCGGATACTGTTTGCTGGCGATCAGCAGCTTGGTTAAGTCACGGGCGGTCGAGACGTTATGAATCGACAAGCCAGTGGGTTCCACAAAGCGTGTCTGAGTCATGCCGAGCGCTTTCGCTTTGGCATTCATGGCTTTGATAAACGCGTTGTATCCGCCCGGGTAATGATGCGCCAGGCTCGCCGCCGCGCGGTTTTCTGATGACATCAGCGCCAGCAATAACATGTCTTTACGGCTGATTTCGCTGTTCAGTCGTACGCGAGAGTAAATGCCTTTCATCTCCGGCGTCTGGCTAATATCGACTTTCAGCTTTTCATTCAGCGGCAGTCGTGCATCAAGCACCACCATCGCCGTCATTAATTTGGTAATCGACGCAATCGGACGCACAAGGTCCGGGTGGTTCGAATAGATAACTTTGTTGGTATTCAGATCAACGATCATCGCGCTACCGGACGCTATCTCAGGTTGAGAAGCCGCTGCGGTAGTTGCCGTTTTCGCCACGGCTTGGGGTGCAAAAGGAACGGCCAGCACCAGGGCAAGGCTTAATAATGAAACTCGGAATTTCAGCATGATGAGATTTCTGATAATGGTTCACGCACGTCACAACGCACACCGCCAGAGATTAAGTATTATCTCAAGCTAGCTCAGGCATCATAGCGATCCGGCAGGTTTGCTGCCACAGGAGAATCGTCTCGAAATGCTGCGTTGCTGACTTTTACGTCAACAACGCAGCGTAGACAGGTTTATCCGTCAGAATAACCGATAGCCGTAACCCCACAGGATTACCGTAATAGCCAGCAGTACCTCCAGTACCAGCACACCGATCGCCAGCGTCGAACTGGAAAAACTCAACCCTTCCTCACGAGTGATATTCAGGAACGTTGGAATGCCGAGATAAAGTAAATAGCCGGTGTAAAACAGCGCGAGAGTCCCGACTAATGCGCACAGCCAGACCAGCGGATAAAGTGCGACCAGCCCGCTTAAAAACAGCGGCGTCGCGACATATCCGGCAAAGACCATACAATGCGCCAGCGACGGACGCTGCGGGTAGTTACGCGCCATCCACCAGATAACCCGGCCCATGACGGCAACGCCCGCCAGCATCACCCCGTAAAACAGAATCGCCATTGCAAATCCAGTCAACAGGGATAATTTCAGGATATTGCCATCGCCAAAATCCCAGCCGATTTGTGTGGTACCGATGAACGCACAAACAACCGGGATTGCCGCCATCAGCAGTACATGGTGGGTATAGTGATGCGAAACGCTTTCGTTTTCGCTGTTGATCACATGCATTTCACGATCGGGATGGGAAAACAGCCCCCAGACATGGTTCATACCGCCCCCTTCTTGTCAGCTCCGGACCTCAACAGTTCAAGTATAATTCAGCTTTGGATTAATTTTTGTACAACAACAAAAATGACGAACCGCTAATTCAGCGCTTTTAAACCCCACGATGATTCACAGGGTGTATGCTTAACGTGGGGAGGTCATCCAGACATATGGATATAAACAGTCTTATTGCACATTACGGTTACGCCGCATTGGTCATTGGCAGTTTGGCCGAAGGTGAAACCATTACCCTGCTGGGCGGCGTGGCGGCACATCAGGGATTACTTAAATTTCCTCTGGTGGTTATCTCTGTGGCCCTGGGCGGGATGATTGGCGATCAATTGCTGTATCTGCTTGGGCGTCGTTACGGTGGAAAAATTTTGCGTCGTTTCTCAAAACATCGCGACAAAATCCGCCGGGCGCAGAAAATGATCCAGCGCCGTCCTTATCTGTTCGTGATTGGCACCCGTTTTATGTATGGTTTTCGCGTGATCGGCCCGTTGCTGATTGGCGCAAGCCATCTGCCGCCTAAAATTTTCCTGCCGTTGAATATTCTGGGGGCGCTGGCGTGGGCGCTGATATTTACCACTCTGGGTTACGTGGGGGGAGAAGTTATTGCGCCGTGGCTACACAATCTCGACCAGCATATTAAGCACTGGATATGGCTGGCTCTGGTGATTGTGCTGGTGCCAGGCGTTCGGTGGTGGTTAAAAAAACGCAGCAGCAAAAGTACGGCCCGATAGCGCGATGTCTACCGGGCGGGTGCGTTACGAAGCGTGGTAGCCGCCCCCCAGCGCACGGTTCAACTGGATTGAGGCATCCAGCCATTGCCCTTGTAAAAGCAGAGCGTTGCACTGTTCACGTAATGCCGGGATCTTTGCCTCACTGACCCGGGAGCCCGCAATAATTCCGGCATTGAAGCGCGCCTGCGCCAGACCCACTACGCGCAGTGCATCATGCTCAATCTGCTGCTGATGCTGATTCTTCTGCGCCAGGGTTTCTACCTGCGATGCTGCACGCGCCACGTCATTCACCGCATCCACCACGGCTTTGTTGTAATTCGCCACCGTCAGGTTGCTTTGCGCTTGAGTAATGTCGAGATTCGCGTTCAGCCTGCCGCTATCAAAGATAGGCAGCGTCAGCCCGGCCGTTACGCCCATTTGCTGCGCGGAATGGCGAAACAAGTCGCTCAGATGTAACGCATCCTGTTGTAAAAATGCCATCAGATTTACATCGGGATAAAACGCCGCTTTCGCCGCATCAATGCTGCTCAGCGATGACTCTATGTACCAGTGCGCCGCCTGCAAATCCGGTCGGCGGGCCAGCAGCGAATAACCTAGCTGGGACGGAAGCTGGCTTTCCACCGCGGGCAGCGGGGTCGAATGGAGTTTCAGGGCTGTGGACTGCGAGTTGGTCAGCGCGCTCAACCGCGCTTCAATCACCTTCATTTTACCGCTGACATCGTTCAGCTGCTGCTCTGTTTTGCTGGAATCGATATCGGTTTCAACGCCTTCCACCGAAGAAGTAAGACCATTTTGATACAGTTGACGATCAACGTTAATGACGTTCTGCTGCTCGGTTTCGATTTGCGTCAACACGGTTTTCAGCCCGGCCTGCGTTTGCCATTCCCAGTAAAGACGAGCCACACCGCTCGCCAGCACCTGTCGCGTTTGCTCGCGCTCGGCTTCACGCGCCTTAACGGCCCCAATACGTGCCGTCACTTCGGCCCGATTTTTACCCCACAGATCCAGATTCCAGCCAGCAGTTAAACCAAAGGTGCCGTTGGTGTACCACGGCCCGGTCGTCCCGGCGGCCGGATCGGTAATGGCAAACGGACCCATCAGCCCTTCGGCTGACATTCTCTGACGCTCCACATCTGCTGAGAAATCGATCTCCGGGCCATCCTGCGCCTCCACAGCCTTAGCCTGCGCCTCCGCCAGTTGAATGCGCTGTTCCGCGACCTGCATATCAGGGGAGTTTCGTAACGTGCTGTCAATCAGCGCATTAAGCTGGGGGTCATGGTATGCCTTCCACCATTGGCTGTCCGGCCAGCCATTTTTTAACGCCGCAGGCAATGTGGTATCGACATTCGCAGCGGGGGTCTGCTGTGACAGAGACTGGCGGTCATCATGCATCGGCGCGCAACCTGACATCAAAATAAAAAGCGGCAACAATGCCGTCGTGACAAAAGCAGAATTACGATTCATGGAGAGACACAGGTAAGAAAAGATGTGCTGAGATTACGACTTGTCGCGTTTCCTTTTTTAGTTACGCGTGGCAATACACCTTTGGCAATAAAAATATATAATCGGAAAAATATACACCCAACAAATAATTTAGATTAATTAATTTTAATAATTTATGGATGGAGACATTATGTCACAGAATATCTATGACGATCCCGAGTTCTTTGCCGGATATGCCACACTGGACCGTTCAGTAAAAGGGCTCGACGGTGCGCCAGAATGGCCGACAATACAAGCGATGCTCCCCGCTCTGCAGGGAAAAAATATCCTCGATTTGGGTTGCGGATATGGCTGGTTTTGCCGCTACGCGCGCGATAACCAGGCGGCCAGCGTAGTGGGACTGGATATTTCACAAAAGATGTTAACCCAGGCGCACAGCATGACGCAGGGTAATGGCATCGTTTATCGACGTGAAGATCTCGAGACGCTTTCCCTGCCGCCAAATTCTTTTGACCTGGTTTATAGCTCACTTGCCCTGCACTATTTGCGCGATATCGCGCGATTATTCGTAACGATTTACCAGTCGTTAACACCGGGAGGCATGTTGGTATTCTCTGCCGAGCATCCCATTTATACTGCACCGCTTAATCAAGGTTGGATAAAAGATAAAACCGGGCAACAGTCCTGGCCGGTCAATCATTATCAGCAGGAAGGCACACGCATCAGTAACTGGTTCGCGGAGGGTGTCAAAAAACAGCACCGTAAGCTGGCGACCTGGATTAATGCGCTGATAGCCGCCGGATTCGAAATCGTTTGTGTCGATGAATGGGGGCCGTCCGCTGAACAGATTGCTGAAAAACCGGCGCTGGATGAAGAAAAAGAGCGGCCAATGGTGTTTCTGCTCAGCGCACGTAAACCGGAGTAAGGTCATTACAGGAAGATTTTCAGAGGCTTTCCTATACTTAACCTGAACTCACCAAAAAAGGAACGCTGATGAAAATCTTACTGTGGATTATTTTAGTTATTTTTCTGATTGGGTTATTGGTGGTAACTGGCGTGTTTAAGATGATTTTTTGAAACAAAGGCCACTCCGGTGGCCGATTAATGTGTTAATGCAATTTAGCGATATCAATGGCCTGAATCGCGCGCGCGATATCCGGTGAATTGTTTAATGCGCGGATTTCCTGAAACAGCGCGGTTGCTTCTGAGTATTCTTTACGCAAATACCCTAACCATTGTTTAATCCGCGCCACGTGATACAGCCCGGTATCACCCTGCTTTTCAAGACGAGTATATTTTTGCAACAGCATCACGACATCAGGCCACGGCATACGCGGCTCGTTGTACTTCACCACACGGCTCAGGTTCGGAATATTTAATGCCCCACGGCCAATCATCACCGCATCGCATCCGCTGATTGCCATACAGTCCTGGGCGCTTTGCCAGTCCCAGATTTCGCCATTCGCGATAACCGGAATGGTAAGCCGCTGGCGGATCTCACCGATCGCCTGCCAGTTGATATGTTCGGCCTTATAGCCCTGTTCCTTGGTTCGGCCATGCACCGCCAGCTCGCTGGCGCCAGCCTGCTGAACGGCATCAGCAATTTCAAACTGCCTGTCGCTGTTGTCCCAGCCCAGACGCACTTTCACCGTCACGGGCAGATGCGCAGGCACCGCCTCGCGCATGGCTTTTGCGCCCCGGTAGATGAGTTCAGGATCTTTTAATAACGTTGCGCCACCGCCGCTGCCGTTGACCAGCTTCGACGGGCAGCCACAGTTCAGATCGACACCAAACGAGCCCAGTTCTACCGCGCGCGCCGCGTTCTCCGCCAGCCACTGCGGATACTGCCCCAGCAACTGTATGCGCACCCGCGTGCCGGATGGCGTCCGGCTATTGTTATGCAGTTCCGGGCAGAGCCGATGGAATACTTTTGCCGGCAGGAGCTGATCTACCACGCGCACAAACTCGGTGATGCACAGATCGTAATCATTCACTTCAGTCAGCAGCTCGCGCACCAGTGAGTCGAGCACGCCTTCCATCGGCGCCAGTAAAACACGCATATCGTCACCCGCAAAAAAAGAGGCGCTATGGTAGCGCCTCCGTTCGGGAGATTAAAGAGGCTCAGCGCGGCAACAGGCAGTTATCTTCTTTCCAGCCGTACAGCCATTCCATACCACGATAAAATTCCGCCTGAGATTTGCCTTTCCACAGCAGATTACGCACCTGGCGCTCGACGCCTGCGGCGTGGTACACACGTCCCATTTCGCGCGTCGACCAGACGATGCGCGCAGTACGCGGAATACGCACCGACTCATACAAGGCAAAGGCATCAGCCGCATCGCCGTCACACTGCTGTAACGCCTTACCGAGAGTGACAGCATCTTCAAGCGCCATACAGGCGCCCTGCGCCATATATTGTGCCACCGGATGCGCAGCATCACCCACCAGCGTAATGCGGTCGGTCCCCCATTTCTCTACCGGTTCGCGGTCAGCGGTGGACCAGCGACGCCATGACGTCGGCTTATCCAGCATCTGGCGCGGACGCGCATGAATACCGGCAAAATAGGAGAGCACTTCCTCTTTACTGCCATCCTTCACCCCCCACTCCTCCTGCTGACGGCTGTGGAAAGTCACCACCAGGTTATACTGCTTGCCGCCACGCAATGGATAGTGCACCAGGTGGCAGTGCGGTCCGGCCCACAGCACCGGCGCGTTAATGCGCAAATCTTCCGGCATATCATCGCAATCAATCACCGCGCGATAGACCACGTGCCCGGTAACGCGTGGCGAATCGCCAATCAGAGACTGACGCACAACCGACTTCACACCGTCACAGCCCACCAAAATATCCGCTGTCCAGTTGTTACCGTGCTCATCAAAGACCGTCACATCATCTTCTGTCTGGCGAATATCAACCACGTTAGTTGAAGTGCGATACTCAACGTTGGGATGAACCAGTGCCGCTTCCCAGACAGAAGCATGAATATCAACCCGATGGATAACCGCATAAGGACCGCCAAAGTGATCGCGGAACGCCTGCCCGGTTTCAATGCGTACAACCTCTTTCGCGTTTACCGCATCCATCATGGTGATGTGATCGGTAAAAACGGCGCGCTTGCGGGCGACGTCACCCACACCAAGGCTGTCCAGAGCAGAAAACGCGTTCGGCCCGAGCTGAATGCCCGCACCAATCTCACCAATCTCGTGCGCTTTCTCCAGCAACATCACTTTAATGCCTTGACGGGCAAGCGATAGCGCGGTCGCCGCGCCGCCAATCCCGCCACCCACGATAATTGCGCGAGTCACTTTAGCCATTGTCGTTCTCCTTATCAGGCTGGAATTTTGTCTTGTTGATTCTCGGGCGCGGCGGCGATAAACGCCGGAAGCTGGATACAGGCATCATATACCGCCTTACAGCGCGGATACCCGCTCAGATCACAGCCCATACGTAACGCGTTCGCCCACTGTGGGATCAGACAGCAATCCGCCAGCGTCGGCGCATCCCCCACGCAGAACGTCCCCGACTGACTCTGGCGCAGCATCTGTTCAACCGCGCTTAACCCTTGCTGGATCCAGTGCGCATACCAGCGTTTTTTATCCTCTTCACTGACCTTTAGCTCTTCGCTCAGGTAGCGCAGTACCCGCATGTTATTCACGGGATGGATATCACAAGCGATGGCATAAACAATTTCCAGCACCCGGCTGCGCGCCGGGAAGTCGGCTGGCAGCAGCGGCGACTGCGGAAAGTGACCATCCAGCCAGTCGGTTATCGCCAGCGACTGCCCGAGTGATTCTCCCTCATCAGTGACCAGCGTCGGTACAAGCCCTACCGGGTTCATCCGCCGGTAGGCCAGCTCGTTCTGCTGACCGATGCGAATGTTGACACCCACCGTCTGGTAATCAAGCCCCTTCAGCGCCAGCGCAATGCGTACGCGATATGACGCGGAGCTGTTAAAGAAACTGTACAGCTTCATCATCCACCTCAGACAATCTTCACAGCGATGGGGGTTAAACCGTCTACATTGCCGGTGATCACATCTCCTTTCACCACTGCGCCCACGCCCTCTGGCGTGCCTGTGTAGATCAAATCACCCGGCTGTAGTTCGAAAAAGCCGGACAGATAGCTAATCGTTTCATTAACGGACCAGATGAGGTGGCGAATATCGCTACGCTGATGATCGTCGCCGTTGACCTGCAACCAGATAGGCGCGTTGTTAACATCCGCACTTTCGCTGGCTTTATGCAGTGGCGCGATGGGGGCTGAGAGATCAAATGCTTTGCCGATTTCCCACGGACGCCCCATCTGGCGCATCTCCATCTGCCTGTCGCGGCGGGTCATATCCAGACCAGTGGCATAGCCCCAGATATATTCGTGCGCTTTTTCCAGGGGTATATCGCTGCCCTTTTTACCGATCGCCACCACCAGCTCTATCTCATAGTGATAGTTATCAGTCTGCGACGGGTATGGCAGCTCGAGGGTTTGACCGGCCGCCACCGGGACCACCGCATCGGCAGGTTTACAGAAGAAGAACGGCGGTTCGCGATCCGGATCAAAACCCATTTCACGCGCATGAGCGGCATAGTTGCGGCCCACGCAGTAAACGCGACGCACGGGAAACTGTTCATTACTGCCAACGACCGGAACGGTAACAGGCGCTTGTGGTTCGAATACGTATTGCGTCATTTTCTCTCTCCCAAATTAATAACGTGCTTCACGGAACAACCCCAGCGCTTCCTGAACCGGTCTGTCCGAAAAACTAAATAAGACGGCATCTTCGTGGGCCTGGAATGACACGCCGTGCCAGGTTGGCACCACGAAGATATCTTTTGGCGAAAAATTGAAGATCTCGGTGCCGATGGTGACCTGCCCGCTTCCTTCCACCACGTGATAGATAGTGCTGTCGGTGGTACGCGCCATCCGCGAGGAAAAGCCCTTCGGCAACAGTTGTAAAAAGGTCCCCATTGAAGGCATGGGATAACCACCGGTTACCGGGTTGACGTAACGCATCTTGTAACCGTCCCACTCATCGGCGTCGCCCATGCGGGTCAGGTCATGCAGCGCTTCACGGCTGCGATCGTAGCGATAGTTGAAAATTGGCGATGAGTTACCCTTCTGATGGCGCAGCGGCAGCATATTGGCCGCGTAGCGTGGTAAGTAATCCCCTTCCTTACGCGTGACCGGCTGCTGATCCTCCGGGTAATCTTCCGCAAAGCCGCAACCCAGCAGATTCACCAGTGGCAGATCCAGACCGTCCAGCCACACCACCGGTTCACTGCCTGGGTTGCCGTGGTCGTGCCAGCGCCACTGTGGCGTCAGAATAAAATCCCCTTCATGCATTTGGGTGCGCTCGCCATCCACGGCAGTAAATGCCCCTTTCCCTTCGACAATAAAGCGCAGCGCAGACTGATTATGCCGGTGACTCGGCGCAACCTCGCCCGGCATGATTAACTGCAATCCGGCGTACAGCGTTGGGGTGATTGAAGACTGTCCGCGCAGCATGGGGTTTTCCAGCACCAGTACGCGACGAATCGCCTCTTTCGCGCCAATCAGATCGCCGCTTTCCAGCAGCAACGGGCGGATCTCCTGATAGTTCCAGTACGCAGGAGCACAATGTGCGTTCGGCGTTGGCGGTACCAGGCGGTGCAGCGACTCCCACAGCGGGGTCAGATTCTGCCCGGAAATATGCTGGTAAAACTGCTGACGGCTGTTCTTAACATCCTGATTAAGTTCTGACATAGAGATTCTCCTTATTTGTTCACGATGCCCACGCGTGACAACGCGTCAGGGACAGAGGCCGACTGGCGGATAACAACCGTCAGCAGCATAAGCATCACCGCGCTGATGGCCGCCGGAACGGCAATAATGAAAAACAGGTTATCGAATGAGAAATTCATCGCCATCATCACGCCGCCGGAGAGCGAGCCGACAATCGCGCCGCAGCGGCCAATCGCATTAGACCAGCTGACGCCCGTGGCCCGGCTCTGCGTCGGATAAAGCGTGGCGGTTAAGGCATTCAGGCCCACCTGCGAACCGCTGATGCCGATGCCGGTGCCAAAAATGGCCAGCGCCATCAGCCACAGGCCGTTCTCGCTCAGACCAATCATGACAATACACACCGCACCCAGCGCATAGCTCACTGCCAGCACGCGGAAAGGGTTGTATTTATCCATCAGCACTCCCAGCACCAGCGCACCGAGCGTACCGCCAATCTGAAAGGCGGCGGTCACCCATGAGGCATGCTGCAGGTCAATTCCGCGATGGTTAAGCAGCGTTGGCATCCAACTGGAGAGCAGATAAATGATCAGCAGGCTCATAAAGAACACCACCCATAACATCAGGGTAATGGGCAACTGTTGCCCGACGAACAGCTGGCGAATGCTGCCTTTGGCAATCGCGGCGCCCTCGTTGAGATAAAATTGGGTATTGTCATAACGTTCCCGGGTGATGGCGCTGACGGTTCTGGCAATCACGTTTTGCGGCAACTGACGACGAACCTGCCAGCGCGGGGATTCCGGCAGCGCAAACAGCAGAGCCACAAACAGCATCAGCGGTAGCACGCCTCCCAGCACCAGGATGCCGTGCCAGCCAATAACCGGCACCAGCTGTGCGCTGACAATCCCGCCCATCGCCGAGCCCAGGGTAAAACCGCAGAACATCATGGTGACCAGTGCGCCACGCCGACGCGCTGGCAGGTATTCTGAGGTCATAGTGATAGTATTTGGCATCGCGCCGCCCAGGCCTAACCCGGTAAGGAAGCGCAAAATAACCAGCGTTTGTAGATCGGGGGAAAAAGCCGAGATCAGGCTCAGTGCGCCGAACAGCGCCACGCAGAGTTCAATCACCCGTTTGCGTCCAAAACGATCCGATAGCGGACCGCAGAGCAGTGCGCCAGCGGTCAGACCCAGCAGGCCTGCGCCAAACAACGGCGCCAGATCTCCGGCCGTCAGTTGCCAGTGGGTGCGAATGTCGGGCGCGATAAAACCAATAGCTGCGGTATCAAAACCGTCGAGCATGACGACCAAAAAACAGCAAATGATAACGCGCCACTGGGTCTTACCGACGGGGGCGGAATCGATCAGTGTTTGTAGCTCACGTTGTTGAGTCATAGTGAATGCCTCAGTGCAGGTAGAGTAGATGTCTGTTTTGTTTTAGGTATGTTGCGACTTTGTACGTTTGGAGATGAAATGTACAATGGCTTTTCATGCAGAGGCATAACCTGGAGGTTATAGCAAATGGCTAACTGGGCGCAGAAACTTAAGTTACACCACCTGCAAACGCTTATTGCGCTGGGCGAACAGGGGAATTTGACTCACGTCGCCCGAATGATGAATATCACCCAGCCAGCGTTGTCAAAATGGTTATCACAGCTCGAAGATGAGATGGGTATCACACTCTTTGAACGTCATAGCAAAGGCTTACGCCCTTCAGAAGGTGGCAAGCTGCTACTGCAGCATGCCCAACGCCTGATCAATGATATGGAACGTTCACAGTATGAAATCGCCCGTTTTAAGCAGGGAGGCCTGGTAGGGAGTCTGAAGATTGGCTGCTCGCCGGTGGCGACGGACTGCGTTTCACAGGCGATACTGGGTTTGCTCACAGAGCTGCCGACCTTGCATCTTAATATTGAAGAGAAGGTGATGACCCCGCTGCTGCACGATCTGCTCGCGGGTTCGGTGGATGTGGTGGTCGGACGCGTCGGTGGCCGGGCGCTTCAGTTGCCGCTCAATTACCAGGTGCTGTATACCGAGCCGGTCTGTTTCGTCGCGCGCCCCGACCATCCACTGGCAAAATATCCCCTGCTCACCTGGCATGATCTGGCTAACTGGCGCTGGATTGTCTGGCCGACGGGAACGCCCATCCGGATAAGCATTGACAACGCGCTGGTAGATAACGGCGTCATGCTACCGGAAAACATCATTGAGTCGGCGTCGATAAACGTCAGCACCAACCTGCTGCAAAGTAGCGACATGATCTCTATTCTTTCTCTACGCCTGGCGCAGCGTTATGCCGCCCAGGGACAGCTGGCTATCCTGAATCTGCCGAAGATTGAACAAAAAGGCAGCGTAGGTGTGTTCTGGCGCAACAATGAAACGCCCACGACCGCCCTGAATCGTTTTCTGTATTACCTGGCACAGGTTTAACGTGAACAGTTAGGGCCATCGCCCGATGTTCCAGATATCTATTTCTTCTATGCTTAGAATTCATGATGTGATCGGTAGCACGTTTTGAAGTTTAATTGTATGATGAATCAGTCTCGTCAAGGGTTTCAACTATGAGCAAAGCACTGAACATTATCTGGCAATATTTGCGCGCATTCGTCCTGATTTATGCCTGCCTCTATGCAGGTATTTTTCTTGCATCGCTACTCCCCATCACCATTCCGGGCAGCATTATCGGCATGCTGATTCTGTTTGTCTTACTGGCTTTGCAGGTGCTACCGGCAAAATGGGTTAACCCCGGCTGCTATGTGCTGATTCGCTATATGGCCCTGCTGTTTGTCCCGATTGGCGTGGGGATCATGCAGTACTTTGATCTGCTCCGTGCGCAATTTGGTCCGGTGGTGGTGTCCTGTACCATCAGTACGCTGGTCGTTTTCCTGGTGGTGAGCTGGAGTTCTCACATTGTGCACGGTGAGCGCAAAATCGTTGGGCAAAAAGGGTCTAAAGAATGATGTCGTATATCTGGTGGTCGTTACCCCTTACGCTGGCGGTATTTTTTGGCGCACGTAAGCTGGCTGCACGATTTAAAATGCCGCTATTGAACCCGCTACTGGTCGCCATGGTGGTGATCATTCCCATTCTGATGCTGACCGGAATTCCCTACGATCACTATTTCAAAGGCAGTGAGGTGCTGAACGATTTACTGCAACCTGCCGTGGTCGCGCTGGCCTATCCGTTATACGAACAGCTGCACCAGATTCGCGCTCGCTGGAAATCAATTATTGCCATCTGCTTTGCGGGGAGCGTTGTGGCGATGGTTACAGGTACAACAATCGCCTTGTTGATGGGCGCATCGCCGCAAATTGCTGCGTCAATCATGCCGAAATCGGTAACCACGCCTATCGCTATGGCAGTGGGAGGCAGCATTGGTGGTATTCCGGCCATCAGCGCCGTGTGCGTCATTTTTGTTGGTATCCTCGGGGCTGTGTTTGGTCATACTTTGCTCAATGCGATGCGTATTCGCACCAAAGCCGCACGTGGACTGGCTATGGGTACCGCGTCGCACGCCCTGGGTACCGCACGCTGTGCAGAGCTGGACTATCAGGAAGGCGCGTTTAGCTCTCTGGCGCTGGTTATTTGCGGCATTATCACCTCGTTGGTCGCCCCATTCCTGTTCCCGATTATTCTGGCCCTGGTCGGTTAACCTTCAATTTTTGGCTAATTATTTGCGATGCGTTGCACATTTTTAATTTAAGTTTCATAAGTTGCATACACAATGAGATTTGGATCACATATAAAGCCGTAACAGGCCCGTAAACTACGATTCCATTACATTGTTATGAGGCATCGCCATGCATCCACGTTTTCAAACTGCTTTTGCCCAACTCGCGGATAACTTGCAATCAGCCCTGGCGCCTGTTCTGGCGGATGCGCATTTCCCCGCCATGCTGACTGCTGAGCAGGTCTCTTTGCTGAAACGCGAATCGGGACTGGACGAAGACGCGCTGGCATTCGCTCTACTGCCGCTGGCTGCGGCCTGCGCGCGTACTCCGCTGTCCAACTTCAACGTTGGGGCAATTTCTCGCGGCATCAGCGGCACCTGGTACTTCGGTGGGAACATGGAGTTCCTTGGGGCGACTATGCAGCAAACCGTTCATGCCGAGCAAAGCGCCATTAGCCATGCCTGGCTGCGCGGTGAAAAAGGGCTCGCCGCCATCACCGTCAACTACACGCCGTGCGGCCACTGTCGCCAGTTTATGAACGAACTGAACAGTGGACTGGATTTACGTATTCATCTGCCGGGACGTGCGCCACACGTGCTGCGCGATTACCTGCCAGACGCCTTCGGACCGAAAGATCTGGAGATTAAAACACTGCTGATGGACGATCAGGATCACGGCTTCGCGCTGCAGGGCGATGCGTTGACCCAAGCGGCTATCACCGCCGCCAACAGATGTCATATGCCGTACAGCAACTCCCCAAGCGGCGTGGCGCTGGAATGTAAAGATGGTCGAATTTTTAGCGGTAGCTATGCGGAAAATGCCGCCTTCAACCCGACCCTGCCGCCGCTGCAAGGCGCGTTAAACCTGTTGAACCTTAACGGTTATGACTACCCGGATATCCAGCGTGCTGTGCTGGCTGAAAAAGTCGATGCGCCGTTGATTCAGTGGGATGCGACCTCCGCTACCCTGAAAGCGCTGGGCTGCAATAATATTGAGCGCGTGCTGCTCGGTTAATTGCCTGGCGCTACGCTTATCTGGCCTGCAATCGCTCCAGGTTGTCGGCCAGATTTGCTGTTGCTACCATCCAACAGGGCCGTTTTGCTGAAAATCCCCTCAATCAGATTGCTGTTTCTTGCGCTACGTCTTCCGGTACAGTAGCCTGATTGAAATTCCATCCAAATAACGAGTTTTCTGCATGTTAAAGCGCGTGTTTTACAGCCTGTTAGTCCTGGTAGGCTTGCTGCTTTTGACTGTGCTTGGGCTCGACAGGTGGATGAGCTGGAAGACCGCTCCCTACATCTACGACGAATTGCAGGATTTACCCTACCGCCAGGTCGGTGTGGTCCTGGGCACGGCGAAATACTATCGCACCGGCGTCATCAACCAGTATTACCGCTACCGCATTCAGGGCGCATTGAACGCCTATAACAGCGGAAAGGTAAACTATCTGCTGCTGAGCGGCGACAACGCACAACAAAGCTACAACGAACCCATGACGATGCGTAAAGATCTGATTGCCGCAGGTGTCGATCCCGCTGATATCGTGCTTGATTACGCTGGGTTCCGGACGCTCGATTCGATTGTACGAACCCGCAAGGTGTTCGATACCAACGATTTCATCATTATTACTCAGCGATTCCACTGTGAGCGCGCCTTGTTTATTGCGCTGCATATGGGCATCCAGGCCCAGTGCTATGCAGTGCCCTCACCAAAAGATATGCTCACCGTGCGGGTACGTGAATTTGGCGCCCGCTTTGGCGCACTGGCCGATCTCTATATTTTCAAACGTGAACCCCGCTTTTTAGGCCCGCTGGTGCCCATCCCTACCATGCATCAGGTACCGGACGATGCACAGGGATATCCGGCGGTCACGCCTGAACAACTACTCGAATTACAAAAGAAACAAGGAAAATAAGCATGGATGTACAAACCCTTTTCGTCGTGTTGGCCTTTCTGCTCATTCCCGTATTTTGTTTTCGCGAAGCATGGAAAGGCTGGCGTTCTGGGGCCGTAGATAAAATTAAAAAGAATGCGCGCGAACCGGTTTACGCTTATCGCAATCAAGAGCCCCTGCAATTTTGGTCTTATGTGCTGGTTTATGCCGGGTGCGGATGTTTATCCTTCGGGATGGTTATTTACTTAGTCTTTTATCGCTAGAGAATTTTCCTTTATATTAGCATTTGAGAATAGCTAATATTTTGATAATAGTTACCATTTCAATGTAAGGGATTAATGCTGCCCGCCAGCATTTCCCTCAGACTATCTTCTATTTGTGAATCCTTTCACAGAATACTCTTCCTGCAGTGCTTAGCCTTAAGAATAGCCTTCACTTTTTATATTTTGTTATTAACGGTTTGCCTTAATTTACTCAAGCATTAAGGAAGAAAATATGCCACAACAAAATTATCTGGATGAGCTCACGCCTGCTTTTACCCCATTATTAGCAATAAAAGAGGCTTCTCGCTGTTTATTATGTTACGACGCCCCCTGTAGTCATGATTGCCCAGCGCAAACAGACCCAGGGAAATTTATTCGTTCTATTTATTTTCGTAATTTTAAAGGCGCTGCCGAAACTATCCGCGAAAATAATGCGCTCGGTGCGGTGTGCGCCCGGGTTTGCCCAACCGAAAAATTATGCCAGCGCGGATGTTCGCGCTCAGGAATTGATAAACCTATCGATATTGCACGTCTGCAACGCTTTATTACCGATTTTGAACAGCAGACCGCAATGAAAATCTATCAGCCGGCAACAAAAACGCTCGGCAAGGTAGCTATCATCGGGGCGGGTCCGGCAGGGTTACAGGCCAGCGTAACGCTAAGTAATCTTGGTTATGATGTGACAATCTTCGAAAAACAGGCCCAGCCAGGTGGCTGGTTGCGTTATGGCATTCCAGAGTTTCGTCTGCCGCAAGCAGTTTTGGATCTTGAAATTGCCCGTATCGTTGAAATGGGCGTGACCATCAAGTGCAATTGTGAAGTCGGCAATGCCCTTTCCATTGAGCAACTCAAAGCAGAATACCGCGCCGTACTGGTTACCGTTGGGATGTCTTACGGTTCAACATTACCTCTGTTTGAGAGGGCGAATCATGTCGAAATCGCCGTCGATTTTCTGCAACGAGCCCGGCAATCCAACGGCGATATTACCGTCGCACAAAGTGCATTAATCATCGGCGGTGGCGACGTGGCGATGGATGTCGCCAGTACGTTGAAGCTGCTGGGCTGCCCGTCAGTCACCTGTGTCGCGCGTGAAGAACTCGCCGACTTCCAGGCCAGCGACAAAGAATTCAGCAGCACACAGGCTTTAGGGGTGTCGATAATTGACGGCTTCACGCCCGTGGCGGTTAGCGGAAATCGAGTCACCTTTAAGCACGTACGCCTGCCAGGAGAACTCACGCTTGAAGCTGAACAGATTATTCTCGCCGTCGGCCAACATGCTCAACTTGATAATTTCGTCGCGTTAAAGCCACAGCGCAATCTTATCGATACGCACAATTATCAAACCGCCGATCCGGCTCTGTTTGCTGCGGGCGATATTGTTAAAGGCGATAAAACCGTTGTTTACGCCGTGAAAACGGGAAAAGAAGCCGCTCAGGCCATTCATCACTATTTAGAGGGAGCTTGCTCATGTTAACGAAAGATCTTTCTATTACTTTTTGCGGCGTCAAATTCCCCAACCCGTTCTGCCTCTCTTCCTCTCCGGTGGGCAACTGCTATGAAATGTGCGCCAAAGCCTATGATAGCGGCTGGGGTGGCATTGTTTTTAAAACGATCGGGTTCTTTATTGCTAATGAAGTCTCCCCACGTTTTGACCATCTCACCAAAGAAGATACCGGCTTTATTGGCTTCAAAAATATGGAACAAATTGCCGAGCATCCGCTGGAGGAGAATCTGGCCGCAATTCGTCGACTAAAACAGGACTACCCGGACAAAGTCCTGATTGCGTCGATTATGGGGGAAAATGAGCAGCAATGGCAGGAACTGGCCCGTCTGGTTGAAGACGCGGGTGCAGACATGATCGAGTGTAACTTCTCGTGCCCGCAAATGACCTCACATGCCATGGGTAGCGATGTCGGGCAAAGCCCTGAGCTGGTTGAAAAGTATTGTCGGGCCGTTAAACGCGGCTCGTCCCTGCCGATGCTGGCGAAAATGACACCGAACATTGGTGATATGTGTGAGGTGGCTCTGGCAGCAAAACACGGAGGTGCCGACGGTATCGCGACCATCAATACGGTTAAATCCATCACGAATATCGATCTGAACCGAAAAATCGGGATGCCGGTCGTCAACGGTAAATCCAGTATTTCCGGCTACTCCGGCAAGGCCGTTAAACCTATTGCTTTGCGATTTATCCAACAACTGCGCATGCACCCTGACCTGCGAGATTTCCCGATTAGCGGCATCGGGGGAATTGAGACCTGGGAAGATGCCGCCGAGTTTTTACTGTTAGGCGCGGCCACGCTGCAGGTGACCACCGGGATCATGCAGTATGGCTACCGGATTGTGGAGGACATGACCAGCGGGCTGTCACATTACCTCGCCGATCAAGGGTTTGACTCACTGGAGGAGATGGTTGGTCTTGCCAATGCCAATATCATCCCCGCGGAGGATCTTGACCGTAGCTACATCGTCTACCCGAACATTCATCTTGATAAATGCGTTGGCTGTGGCCGCTGCTACATCTCCTGTTATGACGGCGGACATCAGGCGATGGAATGGAATGAGGAAACCCGCACACCGCATTGCAACACAGAAAAATGTGTGGGATGCCTGTTGTGTGGTCACGTTTGTCCGGTAGCCTGTATTGAGCTGGGTGAAGTGAAATTTAAACCCGGTGAGAAAGAGCATGCGTTAACGTTGTAACGCTGACAAAAAAGCCCGGTACAGATTACGCTGCACCGGGCTTTTTGCGGTATACGATTACTTCTTACGCGCGTACTTCAGTGAGTCCAGCGCGACCGCGAAGATGATAATGCCGCCCTTGATAATGTACTGCCAGTATGGGTTCACTCCAATGTAGGTCAGACCGTAGTTGATGACGGTGAAGATAATCACACCGGTCACCACGCCAAACACGGTACCGACCCCGCCGCTGAACGACACGCCGCCAACCACGCACGCCGCAATCGCATCCAGCTCATACATAAAGCCGAGGTTGTTAGTCGCCGAGCCGATACGCCCGGCTTCGAGCAAACCGCCGAAGGCATAAAACACGCCAGACAACGCATAGATGATCAGCAGGTTCAGCGCAACGTTGACCCCGGACACTTTCGCGGCTTCTGGGTTTCCGCCGATGGCGAAAATGTTTTTACCGAAGCGGGTCTTGTTCCACAGCACCCAGACAAACGCCACCGCAATCAGCGCATAGAAGGTGATGTAGGAGAGGCGGAAACTACCCAGCGCAATAAAGCCCTGCGCGAAGGTGGAGAATCCGCTGTCAAAGCCAGAAATTGGCGATGCGCCGACAAAGTCGTAGTAGAGGGAGTTGATCCCGTAAACGATGATCATCGTACCCAGGGTGGTAATAAACGGCGTCACATTCAGATAAGCAATGATAATACCGTTCACCAGACCGATAATGGCGCCAATCACGCAAACAATCAGCACCACCACGATGATTGGCATTGTAGCCATTTCCGGGAACACCTTGTTGGCGTTCTCCATCGACTGTAGCAAGGTTGCCGCCACGACTGCCGCCAGGCCAACCTGACGTCCCGCCGACAGATCTGTCCCTTGGGTAACAATCAGCCCGGCCACGCCCAATGCGATAATAATACGCACCGAGGATTGCGTCAGAATATTACTCAGGTTCAGTAAGCTTAAGAAAGTGGGATCCTGGAAAATAATAATCGCCAGCAAAACCAAAAGAACAACGTAAATTCCGCCTTCTTTCAGATAAGTAAGAAAACTTTTCTTATTTAACGCACTCATGAGGAGCCCCTAATCTTAAAGGTGCAAAGACGCAAGACGGAGGATTTCGTTTTGCGTTGTTGTTTTAGTGTCAACAATTCCGGCAACGAGACCATTGCTCATCACCAGAATACGATCGGTAATACCTAGCAGCTCCGGCATTTCAGAGGAAATAATAATAATCCCCTTATCCTTTTTCGCGAGTTCAGCAATCAGCTGATAAATTTCAAATTTCGCGCCGACATCGATACCACGCGTGGGTTCATCTAACATCAGGATTTCTGGCTGCGTTAATAACCAGCGACCAATAACCACCTTTTGCTGATTACCACCGGACAGTGAACCGATTTGTGTTCGATGGCCCGGCGTTTTCACCCTCATTGAGTCAATTACCCACTGGGTATCACTCTTCATGCGGGAATTATCCAGCAGACCAACTTTATTTTTATAGTTTTGGATATTGGAGATTAACGAGTTAAAACCAATATCCAGATACGCGTAAATACCGGTTGAGCGGCGCTCTTCCGTGACCAGCGCAAAACCATGGTTAATGGCCTCATTCGCGCTGTGGTTATTAATCTTTTTGCCGTGTAGCGTAATCGTACCCGATGATTTCTCACGAATACCAAAAAGCGTTTCAACGATATCAGTACGTTTTGCGCCGACCAGCCCGGCAATCCCGAGAATTTCCCCTTTGTGCAAATCAAACGAGATATCACGAATCGACGGCTGACGCAGCGAGGTCAGGTTACGCACTTGCAGAATGACTTCACCGGGTTTGTTTTCTTTATCCGGAAAACGTTGGTTCAGTGAACGGCCGACCATCATGGAGATGATCTTATCCATATCCAGCCCTTCCAGCGGCTGGGTCGCAATCCACTGGCCATCGCGCAGCACGGTAATTTCATCGCATAGCTGGAAGATTTCTTCCATCTTGTGAGAAATATAAACAATACCGCATCCACGCTCTTTCAGCTTACGGATAATGGTAAACAGATGATTAACTTCTTTCTCGGTTAACGATGACGTTGGCTCATCCATGATGACGATTTTTGCGTCATAGGAGAACGCTTTCGCAATTTCAATCATCTGCATTTGAGAAACGGATAATGTACCAACACGCGCACGCGGATCGATATCAATATCCAGCTCATCAAATATCGCTTTGGTATCGCGGTACATTTTGTCCTGATCGACAAACATGCCTTTGGTGGGATAGCGTCCCAGCCACATGTTATCCATCACAGAACGTTGTAATACCAAGTTTAATTCCTGGTGTACCATCGAAATACCATTTTCAAGCGCTTCTTTAGCAGAATGAAAATCGATTTCTTTACCCTGAAATAAAATACTACCGGAATCTTTTTGATAGATACCGAAAAGACATTTCAATAATGTTGATTTCCCCGCGCCATTCTCCCCCATTAAGGCATGAATGGAATGTGGGCGGACTTTTAAATTGACATTATCAAGAGCCTTAACGCCGGGGAAGGACTTGTTGATGCCGGTCATTTCCAACAAGTATTCGCCTGACGACTGAGTATGTGTGCTGACCATAATTATACCTTGTTGGCCTTGCAGAGTGCGTTATTAAGGGCGCAATGACATTGCGCCCAAAGACGGAGTATTTACTTATTGGTAAACTCTGCCAGATTATCTTTATCGACACCTACGTACGGAACGCGAACAATTTTGTTCTCAATTTTCCAGTTAGTGCCATCTGCCGCACCTTTACCGTCAGCCAGGTTTTTCGCCAGATCGAAGGTGGCTTTCGCCTGGTTGTTGGCGTCGTTCAGCACGGTACCAGCCATTGCGCCAGATTTCACCAGAGCCAGCGCTTCAGGCAGCGCATCCACACCAAATACCGGTACGCTGGTTTTGTTGTGCGCTTTCAGCGCTTCAACTGCGCCCATTGCCATCGCATCGTTGTTTGCGATAACCACTTCGATTTTGTTGGCGTTCGGACCGGACATCCACGCATCCATTTTATCTTTTGCCTGAGCGGTATCCCACATTGCAGTATCTAACTGCAGTTGCTCAGTTTTAATGCCTTTATCGTTCAGCTCTTTAATCACGTAAGTGGTACGTGCTTCAGCGTCCGGGTGTCCCGGTTCGCCTTTCAGCAGAACAAACTGAATTTTGCCGTCTTTGTTCAGGTCCCAGTTCGGGTTCGCTGCCCAGTGTTTGGCGATCAAATCACCCTGAATAATACCGGACTCTTTAGAGTCGGTACCGACGTAAAACGCTTTGTCATAGCTGTCCAGCGCCTTACGAGAAGGTTCTTTGTTAAAGAACACGATCGGTACGTTCTGCCCTCGTGCTTTTTCAATGACCGTGCCTGCCGCTGCCGGGTCAACCAGGTTAATCGCCAGTGCTTTAACGCCTTTTGCCAGCAGCACGTCGATCTGGTCGTTTTGTTTGGACTGGTCGTTCTGCGAGTCATTCATCAGCAGTTGTACATCTGGCGCCGCTTTGGCATCTTTTTCAATAGCCTTACGTACTACAGACATAAAGTTATCGTCATACTTATAGATAGTTACACCAATGCGGGTATCAGCAGCGTGCGCAGCCGCGCCGAATAACATGCTTGCCATTACAGCAGACAGGGTCAACACCTTCTTATTCATGGTATCTCCGGTTTTATTATGCAGGGTAGTACTTGAGATAAATGCTCGGCAGGCAGAACGTTACTGAAGTGTTACTGAACGCCGAAGCTCACTTTTAAAAAATATTTCTTCCGTGTCTGGCAACGCTCCAAAAACAGGCTTTAATTTTTGTTTAAGGCACCTTTACCTCGGTGAAAGTGATTATTCACCGTTACATAGTAGTTACAGCGCAACAAACAGTGTCATCATAGCTATCGCATTGTTAATATACTGTGAATTTACTCACATATTGAAAGCGGTTACATCGCGCAACGTTATGAGTTAGTGATCGGTGCCGCATTCTGCCGTAGCGCCACTGAATGGCGACGCACCAGCGTCGGCATAAAGCAATGCGTCGCCTCCGGGTCTAACGTGCCTGCAGCCCCCTGTAGCGCAAGCTCCGTCGCCATTTTTGCCATTGAGGCAATGGGATAGCGTACGGTGGTCAGTTGCGGATCGGTGTAACGCGCGATAGGAATATCATCAAAGCCAATGATAGAAAGGTGTAATGGAATAGCGATGCCGTTGTCTTTTAGCGCGGTCAGCGCGCCGGCAGCCATATTGTCGTTATAGGCGAAAACCGCCGTCAGTTGTAAGTTACGTCCCAGCAGTTCTACCATCGCAGACTCTCCGCCTTGCATATCGGGCGAACCGGTGCCGACCCAACTTTCTGCCGCAACAATCCCCTGCTCTTTCAGGGCTGTTAACCACCCTTCTTTGCGCATGGTGTCATCTTCAATGCGATGGCTTGACGCCAGATAACCGATGCGTTGATGACCATTATTCAGCAGCATTCGGGTCGCCATTTTGGCACCGCTGATGTTATCCAGACAGACGCAGCGGTGGGCGTAACCCGGCACCAGACGATTTATCAGCACCATACCGGGGATCTGATCCATAAACTCGGCGAGTTCCCGATCGCTCAGTGCTTTCGAGTGTACAATCAGTGCGTTACAGCGCTGACGAATCAACACCTCAATGGCATGACGTTCTTTTTCAGCCTCATGATAGCTGTTGCCAATCAGGACATACTTCTGATGCTGCTGGGCAACCATATCCACGGCTTTTACCAGCGCGCCAAAAAAGGCGTCTGATACATCCATGACCACAACACCAATCGTGTCGCTCACCTGCGTCGCCAGCGCTTGCGCGTTGGCATTAGGTCGATAGCCCAGCAGAGTAACTGCCTTCATTACCGCTTCACGCGTATCGGGACTCACCAGCGCACTGTTGTTCAGTACGCGGGAAACGGTCGCTACAGAAACGCCAGACTGTCGTGCCACATCACGTATGGTGATCATATTCACTGCCCTGTTTTAGATTGCGGTTGCCCGCAGACACCCCAGGCTGGGTATTTTGTCAGCACAATGAAACGCACTGCGTGAGAGATGTCACAGGAATGAAAGCGCTTACATCCGTTTTGTTAATGAATGTGATCCAGATCGTTATCTGGATGTACGCGGCAATGATGTCCCCGCAGCACGCAGGGTTAATTGACGCCACAGCCATTCCACCGGGCCCTGGCGGTAAAAACGTAGCCATATGACGGAGAAAAGTAGGTTAACGGCCCAAACCGGAATGACGAAATACAGCAGCTCAAGTCGGTCAAATTTCATAAATAAGCCGACCTGGTAAAACAGCGTGGTGCAGATTAAGGTTTGTAACAGATAGTTAGTTAATGCCATGCGCCCCACACAGGCGATGGCAATGACCCATTTTAAGCGGCTAAGCTGCGGCCAGAAGCCGAACATCAGCGCGGCGTAACCAATGGTTTGCAACGGCGCGCCCAGCTCTCGCGGGGCTTGTAGCAAGAAGGCACACCAGCGATATGCCCAGTCCAGATGCCACTGAGCGACGATAGCAGGCAGGTTAATCGCCATCCCGAGAATGACCAGCAGTACACCGGTGCGTCGGTAATGCTGTAAGCTGTACTGCCCTTTTAACCAACCGCTGCGCATCAATGCCGCGCCGAGCAGCATCATCCCCGCCAGTTGCCAGCCGTACTGTGCGCCCAGCGCCAGCAAGCTATTGGACATCATATCCACGCGATTGCTGACGGCTTCCATTCCACCGTTTATTTTCCAGTATTTTTCATACAGCAACGCTGAGGCATCCGGCGTCCAGGCACGACTGGTTTCACTCCCGGAGATTACCCCCAGCAGCAGCAATACGCCAACGCCCACCAGATAAAGCAGTACGCCGGTGTTAAATAAGCTTTTTACCGACGGCGCATCACGGATCAACCGCCAACAAATCAGGCCGATTAAGCCATATGCCAGCAGGATATCGCCATCCCAGAAGAGTAAACCGTGCATAAAACCCAATAGAACCAGCAGCGTAAGCCGCGACTGGATCCAGCGTTTGCCGCGCGGGAGCAGCATTTGCAGACCGGCACCGAACAGCAGCGCAAACAGCGTGAGGAATTTTACCTGCGCAAAGAGATCGAGCAGCGCCCAGGTCCAGGCGTCGGATAAGGTGATGTTGCCATACCACGCGGGATTGAGGTATGCCGCCTTTGGCAGGCCAAAGGCGCTAATATTGAGAAGCAGGATACCAAGAATGGCGACGCCACGAATAAAATCCAGCGTGACATTACGCTCCATGGTCCCTGCCCTAATCAGTTGTGATGACGTACTGCGCGCAGGAATTCCTGACGCGTGTTCTGGCTGGACTTAAACAATCCGCCAAGAGAAGTGGTCGTGGTCGCACTGGTCGCATCGCGAATGCCACGCGCTTTCACACAGTAATGTACCGCATCAATCGACACCGCCACATTATTCGTCCCGAGAAGCGTTTGCAGCGCGGTGAGAATTTGCTGGGTGAGACGTTCCTGTACCTGCGGACGCTGTGCGAAAAACTGCACAATGCGGTTAATCTTCGACAGACCAATAACCGAATCTTTCGGGATATACGCCACCGTCGCTTTGCCATCGATAGTAACAAAGTGGTGTTCGCAGGTGCTGGTCAGCGTGATATCGCGGACCGTGACCATCTCGTCCACCTTCATTTTGTTTTCAATGACGGTAATTTTCGGGAAGTTGGCGTAGTCGAGGCCGGAGAAAATCTCATCGACATACATTTTCGCAATGCGATGCGGAGTTTCCATCAAACTGTCATCGCTCAAATCGAGATTGAGCAACTGCATTATCTCGGTCATATGGCCCGAGATAAGACGTTTGCGCGTTTCGTTATCCATCTCTTGCACGGGCGGGCGTAGTGGCGTTTCAAGACCACGCGCGACCAGCGCTTCATGAACCAGGGCCGCTTCTTTACTGAGTGATGACATTTCTTCTTCTCCTGCAGGTGGGGCGCCTCTGCCCTGCATGGGGCAAAGTTTTTAGGCTGTGTCACAGCCAGAACATTGTGCGTGAGGCGGCGCACATAATCCAGTATTCACCGCGATAATTATTGAAATTGGCACAGCCTTTCAGCGTAGCGATTTCACTTGTCGTTCTACCCGGCGACGTCGAGTGTTAATGTAAAGTTATATAGATGATGAAGTATGTTTGCTCAATGCGGAAGTGAAAGTTGCTCACAGTGCCATGAATAATCTGTATTATGGTGAGTTCGCAAACATATTCAGGTTCAACACAACAAGGAGCCCCGCATGGAAATGCTTGAAGAGCACCGCTGTTTTGAAGGCTGGCAGCAACGCTGGCGTCACGACTCCGCCACGTTAAATTGCACCATGACCTTCAGTATTTTTCTTCCTCCCCCGCGCGATAACACCCCGCCTCCGGTGCTGTACTGGCTGTCGGGTCTGACATGCAATGATGAAAACTTCACGACTAAAGCCGGCGCACAACGCATTGCGGCTGAGCTGGGCATTGTACTGGTGATGCCGGACACCAGTCCGCGCGGCGAACAGGTTGCCAATGATGATGGCTACGATTTAGGCCAGGGGGCGGGATTTTACCTCAATGCCACCCAACAGCCGTGGGCAACGCATTTTCGCATGTATGACTATCTGCGTGATGAGCTGCCGGCACTGATTCAATCGCAGTTTAACGTCAGCGATCGCTGCGCCATCAGTGGACACTCCATGGGCGGTCACGGCGCATTGATTATGGCGCTGAAAAATCCCGGGAAATACACCAGCATTTCCGCCTTTGCGCCGATCGTAAATCCTTGCCGCGTTCCGTGGGGGGAGAAGGCTTTTAGCGCGTATCTGGGTGAAGATAAATCACATTGGGCCGCGTGGGACAGCTGCGAGTTAATGTTGGCCAGCAAGCCCGCAGACGCGATTCCGACGCTTATTGATCAGGGAGACAGCGATCAGTTTCTCGCCGATCAGCTGCAACCCGCGGTGCTGGCCGAAACGGCCCGTCAAACCGCATGGCCAATGACGCTACGCATCCAGCCAGGTTACGACCATAGCTATTACTTTATTGCGTCGTTTATTGAGGATCACCTGCGCTTCCACGCCCAGTATTTGTTGAAGTAACGCCTGAGTGAGGGCGCCAGCCCTCTTCATTTCTCCATCATTCCTTCACTTTTTCTCCTTTTTTCTTTCTCCACTATCCTATTGATTTAAAAGGCATTACCCTCAAAACAAGATCAAACACAAATGATTTCGATTATCATTTGTGTTTACAAACATTCATACTTTTGTACAATCCATTCGCTTCTTTACTGAAAAGAGTCCTTAAAAGACAAATACATACAATTGTCATGGCCTTTCACATGACGCGCTGATCGTTACCCTAAATAATTCGAGTTGTATGAACGCGCGTAGCCACGCATCTGCAACTTGAAGTATGCCGGGTAAATTCATTTAAATGGAATGATACAAATGACTATACCTCACGTTAAGGCTGTAGCTGCCGCAGTATGCGTCGCCAGTCTCCCATCACTCGGGCATGCCGCTGAACAAGACACCGTGGTGGTTACCGCCACCGGCTTCGAACAGAAAATTCAGGACGCTCCCGCTTCGATATCTGTTATTACCAAGCAGCAGATTGAGGACAAAGCCTATCGCGATGTTACCGATGCGCTAAAAGATGTCCCTGGCGTCGTCGTCACCGGCGGGGGTAGCAGCAGCGATATCAGTATTCGTGGTATGGCTTCGCAATACACGCTCTTCCTGGTCAACGGTAAACGCATCAGCACACGCGGCACACGTCCTAACAGCGACAACTCAGGTATTGAGCAAGGTTGGCTGCCGCCGCTGGAATCCATCGAGCGTATCGAGGTAATCCGTGGCCCAATGTCATCTCTGTACGGCTCCGATGCGATGGGCGGCGTCATTAACGTCATCACCAAGAAAGTGTCGAATACCAAAGCCTGGACCGGCTCTCTGCACGGCGATGCCACTTTCCAGGAAGACAGAGACTCCGGCGATATTTATCAGACCAACGCCTATGCGTCTGGGCCCCTGATTGACGGATTACTCGGCGCGAAAGTGACCGGGTTATTCTCTCATCGGGCTGAGGACAAAATCCTCAATGGCTACAATGAACAGCGTATGCGTAACGGGGGCTTAACCCTGAACTTTACGCCAGATGATAAAAATGACATCGACTTCGATTACGCACGTGAACTGCAGGATCGCGACAGTACGCCAGGCAAATCCATGGCCGAGGAAAGCTGCCGCAACGGAAGCTGCAAGCCCAACAGTAAAAGCGAAAACAAGTATGTGCACACAACGTATTCACTAACCCACAGCGGTTATTACGACGACTTCAACTCCACCAGCTATGTCCAGCAGGAAGAGACCGAAAACCCAGGTCGCCAGATGAAGTCCTACAACACGATTTTCAATAACCAGAACCAGGTCTTCCTTGGGGCGCACACCCTGACGTTGGGCGGGCAATACCGTTATGAAAAACTGAGTGATAACGGCAACCAGCTGCAAGCTGCTGATGGACTGAACAAACTGACCCGCTGGAGCTGGGCGCTGTTTGCTGAAGATGAGTGGGCCGTTACCGATACCTTCACGCTGACTGGCGGTCTGCGTATGGATAAAGATGAAAACTACGGCGACAACTGGACGCCGCGCGGTTATGGCGTATGGCATCTGAGCGATCAATGGACCTTAAAAGGCGGCGTTTCAGCGGGCTATCGCGCACCGGATCTGCGCCAGTCGTCTGCCAGTTGGGGACAGGTCACCGGCGGCGGTAGACTGAACGGCATCATTGTCGGCAACCCGGACCTGAAGCCGGAGAAAAGCCTCAGCGAAGAGATCGGTTTACTGTGGGATAACGGCAACGATCTCAACGCGGGTGTCACGCTGTTCAATACTGACTTCAAAGACAAAATCACCGAAGTGCGCCGCTGTAACAGCAGCTCCGATCCGGCCTGTACCATCGGCAATACCCACTATGACTTCGTCAGCGATCGCGTTAACGTCGATAAAGCCAATATGCGCGGCGTAGAATCCACTTTCGGCTGGAAGATGACTTCCGACATCAACTGGACGGCGAATTACACTTACACGGAATCTGAACAGAAAAGCGGTCAGTTCTCCGGTCAGCCATTGAACAAAATGCCAAAGCATATGTTCAACACCACGCTGGACTGGCAGGCCACGCAGGATCTCGGTTTCTGGAGCCGTCTGAATCTGCGCGGGAAAACGTCTGAATACCTGAGCCGTACCTCCATGGCGCAGGGCACCCCGTCCTATACTCAGGTCGATGTTGGTTTGCGCTACTATGCTAACAAAGATCTGCTGATGACCGCTGGCGTGTATAACGTGCTGGATAAGCAAATCGATTACGATACCTACGACACTGTTCTCGATGGTCGTCGTTACACGGTTGGCCTGACTTACAGCTTCTAAGTCTGGCGCAATAAAAAAACCCCGGCACTCATCATGCCGGGGTTTTTGTTATGCTTTTTATACTGTTATTTCTTCACGCGATCCGGGAATTTCATTTCGCTGTAGCGAACAAAATGAGTTCCTTTCGCCAGCTTATAGCCAAACCAGATAATCAGGAACAGCGGGATACCGATATAGGTTGCCATCACGCCGCCCCAGTCAATGCTATCTTTCAGGAACGCTTCGTAGTTCTGGCCCAGAGTGATAATCAGGCACAGCACAAAGGCGAAGATCGGACCCAGTGGGAAGAAGCCAGAACGGTACGGCAGATCCTTCACATCGCGCCCCTGCAGCACATAACCGCGACGGAAACGATAGTGGCTAATAGCGATCCCCAGCCAGGCGATAAAGCCCGTCATCCCGGAGGTGTTCAGCAGCCAGAGGTACACGGTCTGGTTACCAAACATAGAGGTCAGGAAACACAGCCCCGCCACCACAGTCGTCGCATACAGCGCGTTACGCGGAACACCGCCACGAGACAGTTTGCCGAAAATACGCGGCGCTTTACCGTCGCATGCCAGGGTGTAAAGCATACGCGTGGAGGCATACATCCCGGAGTTACCCGCTGACAGTACCGCCGTCAGGATAACCGCGTTCATTACTGCTGCGGCTGACAGCAGACCCGCATGCTGGAATACCAACGTGAACGGGCTAACGCTGATGTCTTTCACATCGTTGCGCAGCAGGCTCGGATCGGTGTACGGGATAATCAGGCTGATAATCAAAATCGCAAACACATAGAACAGCAGGATTCGCCAAAACACCTGACGCACCGCACGTGGAATGTTCTTTTCAGGATCTTCAGATTCGCCTGCCGCGATACCAATCAGCTCAGTTCCCTGGAAGGAGAAGCCGACGATCATCGCCACGCCAATCATAGCGGCAAAACCCCCGGCAAACGGTGCATCACCGGTCGTCCAGTTGCTCCAGCCCACCGGCTGAGTACCTTTGAAGATACCGAAAATCATCATCACGCCAACCACGATGAAGATAATTACAGTGGTGACTTTGATCAGCGAGAACCAGTATTCCGCTTCACCAAATCCGCGAACGGAAATGTAGTTCAGCAGGAAGATAACGCCGAGGAACAGTGCGCTCCAGATCCAGCCCGGCGTGTCCGGGAACCACCAGCTCATCACCAACTGTGCGGCCACCAGGTCAACGGCAATCGTTACCGCCCAGTTGTACCAGTAGTTCCAGCCCAGCGCGAAACCAAAGCCTTCTTCTACGTAGTTTTGACCGTAAGTGGAGAACGAGCCGGAAACCGGCATATAGGCAGCCAGTTCACCGAGGCTGGTCATCAGGAAGTACACCATCAGACCGATCAGGATATAAGAGAACAACGCGCCGCCAGGACCCGCCGCAGAAATAGTTGCACCAGATGCAACGAAAAGACCTGTACCGATGGAGCCTCCAATGGCAATCATCGTCAGGTGACGCGCCTTCAGTTCACGACGTAGCGTGGGCGCTTCTGTGGTTTTAGTTTCGGAAACCATGTGAAAATGCTATCCATCCAAAAAATGAGGCGCGATTGTAGCAGACGAAATGGCATTCTTCCGGCACAAATGCGCTGTTATAAGAGACCTTCATGACTGGCCGCGGATTATAAGTAAAGCAGAAAACGGGCGGCACAAGGCGGTTAAGACGTAACAGCCATTATGGATAGGGTGACCTGACGAGAGTTAACGCGCTATTCGCCCTACTCAACCTGGTCGCTGTAATATAAAAAACGCGTAATGGCATTAGAGATATGTTTTTGCCGGTGATGAACGCGCCAGAGAGTGCGCACTAAACGCGGTAGTGGCACGGTAATTTCGCTCAGCGTCCCTGCCTGTAACTGCTCCGCAATGACCCGACGCGACAAACAGCTGATCCCGAGACCATGGCGCACCGCATGCTTAATGGCCTCGGAGTTCCCCAACTCCATCGCCATCTGAAATCTTGGCAGATGAGACAACAGCAGGTAATCCACCAGTTCACGCGTCCCCGATCCTCGCTCACGCAGGATCCACGGCGAAGCAGCCAACTGTTCCAGCGTAACGGGCCCCTTTGTGAGCGGTGACGACGGTGCGGCAAACACCACCAGTTCGTCCTCCAGCCACGGTTCAGAGATGATTTCCGTACTGTGACACGGCCCTTCAATCAGCCCGATGTCTACCCGAAAATCCAGCACCGCATTGATCACGTCCTGGCTGTTGCCCACGCTAAGCTCCAGCGGTAAATCGGGGAAGTCCTGGCGATAACGGGCGATCATGGCGGGCAGAATATAATTACCGATGGTGCTACTGGCATAGACCCGAATGGCGCCATTATCTTTGCGAAAAAGCTGTTCGATTTCGGTGGTTTGCTCAAGTAACGCCAGCGCGCGCGGATAAAGCAAGCGTCCGTGTTCGTTAACCACCAGCCGTTTGCCAACACGGTCAAACAGTTGCACGCCAAGTTGCCCTTCCAGATCGGTAAGCGCCGCACTCACCGCCGACTGCGACAATGCCAGCATGACAGATGCCTGGGTCGTTGAGCCGCTTTTTAGTACCTCAGCAAACACTTCAAGTTGTCGCAGGGTGATATGCATAGTCATTTTCCACCGGATAGCCGTTACTTATACCCTAAATAATTCGAGTTGCAGGAAGGCGGCAAGAGAGAGCATCCCCCGGAGCGTACTTAAGTACGTGACTGGGGTGAACGAGCGCAGCCAACGCACATGCAACTTGAAGTATGACGGGTATACCACTTATATAGATTAATTATAAATATATAATCAATTTTATTTTTAAACCACTTCGCCTTACTCTTTTACCCAGATAAAGGAGAAGGATATGACAGAACTCACCTTACAGACTCATCGTCGTACAGCGTGGCATTTTATTCCGGGGCTTGCCCTGAGTGCAGTTATCACTGGGGTCGCCTTATGGGGAGGATCCATTCCCGCCGTCGCAGGTGCCGGGTTCAGCGCCCTCACCTTAGCCATCTTATTGGGGATGATTCTCGGCAACACCGTCTATCCGCACATCTGGAAAAGCTGTGACGGCGGCGTGCTGTTCGCGAAACAACATTTATTACGTCTGGGGATTATCCTCTACGGTTTCCGCCTCACCTTCGCGCAAATTGCTGACGTCGGCGTCAGCGGTATCGTGATTGATGTGTTAACGCTAAGCAGTACCTTTATGATTGCCTGTTTCCTGGGGCAGAAAGTATTTGGTCTGGACCGTCACACCAGTTGGCTGATTGGCGCGGGGAGCAGCATTTGTGGTGCCGCCGCCGTGCTGGCAACCGAACCAGTGGTGAAAGCAGAAGCCAGTAAAGTGACCGTCGCTGTCGCCACCGTGGTTATCTTCGGTACTATCGCTATCTTCCTGTATCCGGCGATGTATCCGTTGCTTTCACACTGGTTTAGCCCAGAAACCTACGGCATTTACATTGGCTCCACCATGCATGAAGTTGCACAGGTTGTGGCTGCCGGGCACGCCATTAGCCCGGATGCGGAAAACGCCGCGGTTATTGCCAAAATGCTGCGCGTCATGATGCTGGCACCGTTCCTTATCCTCCTGGCCGCACGCGTTAAACAACTGTCTCCGGCCACGGGCGGTGAGAAGAGCAAAATAACCATTCCATGGTTTGCCATCCTGTTCATTGTGGTCGCAATTTTTAACTCGTTCCACCTGCTGCCACAGTCAGTAGTGAACATGCTGGTAACGCTGGACACCATTTTGCTGGCAATGGCGATGGCTGCCCTGGGGCTGACCACGCACGTTAGCGCGCTGAAAAAAGCCGGTGCCAAACCGTTACTGATGGCCCTGCTGCTGTTTGTCTGGCTGATTGTGGGTGGCGGTGCGATTAACGTCGCTATCCACGCGCTGATGGCATAAACGATCACGACTCACCTCTATTAACCCGCTATACTCTCCCTTTTTGTATTTGAGTATGGCGGGTTAAATTTATGAAATATATCGGAGCGCACGTAAGCGCCGCTGGCGGTCTGGCTAACGCCGCTATTCGAGCCGCAGAAATCGAAGCGACCGCATTCGCCCTGTTCACCAAAAATCAGCGCCAGTGGCGTGCCGCGCCGCTGACCACCGAAATCATTGATGATTTTAAATCTGCCTGCGAGAAGTATCATTATACTGCCGCCCAGATCCTGCCTCACGACAGTTACCTGATTAACCTCGGTCATCCGGTTAGCGATGCGCTGGAAAAATCACGTGATGCGTTTATAGATGAAATGCAGCGCTGTGAACTGCTGGGCTTATCCTTGCTGAACTTTCACCCGGGTAGCCATTTGATGCAGATCCCGGAAGATGAGTGTCTGGCGCGCATTGCCGAATCCATCAACATCGCCCTTGCTCAGACCCAGGGCGTTACGGCAGTTATCGAAAATACCGCCGGACAAGGCAGCAACCTTGGATTTAAGTTTGAGCATCTTGCCGCCATTATCGACGGCGTCGAAGATAAGTCCCGCGTCGGCGTCTGTATTGATACCTGCCATGCCTTCGCGGCCGGTTACGATTTGCGCTCCGTCGAGGAATGCGAAAAGACGTTTGCGGAATTTGAACGTATTGTCGGCTTCAGGTACCTACGCGGTATGCACCTGAACGACGCCAAGAGCGCATTTGGCAGTCGCGTTGACCGTCACCACAGCTTAGGTGAAGGCAATATTGGCCACGATGCCTTCCGTTGGATCATGCAGGACAATCGTTTTGACGGCATTCCGCTGGTGCTGGAAACGATTAATCCGGATATCTGGGCAGAAGAGATTGCCTGGCTGAAAGCCCAGCAAACAGAAAAAGCGGTGGCATAATCATGAACGACAGGGAAAAGCAGATCCTTAAGATCCTGCGTCGCAATCCGTTGATTCAGCAGAATGAAATCGCCGATATTTTGCAGATCAGCCGTTCACGCGTTGCTGCGCATATTATGGATTTGATGCGTAAAGGCATGATCAAAGGTAAAGGTTATATCCTTACCGAACAGGATTATTGCGTGGTTGTCGGGGCGATCAATATGGATATTCGTGGTGTTGCTGACATCCACTATCCTCAGGCTGCCTCTAACCCTGGTAACATTCACTGCTCGGCAGGCGGCGTGGGACGCAACATCGCCCACAACCTGGCACTGCTGGGCCGTGACGTCCACTTAATTTCCGCTGTTGGCAGTGATTTCTATGGCGAAACATTGCTGGAACAAACGCGTCAGGCCGGTGTTAACGTTTCCAGTTGCATACGCCTGCATGGACATAACACCTCAACTTACCTGTCGATCGCTAATCAGCAGGAAGAGACCGTACTGGCAATTAACGATACCCATATCCTGCAACAATTGACGCCGCAGTTACTGAACAGTTCGCGAGATTTGATCCGCCATTCCGGTGTCGTACTGGCAGATTGCAATCTGACTGCCGAAGCCATTGAGTGGGTCTTTACTATTGCTGATGATATTCCGGTATTCATTGACACCGTTTCAGAGTTCAAAGCGGCAAAAATGAAGACCTGGTTTACGCGTATTCATACGCTCAAACCAACGCAGAAAGAGCTGGCGATTTTGTGGGGTCAACCTATTCATTCAGATGCCGATCGCGTACTGGCCGTTAATAGTCTCCATCAGCAAGGGGTAAAACGAATCTTTGTTTGCCTGGAAGATGAATCCGTTTTTTGCAGCGAAAAGGACGGAGAACAGTTTTTACTGACGCCTCCTGAGCATACGGTTGTAGACAGTTTTGGCGCCGACGATGCTTTTATGGCGGGATTGCTGTACAGCTTTCTGGAAGGTAGTGAATTTCGTGAAAGCGCTCACTTTGCCATGGCCTGCGCGGCATTATCGCGAGCCAGCGTCAGCATCAACAACCCAACCCTCTCAGCAGATAACGCCTTGTATTTGCTGCAAACTGCTTAAATGTAATGCCGGATGGCGCTACGCGTATCCGGCATTATTTTCGCTATGCCAGCCCGATAAAGAAACCGGCTATAGTAGCGCTCATCAGGTTTGACAGCGTTGCTGCTGCCAGCGCGCGCATGCCAAGCTGCGCGATTTCCGGGGCTCGCTGTGGCGCTATCGCCGAAAATGCTCCGACGACAACGCCAATCGAACCAAAGTTAGCGAAACCGCACAGCGCAAACGAGATAATCGCAATGGTCTTCACATCCAGCGTTCCACCCGCTTGCAGATACGGCGAGAAGTTGAGATAAGCGACAAACTCGTTAATCGCCAGCTTCTGCCCAATCAGGCTGCCTGCCAGCGTCGCATCGCCCCAGTCCACACCCATAATCCACGCCAGCGGGGCTAGCGCATAGCCAAAGATCCCTTCCAGAGTGGCGTGACCAAAGCCAAACCACCCACCAATTCCGCCAATAATGCCGTTAATCAGCGCGATAATGGCGACAAATGCCATTACGACCGTCGCCACGCCAGCGGCGATTTTCAGCCCGGTCATCGCTCCGCTCGCCGCTGCTTCGATGATGCTTTTCGGTGGCGTTTCAGTAAATGACAGGTTCTCAAAGGTGACGCGAGATTCTTCAGTTGCCGGACTCAGCATACGCGCGAACAAAATACCGCCAGGAATTGCCATCAACGATGCCGCCAGCAAATAGTCAATCGGAACGCCCATTCCGGCGTAACCAATCATCATTGAGCCAGCAATCGAGGCCATCCCACTACAAATAGCGGTAAACAGCTCATTGCGATTCAGGCGGTCAATAAACGGCTTCACGATCGCCGGGATCTCATTTTGCCCGAGAAAAATCGTCGTTACGGCGACAAATGACTCGATCTTACTGATGTTCAGCGCTTTCTGGAAAATACCGCCGAGGATGCGGATCAACAGCCCCATCACGCCAATGTAGTAGAGAAGACTGATCAGTGCGGTCACAAAAATGATGGCCGGAAGCACCCGAAAAGCAAAGATAAACCCGGCTCCGTCAAACAGCACATCCATTTTTGGCCCTACCAGGGAGCCAAAGATAAATGCGCTTCCCGCGTCACTGTATGACATCACCTTGTGGACACCGAGCGCAGCCTGTTCAACCAGCCATTTTCCCGGCGGGAAATACAGCATAATGCCGCCGATTGCGATTTGCAGTACCAGTGCAGCCCCGACCGTGCGCAGACTTATACGTTTTTTATTTACTGACAGCAGAAACGCGATGGCCAGTAATACCACCATACCCACAACACTTCTCATTATATCCATAATGAAATTCCCTTCATGCCAGGAAACCCGGCGTTATCGCCAGGTTTTGGTAGGTTTGATATTCGCGGGCGACCGCATTCTGCCCGGGAAATTCTGTCAGACGAGGCGCTGATACTCCTTCGCAATTTCACAGGCCAGTACCGCATTGTTGAACACCAGCTGAATATTTGATTTCAGGCTGTCACCACCGGTCAGCTCTGCAACCCGCGCTAACAGGAACGGCGTACTCTCTTTGCCCACAACGCCCTGATCTTCCGCTTCTTTTACCGCCCGATCGATTGCCGCATTAATTTTCTCTTCAGCCATCGCAAACTGCTCTGGGATGGGGTTCGCAACAACCAGACCGCCGTCGAGACCCGTTTGCCATTTCACCGCCATGGCACGGGCAATCTCTTTCGCACTGTCCAGACGGATGCTGACCTCAAATGGACTGGTACGGCAGAAAAATGCTGGCAACGCGTTGGTTTGATAACCAATTAACGGCACACCAAAGGTTTCTAAATATTCAGTAGTTAAGCCGAGATCAAGAATAGATTTCGCCCCGGCACAAATTACCGTGACATTGGTATGCGCCAGTTCTTGCAGATCCGCGGAAATATCAAAGGTATGTTCAGCACCACGATGAACCCCACCTATTCCCCCTGTCGCAAATACTTTAATTCCCGCCAGGGCGGCAATAATCATGGTTGAGGCAACAGTCGTTGCACCATTTTTTCCTGCCGCGACCACAAACGGCAAATCACGACGACTTACTTTCGTAACGCTATGACCTTCTCGCCCAAGCAGCTCAATTTCATCTTTGCTTAAACCAACTTTCATTATTCCGCCAATAATGGCAATGGTCGCAGGAACCGCACCGTGTTTACGAATAGTTTCTTCTACTTCAATCGCTGTCTGGGCATTCTGCGGAAATGGCATACCATGAGAAATAATGGTTGATTCAAGTGCAACAATCGGCTTCTTACTGTTTAATGCTTCCTGTACTTCTGGAGATATTTGTAATAATTCAGAGGAAAGAGTTAATTCAGACATTCTGTGTTCTCCACTAATGAGCTTACATTCGCAACAGACAAATCAGGGTTATTGGTATATTCACAGGCTAACGCCATTGATGAACAACCCTGCGCAAATCGAACCGAATCAATAAAGGGCATGCCGTCTACCCAGCAGGAAGCCAGTCCAGCCATCATCGCATCGCCAGCCCCGGTAACATTAATGACGTGAGTTTTAATCGGCAGCGACCAACCACGACTCCCCGCAATATCACTGTAATAAACACCGTCACCGCCCATGCTGAGCACCAGCCTATTTAAGCCGCGATCATGAAACCAGGCGGCGACTTTACCCACGTCATCACGCCCGGAAAGCGCAATACCGCTTAGCGTTTCGGCTTCAAGCCGGTTGGGTTTAAGAGTGTGAATTTGTCCAAGCCGCTCGCGAATTTTGACGCATTTCCATGCCGATACCGGGTCAACAAACACCGGAACCTCTCCGGCATTTTCCAGCACCCATGCCAGGGCATCTTCGCTGATATTGCAATCGGCGACGATGACTTTCGCCTGCCGAATAAAATCATGATGCTGTGATAAAAAATCTGCTGAAATATGTTCGGTAATGCTCATATCATTAATGGCAACCAACATTTCACCGGTGTTATCAAGCAATGATAAATAACTGGACGTATTCTCTCCGGGAACGATAAGACACTTATCAACATGAACTCCGGATTGATTGGTTTGCGCCAATAACGATTGTCCATAAAAATCATTACCAACCGCCGTCAGTAACCATGAATTTTTCCCCAGCAGCGCGAGATTATGTGAAATGTTACGTCCAACTCCGCCGGGGGTGAATTTTATCTTTCCTGGATTCGAATCCGCATAATTTAGAGAAGCATGCGAATACCCAGCAACATCCATATTGGCCGAGCCAATAGTTACTATGTATTCCTTTTCACGCATAGCACGTCCCCTGGCAATTATCTTGCCACAAATGAGTTCGTTAAAAATAACCAACGCCACACATCAGGTTATTAGAGCACATGTTCACTATCAAACATATGTTCATAGTAAGCGTGTTTTTGACAAAGTAAATCCATATTCAAGATCTAAACTCAATAGATATGAACAGAATCACAATTTTTTATAGATACAGTCTGTAAAGGAAAGAGAAAATGAGAGGTAGTACACAATTCAAGCAGTCTAAAGAGTTTAACTCCGGCATAACCGGAGATTTTTCAGATGCGCCAGACGATCCGGTTCGTATCAACTGAGCGAAACAAGGTCCTCTGGCATATGGTTGTACAAAATCCGCCAGAAGTGCTCAGCCGTTTTATTCAACCGGGTATCCATTCGGTAAATATAAGCCTGAATAGGCACCATCAGTTCCGGCGTCTGCAGACAAACCAGCCGCTTTTCGCGCAGTTCGTTTACGATTGTCCACGCCGGCAACCAGGCGATACCATGCCCATCCAATGCCATATTTTTTAATAACTCACTCATCGAAGACATAAACAGCGTTCGGGCTGAAATGCCGCCTACTTCCGCCAGATGACGGTTTACCAATCTTCCCATGTAGGATGTGCTGGTATAGTTCAGAATCGGCGCCTGCGACTGATAGATATCAAACAACGCCTTACCCTGCGCATCAACTGCACACACGGGGTACAGTTCAGACTCAAAAACCTTCAAGCCGCAGAAAGGTGACTGCATTAAATCTTCATCCCGAAAGGAGATAATAAAATCGCTTTTCCCCTCGCGCAGAGTATTCACCGCCTGAACAACATCAATAGCTTCAACGTGATAGACAAACTCCTCACCCCAGGCCGCCATTGAGTGCACCAATCTGGGCAACATCGTCAGCGACAGAGAATGTGCCGCCGCTATTTTGATATTGGGTACACCCAGTAAATTGTGGCCGCTTAGCTCATCCAGATTACATTCCAGCTGTTGCAACAAACTACGGGTTTGCGAATGAAATAGCTTGCCCTCCTCCGTGAGTTGCAGTGGGCTCGTTGTGCGATCAAAAAGCAGCACACCCACGGCTGATTCGAGCGCCTTGATCCGCCGACTAAATGCCGGTTGGGATATGTTGCGCTCCTCAGCCGCCTGGGAAAAATGACGGCATGCCTCCAACGTCAGAAAGTCATATAACCATTTTGTCTCAATATTTTTCATGCTTATCACGCGGATATTTAAATATGCCTATTAGCCTTAAAGCATCATGCCTGAATAGTTCCGAAGATGACATTCATCATTAGCGCCTGGTGATTCGTTTTTTGCATCAAGGCTTCATTTTTAACATTAACATACTTCTCTCCCTATCGGTTATGACCGGTTGTCCGCCGCGTAACGCGGAGCCTCTGGCCGAATACCGGCCTGCTGAGGTTACACAATAAACCACAGTCATGCGGTTTTTGCATTGAACCATACATTATTGCATTTCTCCTCACGTCTCACTGCTGTTAAACATTATCAGCAGACACAACCCGGCTCTGAATATTAATTATCGGTGAATTGAGGTATATATCGTGAAAGGTTTAATTGGCGTGCTTGGTGGTATGGGACCTGCTGCAACGGTCGATCTGTTTAATAAATTCGTCACTTTTACCGCTGCGCAACGTGACCAGGAACATATCCCCTTAATTATTTCATCTATTCCTGACATTCCTGACCGAACCGACGCGTTAATGCATCATGGTCATTCCCCACTTCCGGCAATGCGCGATTATATGCATAAACTCGAAGATGCTGGCGCCGAGTGTATTGTGATCCCCTGTAACACCGCCCACTTTTGGTTTAATGAATTAAAAGCGTGCTGCCATACAGAGCTGCTCAGTATCGTTGAAACGACCATCAATGAGGTTAAAAACTGTGGGAAATCGCAAATCGGATTACTCGCCACCAACGCCACTTTATACATGGGCCTCTATCAAAAAGGCATAGAATCTCTTGGGTTAACCTGCATCAGCCCTGACTCATCCAGTCAGGAAAAAGTGATGGAAAGCATCTATTGCTTAAAAGCTGGTGATGCTAAGCGGGCACAAACGCTGATGAATGAACAGGCTGAAGCACTCTTCTCACGCGGGGCACAAGTCATCGTGCTCGGATGTACTGAAGTTCCTGTCATTCTTGCTGAAGCCGTCAAAAAGTCACCTGAAAAATATATTGATTCAACCGGTTCGTTGGTTCGTGCCGGTATTAAATGGTACGAGAAACGCGTGGGTAAAAATCACCTTTTGGCACAATGAATGTCCATACCTGTTTAATTGTTGCATTAAATAAAAATCCATTTTAATTACAAATTACTCTCTGGCGGAGGCCATTATGATTTGGCTAGAAATTATCGTAGTGTTGGGCGCAATATTTTTCGGTATCCGCCTTGGCGGAATTGGTATTGGTTTATGTGGCGGGCTGGGGCTGGCTATTTTAACGCTGGGATTTGGGCTGCAAATTGGTTCACCCCCCGTTGACGTTATTCTTATTATTATGACGGTGGTGGTGGCGGCATCGGCGCTACAGGCCGCCGGAGGCATGGATTATCTGGTTCGCATTGCCGGTAATTTTATGCGCCGTAACCCTAAATATATCAATATTATTGCGCCGATTATTACCTGGTCGATGACGATTATGGCGGGAACAGGGTTCATCGTCTTTTCTACTCTGCCGGTGATTGCCGAAGTTGCCAAAGAGTCAGGTATTCGCCCTTCCCGTACGCTCGCAGGCTCCGTAGTCGCTTCGCAGGTGGCGATATCCGGTTCGCCGATCAGTGCCGCAATGGCCGCTATGTTGACTATTATGGAAGGCAACGGTATCAGCTTTATTCAGGTCATGGCGGTATGTCTGCCTGCCTCATTTGTCGCTGCGATGGTCGCCGCTTTTATCGCCTCACGTCAGGGATGTGAGCTACAGGATGATGAAGTCTATCTGGAACGCCTGCAAAAAGGACTGGTGCGTAAATATGCAGGGCAAAACAGCACAACGCCAGGTGCCAGACTGTCAGTCGCCCTGTTTATGCTGGCAACGGTGGTCATCGTTATTCTTGCCGCTTGCCCTCAATTGCGCCCTGGATTCGATGCAGGTAACGCAATGAATACCCGGGATATTATCATTATCTGCATGCTAGCTGCCGCATGTCTGATGGTGGTGCTATGCAAAACATCAACAGACGCGATTGTCCTGACATCCACGTTTCGCGCGGGTATGAGTTCGTTGGCTGTGATTCTGGGGATTGTTACGCTGGGCACAACTTTCATTGATGCCCACTTAACGGGGATAAAGGATATCGCGGGCGATATTCTACGGGCTTATCCGATGCTGTTGGCGCTGGTGCTGTTTGGTACCTGCGCGCTTCTCTATTCGCAGGGAGCCACCACGCCGCTGATTATCCCTCTTGCCGTCGCGCTCGGCGTACCCACATGGGCCATTCTGGCTTCCTATGTCGCAGTGACCGGCGTGTTTGTTCTGCCAACTTATCCAACTTCGCTGGCGGCAATGGAGTTCGACACCACCGGGACAACGCGCGTGGGTAAGTATGTCTTAAACCATCCGTTTATGTTGCCAGGGCTTGGCGGGATCATTGCTGGCGTTGCCTTTGGTTTTATCATCGCGCCAATGATTGCCTGAACCGGTTTAACACTGCCAGGCAGATTTAATGGATAAAAAAAGGGGCAGAGAAATCTCTGCCCCGGATGTCAGCGTTAAATCAGGCCGCCTTTGCCACAACCTCTGCTTCCGGGCGTTTCAGCACCGCGTAGGAGAGACCGGCTACCAGCGTACCGGCAATAATGGCCAGCAGGTATCCAACCACCGGAGTGATTGCGCCAGGGATTAACAGCACGAACAGACCGCCGTGCGGCGCCATCAGCTTAGCACCCACCGCCATAGAGATAGCCCCGGTAATCGCGCCGCCAACGATACAGCAAGGCAAAACGCGCATCGGGTCACGGGCAGCGAATGGGATAGCCCCTTCGGTAATAAAGCACAGGCCCAGTACCAGCGCAGCTTTACCGCCTTCCTGCTGCGCTTTGTCGAACTTACGACGCGCCACCAGCGTTGCCAGCCCCAGGGCCAGCGGAGGCACCATACCCGCCGCCATAATCGCCGCCATCGGCGCATAGGTTTGCGTACTAAGCAGGCCCACACCGAAAGCATACGCCGCTTTGTTAACCGGACCGCCCATATCGGTACACATCATGCCGCCCAGAATCGCTCCAAGCAGCACCGCGTTCGCGGTTCCCATGGTTTGCAGCCAGTGGGTCAGACCTTCCAGAATGCCCGCCACTGGTTTACCGATCAGGTAGATCATGGCCAGACCAACCACCAGGCTTGAGAGCAGCGGAATGATCAGGATCGGTTTCAGCGCTTCCATACTCTGCGGGAGTTTCAGCTTCGTGCTGATGAGCTTCGCCACATAACCGGCAAGGAAACCGGCAATAATCCCGCCAATAAAGCCGGAACCGGTGCTCACCGCCAGCATACCGCCGATAAGACCTGGCGTCAGACCCGGACGGTCAGCGATGGAAAACGCGATGTAGCCCGCCAGAACCGGCACCATCAGCGCGAAAGCTGAACCACCGCCAATCTGCATCAGCGCCGCCGCCAGCGTCCCCTGCTCCTTGAACGCTTCGATACCAAAAGCGAATGAGAGTGCAATACACAGACCGCCAGCAACCACCATCGGCAGCATGTAGGATACGCCCGTCAGCAGGTGACGATACGCGCCAGCGCTCTCTTTCTTACCTTCAGTGGTTGCAGACTGCGCTTTGCCGGCAGGCTGGTACGGCGTTGCTTCTTCCAGCGCTTTATCCAGCTCCTGCTTCGTTTTCTTCAGCGCAAGGCCAGTTGAAGTACGGTACATTGGTTTTCCGGCAAACTTCGCCAGATCAACTTCAATGTCAGCCGCCACAATCACCAGATCCGCCTGAGCCACCTCTTCCGGCGTAATGGCATTGCCTGCGCCAACAGAACCACGGGTTTCAACCTTCACCCACCAGCCACGTTTTTTCGCTTCTGTTTCAATAGCTTCAGCGGCCATAAACGTATGGGCAACGCCAGTTGGACAAGCCGTCACCGCCACCACTCGTTTTGGACCACTACTGGCCACGGACGCTGTCGCAACCGGAGCGCTATAAGGTTTTGCGTGGCCTTTCGCTTCACTGAGGAAAAGTTCAGGATGCGCAACCGCACGACCAATATCGCCCAGCCAGACTTTTTTGCCGTTCAGCGAACTGTCGGCAGGAAGCGTGTCGCCCAGAACAATTGCCAGTTCGGCATCATTAGGATTATCAATAATTTCCAGATGTGCTTTCTGCGCCGCCGCTCCAAGCAGGGTTTTCGCCATATAAGCGCGAGCCTGGCCGAGATTAGCGTCAATAATCAGCAGCGTTTTCATTATGCCTCTCCTGCTGTCAGTTAAACGGTTTTAAGTCGACACGCGCCATCATTGCGGCCAACTGAGGACGATCGGTAATGCCCACATTGCTTTGGCTTACCGCCAGGGCGGCAACAGCGGTTGCCAGACGCAGGGTGTGTTCACTGGATTCACGCATCAGCAGGCCGTAAATCAGGCCACCAACCATTGAATCACCCGCGCCTACGGTGCTTACCACCTCGACTGACGGCGGTTTAGCAATCCACTCACCCGAAGCGTTAACCCACAGAGCTCCTTCCGCGCCAAGTGAAATCACCACATGAGCAATACCCTGCTCGCGCAACGCATGTGCAGCTTCAATCACATCTTTCATTTCTGGCAGCTTACGGCCTGCCCAGATTTCCAGTTCACGACGGTTTGGTTTCACCAGCCACGGTGCCGCTTTCAGACCGGCCACCAGTGCTTCACGACTACTATCAAAGATAATGCAAGGACACTGACTGCGCAGGCGCGTCATCCAGTCGGTGAATGCTTCCGGGCTAACGCCGGTCGGCAAACTGCCGCTGACGCACACCATGTCGAACTGGCCCAGCCAGCTCAGCGAGTCATTCACAAAGCGTTCCCAGTCAGCCGGGGTGACTTCAAAGCCGGAGAAATTGAAGTCGGACACTTCGCCGTCTTTTTCGGTCAGCTTGACGTTGATACGGGTACGCCCCTGTACAACCTGAAAACGGTTGGCGATACCCAGCTCGCTGAACAACTGCTGAAAACCATCCTGGTTGTCTTTACCGAGGAAACCACCCACCGTTACATCGATACCTAAATCTTTCAAAACCTTAGCGACGTTAATCCCTTTCCCTGCCGCGTGCAGACCGGTCGTTTTAACCAGGTTCACTTCACCGCGTTCAATTTCCGGGCAGAAACCCACCAGATCGTAGGCTGGGTTAAGGGTGATAGTAGCAACACGTCTGCTCATTACGCGCCCTCCCCAAGACCCGCCGCGATGGCTTCGCCAATCGCTTTCAGCGCCTGTTCAGCATCTTCACCCTGGGCGGTAAAACGCAGGTGATGTCCTTTCTTCACGCCTAATGCCACAACTTTCATCAGACTGCGTCCATTCGCCGGCTTGCCGGTTCCATCAAGATTTGTCACGGTAATTTCACTGTTAAATTGTTTAATCGTATTCACCAGCATGGTGCCCGGGCGGGCGTGTAAACCATGCTCATTGCGCACAATAAATTCGGCGCTCAGTACATCATCAGTTAAGGCATCATCGCTGGTCAGCAGCGCCAGCACCGTTGCCGCATCGGCTTTCAACAAACGGTCAGCTTTATTATTCAGCAGCAGATCGCCAAGGCGCTTCAGCACCGCAACCGGTTGTTCGTCATTCATGGCGACGGTCACCAGCAGGGCTGCCGCTTCACCTTGTACATCGAACGCTGTTGCTGCGCGGCTGACCGCAATGGCGCTGCGCACATTGCCTTCAGCACAGTCATTCAGCCAGATCCCCTGACCGAGATTCATCGGTTGCTCATTAATGGCTCTGGCCACAAAGGTGGCGTCAACCGCGCCGACCTCTTTCAGCCGTGCGGCGTTGAGCGCCTGCAGCGTGACCAGCGAGTTGGCAACGACGTCCAGCGACAGCGTTTCGTTATCAAGCTTCAACTGTTCGCTTTGCTTTTCCCCCATCAGCAACGCGCGCAACTCTTCCGCCGTGGTCGCAGATTTCAGTTGTTCAGCGACGGAGTCATCGCTCAGCACATGCGTCAGCTGACGCAGTAAACCAAGGTGCTCATCAGAGCTGGCAGCGATGCCGATTGCCACATAAGCAACCTGCCCTTCCCCCCAGATCACACCCTGCGGAAACTGAAACACCTGCACGCCGGTTTTCAGCACCCGATCGCGCGTGTCCGTCGTACCGTGAGGAATAGCAATACCGTTGCCGAGGAACGTGGACGTCTGTTGTTCACGCGCCAGCATGCCATCGACGTAGCCTTCCGCCACGTTACCTGCCAGCACTAAGGCAGCGGCAACCTGGCGAATAGCCTCTTCTTTATTCCCGGCCTGTTCGCCCGGGTGAATATCCTGAACAGATAACTGGAACATGGTTCTCCTCTCCCGCTGATTTGAAACGATTCAGCTAACATGAGAAAAAAGGCGTCACCTGACTCCATCAGTTATGGCAAGATGACGCTGAAACGTTTCAAGAAGTCTTGCTCTTTTTTCTTCAGCACACAAGTAAAGTTGACAAATTACTTGCTGAATTTAGAGATAACGCACATTTTCTCCGCGGAGGAGAAAAAATTGCTGACGCAAAAACGGCGTCAGCCTGTCAGATTCAGCAGCGTCAGCAAACTGCGTACTCTGACTGAAATGCTATTTTGATTTTTGATGCCGATTTTGATTTGGCTCCCTGTTTATTTTCTGACAAGCAGCGTAAACTCCGCGTCTCTTCACATTATTGATATCAAAACATGCACAACACCCCCGTAGCCGCCACACCCAAGGCGTTTGATTTAACGTCTTCGGCGTTCCTGCTTGTCGCATTTCTGACGGGTATCGCCGGTGCGTTGCAGACGCCAACCCTCAGCCTTTTTCTGACGGATGAAGTCCATGCCCGTCCCGGCATGGTCGGGTTCTTTTTTACCGGTAGCGCCGTAATCGGCATTTTGGTGAGTCAGTTTCTGGCCGGACGTTCAGATAAAAAAGGCGATCGCAAAAACCTGATTGTGTTTTGCTGCGTGCTGGGGATGCTGGCCTGCGTGCTGTTCGCCTGGAACCGTAACTATTTTATTCTGCTGTTTGTCGGGGTATTCCTCAGCAGCTTCGGTTCGACCGCCAACCCGCAAATGTTTGCTCTCGCCCGAGAGCACGCCGACCGTACGGGTCGGGAAGCCGTCATGTTCAGTTCAATATTACGTGCGCAGGTTTCGCTGGCCTGGGTGATTGGCCCGCCGCTGGCCTACGCGCTCGCCATGGGGTTTAGCTTTACGGTGATGTACCTCAGCGCGGCGGTGGCGTTTGTTGTCTGCGGCGTAATGGTCTGGCTGTTCTTACCCTCGATGAGTAAAAACGTGCCTCTCGCGACAGGCGCGGTAGAAGCCCCGCGCCGCAATCGACGCGACACGCTGCTACTGTTTGTTATCTGCACGTTAATGTGGGGGACTAACAGTCTCTATATCATTAATATGCCGTTGTTTATTATCAACGAACTGCATCTGCCGGAAAAGCTGGCGGGCATCATGATGGGAACTGCCGCGGGGTTGGAAATCCCAACCATGTTGATTGCCGGATACTTCGCGAAGCGTCTGGGCAAACGCCTGTTGATGAGAATCGCCGTTGTCGCCGGATTTTTCTTTTATGCCGGCATGCTGTTGGCCCACTCTCCGGCGATATTGCTTGGCTTACAACTGCTGAACGCGATTTACATCGGCATCCTCGGCGGGATTGGCATGCTTTATTTCCAGGATCTGATGCCGGGACAAGCGGGTTCAGCCACAACTCTCTATACAAATACCATTCGCGTGGGCTGGATTATTGCCGGATCGTTGGCGGGTATTGCCGCTGAAATCTGGAACTATCACGCGGTATTCTGGTTTGCGTTGGTGATGATCGTCGCCACCGTCGCGTGTCTGACGCGCATCAAAGACGTTTAAGGTGCGGTCAGCGCCTCGAGCTCGATGAGATAGACCATGGCCTGGTGCGTCGTCTGTCCGCACATTTCCGCACTGGGCTGTAAACCGGCGCACACTTTTGGCCGCAGAGGCGAAGCAAAAATTTTACAGCGCAGGGATTCATCCAACTGAACGCATGGTGTGTTAGCGGGCTTGCCTAACATATAATTATTCACTGTTTAAAATTCACATTCCTGCTGTTAGCATCAGGTCTATCTGATCAATCAATACCATCCGAAGGGAATCACACTCAATGAAACCCAAGCTGTATTCGTACGTGCGTTTTTCATCTATGAAACAACGGGAAGGTAACTCCCTGGAGCGTCAGCAAGATACCGCTCTAAAAATTGCGGCCCGTTATAATCTCGAACTTGATACAACGGCTTTCCACGATCTCGGCATGTCTGCGTTCAAAGGAAAAAATGCTCATGAAGGGAAGTTATCGGAGTTCATCAAGCAGATTGGGGCTAAGGTTCCCGTTGGCTCGTGGTTAGTCGTCGAAAATCTTGACCGCATTAGTCGTGATGATGCCTGGAGCGCTTTGGATATATTCAAGAACATACTTAGCAGGGGGATAGTCGTTGTTACTGGCATGGATGAAAAGGTCTATAAGTACGCGGACGTAAAGAATAATCCAACCGATTTAATCATTTCATTGTTGATGTTCACACGCGCCCACGACGAGTCGTTGACAAAAAAGAATCGAGTTGAAGCCCAGGCCCGTTCGTTGATACGACACAACCTGACAAGAGAATCGGGAACACCAGCAAAAGCAATAGAATCCGTCGGTCAGAATGTTTGGTGGGTAGATACAAAATCAGGATACGTTACTCCACATCCTCTATATTTTACCGCAGCTCAGAAGATTATCGAACTTAAACAAAACGGTGAAACTCTTCTTGGAATCCAACGATATCTTAACGAACATTACCCTGCCCCTAAAAAGAGGGTTTATAAAGACCAGACAGGTCAAGCGCTGACACCCAAAACTGAACAATGGGGTAAACATTTGATCAGGACATTTTTGAACCCCACTGTTCACGGACAAAAAACCTTTACGCTGGATAAACGCGATGAATCAGGTGTCATCATATACGATTCCGAATCAGATGAGCCGTTAAAAGAAACATTCATTATCCCTGATTACTACCCTGCTCTTATGTCGGAGGTGGACTACTTGACACTTTCGAAATTAGATCGACACCGCGCCATCACTCGTAATTCATCAAAATATCCAGAAGGTAATCCTGAACCAGAAATCCCGCTACTCTCAGGTATCGGTATTCTTTTTTGCGGAAAATGTGGTTCTTTCATGTTCAAATCTGGTTCAAGTGAAAACAAGTACCGTTATATATGTGGTTCAAAAATCGTTCAGGGTAAACCTTGCGGTAAAAAAGGTTTTACGTCATACCAGCTTGAGCACACTGTTTTGCAACTAATCGCTGATCACGTCTGGAACAACCACCAAGAAGATAAAACGGCTTGGTACGAATCTGAGATTGAAAAGGCATCTGAAGCTGTTAAAAAGCTGCTAAAGCTGGCAACTTTGATAGATGACCTCGAAGAATTGGCAGATCAGATTAATGCCAATAAACAGAAAAAAATAACGCTTGAGCGAGAATATCAACAGTACAAAATCAGCCGCTCAGAAATTCAAACTACTGGCTGGGATCAATTCCGAAATTTCGATGTTCATGACACTAAAAACCCTGATCGTAAGCGAATTAGGCTGAAGATAAAGCAAGCTATCAAACGTATTGATTGCTATGACATTGATGGGCGGTATGGTCATTTTGAAGTAACCTTCGCCGACGAGACAAAACAGAGAATCGTGATTAAGTTCAATCGAAACCGATCACCTGGTGTTTCGTATGTAGAAGCACAGACAGTAAATGATCATGACTTACTAAAAATGCAAGGACTTGTGTTGCACTCCTTCATTGATGAACTGATTTCACCTGAAAAATTTGCACAGCATATTAAGGACAAGCATGAAGTCAGCATTCTAAACCCGACGTTTATAACCAAGCTGGAGGATGGTGTAAACCAAAACGAAGGTAATGGATTGGCTATCAAGTTAGCTAGCACTACAAGTAAATCGTATGTAACTGTCAACGGTATTAAATACGAGATTAACTCGCTGGAAGACTTAGAAAAACTGTTACAGTAAATCACTCTCCCCTTGCATACCTATCAAGGGGAAGCCTACCAACGCCCCCAATAGCCATGTCTCCGTTTCCGTTACATCAAAGCAATCTCGGAATTATACACACCCCAATCGATCGTTTTTATAGATCAATTTTACTTTATTGATAGATTTTACAGATCAATGTAAGATCATGATTCTTCGAGTAGTGTTTCTCACTAGCAAGACTCATGGGATGGTGATCTGCCCCCGATGGAGTGCAATAGAAAGAAGGTATCCAGAATGACTACCCTTATAAAAACGTTTAAAATCATGGCATCAGGCGTTGTTCTCATTTCAGCTATAACCGCCGCCTCCAGTACCGTCTATTTCTTGCCAGAGGCGAAATCAGCAGGTGTCGCCAGCAACGACAAAAACGCCCTGATGTTTCTCGGAATGGACAGGGATGTAAATCTGAAGGGAATATGCTTCGCGATAACAAAGCAATCATCCTCGATCGTGCCGCTGGTAGATATCACTGCTACAACTGATAACGGCAGATTCACGATGCACGGACTACGCCCAAAGAATAACGACGATACGAAGGAATTAGTCTGTTCACTTGGTTCAGAAGCTGGGGATTTCTTGACTGGCATTGCGAAGTCAACCACCGTCAACGTGAAACTAGATTTCAATGGCGAGATCCGCAGTTACAGTTTCAACACTACAGAGTTCAGAAAAATACTGACTGCCAATGGTCAAGGTGTGTGGGACAAAGCAGCTAAAGACTACGCTCAGGGAGTTCGCGCCCCCATTTTCTATAATAACAACCGCGAAGCCACCAAAAACAATGCAGTAACCTCAAATGTCGATACACACAGTTATAAAGCAAGCGATGAGAAACTAAATTCGGTCTGGAAAAACCTTAGCCCTGAAACTAGAAAACGATTACTCCCTTCCCAAAGAGAATGGATAAAGCAAAAATCCGGTTGCAATAATGAACAGAAATGTCTTACCGACATGACGAATAACCGTATTCTTGAACTAGAGTCTGAAAATGAAAAATAATGCACTGACTTTGGTTTTAAAAAACGACTGGATAACTTCGTCTTCTAGTCAAACCTATAACGGGAAATACATGATTGGACATTTTCACTTGACAGATACGTTTATCGTTGAATATATGAAGCTGATACATGGAGTCGAAATACCTGTTTCATGGGTAAGCAGCTGCTTCACTAATACATCAGATACCAATACCCGTAAGGTTATGTATATGGAAGGCTGCGGTATGCTATCTAACGATACAATGAATGAGATCCGTAATGCAGTTAAGTCCCCAACTGACAACGTGAAAATATACCGCAATAGGGAACATATTGTTAAGATAGAAGTTATGGAAAAGCAAAATGAGAGCACACTCTAAACGTCACTTTAAAAAATCGATTGCAACTGTCGCAATCTCCTTCGGGCTTTATGTGTTGAACGGATTATTAATAACACCATGCCAAGCCAGTACATCCGAATCAATACAGGTATCAAACGGAGGCTCAACTTATTTTCAACAAAAACAACAACCATCCAAACCATCAATAATCGATATACTTCCAAGGGCGTATACTACCGGGGAGGTTTATGCGCGGTTTAAAGAACACGAATTCAGGGCAACGAATGATTTCAAGAAGTGTCGTTTGATGGTGATTGGTAAAATTAAAAGCATCGGTACAGCCACTTTCAGCAAAAAACCGTTAGTAACGTTATATGTCCCTGATTCGAATGAAGGATTAAAATTCATTTTCGAAAATACGGATTATGATAACGATAAAGTTGCTGCGTTAAACGTGGGAGATACTGTGATTATTGCCGGAAGGAATGCACGCCCGGGAACATTTGAAGGTATTTTTTTAGATGGCTCGCAAATCATGACGGGTATGATTTCAAAGAAGAAAAGGCAAATGCTGGCTGTAAATGGTGGAGTCTATGACCGGGAAATTTGCCATAAGTAACGTTCTATAGGATTTTCAAATGCAGGGGCGAATCCCCCCTGCATTACTTGCCAACGGATTAAGTTATTTAATCAATACATGTTCTGCTGTTTAGGATTCGATAAAAAAGTATACCCGACCGATAAGTCAGCTTTGTATCCCATTTCATCAGGCACCAGGGGCGGTGGAATGCGGGTTGTTGCCCACAATGTATCCCATTCTGTATCTCATTTGTAGTAGGTGTGTATTTGCTTCTGATCTGACTAACCATTAACAAGTTTCTTGCACATCTACAGCAATGTAACTGGAACAAGTTTACGGGACATTTTGTGTCACGAGAGTCATACTTAACACTAAGATTACGCTTCTCTATTAGTCAAACCATGACTTGAACGTGTACTTGTCCCGCGCTTCCTGCTCTGACATCCCTGTGTAAGCAAAGAACTTTTTAAAGTCTGGTTTCTTAATTGGTTCTATACACTTCAAAAACGCCGCTTGTTTGTTCTCATAAGTCGGCACACCTCCCCATTCCCTGACTCGACTTAACTCAATGTTGCTTTCTGCGATAGCAGGAAACTCAGAAAGAAAGTGATAAAGTTCAACGATTACATGATCTATCAGCGCGATAGAGGTTTCAGTGATGTCAATGAAGCCCCCACAAAGTTTTTTTCCAAGCGTCTGTTGGACATGTTCGAGCGTCAGAATGTCACCATACATCGAAATCTTATCTTTAACTTGTTCGTTCAACTCGTTTCTGTATCTGAGTAAACCCATTGCCTCGTTGTAGTTTCCGAACATAGCCCCTACTCTGACACTGTTTCGCCAGGTTCCCCTTAGCTCTTCAGATGACGGGGTTCTAATCTTCATTCGTAAAATACGATGCTTAATTTTCCATACGACTGACTCATACAGTTTTTTGTTCGCGGTCGGTATTGGACGTATAAAATACAAGCTGTTTGTACTAAATGTTACATCATCAAACTTTGTGATTATCGTTGTAAAAGCACCAGCCCTTACAAGTGGCTCATCACTGTCTATCTTAAGGTAATTGGTTTTGATGGCAACTAGGTTACTCAGGCAATCTTGTGCTAGCGCTACAGCTTGTATGGAAGTAATCAGATTATCTCTAGCGATTTTTTGTTGCTCTTGTCTTTTGTTGATATAGACCGCTGACACCCCTCCCAGAAAGGCTGAAGCAAATGCCATCGTAACAGGGAAGATGTAATCTTTCACATAATCTGTTGTTGGTCGTAATGACTCAATGGCTTTAGATATATCGCTGGTATGCTGGTTTAGAATTAGCCAGTCAGTGAATGTCATGATTTATCCACCGTGTACTTGTAATGCATTTTCTCCTCAGACCCTATTTTGAAATCAGGATTTGCTTGCATAATGAAACACCACAAACCAAGAGCCTTACCTTTGTAATCCTTGGGAATCTCAACAGAGAATACGTCAGGGTCAGCTTTCGGAGTTATAGCAGTCACTTCTTGCTCATATACGGTATGCTCGTTGTATGCTTCAGTTATCATCGAACTGAGGCTACCAAACATGGCAAAACCGTTGCGTTCAAAGTCCTCTAATGATTCAGGGTTAAACGTGAAGCGCACGCTGTGAAGTTTCCCGTTTTCATCCATTTCTCCCTCTGGTTCGCCACATTCCCAGCGACCAAACCGCATCAGGTAGAAAGCAATATTCTTCTCATCGTGATCTTCAATCTCTTTCTCGGCACAGTACATCTTCACGTCACCGCAAATGAAACTTGCACGATTTTCTTCATCGACAGAGGCATCTTTACTATTGTCAGCTACCAGTTCGAAAACAAGAGGGGGCTTAGTCCCGACGTTCACGTCACCGAGCATCGCCATTTCATTGTTTGCAAGCGAATGTATCGGTGTTGTTTCGTACTTGTGTTTCAGTTCAATAAATGAATTCACAGGCAGCAATGTCCACATCCTGAGACAACGGTAATAGATTGCAAAATACAATGGAACACCATTTAGCTCACTATAGCGTTGTAGTTTTGCTACGTAGTCCTTTCTCAGTAGGTATGTTGATGTTGGGTTTGGGACACTAGTATTTTTCACCTCAACGAATATCTGCCGACCGTCCTTCAGGACGAGTCTATAGTCAGGTAGTAAAATATCAGCATCATCAGAAATGACGTCACCAGTGTCTTCAGTTTTTATCAGGCGACACCCTTGTAGTCCGGCGGCAACTTGACCAAAACACGCTTCCATGCGTTTCCCGTGAAGTAGTATCTGATTTTCCTGTGAAGCTTTGAGCGATTCGCCAAACTGTTCAAGAAATTTTTCAGTGTCCTCTGGTGATTTTAGTTTATAGTCATGTTCACGGCTAAATGCTGTAAATACTTCCAGAGCTTCAAATTTTCCAGGATTTCTTACGAGGCGTTTCATCATTTGATGTTCTGTGTTTTTAGGAGGTTACCTAAAATTACACCTGAACAATGATGATGCGCAACAACACTTACAAGGAAGCCCATATAGGGGCGCGATTGGAGAATGAATTTAGCCTAGATTTTTTGACTACCCTGTTTTGTACCATCAAGCCCCCAAATATCCGCAAGGGAAATTGCTGATAAGATATCTCTTTTGGGTATACCTGATAAAGACCATGACATAAAGTCTCAATAGGGTTTAATTTAACTCTATTGACAACAAAACAATGTGATGTATCATATGGGTATTAAATTGATATTTAAAAGAGAATCCATAATGAATGTCCGTATCTACTGTCGCGCATCTACTGAAGGCCAACATGCTGATCGTGCATTAGTTAGCCTGCGCGAATTTGCGCGAAGCAAAAACTGGTTGATTGCCGGAGAATACATTGAGAATGCAAGTGGTGCGAAGCTGGAGCGTATGGAACTGATGCGCCTACTTGCGGAAGCACAGCCTGGCGATTTGCTTCTAATTGAAGCGATTGACCGTCTCAGTCGTCTTCACCATGAAGAATGGGCTGAACTCAAAGCTACGCTGAACAGTAAAGGACTGGTTATTGTATCAATTGACTTACCGACCAGTTGGCAGATAGTTGAAATGTCCGGTAACAACCTTACCAGCGGCATTCTGAGAGCAGTCAATGCCATGCTGATCGATATCCTCGCAACAATGGCACGACAAGATTATGAAACCCGTCGTAAACGCCAAGCCCAGGGGATCGCGAAAGCAAAACAGGCAGGTTTGTATACGGGGAAAGAAAAGGATATGCAAGCCCGTGAAGTGGTACGCGAAATGTTGGCACAGAACGTTAAACCAGCCCACATAATGAAAGCTGCTGATATAAGTCGTGCAACGTTCTACAGGATCAAAAAGGAATTGGTAAGCTAGTTCAAATAAGTGTATCAGCTCGGACTCGAACTGACAGTTACCGCAGAAAGAGTACAATCAAATCTGACTGTCCGCTCTGAGCGATCAGAGGACGTTCCTAATTCCTTTAAACAATCATCCAGGGAGGATATGATAAAAATATTCAGCTATAAAGCCTAAAGGGAATGGACATGACATTGTTTGAGGAATGTAAGGACCTTCTCAAGACAGATTTTAATGTTATGGAAGGGGATGATTTGAGTGCGGTAATGGATATTTTTCTTCAATATCCATGGTATAGCGGTGATCTCAAATGGTCGGAAATGGACTTTAGCGATTATGAACCTAGTCATGAGATGTTTAACGTGAGCGACTTAGGCAATGAAACTGTATTTGTCGTAGCGGATGATGCGAATGTGCCCGTGTTCAGAACCCATCTACAACTCATTGTCGATAATATCTACGATGTCATCGCCCTGTCACCTAAACTATTTATTTTTAACGATAAGATAATGATTAAGCCTTTATTCCCTCATGATCTTATAAGGGTTGGTCTGCGAAAGTGATGAGTAAAAATGCTAACCAGCTCCCCGTTGCTCAACTAAGACTGTTGTTCTCCACGTCCGCTCCTGCTATGGAGCGGACTAACTGACTGAGCAAAAGTTCCGCTGTGAGCGAGCCGCGGGGTTCGCAATGCATACTTATAACAAAATGCCTTGAGACATAGAGAGCTGGCCACCTAAATACAAACCAGGACTAGTCAGGTATGATGATTTTAATTATGTCTTCGTGCTAAATTAAATTATATTGCAAAAAGACAACTTAAGTAACTGGTGTTTGGAAATATAAGTACTTTTACCTAGTCATAATCATATGGAATTGTACCAATTTTGGGAGAATCGGCAAATGTATTTTTTTCGAAAGATACAAATCCTGGTCTATTAATTGTACTACCTCTAGAGGTATCATAGTGAACCGATAATATGCTTTGAAGTATTCTCTGCAACGTGATATGAGGTCTTTTTGTACAATCCACACCCACATATTGAGCATGACCTTCTACAGTCGTGTTGTCCTTTCTAAGTTTAAATATACAAGTCTTATTTGCAACTATAACTTCGTTAATAAGAGTGGAAAAAGACCCTCCATTCTCCTTTGAAATGCTTGAGAATATTTTCGCATTGAGACCTCTCAATGTTTTGATGTCACTATCAAAAGAAAAAATAGCTGTGTGAGGCGTTCTCTTTTTATTTCCAGAGCATAAGGTGGCAGCATCTCTTAATGCTTTAACCTCATGGTGAATGTCATTTGTCTTTAATTTCTTTTTTACGGATATTATACTCACAACACCTTCAGGTGGGACAATACAGAATTCTTCAAATTTTTCATAGATTGGATAATTGGCAACATCATACACTATAATATCTAATTGCCTTGAATGACGATCTGGAAAGTTTTCAACACGAGTATTATCCTCAATTCCTGTTTTAGTTGAGGGGCTAAGAATAAATCCAGACATGGCTTTTAGATTAGAGGGAAGATGGCTATTAAGAAACGATCTTAACAAGGATTCAATATAACGTCCTTCCTCACCTCGGTGATAAGCGCCTTTGGAATTTGTATTAGGCAATAAAGTTTCTATCACACGATATCTTTCCATGATTTCTTTAGCTTCAATATCAAAAAAATTACGAACTCTTAGACCTTTGCTATTTTTTTCCACAGTGTGTTACTCCTTTCAAAAAAGTGGTTAATAATATCAAATTATAAATCGTCCATTTCACTCAATGTGACTATACAAAGAGTGGGATACGAAAGCAATAATCATTCAAATTGATTCGTATAAAATATAAATCCCCAGACATAACTTAGATAGTTTTGCCTTTATTAATAATATTGACCTTCTCCCCTTAGATTGACACAGTATAGAGTTAGAACATCAGCTTCTGGCACAAAGCGGATGGACATATGTGGAATGTTCGCTATGAGTGGAGTGAGGGAAAAGTTGATGCTGCGCAACATATCATCCCATAATGATTGAAAGGTAACGACACCAGGCGTATCAAAAGAGACGGCAACTTTGCCATTCTTTAAGGAAACAGATATATGGCGGACAGAAGACCTCTTAATCCAGGCGTAGTTGTTCCTAAACCCGGCGGTGGTACGCAGCCCCGTGATCGTAACAATGATGGTAGAGTTCGAGAAAAACGCTCGGATGCCGGGAAGCCGCGCAAATAATGACAAGCCGCCTCAGGGCGGCTTAATCCGCCATACCGTGTTGTCTAACCGGTGCCTGTCGTACCAGTAGGCTCTGAACGTTTTGAGATAACAACACCTAACTTTGCAGATACGCATCGTCAGTTCAGTAATGAGCGTCCAGAAGACATTCATAATTAGGTCGCCATGGATGTCGATAACATCGCCGTGTGTCAATCAACGGAGAACAGGTCAGGCGCGCTATGTTATTTTTGCTATAAGTGAATATTTCCTTATTTAGTTCCTTTCAATACAATACGTTAAGTCAGTTTTCTGTATCTCGATTGAGGTTATTATTTATTTTCTTTATAGCAGACCAATACATACCCTCAAAGTTATCATCAATCACATCAATTGTAATAACCTCAACACCGAATGCCTCAAGCAGTCCTTTTTTTTCATCACTGATAGTATGAGTGTAAAAATATATTTTGTTATTAATTGTTGCTTCAGATGAAAAACGGGCTCGCTTATTTAGCACCCACCATATGTCAGTCTCGCTATAGTCTAATGAAAAGCCGATAATGTGTACATTGCTTGAGAAAAATAGATCCACCCATGATGTGTGACAAAATGAAGCATCTCTAAGTTTTTCTAACATCGGTTTAACAGAAACGTCAGCGCCATTAACTTTATGTGAGTAGTTGCCTTTAACATAAGCATCGATTTTGCTCACTGAACCACAATAATGATCTAAACCAAGCATAATAGATTTGGGGTTGTCTATTTCACCATGTATATTCCACAGGAATTTTGAATTATTCTGTGATTCATACATTCGTTTTCTTCTCAAGCTATAAATTTCCTCTGAACTTAGCTTTACTGGCGAAATATCAAGCGCCTTTTCTAAGGCGTAATCATAATTAGTAGTAAGATAATTCTTAAAAGGTAGCGATGCTAACTCCTCAAGAACATCATTTGATCCTTGCTCTCGTAGTTCGTTAGCTATAACATTTTTTATTTCAAGCTCATCTTTTTTTTCGCTTCTATCTGGCGCATGTTTTTCTAGATAGATTCGCTCATACACCATAGTGTTTGGCAACTGGCCGCTTTCGAACTTATTGATACCTTTTATGTTATCGAGTAAATTACTCCAGGTGACGTGATTTTCAGAAAGTCTGTTTATTCCATTACCAAAAAAAAGAGTGTTTGTCATATGTACCATTTGATTTTAACTCGTAAAATATATTGTTGATTTTTTGTGCTAAACTCATTCACGATCATTGTTGCTCCTTTGTCGAGTGAAGAGTTCAAGTGCTCGTTCGTAATTAATTTTATGTTTTCCGTGTGGTGTCGCCTCGATGAACATCCGCATCTCCTGAGGAGAGAAAGAGAATTTCCTCGGCAGTTTTAGCTTTCTTTTTACTGTTCCATCCGCAGAATTACACTGACCACAAATTAGTGTTTCAGGAAACCGAGGCTCTCCTAAGTTCATGTAATCATTAGAATGGTCGTGATGTTTGTGCAATGCAGCAACCCAATCCATAAAGGCGTCAGGCGTATTCGGGAACCGGAGGGTCCATCTCATGATCTGAAATTTGCTGCGTCCACATCCTGGGCAGATCCAAGAGTCTCCCGTTGCTTTCCAGAGTTTATGATAATGGAGTCCTGTATGGTTCAGATATTCTTCATATGTAGGCGTTTTTTTCATGAAAATTTCACGTGCTCCACTCTACGGCACTTCTGCAGTTAGGGTGCTATTCAGGATGGCTTAATCTATATCAATAGCCCATATGTGAACACAATTATGACGACTCCAGAACCGTCCTAATTTATCATCTATTATGGCTATACACTCGATGACATCGAGCAAGACGGGCCTCTTTGCTACCAATAGAAACCCACAAGACTATAAATTGCAGCTCTTTCCGGGCAAGGATTTGTCCCGGGTTAACAATACGCATCCTACTAGTCAGTGGGTTTTTCACATAGGTAGCGAATAGGTATAGCAAAATTTTATGTTGGTTTCACTATAGCTATACAAATCGACCACTGAAACAATCGCATCTGTATTGGACGCGCTTGCAAAGGCAGCTTCCCTTACCAACAACCATACCGTTTGCCCTGGAGGCAGCGCGGGTGTAAAACATGGCGCACTTTAAACAGCTATGTTTCGGAAACAGCCCCATCACTCCCTGCATATGTGCTCTTTGTAAAGCAAACCATGTGTCCATCTGAAAAAATCGGTGTGCACCTGCCTGAATGATTCGCTAGCGAAAAATTAAACGCGAATACCACGAAGTACATTAAGCAGAGCGGGCTCACGCTCAATAAGCCACAGCATTTTTTATGCAATACCCGAGGGTACGCGCCGCTGTTGTTCCCAGCTACGAATCAAATCGACACTGGTCCCCACAACCTCAGCAAATTCTGCCTGCTTCATCCCCTGAATCGCCACGGGTTTAACAGATACCTCAGAGTCAATTAAGATGACTTAAAGAGAGGTTACCATGAGTGGTTAGCGTTATACCGAAGAGTTTAAAATCGCAGCAGTCAAACAGGTTGTTGATTGCTGTCATTCTGTTTCCAGCGCTGAAACACATCTCGATATGGCCATCCACAGCCTTTACGCATGGTTATCCGGTTCGATAATGCGTCAGCTTTTATTAAGAGCTAGCTTCTGAATCGTCCGCTTTTGGCACAGAGCGGACAAGCTCACTGGACTGAAGGTCTGCGGTGAACGAGGAGCGGAGGCTAGCAGTTGAGCTCGTAGCCAAATAGTCGCATTACTAACATTGCGACGTGTTAATCAACGCGGAGCAGATCACGCTGGAATGATATTCCTGTCGCAAGGCTCTAGATAATCCGTATATAATCATTATTCGAATCTTCGATGGAATGAATATGATGACAGAACCTTTAAGTTGGGAGTGCTGGCGCAAGGTTTACTTGAACAAGAAAAACAAAAAAAGAGCCTCGCTTGAACGGTGGGGGCTACGAAACCTACATTCTGTAGAAACTCTTGATCACATTGTTTCTGAAGTTAAAAAAACATACTTAAACAACAATCCATACATTAAAGTCAGCGCAAACTCAGTTTGGGTTGATGGGACACCTCAGGCAAAGTTTACCGTAAGCAAGCACGAAAATGTGAAAAACTCCTCTACGAGTTACGGCAACACGAATCAGGTAAGTCTTAAAGCTAGGAAAGATGAAGTCCTTAACTGCGAACTAGCAGACCTTTTGTTTATCTTCAATGAATTTAACAGCCAAAATGGTTTTAAAAAAGTCCGTGCCGTTTTATTACAGGGCAAGTGCTCAGAAAAAAACAATTTATTGCCGGATGGACCTTCAACAGAAAAAGAAAGGAAGTTACTTGAATCGGTTAACCGGGAAGAATTGCTGACCTTATATCCTGGTACTAAAGCATCTGGTAATGAAATAGGGACGTACAAACTTGGTGGATATCAACCGGGACTCGCTGATTGCGCCAAGTATCTGATGATGCCGAAATATGAAGCGTGGAACTATAAACCCCCTGAAAATACAGGACCTTACGTGATAGGTTGGCCAGAAAATTCGTCAAGTAAAAGTCTCGGTGTAACAAAAAATTACTTAGATGCAATCATCGATGAAATGCTCAAATTTCAAACCATGGGAAGAGAGGTTAAATTCAAAAATGGCGATATAGACAGGACATGCGAATGGTCAAAAATGATAGATGACTTGCTGACAAGTTATCATGGCGTAACTATGAAGGGCTATGATCGTCAAAGGCGTTTCTATAAGTCATCTGGATATATTCCTAGCCATATTCAAAACCTTGGTTTGATGATCGATGATGTCAGTCTTTTGAGCCTCTTACAAATAGATTATGATGATTTTGTCTGGTATTATCGCACTCGTTATGATTATTTTCTAAAAAAATATGGCATTCAGGTTGCAAAGTTAATACAACATAAGTTTGAGCAATATTTAAATTTACTTATTTCAGAGCAGGGACCTATAATTCCGACGATAATTATAAATATTGATTATAATGAAGGTGAATTTTTCCGAGGTTAAATTATCATCAGGCGGAAAATAAAAAGCCCTGTTTATACAGGGTTTCTCTTTTCTGCTCTAGTATCCATTAGAACCCCGCATTTATCACAGGGAAATTTCCGATTTATTTTTTCTTATTTCATAAGATTTGTAAAAAGGACATTGTTATGGCTTATATCATGTGCTCCCAGCTAACTAATATAGCATGGTGTTAGCAAGTTCCGCTTATGGCACGGAGCGGACTGTCAGATTAAGTCCGGCCCTGCGCCACACCTCAGTCAGGCCAAATCTGAGCTAATACAAATAAAGTTATCGTTTGACGGTCGCTGAAAGAACCTCATCCTGTGCCAGTAAAGTAATCACATCTCCGGCGATATCCGGTCTTATGCCAGGCGTTTTGTAAGTCGCATACACCGCAACCGATAATGGACTCCAATTGTGCTTCTCAGCAATACGTTTTACCTCATCGATAACCTTAAACGTATCGTTTTCCAAAGCCAGTCCTAAACGAGCTGTATCCAGATAAACGCGCTGAACTGCGGAGATATACGCGAGCTTTTTAAGTTCTGCGGTAATAATGCGCTGCGCTTCCACACCGATAGAGGAGCCCCCCTCAACGACCCCTGTCAATCCAACAAGCTTACCACCATCACTACGAGTATTGTCATCTTTGTCTCTGTGGAGCGGTACTAAGGCATTCAACTCTACATCCTGTTGAAGTAACTCCAGCAGTTCGGTCAAAAGCTCAGTTTTGATGACACCTTTTAAAGCGGCTGCTCTTTTAGCCAAGCTAATAGGTGACTGCCCCAACCGAGCCGACATTGAAATAAGGCAACTAGCGATTATGAAAATATCGTTTTCCCCGACTAGAGGGGCACACTCGGCACGAAAGGATTGCTCATCACGAAGGAGAGGATTTGCTTTTTCAGGCTTCCTAACTTTTGATTTTGGCTGCTTCTTGCTATAGCCACGCAAGGCATCCTGTGCGCTTCGGGTTAGAATGCTGATACTTTTAATCAGACCCTCATTACCCTTGAGGTTGGCAATCATTTGCTGCATATTTTCGAGCCTGCCAAGCATCTCGGGAACAGCTTTACCCGCAGCGATCTTCTCACTGATATCATTAAGATTTCTTAAAACACCAGTAACAAGCTGCGAGGGAGCAGGAACCGAGGCATGCAGTTGATGGCTTTTTTTGATTTCTTTTTCCATCAACTGGATCGCATGCTTCCAGTCGGTTTGCACACCAGCTTTAAGGGTTCCAAGATTAAGAATAGCGGTTCGAAGACTTTCGCATTTATCTAACGGAATAGGTTCACCATTCTGTTTACCTGTTTTCAGCCAGTAAACTAAGGATACAAAGTCAGCTTTAGCCGTCGCAACAAGTCCATTGATAACACGCTGCCTCGCTTCAGGGGTAAAGTGATTTATTCTCGGCGCTGGCAGACGATCATTTTTGTGCGCTATTGCTCTCTTCATAATGGATATCTCAAGTTGGCTCCATCAACGATAAATCCCGTCTGGGTTCCTGGCAGCAATCAATCCCTCTTACATATCATGTTTTAAGGTAGTGATACCCGCTGCACCATCAAAATATTGTTATATTTTGATCGCTCAGATGGTTGTTCAACTTCCGCTTCTGGCACGGGGCGGAGTGTCAAATTGGGAGAGGATCTGCGCCAAAGCAGTGTCAGGCCAAATCTAATACTTTTTCTTCGATTCTGACCGGACAATGATCATTGAACAAAACGTTCTGCCACTTGTGAAAACATAAACACTCGCTTCAACTTTTGAAGTTATGTCCTGAATTACGAGCGAAGCGAGTTCCGTCAAGCGAAGCGAAGACGGACAGTGAATACTGGTTAAGAAATAGTCAAAAAACTACATTTTTCTCTATATATAAAATATAAAAATTTAAAAGTGTAGTTATGTAGTTAGACACTCACTACGTTCGCGTCCCTCGCTTCGCTCGGAATCTTGAAGTAATGTATGATTCTCTAAGCAAAGCAATTATCGGTGAGCTATCAAGCCACTGATCGAAGCATACAGTTAATCAGGTACAAATCATGCTTTAAAACGCCCTGTGCGAGGCTGCAAGCGATTTTTATGATATGGACAATGGTATTGCACGTCCTGGAAAGAAAAGCGCTCTACGGGCTTCCTGTGCGACATTTACGAATTCAGTGCTTTACTACTTAATTTCGATGTTGAGTACATGCGTGTTCTCTTCCCTGTTTGCAACTTACCGCGTTCTTTTGCCAGGTAAGAAAGCCAGAATATCGGACCTTCAAGTGATGAAGGATATTCACGATGAATGACGTAGTGATCGGGATAGTCCTTCGTAGCTTTAGACAAGTTTACCAGCGTTGCTTTACCACCTGTCAGTTTCATCCAGATTTCCGTAATAATACCAGCGATCCCTCTTTCAGGAGTTCCAAACCACCTTACCGAACGATGTGGAAGTGCAATCCAGCAATGGTAATGGGGCTGTGATGCCTTTTCCTGTTCGCAAACCCAACCGTAAGCAAAATCGATAATAGGTTCCGATAAACCGTTGTTCCCTGACTCCAGGCGGGCACGTAATCGTTTGAACAGTTTGCGTATGTATTCGTTAGAGCGAAAAGGTTGAGCCAATCGAAGACTGTATCCTCTTTGAAACTGGGGAGCACAGCAATGAAACGATACAGGAAAACCAGTATGTAAGATCTGGAAGGGTTATGAATCACGAACGAAGAACATTACAGCTTTAAACAAATACAATTAACGTATATTCAGATCACTGTCTTTTACCTTACCAAATCTACCGACCTAATTATTACCCACGAGTCGCGTAGCGACGAAGTTTCACGAGGCGAAGCCGAAGTGACACACAGCATTTTTGAATGTTAACAGTAAGACCATCACTTGTTCGCTTCGCTCACTGCGTGATACTTCGTCGCTACGCGACTCGTAGTAGTTATATTATGTTATTAAAAATTCTGATTAGGCTGATCCCTGTCATCCGTTCGCTACGCTCACGTCTGAACTCGCTTCGCTCGAGTTCTTTCAGAATTATTGCTTGGGTATGATTTCAACGAGGCGCAGCCGAAGTTGCTATATATTATAACGAAAAATTAAAATAATAAAAAACAATAACATAAAACAATATATGTCCTTTACATGTCTCATTCAAGAGTTTTAACGCAAATAAAAAATCATATATATCAATATGTTATAAATGCATGTCTTTATATGTCACGACTTATGGGACATACAAATTTTGATTGTCCGTGAAAGATGATAAATAATGGCATCAACAACAAATCCAAGTGGATGTAACCATGAAATTGTACTTTACAATCTTTCCCAAAAGAACAGAAAGCGAATCTTATTTTCTTCGCGATTCCAACGTAAAACTGAACCGAGTTGACAATAAAGAAGTTGATTTACATCTCGATTTTGAGCGTTCTTTCTCAACCATAGCCCAAAGACGGGGACTCGATAAAAGCGAAGTAGATCGAGTTAGAAAGATTAAACAACGTCTTCCTCAGCACAAACACATAGGCGTTGCTCGCCTGAGCATAACTATATTAAAAAATCGCCAATCAGCGTTGTGCTACCTTTTCGTCTGTGAAGGCAACGTAGCATACCTGTCAGCACCTGAAATGGTTTTCTGTGGCGAGTCTATGTTCATAAGCTCAACAAAAAGATGCTCGGTTTATGAAACGACCTACAAGGTCACCAAACCCGATTCGAAGCATAGTTACGTTAACCTGCGTTTTGATTCTGAATATAAACTTGTCACGAAAAGACGCGGGCCATCGAAGATTAAAAAATCGTCGCTAACTGCAGCTTCCGACGCCTCCTTATTAGAGGAAGTTCAAACTTTGCGCAAAGAAAATGAGAGGTTAAAAAAACAAAACAATGTCACATAAAATTATAGGTGGACGCCGTTCTCATCCGAAGGCGCTGTTGCCTCTTCCAACTGTATAAGGTAAATCATAGCCTCATCGCGGTTCGTAGCACACATTTCTATTGATGGTTTAAGACTACTGCATATTTTTGGGCGTAGGGGCGACCCAAAGATGCTACACAGGTTATCTTCAGATAACTGAACACATCTTACATTAGCAGGCTTACCCTGCGACATTCCTGGGATTGGGCTTGAAATCGATGGGGCAGTACAACAAGCCCCACAATCGGTACGACATTTCATTACTGATTCCTTGCTCATCGTCCATTGGTCATTGACAGTAACAGAATGTCTTACTGGCTGATAGTCTGCCGTATATGTCCAAATTTTAAAGTAATGTGACTATTCATTTTCAATGTATTGAAAATATGGGAATAGAAGCATAAATACCCCCATATGCTTTTCTTAACCTCTTCATTTTTTCAGTGTAAAATCTTGCTCAGATGCATTTTCATGCAACTTATTACATGGAGTTACTATGGGCTTTTATGTTAAGAAGAGCATTCGCGTTGGACCGATGAGGTTCAACCTATCCAAATCAGGAGTCGGTGCATCTATTGGTATAAAAGGACTGAGGTTTGGTACTGGCCCAAGAGGAAATTACATCCACATCGGCGCTGGCGGGGTCTATTATCGTGCTTCGCTTTCACCAAGTATGCTCCCACAGGACGGCAAGAAGGTTCAACGTGTACCTGATGAATCCCCAGTAGAACATGACAATACGCATGCACCTCTTGAGGAAATCGAGTCATCTCATATCTCGGAAATCGTTGATTCCAGTTCCCGAGAACTGCTTGAAGAGTTGAATAACAAACGTAAGAAGTTACAAATATGGTCCTTCGCTATTTTCCTTTCGATTGCAATTTTACTTTACGGTTTTTCACAGGCATGGCCTGAATGGTGCCTGGCAATAGGATTTATCGCAGGGGGAGCTGTTTCCGTTTTTGCTTACATGTACGATCAGCTAAGAAAGACCACTGTTCTTTTTTATGACTTTGATGACGAAATGATGGCATGTTACCAGCAACTTCATGATAGTGGGGCTATGCTTGCAAGCTGCTCAAAGGTATGGCACGTAGAAGCTTCTGGAGCTGTTTATGACCCTAAATATCATGCCGGAGCAAGTAACTTGCTACGTAGAAAAACAACCTCTATCAGCAAATCAAAGCCTCCATTCGTTAAAACAAATATTGAGACGATTGCCATCAATGTAGGTCGTCAAACATTACATTTCTTTCCAGATAGAGTACTCGTTTTTGACCGTGACGGTGTCGGTGCTGTTAGTTATGACCAACTATTCATTAACGTTGGTAATGGTCAGTTCATTGAAAGCGAAAGTGTGCCTGGAGATGCCTTAGTCGTTGGCAGGACATGGAAGTATGTTAACAAATCGGGTGGTCCTGACAGACGATTTAAAGACAATACAGAAATTCCTATATGTCTATATGAAAATCTTTCGTTCACAAGTCATTCTGGACTAAATGAGTTATTACAGCTGTCTAAAATTGGGTATGGGGAATGTTTTTCACATGCAATTGAAACACTTAGCAAGAAAGTCATATCTTCTTAGTTAAGTCGTTTTTATACTGTGAATAATTGACTATTGGGCTTGCCATCAGGCATGCCGGGGATGGGACTGGAAATTGAAGGCGCGGTGCAACATGCACCACAATCCGGACGGCATTCCATACAGTACTCTCTTTATCGTAAACCATCGGATTGTGCAGGAAGCGCACAGTAACACCTTTTTTGCACCAGCAAAAGCATCAATTCCGCTTGCCTGAATGCCCCGGCGCGAGTAGTTTTACGCGATATTTTAGACACTCCTCATTACAGGATTTTTTCGATGCCAAGAGCGAACGAAATTAAAAAAGGTATGGTACTGAATTACAACGGCAAACTGCTGATTGTAAAAGATATTGATATTCAATCACCAACCGCACGTGGCGCCGCCACGCTGTACAAAATGCGTTTTTCTGATGTTCGTACCGGTCTGAAAGTTGAAGAGCGCTTCAAAGGTGATGACATCGTTGATACCGTCACCCTGAGCCGTCGTGGCGTTGATTTCTCCTATGTCGATGGCAACGAATACGTCTTCATGGATAAAGAAGACTATACCCCGTATACCTTCACCAAAGACCAGATCGAAGAAGAATTGCTGTTCATCCCGGAAGGCGGAATGCCGGATATGCAGGTACTGACCTGGGACGGCCAGCTGCTGGCGCTTGAACTGCCGCAAACGGTAGACCTGGAAATCGTTGAAACGGCTCCGGGCATTAAAGGCGCGTCAGCAAGTGCGCGTAACAAACCAGCGACCATGAGCACCGGTCTGGTTATCCTGGTTCCTGAATATCTGAGTGCAGGTGAAAAAATCCGTATTCATATCGAAGAACGTCGCTACATGGGCCGCGCAGACTAACTTTTCTGCTGCGACAGCGGTGAAAAGGGACAGCATTTGCTGTCCCTTTGTTCTTTTCAGCCCTGGCTGCTGAGGTAAAAATCATCCACCAACAGAGATTCCAGATACAGCTCATCCTCACGCATAAAATGCGTTATGACGTTAACCGCCTGAGGATAAACCCCCTCTTCGTCCCGGTGTAAACAACTTTCCCGTAGCAGGGGTGCCCAGCACATAATGTGATGATGCAAAAAGTAATATTGCGCCGATAACGTCTCCTTTTTGGTAACCATTCTCGCCATCAGTGCCAGCTGTACAGCAATATGGTCGGCAGGCTCGTTGTCCTGCGGGGTCAGCCCATGCTCGACTAACAGCACATTCATTTCCTTGCGTTCTTCAGGCGCGGTCGTATGCGGATAATGCCCCGCATAAGGAGAAACACCGCCAGGAGGTGCCAGCAAAAACAACGAGGCATAGTCCGCCGCCAGCTCCATCTGTCGGCTTTCCCGGCGCAGCGCCCGAACGAGACTACGTTCCAGGTTTTTGACATCAACGGATAACCCAGGGATAGCCGTCAACGACGCCAGCCACTTTCGGCTTTCCCCACTTTCAAGGCGGATGAGTTGCTCCTCGTCCAGCTCACGGAACAGCAGTTGCGAAAACCACTGGTACACCGCCGCCCGCTGTCGATGAATATGATTATGCTGCACTTGCCCCCTCCTCTTTCACAACCTCCGGCCCGCCAAAGCCCGTGACCTGTGGGGCATTCTCCTGGTACCGCTCCACCTCGACCAGCACCGTATGCGCCGAAGGCCCCTGCGCCAGTTGCGATGTACCGATATCCGCACTCAGCACATTCGGATCGCCATAAGTGCATAATGTGCCCGCTTTCCCACCTTCCTGCGGCGAATACCACGCGCCTTCATGAATCCGGACGACGCCAGGCGCGTAATCCGGACTGATCACCACCCCAGCCAGCACCTGGCCTCTGGCGTTAAACACGCGCGCAATATCCCCGGCTTTAAGGCCACGTGCACGGGCATCCGACTCGCTCATGTACAGCGGCTCTCTTCCTGCCACCGCATAGGTGTTACGAAACGCCTCGCTTGAGCACAGCTGGGAGTGCAGACGTTTATCCGGATGGCAGGACTGCAGATGCAGCGGATATTTATCTGTTTTGCTGCCATGGGTACGCTCAAAAGGTTCCATCCACACCGGATGCCCCGGGCAGTCATCGTAGGCAAAGCCCGCGATGGTTTTGCTGTAAATTTCAATCAGACCAGAGGGTGTTCCTAACGGATTGATATCCGGCTGTTCGCGAAATTCTCCATGACGCACCCACGGCTTCCCGGCAGGATATTCAATGTATCCTTCGCCCTGCCAGAAGCTCTCGAAGTTCGGCATACTCACGCCAAGGGACGCTCCCGTTTTCGCGCCCTCATCATAAATGGCTTTTATCCACTGCATTTCATCCCGCTTTTCGCGGTATGTCTCTTCCTGACCAAAGCGTTTGCACAGACCGGCAAAGACATCAAAGTCATGTCGCGCTTCAAACTGCGGTTTAACCACCTGATGTATCGCCATCAGCCCTTTATTCGAGTGTGTACCGAACTGCTCAATGTCATTACGCTCAAAGCGCGTGGTCACAGGCAGGACGATATCGGCAAAACGACAGGATGCTGTCCACTGATGATCCAGAACGACCACGGTTTCCAGCTTCTTCCACGCTTCGATCATGCGGTTACGATCCTGCTGCGCATGGAACGGATTGGCGGCGCTGAAAATCGCCATTTTGATATCAGGGAAAGTTAATGTTTCACCGTTGAAAGCGATCTTTTTGCCTGGCGCCAGCAGACAATCGATCATTCGCGAGGTAGGAATATGCTCTGAAGCGCCGCGGAAATCCGCTTTGTATTTCGCGGCCGGGGGATTGTTGATGCTCCCGAGGCCGGACAGGACGGGACCGGCAGAGGTGACCGTCCCGCCGCCGTTATAGTGCCAGCCAAACCCTACTCCGCCGCCCGGCAAGCCAATTTGGCCAACCATGCTGGCCAGCACCACCAGCATCCACGGATACTGCTCGCCATGGTGCATACGCTGCACGCACCAGCCGCCCATAAACTGTGTCCGGCCTTTGACCAGCAGGCGGGCGAAGTCGCGGATCTGCTCCGCCGTCAGACCGCAGATTTCCGCCGCCCATTCGGCGTTTTTCGGCTGCTTGTCGCTTTCCCCAAGCAGATACGGCAAGAACTGTTCAAAGCCCACGGTATAATCGTTAATGAACGCCACGTCATACAGCTTTTCTTCGTACAGGGTATGCGCCAGCGCCAGCAATAACGCGACATCCGTTTGCGGTCGCAGCGCCAGCTGCTCACAGCCAAGATAGTTTTGCGACTTGCTACGCACCGGATCAACGCTGATAACGCGCATCTTTCCCTGCGCAACCGCTTCTTTAATCTGCTGCCAATAGCCAAACGCATCGTGATCGGGAACCAGGAACTCGATCTGCAGATTCTTGATAGGATCGCAGCCCCACAGCACAATGGTTTGGGTATTTTCGATAACCAGCGGGAGCGACGTTTGCTGCTCATAAACTTCCAGCGAACCAATCACATGCGGCAAAATGACCTGCGCTGCGGCTGCCGAGTAGTCGCCGACGGTCGTTACATAGCTACCGTGCAAGCCGAGTCCCCGATCCATCGCGCCACCGGCCTTATGATATTTGCCAACAATTTGCCAGTCCGCCAGCCCGGTAAAGACACCAGAAGATCCGTAGGTCTTTTGTACCCGCTCCAGCTCTTCATAAACCAGATCCAACGCCTGATCCCAGCTCACACGGACAAAGCGATTATCGCCGCGCTGGTTGCGATCTGACTTTTCACGCTTGCGCAGCCAGTCCAGCCGCACCATCGGGTAGCGCACACGCGATGGGTTGTAGACCACTTCACGCACCGCATTCAGCATATCGCAGGGGTATTTGTCATGTTTGAAGGGGCGGGTATCGACCCATTCACCGTTCACGACTTTGGCTTCAAAAGCGCCAAAGTGCGAGCCAGACTGGATCCATTGCTCCGGGTTTTCACCCGCTGCCCAGACCTTTGAGATCAGTGGATTTGGCCCTAAAGCGCTGACGGCACCGACTGCCAGCATTCCACTTAAAAACCGTCGACGTGACGGATTAAAATCATGAATATCCATAAATTATCCTTTTGAATTGTTAGGTTGAGGTATATCGCTGGCGTGAGTCTGGAGATATTTCAACAACGTACGGTCTTCCACCGGATTAAGCCGGTAGTAGGTGGACATGGATTTCAGTCCGGCGATCCAGCCATTCGCGGAATAACGGGTCGGCGGCGGCGTGCTGTGGCAAGCGCTACAGGTGGATTGCAACATCTGATCGGCGTATTGCCAGAGGGGGTCAATATTGTCGGTAAAACCCTCCGCCGAACTCCAGGCCATCACGCTGACCTGCTGCCACTCCTGATGTGACTCTGGATCAACCTGAGTTTGCTCAACCTTCACATTGCTCATCAGCGAGGCATCTAATACGGCAGCAAAAACGCGTTTACCCATATACTGGGTAATCACCCGTCCCCGTCCTTTGCTTTCCCGCCAGCCGGTCAGCTCTATCTGAACGTTTTTTCCTTCTCTTTTCAGCACACGCACTTGCGTTGCCGGGTACAGCATGGCTTTCCCTGCCGGGCTCTCTGCTGTCGCAGTCAGTGATTTTTCGCCTAACGAATACAGCGTCGTCGCCGTGGGTAACTGCTCTCCCTGACGCTGCAACTGCTTGTAACGATCGCGAAAACCGCTGCTCATATCGGGTTTGTGATGGGCAATGCCTTTGTGACAATCGATACAGTTACTGTCTTTTGCCGCCGCCGCGGTCATTTGCGCCGCTGCATTTGCCGATTGCTTGCCGTGATCCATCGCCTCATAGCTATGGCAGGATTTACACGCCGCTGAATTATTCGCGCTCATGCGCGCCCATTCTCGCTGGGCCAACTCCGCCCGCTTTGCAGCAAATTTTTCCGGGGTATCGATCGAAGGAGAGATAAAGGTGTGGTAGAGGTCGTTTAAGGCTTGCGTTTTACGAACCAGCGTTGGGACGATGCCTGGCGGAATATGACAATCCTTACACTCCGCACGCACACCAGAAGCATTACGAAAATGCACGCTGGTTTTATACTCCTCGCCAGATGTGCGCATCGAGTGACACGATAAACAAAACTCGGTAGAACTGGTGTAATGAACGCCTTGCCACGTTCCCCAAATAGCCAGGGCCATTGCTACCGCCCCGGCGAATGCGCACCATAGTGCGTTTTTTCTTATCCACGACATGCTTGCCTCCATTTTTTTAATAGCGACACGCTAAGGGATAATAAAAATCAAAAATAGAGACAGCGAAGGCAGATTATAGGAACAGCATCCACTCTATGAGGTTCGTCAAATAGTAAAGAGCAGAAGTCCGTAATATAATTACCATCTATAAATAAGGAATTTATCATGCTCAAACTGACTCTCGATAGAGAAAGCCGGACTCCGCTGCAGTTGCAGATATTTCAATTTTATTTACAGGCCATTCAGCGGGGGGATTTGCTGTGTGGAGATAAACTCCCCTCTATTCGCGAGCAGGCTCAGGCATTGAACATTGCCAAAATAACGGTGGTGATGGCCTATGATAAGCTGGTGGCGGCTGGATTAATTAAGAGCCGACACGGCATTGGCTATGAGGTGATATTCACCACGCCTGTACGTGTAACCCCAGCGCATGTGTCCGTACCCCAGGGCTCTCCGCCAGTAACACCAAAAGCGGCCGGGGTCTCTACCGATGTTTACGCAGAGCCTGGGCGGGAGTGCTACTGCCGGATGGGCGTCCCCGATCCCAATGCTTTTCCCTGGGCAAGCTGGCGAAAATGGAATAACGCGCCAAGCGTACTTAAAGAGCAATTGTTTACCCGATATCATTCATCAAATGGATTATTTTCACTGCGTGAGCAACTAGCCAGGTACCTTAATTTATCTCGCGGCATTAATACCCGGGCGGAGAATATCATCATTACCAATGGGATTCAGGAAGGATTGTCGCTGCTCAGTCAAATATTTATTGTTCATCATGCCGTCAGTCAGCAAAAAAAGTGCCACGTTGTGGCCGAATCCCCTTGCTATTCTGGCGCATGGCATCTGTTTAATTATTACGGTGCAGACATTACGTCAATTGCTGTAGATAACCACGGGCTGCAAACAGATAAATTACCCGAATATGAAACCCAGCTTTGCTATGTGACTCCGGCTCACCAGTATCCAATGGGAAGCGTCCTTTCGCTGGAGCGCCGTCAGTCATTATTGACGTGGGCGCAGCGCGTCGGCGCTTATATCCTTGAAGACGACTACGATGCTGTTTTTACCTATGGCGAGAACCCCCTTCCTGCACTGAAAGCTATGGATTATCACAACCGGGTTATCTACATGGGGACATTTTCCAAAACGCTGGGGCCGGGAACGCGTCTTGGCTATCTCATTTGTCCTGATGAACTGCTCCCGGCAGTAAAGAATATGAAAGCGCTCAACAACAACGGCAGTCAGTGGCTATTGCAGCAATTTTTAGCCGAATTAATGCAAAATCAGGTGTTTTACTCGCACATCAGCAAGCTGGCCTGCAACTATGCGGCGCGCCTCAATCTGTTACGCGATGGCCTTTCTGTTCTGTTTCCGTCAGGGAAAATCGCTGGCGCAACGGCGGGTCTGCACCTCTCGTTACGCGTTGACAGACACCCAGATATGATAGCCAGGCTGCAACAGCGCTGCCTGCTGGCAGGGATCCGCTTTGACACTCTGCCAGATATAGAAAATGGCTCAGGTGCCGCATGGCGTAGGGAGAACAGCGATGCTGTTATGTTTTTCGGGTTTGGCGGATTGCAGATACAGCAGATCAAAAAGGTGCTGTCGGTACTGGAGCAGGCGCTAGCGCAGCCTTGATGAATTTCAGGGATCGCGCCTGCGGCACAATCCCTGTTGTTAACCTTACAGCAGATCGCGGAACTGCGTTTGTTTTAACGCCAGCTCAACGCCGCGAACTTCCGCCAGCCCTTTCAGGCGACCAATCGCGGAGTAGCCTGGGTTGGTTTTCTTGTGCAGGTCGTCAAGCATCTGGTGTCCGTGATCCGGACGCATCGGGATAGGACGCAAATCGCCCGCCTTTTTACGGCGCTGTTCTTCGCTCAGGATGGCAGCAACCACCGATACCATATCCACATCGCCTTGCAGGTGCGCACCTTCGTGGAAGGTTTTCGGGTTATCTTCACGGCAGGTGGAGCGCAGATGCGTGAAGTGGATTCGATCGCCAAAGGTTTCGATCATTTTCACCAGATCGTTATCGGCGCGCACGCCGTAGGAACCGGTGCACATGGTGAAACCGTTATTGATGCTGTCGACGGTTTCTTTCAGCCACTGCATATCTTCGATAGTCGAAACAATGCGCGGCAGGCCGAGGATCGGACGCGGCGGATCGTCAGGGTGGACAGCCAGACGCACGCCGACTTCTTCCGCCACAGGCACAATCGCCCGCAGGAATACCGCCATATTATCGCGCAGATCGTCTTTGCTGATGCCGTCATATTCAGCGAGACGAGCACGGAACTGATCCAGCGTATAGCCCTCTTCCGCACCGGGCAGGCCGGCAATGATATTGCGGGTCAGCTTTTCGATATCGGCATCGCTCATAGCATTGAAGTAATTCAGCGCCTGGCGTTGTTCTTCTGCGGTGTAATCCGCTGCGGCGCCTGGGCGCTGAAGAATATGCAGTTCGAAGGCTGCAAAAGCAATCTGGTCAAAACGTAGCGCTTTGGAGCCGTCCGGCAGCTGATATTCGAGATCGGTACGCGTCCAGTCGAGGATCGGCATGAAGTTATAGCACACGGTATCGATGCCGCAGGTCGCCAGATTACGGATACTCTGCTGATAATTGGCAATCCACGTTTGGTACTGGCCTGAACGCGTTTTGATATCTTCGTGGACAGGAATACTTTCCACCACCGACCAGGTCAGCCCTTTTTCAGCCAGAATAGCCTGACGCTGTTGAATCTCTTCTACCGGCCACACTTCACCGTTGGGAATGTGGTGCAAGGCGGTCACAACACCCGTTGCGCCAGCCTGACGCACATCATCAAGCGATACCGGATCGTTAGGTCCGTACCAACGCCAGGTTTGTTCCATTGTTTCACCCCACGAGTTGTTATACCAAATTAAACTACCTGAATGACGACTACCATACAGCCATCCCGGAGATGTTCAACAGATGGCCTATCATTGATTGTTCCAGCTCACATTCCCCGGATAAATGAGGCACACCAATTCAATTTGCTGTCATATAACTTTATACTGCCATTGTTAATTAATGGTTAATCAGGTGTATTTAATGAAAACTATTGCCTCAGCGCCACTGGCGGAAAATGTCATGATGCCGCAGTACGACCGCCAAAAATTAAAAACGCGGATTGTACATTTTGGTTTCGGTGCTTTTCATCGCGCCCATCAGGCGTTATTAACCGACAGGGTGCTGAATGCGCAGGGCGGAGACTGGGGGATTTGCGAGATCAGCCTGTTCAGTGGCGATCGGCTGATGCGTCAGCTTCGCGAACAGGATCATTTATTTACCGTGTTAGAAAAAGGGGTTAACGGCAACCAGCCTATTGTTATCGGTGCCGTTAACGAATGCCTGAACGCCACACTGGATTCGCTGGCGGCCATTATTGAAAAATTCTGCGAGCCTCAGATCGCGATTGTCTCGTTAACCATCACTGAAAAAGGCTACTGCATCGATCCGGCGACGGGTTCGTTAGATCTCTCTAATGCGCGTATTATTCACGATCTGCAGACACCGGCTGAACCGCACTCCGCCCCCGGTATTATCGTTGAAGCGCTGCACCGCCGACGTGAACGTGGACTGCAGCCGTTTACCGTCCTCTCCTGCGATAACATCCCGGACAATGGTCATGTGGTAAAAAATGCCGTACTGGGGATGGCGGAAAAACGCTCTCCTGAGCTGGCGCACTGGATCCAGGAACACGTCAGTTTCCCGGGTACTATGGTGGATCGGATTGTTCCCGCCGCCACCGAAGAGTCGCTGGCTGAAATCGCCCACGAGCTGGGCGTTGCCGATCCTTGCGCAATCAGCTGCGAGCCGTTTATTCAGTGGGTGATTGAAGACAACTTTGTCTGTGGTCGTCCGCAATGGGAAACCGCGGGTGTCCAGATGGTCGAAAACGTCTTGCCGTGGGAACAAATGAAACTGCGGATGCTGAACGGCAGCCATTCGTTTCTCGCTTATCTCGGCTATCTGGCCGGATTCCAGCACATCAGCGACTGTATGCAGGATAGCGCATTTCGTGAAGCCGCTTACCAGCTGATGCTCACCGAACAGGCCCCCACGCTGCAAATTACCGATGTTGATTTAAACCAGTATGCCTTAAGCCTACTGGACCGCTTTGCCAACCCGGCGCTGAAACACAAAACCTGGCAAATCGCGATGGATGGTAGCCAGAAATTACCCCAGCGAATGCTGGAAGGGATCCGCGTGCATTTAGCACGTCAAAGCGAGTGGCCGCTGTTGGCGCTCGGCATCGCAGGCTGGATGCGCTACGTGAGCGGTGTGGATGATTCAGGCGCTACGATTGATATTCGTGACCCGCTCAGTGAGAAAATTGCCGCTCTGGTGGCACAGAGCACTGAATCAGAACGCGTCAGCGCCCTGCTTTCGCTGCATGAGATTTTCTCCGCCGATCTCGTACAGAATCCGCAGTTTGTCGCGGTCATTCAGCAGGCCTGGCAACGTATTGCCCAATACGGTGCACATCAGGCTGTCATTGAAACGTTAAAAAATTAACGATTTCTGCCATTAAACAGGACGAAGCACGTCTTCGTCCCCTCACCCCTTCTCTTTTTCCCCATTTTTCGCCAGGATTGTTAAATGCCATTACGGTAATTTATGATTCTGGAGTAATTGTGACTAAAACCAATCTCATCACTGGTTTTCTCGGCAGTGGCAAAACCACCTCTATTCTTCATCTATTGGCGAACAAGGATCCCGCAGAGAAGTGGGCCGTGCTGGTCAATGAGTTTGGTGAAGTAGGTATTGATGGCGCCCTGTTAGCCGACAGCGGCGCATTGCTAAAAGAGATCCCCGGCGGCTGTATGTGCTGCGTTAACGGTCTACCGATGCAGGTTGGCCTCAATACGCTGCTGCGTCAGGGAAAACCCGATCGATTGCTGATTGAACCCACCGGCCTCGGACACCCTAAACAAATTCTGGATTTACTCACCGCACCTGTTTACGAACCGTGGATCGATCTGCGCGCGACCCTCTGTATTCTTGACCCCCGGCTGTTACTGGATGAAAAAAGCGTCGCCAATGACAATTTCCGCGATCAGCTTGCCGCCGCAGATATCATTGTTGCCAATAAAGCCGACCGTGCCACAGCGGAAAGCGAAAACGCCTTGCAAACCTGGTGGCAACACTACGGCGGCAATCGCCAGTTGGTTCATGCCGACCATGGGCAAATTGACGGGCAGTTACTGGATTTACCCCGACTAAACCTGGCAGAGCTTCCTGCAAGCGCAGAGCACGCCCATAGCCATGCAGACAAAAAGGGACTGGCGGCATTGAGTCTGCCGTCACAGCAGCGCTGGCGGCGCAGCCTGAACAGCGGCCAGGGCCATCAGGCCTGCGGTTGGATTTTTGACGCCGATACGGTGTTCGATACCATCGGTCTGCTGGAATGGTCTCGTCTTGCCCCCGTGGGGCGCGTGAAAGGTGTCATGCGTATAAAGGAAGGACTGGTGCGCATTAACCGCCAGGGAGACGACTGGCATATTGAGACGCAAAACGTCGCGCCACCGGATAGCCGTATTGAACTCATCGCCGATACTGAGACCGACTGGAATACGCTACAGAGTGCATTGTTGAGACTTCGTTTAGACGCTAACGCGTAAGGTTGCCTTCGTTTTTATAGCAATGGTAAACGATGATGAAAACCCGATACCCTCTTATTCTCCTACTCAATATTGCGGGGCTGGCGCTGTTTCTGTCCTGGTATCTTCCTGCCGGACATGGGATCTGGTCTTCATTGGATACGGGCGTTTTCCGCTTCTTTAACCAGAAACTGGTGGAAAGCCCGCAGTTCTTGTGGATTGTTGCTATTACCAATAACCGGGCATTTGATGGTTGCTCATTGCTGGCAATGGGCGCCTTGATGCTGCATTTTTGGCTGAAAGAAACGTCGGAAGGTCGCCGACGCATTGTCGCTATTGGCCTGGTTATGCTGCTCACCGCAGTGGTATTAAATCAGTTAGGCCAGGCGCTTATTCCCGTTAAACGCGCCAGCCCTACTCTGATGCTGGATAATATTTATCGCGTCAGCGAACTGCTGCATATTCCGACTAAAGATGCGTCCAGAGACAGTTTCCCCGGTGATCACGGTATGATGCTGCTTATTTTTTCCGCATTTATGCTGCGTTATTTCGGAAAAGTCGCCGGAATAATCGGCCTTATTATCGCTGTGGTTTTTGCCTTTCCACGCATAATGATTGGCGCTCACTGGCTCACCGATATCGTGATCGGTTCCATGACTGTCGTCTTGATTGGTCTGCCCTGGTGGCTAATGACACCGTTAAGCGACCGATTAGTCACTCTGTTTGCGAATTATCTGCCCGGTAAAAACAAACATTTTTTAAACAAATAACGCACAGTAATTAACATCATCAGGGAAAACTCTGATTCCCTGATGATGCTAGTCGATATTTCATCATTCTGGCTGTCATTCTCCCGTTATCTTATTCATCTTTAAAATGATTGGGTTGCGTCTTTTTTATCCCGATTGTTCTTAATTTAGGCAATGCCGGTTATTCACTTTCTGTATCAATTTTTCTTATAAGAAATCACGTAAATTCACTCGCAATGACCGGACCGATCGGGTAATCTCGAACTCGTTTTGCCTCGCGGGATAATTATTCTCTTCAGGAATAAATTTGTGCGTTCTGCCACAGATTTGACCTTAAAGAATTGTCTCATCGTGCGATGGTAATTAGTCTCGTCACGTTTGGCATTTTTTATAACGATATTTATCGTTAAGGACTTCAAGGGAAAACAAACAAAATGGTCAAATCTCAACCGATTTTGAGATATATCTTGCGGGGCATACCCGCGATAGCAGTTGCGGTTCTGCTTTCTGCATGTAGCACAACGAACACCGCCAGGAATATGCATTCTGAGACGCATGCTGTGGGCAATGGAGATAACTCTTCACTGCAAGCCTCTCAGGATGAATTTGAAAATATGGTCCGTAATATCGATGTTAAATCACGTATTATGGACCAGTATGCTGACTGGAAAGGCGTGCGTTACCGCCTTGGCGGCAGCACCAAAAAAGGTATTGATTGTTCAAGCTTCGTACAACGTACGTTCCGCGAGCAATTTGGTTTAGAGCTTCCTCGCTCAACCTACGAACAACAGGAAACGGGTAAATCCGTTTCGCGCACTAACCTGCGCACAGGCGATCTGGTTCTGTTTCGTGCTGGCTCCACTGGCCGTCACGTCGGTATTTATATCGGCAACAACCAGTTTGTACACGCCTCGACCAGCAGCGGCGTTATCATTTCCAGCATGAACGAACCTTACTGGAAAAAACGTTACAACGAAGCTCGCCGGGTCCTGAGCCGCAGTTAATTTCGTTTGGCAGCTATCCCTTGGCTATCCTGATGAGACATTTTGAAAAGCACTGCTTCGGCGGTGCTTTTTTTTGCTTTGTCTTGTGACTAAGAAAAATCTCACAAGGTGAGTCATTTCAGGTTATATTCATACAGAATAAGCGGTTAACTCAGGTAAACATAAGGAACTATGTTTAAACGCTCCTCTTCATCCAATCAGAAAATCCTGCTTTCCTGTATGTTAACGGGGCTTATCGTCGCGCTCCTGGTGAGTACCCTGCAATTTTTCGTGACCTGGCATAAACGAGACATTAAGTACGACACGCTCCTTTCCGATATCCAGAATTATGTCAGCAGCTACTTCGCCGATCTCAAATCCACCACAGATGACCTTCAGCCACTGGTCGCCAACAGTTGCCAACAAGTCGCTGCTCAACTGACCTCCAGCGCGGCCTTTAGCCTCAACGTTCGCGCATTTTTACTGGTCAAAAACGGCATTGCTTTCTGCTCCTCCGCAACGGGCGCAATGTTCACCCCGATTTTAGATCTGGTCCCAAGCCTCGATATCAGCAGAAATATTGATGTGGAATTACTCCCCGGCACGCCCATGATGCCGAACAAGCCGGCGATAATGATTTGGCACCGGAACCCATCGTTCACTGATAGCGGCGTGTTTACCTCACTGAATATTAATCTGGCCCCTTATCTGCTTTATACCGCCCGACAGGATGATTTTAACGGTATTGCCATAGTCGTCGGTGATAACGCGATTTCAACATTTTCATCACGGATTATTGATGCCTCCGCTCTGCCCCACTCTCACTGGCGGCAGGCGACCCTGGAAGGTATTCCGCTACAGATTCGTTTATATGCCGATGAGTGGACCTATACCGACATCTGGTATTCGATTATGTTGGGATGCATGGCGGGGATTATTGCCGCGCTTCTTCTCTGGTACTACATCTACACCATCCGTTTACGTCCGGGCAAAGATATCCTCAACGCTATCAAACATAACCAGTTTTATGTGGTGTACCAGCCCGTGGTAGAGGTGCAGACACTGGAGGTGAAAGGTGTAGAGGTGTTATTACGCTGGAATCATCCAACAACGGGTGAGATCCCTCCGGATGCTTTTATTCACTACGCCGAATCCCAGAAAATGATTGTCCCGCTGACCCAGCATCTCTTTAAGTTGATAGCCCAGGACGCACCGATGCTGCAAAAAGTGTTACCCGCAGGTGCTAAATTGGGGATCAATATCGCGCCAACGCATCTGCACGGCGAGACGTTTAAAGACGACATTCATCACCTGCAGGCCTCGCTTCCCGCAAACCATTTCCAGATGGTGCTGGAAATCACCGAACGGGATATGCTTAATCAACACGAGGCCACAAAGCTTTTTGAATGGCTTCATTCCGCAGGTTTTGAAATTGCCATTGATGATTTTGGCACCGGTCATAGCGCGCTGATTTATCTGGAACGCTTTACCGTTGACTACCTGAAAATCGATCGCGGCTTTATTAACGCCATTGGAACAGAGACCCTGACCTCTCCGGTTCTGGACGCCGTGTTGACACTCTCTAAGCGTCTTAATATGCTGACGGTGGCTGAAGGGGTTGAAACGCCTGAGCAAGCCCGTTGGCTGCGCGATCGTGGGGTGCATTTTTTCCAGGGATACTGGATTAGCCGACCATTAAAACTTGCTGATTTCGTGCGTTGGATGGCGCAGCCCAATAAGCCGACGTGGTGATCGCAGTATGCGAATCATATACTCTCACTCGCCGCCACATCCCTTATCTTTCAGGCATGATGCCCGTCGGGTTGTGGCAGGAAAAGGAAATCGCATTTAATGATCCCTCGCGTATTGCTGCTGTTTATCGCCCTCATCGGGTTTAGCGCCGAGGCGCAGTCCATCAAAGAAAGCTATGCTTTTGCCGTACTGGGCGAACCGAAGTACGCGTTTAACTTTAATCACTTTGATTACGTCAACCCTGCGGCCCCCAAAGGCGGGCAAATCACCCTCTCCGCCATCGGCACGTTCGATAACTTCAACCGCTATGCGATGCGCGGTAATCCCGGAGCACGTACCGAAACGCTTTACGATACGCTGTTTACTACCTCTGACGATGAACCTGGCAGCTATTATCCGCTCATCGCCGACAGCGCACGCTATGCTGATGACTATTCCTGGGTAGAAATCGCCATCAATCCGCGAGCGCGTTTTCACGATGGCTCCCCCATTACCGCCAGCGATGTCGCATTCACCTTCCACAAATTTATGACTGAAGGCGTGCCGCAATTTCGCCTGGTCTACAAGGGAACAACGGTAAAAGCGATCGCGCCATTAACCGTACGTATTGAATTAGCCAAACCGGGTAAAGAGGACATGCTCAGCCTGTTTTCATTACCCGTGATGCCAGAGAAGTACTGGAAAGATCATAAGCTCAGCGATCCCTTATCATCGCCTCCGCTCGCCAGCGGTCCTTATCGCATCACGAAATGGAAGATGGGTCAGTACATTGTCTATTCGCGCGTCAACGATTATTGGGCCGCTAATCTGCCCGTCAACCGTGGCCGCTGGAACTTTGATACCATCCGCTACGACTACTATCTGGATGACAACGTCGCCTTTGAAGCGTTTAAGGCCGGGGCGTTTGACCTGCGTCTTGAAAACGATGCTAAAAACTGGGCGACACGTTATACCGGTAAAAATTTCGCGAATCATTACATCATCAAAGATGAGCAAAAAAACGAATCCGCCCAGGATACGCGTTGGCTGGCGTTTAATATTCAGCGACCGGTGTTCAGCGACCGACGGGTGCGAGAAGCCATCACCCTGGCCTTTGATTTTGAATGGATGAATAAAGCTCTGTTCTATAACGCCTGGAGCCGGACCAACAGCTATTTTCAGAATACCGAGTATGCCGCTAAAAATTACCCCGATGCAGATGAACTGGTAATACTTGCGCCCTTGAAAAAAGATCTCCCCCCTGAGGTCTTCAGCCAAATTTATCAGCCGCCGAAATCAAAAGGCGATGGCTACGATCGTGACAACCTGTTGAAAGCCGATGCCTTACTGGAGCAGGCCGGATGGGTACTTAAGGGACAGCAGCGCGTAAACAGCGCCAACGGTAAACCCCTGAGCTTTGAACTGTTGCTCCCGGCGGGCAGTAACAGTCAGTGGGTGCTGCCGTTCCAGCACAACCTGCAGCGCTTAGGCATTACAATGAACATCCGCCAGGTTGATAACTCACAAATCACAAACCGGCTGCGCAGTCGTGACTATGACATGATGCCGAGATTGTATCGCGCAATGCCGTGGCCAAGTTCGGACCTGCAAATTCTCTGGGCCTCTGAATATATTGACTCCAGCTATAACGCCCCGGGCGTGCAAAGCCCGGTGATTGATAAACTGATCAACCAAATCATCGCGGCGCAGGGTGATAAAGCCAAACTAATCCCACTCGGTCGGGCACTGGACAGGGTATTAACCTGGAACTACTACATGTTGCCGATGTGGTTTATGGCAGAGGATCGCATCGCCTGGTGGGATAAGTTTTCGCATCCAGCTATTCGCCCCATTTATACCATTGGTCTCGACAACTGGTGGTACGACGTTAACAAAGCGGCGAAACTGCCAGCAGCCAGACGGCAGGGAGAATAAATGGGCGCTTATCTGATTCGACGTCTGCTACTGGTGATCCCAACGCTTTGGGCCATCATCACCATCAACTTTTTTATCGTGCAGATTGCCCCCGGTGGTCCGGTTGAGCAGGCCGTCGCCGCTATTGAGTTCGGACAAAGCGGGGCATTACCCGGCGCGGGTAGTGAAGGCATTCGCGCCAGCCACGCGCAAACCGGCGTAGGCAATATCAGCGACAGTAATTACCGAGGTGGCCGTGGTCTTGACCCGGAAGTGATCGCCGAAATCACTCGCCGTTACGGGTTCGATAAGCCCATTCATGAGCGTTATTTCAAAATGCTCTGGGACTATATTCGTTTCGATTTCGGCGACAGCCTGTTTCGTAGCGCCTCAGTGCTGACGCTTATCAAAGACAGCCTGCCTGTTTCCGTCACACTGGGACTATGGAGTACGCTCATTATCTATCTGGTGTCGATACCGCTTGGGATCCGCAAAGCCGTTCACAACGGCAGCCGATTTGATGTCTGGAGCAGCGCATTCATTATTATTGGCTATGCCATACCGGCTTTTCTGTTTGCGATTTTACTGATCGTCTTTTTTGCCGGGGGCAGCTATTACGACCTGTTCCCGCTTCGCGGACTGGTTTCCGCCAATTTTGATTCCCTGCCCTGGTATCAGAAAGTGACCGACTACCTTTGGCATATTACCCTGCCAGTGCTGGCGACGGTGGTTGGGGGTTTTGCCGCGCTAACCATGCTGACCAAAAACTCATTTCTGGATGAGGTACGCAAACAGTATGTCGTCACCGCGCGCGCCAAAGGGGTCAGCGAGAAAAACATTCTGTGGAAACATGTGTTTCGCAATGCCATGTTGCTGGTAATCGCTGGCTTCCCGGCAACGTTTATCAGCATGTTTTTTACCGGTTCGCTGCTGATTGAAGTGATGTTTTCGCTTAACGGTCTGGGACTACTGGGTTATGAATCCACCGTATCACGTGACTACCCGGTAATGTTTGGCACGCTCTATATCTTCACCCTGATCGGTCTGCTGCTGAATATCCTCAGCGACATCAGCTATACGCTGGTCGATCCCCGTATTGATTTTGAGGGACGCTAATGTCGCGATTAAGCCCCGTCAATCAGGCCCGCTGGGCGCGTTTTCGCCATAACCGTCGCGGCTATTGGTCGCTGTGGATTTTTCTACTGCTCTTCGGCCTTAGCCTGTGTTCAGAACTGATTGCCAATGATAAGCCGCTACTGGTGCGCTACGACAGTAGCTGGTATTTCCCCCTGTTCAAAAACTACAGTGAAAGCGACTTCGGCGGACCATTGGCGACCCAGGCTGATTATCAGGATCCGTGGTTACAGCAGCGCCTGGAAAACCGGGGCTGGATCCTGTGGGCGCCGATACGCTTTGGAGCCACCAGCATTAACTTTGCCACTGATAAGCCCTTCCCTTCCCCGCCTTCTGCACAAAACTGGCTGGGAACGGACGCCAACGGTGGTGATGTGCTGGCACGGATCCTCTATGGCACACGTATTTCTGTCCTGTTTGGATTAATGCTAACCCTGTGCTCCAGCGTGATGGGGATCATGGCTGGCGCAATCCAGGGCTATTATGGTGGCAAGGTGGATCTGTGGGGGCAACGATTCATTGAGGTTTGGTCAGGTATGCCAACGCTGTTTTTGATCATACTGCTGTCGAGCGTGGTCCAGCCAAACTTCTGGTGGCTACTGGGCATTACCGTGCTGTTTGGCTGGATGAGCCTGGTTGGCGTGGTACGCGCGGAATTTTTACGTACCCGAAACTTTGATTACATTCGTGCCGCTCAGGCGCTCGGCGTGAGCGATCGCAGTATTATTCTGCGCCATATGCTGCCCAATGCGATGGTCGCCGCCCTGACCTTTTTACCGTTTATATTATGCGCCTCGATCACCACTCTGACCTCGCTGGATTTTCTTGGCTTCGGCTTACCGCTTGGCTCGCCATCGCTGGGAGAACTCCTGTTACAGGGTAAAAACAACCTGCAGGCACCGTGGCTTGGCATCACCGCGTTTATCTCCGTTGCCCTGCTATTATCGCTACTGATATTTATTGGTGAAGCGGTACGCGACGCGTTCGATCCCAACAAGGCGATTTAAGATGACACAACCGCTGTTAGCTATTGAAAATTTATCGGTAGGTTTTCGCCAACAGGAGACCGTGCGCACCGTGGTCAATACCCTCTCACTGAGGGTTGAAGCCGGGCAAACTCTGGCGCTGGTGGGCGAGTCCGGTTCGGGTAAAAGCGTGACCGCACTTTCTATTCTACGGTTATTACCGACCCCTCCCGCAGTCTACCTTTCCGGCGACATCCGTTTTCATGGCGAATCATTGCTTCATGCCGATGAGCAGACGCTTCGCGGCGTTCGCGGGAATAAAATCGCCATGATTTTCCAGGAGCCAATGGTGTCGCTAAACCCGCTTCACAACCTGGAAAAACAGCTGTATGAAGTGCTGTCGCTGCATCGGGGAATGCGTCGGGAGGCCGCGCGGGCAGAAATACTGACCTGTCTGGATCGGGTCGGCATCCGTCAGGCGGCCAAACGTCTCGCAGACTATCCGCACCAGCTGTCCGGCGGTGAACGCCAGCGCGTGATGATCGCCATGGCGCTGCTGACGCGACCGGAGCTGCTTATTGCCGATGAACCGACCACCGCGCTGGATGTCTCCGTACAGGCGCAAATCCTGCAGTTGCTGCGGGAGCTACAGCGCGAACTGAACATGGGATTACTGTTTATCACCCACAACCTCAGCATTGTGAAAAAACTGGCCGATACCGTTGCGGTGATGCAAAACGGCCAGTGCGTTGAGCAAAATCGAGCAGCACAGCTGCTCACTGCGCCAACGCATCCCTACACGCAGAAATTGTTAAACAGCGAACCTTCCGGCGATCCGGTGCCTGTACCTGCCGGGCAAGCGCCATTGCTGGAAGTGGAAAAACTCTGCGTTGCCTTCCCCATCCGTAAAGGTATCCTGAAGCGCGTGGTGGACCATAACGTTGTGGTTAACAACGTCAGTTTTTCCCTCCGACCCGGTGAAACGCTGGGGCTGGTCGGGGAGTCAGGATCGGGGAAAAGCACTACCGGGCTGGCGTTACTGAGGTTAATCACCTCACAGGGAAGCATTGTGTTCGATGGCCTCGCGCTGCATACCTTAAATCGCCGCCAGCTGTTACCGGTACGTCACCGCATTCAGGTTGTTTTTCAGGATCCCAACTCCTCGCTGAACCCGCGCCTGAGCGTGCTACAGATTATTGAGGAGGGACTACGCGTTCATCAGCCAACTCTGTCAGCCGAACAGCGCGAAGCGCAGGTGAAAGCGGTAATGGCGGAAGTGGGACTGGATAGCGAAACGCGGCATCGTTACCCGGCGGAGTTTTCCGGCGGTCAACGTCAACGCATAGCCATTGCCAGAGCCTTGATTCTCAAGCCTTCCCTGATCATTCTGGATGAACCAACATCGTCGCTCGACAGAACCGTACAGGCGCAAATCCTGACGTTATTAAAGTCTTTACAGGAAAAGCATCGCCTGGCTTATATCTTTATCAGCCATGATTTGCACGTAGTACGCGCGTTATGCCATCAGGTTATTGTGCTAAGGCAGGGAGAGGTCGTGGAGCAAGGACAATGCGAGCACGTATTTAACGCGCCACAGCAGGCATATACGCGTCAGCTGCTCGCGCTAAGCTGACGCTCAAAACGGATTGTTATTTGAAAACGGCTCTGCGATGGCTACGCCGAAATTTTTCAGTCTGCAGGTCGCGGCAAATTCATCCTGGCGATTCACAAACAGGCACGGCTCTCCTTCGCATTCCAACACGGAACAAGGTACCTCAATGTCGCTGAGGGCCTGGCTGAGTTTATGCATGACTGACCACGCGCTGTCACCATCAGGGCTAAGCAATTTGAGCGCCACCAGGCTGTTCTCATTGCTCTGACCGTTTTGCGGAATCGGTTCAACCTTTGAACCTGCGAAACCCACCGACCAACGATAGCACTGTGGCAGACGATGAACGATTGAGAGTTGTAATGTCATCACTTTCTTTCCCTGGAAGTACAATCACTTCACAATTATTTTACATCAATATTAACACATCATTGACAATACGTCTTTAAACAGTTCGTAAACGTTTACACCCTGACTTTATGCCACTTTCCGAACCAAATATTTAAATTTATTCAACGGTTCTGGCATATTTCCGCGCTATATGTACTCGTTTCTGCGATCTAACTCAACCTTTTTAACTACAATGATGTGACTTTTTACATAAATTGATTTTACATAAAATAAACATAAGCGGGGAAATTGATAGATTTGCGGTTGATGTACATCAACTCTGGAGGCCCTATCGCCCCCAGGTTGTGTAATAGATCACCGTTTTTTGGCGCGGCTGGCGTAGAGATAGAAGAGAATTGAGCAGGTAGCGCAAAACGCTATCGACCAGATCATCGGCCAGGCCGAGTTAAAGGTCGCCAGTGACAGCAGCGCCCCAACGATGGCGCCAATGCCAAAACGGAACGTCCCTGCCAGCGATGACGCCGTTCCCGCCATATGAGGAAATTCATCCAGAATGACTGCCATGGCGTTGGATGACACCATCGACACGCAGCCAACAAACGCCGCAACGCCCACCACCAGCGCCCAGAAACCAACCCCGAACAGCGCGCTAAAGACCATCCAGCCCGCCATCACGAACTGGATCCACAGGCCAGTACGGAACATATTCAACGCCCCAACCCGACGAACAAAGCGGCTGTTGATGATGGTCATCACGAACAGGAAAACAATGTTCAGCGCGAAGTAATAGCCGAAATGCTGCGGTGAAACGTGGTTAATCTCAATGTAAACAAAAGGTCCGGCGCTCAGGAACGAGAACATCCCGGCAAAACTAAACCCACTGGCCAGCATATAGCTCAGTACACGCTTGTGGCGAAACAGCGAGGCAAAGTTGCCGAGAGTAGTACGCAAGCGAAACGGCTGGCGGCGCTCAACTGGCAAGGTCTCTTTGATCAGCGTAAAGATCATCACCGACGCCAGAATAGCCGCCACGGCGAGGATCCAAAAGATGTAGTGCCAGCTCAGCCATACCAATACCCAGCCGCCCACGATGGGTGCCAGTAAGGGTGCAATTGTCGTGACCAGCATGACAAATGACATCATGCGCGAAAACTCTTCCTTCGGATAGATATCGCGCATCAAGGCGTTGATAACCACGCTCGCCGCTGCCGCAGCCAGACCATGGAAGAAACGCATCACGATCAGTTGATCGATAGTTTGTGCCAGCGCACAGGCAACTGCCGCCGCCGCAAACACCAGCGTCCCGCCCAGAATCACCGGCTTGCGCCCAATGCTGTCAGCCATTGGACCATAGAGTAACTGCCCCACCGCGAACCCAAGAATATAGGTACTGAGGGTCATCTGCGCGCTACCTGCAGGCACACCAAACTGTTCAGAGATAACAGGTAGTGCCGGAAGATACATATCAATCGACAACGGCATCAGCATGGCTAACAAGCCAAGGATAAAGACAATGGCAATTGACGAGTTCTGCCGGGTGGTCACATTTAGCTCCTGAAATTAACGCGGGGTTAAGTTAACGCTGGCGATTTCTTCTTCGGTCAATGGACGGTATTCACCCGGCTCCAGATCCTCATCAAGCTTGATGTCACCAATCCGTTCACGGTGCAGTTCCACAACGTGGTTACCTACGGCGGCAAACATACGTTTAACCTGATGATAGCGCCCTTCGCTGATGGTCAATCGCACCTGAGTTGGTGTAATAACCTCCAGCACGGCCGGTTTGGTCAGGTCTTTCTCATTATGCAGTTGTACGCCATGGGCAAACTGTTCAGCGGTATCATCTGCCACCGGCGACTCCAGCGTCACCAGATAGGTTTTCTCACAATGGTGACGTGGCGAAGTGATGCGATGCGACCACTGTCCGTCATCGGTCATCAGCACCAGTCCGGTGGTGTCGATATCCAGACGCCCTGCCGCATGCAGTTTGTAGGCAACCGGCTCATCAAGGAAATAGAGCACGGTCGGGTGATCCGGGTCATCCGTTGAGCAAACATAACCCTGAGGTTTATTCAGCATAAAATAGCGCGGGCCATTTTGTTGAATCAGGGAATTGCCGTCATATTCTACGTCGTGTTCTGGCAGCAGCTTAAAGGCACTGTTTTTGACGATTTCACCGTCGACGGTAACGCGGTTAGCACGGATCTCACGCCCGGCAATAGCGCGGCTGACGCCGAGTTGCTGAGCGATAAATTTATCAAGTCGCATGAGTGTGATTTTTGCCTGTAAAAAACAAGAAGCGGGATTGCGCCCGAAAAGTGGGACGATTATCCGCCCAGTATAGCGGCGTTACACCATCCCTCAAGGGAAATGATTCATGGCATACTATACATTGTTGCTGCTTACCTTAATGAGCCCATGATTTTTACTCTTCGCCCGTACCAAAAAGAAGCCGTGGATGCCACGCTCAACCATTTCCGCCACCATCGCACGCCAGCGGTTATCGTCCTGCCAACCGGTGCGGGAAAAAGCCTGGTGATTGCTGAACTGGCCCGCGTGGCGCGTGGTCGCGTGCTGATACTGGCGCACGTTAAAGAACTGGTCGCGCAAAACCATGCCAAATATCGCGCGCTGGGGCTGGAAGCCGATATTTTTGCCGCAGGTCTGAAGCGTAAAGAGAGCCACGGGAAAGTGGTATTTGGCAGCGTACAGTCGGTAGCGCGTAATCTTGACGCCTTTCAGGGAGAATTCTCGCTGCTTATCGTCGATGAATGTCACCGTATTGGTGATGATGACGAGAGTCAGTATCAGCAAATCCTCACTCACCTGACCAAAGTAAATCCCCACTTACGCCTGCTCGGGCTTACTGCCACTCCTTTTCGTTTGGGCAAAGGCTGGATTTATCACTTTCATTATCACGGTATGGTGCGCGGCGATGAAAAAGCGCTGTTTCGTGACTGCATTTATGAATTACCGTTGCGTTACATGATTAAACACGGCTACCTGACGCCGCCAGAACGCCTCGACATGCCGGTAGTGCAGTATGACTTCAGCCGCCTGCAGGCGCAGAGTAACGGCCTGTTTAGCGAAACGGATCTGAATCAGGAACTGAAAAAGCAGCAGCGAATAACGCCGCATATCATCAGCCAGATTGTCGAGTTTGCCCAGACGCGCAAAGGGGTGATGATTTTCGCCGCCACAGTGGAGCACGCCAAAGAAATTCTGGGCCTGCTGCCTGCTGACGATGCCGCGCTAATCACCGGAGACACGCCTGGCGCTGAGCGTGATGTGCTGATTGAAGAGTTCAAAGCCCAGCGCTTTCGCTATCTGGTGAATGTGTCGGTCCTGACCACTGGCTTCGATGCCCCGCACGTCGACCTTATCGCCATTCTGCGCCCGACGGAGTCAGTTAGCCTTTACCAACAAATTGTCGGTCGCGGCCTGCGCCTGGCGCCGGGTAAAACCGACTGTCTGATCCTCGATTATGCCGGTAACCCGCACGATCTTTACGCGCCGGAAGTGGGGGCGCCGAAAGGAAAAAGCGATAACGTTCCGGTGCAGGTGTTCTGTCCCGCCTGCGGGTTTGCAAACACCTTCTGGGGCAAAACAACGGCAGACGGCACGCTGATTGAACACTTTGGCCGCCGCTGTCAGGGGTGGTTTGAAGATGATGACGGCCATCGCGAACAGTGCGATTTTCGTTTTCGTTTTAAAAACTGCCCACAATGCAACGCGGAAAATGATATCGCCGCCCGCCGTTGTCGGGAGTGCGACACGGTGCTGGTTGACCCGGATGACATGCTGAAAGCCGCACTCAGGCTCAAAGATGCGCTGGTCCTGCGCTGTAGCGGCATGGTGTTACAAAACGGCCAGGATGAAAAAGGCGAATGGCTAAAAATCACCTATTACGATGAAGATGGTGCCGACGTTAGCGAACGCTTTCGCCTGCATACTCCCGCGCAGCGTACGGCTTTCGAGCAACTGTTTATTCGCCCGCACACCCGAACGCCCGGCATTCCCTTACGCTGGATAACCGCCGCCGATATCCTCGCCCAGCAGGCGCTGTTACGTCATCCTGATTTCGTGGTGGCGCGCATGAAAGGTCAGTACTGGCAGGTCCGTGAAAAGGTCTTCGATTATGAAGGACGCTATCGTCGGGCACATGAATTACGCGGTTAATCGTACTTTTGATTGATGTACCAGCCGTTTAAGTATAGAATCTCGCCCGCTTTTGCATACGCAAAGCAGATCACTTACCTGTTGCTGGGTCGCCTGTAGCAGGAATTATTAAAGAGAGATTTAAATGTTTACTATCAACGCTGAAGTACGTAAAGAGCAGGGTAAGGGTGCGAGCCGCCGCCTGCGTGCCGCTAACAAGTTCCCGGCAATCATCTATGGTGGCGCAGAAGCCCCGGTTGCTATCGAACTGGATCACGATGCAGTTATGAACATGCAAGCTAAAGCTGAATTCTACAGCGAAGTTCTGACCATCGTTGTTGACGGTAAAGAAGTTAAAGTTAAAGCTCAGGCTGTACAGCGTCACCCGTTCAAGCCGAAGCTGGCACACATCGACTTCGTTCGCGCGTAATCGCTTACAAGTTGAAGAAAAACCCCGCCTCGGCGGGGTTTTTTTATGGGATTTTGTTGGCGGTAAAGATGAATCACGCAAGCCGGATGGGGGCGTTAACGCCCCCATCCGGCAAACGGCTTTATTTCCCGCCCGCGGTACGACGCTGTAGCTGATCGCGCAGGTTCGGCGGCGTACCTTTGATGGTCAAAGTATCTGTGGCTGGATCCCAGAAAATACGCTCACCCAGTAACATGGCGTCGAAGTTGATGGTTAACCCGCCGCCGCTTCCGGCAAATTTGGTTAACTGGCGCAGCGTGCTGCGATCTGCCGGGAAGCTCTCTTCCAGTTCGTAGCCTTTATCAGCGGTAAATTCGCTGAAGCTGACTTCACTGACGCCGGAAAGCTCTTTGGACAGCGACTCCAACTCGATCTCTTCACCGGCCTGCAGTTGCTCGTTGCAGTAGCTGTACACCTGCTGACGCACGTTCTGGCGTTCAGCTTTATCGAGTTGCGCCTCGGCGGTAAAGTCATCGACCGCCTGCAACAGGCCGCGGTTTTGCGCTTTGGCGTTAAGCCCCTCGCTGGCACCCAGGAAGTCCATAAAGAAATCGGCGACTTTGCGCCCTACCCGCCCTTTCAGGAACGTCAGATAGCGCGTGGACTCCGGGTTGGTTTCCCACTCGGTTAAATCAATACGCGCCACGATATCCGCATGATTGATATCCAGATAGTGCGTCGGGTTGATATCCAGATTTTCATTGACGCGCATACTGCTTAAATTGTTCAGCACGGCGACCAGCAGATACTCTACCGCCAGATAGCGGTAATGGCAGAACAGGACAATGCCGCCATCAGCAAAAGGATATTTCGCCAGTTCGTCTCGCAAGCGCCCAGTCGCTGCACGACTAAAGGCCAGAAAATCCTCTTCGCCCTGACGCTGTAAACGCAGCGTTTGCGCCAGTTCACTCTCTGCGCTAAACAGGCCATAAGCTTTATTCTTGGCGCTGTATACCCGATGCAACTCAGCCATCATATCGACAACGGTCGCTGTCGGTTCCAGTAATGAATCGCGCAAGACCAGCTCAAGGTTCTGCTCGTCACGTTTGATAAGCTGGTGCAGGGCAATCTGGTTGATATCCAGACTCATGATAAACTCTCCTTTTAGACCGGGCGGTATTCAACCACCTGCCGGGCAGTGACGCAATAGAAGATAAAAAAGCAGAAAAAAAACTGTCTGTACGGTAATATGTTGCCCTTTCATGAACAGACTGATTTCGATTTATGCCACAAATTTCCCGCTATAGTGACGAACACGTTGAACAACTGCTGAATGAGATGCTCAACGTACTGGAAAAACATAAGGCGCCGACCGACCTTTCCCTGATGGTACTGGGAAATATGGTGACTAACCTTATCAATACAAGCATCGCACCGGCCCAGCGCCAGGCGATTGCCAACTCTTTTGCCCGCGCATTGCAGTCTTCGGTAAACGACGACCAAGCGCATTAAGAGCCTGCTCCGGGGAAACGAACAACAGTTTATGGTAACTCATCGTCAACGCTACCGTGAGAAAGTCTCCCAGATGGTTAGCTGGGGGCACTGGTTTGCCTTGTTCAACATTCTGTTGGCCATGGTGCTCGGTAGCCGTTACCTGTTTGTCGCCGACTGGCCGACAACCCTTGCAGGTCGTGTTTATTCCTACCTGAGCGTTGTCGGGCATTTTAGCTTTCTGGTGTTCGCCACCTATCTGCTGATCCTGTTTCCCCTGACGTTTATCGTCATGTCCCAGAGGCTGATGCGATTCTTATCAGCTATTCTGGCGACGGCTGGCATGACGCTGTTGCTAATCGACAGCGAAGTTTTCACCCGCTTCCACCTGCATCTCAATCCAATCGTCTGGGAACTGGTCATCAACCCAGACCAGAATGAAGCGGCGCGTGACTGGCAGCTGATGTTTATCAGCGTACCGGTTATTCTGTTAATTGAAATGCTGTTTGCGACCTGGAGCTGGCAAAAGCTGCGCAGCCTGACGCGTCGTCGCCATTTTGCCAAACCGTTAGCAGCATTCTTCTTCGTTTCCTTTATCGCCTCGCACGTGGTGTATATCTGGGCGGATGCCAATTTTTATCGCCCGATTACCATGCAGCGTGCGAATCTGCCGCTCTCCTACCCGATGACGGCACGTAAATTCCTGGAAAAACATGGCCTGCTGGATGCGCAAGAGTATCAGCGACGCCTGATCGAACAGGGCAATCCAGAAGCGGTTTCCGTGCAGTACCCGCTCAGCGAACTGCGCTATCGCGATATGGGCACCGGTCAGAACGTGCTGCTGATTACCGTCGACGGTCTGAACTACTCACGCTTTGAAAAACAGATGCCTGCGCTGGCTGAATTTGCCGGGCAGAATATCTCGTTTACGCGTCACATGAGCTCAGGCAACACCACGGATAACGGCATCTTTGGCCTGTTCTATGGCGTTTCGCCAAGCTACATGGACGGCATTTTGTCGACCCGTACGCCTGCGGCGCTGATTACTGCACTGAACCAGCAGGGTTACCAGTTAGGGCTATTCTCCTCGGATGGCTTTACCAGCCCGCTGTATCGCCAGGCGCTGCTGTCAGACTTCTCCATGCCAAGCGTACAAACGCAATCTGACGAACAAACCGCAAGCCAGTGGATTAACTGGCTGGGACGCTACGCGCAGGAAGATAACCGCTGGTTCTCGTGGGTCTCCTTTAACGGGACGAACCTTGATAACAGCAACCAGAAGAACTTTGCCAAACGCTATGCCAGCGCCGCTCAGGATGTGGATGCCAATATTAACCGTATTCTTAGTGCCCTGCGCGACTCCGGTAAACTGAACAACACGGTGGTGATTATTACCGCAGGTCGGGGCGTGCCGCTGACTCAGGAAGAGAACAATTTTGCCTGGTCACGTGGTCATCTGCAGGTTCCGCTGGTTATTCACTGGCCGGGAACACCTGCCCAACGCATCAATAGCCTGACCGATCATACAGACCTGATGACAACGCTCATGCAGCGCCTGCTGCACGTCAGCACGCCTGCTAACGAATACTCGCAGGGGCAGGATCTGTTCAATGCAAACCGCCGCCATTACTGGGTTACCGCCGCCGACGGCAGCACGATGGCCGTTACCACACCAGAGATGACGCTGGTGCTGAACAACAACGGTAATTATCAGACCTATGATTTACGCGGCGAAAAAATAAAAGATCAGAAACCGCAGCTAAGCCTGCTGCTACAGGTTCTGACGGATGAGAAACGATTTATTGCTAACTGATTAATTATAAATCACTTAGCGATGCTTCCCCTTGCATTCGCAGCGGAAAGCAGTAGTATTAGCAGCCATAGCGTCGGCACGTAGCGCAGCCTGGTAGCGCACCGTCATGGGGTGTCGGGGGTCGGAGGTTCAAATCCTCTCGTGCCGACCAAAAATCCCAGAAAAACCAACCTTCATGGTTGGTTTTTTTATGCCCGCGATTCCACGTTCCTTATTATTACCCCGGCCTTTAGCACAGGTTTTACTACTTACCCATGCACAAATTGGGGTAAAATTTACCCTCTCATCAGCGCGATGAAACTAGACGAGTGATGCGCTGAAAACAATAATGATACTAATAAAAACTCAGGAGAATAGTATGCCTGAAGCAACGCCTTTTCGGGTGCTGATTGTCGACGACCACCCACTAATGCGGCGAGGAATTAGTCAATTATTGCAACTGGATCCCGCATTTAACGTAGTCGCGGAAGCAGGTGACGGTGCCAGCGCTATCGATCTGGCTAACCGTCTGGACCTGGATGTGATCCTGCTGGATCTCAATATGAAAGGCATGAGCGGACTGGACACCCTGAATGCGCTGCGCCGGGATGGCGTCACCGCGCAAATTATTATTCTTACCGTCTCGGATGCCGCCAGCGATGTGTACGCCTTAATTGATGCCGGCGCGGATGGTTATTTACTCAAAGACAGCGATCCTGAAGTCTTGCTGGAGGCCATTCGCAGCGGCGCCAAAGGCGGTAAAGCTTTTAGCACACGCGTAAGCGAATATCTGCGCGAACGCGATCTGTTTGGCGCACAAGAAGATCCCTTCAGCATTCTCACCGAACGTGAACTGGATGTATTGCATGAACTGGCTCAGGGGCTGTCGAACAAACAGATTGCATCAGTGCTGAATATTTCCGAACAGACTGTGAAAGTGCATATTCGCAACCTGCTGCGCAAACTCAATGTGCGCTCTCGCGTTGCTGCCACTATCCTGTTTTTACAAACGCGTGGAATGCAGTAATCCCTGAAGAGGCCGGATAGCCCCGATATGCGAAGCGCTATCGGGGCTATTCTGGATACTTATTTCTCCTGCGTCGTTAGCTGCTCCATTGCCTGCTTAATGCTTCGTTCTATTACCGCCCGACGGGTATCGTTGGCAGGTAATAGTTTCAGCATCATCTCCCACGCCGCAACCGCCTCGCCGAAGCGCTGCTGTTCAAAGGCGTTGAAAGCGTACATGCTGAGAACCCGCACGTTGGCATGTTCGCCACGCACCAGTTGGCGTAACAGCTCCCCTCCCCGACGGTTATCATCAGGATCGGAAGAACGGGTCAGCGCTTCCGCATAGCCCAGCGCCGCATCGCTATTTTTAGGATCCAGTCGATAGGCATTGGCATAGGCTTCAGTGGCCGTACTGGCGTTACCGAGTACCATGCCAATGCGTCCAAGCATGATCCAGCCTTCAACATTTGCGGGATCGGCTTGTAAACGCGTGCGCAGCCCCAGCGCCAGACGCGCCATATCTTCTTCATTGAGCGGTTCCGCTTTCGGATCCAACGCCCGCTCCAGCAACGCCGGAGCCTGAGCAGTGGCCTGCTGCCAGACCTGAACCTGCTTATAGCTGCCGGTTTGGTAATAGCTTACTGCGCCAACCACCAGCGCCACCACGATACCAGGCACAAACAACCCGAATCCACCGCGCTTGCCATTCGGAATAACATCGTCAGGAAACGCTTCCTGTTTCACCCGAACGCGTCGGCGAGTACGGGCGAAAATAATCCAGCCCCCCAGACCAATCGCTACCACCGGCATCACCCACAGCAGCACGGTGAGCGGCGTTAACGGCGGATCGTACGTGACGAAGTTGCCGTAGCGCGCCACCATGTAATCGACAATTTCTTTCTGGCTTTTTCCTTCCTGCATTAGTTCGTACACTTTCTGACGCAGGTCGGTGGCAATCATCGAGTTAGAATCGGCAATGCTGTTGTTCTGGCATTTAGGACAACGCAGTTGTTCAGTAAGCTGGCGAAACTGCTGCTCCTGCGCTTCGTCCTTAAACTGCATCACGTCGATAGTCGCAAGCGCGGATCCCGAGATAACCAGCATTAGCAGGCCCAGTAAAAATCTCATTGCGCAGCCTCCTTACTGTACTTGTCCCATAACGGTTTGATCTCGCTCTCCCACACCCGGGCGTTCAGATCGCCGGCATGGCGATAGCGAATAATGCCTTTGCCGTCGATCAGGAACGTCTCCGGAGCACCGTACACGCCAAGATCCAGACCGAGCATACCGTCGCCGTCAAACAGACTTAATGAGTAAGGATTACCCAGCTCTTTGAGCCAGACAATGGCTTTCTGACGATCATCTTTATAGTTCAGACCCACTACCCGCACGCCTTGCGCAGACAGCTGATTCAGATACTGATGCTCGGCGCGACAGGTTGGGCACCAGGTCGCCCAGACGTTCAGCAATACCGGTTTGCCCTGCGTCAGCACATCGGCCTGATAGTGCTGACCCGGATTTTCCAGTGACTCCAGGCGGAATGTCGGAACAGGTTTGCCGATCAGCGCCGATTCCAGATTAGTGGGATCGTCCCCCTGAGCGTTACGCGCGAGCTGCCACAACAGCGCCGCCGCAATGATGAGAAAAATAATAAACGGAATTAACAGTGCGTTGCGCTTCATACAGCCTCCGACGCATTTTTTTGCACCGCGGCGCGAGGACGCGTCCGCTGGCGATAGCGTGGATCAAACAGGCAGAACAACCCGCCCAGCGCCATCAGCAATCCTCCGGCCCAAATCCAGCGAATAAACGGTTTGTAGTACAGGCGTACAGCCCATGCGCCATTATCCAGTTCTTCACCCAGCGCAGCGTACAGATCGCGCGTGAATCCACCGTCAATTGCCGCTTCGGTCATCATCGAACTGGTGCTGTTATAGAAGCGTTTTTCCGCATGCAGCGTGGCTTCCGGCTTACCGTCTCGGGTAACGCCAATAATGGCAACGCCGCCCCGGTAGTTTGGCCCGGTAATATCTTTCACTTCGCGGAAAGTGAACTGATAGTTATGGATACTAACGCTATCACCCGCTTTCATGCGCACATCGCGTTCAACGCTGTAGTTCTGGCTAAAGGCAATACCAACAATGGTAATTGCCAGCCCGACGTGACCCGATACCATGCCCCAATAGCTTGGCGTTAGCTTTGTCCCACGGGAAATACGCAGGAACGCTTCGGACATCGCCAGTACGAATATCCAGCACGCCATCGCCAGCCCCACCACTGTCATGGCGGCAATGCGATCCTCTAGCAGCCACGGCAGCAGCAGTGACAGAACAAGGGTGGTGACAAACGCGATAAGCAATAACGTTTTCAGTTTACGCGGTCGGTCACGGCCCCAGCGCACTAATGGCCCAATCCCCAACAACAGTGCGAACGGCGCCATCAGCCAGGTGAACATGGTGTTGAAAAACGGCTCGCCAATCGAAATGCTGCCCAGTCCCAGCTGTTTGTGCACCAGCGGCAGCAGCGTGCCCAGTAGCACCACCAGCATGGCGGCAATCAGCAGGACGTTATTCCCCAGCAGCAGCGATTCACGCGACCACAGCGCGTTGTTTACCCGTGAGCGAACCTTGTGACCGCGCACCGCAAACAGCAGCAGGGAGCCGCCAATTACCAGCACCATAAAGGCCAGAATAAACATCCCGCGCGACGGATCGGAGGCGAAAGCATGCACCGACACCAGTACGCCGGAGCGCACCAGGAAAGTACCTAACAGACAAAGTGAGAATGCGCAGATTGACAGCAACAGCGTCCAGGCTTTAAAGCTGGCGCGCTGTTCGGTTACCGACAACGAGTGCATCAGCGCCGTTCCCACCAGCCATGGCATAAACGAGGCGTTTTCAACCGGATCCCAGAACCACCAGCCGCCCCAGCCCAGCTCGTAATAGGCCCAGGCCGAACCGAGCACAATGCCCAGCGTCAGAAACACCCACGCCGCCAGCGTCCACGGACGCGAAAAACGGGCGAATGTGCTGTCCAGTCGTCCACTCATCAGCGCAGCAATCGCAAACGCAAAAGCGACCGAGAAGCCGACATACCCCATGTACAGCAGCGGCGGATGGAAAATCAGCCCCGGATCCTGCAACAGCGGGTTCAGGTCACGTCCTTCAATCGGGAAGTTCGGCAACGTGCGGGCAAACGGGTTGGAGGTAAACAGAATAAATAGCAGGAAACCGACGCTGACCATTCCCATGACCGCCAGCACGCGGGCGACGATATCCAGCGGCATGCGCTGGCTGAACGCCGCAACAGCGAACGTCCAGCCGCTCATCAGCAGCACCCACAGCAGCAACGAGCCTTCATGCGCCCCCCACGTCGCCGCCACCCGATACCAGACCGGAAGCTGGGTGTTGGAGTTGCTGGCGACGTAGGTCACGGTAAAGTCATTAACCACGAAGGCGTTGACCAGAATCAGGAACGCCCCCATCACACAGATAAACAGTACCCAGGCAAAGGGACGCGCGGAGGCCATCATCCGCACGTCGCCGCGCGCTACGCCCCACAGCGGATAGACCGACAGCAGTAATGCAACGCCAAGCGCAAGGCACAACAGCGCATTGCCAATTTCAGGCATCATGACGTTTTATCCTTATAAACACTTTCCGGGCGACGGTGGTTTTCCTGCATCGCTTTTTCGACTTCCGGCGGGGTGTAATTTTCATCATGTTTAGCAAGCACTTCTTTGGCCTGCACATGATTTCCCCCGTCCAGTTCGCCCTGAACGACGACGCCCTGCCCTTCGCGGAACAGATCCGGCAGAATGCCTTCATAGGTGACATCCACCACACCTTCGGCGTCATAGATGCTGAAATTCACCTTCAGCGACTGCGGATCGCGCTTTACGCTGCCAGGCATAACCATACCGCCCACGCGCAGGCGCTGGCCGACTTCAGGCATTTGCTGCGTTTCGCGCTTACCGTAGAGTATCTCTCCCGGCGTATAGAACAGATCGATATTGGAACGCAGCGCGTAGAGCACCAGCGAAATGGTCAAAGCCAGACCTGCCAGGACCGCGCAGGCTATCCATAACCGATTTTTACGTCGAATATTCACGCCGCCTCCCGTTGCACTTGCGCCGCGCGCATGCGCGCTTCTCTCGCCCGCTGCTGCGCGACACCGCGTAAGATTGCACGATGCTGTAACGCAGAATGCAGCACCAGCGCCACCAGCGGGACAATGCTCATCGCCACAGCCAGCCAGACATACAAGGCGTAACCGCCCATCGCGAAAAAATCACTCCATGATGCAAATGCAGGGGTCATTGGCGGCCTCTTTTTAAGATCAGTTCGCTCACCCACGGGCGGCGTTTTTCCATCATCAAAATCAGGTTACGCATGCGCATCAGCGCCAGCGTGACAAACAGTAACAGGTAGCCGACGATCGCCAGACGCAGCGGCGCGCGCATTGCCGGATCGATACTCTGCTGCATACGAGTCGACCCCTGATGCAGCGTATTCCACCACTCGACCGAGTAGTGAATAATCGGCAAGTTGACCACGCCAATCAGCACCAGAATGCCGGCAGCGCGACCAGCCAGACGGCGGTCGTCAAAGGCATGCCACAGCGCAATGGCGCCAACGTAGAGAAACAGCAGCACCAGTTCAGAGGTGAGTCGGGCATCCCAGACCCACCAGGTGCCCCACATCGGTTTGCCCCATGCAGAGCCCGTCACCAGCGCAATAAAGGTAAACACGGCACCAATGGGCGCCATCGCGGCCAGCGCCAGATTGGCCATTTTCATCTGCCAGACCAGGCCAATAAACGCGGCAACGGCCATCGATGCATAAATACCCATCGACCAGATTGCTGCCGGAACGTGCAGATAAATAATGCGATAGCTCTGCCCCTGCTGATAATCCGCAGGCGCGAAGCCAAAGCCCCAGATCAATCCGGTTATCAGTACCACCGCGCTGGCAATCGCCAGCCACGGGATAAACCAGCCGCAGATCTGATAGAGCCGAGGAGGCATCGCCAATTGATGAAGTGTTTTCCACATAGTTCAGTCACCAGACTCCGTAAATTAATATCCATTGTGCCGGAGCACCTTGCCCGGCCTGCATATCTCAACTGCGCTACTGCACGCTGATCCGTAACGCCGCAGCTGTGGCAAACGGGCTTAGCGTGGCGCTGCCGACCAGCAACGCGCCCAGAATCGCCATGTACCCTTCAACCGGTAAGTGCATGGAAGCCGCATCCATCGCCGCGGTCGCAAAAATCAGTAAGGGTATGGTGAGCGGAAGTACCAGCACGCTTAACAGCACGCCGCCGCGCTTTAAGCCCACCGTCAACCCCACGCCCGGCGCGCCGAGGAAGCCCAGCGTCGGCGTCCCGAGTAACAAGGTCAGCGCCATAATTTTCCAGCCGTACATATCCATGCCCAGCAGCAACGCCACCAGCGGCGAGAGGATCAGCAGCGGCAGGCCGGTCACGACCCAGTGCGCCATCACTTTCGCCAGCACCACTGCCGGCAGCGGCAGCGGCAGCAGCATCAGTTGCTCAAGGCTGCCGTCCTGCAGATCATCACGAAACAGGCGCTCCAGCGCCAGCAACGACGCCAGCAGCGCCGCAACCCAGATGATGCCCGGCGCAATACGCGCCAGCAGTTGCGGCTCCGGCCCAATGCTCAGCGGGAACAGCGTAATAACAATCAGGAAGAACCATAAAGGATTGGCGATTTCCGCACTATGACGAAACGCAACTCGTAGTTCTAAACGGAAGATTCGCCACATCATTGCGTTGCCCTCTCGCTGGTCAGCGCAATACGTCGCACTTTATCGGTCTCTACATTGAGCGGTTGGTGGGTGGTGAGAATAACAATACCGCCCTGCTCCGTATGCTGCGCCATACGCTGAGTCAGTCGCTCAACGCCGTTCACATCAATGGCGGTAAAGGGTTCGTCGAGGATCCACAGCCGGGCGCGGGTCAGCCACAAACGGGCCAGCGCCACGCGCCGCTGTTGTCCGGCGGAGAGTTGATTCACCGGGATATCTTCATATCCGGCAAGCCCCGCCTGCGCCAGCGCAGCCAGACACTGTGCGACGTCGCCGTCATGGTGGAAGAAACGCAGGTTTTCCAACGCCGAAAGCCGGGTTTTTATCCCCGGCTGATGTCCGATCCACAGCAGTTGTTGATGGTAGCTGTCCCGCACGTGATGCAGCGGTTGCTCTTGCCAGCAAACCTCCCCTGCGTCGGGACGCGCCAGCCCGGTAAGTAACCGCAGCAAAGTGGTTTTCCCTGCGCCGTTGCTGCCGGTAATTTGTACCCATTCCCCTGCGTTGACGCGAAATGACAAATCGCTGAACAGTATTCTGTCATCCCGCTCGCAAAGTAATTCTCTGGCTTCAAGCATACCTGGTTATCTACATCCTGTTAAAATCCCGGTTTGACTTCGCGCATATCAGGCAGTTTGTGCGCTATCCCTTTATGACAGTCAATACAGGTTTGCCCGTCTTTCACGGCCTGGTCGTGCATTTTGGCCGCAACGCCTTTCTGGGCGGTTAAATCCATAAACTCGAAGTTGTGACAGTTTCGACACTCTTGCGAATTGTTATCTTTCATACGCCGCCACTCATTTTGCGCCATCGTTAAACGATGGTCTTCAAATTTCTGCGGTGTATCTATCAGCCCCAGTGCTTTCGCGTACAGCTCTTTACTGGCCTTGATCTTACGAATCATTTTCGGACCCCACTCATGTGGGACGTGGCAATCAGGGCAAGTCGCTCGCACACCACTACGGTTGTTGTAGTGTACGGTTTCCATGTATTCCTGGTACACCGTATTGCGCATTTCGTGACAGCTAATGCAGAACTCTTCTGTATTGGCCTTTTCCATACCGGTATTAAAGCCGCCCCAGAAAATAATGCCGCCCACAAAGCCGATTAACAACAGCGTGCCGAGCGCCAGACGGCTGGGGCGACGCCACCATTGCCAGACGCGCTTAATCCAGCCTGGTTTACGGTTAGAATTTTCCATAATGACCTCTTATTTCCCGTAACCTTTCGAGGGGGTGAAGGTATTTTCAACAATCGGCGCGGCGTCAGCCTGCGGCACGTGACATTGCAGGCAGAAATAACGACGCGGCGCGACTTCAGCCAATACCTTACCGTCGCTGTCCATAAAGTGCGTCGGACTGATACGTGGCGCACCGGTGGTGCGATAGCTTTCCACACCGTGACATTGCAGACAGCGGTTAGTGTTAGTCGTCACCTGATACCCTTCAACGCTGTGCGGAACCATCGGCGGCTGATTCACATAGTTCAGCGGCATACGCACTTGCTCTTTCGGCATGCGAATCGCCCCTTCTTGTGTCCCTGAGACTTCCGGTGACTGGCTCAGATCCACTCCGTTTGCAGCCCAAACGGCCCCACTGACTACCAGGGCCAGCGCAGCCGTCCATTGACTCAGCGCTTTAATCAGGTCATGGCTTTTCATGATTTCGCTCCCGAACTCCATCGTGTTGTTATTGTAAAAACATCCTCAGAACAGACATCCACACAGCGACCGCAGGCCATGCAATCGCGGCTGGTTACCTGCACCGGACTTTGCTCATCCAGCACCGGCGCACGTAGCACATGCGGTTCCGGGCAAACATGAAAACAATCCATACAGCGGTTACATCTGTTACGTTCTTTTGCCGAAACGGTTAATGCTCCTTTACTCCCCACCACGCTATACAGCGCACCCAGTGGGCAAAGATGCCCGCACCAGCCATGCTCAACGACCAGTAGATCAAATAAAAACAGCGCGAGGATCAGCAGCGCCCCGCTGCCAAATCCCATGACCAGGCTCCGTCCGAGCAGAGAGACTGGGTTTATCCACTCCCACAGCAGCGTACCGGTCACGGCGGAACCGACCAGGATAACCACCAGCAGGACGTACCGTATATGGCGCGGCAGGGTTGCAGACTGATTCAGGTCAAACCTTCTGCGCAACCAACTGGCTAAATCGGTGACAGGGTTCATGGGACAAACCCAACTGCAAAACAGTCGCTTACCCGCCAGGGCATACAGCACCGTGATGATGACCGCCCCCGTTAACGCAACCGTCGCCGGTAGGTGCCCGCTGGCCAGGCTTTGCAGGGTAATCAACGGATCGGTGAACGGGATGGAGTCCAGCAACAGGCTGCTACTGTAATTGCCATGCAGGATCCAGACGCCAAGCCACGGGCCGCTAAGGAACATCGCCAGTATCAGAAACTGGCTCAGACGACGCAGCACCAGCCAGCGATGACTCTTCCACCATCCTTTTTTTACCTGCGCTTCACGCCCGGCGTCACGTTTACGATTTGCCATTGTTCCCCTCCAGCCAACCGAAGCGGTAATGGTGTCCTAACTCCCCTTTCGCCAGCGACAGGGGCAGCACTTTTATTGCTGGCTGCTCCAGGACGCACACTTTTTCGCATTTCCCGCAGCCGGTACAGGCATCGCTGTGCACGGTTGGAATAAACCGCGCATGCTTGCCGGTACGCATGTTGCGGTCCAGCTCCAGGGTGATAGCCTCATCGATTTTCGGGCATTCGCGATAGCAAACGTCGCAGCGTAATCCCTGATAGTTGAGGCAGTTTTCGTGATCCAGCAGTACCGCCAGCCCCATGCGTGAATCGTCAATAGATTCAATGTCCCTGTCCAACGCACCGCTGGGGCAAACTTTGGCGCACGGAATGTCTTCACACATTTCGCAGGGAATATCACGCGCGACAAAATACGGCGTACCAGCAGCCAGCCCTGAGGCCAGCGTCGCCAGCTTCAGCGTGTCATACGGGCAGGCCTGAACGCACTGACCACAGCGCACGCAGGCACTGGCGAATGCCTCCTCGCTCAGTGCGCCTGGCGGGCGTAGCCGCACGCCGGTTGCACGTGCGGTTTGCTGTTGCAACCCCAGCGCCACGCCAACGACGGCCAGTCCGCCCGCTGCGCGAACCATATCGCGCAGAAAGCGGCGGCGGCCATTTTGGGGTTTTGCTGACCGGGACATAACGCGTTACACCTTCGCCAGTTTCACAGCGCACTTCTTGAAATCCGTCTCTTTGGAGAGCGGATCCGTCGCATCCAGCGTCAGGTTGTTCACCAGCTGTGCGGCGTCGAAGAACGGCATGTAGACCAGCCCCTGCGGTGGACGGTTACGCCCACGCGTTTCAACTATCGAGATAACTTCACCACGACGGGAAACCACTTTGACTTTGTCGCCACGGCGCAGATCGCGTGCTTTTGCATCCAGCGGATGGATAAACAGCACAGCTTCCGGGAAAGCACGGTGCAGCTCAGGTACGCGACGCGTCATGCTGCCGGTATGCCAGTGCTCCAGCACACGTCCGGTAGACAGCCACAGGTCGTACTCTTTATCCGGCGCTTCTGCGGCAGGTTCAAATGGCAGCGCGAAGATGACCGCTTTGCCGTCCGGCTTACCGTAGAACTTGTAGCTTTCACCCGCTTTCACGTAAGGGTCGTTGCCTTCGCTGTAGCGCCACTGGGTCTCTTTGCCCTCAACGACCGGCCAGCGTAAACCGCGCGCTTTGTGGTAATCGTCAAATGGCGCAAGGTCATGCCCGTGACCGCGACCAAACCAGGCGTACTCTTCGAACAGTCCTTTTTGCAGATAGAAGCCCAGCTCGCGGGATTCATCGTTCAACTGATCTTCAGCCAGTTCAGCCACCGGGAATTTCGTCACTGCAGGCGTGGCAAACAGTACGTCATACAGCGTTTTTCCGCGCAGTTCCGGTTTCTGTGCCAACAGCGCTTCCGGCCACACTTCTTCTGTTTTGAAGCGACGAGAGAACTGCACCAGTTGCCACAGATCCGATTTCGATTCACCCGGCGCTTTAATCTGCTGACGCCAGAACTGTGTACGGCGTTCCGCGTTACCGTAAGCACCTTCTTTCTCTACCCACATCGCGGTCGGCAGGATCAGGTCGGCCGACAGAGCGCTGACCGTCGGGTACGGATCGGAGACGATGATGAAGTTGCGCGGATCGCGCCAGCCCGGCATACGCTCTTCGTTGATGTTCGGACCGGCCTGCATGTTGTTGGTACACATCGCCCAGTAGACATTGAGCTTGCCATCTTTCAGCGCACGGTCTTGCGCCACGGCATGCAGACCGATTTTTGCCGGAATGGTCCCCGCCGGAATATTCCAGTGCTTCTCGCAGATATCGCGGTGTTTTTCGTTCGTAACCACCATGTCCGCAGGCAGACGGTGGGAGAACGTACCGACTTCACGCGCGGTACCGCAGGCGGAAGGCTGACCGGTCAAAGAGAACGGACCACAGCCTGGCTGGGAGATTTTACCGGTCAACAGGTGCAGGTTATAGACCAGGTTGTTGGCCCACACGCCGCGGGTATGCTGGTTGAAGCCCATCGTCCAGTAGGAGATGACTTTTTTCTTCGGATCGGCATACAGCTGCGCCAGCTGTTCCAGCTGATCTTTCGGTACGCCGGTCATTTCGGCGGTTTTATCCAGCGTGTACTCGGCAACAAAGGCTTTGTAAGCCTCAAAGCTCATCGGCTCAGAGGCATCGGATCCCGGGTTTTTCGCCGCTTTTTCCAGCGGATGGGTTGGACGCAGACCGTAGCCGATGTCCGTCACGCCTTTACGCAGATTAACGTGCTTGCTAAAGAAATCCTGGTTGATCGCATTGTTTTGAATGATGTAGTTAGCGATGTAGTTGAGGATCACCAGATCGGTTTGCGGCGTGAAGACCATGCCGTTATCCGCCAGCTCAAAGCTGCGGTGCTGGAAGGTGGAGAGCACCGCGACATTAACATTGGGATCGGACAGACGACGGTTGGTGATGCGCGACCACAGGATCGGGTGCATCTCCGCCATATTCGCGCCCCACAGGACGAAAGCATCTGCATGCTCGATATCGTCATAGCAGCCCATCGGTTCATCCATACCGAAGGTACGCATAAAGCCGACTACCGCTGACGCCATGCAGTGACGCGCGTTCGGGTCGATGTTATTCGAACGGAAACCCGCCTTAAACAATTTGGCAGCGGCATAACCTTCCCAAATCGTCCACTGACCCGAGCCGAACATACCGATAGACTCCGGGCCTTTCTCTTTCAGGGACGTTTTGAATTTCTCTTCCATCACGTCAAAGGCCTGGTCCCAGCTAATCGGGGTGAACTCGCCTTCTTTGTGATACTTACCGTCCTTCATGCGCAGCATCGGCTGCGTTAAACGGTCTTTTCCGTACATGATTTTCGGCAGGAAGTAACCTTTGATGCAGTTAAGCCCACGGTTAACCGGCGCATCCGGATCGCCCTGGCATGCCACAACACGCCCTTGCTGCGTCCCGACCAATACGCCACAGCCCGTCCCGCAAAAACGGCACGGGGCTTTGTCCCATTTGATGGCTTCTTGCTGACCGACTACCGCACGGGCTACGCCCGGCACGCTTAACCCGGCAGCCGCCGCAGCGGCCGCAACGGCGTTAGCTTTCATAAAGCTACGACGACTGAGTTTCATGGTGTTTCCTCACCTTGCTCATCCTGCTGGTGATAAACCAGCGACACCGCCAGCACGCCCGCAACGTTGCGCACTGACTCAATAGTTTTCATTAACGTTTCGCTGTGCTCAGCTTCCACCACCACGATCAGTTGACCGCTTTCCACATCGCTGAGTGCAACTTCGCAACCTGGGAATGAACGCAACTGCGTGGCGATATCATTGATATGCTGACTTTTGGCCTGAACGACCAGGCTGCAGACCTGCCAGTTATTGTCCATGGTTGTACTCCGCGTTAATGGCTGATACCGGGCAGATAGCGACACATGCGCCACATCCGTTACAGTCCTGATTGTCGAGCTGCGGCTGATAAATGCCGGACAGCGTGGGACGAAAGGTTATGGCCATGGGTTCACAGCTATCCTGACAGCGATGACATTCAACGGACTGATGTGCGAGACAGTTTTCCCCAATCGTAAAATTCAGATCCCATGCCCTGGTGTGGCGCGGAAGAAAAAGGGATTCAGAACAGGCCTCTGCGCAGGCATAGCAAAAGCTACACTCGCCGTGTTTGAAATTTACGCTCGGATAACCGCCCTGGCCTCGCTGCAGGATGTCGGTTTCACACGCCTGGATGCAGGCGTCACAACGAAGGCAATGGGCCAGAAAGTGAGAGTCTTCCTTGCTCCAGGGCGGACGGATCCCTGAGTTGGCATTTCGCCAACTGCCTGTCAACATGCCTCGACGGGATAAATCAACCATGACATTGTCCTTCCATAATGACGCCCTTCCCTGGCGGGTTGAACGACATAAAAAACTGCACTATTTATGAGTAGTTATTTTTAGTCGTAAGATATTTCAGGATGTGTTAGAGGTGCATACCCCAATCGGGGTAAATGCTGTTGCCGGATCAAAGGAGTGTTGAGTTGGCGGGAAAAAATGCGCTTTTGCTCACATTTCAATGAGTTATATAACACTGTATATAACGAACCACTCAAAAAGAGAATGATTTTATAATTAAGATTATTCTTAGAATATATCGCTAGTCTGAAAGCAGACTTCTACCAAATACACTTAAAATATAAGTAAATCCAGATTAATCGATTATGTAAATATGTTAACCTGCCCCAGACTCGTTCATAAGACAGAAGAAAGGAAACACTGTGAACAATAAGATGAAAACAATTGTCCCTGCCGTACTTTTCGCCGCCTTTGCCAGCGCCTCTGCATGGGCTGCCAGTAACGATGCCGGCGCTCAGCCGCTGGAAAAAGTCGCCCCTTATCCTAAGGCGGAAAAGGGTATGAAGCGCCAGGTTATCCAGCTTACTCCAGAGAAAGATGAATCTACTCTGAAAGTAGAACTGCTAATCGGACAAACGCTGGAAGTTGACTGCAACCAACACCGCCTGGGCGGAGAACTGGACAGCAAAACGCTGGAAGGTTGGGGATATGACTACTATGTCTTCGACAAAGTGACGTCTCCGGTTTCAACCATGATGGCCTGCCCGGACGGTAAGAAAGAGAAGAAATTTATTACCGCGTATCTGGGTGATGACGGCATGCTGCGCTACAACAGCAAGTTACCGATTGTGGTCTACACGCCGGAGAACGTGGAAGTGAAATACCGTATCTGGAAAGCGGAAGAGAAGATTCAGGACGCAGTCGCGCGATAAGTAAGAATGTGCCGGAGGGCGGCGTACCGCCTTATCCGGCATTTTATTTACAGTGCGATATCCGCTACAGCTTTCTGCTCAGGCTGCGGTTGCGCCTGAGGTTTCAGCTGAGGTTTCGGCGCTTCATCAGCAGCCTGCGGCTTGTCATATTTCAGCCCCAGAACATCACTGGTGTATTGCAGCTCTTGTTCCGTAGCCTCAACGTTACCGTTCAGCTTGGTACCATAAGACGGAATAATGGTTTTCAGTTTCGCCTGCCACTCAGGGCTGGCCACTTTATCTTTAAACACTTTTTCCATCAGATGCAGCATTATCGGCGCCGCGGTTGATGCCCCCGGAGAAGCGCCCAGCAGCGCGGCAATGGTGCCCTCTTTATCGCTGACGACTTCGGTACCCAGACGCAGCACACCGCCCTTCTCCGCATCACTTTTAATGATCTGCACACGCTGGCCCGCCTGCCATAAACGCCAGTCTTCTTTTTTCGCCTGCGGATAGTACTCTTGCAGCGCGGCAAAACGGTCGTCATCGCTGAGCATCACCTGGCTTACCAGATATTTCACCAGATCGAAGTTATCCAGACCCACGTTGACCATCGGCATAAAGTTCGAGGTGGTGGTCGAGCTGAGCAGATCCCACAATGAACCGTTTTTCAGGAACTTGGTGGAGAATGTCGCGAATGGCCCAAACAGCACGACGCGCTTGCCATCAAGGATACGGGTATCGATGTGCGGCACGGACATCGGCGGCGCGCCAACGGAGGCCTGGCCGTACACTTTCGCCAGGTGGCGATTCACCACGTCCGGATTATCCGCAACCAGGAACTGCCCGCCAACCGGGAATCCGGCATAACCTTTCGCTTCCGGAATGTCGGTTTCCTGCAACAGCTTCAGCGCAGCGCCACCGGCACCGATAAAGACAAACTTCGCCTTAATATCATGTTCCGCTTCGTTATTTTTCAGATCGGCGACCGTGACGGTCCAGCTATTGTCGGCATTGCGTTTAAAGCCACGCACTTCGGTACTCAGCTGCAGCGCAAAGTTGGGCTTTTTCTGCAACGAGGCAATCAGCTGGCGCGTGATTTCGCCGTAGTTTACGTCAGTACCAATCTCGGTACGCGTTGCCGCGACTTTCTGCTTCGGATCGCGGCCTTCCATGACCAGCGGCGCCCACTCTTTAATCTGCGCGTGATCTTCGGAATAACGCATGCCACGGAATAACGTGCTCTGCTGCAGTGCGGTGTAACGGGCACGCAGGAAGTTCACGTTCTCGTCACCCCAGACAAAACTCATGTGCGGAACGGTGGTGATAAATGAGCGTGGTTCATGCATTACGCCATTATTGACCTGATAGGCCCAAAACTGGCGGGAGATCTGGAAGGCTTCGTTGATTTCGACTGCCTTTTCAATGCTGATGCTACCGTCGGCCTTTTTAGGCGTGTAGTTCAGCTCCATCAGTGCGGAGTGGCCTGTTCCGGCGTTATTCCAGCCGTTTGAGCTTTCCTGCGCTACACCATCCAGTCGCTCAACCATGGTCATTGACCATTGCGGTTCCAGCTCCTGTAAATAGGTTCCCAGCGTGGCGCTCATGATGCCGCCGCCAATCAACAGTACATCCGTTTCCTGCTCTTCCGCCGCTTTCGCTTTTGCCGCCATCGAGACAACATTCAGCCCAACGGCCATGGTGAAGAGCATGGCAGTCACTTTTTTCATAATGTTAATGCCTTACTTTTAGTATCGCTTTTTTGCTTTTAATGCAGGTGAAAATCGAGCGGTATCAACGTTAACACTTAAGTAAAAATATTTAAATATTGTTTATAAATTATATTTAATTTTTAAAAATGTTATTAATACGTTGATAGTTTATACGGTTATTGACAATCATTTCTGGAAACCGGTCCGTCAGACAGGTACTATGCTGCGCTTTGCTATTCACCGCACGGATGCCTGTCGGTCTGCTTTACCGGGCCATTTTTGACCTAAGAGTAACGATGTCTGCAACTCAACCCTCCTCTGTCGCAGTAGCGGAGCACGCGACGCGCGCAGTGCTGCGCCAACCCCGTTTACTGGTTCGCGAAACGCTGGCCGGTGTGGTAACCGCCCTGGCGCTGATCCCGGAAGTGATCTCTTTTTCCGTTATCGCCGGCGTCGATCCTAATGTCAGCCTGATAGCCTCAGTCGTACTGTGCCTGGCAATGTCATTTTTAGGTGGCCGTCCGGCAATGGTTACCGCAGCGGCAGGATCGGTCGCGCTGGTGATTGGCCCGATGGTGCATCAACACGGCGTCCAGTACATCCTGCCTGCGGTGGTGCTGGCCGGGATTATTCAGATCATGTTTGCCGTATTGGGGATGGCGCGTCTGATGCGATTCATTCCTACAGCCGTCATGACCGGTTTTGTGAACGCGCTGGGTATTTTGATTTTCTTTGCCCAGGTCCCGCATTTCTGGGGTAAAAGCCCGCTAATCTGGGGGCTGTTTGTCCTGACCCTGCTGATTGTGCTGTGGGTTCCGCGGTTTATTAAAGCGATCCCCGCGCCGCTTATCGCCATCGTGCTGCTGACGGTGTTCACTGTCACCTGCGGACAACTATTACCGACCGTCGGTGACGAAGGTTCAATGCGCGGCGGCCTGCCGGGATTCACGCAGTTATTGGTACCGCTCAACCTGCAAACGCTGGCGATTATCTGGCCCTGCGCGCTGAGCATCGCCTTTGTCGGATTAATGGAGTCGCTGTTAACCGCCCGTCTGGTGGATGACCTGACTGTTACGCCGTCGAATAAGAATCGCGAGAGCGCCGGGTTGGGGATAGCCAATATTCTGGCCGGTTTTTATGGCGGCATCGCCGGGTGTGCGATGATTGGTCAAACCATCGTTAACGTCGAGATGGGCAAAGGACACAGCCGCATCTCGACGGTCGCCGCCGGGCTGGTGCTGTTGTTGCTGGTCACTGGGTTAAGCGAAGTAATGGCGAAAATCCCCATGTCGGTGCTGGCGGGAATTATGGTGATTGTAGCGGTGAAAACCTTCAGTTGGCACAGCATCCAGCCCGCTACGCTGCGGCAACTCCCCGTTACTGAAACGCTGGTGATGCTAATGACCGTCGCGGCAACGGTGTCAACCGGCAACCTGGCGCTTGGCGTGGTTGCCGGGGTGATGACGATGCTCATTCTGCCGCGTATCGTCAGAGGCAAACGTGCGGCTACATCAGAAACAGCGTTGCCAGACCGAGAAAAATAAAGAAACCACCGGTATCGGTGATTGCCGTAATCATGACGCTCGAGCCGACCGCCGGGTCGCGCCCGAGCTTCACCATCGTCATCGGAATAATAACGCCCATCAACGCCGCCATCAGCAAATTGAGCATCATCGCCAGGGTCATCACGCCGCCGAGCGCCATGTCATCGTACAGCCACCAGGTAATGCCGCCCATAATTCCGCCCCACACGAGGCCATTAATCAACGCCACGCCCATTTCGCGCAGGATCAAAAACGTCAGGTTTCCCGGCTGAATATTTTGTAGCGCCAGCGCGCGAACAATCATGGTGATGGTTTGATTCCCGGTGTTGCCGCCGATCCCCGCCACAATCGGCATCAGCGAGGCCAGCGCGACCAGTTGCGAAATTGTATGTTCAAAGCCGTCGATCACTCGCGAAGCGATAAAGGCGGTACAAAGGTTAACGGCCAACCACGCCCAGCGGGTTTTTACCGCTTTCGTGACAGGGGCAAACACATCCTCTCCGGCGCTTAAGCCGCCCATTCGACGCAGATCGGTATCGGTTTCTTCATAGACCACATCGACGATCTCATCGATGGTTAAACGGCCCATCAGTTTACCTGAAGAGTCAACGACCGCGGCACTGACCAGGTCGTCACGTTCAAAGGTTCGCGCGGCGTGTTCGGCGATATCTTCCGGAGAAAAGGTGAGCGGATCATCTTCCATCACCTCGCTGACTTTTCGCTGCACGTCATTGAGCAGAATACAGGTGAGCGTCAGTTCCCCGACCAGCACTTTATTGCGGTCGGTCACGAAGAGTTTATCGGTGTTCTCCGGCATTTTTCCCAGCCGCCGCAGGTAGCGTTGCACCACTTCCAGCGTCACGTCCGGACGCACGGTGATAACTTCGAACTCCATAATCGCACCGACGCGATTCTTCTCGTAGTGCAGCACCTGGCGGACGCGCGCCCGCTCCTCGGCCGGTAACGTCGCCAGCAGTCGACCCGTGAGGTTACGAGGGAGGTGCTGAACCAGATAAATCTGTTCGTCGATATCAAGGTATTGCAACGCATCCAGCAGCTCACGGTCGCTCATCTCATCGATCAGGTCGTCCCAGACGTTTTCTGACGCCTCAAGCAGGACGTTACCGCGCTTTTCACTTTCGACCAGCCGCCACAGGGCGTGACGCTCTTCAGAAGGTAATGCTTCGAGGGTATCCGCCAGATCGGGCGGCGGCAGGTGGGCGACCAGCGCCCCTACCTCAGCAATATCGTCGGCTAACGTGCCGACGTCATATTGCTCAGCCAGGGTAAGTTTGCCCAATAGCGTTGAAACAACGGCTTTATCAGTGGTCAGCAGCCAGATAAGACGCGCACGCTCTTCATCACGCAGTCTGGCGCTGTTTTTGTTTGTTACAGGCATTAATCATAAATCCATGATATGAAATATCATTAATCATGATGCCGATTTATGTAAATAACAATAAACAGTGCCGCCGGGTGGATAAAAAACCGGCGGCATGTGGGATCATGCGGTGCGAGCCACCGCGTCACGCGAGGCGGCATCACGCTCATCGCCCAGCAGTTCACTCAACTGTCCGTTACGCATTTCCAGCAGACGATCGGCGTGAATAAAATAGTGATCGTCATGGCTAATGGCGAAGATAGTTTTACCCATTTCTTGCATCAGCGGTAACAGGACCTGATAGAACTCACGACGGAAATGGGGATCCTGATCGGCAGCCCATTCATCCAGCAGAATGATGTCGCGCTCCTCCGCCAAAGCCAGCAGCAGCGCCACGCGTTTCTTCTGCCCTTTCGACAGCTTCAGATTGAGGATGCGACCATCGTTCATCTCCAGCTTGTGACCCATCTTTAGATGTTCCAGCCACTTCGCTACCAGCTGCGGATTGGCTTCTTTACCTTCCGGCCCCAGCAGTTTGTCGAATAGCCAGACGTCGGTAAACACGGCGGAGAACAGCTTGCGATAATCTTCCGGCTTTTCAACAGCCACGGCCTTACCATCAAGCAAAATTTCACCTGACTGCGGCTGGTATAGCCCGGTCAGTAACATCGCCAGCGTAGATTTCCCGCTGCCGTTGCCGCCAATCAGGAAAATCAGTTCACCGCGATGAATCGTCAGATTGACCGGCCCTACGGAAAAGGCATTATCCTGATAGTGGAAAACCACGTTACGCAGTTCCAGCGTTTGCCAGTTTGGAAAAGCGGTTGGGCGCGGGAATTCGGCCTTAAAAGGTGCCAGTGCGAATTTATTCAGCTTGTTGAAAGCCACCTGCGCAGTGAGCAGGGTCGGTAGCGCTCCAACGGCAGAGAGCAGCGGCGTACGCAGGAATAACAGCGTCAGTGAGTAAGTCGCCGCCACGGCGGTATCCGCCCAGCCCAGACTATTGGCCATCCAGAACACCAGGCCAATGGCGCCCAGCATCATAATGTTTGACCAGTTGACCGCGCTCAGGTGGAAGGTATCGGCGCGAATAATATGGTGACGGTACTCTTTGGCATCCGGGACGTACATCTGATTAAAGATATGCTCGGCGCGCTCGCGGTTGAGCGTCAGCTCTTTGCGCCCTTCCAGCACTGTCTGATAATCGTTGTACAACTTGTCTTCGGTTTCGCGCAGGGTAGCCATGTGCTTATACACCCGCGCCACCAGCACAAATCCCCCCCAGATGGTGATTGCCATCCAGATTGCCGTCACCAGCAGCATTTTGGTCGACAGCATCGCCAGATACGCCGCCGATCCGATGGTCAGGATAATCCCCTGCACCAGCTCAGGCAGACGAACAAAGGCGATGGTGATGTTGCGAATGTCGCTGGTTAAACCGGCCAGCAATGAGGCGCTGCCAAGCTGTTCAATACGCTCGACGTGGGTATCCAGAATACGTTTGATAAATTCGCTACGCAGACGGTAGACAAAGTGGTGGCCGAGCGTGGTCAACGCCAGCTGAGAGCCGAGAGTGACAACCATCAATAGCAGCAACAGGCCAAGAAACTCCGGCAGCACCATCAGCGTGGTGTCGACCGTTTCAATCAGACGCTGGTTGATAAACGCAATCAGCCCAATCCCCAACGCGGCGCTGGCGAGGCTGAGCGCCATGACGCTGATAAATGGCCAGCGATACTGCCGCCAGACAAGAAGTAAAAGTTCCATGCGAACAACCCGGACAAGTAATAACAGCCCGCAGTTTAAACATCTCTTCGCTGACATCAATAATAATTCTTATTTTTATTCTTTTTTACCCGCCTGACGAAACGTCAGATTGTAGCGACAGTCTCCGGTCAACGGATGATACCCCGTCTTAAGCGGCTGGATCCCATGATAAAACAGCCGCGAAGTACCGCCCCACACCACCACATCGCCATGTTCCAGCAGCAAACGCTTTAAGGGGTCATTACGGCGCAAGCCGCCAAATTGAAAGATGGCCGGCAATCCTAGCGACACCGAGACAATCGGCGCCCGCAGGTCGGGTTCGTCTTTATCCTGATGTAAGGACAGTTTTGCCCCTGGCGTGTAGCGGTTAATCAGACAGGCATCGGGTTGAAAATCAGCATAGCCCGCCGCCGTCGCTGCCTGTTGGCACAGGTCAGCGAATGCATCCGGCAGCGGCGGCCAGTGCGCGCCGGTTAGCGGATCAAAAGGAGAATAAAGGTAACCATGTTGATCGGTCGTCCAGCCCAGACGACCGCAGTTGGTCATTGCCACCGACATCGTGTAGCCGCCGGGCGTCACCATCTGGCGAAACGGCGACTGTCTGGCGATAGCCGCTATCGCCTGCAGCAGAGACGGTGCGCAGTCAAAAGCGAAGCGTCGCAGAATAACCGCGCCTGACGCCAGCGGCTCCTGCCAGGGTTTCGCATCCGCAAAGAGATCGAGCATTATGTTTCCTCGCCAGTCGTTTCACGTTGCAGTAACTGTGCTTTGCGCGCAATGCCCCACCGGTAGCCCGAAAGCGCGCCATCGCCGCGGATCACCCGGTGACACGGGATGACGATTGCCAGTTTATTCGCCCCACAGGCACTGGCCACCGCACGCACCGCCTTCGGTTTGCCGATGGCGCTGGCCAGTTGCTGGTAGCTCATCGTTTCGCCGCACGGAATTGCGCGCAACGCCTGCCACACCTGCTGCTGAAATGCGGTTCCGCGGATATCCAGCGGCAGCGATAACGGCGCGTCACGTACATTGATTGCGGCGATCACTTCGCGCACGCGCTGCTGAAAATCGGCATCTGCTGGCACATCCTGAGCGGCGGGAAACAGCTCATGCAGATCCGCAACCAACGTAGCGTCATTATCACCAAGTAAGATCGCGCAGATACCGCGTTCGCTTTCCGCCACCAGACAGCGACCCAGAGAGCAATCTGCCAGGGTATAGCGTACAGAAACGTTGTCACCACCTTTACGAAATTGCTTTGCGGTCATGCCTAACGTCTGATCCGCTTTTCGGTAGTAGCTGCTGCTGTCGGGAAATCCGGCGTTGAGAATTGCCTGCGTTACCGGAACGCCTTTCGCGAGGGCATCGCGCAGACGGCGGGCGCGCCAGGACTGCTGCCACGCTTTGGGGGTCATGCCCGTTGTGGCTTTGAACAGGCGATGTAAGTGATACGGGCTCATCGCCACCTGCTGCGCCAGCTCGTCCAGCGTGAGGGGAGATTCCTGCTCCAGTAACTGGCAGGCGTGGGCTATTTTCTCCAGCCGATGCTGGTGGGCGCTGTCTTTATCCGGCTGACAACGTTTACAGGGACGAAAACCGGCGGCCAGCGCCTGCCGGGCATCGGCAAAGAAACTCACATTTTTGCGCAGCGCATGTTTCGCCCGACAGGACGGACGGCAGAAAATGCCGGTAGTCTGGACGGCGAAAACAAACTGACCGTCAGCGTCGGCGTCACGATCCACAACGGACTGCCAGCGGTCATCATCAGTTATGCGTATACGATTTTTCATTATGGACTCCTTTGTTAAGCATAGCGCTTAGCCTCAGTGTGTCCCCATAGCCGGATACAAAAACCCGCAATCTTGCTTTTTAATTTTTTTCGCTGAGCAGGAAGCTTTTAAACTGCGGCGACATCCAGGTTTTAAACCCCTCGCCCTCTTTTATAATCATATAGACCGCGAGTCCTTCACGACGCACCACCTCTTTGGCCTTTTCCGGGCCGAGAACCATCAATCCGGTATCCCAACCGTCAGCCTCCAGCGCCGTTGGTGCGATTACCGTTACAGATACCAGGTTGTGTTCAATCGGACGACCGGTTTGCGGATCAATAACATGGGAAAGGCGCTTACCGTCCAGCTCATAATAGTTACGGTAGCTGCCGGAGGTGCTAATGCCATGCCCGTTAATGTCGACAATCGCCTGCACCGCGTTTTCGCGATCGGTCGGTTTCTGAATCGCGACTCGCCACGAAAGCCCGTCTGCATTCATACCGCGGCTGTTCAATGCTCCACCAACGGATACCAGATAACGGGCGATCCCTTCCTGCTCCATTAATCGTGCCAGATGATCGGCGGCATAACCTTCGCCAACGGTCGAGAGATCCACGTACAGCTCGGGCAAATCTTTTTGCAGGTAGTTCCGATGCGCCTCATTAACAACCTTCAGATGTGAAAGCCCGGTTTGCGCTTTTGCGGCATCAATTTGCGCCTGCGTAGGAATATGCACCGGTTGCTGATCCGGGCCAAAGCCCCACAGATTGACCAACGGACCCACGGTAATATCCATGGCCCCACCGGTTTTTGCGCCAATGCGTAGCGCCGAAGTCACGATATCGGCCATAGCATCATTAACCGGCCATGGCGACAGGCTTTTCGACAGGTTGAAGCGCATTAACGCAGAATCATTTTTATAGGTAGAGAGAAGCTGATCGTCGGCATCCAGCTGAGCCTGGATCTTCGCCTGCAGTTCCCCGGCGCGTTTGGCATCTACGCCCACCGCACTGACCCGCCAGAAAGTGCCCATGGTTTTACCTTCCAGAACGGTGGCAGGTTGTGTGATCTGGGCAGGTTTCGGGGCTTCATCGCACCCGACAAAAAAGATCGTCACAGCCAGTAGTGCTGCGCGATAGAAATTCACTTCCATACGTAATTATCCTCATGCGAACGGGCGCAAGAGTACACCAAAAATCGTTGTTTGTACGACGAAAAAACGGCATTAAAAAAGGCCCCGCAGGGCCTTTTAACGACATGAGCGCAGATTAGAACTGGTAAACCAGACCCAGCGCTACGATATCATCGGTAGAGATGCGAGCATCACGGGTGAACTGGTTGTCATCCAGCAGGTTGATTTTGTAATCAACATAGGTAGACATGTTTTTGTTGAAGTAGTAGGTCGCGCCAACATCAACATATTTCAGGATATCCTGGTCGCCGTAACCATTGTTCAGGTCTTTACCTTTGGACTGCAGGTAAGCCACGGACGGACGCAGACCGAAGTCGAACTGGTACTGCGCAACAGCTTCAAAGTTCTGTGCTTTGTTAGCCCAGCCCAGGTTGCCCGCACGCGTTGCGTTGTAGGTCTGGGTGTACTGTGCTGCCAGGTAAACGTTATTCGCGTCGTATTTCAGACCGCCAGTGTAGGTTTCAGCACGGTCACCGGTACCGAAGTTCAGACGGTTCTGCTCGTCAGTACGTTTGGAGCTGGTGACTGCAGTACCCAGCGCGAAGCCTTCACCGATATCATAAGTGATAGATCCGCCAACGCCGTCGCCGTTCTGACTCAGCGCATCACGACCGTTGCCGGTCACACCAGTCATACCTTCGCCTTCCGGGCTACCGTTTTTACCCTGGTACTGCAGGGCAAAGTTCAGGCCATCAACCAGACCGAAGAAGTCGGTGTTACGATAGGTCGCGAAGCCGTTACCACGCTGCTGCATGAAGTTGTCAGAACCGTAGGTGTCGCCGCCGAATTCCGGCAGAACGTCGGTCCAGGACGTTACGTCGTAAACTACGCCATAGTTACGACCGTAGTCGAAAGATCCTACGTCAGCGAATTTCAGACCAGCAAACGCCACACGGGTCCAGGAGTTGTTTTCGTTTTCAGAGGAGTTACCCTGAATCTGGTATTCCCACTGGCCGTAACCGGTCAGTTGGTCGTTAACCTGGGTTTCGCCTTTGAAGCCGATACGCATATAGGTCTGATCGCCATCTTTAGTGGAGTCATCAGAGAAATAGTGCAGACCGTCTACTTTACCGTACAGGTCTAATTTGTTGCCGTCTTTGTTATAAATTTCAGCCGCATTTGCTGCGCCTGCTACCAGCAGTGCTGGTACCAGGAGGGACAGTACTTTAACTTTCATGTTATTAACCCTCTGTTATATGCCTTTATTGCTTTTTTATGCCACTGCATACTGATTAAGGTCATTAACCAGTCGGCAACTTCATTCTCCGCAAAAACACAGAATAATCCAACACGAATATGATACTAAAACTTTTAAGGTGTTTCATTTATCGGCATAGGTGTTTCAAAATATTAATACGAGGGAACTTTTTTAAAATCAAAAAACAGGCAAAATAAGCACAAATAATCAAGAACTATTTTAATTAAATTTAAAATCAATAGGTTACCTTGAAAATAGTTATAGCACTGAATGACAAAACAAAATCTTCACTCGCAACTAAAATAGACCCGCTATCATCATTAACTTTATTTATTACCGTCATTCATTCATGAATGTCTGTTTACCCCTATTTCAACCGAATGCTTCGCGTTCGGTTTTTTTTTACCCTTCTTTACACAAAACTTACCGTTCTGTGCTACCGATGCAAAACTATAACAACTATTAACTATCTCATTGCGTCGTATTCAGATATAAATCTGATTAATAATTTCTTGTTATTTAATGCTAAATGTATACATTCCGTACAAATATTTGTACCCGCCTTTATCCACTGTACACCTTTGCATTGTCATAGCTGCAACAGAATGGAGCGTAAAAAATGCGGGCCATCCGGCGTGGTGTAAGTGTGGCAATTCATATATTACCCTTTATACTGCCCCATCATCTTTCGCGTCGTTTAACAGGTCATAAACACGAATGAGTCAGTCTGACACAACGGCTTCTACCCGATTCTCCCTGCTACCGGGAAGTATTACCCGTTTCTTCTTATTACTGATCGTTGTGCTGTTGGTGATGATGGGCGTTATGGTCCAGAGCGCCGTCAACACCTGGTTAAAGGATAAGAGCTATCAGATTGTCGATATCACCCATGCCATTCATAAAAGGGTCGATACCTGGCGATACGTGACCTGGCAAATCTATGACAATATTGCCGCCACGGCCAGTTCACCTGGTGCAGAAGGACTGCAGGAAACGCGTCTGAAACAAGACGTCTATTATCTTGAGAAACCGCGCAGAAAGACCGAGGCGCTGATTTTCGGTTCCCATGACAGTTCTACGCTGGAGATGACCCAACGCATCTCAACCTATCTTGATACGCTGTGGGGCGCGGAAAATGTTCCGTGGTCTATGTATTACCTGAATGGTCAGGACAATAGCCTGATCCTTATCTCAACGTTGCCGCTAAAAGATCTGACTTCCGGTTTTAAAGAGTCGACGATTGGTAATATTGTCGATTCACGGCGCGCGGAAATGTTACAACAGGCCAATGCGCTGGATGAACGTGAAAGCTTCTCTTCACTGCGCCGTCTGGCGTGGCAGAACGGGCATTACTTCACGCTACGCACGACCTTTAATCAGCCTGGACATCTGGCAACGGTTGTCGCCTTTGACCTGCCGATTAATGACTTGATCCCACCCGGCATGCCGCTGGACAGCTTCCATCTGGTTCCAGATGCCACGTCAACAACCGAGCATCTGAATGAAAAAGAGTCGCCTGACAGCGTCAGCATTAATTTCAACAACAGTAAAATTGAGATCTCTTCGGCGCTAAACTCAACGGATATGCGGCTGGTGTGGCAGGTTCCGTTTGGCTCATTGCTGCTCGACACCTTACAAAGCATTCTGCTGCCGCTGTTACTCAACATTGCTTTGTTGGCCCTGGCGCTGTTTGGCTATACCACCTTTCGCCACCTCCCTGCCCGTTCCACCGAAGTGGCACCAAACCTTGCGGCAAATAATGAACTGCGTGTTCTGCGCGCCATCAATGAAGAGATTGTGTCCCTGCTGCCTCTGGGCTTGCTGGTGCACGATCAAGAAGCAAACCGCACGGTTATCAGCAATAAAATTGCCGACCACCTGCTACCGCATTTAAATTTGCAAAACATTACCAGTATGGCGGAGCAGCATCAGGGGGTGATTCAGGCCACCATCAATAATGAGCTGTATGAGATCCGGCTGTTCCGCAGCCAGATCTCATCGAGAACGCAGATATTTATTATTCGTGACCAGGACCGCGAAGTGCTGGTTAATAAGAAGCTGAAGCAAGCGCAGCGACTGTATGAGAAAAACCAGCAGGCCCGGGCGGCCTTTATGCAGAATATCGGCAGCGCACTGAAAGACCCGGCGAAAACACTTGCCGCTAATGCTGCCGCACTGAATAGCCCGGACAGCCAGAAACTGGCCAATCAGGCAGACGTTCTGGTGCGTATGGTAGATGAAATCCAGTTGGCCAACCTGCTGGAAAGCGACGCCTGGAAAAGTGAATCGACGCTGTTTTCCGTGCAGTCGTTAATTGATGACGTGGTTCCGGAGGTTCTGCCAGCCATTAAACGTAAAGGGCTGCAGCTACTGATTAAAAATCACCTTAGCGCCCATGATGAACGCCGCGGCGACCGCGATGCCCTGCGCCGTATTTTGCTGTTGCTGATCCAATATGCGGTAACCACCACGCAAATTGGCAAAATCACGCTGGAAGTCGACCAGGATGAGTCGGAGACTGAACGCCTGACCTTCCGCATTCTGGATACCGGGCAAGGTGTCACGTTGAATGAAGTTGATAACCTGCACTTCCCGTTCATCAATGACACCCAGGGCGATCGGTATAGCAAGGCCAACCCGCTGACGTTCTGGTTATGCGATCAGCTCGCCCGCAAGCTAGGTGGACACCTGAACATTAAAGCGCGGGAAGAACTTGGAACACGTTATATAGTCCATGTTAAAATGCCGCTGCACGATCAACATGCTGAAAGTGAAGAGCGTTTGTTAGATGACGTCTGCATAATGGTTGATGTCACCTCTAATGACGTACGCAGCATCGTATTACGCCAACTGGAGAACTGGGGAGCAACCTGCATCACGCCTGATGAGCGGTTGAATAGTCAAGAATATGATCTCTTTTTAACAGATAATCCGTCTAATCTTACTGCCTCAGGCCTTCTTTTAAGCGATGATGAGTCTGGCGTGCGGAAAATTGGCCCTGGTCAGCTGCGCGTCAACTTTAATATGAGCAATGCTATGCAGGAAGCTGTCCTCGAGCTGATAGAAGAGCAACTGGCACAAGAAGAGATCCAGGAACTCCCCCTCGGCGGAGATGAAAACGCCGAACTTCATGCCAGTGGTTACTATGCACTCTTTGTAGACACAGTACCGGATGATGTTAAGAGGTTGTATACTGAGGCAGCAACCAGCGATTTCGCTGCGTTAGCCCAAACGGCCCATCGCCTGAAAGGCGTGTTTGCCATGCTTAATCTGGTACCCGGCAAGCAGTTATGTGAAGCGCTGGAACATCTTATTCAAGAGAAAGATGCTCCAGGTATAGAAAAATACATCAGCGACATTGACGATTACGTCAAGAGCTTGCTGTAGCAAGGTAGCCCAATACATGAACACTATGAACGTAATTATTGCCGATGACCACCCGATTGTACTGTTCGGTATTCGTAAATCACTTGAGCAAATCGAGTGGGTAAACGTTGTCGGCGAATTTGAAGACTCCACTGCACTGATCAACAATTTGCCTAAGTTAGATGCTCATGTGTTGATTACCGACCTCTCCATGCCGGGAGATAAATACGGTGACGGGATCACGTTAATTAAGTATATCAAGCGCCATTTCCCGAGCCTGTCGATTATTGTTCTCACCATGAACAACAACCCGGCAATCCTGAGCGCGGTACTGGATCTCGATATTGAAGGAATTGTCCTGAAGCAAGGCGCGCCAACAGATCTGCCGAAAGCGCTTGCCGCGCTGCAGAAGGGTAAGAAATTCACCCCGGAAAGCGTTTCTCGTCTGCTGGAAAAAATCAGCGCCAGCGGTTACGGCGACAAACGTCTGTCACCGAAAGAGAGCGAAGTTCTGCGCCTGTTTGCCGAAGGTTTCCTGGTTACTGAAATCGCGAAAAAACTCAACCGCAGTATTAAAACCATCAGCAGCCAGAAAAAGTCGGCAATGATGAAACTCGGTGTGGAAAACGATATCGCCCTGTTGAATTACCTTTCTTCCGTCACGCTGAGTCCTTCAGACAAAGAGTAATTCTTTTAACATCGACGTGCCTGATGGCACGGCGTTTATCAGGCCTACGAATGACACGATGTTGTGCGTGTTACGTAGGCCGGATAAGGCAAACGCCCCATCCGGCCTCTTTTATTCCCGCGCCTTTCTCACTCTTTCCGCATAGACCGTCAGCGTTTGCTTCAATACATCTAACGTCACCGGCTTAGACAGACAGCTATCCATACCTGACTCCAGACAACGCTGCTTCTCTTCAGCCAGCGCGTTGGCCGTCACGCCGACAACCGGCAGGGTTAATCCTAACTGGCGAATACGCTGGGTCAGACGATAACCATCCATGTTCGGCATGTTAACGTCGCTCAGCACGATGTCGATATGGTTTTTACTCAGTACATTGAGTGCGTCCACGCCGTCATTCGCGGTTTTACACTGATACCCCAACGATCCCAACTGATCGGCCAGTAAACGCCTGTTGATAGGATGATCGTCGACCACCAGAATCATCATGTCATCGTTAGTTGCAGCAACTTTATCCGGGGCTGGCAACGCCGTTGAAAGCTCTTCACTGCTCAGCTCAAGGCTGTAGATATGCGCCAACAGCGCGGGCAGTTCGTGAGGCGATGCCACGCTGTGCACCCACTCCCCGAGCACCCTTTCCAGCGGAATACCGATATGACGACGGCAGAAAATAACCGCGGCGCGTCCCTGCCACGCCTGGTCCAGCACATCGTCGGCAATCAGCAGGTCATCCGCATCCGGTTGCTGTCCCTCATAGCACTGCACCGTCATCCCGTTACGCGCCAGACTGGATTCAATAAACTGGTACAGCGACGCGTTACGCACCGCCAGCCAGCCACGTTTACCGACAAGCCCTTCGATACCTTTTTTCAGCGGGTACTGCGCGCCATAAAGCGGAATACGCAGCATAAACTGGCTACCCATTCCCGGTTCAGAATCGACGGAAATATCCCCATCCATCATGCTGATCAGTTTTTCACAGATAGCCAAACCAAGCCCGGTACCCTGGAAATTACGCTGTACGCCGGTTCCCACCTGGAAGAAAGGATCAAACAAGCGGACGACCTCTTTGGCTGGGATCCCAACCCCGGTATCACGCACGCGAATACTGAGATAGTCTTCGTTACACTGCACGTGCAGCACAATGCAGCCGGTATCGGTAAACTTGATAGCATTACTCAGCAGATTGGAAATCACCTGCTGCAAACGCATCGGATCACCATTGAGCGCCACCGGTACATTCGGGTCGATAAAGCAGTACAACCCCAGCTGTTTGCGAACCACCAGCGGCAAATAGTTAGCCGTAATATGATTCATTACTTCACGCGGTGAAAACTCGCGCGGTTCAATCTTCAGCTGTTCAGATTCAATTTTCGAGAAATCGAGAATATCGCTGATAATCTTCAACAGCAGGCTGGAAGAGTTGTTCATCGCCGTCACCAGGCGATCCACTCCGTCGGGTAACTCTTTGGTTTGCAACAAATCAAGGTTACCGATAATGCCATACAGCGGCGTACGCAGCTCGTGGCTTACCGTCGCAAGGAACATCGATTTGGACTGGCTCGCCTGCTCCGCCGCCTGCGCCATCTCCTGCAACGACTCTTCCATTTTAACGCGCGCGCTGATGTCAACCAGCACGCAAATTGCCACGTTTTCATTACGATAGCGCGAGTGCACAAAGCTGATTTGCAGATTGGTATTGTTGCTGGTCAGCACATCAACAAAATTGACCTGCTGGCCGCAGATAATTTGCGTTAACCGTTGCCGGTCTTCATGCGTCAGCATATTGAGATAGGTGTGCGCCAGCTCATTACTCAGGATGTTAATGCCATCTATCGTACGCAGAATACAAATCCCAACCGGCGCGGAAGCCACGATTTTACGGTTAAACTGCTCGTGCTCTTCCAGGCGCTGGGCATCGCTTTCCGCAGGAATAAAAATGCGCCGCTCATACATGCGCGTGAGCATAAATAACGCCGCGCCAACCAGCACATTCAGCAGAATAGCATTCAGGATCATCATGCGGATCCGCTCCAGCACCAGGTCGACCGGTACTGAATAAACAATGCTTAGCGATGACGGGGGCAGGTTTTTCTTCAGCACCAGTTCGTGAAAACCCGACGTATAGCCAAACCAGGAGCGCTCCTGCATCCAGCGAGGTTCAGCCTTAATATTCCCCTCGGGGCCGGTGAGCGAAATCAGCGCATGACCATTTTCATCAAGGATGGTCACTCCCATCGGCAAACTGCCCGGCGTGAAAAAGTTCTCCATGCGGATAGGCTGTTCCACACCCAACAGCGCCTGCAGGCGATTAGCGAGATAAACCGGCGTCAGCGCATAGAAATAGCCTATCCCCGGCCGCGGCCCCTGGCTAATCCAGAACAGGTTATTACCGTTTTCGTCCTGCGGTGCATTGCGATACTTAATAATGCGCTCATGCAGCGCCTTCAACGCCCCGTCACGTTCGACAGGCATATCACGCAGACCGAAATTGGCCATGCAAAGGTTGTCGCTGCCGATCAGGAACACACGATTCAAATCATAGGCCGCGGAAAAGTTATCCCGCCAGTAGCGCATAAACCACGCCAGCGATTCCAGCGAACCTCGCCAGGCGTTGCCCATCACCGAGCAGTCGGAGTCGGCAAACAGCGGCTCGAAGTTTGGCACGGCAGTTTTATCATCTCGCGCGCGCAACGACATCACGCCGTTTTCCGCCGTTAAGCGATTCTCCGCGATATATTTCAGCTCTTTAATCACATCAGAGGTGCGCTGAATGTAACGTTGGGCCTGATCGGAACTGAGGTTAAGCTCCTGGTGAATCTCGGACTCTCTCTGGTGCAGCGCATTCACGATGTAGAAAACGGAGGCAAATGCGATTAGCCCCCAGATCAGGAGCGCCAACGCCCTGAACAGATAGCGTGAGACTTTTAGCGTTGAATGAACGGAAGCAAGGTATTTCAAAGGGGCGAAGCTCCGCCTCAGGGCATTAATAGAGTGTGGTTAAGGTAGCGGTAAATGTCCGGCGTCGCAATGCCCTCTCTTTACGGGAATATGATACACCGCTCTGAAACCATTGTCTTAACCCGTGATAATCGTCGTTTGCCTGAAAAACACTGCACGGATGTCAGAATGCGCGACCTGAGATGGCTGGCTCGTCGGTTATACCCACGACGATTACGCAACCAAATGATCATGATGGCCATCCTGATGGTCATCATTCCGACGATATCTATAGGTTATATCGTAGAAACTGAAGGCCGTTCAGCAGTCTTATCTGAAAAAGAGAAAAAACTGTCATCGGTGATAACCCTGCTAAACGATGCGCTGGGCGACCGCTTTAGTCACTACCCAAATTTGCCGCGTGAAGCACGCATTCGCGCGCTTAATCAAGAGCTGGCCCCCATCACCGAGCGCATTACGCAAGCGTTTCCCGGCATTGGCGCCGGGTATTATCACAAAGCGCTGGATGCCATTATCACCTACGCCCCCTCCGCGCTTTACCAAGGCAACGTAGGTATCACCATCACCGAGGATCATCCCGGACGCGAAGTGATGAGTAGCAACGCCCCTGTGGTCTATTCCGGGCGACAGGTTCGCGGCGACATACTCAACTCGATGATCCCAATAGCGCGCCAGGGAGAGGTTATTGGGTATATCTGGGCCAATGAGCTCACCGAAGATATCCGCCAGCAGGCCTGGAGAATGGACGTCAGGATTATTGCCGTACTGGTTGCCGGGCTCATCTGTAGTCTGCTGCTCATCGTGCACTTCTCACGCCGACTCAGTGCGAATATCGACATCATCACCGATGGGCTTTCCACGCTGGCACAAAAAACCCCTACCCGATTGCCTGAACTCCCCGGCGAGTTGGGACAAATCAGCCGTAGCGTCAATGCGCTGGCACAAACGCTACGGGAAACCAAAACCCTTAACGATCTGATCATTGAAAATGCCGCAGATGGCGTGATCGCCATCGACAGGCAAGGCGACGTTACCACCATGAACCCGGCGGCAGAACAGATAACGGGCTACACGCTGCATGAGCTGGTCGGACAGCCCTATGCGACACTCTTTGCCAATACGCAGTTTTATAGCCCGGTACTGGACACCCTTGAGCACGGTACTGAACATGTGGCCCAGGAGATTAGCTTTCCAGGACGTGAACGCACCATTGAGATCAGTGTAACCACCAGTCGGATCCATAACGCACACGGCGAGCTGATTGGCGCGCTGGTTATTTTCTCCGATTTAACCGCCCGTAAAGAGACCCAGCGTCGGCTGGCGCAAACCGAAAGGCTTGCCACCCTGGGTGAGCTGATGGCCGGCGTCGCGCATGAAGTGCGAAACCCGCTGACCGCAATTCGTGGCTACGTCCAGATCATCCGCCAGCAAACCTCGCTGCCGGAACATCAGGAATATTTATCTGTTGTGCTGAATGAAATTGATTCCATCAATAAAGTTATTCAGCAACTGTTAGATTTCTCACGCCCACGACAAAGCCAGTGGCAACAGATTCGGCTCAATGCGCTCATTGAAGAGACGCTAATCCTGGTGCAAACCGCTGGCCTGCAGGCACGGATCGCCTTTACAACGGAATTAGATCCCAACCTGCCGCCGATCGTCGCCGATCGCGAGCTTCTCAAACAGGTGATCCTCAATATTTTAATCAATGCGGTACAGGCGATCGCTGCGCGAGGCGAAATTCGCATCCGTACCTGGCAATACTCGGCCTCGCAACAGGCCGTGATGATTGAAGATAATGGCAACGGTATCGATCTCGCCATACAGAAGAAAATATTCGATCCCTTTTTTACGACAAAAGCATCAGGCACCGGTCTTGGACTGGCGCTGAGCCAGCGCATCATCAACGCGCATCAGGGGGATATCCACGTAACCAGCCAGCCTGGCTGCGGGGCGATATTCACTCTGATTTTACCTCTTAACCCGCAGGGAAATCCGTCAGAATGAAAACGACCTATCGTATTCTCATCGTTGATGATGAAGAAAATGTTCGCCGTATGCTTGCCACCGCATTTTCCCTGCAAGGGCATGAGACACATTGCGCCAGCGACGGGAAAGCCGCGCTGAGCCTGTTTAGCGAAACGCAGCCAGACGTGGTGCTGATGGACATTCGCATGCCGGAGATGGACGGTATCGACGCGCTGAAAGTTATGCGCACGCAGCAACCACGGATCCCCGTCATTCTGATGACCGCTTACGCTGAAGTAGAAACCGCAGTAGAAGCTTTACGTAGCGGCGCATTCGACTACGTGATTAAGCCCTTTGATCTCGACGAGCTAAGCATGGTGATTCAACGCGCATTGCAACTGCAGGAGATGAAACAGGAAATCCGCAATCTGCATAAAGCGTTGACCACCAGCTGGCAGTGGGGACACATTCTGACCACCAGCCCGCGTATGATGGATATCTGTAAAGACACGGCGAAAATCGCCCTCTCCCAGGCAAACGTGTTGATTAGCGGTGAAAGCGGCACAGGAAAAGAGCTGATCGCCCGCGCCATTCACTACAACAGCAAACGCGCCAATGGCCCCTTTATCAAAATTAACTGCGCGGCCCTGCCGGAGTCGTTGTTGGAAAGCGAGCTATTTGGTCACGAAAAAGGCGCGTTTACCGGGGCACAGACATTACGCCAGGGATTGTTCGAACGCGCTCATCAGGGAACTTTATTGCTTGATGAAATTGGCGAGATGCCGCTGGTGCTGCAGGCTAAGCTGCTGCGCATTTTGCAGGAGAGGGAGTTTGAACGCATCGGCGGGCACCAGACCATTCGCGTTGACATTCGAATCGTCGCCGCCACCAACCGCTGTCTGCAAACGATGGTGAAGGAAGGAACGTTTCGCGAAGACCTGTTTTACCGGCTCAACGTTATCCATCTGACTTTGCCGCCCTTACGCGAGCGTCGTGAAGATATTGCCTTATTAGCAAACCACTTTTTACAAAAATTCAGCTCTGAAAATCAGCGGGATATTATCGAAATCGACCCGACGGCGATGTCGATCCTCACCGCCTGGCCCTGGCCCGGTAACATTCGCGAACTGTCAAACGTCATCGAACGTGCAGTCGTTATGAATACCGGTGCGGTGATCTTTGCCGACGATCTCCCCGACCCGTTGCGCAACCCGGTGAGCGCCACAACAGAAACAAAACCGACTTACTCCGGGGAACGCAATCTGAAAGAAGAGATTAAACGTGAGGAAAAACGAATTATCCTCGAAGTCCTCGACAATCAGGACGGCAATCGCACCCGCACGGCGCTGATGCTGGGAATTAGCCGTCGCGCTTTAATGTATAAATTACAAGAGTACGGCATCGACCCATCGGGTTCCTGATACGCAAATTTGCTATGCAGAATTTTGCACACTGCGCAAAATTCTGCATAACCCCTCGTGGTCTCCTTTCACCAAAACCACAAAAATAAACCAATAAATTCAATCAACTAAACATTAATACGTTTCTTTAGTCATTCTGGCACCTTGCTTGCAATTCCCTGAGCGTACCCAAAATGGAGTATGCAAAAAGGGAAACATAATGAAAACAAAACTGATTACCTTACAAGACGCTGCGGGCTTCTTTCGTGACGGCATGACCATCATGGTCGGTGGTTTTATGGGCGTTGGCACACCACCTCGTCTGGTTGAAGCCCTGCTGGAATCCGGCGTCAGAGATCTGACGCTGATTGCTAACGATACCGCCTTTGTCGATACCGGTATCGGCCCCCTGATCGTCAATGGGCGGGTGAGCAAAGTGATTGCCTCGCACATTGGTACAAACCCGGAAACCGGTCGTCGCATGATTGCCGGCGAGATGGATGTACAGCTGGTTCCGCAAGGTACCCTGATCGAGCAGATTCGTTGCGGCGGCGCGGGTCTTGGCGGCTTTCTGACCCCCACTGGCGTTGGCACCATCGTGGAAGAAGGCAAGCAAACCATGACGCTTGAGGGTAAAACCTGGCTGCTTGAACGCCCATTACGCGCCGATTTAGCGCTTATTCGCGCCCACCGCTCTGACATGCTTGGCAACCTCACCTACCAGCTCAGCGCCCGTAACTTTAACCCTCTGATTGCCCTCGCCGCTGATATCACGCTGGTCGAACCGGACGAAATGGTTGAAACAGGGGAGCTGCAGCCTGACCAGATTGTGACCCCCGCCGCCGTTATCGACCATATCGTCATTCCACAGGAGAGCTAATCATGGATGCTAAACAACGTATTGCGCGCCGGGTGGCGCAAGAACTTCGCGATGGCGATATCGTCAACTTAGGTATCGGCCTGCCAACGATGGTAGCTAACTATTTACCTGCTGATATTCACATTACGCTGCAATCTGAGAACGGTTTTCTGGGACTGGGCCCAGTCACCACCGCCCATCCTGACCTGGTGAACGCGGGCGGCCAACCGTGCGGTATTTTGCCGGGCGCGGCGATGTTTGATAGCGCCATGTCGTTCGCGTTGATTCGCGGCGGTCATGTTGATGCCTGTGTGCTTGGCGGGTTGCAGGTCGATGAGCAGGCAAACCTCGCCAACTGGGTGGTTCCCGGCAAGATGGTGCCCGGCATGGGTGGCGCAATGGATCTGGTGACCGGTGCGCGTAAAGTCATTATCGCCATGGAGCATTGCGCAAAAGACGGCTCAGCAAAAATCCTGCGTCAATGCACCATGCCGCTCACTGCACAGCATGCTGTGCATATGCTGGTCACCGAGCTGGCTGTATTCCGCTTTATAGATGGCAAGATGTGGCTGACTGAAATCGTCGAAGGATGCGACATCGCCACGCTATGTGAAAAAACCGAAGCACAGTTTGAAATTGCCGACGATCTGCGCATCCTGCGAGGTGACGCATGATTGGCCGCATCGCCCGCTTTATGACACGGGTAGTCAGCCGCTGGCTGCCCGACCCACTGATTTTCGCCATGTTATTAACGTTGCTGACCTTTGGCATCGCGCTGTGGTTAACGCCGCAGACCCCCATCAGCATGGTGAAATTCTGGGGTGACGGTTTCTGGAACCTGCTGGCGTTTGGTATGCAGATGGCGCTGATCATCGTAACCGGCCATGCGTTAGCCAGTTCCGGGCCGGTGAAAAGCCTGCTGCGTACGGCGGCATCAGCCGCCAAAACCCCCGCTCAGGGCGTCATGCTGGTGACTTTTTTTGGTTCAGTTGCCTGCGTTATTAACTGGGGATTTGGTCTGGTGGTCGGGGCGATGTTCGCCCGCGAAGTTGCTCGTCGGGTACCGGGTTCCGATTATCCGTTACTGATTGCCTGCGCCTACATCGGGTTCCTGACCTGGGGCGGCGGCTTCTCCGGCTCAATGCCTTTGCTGGCGGCAACGCCTGGCAACCCGGTCGAGCACGTAGCGGGCCTCATTCCTGTCGCGGATACCCTGTTCACCGGCTTCAATATTTTCATCACGCTCGGCCTGATTGTGGTGATGCCGTTTATCACCCGGATGATGACGCCAAAACCTTCAGATGTGGTGAGCATCGATCCGAAACTGTTACTGGAAGAAGCTGATTTTCAGAAGAAACTACCGCCAGATGCGCCGCCATCTGAAAAACTGGAAGAGAGCCGCATTCTGGCGCTGATCATCGGTGCATTAGGGATTGCCTATCTGGGTATCTACTTTGCCGAGAAAGGTTTCAACATCACCATCAATACCGTCAACCTGATGTTTATGATTGCCGGTCTGCTGCTGCACAAAACGCCGATGGCCTATATGCGTGCCGTCAGTGCTGCCGCACGGAGTACCGCCGGGATTCTGGTGCAATTCCCCTTCTATGCCGGCATTCAGTTGATGATGGAGCACTCCGGCCTCGGTGGGCTCATTACTGAATTTTTCATCAACGTTGCCAACAAAGATACCTTCCCACTGATGACTTTCTTCAGTTCAGCCCTGATTAACTTTGCCGTGCCATCCGGCGGTGGCCATTGGGTTATTCAGGGACCGTTCGTCATGCCTGCCGCTCAGGCGCTGGGTGCCGATCTTGGCAAATCAGTCATGGCCATCGCCTACGGTGAGCAGTGGATGAACATGGCACAACCGTTCTGGGCGCTACCCGCGCTGGCCATCGCCGGTCTCGGAGTACGCGACATTATGGGCTACTGCATCACCGCCCTGCTCTTCTCCGGCGTCATTTTTGTTATTGGATTGACCTTGTTCTGACGGCAACAACTTAATTAAAGGAACTGAAAAATGAAAAACTGTGTCATCGTCAGCGCGGCACGTACCGCAATCGGCAGTTTTAACGGCGCACTGGCAACTACGGGTGCCGTCGAGCTTGGATCAACCGTCATTAGAGCCGCTCTTGAACGCGCGCACCTTGACCCACAGCGCGTGGACGAGGTGATTATGGGCAACGTGCTGCAGTCAGGACTCGGGCAAAACCCAGCGCGTCAGGCATTATTAAAAAGCGGCCTGTTCGACACCGTTTGCGGCTTTACCGTCAACAAAGTGTGCGGCTCTGGCCTGAAAAGCGTGGCGCTTGCCGCCCTCGCTATCAAGGCCGGACAAGCCCAGGCGATCGTCGCGGGAGGGATGGAAAACATGAGCCTGGCCCCCTACCTGTTAGACGCAAAAGCCCGCTGGGGCTATCGCCTCGGTGACGGGCAATTGTCCGACGTGATTCTGCGCGATGGCCTGATCTGCGCCGAGCATGGTTACCACATGGGGATCACTGCAGAAAATGTTGCCAAAGAGTATGGCATCAGCCGCGAAATGCAGGATGAACTGGCTCTACAGTCGCAGCGTAAAGCCGTTGCCGCAATCGAGTCTGGCGCATTTGAGGCTGAAATCGTGCCCGTCAGCGTGTCATCACGGAAGAAAACCATCATCTTTGAGCGTGACGAATTCCCCAAAGCTGACTCGACGGCCGAAGGCCTCGCCGCATTGCGTCCAGCCTTCGATAAAGCAGGAACCGTCACCGCAGGTAACGCCTCGGGGATCAACGACGGTGCAGCGGCATTAGTGATAATGGAAGAGTCCGCAGCACTGGAGGCTGGGCTGAAGCCACTGGCGCGAATCAAAGCCTGGGCCAGTGGCGGCGTAGCTCCGGCTATGATGGGCATGGGGCCGGTTCCCGCCACGCTGAAGGCACTGCAACTGAGCGGCTTACAGCTTTCTGATATCGATCTGATCGAAGCTAACGAGGCATTTGCTGCTCAGTTTCTTGCCGTTGGTAAAACGCTGGGATTTGATCCGCAAAAGGTTAACGTCAACGGTGGGGCAATTGCGCTGGGACACCCTATTGGCGCCAGCGGCGCGCGAATACTGGTGACGCTGCTGCATGCGCTACAGGCACGGGATCAAACGCTTGGACTGGCCACGCTGTGCATCGGCGGCGGTCAGGGCATTGCGATGATAGTGGAGCGAATGAATTAAAAAAAAGGGCCGGATATTTCCGGCCCTTTTTATCACGTCTTAATTACTCTTCAGCGTCGTCCGCTGCATCGTCATCGCTTTCCGCTTCAGGCGCGATATCCTCGTCCCCTTCAGCAGCGCTACCGTCGATGGAGTCGAGCTCTTCATCATCAACCGGTTCAGCAACGCGTTGCAGACCCACAACGTTTTCATCTTCCGCAGTACGGATGAGGATAACGCCCTGGGTGTTACGTCCTACCACGCTGATTTCCGACACGCGAGTACGCACCAGCGTACCTGCATCGGTGATCATCATGATCTGGTCGGTATCTTCAACCTGCACTGCGCCGACAACGGAACCGTTGCGCTCGGTGACTTTGATGGAGATAACGCCCTGGGTCGCACGAGACTTGGTCGGATACTCTTCCGCCGCCGTACGTTTACCGTAGCCGTTCTGGGTAACGGTGAGGATAGCACCTTCACCGCGCGGAACGATCAGCGATACCACGCTGTCGCTTTCCGCCAGTTTGATACCGCGTACGCCGGTCGCGGTACGTCCCATCGGACGAACAGCCCCTTCTTTGAAGCGCACCACTTTACCGGCAGCAGAGAACAGCATAACTTCGTCACTACCAGACGTCAGGTCAACGCCAATCAGCTCATCGCCTTCGTTCAGGTTAACCGCAATGATACCGGCTGAACGCGGACGGCTGAACTCGGTCAGCGCTGTTTTCTTCACGGTACCGCTGGCGGTTGCCATGAAGACGTTGACGCCTTCTTCGTACTCACGTACTGGCAGAATTGCGGTGATACGTTCGTTAGCTTCCAGTGGCAGCAGGTTGACGATAGGACGTCCACGCGCACCACGGCTTGCTTCCGGCAACTGATAAACCTTCATCCAGTACAAACGACCGCGGCTGGAGAAGCAGAGGATTGTGTCATGGGTGTTAGCCACCAGCAGGCGGTCGATAAAGTCTTCTTCTTTAATTCGTGCTGCAGATTTGCCTTTACCGCCACGACGCTGCGCTTCGTAATCGGTTAACGGCTGATATTTCACGTAGCCTTGATGAGACAAGGTCACGACAACATCTTCCTGGCTAATCAGATCTTCGATGTTGATGTCAGCGCTGTTCGCGGTGATTTCGGTCCGACGTGCGTCGCCGAACTGTTCACGAATCAGCTCCATCTCTTCACGGATGACTTCCATCAGACGGTCGGCGCTGCCCAGAATGTGCAGCAGTTCAGCGATCTGCTCCAGCAGCTCTTTGTATTCGTCGAGCAGTTTTTCGTGCTCAAGGCCGGTCAGTTTCTGCAAACGCAGATCCAGAATGGCCTGGGCCTGCTGTTCAGTCAGGTAGTACTGACCGTCACGCACGCCAAATTCCGGTTCCAGCCATTCAGGACGCGCGGCATCATCGCCGGCACGTTCCAACATGGCAGAAACGTTACCCAGCTCCCACGAACGCGCGACCAGCGCTGCTTTCGCTTCTGCCGGGGTCGGCGCACGGCGGATCAGTTCGATGATCGGATCGATGTTCGCCAGCGCAATCGCCAGTGCTTCAAGGATGTGCGCACGATCGCGGGCTTTACGCAGTTCAAAGATAGTACGGCGGGTTACGACTTCACGGCGGTGACGTACAAACGCAGCAATAATATCTTTCAGGTTCATGATTTTCGGCTGTCCATGGTGCAACGCAACCATGTTGATACCGAAAGAAACCTGCAGTTGGGTCTGGGAGTAGAGGTTGTTCAGAACCACTTCCCCGACTGCGTCGCGTTTCACTTCAATCACGATGCGCATACCGTCTTTGTCAGACTCGTCACGCAGCGCGCTGATACCTTCAACGCGTTTGTCTTTTACCAGCTCGGCGATTTTCTCGATCAGGCGCGCTTTGTTCACCTGATACGGAATTTCATGGACGATGATGGTTTCACGGCCAGTTTTGGCATCCGCTTCGACTTCCGCGCGTGCGCGAATGTACACTTTGCCACGGCCGGTACGGTAGGCTTCTTCAATACCACGACGACCGTTGATGATCGCGGCGGTCGGGAAGTCCGGACCCGGAATATGTTCCATCAGCCCTTCAATGCTGATGTCTTCATCGTCAATGTATGCCAGGCAGCCGTTGATCACTTCCGTCAGGTTGTGCGGCGGAATGTTGGTTGCCATACCTACCGCGATACCGGACGAGCCGTTCACCAGCAGGTTAGGAATTTTGGTTGGCATGACGTCAGGAATTTGTTCGGTGCCGTCGTAGTTATCGACGAAATCCACCGTTTCTTTTTCCAGGTCAGCCATCAGCTCATGGGCGATTTTCGACATACGGATTTCCGTATAACGCATCGCCGCTGCGGAGTCGCCATCGACAGAACCAAAGTTACCCTGACCATCTACCAGCATGTAACGCAAGGAGAATGGCTGCGCCATACGAACAATGGTGTCGTAAACGGCGGTATCACCATGAGGGTGGTATTTACCGATTACGTCACCAACGACACGGGCAGATTTTTTATAGGCTTTATTCCAGTCGTTGCCCAATACGTTCATGGCGTAAAGTACGCGACGGTGAACCGGCTTCAGGCCATCTCGGACGTCCGGCAGCGCACGGCCAACAATGACCGACATCGCATAATCCAGATAGGAGCTCTTCAGCTCTTCCTCAATGTTGACCGGTGTAATTTCTCTCGCAAGGTCGCTCATCTAACCGCTATCCCTCTACTGTATCCCGGATTCAAAGGTCGCAAATTATAACACATCCGTGCAGATTCAGGTAAATGGATTCCCCCTGACAGAGGCTTTATTCATCCCGTCAGGCTGATATACTCATTTGCATCGCAAATTTAGGAGTAGAAGCCCCAATGAATGCCGAAAAACCTCCGGTAACTCACAACGTTGATCAGGAAGAAATTGCCAAGTTTGAAGCAGTCGCGTCACGCTGGTGGGATCTTGAGGGTGAATTTAAGCCACTGCACCGTATTAACCCACTTCGCCTGGGCTATATCACGGAGCGCTCAGGCGGCCTGTTTGGTAAAAAGGTACTCGACGTCGGCTGCGGCGGCGGCATTCTGGCGGAAAGCATGGCGCGCGAGGGCGCAACCGTCACCGGGCTGGACATGGGCTTTGAACCGTTACAGGTAGCAAAACTGCATGCGCTGGAGAGTGGCATCCAGGTGGAATACGTTCAAGAAACGGTTGAAGAACATGCGGAAAAACATGCGCATCAGTATGACGTTGTGACCTGCATGGAAATGCTGGAGCACGTACCGGACCCGCAGTCGGTGGTCAGGGCCTGCGCCAGACTGGTCAAACCGGGCGGGGAAGTGTTTTTCTCCACGCTTAATCGCAACGGCAAATCCTGGCTAATGGCGGTGGTCGGCGCGGAATATATTTTGCGTATGGTGCCGAAAGGCACGCATGATGTGAAAAAATTCATTAAGCCGGCTGAACTGTTAGAGTGGGTTGACCAGACCGTGCTGAAAGAGCGTCATATGACCGGCCTGCACTACAACCCGATCACCAACAGTTTTAAACTCGGCCCCGGCGTTGATGTGAACTATATGCTACACACTACCGCGCAAGCAGATTAACCACCTCCACCCGGCCGGATAAGGCGTGCAACGCCGCAATCCGGCACCGTGCCCGATAGTGCGCAGCTTTCGGGCCTGCGCATCGCCTACCAATCCTGAGTAGGATCGTCAGGGCAATTTTTGCGCCAGGTCATAAGAACTTACCTTGCCTTAGATGAAGAAATCAGCACTCGATCAAATTTTCTATTTTTTTTCTCAATTATTGACATCCTCGCCAGGCCTTATAAGACGCGCACTTAGCGATTATTACCCTTTTGCAACCTCAATTTAACCTCAAAATCAACTCTTGTACTGAAAAGAATCCCTACTAGAATACTCACCATATAGCGTCTACTTTATCAAACAACCCCTACATATAGTATTTATCCACAGACTTAGTCACAACATGACTTTGTGGATAATATGGGGGATATTTTTTCTTTCACGGACAGGTAAAAAACCACATGAATCAGAGTCTGCTGGTGACAAAGCGTGATGGTAGTACAGAGCGCATCAATCTCGACAAAATCCACCGAGTTCTGGATTGGGCGGCAGAAGGACTGAATAACGTATCGATTTCTCAGGTCGAGTTGCGCTCCCACATTCAGTTTTATGACGGTATCAAGACATCCGATATCCATGAAACAATCATCAAAGCTGCCGCCGACCTGATCTCGCGCGAGGCACCGGATTATCAGTACCTGGCTGCTCGCCTGGCAATTTTCCATCTGCGCAAAAAAGCCTACGGCGAGTTTGAACCGCCGAAACTGTTCGACCATGTCGTGAAAATGGTTGAAATGGGCAAATACGACAATCATCTGCTGGAAGACTACACGGAAGAAGAGTTCAAGCAGATGGACTCGTTCATCGTACACGACCGCGATATGACCTTCTCCTACGCTGCGGTGAAGCAGTTAGAAGGTAAATACCTGGTACAAAACCGTGTTACCGGTGAGATTTATGAAAGCGCGCAGTTCCTCTACATTCTGGTAGCGGCGTGCCTGTTCTCTAACTATCCGCGTGAAACGCGTCTGCAATACGTAAAACGTTTCTACGACGCCGTTTCTACGTTTAAAATTTCGCTGCCGACGCCGATTATGTCCGGCGTGCGCACCCCTACCCGTCAGTTCAGCTCCTGTGTACTGATCGAGTGCGGCGACAGCCTGGACTCCATCAACGCCACCTCCAGCGCGATTGTGAAATACGTTTCCCAGCGCGCCGGCATCGGTATCAACGCCGGTCGCATCCGTGCGCTGGGTAGCCCGATCCGCGGCGGTGAAGCGTTCCACACCGGTTGTATTCCGTTCTACAAGCACTTCCAGACCGCGGTAAAATCCTGCTCCCAGGGCGGCGTACGCGGCGGTGCTGCAACGCTGTTCTACCCGATGTGGCACCTGGAAGTTGAAAGCCTGCTGGTCCTGAAAAACAACCGTGGCGTCGAAGGCAACCGCGTGCGTCACATGGACTACGGCGTACAGATCAACAAACTGATGTACACCCGTCTGCTGAAGGGCGGCGACATCACGCTGTTCAGCCCGTCCGACGTTCCAGGCCTGTATGATGCGTTCTTCGCTGACCAGGACGAATTCGAACGTCTGTACACCAAATATGAAAACGACGACAGTATCCGCAAGCAACGCGTGAAAGCCGTTGAGCTGTTCTCACTGATGATGCAGGAACGTGCCTCTACCGGGCGTATCTATATTCAGAACGTTGACCACTGCAACACCCATAGCCCGTTTGATCCAATTGTCGCTCCGGTGCGCCAGTCTAACCTGTGCCTGGAAATCGCCCTGCCGACCAAACCGCTGACCGACGTTAACGACGAAAACGGCGAAATTGCGCTGTGTACGCTGTCCGCATTTAACCTCGGTGCTATCAACAGCCTGGACGAGCTGGAAGAGCTGGCCGAATTGGCGGTGCGCGCGCTGGATGCGCTGCTCGATTATCAGGATTATCCGATTCCTGCCGCCAAACGCGGCGCGATGGGTCGCCGTACGCTGGGTATTGGCGTGATCAACTACGCCTACTGGCTGGCGAAAAACGGTAAGCGTTATTCTGACGGCAGCGCGAACAACCTGACTCACAAAACCTTTGAAGCCATTCAGTATTACCTGATGAAAGCCTCTAACGAGCTGGCGAAAGAGCAAGGCGCGTGCCCGTGGTTTAACGAAACGACCTACTCCAAAGGTATTCTGCCGATCGATACCTATAAAAAAGATCTCGATGCTATTGTCAACGAGCCGCTGCATCTGGACTGGGAACAACTGCGCGAATCCATCAAAACGCACGGTCTGCGTAACTCCACGCTGTCAGCCCTGATGCCATCGGAGACCTCTTCGCAGATCTCTAACGCCACCAACGGTATTGAACCACCGCGCGGCTATGTGAGCATCAAAGCGTCGAAAGACGGTATTCTGCGCCAGGTCGTGCCGGACTACGAACACCTGCACGACGCGTACGAACTGCTGTGGGAAATGCCGAACAACGATGGCTATCTGCAACTGGTAGGTATCATGCAGAAATTTATCGATCAGTCGATTTCCGCCAACACCAACTATGATCCGTCGCGCTTCCCATCCGGAAAAGTACCGATGCAGCAGTTACTGAAAGACCTGCTCACCGCCTACAAATTTGGTGTCAAAACGCTGTATTATCAAAACACCCGTGACGGTGCGGAAGATTCTCAGGACGATCTGGTGCCGTCCATTCAGGACGACGGCTGCGAAAGCGGCGCATGTAAGATCTGATGAACGATGCCGGGTGGCACCAGGCTCACCCGGCCTACAGTAGCTTGGTTTGTAGGCCGGAAAGGGTGCTTGTAACGCCATCCGGCACTCATCCCACAAAGGATTCACATCAATGGCATACACCACTTTTTCACAGACGAAAAATAACCAACTTCTGGAACCGATGTTCTTCGGCCAGCCGGTGAACGTCGCCCGCTACGATCAGCAAAAATATGACATCTTCGAAAAACTGATCGAAAAGCAGCTCTCTTTCTTCTGGCGTCCGGAAGAAGTTGATGTTTCTCGCGATCGCATCGACTTCCAGGCGCTGCCGGAACATGAAAAGCATATCTTCATCAGCAACCTGAAATATCAGACGCTGCTGGACTCCATTCAGGGACGTAGCCCGAACGTAGCGCTACTGCCGTTAATCTCGATCCCTGAGCTGGAAACCTGGGTGGAAACATGGGCGTTTTCAGAAACGATCCACTCCCGTTCCTACACCCACATCATTCGTAACATCGTGAACGATCCGGCGGTGGTGTTTGATGACATCGTCACCAACGAGCAGATCCAGAAACGCGCGGAAGGCATTTCCAGCTATTACGACGAATTGATTGAGATGACCAGCTACTGGCATTTGCTGGGCGAAGGCACGCATACCGTTAACGGTAAAACGGTTGTCGTAAGCCTGCGTGAACTGAAGAAGAAGCTGTATCTGTGCCTGATGAGCGTGAACGCGCTGGAAGCGATCCGCTTCTACGTCAGCTTCGCCTGCTCCTTCGCCTTCGCCGAACGTGAACTGATGGAAGGCAACGCGAAAATTATTCGCCTGATCGCCCGCGATGAAGCCCTGCATTTGACCGGGACCCAGCATATGCTGAACCTGCTGCGCAGCGGCGTGGACGATCCGGAAATGGCGGAAATCGCCGAAGAGTGTAAACAAGAATGCTACGACCTGTTCGTACAGGCCGCGCTGCAGGAAAAAGAGTGGGCGGATTATCTGTTCCGTGACGGCTCAATGATTGGCCTGAATAAAGACATTCTGTGCCAGTACGTTGAGTACATCACCAACATCCGTATGCAGGCTGTCGGACTCGACTTGCCGTTCCAGACCCGCTCTAACCCAATCCCATGGATCAACACCTGGCTGGTGTCTGATAACGTGCAAGTTGCGCCGCAGGAAGTGGAAGTCAGCTCTTACCTGGTCGGCCAGATCGATTCGGAAGTCGATACCGACGACCTGAGTAACTTCCAGCTCTGATGGGCCGCGTTACTCTGCGCATCTCTGGCACACAACTGCTGTGCCAGGATGAACACCCTTCCCTGCTTGCCGCGCTCGAATCGCACAATGTTGAAGTTGAATACCAGTGCCGCGCAGGTTATTGCGGCTCCTGCCGTACCCGTCTGGTAGCGGGACAGGTCGACTGGATTGCCGAACCTCTGGCCTTCATTCAGCCAGGTGAAATTTTGCCCTGCTGCTGTCGGGCAAAAGGCGATATTGAAATAGAGCTGTAACGCGTGGCGGGATAAAAATTACGACTAAAAAAGAGCCGCCGATGGACGGCAGCTCTTTATTTCTCCTGGAGGCAGGTATGGCCACGTTGACGGCAGACGGCCTTATCTAGCCGTTAATAACGTTTGATCCAACCAGGCCTGTGACCGGAGGTGCATCACAGACCTTGTGCCATTACTCTTTATTCAGGAATGTCACTGCTTTGTCGGGGAAGTCGGTGAACAGCCCGTCAACGCCCGCCTTGTTATACAGAATGTCATACAGCTGGTTTACGTCAGTGGTGTAATCCGGCAGTTGATCGGCACGAACGGTATAAGGATGCACCACCATCTTATTCTGATGCGCGTCCTGTACCATACCCGTTAACGAGATATTGCCTTTCTTCGACTTCTCATCAATCAGCATGTGGTAGTCCGGCCCAATGCCGTCCGCATACTGCGCAACTTGCTTCATGGCACCCGGTTTAAACATCCAGTCGTAGTTGTAATTAACCCAACTACCGTCCGGCTTTTTCTCCTGAGTTTCATTCCAGTCAGTGTACGCAATCAACTGTACCAGATTGAGATCCATCCCCATCTTCGGTTCCAGTTCATTCTTAATGCGCTTTAACTCTGCGACATCAAAACACTGTAGATAAACCTTGTCGTTCTTGTCGGTGTACCCGTACTTTTTCAGCACTTCCAGCGTCTTAGCCGCAATGTCCTTCCCTTCCTGATGATGGAACCACGGCGCTTTCATTTCCGGGTAAATGCCAATGTTTTTACCGGTTGAATAATTTAATCCCTGAACGAACTCAATCTCTTCTTCGAAAGTGTGCACACGGAAATCAGATTTACCCATCGGGAAACGCCCCGGGTAGGTCTGGACCTTTTTGCCATTTTCGATATCAAAGCCTTCGGTAAATTTCAGCGATTTAATCTCATCCAGCGTAAAGTCGATAGCGTAGTAGCGCCCATCTTTACGTGCACGATCCGGGAAACGCTCGGCAACATCGGTGACGCGGTCAAGGTAGTGGTCATGCAGGACAACCAGATGGTCGTCCTTGGTCATCACCAAATCCTGTTCCAGGTAATCAGCCCCCTGAGCATAAGCCATCGCTTTTGCTGGCAGCGTATGCTCCGGTAGATAACCGCTGGCGCCACGGTGCGCAATCACGATTTTTTCTGCGGCAACCGCCGCGCTGCTCACCACAATACCTGTCAGCATTAGCGCCACGCTGAGACTTTTCAATGTGGTTTTCATCTATTAGCCCCCGTTACGCTTCAGTGCGATCTCTTCGTGATGGCGTTTTTCGCCAATCATGACGACCACCAGCAGAATAACCGCCAGCACGCTACCGCCAATCATCACCATAAAGCCGCCGTCCCAACCGAAGAAGTCAACGGTATAGCCAACAATGGCGCTCGCCGCTACGGAACCGCCGAGATAACCGAACAGACCGGTAAAGCCAGCCGCCGTACCCGCCGCTTTTTTCGGTGCCAGTTCCAGCGCATGCAGACCAATCAACATTACCGGACCGTAGATCAGGAAGCCGATGATGATCATACAAGCCATATCCACGTTCGGGTTGCCTGCCGGGTTCATCCAGTAGACGATAGTCGCGATAGTCACCAGCGTCATAAAGAACACGCCGGTCGCACCACGGTTGCCACGGAAGACTTTATCCGACATCCAGCCGCACAGCAGCGTGCCCGGAATACCCGCATACTCATACAGGAAGTAGGCCCAGGATGATTTATCCAGCGCGAAATGTTTCACTTCTTTCAGATAGGTCGGGGACCAGTCCAGGATGCCGTAGCGCAGCAGATAAACAAACACGTTGGCGATAGCGATGTACCACAACAGTTTGTTCGGCAGTACGTATTGCATGAAGATCTGCTTCGCAGTCAGCTCTTCTTCCGCTTTCTCGTTGTAATCGTCCGGGTAGTCGTTCTTGTACTCTTCGATAGGCGGCAGGCCACAAGACTGCGGCGTATCACGCATCAGAGCAAAAGCAAACAGCGCGACGACGATCGCACCGAAAGCAGGCATGTACAGCGCCGCTTTCCAGTCATTGAACCAGGCCATACCCAGCAGGAACAACAGAGGAGGCAGACCACCGCCCACGTTGTGCGCACAGTTCCAGACGGAGACAATGCCCCCACGCTCTTTCTGCGACCACCAGTGCACCATGGTACGACCACACGGCGGCCAACCCATTCCCTGGAACCATCCGCAGAGGAACAGCAGCACAAACATAACCGCAATGCTCGAAGTCGCCCACGGCACAAAGCCCATGAACAACATGACAGCGGCGGCCAGAATCAGACCCGCTGGCAGGAAAACGCGCGGATTCGAGCGATCCGAAACGGACCCCATGATGAATTTCGAAAATCCGTAAGCAATGGAGATACCGGATAACGCAAAACCCAGATCGCCACGCGAGAAACCTTGCTCAACCAGATACGGCATCGCAAGGGCAAAGTTCTTACGTACCAGATAGTACGCGGCATAGCCAAAGAATATCCCCAGAAAGATCTGCCAACGTAATCGACGATATGTCGGGTCGATCTCCGCTGCAGGCAAACGCGCCGTGTGTGACGCTGGTTTAAAAATGCTCAACATAGTGTAGCCTCCGTGGCCGTCTTTCATTCGAAGTAAACACTGCAGTTCGTCATTACTACCCTACCGCTCCCAGTGTGGCCGCGATGTTAAGGAAAGATACATAACAAAAATGTGAAACGCTGCACATATTGTTACAGATTTATGACAAATGTTCATAAAGGCGCACGAAATCACGTTTCATTTTCGAATAATGAGCGATTATGCGCGAAATCAAACAATCCATGTTTTTTATGTGGCTAAATGATAAAAAACGAACTGTGAGGAAAAACAATGAAAATTCGCGACTCGCAAACAAGTGACGTGATTATCATTGGTGGAGGAGCAACAGGTGCAGGGATCGCACGCGATTGTGCGCTGCGCGGGTTGCGCGTCATCTTAGTGGAACGCCACGATATCGCCACAGGGGCGACCGGACGTAACCACGGTCTGCTGCACAGCGGTGCACGCTACGCCGTCACCGACGCTGAATCTGCCCGGGAGTGCATCAGCGAAAACCAAATTCTCAAACGTATCGCCCGTCATTGCGTTGAGCCGACGGACGGTCTGTTTATTACCCTGCCGGAAGATGAACTCTCCTTCCAGGCAACCTTTATTCGCGCCTGTGAAGAGGCCGGTATTCGCGCAGAAGCCATTGACCCTAAGCAGGCGCGCATTATCGAACCTTCCGTCAACCCACAGCTGATTGGCGCGGTAAAAGTGCCGGACGGCACGGTTGATCCTTTCCGCTTAACCGCCGCCAACATGCTGGATGCGCGTGAGCATGGCGCAGTAATTTTAACGGCGCATGAAGTGACGGGACTGATTCGTGAAGGGGCAACGGTTTGCGGCGTGAACGTACGCAATCATCTGACGGGTGAGATGCAGTCTCTGCATGCACCGGTAGTCGTCAACGCCGCCGGGATCTGGGGCCAGCGCATTGCGGAATATGCCGACCTGAGCATCCGTATGTTCCCGGCCAAAGGTTCGCTGCTGATTATGGATCACCGCATTAACCAGCATGTCATCAACCGCTGTCGTAAGCCATCTGACGCCGATATCCTGGTGCCCGGTGATACCATTTCGCTGATTGGCACCACCTCACAGCACATCGATTACGATGATATCGACAGCAACCGCGTCACCGCAGAAGAGGTCGATATACTGCTGCGTGAAGGCGAAAAACTGGCGCCGATTATGGCGAAAACGCGCATTTTACGCGCCTACTCCGGCGTGCGTCCTCTGGTAGCCAGCGACGACGATCCAAGTGGCCGTAACGTCAGTCGTGGGATTGTACTGTTCGATCACGCCCAGCGTGACGGACTGGACGGGTTTATCACCATTACTGGCGGCAAATTGATGACCTACCGCCTGATGGCAGAGTGGGCCACCGATGCCGTTTGCCGTAAGCTGGGCAATACCCAACCTTGCACAACGGCAGACACGGCGCTGCCTGGCTCACAAGAATCGACCGAGCATACGCTCAAACGCGTGATCTCATTGCCCGCGCCACTGCGCGGCTCAGCGGTCTACCGTCACGGCGATCGCACCCCTGCGTGGCTTAGCGAAGGTCGTCAGCACCGCAGCCTGGTCTGTGAATGCGAAGCGGTAACTGCAGGTGAAGTGCAGTACGCCGTCGAGAATTTGACCGTCAACAGCCTGCTGGATTTGCGTCGCCGTACCCGTGTTGGAATGGGGACCTGCCAGGGCGAATTGTGTGCCTGCCGCGCCGCAGGTTTGCTGCAACGTTTTAATGTCACCACCGCCGCGCAATCTATCACCCAACTTTCCGATTTTCTCAATGAACGCTGGAAAGGCGTGCAGCCTATCGCCTGGGGAGATGCGCTGCGCGAAAGCGAATTCACACGCTGGGTTTATCAGGGATTGTGCGGTCTGGAAAAGGAGCACCAGGATGAAATTTGATACCGTCATTATCGGCGGCGGCCTGGCCGGACTACTGTGCGGCCTGCAACTGCAAAAAAGCGGTTTACGCTGCACGATTGTCACTCGCGGCCAAAGCGCCCTGCATTTCTCCTCCGGCTCACTGGATTTGCTCAGCAACTTACCCGATGGCCAACCGGTGACGGATATAGAAGCAGGCCTGAATGCGCTGCGCACTCAGGCACCCGCGCACCCGTACAGCACCATCGGAACGCACAACGTCCTGGAGCTGGCCCAGCAGGCGCAAAATCTCCTGGAAGAATGCGGAACGCATTTGCAAGGCAAGGTACATCAGTCACATCAACGCATCACCCCGCTGGGAACGCTACGCTCAACCTGGTTAAGTTCCCCGGAAGTTCCGATCTGGCCGCTGTCCGCGCAGCGTATCTGCGTTGTAGGTATTAGCGGTTTACTGGATTTTCAGGCACATCTCGCCGCGGCGTCACTGCGTCAACGCAATCTCAGCGTCGAGACGGCAGAAATCGATCTGCCTGAGCTGGATGTCCTGCGTGATAACCCGACCGAGTTTCGCGCCGTCAATATTGCGCGCCTGCTGGATAACGAAGATAAATGGTCGCTGCTCTATGACGCTTTACTGCCAGTAGCAAAAACCTGCGACATGATAATTATGCCGGCCTGCTTCGGTCTGGCGGATGAACAACTCTGGCAATGGCTTAACGAGCGTCTCCCCTGCTCGCTGACGCTGTTACCGACCCTACCGCCTTCGGTACTGGGTATGCGTTTGCATAACAAATTGCAGCGCCAGTTTGTGCGCCAGGGCGGCGTCTGGATGCCGGGTGATGAAGTGAAGAAAATCACCTGTCAGGATGGCGTAGTCAGCGAAATCTGGACCCGTAATCATGCCGATATTCCTTTGCGGCCACGTTTCGCCGTGCTCGCCAGCGGCAGCTTCTTCAGCAGCGGGCTGGTCGCCACGCGTGAGGCCATCTACGAACCTATCCTGGGGCTGGATGTACAGCAAACCGCCACCCGCGCCGAGTGGTATGAGCGTGACGTCTTCGACCCACAACCGTGGCAGCAGTTTGGCGTTACGACCGATGCCGGGCTGCGCCCGTCGCTGGCGGGACAAACGATAGAGAACATGTATGCCATCGGTTCCGTTCTCGGCGGATTCGACCCTATCGCCCAGGGTTGCGGAGGCGGCGTGTGCGCTGTTAGCGCCTTACACGCCGCACATCATATTGCGAAACGTGCAGGAGGCCAGCAATGAGCGACACACGTTTTGAAAGTTGTATCAAATGCACGGTGTGCACCACGGCCTGCCCGGTAAGTCGCGTCAATCCGAACTACCCCGGTCCTAAACAGGCCGGACCGGACGGTGAGCGTCTGCGCCTGAAAGATGGCGCGTTATATGACGATGCGCTGAAATACTGCATCAACTGTAAGCGTTGCGAAGTAGCCTGTCCGTCAGATGTGAAGATTGGCGATATCATCCAACGCGCGCGCGCCAAATACGACACAACGCGTCCGTCGCTGCGTAACTTTATCTTAAGCCATACCGATTTGATGGGTAGCGTGTCCACACCATTCGCCCCGATAGTGAATACCGCCACCTCACTCAAACCGGTGCGTCAGTTGCTGGATTACGCGCTAAAAATCGATCATCGCCGTACGCTGCCGAAGTACTCTTTCGGTACCTTCCGCCGCTGGTATCGCAGCGTTGCCGCTCAGCAAGCGCAATATCAGGATCAGGTTGCCTTTTTCCACGGCTGTTTTGTGAATTACAACCATCCGCAGCTCGGCAAAGACCTGATCAAAGTGTTGAATGCGATGGGAACCGGAGTGCAACTGCTGAGCAAAGAGAAATGCTGCGGCGTACCGCTGATTGCCAACGGTTTTACCGATAAAGCGCGTAAGCAGGCGGTGAGCAACGTGGCCTCCCTCAGAGAAGCAATTGACGGCAAAGGCATTCCGGTGATCGCCACCTCATCAACCTGCACCTTTGCGCTGCGTGATGAATATCCGGAAGTGCTGGACGTCGACAACTCAGGTCTACGCGAACACATTGAACTGGCAACCCGCTGGCTGTGGCGCAAGCTGGATGAAGGCAAAACGCTGCCGCTGAAAACGCTGCCGCTGAAAGTGGTCTACCACACGCCATGCCACATGGAGAAAATGGGCTGGACGCTCTACACGCTGGAACTGCTACGACAAATTCCAGGGCTGGAGCTAACGGTGCTGGACTCGCAATGTTGCGGGATTGCTGGGACATACGGCTTTAAAAAGGAAAACTACCCGACATCGCAGTCCATTGGCGCACCGCTGTTCCGCCAGATTGAAGACAGCGGCGCTGATATCGTCGTCACCGACTGCGAAACCTGTAAATGGCAGATTGAGATGTCGACAAGCAAACGCTGCGAACACCCCATCACCCTTCTTGCCAAAGCGTTAGGTTAATTCTGTTGCCCGGTGGCGTTGGCTACCGGGCTTTAGCACCTAATAACTACTTTTCAGCGGTTGAATTGCCGGTCCTGATTTAAACATTGCCAGCCTGCGATCCAGCGCTTCGGTATAAAGCATGGTATCCACGCCTACCGCGACAAAATTTGCTCCCCATTGCAGACATTTCTGCGCCATTGTTGGGTCAACAGCGAGGAAACCGGCTGCTTTTCCGGCTGCGCGGATACGGCGAATGCTTTGCTCAATGATCCGCTGCACCTCCGGGTGTCCGGCATTATCCGGGTAGCCTAACGACGCAGAAAGATCCGCCGGGCCAATAAAGACACCGTCAATACCGTCAACGTCCAGAATGGCATCCAGATTATCCAGTGCCGCTTTGCTTTCGACCTGTACCAGCAGGCAGAGTGATTCATTAGCCTGGGCCATATAATTGTCGATACGCCCCCAGCGCGCCGCCCGTGCCACGCTGGCGCCGACACCACGCTCGCCGAGCGGTGGATAACGAGTCGCGGAAACCACCTGAAGCGCCTGCTCTGCGCTGTCGACCATCGGGACAAGCAGCGTCTGCGCGCCAATATCCAGCACCTGCTTGATCAACGCTTTACTGCCTTCCACCGGGCGAACCACAGGCTGGCTGGCATAAGGCGCAATCGCCTGCAACTGATGGTAAAGATCCTGCACCGTGTTCGGCGCGTGTTCTCCATCAATCAGCAGCCAGTCATAGCCCGACGTCGCGGCAATCTCCGCCATGTAGGAGGTGGTCGAACTGAGCCACAGGCCGACCTGGACTTCCCCTTTGCGTAATCCTTCTTTGAAGGGATTTGATAACAATGCGTTCATAACGATCCTTACAACGTAGATAAGATTAATGATGCGCAGCGCCTGCTTGTGAAACTGAACGGTTCACACTCAGCGTAAAGATGATTAGCGAGCCAATAATCGCGACGCCCGCGAGGACCAGCAGGCCCGCCGCATCGCTGGCAAACACCGTTTCGGCTTTGACGCGCAGAATGGGAGCAATAAAGCCGCCAACGGCACCAAACAGGTTGACGAAGCCGATCCCCGCCGCCAGAGCAGTCCCGGAAAGAAGTTGCGTTGGCATCGTCCAGAACACTGGCTGTACCGCAATGAAACCGACCGCCGCGACGCAGAGCGCCACAATCGCCAGTACCGGTGAAACCAGCCCGGAAAGGCCAATGCCGATTCCTGCCGCCAGCAGCGTCAGCGCGGCAACATTACGCCGGGCCGGTGCGATCGGAGTAGCGGGGAATAAGCCAGGTACCAAACAGCGCCGCCACCCACGGTATTGCCGCCACGACCGAAGCCGTAAAGCCCACTTTTGTCCCTAACAACGCAGCAACCTGAGTTGGCAGGAAGAAGATCAGGCCATACACCGCCACCTGGATCGTCAGATAGATAATCGCCAGTTGCCAGACACGGCCATTACGCAGCGCATCCGACAGGCGTGAAGTGACCTTTTTCTCTTCTTCACTCGCCAGTTGGCTAATAAGTAACGCCTTTTCCTCCGCGCTCAGGAAACGTGCCTGCTGCGGGGTATCATCCAGCCAGAAGAAGGTGAAAATGCCCGCGCCTACCGCCAGTAAACCTTCGATAACGAACATCCAGAACCACCCTGGATGCCCCATAAAGCCGTGCATCTCCAACAGCGCACCGGAAAGCGGCGATCCCAGGGTTAACGCCAGCGGCGCCCCCATGTAGAACAGCCCCATGATGCTGGCGCGGTTACGCTGGGGGAACCACTGGGACGTCAGGTAGATCATACCGGGGAAGAAGCCCGCCTCTGCCGCCCCCAGCAGAGTACGGATAATCAGAAATTTCGATTCAGTATCCGCCCATGCCATCGCCGCAGAGAGGAATCCCCACAGCAACGTGGTGGTACCAATCCAGGTTCTGGCACCAAATTTACGCATCAACAGGTTGGCAGGAACCCCCAGAAAGGCGTAAACCACAAAGAAAATCCCCGCGCCCAACGCATAAGCTTCGTTGCTCAGACCGGTATCAATCTGATAGGTCTCTTTGGCAAAACCGATGTTCGAGCGGTCAAGAAACGCCAGCACATACAGCGCCAGCATAAAGGGAATCAAACGGGCGCGGTTTTTCTTCACCACACCATCAAGTAACGTGGTACTCATAGCAAGATCCTCAAAGAAATGAGGGCGTTGCCGTGGCATTGGCAACGCACTGGTCATTAGTGGCTATAAGGGCGCTTCAGATTGCAGTCGCGGTTAAGCTCGACGCCAAATCCTGGTTTGTCGAGCACCGACTTATGAATGCGGCCATTGACGGGTACCGGTTCGTCCAGAAGGATCGGATCAAACTGTGGACGCATCGTTGAACAATCCGGGCTGGTCATCAAAAACTCGCTGAACGGGGTATTGGGGAACGTGATTACCGCGTGGTGCGAGTAAACCGAGGAACCATGTGGCACCACCAGCTGTCCGCGCGATTTAGCAATAGCGGCAATTTCCACCAGCGTAGTTAACCCACCGCACCAGCCCACATCCGGCTGCATGATATCGATGCCGGTTTCTGAGAGTGTGCGGAAGGACTGCAGCGTCCCGTGGTGTTCACCGCTGGTGACCATCATCCCCGCCGGGGCGTTACGTTTCAGCTCGCGATAGCCTTCATACTGCTGCGGCGGCAGACACTCTTCGATCCACTTCAGATTAGACGGTGCGCAGGCATGGGCCAGTTTGGTGGCATAGTTCACGTCCTGACTCATCCAGCAATCGAGCATCAACCAGAAATCCGGACCGCATTTCTCACGCATGTCGGCTACCATTGCCGCATCTTTGCGGATCCCAGCATCCCCGTCATGCGGCCCCCAGTGGGTCGGCATTTTGCCGCCAATAAAGCCCATTTCTTTCGCCAGATCAGGGCGCGCACCGGTCGCGTAGAATTGAATTTCGTCGCGTACCGCGCCACCCAATAGTTTGTAGACCGGTAAACCCACCACCTTGCCAAACAGATCCCACAGCGCCAGATCCACGCACGAGATGGTGTTCATCACCAGACCGCCGGAGCCGGAGTAGTACATCGTTGCGCCCAGCATCTGGTCGTGAATGAGTTTGATATCACTGACGCATTTCCCTTCAATAAAACGATTGAGATGCTTTTCCACAATAAAGCACCCCATTTCCCCTGCGGTGGAAACAGCAAAACCGGTCTGTCCGTTTTCAGCTTCCACTTCAACAATCAGTGTTCCTAATACGTTGATGCCAAAGGACTGGCGCGATTGCTCATATTCACGATATTTGCTCATTGGCGTGGCGATATGATCGTCAATCCAGTGGTTAGCGCCCTGATCGTGATAGTCGCCGCCGCCAGCGCCTTTATCCGCCGTAGCACCACCGGTAAACCAGGCACGAACGTGTTTAATTTTGGGTAGGGTCATGGTGTTCTCCTTTTTATGAAGCGAGTGAGTCGAAGGGACTTTTCCATCCCAACAGGCGTGAAATATCCCTGGCGCAGGCAATCGCTTTACCGGCCAGATAATCACGGTTCTCTTCGTTAATTTGCAGACGAGTGCCGACCACTGAAATCGCGGCGGTCAGTTCATTGTTAGCGTTAAAAACAGGCGCTGCGACGCAGCGAACATCGGGATAATCTTCGCCATTATCAAAGCTCCATCCACGCTGTCGAATACGCTCCAGCTCGTCATTCAACTGCTGTGGCCTGGTGATAGTGGTCGGCGTTGCCTGTTCCCATATCAGCTGTTCAATAATGGCTTTTCGTGCGGCTGCCGGTTGCCAGGCCAGCAGGCATTTGCCGATACCCGAGCGATAGAGCGAAAGACTTTTCCCTTCGTGGGAGCGCACGCTGATGGTGGATGACGATTCCACTTTCAGAATGTAATACGCGCTTTCGTGGTCGATGATCCCGAGATGGCAAAGTAACCCTGTCTCATCCATCAGTTGTGTCAGCCGCGGACGCGCCAGTTCACGTAAATCCATCTTGCTCAGCGCATGCCCGGACAACTCAACCAGCTTGGTCCACAGGCAGTAATTTTCCTGATGATCAATGCTGATAAAGCGCTGACGCTTCAGTTCATTAAGTAACAGGTACGCGGTGCTTTTTGGAATACCCAACGCCTCTATGATGGTGGCGGCGCTACATGGGCCGATACGCGCAATGAGATTGAGTATTTCGATCGCCCTGGTGAGCGCGGGAACTTTGCTTGATTCCAACATACTGGACTCCAGTCTGAGATACTGGAATCAGTGTGGTAGGTTAAGGGGGTTAAAATTGTGAAGCGCATCAAATCCTCTCGTTCTTCCAGCTGGCTGGAGAAAAAACGAGCATAATTGTGAACTAACGCACGGATTTTTTTACAGAGAGTACAACAGGTTGGACTGATAACGGGAAGGCCAGAATGCCTTCCCATAACAAGCGCGTGAGAGAGTGCAAGTCAGGAAGGCAGCGTCAGGGATTCAACCACTTCTATCCAACCGTGTTCGCTGGCAATATCCTGCCCGTTGAGCCAACGGCGCAGCATATTGAGCGCCATCATTGCGCACACTTCCTGACGCACCGACAAACTATAACGATTAGCGTTCAGCCGTACGCGTAAGGCATGCGTTCCATCAGGCGTTGCCAGCGCAAAGTTAATATGTTCGTTTTCGAAAGCCGATACCGCCAGCGCCAGCCCGGCATAATGGTTGCCGCGTCGTTCGGTTATCCAGTGTGCCGTTTGCGCCAGCGTTTCTTCCTGGGGCGGAACCACTTCGCTCGCCAACAGCGGAGCATTCACGCGCGAAAGCTGCAGCGCTACCAGACCGCCGGTGAATTGTTCGCTTAGCGTCAGGCTGTATTGCCGTTCCTGCAACGTGCGGGCGATTTGCGCGGGTAAACCTTCCGTACCTTCGAAAATCATATTCTGCCCGGCAACCCGCTTCACTTCTGGCCACAGCGCCAGCATCGCTTCCCGTTGGGAATCCGGCCCGGTCAGCTTTAGTTCGATAATCGGCATTGACGAGCGGTAGCCCATTGTCACTCCCGGAGGCAATTGCAGCGGATCCAGGCTCTGCGCCAGCTCGCTTTCAGAACGACCAAAGGTGGTTAATCGCAGGCATAGCGGGGGTTGAGACAGCGAAAAACGCTCACGCAAACGCGGCAGGATCTCATGCTCAACCATGACTTTAAATTCTGATGGCACTCCTGGGGTAAAGAACATCAGGCAGCGGTTAAGCTTCAGGGCAAACCCACACGCGGTTCCTACCGGATTATTGATGAATTCCGCACTGGCAGGTAACTCAGCCTGTTTGCGGTTACTCGGTGCCATCACGCGTCCACGATCGCGGAAATAACGCGTCATCTCGGCGAGCCATGCTTCATGCAGCACCAGCCCTTCACCTTTTGCCGTTGCCGCCGCCAGCGCGCTCAAATCATCGCTGGTTGGTCCCAGACCACCGTTAACGATCAGTACATCGGCATGTTCGCTACGCTCACGCAAAACGGCGACCAAATCATCAAGATTGTCGCCTACCGTGTTGCGACGGGTTAGCGGTAACCCCTGATTAAAGAAAAAATCGGCCAGCCAGGCGGCATTCGTGTCGACGATTTGTCCGTGCAACACTTCATCCCCGGTGGATAGCATCTCCACGTTTAACATCGTGTTCTCCTGCTTTTATGATGAAAACACTATAACGCATGGAGGGGGGAAGGCGCGACTGAACGCCGCGCCGGAAAAATCAGAAACTCGCGTTAACCCCAACGTACGGGCCGTCAGCAATCGCGTTATCGCGGTTACCGTCTTTGCCTGCCAGGTTCAGGTAGCGATAACCGGCTTCAATGCTCAGCGGACGCATAATGGTCAGACGCGCACCTGCATTCGCTTCTTCATAGCTGTCGATACCGCTGGAAAGAGAATCGGGAGAGTAATAATACTCACCAAACAGGCGGAGGCTGTCGCCAATCGGCCACTGCAAACCGCCACCGACCGCCGCCGCGTAACCCTCGTCACCATCATTCGGGTTAGTATAAATGCCTTTCCCACCGACCGTTGCCAGCAGCGGACCGAGAGGAATATTCAGACCCAGTCCCAGACCGGCCGCATCGCCGTCGTCATCGTTATGCATCCAGTTACCGCTGACGGCCAAACCGGTGGTCTCAGTACCCATACCGAAACCCAGGTTGGTGTAGTCTTCGCCAGCCTGGCCGCTGATGCTAATCGCGCTCGCCGACGCGGAAACAAACAGCATACCGGCAAAACCCAACATTAAACTTTTTTTCATTTTCTATCCTTTCCAGCAAGAATCAAAACATAGCCCCAAAACCGGTGAATTGTACTGTCAGATCACGAGGAATCAATGCACTAAAAAAGCGATGCAATAACATATTGTAAGCAAATACTACTCACAAGATTTAGATAAGGTTAAATTCTTGTAGCAATTACGCCACTGAGAGCAGCAGAACGCCATTTTCTACAAACATCCTGTTTTCCCTGCCAAAGCGGCGTTATTCGTCGATGAAGCGTTTTTTCTACCGCCAGCAAAAGGTAAGATGCGTGCACGATGGAATTTTCTATACCTCCCCCTACAAGGATTCGACTTATGCGCCAAAGAACAATTGTTTGCCCATTAATTCAAAACGATGGCTGTTATTTACTGTGCAAAATGGCTGACGACCGCGGTGTGTTCCCCGGTCAGTGGGCGCTTTCTGGCGGCGGCGTTGAACCGGGTGAACGTATTGAAGAAGCTTTGCGCCGTGAAGTAAGAGAAGAGCTGGGCGAACAACTGGTGTTATCAGACATTACGCCATGGACCTTCAGTGACGATGTTCGCACCAAAACGTACGCCGATGGTAGTCAGGAAGAGATTTATATGATTTATCTCATCTTCGATTGTGTGGCGGCTAATCGTGAAGTGAAGATTAATGAAGAATTCCAGGCATTCGCCTGGGTTAAAGCGGAAGATCTCGGCTCCTACGATTTAAATATCGCCACGCGTAAAACGTTAACCTTGAAAGGGTTACTGTAAATCATCATTTTAATAACGGCATATAATTAGCATTCTTAATAGCGGCATTGCGCTCATCAGTCTGCAGATAACAGCAATGTCGCCCAAACGACTCAAGAACCTACATGATCTTTTTTTCATTAAGATAAATAAAAAACACGCTATTCCTCTCTCTTTCCCAAACCTTAAACTCTTAAGGATAAATTAACCTTCCGTCATTACCCTTTGAAGCCTGATGAAATAATTAACGACGCCCCTGTTTATCACTAAAAATAAAACGTCGGTGGCGTTAAATGGCTTGAAGGAATAATGATGTCTGACTTTTTGCCTTTCTCTCGCCCGGCAATGGGGGCTGAAGAACTTGCTGCTGTGAAGACGGTTCTGGACTCTGGATGGATAACCACCGGCCCGAAAAATCAACAGCTTGAAGAAGCCTTCTGCCAGCTCACGGGAAATCAACACGCCGTCGCCGTCTGCTCCGCAACGGCAGGAATGCACATCACGCTGATGGCGCTGGACATCGGTGCAGGTGATGAGGTCATTACACCGTCAATGACGTGGGTTTCTACCCTCAACATGATTGTCCTGCTGGGTGCGACGCCAGTCATGATCGACGTCGACCGCGATACGCTCATGGTCACACCGGAGCAAATTGAGGCCGCCATCACCCCGCGAACCAAAGCCATTATTCCGGTACATTACGCAGGCGCCCCCGCCGACCTGGACGCGATTTATGCCATTGGCGAACGCTATGGCATTCCGATTATAGAAGATGCGGCCCACGCCGTAGGGACGTTGTATAAAGGTCGTCATGTCGGCGCGCGCGGCACGGCAATATTCTCGTTTCACGCCATCAAAAATATTACCTGCGCCGAAGGCGGGTTGATCGTTACCGACGACAGCCAGCTTGCCCAACGGCTTCGCAGCCTGAAGTTTCATGGTCTGGGCGTTGATGCCTTTGATCGACAAACCTATGGCCGGGCGCCGCAGGCCGAAGTGCTTGCGCCAGGGTACAAGTACAACCTCACGGATATCAACGCCGCCATTGCGTTGGTACAGCTAAATAAACTGGAACACCTGAACTCACGCCGGGCGCAAATTGCCCGCGAGTATCAACAGGCGCTGGCCGATACGCCATTTCAACCACTGAGTCTGCCCCAGTGGGCGCACGTTCACGCCTGGCACCTGTTCATCATTCGCGTTGACGAAGCCCGCTGCGGTATGAGCAGAGATGCCTTAATGGAGGCGTTAAAGGCCAAAAATATCGGCACCGGTCTGCATTTTCGTGCGGCCCATACGCAAAAATATTACCGCGAACGCTTCACTACCCTTTCGCTCCCCAATACAGAATGGAATAGCGCGCGCATTTGCTCACTACCGTTATTCCCCGACATGACCGCCGATGACACCCAGCGGGTAATTACGGCACTTCGCGAGATTGCAGGACAATAACCATGTTTGAAGCAGCACCGATCAAAAAAGTCTCGGTGGTCATTCCCGTTTTTAATGAACAGGAAAGCTTGCCAGAGTTAATCAGACGTACCAGCGCTGCCTGCGAAAAATTGGGCAAAGACTATGAAATTTTGCTAATTGATGACGGCAGCAGCGACCATTCCGCACAGCTGATGATGGACGCTTCCCTGGCACCGAACAGCCATATTGTTTCTATTTTATTGAATCGCAATTACGGGCAACACTCGGCGATTATGGCCGGTTTCAGTCATGTCACCGGCGACGTGATCATCACACTGGATGCCGATTTGCAAAACCCGCCGGAGGAGATCCCACGGCTGGTCGCCACCGCAGATGAAGGCTTCGATGTGGTCGGCACGGTACGTCAGAACCGTCAGGACAGCGTATTTCGTAAGACCGCATCGCGAATGATTAACCATCTGATTCAGCGCACCACCGGTAAAGCGATGGGCGACTACGGTTGCATGTTACGCGCTTATCGCCGCCATATCGTCGATGCCATGCTGCATTGCCAGGAGCGCAGCACCTTTATCCCGATTCTGGCCAACATTTTTGCCCGGCGCGCTACGGAAATCCCGGTACACCATGCAGAGCGAGAATTTGGTGACTCCAAATACAGCTTTATGCGTCTGATCAACCTGATGTATGACCTGGTGACCTGTCTGACCACAACGCCACTTCGTATGTTGAGCCTGTTGGGCAGCGTAATCGCCGCCACTGGCTTTATCTTGTCTATCCTGCTTGTGGTTCTGCGTCTGACGCTCGGTCCACAGTGGGCCGCGGAAGGGGTATTCATGCTGTTTGCCGTCCTGTTTACCTTTATCGGCGCACAGTTTATTGGCATGGGTTTACTCGGCGAATATATCGGTCGCATCTATAACGATGTCCGCGCCCGCCCCCGCTATTTTGTTCAACACGTTATCCGCCCACAAACCACGCAGCCAACCGAGGAAAACCGCGCATGAAAGCCATCGTATTTGCCTATCACGATATGGGATGTCAGGGTGTCCAGGCTTTGTTGGATGCCGGTTATGAAATCGCTGCCATTTTCACGCACACCGATAATCCGGGCGAAAAAGCATTTTTTGGATCGGTTTCCCGCCTTGCCGCCAGCGCCGGAATTCCGGTTTACGCCCCGGACGAGGTCAATCATCCCTTGTGGATTGAACGCATTAGCCAACTGGCGCCGGATGTTATCTTCTCGTTCTACTATCGCCATTTACTGAGTGATGAGATCCTCAGTCTTGCGCCTGCGGGGGCTTTTAATCTGCACGGTTCGTTGCTGCCGAAATACCGTGGTCGCGCGCCGCTGAACTGGGTATTGGTCAATGGCGAAACCGAAACCGGCGTCACGCTTCACCGCATGGTCAAACGCGCGGATGCTGGCGCCATTATTGCCCAGCAGCGCGTCGCTATTTCGCCGGATGACGTGGCGTTAACGCTGCACCATAAATTGTGCCAGGCTGCGCGTCACCTGCTGGAACAGGCACTGCCCGCGATTAAAACCGGGGATTATGCAGAACGCCCCCAACAAGAAGCAGATGCTACCTGTTTTGGTCGCCGTACACCGGAAGATAGCTTCCTCGACTGGAACACACCTGCCGCGGAGTTGCATAACCAGGTCCGCGCCGTCAGCGATCCGTGGCCGGGCGCATATAGCTATGTCGGCACACAAAAGTTCACCGTCTGGTCATCGCGCGTTTGCGTAAATAACTCAGCGGCCCAACCGGGTACCGTCATCTCCGTTTCTCCTTTGCTGATCGCCTGTGGCGATGGCGCCCTGGAAATTATTACCGGACAAGCTGGCGATGGTATTGCAATGCAAGGGTCGCAACTGGCGCAGGTTCTGGGCCTGGTTCCAGGCTCCCGCCTGAACAGTCAGTCAGTTACCACCACTAAACATCGTACACGCGTGCTGATCCTTGGCGTCAATGGCTTCATTGGTAACCATCTGACCGAACGCCTGCTGCAAGAAGATCATTACGAAGTGTATGGGCTCGATATTGGCAGTGACGCCATTGGACGTTTTCTGCAGCATCCGCGATTCCACTTCGTCGAAGGCGACATCAGCATTCACTCCGAATGGATTGAATACCATGTAAAAAAATGCGACGTCGTGCTGCCGCTGGTGGCGATCGCAACACCAATCGAATATACCCGCAACCCGTTGCGCGTATTTGAGCTCGATTTTGAAGAGAACCTGAAAATCATTCGCTACTGCGTGAAATACCGTAAGCGCATCATTTTCCCGTCAACGTCCGAAGTCTACGGCATGTGTACCGACAAAGTCTTCGATGAGGACAGCTCGAATCTGATCGTCGGTCCGGTGAATAAACCACGCTGGATCTACTCCGTTTCCAAGCAGTTGTTGGACCGCGTAATCTGGGCGTACGGCGAAAAAGAGGGATTGCGCTTCACCCTGTTCCGGCCATTTAACTGGATGGGACCGCGTCTGGACAGCCTTAACGCCGCGCGTATCGGCAGCTCACGCGCCATTACCCAACTGATCCTCAATCTGGTGGAAGGTTCACCGATTAAGCTGATTGAAGGCGGCAAGCAAAAACGCTGCTTTACCGACATTCGGGATGGTATCGAAGCCCTGTACCGCATCATTGAAAACGAAGGCGGACGCTGCGACGGTGAGATTATCAACATCGGTAATCCGCAGAACGAAGCGAGTATTCAGGAACTGGCAGAAATGCTGCTTACCTGCTTTGAAAAACATCCATTGCGTAACCACTTCCCGCCGTTTGCCGGTTTCCGTGACGTCGAAAGCAGCAGCTACTATGGTAAAGGTTATCAAGACGTTGAACATCGTAAGCCCAACATCCGCAATGCGAAACGCTGCCTGAACTGGGAGCCCACCATTGAGATGCAGGAAACGGTAGAAGAGACGCTGGACTTCTTCTTACGCAGTGTGAATATCACGGAACACACATCATGACCCAAGTCGGCTTGCGCATAGATGTCGATACTTTCAGGGGGACGCGCGAAGGCGTACCCCGCCTGCTGGAGACATTGAACCGACATAACGTGCGGGCAAGTTTTTTCTTTAGCGTTGGACCGGACAACATGGGACGCCACCTCTGGCGTCTTGTGAAACCACAATTTCTGTGGAAGATGCTGCGCTCAAACGCCGCATCACTTTACGGATGGGATATATTGCTGGCGGGAACCGCCTGGCCGGGAAAAGAGATCGGCCTGGCGAACGCGGCGATCATTGCGCAAACCGCCCTGATTCATGAAACTGGTTTGCATGCCTGGGATCACCATGCCTGGCAGGCGCGAAGCGGAAACTGGAATGACAAACAGCTGATTGATGATATTTCACGAGGCATCACGGCCCTTGAAACTCTTATCGGACAACCCGTCACTTGTTCTGCCGTTGCCGGATGGCGTGCCGACGATCGCGTCGTCCACGCCAAAGAAACGTTCCATCTGCGTTATAACAGCGACTGTCGGGGAACGTCGTTATTCCGTCCGGTGCTGACATCCGGGAAAACAGGTACGCCGCAAATTCCCGTCACGCTACCCACCTGGGATGAAGTGGTTGGTCAGGAAGTCCAGGCGGTGGACTTCAACGCTTACATTCTTTCCCACATCCAGATGAGCAGAGGAACACCGGTGTATACCATTCATGCGGAAGTTGAAGGCATCGCCTTTCAGCAGAATTTTGACGAGCTGCTTACTCGCGCCGCAGACATGGGGATAACATTTTGCCCGCTCGGCGACCTGTTACCGGACGATGTCAGTTCGCTGCCAACAGGGCAGATCGTGCGTGGCAAAATACCCGGTAGAGAGGGATGGGTCGGCCGCCAACAACCAGTGAGTGTGACAAGATGAAACTTACTGTCCGCTACACCCTGGCATTTATCGCTTTTATTGCGCTGTATTTTATTCTCCCCATCAACAGCCGCCTGCTGTGGCAGCCTGATGAAACGCGCTATGCCGAAATCAGTCGGGAAATGCTGACCTCTGGCGACGGGATCGTTCCGCACTTTTTAGGGCTGCGGTATTTTGAAAAACCGATTGCCGGATACTGGTTAAACAGCATCGGGCAATGGCTGTTTGGCGCCAATAATTTTGGCGTCAGAGCAGGAGCCATTTTTGCCACTTTGCTGACGGCGCTTATGGTAGCCTGGCTAGCCATGCGGTTGTGGCGGGATAAGCGCACCGCCGTACTCTCTTCGGTTATCTTTTTAACGTTTTTTTCGGTTTACAGCATCGGCACCTACGCGGTACTTGATCCCATCATTGCTCTCTGGCTAATGGCGGGCATGTGCTGCTTTTGGGAGGGGATGCAAGCCACCAGCAGAACGCGCAAAATTACCGCCTTTCTGCTGTTAGGGTTAACCTGCGGCATGGGCGTGATGACCAAGGGTTTCCTGGCACTCGCCGTTCCTGTGCTCAGCGTACTGCCGTGGGTTTTCGTACAAAAGCGCTGGAAAGATCTCATTATCTACGGTCTGCTGGCAGTAGTCGGTTGCATCGTGACTGTGCTGCCTTGGGGAATAGCGATTGCCCGGCGTGAGCCGGATTTCTGGCATTACTTCTTCTGGGTCGAGCATATTCAACGCTTCGCGCAGGAGGATGCCCAACATAAGGCCCCCGTCTGGTACTACATTCCGGTATTGGTGGCTGGCGCATTACCGTGGCTCGGGCTGCTCCCCGGCGCGCTGCGTACGGGCTGGCGTGAATGGGATGTTCCGCGCAGCGCACTGTACCTGTTAAGCTGGATTATCATGCCAATCCTGTTTTTCAGCATCGCGAAAGGAAAACTGCCGACCTATATTCTTTCCTGCTTCGCGCCGCTGGCAATATTGACGGCGCGTTTCGGCCTGCAGGCCGCGCAAAAAGGTGCAACCGCGCTGCGCGTGAATGGCTGGATCAACGTTCTGTTCGGAGTGACCGGCATTGTCGCCACGTTTATTGTTTCTACACTGGGTCCATTAAAGACGCCGGTCTGGTCGCATATCGAAACGTATAAAGTGTTTTGTGCGTGGGGCATTTTTATCATCTGGACGCTCTTTGGCTGGTATACGCTAAATAACCGCGAGAAGAACTGGACGTTCGCAGCGCTGTGTCCATTAGGCCTGGCACTGTTGTTTGGCTTCTCCGTTCCTGACCGGGTGATGGAATCTAAACAGCCACAATTTTTTGTCGAGATGACCAAAGAGTCGCTGGAGTCGAGCCGTTATATTCTCACCGACAGCGTTGGCGTCGCCGCGGGGCTGGCCTGGAGCCTGAAGCGTGACGACATCATAATGTACGGACAAACGGGCGAGTTAAAATATGGCCTTAACTATCCGGATGCCCAGGGTCGTTTTGTCGGTCGGGGGAACTTTGCCGAGTGGTTAGCGCAACATCGTCAGCAAGGAAACATTACGCTCGTGCTTTCAGTCGATAAGGATGAAGATATTAATCGACTTGCTATCCCTCCCGCTGACTATATCGATAATCAGGGGCGTCTGGTCCTGATTCAGTATCGGCCGAAATGATCTGGATAGCCTTAGTTCTCGCCAGCCTGCTCAGCGTCTGCGGTCAGTTATGTCAGAAGCAGGCGTCGCGACCCGTTCCCGTTCGAGCGCGAAAACGCCACATTACGCTATGGATTGGGCTTGCTCTGGCAAGTCTCGGTCTGGCCATGCTGCTATGGCTGGCGGTGCTGCAGAACATTCCGGTCGGCATCGCCTACCCCATGCTGAGTCTTAATTTTGTATGGGTGACTCTGGCTGCCTGGAAAATCTGGCGCGAACCCGTCACCCCGCGCCACTGGCTGGGTGTGGGGTTAATCATCACCGGCATATTTATTCTTGGGAGCGCGGTGTAATGGGCATCTTTTGGGGATTATGCAGCGTTATTATCACTTCAGCCGCCCAGTTGAGTCTCGGCTTTGCGATGGATAATCTGCCGCCAATGCTGCAGCCGCAGCAATTCATTTCTGCCGTATTCTCTCTTAGCGTTGGCGCGTTTGCTCTGTATGCCGGACTGGCAGGGTATTTACTGTCGGTGATTTGCTGGCATAAAGCGCTGCACCAGCTCGCACTGAGCAAAGCGTATGCCCTGCTCAGCCTGAGCTATGTACTGGTGTGGGTTGCATCAATGATCCTGCCCGGCTGGCAGGGAATATTTTCAGCGAAAGCGCTCGCCGGAGTGCTGTGCATCATGGCAGGGCTACTGACGATTTTTTTACCTTCACACCAGCGCCAACCCTGAGATTATTTATCTTCAGACAGTCGTAACAGGCGTTCCCATTCGTCGCACATGTACTGTCTGGCATCAATTATTTTGATTAGCCGTGAGGTATCGCGATTAATGCAATACAGTGCATCTTTCAGCGGTGAAAGGAGGTCTCCGGGCTTAACCCACTCGGAAGATTGCGCCTCAGCCAGCATCTTTAGCGAACCGCCGCCATCACAAAGTACGATATAGAGCCTGCCTGCTTTTTTGTGACAGCAAGACTTCTTCACATGCCATTCCATAGCGCACCTTTTGTTAAAAGATTTCACAACAGGTTACACTTAAGCAGATAAACAAAATGACAATAGCGACGCAATGGCGAAAGTGAGAAATGTAATTACTGTTTGCTTAATTTTAACAATGAAGCACTTACCCAATCTGACAGCGCACGACGAGAGATTTTAATCCCTCCGGATTTTAGTTCGGGTGGCAATGTCAGCCAGCATACCGGTTGCTGAAAGCGGGCCAGCTTATCTTTCACCCACTCAGCCAGATTGGTGTCACCCGCATTGGTGTCATACTCAACGACCGCCACCGGGCGATGACCAAACTCTTTGTCTTCTATCGGCACAATGAAGGCTTGCAGAACATGCGGATGCGCAGCAATCACGCGTTCCACCTCTTCCGGCTGTATGCCTTCCCCGCCGCTAAAGAACAGATTGTCCATCCGACCGACAATGGTTAACTTGCCGTCCTTCAACACCCCGCGATCGCGGGTGGCAAACCAGCCTTCCGCGTTTACTAAAGGAATCAGCTGCCCGTTACGCCAGTAACCTTGCGCCATGCTGGCGGCACGCAGCCAGACTTCACCACCAACGATTCTGACTTCTCTGCCTGCCAGGGGCGACCCCACATCCGCCAGGCCATCCGCTTCTTTCGCACTGACCGTAGAAGCAAACTCCGTTAAACCGTAACCGCACCAGCAGCGAATCCTTTGCTCGCGCGCCTGTTCCGTCAATTCAACAGGAATTGCCGCGCCACCCAGGAGCACTGCTTTGAGCGTTACCGCCGTTTTGTTGACCAGCAGGCGCCACAGCTGCGTGGGCACCAGCGAAGCATGAGTGCATCCAGCCAGCATTTGCTCCAATGGTTGCTTGTCGCGCACGGTCATTCGTGCCCCGGCAAACAACCAACGCCACAAAATACCCTGGCCGGAAACATGAAACAGCGGCAGCGAGAGCAACCAGTCATCTTCAGCGTCAAACGGCATTAATGACAACACGCCCTGCGCGCTTGCCAGATGAGCCTGACAGGTATGCACCGCTGCCTTTGGCAATCCGGTAGAACCTGAGGTTAACGTCATCGTACTCAAACGCTGGGGTAACCACGCGGCGGCATGCTTGCCTGGCACTGCCTGCATCTGCAACGGATGGAGTCCCGTGAGAACATTAGCGGTCTCCAGATCCAGCGCAAAACGCAGCGTTAAGTCCGGGACCAGCGCGTCAAGCAGCGATTGAGGCAGTTGTGGGTTCACAGGTAAAACCCGCGCCCCACATTGCAACAATGCCAGCCAGGCCAGCAAAGCACGCGGATGATTCCAGGCGCGAAGCAGGACGCCATCGCCCTCTTCCACGCCCTGAGCGGCAAAACCGCTGGCCAGATGGTCAACGCGCGTGCAGAGCTCGCTCCAGCTTAATACTTCATCGTTGAGGCGTAGAGCAGGCACCTCTGCACGAACCTGTCGCCAGTGACGCCACGGCCAGTCATCGGGTTGTACCAGGCCCGATATGCTTACGCTATCGGGCATTTCCCGCTGGGTCATAGCAGGCGTTCCAGCGCATCAACATCGATACACGGCAATGCGCTACCCGGCCAGGTGCGTACCTGCTGGCACTGCATCAGGCTCAGGGTATCCAGCCCCGGAATGGTCTGCGGCGTCAGCCAGGCGGCAATTCGCGCCAGTTGGGTTAAGCCCAGGCTCGACTCGATCGACGAACTAATAACAGCGGTGAGACCAAGCGCATGCGCCGCTGCCACCTGTTCGCGCACTTTATCGAGACTGCCCGTCAGCGTAGGTTTGATAACCACTGCCTTGACGCCCTCTTCGGCTTCGAAGATGAAATCCGCTTCACGCAAGCTTTCATCCCAGGCAATGGCAATGCCGGTTTCACGCGCAAAAGCACGAGAGTCATCGCGGGTTTTGCATGGCTCTTCGAGAAAAGCGATGCGCCCGCGGTACTCTGGATTAACGTACTTCGCGAACTGCTGGGCTTTCAACGGCGTCCAGGCTCGGTTGGCGTCAAGTCGCAAATGCAGCTCCGGGATAGCCTCAAGCAGCAGGTTGGCGACCATACCGTCGCGAACCGCTTCATACAGTCCGACCTTGATCTTCGCTACTTTTTCACCCGGCATGTCCGCCAGTTGCAGTACCAGATCATCAGGATCGCCCGTACACAGCGGCGCAGCACGGTAGTCTGCGTCCTCTGGCAATACGCCAGCCAGTTCGGCCAGCGCGCAGCTTGTGCCAAAGGCGACCGAAGGCAGCTGCGGTAAGGAAGAATCCCCCTGTAGCCAGCCGTTGACCCAGGCCAGCAGCTCGGTTTGCGCCTCTTCCCAGCTCTCCTGACTGAAGCCCGGCAGCGGGGAGATCTCTCCCCACCCTTCGCGCTCGCCGTCACAAAGGCGAACGTACAGCCCGTCACGCGTTTTTAACCGCCTGTCGCGCAGAATCACCCCCGCGTCCATGGGGATCTGCCAGCGGTATACCTGCGCGCTACGCATTACGGATTCCGTTTAAATTTGCTGAAATCCGGCTGACGTTTCTGGTTAAAGGCGTTACGGCCTTCCTGACCTTCTTCCGTCATGTAGAACAGCATAGTGGCGTTACCCGCCAGCTCTTGCAGACCAGCCTGACCATCGCAGTCGGCGTTCAGTGCAGCTTTCAGGCAGCGCAACGCCATCGGGCTGTTTTGCAGCATTTCACGACACCAGCGTACGGTCTCTTTTTCCAGATCGGCCAGCGGAACCACGGTGTTCACCAGGCCCATATCCAGCGCTTGCTTCGCATCGTACTGACGGCACAGGAACCAGATTTCACGCGCTTTTTTCTGACCGACAATACGCGCCATGTAAGAGGCACCCCAACCGCCATCGAAGGAACCAACTTTCGGACCGGTCTGGCCGAAGATGGCGTTTTCAGCCGCAATGGTCAGGTCACACATCATGTGCAGCACATGGCCGCCACCGATGGAAAAGCCTGCAACCATCGCCACTACCGGCTTCGGACAGGTACGAATCTGGCGCTGGAAGTCCAGAACGTTCAGGTGATGCACACCGGAATCATCCTGGTATCCGCCGTAGTCACCGCGCACTTTCTGATCGCCACCTGCGCAGAACGCTTTGTCGCCAGCACCGGTCAGAATAATCACGCCAATGTTGTCATCATAGCGAGCATCCGCCAGCGCCTGGATCATCTCTTTCACGGTGACCGGACGGAAGGCATTGCGTACCTGCGGACGATTAATGGTGATTTTTGCGATACCGTCGGTGGATTTCTCGTAGAGAATGTCGGTGTAGCCCTCAGAGCAATCGTGCCATTCTACCGGTGCGTAAAGCATTGTTTCATCAGGATAGATCATAAAATGTCCTATAGTCAGCGATGCAGAATCTGAGCCAGACAGTCCACCACGCCAGCGGGATTGTCCCGATGCGCGTTGTGTCCGGCATTACGAATCACATGGCTTGGTACGGATATTTCCGCCGCCAGAGCGCGGAATTTATCGTCACGTTCACCACATAAATAATAAAACGGAAATGTGCGCGTAGTGAGTTGCGCACGTAAATCAGGTTGTACGGCTAGCGAGGTGGCCTCCAGCATCGCTGCCAGCGTATGCCCGTTATTCTGGCTACGCAGTGCGACCAGCGCTTCTTTTTGCACCGCATTCAGCGAGGAAAAAACTGGCTGTTGATACCAGTCAATAAACACCTCGCACAACGGCTCAGCGCGAAAACGCGCAGCCCAGCGACCATCAGAGAGACGACGCTGAACGCGCGCCTCCTCACTTTGCAAACCTGGATGTCCACCTTCAACCACCAGACCGCACAGTCCTGGCATCTCCTGACAAGCCGCCATCATCGCGACTCTGCCGCCAAGAGAGTAGCCTACTAGCCAGTATTTAAGTATGTTGTAACTAAGCAACGTGTTACGCAGCAAAGCGCTTACGTCGTCGAATCCGCTCACGCTGATGTCAGCGGAGCCACCATGTCCCGGCAGGTCGATATACAGCCGCGAATAATTCTTAAACGCTTCGCCAACCGTCTGCCATTCCCGACAATCACCGGAAAAACCGTGCAGGAAAACCAGCCAGGGAAATCCCGTCTGGCCCACTTTCGCCTGCCCGTGCAGGATCATAGATGGCTTACCTGCGCCAGCAGTTGCTGCAGGGTTTGCGCCCCATCAGTTTCGTTTACCACCAGCTCAATCACCGTTGCCGCTGGAGTACGCCAGGCGTTAGTCAACGCGCTCTCCAGTTGCTCCCAGTTTTCCGGGCGCTGGTATTTAAGGTTAAACATGGCGGCAGCATGCTCAAAATGCACGTTCTGCGGCATCAGGTAGAACCGTTCGCGTTCGCTTGCTGGCGTCGGCAACAGGGAAAAAATTTGCCCGCCGTTATTATTGACCACTATCAGGACAAACGGCGCGGAAACCTGGCGCAATAACGCCAGCGCATTGAGGTCATACAGCGCAGATAAATCGCCGACGATAGCCAGCGTCGATTTCGCGCTGGCGCGCTGTACGCCTGCTGCCGTTGACAGCAGGCCGTCAATGCCGCTCGCGCCACGGTTGCTATAGACCGGGTAACCCGCCGGAAGCTGCGACAGCGCATCAATCAGGCGCACCACCAGACTGTTGCCCACGAACAGTTGCCCCTGCTCCGGCAAGTATTCGCGGATACGGTGGGCTAATTGCGCTTCACCAAACGCGTCGCGACGGGCTTCTACCGCCTGCCAGGCCAGTTGCGCCAGGCGTGGGATCTCCACGCACCAGGGCTGACGTTTCTCCGCCGGATGCAACTCCAGCCAGTCGCCAACCGTCGCTACCAGTCTGCGCCCACGATGGTGAGCCGGATCGAGGCGGCCTTCGATATTATCGACAATCCAGTATTCCTGCGGATCACAGCTGGCCTGCCATTGCAGGAGCCGTTTTCCGGTCAGGCTACTGCCAAGCTGCACCACAATCTGCGCCTGCTGTAATTCAGTGACCGCTTTCGCATTTCCCAGCCACAGGTCGGCGCACGGCAAAGGTTGTCCAGTTTGCGACAGAACATCGCCAATCAGCGGCCAGCCTAGCATCTGCGCCCACTGCGCAACCTTTTTGCCCTCTTCCGCGCTCATGCGGCCTGCAACAACAACGCCGCGTTTTTGTCGCCAGAAAAACCAGTCACGCTGTTTGTCGCTTTCCAGTCGACGCGACTCACGCAGCCAGGGTTTATCATCCTGCCACCAGTCGCCAAGGCGCTGCTGCCAGTCAATCCCCGTTTCGTCCATGTCGCCATACAGCGGTTCCGAAAATGGGCAATTGATATGAACCGCCCCGCTATGCAGCGCAGCTAAGGCGTTATCAATGGTGGATACCAGCCAACTAGCCGGAATGTTCTGGGTCGGGCGCGGTAAAGAGAGCGTTTGCGATGGATGCGAGGCAAACATTCCGGCCTGACGAATCGCCTGGTTAGCGCCGCAGTCGATAAGCTCAGGAGGTCTGTCAGCCGTGAGTAGAATCAGCTTTTCACCGGTCAGGCCCGCTTCAATCAACGCGGGATACAAATTTGCCACCGCCGTACCGGACGTCACAATCACAGCGACAGGCTGCCGGCTGACTTTTGCCAGACCTAAGGCCAGATGCCCAAGGCCACGCTCATCAAAATGAGTATGGTGAATAAAAGCGGGGTTTTCCGCAGCCGCCAGAGTCAACGGTGTAGAACGAGAGCCAGGGGCAATGCAGACATGCCTGACGCCGTGGCGAGTGAGTGCTTCCAGAATGACCGCCGCCCAGCGTCGGTTAAATGCGCTTACTGACATGAGATTGTCCGGTATCAATATTGCGACACAGTATAAAGAATCGAATAAATGGATTTTTGATATGAGTCGGTAATATACAACTCATTACCCTTCCATCTGTAATAAAGTGCGCAGTCCTGCCGCTTTATTGTCTATTTCTTGCCATTCCTGTTCAGGATCTGAACCACGCACGATCCCTGCCCCGGCATACAGGCGTATCACATTTTCACTAATTTTCGCCGACCGTAATGACACGCAAAACTCGCTTTGGCGCAGAGAAAGGTAACCCGCAGAACCGGCATACCACTCGCGTTCAAACGGTTCATTTTGTTGGATAAATTCACGCGCCAGCTCACGCGGAATACCTGCGACTGCCGCCGTGGGCTGGAGTTGCATCAGACAAAGCGTATCATCAGCCTGATTCAGTTCCGTCCAGATACAGCGGCGCAGGTGCTGCACTTTGCGCAGTCTAAGCACCTGCGGCGGCAGCACATCAAGAGTTTGCGTACAGCCTTGCAGACGCTGGCAAATATCTTCGACCACCAGCATATTCTCGCGCTGGTTTTTATCATCTTTCATTAGCCATTCCCCCAACTGCCAGGCCCGATGATCCTCAGGGTGGTTGGCAACGGTTCCCGCCAGCGCCTCGGTGCGCAGCGCCGTGTCACGCCGCCGATACAGCCGTTCAGGGGAAGAACCAAGAAACGCACACTTTGCGGAGAACGCCATAAAGAAATGGTAGCAGTTCAGGTTTAGACGACGACTGGAAGCCATCACGGCCGCGGCGTTAACCGACTGAGAAAACTGTAAATCGGTCGCCCGCGCCAGCACGACCTTATCGAGCTGTTCCCCATTGATCGTTTGCGTGGCGAGCTTTATCAGGTCTGTCCAGCCAGTTTTATCCGGCCAGTTCTGTTCTCCCGTCAAACGCAGACGCAATGCGGGCAGCGGCTTTACGTTGGCGAGCGATGAGATAAACGCCACCGCCTGCGCGGCGTCTTCACGCAGCGACACGTCGCTAAAAAGATGTAAGCGTAAGCTCGCCACCCCGGCGCAACGTCGCCACTCCAGCCGTGGCAATAACAAATGGCCGCGCTGAGGCTCAAAGGCATTCAGGCCCCAGATACGCAGGTCAGGATTATCATTATGCTGATGTAAAAAATGCTGGGCTAATTCGAGCGAGGAAAATGTAGCAACAGCGCCCAGTACGGCGGCTTCTTCATCGCCATTACGCTGTTGCCAGTAAAACTGGGGCCAGACAGGTTGACTGGCCAGCCATCCTAAAGCGTCAAACGCATCATTCAGTGGGAAAGGGATATCGTAAATACGAATTCCAGGTGCTGCTGGTATCTCTTGCGACAAATTACGCATCAGACTTTCCAGCGCAGTAGTGATTGAATGCACGCGGACCTCTCCCTGTTAAAAACCTCACATTATACGGGGTACTGAGCAGAAAAAGCAGTACCCCCAGTTAGGGAGTACGTACAAATGCGCTGACGGAATGGAATTTATCGCCGTGCTAACAATAATCCCATCACTAAACCGACCGTGGCACCAACGCCGATTCCGCGCCAGGGTTTTTCATGCACATAATCATCCGCCCGGCAAACGGCTTTCTTCGCGCGGTAATAGTAGCTGTCAGAGGCGTGGCTGACGCGATTTCTCACCTCTTCTAACGCCCGCTCTGCCCGCGCTTTTAACTCAAGGTATTTTTGATCGGCTGGATCGCCGGAAGAACGCAGCACCTCCTCCAGCGTTTCACTCAATAATTCCAGATCGTCATCGATACGTGATTCATAAGAATGAAAAGACATTTTATTCTCCCTTTCTATTGACGTACCCGCTAACTATAGACAATCAGGCGTGTTTGCGCCTGTTTACGCCTGATGTGCTTCCCGCGCCATTCCGACGTGTGGAATACCGTCTTCGTCATAAATATCCGTGACCGGCACAAAGCCAAAGCGCGCATAGAATGATTGCAAATGTGCCTGCGCCCCCAGATACAGCGCCTTGTGCGGCCAATGCTGCGTACAGGAGGCCAGCGTCTGAGTCATTAGCTGTTGCCCCAATTTTTCACCCCGCAGCGCTTCGCTTACGATCACCCGCCCAATGACGACCGGCTCAAGCTCATCATCGCTTTTCAGAATCCTCGCATACGCCACCAGTTCATCGTTATGCCAACCCAGAATGTGCCGGTTTTCACCACTCAGGTCATCACCATCCACATCCTGATACGGACACCGTTGCTCAACAACAAATACCGCACAGCGAAGCTCAAGAATGGCGTACAGCTGCTGTGTATTGAGCTTTGCATGGTGGAGATCTTGCCAGTGAATCATAGTCTGCCCCTTTGTTGTGATAACCTGAACACCCTGCCTTATTGATGGCGAAAAGTGTAACGCGAAGATGGAATTACTATTTTTAGGCACGTCTGCGGGAGTCCCCACGCGCTCACGCAATGTAACGGCAATTTTACTGAATCTGCAACACCCGACTCAGGCGGGGCTGTGGCTTTTCGATTGTGGTGAAGGAACGCAACATCAGATGCTGACCACGCCATTTAACCCTGGAAAACTCGAGCGTATTTTTATCAGCCATCTACACGGCGATCACCTGTTTGGTTTACCGGGGCTGCTGTGCAGTCGCTCAATGGCCGGGAACGTCCAGCCACTGACGCTTTACGGACCAAAGGGGTTGCGAGAGTTTACCGAAACGGCTTTGCGTTTGAGCGGCTCCTGGACCGATTATCCGCTGGATATTGTCGAAATCACCGCGGGTGAAATTGTCGATGACGGCCTGCGTAAAGTAACGGCGTACCCGCTGGAGCATCCGCTGGAGTGCTACGGTTTTCGTGTTGAAGAGCACGACAAACCGGGGGCACTTGACGCCAGCGCCTTGAAGGCGGCTGGTGTTAAAGCGGGCCCGTGGTTCCAGGATTTGAAAGCCGGGAAAACCATCGTGCTGGAGGATGGTCGAGCGATTAACGGCGCCGTTTTTCTCGGCCCTGCCACCAGAGGAAAATCTGTGGCTATTTTCGGCGACACAGGACCTTGCGCGTCCGCCATTGAACTGGCACGCGGTGTGGATGTGATGGTACATGAAACCACACTGGACTCCTCAATGGAGGAAAAAGCCAACAGCCGCGGTCACAGCTCGACCCGACAAGCCGCCCAGCTGGCGCTTGAGGCCGGAGTGGGACGCCTGATCATGACCCACGTTAGCTCACGCTACGATGAAAAAGGCTGTCAGCGGTTACTCGAAGAGTGCAAAGCGATATTTCCAGACACTGAACTGGCTCACGATTTCGCCATTTTCACCGTTTAATGCTCCATTTTTCCGCCTCAGTGCCGATAACAGTGGAAAGGCTGGCTTTCACACTGAGGACAGGATGAACAATTTCCAGAAAGATATTGATGACAGGACAAACCTAACCCTGTCTAACCGTTTTGAACTGCTGCTGTTTCGCCTTGGCAAATCCGTCGAGGAGCAGAAATCAGAACTGTTTGGCATCAACGTATTCAAACTGCGTGAAATCGTACCGATGCCGACCTTTACGCGTCCCGCAGGTATGAAAGCCCCGTTGCTGGGTATGGTTAACATTCGCGATCAGGTGATCCCGGTGATTGATCTGCCTGCCGTCGCGGGCTGTAAGCCAGAGACCGGACTCAACATCCTGTTGATCACGGAATATGCCCGCAGCGTTCAGGCGTTTGCGGTGGAGTCGGTAGAAAACATTATGCGTCTGGACTGGCAACAAGTGCATACCGCCGAGAAAGCCGTCAATGGTCGCTACATTACCAGTATCGCCTGTCTGGACGACAACAAAGAGACTAACAATCTGGCGCTGGTGCTCGATGTCGAACAGATCCTGTACGACATCGTACCGTCGAACCACGACCTGCGCGCAACAGAGCTGAAAACCAATAAGTTCAACATTACGCCGGGTGCGGTGGCGATTGTGGCTGATGATTCCAAAGTGGCTCGCGCGATGCTGGAAAAAGGGCTTAACGCCATGGAGATCCCACACTTGATGCATGTGACGGGCCAGGATGCGTGGGAAAAGATACAACAGCTATCTGAAGAAGCAGAAGCGGAAGGTAAACCAATCAGCGAGAAGATTGCGCTGGTGCTCACCGATCTGGAAATGCCGGAGATGGACGGTTTTACGCTTACCCGTAAGATAAAAACCGACGAACGCCTGAAGAAGATCCCGGTCGTTATCCACTCCTCACTTTCCGGTAGCGCCAATGAAGATCACGTACGCCGAGTGAAAGCAGATGGTTACGTGGCCAAATTCGAAGTCAATGAGCTGTCTTCAGTCATTCAGGAAGTGATGGATCGCACAGCGAAAGGCATCAGCGGCCCGCTGGTGAGCCGTCAACTTTCGGCCTGACGCTCCAGCAACTTGAAGTATGACGAGTATAGACAGGTAAAAAAAAGAGTCTGGACATTGTCCAGACTCTTTTTCGATCATAGCATGATGAATTACATCAGCGGAGCCGCTAACTGCACGATGCTGATCAACGGTTGCGGGTAGATACCCAGCACCAGTACCAGCAGGGCAGAAATCAACACCACGATACCGCCCGCGCTGTACTGCCAGTTGGACGGCGCATCACGATTCAGCTGCTGCGGTGCGCTCAGGTACAGGCTCACGGCAACGCGCAGGTAGTAGTACAAACCAATCGCGGAACCCACCACCACGGCGGCAACCAGCCACCACAGATTAGCCTGCACACCCACCGCCAGTACGTAGAACTTACCGATAAAGCCCAGCGTCATCGGAATACCCGCCAGAGACAGCATCATCACCGTCATCACCGCCGCGAGGATTGGACGATGCCAGAACAGACCACGGTAGGAGAACAGAGAGTCTGCATCCGGACCGCGGTACGGGCTGGACATCAGGCTGACCACACCGAATGCGCCGAGGCTGCTGAACAGATAACCGGCCAGGTAAACGCCAACCGCTTCCATCGACATCTCGCCGCTCTGCAGGGCAATCAGCGCCACCAGCAGGTAACCGAGGTGAGAGATAGAAGAGTAACCAAGCAGACGTTTGATGTTGGTCTGGCTCAGCGCCATCAGGTTACCGAAGATAATGGAAGCAAAGGCAATCACACCCAGCACGATCCGTACCGCTTCGCTATCACCTACCGGTGCGTACAAGAACAGACGCATCACCACGCCGAAGATAGCGATTTTGCTCGCCGTCGCCAGGAAGGTGGAAACCGGAGCCGGAGCGCCCTGGTATACGTCTGGCGTCCACAGGTGGAATGGAACCAGTGAGAGTTTAAAGCCGAGGCCAACAATCATCAGACCGAAGCCCGCCAGCAGCAGCGGTTCTTGCAGCATACCGTCGCCGAGGCTCTTACCGAGCGCGACAAACGACAGGTTGCCAGACTGCGCGTACACCAGCGCCATACCAAACAGCAGGAAGGAAGACGCTGCGGCAGACAGAATGGTGTATTTGATACTGGCTTCCAGCGAACGTTTCTGACGGAACGCATAGCCAACCAGACCAAACAGCGGCAGAGAGATAAGCTCAATACCAAGGAAGAGCGCCGCCAGATGGTTAGCGTTAGCCAGCAGAATACCGCCGAGCGCGGCAATCAGCACCAGCAGATAGAACTCTTCCCGGTTGTCGTCGTAGCCTTCCAGCCACGGGTAAGCGAAGGTACAGGTGGCAAGACTCGCCAGCAGCACCAGCCCGGTGTAGAGCATGGCGAAACCGTCAACCCGCATCAGCGGGGTGACGTCCATAGCGCCCGCCTGGCCAACAAACCAGAGCGAAACCAGTGCGGCGTTAAGCCCAATGACCGACAGCGTGGCATTGAGGAAGTGATTGCGTCGCCACGCAATGGAGAGCATCACAACCACCACCGTCAAGCCGACGATCAGCAGCGGTAGCAGCGCAATCAGGTGTTGTGGAGTTATTGTCATGGCGATTTACGGCCTTGTAGTAGTAACGGAATTAACAAACCACTGCTGGATGTTGCTCATCGCAGAATGCGAGGTATCCAGAATCGGCTGCGGATAGAAGCCAAGCAGTACCAGAAGCACGACCAGCAACAGGATGATAAACAGCTCACGCAGCGACATCCCTGGCAGTTCAACACTGGCAATCTGGCTCTTCGCCTTACCAAAGTAAGCGCGATGCAGCATCGCCAGCGAGTAAACAGAAGCAAACACCAGACCAAATGTCGAGATCACGGTAATAACCGGAACCACCTGGTAGCTGCCGAACAGAATCATAAATTCGCCAACGAAGTTACCTGTACCCGGCATACCCAGCGTACACACTGCAAAGAACATTGACAGTGCAGGCAACCATTTCATTTTGCCCCACAGGCCGCCCATCATACGCATATCACGCGTGTGCAGACGTTCGTACAGCTGACCACACAGGATGAACAGACCGGCTGCGGACAGGCCGTGCGCGATCATCTGAATCACCGCACCCTGGTATGCCAGCTGGCTGCCGGTGTAGATAGCAATCAGTACGAAGCCCATGTGGGATACGGAGGTGTAAGCAATCAGACGTTTGATGTCGTACTGATTAAAGGCCATCCACGCGCCGTAGAAGATGCCGATGACGCCAAGCCACATTGCGATAGGTGCAAACTCCGCTGACGCATTCGGGAACAGCGGCAGGGAGAAGCGCAGCAGACCGTAGGCTGCGGTTTTCAGCAAGATACCAGCCAGGTCAACGGAACCTGCGGTCGGTGCCTGGGAGTGAGCATCCGGCAACCAGCCGTGCAGCGGAACCACCGGCATTTTCACCGCGAAAGCGATGAAGAAGCCCAGCATCAGCAGGTATTCCACGCCGTGGGACATCGGAGTATTCAGCAATTCTTCATAGTTGAAAGTCCACACGCCGGTCGCTTTGTAGTGCACAAACACCAGCGCCAGGATGGCAATCAACATCACCAGACCACTCGCCTGGGTATAAATGAAGAACTTGGTTGCTGCCGTGATACGCGTTTTACCGTCAGAGGCTTTATGCCCCCATAGCGCGATCAGGAAGTACATCGGCACCAGCATCATTTCCCAGAAGAAGAAGAACAGGAACATGTCGATGGCAAGGAACACGCCGATTACGCCGCCTAAGATCCACATCAGGTTCAGGTGGAAAAAGCCCTGGTATTTTTCGATTTCATTCCAGGAGCAAAGTACCGCCAGAACACCGAGCAGACCGGTCAGCACCACCATCAGCAGCGACAGACCGTCGATAGCAAGATGAATCGAGATGCCAAAGCGTGGGATCCACGGCAGGACAAACTCAGACTGCCACTGCGGAATGCCAGTGGATTGCGTCAGTGAATAGCCGCCCTGCAACCAAAGTTGCAGGCCAAGCGCCAGCGTCAGTCCCATGGTAATCAGCGCGATCCAACGCGGCACCTTCACGCCAAAGCGTTCGGTCTGCCAGCACAGGAAGCCACCGATAAAGGGAATCAATATTAGCCAGGGTAGTAACATGGCGATTTTTATTCCTTTTTAAGGCCCCTAATAGAGGCCTGATTTTCAACGAATTTGGATAAAATTCACTTTACGATCAACGCAGTACCATCAACAGAGCCAGCACAACGACGGCGCCGATGCTCATTGATGCTACATACCAACGCAGATAGCCGTTCTCGCTTAACAACAGGCCTTTACCTGCAAAGCGGGAAAGGATCGCCGGAATGTTCATCATTGCGTTCAGCGGATCGCGTTTCAGCAGCCATGCAACGCCCAGGAACGGCTTGACGAACACTTTGTCGTACAGCCAGTCGAAGCCCCAGGCGTTATACCACCAGGTACCCAGCAGACGGCCTGGCGCACTGTTGGCAATCGACGTCACCAGAGTACGTTTACCCAGCCACAGCCATGCAGCGATCAGAATGCCTGCAATCGCGACGATACCGGAGGTAATTTCCAGGGTCATCACGCGACCATGCTCAAGCTCGGTCGTCGCAGGCAGTACACCCTGCAGCGGTGGCACAATCAGTGCGCCAACGAAGGTGGACAGGATCATCAGCACAATCAGCGGCAGATGATGTGTAATCCCCTTCCCTGCGTGAGCGTGAATTTGCTCTTTACCGTGGAACACGATGAAAATCATACGGAAGGTGTACAGAGAGGTCATAAATGCACCAACCAGACCTGCAACCATCAGATTAATATGACCGTTCGCCATCGCACCGGCCAGAATCTCATCCTTACTGAAGAAGCCTGCGGTAATCAGCGGCAGAGCCGACAGCGCCGCGCCACCGATCAGGAAGCAGAGATACACCAGCGGAATAGACTTACGCAGACCGCCCATCTTGAAGATGTTCTGTTCGTGGTGACAGGCCAGGATAACCGAGCCGGATGCCAGGAACAGCAGCGCTTTAAAGAAAGCGTGCGTCATCAGGTGGAAAATCGCCGCGTCCCACGCCTGAACCCCGAGAGCCAGGAACATATAACCAATCTGGCTCATGGTGGAGTACGCGAGAACGCGTTTAATGTCGGTCTGTACCAGCGCGGCAAAACCAGCCAGTACCAGAGTGATAGCCCCGATAATCCCCACCAGATGCAGGATTTCCGGCGTCATCAGGAACAGGCCGTGAGTACGTGCAATCAGATAGACACCGGCGGTAACCATCGTCGCGGCGTGGATCAGCGCGGAGACAGGCGTCGGACCTGCCATCGCGTCAGCAAGCCATGTCTGCAACGGCAGCTGCGCGGATTTACCCACCGCACCGCCCAGCAGCATCAGGGTTGCCCACATCAGCATGTTGTTACCATCTGCAAAGTGAGCAGGCGCCAGTTCCACCATTTCGCGGAAGTTCAGCGTGCCCAGCTCGTTGTAGAGGATAAACAATGCGAAGGCGAGGAACACGTCACCCACACGGGTCACCACGAAGGCTTTCATTGCCGCAGCGCCATTCTTCGGATCGGTGTAATAGAAACCGATCAGCAGATAGGAGCACAGGCCCACGCCTTCCCAGCCGAGGTACATCAGCAGCAGGTTATCCGCCAGTACCAGAACCACCATGCTGGCGATAAACAGGTTGGTGTAGGCGAAGAAACGGGAGTATCCCTCTTCACCGCGCATATACCAGGAGGCGAACATGTGGATCAGGAAACCCACACCGGTCACCACACTGAGCATGGTCAGCGACAGGCCGTCCAGCACCAGGTTAAAACCGATATTGAAGTCACCGACAGACATCCACGTCCACAGAGGCTGGCTGTAGGCCTGTTGACCATTAGCAAAGAAGTCAACGCCAACAAACGCGGTCACCAGCGCCGCCAGGCCAATCGACCCGACGCCCACAGTCGCGGACAGATTTTCTGACCAACGACCGCGAGAGAACGCCAGTAATACAAAGCCAATAAATGGCAGAATAATGGTTAAGGCAAGCATGTTCATCCACGCATCTCACTTACTGAATCGATGTTCAGGTTCTGGCGACGGCGATGAAGTTGCAGCAACAGCGCAAGTCCAATGCTCGCTTCCGCAGCCGCAAGGCTGATGGCGAGAATATACATCACCTGACCATCGGTCTGGCCCCAGTAGCTTCCGGCGACCACGAAGGCCAGCGCGGAGGCGTTAATCATGATTTCCAGCCCGATCAGCATAAACAGCAGATTGCGGCGGATAACCAGACCGGTTAAGCCCAGTACGAATAAGACAGCCGCGAGGATCAGTCCATGTTGTAAGGGGATCATGCGTGCTCCTCCGTTTTTCTTTTCGCGCGGTCATCGGTGCGATTGCTCAGCACTTCACCAGAACGCTCTTCGCGCCCTACGTGGAAGGCCACAACCAGACCTGCCAGCAGCAGCATCGAAGCCAGCTCGACCGCCAGTACATACGGTCCGAACAGGGAAATACCGACAGCTTTCGCGCTAATTGGCGTCCCGTCGATGCCCTGATCGTTAACACCCAGAATGGCATAAACAATAACCGCCAGCATGATGGCCGACAGAATCGCCGGTCCAATCCACACCTGCGGTTTCAGCCACTGGCGTTCCTGTTCAATTTCAGAACCACCGAGGTTGAGCATCATGACCACAAACACGAACAACACCATGATGGCGCCCGCGTAGACGATTATTTCCAGCGCCCCCGCGAAGTAAGCACCTAACGAGAAGAACACCCCGGAAATCGCCAGCAGCGAAATAATCAGGTACAGCAGTGCGTGTACCGGATTGGTGTGGGTGATCACCCGCAAGGTTGCGAGAATGGCTATCAGGCCACAGATATAAAAAGCGAACTCCATTGCCCCTCTCCTTACGGTAACAGGCTCTTGACGTCGATAGGCTTGGCTTCGTTCTCTGCTTCGCCCTTATCTTTGCCGTCGATTGCCATACCTGCCATCCGGTAGAAGTTATATTCCGGGTATTTACCCGGACCGGAGATCAGCAGATCCTCTTTCTCGTAAACCAGGTCCTGGCGCTTGTACTCACCCAGCTCGAAATCTGGAGTCAGCTGAATAGCCGTTGTCGGACAGGCTTCTTCGCACAGGCCGCAGAAAATGCAGCGTGAGAAGTTAATGCGGAAAAACTCCGGATACCAGCGGCCATCTTTGGTCTCTGCTTTTTGCAAAGAGATACAGCCTACCGGACACGCTACCGCACACAGGTTACAGGCAACGCAGCGCTCTTCGCCGTCCGGGTCACGGGTCAGAACGATACGACCACGAAAACGGGGCGGTAGATAGACCGGCTCTTCCGGGTACATCTGCGTTTCGCGTTTCGCGAACGCATGCAGGCCGATCATCCAGATACTGCGTACCTGGGTGCCGAAACCTACTAACAATTCTTTTAAGGTCATGGTCTTTGTGTCCCTTATTGCGCCTGCCAGAGAATGACAGCCGCCGTTACCAGCAAGTTGACGAGCGTCAGCGGCAGACAGACTTTCCAGCCGAAGGACATTACCTGGTCATAACGAGGACGCGGTAACGACGCACGAATCAAAATGAACATCATCATGAAGAACGCGGTTTTCAGCGCGAACCAGACGAATGGCGGTAAGAACGGACCATGCCAGCCACCGAAGAACAGGGTAACCATCAGTGCAGAAATGGTGACGATGCCGATGTACTCACCCACGAAGAACAGACCGAATTTCATACCGGAGTATTCAATGTGGTAACCGTCGGCCAGTTCCTGCTCGGCTTCTGGCTGGTCAAACGGGTGACGGTGACACACCGCCACGCCCGCGATGGCAAAGGTGACAAAACCAAAGAACTGCGGAATAACGTTCCAGATATCAGCCTGGTTGTTGACGATGTCGGTCATGTTAAATGAACCGGCCTGCGCCACCACGCCCATCAGGGAAAGTCCGAGGAATACTTCGTAGCTCAGCGTCTGCGCAGACGCACGCATCGCACCGAGCAGCGAGTATTTGTTGTTACTGGACCAGCCTGCGAACAGCACCGCGTATACCGCGAGGCCTGCCATCATCAGGAAGAACAGGATCCCGATGTTCAGGTCAGCAACCACCCAGTTCGGGCTCACCGGCACGATGGCGAAAGCCAGCAGCAGCGAGGTGAAGGCGATCATCGGTGCCAGGGTAAAGATGACGCGATCCGAGAATTTCGGGATCCAGTCTTCTTTAAAGAACATCTTGATCATGTCCGCAACCAGCTGGAGCGAACCGCCCCAGCCAACACGGTTCGGTCCGTAACGGTTCTGGAACAGACCGAGCAGACGACGTTCGCCAAAGCTCATGAATGCCCCGCAGGTGACCACCACCAGCAGAATCACGACCGCTTTGAGAACGCTCAGCAGGATCTCAATCAGATCGGGTGTAATCCAACTCATTGTTGTGCCTCCTGCAGATCCTCAAGACGTGCACCAGCCAGAACCGGCGCGATGCCAGGCATACCCATTGGCAAACCAACCTGACCTGCCGTTAATCCTTCAGCGATTTCAACCGGCAGCGTAACCGTGTTGCCATCGTAGCTAAAAGATACGCGCGTACCGGCATTAACACCCAACTTCGCGGCATCAGCCGGGTTGAGTTTGATGTACGGCTGCGGCATACGGGTCTGGAAGACAGGCGCACGCTGGGACATTTCGTCACTACCAAACAGATGATAGTAAGGCGCGACACGCCACTGACCATCCTGAGCCTGGAAGCTCGCCGGAACGGTTGTGAAGTAATCCAGACCATCTGCAGAAGCTTCGATCAGACGCACGCCCGGATCGCCATGACGCAGTTTACCGCCCACTTCATCCTGGAACTTGTTCCACGCCTGTGGGGAGTTCCAGCCCGGAGCCCAGGCAAACGGAATTTGCGAACGCGGCGCAGACGGTTGGTTGTTCCCTTCCATAGAGAAAGCGAACATGGTGTCTTTGTCCTGCGGCTGACGCGGTTCGTGAACGCTGATGTTGGCGCGCATTGCGGTACGACCACTGTAGCGGTGCGGTTCACGTGCCAGTTTCTGTCCACGGATACGGAAGCTTGCATCCGGCGCGGCATCTTTAATACCCGCCAACTGCGGTAACTTCTCAACGACCGCGTCGATAACATGGTCGAGCTGCGTCCAGTCCACTTCACGGCTCTGCACGGTACTGTGCAGCGAGTGCAGCCAGCGCCAGCTTTCCAGCATTACGGTGTTGCTGTCGTAGTAGGATGGGTCATAGACCTGGAAGAAACGCTGGGCGCGACCTTCGTTGTTAATTACCGTACCATCGCTTTCGGCGAAGCTAGCGGCGGAAAGCACCAGATGGGCGTTTTCCATAATAGCCGTGCGCTGATGGTCAACAACCAGTACCAGCGGCGCTTTCGCCAGCGCGGCGTTCACACGCGTTGCTGAAGCATGGCGATGCAGGTCATTTTCCAACACCACAACGGCGTCAGCACGACCGGTTTCCAGCTCGGTCAGCGCGTCGTCGAGGGAACCACCGCCAATCATACCCAGCCCCATACTGTTGACAGAGCGAGCAATCATGGTGATTCCGACGTCTGCGCCACGGCCTTTCAGCGCCTTCGCCACGTTGGCAGCAGCCTGAATCACGTCGGCGCTACCGGCGTTGGTACCGGAAATAATCAGTGGTTTCTTCGCCCCGGCCAGAGCCTGAACGATGACGTCAATTTTGTTCTGCAGGTCACGGTCGATACCGTCAACCGCCGGTGCGTTGTTATCCAGCGCGTGGGCGATCGCGAAACCTAAACGCGCCTGATCTTCAACCGGCGCACGGTAGGTCCATGCCGCGATATCATCCAGACGGGTGTTATCGACGTTGGTAACGAACAGCGGATGCTTGGCGCGCTGGCCAATGTTGAGGATTGCCGCAATCTGCCAGTCGGCCACTTTCTGCGCCGCCGCCATTTCACGCGCTTTACCTTTCACCGCCTGACGCACTGCCAGCGCAACGCGCGCGCCGGTTTGGGTGACATCTTCGCCCAGGACCAGAACCGCATCGTATGACTCGATTTCGCGCAGTGCCGGGGTATGAATACCGCCGTCACGCAACACGCTCAGAGCCAGTTGCAGACGTTCCTGCTCGCCCTGGGCAATACCGGTATAGAAGTTATCCGCACCGACCAGTTCACGCAGCGCGAAGTTACTTTCAACGCTGGCACGCGGGGAGCCGATACCAATCACTTTCTTCGACTGACGCAGAATATCTGCCGCGCCCTGCATCGCCTGTTCGGCGTTCAGCGTGATCAGGTCATCGCCACGACGCTGTACCGGCTGGCGTGGACGGTCTTTCAGGTTCACGTAACCATAGCCAAAACGACCACGGTCGCAGAGGAAGTAGTGGTTAACGGTACCGTTATAGCGGTTTTCGATACGACGCAGTTCACCGTAGCGCTCGCCCGGGCTGATGTTACAACCGATAGAACACTGCTGGCAGATGCTCGGCGCAAACTGCATGTCCCATTTACGGTTATAACGCTCGGAGTGCGTTTTATCGGTGAAGACGCCGGTCGGGCAAATTTCCACCAGGTTACCGGAGAATTCGCTTTCGAGCGTACCGTCTTCCGGACGACCAAAGTAGACGTTGTCATGTGCGCCATAGACGCCCAGATCCGCGCCATCGGCGTAATCTTTGTAGTAACGTACGCAGCGATAGCAGGCGATGCAGCGGTTCATTTCGTGAGAGATGAACGGCCCCAGGTCCTGGTTGCGGTGAGTACGCTTCGTGAAGCGATAGCGACGGAAGCTATGACCGGTCATGACGGTCATATCCTGAAGGTGGCAGTTACCGCCCTCTTCACAGACCGGACAGTCGTGCGGGTGGTTAGTCATCAACCACTCCACTACGCTTTCGCGGAACTGTTTCGCTTCTTCGTCATCAATTGAAATAAAGGTGCCTTCGGTGGCCGGTGTCATACAAGACATCACCAGGCGACCACGCGTGTCTTCCGCGTTTTGATATTGCTTCACCGCACACTGGCGGCAAGCACCGACGCTTCCCAGCGCCGGGTGCCAGCAAAAGTACGGAATATCAAGGCCGAGAGACAGACAAGCTTCCAGCAGGTTGTCCGCTCCGTTGACCTCATATTCTTTGCCGTCTACATGAATCGTAGCCATAGTCAGCATGCTTCCAGTTGGCTCGGTCTAAAACCGAGCGTTAATCGAATTTCTGATCGCGATTCAGGGTTACCCTGCTATTACCAGCGCTCTTTCAGCAGGTTCGGCTGAATACCACCAATCTGATGGGTATTGCTGAAGGACTGCTTGATGCCAGCTTCGAATTCTTCGCGGAAATATTTAATGGCGCTCTGCAGTGGCTCTACCGCACCCGGGGCGTGTGCACAGAAGGTTTTACCCGGGCCGAGGAAACGACACAGTTGCTCAAGCGTCTCGATATCCCCAGGCTGGCCTTCGCCACGCTCCAGCGCGCGCAGAATTTTCACACTCCACGGCAGACCGTCACGGCACGGCGTACACCAGCCGCAGGACTCGCGGGCAAAGAACTCTTCGAGGTTACGCACCAGAGGAACCATGCCAATCTCGTGATCGACGGCCATTGCCAGCGCGGTGCCCAAACGGCTACCGGCTTTACCAATGCTTTCGAATTCCATCGGCAGATCGAGGTGCGCTTCAGTCAGGAAGTCAGTACCCGCGCCGCCCGGCTGCCAGGCTTTGAATTTCAGGCCATCACGCATGCCGCCCGCGTAATCTTCGAGGATCTCGCGCGCGGTAGTACCGAAAGGCAGTTCCCACAGGCCAGGGTTCTTCACGCGACCTGAGAAGCCCATCAGCTTGGTGCCCGCGTCTTTGCTCTGCGAAATGTTCTGGTACCACTCCACGCCGTTCGCGAGGATAGCTGGTACGTTACACAGGGTTTCGACGTTGTTAACGCAGGTCGGCTTACCCCAAGCGCCAGAGCTTGCCGGGAACGGCGGCTTGGAACGTGGGTTAGCACGACGACCTTCAAGGGAGTTAATCAGCGCCGTCTCTTCACCGCAGATATAGCGCCCTGCCCCGGTGTGGACAAACAGTTCGAAGTCGAAACCGGTGCCCATGATGTTTTTGCCAAGCAAGCCGGCTTCGGTTGCTTCGGCAATCGCGCGACGCAGATGCACAGCCGCTTCGATATATTCACCACGCAGGAAGATGTAACCACGGTACGCTTTCAGAGCAAACGCGGAGATCAGCATGCCTTCCACCAGCAGGTGCGGCAGCTGTTCCATCAGCAGACGGTCTTTATAGGTACCCGGCTCCATTTCATCGGCGTTACACAGCAGGTAACGGATGTTCATGGATTCGTCTTTCGGCATCAGGCTCCACTTCAGACCGGTGGAAAAACCCGCACCGCCGCGCCCTTTCAGGCCAGCGTCTTTTACCTGATTAACGATTTCGTCCGGTGACAGCCCGGTCAGGGCCTTACGTGCACCTTCGTAGCCGTTCTTGCTACGGTATTCGTCCAGCCAGACCGGCTGTTTGTCATCACGCAGACGCCAGGTCAGCGGATGCGTTTCGGGAGTACGGATAATGTCTTTCATTTATACCGCTCCAGCAGTTCGGGAATGCCTTCCGGGGTCAGGTGAGCATGAGTATCCTCATCGATCATCATGTTCGGCCCTTTATCGCAGTTCCCCAGGCAACAGGTCGGGAGCAGCGTAAAACGACCGTCAAAGGTCGTCTGCCCCGGCTTGATGTTGAGTTTTTTCTCAAGCGCAGCCTGGATCCCCTGATAGCCGTTGATATGGCACACCACGCTGTCGCAATAGCGGATCACGTGGCGACCTACCGGCTGGCGGAAGATCTGGCTATAGAACGTGGCAACACCTTCTACGTCGCTTGCCGGGATCCCCAGCACATCAGCGATCGCATAGATCGCCCCATCCGGCACCCAGCCACGCTGTTTCTGAACGATTTTCAGCGCTTCAATGGACGCCGCACGCGGGTCTTCGTAGTGGTGCTTCTCGTGCTCAATCGCTTCACGCTCAGCCGCACTCAGCTCAAAAGCCTCGGTTTGTGGTTGTTGATTCTCGTGCATAATTAGCGGTCCACATCTGACATAACAAAATCGATACTACCCAGGTGGACGATAAGGTCGGACACCAGGCTGCCACGTACCGCTACCGGGATCTGCTGCAGGTGCGCATAGCTCGGGGTACGGATACGGGTACGGTAACTCATGGTGCTGCCATCGCTGGTCAGGTAGTAACTGTTAATACCCTTGGTCGCTTCCACCATCTGGAAGGACTCGTTTGCCGGCATAACCGGTCCCCACGAAACCTGCAGGAAGTGGGTGATCAGGGTTTCGATATGTTGCAACGTGCGCTCTTTCGGCGGCGGCGTAGTCAGCGGGTGATCCGCTTTAAACGGGCCTTCCGGCATGTTGTTGAGGCACTGCTCAAGGATGCGCAGACTCTGGCGCAGCTCTTCAACTTTCAGCATCACGCGGGTATAGCAGTCGGACACGCCGCCGCCAACCGGGACTTCAAAGTCAAAGTTTTCGTAGCCAGAGTATGGACGCGCTTTACGCACGTCAAAATCAATACCGGTCGCACGCAGCGCAGCACCGGTACAACCCCAGTCCAGCGCTTCTTTCTTACCGTAAGCGGCAACGCCTTGCGAACGGCCTTTCAGGATGGTGTTACGCAGTGCGGCTTTCTCGTAGGAATCCAGACGTTTTGGCATCCAGTCGAGGAAGTCACGCAGCAGTTTGTCCCAACCGCGCGGCAGATCGTGTGCTACACCGCCGATACGGAACCAGGCCGGGTGCATACGGAAACCGGTGATCGCTTCCACTACGTCATAGATTTTCTGACGGTCGGTAAAGGCGAAGAAGACCGGCGTCATCGCGCCGACGTCCTGGATGAACGTGGAGATGTACAGCAGGTGGCTGTTGATACGGAACAGTTCAGACAACATAACGCGAATCACGTTGACGCGATCCGGCGTGGTGATGCCAGCCAGTTTCTCAACGGCCAGTACGTAAGGCATTTCGTTAACGCAGCCGCCGAGGTACTCGATACGGTCGGTGTACGGAATGTAGCTGTGCCAAGACTGACGTTCACCCATCTTTTCAGCGCCACGGTGGTGGTAGCCGATGTCAGGCACGCAGTCGACGATTTCTTCGCCATCAAGCTGCAGCACAATACGGAACGCACCGTGAGAAGACGGGTGGTTAGGACCGAGGTTGAGGAACATGAAGTCCTCGTTTTCGGAACTACGCTTCATGCCCCATTCTTCTGGTTTGAAGGTCAGTGATTCCATTTCCAGATCCTGTTTGGCTTTAGTCAGCTCAAACGGATCGAATTCGGTCGCACGCGCCGGGTAGTCTTTACGCAGCGGATGACCTTCCCAGGTATGCGGCATCAGCAGACGCGTCAGGTGCGGGTGACCTTCGATGTCGATGCCAAACATTTCCCAGGTTTCACGCTCATACCAGTTGGCGTTCGGGAACAGTTTGGTGAACGTCGGTACGCGCAGGTCGTTTTCAGACAATGCCACCTTGAGCATGATATCGCGATTGCGTTCAATGGAGATCAGGTGATAGAAAACGGAAAAATCCGCGGCAGGTAACCCTTCGCGGTGCGTACGCAGACGTTCGTCCATGCCGTGTAAGTCAAACAGCATGACGTAAGGTTTCGGCAGTCTCTTTAGGAAATCGCCAACTTCCAGTAATTGTTCACGCTTGACCCAAACAACAGGTACCCCGGTGCGAGTCGCCTGAACGGTAAAGGCATCCGGCCCAAAACGGTTGCGCAGTTCGCCAATGACCGGGTCATCAAGGTGATCCCGTGTTTGCCATACAGCGTCTTGCGCGGTTAAGTCGGTCATATTGTTCACCATTGCAAATGGTCCGTGGTGGTCGGCAGTGCTTCGCGCTATTTATGTAGTGATAAGCGAAGGAAGTGCTGCTGCCGACAGGCGCAAATTAAATCTCGTCTGGTGTACGAAGATTCGTTACAGCAATACGTTCGCCGCGTTTACGCTCGCGTTCTGACTGCATATTGGCGCGATAAACGCCCTGATCGCCAACCACCCAGGAGAGCGGACGGCGTTCTTTGCCAATGGAATCTTGCAGCAGCATCAGAGCCTGCATATACGCTTCCGGACGCGGCGGGCATCCCGGGATGTACACATCGACCGGAATAAATTTATCAACGCCCTGCACCACAGAATAGATGTCGTACATACCGCCGGAGTTGGCGCATGCGCCCATGGAAATAACCCATTTCGGTTCCAGCATCTGATCGTAGAGGCGCTGAATAACCGGCGCCATTTTGGTAAAGCAGGTTCCGGCTACGACCATCAGGTCAGCCTGACGCGGCGATGCACGCAGTACTTCCGCACCAAAACGGGCCACATCGTGCACGGCGGTAAACGAGGTCACCATCTCAACGTAGCAGCAGGAAAGGCCAAAGTTATATGGCCAAATTGAGTTTTTACGGCCCCAGTTAACCATGTCATGCAGCTTGCCCATGAACACGTTTTTGTTAACTTCTTGCTCCAGGGGGTCGGTTACGATCTCCTGTTTTTGCAGGGGGTAACGGTCGTTCTCACCGTTAGGATCTATGCGGGTGAGCGTATAATCCATCTTAATGCCTCGCGGTTAGCGTTGACGATTAGCGATACTGTTCGTTTCCGGGTTCATACGCTCGCGGCGTGAACGCGCGGGCGTCCAGTCCAGCGCGCCAATACGCACCAGATAAACCAGACCTGCCAGTAACACAAAAATAAAAATTGCAGCTTCCACAAAGCCAATCCAGCCGCTTTCACGGATAGAAGTTGACCATGCGAACAGATACAGCGCTTCAACGTCGAAGATAACGAAGAACATGGCTACCAGATAAAACTTGGCAGACAGGCGCAAGCGGGCGGTGCCGACCGAGTCGATACCTGATTCAAACGGCACGTTTTTAGATCTCGCGCGCGCGCGACCACCTAAAAACCAGCCGCCGACGAGCATCAGGCAGCACAGGCCAATGGCAACAATAAGAAAGATAGCGAATGCCCAGTGATGAGCGATGATTTCAGTGGATGTTGACATACTCATTGCTTACTCATCAAAAGTAGCGCCAAATTCTCTGCTCTTTTCGGCAGATGAACGCCACATCGATTCATGGGGAGGAATAAAAAAAACCTTACAATCACTGTGAAAAACCATTTTATACAGCTAATTGATGGGGTTTTTTACTCCTTTCTATAACCTTTTGTCAACTTTAACAAAAGTTTCCTCACATTATTTTACACCACTCCAACTTCATTAACATAAAGTGCTATTTAGACCAATTTCGATCGCATCATCGGTCATTTTTAATGTTGTTGAATCGTGTCCGTAGTGAAGTAAAAAAGATAATACTCACCTATTTTGACAGGAATTCACCCAGATGCCTCCCCCTAAATGGGAGTATTTTCTTGATCTGTGACACGCTTTTGTTAATTCACCATAAAAAACAGCAACAATTTCTCTAGTTTTTTAACATGGAAACAATTAGTAACGCTGCTGCTTATTTTTCAACCAGATGTCAGGCCGTTTTTTTACCTTCTGATTTTGTTAAGTTTTAGTATAGCAAATGACATAAAGCGGCAATATTTGCATAAAAAAGGAGCCACTGGATGTTTTTTCATCACCAGTGGCTCTTTTTTACACTAACATTTTAAAACGATTTTTTGTGACGGATTACTCAAAGTCGCCTTCAACAATCAGCGAGTCATCTCCCCCTTCAGGGGTAAACTGATTGTATTGCCAAGGATTTTGATACGTTTGCATCGACTTAAAGATAACTTCTGCCAACTCATTTTGCGTGGACGGATCGCAGCACAACAAATACTCAGTATCAGGCAATGGCGGTAATCCGTCGGCGGCGCCCAGTACGCGTAAATCCGGACTCATCATTTCAACAGGCCGTGCAGTGACGCCGAGCCCTGCTTTTACCGCCGCGCGAACCGCAGGTAAGGTTGAAGCAACATAAGCCAGACGCCACGGGATCTGAGCAGCGTTTAATGTCGCCAGCACGATATCGCGAAACGGGCTCGGATCGTCCAGCAGAACCAACGGTACCGGCTCACCTTTTTGCAGAATATATTCGGCAGCACAGTACCAATGCGTTGGCGAGGTACGCAGATTCAGACATTCAAAATCGCCAGGACGGTTGGTAGTCACAACCAAGTCCACTTCTTGCGACTTCAGCATATCCACCATGTAGGCGTTACGCTTGACCCTCACATCTAGCGCAAGCTTCGGATAAACCGAACTTATCCGGTTGAGCAGGAAAGGCAGTATGGTATCGGCTGATTCATCAGAAGCACCGATAGTTAACACTCCCTGAAGATTATTAAACATTAATGATGAGCATGCCTCATCATTAAAGCGCAGTATTTTTCTGGCGTAACCCAACAGTTGTATACCATGTTCGGTCAGTAGTTTGTTGCGTCCATGGCGCGCGAACAACTCTTTCCCCACGAGTTGCTCAAGACGCTGCATTTGCTGACTCACCGCAGACTGAGTTCGACATACCGCAGTTGCCGCAGCCGCAAAGGTATTCAGGTCGGCAACAGCAACGAAGGTTCTCAGCAGATCGAGGTCGAGGTTAATTATCGGACGATTTGCATTTATCATAGTTTTTCACTTACTCGCGGGTCATACCGGGTTAATGCTGTGCATTTGGAATCAAACAACTCCATTTGTAATGTGCCTCCCTCGCAGTTTCGCTTAGTGTAACCAAGTGAAAATAAGGATGTATTTGGTTTAACAAACGAAACAATTCTCTTTCCTGGCTATTTTAATTCCCGTGATATTCATCGGAATATAGCAACGAGAAAGAGCCGAATTTTTAGCTGCTGGATGATTCTGACTTAGGGAAAACATGTAAATTTTGTAAATTTAAAAAAAAGTTAACGAACAATAATTTACACATTAAAAACTAACTTTTCAGTGTGTTAGGAACAACCAACAAACATTTGAATTATCTTAAAATTCAGACTACTTACCATTTCATGAGACTTATCTTAACCTAAAACCACTATATTTATAAGTGTTATCGTGAATAATTCCAGGCTACCAGGTGTTATGTCAGAGCAGCGGTTTTGCTATTATTGGCCCATTCAATTTAATGTCGTTTAAATATTAAATAATAATTAATTAAGAATTCTTCAATTCATTAATTCTGCTTAACAATGAATTCACACCGTATCACGTACGGATCAGGCCGATAACAGGTCCCGCAGTTAAAACCTCAGTATTTTCGAATTACCTCATCCAGCTTAGACACCCGTGACATTTCGCTTTACAGGCTTAACTTTTTTTGACCAAACAAATCACCACAAACAAACCAATAAAACAAAACATACTACCAATAAAACACATCCAGATAGATTATTATCTCATGATATTTACATTATTTAGTTGTTAACAGTTTATTATCACTTCATAACTTTTCAAAATCTTCTACTAAAGACCCTTCAAAACTCACCGCCGTGGGAGTACATTGTGCTGGGCTGACTTCCATGGCAGGGAGTGGCATTCACAGCTAAAAAGGTCAACGTTCATGTCCCCCATTGAAAAATCCAGCAAATTAGAAAACGTCTGTTATGACATTCGCGGCCCGGTTCTGAAGGAAGCAAAGCGCCTGGAAGAAGAAGGCAATAAGGTTCTGAAACTGAACATCGGCAACCCGGCGCCATTCGGGTTTGAAGCGCCAGATGAAATACTGGTGGATGTGATCCGCAATTTGCCAACAGCGCAAGGATATTGCGACTCCAAAGGCCTTTATTCCGCCCGTAAAGCGATTATGCAGCATTACCAGGCCCGTGGTATGCGCGATGTAACCGTGGAAGATATTTATATCGGCAACGGCGTTTCTGAATTAATTGTGCAGGCTATGCAGGCATTGCTGAACAGTGGGGACGAAATGCTGGTTCCTGCTCCTGATTATCCGCTGTGGACGGCGGCGGTATCGCTCTCCGGCGGTAATGCCGTGCACTACCTGTGTGACGAATCATCAGACTGGTTCCCGGACCTGGATGATATCCGCGCCAAAATCACGCCGCGTACGCGTGGAATCGTCATCATCAACCCAAACAACCCAACCGGCGCTGTTTACTCTAAAGAGCTGCTGATGGAGATTGTTGAGATTGCTCGCCAGAACAACCTCATCATCTTTGCGGATGAGATTTACGACAAAATTCTCTACGACGATGCTGAACACCACTCCATCGCTGCAATGGCGCCGGATCTGCTGACCATCACCTTCAATGGCCTGTCAAAAACCTATCGCGTTGCCGGTTTCCGTCAGGGCTGGATGGTGCTGAACGGGCCGAAGAAACATGCTAAAGGATATATTGAAGGTCTTGAGATGCTGGCCTCTATGCGCCTGTGTGCCAACGTTCCGGCGCAACATGCCATTCAGACCGCGCTGGGCGGATACCAGAGCATCAGCGAATTTATCATGCCTGGTGGGCGTCTGTATGAACAACGCAACCGCGCCTGGGAACTGCTCAATGACATTCCCGGAGTCTCTTGCGTAAAACCGCGCGGCGCGCTGTATATGTTCCCGAAAATTGATGCTAAACGCTTCAACATTCATGACGACCAGAAGATGGTGCTCGACTTCCTGCTGCAGGAAAAAGTACTGCTGGTTCAGGGAACAGCGTTCAACTGGCCGTGGCCGGATCATTTCCGCATCGTCACGCTGCCGCGTATTGACGATATTGAAATGTCGCTGAGTAAATTTGAGCGTTTCCTGTCAGGGTATCACCAGCTGTAATTAAACAAAGGCTGTCGGATGAATGACGAGTATTTGCATCTGACAGCCTTCTCTGCGCAAAATGACTCTTAGGTTGCCATCATATAAGGGTCGTTATGAAGCAGAGCCATTTTTTTGCCCACCTCTCCCGTCTGAAGCTCATTAATCGCTGGCCGCTGATGCGCAACGTGCGCACCGAAAACGTGTCTGAACACAGTCTGCAGGTTGCCATGGTTGCCCATGCGCTGGCCGCGATCAAAAACCGCAAATTTGGTGGTCAGGTTAATGCTGAGCGTATTGCTCTGTTGGCGATGTATCACGATGCGTCAGAAGTGCTGACCGGTGATCTCCCTACCCCGGTGAAATATTTCAACTCGCAGATTGCGCAGGAATATAAAGCGATAGAGAAAATTGCTCAGCAAAAGCTGGTCGATATGGTACCTGATGAACTGCGCGATATTTTTGCGCCGCTCATTGATGAACATGCCTTAAGTGAAGAAGAGAGATCGATTGTTAAACAGGCCGATGCCCTGTGCGCGTATCTGAAGTGTCTGGAGGAACTCTCTGCCGGTAATAACGAATTTCTGCTTGCCAAGACGCGTCTGGAAAAAACGCTGGAGTCGCGACGCAGCGAAGAGATGGACTACTTTATGGACGTGTTTGTCCCGAGCTTTCACCTCTCATTAGATGAAATCAGCCAGGATTCTCCGCTATAAACGCATGACCCGGTGGCGACGACGACATCCCCGTCGCCATCAGACAACAACATCAAAACGGAAACAGCATCGGGATCATCACCACGCACACCGCCATCACAATGATGGTAAACGGTACGCCAATCTTCACGAAATCGCTAAAGCTGTAGTTGCCAGGTCCGAGCACCAGAGTGTTTACCGGGGAAGAGACAGGTGTCATAAAGGCTGCGGATGCCGCCATCGCAATCCCCATCGCAAAAGGATACGGTGAAACGCCCATCGACTTTGCAGCCGCCAGCGCGATTGGCGCCATCAGCACCGCCGTCGCGGTGTTGGAGATAAATAACCCGATAGTCGCACACAGCACGAACAGGCAGCCCAACATCATATACGGGCCATACCCGCCGCCGACATCCATCAGCCCTTTCACCACCAAATCGACACCGCCGGTTTTTTGTAAAGCCAGCGCGAAGGGCATCATCCCGACAATCAAAATAATGCTTGGCCAGTGAATCGCTTTATAGGCACTTTCGGCATCAATACAGCGAAATTTCCCCATCAGCAGACAGGCGATGATCGCAGCCACCGTATTGGGAATTTCATCAGTGAGCATCAGAGCGACCATCAGCACCAGACAGAAAATCGCATGCGGTGCCTGGCTGTGCGCCGGAGAAGCTTCACTGACTTCCTCGGGCATATTCAGCACGACAAAATCACGCCCTTTTTGTCCCAACAGTGTGATGAGCTTCCAGTTGCCCACCACTAATATGATATCGCCCATCAGCAATGGCTCATCCACCACCGCTCCAGCCAGAGCCGCACCATCGCGCTTCAGCCCAACGACATTCAGCCCGTAGCGGGTACGAAAAGCGATTTCCCGTACCGTTTTGCCGATCAATTCCGATTCAGGGATCAGAGAGATCTCGGCCATCCCCACATCAAGCGCCTGCTCCGAGAAGTATTCGCCACGCAGTACCATCGGTTCCAGAAACTGTTCACTGCAAAATTCACGCAGGTCGACATCGGCCGCGGACATATCAATCAGCAATACGTCACGGGCGCGAAACTCAGAAACCCCGTTAACGTCGACTATTACGCGACGAAAGCGACGCCAGCGTTCCACGCCAATCACGTTTGCCCCGTAGCGCTCACGCAGCTTCAGATCATCCAGACGTTGGCCAATCATAGGAGAACCGGGACGAATCGCCAGCCGACGCGCGCGCCCGGTCAGACGATATTCTTTAATCAGATCGCGAAAGGTCCGGCGTTTCCAGCCGTCTCCCGGCTGCCTGGAATCTTCTCCCTTGAGCATAAAGCGCATCAGCAGCATATAAATTATGCCGAGTACCAGAACCACCAGCCCCAGCGGGGTAACGCTAAAAAAGCTGAACCCGTTGAGTCCTTCACGTAACAGTTCACTGTTGACGACCAGGTTAGGCGGCGTCGCCACCAGCGTCATCATGCCGCTTATCAGGCCGGCAAAGCTCAGCGGCATCATCAGGCGTGAAGGGGAAATTTCCATGCGCATGGAAACGCTTAAGACCACCGGAATAAAGATGGCGACCACGCCGGTCGAACTCATAAACGCCCCGAGCCCGGCAACGGTAATCATCAGCAACACCAGCATTTTGACTTCACTGCTGCCAGCCACCTTCACCAGCCAGGCACCCATTACTGTCGCCACCCCGGTACGCACCAGGCCGTCGCCGATAATGAATAATGCCGCTATCAAAATAACGTTAGGATCGCTGAATCCGGAAAAGGCTTCTGTGATGCTCAATGTTCCGCTCAGAACAAAGGCAATGATGACCAGCAAAGCGACCGCGTCCATACGCACTCTGCCAGTGACAAACAAGACGACGGCAATCGCCAGCAATGAGAGAACCCATATCAATTCACCGTTCACAACATATCCTTGTTAAATGAGAGGGATGGATCGATTCTGCCATAAAAAAGCCCCAACAATCTGGGGCTAAATCATGTTCAGGTATTTCTTACCACGACCACATTTCCGTTAGGCTGTTTGGTCACAGAAATATGTTCCAGACTGATCAGCGAAAAATCGACCTCATCCAGACGCGGCGTGTCCACAGGCGCGTTGACCGCTATCACATGACACCCTGCCGCCAGTCCTGAAAGCACCCCAGCGGGCGCATCTTCCACCACCGCGCATTCCTGTGGCGCAAGACCCAGAAGCTGGGCGCCTAACAGATAGGCGTCTGGCTCGGGTTTGCCTCTTTTTACCCGCTCGGCGGTGACAAACACTTCAGGAGCAGGCAGCCCCGCGACACGATGACGCGCTCGTGCGACCGGCATGGATCCGGAGGTCACAATCGCCCATGGAATACCCGCTTTATTGAGGTGGTTGAGTAAATCAACCGCTCCCGGCAGCGCTGTGATCCCCGCGGTTTCCGTCGCTTCGATCTGCTCCAGGCGGGTGAATTCCGCGGCGATCTCAGCCTCAGATTTGCCCACCATAAAGTGTCGCAGGGAGGTAATGGCCTGCTTGCCATGAATAAAGCCGAGCACCTCGGCGTGATCGAGGCCAAAACGATCGGCCCAGTTGCACCACGCGCGTTCTACTGCGGGTAAGGAATCGACCAGCGTTCCATCCAGATCAAACAGAAAACCTTTGCACTGCACGCTCGCCCCCTCAGGCATTAATGATTTGGTTAATTTCATTCGCACTCAGGTGATACTGGCGCGGGCAAGAGTGCCAGACATTCAGCATACGCTGATATTTTTCCCACATCGGGGTCTGGGCGTTGAAGCCATGCGTACCAGCATCAAAGTGGGTATAACGACCTTCTACATTAACCATAAAACGTACGTACCCGAGGTAACGGGCTTCCGTTGCGGCGTCAAAGCCAAGGAAGGTCACGCGACGCTCATCAATAGCCTGCGCGTCCTTAAGATTAGTCCAGGACACATGTAATGCGTGATACATCTCCATAATATCGATAATCGTACGACAGGTTTCTTCCGTCAGCTCACCGAACTCACGATCCAGCTCGCGCATCTGCAAGCCGTAACCGCGTTCAATAATCGTCTGCAAACGACGATAACGCTCGGCGTTAGTGGGATCGAGCATAGTCATCATTTTGTACTGATTAGACAAAATCAGACGTTGAGCGTTGGTCATTTCCATTTGGGACTCCTGTATCACTACTACTGCGATGAAAAAAAAGAAGGCATCTTGTGCCTTCTTTTATATGCGTAATCAGGGGTCAATTACAAATCATCGAGGAAAGTTTTATCCAGTTGTTTGAAGGCGCGCTTAAGCGTGTCAGCCAGCGCCTGATAATCAGGCTTTCCTTCTACCGGAGTGAGCGCCTGCCCGGCTTCTTGCAATTTACCCCGAACTTCGTAGAACCAGTTGAGTATTGAAGGCGGCAACGGCGTTACAGAACGTTTACCCAGCCACCACATGCCCTGCATCGGCAGGCTGAGGGCAAACAGCGCAGTCGCCACGGCCGGTCCCAACTGCCCCCCTAACGCAATTTGCCAGCATAAGGTGAAGACGGCGATAGGCGGCATAAAACGGATCGCGTAACGCGTCATGCGGATCACGCGGTTCTCTACAAACACTGGCGCGAGGCGCTTTTCCATTGGCCACGTCTTCGCATAGTGCTGCCCCCGGCGAAACAAGCTAAAAAAATTGACGGAACGATTATCCGGTGTCGACATGGCGGTTACCTCAACTTCACATATAAAAATTAAAAAATTTGTGCAAAACAACAACTACAAAGGACATCGTTCAAAACATTTTGTCTTTAATACCCACATTCAGGTATCCTGTGCCGGCCTGTAAGGCCTTTAGTCCAAAATCATTGAGTCGTCAAATTGACACATAGTATGCCATTGGCTGAAAAATACGCAAAATGACATAGACTCAAAGGTATTTATTCCATCGTGCCCAAAAAGACTATGGCGCATGATGTTAATCATAAACGTCGGTGTCATCATGCGCTACGCTCTATGACTTCCTGACGTTTTTTTAGCCACGTATCATAAATAGGTACTTCCATGTCGAGTAAGTTAGTACTGGTTCTGAACTGCGGTAGCTCCTCACTGAAATTTGCCATCATCGATGCAGTAAACGGTGAAGAATACCTCTCTGGTTTAGCCGAATGTTTCCATCTCCCAGAAGCACGTATCAAGTGGAAAATGGACGGCGGTAAACAAGAAGCGGCTTTAGGTGCAGGCGCCGCTCACAGTGAAGCGCTGAATTTTATCGTTAATACTATTCTGGCACAAAAACCAGAACTGTCTGCTCAGCTGACTGCGATTGGTCACCGTGTTGTTCACGGCGGCGAGAAATACACCGGCTCTGTGGTTATCGACGATTCTGTTATTCAGGGTATCAAAGACGCAGCCTCTTTTGCACCGCTGCATAACCCTGCACACCTGATCGGTATCGCAGAAGCGCTGAAATCCTTCCCGAATCTGAAAGACAAAAACGTGGCTGTGTTCGACACCGCGTTCCATCAGACCATGCCGGAAGAGTCTTACCTCTATGCTCTGCCATACAGCCTGTACAAAGAACACGGTGTTCGTCGTTACGGCGCGCACGGTACCAGCCACTTCTTCGTAACTCAGGAAGCGGCAAAAATTCTGAACAAACCGGTTGATGAGCTGAACATCATCACTTGCCACCTGGGCAACGGCGGTTCTGTTTCTGCTATCCGTAACGGTAAATGTGTTGATACCTCCATGGGTCTGACCCCGCTGGAAGGTCTGGTGATGGGTACGCGTTCCGGTGACATCGACCCGGCGATCATCTTCCACCTGCACGACACCCTGGGCATGAGCGTTGATCAGATCAACAAAATGCTGACCAAAGAGTCCGGCCTGCTGGGTCTGACCGAAGTCACCAGCGACTGCCGTTATGTTGAAGATAACTACGCGACTAAAGAAGACGCTAAACGTGCAATGGACGTTTACTGTCACCGTCTGGCGAAATACATCGGTTCTTACACTGCGCTGATGGATGGTCGTCTGGATGCAGTTGTCTTCACCGGTGGTATCGGTGAAAACGCAGCGATGGTTCGTGAACTGTCTCTGGGCAAACTGGGCGTTCTGGGCTTTGAAGTTGACCACGAACGTAACCTGGCCGCACGTTTCGGCAAATCTGGTTTCATCAACAAAGAAGGTACCCGTCCTGCGGTGGTTATCCCAACCAACGAAGAACTGGTTATCGCGCAAGACGCGAGCCGTCTGACTGCCTGATTTCACACCGCCAGCCTAGCTGGCGGTGCTGTTTTGTAACCCGTCTACATCGACGGTAACGAAAGAGGATTAACCGTGTCCCGTATTATTATGCTGATCCCTACCGGAACCAGCGTCGGTCTGACCAGCGTCAGCCTTGGCGTGATCCGCGCAATGGAACGCAAAGGCGTTCGTCTGAGCGTCTTCAAGCCGATCTCTCAACCGCGTGCCGGTGGCGATGCGCCAGACCAGACTACCAGCATCGTCCGTGCTAACTCTTCTCTGCCAGCCGCTGAGCCGCTGAAGATGAGCCACGTTGAATCTCTGTTGTCCAGCAATCAGAAAGATGTGCTGATGGAAGAGATCATCGCGAACTACCACGCGAACACTAAAGACGCTGAAGTTGTACTGGTTGAAGGCCTGGTCCCAACCCGTAAACATCAGTTCGCGCAGTCTCTGAACTACGAAATCGCGAAAACGCTGAACGCAGAAATCGTCTTCGTAATGTCTCAGGGTACCGATACCCCGGAACAGCTGAACGAGCGTATTGAACTGACTCGCAGCAGCTTCGGCGGCGCGAAAAACACCAACATCACCGGCGTAATCGTTAACAAACTGAACGCACCGGTTGATGAGCAGGGCCGTACTCGCCCGGATCTGTCCGAGATTTTCGACGACTCTTCCAAAGCGAAAGTGATCAAAGTTGATCCGGCTAAACTGCAAGAATCCAGCCCGCTGCCGGTTCTGGGCGCGGTGCCATGGAGCTTCGATCTGATCGCAACGCGTGCAATCGATATGGCGCGTCATCTGAACGCCACTATCGTTAACGAAGGTGATATCAATACCCGTCGCGTGAAGTCTGTGACTTTCTGCGCACGCAGCATTCCGCACATGCTGGAGCACTTCCGTGCCGGTTCTCTGCTGGTGACTTCCGCCGATCGTCCTGACGTGCTGGTTGCAGCATGCCTGGCAGCCATGAACGGCGTGGAAATCGGTGCCCTGCTGCTGACTGGCGGCTACGAAATGGACGCGCGTATCACTAAACTGTGCGAACGTGCATTTGAAACCGGGCTGCCGGTATTCATGGTGAACACCAACACCTGGCAGACCTCTCTGAGCCTGCAGAGCTTCAACCTGGAAGTTCCGGTTGACGATCACGAACGTATTGAGAAAGTTCAGGAATACGTTGCTAACTACATCAACGCTGACTGGATTGAATCCCTGACCGCGACCTCTGAGCGCAGCCGTCGTCTGTCTCCGCCAGCGTTCCGTTATCAGCTGACCGAGCTGGCACGTAAAGCCGGCAAGCGCGTTGTTCTGCCGGAAGGTGACGAGCCGCGTACCGTTAAAGCGGCGGCTATCTGTGCTGAACGCGGTATCGCAACCTGCGTACTGCTGGGCAACCCGGATGAGATCACCCGCGTTGCGGCCTCTCAGGGCGTTGAGCTGGGCGCTGGCGTAGAAATCGTTGATCCAGATGTAGTTCGCGAAAGCTACGTTGCTCGCCTGGTCGAACTGCGTAAAAACAAAGGTATGACCGAAACCGTTGCCCGCGAACAGCTGGAAGACAACGTGGTTCTCGGTACCCTGATGCTGGAACAGGACGACGTTGACGGTCTGGTTTCTGGTGCAGTTCATACCACCGCGAACACCATCCGTCCGCCGCTGCAGCTGATCAAAACTGCACCGGGTAGTTCCCTGGTGTCTTCCGTGTTCTTCATGCTGCTGCCGGATCAGGTTTACGTATACGGCGACTGCGCGATCAACCCGGATCCGACTGCAGAGCAACTGGCAGAAATCGCGATTCAGTCCGCTGAATCCGCCATTGCCTTCGGTATCGAACCGCGCGTAGCAATGCTCTCCTACTCCACCGGTACTTCTGGTGCAGGTAGCGACGTAGAAAAAGTTCGTGAAGCCACGCGTCTGGCGCAGGAAAAACGTCCTGACCTGATGATCGACGGTCCGCTGCAGTATGACGCCGCCGTTATGGCTGACGTAGCAAAATCCAAAGCGCCGAACTCACCGGTTGCAGGTCGCGCTACCGTGTTCATCTTCCCGGATCTGAACACCGGTAACACCACCTACAAAGCGGTACAGCGTTCTGCCGACCTGATCTCCATCGGGCCAATGCTGCAGGGTATGCGCAAGCCTGTGAATGACCTGTCTCGTGGCGCGCTGGTTGACGACATCGTCTACACCATCGCTCTGACCGCGATCCAGTCTTCCCAACAGCAGCAGTAATCTGTCAAGTCTGCCGGATGTCTTATCCGGCAACACTTCTGCTTATTAAACCGGAAATAGCTTATATTTCCGGTTTTTTTATACCTGTTTTTCCCGTTGGCATATTCTGAAACATTTGCCAGGATGCGCTGCATCAATGAATAACTATTCTCCTGTTTGCATACTTATCCTCTTTTGCATTGCAACAGGGATAGTCTTTCATGTCAGCAGTAACAGAAACACAGCCAGCTAAAAAATGGGCGATGCCCGATACGTTGGTGATTATTTTTTTCGTTGCCATTTTAACCAGTCTGGCGACATGGGTTGTTCCCGTCGGGATGTTCGACAGTCAGGAAGTGCAGTATCAGGTTGATGGACAAACCAAAACCCGTAAGGTGGTCGACCCCCACTCTTTTCGAATTCTGACCAACGACGCGGGCGAAGAGCAGTATCACCGGGTGCAGTTTTTCACCACCGGTGATGAGCGCCCGGGCCTGATGAATTTTCCGTTTGAAGGGTTAACCTCCGGCTCTAAATTCGGCACTGCTGTCGGCATTATTATGTTTATGCTGGTGATTGGCGGCGCATTCGGCATCGTTATGCGTACCGGAACCATCGATAACGGCATCCTGGCGCTCATCCGCCATACGCGAGGAAACGAAGTCCTGTTTATCCCGGTGCTGTTTGTTCTCTTCTCATTAGGCGGCGCGGTGTTTGGCATGGGGGAAGAGGCAGTCGCCTTTGCCATTATTATCGCACCGTTAATGGTACGGTTAGGTTACGACAGTATCACCACCGTTCTGGTCACCTATATTGCGACTCAAATTGGATTCGCCAGCTCATGGATGAACCCGTTCTGCGTGGTCGTCGCGCAGGGGATTGCGGGCGTGCCGGTGCTCTCTGGTTCCGGTCTGCGTATCATTGTGTGGGTGGTTGCGACCCTGATAGGTCTGACCTTCACGCTGGCCTATGCGGCACGCATCAAAAAGAATCCGCTTTTGTCCCGGGTACATGAATCCGACCGTTTCTTTCGCGAACAGCAGGACGACGTTGTGGAACGACGCTTCACGCTGGGCGACTGGCTGGTGCTGCTGGTGCTGACTGCGGTAATGATTTGGGTTGTCTGGGGCGTGATCGTCAACGCGTGGTTTATTCCTGAGATCGCCAGTCAGTTCTTCACCATGGGCCTGGTAATTGGCATCATTGGCGTGGTCTTTCGTCTCAACGGCATGACGGTCAACATCATGGCCTCCTCATTCACTGAAGGCGCACGAATGATGATTGCCCCTGCCCTGCTGGTCGGTTTTGCCAAGGGCATATTACTGCTGGTCGGTAATGGAGAAGCGGGGGAAGCCAGCGTGTTGAACACGCTGCTGCACAGCATTGCCAACGGCATCAGCGGGCTGGATAACGCCATCGCGGCGTGGTTTATGCTGCTGTTCCAGGCGGTGTTTAATTTCTTCGTTACTTCCGGCTCTGGTCAGGCTGCATTGACCATGCCGTTATTAGCACCCTTAGGCGATCTGGTTGGCGTAAACCGTCAGGTCACCGTACTGGCCTTCCAGTTTGGCGACGGATTCAGTCATATTATCTATCCTACATCGGCATCGCTGATGGCAACGTTAGGCGTGTGTCGGGTGGATTTTCGTAACTGGCTGAAGGTAGGCGCCACGCTGTTGGGGCTGCTGTTTATTATGTCCAGCGTGGTGGTAATTGGCGCGCAGATAATGGGTTACCATTAAAAAACGATTGCCCGGCCTACACGATTTCTCGACGCTGTAGGCCGGATGAGCAGATTTTACTCAGCCTCTTCCTGCTTTTCGGCTTTCGCCCCTTCATTCTTAGCGTTGCGGGTCATCCACAGCGCCAGGGCTTTCAGTGAGTCCGGCGTAAATTCGTCGCAGCGCGCGGTAATTTCTTCCGGCGTCAGCCAGCAAACTTCACTAACCTCTTCTTCCTGAAGCGCAAACGGTCCGTGGGAAACACAGCTAAACAGCCCGCCCCATACGCGACAGTTCTGGTCTTCAAAATAAAACTGCCCATGCTCGGCAAACGGCACGCCCGCAATCCCCAGTTCCTCTTCCGCTTCACGGCGCGCTGAATCCAGTAGTTGCTCGTCAGCCTGCACAACACCGCCAGCGGTGGCATCCAGCATGCCGGGCAAAAAATCTTTTGTCTCAGTACGACGCTGAACCAGAATTTTGCCCATACCATCATGCACGACGATATACGTTGCACGATGGCGTAAGCGTTGCGCCCGCATTTGTTCCCGGCTGGATTGTGCAATGACTTCGTTGTCTTCATTCACAATATCCACCCATTCCGTACTTGCCAAACGACGCTGTTCCACCATCAGGAAACCTTCTTTTTTCTTGCGCTCTTACGGCGCGTTTATGTTTGTGGGGTAAATTACGGATTAATCTCGACCTGTGCAATAACACTTTGATCATTGAGTGCCATTACGCTGAGAACATTATCATCCAGAATCCCGTAACTTGCCGCAAAGCCCCCTTTCGGGATGCTTACCGAGCCGGGATTGAAGTGGTAAACATCCCCTTGACGCTCAGCGACGGGCAAATGTGTATGCCCATAAACCAGCACATCTCCCACGTTGAGCGCCGGCATATTTTGCGGGCCAAAAAGATGCCCGTGCGTCAAAAAGAGTCGCTGGTTTTCTGTCAGAATTTGCTGCCACGGCGCGGTCATCGGAAAATGCAGGAGCATCTGATCCACTTCGCTGTCACAATTGCCACGCACCGCGATAATCCGCGCTGCCAGCGCATTCAACCGCTCAGCAACCTGCGCAGGCGCATAGCCTTCCGGGAGCGCATTACGCGGTCCGTGGTTTAAAACATCACCCAATATCACCAGCCATTGCGCACCGCTTGCGGCAAACCGTTCAAGTACGCGTTCCGTGGCTGGCAACGAACCATGAATGTCCGATGCGAACATCAGTTTCATCACTCACTCCTCGTTGAAAAGTACCTTGTAATGATACTGGATTACGCCCCGTTTTTCAGCAGGAACGCTTCGCTGAAAGCGCGATAAAACGCTGGACTGAAGCGCGCTGCCACTGGAAGGCGGCATATTCTGCAAGCGCTTCGGGAACCTCATCGCCGTTAAGGACCAGACGATTCAGCATTAGCGCTAAATCGCAGTCGGCAATACACCATTCGCCAAATAAATTCTGCTTCCCGTTGCTCAATAAATGGCTCGCAGTGGCGAACAATTTCTCCGCACTGACTTTTCCCGCTTCGCTTAACGGACCTTTTTTCACGCCAGCAAAAACCACGTCCGTTGAGCGTTCTTCACGGATAGGCATCAGATCGCTGCGGATCCACGCCTGAACCTGGCGCGCCCGCGCGCGCTTTTGCACATCGTGTGGGTAGATACGCTCCCACTGCGGCGGCGCAAAACTCTCTTCCAGGAACTCAGTAATCGCTGATGATTCGCTCAGCTCGAAACCGTCGATTTCAAGCACCGGTACGCGCCGCGTTAACGCATACCCTTGCCATGAAGGTTGCAAGTGTTCGCCGCTGTTGAGATCAACGGTTTTCAGCGTAAAAGGCAGTCCTTTCTCTTGCAGAGCGACATAAACAGACAGCACGTAAGGGGAGAAAAAATTGGCATCTGACCACAGCGTAATTGCAGATTTGCTCATAATGTCCTCTGAAATGTATTGGCTTGCCTTCAAAATATAGAGTCTTTCTCTCACTGTCACTTGATGAAAACTCACGCACGCCAACAGGCTCTATACTTGTTATGACCCGGTTCATGACAAAACGGACGCTGAAAATGATCGATCTCTATTACACTCCATCGCCAAACGGTCACAAAATCACGCTGTTTCTTGAAGAGGCGCAGCTGCAATACCGTCTGATTCATGTCGATATCAGCAAAGGTAGCCAGTTTCACCCTGATTTTCTGCAAATCTCACCAAACAATAAAATCCCGGCCATTATCGACAGTGCCCCGGTAGACGGCGGAAAGCCCATCAGCCTGTTTGAGTCCGGAGAAATTTTACTCTATCTGGCGGAAAAGAGCGGTAAGCTGCTGAGCGGTGAGTTACGTGAACGCCACACTACGCTGCAGTGGTTGTTCTGGCAGGTCAGCGGCCTCGGACCCATGCTCGGTCAGAATCATCATTTTAGCCACTACGCCCCACAAACGATTCCCTACGCCATTGAAAGATACCAGGTTGAAACCCAGCGCCTGTACAACGTGATGAATAAACGTCTGGAAACGTCCCCCTGGCTGGGAGGCGATCACTACAGCATTGCCGACATTGCCTGCTGGCCGTGGATCCACGCCCATCAGCGTCAGCGCATCGACCTCGACAACTACCCGGCGGTCAATAACTGGCATGAACGCATCCGTACGCGTCCCGCAACGGAACGCGCCATGCAACAAGCACAAAGTGAGAAGCGGTGACGCGATTCGGTTCTCGTGTATCATGCAAAGGTTCATACATGGAGGAAACCTGCAATGTCACAACCTGACGCAATTATTCGTATAAAAAACCTTCGTCTGCGCACTTTTATCGGCATTAAAGAAGAGGAGATCCTTAACCGCCAGGATATCGTCATCAACATTGCCATTCACTATCCGGCAGACAAAGCCCGTACCAGTGAAGATATCAACGACGCGCTGAATTATCGCACTATCACCAAGAGCATCATTGCCCACGTGGAGGGTAACCGCTTCTCATTGTTAGAAAAATTAACTCAAGATGTGCTCGATATCGCACGCGAACATCACTGGGTCACTTATGCTCAAGTAGAGATAGATAAACTTCACGCATTACGTTACGCCGACTCAGTCTCTATGACGCTGAGCTGGCAGCGCTAAAACATAACCCGGGAGGCGACATGCAGATTCTGATTACCGGCGGTACTGGCCTGATTGGACGTCATCTGATCCCCCGCTTGCTGGAACTGGGGCATCAGATAACCGTAGTGACCCGTTCTCCAGATAAGGCGCGTCAGATTCTCGACTCCCGGGTTACGCTGTCCAAAGGGCTGGAAGAGCGGCAAAATCTCAATGACATTGATGCCGTCATTAACCTTGCCGGAGAGCCGATTGCGGACAAGCGCTGGAGTGCCCAGCAAAAGGAACGCCTGTGTCAGAGCCGCTGGGTCATCACGCAGAAGCTGGTCGATTTAATCAATGCCAGCGAGACACCGCCCGCAGTGCTAATCTCCGGTTCCGCTACCGGTTACTACGGCGATTTAGGCGAAGTGGTGGTCACAGAAGAAGAGCCGCCGCATAACGAATTTACCCATAAGCTGTGCGCCCGCTGGGAGCAAATTGCCAGCACCGCGCAAAGCGATAAAACCCGCGTGTGTATGCTGCGCACCGGCGTGGTACTGGCCTCTGCTGGCGGCATTCTGGCGAAAATGGTTCCGCCGTTTCGTCTTGGCTTAGGCGGACCAATTGGCAACGGACGCCAGTATATGGCCTGGATCCATATTGATGATATGGTCAACGGAATTCTCTGGCTGCTGGATAACGATCTGCGCGGTCCCTTCAATATGGTTTCACCGTACCCGGTGCACAATGAGCAGTTTGCCCACGCGCTGGGCCACGCCCTGAACCGTCCTGCCATTCTGCGCGTTCCCGCCACCGCAATGCGGTTGCTGATGGGCGAATCTTCAGTGCTGGTTCTCGGCGGTCAGCGAGCGTTGCCAAAACGCCTGGAAGCGTCCGGTTTCGCGTTTCGCTGGTACGATTTAGAAGAAGCGCTGGCGGATGTCATCCGATAACCCCTAAGCGCTATTCACGGTCGCCGTTGTGGTGGTAAGGTTATAGGCCAGATTTCTGCAATGGCGACGTTATGGCGATAATTTCGACTCCCCGACTTACCCTCTCTTTGTTTCAGTTTTCTGACTGGTCATTTTTCCAGAAACTACGTGAATGTCCTGAAGTCATGCGCTATATGGGCAACATCGCCCCGGTGAAAGATACGCGTCTGTTATTCGCCAGACGCCTTGCCGCACAGCACACTTTTGTCATCCGCGAGCACAACAACCCGACGCCGCTCGGCGATATTGGTCTGCAAATCAGCCATCTCTACCCGCATGAAGCCGACCTCGGCTACGCCATCTTGCCACAGGCGCAGGGGAAAGGTATTGCCAGCGAAGCCGTACGCGCGGTGTGCCAGTACGCCTTCGAGCACGCGGCGGTCACGGCGATAAATGCTTACGCACTGGCGGATAATAAGGGCTCAATACGGATTCTGGAAAAAACGGGGTTCGTGCGTACGCAGGTACTGGAAAAGGCGTATGAGATTGATGGTATCGCCTACGACGACTGGGTTTATCGTCTGGAGTGCGACGCGCTAAAATACCAGGCCCGGAAAGCGTAGCGCCTCCGGGCAGGTGACTTACTTCAACGAACCTTTGAGGAACTGCTGCAAACGCGGACTTTGCGGATTACCAAATACCTGTTCCGGATCGCCCTCTTCTTCAATCTTTCCCTGATGCAGGAAAATCACGTGCGTGGAGACATGACGGGCAAACCCCATTTCGTGGGTCACGACCACCATGGTTTTTCCCTCTTCGGCCAGTTGTTGCATAATGCGCAGCACTTCGCCCACCAGCTCCGGGTCAAGCGCCGACGTGGGTTCATCAAACAGTAACACTTCCGGTTCCATCGCCAGCGCACGAGCAATGGAGACACGCTGCTGCTGACCACCGGACAGATGCACCGGATATTTGCCCTGAGCGCGCTCATCAATACCCACTTTCGCCAGATACTTCACCGCACGTTCGCGAGCTTCCTGCTTGCTCAGCCCCAACACTTGGATCGGCGCTTCCATCACGTTTTCCAGCACCGTCATGTGGCTCCACAGATTAAAGTGCTGAAAGACCATCGTCAGTCGCGTGCGCAGCAAGCGCAGCTGATTTTTGTCTGCAACCTTAAGCTGGCCGTCTTTGTCGCGTACCAGACCAATGTTCTGACCACTGACGACAATCGACCCGGCGCTCGGTTTCTCGAGAAAGTTAATGCAGCGCAGGAAGGTACTTTTACCGGAACCTGACGAGCCAATAATACTGATAACATCACTCGCATTGGCCCGCAGCGATACCCCTTTCAGCACTTCATGTTCGCCGTAGTGCTTATGTAAATCGATAACGTTTAATTTATTTTCAGACATCGTGTTACTCGAATCATTTAGAGGATACATGCTGCAACCAGCGTTTTTCCGCTTTGCGGAACAGACTGATCAGGACATACGAAATAATCAAATACAGAACAGCGGCAATACCGAAGGCGGTAAACGGCTGATACGTTGCCGAGTTGATATCGCGGGCGATTTTCAACAAATCAGGCACCGTTGCGGTAAATGCCAGCGCCGTGGAGTGCAGCATTAAAATAACTTCATTGCTGTAAGCCGGCAGCGCAATACGTAGCGCGGAAGGCAAAATAATGCAGCGATACAGTTTAAACGACGAGAAACCGTAAGCGCGCGCGGCTTCAATCTCACCATGGGGTACGGAACGAATAGCCCCGGCGAAAATCTCCGTGGTATAGGCGCAGGTATTCAGCGTCAGCGCCAGCACGGTGCAATTTAGCCCACTGCGGAAAAACGCGTTGAGGAAGTCCGTGCCTTTGACTATCTCCAGCGTATACATCCCGGAATAAAACACCAGCAACTGGACGTACAGCGGCGTCCCACGAAAAATATAGGTGAACAGCCAGATGGGAAACTGGATAAATTTATTACTGGAAACACGACCAATTGCCAAAAACAGCGCCAGTATCCCGCCCATCACCACCGACGAAATCAGAAGCCACAGGGTGATAGCCACGCCGGTGTAGCGATATCCGTCGGTCCACAGCAGGGACTTCCAGTATTCCTGAATAATCTCAATCACAGGTCAGCCCTCTTCACACCCACGGAATAGCGGCGCTCAAGGTACAGCAGCACACCATTAGAAACAGTGGTAAACACCAGATAGATGACCCCGCACACTACGGCAAAATAGAACGGCTCCCAGGTACTTTTTCCGGCAAGCTGAGTGGCTTTCACCACGTCTTCCAGACCGAGCAACGATACCAACGCAGTGGCCTTAAGAATGACCTGCCAGTTGTTGCCAATTCCCGGTAAGGCATAGCGCATCATCGCCGGGAACATAATGCGGCGAAATATTTGTGAACTGGTAAAACCGAATGCCGTCGCGGCTTCAATATGTCCTTTTGGCACGGCCATAAATGCGCCACGAAATGTTTCGGTAAAATAGGCTCCGTAGATAAACCCGAGCGTAATAATACCCGCGACCATCGGATCGATATCAATCTGGCTGATACCAATTGCATCGGTAAGGGTATTCAGCGCGATTTGTAATCCGTAAAAGATGAGCAGCATTAAGACCAAATCGGGCACGCCGCGGATAAGCGTTGTGTACCCTTCGAAAATAAGCGCCAGCGCCCGGCTTTGCGACAGCTTTGCTGCCGCGCCGACAAGGCCTATCAGAACCGCCAGTACCACCGAGCTAAGTGCCAGCTCCAGCGTAACAATTGCGCCCTGTAAAATAACACCTGAAAAGCCATACAACATGCTGCCTGTCCTGTCGTGTGTGGTGGAGTAATAAGCCTCTTTTGATTTCAGACAAACTGTTAAATGCGGGATGGCGGCTTTGCCTTATCCGGCCTACAAAATTGCTGTAGACCGGATACGCGCAGCGCCATCAGGCATAAATTCAACTCGTCAAAAATCTACGGGCTTTATCAGCACCTGCGGTGATTAACCGCCATAAACATCAAAATCGAAGTACTTTTTCGCCAGCTTCTCGTAAGTACCGTCAGCTCGCATCTCGGCAAAGGCTTTGTTCAGTGCTTCGCGCAGTTCGTTATCATCTTTGCGCAGCCCCATACCGGTACCCACGCCGAATAACTTCTCGTCTTTTACAGATGGGCCGCCGAATTTGTAATCTTTACCGACCGGCTGTTTCAGGAAGCCTTCGCTGGCCGCGACTTCATCCTGGAATGCAGCATCAATACGCCCGGCAGTCAGGTCAGAATAGATATTGTCTTGCCCCTGATAAGAGACAATTTCAATGCCTTTTGGCGCCCAGTGCTCGTTGCCGAAGGTTTCCTGAGTCGTGCCCTGCAGCACTCCAACACGTTTACCTTTCAGCGACTCAATGGTTGGTTGAATAGCAGAATCTTTAGCGACAACCAGACGCGAGTCGGCTGCATAAAGCTTGTCGGTAAAGGCGATTTCCTGCTGACGTTTTTCAGTGATGGAAAGCGAGGACATAATCGCATCGATTTTCTTCGCTTTTAACGAAGGGATAAGCGCGTCCAGCGGGTTTTCCACGAAGGTACATTGTGTATTGATACGTTTGCACAGCTCTTTAGCCAGATCGATATCAAAACCGACTAATTCACCCTGTGCATTTTTCGATTCGAACGGCGCATAAGTAGGATCGGTACCGATACGAATTTTTTGCGGAATGGCTGCAAATGCTGCGGTAGCACTGGAGAAAGCCAGGACCAGAGAAAGAGACAACACCAGTTTTTTCATAACTATCCTCAACAGACTGTCTTTTATAGGGGATCTTTACAGGACCAGGTGCAGTTATCGTGCCATTAATCGGGCCGACAAGGCAAAGCATTCTACCCTGTCGGCGGTATTTATTTGCATGAAAAGCGCTTAAGTATGCACTCATGCTTATTAAGACAGCGACAAAAGCACCAAAACAGTGCACTGAATTTATTATGCACCGTAATGGTTACCCGCAATGGTGCAGTCCATTCCCCGTTGCGGCGTATTAATCGCCGTAGACATTGAAGTTAAAATACTTGCTCGCCATTTTGTCGTAGGTGCCGTCTTTGCGCAGTTCGCCCAGCGCTTTATCGAAAGCAGCTTTCAGCTCTGTATCATCTTTGCGCAAGCCAATCCCGGTGCCGTCACCAAAGTATTTTTTATCTTTCACCGACGGACCAGCAAAAGCGTAGTCCTTACCGGCAGGCTGCTTCAGGAAGCCTTCGCTGGCCGCGACTTCATCCTGCAACGCCGCGTCCAAACGACCCGCTGTCAGGTCAGAATAGATAAGGTCCTGGTTCGCATAGGCCACTACATCTACGCCTTTGCTGCGCCAGTTGTCATTAGCATAGGCTTCCTGAGTCGAGCCTTGCAGTACGCCAACATGTTTACCTTTGAGGGAATCAAGAGTCGGTTGAATTGGGGAATCTTTCGCGGCGATCAGACGTGAGTCTGCTGCGTAAAGTTTGTCTGAGAACGCAATCTCTTGCTGACGCTTCTCAGTGATTGAAAGCGAGGAGATGATGGCATCAATTTTTTTCGCTTTCAGCGACGGGATCAGCGCGTCAAAGTCGCTGGCTACCCAGGTACATTTAATCTGCATGCGCTTACACATCTCATTTCCCAGATCGATATCAAAGCCGACAAAGTCGCCTTTGGCATCTTTAGAGGAAAAAGGTGCGTACGTTGTATCTGTACCAATACGAACCGTCTGCGGAAGTGCTGCGTAGCTGGCCGCGGTGGCGGAGAGTCCTACCAGCAAAGACAAAGCAAGAACCGTCTTCTTCATACATAACCCTCAAGTGGCGTAATTTTATTATGTTTTACGTTGTGTTGTGTGTTTGCAGACTTTTTCATGCAGGTCTTATGCCATTTTCGCGTCGATGAGGATATTCGACGTTAAATATGTTAATAAAACGTTGCAATAATGTCCTGATTTTGAAGATAGCAGGTCTGACGGTTGAACCGCAGCGTTTCGTTGAGTTTTAATGAATTAAATGTTGAGGATATGATCGCGGTTACAAAATTGCCCTGAAACAGGGCAATGGATGTTTCTTTGCACGCTGATGGAACGGTTTTACGCCCCTTGCCAGCGGGTGAACAGATCCTGTGGAAGGGAGATATCAAACTGGTCGAGTACACGGTTAACCGTTTGATTAATCACATCATCTAGCGTTTGCGGGCGATGATAGAATGCCGGGACTGGCGGCATAATCACCGCGCCAATTTCTGCCGCCTGCGTCATCAGTCGCAGATGCCCCAGATGCAGGGGCGTTTCACGCACGCACAGCACCAGCGGGCGGCGTTCTTTCAACACCACGTCTGCCGCACGGGTAAGCAGCCCATCGGTGTAACTGTGGACGATGCCTGAAAGCGTTTTGATTGAACAAGGTAATATTACCATTCCGGCGGTCTGAAAAGAGCCGGAAGAGATACTGGCGGCGATATCGCGCGTATCGTGATTTACATTCGCCAGTGCCTGCACGTCGCGTACAGAGAGGTCTGTTTCCAGCGCCAGCGTCTGTCGGGCAGCAGCACTCATCACCAGATGGGTTTCCACATCAGTAACGTCACGCAAAACCTGCAGCAGGCGCACGCCATAAATCGCGCCACTGGCACCGCTAATCCCTACAATGAGTCGTTTCATTTTTTCGCCCTTACTTGCTTCAGGGCTGACTTTGCAGGTTTTTATGCGCAGTTGCAAGTCAGTCCACTCTATGTGTCCTGACCTGCAACAGAACATTACCCTTCGTTATGCATCTCGAGGTTTTCCGCTTCGTTCTGACGCAAAATTGCTTTGGCATCGTCATTACGCAGGGAGTCAAGGAAATCGAGATATTGCTGGTCGACGTCTTTGGTGACGTACACACCGTTAAACACTGAACATTCAAACTGCTGAATATCCGGGTTCTCAGCGCGGACCGCTTCAATCAGATCGTTCAGATCCTGGAAGATAAGACCGTCTGCACCGATTATCTGGCGAATCTCGTCCACTTCGCGACCATGAGCAATCAGCTCCGTCGCCGTAGGCATATCGATACCATAAACGTTCGGGAAGCGAATTTCCGGGGCCGCAGAGGCCAGATACACTTTCTTCGCTCCGGCTTCACGCGCCATCTCGATAATCTGTTCCGAGGTGGTACCGCGCACGATGGAGTCATCCACCAGCAGCACGTTTTTATCACGGAATTCCGCACGGTTGGCGTTCAGCTTACGGCGCACGGATTTACGGCGCAGCTGCTGACCGGGCATGATAAAGGTACGACCCACGTAGCGGTTTTTCACAAAACCCTGACGGTACGGCTTACCGAGAATACGGGCAATTTCCAGCGCGATATCGCAGGAGGTTTCCGGAATCGGGATCACCACGTCAATGTCCAGATCTTCCCACTCACGAGCAATTTTTTCGCCAAGCTTGGTACCCATATTTACACGGGCGCTGTAGACGGAAATCTTGTCGATAAAGGAGTCAGGACGAGCGAAGTAAACGTATTCAAACAGGCACGGATTGCTGACCGGGTTATCGGCACACTGGCGAGTAAACAGCTGACCTTTTTCGGTGATATACACCGCTTCGCCAGGTGCCACATCGCGCAGGAATTCAAAGCCCAGCGTATCCAGCGCCACGCTCTCGGAGGCCACCATATACTCGGTACGACCATCCCCGATATCGCGTTTACCCAGTACCAGCGGACGGATACCGTTAGGATCGCGGAAGGCAACCATACCGTGGCCAATAATCATCGCCACGCAGGCATAGGCGCCGCGGATCTGGCGGTTGGTTGCCGCAATAGCAGCAAAAATATTATCGGCTTCCAGCGGATAATGGCGGAAGTTATCCAGCTCGCTGGCGAAAATATTCAGCAAAATTTCAGAGTCTGAAGTGGTATTGATGTGGCGGCGCTTTTCTTCAAACAGCTTTTTACGCAGCTCATGCGCATTGGTCAGGTTGCCATTATGGGCAAGCGTGATGCCATACGGTGAGTTGACGTAAAAAGGTTGAGCTTCGGAGGCGCTGGAGCTGCCAGCCGTTGGGTAACGCACATGACCGATGCCCATATTGCCCTGCAAACGCTGCATATGGCGCGCTTCAAAAATATCGCTCACCATTCCGTTTGCTTTACGCAAGCGGAAGCAGTTGTTGGCATCAATGGTGATGATGCCTGCGGCATCCTGACCACGATGCTGGAGCACCGTTAACGCGTCATAAATCGACTGGTTTACCGGCATAACACCGGCGATACCGACAATACCGCACATACGTCTTTTCCTCGTTCAGCAACAACCCAAAGTTTATACTTTGGGCAAGAAACTTGACGAGCTTTGCAGATAGTCAAAGAACCATCTGATGATGAAACTGAACTGCGGGATCAGCTGCGACTTGCTCCAGTCTTCACTTTTCGACAGACCTGTAAAGGTATCGAGAAAGAACAGTATGGCGGCGACGATCAGCGCTCCTCGCAGAGCACCAAAGCAGATCCCCAACACCCTGTCGGTACCCGACAGGCCTGTTTTCTCTACCAGTTGGCCTATCACAAAGTTAACGATAGCGCCGACGATAAGTGTCGCGATAAACAGTATCGCGATAGCAATCCCATTTCGAACGAGTTCGTCTTCAAAGCCCGTAAACCAGACAGACAGGTAAGTGTAGTAATGGCTGGCGACAAAGAAAGCACAACCCCAAGTCACCAACGATAATGCTTCACGAACAAAGCCACGGATCAGGCTAACCAGACAGGAAAAACCAATCACCGCGATAATGGCGTAATCAATCCAGACCATAAGTGTCCCACGATTTAACGCCCTGTCGTCCTGTTCGGGGCGCATTCTAACAGAAAAAGAAAACGTTTGCGTAGGGATTTCCTTTCCACGCGTAAATAAAAATGGCGCTGAAAAAATCTTCAACGCCATACCGTTTTATGCCTCTTCGGGCACTGCCGGATAGCGGTAAAAACACCCTATCCGGCCTGAATTAAGAGCAGCGCCGTGAACAGCGCAATCCCTTAATTAGGGGTATACCCCATCACTACGCCACTCAGACCGGAGATCTTCTGCAGCTCGCCCAGCGAGTTCTTCAGCTTATCTTTGGAGGCGTCAGGTCCTACGAGAATACGGGTTATTTTACCCTGCACCGGCGTTGACGGGGAAGTATATACCCGGAAGCCCGCGCCACGAAGTTTACCCACGATCTCATTGACCTTATCCGCATTTTTCAGCGCACCGAGCTGTACAACGTACGCTTTGCCGGTTGGAGCTGGCGGTTCCACCGCGGCCGGTTTCGGCGCTGGAGCCGGTGCTGGCGTCGGAGCGACGGCAACCGGCTGCGGCTTCGGTTTGGGTTTCGGCTGTTCTACAGGCGCGGGGACAGGATCTAACTCCGCGCTGTTTGCCGTCGTCAAACGTGACGGATCCAACGATGGCGCGGCAGCATCGCCCGCGCGCACCTCTTCAGCCGCCCCTTCCGGTGGCTGCGTCGGCAGCGCCTGCGTGGCTGCAGGCATCATGTCTGGTTCATCGCGATCGCCGGGTTTCGGCACCAGCGGGATCGCCGCAAACTCATCCTGATAATGCTTTTTCTGCCCGTCAAGCAGCCCGGGGAGCACAATCACCCCCAGCGCGACCAGCACAATTGTGCCGACTAATCGATTCTGAAACTTACTCGCCACCGCTTCTCCCCACGTCTATCACTTCCATGACATGTGCGACAGTGTGAAACGATCCACACACCAACACGGTATCTTCTGGCTTCGCCTCAGCTAGCGCCGCAGACCATGCCTGCGCCACGCTGTCATAGGCGTAGCCTTTGCCCAGATGCTCCAGCAGTTGTTCTGCAGTAGCACCACGCGGCCCTTCCAGGGGCGCACAGTACCAGGCGTCAACCACGCTTTTTAACCAGGCTAACGTACCGGCAATATCTTTATCATGTAGCATACCGATAACCGCAAGTACACGCCCGCTTTTCACTAATTTTTTCAGACGGCCGGTCAGATACTCCGCCGCATGCGGGTTATGGGCAACATCAAAAATCACCCGCGGCGACTCGCTCACAATCTGGAAGCGCCCCGGTAAAATCGCCTGTTCAATACCGTCACGAATGGCCTGCTCGCTGACGTTAAGCCCGCTTGCGCGCAGTGCTGCCAGTGCGGTCGCGGCGTTAGGTTGCGGGACCTGCGGCAACGGCAGGTGCGCCAACGTACCGTGATCGTCCGTAAAGGACCAGTCGTTCTCCGTGACCGCATAGCGCCAGTCCACGCCGCAGCGTTGCAAAATCGCCCCGCTCTCTTGCGCAACATCGGCGATGGTGTAAGGCATTTCCGGTTCACCGACGATAGCCGGTTTCTCTGCACGGAAAATTCCCGCCTTCTCACGACCAATGCTTTCGCGATCCGGGCCCAGCCAGTCAGTATGGTCAAGCGCAATGCTGGTGACCACCGCAACATCGGCATCCACGATATTGGTCGCGTCAAGGCGACCGCCTAACCCAACTTCCAGGATGACGACATCCAGTTGGGCCTGTTTAAACAACCAGAGCGCCGATAAGGTACCGTATTCAAAGTAGGTCAGGGAAATGTCGCCACGCGCGTCTTCAATCTCAGCAAACGAGGCGGTATGCGCTGATTCCGGCAGTTCACGCCCCTGCACGCGTACGCGTTCCGTGTAGCGTACCAGATGCGGCGAACTGTAAACGCCAACTTTATAACCTGCTGCGGTCAGCACAGATTCCAACGTACGGCAGGTTGTGCCTTTCCCGTTGGTTCCCGCCACCGTAAAAACAAATGGCGCGGGTTTCAACACACCCAGTTTGCGCGCCACCTGACTTACGCGTTCCAGGCCGAGATCGATGGTTTTACTGTGCAGGTTTTCCAGATAAGAAAGCCACGATGCCAGGGGCGACGCGGCTTGAGGAATACGTTTATTGTCCATGATGGCTGTAGATTCTTTACGTTGAGAAAAGCAAAAGGGCAGCACCAACCGGCCTGCCCTTTTTTACACGTTGTTTTTCACGTTGCAGATGCGTTGGCTGTGCTCGCTCACCCGAATCACTTACCTGTGTAAGCTCATCGGGATTAACTCTCTTATCGCCTGCCTGCAACCCGAAACCCATAGAGTAAACTATCAGGCCTCTGATTCCTGATCGGGAACCGGAGGTACCACCTCGCCTTCACGCGGCTCATCCGGATTCGGCGTAGGAAGATTCATCAGCTTCGCCAGAATGCTTGCCAGTTTCAGGCGCATTTCAGGACGGCGGACGATCATATCGATAGCGCCTTTTTCAATCAGGAACTCGCTACGCTGGAATCCCGGCGGCAGTTTCTCACGTACGGTTTGCTCGATAACACGCGGACCAGCAAAGCCGATCAGTGCTTTCGGTTCTGCAATGTTGAGATCGCCCAGCATCGCGAAGCTAGCAGAAACACCGCCCATTGTTGGGTCGGTCAGTACAGAAATATACGGTAAACCGCGTTCCTGCATTTTCGCCAGCGCAGCAGAGGTTTTCGCCATCTGCATCAGAGACATCAGCGCTTCCTGCATACGCGCCCCGCCAGAAGCGGAGAAGCAGATCAGCGGACAGTTATCTTCCAGCGCCTGCTCAACGGCACGGACAAAACGCGCGCCGACCACAGAGCCCATGGAGCCGCCCATAAACGCGAACTCGAATGCAGCAGCAACGACCGGCATACCGTGCAGCGTGCCTTTCATTACCACCAGCGCATCTTTCTCGCCAGTTTCTTTCTGCGCAGAAGCCAGTCTGTCTTTGTACTTTTTGGAGTCACGAAACTTCAGCACATCTTTCGGCTCAAGCTCGCTACCCAGTTCCACAAGAGAACCTTCATCTAACAGGCTATGCAGGCGATTGCGCGCCGACATGCGCATATGATGGTCACACTTCGGACAGACCTCAAGATTACGTTCCAGCTCAGCACGGTATAAAACCTGACCGCAGCTATCACACTTGGTCCACACCCCTTCAGGAATGCTTGCCTTGCGGGTGGGAGTAATGTTGCTTTTAATTCGTTCAATCCAGCTCATTGGTGACCTTTCTGCCTGAACCCTAGTCAGCTTTGTTATAAGGGGCGCATAATGCCATTTTTGCCCCTAACAGACCATGAATGTTGCACATTAAAACATAACAGCCCGAAACTTTGGATAAAAAAGTGGTCGAACCGCTGAGTTACTTTCTATTTTGCAGCCCGTGACGCAGCGCGTTTATGGCGAATCACTTCAATTATGCCCGGCAATACGGAAAGGACGATGATCGCCACAATCAGTAATTTCAGGTTTTCCTGAACGATCGGCAGATCGCCGAACAGATAGCCTGCATAGGTGAACAGCAATACCCACAGCAGCGCGCCTGCGACGTTATACATCGCAAAATGACGGTAGGACATGTGTCCCATACCGGCAACAAACGGTGCAAATGTACGCACGATAGGTACGAAACGCGCGAGGATAATCGTTTTGCCGCCATGACGCTCGTAGAACGCATGGGTTTTATCCAGGTAACTGCGACGGAAAATTTTAGAGTTCGGGTTACTGAAGAGTTTTTCACCGAACAAACGACCAATCGTGTAGTTCACCGCATCGCCGATAATCGCCGCCACAATCATCAACATCACCATCAGATGAACATTGAGATCGTTAGTTGGCAGCGCAGAAAGCGCGCCAGCGACAAACAGCAGCGAGTCTCCCGGCAGGAACGGCGTCACCACCAGCCCGGTTTCGCAGAACAGGATCAGAAACAGAATCGCGTATACCCAGATACCGTATTCCGCAACCAGCTCCGCCAGATGCACATCAATGTGCAGGATAAAATCGATAAGAAAGTAAATCAGGTCCATAGTTTTGCCTTTATACGACTCAAATTAGTCCGCCAGAAATAGCGGGCCCATAGGCGGTTTTGGCAGGTCGAACCGTTCCGGGTAATCTACTGCAACCAGATACAGTCCTTCCGCTTTCGCCGTTGCCGCTGCCAGCGTTCTGTCCTTCGCCGCTAGCAGTTCTGCTATCCAGCTCTCCGGCTGGTTGTTGGCGCCTACTTCCATCAGGCTGCCGACAATATTCCTGACCATATGATGTACAAAGGCATTCGCTTTAATATCCACCACCACATATGCACCAAAACGTTCAACGTTAATGTGCATCACGTTACGCCACGGTGTGCGCGACTGACACTGCACCGCCCGAAACGAGGTAAAATCATTTTCGCCAATCAAACACTGGGCCGCACGATGCATACGCTCAGCGTCCAGCGGTTCATAGTAATGGGTTACCCCTTTACCTAAAACCGCAGGGCGCAACCGATGATTGTAGATGATGTAGCGATAACGGCGAGCCGTGGCGCTAAATCGGGCATGGAAATCATCGGGTACAGCTTTCACCCAGCGCACAGCGATGTCACCAGGTAAATTCGCATTTACCCCCAGTGTCCAGGCTGCATCTTTACGCTGGGCAGTCGTTTCAAAGTGCACAACCTGCCCTGTGCCATGAACGCCCGCATCCGTGCGTCCCGCACAAAAGACAGTGATGCGTTCATTCGCCACCTGAGAGAGCGCTTTTTCCAGTTTTTCCTGAACGCTACGCACTTCGTTCTGGCGCTGCCAGCCATAATATTTGCTGCCGTCATACTCAATGCCCAGCGCAATTTTATGGGTTGACGGCTGTTGCAGGTCAGACATTAGTACAGGTACTCCTGCACCAGTTTTTCCGCAATTTTCACCGCCATCAACGCACCGCCAAAGCGTACGTTGTCTGCCACAGACCAGAACTGAACCTGTTCCGGCATCCCATAATCGTTATGCACACAGCCAACTGAAAGGTGCGGAGTACCTGACGCATCGCCAACCTGCGTCGGGATATAGGTCTCTTCTGACAACACTACGTCCTCACCGCGTGAAAACGCATCGCGTGCTTCTTCCGCCGCCAACGGACGCAGAGCTTCAAAATTCACCATCTGTGCGTGGCCATAAAATACCGGCGACTGCACGATGCTGGCGGAGATAAGTAGCCCGTCGTCCTGCATAATTTTGCGCACTTCATCGACGATACGACGCTCTTCGCGCACGCTACCTTCGCGATCCGGCAGCATCGGTAGCATGTTGAACGCCAGCTGACGACCAAAGAAATCGTCATCGTCAATCGGGATGCCGTTCAGTAGTTTCGCGCTCTGTCCGGCAAGCGCATCTACGGCTTTTTTACCGTGAGCGGAAGCAGAAATAATATTGGTCACCGTAATACGTGACAGCCCGCCGTCATCAATTAGCGGCTTCAGCGCAGACAGCAGTTGGCTGGTCAGGCTGGAAGGGACCGCAATCACATTGCGGTTGCGGTAATCCGCCAGTACGAACGGGTTAACGTCCGGAACCACCAGCGGAACGTCCGGCTCAAGCGCGAACAGGCCACTACTATCGATAACCAGGCAACCGGCATTGGTCGCTTCTTCCACCCATGCGGCGGTGGCTTCAGCGCCCGCAACAAAAAATGCCAGTTGCGCCTGCGTCCAGTCAAAGTCTACAACGTCCTGAACAAGGACCGATTTACCGTTAAAACGCAGATGCTCACCCGCGCTTTCATTACGCGCCAGCGCATAAATTTCACCGACCGGGAACTGGCGTTCAGCCAGCGTATCGAGCAGGGCTTCGCCTACGGCGCCCGTTGCGCCCAGAATGGCAATATTCCAGCCTTCAGACATGGTGATTTACTCCAGAAATACGTAAGCGTCCCTGTCGCATTATTCGACAGGGAGCATTAAGAAGACATTAATGTGCCGGGTGATAAACAGCGTTAAAACCCAGCTTACACAGCAAGGCAGCAGCCGTTGCGTCGTCACACATCACGTATAAAGACGACCATTCACGGCGCTCAAGATAATTTTTACGCAGCTTATCAAACTCACCCGGAATTCCAGCGACTTTACGCAGCGGCGCATCATCGCGGCGCACATCATACACTAAATGCACCAGCCTTTTCAGCGTTGGCTGATCTAACGGGCCATGCAGAGTGATACGACCAAATTCCGGCGCAGGTAACAGGGTATTGAGCGCAACGTGTTGTTCGCGACCAATAAACTTGCTAAAAGCCTCAAAGACCTGCGTGGTGCCGCGCGCTTTTCCTTCCAGGGTATACCCGGCAATGTGCGCCGTGCCGATATCGGCTTTCTCCAGCAATGCCACATTGAGATCCGGCTCCCCTTCCCAGACATCCAGCACGACGCTCAGCGACTGCCCGGCATTCAATCGGTTCAGCAATGCCGTATTGTCGATGACTGGCCCGCGGCAGGCGTTGATCACAATGGTGCCCGGCTTCAGCCGGCTAATCAGCGCATCATCTGCCAGGTGCAGCGTTTTGTACGGTCCGTCTTTAAACAGCGGCGTATGGAAAGTCAACACATCGGCTTGCTCTACCAGTTCGTCCAGCGAGCGGAAATCTCCCTCGTCACCGCGATCGGCTCGCGGCGGATCGCACAGCAGCGTGCGGATCCCCAGTGCTTCCAGACGTGCCTGCAAACGGCCGCCCACATTGCCCACGCCTACGATGCCTACAGTACGATCGCGTAACGCAAACCCGTCGCGCTCCGCCAGCATCAGCAACGCTGAAAAAACATATTCTACGACCGCAATCGCGTTACAGCCGGGCGCTGCGGAAAAGCCGATCTTCGACTGCGCAAGCCAGGCTTCATCCACATGGTCCGTGCCTGCGGTTGCCGTGCCGACAAATTGAACCGGTTTTCCGCTAAGCAGTGATTCATTTACTTTCGTCACCGAGCGCACCATTAAGGCATCCGCATCATCCAGTTCGGCAACGGGAATCGGGCGACCGGGAACCGCTTTGACCTCCCCCAAACGACTGAACAGTTCGCGGGCATAGGGCATATTTTCATCAACGAGGATTTTCACGTCTTTCGCACCTGTTTGAGAACGAGAGTTAACCGGGCAAGTGTGCCATAATCTCGCCGCCAGGCATACTGCGAGACCTGGTCAGCACAGATTTAAGGAACAGAGATGATGCAGCCCATTTCAGGTACACCCGCACGCCCTCCCGGCGAAGGCCAAAATGCCCCTTCTGCTGCGGGTGAACAACCGTTATCCACGCAACAACGTACCGTGCTGGAACGACTGATTACCCGTCTGATTTCACTCACCCAACAGCAAAGCGCCGAGGTGTGGGCCGGAATGAAGCACGATCTGGGCGTCAAAAGTGATACACCGCTGCAATCACGTCACTTTCCTGCCGCGGAGCAAAACCTGAATCAGCGGCTGGGTGTTGCTCAGCAAAATCATGCTAATCGTCAGGTTCTCTCACAGCTCACTGAATTACTGAGTCAGGGAAATAACCGCCAGGCGGTAAGTGATTTTATCCGTCAGCAGTATGGGCAAACGGCGCTCAGCCAGCTCACGCCTGAGCAGTTGAAGAACGTGCTCACGCTGCTGCAACAAGGGCAGCTTTCTATACCGCAACCGCAACAGCGCCCGGCCACCGATCGTCCGTTATTACCCGCAGAGCACAATACGCTGAACCAGTTGGTTACCAAACTGGCGGCGGCTACGGGAGAGTCAGGTAAGATGATCTGGCAGTCAATGTTAGAGCTGTCTGGCGTAAAAAGCGGTGAGCTGATCCCCGCCAAACAGTTTACTCATCTGGTCACTTGGCTGCAGGCGCGCCAGACGCTCAGCCTGCAAAGCGCCCCGACGCTACAAACGCTCCAGGCAGCCCTGAAGCTGCCATTAGAGCCGAATGAGCTGACGGCAATAAAAGAGTACGCGCAGCAGACGTATCAGATCCAACCACAAACGATTCTGACCACGGTGCAGGTGCAGGACTTGCTGAATCAAATCTTCCTGCGCCGCGTAGAACGGGAACGCGAGCTAAACGATCCGCGCCATCTTCAGCCTATTTACAGCCCGTTCGCGCCGATGATTGAAACGGTTAAATCTCTGTCGGCACGACCGGGACTGCTGTTTGTCGCGTTAATGATCGCATTAGCCATTTTCTGGCTGGTCGCTTAACCTTTGCGCAGCGTAAGCAGCGTCACGACAATCCCCACCACGGCGGATATCGCTCCGGCAAGGAATACAGAGGGATAACCGTACGCGGTGGCCAGCACCCCGGCGACCGGGCCGCTTATGCCGTAGGAGATATCCTGAAACGCGGCGTAACCGCCCAGCGCCGTACCGCGAACCTGCGCGGGCACTCGCTTCACAACCTCTACGCCCAATGCCGGGAAGATAAGCGAACACCCTGCCCCGGTTAGTGCCGCCCCGAGCAGCGCAATCCATGCTGATGGGGCCTGCCACAGCAGAATCAGCCCCGCGGTTTCAACCAGTAAGGAGACAACGGCTACCTTCACGCCTCCGAACCGATCCGGCATCCAGCCAAACAGAATGCGCATCAGCACAAACGCCCCGCCAAACGCGGTCAGGGTGAACCCCGCCATCGTCCAGCCGTTGCTGACAAAATAGAGTGAAATAAACGTACCGATCACCGCAAAGCCAACGCCCTGCAGCGCCAGGCCCAGGCCCGGTTTCCAGATAAGCCCTACCACGCTCCATAACGAAGGGCGTTCTCCTGCATGAGCAGGCACTTTGCGAACGGTGCCGTTGAATGCCCATGCCAGCAGCGGTAATACCATTGTCGTTCCCGCCAGCGCCGCAAAGCCAAAGTGGCTATGGATCAGCAAACCCAGCGGTGCACCGGCGGCCAGCGCACCGTAAATCGCCATCCCGTTCCACGACATCACCTTACCCGAGCGTGTTGGACCGACCAGCCCAAGCCCCCAGGTCAGCGTTCCGGTGAGCAGTTGGCTTTCGCCAAAACCGAGGATCAAACGCCCGACGATTAACAATGCAAATTTTACAGGGACAGAGACAGGCAATAGCGCGGCTAACAGCCACGCCGCGCCCGCCAACCCACAGGCAAACATCCCCTGTAGCGCCGAACGTTTGGCGCCATATTGATCGGCTAAGCGCCCGGCGTAGCCGCGCGTTAATACCGTTGCCAGAAACTGTACGCCTACGGCGATACCAACCATGGTGTTGCCATAGCCCAGCTCCTGATGCACAAACAGAGGAATAACGGGCAAAGGTAGGCCGACCGTCATATAGGTCAGGAAAACTGCAAAAGCGATACGAAACAGCGAAAAGTTCGCCGAAGGTGTTTTTTCTTGTTGGGTTACAGCTGTCATGCGTTACTCCAAAATGCAGAGTAAGGCGAGGAATGTCCACGCCCCCTCTACCTGACTTTCAGGATTAAGGTGCGTTGGATAACGTTAAACGCTTACGCATTATCAGATAGATAATGTTGAGTGCGAAGTCTGCCTGTGAGCCACTAAATTTGTCAACCCTGAAATCTCACCAGGTTGGTTCATGGTAAAGACGACTTTTCGTCTTTACCATGAACCAACCTTTTGCCATTAATTTCTTTCCTTTCTGCCTGTGGAATAAAAAGTTTTCCTTTTGCGCGAAATTTCAGTTTTATTCTGGCAATATTCCAGTGACAAAAAAGAAAGTTACGTTATTTTGTTACTCTGGTTTATACCCTGAAAAAAAATATCGGCACTGATAACACATTTACTTAGGTTCACAGAATGGAACACAAAAGCCAAGACTGGCATTGTGCAGATATTAAAAGTGCACTGAAAAAAAAAGGAATCACGCTCAGAGATCTTTCTCGTGCGGCTGGATTATCGCCCGATTCACTGCGCAATGTATTTACCCGAAGCTGGCCCAGATCGGAACAGATCATTGCGCAGGCGCTCGAAACCTCGCCAGACGTGATTTGGCCATCACGCTATCCACGCCAGCAGCCAGAGGATAAAACAAGTAATACTGAATATTAAATAAATCACTCGTAATTTATCGAGCATATAAATTAATAAATATCCCAGCTTAATATATTGAGAATATTAATAGCACTATTTGCCATTTCCAATTGCGTAAATACTGTTAAAGCATCACGTAATTGCTATTACGTATGTTATTAACAGGAGTCGTTATGAGTTGGGATAAAAAGGTGGCGGTCAATTACGCCAAATCGCACGCGAGTTCACATTCACAAGGGCGCTGTGGGGAATATACCCGCAAAGCCGTCATACACCATTTACAGGAAGAAGTAATGAAAGCCTTTCCACTGATTGTTCTCATCCTGCTGATTTGTGGCTGTACCCCTTCTCACCGTGACAGCACGCAGGATGTGAAACAGTTCTATCTTTCGTGGATGAAGAACTACACTCAGGATCCGGATGCGCCCCGCGATACGCCAGCATTACTGCAACGCTATGTCGCAAAAGAGGTTATCGGGCGTCTGGCGCTAATTGATACGCTTTATGAGCAGGAGATCGTGCAAGCGGACTACTTTATGTATGTGCAGGATTACGCACCGGCATGGATCCCGCTATTGCGGGTTGGACAGGCGCAGCCATTCCTCGGCGGTGAAAAACTGAACCTGCAGTTAGGCACTGAGTCAGCCCCTATTCGACTGGAGGTTTATACCCGTTGGGAGGAAGGACGGTGGAAAATTTATCGTGTCCGGGACGCGGGTCGTCATTACGAGCAGCCCATTTACAATGCCGGAGAGATTACGCGAGCCAGAGCATGGTCCGCTGAGATCGCGCCGGAATACGAAAAAATGCCGAAGTAAACACAGTAAAAAGGGAGCCTGTTAGCTCCCTTTTTTCGTATTCAATCTGAGACTTACGCCTTCAGCTTACGCATAACCAGCGTAGCGTTGGTGCCGCCAAAGCCGAAGCTGTTGGACATCACGGTGGTCAGCGCCTGCTCGGTCGGTTTGGTCACGATGTTCAGACCTGCCGCCTGCTCATCCAGCTCTTCAATGTTGATGCTTGGCGCGATAAAGCCATGTTCCAGCATCAGCAGAGAGTAGATAGCTTCCTGCACGCCAGCCGCGCCCAGTGAGTGACCGGTCATCGCTTTGGTTGCGGAGATTGCCGGGCTGTTGTTGCCAAACACTTCGCGGATTGCGCCCAGTTCTTTCACGTCGCCAACCGGAGTCGAGGTACCGTGAGAGTTCAGGTAGTCGATCGGCGTGTCTACACCGTGCATCGCCATCTGCATGCAACGTACTGCGCCTTCGCCAGACGGAGCAACCATGTCTGCGCCATCGGACGTTGCGCCGTAACCGACGATTTCCGCATAGATGTGCGCGCCACGTGCCAGAGCGTGCTCCAGTTCTTCAACCACGACCATACCGCCGCCGCCAGCAATAACGAAACCGTCGCGGTTTGCGTCATAGGTACGGGAAGCTTTTGACGGATCGTCGTTGTATTTGGTAGACAGCGCGCCCATTGCATCGAATTCACACGCCATTTCCCAGCACAGCTCTTCGCCGCCGCCAGCAAAAACGATGTCCTGTTTGCCCAGTTGAATTTGTTCTACCGCGTTGCCGATGCAGTGCGCAGATGTCGCACAGGCAGAACTGATGGAGTAGTTTACGCCGTGGATTTTGAACGGCGTTGCGAGGCAGGCAGAAACGCCGGACGCCATCGCTTTGGTGACCACATACGGGCCAACCGCTTTCAGACCACGTGGGCTACGCATTGCGTCAGCGCCGAACACCTGAAAACGTGGGGAGCCGCCGCCGGAACCTGCAATCAGGCCAACGCGCGGGTTGTTCTGGTAATCTTCTGCAGCAAGGCCGGCATCAGCCACTGCCTGCTCCATCGATAGGAATGCATAGATGGATGCGTCGCTCATGAAGCGCACTACTTTGCGGTCAATGAGGCCAGTGGTATCCAGTTTTACGTTGCCCCAAACGTGGCTACGCATGCCGGAGTCCTTCAGCTCCTGAGAGAAAGTGATCCCTGAACGTCCTTCACGCAGAGATGCCAGGACTTCCTGCTGGTTATTACCGATGCTGGAAACGATGCCCAAGCCAGTAATCACTGCACGTTTCATTCAATACCTCTGTAAGTCGCACTATTTTAAAGTTTCGAGTGGCACAATAGCGTACACTTGTACGCCGAACAAGTCCGATCAGCCATTTTATGTGGAAATTTGCGCAGCCAGGCACTCATCGCTAAGATCGGGGCACAGCCTGTCAGACGAGTAACTTACGTGAAACAATACGCTATACAACCTGCCAACCTTGAATTCAACGCTGAGGGTACACCTGTTTCCCGAGATTTTGACGATGTCTATTTTTCTAATGATAACGGGCTGGAAGAGACACGTTACGTCTTTCTCGGCGGTAACCATCTCGCCCAACGATTCCCTGCGCATTCACGTCCTCTCTTCGTGGTGGCAGAAAGCGGGTTTGGCACCGGACTTAACTTCCTCACGCTCTGGCAGGCATTTGCCGATTTTCGCGATACCCACCCAGAAGCTACCCTGGAAAGATTACATTTCATCAGCTTTGAAAAATATCCGCTGACGCGTGAAGATCTCACCTTAGCCCACCAGCACTGGCCAGAACTTGCCCCGTGGGCCACGGCACTGCAAGAACAATGGCCGCTGCCGCTGGCGGGATGTCATCGCCTGCTGCTTGATGATGGGCGCGTCACGCTGGATCTGTGGTTTGGCGATATTAACGAACTGACCAGTACGCTGGATGACTCTCTGAATCAAAAGGTGGACGCCTGGTTCCTGGACGGTTTCGCACCGGCAAAAAACCCGGATATGTGGACGCCAACGCTGTTTAACGCGATGGCCCGACTGGCTCGTCCCGGCGGGACGCTGGCAACCTTTACATCGGCAGGCTTTGTACGTCGGGGGTTGCAGGAAGCCGGATTTACAATGCAAAAATGCAAAGGCTTTGGGCGCAAACGCGAAATGCTCTGTGGCGTGATGGAACAGACTCTGACGCTCACGTCCTCGGCGCCATGGTTTGCGCGTACGGGAACAGATAAGCGCGAAGCCGCCATTATTGGTGGAGGAATTGCCAGCGCATTGCTGTCACTGGCGTTATTGCGCCGCGGCTGGCAGGTCACGCTGTATTGCGCCGACGATAAACCTGCCGGGGGCGCATCCGGTAATCGCCAGGGGGCGCTCTACCCCCTACTTAGCAAACATGACGCAGCCATTAATCTTTTTTTCCCCACTGCGTTTACCTTCGCCCAACGACTGTATGACGCCCTCCCCGTTGAGTTCACGCATGACTGGTGCGGCGTGACGCAACTCGCGTGGGATGAGAAAAGCCAGCAAAAAATCACCCAGATGCTGTCCCTTGAACTGCCCGCTGCGCTCGCCGTCGGGGTTGACGCACAGCAGGTTTTACAAACAACAGGTGTGGAAACCGGATGCGGCGGGATTCAGTATCCAGCCGGAGGATGGCTGTATCCGGCGCAGTTAACCGCCGCGGTACTGGACTATGCAACAACCCTGGGATTACGCACCCGCTACCACCATACGCTGACCTCACTGACTCGCCAGACAGCAAGCTGGCAATTGCAGTTTTCCAGTGGAGAAACCGCCTCTCACGCAGCAGTCGTTCTGGCTAACGGCCATCTCATTAGCAGCTTTGAGCAAACGCAGCCGCTACCGGTGTACTCCGTGGGCGGTCAGGTGAGTCATATTCCTACCACACCTGCACTTTCAGCGTTACGTCAGGTGCTGTGCTATGACGGCTACCTCACGCCGCACAACCCGCAAAATCAGCAGCACTGCATTGGCGCCAGCTATCATCGTGGGAGTGAAGAGACAGCGTATCGCGAGGACGATCAGCAACAAAACCGTCAACGCTTAATCGACTGCTTCCCGAACGCTGTGTGGGCAAAAGAGGTAGACGTTAGTGACAATGCCGCCCGCTGCGGGGTGCGCTGCGCCACGCGCGATCACATGCCAATGGTCGGCAACGTCGCGGACTATGACGCCACGCTCAGCCAGTACACCACACTTGCTGCAGACAAAGAGCACGCCGTAAGCGCGCCAGTTTATTCCGATTTATTTATGCTGGGCGCGCTGGGATCGCGCGGGCTGTGTACTGCCCCGCTGTGTGCAGAAATTCTGGCTTCGCAAATGAGCAATGAACCGATTCCCATGGATGCCAGCACGCTGGCGGCGCTAAATCCAAATCGTCTGTGGGTCAGGAAGTTATTGAAGGGTAAAGCGGTGAAATAAAAGGATGGGGTGCCCTCTCGTCATGGCCTGATGACGCTACGCTTATCAGGCCTACAAACACCCCAACAAGGTAGGCCGGATAAGACACCAGAGCGTCGCCATCCGGCACAATTTACCGCAATTATTGTGCAGTAGCCTTCTGGAACAGAGTGTCCCACATTTCTTTCACTAACGCCTGGTCACGCGGCGATAGTTCGCCTGCGCTGATGGCTTTTTCCAGGCTACTGGTCACATTGGCGTACAATGCCTCAGCGGAATGGTCCTCGCCAGCGTCCAGTTCGGCCACGGCCAGCGTCAGGTGTCCACGCAAATAGCCACTGGCAAACAACTCATCATCGCTGGCGTGCTCTACCATATCGTCGATTAATGCCAGAATGCGTGATTCAAACTCCGCGATCATCTTCTTTCCTCATTGTAAACGTGGCAGCGACTTCAGTTGAGCGCTTCGGGCCACGGGAATTGTTCCGCCTTAAGTTCAGGCGTGTGATAATAATTCTGTAACGCGTTAATGAAGCGCGCCGGACGTTCAGGGATCCCCTTGTCCAGGTACTCCATCACCTGAGCATGGACACGGCGCTGGAATACCACGCGATCCGGTTCAAAGTCCCCTTCAAGGTTGTCGCAACTGACGTTAAACGGGTAGCCCGCCGCCATGCAAAACAGCCAGTCAAACGCCTGCGGCTTCACTTCCACGTCTTCAAACTGGCATTGCGTCTTCGCGTCGCGTCCGTCCGGACAGTACCAGTAACCGAAGTCGACCAGTTCACGCCGCGCCTTACCGGCGATGCACCAGTGTGAAATTTCGTGTAACGCGCTGGCGTAATAGCCATGCGCAAAAACGATACGGTGATACGGTAATTCCGCATCCGCAGGAAGATAGATCGGTTCGTCATCGCCTTTAATCAGACGGGTATTAAATTCATCGGCAAAGCAGCCGTTAAAAATCTCAATTAACTGTTCGTAGTGATGGGTATTATTCATTAGTTCATCCCCAGCCAGTGGAGAATCTCCTGTCCATGATTATCATAAAGTAGCTTGGCGCTCATCACGGCGGAGACAATGACGATCATTGGCCGAATGAGTTTTTGTCCTTTACTGAGCACCAGCCGTGAGCCCATCCGTGCGCCAATAAACTGGCCAATGAGCATCACAAATCCGGTCGCCCAAATCACTTTGCCGCCGAGGGCAAACAGCAACAGCCCACCGATATTCGATGTGGCATTTAATACTTTGGCGTGGGCCGTCGATTTCGCCAGGTTGTAGCCGCACAGCATGACAAAGGCCAGCGCGTAGAACGACCCCGCAGCCGGACCAAAAAAGCCATCATAAAAGCCGACGCAGCCCCCGGCCACCAGCGCGAAAGGCAACCCATGCAACCGACGCTGTCGGTCCTCCTCCCCCACTTTCGGCATCAACAGAAAGTAAAGGCCAATACAGATAACCAGAACCGGCAGGATCTGGCGCAGAATATCTGACTGCACGTGCTGAACCAACAGCGCGCCGCTCATTGAGCCGATAAAAGTCATGAAGATATTGAGCTTCTGATCCGCCAGATTAACCACGCCCCGGCGAATAAAATAGAGGGAGGAAGAGATAGATCCTCCACAGGCCTGTAGCTTATTGGTGGCCAGCGCTTGCGCGGGGGGCATCCCGGCCGCCATCAATGCCGGGATAGTGAGTAAACCACCGCCTCCGGCCAGAGAATCAATAAAACCTGCCAGCATCGCCACGAAAAAAAGCACACCTAACAGCAGTGGCGACACCATAAACAGAGAGGCAAAATGATCCATTAGAGTACATGCTCGTCCAGTAGCGCCTGGCAGGAAGGCGGCAACGGCGGCGGTGTCTTCTTCTCAGGCTTGGTGGTTCCAGGTTTCGGAGGTTCGAACCAGCTTTGCAGCTCCGCGCCGCAGCCGTCACCCGGTGGTGGTAACGGTTGATCTTCGCACTCAAGACTGCCGGCAGGACAACGCAACCGTACGTGCATATGCGCACGATGCTGGAACCATGGCCGCACTTTACGCAACCAGTCCCTGTCGGTCCCTGCATCCAGACAAAGTTGCTGCTTAATCGCCGGATTCACGAAAATACGCGTGACTTCATTATCTTTTGCCGCCAGCCTGATCAGGCTGAAAATCTCCGGCTTCCAGAGTGACGGCACGACACGTTTGCCATCCTGTGAGACCAGATCTAACGCCTGCGGCCGCAGCAGTTGCGACTGGGTCCAGCGGGTTTTCGGCAGTTGCAGGAAAATATCTACATCCAGTCCCGTCTGGTGACTGGCGTGACCGCCATTGAATCGCCCACCGGCCGGCATGCCCATATCGCCAATTAACACCGTACCCAGCTCCAGATTGTTGGCCTGATTACTCAGACGCTGGATAAACATCACCAGGTCCGGATGGCCAAAGTAACGGCGCTGATCGGTGCGCATCACCTGATAGTGTTCTGACTGTACAGGCAGCGTATCTGCGCCAACAATACAGCCGTTGGAGAACGCGCCGATAGACTGCGCGCTGCCTGCAACCGGATGGGTAATTTTCTGCCAGGGCGTCGCCGCCAGACAGGCGGTGCTGGCAAAAAGAGCCAGCGCCGCAAGTGCCGTTTTTTTCATCTCTTACCAGCGTGGAATATCGGTCTTCACGTCCGCATTTTGCGCCCGCTGACGCAGCAGGTGATCCATCAACACGATCGCCAGCATCGCTTCGGCGATTGGCACGGCGCGGATCCCAACACACGGATCGTGACGACCTTTGGTGATCATTTCGACTTCTTCACCAAAGCGATTAATAGTGCGCCCTGGAACGGTAATGCTCGAGGTCGGTTTCAGCGCCATATGAGCAATGATTTGTTGCCCACTGCTGATCCCACCAAGAATGCCGCCCGCATGATTACTCTGGAAACCTTCTTTGGTGATTTCATCACGGTTCTGGCTGCCGCGCAGTGCAACAACGTCAAAACCGTCACCAATCTCAACGCCTTTAACGGCGTTAATGCTCATCAGCGCGTGAGCGATATCAGCATCCAGGCGGTCAAATACAGGTTCGCCGAGACCCGCTGGTACGCCGCTTGCAACCACGGTCACCTTCGCCCCGATGGAGTCGCCCTCTTTCTTCAGCCCACGCATCAGTTCGTCCAGCGCCTCGAGTTTATCCGGATCTGGACAAAAGAACGGGTTAAGTTCCACCTGGGACCAGTCTTTGATCTCCAGCGGAATATCACCCATCTGCGTCAGACAGCCGCGAATTTCAACGCCGAATTTTTCCGCCAGATATTTTTTGGCAATCGCTCCGGCCGCAACGCGCATCGCTGTTTCACGTGCGGATGAGCGTCCGCCGCCACGGTAGTCACGCAGGCCATATTTCTGCTCATAGGTATAGTCGGCGTGTCCTGGACGAAAAACGTCCTTAATCGCGCCGTAATCCTGTGAACGCTGATCGGTATTTTCGATCAACAGGCCAATGCTGGTGCCGGTGGTAACGCCTTCGAACACGCCGGAGAGGATTTTCACCTGATCCGGCTCACGACGCTGCGTAGTGTAGCGCGATGTGCCCGGACGGCGTCTGTCGAGATCGTGCTGCAGGTCAGCTTCTGTCAGAGAAATGCCCGGCGGAACACCATCGACAATACAACCGAGCGCCAGCCCGTGTGATTCACCGAAAGTGGTTACGCGAAAGAGTTGCCCAATTGTGTTTCCTGCCATCACGGCTCCGTTATGAGTGTTGTGTATGTGCGCGTGTATTTAGTCTTTATAAATGCTGAAGTGCTCGCGAGCAGCAACTAACTGCTCTTTGGTCAGCATGAATACACCGTCACCGCCGTTGTCGAACTCCAGCCAGGTGAACGGTACATCCGGGTATTGCTCTATCAGATGTACCATGCTGTTTCCGACTTCACAAATCAGAATACCGTTATCTGACAGGTAGTCCGGAGCGTTACCCAGAATGCGACGGGTAAGTTTTAGTCCATCGCTGCCGGACGCCAGACCCAGCTCAGGTTCATGACGATATTCGTTTGGCAGATCGGACATATCTTCCGCATCGACATACGGCGGATTGGTCACAATCAGGTCATACTGGACTTTCAGCAGATCGCGGAACAGATCGGAACGGATCGGCGTAACATGATGGATCAGGCCGTGCTCTTCAATATTGTGTTCGGTCACCGCCAGCGCGTCGGTGGAAATATCCACCGCATCCACTTCAGCCTCCGGGAAAGCATAGGCGCAGGCAATGGCAATACAGCCGCTGCCGGTACACATATCCAGGATATGCTGCGGCTGCTCATTAATAAGGCCCGCAAAGCGGTTATTAATAAGCTCGCCAATCGGCGAACGTGGTACCAACACGCGCTCATCAACATAAAACTCATGCCCGCAGAACCAGGCTTTGTTGGTCAAATAAGCGACCGGAATGCGCTCGTTGACGCGGCGAATCACGCGTTCAACAATGCGATGGCGCTCACTGGAAGTCAGACGCGCGGTACGCATATCTTCTGGAATATCCAGCGGCAGATAAAGTGACGGCAGCACCAGCTGTACGGCCTCGTCCCATGGGTTATCCGTGCCATGGCCATACCAGATGTTCGCCGCGCTAAAACGGCTGACCGCCCAACGCAACATGTCCTGAATGGTATGCAGTTCACTCACTGCTTCATCGACGAAAATTTTATCCACGTATTCCTCCAGGGCATGCTCGTATTAATTTCGGCGGCTAGTTTGCCACGAAGACGGCGATAAATCAGCATTCACACAGGGCCTGAGCGCGAAAATTGCGTTTTAAGCGATCGGATGCCCGCCGAGTCGGGTTAAACTAACGAAAAATAAAAGATGAGACTCTCGAATGAAAAAGAAAACATCGCTCAGCGAGGAGGATCAGACGCTGTTTCGCCAGCTGATGACCGGCACGCGTAAAATGAAACAGGACACCATTGTTCACCGACCGCTACGTAAAAAAATTACCGAGGTTCCGGTTAAAAGGCTGCTGCAGGAACAAGCTGATGCCAGTCACTATTTCTCGGACGAGTTTCAGCCGCTGCTGAATACGGACGGCCCGGTAAGATATCTGCGTGCCGACGTCAGCCATTTCGAACTGAAGAAAATGCGCCGTGGCGATTACTCCCCGGAGCTGTTTCTCGATCTGCACGGGCTGACCCAGCAGCAGGCCAAACAGGAGTTAGGCGCGCTGATTGCCGCCTGTCGTCGTGAGCATGTGTTTTGCGCCTGCGTGATGCATGGTCACGGAAAACATATTCTTAAGCAGCAAACGCCGCTCTGGTTGGCGCAGCATCCGCACGTGATGGCCTTTCATCAAGCGCCAAAAGAGTACGGTGGCGACGCCGCGCTGCTGCTGCTGATTGAAGTGGAAGAGTGGCAACCGCCCGAACTTCCCTGATGCAGAAAAACAGAAAGAGCCGCATTTGCGGCTCTTTGATTTTCCGGATGACGGCTGTGCCTTATCCGATTCCAGGCTTTTTAAATCGCTTTTGCCATTTTCAGGTTACACGGGCTCATCTGCCAGTTAAAAGTACCCTTCCCGCTCTCATCAAGCGTTACGCTGGCAATCGCTGATGTGGTAAACATCGGCGGTGTTTCGCCTGGGCAAAGTTCAGACACCAGATACCCCACTAAAGGTAAGTGAGAGATGACCAGCGCCGTGGCGATACCTTCATTGGCCAGAGCCTGTAAATAGGCGCTGACCAGACCGACATCGCCGCAGGGAGTCAACTCCGGCAAAACATCCACACCGGTTGGCAGGTTCATACACTCCCCCACCACATCCAGCGTTTGTTCGGCTCGTAGGAACGGGCTCACCAGAACACGTTCGATATCCACTTTTTGACCTTTCAGCCAGTTCGCCATCAGGCGAGATTCGTCACAACCACAGGAGGTTAAGGGACGAACCGAATCACTGGCGGCATCGAGGGCTGCGTCGCCGTGACGCATGATAAAAACTTGCATATTGCACCGCTTTTGTTAACCAGAATCACCGACACCTTTATCCACAGCCCCTATTGACCGTGGTAACGATGTGGTGGCCGGCATTGTGCCTTATCCATTCACCGAATGAAACGCTGTTTTTTACCTCAACGGCGTAAGTATAGTCAATCTCTGTTTACATTTTGAGCGCGACCCATACATTCAGTGCGGATTCATCCTACCTTTGACCTCATGAATTCAGGTCAGTTTCCCCATTACTCCAGAATCTTTCACCGCGTTCCGCCATCTGCAATAACTGCTCACACGGCGTAAACCGCGAGCCGTATTGCGTGGTCAGTCGTTGCAGAGCAGCAACCACTTCACCCGCGCCGAGCGAATCCATATACCGGAACGGGCCGCCGAGGAAGGGCGGAAAACCAATACCAAATACAGCGCCGATATCACCATCACGCGCGCTGCGGATAATCTTCTCATCAAAACAGCGTGCTGCTTCATTGAGCATTAACATGACGCACCGCTCGGCTATCTGCGCGGCGGTGAGTCGGCCCTGCCCCTGGACGCCAATAAGCGTATAAATTGCAGGGTCGACCTGTTTTTTGCTTTTACGCCCTTTCGCTCCATAAAGATAGAAACCCCGACCATTTTTTCTACCTTTGCGATCGTCATTCAAAATTGAAGCAACAACATTTGCAGGCGCGCTAAAACGTTCTCCATATGCAGCCTCAAGCACTGGTATAATTTTAGTGCCCGTATCAATTCCGACCTCATCCAAAAGTTGGATTGGCCCGACCGGAAAACCAAACTTAACCAGCGCGGCGTCAATGGCTTCAACCCGCTCGCCTTCGGTCAGCATACGAATAGCTTCGTTAATGTATGGCGCTAAAATGCGGTTAACATAAAATCCGGCCTTATCTCTGACCACTATCGGCGTTTTGCCCTGCTTTTTCGCCAGTTTAACGGTTGTGGCAATTGTCTGCTCAGAGGTCGTGGCATGCGGGATAACCTCGACCAGCGGCATTTTTTCCACCGGGCTAAAGAAGTGCAAACCTATTACTTGTTGAGGCCTGGCAGCGTTCGCCGCAATATCGCCAATCGGCAAAGATGAGGTGTTAGAGGCAAAAATGGTATGAGATGCGCAATTTTGCTCAACTTCTGCCACCATCTGTTGTTTTAACGCCAGATCTTCAAATACGGCTTCAATAACCAGATCGCGATGAGCGAAGCCACGGTAATCGGTTGATCCCGAAATCAGCGCCAGCTGTTTATCACGCTCACTGGCTTTGATATGACGGCGGCGAACCTTCGTTTCAAGCTGATCCCAGCTGTACTTCAGCGCGTGGTTGATTCCCTTGGCATTTATATCTTTGATACGCACTGGCAAGCCGCCTTTACAGGCCGTCACATAGGCAATACCGCCCCCCATCAGACCGCCGCCCAAAATGCCTACACTGTTTAGCGGGCCGGGCTTCACATCACTTCCGGGATCCTTTTTCACATCGGTGTTGGCAAAAAAGATGTGCCGCAGCGCCTGAGACTGAGATGTCATCGCCAGTTCGCCAAACGCGCGGGCTTCGGCGTCGTAACCGCTGCTGCTGCCTTGCGCCAGGCCGGTTTCGATGACCTCAAGGATACGTTCTGTTGCAGGGTAGTTGCCCTGCGTTTTTTGCGCCGTCTTTTTACTGGCCATGCGGAATAACAGCGCCCGCCCCAGCGGCCCCGCTAGCACACGCTCTCGCACCGGCAGAGTTCGGTGTGCGGGACTGTCCTTTTTGGCCAGTTCTACGGCCGCTTCCAGCAAAATGGTATGCGGTACAACTTCATCCACTAAACCCACTTTTAGCGCCTGTTTTGCGCGTAGTTGTTTTCCGGTGAGGATCATATCCAGCGCGGTACTGACGCCAATCAGACGGGGCAACCGCTGGGTACCGCCAGAGCCAGGCAGCAGACCAAGCTGCACTTCCGGTAAACCCAGTACGGTTTTAGCATCATCGGTACAAATACGATTGTGGCACGCCAGCGCCATCTCCAGGCCACCGCCGAGACAGGCGCCATTAATTGCGGCGATAACGGGGATCGGCAAGGCATTAATTTCCGCCATAATCTGCTGCCCCTGGCGTGCCAGCGTTTCAGCTTCCTGCGCGCTGCGACAGCGACCAATCATGTTGATATCCGCCCCGGCAATGAAGTTATCGGGTTTCGCCGAAATGAACACCACGCCGCGTAATGCTTTGTTATCGCGAATTTGTTTCAGAATGACCCGAACCTGGGAGGCAAATTCCGCCTTCAGGGTATTCATTTTCTCTCCGGGCACATCAATGGTGACAACAGCGACGTTATCCAGACGTACGTTTAGCGTAAAAGCCGATGCCATTTCCATTATTCCGCCTCCAGAACCATTGCCGCACCCAGACCACCTGCTGCACAGGCTGTCACTAAACCAAAACCACCGCCACGACGTCGTAACTCATGGAGAGTTTGGGTGATCATGCGAGCACCGGTGGCGGCGAAGGGGTGTCCATAGGCAATCGATCCGCCCAGCACATTAAATTTACTGTCATCGACCTCGCCCGTGGCATGCGCCCTGCCCAGCACTTCGCGGGCAAAACGTTCGCTACCCAGCAGTTGAAGATTCGCCAGCGTTTGTGCGGCAAATGCTTCATGCATATCGATCAGGGTTAAATCAGCCATGGTCAGACCCGCTCTCTCCAGGGCAAGCGGCGTTGACCACGCCGGCCCCAACAGCATGTCCTGCCAGACATCGATGGCGGTAAAGGCAAAACTACGCAGGTATCCCAGCGGCACCAGCCCCAACTCTTTCGCACGCGATTCCGTCATCATAATTACGGCGGCTGCGCCGTCCGTTAGCGGGGTACTGTTCGCCGCGGTAACGGTGCCGTGCTTTCGGTCAAAAGCCGGACGCAGTTTGGCGTAATCGGCCAGCGTAGAGTTACCGCGAATATTGTTATCTTCTGAAAAAGGATCTTTGAAAGGTGGCGCGTAGGTGGTCATCACCTCATCTGCCAGTTTTCCTTCAGACCACGCCTGAGCGGCGCGCTGATGAGAACGGTGCGCCAGGGCATCCTGTTGCTCTCGCGTAATCCCATAAGTTTTGGCCATTTGCTCGGCCGTATCCCCCATGCGTAAACCGGTGGAATACTCGGCGACGGCTGGCGGTACGGGCATCAGGTCACGTAAGCGCAGTCGGGAGAAAAGCTTAAGACGCTGACCGGTGGTCCGGGCCTTATTGACATCCACCAGCACCCGCGCCAGCTTTTTGCTAACGCCAATAGGCAGAACTGACGAGGAGTCCGCACCGCCGGCAATTCCTGCGCGAATAGTCCCCGCCATCAGGCTTTCCGCGACATTCGCCACCGCCTGGAAGCTGGTGGCGCAGGCTCGGCTTACGCTGTAGGCATCGGTGTGCACATTCATCCCGGTTCCCAGCACGATTTCACGAGCAATATTTGGGGCCTCGGGCATTTGCACCACCTGGCCAAAGACCAGTTGCTCAATCACATCAGCAGAAATTTCGCTGCGCGCCAGCAGCTCGCCAACGACCATTTTCCCCAAATCTACGGCGGGAATGCCATGAAACGCGGTTGCCTGGCGGGCAAATGGCGTACGCAATCCGCTTACGATGGCGATGCGATCGCCCTGGCGGGTAACCAGCGGTAAAGCCTGACTCATAACACTCCCCTGTAAAAAATAAAAATAAGTGGTCTGACCTGATCACAGTCTTAACCAATTTTTTACATTTAGCCAAGCAGGGAGAAAAGAAAGTGGGAGCTAAGACACAGTGAATAATCACTGACAGTGACGAAAAAGCCCTTGCTACCGGGTAACAAGGGCTTTTAAAGAAGGGATTAACGCAGACCCAGTTGGAAGATCAGCGTTTCAGCTTCACAGGCAAAAACAAAGTCGATATCCAGACGCACACCTTCAGACTCTTCAGTAAAGGTCGAGGTGATTTGGCAAGGCTCAGATTCCACGCCACGCGCCTTCTCAGTCAGAGCGGCCAGCGTTTCTTCTGCCTCTGCACGATTCGCGAACACACGGCTGTATGACGCGGTGCAATCGGAGTTGTCCATGATGGTGCCAACATCCATACAGCAGCAAACCGGGGTTTCATCAGCACTGCATTTACTCATTGTAGATTTCCTCTGTATTCGCACCTGTGGTGCCAGATAAACGATGGGGATATTTTACGCTCCCATTATTCGCCTCTCCAGTCGTTAATTGTATGAAATGGGATAAGTGACCGAAATCACACTTAAAAATGATCTAAAACAAAAATCACCCAAACAGGTGAGTGTGCATACCCGCAATTTTGCCAGCTGGATCGCGTTTCCGAGATCAGAATTGAAAATATTTATAAACATACTTGCAACATTTCAGCTGGTCAGACCTATACTCTCGGCACTGGTCTGATTTCTAAGTTGTACCTCAGACCCTACACTTCGCGCTCCTGTTACGGTATGTAACATTGTTTGTATAAAAATAAATCAATGAGGTTATGGTCATGAGCCAGAAAACCCTGTTTACAAAGTCTGCTCTCGCAGTCGCAGTGGCAATTATCTCCACACAGGCCTGGTCTGCAGGCTTTCAGTTAAACGAATTTTCTTCCTCTGGCCTTGGCCGGGCATATTCGGGTGAAGGCGCTATTGCAGATGATGCAGGTAACGCCAGTCGTAACCCGGCGCTGATTATGATGTTTGACCGCCCTACTTTTTCAGCGGGTGCGGTGTATATCGATCCAGACGTGAATATTTCCGGTAAATCGCCATATACAGGACGCAGCACCGATGCGGACAACATCGCGCCTACGGCGTGGGTTCCCAATGCTCACTTCGTGATGCCGATCAACGAACAGTTTGGTTGGGGGGCTTCTGTCACGTCAAACTATGGCCTGGCAACCGAATTTAACGACAGCTACATTGTCGGCGAATACGGCGGGAAGACCGATCTTAAAACGGTCAACCTGAACCTGAGCGGTGCCTACCGTCTGAATGATAGCTGGAGCTTTGGCGTTGGTTTTAATGCCGTCTATGCCGATGCAAAAATTGAGCGTTATTCCGGTGAACAAACTGCTGCATTGCCAAAAGTCAGCCAGAAAATTGCCAGCCTGAAAGGTGACGAATGGGGTTACGGCTGGAACGCCGGTATTTTGTACGAGCTGGATAAAAATAACCGCTACGGTTTAACGTATCGGTCTGAAGTCAAAATCGACTTCGATGGCGATTACAAGAGCGGCATCCGCACCCAGGCCAACGCGTTACCTGGCGCAGGCACGGCGTTCCCTTGGGGAACCACCAACGCCACCGTCCCAGGTTCTCTGACGCTTAACCTACCGGAAATGTGGGAACTGTCGGGTTACAACCGCGTTGCACCACAGTGGGCTATTCACTACAGCATGGCTTACACCAGCTGGAGTCAGTTCCAGGAGCTGAAAGCAACCGGCACCAACGGGCAGACGCTGTTCTATAAAGAAGAAGGGTTCAAAGATTCTTACCGCATCGCGCTGGGTACGACTTATTACATGGATAAAAGCTGGACCTTCCGTACCGGTATCGCCTATGACGATAGCCCGGTTCCTGCGAGCAAGCGTTCCATCTCCATTCCAGACCAGGACCGTCTGTGGCTGAGTGCGGGTACCACTTACGCCTTCAATGATGACGCGTCCATTGACGTAGGCGTTTCTTATATGCACGGCCAGAAAGTGACCGTCAAAGAAGGCCCGTATACTTTCGATTCTGAAGGTAAAGCCTGGCTGTTCGGTACCAACTTCAACTACGCATTCTGATTTTCTTCAGATATAAAAAAGGTGAGCTTTTTAGCTCACCTTTTTATTTTCATCCTTCCTTACTCAGAATCGATCTCTTTTAAATCGTCCTGAATATCTTTCGCGTTCGGGTTTTCTTCTGGTTTGAGTTTGCCACCGTTCGCAATAAAGTCATGACGCTGGAAGTAAGCTTCTCGCACCATGATGTAAGGGTCGGAAGATTGGCGCAGCAGACCGTCGGAATCAAGCAGTTGCGCGCGGGTTTCAATCCCTTCAACCGTCCATTTACCTATCGACAACGGCCAGGTCAGCCAGGACAGTACCGGATACAGCGTATCCACCATGTCGCCGCCATCATCACGCAGCGTGAAGCTGCCGTAGAATGGAAGCTGCATATACGGTCCATAACCAACGTCATAGTGGCCTAACGTACTACCAAAACGGTGTGGTTCAACACGCTGTAACTTCGGATTAGCCATACCCGCCACGTCGATAAATCCGCCCATACCTAACAGGGTGTTCAGGAAGAAACGGGTGAAGTGCACCATCCCCTGATAGGGGTCGCCTTGCAGGAAATAGTTGACCATAACGGCCGGCTCTTCAAGGTTGCCGGTAAAATTGCTCAAACCGTTACGCGCCGGCTGCGGGACATAATCACGCCAGGCAACTGCCACCGGTCGAACAACGTATGGATCTAAAACATTAAAGTTGAAGTTGTACATGGTGCGGTTGAACCCTTCAAATGGGTCCGAACGCCCCTGCTGTTCAGTACCAGAGCTCGCACACCCCACCAAAAGTGTGGTTCCCAGCGCAAGCGCCGACAGGCGAAGCTTCATAAGTGTCTCCCTGTGTATTATGGCTATCGCTGATTGCCATCCATGACGGAACGATGACGTATCCGCCTGTTTAGATGTGAGCGATTGTAACAGTACGTCAAATGATGTCTATATACCCTGTGTTACTGATTTGATCATAGCCTGGTAATGCGTACTCCGCGGCGGCTCTATTCTAGCTACCCCAATAAAAACAAACGTTACCATTTTTGCTATCTCAGACTTTCTCCCGCTGATTTTCGGACAAAAGCCGCTACGCTTTAGCAATACGTGCTAATTCAGGATTCGGCTATGAATGACATTGAGAACGAAAAGATTGATCGGCACAGCGACGAACTTCAGGTCGACAGTGACGAAAAGCTAGAGGGTAAAAAGATTGAGGTCGATGAGGACAGACTCCCCTCCCGCGCCATGGCGATCCATGAACATATCCGCCAGGATGGGGAGAAAGAAATGGAGCGCGACGCGATGGCGCTACTGTGGTCAGCCATCGCTGCGGGACTCTCGATGGGCGCCTCGCTACTGGCTAAAGGAATTTTTCATGTGCAACTGGAAGGTGTGCCTGGAGGATTTTTGCTGGAGAACCTCGGTTATACCTTCGGCTTTATAATTGTCATTATGGCCCGCCAGCAACTGTTTACCGAAAATACCGTCACCGCCGTCCTGCCGGTAATGCAAAACCCTACACTCGGCAATTTTGGCCTGCTGATGCGCCTGTGGAGCGTGGTTCTGCTGGGTAATATTATTGGCACCGGGGTTGCGGCATGGGCGTTTGAGCATATGCCGATTTTTGATGAAGAAACCCGCGATGCTTTTGTCAAAATCGGCATGGATGTGATGAAAAACACGCCAACGGAGATGTTTTCCAACGCCATCATTTCTGGCTGGTTAATTGCCACAATGGTATGGATGTTTCCCGCCGCCGGAGCGGCAAAGATTGTGGTTATTATTCTGATGACCTGGCTGATTGCGTTGGGCGATACCACGCACATCGTCGTCGGCTCGGTGGAAATTCTCTACTTGGTCTTTAATGGTACGCTGCACTGGAGTGATTTTTTCTGGCCCTTTGCGCTACCAACGCTCGCCGGGAATATCTGTGGCGGAACGTTTATCTTCGCGCTGATGAGCCACGCGCAGATCCGCAATGATATGAGCAATAAACGCAAAGAAGAAGCCAGGTTGCAAGCCAGGCGGGATGAGCAAAAGCAGAAAAACCAGAAAAAACAGGCTTGAATGGTGACGGTTTGAGCAGTTGGGCGGCCTGAGGCTTACCGTTGTGAGTAAAAAACGCTATACTCGTGCCGCTTCGTCCCCTTAGTTAAATGGATATAACGAGCCCCTCCTAAGGGCTAGTTGCAGGTTCGATTCCTGCAGGGGACACCAGAGACTTGTTCGACAACGTCCTGAGATAACCACCAAACACCTAAAAAACAACAAGTTAACCATAACCTATTGTTCATCAAAAACCGTTAACGTCCGCCTACATCAACCTTGCTTTGTTGGTATATCTGTTGGTATCGTAAGTTCGATATGTTTTGTACCAACACTGGGAGGTGCAATCAATGGCGCTAACTGATGTAAAAGTTAAATCAGCAAAACCTTCCAGTAAGCCAATCAAGCTCACTGACGGGTTTGGTATGCATCTACTTGTGCACCCTAATGGTTCAAAGTATTGGCGCTTTCAATACCGCTTCACTGGTAAACAAAAGATGCTGGCACTTGGCGTCTACCCTGCCGTCTCCCTAGCTGAAGCAAGGGAGAGACGTGACAGTGCCAGAAAACTGATTGCTAATGGCATTGATCCCAGCGAAAAGAAAAAAGCGGAAAAAATTGAAGAGAGTGGCGCTTTAACTTTTGAAACGGTAGCAAGAAGCTGGCATTCCAGCAATAAAACATGGTCAGAAGGCCACCGCACACTGATACTCAACAGCCTAACCACGCATGTTTTTCCGATAATTGGTCAGAGAAATGTTACTGACCTGAAAACTCGTGATTTACTGGTTCCTGTAAAAAAAGCTGAACTGAACGGGCATCTGGAACTGGCCTCACGGCTTCAACAGCGTATCACCGCCATTATGCGCTATGCCGTACATAATGCCCTTATTGAGCATAACCCTGCTTATGATCTGGCGGGAGCAATAGCAACAGCCAAAAGTGTTCATCGTCCAGCCCTTCCCCTTGAACGTATTGCTGAATTGATGGAAAGGATAGAGGCATACAAAGGTAAGGGACTTACCCAATTGGCTGTTCGATTGTGTTTGCTGACCTTTATCCGTTCCAGCGAGTTACGATTTGCGCGTTGGTCAGAGTTTGATTTCAAAAATGCGCTATGGACGATTCCTGCAGAACGAGAACCTCTTAAAAACGTCAAGTTCTCTCATCGCGGCTCAAAGATGAAGACTCCCCATCTGGTACCGCTGAGTAAGCAGAGTCTCGCCGTTCTGAAAGAGATTAAAGCTATCAGTGGCGCTCATAAATTTGTATTCGCAGGTTTTAGCTATGCTGACAAGCCTATCAGTGAAAACACGATTAATAAGGCATTACGTGCTATGGGCTATAACACTCAAAAAGACGTTTGTTGCCACGGATTCCGCACAATGGCCTGTAGCGCTCTGATTGAATCAGGATTATGGTCAAGAGATGCCGTTGAACGACAGATGAGTCACCAAGAACGTAGCTCTGTTCGAGCCGCATACATCCATAAGGCTGAACATCTGGATGAACGCCGCCTGATGCTCCAGTGGTGGGCTGATTTCCTTGATGCCAATAGCAGCAGTATGATCAGGCCGTTTGAGTTTGCCCACAGGAATCAAAGCTAACTGCCTGATAACCCATCATATAACATCATGTAATCCTTTGTTTTAACGATGTTTGAATAGCCATCGCCCTGTGATGGCTACTACACCATTCTATTATGAATTTTCAGCAATATTTGATATTGTAGCAATATTAAATACCGAGGAAATAACCATGATATCAGGTCTTGATGGTGGAATTTTCATCCTTAGCTCTATGGCTAAGGAAAGAGTCAAATCAGGTCTACTTGACAGAGCAACAATAGAAGGCTCTAAAGGCGAGTATACCGTGATTTTTGATGGTTCAGAGTGGGAAGGTAAGCCATTAGTCCTATGCAGCTCCAGACAGCCTTATGAAGCAAGAGTCTTCAAAAGCATAGATGGTGCGGCGGCAGAACTACTACGCATAGGACTAAATGAAGCTTCAATCAAAAACACCATCAAATCGAACACTAAATAATCAGGTTTAAAATGGACATGCAAAAAGAAACGATTTTTTCAGAAGTAGAAACTGCTAACAGTAAGCAGCTTGCTGTTTTGAAGGCTAACTTCCCACAGTGTTTTGATAAGAATGGGGCATTCATTCAAGAAAAGTTGCTTGAGATCGTCAAGTCGTCGGATGTTGAACTCTCTAAAGAATCATACAGCTTAAACTGGCTGGGTAAGTCCTATGCCCGGCTGTTGGCTAACCTACCACCGAAGACGTTGCTCACCGAAGATAAAGACCATAACCAACGTGAAGAGAACAAGAACAGTCAGAATCTGTTGATCAAAGGGGATAACCTCGAAGTATTAAAGCATATGGCGAATGCTTATTCTGAAAAGATTAAAATGATTTATATTGATCCTCCATATAATACTGGTTCAGATGGATTTGTATATAATGATGAGCGTAATTTCACGGCAGAACAGCTTTCTGAATTGGCAGGAATCGATCTTGATGAGGCTACACGAATCCTCAATTTTACCGTCAAAGGTTCAAGTAGTCATAGTGCATGGCTAACATTCATTTACCCCCGTCTTTATATTGCTCGTGAACTTCTCCGCGAAGATGGCGTTATCTTTATTTCAATAGATGATAATGAAATCGCGCAATTAAAACTTTTATGTGATGAAATATTCGGAGAAGAAAACTTTCTATCTCAAATAATAGTACAATCAAATAAGCGTGGCCAAACTTACAAGGAAATAGCTAAATGCCATGAGTATATTTTAGTTTACTATAAATCAAATAAATCAAATCTCGGAGAGTTGGAGAAGGTGGGCGGGACGCTTCCCTTTGAAGATTCTTATGGGCCTTATGATCTTTGGGAGCTGCGAAATCGTAATCCTAAATTTGGAAGGCATAATCGACCAAATCTTTTCTATCCAATATATGTCGATGAAAATCATATAAACGAGGAAGGTCTTTCACGAGTATCCTTAACGAAAACAGCAGAATGTACAACTCCTGTCTATCCAATGAACAGTGAAGGAGGAGAGAGCTGCTGGAGGTGGGGAAAAGATAAACTTCAAAAAGAAGGTATTAATAGTGAACCGCGTATAGTATGGGCAAAAAAGAAACGTGATGGTGGCTGGAATATTTATGAAAAATCAAGAAAAAGCACTACCAAAGCAAAATCTATTTGGCTTGATACTAAATTTATAAATGAGCAAGGCACTATCGAATCAGGTAAACTACAAATGAGTGGTGCTCTTCAATTTCCTAAGCCGTTAGAATTAATGAAGCAATGTATTATTTTAGGGACTGGAGAAGACGACATTATTCTTGATTTTTTTGCTGGTTCCGGCACGACTGCCCATGCCGTTATGGAGCTGAATGCTCAGGAAAACTCTGAAAGAAAATTCATAACAGTTCAGATCCCAGAAAAATGCTCTAAAGATAGCATTGCATTTAAATCAGGTTTTGAAACGATTTTTGATATTACAAAAGAACGACTGAAAAGAGCTTGTGAAAAAATAGGCTTAGAGCATATTGATTACAAGGGTAATTTAGGGTTCAAATCATTTGAAACAGTTGATGATTTTCGGATGAAAGATGAATCTGAGCTAACGCTTTCTAACCATACATTCTTTGATGATGCTGTGTTGACACCTGAACAGTATGACACCCTATTGACTACATGGTGCCTGTATGATGGCAGTTTGCTTACAACACCAATTGAAGATGTTGATCTTAGTGGTTATAAAGCACATTTATGCGATGGTCGTCTGTATCTGATTGCGCCTAATTTCACCAGCGAAGCACTGAAAGCTTTACTTCAAAAGCTGGATTCAGACAAAGACTTTGCTCCTAACAAAGTTGTATTTTATGGCAGTAACTTTGAAAGCGCAAAACAGATGGAACTCAATGAAGCACTGAAAAGTTATGCTAATAAAAAATCTATTGATTTAGATTTGGTGGTAAGGAACTAATCATGTCCAAAGGGTTTACATTCGAAAAAAACTTACCCCATCAAAAAGCTGGCGTTGATGCGGTCATGAATGTTTTTGTTTCCGCCATGCCTCATCAGACGGATCATGTTGCTATCCGCCTGTTAGCTAATCCAGAACTGAATCTATCTGAACAACAATACTACAACAACATTAAAAATATTCAGGAGTTCAATGGCATTGAGCATTCAAAAGATAATTACGATGCCAAAAGCAATGTTATTGATGTTTCAATGGAAACGGGGACAGGTAAAACCTATACCTACACAAAAACAATTTTTGATCTGAACAAATCTTTTGGCATTAATAAATTTATTATTATTGTTCCTACACTTTCAATTAAAGCTGGAACAGTTAACTTTTTAAAAAGTGATGCTTTAAAAGAACACTTCCGAGATGATTACGAGCGTGAACTAAAGACTTATGTAGTTGAGAGTCAGAAAAACTCTGGTAAAAATACAAAATCGTATATGCCTCAAGCTATTCATGATTTTGTTGAAGCCAGCAATTTCAACAAAAAATATATACACGTTCTTGTAATCAACTCAGGAATGATTAACTCCAAGTCTTTAACTGACACTTATGATGTTGGTTTGCTTGATAATCAGTTTGATACACCATTTGCTGCTCTAAGTGCGGTTAAACCATTTATTATTATTGATGAACCTCATAAGTTCCCTACAGCCAAAAAAACATGGGAGAATATTGAGAAATTCAATGCTCAATATATTATTCGTTACGGCGCAACCTTTAGTGAAGGCTATAAAAATTTAGTTTATCGCCTGACAGCCGTAGATGCATTTAATGAAGATCTTGTTAAAGGCATTGATGCTTACATTGAAGATATTGTTGGTGATGGTAGCGCCAACCTCAAGTTCGTAAAATCTGACGGTAAAGAAGCTATTTTTGAGCTTACCGAAAATGGTAACAAAAAAACGTTCAAATTAGCAAAAGATGAATCGCTATCGAAAACACATAGCGCAATTCATGATTTAACACTCGATGCGTTAAATAAAAGCACTGCAGTGTTGAGTAATGGTATTGAACTAAAAATTGGTAGTTCAATAAACCCCTACTCTTACGATCAGACGCTCGCTGATAACATGATGCTTAAAGCTGTCAAAGAACACTTTAAGTTAGAAAAAGAGTATCTGACACAAAGACCACGTATAAAGCCTCTTACTCTTTTCTTCATTGATGATATTGAAGGCTACCGTGATGGTAATGATATTGCCGGAAGCCTGAAAACTAAGTTCGAAGAATACGTTCTGTCAGAAGCGAATGAACTTATAAAAACAGAGAAGGATGAGTTTTATCGAAACTACCTTGAAAAAACTATTCAGGATGTATCTTCTGTTCATGGTGGTTATTTTTCGAAAGATAACAGTGATAAAGATGATAAAATTGAGCAGGAAATCAACGAAATCCTTCATGACAAAGAGCTTCTTTTATCTTTAGAAAATCCTCGCCGTTTCATTTTCTCTAAGTGGACGTTGCGTGAGGGGTGGGATAACCCAAATGTCTTTCAGATTTGTAAGCTCCGTTCGAGCGGTAGCACCACATCTAAACTTCAAGAGGTAGGGCGTGGTTTACGTCTTCCCGTGAATGAATACATGTGCCGAGTGAAAGATCGCAATTTCACACTCAACTACTATGTTGATTTTACGGAAAAAGATTTTGTTGATTCTCTTGTCAAAGAGGTTAACGATAGCTCTTTCAAAGAAACTATACCAAGTAAGTTTACTCAAGAGCTTAAGGATAAAATCTTATCTCAGTATCCTGAACTTTCATCCAGAACACTAATGAATGAAATTTTTGATGCTGAAATCATCGATGAGAATGAAAACTTTAAAGACTCTGGTGCCTATACTCGCTTAAAAGATAAATATCCAGCAGCATTCCCTACCGGAGTTAAACCAAACAAAATCAAAAAATCCACTGATGGTAAAAAACGTACTAAAATGCGTGCTGGCAAGTTCAGTGAACTGAAAGAACTGTGGGATTTGATCAATCAAAAAGCTGTGATTGAATATAAAATTAATAGCGAGAGTGAATTCTTATCCATATTCAAGTCGTTCATGCTCGAAGAAAAAGATAGATTTACTAAATCAGGCGTTCATACTCGCATTGATAGAATTTATATCCATAATGATACGGCAATGTCGAAAAGCATAATTAGTGATGATGATAACTTTGCTAAACTCAACACAATGAGTTATCGAGAATTTCTTGATAACTTATCACAAACTATGTTTGCTAAACACGATACCTTGCATAAGGTTTTTTGTGATATAAAAGACACTATCAATATCACTGACTACCTGAACATTCAAACTATCAGAAAGATTAAATCTGGCTTTAGCAAGTATTTGTTGAACAATTCGTTTAACAAGTTCAGTCTTGGCTACAATGTGATATCAAGCTCTATTCATCCTACAAAGTTGACTAATGCAGATGGTAATCCTTTAAATGAGGTATTATCAAGTGATCTTGGTGTATTGCAGGATAATACAAAATCACCATTGGATTCTTATCTTTTTGAAGAAGTATTTTATGACTCAGAGCTTGAACGGCTCAACATAACAGATGGAGAGATCCAGTCTGTATCTGTTTTCACAAAGATACCGAAGAATTCCATTAAGATCCCGGTTGCGGGTGGTTATACATATTCTCCTGACTTTGCTTACGTTGTTAAAACCACCAAAGGTGATTATCTAAACTTTATCATTGAAACAAAAAACGTAGACGGAAAAGATAGCCTGCGGCTTGAAGAGAAGCGTAAGATTGAACATGCTCAGGCACTGTTCAATCAAATAAGTAAAACGGTCAATGTGGAGTTTAAAACGCAGTTTGCTGATGATAGCATTGCTAATTTAATTAAGAGTAGCATTCATTAATCCTTTCCCCCTCACTGTTCATTCATTAGTGAGGGGGAACTGATATAAATGCGAAAGGATATTTGTGTTTTTTTAAATAGCTGTGAATATAAGAGTATTACTATTACCACCGGCTGAACACTGCGTAGCAGTTTTAGCCACATCCAGCACATCACCTGCTGCTTTCACATTCGCCGCAACTCCTACGCCAACCTCATAGAAATTTCCTGCTGCTGCAGTTACTATTTTGGTACATTCCGCTGCAGGAACATTAGAATAAGTAATATTAAAAGAAGAACCGGGTGCTTTTGATGGACCAGTTGCTGCAGCTCCCAATATAACATCACCTTTAAATGCATTAATTGGCTTCACTGCTGACTCAGAGCCACTCAACATATTATCAGGGAAAATCTTAGCCTGAACTGCCACAGTGTTTGAAAGACCAGTAAAACTTGATGCTGAAGTATATAACGACTTAACACCTGCCTGAATAGTGGCTATATTATTACTTTCTGCCTGCGCACGCTGTGAAGCTTGTACTTTAGGGTAAACGATAAATGCTGCAACCACTAATGCAGATATAATCCCAAGAACCAACAAAAGTTCTAAGAGCGAGAATCCTTTCTTGCTTTTTTTGTATTTAATTAATGCTGCTTTTTTCATTTCCTTTATATCTCCTTAGTTATTTGGATAGATATAAAAGAGATAAACCACATAAAATATAAAACAAGACTTGCATATTCTTTATATGCTCTTATCCGACAAGCGGGCTACCTGATAAAACAAAAAAAGACCAGAGTGATCTAGTCTTTTTTTGGAAGCGAGCTTCGTTGACTTTATTAAAACCATCAAAGATTTACAAGATTGAATATGGAGTTATTCTTCTTTGATAGTGATTAGACATTACAATTTACCTTCTGATATGTCAAATTTAATTGTTTAATTATACACTTATTTTTAAATCCTTTTATATACTCCGTTTCCTTGTGAAATATCGAGTTGAATAATAATAACACTATAGCTTAACTTATATATTACCATGATAAAGTGAACTCACGTTCAACGAATGCCTGATTTACTGACATCTGGATCACTCCATTTGAATATGTGAAACTTCCGGGGTAGCAGCTCCCACATCCATCTCCCCACCAACGGGTTATCCTTTCACTAACCAATTTTATTTCAGGTCGTGTAATACCATCTCGCCAGAAAGTCAAATCAGTATAAACGTCTTTCCTACAACTATTGCTGGAGTTGTTTCCTGCATGACAAGATAAAATTATTTTTAGCGGTTTTGGAGCATCTGCTGCATAATTTATTCTTCGCCAAATCCCATCCTGACAGGAAATAATAGCCCCTGTGGATTCCTTACTGATTAATCCTTGGGTAGGACAGGCTGTTCCTACAACCTCAGTCGAGTTAGGTAAAAAATAGTTTGCGTCGATAGTTTTATCTGAATGAATATTTCCGGTAGCCTCTATATTTCCACTTACCTTCACATATCCACTCAAAATCCCTCCGGTTGTTTGAACATTTTTACCATTATACGCAGTGATGGTATTCGCATCTTTCATATACCATCCTCCACCATATTTCTGAAAATATATACCTCCGTCATTTAATGTTCTGAACCAGTTCTGCGTATATGTCTCACCTCTTGATTGGATATTTTGGGCTGAAACACTGTTATTAGCATTTATTGAACCATTGACCTGAGCACTACCGCCAACACGGATATGTGCACCGACAACTGTATCTCCTGTGGAATTTAGAACATTAGCAGTCGCTGTTCCTGCAGCAGTTATATCTTGGACATTCTTGATGCTTTTACCTCCCATATTAAGATCTCCCGTCATCGGCAATGTGCCATCACGACGAAGATAAACAGAATACATAGAAGAGTCGTATCCTACGCGATAGGCCATCAATCCAGCACTTGTGATATTACTGTAATCTGTAGATGCCTCTTTCCATGCACCCTGTAAACCTGATGCTAACGTTGCTGATTGCGTCATACCACTATCAATACCTGCCGCTTGCATCGCTCGCCCCAATAAATCGTAACGATACTTATCCCCTTCCATCCAAGGCAAAGTCGTTGTAATAAGACCATTAACTACATAGTTAGGTGATATTCCTGAACGTTTTAATATAATTTTATATGAAGATTTTTGTGCATTAATCCCGGTGTATGACGCAGGTAATAACCCTTCATTAACCAGTGTCTGGTATGTAATTTCGCAGCCTGAAGCATTACAGACACGGGGACCCGGATCGCTTGACTGACTGCTGCTTGAAGTCAGAGTGGAAAGTTTATCATATCGGATATTAATATAACCATTAACCGCCTCCCCGACCTGTTTAATTTGCTGACCAACAGCATTAGCTATAATCGTTTCCTGTTCATTTTTCATATCCTGAAAACGCATAAATGCCATCATGCTACCCACACCCAGCACCAATACGAGTTCTAACAGGGAGAACCCTTTCTTATTTTGTTTTTTCATTTTCATCGTCCTTTTTTATTTCACGTATTAATTAATTATCAAAAATAAACAGGAGGTCAAGACCGATGAATATATAATCAATGAAAAGATTAATAACAAAAATTCAAATGAGCCGATTTTATCTCTCTCTATCCGGTTTGTGGTATCATTACAATGATTTTATACATTCAGGATAAAAGACAATGACAGACGCTATTAAAACACTTAATAACATCCGTACTCTTCGCGCTCAGGCACGAGAAACAGAGCTGGCTACACTTGAAGAGATGCTGGAGAAATTAATTTCTATTGTCGAAGACAGACGCCAAGAGGAAACAATCACAAAGCAACAAAATGCTGAACGTCAGGGCAAAATCGAAGCCCTGCGTGCGCAACTGCTTGAAGATGGCATTGACCCGTCTGAGCTGCTGGGTAATGTTAAATCATCACGTCCTGCTGCTGTTCGTGCTCCTCGTCCTGCAAAGTACAAATACATCGACGAAAATGGCGATGAGAAAACATGGACAGGTCAGGGTCGAACACCAAAAGTGATTGCAGCTGCACTGGAAAGCGGTAAGGTTCTGGAAGATTTTGCCATTTGATTAAGAGTTTTAATTTGCTGCCAAGGATGGTGGTAAAAATTGGCTACCGCGCCCTCTGGGGCTTGCTCAACAGCTCCCCAGCCTAAAACAAGTTTTAAGCCGAAGAGCTGTTCGGACGTGAAATGATTTTATGGTCTGAATTTCTTGAGAACTCTTTCAATGTAGATTTGTCCATTAACTTTATACCGTTCGATATCGTGTGTATGTAACGATGAAACTTCTAACAACAAACCAAAGAGTAATTGCTTATCTACCTCACTTATATCACAGTTTAAAACCTTGGCAACCTCTGCACCAAGAATTATTTTTTGTCGTGTGTTTTCTTTTTTACTGTCTCTTTTTTCTTTTGCTTTAAGGTAATTTAATTTATTTTGTGCTCCAGCAATTTTCTGCTCAAGTGTTTTCTTAATTTCCGACCTGCTTCTATCACTCTGAAAAAAATTGCCAGTTAGATAGGTATTTTTTATTTCATCATCACTCATTATTTACTCCATTGATTTATATGGTTATAAGGAATATTAGTTCTAAACTCATCATCTGAAAGCGCTCGTTTGATTGATTTAATCCGGGAACGGAATTGTTTCTTTTCCTGTTTCTTTCTAAATTCAACTCTTATCTCAGTGATTATCTTTTCTGCTTCACTATACGCTTTTTCCAGATCGGTATAGATTCCATTATCAAGTAATCGTTTTGCTTCAAGATCGATGGCTTCATCGTTATTTTTATACATAAAACCTCCTTGTCTTTATTTCCTTAACACCAATTAGCATAATTAATAAATTAATCAATAGTATACAAAAATTATTTTATTATATATCTTCAAGTCTTTTAATGGAATTTAAAATTAACTCTATAACTAACTACATTCAGAAGTAATCATGGTAAGCGCAGTGAATAGTAAGAAAGGGCCAATAGGCCCTTTCTTTGACACTTATGTGCACTCAGGAAGACTCAAAAGGTTATTAGGCTGTTCGCCATCATTTTGTGTTTTTAAATATTTGTTACCAGAAGCGCTAACAGCAACAATCACCCACACTGAATGTCCTCCTGCATTAACATAAAATCTCCATTTCCCAGATTCTATTCCGCTTATAGCCTCTTGCTGTGTGAGCTTCCATCTGGTGCCATCAGCATTCTTACCACCTATATGAGTTATCCTTTCATGAGCACTCTGGCGATTGCTTTTATTGATGCATAATACTTGATGTTCGGACATTTTATCCTCATTATAATTGCTGTATGTAATTAATAAACTGATCATCATTCCTAATGCATCAAACTGCTTTAAGAAATGATGCAGACTGAGTTTAGGCCATATCCTCACGATTTCCAGTCAACAAGAACCTAAATCGCGCACTTTGTAATTATGCAACACAAGTGATAGCAACTACTAACTTAAAATATCTGATACTCTCCGCGTTACTTATTTTTGTTTATATGTGATTTTCATTTCACCTTTCGGTTTTCCACCCTAGTTTTTAAACCTCACCTGTTAATTATATAACGGAGAAGTCATCTCTAAATTTAACTGTTTTATTTATGCTTTAGTTTTTCCCGCCTTACGGCGGGATAAATTAACACTCTTTTTGTCCTTCGGACGCTATCAAAACCCCATTTATGTAATATCGTGGAATACTTCGCCCTTTCATCCAGATTGCGCCGCTTAATTCGGCGGTTTGTTTTACAGTCATTCATATATTTAGTATTAATTAATAAAGGCAAACCTTATACATTGCCGTTATTTTTGAGCCATTTATGGCGATAAAAAATAAAGCAATGCCCACTTACGCATTATCGCTTCGCTCTAATGCCGTGGGGTCTACCGACGGTTGCCTGCCGCAGGCTAAAACCGTTTCCTTCGGAAACAAAATCAAGGTCAACGTCAACCCCGGCGTTTTCCTTACGTAAAACGAAAAGCAGCATTTGGCATTGAGGAATACTTGGATGGCGATATACAGTTTTAAAATGGAGAACATCAGCAGAGGCGAAGGTCAGTCTTCGGTTAACTCTGCTGCATATCGTCACCGTAAAGTTTTCTTCGATAACAGAACGGGTGAAGTTTGTGGTCGCAAAACAGCACATAAAAAGGACCTTGCCTTTGCGCAGATTTTTGCACCTGAACATACCCCTCCTGCTCTGATTGTTGACAGTGAAACACTCTGGAATGCTGTTGAAGCCTCAGAGAAGAGAAAAGATGCCCGCCTTGCCAAAGAGTTTAAGATTGCCCTCCCCGCTGAGCTAACACCAGAGCAGAACATTGAACTCACTGCAGCTTTTGTTCTTGAGCACTTTACCAAGCAAGGCATCATTGCCGATGTTGTTATTCACGATATTAATGGTCATAACCCACATATCCATATCATGGGAACAACCCGTGAGATTCTTTCTACCGGCTTTGGTAAAAAGGTCCGTGAGTGGGATAAGCCTGAAACCCTTGATAGCTGGCGTAAAGGCTGGCAGGACATCTGTAATGGGTTCCTTGACCTGTATGGTCATGATGAACGCATCGATCACCGTTCTATCAGGGTTCAGTATGAGGAAGCCCTAGAACAGGCTATCGCTGCCGCTACCAATGAAGAGAAAGCAATCTGGCTGGCTAAAGCTATTGAAACGAACCGCGATCCAATACTTCATATTCCTCGTGACCGTTGGGGAACTGTTGCAGCTCAGGAACAACGTGCTGCAGAGCAAGCCATACGTGATAAGCTGAAAAAAGAAGCAGGCGAAGCATACTTTACCTTTAAAGATCTTCCATTGGACATCGTTGTTGATGTTGCCAGCTTTAGGGTTCATGCACTGGCTGAACCGGAAGAGGTTGTTATCCCGGATAACACAGGCAGAGCTTCATCTACAGGCTCGCAGAAACCTGTTCTGGTTGCTCCTGCGCCTCATACACGCACTACACTGAAAACCCCATCCTCTTCAACAGCAAGAGCACTTAAACGCGCTCCTGTTAAAGTTAAGAGGAAGAAAGTTGAACCTCGTCAGAGCGGTGTGTTTAAGCGTTTCACGCTGTTGGTAGTAGATTATATAAGAGAGAAATTCGTCTGGGCCAAGAAGAAACCAGCGCCTGTTTCCGTTGATGCTGAACACGATAAGCGTATAGCTGAAAACTATGTGTTTGATGAGGTTCAGGGTATCTATGTCCCTCGCTCTGAGCATGAAAGACGTGCCAGATTTAACAAGGATGACTACAAGCCAACCAAAGATGAGGTCAGACGTTTTCCAAGTCGCCAACCCGAGGCTAAACATGCAGAAAATGATCTTGACTATATACCATCATTTTCGATTGGTAGTAAGCCATCAGTACCTAAGTTGACCCCATTGAGACATAGTGGCAGGAAATAATTTTGCAAAATTTTTAATAACTCGCCATCCTTATTCCACAGATTTTTGTGGTTTACCTATCCCTCGAAAAATAAGGGTATAATATAAATTAGATGATCATACCCCACTTCTCATAACTTTATATTATTTAATACACAAATAGCTTAGTGAAATATAGATTCAAACAGTCAATAATTTATTACTTACCCATTGAAAAATTAGGAATTATCCTATAAAATAACCACTCAAAAAAAATAACGGAGTGGTAATAATGCAGAATCATCTTAACATTCGCGGAGAACCGATACAGAGTGTGTATTCTGAATATCGAAAAGGGAAGTATATTGTCAATCGAAGATATCAACGCAAATTAGTTTGGTCACTATCTGAGAAGCAAAGATTCATAGATTCTTTAATCAAACAATATCCAGTTCCATTATTTTTGGGTGTAGTATTCCAACATAAAGAAAAAGGTTCATGTTTCGAAATACTCGATGGCATGCAGAGACTAGAAGCTATTACTTCTTTCATTGACGGAAAGTTTAGTGTTGATGGTAAGTTTTTTGATCTATCGGTTGTCGCAGAAACCAACCAACTGTTAATCAGTAATGAATTAGTTCAGAACGAACCTAAGCTTGAATTCGACTCATGTAAATCTCTACTTAATTATTTATTACCAATATCGACCTCTTCATATACATCAAATGAACATGTTGATGAAACATTTAGAAGAATAAACACAGGAGGAGTAAGATTATCTACACAAGAAGTACGGCAGGCTGGTAAGACTTGCGATTTTTCACAATTAGTTAGGAGATGCTCAATTTATATAAGAGGTGATGTCTCACATTCTGATATAGTTGAGCTTGGAAAAATGAGAACTATCAGTTTAACAAAAAGCGAAGCTGATTACGGCATTAAAATTAATGATACATTTTGGAATAAACACCATATTGTGACGACAGGGAACGTGCTGGCATCACGAGATGAAGAGTTGGTCGCACATATTTTACTATGCATCCTGCTAGGGAATAAAAGCCAAACAGCAGCGAATTTTCTAAATGATGCGTATCTTCAAAATGCACCCACAAACATAAAAGCTAATGATGCCATAGCCAAGCATGGCATAGAAACGCTATACAAACAATTTACTTTTGTATATGATGAAATTAAGAAGGTCATAAACGAATTTCCTTGTATCTATTCAAAACATTTATACAAAAACAAACCAGTTGGGGTGTCCGATTCTTTCCAAGTCGTTTTTCTTTCTTTTTATGATAGACTTTTCAAGCAAAATAAAAAGATACAGAACTATAAATCATTAGCAAATTTGATGAAAGGTTTAGCCAGTGATTGTATGTCAGGGTTAAGCAATAACAAGAAATGGTCATCGGCTGAGAGAGCCCGAATGATAAGAGCAGTCTCTGGTGTGCTTTCTCCACAATTCATAGCAAGAGAAGGAAACGACCCTCTATCACAATCGTGGGTTGAAAATCTTGAAAATATTTTGAGCCAATCTCGGACCGAAAATGTTTGCTATGATTTCAAAATCGGTTTTTATCCCCTGAATGAATCCAATGTTTTCAATACACATTTACTTTCAAAGATCATCAAAACATTGACAGCAATGGCAAACTCTCACGCCGGTGAAAATTATATTGTTGTAGGTGTTGCCGATAGCGTTGATGATGCAAAAAAACACTCAACAAAATATAATGCAACAGCCAAAAAATGCGGTGATTTTTATATAACAGGAATCAATGATGAAGCAAATAAATATTCAACAAACATTGACAAGCTGCAACAAAAAATAAAGCAGTCAATTGAAAAAGAACCAATAAATGATGCAACGAGAAGATTAATATTGCGTAACATTCTTTTGTGTAAATATTATGACAAGGATGTATTGATACTAAAAATAATTCGCGGTAAAGAACCGATAAAGTATGATGGAAGTATATATATACGCAAAATGGCTAATACAGACCCAACACCAATCCACCAAGACAATGAATTTGAATTTTTTAAAGAGTTTTTAGAACAATCATCTCGCTATCCTTATTTGTAATCTTATTAATTCAAATATACTCCCAGAGAATATTTCTGGGAGTAATTTATAAAATAGCTATTGCATAGTTTAGAGCTTTCGCCTAAACACAAAATTATCAGAGAAAATCACCTTCCCAGCGACAAACCCGACAATGCCAATAATCGGCAAACTGATAGTAGCACCAGCCATGCCTGTAGACATACCTATCAGAATTGACAGTCCAAAGGACAGGAAAATAACAACAAGAGCATACCACTGCGGATAGGCTCTATACAGAACAGTCGCCATGCAGCCGGTGCAGACATGCACACCGCGCTGGCTCTCTTTCAGGCAAAACGGACACTGGATTGTATTGTTTTCCATGATAGCCCCCTTAGATCGCTTTCCAGCCATTGCTGGTTTTAATAAGATTAATCATGCTCTCTTCAGGTTCATTCATACCCTTGACGCTGGAGAACGCTTTTTTGTCCACCCATGAGGGAACATCCGTTAACTTCCATGTATAAGACACGCGAACAACTTTCTGATTACCGTTTCCCGGTTCGGTCCATTCCTTTATCTCAGAAACTTCTCGATGACCGACACAGGCACCGTTCTCACGGTCCCAAAACTCAACCTCTTGGCCTTTATCTGTTACTTCCAGAACATCAACGTTACTAAAGCCGTTAGACTGTTGTGAAACAGTGAGAAGCCCCTGCTCAGCAAGTCCATTCAGGATTTCATCACTGGCACTGTATCCGGGAGAACGGTAGCCACGGTTAACCTTAACCGGAAAACCTTTGTTGAAGACAATGTTGTTGTCCTGCAGGGAGTAACACAGCTTTGATTGTGATAGTTTCGCGTTGATTGCTTTCTCAAAATCGCCTTTTTCACCGCATCCCGTCAAAGCAAGGGCTGTGCAAGTAACGAGTAAAATCTTCTTCATCTTCCTATCCATCCTGATAATCAAAATTGCTTTTATAAAGAGGTATTCTGCAGCGCATCTGTAGTCGTTAAGGCTTGTTCTTACTGGCATAACGTAACAAAACCACCTGATTAACCAATTGATAGGATTCAATTATTTTTGTGGGTCGTCATATCGTTTGTAACGATCAAAATAAAATTAACGATTGGAAATAACTATCATATTTTTATATTCGATCGAATATACCAATTAAAACACCGATCGATAAATCATTTTCAATCGCTATTATCTATCAATAGCTTATTATCGATCTGTAATATCGATCATTATCTTGCTAGAGGAATCGTTAATGAGTAGAGTAAACCAGAGGACCACCAGACAGTTTACGAGCTGATTCAAGTGGATAGAGCGTTGGACCATGAGATAGGCGGTTAATGTCGATTTATGGCCTTTAGATAGCTTTGATTAATGCAACATCAGGGAAAATAACCATGAAGGATGCCGTTAGCTGATTAGATAAAAACTCACAGGCTTTTGATAAGCGGCTTTCTTCGCCACTAATAAATACGATCTATTTCAATGGGTAGCAGCAGTGCAATGCTACCCGGCTTTTTCACGCCTATCTTTACGTTTACTGTTTATATGGAGTTAACATGAAAAAACTGTTTATCGCAGCTCTGGTGATCCTGCCTCTTACCGCTTGCACAACCTACGGCAACAAATCTTTGAAAGACGAATCCCAACAAACGGTAAAAGCCAAAATCGTAAAAGGGAAAACTACTCAGCAAGATGTTATTAACGCATTCGGGGAACCGCAGACACGAGCTACTAATGATGGTCAGGAAATGTGGTCCTACTCCAGCATGTCAGGCGAGAGTCAGATCTCGAACTAGATCCCCGGTCTGGCCCTGCTTAAAAACAGCAACACGGCTCACATGAACTCCCTTGAGATCTGGTTCAAGGGGAATGTTGTTGAACGATATAATTTCAGTCAGACAGCGAGTAAGGTCTCGCGTGGGTTGCTGGATTGATTAATTTACATAGTAGAAAGCATCTTATAAATTAACAAATAAAAATAACATACCAAAGGAAGTCGAACAAACATGACTTCCTTCGGTATTTTTATAGAAATTACCAACCATGTAATAGCTTATCATATAAGCAAGCTAACTTTTTAAAATAACTAGCATAAGTTGATTTATCAGGATTCAGTTTCTCTTCATTATTAATTAAAAACTCTTTAACTAATTTCAGATCTAACTTATTCATCAGAAAAGGCAGATGGATTGCTGCTACTTCTGGTGTGGTATGCTCGATAATATATCTAGTATCTTTATCCTTAAATTTTCTTACAAACGTCCTAAAATATCCTTTACATTGATAACTTGTATCATTTCTTAAAACCCATTTGTCCAAATTATATTTAGATGCTCTATATTGTGCTTCATCAACAATGCCTATTTCTTTAAGGTATTTAAAAACGATTATATTCGGAGAGAATCGACCCGCATTAGGAATAACATTCTGTAAAATGCTATTTGCATCATATGAATTATCCTCATGTAAAAGGTCGTGAAAAAGATTTATATTGTTTATTTGTGTATAACCTAGCTTGCCAATCTCTTCTTCTTTTTTTCGAGCCTCAGCAACACCAACGCCGACAACAAACTCTACATCATCATGTTTTTCAACCTCATCGATGTCAACTACATAAATTTTTGATTCTGTTGAGTTCGACTTAACTACCTCATATAACTGCTCTTTGCAATATCGAAGAATACGGGCTGGGATTTTTCTTTTATTTGTCTCAATAGCTTCATAAACAGGATTTAAATCATCAGTTCTAACTAATGTTATTGGTATCTGTGTTCTTTCGATCGTTGTAAAAGTTTCAGATATTGAATAGTCGGTGAGTCCTTCCTCTCTATCAATGAATATTAAGTTATTGCGTAACTGTGAAATATTATCCTTTCCAATACATATTGAAATCGCACCAAGTAAATCAGTAATGTTTTTATCAGAAAGTGAATAGCCTATAAAAACAACAGGGTGCTCCACAAATATCGTTATCAGCTTTGCTGCTAGGTAAGGATTTTTGTTATTAAATTCATTATAGTCATGATCAGTTAAGATAAGACTTTTAGGCTTATGTGCACTACCGTGTATTTTATATATTTCTGCTATTGATTGCGGATTGGAAAACAATAACTCATTCTGACCAGTATAAACTTTATAGTCTGGGAAAAGCTGCTCAAGAAAACAGTCCCAGTTGGTTGTTATTATTCCATCAACATTGAGCCTTGAAAGTATTTCAATTTCGTCCTGATGCTCGCTATCCTTGATCGGGACTTCTAATGAAGTAGCGAGATAATCACAGATTTCAAAACGTAACGCGGATGTATTATCGGTAACCTTCTTACTATATCTTTCACGACTCCCAGCATATTTTGCGTCACTCCACCATGTAGTATTAAAGTCTTCAGCAATGAGTCTAGCTGCTGTAGGATAAGTTGAATCCCCTGCTGCGAGATAATACTCAAATGGTTTTCCTGAAACACAATAATTATCCAAAAGCCCTTTCCAATCTTTGATTCCTAAATACCGCCGAGAGAAACCAGAACCAACAAATAGGAATGGGCCAGAATTTCTTGTTTTGAAGATTCTGATTAAAGCTTCTTTTAAATCATTTGCGTCCATATCAGCACCTTAAGAAGATGAAAACTTTTAACCAACCATAACCACTTGATATAAAATAATTTTCTGAAAATTACTGCTAGAAGTAGTCTCTGCCGAACTTTGATACGAGGATGTTAAGCCTAATAGGCTGATTTACATATATAATCATATAACTCTACACATCACAACAGAGATCTTAAGTCTATCATTGGCCTGAGCTAATATCTCATAGAGATCGCCCTTCTGCTCATGTTCGGACTCACCGTTACCAAGCATTGCCACATAGACATTGTTCAGATTCCGCATGTGCGCAAGGTTTATAGGTTAACGAACTCGGTCACTGAACGTCATTTTTGTTAAAAAGTTTTCTCCATGAATATTGTCCCACTCTAACGTTTCTTCTGGATATAGAAGCATTTCCCCCTTGGTAGCAATAGCTCCATCCGCACTTTTATCCATCATTTTCGCTTGGGATTTTTTAGCCTGTAATCTTGCGATTAACAGATCAATATCCTCTTGGTCATTAACATCTTCTATCACTGACTGAATCGACCTGCTTTTCACTTCAGCATTGCTATTTGTATCGCGCCTACCAAAATCATTTTCGCTTTGTTCTTCCATTGTTTCTTTCTTTTTTCTAATCTCTGAAACAAAGCGAGCACGATCACCATTGAACACAATAGCAGGATTTATAAAATACCAGTTTTTTTCATTCGTTTTAGCAATAATACGTTTCTCAATAAGTTCTTTTATACCTCTGTAAAAGATAGATTCAGACAAGACGAAGTGATCTATCTTTTCTGCAAGCGACATTGCTTTTTTACAGCTCAGGTAAAAGTGATCTTTACCTATCGCATCCTGATAGATACGGAGAAATATGAAAAACACCTTGTACGCTGTTTTCGTTAAATCAAAATATGCTTTTATCTGGGAAGTGTAGAGCTTAATGAACTCTTCTTTATCGACCTCTTGTGTATGTACTATATTGGCAAAATAAGATTTGCTGGTATCCTTCCTTTCAATAAGTTCTGTTCCTCTTGAAACAGTCAGGTTCTTCTTTCTTGTTTCAATCTTTATCTCTGTCTCAAAGCAAAAAGGATTTAAGCCTAAATCTAAATCAACTTCTATTTCATTCATCACGACATTACCTCTTATTGTTTTATTTATAATTAAATACCATGCACAAAATAGATATCAAGTTTTTTGCATATTTTTTTGCGAAAATATTTTAGAAATCGCAAGTATTCCAGTGACTATAATTTAAAGCACTGTCATTTTTAACCAATAAAATGACATAGAAACTGACTACAGAGTCAGGAAAGCTCACTGTACAGTCAGGAATACTGACCACAGAGTCAGGAACACTGACCGTACAGTCAGTCCCGTTTTTTTGTTCAATCCCTTTTTCAGCAAGGGCTACAAGCCGATTTTGTCTCAATTTAATTTTGCAAGAAGTAAGAGATAATACTTAAGAGGATAAACAGAAACCGGGCGATTTTTATGATCGCCACATGGGGTTTCAACCTTAAAATGGTTAATCATTTTCGGGTTGCATTTTTTATTGCAGAGCTTTCCTTTTTATTACATTAAAATCCTTTTTTTGAAAATCACCACCATCTATGAGCTAACGCTCATGTGCTAAGCACGGCTACGCCCTGACGCTGGCATTAATATATTTTTACTTTCATTAGGTAGTTTCCATACTGGCTAGGAAAGTAAAAAAGGATCGTATTTAGATCGTTTCCTCATCCTGCTTTAAAAAAGATCCCATAGCCGTGTAAAGTGTTAACTCTATAAAACGGGGTATTTACTCTTCACTGAATGAAAAATATGCGCATAAGCAGCACTTCGTGATTGTTCAAGACAATCACATTGCTGAAACAGGGTTCATCCCTGTTAATGATGGATTTATCCATAAATAATTGCGGCGATAGCCGCTATGTATTAAAAGAAAAAAATAACATATCCCTATAACCAAGCAGCGCTTAGTGATTGTATAAAACAATCACTAGCTGTCTATCATTCAAAGTAAAGATATGACAGAAGATAAAACGGAACGAGTTGGCTGGCGCACTCCAAGTTAAAATCATTATATTAAATATTTTTACGGTGAAATTTTTCTGTACTGAAACCAAACATCTTTCTTCGAAAACTCTGTTATATTTGAAAACTACCTAAATCAGTGAGCGTAATCTCACAAAAGTATATTTTATTTCATTTTTTCACATTTATTTTTGACAATGATATGTTCTGCATTATATAAATACAAACAATAATAATAAAAGGAAAAACACATGAACATTGATTACACCAAAATAATGGCATTAAGCAGTGAAGGAGTGGAAGATTACATATGCAGAAATAATTTTACTGATAAGCAAAAGCTAGAGATATACGGATTCCACAATAGAAACCGAAAAGATAAAGCAACAGCAAGTGTAAACAAAGAACATAGCTCTGATATACAACAGAGAATAGTCTATGTTCACGCTTTTTTAGATAATCTGGAAACGCTCGGGAAGAACATGTCAGGTGCAGAATATACAATAATGATCCGTTTATGTAAGCTCATGCAGAATGGAAATTTGATCGCCAGCGTATCACAATCAGCTCTTGCAGAAGAGCTTGCCATGAGTAGATCTAACGTAAGTAAATGCTGGCAGAAACTTATAAATAAAAATATTCTGGTTCAAGAAGGAAAACATACAATGATAAATGCGAATCTATTTCTATAGGGCTAGTACAGGACGTTAAATCCCATAAGTTCAAAAATTACTGAGAACAGTTAGTGAAGGCATAAAAGCGTATTTATCTCAGTTTGCGAAGATACTATATTTATTAGCAACGTTTAAAAAAATAAATAATGAAGATGATAAATCATCTTTCTCTACTCCTGATGTTACAACTCAGTATCAGCAAACAAGATGTTGGATGATTATTCCGAATAAGTCGATAAGGAAGAAGCATGCAATAGTTATTAACATTTAAAAAATAAGAGGGTTTATGAAAAGTAAAATAATAGTGCGTGAGAAAAATTATTTGGGTGGTGTTATAATATTCTTCCAGATGGATGGGGAGAAATATTATTATGAGCCTATATCTTCACATTATGTAAAAAACTCTATTAAAAAGGTTTCATGCATAGATATTGAAGATGAGTATAAACCCTACTTAGACAAACTAAATAGTGATATAGACTTAGAAAGAGATGGTGGCAGCATACTATATGCAGATAATGTTTTGGCATTTAAAAAAGAACCATCATACTCTCTATGTAAAAAAGTATTGAAAAACTCCGGGGTAAATATACAGTATTTAAATAACCCTACACATGAGTTGTGTAATATCGCGATTCAAAACAATGGATACAATCTTAAACATGTTATCCCTTTTATTAAAGAAGAAGACTTAAACGGTTTTTATAGAATTGCAGTGAAGAACAATGGAATGGCTCTTAGGCTAATACCTAACCCTTCGTATGATTTACAGTTAATGGCGGTAAAAAACTGTGGCACTGCCTTAAAATATGTTGATAACCCCACAAGGGAGATAGCTTTAGAGGCAGCAAGAAATCACACCGCTATTTTAGAATTCGAAAACAGAGATATAGTTGAAAAATACATAGATGATGATTTTATTCGTGAGTCTGAAGATATTGAATTTCTTCCCCTCATGATGTTTAGAGAATCCATCAAATTCTTTAAAGAGCTAAAGGTTCATCTGGTGATATTAATGGAATATTTTAAAGCTAAATCATTATCATAAAAGGCTCATGCTGAGCCTTCTTTAGCCCTTGCAAACATTCGTATTAGAGGCAAGCACTCAGTAGATCATTGGAAATAATTTACAGTCTAGATAATTTATTTATCTTTTATTATCATTACCAATTAAATTTTATTCTATTTTTACTTCTCATATCCTGAGAAACAGGTTCAGATAAAGACTGTTTTACATTTTTTAATTTATCTTTAAAACTTATAACCTTTTCATGCGTCTGAGTATAAAGTTTATTAAACACTTCAATGCCCAAAAACTCTATTGCTGCATCTAATGTCCTGCTCATATGATTTTCTCTTTTAACAGCAAAATCAACTTGAGATGCCATTTCTTTAGTTAGCGTCTGAACTCTATTTATATAAGTATCTTTTGCTACTGGATCATTTATATCAGTAGGAAGCATTCCAACAGAAAAATGAGGTGCATCTTTAAATGCTTCCGATCTGGAAACGACTACATCCCTTTCCTTAACATCACCTTCATTTTTTATTTTTTCATTAAATCCTTCTTTGTTAAACCACACCCCCAAAGAACTGGATACTCTCTCAGCATGTTTAACTCTCATTACAGCTCGGTTATCAAACATAGCTGTATGAAGTTCTTCTGAAAGATTTCTGTTGCCTTGCTTGAGTATTTCTTCCTGCACTCTTTTCAATGCAGTATTATCAATGCCAGTATCAATATTGAATATTTTTTCATCAGCCTGTCTTTTAACTTGGTAAAATTGTTCGTTAACGCTTATTATATCATCTAGGTTATCGACTTCTGCCTGTTCTTTCACTATCGCTACAGGTTCTGGTGTTGGTGCTATGTCTAAAGACTCCCCAGCATATAGCTTATTGAAAACTTCAACACCTAAAAGCTGTTTAGCGGCCTCAATGGTATTGTTCATATGGCTTTCTCTACTAACCGCAAAACTAACCTGATACTCCATATCTTTGGTTAATTGCTCTACCCTTTTTATATAAGCATCCTTTACATCTGGTTCATCTATATTATGCTGATACATACCGACAGAAAAATAAGGTGCGTCTTTGAATGCTTCGGATTTAGATGCCACTACGTCTCTTTCTTTTACATCACCTTCTGCTTTTATTTTATTGCTAAAAGCACTTGCATTAAACCATTCGTTCAATGAACTTGAAACTCGCTCCGCATGTTTAACTCTCATTACAGCGCTATTCTCAAGCATTGCTTTATGCAACTCTTCTGCAAGACCTCTATTCCCCTGTTTCAAAACTGCTTGTTGAACCCTTCTTAAGGCTTCATTATCTATTCCTGTATCAGAATTAAATATTTTATTGTTTGCGTCAGCTTTTGCTTTATAAAACCTTTCATTTATTTCTGATATTTCTTCCCACGTACTCTCTTTCATATTATCACCTATATATTTTGTTAATATATTTATTATATTTTAAATTAACAACTAGTAAATATATGATATTGATATCTTTTATTATTTTATAAAATAACATTACGACTCATCAATAAATAAGCCAATTAATTTGACACTTTCCATATATTCAATAAAATATATTAATAATAATTATTATAACGAGGCGATACATGAGAAAAGTTCAATTAGACAATAGCGATTTATTAGCATATTTTGAGACTGTAGAAAAACTAAAACAACAACCCTCGATGGATGAATATCTGGAAGGCTATCGTAAAGTTCGTGATGCTACTCCTTTTGGATCTGAAGTAGATAAATATAGATCTGCTCATAGTGAACTGCGTAGACTGGATAAAAAGAGACAATCGCTCATGGATAGCTTTATTGACGAACTTAATCCTATAAGCAGCTCCGCGGCAAGAACAGCCGCTAAATCATCCGGTAATATTGATGTCATGCATGAGCGCATAATCTGCCAGAAAGCTATTTCAGAAAAAACAGACGCTGAGATTGTTGCACTGGTAGTAAAACAACGCACTGAAGCAGCTCTTGAGTTTCAGCGTTCTGTTGAGCTGAGTCTTAAACAGCTTTCTTCTATCTAATCAGATTTTGAATCATCAAATAAAAACAGAAGAAAAATGTCTATCTAAATGCATGATGCTCTATCCATATTGGCCGCCACACCAATATGGTATCGGCATTTATAATTCATCTGGTGATATACGATCACGCCCCATTTTCTCAAGCAACTGTTGTAATCTCTTGGCTCTCAATTTCTGAGCCTTTTTCTCACCAATCTCCTGATAGTATTCTTCCCGGCGTTCCGCAACGACTTGACGGAACTTCTTCAAAAGCTGTTCCAGTGTTTTCATATCTGTTGTCGCAGCTTCAGCTTGTATTTTTTTATACATATACATAACATGAAATTCATCAATCATAGGTTATCTCCGTTTGATTACAGGATTATTTCCCTCTGCACGAGGGAATATTGCCATGTTTCAATACTGATTCACAGTCATTTTTAACTTCCAGAAAATACGTTCATCCACATCATCCGGTTTGATGTTTTTCAGTACAAGCTCAATGATATGTTCTTTATGCCAGTATAAGATAGTATCTTTCAACTCATCCATATTGATCTCAGATACATCTTTGCCTCTTCCACTTTTAACAGAGTCTTCAACTTCACAAGCAATCAAAACATCATAAAGTATCTCTGATAACATTTCCCCTGTTAAAATATTCATGGCTGTTTCAGGCTGTTTTTCAGAGATGCTATAGATCGTTTCGCAATATCCCTGTAATACATTTGTGATAAGATTTATTGCCATTTTATTGCTTTCATTTAAAACAATCTCTTTCATACTGATTCCTTTTCTTAAGTTAAATATTAGATAAATATTAGATAAATATCGAGAAGATATTAATACTATTTATTAGATACTATTTTGATGATTACAGAACCATATTCCAGATCCATCGCATCATACAGTGTTTCATTTACATAACGATTTAAATCATCTAAAAAGGTCTTATCATTCATTATTTCTTCGACAGAGCTACCTCTTAATGCGATAAATATATCCAAGCTCTCTTGGATAAGGTTCATCACTTTAGGTGTTTTTTCACATAACATACTTACGATTACTGACATATCATTCTTCATCTGTTTTCCCTATTGTTTATAGTTAGCCCCTTCCGGGGCAAGATTAGTTCTTACTTTCTAAAGTTTTCTGAATACCCTACCAGCAGCGCTGCTACTTGTTCAAAGTTGACCTGATTAATATCACCGCTGTTTCCTTCTTGCGTGGTAAATCTCTCAAAGTTATTCTGAATATGGTCAATGACATAAATAACAAATGGACTCATAAAATCCGGATCATCCAGATAGTCATTGGCATCTCCATCGCCATTGACTTCCATAAACATATTCCAGCTTGCGGAAAACGATCTACAAGCAAGATCATAAAAAAGTTCGGTTGATCTATTTTCAATAGTATTTTCTTTAGTCATGTTTATATCCTCATAATTAAATGCTTATTTTATTCATTTCGTTTGGTATTAGCCCCTTGCGGGGCCGAATAGATGACGCCAGCGATTATGTATGTAAAATATAGTGACTCATCATATGATGTATCTGCCTCAGGTTGACAAGCACTTCATCAAAATATACGTTTTTAAGCGATGCTTTATATTTATGTTTTTTCAAGAACTCATTAAAATCTTTCTTACCATTCTCTATTATTGATTTTAAAACACCTTCCATATAACCATCATCTTCAAGATTATGATAGAATCTTTCCCCCATATACTCATGCATACATCGCAAATAGTAGTCATAGTCTTCGCCACTTTTCAGAACAAAGTATTTTGTATCATCATTACTAACATTTATTACTATTTTTTGCACTTTCATTTTCGCTTCCTCTTATATGTTATTTATTATTTTTGCGTGAATCGGAAATAGTATTTTCAATCCATGCATCGATCTCACTTTCCACAAATGCTACAGTTCTTGCCCCTATGATTACCTTATCCGGGAATCGGCCTTCCTTTATAAGCTCATACATTGTGGTTCTACCAAATCCGACTCTTCTCAGCACTTCAGGAATACGGATTAATCTTTTTCCAGCGATTTCATTTCTCATTTGTCTTTTCCTCTGTTGTTTCGACAAGAGCTATAGTAGGAAAAATTGAGATCGCTGGATGCAGAGATTGGCAAACAAGATTTTTTGCGAAAGTGGCAGGGCGTGGTTTAAGGGGAAAATGGGAGTTTGTGGATTTCGCTGGTTTTGAAGAGTGGGGACCAGACTTGACGCCAGTCCCCTACGTGCAGGAAGTGAGTTACTTCCCTTTTTTCTCGTCCTCCTCTTCTTTTTCGTTCATCTTCATCGCTTCGGCTACCTTGATATCCATCATGTAATCGTTTTTACTCAGCCAGAGGTTAAACAACCGATCAAATTCGCGCTTGAGAACTTTTTCAGCAAACGGCTTGTCGGTATCCTTGATTTGAGAGCCGCCTCTGATGACTTCAGAGTCGTTAGGGTAGAGGAGACGGGAAAACTGCTCATAAGAGATCTTGGCATCATTCCGCTTCGCCCAAAGCAGCAGATCAAGCATTGGGATAACCCTGAGATTGATCACCTTTTTGACAGTGCTTAGTCCGAACCGAAACGAACCAATTGCTGGCTCGCCAACTGTATGCTCCTTTCGCCATTCAGGAAGCATTCTTTTGATATGCTCAATAACCTCATCGTCAGTCAGGAACTTAATGTTTAACCACAAAAACAGTGGATGCCCATCATCAAACTCGTCAATGTCTCTCAGCTTCCGCACCCCAACCTCTTTTGATGTCGGGACAGACGATGCATCGGATGAGTAACCTACTCTGTGAAGTAGATCAAGGTCCCGTAGCCGTGCCTCGTAGCGACTAATGTCGTTGACGGTCATATGCCTGACATGCAGCCGCGCATCCACTAAAGGGTTTTTCTTTTTTGTAGTTGGGGCGGTTCTTTCTATCGAACTCGCTAAAAGAGGATGACCAGCCAGAATCTTGGCTTCTTCTTGCAGATAGCGTTCATGCCGAGGGTGCTCTTCTTTACTAAAATCATGTCGGTGCAATGGTACACGCCGACTGATTTCATAACTCAGGTCGTTAACTGTGATCTCTTCAAGAACGTCATAATTGCTTAACTTGAACCACCGCTTAACAGCCTTCATTGTGTCGCTGGCTTTCATCTGTATTACCATTTCCTTGACTACATTAACAGCGTAAACGCTGATTTATCTTTTGGTTACGTCAAGACTCTTGGTGTAGCGGGTTAGGGCACTAAAAGAAAGCGTTTTTTTATCTGAATAGCCCACACTCTCTGTTGCTGGTTCTGTGTTCGATGCTTGTCATTCAGAGATGTTCGAATACGTTCAGTGGCGTAATGAATTGATTTTAATTGACAATATTGTTATTCACGGCTGAAAATGTTGGTACATTTGTTGTTATAAATACTTAAGCATTATTAATTACACCTAAATAACATAGGATTAAGTGAATGTTCGATTCCTGCAGGGGACACTTTTAATTAAATGCATCCGGCTAAATCCTTTCATTTACCTGTCAGTTCATCCCTAAGCCAGGCGATAAAACGGCACATTCCTCACCGTTGCAGTAAGATTGTCGGACACCATTGTCTGCTCAGTAGCTATCCGCATCCCTGATTTTCTCAGCCTCAGTACGTCAGCAGCAATACGTTGGCTGCCAAACCAGAAAAGCCCGTCCAAAGCAGTGACATCAAGACCTGATTCCAGTGCCAGCTTCAGACGCTCACGCGGTGCTTTCACCGTTTTAGCAATTTGCTGATATGGCGCTTCGCTTGAACCTGCACGATTAATGCGTCGAATACGATGCGACAGGCGGTACTGAAATTCATCCGGTATCCCGCCGAGACTCGCTTTCAGGCTGTAAACACAACCAAAGCGTTTGCCGTTAAAGATTACGTTTTTCTGACTAAGCTGCAGCTCTTCACGAACGCTGGCAATCAGTTGCGGGGTACGGAGTAATAACAAACGGAAAGGCAGCTCAAAGCTGGTCACATAGTCCACATTCAATAAAGCAATACGCAGACGCTCTTGCGGACCCGCCTTCATTTCCCGACATTCAGCAATAACATCAGCCCACTGGCCAGCCAGACGGGAACTTTCAGTCGCCTCAGTAAAGCTGTATTTTTCAGTCTGATAATCAATACGTTCGGTCACTCGGAATTCCCTTCTGGCCACATCTCGGTATTGGTTGCTCACTTTACCAGCGACAGACTGCAACCGGAAGCCTGCGAGTATGGTCAGTGGAATGATAGAAACTTCTGCGGAAACGCTTCATTTTTTGATAAATCAATCATTAAAAATATATTTTGACTAAAATCAATTAACCAAAATTATGATTATTGAAGTATAGCCATGATTAATCTTTAGCCAGTTTGTCAGGAATAAGTTCTCCATAAACAGGCTGATTAATACCGGTAATGAGAAACATTATCGGAAATGATTCATCACTCAGAAAAAAGGAATTTATTCATATGATCAGAATCAAGACCAGTATCGCTACTTTGACCCTTTGTACCTTACTGACAGCTCCCGCATGGGGAGACGCGCAATCGCCGATAAGGCTGGTGATCCATGGTGGTGCCGGTACCATTACAAAAGATACCATCACACCAGAACAGGAAAAGCAGTATACAGAAAAACTCACTGAAGCTCTGAATGCAGGTTATGCGGTTCTGAATAAAGGCGGTAGCAGCCTGGAAGCCGTTCAGAAAGCGATTAATGTGATGGAAGATTCTCCTCTCTTCAATGCAGGTAAAGGTGCCGTGTTTACCCACGATGGCCGCAATGCACTGGATGCGTCCATTATGGATGGGAAAACCCGAAAAGCCGGTGCCGTTGCCGGTGTAACCACGGTTAAAAACCCAATTAATGCGGCGTATGCCGTTATGACTCAAAGCCCGCACGTTCTCATGGTCTCGACAGGCGCAGATACCTTTGCAAAAGAACAGGGACTCGCAACCGTTGATCCTGCTTATTTCAAAACAGATTTTCGCTGGCAGCAATTACAGAATGCAATCAAAAAAGAAAAAGTGCTCCTTGATCACGATGGAAAGAGCGCTGCCCTGTTCGCTGATCCAATGATGTATGACTATAAATATGGCACTGTCGGCGCTGTTGCTCTGGATAAAGACGGTAATCTCGCTGCCGGAACGTCTACAGGCGGAATGACCAACAAACGTTACGGACGTGTGGGGGATTCACCTATCATTGGCGCAGGAAATTATGCCGACAATGAAACCGTGGCGGTATCCGCAACCGGCTCAGGAGAAATGTTTATCCGCACGCTGACCGCGTATAACATTGCAGCCCAGGTGAAATACCGCAATACCCCTTTAAAAGACGCAGCGCAGAATGCTCTGGATGAAGTTAAGGCGCTGAATGGCAGCGGTGGAGTAATTGTGCTTGATAAAGCCGGTAATTACACCATGTCCTTCAACTCTGAAGGTATGTACCGGGGAACCATAGGCGATGACGGAAAACCCGTTGTAGACATTTATCGTTAATACTATTTCCCCGCCAGGGGATGAACCGACCCGGTATGTTGTCCGGGTCGGTTAAACGGCGTCAGGTCAGACAACAAAACGATTGACCAGATCCTTCATGGTGACAGACAGATTGTCCAGGCGCTGGCTGTCGCTTGCGGCCTGAGAAACCAACGCCGCGTTTTGCTGCGTGACCTGCTCCATAGGTCGCAGTGCCAGGTTAATCTGAGTTACCCCTTGCGATTGTTCCGTCGCTACACGAGCGATATCCGCAATATATTGCTTCATGCTGGTGGTATTGTCCGCCGCGGCTTCTAGCGCGGTAGCGGACGCCGTAACCCGCTCAACACCCTCACTAATTTTTACCATATTCTGCGCGACCAGCTCGCGGATCTGATTAGCTTCTTTGGCACAACGCTGCGAAAGATTCCGCACTTCACTGGCTACAACCGCAAACCCCCTACCCATCTCTCCTGCCCGTGCAGCTTCCACTGCCGCATTCAGCGCCAGCAAGTTAGTCTGAAACGAAATATCGTCTATCGAGGTCACAATATTCGAGATTTTCTCACTGGAAGAGCGAATATCCCCCATGCTTTGATTTGCCGCACTGGCGACGTTACTGGCCTGGCGGACCTCTTTTTCCAGCCTGATTGTCAGATGCTCCGCTTCGCGGGCATTGTCCGCCGTTTGCGTAATCGTCGTGGAGAGCTGTTCCATACTGGCCACCGCTTGTACTATTGATGCTGCCTGTTCATCCGTGCGTTGGGCCAGGTCCTGATTACCCGCCGTAATGCTGCTGCTGGCATCGGATAAAACCACGGAGCCTTGTTTAATCTCCTGGACGATATGCTGAATACTTTCCAGCATCGTGTTATAGGCGCGATTAAGTGAGGAAAGCTCATCTTTCCCCGGGGTCGCCAGTCGTTGAGTCAGATCGCCGTTCATACCCGCAATCTTGCGGAGCGTGTCACTAAATTGACGATGCATATTGATAGCGATTGCCCCTGCGAACGCCAATGATGCCAGGAGCGCTAACAAGCTGACAATCATATATATTTGCCAGTTTTTTCGTGCATCCTGCGCGAGTTTTTCCGCATTCGTTAACAGAAGATTCGCCGTCACATCTTCTATCTGCCGCATCACTTCAATACGCTGGGTTTGAACCTTGAACCAGACAGTAGGATCGACATCAAATCCACCGTTCGCGGCATGACTAAACGCAGTTTCGCGTAATGAGAGGGCTTTTGACGCTTCTGTGGACTGTAAGCGGCTTTCCAGCATGGCCGCCTGTTCCGGTGGGCTCAGACGCAACGATTGTGCCAGCCAGACGTTCTGTTTACTGACGACATCACTGAGTTGATGTAACTGCCCCTCGGCGAAATGACCGGAGGAAAAGATATTTGACAGCAGCGCGCGTTCAATACCTGCTTGTTCTTTCAAATTCAGCAAATTGTAGTAGGCGGCGAATGCGTTCGCCATCTCGCCTGAATCCGTCAACTGTCCCAACCTGCCCACAAAACTCAGCACATCAGCAATGACATTAGTATAAAACTTAACGACATCTGAGGCCGGAAGCCCCAATCGCGTGACGTTTTCCCGGATGGTGGCAAGCGACAGAATGTTTTTCTTAAACGTGGTGACAGAATTGGCGGCATCCCCTTCTGGTAATGCAGTATCGGACAGTGAACGCACAAAGACCTCGATCTCGCGATCGGTTAAAGCCCGCTGCGCGGTTAACTCATCTTTGAACGTCTTCCCTTCAGCCCCCAGAAATCCGACGCTCATTCCCCGTTCTTTTTGCAGCTCATGCACCACATTTCCGGCACTACGCGCGAGCGCTGTCAGTTGAGCAATATTTTCCATCTGCCGTTCTGTCTCAATGCGCGTCAATATTCCTGAACCAGCAAACCAACATAACGCCAATAATAGTGGTTGTAGCGCGATTATTAACTTCATTTTCATCGGCATTCGATAAACCCACCACATGCCACTTCCCTCCATTATCCATATTTTCATTATGGTTATCGGCGCAATGAGGCTGCACTTTAAATTTGATCAAGAGACAACTGATTGTTTTTTAGATTAAACACCTGCCAAAATAACTCTATTTGATTATGACAATCAGGATAAATCACTGAAATATTTATTTTTATGATATCTATTCTCAAGATAGTTAAATCATTCAGCATATTATTTCTTATTAAAAAACGAGTTAACTATCAACACGATTCGGAAAGGGAGTAAGACACAGAACGGTGACGCCTACTGGAGATAACCGTCGTGGCACGGCCATTTTCTGGCATCCCGCCGAACGTTAAGGTTATAATCCTGACAACGATTTTATTGGATTAGAAGCGACGATGACAAAACTTACCCTACAAGAACAGATGCTTAAGGCAGGTCTGGTCAGCAGCAAAAAAGTGGCCAAAGTGCAAAGAACGGCGAAGAAATCGCGCGTTCAGGCTCGCGAAGCCAGAGAAGCGGTTGAAGAGAATAAAAAAGCGCAAATTGAGCGCGACAAGCAGCTCAGCGAACAGCAGAAACAGGCCGCGCTGTCTAAAGAATATAAAGCCCAGATCAAGCAACTGATTGAAATGAATAAAATCACCATTACTCGTGGCGATATTGGTTACAACTTTACTGATAATAACCTGATCAAAAAAGTCTATGTTGATAAGGTGACTCAGTCTCAGCTGATCAAGGGCCGTCTGGCCATTGCCCGACTGACGGCTGAAAGCGGCAACGATAGCGAATACGCCATTATCCCGGCTGTCGTCGCCGACAAGATTGCGCAGCGCGATGCAAGTTATATTGTTTTAAATTGCGAGCTAAGCCAGGAAGCGAAGGACGAAGACGATCCGTATGCTGATTTTGTCATCCCTGATGATTTGATGTGGTAAGAAAGACAACCAGATAATCACCCGGACTTCCGTTGCCTATTTCGGTGAACGCCAACGCCGCCACCGAAATACTCTCGACGTCCCTTCTCCCCCAATTCTGTCGACTAAAACTTATAGTGTTCTTTGCTCAGCCCGTATTTTCTCATGCGTAAATACAATTTTTTACGCGGGATTTGTAAATACTCCGCCACTTCATTAATGCGCCCCTGATGAATATTTAGCGCTTCAGTAATGATCTGTCGCTCGTACTCTTCAACCCGCCGATCGAGCGGTGTTGGTTCAGGCAGATGCAGCTGCGGATTCGCGGTTTCAGCCAGCGGGAGTAGCCCAACGGCAAAAAGCTCGGCGGCATTCGCCAGTTCCCGGACATTACTTAACCACACGCGACGCCGCATGCCTTTCAGTAACTCCCCTTCAACCTCGGGCACGGGATGGTTCAGGCGCAGACAGGCTTTCTGCAGGTAATGACGAAACAGCGGCTCAATATCATCCGGACGCTGTGACAACGGCTGGCAACCGATTTGCGTCATCGCAAAACAGTAGTAGAGTTCGGCCACAATCTGGTTGGTTGCCGCCAGTTCCACCAACGATGTGTCGCCAATGCCTATCAGACGAAACGGACGCCGCTCCTGGCTTTGTAGATGCACCAGATGGTGCTGCTGTTCACGCGTCAGGCATTCAATATGGCTCAGGACCAGCGTTCCTCCTTGCGCCTGTGCAATAAGGTCATTGAGTAGTCCCGCGTTCCCGGGCGTCAGTTCACCGCGGATAAACGGCCCATCAGCGCTGCGCCCAAGCTGATGCAAATACCGGGCTCCGGTCATACGTCCTGTCCCCGGCTCGCCATAAAACCAGACGGCAATATCCGTTTCCGCCAGGTGTTGCAGACGTTGACGATACTGATTGACCCAGTCACTGTAGCCGAGCAGTTCAACCTGAAGCTTTTGCTGGCAATAATGGCGACGGGCAATCACGGATTGTCTCTGACGCAGCGCATCCTCTACCAGCGACAGCAGTTTGCCGGGGTCGACCGGTTTTTGCAGAAAGTCCCATGCGCCTTTCTTTACTGCCTCCACCGCCATCGGGACATCGCCATGCCCGGTGATAAGCAGAATAGGGAGCTGATTATCATCCTGATGAAACAACGTCATCAGGTCTATTCCATTGCAGCCAGGCATACACACGTCGCTCAGAACAATCCCCGGCCAGTCGGCTTGCAGCCAGTTTCGGGCATCAAAAGGGTTATTGCATGCGTAGACGCGGTACCCCTCTTGTTCAAGCAACAGAGTGTAAGCGTCGAGAACATCGGCATCATCATCAATCAGCAGAACAGAATAGTCATCACACAACATCGTTTACATCCGTCAGATTAAATTGCAGAACGACGCAGGCATTACGCCCCGGTGTCGACGCCAGGCGCAGTTCGCCGTTCATTTGCCCCATTAACGATACACAAATCGATAAGCCAATACCGAGCCCCACATCCTTACTGGTGGTAAACGGCTTTAACAGTGATGGCAATAACGCCTCCGGCCAGCCGGGGCCGTTATCGCAGACAAAGACGCACAATCGGCTGCCCTCAGCCTGCCAGTGAACCTCTATTTGCGCGCCAGTCGGACTGGCATCCAGCGCATTTGCCAGTACGTTTACCAGCACCTGCTGAATACGCACTTCATCACCTGTCACCCATACACTCTGGGCTGGAAGCGTCAGCGTACCCTGCTGTGGCTTATGCCGCATGGCCAACAGTTCCCAGGCGGCGCTGAATGTTTGTCGCAGATCGACCGGATGCAAAGACGCGCCCGGCTCGGCCCGACGTGCAAACTGACGCAGCGAACGGATAATGGCATCAATACGGGTAATCAGCCCCTCCGCTTTGGTTAACGTACTTCTGGCCTGAGCGGATTGTCCTTGTTCAATTGCCCTTCCCGCCGTAAACAGGTACATCGACAGCGCATTCAGCGGTTGGTTAATCTCGTGCGCCAGCGTGGTCATGGTCTGTCCAACCACTGCCAGTTTTGCCGTCTGGATCAGTTCATCCTGCGTTGCCCGGAGATCGGACTCTATCTCCTTGCGCTCTGTCACTTCCTGCTCCAGCTGATTTTTTTGCGCACTCAACTGGCCCAGAGTATGGCGCAGCAATCCTGCGATGCGCCCGAGCTCATCGCGCCCATAAACCGGGATGGTGGCATCCGTTCTGCCAAGACCAATTTGCACCACGGCCTGGTTGAGTGCGGTAAAACGCTTCACCAGACGCGAACGAATAAAGTAATGGTTGAGCCCCCAGGCGAGAAGTAGCGCCAGCAGCGTCGCCAGCAGAATAAGTCCACCGCTGACGCGAACAATTTGTTCCAGCCGCTGGTTAAACATCTGCATTTGCTGATGGCTACTCCCCAACTGCGCCTCAAGCAGTGTTCGAAAGCGCCCGAGCGTTGCCTCTCTGGCATGGTTAGCATCAACGAGCGCTTTTTGCGCGGCGACATAATCGCGCATGGTATCGGGCATTTTATTTTTCATCATCCCGATTTCCAGTAACTCATCAATGGTTTGCCGCAGGGTGATAGTACTGGGCCAGTCATCGAGGGTACGGATATTTTCATCCGCCGTTTTCTTCAGATTCTCCAGATAGCGGATATGATTCTCCACCAGCATCCCGTCGTCGCTACCCGACTTCAGTTCATTGAGCCTGTCGCGTAAATCATCCACGATCTGATTTTCAATTCTTGCCAGGGTGTAAACCTGCTGCTGCTCGTTTTGTACCTCTCTGGCACGTTTGAGATACTGCGCTGCATCGCCGTTTTTGGCCTCAATTTGATCCAGCAACGTCCCCTGCTGCCAGGTAAAATCCTGCACCAGCGAATTCAGCTCGGTAGTAAAATCATCATGTAGCCAGTCGATGCGCGCGGAGAGTTCACTCACCTTTTCGCGCACGAGGAACATGTTGTAGAGCACCCGGTCCAGCTCCGCCATCAGCGCCCGACTGTCTTGCAAAATCACCGCCAACTGCTGTTGTTCTGCCGATTGTAATCCCCGGCTCAGCACCTCAATTTTGTCCAGATGAGAAATAATTTGATTGCGCAGTTGCAGCCTCACCGTGGTGTTGGGGGCCAACAGGAATTCATTAAGCTGATCCACAACCAGGTTGAGATTTCCTTCTATCAAAAAAGCGGAATGTACGCGCGGGAAGTAATCATCAAGTGAATAGCGTATCTGCGAGCTCTGCTCATGCCAGGAGTACAAACTGACGCAGCTTACGCTCAACGTCAGTAATGCGCCCGTCAGAAACGCTCCCCGCAGGCTGCTGCTGATGCTGAGCTGGCGCAGGCGTTGCAGTATCGAACCACCTTTCATTTTAACTCTTCCAGTTTGGATATCGCCTGACGCTGATTTTTAAGAAACCAGAGCTGCCACTCCATCATCTGCTGTTCGGCTACGCTTTTATTCTCAAATTGCGCAAGCCAGGCCTCATCTTCACTACTTCTGGCGTCTATCGGGACGCTGGTCAGTAATGCTCTGATTTCGGGTAGCGGGCGTTTCAGGCGCGCTTCCGCACTGTATAGCGCCCGCCAGGCATCTTTCAGCTGCGCGAGTCGAAAACTGATGGCGGTATCAAACATCCGCTGCACCAGCTGTTGCCGCTTAAGGATCAGCCGATAATTAAGCGCGGGCTGGCTCATCAAAATAGCCTGCTGAGCGGCGCGCGGGTTATCAGGCGCGAGCTGCGTGACCGGATATTTCCCCGTGTTCGCATCCGCAAGGATCCGCTGTCCTTCCGGGCTTAACAGATAGCGGATAAAGCGACGCGCTTCGTTGGGGTGCTGGCTATTCTTGAGTACGGCAACATAGGTGGGTGACACCGCCGAGCGAGGGAAATAGGTAAAAGTAAGGTGCGGATCGTTAAGCAACAGGTTGGCATAGTTATCAATAACCGGCCCCGCCACGCCCAGACCGCTCTTAATTTTGTCGGCCACGCCAAAACTGCGTGATGAAATCGTTACCAGGTTACCGGCGCTGGCCAACAGCGTCGCCCAGCCCTCTTCCCACCCTTTCTGTTGCAGCAGCGACTCAACCATCAGGTGGTTGGTATCGGAACGCGACGGGCTACTCATCAACAGCGCGTTCTGATATTTAGGCTGCGTTAAATCCCCCCAGTCGGCAGGCGGCGGAAGATGCCGCGCCGCCAGCGCAGAACGATTAATCAACAGGCCAAACCCTGATATCGCCACAGCCACGGAGGTCGAGCGAATCGAGTCTGGCACCAGCCGCTGGCTTTCAGGCAGCGCATTATCGAAAGGTGCCAGCTTCTGGTGCTCCTGAAGATGCTGCAACAGCATGGGTGATGAGGTCAAAATCAGATCGACGTTTTCCGCATTCGCAGTATCCAGCAACTGTTCCAGCGAACCGCTGGTCCGGTTTAACGTGCGAATCATCACTGACCCTGGCTCCGTCTGCCAGCGCTGGATAATCCAGGCCGTGGCCCCTGGGGAAAAGGTGGTCGCCATCACCAGCTCTTTACCCAGGACCTGGCAGCTCGCCGACAGCGACATAAAACAGAGCAAGAATGCCCAAAAACGCCCCCGGCCCAACAGTCTGTTTGTGATCCCGTTCATAAATACCAACATGTACAAAAAATAATATTGAGACAAAACTTACCCGTTTATCACCGCTGGGGGGAAGAATAAGGTTATTCGTAGAATAACCAAACGGAAAGTGACGACATCAGTAAAGAATACCCGAAAATGCAGCCTGAATTTGTTAATACCCGCACACGCCGATGATAAAAATGCCCGTGAAAGAATAGAATTGAAAATCCATTATTAAAAAAGAGTCAAAATCTGCCACGCCGCCCGCAAATTGAGTCAATAGTGACACATTTCATCAACTTGAGTTTCTTTGCCGTCTATTTCACTCTTCACTGCGAAAAATCCTGATATTCACATCAATAAAAAATTAGGTGATGATATGTTATCAATATTTAAGACAGGACCAGCGGCGAATAAAGTCCCGGCGGAGAAAGTCCAGGCAACTTATGGCCGATACCGCATTCAGGCATTACTCAGCGTATTTCTTGGCTATCTTGCGTACTATATTGTGCGCAATAACTTCACGCTTTCGACTCCATATCTGAAGGAGCACCTGGATCTCAGCGCTACGCAGATTGGTTTACTCAGCAGTTGCATGCTTATTGCCTATGGGATCAGTAAAGGCATTATGAGCAGTCTGGCAGACAAGGCCAGCCCGAAAGTCTTCATGGCATGCGGCCTGATCCTGTGCGCTATCGTCAACGTAGGCCTGGGGTTCAGTACCGGATTCTGGATATTCGCCGCGTTGGTCGTTTTCAATGGTTTGTTTCAGGGGATGGGCGTTGGCCCTTCATTTATTACCATCGCTAACTGGTTTCCACGTAAAGAACGTGGACGCGTTGGCGCATTCTGGAATATCTCACACAACGTTGGCGGTGGTATTGTCGCCCCGATTGTTGGCGCCGCTTTTGCCATTTTGGGAAGCGAACACTGGCAAAGCGCCAGCTATATTGTTCCGGCCTGTGTTGCCGTACTGTTTGCTTTTATTGTGCTGATGCTGGGGAAAGGTTCACCACGCCAGGAGGGTTTACCGGCTCTGGAACAAATGATGCCAGAAGAAAAAGTCGTATTAAATTCCCGACACGCTGTCCAGGCGCCAGAAAATATGAGTGCCTTCCAGATCTTCTGCACCTATGTATTGCGTAATAAGAATGCCTGGTATGTTTCACTGGTAGACGTCTTTGTCTATATGGTGCGTTTTGGTATGATTAGCTGGCTGCCAATTTATTTATTAACCGAAAAACATTTCTCGAAAGAGCAAATGAGCATAGCTTTTCTGTTTTTCGAATGGGCGGCAATTCCTTCCACATTACTGGCGGGTTGGCTCACCGATAAACTGTTTAAAGGCCGTCGCATGCCGCTGGCCATGATCTGTATGGCGCTGATTTTCGTCTGCCTGATCGGTTACTGGAAAAGTGAATCGCTGCTGATGGTCACTATTTTTGCCGCCATCGTGGGTTGCCTGATTTATGTTCCGCAGTTCCTGGCCTCCGTTCAGACCATGGAAATCGTCCCCAGCTTCGCAGTAGGTTCTGCGGTAGGGTTACGCGGATTCATGAGCTACATTTTTGGCGCATCGCTGGGAACCAGCCTGTTTGGCGTGATGGTCGATAAAATGGGATGGCATGGCGGCTTCTATCTGTTGATGGGCGGGATTGTCTGCTGCATCCTGTTCTGCTACCTCTCTCATCGCGGCGCGCTGGAACTCGAACAACAGCGGAAAAACGCTCAGCAAGAGGAAGCGTCACTCCAGTTGGCTGATGCCCGGTAGCCGATTTCAGTCTCGCAAAAAGTGCCAGCGATGCTGGCACTTCAATACATTCAGATAAAGAATAAATAGCTCAACGTGATAATTTATTGCTTACCGTAACCCACCATAAAGCGGATGATCAAACCGCATGCTGGGGCAAGAAAAAGGAATAATCCGGTAACCATCTCGTTACCATTGGTCAACTGCATAGTAAAAACGTAAATTAATGCCGTGAGTATGGCCATGCCGATAAAAGCACTTATTGACGCCGCAGCCCCCATAACCTGCCAGATATAGCAACTGACGCTCAGAATGCTCAACGCGAGAAAGATCCAAAAATAGAACATAGCGATACCTCCTGTTTGCCGTAAAAATTTACGTAAGTCCTTACACTCCCTTGAGTTTATATTCTAAGACAATTCCCAATGGTTCGCAATTTAAGCAACATTTTCGTTACAAAAATCACTCAATCGCTGACTACTAATTTATTCGACAGCCGTTTATTTAATCGTCATAAAAACAACGCATTATATATCGACTCATTTTTGACCTTAATCGCCGTAAAAACATTTACGCATCTTGATTAATTATTTCTGGCTGACATTAATATTCGGGTGTACATTGAGCGTCCGATCATTCATGCCCCTTCCTGGTTTTGTCCTGACTCAGTTTTACACTCTTTACAGGAACCAATGTCGTTCATGGCGGCCTAACGATCAGTACAGACTGTAAAGCGGCAGACTAAAGAATCTTCGCGATACACCTATTTCGTATCAACAACAGGTGCTTATGTTCCCCCAATGTAAATTTTCACGCGCGTTTTTGCATCCGCGCTACTGGCTCACATGGTTTGGCGTCGGTGTGCTCTGGTTACTGGTACAGCTTCCCTATCCCGTATTGTGTTTTCTTGGTACCCGTACAGGAACGCTGGCTCGTCCATTTTTAAAGCGCCGTGAATCTATTGCTCATAAAAATCTCGAACTCTGTTTCCCAAATCTGTCGCAAGAAGAAAGAGACAAACTGGTCGATGAGAACTTCCGTTCACTCGGCATGGCGCTGCTTGAAACGGGTATGGCCTGGTTCTGGCCGGATCGCCGGGTACGCAAATGGTTTGATGTAGAAGGGCTGGACAACCTGCAACGCGCACAGATGCAAAACCGTGGCGTGATGGTGGTAGGCGTACACTTTATGTCACTCGAGTTGGGTGGTCGCGTAATGGGACTTTGCCAACCGATGATGGCAACCTATCGCCCGCACAACAATAAGTTGATGGAGTGGATCCAAACCCGCGGTCGTATGCGCTCCAACAAGGCCATGATCGGCAGAAATAATCTGCGCGGTATTGTCGGCGCCCTGAAAAAAGGGGAAGCGGTATGGTTTGCCCCCGATCAGGACTACGGTCGTAAAGGGAGTTCATTCGCCCCCTTCTTCGCAGTCAAAAACGTCGCGACCACCAACGGTACTTACGTGCTGTCACGGTTATCGGGCGCAGCGATGCTGACCGTAACCATGGTGAGAAAAGCAGATAACTCCGGTTACCGCCTGTTCATCACGCCAGAAATGGAAGGTTATCCAACAGATGAAAGCCAGGCAGCGGCGTATATGAACAAAATTATCGAAAAAGAGATCATGCGCGCGCCCGAGCAGTATCTCTGGATCCACCGTCGCTTCAAAACTCGCCCGATGGGTGAAGCCTCGTTGTACATCTAAAAAGAAAGGCCGAAAGGCCTTTCTTTTTTTCTGCGCCTGAATTACTTCACGCCCCACTTGTTCTGTAATTCAGCCATTCGCTCATTGTAGTTACGGGCTATACACGCTGGCTTATCCTGCTCTTTCCAGCATTCGTTACGCCCTTTCACCCAGCCGCGTTGCTCTGCTTTGAGCGTCGGGTTATTACTCGATTTCACCAGCGCCTGCTTGTAGGCCCCGTTCAATGCCAAATCCATGGCTGAGAGCGAAGGACTTTGACAGATAACCTCTTCGATACTGCCCTTTGCTACCGCAGAACAGGAAAAAGAAGGCCCGTTGCTGGTCGATTTCTTTGCCCCTGAAAAGTCGATATTGTCTTCAGGCAGGCAAATCCCGTGCTTACGATTAGGCCCGGTCCAGGAAACGTCCGGATTCCCGTCATCTTTACGGGAGATAGACACGGTATTGTTACCGCTTTTTGCTTCCCAGTAATTTTCATTGAAGGCCTTTACCGTCGCCTTAGTGCCATCAATCCAGATATTGCCTTTACCATCACTATTCACACCACCAATACTTGCGCAGCTGAAATTGAATGCCATCGGCGAGGCCGCCATCGACGTCACTGGCGTAAGAACGAGTGCTAACATCATTAATCTGGTCATTTTTAACCTTTTCATAATCTCATTCCGCGAAAAATTAACCGCATTAACATCATGGAGATATGAGAATTCTCCGAGTAAACATTTCGTCGCTCAATAGCAATTTATTACCGACAGAAATTAAACTGTCGCCGAATCACGACACTTGTAAGTTATTAAAATTAAATAAAAAAATGCCTCTTGTCTCACCTCATTTTTAGGCGTACATTAGCGCCGTCTGGAGCATAAAAGCTCAGAATTCTGAGGTGATGCAGACAAGCAAACGAAGGGAATTCTCCATTTCGTTTACGCGTGCATCAGCTCTCTGTCAGGTTAGCATATGTTCATTTAGACGTACCTCAGGTACGCGGAGAGATGAAAAGTGAAATATTTCTTTATGGGCATTTCTTTTATGGTCATCGTTTGGGCCGGTACTTTCGCCCTGATGATCTAAATTAAAAGACGCAGCAAAAAAAACAGGAGCCTGATGGCTCCTGTTTGCTTTTGGGGAAACGTGTTGTTAGTCGGTACTTTCAGTGGCCGATTTTGCACTGGCAGGCAGTAAGCCATCGGCGCGGAACATTGCTTTGATGCCACGGATCGCCTGGCGGGTACGGTCGCGGTTTTCAATTAACGCAAAGCGCACGTGCGTATCGCCATAATCACCAAAACCAATCCCCGGCGAAACACATACCTTCGCCTCGTTCAGCAGTTTCTTGGCAAATTCAAGTGAGCCCATCGCGGCGTATTGCTCTGGGATTTTCGCCCAAACGTACATCGAGGCCTTGGGCATCTCGACCATCCACCCGGCTTCATGCAGCCCCTTAACCAGCACATCTCGACGACGTTTATATTGCTCAGCAATATCCCGCACGCACTGCTGATCGCCTTCCAGCGCGGCGATTGCTGCAACCTGCAACGGAGTAAAGGTTCCATAATCGTGATAGCTCTTAATTCGAGCCAGCGCGTTCACCAGCGTTTTGTTACCTACCATAAAACCGATACGCCAGCCCGCCATATTGTAGCTTTTCGATAGGGTGAAAAACTCCACCGCGACATCACGAGCGCCCGGAACTTCCATAATCGACGGCGCTTTCCAGCCATCGTAGACGATATCGGCATAGGCCAGGTCATGAACCACCAGCACGTCATAGCGTTTAGCCAGGGCCACAACTTTTTCGAAGAACTCCAGCTCGACGCACTGCGCAGTCGGGTTGGAAGGAAAACCTAAGATCATCATCTTCGGTTTCGGGTAGCTTTCGCGAATCGCTCGCTCCAGCTCATTAAAGAAATCAACGCCTTCGACCAGCGGCACTGAACGTACCTGCGCGCCGGCAATCACCGCGCCATAAATATGGATCGGATAGCTCGGGTTCGGTACGAGGACCGTATCGCCGTGATCCAGCGTGGCCAGCATCAGGTGCGCCAATCCTTCTTTCGAGCCAATCGTCACAATCGCTTCGGATTCCGGATCGATCTCAACGTCATAGCGTTCCTGGTACCAACGGGAAATTGCCCGACGCAGACGCGGAATGCCGCGCGAGGTGGAGTAACCGTGCGTATCCGGGCGCTGCGCCACGGTACAGAGTTTTTCGACGATGTGAGGAGGCGTGGCCCCATCCGGGTTCCCCATGCTGAAATCGATAATATCTTCGCCGCGCCGACGCGCAGCCATCTTCAGTTCAGCAGTAATGTTAAAAACGTAAGGGGGAAGACGATCAATACGCGTAAAGCGACGTTCAGGGCGGGAGTCAGCCATAATATCCTCAGATTAACGTTAGCGCCCGGACCGTCCGAGCGACGCTGCCACGATGGTGGCACGTTTAGAAAATAGCCTGAATAATTTCCTTCTGTCGAGAGGCAAAACAAAATATTTTTTATTGAGATAAAAGAGGAATAGTCAGAAAAAATGAGGAAATAAAATTTTTCACACTCCGCTTAAAATTACCACTATTTAACATTTTATTGTTAAATATATTACTTTGTGCGCTCCGTTGACAGGACAGGCATTGTAAATACAACAATCATGCAACAATCCCCTTTTAATATTAAGGTTTTTCCCCATTAGCTACAGGCTGCGGGTGTGCTGGTCATCCAGCCTCAGGTTACCTATCATAGAGGTTTAACCCTTGCGCAAGAGTCACCCGTGCACGAAATATTCAATATGCTGCTGGCGGTATTCGACCGGGCAGCGCTGATGCTGTTCTGTCTGTTTTTCCTGATTCGTATCCGCCTGTTTCGCGAACTGTTGCACAAGTCAGCCCACTCCCCGAAAGAGCTGCTCGCCGTTACCGCGATTTTCTCAATGTTTGCCCTGTTCAGTACCTGGTCCGGCGTACCGGTTGAAGGCTCACTGGTTAACGTACGTATTATCGCCGTCATGTCAGGGGGAATTCTGTTCGGTCCCTGGGTCGGTATCATTACAGGCCTGATCGCGGGCACCCACCGCTACCTGATCGACATCGGCGGCGTAACCGCCCTGCCCTGCTTTATCACCAGCATTCTGGCAGGCTGCATTGCCGGCTGGATCAACCGTAGGATCCCCAAAGCGCAGCACTGGCGTGCGGGTATTTTAGGCGGAATGCTGTGCGAATCTCTGACCATGATCCTCGTCGTCGCCTGGGCGCCCACCACCGAACTGGGGCTGGATATCGTCTCGAAGATCGGCATCCCAATGATTCTTGGTAGTGTCTGCATTGGTTTTATCGTCATGCTGGTGCAAAGCGTGGAAGGCGAGAAAGAAGCCAGCGCCGCGAAGCAGGCTAAGCTGGCTCTGGATATCGCCAACAAAACTCTGCCGCTTTTTCGCCAGGTCAATAGCGAATCGCTTCGCCAGGTGTGCGAAATTATTCGCCATGATATCCATGCTGATGCCGTCGCTATTACCAACACCCAGCACGTGCTGGCCTACGTTGGCGTGGGTGAACTTAACTACCGCGATAACGATGATTTCGTCAGTCCGACTACGCAACAGGCGATCAATTACGGAAAAATCATCATTAAAAACAATGATGAAGCGCACCGTACGCCGGAAATACACTCCATGCTGGTGATTCCGCTTTGGGAGAAAGGTGTTGTCACCGGTACGCTAAAAATCTACTACTGTCACGCCCACCAGATAACCTCCTCGCTACAAGAAATGGCCATCGGCCTGTCGCAAATTATCTCGACTCAGTTGGAAGTCTCCCGGGCGGAGCAGCTACGCGAAATGGCAAATAAGGCAGAGCTGCGTGCGCTACAAAGTAAAATAAATCCCCATTTCCTGTTTAACGCCCTGAACGCAATTTCATCGTCGGTGCGACTGAATCCAGACACAGCGCGCCAGCTGATTTTTAATTTATCGCGCTATCTTCGCTATAATATTGAATTAAAAGACGATGAGCAGATCGACATCAAAAAAGAGCTGTATCAAATCAAGGATTACATCGCCATCGAACAGGCCCGTTTTGGCGACAAGCTGACGGTTATTTATGATATCGATGAAGAGGTAAGCTGTTATATTCCCAGCCTGCTGATTCAGCCGCTGGTAGAGAACGCTATCGTCCATGGGATTCAGCCCTGCAAAGGAAAAGGGGTGGTCACCATCAGCGTTGCGGAGTGCGGTAATCGGGTACGGATTGCCGTGCGGGATACGGGCCACGGTATCGATCCAAAAGTGATTGAACGGGTCGAATCCAATGAAATGCCGGGCAATAAAATTGGTCTGTTGAATGTGCATCATCGCGTTAAGCTGCTCTACGGCGAGGGCCTCCATATCCGCCGTCTGGAGCCAGGCACTGAGATTGCCTTTTATGTGCCTAATCAGCACTCGCCCGCAGCCGCACCGGCCACATTGTTGCTTTAACCAGGAGTGAAGTCGTGAAAGTCATCATTGTTGAAGATGAATTCCTGGCCCAACAGGAACTTAGCTGGCTGATAAAAGAGCACAGCCAGATGGAGATTGTCGGCACATTTGACGACGGTCTGGACGTGCTGAAATATCTCCAGCACAACCGCGTTGACGCCATTTTTCTGGATATCAATATTCCCTCGCTGGATGGCGTCCTGTTGGCGCAAAACATCAGCCAGTTCGCGCACAAGCCCTTTATTGTCTTTATTACCGCGTGGAAAGAGCACGCTGTTGAAGCCTTTGAACTGGAGGCCTTTGACTACATCCTGAAGCCGTATCAGGAATCACGCATCGTCGGCATGCTGCAAAAGCTGGAAGCCGCCTGGCAGCAACAGCAAACGGGAATTTCGCCTGCCAGTCCGGTGACCCGCGAAAACGATACAATCAATCTGATCAAAGATGAGCGGATCATCGTGACCCCGATCAACGACATCTACTACGCAGAAGCCCATGAAAAGATGACGTTTGTCTACACCCGGCGCGAATCGTACGTGATGCCGATGAACATCACTGAATTTTGCAGCAAATTGCCTGCTTCGCATTTCTTCCGCTGCCACCGCTCGTTCTGTGTGAATCTGAATAAAATCCGCGAGATCGAACCCTGGTTTAACAACACCTACATTTTGCGCTTAAAAGATCTGGAATTTGAAATCCCGGTGAGTCGGAGTAAAGTGAAAGAGTTCAGGCAGTTAATGCACTTATAGCGCAGAGAAAGAGCGATGAAAGAGCCAGGCCTCCCCGCAGACCAACAGTTTTTCGCCGATCTGTTCAGCGGCCTGGTATTGAACCCGCAGCGTCTTGGCCGCGTGTGGTTCGCGTCCCAGCCCACCACGTTACCGTCCGGCAGTTTGTGTATTGACCTTCCGCGCCTCGATATCGTGCTGCGTGGCGAATACAGTAATCAACTGGAAAAACAGCAGCATAGCCTGCCTGAAGGCAACATGCTGTTTATCCCGGCGAAAGCAGCGAATTTGCCCGGCAGCGATAAACCCGTGATGCTACTGAGTCTGGTGTTTTCTCCGGCCTGGCTGGGGCTCTCTTTTTACGATAATCGAACGGCATCGCTGTTACGTCCGATCCGCCGTATTGAGTTACCACATCCGCAGCGCGGCGAAGGCGAGGCGATGCTCACCGCATTAACCCATTTAAGCCGCTCTCCTCAGGCCCAGGATATTATTCAGCCGCTGGTGCTTAGCCTGCTGCATCTGTGTCGTAGCGTGGTGAATACCCGCCCTGACACAGAGCGTCCGCGCGCTGAATTTCTCTATCACAGTATGTGTAACTGGGTGCAGGATAACTATGCCCAACCGCTGACCCGGGAAAGCGTAGCGCAGTTTTTTAATATCACGCCCAACCACCTGTCAAAAGTGTTTGCCCAGCACGGCACCATGGGGTTCGTCGAGTACCTGCGGTGGGTCAGAATGGCGAAGGCGCGCATCATCTTACAGAAATACCATCTGTCGATTAGCGAAGTCGCACAGCGGTGCGGGTATCAGGACAGTAATTATTTCTGCCGCCTGTTCCGGCGTCAGTTTGGCCTGACGCCGGGAGAGTACAGCGTACGTTTTCAGTCAGCACGTTAAGTGAGACAACACCAACAGGTTAGTAATATCCGTTTGCATCGTTGTAAAATAACGGCATGTAGCTCCCCCTGCAGGCTTACTCAATAAAGTGAATATGCGATGAAAAACAGACGTGCACTCTCCCTGATGTGTTTTCAGATGCTGGAATCAGGTGCGGATCGTCAGACCGTGAAAAGAGCCCTTACCTCCCGCCGTGTTAAAGCTCGCCAGGCGGTGGTTCTGCTCTGTAAGCAAGAAATGACGCTCTTAAGAGCCGGGAAACTGCCGGTGCCAAACGCGCCACATTGATGATGTCGCTTTCCGGTCGCGCTCTCCAGCCTGCAACCAGATCGTCGCAGGCTGGAGAGCGCTCTTTCAATGAAGCTTAAAACGTCAGTTCCGCCTCCAGCAACGCGAGAATACTGTCGGCATTTTCAGCGGCAAACAACGACTGGCGGAACGGCTTGTTCACCAGCTTACGCGCCAGCTGCGAGAAGACCTTCACGTGGTTAATGCCTTCATCAGCCCCCAGCGTCAGCATGATAACCAGTTCCACTTCGCCCATCTCTGACTGCCAGTCAACGGGATGAGCAAGCCGGGCAATACTGATGCTGGAATGGCGGATCCACTGGGACTTAGTGTGCGGAATAGCCACACCAAAACCGACAGCAGTGGTGACTATCTCTTCGCGCTGCCAGATATCTTCCTCCAGCTCAAACGGATGTTCAGTTCGCCCATTAACACCCAGATTGCCGCACAGGAACTGAATCACCTGCTCTTTGTTACTCAGAGATTCACCAACAAAGATGTTCTCCCGCGCCAGCAGCGGACGCACGTCTTTCTGCGGTGCAAACTGGTTGAGCAGATCTTCTATCTCTTGAGCGCTACGGCACTCACAGGCCCGTATGGCGAGTTCACGGCATGCCTGGCCCTCCAGTTGACGAAGCTGACTTTTCACCGCCGGAATACGTGGACTGCTCATGCTCAGCTCGTCGAGTCCTAAGCCCAGTAGCAGCGGTAAATAGCGTCCTTCGCCCCCCAGTTCGCCGCAAATGCCCACCCATTTACCGCGTTCGTGCGCCACGCGGACAATCTGCTGCAACATTCGCAGGAACGACGGCGTAATCGGGTTGTACAACGGCGAAACGCGCGGGTTATTACGATCGACGGCGTACAGGTACTGGGTCATGTCGTTTGAACCAATACTGAAGAAATCCACCTCATCGCAGAAATGGTCGATGATGTAACACACCGACGGCACTTCAACCATAATCCCCAATGAAATTGTCGGAGCATGGCGTAAACCGACGGCTTTCAGTGCCACCAGCGCTTTTTGCAGTTCGCTTTTTACCCACAAAATCTGGTCAAGGCTGTGCACCATTGGGATCATCAGTTGCGCATTGCCGAAGGTTGCCGCACGTAAGATGGCGCGCAGCTGCGTGCGAAACAGTCCGGCAAACTCTGGATAAATTCGCACCGCGCGGTAGCCCAGGAACGGATTATCTTCCTGCGGAATATTGAGGTAACGGATATTTTTATCCCCCCCAATATCCATGGTGCGAAAGATAACCGGCTTGTCGCCCGCGGCCAATAAGACCTGCTGGTAGGCTTCAAACTGTTCCTGCTCGTCGGGAGCGCTGTCGCGGTCCATAAACAGCATTTCAGTACGAAACAGCCCAATCCCTTCCGCGCCATTGGCAAACGCCCCCGGCGCTTCCAGCGCGGTACCGATATTCGCTGCAACGTCAATACGCTGATTATCTTTGGTCAGCGCGGGCTGGGCGGCATCCAGCGCCTGCCGCCGCTGGCATTCATCGGCCAGCTTCTGCGCAATCGCGTAATAACCGCGAACCGCATCGTCTGGATTGATGGCCAGTACCCCACAGCGGGCATCCAGTACCGCATGCTGGCCTGCATAGCGGCTAATGGCCTCCAGCGGCAAGCCGCTAAGCACCGGAATAGCCGACGCGCGAGCAAGGATTAGGGTGTGCGATGTGCGCCCTGTTTTCTCCAGGATCATGCCTGACAGATGCTGCAAATTGAGGCTTAAAAACTGGCTGGGCGTCAAATCCTCAGCGACCAGAATCGTCGGCTTATTCAGCACCAGCGCATTGCGCGGACGTCTTTCAGGCCAGGTGATGTGCAGCAGTTGTTCGCTGATATCACGGATATCGCTAACGCGCTCGCGCAGGTAATCGCTACCGGAGGCCGACAGCTTGTCGCACACCTGCTCCATATTGGCGATAATCGCCGCCCCTAACCCCAGATGCTGCTCCAGCATTAAGCGACGAATATTCCCGGCAAACTCGTCGTCCTGAATCAGAGACAGATGGGCGCTGAGGATGGTTTTACTCTCACCCTCACGCTCGCGCAGTTGCTGATTGAGCTGTTCGGCAAGCGTCGCCAGACTATGCTCCAGCCGGGTATTGTCTTCCGCACTCGGCGCAATCGCGCGATAGCTTTCCAGATTATCGCTCTGCCAAAGCGTGAGCGAACCTGCCCCCACGCCTCCTGCCAGCACGGTGCCATAAAGAAGGTCTGGGTTGAGGCGAATCAGCGAACGCGGCAACGGATGCGCCGCCAGTTCCGCCGGCGTCGGCTGAACGCTGTCGCTGTCAATAAACCGGTGCAGGAGGTACTCCTCTAGCGCTCGCCGGGCCTGTTCTTCATCGCGACCGGTGATGGTTAAGCTACAACTGTCATTAAACAGCGTCCCGGTGCCAATCAGCGCCAGCGAGCTTTTCGCATCTGCTCTGGCATTCTGGCGATGGTTAAGAAATATCACCTCACTTTGCCACTGGCTGCACTGCTCTTTCAGCTCCCACGCCGGACGCGCATGCAGGCCATTGGGTAGCGGGCAAAGAAATTGAATCGTTAGCATAACAACTCCTGATTAGCGCGAAATCAGCACCTGAAATCCGTCAGATGAACCACGGTTTCGCACGTAAGATGTGAAAGAAGAGCCGACAACAACTGCTGCGTCTGGATGATGTCACGGCAGTCGGCAATCGACGCCGCGCAGTGTCCATGCCGCGTAGCTGGCCCCATGACAACCGTGGGGATCCCCGTACCGCTTACGTGCACCGCCCCGCCGTCAGTGCCGCCGTTACTGAACATGTCAAACTGCAGGGTAATGCCCGCATCGGTGGCCACGCTTTCAACCCACGCGGTCAGCTTTGGCGAGGCAATCAGCGATTTATCGCTTAACACCAGCATCGGGCCATTACCAATCTGCCGATGGTTGGCCGCACCATGATCAAAGTTTTTGGCCCAGCAGGCGGTATCCAGCACGATCGCCACATCCGGGGCGACCGCACGTGCTGCCGTTTGTCCTCCGCGCAGTCCCACTTCTTCACTGGAACTGGCCACCAGCCAGACCTCGCATGGGAGAATGGCGTTATGCCATTCGCGCAGCAGCGCCACCAGCAAATAACATCCAAGTCGATCATCAAAGGCTTTGCCCATGACTCGCTGGTGCGGCAAAACCTGAAACGTCGTGTCAAAGGTGACGCGATCGCCAGGGCGTACGCCGGCCTGAAGTACCTCGTCATAAGACCGCGCGCCAATGTCCACCTGCAGCGCACTGACGTCATTACCGCTGCGCACTCCGTCGAGCAGACCGGGAATTTTGCTCTCTTCACGGGTGGTGATCCGCACCGGCTGCAATTGCCTGGCCGCCATACGCACATTTCCCACCGGCAATACATCGATCGCCCCTTCGCTGGAAATACTGCGCACAATAAATCCCACTTCATCCATATGCGCGCAGATCATTACCTTCGGACCGGTTGATTCATTCAGACGGATCAGCACCGATCCCAGACCGTCAAAGCGCACCTCTTTATGCAGACGATCCGCCTCTTCAAGCAGGATCTGCCGCACTTCCTGTTCTGAAGAGGCGATCGCGTCCGCCTCGCTCAGCGCCTTCAGTAGCGATAAGTCCATTACGCCTCTCCCGTGTGTAACAATGTTTTCGCCATGGTGTAGAGCACCTCGCCGCCGTCTGGCGTAACCAGCACCACATCCTCAATACGCACGCCTCCCTGCCCCGGCAGATAAATACCTGGCTCAACGGTGAGCAGCATGCCAGCCGCCAGAGGCGTCGCGTCGGTGGGGGAAAAACGGGGATTTTCATGCACCTCAATGCCGATAGCGTGTCCGGTATTGTGACCAAACTCATCGCCATAACCCGCCAGCGTAATGACCTGCCTGGCTGCGGCGTCAACCTCATGGCAACGCCGACCTGGTCGAATTGCCGCCACCGCCGCACGCTGCGCCGCCAGGACAATCTGATACACGGAAAACAGCGGGCTTTCTTGCGCTGGCTGGTTTGCGTCTGGGATGCGAAAGGTTCTCGTCATATCCGAACAATAGCCCTGATACTGCGCGCCAAAATCCAGCGTGATGAACTCACCCGCCTCGACACGCTTGTCGCTGGCTTTACCGTGCGGCAGCGCGCCGCGCCAGCCGCTGGCGACAATGGTGTCAAAAGAGGGTTTGTCTGCACCGAGCGTGCGCATGTACCACTCCAGTTCAGCGGCGATTTCGCGCTCACTGAGGCCGGGTTGAATAAAGCGGCGAATATGTTCAGCACTAAGGTCAGCTATCCGACAGGCTTTGCGAATGCAGGCTATCTCCTGCGCCGTTTTTACCTGCCGGAGCACATCCGGCACGGCACTCACTAGTCGGGCACGCAGTTTGCCCGACCATCCATTCACCGTATTCCAGCTTACCTGCTCGCCTTCAAATCCCACCGTCTGCAGCTTTTCGTCAGCAATAATGTGATTCACCCGTGAATACAGCGTCTGCGCGCCATCAAGTAGATGGATCTGATAGCCCTGAGTACGCGTGGCAACATCGGTGTAGTAACGGGCGTCGACCAGAATATGCGCGCTTTGATGGCTGATAAACACAAACCCTGAACCGCTGGAGATCCCCATATGCGGCTGTTTATTCTGCCGCGATGACAGCAGCATCGCATCGAGATGTTGCGCCGTTAGCCAGTCACGCAGCGAGGCAAGTAAGCTCATGGTCACAATCCTTCTAATCAGAGGCTTTCAATCAGCAATTTGCCTTTGCGATACATCATGTTGCGCAGGAACACCACCATCAGCGCCGTAATCACTGCACCTAACAGGATCCCCGCCATATAGACGCCGAGGTTAGTGACCAGCGGCCATGCCCAGATAGCCGATTCCGGGAACCACTGCACCGCCCCCAGCCAGACGGCAGCCGTCGATCCGACAATAGCGCCAACCATATAGGATGGAATTGCCGTGATGGGGCTTTCCAGTGCAAACGGGATCGCCCCTTCGCTGATGCCCATAAACGCGAGGAACATTGCCGTTTTCCCTTGCGGGTAGAGCTGTGCGTTGAACAGGCGTTTGCCAGTTAAGCGCCGGTCGAGAAGCGTAGCCAACCCGAGGCCAATTGGAGGAATCACGATGGCAATAGAGCGTGCGGTTACCGGCAGAACGTGATCGGTAGTAAAGCTGAAGGCGACAAATCCTGCGGCTTTATTAATCGGACCGCCGAGGTCAATCGCCGTTGCCGCAGAAATCCCCATCGCGTACATCAGCGTGCCTTTCTCTCCAGCCGCCATCAGCAGAGAACGAATTCCGCCGTTGATCCACCCGCCAAACGGCGTTATCACGTAATACATCGCCAACATGACGAAGATCGCGGAAAGAATGGGCAGTAAAAAGGTGGTTTTGAATGCCAGCAGGAAATCAGGCAACTGGATTTTTTGGTTCATCCACTTCACCAGATACCCGGCGACAATCGAGATAATCAGCGCGCCAATAAAGGTTGACGGGACGGGAGCACTGGTTGCCCATTGCAGCGTCGCTGGGTCAAAATTCAGTATCTGCGTGGGCTGAGTGGACATCAGTCCACCAATGAACCCCGCCGGAAACGCAAGCTTACCGCCGATAGAGTTGGCGACAAACGCGGCAAACATCGGAATAGCAAAACCAAACAGCACGCCGCCAAAAGATTGCGACAGCCAGGCAAACTTCAGTAATGAGAGATTAAAACCGCTGAATTTTCCGCTGTTCAGCGCATCCATGATGCCGGTGTCAGCAGGTATATCGAGCCAGCTATAGGCGATCAGTTGCGAGAAGGCGAGAATTACCCCGCCCATAATTAACGTCGGTACCATGCGCGAAATACCCGACATCACATGCTGCGGAAGTTCGCCCCAGAAGCTATTGTGGGAGGCCGGTGGATTTTTTATTGCCGCTGCCGCACCAGATGCGCCAGGCACAACGGTTGCACTGCGTTTTTTAATGGCCATACGTAATTCCCTGTCGATGATTATTGTTGTTCAGCGGCAACCATCTCTTCGATCTCTTTGATGATGCCAGCTGCATTTTTTATCGCGTCCTGTAACGTAATTTCGTAGACGTCACGCGACTCAAAACGCTCGTTATCTTCCGGAGTAACGGCAACAGAATGGATGATCAACGTTGCCTCTGCGATATCCTGCGCCGTCAGGCGATTTTGAATTCCGTCCGCACCCTGGGTTTCAATTTTCACTTCATAACCCGCTTCAACCGCGGCTTCTTCCAGCGCCTGAGCCGCCATAAAGGTATGGGCCAGCCCCATTGGGCACGCGCAAACGGCAATCAGTTTTTTGCTCATAATCATTTCCTCGTAATAGTTAACGAGTGAAATTATGGTCCGGGGAAAGTAACGACCGTTATCAGACAAATAATGCTTTTACTGGACAAATAATCCCGTCATTCGGAAATGTGACGAAGGTCGGAAAGGCGGGCGGCAGGCATAAAAAAACCGCGTAATAAACGCGGTTTTGCGGGATATATGTAAGCCGGATAAGCGCTGTGCACCGTCCGGCGTTGGTCTTACAAAATATGGCCCAGCGTCTGGCGCAGATGCGCACCGGAACCAAGCAGGCCCGGGTTATCATGCACGATCAGATATACCGGAATATCCTGTACGTAGGCTTTAAAACGCCCCTTATCTTCAAAACCACCACGGAAACCCGAAGCTTTAAAGAAGTCGAGGAAGCGCGGTACGATGCCGCCAGCGATGTACACACCGCCAAACGTGCCCAGCGTTAACGCCAGATCGCCGCCAAAACGCCCCATGATGACGCAGAACAGCGACAGCGCGCGACGACAGTCGATACAGGAATCAGCCAGCGCACGCCCGGTGATATCCTTCGGCTGCAGATTTTCCGGCAGGCGCCCGTCTGATTTGACGATGGCGCGATACAGATTAACCAGCCCCGGACCTGACAGTACGCGCTCTGCGGAAACGTGACCAATTTCCGCACGCAGGACCTCAAGGATAATCCCTTCTTCTTCGCTGTTAGGCGCAAAATCCACGTGACCGCCTTCACCAGGCAAGCTCACCCAGCGTTTATCTACATGCACCAAATGCGCCACGCCGAGTCCGGTACCTGCGCCATAGACAGCAATCGGCTTGCCTTCAACAGGTTCCGCACCGCCAAACTGGATCAAATGCTCTTTCTTCAGCATCGGGATCGCCATCGACACGGCGGTGAAATCATTGATGATTTCCAGATGACTGAAGCCCAGATTTTTTTTCATCTCAGCAATAGAGAATGCCCAGGTATGGTTGGTCATTGCCACCCAGTCACCGGTAATCGGACAGGCAATGGCAATACAACCATCCTCAACGCTGACGCTATGCTCATCCAGGTATACGCGTACTACCGCCTCGAGGCTTGGGTAATCCAGCCCGGAATAGGTTTTTGCCTGCGAAATCTCGCCGCTGGCAATGTCGCACAGAGCAAGACGCGCGTTGGTGCCGCCAACATCACCTACTAAAGCATATTTTGTCATTCTTCCACTGCTCCGCTAAAGTCAGAATAAATCTTTGCCACACTGTAAATTCATGGGGGCATAACAACAACGCCCTGAAGGCTGATGCCCGTGGAAAATCGATCCAGATCACATAATTACTTTATCGTTTCAGCACCATTTGCAGCGATGCGGTTGCGCAGGCTGTGCAAACTATGTCTATGACTCTGTTTTAAGGAATAGAATATGCTTCATCCACGAGCCAGAACGATGCTCTTGCTATCAACTCCTGCGCTAATTATTGGTATTGCCTCCAGCCTGGTGTTGATCGTTGTGATGAAAGTGGCGTCGGTTTTACAGCAATTTTTGTGGGAACGCCTGCCCGTTAGCATTGGTATTGCCCAGGACTCTCCGCTGTGGATTATCGGCATGCTGACGCTCACGGGGATCATGGTCGGGTTAGTTATTCGCTACAGCCAGGGTCACGCGGGACCGGATCCTGCCTGTGAGCCGTTAATTGGAATGCCGGTCCCCACCTCAGCAATTCCGGGCTTGCTGGCAGCGCTCATCCTCGGCCTGGCGGGTGGCGTCAGTTTGGGTCCGGAACACCCGATCATGACCGTGAATATCGCACTGGCTGTGGCACTCGGCAGCCGTATGTTTCCCCGCATTGCTAAGCTGGACTGGACCATCCTCGCCTCTGCCGGCACCATCGGCGCGCTATTTGGCACCCCCGTTGCCGCCGCGCTGGTCTTTTCACAAACGCTGAATAGCTCGGACAATGTTCCCTTATGGGATCGCCTGTTTGCACCGTTAATGGCCGCCGCCGCGGGCTCGCTGACCACCAGTCTGTTTTTTCACCCCCATTTTTCACTGCCCATCGCGCACTACACGCAGATGCACGTGATCGATATCCTCAGCGGTGCGGTCGTTGCCGCCATCGCCATTGCCGCCGGGATGGTGGCTGTCTGGTGTCTGCCGCGTTTACACCATTTAATGCATCGATTGAAACACCCGGTCCTGATTCTTGGGGCTGGCGGCTTAATCCTCGGCATTTTAGGCGTTATCGGCGGACCGCTTACCTTGTTTAAAGGGCTGGACGAAATGCAGCAAATGGCATTTAGCCAGACGCTGGGAGCATCGGATTATTTCATGCTCGCCGTGATCAAATTGGCGGCATTAGTGGTTGCAGCTGCGAGTGGTTTTCGCGGCGGGCGAATTTTCCCGGCAGTATTCGTTGGGGTCGCGCTTGGCCTGATGCTGCACGCCCACGTTGAAGCGGTGCCAGCGGCCATTACCGTCTCCTGCGCGATTCTTGGACTGGTGCTGGTCGTCACCCGTGACGCCTGGCTGAGCCTGTTTATGGCAGCAGTGGTGGTGCCAGATTCCACCCTGCTGCCGCTGCTGTGCATCGTCATGCTGCCCGCCTGGCTGCTGCTGGCGGGCAAACCGATGATGATCGCCGAGCGTACCGATAAGTAGTTAGCCTCCGTTACGCGTTTCCAGCGCACGGGTCACCGTGCGCAATAGCTCAGGAAGATCGGCTTTCGGTAGTACCACCTCAATTAACGACAATCGTTGCGGATGGGACAAACGGGCCAGCACTTCTTCCAGTTGTACCGCCTGCTCCACACGCCAGCACTCCGCCTGACATTCACGACGAAACGCCTGCGGCACCTGCGTCCAGTTCCAGGCGGCGATATCGTTATAGCGCTGATTTGCCCCATGTATAGCCCGCTCCACGGTATAGCCGTCATTATTTAGCAGCAAAATAACGGGAGATTGCTCGTCTCTGAGCATAGAGCCCAGTTCCTGAATGGTGAGCTGCGCCGCACCATCGCCAATAATCAGGATCACCCGGCGGTCCGGGCAGGCGGTTTGCGCGCCAAATGCAGCCGGGAGCGCGTAGCCGATAGACCCCCACAGCGGCTGAACCAGCACCTCCGCTCCACCGGGTAGCGTGAGCGCAGCCGCACCAAATGCAGCGGTCCCCTGGTCGACGAGGATAATGTCATTGGGTGCCAGATACTGCTGCACCGTATGCCAGAAATTTTCCTGCGTCAGAGGTCCCTTCTCAACCTGAATACGTCTAACTGGCGGGCGTTCTGGCGGCAGTGAAAAGGACATCTCCAGACACAGCTCCCGCAAGGTGGTTACCGCCTGCTCCATCGGGACGTTAAACCAACGGTTTCCAATCCGTGAGGCATGTGGCTGCACCTCAATCGTGCACTCCTGTGGTAGCTGTTGCGTAAACCCGGCGGTCAGAGTGTCAACAAATTGTGTGCCAACACACACTATCGTGTCGGCATCTTCTATCGCCTGACGTACATAGTCGCTGCTGGCTCCAGCGCTGTAGGTGCCGACAAACGCCGGATGACGCTCATCGAATAGCCCTTTGCCCATCAACAACGTGGCGTGGGCCATCGGCGTTTCCGCCATCCAGCGTTGCAATACCGGCTGCAGGCCAAAGCGTTGCGCGAGAACGTCTGCCAGAAGCGCTACGCGCGGGCTGTCCAGTAACCGCTCGCGGGCATGGTAGCGAAACGCTTCTGCCACGCTGCTTTCTGGCTCGCTCAGAGGAACAATCAGGATGTCATTCGGCGGCGTGGTCCGCTGTTTTGCCACATCAGCAGGTAACATCAGATAGCCCGGCCTGCGTTCGATGAGCATTGTTCGCAGCACGCGGTCAATTTCATAACAGGCGTTTTGTTCATCCAGCACTGCGCTGGCCGTTGTCACCGCCTGCTGCATACGATAAAAATGCTGAAAATCACCGTCCCCAAGGGTGTGATGCATCAACTCCCCGCGACGTTGAGCACCGCGACAGGGCGCGCCAACAATATGCAAAACAGGAACATATTCCGCATAACTTCCCGCGATACCGTTAATCGCGCTTAACTCACCCACGCCAAACGTGGTGAGCAGCGCCCCCACCCCGGATACCCGGGCATAGCCATCCGCAGCATAAGCCGCATTCAACTCGTTCGCACACCCGACCCAACGTACGCTGGGATGTTCAATCACGTGGTCAAGAAACTGCAAATTATAATCGCCAGGCACACCAAAGAGATGGCCAACACCACAGCCTGCCAGCCTGTCCAGCAGATAATCAGCAACGGAATACGGGGTTTGCATGACAGCTTTCCTTCTGACGGTAACCTCATGTTGAGTATCGAAGAACTGTGATGACTGTCCAGGAAAGTCGCTGTGAAGGGGGTGGAAAGCAAGATGTACAGTTTTCATCCCTAAATTTAATTGCAGCTGGCCTTGTGTAAACGTATACACTCAAAGTCACACTTTATCTGACAGGAGGCTATATGGCTTATCAGGCTGCTGAAAATCGTTATCAGACAATGGAGTACCGCCGCTGCGGTCAGAGCGGCCTCAAGCTCCCGATTGTATCACTGGGGTTGTGGCACAATTTTGGTGATACCACGCAGGTCGAGAACAGTCGGGCGCTGTTACAGCGTGCATTCGATCTGGGGATCACCCATTTTGATCTGGCGAATAACTATGGTCCACCGCCGGGTTCAGCGGAGCGAAATTTTGGTCGCATCCTGCAGGAAGATTTTTTACCGTGGCGAGATGAGCTGATCATCTCCACCAAAGCGGGTTACACCATGTGGGAAGGCCCTTACGGGGACTGGGGTTCACGCAAATACCTGATTGCCAGCCTCGATCAAAGCCTGAAGCGTCTGGGGCTGGAGTATGTCGATATCTTCTACCACCATCGCCCCGACCCTGAAACACCGCTCAGAGAAACCATGCGTGCACTGGATCATATCGTCCGTCAGGGCAAAGCGCTGTACGTAGGCCTCTCTAACTATCCGGCTGAACTTGCCAGACAAGCGATTGAAATACTCGACGATTTAGGTACGCCATGCCTTATTCATCAGCCCAAATATTCTATGTTTGAGCGTTGGGTCGAAGAGAGCCTGCTGTCGCTTTTACAGGAAAAAGGCGTCGGTAGTATCGCCTTCTCACCGCTGGCTGGCGGGCAGTTAACCGACCGCTATCTGAACGGTATTCCTGCGGATTCTCGCGCCGCAAGCACCAGCCGTTTTCTGAATCCGGACCAGATCACCCCACAAAAACTGGAAAAAGTTCGAGCGCTGAACGCACTGGCAGAGCGACGGGGACAAAAGCTGTCTCAAATGGCGCTCGCGTGGGTTCTTCGGGAAGACAAAGTTACGTCTGTGCTGATTGGCACCAGTAAACCGGCGCAAATTGAAGATGCCGTCGGCATGCTGGCAAACCGTCACTTTACGCCTGAAGAGTGCGCGGAGATTGATGCCATTCTGCGTCGGTTGAAATAAAGACACATTTATTAACAAAAAGTGCTCTCACTTGCGATTTAAGAGTTGTGGCGATGAAACGGGGCTTTACTGCCCCGTAATATTACGTTAACAGGCCGGCTACGGCTCGATCGTGAAGGAGAGAAAACATGTTCAGGTCACTGATTCTGGCGGCAGTCTTAATGGCTTTTACACCGCTGGCCGCGAACGCTGGCGAAATCACCCTGCTGCCATCAATAAAATTGCAAATTGGCGATCGCGATAATTACGGTAACTACTGGGATGGCGGCCGCTGGCGCGACCGTGATTACTGGCACCATAACTATGAGTGGCGCAAAAATCGCTGGTGGCGTCATGACAACGGCTACCATCGTGGCTGGGATAAACGCAAAGCTTATGAACGCGGCTACCGAGAAGGCTGGAATGACCGTGACGACCATCGCGGTCGTGGGCGCGGCGGTCACGGGCATCGTCATTAAGAAAAGGAACCTGTGGTAACAGAGAATTTTTAACAATGGCAAAGGGTTCCGTTCACCGTATGTTCATTGTTTCTCTGAACCCCTCATTCCCGTAACGGGCAAGGGAGGCTCACCGTCTCCCTTGCCACCCAGGCTTCCGGCAGGAAAAATCGTCACTTCGTGATCCATTCGCCTTATGTCGTCTTCCTTCGGATCGCTTCAGTACGCTGACTTTCAGTTCAATCCGTTTCGCTTTAATAAAAAATACCTTTGCAGCTAATCAATCCTTAAGTGACCAGCATTAACCTGCAGGCTGCTTTTTTATGGTCAAATCCTGCGCTTTTTATTTTTCACTATTTGCCCTTGAGCAAAAATCTCCTGAACGTATCTTATCCTCAAGAGAATTCACGTCAGGATTAACTTATGAATGCTAATTTTAAGAATGAAATTCAGACATTCGGTCGATCGCTATTATTACCGATCGCCGTACTGGCGCCAGTGGGGATGGTCATGGGAATTAGCGCTGCGTTAGGGCAGAGCTATATGATTGATAAACTCCCCTTTCTGGGCAATGAAATTTTCAGAGCAATTCTCTCTTCTCTGGGATTAATCAGCAGCGTCGTTTTTAATAATATTCCTTTACTGTTCGCGATGGGTGTCGCCTACGGTATGTCTAAAAAAGAAAAAGGGATTGCTGTATTTGCGTCCGTCGTGGCTTACCTGACTCTGCTTATCGCCATGCATGTGCATCTTAAGCTGGCAGGTACGCTGGCGAAAGAGGATATGGCTTTCGTCGGACAGGGAATGGTATTAGGTATTCAGACGCTGAAAATCGAAGCGCTGGGCGGCATTATTGCCGGGCTGCTGGCAGCTAAAATAACCGACCGTTTTTACCGGCTGCAATTACCTCTCGCTTTCGCCTTTTTCAGCGGTAAAAAATCCGTCGCGATCTTAGCCATTGCTTTTTCCATTCCCGTCGGCTTGATCATTCCTTTTATCTGGGATCTGTTTACCGCAGGTATGCGCGCCATATCAACAATAATGATGGCACCCAACATTGGTGCAGGTATCTATATGACGCTCAATCGCCTGCTGATCCCGTTTGGCCTGCACCACGTCCTCAGTTCCACCGTGCGTTTCACCGCGGCAGGCGGTACGTACCTGATTGACGGGCAGACCTATGTCGGTATTTTGCCCGCTATCAATAAAATCCTGTTTGAGCTTGGTCCCACCCATCCGGCCTGGAAAGAGTATATGCCGACGCTCACCAGCTATCTTGCCTCATCACAAATGCTCACGACGCTGTTCCGCGTTCCGGCGATTGGTCTGGCGATGTACCACATGGCCTATTTCAAGAATAAGAAATTTGCCAAAGGGATGATCCTGACCGTGGTGCTAACCGCCATGCTGGGGAATATTACCGAACCGCTGGAGTTCTCCTTCCTGTTTATCGCGCCAAAACTCTTTATTGTCTATGCGGTACTCTGTGGCTTATTGACCATTCCACTGCAATTACTGGAAGTCTCCATCGGCTATATTCGCGGCACCATTTTTGATTTTGGTATTTTCGGTTTGATGTATGAACACACCCAATGGATTAATTTAATTATCCTCGGCGTGATTAACTTTGTTGTCTTCTATTTCGTCTTCCGCTTTGCGATCGGTAAATTTGATATTAAGACCCCAGGCCGCGAGAGTGAAATCGCTGACAGCACCTTACTGAACAATAAAGAGTACGACAAAGTCGCCGAACTGGTGATTCAGGGGCTGGGCGGGACAGACAATATCAAGCGCGTTGAAAACTGCGTTTCACGGTTACGTATTGATTTGAAAGATCAGAAAAAAATGGACATGGCCATTCTTAAAGAATCTGGCTCGCTGGGAACCTTTATCCCCTCCAGCAACCATGTTCATGTGGTATTCGGCCCACACGTAGAATTTGTCCGTAACGCGGTAGACGACCGCCTCGTCGGTGCGAAATAAATTCAAGGAGATAGTAATGCGTGCACTGTATGATTCAAAAAGCAAAACGATCGACGATCGAGGAATGAAATCTCTGCTCGCACAGCCAGCGCGGGTACAGTCATGGCTCGATGTTGAAGCCGCCCTGGCTCAGGCACAGGCCGGACACGGCATGATCCCCGCCAGCGCCGCAGTCAATATTACCGCTAACTGCCACGTGGATAAGATTGACCTGACGGAAATGGAACGCCTGCTGCGCGAGATTGGTCACGGCTTCGTTCCGGTCATCAAAGTGCTGGTCAAAGCCTGTGACAGTGAAAGCGGAAAATACGTGCATTACGGCGTCACCACGCAGAATATTCAGCAAACAGCACAGCTTTATCTGGCAAAGCAGTTCGATACCATCATGCAGGGTTTTGTGGACGATATTCTGCGTAACCTGGCAAAGATGGCATCTGACCATAAAGCAACGATTATGGCCGGACGTACCCACGGTAAGCACGCGCTGCCCATCACCTGGGGCTATAAAGCCGCCGTGTGGATTGATGAGTTACTGAGCGCCCAGCAGCGCATGCGGGAAGCGGAAAAACGCGTCTTTACCGTGATGATGGGGGGAGCCGTGGGCGCCTTCCACGCGACCGGTGAAACCGGCCGCCAGGTTCAGGATAGCGTTGCCCAAAAGCTGGGAATGCATTCAATGGCGATTCCCTCCCGCAACTCGCGCATTTACCGCACTGAATACATCAGTAATTTGTGCCTGCTGGCGACGACGTTACACAAAATAGCCGAAGAGGTTTATCAGACCTCAAGTGAAGAGTTTGCCGAAGTTTCAGAAGCCTTTACTAAAGGCACCGTTGGCAGCAGCACCATGCCGCAAAAAGTAAATCCTAAACTGGCGAAGGGGATCATCGCCAACGCGCAGAAATTGTACTCAGTAATGACCTCCTGCCTGTATGTCAGCCCACGTCCCTTCGAAGCAGACAGCTCCGCTTACTTTATCTTTGACGGTAATATTCAGGAGAGTATGGAGTTAATGGCTGAGATTGTGATGCGAGCCGAAGAGTTGACGCGGACGCTGGTCATCAATCCTGGTCGTATGCGCCAGAATGTGCAGTTAACGCATGGTCTTATTAATAGCGAAAAAATCATGATGCAGCTGGTGGAAAGGCTGGGCAAAGATGCCGCACATGAACGCGTCTACCAACTGGCAATGCGCAGCACGCATGAAGGCATCCCCTACGCTGATGTGCTGCGTGATGACCCTCTTATTCGCCAGCACTTTAGCGACTCAGAAATTAATACGCTGCTGGATCCTGCTCACTACATCGGCCTTTGCGCAGAAATCGCCGAGGAAACGGCCGCTCGCGTATGGGAGAAAGACAATGGCTGATCCCCTGCTTTCTCTGGCAAGTGAACGCATTGTCACCCCGAATGGAATCGAAAGCGGCTATCTACATATTGAAAGCGGACGTATTTCTGGCCTCGACAGTACGCCACGCGGAAAAATCGTCGATTATCGCCATGCCATGCTGATGCCCGGTTTTGTGGATATTCACGTTCACGGCTGGGGGAGAGGGTCGTTTGCCTGGAGAGGTGAACGCCGTTCTTTGCAGGCGATGAGCCGGGATCTGGTTAACGCCGGGGTTACCGCGTGGCTTGCAACATCAGCCACCCAGCCGGAAACGTTCTTGCTGGAGAGTCTTTCCACCGCCGCAGACTGGATTGCAGACGCAAAAGCGGAAGATGGTGCCGAAGCGGTGGGTATTCATATGGAAGGCCCCTTTATTAACCCTGCATACAGCGGAATGCAGAGCAAGGACGCGATTCAACCACCCGGTATCGAAGGATTCAAACGCTATCAGCACGCCGCGAGGGGAAATATCCGTCTGATGACGCTCGCACCTGAACTGCCGGGCGCCCTGGCGCTAATCCGCTATTTACGCCAGTCAGGCGTCACCGTGTCAGCCGGTCATACCGACGCCACCTTTGATGAAACCACTCTCGCTATTGAAGCCGGTTTAACCCACTTTACCCATGCATTTAGCGCCATGCGCGGGCTGCATCACCGGGAGCCTGGCGTGGTGGGGGCGCTGATGTACCATCAGAATACGTATGCCGAGGTGGCAAAGCAGAGCGGGATTACGTTGCGACCAGAAGTGTTCGACATTCTCTATCGGTTGAAAAAAGATCGCCGGTTGGTCATGGTCAGCGATTGTCTGGGATATGTGGATTTTCCCGAAGGATCTGAATTCCACCATTACCTGCGCCAGGAGACGTTTCGCATTCACAATCATTGTCTTGAAATCACTGACCACAGCGGAAAGCCCCGAACGGTTTCACCCACGGAGTGGTCCGAAGTGTGCAAACTGGAGATGAGCTTTCTGGACTCCGTGAAAAATGTGGTCGACAGGCTGGAAAAAGGCTGGGTTTCAGCCGCGCAGATTGCCTGCCTTAATCCGGCTATCCTGGCGGGTGTTGACGCGAGAAAAGGCAGCCTGACGTCAGGAAAAGATGCCGATATTCTCGTGTTGGGTGCAGAGTTAAACCTGGAAGCCGTCTGGTGTCGCGGCGTTTCGCAACCTCTGGCTAAATAAAAATATCACTGTAATGCGTATCAAGAAAAATTTTTAACGCCTCCTGGCTCATTCCCTGAACCTGCTGAATAAAGTCCTCAGCAGGTATTTTTTTGCGCGCGGAGGGAAGTCCATTTTCGCGTAATAACAGGAGATCGTCCTGCGTGAGCCAGAAATTCACTTTGACATAATCCAGCCCGGCGTAGCGGAGATGACTCGATATCTTGTTTGTAAAGGTAATCAGCAGGTCGAATTCGAGCTGCTGAAGCCGCGCAATCTCATTGATGTTGATGCAGGCGGGGATTTCAATATGGAAGCGGGAGAAAAGCATCTCTTTAAAATAGCCGACCTTACTCTCTGACGAGTTCGTCACAATAATGACCCGCTTTTTCTTTTCACCAACAACCCGATTTTTGAGCGCATACTTTTTGATAATCAGCACCAGGGTTGCCAGGTGAATAGCAGAAAAGGTCGTTTGCCAGTGATGTTCAATCTCCTTCACCGCATACTGGACATGATCCCAGAGCTCAGGATAGCGTCGCTGGACATCATGGAGCTTTTTATCATCGAACCAGAGATGAAATTTATTCTGGATGATGGCGGCATAGATAAAATTATAAATCTCTGCAAACCAGGCGTGCTGATTGTGAATGGTGTTCTCCAGACATCCGGCTAAAGCGTGACAGGTGCGCTTAACGTAAGAGACCAGCCGGGCGTCGTATAATGTGAAGGGGCGATGAGTAAACGTCAGTGAAGCAATCAGCAGATCCAGACAGATATTTTCATCCGCATCAGGCAATACGCCATAAGGAAAGGTTGTCAAAAACTCAGCCGCCGAACTCTCCGTAATTCTGTGTCCCCTGCGGATACGGTGCAGAGCAAGGCTAAGATAGACCAGTAAGTATTTTCTGCCGTTATATCCCAGGGCGATGACCGGACTGATTTTCTCTTCGTAATAGTCTGCCGCCTGGTTTATCTGTGCAGCACACTCATGAAGAAACTGTTCGGCAATCGAACGGCCTGTCGGCTCATTGGCCTGGTGGGCGATAAGTCGGTGATCCTCACCAATTTCGACCGTTTTTAGTATCGTCATGCACGCCGCCAGCCGCAGTTGGAACTCATCCCCCGCAAGCCGGGAGCCCTTACGCGGGATACTTTGCACAATCAGATCGCGTTCCTGCACCAGGCTCATCATGACGGGATTATCATTTTTCACCGTTCCCGCACTGACATAAAATTTTTTGTAATAATCATTTTTATTCACCACATCGTGCAAACAGAGCGCCACAAAGAGATCCTTCACCCTCTCTTCTGCCGTAGTGATATAGCGATTAAACTGGACGCGCGCTAAAAACTGTCGGTATTCGCTGTAGCCAATCCGGGTGGTAATAAACTGATTATCCTGATGTAGCTGGACATTTTCTGGCAGAAGTTCATTGAGCTCTTTCATTGTCCGTTTTAGCGTGGAGAGCGTTTTACCGAAACGCTCGACGGCCTCTTCAACGGGGAGCGGACTGTTGTCCTGGAGATATTTCAGGAAAGAGAGATCAAAGTGATTCATGAACGCCTGCCAGTTAATTATGCAGGGCACATAATAGAGGAAAACCTCAATTAAAACCGTGACCCGTCGCGAGTCACGGTTGATTATAGCCCCATCGCCGTGCCTGCCAGTAGCCAGAGATTGAGCGCCACGACCAGTATCACAATGACCCAGCCAATCTGTTTAACGCAACGACGATTGACCAGATCCCCCATCAGCTTACTGTCGCTGGTGAAGATCAGCAGCGGCACCAGCGCCAGCGCGATACCAAAGCTCAGCAATACCTGGCTCATCACCAGAATACGGGTCGGATCCAATCCCATCAGAATCACAATAAATGATGGCATCATGGTGACGGTACGGCGTACCCATAGCGGAATGTGAAAACGGATAAACCCTTGCATCACCACCTGCCCCGCCAGCGTACCGACCACGGTAGAAGAGAGTCCCGCAGCCACCAGGCTTAAACCAAACACCGTCGCTGCAGCGTGACTCAACAGCGGTTCAAGGGTCAGATACGCCTGATCGAGATCGGCAATACCGGTATGCCCGCTAAAATGAAATGCAGCGGCAGCCGTCGCCATCATCGCCAGATTGACAAATCCGGCAATCGTCATAGCGATAGCCACATCCCATTTAGTGGCCGCATAGCGCTGTTGGCGTGTTCCGCCGTGCAAATGCTGAGTTAAGGAAGAGTGCAGATAAATGACGTGCGGCATGATAGTCGCACCGAGCACCCCAGCGGCCAGGAACACCGCTTCGGAATTAGGCAGGCTTGGGATCACCATTCCCTTACTAAGCTGCGCGAAGTTCGGTTGGGAAAAAACCAGCTCCACAATGTAAGCCGCGGCCACAAACAGCAGCAGGCCGCCAATCACCTTTTCCAGCGGTTTTTGACCGCGACGCTGCAGCATCAGAATTAAGAACGTCGCGATACCGGTGAGTACGGCCCCTTGCAATAAGGAGACGCCGAGGATCAGTTTGAAGCCAATCGCAGCGCCAATAAATTCAGCAAGGTCTGTTGCCATAGCGATAATTTCTGCCTGCACCCAGTAGAACCACACCACCGGGCGAGGATAATGATCGCGAATTTGCTCCGCCAGGTTTTTCCCCGTAGCAATGCCGAGTTTTGCCGACAGCACCTGAATCAGCATCGCCATCAGGTTTGCCCAGACCACCACCCACAGCAATTGATAACCAAAGCTGGCCCCTGCCTGGATATTGGTGGCGAAGTTACCCGGATCGATATAACCGATCGCCGCGATGAACGCAGGTCCCATTAATGCGAGCTTCAACTTGCGCGCTGCCCGCCCACTGCTACTCTCAACGCGATCGTTAGTCATTTTAATGCCTCAGAAACATAGCCTTTGCTATATTTCAAGCTACGCCTAATGAGAATGATTATCAAATTCATTTTAATGGGTGACGTTGATTTCTCTGATAGCGTTTGTCTATGGATCGATAAGGATTCTGGAAATACCGGCGAGATGTTTAATTATTGTTATGAGAATAGCACAATGACATAACTTTTCACTTCCATACTAAACATAACGGAAGTGTATCACCGATCACTAATTTTGAATCTCGTCACAGGTCCTTATTATAGTGTGTGTTTGATCTCGTTTTCTTTATGGTTGTTACATAGAATGTGCACGAAAACTAAACCTGCCTCATATTTGGAGCAAATATGGACCGCGTTCTTCATTTTGTCCTGGCCCTTGCCGTGGTTGCGGTACTCGCACTGCTGGTAAGCAGTGACCGTAAAAAAATCCGCATTCGTTATGTTATTCAATTGCTTGTTATCGAAGTGTTACTGGCATGGTTCTTCCTGAACTCTGATGTCGGTCTGGGCTTCGTGAGAGGCTTCTCCGAGATGTTTGAGAAACTGCTCGGGTTTGCTAATGAAGGGACTAACTTTGTCTTCGGTAGCATGAACGATAAAGGCCTGGCATTCTTCTTCCTGAAAGTGCTTTGCCCGATAGTCTTCATCTCCGCCCTGATCGGTATTTTGCAGCATATCCGCGTACTGCCGGTAATCATCCGCGCGATTGGTTTCCTGTTATCCAAAGTAAACGGTATGGGCAAACTGGAATCCTTCAACGCCGTCAGCTCTCTGATCCTGGGTCAGTCCGAGAACTTTATCGCCTATAAAGATATTCTCGGCAAAATGTCTCGCAACCGTATGTACACCATGGCTGCAACGGCAATGTCGACCGTTTCCATGTCTATCGTCGGCGCCTACATGACCATGCTTGAGCCGAAATACGTGGTTGCGGCGCTGGTTCTGAACATGTTCAGCACCTTTATCGTGCTGTCGCTGATCAACCCTTACCGCGTTGATGCCAGCGAAGAAAATATCCAGATGTCTAACCTGCACGAAGGCCAGAGTTTCTTCGAAATGCTGGGTGAATACATTCTGGCTGGTTTCAAAGTGGCAATTATCGTTGCGGCGATGCTGATTGGTTTCATCGCACTGATCGCTGCCCTGAACGCCCTGTTCGCCACCGTGACCGGTTGGTTTGGCTACAGCATCTCCTTCCAGGGCATCCTGGGTTACATCTTCTACCCGGTTGCATGGGTAATGGGTGTGCCGTCCAGCGAAGCGCTGCAGGTGGGCAGTATCATGGCGACTAAACTGGTTTCCAACGAGTTCGTTGCGATGATGGATCTGCAGAAAATCGCCGCTACGCTCTCCCCGCGCGCAGAAGGCATCCTGTCCGTGTTCCTGGTTTCCTTCGCTAACTTCTCTTCCATCGGTATTATCGCCGGTGCGATTAAAGGCCTGAACGAAGAGCAAGGTAACGTGGTTTCTCGCTTTGGTCTGAAGCTGGTGTACGGCTCTACGCTGGTGAGCGTACTGTCTGCATCTATCGCCGCACTGGTGCTGTAAGCGTAAGACAACATCGCAGTGATAAGACCGGGGAGATTCATATTCTCCCCGGTTTTTTTATGCCTGCGATTCAGCAAACCAAAGAGATAAAGAGTAAGAACTGGCAGGATGCAGAAACAAAAAACCCCCGCTTTTCAGCGAGGGTTTAAATTTTGGTGGAGCTAAGCGGGATCGAACCGCTGACCTCTTGCATGCCATGCAAGCGCTCTCCCAGCTGAGCTATAGCCCCACGATGCTTTTACGTACGTACCAAATTCATTGGGATTAAATTTGGTGGAGCTAAGCGGGATCGAACCGCTGACCTCTTGCATGCCATGCAAGCGCTCTCCCATCTGAGCTATAGCCCCATTACGTAAAGCTTGTCGAGTTGACGGGCGGCATCATATGAATTCCCTTCGCGTGTGTCAACGGCAAAATTAACTCATAGAATTCAATCGCTGAAAAAGCAGTCAAATGAAGAACATTGCGTAACAACTCGCATTCAGTAGTTAAACGCGTCACGGTTTCTACTAAAATGGTGCTATAAAATGAACCACTAATTAACCCCACGACTATTCAGGGAATCGTTATGTTCAAGGAACGGATGACGCCAGAAGAACTTGCTAATCTGACCGGATACAGCCGACAGACCATCAATAAATGGGTGCGCAAAGAAGGTTGGGCGACATCACCAAAACCAGGCGTTCAGGGCGGTAAAGCCCGACTGGTTCACGTCACCGAACAAGTTCGTGAATACATTCGCAGCGCTGAGCGTTCAGCCGAAGGTTTATCAGATAACTTATCGTTATCCGGCGAAACCTCTGTTGAAGCGCTGCTGATTAGGCTCGCTAAAGAAATGACGCCGACAGAACAGAAAATGTTTACCTCACTGATCCTGCGTGAAGGCATTACGGGTTTATTACAGCGTTTAGGGATCCGCGAAAACAAATAATATGAAAAAATTACGCAGCAAAATGACGACCGAAGAGCTGGCGGAATGTCTCGGGGTTGCCAAACAAACCGTCAATCGTTGGATCAGAGAACAAAACTGGACTACCGAAAAGTTTCCCGGCGTTAAAGGTGGTCGTGCCAGACTGATTCATATTGACTCCAGCGTCCGCGCGTTTCTGCTCAATATTCCCGCTTTTCGCAAAGTTCCTGAAGTTTATCAGGCTGAAGAACCGCTGGCAGAATACACCCACGTAGTACGCAGCCACGCGTGTCGCCAGATAATTAGCGCACTGGACAACATGTCCCCAACGGAACAAGAAAAGCTGGCGATGTATATTTCGCGCGAAGGTATTCGCACTTTTCTTACTCGTTTGGGTATTGATGAGTCTGAATAACAGGCAAAAAAAACGGCAGGATACGCTCCTGCCGTTATTTCATCGGTCAATCAGTCTTATTGCTGGCTTTCTCGCTCAGCAATAAACGCCAGCGCTTTATTAATACGCTCAATGCTGCGGGATTTACCAATCGCATGCACCGTAACGTCTAACGCCGGGGACTGACCCGCGCCGGTAACGGCTACGCGCAGCGGCATCCCGACTTTACCCATACCAACTTCCAGCTCATCAGCCGTTGCCTGAATCGCATGGTGCACGTTTTCTGCCGTCCACTCGCTAATCGCAGCCAGCTTGTCACGAACCACTTCCAGCGGCTGACGCGCAACCGGACGCAGGTGTTTCTTCGCTGCATCAGCGTCGAACTCGGCAAAGTCTTCGTAGAAGTAGCGGCAGCTCTGCGCCATCTCTTTCAGCGTTTTGCAGCGCTCACCGAGCAGTTTAACCAGCTCTGACAGCTGCGGGCCTACGCGAGTATCGATATTTTCCTGCTCAATGTGCCATTGCAGATGGGTTGCTACATATTCCGGCGCCAGCGCATTAATATAGTGATGGTTCAGCCACTGCAGTTTTTCAGTGTTAAACGCACTCGCAGACTTGCTCACCGCACCAAGGGAGAACAGTTTGATCATCTCTTCACGGGTGAAAATTTCCTGATCGCCACTGGACCAACCCAGACGCACCAGATAGTTCAGCAGCGCTTCCGGCAGGTAACCGTCGTCGCGGTATTGCATAACGCTGACCGCACCGTGACGTTTGGAGAGTTTTTTACCATCGTCACCGTTGATCATTGATACGTGTGCGTAAACTGGCACCGGCGCGTTCAGCGCTTTCAGGATATTGATTTGACGCGGAGTGTTGTTGATATGGTCTTCACCACGAATAACGTGGGTGATTTCCATATCCCAGTCGTCGACAACAACGCAGAAGTTGTAGGTCGGGGAACCGTCGGTACGGCGAATGATCAAATCATCCAGCTCCTGGTTGCTGAATTCGATCGGCCCACGGATCTGGTCGTCAAAAATAACGGAACCGTCCTGCGGGTTGGCAAAACGTACCACGCAAGGTTCATCAGCGGCATGATGCTCGTGGCCGTGGCGGCAGCGGCCGTCGTAACGCGGCTTCTCACCGTTCGCCATCTGCTCTTCGCGCAGCGCGTCCAGACGCTCTTTAGAGCAGTAGCATTTATATGCGGTGCCTGCTTCCAGCATTTCATCAATCACCGCGTTGTAGCGATCAAAACGTTTGGTCTGGAAGTACGGGCCTTCATCCCATTCCAGATTCAGCCAGTTCATGCCATCCATAATGGCTTCAATAGCTTCCGGAGTGGAGCGTTCGAGATCGGTGTCTTCAATACGCAGCACAAACTCACCGCCATGGTTGCGTGCAAAAAGCCAGGAATAAAGAGCAGTACGCGCACCGCCGACGTGCAGGTAACCTGTCGGGCTTGGCGCGAAGCGAGTTTTGATTTTCATGAAATGGCCTTACGTTTATAAAGATGCCGACAACCGGCAAATCCAGGGAAGATTATCAGGCTCGTATTCTATCACCGTGGTCTGATTCCTCAATGTTGTTCAGGTTGGAACATTACGCTTTGCCATTTTCGTATACAAATCATGCCGCACGGATTGTTTTGCGATCGTTTTGTTTAAATTTACGACGAACGAACAATTTCTTTAGAAAATGCGTTGACTCATTTTCAACTCTCCCTATAATGCGACTCCACACAGCGGGGGTGATTAGCTCAGCTGGGAGAGCACCTCCCTTACAAGGAGGGGGTCGGCGGTTCGAACCCGTCATCACCCACCAACTACTTTATGTAGTCTCCGCCGTGTAAAACAAGAAATTGAGAAGTGGGTGATTAGCTCAGCTGGGAGAGCACCTCCCTTACAAGGAGGGGGTCGGCGGTTCGATCCCGTCATCACCCACCACTTTCTCGCCAGCTGGATTTCTTGTTAAAATATGAAGTACCGAAGTGGGTGATTAGCTCAGCTGGGAGAGCACCTCCCTTACAAGGAGGGGGTCGGCGGTTCGATCCCGTCATCACCCACCACTTCGGGTCGTTAGCTCAGTTGGTAGAGCAGTTGACTTTTAATCAATTGGTCGCAGGTTCGAATCCTGCACGACCCACCAATGTAAAAAGGCGCCCTAAAGGCGCCTTTTTGCTATGCAGAGAAGAACCATTTCCCCTCTGATAACCATCAGCGTGAGCGTTATAACTGATACAACGGATCGCGGGCGCGGGCTGCGGTTAATTCACTGGCCTGCATACGCACCACATCCCACAGCGCCTGAGCAGCGGTTGATAAAGAGCGGTTTTTACGTCGGGCCAGCATCAGTTGCCGTTCAACAACCGGCGTCAGGCGCTTAACCTGCAAGTGACTGCCCTGCGGTAAGGGGAGCGCCAGCGCGGGCAGCACGCTGATGCCAATCCCCGCCTCAACCATCGGAAACAGCGTGGCGGGATGGCCTATCTCCTGAACGATATTGGCATCAATGGAAAAATGGGCCAGCGCAGCGTCGATCAGCGGTCGACTACCGGAAGCATAATCCTGTAGCACCAGGCGTTCGTGATACAAATCCTGCCAGTTCACCCACTCTCGTTGGGCTAACGGATGATCCTGGCGACACAGCAGCAGGAACGGTTCAGACAGCACGGCTTCACACTGCAGATCGGTGACTGCGCCGGGATCAATCACAATGCCAAAATCCACTTCTCCCTGGCGAATACTCTCCAGCACCCACTGCTGTGGCCGGTCGTGCAGCACAAAATCGATAGCCGGATAAAGCTGATTACTCTGGGCAATACACTGCGGAATAAGATGAGCAGAGATCGTCTGGCTGGCGGCAACCCGCACCGTGCCGGTTAACTGCGTACCTACCTGTCCGGCTTCGCGCAGCGTGCTATGCAATTCATCCAGAATACGTTCCAGCCGCGCCGCCAACTGGTGTCCGGCCTCCGTCAGTACCACTTCCCGCGTCGTTCTGTCCAATAACCGCACACCCGTCTGCCCTTCCAGCTCTTTTACACTATGGCTGACCGCCGACTGGCTTAAGCCGATGATATCCCCCGCCCGGCTAAAGCTTTTGGCCTGAGCGACGGTGACAAAGATACGCAACTGACGCAGAGAGTAATTCATCTATTCGATTCATATATGGATGCAATAAATCAATTTTATTTCTCAAACGGAAAAAAGCAAAATGTTGCTACCGAATTTCAGGAGTCTTTATGAAACTTTTTCGTATTCTTGATCCGTTCACGATAACGCTGATTACCGTTGTTTTGCTGGCGTCCTTTTTCCCGGCCGAAGGTGGTTTTGTGCCTTTCTTTGAAGGCTTAACCACCGCCGCCATTGCCCTGCTGTTTTTTATGCACGGGGCGAAACTCTCGCGTGAAGCCATTATTGCCGGTGGTAGCCACTGGCGTTTGCATCTGTGGGTGATGTGCAGCACGTTTGTTGTCTTCCCGGTTTTGGGCGTTCTGTTCGCCTGGTGGGCGCCGGTCAACGTAGACCCGATGCTGTACACCGGTTTCCTGTACCTGTGTATTTTGCCTGCCACTGTGCAGTCGGCCATCGCTTTTACGTCGCTGGCGGGCGGTAACGTTGCCGCCGCCGTTTGTTCTGCTTCGGCCTCCAGCCTGCTGGGTATTTTTCTCTCGCCGCTGCTGGTAGGGCTGGTGATGAATATGCACGGCGCAGAAGGCAGCCTGGAGCAGGTGGGAAAAATCATGTTGCAGCTGCTGCTGCCGTTCGTGCTGGGTCACCTTTCACGCCCGTGGATTGGAAACTGGGTTTCTCGACATAAAAAATGGATCGCGAAAACGGATCAATCCTCTATTTTGCTGGTGGTGTACTCCGCCTTCAGTGAAGCCGTCGTTAACGGGATCTGGCACAAAGTGGGGGTGGGTTCACTGCTGTTTATCGTGGTGGTCAGCATCATTCTGCTGGCAATCGTGATTGGCATAAATGTCTTTGTTGCGCGCAAATGCGGCTTTAACAAAGCTGATGAAATCACGATTGTATTCTGCGGTTCGAAAAAGAGCCTGGCGAACGGGATCCCAATGGCAAATATTTTGTTCCCGACTTCGGTGATTGGGATGATGGTGCTGCCGTTGATGATCTTCCATCAAATACAGCTAATGGTGTGCGCCGTGCTGGCGCGTCGCTACAAGCAACAGACGGACGCATTGCAGGCGCAACAGAAAAGCCGCGCCGCGAAGGCTTAAAGAGGACGTTTCAGGGGCTGCACCAGTTGCGTCAGCCCCTCAGTTTTAATCAGCAGCGTGATTTGCATCAGCTCGCCAAGCTTGCCCGGCGGGAATTCATCCTTACGGGCAAACCACAGCAGATACTCTTCCGGGACATCAATCAACCGACGCCCTTTATATTTGCCAAAGGGCATCACAGTATTGGCGATGTCTACCAGCTGCTGTTTTTCCATCTCAGGCACCCAATAAGCGGATCATTTCAGCTTCATCGATCACGGCAATACCCAGTTCCTGTGCTTTTGCCAGTTTCGAACCCGCCGCTTCACCAGCAATCACCAGATCGGTTTTCTTCGACACGCTACCGGCCACTTTTGCACCTAACTCGGTCAGTCTCGCTTTGGCGTCATCGCGCGACATCAGGCTCAGGCTCCCGGTCAGCACCACTGTTTTACCTGCGAAGGGGCTGTCGATTTCTTCAGCGTTAATGACCACCGGCGCTGGCCAGTGGATCCCCTGCGCCAGCAGTTGAACAATTACCTCGCGGTTGCTCTCTTCGGCGAAGAAATTAAACACGTGCGTCGCCACCACAATGCCGACATCCGGCACTTTTTGCAGCTCTTCAATAGAAGCGGCTTCCAGCGCGTCGAGCGTGCCAAAATACGCCGCCAGACCTGCAGCCGTGGCTTCGCCGACTTCACGAATGCCTAGCGCATAGAGGAAACGGGCAAACGTGGTTTCTTTCGCTTTTTCCAGCGCATTGACCACGTTTTGCGCCGACTTCGGCCCCATACGATCAAGCCCCGTCAGTTTACCGGCGGTCAGGGTGAAAAGATCCGCCGGCGTGTGGACATACTCTTTCTCGACCAGTTGATCGATAATTTTGTCGCCCATACCGTCAACATCGAGCGCGCGGCGGGAAACAAAGTGTTTCAGCGATTCCTTACGCTGTGCCCCACAGATTAAACCGCCGGTGCAGCGAGTGACCGCTTCGCCTTCCACACGTTCAACATCAGAGTTACAAACCGGACAATGCGCTGGAAACACAATTTCGCGGGTATCGTCCGGGCGTTCAGAAAGCACGACGTTCACCACCTGCGGGATGACATCGCCCGCACGGCGAATGACGACTTTATCGCCAATACGCAACCCCAGACGCTCGATTTCATCAGCGTTATGCAGCGTTGCGTTACTGACCAGCACCCCGGCAACCTGGACCGGCTCAAGGCGGGCGACGGGCGTAATCGCCCCGGTACGTCCAACCTGAAACTCAACATCGCGTACGAAAGTCATCTGCTCCTGCGCCGGGAACTTAAAGGCCACAGCCCAGCGCGGCGCGCGGGCAACAAAGCCCAGTTGCTCCTGCAACGCCATAGAGTTGACTTTGATCACCACACCATCGATATCAAATCCCAGCGTTGGTCGGTCTTCTTCAACCTTGTGATAGTAAGCAAGTACTTCCTCCGGGGAGTCGCAAAGCGCCACTCTGTCGCTTACCGGCAGGCCCCACTCTTTAAATTGCAGCAGGCGGCCCAGGTGGGTATCTGGCAGCACGCCGCCTTCCAACACACCAACGCCATAGCTGAAGAAAGTAAGCGGTCGCTTCGCTGTGATACGCGGATCGAGCTGGCGCAATGAACCGGCCGCTGCGTTACGCGGGTTAGCAAACACTTTGTTGCCAGTGCGGCGGGCCTCTTCGTTAATTTTTTCAAATCCGGCCTGCGGCAGGAACACTTCACCGCGCACTTCCAGACGTGAAGGGATGTTTTCGCCACGCAGTTTTAACGGGATTGCGCGAATGGTGCGCACGTTAGAGGTAATATCCTCACCCGTGGTGCCATCACCACGCGTTGCGGCGCTGACCAGCACACCGTTTTCATACAGGATACTGACTGCCAGGCCGTCCAGTTTCAGTTCACAGCACCAGGTCAGTTTATCGGTACTCTTTAGTCTGTCCTGCACGCGCTTGTTGAAGGCGAGAAAACTCTCTTCATCAAACACGTTATCCAGCGACAGCATCGGCACTTCATGACGAATCTGGCTGAACGCGGTTAACGGCGCGGCGCCAACGCGTTGGGTTGGCGAGTCGGGGGTAACAAGGTCCGGATGCTGCGCTTCCAGCTCGCGCAGTTCGCGCATCAGGCGATCGTATTCCGCATCGGGAATTTCCGGCGCGTCCATCACATGGTAGAGATACTCATGATGGCGAAGCGTGGTTCGCAGTTCTGTCAGTTGTTGTTCGATTGATTCCATATCGCACCATCAATGATAAAAAACCCCCGACAGGCGGGGGTTTAGAAAGGAAATGTCACGCCAGAGGAAAATCAGGCGCGAGATTCTTTAACTTCGCGGATGCGGTCCTGATACTCGCGCAGTTTCTGCGGCGTCATCATGCGACGTTGATCGTCGAGCACCACACCACCCACTTCATCGGCAATGTGCTGTGCGGACTGCAGCATCAGCTTAAAGTTTTGCAGCTCGTCCCCGTAGGACGGAACCTGCATAAAAATAGTCACACCAGGGGTGCTGAAGTCGCCCGTCATTTCTGGGTCAAACGTTCCCGGATTAACCATATTAGCGAGGCTGAACAGCGACGGACCGCTGCCATCCGGGCTCAAATGACGATGGAAAATATTCATATCGCCAAATTTGAAACCGGCCTGCTGAATGCTGTTGAGCAGCACTTCCCCGTTGAGCTCGCTACCATGATGAGCCGCAACGTTCATAATGATGACCGCTTCTTTACGCTGCGGTTTTTCAGCAACAGGCGCTTCTTCTACTACCGGCTCGGGCTGCGGTTGATGTTCAACAACAGGCTCTGCTGGCTGGAAGGTCTGCGGCGCAGGTTGCGGTGCTTGCTGAGCAGGTTGCTGAACCTGCGGGGCAACAGGTTGCTGCACAGGTGGCTGCTGAACAGGCTGATGTTGCACCGGCTGCTGAACAGGCTGATGTTGCACCGGCTGCTGCGGTTGTACAGGCTGCTGCTGCTGCTGAACATGCGGCGGCGGTACCGGCGCTTGTGCAGGCTGCTGCGCAGGCTGACGCGGCTGAGCAGACGCATAAGGCGGCTGGTACTGGTGTTGCGGCGACTGAGGAGGAACACCATGTTCCTGCGCATTACCGGGAGCATGATTCACACGATGAACGCGAACTTCACCCACGCCTTCGTCTTCCTCGACGTTGTCGTCGAACGAATCCTCGTCTTCACGTTTAGACTTCATGCGTTTCAGTGGGCGATCGCGGAATATAGAAGACCGCTCTTTACGGCTAGTCCAAAAACCATGTACCAGTAAAGCGATTATGGCGATCGCGCCAACAATGATTAATATCAGACGCAAATCCTGCATCATTATATTCTCTGTTGTTCTAACACCTTGCCACCACGGCAAACATTTACTCACTAAGAGTATTTGTCGATTACGCCAAGTGCAAGTGTACTCTTGGCTTTCACGGCATAAAGATGAACAAAATTGTGCTTTTTGCTGTTTTTTCGAACATTTCCGAACAGCTTAACGCTCAACAACCCGGTAAGATACGCACAGTTTACCAGAGCTTATATAACAAGGAGTACGTCCTGACCATGGTTTCATCATCTGCAGTTGTACCTCGCAGCGGCCTTTATTACTTTTCTCAGGGATGGAAGCTCATCACCCAACCGGGCATTCGTCGTTTTGTTATTCTGCCTTTGCTGGTGAATATCCTGCTGATGGGCGGCGCATTCTGGTGGTTATTTACACAACTCGGTAACTGGGTTCCCGCGCTGATGAGTCACGTCCCTGACTGGCTTCAGTGGCTCAGCTATTTACTGTGGCCGATTGTGACTATTTCCGTGCTGTTGGTGTTCGGCTACCTGTTCTCCACTATCGCCAACTGGATCGCCGCACCGTTTAACGGTCTGCTGGCTGAACAGCTGGAAGCGCGCTTAACGGGCGCAACACCGCCCGACACCGGCATTCTCGGCATTATGAAAGACGTTCCGCGCATTATGAAACGCGAATGGCAAAAGCTGGCGTGGTATCTCCCGCGCGCCTTCGTGTTGCTGATCCTCTATTTTATTCCAGGCATTGGGCAGACCGTCGCCCCGGTCCTGTGGTTCCTGTTCAGCGCGTGGATGCTGGCCATTCAGTACTGCGATTATCCTTTTGATAACCATAAGGTGCCTTTTAAGGAGATGCGCGTCGCGCTGCGCACGCGCAAGGTGACCAATATGCAGTTTGGCGCATTGACCAGCCTGTTCACCATGATTCCGGTGCTCAATCTGTTCATCATGCCGGTAGCGGTTTGTGGTGCCACGGCGATGTGGGTAGACTGCTATCGTGCTAAGCATGCGTTATGGAAGTAATGCAAAAATGTGTAAAAGCGGGCTGGCTTATGCCCGCTCTTATTCCATACTGCTACGCATTATTTCTCATCAGCATATAGATATGCGAATTCCTTACTTCCCCATACTTTCTCAACAGGTATGCTGAAGCGGTATCCCAATTTCATACAGTTAAGGACAGGCCATGAGTAAGATTTTTGAAGATAACTCGCTGACTATCGGTCATACGCCGCTGGTTCGACTGAACCGTATCGGTAACGGACGCATTCTGGCGAAGGTGGAATCACGCAACCCAAGCTTTAGCGTCAAATGCCGTATCGGTGCCAATATGATTTGGGATGCCGAAAAACGTGGTGTACTGAAACCTGGCGTTGAGCTGGTAGAACCGACCAGCGGCAACACGGGGATTGCGCTGGCCTACGTTGCCGCCGCCCGTGGTTACAAACTGACTCTGACCATGCCGGAAACCATGAGCATTGAGCGCCGCAAGCTTTTAAAAGCGCTGGGCGCGAACCTGGTGCTGACTGAAGGCGCAAAAGGTATGAAGGGCGCAATTCAGAAAGCGGAAGAAATCGTAGCCAGCGATCCGGAAAAATTCCTGCTGCTGCAGCAGTTCAGCAACCCGGCGAACCCGGAAATTCACGAAAAAACCACCGGCCCGGAAATCTGGGAAGATACCGATGGCCAGGTTGATGTCTTTATTTCCGGTGTCGGCACCGGCGGTACGCTAACTGGCGTGACCCGTTACATTAAAGGCACTAAAGGCAAAACCGACCTGATCACCGTCGCGGTAGAACCTACTGACTCCCCTGTTATCGCCCAGGCATTGGCGGGTGAAGAACTCAAACCTGGCCCGCATAAAATTCAGGGTATTGGCGCGGGCTTCATTCCTGGCAACCTTGATCTGAAGCTTATCGATAAAGTCGTTGCCATCACCAATGATGAAGCTATTTCTACCGCGCGCCGCCTGATGGAAGAAGAAGGTATTCTGGCGGGGATCTCTTCTGGCGCAGCCGTGGCTGCCGCGCTTAAGCTCCAGGAAGATGAATCCTTTACCAATAAGAATATTGTGGTTATCCTACCGTCATCGGGTGAGCGTTATCTGAGCACTGCACTGTTTGCCGATCTCTTCACAGAGAAAGAACTGCAACAGTAATGCCAGCATGTTAAAAACGCGTAAAAAAGCACCCTTTGGGGTGCTTTTTTGTGGCCTGCTTCAAATTTTCAACTCTCCTGGCATTGATTCAACCCGCCGGAACTGGTATTTAACCAAACTAATTATTTTGATGCGCGAAATTAATCGTTACAGGAAAAGCGCTAGCTGAATCGATTTTATGATTTGGTTCAACTCTTCCTTTCGCGGCATAATGTTTAATGACGAACGAAACGTCAGCGGCAAGAAGTTGCCAGCAACGGATTGCACCGAACTCCTTTTGTGTCGCGTCCAGTTTACGCCGATGCTAACAATACAGGCTAAAGTTGAACCGCCAGGCTAGACTTTAGTTCCACAACACTAAACCTATAAGTTGGGGAAATATAATGTTCCAGCAAGAAGTTACCATTACCGCTCCGAACGGTCTGCATACTCGCCCTGCTGCTCAGTTTGTTAAAGAAGCAAAAGGCTTTACTTCTGAAATTACTGTGACTTCCAACGGCAAAAGCGCTAGCGCCAAAAGCCTGTTTAAACTGCAGACTCTGGGCCTGACTCAGGGTACCGTTGTCACCCTGTCCGCAGAAGGTGAAGACGAGCAGAAAGCAGTTGAGCATCTGGTTAAACTGATGGCTGAACTCGAGTAAGTTCAACGAGTTCTTTTAAATATCAGTCACAAGTAAGGTAGGGTTATGATTTCAGGCATTTTAGCATCCCCGGGTATCGCTTTCGGTAAAGCATTGCTGCTGAAAGAAGACGAGATCGTCATTGACCGGAAAAAAATTTCTGCCGACAAGGTTGATCAGGAAGTTGAACGTTTTCTGAGCGGTCGTGCCAAGGCATCTGCGCAACTGGAAGCGATCAAAACCAAAGCTGGTGAAACGTTCGGTGAAGAAAAAGAAGCCATCTTTGAAGGGCATATCATGCTGCTCGAAGATGAGGAGCTGGAGCAGGAAATCATAGCCCTGATTAAAGATAAGCACATGACGGCTGATGCAGCTGCGCATGAAGTTATCGAAGGTCAGGCCACAGCCCTTGAAGAGCTGGATGATGAATACCTGAAAGAACGTGCGGCTGACGTACGTGACATCGGTAAACGCCTGCTGCGTAACATCCTGGGTCTGGCTATTATCGACCTGAGCGCTATTCAGGAAGAAGTTATCCTGGTAGCCGCAGACCTGACCCCGTCAGAAACCGCACAGTTGAACCTGAACAAGGTGCTGGGTTTCATCACTGACGCGGGCGGACGGACTTCCCATACTTCTATCATGGCGCGTTCTCTGGAACTGCCTGCCATCGTAGGTACGGGTAGCGTCACCTCTCAGGTTAAAAACGACGACAATCTGATTCTGGATGCCGTAAACAACCAGGTTTACGTCAATCCGACCAATGAAGTTATTGAGCAACTGCGCGCCGTTCAGGAGCAGGTTGCTACCGAAAAAGCGGAACTCGCTAAGCTGAAAGATCTCCCGGCTATCACGCTGGACGGACATCAGGTAGAAGTTTGCGCCAACATCGGTACCGTTCGTGACGTTGAAGGCGCTGAGCGTAATGGCGCCGAAGGTGTTGGTCTGTACCGCACCGAATTCCTGTTCATGGACCGTGAATCGCTGCCGACTGAAGAAGAACAGTTTGCCGCGTATAAAGCCGTTGCTGAAGCCTGTGGCTCTCAGGCGGTCATCGTCCGTACCATGGACATCGGCGGCGATAAAGAGCTGCCGTACATGAACTTCCCGAAAGAAGAGAACCCGTTCCTGGGCTGGCGTGCCGTACGTATCGCCATGGATCGTAAAGAGATCCTGCGGGATCAGGTTCGCGCTATCCTGCGCGCCTCTGCTTTCGGCAAACTGCGCATCATGTTCCCAATGATCATCTCTGTTGAAGAAGTGCGCGCACTACGCAAAGAGATCGAAATCTACAAACAGGAACTGCGCGACGAAGGTAAAGCATTTGACGAAAGCATTGAGATTGGCGTGATGGTGGAAACACCGGCAGCGGCAACAATTGCGCGTCATTTAGCCAAAGAAGTTGATTTCTTTAGTATCGGCACCAATGATTTAACGCAGTACACCCTGGCAGTTGACCGTGGTAATGATATGATTTCACACCTTTACCAACCGATGTCGCCATCTGTGCTGACGCTGATCAAGCAAGTTATTGATGCTTCTCATGCGGAAGGCAAATGGACTGGCATGTGTGGTGAGCTTGCAGGCGACGAACGTGCTACACTTCTGTTGCTGGGGATGGGTCTGGACGAATTCTCTATGAGCGCCATTTCTATCCCGCGCATTAAGAAGATTATCCGTAACACGAACTTCGAAGATGCGAAGGTGTTAGCAGAGCAGGCTCTTGCTCAACCGACAACGGACGAGTTAATGACGCTGGTTAACAAGTTCATTGAAGAAAAAACAATCTGCTAATCCACGAGATGCGGCCCAATTTACTGCTTAGGAGAAGATCATGGGTTTGTTCGATAAACTGAAATCTCTGGTTTCTGATGATAAGAAAGACACCGGAACTATTGAGATTGTTGCTCCGCTCTCTGGCGAGATCGTCAACATCGAAGACGTGCCGGATGTAGTTTTTGCTGAAAAAATCGTTGGTGATGGCATCGCTATCAAACCAACCGGTAACAAAATGGTCGCCCCTGTTGATGGCACCATCGGCAAAATCTTTGAAACCAACCACGCTTTCTCTATCGAATCCGACAGCGGCATTGAGCTGTTTGTTCACTTCGGTATTGATACCGTTGAACTGAAAGGCGAAGGCTTTAAGCGCATCGCTGAAGAAGGTCAGCGCGTTAAAGTGGGCGACCCGGTTATTGAATTCGATCTGCCGCTGCTGGAAGAAAAAGCCAAGTCTACCCTGACTCCGGTTGTTATCTCCAACATGGACGAAATCAAAGAGCTGATCAAACTGTCCGGTAGCGTGACAGTGGGTGAAACTCCGGTTATCCGCATCAAGAAGTAATTCTTGCTGCAGAGAAGAATGGCGCCTGATGGCGCCATTTTTTTTATCTGGCAGACCTCAAAATCTGCCGGATAACGCTAAATTTGTGAGGTGACTGGTCGGTAACACGCCTCGCGCATCAGGATTTTCATCCCTTCCGGCCCGCTTTCCAGCATCCGTCGCTCCGAATCCGCCACTAACAGTTCACAATTGTAGCCACCCGCGATGCCAAACATGGCCCGCGCCACACAGATATCTTCCAGCGCCGTTGCCCCGCTGGTGTCAAAATGTCCAACCATACGCCCATTCTGGCGAACCACCAGCCGGTAACTCTTCATCGCGCCTCCCCTGCCGGTGGCAGAATTAACTCATCACAACCGCACAGATTGGTCCATTTCATCACTTCCAGTACGCGCTGTGCTGCATCGTGCGTCGCGGTTGTCAGCGCTTTACCCAGCACAATACCGCTCACCAGTTCAGCACAAAACAGATCGCCAGTTCCCTTCAGATCCGTTTTAACCCGTGGATGAGCGAACACCTCAACCGTTTCAGCCGTCACTACCGCCACGTTAATAATATCTTCGCTATCCCCCGGCGCGCTGGTGATCACCACCCATTTCAGCGTTTCGGTAAGCAGCGATTGCGCCGCCGTGATGGCTTCATCAAGCGTACGACACGGCTTTCCGCTCAGCATTTGCAGTTCAAACACGTTCGGCGTCAGTCCCTGAGCCAGCGGCAGCAGGTGCTGACGGTAGGCCTGCGGAATTTCAGCTTTTACATACATACCGCTGTCCGTATCGCCAATCACCGGGTCGACCAAAATGCACACTGCCGGATGCGTAGCCCGCACCATTTCCAGCCACTGTGCTAACAGAGCGATTTGCTCTGCACTGCCCATATAGCCTGTCGTCACCGCCTTCAGCTCGCGCAAAGCATCACGCTCATTCAAGGCGCGGAGATACCCGCTAAACCAGTCGGCCGGAATAACGCCGCCGTAAAATGTTTCATAATGCGGGGTATTGCTGAACAGCACCGTTGGCACTGCCGTCACGCGTAATCCCTGCGCTTTAATGGCCGGAACGGCGATGCTATTGCCTACGCTGCCATAGACCACCTGTGACTGGACGGCGACGATATCGGTCTGTAACGCCCGATGCTTGTCGCCGAAGAGCACTGACTGAATATCACTCCCCTGCTCCATAAATTTCTCCTCTCGCTGGACAGCGGGCTTACGCCTCACTATTATCGTCATATGCTAAAATTCATTTTGTCATAGGTCAATAATGATCGACGGAAAAACCGCTAACGAAATTTTTGACAGTATTCGTCAACATGTCGCTACAGGCACGTTGGCAGCAGGAGAAACGTTGCCGCCGGTGCGTGAACTGGCAACAGCATTGAACGTTAACCGTAATACTGTCGCGGCGGCTTATAAACGCCTGGTCACCTCCGGGCTGGCACAAAGCCAGGGACGTAACGGCACGGTAATCAAGGGGATTTCAGCCCCCGTTGCGCTGGAAGGCGGCAATCCGGATACCGCGCTTATCGATCTTTCCGGCGGTAATCCAGCCCCCGCGCGTCTTCCCGACCTCAGCCGTTATTTCGCGCAAATAAATAAGAATCCTCGTTTGTACGGTGATGCCGCTGTATCACCCGGCCTTAAGGCGTGGGCCGCGCAATGGATGCAAGATGCGATGCCAGCCAAGGGAGAAATTGATATCACCAGCGGCGCCATTGATGCCATTGAGCGGCTGCTGTGCGCCCATTTACTGCCTGGCGACAGCGTTGTGGTAGAAGATCCATGCTTTTTGAGCAGCATCAACATGCTGCGTTATGCCGGATTCTCCGCCAGTCCGGTCAACGTTGACAGCGAAGGCATGCAGCCAGACATGCTGGAAATCGCGCTACAGAAAGGCGCGCGGGCGGTGATTCTGACGCCGCGCGCCCATAATCCGACAGGATGCAGTCTGAGCGCATCCCGCGCGGCGCAATTGCAGGAAATCCTGGCCCGCTATCCGCAGACGCTGGTGATCGTCGACGACCACTTTGCGCTGCTGTCCGCATGCCGTTGGTATCCGGTGATTGCGAAGGAAACCACACACTGGGCGATTGTCCGCTCAATGTCGAAAACTTTAGGCCCGGATTTACGCCTGGCCATCGTCGCCAGCGATCCACTCACTTCCGCGAAACTGCGTTTACGGCTCAACGCCGGCAGTCAGTGGGTTAGCCATCTGCTGCAGGATCTGGCCTGCGCCTGCCTGAGTGACGAGACTTATCAACACACGCTGGCGCAAACTCAGCAGTTTTACGCCGCCCAGCAGCAAAAGCTGGCAGCGGCTCTGCGGCTTCATGGCATTACGCTGCCCGACAGCGACGGTCTTAATCTGTGGCTGCCGCTAGAAGATAACAGCCAGGCGATCGCTTTTGCGCTGGCAAAGTCCGGCTGGCTGGTACGTGAAGGCGAAGTGTTTGGCGTCAATACGCCTGCGCATGGCTTGCGCATTACGCTGTCAACATTAGCAGACAGCGACATTGATAAGCTGGCGACTGATATCCATCAGGCGCTAAAGCGCTAACAGGAGAGGAAAAGTGCGAGTTCATTTTGTTATTCATGAGTCTTTCGAATCTGCTGGCGCGTACCTGCCGTGGGCCGAATCACGCGGCTATACCATCAGTTGGTCGCGCGTTTACGCCGGAGAAACTGTTCCCGCTAATGCCGATGGCTTCGATATGCTGGTGGTATTTGGTGGGCCGCAGTCACCCCGCACCACGCTCGCAGAGTGCCCATACTTTGACTCTCAGGCAGAGCAACATCTGATAAACCAGGCGATTGCGGCACGAAAAATCGTGGTGGGGATCTGTTTGGGGTCGCAGTTAATCGGCGAAGCACTGGGCGCGAAGGTGTGCCAAAGCCCGGAAAAAGAGATTGGTCACTATCCGATCGCCCTGACCGAGGCAGGCCAACAGCATCCGTTGTTCAGCCATTTCGGCTCACCGCTCAACGTGGGTCACTGGCACAATGACATGCCGGGATTGACCGACCAGGCGACAATTCTTGCCACAAGCGAGGGATGTCCGCGACAAATCGTACAATACGGTAATTTCGTCTATGGTTTTCAGTGCCATATGGAGTTTACCGCCGAAGCGGTCGAAGGATTAATTCAGCACTCTGAGCAAGAACTGGCCGAAGCGAAAGGGAAGCGCTTTATTCGCGCTGTTGAAGAGATGCGCACCTGGGATTACCAGCAGATGAATGAGACGCTGTGGCAATTCCTTGATAAGTTGGTAGAAAAACGTAACGATTGAACAGTGCGGGCCGGAGAAGACGCTTTGCGTCGTCATCCGGTGATCCTGCCGTACGGTTGCCTGCTAGCGCTACGCTTATCAGGCCGACAAATTAAATACCTAATCCCTGGCTGAAATGCTCTTCGCCAAAGACCCCGGTGGAAAGGTAGCGATCGCCGCGATCGCAGATGATCGCCACCACCACCGCCCCCGGTGTCGCGCGCGCCACGCGCAACGCGCCCGCAACCGCGCCGCCAGAACTCACTCCGCAAAAAATCCCTTCGCGAACGGCAAGTTCACGCATGGTGTTTTCCGCATCGTTCTGATGAATATCCAGCACCTCATCCACCAGCGAGGCGTTGAAAATGCCCGGCATATATTCCGCTGGCCAGCGACGAATGCCCGGAATACTACTGCCTTCTTCCGGCTGCAGGCCAACGATGGTGACGGGTTTGTCCTGTTCACGCAGAAAACGCGATACGCCGGTAATGGTGCCTGTCGTCCCCATGCTGGAGACGAAATGGGTAATACGTCCTGACGTCTGCTGCCAGATTTCGGGTCCGGTAGTCGTGTAGTGCGCATACGGGTTATCAGGATTATTAAACTGATCGAGAAGTTTACCTTCTCCGCGCTGCGCCATCTCAAGGGCTAAATCACGCGCCCCTTCCATCCCCTGCTCTTTGGTCACCAGAACCAGTTCAGCCCCGTAAGCACGCATCGCCGCACGTCGTTCCTGGCTCATGTTGTCTGGCATCAGGAGCTTCATGCGGTAGCCTTTCAGCGCGGCAATCATCGCCAGCGCTATACCCGTATTACCGCTGGTGGCCTCAATCAGCACGTCGCCTGGCTGAATTTCCCCGCGCTTTTCCGCTTCAACGATCATCGACAACGCCGCGCGGTCTTTCACTGAACCTGCGGGATTATTGCCTTCCAGCTTGACCCAAATTTCACTGCCGTTATCCGCCGTCAGACGTTGTAATTTCACCAGAGGCGTATTGCCAATTGTTTGTTCTAATGTGTTCACGTTTTCAGCTCAATAAAATGCCGGGTGGCGCTGCGCTTACCCGGCTTACAGGTCATGCACCACCCGTTAAGCCCGGTAAGCGCAGCGCCACCGGATGATAACTATACGAATTAACCTATCAGGCACTTTGCGCCAGGGCAAGTTCCTCTTCACGCGTTTCAATACGCTGGTCGCCATTATACAAACGCGCATTTTGCAGCCCAACAAACAGACGTTCGCCGCGGTTCGGGGAATCATCGCCCTGCATAATCACCGTCAGCGGTTCGTTATACCACCCCAAGGGTTGCACAACTAATTGGGTGTAGTGTCCTTTCGGGCTGGCTTCCAGCACCTGCACCGGCAACGGCGAATCCAGACTGGTACGACGGCTGACGTCCACTTCCCACGGACGCAGGAACAGATCCACCGGGCCCTGATAGCCAGGCGTATAGCCCAACGGCCAGCGATGTGCGCCCACGTGGAATTGTCCACCGCGAATCGTCCCTTGCAGGCGGTTAACTTCACCCATAAATTCCAGGACAAAACGGGTAGCCGGTTCGCGCCATACCTGATCGGGCGCATCGGCCTGCTCGATATGACCCTGGCTCATCACCACCACGCGGTCTGCGACTTCCGTCGCTTCTTCCTGATCGTGGGTAACAAACACGCTGGTGAACTTCAGCTCTTCATGCAACTGACGCAGCCAGCGACGCAGTTCTTTACGCACCTGAGCATCGAGCGCGCCAAACGGCTCGTCGAGCAACAAGATCTGCGGCTCTACCGCCAGCGCACGCGCCAACGCCACGCGCTGCTTTTGCCCACCGGAAAGCTGTGCCGGGAAACGGTCCGCCAGATGAGCCAGTTGAACCATCTCCAGCAGTTTGGTCACTTTTGCTTTGATCGTCGCCGCATTCGGGCGCTCACGCCGTGGCAGAACAGTCAGACCAAAAGCGATATTGTCGAAAACGGTCATATGACGAAACAGTGCATAGTGCTGAAACACGAACCCCACCTTACGGTCGCGGGCGTGCAAACGGCTGACATCAGTGCCGTGGAAACGGATATGCCCGCTGGACTGATGCTCCAGCCCGGCGATGATGCGCAGCAGCGTGGTTTTGCCCGATCCGGAAGGCCCCAACAGAGCGACCATCTGACCTGAAGGAATATCCAGCGAGATATCGTTCAGCACCTGGGTGCGACCAAAAGACTTCTTAATATTGGCAATCTCAATGCTCATGATTTTCCTCCTGCTGCGCGCGTTTCTCCTGGTTTTCCAGGCGCCATTGCAACATGCTCTTCAAAAACAGGGTAATAATCGCCATCAGCGTTAATAGCGCCGCGGCGGTAAAGGAGCCGACTGTGTTGTAGTCCTGCTCCAGTAATTCAATCTGTAGCGGCAAAGACAAGGTTTCACCGCGAATCGAGCCAGAAACCACCGATACCGCGCCGAACTCGCCAATCGCACGGGCGTTGGTCAGCACCACACCGTACAGCAATGCCCAACGGATATTCGGCAGCGTAACGCGACGGAACATTTGCCAGCCGGATGCGCCAAGCAGAACCGCCGCCTCATCTTCATGGCTGCCCTGGCTTAACATCACCGGCACCAGTTCGCGCACCACAAACGGACAGGTCACGAACACCGTCACCAGCACCATTCCCGGCCAGGCAAACATAATTTGCAGGTTGTGTTCATCCAGCCATCCGCCAAGCGGGCCGTTAGAGCCGTAAAACAGCAGATAGACCAGCCCGGCGACCACCGGTGAAACGGCAAACGGAATATCCAGTAACGTGAGCAACAACTGGCGTCCAGGGAAGTTAAAGCGGGTCACCAGCCAGGCCAGTAACACGCCAAACACCAGGTTCACCGGCACCGCAATCAGCGCAATCAGCACCGTCAGCCAGATGGCGTGCAGCATGTCCGGATCAGCCAGGTTCTGTAATACCGGCATCAACCCCTTGCTGAACGCCTGCACGAAGATGTAAACCATCGGCACCAGCAAAATAAACGCGGATACCAGCATGCCCGTGCCGATCAGAAACCATTTCCCCCAGTTGATGCGGGGTGCGCCATAACGTTTCAATTGGGTAATGTCTGCCATCAGTGACCTACCACGCGTCGACCAAAGCGACTTTGCAGGGTGTTAATTGAAAACAGCAGCAGCAACGAAGCCCCGAGGATCACAGATGCAATCGCGCTGGCGGCCGGGTAGTCAAACTCCTGCAAACGAACAAAAATCATCAGCGAGGTCACTTCCGTTTTCCATGCGATGTTTCCGGCGATAAAGATAACCGCACCAAACTCACCGAGACTGCGGGTAAACGAGAGCGCAACGCCCGCGACTAGCGCGGGAGACAGCTCCGGCAGTACCACTTTACGAAAGCTCTGCCAGCGCGTAGCGCCGAGCGTTTCCGCCGCTTCTTCATACTCCGGACCTAACTCTTCCAGCACCGGCTGCACGGTACGCACCACGAATGGAATGCTGGTAAAAGCCATCGCCACCGCAATGCCAAGCCAGGTGTAGGTCACTTTAATATCCAGCTTCGCCAGCCACTCGCCGTAGAAACCGTTGACCGAAAACAGCGATGCCAGCGTCAGACCTGCTACCGCCGTAGGCAGCGCAAACGGCAGATCCATCAGCGCATCCAGCAGCGTACGGCCCGGAAAGCGATAGCGGGTTAAGATCCACGCCATCAGCAAACCAAACACGCCGTTAAAAATCGACGCCACAAACGCCGACAGCAGCGTCACTTTATAAGCCGCCACCACCTGCGGGTTGGTAATCACATCCCAGTATTGCGCCCAGCTCATTTGCGCCAATTGCATCACCAGCGCGCTAAGCGGCAGCAGCAAAATCAGGCAGACAAACAGTAAGCTGGTGCCCAAACTTAAGGTAAAGCCGGGCAGCACGCGTCGGGAAGAAACAGCAAACATTTACTTACGCCCCGCCGCCAACAGTTTGTCCAACTCACCGCCGCTGACAAAGTGCGTTTTCATTACCTCAGGCCACGAGCCAAACCTGTCTTCCACGCGGAAAAGTTCGGTCTGCGGGAATTTATCCTGCAGTTTGTCCATCACCTGCGGATTATTCACGCGGTAGTAGAAATCGGTAATGATGGTTTGCGCCTGCGGGCTGTACAGCCAGTTCAGGTACGCTTTTGCCGCTTTTTCAGTACCGTTAGCCTGCACATTTTTATCTACCCAGGCCACCGGGAACTCCGCCAGAATGTTGACCTTCGGCACCACCACTTCGAAGCCCTGATCTTCATACTGTTTACGGATGTTGTTCACTTCTGATTCAAAGGTGATCAGCACATCGCCCAGACCGCGTTCCACGAATGTGGTGGTTGCCCCGCGACCGCCGGTATCAAACACTTCCACGTTTTTCAGAAACTGGGTCATGAACTGTTCAGTTTTGGCTTTATCCCCACCATCCGCTTTATCTGCCGCGCCCCACGCAGCCAGATAGGTATAACGCGCGTTACCGGAGGTTTTCGGATTCGGGAAAATCAGTTTCACGTCCGGGCGAACCAGGTCGTTCCATTCGTGGATATTTTTCGGGTTACCCTTACGCACCAAAAACGCCATGGTGGAATAGAATGGCGAACTGTTATTCGGCAGACGACTTTGCCAGTCGGCCGGGATCAGCTTGCCTTTGTCATGCAGGATCTGCACATCGGTCACCTGGTTATAGGTCACCACATCGGCTTTCAGCCCCTGCAGAATCGCCAGCGCCTGTTTTGATGACCCGGCATGAGATTGTTTAATCGTCAGTTTGTCACCGCCGTTATCCTTCGCCCATTGCTGTTCAAACGGCGGGTTAAGGGCGGCAAACAGCTCGCGAGAGACATCGTATGAACTGTTCAGCAGCTCCGTTGCCTGCGCCTGACCCACCAGCAACAGCATTGCTGCCAGCGTCAGGGTTCTTTTTTTCAGTAAGTTAACGGCCATTGCGCACCCTTATAAATTTAATGACTTTCTTATGGTCATCATATTTATAACCAGTGCTAAAGGAGTAACGGTTTTATATACCGTTTGATGATTTGAAAGTTGAAAAGAGAATAAGGGTACCTCCTCCCCAGCACACGGGGAGGAGACCGGCATCAATCAGACGCCGACGCTAACGCTTTCAGGCAGGGTGCTGCCGCCATCAATCACGTTTTGCGTGCCAGTTAAGTAACTGGACTCATCCGACGCCAGGAATGCCGCCAGTTCACCAACCTCAAGTGGGCAGGCCAAGCGGCGCATCGGGATCGCTTTTGCCATTTCGACTAATACGGATTCAGGATCCTCCGGATTAGACTGACGAGCGATATTTTCCGCCATCGGCGTACGAACGTAGCCCGGGCAAATAGCATTAACGCGAATGCCGGACTGCGCGTATTCCACCGCCAGAGATTTGGTCAAACCAATGATTGCGGCTTTCGACAGCGCGTAGGCCGTTTCGCCCGGATCGGCAACCATATCGCCGGTCACAGATGACATCATCACAATGCGCCCGTCTTTGCGCGCAATCATCTCCGGCAGAACGGCTTTCGTCACGTTCCAGACACCTTTAATGTTGATATCAATGTGGAAATCGCGATCTTCATCGCTCATATCAAGGAAGTTGCCGAGGCGACATACGCCCGCATTGTTGACCAGAATATCGATTTTGCCTTCAATCTTCTTCGCGCGTTTTACCGCTTCCGTGACCGACGCAAAATCTCTGACGTCAGCGTGAACGGCGGTGCAACGGTGCCCGCGCCCAGCCAACTCATCCGCCAGTTTTTCAATCTCATCGGAGATATCCAGCAGGATTAGGTTCGCGCCATGGCGGGCAAATGTTCTGGCGATCCCTTCGCCAATACCCTGAGATGCGCCCGTAATCAATGCTGTTTTGCCCGTGAGTTTTCCCATTTCAATATTCTCCTTTTGAATATGAAGCATTCGCTTCATTCACGCAGAAGATACAGCAATAACAAATAAGTGCTGAGGAATAGCTCACTAAATCAGGTTAATCTCAGGTAAAAAAAATCCCCGGCGTTGCGGGGACCCAACGGTAAACATGCTCTGACCAGATTAACAGAAGACTTACAGCCGTTTTTCCAGCAAATGTGCTCTCATCAACTCCGATGCCATCTGCGCATCCCCTTTTTTAATATGAAGCAGTATTTCCCTCTGTTTTGCCGCCGTATCAAGAAAATACTGACGATCGTTCGCAGGTAACGATTCCCTTGTTTTCTCAAAATAAGTAATGAGGACATCAGAGAAAACCTGCAGCACCCTGTTGCCACTCGCCTGTAGCAAGAGCAAATGAAAATCTCTATCGTGACGATCGGCCACCTGGGGGTTATCCGCATTCTCTTCAATAAGCCTTAGCTCATTTTCAAGTTTGGAGAGCATCGCCGGGAAAATTCTACGCGTTGCCAGAGGGATAATCGCGCATTCAATCAGGATCCTTGCCTCTGTAAATTCTGTGATATCAAACCCAGACAAATCAAACTGCATTAACAACTGGTGATTTATGTTGTGCTGTTCCAAATTCTTCAAGACGCTGCCACGACGAGGAGATCGTTCCAACATTCCCATCTGCACCAGTGTGCTGAGCGCCTGACGAACTTTATATCTTGATGTATTAAAACGAACGGCAAGCTCAGTTTCAGTTTCAATGCGACCATCAGCATTACGGTTAGCATCATCAAGCAGATAATTTTTAATACTTTCAAACAGTTCGTTTTTGTTATCCATAAACACTCTCGGATTAAAGTGCTGCAAAACTGATGAGTATAAATAATCTAATAAGTTAGATTGCTTAATATACTGTTATGGTAAGATTATAGCCCCTATTATTCAAATTATACCAAGCCATTTGTTAATAAAAAGGAATTAATTATGGTGTTATTCGTAACTCAGTTTGCGATAGTACTTATATGTATCGGTATAGGTGGGCGTTTTGGTGGGATTGGCCTGGGGGCTGCTGGCGGGTTAGGACTCGCTATCCTGACTTTTGGTTTTGGACTCCCTCCCGACTCACCTCCTTTCACTGTTATTTCTATTATCCTTGCGGTTATCACTTGCATCACAATCCTCCAGGCGGCTGGCGGGCTTGATTTATTCGTTACGATGGCAGAACGGATCCTCAGAAAGTGGCCGGGCGCGATCACTTTCCTCGGTCCCGCAGTCGCTTACCTTTTTACTGCTATCTGCGGAACAGGATATGTTGCCTTTTCGGTTTATCCAGTCATTGCTGAAATTGCCGCAGATGCCAGGGTACGGCCAGAGAGAGCCATGTCGATGTCAGTAATCGCTGCCAATTTTGGGCTTATTGCCAGCCCGGTCAGTGCGGTCGTTACAGGGACAATTGCTGTCCTTGCTGGATTACATGTCTCTGCTTTAGATATCTTGCTAGTCACCGTTCCCGGAACGTTCCTTGGCTGCGTTGTCGGCTGCCTGTTCGTCTTTAAAAGAGGTCATGAGCTTAAAAATGATCCGGAATTCCAACGCAGGGTTGCTGAAGGTGAGTTTGAATCAGTAAAAGCTGAAGAGCGAACAGCCAATATAGTGACAAAAGAGGCGAAGAGAGGATTGCTGATTTTCCTTACCGGTATCATTCTGGTCGTACTTATGGGTTCAATTCCTGAATTACGTCCTGAGTGGAATAACGGTACCGAAATGGAGCGTATGAGTATCCCTACCACGCTGCAAATAGTTATGCTGACAACAGCATGTATTATTATGATGGTATGTCGAATTTCTCCGTCAAAACTCGATTCAGGTTCTGTTTTTAAAGCTGGTCTTGTGGGTGTTGTCGCCATATTTGGTCTGTCATGGATGATGAACTCCTTTTTTGAGGCATGGCACGAGTTATTTAACACGGCTTTCCACGGTTTTCAGAATCCAGTCTTGTTCGGCATTATTGTTTTTGGTCTTTCAGCCGTAATTTATAGCCCCGCAGCGACTGCTGTAGCGCTACTCCCCGCTGGCGTGTTAATGGGATATCCGGCAGAAACCCTGGTCGCCCTGCTCCCGCTGACTTGTGGATCATTCATTATTCCAGGGGGGGCACAGATTGGCTGTGTGGCGTTTGATCGTACCGGGACAACTCGAATTGGCAAGTATGTGGTTAATCACAGTTACATGCTACCTGGTCTTGTTACCGTTGTAGCATCAACCCTTTTTTGCTTCCTTTTTTCCAAAATGCTGATGTAGTGAGAGAGCAATTTAATTGTGGTAAACCTTTTCTTCATGGCATCCCCCCTGAATGAATTCAGAGAGGATGCCTGGTACTCACTTCTGAATAGCACCACTGCAATTTTCCATAGAATGTACTTTACAGAACAACCTGAGCAATGAGATAAGCAAAAATTACCTGAGAGATAACCATCACAAAGCCCGGACGAATATAGCTATGGTTGACAACAAAGCGTCCAATCTTTGTGGTACCAGTTCGATCAAATGCAACACAGCCGATTTGATTTGCTCCAGGTATAATAAAGTCACCACAGGTACAAGCAAAAATTGCGATAAGAAACGGGGCTGGAATACCTAAGGTAACACCGAGTGGCATGATGGCGGCTACCGTCGCCGCTGGGCTCATAATGACCAGCGAGAACAAGAATACAACCACACCAAATAGCATTGGTGCATCATTGACAATGCCACCAAAAACCTTAATCAGTTCTGGCTGATAGGCATCAAAAAACGTTGCCGTCATCCATGAAACACCGAGTATTGCTACCACTCCCATCAAACCTGCACGGAAGACTGAGCCGCTATTCAAGGTACTACTTGGTACTTTACTGACAATCATAATAAACAAAGCGGCTGTCAACATGACCATCTGAATAACCATTGGGGTTGACAGTCTTTTTCCATCCCAGGAAGGGAGTAACTCAGTAAAAGAACCTAAAATAAGTACCAGTACCACACCAATCGCAAAGATAACGACACCTTTTTTAGCGCCAGCTGAAGCAACAAATTCTTTTTTCTGCTCAGTATGCATGAACTCATATTCGCCAGCAGCAACTCTCCTCTGGAATTCCGGATCATCCTCCAGCTCTTTTCCGCGTTTATAAACTGAAAAGCTGGTAACAATAGCTGCCATAAAGAATGATGGGAGAGCAATCGTCAGTATTTGCCCAAGGCTAATCCCGGCATATTCATGCAGAATAGCCAGCATCCCAGCGGTTGCCGCACTCATCGGACTGGCAGCAACCGCGACACTGGCCGCAATAACCGTTGCGGACAACGCTCGCTCCGGACGGACCTTTGCTTCAGCAGCTACTTCAGCGACAACCGGATACAAAGAGAAAGCAACGTAAGTAGTTCCACAGAATAGCGTAAATATGGAAGTTAATATGGGGGCAACAAAAGTAATTGCCTGTGGTTTTTTACGGAGTAATTTTTCAGCCACGCGCACAAGATAATCAAGCCCACCAGCGGCCTGTAATACGCTGACAGCGCCAATCACACAAATAATAATTAGCATTGCAGTAATAGATGGTGCGGAGGGTTTTAGTCCAAAACCCAGAACTAATATTGCAACACCAAGTCCTCCACCAGCACCCAGCCCCATTCCGCCATAACGCCCGCCTATACCAATACAGGCGAGCACAATAAATAATTGTATAAAAAATAAAGCATCCATTTTTCACCTCAAAGCGTCTCCCGGATATTGCATCCGGGAGATATTAATTACTATGCTCGGGATTAGTTTAAATATGATTTAGCAATTTCGATCTGTTTTTTAACAGCATCAGTCCCTGTGCCACCATAAGACATTCTTGATTTAATACATGCTTCAAGAGATATACTCTCATAAATATCATTTTCGATTTTATCATCAAATGTGTGGAATTCATCCAGAGTAAGCTCTTCCAACATTTTTCTATGTTTTATACAGTAATTAACAGCACTGCCAACAATATGGTGAGCTTCTCTAAAAGGAATGCCTTTACGAACCAGGTAGTCAGCCATATCGGTTGCGTTTGAAAATCCTCTTGCCGCTGCGCTGCGAGTATTATCTGAAAGAATAACCATTTTTTCGAGCATCGGCGCCATAATTTTCAGACTGGTCTGTAAGGTATCCATAGAGTCATAGACCTGCTCTTTATCCTCACTCATATCAGTATTATAGGCCAGAGGGATACCTTTCATAATGGTCAACATCGCCATTAGATTTCCGTACATACGCCCCCCTTTGCCGCGCATTTTTTCAGCCACGTCGGGGTTTTTCTTCTGTGGCATGATGCTGGAACCGGTACAGAAATCATCTGAAAGCTCAATAAATTTAAAATCCTGACTTGAGAATAAAACCAGTTCTTCTGACAAACGGGTAAGATGCATAAAGCACATAGCAGCGGCGGCAGTGAATTCAACCATATGGTCACGATCGCTGACAGAATCAATACTGTTTTCAGTCGGTTTGTCAAAGCCAAGCTCTTTAGCCGTGAAATCACGATCAATGGGGAAAGTAGTACCGGCAAGGGCTGCTGAACCTAAAGGGCATTCCCCCATGCGTTGATAAAGGTCTGCAAAACGAGTCCAGTCACGGCGTAACATCCAATAATATGCCATTATCCAGTGCGACAGCAGAATAGGCTGACCGGTCTGTAAATGAGTATAGCCAGGCATGATCGCATTAATGTTATTTTCAGCTTTGCTGATAATAACTTTTTGTAGATGAACGATATCCTGCTGAATTTCACGAATAGTCGATCTCATGTGCATTTTCGAATCGACAGTCGTCTGGTCATTACGACTGCGGCCGGTATGTAGCTTCCCACCTACAGGACCAATTATTTCTGTCATACGTCTTTCTATCGCCATATGAATATCTTCATCAACGGTATCAAAAACGAATTGCCCTTCCTCAATCTCTTTATTGACCTGCCTTAACCCGCCAATAATCGCATTCGCTTCATCCTGCGTGATAATCCCCTGACGGCCCAGCATAGTGGCGTGAGCAATACTCCCCTGAATATCAAAAGGGCAGAGACGTTGTTCCAGCATAATTGTCGCATTATAAGATTCGACCAGTTTATTTGTAGGCATATCAAAACGCCCACCCCATAATTTTGTAGACATAAAACCTCCAATGACCCTTTGTTGCAAAATGGTTAAATATAAATTCCGTTATTTTTCGGTCATTTTCAGATTACAAGACAGTCATTTTAATTGTCAACAAATGAAGGCATTAAATCAATTTATAGCGAAATTAATTACACTTATTATTTATTTTGTTTTCATAAATTGCATTAAAAAACCTGATCTTCCTCACATTTAAATTGTGATTTAATTCAGATATATTCAGAATTTTTAAAGTAATAAATTGGTATTAATAGTTTATTAATTCTAAATAATTCCATTTAATACCGTTGTCATAACCGAGAAACTGGCAGGTAAATAATAATGAACGTGGGAGGTGATTTTTCAGGATAAGCGTCAACGCGAGTGCATTATCAGCATAGCGGACGTTGGGTGATTCGGGGGAGAGCTATATTGTGCCAGATGGCGGCATCAGCGCCATCTGGCATAAAAAAATTACAGGGCCAGCAAACGATCCAGCGATGGCGCGAAATAATAGCCGCCGGTCACCGGTTTAGTGAAACGCAGCATCGCATCGCGCTTGCCGTCAGTGTCGCCAAACATGCTCAGCAGTTGCTGCTCGATGTTGTGCAAACGGGCGCAATAGGCACAGAAATAGAGGCCGTGCGTACCGCTGGCGGTGCCGTATGGCAGGCTCTGGCGCACAATTTTCAGTCCTTTACCGTCTTCTTTGAGATCGACGCGGCTCAGGTGAGAAGTAACCGGACGGTCATCACCGTCGATCTCTTCGTTGTCTTCCTTGGTACGCCCAATCATCATTTCCTGGTCATGAATGCTCATGCGGTTAAGCTGCTTCAGGTTATGTTCCCAACGCTGCACAAACACATAGCTGCCACCAGCATCCACGCCATCTTTAATAACCGCAACTTCACGGCGCGTTTCAACGCCTGCCGGGTTTTCCGTTCCGTCAACAAAGCCGCTGAGATCGCGCTCTTCAACCCAACGGAAACCGTGGATCTCTTCTTTGACTTCAATACAGTCGCCAAAGGCTTCCATTGCCGCCTGTGCAACGGAGAAATTCACGTCATGACGCAAAGAGAGAATATGAATCAGCACATCATACTGGGTAGCTGGCGCAAGACCTTTACCGTAAGGGATAAAGTCTTTTAACTCTTCTGCGCCAACGCCGCCGCTCAGTGTACGCCAGGTGTTGTTGCCAAAAGCAACAACCGCGCCCAGATGCGCATCCGGGAACTTCGCTTCAAAGGTCGCCAGCTTATCGGCGAAGGTTTTGCTGGCCCCACGCAGGGCCTCAACGTCGCCTTTAACATTGGCTTCAATCCAAATCGCCGCACGGCAATGTTCTGGCAAAATGCCACTCTGAACCTGAGACATTGTTCCTCCTGAAAAAAAAGATGCCACGACATCGTGGCATTGATGGGCGCTATTCTACCTGTTTTTTTAACAAGCCGATTTGTTCAGACGCAAATTAACGCCGCCAGATAATTTTGCTTACTTTCCATGCTTTCAACGTATCGTCAGACGGCATTAAGCCCTCAGGCCCGCTCCACTCACCGGAAAAGACGTAGCTAATATGTTGACTTCCTTCTGCTTTACATTCAACACCCGCGCTGTCATCGCCAGTCGCCTTCTGACAATTACCAAAGGCTTTAGTGTAAAGGTCGCTAAACGGTGTACCGATTTCGACACCCGCAGAAGAGGGAATATCGCTGTCGACTACATCAATACGGCTAATCGTTCCCTGATTGCCATTGATGACCATCGCCAGCTTGTCATCTTTCATCGCTTCATAAAAGCGCACCACATTACCGTTATCGGTCTTCATCCCGCTACGCAGGCGGTAATCACCGTCCAGCGCATCAGCAATGGTTTTTTCATCCAGCGGCGTAGCGCCAGTCAACGCTCCGACGCCCTGCTCAGTGACCTGCGTTGAAGAACCAAACCAGTTCCACGGATTGGCGGCAGACCAGTTCACCGATGACAACGTTGAACACCCGGTCAATAGCAGCGGCATCGCGCATAAAGTCAAACGCAGTGATTTCATTTCACTTCCTTCCTTATTTATCAACGTTGCTTGGAGTCCGGTTTCGCCAAAAAGTGCCGTTATTCTTTCTCGAGGGAAAAACAGGCGCGCAGACGTTGATTAGTTAACAGCCAGATCAGCGCAACGACATCCGCCACCAGCAGCGCCAGCCCGACGCCGTTGACCGGATCGCCTGCCAGCCACATCACCGGCTGCCAGCACAGCAGCACCAGTTGAGCGAGGATCAGTAATCCTCGCAGCCAGCGCCATACCACCGGAAACGCAAAGCGTCGCCCGCTGAGTAAAAATGCCAATACCGCAGGAACGCCGGGAAGCAAACCCAGCCAGAAAGCGTCGTGATCGGGATAAAACAGATTCAGCAGCGTGTTGCCCTGCTCGCGGGAAGAACCGGCAATCACAAACAGAACCCAAGTGCGCGCCTGCAGCAGCAGCACGCACCAGAAGAGAAAAGGCAGGCGCAGACGCCCATGAGCGTCATAGTCGGCCGGATGAAACTCAGTACTCTTCATCTTCGATCAAACGCTTGCCCAGATTGAGTACATCCGCATGTTCATAACCCAGACGTTCATACATACCCTGTACGACGTCATTATCGTCACGCACCATGATTTGAATCTTCGGACAACCGCGGGCAATGAGCTTTTTCTCCAGCCGGTTGAGCAGCGCATTGGCAATGCCGCGACCGCGAAACTCAGGATGTACGCCCAGGTAATAGGCCGAGCCGCGATGCCCGTCATATCCGCCCATCACCGTACCGACCACCTCGCCATTCACTTCAGCGACCAGGAACAAGCTGACGTCATGATTGACTTTACGCTCAATGTCCATTTCAGGGTCGTTCCATGGACGCAGCAAATCACAGCGCTCCCAGAGGGTGATCACCTCTTCGAAATCTTCCTGGCGAAAAACGCGTATTTCCATGGTATTGGTTACCTTTTCAGGACGTTAAAAAGCGATTATGGCGCGAACGGCTGATTTAGCCAATATCTGACGCGAAGCGGCGGAAAAAATGGCATAATATGGAATTGTCACGTATTGAAATGAAAAGTAAAACAATTCTTATCCCGATCCGTCGCAACGGACAACGCGATACGATATAACGTTTAGAACCTTTTTTTACAACTCAGGCCGTATGAGCACTTTTAAACCACTAAAAACACTCACATCGCGCCGCCAGGTGTTGAAAGCCGGGCTGGCCGCCCTAACGCTGTCAGGCATGTCGCAAGCCATCGCTAAAGAAGAAGCGCTTAAGACCAGCAATGGGCACAGCAAACCGAAAGCGAAAAAAGCCGGCGCTAAGCGCGTTGTTGTCCTTGATCCGGGTCACGGAGGGATTGATACCGGCGCAATTGGTCGCAATGGGTCGAAGGAAAAGCACGTGGTACTGGCAATTGCCAAAAACGTGCGCTCGATTCTACGCAACCAGGGGATTGATGCGCGCCTGACGCGCTCCGGCGATACATTTATTCCGCTTTACGATCGCGTCGAGATCGCTCATAAGCATGGCGCTGACCTGTTCATGTCGATTCACGCCGATGGTTTTACCAATCCGAGCGCTGCAGGTGCGTCGGTCTTTGCGTTGTCCAATCGCGGTGCCAGTAGCGCCATGGCGAAGTATCTGTCCGATCGTGAAAACCGGGCCGATGAAGTGGCCGGGAAGAAGACCACCGATAAAGACCATTTGCTGCAGCAGGTGCTGTTCGATCTGGTGCAAACGGATACCATTAAAAACAGCCTGACGTTAGGCTCGCATATTCTCAAGAAGATCAAGCCGGTACATCGTCTTCACAGTCGCAGCACGGAACAAGCCGCCTTCGTGGTGCTAAAATCACCATCAATTCCGTCGGTACTGGTCGAAACCTCGTTCATTACCAACCCGGAAGAAGAACGTCTGCTAGGCACGGCGGCATTTCGCCAGAAAATCGCCACCGCTATCGCCAATGGCATCATCAGCTATTTCCACTGGTTTGATAACCAGAAAGCACACTCGAAGAAACGTTAACCATGAAGCCCGATGCACAGCGCGTAAAACAGTTCCTGCTCAGCCTGCAAGATGATATTTGCCAGCAGTTATCCGCCGTAGACGGCGCCGAGTTTGTTGAGGATAACTGGCAACGTGAAGCAGGCGGTGGCGGGCGCAGCCGGGTGCTGCGTAACGGCGGTATTTTCGAGCAAGCGGGCGTCAACTTCTCCCACGTTCACGGCGAGGCAATGCCGGCCTCGGCTACCGCCCATCGCCCCGAGCTTGCGGGACGCAGCTTTGAGGCCATGGGCGTCTCGCTGGTGGTACATCCGCAGAATCCCTACATTCCGACCAGTCATGCCAACGTGCGATTTTTTATCGCGGAAAAACCGGGCACTGACCCGGTCTGGTGGTTTGGCGGCGGCTTTGACTTAACGCCCTACTACGGCTTTGATGAGGATGCGGTTCACTGGCACCGCACGGCGCGAGATCTGTGCCAGCCGTTCGGCGAAGACGTTTATCCCCGTTACAAGAAGTGGTGCGATGACTACTTCTTCCTCAAGCATCGCAACGAACAGCGCGGCATTGGCGGGCTGTTTTTCGATGATTTGAATACGCCGGATTTCGACCACGGCTTCGCCTTTATGCAGGCGGTAGGTCAAGGCTATACCGAAGCGTATCTGCCCATCGTTGAGCGCCGCAAAGCAATGAGCTGGGGCGAACGTGAACGCAATTTTCAGCTTTACCGTCGCGGACGCTATGTGGAATTTAACCTGGTGTGGGATCGCGGCACGTTATTCGGTCTGCAGACCGGCGGCCGTACGGAATCGATTCTGATGTCGATGCCGCCGCTGGTGCGCTGGGAGTATGACTGGCAGCCGGAAGCGAACAGCCCGGAAGCCGCCCTTAGCGAGTTTATTCAGGTTCGCGACTGGGTGTAACCCCAGACAATACCAGCCCCCAGGCCGGATAAAACGCATTTGCGTCGCATCCGGCACATTCATCGCATCATGCCCACTGGCGCATGCGCTGATGCAGCGTCAATGAAGGTTTTTCCGCAAACAGCTGCTGGTAGTCGGTGGCAAACTGCCCTAAATGCCAGAATCCCCACTGCATGGCGGCGTCTTTCACCGTCGTACTCTGCGACCACGGGCTTATCAGCTCCCGACGTACGGCGTTCAGGCGAATCCGTTTTAACCAGGCATTCGGACCGATACCAAGGATCGCGTGAAAGGCGTTTTGCAACGTCCGACGGCTGACGTGCAGTTGATTACACAGATCGAGCACGGTCAGCGGTTCTGACATATTTTCCAGCACATATTCGCGCGCACGCGATAGCAAGCGACGATAGCTCTGATGGCTGATGCTCTCAGCCGTGATAATCGGCTGCGCTTCTTCCAGCATAGTGCCCATCGCCAGCAGCAGGTTATCGCCCAGCACTTTGCGTACCGCAGGTTGATGGAGGTTTTCCGGATTTTCGCTAAACGTCGCCAGCGCCTGCTGCACAAAGCCCCATAACGCGGCTTTGTGTTGTTCTTTAACTTCCAGCGCCGACTGGTTGCGCAGCATATGCAGCACTCTTTCCGGGTTATGCAGGAAGTTGGCCTGACGGGCAATCGCCTCTTCCGAAATGACGACACCCAGAATGGTGTAATCATCCGGCGTACTCAGTTCAAACTCTGTCCCGCCAGGGCGGGTGGCAATTTCAGCGTTCCCCAGACACTGGGTGCCAATAAATCCCTGTTCGCCGCGCGTGGCCGGAATACCAAACCAGAAAGAGTTCGGCCAGACAAGACACGACTGACGTAACGCCAGTCCGGTGTATTCACGGAACACCTGAATATCGTCGAGCAGGATTTCCGTGAACTCGCCATGAAATTTTCCCGGATGCAACTGGTCGTAGATCTGCTGCCATGCGGTAATCGTCAGCGCATGCTCATACACATCCGTTGTTCGCCGCTGGTGAACGTTGTCCACCTCCACTTTCGGCGTAAGTTTAACGTCTTCGGGTAATGCTTCATGATAAAGATGGTGCAGGTTTGCAGTACGGTTCTTTTTCATGATCTTTTAAGCCGGAAGCTTCAACGAAGCCCCCGGCCCTCCGACAGGTTAATTTTTTAAGCGATAGCGACTACTGCGTTTACGCAACGCTCCGTCAGAAAAGAGCTGTTCCAGCGCCTTTCTGGCTTCATCAAGTGACCAGCCAAAGTGGGCAGCCACTTCCCCTGCCGTCATTCCTTGACGGACCGATGCCAACAGCGTCAGAAGTTGATCAGAGGATTCAGGCGTCAACGGGGCGTCCTGCGTCTTCTGCGTTTTTACATCTGTTTTCACTTCTGGCTTCTGTTCTGGTTTCTTCGGCTGGCGCTTAAAACCGCCGATCAGCCACTGGGTATCATCGTCCGGTCGGCCGATTTCCTTACGGCTGATAACACGGCCTGTACGCGCAGCAGCGGCGCTACCGGCATCCAGCGCTGCGCGGCACGCCGCCAGATCGCCTTCCACCACCAGCGTCAACCGGCCAGGATCGAGCACTTCGTGGCTAAGCAGGCGCACGTTCGCGGCTTTCAGCATGGCATCCGCCGCATCCACGGCAGCGACCATGCCATCCACTTCCAGTAATCCCAGTGCATTGATCATCACAACCTCTCTTACGCGCGCTGGATTGGGTTACGGGCAATATCCAGAACGGCATCGGCAAAGGCGTTACATGCAGCTTTACAAGCGGCCTGGCTACCGGTCATAAACGCAGCCGAATAGTTGGTTTCTGACGGCGGCGGAACGTAGGTCACCAGTTGTACATCAGCCGATTTCAGCGCAGCATCAATACCAAATGTCGCTTCCAGCGGCGGCGCCACCAGATACGCCATCGGATCGCCAAGCCGGCATCCTGCGGTCGCCGAGAGATACGAGCCGGTACGCGAAACCACATGCGCCAGGAAGGCGGTATCTTCTGCGTCATTCGCCCACTGAAACGCCGCGCCGCTTTCAATATTGGCTACCATCGCGTCCAGACCTGCGCGAACTTCTGCCGGGTTGGGTCCACCGAGCATAATCAGCACTTCACCCGAAGTTGGAGAGGGACTGTGCGCCGCGCCGGCATACAGCGAGCGGCCATAAACCACTTCCACCATTGCCTGTTTTGTCGCTTCGTCTGCGGCAATATACGCCACGTCATCAGAATCTGCTGTGATGAGTCCGAGGCTACGTATATGTGGCGGTAATTTAAGTTCACGGGCAAAACCGTCATTTACCGAGGCAATCACGCGCATTGCGGTGACTGAAGGTCTAATCAAATCTAATGCTGGCATGATGCCTCCTTAACGGGTCATATTGATGCCGGATGCTTTTTGCTCCAGCATGCGCTTGGCCAAATCCACAATGACCGCCGCCGCTTCAACCGGTGGCGTACCGCCCTGGTGAATGTTCGAGATACAGGTACGGTCAGCTTCAACGGTCGTCGCCACACGCGGCGAATAGACGGCGTAGCAAGAAAGGCTTTCCGACTGGCCCAGGCCCGGACGTTCCCCAACCAGCAGGATCACCGCTTTCGCGCCCAGCAGTTCGCCGATCTGATCTTCGATTTTCACGCGACCATAGCGAACAAAGAACGGCGTCCCAACCTTCAATCCGGCCTGTTTTAAGCCAGACAACAGCGGCGGCAGGATCTCTTCGTAGTTAGCGGTGATAGCGTCCGTAGACAGGCCATCAGAGATAATCACCTGCACATCTGGGTTCATTACACACTGTGATTTCAGCGCTTCAATGGCTTCCGCACTCAGACGACGCCCCAGATCCGGACGCGTCAGATACAGGTTTTTGTCACTGATTTCCGAGCGCACTTCCAGCAGCCCCTGGGCTTTTACCCACTCTTCCGGCACTTCTTTCAATACCGTATCTTTCGAACGCGAGTGGTCGGCCAGGAAGCGCAGCAGCGCCTGGGTACGCGGACGTGGACCGGCTCGACCGGTACATACACGCGCCGCAGTGCTGCGACGCAGTTCAGTCAACACCTCTGCGCGGTGCGGATTCTCAACGCCAATCCACGCTTTAGCCTCGGCTGAGCCTAAATCCATCGCACAGCTTTCACCGGTCGGCGCGGCACACTGGGTGGTGCTGCATTGCGCTTGTACTGCCGGCGCTTGAGCCTGCGGCTGCGACTCACCCATTGACGCCATCACGCTGCGTACAATTTCTTCAATCTGTTTTTGATCCATCGTGTGTCATCCCCGCGTCATCAGAAGAACAGTGACGGATCGCCCGCCCGTTTGGTCAGGCGACCGTTTGCCATAATGCCCATGGTTTCCAGCCAGCGTTCAAACTCCGGCGACGGACGCAGGTTCAGCAACTGGCGCACGGTCGCGGTGTCGTGGAAGGCGGTGGTCTGATAGTTGAGCATGATGTCGTCACCGAGCGGCATGCCCATGATGTAGTTGCAGCCAGCGGTGGCGAGCAGAATCATCAGGTTTTCGTTGAGGTTCTGGTCAGCATCAGCATGGTTGGTATAGCAGCAGTCGCAGCCCATTGAGATGCCGCTCAGCTTGCCCATAAAGTGATCTTCCAGACCCGCGCGAATAATCTGACGGTCGTTGTAGAGATACTCCGGCCCGATAAAGCCGACAACGGTGTTCACCAGGAACGGATCGTAGTGACGCGCCAGACCGTAGTTACGTGCTTCCATCGTCACCTGATCGGCGCCGAAGTTAGCGCCAGCAGAAAGCGCAGACCCTTGTCCGGTTTCGAAGTACAGGCAGTTTTCCCCGGCGATACGGTTAAACTCAGCGCCCACTGCACGCGCTTCATCCAGCATGGCCAGCTCAACGCCAAACTCTTTTAAGCCTTTCTCGCTGCCGCAGATACTCTGGAAAATCAGCCCACCCGGCGCGCCGCGACGAATGGCTTCGATCTGGGTAGTAACGTGCGCCAGGACGCAGCCCTGGGTCGGGATATTGAATTTGTCGATGACGCCGTACACGGTATCAAGTACGCGGCTTAAGTTTTCCACGTCATCGGTTACCGGGTTAACGCCAATCACCGCATCGCCCGCCCCGAAGGACAGCCCTTCGTAGATTTGTGCCGCAATACTCTGCACGTCATCACGGGTGTCGTTCGGCTGTAAACGACAGCTGAAGGTGCCCGGCAGACCAATGGTGGTGTTGGCCTTTTTGATCACCGGCATTTTCTTACCGCCGTAGATCAGGTCCGCGTTAGAGCAGATTTTTGCAACCGCTGCGACCACTTCCGACGTTAATCCTTTGCGCGTAAACGCAATGTCATCAACGGAGATTTCATCGCTCAGCACGTACTCGCGCAGCTCGCTGATACTCCAGTTTTTGATGCGGTTATAGGCCGTTTCGTTGACGTCGTCCTGAATGAGACGCGTCACGCAGTCCTCTTCATAGGAAATCACCGGGTTGTTGCGGATATCCGCTACCGTCATTTCCGACAGCACCTGTTTGGCCGCCACTCGCTCTTGCGAACTGGTTGCAGCTACCCCTGCCAGCACATCCCCCGAACGCAGTTCGTTGGCTTTTGCCAGCACCTCTTTAACATCCTTAAACTGATAAACATTGCCGAACAATGTGGTCTTTAGTTTCATAAGTCGTTCCCTCAGGAAGGAAATGCGAGTGATTTCACCGTCACCGGCACAACCGATCCGCCAAAAAGAGGCGTACCAATGTCGATATAGTCCCCCGCCCGGACAACCACCTCATCGATGACTGCCAGCGGGTGTTGCTGTAACTGTGGGCGTAACAGCATGCCCAGGGCTTTACCAAAATCCTGCTCGGCTACCACCAGCAGGGGATGCGGATTCGGATGGCGCGCGACAAAGGCCAGTAGCGCATCAATAACCGTTAACAGCGCGGCGTAGCGCACCGGCAGTGAACCGGGCAGCGCCAGCACGTAAGCGTCTGTTTGCGGGTCCAGATCGAGCTGCATCAGCGCTTGTTGCCAGGCGGCCACCAAATCAGCCTCATCAACCGGAATCGCCACCGGCAGATTGCGCAGCGGAAGCGCCACACCTTCCAGCCAGATGGTGCTGCCCGAAAGCGACAGCGTATGCGCACCGGCGCCAATCACCGTGGCGCGCACGGTTTGCGCCGGGAACTGCACGTTCATCTCACGCAGGCGCGGATGTTCATGCAGCGCCGTCGCTAGCAGCGGCCCAATATCGGAAAAACAGAATGGATCGGCAGGCTGGTTGCGGTAGCACTCGCCCACCCCGCCGGACAACGTAATCACTTCCGGCTTCACGCCCGTCGGCAACAGACCGGTTTGCATCAGCGCCTGCGCCAGCGGTGACAGCGTGCCGTCAATCACCTCAACGATCAGCGCCGCCATCCGTCGAGCCACCTGAACAAGCTGCGCCGCATTGAGGGTCCGGGCGTCGGTGCCAGGGCCAAATACGTCATCAACAATCATCTGTCCTGGCTGATGCGCATGCACCACCCGCCCCTGACCGTCCGTTTCCAGCAGCCGTCCGCCGACGTTCAGGCAGGCCGAACCGCTGACTTTTCCGGCATCGAACAGGACGTAGTTCGACGTCCCGCCACCGATGTCGATATTCAGTACGCGGCACAACTTCTGCTCTGACAGGGTTTGAGCCCCTGCGCCGTGACCGGCAATCACTGATTCCAGATGCGGACCGGCGCTGGCAACCACGAAGTCCCCCAGCGACTGAGAGAGCGTCATCACCGCAGGTCGCGCGTTGCGGGTTTTGGCACTTTCTCCGGTAATGATGATCGCGCCGGAATCGACGGTCTCAGGCGCAATCCCCGCCGCCTGATACTGGGCGAGGATCAGCGCCTTAAGTTCGGCCTCTTTCAGCCCGCCCTGCTTATCAACGGGGGTAAAGAACACCGGGCTTTGCCAGCTAATTTCGCGTTTGATGAATTCGTAACGCGGCACCTGCGACACTGCCGCACGGTTGACCAGCTCAAGGCGCGAGAAGATGACCTGAGTGGTGGTGGTGCCGATATCGATACCGACGCTGAGTAGCTGGCGAGTATTCACGATTGCGCCTCCGGGTTGGTTTCTGCTGGTGCCGGAACATCTTCGTCTTTCGGTACCAACAGCATAGCCACACCAATCGCCGTCACGCCGCCAATCAGCTTGCCGACAATCATTGGGAAGATCATCGCGTTCATGTTGGCCGCGGCGAAACCTAAGTGGTCACCCAGAGCGAAGGCTGCGGAGACCGCAAAAGCGCAGTTGATCACTTTGCCGCGGGTATCCATATTCTTCATCATGCCGAACATTGGGATGTTGTTCGCCAGCGTCGCCACCATGCCCGCAGCCGCAATATTATTGATTTTTAACAGGTTACCAACGCTCATCAGCGGCTTTTCAAACCAGCGGGTCAGCAGCAGTACCATTGGGTACGCCCCCAGCAGCACGCAGGAGATAGAACCGATAACTTCGATGGCGCGCATCACTTCACCCGGCTTGTCACCCGGTGCCATGAAGATAGGATCAAGACCCGGAATCAGTTCCCAGCCGAGCAGGAATTTGATTACCGCTGCCGCCAGACCGATGGTGATCAGCGCCACCAGGAATTTCGCGAAGATCTGGAAGCCGTTGATCATTTTTTCCGGGATGAATTTCAGTCCCAGCGCCACCAGCACGGCAACGATCAGCACCGGGATCATGTTCATCAGGATCAGCGCGAAGGTGAACTCCACCGGCTGCCCGTTGATTTCGACACCGGAGTACATCGCGATCAAACCACCCGCAATACAGCCAATCGGAATGGTGACGATCCCAGCCAGCACGCCCAGCGCCAGATAACGACGGTCAGACGGCTCAATAATCCCCAGCGCAACCGGAATAGAGAAGACCAGCGTCGGCCCCATCATCGCCCCGAGGATCAGGCCAGAGTACAGCCACGCCGCAACGTCGCCGCCCGCCAGTTCTTTCGCTAGGAAGAAGCCGCCCATATCGCACGCCAGCAGCGTTCCGGCAAACATCGACGGGTTCGCGCCCAACATTTCGTACAGTGGAATAATCACCGGCCCGAGCACATGCGCCAGTACCGGTGCCAGCGCGGTCATACCAACCATCGCCAGACCCAGCGCGCCCATCGCCATAAAACCTTCTTCAAACTGGCCGCCCGATCCCTCAATACTCTTACCGAACTTACCGAGGAAGCGTGCCGAACCGCCGAACTGCGACAGGATCCTGTCCACGGCGGCAATCAGCATAAAGAACATCATGATGTACATGATGATTTCGTTAATTCCCATAACCTTCACTCCCTGTCATATGTGTATTTATTGTGCCGCCGCATACAACGCGATAATGTCGGCCTGCGTGGCGGTGCGTGGGTTACTGCGAATACAAATATCCTCCAGCGCGGCGTGAGCCCATGCGCTGTAATGCTCGGGCTTTGCCCCAACGTCAGAGAGTCGTTTGGTCTGGCCCACTTCGCTAATCAGCTCGCTGACGGCGTTGATGGCATCGCGATCGTCCGACTTCTTGTTGGTTAACGCCCGTCCGATATGGCTGAAACGCTCACGACACACCATGCGGTTGAAACCCATTACTGTGGGCAGCAGCATGGCGTTAGCCTGTCCATGTGGGATGTGCAGTGTCGCACCCGGCTGGTGCGCCATCGCGTGACACAGGCCCAGCCCCGCGCTGGAAAACGCCATCCCGGCCATACAGGAAGCCAGTAGCATGCTTTCTCGCGCCGCCAGATCCTGACCATAGCCAACGGCCTTCGGCAGCGATTTACCTATCATCGCAATCGCGCCAATCGCCAGACTGTCGGTAAACGGCGTCGCGTTCAGAGCGCTATACGCTTCAACAGCGTGCGTCAGCGCATCGATCCCGGTCATCGCCGTTACGTGTGCGGGCACACCTTCCGTCAGCGCGGCGTCAAGAATCGCCACATCCGGCATCAGGGTTGCGTGGGCCAGCACTTTTTTAAGCCCGGTCGCAGCGTCGATAATCACCGTGACATTAGTGGTTTCTGAACCCGTTCCGGCGGTAGTCGGTACGGCAATCAGCGGCAGACGCGGGCGTAACGCGCTGCTCTCATCCATGTCTGCCAGCGTCTGGGTGGGATTGGTCACCAGCAACGCCACGGCTTTTGCGGCATCCAATACGGAACCGCCACCAAAGGCCACTACGCCATCGCACTTCGATTCACGCAGTTGCGCGACCGCCGCGCAGACGTCCGTAATGCACGGTTCGCCCACCGGACATGGCCACAGCGTCATCGCCACGCCTTTCATCGCCAGGCTGCGTTCCAGTGCAGCGGTCATCCCCGCCTGGTGCAGGAAACTGTCGACCATGACGAACATATGCGTCAGGCCGCGCGTTTGTGCTTCCTGTCCGCAGGTACTGAGCGCTCCCAGTCCACACAACGTAACCGGTGGAACGCTAAACGTTTTTACGCGTTGCAGATTCAGGGTATCGAATGCCTGAAAGAGCGCGGTCTGCAATTCAGCTTGCATAGATTCCTTCCGCTTTTTCTTTTCCGCTATTTGCAATCGCCAGCGGGGTCATAAACAGGCTGTGCTGGGGTAAATGCACCTGCAGTTCCGGGAAACGCTTACGAAACAGTTCATCAACGCCCGGCTGCATACAGGAACCACCGGCCAGCCATAAATCTGCCACGCCCTGTCCGGCAATATGGTGAGCCACAATTTCCGCCATTTTTTCGTAGACCGGCTTAACCACCGGCCAAATTTCTTTACCGTTGCTGCGTTTGTACTGCTCCGCCTCTTCCAACTGGATGCGACGGTTCCCGGCAAGCGTCAGAGAAATGTGGTGTCCGCCGGTCGCTTCATCGGCGGAGTAAGTCACCTTGCCTCGCTTCACAATCGCAATCCCGGTGGTACCGCCACCGATATCCACCACGCCAGCGTTATCAAGCTGCAACAGGTCTGCCACCGCGGTCGGTTCGTCGAGCACATGACTGACTTCAAGCCCGGCAGATTCCAGCACGTTGATCGATATCCGTGGGTCAGTTCCCGGTGGAAACGAGGTTGCCGCGTGGGTAAAGCGGCAACCCAACTGTTGTTCGAGCGTATCGAGATGGCGACGAACGATGGTCACCGCACCGAAGAAATCCCAGACGATGCCATCGCGCACGACGTCGGCCCAGTCCAGGCAAACCGCAACCGGCTGTCCGTCACTGTCGACAACCATCGACACCACATCACACGTCCCCAAATCCACGCCCAGCCACAGCGGTGAATCGCTCTTTACGGGCGTCTGGTTACATAGCGTTGCCGCTTTTAGCAATCTGGGTGTCAGCCAACGTTGTTCGTCGTGCGCCATGTCGTTCACTCCTTATACAATTCTGAAGGCGTCCACCAACACACAGCGACGCAGACGCACAAACGTGCGTGCGCTGGTCACCCCTTCCCCGGTTGGCGTGGTAATGGTCATCGTGGTCCAGCCTTCGCCGCCGAGTCCAAGACCGGCAATACACGGTCCGTTCTTAACGAAAATGCTGGTATCAATGGCGTTTGCCATGCGGTTCATGTTGTCGATATTGCGCGAGTGCATCGCCGCCGTATGGTGACAGCCGCCTTCAAGCTTGACCGCCAGTTCAATGGCCTCATCGACGTTGGCGACCCGCACGACCGGCAGAACCGGCATCATCAGTTCGGTTACGGCAAACGGGTGAGTCGCAGAGGTTTCGACGAACAACAGCCGGGTTTGCTCCGGTACGTTCAGACCAATCGCCGCAGCGATTTTTCCTGCGTCGCGGCCAACCCAGTCACGACTGACCGTGCCTTTACCGCGTTCATCGACATTTTTCAGCAGCACCGGTTGCAGCTGTTCGGCCTGAGCCGTGGTCAGCTTGACTGCATGCTGGCTTTCCATCAGACGCATCAGCTCATCAGCGACGCTATCGACCACGATCAGCACTTTTTCGTCGGCGCAGATAATGTTGTTGTCAAACGAAGCGCCTTTGACGATCGACTGGGCTGCGCGTGCCAGATCAGCCGTTTCATCAACCACCACCGGCGGATTTCCCGCACCGGCGGCAATCAGACGTTTGTTGGTGTGCTTACGCGCGGCATCCACTACGGCTTCACCGCCGGTCACCACCAGCAGGCCGATGCCTGGGTACTTAAACAGACGCTGGGCGGTTTCGATATCCGGATTGGCCACGGTAACCAGCAGGTTTGCCGGTCCGCCTGCAGCAACTACCGCCTGGTTAAGCAGAGTGATAGCGCGCTGAGACACGCCCTTGGCAGCCGGATGCGGTGCGAAGACCACGCTGTTGCCAGCCGCAATCAGGCTGATGGCGTTGTTAATAACGGTCGCAGCCGGGTTGGTGGACGGTGTCACCGAGGCCACCACGCCCCACGGCGCGTTTTCAATCAGCGTCAGGCCGTTATCACCGGTCAGAACCTGTGGAGACAGGCATTCCACGCCCGGCGTGGCGCGTGCCTGCGCCACATTTTTGGCAAATTTATCTTCAACGCGCCCCATGCCGGTTTCTGTGACGGCAAGTTCCGCTAATTCTCGGGCATGTTTTTCGCCCGCCTCACGTAGAGCCGTGATAGCCAGTTGGCGCATGGCAACGCTTTTCAGCCCTTGCTGGGCCAGTTTTGCTGCCGCCACTGCGTCATCCAGGGAGGCAAAAACGCCCATTTCTTGAACGGCACTGACGGGTTGGCTGCTGTCTTTCATTTTCAGCAGTACCGCTTTCACGACCTGTTCAATATCCTGTTGATTCATGATTTTCTGCCTTATTTATGGAAGATCACCTGACCACCTGCCACCACTTCATCAACAATGCCAATCACGCACAGATCGACAGGTGATGATTCGTTACGGTGCGCCTGACGGGCTGAGCTTCCGCTGACCAGCAGCACCCACTCTCCGGTTCCCGCCCCAATGCTGTCGATAGCAACAGCACATTGCCCGTCGGGATTTCCGCAGGCATCAATCATTTCCACCATCAGCAACTTGTCGTGCGCGAGCCCCTGATGGCGTACGGTACAAACAATTTGTCCTGTGACGATTGCCAGTTTCATACGCGCCTCCGTGGCATATTTCAGGTAAAACCTCCCCCTACCCTCCGCAGAAGGTAATGTGAAAAGGAGAGAGGGTGACGCCAGCAATGAAGTCTGTGGCGTCACATGGACGACTTACATGTCGTTGCTGTCGCCTTTAAAGCTGATCGGGAACACTTCTTCCAGATCGCCATGCGGACGCGGGATTACGTGTACGGAAACCAGCTCACCAATACGCTGTGCAGCAGCAGCACCAGCATCCGTTGCGGCTTTACATGCCGCTACGTCGCCACGGACCATTGCAGTAACCAGACCGCCGCCGATCTGCTTCACGCCGACCAGTTTCACGCGTGCCGCTTTAACCATTGCGTCAGAAGCCTCAATCAGTGCAACCAGGCCCCGGGTTTCAATCATTCCTAATGCTTCCATTGTGTTTTCCTCTCATTAAGGGGTCCAGAACGGGACCTAAACAACCAGTGTGTGTGAGGCGTTTTCACGACTCATGTCAGTCTGACGCGGCACTGCTGCCACCAACGCCAGTTCGATAATTTCCTGTACGCTACAGCCGCGAGAGAGGTCATGAAGCGGTGCGGCAAGCCCTTGGATCAACGGACCTACGGCACGATACCCTCCCAGACGCTGGGCGATTTTGTAGCCAATATTGCCTGCCTCCAGCGATGGGAAGACCATCACATTGGCATTGCCCTTTAACGGACTGGCGGGCGCTTTTTGCGCGGCGACATCCGGAACAAAGGCGGCATCAAATTGCAGTTCCCCATCCACGGTAAGCTGCGGGGCGCGCTCACGAACGATCTCCGTAGCCTGCTGCACGTTAGCGACGTTAGGATGACGAGCGCTGCCTTGACTTGAAAACGACAGCATGGCCACGCGCGGTTCTTCACCGGTGATCGCCTGCCATGTCTGCGCGCTGGCAATCGCAATATCCGCCAGCTGCGCGGCTGTGGGCTGCGGCACGACGCTACAATCGGCAAACCCTAATGCCGGCCCGAGGTACTGCGGCAGCATCAGGAAAATTGACGACAGCGTTTTACAGCCTGGCTGTAACCCAATAATGCGTAACCCAGCGCGCAGCACGTTTGCTGTCGACGATAAATTGCCCGCAATACAGACGTCAGCTTTACCCGCGCTAACCATGGCGGCGGCGAACATCAGCGGATCGTTGAGTTTTTCCAGCGCATCTGCAGGCGTTTTATCTCCCGCGCGGGCCAGCCAGCGCAGCGCAAACTCTTCACGCATGGACTGGTTGCTTTGCGGGTCGATAACCTGAATGCCATCCATCGCCACCCGATGGCTGAGGGCAAACTGGCGCAGCGCAAACGGACTGGCGACGAGAACAGGATGTGCCAGACCGTGCTGATGCAGGTAATTTGCCGCTTTCAACACCCGAACATCCAGCGCATCCGGGAACACCACCCGTGCAGGTGAACGCTGGGCGAGTTGACGAGCACGTTCAATGATCATTGCTTCTCCCCCAGTCGCTGTTGAATTTGGCTAACCGTCAGTGGATGCTTCGCTACGCTCAGAATCATCATCACGTAGACCGTACTGGAAAGGCGATTGAGCGCCTGCATGATGTCCGGTCGCATCACGTCAAAACTACGGGTGATGAATACCTGGGCCGCCACCGTCTCCGTTTCACGGACTTTGGTACGCAGCAGATTAAGCAACGCGCAATCACGGCCATGACTGGCTTCAGGCACCAGATGGTCGTGGTCCAGATAGCGCAGCGGCTGATGCGAAAGCCGGTGTAAATCTTCGTCGCTTAACCCGACGATAGCTTGTGCTGCCAGCGGCTCGTCGATAGCGTCGGCGCGCATAATGTTGCCCAGACGCGAACGGATATCCGCCAGCCACGGCTGCCACGGTTCCGCCAGCTCTATCTGCAACCACACGGCCAGGGCGATGGTGCTGTCCAGCGCGGCGCGAAATCCCAGGCGCGGGTCACTTTTAGCGACCATCTTGTCCGCTGTCAGATGCGTCAGCGTGTCTGCTTTCTTCACCACCGGTTGATGACACAGTTCGCAACTGGCCTGTGGATGCGTATCGCTGCTGGTTAAACCATGCACCGGCTGCGGCTGCTGTGCTTCGTCATCAATAAACAGGCTGCCCTGCTCGTCGATAAACTTAATGCGCAGATGTCGGCTTTCCAGTAATTCCCGGGCAGATGGCGTCAGGCGAGCATCAGCGGGGAGATGAATTTCAGCCCCTTCGCTGAGCGTATGATTCGCTCTGAGCCATGCTTCGGTAATGAAATCCTTCATACATCCGCCTTAGCAGGACTGCCAGTTCGCAGGCCAGGCCACATACAGAAATTTCACCGTCGATGGCGTACCAAATTCGATGCTGGAGCCTTTCGGGATAAACATCACATCCCCGGCTTTAGCAATCATGGTTTCGCCTTCGTGGCGAACGTGCAGCTCGCCTTCCAGAATCATGTCGATTTCGTCGTAGTTCAGCGTCCATGGGAAAAAAGCGTTATCCCACTGCATGAACCCGGCGGCCATGCTGCTACCGTCCTGGTCGGTCACCAGATCGGTTAAACCCACGCAGTGCGGCTGTGCGCCGTCAAAACGACCAAACTTCACGCTGCTGCCGTCGATGACTTTGACGCCGCCTTTGCCGGTCACCGAGTTAAAGCTCGGCTGCATTCCGCCCTGCTCCAGCGACTGTTTCTCCTTCATGACTTTGTCCATCAGTTGGGCGACCAGGCTTTCGGTAAACTGCCCTTCCGGTAACTGCGCAATGATGGTTTCGCGAATGCGCTGGCTTTCCGTTTTGCCATCATCCACCGCAACCGGTGCGGCAGCAGCAACGGTTGGCGCGGATTCATCGCATTCACTGATGGTGACGCCCAGCAGCTCCGCAACTTCGCGCGCCTCCGGGGTGATGATGCTGGCGCGCAGAACAACCGACATTTCCTGTTCGCCGCGTGCGTGGGCCGCACGAATATCGTTAGCTGTGATGAGTTTTTTCACCTGCCCTTTCCTCCTTTTGGCTGAGCTCAGTCAGATAATCCACCAGGTGCTGCACGCTGCGCGGGTCATGGCTGTTGAGTTCGAAAATCGGCTCCTGGAACCCTATCCCGCGAAGTAGTTGTCGCGTTGCGGCGACGTCGGCATCCGGCATGTCCGTTTTGCTGATAACGGCGATTTGTCGTTTACTGGCGCCGATATCCAACAGCCCGGCAGGTAAGCGACTTTCTTTATCATTTGCCGCGTGTATATAAATCAACGTATCAACATCCTGCAGCGTGGTAATTAAGGCGTGATACCAGCGCGGATGGCTAAAATATTCTCCTGGCGTGTCGATATCGCCATTTTCATTAAACTCCACGGCCTGTGTTTTTCTGGCGAGGGAATAATTTCCCTGTAGCGCATTAAAGAGCGTTGTTTTCCCCGCCCCCACCGTACCGACAAACGCAATACGTTTCATCGCCGCCTCTGATTAACTTTTTGTCAGGTTGCACAAAGTGAAATTTAATAACCGACCCAGACCGCTTACCGTCTGTAATAACGCTTCTTCTACCGCGCCTACCGAGCCGTAGATGACCAGCGCACCGCTGAATCGATCGAGAAAGCCGATATGTACATCTGCCGCCTTCATAGCTAAGTCACCGGCAATCATCGCGGTTTCGCCTGGCGTCAGCGTCATGATGCCGATGGCACCCGCTTCGGGAACGCCGATCTTTTTCGCCAGTTCCTCACCAGGGTGCGCAATGAGATGCGCCAGCGTAACCTGTTTCCCCGGCACAAATTCCTGAATAATGCGTTCTTTTTCCATTGCTCACCGCCTCCGCTAAAACTGCCCTCATCGTGGCAATTTTTTGTCAGAGTAAATAACAAAATTCGGCAACCATGTTTAAAAGGTGAAGTGGATCACTAAGAAAGGGGAAATAAAAAGGCGCGGGAGAAACCCGCGCCGGAAATAAATTAAAGTGAAATTACAGCGGTTGAGTTTGGGCTTCTACGACCGCCAGCGCCACCATATTAACGATACGACGAACAGAAGCGATCGGCGTTAATACGTGAACCGGTTTCGCAACCCCCATCAGCACCGGGCCGACCGTTACGCCTTCAGAGCTGGAAACGCGTAGTAAGTTGTAACTAATACGGGCAGCTTCCATATTCGGCATCACCAGAATATTCGCTGAGCCTTTCAGCGGACTGTCCGGCATGCGGTCATGACGGATGCTTTCCACCAGCGCGGCATCGCCGTGCATTTCGCCATCAATCATCAACTCTGGCGCACGCGCCTTAATCAGCTCCAGCGCTTCGCGCATTTTGCTGGCCGACGGACAGTTAGATGAGCCAAAGTTGGAGTGCGACAGCAGCGCTACCTTCGGTTCGATACCAAAGCGACGCACGGTTTCTGCCGCCATCACGGCGATTTCCGCCAGTTGCTCCGGCGTAGGATCGTCGTTAACGTAGGTATCGGCGATAAAGGTGTTACCGCTTGGCAGCAGCAAGGCGTTCATCGCCCCGGCAGTATGCACGCCATCGCGATGACCAAACACCTCTTTCACCACGCTGAAGTGCTCATGGTAGTCGCCAATCGTACCGCAGATCATTGCATCCGCTTCGCCGCGCTGCACCATGATCGCGCCGATCACCGTGGTGTTGGCAATTACCGCACGCTGCGCCTGCTCCTGGGTAATACCACGACGTTTCATAATCTGGTAGTACTCGCTCCAGTACTCCTTAAAGCGCGGATCGGATTCATTGTTGACGATCTCAAAATCGACGCCCGCTTTGATCTGCAGACCCAGTTTCTGGATACGCATTTCGATAACGCTCGGACGACCGATCAGGATCGGTTTCGCCAGACCTAAAGTGATCAGCTCCTGCGTGGCATGCAGTACACGCGCCTCTTCCCCTTCAGTCAGCACCACACGCTTCGGCGCTTTGCGTGCCAGGGAGAAAATCGGCTTCATGAACAGGTTGGTTTTGTAGACGAATTCGGTCAGCTTATCGATGTAAGCATCAAAGTCGGCAATCGGACGCGTTGCCACACCGGAATCCATCGCCGCCTTCGCCACCGCAGGGGCGATTTTGACGATCAGACGCGGGTCGAACGGTTTCGGAATAATGTATTCCGGCCCGAAGCTCAGGTCCTGGTCGCCATAGGCGGAGGCCACCACTTCGCTCTGCTCGGCGTGCGCCAGCTCAGCAATGGCGTGTACCGCGGCCAGTTTCATCTCTTCGTTGATGGCAGTAGCGCCGACGTCCAGCGCGCCGCGGAAGATGAACGGGAAGCACAGGACGTTGTTAACCTGGTTCGGGTAGTCGGAACGGCCGGTGCAAATGATGGCGTCAGAACGCACCTCTTTCGCCAGCGGCGGCAGGATTTCCGGTTCCGGGTTGGCGAGGGCCAGGATCATTGGCGCACGCGCCATCTTCTTAACCATTTCCTGCGTCAGCACTTTCGGACCAGAGCAACCGAGGAAAATATCCGCGCCGTCAATGACATCATCCAGCGTACGCTTACCGTCATCCACCACTGCGTATGCCGCTTTGGTTTCCGCCATGTTTGGTTCACGATCTTTGTAAATCACCCCTTTGGAGTCGCAGACCACAATGTTGTGTTTCTGCATACCCAGCGCCACCAGCAGGTTCATACAGGCAATCGCCGCCGCACCTGCACCGGACACCACCATACGCACATCAGAGATATTTTTCTCAACCACCCGCAGACCGTTAAGGATTGCGGCAGTACTGATGATTGCCGTGCCGTGCTGGTCATCATGGAATACCGGAATATTCATGCGCTCACGGAGTTTTTGCTCAATGTAGAAGCACTCCGGCGCTTTGATATCTTCGAGGTTAATGCCGCCAAACGTTGGTTCAAGCGCCGCTACCACGTTGATAAATTTATCCGGATCGAGTTCATCAACTTCGATGTCGAACACGTCAATCCCGGCGAATTTCTTAAACAGAACGCCTTTACCTTCCATCACTGGTTTACCGGCCAGCGCGCCAATATTACCCAGGCCCAGAACCGCAGTACCGTTGGAAATAACCGCAACCAGGTTGCCGCGTGCGGTGTATTTGTAGGCTGCCAGCGGGTCCTTTTCAATTTCAAGACACGGTGCAGCCACGCCCGGCGAGTAGGCCAACGCGAGGTCGCGCTGGGTTGCCAGAGGCTTGGTCGGAGAAACCTGGATTTTACCGGGTACCGGAAATTCGTGGAAATCGAGGGCGCTTTGTTTTAACTGGTCATCCATCTTGTTGTTCCTTTCACGTATCTATCAAAAAAGTGGCGCGGGTAACCATTCTACTGAGCCGCACATTATCACCTCAGTCAACGGCACAAACTTTGAAGGTCCCCATACTCTCACCATTCAAAGAAAGAATTTGTTATCAATTTATAACATCTATGTTACCTGCTTAAGCCAGCAATACCATGCTTGTCTGCTATGCTTTTTGCTGACAACACCCGCAATTATCTCAAAAGTGTGAATCACAACACGCATCTAACACTTTACTTTTCAAGGAGTATTTCCTATGACCCGTAAAGAGCTTGCCAATGCCATTCGTGCGCTAAGTATGGATGCCGTCCAAAAAGCTAACTCTGGCCACCCTGGCGCACCAATGGGGATGGCCGATATCGCCGAAGTGCTGTGGAACGATTTCCTGCGCCATAACCCGTCCGATCCCACCTGGTACGATCGTGACCGGTTTATTTTGTCCAATGGCCACGCCTCAATGCTGCTTTACAGCCTGTTGCATCTTTCCGGCTACAACCTGCCGCTCGAAGAGTTAAAGAACTTCCGCCAGCTCCATTCGAAGACGCCAGGACACCCGGAAATTGGCTATACGCCGGGCGTGGAGACCACCACCGGACCGTTGGGTCAGGGTTTAGCCAACGCTGTCGGAATGGCGATTGCAGAACGCACGCTGGCGGCGCAGTTTAACCAGCCAGACCACGAGATTGTTAATCACTATACCTGGGTCTTTATGGGCGACGGCTGTCTGATGGAGGGCATTTCTCACGAAGTGTGCTCGCTGGCGGGCACCCTGGGACTTGGCAAACTCATCGGCTTTTACGATCACAACGGCATCTCAATTGATGGCGAAACCGACGGCTGGTTTACCGACGATACCGCGAAACGCTTTGAGGCCTATCACTGGCATGTGGTGCACGAGATTGACGGTCATGACCCTGAGACGGTGAAAAAAGCGATTCAGGAAGCACAGGCCGTTACCGATAAACCGTCGCTGATTATCTGCCGCACGGTGATTGGTTTTGGTTCACCGAATAAAGCCGGGAAAGAAGAAGCGCACGGCGCGGCGCTGGGTGAAGAAGAAGTGGCGCTGACCCGGCAGAAGTTGGGGTGGCATCATCCTGCCTTTGAAATCCCCAAAGAGATTTACCGGGCGTGGGACGCTCGTGAAAAAGGCGAGAAAGCCCAACAGAGCTGGAATGAGAAATTCGCCGCTTATCGACATGCGCATCCGGATCTGGCGGCAGAGTTTTCCCGCAGGATGAGCGGTGGACTGCCGGAAGAGTGGGAAGAAACGACCCAGAAATATATCACCGAACTGCAGGCCAATCCGGCCAAAATCGCCACCCGTAAGGCCTCGCAAAATACCCTGAACGCCTACGGGCCGATACTGCCTGAGCTGCTTGGCGGTTCGGCGGATCTGGCGCCCAGCAACCTGACCATCTGGAAAGGCTCCACTTCTCTTAAAGAGGATCATGCAGGCAACTACATCCACTACGGCGTGCGGGAATTTGGCATGACCGCGATTGCCAACGGTATCGCTCACCACGGGGGCTTCGTACCGTACACCGCAACGTTCCTGATGTTTGTCGAATATGCCCGTAATGCCGCACGCATGGCGGCGCTGATGAAAGCCCGACAAATCATGGTTTATACCCACGACTCGATTGGCCTTGGGGAAGATGGTCCCACGCACCAGGCCGTCGAACAGCTCGCCAGCCTGCGTCTGACGCCTAATTTCAGCACCTGGCGACCCTGCGATCAGGTTGAAGCGGCGGTAGGCTGGAAGCTGGCGGTCGAACGCCATGACGGGCCAACGGCGCTGATCCTCTCGCGGCAAAATCTGGCGCAGGTTGAGCGGACGCCTGAGCAAGTGCAGCAGATTGCCCGCGGCGGCTATGTGCTGAAGGATGGCGGCGGTAAGCCGGATGTTATCCTGATTGCTACCGGTTCAGAAATGGAAATCACGCTGCTGGCGGCGGAAAAACTGACCGGTGAAGGTCGTAACGTGCGAGTGGTTTCTCTGCCCTCAACCGATATTTTCGACGCCCAGGATGAGGCGTATAGGGAATCGGTCCTCCCCTCAAACGTCAGCGCGCGCGTGGCGGTAGAAGCAGGAATTGCCGACTACTGGTACAAATATGTTGGGCTGAAAGGGGCGATTGTCGGTATGACGGGTTATGGGGAGTCGGCTCCGGCAGACAAGCTGTTCCCGTTCTTCGGCTTTACGGTGGATAACATTGTCGACAAAGCGCATAAGGTGCTTAACGTGTGATCCACAGCGTGGGCCAGGCATCTGGCCCATGCCAGTTATCGCAGCTTGGCTCTTGGGCATAGCGCACCAGACGAAAACGCTGGCCGTCGTAGCGCCAGCGGGTCTGGATACCGCAATCTGCCAACCCTCGTCCTTTAGCGAGGGTTACCAGCTCGCGCGACTTCTCATCAAACGTGGCGTTGGTCAGCTCCATATCGCGACTTTCCGCATCCGTTTTAAAAGGCAGGCTTAGCCGTACCGCCCGTGACGTCAACGGGGTAGTACGTGAAACCACCCACGCCAGATCGATGGTGTTATATGCCCCGGCTTCACAGCCGATCATAAGCAGCGCTTTATCATCCGTTAAGGCCGTGACGCGCATCTCGCGACGCAGCGGATCGATCGAACAGCGAATACCGTTGATCCGCCAGTTACCGTAATCCAGCAATTCACTGCGCTCTTGTTGCGTGAGAGGCGTTGGCGTTGGGTTAATCACAGCCACGCCTTTTAAAGCAGGAGCGGGAGGTACGCTGAGCGGAGGCTCGTCGCCTTTTTCGATCCATGCGGTTTCGCTGCCGACCCGTTTTTGCTGGGCGTCGATAAAAAGCAGCGCGGCTTTTAGCCCGACCAGGGACAGGTTTTGCGCCCCTTTTTGCAGGGTTATCGCCTTCGCGTCCTGTACGGTTGTTAAAAATGCGCTGATGGTGGCCGGATCATCGGTCATCAGTTGCCAGGGGGTAATACGCCAGTGTTCACCGCGAAGCGGGAGCGGCGCGCCATCCAGTAGCAGACGTGGCGCAATATCGCTCTCTTTGGCTGTGGGCGATTCCAGCCCACCCAGTTCAATACGCAACACGGCGTCGGTATGTGCCCCGGCACTGCGGCTCAAGGTCATGACCAGGCCGTGATGTTCTCCGGTATTGCGCGCCACGCAAAAGTTTTGGTTATTGCACGTCACCTGCCAGTCAGAAAACGTCTGTTGCGCGGGCGCGGCCCACAGCAAACGGACGGGTAACAACCCGAGCAGGAAAAGTAAAATAACGCGATAGCGCATGGACGGTACAACCCCGAAGTCAAAACACACAGCCTAAGCGGTATCTTCCTTGCGCGACTGATGTGGCTCAATAAGAATCGTCGGATTGGCCGAAAATTTGTAAAGAAATATAAATCCCGCGCATTAGTCCATGAGATGCGACGACTGCAAATAGTTCAGCAATAGCACCGTCTTACCGTCACGGATTTCACCCGTTTTAATCATTTCCAGCGCCTGGGTGAACGGTAGCTCCAGAACCTCAATATCTTCATCTTCCACACCTCCGCCCGCATTTGCCCGCTGGCTGTCGCTGTATTGCGCAATAAAGAAATGAATTATCTCCGTCACGCCGCCCGGCGACATATAGAGCTCAAACAGCTTACGCACTTCCCCCACTTCAAAGCCGGTCTCTTCAATGGCCTCTTTCCGAATGCACGCTTCCGGTTCGTCGTTATCCAGCAGCCCGGCGCAGGTTTCAATCAGTTGACCGCTTTCATTACCATTGACCCAGGTGGCGACGCGAAACTGGCGGATGAGCACCACCGTTTTCTTCTCCGGGTTATACAGCAGGATAGTGGCGCCGTTGCCGCGATCGTAAACCTCGCGTTTGTGACGAATCACCTCTCCATTGCTACGGGTCAGGTCATAGGTGATATTGCGCAGGATGAAGTAGTTATCGGAAAGGACTTTATCTTTGATGAGGGTAATTTTTTGCGACATACCGGCTCCACAGCAAGAAGTGAGAAATAATACTACGCCGTGAAACCGGGTTTGTCTTGGTGCAATGCCGGCCTGATAAGCGAAGCGCCATCAGGCAATTAGGCGGCACAGAGCCGGATAGCAACGCTAACGCGCCTTATCCGGCCTTCTTAGCGACTTAGTGAGATTTGACTGATTTTATGCCCAGCCAGTCGACGATCCCTTGGGCGGCATGCCGTCCTTCCGCCATGGCCGTAACCACCAGATCCGCACCGCGTACCGCGTCACCACCGGCGAAGATTTTCGGGTTACTGGTTTGATAACGGTATGCGCTTTCAACATTGGCGGCTATGCGCCCCCAGTTATCGACCTTAACCCCATGCGTCTCCAGCCACGGCATGCCATGTGGGTGAAAACCAAACGCCATGATCACCGCATCTGCGGGCATGACAAACTCACTCCCGGCGAGGGGAACCGGGCGACGACGCCCCTGCGCGTCCGGCTCGCCAAGCTGGGTACGTAAAAAACGCACGCCGCTGACTCGCCCATCATCATGCAACACCAGCTCAACCGGCTGGACGTTAAACTCGAAGTTAGCCCCCTCTTCCCGGGCGTTCTTCACCTCTTTTTTCGAACCGGGCATGTTGGCTTCATCACGACGATAAGCGCAGGTCACCTGGCGTGCGCCATGACGCAGCGCGGTACGTACGCAGTCCATTGCCGTATCGCCTCCGCCCAGTACAACCACGTTCAGTCCGGCGGTGTCGATAAACGGCTCTTCAGGCAGTTCATCCAGCCCCATCACCTGCTTGGTGTTGGCAATCAGGAACGGTAACGCGTCATAAACGCCAGGCGCGTCTTCATTCGGCAGATCCGCCTTCATGGAACGATAGGTTCCTACGCCCACGAACACGGCATCGTAATCCTCCAGCAGCGCCGACAGCGCCACATCCTTACCCACTTCACAGTTAAGTTCGAAATGAATACCCATGGCGCTGAAGATTTCACGGCGGCGGGCCAGCAGCGATTTGTCCAGCTTGAAGGCCGGAATGCCGAACGTCAGCAAACCGCCGATTTCAGGGTGGCGATCGTATACGGTGGCGCTGACTCCGCTGCGCGCCAGCACATCCGCGCAGGCCAGACCCGCCGGACCCGCGCCGATGATAGCAACGCGCTTATCCACTTTCTGCACGTGGCTTAAGTCCGGTCGCCATCCTTTGCTCAGGGCCCGATCAGAGATGTAACGCTCAATATTTCCGATAGTGACCGCCCCATGCTCGCTACGCACCGTACATGCCCCTTCGCAAAGTCGGTCCTGCGGACATACGCGCCCGGTCACTTCCGGCAGGCAGTTGGTCTGGTGAGAAAGCTCAACCGCCGCATCGATATTCCCGGCTTTGACCAGTTCAATCCACTGCGGAATATGGTTATGCAATGGGCAGGTCCATTCGCAAATACTGTGGTCGCCGCATTTCAGGCAGCGGGACGCTTCCCGTTCCGCCTGCGCCGTACGAAACGGCAGATAGATCTCCTCAAAGCTGGTTTTACGGGCCTCAACTGCCAGCTTATCCGGCTCACCACGCGCAGGCGTCGCCTGCATTTGCTCACGTTTGGTAATTGTATGCGAAACGAAATCGGTGGCGTTGGCATGCCAAGGCTGGCTTTCCAGACTGGCGGTGCGTAGCCTGCGCGCTTTTGACAGACCAGTAAGCGAATTTTCCGTCACCAGTTGTAACGCTTGCGCCGGACAGTTCTCTACGCAGGCAGGTCCCTGTTCGCGTCCCTGACACAAATCGCATTTGTGCGCAGTGGCTTTCACCTTCCCTTTAGCGACTGGAGTGAGTACGATCTGCATCGTGCCGAAAGGACAAGCAACGACGCACGATTTACAGCCAATACACTTTTTCGGGTTCACCTGAACGCTGTCGTTATCATGGCTGATTGCCCCGTTCGGGCAACTTCTGGCGCAGGGCGCATCTTCACAGTGATGGCAGGTTACCGCACTGCGCTGCTGCTGATGCTTGATGACGGTAATTCGGGGCTGGAAATGCCGTTGACTCAGGACATGCTGCTCGCCATTGTGAGCCATGACGCAGGCGACCTCACAGGCATGGCATCCCAGGCACTGCTGGCTATTAACCATAATAAAACGATTCATGGCTTCCTTCTTTTTTGGTTGCAAAAACCTTATTCTTTATATGAGTGTTGTTATTAACCGACACGGAAGGAAGCGGCAATGTTCATTTGCCCAGGAAGCACAACTATTTATCCAGAACCTGTGGCAGATCAATTTATTTCATCGCATATGAAATTGCGTTTCAGTTACCATCCAGTTTCATGGCGTTTTATTAACATTTATCAAATACACCGCATCGTTCGGGCTGTTTTAAGGCGCGACGTGTATTGTGTGAGGATGCACAAGTGACGGTAAAGCGTCCGGTCTCGGCCAGTCTGGCTAAAGCTTTTTTCTACATAGTGCTGTTGTCGATTCTCTCAACGGGTATTGCGCTGCTCACGCTGACCAGCAGCTTACGAGATGCCGAAGCCATCAACGTGGCTGGCTCATTGCGCATGCAAAGTTACCGTCTGGGTTACGATCTGCAAAGCCAAAGTCCGCAGCTTAACGCTCACCGCCAGCTTTTCCAGCAGGCGCTAAACTCGCCAGCACTACAGAACCTGAACGCGTGGTATGTGCCTCAAGCAGTAAAAAGTCGCTATGGGCGTCTACATGCAAACTGGCTGGAAATGAACGCCCGTCTGATCGATGGCGATTTAAATTGGTACCAGAGCAATATCAATAACTATGTCGATCAAATCGATCTCTTCGTGCTGGCGCTGCAGCATTATGCCGAACGCAAAGTGATGCTGGTTTTTGGTATTTCACTGGCGGGCGGGATCGGCATTTTCACCCTCGTTTTCTTTACCTTACGGCGTATTCGCCAGCAGGTGGTGCGTCCGCTGAATAAGCTGGTGGTGGCCAGCCAGCACATTGAACACGGTCAGTTTGACATCCCGTCGCTGGATACTGATTTGCCCAACGAACTCGGGTTGTTGGGCAAGACCTTCAGCCAGATGTCGAGTGAATTACACAAGCTGTACCGCTCGCTGGAAGCGTCTGTCGCTGAGAAGACCCACGATCTCCACGAAGCTAATCGTCGTCTGGAAGTGTTGTATCAGTGCTCTCAGGCGTTAAATACCAGTCAGATTGATGTGTACTGCTTCCGCCATATTTTACAGATCGTCCGCGAGCATGACGCCGCCTATTTCCTGGAACTCACCGTCGGAGATAACTGGCGAATTAGCGAAGGCGCAAAAAGCCCCGAGCTGCCAATGCAGATCCTGCCGGTCACCATGCAGGAAACCGTCTACGGTGAACTGCACTGGCAAAGCCCGAACGTCAATGCTTCTACCCCGCTGCTTAACAGCGTCTCCTCGATGCTGGGTCGCGGGTTGTACTTCAACCAGGCGCAAAAACATTTTCAGCAGCTGTTGTTAATGGAGGAACGGGCGACGATTGCGCGCGAGCTGCACGACTCGCTGGCGCAAGTGCTCTCTTATTTACGCATTCAGCTCACGCTGCTGAAGCGTTCGATTCCCGAAGATAACGCCCCAGCGCAAAGCATTATGGCGGATTTCTCTCAGGCGCTGAACGACGCCTACCGCCAGCTACGCGAACTGCTCACCACCTTCCGCCTGACTTTACAGCAGGCCGATCTCCCCTCCGCCCTGCATGAAATGCTGGAAACGCTGCAAAATCAGACCTCGGCTAAACTGACGCTTGATTGCCGGTTACCTACCCTGGCGCTGGACGCGCAAATGCAGGTGCATCTGCTGCAGATCGTCCGTGAAGCGGTGCTGAACGCGATTAAACATGCCAGCGCAACCGAAATTGCCGTCAGTTGCGTCACCGCGCCGGATGGTAATCACACGGTTTATATTCGCGATAACGGCATCGGCATTGGCGAGCCGCATGAGCCTTCGGGGCACTATGGGTTAAATATTATGCGCGAGCGGGCGGAAAGGCTGAGCGGCACGCTGACTTTCTCTCAACCCTCCGGAGGGGGAACGCTGGTGAGTATCAGTTTTCGTTCGGCAGAATCCGACGGAGAGCTAACGTAAAGAACCGCAAAGCGCCGTCGGTTCTCGATCCAGGCCTGACGGCGTTGGCACGAAAGGTAAGCTGTAAACGGGCATGATAATTTACATTATCTTCTTTTTTTCTCCACGTTTGCCCCGTACCTTGCCGCTAAAGTGAAGCAATTCACACCCATAACGATACGCAGAAACACGAGGTCCCCTTTTAATGGCGAATTTTTTCATCGATCGCCCCATTTTTGCCTGGGTGTTAGCAATCCTGTTGTGCCTGACAGGAGCCCTGGCTATTTTTTCGCTGCCCGTTGAGCAATACCCCGATCTGGCACCGCCAAACGTGCGGGTAACCGCGAACTACCCTGGCGCGTCCGCACAAACCCTGGAAAATACCGTCACCCAGGTTATCGAGCAGAACATGACTGGTCTCGATAATCTGATGTACATGTCGTCGCAGAGCAGCGGGACAGGCCAGGCGTCGGTTACGCTGAGCTTCCTCGCGGGAACCGATCCTGATGAGGCCGTCCAGCAGGTGCAAAACCAGCTGCAATCGGCAATGCGTAAGCTGCCGCAGGCGGTACAGAATCAAGGGGTCACGGTGCGCAAGACCGGTGACACCAATATTCTGACCATCGCCTTCGTCTCCACCGATGGCTCAATGGATAAGCAGGACATCGCCGACTACGTCGCCAGTAATATCCAGGATCCGCTCAGTCGTATAAACGGCGTGGGCGATATTGACGCCTACGGTTCACAATATTCCATGCGTATCTGGCTCGACCCGGTCAAACTTAACAGCTTCCAGATGACCGCCAAAGATGTGACCGATGCTATCGAGTCACAGAATGCGCAGATTGCCGTCGGGCAACTTGGCGGCACGCCTTCGGTGGACAAACAAGCGCTGAATGCGACGATCAACGCCCAGTCGCTGCTGCAGACTCCGGATGAATTTCGCGCGATTACGCTACGCGTCAACCAGGACGGCTCAGAAGTTAAACTGGGTGATGTGGCGATGGTCGAAATGGGTGCGGAAAAGTATGACTATCTCAGCCGCTTCAACGGCCACCCGGCTTCCGGTCTGGGGGTAAAACTGGCCTCCGGCGCCAATGAAATGGCAACGGCGGAGCTGGTTATCGACCGCCTGAACGAGCTCTCACAGTATTTTCCGCACGGGCTGGAATACAAGGTGGCGTATGAAACTACCTCCTTTGTCAAAGCCTCAATTATCGACGTGGTGAAAACGCTGCTGGAAGCGATCGCGCTGGTATTTCTTGTGATGTACCTGTTCCTGCAAAACTTCCGCGCCACGCTGATTCCTACAATCGCCGTACCCGTCGTCCTGATGGGTACTTTTTCCGTCCTCTACGCCTTTGGCTACAGCGTTAACACCCTGACGATGTTTGCGATGGTGCTGGCGATCGGCCTGCTGGTCGATGATGCCATTGTGGTGGTGGAAAACGTCGAGCGAATTATGAGTGAGGAAGGCCTCTCGCCGCGGGAAGCGACGCGGAAATCGATGGGGCAAATCCAGGGAGCGCTGGTCGGTATCGCCATGGTGCTATCGGCGGTGTTTATCCCGATGGCCTTCTTCGGCGGCACTACCGGGGCTATTTACCGCCAGTTCTCGATTACCATCGTCTCCGCAATGGTTCTTTCAGTTCTGGTGGCGATGATCCTCACCCCTGCCCTGTGCGCCACTCTGCTCAAACCGCTACACAAAGGCGAGCATCACGGGCAAACCGGTTTCTTTGGCTGGTTTAACCGGATGTTTAACCGCAACGCCGAACGCTACGAAAAAGGCGTCGCCAGGATCCTGCACCGCAGCCTGCGCTGGATACTGATTTACGGCCTGCTGCTCGGCGGTATGGTTTTCCTGTTCCTGCGCCTGCCAACCTCCTTCCTGCCGCTCGAAGACCGCGGCATGTTTACCACCTCGATACAGTTGCCCAGCGGCTCCACGCAGCAGCAAACATTGAAAGTGGTTGAGGAAGTGGAGAAGTATTACTTCACCCATGAGAAAGACAACATTACGTCGGTCTTTTCCACGGTCGGTTCCGGCCCTGGCGGGAACGGTCAAAACGTGGCGCGGATGTTTGTCCGCTTAAAAGACTGGGATGATCGCGACACCACCACCGGAACCTCTTTCGCCATCATCGAGCGCGCGACCAAAGCCTTTAATAAGATTAAGGAAGCCCGCGTCTTCGCCAGCAGCCCTCCGGCGATTAGCGGTCTCGGGAGCTCTGCCGGTTTCGATATGGAGCTGCAAGATCACGCCGGTGCGGGCCATGATGCGTTAATGGCCGCGCGCGACAAGCTGATTGAGCTGGCCGGGAAAGACGCGTCTCTGACCCGTGTTCGTCATAACGGTCTGGACGACAGCCCGCAGTTGCAAATTGATATCGATCAGCGCAAAGCCCAGGCGCTGGGCGTTTCCATTGATGACATCAACGACACCTTGCAAACGGCCTGGGGCTCCAGCTACGTCAATGACTTTATGGACCGGGGTCGCGTGAAGAAGGTTTACGTACAGGCGGCAGCAAAATATCGCATGCTCCCGGACGACATCAATCTGTGGTACGTCCGCAATAATAGCGGCGGCATGGTGCCTTTCTCGGCCTTTGCCACGTCGCGCTGGGAAACGGGTTCACCGCGTCTGGAACGCTATAACGGCTACTCCGCCGTCGAGATTGTTGGCGAAGCCGCCCCAGGCGTCAGTACCGGTACGGCGATGGACATTATGGAATCGCTGGTCCACCAGTTGCCGACCGGATTCGGACTCGAATGGACCGCGATGTCTTACCAGGAACGGCTGTCGGGCTCTCAGGCGCCAGCCCTGTACGCCATTTCTTTGCTGGTGGTGTTCCTGTGTCTGGCGGCGTTGTACGAAAGCTGGTCGGTTCCCTTCTCCGTCATGCTGGTTGTACCGCTGGGGGTCATTGGCGCGCTGCTCGCTACCTGGATGCGCGGCCTGGAAAACGACGTGTACTTTCAGGTCGGGTTACTCACCGTGATCGGGCTTTCGGCGAAAAACGCAATATTGATTGTTGAATTCGCCAATGAGATGAACGAGAAAGGTCACGACTTGCTCGACGCCACGCTGCATGCCTGTCGCCAACGCTTACGCCCAATTCTGATGACGTCACTGGCGTTTATCTTTGGGGTGTTGCCGATGACCATCAGCAGTGGCGCAGGTTCCGGCGGTCAGCATGCGGTGGGGACTGGCGTAATGGGCGGGATGATTTCAGCCACTGTCCTGGCGATTTACTTCGTTCCTCTGTTCTTTGTGCTGGTACGCAGACGCTTCCCGTTGAAGCCACGCCCAGAATAATCGGACACAAAAAAGGCGACTTACGTTGAGTCGCCTTTTATTATCCTTTGCAGGATATGAATTTCTTCCAGAAAATTATTTACGAAGCATCACTTCGATAAAGTCTTTCCAGTTCCCCAGTTCACGTTCAATCATAACAACCTCTCTTATTATTATGGGCATTCTACGAAATCATCATCATAAAAAGAAGATCATTTAACCAATGGTTGTGATTACATCCTCCAGTGTTCGGGGGTATATGTAATCACTATGCGCTAACCCCATAAATTTTATGTGACTTACTGCAATATTTTGAAATATTCATACATCATCTACGACTTTGGCAATTCTGATGGAAAAACAGGCTGATGCAAACAGGCAAATTCTGATTTTCAGTTTCTCATGAATTTTGGAACTTTCAGGAATCATTATTCACCATTCAACAACAATGTTATATTTTTCTATAACGGTTCGATGACAATATGTATTATTCATGTTTATAGAACACGAGAATAAATATTCAAATTACGTCAATAAGGATTCAAATGTTCACCCTCTACGGCATTAAGAATTGCGATACGATTAAAAAAGCCAGACGCTGGCTGGAAGACAATGGGGTCGACTACCGCTTCCATGATTATCGCGTCGACGGCCTGGACAACGCGTTATTACACGCCTTTATCAGCGAATTAGGTTGGGAGGCGCTGCTCAATACACGTGGAACCACCTGGCGCAAACTGGATGAAGCCACACGTAACCAAATCACCGATGCGTCCTCTGCTGCTGCATTGATGATTGAAATGCCTGCAATTATCAAACGCCCATTGCTCTGCGCGCCGGGTAAGCCTATGCTGCTTGGCTTTAGTGAATCCAGTTATACGCAGTTTTTTAATGAGGTATAGTCTATGTCGTGCCCGGTTATTGAGCTGACACAGCAGCTTATTCGCCGTCCTTCCCTGAGCCCGGATGATGCCGGGTGCCAGGCGTTAATGATTGAACGCCTGCGCGCGGTAGGTTTTACCGTTGAGCGTATGGATTTTGGTGACACACAGAATTTTTGGGCATGGCGCGGCAAAGGTGAGACTCTGGCATTTGCCGGTCACACTGACGTAGTGCCTGTCGGCGATGTCGATCGTTGGATTAATCCACCGTTCGAACCGACCATTCGCGATGGCATGTTGTTCGGGCGTGGCGCAGCCGATATGAAAGGCTCACTGGCGGCAATGGTCGTGGCCGCGGAACGTTTTGTCGCCCAGCATCCGAACCATCAGGGTCGTCTGGCGTTTTTGATAACCTCTGACGAAGAGGCCAGCGCCCAAAACGGCACCGTAAAAGTGGTTGAAGCACTTATGGCACGCAATGAACGACTGGATTATTGTCTGGTTGGCGAGCCGTCCAGCACGGAAATCGTTGGCGACGTGGTGAAAAATGGGCGTCGTGGTTCACTGACCTGCAATCTGACCATTCACGGCGTGCAGGGCCACGTAGCCTACCCGCATCTGGCCGATAACCCGGTACACCGCGCGGCGCCAATGCTTAATGAACTGGTGGCGATTGAGTGGGATCAGGGCAACGAATTCTTCCCGGCGACCAGCATGCAGATTGCCAATATTCAGGCAGGAACCGGCAGCAACAATGTTATTCCCGGCGAACTGTTTATCCAGTTCAACTTCCGTTTCAGCACCGAATTAAACGATGAAATGATTAAGTCCCGGGTGCTGGAGCTGCTGGAGAAACATCAGTTACGTTATACCGTCGACTGGTGGCTTTCCGGTCAGCCGTTCCTGACCGCACGCGGTAAACTGGTGGATGCGGTGGTGAACGCCATTGAGCACTATAATGAGATTAAACCGCAGTTACTGACTACAGGCGGGACGTCCGACGGGCGTTTTATTGCCCGCATGGGGGCACAGGTAGTAGAACTTGGGCCGGTCAACGCCACCATTCATAAAATTAATGAATGTGTTAATGCCGCCGACCTGCAACTGCTTGCCCGTATGTATCAACGTATCATGGAGCAACTCGTCGCCTGATGAGTGTTCCTGTAAGAGGAAATGAGCATGGACTGGCTGGCAAAATACTGGTGGATTCTGGTGTTGGTGTTTCTGGTAGGCGTATTGCTGAACGTGATTAAAGATCTCAAGCGCGTCGACCACAAGAAATTTCTTGCCAATAAGCCGGAGCTTCCCCCGCATCGTGATTTTAACGATAAATGGGATGACGACGACGATTGGCCAAACAAGGATCAACCGAAGAAATAAGCCAACGCAGGCCGAATGGCGGTTTCACATCGCCATCCGGCCTGCGGGTTAAATCATCTCAATCACATCATCATCGTGAGGCTTACCGCCGCTCAGCGCTTCATCAAAGTAGTGCTTCGGTACGGTAAAACGCAGGTGGTCGAGCGCAAACTGCATACTGCGTTCATCAATGGCGTGCCCCAGATTTTCGACGATATCCAGCGTCACATCCCCACCGGCGCGTATTAACGCCTCCTGCGCGGCAACGGCATGAGATAACTCAATCACCCGGTCTTCACCGCCGTGAATCAAATGCACCGTCGTCGCGGTGGTTGCAACCTCCGGCAACGTGGCATAGCGACCATTAAAGGCGATGACCCGCGACGCCAGCCCTGGCTCAGCTTTAATACTCTCAAGCGACATAATCGAGCCCTGAGAAAAACCAATCAGCGCGGTCGCCTGAGGCGAAACGCCGCTTTGCTTCTGCCAGTAGCGAACGGTTTCGATAAAGACCGGCATAATCGCGTCAATACGCGCCTGGCGGTTCTCTTCCGTTACCCCCTGTACCGAAAACCACTGACGCCCGGAAGTCGTACCATAAGGCTCTGCCCCGCCAATGCTGACGATTAGCGCATCCGGAAACAGCGGCGCAAACCAGGAGCCAATTTCGCCCATGGCAACCGGGTTATCGCCGACGCCATGAAACAGCAACAAGAGCTGTTGAGCGGGTTTATCGGGACTTTGAACAACAAAATGGTCATGTTTCATGGCGATCTCCTTAACTGATGAGAATCATTCTACGCCGCTTAACCGCAATGACCATGCCAGGAAATTGAAGAAGTTAGTGAAAAAATTGCCATTGCATAATGCGATTATGTAGCCGTTGCTCACGCTCAGCATCCAGCTGTTTTAAGGCCTGCGCCGCCTCGGCGCGCTGAACTGCCAACAGCGCTTTGCGACCCGATATTTTCAACTGTTGGCACAATTCAGCATCGCTGCGTTGAGCCTGTATACGCCCGCGCAATGCAGGAAGAGGCAACTCGCTGCGCTCAAGCAAACGACTCAGACAACCTAATGATGTCAGTAATGGTCGATGCGCGAAGGCAAACCCAGCCAGCTCACCCCAGTCATCCTCATTAAGCGTAGTCTCTTTCAGTGGTACCAGCGGAATGCGCTCTGCGTTCCACTGCGCAAGAATCTCCGCATCCCGTCGCAGGCGCTGGTGCGCCCGCCAGGCAAGGCATTTTCCCGCTTCGCTGATGGGCAGCACCGCCATAGCGGTATAACAGCCGCTGCTGGCTTCCCGATGATTACCCATCCGTACCAGGACAAAACCGCAACGCTGCCAGAAACGCCATAATTCAGCCGTATAACCAAAGCTGACGGACAGATAGTCGCACTGCGTGCAATAGTGCCGGGCCTGCAGAATCAGCTGTTGCCCAATACCTTCCCTTTGACGCGCGGGATGAACCGCAATTCGACTGACCCGCCGCCCGACAAGCGTCGCTGCCAATGGGTCTCCGCCGTGCGCCGCCAGTGACTGCGCAACCAGATTTCCTCTTGGTCGGCGATATCCGGCCCAGACGGCCTGGCTTAATTCTGCGGATAATCCCCCCTCGTCGACCAGCCAGACGGCACCCGCCACCGAGTCAGCAGCCGAAGCCTGAAGAAAATGCTGACCCGGCGCGTCCATCATTCGCCGCAGATCCAGTGGCGAGGTGCGATAATGCGCGCCGGAAAGCAGCTGATATACCGCTAACGGCAGCGCCGGGTTTGTCTGCCATGAGAGTTGCTCAAATGCCGAGAAGTTAAGCTCCCCCAAGGGGGCATGCGCAAAGGTTTCGTCGTCAAACACCAGCGCATCGCTGACGATTTTCTCCAGCGGACATCCCTGCGCCCAGCGTACGGGTTGTTGCAACTCATAGCGTCGAAGATGAGGGAAGCGGGCGCAGAATTTCAACAAAAAGCCTCTGCCAGTTCCCTCATAGCCCTGTACGGTGGTGGTTAACAGCGTACGAGGGAAACGCGCAACCAGTTGGTGCAGCAGCGGCGCGGGGATCGCGGCGGCTTCATCCACAACCAGCCAGTCTGCGGTTGCAGAACTGCTTAACAGCGCATCCGGGGCCATAAAGCGGTAACCCTCTGCGGCAAATTGCGCCAGCACATCCGTTGCCGCTTTAGCAGGCGCGGTGACAATCGCGGTCCCGTTGATACGTGCTATCAGTTGCCCTGCCAGAGCCGATTTGCCCCGGCCACGTGCAGCTGTGACCGCAGCCACGCCGGGAGGCATATCCAGCAGTTGGGTTAAAATCATCGCCTGTTCTGGCTGAGGGTCACCGGTTGCCGCGTGCCAGACTGCACGAACAGGAAAACGCGGGCTGGAAACTGCGTGATGCTGCTGCCAGTGCAGAGCCTGTCCGTCACGGGAAATCACCCGTTTGACATGTTCAACAAAGTGCGGCGTTGGGATAGGTTCAGCACAGTCGCTCCAGCGCAGTGAATCCACGTCCGGATGCGTGTGCCAGGTATGCCATGGGGGAGTCAGCAAAACCAGCCAGCTCCCGGCGATCAGCGTTCCGCTTAAGGCGGCAAACGCCGCAGCGTCAAATCCCTGCCCGGCGTCAAAAACCGCATGACGAAATTCGCGCCCTAATAACGTTTGCAGCGCCTGTGGCGTACAGTTTGGCTCAGCAGGGGCTTGTGCGCCCACCCATAACCAGTCGCCGGGTAACGTGTCGCGTAGCGCTAAAGCCCGCTCCTGACACCAGTTCCCCTCACCACTGATAATCAGCAGACGACGGATCCCTTCGTGGGCCATCTGTTCGGTTAACGCGCTCAGCGCCGTGTTATCAGACATCCCTGCCTCAGTAGCTTAAATGCCTTTACCAAAAGTATTACATTGTCCCGGATCGCCGCTGTCAAAACCGCGTTTGAACCAGCTAAGCCGCTGCTCAGAAGTGCCGTGGGTAAAGCTGTCCGGCACAACGCGTCCTTGTCCCTGCTGCTGCAGGCGATCGTCGCCAATAGCCTGAGCGGCGTTCAGCGCTTCAGCCAGGTCGCCGGACTCCAGCACGCCCTGCTGCTGCATACTGTTGCCCCAGACGCCAGCAAAGCAGTCCGCCTGCAGTTCCATACGTACGGAAAGACGGTTCACTTCAGCCTGTGAGGCATTCTGCTGCATCTGGCGAACTTTCGGTTCAATACCCAGCAGTTTCTGCACGTGGTGGCCCACTTCATGGGCGATAACATAGCCCTGAGCAAAATCACCATCGGCGCCCAGCTTGTTTTTCATGTCATCATAAAATGAGAGGTCGATATACACCGTGCCATCCGCCGGGCAGTAAAACGGCCCCATCACGGACTGACCCGCGCCACAGCCGGTACGCGTCGCTCCGCGATACATTACCAGCTTCGGCTGTTGGTAGGTCCGGCCCATTTTTTCAAACTGCTGCCCCCAGGTATCTTCCGTGGTGGCCAGAATCACCGAGGTAAATTTTGCTGCTTCATCATCATTTGGGCTGATGGAGTGTGATGATTGCTGTTGGGAAACTGGCTGGCCGGTCATTAATCCGGTGAGATCCACGCCATAATATCCCGCCACCAGCACCACAATCAGCAGGATGATGCCGCCTTTACCACTGGGCAAACGAAAACCAGGGCCGCCTATAGAAGGGCCGCCACCGGAGCTATTTCGTCTGTCTTCCACATTGTCACTTTCACGACGCCCTTGCCAGCGCATAATCACCTCAACTTTTTATTCATTATGATGATGATCGTAGGCGGTTCGGAACAGGATTACCATAAGAAACAGTAATCAAAATCGGCGGGATTGATGAGCCGGAGAGCGATCGCCGGCTCAGGGGAGGGTTAGTCTAACTTCACACCCAGACGATGCGCGACGGCTTCATAGGCTTCGATCAGGCCGCCCAGGCTCTGGCGGAAGCGATCTTTGTCCATTTTATCCAGCGTTTCTTTGTCCCACAGACGGCTACCGTCCGGTGAGAACTCATCGCCCAGGACCACTTCACCTTTATACAAACCAAACTCAAGTTTGAAGTCGACCAGAATCAGACCGGCATCATCAAACATCTTTTTCAGCACGTCGTTGGCTTTGTAGGTCAGCTCTTTCATACGCGCCAGATTCTCTTTGCTCACCCAACCAAAAGTTTCACAATAGGAATCGTTAATCATTGGATCGTGCATAGCATCGTTTTTCAGGAACAGATCAAACAGCGGCGGATTGAGTTCAATACCTTCCTCAACGCCTAAACGCTTAACCAGGGAGCCTGCTGCGCGGTTACGAACCACACATTCAACCGGTACCATCTCCAGTTTTTTCACCAGACATTCAGTATCGGAAAGCAGTCGCTCCATCTGGGTAGGAATGCCCGCTTCTTGCAGTTTAGTCATAATGAAATGGTTGAACTTGTTGTTCACCATGCCTTTACGATCAAACTGTTCAATGCGCGCGCCATCCCCTGCTGACGTATCATTGCGGAATTCGAGCACCAACAGGTCCGGGTTTTCCGTGCTGTATACGGTCTTCGCTTTACCACGATACAACTCAGCTTGCTTTTGCATCTTTATTACTCCTGGGTGTGAATTAACGATAAATATTGCGTTTTTCTGCCGACGCACACGTTTGCGTATCATATCAGAAAAAAAGGGCTGGAGTTATCCAGCCCTTTATTTTTACTTACTGAACGCTGCCTGGAAGACGGCGACCAGCGCGTCGTTCTGGCTTTGCGTCAGGGTATGCCCCTTCGGATCGATAAACTGCAAGCTACTGCGGTTGTCTAAATCACCGACCTGCAGTTTATAGTCGCCGGATACCAGACCCGGATCGCTTGCGCCCAGCTCCTGCCAGTTGCTATCAGACAGTGGTTTGTAGGTCACGGCGATGCTGCCCTGAGAACGGGTGCTGTCGGTCACTTTCATCCCCACTTTCTCAAGCGCTGCCGGCAGACGCTGCCATACCACGTTGAACGGTCCACGTACCACCAGCATCGGTAAACCGGTGTCATCGGCAGCACTTTGAACATCCATGGTGGCGGCAGAGCGGTTCTGCGCGGCATTCGCGGCGTCAGTGGCGTTCTTATCCAGACCAGCGGAGATAACGTTCATCATCTCAGCGCTGTAACGCTGCATTGATGCTGGATCAGCTACGGGTTTACCCGCCTGCTCGAGGTTAATCAGTTTCACCGTTACCGCTTGCTGATAGCCCTGCGGTTTAACCGAGATTTGATAACGTCCACGGTACTGCTCGTCTTCATCCAGACGGTTCCAGTTAACCCAGTCGGTGGTCAACGTCTGGCTGGCATCATCACGTTTGGTGATCGTGTAGTTTTTAGACTGAATGACGCTAACGACCTGTGGCCACAGCGTGTTGCCACGACCATTTTCCACCAGCAATGTCGACGTATCACCCGCGATCTGAGTGCGAGCGCCGGTGACTAGTGCTAACGGCTGAGCCGGCGGGCGAATGTCCAGCGCTTTACCAACGGCACCGCTGCCGTTGGTGACCGGGATATTATAGTCACCCGACATAACTGGCAGAATCATCCCAGCTGGAGCGTGAAGCTCAGCAAGCGGTGCGGCCTCCAGATAGGATTCATCACCGCTCACCTGGCGCTTATAACGCGAGTCAGAACTACAGGCCGCGAGCAACATAACAAGCGAAACACCCGCAACCTTGGCCAGGCGCGACTTTTGTACTGAGTAAGCCATCAAATCTCCCTAAACTTTACAGCAAACCGGCATGCTTAAGCGCCGCTTTGACGATTTCACGAGCATTATCCGTGATTGGCGTCATCGGCAGACGTAGCGTATCGGTCGCCACAAGTCCCAACTCCTTACACGCCCATTTCACTGGGATAGGATTGGGTTCGACAAATAGTTTGTTGTGTAACGGCATCAGACGCTGGTTAATCACCCGCGCCTCGGCAAAGTTCCCGGCTGCCGCCAGTTTGCACATTTCGGCCATATCGCGTGCCGCAACGTTAGACGTCACGGAAATCACACCATGACCACCGAGCTGCATAAAATCCAGTCCGGTCGCGTCATCACCGCTGAGCAGAATAAAGTCGTCTGAAACCAGCTCTTTGATCTGGTGAACGCGACTTAAGTTCCCCGTGGCCTCTTTAATAGCGATAATATTTTTTACTTTCGCCAGGCGACCAACGGTTTCCGGCAACATATCGCAGCCGGTACGGGACGGTACATTATACAGAATTTGCGGCAGGTCAGTATGTTCAGCGATGGCTTTGAAATGCTGGAACAAACCTTCCTGGGTTGGGCGGTTGTAGTAAGGCGTCACCGTCAGGCAGCCGACAACACCACTGTCGTTGAAACGCTGCGTCAGACTAATGGCTTCCGCGGTCGCATTAGCGCCGGTTCCGGCAATCACCGGAATACGCCCGTCGGCCAGCTCCAGGGTCATCATCACCACATCGCCATGTTCATCATGACTCAGGGTGGCAGACTCACCGGTGGTGCCAACCGAAACGATCGCCGAGGTGCCGCTGGCGACATGATAATCAATCAGTTTTTTCAGGCTCGACCGGCAGACTTTACCTTTCTCATCCATCGGCGTAACAAGCGCGACAATACTTCCCGTGAACATGGGCCATCCTCTGTGCAAACAAGTGTCTCAATGGTACGTTTGGTACGACAATAAAAGCAAGCGACCAGAGCCGTTCTGATTGTTGTATGCATGTTTTTTTTATGCTTTCCTTATGATTACCTCACCGCTCAAAGGAAGAACAGGTTTGACATCGTCATCGCAACACTATCTGGTCATTACTGCGCTGGGTGCTGACCGCCCGGGAATTGTGAACACCATCACACGTCATGTCAGCAGTTGCGGCTGTAATATCGAAGACAGCCGACTGGCCATGCTGGGTGACGAGTTCACCTTTATCATGTTGCTGTCGGGCACCTGGAATGCCATTACCCTAATTGAATCAACCTTGCCGTTGAAAGGTGCAGAGCTGGATTTACTGATTGTGATGAAGCGCACGACCGCACGCCCCCGTCCGGCGATGCCCGCTACGGTATGGGTGCAGGTCGATGTTCCTGATTCTCCGCATTTGATTGAACGCTTTACCGCCCTGTTTGACAGCCACCAAATGAATATTGCGGAACTGGTTTCACGCACGCAACCGGCTGAGAACGGAAAGGCGGCACAGCTGTTTATTCAAATTACCGCACATAGTCCTGCGTCACATGATTCGGCAAATATTGAAGATGCGTTTAAAGCACTCTGTACAGAACTCAATGCGCAAGGCAGTATTAACGTCGTCAATTACTCACAGCATGATGAACAGGATGGAGTTAAGTAATGAACCCACTGAAAGCCGGTGATATCGCACCGAAATTTAGCTTGCCGGATCAAGACGGAGAACAAGTAAATTTAACCGACTTCCAGGGACAGCGTGTTCTGGTTTATTTTTACCCGAAAGCCATGACACCCGGCTGTACCGTACAGGCCTGCGGCCTGCGCGATAACATGGATGAGTTAAAAAAAGCAGGTGTTGAAGTGCTGGGAATCAGCACCGATAAACCAGAGAAGCTTTCCCGATTCGCGGAGAAAGAAGTCCTTAACTTCACGCTCCTGTCCGACGAAGATCACCAGGTTTGCGAGCAGTTCGGCGTCTGGGGTGAGAAGTCATTTATGGGCAAAACCTATGATGGCATCCACCGCATCAGCTTCCTGATTGATGCTGAAGGGAAAATTGAGCATGTGTTTGATGACTTCAAAACCAGCAACCACCACGACGTGGTAATGAACTGGCTGAAAGAGAACGCCTGATTTACATTTTGCCAGATAGCGCCTGATGGTGACGCCACGCGTCTTATCAGGCCACCATCCGCATAACTCCGTAGCCGGATAAGGCGTTTACGCCGCCATCCGGCATCAACGTCGTTTATTCAAACGTCCCTTTTACACAGGCTTTTTTCTCTCTGACGACGGCTTTACCCTTCGACCACAGGTGATGAACTTCAAGCGCATCATTGAGCACCAGAATGTCGGCATCGCATCCCACCGCCAGACGCCCTTTATGCTCCAGTCCCAAAAATTCTGCGACCGTTCGCGTCAGCGGACACAGCGCCAGTTCCAGCGGTATGGCATGAACCTTCACCAACTGGCGCACTGTTTCAGCCAGTGATTCAAACCCTGCGACACCGATGCCGGTAAGATTACCGTAGTCATCAAATTCCGGCTGGCTACCGTTGCCGTCTGAACTCAAGGTAATACGCGACAGCGGCACGTTCTGGCGTAGCGCCGTGGCGATAGCCGTGGCCGGGTCGACGGGTTCATCAATGCTGCTGGTAATGTCGATATAACCGCCTTTGCGGGCATACTCCAGCGCCGACTGAAACAACGGTTCCGCACGATTGACGTGTGTGGGCAGCAGCTTGGTAATCGGTACATCGCAGTTGTCGAGGATCTGGTACAACGGCTCCAGCATGCGCGGGCTGTCGCCCATATGGAAGACGCTAATCCCCGGCTTGCGCCCTAACAATCCGCCAACGCGCGACTGCGCCGCCATGTTTGCCAGCGCCGAGGTGTCCGGGGCTGAAGAACGATGGTCCGAAACAGCACATTTCACGCCAATGATTTTATCGATCAGCGCCACATCGCGATCGATACTGCCGGTGATGGTCGGGGAAGGCAGAGAATACGCCCCGGTCAGCATCCATGCGCTGATGCCTTCAAATTCCAGCGCGCGGGTTTTCGCCAGCAGCGATTCAGGGTGACGGGTAATACCATCTGTCCCCAGCAATCCCACCACCGAGGTGACGCCAGCTTCAACCAGCCGCGACAAGCGTACTTCCGGCGTGCGGGTGTGCGGCCCCGCTTCTCCGCCGCCGCCAATCAGATGGACGTGTTGATCGATAAATCCTGGGCACACAATCGCACCGTCAAGATTGATACACTCGCAGCCAGGAAAATCGTCAGGGGAAATCGACGGCGCGATGGCAACAATTTTGCTGTCAGACACCAGTATATCCTGGCGTCCTAAGTCTTCCGGCGCGTACACGTGTCCCTGCTGGAACAACGTCAAATTAAGAATGGAACAGTTCATAACCTTCCTTGTCAGGCAATAACCTGCATAACCCAAATAGAGAGCAGCGCATTAATTACGCATACCGCAATAATAAGCGGGTAATAACGGGGATGGACCCCCGCGGTACCCAGACAGCGTCCCACATTTTGCACCGGATTGCCCATCAGGTAGATAGCCGGTAACAGCACCGTAGCATCATGTCCCGAAAGCGTACCGGCGACAACCAGGCTGGCGCAAACACCGACGCCGCCTCCCATACTCATCACCGCCGCCAGCAGTACGGTAGCAGATTCCCCCGGCAGTCCCCACAGCGCCATTACCGGCTCACATACCCGCCCGACAATCTCGAGCAGTCCCGTCACCTTCAGCGCCTGAATAATCACAAACGCCATTACCACGTTAGGCAACAGGCTGGTTGTTGCAATAGTGAATCCGCGCCGTGCGCCATCGATAAACATATCCATGACGTTTTTACGTACTTGCGTTGTCATCTCACGCCTCCTGCTGCGTACGGCGATTTTCCAGTTGCGCAATCCACAAACGCAGCAGGTTCGCACCCACAAATTTGAAGACAAGGATCACCGCCAGCGGCGTAATCACCGGAACGGTAACCATCGTAAACAACGCGGCACCCGAGGAAAAATAGTTGGTAATACACGCACTGCCGCTGGTTTGCCAGCAGGCAAAAATGGCACGTTCCTGTTCAGTGATAATGCCCTCTTCCGCCATTTCTTTAGTCATCCCTGCCGCAGCATCGGTATTTTGCAAATTCGCAATCAGCGCCAACGAGCAAATACCCGGAATACCGAGTAAAGGGCGCAGGACTGGCGTCATCAGTTGCTGTGCCGCACGCAACCCTCCCAGCCCTTCGGTGACGGAAATTATCCCGAGTGAAAGAATGACGGAAGGCGCCAGCTCAAGCGCGAATAAGAAGCCGTCTTTTGCGCCCATACCGCCCGTGCCGCGAAAAGAGACCGCCGTGTCCCCCGCCGCATTAATCTGCCCAAACGCACCGTTGAGAACGGTGAAATCAAAGACTCGCCACCATTCGGTACTTTTCGCAAACATGCCGGAAAAAAGAATAATCGTAATAAAAAAAGCGAGATATCCGCCCCATCCCACCTTCTGCTGCGTGTGTGTGTTGTGACCCATTTTGTTCTCCTGTTGGCCTTATTCCTTGCGTGACTTAAAGACATCACGCGGGTCAAGTTAAAGACAAACGCAGAGAAAAACGACACCAGAGGAGATTATTCAGAATGTGTGGATAGAGGTCAGACAAGTTCGGCTCCGGCGACATTGCATCGCCGGAGCAAACAGATTAGGGTTCATCAACGACCTGACCATCCGGCCAGGCATGCATTACCGCTTTGATTAACGTCGCCAGAGGAATCGCAAAGAATACGCCCCAGAATCCCCACAGGCCGCCGAATATCACCACTGAGAGAATAATCACCAGCGGATGCAGATTTACCGCCTCGGAGAACAGCACCGGCACCAGCAAATTACCGTCCAGCGCCTGGATTATCAGGTATACGGCAAAACAGCTCCAGAACTCGGTGCCAAGCCCGAACTGGAACAATGCCACACCGACCACCGGAATAGTGACCACGAAAGCGCCGATATACGGGATCAGCACGGAGAAGCCTACCAGCACCGCAAGCAGCAGCGAATAGTTGAGGCCAAACAGCAGGAATCCGAGCCAGGTCGCCACGCCGACCACCACCATTTCCAGCACCTTGCCGCGGATATAGTTGGTGATTTGCTGGTTCATCTCTTTCCACACCTGCCCCGCCAGTCCGCGATTACGCGGCAGCACCCGACGCACTGCGTTCAGCATTTGTCCTTTATCTTTGATCAGGAAGAACACCATCAACGGGACGAGAATCAGATACACCGCCAGCGTCAGCAATCCGACCAGTGAAGCCAGCGAATATTTCACCACCGAATCGCCCATGGTGAGCATTCGCGAGCGCATATTCTCCGCCATCGCATCAATAATGCCCGCATCCATCAGCGCCGGATAACGCCGCGGTAAGGTGGCGGCAAAATCAGACAATTTATTGAGCATGCCGGGCATATCGCGGATCAGGTAGATCCCCTGTTGCCATGCAACGGGCATTACCACAAACGCCATCAGCAGCAAAATACCGACAAACACCACCAACACAATCGATGTTGCCCAACGCCGTGAACAACCAATATGTTCCAGCCGTACTGTCGGCCATTCGAGCAGGTACGCCAGCACAATGGCGACCAGCAGCGGCGCCAAAAGACCGCTAAAAAAGAACAGGATGCCAAAACCGGCAACCAGAATAATCAGCAAGGCGATGGCTTCGGGGTCGCTAAAGCGGCGGCGATACCATTGCATCAACATTTCGAGCATAAAACCCTTCCATGAATCCAATAGCGGGATTGCGATCCCGAATTGTATCGAAATGTCACAAAAAAGACTTCGCTTTTTATAGCGGATTACGCAAAGTGAAAAGTCATTTTTCCTGGGTGTTCATCGTCAGGTTTCGCAGTTACACTCCCTAAGCTTGCGGAGTGTGAACGAAACTTCACGGCATTGGTCAAATGGCTATCTCAAAAAAGAATACAGGACAGAGGTTATGTTCAGGCAGTTGAAAAAAAACCTGGTTGCTACCCTCATTGCTGCACTGACCATCGGTCAGGTTGCGCCCGCATTTGCAGAAACCGCGGACACCCTACCTGATATGGGAACCTCGGCAGGGAGTACGCTTTCCATAGGACAGGAAATGCAGATGGGCGATTATTATGTACGCCAGCTGCGCGGCAGTGCGCCATTAATTAACGATCCGTTGCTGACGCAATACATTAATGCGCTGGGGATGCGTCTGGTCTCGCACGCCGACTCGGTAAAAACGCCCTTCACCTTCTTTTTGATTAACAACGATGAAATCAACGCCTTTGCTTTCTTTGGCGGCAACGTTGTTTTGCACTCCGCACTGTTCCGCTATTCCGATAACGAAAGCCAACTGGCATCGGTTATGGCGCACGAAATTTCCCACGTTACGCAGCGTCACCTGGCGCGTGCAATGGAAGACCAGAAACGCAGCGCGCCGCTAACGTGGGTGGGTGCGTTAGGGTCAATTTTATTGGCGATGGCCAGCCCGCAGGCGGGTATGGCGGCGCTGACCGGTACGCTGGCGGGTACACGTCAGGGGATGATTAGCTTTACGCAGCAAAACGAACAGGAAGCAGACCGCATCGGTATTCAGGTACTGCAACGCTCGGGATTCGATCCCCAGGCCATGCCGACGTTTCTGGAAAAATTGCTCGATCAGGCCCGTTACTCTTCGCGTCCACCAGAAATTTTGCTGACTCACCCCCTGCCAGAAAGCCGTCTGTCGGATGCCCGTAACCGCGCCAACCAAATGCGTCCGGCTGTCGTCCAGTCTTCAGAAGATTTTTATCTGGCCAAGGCACGCACCTTAGGCATGTACAACTCTGGTCGCAACCAGCTGACCGATGACCTGCTGAGTAACTGGTCGAAAGGCAACATACGTGAGCAACGTGCGGCGCAGTATGGCCGGGCATTGCAGGCAATGGAGGCCAGTAAATATGACGAGGCACGTAAAGCACTGCAACCGCTGCTGGCGGCAGATGCTAACAATGCCTGGTATCTCGACCTGGCAACGGATATCGATCTCGGCCAGAAGAAAACCAGCGATGCCATTAATCGGTTGAAAAACGCCCGCGACCTGCGCACCAACCCGGTACTGCAGCTCAACCTGGCAAATGCGTATTTACAGGCCGGGCAAGCCAAAGAGGCAGCGACCATCCTGAATCGCTATACGTTTAACCATAAGGACGACCCTAACGGCTGGGATCTGTTAGCGCAAACGGAAGCCAACCTAAACAACCGCGATCAGGAGCTGGCGGCCCGCGCGGAAGGGTATGCCCTCGCAGGACGTCTGGATCAGGCGATTTCGATGCTCAGCAGCGCAAGCTCACAGGTCAAGCTGGGTAGCCAGCAGCAGGCCAGATACGATGCCCGTATCGACCAGCTACGCCAACTGCAAGAGCGCTTTAAACCGTATACGAAAATGTAATTATCGAACCCTTGCCGGATGGCGATATACAGGCCGGATAAGGTCTTTTGGTCGCCATCCGGCAGGATTGTTATGCAAGGAGAAGTCATGTCAGACGCGATTAAAATCTACCATAACCCACGCTGCTCCAAGAGCCGTGAAACGCTGGAGTTACTGAAGTCTAACGGTGTGGACCCGGAAGTGGTGTTGTATCTGGAAACCCCGGCTGACGCCACAACCCTGCGTGAATTGCTGCAGATGCTGGGCATGTCCAGCGCGCGCGAGCTGATGCGCCAGAAAGAAGATCTCTATAAGTCACTTAATCTGGCGAACGTAAATCTGAGTGAAGATGCGCTGATTCAGGCAATGGTGGAAAACCCGAAATTGATGGAGCGCCCGATTGTGGTTGCCAAAGGCCAGGCGAGAATTGGACGCCCGCCGGAGCAGGTACTGGAAATCATCGGTTAACCTGAAACCTGCCGCAGTCTCTTCGGCTGCGGCGCTTACAGCTTCAGTATCTCTTTTACGAATGGAATGGTCAGCTTACGCTGGGCGGTGATCGATGCATGATCAAGCTGATCCAACGTCATAAACAGCGTACGCATTTCTCGATCCAGACGCTTGAGCAGGAAGCGTCCCACATCTTCCGGCAGTTCAAACCCACGAAGTCTGGCGCGTAATTGCAACGCCTGCAGCTTATCTTCATCGGAAAGCGGCTGCAGCTTGTAGATTTGTCCCCAGTCCAGGCGCGAGGCGAGATCCGGCAACCCCAGATTCAACTGTCTTGGCGGGCGATCGCCTGTGATCAGCAGACGCGTTTTCCCCGACTCCAGGATGCGGTTGTAGAGATCAAAGATCGCCATTTCCCACAGCGAATCCCCGGCCACACATTCGATGTTATCGATGCATACCAGCGATAAATGCTCCATACCGTCGAGCACCTCGGGGACGAACCAGGTACGCTTGTCGAGCGGCACATAGCCTACCGCATCGCCGCGCGCGGACAGTTCCGCACAGGCTGCATGCAGCAAATGACTACGGCCAGCGCCTTCACGCGACCAGAGATAAATATACCCGCTATGGTCCTGACGCAGCACGTTTTGCAGTGCAGCCAGTAAAGAGGAGTTATCCCCCGGCCAGAAACTTGCGAAAGTTTCGTCGTCAGGAAGATAAAGTGGCAAAGAGAGCTGTGCCGGTGTGTTCAGAGATACCTCAACCCAGGATTTCATAAAATCGCGTTGAGTTTAACACAGAAATACGTCGTGATAGAACCGGGCAGCATCGCCGCCCGGTAAGAGATTTACTGTTGCGGACTGTCGGCATCTTCCGCGTCAAGCACGACTTCTTCCGGACGCAGCAGGCTGATAACTTTGAAAATCAGGCTCAGACAAACGCCAACAATGGTCGCCAGCGCCATGCCTTTCAGCTCAGCGGCGCCAATGTGAACTTTCGCACCACTCACGCCGATGATCAAAATAACCGAGGTCAGGATCAGGTTTTGCGCTTTGTTGTAGTCAACTTTTGACTCGATCAGTACGCGAATACCAGAAGCACCAATCACGCCGTACAGCAGCAGCGATACGCCACCCATGACCGGCAGTGGAATGATTTGGATCGCCGCAGCCAGTTTGCCCACACAGGAGAGCAGAATGGCAAAAATTGCCGCGCCGCCGATAACCCAGGTACTGTAAACACGGGTAATCGCCATTACGCCAATGTTTTCGCCGTACGTGGTGTTCGGCGTAGAGCCGAAGAAACCAGAGATAACCGTAGACAGGCCGTTGGCAAACATAGAACGATGCAGGCCAGGATCGCGAATCAAATCTTTTTTCACGATATTCGCCGTTACCACCAGGTGTCCAACGTGTTCAGCGATGACCACCAGCGCCGCCGGCAGGATGGTCAGAATGGCAACCCATTCAAAGCGCGGCGTGTAGAACGTTGGCAGAGCAAACCAGTGGGCCTGCGCAATCGGCGTGGTGTCCACGACCCCCATCACGAAGGAGAGCGCGTAGCCGGCCAGCACCCCAATCAGAATCGGGATAATCGCCATAAAACCGCGGAACAGTACAGAGCCAAATACCGTAACCGCCAGCGTCACCATTGAGATGATGATGGTTTTTGAATCCGGTAATTGCCCCTCTGCTGGCAGTAACCCCGCCATGCCCGCAGCGACGCCAGCCAGCTCCAGACCGATGACGGCAACGATTGCGCCCATCGCCGCAGGAGGGAACATGACATCCAGCCAGCCGGTTCCTGCTTTCTTAACGATGAAAGAAACCAGGCAGAACAGAACGCCGCACATAATGAAACCACCCAGCGCCACTTCATACCCTAACGGCAACAACAGCAGTACTGGGGAAATAAATGCGAAGCTGGAACCCAGATACGCAGGAATTTTACCTTTACAGATAAAGAGATACAGCAACGTACCAATGCCGTTAAACAGGAGAACGGTAGCCGGGTTGATATGGAACAGGACTGGCACCAGTACCGTTGCGCCAAACATGGCGAACAGGTGCTGCAAACTAAGCGGGATTGTCTGTAAAAGCGGCGGTCTTTCACTCACCCCGATAGCACGGCGCGTCATAGTGTTTTCCTCTGAGTGTTGTTTGTTATTAGCCTTGGGTTGTTATATTCAAAAAAAAGCCGACTCTTAAAGTCGGCTTCTTTTCACTTATTCGTTTACTTGGTACCAAAAATCTTATCGCCGGCATCGCCGAGCCCCGGAATAATGTATCCGTGCTCGTTCAACCCCTGATCGATGGAGGCCGTGTACAGCTCAACATCCGGGTGCGCTTTTTCCAGTGCCGCGATACCTTCTGGTGCCGCAACCAGGACCAGCACTTTAATGCTGGTGCAGCCTGCATTTTTCAGCAGGTCGATGGTGGCGATAACGGAACCGCCGGTTGCCAGCATCGGGTCAACGATCAGCGCCATACGCTCATCGATGTTAGATACCAGCTTCTGGAAGTACGGAACCGGCTCCAGCGTTTCTTCGTTACGGTACATACCAACCACGCTGATACGCGCGCTCGGAACGTTTTCCAGTACGCCTTCCATCATGCCCAGGCCCGCACGCAGGATTGGCACAACGGTGATTTTTTTACCTTTGATTTGGTCAACTTCAACCGGACCGTTCCAGCCTTCAATGGTCACCTTTTCGGTTTCCAGACCAGCGGTTGCTTCATAAGTCAGCAGGCTGCCAACTTCCGAGGCGAGTTCACGAAAGCGTTTAGTGCTGATGTCGTTTTCACGCATCAGTCCCAGCTTGTGTTTGACGAGTGGGTGTTTGACTTCCACGATCTTCATACTCTTCTCCTTTCCTCAGACGAGTGGCAACCACAAAAAAAATCGCCGGATTATACCGCTTTTCGTCTCTGGCGCAACACTGGATACGCTTGATATGGATCAACCAAAGTCGTTTGCGTCTGGATGATGAGTATAAAACAAGCCCCGCATTATTGGCGGGGCAGGCTGTCAATACTATGAATTTTATAGATATTCAGCATTGGTCTGGATAACGTTTTGATACCATGAAAAAGATTTCTTCGGCGAGCGTGCTAACGTTCCGCTTCCGTCATTATTTTTATCAACATAGATAAAGCCGTAGCGTTTTTTCATCTCCCCCGTCCCGGCCGAGACTAAATCAATGCAGCCCCACGGGGTATAGCCCATCAGGTCCACGCCATCTTCCACTACCGCTTTTTTCATTTCGCTGATATGTGCGGCCATATAGTCAATACGATAGGAATCATCTACCGAGCCGTCGGCCTGCTGCACGTCAATCGCACCAAAGCCGTTTTCGACGATAAACAGCGGCAGTTGGTAATGATCCCAGAACCAGTTCAGCGAATAGCGCAGACCAACGGGATCAATCTGCCAGCCCCAGTCCGATTTCTGCACGTACGGGTTGGAAACCAGACTTTTCGACTCGTCGTAGTCCAGCTGTGGGTTGTCTACCGTGGCCTGCGTTGCGAAAGACATATAGTAGCTAAAGCCGATGTAATCGACACAACCCTCAGTCAGCGCCTGACGGTCTTCCTCGGTGATATCAAGATCAAAGCCACGCCGGGCAAAGTAGTTGAGAAGATGCTGCGGGTATTTGCCGCGCACATGGACATCGGTAAACCAGTAACGCCGGTGCATGGCGTTCATCGCCATCATCATATCGTCCGGCGCGCAGGTCAGTGGATAGATAGGACACATGGCAATCATGCACCCTATCTGCAATGCCGGGTTAATCTCACGCGCAGCCTTTACCGCCAGCGCGCTTGCCACCAGTTCATAGTGCGCCGCCTGGTACATAACCGGCTCGCGGTCTTCACCGGGCTGGTATTTCAGGCCAGAGTTAGTAAAAGGCGCGAAGTCTTCGTGATAATTTGCCTGGTTGTTAATTTCATTAAACGTCATCCAGAACTTCACTTTGTGCTGGTAACGGGTAAAAACCACTGTGGCAAAACGGACAAAGAAATCGATAAGTTTGCGGTTACGCCAGCCGCCATATTCCGTCACCAGATGGTATGGCATCTCGAAATGCGACAACGTAATCACCGGTTCAATGCCATATTTCAGGCATTCGTCAAACAGGTCATCATAGAACTGCAGGCCAGCCTCATTGGGTTGCGCTTCGTCGCCTAAGGGGAAAATACGCGTCCAGGCAATCGAAGTGCGAAAACATTTAAACCCCATTTCGGCAAACAGTTTAATGTCGTCTTTATAGCGGTGATAAAAATCGATGGCGTCGTGGTTAGGGTAGTTTTTACCGGCAATCACACCGTCAGTGATTTCACGCGCCACGCCATGCGCCCCCGCCGTCATGACATCGGCAACGCTAATTCCTTTTCCACCTTCCTGCCAGCCACCTTCCAGTTGATGAGCGGCTACGGCACCACCCCACATGAAATCTGCTTTAAATCCTGACATACCCTTCCCCTCTCGTGATTACTCTGTGCAAAACGCTGTTGATGAGGTCTGCAACAGAAAACAGAAACCGGTTTCAGTACGATACTGTGTATTCAGCAGGCAGGTTTCAAGCACAAGACTGTACCCGGTTTCATTTTCGTGGCGCAGTTCAAACAAATAGATAAATGATTGTAAAATGCTGAAAAAATCAGCACATAAAACTTGATGCAGAGCAGGCTCGCAAACGTTTGCTTTCCCTGTTAGAATTGCGCCGAATTTAACTTTTACTGCAAGTAAACATGTGGGGAAGCAGGCAGTGACCGATAAAACCTCTCTTAGCTACAAAGATGCCGGTGTTGATATTGATGCAGGTAATGCTCTGGTTGATCGAATCAAAGGCGTAGTAAAGAAAACTCGTCGTCCGGAAGTTATGGGTGGTCTGGGTGGCTTCGGTGCGCTGTGCGCATTGCCGCAAAAATATCGTGAACCGGTACTGGTTTCCGGCACTGATGGCGTCGGCACAAAACTGCGTCTGGCGATGGATCTGAAACGCCATGACACTATCGGCATTGACCTCGTCGCAATGTGCGTCAACGACCTCGTGGTTCAGGGCGCTGAGCCGCTGTTTTTCCTCGACTACTATGCTACCGGCAAACTGGATGTGGATACCGCAGCCAGCGTCATTAACGGTATTGCCGAAGGCTGTCTGCAGTCTGGCTGTGCGCTTGTCGGCGGTGAAACGGCTGAAATGCCGGGGATGTACCACGGCGAAGATTACGACGTGGCAGGCTTCTGCGTTGGCGTCGTCGAAAAATCTGAGATCATCGACGGTTCAAAAGTGGCTGACGGCGACGTACTGATTGCACTCGGCTCCAGCGGTCCGCACTCCAACGGCTACTCTCTGGTGCGCAAAATTGTTGAAGTCAGCGGTTGTGACCCGGAAACCACCGAGCTTGAAGGCAAGCCGCTGGCCGATCACTTACTGGCCCCGACCCGCATTTATGTCAAATCCATTCTGGAACTGATTGAGAAGGTTGATGTGCATGCCATTGCCCACCTGACCGGCGGTGGTTTCTGGGAAAATATTCCCCGCGTTCTGCCAGACAACACGCAGGCTGTGATCGACGAATCTTCATGGCAGTGGCCAGCCGTCTTCAACTGGCTGCAAACGGCGGGTAACGTCAGCCAGCATGAGATGTATCGCACCTTTAACTGCGGCGTAGGCATGGTTATCGCCCTGCCAGCTTCTGAAGTGGACAACGCCCTTGCTTTGCTCAATGAGAAAGGTGAAAACGCATGGAAAATCGGTATCATCAAAGCTTCTGATTCCGAACAGCGTGTGGTCATTGAATGAAAAACATTGTGGTGCTCATTTCCGGCAACGGAAGCAATTTGCAGGCGATAATCGATGCCTGCGAACAGAATAAAATCAATGGCACCATACGTGCAGTATTCAGTAACAAGGCCGATGCGTTCGGCCTTGAGCGCGCACGCGAAGCGAATATTCCTGCACACTCGCTGGAAGCCGCCCAGTTTGCCAGTCGCGAAGCATTCGACCAGCAACTGATACAAGAGATCGACGCTTATGCCCCCGATGTCGTGGTGCTGGCCGGTTATATGCGCATTCTAAGTCCGGCGTTTGTTGCTCACTATTCTGAACGATTGCTGAATATCCACCCGTCTTTATTGCCGAAGTATCCTGGCCTGCACACGCACCGTCATGTTCTGGAAAACGGCGATGAAGAGCATGGCACTTCCGTCCATTTCGTCACCGATGAACTGGACGGCGGACCGGTTATTCTCCAGGCCAAGGTTCCGGTATTTGAAGGCGACAGCGAAGATGATGTCACGGCACGAGTCCAGGCCCAGGAACATACCATTTACCCGCTGGTGGTAAGCTGGTTTACTGATGGCCGCCTGAAGATGCGTGATAACGCAGCATGGCTGGACGGCGTTCGTCTGCCGCCACAAGGCTACGCCGCCGACGAAGAATAAAATCAACCTGTAAACCGGATCTCACCATCCGGTTTACAGGCATAAATACCTTTTCCGGTTAACATCTCCGGTATTCATCTACGCTCCCCCCTTTCTCTTTGCTATCAGACGGTTTATTGTCATATTTTTCTGGCACTGTTGGACATCTGAGAGCAATGCTCGCCATAATAAATCGGTAGTGTCCCGTGAATGAAACGGAGTAAAAGTGGTAATGGGTCAGGAAAAGCTATACATCGAGAAAGAACTCAGTTGGTTAGCGTTCAACGAACGTGTACTCCAGGAAGCTGCTGATAAGTCAAACCCGTTGATCGAACGGATGCGTTTCTTAGGCATCTATTCCAATAATCTCGACGAGTTTTATAAGGTTCGTTTCGCCGAACTGAAGCGCCGAATCATTATTAGCGAAGAACAGGGTTCAAACTCTCACTCCCGCCATCTGTTAGGTAAAATCCAGGCCCGCGTATTAAAAGCCGATCAGGAATTTGACGGCCTGTACAACGAGTTGCTGCTGGAGATGGCGCGCAACCAGATTTTCCTTATCAATGAACGTCAGTTGTCGGTCAATCAACAGAGCTGGTTACGCCATTACTTCAAACAATATCTCCGCCAGCACATTACACCGATCCTGATTAACCGTGAGACGGATTTAGTTCAGTTTCTGAAAGATGACTACACCTATCTGGCGGTGGAAATTATCCGCGGCGATACGATCCGCTATGCGCTGCTGGAAATCCCTTCCGACAAGGTTCCCCGTTTTGTGAATCTACCGCCGGAAACCCCGCGCCGTCGCAAACCGATGATCCTGCTGGACAACATCTTACGCTACTGCCTTGACGACATTTTCAAAGGGTTCTTTGATTACGATGCGCTGAACGCCTATTCGATGAAAATGACTCGCGACGCCGAATACGATTTGGTGCACGAGATGGAATCGAGCCTGATGGAGCTGATGTCGTCCAGTCTGAAACAGCGTCTGACCGCAGAGCCTGTACGTTTTGTCTATCAGCGCGACATGCCGAATGCGCTGGTCGAGGTACTGCGTGAAAAGCTGACGATTTCTCGCTACGACTCGATTGTTCCCGGCGGGCGTTACCATAACTTCAAAGACTTTATTAATTTCCCCAACGTTGGCAAAGCTAACCTGGTGAACAAACCGCTGCCACGTTTGCGCCATATCTGGTTCGATAACGAGAAGTTTCGTAACGGCTTTGACGCCGTTCGCGAACGCGACGTGCTGCTATATTATCCGTATCACACTTTTGAGCACGTTCTTGAACTGTTGCGCCAGGCCTCTTTCGACCCGAGCGTGCTGGCGATAAAAATCAACATCTACCGTGTGGCCAAAGACTCGCGCATCATTGATTCGATGATCCATGCTGCGCACAACGGTAAGAAAGTCACCGTGGTGGTGGAGTTGCAGGCTCGCTTTGATGAAGAAGCCAACATTCATTGGGCCAAGCGTCTTACCGAGGCTGGCGTTCACGTCATCTTCTCCGCGCCGGGCCTGAAAATTCACGCCAAATTGTTCCTTATCTCGCGTAAAGAAGGTGATGAAGTTGTGCGCTATGCACATATCGGGACGGGGAACTTCAACGAAAAAACGGCGCGTCTCTATACCGACTACTCGTTACTTACCGCCGACTCACGCATTACCAACGAGGTTCGTCGGGTGTTCAACTTCATCGAGAACCCGTATCGTCCGGTGACGTTCGATTATCTGCTGGTTTCTCCGCAGAACTCGCGCCGTTTGCTGTACGCGATGATTGACAAAGAAATCGCCAATGCGCAGCAAGGACAGCCTTCCGGTATCACCCTAAAACTGAATAACCTGGTCGATAAAGGCCTGGTTGATCGTCTCTATGCGGCCTCAAGCTCAGGCGTACCAGTAAATTTATTGATTCGCGGCATGTGCTCTTTGATTCCGAATCTGGAAGGCATTAGCGACAATATTCGCGTGATAAGCATAGTTGACCGCTACCTTGAACACGACCGGGTTTATATCTTCGAAAACGGTGGCGACAAGCAGGTATACCTCTCCTCCGCAGACTGGATGACCAGGAATATCGACTATCGCATCGAAGTCGCCACCCCGCTGCTGGACCCGCGTCTTAAGCAACGGGTGCTGGATATTATCGATATCCTGTTCAGCGACACGGTGAAGGCTCGCTTCATCGATAAAGAACTCAGTAATCGCTACGTACCGCGCGGAAACCGCCGTAAGGTTCAGTCACAATTGGCGATATACGACTACATCAAATCACTCGAGCAACCTGACTAACGCTATGCCAATACACGACAAGACTCCACGACCGCAGGAATTTGCTGCGGTCGACCTTGGTTCAAACAGTTTCCATATGGTCATTGCCCGCGTGGTTGATGGCGCAATGCAGATTATCGGACGACTGAAACAGCGCGTTCATCTGGCGGATGGCCTCGGCGAAGATAACAAGCTGAGCGAAGAGGCAATGGAGCGCGGATTAAGCTGCCTGTCGCTGTTCGCCGAACGTCTGCAGGGCTTTCCCCCATCAAGCGTATGCATCGTGGGAACCCATACTTTGCGTCAGGCGCTAAATGCGACCGATTTTCTCAAGCGAGCAGAAAAAGTTATCCCCTACCCGATTGAGATTATTTCCGGTAATGAAGAAGCCCGACTGATTTTTATGGGCGTGGAGCACACCCAGCCGGAAAAGGGTCGTAAGCTGGTTATTGATATCGGCGGTGGTTCAACAGAACTGGTGATCGGCGAAGATTTCGAGCCCAAACTGGTGGAAAGCCGTCGTATGGGCTGCGTCAGTTTTGCTCAGATGTATTTCCCGGGCGGCGCTATTAGTCGGGAAAACTTCCAGCGTGCGCGCATGGCGGCAGCGCAAAAGCTTGAAACCTTAACCTGGCAGTTTCGCATTCAGGGCTGGAACGTTGCGCTGGGCGCGTCGGGCACGATTAAAGCGGCACACGAAGTGCTGCTGGAGATGGGTGAGAAAGATGGTTTTATCACCCCCGAACGCCTGGACAAACTGCGATCCGAAGTGCTGAAGCATGCGTCATTCGATGCGCTCAGCCTGCCGGGGCTGTCTGAAGAGCGAAAAGCGGTGTTTGTGCCGGGACTCGCGATTCTGTGCGGCGTTTTTGACGCACTGGCTATCCGCGAACTCCGCCTTTCTGATGGCGCACTACGCGAAGGCGTGCTGTATGAGATGGAAGGTCGTTTTCGCCACCAGGACGTTCGCAGTCGTACCGCGAGCAGCCTGGCGAACCAGTACAATATCGACAGCGAACAGGCCCGGCGCGTACTGGAAACGACGATGCAAATGTACGACCAGTGGCATACGCAGCAGCCAAAGCTGGCCAATCCACAACTGGAAGCGTTGCTGCGCTGGGCGGCGATGCTGCATGAGGTTGGGCTGAACATCAACCACAGCGGTTTACATCGCCACTCGGCGTATATCCTCCAAAACAGCGATTTACCGGGTTTCAATCAGGAACAACAGCTGATGATGGCAACCCTGGTTCGATATCATCGCAAAGCGGTGAAACTGGATGATTTGCCCCGCTTTACGCTGTTCAAGAAAAAACAGTTTTTGCCGTTAATTCAGCTGTTGCGCCTGGGCGTGCTGCTGAATAATCAGCGACAGGCGACCACCACGCCACCGACGCTGACCCTAATTACCGACGACAACCACTGGACCTTACGCTTTCCGCATGACTGGTTTAGCCAGAATGCGCTGGTGCTGCTCGATCTGGAAAAAGAGCAGCAATACTGGGAAGCCGTTACCGGCTGGCGTCTCAAAATTGAAGAAGAGAGCTCACCCGATATCGCCGCATAAGCTCTCAGCAGGTGCCAGTTCTTCTGGCACCTGTTCTTCCAGCATTTCATGCAACGGCTGCGGTTTACCAATCAGATACCCCTGCATGTAATCAATCCCCAGCGAAATTACCGCACTGCGTATTTCTTCGCTTTCGACGTACTCCGCGACCACCAGCATTCTTTTCATCCGCGCCAGATGGCAAATAGAGGCCACGATTTGATAGTCGAGGCTATTCGAAACGATGTTGCGAATAAAGCTGCCATCAATTTTCAGGATATCGGCATTCACATTCTTCAGCCGCGCATAGCTGGCATATCCGGTACCAAAATCATCAATCGCAATCTGACAGCCCAATGATTGCAGCTGCAGTAACGTTGCCTGCGCCTGTTCCGCATTGGTTAAGGCATTGCTTTCCGTTACTTCAAAAATCAGTTGCCACGGTTCAACTTTGTACTTAATCAGCAGTTGGTTGATGTCATGCGGAAGCCGGGCACGGCATACCGATGTGGGAGATAAGTTAATAGCAAACCGACGAGCGGGCATTTTTTCCCGATTCTGCGCCATAAACTTCAGCGTATTTTCAATCACCCACAGATCGATGCTGGATGACAATCCAAACTCATGCGCTACCGGTAAGAAGCTGTCAGGACCGATGGTTTCACCATCATCCCCCTCTAGCCGCAGCAGAATTTCATGATAAACATCGCCGCGCACGCCTGAAATCGGCTGCGCCATCAGGAAAAAGCGATGGTGCTCCAGCGCCAGCTGCAGACGATTCATCATCGCAACCTTATCTTTCAGGTCACGTTGCAGGTGCATCACGCCTCGGCGCTGCAAATTCTCTGGCGCATTGGTCGCCAGAGAAAGCTCGGCGATGGTGCTTAACTCCCCCAGTAACAAGTAGATGTGATTAACAGGAGAACGGACATAGCAAAAACTAATCCCCACCTGTGGCTGTAAAGGCATGCCATCCCAGATAAAACGAAACTGCTTGATATGCCTGTCCAGTGCGTCAATACGCTCCTGATGCGACTCGGTGTTAAAACGCAGAACTAAATCATTACCCGATAACTGATAGACATGCTCATCTTGTTTCAGCAATGGCTTTACCCACTGGGCAAGTTTTTGCTTGTACTGGATACGCAGCATAATGCCGTAATTTTTCACCAGCAGTTCCATACCCGGAACACTCAAAAAGCAAAGCACTGACCATGGCGCTTTTCTCAAATCCCGGTTCAAAGCGCGCAAATTCGGAATATGCACCATGGGGTCAAAGAAGGCCAGACGATGAGAATGTCTGGCGACAATTCTCTGGCGCGTTGCCAGTACGGCAATAAAATTCACGATGAAGGAGAAAACCAAGTAACTCGATGAGGTAATGGCAAGCTGCACATCGTAACCCGAATACCAGGGCATATAGCGTTGATAATAATGAATTGCTGTAATGAGTACGAGCATCCATATTAACGAAATAAATTTATAACCGTAACGCATTGCTCCCCATAGCATGACGGGCAGCATCAGTGACAAGGTATAATTCGTGCTAAATATCGAGCTTTTCTCATCTAGCGGCATACACAACAATGTCATTAGTATGGTCAATATAATCAACCAGACCGCAAACTCTGTTTTGGTAACTTTGGTATCAAACTGCTGCTTTAATTGAGATAAATAGCCTCTGATATACAAAGGATTACGAATCGTGCGAATGATAAAGTAGCACAGTGGAACCCCAACCAGATTCCCGGCCAGCATGGCCTGATAGTTGATCAACGTGCCGGTATTAAGGGGCATAACGCCCACCATGCCGGATTTGCTCTCATAGACGCCCACAAACGCGGCGAAATGGAAGAATAGCAGAAACAGCGTTGCCGGGCAGAAAACCTGCCAAAACATGTGCTGAAACATCAGGTGGGAGTCACCGTAAGAAACGTTATTCCGCCGGGGAGCAAAAACTTTATACCCTCCCCAACTGAGCACTATCGTAACTATAAAGTGCGAAATTATTGAGAGCATTTCAAATAACCCAACCTGCGGATATTTGTACCAGATGATGGAAATGATAATTCCTGGTAATGCCGCCCAGCCGAAAAACAACATCAGGCTAACCATTAGCGCTAAAGGCAGGTAGAAAAGAATTACGTTCCCGGTACTAATATGGGCATAGGTGTTAGCAGTGCTCAATATAGGCAACAGCAAGGAAGGCAAGATGAGAGGTAACGCCCACCATCTATCTCTAATACCAATATAATTTTTATTGAGTTTCATAGATGCTCAGTAGAATCCCGCACATCCTGCAGGGGGTATTCGGACAGGCATCCCACCTGACGTTAAAACGATAAAGTTAAATACATTAAAATGACTCATCAATTTTAGTTGTCAGCAAAGGGTGATGCTTGATACACATCAATAAATAAGTCCCTCATTAATCAATTATTACTCTTTTCATGGTTTTTTATCGTTATCTCATTATTAATGCAAATAATAATATTAATTTCCATAACATAAATAGATAAAACAACTGAAGCAATTTTACATAAGGAAAAATTGACCATTCCCTCACAGTATGCCTTAATGTGACTATCGCCCTCAGTTGGGTACACTACAAGGAACCTTTTGTGAGCCAGGTTACCAGCCTACGCAAACGACACCGATTTAACAGTCGCATGATCCGGATCGTACTGCTTATCAGCTTTCTTTTCTTCTTCGGACGCTTCGTCTACTCCGCCATAGGTGCGTGGCACCACCACCAGAACAAAAAAGAAACTCAGCAGATCACCCTGCCGCAACAGGCATCTCCTGCACACACTGACGTACGCTGATCGCTCGCGCCGAGGATACCCACAGCATTAAGATTCCTTACCGGATGGCTAATCGCCTGACATTTAACCATCCGGTAAGGGATTTGAGTAATGAAACTTCACGCAGTCTTGCCCGCCCACACGTGCTGATATATCGGATAATCAACCGTGTTTTTCGCACAAATACACAATCTTTTAATCCCACTTCACCGCGCCATTCGCGCTGATTTTTTACGTTCCAGTGTACTGGATATAAAAAAGAGACACTGCGCTCAAATAGACGCTAATTAATATCGCCAGAAAATATCACTGACTAAAACATTCATATTTAGCATAAATTTAAATGCTTATCTGAATTGTTACCGTTATTAAATTCTACAGGGTAATACCCTGAGTATTTTTCATTATTTCCGTAAATAAGAAGCGGTGTTGAATGGAGCGCAGACGTTAAGTGTGTGATTAACCCTACTATCGAGCAGGACTGTCGCATCGATAAAAATTCGCGCAATAAAAAGCCCTCTGTAAAAAGAGGGCTTTTACATACTACCGGTTCAGAAACCGCTAAACGGGAGGAATATTATTCCCACTCAATCGTAGCTGGCGGCTTACCGCTGATGTCATACACCACGCGGGAAATACCGTTAACTTCGTTGATAATGCGGTTAGAGACGCGGCCTAAGAAGTCATACGGCAGGTGCGCCCAGTGCGCGGTCATAAAGTCGATGGTTTCAACAGCACGCAGGGAAACAACCCAGTCGTACTTACGGCCATCGCCCATGACGCCAACGGAACGTACGGGCAGGAACACGGTGAACGCCTGGCTAACTTTGTTGTACAGGTCAGCGTTGTGCAGTTCCTCAATGAAGATAGCATCCGCACGGCGCAGCAGGTCGCAGTACTCTTTCTTCACTTCGCCCAGGACGCGTACACCCAGACCCGGCCCCGGGAATGGGTGACGGTACAGCATGTCGTACGGCAGACCCAGCTCCAGACCAATCTTACGCACTTCGTCTTTGAACAGCTCACGCAGCGGTTCAACCAGACCCATCTTCATCTCTTTCGGCAAACCACCCACGTTGTGGTGAGATTTGATGACGTGCGCTTTACCGGTGGCAGAAGCCGCGGATTCGATCACGTCCGGATAGATGGTTCCCTGCGCCAGCCACTTAACGTCTTCCAGCTTCAGCGCTTCTTCGTCGAAGACTTCCACGAACACGCGGCCAATGATTTTACGTTTAGCTTCCGGATCGTTCTCGCCTTTCAGCGCGTCCAGGAAACGCTTTTCACCTTCAACATGAATGATGTTCAGGCCGAAATGGTCGCCGAACATATCCATCACCTGCTGAGCTTCGTTGAGACGCAGCAGACCGTTGTCGACGAACACACAGGTCAGGTTTTTGCCAATCGCACGGTGCAGCAGCATCGCGGTGACGGAGGAGTCAACGCCGCCGGAGAGGCCGAGGATCACTTTATCAGTGCCAACCTGCTCACGAATGCGGGCAACGGCGTCATCGATAATTTTTGCCGGGGTCCACAGCGCTTCACACTGGCAGATGTCGCGCACAAAACGCTCCAGCATGCGCATCCCCTGACGGGTGTGGGTAACTTCCGGATGGAACTGCACACCGTAGAAACGTTTTTCCTCGTGCGCCATGATGGCAAACGGGCAGTTGTCGGTGCTGGCAACGGTCACGAAACCTTCCGGAATAGCGGTCACTTTGTCGCCGTGGCTCATCCACACGTCCAGCATTGGTTTGCCGTCTGCGGTCAGAGAGTCTTCAATACCGCGGATCAGCGCGCTGTCGGTCTGAACTTCAACCTGCGCATAGCCGAATTCACGTTCGTTAGAACCTTCAACATGACCACCGAGCTGCATTGCCATAGTCTGCATGCCGTAGCACACGCCGAACACAGGCACGCCCGCAGTGAAAACGTATTCCGGCGCACGCGGGCTGTTTTCTTCAGTGGTGCTTTCCGGACCACCGGAAAGAATGATACCGCTTGGGTTGAATTCGCGAATTTGTGCTTCCGTAACATCCCACGCCCACAGTTCACAATAGACGCCCAGTTCACGTACGCGACGAGCAACCAGCTGAGTGTACTGAGATCCGAAATCAAGGATGAGAATGCGATGTTTATGAATATTGTCTGTCATTGACGCTAATTCCGAGGCAAGTGAAACAAATTCGCCCGGCATATAGCCGGGCGCGGAAACTTATCAGGAGCCCATGCGATAGTTAGGGGACTCTTTGGTGATGGTCACATCGTGAACGTGACTTTCCTGAATACCCGCACCGCTGATACGTACAAACTCTGCTTTTGTTCGCAGCGCGTCGATAGTACCACAGCCGGTCAGACCCATACAGGAGCGCAGGCCACCCATCTGCTGGTGAATGATCTCTTTCAGGCGACCTTTATACGCAACGCGACCTTCAATACCTTCCGGGACCAGTTTGTCAGCAGCGTTATCGCTCTGGAAATAACGGTCGGAAGAACCTTTGGACATCGCGCCCAGAGAGCCCATACCACGGTATGATTTGTAAGAACGGCCCTGATACAGTTCGATTTCGCCCGGAGATTCTTCAGTCCCCGCCAGCATAGAGCCAACCATCACTGCAGAAGCACCCGCAGCGATAGCTTTTGCGATGTCGCCGGAAAAACGAATACCGCCATCGGCAATAACCGGGATACCAGTGCCTTCCAGCGCTTCAACGGCGTCAGAAACGGCGGTGATCTGTGGTACACCTACGCCGGTAACGATACGGGTAGTACAGATGGAGCCTGGGCCGATACCGACTTTAACAGCGCTGCAGCCGGCTTCCGCCAGCGCGCGAGCGCCTGCACCAGTCGCAACGTTCCCCCCGATGATCTGCAGATCCGGGTATTTAGCACGAGTTTCACGGATACGCTGCAGTACGCCTTCTGAGTGACCGTGAGAGGAGTCAATCAGCAGAACATCCACGCCAGCGGCAACCAGCGCGTCAACACGCTCTTCGTTACCCGCACCTGCGCCTACAGCAGCCCCAACGCGCAGACGACCATGCTCGTCTTTACAGGCGTTAGGTTTACGTTCCGCTTTCTGGAAATCTTTAACGGTGATCATGCCGAGCAGATGGAAGCTGTCGTCAACAACCAGCGCTTTCTCGACGCGTTTTTCGTGCATTTTGGCAAAGACAACATCGCGTGCTTCGCCTTCACGAACGGTCACCAGACGCTCTTTCGGCGTCATGTAGACGCTAACCGGCTGATTCAGATCAGTCACAAACCGTACGTCACGACCGGTGATGATGCCGACCAGTTCGTTATCTTCAGTCACTACCGGGTAGCCTGCGAAACCGTTACGCTCGGTCAGTTCTTTTACTTCGCGCAGAGTGGTGGTTGGCAGTACGGTTTGTGGGTCGGTCACGACGCCAGATTCGTGTTTCTTCACGCGACGAACTTCTTCCGCCTGGCGCTCAATAGACATGTTTTTGTGGATAAAACCGATGCCGCCTTCCTGAGCCAGGGCAATTGCCAGGCGCGCTTCCGTCACGGTGTCCATTGCTGCGGAGAGCATAGGAATGTTCAGGCGAATGGTTTTCGTCAACTGGGTGCTGAGATCAGCAGTATTCGGCAGAACGGTAGAATGAGCGGGAACGAGGAGGACGTCGTCAAACGTCAGGGCTTCTTTTGCGATACGTAGCATGGGCAATATCTCACCTGGGAGGTTATTAAATATTGCCGCGGCATTATACAGAGCGTAACCGATTGCATCCACACTTTTTTGCAAAAAAACCTTGCGCTCCTCTGTGAGCATGTTACTTTCGACTGAATAACTTGCTGATTTAGAATTTGATCCCGCTCACATGTTATCCTCTCAGACCACCTCAATTTTTACCGTAAGCCGCCTGAATCAGACGGTTCGTTTGCTGCTTGAGCAGGAAATGGGACAAGTGTGGATCAGCGGTGAAATTTCGAATTTCACTCAGCCGTCCTCCGGTCACTGGTATTTCACGCTCAAAGATGACACCGCTCAGGTACGCTGCGCGATGTTTCGCAACAGCAATCGCCGTGTAACGTTCCGACCACAGCACGGTCAGCAGGTACTGGTACGCGCCAACATTACATTGTACGAGCCGCGCGGCGACTATCAGATAATTGTTGAAAGCATGCAGCCAGCGGGCGAAGGATTGCTGCAGCAAAAATATGAGCAACTCAAGGCCAAACTGCAGGCTGAAGGGCTATTCGATCAGCAGTTCAAAAAAACGCTGCCTTCACCGGCCCACTGCGTCGGGGTAATCACCTCTAAAACCGGCGCCGCGCTGCACGATATCCTCCACGTCCTGAAGCGTCGCGACCCTTCCCTGCCCGTTATTATCTACCCGACCGCAGTCCAGGGTGATGATGCGCCAGGGCAGATCGTTCGGGCCATTGAACTGGCGAACGCGCGGGGCGAGTGCGATGTGCTGATCGTCGGGCGCGGCGGCGGCTCGCTGGAAGATTTGTGGAGCTTTAACGACGAACGTGTTGCACGGGCGATCTTTGCCAGCCGCATTCCAGTCGTCAGCGCCGTCGGCCATGAAACCGATGTCACTATTGCCGATTTTATTGCAGATTTACGGGCACCTACGCCGTCGGCGGCGGCAGAAATTGTCAGCCGTAATCAGCTTGAACTGCTGCGTCAAATACAGCATGGTCAGCAGCGTCTGGAGATGGCGATGGACTACTACCTCGCCAATCGTACTCGTCGATTTACCCAGCTTCATCACCGCTTGCAACAGCAGCATCCGCAACTGCGTCTGGCCCGTCAACAGACCGTGCTGGAACGACTGCGTCAGAGAATGAACTTCGCACTTGAGAATAAGATTAAACAGGCAAATCAGCGTCAGCAGCGCATGCTGCAGCGTCTGAATCAGCAAAACCCGCAGCCGCGTATTTACCGTGCGCAAACACGCATTCAGCAACTGGAATACCGCCTGGCGGAAAATATCCGTGCGCGTTTAAGCGAACAGCGCGAGCGTTTTGGCAACGCGGTTACCCATCTTGAGGCAGTCAGCCCACTGGCCACGCTGGCCCGCGGTTATAGCGTGACGACCGCAAAAGAGGGTGAAGTGCTGAAACAGACTAAACAGGTTACAGCAGGTGATGTGCTCACCACCCGCCTGTCTGACGGATGGGTGGAAAGCGAAGTGAGAGCTGTCACGAAGACAAAGAAAACACGCAGGAAAAAACAGGATTAAAGCGGCACAAACGCCACGCGTTTCTTCGAGATAAGGCCATGACCGTTCTGGCAGAAATAATCCACCGCGCCACAGGCTTTAAGCACCTGCAGTGGCTGATTGCACTCCGGGCAGTGCGCTTCTAACTGAATATCTTTATTACAGTTATCACAGTGCGCCATACCGTTTTGCGGCTCCAGCTCTGCATTACAATCCGGGCAAATAATAGACATAGCGACTCCAGTACAGGGATCCATTACTGCGCTGAGTTTAACACGATGCGTTTAATGCCGCCCGCGTAACTGCTGCTGTAACGTTAACAGGCACTCCACTTCCTCCAGCCTGCGCTGCGTCGTGCGGCTCACTTCCTGTGGGCTGCGTTCAAACAGACTTTGCGCGCCCAGAATATGCTCCGCCAGACAATGGGCATATACGCTACCAGGCAGACTCCAGCGTTGTACAACATCACCGTCAATCAATTCGAGCACATCCTCGACACCACGGCGATCATGGCTAATGACACGACCATCGCGCAGACAAAGGCGCAGGCCTTTTTGTCCGCCAGCCGGCCCCGCGTATTTATTCAGCCAGATGTCCAGCGGAATGCCGCTAATCTGTCCCTGCAGATGCGCCTCTCCTTCTGCTGTGGTCAGGTCGCCCTCTACAATATTTCGTCCCAGACGGTCTTTAGCGCTCTTCACCTGCAAGGTCATACTGTCATTACCGCCCAGGTAACGCACTGTTTCACGCAGCATTGCCAGTACATGTGTGCCAATGTCCAGAATCACACCGTCCGGATGACGAAGCTCACGGGTATCCGGCTCACCGGTGGCAAAGTTAAGCGCAATGGGTTCTCCAACAGCGTTAAACCCGCTCGGTTCCTGCAAAAAACCGTCGATTTTAACAATGTGTGAAAAATGAGAGACAAGTGCCTGTTGCGGATTATCGCCCTGCCACTGCGCTCCGAGTTTGCCCAACGCCAGCTGCATTGCGCCATTGCGTGCCATCCAATGGTCGAGTGCCAGCACGCGGTTGGCAGCATCCGGTTGAGCCAGCAGCGTTTTCAGTTTTTCAATTTGGGAAAGCGTGGCGACAATAGGCTTTTCGACCACGATACGAGCGATGGGAGCCGCCAGCGCCTGTTCAAGCACATCGAGGTGATACAGGGATGCGGTGGTAATAAACAGGGTATCAAGCGGCATTGCAAGAAGTTCAGCGAGCGACGCACAGCGTGTCACGTCTGCGGGCTGCTTTGCGGGTTGAACATCAAATCCCACACAGCGTAGTGCATCACCGAACATATTACGTAATGCGGGCAAGTATGCCGTTTCAACGACGGCACCAAGCCCAACAAATCCTAACAGCATGCTCTTACCTCGTTAATTGAATAGCCGGGACATAACGTCTGCCCCGGCACAATCGAGGTGTTATCAGGCGCTAGTTGCCGGTTTAGTTTGCGTATTCTCCAGCATGCGACGAATCGGAACAATGAGGATGATCAGTACCGCAGCACAGATCAGCAGCGCAATCGAGCAGCGTGCGAAGAGATCCGGCAGCATATCCAGTTGGTCAGCCTTCACATGACCGCCAATCAAACCTGCGGCCAGGTTGCCCAGCGCACTGGCGCAGAACCACAGGCCCATCATCTGCCCGCGCATTCTTTCCGGCGCCAGCAGCGTCATTGTCGCCAGACCGATCGGACTCAGGCACAGCTCGCCAAGCGTCAGCATCAGTATACTGCCCACCAGCCAGAATGGAGAAACGCCTGCCCCGCCGTTACTGAGAACGTTTTGCGCCGCCAGCATCATCAGACCAAAGCCTGCCGCCGCAAAGAGGATACCGATAACAAACTTGGTGATGCTACTCGGGCGAATGTTCATGCTTGCCAGCTTCGGCCATGCCCAGCTAAAGACCGGTGCCAGCAGGATAATAAACAGCGCGTTTATCGACTGGAACCAGACCGCCGGAATTTCAAAATCACCGATCATACGGTTAGTGTAGTCGTTGGCGAACAGGTTGAATGAGGTTGGCTTCTGCTCAAACGCGGACCAGAAGAACGCGGCGGAAACCAGCAGGATAAAGCAGACCAGCAGTCTGGCACGCTCTTTACGGTTCAGACCGGCAAAGATGAACAGGTAGATAAAGTAGAGTGCAACGGAGGCTGCAATCACGTACACCAGCATGCTGGCAACCGCGACCGGATTAATTACAATCACGCCCTGCGCTATCAGCGTAACGATAACCGCCGCACCGACGGCCAGCGCCAGCAGCCACGCGCCCACACCGTTACGTTTCACTACCGGGCTATTCCAGGTGGAGTCGAGCCCCACTTCGCTGTCATAGCGTTTCATTGATGGAACGGCAAATACACGGAAAATGATCAACGCCACCAACATCCCGATACCACCGATACCAAAGCCCCAGTGCCAGCCGTGGGTTTTAATCAGCCAGCCGGAAATCAGCGGCGCGATAAACGACCCCATGTTGATGCCCATGTAGAACAGCGAGAAACCGCCGTCGCGACGCGCATCGCCTTTTTTATACAGCGTGCCAACCATGACCGAAATACAGGTCTTAAACAGACCGGAACCGAGCACGATAAACATCAGACCAATAAAGAACAGGTTGTTCCCCATAATGGCGGAGAGCGCAATTGACAGATGGCCGAGGGCAATCAGGATGGAACCGTACCACACCGCTTTCTGTTGGCCGAGCCAATTATCCGCCAGCCAGCCACCCGGCAGCGCAGCGAGGTACATCGTACCGGCAAAGATACCCACAATCGCCGAGGCATTTTCACGTGCCAGCCCCATGCCGCCGTCATAAACGGTAGCAGCCATAAACAGGATCAGTAACGGGCGAATGCCATAAAACGAGAAGCGCTCCCACATCTCTGTGAAGAACAGCGAGCCGAGCGGATAAGGATGGCCGAAGAAAGTTCGGCTTTCTTTTTGATTAACAGAGGATTGCATAATTCTCCCGAAAGTTATGTCGTCGTGTGTGTAAACACCGCGATGTACGCCAGCCAGTTACGTATCTGACCGATTTTTTACATGCAGCGAAAATTTATTTAACCATTTGATAACCTAAGGCTAGTTTTGTCTAGTACCAGCCCCCGGACTTTAAGACGAAAACTCGACAAATGTCTACTTTCTTAGATTTAAACTTGGTAAAAAATGAATAGTGATTGACATCGCACGGGCTGAGGCTGGCGATGGAACTTCGAAAAAAAACCCGCGACAAGCACGGGTTTTTATCAGCATCAGCAACGGTTACTTGCTTTTTTTGATGTGTTTTATCAAACGCTTACGTTTACGCATCTGCGTCGGCGTCAGTGTATTGCGTTTGTTCGCAAACGGGTTTTCCCCTTCTTTGAACTGAATGCGGATCGGCGTCCCCATTACATCCAAAGACTTACGGAAATAGTTCATCAGATAGCGCTTGTAGGAATCCGGCAGGTCTTTGACCTGGTTGCCGTGAATCACCACGATTGGTGGGTTATAACCACCGGCGTGGGCATATTTCAGCTTCACACGACGACCACGCACCAGCGGCGGCTGATGATCTTCTGCCGCCATAGTCATAATACGCGTCAGCATCGCGGTGCTGACGCGACGGGTAGAGCTGTCATACGCTTCGCGGACCGATTCAAACAGATTACCCACGCCGCTGCCGTGCAGCGCAGAGATGAAGTGTACACGCGCAAAATCAATAAAGCCCAGACGGAAGTCCAAAGTCTCTTTGACCTGCTCTTTCACTTCCTGCGTCAGGCCATCCCACTTGTTGACCACAATTACAAGTGAACGCCCACTATTGAGGATAAAGCCCAGCAGCGACAGGTCCTGATCGGAAATACCTTCGCGCGCATCAATCACCAGCATCACCACGTTGGCATCTTCAATCGCCTGCAGCGTTTTGATAACTGAGAATTTTTCTACTGCTTCGGTAATTTTGCCGCGCTTACGCACGCCCGCGGTATCGATGAGAACATATTCGCGCTCATCGCGTTGCATCGGGATATAAATACTGTCACGCGTGGTCCCCGGCATGTCGTAAACCACTACGCGGTCTTCGCCGAGAATACGGTTAGTAAGCGTGGACTTACCTACGTTCGGGCGACCAACAATCGCCAGTTTGATCGGCAGATCCTGCGGGTTGAAGTCATCTTCAGGCTCTTCTTCGCCGTTCTCTTCGGCTTCCAGTTGCGCCCAATATTCTGCATCTTCATCCACCTCTTCCTGAGGAGCAACGTCATCCATCCACGGCAGCAGAACATGCTCCAGCAGGCTGAGAACGCCACGACCATGGGATGCCGCGATCGGATAAATTTCACCCAGACCCAGCGAGTAGAAATCGACGACCGCCTGATCAGGATCGAGTCCGTCAGTTTTGTTGGCTACCAGGAACGTCGGTTTCTGGCGCGAACGCAGATGTTTCGCAATGGCTTCATCCGCAGGCATCAGGCCAGCACGTGCATCTACCATGAACAGCACAACGTCCGCTTCTTCGATCGCCAACAGCGACTGTTCCGCCATGCGGGTTTCTACACCGTCTTCGGTGCCATCAATACCGCCGGTATCAATACAGATAAACTCGCGGCCTTCAATTTCCGCACGACCGTACTTACGGTCACGAGTCAGACCCGGGAAATCCGCAACCAGCGCATCTCGGGTGCGAGTTAGACGGTTAAATAACGTGGATTTGCCAACGTTAGGGCGCCCGACAAGCGCGACCACAGGTACCATGTTTAAAGCCTCATTTAATAAATCATCAGACAACGGGCACATTTTTTGCGCCGTTGTTAAAAACAGTAAAACGGCCCCTGCACCAGGAGCCGTTTTTCAAAGCGAGCGGCCGGGACGATTAACGCGTAATAGAGTACAGCGTACCGTCTTTCGCCTGGATCAGCAGTTTACCATCAGCAGAGACCGGCTCGGTCAGGAAACCAGAGCTGTCAACTTTCTGCTGGGCGACAAAGCGGCCATCGTCAACGTTAATCCAGTGCAGGTAGCCTTCGCTATCACCCACAACCAGATTGCCGTTATACAATACCGGGGACGTCAGCAGACGGTGCAGCAGATCGCTTTGCGTCCACAGCGTCACACCGCCGTCGGTGGTCAGCGCCAGTACACGGTCGTTCTGGTCTACCAGGTAGATACGGTTACCGTCGACGATGAAATCATTCACTGAGCCCAGTTCACGTTTCCACATGATCTGACCGCTGCGCAGATCCAGCGCCGTCAGGTTACCATTATAAGCCAGCGCGTAGACAACGCCATTGACGATAACCGGCGTGGTATCAACGTCGCTCAGACGATCGATTTCCGTTGGACCTGTCGCCTGAGAAATACGCTGCTGCCAAATCATCTGGCCCTGCTGCATCAGCACGGCGCTTACGCGGCCGTTATCACCGCCAACGATAGCTGCGCCAAAGGCGGTCGCTGGGGCAGATTCGCCGCGCAAAGACAGTGAAGGCATGTCGAGGTTAACGGTCCATTTGATAGCGCCATCAGCTTCGTTCAAGGCCTGCAACTGACCGTTACTGGTGTGGATTAATACCACGCCATCGCTCACAACAGGACGAGACAGCGCTTCACCGGCAACTTTCGTCTGCCATGCGGTGGTACCATCGCTGGTGTTCAGCGCATAAACCTGCGCTTTTTCGCTGCCAATGTAAACATGGCCACCGGACACGGTTACACCGCCAGAAAGCTGTGCAGATGCGCGGGAGAACCAGCCGTCTTTCTCACCCAGATTAACAGACCAGACTTCTTTGCCGTCGTCCGCATTCAACGCCTTAACGACGCCAGCGCGATCAGCTGCATAGACAACGTTATCCGCCAGCGCAGGATGAAGATTGGAATAGAAATCACCAATACCGTTACCTACAGAGGTGCTCCAGTCCGTAGACGGAGTAAACTGGTTTTCAACCACCGGTAATGGGGACATCTTAACGACATCTTCTTCGCCACTAAACAGTGAACAGCCGCTCAATAGGGTAACGGAAAGCAGCCCTGGCAGAAGTAATTTACGCAATTGCATCGGGTCCCTCTCAGATGGACAAATTATTGATTTTCATCTGCATCATTTCGCTCAGAGCAGGAGAGGCATCGCTTTTCACGCCCGCTTCCCATGCGCTACGCGCACCTTGTTTATCGCCTTTGCTCAGCAATGCTTCACCGCGCAGGTCGGCAACAATGGCCGTCCACCCTTCACCTTTAATGGTGTCGAGTGTTTTCAGCGCGGTATCAGCCTGTTTAAGCTGAACCTGAACACGAGCCAGACGCAGGTTAATCACCGCTTTGAGATTCTCATCGCTGGTCGCTGCTAAGCCTTGTTGCAGCTGGCTTGCGGCTTTCTCAAGTTCATTTTGGTCAACAAACTGCTGCGCCAGTTCCAGTGAAGCTAACGCGCCGTAGGTATTTTTGTTTTCTGCGGCAAATTTCTCTGCAGCAGGAAGACTATCCGGTTTACCCGCGCTAACCGCAGTCACCGTATTTTGATATGCCAGAGAAGCAGAGCGTGCGGACTCCGTCTGATGGCTGGTCCAGTAACGCCAGCCAACCAGCGCGCCAACCCCTAAAATGACCCCAACAGCCAGCGCTTTGCCGTTTTCAGCAAAGAAGCGTTTTACTGCATCAATCTGGTCGTTTTCGTTCTCGTAAATTTCCACGCTGTCCTTCTCCTTAGCCCAGTAGAGTGCGCAAATGCGCGGCAACGCTATCCTGCGCTACTGCCGTTTGCTCACCAGAGCGCAAATCCTTCACTACAACAGTACCGTCAGCCACTTCGGACTCGCCCAGTACCAGTGCAACGCGGGCGCCCCACTTGTCGGCGCGGGCGAACTGTTTCTTAAAGTTGCCGCCACCGTGGTTTGTCATCAGTTTCACACCAGGAACTTCATCGCGCAGACGTTCTGCAAGCCGCATTGCCGCCGACTGCGTATCCGCCCCCGAAGCGACCAGGTATATATCGACAACAGGATCTGCGTTAAATTCCGGATTAACTGCCTGAACCAACAAAACAAGTCGTTCCAGACCCATGGCAAAGCCTACGGCCGGCGTTGCGCGACCGCCAAGTTGCTCTACCAGACCGTCGTAACGCCCACCGGCACACACTGTACCCTGAGAGCCCAGGCTGCTGGTGACCCACTCAAATACGGTGCGGTTGTAATAATCAAGACCACGAACCAGACGCTGATTGACGGTGTAGGCAATACCTGCGGATTCCAGCAGTTTGCACAGGCCCGCAAAGTGCTCGCGAGAGTCGTCATCAAGATAGTCGCCCAGTGCAGGTGCGTCGTTGAGCAGCGCCTGTACTTCCGGGTTTTTGGAGTCGAGAACGCGCAGCGGGTTAGTGTACATACGGCGCTTGCAGTCTTCGTCCAGTTTCTCTTTGTGCTGTTCCAGGTAGGCGACCAGCGCATCACGGTAGTTAGCGCGGGCTTCAAGCGAACCAATTGAGTTCAGCTCAAGGCTGACATGTTGAGAAATACCCAGCGCGCGCCACCAGCGAGCGGTCAGCATAATCAGTTCAGCATCGATGTCCGGGCCTTGCAGGCCAAACACTTCGACACCCAACTGATGGAATTGACGATAGCGCCCTTTTTGCGGACGTTCGTGGCGGAACATCGGCCCGATATACCACAGACGCTGTTCCTGATTGTACAGGAGACCATGTTCGATGCCGGCGCGTACGCAGCCCGCAGTCCCTTCAGGACGCAACGTCAGGCTGTCGCCATTACGGTCCTCAAAGGTATACATCTCTTTTTCAACCACGTCGGTGACTTCACCGATCGCGCGTTTGAATAACGGGGTCTGCTCTACAATCGGCAAGCGGATTTCACTGTAACCGTAGCTGCCGAGCACGTTTTTGAGAGTGCCTTCAATGCGCTGCCAGATGGCGGTTTCGCCAGGCAGATAATCGTTCATGCCGCGAATGGCTTGAATGTTTTTTGCCACGTTTATTCTCTTTATGAATATAAAAATGAACCCTCAGCGCTAACCCGAACAATGCGGGCGCCATGCGGGTTCAATCATACACGGGAAGCACGCCGCTTCCCATCACGTTGTTATTTTTCAAGCTGCTGCACGTCAATACGACGCGCTTCGTCCAGGATACTCGCTTTGGCGCGAATGCGGGCTTCAAGCTGCGTAATCATATCGTCGTTATCGAGTCGATCCTTACGCACGCCGTCTTCATACAGACCGCTTTTCTTGTTACCGCCCGTCACGCCCAGCGTAGAAACCAGCGCTTCGCCAGGACCGTTCACCACGCAGCCGATGATCGAAACATCCATTGGCGTAATGATATCTTCCAGACGTTGTTCCAGCGCGTTCACCGTACCGATAACGTCGAACTCCTGACGCGAGCAGGTTGGGCAGGCGATAAAGTTGATCCCGCGCGCACGAATGCGCAGCGATTTCAGGATATCGAAGCCAACTTTGATCTCTTCCACCGGATCCGCTGCCAGAGAGACACGCAGCGTATCGCCGATCCCTTCGGACAACAGCAATCCTAAACCGATCGCTGATTTTACCGCCCCGCTGCGTGCGCCACCGGCTTCGGTGATCCCCAAATGCAGCGGTTGATCGATCTGTTTCGCCAGCAGGCGATAGGATTCTACGGCGAGGAAAACATCAGACGCTTTAACGCTGACTTTGAATTGATCGAAGTTCAGACGATCGAGGTGATCCACATGGCGCATAGCGGATTCCAGCAGCGCCTGCGGCGTCGGTTCACCGTATTTTTCCTGCAGATCTTTTTCCAGCGATCCGGCGTTGACGCCGATACGGATAGGAATATTTTTATCACGAGCGCAGTCCACTACCATGCGGATACGCTCTTCATTACCGATATTGCCTGGGTTGATACGCAGGCAATCGACGCCGTATTCCGCCACCTTCAGCGCGATACGATAGTCGAAGTGAATATCGGCAACCAGCGGGACATTAACCTGCTGTTTGATAAGCTTGAACGCTTCTGCGGCATCCATTGTCGGTACAGAGACACGAACAATATCTGCGCCGACGCGTTCCAGCGCTTTGATCTGATTAACCGTCGCTTCCACATCGGTGGTACGCGTATTGGTCATAGACTGTACGGCGATGGGCGCGCCATCGCCGATCGGCACGTTCCCAACGTAAATGCGTGTCGATTTTCTACGTTGAATTGGAGCCTGGTTATGCATTAAAAAATCTCCCGCATTGCCGTCTGTTACTGAGCCGGTGATTGTTCGGCATTAACGGTCAGACGCGCAACCTGGTTAGTTCTGATAAAACGACTCAGATCGACAGGTTTACCCTGGAACTGAATCTGCACTGCCGCCGGAGCGCCAATTTTCAGTTTGTACGGCGCCTGACCCGTCAGATTCAGATTGCCGTCCTTACGCTGCATACCACTGAACAGTTTTTTTCCGGTCGCATCGGTCACTTCCAGCCAGCAATCGGCGGTAAAGTTCATTACCAGTGCGTTAGGATCGGCGGCAGGGGTAGTGACACCCGCCTGGTCAGTCGGCAGCGGCGCCGCGGTAGGTGGCGCAGCAGTTGCGGTATCGACGTTAGCCTGAGAAGGTGCCACAACGGCATTCTGCTGCGCATCAGCGGCAGGTGCCGGGGTTGCAGCAACATCTGGCGTAGGCGTTGCGTCCGCCACCGCGCCATCGTCTGGAGCCGGGGTAGTACCCTGGCCCGCTGTGGCGCTGGTATCTAACGGTACGTTCTGCGCACCATCTTTACCGGCATTCAGCTCAGCGGAGGATTGATCGGCCATGGTGGTGATCTCTTCCTGCTGCGCTTTATGGTTCTGCCACCACCAGGCTCCCGTCAGTCCGACAACGACAAACAGCACCAGCCAGGTAAAGGTCATTAACCAGCCGTCGCGTTTTTTACGACGCTTACCGAGCGAGAAGCTCTGCATCGGTGCGACTTTGGCTGGGCGAATCGGAGCCTGTTTTTCCAGCCCTGGCAACAGTTCTTCTTCAGGAATATGCACCAGACGCGCATAAGAACGGATATACCCGCGCAGGAATGTTGAAGCGAGATCGGCTGGTGCCTTATCTTCTTCAATATCACGTACCGTGGAGACCTTCAGGCAAAGTCGCTCCGCGACTGCCTGCTGGCTGAATCCGAGTTGTTCACGGGCATTGCGCAGACGAACGCCGGTGGATAGTGCTTCATTTTTGTCGTGCGTGGCTTCAGTATTCATTCGCTACAGCTGCGTAAATTTGGGTTCTGATGCCGGCGAGCCACAATGCTCACCCACACCGCGAAACATCTGGTCAGTTAACCTTCGTCAGACAGTATAAAACGGTCAGACTATCAAAGACAAAACAACGTAAACCTGAGGGCTAAAGGCTTGTTGCGCCGTTACATACTGCCTTAAAGTCGACAAAAACGCACCGTTATTATTGACCTGACAACAACAACAAAGAACCTCATTTGGCTTACGTTGCACTACGGTACATGAATTATACCGTAGTGCACCCAACATCAAACGGTCTTGATATCGATAGCGTCGCCCTGCATACGCTTACGCAGAGTACGCTTGGTACGGTCGATAACATCACCCGCCAGTTGACCGCAGGCTGCATCGATGTCATCGCCACGTGTTTTACGCACGATGGTAGTGAAACCATAGCTCATCAACACTTTGGAGAAACGATCGATACGGCTGTTAGAGCTACGGCCATATGGCGCGCCTGGGAACGGGTTCCACGGGATCAGGTTAATCTTACACGGCGTATCTTTCAGCAACTCTGCCAACTGATGCGCGTGTTCAGTACCATCATTGATGTGATCTAACATCACATACTCAATGGTCACTCGACCCTGGTTAGCGTTGGACTTCTCCAGATAACGACGAACTGCGCCAAGGAATGTTTCGATATTGTACTTTTTGTTGATAGGTACAATTTCGTCACGAATTTCATCGTTCGGCGCATGCAGAGAAATCGCCAGCGCGACATCAATCATATCGCCCAGCTTATCCAGCGCAGGGACAACGCCTGAGGTGGAGAGCGTGACGCGACGCTTGGACAGCCCAAAACCGAAGTCATCCAGCATGATTTCCATCGCTGGCACCACGTTGGTCAGGTTGAGCAGCGGCTCACCCATCCCCATCATCACTACGTTAGTGATAGGACGCACGCCGGTAGCTTTCACCGCACCGACGATTTTCGCCGCACGCCAGACCTGACCAATGATTTCCGACACCCGCAGGTTACGGTTAAAGCCCTGTTGCGCCGTAGAGCAGAATTTACACTCTAATGCACAACCGACCTGTGAAGAAACACACAGGGTCGCGCGATCGTCTTCCGGGATATACACGGTTTCTACGCGCTGATCGCCAACCGCGATGGCCCATTTGATCGTACCGTCAGAAGAACGCTGCTCTTCCACCACTTCCGGGGCGCGAATTTCAGCCACTTCTTTCAGCTTGTTACGCAGCACCTTATTGATGTCAGTCATGTCATCAAAGTTGTCGCTGCAATAGTGGTACATCCACTTCATGACCTGATCGGCACGAAACGGTTTTTCACCCATATCTTTGAAGAATTCGCGCATTTGCTGACGGTTCAGATCCAGCAGGTTGATTTTTCCATTTTTATTTGGAACCGCAGGAATGACGACTTCAGAGGTGTTAACTAATTCAGACATAATTTTTTCCGGCCTCGTTGTTACACGTTGTGGCCCGTGGAGGGTTAAAAAGAAACGCCCCGGCAAGCGTTCTGCTCTTCCGGGGCGTTGCATTGTACAAAGTCTGGCGCAGGGATGCCACGTTTGCACGAAGCATTAGCGAAAATAATATGTAAATCGCTAATTCCTCTCCAAAGGATTTCGCATCGCAGGAAAGCGGCACGTTCGAGCCTCCCCGAAAGCATAGAAAACTATGCGATGTGAAAGACTCAGGAGATTAGCGCGTGCGCGGGCAAACCTCGCCTTCACCGAAGAAATAGGCGATTTCACGCGCGGCAGATTCAACGGAGTCGGAACCGTGAGTACCGTTCTCAGTGAAGCTGTCAGCGTAGTCTGCACGCAGAGTACCCGCCAGCGCATTCGCCGGGTTGGTTGCACCCAGCAGATCACGGTGACGCTGTACGGCATTTTCGCTTTCCAGAACAGAAACAACGATCGGACCGGAGGTCATGAATTCAACCAGACCGTCAAAGAACAGCTTACCATCATGCTCAGCATAGAAGCCACGCGCCTGCTCAACGGTCAGGTGCAGCATTTTAGTACCGACAATTTTGAACCCTGCTGCTTCAAAGCGCGCAAAGATGCTCCCAATAACGTTTTTTGCCACCGCGTTTGGTTTGATGATGGAAAAAGTACGTTCAATAGCCATGATTACCTCTGAAAAAGATGTTTTGTTGTTGTTTACCTGGCGCGGATTATAAAGAGCATCCCGGCAATTGACTATTGACGAAGATAACATTTCTTTAAAATAAGATGAATTTTAGCAACAAAAGTCACCTGGTGGTCTACTGCAACGAAAATCTCACCGTCGCCACCTGTCCGGCGTCATCCATCACCAGCAGTTGATAATCCCCTTTGGTCGCCAGCCGTAGCGTAAGACGGCGTCCGCGTTCATCCAGCCGTTCACCGTTAAGAAACCACCAGCGATCGCCAGTCCCACCGCTGGTTTGTACCGGCAATGAGGCCAGCGCAGAGCCGGGTAAACGCTTCACGATCGCGCCATCACGAACCCCTGTCAACTGCAACGGCAGCGAAGCATCCTGCCCCAGCGGCGGACACGTGGCAGAAACCGGCGGTAATCTCGCCCCACGGCGCTCTGACTCCGGCAACCATGGCTCCAGCGGTAAAGGCCAGACGATTAACGTTTGTTCGCGCGCCTGCGGGCAATCCGCCGCCACACGTTTGCCTTCATCATCCAGCCAGACGGGGAAACGAATGCCACTCACACCCTCCTGTTCGGGCAATAACAACGTGGGCGGCTGGCTGCCCTCCAGCAGCCAGGTTGCCAGACGGCGTCGACAGTTGCTGTCTCCCGGAGCAAGTGACTGCCCGCCCGGCCAGCACACTACGCCGCGGCTAACAGATTCAGGGCGCGGATCCTCCGGCTGATTTGTCCCGCGAGAGAGCAAAAGATTGTTGACCTGATTGAGCAGCGGCACGGCGCTGGCAAAACCAAACTGGCCCACCACCGGCGTACCGTCGGGTCTGCCGGTCCAGATCCCCATCACATAACGGGCGTTAACGCCAATCGCCCACGCATCGCGATAGCCATAACTGGTACCCGTTTTCCACGCCAGCGGAACCACTCTGCTCAGCGCGTTATCCGGCAGCGGTTGCGCTTCGTCAGCCATAATGCGGCGAATAATCCACGCCGCGCCTACCGACATCAACGGACGCTCCAGCAGTGGATCGTCTGGCTGCAGGCGCAGTTTTCCCGCTTTTCCCTGACGGGCAAAGGCACTGTACGCCGCCGCCATGTCTTCCAGTCTGGCCCCTGCCCCGCCCAAAATCAGCGACAGATTCGGTGCGGCACCTGCGGGCAGATACAGCGGTAAGCCAACGTTACGTAACGATGCGGCAAAACGCTTCGGGCCATAGGCTTCAAGTACCTGCACGGCGGGTAAATTTAGCGAGCGCACCAGCGCTTCGCTCATACTCACCGGACCATGAAAACCACTGTCAAAATTCCCTGGTCGATAATCTCCGGTTCGACGCGGCACATCCTGCAACAATGAAGCAGGATGAATTAATCCGTCATCCAGCGCCAGACCATAGATAAACGGCTTCAGCACCGAGCCCGGCGAGCGGATCGCATTCACCATATCCACATGGCCAAAGCGGGAGTCGTCATTCATATCTACCGACCCCACCCAGCCACGCACGCTCATATCAGTGTGATCGACCACAATCATCGCCAGCGAACTGCGCGCAGGTAAGCGGCCCTTCCAGTTTTGCGCCAGCTCTTCCAGTTGGCGCTGCAATCCGGCGTCAAGGGTGGTCACGATTTTATCGCTCCGGCTTTTTCCCAGCATCATGCGCGAGAATAACGGCGCTAGCTGCGGCATTTGTCTGGGCGCCAGCCAGACCGGTTCTTCACGTGACTCCTGCACCTGTCTGGCAGGCCAAACGCCCTGCGTAGCCATGCGCTCAAGCACTTTATTGCGCGCCGCTTCAGCGCGATCCGGCCAGCGGTCCGGGCGCAGACGGCTCGGTGCCTGCGGCAACACGGCCAGCAGCGCGGCATCGGAATAACTCAACTGTGCGGGAGATTTACCAAGGTAGGCCCAGCTCGCCGCCCCCACGCCCTGCAGCGTGCCGCCAAACGGCGCACGGTTAAGATATAGCGTCAGGATGTCGCGCTTAGAAAGATGCCATTCCAGCTGCAATGCGCGCCAGAGCTGGCGGAACTTGCCGCCGAAAGTTCGCGGGTGGGGATCGAGCAATCGTGCGACCTGCATGGTGAGCGTACTGCCGCCTGAAACGACGCGACCTGAGGAGAGGTCCTGCCATGCCGCGCGCAGCACTGAAAACGGATTGACGCCGGGATGTTTCCAGAACCAGCGGTCTTCGTAGTTGATTAACGCCTCAAGGTAACGGGGGGACACCTCATCAATAGTCACCGGATAACGCCAGATACCGTCCGCGTCGGCGAAGCGCCATAGCGGCGTACCATCGTAAGCCACCACGACACGTGCCGGATCGACTTCGTGAAGCGGCAGCGGCCAGATTTTATCTGCCGCCCAAACCCACGCTACCAGCAATAGCGCAACGGCTGCCAGCCAGAGCCAGCAGCCGCGTTTCCCCAACCCGCGCATCATTTACGGTCTGACAATCAAAAGCCCCTCTGTCGCACCGGTCGCGCGCCACTGCGGAACATACATTGACTCCACCTGCGGCACAGGAACCTGATAGGTCCCCGGCGTTACCGCCCGCGCCAGATAGACCAGCGTCACCGGCTGTCCTTCGTTGACCGCTACCGCGGCGACAAAGCGATCGTCACGGAACTCAACGTGCTGGATATCCGCCTGCTGCATCTGATTGAGCAAATTCGCTACCTCGCTGCCGCTGTCCTGCAGACTGGCGCTGCCGTTGGCCAGATTCTGGTTTTCCAGCTCCAGGCCGGCTGGCAGTAAGTCAACCACCAGCGCATCCGGCACGTTCTGGCTGGCTTTCACCTCCAGCCAGACCAGTACCAGCTCGCCGCTGCGCAGAGAATCCAGCGCTTTGCTGTTCCCGTCGAGCCCCAGGATCTGACGCTCAATGTGCAGGACGTTGCTGGCAGGCGTCGGCGAGGTTTGCGGGTAACCACTCACATCCAGACGCAGCCACAGCGGCAGATTACCGGTATTGGTGGCGTTCAGCGTAGACAGCGCGTCAGCATCCAGATTACGCGTTTGTGATTTCTCCCCGGCTAACGGCTGTTCTGAGAGTGACGTTTGCGCCTGCCACGAGCCAGGCAAGTCCTGTAACGTACGCGCGGCAAGGAACAGCGCATTGTTTTCCTGAGTAGAGAGCCAGCGCTGCCCAAAGGCCTGTTCTGACAAGGTGTTCAGCAGCGTATTCTGCACGTCAGGTTTAAGCTTGTTCTCTTCCAACAATGCCAGCATCAGCGCGTTGTCACGTAGCTGACTGCCGTAATCCGCCATCCACTGCTGCGCATCGCGACGTGGCGTATTCAGCGCCAGCGTCAACGCTTGTTCACTGCGGTTGGCGTCGCCCATGTTTTTCAGCGCTATCCCCAGTTGCAACAGCGGTAAACCGGAAGCCGCCTGTGCACGACGCTCCCAGATCTCACGCAGCGCGCCAAGCGGGGCTTTCTGCTGACGAGCCAGCACCAGCGCGGCGTAGGCCTGTACGGCAAACCGGCTTGCTGATGCGTCGTCGGTATAGCGAATCGACATCATGCCCGGATCCTGCAAATAGCGCAGCAGCCGCTCGTTACCCCGGTTAATCACCTCTGCCGGGACGCTATAGCCCTGTTCATTCGCGCGAACGAGGAAATCCATCACATACGCGGTCAGCCAGTACTCTTCCGACCCGTTCTTATCCCACAGCGCAAAACCGCCGTTATCACGCTGCATTTGCAGTAAACGAGAGATGCCAATCTCTACTGCCGCACGGCGTTTTTCATCGCTGTCGCCCGCGATACCTAACGCCTTCAACTGCGCGGCATTGGTGTATAAGGATGGGAACAACCCGCTCGCCGTTTGCTCGAGGCAACCGTAAGGGTAAGCTTTCAGTTCACGGATATAGCGCGCCAGATTCAGCGGTGGCTTACCGCTGAACAGCAGTTGTCCCTGCATCGTCACAGGAGAGAAATTCGTCAGTTCTTCGCCCGGAAGCTGCCAGGTTGCGCCCGGCTGAAGTGCGACGCCGTAATTAACAGTTTGCGCCGGGAACGCCGGTCGCACGCCAATTTTCCACTGTTTATGCTGAACAGGCAGCGTTTCACCCGGTAGATTCAGACCGCTAATTTGCGCCTGAATTTCGCCATCGCCAAAGCCCTCCCGCGCACGCACCGGAATAAACAGCGTAGTCCGTACGCCTGGAGCCAGATTCACCGGGGCGGGATCTTGCCCCATCAACTCCAGTAAACCGCTGGCCGCGAGATTAATAATCAGCGTTTGCGGTTTGTCAGTCAGGTTGGTCACGTCCAGCGTCAGGCGCGAGGTATCGCCCCCCGCCAGAAAGCGCGGCATGTTCAGTTCAGTAATTACCGGCGCGGCGACAATCACTTTGCTTTCGCTACTGCCAAAGTCATCCGCCGTCCAGGCTTGCGCCATTACCCGCAGCTCGCCGTTGAAATCACCAATTGGTAACGTCACCGTACCTTCGCCCTGCTCGTTAAGCGTCACTGGCAGCGCCTGTTGCGCCACGATATTGACGTGATTAACCGGTGGCTTGCCGCCGCGTTTTAACTCATCGCCATCACCACCAAAGCGCAGCGCCGCCAGACGTCCTTGCCCTTCGATCACCTGGCCGTAAATATCATAAATATCCGCGCCATAGCGTTTTTGCCCGAAAAACGCCTGCCACGGATCCGGCGTGGCGTAATCGGTAATGTTCAACACCCCGCTGTCAACGGCTGAGACCAGCACGTTAACCTGTTTTGGCACGTCGCCATTTTTAACGCTGGCTTTAATCTTGACGGTCAACGGCTGATTTGGACGCATTTTCGCCGGGCTTTCCAGCGCCAGCGCCAGACGACGGTTTTCATCGCCTAACGGCAAATGCAGTAAGCCGACTGCCCGTTTTGGCGTTGCCGAACGAGACTTGTCGCCAGGACGAACCACCAGCGCGCTGAGATACAAGTCATGGCGATTCCAGGTTTTATCGACCGGGATGGAGATATCAAGACCATCCGTCGGTACGTCTATCTCTTGCCACCACAGCGGGCCTTCGCTGGACTCCACCATCGCGTAACCTTTGCCAGCCGCGGGTGCGGCAATGTGTAGCTTCATGGTATCGCCGGGACGATAGCCGGGTTTATCCAGTTTCAGGGTCACGCGATCGGGACGCACTGCCCCGCTGCCGTCGCTGTTATCCTGCCAGCTATAACCAGCCCAGAAGCGCACGCTGCTCACCGCATCATTCGGAGCTTTCACTTCCAGGCGATAGGCACCCCACTCGACCGGGAAGCTGACTTTACCGGTCTCATCGGCCTTCAGATCCAGGGTCTGCTCACCCTCAACCAGATCTTTTTGATCGAACTGCGATTGCCAGCCCTCACCTTCAGACCAGTTCCAGTAATAATCACGGCGTTCACGGATCAAACGCACCTGTAAACCGGACACCGCTTTTTTCTCGCCTTGCGCATCGGCATACACAATATCAAAAGCGGCATTGCTGTTTTCATCTACGCCAGGCTGATTGACGGTAGTATCGGTGCGGTAGTCATATACGGCTCTCGCCGCAAACTGCGGACGAATACCTGGCAGCGTATCCGCAGGCCAGATGGCTTGTTCAACCCGACGCGTCACCGGACGGCCACCCGACTCCAGCAGGCTGGCTTGCAGAATCACCTGTAACGGAGAATGCGTCTCCTGCCATTGGCTGTTGGTAGTCACTTCGCCGCGACCGTGGTCATCCAGCGTCAACTGAACCTCATCGAGGCTGCGAGAAAGATTTTCTTCGGCAATATTACCAAACTGGAACCCCGGTAATGCCTGCACCGCTTCCCGCAACGGGCGCAGGAAAAGCTGCCCTTGCAGAGCATTGCCGTTGGCGGGCGCGCCGTACAGGTAGTAGCCCACCACCGAAAACTTCACTCCATCAGTTGGAGCCAGCGGCATCTTATTGGCGGTGAGATTGAGCGCCATCCGCTCAGGCATGAAATCTTCGACGTGGAAATCCCACATCCGCGACTGGTTGTCGCCAGTATTGGCACGAATATGCCACATGCCGGTTGGCGCGCTGCTGTCCAGCGGCCAGCTAAAGCGATACAGACCGTTTTCCGGCTGGCTCACTACCGAGCGTAACACCTGTCCGTCGGGCTTAACGACCTCCAGCTTCACCGGCTGGTCAGGCAGCGTTTTGCCGTCGCTATCTCGCAGTAATCCGTTGAGGATCACCGTTTCGCCAGGGCGATAGAGGTCACGGGGGCCAAACATAAAGAACTGCTTGCTGTATCCCGGCGCGCCGGCAATATCAAATTCAGCCAGATCCAACGCCGGGAGCTTCAGGTCCAGCAGCGTGGTTTGCCCGTCTTTACGGGCCAGCAATAAGGCCGCGTCTTTATCGGTTTCCAGCTTGACGTGACCCTGCGCGTCACTGGTCGCCTGCGCCAGCGTCTGCCCTTTTTCGTTGAGTAACGTGACCTCAATACCCTGCTGCGCAGCGCCGTTTTCCAGACTCTGTGTAAAGACATCCAGTTGATTGTGGTAACGGTGCGCAGAGACACCAATGTCACTGAGCGTAAACAGCGTAGCAGCATTGCTGTAGTTATAGTGTCCGGCCTGATTCATCACCGCAATGTAAACGCCTGCTTGCTGCAACGGCTTGATATCGCTCAGTGGCAGTAGCAGCTTCTCTCGGGTGTTACGCTCAGGTTTAAGGTCAAAGCGTCCGGTATAAACCAGCTCCGCCATTTTCAGCAGATTGTCTGACTCCCAGTTTGACAACGAATTACGGTATTCCCACTGGCTGACAAACGCACCGAGCGATTCAGGCTTCACGCGAAAGAAGTTTACATCCACGCTATCAACATTAAGGGCCATCACCGGTAACCCTTCAATCACTTTTCCCGGCAGCAGCGAGCCGCGACTAGCGAACCCTACGCTTGGCTGGACGTCGCGGGTGGTAATATTTTTTTCATAATCGATAGCGAACGTCGCTTTATTCAGCGCCAGCAAATCACGCTCAATGGTAACCACCAGTTCCCGGTTAGGTTCGAGATGGCGTAAGCGTAGCTCTTTTAGATTTGGCGCCAGCTCCCAGGCACCATCCACTTTGCCGCTTTTTTTATCAACAACGTGCACTACGCGAGAAAAATCTTGTTCCGGATCGAGGGGAATGGAAAAGGTTAAAACGAGCGTTGCCGCGCCATCGAGCTGGACCTCGGAGGCATCAAGCAGCGTCAGCGACTTGCCCTGGCTTTGCTGAATCAGCTTTTGTAATTGGGCCTTATCTTTTGCTGGCGCAGTCTGCGGTGCAGGCGCATCAGGCTTCGCAGCCGTCGGTGATTTTTCGTTATTATTATCGCACCCAACCAGTGCCAGCATCAGCATACAGGCCGCTACGCGTAAATGTTTCATTTTTCATCCCTGGCCGTAGTGGCCCGTTAGCTACGTAGAACAACTATTATGCGTCAGATTTTCGGCTATGGAAGCCAGTAACTGTTCTACGTTGTCCTATTTTTTCGTGATTAATGTGGATTCGCCTGACAAATCAGCCTCTTTTACTTGTCGCATTGCCCTAAACATCCGACAATTTGCCAAAACCTGGTAAAAATGGAGATGCCTATGACCACCGCCTTTTTTGTCGCTGCCGATTGGCTTGCCGAACACATTGACGACCCGGAAATACAAATTCTTGATGCCCGGATGGCACCTCCAGGACAGGAAGATCGTGATGTTGGCGAGGAGTATCGTGCAGGCCATATTCCTGGCGCAGTCTTTTTTGATATTGAAGCGCTTTCCGACCATACGTCACCGCTACCGCATATGATGCCGCGACCGGAAGCCTTTGCCGTAGCGATGCGCGAATTGGGCGTTCATCAGGATAAACACCTGGTTGTCTACGATGATGGCAACCTGTTTTCCGCGCCACGCGCATGGTGGATGCTGCGGACATTTGGTGTCGAGAATGTCTCCATTCTGGCGGGCGGTCTGGCTGGCTGGCAGCGCGATGAGCTAATGCTCAAAGAAGGAAATGAGGATTTACCGGAAGGTGAATTTAACGTGGCATTTACACCTGAAGCGGTTGTGCGCGTTACCGACGTACTGCTGGCCAGTCATGAAAAAACGGCGCAGATCGTCGATGCCCGACCGGCTGCGCGTTTTAATGCCGAAGTTGACGAGCCGCGTCCGGGCCTCAAGCGTGGCCATGTGCCTGGTGCGCTTAACGTACCGTGGACAGAGCTGGTTCGTGACGGTGAACTGAAAACTACCGACGAACTAGATGCTATTTTCTTCAGCCACGGCGTAAGCTTTGACCGCCCCATTATCGCCAGCTGCGGCTCAGGCGTCACGGCGGCGGTGGTTGTGCTGGCGCTTGCCACGCTGGGCGTTTCTAACGTCGCATTGTATGACGGCGCATGGAGCGAATGGGGCGCGCGTAACGATTTACCGGTAGAACCGGCTGAGACTCAATAAAATCTGATTTACTCATCTTTTTCACCCACAAAAAAACCGCTCAATGAGCGGTTTTTTGTGCCAGTCCGGTTCGCGGCCTTTCCAGCAGGCTGTGCTGCTTTAGCAACGCAGGCTCATCGTAGCGAACTAATACTCCCTTTTGAGGGAGAAAAAGCCAACTGAGTTAGCGGCAAAATTATTCAGTGCGCGAGGTATTATCCTTCGTGGCGGCTTTCCTTCACTCAGATAATCCGGTTCTGTTTGAAATCGCGCAGGAAACCGCCCCAGCGGCGTTCGTAGAACGGTGCGATGTGCTCAGTGATAAAGTGACTCACGCCCTTCTCACCTTTCTTCACCTGGCAGATATCAATGGGTTCATCACCCGGCAACGTATCGGTCGCGACGCTACCCGCAGCATGGATGATCTCTTCAATATCACCTTCAGCTTCAATACCAATCAGCAGATTCGGCTGGGCTTCCGCACTTTCTTTGATTGAGCAGAGAAATGCGCGTTTTACCGGCTTAATGGTTTTAAACAGCGTGGTCAGTGAGTCAATCATCTGCGCCGGAGGTTCGGCGACTTCAGAAAGGATCAGCGATTCACCACCTTCCAGTACTTCCTGGGTGCTTAGCGGATTACCCTCTTCCCCCATCAGCAGGCTGATTTCACGCGGCATAAACTCTTTGCCGGTCGGCAGTTTAGCGTTGAGAAAGAGCGTTTCGCCAAGCGTCATTTCAAATAGCGTACGCACCGGCATAACGACAAATGCTTGCTCATCTTCAACCGCCTGTTGCAGGGCTTCCAGGGAGGTGAAGAACGGGATCACGGTCGTGCCGTCTTCTTTTTCCCAGTGTTGAAGGTCGAGGGCGCTGTCTTCTACTACCGCCTCGCCTTCTGCGGCAGTACCCGGCACCCAGACGGTGGATTCCAGTAATGTACGGAAAAATGCCGGACGATGCGCAGGCTCTGTCGCTGCTTGCTCCAGCAACGTTTCTAATTCATTTTTTGTTTCGGACATAAGTATCACAAATTGGATGAATACATGTAAGCCGGATAAGCGTAGCGCCATCCGGCAATACAGTCATGAATTATGCGGTCAGCAGATTCGCGATGGTGCGCACACCCAGACCGGTTGCGCCCGCAGACCACTGCTCAACCGGCGCTTTGCGATAGGTTGCAGAGCAATCGATGTGCAGCCAGCCTTGCTGGTAATTTTCCACGAAATGGGACAGGAAGCCCGCCGCGGTGCTGGCACCCGCTGGGTAGGCCGCACTGCCGGTATTGTTCAGCTCGGCAAAATTTGACGGCAGTTGGCTACGGTGGAACTCTGCCAATGGCAAACGCCAGAACGGCTCGTTTTCTTGCGCCGCACTTGCCAACAAACGCGCGGCCAGTTGGTCATCAAAGCTAAACAGCGCGTGGTAATCGTTGCCCAGTGCGGTTTTCGCCGCGCCGGTCAGCGTGGCAGCATCAATGATCAATTCAGGTTTTTGCGCGCTGGCATCGATCAGGCCATCGGCCAGTACCAGACGCCCTTCAGCATCGGTATTCATCACTTCAACTTTTTTACCGTTGCGATAGTGAATGATATCGCCAAGCTTAAAGGCGTTGCCGCTGATCAGGTTATCCGCGCAGCACAGATACAGCTTCACACGCTTGTTCAGGCCACGGGTGATGGCAAACGCCAGCGCGCCGGTGACCGTTGCCGCACCGCCCATATCGGACTTCATTGAGTCCATAAATGCGCTTTGCTTGATGCTGTATCCGCCGGAGTCAAAGGTAATTCCCTTGCCAACCAGGCAGGCATAAACTGGAGCTTCTTTGTCGCCAGTCGGGTTGTAATCCAGCGCCAGCAGCACCGGCGGACGTTCAGAGCCTCGACCCACGGTATGCAGCCCCATGTAGTTCTGCTCGCGCAGATCTTCACCTTTGGTGATACGGTACGAGACGTTGTCGCAGGCCACGCCGCACAGCAGGTCTACCGCGCGTTGCGCCAGCTGTTCCGGGCCCAGCTCTTCTGCAGGTGCGTTAATGGTATCGCGCACCCAGTCAATAATCTTCAGACGGTTATCCAGCTCTTTGCGCTGCGCCTCGTCCAGAGCGGCCCACTCAACTTTGCGGGTGCCTTTTGGTCCTTTGTAACCCTGCCAGAACGCCCAGCTACGTTCGGTATCCCAGCCTTCACCATCCAGTTGGACATGTTTAATACCCAGGCCGTCAATTTTACGCGCGGCGCGCTGGATAAGGCTGAGATCATCTTTTCCGTTCAGGTGCAGGGTAATACCGTCATTATTAATGCTGTATGTCGCCTTTTCACCCCAGCGAGCATCAGCGGGTTGCGTGGAAAGCGTAATTTTCATGGCTTCTGTCATTTTATTTATCCTTATTTCGCGCATACAGGAAAACGGGCCACCCGTGGGCAGCCCGTTGACTTATTCGGCTTCGTCCAGCCAGACCAGTAAAATGGCCTCAAGGATTTTTTCGTTCGATGCCTGTGGATCATCATCGAACTCTTCCAGGTCACAGATCCATTGATGCAGATCGGTGAAACGAACGGTCTTGGGATCGAGATCGGGGAACGCGTCGTACAGCGCCTCGCCGATTTCGCGGCTATCGGTCCACTTCAGTCCCATACTACCCTCTGTTAATGCTCACGTGCATGATTGATTGTGTAACGTGGGATTTCGACCACTAAATCGTCCTCGGTTACCCGTGCCTGACAGCTTAAACGGCTCTCCGGCTCCAGTCCCCAGGCTTTATCCAGCATGTCGTCTTCTTCTTCTGTGCTTTCCGGCAAAGAATCAAAACCTTCACGTACAATGCAGTGGCAGGTCGTGCAGGCACAGGATTTTTCACAGGCGTGTTCAATCTCGATACCGTTACGCAGGGCAACGTCGAGAATGGTTTCGCCGGTCTCAGCTTCCAGAACTGCGCCATCGGGACAGAGATCCTGATGAGGCAAAATAACAATCTTTGGCATATTAAACCTCGTCCACGGAATGGCCTTTCAGCGCGCTACGGACGGATTTGTCCATACGGCGAGCGGCGAATTCCTGGGTTTGTTTGTCTACGTTTTTAATGGCTTGTTCTATCGCGTCAACATCGTCACCCTGTGCTACCTCGCTCAAGTGCGCAGCAGCGGTGTCGATAGCCTGACGTTCTGCGGCGCTTAACAGCGCGGCATCAGCGTTCAGCGCACCGGATAAACTCTCCAGTACGCGTGCCGCTTCGACTTTCTGTTCTGCCAGCATACGAGCTTTAACGTCCTGCTCGGCAAAACTCATCGAATCCTGAATCATGGAGGCGATTTCACTGTCGGTCAGACCGTAGGACGGTTTGACCTGAATCGAGGACTCAACGCCGGTGGATTTCTCCATAGCGGTGACGCTCAGCAGCCCATCAGCATCGACCTGGAAGGTCACGCGGATATGCGCGCCGCCTGCCGGCAACGCCGGGATACCGCGCAGCGCAAAACGCGCCAGTGAACGACAGTCCTGCACCAACTCACGCTCGCCTTGCATCACGTGAATGGACATCGCGGTTTGGCCATCTTTAAACGTGGTGAAGTCCTGCGCACGCGCCACCGGGATAGTGGTGTTACGCGGGATCACTTTCTCCACCAGACCGCCCATGGTTTCCAGTCCCAGAGAAAGCGGGATAACGTCCAGCAGCAGCATTTCGCTGTCCGGTTTATTCCCGACCAGAATATCCGCCTGGATTGCCGCACCGATGGCGACCACTTTGTCCGGGTCGATAGAGGTCAGCGGCGTACGGCCAAAGAATTCACCGACGCGTTCACGTACCAGCGGCACGCGCGTTGAACCACCGACCATTACCACTTCCAGCACATCCTGCGGCTCAACGCCCGCATCTTTCAGCGCACGGCGGCAGGCCAGCAGCGTACGTTTAACCAGTGCGGAAATGAGTTCATTAAAGGTTTCACGGGTGATTTCACCCTGCCATCCTGCCACGTTAACCGTCACAGAATCGGCGTCGCTGAGTGCGATTTTCGCTGCAATCGCGGCATCCAGCAGTTCGCGCTGTACGCGGTTATCGCTGCGATCGGCAACGCCCGCCTGCTCGCGAATGTAATCGGCCAGCAGATGGTCAAAATCGTCGCCGCCGAGCGCGGAATCACCGCCGGTCGCCAGCACTTCAAACACGCCGCGACTCAGGCGCAGAATAGAAATATCAAAAGTACCGCCGCCAAGGTCATAGACCGCGATCACGCCTTCCTGACCGGAATCCAGGCCATAAGCGATCGCCGCAGCGGTCGGTTCGTTCAGCAGACGCAATACGTGCAGGCCCGCCAGACGCGCGGCGTCTTTCGTCCCCTGACGCTGTGCATCGTCAAAGTAAGCCGGAACGGTGATCACTACGCCATCCAGTTCGCCGGACAACGATTCGGTTGCCCGCGCGGCCAGCGCTTTCAGAATGTCAGCGGATACGCGCACCGGATTAAGCAAACCGGCAGCGGTTTCAATCATCGGCAGGCCGTTTTCGCTCGCCTGGAATGAATAAGGCAGATGTGGGTAACGCGCCTGGATATCCGCCAGAGAGCGGCCCATCATGCGTTTTACCGAGCTGACGGTGTTTGCCGTATCCAGCGCAGCATTGGCGCGGGCATCGTAACCGACCGAGTAGCCCTGCTGCTGATAGTGAACCACTGACGGCAACAGGTGGCGACCTTCATGATCTGCCAGCGTTTCGGCCTGGCCGCTGCGTACGGTCGCAACCAGGGAGTTGGTGGTGCCTAAATCGATACCGACCGCCAGACGACGCTGGTGCGGCGCGGCGCTCAGACCAGGCTCACTAATTTGTAATAAGGCCATTTTCGCTTCCGGAAATTAAAAATCGAGCAGTTTTTCTTCGAGTTGTTCTGCACTGCTTCGCAGTTTATCGAGAAAACGCAGCTTACGCACGGTATCTGCCGCTGCGTCCCACGTCTCGCTATCCAGCTGTTCCACCATCAGTTGATGGCGAACGTTGTACATTTCGCTGACGCGTTGCATAAACGCATCCAGCCGTTGATTGTCTTTTGCCTGTTCAATCTCGTCCAGCTCTTCGCGCAGCTCCAGTTGTTCCATCAGAAACGCGGTATCGCGCACCGTGTGCTGCTCGCTGCGGATATCAAAGCCGTGTAAAGACAACAAGTATTCGGCGCGCATCAAAGGATGACGCAGCGTTTGCCAGGCCTGGTTGATAGTGGCGGACTGCGAAACCGCAGCAAGTTGTTCCGCCTGAGAACCGCTGGCGAATTTATCAGGATGATACTGACGTTGCAGATCCTGAAAACGTAGGCTCAGCGCCTGAGTATCGAGCTGATAACGGGCCGGTAAGCCAAAGAGGGTGAAGTAGTCCATAACATTCTCAGGGCATCGATTCTCTGTTGTTCGATGAGGCAAAACCAGAGAGTCAGGTAAAACAAACCCCACGCGCAGGCGACCACGGTGGGGTTATCAGTAAGCGCGTTACACGTGGAAGCTTTCGCCGCATCCACATTCGTCTTTCACGTTCGGGTTAGTGAACTTAAACCCTTCGTTCAGACCTTCTTTGACGAAGTCTAACTGCGTACCGTCGAGGAATTGCAGGCTCTTACCGTCGATCACGACTTTTACGCCTTTGTCTTCAAACACGGTATCTTCAGCCGCCGGCTCGTCAACAAATTCCAGTACATAAGCCATACCTGAGCAGCCGGAGGTTCTCACGCCCAGACGCAGACCAAACCCTTTACCGCGGTTTGCCAGGAAGGTATTTACACGCGCTGCTGCACTGTCGCTTAAGGTAATCGACATAATAAAACCTCAACTCTTAATTATTTTGCTTCACGTTTGCTTTTGTAATCCGCAATCGCGGCTTTAATCGCGTCTTCAGCCAGAATAGAGCAGTGAATTTTCACTGGTGGCAGTTCAAGCTCGTCGGCGATATCGGTATTTTTGATCGCCTGTGCTTCGTCCAGAGATTTCCCTTTTACCCATTCGGTAACCAGAGAGCTGGAGGCAATAGCGGAACCGCAGCCGTAAGTCTTGAAACGCGCGTCTTCAATGATACCCTCATTGTTGACTTTGATCTGCAACTTCATCACGTCGCCACAGGCCGGTGCACCCACCATGCCGCTGCCCACGTTCTCGTCGCTGTTGTCAAAAGAGCCCACGTTACGTGGATTCTCGTAATGATCGATTACTTTTTCGCTATAAGCCATGATGAATTCTCCTTATCGGTACCGATTAGTGATGTGACCATTCAATACTGTTCAAATCCACGCCCTGTTTGAACATTTCCCACAGCGGGGAAAGGTCGCGCAGGCGGCCAATGGAGTTGCGAACCAGATTGATGGCGTAGTCAATCTCTTCTTCGGTAGTGAAACGACCTAAAGAGAAACGAATTGAGCTATGTGCCAGCTCGTCGGTCATCCCCAGCGCGCGCAGCACGTAGGATGGCTCCAGGCTTGCAGAGGTACATGCAGAACCGGAGGATACAGCCAGGTCTTTCAGCGCCATAATCAGCGACTCGCCTTCAACAAAGTTGAAGCTAACGTTGAGAATGTTCGGCGCGCCCTGCTCGAGGTCACCATTGAGGTACACCTCTTCCATATCTTTCACGCCGTTCCACAGACGGTTACGCAGAGTGCGCAGGCGCGCCATCTCGGTTTCCATCTCTTCTTTGGCGATACGGTAAGCTTCACCCATCCCAACGATTTGGTGCACAGGCAGCGTACCGGAACGCATACCGCGCTCGTGACCGCCGCCGTGCATCTGCGCTTCAATACGAATACGCGGTTTACGACGAACGTACAGCGCGCCGATACCTTTCGGACCATAGATTTTGTGGCCGGAGAAGGACATCAGGTCAACTTTCAGTTGGCTCAGATCGATAGGCAGTTTGCCCACGCTCTGGGTCGCATCAACGTGATAGATGATACCGCGGGCACGGCACATTTCGCCGATGGTTGCGATATCCTGTACCACGCCGATTTCGTTGTTAACGTGCATGATGGAGACCAGAATAGTGTCGTCACGCATTGCCGCTTCAAGTTCTTTCAGGTCGATAATGCCGTTACGCTGTGGGGCGAGGTAGGTCACTTCAAACCCTTCGCGCTCCAGCTGACGGCAGGTGTCCAGCACGGCTTTGTGTTCGGTTTTGCTGGTGATGATGTGCTTGCCTTTTTTCTGATAAAAGTTGGCTGCACCTTTAATCGCCAGGTTATCGGATTCAGTCGCACCGGAAGTAAAGACGATTTCACGCGGGTCAGCGCCCACGAGGTCGGCAATCTGGTTACGGGCGATATCTACCGCCTCTTCAGCCTGCCAGCCGAAACGGTGTGAACGAGACGCTGGGTTACCAAAGTTTCCGTCCAGGGTCAGACACTGCATCATTTTCTCGGCAACACGCGGGTCCACCGGCGTGGTTGCGGAGTAGTCGAGATAGATCGGTAATTTCATTGCTCTATAAACTCCGTACATCGCTTCAATGCAAGGAACCAGGCAACCGGCTGGATGTACGACCGAGTTAACGGGGCGTCTGGCACCCCGGCCTGATTCTGAAATACTTTTTACGCTTCATCTTTCTGGCTGCCTTAATGCAACCAGAAGATATTGCGTAATTTTTATTAGGCACGCAGTTTGACGTCGATAGCGTCTTGCGTGCGGGTGCTGCGTGGAGCGTCATGTGTGTGCTGGCGACCAGACACATCCAGGACTTCCTGATTATTCACCAGTTCGCCCAACGTAATGTTGTTGAGGAAACCGGTCAGACGATCGCTCAGATCGCGCCACAGCGCGTGAGTCAGGCATTTATCGCCGCCCTGACAACCGCCTTTGCCCTGGCAACGGGTCGCGTCTACAGACTCGTCAACAGCGCTAATCACTTCACCTACTGCGATGCTGCCGGCATCTTTACCCAGCAGATACCCGCCGCCTGGTCCACGTACGCTGGAAACCAGACCGTTTTTACGCAAACGGGAAAACAGCTGCTCCAGATATGACAGGGAAATTCCCTGACGTTCAGAAATATCAGCCAACGGTACCGGGCCCGTTTCGGAGTTGAGCGCAACGTCCAACATTGCGGTCACGGCATAACGCCCTTTTGATGTCAGTCTCATGTCTTACTTAGCCTCAAACTCGCCCCTGCCCGGGGTTTTTTATTGTAAAATGGGGGTATTGCATAGCAGGGGCAAGTCTGACATTCCCGACTAAATCAGTCAACTATTTACTTGACTAATTTAGTCAGGTATTTAACCTTCAGTGCCATTTTCACTTACCGGATGGCGCTTCGCTAATCCGGCCTGGAAATCGTGCAGCCATCCGGCATCAGGACGCTTACTTGCCTTTATTCTGCTGCTCTATAGAAGCTAAGATTCCGCGCAAAATGTTCAGCTCCTGGCTTTCAGGACGCGCACGAGTGAACAGACGGCGCAGCTTGTTCATCACCTGCCCCGGATGTCCTTCGCGGATAAACCCGGTCGACAGCAGCGTTTGTTCCAGATGACCGTAAAAACGCTCTAAATCATCGACCAGCGGATACTCAGCTTCTTCGTATTCTGCGGTCTTGTCGCTTTCCTGCGTTGCCAGCCAGGCCATGCGAACTTCATAAGAGATGACCTGCACCGCCATCGCCAGGTTGAGCGAGCTGTATTCCGGGTTCGCGGCAATGGCGACGTGATAATGGCACTTCTGCAGCTCTTCGTTGGTCAGGCCAACGCGTTCACGTCCAAACACCAGCGCCACCGGCGAGTTCGTTGCTTCAGAGACGCTTTTTAAACCGCATTCACGCGGATCCAGCATCGGCCACGGCAGCGTACGGGAGCGCGCGCTGGTACCCACCACCAGGCTGCAACCCGCCAGCGCTTCATCGAGAGTATCGACGATCTGCGCGCTGCCGATCACATCGCTGGCACCTGCCGCCAGGGCGATGGCCTGGGAGTCCGGTTTAACCAGTGGATTTACCAGCCACAGATTAGTTAAACCCATGGTTTTCATTGCGCGGGCCACAGAGCCCATGTTGCCAGTGTGAGAGGTTTCCACCAGCACGATTCGAATATTTTGCAGCATTGTATTTCTTCGGCTAAAGATTATTCGGGCATATTATCATAAAACGAAGACATATTCCGAACTCGCTGCTATACTCTGCGCCGTTTTCCCGTTCTTTAACATCCAGTGAGAGAGACCGATGCATCCGATGCTGACCATCGCCGTGCGCGCAGCGCGCAAGGCGGGTAATGTAATTGCCAAACACTACGAAACGCCAGACTCTGTAGAAACCAGCCAGAAAGGCAGCAATGATTTCGTGACTAACGTCGATAAAGCCGCCGAAGCGATTATTATCGAAACAATTCGCAAATCTTACCCACAGCACACCATCATCACCGAAGAAAGCGGTGAGCATGTTGGTGAAGATCAGGATGTTCAATGGGTTATCGATCCACTGGATGGCACTACCAACTTCGTAAAACGTCTGCCGCACTTCGCGGTTTCCATCGCAGTACGCATTAAAGGCCGTACTGAAGTCGCCGTTGTTTACGATCCAATGCGTAACGAACTGTTTACCGCAACCCGCGGCCAGGGCGCACAGCTGAACGGCTACCGTCTGCGTGGCAGCACTGCACGCGATCTGGACGGCACCATCATCGCCACCGGTTTCCCGTTCAAAGCGAAACAGCACGCCACGTCTTACATGAAAATTCTTGGCAAGATGTTTACCGAGTGCGCTGACTTCCGCCGCACAGGTTCTGCTGCGCTGGATCTGGCTTACGTTGCCGCTGCACGCGTTGACGGTTACTTCGAAATCGGTCTGAAACCATGGGATTTCGCCGCAGGTGAGCTGATTGCTCGTGAAGCAGGCGCACTGGTTTGCGACTTCACCGGCGGTCATAACTATATGGCGACTGGCAACATCGTTGCAGGTAATCCGCGCGTAGTGAAAGCCATGCTGGCTAACATGCGTGACGAACTGAGCGACGCGCTGAAGCGTTAATTCAGTACAGCCCGGTGGTGTCATGCTTACCGGGCCACGTGTTGATACAGGCCGGATAAGGCGTAGCGCCATCCGGCTTTGATTAAAACGGTCTAATCCCTCGCCCCACCGGCACCGCGCTCACCCACATCACTACCGCAGCAGCAATCAGCACCGCACCACCGGCTAATGCCAGCGTCGTCCAGCCAATCTGTCGCCACAGCACCGGCGCTTTATGTCCGCTAAGTCTCACCGCCAGCGAGCGGAAACTGTGTACCAGCAAAGCCAGTGACGTAATCGTCAAAGAGGTTCCTGCCGCCATCGCCAGCGCCGACGCCATGCCCCAGCTAAAAACGCCAACCACTTTGCTAAACAGTAAAACCATAATTGCCCCGGAGCATGGCCGCATTCCCATAGACAAAACGATCATCAGCCGGGCGCGCCAGTCATCACCGCTTTGCAGCTGTTCAGGATCAGGCAAATGCTGATGCCCACAGCCACATCCCTCGTGATGCACATGGTGCGGCGTGAAGGCGATAAATTTCGGGCGACGCAGTAACTGGCGCAATTTCTTCAGCGCACGGAGGCACAATAAAACGCCCAACACGCCAACCAGCGCATAACTCCCTTTCTCCAGCCAGAAACTACTCATATGTAGCTGTCGTGCAGGCAACTGCAAAATGGTGAGCACCACAACCACCAGCCCGATGGCGACCAGTCCCTGTAATAAAGATGAGGCCAGCGTCAGGCCAATACTCGACCTCAGCTTCGAGGGATGCGTTGCCAGCCAGGTGGTAATGACGACTTTTCCATGTCCTGGTCCCAACGCATGCAGCACACCATAAAGAAAACTAAACAGCAGCAGCGATCCCCCGGCCTGGGCCGGATTGGCGGCAACGGCTTTCAGCAAACCGCTCATCTGCTGGTTAACGTCGCGCTGCCAGACGACACTCTTCATCATCACCTGCGGCCAGGCCTGCCATAGCCACAGTATGCCGACTGCAGCCAGCAGTAAAAACACCGCCAGCGGCCATAGCGTGAGCCAGCGGCGTCTGGCGGCGCGTTGTTGATAAACTACGGACATTGCAGCGTCACCGTCTGTGCAAACTGTTTACCCAATTCCATATCCTCCGGCGGTGCGTCTTCTTTATCCAGCGACTGCGCAAAGCTCAGCATTTGTTCATTCGGCGTCGGCGTATGTACTGAAATACGGCATTGCTGACTTATGGCCTGCGCCAGCCAGGCATCGCTGTCTTTGTCATAGCTCATATCAACGTAGTAGGTGGGGTCGAAGGTTGAAATGGTATATTTTTGACCGCTCAGCGGCTGAGCTTCTGCCAGCGGCAACACGAACGTCAGCACTGCCTGATGTTCTTCACGCTCCATGCCATATTCCGTCGGCCTGTTTTTAAACTTTACCTTTTTCCCGTCGTGCCACACTTCGGTGAAATAGTGCTGCCCGAGGACGTTGGCCATCACTTCCGCCGCCAGTTTTTTCCAGATCTCATCACCAGGTTTGGCATTTCCCGCATCGTAAAGCAGATCTGCCGAGGTGATTTCATCCATCGTCCAGCGCATTTTTAGCGCGACGAACTGGTCATTCTCGCTCACTATCTCGGTTTTCAAATGGATAAAGCTGTGGGGATGCGCACCTGCGCCAAAGGACAGGATCGCGAGAAACAACGTCATAATGATACGTTTAACGCCTTGCATGAGTTCTCCACGAGAAAAATCTACACCGCCACAAATAATGATGCTGTGTTTGGCGAAAGTGTGCTGAGGATACCATTGAACGAAAAAATGTTGAGCCTCCTTTTCCGGTATCGATTCAGTTCTCAATTTCAACAATTTCTTCTTCAGCAACATCCTCCCAAATACCTTTTCGTCGCCACAACTTAAGTAAAATGATAACAATTTGTTAATTTATGGTTTCGTTTTAATGTTTCATTAACACTAAATTTAAATTCCTGAGTGTATTTCCGTGCAAATTTAACCATTATTTAACTATTAATTTTCCATAAAATTACAATAATGGGCATAGATCACATTCACCAAACTTGTGATTCATTCCCTCTTCCATTCGTTGTTAACTTCACGCCGTGACATGTCCTGCCCCCTACGAAAGGTACAACTATGAAATTCAAACTCGCATTACTCAGTGCAACCCTGGTTTCTGCATGCATGTTGTCCGGCACGTCCTTTGCGGCGGAAAAATATGAAATTGCTGTGGTTGCCAAAGTCACCGGGATTCCGTGGTTTAACCGGATGGAAACCGGTGTTAATGAAGCAGCAAAAAAACTGGATGTGAATGCTTACCAGACCGGGCCTTCCACGCCGGATCCGGCACAGCAGGTCAAAGTGATTGAAGATCTGATCGCCAAAAACGTCAACGCCATCATCGTGGTACCGAATGACGCCAAGGTCCTTGAGCCAGTACTGAAAAAAGCGCGCGATAAAGGCATTGTCGTTCTGACGCACGAATCCCCGGATGAGCAAATTGGCCAATGGGATATCGAAACCATCGATAGTGAAAAATACGCACAGGCCAACGTCGATGAGTTAGCAAAAAACATGGGCGGTAAAGGGGGTTACGCCATCTATGTCGGTTCACTGACGGTGCCGCTGCATAACGCGTGGGCAGATTATGCAATTAAGTACCAGAAAGAAAAATATCCGGAAATGTTTGAGGTCACTTCACGTCTGCCGGTCGCGGAAAGCATCGATAAATCCTACGCCACGACGCTGGACCTGATGAAAACCTATCCACAGATGAAGGGCATTATCGGTTTCGGCTCGCTGGGTCCAATCGGAGCGGGTCAGGCTGTGCAGAAAAAACGCGCCAAAGATAAAATCGCCGTCGTCGGGATCGCAATGCCAGCACAGGCTGCACCTTACCTGATGCGTGGTGATATCAAAAAAGCGCTGCTGTGGGATCCAAAAGACGCGGGCTACGCGCTGGTAACGGTTGCCGATCAGCTGTTGCAGGGCAAAGAAGTTAACGCCGACCTGAGTATCGATGGTTTAGGGAAAGCCGATATCGACACGGAGAAGAAAGTGATCCGCTTTAACAAGATCCTCGAAGTCACCAAAGACAACGCACAATCACTTGGTTTCTAAGGCTTTAGCCAACACCAGGGAACCTTAACGCCGGCCGTCTGGCCGGCGCTATCAACCAAACTAACACTCAGCGTCCATCCGGGCGCTCGCAGGGGTATTGTCCATGGCAGACACCACCGCATTTATCACTCTTGAGAATATCAGCAAACAATTCCCGGGCGTGCTGGCGCTGGATAACGTGAATCTGACGCTGAGAAAAGGCGAAGTTCACTGTCTGGCGGGTCAAAACGGCTGTGGTAAAAGTACCATTATTAAAGTGATCTCCGGAGTTTATCATCCGGAAAAAGGCGCGCAGATTTTACTCGATGGCAAATTGTTCCATCACCTGACGCCGCAGCTCTCTTCCCATTATGGCATTCAGGTTATTTATCAGGACCTGTCGTTGTTCCCTAACTTTAGCGTCGCGGAGAATATCGCGGTCAACCGCTATCTGCCCGGTGGCGATATCTGGGTACGTCGTGGCGCCATGAAGCAGCAGGCGCTGGCAGCCATGAAGCGCATCGGTGTGAACATCGATCCCGATAAAAAGGTTGAAAAACTCTCGATTGCCGACCGACAACTGGTCGCCATTTGCCGGGCGATTGCCGCCGATGCGCGTCTGGTGATTATGGACGAGCCCACCGCCTCACTAACCCGTCAGGAGGTTAATGGCCTGCTACGGGTCGTTAACGAACTAAAAGCTGCCGGAATTTGTGTAGTGTTTGTCAGCCACCGTCTGGATGAAGTGATGGAAGTGGCTGACCGCATCAGCGTGATGCGCGACGGCAAACTGGTGGGCACTTATCCTGCCAGCGAACTCGACAGCCACGAGCTGGCTTTCCTGATGACCGGACAACGCTTCCACTATAGCCCGCTGCCGGAAAGACCCGCTATTGAGCAAGAGCCCCTGCTGGAGCTGCGCAACCTCAGCCGCAGAGGCAAATACCAAAACATTAATCTGTCGCTGCACGGCGGCGAGATTGTCTCCATTGTGGGCCTGCTGGGCGCCGGACGCACCGAACTTTGTCTGAGCCTGTTTGGCATGACGCACCCAGAAAGCGGTGAGATTCGCATTAACGGCCAGCCGGTCACTCTTCGCAATAACCATGATGCCATCAAACATGGGATCGGCTACGTCTCAGAAGATCGCCTGACGCAGGGGCTGATCATGGAGCAGTCGATCTACGACAACACCATCGTCACAGTGTTTGATCAACTGCATACCGGCAGCGGCCTGCTCGATCATCGTAAAGCGCAAAAGCTGGTCGCCGACTTGATCCGCGAGCTGAATATCAAAGTGTCCGATCCACACCTGCCGGTTAAAACCCTTTCCGGCGGTAATGCCCAGCGTATCGCCATTGCCAAATGGGTGGCGACTAATCCCCGCATCCTAATCCTCGACTCCCCTACCGTAGGCGTAGATATCGCCAACAAAGAGGGTATTTACCAGATAGCCCGCGATCTGGCGGAACAGGGTATGGCGGTGCTGATGATTTGCGATGAAATCCCGGAAGCGTATTACAACAGCCACCGCGTGCTGGTGATGCGTCGCGGCAGGCTGGTGGCGGAATTTAATCCTCATCAGTGCCGTGAAGAGGAGATTGCTGAAGTGGTCGAGGTAATCAATGAATAAGATGCATCTCTCCCGTTTAATCGGGCAACATGAGTTTTGGCTGGGCCTGCTGGTTGTGGCCCTTGCCGTTGGGCTGAGCATCAGCACCGATGAGTTCTTGTCTTTGGGGAACCTGACGGATGTGGCTACCAGCTATGCGATTCTCGGCATCCTTGCCTGCGGGCTGTTTGTGGTACTGATTTCCGGCGGGATCGACATCTCATTTCCGGCGATGACCGCGATAGCCCAGTATGCGATGGCCAGTTGGGTTATTGGCCACGGCGGCAACTTCGCGCTGGCATTAATCATCGCGATTGCGGTGGGTCTGCTGCTGGGACTTATTAATGGCTTCCTGGTCTACTGGCTGCGCGTTCCGGCCATCATCATTACCATCGCCACGTTGAACGTTTACTACGGTCTGCTGGTGTACGCCACCAAAGGCACCTGGCTGTACGGCTTTCCGGACTGGTTTATGAACGGCATCAATTGGTTCTCGTTCACCGCGGCGGATGGCTACGACTACGGCTTGACACTGCCCCTGCTGTGCCTTGCGGCTGTGATCATCTTTACCGCCGTGCTGATGAACTATACCCGTCTTGGCCGTCAGGTTTACGCCATGGGCGGTAATCGTGATGCGGCCTCGCGTCTGGGACTGAATCTGCTGAAGCTGCATTTCTACGTGTATGGCTACATGGGCATTCTGGCAGGCGTTGCCGCCGTGGTTCAGGCGCAAATCACCCAGTCAGTTGCGCCCAATTCGCTGCTCGGCTTTGAGTTGACGGTGCTGGCGGCGGTCGTGCTCGGCGGAACCAGCATGAGCGGCGGACGCGGCACATTAACCGGAACCCTGCTCGGCGTGGTCCTGCTGGCCTTCTTACAAAATGGCCTGACGCTGCTCAGCGTCTCCTCTTACTGGCACACCGTGTTCAGCGGCGCCATTATCCTGGTCAGCATTAGCGCCACGGCCTGGAACGAAAAACGCAAACTGGCAAGGGAGCTTTGAGATGAAAACAATCGCCAGATTTTTACCCGGTGATGCCATCATTCGTCTGCAATGCGTCATTATTGTGGTCGTCGCCCTGGTCTTCTCGGCCCTGCTCGGCAGCCGTTTTTTCAGCGTCGCTAACTTCCAGTCGATTGGCTCGCAGCTTCCGATCCTTGGCATGCTGGCCCTCGGGATGGGTATGACCATGCTGACCGGCGGCATAAACCTGTCGATAATTGCAGGAGCGAATGCCTGCTCGCTGGTAATGGCGGCGATTATCGTCACCCATCCGGATAACCCGCTGTTTCTGGTGCTGGCGCTGATGGCAGGCGCTGCCGTGGCGGTCGCAATCGGTACGCTCAACGGCGCGCTGATTGCCTGGGTCGGGGTTTCGCCGATTCTCGCCACGCTCGGCACGATGACGCTTATCTCCGGGCTGAATATTCTGCTTTCCAATGGGACAGTGATTTCCGGTTTCCCGACCGCCATTCAATATCTTGGTAACGCCACGATTGCCGGTATTCCGGTAGCGCTGCTGCTCTTTTTCCTGGTGGCAATCCTGCTGTGGGTACTGCTGGAGCACACCACGCTTGGGCGCAGTCTGTATCTCGTGGGTTCCAATGAACAGGCTACCCGCTACAGCGGCGTAAATACCGTCCGGGTACAAATTTCCGTGTACGTGATTTCTGCCCTGCTCGGCTGGGTCGCCGCCATTCTGATGATGGCGAAATTCAACTCGGCAAAAGCCGGATACGGTGAGTCATACCTGCTGGTCACCATCCTTGCCTCCGTCCTCGGCGGCATCAACCCGGATGGCGGTTTCGGGCGCATTATCGGCCTGGTACTGGCGCTGATTGTGCTGCAAATGCTGGAAAGCGGCCTTAACTTGCTGGGGGTCAGCAGCTATCTGACGATGGCGCTGTGGGGCGCGGTGCTGATCCTCTTTATCGCATTACAGAATCGTAAAGCCTGATTTCAGGAGAAAAAATTATGGCAAGTTACTTTATTGGTGTGGATGTCGGAACCGGAAGCGCCCGTGCCGGCGTGTTTGATCTCAACGGCAGAATGGTCGGCCAAGCCAGTCGGGCTATCGAGATTTACCGCCCGCAGGCCGATTTTGTTGAGCAGTCTTCCGATAACATCTGGCAGGCGGTGTGTAACGCGGTTCGCGATGCGATTAACCAGTCAGATATCAACCCAATCCAGGTGAAAGGTCTGGGCTTTGACGCTACCTGCTCACTGGTGGTGCTGGATAAAGAAGGTAAACCGCTGACCATCAGCCCGTCCGGGCGCAGCGAACAGAACATCATTGTGTGGATGGATCACCGCGCCATTACCCAGGCTGAACGCATTAACGCCCTGCATCATCGGGTGCTGGACTACGTTGGCGGCATTATCTCCCCGGAAATGCAAACGCCCAAGCTGCTGTGGCTGAAGCAGCATATGCCCAATACCTGGGCCAATGCGGGTTACTACTTTGATCTGCCCGATTTCCTGACCTGGCGCGCAACAGGCGATGACACACGCTCATTGTGTTCGACAGTGTGTAAATGGACCTATATGGGCCATGAAGACAAATGGGATGCCAGCTACTTCCGCCAGATTGGTCTGGAAGACCTGCTGGAACATGATGCTGCCAAAATTGGTCGCTACGTGAAAACCATGGGCGAACCGCTCGGTCACGGGCTGTCCGCGCGCGCCGCCAGCGAAATGGGATTGATTCCGGGGACCGCGGTCAGCGTCTCGATAATCGATGCCCACGCCGGCACGCTCGGAACGCTCGGCGCAAGCGGAGTTTCCGGCGAGGTGGCGGATTTTGACCGTCGTGTCGCGCTAATTGGTGGCACCTCCACCGGACACATGGCGATCTCCAAAGAGCCGCGCTTTATCGGCGGCGTCTGGGGCCCTTACTACTCAGCCGTACTGCCGGAATATTGGCTCAATGAAGGCGGGCAGTCAGCAACCGGGGCGTTAATCGACCACGTTATTCAGTCGCATCCGTGTTACGAAACCCTGCTAACGCAGGCTAAGTCTCAGGGGCAAACCATTTATGAAGTGCTGAATGCGCTGCTGCGTAAAATGGCTGGTGAGCCGGAAGATATCGCCTTTTTGACCCGTGACATGCACATCCTGCCCTATTTCCACGGCAACCGCTCGCCGCGCGCTAACCCCACGCTCACGGGAGCAATCACCGGACTGAAGCTGTCCCGCACGCCGGAAGATATGGCGCTCCAGTACCTCGCAACCATCCAGGCCATTGCGCTGGGAACGCGCCATATCATTGAAACGATGAACCAAAGCGGCTACACCATCGATACGATCATGGCCAGCGGCGGCGGGACGAAAAATCCGATCTTCGTTCAGGAGCATGCCAACGCCACCGGTTGCGCCATGCTGCTGCCTGAAGAGAGCGAAGCCATGCTGCTGGGCGGCGCCATGATGGGGACTATCGCCGCAGGCGTGTTCGACACGTTCCCGGAAGCGATGTCGGCGATGAGCCGGATTGGTAAAACGGTCACCCCGCAGACCAATCGCATTAAGCAGTACTACGATCGCAAATATCGGGTATTCCACGAGATGTATCAGAATCATATGAAATACCGCCAACTGATGCAGGAGGACGCATGAGTAACTCCTGGTCTCAGGCCATCGGCGTATTTCAGCTCTATAGCGATGCCCTCGCAGGTCTGGGACAGCATCTGACTGAACCGGTCTGGCAGTCGCTAATGGCGGAGCTGCGCGGTTGCCATGGGAAAATCGTCGTCACTGGCGTCGGTACATCCGGTATTGCGGCGCGTAAAGTCGCGCACATGCTCGCCTGCGTGGAACGTCCGGCGATTTACCTCAACGCGACGGATGCGGCGCATGGCGATCTCGGTTTTTTACGCGCCGACGACCTGGTCATTATGCTATCACGCGGGGGAAATTCGGATGAACTCACCCGACTGCTGCCCGGACTGGCTGCGAGAAATGTGCCCATCCTGAGCGTGACTGAAAACGCCGACTCAGCCATTGCTAAAGCGTCGAGGCTGGTGATTTCCACCGGCGTCCAGCGTGAGGCCGACCCGTTGAACATGTTGGCCACCACCTCAATTTTACTGGTCCTGGCTATCTTTGACGCCGCCTGCGCCTGTCTGATGAGCGAAAGCGGTTACTCAAAAGAGACGCTATTGTCTGTACATCCTGGCGGTGATGTGGGATTAACGCTGAGCCGCAAGCAGTAACACCAGACCGCGCATTTCCACTCGTCTTCTCAACCCGTCACCCTCAGGCGGGTTTTTTTTATGTCTCAATAGAAGATAAAACAGTGAAAAAGCCAGTTAACGCGCTGCGTTCCACTCCTGCTATCTGTTCCGCACGTTAAAAATTCTGTGACGCTCTCCAGCATTCCTGGTGGAAAGCATTCCATTCTCCAAATCTATGAGCAAACTTTAGCTATTCTTATCAAACATACTTACGGGAGATCCTACAGATGATGTCAACGCTTGCCCCACCATCTGTACTTTCCGCTCCCCAGCGCCGTTGCCAGGTGCTGCTGACGCTTTTCCTGCCAGGGCAAATCGCTACAGCTCAAACCTTCAGTCGCCTCAATGGCGTTGATGATGCCATTGTTGAGGAAGATATTATTGGCGCAGGACTCGAAATCCAGCGCTATCACCGACTCGCGATTACCACCGCGCTGAATGGCGGCTATACGATCGAAGGGACCCCGCTAAATCAGCGCCTGTGTCTGTTGCAGTGGCTGCGCCGCGGTCTGCGGATCTGCCCGACTTTTATCGCCCAGCATTTCACACCCACATTAAAAATGGCGCTGAAACAACAAGGTATCGCGCGTACGCTGTATGATGACACCAATCTGCATGCGCTCATTAATCTGTGCTCCCGGCGCTTGCAGAAGCCGTTTGAGTACCATGACATCCAGTTCCTGCGCCTGTATTTACAGTATTGTCTGCTACAGCATCACGCGGGAGTCACCCCGGAATTTAATCCGCACCAGCAACGCTGGGCGCAATCCTGCGCAGAGTATCCGCTCGCGGAGGAAATTGGCCGCCACTGGCAGCGCCACGTCATGCAGAGTGCGCCGCCGGGCGAATCGCTGTTTATGGCGTTGCTGTTCTCAATGCTCCGTATCCCCGACCCAGTGCGCGATAACCACCAGCAGGATCGTCGCCTGCGTCTTGCTATTGCACGGCTGGTGCTGCGTTTTCGCGAGTATGGCAATGTGCGCTTCAGCGATGAGCAAGGACTGAACGATCAGCTGTATATTCACCTTGCCCAGGCGCTTAACCGCAGCGTGTTTGCCATTGGCATTGATAACACGCTGCCGGAGGAGTTCAGCCGACTTTATCCCCGTCTGGTTCGTACTACCCGCGAGGCGATACATGGCTTCGAAGCGGAGTACGATGTACAGTTTTCAGAAGAAGAGATCGGGCTGGTCGCCGTTATTTTCGGTGCCTGGCTGATGCAGGAGAAGGATTTGCACGAGAAGCAGATTATCCTGCTGACCGGCAACAATGAACAACTTGAAGCGCATATTGAGCAACAGCTGCGCGAACTGACGCTGCTGCCGCTCAACGTAAAACATATGCCGATGCAGGACTTTCAAAAACAGGGTACGCCGCGCGGAGTCACGTTGATTATTACGCCGTATACCACGCCGCTGCCGCTGTTTTCACCGCCGTTGATTCATGCGGATCTGGCACTTACGCCGCATCAGCAGCAGCAGATCCGCAAAATCCTCGAATCATAACGTTGCAGGCTGCGCCACCACCTTCGGGCGCAGAAAGATTGCCGGTAGCGCCACCAGCGCCATCACCCAGAATACACCGTTGCCCAGATTCTGGTACAGGTAGCCTGCGAATACGGTCATGATGGCGATGCTGCCGCCCATCGCCACCGCAGAATACACCGCCTGCAAACGTATCACTTCGCTGCCCAGGCGCGTCGCGATATAGCGCATTGCCGCCAGGTGGCAGACGGTAAAGGTTCCGCAATGGAGGATTTGCACCACAATCAGCCACGGTAGCTCAGTGCTCCAGCCCATCAACCCCCAACGTGCCACGCCGCAAACAGCGGAAAGCAGCAGCAAATCGCGCGCGCTAAAGCGGCGGAACAGCTTGTGACTGAGCGCAAAAATAATCACTTCCGCCACCACGCCTAATGACCACAAATAGCCCACCGCCGAAGCGGAATATCCGGCAGACTGCCAGTAGATGGCGCTGAACCCGTAATAAGCGGCATGCGCACCTTGCAACAGACTCACACAGGCCAGAAAACGCCAGCTTTGGGTTATCAACGCACGCCAGGCGGGCCATCCCGCGCTCTCCTGCTGACGGTTTTCCCCTGCTGGCTGCACGCTCGGGCGGATCATCATCCCCAATAGCATCGACGCGACGCCAAGCGACAGCAGGACCAGGATCACCCGATAGTCAAACAGGCTCACCAGCTTGCCAGTCAGCGCGGAGCCAATCACAAAGGCAACGGATCCCCACAGTCTTACCCGACCGTAGTCCATGGTTATCTGTTTTTGCCAGGTGTTGGCCAGCGCGTCGGTCAATGGCACCAGCGGCGAGAAAAACAGGTTAAAGCCGACCATCACCACCATCAGCCACGCCACGTTGGTGCCCGCCCAGAAGGCCAGCGCAAACACCAGCGTCAACAGCGCCAGAATACGTAAAGCGGAGATCAGACGAGAGGGATCGCTTACGCGCGGCGCAATCAGCAAACTGCCGAGAAAACGGGCAATCAGCCCCGCGCCCAGCAGTAAACCGATGGTTTCCGGCGTCAGCCCCAGCCCTTCGAGCCAGACGCTCCAGAAAGGCAGAAAAATACCGTAGCTAAAGAAGTAGGTGAAATAACCGAGCGCCAGCCAGCGCGTGGAATGCAAAGCCATGGGTCCTCCCGTTTTAGAAGCCCTAGTCTAATGACACAAGCCGCATTCTGAAGAGTACTACTGTTCACATTTACCAGATAATTGTGACAAACATCACTTTTAACCAACACTGTTGGCTATCCGAATCCACAATCATTTACACCTGTACAATTTTACAGCAGAAGATGTAATGGGATGAGTAAACAGGAATGCAAGGAAGGGAAAAATTAGCTAAAAAACACGCAACTAAATATCAAGGGCTTAATATCATCACGAGTATAATACTTAGCAAAAACATTCGTTATTATAATATTTCACCCCTCACTAATTTAATATTATTTAATACAATGACAGTTAATTTTCTTATTTTTAATAAATATAATCTGAAAACATCACGCCTTAACTTGCTTATGCACGAATATCGAATACCATCGCCCCGCAATTAATTTTAACCTGTATGTTTTCATAAATTTAATTGTCAATAGGTTTATCGGATAAGAGGGAATTTAATGAACAAAATTACAAAATCTATAGCAGTTAGCCTGATAGCACTTTCTGCGGGAAGCGCATGGGCGACAGATGGCACCATTGAATTTACGGGTGAAATTCTAACCAGCACCTGTGAGTTTTCTAATGGCGACGTCATCAAGGTGGAACTGGGTCACTACGCCGCCGCGCAGTTTAAAGAAATTGGCGACCGCTCCCCGGCGATTCCGGTTGATATTCCGTTAAAAAATTGCCCAACCACCACGTGGAAACACGTTGATGGTACAACGGACAACTCGTTCCAGCTGTGGCTGGAAACGCGCACAGGCAGCACCGTGACTGCGCCCGATCACGACGCTCTGGTCGCCGTTAGCGGCCTGGATACCGCCGCAACAGGCGTGGGTATCCGTATCGACAGAGCCAGCGACGGCAAGCAAATGTCACTGAATAAGCTCACCACGCCGAAAGTTAGTTTTACCCCGGACGCCAATGGCACCACTACCGTAGGGCTGCAAGCCTATTACGTCTCCACCGTTGATTCATCACTGATCACCCCTGGGGAAGCCAACGCCAACGTGGATGTCACCATAGACTACCGCTAATTCCCGTACGTCGTCTCTTTTCTTCCAGCAAGGACGGAAAGAGACGTTTTCTGACGTCTGGTTAAGGATGACTGTGATGAAAAAACACACTATTCTCGTATTATCGATGCTGCTTGGCGGCTGGGTCAGCCAGTGCCTCGCGGGTGGAATTGTGCTAGAGAGAACTCGCGTCATCTACGATGCCGGGAAAAAAGAGGCCGCCCTGCCGGTGGCTAACCGCAGCGAAAACCTGCCCTATTTATTACAGTCGTGGGTCGATAATGCGCAAGGAACGGCGCGTGGTCCTTTTATTATTACGCCACCGCTATTTCGTCTGGATTCGGGCAGCGATTCATCACTACGAATAATTAAATCATCTGAAAACATCATTAATAACAAAGAATCACTTTTCTTTATTAACGTCCGCGCGATCCCGGCAAAAAGCCAGTCTGCCGACAGCGATAATAATATGCTGACCCTGGTATTTAAAACGCGTATCAAACTGTTCTATCGGCCAGCCAATTTAACGGGTAAACCTTACGATGCCTATAAATCTCTCCAATATAAATATAGCAATAATAAGTTAGACATCTATAACCCATCGGCTTATCACGTCGTCTTTGCCGGTATTGCGCTCGGGAAAACCGATCTCACCAGTAAAATCGACTATATCGCTCCCGGCGAGCATAAACAGATCGAGGTTCCCGCTTCTGCAGGGAAAACGGTGCAGTGGGCAGCCATTAACGACTACGGCGGGGCCACCAAAACGGAAACCCGAACGCTGCAATAGCCGTACCCCATGTTGACCATACGATAATAGCTCTCAAGGAATGACAAGCGAAATGGTGCAATTAACACCGCATTTATTAACCACGAAACGGCTCTCTTTCTGGATACATTGCGCGATTGTCAGCGGATGCCTGAGCGCATGCCAGGCCTGGGCCAGCGATCTCTATTTTGACCCGGCGCTGCTGGAAACGGAGAAAAGTGGCCAGCGGGCAGTGGATCTCAACGTATTTTCTCAGAATAACGCCCAGCTCCCTGGTGAATATATTGTTGATATTTATATTAATAAAAAGAAAACGGTACAACGTACGCTGCCGTTCATCGCCGGTAAAGACCACCAACTGATTCCTCAGTTCACCCTTGGGCAGCTACGTGAGTTAGGCTTTAAGATCGACAACTATCCGCAGCTTGCTGAGCAGGACAACCGTACGATAATTGCCGATCTGGCGCAGGCCATCCCCGGCAGCGTCTCTCAGTTCGACTTCAACCACAGCCGGCTGAATCTCAGCGTGCCGCAGATTGCATTGTACCGCGACGCCCGCGGCTATATTGACCCCTCCCGCTGGGACGACGGTATGCCGGTGCTGTTTACCAACTACGCCTTTAGCGGCTCGCAGAACCAATACGAAAGCGATAACACCCAGCACCAGTATCTGAATATGCAAAACGGCGCCAATATCGGCCCCTGGCGGCTGCGCAATTATTCCACCTGGACGCACAACGATAACGACACACGCTGGGAGAGCATTAATAGCTGGTTGCAGCGGGATATCAAAAGTCTGAAATCGCAGCTGGTAATGGGCGAGAGCGCAACGGAAGGCACAGTATTCACCAGCTATCAGTTTACCGGCGTGCGGCTGTACTCCGATGAAACCATGCTGCCCAACAGCCAGCGCGGCTTTGCGCCGACCATTCGCGGTATCGCCAACTCCAGCGCTATCGTCACGGTACGGCAAAACGGCTACACCCTGTATCAAAGCAATGTCCCGGCCGGCGCTTTTGAAATCAACGACCTCTACCCCTCTTCCTTCAGCGGCGATTTAGACGTCACTATCGAAGAGGCCGACGGTAGCGTGCGGCACTTCGTCCAGCCATTCTCCGCGCTACCGCAGATGCAGAGGCCGGGATATCTCAAATACAGCGCCACCGCCGGGCGCTTTCGCGCCGCCAGCTCGCAGGACAGCAACGAACCGGAGTTCCTTGAAAGCACCGCCAGCTATGGCCTGAACAACGTGTTGACCCTGTACGGTGGCCTGAATGCCTCGCAGGACTATCGGGCGCTGGCGCTGGGTCTCGGCTCTACACTCGGCGAACTTGGAGCGGTATCGATGGATGTCAGCCGTGCGGATACCCAGCTTGATAACGATGAAAACTATCACGGCTACAGCTGGCGTACCCAGTACATCAAAGATCTACCGGAAAGCGGCACCAGCGTGTCAGTAAGCTACTATCGCTACACCAGCAGCGGTTATTTCAACTTCTCCGACGCCAACCAGAAGGACATCAGCGCCGACGACCGCCTGCGCAATGAAGCTCAGTTCACCGTCAGCCAGTCGCTGTTTTCTGGTATCAGCTTCTACGCCTCCGGCTCGCAGCAGAAGTACTGGGATCGCGGGGGGCAGGATAAAAACCTGTCCATCGGCCTGAACGGCAATCTATGGGGCGTGAGCTATAACCTCAGCGGCCAGTTCACCGATTCGCAGGACAGCGACAACGATCGCACGCTGTCGCTCAGCCTGAGCGTACCGCTGGATCGCTGGCTGTCGCATGCGCGGGCAACCTGGCGCACCACCGATCAACGCGATCGCGCCACACAGCACGAAGTGGGTATCAACGGCTCGCTGCTGGAAGACCGTCGACTGAGCTATAGCCTCAAACAGCGGCAAAGCGAAGGCGGCGGCGGTGATAGCAGCAGCCTGTACGGCAGCTATCGCTCTGCCTATGGCACCATGAATGCGGGCTACGACTACAGCAGCGATAGCCAGAAGATGAGCTACGGCCTCTCCGGCGGTATTGTCGCCCATCCCCACGGCGTGACGCTGTCGCAGCCGCTGGGTAATGCCTTTGCGCTGATTGACGCCAACGGCGCGGCAGGTATCCGGGTGAAAAACTATCCGGGCATCGCCACCGACTATTTTGGCTATGCCATTATCCCCTATCTGACCGCGTATCAGGAAAACGCCATCTCTCTCGATACCACTATGATGCCGGATAATGTCGATGTGACCGAAACCGTGCGTACCGTGGTGCCTAATCGCGGTGCCGCCGTAACGGCGCACTTTATTGCCCAGACCGGCTACCGCGTGCTGTTGAAACTCACCGATGCGCGAGGGAATGCGCTGCCCTTCGGCGCAGTAGCCAGCAGCCAGACGCAGCAAAGCATCGTCGATGAAGGCGGCGTGCTGTATATCACCGGCGTGAACAATCAGCCGCAGAGGTGGTCCGTGCGCTGGGGCAATCAGCCTGATCAACAGTGCCAGTTTACCTTCAGCCTGCAGGAAGATGCCGCTCGCAGCGCCGCAATACATAATGGGAACGCACTATGTCAATAAAGAATTCGTGGATGAAAAATGGGATTGCCGCCGCGCTGCTGGCGCTATCTATCGCCCCGGTCTACGCGGAGAACGGGTCCTGCGCCGCAGCAGGTCGCTTTAACGCCGATGTCTCCAGCGACTGGACACAAGCCCAGAACGTCGCCGGAACCTCGCTGGAGCTGCCGACACCGCTCTCAGGCGGTGCCTATCAAATTGATTGCGACTGTGGCGCGGGTAGCAAAGTGGCGTTGTTCTATACGGTCACCAGCGCGCTACCCAAAATCGGTCAACTCAGCGGCTTTTACCATCTGAATGATAATCTGGATATTAAAACCGAAGTTGACGATATTCCCGGCGCCACAGCCGTCTTACCGACAAACCGTGACCCATTGAGAGAAAATGGCTCGTATGAAATAAACAACACCAAAGGCAGCGTGTGTACCGACGATCCGGCGGAGAATCGCGCCGCGCCGGTGACGATAGGCGCACGTACCCGTTTTACGCTGTACGTCACCAAACCCTTCTTAGGTGAACTGGTGATTCCAGATACCCCAATCGCCTCCGTACGGGCAGGATGGAGCACGACGACCTCCCCTCCGTCAATGAGCAGCCTGGGAGATATCGCCGAACTGCGCATCCAGGGGAGCATTACCGTGCCTCAGGACTGTAAAATCAACCAGGGCGACGTCATTCAGGTCGATCTCGGTTATATCAACACCAGCCGTTTCACTACTCGTAATGAGATGCCGGACGGCTATACACCAGTCAATTTTGATATTGTCTACGACTGTGGCGATACATCAAGCATCAACAATAAGATGGAAATGAGGATTGATGGCGATGATCTGCTTGATCAGTACACATTAGTCGCCCGCCGCCGGGAGGCCGATAATACCCCAGACATCGGCGTGAGAATGGCTCGTATCGACGACACCCACATCAATATCCCGTTCACAAATGGGTTAATCGGTATCCATCCTTCCAGCCGGGGGGTCATCAGCCTGGAGGCATGGCCGATCAATCTCCTCGGTGGAACGCCAGCCCCAGGTAAATTTAGCGGTACAGCCACGATTACCGTTCTCGTGAAATAGCGGTTACTCTATCCTCTGGCGTTGTGCCAGTTCGATGAATTGCTGCAGGGCGGGCTTTAGCTCGCCCTTCTTCCATGCCATCAACAATGCCAGCGTTGGCGCTTCACCGACGATTGACCGAAAAACCACCTGCCCGGTATTAAAATTATTCATATAACCGGGTATCAAAGTCACCCCCAGCCCCATGCCGACCAGATTCATGGTCACCAGAATATTGGTCGCTACCTGCACAATATTGGGCTGGCTTTTCTGCTGCTGAAACCAGTTTTTGACAATCATCGCTAGCGCCCCGGAATAAGCGGGATCGGTACTGACAAAATTTACGCCGTGTAACTGTTCTGCGGAGATCGCTTGCTCATTGGCTAACGGATGATTCACCGGTAACACCACGACCAGCGGCTCATGAATCAGCTCCAGATAATCCAGCTCCGGGCTGTACACCGGGTGACGCATTAAGCCCACATCCAGTTCTCCGTTGAGGATCCTTTCTTCCTGTTCGGTGGTTATCAGGCTTACCAGCTCAATGTGCGTATCCGGTTGTTTTAAACGAAATAAGGGCAGCACTTTCGGGAGCAAATTCACCTCAGCGGAAGGGACAAAACCAATAGCGAAATGATTATCTTCCTGCCCCGTTTTACGGGCGCGAACTTTGGCATTTTCCGCCTGCTCAAGGATCGCCAGCGCGTCCTGTAAAAAGCACTCCCCCGCCGCCGTCAGCGCAACTTTTCGCTTGTCCCGCACCAGTAACGGAACGCCCACGCAGGTTTCCAGATCGCGGATCTGGCTGCTTAACGACGGCTGAGAGGTATGCAGCTTTTCTGCCGCCCGGGTGAAATTCAGCGCCTGCGCCACCGCCACAAAATAGCGTAAGTGCCTCAGTTCCATGCCCTTCTCCTTGTTATCGAAAAAATGTCTCAACTGGTAGAAATTTACTATTTCACAGATTGATAACTAACCAGCAACATCCTTATGGCACAAAAATAGAAGGTCAATACATCTTATCTTTCAGGATTAAAAAATATGACCACACCCTCAAATTTAGACATCTACCAACTGATCGACACGCAAAACGGTCGTGTAACCCCACGGATTTATACTGACCCAGAAATTTACCAACTGGAGCTGGAGCGCATCTTCGGGCGCTGCTGGCTATTTCTCGCCCACGAAAGCCAAATCCCCAAAGCCGGTGATTTTTTTAACACCTACATGGGCGAGGATGCGGTCGTGGTGGTTCGCCAGAAAGACGGCAGCATCAAAGCGTTTCTCAACCAATGCCGCCACCGGGCGATGCGCGTCAGCTACGCCGACTGCGGGAACACTCGCGCCTTTACCTGCCCGTATCACGGCTGGTCGTACGGTATCAATGGCGAGCTGATCGACGTCCCGCTGGAGCCTCGCGCTTACCCGCAAGGGCTATGCAAATCGCACTGGGGACTGAACGAAGTTCCTAGCGTAGAGAGCTATAAAGGGCTGATTTTCGGCAACTGGGACACCACCGCGCCCACGCTACGCGATTATCTCGGCGACATCGCGTGGTATCTCGACGGTGTGCTTGACCGCCGCGAAGGCGGCACAGAAATCGTCGGCGGCGTACAGAAGTGGACCATCGACTGTAACTGGAAATTTCCCGCCGAACAGTTTGCCAGCGATCAGTATCACGCATTGTTCAGTCATGCCTCCGCTGTGCAGGTGTTGGGGGCAAAAGACGACGGTAGCGATAAACGCCTCGGTGACGGACAAACCGCTCGCCCGGTGTGGGAAACCGCCAAAGATGCACTACAGTTCGGCCAGGACGGGCACGGCAGCGGCTTCTTCTTTACCGAAAAGCCGGATGCCAACGTGTGGGTCGACGGCGAAGTCTCCAGCTACTACCGCGACACCTACGCAGAAGCTGAACAGCGTCTGGGTAAGGTTCGTGCTCTGCGTCTGGCCGGTCACAACAACATTTTTCCAACGCTTTCCTGGCTCAATGGTACCGCTACGTTGCGCGTCTGGCATCCGCGCGGTCCTGATCAGGTTGAAGTGTGGGCGTTCTGTATTACCGATAAAGCCGCCTCTGATGAAGTGAAAGCCGCATTTGAAAACAGCGCTACGCGCGCTTTTGGCCCCGCCGGATTCCTTGAACAGGACGACTCGGAAAACTGGTGTGAAATTCAAAAACTTCTGAAGGGCTATCGGGCGCGTAATAGCAAACTGTGCCTGGAAATGGGGTTAGGTCAGGAGAAACGTCGTGAAGACGGCATTCCGGGGATCACCAACTACATCTTCTCAGAAACCGCCGCCCGCGGCATGTATCAGCGCTGGGCTGATTTACTCAGCAGCGAAAGCTGGCAGGAAGTGCAGGAAAAAACCGCCGCTTACCAGCAGGAGGTGATGAAATGAGTGCTTTAGTTTCCCTGGAACTGCATCACCGCATTACGCAGTTTCTCTACCATGAAGCCAGCCTGCTGGATGACTGGCAGTTTCGCGACTGGCTGGCACAGCTGGATGACGACATTCGCTATACCATGCGCACAACAGTCAATGCCCAGACGCGCGACCGTCGCAAAGGCGTGCAGCCGCCAACCACCTGGATTTTTAACGACAACAAAGATCAGCTTGAACGCCGTATTGCGCGACTGGAAACCGGAATGGCCTGGGCAGAGGAGCCGCCGTCGCGTACCCGGCACCTGATCAGCAACTGCCAGGTCAGTGAAACCGAAGTGCCGGATGTATTCGCCGTGCGTCTTAACTATCTGCTGTATCGCGCGCAAAAAGAGCGCGATGAAACCTTTTACGTCGGCATGCGCATGGACAAAGTGCGCCGTTTACCGGGCGATGAGTGGCGCTTACTGGAGCGTGAGATCGTGCTGGATCAAGCGGTGATCACCTCCCATAACCTGAGTGTATTGTTCTGATGAGTCGTATTTATGCCTGCCCCGTAGGGGATTTGCCGGAGGGTGAAGCGCTCCGGCTCGACACTTCGCCCGTCATCGCGCTGTTCAACGTTGGCGGCGAGTTTTATGCCATTAACGATCGCTGTAGCCACGGTAATGCCTCGATGTCGGAAGGTTATCTGGAAGACGACGCGACGGTGGAATGCCCGCTGCATGCCGCCAGTTTCTGCCTGAAAACCGGTAAGGCGTTGTGTTTACCTGCCACCGATCCGCTGACCACCTACGCGGTGTACGTGGAAGGTAGCGATGTGTTCGTTGATATTCCAGAGGACGCGAGATGAGCGATTTACGCGATAACGTGATCTTTATCACCGGCGGCGGCTCCGGTCTTGGCCTGGCGCTGGTCGAGCGTTTCATTGAGGAAGGCGCGCGGGTCGCCACGCTGGAACTTTCGCCAACCAAAGTCGCCAGCCTGCGCCAACGTTTTGGCGAACATGTGCTGGCAGTAGAAGGCAACGTCACCTGCTACGCCGACTATCAGCGCGCGGTGGATCAAATTCTGGCGCGCTACGGCACCCTGGACTGTTTGATCGGCAACGCCGGGATATGGGATCACAACGCCTCGCTGGTCAATACGCCAGCAGACGCGCTGGAGAGCGGCTTTCATGAGCTGTTTAACGTCAACGTGCTGGGCTATCTGCTGGGCGCAAAAGCCTGCGCCCCTGCGCTTATCGTCAGCGAAGGCAACATCATCTTTACCCTTTCCAACGCGGCGTGGTATCCCGGCGGCGGCGGTCCGTTGTATACCGCCTCTAAACATGCCGCCACCGGGTTGATTCGCCAGTTAGCCTACGAGCTGGCGCCAAAGGTGCGCGTCAACGGCGTCGGTCCGTGCGGCATGGCGACCGATCTGCGCGGCCCACAGGCGCTGGGCCAGGGCGATACGTCGATTATGCAGTCGCTGACGCCGGAAAAAATCGCCGCCATTTTGCCGTTGCAGTTTTTTCCTGAGCCAGCGGATTTTACCGGCCCGTATGTGATGCTGGCGTCAAAGCGCAACAATCGCACATTGAGTGGCGTGATGATCAATGCCGATGCCGGTTTGGGCATTCGCGGTATTCGTCACGTTGCCGCCGGACTGGATCTCTGAGGAGGCGTTATGAGCCATAAAGTTATCGCTATCGTCGGCGGTGGTCAGGCTGCGGCAATGGCCGCCGTCGCACTGCGTCAGCAAGGATTTAACGGCGAATTGCATCTGTTTTCCGATGAGCCGTATCTGCCCTATGAACGCCCTCCGCTCTCCAAAGCGATGCTGCTGGACGAAAATCCACAGCGACAGCCGATCCTGAACGCTGACTGGTGGCTGGAGAACAACGTACAGCTGCATCTTGGCATCACGCTGCGTCAGATTGACCGCACCTCGCGCACGCTGATGCTCGCCGATGGTCAGTCCTACCGCTGGTCGCAGTTGCTGTTGGCGACCGGGGCCGCCGCCAGACCGCTGCCGCTACTGGATAAACTGGGCGAACGTTGCTTTACCCTGCGTCACGCCACAGATGCCGAGCGTCTGTGCGGTGCCTTGCTGCCGGGCAAGTCGATTGTGATTGTCGGTGCGGGCACCATTGGCCTGGAATTAGCGGCCAGCGCGATCCAACGCGGCTGTCGGGTGACGTTAGTGGAGCTGGCCTCAACGGTAATGGGTCGCAACGCCCCAGCTCCGGTGCGCGACTATCTGCTAAACCGCCACCGACAGGCAGGGGGGCGGGTGCTGCTCAACAGCGCCATTGAGCACGCTGAAGCGGGAGAGTTTCTCTCGCTTACCCTGCAAAACGGCGAGACGCTACAGGCCGATGCGCTGGTTTATGGCATCGGTATCGTGGCGAATGATGCGCTGGCTCGCGAAGTGGGGCTGGAGACGGCTAACGGTATTATCGTTGACTCCGCCTGCATCACCTCCGATCCCGCGATTTTCGCCGCCGGTGATGTGGCGATAACGCGCCAGCCTGACGGTTCGTTAGAACGAGTAGAAAGCTGGGAAAATGCCAATAACCAGGCACAGATTGCCGCTGCCGCAATGCTTAATCTGCCGTTGCCGGAGAAGACGCCAGGCTGGTTCTGGACCGACCAATTTAATGACAATCTGCAATTTGTTGGCGATATGCAAGGGCAAACATGGTTATGTCGTGGCAATCCGGATGACGGCAAGGCTATCTGGTTCCAACTGCATGATGGGAAGCTAATTGGCGCAGTAGCGCTCAACAATGGACGCGAAGTGCGCGCACTGCGTAAGTTAATTCATTCAGGACGAGTGGTAAGCGAGGAAGCGCTATGCGATGAAAGCGTGCCGCTGAAGTCGTTGTGATAGCAGCCTGATAAGCGCAGCGCTATCAGGCATTAAAAAAGGCCGCATCAGCGGCCTTTCGTTTTGCGTTAAGCAGAATTACGCGTAAACCGGGAAGCGTGCGCAGATATCCAGAACTTTACCTTTGACGCGCTCGATAACGGCTTCGTCATTGATGTTGTCCAGAACGTCACACATCCAGCCAGCCAGCTCTTTCACTTCCGCTTCTTTAAAGCCACGGCGAGTCACAGCCGGAGAACCGATACGGATACCGGAAGTCACAAACGGGCTCTTCGGATCGTTCGGCACGCTGTTTTTGTTAACAGTGATGTTAGCGCGGCCCAGTGCGGCGTCAGCTTCTTTACCGGTCAGGTTTTTATCAACCAGATCCAGCAGGAACAGGTGGTTTTCAGTACCGCCAGAAACCACTTTGTAGCCACGGTTCAGGAACACTTCCACCATCGCTTTGGCGTTTTTGGCAACCTGCTGCTGGTAAACCTTAAACTCAGGCTCCATCGCTTCTTTCAGCGCCACGGCTTTCGCCGCGATCACGTGCATCAGCGGGCCGCCCTGTGCGCTTGGGAACACCGCGGAGTTCAGCTTTTTGTACAGCTCTTCGTCACCGCCTTTCGCCAGGATCAGGCCGCCGCGCGGACCTGCCAGGGTTTTGTGGGTGGTGGTGGTCACTACGTGTGCGTGTGGAACCGGGTTCGGGTAAACGCCTGCGGCGATCAGGCCCGCAACGTGCGCCATGTCAACGAACAGGTATGCGCCAATGCTGTCGGCGATTTCACGCATTTTTGCCCAATCAACAACGCCGGAGTAAGCAGAGAAGCCGCCGATGATCATCTTCGGCTTGTGCTCTTTGGCCTGCTTAGCCATATCTTCGTAGTCAATTTTACCGGACTCATCAATACCGTAAGGAATAATGTTGTAAAGCTTGCCAGAGAAGTTAACCGGGGAACCGTGAGTCAGGTGGCCGCCTTGCGCCAGGTTCATACCCAGAACGGTATCACCCGGTTGCAGCAGAGCGGTGTAAACAGCGAAGTTAGCCTGGGAGCCGGAGTGCGGCTGTACGTTAGCGTAGTCAGCGCCAAACAGCTCTTTTGCACGATCGATAGCCAATTGCTCAACGATATCAACGTACTCGCAACCGCCGTAGTAGCGCTTGCCCGGATAACCTTCAGCGTATTTGTTGGTCAGCTGAGAACCCTGCGCCTGCATAACACGCGGGCTGGTGTAGTTTTCGGAGGCGATCAGTTCGATGTGCTCTTCCTGACGTACTTTTTCCTGCTCCATAGCCTGCCACAGTTCGGCATCATAATCGGCAATGTTCATTTCACGCTTTAACATCCGCATCTCCTGACTCAGCTAACAATAGAATTTCGGCCTAAAAAGGCAGTCCCGTTGGACGACGGCGAACAGTATAACCGAATCATTCTTCGATAACAGGTCTTGACAAAGGATTTTACGCAAACGATTACCTTCACGGCACGCAAGGCTTTGGAGAACAAAGGTCTGCTGAATTTCAACGGATTTCTTTTCAGGTTTGTGATGCAGATTTTTCACGATGTAACCTTTACAACGCAAAGTTACAAAGAACCATTTACAATGCAGGGGTATTTTTTATAAGATGCATTTGACATACATCATTAAAATTTTAGATAAAGGAAGACCGTATGCTTGACGCACAAACCATCGCTACAGTGAAAGCCACCATTCCCCTGCTGGTTGAAACAGGCCCGAAGCTGACCGCCCATTTCTACGATCGCATGTTTACGCATAACCCAGAGCTGAAAGAAATCTTCAACATGAGTAACCAGCGTAATGGCGATCAGCGGGAAGCGCTGTTTAACGCTATTGCCGCGTATGCCAGCAATATCGAGAACCTGGCGGCGCTGTTGCCTGCCGTTGAGAAAATCGCGCAGAAGCATACCAGCTTCCAAATTAAGCCGGAGCAGTACAACATCGTAGGTGGCCATTTGCTGGCAACGCTGGACGAAATGTTCAGCCCAGGCCAGGAAGTTCTGGATGCATGGGGCAAAGCATACGGCGTGCTGGCGAACGTTTTCATCAACCGTGAAGCGCAGATCTACAGCGAAAATGCCAATAAAAATGGCGGCTGGGAAGGTACCCGTCCTTTCCGCATCGTGGCAAAAAACCCACGCAGTGCGCTTATCACCAGCTTTGAATTTGAACCTGTCGACGGTGGCGCAGTGGCTGAATATCATCCGGGGCAATACCTGGGCGTCTGGCTGAAGCCGGAAGGTTTCCCGCATCAGGAAATTCGTCAGTACTCACTGACCCGTAAACCCGATGGCAAAGGCTACCGTATTGCTGTGAAGCGTGAAGACGGTGGTCAGGTTTCCACCTGGCTGCACAACCATGCGAATGTGGGCGACGTCGTTCACTTAGCTGCACCTGCGGGCGATTTCTTTATGGACGTTGCGACCGATACCCCAGTGTCTCTGGTTTCAGCAGGCGTGGGTCAAACCCCGATGCTGGCGATGCTGGATACGCTGGCAAAAGCGAATCATACGGCGCAGGTTAACTGGTTCCACGCGGCAGAAAATGGCGATGTACATGCCTTTGCCGATGAAGTGAATGAACTGGGCAAAACGCTGCCACGCTTTAGCGCACACACCTGGTATCGTGAGCCAACCGAAGCCGATCGCGCGAAAGGTGCGTTTGATAGCGTTGGTCTGATGGATTTGAACAAACTGGAAGGCGCAATCAGCGATCCGGCGATGCAGTTTTATCTGTGCGGTCCGGTTGGCTTTATGCAGTTTGCCGCGAAGCAGCTGATCGGCCTGGGCGTGAAAAACGAGAACATTCATTACGAATGCTTCGGCCCGCATAAAGTCTTGTAATTACTCATGCCGGATGGCGCTGCGCTTATCAGGCCTACGGGATATTGTAGGCCTGATAAGGTGTTTACACCGCCATCCGGCAAGCACGGCGCGGCTTAGATTGCCGCGTCGTCTTCTTCACCGGTGCGAATACGAATCACGCGTGCCACGTCGAAGACAAAAATCTTACCGTCACCGATTTTACCGGTCTGGGCAGTACGAATAATGGTGTCGACGCAGGTATCGACGATGTCGTCGGTGACCACAATTTCAATTTTTACCTTCGGCAGAAAATCCACCATATATTCCGCACCACGGTACAGCTCAGTATGGCCTTTCTGACGGCCAAACCCTTTCACTTCTGTTACAGTCATACCGGTAATGCCGACTTCAGCCAGCGCTTCGCGGACGTCGTCCAGCTTGAAGGGTTTAATAATCGCATCAATCTTTTTCATGCTATTCCTTGAAAAGGTCGCCTGTCTTTTGATCGAATAAAACTAACATAATCCGCAGATTTATTCTTTGAAATCGTTTGCATCCAGCTCATGGCGAGAGAGCAACTTGTAGAATTCGGTGCGGTTGCGCCCCGCCATTCGCGCCGCATGGGTCACATTGCCCTTGGTAATTTGCAACAGCTTACGCAGGTAGTTGAGTTCAAACTGGTTACGCGCTTCAACAAAGGTCGGCAGCGCGGTGTTCTCCCCTTCCAGCGCCTGCTCCACCAGCGCGTCGCTGATCACCGGCGAAGAGGTCAACGCCACGCACTGCTCAATCACGTTAACCAACTGACGCACGTTACCAGGCCAACTGGCGGTCATTAGTCGTTTCATGGCATCGGTCGAAAAGGCGCGCACGAACGGTTTGTGTCGTTCAGCAGACTGGCGCAGCAGATGGTTTGCCAGCAGCGGAATATCTTCCGTACGCTCGGCCAGCGCCGGGATCTTCAGGCTCACCACGTTGAGGCGATAGTACAAATCTTCGCGAAATTCCCCCCGAGCCATCGCTTTGGGTAAATCGCGGTGGGTCGCGGAAACGATCCGCACATCAATATCGATATCGCGGTTACTGCCCAGCGGCCTGACTTTTCGCTCCTGCAATACACGTAGCAATTTAACCTGCAACGGCGCGGGCATATCGCCAATCTCATCGAGAAACAGCGTTCCGCCTTCCGCGGCCTGAAACAGCCCTTCACGATTGCTCACCGCGCCGGTAAAGGCGCCGCGCGCATGACCAAACAGTTCGGACTCCAGCAGTTGTTCCGGCAATGCGCCGCAGTTAATGGCAATAAAGGGCTTGTGGCTGCGCGGGCTGGCGTTGTGAATGGCCTGGGCAAAAACTTCTTTCCCAGTTCCGCTTTGGCCGTTGATCAATACGCTTACGTCCGATTGCGCCACCATGCGCGCCTGTTCCAGCAGGCGCAGCATCAGTGGGCTGCGGGTGACGATGGACTCACGCCAGCTGTCATCAGCGGCAGGCGCAGACTGTTCCAACGCCCCGTCGATCGCATGGTATAACGCGTCTTTATCCACCGGCTTAGTGAGAAAGCTGAACACCCCTTGCTGGGTCGCCGCAACGGCGTCGGGGATGGAACCGTGAGCGGTAAGGATAATAACCGGCATTCCCGGCTGCACTTTCTGGATTTCAGTAAACAGCTGCATGCCGTCCATTTCATCCATGCGCAGATCGCTAATAACCAGATCCACTTTTTCACGGTTCAGTACCCGCAACCCTTCCTGCCCGCTTTCTGCGGTTACGACGCTGTAGCCTTCGCTGGTCAGGCGCATTCCAAGTAATTTCAACAGGCCGGGATCGTCATCCACCAGCAGCAGATGCGCGGGCTTACGGCTTATCATGGCGTGACCTCATCGGCAGACGACGCTGCGCCTTCCTCGTTATCAGGTGGGGTGAGTTTATCGTTCCCGTGCGGCGCATCAGGGTTGTAACTACCGGCAGGTTTGCGCGTGGAAAGCTGGCGTTCAATATCGGTTAGATTCTCCAGCTTGCGGGTCGTGAGATCGAGCTGAGACTGCAAGTGTTGTTGCTGCTGACGTAACGTATCAAGATCGCTGTCTGATGCCTGCTGAAGCTTGCTGTAGCGCATACGCTCTTCGGCCAGTTGCAACTGCAACGTCTGACTGCTGCGCCAGACCTGATACAGCGGCCGTACCTGTGGCGGAATTTGCGGGCTTAATGCGTCGAGGCGCGTAACCGTCTCCCGCCTTTCAGGCGGCGTAATGTTGGCGTTATCAAGCAGGATCCCGCGCCTGAAAGCCCCCTGCCAGGTATCAGGCATCATCGTGCTGGCTTCACTACGCGCCTGTACCGGCATCAGGCGATTGGCGCAATCCATCGCCCGCAGCCAGTACAGCGGATTGATCTCTGTGGGCTGACCAGACAGCGACCAGATATCGCTACAGTCGGTAGCAAGGTAGTCCGCCAGTTGATGAGGCGGAATTTTCTCCTGCGAAGGGTCGCCGATAATATGATTCACCGCGTTCGGGACGCAGCCTACCAGCGCCAGACACGGCAGGCTTGCGAGGATGACGCGACGGAAAAAATGTCGTTTAAGCATTCGGACAACAACGTATGGCATACTCACCAGACTTAGGTTTATTTTAGTGATTTTTCGCTGCAGATAGCGGCAGTTCTATGCGAAAACAAACGTTTTGCGCATGCTCATCAACCAGATACAGTTTGCCCCGCATACGGCGGATGCAATCTCTGGCAATGCTCAGCCCCAACCCGCTTCCTTTTACCGCCCCTTTTCGCTGATGGCTACCCTGGAAAAAAGGCTCGAAGATCATGGTCTGTTCTGCTTCTGGAATCGGTGTGCCGGTATTCATTACATCAATGTATACCATTGAGCCATGCAAACTGCTGCGGATCCAAATGTTACCGGATTCAGCGCCATAGTGCACCGCATTGGAATAAAGATTGTCCAGCACGCTCATCAATAGCATCGGTTCTGCCAGGCAGGCGTTCACCGCAAGCGCAACATCAGTATGCATCATTTTGGCGCGAGCGGGCAGGCTATGTGCAGAAACAACGCTTTCCACCAGCGGCGCGATTTCCACACGTTCAAGCTCAACCTCGTCATCCGCCAGCTTGCGGTTGTAATCGAGCAGTTGCTCAATCAGTTTTTGCAGGTTGCGGCTACTGTCATCGAGAATTCCGACCACCTCTTTTTGCTCTGGTGTTAACGGCCCAACGACCTGATCGGCTAACAGCTCGGTACCTTCGCGCATACTCGCCAGGGGCGTTTTCAGCTCATGGGAGAGGTGGCGTAAAAACTGATGTCGTTGTGACTCCAGCCAGGAGAGACGTTCGCTCAGCCAGATAATGCGCTGCCCCACGGAGCGCAGCTCCCGGGGTCCCGTAAATAATACGCTATCGCCCAGCGAGCGCCCTTCCCCCAGACGATTGATCATTTTTTCTATGCCCTTCACCGGACCGATTATCATGCGGGTAAACAGCAACACCATCGCCAGGCTGACAAGAAACAGCACCAGCGCCTGCCAGCCAAAGAACTGCCCACGTTCGGCGATTTCCTGCTGTAGCTGCTGCCCACGAGAAAAGACGACCGTGCGCGTCGCTTGTACCATTTCAGTATTGGCACTGGCGAAAGCGTCCAGCCGCGCCGCCGCCACGCTATCAGGACCACTGTTGGTGCACTGCAACTGCGCGAGATCGTTGAGGTCCTGACGCAATGCCTGATAAAGCTTGGTATCCGGCAACACGCCCGCATGAGCATCCAGCATGTCGCTGTAGCGTTTACGTTGGCTCTGGTAAACCTTAGCCAGCGTTGGGTCATCAAGCACACAGTATTGCCGGTAGCTACGCTCCATCTCCAGCGCGGCATTGGTCATCGCTTCACTGCGTCTGGCGTCAATCAGCGTGGTTTGGTTCGTCAGCGCCGCCTGTGCGCTCAGGGCATTCAGACTTTGCCACGCCTGCCAGGCCAAAACTAACAACGGCAGCAGGATAAGCAAAAATGCCAACGTAACCAATTGACGTAAAGATCGGGGGAAAACAGACCAGCGCTTCAAGGCGTTACTCTCAATGGACAGGAATAGGTTGATGCTAACTGAGGGGAACGTCAGATACAACAAAGCCGGGATTAACCCGGCTTTGTTGTGGAATAAGGCGGTGCCTAACTCGACGTTTCGCCCGAAGGTTGATATGAGCGATGCTAATATCAGATGTTGGACGGCAGGCACCTTGTTGTGCGTCATTCGAAGTTTATGTAGCACGTCCCGAAGGGGCTGACATAAGAAGGTGAATGAGCCACTGGGCAATATTATGCAGCATCTGTGCCAATATTCAAAACACTTTATTAACACAATGATAAATATAGAAAATGTTCTTATTCACATGAAAAATAATTTTGGCTATTTTTCACCCTTACTGTCGCCAATCAGCAACACCCGCAGCAGTTAAAAACAAATTCATTGTAAATCATATGATTAAATGTCTCTTTTTAGCGACAACGTAACCCCACCTATGTCGGGATTTCCCGACACTTAAACGCATTGTCGGATAGCGGCATACAAAATGACAGACAAAAAAAAGCCCCTTACACAGAGGGGCTTAAAGGTTATCGAGCTGATTACCCGAGCTGTTTACGCGCGTTGCGGAAGATACGCATCCACGGGCTGTCCTCGCCCCAGTTTTCCGGGTGCCAGGAGTTGCTCACGGTACGGAATACGCGTTCCGGGTGCGGCATCATAATGGTGACGCGACCATTTTCAGTAGTAACGGCAGTAATTCCGTTCGGCGAACCGTTCGGGTTAGCCGGGTAGGTCTCGGTCACCTTACCGAAGTTATCAACGTAGCGCAGCGCCACCAGTCCCTTACTCTCCAGCGCGGCCAGATGCGCGCCGTCACGCACTTCCACACGGCCTTCACCGTGAGAAACGGCAATCGGCATCATCGAACCAACCATATCAGCAAGCAGTAAAGACGGGCTTTGCGTCACTTCGACCAGGCTGAAGCGGGCTTCAAAACGATCGGAGTGGTTACGCACAAAGCGTGGCCACAGCTCGCTTCCCGGGATCAGTTCACGCAGGTTAGACATCATCTGGCAACCGTTACACACCCCGAGCGCCAGCGTTTGCGGGCGATGGAAGAAGGTTTCGAACTCATCACGGACGCGGTTGTTGAACAGAATCGACTTCGCCCAGCCTTCCCCTGCGCCGAGCACATCGCCGTAAGAGAAACCGCCACAAGCGACCAGCGCCTGGAAGTTACCCAGACCGATACGTCCGCCCAGCAGGTCGCTCATATGCACATCGATGGCGTCAAAGCCCGCACGGTGGAAGGCAGCCGCCATTTCGACGTGGGAGTTCACGCCCTGCTCGCGCAGCACGGCCACTTTTGGACGCGCGCCGGTAGCGATGTACGGGGCGGCAACATCTTCGTTGATATCAAACGACAGTTTAACGTTGAGACCAGGATCGGCATCGTTGGTTTTCGCGTCGTGTTCCTGATCGGCACACTCCGGGTTGTCGCGCAGACGCTGCATCTGCCAGGTGGTTTCCGCCCACCACATGCGCAGCGTGGTGCGGCTTTCGCTGAACACCGGCTGACCGTTGGCGCTCAGGGTGAAACGGTCACCCGTTACCGCCTGGCCGAGATAGTGCACGCAATCTGCCAGGCCATGTTGTGCCAGCAACACCTCAACCGCTTCACGGTCAGCAGCGCGAACCTGGATCACTGCGCCCAGCTCTTCATTAAACAGCGCCGCCAGACGATCGTCACCCAGCGAGTGGATATCAGCGTCAATACCGCAGTGACCGGTGAAGGCCATTTCCGCCAGCGTAACCAGCAGTCCGCCGTCGGAACGGTCATGGTAGGCCAGCAGCTTACGCTGCGCGACCAGCGCCTGAATGGCGTCGTAGAAGCCTTTCAGTTGCTCAACGTTACGCACGTCGGCAGGCTTGTCGCCCAGTTGACGATAAACCTGTGCCAGCGCCGTCGCGCCCAGCGCGTTGTGACCAAGACCGAGGTCAATCAGCAGCAGGGCGTTGTCTTCAGTAGAGAGCTGTGGGGTTATCGTGTGGCGCACGTCTTCCACGCGGGCAAAGGCGGTGATCACCAGCGACAGCGGCGAAGTCATTTCACGCTGCTCATTACCTTCCTGCCAGCGGGTTTTCATCGACATAGAGTCTTTGCCCACCGGAATAGTCAGGCCAAGCGCCGGACATAATTCTTCCCCAACGGCTTTTACCGCTTCGTACAGCCCGGCATCTTCACCGGGGTGACCCGCAGCCGCCATCCAGTTAGCCGACAGTTTAATGCGTTTGATATCGCCAATCTGCGTTGCCGCAATGTTAGTCAGCGCTTCACCTACCGCCAGACGCGCAGAGGCCGAGAAATCCAGTAGCGCAACGGGCGCACGCTCACCGATAGACATCGCTTCACCGTAGTAGCTATCCAGGCTTGCGGTGGTGACCGCGCAGTTGGCTACCGGGATCTGCCACGGACCAACCATCTGGTCACGCGCCACCATGCCGGTAACGGTACGGTCGCCGATCGTCACGAGGAACGTTTTCTCAGCGACAGTCGGCAGATGCAGCACGCGGTTAACCGCATCTGCAATCAAGATTTCGCCACGATTCAGGGCGTCGCCTTTGGCTTTCAGCGTCTGCACATCGCGGGTCATTTTCGGGGTTTTACCCAGCAGCACATCCAGCGGCATGTCGATCGGCTGGTTATCGAAGTGGCTGTCGCTCAGTGTGAGATGCTGTTCTTCGGTGGCCTCACCGATCACCGCATACGGCGCGCGCTCGCGCTTACACAGTTCGTCAAACAGCGGTAGCTGGTCAGCGGCAACCGCCAGCACATAGCGCTCCTGGGATTCGTTACACCAGATTTCCAGCGGGCTCATACCCGGCTCGTCGCTAAGAATATCGCGCAGCTGGAACTTACCGCCGCGACCGCCATCGCTTACCAACTCCGGCATGGCGTTAGACAGACCGCCTGCGCCAACGTCATGGATAAACAGGATCGGGTTCGCATCGCCCATCTGCCAGCAGCGGTCGATAACTTCCTGGCAACGACGTTCCATTTCCGGGTTGTCGCGTTGTACCGAAGCGAAATCAAGATCGGCATCAGACTGGCCGGAAGCCATAGAGGAGGCCGCCCCGCCGCCAAGCCCGATGTTCATCGCCGGGCCGCCGAGGACGATCAGCTTGGCGCCAACGACGATCTCACCTTTTTGCACGTGATCGGCACGGATGTTACCGATCCCGCCCGCCAGCATGATCGGTTTATGGTAACCGCGTAGCTCTTCGCCGTTGTGGCTGTTGACCTTTTCTTCATAGGTTCGGAAGTAGCCGGTCAGCGCCGGGCGACCGAATTCGTTGTTAAACGCCGCGCCGCCCAACGGACCTTCGGTCATGATATCGAGCGCAGTAACAATACGGTCCGGCTTACCAAAGTCTTCTTCCCACGGCTGTTCAAAGCCAGGAATACGCAGGTTGGAAACGGAGAAGCCCACCAGCCCGGCTTTCGGTTTTGCACCGCGACCGGTTGCACCCTCGTCGCGGATTTCGCCGCCGGAGCCGGTAGCCGCGCCCGGCCACGGAGAGATAGCCGTCGGGTGGTTGTGGGTTTCAACCTTCATCAGAATGTGGGCTGGCTCCTGATGGAAATCGTAGCGGCCGGTTTTGTGGTCGGCAAAGTAGCGGCCCACTTCAGAACCTTCCATGACCGCGGCGTTGTCTTTATAGGCAGACAGCACGTGGTCCGGCGTGGTTTCGAAAGTGTTTTTGATCATCTTGAACAGCGACTTCGGCTGCTGTTTACCGTCGATAACCCAGTCAGCGTTAAAAATTTTGTGGCGGCAGTGCTCGGAGTTAGCCTGCGCAAACATGTACAGTTCAATGTCGTTCGGGTTGCGTCCCAGTTTGGTAAACGCATCCTGCAGATAGTCGATTTCGTCTTCCGCCAGCGCCAGACCGAGACGCAGGTTAGCGTCGATCAGCGCCTGGCGTCCCTCACCAAGCAGATCAACACTGGAGACCGGCGCAGGCTGGTGATGGACAAACAGTTTTTCGGCATCGTTCAGCGCAGAGAAAACCGTTTCCATCATGCGGTCGTGCAGTTCGTCGGCAACCATCTGCCACTGCTCAGCGGTCAGCGTAGAGGCTTCTACATACCAGGCAATGCCACGTTCCAGACGGCTAATCTGTTGCAGGCCGCAGTTGTGGGCAATATCAGTCGCTTTAGAAGACCACGGGGAGATGGTGCCAGGGCGAGGCGTAACCAGCAGCAGTTTGCCTTCAGGGGCATGGCTGTGAAGAGCAGGACCATATTTCAGCAGGCGTACAAGCTGGGCGTGCTCATCCTCATTCAACGGTGCATTCAGATCGGCAAAATGGACGTACTCGGCGTAAATATTGTGGACCTGGAGGTTGGCAGCCTGAAAACGTGCCAGCAGTTTGTTAATACGGAATGCAGACAGTGCAGGTGAACCACGCAGAATTTCCATCATAAGTCTCTCGTCTTCTAAGCTTTCGGTGTGCCCAAGTGGGGGAAACGGGCGTCATTATAAAGAATCTACCGCGCCGACGAAACCGTTTGCGTCGAAATAAAATCACGACCTTCTCTTATCATCAAATGCGGTCTGGTTTCTGAATAAGTTGCCAACTGACGCAAGTTTAAGCAAAATGCCGCTCATTAATGACGACTTCACTTCTTAATCATCACCACAGCAGGCAGAGACAACGTACGGTTCAGAGAATTAACTAATTGAAAAAATTAAAGATTAATTATCTGTTCATCGGCATATTAACGCTGTTGTTGGCAGCGGCCCTCTGGCCATCTATTCCCTGGTTCGGTAAAGCCGAAAATCGTATCGCCGCCATTCAGTCGCGGGGAGAACTGCGCGTCAGTACCCTCGACTCGCCATTAACTTACGCGACCCTCAACGGCAAGAAATTCGGCCTGGATTATGAACTGACTCAGGCGTTCGCCAACTACCTGGGCGTGAAGTTAAAAGTCACCGTGCGCCAGAACATCAGCCAGCTTTTTGACGACCTGGATAACGGCCATGCCGATCTGTTAGCCGCAGGCCTGGTATATAACAGCGAGCGGGTGAAAAATTACCAGCCCGGCCCAACCTACTATTCGGTTTCACAACAGTTGGTGTATCGGGTTGGGCAATACCGCCCGCGCACTCTTGCCACCGTGAACGAAAATCAACTGACCATCGCCCCGGGGCACGTGGTGGTTAACGATCTCCAGTTGCTTAAAGAGAATAAATTTCCCGATCTGAGCTGGAAGGTGGATGACAAAAAAGGCACCACTGAACTGCTTGATGATGTTATCGCCGGGAAGCTGGATTACACCATTGCCGATTCCGTCGCCATCAGCTTATACCAACGCGTACATCCTGAGCTGGCCGTAGCGCTGGACGTATCTGACGAACAGCCGGTGACCTGGTTTAGTCGCCTGGACGATGACAACACGCTGTCTGCCGCCCTGTTGGATTTTTTTAACACCATGAATGAAGACGGCTCTCTGGCGCGACTAGAAGAAAAGTATCTCGGACATGGCGATGATTTTGACTATGTTGATACCCGCACCTTTTTACGCGCCGTAGACAGCGTATTGCCGGACCTTAAGCCGCTGTTTGAGAAATATGCGCAGGAGATAGACTGGCGACTGCTCGCCGCAATCTCTTATCAGGAGTCGCACTGGGACGCGCAGGCCACTTCCCCGACCGGCGTACGCGGGTTGATGATGCTGACCAAAAATACCGCTCAAAGTCTCGGACTGACCGACCGTACCGATGCCGAACAAAGCATCAGCGGCGGCGCGCGGTATTTGCAGGATATGATGAGTAAAGTGCCCGATACCGTCCCCGAAGGGGAACGCATCTGGTTTGCGCTCGCAGCCTACAACATGGGTTATGCGCACATGCTGGATGCACGGGCGCTGACCGTGAAAACCAAAGGCAATCCGAACAGCTGGTCCGACGTAAAACAGCGTCTGCCGCTGCTCAGCCAAAAGCCGTATTACAACAAGCTGACCTATGGTTATGCGCGTGGCCACGAAGCCTACGCTTATGTAGAAAATATCCGTAAGTACCAGATTAGCCTGGTGGGGTATCTGCAGGAGAAAGAAAAACGGGCGCTTGAAACGCAGCAACTGGCGCAGGATTACCCGGCGGTGACGCCGGCAGAGCTAATAGGTAAAGATGAATTGCCGCTTTCGGCGTTTCTGTCTCAGACGTCGTCAAATTACCTGTCGCACTCCCCTTCCCTGCTGTTTTCACCGCAGAAAAAAGAGGACAAGTAGCCTCGTAGGCCTGATAAGCGCAGCGTCATCAGGCAATCAGACCGGCATTTACAAATTGGCGTTTTTTTTCAGCGCTTTGATTTCCTGACGACGCATGCGGAAGAAATCACTGAGCAACGTGGCGCATTCATCCCGTAGCACCCCTTCGGTCACCTCCACCCGATGATTCATTCCAGGGTGATGCAGTACATCCATTAATGACCCGGCAGCCCCCGTTTTCGCATCGCGCGCGCCAAAAACGACATGGCCGATACGGCTGTGCACCATCGCGCCTGCGCACATCACGCACGGCTCCAGAGTGACATACAGCGTGGTATCCAACAGACGGTAGTTTTGCAGCACCAGGCCGCCCTGACGCAGCGCCATAATTTCAGCGTGGGCAGTCGGATCATGGTGACCAATCGGACGGTTCCAGCCTTCGCCAATCACGCGGTTGTTATGTACCAATACCGCGCCCACCGGGACTTCACGCTCATCCCAGGCGCGCTTAGCCAGCGTTAAAGCATGACGCATCCAGTATTCGTGGCTAAATTCAACTTCAGACAAAGGGGGTAACTCCAGTAATCAAAGCGGGCGCATTATACACAGACGCTATCGTTTACTCTATTCGAGTTGTTGCAGCTCTCCGCGCGGCGTGACGCGCCAGCGATGCTGGCAAAAAGAGAGCAGAGGATTGTCCTGATTACTGTCGCTGTAGCCACTGTAAAGCTGAAGCGGCGCACCAATGTGGCGTTCCAGTTGCGTCACTTTCTCATGGCCCAGACAGCGCAGAGGCAGCACCCACCCGCCGAATCCCCGCGCCATTTTACTGGCGATCAGATTGACACGCGGTAGCCACGGCGTGTCGAAGTACACCTGCTCGACCAGCGACTGCGGGGAGCCAGTAATAAGCCAGATTTCGGCGTCAGAGCTTAACAGGTAGGTTGTCAGCCGCTGCTGCACGAGCGGAAAGGCCGTCACGTTACTGCGAAACCAGCGCACAAAGTCAGCCTGATGCCCTTTCAGACGCGCCTCGCTACGACCAAAAGTGCATCCCCACAACAGCAGGCTCATTGGCCAGCGGGCGGCGCGCCCTTGTATCAGCAGCGCCAGCGCAATCACCGGTAGCAGAGGCAGCACAAGCAACGCGTTCAGCGGCTGGCGACGCAGCAGATAACGTATAAAGCTACCGAACATATCCTGCTGATGTAACGTGCCATCCAAATCAAAAAAAACAACGCGGCGCTGGTGATTGGTCAAACCTTATTCCTCTGGATCGTTGAACCCCAATAGCCAGGTAAACAGGAACCCGGCGATAACTGCTACCAGATAGCCTAACAGATAGAACATCACTTTTCCGGCAACAATCGTCAGTGCCAGCGGCAAACCGGAGATGCCAAAGGTGATAACCGTCGCCACCTTCCAGTAGCTAATCAGCGCCCCGCCTACCGCTCCGCCAAGGCAGGCACAGATAAACGGTTTACCCAACGGCAGCGTGACGCCAAAAATAAGCGGCTCGCCAATGCCCAGCAGCCCGACCGGCAGCGCTCCTTTGATCACTTTCTTTAGCCGCGCATTACGGGTTTTCATCAACACCGCTATCGCAGCCCCTACTTGTCCAACGCCTGCCATCGCCAGGATAGGAAAGAGCGCGTTATAACCGTGTGCCTGTACCAGCTCAACGTGGATGGGCACCAACCCTTGATGAAGTCCGGTGAGCACCAATGGCAGGAAAGTTCCCGCCAGTATGGCACCAACCAGGAACCCGCCGCGGTCGATAGCCCAGGATGCGCCGTGAGCGATAGATTCAGAAATCCAGCCTCCAAGTGGTTGCAGCGCCACAATCGCGATGGCCCCGGTAATGATGGTGGTCAGCAGCGGGTTAAGGATAAGCTCCAGCGATTCCGGCAACAGCTCGCGGAATTTGCGCTCGATCCAACACATCAGCGCAACCACCAGCAGCACTGCGATCACCCCGCCGCGCCCCGGCTGCAACGCTTCGCCAAACAGGGTAATCTGCGCCAGCTGCGGACTGGAGAGGATCCCCGCCATCACCCCGCCCATCGCCAGAGAGCCGCCGAAGACTTTGGCGGTATTCACCCCAACCAGAATATTCATGATGGCAAACACGGCGCTGCCAAATATGCCTATCAGCCCCAGCATATTCGGATAATGGGTCGCAAAATCCCCCACGATATCCGGTCGCTTAAGGATGTTTATAATGCCGGTGATCAAACCGGAGGCGATAAACGCCGGAATAAGAGGGATAAAGACGTTCGCCAGCTTGCGCAGCGCATCGCTCATTGGCGCTTTGTACTTCGCTTTGGCCTCTGATTTGGTGCGCTCGATATTATTCACATCTGCACGCTCGCCGCCACCGGCAATCAGGGAGCGCATGGCATCCACCACCTTGGCAGCTTTACCGGGGCCGACGATTATCTGATGCTGCGCGCCCTGCTTCACGTAACCGCTAACACCGGGCAGTTGCCTGAGACGGGGAATATCAATCTGATCGTCATCCTGAACTTCCACCCTGACGCGGGTCATACAGTTTTCCAGGCGCAGAATATTTTGCTCTCCACCTACGCCCAGCAGAATGTCGCTGGCCAGCACCGCCGTCTTATCCATATACACCTCTTAGTGTTCTAACGCCGCGCGTAAAAAACCCTGGTGAGCGGCAAGCTTTTCGCGGGCGGTAGCGGCATCCAGGCCGGTGAGCGCCATTAAAATCGCTGGCTTAACGTCAAAATCAGTCTGCTTTAACAGCGCTTGCGCCTGTTCACGCGCAATGCCGGTGGCTTCAACCACCATACGGCACGCTCGATCGACCAGTTTGACGTTGGTTGCCTGCATATCCACCATCAGGTTCTGGTACACCTTGCCAAATTTCACCATCGCACCGGTGGAGATCATATTGAGCACCAATTTTTGCGCGGTGCCGGATTTCAGTCGCGTTGACCCGGTCAACGCCTCCGGTCCCACCACCGGGGAGATTGCAATATCCGCTTCATGCGCGACAGGAGAATCCGGATTGCAGGAAATAGCCGCCGTCGTACAACCCACCGAACGCGCATATTTCAGCCCACCAATCACATACGGCGTGCGACCTGAAGCCGCCAGACCAACCACCAGATCCTGTGCGGTAAGGTTGAGTGCGCGCAGATCGTCTTCGCCTAACTGCGGGTTATCTTCCGCACCTTCTACCGCCTTGAGCAGCGCGCCCGGCCCCCCGGCAATCAGCCCAACCACCAGACCATGCGGTACACCGAAGGTCGGTGGGCACTCAGACGCGTCCAGCACTCCAAGACGTCCGCTGGTACCTGCGCCCATGTAAATAATGCGTCCACCGGCTTTTAACGCGTTAGCTGCCGCATCGACCGCGCACGCAACTTGAGGCAGAGTTGCTTTTACTGCTTCCGCTACCAGCGTATCCTGTTGATTAAATCGATGAACCAACTCCAACGTTGAGAGCGCATCCAGATCCATGGTCTGTGGATTGCGGGTTTCTGAAACTAATGCACCGAGATTCATTTTTTGTTCCTTAGGAATTTTTAATTCATAATAATCTGTCATAATGGAATATTATATTCATCCAGGCGAGTGAAATTTTGTTTTGCAATCGCCATCACGTTTTCGCCAGGAGACAGCATGAACTGTTTAATTCGCATTCGTCAGCGTTACCCGGACCTCGCGCAAAGCGATAAAAAACTTGCGGATTATCTTCTTGCTCAGCCGGATACCGCGCGTCATCTCAGCTCACAGCAGCTGGCCTTTGAAGCAGGCGTCAGCCAGTCCAGCGTGGTGAAGTTCGCGCAAAAGATGGGCTTTAAAGGGTTTCCGGCGCTGAAACTGGCGATTAGCGAAGCGTTGGCCAGCAATCCCAACCCTCATTCCATTCCGGTGCATAATCAGATTCGCGGTGACGACCCCATGCGTATGGTGGGCGAAAAACTGATTAAAGAGAACGTGGCGGCGATGCATGCGACGCTGGACGTCAACAGCGAAGAGAAACTGATAGAGAGCGTCACGATGCTGCGCTCAGCCCGGCGCATTATCCTGACCGGGATTGGCGCATCGGGTCTGGTAGCGCAGAATTTTGCCTGGAAACTGCTAAAGATTGGTTTTAACGCGGTGGTTGAACGCGATATGCACGCCCTGCTGGCGGCGGTGCAGGCGCTTTCACCCAACGATCTGCTGCTGGCCATTTCGTATACCGGAGAACGCCGCGAACTCAACCTGGCTGCGGATGAAACGTTGCGCGCCGGAGCCAAAATTCTCGCCATCACCGGATTTACACCTAACGCCCTGCAACAGCGCGCAACTCATTGTCTGTACACGATTGCTGAAGAACAGGCCACGCGCAGCGCAGCGATTTCCTCTACCCATGCGCAAATGATGCTCACTGATTTACTGTTTATGGCGCTGGTGCAGCAAGATCTGGAGCATGCCCCGGAACGCATTCGCCACAGCGAAGCACTGGTAAAAAAACTGGTCTGAGCAAAGAATGCGCGTATAATGCCCGCCCGATTTGTGATGTTTTGAGAGTTTCCTGATGGCCCTGTTAATCACTAAAAAGTGTATCAATTGCGATATGTGCGAGCCCGAATGCCCGAATGAGGCGATTTCGATGGGTGACAGCATTTACGAGATTAACAGCGACAAGTGTACGGAATGCGTAGGCCATTACGACACACCAACCTGTCAGAAGGTGTGCCCGATCCCCAATACTATTTTGAAAGATCCGGCACATGTCGAAACGGAAGAGCAGCTGTGGGATAAGTTTGTACTGATGCACCACGCCGATAAGCTGTAACGTTGCCTGATGACGCTATGCTTATCAGGCCGATGAAACGTTAGCTCTCGATAATCACCGTGGCGCAGGCGTAGTGACGCTCATCGGCCAGCGTCACATGCATATGTGCGACACCGAGTTTTTCCGCCAGTTTTAACGCCTCCCCCCATAACCGCAGACGCGGCTTACCGAGTTCGTCGTTAAAGACCTCAAACTGATTAAACGCCAGACCGTTGCGAATACCGGTACCAAAGGCTTTTGCTGCCGCCTCTTTGACCGCAAAACGTTTCGCCAGAAAGCGCACCGGTTGCTGATGCGTCTCCCAGATTGCCCATTCGTTGTCGCTGAGCACGCGTCTTGCCAGACGGTCGCCGGAACGGGAGATCACCGCTTCGATGCGGGCAATCTCCACGATATCCGTACCTAATCCCAGAATCGCCATTAGCCACGCGCTTCCAGCATCAGGCGCTTCATTTCGACTACTGCATCTTTCAGACCGCTCATCACCGCGCGGCCGATAATGGCATGGCCAATGTTCAACTCGTGCATTTCCGGGATCCGCGCGATGGCTTTAACGTTGTGGTACGTCAGGCCGTGCCCCGCATTCACCTTCAGACCAAGGCTGGCGGCAAAGGTCGCCGCTTTGGCGATACGCGCCAGTTCGCTGGCCTGTTCAGCGTCGGTTTTCGCATCGGCGTAACAGCCGGTGTGAATTTCGATGTACGGCGCGCCGACTTCAGCAGCGGCCTTAATCTGTTCGTCATCAGCATCGATAAACAGCGAAACCAGAATGCCTGCGTCCGCCAGGCGTTTGCAGGCATCACGCATCTTGTCACGCTGACCAGCGACATCCAGGCCACCTTCAGTCGTCACTTCCTGACGTTTTTCCGGCACCAGGCAGCAAAAATGCGGCTTAGTCTCAACGGCAATCGCCAGCATCTCTTCGGTTACCGCCATTTCCAGATTCATACGCGTATCCAGCGTCTGGCGCAAAATGCGCACGTCGCGATCGGTAATATGGCGACGGTCTTCACGCAGGTGCACGGTAATGCCGTCTGCGCCCGCCTGCTCAACGATAAACGCCGCCTGAACCGGGTCAGGGTATGCGGTGCCGCGTGCATTACGTAAAGTGGCAATGTGGTCAATGTTGACGCCTAACAGTAATTCGGCCATGGCAATCCATCCTCGTTAATCATTTTTTGTTTTTACTGCGCGTTTTGGCATAAATTGCCGGAACAGTTCCCGGCTTTTTAACGGCTTACCACCAAGATACGGCTTTAACGCCATGCGGGTAAAGCGTTTCGCGGCGCGAAGCGTATCAGCATCCGGAAATTCCCGCGATTCGAGTGCTTTCAGATGGCGTCCGGTAAAGGTGGCGTTATCAATCACTACGCTTGCGATAAACCCTTTTTCTTCCCGGTAACGATAGGTCATGGTGTCATCCACCGGCTCGCCACTACCCGCACAGTGGGTAAAATCGACGCCGTACCCCAGATGTCCAAGTAAGGCCAGCTCAAAACGACGCAGCGCAGGCTCTGGCGAACCCGTCGCGCCAGCCAGCGCCTGAATACAGTTCAGGTAGTCGAAAAAGAGTTCAGAAAAGCGGGTCTCATACTCAAGTACGCGAGAGATAAGCTCGTTGATATACAAGCCGCTGTACAGTGTGATACCGCTAAGGGGGAGAGCCAGAGAAACGGCTTCGGCACTGCGTAAGGTTTTGACCTCACCACGTCCACCAAAGCGAAGCAACAACGGAGTAAAAGGCTGGAGCGCGCCTTTGAGATTAGAACGTTTGGAGCGCGCGCCTTTAGCCACCAGGCGCACACGACCCGATTCTTCCGTGAAGACGTCCAGCACGAGACTGGTTTCGCTCCACGGGCGGCTATGCAGGACAAAAGCGCGTTGCCATCCTTCCATCATACCCGCCGTCTTTCAAGCTGCAGGTGTGTTGGCTGCGCCCACTCACCCCAGTCACTCACTTGAGTAAGCTCCCGAGGATCTGCGGTCTTGCCGCCTTCCTGCACCTCGAAAGCCATAACCTATGAAAAATTAGACGTCGTCGCCGTAACCGAGGCTACGCAGCGCGCGCTCGTCATCGGCCCAGCCGGATTTCACTTTCACCCACAGCTCGAGGTGAACGGGTGCTTCGAACATCTCCTGCATGTCTTTACGCGCTTCGATGCCGATGGTTTTAATTTTGGCCCCTTTGTTGCCAATAACCATCTTCTTCTGCCCTTCACGTTCAACGAGGATCAGCCCGTTAATATCGTAACCACCGCGTTCGTTAGAGATAAAACGTTCAATCTCCACGGTAACGGAGTACGGCAGTTCAGCCCCCAGAAAACGCATCAGCTTTTCACGGATGATTTCAGACGCCATAAAGCGCTGAGAACGGTCGGTGATGTAATCTTCCGGGAAGTGATGAATGGCTTCCGGCAGGTGCTTACGCACGATGCCCGCAACGGTATCAACATTCAGGCCGGTTTCGGCAGAAATCGGGACGATATCAAGGAAGTTCATCTGGCTTGCCAGGAACTGCAGGTGCGGCAGTAAATCGGCTTTTTCCTGAACGTTGTCCACTTTGTTCACAGCCAGAATAACCGGGGCTTTACCGTCGCGCAGCTTGTTGAGCACCATTTCGTCGTCCGGCGTCCAGCGGGTGCCTTCCACAACGAAAATAACCAGTTCAACATCACCAATCGAGCTGCTTGCCGCTTTGTTCATCAGGCGGTTGATCGCCCGTTTTTCTTCCATATGCAGGCCCGGGGTATCAACATAAATTGCCTGATACGCACCTTCGGTATGGATGCCAACAATACGGTGACGTGTTGTCTGAGCCTTACGTGAGGTAATGGAAATCTTCTGCCCAAGCAGATTATTCAACAGGGTGGATTTGCCGACGTTCGGGCGACCGACGATGGCAATAAATCCGCAGTAAGTTTTCTCTTCGCTCATTCCAGCTCCAGTTTTTTCAACGCCTGTTCGGCGGCAGCCTGCTCAGCCTTACGACGGCTCGAACCTGTGCCAACCACCGGTTCACTCAGGCCGCTGACCTGGCAGTGGATAGTAAATTCTTGATCGTGTGCTTCACCACGAACCTGCACCACCAGATAGGACGGTAGCGGCAGGTGGCGACCCTGCAAATATTCCTGCAGGCGCGTTTTCGGATCTTTTTGTTTATCGCCTGGGCTAATTTCATCCAGACGAGTCTGATACCAGTTCAGGATCAGTTGTTCAACGGTTTGAATATCGCTGTCAAGGAAGACGCCGCCGATCAAAGCTTCAACGGTATCTGCCAGGATCGATTCACGACGGAAACCGCCGCTTTTCAGCTCGCCTGGCCCCAAACGTAAACATTCACCGAGGTCAAACTCACGGGCTAATTCAGCCAGCGTATTGCCGCGAACCAGCGTCGCGCGCATGCGACTCATATCACCTTCATCCACACGCGGAAAACGGTGATACAGCGCATTAGCGATAACAAAGCTCAGAATAGAGTCGCCTAAAAATTCTAAACGCTCGTTATGTTTGCTGCTGGCGCTACGGTGAGTTAATGCCTGCTGCAACAGCTCCTGATGATTAAAAGTGTAGCCCAGCTTCCGTTGAAGCCGATTAATTACGATGGGGTTCATGCGATACCAATAAATGAATGCGTCAACAATTCAGCACACGAAACAGACCTGATATACGCATTTCGCTTAGCCATCCCGCTTCGGCTGAATGCATTTATACACAAACCAACGCTGTTTCGTGTGCCGTGGCAACCTGTCGGTGCCAACCTCAAACTTCGGGGGAATATTCTATACACAACGACAAGGGATGTCGTTAGTCTGCGGGAATTTATCCGAGAAATAATTCACGCTGTCGCCATAATGACGACAACGTGAACGATTATCAGCGATTAGTGAATGCCACCAATACGGCTTAAACGCACACCGGTCGGCCATTCGCCTTCTTGCTTATCGAAACTCATCCAGATAGCGGTCGCTTTACCAACCAGATTCGCTTCCGGCACAAATCCCCAGTAACGGCTGTCCGCGCTGTTGTCACGGTTATCACCCATCATGAAGTAATGTCCCGGCGGGACGATCCAGGTTGCCAACTGCTGGCCTGGCTGGCGGTAATACATCCCCACCTGATCCTGCGCGATTGGCACGGTCAGAATGCGGTGCGTTACCTCACCCAGCGTTTCTTTACGCTCGGAGAGGCGAATACCGTTATCTTTCGTTTCATTCAGCGGAACCTCAAAGAAGCCGCTGGTCGCTTCACCGCCGTTACGACGCGCAAATGTCTGCACAAAATCACTTGGCTGAACATCAGAGTACGTTACCGGCAGCGCGTTTTCACACGCCTGACCGGAACTGCATCCTGGCTGAATAGTTACCTCTTTCGCCACCGGATCGTACGTCACTTTGTCTCCCGGTAAACCGACAGCACGTTTGATGTAGTCCAGACGCGGATCTTCCGGGTATTTAAACACCACGATATCACCACGTTTCGGATGGCCGGTTTCGATCAGCGTTTTCTGGTAAATCGGATCTTTAATCCCGTAGGCAAATTTCTCCACCAGGATAAAGTCACCGATAAGCAGTGTCGGCATCATCGAACCAGACGGGATCTGGAACGGCTCATAAATAAATGAACGCACCACCAGCACAATAGCTAAAACCGGGAAAACGGATGCCCCGGTTTCCAGCCAGCCTGGCTTAGGGGCCACTTTTTTCAGCGTTGCTTTATCCAGTGAATCACCTGCAGCAGCTTGCGCTGCTGCCTGACGCTCCCGGCGTTTAGGCGCGAAGATGAATTTATCTACGCACCATAAAATGCCCGTCACCAGTGTGGCAATCACCAGAATCAGGGCAAACATGTTCGCCATGCCAACTCCTTAAGATTATTTGCTGTCTTTACCGACATGCAGAATGGCGAGGAAGGCTTCCTGTGGCAGTTCGACGTTACCGATCTGCTTCATGCGCTTTTTACCCTCTTTCTGTTTTTGCAGCAGCTTTTTCTTACGGCTGATATCGCCACCGTAGCATTTCGCCAGCACGTTTTTACGCAGTTGCTTAACCGTTGAACGCGCGATGATGTGCGTACCAATGGCCGCCTGGATCGCGATATCAAACTGCTGGCGAGGGATCAGATCTTTCATCTTCTCGACCAGTTCACGACCACGGCTCTGGGAGTTGTCGCGGTGGGTAATCAGCGCCAGCGCATCGACACGTTCGTTGTTGATGAGAACATCAACGCGCACCATGTCAGACGCCTGGAAACGTTTGAAGTTATAGTCCAGCGACGCATAGCCGCGAGAAGTTGACTTCAGACGGTCGAAGAAGTCGAGTACCACTTCCGCCATCGGAATTTCATAGGTCAGCGCCACCTGGTTACCGTGGTAAACCATGTTGGTCTGTACGCCGCGCTTCTCGATACACAGCGTGATGACGTTACCGAGGTAAGCCTGCGGCAGCAGCATATGACACTCAGCAATCGGCTCACGCAGTTCGTAAATGTTGTTCAACGGCGGCAGCTTGGACGGGCTATCGACGTAGATCGTCTCTTTCGCCGTGGTTTCGACTTCGTAGACTACGGTCGGCGCGGTAGTGATCAGATCCAGATCGTATTCACGTTCCAGACGTTCCTGAATGATCTCCATGTGCAGCAGACCGAGGAAGCCACAGCGGAAGCCGAAGCCCAGCGCGGTTGAGCTTTCCGGTTCATAGAACAGGGAGGCGTCGTTGAGGCTCAGCTTGCCAAGCGCGTCACGGAAGTTTTCGTAGTCGTCAGAGCTCACCGGGAACAGACCGGCGTAAACCTGCGGCTTCACTTTTTTAAAGCCTGGCAGCGGCTTGTCCGCCGGGTTACGCGCCTGCGTCAGGGTATCGCCAACCGGTGCGCCCAGGATGTCTTTAATCGCACAAACCAACCAACCCACCTCGCCGCATTTCAGCTCGGTACGGTCAACCTGTTTTGGCGTGAAGATACCCAGACGGTCAGCGTTATAGACCTGACCGGTGCTCATCACTTTAATTTTGTCGCCTTTACGCATGGTGCCGTTTTTAATACGCACCAGTGATACGACGCCCAGGTAGTTATCGAACCAGGAGTCGATGATCAGCGCCTGTAACGGACCTTCCGGGTCGCCTTCCGGCGGCGGGATGTCGCGCACCAGACGTTCAAGAACGTCAGTGACGCCTACGCCGGTTTTCGCCGAACAGCGAACGGCATCCGTCGCATCAATACCGACGATATCTTCGATCTCTTCCGCCACACGCTCAGGATCGGCGGCTGGCAGGTCAATTTTGTTCAGTACCGGCACCACTTCCAGATCCATTTCCATGGCGGTATAGCAGTTAGCCAGGGTCTGTGCTTCGACGCCCTGTCCGGCATCAACCACCAGCAGTGCGCCTTCACAGGCAGCAAGCGAGCGGGAAACTTCATACGAGAAGTCAACGTGGCCCGGGGTGTCGATAAAGTTAAGCTGATAGGTTTCACCATCAGATGCTTTGAAATCGAGCGTCACGCTCTGCGCTTTGATAGTAATACCGCGCTCACGCTCAAGATCCATCGAGTCGAGAACCTGCGCTTCCATTTCACGGTCAGACAGGCCACCGCAGATCTGGATAATACGGTCAGACAGCGTCGATTTACCGTGGTCGATGTGAGCTATGATTGAAAAGTTACGTATGTTCTTCATATAGTGTAATTATTGTGCCTTACGCCCGCCTGAGCAGGCTCTGAGAAGTCGCTGATCTGAGCTTAACGTCTGTTTAAGTGAAACGCCGCATTCTACACTACAACGCTGAGGCGAGGAAATGTTCATAGAGCAAGGATAGCGGGAACTGGAAACAACTTTGCAAAGTCGGTGAAACTTTTGCCGGATGGCGACACAAGCGCCATCAGGCAAAGCTATCACTGTGGGGTTTCGACGCGAATGAGATCGGGTGGGAGAGCAACGTTCAGAATGACCGGCTGCCAGGCTTCGCGCTCAGCAAGCTTACGAGAGTATCCACGGGCAATCAGGAATCCGCCCACGCCCCCCAGCACGGCACCGCTTAATGCCGCAAGGTCGGAACCAAACAGCACCTGGAATAACGCCGCGAAGAGAAAGAGCCCCGCCAACGGAGACATGTAGACCAACATCGCTGAACCCAGCAGGCTACCCTCGGCAATACCCAGTTCAACTTTTTGACCGGGCGCTAAGGGTTCGTCGCTGGGCACCACAATGGTATGCGTGGTCTGCGGCCCAAGTTTGTTCAGCACGCGGCTCCCGCATCCGGCCCGCGAAGCACAGCTGCTACATGATGCTTTAACATCACAGCTGACCGTCGCCAGACCATTTTGCCAGGAGACGACTGTCGCCCACTCTTTAATCATTGTGCAGCCCTGAACTTAATATTGTCCGCGATACGCTTCGCCGTTTGCGGTGGAAGCTCGCCCACAATCGTAATTTCTGCGTTATCACGCACGCTGGTGCTAACCGTTCTACGCCCGGTTCGCAACAGCTGATCGGCGCTGTTTTGCATCGCACGGTTTACGTTTACGGAGAAACTGAACAGGCCATCAGAATATAGGCGCGATTCGATCGGCATGTTATCCATCGTCGGCAGCGGACGTCGACTGCTGGAAACTTCGCTGAAGCCTTGCGGCAACCACGACGGACTCCAGTTGAAGTTGGTTTTTTCGCCCGCAGGAACTGACAGCAACGGCGGTAGATTGGCTTTCGCCAGCGTCTGCATGCTATCGCTAACGCCGTTGTTTACGGTAAACGCGATAACACGGAACTGTTCCAGCGTCTCACCATCACGGTCGAGAAGATCGACGCGCATCGGCAGCTTAGTCTCCGTGTCCATCCAGACGATATAGCTGTAACGCGTACCGTCACGGGCGACTACGCGGATCACTTCACAGAGCCGATCGGCAATGCGGGTGCGACCTACTGAGATAAAGTCATAGTAGGGAGCAAGACGTTTGAAGTCGGTGTAAATCAGAGAGGGCAGAGAGTCAACGATATAGTCGCCGTTCAGCGTGAACGGTTCGAGACCAGGCTCAAAATAGCTGATTTCATTGCCACGCTGCACCACTTCCCGGCGCGGTCCATCCATTTGCAACAGTTGCGCTAGCGGACGGTTATCCAGGCGGGCATGGCGATAACGTAGGGATTCAACACCCTGCTTATTGATGCTGACAAATGACAGCTCATAAGTTAGCGACTGGCTGGCCAGATTCATCTGCTGCAACAACGCCCCGGACGCAGGATTGGCCGAGGCGTTTACAGAGAAAAACAGGCTACCAGCCACAAGTGACATGGCAAACCAAAGTTGCTTCATTACTGCGATTGCGTTCCTAAAGTTTGAATTCCTGGCACCTGCACAGCGGCTTGCTGTGTTTGGGCCTGCTCAAACTGAAGCTGTTCAGAGTGCAGTCGACGTTGCAGTTCGTAGTCCTGCAACATGGCATTAATACGACGACGCTGCTCCTGTACCTGCTGTTGCTGACCGCCGCTGGCCGTCGCGTCAGAGGGTACACCCAGGCTTACCGGACTGGCTTTACCCATCATCGGTAATGTATTAAATACCGGCGTTTCGGGCTGCTGGGACGTTTCAGATTGCCCATTATAGTGCTGGACGCCAACAATAACTGCAAGTGATACACACGCGGCCACACCCATTTGGGTAAGCTGCGCGGCCCATGGACGCATTTTCTTCCAGAATGGCATTTTCTGCCACTGGTGCGGTGCTGGCTGGGCCTCAGGAATCAATGGCACCGTCTGACGTACTGGCTCATCCTGGATGGCAGCCATTACGCGGGCGGAAATATCGAAATGGAGAACGTCGGCGGTATCACCTCGCATGGAATCGCGAATCAGGTGATAACTCTCCCAGGTTTTTTGCATTTCCGGGTCCTGAGTCAGCTCTTTGAGTAACTCAGTATCCAGCGTTTCGCCATCCATTAAAGCGGAAAGTTTTTCTTTCTGCATGCCTAATACCTTTTCCAGTATCCCGCTATCGTCAACGCCTGATAAGCGGTTGAACTTTATTATCAATAGCTTCCCTCGCTCGGAAGATACGTGAACGCACCGTACCTACCGGACAATCCATGATAGCGGCTATCTCTTCATAGCTCAGGCCATCCAGCTCCCGCAAGGTTATTGCCATGCGTAAATCTTCCGGGAGGGACTCAATAGTCCGGAAAACTATCTGTCTCAGTTCTTCTGACAACATTAAGTTCTCAGGGTTCGAAATTTCTTTCAGCGCACCGCCACTTTCGTAATTTTCTGCTTCAATCGCATCAATATCACTGGAAGGTGGACGACGCCCCTGAGCGACCAGGTAATTCTTCGCTGTATTGACTGCAATACGATACAGCCAGGTATAAAAAGCACTATCTCCCCGGAACGAGTCCAGCGCACGATAGGCCTTGATAAATGCTTCTTGTACTACATCGGGTACATCGCCCGACGGTACATAGCGAGAAACCAGACTCGCCACCTTATGCTGATAGCGCACTACCAGTAGGTTAAAGGCTTTCTGATCTCCCTTCTGGACCCGTTCTACCAGGACCTGGTCCGTTAACTGCTCGCTCATCCGAGGTAAAGTCTCCCCAAACCAAATTTCCACGCGCCTTCGAAACGCCACTCCATCAGCTTCACTATGAGCAAGCAAATGCTTAGAGTGCTCAAGTTTCGTAAAGTTCCGTTACGCATTGTTTTTTGTTTGTCATGTTGTAGACAGGTCTTATCTCTCATTATAAGTCTACATAATCCGATCGACGCACTATCTGTTTAGAAATGCCCATTTCACCGCTTGCAGAGTAACCCAACGGCCACTTAATTTCATCACATAATCTGGTGCTAACGGCCTGCTTCACAAAATATTTTTGCTCATTTCGTCCTCGTCATGCTTTTTTTTCATGTTTAGTCACTGCAACACATTTAAAAATAAAACGTGCAGTATCGCGCAATGTGGTGCTATGGTGACCAAACACTGTTTAGTAAATTAAACAAAAATCATGAATACGACTCCTGAATTATCCTGTGACGTGCTGATCATTGGCAGCGGGGCTGCCGGACTCTCACTGGCGCTGCGCCTGGCCGAAAAACATCAGGTTATTGTCCTGAGCAAAGGTCCGGTCAGCGAAGGCTCGACATTTTATGCCCAGGGCGGTATTGCCGCGGTGTTTGATGAAACCGACAGCATCGACTCCCACGTTGAAGATACTCTGATTGCCGGGGCCGGCCTGTGCGATCGCCATGCGGTTGAATTTGTCGCCAGCAATGCCCGCACCTGCGTTCAGTGGCTTATCGATCAGGGCGTCTTATTTGATACGCAGGTTCAGCCCAACGGTGAGGAGAGCTATCACCTGACCCGTGAAGGTGGTCATAGCCATCGACGCATTCTGCACTCTGCGGATGCCACCGGTAAAGAAGTCGAAACCACCCTCGTCAGCCAGGCACAAAATCACCCCAACATACGGGTTCTTGAGCGCAGTAATGCCATCGATCTGATTGTCTCCGATAAAATCGGTCTGCCGGGAACGCGTCGGGTTGTCGGAGCCTGGATCTGGAACCGTAATAAAGAAGCCGTAGAAACCTGCCATGCCAAGTCAGTAGTGTTGGCCACCGGCGGCGCGTCAAAGGTGTACCAATACACCACCAATCCAGATATTTCCTCGGGTGATGGGATTGCGATGGCCTGGCGCGCGGGATGCCGTGTCGCCAATCTGGAATTTAACCAGTTTCACCCGACGGCGCTGTATCATCCGCAGGCGCGCAACTTTCTGCTAACCGAGGCGCTGCGTGGCGAAGGCGCACATCTGAAGCGCCCGGACGGTTCGCGCTTTATGCCCGATTTTGACGAGCGTGGCGAACTGGCTCCCCGCGATATTGTTGCCCGCGCCATCGACCACGAAATGAAGCGCCTGGGCGCTGACTGCATGTTTCTCGACATCAGCCATAAACCGGAAGAATTTGTTCGTCAGCATTTCCCGATGATTTATGAAAAATTGCTGGGACTGGGCATCGATTTGACCAAAGAGCCGGTTCCCATCGTTCCTGCCGCGCACTATACCTGCGGCGGCGTGATGGTGGATGACTTTGGCCGTACAGATGTCGACGGGCTGTATGCGATCGGCGAAGTGAGTTACACCGGCCTGCATGGAGCCAACCGGATGGCGTCAAACTCATTACTGGAGTGCCTGGTTTACGGCTGGTCCGCGGCTGAAGATATCGACAGGCGAATGCCTTATGCTCGCAGCGTCAGCACCCTCCCGGATTGGGATGAAAGCCGGGTAGAAAACCCGGATGAACTGGTTGTGATTCAGCATAACTGGCATGAGCTGCGGCTATTTATGTGGGATTACGTCGGTATCGTGCGCACAACTAAACGTCTGGAGCGCGCCCTGCGCCGTATCACCATGTTGCAACAGGAAATCGACGAGTATTACGCTCATTTCCGCGTGTCGAACAACTTGCTGGAACTGCGCAATCTGGTGCAGGTTGCTGAGCTGATTGTCCGCTGCGCGATGATGCGTAAAGAGAGTCGGGGCCTGCACTATACGCTGGATTATCCAGAACAGCTTCCAGAGGCGGGCCCGTCCATTCTCTCACCGCTAAGTCATCACATGAACAGATAAAACGCCTGGGTCAGCGCCGTGTAACCTTCAGAGTAACGTTGGTCTGGCCCACGGATCACCAGCCTGTCACTAAAGCACTCCCCGGCCTGCGGGGAGAATGCCAGCAGTACCCGATTCGGTAGTCGGGCCTCAGTTTCTGCTACATCCGTGCGCAATCGTAGATGCCAGCCCATGCCCAGTGCCTGCTGGGAAAATGCGTTACCAATCTGTTCGGGCAGCACCACACAGAAAAAACCTTCTTCCGTAATGCTGTCTGCCGCCAGCGTCAGCAATACTTGATGATCGAGCGTGGTGGTGTAGCGAGCCTGCTCGCGCTGCGGCGTGGCACATTCCACTCCCTGTTCATAATAGGGAGGGTTGCTGATGATCAAATCAAAGCGCACGGTCTGGCGCGGTACCCACTGCTGCACATCTTCCGTATGAACGTTCACGCGATGCATCCACGGGGATTGCGCGATGTTCTCCTGCGCCTGCTGCGCGGCATCAACATCAAGCTCCACAGCGTCAATGATGACGTTTTCATCTGTGCGCTGGGCCAGCATCAGCGCCAACAGGCCGCTCCCGGTACCAATATCCAGGATCCGCTTTACGCCAGCAACAGGGGCCCAGGCCCCCAATAAAATGCCGTCCGTTCCGACTTTCATTGCACAACGATCGTGTGCCACAAAAAACTGCTTAAAAGTAAATCCATTACGTCTAAGTACGGATGTAGACTGGGGCATGAAGAACAACCTTCCTGGAAAAAAAACGATAACATAGGATAAAAACAATACCTGAGAAGGTATATCCATACAAACAGATGAAGATTGCAGCCGTAACGTCTATAATCAGCGCCCCACTCAGAGGTAGAACATGACTGTAACGACTTTTTCCGAACTTGAACTCGATGAAAGCCTTCTGGATGCCCTCCAGGAAAAAGGTTTCACTCGCCCGACCGCCATTCAGGCTGCCGCCATTCCGCCTGCGCTCGATGGCCGTGATGTACTCGGTTCTGCGCCGACAGGCACCGGTAAAACGGCGGCATATTTGCTGCCAGCGTTGCAGCACCTGCTCGACTTCCCGCGCAAGAAATCTGGCCCGCCGCGCATTTTGATTTTGACACCGACGCGCGAACTGGCGATGCAGGTTGCCGAACACGCCCGTGAACTGGCGAAGAATACGCATCTGGATATCGCCACGATTACCGGCGGCGTGGCTTACATGAACCACATGGAAGTCTTTAGCGAAAACCAGGACATCGTGGTCGCCACTACCGGTCGTCTGCTGCAGTACATTAAAGAAGAAAACTTTGACTGCCATGCGGTTGAGACACTAATCCTCGATGAAGCAGACCGCATGTTGGACATGGGCTTTGCCCAGGACATCGAGCATATCGCTGGAGAAACCCGCTGGCGTAAGCAAACTATGCTGTTCTCCGCCACGCTGGAAGGCGATGCGATTAAAGATTTTGCTGAGCGTCTGCTGGAGGATCCGGTTGAAGTTTCGGCGGATCCGTCTACCCGCGAACGCAAGAAGATTCATCAGTTTTACTACCGTGCCGATGACATCGAGCACAAAACGGCCCTGCTGATCCATTTGTTAAAACAGCCGGAAGCGACCCGCTCGATTGTTTTTGTACGTAAACGCGAGCGTGTGCACGAGCTGGCAGGCTGGTTGCGCCAGGCGGGCATTAATAACTGCTATCTCGAAGGCGAGATGGTGCAGAACAAACGTAATGAAGCGATCAAACGCCTGACCGATGGTCGTGTGAACGTGCTGGTAGCAACCGACGTTGCCGCTCGTGGGATCGATATTCCTGACGTCAGCCACGTGTTTAACTTCGACATGCCGCGCAGTGGCGATGCCTATCTGCACCGCATTGGCCGTACCGGTCGTGCAGGCCGTAAAGGTACTGCGATCTCTTTGGTTGAAGCCCACGACCATCTGCTGCTCGGCAAAGCGAGCCGCTACATTGACGAGCCACTGAAAGCACGCGTCATCGACGAACTGCGTCCAACCACGCGCGCGCCAAGTGAGAAATCTAACGGTAAGCCATCCAAGAAAGTGCTGGCGAAGCGCGCCGAGCAAAAAGCGAAAGAGAAAGAGAAACCGCGGGTGAAAAAACGTCACCGCGACGCCAAAAATGTCGGCAAACGCCGTAAGCCGAGCGGAGCTGCTACCCAGCAGTCCGACAAAGAGTAAACCGAATGCCGGGCCATTTAGCCCGGCATTTTTTGTGCACAAAAAAGCGGAAGATACGTTGGCATCTTCCGCTTTCAGATTCTCTGCCAGACGGGGTTATTCCCCGTGAGCCTTACAGGCTCTCAGTAAAGGTACGAGCAATAACGTCGCGCTGCTGTTCTGGCGTCAGAGAGTTGAAACGCACGGCATAACCAGAAACACGGATGGTCAACTGCGGATATTTTTCCGGATGCTTAACCGCATCTTCCAGAGTTTCGCGGCGCAGAACGTTCACGTTCAGGTGCTGACCACCTTCCACACGGACTTCCGGCTGTACGTCTACCGGTACTTCACGGTATTCGATCTCACCCAGTTTGCTGACAGCAACGACTTCATCAGCATTGAAACCTGCTTTCGCAACGATGCAGCGTGCTTCGCCTTTTTCGCTGTCCAGCAGCCAGAAAGAGTTCAGCAGGTCGTCGTTTGCAGCTTTAGTAATCTGGATACCTGTAATCATTTGATGCCTCCCCGGCAAAATTATTTGATCTCGGTTGGCCGTCATCCGGCCAATTGGTAAAACCATTGTTGCTTGAGTGTATATATACCCCTCACACATCCTTGAATCTTTGATTTAAATCAATAAAAACCACACATGAAAAGTGGTGATAGGTGGATTTTATTGTTTTACATCAACTTACGCCACATGCGCAGCTAAACTTTTTACATAAATTTTCAACTATCTTTAAGGGGTAGACCCTTGAGAAACGTACAGAATTTTGCGACGCCGAAAGAAGCAGTTAAGCTAGGGGGATTGAAAATTCGCAGGAGAGCGAGATGGCCACCGAATTAACCTGGCACGATGTGCTGGCAGAAGAGAAACAGCAGCCTTATTTTGTTAACACGCTGCATACTGTGGCGGGCGAGCGTCAGTCAGGTATGACAATTTATCCGCCACAAAAAGATGTATTCAACGCTTTTCGCTTTACCGAACTTGGCGACGTGAAAGTCGTCATCCTGGGGCAGGATCCATACCACGGTCCGGGCCAGGCACACGGTCTCGCGTTTTCTGTCCGCCCCGGTATTGCCACCCCGCCCTCGTTGCTGAACATGTACAAAGAGCTGGAAGCAACGATTCCTGGCTTCACACGCCCAACGCACGGATATCTGGAAAGCTGGGCACGCCAGGGTGTGCTGTTACTCAACACCGTGCTTACCGTCCGTGCCGGGCAGGCACATTCGCACGCCAGTCTGGGATGGGAAACATTTACCGATAAAGTCATCAGCCTGATTAACCAACATCGGGAAGGCGTGGTATTCCTGCTCTGGGGTTCACACGCACAAAAGAAAGGTGCGATTATTGATGCGCAGCGTCACCATGTATTGAAAGCGCCGCACCCATCACCGCTCTCTGCGCATCGCGGTTTCTTTGGCTGCAATCATTTTGTACTGGCTAATGAGTGGCTGGAACAGCGAGGTGAAAAGCCGATTGACTGGACGCCGATATTACCAGCAGAAAGCGAGTAAAAAAATGCCAGCGAATCGCTGGCATTTTTATTATCAGGCTTTGTTCTGACGCCACCACTCCGCGAGCAGCACGCCGGTCGCGACAGAAACGTTGAGCGTTTCTACGTTGCCCGTACCGTCTATCGCCACGCACAGGTCGTCGGCTGAGCATGCTGCTTCTGGCAGAGCCTCACGCTCACGCCCTAATACCAGCACCATTTTTTCCGGCAACGTGGTAGTAAACAGCGGCTTGCCTTTCACGCTTGAGGTCATCACTACCGTGTAACCCGCATTACGGAAGTCGTCCAGCACATCGACAATACTGTCACCGGTGATCGGCTGAACGTGCTCAGCTCCGCCTTCAGCGGTGCGGATAGCCGCACCTGATTCCAACAGCGCCGCATCCTGTACCACCACGCCTTTCACACCGAAGTGCGCGCAGCTACGCATCATGCCGCCCAGATTGTGCGGGTTAGCAATGTCTTCCAGGGCCAGCACGCAATCCTGCGCCCCGGCCTGACCAACCCACTGCTTAACAGTGGTACCGTTACGTTTTTTGATCAGGAAACAAACGCCGCCATGGTGTTCAGTGCCGGAGGCTTTCGCCAGCTCGGCTTCGTCAACCACGTGGTAGGCTTTGCGGTTCGCCGCCATCCAGCGTAATGCTTCTTTAAAGCGCGGGGTTACGCTCTGAACAAACCAGGCGCGAACAATAGCGTCCGGACGACTCTGGAACAGAGCCTGACAGGCATTCTCACCGTAAACACGGGTTTCTTCCGCGCGCTGACGACGTAATACTTCAGGATCGATAAAGCTTTTGCCGCTGATACCACCGTGATCGGCTTTGTCTGCTGCATCATCATTCGGTGCGCGGGACACGGTACGCCATGGTGAATCTTCACGTCCACGGTCGCGTTCTACATCGCGGCCACGACCACGTTCACGACCACGTTCGCTGTTCGGACCCTTTCTGTCATCACGGGCAGGGCGACGACCGCCTTCGGCTCGGGAAGTACCGGGGCGACCGCCGCCTTTACCAGTACGTGGATTTTGGGTGCGTTTATCCGAGTCATCGTCACTGCGGACGTACATCACTTTGACCTTGCCGTTTTTATTCTTCAGTTCGTCGCTCATGTTTTTCTCCACCTGCTCTGCGCGAAGCGCGAAGATTACCCGATGTGCACGTCGTTAGCCATTATTTCATTTAAAAGCTAAGGACTATTGTACTCATTGAATAAAACGCATTGTTGTTTAGAACAGACTCCCCGATAATATGTAACATAATAGAAACATACTGGCGTTACTGCCGTGAAGTCCACTCCACTCATCCAGAGGTTAGTTATGAATACCGTTTGTACCAGCTGCCAGGCTATCAACCGCATCCCCGACGATCGTGTCCAGGAAGCGGCTAAATGCGGACGCTGTGGTCACGACCTGTTTGATGGGGAGGTGATCAATGCGACCGGTGAAACACTGGATAAACTGTTAAAAGACGATCTCCCGGTGGTGGTTGATTTTTGGGCCCCCTGGTGTGGTCCATGCCGTAACTTCGCCCCGATTTTTGAAGATGTCGCGGAAGAGCGTAGCGGTAAAGTGCGTTTTGTTAAAGTGAATACAGAAGCCGAGCGTGAACTCAGCGCCCGTTTCGGTATCCGCAGCATCCCGACCATTATGATCTTCAGAAAAGGTGAAATCGTCGACATGCTTAATGGCGCTGTACCTAAAGCCCCGTTTGATAGCTGGCTTAACGAATCATTATAATCTCTACGGGGCGCATCTTGTGCCCCGTTTTCACCTCTGCGACAATAGCGTTTTTCAACGTGTTCTCCCATGACCGATAACGCTGTTCTTCAGTTACGCGCTGAGCGCCTCGCGCGCGCCACGCGCCCTTTCCTTGCCCGAGGTAATCGCATTCGCCGCTGTCAGCGCTGCCTGCTGCCGCTGAAGCTCTGCTTGTGTGCAACGCTGGTGCCGTCTGAGGCCAAAAGCCGCTTTTGTCTGGTGATGTTTGATACCGAGCCGATGAAGCCCAGCAACACGGGACGTTTGATTGCCGATATTTTGCCCGATACCACGGCTTTTCAGTGGTCACGCACCGAACCGCCGCAGGCGTTGCTCGAACTGGTGAAAAATCCGGATTACCAGCCGATGGTTGTATTCCCGGCATCCTATGCGGGCGAAGAGCGTGAAGTGATTTTCGCGCCACCAGCCGGTAAACCACCGTTGTTTATCATGCTTGATGGTACCTGGCCTGAAGCGCGTAAAATGTTCCGCAAAAGCCCGTACCTTGATAACCTGCCGGTGATCTCCGTTGATTTATCGCGACTTTCCGCTTACCACCTGCGTGGCATTCACGCCGAAGGGCAATACTGTACTGCCGAAGTGGCCATTGCGTTGTTGGATCTGGCGGGCGATACGCAAGCCGCGGAGGGGTTGAGCGAACATTTCACTCGCTTTAAAACCCGCTACCTGGCAGGAAAAACTCAACATCAGGGAAGCGTCACAGCAGACTCGCCAGAAAGCGTTTAAAATCATTCGGTCACTGGTGTCATTAAGGAAGCCGATATGAGTCAGCGTGGTCTGGAAGCACTACTGCGACCGAAATCCATTGCGGTGATTGGGGCGTCAATGAAGCCTAATCGCGCAGGTTACCTGATGATGCGTAACCTGCTTGCCGGCGGTTTCAATGGACCTGTTTTACCAGTGACGCCAGCATGGAAAGCGGTGTTGGGCGTCCTGGCCTGGCCCAATATCAACAGCCTGCCTTTTAGCCCAGACCTTGCCGTGTTGTGCACCAATGCCAGCCGCAACCTGGCATTACTCGAAGCGCTTGGCGAGAAAGGCTGTAAAACCTGCATTATTCTTTCAGCTCCCGCATCGCAGCACCTGGAATTGTTGGCCTGCGCCGCACGCTACAACATACGTCTGCTAGGCCCCAACAGCCTGGGACTTCTCGCGCCCTGGCAGGGGCTTAACGCCAGTTTTTCCCCCGTCCCCATCAAGCGCGGTAAGTTGGCATTTATTTCCCAGTCAGCGGCGATTTCCAACACCATTCTGGACTGGGCGCAGCAGCGCGACATGGGTTTTTCCTGGTTTATCGCGCTGGGCGACAGCCTTGATATCGACGTTGATGAACTGCTGGATTACCTGGCGCGCGACAGTAAAACCAGCGCGATATTACTTTATCTCGAACATTTAAGTGATGCCCGGCGCTTTGTCTCCGCCGCCCGTAGCGCCTCGCGCAATAAACCCATTCTGGTGATTAAGAGTGGTCGTAGTCCGGCGGCGCAGCGTTTACTGCATACCAGTGCAGGGATGGACCCTGCGTGGGACGCGGCTATCCAGCGCGCCGGTTTATTACGCGTACAAGACACTCACGAGCTGTTCTCTGCGGTAGAAACCCTGAGCCACATGCGTCCACTGCGCGGCGACAGGCTGATGATCATCAGCAATGGGGCCGCGCCTGCCGCACTGGCATTAGATGAGCTGTGGTCAAAAAATGGTAAGTTGGCGACATTGAGTGAAGATACCTGCCAGAAATTACGCGATGCGTTACCTGAACATATTGATATCGCCAACCCGCTGGACCTGCGTGACGACGCCAGCAGCGAACACTACGTTAAGACGCTGGATATCTTGCTCGCCAGCCAGGATTTCGACGCACTGATGGTAATTCACTCACCCAGCGCAGCCGCCCCGGGAACAGAAAGCGCACAAGCGTTAATCGAGGCGGTAAAACGTCATCCCCGCGGTAAGTTCGTCTCGTTGCTGACCAACTGGTGCGGAGAGTTTTCCTCCCAGGAAGCCCGTAGACTGTTTAGCGAAGCCGGATTACCTACCTACCGCACGCCAGAAGGCACCATCACCGCGTTTATGCATATGGTGGAGTACCGGCGTAACCAGAAGCAACTGCGGGAAACCCCTGCGCTGCCCGACTACCTGACCACCAATACCGCCGAGGCGCATAATCTGTTACAGCAGGCGATTGCTGAAGGAGCAACGTCGCTGGATACCCATGAAGTGCAGCCGATTTTACAAGCCTATGGCTTACACACACTGCCGACGTGGATCGCCAGCGACAGCGCTGAAGCCGTACACATCGCGGAGCAAATCGGTTACCCGGTGGCGCTAAAGCTGCGTTCTCCTGATATTCCACATAAATCAGAAGTTCAGGGGGTAATGCTCTACCTGCGAACGGCAACAGAGGTGCAGCAGGCAGCCAATGCGATTTTTGATCGGGTAAAAATGGCCTGGCCGCAGGCGCGCATTCACGGTTTATTAGTACAAAGTATGGCGAATCGCGCTGGCGCTCAGGAGCTGCGCGTCGTCGTTGAACATGACCCGGTATTTGGCCCGTTGATTATGCTTGGTGAAGGCGGAGTTGAGTGGCGACCAGAAGAGCAAGCCGTGGTGGCGTTGCCGCCATTGAACATGAATCTGGCGCGTTATCTGGTGATCCAGGGGATCAAAAATAAAAAGATCCGCGCTCGCAGCGCATTACGCCCATTGGATATCGCCGGGTTAAGTCAGCTTCTGGTGCAGGTCTCCAATCTGATCGTCGATTGTCCGGAAATTCAGCGTCTGGATATTCATCCGCTGTTGGCCTCCGCCGGTGAATTTACCGCGCTGGATGTCACGCTGGACATTGCCCCTTTCACGGGCGATAACGAAAGCAGGCTGGCTATACGCCCCTACCCCCATCAGCTTGAAGAATGGGTGGAGTTGAAGAACGGCGAGCGTTGCTTGTTCCGCCCTATTTTGCCCGAGGATGAACCTCATCTGCAGCAGTTCATTTCTCAGGTAACAAAAGAAGATCTTTATTATCGCTATTTCAGTGAGATCAACGAATTTACCCACGAAGATTTAGCCAATATGACGCAGATCGACTACGATCGGGAAATGGCCTTTGTTGCGGTACGCTGTAAAAACAATCAGCAAGAGATCCTCGGCGTAACGCGAGCAATCTCGGATCCTGATAACATTGACGCCGAGTTCGCCGTGCTGGTTCGTTCAGATCTCAAAGGGCTTGGACTGGGTCGCCGGTTGATGGAAAAATTAATTGCATATACCCGAGATCACGGACTTAGACGTTTGAATGGTATTACGATGCCAAACAATCGTGGGATGGTCGCCCTGGCCCGGAAACTCGGGTTCGCTGTTGACGTCCAACTCGAAGAGGGAATTGTTGGGCTAACGCTTAATCTGGCCCAATTTGAGGAATCGTGAGTAAGGTACTGGAAATGTTGACCACATTAATAGGTACTGGTGGTATCATTACCCGCTTATGTCGTCTGCATAGCACAGAGGACCCTTCAATGAACAGAGAAGAAATGCACTGTGATGTTGTCAAAATTTAAGCGTAATAAACATCAACAACACCTTGCCCAACTACCCAAGATTTCTCAGTCAGTTGATGATGTAGATTTCTTTTATGCTCCCGCTAATTTCAGGGAGACTCTGCTGGAAAAAATAGCCAGCGCGACGCGACGGATCTGCATTATTGCGCTGTACCTGGAACAGGATGACGGTGGCAAAGGCATACTCGACGCGCTCTATGCGGCAAAACGGCAGCGTCCTGAACTGGATGTCCGGGTGCTTGTCGACTGGCACCGAGCCCAGCGCGGACGTATTGGTGCTGCGGCATCGAATACCAACGCTGACTGGTATTGCCGAATGGCACAAGAAAACCCAGGTATTGATATTCCTGTCTACGGTGTTCCGATTAACACCCGAGAAGCGCTTGGCGTCCTGCATTTTAAAGGCTTTATCATCGATGACAGCGTCCTGTATAGCGGGGCCAGCCTGAATGATGTTTATCTGCATCAGCATGATAAATATCGCTATGACCGTTATCAATTGATTCGCAATGCTCAAATGGCCGATATCATGTTCGATTGGGTCACGCAGAACCTGATGAACGGTCGCGGCGTTAATCGCCTTGATGATATTAATCGCCCTAAAAGCCCGGAAATTAAAAACGACATCCGCCTTTACCGTCAGGAACTGCGCGATGCGTCATTCCATTTTCAGGGTGATGCGGATAATGAACAGCTCTCGGTAACGCCTCTGGTAGGCCTTGGAAAATCCAGTCTGTTAAATAAGACCATTTTCCACCTTATGCCCTGCGCGGAGCACAAGCTCACAATCTGTACCCCTTATTTCAACCTGCCCGCTATACTGGTGCGCAATATCATTCAGTTGCTGCGTGAAGGCAAAAAGGTCGAGATCATTGTCGGTGATAAAACCGCCAACGACTTTTTCATTCCAGAAGATGAGCCATTTAAAATCATCGGCGCGCTGCCCTACCTGTATGAAATTAACCTGCGCCGTTTCCTGAGCAGACTGCAATATTATGTGAATACCGACCAACTGGTCGTGCGCTTATGGAAAGATGATGACAACACCTATCATCTGAAAGGCATGTGGGTTGATGATAAATGGATGCTGCTCACCGGCAACAACCTTAACCCTCGCGCCTGGCGTCTGGATCTGGAAAACGCCATCCTTATCCACGATCCGAAGCAAGAGCTGACTCCCCAGCGCGATAAAGAGCTGGAGCTTATTCGCACGCATACCACCGTCGTTAAGCACTATCGCGACCTGCAAAGCATTGCCGACTATCCAGTCAAAGTGCGTAAGCTCATCCGTCGACTACGCCGTATCCGTATCGACAGATTAATTAGCCGTATTCTGTAACCAAGACCCCGTCCAGTGACGGGGTTTTTCCTATGGAGGCAACGGTGCGCTTGTTTATTCTTTTCAGTATCATGGCCATTTCTGGCTGCAGCCACATGGCAAACGACCGCTGGAGCGGACAAGACAAGGCTCAACACTTTATCGCCTCCGCTATGCTCTCCGCAGTTGGAAACGAATATGCTCAACATCAGGGCAACAGCCGCGATCGCAGCGCGGCTATCGGCCTGATGTTCTCAGTCAGCCTGGGCGCGTCAAAAGAGCTATGGGACAGCCGTCCCGCTGGGAGCGGCTGGAGCTGGAAAGACTTCGCCTGGGATGTTGCAGGTGCGTCTACCGGTTATGCGGTCTGGCAACTGGCACATCACTAGAGGCGCAGACCTTTCCCCTTCCCATGCAGCATCAGCGATACCAAAAATGCGACTATTGCCAGTGCTGTAACGTACCAGAAGAATGTTGTTTCCATACCGACAGACTTCAGGGATAACGCAACATATTCGGCTGAGCCACCAAACAGAGCATTGGCCACCGCATAAGATAATCCAACCCCCAGAGCGCGCACCTGTGCCGGGAACATCTCGGCCTTCAGAATACCGCTGATTGACGTATAGAAACTCACAATCAGCAAGGCACACATCACCAGAGCAAACGCCATATACGAGGACGTCACGCTTTGCAACGCTGTCAGAATGGGGACGGTGAAAATCGCGGCCAACGCGCCAAAACACAGCATTGAAGTACGTCGGCCAATTTTATCTGACAAGGCACCGAACAACGGTTGCACCAGCATAAACACACACAGTGCCGCCGTCATAATCCCACTGGCTACGTTGGCATGCATACCGGCAGTGTTAACCAGGTACTTCTGCATGTAGGTTGTGAACGTGTAAAAACACAGCGAGCCAGCAGCGGTAAAGCCAAGCACCATGATGAAGGCTTTGCGATTACGCCACAGACCTTTCAGAGAACCAGCTTCTTTCAGCGCGCGAACGTCCTGTTTCGAGGTTTCATCCAACTGTCGACGCAGCCATAACGCAACAATAGCCAGTACGGCGCCCAACGCAAATGGAATACGCCAACCCCACGATCTTAGCGCTGAGTCTTCTAACGTTTGCTGTAATATGACCACAACCAGCAGTGCCAGTAACTGCCCGCCGATTAACGTCACGTACTGGAAGGAAGCATAAAAACCTTTCTTCCCTTCAACGGCTACTTCACTCATATAGGTAGCGCTGGTCCCGTATTCACCACCGACAGACAGCCCCTGAAATAACCTAGCCAGCAGCAATAGAGCAGGAGCCCAGGTACCGATGGTTTCATATCCCGGAAGACAAGCGATCACCAGCGATCCCATACACATCATACAAACTGACAGCAGCATCGACTTTTTACGCCCGTGCTTATCCGCGATGCGACCAAACAGCCAGCCGCCAATCGGTCGCATCAGAAAGCCTGCAGCAAAAACTCCGGCTGTTTGTAAGAGTTGCGTGGTGGTGTTTCCTGATGGAAAAAAGATATGAGCAAAATAGAGAGAGCAGAAAGAATAGATATAGAAATCAAACCATTCGACCAGATTCCCTGATGATGCTCCGACAATCGCCCATATACGACGCCGAGTATCGCCGTCTGCCAGCGCCCCGTTCTCAGTTACACTGCTATCAGCCATTAGAATTGTACCCCTGCCAACGATTGCATTAATTTATCAATGGTGGTTGTGTCTTTTTTGGTGAAATAAATGTTATATAATTGTTATAATTTATTATGAGAGAAAGATCACGGTTTTCATTAGCAGAGAAAGGATTCAGATATGTTCGAGAAAGAGAAAAATCGGTTTGAAATAGAGTGGGCTTTTATGGGCTGGATAAAATGGTACGCTGCATCCGGCAGTTCCATTCTCTGCAGACGCAAAAAAGCCCATCCGGCAGGATGGGCTTCTTCACTTATTTGATGCCTGGCAGTTCCCTACTCTCGCATGGGGAGACCCCACACTACCATCGGCGCTACGGCGTTTCACTTCTGAGTTCGGCATGGGGTCAGGTGGGACCACCGCGCTACAGCCGCCAGGCAAATTCTGTCTATCAACACGCTTTTCGCATGTCGATGTCATCTGTAATCAAGCTGAATTTCGATGTCTCTTTCGCCAAAACATCTTCGGCGTTGTAAGGTTAAGCCTCACGGTTCATTAGTATCGGTTAGCTCAACGTATCGCTACGCTTACACACCCGACCTATCAACGTCGTCGTCTTCAACGTTCCTTCAGGACCCTTAAAGGGTCAGGGAGAACTCATCTCGGGGCAAGTTTCGTGCTTAGATGCTTTCAGCACTTATCTCTTCCGCATTTAGCTACCGGGCAATGCCATTGGCATGACAACCCGAACACCAGTGATGCGTCCACTCCGGTCCTCTCGTACTAGGAGCAGCCCCCCTCAATTCTCCAGCGCCCACGGCAGATAGGGACCGAACTGTCTCACGACGTTCTAAACCCAGCTCGCGTACCACTTTAAATGGCGAACAGCCATACCCTTGGGACCTACTTCAGCCCCAGGATGTGATGAGCCGACATCGAGGTGCCAAACACCGCCGTCGATATGAACTCTTGGGCGGTATCAGCCTGTTATCCCCGGAGTACCTTTTATCCGTTGAGCGATGGCCCTTCCATTCAGAACCACCGGATCACTAAGACCTGCTTTCGCACCTGCTCGAGCCGTCACTCTCGCAGTCAAGCTAGCTTATGCCTTTGCACTAACCTCCTGATGTCCGACCAGGATTAGCTAACCTTCGTGCTCCTCCGTTACTCTTTAGGAGGAGACCGCCCCAGTCAAACTACCCACCAGACACTGTCCGCAACCCGGATTACGGGTCTACGTTAGAACACCAGCCATTAAAGGGTGGTATTTCAAGGTTGGCTCCATGCAGACTGGCGTCCACACTTCAAAGCCTCCCACCTATCCTACACATCAAGGACCAGTGTTCAGTGTCAAGCTATAGTAAAGGTTCACGGGGTCTTTCCGTCTTGCCGCGGGTACACTGCATCTTCACAGCGAGTTCAATTTCACTGAGTCTCGGGTGGAGACAGCCTGGCCATCATTACGCCATTCGTGCAGGTCGGAACTTACCCGACAAGGAATTTCGCTACCTTAGGACCGTTATAGTTACGGCCGCCGTTTACCGGGGCTTCGATCAAGAGCTTCTCCTTACGGATAACCCCATCAATTAACCTTCCGGCACCGGGCAGGCGTCACACCGTATACGTCCACTTTCGTGTTTGCACAGTGCTGTGTTTTTAATAAACAGTTGCAGCCAGCTGGTATCTTCGACTGATTTCAGCTCCATGAGTAAATCACTTCACCTACATATCAGCGTGCCTTCTCCCGAAGTTACGGCACCATTTTGCCTAGTTCCTTCACCCGAGTTCTCTCAAGCGCCTTGGTATTCTCTACCTGACCACCTGTGTCGGTTTGGGGTACGATTTTGTGTTACCTGATGCTTAGAGGCTTTTCCTGGAAGCAGGGCATTTGTTACTTCAGCACCGTAGTGCCTCGTCATCACACCTCAGCGTTAACAAGACTCCGGATTTACCTGGAATCTCCGCCTACATGCTTAAACCGGGACAACCGTCGCCCGGCTAACATAGCCTTCTCCGTCCCCCCTTCGCAGTAACACCAAGTACAGGAATATTAACCTGTTTCCCATCGACTACGCCTTTCGGCCTCGCCTTAGGGGTCGACTCACCCTGCCCCGATTAACGTTGGACAGGAACCCTTGGTCTTCCGGCGTGCGGGTTTTTCACCCGCATTATCGTTACTTATGTCAGCATTCGCACTTCTGATACCTCCAGCATGCCTCACAGCACACCTTCAACGGCTTACAGAACGCTCCCCTACCCAACAACACATAGTGTCGCTGCCGCAGCTTCGGTGCATGGTTTAGCCCCGTTACATCTTCCGCGCAGGCCGACTCGACCAGTGAGCTATTACGCTTTCTTTAAATGATGGCTGCTTCTAAGCCAACATCCTGGCTGTCTGTGCCTTCCCACATCGTTTCCCACTTAACCATGACTTTGGGACCTTAGCTGGCGGTCTGGGTTGTTTCCCTCTTCACGACGGACGTTAGCACCCGCCGTGTGTCTCCCGTGATAACATTCTTCGGTATTCGCAGTTTGCATCGGGTTGGTAAGTCGGGATGACCCCCTAGCCGAAACAGTGCTCTACCCCCGAAGATGAGTTCACGAGGCGCTACCTAAATAGCTTTCGGGGAGAACCAGCTATCTCCCGGTTTGATTGGCCTTTCACCCCCAGCCACAAGTCATCCGCTAATTTTTCAACATTAGTCGGTTCGGTCCTCCAGTTAGTGTTACCCAACCTTCAACCTGCCCATGGCTAGATCACCGGGTTTCGGGTCTATACCCTGCAACTTAACGCCCAGTTAAGACTCGGTTTCCCTTCGGCTCCCCTATTCGGTTAACCTTGCTACAGAATATAAGTCGCTGACCCATTATACAAAAGGTACGCAGTCACCCCATAAAGAGGCTCCCACTGCTTGTACGTACACGGTTTCAGGTTCTTTTTCACTCCCCTCGCCGGGGTTCTTTTCGCCTTTCCCTCACGGTACTGGTTCACTATCGGTCAGTCAGGAGTATTTAGCCTTGGAGGATGGTCCCCCCATATTCAGACAGGATACCACGTGTCCCGCCCTACTCTTCGAGTTCACAACACATGCACTTTTGTGTACGGGACTATCACCCTGTACCGTCGGACTTTCCAGACCGTTCCACTACCACACATGCTGATTCAGACTCTGGGCTGCTCCCCGTTCGCTCGCCGCTACTGGGGGAATCTCGGTTGATTTCTTTTCCTCGGGGTACTTAGATGTTTCAGTTCCCCCGGTTCGCTTCATTACGCTATGTATTCACGTAATGATAGTGTGACGAATCACACTGGGTTTCCCCATTCGGAAATCGCCGGTTATAACGGTTCATATCACCTTACCGACGCTTATCGCAGATTAGCACGTCCTTCATCGCCTCTGACTGCCAGGGCATCCACCGTGTACGCTTAGTCGCTTAACCTCACAACCCGAAGATGTTTCGTAAAACACTTCAGTGTTGCGAAAATTTGAGAGACTCGAACACACCGCTTTTCATTTCTTATTACGGAGAAATGAAACAGTGTGTCGTTTCAATTTTCAGCTTGATCCAGATTTTTAAAGAGCAAATATCTCAAACGAGACTCGAAAGTCTGTTTTGAGATACTTCGGTCGGCGACTTTCACTCACACATACCAGCAAGTGGCGTCCCCTAGGGGATTCGAACCCCTGTTACCGCCGTGAAAGGGCGGTGTCCTGGGCCTCTAGACGAAGGGGACACTGAAGTCTCAATCGCAAGACGCCTTGCTATTTACTTTTCATCAGACAATCTGTGTGAGCACTACAAAGGTCGGTTCTTTAAGGTAAGGAGGTGATCCAACCGCAGGTTCCCCTACGGTTACCTTGTTACGACTTCACCCCAGTCATGAATCACAAAGTGGTAAGCGCCCTCCCGAAGGTTAAGCTACCTACTTCTTTTGCAACCCACTCCCATGGTGTGACGGGCGGTGTGTACAAGGCCCGGGAACGTATTCACCGTGGCATTCTGATCCACGATTACTAGCGATTCCGACTTCATGGAGTCGAGTTGCAGACTCCAATCCGGACTACGACATACTTTATGAGGTCCGCTTGCTCTCGCGAGGTCGCTTCTCTTTGTATATGCCATTGTAGCACGTGTGTAGCCCTACTCGTAAGGGCCATGATGACTTGACGTCATCCCCACCTTCCTCCAGTTTATCACTGGCAGTCTCCTTTGAGTTCCCGGCCGGACCGCTGGCAACAAAGGATAAGGGTTGCGCTCGTTGCGGGACTTAACCCAACATTTCACAACACGAGCTGACGACAGCCATGCAGCACCTGTCTCAGAGTTCCCGAAGGCACCAAAGCATCTCTGCTAAGTTCTCTGGATGTCAAGAGTAGGTAAGGTTCTTCGCGTTGCATCGAATTAAACCACATGCTCCACCGCTTGTGCGGGCCCCCGTCAATTCATTTGAGTTTTAACCTTGCGGCCGTACTCCCCAGGCGGTCGACTTAACGCGTTAGCTCCGGAAGCCACGCCTCAAGGGCACAACCTCCAAGTCGACATCGTTTACGGCGTGGACTACCAGGGTATCTAATCCTGTTTGCTCCCCACGCTTTCGCACCTGAGCGTCAGTCTTTGTCCAGGGGGCCGCCTTCGCCACCGGTATTCCTCCAGATCTCTACGCATTTCACCGCTACACCTGGAATTCTACCCCCCTCTACAAGACTCTAGCCTGCCAGTTTCGGATGCAGTTCCCAGGTTGAGCCCGGGGATTTCACATCCGACTTGACAGACCGCCTGCGTGCGCTTTACGCCCAGTAATTCCGATTAACGCTTGCACCCTCCGTATTACCGCGGCTGCTGGCACGGAGTTAGCCGGTGCTTCTTCTGCGAGTAACGTCAATCACTGCGGTTATTAACCACAATGCCTTCCTCCTCGCTGAAAGTACTTTACAACCCGAAGGCCTTCTTCATACACGCGGCATGGCTGCATCAGGCTTGCGCCCATTGTGCAATATTCCCCACTGCTGCCTCCCGTAGGAGTCTGGACCGTGTCTCAGTTCCAGTGTGGCTGGTCATCCTCTCAGACCAGCTAGGGATCGTCGCCTAGGTGAGCCGTTACCCCACCTACTAGCTAATCCCATCTGGGCACATCCGATGGCAAGAGGCCCGAAGGTCCCCCTCTTTGGTCTTGCGACGTTATGCGGTATTAGCTACCGTTTCCAGTAGTTATCCCCCTCCATCGGGCAGTTTCCCAGACATTACTCACCCGTCCGCCACTCGTCACCCAAGGAGCAAGCTCCTCTGTGCTACCGTTCGACTTGCATGTGTTAGGCCTGCCGCCAGCGTTCAATCTGAGCCATGATCAAACTCTTCAATTTAAGTTTGATGCTCGTGAATTAAACTTCGTAATGAATTACGTGTTCACTCAGAGACTTGGTATTCATTTTTCGTCTTGCGACGTTAAGAATCCGTATCTTCGAGTGCCCACACAGATTGTCTGATAAATTGTTAAAGAGCAGTGCCGCTTCGCTTTTTCTCAGCGGCGCGGGGTGTGCATATTACGCCATCCCGCTGGAGAGTCAAGCGTTTATTTTCGCTTTTCTCCGCTGACCCGGCGGTTTGTAATCCGTTGTTCCGTGTCAGTGGAGGCGCATTATAGGGAGTTATTTCAGGCTGACAAGTTAAAAATACAAAAAACTTATCAAGCGACTACTTTTCAACCATTACATTGATTTTTGCTTTGTTTTTAAACAAAAACGAGCCCCGCAGGGCTCGTTTATTGTCGTTTTGTGACTTACTGCACTGCCACAATGCGATCGTCATTCACTTCCAGCCGAATCGTTTTGCCAGGAATCAGCTCACCAGACAGAATTTGCTGCGCCAGCGGGTTTTCGATCTGTTGCTGGATAGCACGTTTGAGTGGACGTGCGCCATACACCGGATCGTAACCATTCGCACTCAGCAGTTTAAGCGCCTCGTCAGAGATATGGATTTCATAGCCACGCTCTTCCAGACGTTTATACAGACGTTGCAGTTGGATCTGTGCAATAGAAGCAATGTGCTGCTCACCCAACGGATGGAATACAACAACTTCATCTATACGATTGATGAATTCCGGGCGGAAATTATGGCTCACGACGCCCAGGACCATATCCTTCATGTGGCCGTAGTCCAGCTCACCGAAGCGTTCCTGAATCAGATCGGACCCCAGGTTCGAGGTCATGATGACAACCGTATTACGGAAGTCGACCGTTCTCCCCTGCCCGTCAGTCAGACGACCATCGTCAAGCACCTGCAACAGAATATTGAACACATCCGGGTGCGCTTTCTCCACTTCATCCAGCAGGATGACAGAGTAAGGACGACGACGTACCGCTTCTGTCAGATATCCACCTTCCTCATAGCCGACATATCCCGGAGGCGCCCCGACCAGACGAGACACCGAGTGTTTCTCCATAAACTCGGACATATCGATACGCACCATGGCATCATCACTGTCGAACATAAAGTTTGCCAGCGCTTTGCACAGTTCAGTTTTACCGACACCGGTTGGGCCGAGGAACAAGAACGAACCAATCGGGCGATTTGGATCGGACAAGCCAGCACGGCTACGACGGATGGCGTTAGAAACGGCTTCCACCGCTTCGTTCTGGCCAATCACGCGGCTGTGCAACTGCTGCTCCATACGCAACAGTTTTTCCCGTTCGCCTTCCAGCATGCGAGCAACCGGGATCCCGGTCCAGCGCGCCAGCACTTCTGCAATTTCTGCATCCGTGACTTTATTACGCAGCAGACGCATGGTTTTGCCTTCAGACTGGGTGGCTGCTTCCAGCTGTTTTTCCAGTTCAGGAATTTTGCCGTACTGCAGTTCAGACATCCGCGCCAGGTCGCCGACACGACGCGCCTGTTCGATGGCGATTTTCGCCTGCTCCAGCTCAGCCTTGATAGTTTGCGTTCCCGAAAGGGATGCTTTTTCAGCTTTCCACTCTTCTTCTAATTCAGAATACTGGCGCTCTTTATCGTCCAGCTCTTCGTTGAGCATATCGAGACGTTTTTTACTCGCCTCATCAGACTCTTTCATTAATGCCTGCTGTTCCAGTTTGAGCTGGATAATACGGCGGTCGAGTCTGTCGAGTTCCTCCGGCTTGGAGTCAATCTGCATACGAATGCTGGATGCCGCCTCATCGATAAGGTCGATAGCTTTGTCCGGCAACTGACGATCGGCAATATAGCGGTGAGACAGCGTAGCTGCCGCAACAATCGCCGGGTCAGTGATCTGCACATGGTGGTGCAGCTCATAACGTTCTTTCAGGCCACGCAGAATCGCGATGGTGTCTTCTACTGAAGGTTCGGCTACAAATACTTTCTGGAAACGACGTTCCAGTGCCGCATCTTTTTCGATGTACTGGCGATATTCATCAAGCGTTGTTGCGCCTACACAGTGCAGTTCCCCGCGTGCCAGCGCAGGTTTCAGCATGTTCCCGGCGTCCATTGCGCCATCGGCTTTACCCGCCCCAACCATGGTATGCAGCTCATCAATAAACAGGATGACATTGCCTTCCTGTTTCGAGAGATCGTTCAGCACGCCTTTTAAGCGTTCTTCAAACTCACCACGATATTTGGCCCCAGCCACCAGCGCGCCCATATCCAGCGCCAGCACACGGCGACCTTTTAAGCCTTCCGGCACTTCACCATTGATAATTCGTTGGGCCAGCCCTTCAACGATGGCCGTTTTACCAACACCTGGTTCGCCGATTAACACCGGGTTATTTTTAGTACGACGCTGCAGTACCTGAATGGTACGGCGAATTTCTTCATCACGCCCGATAACCGGATCGAGTTTGCCCTGCTCGGCACGTTCGGTCAGGTCGACGGTATATTTTTTCAAGGCCTGACGTTGGTCTTCTGCCCCCTGGTCATTCACGCTTTCACCTCCACGCATTTGTTCAATTGCCTGAGTGATATTCGCGGTCGTCGCACCTGCTGATTTTAGTAAATCGGTCAGCGTACCGCGTGACTCAAGCGCCGCCAGTACGAACAGTTCTGACGAAATAAAGTTGTCCCCACGTTTTTGCGCCAGCTTGTCGCAAAGATTCAGTACACGCACCAGATCCTGAGAAGGTTGCACATCACCGCCGGTACCTTCTACCAGCGGCAACCGGCTCAACGCCTGGTCAATGGCTGTACGTAACTGGCCAGCATTAATGCCAGCAGACGTTAATAAAGGACGTACCGATCCCCCTTCCTGATTCAGCAAGGCGCTCATTAGATGAAGTGGTTCGATGAATTGATTGTCGTGCCCCAATGCGAGTGACTGGGCATCGGCAAGAGCAAGCTGGAATTTATTAGTAAGACGATCCAGACGCATAACTCCTCCCATAACAGGTCAAAATTGCTACTGGAGATTAAATGAGGTCATCCCTCAATTATTCAAGGTGAATGACCTGAATTATGTGAAAAGAAAATTACACGTACCGGATCGTCTTGATTCTTTAGGTTATATCAGCCAAATAAAACTTGCCATACGACCCGTGGTATTGTCGCGACGATAAGAGAAGAACGTCTCACTTTCGCTGAAGGTGCAACGGTCGCCACCGTAGATGTTCTCTACTCCGATATTTGCCAGACGCTGACGCGCAAGCTGGTAAATATTCGCCAGATATTTATCACCATGCGGTACAAATGCGAGGTCCGCTTGCGGATCTTTCGCCATGAACGCTGCGCGAACTTCTGCTCCCACTTCAAACGCGTTCGGGCCAATCGCCGGGCCTAGCCAGGCAATAATGTTTTCAGGTTTGTCGGCAAAACACGCCACCGTCTCTTCCAGCACGCCGGCGCATAATCCGCGCCAACCCGCATGTGCCGCCGCGACTTCCGTTCCTGCGCGATTGCAAAACAGCACCGGCAGACAGTCGGCCGTCATCACTGCACACACGGTGCCCGGCGTATTGCTGTAAGAAGCATCCGCACGTTTGGAGGCATAAGGCTCGCCGGTCAGTTTCAGGACATCCTTACCGTGGACCTGCTCCAGCCAGACTGGCTTTGACGGCAGATTGCCCGCAGCAAACAGCCGCTTGCGGTTCTCTTCAACATGCTCCGGGTTGTCGCCGCAATGGGCGCCCAGATTCAGCGAATCATAAGGCGGCATGCTAACACCGCCAATACGGGTAGAACTACACGCAACAACACCTTGCGGTATCGGCCACTGCGGGACAATTAGCTTACTCATAGCCAGGCAATATCATCCTTATGTTCTTCGAAATCAGCGCGCATCACTTCAATCAATTGCACCATATCTTGTGGAATCGGTGCGTGCCATTCCATTTCGATACCTGAAATTGGGTGATATAAACGCAGCATAGTCGCGTGCAGCGCCTGACGATCGAACTTACGCAGCACGGAGATAAATTCGTCAGAAGCGCCTTTCGGTGGACGCGGACGACCGCCGTAGACCTGATCGCCCACCAGCGGATGGGTGATATGCGCCATGTGCACGCGGATCTGGTGCGTACGTCCGGTTTCCAGACGCAGCCGCAGACGCGTGTGCACACGGAAGTGTTCCATAATGCGATAGTGCGTCACCGCCGGTTTCCCCATCGGGTGTACCGCCATGTGCGTACGCTTGGTCGGGTGGCGGCTAATCGGTTCCTCAACGGTTCCGCCTGCCGTCATATGACCAATCGCCACGGCTTCGTACTCACGGGTAATTTCACGCAACTGCAGCGACTCCACCAGACGCGTTTGCGCCGGAACGGTTTTTGCCACCACCATTAATCCGGTCGTGTCTTTATCCAGACGGTGCACGATACCAGCACGTGGAACATCCGCGATTGGCGGGTAGTAATGCAGTAATGCATTCAATACCGTGCCATCAGGATTACCGGCCCCCGGATGCACTACGAGGTCACGGGGTTTGTTGATGACAAGAATATCATCATCTTCATAAACGATATCCAGTGGGATATCCTGAGGTTCAAAACGAACCTCTTCATCAATTTCTGCAGTGATGGAGACGCGCTCTCCACCCAACACTTTTTCTTTCGGTTTATCGCAAAGATTGCCATTTACCAGTACGCGCTGGTCAAGGATCCATTCTTTTATGCGCGATCGCGAATAATCAGGGAACAATTCGGCCAAAGCCTGATCTAAGCGTTGACCGAGCTGATTTTCGGAGACTGTTGCGGTGAGTTCTACTCGTTGTGCCATAAACTGCTTCTTCGTTTAACGTTGGGTTTTACGGCTTTGCCGTTTAATATAGTGTGCTATTGTAGCTGGTCTTAACCGGGAGCAGGAACAGAGAATCTCCCGTAAAACATTTTGAGGAAAGTCAAAACGTCATGACGCGCATGAAATATCTGGTGGCAGCAGCCACGTTGAGCCTGTTTTTGGCGGGTTGCTCTGGTTCAAAGGAAGAGGTGCCCGATAATCCGCCAAATGAAATCTACGCGACTGCTCAGCAAAAGCTGCAGGACGGTAACTGGAAACAGGCAATAACGCAATTAGAAGCGTTGGATAACCGTTATCCATTTGGACCGTATTCTCAGCAGGTGCAATTAGATCTCATCTACGCCTACTACAAAAACGCCGATCTGCCACTTGCTCAGGCTGCCATCGATCGTTTTATTCGTCTTAACCCGACACACCCTAACATTGATTATGTCATGTATATGCGTGGCCTGACCAATATGGCGCTGGATGATAGCGCACTGCAAGGATTCTTTGGTGTTGATCGCAGCGATCGCGATCCGCAACATGCCCGAGCTGCGTTTAATGACTTTTCCAAACTGGTACGTGGCTATCCGAACAGCCAGTACACCACTGACGCCACCAAACGTCTGGTATTCCTGAAAGACCGTCTGGCGAAGTATGAATATTCCGTTGTGGAATACTACACTGCCCGCGGTGCATGGGTTGCCGTGGTAAACCGTGTGGAAGGCATGCTGCGCGACTTCCCGGATACCCAGGCAACACGCAATGCCCTGCCGTTAATGGAAAATGCTTATCGCCAGATGCAGATGAATGCGCAGGCAGAAAAAGTAGCGAAAATCATTGCCGCCAACAGCAGCAATACCTGATTTATCTCAGAATGCAAACGGCAGCCCAAAGGCTGCCGTTTTTTTATCCGTAAACGTCACAACTGAAGCGGTTTAGCTGCAACGCATCTCATCAAATATGGCCTGCTTTCAGGTATTCCTCAAGTAAAAAATCGCTTGTTCCTGCGGTGCCTCACAAAAAGGTTTTCTTGACAAAAAGCGACAAAAAAATGTGATTAATATCACACATTTTGACATTAGGAACGGTATGCTGGAATCACCAAGACGGGAAAGACAAGAGGTAAAATTTATGACAATGAACATTACCAGTAAACAAATGGAAATTACTCCGGCAATTCGCCAGCATGTCGCAGACCGTCTCGCCAAACTCGAAAAATGGCAAACTCATCTGATTAATCCACATATCATTCTGTCTAAGGAGCCGCAGGGTTTCATTGCTGATGCCACCATCAATACACCGAACGGACATCTGGTCGCCAGCGCAAAACACGAGGATATGTACACCGCAATTAACGATTTGATCAACAAGCTGGAACGGCAGCTCAATAAAGTGCAGCACAAAGGCGAAGCCCGTCGTGCAACAACTTCAGTCAAAGACGCCAACTTCGTCGAAGCAGAAGAAGAGTAGTCCCTTACATTGAGTGTATCGCCAACGCGCCTCCGGGCGCGTTTTTTGTTGACAGGGTGAAAACAGTACGGGTACTTTACTGACGTAGCCAAAGGAAAATTACATGAAACTTGTCCCGTTCTTCTTCGCATTCTTTTTTACCTTCCCCTGAATGGGAGGCGTTTCGTCGTGTGATAAAGAATGCGAAGACGAACAATAAGGCCTCCCACAACGGGGGGCCTTTTTTATTGATAACAAGAAAGGCAACACTATGACATCGGAAAACCCATTGCTGGCGCTGCGCGATAAGATCAGCACGCTGGATGAAAAATTACTGGCCCTGCTGGCTGAGCGACGTGGACTGGCCGTAGAAGTTGGCAAAGCTAAGCTGCTTTCGCATCGTCCAGTTCGTGATATCGACCGTGAGCGCGATCTGTTGGACCGACTGATTCAGCTTGGCAAAGCACATCATCTTGATGCTCACTACATCACTCGCCTGTTCCAGCTCATAATCGAAGACTCCGTCCTGACTCAGCAGGCACTGCTCCAGCAGCATCTGAACAAAATTAACCCGCACTCAGCACGCGTTGCTTTCCTTGGGCCAAAAGGGTCATATTCTCATCTTGCCGCACGCCAGTATGCTGCCCGCCATTTTGAACAATTTATAGAAAGCGGCTGCGCGAAATTTGCCGATATCTTTAATCAGGTCGAAACCGGACAAGCTGACTACGCAGTGGTTCCGATTGAAAACACCAGTTCCGGTGGGATTAACGACGTTTACGACCTGCTACAGCACACCAGCCTGTCTATCGTTGGCGAGATGACTATCACGATTGACCACTGCCTACTGGTGTCCGGCACGACAGATCTCGAGACCATTGAAACGGTATATAGCCATCCGCAGCCATTCCAGCAGTGCAGCAAATTCCTGAGTCGTTACCCACACTGGAAGATTGAGTACACCGAAAGCACCTCGGCGGCGATGGAAAAAGTTGCGCAGGCTAACTCACCGCACGTGGCGGCTCTGGGGAGCGAAGCCGGAGGCGTACTATACGGTTTGCAGGTTCTTGAGCATATCGAAGCTAATCAGACGCAAAACATCACCCGCTTCGTGGTACTGGCGCGCAAGGCAATCAATGTTTCCGATCAGGTGCCAGCAAAAACCACGTTGCTGATGGCGACAGGACAACAAGCCGGTGCGCTGGTAGAAGCTCTGCTGGTACTGCGCAACCATAATCTGATTATGACTAAACTGGAGTCACGCCCGATTCACGGCAATCCCTGGGAGGAAATGTTTTATCTTGATATCCAGGCCAACCTGGAATCACCCCAGATGCAAAAAGCATTGAAGGAGTTAGGTGAGATTACGCGCTCGATGAAAGTACTTGGCTGCTATCCAAGTGAGAATGTGGTGCCGGTCGATCCAAGCTAACGTTTGACAATGCCGGATGGCGCTACGCTTATCCGGCATTCTATTTAGCCGATCCTTGTATGACTGATACAACGCATCAGCGTTGCCATCAAGCATCGTATTTATTGGCGACTATCGTTAGCCTGGCGCAACAAAGTACGGCTTTCGTTCTGGAAGCGTTTCGCATAATCACCAAACCAGTGCTCCACCTTACGGAAGCTGTCGATGAACGCTTGCTTATCGCCCTGCTCCAGTAAACCGATCGCCTCACCAAAACGTTGGTAGTAGCGTTTGATCAGCGCAAGGTTACTCTCAGACGACATAATGATATCGGCATAGAGCTGCGGATCCTGGGCAAACAGACGTCCGACCATCGCCAGTTCAAGGCGATAAATTGGCGAAGAGAGTGCCAGTAACTGCTCCAGTTGAACATTCTCTTCCGCTAAATGCAGACCGTAAGCAAAGGTCGCAAAGTGACGCAATGCCTGAATAAATGCCATGTTCTGGTCGTGTTCAACAGCACTGATCCGATGCAGTCTCGCACCCCACACCTGAATTTGTTCCAGAAACCACTGATAAGCTTCCGGCTGACGTCCGTCACACCAGACGACGACCTGCTTTGCCAGACTGCCGCTGTCCGGGCCAAACATGGGGTGTAATCCCACCACCGGGCCGTCGTGCGCCGCCAGCATCGCCTGCAAAGGACCATTTTTCACCGAAGCCAGATCCACCAGGATGCAGTCGGACGGCAGACGCGGTAATTTGGCGATCACCTGCTCAGTGACGTGGATCGGCACGCTGACGATCACCATGCCAGCATCAGAGACGATCTCCGGCGCACGATCCCAGTCCTGCTGTTCCAGGATCCGTACCTGATAACCTGACAGGGTGAGCATTTTTTCGAACAGACGTCCCATCTGACCGCCGCCGCCGACAATCACCACCGGTCGCAGAGAAGGACAAAGCGTTTTAAATCCTTTGTCGTTCTCACTGGAGTAAGACTCGCGCATAACCCGGCGCAGCACATCTTCAATCAGGTCCGGCGGCACGCCAAGGGCTTCCGCTTCCGCCCGGCGGGAGGCCAGCATAGAGGCTTCCCGTTCCGGCACGTAGATAGGCAGCCCAAAGCGGCTTTTTACTTCACCGACTTCGGCCACCAGCTCCAGGCGACGTGCCAGTAAACCCAGCAGCGCCTTGTCGACTTCATCAATTTGATCGCGTAATGCGGTCAATTCAGCAACCATAACCAACCTCTTATGCTACACGCGCCGACAGCTGGCCGTTTAAATCCTGGCTAATTTCACGCAGTAGCGCATCCGTCATTTCCCAGCTAATGCAGGCATCAGTTACAGACACGCCGTATTTCATTTCGCTACGCGGCTGTTCAGAAGACTGGTTGCCTTCGTGAATATTACTTTCAATCATCAAGCCAATGATCGAGCGATTGCCATCTTTGATTTGTGCAATCACGGATTCAGCCACGGCAGGCTGGCGGCGGTAATCTTTATTGGAGTTACCATGACTGCAATCTACCATCAGAGAAGGTCGTAGTCCCGCCTGCTCCATCTCTTTTTCGCACTGGGCGACATCTGCCGGGCTGTAGTTCGGCGCTTTACCACCGCGCAGGATCACGTGACCGTCCGGGTTACCCTGAGTTTGCAGCAGTGCAACCTGTCCGGCCTGGTTAATACCAACAAAGCGGTGCGACTGTGCCGCCGCGCGCATCGCGTTAATGGCGGTCGCCAGGCTACCGTCAGTACCGTTCTTAAAGCCGACCGGCATCGAAAGACCGGAAGCCATTTCGCGGTGAGTCTGCGATTCCGTGGTACGCGCACCGATTGCAGACCAGCTAAACAGATCGCCCAGGTATTGCGGGCTATTGGGATCCAGCGCTTCAGTTGCCAGCGGAAGTCCCATATTCACCAGTTCAAGCAGCAGCTGACGCGCAATTTTCAGGCCGGCTTCAACATCAAAAGAGCCATCCATATGAGGATCGTTAATTAACCCTTTCCAGCCGACGGTGGTACGGGGTTTTTCAAAATAGACGCGCATCACCAGGTAGAGGCTATCGCTGACCTCTGCGGCAAGGGCTTTAAACCGACGAGCGTACTCAATAGCCATTTCAGGATCGTGAATGGAACACGGGCCACATACCACCAGCAGGCGCGGATCGCGACCAGAGATAATATCTGAAATGGTTTTACGCGACTGGGAGATTTGCGCTTCTTGCGCCTGGCTCAGCGGGAATTCAGCTTTCAGCTGCTCCGGAGTCATCAGAACCTGTTCGTCGGTAATATGTACGTTGTTCAGCGCGTCTTTTTGCATGGTGGTGATCCTGTTTAGCTCGTTTGCGATAGTTGATCCTCAGCGAGGAGGTGATAACGATAACACAACAGGTAAAGATTTCAATCCACAAACCGTAAATTTTAATTTACAACACACACTTTAATGACAGAATACGCCCTCCATTTCGTACATTAAAATTTACACCATCCGGTATTGAGATCCACTATGCTTAAAAAAACGAGGGAGTACAGGCAATGAAGCAACTCATCAGCACCCTATTTCTATTACTTCTTAGCGGATGTCAGATAGATCCTTATACCCACGCCCCCACATGGACGGGAACCGCCTGGTACGACGCCGGAATACAAGATGCCATTTCGGGGTATGCCGTTAAAGATAATGAAACTCTTGCCGACAACTACAATGACCCCGAAGTCGATCGTACGGAATATCTTAAGGGTTATGCCGAGGGACAACGTAAAATCTGCCAGCCGGATTTTGTTTACGCCAGAGGTTTGACCGGTAAAACCTTTCCCCCAAGTTGTGATACGGTCGAAAATATTGACCAGTTACACAGTGCCTGGCAAAAAGGAGCAAACGAAGGAGCCACCTCAATAAGATTAAATTAAACAATAGCTTATATTTTATAAATTACTAAGATTTAACTTAAATCACTAATAGCTTTCCACCTGGCATAATGACGGCTTAGGAAAATAATGTTATTTTGTCCTAAATAATCTTGAATGTATTTCGACGTTTTACGGCAAACGCTGGTAGGTAACTATTCATGAGCTATTCTTACCGACTCATACTTCTACTGGCACTGTTCCTGACCGGATTACCGCTATACGCCCAAAGCGTTACGGAAGAAGCAAAATCTGTACGCGCTATGGTTTCCGGCATCGTTAGTTATACGCGCTGGCCTGCATTGTCCGGCCCCCCCAAACTGTGTATTTTCTCTTCATCGCGTTTTTCCAGTGTCCTGGGAGATACCAGTGCCGGAGCATTACCCTATCTTCCCGTCATCATTCGTACGGAACAAGAAATATTAGTTTCGCAGTGTGACGGTTTTTATTTTGGAAAAGAATCCCCTACTTATCAGGTGGAATTAAAGAATAAATATCCGTCTAAGGCATTGCTATTAATTGCCGAACAGAACCCCGAATGCGTTATTGGCAGCGCCTTTTGCCTCATAATTAAAGATGAAGATGTGAGATTTTCCGTAAATATGGATTCCCTTTCACGCAGTGGCGTAAGGGTCAGTCCGGACGTATTAATGCTTGCACGGAATCAGAAGCATGGATAAGGGCCATTCTCCCATAACACGCCCGACGTTTAAGCGGACATTACGGCGTATCAGCATAATCAGCGTTCTGGTAACTATGACGCTGATCTGGCTGCTGCTCAGCATTTCTTCGGTGCTGGCATTGAGACAGTATGCGCAAAAGAACCTGGATCTGACCGCTGCAACCATGACCCGCACGCTTGAAGCAGCATTAGTTTTTTCTGATGGCGTCGCAGCAACTGAAACGCTGGCAGCACTGGGCCAGCAGGGGCAATTTTCCGGTGCAGAAGTTCGTAATAAAAACCAGAAGGTGATCGCCACCTGGCGCTATAACGCGCAGGATACCACTGAAAAAATCAGCGGACTTATCAGCCACTGGCTGTTCCCACAACCGGTCACTCAACCTATTTTGCATAATGGCAACGTCATCGGCGAAGTGCGATTGACTGCGCGCGATAGTGTTATCAGCCATTTCATCTATTTGTCGCTGGCCGTCCTTACCGGGTGCATTCTGTTGGCCTCTGGCATTGCATTAATGCTCACTCGTTATTTACATAATGGCGTCGTGGAAGCCCTGCAAAATATAACTGAGGTGGTACATGATGTTCGTACCAACCGTAACTTTTCACGGCGCGTTTCAGAAGAGCGCATTGAAGAGTTTCACCTTTTTGCCCAGGATTTTAATAGTCTTCTGGACGAGATGGAGGAGTGGCAACTTAAACTGCAGGCAAAGAACGCCCAGCTTTTGCGTACGGCGCTACACGATCCGCTGACCGGCCTGGCGAATCGCGCCGCATTTCGCAGCAGCATTAACGCCCTGATGAATGACCATGCCGCCCACAGCAGCTCCGCACTGTTATTCCTTGATGGTGATAATTTTAAATTTATTAATGATACCTGGGGCCACGCAGCGGGGGATCGGGTCCTGATTGAAGTTGCAAACAGGCTGTCCGAGTTTGGTGGTAATCGACATCACCCATACAGACTTGGCGGCGATGAGTTCGCTATGGTGCTGTACAGCGTTCACTCTGAATACGAAGTTCAGCGGATCTGCGCGGCACTGTCACACGAGTTTAACCGACCTTTTGACCTGCATAACGGTCATCAGGCAAGCATGACACTCAGCATTGGTTTTGCGCTGACGTGGGAACATGCCTCTGCCGAGAAATTACAAGAACTTGCCGATAAAAATATGTATCAGGCCAAAAATTTGCGTTCTGAGCGCATTATTAAAAAATAAGGACTTACACATGCTAAAACGTCTATCATCCCCGTTTCTTCTGCTTTTACTGATTTTGGCAGGCTGTCAGGCACCTCAGGGAAAATTTACCCCGGAGCAAATTGCAGCCATGAAATCGTACGGATTTACCGAAGCTTCCGGAGACTGGTCTCTTGGTCTGTCTGACAACATCCTGTTTGACAAAAACGACTATAAGCTCCGCCCTGAAAGTGAAAAGCAGATCCAGGAAATGGCATCCAAACTGGCAGCTACCGGGTTAAACCATGCGCGTATGGATGGTCATACCGATAACTACGGCGAAGACAGCTACAACGAAGCGCTGTCGCTCAAACGCGCGAATGTGGTTGCCGATGCGTGGGCACAGGGCGCCAACATTCCCCGCACTAATCTGACAACGCAGGGACTCGGGAAGAAATACCCGATCGCCAGTAATCAGACGTCAAAAGGTCGTGCTGAAAACCGCCGGGTTGCAGTCGTGATCGCTACGCCGTAATAAATCTTCAACTGGCTGCGCACCGCGCAGCCATCCAATTGCAATAAAACAAAAGAGTAAGGTCGGAATAAAAAAAGGGCCAGCCTTTCGGCCAGCCCTTTTCTAACAGGATGTCGCTTGCGCGAATCTTAGTTAAGACGCTCTTTGATACGAGCAGACTTACCAGTGCGCTCACGCAGGTAGTACAGTTTAGCTTTACGAACAGCACCACGACGTTTAACAGCAATGCTGTCAACTACCGGAGAGTGAGTCTGGAAGACACGCTCAACGCCTTCGCCGTTGGAAATTTTACGAACAGTGAATGCAGAGTGCAGACCGCGGTTACGAATAGCGATAACCACGCCCTCGAATGCCTGCAGACGTTTTTTGGAACCTTCAACAACCCATACTTTCACTTCCACGGTATCACCCGGACGGAAGGAAGGTACGTCCTGCTTCATCTGCTCTTGTTCAAGTTGCTTAATAATGTTGCTCATAATTTAATCTCTTATCCTGGGTAAACTGATATTTGGGGGTCTCAGACCAGCCCATCATGTTTATGCTGCTGTTGTGCGTGTTCCGTTTTGAACTCCGCCAGCAACCTTGCTTGCTCTTCAGTCAGAGCCAGGTTTTCCAGAAGTTCAGGTCTTCTAAGCCAGGTCCGGCCCAGCGACTGTTTTAAACGCCAGCGACGTATCTCAGCGTGGTTCCCCGACAGTAACACTGCCGGTACTTCCATCTGTTCTAACACTTCAGGTCGGGTATAGTGCGGGCAATCCAGCAACCCATCAGCAAACGAATCTTCGATTGCCGAAGCTTCATGACCCAGAACTCCCGGAATAAACCGAGAAACGGTGTCGATCAGCGTCATTGCCGGTAACTCACCACCGCTGAGAACGTAATCGCCGATTGACCATTCTTCGTCAATTTCGGTTTGAATCACGCGCTCATCTATTCCTTCATAGCGACCACACACCAGAATCAGCTTTTGATTCGTGGCCAGTTCGCTAACGCCCGCTTGATCAAGCTTGCGTCCCTGAGGTGACAGATAAATCACCTTTGCGCCTTCACCAGCCGCAGCTTTTGCTGCATGAATGGCGTCCCGTAAAGGTTGCACCATCATTAACATCCCCGGTCCGCCGCCGTAAGGACGATCGTCCACGGTACGGTGCCGGTCATGAGTAAAGTCACGAGGACTCCAGCTCTGGATGTTCAGCAGGCCATTTTTTACTGCCCGGCCAGTTACCCCGTAATCGGTAATTGCGCGGAACATTTCTGGAAACAGGCTAACGATACCTATAAACACAAGCCAATCCCCATAACGCCGACTTTTACCGTTTATCCGGTGGTTTAAAAACCAGGATCCCAATCTACTTCGATAGTACGAGTAGCGAGATCGACTTTCTTGATAACCTGCCCATCGAGGAACGGTACAAGACGTTCCTTGATACCAAACGCATCTTTCAGGTTTGCCTTAATGACAATGACGTCATTCGAACCGGTTTCCATCATATCGACGACTTTACCGAGATCGTAACCTTCAGTGGTCACTACCTGGCAGCCCATAAGGTCTTTCCAGTAGTAGGAACCATCTTCCAGCGCTGGCAACTGCGAGGAATCCACGACAATTTCGCAATTAGTCAGTAGATTCGCCGAATCACGATCGTCAACGCCTTTCAGCTTGATGATCAGATCCTGATTGTGGTGCTTCCAGCTTTCCATCTGTACTTGCTGCCACTGACCCGCCTTCTGGATAAACCAAGGCTGATAGTCAAAAATGCTTTCGGCGTCTTCAGTGGAAGAAAACACTCTGAGCCAACCACGGATACCGTAAGAAGACCCCATTTTCCCCAAAACGATGGGTTCCACAGGAGCCTGCGCGGCGAGTTGCTTGCTCATCATGACCACCGTGACAGATTAAGCTGCTTTGTTTGCTGCTTTGATCAGCGTAGCTACGCGATCAGAAATAGTCGCGCCCTGGCCAACCCAGTGAGCGATGCGATCCAGATCCAGGCGAGTGCCTTCTTCTTTTTCGCTAGCGATTGGGTTAAAGAAGCCAACGCGCTCGATGAAGCGACCGTTGCGTGCATTACGGCTGTCGGTAACAACAACCTGGTAGAACGGACGCTTTTTAGCGCCGTGACGAGCTAAACGAATAGTAACCATAACATCCTCTTGTGTGAATAAAACACCCAGGCCCCATCGAGGAACGGAGCCCGGGTGTCATATTAAAAGCCCGAAAATTTTACTGATTTCTGGGAAAAAAGCAATCAACATGTGATGAGGCTTTATACCAGGGCGTTACCATTGCAGCCAGTTTGGCGTCGGCGTGCGCGCAGAAAGCGGAACGTACATGCAGTACGTGAGCATTTCGAGCCCACCCCGACGTCAAAAAGGCAAATTAGGTAGCCCGATATATTTATCTACCAGGGAAGCCTGGCGGCATCATACCCTTCATGCCACGCATCATCTTCGCCATACCGCCTTTCTTCATTTTCTTCATCATGCGCTGCATGTCGTCGAACTGTTTCAGAAGGCGGTTTACGTCCTGTACCTGCATACCGCAGCCGGCAGCAATACGGCGTTTACGGGAACCTTTAATGATTTCCGGCTTAGCGCGTTCTTTCATCGTCATCGAGTTGATGATGGCTTCCATACGCACCAGCACTTTATCGTCCATCTGCGATTTCACGTTGTCTGGGATCTGCCCCATGCCCGGCAGCTTGCCCATCAGGCTTGCCATGCCGCCCATGTTTTTCATCTGGTTGAGCTGCTCAAGGAAATCGTTGAGATCGAAGCCGTCGCCTTTTTTCAGCTTGCTGGCTAATTTCTCTGCCTGCGCGCGGTCGACCTTGCTTTCGATATCTTCGATCAGCGACAGCACGTCACCCATGCCGAGAATACGCGAAGCAATACGATCCGGGTGGAACGGCTCCAGCGCTTCGGTTTTCTCGCCGACGCCGAGGAATTTAATCGGCTTGCCGGTGATATGACGAATAGAGAGCGCCGCACCACCACGAGCATCACCATCAACTTTGGTCAGCACGACACCGGTTAACGGCAGCGCTTCGTTGAAGGCTTTTGCGGTATTCGCGGCATCCTGACCGGTCATGGCATCGACCACAAACAGCGTTTCAACCGGCTTAATAGAAGCGTGGACCTGTTTGATTTCGTCCATCATCGCTTCATCAACGTGCAGGCGACCGGCGGTATCCACCAACAGCACGTCGTAGAATTTGAGTTTGGCTTCTTTCAGCGCGGCGTTAACGATATCGACCGGCTTCTGGCCGACATCCGACGGGAAGAAGTCCACACCGACCTGCTCGGCCAGCGTTTCCAGCTGTTTTATCGCCGCCGGGCGATAAACGTCCGCGGAGACCACCAGCACTTTCTTCTTGTGCTTCTCACGCAGGAATTTCCCCAGCTTACCGACGCTGGTCGTTTTACCCGCCCCCTGCAGACCAGCCATCAGCACAACGGCTGGCGGCTGTGCAGCCAGATTCAGGGTCTGGTTTTCTTCGCCCATTGCCGCAACCAGTTCGTTACGGACAATCTTGACGAACTCCTGACCCGGCGTCAGGCTTTTGTTAACTTCATGACCAACCGCTTTCTCTTTTACGCGATTGATAAACTCACGCACTACCGGCAGCGCTACGTCAGCCTCCAGCAGCGCCATGCGCACTTCGCGCAGCGTCTCTTTAACGTTGTCTTCAGTAAGGCGTCCACGGCCACTGATATTGCGCAGCGTGCGCGACAAACGATCGGTTAAATTATCAAACATTGTCTCTCGCCTGGGGTGGAAACGGTCGGTCGCGACAGCGACACATCAACAGAAATTTGTCGCAGTATAACATGAAGCCGCCTTTGTTGTTATGCAACGGTTGGAGCAGCGGTCACGTAACGCTATACTGCTTTTCTTTATCACTGGCCAACTGTCGACACCTATATGCCCGTTTTTGCTCTGCTTGCCCTTGTCGCCTACTCAGTCAGCCTTGCGCTGATTATTCCCGCTCTGCTGCAAAAAAACAGCGGCTGGCGGCGTATGGCTATTCTCTCTGCGGTCGTCGCGCTGGTAAGTCATGCTATCGCCCTGGAAGCGCGAATTCTGCCCGGCGGTGAAAGCGGACAAAACCTGAGTCTGTTGAACGTCGGCTCACTGGTTAGCCTGATGATCTGTACGGTAATGACTATCGTCGCTTCCCGCAATCGTGGCTGGCTATTGCTGCCCATTGTCTACGCCTTTGCGCTAATCAACCTGGCCTTCGCCACGTTTATGCCGAACGAGTTCATCACCCATCTCGAAGCTACACCGGGCATGATGATTCACATCGGGCTATCGCTATTCGCTTACGCCACGCTGATTATCGCCGCACTGTATGCGCTGCAACTGGCATGGATCGACTACCAGTTGAAAAACAAAAAACTGGCCTTCAGCAATGAGATGCCGCCGCTAATGAGTATTGAGCGGAAAATGTTTCATATCACCCAAATTGGCGTGGTTCTGCTGACGCTCACCCTGTGCACTGGCCTGTTTTACATGCATAACCTGTTCAGTACCGAGAACATTGATAAAGCCGTTCTCTCTATCGTGGCATGGTTTGTCTATATCGTTCTGTTGTGGGGGCATTACCATGAAGGCTGGCGCGGACGTCGCGTCGTATGGTTTAACGTCGCAGGCGCAGGCATTCTAACGCTGGCCTATTTCGGCAGTCGTATCCTGCAGCAGTTCGTGAGTTAAATCTTTAAGGAACCCTACGTGGAACACATCTCCACCACCACGCTCATTATCACGCTTCTCATCATGGTGGTCATTTCCGCCTATTTTTCCGGTTCTGAAACCGGAATGATGACCCTGAATCGCTATCGTCTACGTCATCGGGCCAAGCAGGGAAATCGTCAGGCAAAACGCGTTGAAAAGCTACTTCGTAAGCCGGACCGCCTGATAAGCCTGGTGCTCATCGGTAATAATCTGGTGAATATTCTGGCCTCCGCGCTCGGCACCATTGTCGGTATGCGCCTGTATGGCGATGCGGGTGTCGCCATTGCCACTGGGGTACTGACGTTTGTCGTGCTGGTTTTTGCCGAAGTACTGCCCAAGACTATTGCTGCGCTGTATCCAGAAAAAGTCGCCTATCCGAGCAGTGTACTGCTGGCTCCACTGCAGATTCTGATGATGCCGTTGGTGTGGCTACTCAACACCATCACGCGGCTACTTATGCGCATGATGGGCTTCAAAACGGATATCGTGGTGAGCGGTTCGCTGAGTAAAGATGAACTGCGAACGCTGGTGAATGAATCGCGCTCGCAAATTTCACGCCGTAACCAGGATATGCTGCTGTCAGTGCTGGATCTGGAAAAAGTCAGCGTCGATGACATCATGATCCCGCGTAACGAAATCATCGGCATTGATATTAACGATGACTGGAAGTCAATCGTGCGTCAGCTTTCGCACTCTCCACATGGCCGTATTGTGCTGTACCGCGACTCGCTGGACGACGCCATCAGTATGCTGCGCGTACGTGAAGCCTGGCGATTGATGGCAGAGAAAAAAGAGTTCACCAAAGAGACCATGTTACGTGCCGCCGACGAAATTTATTACGTCCCGGAAGGTACGCCTCTCAGCACCCAGCTCATTAAGTTTCAGCGAAACAAGAAGAAAGTGGGTCTGGTTGTTAATGAATATGGCGATATTCAGGGGCTGGTCACGGTCGAAGATATTCTGGAAGAGATTGTCGGCGACTTCACCACTTCAATGTCACCCACGCTTGCCGAAGAGGTAACGCCGCAGAATGATGGCTCGGTGATCATTGACGGCAGCGCCAACGTTCGTGAAATCAATAAGGCGTTTAACTGGCACCTGCCGGAAGATGACGCACGTACCGTGAATGGTATTATTCTTGAAGCGCTGGAAGAGATCCCGGTTGCCGGCACGCGTGTGCGCATCGGACAGTACGATATCGATATTCTCGACGTGCAGGACAATATGATTAAACAGGTGCAGGTATTGCCGGTCAAACCGCTACGGGAAAGCGTGTCGGACCAGTGAGAATAATTCAGGCCGGGTAGCGCGTGAGCATTACCCGGCCTGAAGGCTGATTAGCCTTTGGCTTTCGCCACAGAGACCATCGCGGCGCGGATGGTACGTCCGTTCAGCGTATAGCCTTTCTGCATTACCATCAGCACATTACCGGCAGCAACGTCGTCAGACTCTACCATTGCAATTGCCTGGTGCACGTTCGGGTCCATCGGCACATCGATATCCGCAACCACCTGTACACCAAACTTCGCCACGACATCCAGCATTGACTTACGGGTCAGCTCAATACCTTCAACCATCGCCGCCATAGCGTCATTATCTTTATCCGCAACTTCCAGCGCGCGGTCCAGGCTATCCAGCACCGGCAGCAGTTCGTTGACGAATTTTTCCAGCGCAAACTTATGCGCTTTTTCTACGTCCAGTTCGGTACGACGACGCAGGTTTTCCATTTCCGCTTTGATACGCAACACGCTGTCGCGCTCGCGAGTTTCGGCTTCAGCAAGCTGAGCTTCCAGATTCGCAATTTTTTCATCGCGCGGATCCACCTGCTCAGCAGAAGCGTCTGATTCAACCGCCTCAACTTCTTCGTGCTGATCCATGATAATTTCTTCCGGGGCTTGCCCCTCAGGCGTTTTCTGTTCTTTACTACTCATGAATTTCTCCGCGTTTTTTTCGCATTCATCTCGCTAACTTGGCTTATTATGGGGATCAGATTCAGGGATTCAAGGGAAGTACTCACATTGTCACTAATCTTCGTTACAAGGACCTCGAGAAAATGAACAAACATTTCAAGTGTATTGGCATTGTGGGGCATCCACGTCACCCCACTGCACTGACCACACATGAAATGCTCTACCGTTGGCTGTGCACCAAAGGTTATGAGGTTATCGTTGAGCAACAAATCGCCCACGAACTGCAGCTGAAAAATGTGAAAACCGGCACGCTCGCAGAAATTGGCCAACAGGCAGACCTCGCCGTGGTAGTCGGCGGCGACGGCAATATGCTGGGCGCCGCACGCACCCTGGCACGTTATGACATCAAGGTTATTGGCATTAACCGCGGCAACCTCGGTTTTTTGACCGACCTTGACCCAGACAATGCCCAACAACAGTTAGCTGACGTGCTGGAAGGCCACTACATCAGTGAAAAGCGCTTTTTACTCGAAGCTCAGGTGTGTCAACAGGATTGCCAGAAGCGCATTAGCACTGCCATCAATGAAGTTGTGCTGCACCCCGGGAAAGTGGCGCACATGATTGAATTTGAAGTCTATATCGATGAAATTTTTGCCTTCTCCCAACGTTCAGATGGGCTGATTATCTCGACGCCGACCGGCTCTACCGCCTACTCGCTCTCTGCCGGAGGCCCAATTCTGACGCCTTCTCTGGATGCCATTACGCTGGTACCCATGTTTCCGCATACGCTTTCCGCGCGACCGCTGGTGATCAACAGTAGCAGCACCATTCGCCTGCGCTTTTCTCATCGCCGTAACGATCTGGAGATCAGCTGTGACAGCCAAATCGCCCTACCTATACAGGAAGGTGAAGACGTATTGATTCGCCGCTGTGATTATCATCTGAACCTGATACATCCAAAAGATTACAGCTATTTCAACACATTAAGCACTAAGCTTGGTTGGTCAAAAAAATTATTCTAATTTAACGCCAACCTCTTTACTGTATAAAAAACCAGTTTATACTGTATGAAATTACAGTTATGGTTTTTCATACAGGAAAACAGCTATGTTGGCACAACTGACCATCAGCAATTTTGCTATCGTTCGTGAACTTGAGATCGATTTCCAGAACGGAATGACCGTTATCACCGGTGAGACCGGTGCGGGTAAGTCCATTGCCATTGATGCTCTCGGTTTGTGTCTGGGCGGACGCGCAGACGCAGACATGGTACGTGCAGGCGCCATGCGAGCCGACCTCTGCGCCCGTTTTGCCTTAAAAGATACCCCCGCAGCCCTGCGCTGGCTGGAAGAGAACCAGCTTGAGGAAGGCCGTGAGTGTTTGCTGCGTCGCGTTATCAGCAGCGATGGCCGCTCCCGTGGGTTTATTAACGGAACCGCCGTTCCGTTATCGCAGTTGCGCGAGCTGGGCCAGTTACTTATTCAAATCCATGGCCAGCATGCGCATCAGCTCCTGACAAAATCAGAACACCAAAAATCCCTGCTTGATGGTTACGCCAATGAAGCGTCTCTGACCCAGGAAATGGCTGCGCGCTACCAACTATGGCACCAAAGTTGCCGTGACCTGGCGCATCATCAGCAACAAAGCCTGGAACGCGCAGCCCGGGCGGAATTGTTGCAATACCAGTTAAAGGAACTGAACGAATTCAATCCGCAGCCGGGTGAGTTTGAGCAAATTGATGAAGAGTACAAGCGCCTGGCTAACAGTGGGCAATTACTCACCACCAGCCAACAGGCGCTGGCTATCCTGGCAGATGGTGAAGACATCAATCTGCAAAGCCAACTGTACACCGCAAAACACCTGGTCACTGAACTGGCAGGCATGGACGGCAAACTTTCAGGTATTCTGGATATGCTGGAAGAGGCCACCATCCAGCTCAGCGAAGCCAGCGACGAGCTGCGCCACTATTGCGATCGTCTGGATTTAGACCCTAACCGCTTGTTCGAACTCGAACAGCGTATCTCCAGGCAAATCTCGTTGGCGCGTAAGCATCATGTTGCCCCTGAAGTGCTGCCACAGTTCTATCAGTCGCTGCTGGATGAACAACAGCAACTGGACGATCAGGCCGACTCGCTCGAAACCTTAACCCTGGCGGTGAACAATCACCACCAGCAGGCGCTGGAAACGGCAAAAATGCTGCACCAACAGCGTCAGCATTATGCGCAGGAACTGGGACAACTTATTACAGAGAGCATGCATGCTCTCTCGATGCCGCACGGTGTCTTTTGCATTGATGTGAAATTTGAGGAGCACCATCTGAGCGCAGACGGTGCCGATCGCGTGGAGTTTAAAGTGACCACTAACCCAGGTCAGCCGTTACAGCCAATTGCGAAAGTCGCTTCCGGCGGGGAACTGTCACGTATTGCGCTGGCTATTCAGGTCATTACAGCACGTAAGATGGAAACGCCTGCGCTAATTTTCGATGAGGTGGATGTTGGTATCAGCGGCCCGACGGCTGCGGTAGTGGGTAAAATGTTGCGACAGTTGGGCGAGTCAACGCAGGTAATGTGTGTTACTCACCTGCCGCAGGTTGCGGGCTGTGGTCATCAACATTTCTATGTCAGCAAAGAAACAGATGGCGCGATGACGGAAACACACATGCAGCCGCTTGATAAACGCGCGCGCCTGCAGGAATTAGCCCGTCTACTTGGCGGTAGCGAAGTGACGCGCAATACCCTCGCAAATGCAAAAGAACTGCTGGCGGCATAAACTTTTTTACCTTGTGAAGGTCTGAGTTCAACATAAAATCGCCGACCGACCCGACAGCAAAAGGTTTTAAAGTGGTGAAAGGTCTATTATCATCGGCATATTACATATGAGCCGCGTACTGCTCGGGCCCGAAAAGGAATCAAATCACTATGCGCTGTAAAACGCTGACTGCTGCTGCAGCAGTACTACTGATGTTGACTGCAGGCTGTTCCACTCTGGAGCGAGTGGTTTACCGCCCTGACATCAACCAGGGAAATTATCTGACACCTACCGATGTCGCTAAAGTGCGCACGGGTATGACGCAACAGCAGGTTGCTTATGCTCTGGGTACACCAATGATGTCCGATCCTTTTGGCACTAACACCTGGTTTTATGTGTTCCGTCAGCAACCTGGACATGAAGGCGTAACCCAGCAAACGCTGACGCTGACCTTTAACAGCAGCGGCGTATTGACCAACATTGATAACAAACCCGCTTTGACCGATAACAAGTAGGTTTGAGAGATCAAAAAAAGGTGCTCAATGAGCACCTTTTTTATTGTCTGTTACTTTTTAGCGGATTTCTCTGCTCGCTGTCTGCGCAGCTCTTTTGGGTCAGCAATCAGTGGCCGGTAAATTTCCACCCGATCGCCGTCATGTAGAACATCAGCAAGCTTTACCGGACGGCTGTAGATACCCACTTTATTTTTACTGAGATCGATATCGGTACGTAATTCCAGCAGCCCGGAAGCGCGGATAGCCTCTTCCACCGTTGCGCCCTGCTGCAGCGTTACGCGCTGTAAATACTGTTTCTCGGGTAGCGCGTACGCCACTTCAACGACAATTTTAGCCGACGCTGACACTGTAAACCTCTTTCGCGCGAACCGTGAAGGCCTGCACCATATTTGAAGCCAGTTCTTTAAAGATACGGCCAAACGCCAGCTCGATTAACTTATTGGTGAACTCAAAATCGAGGTGAAATTCAATACGACACGCTTCATGACTCAGTGGCGTAAACTTCCAGCCGCCAATCAGCTTCTTGAACGGCCCATCGACCAGATGCATCAGAATGCTCTGATTACTGGTCAGTTGATTGCGCGTGGTGAACGTTTTACTGATCCCTGCTTTCGAGACATCCACAGCGGCCGTCATTTGTCCCGGAGTCGACTCCAGTACGCGGCTACCGGTGCAACCCGGCAAAAACTGAGGATAGGACTTAACATCATTCACTAGCTGATACATCTGTTCCGCACTGTAGGGTACTAAAGCGGTCCGGCTAATCTGAGGCATAACAATTCCCATCAATATCAATCACACAAATAATACCATTTATCACCCGCTAAAAAAAACGCTATAGCCTAACTCGTGCTAAGATAGCGCCTTGCGCCCCGCTGGATGAAATGGGGTGTTTTTCGATTCCAGATTACCTATACTGAGCGGCATTATGACGAAGAAAAAAGCACACAAACCTGGCTCAGCCACAATCGCGCTAAACAAGCGCGCACGACACGAATACTTTATTGAAGAAGAGTTCGAAGCAGGACTCGCCCTGCAAGGTTGGGAAGTCAAATCCCTGCGCGCGGGTAAAGCCAACATCGGCGACAGCTATGTCATACTCAAAGACGGCGAAGCGTTCCTGTTTGGCGCCAACTTCACGCCAATGGCGGTGGCCTCAACACACGTGGTATGCGACCCCACTCGAACCCGTAAACTGTTGTTAAACCAGCGTGAACTCGACTCCCTGTATGGTCGTATGAATCGTGATGGTTATACCGTCGTTGCGCTTTCGTTGTACTGGAAGAATGCCTGGTGCAAAGTGAAAATTGGCGTTGCGAAAGGTAAGAAACAGCACGACAAGCGCTCTGATGTGAAAGAACGCGAATGGCAGTTAGATAAAGCGCGTATCATGAAAAATGCTGGCCGCTAAATGCTACTCCCCTGTGACCAGTCTCTCCTCCTGAGGCTGGTTCTTATTTTTTAGTTATCGAAAACCACACAATACATTCACCGAGTTTATAGTTTATTTATGCTGAATCGTTCAGATATGAAATAAACCCCCTGTCATTACCGTTGCGGTCTATAGTCCAATAATATAAAAGTTCAAGACCATAGCATTCATATTTCCATTTATTTAATACCACTATTATTACTATTGTTTATTATATTGGCATTCATTTCAATAAAAACAAAATCATTTAAATACAATTAGTTGCCATGAAAACAACCGTTAAAAACAAACTGGAAAGTATCCTTTTCAAATGACTAATTACTTTTTTAATATGGATAAGTTGCAGAATACTTTCTTTCTGACTATATCATCTAATACGAAAGAACTATTCAGCCGAAAGGGCCCAGACGTATTTAATCAATAAACTAACATCTATGTGACCTAATCAATGAAATTACATGTGTAAATTCATCTTTATGATGAACGGAGCCCCTGTCTGCTCATTTTCCCAGCGCGCTGTTGCGGATTAATACTCCCGGCATGCCATCAGGAGTGAACATATGCGTCTACTCGCCGTTGTATCAAAATTAACTGGCGTTTCCACAAATGTTGAAGCCTCTGAAGTTACGCTCAGTTCACCTTCTATCGTGAAACTGTCTGTGTCGCGTGAGGAGGTGAGTCAACTCACGCGCGTTAATCAGGATCTGGTTGTCACACTCCGCTCAGGTGAAACCATCACCATTAAAAATTTCTACCTCGGAAAAGGCGAAGCGCAAAACCAACTTGTTCTGGAGGACAGTAATGGCGCACTGTGGTGGGTTCAGGATACTGACGGAGCATTCCATTTCCAGCACCTGGACGATCTCACACCGCTGATGACGGCCGAAGGCAGTCATGAAGGCGGCGCCGTCTGGCCGTGGGTTCTTGGCGGGATCGCTGTCGCTGGCGGGATTGGCCTCGCTGCGGGTGGTGGTGGTGGCGGCGGCGGTGGTGGGAGTGATAATAACGCTGGAAACGGTAATGCCGGGAACGGCAATGGTAGCGGCGGCAATGGCAACGGTGGCAACGGCGAAGGTAACGGTAACGGTAATGGCGACGGTGACGGTGATGGCGGCACACCGCCAACGACAACCCCTAACAGGCCTGACGTCCCCGTTATCACCAGCATAATCGATAACCAGGACCTGATTACTGGCCCTGTCAATCAGCAGGAATCCACCAACGATAATACGCCGACACTCCAGGGCACCGGCCCCGCGAATGCCACATTACATATTTTTGATAACGGCGTCGAAATAGGCCAGGTCACAATCGATGCCAACGGCAACTGGTCGTTTACGCCATCCTCTCCTCTGGCAGACGGCACACACCAGTTTACCGTCAGCGCTTCAAACGGTGCTGGCAGCAGCGGCATGTCGGACAGTTGGGAAATTATTGTCGATTCGCTTGCCCCCGACGCCCCCGTGGTCACTCAGGAAACCGACAATGTCGGTTCCATTACCGGCTTTATCGCCAATAACGGCGTAACCGACGATGCCACGCCGACGCTCACGGGCACAGGCGAAGTAGGTAGTTTCATCAGCATTTCTGATAACGGCATTCTGATCGGCATGGTCCGGGTGGATGACAATGGGAACTGGACATTTACACCAGACATTCCGCTCAGCGATGGTGTTCACAATCTGACGCTGACGCAAACTGACGCCGCGGGTAACGTGAGCGCGGAAACGCGCGTGCCGACATTCACCGTTGATACCACCCCGCCTGCAGCCGCAGTCATTTCCTCCGTTAATCCGGAAGGTACAACGGTAACCGGTAGCGCTGAGGCGGGAAGCCTGGTCATTATCATCGGCAGTAATAATCAGGTTTTGGGTTCAACTACGGTCGGTCAAACCGGCAATTTCGTCATCGCGATTTCGCCCTCACAGACGCACGGTGAAGCGCTGATCGCGAAAATTCAGGACCAGGCAGGCAACATCGGGCCAGAGACCTCTTTCAATGCCACCAACTCTGGCTACCCGGGCGTGCCCGTTATCGTCAGCATAATGGATGATTTTGCCCCCTCAACCGGACCATTGAGCAATAATCAGGCCACCAACGACCAAACGCCTACGCTCTCAGGTACCGCAGACGCCAACAGCACGGTTAACATTTATAACAATGGGGCGTTTGTCATAAGCGTGCTAGCTGATGCCAGCGGCAACTGGACCTGGACCTCCAACACCAATTTGCAGGACGGCTTATACGCCTTCACCGCCACCGCGACAAACCAGTCAGGTACAGGAGGCATGTCACCAGCGTTCAATATCAACATCGACACCCAGCCACCGTCGCCACCTGATGATCTCAACGTATCTGCGGATGGGACTGTCGTCACCGGAACGACCGATCCAGGCAATACCGTGGTTATCACCGGCAGTGGCGGAACTCAGATCGGCAGCGGCGTCGCCGGAACGGACGGCTCATTTACCATCACCATTAACCCACCACAGACCAATGGCGAAACCATTGAAGCCATCGCAACCGATCCGGCAGGAAACCCAAGCCTGCCAGAAACGGCGCTTGCACCAGACATTACCGCGCCACAGCCCCCAACAAACCTGCTAGTTAATGGCACTGGCGACCAGGTCACCGGCAAGGCCGAACCCGACAGTACGGTCAATATTCTGGATCCAGATGGCAATATCATTGGTACGGCAACTGCCGATACGGATGGGGATTTCACCGCAACGCTGGTTCCGCCGCAAACCAACGGCGAGACCCTTACGGCAAATGCGACCGACACCGCAGGCAACAAGGGCAACGACGCCTCTGTCAACGCACCGGACACCACGGCACCTGATGCGCCAACCGGCGTCACCGTCGCCGGAGACGGCGGTTCTGTAAGCGGACATGCTGAAGCGGGAAGCACCGTCACCGTTAAAGACAGCAACGGTAACCCGATTGGCATAGGCCAGGCTGACAGCGGCGGCAATTTCACCGTGTCTATAGCGCCGTCGCAAAAGAACGGCGAAACGGTAAAAGTCACCGCAACGGACAGCAGCAATAACGAGAGTCAGCCTACCTCCGCGTTGGCTCCGGATATCACTGCACCAAACCAGCCAGTTATTATTGCCGTTACTGATGATGTTGACGATTTCACTGGCCCCATCAATAACAATGAGTTAACCAACGACGATAAACCGAAAATTGAAGGCATCGCCGAAGCAGGTTCGCGGGTCAAAATTTATGATAATGGCACCCTGCTTGCGACCGTTACCGCTGATAACAACGGTAACTGGAACTATACGCCCACCGCAGCACTAAGCCAGGGCGCGCACGTATTTACGGTGACGGCAACAGACGCTGCCAACAACACCAGCAGCGCCGCCAGTTGGAAAATTATTGTCGATAGCATCGCCCCAACCGTTCCAGTAATAACGTTGGTTAACGATGATGTTGGCAGCATTACGGGCAACGTTGCAAATAACGGTTGGGTCACCAACGATAACACGCCAACCCTCTCGGGTACCGGTGAACCAGGTTCACTGGTGAGCCTGTACGATGGCAGTCTGTTGATGACGGTTATTCTTGTCGACAGTTCAGGCACCTGGAGCTATACCGTTCCGGGAAATCAGGTGCTCAGCGATCGCACTCATCAGTTTACGGTATCGGCAACCGATGCCGCCGGTAATGTCATCACCTCACCCACGGTGGTCAGCGTTACCGTAGATACTCAACCGCCAGGCGATCCTGTCATTTTGGCTGCCACCGACGATGTTGGGAATGCGCCGATCGATCTGCCTTCCGGAAGCCGTTCAAACGATACCTTACCAGAGCTGAAAGGAACCGGAATAGCCGGTTCTACAATCACCCTCTATGAGGGTTCCACGCCAATTGGCAGCACAACGGTTTTACCCGCCGGCACCTGGAGTATTCAACTCAGCCAACCGCTCAGTGAAGGCGCACACAATTTATCCGCTATCGCCACGGACGCTGCAGGCAACGCCAGCAATGCCGGGAACTTTACGCTGACGATTGATACCACCCCACCAGTTGCCCCGGTTATCAGCTCCGCAGAAGGTCTGATTGGGACAAATCTACAAACGCTGAGTAACGGCAGCAGTACCAAGAGCTCGAATCCCGAACTCTCCGGAACCGGCGAGCCCGGCGCGAAGATTACGATTTATGATAATGGCGGTTCTATTGGCATCGTCACCGTACAGCCAGACGGCACCTGGACATTTACCCCAACCTCACTCGCCGACGGGCCGCATAAATTTACCGCCACGGCGACTGACGTCGCGGGCAACACGGGGATCCCGTCGGCAAGCTTTACTCTGACAGTAGACAATACGCCTCCCGCACAACCAGCCGCGCCAATCATTACCGACGATGTGGCTCCGGTAACGGGAGTGGTCACTAATGGCAACACCAATGACACCACGCCAACCTTTAGCGGCACGGGGAACGTCGGGGATCTGATTACCCTCTATCTTGCTGGTACTCCCCCATTGCAGGGAACAGCAACAGTAGGTGCAGACGGTACCTGGAGCTTCACTCCGTCAGCACCGGTTGCTCCTGGTAGTTATCAGGTAACTCTCACCGCAACCGATCCAGCAGGCAACGTCAGCCTGCCATCTAACGCCATAACACTGAACATCGACACGACGCCGTCTGCACCTCCGGTGATTATCGCCGCCAACGATAATGTCGGTGACGCCACGGGCGACCTTGCGCCAGATGCCGTGACTGATGACACCACGCCAACCATTCGCGGTACTGGCACAGACGGGGATACCATCACCCTGTATAACGGGGGGACGGTGATCGGTACTACAACGGTGGCTGGCGGAACCTGGAGTATTACGCCAGGGACTGCGCTGGCGAACGGAAGCTACACGTTAAGCGCCACCGCAACCGATCCGGCAGGTAACATCAGCGACAATTCAAACAGCATTTCGTTTACGGTTAACAACACGAAGCTGACGTTGCCGCAGGTAACGGATATCCAGGATAACGTTGGAATCTTTACCGGTTCGCTAACCAGTGGCAGCGTCACGGACGATACCTCCCCGGCCCTCAGCGGGACCGGCACACCGGGCAGTACAGTGTTAATTTTCGATGGCAATAATCCCGTCGCAATTGCTACGGCTACCGTTGCTGCTAACGGCACCTGGAGTGTGGATGTTCCCCTCACGCCGAACGTCACTCACACACTGACGTTCGGCGCAGTGGATGCCGCAGGTAACTCACTGGCTGCAGATAACCCGCTGACGTTGATTGTCGATACGCTGCCGCCTGCAACGCCTACGGTTACCAGCGTAGACCCTAACGGGACGCTGGTAAGCGGTACGGCCGACGCCGGCAGCACCGTGATTATTCGCAGCGGTAACACCATTCTCGGCCAGGGGGTGGCAGACGGTTCTGGTAACTTCTCTGTCACCATTTCGCCAGCGCAAACAACCGGTCAGGCGCTCAACGCCATCGCTCAGGATACCGCCGGAAATCAAAGTGATCCGACAACGTTTAACGCCGCTACCTCCAGCGTTCCGCATCCACCGATTCTTGAGATCGTTGATGACATCGCGCCCATCATGGGGGTGATTGGCAACGGTAAAACCACCAACGACACCTTACCGCTGCTGCAAGGGACCGCAACTGCAGGGGCATCGGTGACTATCTATCAAAATGGCGCATCCATCGCCACGGTAACCGCCGATGCCGTGTCTGGCGCATGGAGTTATCAGCTACCCACTGCGCTGACTAACGGCATTACCTATAACTTCACGGTTTCACAAACGGTGGACGGTACCCCAAGTGGTCTGTCGCCCAACTACGCAATCACCATCGACACCACGCCCCCGCAGGTGCCAACTATCACCAGCATTATTGACGATATTGCCCCCGGCACCGGATCGTTGGATAAAGGGCAAATTACCAACGATTCACGCCCAACGTTTAACGGAACCGGCGAAGCGGGGGCAACCATCACCCTTTACGATAATGGCATCGCTTATGCCACTACCACGGTAAACAGCAACGGATTCTGGAGTTTTACCCCGACCGCTCCGCTGGGAGAAGGCGACCATATCTTTACCGCTCGCGCAACAGATGCCGCAGGCAACCAGGGAGATCCATCCGGTGATTTCCAGATCATTGTCGATACCCTGGTGCCGAATGCCCCCTCTATTGTGACAGTCACGGACAACGTTGGTGCGATTCAGACCCTGACCTCCGGGCAGTTGACCAACGATAATACTCCAACGCTTGCTGGCGTTACCGAGGCGGATTCGCTTGTTACCATCCGCGATAACGGGGCGGTCATCGGCACAACCATCAGCGATGAAAACGGCAACTGGAGCTTTACGCCTGCGCCTGCCCTCGGTGAAGGCAGCCACTCGCTGACTGCCACCGTCACAGATGCCGCGGGCAATATCAGCCCGGCAACGCCGCCGTTTGTGGTTGTCGTCGACACGCTGCCGCCAGCGGCACCGACCATTACCTCCGTAATTGACGATCAGCCTGGCAATACAGCGCTGACCAACGGACAACTGACGAACGATGCGCAGCCTACGCTGAACGGCAAAGGCGAGATCGGTACCATCATCACGATCCGTGATAACGGCGTCGCCATCGGTACAGCGCAGGTGGACGAGTCAGGCAACTGGCGCTTCACACCGGATGCACCGCTGGGACAGGGACAACATATATTCACTACCGTTGCCACCGATCAGGCAGGTAACTCCGGCGGAGTATCATCATCGTTTACTATTGAGCTGGACTCAGTTGCCCCGTCAATCCCGGTCATCAGCTCAGTTCAGGACAGCACCGCACCGACAACAGGCCCGATAACCAACGGGCAGACCACGAATGAATCCCGTCCGGCCCTGAGCGGCACCGGTGAAATTGGCGCGACCATTACCGTCCTGAGCGATGGTCAGCCCATCGGCACCACCACCGTTGGGGCTAACGGCACCTGGAGCTTAACCCCAACGGATGCACTCAGTAACGGCCCGCATACGCTGACCGTCACCGCCACCGACAGCGCCGGTAATACCAGCCAGCCATCCAATAGCTTCACGCTTATCGTGGATACCGTGTTGCCTGGTACGCCAGCGATTACTCAGGTTGCAGATGATGTCGGCCCGCTGATCGGTAATCTGAACAACGGTCAGGCCACGAACGATCCACTCCCGACGCTTAGCGGCACGGCTGAAGCCAATTCCACGGTAAGAGTTTACGATAACGGATCGTTTATCGGCTTTACCTCAGCGGATGGCACGGGCGCCTGGAGCTTCACGCCAGGAACCGAGCTTGGCAACGGTAACCACGCGCTGACAGTGACAGCCACCGACGCTGCCGGAAACGTCAGCCCCACGTCCGCTGGATTTAACATCGTTGTTGATACCGTCGCCCCGCTTGCACCAACGATTATCCAGGCTTTTGATGACGTGCAGCCGGGAACCGGAACGCTGTCGAGCGGGGCCTTTACCAACGACACCCGTCCCGTACTCAACGGCTCGGCGGAAGCCGGTGCCCGGGTAGCCATTTACGATAATGGCACGCTGCTGGCAACGGTAACTGCGGCGATAGACGGCACCTGGGAATATCTGCCTGCCGCGCTGGGTAACGGTCAGCATGTGTTTACCGCTATCGCCACCGATGCCGCCGGAAACGTAAGTCCTACCTCCGGCGGGTTTATTATTAATGTCGACACCATTGCGCCATCCGCCCCGCTGCTGGTCTCAGTGGTGGATGATATCGCAGGCGGCGTGTTCAATGCGGCGCTCAACAACGGACAACTGACCAACGATGCGCGCCCGACGCTGAACGGTACCGCCGAGGCAGGCAGCACCGTCAGCATCTATGATGGAAGCACCCTGCAGGGTACGGCGCTGGTGCAAAGTAATAACAGTTGGTCGTTTACCCCAACTACGCCGCTGACGAATGGATCGCACACCTTCACCGTCACCGCGACTGATGCGGCGGGCAACACCAGCAGTGCGACGGCAGGCTTTAGCGTGGTGGTCGACACCACGGCGCCGACGCGGCCTTCAATCAGCAGCATTATTGACGACGTCGGGCCAAACACCGGGGCGATTGGCGCTAATCAGCCAACCAACGATGCACGCCCAACGTTAAACGGCACCACAGAAGCCAACGCGCGGGTCGATATTTACGATAACGGCAGCTTTGTCATCAGCGTGACGGCGGACGGCAGCGGTAACTGGAGTTACACCCCAACCACCGCGCTGGCACAAGGTACCCACTCCTTTACCATCACCGCAACGGACAGTGCGGGTAATACCAGTGGCATATCGTCTGCGGCAGCGATCGTGGTCGATACCGTCGCCCCGGGCATTCCTACAGGGCTGGCGGTAAACGCCAACGGTACCACGCTCACCGGCGTTGCCGAGCCAAACAGCACGGTCATTATTACCTCCAGCGGTGGAACGGTGCTCGGCACGGCAACCGCCAACGCCTCCGGTAATTTCACCTTCACGCTGAACCCACCGCAAATCAGTGGGCAAACGCTGCAGGTCAGCGCCCAGGATGCCGCAGGCAACATCGGCACGGCGGGTAACGTTCTGGCACCGTTTACTGGCGTACCGCCTGCGCCGGTTATAGCCAGCGTTCTCGATGACGTCGGTACGATCACGGGGCCCGTCGCCCCCGGTAAAACCACCAATGATACGCTGCCAACGCTCAACGGAACGGCGCAGGCTAACGCCATCGTCAGCCTGTACAACAACGGCGTGCTCATGGGCACCACGACCGCAGACGGTAACGGCATCTGGAGCTTTACTCCATCGGGGGCGCTCAGCGAAGGTAACCACGCGTTTACCGCCACTGCAACAAACGCCAACGGCGCAAGCGGATTGTCCAGCTCGTTCAGCGTGATTGTGGACACCACGCCACCGACCGCGCCAACGATACTGATCAGCGCCGATGGCGGCACCGTCAGCGGCGTCGCCGAAGCGGGAAGCACGGTCACTATCTCCCTGCCCGGCGGCACCAGCGTGACGGCAATCGCCAACAGCAGCGGTGTCTACAGCGTCAACCTGCCGGTTCGCCAAATTGAAGGCCAGTCGCTGTCCGCCACGGCGACCGATGCGGCGGGCAATACCTCATCACCGACAAGCGCTATCGCACCGGTATTGCCACTGCTGGCTGAAGACAACGTCACCAGTCTGCCGCTGCAAACCGATGTTATCGTCAGCACCGATCATCAAAGCGATTATGGTTTCCTGCTGGTTAATGCGTTGGGGAATGTCGCCAACGTGCTGGGGAACGATACGGCAAGCGTTAATTTCAGCATCGCTTCTGGCGGCAGCGGATCCATTACGATCAATGCCGCCGCGACCGGTGTGGTGCTGTCGCTGCTAAACACGCTTGAAGTCGTTATCCAGCGCTTTGACACCGGGCTGAATGCCTGGGTAACGGTGGTGGATACCGGGAAACCAGACTTCGCCAGCCTGCTCACCCTGGGCGCCTCGGGCGTAACGCTCAATTACAGCGGGCTGACTGGCGGTGATTACCGCGTGGTCAGTTACAACACCAACCTGCTGGCGACCGGCGCATACACCAGCCTTGATGTCTCGGTGGTGAAAGCCAGCGCAGGGACCATCATCGGCGGTACCACGGAATCCGGGAACATCATTACGGATACCGATCCCGCCAACGGGCAGGATAATGCGCCTTCCGGCACGTTGGTCACCGCCATCACCGACGGTAACGGCAACGTTGTGAATATCCCGGCGGGCGGCATTGATGTGCAGGGGAAATACGGCATCCTGCATATCAATCAGAACGGTAGCTACACCTATACCCTGACCAATACGTCAATCTCGGTGTATGGGCGCTCCGAAAGCTTCACCTACACGCTGACGCATGGCAGCGATCACTCCTCGGCAAAACTGGTGGTAACGCTCGGTCAGGCTCCAACCACCAGCACGGTAACCGCGGCAGACGATGCAGCAGTGCTGACTTACGGAACGCAGGTCATCGCGGTTGACCACTTGCCATCACAACAAACCGGCTTCACGCTCGCCAGCGTCGGACTCGGCAATGTGCTGGACGTCAGTCTGGTCAACGGTCTGACTAACCCGATTAAGTTCAACGTTGACGATGGCGCAACCCGCACGCTGACCGTACAGGCGAATGTTCTCGGCGTGACGCTTGGCGGCTTCGATCTCTATGTTTATCGCTTCAACGAGTCAATTCAGCAGTATGAGCAGTACCGGGTACAGCCAAACTGGGTCACCGCCCTACTGGGCGGAAGTTCGTCAGCGTATACCATTACGCTACCGGGTGGCGATTATCTGTTCCTGCTTAACGCTTCCGGCGGCCTGACGCTGCTGACCAGCTATACCCTGAATATTCAGGCCGATCACACCTACGCCGTCGACAGCCTGAGTGCGACAACCAATGGCAATCTGCTGGTCAACGACTCGGCTCCGGCCAATACCGTTATCACCGAAGTAAACGGTATCGTCGTTAACGGGACGGGCACTACCACTATTAATGGGCAGTACGGCACGCTGACTATCGATGCGAAGGGGAACTACACCTACACGCTAAGAAGCGGACTGGGTGCAGACGGTATCAACACCCCGGACAGCTTCGTGTATAAGGTCAGAGCACCAAACGGCGATACCGGCAGCGCCTCGCTGAATATCAAACCAACGCCGCAGCCGCTGGACGCCGTAAATGACGTCAGCAGCACGATGGCGGTCACCACGCAGGCGGACACCTCCAGATTGTTTGCTGACAACAGCGTCGGGAACGCCAGTTGGAACGCCCAACTCCTTTCTCCCACCTCACAAAATGGCACTGGCGTCATTGAGGTCGCGACGGGAACGGCGGTGCAAAACGCCATACTGCATTTTAACGTTGCTTCAGGTCTGACGCTGGGCGGACTGACCGTCACCTGGGCGCTGTATGACAGCAACAACGTTAAGGTTGCCAGTAACTCATTCAACGGTGGATTGCTCATTGGCGGCAATATCGATATTGCCCTGGGGATCATGTTGCACCCCGGTAACTATCGACTCGACTACACCGGCAGCGTCGGGGCTTTAGGGCTGGGGAATATCACCATCACCCCTAGCGTGAAAGGCACGATAATCGACCTGCAGAACGTCGAAACGTCCGCGGCAAACAGCGTCGCCGGCAACATTTATGATGGGGACCATATTGCCAGCGTGCATACCTTGCTGACGGTGAACGGCACGGGCGGTAGCACCGCCACGCTGGATCCGCTGAGCAGCACGACCAGCGCCATCATTAACGGGCTGTACGGCAAACTGACCATTGGCATTGATGGTCATTACACCTACGCCCTCAACAGCGATGTCTCACTTTCCACCATCCTCACCAAAGAGACATTTACTTACACCCTAAACGATCAGAATGGGCATACCGATACCGCTACGTTGACCATCAACATGAATCCGCAGGTTGTAAGCACCGTAGATGCCGATCGTTTTACCGGCAGTGTCTACGGCGATACGCTGATTTATCACCTGCTCAACGCCAACGACGCTACCGGTGGTAACGTTGGCAATGTTGGCGTTGGACCTACCGATACCTGGACCAACTTCTCGCTGGCCCAGGGTGACAAAATCGATATCGGCGACCTGCTGGTGGGCTGGAACGGGCAGAACGCTACGCTCGGCAACTACCTCACCGTGACCACCAACGGTAACAACACGGTGATTGCCATCGACCGCGACGGTACCGGCAACACCTGGCACTCAACCAATCTCATAACGCTGGAGAACGTACACACCACGCTCGATGAGCTGGTGCAACAAAATCACATTGTGCCCTGAAGCTAACGCATAACGTTAAAGCGCCATAACTACAGCCCCGGATGCCATGACGTCCGGGGCAATAACAGTCGTCGCTGCCGTATTTTGTAAGGGATAAACTATGAGAAATGTCGCGCCTGTTGCCTTACTGCTGGCATTAACGCTCTGTACCCTGCGGGTGAATGCCGAAGATGAACCGCAAATTATTACGCCGGAAGGCCTGGCCACCAGCCAGATGCTGCCCTCGCTGGACGGCGCGGTTGCCGATCTGCCGCTGAGCGCCGCCGCCCCCGGCAGCCTGACGCTCAACGACGCAGTGAGTCGCGCCGTGAGCTGGCATCCTTCTATTCGTGAATCCATCGGCAAACTGCTCTCACAAAATGAGCAGATCGACGTGGCGAAATCAAAATATTACCCGCAGGTTTCTGCCGGGATGAACAACGGTTACAGCAATACTTACACCGATCACGGCTTTAGCCCGGCTTTGGTTATTTCAGTGTCGCAAATGCTGTACGACTTCGGCAAAGTGGCAAGCCAGGTCCGTGCTGAAACCGCCGGATCCGCACAACAGCAGGCGAATGTGTTACTCAGTATTGATACCATCGCCCACGCAACCGCCAACGCGATAGTCCAGGTGCAGACGTGGCAGCAAATGGTGGACGCCGCCGAAGAGCAGCTCAGCGCCTTGAACGGTATTGGTCGGCTGACCCGTCAACGCAATGATGAAGGGGCAACCTCCCTATCCGACGTGGTGCAAACCGATGCGCGTATCGAGTCTGCACGTTCTCAGTTGGCGCAGTATCAGGCCAATCTCGACAGCAGCAAGGCAACGCTGATGAGCTTCCTCGGCTGGAACTCGCTTAACGGCATCAGCAACGAATTTCCGGTCAAACTGGACAGCAGTTGTGATGTGGTCAAACCGGACGATAAGCTGGTTCCCGCGGTGCTGGCGGCATGGGCGCAGGCGAATGTGGCCCAGGCAAATCTCGATTACGCCAACGCGCAGATGACGCCCACTATCTCCCTGGAGCCGTCGGTTCAGCACTATCTCAACGACAAATACCCCAGCCATGAGGTGCTCGACAAAACCCAGTACTCCACGTGGGTAAAAGTCGAGATGCCGCTGTATCAGGGGGGCGGACTCACCGCCAGACGCAACGCCGCCAGTCACGCGGTAGAGTCTGCACAGTACTCCATCCAGCGTACCCGACTTGAAGTGCGGCAGAAATTACTGGAATCCCGCAGCCAGGCGATGAGCCTCGCCACTGCCCTGCAGATCCTGCGTCGCCAGCAACGGCTGAGTGAACAAACGCGCGAGCTTTATCAACAGCAGTATCTGGACCTCGGGTCACGCCCACTGCTCGATGTGCTTAACGCCGAGCAGGAGGTATATCAGGCCCGTTTTGCTGAACTCCAGACTCAAAACCAGCTGCGCCAGCTCCAGTTGAACTGCCTCTATAACACCGGCTCGCTTCGCCAGGCGTTCGCCTTAAATAACCGCAGTATTCAATCGGTGGAGATAAAGCTATGAGCGACGTCGATACACATGCGGAAGATGCGATTGGCGAACACGCCCTGAGCCAGTGGGCGCAGGCAATGACGCATATTGCCAGCCACTATCGCGTTGCCTGTTCGCCCGGCGCAATCCAGGCCAACGCCCCGTGGTTTGCGGGAAAAAGCCGAGCTATGGCCCTGTCGCAGCTGGCGCGTCAGGCAGGGCTGTCATTTCATGCGCTGGATACCGCCACGCAGGCGTTCGGCCAGTGGCGTCTGCCGGTGGTGGCGGAACTGCGCGACGGCCAACTGATGGTGATAGAACATTTCAACGGTGAAGATACGTTGGATGTTTTTATCATCGCCGAAGAGGGCCAGCGTAACCGACTCACAGTTGCAGAACTTCTGCCGGAGATCGTGAGCATTACCGCGCTGCGCCCGCTGTCGGCGCTGAAGGACAGTCGGGTAGACCGCTATATTTCGCGCTTCAGGCCCGACTGGATGCGCGAACTGGTGTTACAGGACATCCGCCCTTACCTGCCAGTCATGATTGCCGCCTTTCTGATTAACGTCCTGTCGCTCGCCGGGATTATCTTTTCGATGCAGGTCTATGATCGGGTGATCCCCGCCCAGTCTTATCCAACGCTGTATGTTCTCTCCACCGGCGTTCTGGTGGCGGTGCTGTTTGGCTTTTTGCTGCGCGAAGCGCGTACCCACATAATGGACCTGCTCGGCAAACGCGCTGATATGCGCATTTCCGATCGCGTGTTCAGCCACGCATTGCGACTGCGCAACAGTGCCGTCCCCCGCTCGACGGGGAGCTTTATTTCTCAACTGCGCGAGCTGGAACAGGTTCGCGAGATGATCACCTCCTCGACCCTGTCGACGATTGTCGATCTACCGTTTTTCTTTTTGTTTATCGTGGTGCTGGCCTTTATCGCCCCGCCGCTGGCGTGGATAGCCCCCGTCGCGGCCCTGCTGATGATCCTGCCTGGTTTGCTGTTACAGAAGAAACTGGCGGTACTCGCCAACCAGGCAGCACATGAATCCACCCTGCGCAACGCGGTGCTGGTCGAGAGCGTTCAGGGGCTGGAAGATATCAAGCTGATGCAGGCGGAAAACCGCTTTTTACAACAGTGGAACAGCTACATCCGTATTACCGGAGAGTCCGGACTGCGCACGCGCAAGCTGACTCAGGGGCTGATTGGCTGGGGCATGTCGGTACAAAGCCTGGTCTACGCCGCCATCATTATGTTCGGCGCGCCGATGGTCATTGAAGGCACAATGACCACCGGGGCGGTGGTGGCCGCGTCGATGCTCGGTTCCAGAATGATTGCCCCGATGGCGAACCTGTGCGGCGTGCTGGCCCGCTGGCAGCAGGTCAAGGCGGCGAAGATGGGGTTAGACAGCATCATGCAGCTTCCCACCGAAACGCAGTACGATGAAGACCGTGTGCATCAGGAGATTTTTCACGGCCATTATCTGTTTGAAAACGCGCACTTTCGCTACCACAGCGACGATCAACGCGTTCCGCTGCGCATCTCGCGTCTGGAGGTCATGCCCGGCGAACGGGTGGCGATCCTCGGGCGTAACGGCGCCGGGAAATCAACACTGCTACAGGCCATGGCGGGCGGCGTGGAGATCGTCCAGGGCGATGTCCGACTCGATAACCTGAGCCTGGCGCAGATCGATATGGCCGATTTACGCCGCAATATCGGTTTTCTCAGTCAGAATGCGCGGCTGTTTTTCGGTACCCTGCGCGAAAATCTGACCCTCGGCGCACCGCATGCCAGCGACGCGCAGATCTTCGAAGCGCTGGAGGTCAGCGGCGCGGCAGCTTTCGTTAAACAACTCGCCAAAGGGCTGGCGCACCCCATTATGGAGGGCGGCAACGGTCTGTCCGGTGGACAACGGCAGTCGATCCTGCTGGCAAGAATGCTGCTGCGATCGCCCAATATCGTGCTGCTCGACGAACCCAGCGCCTCGCTGGATGAACATACCGAACGAGAGTTTATTCAGCGCCTGAACCAGTGGCTGGGCAACCGAACATTGATTGTCGCCACCCATCGCGTGCCGGTTCTGGAGCTGGTCGAGCGCGTAGTGGTGTTAAAAGAAGGTCAACTGGTCATGGATGCCCCGAAAGCGCAGGCGCTGAATGCGAGCCGGGCACCAGCCCCTACTCACGGTCGGGAGTGGAAAAATGAAAACCAATCCGCATGACGCTGCCATGGACGACCTCGATATCCGCCGCGAGCACCGTTTCTCCGGGGCCAGCCGCATTATTCTGCTCAGCACGCTGCTGTTTGCCATCCTGGGTATCTGGGCGTATTTCGGCAAGCTGGATGAAGTCTCGACCGGCAGCGGGAAGGTAATCCCCAGCTCGCGCGAGCAGGTTTTGCAGTCGTTGGATGGCGGCATTCTCGCCGAGCTCACGGTACGCGAAGGAGATAAAGTACAGGCTAATCAGATTGTCGCGCGCCTCGACCCCACTCGCTCTGAGTCCAACGTTGGGGAGAGCGCCGCCCGCTATCGCGCTTCACTGGCTTCCAGCGCAAGGCTCAATGCCGAAGTTAACGATCTGCCGCTCGTTTTTCCCGCTTCACTACGCGCCTGGCCGGATCTCATCGCCTCCGAAACGCGCTTGTATAAAAGTCGCCGCGCGCAGCTCGCTGATTCTATGGCAGAACTGCAGGATGCGCTGGTCTCGGTAAATAAAGAGCTGGCCATAACCCAACGGCTGGAAAAAAGTGGTGCCGCCAGCCACGTTGAAGTGCTGCGTCTGCAACGACAAAAAAGCGATTTAGGATTAAAAATCACCGATCTGCGCTCACAATACTTCGTGCAGGCGCGGGAAGCGCTGTCAAAAGCCAATGCCGAAGTGGATATGCTGGCGGCTATTTTGAAAGGACGCGAGGATTCCGTCACCCGCCTGACCGTGCGCGCGCCGATGCGCGGTATTGTGAAAAACATCCAGGTCACTACCATTGGCGGCGTTATCCCGCCCAATGGCGAGATGATGGAGATTGTACCGCTGGACGATCATCTGCTGATAGAAATCCGCCTGTCTCCGCGCGATATCGCGTTCATCCACCCCGGCCAGCGGGCGCTGGTGAAGATAACCGCTTATGACTACGCGATTTACGGCGGTCTGGAAGGCGTAGTCGAAACTATTTCCCCGGATACTATTCAGGACAAAGTGAAACCGGAAATATTCTACTACCGCGTGTTTATCCGCACCCATCAGGACTTCTTACAGAACAAACTGGGACGCCATTTCTCCATCGTACCGGGAATGATTGCCACAGTGGATATAAAAACAGGTGAAAAAACCATCGTCGACTATTTAATCAAACCGTTTAATCGCGCAAAAGAAGCGCTGCGCGAGCGGTAAATCCTTGAGGATTAGGGGTTGCGGGGGCTGGTCACGCGTGTCACAAGTCTGTTATACTTGCTCTAACACATTGGGGCTGATTCTGGATTCGACGGGATTCGCGAAACCCAAGGTGCATGCCGAGGGGCGGTTGGCCTCGTAAAAAGCCGCAAAAAAATAGTCGCAAACGACGAAAACTACGCTTTAGCAGCTTAATAACCTGCTCTGAGCCCTCTCTCCCTAGCTTCCGCTCTTAAGACGGGGATCAAAGAGAGGTCAAACCCAAAAGAGATCGCGTGGAGGCCCTGCCTGGGGTTGAAGCGTTAAATCTAATCAGGCTAGTCTGGTAGTGGCGTGTCTGTCCGCAGGTGCCAGGCGAATGTAAAGACTGACTAAGCATGTAGTACCGAGGATGTAGGAATTTCGGACGCGGGTTCAACTCCCGCCAGCTCCACCAAAATTCTCCATCGGTGATTACCAGAGTCATCCGATGAAGTCCTAAGAGCCCGCACGGCGCAAGCCCTGCGGGCTTTTTTGTGCCTTGAATTTGTCCCGCGAAGTCCGAAGAGAACTAATTAAATCCGAACCTTTTAGGCACCTTGTTAGGCACCTCATAAAGCTTTATTGTTTTTGAGGTGCCTAAAACTATGGAAACCCGACAATGGCAAGACAAACCAAACCTCTATCCGTTAAAGAAATCGAATCTGCCAAACATAATCAATGTAGCCGTCTCAGGCGCCAAGAAAAACCTGTATGTGGTCGGCTCGGCTGCAGCTTGGGAGGGAACCGGCCTGCAGGTCCTGCAGCGACAACTGGCAGAATCAGCGTGACAATCTCCGAGGTGACCCTCACGTAACGGACCGGCCACTACGTGCCAGCAGCGGAAGTTATTAATAGCATGATGAATGGACCAATGGAGAGCCGATCATCCATACTCTTGTTAATCCAGACTGGAAATATTGTTATCACTAGCCCTACAACACAAGAGTTAACTCTATATTCTGACGCTTTAGAGGAATTTTACTCTGCTAAATAACCACCATCGATTGGATATACTCCTCCGGTACAGAACCCTGAATTGTCTGACAGCAAAAACAGAATGAAGTCTGCTATTTCTTGCATTTTTGCCATCCTTTTCATAGGGTGGCTATTTGCGAAACTACGTACGATATTTTCTGGAAATTCACTCATTCGTGGGGTTTGGACATAGCCCGGAGCGACTGCATTGATTCGAATGCCTTGACATGCAAACTCTAGCGCTGCGGTTTTGGTTAAACCGATTATACCATGCTTAGCCACGGTGTAAGGTGCTAATCCAGGAATGCCAACCAGACCATTTACTGCAGATAAATTAACTATAGAGCCACCAAATTTCATCATCTCAGGTATTTCATATTTTAGGCAGTAAAAAACGCCGCTCAATGAGGTGGCAATGACCTTATCCCAGTTTTCAACCGTCTGCTCGGTTATGTTTTTACCATGTTCACCTGTTAAGCCTGCGTTATTTACAGCACAATCAAGTCTGCCGAAATTTTTGATAACTTCATCTATCATTTGCCGTACTTGTTCGGGCTGTGACACATCACATCCGATCCCCAGCGCTTGTTGTCCCTGTGAAGATAATCGTTTCGCTTTTTGTTTAGCCTGCTCTGACGAGCGGGAGACAATAACGACCTTAGCTCCATGTTTGTGTAATTGCTCTGCGACTGCCTCACCTATACCTGCAGTACTTCCTGTTATGACAGCAACTTTATTCTGGAAATTCATAATTCACCCTATGAAGTCGAATTGAGTCTTTCATCTGGGTTAGTATACAAATTAGCTGTGACAGTTTTTGTCAGTATTCTTTCTCCTCGCAGATTCCTTCTTTTATTCTCCATTTTTTCAATAAAACTGTCCTGCTTTCACTATATATGGAACCCAGTTGTACTATTTCTTCAATTTTGTCAGTTCTAAAATGACGAAAATCATTTCTCATCTCACACCATGCAACCAAAAGCCAGCATGACTCCATATATACCAATCCGATGGGCCATATGACTCGAGAAGAGTAAGTATCTTTCTTGTCACAATACTTTATTTGGATTCTCTTGCGCTTTTTAATAGCATTGCGGATGTCTTCAAAAAAAACCTCATTATTTTCTGAAGGGCCGATCAGATAAGATTGACTCTCAATAAGATTTTTTAATTCACCGGGAATGACAGCGTGGATTTTGGCAAGTGCATTCCTTGCGGTATTTTTAAAATCATAATCCGTATTATGAGATACCCAATTTAACCCAAGCGTAATAGCATTGATTTCTTCATGAGAAAGGTTTAAGGGTGGCAAATGAAAGTCAGACTTAATGATATAGCCAATTCCAGCACCACCTTCAATGCACACGCCTTGATGCTGTAGCGTTTTTATATCTCTGTAAAGGGAGCGCACACTTATTCCTAATCTTTCAGAGAGAGTGGATGCAGTGATCGGATATCTTTGCGCCCTTAATATCTGTAGTAGTTCGAGAAGCCTTTCTGTTCTGGTCATGTTGATAAATCCATCTTGATTCTGAGACAAAATCTTAAAGCATCTGTTCGATAAGCATCTTAGTACAAAGTAAGCGTACACGCTTAAGTTGAACTTCCCCCTGGATTAAGGGTAGCGTTGCATCAACCCGTTGAACTCACACCTCATAGAAGACCTTTAGCCCAGTTAGCCTGTCCGCTGTATGCCAGAGACTCTCTAAAAGTTGATGGTTCGTTTTGCAGGGAGACTTACACATACTTAATATGTCCACGCTTAATAACGACAACCACTTATTATTTAACCTAACACTGAATGCGTCTTTTTGCCCCACCACAAAATTACCGTATTGATCGCTCCCAGCTGCACAAAATGGATAAATACCGTTATCAGCACTTACAGTTTTTTCCTAAAGCCAGCGCTTCGTTCGTGTGCCATGCTTAATCACGCTAATAACTTATAACGCTAAGCGAGGATATTATGAAAAAGACAATTATCGCATTATCTGCAATTCTGCTGGCTTCTCCCGTTATTGCCGCGACGACACACGCAACTGATAATGATGTAGCCGCCGCACACGAAAATGCTAATACCGCAAAAGAAAAACTGCATCAGGCGCAGAATCAGGGCGAAGAGCAACAGTTAAAAGCAAAACATGCTGCAGAAGGTAAACAAGATGACCTGAGCAGTAAAGTGAGTGAAGGCTCACAAAAAGCCTGGAATACAACCAAAGAAGGTACTGAAAAAGGTTGGAATGCAACAAAAGAAGGTACCGAGAAAGGCTGGAATAAGACCAAAGAAGGTGCTGCCTCCGTTGAGAAAAAAGTCAGCGAGTAATCTTCCAGCCATTCAATAATAAAAAGCCGCTTTCGCGGTTTTTTATTATTAGCAATCCTTATAATAAACGTAGAAACGTATTAAAGGGTATTGGTTTACTGAACAGATACCCCTGCCCAAAGCTAACGTTAATCCGTCGCAGCCTCTCCATCTGTTCTTCACTTTCTATTCCTTCCGCCACCAGTGGGATCCTGGCCAGTTCAGACAGGTGAACAATATTGCTGATGATAGTATCACTCACGCCGCCTTTACCCAGTGAGTCGATAAACATCTTATCAACTTTCAAGAACCGCGGCGAAATGCGTTGCAGCGCAGCATAGTTAGAATATCCGGTCCCAAAGTCATCCAGGGCTAGCGCAGCGCCTGCCTCTTTCAGGCGCCTCAGAACACTTTCACGGATCAGATTCTGCTGCCGTTCGGTGATTTCCAGCATTACGCCAATATGAAACAAGTTCATCCGCTGAATAAAGGCGATAGTGGCATCGGTAAATTCATGATCCTCCAGTGAAAGTGGAGGTACGTTAATACCGATATGAAATGGTATATCACACTGAGCCCTAAGGCACCGCATATCAACCTCTACCTGCGTCAACAATTTCAGCGTCAGCACATTGATCAAGCCGCTATGTTCAGCCGTGTGGATAAATTCGTTAGGGGGAATAATTCCCTGCTCAGGGTGATTCCAGCGAACAAGGACTTCAGCCCCGACGATTTTTCCGCAAGCGAGTTCAACGACGGGCTGATAAAACGGAATAAATTCATCATTATTAATCGCACGCTGCAGTATTTTTATCGGTGATATCCGCTGCGCCCGGCGTAAGTGCAAATATAACAGCAAAGACAGAACCACAAATAAAATAAGAAGATAATGATTATCCCGCACATAATCCGCAATGCCATCCTGTGAATCCGTCACAATCCAGAAAGGATAGTTTTGCGAGGCCATCTGCACGAAAGGATGTTTTTCTGGATACAATAAAAAATGCACATCAATTTTTTCTTTACGGGCAAAATCCATAAGAATTTTATCGATCGCCGCTTTATATACTGCAACAGCCACCACCTGCCCCTGAAACGGAAAATAGATTATATACATCTCCGTGTTCAGCCGATAAATCTGTTCAATCATCAGTGAGTGTGTAGTCGTTCCATTGGAAATAATCCCCGGCGACTCTCGACCTTCAAGAGAAGAGCAGTTCCACTCACCGTTCCTGATGATACTGACTGAACGAATCTTCTCGCCAGACGCCGTAAGAAGACGCAATTTTCGTAGCAGATCGTCAGTGCAATTCTCTTGTATATGTGCGCTGGCTAACACAGCCAGTGTATTTACGTCGTCAAATATCGTATCGATTTCTTCGACCAGGCTATTTATCGCGTGTTCTCTGACAAGTTGTCCCTCTCTATCCCATTGCTGCCATGACGTCAGCACACCGGCCAGAAGAAAAAGCAACACCAGCATGATGGGTGTGATTTTCTTGGTTACAGACATGATTAACTCGTGTTGTTGAACAGAGCGCCCCGAAGGACGCTTTTTGAGATTATTTCAGGAGGAAATGGCCAGACTGACATGCGCCAGTCTGGCTGAACTTGCCCGGTAGAATCAGCTTAGAAGTTCCATTTCACACCTACCATCGCAGCGCTGTCGTTATACCCTTTGTCGCCAGCCTGAACCCCGATATTGCCCCACAGATTAAGACGAGGACTCACCTGTCCCTCCACACCCACTTTTACCTCGGCAATATTTTTCGCTCCATCCTGGCGAACATTCACGCCATCCATGGTCGTACTGAAATCGCGTGAATTGTGCAGCCAGTTCAGCTCGGCAAACGGCTGGAATTCACGTTCTTTAGCGTTATCCATCTGGTGATGGCTCTTAATCCAGGTTTTCAGGCCCAGTCTGGTCTGCACATTACCATTACCGTTGCTGGTGATACGGGTACCGTTACTTTCACGATGGTCGTTCGCCTTCACTCCCATCCAGACTGCCTGCGCCTGAGGTTGTATGTACCATTCGTTCAGCGTTCCGTGACTGCCGGCAAACTCGCCCATTTTTTGGGCATATCCCATTTCCAGCGAAGCGGTAACCCCTTTCGATTTGTACGATTCGCCTTGCAGGTCATCGCCTTTAACATTGTTATCAAACCAGCTGTACTGAGCCCAGCTGTCCAGCCAGGCGCCGTTATGCGACGCATCATTGGCATACCACGTGGCATAAACACCGGTGCTGTAGCCATTCACTGAGCCTTTTGAACGATAGCCCGTGCGTGAAGACTGGGTATTGCTGTGATCGTTACCGTAGCCCGCCATCACGCCAAGGTGCCAGCGATCAAGCCCATTCTGGCTCCATTGCGCAATGTCGCCCCCCAGTTGCAATACGTAACGGTTGCTCTGGGTTTTCAACTGGCCGCTACCGTCACGCCAGTTGTTGTGCCCACCGACGTGGCGCATCCACATGCTGGTGACTTTCTGCTCGCCGGTGAGGGCATCGATATACTGCGTTTCGCCCAGACGATCGTGCAAACGGGTGACGAACATGTTGTTGGCTGCCGCCAGGTTAGCCGTGTAGCTGCCGCCTTCCGGACGCAGATCTTTATCGGGATCCGGATCCGGGTTTGGCTGCGGATCGGGGTTGGTTTTACCGCTGGTCAGATACCAGTTGCCGCTGTTTTCATCCTGACCACGTCCAAGGCTGTAGTCATATGCCCCCGCCACAATACGGCCAGCCTGAATAAACTCACCGTCCGATACGCCATCAACATGGATAACTTCGATACCATCAATCGTTGCGGCACCTTTCCCACCGGCGTTAGTGACGCTGACAGAAGTAGTGCCACTGGTATCACCTTTCACCACCAGCTTATCCGTAACGGAATTGTCATCCCCCAGCGCAGTGTTTAAGGAAAGATGACCATCATTACCCGTGTAATTGCCATTGACCACCAGTTGATTACCGGCCTGCTGACCATTCACACCGGTTGCGAGGATACCGCTGTTAACCAGGTTTCCCTCTACAGTGAACAGGAGGTTGTCACCGGTCCCGGTACCCACCTGCAGCACACCGGCGTTATTCACATTACCTGCGACTCCCCCTACGCCCGAGAGCATCCCCGCCGTAGCTATGTTGACCTCGGTACTGGCAAGCGTGACGGGAGATGTGCCGTCACCCAGAACCAGGCCGCCCTGCTCAATATCCGTTTTCCCCGTCCAGGCGGCGTTATCACCGACAGTAATGGATCCGGCTCCCAGCTTGGTCACGTCGCCGCTACCATAAACGTCGTTATTAAGCTGCCAGTCGGTATGACTGTCCAGCACCAGTGAACCGCTATTGCGCACCTCTGCGCTGCCCAGATTTTCTGCGGTGAACGCGGTGAGCCGGGAATCCGCATCAATAGCAAATTGTCCCGTAAAGGCACTATTATTGCCCACCAGCGCGACATCGCTTTCGGTAAGTTCAATCCGTCCGGCATCGCTGATGCTGTTGTAAAGTACACCTGCCGCCTTATTCATCGTCAGCGTTCCCGCCGCCACAATATCGCCCGTGCCGAGACCCAGCGTCGTGTTCATCAGCACGCGTGCGCCTTCTGCAATGGTCGTTTTTGCCGTCAGCGTGCTGTTTTCACCGGTGATGGTCAGCGTATCGCCATTGATGTTTAACGCGCCGCTTCCGGTCAATATTCCATCGGCTGTTCCGCCCTGCTCCAGGGCCAGGCTACCGCCATTGATGTTCAGCAGTGAGTCAGCCCCCGCCGTCAGCTTACCGACAGTCTGGCTATGACCATTCATGTCAAAACCGGTATCGGCGGCCAGACGTAGTTCACCGGTCTGTCCCAGAACATTATCGTTTTTCATCAGCAGGTTGCCGCTGCGCATATCGGTGATACCGGTGTAATCGTTATCCATATTCGACAGCGATACCGTCTGGCCTTTGGCGCTGTCAAACGCCAGATCGCCACTGCCAGTCACGCGAGCGCTCAGATCTGCGGCATTACCGGTTTTTCCGTTCGCATCCAGGACCAGTGCATTGTCTCCGGATGCGAGCAGTTCGACTTGTGTCAGACCATAGCTAATGTACAGTCCATCATCGTTATCCCCTCCGGTGAGGCGATAATCATAGGTTCCATTCGCAACAATCTCGCCATTTTGGCTGATACCGGCTTCAACCCCATCGCTGATGATATTGCCATTGCTATCGGTCAGCGTCAGATTGCCCGCACCGCCGGTGACGGAAGAATCAGATGTTGCCAGTTGAATCAGGGACTGCGCATCGTCCTGCTCAAGAAGAGATAGCGTGGTATCAGCCAGCGGACGATCGTTCGTAATCGTGCCGGTATCAACCTGCACGGTTCCGCGTCCGGAGAGATCCATCGCGCCAGCATGAATTGTTCCTTCGGAACTGCTCTGCCCCGGCGTCACCCCGTCAAAGCTGACGGTGCCGCCGTTAAACGCCAGGCCTCCGATATTTTGCTCACCGGACCCCACGTGGGTGACGTTCCCCTCGCCTACATTTAATGTTGCCTGGCTCAGCGCCTGAGTATTTAATCCAGCCAGCTCAAAGGTGCTGTTCGTTAGCGCCAGCGTACCGTTGAATCCATCTGCCGCATTGTTGCTGGTAAAATCAAACGCATTACCGCTGGCATCAACGGCGACAGTTCCGGTTCCCGCCAGATGGCTATTAAAAGCCAGCGCAGCGTCAGAATTCAGCGACAAGGTGCTGGTCGTATCAATGTTGTAACCCGTACCGGTCGCATCGTTTTGGTTATCACCCAACGCAAAATCAACATTATTAACGGTAAATACTGAACCAGCAGTCAGATCGATATGCTCCATGCCGGTAATAGCATCGGCGTGATTGAGGATGTACTGTGCGTTATTCAACTGAAGTGTATCCTCCCCATCACCACCATTGAGGCTGGTAAACAGCGAGGTTTCTGTCTCTTTGACATCTTTCAGTAGGTACAGATCGTTACCGCTGCCCGTCTTGATGTCGGTTGCGGTACTGCCAGACTCCAGCGTAACGGTGTTATCACCGCTCATCAGGTTAACCTGACCAACAATGCTGGCTCCCGCCGCGTTAGTAAACGCGATGCCTGCCCCCGAGAGCATTTCTACCGCTTTTTGCGACGCATCCAGCGCTTTAATAACGCCTTTATTAATAAACGTTTCCAGGGAACCGTTATCAACATTCACCACCGCGTGGCTGGTCGATTTCGATGTCAACTCACCGGCCTGTTCAACATTTTTGGTCGTGCCACCGACAATCAACGCTTCACCACCGTTAGCGTCGAGTACGTTAACGCTGACGCCCGTTTTCAGGTCGGTTGACGCATTGGTGACGATCCCTTTACCCGCAGCCTGCTCAACATTGATAACCAGATCGCGCGAGTCAGACATATCCAGCGTTTGATTCGTTTCGCTGCCGTCGATATTTTCAAACAGGATCCCCGTACCGCTCCCCGTAACATTAATCGTTCCGGAGTTGGTCTGCGCCAGGGATGCTCCGGTATGAATACCGATTCCATTCCCCACACTGATAGTTGTATCTTTTAGCTGGATACCCGCAATGTTGGCGACGTTTTCAATCGCGCTTCCTTTACCCGTACTGTCCATCGTGATGATGGCTCCATCGACCAGCAGACCTTTCGCACCGGCGGCCAACAAGATACCGTGCGCGTCTCCCGATGCTTTGGTTTCTCCCGAACCCGTCAAACTTAATGACGCATCATTGCCCACGAGATAGGCTGCGGTGCCATCCGTCGCGGTAACCGTCGCATTGTTGTTCACAACGGAATCAGCGCCTTCGATGCTGACCGCCACGCCATTAACCTTGATGTCGCCGTCGTTATTCAACGAACCACCGGAAACCAGCACGCCTGTGCTGCCCGCCTGGTCAAAGTCGATGCTGCCTTTATGGTTGAGCGTACCGCCGTTGCGGGCGATGTAGCCGAAAGCACCATCCGCCGTATTGCTGGTATTCAGCGTGGCGTAACTGGTCAGGATTGAGTCACCTTTCTGATTCTCATCGACATTCCCGGACAAGTCATAATAATTACCGTCCACAATCCCGGCGGTGGTGTCTTTACCGGAAAGTTTCACGATCACCGCGTCTTTGGTGATAACCCCATCCGCTCCGCCTTCAACCCGAATCCCGGTCGCGCCGTCACCCGTGATACTCAGCGATTGCGAGCCGGAATCAAAATGGCTCCCCGTCCCGGTCACCTGCAGAATAGTGCTGTCGGTGCCTGATGCCGTCATTGTCGTACCAGACGACCCGCTGCCATCAAAAGTCGCACCACCTTCTATGCGATATAATGTTGACCCTTCAGTCGAGACATCTTGCGTATTGGTAGAGGAGGCGTTTACTTTTGAACCTTCACCATAAATAAAATAGCCAATCTGGTTTTTACCACTGGTAAATGAGACTTTGCCCGTATCGGTAATATCGATAACTCCGCCGTCACGAACGTGCAGACCAATGGCGTTATCAGCAGCAAGATTCACACTCCCACTCATCGTGAGTTGAGACCCGGTCCCCTCGACCCAGGCACCAATATTTTTTAATGTATTATCCGTGGTACTACCATTGGTGATATTTATCGTGCCCGAATGAAGCGCCTGACTCCCTCCCTGCAGTTCAATACCGCTGGCGCTGTACCCATTGAGGTTAATCGTGCCGCTGTTTACCAGCCCTTTTGCACCGTTAATCCCCATCAGGCCAATATTTTGCGCTGAGCCGATGCCATTGATGTCAATGACGCCGTCCTGGGTAACGTTGATTGCACCAGGAGACGCACTGCCGTTTGCCTGAATGGCAACAGCATTCTCGACTTTTTCTCCGATCGTGATGTTCCCGGTGTTATTGATGGTTCCACTCTTCACAAACATACCAATGGCCGGAAGAGTGACCCGAACGTCACTGCTCGCCTCATCTTTTACCGCTTGTGCAGTGCGTCCGATGTAGAGCGTCCCGTTATTAGTAGCCACTGCATTACGTTGAACAAACACGCCGTAGGTATAGACACCATCGGCAGATTTCGCAGGCTCACCTCCGGTGGCAATATTCATTACTCCGTTATTAATAAAGGTCGCCGTGTCATTCATCAGCACGCCATAGGCGTTATAGATATCCTGATGCGAGGCAAGGTTGATGACGCCGTCGTTCTGTACCTTTGTCGTCCCGGTCGCGAGAATCCCGGTATGGGCGCCAACCCACGCATTTTTCACATCAAGACTGGTACCCGCATCAATAATTCCATTGTTATTTACGATGCTATCACGCGCTGAAACGACATAATCACCACCGGCTGCACCGGCGGCAACCCCCAGTGTGCCGTTGTTATTGAGGGTGGCTCCGTCGGTCAGCGTCACCACGGAGGTATCGCTAAAAACCGCCTGAATATTGGCATCAGCAGAAATATTGACGACAGAGCGCGCACCGGAAGCTTTAATAAAACTGTTCACATCACGATTCGCAGCCTGCAACACCGCATCGCCATCCGGGATATTGGTGTCGAAGTGAATGTTTTTCTGTTCCGTGGTATAGGCTTTATGAAGCTCAGCTTCGTAGTCCGTGGGCGAAAGTTGCCCAGCCTCTACGGCTTTCACCAGAGCATCATTGTAGTTTTTTAAATCATCAAGATTATTAACCGTATACTCGCCAAGCGCGCTGGAGAAGGTGCCGTTATAGGTTGCGGTATCAAAGTTATAATCTTTACCGGTATTTTTCGCGACATTACCAACGTTACCGCTTTGCACGATGGTTTTGGCGTTGTAATTCAGTACCGCGTCTTTAGTGTCACTGGCGCTGCTCTCAACGTTATAAACTCCAGAGACCTTGGTGACAGCATTGAAGATATTTGCCGAGTTCGATGCCCAGCCGCTTTCCGTTGAACCAACATTCACATCAAGCGTGCCGCCTGATGTCACTGTCGCCAGCTTCATATTCACATACTGCCCATCACCGACGCTGACCCCCAGATAAGTCGTCAGATCGCCAACGCTGGTAGAGGCAAAATTATCGCTGTCATACACCTGGACTGTACGCGAAGCCCCGGTGATGGGGTCAACGTATTGAATGCTGTGGGTACGACCACCTAAAGTCGTCTGCGTCAGATTTATATTTTCACTACCTGACGAAATATAACCATTATCCATTGCCTGCTGAATAGTCATCGTTTTAAAGCCCGATGCACCAGAGGCAATGCTGCCATATCCTTTAGTACCGGTGATAATATTCATGTTTTCACCGTCACCGACAACAAGTTGCCCTGCGCCATTAGCGTTAGTCGACGGTAAGTAATCAGGCAAGACGTAGTCAGCGGCAAAAGCATATATTGAATGCGTAGCCAGTACGGCACCTATTATACTTAGCGCAATTCTTGAAATATTAAATTTATGCGTTCCAGATTCAATGCGAGCAGAACTATTGGTTTCCACAGAAGCACCACAACGTTTTGCCAGTTCAGAAACAACAACCGCGCAAGAGTGCGAAACACTCCATACCACTTTAAAAATCTTGTTCATCATTACCATTCCGAATAATTCCACGAATACCCTTCTTGGGAAAAATTCGTGGTCACATAGCATTATGGGATGCTCATAATTACCCAGCGGTCAGATACCTCTTCTCTGGAGTTTTTTCCGCTGAAACATTGAGCGATCTGTACATGACGAATGGTATTACCGCATCAACAACCAATCTATTTATACTGATAAATTTGCAATTTATAGATGTTTTATCTAAAAAGATAAATAATTATAGATTTAAATATCGACACTATTACAGGAACACATAAGCAACTGTTAATGAATTGCATAAAGAATGTAATATGATGAACTAATTTTCGACACAATAAACAAACATTTCAAATTAAATAAAACGCATATTAATTTATTTCATACCCCGTAAAAACATTTATAATCACAGCTCTTAAACAACAAACAACTTATAAGAGAAATCTTATTGCATGGGTTATATTGAAAAACATAACCCATTTGAGTTACTTAAATTATAACTGCGAGAAACAGGGATTTCAGTCAGTCGAAAACACACCTCACGATAAGCAAGTTCCGCGGCATCTGTACCGCCAGGGGTTGAATGTAATAAGTGAAAAATATCAAAGCCTTTCTAATTGTTGTTTAAGACGCTTGATACCATACTATTTTTAGATTATTTTACTTAAGTAACTTTTCGTTTACTCATTATAAAAATGCCACTTACTAAAGTTACTGACAATTTGTAAATCAACCAGAGACTCAGAACTACGCAGTTCTCAAACCGGCGAATGATTATAATGGTCTATCTGAAAATAGTAGCACTCTTATAATTTAAGCAGAGTGAAGCAGGTATTTATACTTAAAATGAACAATTTCATAGTTTTTTATGCCAGAGGGGATATTTTATAATGCTAAAATGCCCCTCCTCCTGCCTCGGCCCTGTCACCTCTCACGATACTGTAGTGAAGAAGAAATACCACTATGGTTTATAATTACGTAATACCCTGTTAATGATGAAAAAATGAAATATCTAATTAACAATGAAGTTACATTTAGGACTGATGATGGCGTTTTGGCGAGTCTGAGTCCGTCGGACAACTCACTCACCCTGTCTATTACCGCAAACAGGATCTTCACCTATCTCCTCGAGCAGGAAGGGAAAGTAGTCTCGAGAGAAGAGATGTTTACGAATGTCTGGGACAAAAATGGTCTGCAAGCCTCAAACAACTCATTAAGCCAGTATATTTCTTTGATTCGTAAAGGATTACAGGAGCTCGGTTGTGAACACGAGATTATTCAAACCGTACCACGGGTCGGCTTTTTCATCGCTGAAGGATTGGTAACCACCATAGAGGAACCGCCTTTGGTTTCCGCGGCGTCCCTCACTCCCGCAAAAGCCACACCTTCCCTGTCAAAACGCGTAAAAATGATGCTGCTTGCAGCTGGGGGTGTCTCATTATTCATGCTTCTTTACCCAGTCAACACATTGTTTAACAGCACTCAAAACCACCTTCCCGTCGTGCAGTTGTATAAACTTGGCAATATCGACCTCTGTCCGGTCTATACCGTTTTTGAAAGCTCACGAGAAGTGGCAACTGCGAAACTTGAAAAAGCCAAAAAAATGGCTGATTTACACCTGAAGTGTCTGGCTGGCGCATTGTTTATTTTCCAGCCTGACGATCTGTACGTCTACGGCGAAAAAGGTCGCATATTTTTATCCCGCTGTACTTTCAATAATGCAGAAAAAACAAAGTTTGCTGGATGCAAGGACCTTTATATCCATGAATACTAAATATAAAACCAAGATATTACTTGCAGGAGCGGCCGTTCTGGTCGCTGTCAGCGCCTTGTTAAGCGCGAATGGAATCACCCTCATTCCAGTCAATCAGGGAATAAGCGTGCATTGCGTCTCCACACTTTCACTACCCGAACTGCCCGGGGGTGGGAAATACGATGGTAGCCTGATGATCCAGTTGCAAACAGATAACACTGGCGTCATTGATTTCTCAGGGATTATTACCACAACCCCACTGGCAGACAACCGCCCAGGACGTCGCCTTATCCTGCAACGCTCCGTCAGTTTTAATTATCGGATAAAAGATAAAGGCGTCGTTTTTCTGCAAGACGTGAAAATGAGTAAACACAGTCTGGATAACGTGTCGGATGAGATGTTTATCCATAATATCTATGACCCGTTCACACCCAGTAAGCGTGCGCAAATATATAAAATTAATAATGCCTACCTGTTAGGCAATACCTTTTCGCCAACGAACGTCTGCGTTAGTAAATCGTAGTAATGTGCCGTAATCCAGGATTGCCTACCCGCCTGGCTAAACCAGAGCAGGGCACGGTAACGCATTGGCCCTGACTCCACGTGTGGCGACAGTAAATCGCTTTCCCTGTCGCCACACACTTTCGCCCTCATCCAGCGACCAGGGAAAATACAGCCTGTTATTACCATAAGCTACAATAATATTAATTTTAGATAATCAACGGCACGTTTGCTGACAATAATGAGCAAAGGGTTATTATTGGCCTGTCTTTTTTTAGCAGGAAAGTAAAATGAAAAAAACAAAAGGGTTGATAATTGTTGCCCTTGCTTTCACCCTGGCGTCATGTGCTTCAATTCCTGAGAATATCAAAGGTAATAATCAACCAGATATACAAAAAAACTTTATCTCCGTGCATAACCAACCGGGATTATATACCGGTCAGCAGGCCCGCTTTGGGGGTAAAGTTATCAATGTGATTAACACCAAAACGGATACATTACTGGAAATCGCCGTTCTGCCACTGAACAACTATGCTAAACCGCAAATAGACGCGAGCTATCAGGGGCGTATTCTTGCCCAGCAGAAAGGTTTTCTCGATCCGGTAAACTACAGAAACCATTTCGTTACTATTTTGGGGACAATTCAAGGAGATGAACCAGGATTCATCAACAAAGTCCCGTACAACTTTGTTAAAGTTGATTTACAAGGCATTCAAGTTTGGCATTTAACGGAGTCAGTCAACACCACCTATAATATGTGGGATTACGGCTATGGCGCGTTCTGGCCTGAACCCATGTGGGGCGCCCCCTATTACGCTAATACAGTAACTCAGGCAACTCCGGAGCTAGTGAAATAATCTCTGTAGTAAGATGGCGCGAATATATTCCGGAGTCGGGTACTGACAAACACCCACCACATCACCCCGCGTTGACCTTATTGCGCCATCCTGCTTCATGAGATCCTTCACTTAGCACGCACTCTTCCTGTTACATATAATTTTACCCGCTAACACTTGAGCGAAAAAATGGGCTTTAGCCATCTCATGCCTGAGCATCTTTTGTTATTTACCGATAACTCTTCCACCCTGCCTGTAATAAAAGAACATTGGTGTTTACGATTTATTCAGGGATTACTATGAACAGAAAATGCTTACTGTTGATACCATTATTTTTTAGTAGCGTCATCATCACCGCCTGCGATAATAAACCTACAGTAAAAACCACCGCGATGGAGCCCGAGGTCGGCGTTGTTACCTTAGCGCCCTCTTCAGTGAATATTAAAAGTGAACTTCCAGGTCGCGCGGTTTCATTCGAGATCGCCGAAATCCGCCCTCAGGTTGGTGGGATCATCATAAAACGCAACTTTATTGAAGGTGATAAAGTCAGCAAAGGAGAGTCACTGTATCAAATAGATCCTGCCCCGCTGCAGGCACGACTGGATTCAGCCAAAGGCGCGCTGGCAAAGGCACTGGCGACGGCCAATAATATGCGTCTGACATTAAATCGGCAGTCAGCGTTAATAAAATCCAATTACGTCAGCCGCCAGGACTACGACACGACACGCTCACAGCTTAATGAAGCAGAAGCCAATGTCGCCGTCGCCAAAGCGGATCTTGAGCAGGCCACCATCAACCTTCGTTACGCTAATGTCACCTCACCGATTGATGGCATCAGCGGTAAATCCTCCGTAACCGTGGGTGCCCTGGTCACCGCAAATCAGGAAAACGCGCTGGTCACCGTTCAGCGGCTGGATCCGATTTATGTTGATTTAACACAGTCAGTACAAGATTTCTTACGCCTGAAAGAAGAGAAAGCCAACGGCAAAATTGCCCAGCAACAAGGCAAAATTCCTGTTGAGCTGATGCTGGAAAACGGCAAACCCTATCGCCATACCGGTACGCTTGAGTTTTCCGATCCCGCCGTCGATGAGACCACCGGATCGGTGACTTTGCGCGCCGTGTTCCCCAATCCTGAAGGTGAAATTTTACCCGGCATGTATGTCACGGCGTTGCTGGACGAAGGCAGCCAGCAGAATGTTTTGATGGTCCCCCAACAAGGGATTACGCATAACGAACAAGGAAAAGCCACCGCGCTGATCCTTGACCAGCAAAACGTGGTGCAACTGCGCGAAATAAACGCCGTGAAGGCCGTTGGCAATCAATGGCTGGTGACCGCAGGATTACGCCCCGGCGATCGGGTCATTGTGTCCGGATTACAAAGAATTCGTCCGGGAATCAAAGCCCGGGTCCTCCCTTCAAAACTGACCACTCCTGACGCGGGAACTGAACAGTAATATTTCAGGTATTAAGGACACTTTCTTCATGGCCAACTTTTTTATTGAGCGCCCGGTTTTCGCCTGGGTGCTCGCCATTATCATGATGTTTACGGGCGGTATCGCGATAATGAACCTGCCGATCGCCCAGTATCCACAAATTGCTCCCCCAACCATTACCATCAGCGCTGCCTACCCAGGGGCAGACGCAAAGACCGTTGAAGACTCCGTAACTCAGGTGATTGAACAGAATATGAATGGTCTTGATGGCCTGATGTATATGTCATCCACCAGCGATGCGGCAGGTAATGCGTCGATTATCCTGACTTTCAAAACGGGCACGTCACCCGATATTGCGCAGGTTCAGGTACAGAATAAACTGCAGCTGGCGATGCCCTCTTTACCGCAGGAAGTACAGCAGCAAGGGATCAGTGTTGATAAATCCAGCAGCAATATTTTGATGGTCGCCGGCTTTATCTCTGATAATAACAGCCTGAGCCAATATGATATTGCCGACTATGTGGCCTCGAACATCAAAGACCCAATAAGCCGCACTGCCGGGGTGGGGAGCGTACAGTTATTCGGTTCGCAATACGCCATGCGTATCTGGCTGGATCCGCAAAAGCTCGACAAGTATAACCTCACACCTCAGGACGTCATTACCCAGCTCAAAGTTCAGAACAACCAGATATCGGGCGGGCAGTTGGGAGGCATGCCTCAGTCAGCCGATCAGCAGCTAAATGCGTCGATAATCGTCCAGACGCGCCTGCAAACTACCGATGAATTTGGCAAGATCTTCCTTAAAGTTCAGCAAGATGGTTCCCAGGTTCTGCTGCGCGATGTCGCGCGAATTGAGCTGGGTGCGGAAAATTATGCAACGGTTGCACGCTACAATGGAAAACCCGCCGCCGGGATTGCAATTAAACTTGCCGCTGGCGCGAATGCCCTGGAAACATCCCAGGCAGTCAAACAGGAGCTGAACAGATTATCGGCCTGGTTTCCGGCCAGCATGAAAACCGTTTATCCCTATGACACCACTCCGTTTATCGAAATTTCGATTCAGGGGGTTTTTCATACTTTGATTGAGGCAATCATTCTGGTATTCCTCGTCATGTATCTGTTTTTGCAAAGTTTCCGCGCAACGCTTATTCCCACAATCGCCGTTCCGGTAGTGATCCTTGGCACCTTTGCGATACTCGACATCGCGGGTTTTTCGATTAATACGCTCACGATGTTTGGCATGGTGCTGGCGATAGGGTTGTTAGTCGATGATGCCATCGTGGTGGTTGAGAACGTAGAACGCATTATTGCCGAAGAACACTTGTCACCAAAAGCGGCGACCCACAAAGCGATGGGCCAGTTGCAGAGAGCGCTGGTCGGTATTGCCGTTGTGTTATCCGCCGTATTTATGCCGATGGCATTTATGAGCGGAGCAACCGGTGAAATTTTCCGTCAGTTTTCTATCACCTTAATCTCCTCCATGCTGCTGTCGGTGTTTGTGGCGATGAGCCTGACGCCAGCACTCTGCGCCATGCTGTTGAAATCCCACGAGGGAGAAAAAGCAAACACACATTTTCTGTTTACCCGTTTCAATCACTTCATGGAGAAATGTACTCAGCACTACACGGACAGCACCCGTAAACTGCTACGTTGCACAGGCCGTTATATGGTCGTGTACTTAGTGATTGGCGCGGGCATGATTGTGCTGTTTCTACGTACCCCGACCTCCTTTTTGCCTGAAGAAGACCAGGGGGTATTCATGACCACCGCGCAATTGCCTTCGGGCTCAACGATGGTGAACACCAGCAAAGTGCTCGGGGAAATAACGGATTACTACCTGACGAAAGAACAGAAAAATGTCGCTTCGGTTTTCACCGTAGGCGGATTTGGTTTCAGCGGCCAGGGGCAAAACAACGGTCTGGCGTTTATCAGCCTTAAACCGTGGTCAGAACGCGTTGGTGAAGAAAACTCAGTTACCGCCATTATTCGACGGGCGATGATGGCCTTAAGCACCATCAATAATGCCGTCGTTTATCCGTTTAATTTACCCGCAGTTGCAGAACTGGGGACGGCTTCAGGGTTTGACATGGAACTGCTGGATAACGGTAACCTTGGGCATGAAAAAATGATGCAGGCCCGAAACGAGCTTCTGGCGCTGGCCAACCAGTCGTCCGGTGAGGTCGACGGGGTGCGCCCGAATGGTCTGGAAGATACACCGATGTTCCGCATTCATGTCAACGCCACGAAGGCAGAAGCCATGGGCGTTGCATTATCGGATATTAATCAGACCATCTCCACGGCGTTCGGTAGTCGCTATGTCAATGATTTCCTGAACCAGGGACGCGTTAAAAAAGTGTATGTCCAGGCCGATACGCCGTTCCGTATGTTGCCGGATAATATTAATCACTGGTACGTACGTAATGCCTCCGGCGCTATGACGCCGCTTTCGGCCTACTCATCCACCGAATGGACCTACGGTTCTCCCCGCCTTGAACGCTACAACGGTCAGCCTGCAATGGAAATTCTGGGCCAGCCGGTCGAAGGGAAAAGCAGCGGCGATGCGATGAAATTTATGGCATCGCTGATAAATAAACTGCCTGCGGGCGTCGGCTATGCCTGGACCGGTCTGTCTTATCAGGAGGCGCTGTCCACAAACCAGGCACCAATGCTGTACGGCATTTCGCTGATCGTCGTGTTTCTGGCACTGGCGGCACTGTATGAAAGCTGGTCGATACCGTTCTCGGTAATGCTGGTTGTGCCAATCGGGGTGGTCGGCGCTTTGCTGGCGACCGACTTGCGCGGCCTGAGCAATGATGTTTACTTCCAGGTAGGCCTGCTCACCACCATGGGGCTCTCGGCTAAAAATGCCATTTTGATCGTCGAGTTCGCCGTCGAGATCATGCAAAAGGAAGGAAAAACGCCGCTTGAAGCCGCAGTAGAGGCCGCGCAAATGCGCTTACGCCCTATTTTGATGACGTCACTGGCCTTTATCTTAGGGGTTATCCCTCTGGCAATAAGCAACGGCGCGGGCTCTGGCGCGCAAAATGCCGTCGGTACGGGTGTTATTGGTGGGATGCTGGCCGCGACAGTGCTGGCGATCTACTTTGTTCCGCTGTTCTTTGTTCTCGTAGAAAACATGCTGGCGCGATTCAAAACACGGCGCTGATTCCCTGCCCTCGTACGTGATTATCCCTGGGATAAGTTTATTAACTCCCAGGGATTCTCAATGCTCTCTCAGAGAAAGGGTTCCGTTCACCTTAAGTTCTTCATTTCATTACAGTGACGATACTGTGACTACGTTAAGAGTGGCATTCTCCACCACACTTGAGTCCCTCTGCTCTGCGGGTAATCAATGCCCGGTGGCGCTTCGCTTATCAGGTCTACGGTTGTTAGCGGGCCCTGTTATCCAGCGAATTTCTCGTGGATAGCAGGGTAAACATTACGGGGATTTTTTCTTGTAGGGTAACAACTAAGGTAGGTACAGAGGTTGTCAATTCTGACTCATGCCAGGCTATCAAAACGGGTAATCAATAGTGCAGACCGGAACCCTTCAGATTTACGGCCAGCTCGCCCAATTTAGTATCAGGGTATCGATGACACATTTTAATCATCTTCGGTACAGCGACAGTTTCCACCTCATGTAGGGGAACATAATCATCGCCTTTAAAGTCCGAATTTTTATTAACAATCACAAAGGCAATTGCTGTCATGTATTGCCGACTCATATCAACGAATTCTTTACAGGTCATATCTTGTGGCGCCGCTTCCGTTGCCTGTGTAGCAAAAGCACGGCTCATCGGCGCCATAACAGAGGCCATAAGAATAGCTGTAGAGACAATCAATTTAATATTCACAATGCGCTCCAGAAGTAGCATTAATTTTTATCGGCGAGTTTTTCAGTTTGTACCAACGACGCATTTCTGCGCAGACTGATAAAAGCCAAAGAACTAAAGATCATCTCAACGCCTATAAAGATGGAGGTAAACACATAAGAACGGTCGGGATCCATATTCAGCCATACGGCTGCAATAAGCAGGTCAAAAATACCGATAAAAATATTCCATCCATAGCCCGGACTGCGGAACATTTTGACGCCGGAAGCAACACGAAAAATCCCGCCAAGAATAAACAGGCAGCAAAAAACCATTGCCAATGAATTCATACCTATCACAGGATTTTCGAGGAAACAGTATCCCAGCAGCAACCATGCGATAGCAAAAAAGGCATAGGTAAATTTGGCTTTCAACTGCTTTTTACCCGAGGAAAACAGGCTGTAAATAGAATAGAAGCCACACACCAGGAACATAAAACCTGTTGCATAGCTTAAGTAAACACCTGCAGCGATTGGATAGATTAAGCAGCAAATGCCGCAAACCAACAACAGCACGGCCATGATTGTGGCGTGTCTTTTATAATGAAATAGTGTTTTTTCATTAAATGCTTTCAGGCTACGCTGATTAAAAACAAACATACATCCTCCGTTACATAGAAACGCAATGTAACCTACTAATAAAAGAGTAATATTCACTTAATACATATCACTTACAATGGGATGATAAGACTTTCACTCCGAATTCGTATATAAGAATAAAGGAATGTCATTATCCGTATAATCCTACACGTGTCAGACGTCTGACACCTGTAAGATTAAACGCTCATTATTCTATCCTGGCTCTGATTCCACTCTTCGAAGTTATTTAATATGCTTATTTCGTTTGGTGAGATATACCAAATTTATTCAGGAGAAAGTAATGAAAAAGATTATTCTTGCAGGTCTGCTTGCAACCATGATGGGCTCAGCCCCGGTACTGGCAGCTACCACTACCACGCCGGCACAAACTGCTACCGCCAATGTACAAAAAGAAGCTGCCGATATTATGCAGGTCGCAGTACAAGGTGCAAACGCGATGCGTGATATTCAGCTTGCCCGTCTGGCCCTGTTTCATGGACAGCCTGACAGTGCTAAAAAATTAACCGATGACGCCGCTTCCCTGCTTGCGGGTGACAGCCACGACTGGGCGAAATTTGTAAAAGCTGCGCCTAAAGCCAAGATGATTGACGATCAGTACGTGATTATTAACGCTACGATTGCGCTGTCAGAAGACTATATTGCCACCCCAGCTAAAGAATCTGCTATCAATACAGCGAATGGCAAAATGGCTAAAGGCGACTGGAAAGGTGCTGTGGATACCTTGCAACTGGCGGGTATCAGCGTGCTTCAGACCCAATACCTGATGCCCCTGAATCAGACGCGTAAAGCCGTTGCCAGCGCTCAAAAACTGCTGTCTTCAGGTAAATACTATGAAGCAAACCTTGTGTTAAAGGGTGCTGAAGAAGGCATTGTGATCGATAGCGAGATGCTGGGCGCAGGCCAGTAATACTCAGCACTACGGAGTGTTGAACCAGGACTTTCTCTCCTGATCGGGTTGCTACGGCAACCCGATCAGGGGGGTTAATGGCTAATCAAACTGTTAATCTCAATCTCAATTTCCCGCATGACGGCAACAATCTTCTGTAATGCTTCCTGGCGTACTGCCAGAGGAAGATCGTCATGTCGCATCGATTCAAAAGGTTCGCATAGCGTCTGAAGAGCAGTAATGCCCAGAATTTGCGCCGAACCATGCAACCGGTGAAGGGCTCGCAAAAACAGCTGGGGTTCGTCTTGCTCAACGGCTTTCTCAGCCGCCTGTAAATCGCTAAACGTTGCCTCGCGGAATGTTTCGAGTATCTCGTTCATTAATGCGCGATCGCCGCCAGTATTTTCCGTCAATACATTGAATTTCAGATGCCGGATTGCACAAGGAGACGAATAACCGGTTTCGATTTTGCTTAATTCATGCGTCAGTGTCTGAATCGACACGGGCTTAAACAGACACAAATTCATGCCGTTTTGCAGACACCTGTCACGTGACTGTGGGAGCGCGCTGGCCGTCAGTCCCCATATTTGTAAATGAGGCTGCTGACGACGTAACGAAGCCGCAAGATCAAACCCGTCCTTCTTCGGCATATTCACATCGGTTATCAACAGGTCGTATGATTTTTTAGCCAGTTTGGCTTCGGCTTCCTCACCATCACACGCTTCATCCACGCTGTAACCAATGGCGTTCAACTGTCGCTTAAGCAGCAGGCGATTGGTCGGGTTGTCATCTGCTATCAAAATAGACAGACACGGCAGCGGCAACAGCGCCCCCGGCGTGTTGCTATCCGGTACAATTGACTGGCGGGCAGTCTCAACCGGCAGCGTTATGGTAAACGTGGTTCCTTGCGCCGGGACGCTCATCAACTCCAGCGTACCGCCCATCAGCGTCACCAGCTCTTTGCAGATAAATAATCCCAGACCAGACCCCGTTTGTTGACGCCCACAGCGCCCCTGAGCGTAGCGACGAAACAGCCCGGCCTGCTCCTCTTCGCTAATCCCGCAACCGGTATCGCTAATGGCGATGGTCAGGGTACCGTGATTCTCCCCGTCAGGTGTTAAACGGGCTGTCACATGAATGCTACCCTGCTCGGTAAACTTGAGCGCATTGCCCACCAGGTTGGTGAGAATTTGCCGCAAAGCTTGTTGATCGACAAACACCCGCTCGTTTGCCGGCAACTGGCTTACGCAAGCAAGCGTAACGCCTTTCTGTCTGGCTAAGGCATCAAAAGAGTGACACTGCAATTCAATGAGCTGCGAGAGATCCGTCCATTGAGGAACAACCTGATATTTACCAGACTCAATCTTATCAACGTCCAGAATCTTACCGATCAGCCCAAGCAGTGACTGGGCTGTCGCTGCGGTAAGAGCAATCGCCTCTTTTCGTTGTGCCGGGCTGAGTTCTGAGCTCGACAGTAATTCCAGAAAGCCCACAATCGAGCTGACAGGGGTACGTAATTCATGGCTCATGCTCGCAAGAAAGCGACTTTTGGCCTTGGTTGCTTCAATCGCTTTATTTTTTTCGGTTTCCAGTTCTTGAGATAATGCCTCTTTGAGATGAAGCTGCTCTTCCAACTGCCGCTGTGATTGTTTTCTTTTATTCACCTCACGGGAGAGTGAGATCCCCCAGATCAGGCTAATTGCTATCAGCAACAGCGCAAACACCACCAGTTGATAGAACTGTTTGCTATACCGACTCCAGAGATCGACCTGCGTATTAGAAATTTTCGACCACTTCTCCGTCATCTGCAAAATCTCACGCGGCGGTATCGCCTGCAGCGCTTTATCCATTACTGACTTCAACATGGGCTCGTGGGGAGAAACCGCAAAGCTCACCGACGCGCCAGGCATATCTGGTAGCCTAAAAAAGTGCATGTTTTTCTGGTAGTCATGATCGACCATGAACCTTGCCGACAATTCGGTAGCAATTGCCGCGTCAACCTTGCCATCCCTGAGCATAGTCATCGCGACGCTGCCAGTATCAGCATCCACCCAGGTGGCCTGCGGGTAGCGTTGTTTCAGGTCACTTTCCAAAACATGTCCGGCGGGCAACGCAATACGGATCGGTGTATTCAGTAACGAATCGGCCGTTTCATCGCGGGAAGTGATAATCACAAATGCCACATTCATCAGCGGATCGCTAAAGGTCGAATTGTGCTGATTTTGATTTGTCAGGGTGATAGTGGGATACATATCCCATCGTTCGCCGCTTATTTGTTTGGTCTGTTCACTTTTGGTGTTGGCCAAAACCGGCTCAAAATCAATCTCCGTTTGCAGATGAATAATATTCAGCAAATCGCCAAGAATTCCACGTAACTCACCGCTGCGATCGACAAGCGTGTAAGGCGGATAATCTGGATTGATAAGAATGCGAATAGTATGTTTCTTCTTCAGCCACGCTTTTTCCTGATCGGTAAAAGGAATAGGCGCATTCAGAAAAGCAAGGTTACCGCGGTTCAGCCAGTTCTGCATGACCTGCATATGAATTTCATTACTGATTGACGTAATGAAACCATCAAGAATATTTCTTAATACTGGCTGGTCGTCCTTCACCACAAAATAATTATATTGCTCTTGTTTATCAAAGTAGTGCGTAATAACCAGTGATTGCGAAAAATATCGGGAGACACAATGACTGCTGGTGATATTGTTCCCAATATAATATTGGTTATCACCGTTCACTACCGATGCCATGGCCTGATACTCGTCGTCGTAAAATGAGACTTTAGCTTCAGGAAAAGCATCCTGGATAACATCAAGAAAAGGACAATCTCGCACACACGCGACGCTAACCGGATGCTCCGAGGTCAGCGGCAGCATAGTGTTTTTTAGCGAGGTCACAAGCGTCGGCCACGTCGTCAGTAATGCCGAAGTGCGCAATAAATGGCCGCCGACATCTTGTCGCCGGGACAGCTGAGTTATCAATGTATCTACATCGTTACTGGCAAGTGCGGTCAGCGCTTCATGCTCATTATCATACTGCTTTATAACAATTTTTATATTGAGATTCTTTTGCATTAGCGCAAGATAATCCGCGTTGACGCCCCGATAATATTCACCGCTATTTTGATAAACAATGGGGGAGACTTCCGGTAACCAGGTGCCAACAACCAAGGTTTTTTTATGCGCTAACCAGTTTGTTTCTTCCCTGTTCAGGCCGATATGTTGTACTGAGGTATTATAGTTACTTTTTAGCTCAACTTGCCGGGCTGAGCTTACACCCGTAGAAAACCCGATGGTAAATATGACCATCAAAAAAATAAACAAGCGTTCCAGCATTACTCTATCCTATTTTATTTCTTTGCGCATAATCATAAATTTCCATTAATGACGAGCAATCTAATTTCTCCATCAAACGGCTTTTATAGGTGCTTACCGTTTTATTACTGATGTTCATTTTGCTGGCAATAGTGCTGTAATCCATACCGTTAAGAATATAACGCAACACTCTCATTTCCTGGGTCGACAACGTATCAAGCTTATCCTGTTCACTGACAGATGAGCCAGTAAAATGCTCAAGGGAAAAGGGAAAATAGCTATACCCATTTTTTGCAGCTTCGATTGCTGCAAGAATATTATTCATACCCTCTTTTTTACTCACAAATCCATTGGCACCATATTCGGCGCTACGTTTGCCGTAAAAAAATTCATTTTTGGCTGAAATGATAATGATTACACCAGCATAGTGCCGCTTTCGCAGTTGCTCCAGCACTTCGATGCCGCTGATGCCCGGAATATCCACATCAATAATCAGTAGCTCCGGCTTAGTTTTCTCAACGGTTTGGACCACATGCTCTCCGCTGTCGAGCTCGGTGGTTACGGTAATACCATTAGTATCGAGTAAGTTGCGGATGGCTATGCGAGCTAATGGGTGATCATCAACGATTATCGCGTTCATTGCGTATAAGAATCCCGATAAATAAAGAGAGGCGATGGCTATCGAGCAGGTGAGCCTTAAGCATTATAATTTATAAAAATAAGGCGTTATCAGGTAAATCCTAACACATTCACACGTATATTTATTAGTTTTTTATAAAAACGAAGAATAAGGTATAAATGCAACACTGCATTTTACAAATTTTAAACCTTGAGCCTATCTAAATATCAAACCATTAACACAACCAAAAGGAATATTCCTACATGTGTAGGATAAATCTCTCATTTATTATGATTCATTCTTAATGGCCGGGGTCATATAACCAGGGGGAGTTTTCATCACAACGGCAAAGGTGTATATGCAGAATAGCTATCTAAGAATCATTTTTATGCCAGGTCAAATCTGGAGAAAAAGATAATAAACCTGCTGATTTGATAGTAAAACGCCCTGTGGCTCAGGAATCAGGCTTTACTGGGCAACGCCCCAATAGCATGGGAGCTTTTCACGGTCAGCGTAACGACGGCAGAACATAACAGCGCGGCAATCATAAAGATAGATGAGTCCGGTAGAGTACCGGACTCTGACAGAGTAACAATGAAATTACAGTGTCCAGTTATAGGGGTTCAGTGCACGGTGAGCCTCTCTTGCACGTTCACGGGTATCTGAGCCTCAGAGAATTGATATCGCTGAGGTGAACGGAACCCTGAGCCGGAATCACATGTTCTCCATACATGCTTAACTGAACGGTATTGCGCGTAGCGCGGGCTTGTGGTGGTTAAGTACAGGGATACTTAATCAAACACACCATTGATAACCGCGGTGACAATTGCCGTGCTCAGTGCAATCAACACCAGATTGTCGCCAACAACCTGCCATTCATAACCCGGGTAATACGGCAGTTGATTCAGCATCGAGGATGGGACACTTTTCTTAGCGATCCCCGGAGGAAGTGGTTTTCCTCGCGCCAGATTTTTGGCGATGCCCGGAGGCAGTGACTTATATCCCGTCAAACCATATCTGACGGCATATTGCCTGGCCACGTTATAGCTAATATCACTATCAACATGGTCCGGCTTGCCATAATTTTTACGCTGTTCCGATTGCGAGTTGTTTTTTGGGCCTGGGTTTCCTTTCTGGCTATGACTGCTATTACCCTTATTCCCACTATTACCATGGTTGCCGCTATTACCATTTCCGTTGCCATTACCGGGGTTAGCCGAAACGGGGATAGCGCACATCGACATCGCGGCAACGGCAACTAAAGCCGTTGCTAAAGTACGGAGCCTGGACATGATGATTCCTTAAGATATGGATACATACAAAATGTATGGTATTGCGTGAATATTGGCTATCGCTATGAATCCGATTTATTGGCAGAAAAACGCTGTCGCTTTGCAAAGTGAGCAGCTTTGATTGACCGTTTTTAAAATCAAAACCCGCCATTCCCGTTAACTCAGATTGGCAAGCGACAGGCACAGGATCTGAGTTTTTGGGAATAACTTCGCGAAAATGGAGAGAAAACGGCGTTTTTTTTCGGTTAAGCTATGTTCATGCTTTGGCGCTACCCATGGTCAGATTCACTATTCAGGAACCCACCCATAATGGCAAAAAGTACCCCGCAGCTGCCGCTCGACCCACATATGTGTCGCAGCTATGAAAAAAAGTCGCGAAGTCCGCTGGCGCTCTACTCAGAGTATCAGCGGATGGACGTCGAGCTGCGGGCTCCGCTGGCCATGACCTACAGCCACTGGCACGGTCAGGTTGAAGTGAATGTGCCGTTTGATGGCGATGTGGAGTACCTTTTCAATGACGAAGTGGTGAAAAGCAAACAGGGCTTTATCACGCTGTTCTGGGCCTGCACACCCCATCAGTTGACGGATGCCGGGCACTGTAAACAGATGGCCATCTTCAACTTACCGATGCATCTTTTTTTGTCCTGGCCGCTGGACAGGGAACTGATTAACCACGTGACGCATGGGATGGTGATTACGTCGCTTGCCTCGCAGCAGCTGAGCGCTTTTGAAGTGCAGCGTTGGCAGAGTGAACTCAACAGCGACAATGAGCAAATTCGTCAATTAGCCATTGATGAGATTGCCCTGATGCTCAAGCGATTTAGCCTCGCTGGCTGGCGGCCTGTGCTGGGTAACAAAACATCGCGCACCCAGAAAAACAGTATTTCACGGCATTCACAGTTTTACGTCAGCCAGATGCTGGAGTTTATTGCCGCAAACTGCGACAAACAGCTTACGGTCGATGCTATTGCCGAACACGTTAAGCTCAACCCAAATTATGCGATGGGCATTTTTCATCGCGTGATGCAACTAACCATGAAACAGTATATTACCGCAATGCGCATCAACCATGTGCGGGCTTTGCTCAGCGATACGGATAAAACAATTCTGGATATCGCTACAATTGCAGGTTTCCGATCCAGCAGCCGTTTTTATAGCTCATTTCATAAATACGTCGGCATGCCGCCGCAGCAGTATCGCAAACTGAGCCAACAGCGCCGAAATCATTCACCTTATGCCGAGGGGTAATTTATTCGTCAAACTCACTCTTACCTTACAACCAAAATATAAACATCAGAATAGCAGGTCAAAATAGATAATCTGCAGCAGTTAATAAAATAGGGTTCAGCCATGAACTCTGGCAACTATGTTACCCAGTTATGGGTGACCTGTAGCAGGTATTTATTTGACGTGTTCAACCATTAACGATTGGGATGGAATTATGGAATTAAATAGCTGCACCGCCAACAACAGAAAGCCATTGTCTTTCTTTTGGTCAGTTTTACCCATGATAGTCATGCTGGGTGGAATTAGCATCGGATATTTTATCTTCAATATTCGAGCTGAACCCATGATCCTCATGGGAACCGCAACCGCCTCGTTTATCGCCATCGCTCACGGCTACACGTGGGATGACATTCTACAATCTATTTGCAATAAAATATCTGAAGCGCTTCCTGTCATATTAATCGTCGCCAGTATCGGTTTCTTAATTGGCGCATGGATGGTGTCAGGCACTATTCCAATGATGATTTATTATGGTCTGAAGTGGATTAACCCGCAGTATTTCTATATTTCAGCATTTATGCTGGGAGCGCTGATCTCAGTCTGTACCGGCACCTCCTGGGGGTCCATCGGAACCGTCGGGATCGCCATGATTGGCGTAGCGATTGGTCTGAATGTTTCGCTGCCCATTGCTGCTGGCGCTATTGTCTCCGGCTGCTGGTTTGGTGATAAGCTTTCTCCGGTTTCTGACTCAACCAACATAGCGGCGCTGGCTGCCGGTGTAAACCTGTACTCGCATATCGGCCATCTGCTGTGGACCACCGGCCCGGGATTTATTATTTGCTGCGTCGTATACAGCTATATGGGCATGGGCATTGATGCCTCATCCAGCGCGCCTGCCAATATCACCAACTTGATGAACGCTATCGGCCAGATTTATCACTTTAACATTCTGCTACTGTTGCCACCGATCATCGTTTTGTATGGCTCACTGTCAAAAAGACCGCCAATCCCGATGCTCTTTTTATCCACAATAGTCTCGATGATTCTGGCATTAGCCTTTCAGCAATTTACCGCATCATCGGTTGGCGAATCCGTGGTTAGCGGTTTTAAGCTCGCGATGCTCACCGGAGATAACCTGCCAACACTGTCATCAGATGTTTCGCGCTTACTGGAACGAGGCGGCGCCATTTCAATGTTTAGCAGCTTCGTCACCGTCTTCAGCGCCTTCAGCTTTGCCGGCGCAATGAGTGCGACAGGCTCTTTACACACCGTGATAAACGCGCTCACGAAAGGCGTTAAATCCACATTCCGCCTGGTGGCCACCACGATTGTGACGACGTTCACCATCTGTGCCTGTACGGCAAATGGAACCTTGCCACTGCTGCTGTGCGGCGATGCCTTTAAAGAAGAATATAAAAAACGAGGGCTTGCGACAAAGAACCTCTCGCGTACTACCGAAGATGCCGGAACCGTTGTCGAACCGATTATCCCCTGGTCTGCCTCAGGCGTTTATTGCGCCACGATGCTGGGCGTGGCGACGCTTGATTATTTGCCATGGGCAATCCTCTGCTACAGCGGCATCATCTTTGCCCTGCTGTGGGCGGCCACCGGTATTGGTATTGCTAAATATGAACCAAATGAAGCTACAGAGCATATGGTTGAGCAAAAATCATAGGCTAATAAATAGCTAAATATTGGCTACCACCAGGGTAAATTTAATATATCAATTAGATATACAGAAATATTCTTCACTGTTGCGTTGCTTAAACTATTTTTCAGAGACTGTCCAGGAGTCAGCAATGTCTTTGTTTGATGATATTGTCATAAGGGATGTTAATTGCCGTAAATACGGTCAATTACAACAGATGTACGGCACCACCGATGTATTACCGCTGTGGATTGCAGATATGGATTTTGTGACGCCAGAGCCAATCATGAGCACACTGCGTTCAGTGGTATCGCAGCCAGTACAAGGCTACAACCTGGATTATCCGCAATGGAAAGAGTCCGTTATTCATTGGTATGCGCAACATTATGATGTCGACATAAAGCCACACTGGTTGCATTTTATTCCCGGCGTCATAAAAACTATCGTGCTCTCTCTGATGGTGTTTACCCGACCAGGTGAGAATATTTTAACCTGTACGCCAATATATGACCCCTACCCTAATCTGGTAAAAACCAGCGGCAGGAATTTGATTCAAACGCGCCTCATTGAGAAAGATGGTCATTACGAATTTGACTGGCATGATTTCAGCGAAAAACTCAAGCAGTGCAAAATATTTCTTTTCCCTTCGCCGCATAATCCGGGCGGTATGGTGTGGTCGCGGGAAACGCTGGAAAAAGTAAGTCACTATTGTCAGCAAGCTGGCGTCATTATTCTCTCTGATGAAGTGCATAGTGATTTAACCCTGCCAGGCAAGCGCCATCTGCCGTTTTTTACTTTAGACGAAGCGACAGGGAGCCAGTCAATCGTGCTGACCTCAATCAGTAAAACCTTCAACACGGCGGCGATCCAGGGCGGAATTGCCATTATTAAAAATGATGAATTACGCCATCAGTTCTATGGTTTCCTGGATAACTGCTACCTTGCCGAGACACATTCATTACAGCAGGCGGCCATTTACAGCGCCTTTACCCATTGTGGCGACTGGCACCAGAAATTATTAGCCTACCTGGCCGACAATGTGGCGTTTGTTAAAAGTGAAATTGAAAAGCACTGTCCCTTAATCTCCATTGTGTATGGCGGCGCATCGTATCTTCTGTTTCTGAACGCGGAAAAAATGAATCTTAGCGATGAACAGCTAAGCGCATTTTTTGTGAAGGAAGCAAAACTGGGTCTGTCACCAGGCGCGCAATATGGCCCCGGCGGAGAGGGTCACATGAGACTCAACGTTGGGTGCCCGCGCTCGGTACTGGTAGAAGCGATGAACCGACTGAAAGCGGCGTACCAAAAACGACAGAACGCGTAGCGCGCATCACACTCTTTGCCCCGCCACGGTGGGGCAAAACTATACAAAGATGTTGCAGAACTGCTATAAAGTTTTTCCGTTCTGTCGGCTGGTGTTAAACTGGAAAGTGTGATCTTCATCATAACCTGCTTAAACAGAGAAAAGAGACACTGCTATGCAACATATCATTGAGGGCTTCCTCAACTTCCAAAAAGAGATTTTCCCTCAACGTAAGGAACTCTTTCGCAGCCTGGCATCCAGCCAGAATCCCAAAGCGCTTTTCATCTCCTGTTCCGATAGCCGCCTGGTGCCAGAACTCGTTACTCAGCAAGAGCCCGGACAGCTTTTCGTTATCCGCAACGCCGGTAATATCGTTCCGTCTTTTGGACCGGAACCCGGTGGCGTATCTGCTACGATTGAATACGCGGTTGTCGCACTTGGCGTGACGGATATCGTCATCTGCGGACACTCCAACTGCGGCGCGATGAAAGCCATTGCTGATAGCCAGCCTCTGGATCCGATGCCCGCTGTGGCTCACTGGTTGCACTATGCCGATGCCGCGAAAGCCGTGGTTGAGAAGAAAACCTGGGATAACCCAATCGATAAAGTTAACGCCATGGTGGAAGAAAACGTTATCGCACAGCTCAACAATATTAAAACGCATCCTTGCGTCGCGGTTGGGCTGCGAAATAATGCGCTTCGTCTGCACGGCTGGGTATATGACATCGAAAGCGGTGAAATCCGTACCCTGGATAAAAACAGCAAAACCTACGTCTCCCTTGCTGATAACCCGCAGGTGCATTTCGAGTAAATCGTCCACTGGAGCAAGGATGCTCTGGAGAGCTTTTACCTACTTTTGTGCTATAGACAAAAAACATGCTTGCGACTAGTTTTAAAATAGCCACTGGTGTTCTCACATCAGTTTTCGCACATTCATACAACGTTGCGACAGGTCTCATGAACTGAGCCGCAAATAGCTGTTCATACATGATGCAGGCGATAAAAAGGAGCGAGTACGAATGCAAGCAAAAATAAAAAGAATAATAAATATGTTATTCTATCATGAGTCGTGGGATATCATGATTATTAAGGATCATGGTACACACTTATTCCCGAATAATACACTGGATATATTAAGTAAATCCGCTGCACAGCAGTTAAAAAAGAAATATACGTTTCAGGCCGATCCTTTTCTTATTGAAAAAGATGATAAACTGTTTGTTTTTTATGAAGCTTTTAGCTTCCGCAACTCGAAAGGCACGCTCCGATGCCGTATTCTTGATCGTGAACTGGTTGAAATTGATGACGTGAAACTTGAAGGTTTTGACGACCTGATGTGTCATTTGTCATTTCCTTTCCTGATTAATATTAACGATCAGCTCTTCATGATTCCTGAATCATCAGAAAGAAAAGAAGTGATACTGTTTCAGTCAGTAGAGTTTCCTACACGCTGGAAGAAAATTAAAGTTCTAATCTCTGACACCGAAGTGACAGATAACATTTTTCTTTCAATGAATGAGACCTGCTATCTTATGTCGACCACCATGGATAATAAAATAATTATTCATTCGGCCGAGCATCTCCACGGACAGTGGCAGAGAATTACTCCTGCATTGAAGGTGAGCAATCATCATCATCGGGGAGCGGGTGCGCCTTATCTTGTCGATAACAAAATGTATTTCTTAACCCAGGAATGCACACCTGAAACATATGGAAAATCTATCTACATCAAAGAATTAGTCACACTGAATGACGCTAATTTTGATGAGAATCTGATCGAACAAATCAATTCGTCGATCAACCACAGTGACGGCGTTCACACGCTAAATTTCTCAAGTAACTATATTGCCTATGATACAAAAATAAATAAGTTCAGTCTGTTGGCAATCTTTAAAAAAATATCCTATAAGTGTATGATAAAATATAGAAACGTATACCTTTCCCGGCAAAATAACTGATCCACTGGATCCTTGGGTGGTATTGGTGGAAAATCGCTCGGGTTTTTAGCATTTTTCTGGAGTCTGTATGGCTATTCTTGTCACTGGTGGTGCAGGTTATATTGGTTCACATACTGTTTTAACGCTACTGGAAAGAGGAGATGATGTCGTTGTCATCGATAATCTGGCAAACGCCAGCCGAATCTCGCTGGACAGGGTCGCGGAACTCACAGGAAGGGAACCCATTGTCTATATCGCTGATGTTCTCGACAGGCAGGCATTAAAAAACATTTTCGCCAACCATAACATCACTGATGTCATTCATTTTGCGGGCCTCAAATCGGTTTCCGAGTCGATAAAAGAACCCCTTGCTTACTACGAAAACAACGTCACTGGAACGCTGGTTTTACTGGATGAGATGCTGGCCGCAGGCGTTAATCGATTCATTTTTAGCTCATCTGCTACGGTATACGGTAATCCGGAAAGCGTGCCGCTGAGCGAGCAATCGCGTACGGGGGGAACCACCAATCCGTACGGTACCTCTAAATTAATGGTCGAACAGATTCTGGCCGATTTCTCCCGCGCGCAGCCCGATTTCCGCATTACCTGCCTGCGCTATTTCAACCCGGTAGGCGCCCATCCATCGGGTCGAATTGGTGAGGATCCCAACGGTATCCCCAATAACCTGGTGCCGTACATCTCCCAGGTTGCGATTGGTAAGCTGAAAACCGTGTCGGTGTACGGTAATGACTATCCAACCCCCGACGGCACCGGCGTTCGTGATTATATCCACGTCATGGATTTGGCGACCGGCCATTTAGCCGCGCTGGATAGCCAGAACAAAGGCGCTGCCTACAAGGTGATTAATCTCGGTACCGGGGTCGGTTATTCTGTGATTAATCTGATTGAGGCGTTTGAAAAAGCGGCGCAGAAAAAAATAAGCTATCAGTTTGTCGACAGAAGGCCCGGCGACATTGCCGAATGTTGGTCTGACCCGTCACTGGCATACAAAGAGTTGGGCTGGAAGGCCATCTACAACCTTGATGAAATGATGCGTGACACCTGGAACTGGCAAAAAAACAACCCGAATGGTTATAACATCTGATGTACCCGGCAACGAGCCTGAGCCTCAGGCTCGTTGCCGTGACGGGCTAGTGTGCCGTTATCGTTGATACGCGATACCAGCCGCTGCTCTGCTTTCCTTCGTTGGCAAAGTTAATTCTTGCCACCCCGGATTTATCCAGCATCGAAACCTCAATGGCGTATTGCCCTTTCGCCAGTCGGCCCGGCATGGGCAATGCGTAGCTAACCTGATAAACGCCCGGGAGCCAACGTCGTATATCATCCGCCGTATTCCCCTGCGCCACCACCTTATTGGCGCTATCCACCACACGAAATGCCAGCGTGTAGGGCAGATAAATCGGTGCGATACCTTCGTTATACCAGGTACTGTTCAACCTTAGCGTTTGACCGCCGTCCCACACGGACTCATGGCTCAAAGACGCTAAGCGAAACCGATAGCCCAGTTTGGTCAGCGCATCATCAACAATCGGTCGATAATCGCTAGGTATCGCTCTCGATTTCAGGTTGATCGTGCTGGCGTGCTGCTTGACCGCCCAGTCAAAAATGCCCTGCACTTCGGCACGCGTATAGTGGAAGGTGTTCTTCCAGTCCTGCATATATGAACAGATTTCCAGACTGACCGGCGCACGTTTCCAGGCATCGTTAAACCCCGAATAGCTCTGCTGTGCTGCCAGTAATCGCTGCGGGTAATCATCGGCCATATGGCTCCAGGAGTCCGAAAATACGCGCAGGTCACCCCAGCAATCCGCCCGCCATCCAGCCCCTCGCGCCACCGCATTCGCCAGGCTTTGCCCACCGCTCATCAACATTATTTTCGGCGTCGAAGGGAAGGCAGAAAAGTGCATTGCGACGTAGCGGTCTAACTGCGCGGTGGTGTACTGCTCCAACAGTGGTTTCAGATCAGGGAAATTGCTGTTATGCCATTCACCCCAGGCCCCCACCATGCCGATATCCACAAAAGCGAGATTCGCATTACCGTCGTAGCGTTTTCCGAATGCGTTCAGCAGACGCTGGCTGTACTCAATAAACAGCGGGTCGCTTAAATCCGGAATAAATGTTTTATTATCGGGCGTCCAACTGCCTTTCACGCCTTTTTTAATCAGCCAATCGGGAATTTTGGTGCCATCCCCCGGATCGGCAAGCACCATAAAGCGCAGCCCGACATTCATCGCGGGACGATGCGCTGCCGCGTATTTGAAGGCATCATCCACCAGCGCAAAATTATACTGACCTTCAACAGGCTCCAGCTCTCGCCAGTAAAATCGCTCGTATTCAAATCCGGTATTGGGATAATCCGCCAGACCCAGCGTTTCACCGTACCCCTGATGAAAACTTGCCACGCCAATCCCCGGATTGGTTAGCGGGCCCGTTAATGCTTTGGGGGTTACGGTCGTTAATGCGGACATAACCGCCAACGGAAAGGACATCAACAACAGCGCAGAAACCCATTTACACTTCATCGCAGTGACGCCCTCCACAGGTTTGTTTACGCTAGCGGTTTTTCAGACTTAACCACCAGTCCCATATACCCACATGAAAATTTTGGAACACATCAATACCTAATGCTGATTTGATCATATACAGCGTCAGCAATACGCAGCAGGTAACGAACAACACGGCTATCAGCAGCAAAAAAGTGAGCAATATTCTCGACAGGGTCGATTCCTGACGATGCTGCCGACGCAAATCTCTGCCAAACAAAAAAACCAGATAATAGCGTTTACTGAAAAAGGGAAAGCTTCGGCGAATATCGATCTGATGCCGCGAAGTCAGAGTCGAGGCCAGGATCGCTTTTTCCACCCCTTCTTTTTGTTCAGGAGTCAACCCTTGCGCAATCGGCTCGTCAAGGTGAGCATAAAATCGTTCGATGACGGGAGGACGATTTTGAGGACTGGTCAAAATTAACCTATATCTTTATCAATTGAGTGATAGACGTTAATCGTCTTTTTGGCAATTTCATGCCAGTTATAGTTTTGCAAATATACACGATAGTCCACGCTATTGGTTGCCGCCCACTCGGTTAATTTTTCGGCCAGGCTTGTCACATCCCCCACCTTAAAATAGGCCTCGGACGGCAGTTGAACTTCGAGGTTAGCCGGAATATCACTGACGACGGCAGGAAGAGAAAATGACATCGCTTCCAGCAGCGCAATGGGCAATCCTTCATGGTATGAAGGCATCACAAACAGCTGGGCCTGCGAAAACACCGCCTGAAGCTCATCACCACGCAAGAACCCCGTCATCACAACGCCAGGCGTGTCCGCGGCAAGCTTTTTGAGGCGAATGCTGTATTCGGTCGGATGATCCGCATCGCCAATTAACACTAACGGCATAGTTAAACCGCTGCGCTGATAGGCGGCGATGGCATCATGCATCCCTTTTTCTTCCACAAATCGCCCAACCACCACGAGGTAGTTTTTCGGCTGCAGCCCAAAGCGGGAGAGCGTATTGTCGATGGTCAGCGCAGATAACGACCGCGGCTCGTTGACGCCATTGTGAATTAAATGCGCATCATAGCGAGCGTGTTTTTTCTGGATCAGTTGATTAATAACCTCAGAAATCACAATCACTTCGTTGGCATATCTCACTGCCCAACGCTCACCCAGCAGCAATATTTTTTTAGCAATGAATCCCCATTTTTGACGATCGTAATCAGGTCCATGGTGGGTGAAAACCACCTTCTTCCCTAACATGCGTAATAATGGGATCACAAGCCCAGGCCCGATAGCATGGACATGCACAATATCCGAATGGTCGATACTTGTCCTAAATGCCGCTAAAACGGAATGGACAATCGCTTCCAGCGAGCGCTTTTTGGGTGCCCACAGCGCGTAGGTTTCAACTTTCTTATATAACGATCGTTTGTAATTTACATACGGCGAGCGTGCAATCACGCAAATATCAACGTCCAACTGCTGCTTAATGGCAGGATATAGATTCTGACAGTGTGTCTCCACCCCACCCAATACATCGGGAATACCACGCGTACCAAAAACCGTTATTTTTTTACTCATACTATGGCCTGCTCAGCAGTTCTTTATAGAGCGCCAGTAGAGTATCCATATGTTTACTCAGCGCATATTTTTCACTCAATCGCGCACGACCCTGTAAGCCCATGACCCGCGCCTTCTCTGGCGAGTCGGCCAGTGCATCCAGCGCATTTGCTAACTCTTGCACATTGCCAGGTTCGAATAAAATCCCTTCGATACCATCACGAATTTGTTCCGGGATGCCGCCGATGCGCGATCCGATCACCGGCTTGCCTAAGGACATCGCCTCTAATATCGCCATAGAACAGTTTTCATAGCATTCTGAAGGAAGGATCACTGCCCGCGCATGCTTAATAAGGTTATCGAGAGCTTCCCCTTGTTGCACATAACCTAAAAACTCAACGTCCGGGTATTGGGCGACTAATTCATCGTGCAGTGGACCGTGCCCTACAATTTTCAGCGGCGCTTTGTTCTGCATTTTCTCATGCGCCGCCAATAACGTTGCCACGCCCTTTTCACGGCTCAGGCGACCGAAGTACAGCATATAGCCCGCATCGCTTACCTCACCCAGAGGACGGCTGTCATCAACGCCATTGACGATGACATCAATGCGCGAATTCGGCAGCGTACGCAACAATACGCCACGTAAAAAGACGCTCGGCGAAACGATCACATCCAGCGCCTGGTAATTTTGCGCAATATATTGCCAGGTCGCCTCTAAAGAGAGCAGGAGGCTTTTTGAAGCAGAGCCTTCCTGGCAACGATACCTGAAGGCATTGAAAACCGTCCCGGTAATACAGGAATCACACACTTTACCGTCGCGCAGCATGGAATAGGCAGGACAGACGATTTTATAGTCATGCGCGGTCAGCACCGTTTTGCAGCCAAAATTGCGGGCCACTTTAATCAACGCTGGCGTTAACTGATGGTAAATGTTATGGAAGTGGACGATATCCGGACGCTCTTTTTGTAGTAGCGCCAGCATCTTTTTGCAGGCTTGCGAATTATGAATAAAGTTAACCGCCGTTTTGAGCCCGCCCAGCAGATTGCTCTCCTGGTGGTAGTCCACATTGCTGACGAAATAATCCGCATAGTCCGAAGGGAAATTGTTCTCATGCTGCATCGAGAAATCAATAACCTGCACTCCGGCCTGTTTCAGCATCTCGCGCTCTTGAAAATAAACGGTTTCCGCGCCGCCTTTAATGAAAAAAAACTTATTCACTAATAAAACTTTCATTGCGCCAGCCTTAGTTATTCATGAATGATTTTACTGTCAGGCGGAGTCAACGGATCGCGTACTGGTTTAGTCAACCCTTTAACAAGTCCCGCAGAAAGCACGGCCAGGTTCATTACGCTCTGCAATCCGTTCAATAACGATCGATTCTGCACGGTTTTCAAGATAATAAAGGCTAGCAAGGGTAGAAATGCAATATCGAAAAGTTCGAGATTGAAGGTCACCGCCGCAATAAACAAGGCAATCAGATACACAGAAAAAATCGCCTCGTTCTTAACCATTTTTAACGCTTTGCCGAAATAAGGTTTTCCCCACGCACAACGTAAAAGCTCGCCCGGTGCCTGATAGTATCCACTTTTCCAGCGGTGCTTCAGCATCTGAAAGGTCGGCATGGTATGCGAAGTATGAATAAAATACGGAATATTCAGACGGCGTAGTTTATAACCCGCATCGAGCAAACGCAGGCCAAGTTCAGCTTCTTCATAAGCGTGCAAATTACGGTTGGTGAGATAACCAATTTTCTCAATCGCAGAGCGGCGATATAACCCACCACCGCCTAAATGGTCGCTATCTCCAAGCGGATAGATTTTACTAATACGCTGCTTACGCGATTTAAATTCATAGTTAACGGCATCGTCCATTTCAACGGTTCCCGCGACACCTGCATATTCCGGCTCAGCCTGCAAAAAAGCGACAGCCTGATCCACAAAGCCCTCTTCCAGCTCCATGTCGCCGTCCATCAGCAACAGATATTCCCCTTCACTATACAGATAACCTAACTGATGCCCGACGCCGCAGCAGCGATCGCCTGGGTCAGTTAAAGAGACCACGGTCACCCCTTTATCGATCGCAAGCTGTTGGGTGTTATCCGTTGACAGGCTATCTGCCACTATAATTTTATGTGGATAATCAACAAGCTGCCTGCGGATACTGTCTATCGTTTTCTCAATACATTCAGATTCATTGAGTGTTTTAATACTCACTGAAATAAACGGTTTTTGGTCCATACAATTACCCTACACAGCGAAGGACGGTTCGACGAATCACTAAACTTGATCCTAGTGATAAATAGAACAGGAATTGTAACATCGGTGTAATCATCAGTATCTGGCTGTAAGGTAAGCTAATTAAGCAACTGATAGCAAAAGCGTTAAACGCCGGTGCAAAGCTCAGCAACTGAAGATCCTGCTGGTCCAGTTGTTCAAGCGTCAGTAATGGCTTTGGCTGACAAACTTTCAGGATATAAATGAATAAGCTAATAAAAAGTAACGTGCCGATCACCCCGACTTCCCACAGCAGCATACTCAGGGAAGTCGAGTCGAGAATTAAGTTATAAATGATATTCAAAAAGCCCGGCGACACCGTACTCCCGCTGTTTGTGGCGTTGAGCCCATAACCAAATAACGTTCCTGAAAGCCCCCACAGATCGTTATTTTTCAACCAGAACAGGAACGTCGTAAAGCGCCCTAACTCCCCCGTAGACATGATGTAGTTCGGGTCAAAAATATAGCTTAAGGAGTCGATGAAAATGCTTAACGAACTTTTCGACGGATCGCCGCCAAACGCGGAAGAATAATAGTACGCGAGGATCACTATCGACAGGCTAATAAGCAGCAGCATGCCCGCCACAATAACCAACAGCGTTTTCAGATTAACCTTACTGACGTCTTTGACGTAGCTCGGTGAGATCCACACCCACGCGAGGAACAGAGGTGACAGCAGAATAACGAACTTCACTTCACCAATAATACATAGCCCGATCCCAAGAACAATGTGCAACGCCATGGACTTGAACGTGGTCAATCCGTGCTTATACTCAGAGACTTTTAACAACATAATCAACAGGCAAAACAGGCCCATCGCAGCAGTGTTACCGCCCCCCATGGGGTCACCGCCAAACGTACCAACCACGGAGTCCCATTTCTCATCTTCGCCACGCACCGCAACGCGCTGGGGAACGACCAGTAAAACCTGATAAATCATTACCGGGATTTGCGCGTAAAACACCCAGTACAGATAGCGCGTTGCACGGTAAATCTGCGACTCCCGGCAAAATCCCAGCAGCAAACAGATCATCACCAGTGACAATGCGATTTCATTTTTAAATGCCACAATCGCGACGGTGATCCCGCCCTGAATCAGCGTCGATGTTCCGGCCAGTATCAGGAACGAAAAATACAACGCCAGGACAATCGTCTCCTGCGCATCCAGCTGCAGCGAGCCATCACGCGTCTGCATCACCAATAATCCCACCATCAACAGGGTCAGGAAAAAGGGGATCCACAGCACCGACTGCATGCCGGTAAAGTATTGCACCAGGCCACACAGGATCAGCGTGACAAAGCTAAAAACCTGTAAATAGTATCCGGTATTCAGCGTCATAGTATCACCGGCTTATCTTTCAGAAGATTGGCTCGCTTATTCATTTTCAGATAAATGAAGGCGTAGCGAATAAATGTCAGTGAAGAAAACAGGATAACCGACGTGGCATAATCTTTATGAAAATAGGGAATGACGACAAATGCGAATAACACAATCGCCAGCTGTTCCAGTTGGATACGCAGAAAATAGCGGTGGGAACCAAAAATAAGCTCAATCACCGTCAGAGGGCTTATCGCCAGCGCCGGGAATAAATAGGGCAACATGTAGCGCGACGTTTCAATGGAGTTAATCCAGTCTTCGCTAAAGCCCAGACGCATCACTATTGGATAGAAAATAAACACCCCGAGAGTACAGATAACCCCCAGAACCAACAGTAGCATCCGCACCCTGGTATATTCCTGATAATTAAAGGTGTTATTTCTGAAGTCGATAGACCACTTGGAAAAAATAGTATTGCGCACTGCGTTGCCGATGATCACCACCGGCGCCAGGCAAAAGCGGCTAACCACGGAAAAATAACCTGCCGTCAGCGCCGAGAACCAAAAGTTAATCAACATAATCGGCAAATTACTGCTGGCCATCGCCAGCACTTCCGCACTACCGACTTTGGTAATGTGATGGATATTTTGTTTGAAAAAATGCCAGTTACTGGCAGGTCGCAAATGTCTGGCCGCCACAGAGCGAATATCAAACGAATGCAAAATACAGCTTATGGTCAGCACCATCGTCGCGCAGGCCCATGACCAATAAAACAGTTGCACCTGATGCGTAACCAGAACCGAAAGTAATACCACCACAGAGACAGAGATGCGCTGGAAAATCAGAAAACGAAAATTGGCCGTGCGCAGCGACAGGTTTTCCGAGATTAAAACCCACGCCGTCGCCAGCGTCAGCAAATAGAGGAACAGGATGTTCTGGTGAAACAGCCACGCTGACAGTACGGCGTACGGTAAGGCAATGATCGTGCTTTGGATCAGGCAAAATACGACGTTCTGTACCAGTTCGTCGTCGTGCTGTTTTGGAATTAAAAGCTGCGATGCAAAGGTACACACCTGCGCGCCCACCACGGCGATGCTGTAATTGAGCGCGTAAAGCCCCACCTCAGCCATATCATACTTGTGCGAAATCAACCAGATAGACAGCGCACCAATCAACTGCGAGATGACTGATGAACCAGCTATCGTGGAAGCGCTCTTCAGTAGACTCATACCCGGCCTGGCGTCGTCATCAGTTGATCGGTACTGAAGTTAAGTGAACGCAGACCCTCCTGGGTTTCAAGATCTTTTTCTTCAACCGCATTGAGTACCGCGCCAATCACCACGCCGTTATTTTCCTCAATCTTATCCAGTGCGCTGGCGATGTGTACCGCCGACCCCACCCCGGCTTTCACAATGAAAACAACCCCATCGACGGCACGTTTGATCAGTTGAACATCCTGACTCTGATTCACAGCAGCAACATCAATAATGATGCGCTGATAATGCGATTTCAGTTCGCGCATTAAGGGTTCAACGTGCTCCGACGACAACATCAGTAAAGAAGAGATGGTGCTCTTGCCGTGCGCAATAAAGTCGAGATTATCACTGAGCGTGATCCGCGCCTGTTCCAGCTGAGTCTCTCCGCGCAGCAGCTCAGCCAGGCCTGCGGATGTGGCTGATGCCAGTTCAGAAGAAAGCCCGCCCGTATTAAAGAAATCTGCATCAATAAGCAGCGTTTTCTGGTCAAAACTAAAGGAGTTCGCTAACAGATTCGCCAACAAAGAACGCCCATCACCGTGTTCCGTCGATGCCACGGCGAGCGTCTGTAATGGACGATTATCCAGCATAATCCGGGTACGGATACCGTGCACAATATCGGCATTCAGCGGGTTCTTCAGGATCATGTCCCGCACTTGCGCACGCCCTGAGGTTCCACTAAAACGACGGATTTCGCCCAGCGGGGTAACGTTGAGGCGCTTTTTCATGCGACTCAGGCTAGCGATTGAGTTATCCATCGCCGCTTTGACAATGAAATACATGATGCTGAACACAACCACCAGCATGACCACCATCACCAACAGCAGTGATTTATTCGGCTTCGCCGGTTTTAATGCAGGAACTGCGGGATCGTATAACACCGCATCGGCATTCACGCCGGACAGCGACAACTCCTGAGTACGCTGATAGAGCGATTTATACAGGTCTTCCATTTTATCTAACGACAGTTTTTGGCCGTTCCAGGCATCCCGTTTTGACGCCATTTTCTGGAAGATCTCTTTCTGCTGTTCCACCTGTTGCTGATAGTTCTTTTCATCCGCCAGCGCCGCCAGATATTGCTGACGTAAGCCGACTTTCAGCTCACCCAACACCCGTCCGGTTTGGCTTTGGATCGACTGAACATCGGCCTCTGCTTTTAAAATGGCGGGGTTTTTTGGCCCATAAACTTTGCGCAGTTCAGACAACGTACGCTGCGCCTGAATCAACGCAATGCGCAGATCCTGAATCTGAGCGTGGTTAGAGACCGAAGGCAGCGAGATAACGCTCTCGGCGGACTTCCCAGCTCCATTCACTTCGTTATAAACGGATTCAGCGGCAACACGACGTTGGGTCGCGTCGGCCAGACGATTGGTCACGATACTTAACTGCTCGGTTTCAAAACCATCTATACCGCGAAAGGTCAACAGCCCGGCATTTTTCAGATAGCTTTCCATCTCTTCTTTTTGCTTCGCTATCGACTTCTGAATCTCTTCCATTTTTTCATAATTCAGTTCGCGGGCTTTCTCTACTTTCTGACGCTTTTGCTCCAGCGTATAGTTGATGAAAGCCTGCGCGACGCCGTTGGCGATATCAGCCGCAACCTGGGGCGAAGTCGATTCATAGGTAATAGAGGCGAGGTTCGTTGTCCGAATACCGATGACATTCAGGTTTTTCGACAACGTTTTCAGCGCCAGCTCCATTCTCAGTTGCCGACTTTCACTGCTATCAGCGCCCTGAGCATCGGCTTTTTCCCCGGTAAATGCCGGGTTTTCATCCAGCTTCATATCGCGAACGGCTTGCTCGAGCACAATTCGTGAATGCATCAACGCATATTGCGTTTCGTAGTAACCACTGCGCGTTGAATCGAAACCATCAACCTGTGGGAACGGAGAAACGTTATCGGCCTGCGCCTTAATCAGCACCGTCGCCGTTGATACATACTTTGAGGACATCATGCTGATTAACGGATAAGCCACGACCCCGGCAACGATACCGGCCAGCGCGATTTTCCAGGCGTTCTTTTTCAGCGCTTTGGCAAAGCGGGAGAATTCAACAGTGCTTTCTCGTTTTTTGCCGTTTTCCACTATTGATAGTTTCATCGTCAGAAGAACCCCATGCCAATAATCACGACATCCCCAGGATGAACAGAGTGCGTTAAATCAACATTCTCAAGCAGCTGATTGCTACCTGACAGGCGAATGTTGATATCTTGACGGTCAGCACGATCTGTAAATCCCCCCGCCTGCGCAATAGATTTCTCGACGGTAAGTCCTGGCTCATAAGCGAATCCATTCGGACTTTTCACCTCGCCAGAAACATAGTATTTACGGAACTCGGCAATACTCACCGTCACCATCGGAGTAGTAAAATAATCTCCAGTCAGGCGTTGAGTTAATTCGTTAGTCACCTGCTCAACAGTTTTATCTTTTAATATAAGAGCACCAACAAACGGGAAATTAATCTCCCCACTCTTATCCAAAATAAACCGCATCGTCATATCGGGTTGACCATGAACAGCGATATTGACAGTATCCCCTGCCCCAAGTCGGTAATCCTGCTGAACAGTAGCAGGATCGTCCATTAATCTCGGGCTGGACGTTGTGCATCCGACCATCAGGATACTGAATAGCAAAACCGCGCACAGTTCTATTATTTTCATTTTAGATCTGAACCTTAGCTTTAAGCATAATCATAGAATTATCATAACCCAACGTTCTGATGACTTCCTGATTGTCGTTGGGACCGATATAAAACGAATCAGTATCCTTATTCGAATTCAACGTATCTATTTGATATTTAATCTCAAAATTGACCGACGGTGTGTAGTCATAGCTCATGGTTACGCTAAATACCCCATCTTTATCATGCCGATCTTTATTCTGTTTTTTATAGTCTTCTGAAGTGTATGAGTAATCCAGCAAGGTAGAGAAACGGTTGCCTAACCAGAAGTGCTGGTAAGAAAGACCATACTGGGTGACTAAAATATATCCCCCAACTTCCGATGGGTCTTTAATGCTTTGCGCTGAGTGCACCGTGAAAACAGACTGTTGTAACGGCTTCCACTCCCCTTTTACATCCCAGTTTAGACCATTAAAATCATGCGAGTTTGCGTTGTTTTCAAATGTCTTGTACAACCATGAAATATTCATGTCGACATTGGTTTTTCCCGTCAACTGTGACTTCAGGCCATACAGTAAATAATACTCATTAGTGTCTTTTTCTGAGTTGTTATCATAGTGACGCTGGTTAGTAATAAAGCTATAGCGAAAACGCGTTCTGGATGTGTATTGGTCAAAAATTTCTGCCACCAGGCTATTTTCGTGCCATTCCTGTTCCTGAATGTAATTGTAGAAATCTTCACTACTCTCCTGGGCGTCAGACGTATTGCCGAACGTCAGTTTTTTGTATAACAACGCCAGTTCCGCTTTCCCGCGCCCATCCGGCGCGCCAAAGCTGTAGCGCAATTCACTGTTAATAAAATTCGTCGTCAGCGGAGATTTAATCCCATACTGCTCGAATTGACCCGGTAGAACCCCCTCAGTGATCCCTCGACCGCGGGATTCGTGCCCAAGCGTATCCTCCAGATTGAGTGTTAAGCCGTGCTTGAGCCCATAGCGCCAGGCACCGTTAAAACGGAAAAAATGATCGTTATAGTTATCAGCGGAATCGCTTGAGTAGTTACGATAATCACCGGAGTACATCAGTAAATACTTATCCTGACCGCGCTCTCCGATCATACTCAAAACGGGCGCTGCGCTCTGAAACGAGGAACCGATAGCATCTCTGCTATGTGGCTGATAAGACACGTTATCATTATAACCATAGTCCACAGCGACCTTGCCCTGGAAGTCGATCCCCGCAAAGCCAATGTGTGATTTCGGTGTTAAATCAGCCCATACGGGCTGCGATATCACGATTCCGGTAATCACGAGTAATTTAGTATGCATTCTTACCGATAAATCCTTTAAAAATAGTTTTAATAATAATTTTTATATCCAACCATAAAGACCAGTTTTGAATGTACTCAATATCGTACTGAACCCTTTTTTCCATCTTATAAAGCGCATCGATTTCCCCGCGGAAACCGTTGATCTGCGCAAGCCCGGTGATCCCAGGCTTAACTTTATGGCGGATCATGTAATTTTCGACCTGTTTACGGTACTGCTCATTATGCGTAACCGCATGAGGTCTGGGACCGACAATCGACATACTTCCCTGCAATACATTGATAAATTGCGGTAGTTCATCCAGTGAGGTGCGGCGTAAGAAACTACCGAATTTGGTTACCCGCGGATCGTTTTTAGTGGCCTGAATAACCGTATCGGCGTTCTCCATAACGCGCATCGAGCGAAACTTCCAGACCTTAATTTTTTGCCCGCTAAGACCATACCGGTCTTGTTTGAAAAAGACTGGCCCGCGGGAAGTGAGTTTGATTCCAATGGCAATGGCCAACATCAGCGAAGAAATCATCACCATAATGATGCTGCCAAGCACCAAATCTTCCGCCCGCTTGATAAACGAACCCGCCCCTTCAAACGGCGAACTAAAAATGCCAATAGTTTGCAGGTTGTGAATGGAGCGCAGCTTGGACATGTTGTTACTGTAGGTGTAGAAGTCAGGAACAATATACGTATCTACGGTGGTGTCTGACATCATCGCCAAAAAATGACGAATGCGTTGTAAAGCTACCATCGGTAAAGCGATGTAGATTTCGTCTATATTTCCCTGCCGGGCTTCCTCAACCAGATTGATCACCGGCCCACGAAAGGGGCTTTTAACCTTATCGACAATATCGCCACAGCGGGATAAGGCGCGCTCATCATAAAAAGCCAGATCTAATGTGATATTAGCGTATTCATCCATTAACGCGTTTTCTGCCGCCAGGCCATTGTCGGTCAGACCAATAATCGCCACGCGCATACTCTTTTTCGTTGAATATTTAAAAATGAAAAAGCGAATGTAATAAAGAAAAGGTAATGGGATGAAGTACCAGTAAATAATCGCTGAATAAAAGGGGGAAGGCAGTTTGTCTAAGTAGCCGAGAGACTCGGGTTCAGCCACCGTCATGCTGACCAGTTCGTTCAGAAAAATCGCCAGTAGTGTACAAAAAACCAAACGTTTTTGATTACGTAAACCGATCGTCTTAATCTTTTGTTGATACATTTTAATGTATTCAGCAAACAGTAAGAAAAAGACTGAGAAGAGAATACTCAGAATGGCAATGGTGTTAAATGGCGCCAGACCTAACAGATGGGCGCTAAAAATTAACGTCGCATTGATTACAATGAAATCGACCAGCTTTAAAAAGACTGGATATCCCTGGCTGCTAATCTTTAGCGATTTTTTAAGCATATCTCAGCCCATTATTTATTGATCTTTAATTGTTTTTTTCTCATTTATGTTGCTAATTATATCACAAGTCTTAAAAACGCAATGGCACACTGTCAGTAAATGTAAAAAACAATGTAATACAATGTGATGGGTTTCGCACCATACAAATGCAACCCAATGATTTAGATGATTATTTATTGGTAATATTTTTTAATTTCATCCTTAAAAAACATGATTAATTGCAACATAAACGTCATTGACAGATCACAATTCATAAGCTACCAGTGGCTAGAATCACATGATGAGCGCCTGACAACGGGTTAACCTTACAAAAAGCAATACTTTGTCCAAACCTCGTTGCACTACGCTCAGTGATGAGAGTCCTGGAGAGCGACAAGAAGAAATCAATAAGTGTATTTATAATTCCCACCATAAAAATAACTTAGTAACACATTTACAAAGCAATGATTAGCAACCTTATTATAAATAAGGTATTTTACGAAGAGTCTGCGATTGCTTTCATTTTCACGCTCAAATTTCAAAAAAAAAACGAATAGTAAAAAAATTTAGTTTAAATAATTGTAGCAACTCCGATGAGTAGAAGCGGCAAGCATGGCTTAAATTAAAACGATAGCCAATCATTGAGAAAATGCGTGTTACATATTACTAATGTCAACATTCTGCATGAACACACCTTTAACATCAGAGTTTACAGCGCTTACCAACACATCAATTTAAAATAAAGAGAAGAGAATAAATGACAGCATTAAAATTTTGTTAAAAGCAGCGTAAATCGCCCCAACGAATTATTGATAACAATGTATACACTTTTGTTAAGATATATATAAAAACACCTTCCAAAGCCATTCAATCATGCCAAAAAATTTTGTTTACTTATTTTTCGCAAATAAATAATATCCGCGCCGGATTACTTGTTGAGCAATTTACGCACGTTAATCATTTCTTTCAAATGAAGTCCTACATCATTTTTTGACGTTGATGAACTCCAGCTGAATCTGTGCCTCTGACAAGTACTTTTCTGGGTAAATAATAAATTTAACGGAGTTATGATGATGAAAACTGCACTTACCAGCAGTGTACTGGTCGCTTTGTTTGCCGCTAATGCTGGCGCAGCAGCGAATTACGTTACCACTGCCGCAACAGGTTCTAAAGCCACCGCGACGGTCCATTTTACCGGTGAAATTGTTGCCAGTACCTGCGTGGTGAGCACAGCAAACCAGCCAGGTAAAACAGTGGCATTGCCACAAGTTACCAGCCAGCTATTTAGCGGCGCGGGCTCTAGCACCGGTAATACTCCGTTTACGTTGCAATTTAGCGGCTGTAGTGGGGTAACTGGAGGAAGCGGCTATGTGGTGGTCTTTACCGGTAAAACCCCTGGCAGTAACGCAGCACTTCTGCAAGCGACTCGTGGTTCGACTCCTGCCACCGATGTTGGCATCGAAGTGGATCAAGCGGGTCATGCCCTTAATTTCGCTTCAGGTAGTAATGAGGTGATATTAACACCAGATCATAATGGCGATGCACAAATCGATCTGGTCGCCAAATATCAGCAAATTGGCGCAACGCTGCCTGCGGCTGGCACGATCACTGCGGATATGAATTACACCGTCATTTATAAATAACGGACGTTGATTGCTATGGATGGCACTCTTCCCTGAACCTGGAAAGTGCACCTGATGAATAAAATATTCTTTTACCTGTTGCTGTGTGTGGTTAGCACCGCTCACAGCGCAATTAATTTGGGTCAAACGCGCGTTATTTATAATGAGAACGATAAAGCGGCGATGTTTGACGTCAACAATAATACAGACAAGCCATATATGGTACAGACGTGGCTGGATAATGGTAATCCGGATGAGACGCCTGCCAATCTGCCAATGTTAATTACGCCCCCGATCCTGAAACTTGACGGCCATAAATCAGCCGTGTTGCGAGCTATTTATCAGGGCAACGGCTTTCCTGAGGATGTTGAATCTGTAGTGTGGATTAATGTGCAGGAAATCCCCACCATCGAGAATGAAGAAAATACCTTACAGCTGGCGCAGCGTATTCGCATCAAACTATTTTATCGCCCTGTTGGGCTGAATATGACGCTACCTGAAGCCGTTGAGAAATTACAGTGGCAGTGCCACGGTCATACTCTGCGGGCGGTCAATGCGACGCCGTTACATATCTCCCTGACGCAATTACATATTAACGGCCAAAACATTGATGCCGACATGATTGATCCGCATGGCGAACGCACGTTTGCGTTGTCACAGCAAAAAGTCAGCCATATCGGTTTTAGCTGGGTAGATGATTACGGCGGCACTAACGCGGTTAATAACGTCCCGGTATCTTGCAATTAAGTTAGGGTTGCACATGATGAAAAAAAATAAGCACCCGCAACGGTACACCCTCTTTACGCTGTCAACGCTGGCCGTGTGCATACCTGCATACGCCAGCAGCACGCCGCAGTTTAATACCCGTTTTGTACATGGTACGCAAAATATTACCTCCGTAGTGCAAATAGCCCGTAATGACGGACTTAGCGAAGGCACGTTTGAATACGATATATATCTTGACCATAGCTTCGTCGAAACGCGCAATGTTGACTTTAAAAGACGTCAACCACAAGGCAAGCCGCAACCTTGCCTGAGCGCGGACGATCTGCGCAAATACGGGATTAAAATCCCCGAGGGTAACGCCGATACCTGCGTGGAGCTCACGGCTCTGATCGCAAACAGTCGCCTGACGGCAGATGCAAACTACCAGCGCATTGATATTTCAGTGCCAGAAGCGTTTCTGCTTTCGACTGCGCATGACGCCGTGCCTGAATCGGCCTATGACGATGGGATTAATGCCGCTTTTGTCGGCTACAACGCCAATACGACGCACCTGATTGAACAGGGCCAGGATCATGACTCTGTTTTTGCCAGTTTTGCCAACGGTATAAACCTGGCGGGATGGCATTTTCGTAACCAGTCTACTTTCAGCTATGCCAGCGGTTCAGGCCGTCAATGGCAGGCGGTTTCCACGTGGGTGGAACGTAATATTATTGCGCTGCGTAGCCGCTTGCGCTTCGGGCAAACATATACGGACGACGATGTGTTTGACAGCATCCAGTTTACCGGGGCACAGCTCACCAGCGATGAAAACATGTTGCCTGATAGCCAACGCGATTTTGCGCCAGTCGTTCGCGGCGTCGCCAATAGCAATGCCACAATAGAAATCCGTCAAAATGGCTATCTGATTTACAGTAAAAACGTCGCGCCAGGCGCGTTTGACATTGACGATATTAACCCCAGCAACCAAAGCGGCGACCTGAACGTCAGCGTTATTGAAGCCGATGGCAGTCGGCGTAATTTCAGTGTGCCTTATTCGGCGGTCCCGAACATGCTGCGTGCAGGTAACAACCGCTTTCAGTTTACGGCAGGGGAATACCGCGACGGTTACAGCGGCGGTTGGCGACCCCGCTTTGTTCAAGGCACATTGAGTTATGGTCTCAGCTTTGGCTCCACGTTGTACGGTGGTTTCCTGACCGCAGAAAGCTATAATGCGATTGCCACCGGGATCGCGCAGGATCTGCACCAGTTCGGCGCGATCTCTTTCGATATCACTACCGCCAGAGCGCAGCTTGCCAGTGGAGATGCGTCCACAGGACAAAGTTACCGTTTCTTATACTCCAAATCGCTGAACCAGTACGGTACGGATTTCCGTCTGGTAGGCTACCGCTACAATACCTCCGGTTATTACAGCTTTAGCGACACCATTAACGAGCATAACAGTTGGTCCTCGGGCTATTACGACATCGCCTATGACGACCCGAATCAACAGTTGCGTTTTCCTGGCGAAGAGCACAACAAAAAGCATTACTACACCACTAACTACAATAATCGCCGCCAACGTTTTGAGGTCTCTGTTAACCAGCGTTTGTGGGATAACGCCTCTCTTTACGTCAGTGCCAGCCAGCAAAACTACTGGCACAACGGGAGTCACGACCGCACGATACAGCTGGGTTACAACGATACACTGGGGAAAATCAACTGGAGCGTTTATGTACAGGATACCCGTAACCAGTACGACTACCAGGACCGCAGTATCAACCTGACGCTTTCCATTCCATTCGATTTCATGGATAGCCGCGGCTTTGTCTCCACCAACATCATGCATAGCCAGCAGAATGGCGACAGCTACTCCACCAGCTACAGCAATACAGCATTTGACGATCGTCTGAGCTGGGGCGTTCAGGGCAGTACCACCGATCGACAGGATTCCTCTGCCGGGGTTAACGCCGCCTGGCAAGGCGACAAGATGAATGTTCAGGGGGGCTACAGCGCAGGACGCAACTACCAGAATATGAATATGGGCATCAGCGGCGGGGCAATGCTGCACGCAGGCGGCGTGACGCTCATGCACTCTCCTGGCGATACCATGGTGTTGGTCGAGGCCAAAAATGCCGACGGTGTCCATATCCAGCAACAAAATGGCGTGGCAATTGACGGTAACGGCTATGCGGTCCTTACCGCCGCAGACGCATGGCATTACAACGTGGTGAGTCTGAATACCGCTGATATTGGTGCCGGGCTGGATATTCCGCAGGCACAGAAAAAAATTGTTCCAACAGAGAAAGCCATCGGCAAAGTGGTGTTTGAAACCTTCAGCGGCCGCAACTATCTGGTCAATGCCGTCATGCCCGGCAATATTGCCCCCCCGGTCGGCGCGAACGTACGAGATACGAAAGGTCGTAGCCACGGTCTGGTCGGTATGCATGGCGCACTGTATGCCAGCGGTGTGGAAGACAATTCTCGCCTGGAAGTGCGCTGGGGCTCCCATGCAAATGAACACTGCTTTATTCAAATGCCGGATAACCATAACCAGCCGGTGAAGAAAATCGGATATACACAAATTACCGCCCAGTGCGTCGGCTCGTAAGGTGCAATCAATGAATCCGTTAAAAATAGTTAAACTCGTGGTGCTGCTTTGTTTGCCGATATTCAGTAGTGCAAGCTATGCGGTTACCTGTACAGCAAACAGCGTCTCCGTACACGTTGATCCCATTAAAATCAGCCACAGTACCACCGCTGGGGACACCGTTTGGGTGTCCAATCCACAAACCGTTAGCGTCACTTGCCGCGACACAGACTATATGCCCCACGGCGAAGCCGCCAGAATCTACATCGACCCTGATCATGAGTTTGCGCATTTTCTGCAGGGAACCAATATGAAACTGGTGGTGAGCATTGATGGTCGCCCCTACGATCAAAGCGCCCAGGCCGTCACCACCCAATATCAGGCAACGTTGCCCCGAGCAGGTTCAGACAACTACTGCAGGAGTAATAACCACAGCCATACCAGTGACTGCCAGGCGCGCTCGCAAACATTTTCTTTCACCTTTAACCTTAGTCTGGTCGCTACCGGAAAACTCCCGGATCCTTTGCCTGCGCTGGCCGGTCGCACCATCAACAAAGTTTTCGTCGTCGACGGTATTGGCAGCATTAACGCCTGCGGTTCGAGCTGCTCCACCAGCAATCCGGCAAAAAACTTTGGCCCCGCGCTTAATGGCCTGAATAACATCAGTTATATCAACTGCGAACCGATCGTCTCTATCAGCTCTGACAAAGGAACGGATACCGTCGAGTTTGGCAGGATCAGCATTACCGAAGCAAAAGTGGGAAAAGATAACAGCCACAGTAAACAGTTTGCCGTTATTGCCGCAGAAGCCGCCGGGAAGCATGAATGTCGCGGTATCAACTACGCGGTAACGTTTACCGGCACCACGAGCAACAGCGGCGCAGTTTTTACCGGTCAGGGGACGCCAGATATCGGCATTACGCTCCAGGATGCTGCACACCCCGGCTCCGGGGACATTATCAGCGGCAACCGTATCGATTTTGCCAGCAGCGCGTTTACCAACCAGAGCGACAGCCGACGCAAAGAGTTCATGGCAACCCTGTTCTGGCTGAAGAATCCTCCCCAACCCGGCACATTTAGTATTCCTGTCAATGCGACGGTGACCTTTAAATAACAGGCGCAGGACGATGCTGATCGTCCTGCGCGTCTCGCACCAGGCATAAAAACCGCAGTCGTATGCTTAACCCGCCTAATGTTTCACTCCGTGATAGCTGAGGGTGCGTGCGGTGCAGACGAGCAATGTCGTTGACCAGCGCCAGGCCTATCCCGGCGCCAGGGACATTACCGACGTTATCAAGGCGATGAAACGGTAGCAGCGCCTGGTGCACCATCTGCTCATCGATACCCGGCCCACTATCTTCAACCACCAGCACCACCGCCTCTCCTTTTCGCAGCAGACGGGCGGTTACCACACCATGCGGCGGCGTGTATTTCAGTGCGTTATCCAGCAGATTCCCGCACAGTTCGCCAAGCAGGACTTCATCGCCCTCAATCCACACCGCATCCTGTTCCCCTTCATAGCCCAGATCGATCCCTTTACTGCGCGCCTGCGCCAGTCGCGTGAAACAACTGCTTTGCACCACCTCATACAAATTAACCGGCGAGAAGTGCCTTTCTCCTTGCTCTTTGCGCTTCACAGCCGACAACTGTAACAGCCTTTCCGTCAGTTGAATGGTGTTGTCCAGCGTGGAGCTCATGGCTTGCAGACTCTCATACCATTGCTGCGGCTGCTGGCTGGCGAGGGCCACCGCCGCCTGAGTTTTTAGCACCGCCAGCGGCGTTTTAAGCTGATGGGAAGCATCCGCGCTGAAGCGCTCCTGGCGAGAGATCAGGCCGCGAAGTCGGTCCAGATAACGGTTGAATGCCACAATCAACAGACGGGTTTCCGACCACGGCAGCAGCTCTGGCAGCGGCGTCAGCAGCCCAGGCTCGCGACGCACCATCAGCGATGACAGCTGGCGCATCGGGCGTAACACCCGACGCAGCAGCCAGCCGACCAGCACCAGCGTGAGCAGCACCAGCAGCCCTTGCGAAACCCACGAGGAAAACAGCAGCTGTCGCGCCAGGTAACGTCGCGATTGCAGCGTTTCGGCGACATAAATCTCGGCCATGCCGATAATACCGCCCTCGTTGACGGGCTGCAGCAGACGCGCCACGCGAATTGCCTCCCCGCGATATTCAGTGTGATAAAACCACGCCAGCGCCGGATAAAGCCGCGTACGCGATGTCGCAGGCGGCATCGCAGGTAAATCGTCATAACCTGAGATAACCTTCCCCGCCGGATCGACCACCTTGTAATACAACCTGTCGTTCATATTCAGCTCAAAGCTGTCCAGCACTACCCACGGCACATTCACTTCCAACTGTTTGTTGTGCACCACCAGTCGCTCGGAGACGGTTCTGGCAGACGAGAGCAGCGTCCGGTCATACGCCTGCGTCGCCGCCTGTAGCGCGCTGACATAGCTGTTAAATGCCGACAGCCCCCACAACAACATGAGCGGCAAACCCAGAAACATCAGCAGTTGCAGGTACAACGATTGGGGTTTAACCCACTTCATCGCTACGCTCCAGTACATAGCCCAGTCCGCGCAGCGTGGCGATGCGCACATCGCTTCCCTGTAGCTTTTTACGCAGACGATGGATGTACAATTCAATGCTTTCGGGGCTGACCTCATCGTTTAGACTGAAGACCTGTTCAAACAACTGCTGACGCGAAACCGGTCGCAATCGACGGTACATCAGCACCGTCAGCAATGCCTGTTCGCGCGGCGTGAGCGCCAGCGGCTGCCCCTGCAACAGAAAATAGCCCTCATCGTGAAACGCCAGTTCACCCAGTTGCTGTATGCCCTGCACCTGCCCCGCGCTGCGGCGTAGCAAAGCCCTCAGCCGCGCATCCAGCTCCTCGATTTCAAACGGTTTTGCCAGATAATCATCGGCCCCGACGTTCAATCCTTTCACCCGATCGGCCACCGCGCTGCGCGCCGTCAGCAGCAGAACAGGAAGCGTCTGCCCGCGTTTGCGCAGGCGCTGAACGACGTCAAGACCATCCAGTCCCGGCATATTGATGTCCAGCACCGCCAGCGCGTACGTTTCGCTATGTAAAAGATGGTCGGCCGCCAGGCCATCAAAAACGCAGTCGACGGCAAAACCGTTTTGCACCAGCGCTTTCTCCAGCCAGTGAGCTAACTCACGGTTATCTTCCGCTAATAAGAGACGCATATCACATCCTGTAAAGTTTCTGCCGCATTGAAAGGGAATTGAAAGGTTAATGTTTTAACAATCACGCAACCGAACTGCTACACATCGGCTCACATAATCACAAAAATCTTCTTCCGTACCCGAAAATCCGGTTTTCCGGCGTGAGGATAAACAATGAAAAAACAGTTACTTCGTACCCTTACTGCAAGCATTTTACTGATGAGTACCTCTGTTCTGGCGGAACAAGCGCCATCGCGCACAGAATGTATCGCCCCTGCTAAACCTGGCGGTGGTTTCGATCTCACCTGTAAGTTGATTCAAGTGAGCATGATGGAAACCGGCGCTATCGAAAAACCGATGCGCGTTACCTACATGCCCGGTGGCGTTGGCGCCGTGGCCTATAACGCGATCGTCGCGCAACGTCCGGCTGAAGCGGGTACCGTAGTGGCATTCTCCGGCGGCTCGCTGCTTAACCTGTCACAAGGGAAGTTTGGTCGCTACGGCGTTGATGATGTCCGCTGGCTGGCAAGCGTCGGCACTGACTACGGCATGATTGCCGTACGCCAGGACTCACCCTGGAAAACGCTGAAAGATCTGCTGACGGCAATGGAGAAAGATCCTAACAGCGTGGTCATTGGCGCAGGCGCCTCTATCGGTAGTCAGGACTGGATGAAGTCGGCGCTGCTGGCGCAAAAAGCCAACGTCGATCCACATAAGATGCGCTATGTGGCCTTTGAGGGCGGCGGCGAACCGGTCACCGCGCTGATGGGGAATCACGTACAGGTGGTTTCCGGCGATCTCAGCGAGATGGTGCCTTATCTTAGCGGCGACAAAATCCGCGTGCTCGCCGTGTTCTCTGATGAACGTTTGCCGGGCCAGTTAGCTAACGTACCAACCGCCAAAGAGCAGGGTTACGACCTCGTGTGGCCCATCATTCGTGGCTTCTACGTTGGACCAAAAGTCAGCGACGCCGAGTATCAGTGGTGGGTTGATGCCTTTAACAAACTCCAGCAGACCGATGAGTTTAAAAAGCAGCGCGATCTGCGCGGCCTGTTTGAATTCAACATGAGCGGTAAGCAGCTCGACGAATACGTGAAAAAGCAGGTCACGGATTACCGTGAGCAGGCGAAAGCCTTCGGTCTGGCGAAATAAGCGCAGAGGCAAAGATGATGAGCGATCGTATTTTTGCAGGTATCTGGCTGTTGCTCTGCATAGCCGGGCTGTTCGTGGCCTGGCAAATCACCAGCGAATACAGCTATGAGCCGGTTGGGCCGCGTCCCTTTCCGCTTGGCATTATCAGCCTGATGCTGGTATGCGCCGTGGCGCTGCTGTTGCGCCATCCCGACACCATCAGTTGGCCCCGCCGTCACGTGCTGCAAAAGCTGCTGACGATGGTGATTGTTCTGTTGATGTACGCCTGGGGTTTCGAATGGCTCGGTTTTCCCATCTCCACCGCCATTCTCACCGTGGTGATTGGCATGCTGTTCGGCGCAACCATTCCGGCTGCGGGTATTTCCGGCGCGGTACTCGGCATTCTGCTGTGGTATGCCTTTGACCGACTGCTTGACGTCACCTTACCACTCGGCGCCTGGCTGGGTTAACGGAGAAACGATGGATACCTGGATTTATCTTTCTCAGGGTTTCGCGGTGGCCATGACGCCGGAAAACCTGGTCATCGCCCTGATTGGCTGTTTTGTCGGTACCATTGTCGGGCTGTTGCCTGGTCTTGGACCCATTAACGGCGTGGCGATCCTGCTGCCTCTGGCGTTCGCTTTGCATCTGCCTGCAGAATCTGCGCTGATCCTGCTGGCTACGGTCTACATAGGTTGTGAATACGGCGGACGTATCTCCTCCATCCTGCTGAATGTTCCCGGCGATGCGGCGGCGATTATGACCGCGCTGGATGGCTACCCGATGGCGCAGCAAGGCCGCGGCGGCGTTGCGCTCTCTATCTCGGCGGTCAGCTCTTTCATTGGTTCGCTTATCGCTATCGGCGGCATCATTCTGTTTGCCCCGGCGTTAGCCCAATGGTCGCTGGCCTTCGGTCCGGCGGAATACTTTGCCTTAATGGTTTTCGCCATTGCCTGCCTCGGCAGCATGATGGCGCAAAACCCGCTGAAATCATTTCTGGCAGCGCTTATCGGTCTCGGCCTTGCGACCGTTGGCGTAGACGCCAATACCGGGGTTTATCGCTTTACCTTTGACAGCGTTCATCTCTCCGACGGTGTGCAGTTTATCGTGGTAGTGATTGGGCTGTTCTCAGTCTCTGAAATACTGTTAATGCTGGAACATACCAGCAGTGGCCAGACGCTGGTGCGTAAAACGGGCCGCATGTTATTTAACGCTAAAGAAGGTGCGCAGTGCGTTGGCGCAACCCTGCGTTCATCGGTGATTGGCTTTTTCGTCGGCGTCCTGCCTGGCGCGGGCGCAACCATTGCCAGCGCTATCACCTACATGACCGAGAAAAAGCTCAGCGGCAATAGCGACAGCTTCGGCAAAGGGGATATACGCGGCGTGGCGGCCCCCGAAGCCGCCAACAACGCCTCGGCCTGTGGCTCCTTTATCCCGATGCTGACGCTCGGCGTACCGGGCTCCGGCACCACAGCGGTGATGATGGGCGCGCTGACGCTGTACAATATCACCCCGGGTCCGGCCATGTTCACCGAACAGCCGGATATCGTTTGGGGGCTGATTGCGGCGCTGCTGATTGCTAACGTGATGCTGCTGGTGATGAACATCCCGTTGATCGGCCTGTTTACCCGTATGCTGACCATCCCCTTGTGGTTTTTGGTACCGGCTATCGCGGCAGTCTCCGCGGTGGGCGTGTATGCCGTCCACAGCACCACTTTCGATCTGGTGCTGATGGTTGCCCTCGGCGTACTGGGCTACATATTGCGCAAAATGCACTTCCCGATGTCGCCGTTGATTTTAGGCTTCGTTCTGGGGGAAATGCTGGAGCAGAACCTGCGTCGGGCGCTGTCTATCAGTAACGGTAATATGGATATTCTGTGGGCCAGCAGCGTGGCGAAAGTGCTGCTGGTGATGGCGGTACTGGTTATCGTGGTCCCGCCAGTACTACGCCTGATTCGTAAACGTAACAGCAAACCACAGGTGGATATCAGCTAATAATATGCCGGGTAGCGGCGCTGACGCGCCTTATCCGGCATTTTCATCTTAATTCCTGAACGGCACTGAGTACGTGCTCAACAAACCGCGTCAGCTTAGGCAGCGGACGCAAATCTTGTCGCCACAGTAGATGAATCGGCCGCGGCTGCGGCGTAAACTTTTCCAGTATCCGAATCAGTTTCCCGGTAGCCAGCTCTTGCGCCAGCAGCACCTCCGGTTGCAATAACAGTCCAGCCCCCGCTACCGCCGCCATACGCAGGCCATGACCATCGTTACAACGCAGGATCGCATCGCGCTTCCATCTGACTTCGCCCGTCACGCCAGGCAGTATCCATTCGTTGCGAGCGGTCCACACGGTATGGGACAGGCACAGATGATCCACCAGATCCGCTGGCGTAAGGGGCGTGCCATGACGGGCAAGATAATCCTTTGATGCACAGATCGCCATACGGTAAGGGCACAGGTATTTCGCCACCACATCAGTCTGATGGATATCGCCAATACGGATCGCCAGGTCGACGCCTTCATTCACCAGATCAACCATCCGGTTGGTCAGATCCAGCTCAATGCGCACCTCTGGCCAGGCCTGTAAAAACGCAGCGGCCAGCGGCGAGATAACGCAAGCGCCAAAAGAAGTAGGCGCGCTAATGCGCAGCGTCCCCGCAGGGGCCAGCCGCAGACGCTCTACCGAACGCTCAGCTATCGACACCTGCTCCAGCACGCGGCGGGCTTCTTCAAAATAGACACGCCCGGCATCGGTCAGGCTCTGGCGGCGAGTATTGCGCTCCAGCAGACGCGTCCCAAGCTGTGCTTCCAGTTGGGTGATATATTTTCCCACCATCACCGCAGACATCTCGAGTCTAGTTGCCGCGGAGGTAAAGCTTCCGCTCTCCACCACGGCGATAAACGTTTCCATGCCGCGCAGCTTATCCATATTACAAACCTCTGGTTAGTAATCATCTAACTTATAGCCAGTTTATCCGATTTCATTTTCATTAAAGAATAGTGGCTCACACTATTCTGGAGGTGGTTATGAAAATCGTCATTATTGGTGCCAGCGGTACAGTGGGGCGCGCAGTCACAGAAACGTTAAGCCGTAAACATGAGGTGATCCGCGTAGGTCGCACGCAGGGAGATTACCAGGTCGATATCACCTCGCAGGAGAGTGTCGGGGCATTGTTTGAAAAAGTCGGTCGGGTAGATGCGATCGTTTCCGCCACCGGCAACCTGTTCTTTGGCCCACTGTCGACAATGACCGACGAGGACTTTAATCAGGGATTACAGGATAAGCTGTTAGGCCAGATACGTCTGGCATTAACCGGGCAACATTTCCTCAATGATGGCGGCTCGATTACGCTGATTAGCGGCATTATCGCCCATGAACCCATCGCACAAGGGGCGAATGCGGCAACGATCAATGCCGGGCTGGAAGGATTTGTGCGCGCTGCTGCCTGTGAGCTAGGTCGTGGCCAGCGCATTAACCTGATAAGCCCAACCGTACTCAGTGAATCCGCCGAAGCATACGATGGTTTCTTCCCAGGCTTTGAAAGCGTCCCCGCCGCTACCGTTGCCAATGCCTATCGCCGCAGCGTGGAAGGCATCCAAACCGGGCGCATTTATAAAGTCGGTTACTGACTTTGCTGCTGCCGTTGAGTTACCCTCAGCGGCAGAATAATTAACTCTTTGTTTTAAAATAACATTACCTATCCTCCCTTCTCCTCTCGCACTTAACCTCATTTTTTATAATGTTAAACAATTGTTGTTTTTGATCACAAATAATAAACAAACAAGCCCATTCTGTGCGCGTTTTTCAAAAATGTAGATATTTTTAATTTATGGCTACGAAACGAGCTGCGCCATATCTCCCTGACAATCTACTGAGAGGAACGATTTGATGAACGCACTGACTGCCGTAAAACCGAACGCTGATGATCCAGCCCAGCACTACAGCGGTTTCACGTTGAAACCATCAGCCCAGTCCCCACGCCTGCTGGAGCTGACTTTTTCCGCTGAGACCACTGAGCAATTTCTGGAAGCCGTAGCGCAGTGGCCGGTGCAGGCACTGGAATACAAATCCTTCCTGCGCTTCAAAGTGGGCAAGATCCTCGACGACCTGTGCGGCAATCAGTTGCAGCCTTTGCTGCTGAAAACGTTGCTCGATCGTGCCGAAGGCGCACTGCTGATCAACGCCGTTGGCGTGGATGATGTGGCACAGGCTGAAGAGATGGTCAAGCTGGCGACGGCGGTAGCGCATCTTATCGGGCGCTCCAATTTTGACGCGATGAGCGGTCAATACTATGCCCGTTTTGTGGTGAAAAACGTTGATAACTCAGACAGCTATCTGCGCCAGCCGCACCGTGTAATGGAGCTGCATAACGACGGAACCTACCTCGAAGAAATCACCGACTATGTGCTGATGATGAAGATTGACGAGCAGAACATGACCGGCGGTAACTCGCTGCTGCTGCACCTCGACGACTGGGAACATCTGGATCAGTACTTTACCCACCCGCTGGCGCGTCGCGCCATGCGCTTTGCCGCACCGCCAAGCAAAAACGTCAGCCAGGAAGTGTTCCATCCGGTGTTTGACGTTGACCAGCAGGGCCGCCCGGTGATGCGCTACATCGACCAGTTCGTCCAGCCTAAAGATTATGAAGAAGGCGTCTGGCTGAGCGATTTGTCCGATGCGTTGGAAACCAGCAAGGCCATTATTTCCGTTCCGGTTTCAGTCGGTAAATTCCTGTTAATCAACAACCTGTTCTGGTTGCACGGTCGCGATCGCTTTACCTCGCATCCCGACCTGCGCCGCGAACTGATGCGCCAGCGTGGTTATTTCGCTTACGCGACAAACCACTACCAGACCCATCAGTAAGCGCGAAGGAATAAAGCGGATGTATGATTTTGTGATTATTGGCGGCGGCATTATCGGCATGTCGACCGCCATGCAGCTGATTGATGTCTATCCGGACGCCAGAATCGCGCTGCTGGAAAAAGAGTCCGGCCCGGCCTGTCACCAGACGGGCCACAACAGCGGCGTAATTCATGCCGGGGTCTATTACACCCCCGGCAGCCTGAAGGCGCAGTTTTGCCTGGCCGGAAATCGCGCCACAAAAGCCTTTTGCGACCAAAACGGCATCCGCTACGACGTCTGCGGAAAAATGCTGGTTGCCACCTCCGAACTGGAAATGGAGCGCATGCGCGCGCTGTGGGATCGCACCGCCGCTAACGGCCTTGAGCGCGAATGGCTGAATGCGCAGGAGCTTCGCGAGCGTGAACCCAACATCACCGGGCTGGGCGGTATTTTTGTTCCGTCGAGCGGGATCGTCAGCTACCGCGAAGTCACCGCCGCGATGGCGAAAATATTTCAGGCCAAAGGCGGTGAGATTATCTACAACGCTGAGGTCAGCGCGCTAAAAGAGCACGCTGCGGGCGTTGTCGTACATACCCTTCAGGGTCAGGAATTTGAGGGAGCGACGCTGATTAGCTGCTCTGGCCTGATGGCGGACCGACTAGTGAAAATGCTCGGCGTTGAACCCGGCTTTATCATCTGTCCGTTCCGTGGCGAATATTTCCGTCTGGCGTCAGAACATAACCAGATAGTCAACCATCTGATCTACCCCATCCCCGACCCGGCGATGCCGTTTCTCGGCGTTCATCTGACCCGGATGATTGACGGCAGCGTCACCGTGGGCCCCAACGCGGTACTGGCATTTAAACGTGAAGGCTACCGTAAACGCGACTTCTCGCTCAGCGATACGCTGGAGATCCTCAGCTCTTCCGGCATTCGTCGCGTGCTGCAAAACAACCTGCGCTCAGGACTTGGCGAAATGAAAAATTCGCTGTGCAAAAGCGGTTATCTGCGGCTGGTACAAAAGTACTGCCCGAGTCTGACGCTCAAGGATCTGCAGCCCTGGCCTGCAGGCGTGCGGGCACAGGCTGTATCACCGGACGGCAAGCTAATCGACGATTTCCTGTTTGTCACCACGCCACGCTCAATTCACACCTGTAACGCGCCTTCTCCGGCAGCAACGTCGGCGATCCCTATCGGCGCGCATATTGTCAGCAAAGTTCATGCGCTGCTGGAGAACCAGAGTAATCCCGGACGCACGCTGCGTGCGGCACGTAGCGTGGAAACATTACACGCCGCATTCACCCGTTAAAACGATTTAGACAGGACGCAATTATGCAACTTAACGATCCAACCTTATTTCGCCAGCAGGCACTGATCGACGGCAACTGGCGTGACGCCAACAGCGGCGAGACCATCGCGGTGACCAACCCCGCCAACGGTCAGCAATTAGGTAGCGTACCGAAAATGGGGGCGGATGAAACCCGCGAAGCGATTAACGCCGCTAACCGCGCTCTGCCCGCCTGGCGTGCGCTGACCGCCAAAGAGCGGGCCAACATCCTGCGCCGCTGGTTCAACCTGATGATTGAGCATCAGGACGATCTCGCCCGTCTGATGACCCTGGAACAGGGTAAACCGCTGGCAGAAGCCAAAGGTGAAATCACCTATGCCGCTTCCTTTATTGAGTGGTTTGCCGAAGAGGGCAAACGTATCTATGGCGATACGATCCCCGGCCACCAGGCCGACAAACGCCTAATCGTCATCAAACAGCCGATCGGCGTTACCGCCGCGATTACGCCGTGGAACTTCCCCGCGGCGATGATTACCCGCAAAGCCGGTCCGGCGCTGGCGGCTGGTTGCACAATGGTGCTTAAACCGGCCAGCCAGACCCCCTACTCCGCACTGGCGCTGGCAGAGCTTGCCAATCGCGCCGGGATCCCGGCAGGCGTTTTCAGCGTGGTGACCGGTTCAGCGAGCGAGGTCGGCAACGAGCTGACTGGCAACCCGCTGGTACGCAAGCTGTCATTTACCGGCTCAACCGAAATTGGCCGTCAGTTAATGCAGCAGTGCGCCAAAGACATCAAAAAAGTGTCGCTGGAGCTGGGCGGCAATGCGCCGTTTATCGTCTTTGACGATGCCGATCTCGATAAAGCCGTGGAAGGCGCACTGGCATCGAAGTTCCGTAACGCTGGCCAAACCTGTGTCTGCGCCAACCGCCTGTACGTGCAGGACGGCGTGTATGACCGTTTTGCCGAAAAACTCCAGCAGGCAGTGAGCAAACTGCACCTCGGCGATGGTCTGCAACCTGACGTCACCACCGGGCCGCTGATCGACGAGAAAGCGGTAGCCAAAGTGCAGGAACACATCGCCGATGCTCTGGATAAAGGCGCGCGCATTATCGCGGGCGGCAAACCTCACGCACTCGGCGGCAACTTCTTCCAGCCCACCATTTTGGTGGATGTGCCTGACAACGCGAAGGTCGCCAAAGAAGAGACGTTCGGCCCGCTGGCTCCGCTGTTCCGGTTTAAGGACGAGGCTGACGTCATCGCTCAGGCCAATGACACCGAGTTTGGTCTGGCCGCCTATTTCTACGCCCGTGATTTGAGCCGCGTCTTTCGCGTTGGCGAAGCGCTGGAATACGGCATTGTCGGGATTAACACCGGCATTATCTCCAACGAAGTCGCCCCGTTTGGGGGAATTAAAGCCTCCGGTCTTGGCCGTGAAGGATCGAAATACGGCATCGAAGACTACTTAGAAATCAAATATATGTGCATCGGCCTTTAATAAAATAAATACTGGAGAACACCTGATGAGCACCAACAAAGAACTTATGCAACGTCGCAGCAACGCCGTTCCCCGTGGCGTAGGACAAATCCACCCTATTTTTGCCGAGCGTGCAGAAAACTGTCGAGTCTGGGACGTTGAAGGCCGTGAATTCCTCGATTTTGCTGGCGGTATTGCGGTGCTGAACACCGGCCACCTGCACCCGCAGATCGTCTCTGCGGTAGAAGCACAGTTGAAAAAGCTGTCCCATACCTGTTTCCAGGTGCTGGCCTATGAGCCGTACCTGGAGCTGTGCGAAATCATGAATAAGAAAGTGCCGGGCGATTTCGCCAAAAAAACCCTGCTGGTGACAACCGGCTCGGAAGCGGTGGAAAACGCGGTGAAAATCGCCCGCGCCGCCACCAAACGAACCGGCACTATCGCCTTCAGCGGCGCTTACCACGGTCGAACCCACTACACCCTGTCGCTGACCGGGAAAGTAAACCCGTACTCTGCAGGAATGGGACTGATGCCGGGCCACGTGTACCGTGCGCTTTATCCTTGCCCGCTGCACGGCATCAGTGAAGACGATGCTATCGCCAGCATTCACCGTATCTTCAAAAATGATGCCGCTCCGGAAGATGTTGCCGCCATCGTGATTGAGCCCGTCCAGGGCGAAGGTGGTTTTTACGCCGCCTCTCCTGCTTTTATGCAACGTCTGCGCGCCATTTGTGACGAGCACGGCATCATGCTGATTGCCGATGAAGTACAGAGCGGCGCAGGCCGTACCGGTACGCTGTTCGCTATGGAGCAGATGGGCGTTGCGCCCGATCTCACCACCTTTGCCAAATCTATTGCTGGTGGCTTCCCGCTGGCGGGAGTGACCGGGCGCGCCGAAGTCATGGACGCTATCCCACCGGGCGGTCTGGGCGGTACCTATGCCGGTAACCCGATTGCCTGTGCCGCCGCCCTGGCGGTACTGAATATTTTCGAACAGGAAAATCTGCTGCAAAAAGCCAACGACCTGGGGCAAACCCTGCGCGAAGGCCTGCTGGCTATCGCGGAAACCCACCGCGAGATTGGCGATGTACGCGGGCTGGGAGCGATGATCGCAATTGAACTGTTTGAAGACGGCGATCACACGAAACCAGACGCCAAACTGACCGCGGAAATCGTCGCGCGTGCGCGCGATAAAGGGCTGATCCTGCTCTCCTGCGGACCTTACTACAACGTACTGCGCATTCTTGTCCCACTGACCATTGAAGATGCCCAAATCCGCCAGGGGCTGGACATTATCGCTCAGTGTTTTGCCGAAGCGAAGCAGGGTTAACACCGCATTCGACCAATAAAAAACGCAATCCTCAGGCCGGATAAGGCGGAGCCGCCATCCGGCAGACAGGGTCAATAACAATAAATACGCGTGCCCCGGCGCGGGAATGCCGGGGTGCTCTCCCAAGTGAAATACTTTCGAGAGGTTTAAAAGATGGGGCAAGTGTCACAATCACATGATTTAGGGGGCGGGCTGAAATCACGCCACGTCACCATGCTGTCTATTGCCGGGGTTATCGGCGCAAGTTTGTTTGTGGGTTCAAGCGTGGCGATTGCAGAAGCCGGTCCCGCAGTATTACTGGCCTATCTGTTCGCCGGATTGCTGGTGGTGATGATTATGCGCATGCTGGCCGAAATGGCCGTTGCCACCCCGGATACCGGTTCCTTTTCCACCTACGCCGATAAGGCCATCGGGCCGTGGGCGGGTTATACCATCGGCTGGCTGTACTGGTGGTTCTGGGTGTTGGTTATCCCGCTGGAAGCGAATATCGCCGCCATCATTCTGCACTCCTGGGTTCCAGGCATTCCTATCTGGCTGTTTTCTCTGGTTATCACGTTGGCATTAACCGGCAGTAATTTGCTGAGCGTCAAAAATTACGGTGAGTTCGAGTTCTGGCTGGCGCTGTGCAAAGTGATTGCCATTCTGGCGTTTATCACTCTCGGCGCGGTGGCGATTAGCGGTTTCTATCCCTATACCGAGGTCAGCGGAGTTTCGCGTCTGTGGGATCAGGGCGGTTTCATGCCCAACGGCTTTGGCGCGGTGATCAGCGCGATGCTAATCACCATGTTCTCCTTTATGGGCGCAGAGATTGTTACCATCGCCGCCGCCGAGTCCGATACCCCGGATAAGCACATCGTCCGCGCCACCAACTCGGTTATCTGGCGTATCTCCATCTTCTATCTGTGCTCTATTTTTGTGGTCGTCGCGCTGATTCCGTGGAACATGCCGGGACTGAAAGAGGTGGGCTCTTACCGCTCGGTGCTGGAGTTACTGCATATCCCACACGCGAAGCTGATCATGGACTGTGTCATATTGCTGTCGGTAACCAGTTGTCTGAACTCCGCGCTGTATACGTCGTCGCGTATGCTTTACTCCCTGAGCCGTCGTGGCGATGCTCCCGCCTTTATGGGTAAAACGAACCGGAGTAAAACGCCTTATGTGGCGGTGTTGCTGTCTACGGGTGCCGCGTTCCTCACCGTGGTGGTCAACTATTATGCCCCGGCCAAGGTGTTCAAATTCCTGATCGACAGCTCCGGCGCCATCGCCCTGCTGGTTTATCTGGTGATTGCAATTTCCCAACTGCGGATGCGCAAAATCCTGCTGGCGCGAGGCGGTGAAATTAAACTGAAAATGTGGCTCTATCCGTGGCTTACCTGGCTGGTAATCGCCTTTATTATCTTTGTGCTGGTGGTGATGCTCTTTCGCCCGGCTCAACAACTGGAAGTTATCTCTACCGGGTTGTTAGCCATAGGAATTATTTGCACCGTGCCTATTATGTCACGCTGGAAAAAACTGCTATCGTGGCAAAAAGCACCGTTGCAAAATACGCATTAAACCTTTTCCCGGCGCAGGCCGGGAAAACCGTTCAGGAGTAAGACCATGACCGCCATTCCCCAACCGACGGCCATTGATGGATACCGCTGGCTGAAAAACGACATCATCCGCGGTGTGTATCAGCCTGATGAAAAACTGCGTATGAGCCTGCTGACCTCACGCTATGAGCTTGGCGTGGGACCGCTACGCGAAGCGCTTTCGCAGTTGGTTGCCGAGCGGCTGGTCACGGTGGTCAATCAGAAAGGGTATCGTGTCGCCCCAATGTCCGAACAGGAGTTGCTCGATATTTTCGATGCCCGCGCCAATATGGAAGCCATGCTGGTCGCGCTGGCCATTGAACGCGGCGGCGACGCCTGGGAAGCTGAAATTCTGGCGCGGGCGCATATGCTCGGCAAGCTTGAAGCCGTTGACGCCAGTGAACAGATGCTCGACGAGTGGGATCAGCGCCATCAGGCTTTTCACTCGGCAATTGTCGCTGGCTGCGGTTCACAGTATCTGCTGCAAATGCGCGAACGGCTATTCGATTTGGCGGCGCGCTACCGGTTTATCTGGCTGCGAAAGACGGTGCTGTCGGTGGAGATGTTGGAAGATAAACACGATCAGCACCAAACGCTGACCGAAGCAATTCTGGCACGCGATGCTGCACGTGCCAGCGAATTAATGCGCCAGCACCTGCTGACGCCCATTCCGATTATTCAACAAGCGATGTCCGGCAAATTGCTGACGCAATAAGCCTGAACTTTCTTATTGTTCTGGAATACGCAAAACCTGCCCTGGATAAATTTTATCCGGGCTTTTCAGCATCGGTTTATTCGCTTCAAATATCTGGTTATACAGGTTGGCGTTACCGTATACCTGTTTGGCAATAGCGCTCAGGGTATCTCCTGATTTTACGGTATAAAACTGGCTTTCACTCGCCGGCGCAGAAGTTTTTACCTGATCGTCGACGCTGGCAATACCAGAGATATTACCAATCGCAATCAGGATTTTTTCTTTCGCTTCCTGACTTAATCCATCGCCAGAAACGGTGGCTTTACCTTCGTTAATTTGGACGTTCACTTTATCCGCATCCGGGATGCCCGTTTTGTTCAGGTGTTCCTGTACCTTTTTTGCCAGATCGGCAGTGTCATGGTTGCCAGTAACCGCATCCCACAGTTTTTCACCCGCATCTTTTACAAAATTAAAGAGTCCCATATCCACCTCGGTAGTTAACAATCAACACCAGGAAGTGTAGCAGAGGAGAAAGGAGCGCAAAGAAAACGGCGCCAGAGCGCCGTAGTAGAAGGGTAATTAGTTACGCGTTTGTATCCAGAAGGCGTGGATCAGACCCGGGATGTAGCCCAGCAGCGTCAGAACAATATTGAGGATAAATGCCCAGCCGAACCCCTTCCCCAGCAGCACGCCAAGCGGGGGCAGAATAATAGTAAAAACGATTCTCCAGAAACCCATACACACTCCATACAAGCAAAAAGTTACTCATTGTTTAAAAAGAGATTTTATCTCTAAGCATAGTCAGTGTACCTAACTCTGCCAGCCTTCCCCTGCTGTTTTACCCTCCTTTACGCTCTTTACGCTGGCGTACGTTGACCGTTTATTTTAGAATAAGCTTAATTTAGAATATACTTAAATACATATGACTGAACTTGAACAACTCCAGGCCAGCGCTGAGCAGGCTGCTGCCCTGCTAAAAGCGATGAGTAACCCGAAAAGGTTGCTGATTTTGTGCATGCTCTGCGGCTCACCCGGTACCAGCGCGGGCGAATTAGCCCGTGTTACCGGCCTGAGTCCTTCCGCCACTTCGCAGCATCTGGCGCGTATGCGTGAAGAAGGCCTGATAGACAGCCAACGCGATGCCCAGCGCATCCTGTACTCCATCAAAAATGCGGCCGTGAATTCACTGATCGCCACATTAAAAACACTGTATTGCCCATAAGGAGCCATCATGACCATTGGGACGATTTCCCCGCGCGAGGCGCAGACGCTGGTCGCACAAGGCGCAAAACTGATTGATATCCGCGATGCTGACGAGTATCTGTACGAGCATATTCCGGGGGCGCATCTGGCGCCATTACCTACGCTAGAGCAGGGATCGCTGCCTGCAAATTTACGCGCCGGGCAGGTGATTTTTCACTGCCAGTCAGGCAAACGTACACAAAACGCGGCGACAAAACTGAACGCTATTGCCGCGCCTGCGCAGGTCTGGTTGTTGGAAGGTGGCATTGACGGCTGGAAAGCCGCAGGTTTTCCGGTGGCAAAAGATCGTTCACAACCGTTACCACTGATGCGCCAGGTGCAGATAGCCGCCGGCAGCCTTGCCTTACTCGGCGTCATTCTGGGCTACACCGTTAGCAGCGCCTTCTTCCTGCTGAGCGGTTTTGTGGGCGCCGGGCTAATACTCGCTGGCGTGACCGGCTTTTGCGGCATGGCGCGATTGCTGGATATCATGCCCTGGAACCGACGTACTCATTAAGCGGTAATCATTGAAACTGCACTGTACCCGCTGATTGACGTGATCTATGGTGAGTTCTGCGATAAATAAAGGAGAGCAATATGTTTAAACCTGGCGATCTGGTTCAACCACGCATGGGTGGACCTAAACTGAAAGTTGTCGAAGTCAATGGCGATCACATTGTGGCGGTACACGCCAGTAATGAAAGCGGCGAAAAATTCACGCTGAAAGCAGCTGACGTGACGCGATATACCGAAGAGGGTGATTTTGGCGTTTGCTGAAAATAAGCGGTGAGGTCGCCCTCACCGCATTAATAATCAGATCAAAAAGTCATCAAGAGATTTACCGGCAGCCAGTGCCTGGGCAATTGGCTTCGGTGTGCGACCTTGTCCGGTCCATGTTTTTGTTTCACCATTGAGATCGGTAAAACGATATTTCGCCGGGCGCGGCTGACGTTTTTTAACTGAACGTGCCGTCGCAGGCGTCATGCTCAGCAGCTCTTCCGGATTGATCCCGTCTGCCTGCATCAGCGCCAGCAAAGTATTAATTTTTTCCTGCTGTTCTGCACGTTGGCGCTGTAGTTGTTCTTCTTCATCGCGGCGTTCTTTGGTCACTACCCTGAATTTTTCAAGCATATCTTCCAGCACATCAACGGAAAATTCACGAGCCATTGCACGCAGCGAGCGGATATTATTTAAGTTTTTTAACATTGAACTCATATTAACAAAACCTCTTTAACGTAAAACATAAAAACGGTATTACCCTAAATATTGTATGCAACTGCTTATTATATTTCCAGTCTAATTTATTCGCATATTACTAATCAAAAAAGCTAATTCGTGTATTTATTGCATCCATTTTGATATCGCCTATGCGATATATTCTATTCCTCTGCTAGTCGCTATAAATATACCTGCAAGGAGTCTCAGGGTATCAGTCGAGAAACAGGCCACAACATCGCGCGGAGCCGGTGCGTATACATATTGCACATTAGTCAACATTGAGAAAAGGAGCGCAAAAAATTCAGAAAAACAAGTTTCCATAACCCATTGATCTAAAATGCCTTTAATTAAATCAGCAACGAAAATACCAAAACGAACAAAAAACAAACCATTGCAGAGCATTTTATCGACAAAAAGGTAATAAATAAAAATTTTAAGCTAGTTGCTAGTTATTATCCAGGCAGATATCCTATTCAAACGCGAAAGCAGCAAGACAAATCACTAGCAAGAAGGTATTCAAAACCTTTTTTTCCCTTTTTACAAGGAGCATTAACATGTTCTCTCCGCAGTCACGCTTGCGTCATGCAGTAGCAGACACGTTCGCGATGGTTGTTTATTGTTCTGTCGTGAACATGTTGATCGAAATATTCCTTTCAGGAATGAGCTTCGAACAGTCTCTGTACTCCAGACTGGTGGCTATCCCCGTCAACATACTGATCGCGTGGCCATACGGCATGTATCGCGATTTGTTTATGCGCGCGGCGCGTAAAGCCACGCAAGCAGGATGGGGGAAAAACCTGGCGGACGTGCTGGCTTATGTCACCTTCCAGTCACCAGTGTATGTGATTATTCTATTGACGGTTGGCGCAGACTGGCACCAGATTACGGCTGCAGTAAGTTCGAACATCGTGGTATCAATGCTGATGGGCGCGGTCTATGGCTACTTTCTTGATTATTGCCGCCGCCTGTTTAAGGTCAGCAGCTATCACCAGGCTAAAGCCTGACAGATCTCTTCGCGACTGGCCCTGCCAGTCGCATTATTAGTTTGAACTAACGTCGCCAAACAACCCACTCAGATAACGCTCAAGCGCAATTCGCGAACTGAAGCCGTGCGGAATACCATAATGTTCGTGAGTCTCTCCGGCTAAATATAGCGGGAATTGCTGGTAGTGATCGCAGGTTTTAATATCCGTCGCAGGTTCCGCCAGCGAAGAGCTGCGCTCTTTTAGCGTGGGATGGATAACTAATGCGGTACGTCCCATACGTGCTTCACGGTTAACGTACACATAATTTTCGCCACGACGATAGCCGTACGTTTTTTGCGTCACTACATCGACGGTAAAGCCCACTTTTTCAAGTACGCGCGCCACCTCATCAGGTCGTAAATACATATATTTTCCTCGTTATCTTTTTTACTGCGGGCTTACCTTACCTGATTCAGCATTAGCAACGCTTTCAGAAAAGTCCATAAACGAGTGGCGATGGTGGGACTAATATCTTAAGAACCGCGCAGAATTATGTCAGCGACATCCGCAGTTGATACGCCGCCTGCTGCGCCATTTCCACCGAGCTGATGTTGGTAAACGACAGCAATATTCCCCCCTTTCCTGCTGAAGTTATTCGCCAGCGGCTTAACGCCTGAACCGCCAGCCCGGCCTGATTCGCTTTGCGCACTAGCGCAACATCATCTCCGTCGACAGTTATCACCAGCTGAATCCCTCCTTCCTGAGGAATGACGTTAAATCCTTGTTCGCTCAGCGCGTTTTCCATCCATTGACGTCGCAGGGCATAATTCTGGCGCATACGTTTTAAGTGCCGCCAGAAGTGGCCATCTTGCATAAAATCCGCCAGCGTTTGCTGCCATAAAACCGGAACGCTACAGGCCGTTAGCGCCGCCTGCTGACGAAAATGTTCGACCTGAGTCAGGGGTACCACCAGCCATGCCGTGCGCAAAGCCGGAAACATCGATTTGCTGAACGTTCCGGCATAAATCACCCGCTGGGGCGCATCCAGACTTTTTAGCGGCGGCAACGGTTTGCCGTGGTAGCGAAATTCACTGTCGTAATCATCTTCAATGATCCACGCCTGCGCCCGAGTCGCCCATTCAAGCAGTTGGTGGCGACGGTCTAATGACAGGGCGACGCCCAGCGGACTTTGGTGTGCGGGTGTGAGCAGCACAAAACGCGCCTGCGGGTAGTCACGGATCCCAGCGCAGACATCCAGGCCATCGGCATCAACTGCCACCGGCATCAGCTCAATGCGCTCCTGAGCCACCACGGGGTGAATCAACGGAAAGCCAGGATCTTCGACCCACATCCCCTCACCGGGTTGAGACAGAGCGCGCAGGATTAACGTCATTGATGCCGCGTAACCTGAAGTAATAAAAATCTGCTCCGGCTGGCACTCAATACTGCGTGAGACGCGCAGGTAATCGACAATCGCCTGACGTAACACCCGTTCGCCGCAAACATCGCCCACGGCCAGGTCAAAACGCGTTTGGGTGCGTAAACGCCGCCCCATCACCCGCGCCCAGACGTCCCGCGGGAAGAGATCGAGTGCGGGTAATCCCATCTGAAAAGGCTGCGGCCTGGGGTTTTCTCCGGCGAAGATAGCGGGAGACACAGGTGCGTTTTCCGGTCGCAGTTGCTCACTGACAAATGTTCCTGCCTGCCCGCGTCGCGCGAGCCAGCCCTGCGCCACCAGTTCTGCATAGGCATTTTCCACCGTCGAACGTGATACCCCCAGCTCCTGGGCCCAGGTCCGACTGGAGGGTAATCTTGTGCCTGGCTTTAGTTCACCTTTCTCAATGGCGTTTTTTAACTGACGGGCGATTTGCTGATAGCGTGGCATTTATGGTCTGCTTTTTTGGCAACAATATGGCTCTCTGTAGCAGTCCATTATAGTGCTACATTGCGGGTCATCCAAACGAGGAGAAATACCATGACAATGTTACGCCAGCCCTATTATGAACTCAGTCCTGAAATCTATAACGCTTTGGTTCAGGCCAGCAAAGCGCTGGAAAACTGCGCGCTGGAACCTACGCTGACGGAACTGATTTACCTGCGAGTCTCGCAAATCAACGGCTGCGCCTTTTGCCTGGAAATGCACAGTAAGGCGCTGCGCAAATCCGGTGTTGCGCAGGCCAAACTGGACGCGCTGGCAGGCTGGCGGGTGAGTCATCACTTCAGCGAGCAGGAGCGTGCGGCACTGGCGTGGGCCGAATCCGTCACCCATATAGCCAGCACCCATGCCGAAGATGACGTTTATCTGCCGCTGCTCGACCATTTTAGCGCGAAAGAGATTAGCGATCTGACGTTTGCTATTAGCCTGATGAACTGCTTTAACCGTCTGGCGGTAGGGATGCGCATGTGATTCTGCGCTGCCGGATGGCGACATAAACGCCATCCGGCAACCTGCCATAGTTTCTATCACTTCCTCCGTAACGCTCATCACCCATGCCCTCATCAATCTAAAATTACCATATCTTGTATGGTTGAATCTTTTTAAAACTACATCTAGTATCTCCTCTATCAAGACACACGCAACCTGACGCCCTCTATCGCGTCATTCTTTTACTTTTAGATGGAAATACGAATCATGCGCATTGTTATTTACACTCGTAACAACTGTGTTCAGTGCCACGCCACTAAGCGGGCGATGGAAAGCCGCGGGTTTGACTTTGAGATGGTAAACGTCGATTTACACCCCGATATGGCGGATCGCCTGCGCGATCAAGGCTTTCGTCAGTTACCGGTCGTGGTCGCAGGGGAAACCAGTTGGTCAGGATTTCGCCCGGACATGATCAACCGTCTGCGCCCGGCTCCTCAAGTGGCCAGCGCATGAGTCAGCTCGTCTACTTCTCCAGCAGCTCCGAAAATACGCACCACTTCATGCAGCGTCTGGGGCTGCCTGCCATCCGCATTCCGCTTAACGAACGCGAGCGGATCCGGGTAGACGAACCTTACATTTTAATCGTGCCCTCCTACGGTGGCGGCGGTACAGCTGGCGCGGTCCCGAGACAGGTGATCCGCTTTTTAAATGATACGCACAACCGGGCGTTAATCCGTGGAGTGATCGCCTCCGGCAATCGCAATTTCGGAGACGCCTACGGTCGCGCGGGTGATGTCATCTCACAAAAATGCGGCGTGCCGTGGCTCTATCGCTTTGAGCTGATGGGCACCCAAAGCGATATCGACAACGTGCAAAAAGGAGTGAGCGAATTTTGGCAACGACAACTGCAGAACGTGTAGAACAGCAGACGCTGGATTATCACGCCCTGAACGCCATGCTGAATCTGTACGATAAGGCCGGGCGCATTCAGTTCGACAAAGACCATCAGGCGGTAGAGGCATTCTTTACCGCCCACGTCCGCCCCAACTCGGTGGCGTTTGCCAGCCAGCAGGCGCGTCTGGACACGTTGGTGGATGAAGGCTATTACGATGCCAGCGTGTTAGCCCGCTACGATCGCGCGTTTGTGCTGAAGCTATTCGCCCACGCCCACGCCAGCGGATTTCGTTTCCAGACGTTCCTCGGCGCATGGAAGTTCTACACCAGCTATACGCTGAAAACGTTCGACGGGAAGCGCTATCTCGAAGACTTTGAGGATCGCGTAACGATGGTGGCGCTCACGCTGGCGCAGGGCGATGAAGCGCTCGCTCTGCAACTGACCGATGAAATGCTCTCCGGGCGTTTTCAACCCGCCACGCCAACCTTTTTAAACTGCGGTAAACAGCAACGCGGCGAGCTGGTTTCCTGCTTCCTGTTACGCATTGAAGACAACATGGAGTCAATTGGACGGGCGGTCAACTCGGCGCTGCAACTCTCCAAACGCGGCGGCGGCGTGGCATTTTTGCTCTCTAACCTGCGTGAGGCGGGTGCGCCCATTAAGCGCATTGAGAACCAGTCCTCTGGGGTGATTCCGGTAATGAAAATGCTGGAGGATGCGTTTTCTTATGCGAATCAATTAGGGGCGCGTCAGGGTGCGGGCGCGGTGTATCTGCACGCGCATCATCCGGATATTTTGCGTTTTCTCGATACCAAACGTGAAAACGCCGACGAGAAAATCCGTATCAAAACGCTCTCGCTTGGTGTGGTGATCCCGGATGTCACCTTCCAGTTAGCCAAAGAAAATGCCCAAATGGCGCTGTTTTCACCGTATGACGTGGAACGAATTTATGGCAAACCATTCGGTGATATCGCCGTAACTGAACGGTATGACGAACTGGTTGCCGACAAACGAGTGCGCAAAAAATACATTAACGCCCGCGATTTCTTCCAGCGGCTGGCCGAGATCCAGTTCGAGTCCGGCTACCCTTACATCATGTTTGAAGACACGGTGAATCGCGCCAATCCGATTGCCGGTCGTATCAATATGAGCAACCTGTGCTCGGAGATTTTGCAGGTTAACAGCGCTTCCACCTACGATGAAAACCTCAATTACGCACAAACAGGGCACGATATATCCTGCAACCTCGGCTCGTTGAATATCGCTCATACCATGGATTCGCCAGACTTTGGGCGCACCGTGGAAACGGCGGTTCGCGGCTTAACGGCCGTTTCGGACATGAGCCATATCCGCAGCGTACCCTCAATTGAGGCCGGGAACAGCGCATCGCACGCTATCGGTCTTGGGCAGATGAACCTGCACGGGTATCTGGCGCGGGAAGGTATCGCCTACGGCTCACCTGAAGGGCTGGATTTCACCAATCTCTATTTCTACACCATCACCTGGCATGCGCTGAATACGTCGATGAAGCTCGCCCGGGAACGCGGCAAAACCTTTGCCGGATTCAGGCAGTCCCGCTACGCCAGCGGTGAGTATTTTAACCAGTATCTGCAGGGCGACTGGCAGCCAAAAACCGCCAAGGTTCGCACACTGTTTGCCGCCAGCGGCATTACGCTGCCAACGCGTGAAATGTGGTCGCAGCTGCGTGAAGATGTCATGCGCTACGGCATTTATAACCAGAATTTACAAGCGGTTCCGCCAACGGGTTCTATCTCCTACATCAACCATGCGACATCAAGCATTCACCCGATCGTGTCAAAAGTGGAGATTCGCAAAGAGGGCAAAACCGGGCGCGTTTACTACCCTGCCCCGTTTATGACCAATGAGAATCTGGCCTTGTATCAGGATGCCTACGAGATTGGTCCACAAAAAATCATTGATACCTACGCTGAAGCAACGCGGCATGTCGATCAGGGGCTTTCACTGACGCTCTTTTTCCCCGATACCGCCACCACTCGTGATATCAACAAAGCGCAGATTTACGCCTGGCGTAAGGGCATCAAATCGCTGTATTACATCCGACTACGCCAGTTGGCGCTGGAAGGAACCGAAATCGAAGGTTGCGTGTCATGCGCGCTGTAAGGAGGACAACATGACATTATCCCGCGTGAGTGCCATCAACTGGAACAAGATTGAGGATGATAAAGATCTCGAGGTTTGGAATCGCCTGACCAGTAACTTCTGGTTACCGGAAAAGGTCCCGCTCTCCAACGATATCCCGGCCTGGCAAACGTTGAACGCCGCCGAACAGCAGCTGACTATCCGCGTTTTTACCGGGCTGACGCTGCTCGACACCATTCAGAACATAGCCGGTGCGCCAGCATTGATGGCCGATTCGTTAACGCCGCATGAAGAGGCGGTGCTATCGAATATCAGCTTTATGGAAGCGGTGCACGCCCGTTCGTACAGCTCAATTTTCTCCACTCTTTGCCAGACCAAAGACGTGGATGCGGCTTACGCGTGGAGTGAAGAAAATACCCCACTCCAGCGCAAGGCGCAGATCATTTTGACACATTACGCAAGCGACGAACCGTTGAAGAAAAAAATTGCCAGCGTGTTTCTGGAATCCTTCCTGTTCTATTCCGGCTTCTGGTTGCCAATGTATTTCTCCAGCCGCGGAAAACTGACCAATACCGCCGATCTCATTCGTCTGATCATTCGTGATGAAGCAGTTCACGGGTATTACATTGGTTATAAATATCAAAAAGGTCTGGAGCACATTTCTGAATCCGCACGCGAGGAGTTAAAGAATTTTGCCCTCGACCTGCTGATGGAATTGTATGATAACGAAGCGCGTTATACGGAAGAATTGTATGCAGAAACCGGCTGGGTGGATGACGTCAAAGCCTTCCTTTGCTACAACGCCAATAAGGCATTAATGAATTTGGGATATGAGGCATTATTCCCGCCAGAAATGGCGGAGGTTAACCCGGCAATCCTTGCCGCGCTGTCGCCCAACGCTGACGAAAACCACGATTTCTTCTCGGGTTCCGGCTCATCATACGTGATGGGAAAAGCTGTCGAAACCGAAGACGACGACTGGAATTTCTAGCGCTCATTTCCGCGGAAAATACCGTACATTTTTCGCGGAAATATTCTAACAGGATCACACTTTTGTCGTGCAAATATAATTGTGTGATCTACACTCAATATCAGTCGCATTATTCGCCTGCATTTCAGCAATTCAGGCGACTTTTCATTGCCATTTACAAAAAATATTACCCCATTCACATTCGCGCTCAGCCCTTATATCACGGGAAGTCCCGCCACATGGCCTTCGGCAATATTCGTGCCACAAACAAATTCAGGGTTGTCTCAGATTCTCAGTATGTTAGGGTAGAAAAAGGTCACTATTTCCATCAGGTAATATATCGATATAAACAAATAACAGGAATCATTCTATTGCATGGCAATTAAATTAGAAGTTAAAAATCTCTATAAAATATTTGGAGAGCATCCGCAGAGAGCTTTCAAATATATTGAAAAAGGACTTTCAAAAGAGCAGATTCTGGATAAAACAGGGCTATCGCTTGGCGTTAAGAACGCCAGTCTGGCCATTGAAGAAGGCGAGATATTTGTCATCATGGGATTATCCGGTTCGGGTAAATCCACAATGGTACGCCTTCTCAATCGCCTGATTGAACCCACCCGCGGGCAAGTATTGATTGACGGCGTAGACATCGCCCGGATATCCGATGCTGAGCTTCGCGAGGTGCGCAGAAAAAAGATTGCGATGGTTTTCCAGTCCTTTGCCCTGATGCCGCACATGACGGTCCTGGACAATACGGCATTCGGCATGGAATTAGCCGGTGTTGGCGCGGATGAACGTCGTGAAAAAGCGTTAGATGCGCTGCGTCAGGTTGGTCTGGAGAATTATGCTCACGGATACCCGGATGAACTTTCCGGAGGGATGCGCCAGCGTGTGGGCCTCGCCCGTGCATTAGCCATTAACCCTGACATCTTATTAATGGATGAGGCCTTTTCTGCCCTCGATCCGTTAATTCGTACCGAGATGCAGGATGAACTGGTAAAACTACAGGCGAAACATCAACGTACCGTGGTCTTTATTTCCCACGATCTCGACGAAGCTATGCGTATTGGCGACAGAATTGCCATTATGCAAAACGGTGAAGTGGTCCAGGTCGGCACGCCAGATGAAATCCTGAATAATCCGGCCAATGATTATGTACGCACCTTCTTCCGCGGCGTTGATATTAGCCAGGTCTTTAGTGCCAAGGATATTTCACGTCGTAGCCCTGAAGGTTTAATTCGTAAAACGCCCGGGGTCGGTCCACGTTCAGCGCTGCAATTATTGCAGGACAAAGATCGCGAATATGGTTACGTGATCGAGCGCGGCAATAAATTCGTCGGCGTTGTCTCTATCGACTCTTTAAAAACAGCATTAAGTCAGGCGCAAGGTATTGAAGCGGCATTGATCGATGAGCCGTTAGCCGTGGATGCACAAACTCCTCTCAGCGAGTTGCTTTCTCATGTCGGCCAGGCCCCGTGCGCGGTGCCGGTTGTTGATGAGGAACAACAGTATGTGGGCATCATTTCAAAACGCATGCTGTTACAGGCTTTAGATCGTGAGGGGGCAAACAATGGCTGATCAAACCAATCCGTGGGATACCACACCAGCGGCCGACAGTGCCGCACAAACCGCCGATGCCTGGAGTACGCCATCAGGCGCGCCAGCTGACGGCGGTGGCGCAGACTGGCTGACCAGCGCACCCGCGCCGGCGCCAGAGCATTTCAATATTATGGATCCGTTCCATAAAACGCTAATCCCGCTGGATAGCTGGGTCACAGAAGGGATCGACTGGGTCGTTACCCATTTCCGTCCAGTTTTCCAGGGCATTCGAGTCCCGGTGGATTATATTCTCAACGGCTTCCAGCAGCTTCTGTTGGGTATGCCAGCCCCGGTGGCGATTATCCTGTTCGCTCTGATTGCCTGGCAGATTTCCGGCGTTGGAATGGGCGTTGCTACGCTGATTTCATTGATTGCAATCGGGGCCATCGGCGCGTGGTCGCAGGCCATGATCACCCTGGCGCTGGTACTAACCGCGCTGCTGTTCTGCGTGGTGATCGGTCTACCGATGGGGATCTGGTTGGCGCGCAGTCCACGGGCGGCAAAAATTGTTCGTCCGCTGCTGGACGCCATGCAAACCACACCGGCGTTCGTCTATCTGGTGCCGATCGTCATGCTGTTTGGTATTGGTAACGTCCCGGGCGTGGTGGTGACGATTATCTTCGCCCTGCCGCCAATCGTACGTCTGACCATTCTGGGTATTAACCAGGTGCCAGCCGACTTGATTGAAGCCTCGCGCTCATTTGGCGCCAGCCCGCGTCAGATGCTGTTTAAAGTGCAGCTCCCGCTGGCGATGCCTACCATTATGGCCGGGGTCAACCAGACGCTGATGCTGGCGCTCTCAATGGTCGTCATCGCGTCGATGATCGCCGTCGGCGGACTGGGTCAGATGGTTCTGCGCGGAATCGGTCGTCTGGATATGGGGCTTGCCACCGTCGGCGGGGTTGGGATCGTGATCCTCGCCATCATTCTCGACCGCCTGACGCAGGCTGTCGGTCGCGACGCCCGTAGCCGTGGCAACCGTCGCTGGTACACCACCGGTCCCGTTGGGCTTATCACTCGCCCATTCACGAAGTAATTCACCCGTTGCCCGGTGGCGTATTGCTTACCGGGCCTATACGTCCCTCCAATAATTAAGGAACAACGATGCGACAGAACGTCATTATTGCCACAGCGTTTGCCACCCTTGTCTCCACCAGCACTTTCGCTGCCGATCTGCCAGGCAAAGGCATCACTGTACAGCCAATCCAGAGCACTATCTCTGAAGAATCCTTCCAGACGCAACTGGTCGCCCGTGCGCTGGAGAAACTGGGTTATACCGTTAACAAAACAAGCGAAGTTGACTACAACGTCGGCTATACCTCCATTGCCTCTGGCGATGCAACTTTTACCGCTGTGAACTGGCAGCCGCTGCATGATGATATGTATGCCGCAGCGGGCGGAGACAAAAAGTTCTATCGCGAGGGGGTATTCGTTACGGGTGCCGCGCAAGGTTATCTGATCGATAAAAAAACCGCTGAGCAGTATAAAATCACCAACATTGCCCAGTTAAAAGATCCGAAGATCGCCAAAATCTTTGACACCAACGGCGACGGAAAAGCAGACATGATGGGCTGCTCGCCGGGCTGGGGCTGCGAAGCGGTGATCAACCACCAGAACAAAGCCTTCGATCTGGAAAAAACCGTCGAGGTCAGCCACGGTAACTATGCGGCGATGATGGCTGACACCATTACCCGCTTTAAAGAAGGCAAACCCATTCTTTACTACACCTGGACACCGTACTGGGTGAGCGACGTTATGAAACCGGGTAAAGATGTGGTCTGGCTGCAGGTGCCGTTCTCTTCCCTGCCAGGCGAGCAGAAAGACATTGATACCAAGCTGCCAAACGGCGCCAACTACGGCTTCCCGGTGAACACTATGCATATCGTCGCCAACAAAGCCTGGGCGGAGAAAAACCCGGCTGCGGCGAAACTGTTTGCCGTCATGAAGCTGCCGCTGGCGGATATCAACGCGCAGAACGCGATGATGCACGACGGGAAGGCATCTGAAGCCGACGTGCAGGGTCACGTTGACGGCTGGATCAAAGCCCACCAGCAACAGTTTGATGGCTGGGTGAAAGAAGCGCTGGCTGCGCAGAAATAACCCCCTCGTAGGTCTGATAAGCGTAGCGCCATCACACCAATGCCGGATGGTGGCGCGATGCGCCTTATCCGGCCTACACGCCCTCCTCCCAACCGCACAATCCATCACCCAACAAATCAGCAACATTTAATCACTTACGTTATGATTGTTTTCTGCAACCCATTTTTCAGTTGAAAACCATGACGAAAACCACTCAGGGACTTAGCCCTTCGCTGATCCTGTTAATGTCTATCGCCACCGGCCTCGCCGTCGCCAGTAACTATTACGCGCAGCCGCTGCTCGACACCATCGCACGTAACTTTTCGCTATCGGCCAGCACCGCTGGCTTTATCGTCACCGCGGCCCAGCTCGGCTATGCCGCCGGCCTGCTGTTTTTAGTACCGCTTGGCGATATGTTTGAACGTCGGATGCTGATCGTCTCCATGACGCTGTTAGCGGCAGGCGGCATGCTTATTACCGCCAGTAGCCAGTCGCTGGGCATGCTGATCCTCGGCACCGCCCTGACCGGGTTGTTCTCGGTAGTGGCACAGATTCTGGTTCCACTGGCGGCGACGCTTGCCACGCCGGATAAGCGCGGTAAAGTTGTCGGCACCATTATGAGCGGCCTGCTGCTGGGTATCCTGCTGGCGCGCACCGTGGCGGGATTACTGGCCAATCTTGGCGGCTGGCGCACCGTATTTTGGGTCGCATCGATATTAATGGCGCTGATGGCGATTGCGCTGTGGCGCGGCCTGCCGAAGATGAAATCAGATACTCATCTCAACTATCCGCAACTGTTAGGCTCCGTATTCAGCCTGTTTATCCATGATAAATTGCTGCGTACCCGCGCGATGTTGGGCTGCCTGACCTTTGCCAATTTCAGTATTCTCTGGACCTCTATGGCGTTTTTGCTCGCCGCGCCGCCGTTTAACTACTCCGAAGGAACGATCGGGCTGTTTGGCCTGGCAGGGGCCGCAGGGGCGTTAGGCGCGCGTCCGGCAGGTGGTTTTGCCGATAAGGGAAAATCACATCTCACCACGACCACAGGTCTGTTATTACTGCTGCTCTCCTGGTGGGCTATCTGGTTAGGGCATAGTTCCGTACCAATGCTGATTATCGGTATCCTGGTCCTGGACCTCACCGTTCAGGGTGTGCATATCACCAACCAAACGGTTATCTATCGCATTCATCCGGACGCGCGTAATCGCCTGACCGCCGGATACATGACCAGCTATTTTATTGGCGGGGCGGCAGGTTCGCTGATTTCGGCCTCCGCCTGGCAGCATGCCGGTTGGGCTGGCGTTTGTCTGGCCGGTACGACCGTTGCCCTACTCAACCTGTTGGTCTGGTGGCGAGGATATCACCGTCAGGAAGCCGTAAATTAAGCATATAGCGTATGTTTACCGCTGATTGGGCTCCGCAGGGTGTTAAGGAGCCCATCAGTCTGCTAAGGTTATAACTCATTGAACCAAGTTATATTAATTTCGGTAATGAAACCTATAACCCTATGGAAAGCCCGATATCCCAGTCTGAACCCAGTTCTGCGACGCTAACTGAAGGATTCAAAGACAGCCTGCCAATAGTCATCAGCTATATTCCGGTCGCTTTTGCATTTGGTCTCAATGCCACTCGCCTTGGCTTTACTCCGGTTGAAAGCGTGTTTTTCTCCTGCATTATCTATGCGGGAGCCAGCCAGTTTGTCATCACCACAATGCTCGCCGCAGGCAGTTCTTTGTGGGTCGCCGCACTGACCGTCATGGCCATGGATGTACGCCATGTTTTGTACGGACCTTCCCTGCGCAGCCGAATCGCCCAGCGACTGAGCAAACCCAAAAGCGCGCTGTGGGCCTTTGGCCTCACCGATGAAGTCTTTGCCGCCGCCACGGCGAAGCTGGTACGGGATAACCGGCGCTGGAGTGAAAACTGGATGATCGGCATTGCGCTATGCTCCTGGGCCTCCTGGGTGTTTGGCACGGTGATCGGCGCGTTTTCCGGCAGTGGTTTACTCAAGGATTACCCGGCAGTTGAAGCGGCGTTGGGCTTCATGCTCCCGGCGCTGTTCATGAGCTTCCTGCTCGCCTCTTTCCAGCGTCAACAAGCACTTTGTGTGACTGCAGCACTGGCCGGCGCGCTGGCTGGCGTCATGCTGTTTTCCATTCCTGCCGCCATCCTTGCAGGCATTGTCTGCGGATGCCTGACGGCTCTTATCCAGTCATTTTGGCAGGGAGGTCCCGATGAGCTATGAGGTCTTGCTGCTTGGCCTGCTGGTCGGCTGCGTTAACTACTGTTTTCGTTATTTGCCGCTCCGTCTTGGAGTGGGCAATGTTCGCCCGACGAAGCGCGGCGCGACGGGCATATTACTCGACACCATTGGCATTGCATCAATTTGCGCCCTGTTGGTGGTGTCTACCGCGCCAGAAGTGATGCACGATTCTCGTCGGTTCGTGCCTACGCTGGTGGGGTTTGTCATACTGGGCGCAAGCTTCTATAAGACCCGCAGCATCATCATTCCAACCTTACTGAGTGCTCTGGGCTATGGATTAGCCTGGAAAATGCTGATTGTCTTATAGATAAAAACAATCATTTTAAATAAATAATACATTTACTTTATTTGTCACTGTCGTTACTATATCGGCTGAAATTAATGAGGTTATACCCAAATGGATAGTTCGTTTACGCCCATTGAACAAATGCTAAAATTTCGCGCCAGCCGCTACGAAGAGTTCCCTTATCAGGAAGTGCTTCTGACTCGTCTATGCATGCACATGCAGGGCAAGCTGCTGGAAAACCGCAATAAGATGCTGAAAGCTCAAGGGATTAACGAGACATTGTTTATGGCGTTGATTACGCTGGAGTCTCAGGAAAACCACAGTATTCAGCCTTCTGAACTGAGTTGCGCGCTTGGCTCGTCACGCACTAACGCAACCCGCATTGCGGATGAGTTAGAAAAACGTGGCTGGATCGAACGTCGCGAAAGCGATAACGATCGCCGCTGTCTGCATCTGCAATTGACCGAGAAAGGCCACGCATTTTTGCAAGAGGTGTTACCGCCTCAGCATAACTGCCTGCATCAGCTTTGGTCATCTCTCAGCACCACCGAAAAAGATCAGCTTGAGCAAATTACCCGTAAACTTCTGACCCGTCTTGACCAGATGGAACAGGATGGCGCGGTATTAGAAGCGTTGCGCTAACGCGCCGACTCGCTCAGAAATCCAGATTTATAAATGAAAAAACCGACAGGCCAGCACGCATACTGCTGGCCTGTCTGATAAACAGGTCGGCTCAGCCGATGTGAAAAAAAAGAAGATCGTGGAGAACAACATGAGCGTAAATGCGGAGACTCAAACCCCGCAGCAACCGGTCAAGAAGAATGGCAAACGTAAAAGTATGCTGCTCCTTCTGACCTTGCTCTTTATTATTATTGCCGTGGCATATGGGATTTATTGGTTTTTAGTACTGCGTCATGTCGAAGAGACAGACGATGCGTACGTGGCAGGGAACCAAGTTCAAATCATGGCGCAGGTATCAGGCAGCGTGACGAAAGTCTGGGCTGATAACACTGACTTTGTAAAACAAGGCGATGTGCTGGTCACCCTCGACCAGACAGACGCAAAGCAGGCATTTGAAAAAGCCAAAACTGCGCTGGCTTCCAGCGTGCGTCAGACGCACCAGTTGATGATCAATAGCAAGCAGTTACAGGCAAGCATTGAAGTGCAGAGAACCGCGCTGGCGCAGGCACAAAGCGACTTTAATCGCCGTGTCCCGCTGGGCAACGCCAACCTGATTGGCCGCGAAGAGCTGCAACATGCGCGTGATGCCGTCGCCAGCGCTCAGGCTCAGCTTGATGTGGCTATCCAACAATATAATGCCAACCAGGCGATGATTCTCGGCAGTAAGCTGGAAGACCAGCCCGCCGTGCAACAGGCTGCCACTGAAGTGCGCAATGCCTGGCTGGCGCTGGAACGAACCAGAATCGTCAGCCCAATGACTGGCTATGTTTCCCGTCGTTCCGTGCAGCCGGGAGCGCAAATTAGCCCGACCACGCCGCTGATGGCGGTCGTTCCAGCCACTAACCTGTGGGTGGATGCCAACTTCAAAGAAACACAGCTCGCGCACATGCGTATCGGTCAACCTGCGACCGTTATCAGCGATATTTACGGCGATGACGTGAAATATACCGGTAAGGTTGTCGGGCTGGATATGGGTACGGGCAGCGCCTTTTCCCTGCTGCCAGCACAAAACGCAACGGGTAACTGGATCAAAGTCGTCCAGCGTCTGCCGGTGCGTATTGAACTAGATGCACAGCAGCTGGCGCAGCATCCGCTGCGTATCGGTTTATCTACGCTGGTTACGGTAGATACCTCAAATCGTGACGGACAAATTCTGGCAAGCCAGGTTCGCACCACGCCGGTATCAGAAAGTAATGCACGGGAAATCAACCTTGCTCCGGTCAATAAGATGATCGAAGAGATCGTGCAGGCCAACGCGGGCTAATTCAAAGGTGCGTGTGATGCAACAGCAAAAACCGCTGGAAGGCGCGCAGCTCGTCATTATGACGATCGCGCTGTCCCTGGCGACATTCATGCAGGTGCTGGACTCCACCATTGCTAACGTGGCGATCCCCACTATCGCCGGGAACCTCGGCTCTTCACTGAGCCAGGGAACCTGGGTGATCACCTCATTCGGGGTGGCGAACGCTATCTCGATTCCGATCACCGGCTGGCTGGCAAAGCGCTTTGGCGAAGTAAGGCTATTCATGTGGTCAACTATCGCCTTCGTCATTGCGTCATGGGCATGCGGGATGTCCACCAGCCTGAACATGCTGATTTTCTTCCGCGTAATCCAGGGGATTGTCGCCGGTCCATTAATTCCGCTGTCACAAAGCTTGTTGCTGAATAACTATCCTCCCGCCAAGCGTTCCATCGCCCTGGCACTATGGTCGATGACGGTGATTGTTGCCCCGATATGCGGCCCTATTCTTGGGGGCTATATCAGCGACAACTATCACTGGGGCTGGATATTTTTCATCAACGTGCCAATCGGTGCTGCGGTGGTATTGATGACTCTGCAAACCCTGCGCGGTCGGGAAACCAAAACCGAGCAGCGGCGCATCGATGCCATTGGTCTGGCACTGCTGGTCATTGGTATCGGCAGTTTGCAGATTATGCTCGACCGCGGCAAAGAGCTGGACTGGTTCGCCTCTCAGGAGATTATCATCCTGACGGTGGTCGCCGTTGTCGCCATCAGCTTCCTGATCGTCTGGGAGCTTACCGACGAGCACCCCATTGTCGACCTCTCACTGTTTAAGTCGCGCAACTTTACCATCGGCTGTCTGTGTATCAGTCTGGCCTATATGCTCTACTTCGGCGCAATCGTCCTGCTGCCGCAGCTGTTGCAGGAGGTATACGGCTATACGGCAACCTGGGCCGGTCTGGCGTCAGCGCCGGTTGGGGTGATTCCGGTGATCTTATCGCCGATTATCGGCCGCTTCGCGCACAAGCTTGATATGCGTCGGTTAGTCACGTTCAGTTTTATTATGTACGCCGTCTGTTTCTACTGGCGTGCGTGGACGTTCGAACCGGGTATGGACTTTGGCGCATCGGCCTGGCCACAGTTTATTCAGGGTTTCGCGGTAGCCTGCTTCTTTATGCCGCTGACGACTATCACGCTGTCCGGCTTACCGCCTGAGCGTCTGGCCGCGGCATCAAGTTTGTCGAACTTTACGCGAACGCTGGCCGGCTCTATTGGTACATCAATTACGACGACGATGTGGACTAACCGCGAGTCACTTCACCATGCGCAGTTAACGGAATCCGTTAATCCTTACAATCCAAATGCGCAGGCAATGTACGATAAGCTGCAGGATTTAGGGATGACGCACCAGCAGGCGTCAGGCTGGATAGCCCAGCAGATCACCAATCAGGGGCTGATTATTTCCGCCAACGAAATCTTCTGGATGTCGGCGGGGATCTTCCTGGTCTTGCTTGGCCTGGTGTGGTTTGCCAAGCCACCCTTCGGTGCGGGCGGCGGCGGCGGTGGCGCGCACTAAATATCTGATAAAAGGGATCTGCGGATCCCTTTTTTATTGCCCCGTAAACCACCTCCCAGGGAGATGGTTTACGGGAGGCAATAAAAAACCCCGGTTATAAGCCGAGGTTAATTTAAATACTGGAACAACTAATCAGTATGACTAAATATGCAGTTCCTGCAGTTTCTCTTTCGGCAGCGCCAGCTCTTCATTGCTGTTAACGCGTACATCATGCTCCAGAATATGACGTGCGATATCCTGTGCTTCGCTAAGAGAGTGCATCTGATACGTGCCACACTGGTAAACGTTCAGCTCCGGGATCTGGTTTTGATCCTGCACTTTCAGCACGTCCGCCATCGCCGCTTTCCACGCGTCGGCAACACGCTGCTCGTCTGGCGTACCAATCAGGCTCATGTAAAAGCCAGTGCGGCATCCCATCGGAGAGATATCGATAATCTCCACGCCGTTGCCGTTGAGATGGTTACGCATAAAACCTGCAAACAGATGTTCCAGCGTGTGGATACCTTTCTCAGGCATCACTTCTTTGTTCGGAATGCAGAAACGCAGATCAAACACGGTGATTGCGTCGCCATGCGGGGTGTTCATCGTTTTTGCAACCCGGACCGCGGGAGCTTCCATCCGGGTGTGATCGACAGTAAAACTATCTAACAACGGCATTTAGCCACCTCCGATAAATTTTTTGAAAATAATCTGAACTCTTTGTTCCGGGGCGAGTCTGAGTATATGAAAGACGCGCATTTGTTATCATCATCCCTGTTTTCAGAGATGAAATTTTGGCCACTCCCGAGTGGCCTTTTTCTTTTGTATCAAGCGTGCTTTTCCAGCCACACGCTAAACGGCTCAGTATCAGCCGCTTCGATCTCCTGCTGACGACGCTTTGAAGCCTCGGTTTCAGCAATAAATTCCGCTTCCTGCAATATTTCTAACGGCTCTTCACGCAGCAGATTTCGGTAAGCCTCACCCAGCGCTTTACCCGTGCCGCCAATGCCTTCATCAATCATAGACCGTAGGATGCGGGCAGAGAAAGTCAGTTCTGGGTTGTCAAAACAGGCAACCAGTTCATCACAGACCTTTTGATACTCCTCTCCCCCATCGATGCTGTCCAGCGTTTGTGCCACGCGTTTCAGATCACGGAACAGATCTTTCCCTACCTTAGGCAGCGGGAACTGGGCTGTTTCACAGCCAATACCTAACGTCAGCCCAGGCTTACGACCTTCAAGAATCACCCGATTCCAGTTTTTACGCGTACACAGCAATTCATCGCTGCTCATTTCCGGGGCATCGGCCAGAGCACACCAGACCATAAACAGATCGAGGAAACGCACCTGCTGCTCGTCCACGCCGATCGGTGAGAACGGGTTGATATCCAGTGAACGAACTTCGATGTACTCAATACCGCCACGCAGAAGCGCGTCAGAAGGCGTTTCGCCACGACGAGTGACGCGTTTCGGGCGAATAGGCGCATACAGCTCATTTTCAATCTGCAGAACGTTGCTGTTGATTTGCAGACGCTTACCGTCCTTCTCCAGACCGATCGCCGCGTACTCCTCGGAAGGGGTTTTAATCGCGCGCTTTAATCCTGCCACATACTCATGCAAATCGTTAAACGTAATTCCGAGATTGCTTTGCGACTTATTGGTATAGCCCAAATCACTCAGGCGCAGCGACGTCGCATACGGCAGGTAATACATCCCACAGTCGGTTTTTTCAAACGGCAGGGTTGTCGGTTTTCCTTGCAGGAAAGAGGAACAAATGGCCGGAGAGGCGCCAAACAGATACGGGATCACCCAACCAAAACGGTAGTAGTTGCGGATCAGACGGAAGTAACCCGCGGAGATCTTCTCTTTAGCATCTTCGCCGTCCGTTACGCCACATTTCGCCTGCCAGAAAGCCATCGGCAATGAGAAATTGTAGTGTACGCCGGAGATAGTCTGCATCAACGCGCCGTAACGGTTTTTGAGGCCTTCACGGTACAGCGTTTTCAGACGACCAGTATTCGACGTACCGTACTGCGCCAGTTCGATATCCTGACCTTCGGCAATATAGCAAGGCATGCTCAACGGCCACATACGCTCGTCGCCCAGATTCCTGGCGGTATACCGATGCAGGTCGCGCATAAATGTGAGCATTTTCTCAATGTCGTCGCCTGGAGGCGTAATAAACTCCAGCAGTGCTTCGGCAAAGTCAGTGGTTATCCATTTATGCGTTAGCGCTGAGCCTAACACCTCAGGATGGCCTGTCGTTGCTAATGACCCATCTGCATTAACGCGCAGCGTTTCGCGCTCCAGCCCACGTTGAATCCCCTTTAACGCCTGAGGATGGTTTTCCAGCCAGGCCAGCGCCTGTGATACGTCCGGGATCAAATTGACCTCCCGCCTGTCAAAATCGTTTTAATTAGCATAATGGTATTGGTTACCCTGAAGGCTATCTCACAACACAATTAGTGCCACCACATAATGCCTTGCGTCGTTACCGCTGCGACAACTACATAGCGCAGCGCCTTGCCAAGGCATAAGAAAAAAAGTACTGGACCCCACGAGATGCGCATCCATCCAGCTAACAGGCACAGTAAATCACCCACAACCGGCATCCAGCTTAATAATAGTGTGACAGCGCCATAGCGCCGCAGCCAGCCAGTGGCTTTTTCTTGCCAGCGCGATGTTTTACGCAATGGAAAGAAACGCCCAAGGATAACGTTAGTTAACCCTCCAAGGCTATTACCCATTGTTGCTGTTAAGACTAAGACCCAGGGATGACTTACCCCAGAGACCAGCAAAGCAACTAAAACAACTTCAGAATTGCCGGGTAATAGCGTAGCGCTGAGAAAACTGCTGGCAAACAGTGACAGGAGCGATAGTCCATCACTCACAATAACCGGACATCCACCGCGTCCATTCCTGCGGCATGCGCCGCCTGCAGTCCAAAATCGGCATCTTCAAATACGACACAGCGCGCCGGAGCAACACCCATACGTTCGGCACAGAGCAAAAACGTATCAGGAGCAGGTTTATGGTGTTGTACGTGATCGGCTGCGACTACAGCATCAAAATAGCGACGCAGCCCAAGGTGTGCGAGCAGAGCTTCCGCAATCGCGCTTTCACTCCCCGTACCTACCGACATAGGACGACGACCATGCCAGGCTTTCACGACGTCAACCAATGGCAAAGGCTGGACGCTATCCAGCAGCATGCTTCTCACCTTGTCGGTTTTTTCACGCGCCAATGCATGAGGGTCAAGATCGGCATGATTCAATTCAATTACCGACTGGGCAATACGCCACGTTGGGGAGCCATTGAGAGCGACCATGGCTTGTTCATCAAAACGTAATCCATAATGCCCCAATACCTCATGCCACGCCTTACGGTGCGTTGGCTCGGTATCCAGGATGGTGCCATCCATATCAAAAATCAAACCCGCATAACGTTCGTACATCGTCTTCTCACAAGCCGAATGACCAGACGTTATTTTATCGTAATTGATTGATTTTGTCGCTGACAGCGAATTAAGGGGTGTTCCGGGAGTATGTGGAAATGATTCAAAGGAGAGAAGATGGTGCATCCGGGAGGATTACTCGGCTGCGCCTCGCCCTGGGGCCGTTGCTGAAGCAACGTTATCCTCCCTGGTGCTCACGATTATCTCGCAGACCATGAAACAACAGTGTTGCTGTTATCTCGGAGAAGATGGTGCATCCGGGAGGATTCGAACCTCCGACCGCTCGGTTCGTAGCCGAGTACTCTATCCAGCTGAGCTACGGATGCATCAGGGAAACTTGCTTTACTGCAGACTTGATGTCGCTGCTAAAGCGCTATCAAGTAAGATGGTGCATCCGGGAGGATTACTCGGCTGCGCCTCGCCCTGCGGGCCGTTGCTGAAGTAACGTTATCCTCCCTGGTGCTCGCGATTATCTCGCAGACCATGAAACAACAGTTTTGCTGTTATCTCGGAGAAGATGGTGCATCCGGGAGGATTCGAACCTCCGACCGCTCGGTTCGTAGCCGAGTACTCTATCCAGCTGAGCTACGGATGCATCGGGAAACTTGCTTTACTGCCGATATTGATATCGTAATGAGCGATATCAAGTAAGAGATGGTGCATCCGGGAGGATTACTCGGCTGCGCCTCGCCCTGTGGGCCGTTGCTGAAGCAACGTTATCCTCCCTAGTGCTCGCGATTATCTCGCAGACCATGAAACAACAGTTTTGCTGTTATCTCGGAGAAGATGGTGCATCCGGGAGGATTCGAACCTCCGACCGCTCGGTTCGTAGCCGAGTACTCTATCCAGCTGAGCTACGGATGCATCAGGGAACTTACTTACTGCAGATTTGATATCACTGCTAAAGTGATATCGATTTTCTGTAACAACGCTAATGCGCTATTGCAGAGAAGATGGTGCATCCGGGAGGATTCGAACCTCCGACCGCTCGGTTCGTAGCCGAGTACTCTATCCAGCTGAGCTACGGATGCAAATGGCGGTGAGGCGGGGATTCGAACCCCGGATGCAGCTTTTGACCGCATACTCCCTTAGCAGGGGAGCGCCTTCAGCCTCTCGGCCACCTCACCAACACGCCTCTTGCGAGTGCTTCGAAGAACTTGTTTCTGCTCATCGTCGCTGCGTGGCGCACATATTACTTTCTGGGACTTATAAGTCAAACAATTTTTCCAGCGCTTTTATCGTTTGCACATTTCACGCGCAATTAGTCTGCAAAAACGGCAAAAAGAGTGTTTTATCAACAGATAAATTGGCAATTTCCTGAGGCAATGAACAAACGGAAAAATCGCAGGGAAAGGCAATACGCGGATGAGAATCGAAAAAATGAGGAAGACGAAGAAGAAAAGAGAAGAAAAGGGATAATTCAATCAGGTTGCGCCTCACCAGAAAGGTGAGACGCGAAAACCTTAGTAACTGGACTGCTGGGATTTTTCAGCCTGGATACGCTGGTAGATCTCTTCACGATGGACAGAAACTTCTTTCGGGGCGTTTACGCCAATGCGCACCTGGTTGCCCTTCACCCCTAAAACTGTCACGGTGACCTCATCGCCTATCATGAGGGTCTCACCAACTCGACGAGTCAGAATCAGCATTCTTTGCTCCTTGAAAGATTAAAAGAGTCGGGTCTCTCTGTATCCCGGCATTATCCATCATATAACGCCAAAAAGTAAGCGATGACAAACACCTAAGTGTAAGCAGTCACGGCATCACATTCTGTTAAACCTAAGTTTAGCCGATATACACAACTTCAACCTGACTTTATCGTTGTCGATAGCGTTGATACAAACGCTGCGGATTGAAGTCCGCAGCGTCGACTTACGCTTATAATTATTACAGTTTTGCGCTGACCCAGCCTTTCACACTGGCTAACGCTGCTGGCAGAGCCGCAGCATCCGTACCACCGGCTTGCGCCATGTCCGGACGACCACCACCCTTACCGCCTACCTGCTGAGCGACCATTCCAACCAGCTCCCCTGCTTTCACGCGATCTGTCACGTCCTTAGACACACCCGCAATCAGAGAAACCTTACCTTCCACTACCGTTGCCAGAACGATAACGGTAGACCCCAGTTGATTTTTCAGATCATCAACCATGGTACGCAACATTTTCGGCTCAACGTCCGCGAGTTCGCTGACCAGCAGCTTCACGCCATTGATATCAACCGCTTTGCTGGAGAGATTTGCACTCTCCTGCGCCGCAGCCTGTTCCTTCAATTGCTGCAATTCTTTTTCGAGTTGACGCGTACGCTCCAGCACGGAACGAACTTTGTCACCAATATTCTGGCTATCGCCTTTCAGCAGTTGCGCAATATCGCTTAAGCGATCGCTCTCAGCATGCACGGTTTGGATAGCGCCTTCACCGGTCACAGCTTCGATACGACGAACGCCCGCCGCAGTGCCTGACTCAGACACAATACGGAACAGACCGATATCACCCGTACGGCTGGCATGAGTACCACCACACAGTTCGGTAGAGAAATCACCCATGCTCAGAACACGCACGTGGTCGTCATATTTCTCGCCAAACAGCGCCATTGCGCCTTTGGCTTTCGCCGCTTCGAGATCCATGATGTTCGTTTCAATCGGCAGATTGCGACGAATTTGCGCATTCACCAGATCTTCAACGGCACGGATTTCAGCAGGCTTCATAGCTTCAGTATGAGAGAAGTCGAAGCGCAGCACTTTATCGTTAACCAACGAGCCTTTCTGTGCCACATGCGTGCCCAGTACCTGGCGCAGCGCCGCGTGCATCAGGTGCGTTGCGGAGTGGTTCAAGCGAATGCGCGCACGACGAGTGTCATCAACATCAGCCTGTACTGCATCGCCAATTTTCAGAGAACCCGCAGACAGCTTACCGATGTGACCAATGGCCTGGCCATATTTCTGCGTGTCGCTCACGGCAAACGCGAAGCCTGCGCCTTTCAGTTCACCCTTGTCGCCAACCTGACCACCAGATTCCGCATAGAACGGAGTCTGATCCAGTACGACAACTGCGTCCTGACCTGCGTTAATTGCGTCTACCGCTTTACCATCAACAAACAGCGCGGTCACTTTGCCATTCAGTTCCAGGTGTTCGTAGCCTTTAAATTCAGAGGCGCCATCAACACGAATCATCGCATTGTAGTCTGCGCCAAAGCCGCTGGCTTCACGCGCGCGACGGCGCTGTTCTTCCATTGCAGCTTCAAAGCCCGCTTCGTCAACCTTAATGTTGCGCTCGCGGCAAACGTCCGCCGTCAGGTCAACCGGGAAACCGTAGGTATCATACAGACGGAATGCGGTTTCACCATCCAGTGTATCGCCGGACAGTTTTGCCAGTTCTTCATCCAGCAGCGCCAGACCACGCTCCAGTGTACGCGCAAACTGCTCTTCTTCGGTTTTCAGAACCTGCTCAACCATAGCCTGCTGACGCTTCAGTTCTTCACCTGCGGAGCCCATGACGTCCACCAGCGGACCAACCAGCTTGTAGAAGAAGGTATCCTTCGCGCCCAGCATGTTGCCATGACGTACCGCGCGACGAATGATACGACGCAGCACATAACCACGGTTTTCATTCGACGGGACAACGCCATCGGCAATCAGGAATGCACAGGAGCGGATATGGTCAGCGATAACGCGCAGCGACTTGTTGCTCAGATCGGTCGCGCCGGTGACTTTCGCCACGGACTCAATCAGTGAACGGAACAGGTCGATTTCATAGTTGGAGTTAACGTGTTGCAGCACGGCCGCAATACGCTCAAGGCCCATACCGGTATCCACGGACGGCTTCGGCAGCGGTTCCATGGTGCCGTCAGCCTGACGGTTGAACTGCATGAAGACGATGTTCCAGATCTCAATGTAGCGATCGCCATCTTCTTCTGCGCTTCCCGGAGGGCCACCCCAAATGTGGTCGCCATGGTCGTAGAAAATTTCGGTGCACGGACCGCAAGGGCCGGTATCACCCATCTGCCAGAAGTTGTCGGAAGCATAAGCCGCGCCTTTGTTATCACCGATACGGATGATACGTTCGCGCGGAATGCCGACTTCTTTTTCCCAGATTTCATAGGCTTCATCGTCAGTTTCATAGACGGTGACCCACAGACGCTCTTTTGGCAGGGCAAACCAGTTTTCACCGGTCAGCAGTTCCCATGCGTATTGAATAGCATCATGTTTGAAATAATCGCCGAAGCTGAAGTTGCCCAGCATTTCGAAGAAAGTATGGTGACGTGCAGTGTAACCGACGTTTTCCAGGTCGTTGTGCTTACCGCCCGCACGTACGCAACGCTGCGAGGTGGTTGCGCGGGAATAATTACGCTTGTCGAGGCCAAGGAACACATCCTTGAACTGGTTCATCCCGGCGTTGGTAAACAACAAAGTAGGGTCATTGTTCGGTACCAGGGAGCTGCTGGCAACTACCTGATGTCCTTTACTATGGAAAAAATCGAGAAACGCCTGACGGATCTCAGCGGTGCTCTTGCTCATAATTATCCTGAAGAAATCAAGCTAACGAAATGTCATTACCAGCATCGGCACGTAAACTGCGCCTCTGGCAATCGAAAAGTGGGAATAAGATAAGTTTTCTTTACTGGGAAGTAAAATCCCGTATGCGCTCAATCGTCAAAATTTCGCCATATTGCCTGAATATCTTCCATCAGATAGCCACGGTAGAGCAAAAAGCGCTGGACCTTTACCTTATCTGAAAAATCTACAGGTAAAGGTTCTCCGTATTTACGAATGGCCTGCGCGCGCGCAAGCCCTGCCCAGTCAATTTCGCACTCGCGCATGGCTCGTTCAACGGCTTCACGCGAAATCCCTTTTTGGTTTAATTCCTGACGCACGCGCGCGGGTCCATAACCTTTACGGCTACGGCTGGAGATAAACTGCTGAACGAAGCGGTCATCATCCAGATAACGACTTTCAATACACCAGGCGATAACCTTGTCGTAATCCTCCGGCGTTGCATCAATGTCTTCCGGTCCATTTTTTCCCATCACCGGAGCGGCCAGCTTACGCCGCAGTTCCTGCTCGCTGTGATCGCGCATCGCCAGTATACGTACAGCGCGGTCAAGAAGTCGGGAATAAGCGGAGCGGCGGGAAGTTGCTTCTGTCATAGTGAGCCTTCAGAAATGGAAAAGGGCTGCATCGTATGCAGCCCTTCTATGTGCGATAACGTCAGATTATCAGAAATCTTCGTTCGTTTCTTTTACATCTTCACCGCTGTCATCAACAGAGAAGTCTGGTTTTGAATCCGGGTTATTGAGCAGTAACTCGCGTACTTTCTTCTCAATTTCCTTCGCAGTTGCCGGGTTTTCCTTCAGCCAGTTAGTGGCATTCGCTTTACCCTGACCAATTTTCTCACCGTTGTAGCTGTACCATGCACCGGCTTTTTCAATCAGCTTCTCTTTCACGCCCAAATCGACCAGTTCGCCGTAGAAGTTGATACCTTCACCGTAAAGAATCTGGAATTCAGCCTGTTTGAACGGCGCTGCAATTTTGTTTTTCACGACCTTAACACGGGTTTCGCTACCAACCACGTTGTCGCCTTCTTTCACCGCGCCAATACGACGGATATCCAGGCGAACAGAAGCATAGAATTTCAGGGCGTTACCACCGGTGGTGGTTTCCGGGTTACCGAACATAACGCCAATCTTCATACGGATCTGGTTGATGAAAATCAGTAGCGTGTTGGACTGCTTCAGGTTACCGGCCAGCTTACGCATGGCCTGGCTCATCATACGTGCCGCAAGGCCCATGTGAGAGTCACCAATCTCGCCTTCGATTTCTGCCTTCGGCGTCAATGCGGCAACGGAGTCGACAACGATAACGTCAACCGCACCGGAGCGCGCCAGCGCATCACAGATTTCCAGCGCTTGTTCACCGGTATCAGGCTGAGAGCACAGCAGGTTGTCGATATCAACGCCAAGCTTGCGCGCATAGACGGGATCCAGCGCGTGTTCAGCATCGATGAACGCACAGGTTTTACCTTCGCGCTGTGCGGCAGCAATAACCTGCAGGGTCAGCGTCGTTTTACCGGAAGATTCAGGCCCGTAGATTTCAACGATACGGCCCATTGGCAAACCGCCCGCGCCCAATGCGATATCCAGAGAAAGCGAACCAGTGGAGATGGTTTCCACATCCATGGAACGGTCTTCACCCAGGCGCATGATGGAGCCTTTACCGAATTGCTTTTCGATCTGACCCAGCGCTGCCGCCAACGCTTTCTGTTTGTTTTCGTCGATAGCCATTAATTACTCCTGTCATGCCGCTTTCGGGTTAAACCGCGAAACGTGATAGATAATGTTCTGTTGGGGCAATTATACTGTATGCTCATACAGTATCAAGTATTTTGTAGAAATTGTTGCCACAGGGTTTGTAACGCGTAGGCGGTCGCCTGTCGACGTACCGCATCGCGATCGCCGCTGAAGCATTCCCGGCGAGTAATCCCCTCGCCGCTCGCGCTGGCAAAAGCGAACCATACCGTCCCCACGGGCTTTTCTTCACTGCCGCCATCTGGCCCCGCAATACCGCTAATCGAAACAGCGAAATGCGCGCGGGCCGCTTTTAGCGCGCCAATCGCCATCTCCACCACCACAGGTTCGCTCACCGCCCCATGCTGGACCAGCGTCTCTTCGCGCACGCCAATCATCTGCGCTTTGGCTTCATTGCTGTAGGTCACAAACCCGCGTTCAAACCAGGCGGAGCTGCCGGCAATATCCGTAATTGCTTTAGCTACCCAGCCGCCGGTGCAGGATTCCGCCGTCGTCACGGTTGCCCCGCGCGCTTTCAACGCCAGGCCAACCTGCTCGCTTAACTGCATCAGTTCACTGTCGGTCATTTCAGCCTCTGTCAGTTAAAAAAATATGCCGGACAAGATAGCACTTTCATAACCAAGATGGGGATGAGGAGACAATTTTACGAGGGGCATTCAGAAAATAGATAAACCGCATTCAAAAGAGTACCGGATAACGCACCAGGATAGCCTATTCGGTCTACAAGGAATTGCCCCTGTAGACCGATAACAAATGATTACTGCACGCGCGCCAGCGCGACCGCCTGACCCAATTGCCACACGGCCATTGCATAGTGGGTACTGTGGTTGTAGCGGGTGATGGTGTAGAAGTTCGGCAGTCCATACCAATACTGATAACCGGTACCGATATCCAGTCGCAGCAGGCTGGCCTGCTGATGATTTCCCAACGACTGCTGCGGCGTCAGGCCCGCGGCAGCAAGTTGAGAAATGCTGTACTGGGTTTTAAAGCCGTTCGCCAGCCCAGGCGCCTGGCCATTCGCCGGAACCGCGACCGTATCGCCTTTTACCCAGCCGTGGCCTTTGAAATAGTTCGCCACGCTACCGATAGCATCAACCGGATCCCACAGGTTAATGTGACCATCGCCATTGAAATCAACGGCATATTGTTTATAGGAAGATGGCATAAATTGGCCGTAGCCCATCGCCCCTGCGAAAGAACCTTTCAAATCGAGCGGATCGTCGCTTTCATCTCGCGCCATCAGCAGGAAGGTTTCCAGTTCACCAGAGAAATATTCCGCACGACGAGGATAGTTAAACGACAACGTCGCTAACGCATCCAGAATCCGCGTTTTACCCATCACGCGGCCCCAGCGAGTCTCTACGCCAATAATGCCAACGATAATTTCCGGCGGTACGCCGTAGACCTGCCATGCACGGTTCAGCGCATCTTCATATTGGTTCCAGAAGGCCACACCGTTTTGTACGTTATCCGGAGTGATGAACTGTTTACGATACCGCAGCCATGCACCGTTAGGTCCGGCTGGCGGTTGAGTCGTCGGCGCCTGGCGGTCCATCAAACGCAATACCGAGTCCAGACGCTTGGCCTGCGACAGGATCTCCTGCAACTGCTGGCGGTCAAAGCCGTGCTTATTCACCATTTTCTCGATGAACTGCTGCGCGTTCGGATTATTGGCAAAATCGCCGCCCGTTTGCATGACATTGTGCTGTGGCTCAAGCAGGAAGCCGCCGGATGGCGTACCCGTAGTCGTTTGAGTCTCTGAAGGTTTAGGTTTGCTGCTACAAGCAGCAAGCAATACGAAAAGGGGAAGTAACGCTACATAACGACGCTTGAACATGAGACATCCATTAAACAAATTCAGCCTGGGAGAAGTATGGTAAAGCATCCTCCGCCACACAAGGAAGCAGTAGTCGCTCTCCTTCACAGAATTTCCCCCCTCTTGCACTCCTGACCGGCACATTTGCGCGTTCTCACGCATAATCTTTCAAATTAAAATATTTATCTTTCATTTTGCGATCAAAATAACACTTTTAAATCTTTCGATCTGATTAAAATTAGTTACCGTTTGGCAAGATAACTAAAACCCCTACAGGAGAGAATAATGATCGACACCATCACACTCGGTGCTGAGTGGTTTATCGGATTGTTCCAGAAAGGCGGAGAGGTGTTTACCGGCATGGTGACCGGTATTCTGCCTCTGCTGATCAGTCTGCTGGTCATCATGAATGCGCTGATTAACTTTATCGGTCAGCAACGTATTGAACGTTTTGCCCAGCGCTGCGCCGGAAACCCGCTGTCCCGCTATCTACTGCTGCCGTGCATCGGCACATTTGTGTTTTGTAATCCTATGACTCTGAGCCTGGGCCGCTTTATGCCGGAAAAGTTCAAGCCCAGCTACTACGCAGCCGCCTCTTACAGCTGCCATTCAATGAACGGCTTATTTCCCCACATCAACCCCGGTGAGCTGTTCGTCTATCTGGGGATCGCCAGCGGACTGACCACGCTGGGTCTTCCGCTCGGCCCGCTGGCGGTGAGCTATTTGCTGGTCGGCCTGGTGACCAACTTCTTCCGCGGCTGGGTGACCGATTTCACCACCACCATCTTTGAGAAAAAAATGGGCATTCAACTTGAGCAGAAAGTACATCTGGCGGGAGCAGCATCATGACGCGTATTCGTATTGAAAAAGGCACCGGCGGCTGGGGCGGCCCGCTTGAACTGGATGCCGTGCCAGGCAAGAAAATTGTCTATATCACCGCCGGGACTCGCCCCGCAATAGTCGACAGGATAGCCAGCCTGACAGGTTGGCAGGCCGTTGATGGCTTCAAAGAAGGCGAGCCGCCAGAGAACGAAATTGGCGTGGCGATCATCGACTGCGGCGGCACGCTACGCTGCGGGATCTATCCAAAACGCCGTATACCAACAGTGAATATTCACGCGACGGGTAAATCCGGTCCGCTGGCCCAATATATTATCGAAGATATCTATGTCTCTGGCGTGAAAGAAGAAAACATTACCGTTATCGGTGAAGCATCCGCTGCGCCAACGCCAGCAAACAGCACGATGGGTCGCGAGTACGACACAAGCAAGAAAATTACCGAACAAAGCGACGGTCTGTTGGCAAAAGTCGGCATGGGAATGGGTTCAGCCGTTGCGGTTCTGTTTCAGGCCGGGCGAGACACTATCGATACCGTCCTGAAAACCATTCTGCCGTTTATGGCGTTCGTCTCGGCGCTGATCGGCATCATTATGGCGTCTGGCCTGGGGGACTGGATTGCCCATGGACTCGCACCGCTGGCCAGCCATCCGCTGGGGCTGGTAACCCTGGCGCTGATCTGCTCTTTCCCGCTGCTGTCCCCTTTCCTCGGCCCTGGTGCGGTCATCGCCCAGGTTATCGGCGTCCTGATCGGCGTACAGATTGGTTTGGGGAACATTCCTCCGCATCTGGCGCTACCTGCCCTGTTCGCCATTAACGCCCAAGCGGCATGCGACTTTATTCCAGTCGGATTGTCGCTAGCCGAAGCGCGCCAGGACACGGTCCGCGTCGGTGTGCCATCCGTACTGGTGAGTCGTTTTCTGACCGGCGCACCGACCGTTCTCATCGCCTGGTTTGTTTCCGGCTTTATTTACCAATAAGAGGCTCTCAAAAATGACCGTGATTTATGAAACCACCATCACCCGCATCGGCCAGAGCGCCCCGGATGCACTCTGCGACCAGATGCTAATTACTTTTCGTGAAGGCGCGCCTGCGGATATCGAAGAATTTTGCTTCATCCATTGCCATGGGGAGCTGAACGGCTCTTTGCAGGCAGGGATCCAATTTGAGCTAGGCCAGCATCACTACCCGGTCACAGCCGTTGGCAGCGTGGCGGAACAAAACTTACGTGAACTGGGGCATATCACTCTGCGTTTTGACGGACTGAGTGAAGCGGAATTTCCCGGCACCGTACACGTTGCGGGCCCCGTACCGGACGGTATCGCACCGGGCTGTATTTTGAAGTTTATTGCTTAAGATTGAAGGAGATAAAGATGAATCAGGTTGCCGTTGTCATTGGTGGAGGCCAGACCCTGGGGGCATTCCTTTGCCGTGGGCTTGCGACAGAAGGGTACCGCGTCGCGGTGGTGGATATCCAAAGCGATAAAGCCGCCAACGTCGCGCAGGAAATTAACGCCGAGTTTGGCGAAGGCACCGCCTACGGTTTTGGCGCTGATGCCACCAGCGAACAAAGTGTGCTGGCGCTGTCGCGCGGAGTGGATGAAATATTTGGCCGCGTCGATCTGCTGGTTTACAGCGCGGGTATCGCAAAAGCCGCGTTTATCAGCGACTTTCAGCTTGGGGATTTCGACCGCTCGTTGCAGGTGAATCTGGTCGGCTACTTTCTCTGCGCACGTGAATTTTCACGCCTGATGATCCGCGATGGCGTCCAGGGACGCATTATCCAGATCAACTCCAAATCAGGGAAAGTGGGCAGTAAACACAACTCAGGCTATAGCGCGGCAAAATTTGGCGGCGTAGGTTTAACCCAGTCGCTGGCGCTGGATCTGGCAGAGTACGGGATCACCGTGCATTCACTGATGCTCGGCAATCTGCTGAAATCACCGATGTTTCAGTCATTATTACCGCAATATGCGACCAAGCTTGGCCTTAAGCCAGACGAAGTCGAGCAGTACTACATTGATAAGGTTCCGCTTAAGCGCGGCTGCGATTATCAGGACGTGCTGAACATGCTGCTGTTTTACGCCAGCCCGAAAGCCTCTTACTGCACCGGTCAGTCCATTAACGTGACCGGTGGTCAGGTGATGTTCTAAGAAACATGATTGCCCGGTGGCGCTGCGCTTACCGGGCCTACACACACCTGGTCGGATAAGGCACAGCCGCCATCCGGCAAAATCAAAGGAGCACATTATGGTTTCCGCACTGATTACCGTCGCCGCTATCGCCTGGTGCCTGCAACTGGCGCTCGGTGGCTGGCAAATATCCCGCTTTAACCGGGCGTTTGATCAACTCTGCCAGCGGGGTCGGGTTGGCGTAGGTCGTTCCGGTGGACGGTTTAAACCCCGCGTGGTGGTCGCCATCGCGCTGGATGAGCAGCAGCGGGTTACCGATTCGTTATTTATGAAAGGTCTTACTGTATTTGCCAGGCCCGGTAAAATTGCCACGATAATGGGCAAACATCTTGATGATTTACAGCCTGATGTGATCTTTCCCCATGATCCGTTAGCGCAGAATGCACTATCATTGGCGCTTAAACTGAAACATGGGTAATTTCGTTGTGAATGCTAATAGCTTGCGAAATTATCATTTTGCAACCTAATAAGTCAGGGTAATCACGCCTATGAAACCTCGTCAGCGACAGGCAGCCATATTGGAGCATCTGCAAAAGCAGGGAAAATGCTCGGTTGAAGAACTGGCCCACTACTTTGACACAACCGGCACGACCATTCGCAAAGACCTGGTCATTCTGGAGAATGCCGGAACCGTCATTCGTACCTATGGCGGCGTGGTATTAAATAAAGACGAATCCGACCCGCCAATCGATCACAAAACGCTAATCAATACGCATAAAAAAGAGCAGATTGCCGAAGCCGCCGTCCGTTTTATTCACGATGGCGACTCGATTATTCTGGATGCGGGCAGCACCGTATTGCAGATGGTGCCGATGCTCACCCGCTTTAGCAACATCACCGTCATGACCAACAGTCTGCACATTGTTAACGCCCTTTCAGAGCTGGACAACGAGCAAACTATCCTGATGCCCGGCGGGACCTTTCGCAAAAAATCTGCGTCATTTCACGGTCAGCTGGCAGAAAACGCCTTTGAGCAGTTCAGCTTTGATAAACTCTTCATGGGCACCGACGGCATTGACCTCAATGCCGGCGTGACCACCTTTAATGAGGTGTTTAGCGTCAGTAAAGCGATGTGCAATGCCGCTCGCGAAGTGATTCTGATGGCTGACTCGTCAAAATTTGGGCGCAAAAGCCCCAATGTTGTGTGCAGTCTGGAAAGCGTCGACAAGCTGATTACCGATGCGGGTATCGACCCAGCGTTTCGTCAGGCGCTGGAAGCAAAAGGGATTGAAGTGATCATAACCGGAGAAACCAATGAGTGATGCACTACTGAACGCGGGCCGTCAGACGTTAATGCTGGAGCTACAGGAAGCCAGCCGACTGCCTGAACGACTGGGCGATGATTTTGTCCGCGCCGCCAATACTATCATCCACTGCGAAGGCAAAGTGATTGTCTCCGGGATTGGCAAATCAGGCCATATTGGCAAAAAAATAGCCGCGACCCTCGCCAGTACCGGCACGCCCGCCTTTTTTGTGCATCCGGCTGAAGCGCTGCACGGCGACTTAGGGATGATTGAAAGCCGTGATGTCATGCTGTTTATTTCCTACTCCGGCGGCGCAAAAGAACTGGATCTCATCATTCCGCGCCTGGAAGACAAGTCCGTCGCTCTGCTGGCAATGACCGGAAAACCGACCTCACCGCTGGGTCTGGCAGCCAAAGCCGTGCTGGATATTTCCGTTGAGCGCGAAGCCTGTCCGATGCGCCTGGCACCGACTTCCAGTACCGTGAACACTCTGATGATGGGCGACGCGTTGGCAATCGCCGTGATGCAGGCGCGCGGCTTTAACGAAGAAGATTTTGCCCGCTCGCATCCGGCGGGTGCGCTGGGCGCTCGTCTGTTAAATAAAGTGCATCATCTGATGCGCCGTGACGATGCCATTCCGCAGGTGACGCTCACCACCAGCGTCATGGACGCGATGCTGGAACTAAGCCGTACGGGTCTTGGCCTGGTGGCAGTCTGCGACGACGAGTCGCTGGTGAAAGGCGTCTTTACCGACGGTGACCTGCGCCGCTGGCTGGTTGGCGGCGGAGCGCTCACCACTCAGGTTAGCGAAGCAATGACCCATAATGGCATTACGCTGCAGGCGCAGAGCCGCGCCATTGACGCCAAAGAGATCCTGATGAAGCGCAAAATCACTGCCGCACCGGTGGTTGATGAAAACGGTAAACTCACCGGTGCTATCAACCTGCAGGATTTCTATCAGGCAGGTATTATCTAATCCTTCAGCCCCAGACGTTTCGCCAGCCGGTGCAGGTTGGCGACGTCTGTTTCCAGCGCCCGCGCACTTGCCGCCCAACTGTGATTATTTTGCGCCAACGCCCGGCGGATCATCTCCCGCTGGAATGACTCCGTTGCCTCACGCAGGTTGCGATGCTGCGGGATCTCCGCAACAACCTCCGCCTGGGGAGCCGGGTTTTCATCCTGCAGGGCAAAATGCTGCGCCTCAAGCACCACTTCATCCCCTGCCCTGGTGGCCCTTGCCAGAACAACCGCCCGGTGAATAGCATGTTCCAGCTCGCGCACGTTCCCGGGCCAGCCATAATTCAACAGATGGCTACGTGCGCCGGGACTTAACACCACGCGGGAAAGTCCCAGCCGCAGCCGACATTGTTCGCAAAAATAACCGGCCAGCAGCACCACATCTTCGCCGCGTTCACGAAGGGGCGGTACGGAAAGGGGAAAGACGCTCAGACGGTGGAACAAATCCGCACGGAAATTCCCGGCCAGCACCTCTTCCCGTAAATCACGGTTCGTTGCCGCCAGCACCCGAACATCCACGCGCAGGCTGCGATCGTCACCCACACGCTGAATATCGCCGTACTGCAACACACGTAGCAACTTAGCCTGTAACGCCAGCGAGAGTTCGCCAATCTCATCGAGAAACAGCGTCCCATTGTCAGCCATTTCAAACTTACCGCTACGATTGCTGATAGCCCCGGTAAAGGCGCCTTTTACGTGACCAAACAGCTCACTTTCCGCTACGGTTTCCGGCAACGCCGCGCAGTTCAGATACACCAGCGGATTCACCGCGCGCGGCGAACCTTCATGGATAGCCTTAGCTACCAGCTCCTTCCCGGTCCCCGTTTCGCCGCTAATCAGTACGTTGAGATCGGATCCCGCCACAATCTCAATCTCTTTTTTCAACTGCAGCATATTGGGCGACAGGCCAATCATTTGGGTTTCAGTCACCTGCTCGAAGGCCGTCGACGGGCCCGGCAACATATTCTGGCTTTCCAGTTGTTCAATCAGCAGCGCATTGCTCAGCGCGCCCGCCGCCAGCGCGGCAATCAGCCTAAGTTCTTCATCGCTGAAAACATCGAATTGATCGGGCTCCATGCAATCCAGCGTTAACGCGCCAATCAGATTTTGACCGGCGAACAGCGGTAAGCCAATGCAGGCGTGTACCTTCAGGCTCTCCTGGCCCGGAATCAGCCCATCGTAAGGGTCTGGCAAATCGCTGTCGGCAGGGAAACGAACCACGTCCCCGGCGCGGGCAATCGCCTCCAGACGAGGATGCCCTTCCAGGGTAAAGCGCCTGCCGAGAACGTCCTGCGCCAGCCCATCGATCGCCAGCGGAATAAACTGTCGCGACTCATAGCGCAGCAATGCCGACGCGTCGCACTCCAGCACCTGACGCAAGGTGGTTATCAGGCGTTGAAAACGGTCCTGATGTCCAATACCGCTTTGTAATTCAATGGCGATACCCGCCAGCACGTCTACGGAAAAACTCATGACGACCTCATTGTCATTTTGACAATTCATATTGTCATATTGACAATAAAATGAATAGTCATTTTGACTACCACCTTATAGGCATTAAAAAACAACCCCTTTAAAATCAATAAATAAAAAGTTGGCACGCAACCTGCAATAAGCAAAACATCTTTTTTAGAAAAATGCTGAATTAATTACTGAGGTTGCTATGTCTATTCTGGTTAAAAATAACATTCATTGGGTTGGCCAACGTGACTGGGAAGTTCGTGATTTCCACGGGACTGAATATAAAACGCTGCGCGGTAGCAGCTACAACAGCTATCTCATCCGTGAAGAAAAAAATGTCCTGATCGATACAGTAGACCACAAGTTTAGCCGTGAATTCGTGCAGAACCTGCGCAGTGAAATTGACCTGGCAGATATCGACTACATCATCATTAACCACGCGGAAGAGGACCATGCCGGTGCGCTGACTGAGCTGATGTCCTGCATCCCTGACACCCCAATTTACTGCACAGCCAACGCTATTGACTCTATCAACGGACACCACCACCACCCGGAGTGGAACTTCAACGTGGTGAAAACCGGCGACTCGCTGGACATTGGCAACGGTAAGCAGCTGATCTTCGTTGAAACGCCGATGCTGCACTGGCCTGACAGCATGATGACCTACATGACCGGCGATGCGGTGCTGTTCAGTAACGACGCCTTCGGCCAGCACTACTGTGATGAACGTCTGTTTAACGACGAAGTTGACCAGACCGAACTGTTCGAACAGTGCCAGCGTTACTACGCCAACATCCTGACGCCGTTCAGCCGTCTGGTTACACCGAAAATCACTGAGATTCTCGGCTTCAACCTGCCGGTGGATATGATTGCCACTTCCCACGGCGTGGTATGGCGCGACAACCCGACACAAATCGTTGAAATGTATCTGAAATGGGCGGCTGACTATCAGGAAGACCGTATCACCATTTTCTACGACACCATGTCCAACAACACCCGCATGATGGCGGACGCCATTGCCCAGGGCATCAACGAAGTTGACCCGAACGTGGCGGTGAAAATCTTTAACGTCGCCCGTAGCGACAAAAACGAAGTCCTGACTAACGTCTTCCGCTCTAAAGGCGTGCTGGTTGGTACTTCAACGATGAACAACGTAATGATGCCAAAAATCGCCGGTCTGGTAGAAGAGATGACCGGCCTGCGTTTTCGTAACAAACGCGCCAGCGCCTTTGGTTCACACGGCTGGAGCGGCGGTGCGGTAGACCGTTTGTCCACACGCTTGCAGGATGCCGGTTTCGAGATGTCGCTGAGTCTGAAAGCGAAATGGCGTCCGGATCTGGACGCGCTGGAACTGTGTCGCCAGCATGGCCGTGAAATCGCACGTCAGTGGGCGCTTGCTCCGCTGCCGGAAACAATCGTCAAAACGGCAACCAAAGAGGAAGAGTGCGCCTGTGCCGCTGCGGCTGCCGCTGATCTTGGTCCAAGCATGCAGTGCAGCGTATGCCAGTGGATTTACGACCCGGCAAAAGGTGAACCGCTGCAGGATGTCGCGCCGGGAACACCGTGGAGCGACGTGCCGGATAACTTCCTGTGCCCGGAATGTTCATTAGGTAAAGACGTCTTCGACGTACTGGCAACGGAGGCAAAATGAGCCGCGGAATTGTCATTATTGGTTCAGGCTTCGCCGCCCGCCAGTTAGTCAAAAATATCCGTAAGCAGGATGCAAATGTCCCGCTGACCCTGATTGCTGCAGACAGTATGGATGAGTACAACAAGCCCGATCTCAGCCATGTTATCAGTCAGTCGCAGCGTGCAGACGACCTCACCCGCCAGTCGGCGGGGGAGTTTGCCGAACAGTTTAATTTGCGCCTGTTCCCGCACACCTGGGTAACCGACATCGATGCCGATGCTCACGTAGTGAAAAGCCAGGAGCAACAGTGGCCATACGACAAACTGGTGCTGGCTACAGGAGCATCTGCCTTCGTACCGCCGATTACCGGACGTGAGTTAATGCTCACATTGAACAGCCAACAAGAGTATCGCGCCTGTGAAACACAACTGCGTGACGCCCAACGGGTGCTGATTGTCGGCGGCGGCTTGATTGGCAGCGAACTGGCGATGGATTTTTGTCGTGCTGGTAAAGCGGTGACGCTTATCGACAACGCCGCCAGCATTCTGGCTTCGCTGATGCCGCCAGAAGTAAGCAGTCGCTTACAGCATCGTCTGACCGATATGGGCGTACACCTGCTGCTGAAATCGCAGCTTCAGGGGCTGGAGAAAACAGAGTCGGGGATTCGCGCCACGCTCGATCGTAGCCGCAGCGTAGAAGTCGATGCGGTGATCGCCGCAACGGGCCTGCGCCCTGAAACCGCGCTGGCGCGTCGCGCCGGATTGAACATCAATCGCGGCGTCTGCGTCGACAGCTACCTGCAAACCAGCCACCCGGACATTTATGCTCTCGGCGACTGTGCGGAAATTAACAGTCAGGTACTCCCGTTCCTGCAACCGATTCAGCTGAGCGCCATGTATCTGGCGAAAAACCTGCTCGGCGGCAATGCGCCATTGAAGTTGCCTGCCATGCTGGTAAAAGTCAAAACGCCGGAATTACCCTTGCATCTGGCTGGGGAAACCCAGCGCCGCGATCTGAACTGGCATATTGCCGCCGAAGCGCAAGGGATGGTGGCCAGAGGGATGAACGATGCAGGCCAGCTATGTGCCTTTGTCGTCAGCGAAGACCGCATGAAAGAGGCCTTTGCGCTGCTGAAAACGCTGCCCGTGTAAGTACAGGATACCGTTGCTTGATTTATTAACCTCACGCACATGGATGTGCGTTGCCACTTGTCGGTATGCCCCGACCTGTAGTTCTTGCCCCGCCAGTCCCGGGGCTTTTTTTATTTTTGCGCCAACGCCCGCGCCGCGGCAATCACGCCCTGCCCCAACGACAACCCGCCGTCGCCCGCCGGTAAACGCTGCGGGAACAGTAAGGTAAAATCATGCAGATAAAACGCCAGCCGGGCTGACAATAAGCGGTTATGCATCACACCTCCGCTGAATACCAGCGTCTTAATCCCCCGCTCTTCGGCCTGCAAACGCATCAGGGTAGCAAACCCACGCGCCAGCGCGTCGTGAAACGCCCAGGCTCTTTCGGCAGGTTTGGCCTGCCAGGTCAGCCATTGCTGCCAAAAAACCGCTAAGTCCAGTTGATTGCCTTCAAGCGGCACCGTGACAGGGTGCTCAACGCCAGCACATTGCGATGCCATCGCCTCCAGCGCGCAGGCCGCCTCACCTTCATAACTCAGCGATTCCGGCGCACATTGAAGCGCGGCGGCAACGGCATCAAACAGCCGTCCGCACGATGACGCCAGCGGTGCGTTAATCCCCCGCTCAATGGCGCGCGCCAGCACGTTCCAGTTTTGATGTTGCAGCACCGATGTTTCCGGGTAGCGCTGCCAGTCAGTAACAAAACGCAGGCACTGCGCGAGCAAATTGCGCCACGGCTGTTTTGCCGCCAGATCGCCCCCTGCCAGCGCTACCGCCGGTAAGCCGCCAAGGTGTTCGCATTCACGATAGTTGACCCGCAAACACTCCCCCCCCCACAGCGCGCCGTTTTCCCCCATGCCGATACCGTCTAACGTCAGAGCAATCACGTCGCCACCATCGAGCGACCAGCCGTGCTCGGCCAGACACGCAGCGGCATGCGCATGGTGATGCAGCACCGTTTCGGTTGGCAGATTCATTTCGCTGGCCCACTGGCTGGAAACATAACCAGGGTGTGCATCATGCACGATACGCTGCGGCGTAAAGTCATAAATGTTCTGGATCAGGCGCAGCGCATCACGCCACTGCTGCTGAATGCCGTCATCGCTGAGATCGCCCAAATGCTGGCTGATAACCGCCTGTTCACCACGCACCAGGCAGAAGGTATTTTTCAGATCAGCGCCCAGGCAAAGCATCGGTGGCACGTCGTGAAATCCTGGCGGCAGCGCTACCGCATCCGGCACGTAACCCCGTGAACGACGCAGCATCTCGCCACTGTCGCGTACCACAGAGTCATCCATCCGCTGCACAATTTCGCGGTTATGCAGCAGGAAACCATCGGCAATTTCGTGTAAATCTTCCAGCGCCTGCGCGTTGGTAATAGCGGGCGGTCTGCCGCTGAGATTGCCGGAGGTCATTACCAACGGACACTTCATCTCTTGTAAGAGCAAATGCTGCAACGGATTCGCTGGCAGCATGACGCCCACTTCCGTTAACCCTGGCGCAATGCCCTCGCTCAATGCTGCGATATAGCGTTTCTGCACCAACACGATCGGCGCGGCTGGGGTTGTCAGCAAACGATGAGCGGGTTCAGGCAGTCCGTCATCACTGGGCAGCATCACTGCCAGAGGTTTTGCCGGACGGTGTTTGCGCAGCCTGAGCAGCGCTACGGCGTCATCATTTCGTGCATCGCACACCAGATGAAACCCACCAATCCCTTTAACGGCCACAATACCGCCTGCTTTTAGGCGCGATACTGCCGCCTGCAACGCCTCTTCTTTCTCCGCCCGCTCACCCGCGCTAAACCATTCGAGGTGGGGACCGCATGCCGGACAGGCAACGGGCTGGGCATGGAAGCGACGGTCGTATGGATCACGATACTCTTTATCGCATTGCGCACAGAGTGGGAATGACGCCATCACGGTAAACGGGCGATCGTAGGGCATGGCGCGGATAATCGTAAACCGCGGGCCACAGTGGGTGCAGTTGATAAAGGGATAACGATAGCGGCGTTCGCTGGGGGTGTTCATTTCAACCAGACATTCTGGACAGGTCGCGGCATCCGGAACGATTTGCGTATTCATCGTTCCGCCAGCACTTTGCCGAATCGAGAAATCGGCAGGCGGCTGCGTCCAGGCGAACGGTTCGCTCTCAACGCTGTCAATGCGCGCCAGCGGCGGGCAGTGTTGATGCAACTGCGCAATAAACTCTGCCGGATCTTCCTGTATACGCACAACCACACCGTCACCGTCGTTACACACATCGCCATGTAGCTGTAACCGCTGCGCCAGTTGCCAGACGTAGGGGCGAAATCCGACGCCCTGTACCTTACCGCGAATACGCAGCTGTACGCCGGAGTGGTTGTTTATTGTCATGATGAATTCCCGCGGTATTGTATCCCTGAAATGTCCGTTTGCCGGATGGCGGCTTCGCCTTATCCGGCACGTATTTTACGCGGATTTTCAGATATCAGAACAGCAAAGATGCTGTGGAATCCAGCGCCGCGCGACGGCGTTTTTCAGCGCTCAGTTGCTCAAGCTTATTGCGATCCACATAAATCAGCGCGTGAGTCGGGCAGACTTCCATACAGGCAGGGCCGGCCTCACGATGGTGGCACAGGTCGCACTTATTGGCTTCGGCTTTTTCTGCCCGGACGTTCAGACCTGCCCCGCTGTTACGAACAACCGGACGCACGACCACTTCCATTGCGCCATAAGGGCAAGCCACAACGCAGGTTTTACACCCAATGCAGCGCTCCTGCATCACGTGGACAAAGCCTTTATCACGGCTGATTGCACCGTTCGGGCAGACGTTAGCGCACGGCGCGTCTTCACACTGGCGGCACAGCGTCGCCGTGGAGACATTAACGCCTTTGATGACGTGAATGCGGGGTAAAAAGGTTTCAGGGGTCAGCGATGCGCAGTCCTGGTTATCCTGATGGGATACCACGCAGGCCACTTCACAGGTACGGCAACCAATGCATTTATTGGCGTCTGCAATGATGAAACGGTTCATCAATTTCTCCAGCAATGACAGATTATCTGCCGAAGCATTCATAAATCGTGCCAGAATTTAATTAACTGTTATTAAAGGTTTTTTATTTTGATGAATGCAGAGAAGCCGTGTCATCGTCACTAGTGACGATGACAAATGACAGCCGTCAGCGCAAAACGAGCGGCGCAACAGAGTCGCGTTGAATGAGTTCACCGGTGAAGGTTTTTGGCGGCGTAAACGCCCCGTCATCCAGCATAAAGATCAGGCGGCCTATCGTTTCCTGGATCATTTCCGTTACCGGGATTTTGACGCTGGAAAGCGCCGGAATAGTGTATGGCGCGATAGCGATATCATCGAAGCCAATCACCGACACCTGAGCAGGGACGCTCACGCCATGCGCGTGCAACTGCTTCATCGCACCGATCGCCATATCATCATTGCTGGCCACCAGCGCGGTAAAATTGACCTGACGCGAAAGCAAAGTATCGACTCCCGCCGCGCCGCAGGCTGGCGTCCATTTCCCTTTAACAATCAAATCATTATTAAGCGGAATGCCATGATGTGCCAGCGCGTCTTTATAGCCTGAAAGTCGCTCCACGCCGGTAGGCGAATCCATCGAGCCAGTAATAAAACCAATCTCTTTGTGCCCGGCGGCAATGAGCTGAGTAACGGCGTTAAAACTGGTTTGCTTTTGATCGCACCACACGCAGTGGCTGGTATTTTTTCGCAGCCGCCGATTAAGCACCATAATCGGCTGGGCGTGGGCGTCGATGATATTGTCTATCTCATCCACGCTAAGAAAACGCGGATAGATCATAATCGCGTCACAGCGCAGGTCGAGCAGGTACTGGATCGCCTGACGCTCTTCCTCTGCGCTGTGCTTACCGTCAGCCAGCAACAACTGGCGTCCCTTATCTTCCGCCATCCGCGCGGTATGAAACAGCAGTTCGCTGAAATAGACGCCGTGATAAAGGGTGTTAGTTACCACCAGACCCAGCGTCTGCGTGGTTTTCGCTGCCAGACTGCGTGCCAGCAAGTTAGGGCGGTAACCACTCTCTTCAATGGCCTGAAACACGCGATCTTTGGTTTCCTGACTGACATAGCCATTCCCGGAAAGCACCCGGGAAACCGTCGCTTTTGACACCCCGGCACGCTTCGCCACCTCCAGCATCGTGGTCATATTACTCATCCCTTTTCTCTCAATGTGACGCAGTGTACTGCACCGTTTCGCCGCTGTCCTTGCTGCTAAATTGCAAACGCTGACATCTGGTGATCGGAGTCACAATTATAAAAAATGATCAAAATTAAAACTTGCCCATTGCGTGTAATTTAAACATGATTTTGTGGAACCGGTTTCCTATCTGCGTTTCATCAACCCAGAAAAGCGACCAACGTGAACGGATAAAACATAACGTACTCTACTGATAAAACAGGATTAAATCCGATGTCCAAAAATTATGCAGCGCTGGCGCGCTCGGTTGTGACGGCTCTGGGAGGCGTGGACAACATCACAGCAGTGACCCACTGTATGACCCGTTTGCGTTTCGTTATCAAAGATGACTCGCAGGTCGACAGCACGACGCTGAAGACGCTCCCTGGCGTGCTCGGCGTGGTGCGCAGCGATAACCAGTGCCAGGTGATCATCGGCAACACCGTTTCGCAGGCGTATCGCGAGGTAGTCAGCCTGTTACCTGCCAATATGCAACCTGCAGAGCCGCAAACCAAACCTCGGCTGACGCTGAAGCGGATTGGCGCTGGGATCCTCGACGCGCTGATCGGCACAATGTCCCCGTTGATCCCGGCTATTATCGGCGGATCAATGCTCAAGCTGCTGGCAATGATCCTCGAAATGACCGGCGTGCTGGTGAAAGGATCGTCCACGCTCACTATTCTGACCGTAATCGGCGACGGTGCCTTCTTCTTCCTGCCACTGATGGTCGCCGCCTCAGCAGCCATAAAATTCAAAACCAACATGTCGCTGGCAATCGCCATCGCAGGCGTACTGGTGCATCCCAGCTTCATCGAACTGATGGCGAAGGCCGCGCAGGGTGAGCACGTTGAGTTTGCCCTGATCCCGGTGACGGCGGTGAAATACACCTACACGGTGATCCCGGCGCTGGTCATGACCTGGTGTCTGTCCTACATCGAACGCTGGGTCGATCGCATCACTCCGGCGGTAACCAAAAACTTCCTTAAACCGATGCTAATCGTGCTGATCGCCGCCCCACTCGCCATCGTCATCATTGGCCCTATCGGTATCTGGATCGGTAGTGCAATTTCAGCGCTGGTTTATACCATTCACGGCTATCTCGGCTGGCTGTCGGTGGCCATTATGGGCGCATTGTGGCCGCTGCTGGTGATGACCGGTATGCACCGCGTCTTCACGCCAACCATTATTCAGACCATTGCCGAAACCGGAAAAGAAGGCATGGTGATGCCGTCGGAAATCGGCGCCAATTTGTCGCTGGGCGGTTCATCGCTGGCAGTAGCATGGAAAACCAAAAACCCGGAACTGCGTCAGACGGCGTTAGCGGCAGCCGCCTCGGCCATCATGGCAGGCATTTCCGAACCCGCGCTGTATGGCGTGGCGATCCGCCTGAAACGCCCACTGATTGCGAGTCTTATCAGCGGCTTTATCTGCGGTGCCGTTGCCGGAATGGCCGGACTGGCGAGCCACTCCATGGCGGCTCCAGGCTTGTTCACCAGCGTACAGTTTTTCGATCCAGCCAATCCGATGACCATCGTTTGGGTGTTTGGCGTGATGGCGCTGGCGGTCGTGCTTTCCTTTGTATTAACACTGCTCCTCGGCTTTGAAGATATTCCTGTCGAAGATGCAGCCGCGCAGGCCAGAAAAAACCAAGCCGCGCAACCAGGCAATATCAATAGAGCCAGCATTTGACTGGTATGAACTGAGGTTAACTATGTCTGTTTTTCCGCAAGGATTTTTATGGGGCGGCGCACTGGCCGCCAACCAGTCTGAAGGGGCATACCGGGAAGGCGGCAAAGGGCTGACCACCGTCGATATGATCCCCCACGGCACAAACCGCATGGCCGTCAAACTGGGTCAGGAAAAACGCTTTACGCTGCGGGATGGCGAATTTTATCCCAGCCATCAGGCAATCGACTTTTATCATCGCTATAAAGAAGATATCGCGCTGATGGCGGAAATGGGGTTTACGGTTTTTCGTACTTCCATTGCCTGGAGCCGTCTCTACCCCAACGGCGACGAGCTGACGCCTAATGAAGAGGGTATCGCGTTTTACCGGGCCGTGTTTGCCGAGTGTAAAAAATACGGTATTGAGCCGTTAGTTACGCTGTGTCACTTTGATGTGCCGATGCATCTGGTCAGCGAGTATGGCTCCTGGCGTAACCGCAAAATGGTAGAGTTCTTTACCCGCTACGCCCGTACCTGCTTCGAGGCCTTTGACGGTCTGGTGAAGTACTGGCTAACGTTCAACGAAATCAACATTATGCTGCACAGCCCTTTTTCTGGCGCCGGACTGGTGTTTGAAGAAGGTGAAAATCAGGATCAGGTGAAATATCAGTCCGCCCACCACGAACTGATTGCCAGCGCCCTGGCAACTAAAATTGCCCATGAAATTAATCCGCAAAACCAGGTCGGCTGTATGCTGGCGGGCGGTAATTTTTATCCTTATTCCTGTAAACCGGAAGATGTGTGGACCGCGCTGGAAAAAGACCGCGAAAACCTGTTCTTTATTGATGTGCAGGCGCGCGGGGCTTACCCCGCTTACTCTGCCCGTGTGTTTCGCGAAAAAGGCGTGGTGATAGAAAAAGCGGCGGAAGATGACGATATCCTGAAAAACACCGTCGATTTCGTCTCGTTTAGCTATTACGCATCGCGCTGCGCCTCCGCTGAAATGAATACTGGCAATACCAGCGCCGCTAACGTGGTGAAGTCGCTGCGTAATCCGTACATTGCCGCCAGCGAATGGGGCTGGGGCATCGACCCACTCGGTCTGCGCATCACCATGAATATGATGTATGACCGCTACCAGAAGCCGTTGTTTCTGGTGGAAAACGGGCTGGGGGCGAAAGATGAGATCGATGCTAACGGCGAAATCAATGACGACTATCGCGTTAGCTATTTACGCGAGCACATTCGCGCCATGGCAGATGCTATTGAAGATGGCGTGCCGCTGCTGGGCTACACCACCTGGGGCTGTATCGATTTGGTTTCAGCCTCAACCGGTGAGATGAGCAAACGCTACGGTTTTGTGTATGTGGACCGCGATGACGCGGGCAACGGCACGTTAGCGCGTAAACGCAAAAAATCGTTCTGGTGGTATAAGAAAGTGATTGCGAGCAACGGGACCGATCTGGAATAACAATGTTGCCGGATGACGGATGACGCCGCTATCCGGCAACACGTATTATTCAGAATATATATACCCGCTGTCTGTTATCATTTTTATTGTACAACTTTAGGATTTTGCAGCAGCGGCAAAGGCGCTTCGCCCAACGCGTGGACCTGACCAATAATTGTCGCGCTCCGGCCAATCTGTAATGACTCAACATTCGTACTATTATGGGAGCCAAACTGGAACTGAATCACGTTGTTCATTTTATTATTTTCGTCTTTCAGGCTGACAAGATAAGAATAAGCATTGGAAATACCATTAATCTTACGAATATCAATGACCACGCCCCGCAGCTTCACCCATTCACCAAGATAGTCCTTATTGGCTTTAACAGGATTTAAGGTATAGGGCGCGACAAAATCAGCGACGGACAAGGTTGGCATTGACGCAGTTGACGACTCCCCCGGTTGAAATAATCGGTCTCCCGCAGAGAAGAACGCGTCAGCCGCCGTCTCGCACCCGCTAAGAAGAGAGGAAATAATAATTAAATTTACCAAACGAATACCTGAACGCATAAATAACTCCTGTATATTAACTTCCCATATATTCAAATTCTAAATAATTCGAGCATATAACCTCCCTGAACAACGCCGAAATATAATATAACTCCCGTATTAGTAAAAGAAGAGAATATTCCCCCCCAACTATTATCAACTTCTCATCTTTTTCATTATTTGCATTCTATTTTCTGGATCTGCCTTCCAGTTTCGGGTTTGCCCTCCCGCCTTTTTACTGGCATTTTATTCAGTAGTTTTCCATCTCTTTATTTGTAACAAGGGAGTGTTTATGTCTGGTAAAAATGGCAATGCCGAAGCGGTTATCAACAAGCCATTACGTCATTTTAAAGTCAGCTATGTCAGAGTACGGCATGAAGATCGCAAAACCGGTTTTACACGACGTATAAGCCGCCATGCTTCACTCACGATGAACGGAGACTGGCTGGAACAGGCGGGGTTCCCGACGGGCACGTCGGTAAAAGTATCGGTTACGCAGGGGAAATTAATTATTGAACAAGCAGGTGAATAGTCTGTTTCGAGGGTGTCGACGTTATCCGGATGGTGGTAATGCGACACACCATCCGGTATTCAGTGCCCTCAGGCTCAGGCTTCCGGTGCCTCTAATTCAGCGAACCCACCGTGTCCTTCCCACCCGGATAATCGCTGATAAACGGTATCTACCGCATCTTTGATCGGCTGTGTCATCGGGTAGTAAAAACCGACAATATCCGGCTGGATGCCAAGGAAAATCACCTCGCCAACGTCGTCTTTCAGCTGATTGACCAGGTAGTTCAGCGGCATGTTGTGGGTGGTCATCATGAACATCTCGGCAATATCATCAGGATCGATAATGCGGATTTCACCAGGGTTTAGCCCCATGTCGGTAGCATCCACAATCAACAGACGCTGCGGGCGCAACTCACGGATGGCGACGATGTCGTTTTCCGGCGCGCTACCGCCGTCGATGACAACCCATTGTCCTTGAGGATTTGCAGCACACATTTCGGCCAACAGCGGCCCCGCGCCGTCATCGCCCATCATGCTGTTACCCACACATAATAAAACGTCAGTCACGATGTCTCCTCACCATCAGATAGATGGCGCTTTCCTGGTGGATATCGTGCAGCATGCTAAGCATCAGCTTGCTCCACTCCTGCTGCTGCGGGGTCTGCACGGCACGCGCATCATCGAACGCGCGCGCCAGCATCTGCACATGGTTGAAATCAATGACGATCTCGCCGTACTTCGGCACGCCTTCCATTTTCCGGCGGGCTTCACTGCCTTCGGCAAGTGTGGCAATCCACGCCAGATATTCATCCCACGGACAGGTTAACGCCGCTTCCAGGCAATCGATGATCCCAAGGTGGTGACCAATCGCCAGGCTGTAATAGACAACCTGCTGCGCCTCAGCGGGCGTTGCATCGTTCTCATCAATAAACTTACGGCTCAGTTGACTGAACACCACCGTTTCACTCATCGGATACGCGCCTCTTCGACAACATGATTAAGATGCGTGACGATCTCGGTCAGACGCGGATCATTTTCCGCTTCCAGCCAGCGCGCCACCTGATGCTCGCCCTGCCCTAACTGTGTCATATAGTCATCAGCAATCTGGCGACCATAGCGGTAGCCCGCCAGACGGCGGGCTTCACGATCCACCTTCACGCGCAGCGGCTGAACCATGTCCGGATGCAGAATTTCAGCCGGCTGTTCGTCCAGTTCACCTGGCGCACGCGCGTGAATTTTTTGTTCCAGCAGACCCAGCGCCATTGCAAAACCGTACAGCGTAGCCGCAGGCGTTGGCGGACAGCCAGGAATATACACATCCACCGGTACGATTTTATCCGTGCCGCCCCATACGCAGTATAAGTCGTGGAAGATACCGCCGCTGTTACCGCAGGCACCGTAAGAGATACAAATTTTCGGATCTGGCGCAGACTGCCAGGCGCGCAGCGCCGGAGAGCGCATGGCACGCGTTACCGCGCCGGTAAACAGCAGGATATCCGCATGGCGCGGTGATGGTACAACTTTGATACCAAAACGTTCGGCATCAAACAGCGGAGAAAGCGTAGCGAAGATTTCGATTTCACAGCCGTTGCAGCCGCCGCAGTCCACACGGTAAACGTACGCTGAACGCTTGATGCTTTTAAGCAGCGATGCTTTCATGCTGGCAATGGATTCATCCACCGTCATCGGTACCGGAATACCGTTGGCGTCACGTGGGCCTAATAAATTGCTCATCAGTTGGCCTCTTTCATATGGCGAGTCAGTTCAATACGGTCAGACGGCACCAGGCATTTCTGGCGCTTACAATCCGGGCAGGTCTCAAAGCTTTCACGGTGGTTTTCCGCACGGCTGTCGCCGTTGTGCTTAAGTAGCGCAATGGCGTAATCGATCTCTTTTTGTACCGCAAACGGGCGGTTACATACGCGACAATTACACAGCGCAAAGCGGGACTGCTGCAGGAAATCCTCTTTCTTCCACACCGCCAGTTCATACTCCTGCGACAGCTTGATTGCCGCCGTCGGGCAGACTTCTTCGCAGCGGGCGCAGAAGATGCAACGGCCGAGGTTGAATTGCCACGCCAGCTCATGGGTGACCAGATCGGTTTCTACCGTCAGTGCATTCGACGGGCACGCATTCACACAGGCCGCACAGCCAATGCACTGCTGCGGATTGTGTTCCGGTTTGCCACGGAAGTTTTTATCGACCGCAATCGGCTCCAGCGGATACGACGATGTCGGCGCCCCGGTTTTGATGACTTTTTTGATAAAGGTAAACATGGCGATTCCTTATTTCAGCGGCGAGTTTTTACGCTCGATGCTGTAGCGCTCAAGTTCTTTGTACGGCACGACTTTGCTCTTCTTCTTACGCACATCGACCACGGTCATACGGTCGGTACAGGAGTAGCAAGGATCGAGGCTACCGATAATCAGCGGGGCATCGGAAACGGTGTTGCCACGCAGCATGTAGCGCAGCGTCGGCCAGTTGGCGTAAGTCGCCGCGCGACAGCGCCAGCGATACAGTTTCTGGTTGTCGCCAGTCATACTCCAGTGGATGTCATCCCCGCGCGGCGCTTCAGCAAAGCCCAGCGCAAAGCGGTGTGGAATGTAGGTAAAACCTTCCACAGCCAGCGGGCCGCCTGGCAGGTTGTCCAGACCAAAGTCGATCATATTCAGTGCGGTGTAGACTTCATTGATACGGACTTTCAGACGAGAAATAACGTCGCAACCCTGCTCACTGTGAACTTCCATCGGCAGCAGACCATAGCCCACAAACGGGTGATCGGCGCGGGTGTCACGCGCATGGCCGCTGGCGCGTACCATCGGGCCGACGTTACTGAAGTCACGGGCAATTTCCGGATCCAGACGACCAATACCTACGGTACGCTGTTCCATGTTCGGCGTGCTGAGCAGCATATCGACCAGTTCCTGCACGTCACGACGCATCTGCTGCGCCAGTTGACGGGTCTGGATCATATCCTCTTTCAGCAGATCACGACGAATACCGCCGATCAGGTTCAGACCGTAAGTTTTACGTGCCCCGGTGAGGATCTCCGCCATCTTCATGGAGGTTTCACGCACGCGGAAGAACTGCATAAAGCCGGAGTCAAAACCGGTAAAGTGACAGGCCAGGCCGAGGTTCAGCAGGTGCGAGTGCAGGCGTTCAACTTCCAGCAGAATGGCGCGGATCATCTGCGCACGTTCCGGCACGACGATGCCCATCGCGTTCTCGACGGAGGTGGTATAGGCGGTGCTGTGCGCAAAGCCGCAAATGCCGCACACGCGGTCGGACAAGAAGGTCACTTCGTTGTAACCCATGCGGGTTTCCGCCAGCTTCTCCATGCCGCGGTGGACATAGAACAGACGGTAGTCGGCGTCGATGATGTTCTCGCCGTCAACAAACAGACGGAAGTGACCGGGTTCATCAGAGGTGACGTGCAGTGGGCCAATCGGCACTACATTATTTTTCTTGTCTCCCAGTTCGTTGATGAACTCGTAGGTTTCAGCATCGGTAGTCGGCGCGGGGCGCTGGCGATAATCCATGCTGTCTTTACGCAGCGGGTAGAGTTCGTCCGGCCAGTCATCCGGCAGTACCAGACGACGCTCATCGGGCAAACCAACCGGGATCAAACCGTACATATCGCGCACTTCGCGCTCGCCCCAGACCGCAGCAGGCACGCGCGGCGTGACGGACGGGAACTCCAGCTTATTGGCATCGACCTCAACGCGCACGGTAATCCAGCACTTGGTTCCCTGCTCCATCGACAGCACGTAGTAAACGGCATAATGACCGCACAGCTGACGTTCGTCGTTACCAAACAGCACGGACAACCAGCCGCCCTGTTTGTAGTACAGGAACTCCACCACTTCCGGCAGGTAGTTCACCTTGACGGTGATCGTCAACTGATCTTTGGTCTGCCAGGCTTCATCCAGCACGACGCCCGGGAAGGCCTGGTGCAGCGCCGCGAGATATTGTTGACCTAATTTTTCTTCAGACATGCTCAAACTCTCTTAAATCACGCCACCAGCAAGGAGACGAACGCTAAAAACGCAAACCCAAAACCGGCCCAGGTCACGCGTGAAGTGGCGCAAAAACGCAGACGCGCCATGCTGTTTTCGAACAGGGCGATGACCAGCACGCCGAGAACCAGTTTGACGACGGCAATCACCAGCGCCAGTAGCAGCCCACCCGAGGTGAAGGTTTCCATCTGTCCCCACGGCAGGAACACGCCAACGAACATTTGCAGAACGACCAGTTGCTTAAGGCTAATGCCCCATTTCAGCACCGCAAAACCGCTGCCGCTGTATTCGGTCAATGGACCTTCCTGCAGCTCCTGCTCTGCCTCTGCCAGATCGAACGGCAGTTTGCCCATTTCGATAAAGGTGGCGAAAGCACAGGCGCACAGCGCCAGAATCAACGGAATGCTGCGTGCAACTGGCCAGTGATAAATGGTATCGGCGATATTGCTGATATGCGTTGAGCCAGCAACCTGCGCCGCAACCCACAGACCCAGCAGCAGGATAGGTTCAACCAGCACGCCGAGCATCGCTTCGCGGCTGGCGCCAATAGCGGTAAACGGGCTACCGGTATCCAGGCCCGCGATAGAGAAGAAGAAGCGGGCGATGGCGAACAGGTAAATTAAGGTGATCAGATCGCCCAGTTGCGGCAGCGGTGAGCCAACGGTCACTACCGGCAACGCGGTGGCGATAGTCAGCATCACACCCACCATCACAAACGGCGTCAGGCGGAAAACCCAACTGGAATCCGCAGGCGCAATGCTCTGACGGCCCAGCAGTTTGATAATGTCGCGGTATTCCTGCAAAACGCCCGGACCGCGGCGATTGTGCAAACGCGCACGTGCCACGCGGGTAATACCGGACAGCAGCGGCGCAACGGCAAACAGCACCAGCGCCTGAATTAACGGATATAAAACACTCATTCTCAGGCTCCTCGTGAAACCACAATCACCACCAGTACCGCCAGCTCAATCAGCGCCAGGCGACGGAACAGCACCGGTGCAGCCGCATTCTGCCAGCCCGGAACCAGTGATACCGGATTCAGCCATTTGCGCAGTTTGAGTACCGGTGCAAAGGCTTCTTTCACCGGCATGGCAAAACCGTGTGCGGTAATGACCATTGACTGCTCGTGATCGTAACCACACACCCATGCCGCACCGCGTGAACGCGATGGCAGACGGTTGCCTTTGAAAATCGCCATGATGATGAACGGCAGCAGCGGACATGCGATCAGCAGCAGCGTGATCATTGGCTGAGAAACGGTGGTGTTCGCGGTTTCCAGCGGCAGCGGAACGGCAGCGGAGATCATCGGCAGCAGCCACGGCGCAGCAACGCCCCCAATCACGCAGCAGATAGCCAACGCGACTACGCTAACGCCCATCAGGATTGGCGCGCAGCAGGCATTTTCAGCTTCCTTCGTGCGCGGTGCGCCAAGGAACGTAACGCCATAGACTTTCGCCATACACATCACCGCCAGCGCGCCGGTAATCGCCAGTCCTACCGCCAGCAACGGTCCTAACAGACGACCGACAAACGCGCCGCTGTTGCCAAGCTTAAAGAAGGACTGGTAGATAACCCACTCACCGGCAAAACCGTTCAGCGGCGGCAGTGCGGCCATCGCCATCAGGCCAACCAGCATCGCCAGAGATATAACCGGCATACGTTTACCGATACCGCCTAGTTTTTCGATATCACGATGACCGGTACGGAACCAGATGCTGCCTGCGCCCAGGAACAGAACGCTTTTGAACAGGCTGTGGTTTACCAGGTGGTACAGACCGCCGGTCAAACCCAGCGCAATCAGCGCAGGTTGATTCAGGGAAATTCCGGTTACGCCAGCGCCCAGACCCAGCAGAATAATGCCGATGTTTTCCAGCGTGTGGTATGCCAGCAGACGCTGAATGTTGTGTTCCATCAGTGCATACAGACCGCCGACAAACGCGGTGATCATTCCCAGCACCAGCAGCGTAATGCCCCACCACAGCGGCGCGTTACCGCCCAGCAGCGACAGGGAGAGAATACCCAGCAGCCCCACCTTCATGACGACGGTAGAGAACAGAGCCGCAGCCGGTGCGCTGGCGTTGGCGTGTGCCTGTGGCACCCATCCGTGCAGCGGAATAATCCCGGCCAGCAGGCCAAAACCCGCCACGCCCAGCAGCCAGATATCAGACCCGAGCGGCAGCTCCTGTGCGCGCAGGTCAAGCAGGCGCAGCTCCAGGGTGCCGTAGCGTTGCCACACCAGGTAGCAGGCAATAGCCAGCAGCAGCGTGCCGACGCGGCCCAGCGCAAACCACAGTTTGCCCTCTTTGCTGCAGCCGGTGAGGAACACGGCACACAGCGCCATGATTTCCGCCATCACCACCAGCGTTCCGAGGTTGCTGGCAACCACCGCACATACCGCCGCGGCCATCAGCAGATTCACCAGCAGCCCGTTGGCTTTTACCTGCGGATGACGATGCCAGTCAATGTTGTACAGGCTGACAAACAGGCCGCACAGGCCCAGCGTAATCAGCCAGATAGCGTTCAACGGGGTAATTTGCACACTGTGACCAATAAACGGCATCACACCGCTTAAAGCCAGTGCATTAACCAGTACGGTGAAACCCGCAGCCGCCGTACACAGGCTGCCAACCGCACCGCCAACCCCGGCAATCCAGCCGCTCAGCGGTTTGTGAAATGAAAACAGAAATGCCAGAACCGCAGCCGCCGTAAACCAGGCTACGCCGCTGTTAATCAGTGAAATTGCGCTCATTTTGCATCCCCACTCTGAGCCTGCTGAAACAAGGTGAGATCGCCGAAGTCGGTATTAAAAGTCAGCTCACGCTTACGTTTGCTGGCGCGGGCAATATCCACGTTACTCACCAGGTGCAGGGCTTTGGTCGGGCACATGCGTACGCAGGCCGGACCAAGCTCGTCAAAACTGCACAGATCGCATTTCACCGCGATGGCACGAATACCCGGAACCCAGTCCAGCAACGTGCTCACGCGGGCAGGCGCTGGCGGAGCCGGAGGCGCTTTTGGCGTATTGGCGTTTGCCGGGATATGCAGCGGACGGCTACCGGAAAACTCAATCGCGCCAAACGGACAGGCGATCCCGCACAGTTTGCAGCTTACACACAGGCTTTCATTCAGTTGCACGGCACCATCAACGCGATTAATCGCATTAACCGGACAAACGGTGGCGCAAGGCGCATCTTCGCAATGATGGCAAAGCTGCGGGGCGGATTCTTTTTCATTTAACATCACTTTCAGGCGCGGCATTGACTGCAGGCCATGCTGGCGATGTGTCTCTGAGCAGGCGGCTTCACAGGTGTGGCAGCCGATGCAAAGAGTGGAGTCAGCAATTACAAAACGATTCACCAGGCATTCCTCAGGTGATAGTCATTTTTGACGAAAACATGTCTGGAAAATGTCATTTCGACATTTTTCGACATGCCCATTCCCTAAACGTCGTGACGCAGTATGAAAGTGCATCATGACAAAAGTGGGCACACCCAAGGCTTAAGCCGGGCTATGTCCCTCAATCAGCTGGCTTAAATTCACCGGCATATTGTTCTCAACAGCGGTATAGAGGCTGTCGTAGACGGTGGCGATTTTTTCGAGATAGTGCTCCAGCACCTGCTCGCGATCGCGGTTGCTGATACGCTCATCAACCTTACCATCGATGGTCAACTCAGCCTGTGCAATCAGTTGCTTATCATCACCGTCTTTCGTTTCAACGTAGTACTCGATGGTGTGGCTGTTAAAGCCGTCCGCCAGCGTGACGTAGATAGTGAAGTGTTCAAAAAGGACGAAGCAGAGATCCTTGTCCGGTGCGCAGCTCATTGCATGATGCAAACGCGCTTTTGACAGGGTGATCCCCTGAACCAGCGAGTTGCAGTAAATACGCCACTGGTCCTGTAGGCGACGATGCCGTTCAGCGATGTAATCGGCTTTTTCGCTTATTTCCCAAATAGTCATGTCAGGTTACCCGTTTAGCAGAGATGAACAGCTTTAAGCACATTTCATGCCAAAATTAAAAACCTTGATTTTCATATAGATAAAAAATCAAAGAGCGGTGACGACATGTCATTTCGTCATCGTCGTCATTGTCACGATAGAAAAAATTCAAGCTGGCATGTTTATTGCTTTTAATACGGCAACTTCATAGGAGGCGGTATGCACGAAATAACCCTCTGCCAACGGGCACTGGAATTGATTGAACAACAGGCCACGCAATACGGTGCTCAACGAGTAACTGGGGTCTGGCTCAAAATTGGCGCATTTTCTTGCGTAGAAACCAGCGCTCTCGCCTTTTGTTTTGATCTGGTATGCCGCGGGACCCTTGCAGAAGGTTGTAAACTCCACCTCGAAGAACAAGAAGCCGAATGTTGGTGCGAATCTTGTCAGCAATACGTCACCTTACTGACGCAACGCGTGCGCAGATGTCCGCAATGCAACAGCGATATGCTGAGAATTGTGGCCGATGACGGCTTACAGATTCGACGTATTGAAATAGATGAAACTCCAGCGTCGGATGCCGACGCCTAAGCGTCATCATCCGGCAACGGAAGTATCGCAAGTAATAAATCAGGAGTGAGCGATGTGTACGACATGTGGTTGCGCTGAAGGCAACCTTTATATAGAGGGTGATGAGCATAATCCCCACTCGGCGTTTCGCAGCGCGCCATTTGCCCCAGCGGCTCGTCCGGCGCTGAATATTACCGGGGTGAAGACCTCCAGTTTCACACCGAGCCAGACCGAAGAAGGCGATTTGCATTACGGTAACGGTGAAGCAGGCACCCACGCGCCTGGCATGAGTCAGCGCCGAATGCTGGAAGTGGAAATTGACGTGCTGGATAAAAACAACCGTCTGGCCGAGCGCAACCGCGCACGCTTTGCTGCCCGTCAACATCTGGTATTAAACCTTGTCTCAAGCCCAGGCTCCGGTAAAACCACGCTGCTGACCGAAACGCTGATGAAGCTCAAAGACAGCGTGCCTTGCGCCGTCATTGAAGGCGACCAGCAGACGGTTAACGATGCCGCCCGTATTCGCGCCACAGGTACGCCCGCCATCCAGGTCAACACCGGTAAAGGTTGCCACCTTGACGCACAAATGATTGCTGACGCCGCGCCACGTTTGCCGCTTGAAGACAACGGCATCCTGTTCATTGAAAACGTCGGGAACCTGGTTTGCCCGGCCAGCTTCGACCTCGGAGAACGCCATAAAGTGGCGGTGCTTTCCGTCACCGAAGGCGAAGACAAGCCGCTGAAATACCCGCATATGTTTGCCGCCGCGTCGCTGATGCTGCTCAACAAAGTAGACCTACTGCCGTACCTCAATTTTGACGTAGAAAAGTGCATCGCCAGCGCCCGGGAAGTGAACCCGGAAATTGAGATTATCCTGATTTCCGCCACCAGTGGCGAAGGCATGGACCAATGGCTCTCCTGGCTGGAGACGCAGCGATGTGCATAGGTGTTCCGGGTCAAATCCGCACCATTGATGGCAACCAGGCCAAAGTCGACGTTTGCGGTATTCAGCGCGACGTCGACCTGACGCTGGTCGGAAGCTGCGATGAACACGGTCAACCCCGTCTGGGCCAGTGGGTACTGGTCCACGTCGGCTTTGCCATGAGCATCATTAATGAAGCTGAAGCGCGCGACACGCTCGACGCGCTGCAAAACATGTTTGACGTTGAGCCGGATGTCGGCGCGTTGTTGTATGGCGAGGAAAAATAATGCGTTTTGTTGACGAATACCGCGCACCAGAACAGGTGATGCAGTTGATAGAGCACCTGTGTGAACGTGCCGCACACCTCCCCTACACTGCTGAACGCCCGCTGCGCATCATGGAAGTGTGTGGTGGCCATACCCACGCTATCTTCAAGTTCGGTCTCGACCAATTGCTGCCTGACAACGTCGAGTTTATTCATGGCCCGGGCTGCCCGGTTTGCGTTCTGCCGATGGGCAGAATCGACAGCTGTGTGGAAATCGCCAGCCATCCGGAAGTGATTTTTTGCACCTTTGGCGATGCGATGCGCGTTCCGGGTAAACAAGGTTCTTTGCTACAAGCCAAAGCGCGCGGCGCGGATATCCGCATCGTCTATTCACCGATGGATGCGCTGAAGCTGGCGCAGGAAAACCCAACGCGTAAGGTTGTGTTCTTTGGCCTGGGTTTTGAAACCACAATGCCAACCACCGCCATCACCCTTCAGCAGGCAAAACAGCGTGACGTGCAGAATTTTTACTTTTTCTGCCAGCACATCACACTTATCCCTACGCTGCGCAGCCTGCTGGAACAGCCGGACAACGGCATCGACGCCTTCTTAGCGCCGGGCCATGTCAGCATGGTGATTGGCACTGATGCCTATAATTTCATTGCTTCAGATTTCCATCGTCCGTTGGTGGTCGCCGGTTTTGAACCGCTCGATCTGCTGCAGGGCGTGGTGATGTTGATTGAACAGAAGATTGCCGCACATAGCCAGGTCGAAAACCAGTATCGCCGCGTGGTGCCGGACGCCGGTAACCTGTTAGCGCAACAGGCCATCGCCGAAGTGTTCTGCGTCAATGGCGATAGCGAATGGCGCGGTCTGGGCGTCATTGAATCCTCTGGCGTTCACCTGACGCCAGACTATCAGCGCTTTGATGCCGAAGCGCATTTCCAGCCAGCGCCGCAGCAGGTGTATGACGATCCGCGCGCGCGTTGCGGCGAGGTATTGACCGGCAGATGCAAACCGCATCAGTGCCCGCTATTTGGCAAAACCTGTAACCCGGAGACCGCGTTTGGCGCTCTGATGGTCTCCTCAGAAGGCGCATGTGCCGCCTGGTATCAGTATCGTCAGCAGGAGTGTGAAGCATGAACAGCGTACAACTCGCCCACGGTAGCGGCGGTCAGGCTATGCAGCAGTTGATCAACAGTCTGTTTATGGAGGCTTTTGCTAATCCGTGGCTGGCGGAACAAGAAGATCAGGCCCGTCTGGACCTGGCGCAACTGGTTGCAGAAGGCGATCGTCTGGCGTTTTCAACCGACAGCTATGTTATCGATCCGTTGTTCTTCCCGGGTGGCAATATCGGCAAGCTGGCCATCTGCGGTACGGCTAACGACGTGGCGGTCAGCGGCGCGATCCCTCGCTATCTCTCCTGCGGTTTTATCCTCGAAGAGGGTTTGCCGATGGAGACGTTGAAAACCGTCGTCAACAGTATGGCGGCGACCGCGCGTGAAGCGGGCATCGCCATCGTGACCGGCGATACCAAAGTCGTGCAGCGCGGCGCTGCAGACAAGCTGTTCATCAACACGGCCGGAATGGGGGCGATCCCCGCCAACATTCACTGGGGCGCACAGACCCTCGGCCCAGGCGATGTGCTGCTGGTCAGCGGTACGCTTGGCGATCACGGCGCAACTATCCTTAACCTGCGCGAACAGCTGGGTCTTGATGGCGAACTGGTCAGCGACTGCGCGGTATTGACACCGCTTATCCAGACGCTGCGTGATATTCCCGGCGTGAAGGCGCTGCGTGACGCGACCCGTGGCGGCGTGAATGCGGTAACGCATGAGTTTGCCGCCTCATGCGGGTTTGGTATTGAGCTGTCTGAAGCGGCCCTGCCCGTGAAGCCCGCGGTGCGTGGCGTTTGCGAACTGCTGGGTCTGGATGCGCTTAACTTTGCTAACGAAGGCAAGCTGGTGATTGCCGTTGAGCGTCAGGCTGCTGAAACGGTGCTTGCCGCGCTGCGCGCACATCCGTTAGGACGCGATGCCGCAATGATTGGTGAAGTGGTAGAACGCAAAGGTGTGCGTCTTGCCGGACTCTACGGCGTGAAACGCACTCTCGATTTACCACACGCCGAACCATTACCTCGTATATGCTAACAGCCGGTTGGCAGCAAGCTGTAGGCCGGGTAAGACGCATTTGCGTCGACATCCGGCCTTAACGCTGCATTATCACCTGATGGCGTTTTGCCGATCGGGTCTACGGTTCGTGTAGCTGGACCAGTCCGGCAATAATTTACGACTTATACCTATAATTCATTTACCGTTTTCGCACCGTTCTGCGGTGCTTTTCCTGGAAAAGCAATATGTCGTATACACCGATGAGTGACCTCGGACAGCAAGGCCTGTTCGATATTACTCGTACATTATTACAGCAGCCCGACCTGCCGTCTCTCAGCGAGGCGCTTTCGCAACTGGTCAAGCGTTCAGCGCTGGCCGACTGCGCGGCTATTGTCTTATGGCAGGCACAAACGCAGCGTGCGCGTTATTTTGCGACGCGTGAAAATGGTAACCCCATCGATTATGAAGACGAAACGGTGCTGGCGCATGGCCCGGTACGCCGTATTTTGTCTCGCCCCGATGCGCTGCACTGCAACTATCACGAGTTTAGCGAAACCTGGCCACAGCTGGCCTCTGGCGGACTGTATTCTAAATTTGGTCACTATTGCCTGCTACCGCTGGCAGCAGATGGGCGAATCTTTGGCGGTTGCGAATTTATCCGTAACGAAGACCAACCGTGGAGTGAAAAAGAGTACAACCGGCTGCAGACCTTCACCCAAATAGTCGGTGTCGTTGCTGAACAAATTCAAAGCCGGGTCAGCAACAATGTCGATTACGATCTCCTGTGCCGTGAGCGTGATAACTTTCGCATCCTGGTCGCCATCACCAATGCTGTGCTCTCCCGCCTGGATATTGATGAGCTGGTCAGCGAAGTCGCCAAAGAGATCCATCACTACTTCGACATTGATGCCATCAGCATCGTGTTACGCAGCGATCGCAAAAACAAGCTCAGCATTTATTCCACTCACTATCTGGATGAACATCATCCGGCACACGAACAAAGTGAAGTGGACGAAGCCGGCACGCTCTCTGAACGGGTCTTCAAAAGTAAAGAGATGCTGCTGATTAACCTGAGCGAACGCGATACCCTGGCCCCTTACGAAAGAATGTTGTTCGAAACCTGGGGCAACCAGCTACAGACTCTGTGCCTGCTGCCGCTGATGTCCGGCAATAATATGCTCGGCGTACTTAAGCTGGCGCAATGTGAAGAGAAAGTATTCACCACCGCCAATCTCAAACTGCTGCGCCAAATCGCAGAACGCGTGGCGATCGCCGTGGATAACGCCCTCGCCTACCAGGAGATCCACCGCCTGAAGGAGCGGCTGGTCGATGAAAACCTGGCGCTGACTGAACAACTCAACAACGTGGAGAGTGAGTTCGGAGAAATCATTGGCCGCAGCGAAGCGATGTACAGCGTACTCAAACAGGTCGAAATGGTGGCGCAAAGCGACAGCACTGTCCTGATTCTTGGTGAAACCGGGACGGGTAAGGAGCTGATTGCACGAGCAATTCACAACCTGAGCGGACGTAACGCCCGTCGGATGGTGAAAATGAACTGCGCGGCAATGCCTGCCGGATTGCTGGAAAGCGATCTGTTTGGCCATGAGCGTGGCGCATTTACCGGGGCCAGCACGCAGCGGATTGGACGCTTTGAACTGGCGGACAAAAGTTCGTTATTTCTCGATGAAGTTGGCGACATGCCGCTGGAGCTTCAGCCCAAGCTGCTGCGCGTTCTGCAGGAGCAGGAGTTTGAACGTCTGGGCAGCAATAAGCTGATCCAGACCGACGTTCGCTTGATCGCTGCCACTAACCGCGATCTGAAAAAGATGGTCGCCGATCGCGAGTTTCGTAACGATCTCTACTATCGACTGAACGTCTTCCCGATCCATCTGCCGCCGCTGCGCGAGCGCCCGGAAGATATTCCGCTGCTGGTGAAAGCCTTCACCTTCAAAATTGCCCGCCGGATGGGGCGCAATATCGACAGCATTCCCGCCGAAGCCCTGCGTACGCTGAGCAACATGGAATGGCCGGGTAACGTGCGCGAGCTGGAAAACGTCGTAGAACGCGCGGTTCTGCTCACCCGGGGCAACGTGCTGCAACTGTCCTTGCCGGATGTAATCGCTATGGCGCCGTCTACGCCGCCGGTGGCGACCGAAGTCGCGCAGGATGGCGAAGATGAATACCAGCTGATAATGCGCGTTCTGAAAGAAACCAATGGCGTTGTCGCCGGTCCTAAAGGCGCGGCACAAAGACTGGGGTTGAAACGCACAACGTTACTCTCGCGCATGAAGCGCTTGGGCATTGATAAGGACGCACTGGTTTAACGGATTATTGCCCGATAGCGCTACGCTTATCGGGCCTACGCCACTGGTGCGTTTGTCTTTGTCGGCCGGGTAAGGCGCAGCCGCCATCCGGCATAGAATTGCTAAATCACTTCTTCCGCTGGTATTTCTCGGGTAACTCCGGCACCGGACGTTTGTCATCAATCAGATGACGCACGGTCAGGATCGGATGACGCCAGAGCATTCTGGGTCCAGCCCAACGCATAATTTGCTTCATCTCTTCGCGTTTAGCGGGCTGGTAACAGTGCACCGGACACTGTTTGCAGGCCGGTTTTTCCTCACCAAATACGCATTTATCCAGGCGCTTTTGCGCATAGGCAAACAACGCATCGTAATGCCCCGGTTCATCTGAAGCCTGCGGACACTGGCTCTCATACAGCGAGATCATTCTCTGGATCGTCATTTTCTCACGTGCAATACGTTTGCCGGACATGATGCCTCCATAATTAAGTTGCATAAATAATACACCTTAACTAAGCGCAGGACTATTACCTGGCGGTGATACATTCCTTAGCACACTACGCAAATAAGAATTATTTTCATTTGTTTATGCCATGTGCTATATAACATAGCAAAGGCTATATTCGATGATAAATTAACCACTTTGTTGTGAGGGATACTATGCCGCATCTGCCCCATCTGAAGTCATTTCTCCTTGCCAGCGTGTTAACGGCGCTTACGCTGTCACCTGCCTGGGCGAAAGAAAAGTTCAAAGTGATAACCACCTTTACGGTGATTGCCGATATGGCAAGCAATGTGGCAGGTGACGCGGCGGACGTCAGTTCCATCACCAAACCCGGGGCAGAAATTCACGAATATCAACCCACACCGGGAGATATTAAACGGGCGCAAGGCGCACAGCTTATTCTCTCCAACGGCCTTAACCTCGAACTATGGTTTGCCCGCTTCTACCAAAATTTGTCCGGCGTACCGGAGGTCATGGTCTCAAATGGCGTGCAGCCAATGGGTATCAGCGAAGGGCCATACAACGGCAAACCGAATCCGCATGCCTGGATGTCAGCGGAGAACGCGCTTATCTACGTGGATAACATTCGCGATGCGCTGATGAAATACGATCCCGACCATGCCGCAACCTACCAGAAAAATGCGGAGAATTATAAAGCGAAAATCCAGCAAACTCTGGCGCCACTGCATGCAGAACTGGCGAAGCTCCCTGCAGATAAACGCTGGCTGGTCACCAGCGAAGGCGCATTCTCTTACCTCGCGCGTGATAACGGCCTGAAAGAGCTGTATCTATGGCCGATCAATGCCGATCAGCAAGGCACGCCCAAGCAGGTACGCAAAGTGATCGATGCGATCAGAAAACATCAAATCCCTACCGTATTTAGCGAAAGCACCGTGTCCGACAAACCTGCGCGTCAGGTCGCCCGCGAGTCTGGCGCGTATTACGGCGGCGTGCTGTATGTCGATTCGCTCAGCGCTGCCGATGGTCCGGTACCGACCTATCTGGATTTACTGCGCGTGACGACAGAAACCATCGTCAGCGGCATCAACGACGGGTTAAGGAGCCAAAAATGAGTCAATCTGCGATTACCGTGAATCAGGTTACGGTGACGTATCGCAACGGCCACACCGCGCTGCGGGATGCCACTTTTCAGGTTCCGGGCGGCTCAATTGCCGCTCTGGTCGGCGTAAACGGTTCGGGAAAATCAACGCTTTTTAAAGCGCTGATGGGTTTTGTCCGGTTGGCGAAAGGGGAAATATCTATTCTGCAACAACCGGTTAATAAGGCGCTCAAACAGAATCTTATCGCCTATGTCCCCCAGTCAGAAGAGGTGGACTGGTCGTTTCCGGTACTGGTGGAAGATGTAGTGATGATGGGCCGCTTTGGCCATATGGGGTGGCTGCGTCGACCAAAACAAATCGACCACGACTGCGTGGATGCGGCGCTGGCGCGGGTAGATATGCTGGACTATCGCCATCGCCAGATAGGTGAACTGTCCGGCGGGCAGAAAAAACGCGTTTTTCTGGCAAGAGCCATCGCACAGGACGGGCAGGTTATTTTACTGGATGAACCCTTCACCGGCGTGGATGTGAAAACCGAGGCCCGGATCATCGATCTGCTGCGTGAACTGCGTGATGAAGGCCGGACCATGCTGGTCTCTACCCATAATCTGGGATCCGTCACCGAATTTTGCGATTACACGGTGATGATTAAGGGCACGGTGCTGGCAAGTGGGCCAACCGAAACCACCTTTACCCACGAGAATCTCGAGCTGGCATTCAGCGGCGTTCTGCGTCACGTCGCGCTGAGCGGCGGTGAACAACACGTGATTACCGATGATGAACGTCCGTTTATTTCGCGACGCGCGGCAAGCGAGGGGGAGCAATCATGAACTGGCTGACGGAGCCGTTTGGCTACCAGTACATGCTCAACGCCATGTGGGTTTCGGCGATGGTCGGCGGCCTGTGCGCATTTCTCTCCTGCTATCTGATGCTCAAAGGCTGGTCGCTGATTGGCGATGCGCTGTCGCACTCGATCGTTCCAGGCGTGGCCGGAGCCTATATGTTAGGGCTTCCCTTTGCGCTGGGCGCATTTCTTTCCGGTGGACTGGCGGCGGGCAGCATGCTGTTTCTCAATCAGCGTTCACGCCTGAAGGAAGATGCCATTATCGGGCTGATTTTTTCGTCCTTTTTCGGTATCGGGCTGTTTATGGTGTCGCTTAATCCGATGTCGGTAAACATCCAGACCATTATTCTGGGTAACATCCTGGCGATTGCGCCGGAAGATATCCTGCAACTGGCGATCATCGGCGTGGTTTCGCTGACCATTCTGTTTTTGAAGTGGAAAGATCTGATGGTGGTCTTTTTTGATGAAAACCACGCGCGGTCTATCGGTCTGAATCCGGGTCGGCTGAAGCTATTGTTTTTTACGCTGCTCTCCGTTTCCACGATCGCCGCACTGCAAACCGTCGGTGCCTTTCTGGTGATTTGCCTGGTGGTTACGCCCGGTGCGACGGCCTGGCTGCTGACCGATCGTTTTCCTCGCCTGCTCACCATCGCCGTGGCGCTCGGCAGCCTGACCAGCTTTTTCGGCGCCTGGCTAAGCTACTGGCTGGACGGTGCAACCGGCGGAATTATCGTCGTTCTGCAAACGCTGCTGTTCCTGCTGGCATTTGTCTTCGCACCAAAACACGGTCTGCTGGCAAATCGCCGCCGCGCCCGTCTGGTGAACAAGGAGCAAGTATGATCTTAACAACGCTGCTGGAACCTTTTCAGTTTAGCTTTATGGTTAATGCGCTGGTCATCTCTACCATCGTCGCTGTGCCCTGCGCGCTGCTGTCGGTATTTTTAGTACTCAAAGGCTGGGCGCTGATGGGCGATGCCATGAGTCATGCGGTTTTCCCAGGGATTGTCCTGGCGTGGATTGCGGGCATCCCGCTGGCAATTGGCGCGTTTATCGCCGGTCTGTTCTGCGCGGTGGCAACCGGATACCTCGACGATAACAGCCGCATTAAGCGCGACACCATCATGGGTATTGTTTTCTCCGGGATGTTTGGTGCGGGTCTGGTGCTGTACGTCTCTATCCAGTCAGAAGTCCATCTCGATCATATTCTGTTCGGCGACATGCTGGGCGTATCGTTAAGCGATATCATGCAAACCGCGGTTATTACTCTGGGGATCGCGCTTATCATCGGACTTAAATGGAAAGATTTGCTGCTGCATGCGTTCGACCCACATCAGGCAAAGGCCAGTGGGCTTAACACCGCACTGCTGCATTACGGCCTGTTGTGCATGATCGCCCTGACGATTGTCGCCACGCTAAAATCGGTAGGGATTATTTTGTCAATTTCATTACTGATTGCACCTGGCGCCATCGCGATTTTAATGACGCGGAAATTTTCCCACGCCTTATGGCTGGCGGTGGCGATGTCGGTCATTACCTCATTTATGGGCGTGTACCTGTCATTTTTCATCGACAGCGCGCCGGCTCCCACCATCGTCGTACTATTTTCTCTGCTGTTTGTGATTACCTTTATTTATGCAACCCTGCGCGATCGGCGTTTAGAGAATCAGCTTCAGCTGCAGGATCCGTAAATTATGGGTCAGCTAATGTTCTTGATATTAATATAGCCTCCGCCAGGAGGTTATATTATCGGCAGATTACAGCATCGTGATGATACGTTTAAATAAACGGATTATAGATTACTCTAACGTGAACAACGGTTTTGGCTTGCCAATGTGGTATCCCTGTAACCACCCGACATTCATGTGTTCCAGGTGCATCTGGATTTCGGCACTTTCAACAAACTCGGCGACAACCTGCATACCTTTCATTGCCGCAACCCGGCAGAAAGATTCGATGATATAGCGACTAACCTCACATTTTATAATCCCACGAACGAAAGACCCATCAATCTTCAAAATATCTGCTTCAATGTTCATCAGGCGTTCATAGCTTGCAAACCCGGCACCGAAGTCATCAATCGCGATCCGACATCCCAATTGACGTAGTAAGCGTAGTGTATCTGCCGTGTGTTCTTTATCTGACAGGGTATCAGCCTCGGTTATCTCAAAAATAATCCGTTGCGGTATCACCACATATTCCTGCAACAACGCAGTTATCTTTGCAACGATACCTGAACGACATAGCGTCACTGGCGCCAGGTTAATGGAAAAACAACTCAGCGGATGGTAGCGCATGTACTTCAGGGTGTTCTCAATAACCCAAAGATCGATATCGGGTGCTAACCCTGTGTCGCGTGCAACCGACAGAAAATGGTCAGGGGAAAGAAATTCCCCGTGCTCATTGAGCATGCGGATCAATATCTCATGATAGGATTCATCACCACGAGTACTGACGATAGGCTGGGCCAGCAGGACAAAGGTATTGTGATCCAACGCGTTTTGCAGTGCAGCGCGAACATCCGTTGTATCGGTAGTAGGTTTGCCAAACAGTCGGCTATGCTGTGCCTCAAGGTTTTCCGGCCTGCCGTTGGTCATTGGCGATATGACTTTTGTTATTATTGGAGGGAACATCATATTCATATCAAATTAATAAATAAATACTAATTTATAGATAAAAATGGACATTCCGCGTAGCTGGCATCAGCGGTGAAGAAAAAGACAAAAACCAACATACTGATAATCAACAAAAATCACAAACCCAGTTTTTTCATTATCATTCCAGCTGAGTGCAAAAAAAACACGTCAGATGCTTTTAATGTTAACTTTAACATACAAAAAAAGAGAGTTTCCCTCGCTTCATAATTATTTTTCCGTCACTCACTAACTCCTGCAATACTTTGTGGATAGCACTGCGTGAGATATGATTTCGAGCGAGAATGAATGTATACACAGATGTGTTTTCACGCATCTCAGGCTCCATCGACCAAATATATTTCAGGTGTTCAATAATCAATTCACGGATAGTACGATGCGATTGCAATTTTTCTCGTTGAAAATAGCGTTGCAGATGTAGCGTTAAAATATCAAATGCATGTTTCCAAAGATTCTTCGCAGTGAACAAAAGTTCGGCATTGAGTGCACTCATGGCCCACATTTCACAATCGGTATCACAACGTAAATAGTGTCCGGCAACTTCCGTACGCATTTGTGGCAAGCCGAGGATGGCCGGTGCAGATATACTTACCATCACTAAATCATTTTCCACACGATGAACAGAGACGGCCCCTTTCTCCAGAAACAAGATATTTCCATCACTCTTCAGATCAATACGCTGGCGTTTTTTGCGTAAGGACAGCCAGGCATTATCTGACTTTTTCATTTCATCACCAACAAGCACTACAGCATTTTCAATATCTTTCTGGAACATGGGACTCTCTACCGCAAATTATGGCTTTGTCAAAACGAGGGTGGATTTTTACTCAACACGAAAAATAAATGTCAGCTCACCAACAAGCTGACATTTATTCCCATCTACATCTACCACCGGCATTCCCTGGTGCCGTTGACGCGTTCAGACTCATGCTGTTTTCGCGTGGTGGCGCCAGGCAGTATATGACGCTGTCCATAAAGAATTAATGACAATCATCTTTGTCGTCGTTATTTCATCTTTCTGTTCTTTGCAACGTAGCCAAAAAGATACAATACATTGATTTATATATAGTTTATTTTCATTAAAAAGTTATCATTGTTGTTATATTATGATACTAAATTGAAACACTTCGCGGTTCTCGCTGCAGGGTCGGGTCCATACTGGTGGTCTTTATGGGCTAAGTGGTATCATGACTCGCCAACCGCCTGGCGCACCAGCAAGAGTAGAAACATCATGTCTGAGACTGGCAATGTCAGTTATCTGATTGAAAAAATAATAATATTTACGCCAGCTACACAATCTCTGGCGCGGATAGATCAACCCAATCAGCGGATAAAACTCAAACACTCGGCGTCATTATGTCTTTTATTACTTATTCAACATCGCGGGCAAGTGGTTTCCCAAAACGAACTACTGGAATTCGGCTGGGGTAAAAATCACCGCCAGGTGAGCTTCAACGCCTTTTATCAAAGCATTCTCTCTTTGCGCAAAAGTTTGCTGCAGCTGGAACTGGAGCAACCGCTTATCACCACGATCCCCCGCAAAGGGCTGATCATCCAGGAAGAGTTCAATATTCAGGTGATTGAAACTCCGGAGGAGAGCGTATCTTTTACAGCAGAACCCTTAGTGCCGGATGCCGCCATAGAAGAACTGTCAGATGACACAGCGCGCCAACCTTTGATAACCACTGCTGAAATGGTAATACTTGCTATTACCCTGATAATTTGTGTGCTTATAATGTATCCGTGGCAAACCAGTGATAACTATTTCTCCGGCTATATCACCGCAGACAACGCCCCCACTGACTGTCAGTATTATTTTAATAATGATGCCAGTAATTTCTCCCGACATACGGCATTTATCAACAAAAATCCTGGGTTGTGTCAGAGCCATAAATTTATCTATATCACCACCTACCCTGAATCCAAAAAATTATCCGTGCTTGTATGTCGCTCACCGATGAAAAACAGGCAGGAAAACGCCTGTCAGTCAGTTTATTACCCACGGTATGATAGCTAATGAATTTTTATTCCCGAACGCCCCGCATCCAGACTGGTATTATCCTGCTGCTTTGTTTTGCTGCGCTAATTGTTACCGCCGTCTACCGGTACAGTAAAAACAATGGTCAGTTACATAATCTGACCTGTCGGTCTGCCATCGAGATTGTACGCAATACAAGCTCATTCCGAGGGATCATTGATATCAAAACCGGCGGCAGCAAAGGTATTGTGAATATTGATGGCATTATCAAAGATGCCGAAAATAATGAGCAGACCGTGCAACGCATGGTACTTTTTACACAATCCAGCTACGGCTCAAGCCCGGTTTGGATTTCGCAGAAAATCCAAATCTCCAATCGCGAAACAGCACCCGCCAGTCTCATTCAGGAACTCCTCCCCGACTTCTTCCTGAGCAACACCAGCGTATCCAACGTCGATTTTTTTGCGCTGAATAGAGAGACGTATTTGATTACCAAAGAGGGGATCCCCTATCTGTACTGCCAGAATTATGCGTTGCCGGAAAATGAATAATCAATAAGCGAAGATTAAAAAAAAGCAAAAACGATTTGAAAGAGTCACTTGATACGGACTTCATGAACCACACGGCAATGATGTCTTGGTGTGTTAATGCTGATTAATAAAGATTATTTTCTCTCATAATATAAAAACCCTATTCTAACCTACACTACCATAACTCGCTGATTATGCGAACATTGTTACCCTGCTCGTCCAGCGTTATAACTTTCTGGTTTTCCAATAATCCCTTCCCTCTCTGACCGCCAGTAACAAATGTCACCGACAGTTGTATATTGATGCAACGATGATTTTATAGCTCGGGCGACTTTTCAGGCGCAGAGTTAGCGGTGAAATTTGACGGTGTGCCAAGCTGATATTCTGCAATGCGGCACAATCATCCGGTCAGACAGGTATTGAGCATGTTCATAACCCGATTGATTGCCCTGCCCGGGAGTCCACTTTAGCCCAGGGCCGACACAGTAATTGTATCTAACTCGTTTATTTTATTAAGTTTTTGATAACAATTAGTTAATTAATTTATTCATTCGCCTATTCCGCTGTTCTGCAAAAACGTCATTTGCAGCTTTTGTCCATCATCTAACCAGTAATTACTTTCTTAACGCTAGCCTCTTCACCCCCTCGCTCATGATATAAATTTATAAACAACATTAAAAATAGCGTTTTAATCTTAAAAAAACAATTTAATCGATATTTACATTTACCGAATATTCAAACAATGGTCTTATATTCCAACCTTACAGCGTGACGCGAAATGTTGTTCTGCAACCGAATGCGCCACTCCAGAGAAGGTGAAATGAATCATCAACATCTGTTCAGATGCCAGGGATGATGTAGCGCGAACCAGGGAGCAGGGAAAAAGTTTCACGCTACTGACAAAAGTAAATTTGATTATGAAAATGGGATATAGACAAATGTTTAACAAAACATTCATCGTAGTGGCATTGATGGTTTCCGGCTCTGCATTTGCAACTGAATCAACCGGCGTAGCGGGTGGCACCATTACCTTTAACGGTTCAGTGTCCGATACCACCTGTAACGTGGTGACCAATAACGGTTCAGACTTCACGGTAAACCTTTCCCCTATCGCTGTGGGTGATATGGGCACCACCGCCGGTGTTGTTAAAACCAACGCCAAAGACTTCACCATGAATCTGAAAAACTGCTCTGCGGCATCGGACGAAGCTAAAACGCTTAAAATCACTTTCAGCAGCAGCAACCTGTCGGATGACGCTAAATACCTGAAAAACTACAGCGACAATGGCGCCGAGGGTGTGGGTATTGCGCTAACCAAAGACGGTAACACTGCCGTACCGTTTGATACCGCTTTCGATACTGGTCTGAGTTCCGCTGACGCTGCCACCGAAGATGGCGTCACACTGACCATGTATGCCAACTACTACAACTACGGTGGCGCGGCCGTAACAACCGGTAAAGTAGTTACTGACGCAACTTATTCCTTCAGCTACGACTAACTCATTCAGCCGGGGTCTCCCCGGCTCTCCTCTACGACATTATGAAAACTCTGATATTTTTTCTTGCGGCTACGTTCATTTCCATGAATGCCAGCGCAAGCGTTGTGATCAACGAAACGCGTGTTATTTATCCGGCCAGCGCCAAATTTGTGTCGGTGCAACTGGTAAACGACAGCGAACAAACCCATCTGGTGCAGTCCTGGATTGACGAGGGCGATGCTTCCGCCGCGCCGGAGAAAGTCAAAGTGCCGTTTTCTCTGCTGCCTCCGGTCGTAAAAATGAGCGGGCACGCCGGACAGGCTCTGAAAATCTCGGCGATGAACACCCATTCGCTGCCAAAAGACCGCGAAAGTGTGTTCTGGCTTAACGTTCTGGATGTCCCTCCCGTCCCTGAAGGGAGTGGCGATAGCTACCTACAAGTGGCCATTCGCAATCGTATAAAACTGTTCTATCGTCCGGATCAACTGAGCGACCTCGACAGCAGCGTGGCGGAGAAAATTACCGTTTCGACTTCTGGCGGTCACACTTGCCTGAAGAATAATTCGCCATATTACATGACCATCCCTCAGGTCGTGACCTGGCAGGGGGGCGAGCTAAAGCAAAGCCGAAAAGATAATTTACTGGCTGAGACTGCGTTTATACCGCCGTTTGGCTGCGCGCTGGTATCCAGCAAAATTCAGTCCGGTGGGCAATATCGCCTTACCTGGCTTGATGATTATGGCGCAAAGAGATTCAGCACTATTCACTGATATCCCAGATAAATGACTCCAGGTTCAATTCTGATGAAAAACAGTTCTCTGTTTCGTATAAGTTTGCTAGTTCACTCTGTCAGCCTCGCGATATTTTCATACGGCGCGTTGGCGGAGGATTTTAATAGCAGCCTGCTGGTAGGTAATTCAGCAGATATGGACTGGAGTAATTCTCGGCTGGTTATGACGCCGGGGGCTTATGATTTGGATGTTTATGTGAATAACGTCTGGCGCGGGAAATTTAATATTTCCGTCGCTAATGACGATAAAGGTACTCTGCTTATTAATAAAGACGACGCATCTCTACTGGATATTCAGGGGCTGGATGATATTGTAAATAAAAGCACCGCTGAAAAGCTCGACGTTAATACCCTGCTACACGGAGGGAAAAGCGCCCTGATACCCGGCACACTGCGTTTGGATTTAGAAGTACCTCAGGCTTTCGTAAAAGAATATAGCCGTAACTGGGTGTCACCGCAAAAATGGGATCAGGGAATTAATGGCCTGTATACCAATTACAATTTCAACTATTACAATTTTCACGGCCTGCAGAATGGCTATAGTGACAGCGATAATCTGTATTTATCGCTGAACAGCGGACTAAACATGTATGGCTGGCATTTTCTCGATAGCTCATCGTGGATGCGCTACAGCGCAATGAACAAAGGTAGCTGGATAAATACCACGCGTTTTGTTGAAAAACCAATTGCGGCAATCGATTCGGTACTGCGCATTGGTCGAAGCTATACGACGTCTGATTATTTTGACACGGTCCGTTTTCGTGGGGTGACACTGAATAAAAGTCGTCAGATGTTACCGGACAGCGAAAACGTTTATATGCCAGTGATCGAAGGTGTTGCAACCAGTTCTGCGGTGGTCAGTATCTCCCAGGATGGTCATATCATCCACCAGATCAATGTCCCGCCAGGTCCCTTTGCCATCCGCGATCTGATGCCTACCGGCTCACGCAGCGATTTATCCGTCGAGGTAAAAAACACCGGCGGCAACATTGAGCGCTTCATTGTGCCATTCTCCTCGATCCCGGATATGCAGCGCCCCGGCAGCAGCGACTATCAGATTAACGTCGGGGCGGTGGACATGCGCAACGTCGACGAAAGCAGCCATTTTACCCAGGTGAGCTATTCACGTGGGGTGAATAACTACCTCACCGCGTCAGCGGGCGGGATCTGGAGCCAGAATTATCAGTCTCTGCTTCTGGGAGGAGCGGTTTCCATCCCCTACGCTGGGTCACTCTCGGCTTCCGTGGAGGAGTCGCAGTATCGTCTGCCTGGCGATAGCCGTCGCCATGGAGAAAAATACGCGCTGTCCTGGAGTAAATACTTCCCGACCCGTACCAATATTTCGCTGGCTTCGTATTATTACCGTACTCAGGATTACGCTTCTTTTAGCGATTATATCCTGACCAAATCCAATATTAAGGATTATGGCGGAACGGGCACCTCAACGATCAACAGCAAACAAGCCTTTAGCGCCAATATTAATCAGCCGCTGGGGGAACAATTTGGAAGACTGTCGCTTTCAGCCTACTGGCGCGATTACTGGCGCGGTCAGAAAAGTAGCCGTCAGTACAACCTGACCTGGAGCAATGCTAGTCACGGCGTCAACTACTCGGTTTCGCTGCGCCGCTCGGAGGTTACGCAGTCCTATTACGACTATGAAACCAATTATGAAGGCGACCTGGTGAGCGCGTTGCGTTCACGCGGTAAGACGGAAAACAACCTCTATTTTTCTGTCACGATACCGATGTCGATATTCGGCAGCGGCGGCAGCCTGTCTTCTCATGCCAGCGTGCAGAACGGCAAATATTCCTCTTCTGATGTCAGCATGAGCGGGAATATGCATGATGTTGACTACAGCCTGATGCTGAGCCACGACAGTGACAACGATTCGCGGGCAGCCGATCTCTACACCAGTTGGAAAAATGACTATACCAGCATGAACAGCGGCGCGACGCTGGCCCGTGAATATCGCCAGCTAAGCCTGGGTGCCAGCGGCAATCTGCTGGCATGGAAGGGTGGGCTGCTGGCGTCTCCTCATAACGGACGTAATTTTGTCATTATTGAAGCGCCTGGAGTGGTGAACGCGGTCGTTAACGGCGATACCTCCGCACACACCAACAGCAAAGGTATCGCCCTCATCACCAGCGCGACACCGTACCGACAGAATAATTTCCATCTGGAGCAGGATGGGACCCAAAAAAGCGACGTCGACCTTGAAGGTAATTTACTCAATGTGGCGCCGTACGAAGGCAGTATCAGCTGGCTGAAGTACAAAACTGACACGCGCAGACTCTTCACTTTTGATGTGCAAACCGCTGAAGGGGGTCAGTTGCCGTTTGGCGCGGTTGTCAGCGGTGCCGGGAATGAAGAAGTCGGCTATGTCGCACAGGGGAGTCAGATTTTTATTAAGTCAGAGACACTTCCCGCCAGCCTGAAAGTGAATATCAGCAAAGGCAAGACTAAAAAATTCTGCACTATTTCCCAGCCTGCAGAGCATGCTGAAAATATTTGTCGCTAACTCAGTTTACTCAGCTAACAGAATCAATCATGAAAAAATTATTTTATCTTATGGTTACGGCCATAATACTGACTGCACTCCCAATATTATCTGCACAAGCACAGTCGCAGGCTCAGTCTCGCGGTGTAACAGGCGATACCTGCCGTAATTCCGGCATACTTTTTACCAGCGTCGCAGAATCGGATAAGTCGCTAAATCTTTCATCGGCTTTCGTGAATTCAAACGTCGTTGAATATTCCTATACCACCAGTTGGTCGGGTAGTATGACCTGTACTTACGGGAATATTGGGATCGGTGGTCTGGCGCAAGACCACTTATATTATTTTACCGGTTTCAACGGTTCTCCTGTTTATTTGAATTTCAACAGTGCGGATGGTGAAAGTAGCTACTGGATAAAATTAACGTCCACCATTAGTGGCGATACCAAAGTGACTGTCAGCGGTATCGTGGGCATTCACTCTCTGTCATATCAGACACAATATACGCTACGAGCAGAATTAATGTCGGCTCCGCCTGTGGGCATGGAAAGCTATACCAAAACCACAACCAGCGGCGCACTGTCGGTCATACCTGCGGTGATGAGCGGTACCGGAAGCGGCTCCAGCTCACCGTTCCTTTCCAGCAAAACATATGCTTATCGCGCCTGGTCCAATATGATGTCTGAAACCGCACGCAAAAGCTGGAATACCGATTATTTTATTGCTTATGAGAAGCTGACGATTCAGTTTGAGCCAAAAGAAACAACCTGCAATATGACGCGGGACATGAGCGTGAAATTACCCCCCGCTCCGTTTAGCGTCCTGAAAAAAAATGGAAAGGCAGATGGTGCCGATTTCACGATCCCGCTGAAGTGCGGCAACCTGGCCGGAATTAAAACGTCTACCCGCAATGTTAAGGCCTGGTTATCCAGCAATGATTTAGTCAGTTCTGATACCAGCTACCAGATAATGGTCAACGATGAAACCACGGCGGGAGGGGTAGGTATTGCCATTCGTAGCCGGATGTTTATGGGTGACTATGATGAGGTGCAAATATCCAGTAGCAATAATATGGAACATGCCTCACAAATATTAGATATCGCTAAAGATGATGATATAAGCAATACGCAATACATTTATCTTCATGCTTATTACAAAGTTTATAACGCATCAGCATTATCAACCGGTAGCGTGGTGGCGACTGCGCAGATAATGTTTGGCTACGATTAACCCCCCTATTTTACTGTGGCCCAGACGGGCTACAGTAAGTTTTTAATTTAATTCTCTTAAAGGATTTTATGAAAATATCTGTTCAAACCGTGCTTGATCTTCTGCACAGCATTATGCACCCGCTTTCTCCTGAACTGGTGCATCATTTGCAACGCACGGGTCTCATTTGCTGGTATCTCGGGAATCGAGCCGGTTTTGACAGTGCAGCCATCAATAACGCCTGGCTTGCGGGTATGTTGCACAATATCGGGGCGCTGAGCAAAGTGCATCCCTTCAGTGGCGCCCATGGTAAAGCCTTTATTGAAGAGCATGGACGACTTGGCGCCTCAATGATGTCCGGCGTACGTTTTTTACAGCCAGTGACCGCAATTCTTGAAACGCGCCACGCGGATGCCTTGGGTTACACGCAGAATACAATGCTAAATACCTGGCATCTGGTGCATCTGGCCGATGAGTTTGAGCTGTGGCTGCGCGGGATTGAAGGTGACTATGTGGCCCAACGGCATAATATTGTTTCCGGTTTTCTGGCCAGTAGCCCACTATGGCCATCGTGCCTGGTCGAGGCGCTACAGGACGCCAGCCATGAGGATGGTTTCTGGTTTCGCCTGAGTTCGCCCTCATTACAACAGGTGCTGCGTGTTATCAGCCCGCTCAATGATGTGGTGCTGGATCACCATGATTTTCTGGAGGTCTGCCTGCTGATTTCGAATATCGTCGATAAATACAGCAGCTTTACGCAGACTCACAGCACCAGCGTGGCTCACGTGGCGGCGAAGCTTGCAGAGCTGTACGGCTGCGATCGCTACACCCAGGATAAAATCCGCATCGCGGGGTACCTGCACGATATTGGCAAGCTGGGTATTCCACTGGAAATCCTCGAGAAGCAGGGAAAGCTGGAGCCGGACGAGTACGCGCAAATGAAGCGCCACAGCTATAAGACGCTGGAGATGCTACATCCCATTGAAGAGCTGGGTGAAATCGTACACTGGGCGGCAAGACATCATGAACGCCTCGACGGCAGCGGCTATCCTTTTCGTCTGGGTGCGGCTGCGCTGGATATCCCTTCGCGTATTATTGCTGTGGCTGATGTTTTCACCGCGATGACCGAGAACCGCCCCTATCGTCAGGGGATGTCCAGCGAAAAAGCATTGATTATTCTGGAGGAAGAGGCGTCAAATTTTCGTCTGGATCGGGACATTGTCGATCTGCTAAGCCATAATATTGCAGTGCTCAGACCTTTGGTTGCGATGTACTAAGCCAGGCATAACCCGAAATCGCAGCCGCGCAGAATGCATATTGTATAAATTTACCGAAAGAAAACGCGAATGAAATATTTGATAGCCAATAGAGTCATTTACGATAGCGAGAGCGGGGAACTTGTGGTCAAGGAACCCGGAAACGAGCAAAGTAAAAGGCTAACAAATACCGCTAACCGTATTCTTTCGTTACTGATTGCATCGCCAGGCCGGGTACTTGAACGTGATTATCTTCTGGATAAAGTCTGGGAGGAAGCGGGCCATCCGGGTTCCAGTTCATCGCTGAGCCAGTACATTAGTATCCTCAGAAAAACATTAACATCCTTAATATTCATTGAGGAAATTATTATAGCCGTACCCAAGGTGGGCTTTTACTTCTCACCGGAAATCGCCGTTGAACTGCAGAATGATGAAGAAATGGTGAGTACCACACCTCTTCCGGTATCCCTGCGTAAGGCGGCAACGAAGGATAAAAAAAACCTCTGGCTGATCGCGGCTATCGCGTTTTTGCTGCTGGCCAACCTTTGGATACTCAGCCAGAAACAGGGTTCACCGCGTTTTGCAGCCGAATACAGTATTGGTGAAATCGGGAACTGCAAATTTACTGCCTATGAAGATTTATCGGAGGAAGTTGACCCTCAGGTCATGAATATTATCCGTCAGCTACAGCCTGAACTTGAGCTAAAGTGCGCCCGGAAACCCGCGCAGATTATGGTTTATTTTCAACCCAGTGTTCTTTACGGTAGTCATGGTCGGTTTTTCTACTCTTATTGTCCAACAGATAAGGCAACAGCAAAAATTGTCTATTGTGAGAACTATTATGCTTTTAACTGGAAATTAAAATGAAGCTGATGACAACCTTAGTGCTGGCAGTGGTCGCGTTGATTTGTCTGTTAACATGGCAACTAAGCCTGCGATCGGGTGTTTATTTTGACAAACGCTGCTTTGCGAATATCACCTATGTTGACGCTTCGGATCACGCTCTCTTATTCAAAGGAAATATCACGTTTGAATTTAACAAGAACGAAACGGGCGTATTTAATCTTTCCGGCAACATTGACTATCAGGGGCGTCAATATCGATTGTCGCGTTATATAACATTTACCTACCATAACGTCAGCGGCAACCAGTATCGTATGAATACGACGACAAAAGATATCATGGCTCACGATAATGTGCCGGAAGACATTACCCTGCTGACAACAAAAATATTTGGGATGGAAGGGGAGTACGTTATTTCCTTAGACAAAAAAGACAATAACTATATTACGATTGCAAATACCTTATCACCCTTAATGAACTGTGTGATTCAATAACAGGGATAGTGTTATACATTCACTATGAAAAGAAATAATTGTGTCAATTGTGAAGAGTGCGGTTTTGCAGAACTGTGCTCTGCCTATCTGTTCAGGCAGAAAGATCCATTGTTTATCCGCAATCTGGAGACAAAAAAGAAGATTGCCAGAGGTGAATATATTTATCGTCGGGGAGAGAAAATAGACGCGCTATATGCCCTACGTAGCGGGGCCGCTAAGGTTTACGATACGCGCGGGCAGCTGATGGGGATCGTTTTGCCAGGACAGGTGATGGGCGTGGAGGAGCTGCACATCGGGTACAGTCAGCAGGATATTCAAGCCGCAACGGAAATAGAAGTTTGCGTACTGAGAAGCGATCATTTCTACGAAATGAGCCAGCTGATGCCAGGATTTACAGATTTTATTGTCAGGATCCTGTCACGTTCGGCGCAGGAAAAACAGCAATTTATTTCAGTATTGACCAAAAGTGATACCTTGCAGAAGGTTCAATATTTCCTGCAACTGTTGTCTCGCACTTATAAAGAGTATGGCTTTGAGCATCTCAACCTTGAGTTACCGATCAGTAAGAAAGAACTGGCCCAGGTTCTGGGCATTTCGATATCCACCTTGTCGCGTACCCTGGATAGCCTGAAGGATCAGGGGATTATTTCCATGCTAAATAAAAAAGAGATAACGCTAATGGTGTCAGACAAAAAATAGCGTCTGAATGAGGATGTTTTTGTAATTTCTTAGTTTCATCTCAAAAAATCAGTAAATCATTTATTGTCCAGTGTATCCCTTTGAGGAAAGCACCGGACTCATTTTCCTTAAAAACAAAGAGTTAAGGTTTTTCCCAATGTCGTTTGTCATATTCTCTGATGATATTTTTTTTACCCGGTCTGCGGGAGGGCTGATGCCAATAGATAGCCTGCGCGAAGAGAACTTATGTATTATTGATATTGAATCTTTCTTCAGCTTGCATGATATTAAACATCGTGTTTGCAATGAACTGACCGACGGCTATTCTATCATTTTTGTAAAAGGCCGTGGAATGTTATCAAAGGTGCTTTCATCACTTGAGGGTATCTCCAGAACCGCCTCTGTAACGGAGTTTATCCGGTATATTAATGAAGGCCGAAGATATACTGTCTATCATATACTCACCATAATTGATTCTTTGCGGGAGCTACGTAACCTTACCCATACCGAGATTTCCGTAGCCTGTGCGTTACGCCGACAAATAAATATTACTGCCACATCCCAACTTCTGCACTGCTCAACGAAAGCAGTGTATCAGCGGGTATCAGCCTTGGCTCAGAAAATGAACCTCAGATACGGTACCCAAATCCAGTATTTCTTGTACCGCGAATATACCATTGAGGAACTCCAGCAGATAAATTGCATGAAACATCGTCCTGATACCGGTGTATTCCAGAATAATGGATCGACCCCACATCTGTAAGCAGATTCGATCCTCACGACGAGGCCTGTCTAATGGCCTCCGGACTGAGGTATCGCCCCGGTTGTCGTACAGGTTGAATCACTACGGATTTAACAGACACCTCAGAGTCATTTATGGACTTATCTTTGTCGCCAGGCTTCATCATTTCTACCGCTTTAAACGAAAGTAGCTTTCCCTCTTGTTTTCCTGCCATAAAGACTCCGTTATCATGCACCTTATGCAGTCATGAACATCAAGGTAGGTTACTCTGTATATGCCCATATTTTACCCAAGTATAGGTTGGCAAGGCACACGTTACCCCACCTTTAAATGTAGGATTTCATGATATTCGATGAGACAACGTGAAACTTAATGATAACCAAAAAATCACTAACTCATTAAAAATTAAGAAAATGGACATCATAAACCAATGAGTACAATAGAAAACTTAGACTCCCACACCCCCATGATGCAGCAGTATCTCAAGCTGAAGGCTCAGCACCCGGAAATACTGCTGTTTTACCGCATGGGCGACTTTTACGAACTGTTTTATGACGATGCGAAACGCGCGTCTCAACTGCTTGATATCTCCCTGACCAAACGCGGCGCATCTGCGGGCGAGCCAATCCCGATGGCAGGCATTCCTCATCATGCGGTAGAAAACTACCTCGCCAAGCTGGTCAATCAGGGTGAGTCCGTTGCTATTTGTGAACAGATTGGCGATCCGGCGACCAGCAAAGGCCCGGTTGAGCGCAAAGTGGTACGTATTGTCACACCAGGCACCATCAGTGATGAAGCGTTGTTGCAGGAACGCCAGGACAACCTGCTGGCCGCCATCTGGCAAGACAGTAAAGGGTACGGCTACGCTACGCTGGATATCAGCTCCGGGCGTTTTCGTGTCAGTGAACCCGCTGACCGCGAAACCATGGCCGCGGAATTGCAGCGCACCAACCCCGCTGAATTGCTGTATGCCGAGGATTTTGCCGAAACCTCGCTGATAGAGGGACGTCGCGGCCTGCGTCGTCGTCCGCTGTGGGAATTTGAAATTGATACCGCCCGTCAGCAGTTAAATCTGCAGTTCGGCACGCGAGATCTGATTGGCTTTGGCGTGGAAAACGCCCCACGCGGATTATGCGCTGCCGGCTGTCTGCTGCAATACGTAAAAGATACCCAACGCACCTCGCTGCCGCATATTCGTTCCATCACCATGGAGCGTCAGCAGGACAGCATCATCATGGACGCCGCCACACGCCGCAATCTGGAAATCACCCAGAACCTGGCGGGCGGGGTGGAAAACACGCTGGCTTCAGTACTCGACTGCACCGTGACACCGATGGGTAGCCGTATGCTCAAGCGCTGGCTGCATATGCCGGTCCGCGACACCAAAATCCTCACCGAGCGCCAACAGACCATCGGCGCGCTGCAGGATACCACCAGCGAATTACAACCCGTGCTGCGTCAGGTAGGCGATCTGGAACGTATTCTGGCGCGTCTGGCCCTGCGTACTGCGCGCCCGCGCGATCTGGCCCGTATGCGTCATGCCTTCCAGCAATTACCCGAACTGCGCGCGCAGCTGGAAAACGTAGACAGTGCCCCCGTGCAGATGCTGCGCGAGAAAATGGGTGAGTTTACTGAGCTGCGTGAACTGTTGGAACGTGCCGTCGTGGAAGCTCCGCCAGTGCTCGTACGTGACGGCGGCGTCATTGCCCCAGGCTACAATGAAGAGCTTGATGAATGGCGAGCGCTGGCTGATGGCGCCACGGACTACCTCGACAGACTGGAAATCCGCGAACGCGAACGCACCGGTCTGGACACGCTGAAAGTAGGATTTAACGCCGTGCACGGCTACTACATTCAGATCAGCCGTGGGCAAAGTCATCTGGCGCCAATTAACTACGTACGCCGCCAGACATTGAAAAACGCCGAACGCTACATTATTCCGGAACTGAAAGAGTACGAAGACAAAGTTCTGACCTCAAAAGGCAAAGCGCTGGCGCTGGAAAAACAGCTGTATGACGAACTGTTCGACATGCTGCTGCCACACCTGGCTGATTTGCAACAGAGCGCCAGCGCGCTGGCGGAGTTGGACGTGCTGGTCAACCTCGCGGAGCGTGCTTATACCCTGAATTACACCTGTCCGATCTTCACCGATAAACCCGGCATTCGTATTACCGAGGGACGTCATCCGGTGGTTGAACAGGTGCTGACCGAGCCGTTTATCGCCAACCCGCTTAACCTCTCGCCTCAGCGACGGATGCTGATCATCACCGGCCCAAACATGGGGGGTAAAAGTACCTATATGCGCCAGACTGCGTTGATTGCGCTACTGGCCTATATCGGTAGCTACGTTCCGGCACAGAAAGTCGAGATCGGGCCTATCGATCGTATCTTTACCCGCGTGGGCGCGGCGGATGATCTGGCATCAGGTCGTTCCACCTTCATGGTAGAAATGACCGAAACCGCCAACATTCTGCATAACGCGACCGAGAACAGTCTGGTGCTGATGGATGAGATTGGACGCGGCACCTCCACCTACGACGGCCTGTCGCTGGCATGGGCATGCGCAGAAAATCTGGCAAATAAAATCAAAGCATTAACTTTATTTGCGACCCATTACTTCGAACTGACGCAGTTACCGGAGAAAATGGAGGGTGTCGCTAATGTGCATCTGGATGCGTTAGAGCACGGCGATACCATCGCCTTCATGCACAGCGTGCAGGATGGCGCGGCGAGCAAGAGCTATGGTCTGGCAGTCGCTGCCCTGGCTGGCGTACCGAAAGAGGTGATCAAACGCGCGCGGCAAAAACTGCGCGAACTGGAAAGCATTGCGCCAAATGTTGCCGCAACCCAGGTCGACGGTACGCAGATGTCGCTGCTGTCAGTACCGGAAGAAACGTCACCCGCCGTTGATGCGCTGGAAAATCTCGACCCGGATTCACTAACGCCTCGCCAGGCGCTGGAGTGGATCTACCGGTTGAAAAGTCTGGTGTAGCAAAAAGAGCCCGATAGCAGTAGCCCTAAAGAAAAAGGCCAGTCCCAATGAGACTGGCCTTTCTTGATAGAACTTGTGCTTACTCGCGGAAAAGCGCTTCGATATTCAGTCCCTGAGTCTGCAGAATTTCACGCAGACGACGCAGACCTTCAACTTGAATCTGGCGAACACGTTCACGAGTGAGACCAATTTCACGGCCCACATCTTCCAGTGTCGCAGCTTCGTACCCCAGCAGACCAAAACGACGTGCCAGCACTTCACGCTGTTTGGCGTTCAGTTCGAACAGCCATTTGACGATGCTCTGTTTCATATCATCGTCTTGCGTGGTGTCTTCCGGACCGTTTTCCTTTTCATCGGCCAGAATATCCAGCAACGCTTTTTCGGAATCGCCACCCAGCGGGGTGTCTACCGAGGTAATGCGCTCGTTGAGTCGGAGCATACGGCTGACGTCATCAACCGGTTTATCCAGTTGTTCAGCAATCTCTTCTGCACTCGGTTCGTGGTCCAGTTTATGCGACAACTCACGCGCGGTACGCAGATAGACGTTCAGCTCTTTTACAATGTGAATCGGCAGTCGGATCGTACGGGTTTGGTTCATAATCGCCCGTTCGATCGTCTGGCGGATCCACCAGGTTGCGTATGTTGAGAAGCGGAACCCACGTTCCGGGTCAAACTTCTCGACGGCACGGATAAGCCCTAAATTGCCCTCTTCAATCAGGTCCAGCAATGCCAGACCACGATTGCCATAACGACGAGCAATTTTCACCACCAGACGCAGGTTACTTTCAATCATGCGACGGCGAGATGCGACATCTCCACGCAGTGCGCGACGCGCAAAATAAACTTCTTCTTCGGCTGTTAACAGTGGTGAATAACCAATCTCACCAAGGTAAAGCTGAGTCGCGTCCAACACACGCTGTGTGGCCCCCTGCGATAACAGCTCTTCTTCAGCCAGGTCGTTATCACTGGGTTCCTCTTCACTCAAGGCTTTTTCATCAAAAGCCTCTACTCCGTTCTCATCAAATTCCGCATCTTCATTTAAATCATGAACTTTCAGCGTATTCTGACTCATAAAGGTGGCTCCTACCCGTGATCCCTAACGGAACTAGCACGTGAAAGCCTGGTTCCGCCTAATTATCGCTGCGGTAAATAGCGCAGCGGGTTTACGGATTTCCCCTTGTAACGAATTTCAAAATGCAAGCGTGTTGAACTGGTTCCGGTGCTACCCATGGTAGCTATTTTCTGCCCCGCCTTGATTTCTTGTTGTTCCCGGACCAGCATTGTATCGTTATGGGCGTAGGCGCTCAGGTAATCATCGTTATGTTTGATGATAATAAGATTACCGTAACCACGCAGCGCATTACCGGCATAGACGACGCGTCCATCTGCGGTCGCGACAATAGCCTGTCCTTTGCTGCCTGCAATGTCGATCCCTTTATTGCCACCTTCGGTAGCCGCAAAGTTTTCGATCACTTTGCCGTCAGTCGGCCAGCGCCATGTAGAGATTGGCGAGCTTGTCGACGTTGAGCTTGCAGTTGATTCGGTTGTGCTAACTGCTGGAGCCGTTACAGGCGCTGTGACCACAGTCCCAGCAGGCTTGTTGTTCGGCAACATTTTGTTAGCACTTTGTTCACCTGAATCCTCAGAATACGTAATTGTTGGTTTCGAAGCAACAGCAACGGTGGAATTTTGTGCAGGGTTGGTCACAACTCCTTGCTGTGCTGCATCCGCCTGGGTGATGGCATTGCCACCGGTAATCGGTGCACCAGACGCGTTGCCCACTTGCAGAGTTTGACCGACATTCAGGCCATACGGGGCCGGAACGTTATTGCGTTGTGCGAGGTCACGGAAATCGTTCCCGGTGATCCAGGCAATATAGAAAAGGGTATCGCCTTTCTTAACAGTATAGGTACTGCCGCCCGTGTAGCTACCTTTCGGAATATTCCCATACTTACGATTGTATACAATACGACCGTTTTCCATCTGCACAGGCTGTTGAGCAACAGGCTGGATTTGCGTTGGCTGTGTAGTTGGTTGCTGCACCGACTGGATCTGTGGCGTCTGCTGTACTGTCGACGTCGAGCCCATTTTGGGTGGAGGCGTAATCAGCATGCCAGAACTGGTGTTCGTTGATGCACTACCGTTAACCGAGCTGACCGGCGCTGGTGGATTCGAGGTGTTTGAACAACCAGCCAACCATAGTGAAACCAGTGACAATGCCGCAATGCGGCGAACGGTAAATTTGTGGCTTCCCGCGCTCATTTATCCCCCAGGAAAATTGGTTAAAACCAGTGACGTAATCACCGTGCAAGGCCCCGTCACAATACGCTTACTCTTTCGAGAATAACCAGGAAAACTCCAGGTATTCAGCAGCGCTATCTACGCAAGCTCCCCTTTCACTAAGGGAACGAAACGTACGGCCTCCACGGTATCGATAATAAATTCGCCTCCCCGACGACGCACCCGCTTCAGAAACTGGTGCTCATCGCCCACGGGTAAGACGAGAATGCCGCCCTCATCCAGTTGCATCATCAATGCGGTTGGGATCTCGGGCGGCGCTGCCGTTACAATGATAGCGTCAAACGGAGCTCGCGCCTGCCAGCCTTGCCATCCATCACCATGACGGGTCGAAACATTATGTAAATCAAGCTGCTTCAGGCGGCGACGCGCCTGCCATTGCAAACCTTTAATGCGCTCAACGGAGCACACATGATGCACCAGGTGCGCCAGAATCGCCGTCTGGTAGCCAGAGCCAGTACCAATTTCCAGCACCCGAGACTGCGGCGTTAGCTCAAGCAGTTCGGTCATTCGCGCAACCATATAAGGCTGCGAAATCGTCTGCCCCTGACCAATCGGCAGGGCAATATTGTCCCAGGCCTTATGTTCAAACGCCTCATCAATGAATTTTTCACGCGGCACGGCGGCGAGCGCATCGAGGACAAGCTCATCTCTGATGCCCTGCGCACGTAATTGTTCAAGAAGAGTGTGTACGCGTCTGCTTACCATTGCGTGTCGACTCCCACGCTGTCTAACCAGTCAGAAACCACCTCATGCGCGCCGTATGCGGTTAAATCGACATGCAGCGGCGTGATAGAAACATAGCCTTCATCGACGGCGGCAAAATCCGTATCCGGCCCGGCGTCGCACTTTTCGCCCGGTGGCCCGATCCAGTACAGCGTATTACCGCGTGGGTCCTGCTGTGGAATAACCTGATCCGCCGGATGGCGACTGCCGCAGCGCGTGACGCGAATACCTTTAATCTGATCCAGCGGTAAATCCGGCACGTTGATATTCAAAATGCGACCGGTGCGCAGCGGTTCACGACCCAGCGCCCGTAAGATACGACAGGTTACTGCGGCAGCAGTATCGTAGTGTTTATGGCCATCAAGTGAGACAGCCAGCGCCGGGAACCCCAGATGACGACCTTCCATTGCCGCCGCAACGGTACCGGAATAGATAACATCATCACCCAGATTAGGACCCGCATTAATACCAGAAACGACAATGTCCGGACGCGGACGCATTAATGCGTTCACGCCCAGATAGACGCAGTCGGTGGGCGTACCCATTTGTACGGAAATATCGCCGTTATCATAGGTAAAGGTGCGAAGTGAAGATTCCAGCGTCAGCGAGTTAGACGCGCCACTGCGGTTACGATCCGGGGCAACCACCTGTACGTCAGCAAACTCACGCAGCGCTTTCGCCAGCGTTTGTATACCGGGTGCGTGGACCCCATCATCGTTACTCAGCAATATACGCATAATCACCCATTGTGTTAATAAGTTCCCTTACAACACTGGTGGCGAAGCTACCTGCCGGTAGCCAGAAGCGTAACTCGACGGTTACGTCATCCCACCAGTTCCAGCTCAATTGTTGTGGATACAGCAACATAGCGCGACGCGACGCGTCGACTTTCTCGCGCAATAACAGAGACTGCAGCGCGGTTTCATCAGCAACAGCGGCTTTTTCAAACGCCAGTGCGTCGCGCTGAGTTCCCCACTCACCGCTGCCCGGTAATGCCGCTGTGATCATCAATTCTTTCTCATCGACGCGACGCTGTAATTCAGTGTGTTCTTCCTGTGTGGCGACAAACCAGCTTCCGCGTCCGGATAATTGTAGCGCATCGCCGTCAACAACTTGATTAAAGTCTGTTTTTTTCAAGCGTTCACTGACTATCTGATTAAACAACGCGCTACGGGCCGCCGACAACCAAAAACTGCGTTTATTGCGATCGCGCACCGGCGCATCGCTTTGTGCCCAGCGCAGCGCCCCTTGCAGGTTGCTACCGCCAATACCAAAACGCTGAGCGCCAAAATAGTTCGGTACGCCGCGTTCGCTAATCGCCTGCAAACGCGCTTCAACGTCATTTCGCTCGCTCACTTCACGCAACACCAGCGTAAATTCGTTGCCTTTCAGCGCCCCTAAACGCAGCTTACGCTTGTGGCGCGCGTACTCCAGAACTTTACAGCCTTCGAGCTCAAATTTGCTTAGATCAGGCATTGCATTGCCCGGTACACGCGCGCACAGCCACTGTTCCGTGACCGCATGCTTATCTTTCTGCCCAGCAAAGCTCACTTCACGGGCGTGAATTTTCAGGAATTTCGCCAGCGCGTCAGCCACAAAACGGGTGTTACAACCGTTTTTCAGGATGCGCACCAAAACATGCTCGCCTTCGCCATCCGGTTCGAAGCCTAAATCTTCGACGACAACAAAGTCTTCCGGATTCGCTTTCAGGACGCCATGGCCCAGTGGTTTGCCATGGAGATACGTCAGATCGTCAAACACAGTCATTTCGGTGCCTTAATGAGTAACGCCACTGCTTCACAGGCAATCCCTTCCCCACGCCCGGTAAAACCGAGTTTTTCCGTGGTGGTCGCTTTCACGTTAACATCATCCATATGGCAGCCGAGATCTTCGGCAATAAACACGCGCATTTGCGGAATGTGCGGCAGCATCTTCGGTGCCTGAGCAATAATTGTCACATCCACATTACCAAGCGTATAGCCTTTGGCCTGAATACGCCGCCAGGCTTCTCGCAATAATTCACGACTATCGGCACCTTTAAAGGTCGGGTCGGTGTCAGGGAAGAGTTTACCGATATCCCCCAGCGCAGCCGCGCCCAGCAGAGCATCGGTTAGCGCGTGTAACGCCACATCGCCATCAGAATGCGCCAGCAATCCTTTTTCATACGGGATGCGCACACCACCAATGATAATTGGGCCTTCTCCGCCAAAAGCGTGTACGTCGAAACCGTGTCCAATTCGCATTATGTCTTCTCCTGGTGGGTAGTCCGGGTCAGATAAAATTCGGCCAACGCCAAATCCTCTGGACGCGTTACTTTAATATTATCAGCCCGTCCTTCAACGAGCTGAGGATGTAAGCCGCAATATTCCAGCGCCGAGGCCTCATCCGTAATGGTTGCGCCTTCGAGGAGCGCACGGGTCAGGCAGTCGTGCAACAGCTCGCGAGGGAAAAACTGCGGCGTCAACGCGTGCCATAAATCGGTGCGATCGACCGTATGGGCAATGTCTGTTCGGCCCGGCTCCGCGCGCTTCATCGTGTCGCGTACTGGTGCCGCCAGGATCCCGCCGGTGCGGCTGGTCTCACTGATTGCCAGCAAACGGGCTAAATCATCCTGGTGCAGACACGGACGCGCGGCGTCATGCACCAGTACCCAACTGGCCTCACCTGCGGCTTGCAAACCGGCAAGGACAGAATCGGCACGCTCGTTGCCGCCATCCACTACGGTAATTTGCGGATGCGCGGCGAGTGGAAGTTGGGCAAAGCGGCTGTCGCCTGGGCTGATAGCGATAACGACTCGCGTCACCCGGGGATGAGCCAGCAGCGCATCAACCGAGTGTTCAAGAATGGTTTTATTGCCAATAGAGAGGTACTGCTTAGGACACTCTGTTTGCATTCGGCGGCCAAACCCGGCAGCCGGCACCACGGCGCAAACGTCCAATAAAGTGGCTGCCATGTTAAATCCCTGGACGGTTTATCGATTGTTTTGCCCTGCAGTCTGAGCGCGTTTAGACGCGTCAGGCACCAGACGATAAAAGGTTTCGCCCGGCTTAGTCATGCTGAGTTCGTTGCGCGCGCGCTCCTCAATAGCCTCTTGTCCGCCATTGAGATCGTCAATTTCGGCAAAGAGCTGATCGTTACGTGCTTTAAGTTTCGCGTTCGTAGCTTGCTGCGCAGCAACATCATCGTTGACGCGACTATAGTCATGTATGCCGTTCTTACCGAACCACAGCGAATACTGCAGCCAGACCAATAAAGCCAGCAACAGCAGCGTTAGTTTACCCATCCTGCCCCCTGAAAAACGGCATTAACATCCCATAACTTCCGCAGACAACTTTACATCAACGGTCGGGAATGCCGCGACAACGCGGGCAAATGTACCACATTTGCCCGTTGTTACGTATACCCCGTGTAAGGAGAACATAATCTCATTGTTGGTTACGGTTTGAATTATGACCAGAGAGTGAACTACATCAGCGATTGTTAAAAAAAGGCGTTTGCCTAACCCAACAACCACAGAAATAGCGCGCCAAACATCGCCCCAACCACCAGTAGGGTGCAGGTAATGCTCAGCAGCAACAGCCCCTTCAATAGGGAGTGCAGCGCAATACCCGCGACAATCGCCACGGGCAGCAATGCGAGGAAAAAGGGCCAGGTATAAATGAAGAAAAAGAGTGTGTTAGGGCCATAAATCAGAAACGGAATCCCCAGCGCCAACAGCCACGCGATAAAGCCGACCACAGCACCCGGTAGTGACCAGGTGGTTTCATCGTCGGCGGCGAAGGTATCTGACTCTGTAATAGTAATGTTATGGCTGTTACGCATATCTAATCCTGTGACCGTGACTGACCGGGCATACAAGCTCGGGTGTCTCAGGATCTGATAATATCTTCCTGCCTCAGCAGGTCTAATAATTGGGGTACCAAATTTGTTACCAATTGTTCACCATCAAGATGAATCTCTGGCGATTCAGGCGCTTCGTATACCGAATCAATTCCGGTGAAATTGCGCAACTCACCCGCCCGCGCTTTTTTATACAGCCCTTTTGGATCGCGTAATTCGCACGTTGCCAGCGGCGTATCCACAAAAACCTCAATAAAACGCCCTTCACCAACGCGTTCACGGACCATTTTGCGTTCGGCGCGATGCGGAGAGATAAAGGCGGTCAACACCACAAGGCCCGCGTCCACCATCAGGTTAGCCACCTCGCCAACCCGACGAATATTCTCCTTACGATCGGCATCGCTAAACCCAAGATCGCTGCACAGGCCGTGGCGCACGTTATCGCCATCCAACAAATAGGTACTCACTCCCAGCTTGTGCAACGCCTCTTCCAGCGCCCCTGCGACCGTGGATTTACCGGAACCAGACAGCCCGGTAAACCACAGCACAACACCACGATGACCGTGGCGTTGTTCCCGCTGTTGCGGTGTAACAGGATGGGCATGCCAGACGACGTTTTCGTCATGCAGCGCCATTATTTTCCTCCCAGCAGATCGCGCGCGCCCCAGTGCGGGAAATGGCGACGCACTAACGCATTAAGCTCCAGCTCAAACGCGCTGAACTGAGAAGCCGCGGCGTGATCCTGGACGATTGGCTCACGTACCAGCCCCGCGCCAACGGTAACGTTGGTCAGGCGGTCAATGATAATCAGCCCGCCCGTAACCGGATTCTGCTGATAGGTATCCAGCACCAGCGGCTCATCAAAAGTCAGATTAACCAGACCGATGCCGTTTAGCGGCAACGCTTCAACATCACGTTGGGTCAGGTTATTAATATCAATCTGGTACTGCACGTTATCAACGCGTGCGCGGGTCTTCTTACCGGCGACTTTGATGTCGTAGCTCTGCCCAGGCGACAACGGTTGTTCCGCCATCCACACCACATCAACGGCAGCGCTTTGTACCGCAGGTAACGCTTCACCGGCATCAAGTAGCAGGTCGCCACGGCTGATATCGATCTCATCTTTCAATACCAGGGTGATCGCTTCACCCGCATGTGCTTGCTGTAAATCGCCATCAAAGGTTACGATCCGCGCCACGCTCGACTCAACGCCGGATGGCAGCACTTTGACGCGTTGCCCTACCTTCACACTACCGGAGGCCAGCGTCCCGGCATAACCACGAAAATCCAGATTAGGTCGGTTCACATACTGCACCGGGAAGCGCATCGGCTGAGTATCAACTATGCGCTGGATCTCAACGGTTTCCAGTACTTCCAGTAGCGTCGGACCGCTGTACCACGACATGCTGGCGCTTTGTGAAGCCACGTTGTCGCCTTCCAGTGCAGAGAGCGGCACAAACCGGATATCCAGGTTGCCCGGCAACTGTTCAGCAAAAGTAAGATAGTCTTCGCGAATGCGGTTAAATGTCTCTTCGCTAAAGTTCACCAGATCCATTTTGTTGATCGCCACCACCAGGTGTTTGATCCCAAGTAGCGTGGAGATAAAGCTGTGACGACGGGTCTGATCCAGCACGCCTTTACGCGCATCGATCAGCAGGATCGCCAGGTCGCAGGTCGACGCACCGGTCGCCATGTTGCGGGTGTACTGCTCATGGCCGGGAGTATCCGCAATAATAAATTTACGCTTCTCGGTAGAGAAATAACGGTAAGCCACGTCGATGGTGATGCCCTGCTCGCGCTCGGCTTGCAAGCCGTCAACCAATAACGCCAGATCGAGCTTTTCGCCCTGAGTACCGTGACGTTTACTGTCGTTGTGCAGCGATGAAAGCTGGTCTTCATAAATCTGACGCGTGTCGTGCAGCAGGCGACCAATCAGGGTGCTTTTCCCGTCATCCACGCTACCGCAGGTTAAAAAACGCAGCAGGCTTTTGTGTTGCTGGGCGACCATCCAGGCTTCAACGCCGCCTTCATTAGCAATTTGTTGTGCAAGTGTCGTGTTCATGGCGGCTCCTTAGAAATACCCCTGACGTTTCTTCAGCTCCATGGAGCCCGCCTGGTCGCGGTCAATCACGCGGCCCTGACGTTCACTGGTGGTTGAGACCAGCATCTCTTCGATGATTTCCGGCAGCGTCTGCGCATTCGACTCCACCGCGCCTGTTAACGGCCAGCAGCCGAGCGTACGGAAACGCACCATGCGTTTTTTAATCACTTCCCCCGGTTGCAGATCGATTCTGTCGTCATCAATCATCATCAGCATGCCGTCGCGTTCCAGCACCGGACGCTCCGCCGCCAGGTACAGCGGCACGATGTCGATATTTTCCAGCCAGATGTACTGCCAGATATCCTGTTCAGTCCAGTTGGAGAGCGGGAATACGCGAATGCTTTCGCCTTTGTTAATCTGTCCGTTGTAGTTATGCCACAGTTCCGGACGCTGATTTTTAGGGTCCCAGCGATGAAAACGATCGCGGAAAGAATAAATGCGCTCCTTGGCACGCGATTTCTCTTCGTCACGACGAGCGCCACCGAACGCGGCGTCGAAACCGTATTTGTTCAACGCCTGCTTCAACCCTTCGGTTTTCATAATATCGGTATGCTTGGCGCTACCGTGAACAAACGGGTTGATGCCCATCGCCACCCCTTCCGGGTTTTTATGCACCAGCAGTTCACAACCGTAGGCTTTCGCCGTGCGGTCACGAAACTCGTACATCTCGCTGAATTTCCAGCCGGTATCAACGTGCAGCAGAGGGAACGGCAACGTGCCAGGATAAAACGCTTTACGCGCCAGATGCAGCATTACGCTGGAATCTTTGCCGATGGAATACATCATCACCGGATTCGAAAACTCGGCGGCCACCTCACGAATAATATGGATGCTTTCCGCTTCCAGTTGCCGCAGGTGGGTAAGTCGTTTTTGATCCATAACCGTTCCTATGTAATGCCGTTATTTTGCTAACGATGCTCAGATAACCTGACTATAGGGAGGGCAAGAGGGCGAATGAAATTACGAATTGGAATGAGTAGTTCCTCAAAGGAATAACGATCCGGAAAAGCAAATATCAAAAAGTGCTTAAGCTACCGAATTTCGGGCATTTAGGAGCAAATGAAATTGTTTTACCTCGATCACGGTTTCATACTAGCGGCTAAAAATTTCTGCTTGGTATTTAAGGACTCATTATGTTTTCCGCAACGCGCCCCCTTCTTGCAATCCTGGCGCTCGGCGCGTGCTTTATCCTTCCCGCACAGGCAACATCTTCCAAACCTGGAGATATCGCAAATACCCAGGCTCGATATATCGCAACGTTTTTCCCAGGCCGAGTAACGGGCTCTCCGGCAGAAATGTTGTCTGCTGATTATATTCGTCAGCAATTTCAGCAGATGGGCTACAGCAGTGATATTCGAACATTTAATAGCCGTTATGTTTATACCGCCAAAAATAACCGTAAAAACTGGCATAACGTCACGGGAAGTACCGTTATTGCCGCACATGAGGGTAAAGCGCCACAGCAGATTATTATCATGGCGCACCTCGACACCTACGCCGCACAGAGCGACGCCGATTCCGATGCCAATCTGGGTGGATTGACCCTGCAAGGTATTGATGACAACGCCGCAGGACTTGGCGTGATGCTGGAACTGGCGGAAAAACTCAAAGACGTGCCGACGCAGTACGGCATTCGATTTATCGCCACCAGCGGCGAGGAAGAAGGCAAACTGGGCGCGGAGAACATCCTGAAGCGAATGAGCGCCGCCGAGAAGAAAAATACGCTGCTGGTTATCAACCTCGATAACCTGATCGTCGGCGATAAGCTCTATTTCAATAGCGGTAAGAAAACCCCGGAAGCGGTGCGAAAATTGACGCGTGACCGGGCGCTGGCCATCGCGCACAGCCGCGGTATCGTAGCCAGCACCAATCCGGGGCTGAACAAAAACTATCCGAAAGGTACTGGATGTTGTAACGATGCAGAGGTCTTCGACGATGCGGGCATTGCCGTGCTCTCCGTTGAAGCAACCAACTGGAGTCTGGGCAAGAAAGATGGCTATCAACAGCGCGCCAAAAGCGCCTCGTTCCCGGCAGGCAACAGCTGGCACGATGTGCGACTGGATAACCAGCAGCATATCGATAAAGCCTTACCGGGCAGGATAGAGCACCGTAGCCGCGACGTGGTACGCATTATGCTCCCGCTGGTAAAAGAACTGGCAAAGGCGGGAAAATCCTCGTAACCCATCCAGCCACATAATATTTCTGCTTTCAAAGTGGATTATCCCCGCTGGCGCGGGGAACACGGTTCGTTTTTGATGTGTACTTCAGGATGTTCCGGTTTATCTCCGCTGGCGCGGGGAAAACGACATGGTTTCGGACACCATCAGAACCTCCGGCGGTTTATCCCCGCTGTCGCGGGGAACACAAAACATCCATCACATCACGCGGGACTTCCAGCGGTTTATCCCCGCTGGCGCGGGGAACACTTTACTATCGAGTTTTGAACAGTCGAGGTGATCGGTTTATCCCCGCTGGCGCGGGGAACACCATTTCGGCCGCAACGATTTGCCGCATCAACTCGGTTTATCCCCGCTGGCGCGGGGAACACAAATTCAGCGGCATCAGGGGTGTGTTTGCGTTCGGTTTATCCCCGCTGGCGCGGGGAACACACCGCCTCATTCTGTCGAGGTTTTCTACCGCCCGGTTTATCCCCGCTGGCGCGGGGAACACTATCACCACTGAATCACTGTCACTGGGAATGGCGGTTTATCCCCGCTGGCGCGGGGAACACAATAATTGAGGCGGGGTCGTAGCTCGTTTTTGCGGTTTATCCCCGCTGGCGCGGGGAACACTGAGTATGTATTTATGGGATTATGGGATTGAGCGGTTTATCCCCGCTGGCGCGGGGAACACGTGAGAGTACCGGCCAGTTCGTAACGGCAGCGCGGTTTATCCCCGCTGGCGCGGGGAACACCCGGGCGGCCTGTGGCCTGCTCAATCCCGGTGCGGTTTATCCCCGCTGGCGCGGGGAACACAAAATGTTTAATCTCTGAATTTTGGAAAAAATCGGTTTATCCCCGCTGGCGCGGGGAACACGGAGAGTGTCAGTTGCGATTGCGTCACCAGCTCGGTTTATCCCCGCTGGCGCGGGGAACACTTCAATACCGTTATGAGTAGAGATTAAACGGACGGTTTATCCCCCGCTGGCGCGGGGAACACAAGCAGTACCGGTGCCCAGTCAGCCCGCGCCGCGGTTTATCCCCGCTGGCGCGGGGAACACGAATATTCCGCAGCGTCAGTATCTTGGCCTGTCGGTTTATCCCCGCTGGCGCGGGGAACACTCCATTCCTCGTTAAATATGACCTGCGGCATACGGTTTATCCCCGCTGGCGCGGGGAACACGTCGGCAATCATCTCAGGTGTCAGCTCTCCACCGGTTTATCCCCGCTGGCGCGGGGAACACTTTTTCCCTGAACAACCCACAAATACCCGTCTCGGTTTATCCCCGCTGGCGCGGGGAACACTCATGCTGATTGCTCCTGGTTTTCAGTTAAATCGGTTTATCCCCGCTGGCGCGGGGAACACCCGTGAATGGGCTATCCGCTGCACTCACGAAGCGGTTTATCCCCGCTGGCGCGGGGAACACTTTGATTAATTGTGCTGCCGATTTGTGGTTTTCGGTTTATCCCCGCTGGCGCGGGGAACACTTTTCGTTCAGGGGGACATTCTCATAGTCCCGCGGTTTATCCCCGCTGGCGCGGGGAACACGGCGGTCAATTTTTGCGCGGTGAGTACAGTGTCGGTTTATCCCCGCTGGCGCGGGGAACACTGATTCTCTGATTCCGGCTGAGGCTACTGCGGCGGTTTATCCCCGCTGGCGCGGGGAACACGGCGGTCAAATTTCGCTCAGTGAGTACAGTATCGGTTTATCCCCGCTGGCGCGGGGAACACTTTACGGAGGCGTTTAAGAAATAAAGTGAGGTCGGTTTATCCCCGCTGGCGCGGGGAACACCGTCACCATTGAAGCCGCAGAAGGCGTGACCACCGGTTTATCCCCGCTGGCGCGGGGAACACAATTACGGCTCCCGCGTTGTTGAAGTTGAGGACGGTTTATCCCCGCTGGCGCGGGGAACACGCTGAGCGCTATGCCCGTAAAGCGGCTGGCCGCGGTTTATCCCCGCTGGCGCGGGGAACACGAACGCTTTCATTCGCGGTATCGCCGCACTCAGGGTTTATCCCCGCTGGCGCGGGGAACACTCTAAAACTATATCACTGATCTAAAAGGGATTATAGCCGTAGAAAAATTCCACCAAATTTTCCACATTATTAAAGAACTATAACCCATTGATTTTACGAAGGATGGAATGACACTAACCTTAATCCATCCAGTTCCACCGCCATGCGCCTGTTTTCACCCCATGTTTGAAAATCAAAACCAGACTCATTATTCACAGCCCAAGCCATAACAACATTACCTTCGTCTGCCAGGGTCGTGACCTGATGCCAGATCATTTCTCGCACCTTACGTGAGGTATCGCCAACGTAAACACCTGCGCGAACTTCTAATAACCAGACAGCCAGACGACCGCGCAAACGAGCAGGAACATTTTCGGTGACAACAACAAGCATACTCATGCGCTACCCCCTGTGCCCTGCATCGCCCAATGAAACAGGCTCAGGGATCGCCGGAGGTTGGGCATCTGCAAAAGGTTTAGGGATTTCAATTTCCCCGGCAGCCAGTACTTCCTCAATCAATGGGATGATCCGCACCAGCGTTTTCTGGCTGCGGAATATATCCCGACAGGCCAGACGAACCTCTTTATCTGGACTGACTGGCGCACGGGCAGCAATCTCGAAAGCAACCGGAACAACACCATCAAATTTGACGATATCAGCAATGTCATACACAAAAGAGAGCGGCTTACCTGAATGCACAAAACCAATAGCAGGTGCATAACCTGCGGCTAATACCGCCGCTTCGGTAATACCATAAAGGCAGGATGTGGCAGCACTAATACACTGATTAACCGTGTCGCCCTTTTTCCAGTCTTTAGGATCGTAACGTCGACCATGCCACTTCACACCGTAGCGCTCTGCCAGCAGAGCATAGCTCTGGCGTACCCGCGCGCCTTCGATGCCGCGGAGTTGTTCAACGGAGCGACGGCTGGGAGCAGGCTCACCAAAACGCAATTCGAACATTTTACGCACCACTTTCAGCCGGAGTTCTTCATCCAGCGCCAGCTTTGCCTGATACAACAGTCTGTCTGAACGCGCGCCTCCCGGCTGTCCGCAGGCGTACAGTCGTACACCTGCTTCACCAACCCATACCAGTAAGGTGCCCGTGGTTGCCGCCAGTCGCACTGCGGCATGAGAAACGCGCGTGCCTGGCTCCAGCATAATGCAGGCTATCGATCCCACCGGAATATGCGTTCGTATTCCCGTTTTGTCGATCAGCACGAACGCACCGTCGATCACATCAATCTGCCCGTATTGCAGAAAGATCATTGAGGTACGATCTTTCATTGGGATGGGTGACAAAGGTAAATAAACCACAACGACACCTCTATAGATATCAAACAAAATTAATGACTTCAGGCGATTGACAACAAACCACACCCCATCGCTTTTGCAGGCCCAATTCCTTGTATCAATATTTGATTGAACTTATCAGTATCCGAGACCGTCAGAAATCCATCAAAACAAACTGGCTGGATTTTTCCATTCCGGTTGTTTTTCTGAAAAAATAAGGCTTTCTCCTGGGTAATGCGACATTGTTCCAGAACAGCAATACCCGATAATTTCCGTTGTAACCATGCAGTCTGTTCACCTTCATCGATTAAAGGCACACGGCAACTTTTCACTTCTCCACGACTATTTTGCCGACGTTGAGCGTCCTTAATCGTTTTGACCGGATTAGCTCTCAGCCTGAAACGTAATCTGGCATTTTTTTCTAATCTAAAACCAAGCGGCTTACTCGCAACTACCTGAGCAACGATTGCATCACAAGGTGAAAGCATTGATTGCAGTAGTACCACGCCCCCCTTCCCGGTATGCAATTCTTCCAGACGGAAAAGGAAATCACGTGACATATCAGCGCGATCCGGGAAAAGTTGCCATAAGGCTCGATGAAGTTGATAAGGATCTCTGGCCCATCGCCAGTTAACAAAAATTTTACTCAGATACATTTCTTTTCCCCTTAATGACAAACCACTCCCTTGAGGCAAACTGACGGGGTAATGAAATGATAGGTTCATCCCTCATGCGAAAACGTTGATTTGCCGAACCAACGGCCTCTTCACAATAGATGTCCCCACCTGTCGGCGCATAATTCATCAGCGCATTTTCAGGATCTACCGCCTGGCAATCACCAACAAAAAGCGGCTCTGTCATAGGGCAAGAGCGTCGCCCCAGATAAGGTGTAAAATAAGGTTTACGAACGGCTTCGCTAAGCATTTCAACGTTAAAATCAGTCGATGGCAGACACCACACTGCCACCGTAAATGACGCGTCGCACAAATACTCACGCCAGGTTTGTATTGTCTGGTGGCATTTCAAACCAACGTAGTCTTCGCGCGCATCCTGGACCGTATGGTAGTCAATAATTTTTGTTACCTTTAACGGGTGGCTATCAACCATTTTCTGGTCACAGCGGATAGCAAAACGTACGCTGTTCGCAAGCTTTTGCAGGCTGTCCTTATTATTACGCCGAATCCCAAGGCATGCCCCCAGCAACCCAAGTAATCCACTACGCGTAGGAAAAGCCGCCGTTGGCCGCGTACCTTCGAATGTCGGTAATCCCCAGAATTGCATCGGACCCGCAAGGCGCAGAATCAGATACCGGTTCATAATCAAACCTCACCGCTATTACGGATCCACTGCTTCAGTTGCTCAAGGCTCTCCATCTTAGCGACTCCAGCAGGCAAACTGTCGCCGGTTAGCAAGAATTCAGCAGCAGGTCCGGTCAGGCCATAACCTTTCGAGACGCGTTCCCAGTATTCAGTGAATGCCTCAATTGAAGGTTTCAGATACCCCTCTTTGGCCTTAACCGGACACTCAAATGCATTAGCGAGCGAGAGAGGGAAATCAGAGAAATTAACCATCACTAAATCAGCAGGGTTAAACGCAGCAAAGGTACGTTGTTTGGCATTCGGTGTTTCAGTTGCCAGCATATGTGCCAGATGGGAAGCAATTTCCAGAACCTTACTACGATCAACACTACCGAGATTTTCCTGCAACTGACTGATATTCAGACTAGCGTAACGATAAAACACACCGGAGGAGAATTCTTGAGTATCGAGGTGCCCAGATCCCTGTGAGTCCAAATCATCTACTGCGGTAAACCAATCAATACCGGACTCAACAGCATGTGTGGTTATTGAATGAGCAACTGACATTGCTCCATCAATTGTTGTCATTAAACCTGATGTAGCCATACGACCAGATAATGCAATATCAAGCGTCTTATTGAGTGCGCCTTGAATTGCGCAGATATTATCTTTCATACGCTTCATAACTATTTTTGTGAGAAACTCATCCTTAACTTCCTCATCACTTTTCCTTGGCTTCGTCTTAGAAACCTTTCTCTTCTGCTCTTTTTCGATCGCTTTAGCTAAGTTTTCTTCTTCTTTTTCAGCTAATGGAGATTGATAAATATCCTGGACCATCCCACAAACAATCCGAAATTCTTCCACTGACCAAGGGGCTACAGCTGTTTTTTTCGATTTGACTGGAGCATCTGAATCGCCAGACATTTCTTCGTCCTCAGATTCATCTTCATTATCAACAACCCGGCTTACAAATAACTGAATCGTTTTATCAATCCAACATTTTTCGAGTGCCTGTTCTTCGCCCTCATTAATTTTTTGAGTAAGAGTATCAGCTAACAGCTCCAACTTTCGTGTTCGAACACTTGACTCCCCCAAATGCCGCGAGTAGTACTCACTTTTCCTTATTGCCCTCTTCAGACTCTGGCTGGAGATACGTACCCGGCGCTTACCACCAAAGACAGCATCTTTCTGCATATTCATATCGTCGCGGTTCAGGCATGAAGGGCTGTGGGAAATAAGAATGTGGAAATTGATAAAATTATTCATGAACGTATCCTTACTGATTTTTCTTTTGAGGGCTTGCAATTACAAAATCTTCCAGAAGCTGACGGCGCTCTTTTGGACTCCACCAGATAAGCTGGTTAGCAAAATCCGGCCAATATAAAATCGGCTCCGCATGTGCTAACAAGCGGCGCAGCTGTACCATATCAGCAGGCCATTCAGAGCGAAGAAGCTGAAAAACCCGACGCTCATTGATACGCTGCTGACTATTTGCCAACGCTTTACCTACGCTAATACCATATTTTTCCTCAGCTTCCTTTTCTTTATGGCAAACAGCATTTCTGCCTGCTGTAAGGCAAAATACCATGCGTAATAACGGTTTTTGATTCACTGGGTTATCCCAACCAAAGGAAGAAACCAACCGATAAAAAACCGGAATATCTTTTAACTCATCGGGTTCTGAAACCCGCCGGAGTTGAGCCCTGGCTCCGTTATCAAGCTGTTCCCATGCACGGTAAAGCGCCATGGTGTTAATCGACATTGTTATTACCTCCTTCTGGTTGTAATGCACAAAGATGTTTGTACAAACTTCGACGAGCAACGGCCAACGTAAGAGCCAGCTTAGGATGGTGTATATAGGGGGCCGTAGCGTCCTCGAATAAGCGTTCACAAACTTGATGAAGGTTCCTTCTCAGGTGTTCCAGAGCGTTGTCCGCATTCTCATATTCCAACGACGCAAGCAGATCAGGAATAATTAACTCACTTTGACGATAATAGTGACGCTCAGCGCTTTCATGCACCTTGATACCAGCACCTTTAACCTCACTGTTCTTGATACGCTTTGAAAATGTATCAAGTGCATTATGCAACGCAGCCTTATAACTCAATCCGGTAGTCACGATTTCATTAATAAGTTCCGGAAACTGCTGCCACCCTTGGTTAAAGGCTAATACCTCATGCCGCCGTTCAAGTATTGATGCTTTTTGGGTACGATAACCGCCAATAATGAGGTGTAATCTTTGACCACGAAGCAACTCTTGCGCCTGTTCAACAACAGCAGCGACACGATGGCCTTCACTCTTCGACGCTTCTTTTTCTACCAGAATACGGCTTATCTGGGTCCATGACGGTATCGAGGAAATAAAAGCAAGAAACTTCTGTTCGGGTTGGCCTTTTTTAACTTGTAACAAACGGGGGGAGTGTGGATGAGGCCATATTTCTTCAACGTTAAAGCTAAATTTTTCTTTCAGGAAACCATCATAACGCTGTTCGGCATTCTGACCGCAACCACTGCAAATTCCACCCGCTATTGTCGGGCATAGTTCAATATGTGCAGGCTGCCAGAATAGTCCCCTGAATAAACCAATACTGGCTGCCGGAATTTTTTCCCCGCTTTTGATCGGATCCTGCCAGACGAAACGATCATTTTGAGGTAACTCGCTATCCAGAAATATTTCCAGGTGCTGAGTAGTAAGCACATTAAGCCACACGGTAGTACGCAGATCGTTTCCCTGTACCAGGGTGGTTACTGGGGATCCACCGCGTAACCCACTCTTGAATCCACCGCCAAACCCGGGTGCATTATTTGCCTGATTAAAAAGCGCAATTGCCGTACATCCACCGCAAAGTGCGTTCCCCTGTCCTGGTTCGTTAACAAAAGCACAGTTTGTTGCTCCGGTTAATCCCACCAATAACTTATCCATCCCTGTAGCCTCTTTTGCCGCCACACCTTTTGTCTGCATAAAAGGCGCATCAGGATGGTTAAGCTGGAAAACCCCATTCCAGCCAGACACAGCATCGGTAAAGAGTGAATCAGAAAGTGGGTTGCTGAGGCGCTGCCGAAGCACCGGGTAATCCTGCACAGGTAAAATGACCTGAACCAAACAAATCAATAGCTGTAGTGCAGCCAACTCCATGTCATCACGAGGTAAACAGAGCCCCCATGACTGCGAACCACAAAGCAGAGTCTGTAACGTAATTATCTGCGGAGAACCGCCATGTAAAGGACGGACCGGTATCCATTTATCATTCAGAAGATCCATTCTGTTTTCCTTTTTGATTTTTTACTGGTCTCTCAAAACAACAACCAACGCCAGCACCACTGCGACTAAAGCAATAAACCTAATCTTGCCTCTATCATTCAAACTCTTCCTCGCGCTAAGCAGGGATGGTTCTTACCATCCCTGTCTCCACGGTGTAAGTGAGGGAAAACCGTTTCCCCTGGTATTGCCAGCCCCCTGAATCAATGTTTCCTTCCAGCCATAGCAACCCATCCTCATCAACTTTTTCAGTAAAGACCTCCTCCCAATGATGCGGCACGCCAACACGATTCAACATTAAGGCTTCACGCAGCAAATAATTATCCAGTTGTTCAACAAGTTGCCCATTTAATAAACATTTCCCCTGAGATGTCATCACGTAAGGTATTATCGGTAAGCTCATTTCACCATCACGCGTCACAGCACGAACGTTCTGATCGTCATCCGTCAGCACGGTATTCTCAGCCCAGTCCAGCATCAAACGAACACAATGCCTTTTAGCGAATTCCTTTTTCTGATACTCATCCATTCCGGCTGTTACCCATTCCGGCTCATTCATTTCCTCCGCATCGTCGTAAATCGGCTCAATCCAGCCACGATATGCCAGCGGGAAAACCAGAGGGTTATCACCTAAAGCCTCAATATATTGCTGGGTGCGCCACATCACGCGGGTATGGCTGTAGATCAGATTATGTGCGCCATAATCATCACCATCCGGGAGTAAAACGGTGGCTTTCGGAACAGAAAAGGCCGCCGGTCGCCAGTTCTCTTTATGGCGATGTAAGCGCCCCAACCGTTGGAATAAGTGATCCACAGGACACAATTGCGTAATTAACCAGTCAAAGCAGACATCTAAACTGGCTTCAATTACCTGGGTTGATACCAGGATCCGCCCGCAGCTACGATCGCCTTTCTTACCAAAATAGCTCAGCACCCCGCGCTCTTTTTTCTGACGATCAATCAACGTAAACCTGGCATGAAATAACATCACCTGAATATCTGTATCGGCCTGTGCCTGAATCTGCCAGAACACACGCTGCGCCACATCAACCAGGTTACAAATAATGCAGACTTGCGCTCCTGAGCGTGCGGCGGCAACCATCCTTTCGATCAACGTTGAGTCTGGCATTAACTCCGCAACATGGAGCGCTTCAAGGTAAAGCTGGAAAGCAGGAGGCAAATGTTCAGGTTTATGCTGCAAATCGAGTTGCTCTGCCCGTTGCGCATCGCACCAGCTAATTAGCGGATAAGGTTCAGGAAGAGGCAAGCGCCGCGTTACGACAGAATCAGATTTACCATGAGAAAGCAGGCGCTGGCGCTGTTTCGCCGACAAGGTTGCGGAAAGCAGAATCGCACTTCCTCCGGCTGCAAGTTGCTCACTTAAAACAGCATCGAGTAATCCATTCATATAGCTATCGTACGCATGAACTTCATCAACGATTAAAACGCTGCGTCCGGTGCCCAATCCCCGAATAAAACGATGACGGACAGGTAACACCGAAACAAGCACCTGGTCGATGGTGCACACGCCTACCTGTCCAAGAAAAACACGTTTATGCCCCTGGGAAAGCCACTCACAGCACTGGCTCCAGGCCTCCTCCCCCTGTGGGTTAGCACCTGCGTGTTTTAATGCCTTAAAGGTTGGGTTAAAGTCAGCATTGCCATGTGCCAGAACAATATTCGGATGTTCAAATATCTGGAGCGCCAACGTTCCCATCCGTTCCAGCATCGCATTCGCAGTAGCCTGCGTCGGCAAAGCAAAAATAATGCTATCGGCCAGATCGTTATCCAGTAATTTCCAGGCATAAGCCAATGCAGTTTCCGTTTTTCCTGAGCCTGTCGGTGCTTCAATTAATGTCACACCAGAGGCGACAGGTATCTCATCAACCAATATTTGTAGTTGTCGTGGAACATACCCTTTTTCAAGCAACGCCTGCGTACCAGAATAAGAGCTCACCGTCGTCAGTAAGCCACTGCGTTCTATAACTAGCGCCGCATCTTCCTCATACCGTTTTATAAAATAAGATTTTAATGCTTCGTCGCTTTTCGGCAGGGTTGCACAGAACTGAAAAGTATCTTCACTGCGCCAGGAGCCCAACCAATCGGAAACTGAACAAAATCCTGCTAAAAGCGTTGATGCCTTCGGGGGAATACTTTTCAGTGTGAGGCTGGCAGGTTGCAAAAATAACAGTTCGAGAACCTTGATCCATTCCCAACGCGCCGCTTTATCTCGCGCAGCGAAAGATTGAAAGAGGTGAGGCATTTCGTACTGACTTGATGAAATATGTGCTGCTTGCCGCACGTAGCCATGATGACCTGTCACGGCTTCAATCCAGGGAAACCAGGAAGCGTAAGGATGTGCAGATGGTTCATCAAAACTTAAGAAACCGTTATGATTTATTGTGGGTTGAAAGTCTTCAATAAACCAAAATAAACCGCCCACTCCGTGATCAAAATGTCGGCAAGTCTCCAGTGAAGGGCGTTTTAGCTTACCGTCTTCCGGATGTAACTCCAGCCATGTTGCGCACACCTTGCACTGGAAGCGAATGTCCCATTTGCCGAGATCATGCAGGGCAGTAAAAAACAGCAGCCATGCACGAATTTCGCTCTCTGTCGCCAATCGATCGCAGCAAAAATGACGACGCATGGCAACACTATGATCCCACCAGTACGCCGCTACCGCCGCCACATCCAGACAGTGATAGGGCAGCAAATGGTATGCATCCCCCTGGTCGTGAATATTTTCCTTTTTACTGGTTTTTCCCCAGTAAGCAAAATAAGGTGCGTAATTAGCCATTTATTAATAACAAGTCCGAATCCAAATATATTAAGAGAATTACAGACTAAGAAATAATATCGGTGATCAGAATCACACCTTAACGCGCAAAATAAAGTATTTATGCAAGATAATAATAAATATGAATAAGATGAATTATATAAATAAGCACCAGAAATATTTCCCTCTATTTTCCGGTGCTGATAAGACGATCACCCTTCATGCAATCCGCACTCGCGCTTCAATCCGAAGAACCGCGTCTCTTCTTCCGCCATACCCGGCTCCCACTTACGGGTGGTATGGGTATCACCAACTGACAGATAGCCCTGATCCCACAGTGGATGGTATTTCAGGCCGTGCTTTTGCAGGTACTGGTAAACGGTACGGTTGTCCCAGTCGATGATCGGCAGCACTTTAAACACGCCGCGCTGGATAGCCAACACCGGCAAATGCGCCCGGCTGCCCGACTGCTCGCGGCGCAGACCGGCAAACCAGGTTTGCGCATTGAGTTCTTTAAGCGCGCGGTTCATCGGCTCGACTTTGTTGATCTCATTGTATTTCTCAATGCCTTCAACGCCCTGCTCCCACAGTTTGCCGTAGCGCGCTTCCTGCCAGGCCGCGCTCTCCTTCGCCCGGTAGACTTGCAGATTAAGCTTGAGCTTGTCCGTTAACTCATCAATAAACTGGTAGGTTTCCGGGAACAAATAGCCCGTATCGGTGAGGATCACCGGGATATCCGGGTGAATCTGATTCACCAGGTGCAGGCTTACTGCCGCCTGGATACCAAAGCTTGATGACAGTACATATTCACCAGGCAGGTTTTCCAGCGCCCACGCCACGCGCCCTTCGGCGCTCAATTTTTCCAGTTGGTCGTTGGTTTGTGCCAACGCCATAACGCGTTCAACCTTCGGCAGCGCGTTCAACGCGTTGAGATCGAGTTTGGACATAAATTCCTCGCTGTTTACCTTGCCTGATGGCGCTGCGCTTATCAGGCCTACAGATTCAGCAGACCCGATAAGTCAATTTCACTTTATTCCCAGAAATCCCGGGCGGGATCGAGCACCGGGCGAATGATGCCCGCACGCACCGTAAAATCACCGAAGCCTTCACCCGCTTCGCGCTCTTTCGCCCAGCGCCCAACCAGTTCGTCAACGGAGTCGAGAATTTCCGATTCCGTAATATTTTCGCGATACATACGCGGAATGCGCGTGCCCATGCGGTTACCGCCAAGGTGTACGTTGTAGCGCCCCGGGGCTTTACCCACCAGGCCCAGTTCCGCCAGCATCGCGCGGCCGCAGCCGTTCGGGCAGCCTGTAACGCGCATCACGATATGCTCGTCAGGAATGCCGTGTTTTTCGAGAATAGCTTCCACTTTATCAGTGAACGATGGCAGGAAACGTTCGGCCTCCGCCATCGCCAGCGGACAGGTCGGGAACGACACGCAGGCCATCGAGTTTTCACGCTGCGGCTTCACCGCATTCATCAATCCGTGATCACGCGCCAGCTTCTCGATCTTCGCTTTTTGGCTTTCCGGCACACCAGCAATGATCAGGTTCTGGTTGGCGGTGATGCGGAAATCCCCTTTGTGGATCTTCGCGATCTCCAGCAGGCCGGTTTTCAGCGGACGGCCCGGATAATCCAGGATACGGCCGTTTTCAATAAACAGCGTCAGGTGCCAGTTATTGTCGATCCCTTTTACCCAACCAATACGATCGCCGCGACCGGTGAACTCGTACGGGCGGATAGGCTCAAATTTAATACCCGCGCGACGCTCCACTTCCTCTTTGAACGTGTCGATACCAACGCGTTCAAGCGTGTATTTGGTTTTGGCGTTTTTACGATCGGTACGATTACCCCAGTCGCGCTGCGTTGTCACCACAGCTTCTGCTACCGCCAGGGTGTGCTCCAGCGGCAGATAGCCGAACTCGCTCGCGGTGCGGGCGTAGGTTTTCTTATTGCCGTGCTCAATCGACAAACCACCGCCGACCAGCAGGTTAAAGCCCACCAGCTTGCCGTTTTCGGCAATCGCTACGAAGTTCATGTCGTTGGCGTGCAGATCGATGTCGTTCTGCGGCGGGATTACAACCGTGGTTTTAAACTTACGCGGAAGATAGGTTTGACCGAGGATCGGCTCTTCGTCGGTGGTCGCTACCTTCTCCTGATCCAGCCAAATTTCTGCATAGGCGCGAGTACGCGGCAGCAGATGTTCGGAGATCTTCTTCGCCCATTCATAGGCTTGGGCGTGCAGCTCGGACTCGTACGGGTTAGAGGTACACAGAACGTTACGGTTCATGTCGTTGGCGGTCGCCAGCGCGTCCAGCCCGACCGAATGCAGCATCTGGTGTACCGGCTTAACGTTCTTCTTCAGAATGCCGTGAAACTGGAAGGTCTGACGGTTGGTCAGACGAATGCTGCCGTAAATCGTGTTGTCATGGGCGAACGTGTCGATCGCCTGCCACTGTTTGGTGGTGATCACCCCACCCGGCAGACGGCAGCGCAGCAGCATCGCGTGACGCGGCTCCAGCTTTTGCTCAGCTCGTTCGGCGCGGATATCGCGGTCATCCTGCTGGTACATACCGTGAAAACGGATCAGCAGGAAGTTATCGCCTTTGAAGCCGCCAGTCAGGCCGTCGTTTAAATCTTCGGCAATCGTACCGCGCAGATAGTTGCTTTCCAGCTTCATACGCTCAGCGTCGGACAGCTTGCCTTCGACCACCAATGGTCCTGGGTATTTTTCGCTCATTAGTAGACATCTCGCTGATAACGGCGCTCAATGCGCAGCTCACTTAAAAATTCATCCGCCGCTTCGATATCCATAGCACCGAATTCGGCAATCACTTCCAACAAAGCCTGCTCAACGTCTTTCGCCATGCGATTGGCGTCGCCGCAGACATAAATGTGGGCACCGTCGTTTATCCAGCGCCACAGTTCCGCACCTTGTTGGCGCAGTTTATCTTGTACGTAGACCTTTTCTTTTTGATCGCGCGACCAGGCGAGATCGATGCGGCTCAGTACGCCCTCTTTGACGTAACGCTGCCATTCCACCTGGTACAGGAAATCTTCGGTAAAGTGTGGGTTGCCAAAAAACAGCCAGTTTTTGCCTTCGGCTCCGTCAGCCGCACGCTGCTGCATAAATGCACGGAACGGCGCAATCCCCGTGCCCGGTCCAATCATAATCACCGGTGTCTGCGGGTTAGCCGGCAGGCGGAAGTTATCGTTGTGTTCGATGAACACGCGCACTTCGCCCTCTTCTTCCACGCGATCGGCGAGGAAACTGGACGCGCCACCAGCACGGGCACGACCTTCAATGTCATAACGCACCACGCCCACGGTGACGTGCACTTCGCTTTCCACTTCCGCCTGGGAAGAGGCAATAGAATACAAACGCGGCGTCAGCGGTCGCAGAAGATCAACCAACGTTTGGGCGTCCAGTTGCGCTGGGGAGAAGCGCACCATATCGACGATTGGCGTGGTTGCGGCGTAATGCTGCAATTGCGCTTTGTCGCCCACCAGCGGCAGCAGAGAGTCGCTACGGGTTAAAGTGGCGTAGTTCTCGACGATATTGCCGGTGTTAACCGTCAGCTCGAAATGCCACTGCAGCGCTTCGGTGAGCGACAGGGTTTTGCCGTCAACCGTGACCGGCTCATCTCCTTTCAGCCACAGCAATTCAACCAGCTCTTTGACCAGCTCAGGATCGTTCTGATACCAGACTCCTAAGGCATCGCCCGGCTGGTAGCGCAGGCCGGAATCGCCGAGATCGATTTCAATATGGCGCACATCTTTTTCCGAGTCGCGACCAGTGATTTTCTGATTCACCGCAAGCGACGCCGTCAGTGGTGTTTCTTTGGTGTACGGGCTGGTGTGTACTTCATTTACCGCACCGCTCGCAGCAACTTGCACAGACGATGCCGCAGGGGCACGCGCTTTCAGGACATCAACCAGACGGGCACGCCATTCGGCTGCCGCGCCCTGGTATTCGACGTCGGCATCCACGCGGTCAAGCAAACGTTCACCGCCCAGCTCAGCCAGTTTTGCATCGAAGTCTTTTCCTGACTGACAGAAAAACTCGTAAGAAGTGTCACCAAGACCAAACACGGCAAAAGCGGTGTTATCGAGCTTCGGCGCTTTTTTCGAGAACAGGAATTTATGCAACGCTACGGCTTCTTCCGCCGGTTCACCTTCCCCTTGCGTCGACGCCACTACGATCAGCAATTTCTCATTGGCGATTTGTTTGAATTTATAGTCGCCAGCATTGATGAGAGTGACGTTGAGCTTTGCAGCGATCAGATCATCGCGCAGAGCTTCCGCCACACGACGCGCATTACCGGTTTGCGAGGCGGAGATAAGCGTAATGCCAGGCATTTCAGCAGCAGGCGCAGGAGTCGCCGCATTGCTGCCTGGCTGCTGATTCAGCACGCCCCAAAAATAGCCAGAAACCCACGCAAGCTGTGCGGGAGTGAAATCAGTCGTGGCCGCCTGAAGGCGTGCCAGTTGCTCCGGGTTTAGCGGTAGCAGAGCGGAAGGTGGGACCTGTGTCGTCATGCGTTGTCATGTTCCAGTAAGCAAAGCGGATTTCAGCAATAAAACCCAAACTGAAGATAAGGTTAACGGCGGGGATAGTAACAATTAAAGAAGGGATAGAAATAACAAATAACCAAATGAACTAACCTTTTTTAGTTATAGTTATTAACAGCAAAACAGATTGGATAACCATATGATATATCAATAATTATTAAATATTACCATCATGAATAGGTCGTTCTGATACTCAGCGCCCTTTTAACTAATGATAAAATTCGCTCTTTACGGTACCCTACGGCGGTTTTTCGCATTCTTGAGAGTAAAAAATGTCCACCACCTTGTTTAAAGATTTCACCTTCGAAGCCGCTCACCGCCTGCCGCATGTACCGGAAGGGCATAAGTGTGGCCGCCTGCATGGTCACTCATTTATGGTGCGTCTTGAAATTACCGGTGAAGTCGATCCGCATACCGGTTGGATCATGGATTTTTCTGAGTTAAAAGCCGCGTTTAAGCCAACTTACAACAGACTCGATCACTACTATCTGAACGATATTCCTGGCTTAGAAAACCCAACCAGTGAAGTACTGGCCAAATGGATTTGGGATCAGGTTAAACCGGTTGTCCCTCTGCTGAGTGCCGTAATGGTGAAAGAGACCTGCACAGCAGGCTGCGTGTATCGCGGGGAATGATTGTATCGTCTGTGGCGACGGTCAATTTTCCTTAACTAACACTCTGTTAGGGTTATGTGCTCTGGATATCTGGAGCACAATATGTCTGACGATTTCGATATTATTATTATCGGTGCAGGGATAGCGGGCACCGCTTGTGCTTTACGCTGCGTGCCCGCTATGTGGTACTGGCGGAAGGGGCAACAACCTGCTGGCCGAGCGTTATGGATTCCTGCCTCGTCCCTCGACAACCGCAATGGCATTAAAGAGACTTTGGCGCTGGATAAAGGGAATTTCCGCGATTTAACCCAGCACACCGATGTGATCCTGAAAAAGTCGTATGAAGTGTTGCATGGCGGCCTGGATAACGTTAATTCGATTCAGAGCTGGTCTAACGCATAAGGTTGTCCGGCCTGCATGTAGCACTCAATGCAGGCCGATAAACCCATTATCATCAGGCAATATTCAGATATTTATGGGTCTGCATCGACAGACGCCAGTTCCGCGCAATACAAGTATCAATACACAAACGCGTGGCATCTTCTTTCTGGCTGATTGGCTGTAAGGCGATGATACGCGGTTTGTCGTCGCTCAACGTAGCCAGCAGTTCATCCAGCGCTTCAATATCGCGAACGCGACCAACCGGATGTTTGATTTCATTCGCACGCTCCAGCGCCTGCGACAGCACATCATAACCGCCGCGCATATTCACCTTCGGCGATACGGTCACCCAGGTATTCGGCGTACAGCGCACTTCGTGGGTACCGCTGGTTTCAATCTGGCAGCTAAAGCCGTTCTTTTCCAGCAGGTCTGTCAGCGGCATCAGGTCATGAATGCAGGGCTCGCCACCGGTTATCACCACGTGACGGGCGGTATAGCCCTGACGCAAAATGACCGCCAGCAGATCCTCGCTGCTCGCCGCGCCCCATTTATCGCTCTCTTTGGTCTTAGCCAGGATGCTGTACAGGGAAACTTCCCGATCCTCAAGCTTATCCCAGGTGTGTTTGGTATCGCACCAGGCACAGCCAACCGGGCATCCCTGTAAACGAATAAAAATGGCGGGGACGCCGGTAAAGTAACCCTCACCTTGCAGGGTCTGGAACATCTCGTTAATCGGGTACTGCATAGTCATCTCTGTGAGGGGGATAAAGCATAAGTATCGCAGATTTCGGTCATCAGGTCATGTACGGGAGCCGCCGCGCCTCTGTGGCTTCAGGTGCTGTCGCCAGCGGTGATGATTTAATATTTTGAAGGTATGTTGTTTATCGCTCTGAGCAGGCCTTTTTCAGTCTCGATATAATTTCCAGTCTTCAGCTGAGCCAGTATCTTCATGATGCTGCTGCGTGACAGAAAGGTACGGCTTAAAATATAAGAAACAATGCTGACATTATTTCTCACTTCTTCTGTTTCATCCATCAGTTCATAGAGCTGATAGCATATAATCTCATAAGAAGATAATGCCGAGATCTTCGTGCAGTGATCGAACATTCTTGTCGCACTATAAATTAATAGCGCGGCTACGCCTTTCCACAGGTTACTCCTGTCGATAATCCGGTTAGCATCGGCAATAGAAAGAACGCTAATATCAGAAGTCTCATTCGTTCTGATATAGAAATAATCATGCTCCAGCAACTGCGTACTTAAGCCAAATATATAGGGAGCTGATTCTGAATTTAAGGCAATACCGTCGGCATGGCGATAAAGCGTAATGTTACCGTGATGAAGTAAAAAACATTTATGCTCCCCTTCCACTCTAAAGTTAAGTGACTGCTTATTGGCGAGCGTCAACTTATTGGCTGAAGGTGTAAGGATACTTATCAGTTGATTGATATCAGCCAGAGGCTTTTTGTGTCTGATGCTGTAACTTATTGAGGTGGCTCTTTTTTTATTATTCACAAATAAATCCCTCCATAGGCTTATGAACATCCCCCTAACGCACTCCCCTCACATAAACGATAATTATGATAATTGTTTTAGATTTTTAAAAGTTATTTATGGGTGTAAAATTACACCCATAAATAACTTGCATAAATATCCATAATACTATTATGGGTACTGAATTCATTCTTCTTAAAAATCATCCAGTTTGATATTACAGCCATTTTAGTAAAAGGAAATAAGTAATAAAACCATAAATTATTTATCAGAATTATTTTGTTATATAAACAAAATTAAATATTACTTTGAAGATATTGATTTAAAAAGAAATAAGATTAAGATCTATCGGATAATTCTGAGTCAAATTTTAAGTGAGCGTCAATCAACATGAGGAGTATGTTATGGATACCGAACATCCGGATCGCAGTCTGAACCTCTCCGCTACCGCCGAACTGCTGGAATGCCTGGCTCCTCTGGCGACTTTTGCTATGTATCCTCCCAACACCCGGTTATATCTTTATAATAATGGCGTTGCGTACTGCTATCTGGTACGAAGCGGCGTGTGCAACGTCTATCATCAGACGAGTGAAATTCTGCTGGGCACGCTGTATGTGCCAGGGATCATGGGTCTCAGTGGAACACTTTACGCCGAGGCGGGGATGTTTATTCAGACCCACAGTACCTCTGAGATCGCCGTTACCCGTACCGATAAGGTCAACCAGTTCGTCACCGAACACAATCTCTGGAGGCTGCTGGCCTGCCATAGCCTCAGAGTCACCTCACGACTGTATACGATAAATACCAGGCTCATGGCCACCTGTGCCTATGAAATTGTCCGCGTTCAGTTACAGGAGTTGATGAGTGAACCAGCGGAATACAGACATGATGTTTCTGCCGCGCAGTATATCCAGCAGAAAACCAGCCTTTCACGTAGCAGCATTATGAAAATCCTCGCCCAGCTTAAAAAGGGGGGCTATATCAGCATTGAAAACGGCATCCTTTTGACAATCGAGCATCTTCCGTTAAAGTACTAACCTATTGTATCAACGAAGAAAAATAACGTACTCATCTTCGATGAAATGTTTACCCTTATAATATTTTCTGGTTTTGTTAACTGGCAGTCGCTATTTTCCCAAGACTTACCCCCCCTCTGGCATAACCCTTTTATCGCGGAAAACACACAGGGTGTAAAATTACACCCAAAAAAGTGTTGCCGGATATTTTGAAATGTACAAGAATAATCTCATACAAATTATAACGTTTGACAAGCCCGTTTTAAATATAAAAGCAGGGAAATGTCATTCTTATTAATATTATCATTAGAGATCTGTGAGCCTGGAAACGGGACGATATTCTATTGATAAATTTCAAAAAGCTGCCGTTTGCCTGGCAATACATTAATACTAATAAATTGAATATACTCAAGGAATAGATCATGAAAAGCAAATTACTGCCACTGGGAGTGCTGATTTCGTCTCTGGCTGGAGTTTCAGCGATGGCAGCTGACGGAGAGGTGAATTTTAACGGCGAGATTATTGATGCCGCCTGTACCGTCACCAATAGTCCGGCCAGTCCGCTGACGGTGACATTAGGTCAGGTCAGTAAGAGCGCCTTTACCAACGCAGGCTCTACTGCTGCACCGACCAAATTCACGTTGCAGCTCACGGATTGCCCGGTAAGCGCAACCAAGGCGGCCGTGAAGTTTGACGGCTCCCCGGTAGCAGGGAGTCCTGGCGTGCTGGCCCTGACCGCAGAAACTGGCGTGGCAGGCGGCGTGGGGATTCAATTATACGACGATGCCAATACCGCGATTCCGCTGTATAACGCATCCAAACAATACCCTCTGACGTCAGGCACCGGCGTGGTGAATAATCTGGATTTTATTGCGCGCTATATCGCCACATCGACAACGGTTACCGCAGGCAAGGCTAATTCAATGGCAAGTTTCACCATTGTTTATAATTAATAGCCCGTCATACCTGCATAACGAAATTGTTATTCGGACCGATGGATTATTGTCGGTCCGTCCTCACTCTTTTAATGAATGACTAATGATGAAACTTATTCCTCTCACCTTGCTGACTGCAATAATAATAACCTCAGGTTTAGCCCAGGCTGGCCTGATTGTGGGTGGCACCCGCTTAATTTACGATGGGAGTAAGAAAGAGTCTTCAATTAATGTAAGCAACCCGGACCAGGCACCTTATCTGGTGCAAAGCTGGGTCGAGCCCGAAATTAATCGCGCAGAGAAAACGCCGTTTGTGATCACCCCGCCGTTATTTCGTCTGGACGGCGGGCAGGAAAATGTCTTGCGCGTCGTGCGGGCGGGCGGGAATCTACCGCAGGATAAGGAATCGCTGTACTGGCTGAATATTAAGAGCATCCCCTCGATAGAAAAAGATCAGGGTAAGAACATGTTGCAGATCGCGGTCAAGACGCGCATCAAACTGATCTATCGCCCTGAAGGTTTAAAAGGATCGGCGGAAGCGTTAACCCATAAGCTGTCCTGGCAGCGCCGCGGCAACCGGCTGGAGGTGAGTAACCCGACTTCATTTTATATGAATTTCCAGAGCGTTATCGTTGCAGGTAAAGAGCTGGAAGATGCCCGGTATGTTGCGCCGCAAAGTAGCGCCAGTTTTGAATTACCCACCGGTGCGGGTAATAGCGTGAGCTGGAAAATTATTAATGATTACGGCGGAATCGGCGAGCTTCATCGTGCTTCATTCTGATAAATAACAGCACAGGCATCCGGCGTTAATTATTTACCCCTCAGGGAAGGACTACACAGATGAGGAGCCCAAAAAACCTGCGCGAATATCCACAGCCCAATAATATTGGCAGGCTGATTTATCTTTTTTCGGCACCCTTTTTACTATTGAATTTAACAACTTTTGCCTCACACGCCAGGGAATATTTTAATCCGCTGATGCTGGAAATTGACAATCCGCATCAGGAAAAGACCGATCTTAGCGTATTTGAAGAGGAAAACGGCCAGGCACCGGGCGTTTACCGGGTCGATATCTCTGTCAACAACCAGTTTCAGGAAACCCGGGAAGTGGAGTTCAGCATGCAGCCCGGCCCGGATGGGAAAGCGCTTCTGTCGCCATGCCTGAGCGTGAGCCAGCTTAACGCGATGGGAGTCAAAACCGACCTGTTCCCGGATCTGGGCGATGCCGCCGCGCCGTGTGCCAGGCTGGACGCGATCCCCCAGGCTCGCGCAGAGTTTCGCTTTAGCGCGCAGCAACTGCTGTTGAGCATTCCGCAGGCCGCCATTGTGATGAATCCACGCGATTACGTTCCTGAAACGCAGTGGGATGATGGGATCACCGCCCTGCTGCTTAATTACAGCGTGAACGGCGCCAGTACCCGGGCGCGGGATCGTAGCGGCACGGACAGTACGACCCAGTACGCCAACCTGCGTCCCGGCATGAATATCGGTCCCTGGCGGCTGCGTAATTACACAACTTTTCAGCGGGATAATAACGGTCGCGACAGCTGGGACACCGTCTATACCTATTTGTCCCGTGATATTCGCGTCCTGAAGAGCCAACTGGTGCTGGGAGACAGTGCCTCCCCGTCCGATATTTTCGACAGCGTTCCTTTTCGCGGCGCGCAGCTGGCGTCCGACGAGGAGATGATCCCCGACAGCATGAAGGGCTATGCACCGGCGATCAAAGGCATCGCGCGAACCAATGCGCAGGTGATTATCCGGCAGAACGGGTATGTTATTTATCAGAGCTATGTGGCACCGGGCGCATTTGAAATCAACGACATGTACGCCACCGGCGGCAGCGGGGATCTCTATGTGACGATTAAAGAAGATAACGGCAGCGAGCAGAATCTCGTCGTACCGTTTGCCTCACTGCCGGTGCTCCAACGTGAACAGCGGCTGAAATATTCACTGACCAGTGGCCAGTATCGTTCGTATGACCGCAGCGTGGAAAAGACGCCGTTTAGCCAGGCGACGCTGATCTACGGCCTGCCACGGGGTTTTACCCTCTACGGCGGCGGCCAGTTTGCGAACCACTATCAGTCGCTGGCGCTGGGCGTCGGTAAAAATCTGGGGGAAATTGGCGCGCTTTCGCTGGATGTCACCCATTGCTGGTCGAAGATACAGAACCAGCCGAAGGAGAAAGGCCAGTCATGGCGGATCCGCTACAGCAAAAATATTGTCGAAACCGGGACTAACTTCGCCATTGCCGGTTATCGCTACTCGACCGATGGCTATTACACGCTGGCAGAAGTCATGGATACCTGGCGCGGCGGGAACACCCCGACGTTTTTCGAGCGCAGGCGTAACCGTACTGAACTGTCGCTGAGCCAGAATTTGTGGGAAAGAGCGGGATCGCTGTCGCTGAGCCTGATAAACGAAGACTACTGGAACAGCGGCCGGACCCTGCGGTCGATGAGCGCCGGTTACAACAATAGCTGGAACGGCATCAGTTACGGGTTTAATTACAGCTATAACATTAACTCGACGTCGCGCAGCGGGGGCTCCGGCAAAGAAAAGGTCTATGAGCGCGACCAGGTGTTCTCACTGAATATCAGCATTCCACTGAATCGCTGGTTGAGTAATACCCACGCGTCGTGGAACGTCAGTAGCAGCCAGAAAGGGAGCACCAATCACACCGTGGGTCTCAATGGTACGACGCTTGAGGGCAATAACCTGAGCTGGAGCATCCAGCAGAGTTACGGCAGCCAGGGAACGGGCAACGGCGGCAATCTGAACGCCGACTATCGCGGAACTTATGCTGAAGTCACTGCGGGATATGCTTACGACAAAAACAGCCAACGGCTGAACTACGGGCTACAGGGCGGGATAGTCGCGCACGCCAGCGGCGTCACCTTCGGCCAACCGCTGGGTGAAACCATGGCGCTGGTTCAGGCACCGGGAGCCTCCGGGGTTGGCGTAAGCAATCAGAGCGGGGTGAAAACCGACTGGCGCGGCTATGCCATCGTGCCTTATACCTCGCCCTACCGTAAAAACCAAGTGCAGCTGAATACGCTGACACTGCCCGATAACGTAGAGCTGATGCAGACCACCCGCAACGTGGTGCCGACGCGGGGAGCCGTGGTGCAGGCCAGCTTTAACGCCAGCGTGGGCCAGCGCGTGATGATGACGCTATTGCTGCAAGGTGGAATGCCAGTGCCATTTGGCGCGACGGTCAGCGATACCGCGCAGAAAAGCGCCCAGGCGTTTATCGTTGGCGATGGCGGACAGGTGTATCTGACCGGTCTGGCCGACAGCGGTGAACTAAGAGTGAAATGGGGGAACGGCGCAGAGCAGCAGTGTCAGGTGAATTATTCCCTGGCTAAAGCGATGCTGGAAAATAGCGATATTCAGATCGTTAGCGAGCGGTGTCATTAAGTAAATAACTTAGCCGTTCAAAAAATAATTTTTTATCTGATACCTGTTGCGTATTGAGGTATACCAATGAACAAAATGAAATTTCAGAAAATTATCTGGAGCGCTGCTTTTCTAATATGCAGCTCATTTTCTGCGCTTGCCGCCTGCAATATCGAACAACAAAAGGGGGGTATGGCATGGGATAATTTTCAGACGAAAGACAGCGTGACCGCGGGAAGCGCTAACGCCACCGCGACACTCAATATTACTTATCAGTAGACGGCTCCGCCATCTGAGTTATAAAAAGGAGGGGACTAAATGAATATTCATAAAAGATTCATTCATCTGGCGCTGGCAGGGCTATATTTAGCGGCAACAATCAATATTGCCGGGGCCAATCCGGTCAATATTAATGTTACCGGCAAAGTCGTCGCCTCACCTTGCACCGTTGACACCACCAAATCACAGCTCAATGTTAATTTGGGTGATAATATTCAGGCCACCGCCCTGGCACAGCCTGGTAACGTCACGGCATTCAAAACCTTTTATTTAATCTTAAAAGATTGTCCTTTTGGCACAACATCGGTAACGGCGGCCTTTTCCGGAACGCCAGCAGCGAACAGCCCCGGGGATTATGCCAATACCGGGACGGCAACCAACGTTAACGTACAGCTTAAAGAGAGCCAGGAATCCGGTAACGGTAAGTTTTTAGGTCCGGGAACCACATTAAAGCGTAATGTTGCAACCGACCGCACTGTTTCCTTCCCGATAGGCGCACGTGCCATTGCTGCAGCAGCAGACGTTATGCCCGGCACGATAGTGAGCGTTTCACAAGTCACCTTCACTTATCAGTAAACCTGACTTCTCTGCTCTACGGGTGTTTATTATGCAGCAACAAATGAAATATGTTCTCCCCGCGCTTTGTCTGGCGTGCTCTGCATATGCTGCGGAGATCAATATCGGTGGTCATGTTGTGGCGTCTCCCTGCGTGGTCGAGATCGCCTCGCAAAACCAGAGCGTTAATTTCGGCCAGCTCCGCTTAAATGAAATGCGCGCCGACGGAAATGCTTCCGCGTGGAAATCCTTTGAGGTGAGGCTTTTCAAATGCCCGGCAGGAACGACATCGGTGGACGTGACGTTCAACGGACAGCCGGCCGTAGAAGATCCCACGCTGTATGCCAGTACGGGGACCGCCGCCAACGCCGCCGTGCAAATGGCCCAGGACACAAACAAGGCGCAGGTGCAGGGAAACGGCAGCAGCATGAACGTCCTGGTTGACGCTCAGCGCAAGGCGACCTTTTTACTGGCTGGTCGGGTGATTGTCTCTGACACTACCCTCCCCGGTACGTTTAATTCCCTGGTACAAATGAATTTTACTTACCGATAAACAAAACCACCCTGCTTAGAGCCAGGCTCTGAATGGGTTGCTGAGAATAGTCACCTGAAATAGCGGCGAGGGTATGCGTTATGTTACAGATACAGAAGAATCATATATTCCCCCTGGTACTTGGGTTAACCGGTGCGTTTACTGCCTCTGTTGAAGCGGCCAGCTGTAATAATTCCGGTGGGTATTACACGTTCTCAGGAACGTTAAATTATCAACGTGACGACGCCACCATGAATGTCTTCAGTGATAAATTTGGATCTATTGGCAGCGAAGTATGGGGGTTGGGTTGCTTTGGGGATCCTGACGCCGACAGAGATGTGTACTTGCGTTTACAGGTTAATTCAGCCCCCGTTGCAGGTTATACCGATGTCTATCCCACGAATGTTGACGGAATTGGCGTTCGTTATAATTTTGCCCTGAATACAGGCTCATTGTCTTTTTGCCCGGTGCAGTTTGACGATCATATTTCAAACTCAACCCGGACTTATACCTGCCATATACTTAAAAAGGACACGCAGGGTTTATCCATGGGTGCATCATTGCAATTTGTGAAAACCAGGCCCAATGTCTCCTCAGGAGCAATAACGACAATACCGTCTGTAACCTCAAGCTATTCGTTAAATAATCAAAGCGGACAGTGGGATTTAAATCCCATCTGGTCAGGTGCGGGGTCAGTGGTGGTGACGGTCCAGGCATGCGCAATAAATAACGCGAGTATCGCTGTCCCCCTGGATTCGGTATTAGCGGATAGTTTTAGCGGTGCAGGATCCACCAAAGGCGATCGGACTTTCACAATAGACCTTAACTGTGATGCGGGCACCCGGATTAACGCATCGTTAAGCGGGACGCAAAGTACTGAAACCGCCAATGACAGTATCCTGGCATTATCAGGAGCTGGGATGTCAGGGGTTGCGAGCGGAATCGGGATCCAGCTGCTTTATGGGGGCGCGCCCCTGAAGCTGAATAACAACATCGTGCTGAAAACCTCAGCAGGCGGGCAGGAATTCCCTCCGGGAGTCTTCACCGCACGCTATTTTCAGACGAAAGACAACGTGACCGCAGGCAGCGCTAACGCCACTGCGACGCTCAATATTACTTATCAGTAGGCGGCTCCGCCATCAAAGTTATACAAGGAGAGGCATAAAATGAATATTCATAAAAGATTCATTCATCTGGCGCTGGCGGGGCTGTATCTGGGAGCGACAATCCATATTGCCGGGGCCGAACCGGTCAATATTAATATTACCGGGAAAGTTATTGCGTCCCCGTGTGTCGTAGCCAGTGGCAGCAATATCAATGTTAATTTGGGAGACATCCCGGCTGCAGATATTGCAGTGGCAGGCACAACCTCTGCCCCGGTTAATTTTACCATTAACCTTGCCAGTTGCCCGGTGGGAACCACCAGCGTGGTCGTGACGTTTACCGGAACGGAAGATCCCGACTTTTCGGTACGCTATAAAAATAGCGGAACGGCGAACGTTGCAATAGAACTTATCCAGGTCAGCACCGGTTACCTGAAAGGAAATAATACAAATATTACTCAATCGGTACTCGCCGATCGTACCGTTACATACAATTTACGTGCCCGGGCCTATTCCAAAGGCAATGTGATGCCGGGGACGATCGCTGGTATCGTTCAGGCCAACTTTACTTACAATTAAGTTACTATTTTGCAATTCACAATGACTTATCAGTAAACCGAACTATTTCTGTGTAAAGGATATTTATCATGGTGCAACAAATGAATTATTCTATCCTGGCGCTTTGTCCCCTGTATCCAGCGATCTTTTTACTGACTGGTATCTGCCCCCTTCCCAATACGTTTAATTCTTTGGTGCAAATGAATTTGAATTACTAAAAAAACCACCCTAATTATTATTAATAAATGCCTCTACTGGCTCTGGTATATTTAATATGAAAATACTCATACAGGACCCTTACGAATTTTATCGCGATGGATTGAAACATTTTTTTATAGAGATATTCCTTGGAAGAACCGCCAATAAAATTGGCTTTTTAACATCCTACTCCCAACAAAACTTTGATAAGGCAGATATCGTCGTTATTTCTCTGGCTCCGGGAGAGCATCTCATGTGTTTTCCTGAACTGCAGAACAGGACAACAGGCATTATTATTGGCTTAACCGATGAAGTGATTGACTCCTCTTCCGATCTGCCCTTTTGCATTGCCCGGATCATTTTTATTCACCGACAGGACTCACTGTCGACAGTCAAAGAGAAAGTATTAACTGCCTGGCGGGAATCAAGAAAAAAGCAAATACAGCCAGGGAAAACATTATGTTTTCATTGTCCACATAAAGTCCTGACCAGACAGCAAAGGCGCATTATGTCCTTTATCTGTCAGGGCATAACGACATCTGAGATTGCCCGCAACATGTCAATCTCAGAGAAAACGCTCTATGTGCATAAATACATCATCCGCAAAAAGTTTAATCTGCGAACGAATCATGCGCTATTTTGCTTTCTTCAGAAACTTGCAGGTAAAAACAGCCAGCAGATTTATCTGCGTCAAATTCCGCTGAACGCATAAAAAAACCCGCCGCAGCGGGTTTTTACGTTAAGAGTTAAAGAACAGGATTACGCCTGACCTTTGATCTCTTTACGACCGTTGTACGGCGCTTGTTCACCCAGAGCTTCTTCGATACGAATCAGCTGGTTGTACTTAGCAACGCGGTCAGAACGGCTCATAGAACCGGTTTTGATCTGGCCTGCAGCGGTACCAACAGCCAGGTCAGCGATGGTAGCGTCTTCAGTTTCGCCAGAACGGTGAGAGATGACAGCGGTGTAGCCAGCGTCTTTCGCCATTTTGATCGCAGCCAGAGTTTCGGTCAGAGAACCGATCTGGTTGAATTTGATCAGGATGGAGTTAACGATGCCTTTTTCGATGCCTTCTTTCAGGATCTTGGTGTTGGTTACGAACAGATCGTCACCAACCAGCTGGATTTTGTCGCCCAGAACTTTAGTCTGGTATGCGAAACCGTCCCAGTCAGACTCGTCCAGACCATCTTCGATGGACACGATCGGGTACTGTTTGGTCAGTTCTTCCAGGAAGTGAGTGAATTCTTCGGAGGTGAATGCTTTGTTGCCTTCGCCAGCCAGAACGTATTTACCGTCTTTGTAGAATTCAGAAGCTGCACAGTCCATCGCCAGGGTGATGTCTTTGCCCAGCTCGTAGCCAGCGGCTTTAACCGCTTCAGCGATTACAGCCAGAGCTTCAGCGTTGGAACCCAGGTTCGGCGCGTAGCCGCCTTCGTCACCCACTGCAGTGTTCATACCTTTAGCTTTCAGAACTTTAGCCAGGTTATGGAACACTTCAGAACCCATACGTACGGCTTCTTTCAGGGTTTTAGCGCCAACCGGCTGAATCATGAACTCCTGGATGTCAACGTTGTTGTCAGCGTGCTCACCACCGTTGATGATGTTCATCATCGGAACCGGCATGGAGTATTTGCCCGGAGTACCGTTCAGTTCAGCGATGTGTGCATACAGCGGCAGGCCTTTAGCAGCAGCTGCTGCTTTGGCGTTCGCCAGGGACACAGCCAGGATGGCGTTTGCACCGAAGTTGGATTTGTTTTCAGTACCGTCCAGATCGATCATGATCTTGTCGATGCCAGCCTGATCTTTAGCATCTTTACCCAGCAGAGCCTGAGCAATTGGGCCGTTAACAGCTGCAACAGCTTTCAGTACGCCTTTACCCATGAAACGGGATTTGTCGCCGTCGCGCAGTTCCAGTGCTTCGCGGGAACCAGTAGAAGCACCTGACGGAGCTGCTGCCATACCAACGAAACCACCTTCCAGGTGTACTTCGGCTTCAACAGTCGGGTTACCACGGGAGTCGATGATTTCACGACCGATGATTTTAACGATTTTGGACATTAGATTTTCCTCAGTACAAGTTAAACTAAAACTCCAGACAAACAATGCACCCGGATGGGTGCATTGCCGTTCTAACTTTTTTACTTCTTACTTCGCCTGACGCTTCTGATGTTCACTGGCGGCTTTCACAAAGCCGGCAAACAGCGGGTGCCCATCACGTGGCGTGGAAGTAAATTCCGGGTGGAACTGACAGGCCACGAACCACGGATGATTCGGTACCTCAATGATCTCGACCAACTGATCATCACCGGAACGGCCTGCAATACGCAGACCCGCAGCTTCAATCTGTTTCAACAGCATATTGTTGACTTCGTAACGGTGGCGATGGCGTTCAACAATTGTCGGCGCGCCGTACAGCTGACGAACCAGGCTATCGTCGCTCAACTGACACTGCTGGGCGCCAAGGCGCATTGTGCCGCCCAGATCGCTCTTCTCGGTACGGACTTCAACGTTGCCGTCTTCATCGCGCCATTCGGTAATCAGGGCCACCACCGGGTACTTACAGTCTGGCACAAATTCCGTGGAGTTGGCGTTATCCATACCCACTACGTTACGTGCAAACTCAATCAACGCAACCTGCATACCCAGGCAAATACCCAGATAAGGAACATTGTTTTCACGCGCAAAGCGCGCTGTCGCGATCTTACCTTCAACACCACGGTAGCCGAAGCCGCCAGGGATCAGGATTGCATCAAGACCTTTCAGGATCTCAACGCCGCGCGTTTCGACATCTTGCGAATCGATCAGCTTAATGTTGACGGTGACACGATTCTTCAGACCACCGTGCTTCAATGCTTCGATAACTGACTTATAGGCATCCGGCAGTTCAATATACTTGCCAACCATACCGATAGTCACTTCGCCTGCCGGATTCGCTTCTTCGTAGATAACCTGTTCCCATTCTGACAGATTAGCTTCCGGACAGTTCAAGCTGAATCGTTTACAAATATAATCGTCAAGGCCCTGGGATTTCAACAGGCCTGGAATTTTATAGATGGAATCGACATCTTTCATTGAAATAACGGCTTTTTCTGGCACGTTACAGAACAATGCAATTTTTGCACGTTCGTTGGCCGGAACCGCGCGATCGGAACGACAGATCAGAATGTCAGGCTGAATACCGATAGACAGCAACTCTTTTACCGAGTGCTGAGTCGGTTTAGTTTTGACTTCACCGGCAGCGGCCAGGTAAGGAACCAGAGTCAGGTGCATGAACAGCGCGTGTTCACGACCGATATCCACCGCTAATTGGCGAATCGCTTCCAGGAATGGCAGGGATTCGATATCACCGACCGTACCGCCGATTTCAACCAGAACGACGTCATGACCTTCGCCACCGGCAAGGACACGCTCTTTAATCGCGTTGGTGATGTGCGGGATAACCTGTACGGTTGCACCCAGATAGTCGCCACGGCGCTCTTTGCGCAGGACATCGGAGTAAATTCGACCGGTAGTGAAGTTATTGCGGCGAGTCATTTTGGTACGAATGAAACGCTCATAGTGACCCAGGTCCAGGTCGGTTTCAGCGCCGTCTTCAGTAACGAACACTTCCCCGTGTTGGATTGGACTCATAGTACCTGGATCGACGTTGATATACGGATCCAGTTTCATCATGGTCACGTTGAGGCCACGAGCCTCAAGAATGGCTGCCAGGGAGGCTGCGGCAATGCCTTTACCCAGAGAGGATACGACCCCGCCGGTCACAAAAATATAGTTCGTTGTCATGCTGGACCTGAGAAGTTAGGGTGAAACGATGGAATTACCAAGACGGGAAAGTAGTATACCCGAACATGACGAGCGCCACAAACTTTCATTATTCCTCCTCTTCACCAGGCTCACATAAACATCGGGAGTGAGAAAATAGCCCCTTTGGGGTAAATGTTTTTGACGTAAATCAAGCGCTTGTTATTTAAAAAATCACACAAATCGCCCTTGACCGACGAAATCCCTTAGAGATCAATTTCCTGCCGTTTTACCTGTTGCCAGACTTCTTCCATAGTTTCCAGATCAACACCAGTCATTTCCAGACCCCGGGCCGCTACAATTCGCTCAACCTCACGAAAACGGCGCTCAAATTTCTCGTTCGCTTTTTGCAATGCGGTCTCTGCTTTAGTGCCTAAATGCCGAGCCATATTGACCGTAGCAAACAGCAGGTCGCCCATTTCCTCCTCCAGTTTAGCCTGGTCGACAACAGCCTGCTTCGCCTCAAACATGACTTCATCGATCTCTTCGTAAACCTTGTCGACAACCGGTCCTAATGTTTTCCAGTCGAAGCCAACATTAGAGCAGCGTTTCTGGATTTTTTGGGCGCGCATTAACGCCGGTAAACTACGGGGAATATCGTCGAGTGCGGAATGCTGCGCCTTCTGGGCGCGTTCTTCGCTTTTGATCTGCTCCCAGCGGGTCAATACCTCAGTGCTGTTACTGGCAGAAACATCAGCAAAAACATGTGGGTGGCGACGCTCAAGCTTATCGCTGATAGCGGCGCAAATATCATTGAAATCGAAACGTCCTTCTTCCTGCGCCATCTGGGCGTAAAACACCACCTGGAACAGCAAGTCACCCAGCTCTCCACGCAGGTCGTCGAAGTCTTCCCGCGCAATTGCGTCCAGCACTTCATAGGTTTCTTCGAGGGTGTAAGGGGCAATAGTGGCGAATGTCTGCTCTTTGTCCCAGGGACAACCGTTTTCCGGGTCGCGCAGGCGCTGCATAATACCGAGCAGTCGGTCGATTTGGTTCATTGGAATATCCTGAAATTACAATACGCGAGGCCAGATAAGACGACAGCCGATATCCGGCAACATGGCAATGCCTGATGGCAACGCGAACGCGCCTCACCAGGCATGCAAACTTATCTGGCCTATAAAATAATTAATTACCGTGCAGACGACGTGCGTCGATCACATCCGGCACCTGGTTCAGCTTGCCAAGCACGCGCCCGAGCACCTGCAGGTTATAGATTTCGATGGTCATATCGATGGTAGCCAGTTGCTGTTTGGTATCACTCCGGCTGGCAACCCCCAGCACGTTCACCTTCTCGTTGGCAAGAATCGTGGTGATATCACGTAATAAGCCGCTGCGATCGTTAGCCTGGACGCGAACCACCAGCGAATATCCTGCCGAGTAGCTTTCGCCCCAAACCGCATCAACAATACGTTCCGGCGCATGGGAGCGCAGCTCGGTCAACTGTTCGCAATCCGCCCGGTGCACGGAAATACCGCGGCCCTGAGTGATAAACCCGACAATTTCATCGCCTGGAATCGGCTGGCAGCAGCGCGCGATGTGGTGCATCAGGTTACCCACCCCTTCCACCACCACGCGACCGTCGTCTTTACGGCGACTCTGCGGCGCCTGCGTTTTCTGCTGAAGCTGTTTCAGCGCGGCGGCATCCTGTTCGGCTGCGCTTGGCTTATTAAACTGCGCCTGCAGGAAGTTCACCATCTGGTTGAGGCGAATGTCCCCCCCACCAATCGCCGCCAGCAGCTCATCCAGCTCATTGAAGCTGTAGCGCGGCAGCAGGTGCTTTTCCGCTTCTTTCAGGCTAATGCCTAAATGCGCCAGCTCATCGTCGAGGATCTGGCGGCCAGCAAGGATGTTTTTGTCGCGGTCCTGTTTACGGAACCAGGCGTGGATCTTCGAACGCCCCCGACTGGTGGTGACATAGCCGAGGTTAGGGTTCAACCAGTCGCGGCTTGGGTTGGGCTGTTTCTGGGTGATAATTTCAATTTGATCGCCCATCTGCAGCTGGTAGGTAAACGGTACGATGCGCCCGCCAATTTTCGCGCCAATGCAACGATGCCCCACATCACTGTGAATATGATAAGCAAAATCGAGCGGTGTGGAGCCCGCAGGTAAGTCCACAACGTCGCCTTTTGGCGTAAAGACGTACACTCGGTCATCAAAGACCTGGCTACGGACTTCATCCAGCATTTCGCCAGAGTCCGCCATCTCTTCCTGCCAGGCGATCAGCTTACGCAGCCATGCAATACGATCTTCATGACCAGAACGCGCCACGCCGGAAGCAGTGCCCTCTTTGTACTTCCAGTGTGCCGCAACGCCCAGTTCGGCATCTTCGTGCATCTGTTTCGTACGGATCTGAATTTCAATGGTTTTCCCGCCCGGTCCCAGCACAACCGTATGAATTGACTGATAGCCGTTGGGTTTCGGGTTAGCGACATAGTCATCGAACTCATCCGGCAGATGGCGATAGTGAGTATGCACTATCCCGAGCGCGGCATAGCAGTCCTGTAAACGCTCCGCCACGATACGCACCGCGCGCACGTCGAAAAGTTCATCGAAGGCCAACTGCTTTTTCTGCATTTTGCGCCAGATGCTGTAGATGTGTTTCGGACGTCCGTACACTTCGGCTTTGACGCCTTCCGTTTTCATCTCTGAGCGCAAATGACCGACGAACTCATCAATGTAATGCTCGCGATCGATGCGACGTTCGTGCAGCAGCTTGGCAATACGTTTGTATTCAGCCGGGTGCAGGTAACGGAAGCAGTAATCTTCCAGTTCCCATTTTAATTGCCCGATACCCAAACGGTTGGCCAGCGGCGCATAGATATTGGTGCACTCTTTTGCCGCCAGAACGCGTTCATCTTCCGGTGCGTCCTTCACTTCACGCAGATGTGCAATCCGCTCCGCCAGCTTGATGACCACACAGCGGAAATCATCCACCATAGCCAGCAGCATGCGGCGAACGTTATCGACCTGTTCGGATGAGACTGAATCGGTATGAGTGGCCTTAAGCTGGCGTATTGCCGCCATATCCCGCACGCCGTGGATAAGATGAACAATGGATTTGCCCACGCTCTCGCGCAGGATGTCTTCACTGACCACGTTGGCATCTGCCAGAGGGAACAGCATTGCTGCGCGCAGCGTGTCGATATCCATGCTCAACATGGAGAGTATTTCAACCATCTCCACGCCACGCCATAACAGCAGATCCGCATCCGGATGCCCCTGTGTCTGCTGCTGGCAGTACGCCCAGGTTTCGGCTAAGCGTTCACACGACTGCTGGCTGGAGATCCCCAGACTCGCGATCCATTTCTTTGGATCAAACTCACCAGCTTTATTTATATGTGCACTTCTTACCGCAACCATTGTCCTCTCCTTAAGGGGCCTGGCCTGTCGAAGTCGACAAGCCATACCCATTGTCTTTCACGCTGCATTACCACCCGAAATCCAATGGGTACAAAATTTATTACATACGCTCAAACAGGACCATTGATTCCAGGTGTCCAGTGTGCGGGAACATATCAAGCATCGCCAGTCGCCGTATGGCATATCCCGCGTTGAGCAAAGCGTCGCTGTCACGAGCCAGCGTTGCCGGGTTACAGGATACATAAACAACGCGTATAGGTTCTAATTTTATAATATGTTGCATCACACCTGCAGCCCCCGCACGCGCAGGATCGAGCAATACTTTGTCGAATCCGTTTTTCGCCCACGGCTGCCGGGTAACATCTTCCTCAAGGTTTTCATGAAAGAATGTCACATTGTGTAATCCGTTATTCAGCGCGTTTTCCCGGCCTTTTTCCACCAGCGCCGGTACCCCTTCCACCCCCACCACGTTTGCAGCCCGGGTTGCCAACGGCAGGGTAAAATTACCCATTCCACAGAACAGATCGAGAACGCGATCTTCAGGTTGCACATCAAGCCATTCGAGCGCACGGGCCACCATTTGTTGGTTTACCCCTTCATTGACCTGAATAAAATCACGCGGGCTGAAGGTTAACCGTAGTCCATTTGAGTCATACCAGGGCGACTCTTCTGATATTGATTCCAGTATCTCGCTTTGCGGGACCAGAAACAAAGACAGCCCCTGAGAATGCGAAAAGCATTCCAGTTTTTCTTTATCCTGAACACTTAATGGCGCCGTGTGGCGCAAAATCATCAGGGTTCCGCTCCCGGCCTGCACCAACTCGACATGACCAAGATGGCGTAACCCTTGCAGACTTTCCAGACACGCCCGGATGTGGGGCAAGAGCGCTTCAAGCTGGGGCACCAAAATAGGGCATTGTTTGACATCGATAATGTCGCTGGATGCGGATTTGCGAAACCCCATCTGCAATTTTTGTTCTTTTGGCCGATAGTTCAGGCTCAACCTGGCGCGACGACGATAGCCCCACGGGGTATCAGCTATAACATCCGACACTTCACATTTCATTAAACGCGACAACGCCGCGCTTTTGCTACGCTGCTGCAACGAGATGCTGGCATGCTGCTGCTGGCAGCCGCCGCACACGCCAAAATGCGGGCAACGTGGCACTTCACGCTGCGGACTGTCGTTTAAACGTCGTTTTACTTGCGCGCGGGCGAACTGTTTTTTATCTTCGGTAATCACCACCTCGGCGCTTTCCTGAGGTAGCAATTCCGGTATAAACAACGCCTTTCCGTTATGGCGAGCAACGCCCTGGCCGAAAGGATCAAGGTCATTGACGGTAACGGTTATGATCTGACGCGTCGTCACGCGTCGTTTTGCAGAGTAGAATTGCGCCATCGACGAGATATATCTCTATTTAACAGTGTGACCCTAATTGTCCCATAACGGAACTCCATGACCAACTACAGCCTGCGCGCACGCATGATGATTCTGATCCTGGCCCCGACCGTCCTGATTGGTTTGCTGCTCAGTATCTTTTTTGTTGTGCATCGCTATAACGACTTGCAGCGTCAACTGGAAGATGCTGGCGCCAGCATCATTGAGCCACTCGCGGTCTCCAGCGAATATGGCATGAATCTGCAAAACAGAGAATCCATCGGCCAACTTATCAGCGTGCTGCATCGTCGCCATTCCGATATCGTGCGGGCAATTTCTGTCTATGACGAGAATAACCGGCTGTTTGTCACATCCAATTTTCATCTCGATCCGTCTGAAATGCAGCTGGCAACCGGTTCACCATTTCCCCGTAAGCTGAGCGTCACCCGGCTCGGGGATATCATGATCCTGCGAACGCCAATTATATCGGAAAGCTATTCGCCGGATGAATCTGCCGTCAGCGACGCCAAAAATACGGAAAATATGCTGGGGTATGTGGCGCTTGAACTGGACCTCAAGTCAGTAAGATTGCAGCAGTATAAAGAGATCTTTATCTCCAGCGTAATGATGCTGTTTTGTATCGGTATTGCGTTAATTTTTGGCTGGCGTCTGATGCGCGACGTGACTGGCCCGATTCGCAATATGGTGAATACCGTTGACCGAATACGTAGAGGCCAGCTCGACAGCCGCGTCGAAGGTTTCATGTTGGGCGAGCTGGATATGCTCAAAAATGGCATCAACTCGATGGCGATGTCACTTGCGGCCTACCATGAAGAGATGCAGCACAACATCGACCAAGCCACCTCTGACCTGCGCGAAACGTTGGAGCAGATGGAAATCCAGAACGTCGAACTGGATCTGGCGAAGAAACGCGCCCAGGAAGCGGCGCGTATTAAGTCTGAGTTTCTGGCTAACATGTCGCATGAGCTGCGTACGCCGCTGAATGGCGTGATTGGCTTCACCCGCCTGACGCTTAAAACCGAGCTCAACACGACGCAGCGCGATCACCTGAATACGATTGAACGCTCGGCCAACAATCTGTTGGCCATCATCAATGATGTGCTCGACTTCTCCAAACTTGAGGCGGGCAAACTGATTCTGGAAAGCATCCCATTCCCGCTACGTAGCACGCTGGATGACGTCGTCACGCTGTTAGCGCACTCATCCCATGATAAAGGGCTTGAGCTGACGCTAAATATTAAGAATGACGTGCCGGACAACGTCATCGGGGACCCGCTGCGCTTACAGCAGGTAATCACTAATCTGGTTGGCAATGCCATCAAATTTACCGAAGGCGGCAATATCGACATTCTGGTCGAGAAACGCGCCCTCAGTAACACGAAAGTGCAAATTGAAGTGCAAATCCGCGATACCGGAATTGGCATCCCTGAGCGCGATCAGTCACGCCTGTTCCAGGCCTTCCGCCAGGCCGATGCCAGTATTTCCCGCCGCCACGGCGGGACCGGACTGGGTCTGGTCATTACGCAAAAGCTGGTCAATGAAATGGGCGGGGATATCTCCTTCCACAGCCAGCCGAACCGGGGCTCCACGTTCTGGTTCCATATCAGCCTCGATCTCAACCCTAACGTTCTCGTGGATCGCTCAACCACGCACTGTCTGGCCGGAAAGCGGCTGGCCTACGTTGAACCTAACGCAACAGCCGCGCAATGCACGTTAGATATCTTGAGTGAAACGCCGCTGGAGGTGATTTACAGCCCTTCATTCTCCGGGCTGCCGAAGGATCACTACGATATTCTGCTGCTTGGCATACCGGTCACTTTACGCGAACCGCTCACCATGCAGCATGAGCGGCTGGCAAGCGCAGCGGCGATGACCGACTTTTTGTTACTGGCTCTGCCTTGCCATGCGCAGATTAACGCCGAGAAATTAAAGCAGGGCGGCGCGGCGGCGTGCCTGTTGAAACCTCTAACCTCAACCCGCTTACTGCCAGCGTTGACAGAGTATTGTCAACTGAACCACAGCGCGGCTCCGCTACTGTTAGACGAGAGCAAAATTGCGATGACCGTCATGGCGGTGGACGACAACCCGGCGAACCTCAAGCTGATTGGCGCACTGCTGGAAGATAAAGTGCAGCACGTCGTGCTCTGCGACAGCGGACATCAGGCAGTGGATCGCGCCAAACAGATGCAGTTTGATCTCATCCTGATGGATATTCAGATGCCAGACATGGACGGTATTCGCGCCTGCGAACTGATCCACCAGCTTCCTCATCAACAACAGACGCCGGTCATTGCGGTCACCGCGCATGCCATGGCCGGGCAAAAAGAGAAGCTGCTCAGCGCCGGTATGAACGATTACCTGGCGAAGCCTATCGAAGAAGATAAGCTGCATAATCTGCTGTTACGCTACAAACCCGGCGCGAGCACATCGCTGAGGGCGCTCGCTGTTGAACCGGTCGTCAATCCGAATACCACACTCGACTGGCAACTGGCGTTAAGGCAAGCCGCCGGTAAAAACGATCTGGCGCGGGATATGCTGCAAATGCTGCTCGATTTTCTGCCCGAAGTGCGTAACAAAATTGAAGAACAGCTGGTAGGTGAAAACCCTGAAGGACTGGTGGATATGATCCATAAACTGCATGGCAGTTGCGGTTATAGCGGCGTTCCCCGCATGAAAAACCTGTGTCAGCTGATTGAGCAGCAATTACGTAGCGGGAGCAAAGAAGAAGAGCTGGAGCCTGAGTTTTTAGAGCTTCTGGATGAAATGGATAACGTTGCGCGCGAAGCGAAGAAGTTGTTAGGGTAAAGATCTGATTGCCGGATGACGACGCTCACGCGTCTTATCCGGCCTTCATGCCACATCATTCAACGTAATTGCTGACCCGCTTTCAGGGTCGCGGCCACATTTCGCGCCGTCATTCGCACGTTCTCACTCGCGTTCTTCAGCGCCTCATCCAGTGTGCAAACGGTATAGATAACGCTAAAAACCGCATCCAGCCCATGCTCATGTACAACACCGACATCAGCCGTCAGGCTGCCAGCAATGCCGATAACCGGTTTGTTGTAACGCTTTGCCACCTTCGCCACGCCAACCGGAACCTTACCGTGAATGGTCTGGCTGTCGATACGTCCTTCACCCGTGACCACTAAATCCGCATTCGCAACGCAGTCGTCGAGGTGTAACGCATCCGTCACGACCTCAATACCGCAGCGTAACTGCGCACCGCAAAACGCATACAGTGCCGCCCCCATACCACCAGCCGCGCCACCACCCGCCAGTTCCAGCACGTTGACGTCCAGATCGCGGGCAATGAGTTGCGCATAATGCGTGAGCGCCCGATCAAGACGAAGAATCATCTCCGGCGTCGCCCCCTTTTGCGGACCGAAGACCGCAGAGGCCCCCTCTTCACCGGTCAACGGATTAGTCACATCGCAGGCCACTTCAATACGGCACGCGGCAAGACGCGGGTCTAGCTGAGAAATATCAATCCGGGCGAGTGATTCAAGGCCAGTCCCGCCATGAGCAATATCGTTATTTTGCGCATCCAGTAATTTTGCTCCCAGCGCTTGCACCATCCCGGCACCGCCATCATTGGTGGCGCTGCCGCCAATGCCGATAATGATATGTTCAACGCCCGCGTCCAGCGCATGACGGATTAGCTCCCCGGTTCCCCAGGAGGTCGTTTTCAGCGGATCGCGTAAACCTGCGGGAACCTGCTCCAGTCCGCTGGCGGCCGCCATTTCGATAAACGCCGAACGCTCATCCCCGGATAAACCATAAAATGCCTGAATCGTTTTACCCAGAGGGCCGGTAACATCAACATGCACAAGGTGGCCTTGCGTTGCGGCAACCATCGCTTCGACCGTTCCCTCACCGCCATCCGCGACCGGGATCTTCACGTAATTCGCCTCAGGCCAGATCTCACGAAATCCCAGCTCAATAGCCGTTGCCACTTCAAGCGCACTCAAACTTTCCTTATAGGAATCCGGTGCGATTACTATTTTCATAAAGCATCCTTACGCATGTTGACTGTGTTAAGCATACACCAGGAGAAAAACCGCCCATTTGTGGGAGCGGTCCCAGCTCGCTTAGCGTACCATGCACGGACGCTTATTATCAAACGTCCAGTTCGGGATCAGATACTGCATTCCCATGGCATCATCGCGCGCTCCCAGTCCATGTTGCTGATACAGCTCGTGAGCTTTCATAACCTGATCCATATCCAGCTCCACGCCCATACCCGGCTTCGCCGGTACCTGCACCATGCCGCCTTTGATTTCAAACGGCTCTTTGGTCAGGCGTTGATTGCCTTCCTGCCAGATCCAGTGGGTATCGATAGCGGTAATTTTGCCCGGCGCCGCCGCCGCAACATGAGTAAACATCGCCAGCGAAATATCAAAGTGGTTGTTAGAGTGCGAGCCCCAGGTCAGCCCAAACTCATGACACATCTGCGCAACGCGGACAGAACCCTGCATAGTCCAGAAGTGCGGATCCGCCAGCGGGATATCCACGGACTGCAACGACAGCGTATGTCCCATCTGACGCCAGTCGGTGGCGATCATGTTGGTCGCGGTCGGCAAACCGGTAGCACGACGGAATTCCGCCATGACTTCACGGCCTGAGAACCCCTGCTCGGCGCCGCACGGATCTTCCGCATAAGCCAGCGATCCTTTCAGGTACTTACCAATTTTAATCGCTTCATTCAGCGACCAAGCGCCATTGGGATCGAGCGTGACGCGTGCCTGTGGAAAGCGTTTCGCCAGCGCCACAATAGATTCCGCTTCTTCTTCCCCGGCCAACACCCCGCCTTTCAGTTTGAAATCGTTGAAACCATATTTCTCATATGCCGCTTCCGCCAGGCGTACCACCGCATCCGGGGTCATCGCCTCTTCATGACGCAGGCGATACCAGTCGCATTTCTCATCCGGCTGGCTCTGATACGGCAGCGGCGTCGCGTTACGGTTACCGACGAAGAACAGATAACCCAGCATTTCAACTTCGCTACGCTGCTGACCGTCGCCCAGCAGAGATGCGACGTTAACGCCCAGATGCTGACCCAGCAGATCCAACATGGCCGCTTCGATCCCGGTAACCACATGAATAGTGGTACGTAAATCGAAGGTCTGCAAACCACGGCCACCGGCATCACGATCGGCAAAGGTATTGCGGACCGCATTCAGTACGTTTTTGTATTCACCTAACGTTTTGCCCACCACCAGCGGAATGGCATCTTCCAGGGTCTGACGAATTTTTTCGCCGCCGGGAATCTCACCCACGCCGGTATGACCGGAGTTATCTTTGATAATCACAATATTACGCGTGAAGAACGGGGCATGTGCGCCGCTCAGATTCATCAGCATGCTGTCATGGCCCGCAACCGGGATCACCTGCATCGCGGTTACGACTGGGGTAGTAAATTGTGCGCTCATAATTAAGTCCTTATTCAAAATTAGTGGCGGCCGAAAACGGGACGTTTACGGTCAAAAGTCCATCCAGGGATCAGATACTGCATCGGGCCTGCGTCATTACGCGCGCCGCCGGGCAGCGCCTTATAGGCTTCATGCGCTTTCTGTACCTGATCCCAGTCCAGTTCCACGCCCAGGCCGGGCGCGTCGGGTACCGCAATTTTTCCGTGTTTAATCTCCAGCGGATTTTTGGTCAGGCGGCAATCGCCCTCCTGCCAGATCCAGTGGGTGTCGATCGCCGTTGGGTTGCCCGGCGCAGCGGCACCGACGTGGGTGAACATCGCCAGGGAAATATCAAAATGATTGTTAGAGTGGCAGCCCCAGGTCAGTCCCCAGTCATCGCATAGCTGTGCCACGCGCACCGCGCCGGAAAGGGTCCAGAAGTGCGGATCGGCCAGTGGAATATCTACCGAGTTGAGCATCACCGCATGGCCCATCTCACGCCAGTTGGTGGCTATCATATTCGTTGCTACCGGCAGACCGGTTGCACGGCGGAACTCGGCCATCACTTCGCGGCCAGAAAAACCCTGTTCTGCGCCGCACGGATCTTCGGCGTAGGTCAGAACATCGTTCAGCCCTTTACACAAGGAGATAGCTTCATCCAGCAGCCAGGCACCGTTAGGATCGACCGTAATACGCGCATCCGGGAAGCATTGTTTCAACGCGCGAGCGGTGTCGATTTCCTGGTCGCCAGGCAGCACACCGCCTTTGAGTTTGAAATCTTTAAAGCCGTAGCGATCCTGCGAAGCCTGAGCCAGACGCACCACCGCCTCACTGTTCATCGCCTGCTGGTGACGCAGGTGATACCACTCATGGTTACCCGGCGTGCTGTTCAGATACGGCAGATCGGTTTTGCTGCGATCTCCCACGTAGAACAGATAGCCGAGCACGGTGACCGCATCGCGCTGCTTGCCTGGCCCTAACAGTTCGCAGACCGGCACGTTCAGCGCCTTGCCCAGCAGGTCGAGCAGTGCGGCTTCCAGCGCGGCCACCGCATTAACCCGCAGTTCAAAGGTCCAGGCACCTTTACCAAAGGTGTCAAAATCAGCGGCCTGGTTGCCTTTATGCACCTGCTGAACCACTTTATTCAGGCGCGCGACTTCCTGGCCCAACACTTGTGGAATCGCGTCCACCAGCGTCTGATAAATCACTTCACCGCCCGGCGCTTCACCGACGCCGGTATTTCCGGCGTTATCGGTGAGCACGACGATATTGCGGGTAAAGTATGCGTTATGCGCCCCGCCAATATTGAGCAGCATGCTGTCATGACCGGCCACCGGGATGACCTTCATATCGGTAATAATGGGACTCGATTGTGTTGTCATCATCATTGCCCTGCGACAGGTTTCAGTTCGATACGTTTAATATCACCCACCAGCACCAGATAGCTCACTACAGCAATCAGCGCATGCACCCCGACGTAAATCAACGCACCGTTAAACGAGCCAGTGGTACCTACGATGTAGCCGATAGCAATTGGCGTGACGATACCGGAGATGTTGCCAAACATATTGAACAGACCGCCGCTCAAACCGCTGATCTCTTTTGGCGCAGTATCGGCCATCACCGCCCATCCCAACGCACCGATACCTTTGCCGAAGAAGGCCAGCGCCATAAAGCCGATGATCATCCACTCTACGTTGACGTAGTTACAGAACACCATCACCATCGACAACAGCATACCCAGTACGATTGGCGTTTTACGGGCGATATTCAGCGAACCGGTACGGCGCATCAGCCAGTCGGAAATAATGCCGCCAAGCACGCCGCCTGCAAATCCGCAAATGGCCGGGACCGAGGCAACAAAACCGGCTTTCAAAATCGACATACCGCGTGCCTGTACCAGATAAACCGGGAACCAGGTGATAAAGAAGTAGGTCAGCGCGTTTATGCAGTATTGGCCGATATAAATACCGATCATCATCCGTGAGCCCAGCAGTTGCTTGATCTGCCCCCACTTCACGCTGAACGGCACTTTGGCTTTGGCTGCCGCCTGATCCATATTGATCAGCGCTCCGCCTTCGGCAATGTAGTCCAGCTCTTTTTGGTTTACGCCCGGATGCTGGTTCGGTTCATGAATCACCTTCAGCCAGATAAAACTGATAACAATCCCGAGACCGCCCATAAAGAAGAACACATGCGACCAGCCCACTTCGTGGGTCAACCAGCCCATGATTGGCGCGAAGATAACGGTGGCAAAGTACTGCGCCGAGTTAAAAATAGCGACCGCCGTGCCCCTTTCCTGCGCCGGGAACCACGCCGCCACAATACGACTGTTGCCAGGGAAGGATGGCGCTTCGGCTAACCCCACGAGGAAGCGCAGGGTAAACAGCGCAACGATAATGCCGAAGCCGCTGAAGATATCGACGAAGCCCTGTAGCAGGGTAAACATGGACCAGATAAAAATGGACCAGAAGTAAACACGTTTTGAACCGAAGCGGTCGAGCAGCCAGCCGCCGGGGATCTGACCGATAACATAGGCCCATGAAAAAGCGGAGAATACATACCCCATCCCTACCGCATCCAGACCAATATCTTTGGCCATCTCCGAGCCGGCGATGGATAAGGTGGCGCGATCGCCGTAGTTGAAGGATGTGACGATAAACAGCATCACCACTATCCAGTAGCGAGCGTTAGTGCGTTTTTCCGCGCTGCTCGCCGCCTGACTTAATGAACTCATTGTTGCACTCCTGAATCTTGGCTTTCGCCAGTTCATTCTGTACAGCACCTGTAGGGTGATCAGAATGAGAGGTTAGTGTGTGGCAGTTTTGGTACAGCTCAGGGCCGTTTTATTCTGACTAGCTGCCTTTTCGGGAACTGACGGGAAAAGTATATGAAGGAGTGCCTCTTACCCTCACCGTGCAAAAACACAACATTGCGGGAGGTGAATGAGGTTGTTTATGGCATAAGCCTAAGGGAATGGAAGATGCTTCACGAAATTGGCGTTTGGTGGGTGATTTGTTGCCGGGTAGCAATGCCTTACCCGGCCTACGATCCAAAAGAGAGTAACAGGCCCGTGCAAGCAAAGTGCTGCCGGGCGAAAGGTTATTTAAGCAAGGTTCCCCAGTTTTCTACCCAGGGATTGGATTCGCTTTCCGGTTCAGGATGCTCGCTGGCGTCAATCAGCAGCATTTCCCCTACACGTTGGGCGCTTTGTTCCTGCAACAGTGCATCGAACTGCTTGCCGCCATTGCAGAAATTAACATAGCTACTGTCACCCAGCGCAATTACCCCGTAATGCAGATTTGGCTGGAAACCGAGATTATCTTTGATCCCCTGAAACAGCGGCACGATGCTATCCGGCAGATCGCCCTGTCCGGTCGTTGAGGTCACCACCAGCACATATTTTTCCTGATATGCCTGCCAGTCGCTGAGCTCGGGATCTTCGAACACCGTGGCTTTATGACCCTGCGCCGTCAAAATAGCTTCGGCCTCTTCGGCAACCAGCAACGCGTTTCCGTACATCGTGCCGACAAAAATTCCAATTTCCGCCATAACCGTAATCTCCTGGGACTTAAGAATCTATCTGCTCATCCTGACCTGACAGCCCGCTGAACTCAACCCTTTCATTCTCAGGGAGAAGTCCACGCCAGCCAAACTGTGATAGCGCCTGCATCCAGACATCATCCAGCCCGGCGCGAATAACCAGCGGTTCGCCGGTGAAAGGATGAGTCAGCGCAAGCTGGCTGGCATGAAGCATCAAACGCTGACAGCCAAAGTGCTCAGCGGCGCTGCGGTTTTGCCGCAAATCACCGTGCTTACTGTCGCCGATAATCGGATGGCGTAAGTGCGCCAGATGGCGTCTGAGCTGGTGTTTTCGACCGGTTTTAGGATCCAGTTCCACCAATCCGTAACGGGTCGTCGGATAACGTCCGGTCGCTACCGGCATCTCAACCGTCGCCAAACCGCGATAATGGGTGACGGCAGGCTGCGGGCCTTTATCATCACGGGCAAATTTATCGGCGATCTTATCCAGTTCTTCGACCAGCGGGTAATCCAGCACGGCATCATCCATCAGCCAGCCACGCACAATCGCATGATAGCGTTTCTGAATTTGATGATGTTCAAATTGCTGTGACAGCAGCCGCCCGGCTTCGCTGGACAGCCCCATCAGCAGTACCCCGGAAGTCGGTCTGTCGAGTCGGTGGGCGGTAAAAACGTGCTGACCAATCTGGTCGCGTACCGTTTGCATCACCACCACTTTCTCATCCCGGTCGAGCCAACTGCGGTGAACCAACCAGCCCGAAGGTTTGTTAACTGCGACCAGCCATTCGTCCTGATACAGAATCTCCAGCATCAGGCGTTATCACTTGTAAACAGAGCATCCAATTCCTGCAATGCCGTCAGCAGAATTTCGCGTTGCGGGTGATCGGCTGCCAACGCCATTTCGTAATACGGTGCGACGGCAAAAGCCTGCGGAAGCGGCTGAGCGTTATCAATCAGCGTATGCATGCGGGGAATCAATACCCATTGCAGCCACTCAACCGGCTCCATGGTATCCATACAAAAAGGCTGCGTGCTGGTAAACAGATGCTCTGCAGGCTCATCCAACCGCCAGTGATTATGTTCACGCAGTAGCGCTTCAAGCGCGTGTAACTGCTGGCGCACACGGTCATGAGTCGTCATGAAATTAACCTCAATGATGAAAAATCTGGCGCGAAGAATAGCACTAGTGAAGGGAAATAAAAAAAGGGAGCACTGTAAAAACAGTGCTCCCGGTTCGTTTCGCAGCGTTCCAGCTACTTTTAGTGCTCCCTGCTCATCCGTGACAACTTTTCCTGTGGTCTTGCGACCTTGTTCATCCTGAACTCGTGCATCCTGCTCACATCACCCCGATGTGAAAACTTCATCCTGAAGTGTCCTGGCCATCCTGACCCGCCGAACATCCTGACCGGCTCTCATTCTCCATCCTGGAGGTGTCCCTTAACGCATCCAGCGCTTTCCGCTTCGCTTCATCCTGAAGCCTGTCCTTGTAACACCGTCCTGGTGTGTCCTGCCGAAGAGCCATCATCCTGATGTTCTCTTCGTTGTGCGACTCCTTGTCGACAGATATAGAATCGCCTGTTTCGCCTTGTCTTACAAGATGCTTACAGACACTCCCTTAAGATTATTTTCGTATGAAAGTTGACAATAAAACATTAACTTTATGAATAATAAGGAATAATTATTTTATCCGTTCATTAAGTCTTTACTTATTACCTGGCAATGTCCTACAGGGTTTGTAAGAGATCTCTCACAAGGTTCAGGGCAATCTGGATTACAGAACTGGCTTAAGCTGAGTGAGAAATTCCGCAAGTGAGTCTGCCAGCACCGTTCGTTTACGGGTTCCCAGCGTTTCTTTGCACACTTCACCGGAGAGATTGCACACCGAAATGACGTCAAGCTCATTGTCCTGGGTGGCAATAAAAAGCGTAGGCGACAGCTTGAGGCGCTTTTGCGTAACCAGGTGACCAATCAGGTTTTCCTGAACGCGCCTGAAGTCGTCTTCGCTCCAGGTTTGCAGCAGCGTTAGTTTTTCATCCGCAAACTGCGCGTGCATGTCCCCGGCAAACTGGGTGGTGTAAAAAGCGTGAACGGCTGGTTGTATCACGATATCAAAGGCGCGTTCAACCGCATTGAGGTTTTTTTCGCCGACAAAAGGCTGAGGTTGCCAGAATACCGCATCGTCTGTGGAAGAAATGATGCACGGAGAAGGTACGCCATACAGCTCTTCGCTGAGGGGCCAGCTGTTGTTTTTTTCGTACCATGCGTCGCAATAACGTGTCGTAAAGGCTGTCAACGCCTGCGCTGTCAATTCGTCCACTGATTTCTCTCTTCACAAAAGCCAGGATACACTTGTCGCATAGTGTATCTGGTTTATGACGGTGAAACATGTCCTCTTATGAAAATCATCAGGCGCTTGACGGCCTGACTCTTGGTAAATCAACAGATTACCGTGACAATTACGATGCCAGCCTGCTGCAGGGCGTTCCACGCAGCCTGAACCGCGACCCGCTGGATTTACAGGCCGATAATCTGCCTTTTCACGGTGCCGATATCTGGACGCTATATGAACTGTCTTGGCTGAATGCCAACGGTTTACCGCAGGTAGCGGTCGGTCATGTAGAACTGGATTACACCAGCGTAAATCTGATCGAATCGAAAAGCTTTAAGCTTTACCTGAACAGTTTTAACCAGACGCGTTTTGATTCCTGGGATGCGGTACGCCAGACGCTGGAAAACGATCTGCGCGCTTGTGCTCAGGGCGATGTCAGCGTAGCGCTGTACCGTCTTGACGAACTGGAAGGACAACCGATAGCCCACTTTAACGGCACCTGTATCGACAATCAGGATATCGTCATCGATAACTACCAGTTCAGCACAGAGTATCTGGAAAATGCCGTTGGCGGTGAAAAAGCGGTGGAAGAGACGCTGGTCAGCCATCTGCTGAAGTCTAACTGCTTGATCACCCACCAGCCGGACTGGGGCTCCATACAGATTCAGTATCGCGGACGGAAAATCGATCGCGAGAAGCTGCTGCGTTATCTGGTCTCCTTCCGTCACCATAATGAGTTTCACGAGCAGTGCGTGGAACGCATTTTCAATGACATTCTGCGCTTCTGCCAACCGGAGAAACTGAGCGTTTACGCGCGCTACACGCGACGTGGCGGCCTGGACATTAACCCATGGCGCACCAACACCGATTTCACCCCAGCAACGGGGCGCTTGGTACGTCAGTAATCTTTTTTCTCAATTTTGCGTGCCGGATTCCGCGCGCAAGGTTGTGAAAGGTCATAAGCCAGGGCTATTGTAATCAACAGGGAATGACGTGTTGCGTCCCATAAGGAGTTTACTTGATTACACATATTAGCCCGCTTGGCTCAATGGACATGTTGTCGCAGCTGGAAGTCGATATGCTTAAACGCACGGCCAGCAGCGACCTGTATCAACTGTTTCGTAACTGTTCGCTTGCCGTTCTGAACTCCGGCAGTTTGACCGACAACAGCAAAGAGCTGCTGTCACGCTTTGAAAGTTTCGACATTAACGTGCTGCGCCGCGAACGGGGCGTGAAGCTGGAACTGATCAACCCACCTGAAGATGCGTTTGTTGATGGACGCATTATTCGCGCACTGCAGGCCAACCTGTTTGCCGTGCTGCGCGACATTCTGTTCGTCAATGGCCAGATCCATAACGCCGGTCGCTTTCAGCATCTGGATCTTGAAAGCTCGGTGCATATTACCAACCTGGTATTCTCGATCCTGCGCAATGCCCGGGCGCTACACGTGGGTGAAGCGCCAAACATGGTCGTCTGCTGGGGGGGTCACTCAATCAACGAAAACGAGTACCTGTACGCCCGTCGCGTTGGTACCCAGTTGGGCCTGCGCGAACTGAACATCTGTACCGGCTGTGGTCCGGGGGCGATGGAAGCGCCAATGAAAGGCGCTGCGGTCGGTCACGCCCAGCAACGATACAAAGACAGCCGCTTTATCGGTATGACCGAACCGTCAATCATTGCCGCTGAGCCGCCTAACCCGCTGGTTAACGAACTGATCATCATGCCAGACATTGAAAAACGTCTGGAAGCGTTCGTGCGTATCGCCCACGGTATAATCATCTTCCCAGGCGGCGTAGGGACAGCAGAAGAACTGCTGTATCTGCTGGGGATCCTGATGAACCCGGCCAACAAAGATCAGGTTTTACCGCTGATCCTGACTGGACCAAAAGAGAGCGCCGATTACTTCCGCGTGCTGGACGAATTTATCGTGCACACACTGGGGGAAGATGCGCGTCGCCACTATCGCATTATCATAGACGATGCAGCAGAAGTGGCTCGTCTGATGAAAAAAGCGATGCCGCTGGTGAAAGAGAACCGCCGTGACACCGGTGATGCCTACAGCTTTAACTGGTCTATTCGTATTGCGCCTGATTTACAGATGCCATTCGAGCCGTCCCATGAAAACATGGCTAACCTGAAGCTGTACCCGGATCAACCCGTGGAAGTACTGGCGGCAGACCTGCGCCGTGCGTTCTCAGGGATTGTAGCCGGTAACGTGAAGGAAGTCGGGATCCGCGCCATCGAAGAGTTTGGCCCGTACAAAATCCACGGTGACCGCGAAATGATGCGCCGCATGGACGATCTCCTGCAGGGCTTTGTTGCACAGCATCGTATGAAGTTACCTGGCTCCGCGTATATCCCTTGCTACGAGATTTGCGCCTAACCTCCAACAGCCGCCAGCAGACGCTATCGCGGTGACAGTTTTGTCCATATCAAAGCCGGGTTTGGCGCATCAGCCTCCCGGCTTTTTTTAGTGATACCAGTCACATAGCTCAGACAATCATATAAATACCGATGATGTTTCATTAAAAATAGCGCGCTACGCAAACGATTACCTTTAAAACCCAACCGTGATTTATCTTAGGAAATTATTATTAGTCGCCAAAATCCTCTAAAAACAACAGTTTTTACAGCGTAACGCTCGTATCTTCGCGCCTTCGCTTTCATGATATATGTCGTTAATGTTAGCCTTCGCGCCCGTAAATTCGCTTTGACTATTTTTTAACAGATTAATGGTCCAAATTTATCCACATAAAAGGTGGATTATTGCATTTGGGATCGCGATCACTGATACATTCATTACTAAAATGTATCTTTCCGCCCGCAAATTATTACGGCGAAAAATTATATAAAAAATCGCTCAACGAATTTCGATTTACAGTCGGGTATTTTCTCATTGGATTGATCCCAAACCCGACTTTTTAAGCTTCCTCCAGGAGAAATAGATGGAAAACACTCAAACCAGCACTATCGTTACGGGCCAGACCCGCAGCGCATGGCGCAAGACAGATACCATGTGGATGCTGGGCCTTTACGGCACGGCGATTGGCGCGGGTGTATTGTTCCTGCCGATTAACGCAGGCGTAGGCGGTATGATTCCGCTGATCATCATGGCGATCCTTGCTTTCCCAATGACCTTCTTTGCACACCGCGGCCTGACTCGCTTCGTGCTGTCCGGTAAAAATCCGGGTGAAGACATTACTGAAGTTGTAGAAGAACACTTTGGTGTAGGCGCAGGTAAACTGATTACCCTGCTCTACTTCTTCGCTATCTACCCAATTCTGTTGGTCTACAGCGTAGCAATCACCAACACCGTCGAAAGCTTCCTGACCCACCAGTTGGCAATTACGCCGCCGCCGCGCGCAATCCTGTCTCTGATCCTGATTGTCGGCATGATGACCATCGTGCGTTTCGGTGAGCAGATGATCGTGAAGGCGATGAGCATCCTGGTATTCCCGTTTGTTGCCGCCCTGATGCTGCTGGCGCTGTACCTGATCCCTCAGTGGAGCGGTGCAGTTCTGGAAACCCTGTCCTTTGACTCTGCAGCAACCACCGGCAACGGACTGCTGTTGACCCTGTGGCTGGCAATTCCGGTAATGGTGTTCTCCTTCAACCACTCACCGATCATCTCCTCCTTCGCCGTGGCGAAGCGTGAAGAATACGGTGATGAAGCTGAGAAGAAATGCTCTAAGATTCTGGCATTCGCTCACATCATGATGGTGCTGACCGTTATGTTCTTCGTCTTCAGTTGCGTATTTAGCCTGACCCCAGCGGATCTGGCCGCAGCGAAAGAGCAGAACATCTCTATCCTGTCTTACCTGGCAAACCACTTTAACGCGCCGATCATTGCCTGGATGGCACCGATCATCGCGATTATCGCTATCACCAAATCCTTCCTCGGCCACTACCTGGGCGCACGTGAAGGTTTCAACGGTATGGTGATTAAGTCTCTGCGCGGCAAAGGCAAAACCATCGAAATCAACAAACTGAACAAAATCACTGCGCTGTTCATGCTGGTAACCACCTGGATTGTGGCGACGCTGAACCCAAGTATCCTCGGTATGATTGAAACCCTGGGTGGCCCAATCATCGCGATGATTCTGTTCCTGATGCCGATGTATGCAATTCAGAAAGTACCGGCAATGCGTAAATACAGCGGCCATATCAGCAACGTCTTCGTTGTGATTATGGGCCTGATCGCTATCTCCGCTATTTTCTACTCTCTGTTCAGTTAATTCCCCTGCGCCGCTCCTCGGGGCGGCGCACCTCGATACACAATGGACGCCTCATGATTAGCGTATTCGATATTTTCAAAATCGGCATTGGCCCTTCCAGCTCCCACACTGTTGGCCCGATGAAAGCAGGCAAACAATTCACGGATGACCTGATTGCACGCGGAATTCTCACTGACGTAACCCGCGTAGTGGTTGATGTCTATGGCTCTTTGTCTCTGACGGGGAAAGGTCACCATACCGACATCGCTATTATTATGGGCCTGGCGGGTAATCTGCCGGATACCGTAGACATTGATGCCATCCCGGCCTTTATCCAGGATGTGAATACTCATGGACGTTTGCTGCTGGCGGACGGTCAACATGAGGTCGAGTTCCCGGTCGACAAGTGCATGAATTTCCATGCGGACAATCTGTCTCTGCACGAAAACGGGATGCGTATTACCGCACTGGCGGGCGAAAAAGCCATTTATAGCCAGACTTACTATTCCATTGGCGGTGGGTTCATCGTTGATGAAGAACATTTTGGTTTACCGAACAACTCTCCGGTAAACGTGCCGTATCCGTATAAATCTGCGGCTGATTTGCAACGTCATTGCCAGGAAACCGGCCTGTCGCTTTCCGGTCTGATGATGCAAAACGAACTGGCGCTGCACAGCAAAGAAGAGCTGGAACAACACTTCGCCAACGTCTGGGACGTCATGCGCAGCGGGATTGAGCGCGGCATCACCACCGAAGGTGTATTGCCGGGCAAACTGCGCGTTCCACGTCGCGCGGCGGCGCTGCGCCGTATGCTGGTCAGCAGCGACAAAACCACCACTGATCCGATGGCGGTTGTTGACTGGATCAACATGTTCGCGCTGGCCGTGAACGAAGAAAACGCTGCCGGTGGACGCGTGGTTACGGCGCCAACTAATGGCGCATGCGGGATTGTTCCTGCCGTGCTGGCGTACTACGACAAGTTTATCCGCGAAGTGAACGCTAACTCGCTGGCACGCTACATGCTGGTCGCGAGCGCCATTGGTTCACTGTACAAGATGAACGCCTCCATCTCTGGCGCCGAAGTGGGCTGTCAGGGTGAAGTCGGCGTTGCCTGCTCCATGGCTGCGGCCGGTCTGGCTGAACTGCTGGGCGGTAGCCCAATGCAGGTGTGCATCGCGGCGGAAATCGGTATGGAACATAACCTGGGTCTGACCTGCGATCCGGTTGCCGGCCAGGTGCAGGTACCGTGCATTGAGCGTAACGCCATTGCTTCGGTTAAAGCAGTGAACGCCGCACGTATGGCGCTGCGCCGTACCAGCGAACCGCGCGTGTGCCTTGATAAAGTCATCGAGACCATGTACGAAACCGGTAAAGACATGAACGCCAAATACCGTGAAACATCTCGCGGCGGTCTGGCGATGAAGATTGTCACCTGCGATTAAGTCCCACCACGTTTCAGGATCTGTAGGCCGGATGAGGCGCTCGCCGCCATCCGGTCTACGGATAACGCTATTTCGCAACACTCGCCTCCCCTCGCCGTGAATGTTACCCTACAAACTTATTTGTTAGGGAGAACACCGTGGCCGTCCACCTGCTCATTGTCGATGCACTGAACCTTATCCGCCGCATTCACGCCGTACAGGGCTCACCCTGCGTAGAGACGTGCCAGCACGCGCTCGATCAGTTGATTGTGCACAGTCAGCCTACGCACGCCGTGGCGGTATTCGATGATGAAGCGCGCAACAGCGGCTGGCGTCACCAACGGTTGCCTGACTACAAAGCAGGTCGCCCCCCGATGCCTGATGAATTGCACCGGGAAATGCCCGCCTTACGCGCCGCTTTTGAACAGCGCGGCGTCTGCTGTTGGGTCTCCAGCGGGAATGAAGCCGATGATTTAGCCGCAACCCTAGCGGTTAAAGTGAGCCAGGCGGGACATCAGGCTACCATCGTCTCAACCGATAAAGGCTATTGTCAGTTGCTCTCCCCGACGCTGCGTATTCGTGACTACTTCCAGAAGCGCTGGCTGGATGCACCGTTTATTGAGAAAGAGTTTGGCGTGCTGCCGCAGCAGTTGCCTGATTACTGGGGACTGGCCGGGATCAGCAGTTCGAAAGTACCGGGGGTTGCAGGTATTGGTCCCAAAAGCGCCACGCAGTTGCTCGTACAGTTTCAACATCTGGAAGGCATTTACGCGCATCTTGATGAAGTACCGGACAAGTGGCGCAAAAAACTAGAGATGCACCAGGAGATGGCGTTTCTGTGTCGCGATATCGCACGACTGCAAACGGACTTACATATCGACGGAAACCTGCAGCAATTACGGTTGGTGCGATAGGTCTGTTGCCGAATGGCGCTGTGCTTATCTGGCCTACACGTCAAACACCCCGGTAGGCCGGATAAGGCTTTCACGCCGTCACGCTGAAAAATTACCAGGCGGTGTGGTACAGCTCAACGATATCCCCAAGATTCGCTTCACGCGGATTTCCCCCGGTACAAACATCGTCCAATGCCGCCTGTGCCAGCGCAGGAATATCCTCTTTACGTACGCCAACATCGCGTAAATGCAGTGGGATCCCTACATCGTGGTTAAGGGCGAAGACGGCATCCACTGCCGCTTTACGTGCCTCTGCCAGCGTCAGTTCTTCAACCTTAACTCCCATCACCCGGGCGATATCGCGGAATTTTTCCCCGGTGAATTCGGCGTTATAGCGCATCACGTGCGGCAGCAAAATGGCATTTGCTACGCCGTGCGGCGTGTTATAAAACGCGCCTAACGGGTGTGCCATTCCATGCACTAATCCCAGACCAACGTTGGAAAAGCCCATCCCGGCCACGTACTGGCCCAGCGCCATCGCTTCCCCGGCCTGGGTATCGCCCGCAACGGAACCACGTAATGCCCCGGCTATCATTTCAATGGCTTTAATGTGCAGCGCATCGGTAAGCGCCCATGCTGCCCGCGTAATGTACCCCTCAATAGCATGGGTCAGGGCATCCACTCCGGTGGCGGCTTTTAGCGCCGCTGGCATGCCGTCCATCATGTCTGCATCGATGAACGCTACCTGTGGGATGTCATGGGGGTCGACACAAACAAACTTACGCCGATTTTCTTCGTCAGTGATCACGTAGTTAATGGTCACTTCCGCTGCCGTTCCCGCGGTGGTGGGGATAGCCATAACCGGCACGCTCGGGTTGCGCGTTGGCGATAACCCTTCAAGGCTGCGTACATCCGCAAACTCAGGGTTATTATTGATAATGCCAATCGCTTTACAGGTATCCTGAGGGGAGCCTCCGCCGATGGCGATCAGATAGTCTGCGCCGCTTTGCTGAAAGACACCCAACCCTTCCTGCACCACCGCAATGGTTGGGTTAGGAATAACGCCTGAATAGATTTCCCATGCCAGACCAGCAGCATCCATTCGGGAAGTCACCTTATCGACAACGCCGCACTGCACCAGATTTTTATCAGTCACAATCAACGCTTTGCGATAACCACGACGGATGACTTCATCGGTTAATGCACCAACAGCTCCCCGGCCAAACCATGCCGTTTCGTTCAGAATCATTCTGTTCGCCATCGTATTTCTCCTTTTCGCTATGCGAAATTACTCTTCAATGCGTAATCCGTAAGATTTGAATTTCTCCAGCACAATGGCGATCTCCTCGTCATCCAGCACCGGCACCGGGTCAACAATCGCCAGCGTGCTCAGATAAAGGCGGGCCAGAACTTCCACTTCATGCGCCAACCACAGTGCTTTTTCCAAATTCGCTTCACAAGCAATCAACCCATGGTGCTGTAAAAGCGTTGCCTTACGGTTTTTCAGGGCGACGCTCACATGCTCTGACAGCTCTCGTGTACCAAACGTCGCATAAGGCGCACACGGAATAGAGTTCCCCCCAGCCGCCGCAATCATGTAGTGAATTGCCGGGATAGGGCGATTAAGAATAGAAACGGCCGTGCAATGTACGGCATGGTTATGGACAACCGCATTGGCATCGGGACGCGTCTGGTATGCCGCCAGGTGAAAACGCCATTCACTGGAGGGTAATTGTCCTTTATCATATTTCCCGTCGTTATCTACATACACGATCATATTTTCAGTAAGTCTTTCGTAAGGAATACCGCTGGGCGTGATCAGCATCCCATTTTCATAACGCGCACTCACATTTCCCGCCGTCCCCTGATTCAATCCAAGGCTGGTCATTTCAAGGCAGGTTTCAATGATTTCTCGCGACAAACGCATTCTTTCCATAATGATTCTCCGGGTACAGTTTCCCCTCGTCTTTATTGCGAAAAATGCAGCCGCAGAGTAAGACGGGTCAGGTTTCAGATACAGGCAGCCACTGAACGTATATATTCAGGTTCAGTAGGCCGATTTATTTATAGCGGCGTATTAAGGTTGTCTTACGCGCTTAATAAGTTTCATCTCAACTTTTACAGTTTCTTTAATTGGCTGGTCATCAATAGCACTCATCATCATATCGAACGCTTTTTCCGCCCAAACATTTTCATCCTGCTGCATTGACCAGACATTATTGGCGAGGAATCCCAGCATTGGGTGTTCATCGAATGTCCCAATATTAATTTCAGGTGGAATTGTGCCAAAACGATTACGAATAGCGTTAATGGCCCCCTCCAGTACGGGTAATGATGAGGCGATAAATGCCTGTGGGCAGCCCTGTTCGCCGATCAACTCATCCATCAGTCGATAACCCCCCTCGGGCGTGTTGTCCGGCCCTTCGCGCACCCAATCGCTATGCAAAATACCATTATTGTTCAATGCATTAAGATAACCTTGCAAACGGTCGCCGATGCTGGGTAATCCGGTATCTCCCACCAAAAACCAGATCGGCGACTTTCCAGCGTCAAACAAACTTTGCGTCAATTTTTCGCCGCCCAAAATGTTATGGCTTTCTACCAGAGCGTTATCGGTATACTTAAAATCACGGTCAAGTAACACCATCGGTTTTCTGACCTGACGTAAATGGTGCTGCTGATTCTCTAATGTTGAGGGAACAATAAAAAGGCCATCGACATTGCGAGCTATTAACGCTTTGGTCAGTTTATTTTCGTAATCAACATCGTCATAGGTACAGCTAATCGTTAGCTGATAACCGGAACGACGACAGCGTTGCTCAAGTTTTTCTGCGAGTGTGGCAAAAAACACGTTGGAAATATTGGGCACAATCAATCCCAACGTATCCGTTTTATTCAATTTCAGGCTGCGTGCTGAATGGTTAATGACGTAACCATAGCGCTCGACATATTCATTAATACGCGTTTGGGTTTTGACACTGATTCGATATTGCTCTGCTTTCCCGTTCAGCACCAGTCGTACGGTCGTAACCGATAAATTCAGATCGCTGGCTATCTGTTCTACTGTTTTAGCCATTTATATGCCCCAGTTCACATCCAAAAACGTCAATCTACAATCATAAAAGTATTTTAAACTTTTGTCTTACTGCATAAGTTGGTTAATCGCCTGCTGCTGATCCCACATCATCAGATAAGCCTGATATTTGCGGTCATAGAAGTTCCGCCGTGCCGGGTTAGCCTTAATCACCTCGCCAGATCGAACCATCGCCTGGCATGCAGATGGAATATTTTCCCACGCGCCGCAGGCAACCGCGCCGGTGATGGCCGCACCTAACGTCACTGCATCCTCTTCCTGCATCAGATGAATATCGCATCCGGTGGCATCGGCATATTCTCGCAACCACAGTGGGTTATGCGTTGCGCCGCCGCACAGCGTCAGTCGGGAAATGGTGTGACCGTTTTCACGCATCACTTCCATAATATGCCGCGTACCGCAGGCGATCGCCTGTAATGTCGCCAGGTACAGACGAGCAACCTGCATCTCGCCTCGCTCAAGAGTCAAACCGCAAACACTCCCCCGGGCATCGGGTCGCGCGCGCGGTGAACGATTACCGTGATGATCGGCCAGCACATGCAAATAACGACCTGGCTCTAACTCCAGCTCCTCAAGTGCGGCAACCCATTCATTAACTAAAACGATGGGATGGCAACCCCGCGCCTCAGCCTTGTGAAATAGTGCCGCGCTGGCTCCTGACTCCTGAAGTGTCCAGTCGACTAACGCCCCAGCGGCACTTTGCCCCCCTTCTGTCAGCCAGTAGCCTGGCAGCATGGCTGACCAGTACGGCCCCCATACACCAGGTGTATGAATCTCCTGCTCACTGCACAGCATATGGCAATTTGACGTTCCGCTGATCAACGCCAACGTCCCCTCAGGCTCAACACCGGCAAGCGCTACTCCGCCCGCATGGGCATCAATCATTCCGCTGGCGACGACCACTGCAGTCGTCAGCCCCAGCGCCTGGGCCGCATCGGCGCTAAGCGTTCCAACGGCAGCGCCTGGCGGCAGGATCCGCGACGGGATTTTTCCCAACAAATCCGTTAGCTCAACAGCGTCAAGCAGGGAGTGGCTAAAGCGTTGTTCATGTGCCAGATAGTTCCATTTACACGTCAGCGTGCACAGACCAGCAACATCACAGGCGGTAGCTTTAGAGACCAGAAAGTCCGCCAGATCGTAGAAGCGATGCGCACTCTGCCAGGTGGCTGGAAAATGGTTTTTCAGCCACAGCACTTTAGGAAGCTCCATTTCGACGCTGACTTCACCGCCAACGTAGCGCAGAGCCGGATCCTGCGTGGCGTTTATACGTTGCGTCTCCTGCGCCGCACGATGATCCATCCACATGATGATGTTATGGTCTGATGGTTCGCCTGGTGAAACCGCCAGGCCCCGCCCCTGCTCATCTAGTGCCACCAATGAACAGGTGGCATCAAATCCCAATGCGCGAATCTCCTCAATGCGAACCCCGGATGACGACACCGCCTCCTTCACTGCATGGCAAACCTGCTGCCAGATTTCTGCAGATGACTGCTCAACCCGCTCAGGACCGGGTCGAAACTGCGAGATGGCATATGTCGCAAAAGCCAGCCGTTTGCCACTGGCATCAAAGACACCAGCCCTGACGCTGGCGGAACCGACATCCACACCGAGGAAATATCCACTGCCCATAGTAACTCCCTGACGCTGGCGAATGATGGGACGAGCACTTCGCCCCAACGGTGTTATTTTTTACCGAATGGGTGTAACAGCTTGTCAATTTCCGGGGTGTCAATGTTCTTCGCATTAACGAATTTAACCGGAATATCAATTTCTTTCGGTACAGACTGACCCGATACCGCTGCATTTAGTGTCTTGATACCCTGGTAGCCAATCTGATAAGCGTCCTGCACGACAAAGCCCTGAATGACCCCAGACTTCAGGAAAGCAATGATTGCCTCGGTGCTATCAAAACCAATCACTTTCACTTTGCCTTTCAGGTTTTGACTATCAATGGCGTTTGCTACGCCCAACGTTGAGCCTTCATTGGTGCCATAAATCCCTGCAATATCAGGGTTGGCCTGGATCATATCGATGGTTTTATCCATCGCTTTTTGCGGATCGCCATCGCTGTACTGGACCGGGAGCACCTGGATTTCCGGGTATTTCTCCTTCATGCGGGCAATAAACCCTTCCGAACGCTCAATCGCTGAGGAGGTCCCCGCTACGTGCGCAATAATGCCCACTTTACCTTTGCTGCCCACTTCCGCTGCCAGTGCATCCGCCGCTTCAGCACCGGCTTTACGGTTATTCGTGGCGACAAAGCTCACTGGAATATCGGAATTCACGCCGGAGTCAAACGTCACAACTTTAATGCCGCGTGAATTTGCGGTCTCAACTAATGGCGCCAGCGCATTGGCATCTAACGCTGCCAGCAATAGCCCATTGGGTTTTTGCGCCATCGCGTTTTCAACTAGCTGAATCTGCTCGGCAATCTGAGTTTCATCCGCCGGGCCAACATAGCTGGTTTTATCACCCGACTCTTTTGCTGCCGCTTCCGTCCCCATTTTTACGGTTTGCCAGAATTCATGCTGGAAACCTTTACTGACCACCGGAAGGTTCATATCTTTAGCCAATACGCTGGATGTCATACAGGCCAGCAGGGATAACGCATAGACAAAATTCCTGGTTCTCATTGTTTTACTCCGTTCTGAGTGAGTCACCCTAAACGTCAGGGTTATGATGCCCCGTGACTTCCGGGAGCGTAAATCAACGAATTTTTTTGCGTAATGTATCGAGATAAACCGCAGCAATGACCACCACGCCCATGGCCACCATTTGCCAGAACTGGGAAACCCCCATCAGGTTCAGACCATTTTTCAACACGCTCATAATGAATGCGCCGATGATAGTCCCGCCGATGGTGCCAATTCCTCCCATCAGGCTCGTACCGCCAATAACAACCGCCGCGATGGCTTCCAGTTCATAACCCACGCCAACCGTTGGCTGACCAGAGTTCAGACGTGAGGCCAGAATAACCCCGGCGATCCCGGTCAGCAGACCGCAAAAGGCGTAGACGAAAATTTTGACGCGTTGAACTTTAATACCGGAAAGGTGTGCGGCCACCTCATTGCTACCCACAGCGTAAACATAGCGACCAATCACCGTTTTCTTCAGGATGTAGGCGGCGATTAGCGCCACCACCACCAGGTAAAAAACGGGATAAGGCAACACATCGAACAAACGTCCCTGGGCCAGCATTTTGAAGGTGGGGTAATCAGCGAAATAAATCGCACGACCATCTGTCATCACCATATTGATGCCTCTGACGGACATCATCAGGCCCAGCGTGGCGATAAAAGGTGGGATAGTCATTTTGGTGACCAGCAGACCATTGATATAGCCGCATAATCCACCGGCCAGCACCCCAGCCAGAATACATACGGGCAGAGGCAATCCCAGCGTGGCGCTGATGCCTACCGCAACACCCGAAAAGGCCACCACCGAGCCAAGAGAAAGGTCGATTCCTGACGTGATAATGACGAAGGTAACGCCAATCGCCATAATGCCAATCACTGAAGTTTGCAGAGCGATTGTCATGATGTTTTCAGTGTTAAAGAAAAATGGCGAACCAAAGCTAAAAAATATTACTAAAATAATCAGACTCAAAAGCGGCGCAAGGCGCATTAAAAGTTCTTTGTTAATTTTTATTTTCTTATTATTCCTGTCTGAAGAGGTTACAGAGATAGTCATAAATTAGTCCTCTAACGTCGCATATTGCATGATTTTTTCTTGTGTGGCGTCATCAGAAGCTAACTCCCCGGTAATACGTCCATTACGCATCACTAAAATGCGATCGCACATACCCAGCACTTCCGGTAATTCAGAGGAGATCATGATAATTGACTTCCCTTTGGCCACCAGTCGATTCATTAATTCATAAATCTCAAGTTTGGCACCCACATCAATACCGCGAGTGGGTTCATCAAAGATGAGAATATCGGTGTCTTTACACACCCATCTGGCAATAATAATTTTCTGCTGATTACCACCACTTAAATTCAGAGCAGCCTGTTCTAAATGTGGTGTTTTAATGCGTAGGGCTTTCACCTGTTCTTCGCTGGTTTTCTGACAACGTTTGCTGTCCACGTTGCCATAACGATCGGAATACTCAGGATAATTGCCCAACATAATATTGCGCTCAACGGACAGTCCTAATGCCAGCCCCTCTTTTTTCCTGTCCTCGGTTAAATAGCTGATACCCTGTTTGATAGCATCAGGAATATCTTTAATTACCGTCACGTTACCGTTCAGCTTGAGGGTTCCGCCATCAATGGGATCCGCACCAAAAATCGCCCGCGCCAGCTCAGTACGTCCTGCCCCCATCAGACCGGCGAAGCCCAAAATTTCGCCCTGATACAGAGTGAAATCAATATTGTTCAATACGCCATTGCGCGTCAGACCGCTTACTTCCAACACCGGCTTGCGTTGAGCCAAAGGTTCGCGGCGAGGATAGATATTGCCAAGATCGCGCCCAACCATCATGGCAATCAGATCGCTAATTTTAACCGCATCATAATCCACAGTGGCAATAAACTGACCATCCCGCATCACCGTCGCGCGATCGGCGATCAGCGCCAGTTCCTCTAATCTGTGCGAGATATAAACAATGCCCGTTCCCTGTTCTTTCAGCAAACGAGTTACCTGAAATAAGCTGTCAATTTCCGTTTCAGTCAGCGCTGCCGTCGGTTCATCCATAATAAGAATCTTGGCATTCACCGATATCGCTTTAGCAATCTCAACCATTTGTTGTTGCGCGACGGTCAGATCGGCCACCAGCGTTTCTGGAGAGATATTCAGGTTTAATTTTTGCAAAATATCGATAGCTGCCTGTCGCTGTTGTTTTTCATCCAGACGCCAGCGATTATTTTTGCAAAACTCCCTGCCAATAAATATATTTTCTTCCACCGTGAGTTCAGGGAAAAGGTTAAACTCCTGGTGAATGATGGTGATACCTGCGCTTTGTGCACTCAACGGATTCGCAAAAGTAACAGGTTGGCCCTCAAAAATAATATCCCCTTCATCAGGCTGATAAACACCGGATAAAATCTTCATCAACGTAGACTTTCCTGCGCCATTCTCACCCAGCAGCGCATGAACCTCTCCTTTGCGTAAAGCAAAATCCACATTACTCAACGCTAATACGCCGGGAAAACGTTTCGTAATATGACTCATCTGTAAAAATGTTTCAGACATTGCTGCTTTCCTCAATATACAGAAACTGCAATCAGTGAATCAGGCGCAAAACGTTGCCAGGAAGCCATCGTCACCGTTAATGCGAATACTACCTATAAGTTCATATGCGTTTTATCAATTATGCTAACTCGAGTTAGCGAAGTGCCTTTTAAAGCTATTTTAGCTACTCAAAATAGCCAAATCATTTGGTTTAAAACTGTGACGCTGAACAGACAATTTATTACAACCAATTAATTTAAAAAGGATTTATTGAAAATACCCGTCCTGGTTTATTTGACGCAGATCGAATTTTAACCACTTCTCGTGAAGCCTCTCACAGTTCCACAACAAAAAAGTTGTGCAAAAAACTCTCTAATACCTAAGCTAACTCGAGTTAGCAAAAATGGGTTATTCAGCCAACTGCGACGGTGGTGTTCAACATCCGCTTTTGCAGCACGGCATAAAGTGAGATGAGGAACCTCGAATGAACAAAAATAGCTTACCGAAAATTGGAATTCGTCCGGTGATTGATGGGCGCCGTATGGGTGTTCGTGAATCGCTCGAAGAGCAAACCATGAATATGGCTAAAGCCACTGCTGCGCTGATCACAGAGAAACTTCGTCACGCCTGTGGTGCACAAATTGAATGTGTGATTGCCGATACTTGCATTGCCGGGATGGCTGAATCTGCCGCCTGTGAAGAAAAATTCAGCAGCCTGAACGTAGGCGTGACGATTACTGTTACCCCATGCTGGTGCTACGGTAGCGAAACCATCGACATGGATCCGATGCGCCCGAAAGCTATCTGGGGCTTTAACGGAACAGAACGTCCCGGCGCAGTTTATCTGGCCGCAGCATTGGCTGCGCATAATCAAAAAGGACTTCCCGCCTTCTCTATTTACGGCCATGACGTACAGGATGCCGGTGACACCACGATCCCTGCCGATGTCGAAGAAAAATTGCTGCGCTTTACCCGCGCGGGCCTGGCGGTTGCCAGTATGAAAGGCAAAAGCTACCTGTCCGTAGGCGGCGTTTCAATGGGCATTGCCGGCTCGATTGTCGATCATAACTTCTTTGAATCCTGGCTGGGAATGAAGGTTCAACCCGTTGATATGACCGAACTGCGTCGTCGCATCGACCAAAAAATCTATGACGAAGCCGAGCTAGAAATGGCGCTGGCGTGGGCGGATAAAAACTTCCGCTACGGTGAAGATCAGAACGCACAACAATATAAGCGTAACGCAGAGCAGAGCCGTGCGGTGCTGAAAGAGAGCCTGCTGATGGCCATGTGCATTCGCGACATGATGCAGGGTAACCAGAAACTGGCAGACAAAGGTCGGGTTGAAGAGTCGCTGGGGTATAACGCGATTGCCGCAGGCTTCCAGGGCCAGCGTCACTGGACCGATCAATACCCGAATGGCGATACCGCCGAAGCACTGCTCAACAGCTCCTTTGACTGGAACGGCATTCGCGAACCGTTCGTTGTCGCCACCGAAAACGACAGCCTGAACGGGGTGGCGATGCTGTTTGGTCATCAACTCACCGGCACAGCGCAGGTCTTTGCCGATGTGCGCACCTACTGGTCGCCAGAGGCGGTTGAACGTGTCACGGGTAAACCGCTGACCGGCCTTGCTGAGCACGGTATTATTCACCTGATTAACTCCGGCTCGGCAGCGCTGGATGGCTCCTGCAAACAGCGTGACGGCGAAGGGAAACCGACCATGAAGCCGCACTGGGAAATCTCACAGAAAGAGGCGGATGATTGCCTGGCGGCTACCGAATGGTGTCCGGCTATTCACGAATACTTCCGCGGCGGCGGCTATTCTTCTCGCTTCCTGACCGAGGGCGGCGTGCCGTTCACCATGACCCGCATCAACATCATCAAAGGCCTAGGCCCGGTGCTGCAAATCGCGGAAGGCTGGAGCGTGGAATTGCCGAAAGAGATGCACGACCAGCTTGATGCGCGCACCAACTCCACCTGGCCAACCACCTGGTTTGCCCCGCGCTTAACCGGTAAAGGCCCGTTCAGCGATGTCTATTCCGTCATGGCTAACTGGGGCGCAAACCACGGCGTACTGACGATAGGTCACGTGGGCGCGGACTTTATTACGCTCGCCGCCATGCTGCGTATCCCGGTTTGTATGCACAACGTGGAAGACGAAAAAATTTACCGCCCTTCAGCCTGGGCAGCCCATGGTATGGATATGGAAGGCCAGGATTATCGCGCCTGCCAGAACTACGGCCCGCTGTATAAGCGTTAATGCGACTCTGGCCCGGTGGCGCAAGCTTACCGGGCCTGCGCAGTGAATTTTGTAGGCCGGGTAAGCGCTACGCCATCCGGCTACGTTTGGGGAGCGATTATGAAACAAGACGTTATCCTGGTTCTCGACTGTGGCGCGACCAACGTGCGGGCTATCGCCGTTGACCGACAGGGAAAGATTGTCGCCCGCGCAGCGACCCCGAACGCCAGTGACATCGCAACAGAAAACAGTACCTGGCATCAGTGGTCGCTGGAGGCCATTCTGCAACGCTTCGCCGATTGCTGTCAGCGCCTCTGCACGCAACTGGCCGCCTGCCATGTCCGCGGGATCGCCGTCACCACTTTTGGCGTAGACGGCACGCTGGTTGATAAGAACGGCAAGCAGCTGTATCCGGTGATTAGCTGGAAATGCCCACGCACCGCAGCGGTGATGGAGAATATTCACCGCTACATATCACCGCAGCAATTGCAGGAAATTTCCGGCGTCGGCGCATTTAGCTTCAACACGCTGTATAAACTGGTGTGGCTGCAAGAAAACCATCCGCAATTTCTGGAGCAGGCGCACGCCTGGTTGTTTATCTCGTCGCTTATCAACCACCGTTTAACCGGCGAGTTCACTACAGATATCACCATGGCGGGCACCAGTCAGCTGCTGGACATCCGGCAGCGCGATTTTAGTCATGACATTTTGCAGGCTACGGGCATACCGCGCCGTCTGTTCCCGCGCCTGGTTGAAGCAGGCGAACAGATTGGGGCTTTGCAACCAGAGGCTGCCAGCCTGCTCGGGCTTACGGCGGGAATTCCGGTCATCTCTGCCGGACACGACACGCAGTTTGCGCTATTTGGCGCTGGAGCCCAGCCAGATGAACCGGTGCTATCTTCCGGCACATGGGAAATTCTGATGGTGCGCAGTGCGCAGGTGGATACCTCCCAGCTCAGCCAATATGCGGGTTCCACTTGTGAGCTGGATAGCCAGGCTGGACTGAATAACCCCGGCATGCAGTGGCTGGCTTCCGGTGTACTCGAGTGGGTGCGTAAGCTGCTGTGGACTGCCGACACCCCCTGGCAGACGCTGATCGACGAAGCCAGGGTCATCCCGGCAGGCGCCGAAGGCGTGAAGATGCACTGCGACCTGCTGGCCTGTCAGAATGCGGGTTGGCAAGGGGTTACGCTCAATACCACCCGTGGTCACTTTTATCGCGCCGCGCTGGAAGGACTGACAGAACAGCTGCAGCGAAACCTCCATACGCTGGAAAAAATCGGTCATTTCCAGGCCACTGAACTGCTATTGGTAGGTGGGGGAAGCCGCAACGCGTTGTGGAATCAGATCAAAGCGAATGTTCTCGGGATACCTGTCAAAGTGCTGGATGACGCCGAAACCACCGTGGCAGGTGCCGCAATGTTTGCGTGGTCAGGCATTGGGGAATTTGCCTCACCGGAACAGGCACGCGGGCAGGTACGCTACCAGTACCGTTACTTCTATCCGCAAACCGAATCCGAACTAACAGGAGTCGAGTAACATGCTCAAAACAATATCTCCCTTAATTTCGCCCGACCTGCTGAAGGTACTGGCTGAAATGGGGCACGGCGATGAGATTATATTTTCCGATGCCCACTTCCCGGCCCACAGCATGGGACCGCAGGTTATCCGCGCCGACGGTCTATTGGTCAGCGACCTGCTACAGGCGATTATTCCGCTCATTGAACTGGACAGCTATGCCCCACCGCTGGTGATGATGGCGGCTGTTGAAGGCGATGCCCTCGATCCTGACGTCGAGGCCCGCTATCGTCAGGCGCTTTCACTGCAAACCCCCTGCCCGGACATCACGCGTATTGACCGCTATGCCTTCTATGAACGCGCGCAACAGGCGTTTGCGATCGTTATCACAGGAGAGCGGGCAAAGTACGGGAATATTCTATTAAAAAAAGGAGTAACCCCGTAATCTCTGGTCTGAATGCCCGTCAGCTACGGGCATTCATCATAAGATGAGGATCAGAACATGAAAGCGGCGCGCCAGCAGGCGATCGTAGATCTGCTTACCAACCACAAAAATCTGACAACCGAAACCCTTGCTTTGCAACTTAAGGTCAGCAAAGAGACCATCCGCCGCGATCTCAGCGAGCTACAAGCCCAGGGAAAAGTGCTGCGCAATCACGGGCGGGCCAAAGTGATTCATCGGGAAAATCAGGACAGCGGCGACCCGTTTCATATGCGACTCAAAAGCCACTATGCCCACAAAGCGAATATTGCCCGCGAAGCGCTGGCATGGATCGAAGAAGGTATGGTGATAGCCCTGGACGCCAGCTCAACGTGCTGGTACCTGGCGCGACAGTTACCGGACATCAACATTCACGTCTTTACCAACAGCCAGCCCATTTGCCAGGAATTGGCTAAACGCGAACACCTTCAGCTCATCAGCTCCGGCGGTCGCCTTGAGCGTAAATACGGTTGCTATGTTAACCCCTCGCTCATCTCGCAGCTCAAACCACTCGAGATCGATCTGTTTATTTTTTCCTGCGTAGGGATCGACAGCGACGGCGCACTCTGGGACTCTAACGCGACCAATGCCGACTTCAAGTCCATTCTACTTAAGCGCGCAGCGCAGTCATTATTGCTGATCGATAAAAGTAAATTTAATCGTTCGGGAGAGGCCCGGATTGGGCATCTGGATGATGTGACGCATATTATTTCAGATACGCCGCTGATTGAAACAATGCAGGCCGGATAAGGCATTTACGCCTTCATCCGGCCTGCAATTTTACCTTATCGCTCGTCGCGACGACCACCAACAGCAGCCCACAGGCGACGGACGTGCACGGTGACTTCTTCACGGTCATGATACAGCTGACGCGCCTGAATCTGGGCATTTACGCCATGCTCGTCAAGCTGTGCCTGAATATAAGCCAGGTTTTGCGACACCTCTTCGTAGCGTTTTTTCATCGGCAGCTTGAGGTTGAAGATAGTCTCTCGACACCAGCCGTTGACCAGCCATTGCGCCATCAGGGCGGCAACCTTCGCGGGCTTTTCCACCATGTCGCAAACCATCCACGAAATGTTATTGCGATTTGGCCGGTACTTAAATCCGTCTTCGCGCAGCCAGGTAACTTGTCCGGTATCCATCAGGCTTTGCGCCATCGGACCATTATCCACGGAGTAAACCCACATGTTGCGTTTAACCAGTTGATAGGTCCAACCGCCCGGGCATGCCCCTAAATCCACCGCATACATTCCGTTAGCCAGACGTTCATCCCACTCATCGGCAGGAATAAACACGTGCAGCGCTTCTTCCAGCTTCAGTGTTGAACGGCTCGGCGCATCGGCCGGGAACTTCAGACGCGGAATGCCCATGTAGAACGGGGAGTTATTGTCGGGCCAGGAATAGCCGGTATAGCAACAGCCTGGTGCGATAAAGAACACATGAACCACCGGACGTTTTGGCGTTTCATATTTTGCCAGCACGCCCGCTTCCCGCAGCGCCGCGCGCAGTGGTACGGTAAATTTACGGCAAAATTTAACCAACTCTTTGCTTTCATTGGTATCAGCAACTTCAACGCGCAGATCGCCGCCTTTCTCTACCACGCCCTGCAACATGCCGACAATCGGCGTAATGCGGTCTTCCGGCGGTAAATATTGCAGCAGTTCGCCCACCACAAACATTTGACGGGCAAAAATCAGCGAGCTAAACGGCAACTCTTTCACTAACTTTTCGGCATCGTCCTGCTGATAGCATTCGAAGATGACGTAACCCGCATTGTCTTTCACGCGGGCAAAACCGAAGATTTCCCGGCGTCCTGCTTTATCCGTAATTTCTGCGGCGCACTCTTTTTCAAAACCTGGGCGACACAACAATACAACCTTATTCATGGCTAACGCCCTTACGTTTCAATCGAATAGCGCCCACTAACATCAGCGCCCAGCCCACAAGGAAGCTGAAACCGCCGACGGGGGTAACAAACGCCCACAGGCGTAAATGCGAGAGCGCGAGGCAATACAGGCTGCCGCTAAACAGCACCGTTCCTAATGCCAAAAACACGCTACTCCAGTAAAACCAAATGCTAATGCGCCGCTGCATGGCGACGGCCAGGCCAAATATAGCCAGCGTATGGAACGCCTGATACTCGAGGCCAGTCTGGATCCACCCCATCTCAACGACACCGAGGGTTTTACTCAGAACATGTGCCCCAAAGGCGCCCAACGCCACAAAGATAAAGCCACTTACGGCGGCAAAAATCAGCATAAAACGGCTGGTCATGTGAATACCCTACGTAAATTATTGTTCATAACGAAAGCGGAATTTTTCTTGTTCCGTGGCCGCTTTCGCCAGAATCCACTGACGGAAGGCGGCTATTTTACCCAGTTCTGCCTGACTGTCATGACAAACCAGATAAAATGCGTTTTTGCTGACCAGAACATCATTAAACGGACAGACCAGACGTCCGGCTTCTATTTCGGATTGCGCCATGACGTTATTAGCCAACGCAATTCCCTGTCCATGGATAGCAGCCTGGAGCACCATGGCGCTATGGCTGAAGATGGGTCCCTGCTGTACGTTGATATGATTCAGGCCAAGCTGGCGCGTATAGGCTTGCCAGTCACGGCGCGACGCATCGTGCAATAATGTGTGTTTCGCCAGATCTTCGGGCGTCTTTAGCGGTTTATCACCGGTGAGTAATAGCGGCGAGCAGACCGGCAATAGATATTCTGCGTACAATTTTTCAACACGCAGACCCGGCCAGTTGCCACGTCCGTAGAAAATCGCCACATCAACGTCGTCAGCCAGTTTGTCTTCCTGACGGTCCACCGCCTGGATCCTGACATCGATTCCCGGATAAGCTGAGTTAAAGCTAGAGAGTCTGGGAACCATCCATTGGATTGCAAAACTGGGCAATAAACTCACAGTGAGCGCACCTTTTGCACTGCGTGCCTGAAGTTTACGCGTCGCGTCGGTTAATTGCGAAAAAATCTCTTTGATGTCGAGAAAGTAGCTTTGGCCTTCTTCCGTTAACAGCAAAGATCGATTGCGTCGACGAAACAGCTTCAGCCCCAGGAAATCCTCAAGTGACTTGATTTGATGACTTACTGCGGCCTGCGTCACAAAAAGCTCTTCTGCTGCGCGAGTAAAGCTTAAATGACGCGCTGCAGCATCAAAAACACGCAACGCATTTAGGGGTGGTAATCGTTTTGACATGACTTTTAGGCTTTGATGTTAAATGAATTTAACAATTAACCAACAGGTTGTAACCTATTAGTTTTTTTTATCTGAGCCATTATAAATTGTCCGTTGAGGTTCTACCAGCAAATACCTATAGTGGCGGCACTTCCTGAAGCCGGAACGAAAAGTTTTATCGGAATGCGTGTTCTGGTGGGCTTTTGGCTTACGGTTGTGATGTTGTGTTGTTGTGTTTGCAATTGGTCTGCGATTCAGACCATGGTAGCAAGGCTACCCTTTTTCACTTCCTGTACATTTACCCTGTCTGTCCATAGTGATTAATGTAGCACCGCCAAATTGCGGTGCTTTTTTTTGTCCGACTCTTTGTCGATGGACGACCGGTTAGTTATCCAGTTCTACCATCTCTTTCACATCGGTACGGTTAATCTGCTGTTTGTTGCCGTTAGCGTCTTTATACGAAATCATCCCCGTTTCATTGTCGGTCTGTGGCTTACCATCAGATACGATTGATCGACCATCATTGGTGTGCATCACGTAATTCGAACCAGAACAGGCGCTCAGGGCAAAAGTCAGCATACAAGCAGAGATAATTGCGGCAGTCTTTTTCATCTTTTTCTCCTTAAAGCGATTTATGCTATTAAAAACACACTCCGTAACAGGCTAAATTGCTCGCCTAACGGTATATAGCATAAGACACTGCGTGGACTTTGCCAGGATATCCAGAGTATTCCGATGGTTAGCACACCCCTTGTATCAGCGCCCTTTTTGCGCCACGATCGGTTTACTGAACTGAGGAATACCATGAACGCTTTTAACCCCGCGCAGTTTCGCGCGCAATTTCCCGCACTCAACGATGCTGGCGTCTATCTCGACAGCGCTGCTACCGCACTGAAGCCGCAGGCAGTGATTGAGGCCACCCATCAGTTTTATAGCCTGAGCGCCGGGAACGTCCACCGCAGCCAGTTTGCCGAAGCACAGCGCCTGACCGCACGCTATGAAGCCGCGCGGGAAAAAGTCGCAAGCCTTATTAATGCGCCGGATGACAAAACAATCGTCTGGACCCGCGGTACGACGGAAGCGATCAACATGGTTGCCCAAAGCTATGCGCGACCGCGGTTACAACCGGGTGATGAGATTATCGTTAGCGCAGCAGAACATCATGCCAACCTCGTGCCCTGGCTGATGGTGGCGGAGCAAACGGGGGCGAAGGTCGTCAGACTACCGCTTAACGACCATTTATTGCCAGACGTTGAAAGCCTCGCGCAACTCATCACTCCACGCAGTCGCATTCTGGCGCTTGGGCAGATGTCGAACGTTACCGGCGGTTGCCCGGATTTGGCCCGCGCCATTACGCTCGCCCATGCGGCTGGCATGGTGGTGATGGTGGATGGTGCACAGGGGATTGTCCATTTCCCCGCCGACGTACAGCAATTAGACATTGATTTCTATGCGTTCTCGGGCCACAAGCTGTATGGCCCCACCGGCATTGGCGTGCTGTACGGTAAACCGGAACTGCTGGATGCCATGTCTCCCTGGCTCGGTGGCGGTAAAATGATTAGCGAAGTCAGTTTTGACGGTTTCACCACCCAGGCTGCTCCATGGAAGCTGGAGGCCGGTACGCCTAACGTTGCTGGCGTTATCGGGCTAAGCGCAGCGCTCGAATGGCTGGCGGACGTTGACGTGGTGCAGGCCGAAAACTGGAGTCGGGGTCTGGCGACGTTGGCAGAAGATGCGCTGGCGAAACGCCCCGGCTTTCGCTCCTTCCGCTGCCAGGACTCCAGTCTGTTAGCCTTTGATTTCGCAGGGGTTCATCACAGCGACATGGTGACGTTGCTGGCCGAATATGGCATTGCACTGCGTGCAGGACAACACTGTGCGCAACCGCTGCTGGCAGAACTGGGCGTATCCGGGACGCTACGCGCCTCATTTGCACCTTATAATACGCAAAGTGATGTAGATGCGTTGGTCGCAGCCGTTGACCGCGCGCTGGAAATATTGGTGGATTAATGACAAGCCCTCTGTTCGCCGGACACCCGTTTGGCACAACCGTAACGGAAGAGACGTTACGCAATACCTTTACCCCGCTCACCCAGTGGGAAGATAAATATCGCCAGCTGATTCTGCTGGGTAAGCAGTTGCCAGCGCTTCCGGATTCGCTAAAGGCACAGGCCAAAGAGATCGCGGGCTGCGAAAACCGCGTTTGGCTGGGGCATACCCTTCATGAGAATGGTACTTTGCATTTCTTCGGCGACAGCGAAGGTCGCATTGTACGCGGGCTGCTGGCGGTATTACTCACGGCGGTCGAAGGTAAAACTGCAGCCGAGTTACTGGCGCATTCGCCTATGGCATTATTTGACGAGCTAGGTTTACGCGCGCAGCTCAGCGCCTCGCGTACCCAGGGGCTGCATGCTCTGAACGAGGCGATTCTTGAGGCTGCCCGACAGGTTTGATGGTTGCCGGATGGCGACGCGAACGCGCCTTATCCGGCACAACACATTCAACTCTGGCGCGCCGCTTTCGCCATCATCTTCTTCAGCGCGTGTGAGACGGCAACAAAGCCAAAGGTGGCGGTCACCATAGTGGCCGCGCCAAAACCGGATGCGCAATCCATGCGCTTCGGCCCTTCCGCCGTCGCCTTCATCGCACATACCGAGCCATCTGCCTGCGGGTAAACCAGCGCTTCGGTCGAGAACACACAGTCCACGCCCAGCTTGCCTTTGCTGTTTTTCACCACGCCAAAATCGCTTTTCAGTCGCTCGCGTAGCTTGGCTGCCAGCGGATCCTGGATAGTTTTTGCCAAATCAACGACCTGTATCTGCGTCGGGTCGATCTGCCCTCCCGCACCACCGGTGGTCACCAGCGGAATTTTGTTACGCCGACACCAGGCGATCAGTGCCGCTTTTGGGCGCACACTATCAATCGCATCAATGACATACGAATAACCCGCACTCATATACTCAGCAACATTATCCGGCGTGACAAAATCATCGACCACGTTCACCCGGCACTCCGGGTTAATCTGACGGATACGTTCAGCCATCACTTCAGCTTTTGCCAGGCCGACGTTATCGCGCAGAGCATGGATCTGGCGGTTAGTATTGGTGACGCACACATCATCCATATCGATGAGCGTGATGGCGCCAATACCGGTACGCGCCAGCGCTTCCACCGCCCACGACCCTACCCCGCCAATCCCGACCACGCAAACGTGCGATTGGGCAAACAACTGCAGCGCATTTTCGCCATACAGACGCGCCGTACCGCCAAAACGCTGGCGCCAGGCATCACTGATAACCACAGACATAACACCTCAAATTAATTAATATCGAGCGCCATCCGGCTATTAACCGCTGAACACGTTACCCGTACCCGGCGCTGTTTTCAGTACCCACACGCGACCGTAGTGATTATACCACCCCGCACGGTGTCCGGCGTCAGCACCAATGCCCTGATAGATATCGAAGTGTTGCCCTTTAATAGCGCCACCCACATCTAACGCCACCATCAGGCGCAGTTCGTACTGGCCGGTAAACTTGCCGTTATTGTCCAGTAACGGGACTTCCGCCAGCAATGTTGTGCCCGCCGGAATGATACTGCGGTCAGAAGCCACAGACGCGCGGCCAATCAACGGTACCGCGCTGGCCCCTTTGACCGGTGCAAAAGATTGCGGTTTAAAGAAGACAAACGATGGGTTCTGCTCCAACAGCTCACGCACTTCGGCTTCGCTGTGCGTTTCACCCCAATGGCGAATAGCCTGCATCGACATATCTTCTTTTTTCACTTCGCCACGATCGATAAGCACCTTACCGATGCTGCGATAGGCGTGGCCGTTTTTCCCGGAATAGCTAAAGAAGTTAAGCGGGCTGCCATCGCCAAAATCGATGTAACCACTGCCCTGCACATCCATAATGAAGTTATCCATTAGGGAGTTGCTGTACGCCAGAATGTAGTTGTCGCTCAGCGCGCCCGCGTAAATCTCGGCACGGCTTGGTAAGCGGCCACGTTTTGGCGGCATGCGATAGATAGGATACTGAAACTCGCCCTGGCGCGTATGGCGCGCCTGGATAACCGGCGTGTAGTAACCGGTAAACTGGACGTTACCGTAGTTGTCCGCCCCTTCCATTTGCCAGGCATCAATACCAAACTGGCGCATACTGCGCGTATCACCGCCCGCACGTAACCACTGCTGGATAGCGTTGTAAACGTTGCTCTGGTTGCCGTACAAACGTGGCGAAGCGCTGCGAATTTGATTAACCTGCTCGGCGAAATCACCGGCATTGATTGGTGCGCCAACCGCATCAGGCTGGTTCACCAGTGAGAAAGGCTGGGTAAATTTCCCGTCTTTATACTGCTGCCCACGATCGGTGGGTTTTGAGGAACACGCGGCGAGCATCGCGACGACTGCTCCCGCAAGAAGATATTTTGCCCAACGTCCTTTCATTGTTCTCGTCTTATGTTGCCTGAATGCGAGACGAAGATAACAAACCCCCGAACCTAATGAAATGCGTATACATACCCGAACGCAAATTTTGAGCAAAAAACAATCCAGAATGCGTTGTTTTTGTTCATTTTCACCTTAAAAACGTGATCAAGGTGAAAAAAGGGTTGCATGAAAATGCGAGCAGAGTATAGTGCGCATCCACGGACGCGGGGTGGAGCAGCTTGGTAGCTCGTCGGGCTCATAACCCGAAGGTCGTCAGTTCAAATCTGGCCCCCGCAACCAATTAAAATTTGATGAAATAAAAGCAGTACGGTGACGCGGGGTGGAGCAGCCTGGTAGCTCGTCGGGCTCATAACCCGAAGGTCGTCGGTTCAAATCCGGCCCCCGCAACCAATCAAATTTGATAAAATATAAAGCAGTACGGTGACGCGGGGTGGAGCAGCCTGGTAGCTCGTCGGGCTCATAACCCGAAGGTCGTCGGTTCAAATCCGGCCCCCGCAACCAACATTATAAACACCCTAAAGGGTGTTTTTTTGTATCTGCGGTCCATAAAAAAAGCGCTTTTCAGCGCTTTTTTGTTATCCCCTTCTCGCCAGCGTCGCGCCATCGGCAAAGTAGGCTTTGATCCCCGCCAGAATCGACTCTGCAACTTCCTGCTGGAAGGTCGCAGTTTTGAGCTTGCGCTCTTCCTCAACGTTACTGATAAATGCGGTTTCCACCAGAATAGACGGAATATCCGGCGCTTTTAGTACCGCAAACCCGGCTTGTTCAACCTGGTTCTTATGCAGATTGTTAACTTTACCGAGCTTATTCAATACCGCTTTACCAAACTTCAGGCTGTCGGCGATGGTCAGCGATTGCACCATATCGAACATGGTATGGTCGACGTAGCGATCGCCGCTCTTGCTGACGCCGCCAATCAAATCCGAGGCGTTCTGAGTTTGCGCCAGATATTTCGCGGCGGTGCTGGTCGCCCCTTTAGTCGAGAGCGCAAATACCGACGAACCTCTAGGCTGTCGACTGGTAAATGCATCGGCGTGAATAGAGACAAACAGGTCTGCACGCTGCTTCTGCGCTTTCGCCACGCGGACTTTAAGCGGAATGAAGATATCTTCATTTCGCGTCATAAAGACCTTCATGTTGCCCTCTTTCTCTATGAGGGCTCGCAGGCGTCGGGCAATCTGCAGCACCACATCTTTTTCACGCGTCTTGTATTTCCCCACCGCACCGGAGTCCTCTCCGCCATGCCCTGGGTCGAGCATAATGACAATGGGACGATCGCGCCCCGCTTTACCCGGCTGCGGGCCACTTTGCGCAGGCGGCACCTGTTTGTCCAGATCGCCCTTGTTGTATTCTTCCAGCAACGCCAGCAGCGGATCCTGAACATCCTGGGCATTCGCGGGATAGAGATCCATCACCAGACGTTCTTTAAAGCCGGCCACCGGAGCCAGCGCAAAAAGTTGTGGCTTCACATTCTGTTTCAGCTCGAACACCATCCGCACGGTCTGTGGGTCAAACTGCCCGACGCGCGCCGATTTAATATACGGATCGTCAGGACGGATCTGCGCACCCATGCCCTTGAGCACCGAGTTCAAATTAACGCCTTCAATATCCACAACCACACGCTCAGGATTACTCAGGGCAAACTGTTTGTATTTCAGCAGGCGGTTAGATTCTACCGTGACGCGGGTATAGCTGGACGCTGGCCAGACACGTACGGCAACGACCTGACTCATGGCAGCCAGACCAACCTGGCTGACGCTCAAAAGCCACATAGCACCCGCACCTTTCAGTAAACGGCGGCGACTGATTGCTGAATTGGATCCCGACATGCTTCTCCCGAGCAAAAAGAAATCTTTATTGAGGTAATACGTAAAACGTCTGAATTGACCGGAAACTTTAGCGAATGACGCATAATCTGTCATCTATAAAAGGGTAAACATTCTTTTTATATTCACGGCATTACTGAGAAAAATCTTCGGCATGGGTAAAAATTACGCTTGCGCACAGCGCCAAAACAGAATAAAAATACACAAATTACGAATAATCATGCAATGAGGGTGTGCCGTGGTGAAGGAGCGTAGAACCGAACTGGTACAGGGATTCCGCCATTCTGTTCCCTATATCAATACCCATCGGGGAAAGACGTTTGTCATTATGCTGGGCGGCGAAGCCATCGAGCATGAAAACTTTTCCAGTATCGTCAATGACATTGGCCTTCTTCATAGCCTCGGCATCCGCCTTGTCGTGGTCTATGGCGCACGACCGCAGATTGATGCCAATCTTGCGGCACATCATCATGAACCGGTGTACCACAAGAATACGCGCGTTACCGACGCTAAAACCCTGGAGCTGGTCAAACAGGCGGCAGGGTTACTTCAGCTTGATATTACCGCCCGCCTGTCAATGAGCCTGAATAATACGCCATTGCAGGGGGCGCACATCAATGTGGTCAGCGGTAATTTTATTATCTCCCAGCCGCTGGGCGTTGATGACGGCGTGGATTACTGCCATAGCGGACGTATTCGTCGTATTGATGAAGATGCCATTCACCGCCAGTTAGACAGTGGCGCGATTGTGCTGATGGGTCCGGTCGCCGTTTCCGTCACCGGTGAGAGCTTTAACCTGACTTCAGAAGAGGTCGCCACGCAGTTGGCTATCAAACTGAAGGCAGAGAAAATGATCGGCTTTTGCTCCTCTCAGGGCGTCACCAACGATGATGGCGATATTATTTCCGAGCTGTTTCCTAACGAAGCCCAGGCGCGCGTTGAGTTGCAGGAAGAGAAAGGCGATTACAGCTCCGGCACAGTGCGCTTCCTGCGTGGGGCAGTGAAAGCCTGTCGCAGTGGGGTACGGCGCTGCCATCTGATCAGCTATCAGGAAGATGGCGCATTGCTGCAGGAACTGTTCTCCCGTGACGGGATCGGTACGCAGATCGTAATGGAAAGCGCCGAGCAGATCCGCCGCGCTACCATTAACGATATCGGCGGGATTCTGGAGCTGATCCGCCCGCTGGAGCAGCAAGGCATTCTGGTACGTCGCTCCCGCGAACAACTGGAAATGGAGATCGACAAATTCACGATTATTCAGCGCGATAACCTGACCATCGCCTGCGCCGCTCTGTACCCTTTCCCGGAGGAGAGAATTGGCGAAATGGCGTGCGTGGCGGTGCATCCGGACTACCGTAGCTCATCGCGCGGGGAAGTATTGCTGGAGCGGATCGCCGCGCAGGCCCGGCAAATGGGACTGAGCAAGCTGTTCGTGCTGACCACGCGCAGCATTCACTGGTTCCAGGAACGTGGTTTCACGCCGGTGGATATCGACCTGCTGCCGGAAAGCAAGAAAGAGATGTACAACTATCAGCGGCGGTCAAAGGTGCTGATGGCGGATTTGGGGTAGTGGTCGTTGCCGGATGCGGTATAAATGCCTTATCCGGCAACGAATTTTATTGATTAAACAACGCCGACAATCCGCTGCGACGTTCGGTGCGGGTGGCAATGGCGTTACTTAATATCCGCTCATCGGCATACAGTGACAGACGCCGGCGCGCGCGGGTGACGGCGGTATAGACCAGCTCGCGGGTAACCACGGGTGAATGCTGGCTGGGTAAAATCAACGCCGCATGGTCAAACTCAGATCCCTGCGATTTGTGCACGGTCATCGCCCAGGTGGTTTCATGTTCAGGTAAGCGACTGGGCTGGACTGATTTGATAGAACCGTCCGGCAGCGCAAACCACACCCTCAGGCCCTGTCCACGATCGAGGGCAATGCCGATATCACCGTTAAATAATCCCAGCGAACTGTCATTGCGCGCGATCATCACCGGTCTTCCCTCATACCAGCGGCTATGCGTTGAACGATGAATTTTACGTTTTTGCGCCATCACCTGCTCAAGGCGTTCATTCAAACCACCCACGCCAAACGGACCTTCACGCAGGGCACACAACAGCTGATACTCATTGAAGGCCTGAATGACCGCATCCGGCTCAGCGCCCTCTCGCAGTAAATCCAGATAGTGCCCATAACCCGCCAGCGCCTCATCCAACATCGCGGCGTAATCTTCGCTGCTATGTAGCGTGCGTTTTTCGATGTCGCTAAACCCCTGCTGGAAGACCGTTTTGAGCGCGGCTTTGTCACCACGATTAATCGCAGCAGCCAACTGACCGATTCCGGAATCGCTACCGAAACGGTAACTCTTTTGCAGCAGACATAAACTGTCGCGCAAAGCGGCTGCCTGAGTTCCCAGACCTGCCGGAATAGCGCTTCCGGTCAGACGACTGAGCTGGCGGGCACGTTCCGGGGTAAACCCGTCACCGACGAAAGCACAGATATCCCCCAGCACCGCCCCCGCTTCGACGGAAGCGAGCTGGTCACGATCGCCAAGAAAAATCACCCGCCCGTGCGGCGGCAGCGCATCGATAAGGCGCGACATCATCGGCAAATCAATCATCGAGGCTTCATCCACCACCAGCACATCCAGATGCAGCGGGTTTCCCGCATGATGGCGCAGGCGCTGACTGCCTGGCTGAGCGCCTAATAATCGATGCAACGTACTGGCGTCATCGGGAATGCGTTTCTTTTGCTCTTCGGTTAACGGCAGTTCTCGTAGCGCTGCGCCCAGCGAGGCAGTCAGGCGCGCTGCCGCCTTTCCAGTAGGAGCCGCCAGGCGAATACGGCAGCGTTCTCCCTCCGCCATCTGAATCAACGCCGCCAGAAGCCTCGCAACTGTTGTCGTTTTTCCGGTCCCCGGCCCGCCGGAGATCACCGATATACGACGGGTCAACGCCACCGCAGCGGCCACTTTTTGCCAGTTAACACCTTCCGCTGGTGGAAACAACGCCGCCAGCGTGTGGGTCAGCCGTTGTTCATCCACCTCAATGGCGTGGTTAACTTCACTGAAAAAGCGAGCCACCGCCCGTTCGTTATGCCACATCCGGTTCAGATACAAGCGATCGCCGTGCAGCACCAGCGGCGTGGGTTGCTCACCACGGCTTACCGCCCCGGAGGCCAGCAGACATTCCGTCCAGTCTTCTGGCTCCCCCACTTCAGCGAGCCAGGCGCTTAAAAGGGGATGGGCATCCTCGCTCAGGGATAACCGTGAAAGTGGTAAGCAGACGTGCCCTTCTCCTGCTTCACGACTGAGCAACGCCGCCGCCAGCGCAACGGCAGGGTTGTCATTTCCGGCAACCGCCAGCGCAAACTGGGCATCCAGAGGCCGGAGCTGTTTTTGCTCCACAGCTTCCAGTAATCGTTTCTGGATTGTCATGACATCTCCTCCAGTGGCGCACCGACAAACATCTCGTCCATCAAGGCGATTAACTCCCCGTCTGGTCGGGTCGCGTAAATTCCCTGTTGCGGATTTTCACTGTCAATGCCACGCAAGAAGAGATAGATAACACCGCCAAAATGGCGTTCATAATCGTAATCAGCAATGCGATGGCGCAAGTAGCGATGCAGCGCCAGGGTATAAAGTTGATACTGCAGGTCGTAGCGATGCGCCTGCATGGCAGAGGCCATCGCCTGCTGCGTATACGCTGAGCTGTCTTCCCCCAGCCAGTTCGATTTGTAATCGAGAAGGTAATAACGCCCCTGGTGGCGGAAAACCAGGTCAATAAATCCTTTCAGCATGCCGCGTACCTGCATAAATTCCAACGCAGGACACCCCGCGGAGAGCGGATCGTATTGGCGAATTAACGCATCAAGTTGGCTGGCCATCAGCGGCTGCGAAATCGGCAGGTAAAACTCCATCTCCACCTGTTTTTCACCCGCGGAAAGATGGCTCAAACTCACGCCCGTCTCGTTGAGAGGCGCCTGCAAAATGGCATCCAGCCATTCGGTCAAAACCGGCGTCCAGTGCGTGTCATAACCGCCCAACGCCAGTTTTTCCTCGACCCAACGCGGATCTACCGGTTGAGTAAAGTCGAGATCTTCAAACAGGCTATGCAAGAATGTCCCTGGCGAAGCGCCGCGCGGGAACTGATGCGGTGTAAGCCCTGACTCTTCAATAACCTCACCAACGCCTGCGGCATCAATATCCAGTCGCGGGATCAGATCCTGCGCGATTCCATGCCCACGCTGTTGCAGACCGGAATAACTGGTCACGCGCCAGCTATCGCCGGGCGTACGCTGCAGTATTTTCGCACTCAGTTCGCAGCTAACAGCCTGCGCAACTTGCCAGCGTTCACCGTCAGGCTGCGCAGGCGTCTGGCAGGCAATATCGTCGCTGCACAGCGCTTCAATCGCACTACGCAGACCCGCGGCATCCATCGGCTCACCTTTTTGCAACAGGCGACCAAGGGCGCTGTGATGTACATCGGTATCCCCTTTTTTATCGCCCCGACGTCGCACCAACGGCGCCACGCCAAGGCTGCAGTGCCATACCGAACGGGTTAGCGCGACATAGAGCAAACGCAGGTCTTCCGCCAGACGTTCCGCTTCAGCCAGCTCAACGCTCTCCTCGGCATCGCTGAGATCCAGCACGGCTTCAAAAGAGCTGCGATCGTGGTAGAAAGCCTGATCCTGGACGCGGAAATTCGTGATAAACGGCAGCCAGACCAGCGGATACTCCAGCCCTTTAGATTTATGGATAGTGACGATTTTGACCAGATGCTTGTCGCTTTCCAGCCTGAGCTGCTGGCTGGATGCGTTGCTGTCGGGTTCAAGAATATGCTGGGACAGCCAGCGCACCAGCGCATGCTCGCTTTCCAGCTGCGAGCCTGCTTCCTGCAACAGTTCGCTGATATGTAAAATATCGGTCAGGCGGCGTTCGCCCCCCGCCGTCGCCAGCAGGTTTTCCGCAATCTGGCGGGTTGTCATCAGCGCGCGCAGCATCGGCATCACGCCGCGTTTATGCCAGATCTGACGATAGCCATCAAACTCTTCGACCACCGCATCCCAGGCATTTTCATCGTTATTTAACGCTTCAAGATCCTGCGCATTCAGCCCCATCATTGAAGTCGCCAGCGCGCTACGCAGCGTGTTCTCACGCTCCGGCGTCATCACCGCCTGCAGCACCCACAGCAACTCCCGCGCTTCCAGCGTTTCAAATACGCTGTCACGGTTGGAAAGGTAGACGGAGGGAATTGCCAGCTGCGTCAGCGCATCACGGACCAGTGCCGCCTCCTGGCGGCTACGAACCAGTACGCTGATGTCCGACGCGCGTACCGGACTGGATGTTTTACCACTGACCAGTTGCGCAGCGCCAGACTGCCCGGCCTTAAGCCAGTCGCGAATTTGCGTGGCGCACACCTGGGCCATGTAGTTCTGGTAATCGCCTACGCCGCAGCTTTCCCCTTCCATCAGCCACATGCTCATGGCTGGCTGTGTCTCACCGTGTAAAACAAACCGAAACGACTGGTTTTTTTCTGCAAATTTTACCGGGCTAAAGGGGATTTCGCGGAACATAAAGGCGTCATCCATCTGGCTGAAAAGCGTATTTACGCTATTGACCATGCCGGGGGCCGAACGCCAGTTGGTATCGAGCGTATAGTGTGCGCTGACCTCGCTGCGCGCCTTCATATAGGTGAAGATATCCGCGCCGCGGAACGCGTAAATCGCCTGTTTTGGGTCGCCAATCAGCAGCAGTGCGGTATCCGGCTGATGCTGCCAGATACGACGAAAAATACGGTACTGCTGCGGATCGGTATCCTGAAATTCATCGATCATCGCGACCGGAAAACGGGTACGAATAGCCGTCGCCAGCGCATCACCGCTTTCACTGCGCAACGCCGCATCCAGACGGCTGAGCATATCGTCAAAGCCTAGCTCACCGCGGCGTCGTTTCTCCTCGGCAACCGCTGAACGGATCTCCGCCAGCGCCCGGGTGATCACCAGATCGCGGAGAGTTAACGGTTCGCTAAGCAGTTCATCAATAGCGACAAACAGCGGGTGCTGAGGGGTTATTCCGCCCGCTTTGGTGCGTTCTTCCAGAAAACGCTGTGAGAATTTCTCCAGCGCGTCAGGAAGCTGATAACTTTGGGTTTCTTCTTGCGCCCATGCGCTGATCTTTTCGATCCACTTGCCCTGGTTACCACGATTAAATTTACGCCGGTCAATCCCGGAGGCTTCCAGCAGGCCATCCAGCTCATCAACGGAATCACGCCATTGCTGCTTGATCTGGTTAATGCGCGTGAGAATTTGTTCGTGCCGGGAAGCCAGCGTTTCGTCATCAGACGGCGGAGCCTTGATGACCGGCGCTTCCCCCTGCAGATAGCGATCGATGTCTCTCAGCAGAGCCTGCGGTCCTTTCCACGTTTCAAAAATCACCTGCGCAATGTCGCGGGGTAGTGGATAGCAGTGTCGACGCCAAAAGTCCGCACAGGCCTGATAGCGCAGCAGCGATTCATCTTCTATCAGTTGCTGTTCGAACAGCATGCCTGATTCAAAGGCGTTGAGGCTGAGCATACGCTGACAAAAGCCGTGGATGGTAAACACCGCCGCTTCATCCATCTGTCTTTCAGCCAATAGCAGCCACTGAGCGGCCTGTTTTTTATCGGCGATTTCATCTAACAAACGGGCATATAGCGGGTTGTCGGTTGTTTCACGCAGGCAGGCAATTCGCAGTTCATGAATGTTGCTACGAATTCGACCACGCAACTCTTCGGTGGCCGCCTCGGTGAAGGTGACCACGAGCAGTTCTTCAACGGTCAGAGGACGAGGAAAGGCGGCAGAGCCGCCCAGTCCAAGCAATAAACGTAAATACAGGGCGGCGATGGTAAAGGTTTTACCGGTGCCCGCAGAGGCTTCAATCAGGCGCTCGCCCGTCAGGGGCAAGCGCAGTGGATCAAGGGACTCAGCGGCATCATTCATTCTTATCACTCATCAGGGGTAAGGTTTGCTGCAACGCGCTGACGGTCTGCCACACTTTCCAGCCTTCCGGGTGCACATATTCTGCTTTCCCGTTCTGACTGCCGGAAACCTGTGACAGTATCGCCATGCCTTGCGGCTCAACCACCGCCTGATGGAAGAAGTCGGCAAGTTTTTGCGGCGTCAGCAGTTTAATCTGAGCCACTATTTTATCACGTGAATCGAAGCGCATATTGCCGCGATCAAAATCTTTGCTTAACTGTGAGGCTTCTTCCCCCAGCGTTTGCGGCGCCTGCAGCATTTGCGCAATAATCGCCTGCTGAATTTGCGCAAACTCTTCAGGTTTCATCGCCCGCAGCTTCGCTTCCGCCGTCGGGAAGAACGCTTTATAACGCTCCCAAAGATAAGACGGCTGCTTATCATTGCTTTGCAGCAGGAACCCCATTCCCCACTGACGGCCGATACTCATCGGGAAAGCAAATACAGCGTAGCCTAACTGCTCTTCAGTACGCAGTTGATTGTAGAACCACGGCTGAACAATCTGCCCTAACATGGCGCTGTAGGCTGAACTGGCGTATTCATCGTATCCGGTTGGCACAAATACCGCCGCCAGCGCGGAGTCCGTGCTACTGCCTGCTTTTTCAAAGATGACGGACTGCTTCTTGTCCACAACCACATCTTTATTGCGACACCACTGTGACCCGTTAGCGCCAAGCTGTTGTTGGATATCCCGCGCCATAGTCGTCGCCTGAGCGGCGCTCATATTACCTATTACCAGGAATTCAGGCCGCGCACCGGTTTTTAAGGCGTCGCGGTACGCCATCACCTCTTTCAGGGTGATGGAAGGCAGTAGCTTACGGCGCTCATCGCGTGAGAAGTACGGCACCTGAGAAAGCATTTGCACTGGCATAATTGCCTGATCGTAGGCTTTACCCTTCTCTGCAGAATCCATCATCTGGGCATACCAGGATTTCGCCTGTTCCAGCTGTTCATCCGTTGAGGTGTAGCTGAAATAGCCGCTCAGCAGCGCCTGAAAAAGCTGCGGCAGACGTTGGGTATAGCCGTTGGCGTTAAGCATCAACCCATTGTTAGCGTTGGTAGAGAAACCAATTCCACCTACCGACGCCTGGTTGCTTAACTGATCGAGCGCAATCCCCGCCAGGTAATCGTTAAGTGCGAATAATACCTGGTTGCGAGCGCTGTCCATGGCCTTCGGGTTACGCAGGATCACGCTGACGTCAGCCTTCGGCTCACTGGCAAAATACTGGCTCGGCGCATACACCACGCGTAGATCCGGCTCATCAACGATCAGTTCCGGGTGCGCGTATTTTTTATCCGTTTTAATCAGCGTGAAATCATCCGGAATGTAGGGGTTCAACTCCGGTAACGACAGCGCAATGCCCTGCGCTTTTTGCTGCCAGTCGGCAAAGGTTTTGTCGCTGATTTTATCCACCTGGTAAGGCGCATCGACAAAATAAGCGGTTTTATTATGCGGTTCTTTCGCACTGATATACCAGATACGCGCATTCTGTGGCGTCATCATTGCCAGGCGTTGCTCAACGGCTTTCACATCGTACTGGTCGGCAATATTCACCGCATCCAGCGTATGTTCGACAGGAACGCGGATCATGGTATCAGCCAGCCATTCCACGTAGTCCATATCACGGGTGATGGAGGGATAACGGAAATCGAGATCCAGTACGTGCGCCAGTTCGTCAAAATAGCGTTTATCGACGCCTTTATCGCGTAACAGATTGAGATAACTGAAAATTGCCGCAACAACTTCATCGCGATTCGCCAGCCCTTTGTCGGTTAACGTCGCGGAAATGGCTAACACGCCGCTGTTCCCATTGACCACCGGATCGGAATCCGCACGAATACCTTCAACCAGTCCCTGCTTTTGCAGCCAGTCAGACAACGTGCCAGGGCTACGATTACCAATCAGATAGGTCACCAGCTCATCGGTTTTACTGCGGAACTGCGCGCTGTTGTTATCGATACGAAACTCGACGCGCAGTACTTTACGCGGCATTGCCGGAACATAGTGGATGATGACGCCCTTTTGCGCGTCGGTGACTACCGGTACGGTAATTTCAGGCTTTACGATATTTCTGTTCGGTACGCGTCCAAAGGTGTCAGCAGCTATCCGCGCCAGCTCTGGCAGCGGCTTATTGCTATAAATCACCGCCTTCATCAGGTTCGCGGAGTAGTACTTTTCATGAAATTTTTGTAATGCCTGCACCACCGGGTTTCCCGGTTTATCGCTTAATGTCTCGAGATTTCCGCCGGAGAAACGCGAGCCAGGGTGCGCCGGGTTGATGGTCTCAGCACTCACCTGCGCCATACGCATCCCGTCTCGGGTACGCGCCAGCGTCAGCTCGGAGTTAACCGCGTTACGCTCACGATCGGCATATTTTTTATCCAGCAACGGAGCGGCAATAGCGTCCGCCAGGCGATCCACCGCCCCCACCAACGCGTCGTTTTCGACTTCAAGATAGAAGGCCGTACGGTAAGGCGCGGTGCTGGCATTGTGGCTGCCGCCGTGCATTTTCAGGAATTCAGCCAGACTGTCCGGCTGTGGGTATTTTTTCGAGCCCATCAGACACATGTGTTCGAGATAATGCGCCAGCCCCTGATGCTCGTCCGGATCTTCCAGCGAGCCCACGGGAACCACCAGTGCAGAAAGGGATTTCACGGCCTGAGGATCGGATACCAGCAACACGACCATGCCGTTATCAAGGCGCACGGCCTGATACTGGCGGGTGTCTTTATCGCTTTTACGGATGGTTTCAGCTAAAGGCTGCCAACCGGTATCTGCCTGACTTACGGGAACCCAAAGGGCGACGAACAACAGTAATGCGCTGAACCAGGTGCTGCGGGGCATTCACAAACCTCATCATTAACGTATTCACCTGTTCACAGCAAAGCACGCATAAATACGTGGTCTGAACAGGGCAAGACTATGTGCTGAACGAGCCAGCATCCTCTCTTTGTAAGAATCAGTCCGTGACAGAATGCGCATCATAGTGGAAGCCATCGAGCTGCGCAATTTTTATACAATCATCATGACTGATTAAAGCGAAAAATCGGTAACAGGTAGCGCTGAGACTGTAAAACAATAGTCTCCAGCGTAGCCGCATCCAGCTGACGCCAAAGACGCTGATACCAGATATCATCACCTTCACCCCGTACCATCATGTTGCCTTCATAGGCCTGCAGAAACTTACTGCGCGCTTTTTGCAACGTTGCATCGTCATCTAACATGGCATCATTTACGGCGTCATAACAGGTTTTTATCCAGGCGCCGCCGCTTTCGGACAATACCAGCAATGGTGACGACATGCCTTCCCGATACCCGTCAATGAGCTGCGACAGGTACAGCAGCGCCTGCTCTGCATCCAGTGGCGGAAAACGCCATTCCCCGTCTTTACGCAGGAACAACCGGCTCTCTCCCGTACCGCCACTGGCACAATAGACAAGATGTTCCAGCCAAAGTTGCACACCCTGCGCAATGCTTATCAAAGATGGGCGCCAGCGCAACAAACCGTCCTCTTGCACCTGTGGCAGCCAACCGGTGATTTGCACGCCGTTACAGTTAAGATCGATTTCCATACTCTGGCAGGGCTGACGACAGGCGATAATGCGTTCAGCCAGCGACTGCATCTCCTGACGCTGCGTATCCCACAGAATTTCGCCAAATGGCCCATAGGGAAGCGTGCCCGCCGCACGAAAACGGCGAAACAGTTGTTCAGCATCCTTCTCTTCAACCAGCGTGTTAAGCAATTGCTGATTAAGCTGATAGCGGGTTAATCCTTCAAGAGTGAACGGTTCCGTTTCCGGGATCTCACTTTCTTCAGAGCGGAAGTTGACCCTCAGCCGCATCTGGAAAAAAGCCCTTACCGGATGAGCCCAAAATCGCTGCAGCGTTTCCAGCGTCAGCGTTTCAGGCATCTCAAAGGGAAGCGTCTGGACAAAATCCGTGTGCGCTTTTCCTGACAGGCTCGCCGCAGGCAGCCATTCCCGGGCATAGCTTTGCTGTTCGCCCGGCAGATAGTTTTGTGCATCAAAGGGCATACGGGTATGCAAACGGGTAATGTGTGCTTTTACCCGGGCTTCGCTTTGATCGCAGGTCAATGATTCATCGCCCGGCAGATAGTGGCTTTGCCCGATGTAGTCCATCAGTTCCTGCACCAGTACCGACGGGAAGCGCTCGCTGTTGTCCTGAATGGAGCGGCCAATGTAGCTGATGTAGAGCGTTTGCTGTGCTGAAATCAATGCTTCAAGAAACAGGTAGCGGTCATCATCGCGACGGCTGCGATCGCCCCTCATCGGTTTTTGACTCATCAAATCAAAGCCCAACGGTGCAAGCTGACGCGGATAAACGCCATCGTTCATACCCAGCAGGCACACCACCTTGAAAGGAATAGAGCGCATCGGCATCAGCGTACAAATGTTAACTGGCCCCGCCAGGAAGCGCTGGCTAATGCGCTCCTGGTCAAGACGCTGGGCCAGCTCATCACGCAATAGAGAAAGCGGTATGGCATCACCATACTCAGCCCCCAGACCTTCAGTGATAATGGCCTGCCACTGCTGTTCAATCAGCGTCATCGCCGCTTCGGTATCTGCATCCGGCAGGAAGAAATCATTAAGCATGTCCCGACAAACGGGCAGCCATTCTTCCAACGGGCGCTCCTGCGCTAACCCTCTACGCCAGAGATTGAGCTGCATCAGCAACGAGGCCAGATGCCCTACCAACTCGGCAATCAAACCGTTAGACTCATCGTATGGCAATACCGATTGCCACTCGCCCTGCGCGCTTTCCATCGCGTAGCCGAGCAGCATGCGCGTTAAACCAAATTGCCAGGTATGCTGACCTGTAGGCGGAAGTTCCAGTTCACGCACGTTATCGTCGTCAATTCCCCAGCGAATCCCGGATTCATTGACCCATAACCGAAGATAGCGCAGCCCTTCTTCATCGATATTGAAACGCGCCGCCAGCACGGGCACATCCAGTAATGCCAGCACATCCTCTGAGACAAAACGGCTATCCGGCAGCGACAGCAGGCTAATAAAGGCCTGTAAGACAGGATGAGACTGGCGCGCCCGACGGTCGGAAATCGCATAAGGTAAGTAACGCTCAGTTGGTGCGCTGCCAAAGACCGACTGAATAAACGGGCTGTAGCTGTCGATATCCGCCACCATCACAATAATATCGCGCGGCGTCAGCGTGGGATCCGCTTCCAGCATTGCCAGCAGACGGTCATGAAGAATTTCTACCTCGCGCTGTGGGCTATGACAAACATGGAAAGTCACGCTGGTGTCGTTCAGCTCAAGCCGTCGTTTATTATCGCTACGCGAATACTCTTCCAGCGTAACGCCCGCCACGGCATGACTTTCAAGTTCCAGAATATCCGATTGAATATTATGCAAAAGATTGTCAGGCGTAATATCGACAAACGCATCCAGCTCCTGACTATTTTCCAGTTCTGAAAGCAGATAAATGTAATCGCGCCCCAGTTTGCCCCACGAGGCCAGCATCGGGTTGCCCACATCCTGTTCACCATCGCTGTTAAACACCCCTTCGGCTTTCTGACTATCGCGAAACAGCGGTAGATGGCGTTCTTCAAAGCTGTGCCGACGCTGACGCGCCATCAGCTTCGCCAGCCAGGCGGGATCTTTTATATCTCCCCAGTAGTAGCGACAAGGGTTGGTAAACAGCAGATGAATATCAATGTGCTTGCCCAGCGCCTGCAATGCCTGCAAATAAACCGGCGGCAGCGCCGAAATGCCGCAAATAAAGACGCGAGAAGGCAGTCCCTGCGGGCACTCGGACGAGCTTTCCAGAGTCTGAATAAATCGTTGGTATAAATTGGCGCGATGCCAGCGCGGCTGGCCCAATTCCTCGGTGTGTTCCACCAGCGCTTTCCACAACGGCGCCTGCCAGGCCTGAGATTCGCCGAGTCCCTCAACCAGTCGCCCGGCTTCCCACTGGGTCAACCACTCAGGGCGATAGACTAAATACTGGTCAAAGAGGTCAGCCGCGCGCGAGGAAAGCTGAAACAGCTTACGTTTATCGGTGTCGTCCGTCAGATAGTGGCGCAGCAATGCGAAGTCATCGCCATCCAGCAATTGCGGCAACAGCGTCATCAACTTCCAGCTCATGCTCTGTTTGCTGAACGCGCTCTCTTTCGGGATATCCGGCAGCACGCGCACAAACATATCCCAGATAAAACTCGCGGGCAGCGGAAAATCGATGTTGGCGGCAATACTAAACTTCTGTGCAAGGGTCATTTGTAGCCACTGCGCCATACCGGTACTTTGAACCAGGATCATCTCAGGTTCAAAGGGGTCGTCCAGCCGCTCGCGCTCAACGATAAATTCCATTAACGCTTCCAACACATCCAGACGATTGGAGTGGTAGACCCTTAACATAGCGACTCCTGACTACTGACGATTCGGGCAATGCAGACGCGTCATCTGACCCTGCCTGCCCAAGGGTGAAGAAATTTTAACGTTGATGCTGACACATCCCGCGCTCATTGTCTGCATTCGGTTAACCTGCCAGTTCAAAGGCGATGAAAACTGATACAGCTGGGTTTGCTGCCAGGCGTGACGCCAGAGTTGCTGATACTGGTTTCTGATGATAAAGCTGTTCATTAGCGCCCGCTGGTATCCTGACAGCGCGGTCACAATCATGATCATCAGCACCATTGCCAGCATCACTTCCGGCAGGCTAAAGCCACGCTGTCTGTTCAGGGGATCTGACATAATGCCTGCTCCTTTAGCGGACAAAAATCGCTCCAGCCGTGCGCCGAGTATTCGATATTGTCATCAATAATCGCCCCCTGCCGCCATAACGATACCCCTTCATAATGGACTATAAGCAGCACGGAATTATTAGTGAGCTGTCGCAGACAAACCGCGGCATCCTGCGTGGTATAACGCCGACACTGTGCAGCGAGTTGTAAGCGCCAGGGCTGCATACGCCCCCATTCCATCGCAGATTGCACCACCGCCTGGCGCTGCAGAGCCTGACTTTGCGTGACCACTCGCGAAGCAAAACGGGACTCCTGCCTGCTAACGCCTTGCAGCAGAAGGCTACCGAGCACCAGCAGTAACAGGACCATCGCTAAAGATGAAACGCCCCACTCACGGTTCACAGGTTGAATCCTGTCACGCTGTAGACTGCTTCAATAACCTTTTGTGGTTCGACATTGTTCACTCCGCGCAAACGCAGCGTAAGGAGCGGGGAATATCCGCTGATATTCAGACGTTCGACCTGAAATGCCTCAATCTGTATCGTGGCTGGATCGGTCATTTTCTCCCACCCTTTTCCATTGCAGTCCGTTACTCCCCGCAGGGTCTCCAGTACCTTGTCCTGTAAACGAAATCCAATCGTATCGGCCTCTTTCGCGGGACTGCTCTCCCAAATGCCGTTGCTATTGGCATCCCAGCGCGCAATGACACAGTCGCCCTTAGCCGATATCTCCAGCCCTTCTCCGACACAGTTTCCGCGGCAGTACCCTGCCCGCTGAAGATGCTTCGCCACGGTGTATACCCGCTGCCATATTTCATCTTCAAGCGCTAACTGTCGCGTGTTGCGCAGGATCTCTCGCTGCAGCGCGGGTAAAAATCGCGCTGAGCTAAGCAATAAAACGCTGCTAATCGCCATAGCAATCAGCACCTCCAGGAGTGAAAAGCCCCGTTCGTTTACTGACATAGCCTGGCCTCACCTTTCTCGCAAAGCCTGATTCGCCCCCAGCCTGACACCACCACGCGCCATTCCCCTGTCGTATTTTTCAGGCGAATATGTCCAGCCCATGCCGTATTGCGCAGACCGAAAAAGGCCAGTGAAGGCGTTATCTCTGCCATTTCGACATCGTCCCAGGGCGGTGTAAAAACCAAGGGCGAAACAGGTCGACACGTGGTTTGCACAGCAACAGAGCTGACAAAACACCAGGATGTGCCATCCCGAATCACGCTGATGACGTGATCGCGGTTACGCCAGTTAGCATCTTCACGCAGTTGCAGCAGGTAATCTCGCACCTGAATGGCGGTTTGCCATAGCCGCTGTTGCTGCTGCCAGCGCTGCCAACCATACAGCCCCGAGGCGCCAAGCGCCGCGACGATCAGCATCGCAATCAGGGTTTCGAGAAGCGTGTAGCCGTGTTGTTTTTTCATGTTGCCAGTATGGCGTGAGGAAAATGAATAACGAGCGGGAAATTCGGTTTCTACGGCGAGCTACGAGGAATATTTGTCGCGTTGCAGGTCGTTGCAATATTTCAGGAACCCACGCCGAAGAACGCGATTTGAGACAAAAAAAACCGACGCGCACGGGCGTCGGTTGTGACAGCATGAAGCCGGTTAGATAGCCACTGGCGCTTTAATACCAGGATGCGGATCGTAGCCTTCAATTTCGAAATCTTCGAAGCGATAGTCAAAAATAGATTCAGGCTTACGTTTGATGACCAGCTTCGGCAGCGCGCGCGGTTCGCGGCTAAGCTGCAGATGCGTTTGATCCATATGGTTGCTGTACAGGTGCGTGTCGCCGCCGGTCCAGACAAAATCACCCACTTCCAGATCGCACTGCTGCGCCATCATGTGTACCAGCAAGGCGTAGCTGGCAATGTTAAACGGCAAACCGAGGAACACATCGCACGAACGCTGATACAACTGGCAGGAGAGCTTGCCATCCGCCACGTAAAACTGGAAGAACGCGTGGCACGGCGCCAGCGCCATTTTATCCAGCTCACCGACGTTCCATGCAGAAACGATAATTCGGCGAGAGTCCGGGTCATTTTTGAGCTGGTTTAACACCGTGGTGATCTGGTCAATATGGCGACCGTCTGGCGTAGGCCACGCACGCCACTGTTTGCCATAAACCGGGCCCAGATTACCGTTTTCATCCGCCCATTCGTCCCAGATTGAGACGTTGTTTTCATGCAGGTAGGCAACGTTGGTGTCGCCCTGCAAAAACCACAGCAGTTCATGAATGATCGAGCGTAAATGACAGCGTTTAGTCGTAACCAGCGGGAACCCTTCCTGCAGATTAAAACGCATCTGATGACCAAAAATGGAAAGCGTTCCGGTTCCGGTACGGTCGTTTTTCTGTGTGCCTTCATCCAGCACTTTTTGCATCAGTTCTAAATACTGTTTCATGGTTCCTCAGGAAACGTGTTGCTGTGGGCTGCGGCGGTACGCCCAAACCATCATAATAATGCCTGCGACAATCATCGGGATTGAGAGGATTTGCCCCATGCTGATGTACTGTACCCAGGTGCCGGTAAACTGCGCATCCGGCTGGCGGAAGAATTCAACGATAATACGAAACGCGCCATAACCAATCAGGAACAGACCGGATACCGAGCCCATCGGGCGCGGTTTACGAATGTAAAGATTAAGAATGATAAACAGCACAACGCCTTCCAGCGCCATCTCATAAAGCTGTGAGGCGTGGCGCGGCAGCGAGCCGTAGGTATCAAAAATTGACTGCCATTGCGGGTTAGTTTGCAGCAGTAAAATGTCTTCGGTACGGGAGCCCGGGAACAGCATGGTGTACTTGAAGTTCGGATCAACGCGTCCCCACAGCTCACCGTTGATAAAGTTGCCCAAACGCCCTGCCCCCAGACCAAACGGAATCAGCGGGGCAATGAAATCAGAAACCTGGAAGAACGAACGCTTGGTGCGTTTGGCGAAGATAATCATCACCAGGATCACACCAATAAGCCCACCGTGGAAGGACATCCCGCCGTCCCAGACGCGGAACAGATACAGTGGGTTATCGAGGAATAACGGGAAGTTATAGAACAGTACGTAACCAATACGCCCTCCAAGGAAAACCCCGAGGAAGCCCGCATACAGTAGATTTTCTACTTCATTTTTGGTCCAGCCACTGCCCGGACGATTAGCACGGCGCGTCGCCAGCCACATCGCAAAAATAAACCCCACCAAATACATTAAGCCGTACCAGTGAAGCGCGACGGGTCCGATTGAGAAAATGACCGGATCGAAATCCGGAAAATGCAGATAGCTACTGGTCATCTGTCACCACAAGTTCTTGTTATTTCGCTGAAGTCAGACAGCAATTGATAAGCGCGCCTGCATAATGCAGGCGCTCCAAAGGTGCGAATGATAGCACATGGGGATCGCAGCGGATGCCGATTACAGTTAAAAGATATGTATACCTACTGTTACCAGCCCTCGATTCACAATCCCCCGCGAATCAGTCCCCCCATGCCACGGCGTTCCATAAAAGCCGCCACCTGATGGCGTACTTCTGTCGCCATCTGCGCTTCCAGGCTGCGTTGCGCCAGCGTTTGCGCCTCATCAAAATCGATATGGCGCAGCAGATATTTAACGCGAGCCACGGAACGACCGTTCATCGACAAATGGCGAAAACCCAGGCCGATCAGAATGGCCACGCACATCGGGTCGCCCGCCATTTCACCGCACAATCGCAAATCGATACCGCTTCTTTCGGCTTCCTGCGCAATCATCGCCAGCACACGTAACATACCCGGATGCAGGCTGTCATAAATGCTGGCCACCCGCGTATTGTTACGATCGACAGCCAGAATGTACTGAGTGAGATCGTTGGTTCCGACCGAGATAAAGTCTATCCGGTTTATCAGATGCGGCAGCATAAACACCATCGACGGAACTTCCAGCATGATACCAATGCGCGGTTTTGGGATCGCGTAGCCGATCATCTCTTCCACTTCGCGTCCGGCGCGTTCAATCAAACGTCGCGCTTCGTCCACTTCATCAATGCTGGTGACCATCGGCAGCAAAATGCTCAGGTTGCCGGTTGCCGCGTTGGCACGCAGCATGGCCCGAACCTGGATCAAAAAGATCTCCGGCTGATCGAGCGTTATGCGGATCCCACGCCAGCCAAGGCATGGGTTCTCTTCACTGATCGGCATGTAGGGCAGTTGTTTATCGGCGCCGACATCCAGCGTACGCAGGGTCACCGGCTTGTCGTTAAACATTTGCAGCATGCCCTGATACTGCGCAACCTGTTCTTCTTCCGAAGGAAAACCGCTTTGCAGCATGAACGGGATTTCGGTGCGATACAGGCCAATGCCGTCGATCCGGCTCCCCAGCTTCTCTTCATGCTCCGGGCTGAGGCCCGCATTGAGCATCACCTTCACACGCTCGCCGCTTTTCAACTGTGCTGGCTGGTTGACGTCGTCTTCCGCCAGGCGGCTCAGCTCAATTTCTTCACTGATAAGACGCTGGTATTCCTGGATCAATACCGGTTCTGGATCGACCAGCAGTTCACCGCGATACCCGTCCACTACCAGCGTACGGCGATGTAACACCGATGGCTGGATATCGGCCCCCATGACGGTAGGGATACCCAGCGCACGAACCATAATAGCCGCATGAGAGTTGGCCGCGCCGTCCCGGACAACCACACCGACTAAGCGGTCCTGAGGAAGTTCCGCCAGCGTGGTGGCGGAAAGCTCATCCGCCACCAGCACAAAACGTTCCGGCCAGGTATTCGGCCCCTGGATCGAGTCGTCAAGATGGAACAGTAGACGCTGGCCCAGCGCGCGTAAATCTCCGGCCCGCTCTTTGAGGTAGTTATCACTCAGCGCGGCAAACTGTTCGGCAAACTTTTCAATGATCGTTTTAACGGCCCACTCGGCCACCGAACCGTTATCCACTTCCGCAAACAGCTCACGGCGCAGACGAGTATCGGAAAGCAAGTGTGAGTAGAGATCAAAAATCGCCGCCGTTTCTTTTTGCGCCCCAGCGGTAAAGCGTTTGCTGTAGCGGCGGAATTCATTCGCCGCCTCTTCCAGCGCACCGGTGAGTCGCTCGCGCTCAAGCACCGGATCCAGCGTTGAAGCCTGATAGACCTGCTCCATCAGCGGCAGCGTCGCATCCTGCCAGCCTTCGGCTATTGCCACACCAGGGGCGGCGGGCAATGCGCGGATGCGCGTTTGCCGGTATTGGCCGAACAGCGCGTTAAGCTGCGACTGCGAAAGAATCGCCGCCATTTGCGTGGCGAGCGTGACGAGGAAAGACTCTTCACTTTCATCGTACTGGCGCAATTCGCGCTGCTGGACCACCAGCACACCTAACAGCTGACGGCGCTGAATAATCGGTACGCCTAAGAACGCACGAAAGCGCTCTTCTTTTACCGAAGGGATGTATTTAAAGCTGGGATGTTTTTGCGCATCGGCGAGGTTGATAGGTTCCGCCAGCCTGCCAACCAGGCCAACGATACCTTCATCAAAGGCGAGTGCGACAGTACGACCACGCGGTTTCTTCAGTCCCCGGGTCGCCATGAGGTAATAACAACGTCGATCGTGATCGGCCAAATAAACCGAACAGACCTCTGTATCCATCGCAAGACAGATGTCGGTAACCAGAATATTCAGCGCTTCATTCAGACGCGGAGCACTGGCCACCTTTTCGACTATTTCGCGCAGGCGGGTGAGCATAATTTGCGTAGCTTAACCTCTTTTACGTCTGTACGCAGGTGCGCTTTGCGGCTTAGGAGTGCTTTCCTGAAGCGCCATGACAACACTTGCGAATTCTTTCATCACCCTGCGATAGACATCGCGTTTAAATGACACCACCTGTCGAACCGGATACCAGTAACTCACCCAGCGCCAGCCGTCGAACTCAGGTGTACTGCTGGTTTGCATATTGATTTCAGCATCGCTGCTGACCAATTGCAGAAGAAACCATTTTTGTTTCTGGCCGATACAAACCGGCTTCGTGTCCCAACGCACCAAACGTTTCGGTAACTTGTAACGCAACCAGTTACGAGTAGAAGCAAGGATCCGTACATCTTTACGACTGAGACCCACTTCTTCAAAGAGTTCCCGGTACATCGCCTGCTCTGCTGTCTCTCCTGCATTTATCCCACCTTGCGGGAATTGCCAGGAGTGCTGACCAAATCGCCGGGCCCACATGACCTGCCCCTGGCGGTTACAAATTACTATCCCTACATTCGGGCGGTAGCCATCGTCATCAATCACCGGACTACCTCAATATAAACCTTATATACAAACGATTGTTTCACACTCCAGAGAGGCGGTAAACCACTCTGTTAAGGGCGCGATACTCTAATAACAATTGAATAACTCACAGCTAAGGGCGGAGTTATAAACAGAAGAAGGGCAAGCAAGGCGATTTTATTCACCTTTTCTGTGGATATAGTTGTGAAGAAGTACGGAATTACTATGGGAAAACCCAGAACAGTCCGAATAAGACATTCGTCACATATCAAAAATAGTCTTCTATATTCATAAAGTTAAAACCGTTCAGCGCAAATAAACCCATAGAAACGTGACGTATATCACGCACACGATCTTCAGGCTGATGAAAGATCGACCAGCGTTGGTTTTATCCACAGATTATGCCAATAAGTTAGGCACAATTTGTGTGAAAATTCGATTTTCGTCGCACGTCAAGGCTGTAAATTGAAACAGTAGTGGGGGTTTTTCACAGTTATCCCATCTTTCTGTGGATAACATGGTGTAAGATCCTGTTCATTGTCAGTGACCAGAATTGGAAAACCCGCTTCGCTGTTGCGCAACTCTGCGTATGTGAATCTAAAAACCAATATAAATCATAGAATTGAATAAAGCATGTGGAAAAAGATAAACTCTGTCCACACGGTATAAAATCTTTGCTCATTTTTTCACCTAAGGGTTAACCCGATGTCAAAACTCCATCCGCTGCTTTCTCCCCCTGAATCTGAAGCCCAGTTGTTGAGCCAGGCACGGCTGCTTTCGGGCTACGCGCTGGGAGAGTTGGCGGCAATGGCAGGACTCGTCGCCCCCAAGGATCTCAAGCGCGATAAAGGCTGGATTGGCGTGTTACTGGAAATCTGGCTCGGCGCTAGTGCGGGCAGCAAACCGGAGCAGGATTTTGCGGCGCTGGGCGTGGAGCTGAAAACAATCCCAGTGGATAGCCTTGGCAGACCGCTGGAAACCACCTTTGTGTGCGTGGCACCGTTAACCGGCAATACCGGCGTTACCTGGGAAACCAGCCATGTGCGGCACAAACTTAAACGCGTTCTGTGGATCCCGGTAGAAGGCGAACGCAGCATCCCGCTGGCAGAGCGCCGCGTCGGCTCTCCCCTGCTGTGGAGCCCGAATGAAGAAGAAGACCGGCAATTGCGTCTGGACTGGGAAGAGTTGATGGATATGATTGTGTTAGGCCACGTCGAACGCATCACTGCCCGCCATGGGGAAGTGCTACAGTTGCGTCCTAAAGCCGCCAACGCCCGAGCGCTTACCGAGGCCATTGGCGCCCATGGCGAACCCATCCTGACCCTACCTCGCGGTTTTTACTTGAAAAAGAACTTCACGCGCGCATTGCTTGAGCGACATTTCTTGTTCCAGGCGCAATAGGCACCGTCCGGTCTTTCACCCGCCGCGTTACGGGCCTATAATTACCGCTTCTTTTTTTGGCAGGACTTTGTTCGATGTTATTTGCATGGATAACCGATCCTAACGCCTGGCTTGCGCTCGGTACGCTGACGCTGCTGGAGATCGTTCTTGGGATCGACAATATTATTTTCCTCTCTCTGGTTGTAGCCAAACTCCCGACAGCGCAACGCAATCATGCCCGACGTATTGGGCTTGCAGCGGCGATGATCATGCGTCTGGCACTGCTGGCCTCTATCGCCTGGGTAACGCGTCTGACAAACCCGCTATTCGAAGTGTTTGGCGAGGCAATATCAGCGCGCGACCTGATCCTTCTACTGGGGGGATTGTTCCTGATCTGGAAAGCCAGTAAGGAGATCCATGAATCCATTGAAGGTGAGGAAGAGGGACTGAAAACCCGCGTTTCCTCTTTTCTGGGCGCGATTGTGCAGATCATGTTGTTAGACATTATCTTCAGCCTGGATTCCGTGATTACTGCGGTAGGCTTGTCCGATCATCTGTTTATCATGATGGCGGCAGTGGTGATTGCCGTGGGTGTGATGATGTTTGCTGCACGCCCGATTGGCGATTTTGTCGATCGCCATCCTTCGGTAAAAATGCTGGCGCTCTCGTTCCTGATTCTGGTCGGTTTCACGCTAATTCTGGAAAGTTTCGACGTCCACGTTCCGAAAGGATATATCTATTTCGCCATGTTCTTCTCTATTGCGGTAGAGACCCTGAACCTGTGGCGTAATAAAAAAAATCCGCTCTGATGAAATCCATCGCTCCCCGCACGGGGAGCGAATGCGCGCCACACCTACCTCTTCTCACAGTTTAAGATTTTACTGCTTTCGCCATGCACAACTTCGCGTTATTACTAAACTATTGTCAGATGCAGGCCATGTGAGGATAAGCAGATGAAAAAATGGGCAGTTTTGATTTCCGCCGTAGGACTGGCTTTTGCCATTTCCGGATGCAGCAGTGATTATGTAATGGCGACAAAAGATGGTCGAATGATCCTGACCGATGGAAAACCAGAAATTGACGATGATACCGGTCTGGTGAGCTATCACGACCAGCAAGGCAATGCGATGCAGATTAATCGCGATGATGTGTCTCAAATCATTGAACGCTGATGGTTGAGGTCAGCAGTGCGCTGGCCTTAACAATTTTACTTCCCTTTTTCTCTTCCCTCAGCCATTTTTATAATCCTTATGTCGTGATTATAAAAAGGAAACGGCTATGCAATATCACCGTATACCCCACAGCTCGCTTGAAGTCAGTACACTGGGGCTGGGCACAATGACGTTTGGTGAACAAAACAGCGAAGCCGACGCACATGCACAGCTCGATTATGCCGTAGAACAAGGCATAAATTTGATCGACGTTGCCGAGATGTATCCGGTACCGCCGCGTCCTGAAACCCAGGGTCTCACCGAAACCTACGTAGGTAACTGGCTCGCCAAACACGGCAGCCGTGAAAAGCTAATCGTTGCTTCTAAGGTCAGTGGACCTTCACGTAACAACGACAGCGGTATTCGACCGAATCAGGCGCTGGACCGTAAAAATATCCGTGAAGCGCTGCACGACAGCCTGAAAAGACTGCAAACCGATTACCTGGATCTGTATCAGGTTCACTGGCCGCAGCGCCCGACCAACTGCTTTGGTAAGTTAGGCTACAGCTGGACGGACCCTGCGCCAGTCGTTTCGCTGCTGGATACGCTGGACGCGCTGGCAGAGTTTCAGCGCGCGGGGAAAATTCGCTACATCGGCGTGTCCAATGAAACCGCGTTTGGCGTGATGCGCTACCTGCACCTGGCGGACAAACACGATCTGCCGCGCATCGCCACCATCCAGAACCCCTACAGCCTGCTGAATCGCAGCTTTGAGGTTGGACTGGCGGAAGTGAGCCAGTATGAAGGCGTTGAACTGCTGGCCTACTCTTGCCTTGGCTTCGGTACATTAACCGGTAAATACCTGAACGGCGCGAAGCCTGCCGGTGCACGCAATACGCTGTTTAGCCGTTTCACGCGTTACAGCGGCGAGCAAACGCAAAAAGCCGTTGCGGCCTATGTGGATATCGCGAAACGCCATAATCTGGATCCTGCGCAAATGGCGTTGGCATTCGTGCGTCGTCAGCCGTTTGTCGCCAGCACCCTGCTGGGAGCCACGACGATGGAGCAGCTAAAAACCAACGTTGAAAGCCTGCATCTGGAGTTGAGCGAAGAAGTACTGGCAGAGATTGAAGCGGTGCATCAGGTGTATACCTATCCTGCACCGTGACGGTTAGTACCTGACGGCGCTACGCTTATCAGACCTACAAATTGCTGCTCTCTGTAGGCCAGATAAGGCGACGCTGCCATCCGGCACATTCATTGTTCACTCATCTCGTACCAGGCTGGCGGCGCTGCCAAATCCACAGCGCCGCAATCGCCAGCGCAAACAGCGCGCCGAATCCAATACCAATCGCTACCGCCGGGATCCCCACCAGCACTGCCAGTGAGTAAATCCCAAGCATCAGCAGCATCGCGCTGTTTTCGCCCAGGTTTTGCACCGCGATCGCATTACCCGCACCGACACTTTTCTTGCCCCGCTCCTGCAGCAACGCATTCAGCGGTACCACAAAGAAGCCACCTGACACGCCGATAAGCATCAGCAACGCGTAAGCCGGAAGCAGCGCATGCTGAAGTGAGAAAATCAGCACCACGACGCCAATCAGGATCCCCGCTGGCATACAGCGCGACACGGTTTCCAGCGTCACCAGCTTCGCTGCCGCCCCCGCACCTACGACAATCCCAATCGCTACCATGGCATTGAGGTAGGTCGGCGTAGCGTTATCGGTGATGCCGAGCGCCACCGGAACCCACAGCACCAGCAGAAAACGCAGCGTGACGCCCGCGCCCCAAAAAAGGCTGGTTCCGACCAACGAAAAACGTGTTTCACCGTTGCGCCACAGCGAAGAGGCGGCGCAGAAGAAACTGCGCGTCATTTTCCCCAGATGCCAGGATTGGCCAGGACGAGCCGCGGCCAGTTTCGGGATGTACAGGTTAGCCACCACGGCGCCAGCATAGGCCAGCGCACAGGCAGAAAGCGCGGCAATCACATGCCAGTCGGCCAGAACGCCGCCGGCGACAGAACCGAGCAAAATCGCGGCGATGGTGGAGGCTTCCATCAGACCGTTGGCTTTCACCAGTTTGTCACCGGTGGTCAGTTCACCGAGAATGCCATACTTGGCCGGTGAATACGCGGCCGCGCCAATCCCCACCAGCGTATACCCGAGAAACGGATTAATGCCGAAGCAAATACTCGCCGCGCCCAGCAGTTTCAGGGCGTTCGCGAACATCATCACTCTGCCTTTGGCAAAGCTATCCGCCACCTGTCCAACAAATGGCGCAAACAGGATGTAAGCGCCCACAAACACCATTTGCAGGATTGGCTGGCTCCAGTCCGGATAAAATTGTTCCTTCAGCAGCGCCAGCGTAGCGAACAGCAGTGCGTTATCGCCAAACGCCGACAGAAACTGCGCGGCGATGACGGACATCATCCCTTTGGACCAGATTGAAGTGTTAGTGTGCGCTGACTCAATCATGTTGTTTTTCCGGCTCATCGACCCAGCTTTTCAGCGTAACAAAATCCGGCTTACCGCTGCCGAGTAATGGGAGTTGCTTCAGGTGGCGAATATCACGCGGTACGGCAAGTTCAGGCACGCCATGCGCTCGCGCATACTGCTGTAGTTTTTCACGTGTGAGTTCGCTGTCGGTAGTGAACAGCACCAGCGCCTCACCTTTGCTGGCATCGCTCTTGATCGCCGTGGCGTGCATTTTGTCTGCAGATACCGCCAATGCCAGTTGCTCAACCATTTCCAGCGAGACCATCTCTCCGGCAATTTTAGCAAAACGCTTGGCGCGCCCCTGGATCTGTACAAAGCCGTTTTCATCAAAGCGGACGATGTCTCCGGTGTCATACCAGCCGCGCTCAATCTCACCCTGCGCATTTTCTGCCGTCGGCACTTCCAGCACGCCAGGTTTTTCGACGCGCAAATAGCCGCTCATAATATTCGGGCCTTTCAGTTGTAAACGCCCACCGTCCTCAATACCCGGAACAGCCAGCAGTCGGGCATCCATGCCAGGCAAGATGCGCCCTACCGTTCCTGATTTTGCCGCCATCGGTACATTGATCGATACAACCGGCGCACATTCCGTCACGCCATAGCCTTCAAGGACGCGCAGACCAAATTTCTCCTGCCATAGCTGTTTTGTGCTGTCTTGCAGTTTTTCCGCGCCTGCCACCACATAGCGCAGGCGGTGGAAATCGTACGGATGCGCGAAACGCGCATAGTTACCGAGGAACGTTGAAGTACCAAACAACACGGTGCAGTTCCGGTCGTATACCAGCTCCGGCACAATGCGGTAATGAAGCGGGCTGGGATAAAGAAATACTTCTGCACCGGTCAGTAGCGGCGTGAATAATCCCACCGTCAGGCCAAAGGAGTGGAACAGCGGCAGCGCCGACATAAAGCGGTCATCGGCGGTGAAATCGGCAATTGTTTTAATCTGCTCAACGTTCGCCAGAATACTCTTGTGGCTGTGGACCACGCCTTTCGGATGGCCTTCCGAACCAGACGTAAAGAGGATCACCGCAGCCTCTTCCGGCTGCTGTTTCACCTGCGCCAGATGCGGTGCCAGCAGATGTGAGAAAATCCACAGCTTATCGCTCAACTTCACATCGGCTTTTAAATCTTCCAGATAAACCCAGCGTACCTGGGTGAGCTGTTCCGGTAGATGCCAGAGTTTGCCTTTATCGAGAAACTGTCGGGAAGTGAAGATCGTTTTGATTTCAGACGCAGTAATGGCGCTGGTTAACCCTTTCACGCCCGCCGTGTAGTTCATCATGGCCGGAATGCGTCGACGCGCAATGGCACCAAAAATGACCGCCGCGCTGATCCCCGCATTTGGCAGCATCAGGCCGATTTTTTCACCTTCGGCGCTGTATTTTTCCAGAATACGGGCCACAAAGAGCGTCTTAGTCAGCAGTTTGCGGTAGCTGTCCGGCGTAAAGTTAACATCTTCAATGCAGTTTTTGCCCGCGCCAAAACGGTATTTTGCCGCCAGCAGCGACTCGTATAGCGTTTCACGCGGGCGTACCGCCATGCGAGCTTCCATCATAATTTGATGCAGCATTTCACCGGCGATTTTGCGGCGATCGCGCGCTCGCGGGGCTTCCGGCATTGGCATTTGAGTCGGCGGTAGAATGTGCAGTTGGATACGCGGGAAGAATCGCTGTTTAACCAGACCTTTCAGGCGGCTGAAGTGGGAAAGCTCTGCCCCCTCAATGCGGACAGGAACGACCGTCGCTCCCGACTTCGCGGCGACAAACCCGGCACCGTCATATATTTTCATCAACGAACCGGTGGTCGAAATGCGTCCTTCGGGAAAAATCACCACCGGACGGCCCTGCTCGACCAGACGGACCAGATGCTTAATCGACATCGGTTTGGTTGGGTCTAACGGCACGAAGTCAATCAGCGGGGTTAGCCAGCGCATATACCATTGCTGGCTGATCGAGGTGTAAACGGCGAAGACGGGACGAATCGGTAAAAATAGCGCCAGCAGGATGCCGTCTATAAATGAGACATGGTTGGGAGTGATTAGAACGCGTTCTCCCTGTAGCGCGCTGACATTGCCCGTGACGCGAACGCGGAAAAGCACGCGAAACAGATTACGAAAAAAGCCAAATAGCATCTCAACTCCCTGTGCCATTAATTATAGAAACATTAATGGTGGGAGAGTATACGAGTTGGGGAATGGGCGCGACAGGTAAACAGGTAAATACAGTCCGAAAAAAAACCTGCGCATCCGCGCAGGTCGGTGCAAGAGACAGGTACGAAGTGCGTACCGAATAATCTCACCAATCAATACCTCTGGGATCTTGATTGTGGTCGTCAGCAGCCAGATACGCCAGTACGAAAACGCAAAGGAATGAACCCAAATGCAACGAGTTGTGTAAATTATCGGTTACTGTTACAGATAGGCTGAAGGCAAAAAAAAACCTGCGCATCTGCGCAGGCTGGTGTAATTCTAGTGATCAACCCGAAAGTTGATTTCACCTATCAATACCTCTGGGATCCCAATTTTAGCAATCCGCTCAGTTCTCCCACCAGCGAACAATCGCAACAGCACATCGCAAAGTGTAAGCAAAAATTAGCATTTTCTATTTTCTGTCTTACTTCGCTCGCGCGCGCTCACATTTGCGAGGTCCTGACGGGCAATCTGCTTGAACAGCCAGCCATTTTCCGTAACACTGACGGAATGTAAGCGTTTACCCACAACAGGTACTATCATGGCGACCATAAAGGATGTAGCCCGACTAGCTGGTGTATCAGTCGCCACCGTTTCTCGAGTGATCAATGATTCCCCCAAAGCCAGCGAAGCATCGCGTCTGGCCGTAACGAGTGCAATGGAATCACTCAGCTACCACCCCAATGCGAATGCGCGTGCACTGGCGCAACAATCCACAGAAACCATCGGTCTGGTCGTTGGTGATGTGTCCGATCCATTCTTTGGGGCAATGGTTAAAGCTGTCGAGCAGGTGGCCTATAACACCGGGAATTTTTTGCTGATTGGCAACGGCTACCATAATGAACAGAAGGAACGTCAGGCGATTGAACAGCTCATTCGCCACCGCTGCGCGGCCCTTGTTGTCCATGCCAAAATCATCCCGGATGCGGATTTGGCTTCATTAATGAAGCAAATCCCCGGCATGGTATTGATTAACCGTATTCTGCCGGGATTCGAACAACGCTGCGTTGCCCTCGATGACCGTTTCGGCGCATGGCTCGCTACCCGACACCTTATTCAACAGGGCCATACGCGCATTGGCTACCTGTGTTCCAATCACAGTATTTCTGATGCGGAAGATCGTCTGCAAGGCTATTACGACGCGCTGGCGGAGAGCAATATACCGGTAAGCGATCGACTGGTGACGTTCGGCGAACCGGATGAAAGCGGCGGTGAACAGGCCATGACCGAGTTACTTGGTCGTGGCAAAAACTTCACTGCGGTAGCCTGCTACAACGACTCAATGGCGGCTGGCGCCATGGGCGTATTGAATGATAACGGCATTGATGTGCCGGGAGAAATCTCGCTGATTGGCTTTGATGATGTGCTGATTTCCCGCTATGTGCGCCCACGTCTGACCACGGTACGCTATCCCATCGTGACGATGGCAACCCAGGCCGCTGAACTGGCGCTCGCGCTGGCGGAGAAGCGACCCGCACCTGAAATTACCCACGTCTTTAACCCAACTCTGGTGCGTCGCCATTCCGTTTCGGCGCTGACAGAGCCGGGGAACTCATCGTCAAACGATTAACCAGGATTGCGTCATGACTACGATGTTGGACGTTTCACGACTCGCAGGCGTCTCAAAAGCGACCGTTTCGCGCGTACTAAATGGAACGGGTCAGGTAAAAGAGAGCACGCGCCAGAAAGTGTTCAAGGCCATGCAGGCACTCGATTATCGGCCCAACTTTTTAGCGCGCTCTTTAGCGAATCGCACCAGCAACAGCATTGGTCTGGTGGTTTCCACATTTGATGGATTCTACTTTGGCCGCCTGCTGCAACAGGCCTCGCGCCAGACGGAGTCTCACGGCAAGCAGTTGATCGTCACCGATGGTCACGACACGCCGGAGCGTGAGCAGGAAGCCGTGCAAATGCTGGCCGACAGGCAGTGCGACGCCATTATTCTCTATACCCGCTATATGAGTGAAAAGGCGATTATGTCGCTGATGAACAGCATTGCGATGCCCTTGCTGGTCATCAACCGTGATGTCAGTCAGGCCCGCGATCGCGCGATTTTCTTTGAGCAGGAAGACGCGGCGTATCAGGCGGTCAATTATCTGATCTCACAGGGGCACAGCGATATTGCTTGTATCACCGTGCCAGGCCATACGCCAACCGGTAAATCCCGCCTGATGGGGTATCGTAAGGCTCTGGAAAAAAACGGTATTCCCTGGGATCCTGATAAGGTTAAATACGGCGACTCCACGATGACGCGAGGCTATGAAGCCTGTCGAGAACTGCTGGAGGAAGGGGTGAAATTCAGCGCCCTGTTCGCCTGTAACGATGACATGGCATTAGGTGCATCAAAAGCGTTACATCAGGCCGGACTGAGGATCCCGACGGACGTCTCGCTGTTTGGTTTTGATGATGCGCCCAGCGCCAAATGGCTGGAACCGGGGTTATCTACCGTTTATCTGCCGATTGATACCATGATAACCACGGCAATCGACCAGGCTATACGTCTGGCCAACGGTGAGAGCGTGGAGCCGATCCCTCCGTTTACCGGCAAACTGGTATTACGTGACTCAGTAACGCTCGGACCGTACTTTAAGTAATATGAAAAAGAGCCGGATAGTGACGCAAGCACCTTATCCGGCCAGCTTTACTCAGATTAATTCCAGCGCTAACAGCTCATCAATGGTCTGGCGACGACGAATCATTCGCGCCACGCCGTTATCAAACAAGACCTCCGGCAGCAGCGGGCGGCTATTGTAGTTTGACGACATTGACGCTCCGTACGCCCCGGTATCATGCAAAACCAGATAATCACCCGGCACCACCGCAGGCAACAGACGGGTTTCCACATTTCCGCCTTCCTGCTGGGTAAACACGTCGCCTGATTCGCACAGCGGTCCGGCCACCACGGTCTCCCGTTGAGGAGTTTGTTGCAGAGAACGACCATCCCCCGCCAGCGCGGAGATATGGTGATAGCTACCGTACATGGCCGGGCGCATCAGATCGTTGAAGCCCGCATCGATCAGCACAAAGTGACGGCTGCCCATCTCTTTCACGCTGCGCACCTGCGCCACTAACACGCCGGCTTCCGCGACCAGGAAACGCCCTGGTTCGATCTCCAGTTTGACGGCATGACCCAGATGACGCGCAATACTATCGCGCGCGGCGTTCCACAATCCAAAATAGTGATCGGTGTCGATCGCCTCTTCACCTTCGCGATACGGGATTGATAAACCGCCGCCTGCGGAGATCGCCTCCAGATCCTGACCAAATTCCACCACCTGACGCACCATCGCGCCGCACACCTGCTCCAGATGCGCGTAGTCCACGCCAGAGCCGATATGCATATGAATACCCACCAACTTCAGCTTATAGCGCTGAATTACCTCCAGCGCCGCCGGAAGATCGCTGTACCAGATGCCGTGCTTGCTGTTCTCACCCCCGGTATTGGTTTTCTGACTGTGTCCATGCCCAAAGCCAGGGTTTACGCGGAGCCACACGCGATGGCCCGGCGAGAGCTGACCCAGTTGTTCCAGCATATCGACCGACCCGGCATTTACCGGAATGCTCAATTCATGCACCCGGGCGAGCGTCGCTTCATCAATCATATCGGCGGTAAAGACAATCTCATCTTTGCCCGGTACAAAACCTGCCGCCAGCGCGCGTTCAATTTCGCCAAGCGAGACGGAATCGACCTTCACGCCCTGCTCGCGCATCAGGCGCAAAATATGAATATTCGAACATGCCTTCTGGGCAAAACGCACCACGTCAAACTGACTCAGTTTGGCAATCTGCGCGCGAATAATCTGCGCATCATAGACCCACACCGGGCAGCCGAATTCGGCAGGCAGGCGCAACAGGTTGTCGGCGGTCAGGTCAGTGTCTGTGTTGTTGAGTGGGCGTGGCATGGTGTGCTCCGGTATTGGCTTTTTTATGATTACGCCACAGCCCAAAAAGAATAAAAAATATCGTTTTATCGTGAGTCTATGCAAAAATGATATGGATTAGCTCATTCGAGGATTGCTTATGCCCGCGGTTAACCTGCGTCACATTGAAATTTTTCACGCCATCATGACCGCAGGCAATCTGACGGAAGCCGCGCGCATGCTACATACCTCGCAGCCCACCGTCAGTCGGGAACTGGCCCGATTCGAAAAAGTCCTGGGATTAACGCTGTTTGAACGCACGCGTGGCCGACTGCATCCAACCGTGCAAGGCTTACGTCTGTTTGAAGAGGTACAACGTTCGTGGTACGGCCTGGACAGAATTGTGAGCGCCGCCGAAAGCCTGCGCGAATTTCGTCAAGGTGAATTGTCGATTGTTTGCCTGCCGGTATTTTCGCAGTCCTTTTTACCGCCGCTGCTGCAGCCATTTCTTGCGCGCTATCCGCAGGTCAACATTCAGATCGTGCCGCAGGAGTCACCACTGTTGGAAGAGTGGCTGTCGGCGCAGCGCCACGATCTGGGGTTAACGGAAACGCTGCATACGCCAGCCGGAACGAAACGCACCGAATTGCTGGCGCTGGATGAAGTGTGTGTACTGCCGCAGGGGCATCCGCTGACCGAGAAAGCGGTATTAACGCCGCAGGATTTTCAGGGAGAGAACTATATCAGCCTGTCGCGGACCGACAGTTACCGTCAGCTACTGGACACCCTGTTTAACGAACATCAGGTGAAGCGCCGCATGGTGATTGAAACCCACAGCGCCGCTTCAATTTGTGCAATGGTGCGGGCGGGCGTGGGGATCTCGGTGGTTAACCCACTGACCGCGCTGGATTATGCCAGCAGCGGAGTGGTTATCCGCCGCTTCAGTATTTCGGTACCCTTTACGGTCAGCCTGATCCACCCACTTCATCGCCCTGCCTCGGCGCTGGTCGATGCTTTTACGGCGCATCTGCAAGCCCATCTCCCGAGACTTATCGATCCGCTGGAGGCTATTTTGTATCCACAGACGAAAGCATAAACGCCACCGCATCTTGCGCATGGATTGCCGCGGTGTCGAAAACCGGTAATGGACTTAGCTCGGCTGGAACCAGCAGACCAATCTCGGTACAGCCAAAGATAACCCCTTGAGCGCCCTGTTTAGCCAACTGATCAATTACGCTCAGGTAGTAGTCGCGGGAAGCGTTGCTGAACTCACCGAGGCACAGCTCGTCGAAAATAATCTGGTTTATTTTCTGACGGTCATCAGCCTCAGGAATAAGCGTGCTAATACCAAATTCAGTCTGTAGACGTCCGCGGTAAAAATCCTGCTCCATGGTGTAGCGCGTACCCAGTAGCGCCACGTTGCTCATCTGCTGTTTTTGTATGGCCCGACCCGTCGCATCGGCAATATGCAGGAACGGCACGTCACAGGCGGTTTCAATCGCCTCAGCAACTTTGTGCATGGTGTTGGTACACAGCACAATCCCTTCCGCTCCAGCTTGCTGAAGCCCTGCGGCGGCCTGCGCGAGGATTTCCCCAGCCCGCTGCCAGTCACCGCCAGCCTGACAGGCTTCAATCTCGTGAAAATCTACGCTGTGCAACAGAATCTGTGCCGAGTGCAGGCCACCCAGACGCTGTTTTACCCCTTCATTAATGAGTCGATAATAAGGAATGGTGGATTCCCAGCTCATACCGCCTAACAGACCGATCGTTTTCATCATTTCCCCTGATTTGTTGTTATCTCTCCAGTGAACCAAAGATGTGATCAACTTTCCACATCTGTTGGCGTGCATTTCTTTTTTTAATTTTCTGATATAGGTTTAATGAAACATTGTTTTAATTACAGGAATGCCGGATGTTTATTTTTCATAAAGAGACCACCCTTGAAGATCTGGGCAATGGCGTTACCCGACGTATTCTTGCTCACGACGGTAAAATGATGGCGGTTGAGGTGAACTTCGAGCAAGGCGCGATTGGCCCGATGCACAATCATCCGCATGAGCAGCTGACTTACGTTTTGTCTGGGGAGTTTGAATTTACCATCGGCGAAGAAAAGCATGTCGTTAGGGCAGGCGATACCCTATATAAACAGCCCAACATTATGCATGGCTGCGTCTGTTTAAAACCGGGAACACTACTCGATACCTTTACGCCCACGCGCGAAGATTTTCTGCCTGCGTAATTTTATCTGTTCGTAATCTGCCTGGCGGCATAATGTTGTTCCAGAGGGAATGAATATGTCGCCTCCGGTGTATTGCTACATTCACCTTATGTTTAACCGACAAAACCTGCCAAAGGGCAGGGTTTGTCAGTTCTGGAAAGCGAATTAACGCGCCAGCCAGCCGCCGTCTACCGCAACGGTATAGCCGTTGATATAGTCAGATGCGCTGGATGCCAGGAACACAATCGGCCCCATCAGGTCACTCGGCAGACCCCAACGACCCGCCGGGATACGATCGAGAATTTCTGCGCTACGCTGCTCATCAGCGCGCAGCTGTTGAGTGTTGTTCGTCGCCATGTAACCCGGCGCAATTGCGTTGACGTTGATGTTATGTTTGGCCCACTCGTTCGCCATCAGACGGGTGATGCCCATTACGCCGCTTTTAGACGCGGTGTAAGACGGCACGCGGATCCCGCCCTGGAAAGAAAGCATAGAGGCGATGTTGATAATTTTGCCGCCGTTACCCTGAGCGATAAAGTGCTTCGCCGCGGCCTGAGACATAAAGAACACGCTCTTAATGTTCAGGTTCATCACGTCGTCCCAGTCTTTTTCACTGAAGTCGATCGCATCGTCACGACGGATAAGACCTGCGTTGTTGACCAGAATATCGATATGACCGAATTCTGCCACTGCGCGCTCCAGCAACGCCGGAATGCCGTCAATTTGACGCAGGTCGGCGGTCAGACTTAAAAAACGGCGCCCCAGCGCGGTCACGCGTTCGATAGTTTCCGTCGGTTCAACGATGTTGATCCCCACGATATCGCAGCCCGCTTCAGCCAAACCCAACGCCATACCCTGACCCAGGCCAGTGTCACAACCGGTCACAACGGCGACCTTACCTTCAAGAGAGAATGCATTCAAAATCATTGTAAATCCTTAATTTTTTATAATGCCCGCCGCAGCAGGCACGGCTATCGCCCGCAACTAGCGCAGATCTTTGACCGCTACATGGTCCATATCATCAAAGACCTGGTTTTCGCCGACCATGCCCCAAATGAACGTATAAGCTTTTGTGCCAACGCCGGAGTGAATTGACCAGCTCGGAGAAATCACCGCCTGCTCGTTGTGCATCACAATATGACGCGTTTCCTGAGGCTGCCCCATCATGTGGAAGACGCAGGTATCTTCTTCCATATTGAAATAGAAATAGACTTCCATACGACGTTCATGGGTATGACACGGCATGGTGTTCCACAGGTTACCCGGCGCCAGTTCGGTCAGACCCATGCTCAACTGGCAGGTTTCCAGCACATCCGGCACAAAATATTTGTTGATGGTACGACGGTTACTGGTGAGGTCATCGCCCAGCGTCACTGGCGCAACGTCTGCTGGCGTGACTTTTTTGGTTGGATAAGTCGTGTGGGCCGGCGCGCAGTTATAGTAAAACTTCGCCGGTTTCGCCGTATCGATGCTGGCGAATACCACTTCTTTGGCCCCTTTCCCGACGTACAGCGCGTCACGATGACCAATTTCATAGCACTGGCCGTCAACGGTAATCGTGCCCGGGCCACCGATGTTAATCACCCCCAGCTCACGACGCTCGAGGAAGTAGGTTACGCCCAGCTGTTTGCCGACTTCGCCACCCACAGAGACGGTTTTGGCCACTGGCATAATGCCGCCAACAATGATGCGGTCAATGTGGCTGTAGACCATGGTGTATTCATCTGCGACAAACACTTCTTCGACCAAAAACTCATTACGCAGTTCCTGAGTGTCCAGGGTTTTCGCATGCGCACTATGGATGCTTTGTCTTACGTCCACATTTACCTCCAGTGATAAATTGACCGTGAATGCTTAAACGAATAGCAAAACGCTGTTCCGTTTTATCTTATGCGCTCATGATATCCCTCCCGGAATGGGTTTTCAATTACAAATAAAACAACGTTTCACTTTTTCTGCATCTTATTATCAAAAGTGTAATTGCGATCACGCTAGCGCATATAAATCGCGGAAGTAATTTCAATAAAATCATTTAAAACAATTAGATAGATAAAAATAAACAAGAGTAGTTCATGAAGGGTAGGGATAAGACATTGAAAATACAGCCAGCCTCACACGCCGTTCACACACCTTTTATAGCAAAGTGCGCTGTTAATCACATGAAATGAAACGCCGTTTTGATACGTTGGCAGAGTTTAGAGTGTATGTTTCTGTAACTGGCCTTGCCCTCCTGTTGGAGGGCTTTTTTATAGATGCAGGGGATATACAGCGGGAAAGGAGTTTAAGCAGAGAAAACTACGGGTGGTTAATCTCGCTCGATAGCGAGCGCCACGCCCTGACCACCGCCGATACATAACGTTGCCAGCCCTTTGTGCGCCCGACGCTTCACCATTTCATGTACCAGTGAAACCAGAATACGACAGCCAGATGCGCCAATCGGATGACCGAGCGCAATGGCTCCGCCGTTCACATTCACCCGCCGTTCATCCCACTCCAGCATTTTCCCAACGGACAATGCCTGTGCGGCAAAGGCTTCGTTGGCCTCGATAAGATCAACATCAGCCAGTTGCCAGCCCACACGCTCAAGGCAACGGCGCGTCGCATACACCGGCGCAATTCCCATGAGCGCGGGATCGACCCCGACGCTGGCAAAGGCACGAATGCGGGCCAGCACCGGCAAATTCAGCTCCAGGGCCTTAGCCTCGCTCATCATCATCACCGCAGCGGCGCCATCATTGATGGATGACGCGTTGCCCGCGGTTACTGAACCGAGCCTGTCGAAGGTCGGATCCAGACGCGCCAGCCCTTCTGCGCTGGCATCGGTGCGCGGCTGTTCGTCGGTATCCACCACGAACGATTGCCCATTACGCTGCGTTACCACCGGCACGATTTCATCTTTAAAGCGCCCGGCGTCAATTGCCATCCGCGCCTTGTGCTGCGAATGCAGTGCGTAGGCATCCTGCAGTTCACGGCTGATGCCATATTCCCGCGCCAGATTTTCCGCAGTCACGCCCATATGGTAATCGTTGAAAGCGTCCCACAGGCCGTCATGCACCAGGCTGTCGACCAGTTGACTGTTGCCCAACTGTGCGCCGGTACGGCTATCAGTAAGGACATGCGGCGCACGGCTCATATTCTCTTGTCCGCCCGCAATCACAATGTCGGCTTCGCCGCACTGGATAGCCTGGGTCGCCAGATGCAGCGCTTTCAGACCCGAGCCGCAGACATCGTTAATGGTGATGGCGGAGACGGTATTGGGTAGCCCACCATTGATGGCGGACTGACGCGCCGGGTTTTGCCCGGCACCTGCGGTAAGCACCTGCCCGAGGATCACTTCATCCACAGCGTGAACGTCCACGCCCGTGCGCTCCAGTAACGCCCTGACTACCATGCTACCTAATTCAACGGCAGAGTGGCGCGCCAGCGTCCCCTGGAAGCAGCCGATCGGTGTCCGTAACGCCCCGACTATCACAACCTCTTTCATCACCACCTCAGCGCAAAATAACACCGCAATAGTAGATGATTGTTAAAAAGAGTTATCAAGGTTGTTTAAAAACGGTGATTTTTATCACAAAGGAAATTCGTATCATTTATTGGTCATCTGAACGCCACTCTGCTGTAAATGGTCGCGCAGCCAACTTCCCGCCACGCCAGGCGGTGATTTCTTATTCCACAGCAGATCGATAGAGATAGCCTTTGGCCAGCCGGGCAGCATCAATTGAACCAGCGGTTTTTCTGCCGCAAACTCCTCCACCAGCGCACAAGGGAGCGCGCACCAGCCGAATCCCTGCACCGCCATACTCAGCAGCAACAAATAGTTAGGCGCCGACCAGACGGGGCCGCGCGCCACGTTGGTGCCGCTCTCCAGATAGGTATTCAGCCGCAGCTCTCGCCAGGTATGTAGCTGTTCCCACTGCAGTTTTTCTTGAGTCGCCAGTGGATGCGATGCCGCAACGTATAATCCCATCCAGGTTTGCATCGGCAGACGCGTGACGCCCATGTCGGTCGGGTAATCCTCCCGCGCTTCGATCAACCCAACCTGAGCACGTCCTTTTTGCAGCAGATCGATAACGTCTTCATCTTCGCCAATCAGACATTCAAACTCGGTATGGGGAAACTTGTGGTCAAACTGCACCATCAATTCTTCCAGCACATCCGGGTGCAGCGTGTCAGACAAAACGAAGGTCAGACGCGCTTCCGTTTCACCCGACAGCGAAATTGCTGCCTCATCAAGACGTTCGCTGGCCGTCAAAATTGCCTGCACATAGCCCAGCACCCGCTTACCTTCTTCGGTTAGCGTCGGCTGACGTGATGAGCGGTCAAACAGCGCAAAACCAAGATCGGCTTCCAGATGCGCAATGGCCGTGCTGATGGTGGACTGACTTTTACGCAGCCGCCGGGCCGCAGCAGAAAATGAGCCGCAGGAAACGGTCTCCACAAATGCCGTTAACGCTTCAGGAGAGTAACGCATGAACTATCTACTTTATCGATGGATACTATCTTTTAGATATCACATAAAACGATAAAATTGCCACCATTCCGTTATCCGGGCATCAAAGAAGGTTTTAGATTATGCAACACGATACAGTCCAACGCCGCTCGTTACTGGAGCGAATTTTTCATGCCGTCTGCTTTGAAGGCATTGCCACCGCGATCCTCGCACCAACCACCGCATGGTTGATGCAGCGCTCGGTGCTGGAAATGGGCGGACTGACCATTCTTCTCGCCACCACGGCGATGATCTGGAATATCATTTATAACGCCCTGTTTGACCGACTGTGGCCGTCGCACCTGGTAAAACGTACGGCTAAAGTGCGGGCATTCCACGCCTTAGGCTTCGAGAGCGGTTTTATTGTCATCGGGGTGAGCATCGTGGCGTATGTGCTGAACGTCAGCCTGCTCCAGGCATTCACGCTGGAAATAGGTTTCTTCCTGTTCTTCCTGCCATACACCATGTTCTATAACTGGGCTTATGACACTTTACGCGAGCGCGTTATGAAGCGTCGCCAGCAGCGCGTTACTGCCTGATAATTCAAACAATAGCCGGAATCTTCTCGGTTCCGGCTTTTGATCCATTCACTCGCCCGCTTGTTGACACCTCCCCCAGCCCCTGCCATTTGTGGTAAATTGCGCTTCTTTTTGTTTATTTTATAGTTGATACGTTCAAATAATGTCGAAATTTTGGTCAAAAGAAGAGACTCTCTGGAGCTTCGCACTATATGGGACTGCCGTCGGCGCAGGAACCCTCTTCCTCCCCATACAGCTGGGTTCTGCAGGCGCGGTGGTACTGTTTATCACCGCACTCGTCGCCTGGCCTTTAACCTACTGGCCGCACAAGGCGCTGTGCCAGTTTATCCTGTCCTCAAAAACCTCGGCAGGTGAAGGGATCACTGGTGCAGTTACGCACTACTACGGCAAAAAGATAGGCAGCCTGATCACGACCCTCTATTTTATTGCCTTCTTTGTGGTGGTGCTGATCTACGCCGTGGCGATAACCAATTCACTCACCGAACAACTGGCAAAACATATCGCCATCGATCTGCGTGTTCGCATGCTGGTCAGTCTTGGCGTGGTGCTGGTGCTGAACCTGATTTTTCTGATGGGCCGACAAGCAACCATTCGGGTAATGGGCTTTCTGGTGTTCCCGCTCATCGCGTACTTTTTGTTCCTTTCGCTCTACCTGACCGGAAGCTGGCAGCCAACGCTACTCACCGGCCAGATGTCTTTCGATCAGCACACGCTTCATCAGGTTTGGATATCTATTCCCGTGATGGTTTTCGCTTTTAGCCATACGCCAATTATCTCGACGTTCGCCATCGACCGACGTGAGAAATATGGCGAGCAGGCCATGGGTAAATGCAAAAAAATCATGAAGGTAGCCTACGTCATCATCTGCCTGAGCGTGCTGTTTTTCGTCTTCAGCTGTTTGCTTTCGATTCCGACAAACTATATCGAGGACGCGAAAAATGAAGGCGTGACCATTCTGTCAGCGCTATCGATGATGCCAAACGCACCAGCATGGCTGTCGATTTCTGGGATCATTGTCGCCGTCGTGGCGATGTCAAAATCGTTCCTCGGCACCTACTTTGGCGTGATTGAAGGGGCAACCGAGGTGGTAAAAACATCGTTGCATCAGGTGGGAGTGAAGAAAAGCCGGGCCTTTAACCGCGCCCTGTCCATTATGCTGGTTTCGACCATTACGTTTATCATTTGCTGCATTAACCCTAATGCAATTTCAATGATTTACGCGATTAGCGGGCCGCTGATTGCCATGATTCTGTTTATCATGCCGACATTATCTACCTATCTGATCCCGGCGCTAAAGCCGTACCGTTCAGTGGGTAATCTGATCACCCTGATTGTCGGTCTGCTGTGCGTATCTGTGATGTTTTTTGGCTAGAACGTGTTTTTAACGGCTCATTCATCTGTATGTGGATGAGCCGTTAAACTGACTTATTTGATGTACGAATCGAGTACCTTCAAAACCACATCCAAATCTTCTTCGCGCTTAATTTCATCGCCCTGATGCACAATGTGCTCGGTCAGATGACCTTTAATCACCTCGCGCATTAACCCGTTTACCGCACCGCGGATCGCCGCTATTTGCTGCAATACCGCCGCGCATTCATGCGGTTCATCCAGCATGGTTTTCAACGCCGCTACCTGCCCCTGAATCTTACTGGCTCGGGCTTTCAGCTTTTGTTTGTCGCGGATCGTATGTGACATAGCAATACCTTTTCAACGTCTGGCTGTAGCGACAATACCATCGTCATTCTACTGGGGGGTAGTATTTAATACTGGGGGGGAGTAGAATCTGGCAAAATTAAACAACTAAGAATCATTCTCATGGGTGAGTTTTCTACGCTTCTTCAGCAAGGCAACGCCTGGTTTTTCATTCCCAGCGCGATTCTATTAGGAGTGTTACACGGTCTGGAACCGGGGCATTCCAAGACGATGATGGCGGCCTTTATTATTGCCATTAAGGGGACCATCAAACAGGCGGTGATGCTGGGGCTGGCGGCAACGCTGTCGCATACCGCAGTGGTATGGCTGATTGCGCTCGGTGGGATGTATATCAGCAAAGCGTTAACTGCCCAGGCCGTTGAGCCGTGGCTGCAGTTTGTCTCGGCGATTATTATTCTCGGAACCGCATTCTGGATGTTCTGGCGAACCTGGCAGGGAGAACAGAACTGGCTGACCCAGACGCATCATGACCACGATCATGAGCATCACCATGATCATGATGACCATCACCACCATCATAACCACGGTGAAGCTCACCATCATCATCACGAACATGACCACGATCATAACCATGCTGCGTTAGCAGGGCTGAGCGAGGGTTCGAAAGAGTATCTGGACGCGCACGAGCGGGCACATGCTACCGATATTCAGCGCCGCTTTGCAGGCAAAGAGGTCACCAACGGCCAAATATTATTGTTTGGTCTGACCGGCGGGTTGATCCCCTGCCCTGCCGCCATTACGGTACTGCTGATTTGCATCCAGCTCAAAGCCTTCACGCTGGGTGCCACCATGGTGCTGTGCTTCAGCCTCGGGCTGGCGCTAACGCTGGTAACGGTTGGCGTGGGAGCGGCAATCAGCGTGCAGCAGGCGGCCAAACGCTGGAACGGATTTAACACACTGGCACGCAAAGCCCCCTATTTTTCCAGCGCGCTCATCGCGATGGTCGGCTTATATATGGGGATTCACGGCTATATGGGGATCGTCGGTTAACGAGCAGAGAGCGCAGCAGCGATTGCCGCTGCGCATCAAACCAGGCTAGCTTGCGACGTTCCCCCACACCAGTTGGCCTTTATGGAAGGTCGCGGTGCGTGGGGAGATTCGCGCGACCGCTTCCGCTGAGCAGGAGGCATCCACCAGTACAAAGCTGGCTTCATCCTGCGCCTTCGGCCAGACGCGCTCACCTTTATAGTTAAGCGGCAGCACATCGCCGGTGGCGAGGAACAGCGCTCGCGACAGGTTGAGTTCATTGGGACGAATATACAGCTGCGCGTACAGATTAGCCTTCTCCAGCATGTCTCCAAGCCCGTACGGCGACCAATGGTCAATCACACTGTCGGTCCCGGTAATCACTTCCACGCCTTTGTCACGCAACTGCTTGAGCGGCATATGCAAGGTACCGATCGGCACCGTCGAGGCAATGGTAATCTGCTGCGCCGCCATGCGGCTCGCCAGCGCATCCACCTGCTGTTCGTTCAGCGTTGCCAGCGCAAATGCGTGGCTGATGGTCAGTTTGCCCTTCAACTGCGGCGTTTTCTCCACCGTTTCCACCATGTAATTCACCGCCGCAACGCCCGCCGGGCTGGTTTCATGCAGATGGATATCCACGCCTTTATCGTAATCCAGCGCAATCTGGAACATGGTGTCGAGGGATTTTTCCATCGCCCCGTCCACGCTGGTTGGGTCCAGACCGCCGACGTAATGCGCCCCCGCCTGCATTGCTTCACGCATCAACGGTTCAGACTTCGATAACAGCAGGCCATGCTGCGGAAACGCCACGATTTCACAGGCAAAACCCGGCTGGCGACGCGCCAGCACCGCCTGCAGATTTTCCAGGTTTTTCAGCCCGGAAACCGGTTCGATATTGCAGTGGCTGCGGGCGATCGAGGTGCCTTTTGATTGCAGCAGATCGATGAGCTTTTCCGCGCGCTCCTGCGTGTAAGGCTGGAGTTCAGGCAGCAGCTTTTGCTCAAGGCGGATCATATCCTGAATGGTGGTGCCAGCCGGGCGATTCAGCGAACGCCAGGGACCGCCGTAAAAGGTTTTATCCAGATGGATGTGCATGTCGCGCATGGCGGGCAGCATCAGCTTTCCACCCGCATCGTAGTGCGGCAGCGTCGCATCCGGATGCTGCTTATTCTCACGCAGGGCAACAATTTTCCCGTCCTGAATTTCAACGGTTTGCAGCGCGGTACGGGTATGCACCACCACCGAGTTTTCGTAATCAAACCCCGCTTCCAGCAGGACGTTATCCAGGTAATAGTGCTTATCGTTAATCGTCATTGTGCTCTTCGCCCCGCAGGTGTTCCCGACAGGATTAGCAGCATACGCGACCGGAGCCACTGCGCCAAACAGCGCGGCAGCGGTCACCATTTTTCCGCTCTGACTTAAAAATTCACGGCGGCTGTTACTTTCCTTCATTCACATTTCCTCTCAGGAATAGACAATATGGGTGCCCGTTTCGCCGCGCAGTGCGGCCGGCAGGCATTCCGGCGTGGTGATGATCACTCGCTTACCGCCACGCGCCAGGAATGCCAGACTGGCAACGATTTTGGGTAACATGCTCCCCGGCGGGAAATGTCCCTCCTGCATGTAACGGGTCATCGTTGCGACATCCACCTTATCCAGCGCCTGCTGGTTGGGTTTGCCAAAATGAATACAGACCTGCTCGACGCCGGTGGTGATCACCAGAATGTCAGCGTGGATCTCCTGCGCCAGCAGAGCCGTGGAGAGATCTTTATCAATCACCGCATCCACGCTCTGATAATCCCCCTGATCGCTACGCACCACCGGGATCCCACCGCCACCCGCGCCAATCACCACAAAGCCTTGCTGGGTCAGCGTTTTGATTGCCTCCGCCTCGACAATACGCTTCGGTTCCGGAGAGGCGACGACCCGGCGGTAGCCGCGTCCCGAATCTTCAACAAAGCGCCAGCCCGGATTGACCCGCTGCAGTTCATCGCGCTGCGCTTCGCTAAAGAACGCGCCGATAGGCTTGGTCGGGTTAGCGAAGCCCGGATCGTTTTTGTCGACCTCCACCTGCGTGACCACCGTAACCGCCTTCTGATCACCGCGCCGCGCCAGGCGGTTGTTCAGCGCCTGTTGGATCAGATAGCCGATCCCGCCCTGCGTATCGGCGACGCAGTTTGCCAGCGGGGTGAGCGGCAACCCTTCACGCTCATGCGCGATTTCCGCACGCCGTAGATCCAGCCCCACCTGCGGCCCGTTTCCGTGCGTCAGCACAATGTTGTAGTCCGATGCCAACATCTCCAGCACCGTGTCCGCCACCGCTTTCACCGCTTCAGCCTGGTGCTCAATCGACTGGCTGGCGTTATCTTTGATAATGCTGTTGCCGCCAATGGCAACGACCACAAGTTCTTTCATAGTGTTATCTTCCGCTTACAGGCGATTCAGGTCGTTTTCGTCGGTTCCTGCTCAGGCGCAGTCACCGCTTCACGGCTATCAAGAACATGCTTGAGGACAAACATGCCGCTCATCATCAGGTAGGCCACAACAAACATCATCGAACTGCCTTCTGCAAAGCCAACCGCCGGAGAGTGGATCACACCAAACAGCGATAACAGCGCGCCAAAAGCTGCGGCAATCGCCCCACGCAGCGGCTTATTCATAATGGCGAAGATAGCGACGCAGCCCCACAGCATACTGGCCAGCGGCGCGCCGCTTCCCAGATGCACCAGCCCATCGTAATAGACACCTTTGCTGTGCAGCAGGTCGCTGCCCAGTTTCCCCGCGGATGTTCCGGCGGCGCCCATCACGCTGTTGACGATGGTCAACGCCCAGTTAGCGATCCACGGGAACAAGCAGATAAAGATAACGGGAACCTCGACTTTGGGCGTCTCTCGCACCACCTGGTTGGCGGTCACCACGCCGATAAACACCAGAATCGGCACTATCGCAGTCATCGGAATAATCGCGAGCATAAACGCCCCCAGCCCAAACAGCGGTACCAGGAACATGGTGATGCCTGAAGCGAGGGTATAACCGATGCTGGCCCCCATCGCTTTCCAGCCCGCATGCCCAACATATACGGTCACCGGGAATGGGTTGCCCAGCATGCAGCCGAGCATGGAGGCAAAACCGTTCGCCATCATGACCTTACGGGTGTTGTACTCATCACCCGCCGCATGCGCACTTTCAATATTCTCAAGGTCAAAAATGTAGTTCGCCAGACCCAGAGGAACCGCAGAAGCCAGGTACGGCAGCGCGTGCGGCAAACCCTGCAGGAAGCTGTCGACATGGATTTCCGGCGGGTTGAAGCCAAAGGAAGACATCGAAGATTTAATGGCTTCCGGGCTTTGCAAACCGGAGATCCACGCCAACGCTGTACCGGCAATCAGCAGCAGCAAACCGGTGGGGATGCGGGCAAAAATCGGCTTCTTACCGAACCAGTTAATGAAGATCAACAACAAGACGATGAAAGAGACGGTCGGCGCTTCAAATGCCTGCAGCATCGGGTTCATCGCCAGCAGCAACAGTCCCAGACCGGACAGACAAGAAAGTAATACCGTACGCGGGATCATCTTGCGGATGGTCTCGCCCAGGAAGGAGCCGCCGACCAGGATCAACGCTTCTACAAAGCACCACACCAGGGCTATCTGGATAGCAAAGTTGGCATCTTTGGTTTGCTGATATACCGGCATTAGCACCAGGAAGGTCACGGTAAAAATTGACGGTGCGCTCGGCCCGGACGGCAGCGCCGTCACGTCTTTACGCCCGGTGTGCTTTGCCATCTGCAGGCCAAACCAGGCGTAGCAGACGCTGGCCACCAGCACCGCCAGACCAAAGGCAGGCGCAATGCGACCATAGACAATTTCGGTAGGGATCCCGACGACAAAAATGAGCAGCCCCATCATTGTCAGCAGGTTAGTCAGGTTGTTGGTCATCAGCCCAAAGTAAGCAGCCCAGTCACCACGTTTCCATTCTAGTTTTATGCTGTTCATGGAATATCCTTAACAGGTTAAGCATCGTTTGCGATCCCGGGGATCGCCCAGCCCTGCAGGTAAGCAACGTTTTTCGCTTCGCTACTGTGGGGCCAACTGCGTTAGCCCCGATTGTTGTTATTGGCAGTAGCGGTCGCGCCAGTTGAGGATCGCCTTTTCAAAACAGGCGAACGGCGGATGGACTATTCCGGCGCCGATCATGCCGATCCCCGCATCTTTGTGCGCAATTGCGGTGTTAATCACCGGCAGAATGCCGGTGCTACCCACGCGCGTAATGTCGATAGCGGTCGGTACGCCCATAAAACCAAGTAACGGAATGGTAACGTTGGGGTTTTCGCCGAGAGTGATTTCACGCATCTGGCGAGAGAAATCGACCGCCTCTTCAACCGTACCGCCCACCAGCGCCACGATGGCCGGTGCCGTTGCCATGGCAAAACCGCCGATGCCGTAGGTTTCGGTAATTGCGCTATCACCGATATCACGTCCGGAATCTTCGGGCTTATAGCCCGCAAACATCGGGCCAATCACCTGCTGCGCCGGACCGGTAAACCACTGACCCGGTAAGCCGCTGATGCGCAGACCGAATTCAACGCCGTTACGCGCCATCGTCGTAACTACGGTGCTGTATTCGATCCCGTGTGCGGCGTCCATTGCGGCTTTACACATCGCCATCCAGGTCGGTCCGGAGAAGTAATCGCTGCTGAGGACGAACTCGAATACCTCACGCTGCTGCTCAACCGGATAGCCGGTCTGAATAATCCACGGCGTCAGTGCCTGTATCAGTAGCGCCGTCCCGGCGTTATTGCGGTTATGACACTCATCGCCCATGTGCAGCGCCTGCGCCAGCATCAGGCGCAGATCGATTTCGCCCGCCAGCTTCATGGCGTCGCGCAGCATCGGTCCCATCACATCGCGCATCCAGTTCAGGCGATCGATAACGCTCTGATCGTTCGCGCCCATGCGCAGGATCTTCGCCATCTGCTCGCTCATATTGGTATATGCGCGGTTGCCGTAGGTTTTGTTCTCGACGATGTGCATAAACATCGACGCCGACGTCACACCCGCCATCGAACCGACACAGTCATGCTCGTGGCACGGTGAGAAGATGATTTCACCCGAGGCGGCCAGGTCGGCGGCTTCATCCAGATCTTTCGCCAGCCCTTCAAACACCAAAGCCCCGGTGACCGCGCCCTTCATTGCGCCGCACATTTTTTCCCAGCAGATTGGCGGTCCGGCGTGCAGGATGGTGTTGCGGGTCATGCCCGGCACGACGTTGATCGCCTGGTCATAGCCAATCAGCACCGGATGCGACTGGATAATGCGTTCCAGCGCCTGCTGGTTAGCGGCAGCGATTTTGTCAGCCAGCGGCGAATCGGCAATTTCGTCCAGTGCGGCCACGACCTGCATGTTGCCCTGGCCCGGCGGTGTCCAGTCGAGCTGGGTCACGGGAACATTCTGCTTTTTCAGGTCATCGCTGAACATCGCGATGCCGACGTTAATCACGTTCAGCGGCTGGTTAAACAGTGTCTGGCTCATCAGGCTTCCTCCCCTTTACAGATAAATTCACGCGCCAGCAATCCGGTATTGGTGCTACTGCTCGCCCAGATCACGCCTGCATCGGTCAGCATCTGGCACTGTTTTTCCAGCGACGGCGTATCGAGATCGGTTCCCAGCACGTAGCCGAGGATCTCAAGCGGACGCCCCTCTGCGGCGGCGATCGCTTTGGCTTCGACGATCGCCTCGATCATCACGCCAACCGGATCTTCATGTGATCCATATCCAAGAACGAAGTCCATAACGATCACGCCGACTTCAGGATCGCGTGCTTCCTGCAACAGACGACTAATGCGGTTGGTTGGATCGATCATCGGATGCGGTTTACCGTTGGTAAAATCGTCATCTCCGAAATCAAGGAAGGTATGTCCCACGCTGCGGTTGAGATCTGTCAGGCGAAAAGCCGGATCCGGATGAATGTTGCTGTAAACTTCCGCATGTTTTTCCATGGCAGCAAACATCGCCTCATCGCACAGCGTGCCGCCGCAGAATAAGCCGCGAATGTACTTTTGCTGCGGGGTCAGGCGGGCGCGGACCTCTTCAATCAGCGGCCAGTTGAGCGGATGCAGATCGAGGCTCTCTTTTTTCACGCCAGTCAGCAGTACCGCTTTCAGCGCCGCCTCTTTAGTGCCGCGTGCAAACAGCAGGCCGTTTTCATCCGCAGGCGCGGCTTCACGTCCGAGGAAACACACCACGACGGGCTTATGGCAGGCGCGCGCACGTTCCAGCACCTTGCGCGCCACTGTTGGCGCAGGAGGTTTGGAGATAAGCGCGATGATCTCGGTTTGCGGATCGGCCTCCAGCATACCAATCGCGTCAAGCATCATCAGGCCGCCAATCTTTTCGCTCAGATCGCGTCCACCGGTGCCAATCAGTTGGGAAATCCCGCCGCCAAACTCGTGAATGCGTACGCTCAGCTCCTGGCTACCGGTACCGGAGGCACCAACAATTCCGATGTTGCCGCGACGCACCGCATTGCCAAAACACAGCGCCGCGCCGTTAATAATGGCGGTTCCGCAATCGGGACCCATCATCAGCAGCCCTTTTTCATGCGCCAGTTGCTTGAGCGCCAGTTCGTCTTCAAGAGAGACGTTGTCAGAGAACAGCATCACGTTGAGGTTATTTTGCAGCGCCTGACGCGCTTCACGCGCGGCAAACAGACCATTGACCGAGATCACCGCCAGGTTGCTGTCAGGAACATGCTTCTTCGCACTGGCGAGCGTGGCATAGCGCGCTTCATGCTGCCCCCCCTGCTCTTTATGCGTAAACAAGTCTTCAATCGCCACCAGCGTCTGATCGTTCGCCGCCTCGCTGGCACCTTTAATGACAATCATCAGGTCGCCACTTTTCGCCTCTTCAAGTTCAGGCGTGAGCAGACCGAGATTCTTCAGTACGCCCTTATTCATTTCTGTCGCCATAGCCACGAACGCCTGCTCAACGCCATCGAGCTTATTTGCGCGTGTGGAGATAGACATCAGTGAGACAGAATCAAAATACGTGTTCTTTTTAACAACTATCCTGATCGACATAATTCCCTCCGGACCTGTGGCTCAGGGCGCAGGCATCCGCCATGCCATACAGCATGTCGCAGCCAGAACTTGAGCCGATATTTTTAATGTCAGTAATATATTGCGTAGAAACGGGTTGTTGCTCAGTAATAATATGGTTCAGCAGCCGTCCGACGCTTTCCCGATAACGTTGATGAAAGGCTTCCTCTAGCGTTATTTTGCTGAGTAGCGTGGTATTATTTCCGGCACGTTGTAAGGCTGCTAAAAAATCATCACGATATTTCCCCAACGGATGTCCCGGAATAAATAAAATAGTGCTTAAGCCCACTAAATAATCATCAGATGAAGGTGTCAGACCAATCCCCAGACCAATTAAATGGCTGACCGCTGTAGAGATATTTTCTCCTGTATGCAACGCCGCCAGTAATGTTTGCCGGCGATTAAGTAATTGGCGGGTGATTTCCAGATAAAACGGGTTATCCCCCTGGTACAGAAATAATGTGTCAGCGCTTCTTAGCTGTTGGCGGATAACCTCTTCCCAGCGCAGCCAGCGGATTGCAGCAAGGCTTATTGCATCAGGCCTCCACTGTGGTATGCGCCACGGCAGACAACCGGAAGTTTCTATCCATTTATCGTTGCCAACGGCTATCCCCGATTCGGTAAAACTGACTCTCTCACCGGGGTGAAACAGCTCTTCACAATGCGTCAGCGCCAGCCGACAGCTGTTAGGCGCGTTATCACAACCTTCACTCAGTAACGTCAGCAACCGCTGCTGTTCAGGTATCAACAGGTTTACCGCGCGGGAAAAAACCTGTTCAACCCGTCCCGTTCCCCGGAAAGCGAGAAACGCGCCGTCTGCGGTTAGCGCCCGTACGCATCGCCGTGATGGCGTGGCGATAGTGGCGATCCTCTGTCAGGCTCCGGCCGCAATCAGCAGCTCGGCAATTTCGTGGTATCCTTTCTCCCGCGCCAGCTCCAGCGGGGTTTTACCGTATTTATCCGTCATGTGCGGGTTTGCGCCATACTCGAGCAGCAGCTTGACGATTTCCTGCTGTTTCGCGCCGCCGTCATTAAGCACGATGGCTTCCAGTAACGGCGTCCAGCCGACAAAGTTGGTATGATTAACATTGATATCGGTACGCAGCAGCAGTTCGCGCACGATCTCTACATGACCTTTTTCGCTGGCTGGCGTAATACCGACGCCGCCAAAACGGCTCAGGCAATTAAGATCGGGATTGGCCGGTAATACGGTACGCAGCAGCGTTAAATCGTTAGTCAGACAGCTAATCAGGAATGGATTAAAACAGGTTTGATCCTGTTTATTAATATCGGCACCGGCAGAAATCAATAAAGAAACACAGTCATAATGTTTATTCAGGCTGGCAATAATTATGGCAGTGCACCCCTGGCGGTTAGTGGCATTAATATCCACATTTTTTGCCAGGCAGGATTTTAATCCATCGGCATCACCCTGCTCTGCCGCCAGCAGAAATTCAGTAATGAGTTCTTTCTCTGACATAATCGCTCTCCTGCAGTTTTTTAGACTTTTTAAATATCCGATAAGCTGAGAATAGCAACAGAGTGCAGAGAATAATATCCGCTTAAATTTCATTCATCGTAAGCGTGTCGATTATTGAATCAAATTTAACAATGAGAACAAAACGTGCTGTAGTGCAATCTTTTCCTTATGACAGAGCCGCTTTTAGCCATTAATCAGTTGTCAGGAAAATCAGGCGTGATGCTACACGGATAGCGGCCTGCAATTAATATACAGAAGTGTGATTGCCTTCAAATCAATTGTAAAACTAGTGTTAAATTCTGTTCAAAACTGATTGCTCTGCATAAGGATTACAAATACATTCAACAATCATCGCGTCGCGGATGTGCGTTTGTCGCCGGAGGGGAGGAAGATGAATTCAATTTTTACCGAGGAAAACCTGCTGGCATTTACGATGGCAGCCCGCTACAGCAGCTTCAGCAAGGCGGCTGAGGAACTTGGCTTAACCACATCAGCAATTAGTTACACCATTAAGCGCATGGAGCTGGGGCTCGACGTGGTGCTGTTTACTCGCAGTACCCGCAGCATTGAGCTGACTGAGTCCGGACGCTATCTGTTTCGCAAGGCGACCGACCTGCTCAACGATTTCCACGCCATCAAGCGCAGTATTGATACCATTGCTCAGGGCATTGAAGCCCGGGTACGCATCTGTATTAATCAACTGTTGTATACCCCTCAACATACGGCACGACTGCTGCAGGTACTCAAGAAACAGTTTCCAACCTGCCAGATAACCGTCACCACCGAGGTGTATAACGGCGTCTGGGATTCGATCATTAACAACCTCGCCAACATCGCTATCGGCGCGCCGGATACGTTACTGGACGGCGGGGGGATTGATTACACCGAGATCGGCGCGATCCGTTGGTCGTTTGCGATTGCCCCGGATCATCCGCTGGCTTTTATGCCTGAACCGATTTCTGAGAGCCAGCTGCGCCTGTACCCGAACATCATGGTGGAAGACACCGCGCACACCATCAACAAGAAGGTTGGCTGGCTGTTACACGGACAGGAGTCGATTCTGGTTCCTGATTTTAATACCAAATGCCAGTGCCAGATCCTGGGTGAGGGCATCGGTTTTCTGCCGGACTATATGGTGCGCGAGGCGATGGAAAAGTCGTTGCTGGTCACGCGGCAGATCCACAACCCGCGTCAGGATTCACGGATGCTGCTGGCGACCCAGCATTCGGCCACCGGTCGTGTAACCCAGTGGATTAAAAAAGAGTTTGGCCCACAAGGGGTATTGACGGGAATTTATCAGGATTTGCTGCATCGGGAGTGATGCGCCGGACTGCGGTCATGCCTTCCGGCGTACGTAAGATTATCAGGCGCGAATATCGTCATACTCGCGGGTTTTATCAAACTCATGTTTGGCAAACGGGCACAGCGGAATAACTTTGCGGTTTTCGGCGCGCATTTTCTCCACCACCTTCGCCACCAGCAGTTTACCGACTTCCTGGCCTTTCAGACTGGGGTCGACATCGGTATGTTCAATGATGCTCAGATGCTCACCCGTCGGCACGAAGACAATCTCGGCAACCTGATTGCCTTCGGCATCGTTAACATAAAATTTGTTGTGGCCTGCAAGAATTTCCATGGTCCCCTCACTCATTTCTGGCGATATTTCAGCGCACCGCTCGGACAGGTATCAATCACTTTAATGACCGTCGCGACATCCACTTCATCCGGAATGATCCACGGTTTACGCTTCAGGTTAAAAAGCGCTGCGCTTCCCCGCACGCAGTTGCCCGAATGTTGACATATCGCCGTATTGAAGTAGACGTCAATCTTCTCACCGGTATAGGCCCGGTAACCGGCATCCAGTAGTTCCTTATCCACAACATTGCCTCGCATTTTTTTATTGTCTGGGTCTAATCATAGACCTGTGCGAGGCTGAAGGAAGCAACTGAAAGTAGAAATATCACTCAGGCCTTTTCTGCAACAACGGCTGCGGCTCTGGCGGCAAATACTCCAGCATCGCAGGCGTCGGCGGCGGTAGACGGTTATCGGCGATATCCCTGTCCACATCGATATGACTGATTTCACCACTTTCATGATGGTGAACCGTCAGCACCCGCGCTTTGTTCAGCTCTGTCACCAGTTCCCGGGTAATACGTAAACTTTCCGCCAGCTCATGATCTTCCAGTCCGGGCCTGCGACTGCGACGTTCCACCCGAAAACGAAACTGGTTGTACTTCGCCCAACCAATCAGCACCAGTCCGTTGACCAGCGCGACAAGGATGTAAAACGTGACCGTATCCAGCGTGGTGAAAAAGGGTCGCACGCCTATATAAGGTGAGTGCGCCAGAGCGGTGATCAGCCCTTTATAGATCAAATATAAAAAGCCAACCCAGGCAAAAAGCGTTAACAACACGTCAATGATGCGCGGCAGCAAACGCTGCTCCGTAAAGATCAGCGGCTGGCTCATGATTCGATCCTCCCAATTCCACGATCGGGACTCACCCAACGCGCCCTGCCGCGTTTGCGTTTGAGCATTACTTTCGGGAAAGCGACCAGCGTGGTGAACAGGCTTAGCATCCAGTACACCACCGGGAACCAGATAATCCAGAACAACGACGCGCCAATGCCTTTTTCATAGCGCCGCTCAATCATCAGACTCACCGCAAACTGCAGCAAGCACACCACGCCGAGGATTAGCCCAGTAAAGGCCGGCGGGAACAGATGTTGTACATACAGCGAGTCCGGCATCGGGATCATCAGCCCTAACAGGAACAGCACGATACTGATCGCATAGGCAAACGCCCAGGTGGTAGAAAAACAGAACTCAAAAAACAGCGGCCACATACGGCGATATTCCCATGACCACAGGCGGCGCATGTTCACGATAAACACCTCCGCACCGCCTTGCGCCCAGCGCAGTCGTTGTTTCCATAACCCTCTTAACGTTTCAGGCATCAGGATCCAGCACAGTGCGCGCGGTTCAAAGAATATCGACCAGTGGCGCAATTGCAGCTTCCAACTGATATCGATGTCTTCGGTGATCATGTCCGGGCTCCAGTAACCGACCTCGGCCAGCGCGCGACGACGAAACGCAGCAACCACGCCGGAAACGGTAAAGATCTGCCCATAAACTCGCTGAGTGCGCTTAATCAAGCCGATAATGGAAGAAAACTCACCGACCTGCACCCGACCGATTAAGGTGGAGCGGGTTCGAATACGTGGGTTCCCGGTCACCGCACCGACGCGCGGGAACTGGATCAGCGGCGCCACAATATAGGCAACGGCATCACGGTCCAGTAACGCATCGCCATCAATACACACCAGGTAATCACTGCGCGCCGCTGCTGCCCCGGTCTTGAGCGCCAGCGCTTTGCCCTGGTTTTCAGCCAGATGAATCACCCGCAGACTGGGGTATTCCACCGCCAGTTGTTCCAGCACGTCGTGGGTGTCATCCGTTGAACCATCGTTGATGGCAATCACTTCAATATTTTTATATCGCTGCGCCAGCGCAGCCTCAATGGTTTCGCGCGCATTGATCCCTTCGTTAAAACAGGGGATCAGAATGGAAACCAGCGGATTCCCCTCCAGCGTCGGTGGCGGTGTGTCATCTCCCCATTTCCAGTGACGCTCACGGTAGAACCAGAAATAGACCCCGCCGCTTATCCACAAAGCAGACATAAACAAGGGCCAGAAGAAGACGAAGTTCAACATCACTTCACCTGTAAAGATGACCGCCACGCCAAACGGCAGGCTGAACATCAGGCAAAGTATCAGGAAAGCAATTATGCGATCGGTCATTTTTGCGGGTACCAGTATGAGGAGAACGTCGAGCGAATCTCTGACATCTCAGGTTTGTCGCTGATGAAATCATCCGGGTAATAGCCGTAGTTACCTGCACCGCTTAATTTCAGCTGGCGCATCCATTCGGCTATTTGTTTTCCGCTGATTTCAGCCTCGTCCCCGGATTTACGCCAGTCTCGTGCCTGTAGTTCAAACACGGTTTTGTCCAGCGCGCCGGGCGTTTGTGCAACGGCATTCACTAATCTGTCGAGCCAGGCGTTGGCATCATTAGCCGGGATCTGCTCCATGAAAGGCATCGCCATCGGTGCCGTCCAGTCATAAGTATTGAGGAAATCATTCAGGTTCTGCGCAAACCAGGCTTCACTCTCCGGCTCCAGTACCGGCATCGCGTAAATATTGCGCGCCGTTTGCACCTGCGGACCGCGAATATTACGCACCGCCTGGGTCAGTTGTTTGGTGAAGTCGATCAGCACCTTACTTTTCAGTCGCGTCCAGCGCTCGAACGCCTGTGGATTGCTACGGATTTGCTCAATGCTTCCGGGAAGCCCTGCGGCGCGGTAGGCAGCCAATGCCTCCGGTGACGCGTCTTCAAAGTCCGTCAGGAAAGCATCGTCATGGAACAAAATCCCTTTGAAGCTGGCGTGTTTGGCCAGGTCTTCATAGATTTCAGTGATGCGCTGACGCGCTTCGCTGCTCCAGGGGGACAGACGGACATAATTCTCGCGGTTGATCGCTGTACGTCCCGTTTTCGGATCCCAGGCGGTTACGCGTGGGATGGAAGCGTCGAGATCGAAAGCCAGAACCGGCATCCAGGCATACACCGTCACCCCTGCCCGCGTTTGTAACTGCCAGGAGATATAGTTAAAGAGGTCGGCACGCATCGGCAGCCAGCGGTTAGGGAAATAGAGCTCGCGAATATTTCCGTCGCCCTGCGGATCGGCGTAGGCCTGCAGGAAGACATGAGAAATACGCATGTCATAAACGCGCTGGATAAGTTTGTCGATGTTTCGCTTCTGCTGAGCAGGGTCCTTGTCATACACGTAATCCAGATCGACATGCATCACGCGCATCGTCTGCGGTTCACGTACCTGAGCGACCTGGCTGGCAAAGCGCTTAAGAGAGGGGTTATCAGAGATTAGTACGCGCGGGATGTCATCAAGAAACGCGGCATTCGCCAACCCTTCGTTGAGCGTGAAGGCCATCTTATAGCCATGCTCTTTAGCCAGGTTTAACGTTGTGCCATTGGCCGCACCGTAAGGCCAGACCCACGCGCGCGGTGATTTCCCGGTCACCGATTTGATCTTGTTGGTGATGAGAGAGATATCCGCGTTTATACGGCGCGTGTACTGTTCATCCGTTTCGTAAGTGCCGGTTTTCTTATCATACAGGCGGTTCGCCACCGCCGGTTCTTTACTTCCCTGCGGGTTGGCTTGTGCACCGAAATGCGAATTCCAGGTGTGCGCACCGACTTCCACCAACGGTGATTTGCCCATCTCTTCGACCATTTTCCAGGTGGCGAATTTATCTCGCGCCGTCATTAAGCCGCCAAAATCGACTTTTTTGTTGGCGGGAGCATCAACCCAACTCCCTACCGGTGCCCAGAGCGCAGGCCAGTTATAGGCTTTCAGCAGCGGCCAGACGCGGGTATAAAAACTGCTATATCCGTCATCAAAGGTGAGTAATACCGCTTTTTCCGGCAACACGATTTTACCGTCATGGGCGTCCAGGATTTGCTGCACGCTGATCGGGTTATAACCATTATCACGCAGCCAGGCCATTTGGTCGCTCAACGCGCTGGTGCGCACAGAAAGATAGCGTTGGTCGGCGGCACCATCCTCGACATCGTGGTAGCCGAGCACCAGGAAGCTATTTTTCGGCCACGGATGATCCGCCGTCAGCGGCGTTCTCTCTGCGGGAGGAACGTAGCGAGGCGTTGTATTGTGCGCGCTACTGCACGCGGTAATCATCAACCAGCCAGCGATTAATGCGCTAAGCCACAGGCATCTTTTCAGCATGAACAATCCTTAAAACCTGACATTTAAATCGAAAGCGAGGGAGATATTCCGCTCACGTTTACCGTCGTAGGGGCGTTTATCCCAAATCAGCATCACCCCGCCATCTACGACGTTGTTCCATTTGAGCCGTTGTCCGTATCCCACCTGAACGATGGCACCAGCGTCCTGGCCTTGCTGCCAATAGCCACCTACGCCAGCCAGACCTTGCTGCGTCCACACGGTGTCATAATGGCGGTAAAGAACCTGCTCCGCGCTCAGACCAGGTACCACGGAAAAATCACTCTTCGGGTTGTAATACGGCACATTCTCTTTGGTGTTGGTGCTCCCGCCGATGCCCGGGGTAAAGTCCAGGGTGAAGCGCGGCGTTGTCCACATGCGCTCTTTTCCGCTGAGTCCGTATTCGATGCGATCGTTACCATCTGAGAAATGTGATGCGGCAAACGACAGTTGATATTCACGTCGTTCGTTTTGATACCAGCGAACAAACATATCGCCGCCGTTGGCATACACGCCGCTACGCAGCGCGCGCAGTGGCGTATTACGCGACAAGCGCTCGGCCGAACCACCTACGCGCCAGTTATCATTGAAGTCATGCCAGCCGGAAAGACGACCGCCAATTTTCTGACCATCGCCATAATTTCGGCCAGAGACTTCCATTTCTGCCCAGTAGTCGCGGGAAGTCCATTCCGCCCCTGCCGCCAGATCGCGGCTGATGCCTTTACCTTCCTCAAATTCGCCAGTAGCAAAGTTGAATCCAGTAAACAATCGCCAGTTGTCGTTAATTGGCGGACTGTAAATGGCAGTATTGATGTTGAAGTCATTCTTACCGCTGACCGGGCTATCGGACGAGATCCCTTGTGTGCCGCTAATGCGCACTTCCGACATTTTGTGGACATCACGAATACGGGCGAGGCGCAGCGTCGCTTCATCATCCGGGCTACGGGCGATGACGTCATCCGTCAGTTCATCGGCCTGCCTCCATTCCTGGAGATCCAGCGCAACATAAGCCTGCTGACGTTCCAGTTCCAGGTTACTTGGCTCAATCACTTCCGCCAGCTTCAGCTCTTTCTCCGCCGCATGCGGCAAGCCACGTGCTTCAAGAACGGAGGCATAAGATATGCGCAGCCCCTGGTTACCTGAACCTGTTCGCGCCAGATGCTCTGCGAGCTTTTCAGCCTCAGGTAGTTCATTGGCAGCAATATAATATTGCGTCAGCATCGACTGTCCGAGCAGCCAGTTATCGTTAGGCTGCGGCGTTGGCGAACCATAGATGCGTCGCAGGTACGGACTATCTTTGATTAGGTTTTCGGCCTGTTTTTTAGCGGCATCAAAGTTTTCATTATCGATATGCGCGTAGAACAGATCCTGTTGATCCTCAGGACCAAGCGGCGTAACGGGAATCGGTCCATTCGGGTAGTAGATGCTCATCAGCATCGCTTCGGTTTTTTCTGGCTGGCGTTCGCTTAACCATGCCGATGCTACCCAGCGTTTTGCGTAGTTTGGCACTTCGCCGTTCGCAGAAAGCGATTCGTATTCCTTAATCACTTCAGACGTTCGCTTACGAACCAGCAAAGCCCCCATGCGGTCAATTCTCGCCCGACGGACATCATTCTGCGCGGACGGCTCATCCTTCCAGGCAGCCAGCAACTGGTCATAACGGGCCAGCGCTTTATCCGCCACGATAAACCGCTCTTCTTCATTACGTGCAGACGTATAGGAGGAACGTACCATTTCGGCGGCCGCATCAAGCTCAAGGCGGCGCTTCACAGGATCTGCCGTAGGCACTACCTCCGCCATATTTAAGGCGGGCCCGGAAACACGGTTTGCTGACAGAGCAGACAGCAGCGTGGATTTTGCATTTTTGTTGCCAGGATCAACGTCATCCGCCTGGCTGGCAACCAACAGCGCGTCCCAGTTTTTTCCCTGAGAATGATATACGTAGGCAAGTAGCGCATCGGAGTCAGCCCCCGGATGTGCCTGTGCCCATTTATTCGCTTCAGTAAGAGCTTGCTGATTGTAGCGAGCATCTGCCAACGTCATTATCCAGCCGGTGCGTACGTCAACGTTGTCAGGCTCTTCCTGTAAAACGCTTTCCCATACCGCCAATGAATCATTCCAGTTTTTCTGGTTACGGTACGCACGTGCAGCGGCGACTTTGCCGCGCGCAGGCACATCCATCTGCCCACGATAGCGCTGCCAGATTTCAATAGTGGCTTTATCGTTGTTATCAACCCAACTGGAAACTTGCAGCCAGTCGGCAACCTGATTTGGCGTTAGCGCGCTTTGCTTTCCCTGATTCTCTAGATAACGCAATAACGGTGCACTATTACCACCCCGCGCTTCAATAACCAAAGCGTCATAATCTGATGTCGCTGCAGAGATTTGCATAGGGAAAAGAACGCTTGCCGTAAATAAACAGCTTAAAGACTTAAAACGTTTAATGAAGTTGGCATGTCGACGCATACTTAACATATCTGCCCTTATAACTTACATCAGAGTAAAAATAAGCGTTTTCAATATATTACAGTCGGTTGCTAACGATACCCGACCATGTAAGATGCACTGCCGCTTATTTTGCAATAGGGTTATGAAGCAATTAATTCTTTCGTCTTATTGACTACCCGCGCCTCGCCCTCTAATCGTGGGAAAGCAGGCGTAAACTCGAAAATTTTATCACTCAGCGTAGTTCGTGGCTATGCGATACGAAAACTCTTAGACAAAAAAGTATTTTAGACTAAATAATCCTAATACTCTTGGGATTGAATTCTGGATTTAGATTAAGTTTGCATGACGAAACCTTGTGACGATGATAACTATTGCTGGTTGGCATAGCTACACCGCGCAACTGTTTGCATGGTAACTATTGTGTGCGGATAGAGAAAGTTCTGATAATAATGCCCCTGATAACAACAAAGATAACAATGTAAATAATATAACCTAATTTTAAGTTTCGAACAGGGTCGATAAAATGAAATTAAAGGTACAGTCATAAGCAGAACTAAGTACAGTAAAAAAAACAGTAAAAACTCAATAAAATCAAATGACTTCTTGACCTATCCTAGAAATCTACCAAAATTGGTATTTTGGTATCCGCCATAATACGTGCGCGAAGAATTGTGCATTGCTCAACTCGCTAAAGTATTTACCAACCTTGCGTATTATTGACAGTATCAACCACACCCCCTTTACCCTTACAATTTGAAAGCTTATTTACATTGAAAATAATTTATATACCCTAAATAATTCGAGTTACATGAAGGCGGCAAGTGAGTAAATCCCCAGGAGTTTAGCGAACTATGTGACTGAAGTGAGCTAGCGTAGCCAAGGTACATGCAGCTTAAAGAATGACGGGTATAGACACATAATTTTTTGCACTTACCTTCCCTCCAGCCTTTGAGGTAATTTGGACACAGATGCCAATGGGAGCTGGTCAATGAAAATCGTTAACGCTGAAAAAAAACACATCCCCGCCATACGCGATATCTACGCCCATCATGTTATTCACGGTACCGGCAGCTTTGAAACTGACCCACCGGATATCCGCGAGATGCAAGCTCGTCTGGAAAAAATCCGCAGTCTGGGACTGCCGTGGGTTGTCGCATTGCAAGAAGATAAGGTCATCGGGTATTGCTATCTTACCCGCTACCGCGAGCGTTATGCCTATCGCTATACCCTCGAAGATTCGATTTATATTGACCCGACGGCACAGCGTCAGGGGGTGGGAAAAGCGTTGCTACGCCATGTAATTGAGTGGGCTGAAACGCAGGGTTATCGGCAGTTGATCGCTATCGTCGGCGACAGCAATAATCAGGGATCGCTGAAAGTCCATCAGCAGGCCGGATTTACGAAAATAGGTACGCTGACGAACATTGGATTCAAGCATGGGCTCTGGCTTGATACGGTATTAATGCAACGCAGCCTGGGTACAGGTAACAGTACGCTACCAGCGGATTTCGATGCCGCTATTTAACATTGCTAAGGGATGACTTCAGGATACTGTCTTCTGGTAACCCTCAGACAAACAGAACCACAATCAGGTATAACGTAGCTATTATATAATTCTCCGTTTTTCAGCTCGTTAGAACGAAAAAAGCACCCGAACGTTAATGAACGGATGCTTTCTAAATCGAATAACTCAGTTTTACTTAGCGGGCGGCCCCGCCTGGTGCGCCAAAGGCATCGCGGGGCAAACATCTTTTCAGCCCGAAGATGATTCATCCCTGCGCGTGATATTTCGCCAAATCCCCCCCGACAGTCTCAGGTTTTCCGGCCCGCTATTCAGGATTTGGGTTACACATTTCAGGTAATTGTCTTTCCAGCGCTCAATAAAAGAAGACTGGCTTTCGAACCTCTGCGGATCGACCATTTTCTCCAAAACAAAATGGATGCGCCCGTCTCGCCACACCGGAACACCAAATACGGTGGGTAAGTGCATTTTCCAGGCAAGTCGAGAGCAAAAGGTGGAGTAGGTAATCTGCTGGCCGAAAAAGTCGATAGTCGGCGCGCTCAAATTCAGCGCGCCGTCGATCGCCACAACAAGCGACTGCCCACTATGTAAGGTCTGTATGCAGGCTCTGACCACGTCCGCTTCGCTTTTGTCACTAACCGAAATCAACCGCTCACCGTAGCCCCCTTTGAGCACGCCAGGCGTGGAAGCCACCCATTTGCTGTTCATTTCCAGCAAGGAGAGGATCATCGGCCCGGCATACATTGCGCCCATATGAGCCGATACAACAATGCAACCACGCTTATCGAGCTGCAGCCGTTGGAAAAACTGCTCGACATGCGATATATCGGCCAACCGATACATCGGTTCGTCGGCCTGCTCTCCACGGCATTCAAGCCAGTCGAGGAGATAATTATCGGCAAGATACCCCCACTTCGCCCGGCGTTCCCATTCATCGCGCTCGATACCGGACTGTCTGCCGGCAACTTCCCATGCCCAGTCAAGGCGCTCAGGCGGTAGATTAACGGCAGATATTTGCCCATCAAGCGCCAGCAGCCCCTCTTCGAATGACTGAGGCAGATGGCTTGCTCTGGCCTGAATATAGTGCTCAAAGATGCTTTCCGCTTCGCTTGTTTTCCCCGCCTGTAACAACGCCGCCGCGGCATAACGGTTCCATTTACTGGTCACCCCTTTTTCCCTTGCCAGTTGTACAAACTCATCGCTGGCAGCAGCGTATTGCCCAACCTGGCGCAGTGCTCGGGCATACATGGCTCTGACATAAGGAAGATCAGGATGAGTCGCGAGCGACTGCTGCAGTAACGGAATGGCTTTCTCATTCTGACCCGTTCTGATTAAGGCATCGGCATACAGGGTCACGATCCGTAAATTATCAGGGTTAAATTGCAGGGCATGACGCCAATGCTCAGCGGCCTGAAGCTTCGCTTCCCGGCTGCGGCCAGATTGATAGTGGGCAAGCCCCAGGCTACGACGCAGCGCCGCACCATCCAACCCACGGGCTAATGCGGACTCCCCAGTCTGAATGGCTTCCTGATATTTACCGACAGCGCACAGCGTATCAACCGCCAGCCCCGCCGACTCCTGCTTTTCTAACGCAAAGAAAGGGAGCAATGCGCGGGCCAGGTCATGATCTTCTGGTAGGCGGCTTTTATTTAAGAAACGGAGGCAGGTCTCAATCATATCTCCCCGCGGGGGAACTTCCTGCGCCTGTGTTCTGGCCAACGAGATTGCCTGTAACTCTTTATCCACCAGCGTCAGGCTGCGCAAATGGAGGGCAAAAATTTTGCTATTGCCCGAAAAAGCGAGCCATGCCCGCTCGGCTAAGTCAGCAACAGTCGCATATTGTTTACTCTTAAGCAGCACGCTTGCGACCAGCAGGACATCCTCCGGCTGGCACACATTCACCGCCAGCAGTTTGTTAACCACCTGTAGTACAGCGTCCCGATGATGTGATGCCAGCGGCGAAATAACCCAGCGTCGCAATAAATCACGGCTATTCTTTGCTGTCAGCACACGGTCGGACAACAAAGTCAGCGCGGCATCTGTTTCATCTTTACGCAAACACGCGATAGCGAAGAGAAGAATGTTTTGCTCATTTCCAGCACTATCTCGCACTTTTTCGGGATGCTGCCCGAAATAGTGACATAGCCCCTCCCAATCCTCTTGTTTGAGCAGGGTGGTTGGCGATTTTTTTTTACATGTAGAGTGCAAGCTCATCGTATTTCCTTACTCCGCCTTATTCACGCATCCGCCTGATAGTTATCAGGAGAGAAGTCACCAGGTACGCGATGCCCAGCAACACGAAGAACAGTAACCACTTTGTTCCATCGGCATAGCGAGTGGTGTCAGACACCACCATCGGTTGAGAAATGATCAGCAAATACCGTCTCTCACGTAACGCTTGAAGCTTCCCTTGCTGTAAGGTCTGTAAGGCAGATTCCCAGCGTGTTTTGGCGATCTCACTCTGCAGGCGAAGATCTTCAAACAGGGACAGGCTTTCTGAAGAGCCTTGCGACCCTAACTTATTTGACAGGCGGTTACGTTGTTCGCCGATCTGCTTTTCCAGGACCTTGATTTTGGCCGACAGGCGAGGAATAAGGGGGTTCTGATCCAAACCATTAGCCATTAGTTGCGCGTATTCCGCTTTCGCCTCCGCCAACTGCGTTTCAAAGCCAGCAATTAATTGATAAATCGCGGTCACGGTTTCCTGCGGTTCAATATCTTTTTGTATATGCTGTATTTTTAGCAATTCAAGCCGAGCTGCCCCCAGATTTTCCTGGGCCGATTTAACATCGTTTTCCAGCCATAAAATTCGTTCCTGCTGCATCCGCGCTGAAACGGTATTAACGTGCTGTTCAGCAAAAGCCAGAATGCGCTGGGCAAAAAACTCAGCCTGTTTCGCACTCCGCGCCTTGACGTTTAAACGCAGCATGCCCTGTTGAATATCGACAGCAACCGAGACTTTCGATAAATAGTAACGATAAGGATCATCATTAATACCCAGCGGTGCGTGGTAGCGGGAAAATAATGCGATATCGTCTTGCGCGAAATAAGATAAAAAACCGAGATCTTTTTCCATCCGCTCCATCATTTCTTTCGAAAGTATAAACTCGCGAACCTGAAAGCCCTCCGACATCTCATTGCCTGCACCAAAGAAAGATGTTCCAGAAAAATTATCCTGGCTGGCATCAGTTTGCACAATAAAGGTGGCATCCGCGCTATAAAAACGCGAAGTTAATAGCCATGACATAAGCATAATAACCAGCAGCGGCAAAGCAATATAAAGAAAGAGCCGACGTAGCGATTGCTTGGCTTGCTGAACACGTCGCTCTTTAATAACCAATGACGCTCTACGGACGGAATCAGCATCCGTCGCGGACCACCCGGCGTCTGGGCGATGATGACTTTTCGCATCGGCCGTTTTTTCTGTCTGGCGAAGGGCGCGTTCATCCTCTTTTTGTTTCAGTCGCAAGGCTCGGCTTTCTTCTGCTACCTTCGCCCTTTCCTCTTTCCATTTTTTAATACGTTCTGAATTTTCCACTCTCTATCCGTATATTTTCTATTTATATATCAAAGGAATAATTATCAGTTTGAAGCATCGCCTGATTTGATTGATATTGTTCAAAAAGCGCAGATGCCTGTGCTAAATCTTCACACATCGTAATTTTCCCATGCAGCAGTACGCCAAACGCATGACAGTGTTCTTTAATAAGCCGAGGGTTACGCGTTAGCACAATCAACCCTTTCTGTTGCAGCTCATAAGCTAGCGCCGCCTGCATACGCAACTGTGAGGTATTATCCCCGGTGTACAGCTTGTCATCGGCAATATAAAGGCGACAGGGAAGCAGTAAATTAATGGCAAATGCCAGATGCGCTTTCATCGTGACAGAATATTCACTCACCCTGTCGGTATAGCGCTGTTCAAGCTGGGTCAATTGATAGCAGAAATGTGAAAACTCATCGCCATCCAGGCCATAAAGACTGGCCATCATGCGCGCATTCTCTTCGCCGGTTAACCCCGGCAGAACAAAAGCATTTGCCCCCAGTGGGAGCGCATCACCCCGTAGCCCAATAAAATCCCCTTCATCAGGAGCATCTATACCGCACAGCAATCGGGTTAGCGTCGTTTTGCCTGAACCAGGGGCGGCCAGAATACCGATATGCTCATGGTAATCCATGACAAAATCTGTTTTATCAAGGACCACCCGCGGGCCCTTATCAGACTCAAAATAGCGTGTACAACCTAATAAACCGAACACGAACGCGTCTCTCCTGAAGCTAAAGTCAGTGATTTTCAGTGTCACAAATCAGGTGAAAAATGATGCCCGCGAGGAATAACGTTGCGGAAAATGCCAGAGGGTAAAGAGGCTCAAGGTACAAGGAGTTATACCCCTCAAACATTCCTTCTCTGACTATCTCATTAGCATGAAGTAGAGGGTTCCAGCTGAATATGCTTAATAATGAATAGGGCAATTCATTCGCCGTATAAAAGACAGCTGAAATCAAAAACATCGGTCTTAGCACCACAGGAACGGCTTTGTAGACCAGCGGAAACCGTTCAGACAGTGCGTCACAAAAGTAACCAAACGATAACCCCAGAAGCCATGCGATAACCATCCCTTCAAAAATCAGGATCGGTTTCTGGGCTTCCCAGCGGGAGAAGATAAGAAAGTTAATTAATGAAACAATAATATAAATGATAACCGCATTAACAAATTCGACTGCGGCAAGAGCAAAAATCACATGTCTTTTCTTAACCTGCGAGACAACCGCCAACGATGTGGAGAATGAACGGGTGCGCATGGTTGCGGTAATGGTATAACGAAATAACAGATACGGTAATATACCTGCAATAACAAAGCTGATATCGTCAGTGAATATTGGCACGGTGCGATTTAAATATTGAAAAGAAATAACGGTAATGGTTATCCATACCAGTGGTACGGCCAGTACCATCATATAGTTTAGCAAATTACCGTTATAGCGTGTTTTGATATCGCGTGACATTAACAAAATGATTAACTCACAGACGGTAATGAGTTTCATAAAATAATAAGTATTATTTTTCAAAATATTCATATGGCGACGTTAGAAAGAATTAGAGCCGCGGATCAAAAAGCTATCGAATGCGGCTTTCACCTTAGCGAAATCAGTCAAAGAGGCGTTCGAGATATAGATAACATCGCCGTCTTCCACCCGCATGGCCTGTGCTAAAAACACCGAGTCAGGTTGGCTCATATCGACATGATAGATATTCAGTTTACGCATCTGCTGTTTCGCTTGCTCCGCTTCGTCATGCTTGTACAGAAAAACCGCCTGCGGATCGGCAAGATTGTCGTTTAATCCTTTCGCCAGCGCCAAAGCATCCACTACGCTGGAATGACGCTGAACCAGAGCATGTTTCCCCTGAACACCCGCCGCGCCGAGCACATTAACATACTCGGTCACTTGACGCAGAGTGATACGGTCATCCGGCTGTAAGACAATATCCAACCCGGGATACTGATAAATATCTGACAGTCGCGCATTGAAATAATGCTGCTGGCGCGTCACGTGAACTTCCATCATCTCTGCGCTGGTATTTTCTACTGCCGCCGCCGTTGCCAAAAAATGACTAAGACGATTCATACTCTGTTCGAGAGGGTAGCGACCCGTTTTCCCGCTGCCCTCGACCGTCACCATGGCTCCGGTGCGGGCGGTAAGCGTCACCAGCACCTGAGGATTCAGGACAACGCGCGAAAGTCGCTTTCTGATCTCTTCAGCCAGTTGTGTCACATCCAGCCCGGTAACCGGAATGATCCCGGCATAAGGCACCTGAACGATATTACCGTCAGTCACAAGAATATTTTCAAAATCCGCCCGGTCGCCGCTCGCGTTATTGGATAAATACCCCGCCCCGCCCGAGGATAAAATAGTGATATGCAGCACATCGCCTTTAGCCAAAGATGTCCAGTGCCAGTTATTTTCGGCAAAGACCGGATCGACAATAGTTTTCGGCACAGTATCGGCATCACTCAGTTTTAATGTCGGTGTGACTTCAACCAGATGATAATGAGGATCGTCCTGATTAATCAGGCTGGATTTAAATACCGCCCTGGGAATAGTGCATCCCGAAAGCAGAAAAAACGTCGTTAATAATATAATAATTTTTTTCATAACTTATTTTATAAATGAAATAGCTGAAAAAATGCTGCCCATTAATTAACGAGGCTGAGAGGCAATGGTTTGTACAAACGTTCCCACCATATGTTCAACGGTGAAGCGTTCTTGTAAAAATGACTGCGTCTGTTGGCAAATACCGGTTCTGCTGCGCCATAAATTGACCAACTGTTCTGCATAGCGGCAAGCCTGGTCAAGATTGACCGTCTGTGCATCATCAAGAATGAAACCCGAAACACCCTCAATAAAGCATTCTGCCGATCCACCTGCAGGGGTTGAAATCACCGGCACCCCGACCATTTGTGCTTCAATGAGCACATTGGGTAGCCCTTCATAACGCGAAAACAAAATGAATACGTCCATTTTTTGCAGCCAATACCCCACGTCACGCGAGACGCCAACGAATAGTATTCTCTCCAGAATCCCCAACTGTTCGGCGCGTTTCTGCGCTTCAGCGCGCAAATCACCATCGCCTACCAGCACAAAGCGTGTGGCGGGGTGGTGCTGTAAATAGCGTGCTGCAAAATCAATCCATGCAAAAGGGTTCTTATCGCCTACAAAGCGGAAAACGCCACCAATAGTTGTGTCCGCATCCTGGGTTTTTTGCGTAAACTGCTGCCAGATTTTATGTGGCACCTCAGAAGAGGGGTCGGTAGATGGCGGTAAGACGCCGTTATATACAACCTGGAAGTGCTTCGCCTCCAACTTTAGCCAGTCGGCATAATGGCGGGTCACACAATGGTTGTTACTCATAAAATCAACGCCAGGCACGGCCGCCAGCGCCTGGTAGAGAGGCTCATATTCCGGCTTGAACAGACGCTTTCTCACCACCGGCGGTAAGCCACGTAATCCCAGTTGAATTCTGGGCACGCCAGCAATCAGCGCTGCAAGCGCAATCATCAGACAAGCGCCATCCTGCCAAACGGAGAGATAATCCGGCTTGCGCTCGCATAAGTGGGGGACCAGATGCTTGATGCCGTAGTTACACACCGGCGGCAGATGAGAGAGCAATAAGCGCAACTCCGGAGATTCTATTGTCGCATCGTCAAAGAAGTTTCCGGTAATCTTCGCGATTTCAAGCACCTCGACCTGTTCTTCCAACACTTCTTTCAGGAAAAAGTCTTGTCTGAGTTCCGGTGCCAGGGAGCGAATAATGAGCTCTACCGGCTCTTCTACTTTCAGGCCGCCAATTTTCCCCTGTTGCCGATATTTTCTGGCGATCTCGATAGCCAGCCTGGAAATCTGACGCTCTGCACCGCCGCTACCTAGCGAGCCTGTACAGAGCGCAAGGCGACCAAAAGATCCGACGGGAAGCTGCCGCGGCTGACGATTTCGATAAAACAAGATGGCATGCTTCATTGCAATAATACGGGTGTTGGTCCCCACAGGGATCGCTTCCTCTTCAAGGCGTTCAAGCAAATCGCAGATCTTATTTATTTTGCCTAAATAATTGTTATATTTTTTCTGCACGCCAGTGCTAACCTTTTTAAGAATTTGCTGCGCATCTTTGGCTAGTCCCGCATTATATAAACGCCGCGCATACTCATAACGTGCTTCATCATTGTTTTGTGCAATCAGCGTTTCGTAGAGCGCGTATGCACGCGCCGTTTCATTGAAATCATGAAGAAATTCTGCTTTTTTTAGCATCGCTAATGAAGTTAAAGCCTCAGCCGGTAATTCACTGTCAATTAACGCAATAGCTTGCGCAAGCTTCCTCTCTTGTTTCAATGTTAAAAGCGTTTTCCCTAGCGCAGCTAACTTTTCTTCCTCCGTAATCATTACGACTTCCCTGATATATTTTTTTGTAATGCGGTTATGCAGGTCGAGATCTGCCTTGTCACCGGCTCCGTTGGCCCATTCACTTTCTCCAGTCGCTGCCAATACTGCAAAGCCTGGGTGTAGTCGCGTAAATGCATTGCATTTAATGCGGCATATTTCAAGGCATAGGCATTTTCGCTATCAAAAACGAGTAATTTTTTCGCATAATCCAGATGTTCATAAGACGCGATAGTGCTGCCGCCATCCTTCAGTGACTCATTAAATAATCTGATAATTTGCTTATATTCACGCATCAGGCGAGAAACATCAGGATCAATTCGTTTCAGGCTAATCAATACAGACAATGCTTCATCCAGACGCCCTTCAGTTTTCTTCTGGCGTACATATTTAAGGGCTCTGGTTGCAACATTGCGACACTCTTTCTCAAACAGCTCGTTCATCGAGGCATTCTGGAATGATGGAGAAATGCTCATGACGTTAGCAATCAAATCAATGAGGAACGGAATGTCGTTAATATGACGTATGCTGCGTAACATAATCGACTGCAGGCTGGTAATGTTCGAGTTACGAATCAGGGTCATGTGGGCCAACGTGCACGCATCCTTCCAGGCACCAAGATTCACCAGCGTTCTTGCACAATATACTGTGCTAACAGGATCGAACTCCAGAAGTGGCCACACAATTTTCGCCCCTACCAGGATATTTTCATAATCCTCACGCTCATACATTTCTCTTAATTTCTCGCGCCATGCCGTTTTAACTTCATTATTAAAGCGAGAAATACGTGCATGGGGATAAACCATAAATGCAGAGAAGGTGTAGACCAGCGAAGTACTCAGTGAGACAAAATCATCAACCGAATGTAGCGACAGCGCGGTATTGTTCCATGCCACAAAAACGTCGTGGAGTTTATCTTTATACGAGGTGCTAAGCGCCTGATGATAGCTCATATTCTTGATGCAGAAAGCTGCGTGGATGACGAGACCGGTATCATGAATCGTCGACAATACCGTCAGCGCAAATTCTGACTCATGGCGGAGTAACTGCTCAAGCGCATGCTTGAAAATCAATTCATCACTGAATTTGATTGCCAAAGATAACGCTGTTTCCATAAACGCATCATTTAGGCGCTGCGATTGAATGCCGGCATGGAAAGCTTCGGAGAATGCGTTGCCATCATTGAAATATTGCGTGCTGCTCAGGAAATTAACCCATCCGCTTTGGGTTTCAGGATTCAATAACAGTACACTTTTCCAGTATTGATATGACTTATCAAACAGCTGTAAAGCATCGGCTGAGCCGGCGGCAACGGTAAGGACTTCTTCATCTTCAATTTCATTGGAAAGCATCATCTCGGCCGTCGATAAGGCTTCCCGCCAACGCGCTAATCCATGCAGAGACCTCAGCCGACAACGTAATGTGCTGTCCGTCGTACCGATAATTTTCTCAACATCACTAATATCCTGATAAGCCTGTTCATAATAACCTAAACGGCTGAAGATTACGGACCGAAGTTGGATCAGAACGGGCTCTTGCTGCTGATTTCTTAATGCGGCAAAAAGTTGCTGTGATGCAGCAATAATGTCGCCATCGGCAAGCAGCTTAGTGATCGATAATGTAATCTCACGTATTTGGTCCTGTTTCTCTTGCCGCCTCTCATCAAGATGATGCTTAGTATTGTTGATCACTCCCTTAAAAATAGCCGCAACGATCGCATCACCAAACATGTCGGTATAATGAGTAAGATCGTCGCCATTTTTTTCCAGGGCTCGTTTCTGCCCCCACTTTTCCATCAAATTTGTCGGGTTAACGCAGGGAATATCCATCCTGGCGGCGATGGTCTCGACATTTTTAATCAACCGACTGCGGGACTGAATGACGGTTCCAGCACGAGTCACAGCATCAACATGGGTCATAAACATAACGCGATCGCGACCAAGAAGCTGAATGATTTCCATCATATCCTGTTCGATAGCATGCTCATCCATCTGCTCAACATTAATATTGCTTAATAAGGCACGATCGTCTTCCGACATTCCGGCAAAACAGGGATCGTCTTTGAGATAGGCCAGCAGTTTGTGTTGATTCCCTTGCGTGGCCAGCGACCAGTACACACGCGCTCGCTCTGTTTGGCTAAAGAACTCATAAAAATGACGAGTTATATAATTTTGTTGTAAGCACAACCCATAGGCCATAATCTTCTTCTGACTTGAAATCTCAACGATATAGAAATCAGAACGACTATGAACGTCGGTTTTTGAATAATTTACAGCAGTTCTAAAAATAAAAGGCCGGACCTTTTCAGGAATATCTATCAATCCCAAAATAAAACGGACCTGCTGTAATGCCTCGCTGCTCGTATGCGTAAATCCATATATTTTCTTAAAATTAGCCTTAAAATTAAAATAAGGCTGAGCTCTTTTTACCGGACTCGCGATACGGCAACTACCAATGGCGGTAAGCGTAAACATCTCTGACGATTTCATTAAATTCATCCACGTGAAAAGAAAGTGAGTAGTTATACTCAGGAATACAAAGCAGTCTGTTTATCGATATACCATTTTAGAGTCTGCTTAAGTCCTTCTTTGATATCAAACTCAGGCTCATATGAAAGAAATGTTTTTATTCTGGTAATATCTGCCTGACTATGCTTAACGTCACCGTCACGAAAATCTTTATAAATTGGTTCAGCACTAATTTGTTCGTCCCGCCATAAATTCAACCCATCGCGGATGAGATAATAAAGCTCATTTAGCGAAGTTCTGTCTCCAACAGCCACATTATAGACTTTATTTTTTGAGGCTAAATCATTAGTCGTTGCTGATAATAAATTTGCCTGAATCACATTTTCTATATAGCAAAAATCGCGGCTTGTTGAACCATCGCCATTGATATAAATTGGTTCATCTTTAAGAAGCGATAGTATCCAGCGAGGAATGACTGCAGAGTATGCTCCGTTAGGGTTTTGGCGGCGGCCAAATACATTAAAGTAGCGCAGGCCAATAGTGTTAAAATCATAGCTGCGAGCAAACACCTCGGCGTACAATTCATTGACGTATTTTGTAACCGCATACGGGCTTAATGGCCGGCCGATCCGGTCCTCAATTTTAGGTAAATCGGGATGGTCACCATAAGTACTACTGCTTGCGGCATAGGTGAAACCAGATACATGTGCATCTCTCGCCGCCGTCAACATATTTAAAAAACCATCAATGTTAGCGCTATTTGTCGTGATAGGATCCTGCAAGGAACGTGGTACGCTTCCCAGAGCGGCCTGATGTAAAACGTAATCGACATTCTCACAAACAGCCTGACAATCGGCAAACGATCGGATATCCCCATGAACAAAGGTAAACCGCGACCATTGTTCTTCACTGACAGCGGCACGCACATCCTCTAAATTATGTTGATAGCCAGTTGAAAAGTTATCCAACCCAATTACTGTTTGATTTAAATAGAGTAGTTCTTCTAATAATCCGGAGCCGATAAAACCTGCTACGCCAGTAATAAGCCAACGTTTTGGTTCAAGAACGAGTTGTATTTTTAATTCATCATAGGCTGTCATGATTATAACCTCACATCTGACTGCTCAGGCGAAAGGATATACTTCAAATCATAAAGCACATGTTTATCTTTTCCAAAGCCACGAATATCAGTACTCCCCATCTTCTTAAACTGCTCATGGCCAACGGCAACAATAATGGCATCATAAGAAGCCGCCTTGATTTCCGATACAGGTATAATCCCATATTCCTCTTCGACTTCCTCAGCATCCACCCAAGGGTCAAAAATATCAACATTACAGCTGTAATTACCCAACTCTTTTACAACATCGATAATGCGGGTATTCCTGATATCCGGGCAGTTTTCTTTAAAGGTGAACCCCAGAATCAGAACGTTAGAACCCTCAACATTAATTCCTTTTTTGATCATGGCTTTGATCAACTGTCCCGAAACATAGTTACCCATATTATCGTTCAGTCGACGACCCGCGAGGATAATTTCCGGATAGTAACCGATGCCCTGAGATTTATGAGTGAGATAATAGGGATCGACGCCAATGCAGTGACCACCAACCAGTCCCGGACGGAATGGCAGGAAGTTCCATTTACTTCCCGCTGCTCGCAGCACGGCTTCAGTGTCAATCTCTAATCGGTTAAAGATAATCGCCAATTCATTTACCAGCGCGATATTGAGATCGCGTTGGGTATTTTCAATCACCTTTGCCGCTTCCGCGATCTTAATGCTTTCCGTTTTGTACGTTCCTGCCGTGATGATCTGTCGATAGATCTCATCAACCAGACAGGCCGTTTCTGCAGTTGAACCTGAGGTAATTTTCTTGATAGTTGTCAGACGATATTTTTTATCGCCGGGATTGATGCGCTCTGGGCTATATCCGACAAAGAAGTCTTTGTTAAATGTCATCGCTGACATACGCTCAAGGATCGGCACGCATTCTTCTTCAGTACACCCTGGATATACCGTAGATTCATACACCACGATATCCCCCGGCCTCAGTACTTTGCCAACAGTTTCACTTGCCATAATCAAAGGGGTGAGATCTGGTTGCTTATAATCGTTGATCGGCGTCGGGACGGTAATGATGTAAAAATTGCATTCTCTGATTTCATCAATTGATGAGGTAAACGTCAGATGGCGAGCATCACGTAGCTCTTCTTCTGTGGTTTCGAGATTGACATCGATCCCTTCTTTTAGCTCGAGTATACGTTTATGATTAACATCAAAACCAACCACCTGACGAATTTTCCCAAATTCAGCAGCCAATGGTAAGCCAACATACCCGAGTCCAATAATGGCAATTTTTACATCATCTTTGCTGATCATTACTGATAAGTCCCTTATTTAATAATTATTAACTTTAAATAAATCCCAGATGTTTTCTGGAACGCTACCGCCCCTGACGTTCTTAGCCAGCGTATCTATTCTTATCGAAATCACGACAGTTTCTAGTCTAAGCAAGGCTAGAAATTTTATATTTCCTAATTTTAGTTAAATGGAGGTCGTATGCAGTATCCATTCTAAAACAACAATTAAAGATCGGATCTTTAATTGTAATTCTTAATGAGAAAACGCATAGTTTTTTATTCTGGCAATAGAAGATATCGAGGGTCTCGCACGCCGAATTTAAGAGCGATTTCTTTTCTCCAACGATACAATGTTGACGGCGAGTTCATAAATCTATCCTGAAGCTCCTCCATACCGCTTTCGGTTAAGAAGTACTTCATCTTCATGATATCTTTGTTGCTAATCTTAAAGTTACATTCCCTTCGCCCTGCCGTTATCTTGTCACCATTTCGTCGATATAGGCTTATTTTCTTAATCATCTCCGACACAGATGTTGAGGTATCGAAAACAGCAATAACATTTTTGATATTATCCAACCAAAAAAGAGCCAAAGGCATCAACCGTGAGCTGGAAATGATGATTATGATTTTATTGATATTTTTATTCCGTGAGAAAAAAACCAAGGTGCTACGTAAGCTATATTGATTAAGATTCACGAATAAATAATTTCTTTCGTTTGTAATCAGTGACATTTCATCAATAACACTAGCGGCACCACCCCCAAAGTAAATATCATTAGGTGGCCAGAAATGTTGATACTTCATGAAGCCTCCATAACCTCAAAAAACTCTATTTCATCCATGGAAAGGTAAGTGTCTACTTTTAAGCACACCGACCCTCTAAAAAATACCTAACAATCGAGTAATTGATTTTATTAATATTGCTAAATACATGAGATGAACTTTTACACAACAAGGATGTGATATCAACCCCTCGCCATTCATAGCTAAAAGCTATCAATCACTCATTCTTAGATTTGAATTACTAATGGATATCGGCATTTTAATACGATTATTGGTTGTATTATTAGCACTACCTGTGAAACCGCACTTTCATCTTTTATTCAAAATGAGAAAATTCTCAAAACACAAGGAAACATTTTCTTACAAATTACCAGCATACATACTGGGGTTAAAGGTAGCCTGACTGAATTGTCACCCATGTCTCTACCTTTAAATTCTTAGCTATACCGTGTGAGATTTTAATCAGTACAACTGAAGTCTATCTAACTATATTTGCTATATTTTTCAACAACAATGACATAATATACACAAGGCTAACGAGCCCCCCGGCATAGCAAGCATTCAAAATGGTACAAAGTACTAAACTGACTCGTATATTTTTGTGTATCTACATAATTTCGTGACCGGATAATGAGAACAAAACTAGTCACCTTAAGAAATTATCAGCAGTAATTAAACTCCTGAAGATGTTTTTAACAAAATAGATGTCACCATGTTTATCCAGGTAAAATCATACCAAGTCTAAACCATTTAAAACCTGTTACTGCCGATTAGATAAAATTGACCTACAAAAAGGCTACATTACTTATTTATGAAGAATGACCAATCTTATATCGTGTTAAATAAAGATAACTTTGGAATTATAATCTAACAATTAACTACGTGACCTGTATTAACGTTGATATATTTTCAGACAGACAATCAAACATACTCCTTAAAATTTCTTAAATAAATTCAATTGATTGATAGTTGATTTTTTGTACCACGGGGGAAATGCGATATTTAAGACACCAGTATCGCGAATTGTAAGGATTAACCAGCATATACAAGGCTCTACTATCCGAGAACGTCAAAGATTTCTCTTTGGCCCCTGTGGATAGTTAGTTTCATATGAGGTATCTCCCGCCAGGGGGGCTATCGTCTCCCACAATCGCTTTAGCCTGCATAGTCGTGCATTGAGTCTGTCTGACCGTTAAACAAAGAAACACATTGAGATTACGAAGGATAATTGAATCAGGAGAGTCAGTGAGAAGTAAGTCGTGGAGCGGGCGAAGGGAATCGAACCCTCGTATAGAGCTTGGGAAGCTCTCGTTCTACCATTGAACTACGCCCGCATTGGAGTGCGTAAGGGATTATAAACCTTACGCTCTTCTTGGCAAGGGACTAACTGACTGACTGGCGATTAATTCACCGTCAGCATTTTGGCTTACTGCCCTTTGGTGGCAAATAACGCAGCGGATCGATAGCCGTCGCCCGATAGCGGATCTGGAAATGCAGCCGCACCGTGGTCGCATCCGAGCTGCCCATCGTCGCGATCTTCTGCCCGGCTTTCACGTTTTGACCGTTGTTCACCAACATCGTGTCATTATGCGCATACGCAGTGATGTAGTCCTCACTGTGCTTAATCATAATGAGATTACCGTAGCCCCGTAGCTGATTACCGACATAAACCACCTTCCCGGCTCCGGCGGCATAAATCGGCGTACCGCGCGCAGCTGAGATATCAATGCCTTTATTGCCGCCGTCCGCGGTTGAATAAGGCAGAATCACTTTACCGCTGGCAGGCCACTGCCAGCAACGCTGTCCGACCGGTGGCCAGGAGGATTGCGGTACGGACGAAGATGGTCTGACCGCCGCCGTTTTGGTTGAGGATTTCGTCGTTGTTTTGCCAGAGCCTGAACTGGTTTTCGCGCCGCCGCTGACCTTCAGCTTTTGCCCCACTTCAATGGTATAGGGCGGTGAAATATTATTCAGGCGTGCAAGCTCTTTTACGCTGGTCCCGGTGGCGCGCGAAATACGGTATAGCGTATCTCCCCGCTTCACGGTATACACGGAGCCGGAATAACTTCCTGTATCAGACGACTTGCTCCCGGAACAGCCAGCTAACAGCAGACCGACACACAGCAGCATCGCGATACTCAGGCCATTTTTCTTCAGGCGTCCTGCACTCAAAACAATACCTCGCAACATTTTCAGACGCTTTATCATAGCAGCCAGAAACCGGATGCCAAATCATATCGCGCAACGAAGCGTCGACTCTGGCATTTCACACCCTCTGTTAATCATTCTGACTTAATACAGCATATAATGTGAATGCTTAAGATTGATGGTGGACGCTATGCGACAGGAACATGTCATTTTATTGAATGAGCAGGGCCAGCCCTGTGGAACACTGGAAAAGTATGCGGCGCATACCGCCACAACCCCCCTGCACTCTGCTTTCTCATGCTGGATATTTAACGAGCAGGGTCAACTGCTGGTCACCCGCCGTTCGCTGCACAAAAAAGCCTGGCCAGGCGTCTGGACCAACTCTGTCTGCGGTCACCCGCAGTTGGGTGAAACCACCGAAGCCGCTATTATCCGTCGGGCTAGCTTCGAGCTGGGTGCAGACATCGACTCGCTCAGCCCCGTGTATGCTGATTTTCGTTATTGCGCCACGGATCCGAGTGGAATAGTGGAAAACGAAGTATGCCCGGTTTATGCCGCACATATCGTCAGTGAGCTACAGCTAAACCCAGATGAAGTGATGGATTCCCAGTGGAGCAATCTTGAGGATGTTTTAAGCGGGATTGACGCGACGCCGTGGGCTTTTAGCCCGTGGATGGTAATGCAGGTTTCAGATGTTAAGGCACGAGAGTTACTGCGCAAGTTTGCCAACGGGAATTGATTGCCTGACGGGGCTACGCCCATCAGGCCTACATAACGCATTGTAGGCCTGATAAGGCATCAGCCGCCATCCGGCATTTCACATCTTACTTAACCGGGCGCATTGCCGGGAACAGGATTACGTCGCGGATAGTATGGCTGTTTGTGAACAGCATAACCATACGGTCGATACCAATGCCCAGGCCCGCAGTCGGCGGCAGACCATGTTCCAGAGCGGTAACATAGTCTTCGTCGTAGAACATCGCTTCGTCGTCACCTGCATCTTTGGCGTTAACCTGATCCTGGAAACGCTGCGCCTGATCTTCTGCATCGTTCAGCTCGCTGAAGCCGTTACCGATTTCACGTCCGCCAATGAAGAATTCGAAGCGATCGGTGATTTCCGGATTTTCATCATTACGACGCGCCAGCGGAGAAACTTCTGCCGGGTACTCGGTAATGAAGGTCGGTTGAATCAGGTGCGCTTCTGCAACTTCTTCAAAGATCTCGGTCACGATACGACCCAGACCCCAGCTCTTCTCAACTTTGATGCCGATAGATTCCGCAATCGCTTTTGCAGAATCGAAGTTATCCAGATCGGCCATGTTGGTTTCCGGACGGTATTTCTGAATCGCTTCGCGCATCGTCAGTTTTTCGAACGGCTTACCAAAGTCAAAGACTTCTTCGCCGTAAGGCACTTCAGTCGTTCCCAGAACGTTCTGCGCCAGCGTACGGAACAGCGATTCGGTCAGTTCGATCAGATCTTTGTAGTCCGCATAAGCCATGTAGAGTTCCATCATGGTGAACTCTGGATTATGGCGAACAGAGATGCCTTCGTTACGGAAGTTACGGTTAATTTCGAATACGCGTTCGAAGCCGCCAACCACCAGGCGCTTGAGGTACAGTTCCGGCGCGATACGCAGGTACATGTCCAGATCCAGCGCGTTATGATGGGTGATAAACGGACGCGCTGCCGCCCCGCCAGGGATCACCTGCATCATCGGGGTTTCTACTTCCATAAAGCCACGACCAACCATGAACTGGCGGATACCAGCCATAATCTGTGAACGCACTTTAAAGGTATTGCGGGATTCATCGTTAGAGATGAGGTCCAGGTAGCGTTGACGATAGCGCGCTTCCTGATCCTGCAGACCGTGGAATTTATCCGGCAATGGGCGCAACGCTTTCGTCAGCAGACGCAGCTCGGTGCAGTGGATAGACAGCTCACCGGTCTTGGTCTTGAACAACTTACCTTTCGCGCCGAGGATATCGCCCAGATCCCATTTTTTGAACTGCTCGTTGTAGACGCCTTCCGGCAGATCGTCGCGAGCAACGTACAGCTGGATACGGCCGCCAACATCCTGCAGCGTAACGAATGATGCTTTACCCATAATACGGCGAGTCATCATACGGCCAGCAACGGAAACCTCAATGTTCAGCGCTTCCAGCTCTTCGTTTTCTTTCGCGTCGAAGTCAGCATGCAGTTGGTCTGAGGTATGATCGCGACGGAAATCGTTCGGGAAGGGGATCCCCTGCTCGCGCAGGCTCGCCAGCTTCTCACGGCGCGTTTTCAGTTCATTGTTAAGGTCGGCTACCGCGTCAGCGCCCTGTACGTGTTGTTCAGACATGTTGGTTCCTCATAACCCTGCTTTCAAACTTGCTTCGATAAATTGATCCAGGCTGCCATCCAGCACCGCCTGCGTGTTGCGGGTTTCAACCCCGGTACGCAGATCTTTGATGCGGGAGTCATCAAGGACATAAGAACGAATCTGGCTACCCCAGCCGATATCTGATTTAGTATCTTCCATCGCCTGTTTCTCGGCATTCTTCTTCTGCATTTCCAGTTCATAAAGCTTCGCTTTCATCTGCTTCATGGCCTGGTCTTTGTTCTTGTGCTGGGAACGGTCGTTCTGACACTGCGTCACAATCCCGGTCGGGATGTGGGTGATACGCACCGCAGATTCGGTACGGTTAACGTGCTGACCGCCCGCACCAGAAGCGCGGTAAACGTCAATACGCAGGTCCGCCGGGTTGATATCGATATCAATATCATCGTCAACTTCCGGGTAGACAAACGCAGAGCTGAACGACGTATGGCGACGACCGCCGGAGTCGAATGGGCTTTTACGCACCAGGCGATGTACACCGGTTTCGGTACGCAACCAACCGTAAGCATATTCGCCAGCAATTCTGATGGTCACGGATTTAATACCCGCCACTTCACCTTCAGATTCTTCAATAATTTCAGTCTTAAAGCCGCGCGCTTCAGCCCAACGCAGGTACATACGCATCAGCATGCTTGCCCAGTCCTGGGCTTCCGTACCGCCTGAGCCAGCCTGAATATCGAGATAGCAATCTGCGCTATCATATTCACCGGAGAACATACGACGGAATTCCAGCTGGGCCAGCTTATCTTCCAGCGTATCAAGTTCTGCTACGGCTTCGTTAAAGGTTTCTTCGTCGTCGGCTTCTACAGCCAGTTCCAGCAGGCCGGAGACATCTTCCAGGCCCTGGCTCATCTGATCAAGCGTATCAACGATGGCCTCAAGGGAGGAACGCTCTTTACCCAGCGCCTGCGCGCGTTCGGGTTCGTTCCATACGTCCGGCTGTTCCAGCTCGGCGTTTACTTCTTCCAGACGCTCTTTCTTGGCATCATAGTCAAAGATACCCCCTAAGAACGTTAGAGCGCTCCGTGAGGTCCTGAATGCGGTTATTTACCGGATTAATTTCAAACATTGTCTGATTTCTTTTATTGGACTAGTCAAAATGCGGTTATAAGAGCGGGATTGTAACTAATCCACACCCTTTTTTATAGCGAATATACACATCATCCTTCAAGCTGCCTCTTTGTTGGCTGCGCGATTTCTCCCCAGTCACGTACTACTCATACGCTCATGGAGACTCATCCACTTGCCGCCTCGATGCAGCTTGAATGATTTTGTGTAAAGTGACGCTAAAGTGGCCAGATATTATCGATTATAATCTGCAGGCTGCGGTTGCCGCGAAACTCATTAATATCCAGTTTGTAGGCAAGCTGAACTTCGCGAACACCGTTATCCGGCCAGCAGGTGGTATCAACGTTAAACGCAATACCGTCCAGCAACGGTCCACCACCGACGGGCTCCACCATCACCTTCAGATGACGCTCACCGACCAGACGCTGCTGGAGCAGACGGAAATGCCCGTCAAACAGCGGTTCCGGGAACATTTGTCCCCACGGTCCGGCATCACGCAGCATTTGCGCGACCTCCATGGTCATCTCCGCCGCGCTCAGAGCACCGTCTGACACCACTTCGCCCTGCAGCAAGGCGGGGTCCAGCCACTCGGTTACCAGTTCGCCGAAACGCTGCTGGAAACGCTCAAACTGCGCCTCTTCCAGCGACAAACCCGCCGCCATAGCGTGACCGCCAAACTTGAGGATCATACCTGGATGAAGAGTGTCCAGGCGCTCCAGCGCATCGCGCATGTGCAACCCCTGAATCGAGCGCCCGGAGCCTTTCAGCGTACCGTCACCGGCCGGGGCAAACGCAATTACCGGACGGTGAAAGCGCTCTTTAATACGCGATGCCAGAATCCCCACCACTCCTTGATGCCACTCGGGATGATACATCGCCAGACCGCCCGGTAGCGTATCGCTACTGCGCTCCAGCTTTTCACACAGAGTCAGCGCTTCCGCCTGCATCCCCTGCTCGATCTCTTTACGCGTCTGGTTGAGTGCGTCCAGTTCATTGGCCAGCACGCGTGCTTCACCAATGTTGTCGCACAGCAACAGCGCCACGCCAACGGACATATCGTCCAGACGCCCCGCTGCATTCAGCCGTGGCCCGAGGGCAAAACCTAAATCACTGGCAGCCAATTTGAGTGGGTCGCGATTGGAAATCTCCAGCAGCGCTTTTATACCAGGGCGGCACTTTCCGGCACGAATACGGCTTAAGCCTTGCCACGTCAGAATGCGGTTATTGGCATCCAGCGGGACCACGTCGGCCACCGTGCCAAGCGCAACCAGATCGAGCAAATCCGCCAGGTTCGGCGGCGCAATTCCTCGTTCATCAAACCAGCCTTTGTCACGCAGGAAGGTGCGCAGCGCCAGCATCAGATAGAAGGCCACGCCAACGCCAGCCAGCGATTTAGACGGGAATTCACAATCGTGCAGGTTAGGATTGATGATCGCTTCAGCGCCCGGCAGCGTGTCCCCTGGCAGATGGTGATCGGTCACAACGACCGGGATCCCCAGCGTTCTGGCATGTTCAACACCCGCGTGGGACGAGATGCCGTTGTCGACGGTGACAATCAGTTGAGCGCCACGGGCATGGGCCTGATCAACGACTTCCGGGCTTAAGCCATAACCGTCTTCAAAACGATTAGGCACCAGGTAGTCCACGTTACTGCAGCCCAACGCGCGCATCGCCAGAATGCTGAGCGCGGTGCTGGTCGCGCCATCGGCGTCAAAATCGCCGACCACGATGATTCGGGTTCCTTCGCGAAAAGCGTTATAGAGGATTTCAACCGCTTTTTCGACACCGTTCAAATGCTGCCACGGCAGCATGCCTTTCACACTACGCTCAAGCTCCTGCGCGCTGCGCACGCCGCGGCTGGCGTATAAACGGCGCAGCAATGGCGGCAAGTCGGCAGGTAGCTCGGCGGTCTCGTCGGCTTCACGCCGACGAAGTTGTATCTGTTGTTTCACGCGAATTATTTACCGCTGGTTTGTTTTGCATGTGCGTCGAGGAATTCTTTCATCTCTTTCGGGCCCTGATAGCCAGGCACTACATAGCCATTGCTCAGCACAATCGCCGGCGTACCGCTGACGCCAAACTGTACGCCCAGCGCGTAGTGGTTAGCGATGTCCACATTACAGGTCGCAGGCTTCACATCTTTGCCAGCCATGGCGTCGTCAAAGGCTTTGTTTTTGTCCTTCGCACACCAGATAGATTTCATATCCTGCTCGGCCTGGCTTTCCAGTCCCTGACGAGGGAAGGCCAGATAGCGTACGGTAATCCCTAACGCATTGTAGTCTTTCATCTCTTCATGCAGCTTGTGGCAGTAGCCACAGGTGATGTCGGTGAAAACGGTAATGACGTGTTTTTCCTGCGGCGCTTTGTAGACGATCATCTCGTTTTCCAGCGCGTTCAAATGCTTCATCAGCAGTTGGTTGGTGACGTTTACCGGGCTTGCACCGCTCACGTCATACATCGGTCCCTGAATAATATGTTTACCGTCTTCGGTAACGTACAACACGCCGCTATTGGTCAGTACAGTTTTCATGCCCGCAACCGGAGCAGACTGAATCTCGGTACTCTGAACACCCAGCTTCGCTAATGACTGGCGAATCGCCGCATCGTCTGCATGTACCATGCCGGAAAACGCCGTCGCCAGCAGGGTGAACATCATAAAACGTTTTTTCATAACCTATCCTTTCCTGTCAGCACTCACGCTCGCGGGTGATGCTGTTGATGTAGTTGCCGCAAGCGCTCCGTTGCGACATGAGTATAAATCTGCGTTGTCGAGAGGTCGCTATGCCCCAGTAGCATCTGCACCACGCGCAGGTCAGCGCCATGGTTGAGCAGATGCGTGGCAAACGCATGCCGCAGGACGTGCGGGGACAGCTTTTCGCTGTCGATTCCAGCCAACACAGCATAGTGTTTGATACGATGCCAGAAGGTTTGACGAGTCATCTGTTGCGCCCGCTGGCTGGGAAACAGCACATCTATTGATACACCGTTGAGCAACCACGGCCGCCCATGCTCCAGGTACGTTTCCAGCCAGTACACCGCCTCCTCACCTAACGGGACAAGGCGCTCTTTATTACCTTTACCGATCACCCGAACCACGCCCTGACGCAGGCTGACGTCACTCATCGTCAGCCCCACCAGTTCAGACACGCGCAGGCCTGTGGCATACAATACTTCCAGCATGGCTTTGTCGCGAAGTTCCAGCGGTTGTTCTATCAGCGGTGCCTGCAGAAGTCGTTCGACCTGTGCTTCGCTGAGATCTTTGGGCAGACGCTGCGGAAGTTTAGGTGATGCAAGCGAGGCGCTGGGGTCATCTTCGCGATATTTTTCACGGTACAGATGCTGAAAAAAACGCCGCATTGCACTGAGCAAGCGTGCGGAACTGGTGGCTTTATATCCCCCATCCATCCGCTCAGCCAGCAATGCTTGCAGGTCATCACTCTGCGCGGTCGCAAGCGAGGCGCCGCGGTGATGTAGCCATTCAACAAGCATGGTCAGATCGCGACGATACGCACTTAGCGTGTTTTCCGCCAGATTTCGTTCCAGCCACAGGGCATCAAGAAACTGCTCGATGCGCGCCAGATCCTGTTCCACTCGCGCCCCTTATTTCACTCTCATTTTTGATGCATTATGCCTCATTGTGCCGAGAATGCGGCGATTCTGTTACACTACCCGCAACGCTACAGCAGAATTGAGATGTTTACGTCATGAACATGGGTCTTTTTTACGGTTCCAGCACCTGCTATACCGAAATGGCAGCAGAAAAAATCCGCGATATCCTGGGTCCCGAACTGGTGACACTGCACAACCTCAAAGATGATTCCCCGACCTTAATGGAGCAGTATGACGTGCTCATTTTAGGCATCCCAACCTGGGATTTCGGTGAAATCCAAGAGGACTGGGAAGCGGTCTGGGAGCAACTGGACGACCTCAACCTGGAAGGCAAAATTGTTGCGCTTTACGGTATGGGCGATCAGTTGGGATACGGTGAATGGTTCCTGGATGCGCTGGGTATGCTGCACGATAAACTGGTCACCAAAGGCGTAAAATTTGTTGGTTACTGGCCAACCGAAGGGTATGAATTTACCAGCGATAAGCCCGTCATTGCCGATGGACAGCTGTTTGTTGGCCTGGCGCTGGATGAAACAAACCAGTACGATCTCAGCGATGAACGCATTCAGGCCTGGTGCGAGCAAATCCTTGGTGAAATGGCCGAACACTGGTCCTGATAACCATTTTGCCGGATGTAGGCGTAAACGCCATATCCGGCCTACATGCCGCACCGAACCGTAGACCTTAACGCTGCACGCCATCAGGCATTCATCAGCATTATCCCTGCTTCGCCTGTTGCAGTATTAACCGCCGCAAATCCCGCCACTCCGCGTCATCCATACTGTCTGCCGCCAGCCACAAATGCTGACGTTTTCCGGCATCGGAACGTAAACGCAGCATCATGCCTGTTTTGACCATCCAGGGTGCGCTAGCAATAGTCCACTCTTGCCCTTGCCAGCGCAGACGACCGTCCATCAACAGCCGAATCTCGCCCTGACAGGCATTGATTCGGCGCTGGCTACGAACGCTATCGAACACCACCAGAGAGAGCAGAACCAGCCATAATGGGGTGTAGCTCAATGGCCAGGGCATCAATAAAATAAATACCGCGACCAGCCCATGAATGAGCAGCGAAAGCCATTGCGCGCGCCATGAAACGCGTAAATCAGATTGCCACTGGACCACGTTCCCGATTCCGTGTCTGGATAAGTCGCACCATCTGCTCTAGCTGAGCATCAGCCGGTTTCCCATGATTCATCAACCAGTTAAATAAGTCTGGATCATCACATTCTAGCAGACGGATAAAGATACGTTTTTCTTCATCACTTAAGCTGTCATATTCATGTTCGAAAAACGGCATGATCGAGATGTCCAGCTCACGCATACCGCGACGGCATGCCCAATGAATACGTGCTTTGTTGTTAATATCCATGTTCTTCTTCCTGTCTCGCGAAAACGAAGTATCCCGCTATTGTAACGTGTTTTTCCCTCATATTTACGGGAATATCAGCAAACGGAAGCGTGCTCGCTAAATAAAACCACATTAAGTCAAAGGATTCAGCATTTTTGGATGTCTCCTCGCAAAGCTTAATATATGGCACAAATAGCCTGTTTAAACCGCTTGCAATGGGCCATAGCTCTTTTACCATTAGTCATTATCACTGCGTTAAGCAAATCAGGACATTAATTATGGCTTTTATATCTTTTCCTCCTCGCCAGCCTTTCGCGTCAACGCGCTTGCCTCTGACGCTAATGACGCTCGATGAATGGGCGCTCGCCACCATCACCGGTGTCGACAGTGAGAAGTATATTCAGGGTCAGGTCACAGCGGATGTCAGCCAGATGACTGAGCATCAGCACGTGTTGGCAGCACATTGTGACGCCAAAGGTAAAATGTGGAGCAACCTGCGTCTGTTCCGCCAGGGTGACGGTTTTGCATGGCTTGAGCGCCGTAATCTGCGCGATGCGCAGCTCACCGAACTGAAAAAATATGCGGTCTTCTCGAAAGTGGCGATTGCCCCGGACGACGAGCGCGTACTGCTGGGCGTCGCGGGATTCCAGGCGCGTGCTGCGCTGGCCAATCTCTTTAGCGAATTACCAAACAGCGATAAGCAGGTCATTACTGAAGGTTCTTCCACCATATTGTGGTTCGAACATCCCGCTGAGCGTTTCCTGCTGATCGTTGATATTGCAACGGCGGAAACCCTGGTAGAGAAGCTGCGCGGTGAAGCGGAGTTAAATAACAGCCAACAGTGGCTGGCGCTGGATATCGAAGCAGGTATTCCGGTGATTGATACTGCCAACAGCGCACAGTTTATTCCGCAAGCCACCAATCTGCAGGCTCTGGGCGGGATCAGCTTTAAAAAAGGCTGCTATACCGGTCAGGAAATGGTTGCTCGCGCAAAATTCCGCGGAGCTAACAAACGTGCCATGTGGACGCTGGCAGGTGCGGCCAGTCGTGTACCGGAAGCAGGTGAAGACCTGGAGCTGAAAATGGGCGAGAACTGGCGTCGTACCGGCACCGTACTCGCCGCGGTGCAACTGGCGGATGGACAGGTACTGGTGCAGGTTGTGATGAATAACGACATGGAAGCCGACAGCGTGTTCCGCGTTCGTGACGACGCGAAAACGCTGCATATCGTACCGCTGCCGTATTCGCTGGAAGAGTAAATCGCCGGGTGGTGACTTTATCTTACCGGGTCGCGCGTTTTAAAGACCCGGTAAGCACAGCACCGCTGGGTAATGATAATTACGCCTGCCCCACGTACAGGTAGATCGCCAGGAAATGGCAAACGCTGCCACCCAGCACAAAGCCGTGCCAGATCGCGTGGTTGTATGGAATGCGCTTACAGACGTAGAAAATAACGCCCAGCGAATACACCACACCACCAACTGCCAGCAACGTCACACCACCCACCGCCAGCTTAACCGCCAGTTGATACACCACAATCAGCGATAGCCAGCCCATCGCCAGGTAGGTTACCAGCGACAGAACCTTAAACCGGTGCGCAATGGTCAGTTTGAATAAAATACCGAGCAGCGCCAGGCTCCAGATAACAATCATCAGTCCACGTGCCAGCGGCGAATCCAGCCCCACCAGCAGAAATGGCGTGTAGGTCCCGGCAATCAGCAGATAAATCGCGCAGTGGTCGAACTTTTTCAGCCAGACTTTCGCTCTTTGATGGGGGATCGCGTGATATAAAGTTGAGGCGAGGAACAGCAGGATCATGCTGCCGCCATACAGGCTATAGCTGGTTATCGCCATGGCGCTGGCGTTGGTATCCACTGCCTGAACCAGCAACAATACCAGTCCGACAATCCCAAACACCAGCCCGATACCGTGACTGATGCTATTGGCTATTTCCTCTGCCAGCGAATATCCCTGCGCAATTAATGGCTTCTGAACCATATTTTACTCCCGAGAAACGAACACTATGGTGATTGCTCCTCTAGCGTAACTGAGAATGGTTCCAGTGAACACCTGTTAGCTAAAATATTTGCCAACTAAATAACAATCCATAAAAATCATGATGTTATATTTTAATATTCAGCTAACATGCGTACCTTTAGAATCAAAGGCATTTAAAATCAATCACATAAAATTGTGTTTGATCCGGGTAAATCTCGGCAATCACGTGTTTAAGTTCTTCTAGCGTCATGTTTTCCTGGTGAGCATGTTTCTCTGTCAGCGTATCCAGCGTGACGGTTGAGGTGTCAACAACCTCAATCGTGCAGAAGTACCCCTCATCCTCGAAGCGCCCAACCCGTAGAATGTCACCGGCTTTGAAGTGTGATTCGGACTCGTCACGAATCGTAATGGTTTTGCGTCCGGCCAGAATGTCATCCTGGAAACGCTGAAAAAAAGTGATGTCATTTGGCTGCATGTTATTATTCCCTGTAGATGAAGTCTGATGAGTGAGTTTTGCCATTGTGAGTATGTTCTCCCACGCTGCCATCGCCAGTCTCAACAATCTTGAGATGCTGGTCTACAACTATGTCATCAAAAACCGTGACAAAGTCATGTACATGACCATTCGCGAACTGGCTGATGCCGTGGGCGTTTCCACCACCACCGTACTGCGCTTTTGCCGCAAGCTTAAGTGTGAAGGTTACTCAGAATTTCGCGTACGCTTCAAATTATATTTAGAGCAGAATGAACCGCAACAGGCTAATTTCGGTGCCAGCGAAATTATCAGCTTCTTTAAAGGCGTCAATAACGACGAGTTCGACAATTTACTCGATCAGGCTGTTGATATTATATTATCTTCCGAGCGTATTATATTCGTCGGGGCGGGAACATCCGGAGCTCTGGCAAAATATGGCGCTCGTTTTTTCTCAAACGTCGGAAAATTTAGTAACCACATCGATGACCCTTATTTCCCGGTAACTAATGATATGGCCAGAAACGCGCTGGCGATCGTGCTTTCCGTTTCTGGAGAAACCGAAGAGATCCTACGCTTTGCCAGCCAGTTCAGCCTGCATAACTGTAAGGTTCTGTCGGTCACCAGCCATGAACATTCGCGCCTCGCGAAACTTGCCGACTTTAATCTCTCCTGGCACGTTCCACAGACACGCATTGCCGGGGTATACGATATAACCACGCAGATCCCCGTTATTTATATTCTGGAATCACTCGGTCGCAAGCTGGCGAAAAGAATAGCGTAAAAAAACAATATGTTTTTTTGATGTAACAAATCACATTAACGCTATTTTGTTATATCGTGACATTTATCTTTCCTTTGTTAGACTCAAAATCAGATTGTATTAATTTGAGACTGAGCGCAGATGAAAAAACTTACCTTACCAAACGATTTTTTATGGGGCGGCGCGGTTGCGGCGCATCAGGTTGAAGGCGGCTGGAATAAAGGTGGCAAAGGGCCCAGCATTTGCGACGTACTGACCGGGGGGGCACACGGCGTTCCGCGAGAAATCACTCAGGACGTCGTGCCAGGTAAGTACTACCCCAACCACGAAGCCGTCGATTTTTACGGTCATTACAAAGAAGACATTAAGCTGTTTGCCGAGATGGGCTTCAAATGCTTCCGTACGTCAATTGCCTGGACCCGTATCTTCCCCAAAGGGGACGAAACCCAGCCAAACGAAGAAGGGCTAAAATTCTACGACGACATGTTTGATGAACTGCTAAAGTACAATATCGAACCGGTCATCACCCTTTCCCACTTCGAAATGCCGCTACACCTGGTTCAACAGTACGGTAGCTGGACCAATCGTAAAGTCGTCGATTTCTTTGTCCGTTTTGCTGAAGTGGTCTTTGAGCGCTACAAGCACAAGGTCAAATACTGGATGACCTTCAACGAGATCAACAACCAGCGTAACTGGCGTGCACCGCTGTTTGGCTATTGCTGCTCCGGCGTGGTGTATACCGAGCATGAAAACCCGGAAGAGACTATGTACCAGGTGCTGCACCACCAGTTCGTGGCCAGCGCTCTGGCGGTGAAAGCCGCACGTCGCATCAACCCTGAAATGAAAGTCGGCTGCATGCTGGCAATGGTCCCGCTATACCCGTACTCCTGTAAGCCTGAAGATGTGATGTTCGCGCAGGAATCGATGCGTGAACGCTATGTATTCACCGACGTTCAACTGCGCGGCTACTATCCATCTTATGTACTGAACGAGTGGGAGCGCCGCGAATTCAATATTCGAATGGAAGCTGGCGATGAACAAATCCTGCGTGAAGGTACCTGCGACTATCTCGGGTTTAGTTACTACATGACCAACGCGGTAAAAGCGGAAGGCGGTAGCGGCGATGCCATTTCCGGTTTTGAGGGCAGCGTGCCGAACCCGCACGTCAAAGCATCCGACTGGGGCTGGCAGATTGATCCGGTCGGCCTGCGTTACGCCTTATGCGAACTGTACGAGCGTTATCAGAAGCCATTGTTTATCGTTGAAAACGGATTTGGCGCTTACGACAAAGTGGAAGAAGACGGCAGCATCCACGATGACTACCGCATCGACTATCTGCGCGCCCACGTCGAAGAGATGATGAAAGCGGTAACGTATGACGGCGTAGATCTGATGGGCTACACGCCGTGGGGCTGCATCGACTGCGTCTCGTTCACCACCGGCCAGTACAGCAAACGCTACGGTTTTATCTACGTGAACAAACACGACGACGGCACCGGCGATATGTCGCGCTCGCGTAAGAAAAGTTTTGAGTGGTATAAAGCGGTGATTGCCAGCAACGGCGAGAATCTGTAATTTTTTGCCGGATGGCGCTGCGCTTATCCGGTTTACGGGAACTGAACCTGTAGACCAGAGCAGACATTTACGCCGCCATCCGGCAAGCAACGCATTACTTCCCGCCGGCCAGCTCCAAAAAACTGCCCGTGACGTAAGACGCCTTTTCACTCAGCAGCCAGGTAATCGCCTGCGCGACCTCTTCCGGCTGTCCGCCGCGCTGCATAGGCAACATGGATTTCACGCGATCGACCCTTCCCGGCTCACCGCCTGACGCATGCATTTCCGTGTAGATAAGACCGGGTCGCACGCAGTTCACGCGTATCCCCTGCGCCGCAACCTCCAGCGCGAGGCCGGTGGTGAGCGTGTCCACCGCACCTTTTGAGGCTGCATAATCAACATATTCGAACGGGGCACCAAGCCGTGACGCCGCCGAAGAGACATTCACAATCGCCCCGCCCTGACCGCCGTGCTTAAACGACATGCGCTTTACCGCTTCCCGACAACACAGAAAATAGCCGGTAACATTCGTCGCCAGGACGCGATTAATACGCTCAGCGATTAGGCTTTCCACCGTGCTCTGTTCAAACAAAATCCCGGCATTGTTCACCAGCGCAGTCAGCGGCTCGCCCTCGCGGTCAATGGACTCAAACATCGCCCCGACCTGGCTTTCATCGCTGATATCTGCCCGCAGAGCAAACGCCCTTCCTCCCGCAGCGGCGATATTGTTCACCACCTCCGTTGCCGCACGAATATTGTGATGAAAATTAACGGCGACCGTGTAACCCTCTTGCGCTAACTGCAGCGCGGTTGCCCGACCAATGCCGCGACTGCCCCCCGTAACCAGTGCTATAGCCATCACTATTCTCCCCAAAAATAAAGGCGCCGAAGCGCCTTTAAAACATAGTCGAATCAGCCGATTACTGATATTCGCTCATCGGCACGCAGGAGCAGAACAGATTGCGGTCACCGTAAACGTCATCCAGACGCTTCACGGTCGGCCAGTATTTGTTTGCCACCCCTGCCGGGAAGACGGCGATTTCGCGGCTGTAACCGTGATTCCACTCCGCGACCAGCTCATTTTGCGTGTGCGGGGAGTTAACCAGCGGGTTATCTGTAAGCGACCATTCACCGGCTTTCACGCGATCGATCTCTGCGCGGATTGCCAGCATCGCATTGATAAAGCGATCCAGTTCCACTTTGCTTTCAGATTCAGTCGGTTCCACCATCAGCGTACCCGCTACCGGGAACGACATGGTCGGCGCATGGAAACCGTAATCGATCAGACGCTTGGCAATATCCAGTTCGCTGATGCCGGTCTCTTCTTTCAGTGGGCGAATGTCGAGAATACATTCATGTGCCACTCGACCATCGCGACCGGTATACAGCACCGGATAGGCATCTTTCAGACGGCTGGCAATGTAGTTAGCATTGAGAATCGCCACCTGGCTTGCCTGCTTCAGACCTTCTGCGCCCATCATACGGATGTACATCCAACTGATCGGCAGAATGGATGCGCTACCGAACGGTGCCGCAGAAACCGCGCCCTGACGGGTGAGCATCCCTTCAATCTGTACTACGCTATGACCCGGCACGAACGGCGCCAGATGCGATTTAACACCGATTGGACCCATACCTGGGCCGCCGCCGCCGTGCGGAATGCAGAATGTTTTATGCAGGTTAAGGTGTGAGACATCGGCACCGATAAAGCCCGGTGTGGTGATCCCAACCTGAGCATTCATGTTCGCGCCATCAAGATAAACCTGGCCGCCAAACTGGTGCACAACGTCGCACACTTCACGGATCGTTTCTTCATACACGCCATGAGTAGAGGGATAGGTCACCATGATGCAGGAGAGGTTTTCACCCGCCTGCGCCGCTTTTTCACGCAGATCGCCAAGATCGATGTTGCCGTTCTTATCACAGGCGACAACCACTACCTGCATACCCGCCATCTGTGCGGAGGCCGGGTTGGTACCGTGGGCAGAGGCCGGGATCAGACAGATATCGCGATGGCCTTCGTTACGGCTTTCGTGATAATGGCGAATCGCCAGCAGACCCGCATACTCGCCCTGCGCGCCGGAGTTCGGCTGCATGCAGACTGCGTCATAACCGGTCAGTTTTACCAGCCATTCGGAAAGCTGGCCGATCATCTGGTGATAACCTTCTGCCTGCTCTGGCGGGCAGAACGGATGCAGTTCAGCGAATTCCGGCCAAGTGATAGGGATCATCTCGGCGGCAGCGTTCAGCTTCATGGTGCAAGATCCCAGCGGGATCATTGCCTGGTTCAGGGCCAGATCTTTGCGCTCCAGCGAGTGCATGTAACGCATCATCTCGGTTTCGCTGTGATAGCGATTAAACACCGGATGGCTGAGGATCGCATCATCACGCAGCATGCTGTCCTGAATGGAACGGCTGTCGAGCGCCACGTCTTTGTCCAGCGTTTCGATGTTCAGACCGTGGCTGTCTCCCAGCAGAACATTGAACAACTGCACCACGTTTTCACGGGTGGTGGTTTCATCAAGCGTAATACCTACCGCGTTATGGATATCGCTACGCAGGTTGATTTCTGCCGCTTCAGCACGCGCCAGTACCGCAGCCTTATCGGCCACTTCAACACACAAAGTGTCAAAGTAGTGCGCATGACGCAGCTTCAATCCTTTTTGTTGCAGACCGGCTGCCAGAATATCGGTCAGACGATGGATGCGATTAGCGATGCGTTTCAGGCCAACCGGGCCATGATAAACGGCATACAGGCTGGCGATGTTGGCCAGCAGAACCTGCGAGGTACAAATGTTGGAATTCGCTTTCTCGCGGCGGATATGCTGTTCGCGAGTCTGCATCGCCATGCGCAGGGCGGTATTACCCGCTGCATCTTTGGAGACGCCGATAATACGGCCTGGCATGGAGCGTTTGAATTCGTCTTTAGCGGCAAAGAATGCCGCGTGCGGGCCGCCGTAGCCCATCGGTACGCCGAAGCGTTGCGCAGAGCCGAAAACGATATCCGCGCCCTGTTTGCCCGGTGCAGTCAGCAGTACCAGCGCCATAAAGTCGGCAGCGACGCTGACCACTATTTTACGGGATTTCAGCTCAGCCATCAGGGCGCTGTAGTCGTGCACTTCACCGGTGGTGCCAACTTGCTGCAACAGCACGCCGAACACATCCTGATGATCCAATGCTTTTGCCGCGTCATCAACAATGACGTCAAAACCAAAAGTTTGCGCACGAGTACGCACTACGTCCAGCGTTTGCGGATGAACATCAGCCGCCACAAAGAAACGGTTAGCGTTTTTCAGTTTGCTGACGCGTTTGGCCATCGCCATGGCTTCAGCTGCAGCAGTAGCTTCATCCAGCAGAGAAGCGGAAGCCATGTCCAGGCCGGTCAGATCCAGCGTCACCTGCTGGAAGTTCAGCAGTGCTTCCAGACGGCCCTGGGAGACTTCCGGTTGATACGGGGTGTAGGCGGTGTACCAACCCGGGTTTTCCAGCATGTTACGCAGGATAACCGGTGGCAGTTGCACGGCGGTGTAGCCCATGCCAATGTAGGACGTGAAGCGCTTGTTACGCCCGGCGATGGCTTTTAATTCAGCCAGCGCAGCGTATTCGGTCGCCGCCTCGCCCACCTGTGGCGGGGTTGCGAGCTGAATGTCTTTCGGCACAATCTGGCCGATCAGCGCGTTTAACGACTCGGCGCCAACCGCATTCAGCATCTCTTGCTGCTGCGCGGCGTCCGGTCCGATGTGGCGTTCAATGAAAGCGCCGCTATTTTCAAGCTGGCTTAACGTCTGTGTCATGGGCGATGGTTCCTGAAACGTGCAGTGAATCGTAGGTGTCTCTACTTACCTGAATACGCAAAAAATTCGCGTTGCAGGAAGGCGGCGACGCAGCACATCCCCAGGGCTTACATCAGTAAGTAACTGAGGTGTGCAAGAAAGCCAACACACCTGCAACGTGAAGAATGAAGCGTATTTATTCGTCTTCTAACAAAGCTTCATATGCAGTCGCATCCAGCAGCGATTCAATTTCGCTTTCATCGCTGGCTTTGATTTTGAAGATCCAGCCCCCTGCATACGGCTCGCTGTTGACCAGTTCCGGGGAGTCGCTGAGCGCGTCGTTAACCGCAACAATCTCACCGCCTACTGGCGCATAAATATCGGATGCCGCTTTTACGGATTCCGCAACGGCGCAGTCATCGCCCGCGCTGACGGTTGCGCCAACTTCGGGCAGGTCAACGAAAACCATGTCACCTAACAGCTCCTGAGCATGTTCGGTGATCCCAACGGTGTAAGAGCCGTCAGCTTCTTTGCGCAGCCATTCGTGTTCTTTGCTGTATTTCAGTTCTGCAGGTACGTTGCTCATCAATCAATCTCCAAAAAAGGATGAATTACGCGACGGCTTTGCCGTTACGCACAAAAACAGGTTTAGTCACTTTTACCGGCATTTCGCGGTTACGGATCTGTACGATCGCGGTCTCACCAATACCCGCAGGGACACGTGCCAGCGCGATGCTGTAACCCAAGGTTGGGGAGAATGTTCCGCTGGTGATAATGCCTTCCTGCTGATTGCCGGAAGCATCGGTGAAACGCACCGGCAGTTCATTACGCAGTACGCCTTTCTCGGTCATCACCAGTCCGACCAACTGTTCGTGGCCTTTTTCACGCTGCATTTCCAGCGCTTCCCGACCGATAAAGTCGCGGTCAGTCGGTTCCCACGCGATGGTCCAGCCCATGTTGGCCGCCAGCGGAGAAATGGCTTCGTCCATCTCCTGACCGTACAGGTTCATGCCGGCCTCCAGACGCAGCGTGTCGCGCGCGCCAAGACCGCAAGGTTTGACACCTGCTTGTACCAGCGCACGCCAGAAGTCTGCCGCCTTTTCACTCGGCATGGCAATTTCATAGCCTGCTTCGCCGGTATAACCGGTGGTTGCGATAAACAAATCACCCGCCTGAACGCCGAAGAACGGCTTCATGCCTTCTACCGCCTGGCGCTGCTCGTCAGTAAACAATGTGGCTGCTTTTTCCTGCGCGTTTGGGCCCTGCACCGCAATCAGCGATAGATCGTCTCGAACGGTGATGTCGATGGCGTAGGGTTCAGCGTGTTGGGTAATCCAGGAGAGGTCTTTTTCGCGGGTGGCGGAGTTTACAACGAGGCGGAAGAAATCTTCAGTGAAGTAGTAGACAATCAGGTCATCTATCACGCCGCCCGAAGCGTTGAGCATACCGGAGTAGAGGGCTTTACCCGTCTTCGTTAGCTTCGCGACGTCGTTTGCCAGCAGATAACGCAAGAACTCCCGGGTGCGGCTACCGCGCAGGTCGACGATGGTCATATGTGACACATCAAACATTCCGGCATCGGTGCGAACAGCATGGTGTTCATCAAGCTGAGAACCGTAATGCAGTGGCATCATCCAGCCATGGAAATCTACCATGCGCGCGCCACATAGCGTGTGTTGTTCGTACAAAGGAGTCTGTTGAGCCATCTTTTCCTCGTTGAATAAGCGGGGCTACCAACTCTTTCGCGGTGAAATTTTCGCCACGAAACCCAGCACCGCAGCCGCTCCAGGGGCCACGACGCAAACGTTCTCTTTGTCTTGAACTTACCACCGAAACAGACGCTAAACCATAAGGCAAAATTAACCATCACATTAGCTTATGGCCAAAAACAGCAAAATCACCGGCAGAACAAAACCACATCCATACGGCAAATAATCAGAACAAAAAATAAATAAAAGCTGGAATTAACAGCACCAACCAACATTAAATGTGGAAAAATTGTCAAAAATGGCGTTATGAAAAAAACGTAATATTAAAAAAACTAATGCGAAAAAAGGCGTGGAATTAGATTATTTCAAATGAGAGAAGCACCCCGGCGCGCAGGCCGGGAGTGGAAAGTGTGACGGGTCTCAAACTCTTAAGATTGTCCTTACGGACGCTAGCGTAACCACTCAGGAAGATCGTTCAGTCCCATCGCCTGGCGGATGAGCTGTGGTTTTACGCCTGGCAGGGTATCGGCCAGTTTCAGACCAATATCACGCAGCAGTTTTTTCGCCGGATTCTCGCCTGCAAACAGTTCACGAAAGCCCTGCATACCGGCCAGCATCATCGCTGCGCTGTGCTTACGGCTGCGCTCGTAGCGGCGCAAATAGAGATACTGACCAATATCTTTGCCCTGACGCTGTAGCCGCTTCAGCTCATCGATCAGCTCCGCCGCATCCATAAAGCCAAGGTTAACCCCCTGACCCGCCAGCGGGTGGATGGTATGCGCCGCATCCCCCACCAGCGCCAGACGATGAGCAGCGAACTGACGGGCATAGCGTCCCGTCAGCGGAAACGCCTGACGCTCGCTTTCAAGGCTGCACAGCCCCAGGCGATTATCAAAAGCGATATTCAGCGCCTGATTAAACTCGTCAACGCTTGTCTGCTGCATGCGTTCTGCTTCCTTCGGCGAGAGCGACCAGACGATAGAGCACAGGTGCGGGTCACTGAGAGGCAGGAACGCCAGGATCCCCTCACCGTGAAACGCCTGCCGCGCAACCGCGCCGTGAGCTTCCTGCGTACGGATAGTCGCCACCAGCGCATGATGACGGTAATCCCAGAAAGTGAGCGGAATATCCGCTTTGTTGCGCAGCCAGGAGTTAGCGCCATCGGCGCCGACCACCAGGCGAGCTGTCAGCATTGCGCCATCTTTCAGGGACAGAAATGCCTCATTCTCACCCCAGGCTACCTGCTGTAACTCAGCGGGCGCCATCAGCGTAATATCCGCTGAACGCTGTGCTTTTTGCCAGAGTGCGTAATGGATCTCTGAGTTTTCAACGATGTGGCCTAAATGGCTGTAGCCCATGCTCTGGTCATCAAACGCAATACGCCCAAAGCTGTCTTTGTCCCAGACTTCCATGCCGTGGTAGCAACAAGCGCGACGGGCAACAATGTCGGACCAGACGCCCAGTCGGCTAAGCAGTTTTTCACTGGCGGCATTAATGGCCGATACGCGAAGCTGGGGAGGTGCATCCGCCGCCAAAGGCTGCGGAACATGTTGTTCTAACACCGCAACGCGCAACCCGCTGCCCTGCAAGCCGCAGGCAACCGCCAGTCCCACCATGCCGCCACCAACAATTGCTACATCAACACTTTGCACTGTTTGCTCCTGAAAATAGGACAATCAAAAACCGTAGGCCGGATAAGGCAAAGCCGCCATCCGGCATTACTTCCGCGACATTGCCTGATGGCGCTGCGCTAATCAGGCCAACTTCTTTAATTCGGCCTACAGGATATATCTATCGCGCAACCCAACCGAGGGTCCGCTCCGCCAGCGCATCGCGTGCAGGCGTGAATAATTCCATCGCCATCAGCCCGACATTCCGCCCAACGACCAGCGGGGCCCAGCGATTGGCAAACAAATACACCAAATTGTTGGTCACACCAATCGTCGTTTCGCGATCGCGTTCGCGGCGCTGCTGATAGCGTACCAGCACCGCATAATCACCGATATCTTCCGCGCAGTTTTGCGCCTGCGTCAACGTCTCAGCCAGGCTCATCACGTCGCGCAGACCAAGGTTGAAACCTTGTCCGGCAATGGGATGCAGCGTCTGTGCTGCGTTCCCCACCAGCACAGTACGATGGGTAATGGCTTTTTGCGCCGAGGTTAATGAAAGCGGATAGGCGTTGCGTTTACCGGCCTGGGTAATACGCCCCAACCGCCAGCCAAACGCAGTTTGCAGTTCGCGGCAAAATTGTTCGTCGGACCAGGCCATAATCTCATCCCGCCGCTCCAGCGGATGGCACCACACCAGCGAGCAGCGACCATCAGACATCGGTAGCATTGCCAGCGGACCATATTGCGTGAAACGTTCGAACGCTCGCCCGTCATGCGCAACGGAGGTCGTCACGTTGGCAATCACCGCCAGTTGTTCATAGGGTTGTTGCTGCCAGTCAACGCCGCAGGCGGTAGCCAGCGCGGAGCGCGTGCCATCGGCGGCCACCAACAGGCGACCATTAATCATCTCGCCATTTTCCAGCGTAACCTCAACGCGTTCCTGCGTGCGTGACACGCTGGCTACACGGTCGGGGCAGTGCAGCGTGATGCCCGGCGCTTTACGCAGCAGCGCAAACAAACGCAGCCCGACATCGTGCAGTTCTACCACCTGGCCCAGCGCCGGAATACGGTATTCCTGCGCATCCAGCGTCACAAATCCGGCATGGCCGCGATCGCTGACGTGAACCGTTTTGATCGCCGTTGCGCAATCGGCAATCGCCTGCCATACGCCAATTCGCGCCAGCTGTTGGCAGGTCCCTGCCGCCAGCGCGATCGCCCTGGCGTCAAACCCTGGATGGCGGTCAGTTTCAGGTTCGCTCGCTTCTATCAGGTGAACAGGCAGAGTCCCGTGGCTGAGCTGAGAAATGGCCAGCGCCAGCGTCGCACCGACCATACCACCACCAACGATAATCACGCTCATTGCAGTCGCGCCGCAGCCATTAAGGCTTCAATGTCATCCGCTTTCTTCACCACGCTGGCGGTCAGGTTCTCATTGCCGTCCTCGGTGATGAGGATGTCATCTTCAATACGAATGCCGATACCTCGATAAGCAGGCGGCACATCGGCGTCCGGCGCGATATACAGCCCCGGTTCGACAGTGAGTACCATTCCTGGCTCGAGAGTACGTGAGCGGTCCTGACCATAAACGCCAACGTCGTGCACATCCAGTCCCAGCCAATGGCTAAGACCATGCATAAAGAATGGGCGATGCGCATTTTCGGTAATCAGTTGGTCGATCTCGCCGTGCAAAATGCCAAGCCTCACCAGACCCGTAATCATGATGCGCACCACTTCGCCGGTGACTTCCTGGATGGACGTCCCCGGGCGATACAGGCGCAGACTGGTCTCTAATGACTCCAGTACGATGTCGTAGATTTCACGCTGGGCAGGGGAAAATTTGCCGTTTACCGGGAAGGTACGCGTAATGTCGCCCGCATAACCTTTGTATTCACACCCGGCGTCAATTAACACCAGATCGCCATCGCGCATTGCACTTTCATTTTCAGTGTAATGGAGAATACAGCCGTTTTCGCCGCTGCCGACAATCGTGTTATAGGATGGGTAACGCGCGCCATGGCGAGTAAACTCGTGGTGAATCTCCCCTTCCAACTGGTATTCAAACATTCCCGGACGGCATTTTTCCATCGCGCGGGTATGCGCCAGCGCACTGATCTCTCCGGCACGGCGCATGACCGCAATTTCTTCTGGTGATTTGAACAGGCGCATTTCATGCACCATTGGACGCCAGTCGATGATCGCGGCGGGTGCGTGCAGATTTTGTCTGGAGCCTTTACGCAGTTTATCCAACGCCGTGCACACAATCTCATCTGCCCAGGCATATTCGCCCTGCGCGTGGTACACCGCGTCCAGGCCATTGAGCAACAGGTGCAGCTGTTGGTTGATTTCACTGAAGGCCAGCGCCCGGTCAACGCCGAGTTTTGCCGGTGCGGCATCCTGGCCCAGACGGCGGCCAAACCAGATCTCCGCCGTCAGATCGCGAACTCGATTAAACAAAACGCTGTGGTTATGAGTGTCATCACTTTTAATCAGCACCAGCACGGCTTCCGGTTCGTTAAAACCGGTGAAGTACCAGAAATCACTGCTTTGGCGGTACGGGTATTCACTGTCCGCGCTGCGCGTCGCTTCAGGCGCGGCAAAAATCAGCGCGGCGCTGCCGGGCTGCATTTGTGCCAGTAAAGCCTGGCGACGACGCTGGAATTCTTGCTGAGATATCTCGCTCATCACACTCTCCTTTGCGTTTCGTTCTTAGTGCAGAGTCGGTTTACGGACTTCCGGCGCGGTCGGCTGCTGACGCGTAAACGTGTCATGACACAGCAAGGCGGCTACGCGCACGTATTCGATAATCTCTTCGAGCGACATTTCCAGCTCTTCCTGATCTTCGTCTTCGTCATATCCCAACTGAGCGATATTGCGCAGGTCGTCAATCGCTTCACCGGTTTCACCGGTCACTTTGTCGAGCTTTGGCTGCGTAACGCCAAGGCCCAGCAAAAAGTGGTTTACCCACCCCGCCAGCGCATCGGCACGATCAAACACGCTAACGTCGTCGCCTTCAGGCAGATAAAGCTGAAAAAGGAAGCCGTCGTCCTCGAGGGCATCGCTGGTGGCAGAGTGCATTTTCATCAGTGCCTGAGCCAGCTCGTGACCGAAGGCCAGACCTTCGTTCGTCAGGTCGTGCAGCAGCGGCTGCCATGAGCTGTCGTTGTTGCCGCCGCAAATCATCCCGCTGATCAAGCCGTGCATTTCGGCCGGGGTTAATCCAGCCCCTTGTTGGTTCAAAAACTGGCTAACGTCGTTGTAGCCAGGCATTTCGTTCTGTATAGACATAAGCATTCGTCATCAAAGGGAGGAATATTCATGGTATGCTACCACTTTGGGCCCTGGTGGACCAGAAAAGGGCTTGTATCTTGATACCAGGGTAGCTATAGTGTCGCCCCTTCGCGGACCCAAGGTCTGGAGACGAAGGCAGCGCAGTCAATCAGCAGGAAGGTGGCATGTCTGCACAACCCGTCGATATCCAAATATTTGGCCGTTCACTGCGAGTGAATTGCCCGCCTGAACAAAGGGATGCGTTGAATCAGGCTGCGGACGATCTCAATCAGCGATTGCAAGATCTGAAAGTTCGCACTAGAGTCACAAATACTGAGCAGTTGGTTTTCATCGCCGCGTTGAACATCAGCTATGAATTAACTCAGGAAAAAGCGAAGACGCGTGAGTACGCGGCGAGCATGGAACAACGTATTCGGATGCTACAACAGACCATCGAACAGGCGTTGCTTGATCAGGGTCGCATAACCGAAAAAACGGGCCAAAACTTTGAATAACACTTTTCGGTTTACTGTGGTAGAGTGACCTTGAAGACAAAATTTCTCTGAGATGTTTGCAAGCGGGCCAGTCCCCTGAGCCGATATTTCATACCACAAGAATGTGGCGCTCCATGGTTGGTGAGCATGCTCGGCCCGTCCGAGAAGCCTTAAAACTGTGACGACGCATTCACCTTGAACCAAGGGTTCAAGGGTTACAGCCTGCGGCGGCATCTCGGAGATTCCCTTCTACCTGGCAACAGCCATGACACTACTTTCTGAACTCCCTTTATCCCGGCAAGAAATTCGTCAACTGATTCGACAGCGTCGTCGCACGTTGACCTCTGAACAGCAACGACAATACGGTCAGCAAGCCGCGACCCGAATGCTCAGTTTTCCCCCTGTTGTACTCGCGCATACTGTGGCGGTATTTCTCTCGTTCGATGGCGAACTCAATACCCAGCCGCTGATAGATCAGCTGTGGCGAGCGGGCAAGCGCGTTTACCTTCCGGTTCTTCATCCCTTCAGTCCCGGTAATTTACTGTTCCTGCACTATCATCCGCGCAGCGACCTGGTGACCAATCGCTTAAAGATCCAGGAACCACGGCTTGATGTACGCGACGTATTGCCGCTGTCAAAGCTGGACGTACTGATTACGCCGTTAGTGGCATTTGATGAGGACGGGCAACGCCTGGGCATGGGCGGCGGATTTTATGACCGCACGCTACAAAACTGGCAACAGCATAAGATCCAACCCGTGGGCTACGCGCATGACTGCCAGTTAGTAGAAAAATTGCCGGTTGAAGAGTGGGATATCCCGCTGCCAGCGGTGGTGACGCCGTCCAAAATCTGGGAGTGGTAGCCGTTTTTTGCCGATTGACAGCGTCGTTTTTTTGACCTAAATTCCTCGGTGAAGGGTGAGGGAGGCGAACCTCCCTCCTGCGTACTCTCTGTTAATATGCTGGCCAAGCGATGATTAACAGGATCAGCAGCATGATGACGTATCTCATCATCGTCCCTTTCCTTTTTAGAGCCCCTGCTTCGGTAGGGGCTTTCCCGTTTCAGCGCTATGCTGCGCCCCTATCGTAAATTCCTTTTATTGCTGTACAACACGCAACGCTGCCTTTAGTTGCCAACTGCGGCAAAGCTCGAAAAACAGAATGTATGCGTTACAGAAAGAGATTTTGAGGCAGGGAAATCAGAGGAAAGATGGGCAGGTCAACCGCCTGCCCATGTAGAGGAAATCAGTACAGCAGACGCGCGCGAATGGTTCCCGGAAGGGCTTTCATCGCCAGCAGCGCTTTCTCCGCCACATCTTCATCCGCTTCAATATCGATAACCACATAACCTACCTGCGCGGAAGTTTGCAGATACTGCGCGGCAATGTTGACGCCCTGCTCGGCAAAAATCTGGTTCAGTGCCGTCAGTACGCCCGGACGGTTTTCGTGAATGTGCATCAGACGACGACCACCGTGCAGCGGCAGCGAAACTTCCGGGAAGTTTACCGCAGACAGCGTAGACCCGTTGTCGGAATACTTGGTCAGTTTCCCAGCTACTTCCAGACCGATGTTTTCCTGCGCTTCCAGCGTTGAACCACCAATGTGCGGCGTCAGGATCACGTTATCGAAATCACACAGCGGCGAAGTGAAAGGATCGCTGTTAGTTGCCGGTTCGGTTGGGAATACGTCGATTGCAGCCCCCGCCAGATGTTTAGTCGCTAATGCGTCGCACAGCGCAGGAATATCAACAACCGTACCGCGTGCGGCGTTAATCAGCAGCGCCCCCGGCTTCATCAGCGAAATCTCACGCGCGCCCATCAGGTTTTTGGTGGAGGCATTTTCCGGTACGTGCAGACTAACCACGTCGCTCATATTGAGCAGGTCGGAAAGATGCTGTACCTGCGTGGCATTGCCAAGCGGGAGTTTATTTTCAATATCATAGAAAAAGACATGCATCCCGAGCGATTCCGCCAGAATGCCCAACTGAGTACCAATGTGGCCGTAGCCGATGATCCCCAGTTTTTTACCACGCGCTTCAAAAGAGCCGGTAGCCAGTTTATTCCACACGCCGCGGTGCGCTTTGGCGTTCGCTTCGGGTACGCCACGTAGCAGTAGCAGCAGTTCGCCAATCACCAGCTCAGCAACGGAACGTGTGTTAGAGAATGGTGCGTTAAACACAGGGATCCCGCGCTTTGCCGCTGCACTTAGATCAACCTGGTTGGTGCCAATGCAGAAGCAGCCAATCGCGACCAGTTTCTCTGCGGCGTCAATCACATCTTCAGTCAGATGGGTACGGGATCGCAGGCCAATGAAGTGGGCATCACGGATGGACTCTTTCAGTTGTTCAGTGTCCAGAGCACCTTTGTGAAACTCGATGTTGGTATAACCTGCTGCACGAAGGCTTTCGAGTGCTTTTTGGTGCACGCCTTCAACCAGCAGAAATTTAATCTTATCTTTCTCCAGTGATACCTTTGCCATTTCCCCGACCCTGTCTTTTTTTGTTCAAACTGATGTGTTGTGTGTGGGATTTTCATCCGTCTCTTCAACATATCAAAAAATAATATTGCGGCAATATGAACGTTTGCGTCGCCGTGCTGAAGAAATGTCATTCAACGGGAAATGTCAGAGGAAAATACTGGCGATAACTTTTTCTTTGGAGAGATCGGCAGGACAATATTATAAACGTGACACAAGTCACCAAATTTGCCCTGCCAAAATTTTTTTAACGGGAGAAGACGCTCCCGTCAGATCATTTTACGATAGTTTTCACGCCGTCAGGAGTACCGATCAGCGCGACATCCGCACCACGGTTGGCAAACAGGCCGACGGTTACCACACCTGGAATCGCATTGATGGCATTCTCCAGCGCGATGGCGTCGAGGATCTCCAGACCGTGCACATCGAGGATCACGTTGCCGTTGTCCGTCACGACGCCCTGACGGTATTCAGGACGACCGCCCAGCTTCACCAACTGGCGAGCCACAGCGCTGCGCGCCATTGGGATCACTTCGACCGGCAGCGGGAAGTTGCCGAGAATATCGACTTCTTTAGACGCATCCGCGATGCAGATAAATTTCTTCGCCACGGAAGCAATGATTTTTTCACGGGTCAACGCTGCGCCGCCGCCCTTGATCATCTGCATGTGACCGTTGATTTCATCCGCGCCGTCAACGTATACGCCGAGGCTATCCACTTCGTTAAGATCGAACACGTGGATGCCAAGGCTTTTGAGTTTTTCAGTCGATGCGTCCGAACTGGATACCGCACCTTCAATCTGACCTTTCATTGTGCCCAGCGCATCAATAAAGTGTGCGGCTGTTGAACCTGTACCTACGCCCACAATGGTGCCGGGCTGTACATACTGAAGTGCCGCCCATCCTACTGCTTTTTTCAGTTCATCCTGCGTCATGATCGTTTCGCCTGTGGTGTGAATATGGTGGGAAAATTCACGCGCATTATAGAACATTGTGCAGAAAAATGTCCCCACACCCGCTCGCAAGCGGCGGATTTCGTCTTTACCCAATCAAAAATTGTGTCATAGTGCAGAACAAGCAAAAATTTCAGGAGTGCGTCAAAGCAATGAAACGTCCGGACTACAGAACACTACAAGCACTGGATGCGGTTATTCGTGAACGAGGATTTGAGCGCGCGGCGCAAAAGCTGTGCATCACGCAATCCGCGGTTTCACAGCGCATAAAACAGCTTGAGAATATGTTCGGACAACCGCTGCTGGTGCGCACCGTACCGCCGCGCCCAACGGAACAGGGACAGAAACTACTGGCGCTTCTGCGCCAGGTTGAACTGCTGGAAGACGAGTGGCTGGGCGATGAACAAACCGGCTCGACGCCGCTTCTGCTTTCGCTGGCGGTGAACGCCGACAGTCTGGCGACCTGGTTACTTCCGGCGCTGGCCCCGGTACTGGCTAATTCACCGATTCGACTGAACCTGCAGGTTGAAGATGAAACCCGAACCCAGGAACGTCTACGTCGGGGTGAAGTGGTCGGTGCGGTGAGTATTCAACATCAGGCGCTGCCAAGCTGTCTGGTGGATAAACTGGGCGCGCTGGACTACCTGTTTGTTGGCTCTAAACCTTTCGCCGAGCGTTATTTCCCAAACGGCGTCACCCGTTCCGCCCTGCTGAAAGCCCCGGCGGTCGCGTTTGACCATCTTGATGATATGCACCAGGCGTTCCTGCAACAAAACTTTGACCTGCCGCCGGGCAGCGTACCGTGCCATATCGTTAACTCGTCTGAAGCCTTCGTCCAGTTAGCCCGTCAGGGAACAACCTGCTGCATGATCCCACACTTACAGATTGAGAAAGAGCTGGAAAGCGGTGAGCTTATCGACTTAACGCCAGGCCTGTTCCAGCGTCGGATGCTGTACTGGCACCGCTTTGCACCAGAAAGCCGCATGATGCGCAACGTCACCGACGCGCTGCTGGCCTATGGCCACAACGTACTGCGTCAGGATTAATTCCTCGAACAGAGGCCGGATAGCGGCGTAAAGCCTCATCCGGCCTGCAAGCCTTTCCCCTCATTTCATGCTATTCCCGCCACGTCTTTGAAATACATCACAAAATAAAACACGCCACACGGCAAAAAACGACGTCCTGTTGGCTATTTTTTGCTGGCGACAAGCCAAATGAAAAAGCACACCGTATTCGCAAAGATTCAACTTATTGCGTAATACGGAGCAAAAAATGGCAAACGTGCAGGAGTGGCAAACACTCGCCAATAAAGAACTCAGTCGACGGGAAAAAACCGTTGAGTCGCTGGAAAGACAAACGGCGGAAGGGATTGCCATCAAGCCGCTGTACACCGAAGCGGATCTCGATAATCTGGAAGTCACGGGCACCCTGCCCGGTCTGCCGCCTTACGTGCGTGGCCCGCGCGCCACTATGTATACCGCGCAGCCGTGGACGATTCGCCAATACGCCGGTTTCTCTACCGCCAAAGAGTCCAACACCTTTTACCGCCGTAACCTCGCCGCTGGGCAAAAAGGGCTTTCCGTCGCCTTTGACCTTGCCACTCATCGTGGCTATGACTCAGACAACCCGCGCGTAGCGGGCGACGTCGGCAAAGCCGGCGTGGCGATCGATACCGTCGAAGATATGAAGGTGCTGTTCGACCAGATCCCGCTGGATAAGATGTCGGTATCGATGACCATGAACGGCGCGGTGCTGCCGGTACTGGCGTTTTATATCGTCGCGGCGCAGGAGCAAGGCGTGACGCCGGAACAGCTCACCGGGACCATTCAGAACGATATTCTGAAAGAGTACTTGTGCCGCAACACCTACATTTATCCGCCAAAACCCTCCATGCGCATTATCGCCGACATCATCGCCTGGTGCTCAGACAACATGCCGCGCTTTAATACCATCAGCATCAGCGGCTATCACATGGGTGAAGCCGGGGCAAACTGCGTACAGCAGGTGGCGTTTACGCTGGCAGACGGTATTGAATACATCAAGGCCGCGCTTTCCGCCGGACTGAAAATTGATGACTTCGCCCCGCGCCTGTCATTCTTCTTCGGCATCGGCATGGATCTGTTTATGAACGTCGCCATGCTGCGCGCTGCACGGTATCTGTGGAGCGAAGCGGTCAGCAGTTTTGGCGCGACCAACCCGAAATCTCTCGCTCTGCGTACCCACTGCCAGACCTCAGGCTGGAGCCTGACCGAGCAGGACCCGTACAACAACGTGGTACGAACCACCATTGAGGCGCTCGGCGCTACGCTTGGCGGCACCCAGTCTCTGCATACCAACGCTTTTGATGAAGCGCTCGGTCTGCCCACCGATTTCTCCGCCCGTATTGCGCGTAATACGCAGATCATCATTCAGGAAGAATCAGAGATCTGCCGCACCGTCGATCCGCTGGCCGGATCGTATTACGTCGAATCACTCACCGATCAAATCGTGAAGCAGGCGCGCACGATCATCAAGCAGATTGATGAGGCAGGCGGCATGGCGAAGGCGATTGAAGCCGGACTTCCTAAACGGATGATCGAAGAAGCGTCCGCGCGCGAACAGTCGCTGATCGACCAGGGTAAGCGCGTTATCGTCGGGGTGAACAAATACAAGCTGGATAAAGAAGACGACACGTCGGTGCTGGAGATCGACAACGTGAAGGTGCGCAACGAGCAGATTGCCTCACTGCAGCATATCCGCGCCACCCGCGACAATGATGCGGTTAAAGCCGCGCTATCCGCGCTGACCCACGCCGCGCAACAGAATGAAAATCTGCTGGCCGCCGCCGTCAACGCCGCCCGCGTTCGCGCCACGCTCGGCGAAATCTCCGATGCGCTCGAGGCCGCCTTTGACCGTTATCTGGTTCCCAGCCAGTGTGTTACTGGGGTGATTGCGCAAAGCTATCACCAGTCCGACAAATCCGTCGATGAGTTCGATGCCATTGTTGCGCAAACTGAACAGTTCCTCGCAGAAAATGGCCGCCGCCCGCGTATTCTGATCGCCAAGATGGGTCAGGACGGCCACGATCGCGGCGCAAAAGTGATCGCCAGCGCCTACTCCGATCTCGGCTTCGATGTCGATCTCAGCCCGATGTTCTCCACACCGGAGGAAATTGCCCGTCTGGCGGTAGAAAACGATGTGCATGTCATTGGCGCATCATCGCTGGCGGCGGGTCATAAGACATTGATCCCGGAGCTGGTCACCGCGCTCAAAGGCTGGGGACGCGAAGACATTTGCGTCGTCGCCGGCGGGGTTATTCCGCCACAGGATTACGCTTTCCTGCACGAACATGGCGTGGCAGCCATTTATGGCCCAGGCACGCCAATGCTCGACAGCGTCCGCGATGTGTTAACCCGTATCAGTAAACATCATGATTAACGCCGCCACGCTTGAGGATACCGTCCGCCGCTTGCGACTCGGTGAACGGGCTACGCTCGCCCAGGCGATGACGCTGGTCGAAAGCAATCACCCGCGCCACCAGCCGCTGAGTACGCAATTGCTGGACGCGATTATGCCGTTCACCGGTAACGCCCTGCGTCTGGGGATCACCGGCACGCCGGGCGCGGGTAAAAGCACCTTTCTGGAAGTATTCGGCATGCTGTTAATTCGCCGTGGGTTACGGGTAGCGGTGATCGCCGTCGATCCCAGCAGCCCGGTCAGCGGCGGCAGCATTCTGGGTGATAAAACCCGCATGACGGAACTGGCTCGCGCAGAATCTGCGTTTATACGTCCGGTTCCTTCCAGCGGTCATTTAGGCGGCGCCAGCCAGCGCGCCCGCGAATTAATGCTGCTGTGCGAGGCAGCGGGCTTCAACGTGGTGATTGTGGAAACCGTCGGCGTTGGGCAGTCAGAAACCGAAGTCGCAGGCATGGTGGATTGCTTTCTCTCACTGCAAATCGCCGGCGGTGGCGACGATTTGCAGGGCATCAAAAAAGGCCTGATGGAGATGGCGGATCTGGTCGTCATCAACAAGGACGACGGTGATAACCGTACCAGCGTTGCCATCGCCCGCCATATGTACGAATCCGCCCTGCATATTCTGCGCCGCAAATATGACGAGTGGCAGCCGCAGGTTCTGACCTGTAGCGCCCTGGAAAAACGCGGCATTGAGGAGGTTTGGCAGGCGATAACCGACTTTAAAACGTGCCTTACCGCCAGCGGTCAACTGGAAAAAGTCCGCCAGCAGCAGGCGGTGGAATGGCTACACAAGCAGGCTGAAGAAGAAGCCTTGCATCTGCTGTTTGCCCGGGCTGATTTCGACCAGTATTTCCAGCAGACACTGCTGGCCGTCAAAAACAATGATCTTTCGCCGCGCACCGGCCTGCGGCACATCAGCGAATTTATCCAGCATCATTACTTTTAATAAAGAGAACATTATGTCTTATCAATACGTCAACGTGGTCATCATCCAGAAAGTCGCGGTCATTGAGTTCAATTACGCCCGCAAGCTCAATGCCCTGAGCAAAGTGTTTATTGACGATCTGATGCAGGCGCTGAACGACCTCAATCGTCCGGACATTCGCTGCATCATTCTGCGCGCCCCGAGCGGGGCCAAAGTGTTCTCTGCCGGGCATGATATTCATGAACTCCCCACCGGACGTCGCGATCCGCTCTCTTATGACGATCCGCTGCGTCAGATAACTCGCATGATCCAAAAATATCCGAAGCCGGTGATCTCCATGGTTGAAGGCAGCGTCTGGGGCGGCGCGTTTGAGATGATCATGAGTTCCGATCTGATCATCGCAGCCAGTACGTCTACCTTCTCCATGACCCCGGTCAACCTCGGCGTGCCCTATAACCTGGTGGGCATCCACAACCTGACCCGTGACGCTGGTTTTCACATCGTTAAGGAGCTGATTTTTACCGCCTCGCCCATCACCGCTCAACGCGCCATGGCGGTCGGGATCCTCAACCATGTCGTTCCAACCGAGGAACTGGAAGATTTCACCCTGCAAATGGCGCATCACATCTCGGAAAAAGCGCCGCTGGCAATCGCCGTCATCAAAGAAGAACTGCGCGTGTTGGGCGAAGCACACACCATGAACTCTGACGAATTCGAGCGCATTCAGGGCATGCGCCGCGCGGTGTATGACAGCGAGGATTATCAGGAAGGGATGAACGCGTTTATGGAAAAACGTAAACCTAATTTTGTTGGCCATTAATCAAGTCCGACGAAGGAGACGGCCATGAAACGGATGAGCGCCGAACAGGCGGCAGAAATTATCCAGCACGATGATATGGTGGCGTTCAGCGGCTTTACCCCCGCGGGTTCGCCAAAAGCGTTACCCACCGCAATTGCCCAACGCGCCTGCGAACGGCATCAGGACGGGCAGCCTTTTCAGATCCGCCTGCTGACCGGGGCGTCAATTGGCGCCGCCGCTGATGATGCACTATCCGCGGCGGATGCCGTTTCCTGGCGTGCGCCTTATCAAACCTCATCTGGCCTGCGCGAGAAAATTAACCAGGGCCAGGTGAGGTTTGTCGATCTCCATTTGAGCGAAGTCGCGCAGATGGTTAATTACGGCTTTTTTGGCGATATCGATGTTGCCGTCATTGAAGCTTCCGCCATTGCGCCGGATGGCCGGATTTGGCTTTCCAGCGGTATTGGCAATGCACCCACCTGGCTGCTGCGGGCGAAAAAGGTGATTATCGAGTTGAATCATTACCATAATCCACGCGTGGCTGAGTTTGCCGACATCGTAATACCCGGCGCACCGCCGCGGCGTAACAGCGTGCCCATATTTCATACCATGGATCGCGTGGGCAGTCAGTGCGTGCAGATAGACCCCAGGAAAGTGGTCGCGGTGGTGGATACCGAGCTGCCCGATGCCGGGAATGCGTCGGATAAAACCAATCCGGTCAGCCAACAAATTGCCGATAACGTCGTCACTTTCCTACTGGCAGAAATGGCGCACAAACGCATTCCAGCAGAGTTTCTGCCCTTACAAAGCGGCGTGGGCAATATCAACAACGCGGTAATGGCGAGACTGGGAGAGAATCCGGATATCCCGCCCTTTATGATGTATTCAGAGGTGTTACAGGAATCGGTGGTGCATCTGCTGGAAACGGGCAAGATCACCGGTGCCAGCGCCTCCAGCCTGACCATCTCAGCCCCGTCGCTACAGAAGATTTACGACAACATGGACTTCTTCGCCAGCCGAATTGTGCTGCGCCCGCAGGAGATCTCCAATAACCCGGAAATCATCCGTCGGCTGGGGGTCATTGCACTCAACGTTGGGCTTGAGTTTGATATCTACGGCCATGCCAATTCCACGCACGTTGCGGGCGTGAACCTGATGAACGGTATCGGCGGCAGCGGGGATTTCGAGCGCAACGCCTATCTGTCTATCTTTATGGCGCCGTCGATTGCCAAAGGCGGGAAAATCTCAACCATCGTGCCGATGTGCAGCCATGTCGACCACAGCGAACATAGCGTTAAAGTGATCGTGACCGAACAAGGGATTGCCGATCTGCGTGGGTTATCTCCGATGCAGCGGGCGCACACGATTATCGATAACTGTGCGCATCCCCTTTACCGGGACTACCTGCACCGCTATCTGGAAAAAGCGCCCGGCGGGCATATCCATCACGATCTCAGCCATGCGTTCGATCTGCATCGCAACCTTCTCGAGACAGGATCGATGCTCGGTTAACTTGCCGTACCGTCACGATCTTCAGCAATATGCTGGAGCATGGTGCCGGTATAGCGATGATTTTTCAGCGAATAGAGAAACTCCTGCATATACATGGGGCTGCCGGGCGCGTCGAAATACTTTAGCGTCGACGGATTCACCAGCCGCCAGGCAAAATGAGGGATCACCGTCAAAAACTGCCCGCGCTCCACCGCGCTAATCTTGGCCATAAAGCTGTACGGACGGTAGATAATCGTCGGATTGATCCCACAGGGCCGCATATAAGCATCCAGCATTGCCTCAAAGTTGGCGCGATTCTGGAAGCGCATTTGCAGCCAGGGTAGCTCGCGCAGCAGATCCTGCGGCTGTTTCTCTTCGTAGCGCCGGGAAACGAGAAACCCCAGACGTAGCGGAGGCAGTTCGCTGATCGCCAGATTTTCCAACTCCTGTACGCGGGGGGAAACGTGCTGTGGCGAGATAATGAAATCCAGTTTGCGGTCGAACAGATTATCAATCACCCCATTCTCACTGAATTCAACGGCCTGGGCCGTCACGCCGTCATATTTATCGCCAAGGCTAATCAACTGGTCAAAAATAATCGTTGGATAAGTATTATCGATACCGATGACGATTTCCCGCGAGCGACAAGAGGCGTTATGGATTTCGTTATCAATGGCAGAGAGGCGCTGATAGACGGGAAACAGCTTCTGATACAGCTCCTGTCCGGCTTTATTCAGGCTGATGTTGTTATCTTTACGGGTAAACAGCGTATAGCCGATTTGATCTTCCAGTGCAGCAATGCTTTTACCGAAAGGCGATGCGGTCATATGTATTTTTTCTGCCGCTCTGGCGATGTTATTGGTTTGCGCCAGCAGAATGAAATTACGCATTTTTTTCGAGATAAAAATATCCATAGCGTCCCCTTAAAAATCGCTATGGCCTATCCTCATTACCACGAAAAAAAAGACTGAATGTGAGGTCTCATTTTTACAGTTGCTCACAGAAAAAACCGGCTGGAATGTTTTGTCGGCCTGATGAGACGAGACGCGTAAGCATCGCCATCAGGCTAAAAACTTGCCGGATGGCGACTTACGCCTTATCAAGGCTACTTATTGGTTACTGTAGGCTCAATCTGGAAGACGACATCAACCTGATCGTCAAACTGAATAACCGGCTGTTCGTAGGTTTCCTGAGCGGAGGTTGCAGGCGCTGCATCTGCTTTCATCATCCGTACCATCGGGCTCGGTTGATAATTGGAAACGTGGTAACGCACACTGTAAACGGGACCCAGTTTGCTATTAAAGCCCGCGGCCAGCTGTTCAGCCTGATGAACCGCATCATCAATCGCCGCTTTACGCGCTTTGTCTTTGTACGCATCCGGCTGGGCAACGCCCAGCGATACCGAACGAATCTCATTCAGACCGGCCTTCAGCGCGCCATCAAGCAGAGCGTTGAGTTTGTCCAACTGACGCAGCGTGACTTCAACGGTGCGCACTGCACGATAACCTTTGAGGATGCTTTTGCCGTTCTGGTAGTCGTAGTCCGGCTGCGTACGCAAGTTTGCAGCGCTAATGTCTTTCTTCGCTATCTGGTTCTGTTCAAGGAAAGACAGATATTGCGCCACGCGCTCATCGGCCTGCTTCTTCGCGGAAGCCGCATCCTTTGCAGCAACGTTCACTTCAATCGCCAGGGTGGCGATGTCTGGTGTTGCATCTACGCTTGCCGTTCCGGAAGTCACGATGTGCGGTCCATTTGGCAACTCATTTGCCTGTACCGATAGTGCGCTGAATCCGACTAATGCCGCCAGGGCCATTATTTTGAACTTCACGGTCGTTCCTCCATGTTTCATTAATTACCCCAAAACTCAGGGCACATGCAGGCAAGCTTAGCCGATCTCGCTGCGTTGTCCATCAGACAACACTTAGTTGAACAGCGCATGAACGTGCGCAACACCTTCTTTTGCCAACTGAAAAGCGATAAACCACATCACTAATCCTACCAGCGTATTGATGATGCGCTGTGCTTTCGCAGTTCGCAGACGCGGTGCCAGCCAGGCCGCCAGCAATGCCAGACCGAAGAACCACAGGAACGAAGCGCTGACGGTTCCCAGTGCAAACCAGCGTTTAGGCTCAACATCCAGTTGTCCCCCCAGACTCCCGAGCACCACAAAGGTATCCAGGTAAACATGTGGGTTGAGCCATGTCACCGCCAGCATAGTGGCGATAATTTTCCAGCGCCCCTGCTTCATCACTTCGGCGCTGGCCAGTTCCAGATTACTGCTCATCGCCGTTTTTAGCGCACCGAATCCGTACCAGAGTAAAAATGCGACCCCGCCCCAGGTGACCAGCGCCATCAGCCATGGCGACTGCATTAGCAAGGCGCTACCGCCGAAGATACCCGCGCAAATCAGCACTAAATCGCTGATGGCGCAGAGTAAAGCAATCATGATGTGATACTGACGACGGATCCCCTGATTCATTACGAAGGCATTTTGTGGACCAAGCGGAAGTATCATGGCTGCACCAAGCGCAAGCCCTTGAAAATAGTAGGATAACATGTAAAACATCTCACATAATTGTCTTGTGGGCAGACTATACTGCGCGGGATTCATTAGAGGAAATGGATAATATTAATCAGTAATTAGCATTATTAATAATACCGCGCACACTCCCCTCCATATTCAGTCTCTGACAATAGCGATTGTGCGTTACCCGGGGTATGCTGAAAGATAAATCTGTCTATACCAAAGGAATGGGTATGAAGCATAACGCGAACATTTTTCTCTTCTGTGCCTCGCTGATAGTTACCAGTTTGTGGCCCACTGTCGCCAGCGCAGACAGAACGCTGCGCTATACCGATCACGAGCCATATGGCAACATGCGTACCCGGCTCATAAAAGAGACTTTTTTTCGTGCGATCGAACAAGAGTCGCTTGGACGTTTGAAAATCGACGCTCACTGGAACGGCGAGCTGTCCACCAGCTATGACGCCTTAAAAACGATCGGCCAGGGCAGCGTGGCGGATATGGGGATCGTGGTCCCTGAGTACACGCCCGAACAACTGCCGCGACACCAGATTTTTAAGAGCTTCCCCCTCGGACCGGGTCGTGGTGAAGCGCAGGTTAACGCCTTTCAGCGGATTTTCCGCGAGTATCGCCAGTTTGGTCGCGAGCTGGAAAACAACAATCTGGTGAATCTTCAGTTTTTCCTCGGCTATCCGGTTGGATTTTTTACTACCAAGCCGAACGTCGATTTGGCACAGCTGAATGCAAGCCAATGGCGGACCGCCAGCTTTTGGCATCAATCATTTTTACGCAACGCAGGCGGCGTGCCGGTCAGCATGCCATGGAATGAAAAAATTACCGATGCGCTTCAAACCGGACAGCTTGACGGCCTGATGGTTAACCTCGACAGCGGAGATGATATCCATGCCCAGCGGGCGGCCCCCTATATTCAGCTCTCCCCTTCGCTCTGGCTCGGACACGTTTATCTTCTGGTGATGAATAAAGACGTCTGGGATAGCCTGGACGTGAAAGATCGCGCAGCCATCAATCGGGCCGCCGCCATGACGCAAAAGCGTATTGGCGCAGTGCAGGACGCAAGCCTGACCGCAATGGCGAAAAAGATGGCAAAAGAGGGCGCACACGTTCACTACCTGAGCAACAGCGAGCTGAATGCGTGGCAAGCCGCTACCGGGTATCAGCACGTTCAGGCCGAATGGATTGCCCAACAGGAAAGTAAAGGAATAAACGATGTTGGCGAGCTGATGCAGGGTGTCAGCGCAATTCTTAACAAGACGAGATAAATCAACGCCCGCCTCTCTCTGGCGGGCGTTTTTAGCTGAAGTTACTCGGTCGCGTTCTCTTTCACGCGTTTAAAGTTCACATCCATCTGCGGGTACGGGAAGCTGATACCGTTGGCGTCAAACTCGCGCTTAATACGCTCCAGTACATCCCAGTAGACGCTTTGCAGATCGCTGCTGTTGCTCCAGACGCGTACGACGAAATTAATCGAGGAAGCGCCCAGCTCATTCAGGCGTACCGTCATTTCACGGTCTTTTAGGATGCGATCTTCAGACTGGATGATATCAGTGAGGATTTTTTTCACCTGATCGATATCGGAGTCGTAGGCCACGCCGATAATAAATTCGTTACGACGGACCGGCTCGCGAGAGAAGTTAATGATGTTCCCGGCAATGATTTTACCGTTTGGGATCACCACAATCTTACCGTCTACGGTACGCATAGTTGTGGAGAAAATCTGCACGTTAAGCACGGTTCCCGCAACGCCGCCAAGGTCTACATATTCACCCGCGCGGAACGGACGGAACATCACCAGCAGCACGCCTGCGGCGAGGTTGGACAGCGACCCTTGCAGCGCCAGACCGACAGCTAAACCTGCGGCACCGAGAACGGCGATCACGGAGGCAGTTTGCACCCCAACGCGACCCAGCGCGGCAATCAGCGTGAAAGCGATAATACCGTAGCGCACCAGTGCAGAAAGAAAGTCGGCAACGGTGGCATCAATTTTACGCGCCAGCATCAGGCGGTTAACGGTGTTTGATACGATACGCGCCACGATCATACCGATAATGACAATCGCGAGAGCCGCAACGATGTTGACGGCATAGCTCAACAGTAGCTCCTGATTGCGGACCAGCCAGGTGCCCGCACCGTTTATGCTGTCGACAACATTCAAATCTTCCATTCAATATTCCTTTTTTGCTTACCCAAACGGGAGAAATAAAGCCGCCCTAACGGGACTGGCAACCTGACAAGGGTAAACAATAAACTCAGATTTTGCCAAACAGATCACAGAATTCTCTGTCAGCAGCACATTGAAATGGCAATAAAAAAGGCCCGCATTTGCGGGCCTCATGTCACGTTGGACGGCGTAAATTACAGAACGTCAACCGCGTTCAGTTCTTTGAAAGCCTGTTCCAGACGGGTGATCATAGTTGCCTGACCAGCACGCAGCCATACGCGCGGATCGTAGTATTTCTTGTTCGGCTGATCTTCGCCTTTCGGGTTGCCCAACTGACCCTGCAGGTAAGCTTCGTTTGCTTTGTAGTAGTTCAGAACGCCTTCCCAGGTAGCCCATTGGGTATCGGTGTCGATGTTCATTTTCACTACGCCGTAGCTTACGGAGTCTTTGATTTCCTGAGCAGTAGAACCGGAACCACCGTGGAAGACGAAGTTCAGGCTGTTATGCGGCAGGTTATGTTTCTTAGAAACATAGTCCTGAGAGTCGCGCAGGATGGTCGGGGTCAGAACTACGTTACCCGGCTTGTAAACGCCGTGTACGTTACCGAAGGACGCTGCGATGGTGAAACGCGGGCTGATTTTGCTCAGCTCGGTGTATGCGTAGTCAACGTCTTCCGGTTGGGTGTACAGTGCAGAAGCGTCCATGTGGCTGTTGTCCACGCCGTCTTCTTCACCACCGGTGCAACCCAGTTCGATTTCCAGAGTCATGCCCATTTTGGACATGCGCGCCAGGTATTTGGAGCAGATTTCGATGTTCTCTTCCAGAGACTCTTCAGACAGGTCGATCATGTGAGAAGAGAACAGCGGTTTGCCAGTTGCTGCGAAGTGTTTTTCACCCGCGTCCAGCAGACCGTCGATCCACGGCAGTAGTTTCTTCGCGCAGTGGTCAGTGTGCAGGATAACCGGAACACCATAGTGTTCAGCCATCTGGTGAACGTGATGCGCACCAGAGATAGCACCCAGGATTGCAGCGCCCTGAGGAACGTCAGACTTCACGCCTTTACCCGCGATGAAAGAAGCACCACCGTTGGAGAACTGGACGATTACCGGCGCTTTAACTTTTGCAGCGGTTTCCAGAACGGCGTTGATGGAGTCGGTACCAACGCAGTTAACAGCTGGCAGAGCAAAGTTGTTTTCTTTAGCTACCTGGAAAACTTTCTGTACGTCATCACCAGTGATTACGCCTGGTTTTACGAAATCAAAAATTTTAGACATGTTGCGAGTCCTGTATCTTCGGCCTTGGAAAGGGGGCGCGCTCGACAGCGCGCTAATAATTGGGCAGGTTTCCCTGCCCATCAATGTCTTACTTTTTAGCACGCTCTTCGAGCATGGCTACTGCTGGCAGTACTTTGCCTTCCACGAATTCGAGGAATGCGCCGCCGCCAGTAGAGATGTAGGAGATTTTGTCAGCAATGCCGAACAGGTCGATTGCTGCCAGGGTGTCACCGCCGCCTGCGATAGAGAATGCTTCGCTGTCTGCGATAGCATTAGCAACGATTTCAGTACCTTTGCGGAAGTTCGGGAATTCGAACACGCCAACCGGGCCGTTCCACAGAATGGTTTTCGCATTCTTCAGGATGTCAGCCAGCTGCTGTGCAGAAGCGTCGCCGATATCCAGGATCTGCTCGTCTTCTTTTACATCGCTAACGGATTTAAGCGTAGCCGGTGCAGTTTCAGAGAATTCAGTCGCTACGCGAACGTCAGTCGGGACCGGGATATCGCAAGTCGTCAGCAGACGCTTAGCTTCATCAACCAGGTCAGCTTCGTACAGGGATTTGCCGACGTTGTGGCCTTGAGCAGCAACGAAGGTGTTCGCGATACCACCACCAACGATCAGCTGGTCAGCGATTTTTGACAGAGAGTCCAGAACGGTCAGTTTGGTAGAAACTTTAGAACCACCAACGATAGCCACCATCGGACGAGCAGGTTCTTTCAGCGCTTTACCCAGCGCGTCCAGCTCAGCAGCCAGCAGCGGACCAGCGCAAGCTACGTCGGCGAATTTACCGATACCGTGGGTAGAAGCCTGCGCACGGTGGGCTGTACCGAAAGCGTCCATTACGAATACGTCGCACAGCGCAGCGTATTTTTTGGACAGTGCTTCATCGTCTTTCTTCTCGCCTTTGTTGAAGCGAACGTTTTCCAGAACAACCAGTTCACCGGCAGCGACTTCAACGCCGTCCAGGTAATCTTTTACCAGGCGAACCGGAGCAGACAGTTTGTCTTTCAGGTAGTTAACAACCGGCAGCAGAGAGAATTCTTCGTTGTACTCGCCTTCGGTAGGACGACCCAGGTGGGAAGTTACCATCACTTTAGCACCCTGTTTCAGGGCCAGTTCGATGGTCGGCAGGGAAGCACGGATACGCGCATCGCTGGTTACTTTCCCTTCTTTAACTGGTACGTTCAGGTCCGCACGGATAAAAACGCGTTTACCAGCCAGATCCAGATCGGTCATCTTAATTACAGACATGGTGAATCCTCTCGTTGATTCATAAAGTTTTGTCGACGCTCAAGCGTCGAGCCTGAAACCAATAGCAGCCATCGCTAACGTTGTATCGAGCATACGGTTAGCAAAGCCCCATTCATTATCACACCAGACCAGCGTTTTGATCAGGTGAGCGCCACTCACGCGCGTTTGCGTACCATCAACGATGGCGCTGTGCGGGTCGTGGTTAAAATCTACAGAGACCAACGGTAATTCCGTATAGTCAACTATACCATGAAATGCACCTTGTGCTGCTTTTTGCAGCAACTGGTTGACTTCACTGGCTTTTACTGGTTTTTTCACCGTCACGCTTAAGTCGATCGCCGTCACATTTATGGTCGGTACACGCACCGCAATCGCTTCAAAACGATCGTTAAACTGCGGGAAAATTCGCGTGATGCCCGCCGCCAGTTTGGTATCAACCGGAATAATAGACTGGCTGGCCGCTCGCGTGCGACGCAGGTCAGGATGATAGGCATCAATAACCTGCTGATCGTGCATCGCGGAGTGGATCGTGGTGACGGTACCAGACTCAATGCCGTAAGCATCATCCAGCAATTTAATGACGGGTATTATGCAATTCGTGGTGCAGGAGGCGTTGGAAACGATCCGGTGTTCAGCGCGCAGCTGATCCTGATTAACGCCATACACAACGGTTGCGTCGATGTCGTGACTACCAGGATGTGAAAAGAGCACTTTTTTTGCACCAGCGGCAATATGCGCCTCGCCGTGTTCGCGGTTGCCGAAGACCCCCGTACAATCCAGCACAACGTCGACACTCAGTTCGCGCCAGGGAAGCGCATCGAGCGTTCGCTCATGCAGAATGCGGATCGCGTCATCGCCAACGATGAGCTGGTCACGTTCCTGACGAACATCCCAGGCAAAACGTCCATGGCTGGTGTCATATTTCAACAAATGCGCCATGCCTGCAGCATCCGCCAGTTCGTTGATTGCCACCACGGTGATTTCCGCCCGACGCCCGGATTCATACAAAGCACGAACCACGTTGCGTCCGATGCGACCGAAACCATTAATCGCTACGCGTACGGTCATAGGTCTCCTGCAAGGATTTCTCAGAAACGATGTGGCAGACAGAGTAATGCAGCAAATCGCTCAGGGAAACCTTACCTGTCGCAAACTGCGACTAATTGGTTAATTGTCGAACATTTAATCGACTGAAACGCTTCAGCTAGAATAAGCGAAACGCGGAATAAAAGGAATGATTGTCCAGCCAAAGAAAACAGTTATCTGACGTACATCACATTTTTCCCGCTGAGACCGGGGGAAATTATTCCAGTAAACCGTAATAATCATTACGGCTTAACAGGAATAATTGGCCTTCACGCAATCCGATATTCACCAGATTCCAGCATCTCCAGCGTCAGGTCTCCAGGCAGACTTGCTTCCAGTACCCGATGAACATTCGGTCCGTCGGTACGCTCATAAAACGCCTCAGCGTCAGCTTGTGATAGTCCGCCCGCCAGTTTACGGCCTACCAGTCGTGTACGGAGCGCGTTGGCAGGAGCACGAATAAACAGCGAGTAATCACAAAACTCAGCTAACGCCCGCCACCTTTCATCATCGCGTAATAACCAGTTTCCTTCCACAATCACAATCGGCGCGGTCACTGTTATGGCCGCTTCTACCGGATCGTGTTTTTGCCGGTCGTACTGTGGCCAGGTGCCCTCCCCCTCCCTTATCAGACGTAGATTCTGTGCAAGTTTATCCACATCAAAGGTTTCCGGCGCACCTTTGTATGCTCGCAGGTTATGAGCATCCAGCCAGGTGTTGTAGTGATGGAAGCCATCCATCGGCAGCGTCTGGATCTCCGGCAGGCCAGGATCCTGACGGGAGAGATATTCCCAGAAGGTGGTCAGCGTCGATTTACCCGTACCAGGCGGTGCGCTGAGAAAAACGATCGTTCGTCGCTGCGGGTGAGTGGCGTGTATTTTTGCCAGCTGTTGTAATAACGGTTTGTGGACGTTCTCTATCTCATCATCACGGTAATGTGCTTCAACCTGTAGCCCATTCACCGTTAGTTTGATTTTCACGGCGTTAATTCCTTTAAAATCGCCGTCACTGCCAGCGTCATTGCCGTCTTGACCATTGCGCTAAAGCGCACTTCGGACCACGCAGCAAAGTCGGCAAATTTCATCGACTCCAGCGCACCGTAGAGCGTTGCGTTGCGGGTGATACTGTTCACGTTGCTGACAAAATCCCAGGTAATGTCATCGGCAAAACCGGGGATATTATCCTGCTCATTCAGATACTGATAAAACTGAGAGAAATGGGTGATGTCGGCATAAAGCCATTTATCCATTTTTCCCAACGCATAAATCAGACGTAACGCAACGTCGATATCGTCAAGCGGTCCACTCTGGGCGAGTAACGGCTTCACTGCATATTCCACGATCTCTTCATCGTTATTAACGAACAGCGACGGTAGAAAGCGCTTAATGCCCTGGAGCAAAATGTTATGTGCCGTCGTCATAAACGAGAGTAAATTATTTTGAGCATCCAGTTGCTCAAGCACATCGTCTTCTGTCAGCGTCGTCATTCGTTTCTCGATAAATCACCATGAATGCAGAGAGTCTATTATATTACACGTTCGATCCGCGCCGCCGATCAGTAAAGTTTGCGTGCGCACACCATTCGCAACCTGTTGGATCCCTTTCACAAGATCGCCACCCGTGACTCCTGTCGCGCTGAAGAGGATCTTATTTCCCCCTACCAGTTCGTCCAGCGCGTAGATCCGGTTGATCGCAACGCCCATTTCCGCGCAGCGCTGATGTTCCTGTGCCGCAATCAGACGATTATCTGCGTTATTTCCTTTCGCTTCACAAAAATCAATCAGTTCAGCCTGCATATCGCCCCCCAGCGCTTTAACCGCACAGGCTGAAATAACCCCTTCAGGCGCGCCGCCAATGGTATACATCAGATCATAAGGATTCTCCTGCATACAGGCCAGCACGCTGGCGGCCACGTCACCATCGGGCAGAGCAAAGACCTTGACGCCAAGCCGTGTCGCCTCGGCAATCGCTGGTTGAAGGCGCGGCTTATCCAGCGTCACCATCCGTAGTCGCTCCAGCGGTTTACCCAACGCCTCTGCCACATTACGCAGATTATCTGCCAACGGCAGCGCCAGATTAATCGCCCCTTTCGCAAACCGATTAACAACCAGTTTTTTCATGTACATATCAGGAGCGTGTAACAAACTGCCGCGAGGGGCAAACGCCATGACGGCCAGCGCATTGCTTTGCCCCATAGCCACCATTCGGGTTCCTTCGATAGGATCAACGGCGATATCTACCTCAGGTCCGGTGCCGGTTCCCACTTCCTCACCAATCCACAGCATCGGGGCTTGATCAATCTCCCCTTCGCCAATAACGATGCGTCCGCGAATGGCAATACTGTTCAATGCTTCCCGCATTGCCGTCACAGCCAGACCATCAATTTTGTTTTTATCGCCGCACCCGGTTTGCGGCCAGGCTGCCAGCGCAGCCTGCTCCGTGATACGAAATAGCGGCCATGCCAGCGACATCATATCGCCGCCTCCCCGATATCAACGCCAAAGTGTGCCAAAAGGTATTTTTCTGCCTTTTCATTCCAGATACCGTGCGTCTCCTCCACCAGCAGCGCCAGTTCTTTGAATAATGGGTCAGTTTTCCCTTTCTCGGCAAAATCAGCAATGGCAGTTAGTGGCATGGTAACGCCGTTATATATCAGCTTCTTACCGCCGGGGATCGCCGGTAAATTCAATACAGTTTCCGGAACGGCATCAAGGCCGCCAATGTGCGTCACCATAAACGACGGTTGCAGTTGGCCAGTTGCACTGAGCGCAATGGCCTCTTTCATATCATCCGTTGAACCACCGGATGTCCCGACAACGTGAGTGCTGTTGTAGTGCACGTTATAAAAATTAAACGGCACTTTGAAGTTACTGTCCGTAGGGCCGGCAAAAAAATTCAGGCAACCATCTTCCGCGAGTAAATCATCAGCCATCTCAACAACTGCAGGCACTGCCGCATACACAAAGACATCATCAAAACCTGCGTCATGAGTTAACGCTCGCAGCATCGCTGTCGGAGAATCCATGCCAGTAGTATTCACATAGATGAGCTCAATCCCCTTTTCTGCCGCCAGCTCAACGGGCAACAGTTTTTTAGCCTGCGCCAGTCGTGCTTCGTCAATGTCGACCACCACCACGCGCGACGGCTGAATATTCCCGTTAATGGCATAATCTATTGCACCAATACCCATCGGCCCGGCGCAGGCCAGAAGCGCAATGTTCCCCCCTGGCTTAATCCCCATGCGATGCTCATAAACGTAAGGCGTGGTGTGAAAATTCGCGTTATACGCGCCAATAATACAGCACATCGGTTCTGCCAATGAGGCGGCGGCAAAATAAGAGCCGTGGTAAGGCAAAACGCATCCCAGGTTAATCGCCACTTCCGGGATAATCATATATGTCGCATTGCCGCCAAAATATTCATAGCTGTATCCCGCTGAATATCCACTTGGCAATCCCATCGCGGGTTGCAACACAAAACGCTGACCTTTCTTATATTTATCCGTCAGGTTTTTCCCCACCTCAACAATGATACCAGCACATTCATGTCCGGTAATAACCGGATGATTTTCCAGATCGTCCGGTACGCGTTTATGATCGCTCCCCAATGCTGCTGCTTTCCAGGTGGACAAACAAACGCTATCGGATATTACGCTTACTAACAATTCATTATCTGTAATTGCAGGCAGTTCAAACTCGCGGATACGAATATCCTGCTTGCCATATATGGCAGCAACTTTCGTTTTCATATTCACTCCAAAAATAGAAGAAGGCTAGTTCGCAGTAATGCGTTTAAATAAATCATCCAACAATGGGTCACCAATATAGTTCTTAATCAGCACTAATGGCTTTTCACTTACACGTTTAACACGACCTTCAAGACTGGCATGGGTGACAATAATATCGGCATCTTGCGGAACGTTTTCGATAGCATAATGCGTCACAGTAATATTCAATCCCGCTTTCTCCAGACGCTTACGAAACGTGGTTGCCCCCATAGCACTGGAACCCATTCCTGCATCACAGACAAAAGCGACGCGTTTAATGTTTTTATAAGAGAATTTCCCTTCCTGCTTCATCGCTTTGACGGTTCTGGCTGATTCAGCAAAGTCATCTTCACTTTCTGTTTCAACGTTCTTTTCCATTTTCAGGATGACAGAGGTAATAACAAAAGTAACAACGGTTCCCGCGGTAACTCCTGCAATGGTCGCGAGGAAAGAACCTTTCGGCGTTAATGCCAGATAAGCGAATATGGATCCTGGGCTTGGCCCCGCAACTAACCCACCGTCCAGCAGGTGGAATACCCACGTCCCGGTCATTCCCCCGGCAATCATCGCGATCAGGGTCAGAGGCTTCATCAGCACATACGGGAAATACAGTTCATGAATACCACCGAGGAAGTGGATAATCATGGCGCCTGGCGCAGACTTTTTACTCATCCCTTTGCCAAAGATAGCAAAGCCGAGTAACAAACCTAATCCCGGCCCTGGGTTAGATGCCACCATGAAGAAAATTGATTTTCCCGTTTCAGAAGCTTGCTGCATCCCCAGCGGATAATACACCCCCTGATCGATGGCATTGTTCAGAAAGAGGATTTTTGCCGGCTCATTGATTACGGATAGCAACGGCAGATAGCCCGCATGAACCAACGCTTCAATACACTCCTTCACGAAATTATTGGCAATGAGAACCGCCGGGCCGATAACTTCAAACCCCAGCAAGCATAAAAGCATTCCCGCAATACCAAGAGAGAAATTATTGATAACCATCTCGAAGCCTGCAGGAATGCGTTTTTCCAGCAGACGGTCGATATGCTTAATCACCCAACCGCCAAGCGGCCCCATTACCATCGCGCCAAGGAACATCGGGATATCCGCGCCCACAATAACGCCAATAGAACCAATGCCCCCCATTACCGCACCGCGTTTCCCGCCAACCAGATGTCCCCCTGTGGAGCCAATCATGACGGGCAGTAAATAGGTAATCATCGGACCGACAATTTTGGCGAAATGCTCATTCGGCATCCAACCAGTAGGAATAAATAATGCGGTAATAAAACCCCAGGCAATAAATGCGCCGATGTTGGGAATGACCATTGCAGTCAAAAACCCACCAAAAGCCTGGACTTTGGCACGAGCAGACTTGTTTTCCATAATAATGTCCTGAAAGGAAACCGTTAATTATGCTTGAGCGATAATATCCGCCAATTGTTTTTCTGATTTAGCCGCTAACAAAGCGGTTAGTGCTTCCTCTTCACATAATAATTCGCTTAAGGCCTGAATAGCGCCAATGTGTGAATCAGCATTAGCCGCCGACAATCCGATTAATAATCTGATACCTTCATCATCTTCGGCAAATTTCACTTCCTGTTTGAGAAGCGTTAATGACATACCGGTTTTTAACGCGCCACACTCCGGTCGAGCGTGCGGCATGGCGACGCCTGGCGCTAAAATATAATAAGGACCATTGTTAGTCGTTGAGTCTTTAATGGCCTGAATATAATCTGAATTGACATATTGATTGGCGAGTAAGGATGACATAGAAAAGTCAATTGCCTCCTGCCAGTTCTTTGCTGAATTTTTTATTGAGATAGATGATTCGGGAAAGTAATCAATCAGCCGCATACATTTTCCTTATTTTATTTTTAGGGTACGAGTTAGCGTTAAAAATAAAATACGCGCACGGCAAAATGAAATCAATCGAGGAGAAAACTACATACAGCGCAGAATGTTTTTTGGTGATGCCTTTAAAAACAATGGATTGAGAAAAGAAATATAAAAATCAACAGCAATAATGTGATTCAAGCTGCAAATATAAAACATCACTAAATATCATATTTGTGATGCAAATCTACATTTTCAGGTTGCGCACGATCAAATAAATTTACTTACTTTAAAAAAACGGGCCGCATAAGCGACCCGTTTTCACCTGTAATCAAAATTACAGCAGTTCTTTTGCTTTCGCGACAACGTTGTCGACAGTGAAGCCAAACTCTTCAAACAGCAGCTCAGCCGGTGCAGACTCACCAAAGGTAGTCATACCAACGATAGCGCCGTTCAGGCCCACGTATTTGAACCAGTAGTCTGCGATACCCGCTTCCACTGCAACACGTGCGGAAACAGCTTTCGGCAGTACAGACTCGCGATAAGCGGCATCCTGTTTGTCGAACGCGTCGGTAGACGGCATGGAAACCACGCGCGCTTTAACGCCTTCAGCGGTCAGTTTGTCCCAGGCAGCCACAGCCAGCTCAACTTCAGAACCGGTAGCGATGAAGATCAGTTCCGGCTGACCGGCGCAATCTTTCAGCACGTAACCACCGCGCGCAATGTTCGCCAGCTGCTCTTCGGTACGTTCCTGCTGTGCCAGGTTCTGGCGGGAGAGGATCAGCGCGGTCGGACCGTCCTGACGCTCTACTCCGTATTTCCATGCAACGGCAGATTCAACCTGGTCACACGGACGCCAGGTGCTCATGTTCGGGGTCACGCGCAGCGAAGCTACCTGCTCTACCGGCTGGTGAGTCGGGCCATCTTCGCCCAGACCGATGGAGTCGTGGGTATAGACCATCACCTGACGCTGTTTCATCAGCGCAGCCATACGCACCGCGTTACGGGCATATTCCACAAACATCAGGAAGGTGGAGGTGTACGGCAGGAAGCCACCGTGCAGGGAGATACCGTTAGCGATAGCGGTCATACCGAATTCACGTACACCGTAATGGATGTAGTTACCGGCAGTATCTTCGTTGATAGCTTTAGAACCAGACCACAGAGTCAGGTTACTTGGTGCCAGGTCAGCGGAGCCGCCGAGGAATTCAGGCAGCAGAGGACCAAACGCTTCAATCGCGTTCTGAGACGCTTTGCGGCTGGCGATTTTCGCCGGGTTAGCCTGCAGCTTAGCGATGAACTCGTTCGCTTTTGCGTCGAAGTCAGACGGCATTTCACCTTTCATACGACGGGTGAATTCAGCGGCTTCCTGCGGGAAGGCTTTCGCATAAGCAGCGAACTTCTCGTTCCATGCAGCTTCTTTTGCCTGGCCTGCTTCTTTCGCATCCCACTGCGCGTAGATTTCAGACGGAATTTCAAACGGCGCGTATTTCCAGCCCAGCTGTTCGCGGGTCAGTGCGATTTCTGCATCACCCAGCGGCGCACCGTGAGAGTCGTGGGTACCGGCTTTATTCGGGGAACCGAAACCGATGATGGTTTTGCACATCAGCAGGGACGGTTTGTCGGTCACAGCGCGAGCTTCTTCAACTGCGCGCTTAATCGCGTCAGCATCGTGACCATCAACGCCACGAACCACGTGCCAGCCGTAAGCTTCGAAACGCTTAGCGGTGTCATCGGTGAACCAGCCTTCAACGTGGCCATCGATAGAGATGCCGTTGTCATCGTAGAACGCTACCAGTTTACCCAGCTTCAGCGTACCGGCCAGGGAACATACCTCGTGAGAGATACCTTCCATCATGCAGCCGTCGCCCATGAAAGCATAGGTGAAGTGGTCAACGATGTCGTGACCAGGACGGTTAAACTGCGCCGCCAGCGTTTTTTCGGCGATAGCCATACCCACAGCATTCGCAATGCCCTGACCCAGAGGACCGGTAGTGGTTTCAACACCCGCGGTGTAACCCACTTCCGGGTGACCCGGAGTTTTGGAATGCAGCTGACGGAAGTTCTGCAGCTCGGACATCGGCAGATCGTAGCCGGTGAGGTGCAGCAGGCTGTAAATCAGCATGGAGCCGTGGCCGTTGGACAGCACGAAGCGGTCACGGTCAGCCCAGGACGGGTTAGTCGGGTTGTGGTTCAGGAAATCACGCCACAGGACTTCGGCAATGTCAGCCATACCCATCGGGGCACCCGGGTGACCGGATTTGGCTTTCTGTACTGCGTCCATGCTCAGCGCACGAATAGCATTGGCAAGCTCTTTACGTGAGGACATTTTGACTCCAGATCGGATAATGAAGGCTGAGCCCTTAACGACTTGACGACAGCGCGTTTTGGGCTACGCCGGAAAAAAGTGCCAACAATGTAACCCAAGCCGCGTGTCATGTACATGGAGCATCCTTTTACCGCTTCAGAAATCTCTGGATCATGCGCGCAAGTTGCGCAATCTTCTCGCCCGCTGAATGTTCTTTTCTTTATACTTAGGCCGAGCGTCGGTTTACCTGCAAACGACGCATTTTTTAGAATAATCCTGACTTTGTGCGGAAGAGAAAAAATGAAAATTCGCGCTTTACTGCTTGCTACGAGCATGGCGGCGGCATTGACCGGCTGCCAGAACATGGACTCAAACGGACTGCTTTCTTCTGGCGCAGAGGCTTTTCAGGCCTATAGTCTGAGCGATACTCAGGTAAAAGCGCTGAGCGATCAGGCCTGTAAAGATATGGACAGCAAGGCTACTATCGCCCCTGCCAGCAGCGAGTACGCAACGCGTCTTGGCAAAATCGCCGCCGCGCTTGGCGACAACATTAACGGCCAGCCGGTGAACTACAAAGTCTATATGGCGAAAGATGTGAATGCCTTTGCCATGGCGAACGGTTGTATCCGCGTGTACAGCGGCCTGATGGACATGATGACCGATAACGAAGTCGAAGCGGTGATCGGCCACGAAATGGGCCACGTCGCGCTGGGTCACGTGAAAAAAGGCATGCAGGTCGCGCTGGGCACTAACGCCGTACGTGCAGCAGCGGCTTCCGCTGGCGGCATTGTCGGCAGCCTGTCGCAGTCGCAATTGGGCGATCTTGGCGAGAAACTGGTGAACTCGCAGTTCTCCCAGCGTCAGGAATCCGAAGCGGATGATTACTCGTATGATTTGTTGCGCAAACGTGGGATCAATCCGGCAGGACTGGCCACCAGCTTTGAGAAACTGGCTAAACTGGAAGCAGGACGCCAAAGCTCAATGTTTGACGATCACCCGGCATCTGCAGAACGTGCGCAACACATTCGCGATCGCATGAGCGCAGACGGGATAAAATAATCCTCGAACAGTGCCGGATGGTGGCGTGAACGCCTTATCCGGCCTACAAATTCAGCAATAATGTAGGCCGGACTAGCGTCAGCGACATCCGGCAAAATAGTCCGAAACCCGTTATTCGCCTTTCTTCGCCGCCTGGATATACAGCATTTCCAGTGCCAGCGTAGCCGCCGCCAGCGCGGTGATCTCTGACTGATCGTAGGCCGGAGCCACTTCCACCACATCCATCCCGACGATATTCAGATCTTTCAGACCACGTACCAGCTTGATCGCGCGATCGGAAGTCAGACCGCCGATCACGGGCGTACCGGTTCCAGGAGCAAACGCCGGATCGAGGCAGTCGATATCAAAGGTCAGATACACCGGCATATCACCAACAATCTGCTTAACCTGGGCGATGATGTCATCTACGCCGCGATCGTTCACCTGGCAAGCATCCAGCACGGTAAAGCCGTTATCTTTGTCGAACTCTGTACGAATACCGATCTGCACAGAGTGATTCGGATCGATCAGACCTTCATTCGGCGCAGTGTAGAACATGGTACCGTGGTCGAATTCACAGCCGTTAGCGTAGGTGTCGGTGTGGGCATCAAAGTGCACCAGCGCCATTTTACCAAAGTGTTTAGCGTGCGCGCGCAGGAGCGGCAGCGTGACGAAGTGGTCACCGCCGAAAGAGAGCATGCGCTTACCGGCAGAAAGCAACTTCTCAGCATGTGCCTGCAGTTTTTCACTCATTTCACGGGCATCACCGAACGCATAAACCAGATCGCCGCAGTCCACCACGTTCAGGCGCTCGCGCATATCGAAGTCCCACGGGAAGCGATTGTGTTCCCACGCCAGGTTAGTGGAAACCTGACGGATCGCAGCCGGACCATGACGACCGCCCGCGCGGCCAGACGTTGCCATATCAAACGGTACGCCGGTGATCACCCAATCGGCGTCGCTGTCGTACGGCATGAAGTTCATCGGCAGACGCAAAAAACCAAAGGCGTTAGAAACCAGGGAGTTGTCGTATTGATGACCTAAGGTGCTCATGGCAAAAACCTCATATTCGTCGGTATAAAAAAACCCTTCCGCGTCGTTAGGCCCGACGAGGAAGGGTTAGATTTTTTAAAACAGATTTTGTGTAATTATCGCCTTAAAACTTCCCCGCTTCAAGCAGCGCTTTTATTGACGACATGGCGGCGGGGCATAACCATTACTGTCCGCCGGGAATGCCTGCGCAGAGCAAGGCGGGAGCGTTTTAACGACCAGGCCCTGCAAAGCAAATGCGGCGAAACCAATCACTCCGATGTTGCGCCTGTCACCCTGCGCAGAGTTAGCGGCGTAGGAGTTTGAAGCATCAGAAAACCGAAATTCGGCTTCAGTATACTTATCTTTTCTGAACCCTTTGATTGCCAGCGAATCTCCCGCATTAACAATATAACCGCTGTTATTCAGCGAACCAGGTTTGCCGTTAAGTACATCAAGCCCATCTACAGTCGCGACGATTTCATAGTTCGTATCTCGACTGTGATTGCGCACATACAATTGATAATTTGTCCCCACCCTGGCTGGAAGACTATATTGCCATTGCCCAACAGAAGAGTTGTAAAGACGGGTAATAGGGATAGAATTAAAATTAGCATCGCGAACAGCATATTCCAAATCACTAATGCGTATGCTGTATACTCTATCGTAACCCGTCGAATACTTTGCAGAATAATTTATTAATATGACTTCGGCAGGGTCGCGCTCCGCACGTTCTACAGATACGCCCGTTACCGTTGAGTGCACGTCGCCGCCCCAGGCCGTTCCCACGCCTGGCGAAGGTGCACTGCTATAATATGCGGGCACGGAACAGCCACCAGCAAGTAAAAAAATTACGGCAAAAAACACGTTCCACTTAAATCCCTTCATCTCGATTCCTTTTCTGTTTCCGAGTTATTACATCGGCAACAGTAGAGTTCTAAAAAGATAAAAGAAAGAGTTGCCACCATATTTCAGATTTCATTAATAAAAAAAGAGCCGGTTTATATAAATAAGCCGGCTCTCAAGCAGATATATCTTAATTACTCGTCTTCGAGATAGGTATATCCGTACAGACCTGCCTCAAACTCTTCGAGGAACTGCTGCTGCAACTCGGTATCCAGATCGGTGTTTTTCACCTGGTCACGGAACTGCGTTAGCAGGGTGTTCGGATCCAACTGCACGTATTGCAGCATATCCGCCACGGTATCCCCTTCGTCAGACAGCTCAACTTCCACGCTGCCGTCAGGGAAGACGAACACGTCAACCGCTTCGGTATCACCGAACAGGTTGTGCATGTTACCAAGGATCTCCTGGTACGCACCCACCATAAAGAAGCCCAGCATCGGCGGGTTCTCCGGGTCGTATTCCGGCATCGGCATGGTGGTCGCAATGCCGTCACCATCAACATAGTGGTCGATAGCGCCATCAGAGTCACAGGTGATATCCAGCAGCACCGCACGGCGCTCAGGAGCCTTGTTCAGCCCTTCCAGCGGCATCACCGGGAACAGTTGATCGATCCCCCACGCATCCGGCATCGACTGGAACAGCGAGAAGTTGACGTAAATCTTATCCGCCATACGCTCCTGCAACTCGTCGATAATCGGACGGTGCGCGCGGTTGCTCGGGTCGAGTTGTTTTTGCACATCGTGACACATGTTCAGATAGAGCTGTTCTGCCCACGCGCGTTCCTGCAGGCTAAAGGTGCCTGAAGAGTACCCAACGTGAATATCGTGCAGATCCATCTGGCTGTCGTGCAGCCATTCACGCAGCGAACGACGGGTTCCCGGCTCATGCATCTCTTGCCAGGTTTCCCACATGCTTTGCAGGGCACGCGGCGCATCGTCAGCCGGAGGCGTTGCTTCGGTATGCTCGCTACGCTCAACGCCGATAATATTAGACACCAGCACGGTATGATGCGCGGTAACAGCGCGACCGGATTCGGTAATTACCGTCGGGTGCGGCAGACCGTGCTCTTCACAGGCGTCGCCAATGGCCCAGATGATGTTGTTCGCGTATTCGTTCAGGCCGTAGTTTACGGAGCAGTCAGACTGCGAACGGGTACCTTCGTAGTCCACGCCCAGGCCACCGCCCACGTCGAAGCACTGGATATTTACGCCAAGCTTGTGCAGCTCAACGTAGAAACGCGCCGACTCACGTACGCCGGTGGCAATATCACGAATGTTCGCCATCTGTGAGCCGAGGTGGAAGTGCAGCAACTGAATACTGTCCAGACGACCGCGCTCGCGCAGCATTTCTACCAGTTGCAGCACCTGGTTTGCCGCCAGGCCAAATTTCGATTTCTCTCCGCCGGAGGACTGCCATTTGCCGGAACCCTGCGACGCCAGACGCGCACGCACGCCCAGACGCGGAACAACATTCAGTCGTTCAGCTTCATCCAGCACGATAGCGATTTCAGACATCTTCTCGATGACCAGATAGATCTTATGGCCCATCTTTTCGCCAATTAGCGCCAGGCGGATGTATTCGCGGTCTTTATAGCCGTTACACACGATCACGCTGCGGGTCATTCCAGCATGAGCCAGAACGGCCATCAGTTCAGCTTTAGAACCGGCTTCCAGCCCCAGCGGTTCGCCGGAGTGGATCAGCGATTCAATCACGCGACGGTGCTGGTTAACCTTGATCGGGTAAACGAGGAAATAGTCACCGTTGTAGCCGTAAGACTCACGGGCGCGCTTAAACGCGGCGTTAATCGAACGCAGACGGTGTTGCAGGATCTGCGGGAAGCAGAACAATGCAGGCAAACGCTGGCCCTGCGCTTCACGGGCTTTCACCAACTCAGCAAGGTCAACGCGCGCTTCTGGTACGTCGGGATCCGGGCACACGCTGATGTGGCCCAGTTCATTGACGTCATAGTAGTTATTACCCCACCAGGCAATATTGTAAGTACGCAGCATCTTGCTGGCTTCCTGGGAACTCATTGCAACCTCCTGCATGGAGCGTAGTACACCGTGTTCGCCTGCTGACGAAGGCGAACCCAAAGAAATGTCGTCAGACATAGCGAACCTCAAATTTTATTAACAAGTGTAAAACAGTTGACTACTATCGCAATCCGAAGACGCGATAACAACCCAAATACAGGCAGAATTTCCAGCAGATAGTGCTGACGCTCCGACTGTGCGACCGGTTTCTTTTTCATATCAATGTAAACACGTAACCGAACTTAATGCTGACGGTTCGGCGAAACCACGAGAAAACTCTTGTTTACCAAGAGCGCCCTTGTTCAGTTCTTAGTGACCGTTGCCGGCCCTGGAGTCCTGAGAAGCGCCGAGATGGGTATAACATCGGCAGGTATGCAAGATGCAGATTGCGGGGGACATATGTACACCAGAACGGTGCGACAGATTCAGCAGAATACAACGGTTCATTATCTCGTATCACCTCCACGGTTGCTCCTGACGGAACGAACCCATAAGCCAAAGCTAAAGTTTTAACCCGGCTGGAAGTGGCAACACGATGAAAACGTCGTGTGCTTTTTTGTCTATCCTCAATAAATCGAGTTGCGGGAAGGCGGCAACGCAGTGAATCCCCGGGCGCTTACAGGAGTAAGTGACTGGGCGAGTATTGCCAACGCACATGCAACTTGAAGTATGACGGATATGAGCCGCGCGCCGCGTTTTATACCGACAACAGTACGAAAAAGCAAAAGATAAATACGCGCATTGCCAGCACCGTCAGGAAAAATTTCCAGTTACATTTTCAGTACAATGCGAGCTCAATCAAAAAAAGCTGGAAATCAGGCGCAGAACCGACTTAAAATAGCCGTCCAGATGTTAATCCATCTATACCGATTAACACTCAGACTGCCAGTGTCCGTCATCTGCAGACTCATGGTAGAATCTTCTACACATGGCTATTCCACTCGACAGTTTGAGCTAACTACATTCTCCTTAGGTGAAATTAAATATGGCAAAACACCTTTTTACGTCCGAGTCCGTATCAGAAGGGCATCCTGACAAAATCGCTGACCAAATCTCTGATGCCGTGCTGGATGCAATCCTGGAGCAGGATCCGAAAGCACGCGTTGCCTGCGAAACCTACGTCAAAACCGGCATGGTTTTAGTTGGCGGTGAGATCACCACCAGCGCATGGGTTGATATCGAAGAGATCACCCGTAACACGGTTCGCGAAATTGGCTATGTGCATTCCGACATGGGCTTTGATGCCAACTCTTGTGCGGTACTTAGCGCGATTGGTAAACAGTCTCCGGACATCAACCAAGGTGTTGACCGTGCGGATCCGCTGGAACAGGGCGCAGGCGACCAGGGTCTGATGTTTGGTTATGCAACCAACGAAACCGACGTGCTGATGCCAGCCCCGATTACCTATGCTCACCGTCTGGTGCAGCGTCAGGCTGAAGTGCGTAAAAACGGCACCTTATCCTGGCTGCGCCCGGATGCAAAAAGCCAGGTAACCTTCCAGTATGACGACGGTAAAATCGTCGGTATTGATGCGGTTGTTCTGTCGACTCAGCACTCTGAAGATATCGATCAGAAATCGCTGCAAGAAGCCGTTATGGAAGAGATCATCAAGCCGGTACTGCCGACTGAATGGCTGACAGCTTCAACCAAGTTCTTCATCAACCCAACTGGTCGTTTCGTTATCGGCGGTCCAATGGGTGACTGCGGTCTGACGGGTCGTAAAATCATCGTTGATACCTACGGCGGCATGGCCCGTCACGGCGGCGGCGCATTTTCTGGTAAGGATCCGTCTAAAGTTGACCGTTCCGCAGCTTATGCAGCCCGCTACGTAGCGAAAAACATCGTTGCCGCTGGCCTGGCTGACCGTTGTGAGATTCAGGTTTCCTACGCAATCGGCGTGGCTGAACCGACCTCTATCATGGTGGAAACGTTCGGTACTGAAAAAGTGCCTTCAGAACAGCTGACCCTGCTGGTGCGTGAGTTCTTCGACCTGCGCCCGTATGGCCTGATTCAGATGCTGGATCTGCTGCACCCGATTTACAAAGAAACCGCCGCTTACGGTCACTTTGGTCGCGAACATTTCCCATGGGAAAAAACCGACAAAGCCGCCCTGCTGCGTGAAGCTGCCGGTCTGAAGTAATTCCCCGACGGCTCAATGCTTATGAAGACCAGCCTCGTGCTGGTCTTTTTTTATGTCATTTGCTCTCCCATCCCCCATCGCTATAACCACGCTAATTTCATTTGCTTCAATAACAAATGAAAGCGATTACATAGCACGGTATTTCTATCCACCTTGAATTCACATCTCTTCGTTACCAGCATTGCATCACTGTTACATCATATTTCAGCATTGTCTTAAAATCAGCCAATCAACTTTATTCTATAATAATAAATAATGTTAACTTTCAACTCATTAAACAATAATCCACATGAATGCCAGTGTAACCGATTACACTAATGTGATGTGATTCGCATTTTTTTACCCCGTACTCACCTACCCTTAACATCAACAAAACTAGCTACCCAACGGAGGGCATCATGCCTGACAATAAAAAGACGGGGCATTCCAACAAAGCCATGACATTTTTTGTCTGCTTCCTGGCAGCCCTGGCTGGATTACTTTTTGGCCTGGATATCGGTGTTATTGCCGGTGCTTTACCATTCATCACCGACGAGTTCCAAATTACCCCACACACTCAGGAATGGGTGGTGAGTTCCATGATGTTTGGTGCGGCAGTGGGCGCCGTCGGCAGCGGTTGGCTCTCCTTCAAGCTGGGGCGTAAAAAAAGCCTGATGATCGGCGCAATCCTGTTTGTTGCCGGTTCGCTGTTCTCCGCCGCAGCGCCAAACGTTGAAGTGCTGCTGGTTTCGCGCGTGCTGCTCGGCCTGGCAGTCGGCGTTGCGTCTTATACCGCACCGTTGTACTTGTCCGAAATCGCCCCGGAAAAAATTCGCGGCAGCATGATTTCTATGTATCAGTTAATGATCACCATCGGTATTTTAGGTGCGTATCTTTCCGATACGGCATTTAGCTACAGCGGCGCATGGCGCTGGATGCTGGGCGTGATCATCATCCCTGCCCTTTTACTGCTGGTTGGCGTCATCTTCCTGCCGGACAGCCCGCGTTGGTTTGCGGCTAAACGTCGTTTTGTCGATGCCGAACGCGTTCTGTTGCGTCTGCGTGACACCAGCGCTGAAGCCAAACGCGAGCTGGATGAAATTCGTGAAAGCCTGCAAGTGAAGCAGAGCGGCTGGGCGTTGTTTAAAGAAAACAGCAACTTCCGCCGCGCGGTTTTCCTTGGCGTCCTGTTACAGGTGATGCAGCAGTTCACCGGGATGAACGTCATTATGTATTACGCGCCAAAAATCTTTGAGCTGGCGGGTTACACCAACACCACCGAACAGATGTGGGGGACCGTTATTGTCGGTCTGACCAACGTGCTGGCAACCTTTATCGCCATTGGCCTGGTTGACCGCTGGGGCCGTAAACCTACGCTGATCCTCGGCTTTATCGTCATGGCCGTCGGTATGGGCGTGCTGGGTACAATGATGCACGTGGGTATTCACTCGCCAGCCGCACAATACTTCGCAGTGCTGATGCTGCTAATGTTTATCGTTGGCTTTGCGATGAGCGCCGGTCCGCTGATTTGGGTACTGTGCTCTGAAATCCAGCCGCTGAAAGGCCGCGATTTCGGCATCACCTGCTCTACCGCAACTAACTGGATTGCCAACATGATTGTCGGCGCAACCTTCCTGACGATGCTGAACTCGCTGGGCAGCGCCAACACCTTCTGGGTCTACGGTGGCCTGAACGTACTGTTCATCTTCCTGACCCTGTGGCTGATCCCTGAAACTAAAAACGTCTCTCTGGAACACATTGAACGTAACCTGATGAAAGGTCGTAAACTGCGCGAAATTGGCGCACACGACTAATCTCGTTAGGCTTCCTCCCCCGTGGGAGGGAGCCTTCCTCTTGCAGTCCCTTCCCTGTCGCACTATCCTCTGGCGTTATGAAAACCTCCCGTCTCCCGATCGCCATCCAGCAAGCCGTTATGCGCAGCCTGCGGGAAAAACTCGCTCAGGCCAATCTCAAGCTCGAACGCCAATACCCGGAACCAAAGCTGGTTTACCAACAGCGCGGAACCGCCGCGGGTACCGCGTGGCTACAAACCTACGAAATTCGTCTTAACCCAGTTTTGCTGATGGAGAATGTTGACGCGTTCGTTAACGAAGTGGTGCCCCATGAACTGGCGCATCTACTGGTGTGGAAACACTTTGGCCGCGTACCGCCGCACGGGAAAGAGTGGAAATGGATGATGGAGAGCGTGCTGGGCGTACCGGCCCGGCGCACGCATCAGTTTGAGCTGCAATCCGTGCAGCGTAAGACCTTTACATACCGCTGTAAGTGTCAGGAGCACCAACTGACCGTCCGCCGCCATAACCGCGTTGTACGCGGCGAAGCCACCTACCGCTGCGTTCACTGCGGTGAACCGCTGGTTGCAGAATAATCTTCAGAATTATCAGGAACTTTTCTGATCTAACTGATTGCATACAGGAATGACTTTCGCTACGTTGCGGGCTCGTTTTGACACGGAGTTCGTGATGTACCGTAATCTTTCTTTTGCTGCGGCCCTGTTAGCCGCTGCGTTTTCAGGCTCGGTTTTAGCCGAAGGCATCAACAGTTTTTCTCAGGCAAAAGCAGCGGGCGTTAAAGTTAACGCCGATGCGCCAGGCGATTTCTATTGCGGATGTAAAATTAATTGGCAAGGAAAAAAAGGGGTCGTTGACCTCGAATCCTGCGGCTATAAAGTGCGAAAAAATGAAAACCGCGCCAGTCGAATTGAATGGGAACACGTTGTCCCCGCCTGGCAATTTGGTCATCAGCGCCAGTGCTGGCAGGACGGAGGGCGTAAAAACTGCGCTAAAGATCCGGTCTATCGCAAAATGGAAAGCGATATGCATAACCTGCAGCCCGCGGTGGGTGAGGTCAATGGCGATCGCGCAAACTTTATGTACAGCCAGTGGAACGGTGGTGAAGGCCAATATGGACAATGCACCATGAAGGTTGACTTCAAAGAGAAAGTTGCCGAGCCGCCAGCCCGCGCCCGTGGCGCCATCGCGCGTACCTATTTTTACATGCGCGACCAATACAACCTGACGCTCTCCCGCCAGCAAACTCAGCTTTTTAATGCCTGGAATAAGCAGTATCCGGTCACCGATTGGGAGTGTGAGCGCGACGAACGCATTGCGAAGGTTCAGGGGAACCATAACCCCTATGTGCAACACGCTTGCCAGGCGCAAAAGAGCTAACCTACACTAGCAGCAATATTTTTTAACCATGCCCTGGCCTTTTGCAGCCCAGGGCCATGACGCGGATGTTTAACTATGCGCATTCCTCGCATTTATCACCCTGAGCCACTCACTTCCGGCAGCCAAATTTCACTGTGTGAAGATGCAGCCAACCATATCGGCCGCGTGCTGCGTATGGGACCAGGCCAGGCGCTACAGCTGTTTGATGGCAGCAATCAGGTATTCGACGCCGAAATCACCCACGCCAGTAAGAAAAGCGTGGACGTGAAGGTGCTTAACGCTGAACTCGACGATCGAGAATCGCCGCTGCACATCCACCTGGGCCAGGTGATGTCGCGGGGTGAAAAAATGGAATTTACTATCCAAAAATCGATTGAACTGGGTGTAAGCCTCATTACGCCACTTTTTTCTGAGCGCTGCGGCGTTAAACTGGACAGCGAACGCCTGAACAAGAAGCTCCAGCAGTGGCAGAAAATCGCCATTGCCGCCTGCGAACAGTGCGGTCGTAATCGGGTGCCTGAAATTCGCCCGGCGATGGATCTGGAAGCGTGGTGCGCCGAACAGGATGAAGGTCTGAAACTGAACCTGCATCCCCGCGCCAGCGCCAGCATCAATACGCTGCCGCTCCCGGTGGAACGCATCCGCTTGCTGATTGGCCCCGAAGGTGGGCTGTCGGCAGATGAAATTGCCATGACCGCACGATATCAATTTACTGATATTCTGTTAGGACCTCGCGTTCTGCGTACTGAGACAACTGCGCTCACCGCCATCACCGCGCTACAGGTGCGTTTTGGCGATCTGGGCTAACGGAGAAGAACAATGATCAAGCTCGGCATCGTGATGGATCCCATCGCAAGCATCAATATCAAGAAAGATTCCAGCTTCGCTATGCTGCTGGAAGCGCAACGTCGCGGTTACGAAATTCATTATATGGAAATGGCCGATCTCTATCTGATCAACGGTGAAGCCCGCGCCCGTACGCGTACCCTGAGCGTAGAGCAGAACTACGACAAATGGTATGAGTTCAATAGCGAGCAAGATCTCCCGCTGGCAGATCTGGACGTCATTCTGATGCGTAAGGATCCGCCGTTTGATACCGAGTTCATCTACGCAACCTATATTCTGGAACGTGCAGAGGAGAAAGGGACGCTAATCGTTAACAAACCGCAGAGCCTGCGCGATTGTAACGAGAAGCTGTTCACCGCATGGTTTGCCGACCTGACACCGGAAACGCTCGTCACGCGTAACAAAGCGCAGCTGAAAGCCTTCTGGCAAAAACACAGCGACATCATTCTCAAACCGCTGGACGGCATGGGCGGCGCATCTATTTTCCGCGTCAAGGAAGGCGATCCGAACCTTGGCGTTATTGCCGAAACACTGACCGAGCACGGTACCCGTTATTGCATGGCGCAGAACTATCTGCCGGCAATTAAAGACGGTGATAAACGCGTGCTGGTGGTCGATGGCGAACCCGTTCCGTACTGCCTGGCGCGTATTCCACAAGGCGGCGAAACCCGTGGCAACCTGGCAGCCGGCGGTCGTGGCGAGCCGCGTCCATTAACCGACAGCGACTGGGAAATTGCACGTCGCATTGGGCCAACGCTGAAAGCAAAAGGTTTGATTTTTGTCGGTCTGGATATCATTGGCGACCGTCTGACGGAAATTAACGTCACCAGCCCAACCTGTATTCGTGAAATTGAAGCGGAGTTCCCGGTTTCGATTACCGGTATGCTGATGGACGCCATCGAGGCACGTTTGCAGAAATAAATAAGTTGCCGGATGGCGATGCCTTCGCGTCTTATCCGGCCTACATTCGCACCCCGTAGGCCGGATAAGGCAAAGCCGCCATCCGGCAAAGCTATCTTCAGAGGGTGACATCTTCGCGCTTTGCCCACATACTGGGCTCTGTTGCTTTTTTGAACCAGGAAACAGAACCTCTGACAATGAATTTACAGCATCACTTTCTAATTGCCATGCCTGCTCTCCAGGATCCGATTTTCCGCCGTTCCGTGGTGTATATCTGTGAACACAATGAGAACGGAGCAATGGGGATTATCGTCAATAAGCCTCTGGAAAACTTACAAATTGAAGGGATTCTGGAAAAGCTAAAGATTACTCCAGAAGCACGCGATCCTGCCATTCGTCTGGACAAACCGGTGATGCTCGGCGGCCCGCTGGCGGAAGACCGTGGATTTATTCTACACACCCCGCCGTCACGCTTTGCCTCCAGTATTCGCATTTCAGATAACACTATCATCACGACCTCCCGCGATGTACTTGAAACCCTGGGTACGCAGGAGCAGCCATCCGAAGTGCTGGTTGCGCTGGGCTATTCATCATGGGAAAAAGGTCAACTGGAACAAGAGCTACTGGATAACGCCTGGCTCACTGCTCCCGCAGACCTCAACATCTTATTTAAAACGCCGATTGCCGACCGCTGGCGCGATGCGGCGAAGCTTATCGGGATTGATATTCAGACCATGCCTGGCGTGGCGGGACACGCCTGATGAGCGGAACATTACTCTCTTTTGATTTTGGTACGAAAAGTATCGGCGTCGCGGTTGGTCAACGCATTACCGGTACGGCGAGACCCTTGCCCGCCATCAAAGCACAGGACGGTACGCCAGACTGGAGTTTGATTGAACGCCTGCTAAAAGAGTGGCAGCCGGACGAAATCATTGTCGGCCTGCCACTCAACATGGATGGCACTGAACAACCCCTTACTGCGCGCGCACGCAAATTCGCTAACCGCATTCACGGTCGCTTTGGCGTAACCGTAACGCTGCACGATGAACGTTTGAGCACCGTCGAAGCCCGCTCAGGCCTGTTTGAGCAAGGCGGATACCGGGCGTTGAATAAAGGCAAAGTAGATTCCGCTTCTGCCGTTATTATCCTTGAAAGCTATTTCGAGCAGGGCTACTAAAGTCGCCCCTGCGCCTGGCGCTGCTGCTGACTTTGTGCAAACGTCTGCATACCTGTCTGCTGCCCGGTTTGAATCACACCGGGTAGCTGATGCGTTTTCCCTTCGCGGATCAAATTGCCCACGGCGGGAGTGTTGACGAGCAGTTCGAATAGCGCCACGCGTCCTCCCTGCTTATCTTCCTCCAGCTTTTGCGAAAGTACCGCCCGCAGGCTGTCTGCCAGCTGGTTACGCACCGGATCTTTCTCCTGAGCGGGAAAGGTGTCCACCAGCCGCGCGATGGCCTGCGCCGCCCCTCGCGTATGTAAGGTTGCCAACACCAGATGCCCGGTCTCCGCTGCCGTTAAGGCCAAACGAATAGTTTCCACGTCGCGCAGCTCGCCCAGCAAAATGACGTCGGGATCTTCGCGTAACGCGCCGCGCAAACCGGCAGCAAAAGAAGCGCAGTGTACGCCCACCTCCCGCTGTTGAATAAGACAACGCTGGCTGGTGTAGCGATATTCAATCGGATCTTCCAGCGTCAGAATATGCCCCGCAATATGTTGATTAAGGTACTCCACCATCGCCGCTAGGGTGGTTGATTTACCGCTGCCGGTGGCTCCAGTGACCAGAACTAATCCATTTTCACCGTGCAGCAGTTCAGGTATGGCCTCCGGGGTCTGAAGATCGTCTAAACGAGGACATTCAAGCGGTAGCAATCTTAGCGCCAGCGAGGTTCCCTGCTGATGAGCAAATGCGCTGGCGCGTAGACGCCGGGAGTCCGCCAGCGTAAGGGCAAAATCAATCTGCCCCTGTTCCCGCCACTGTACCTGTTGTTGCTCACTGAGCCAGCACGTCAGCAGATTCTCCACGTCAGGGGGAGTAAATGGTGCTATTTCGACTTTTCCACCTATGCGCCAGCGCGCAGGCCATGCATTGCACAGGTGTAGATCCGACACGTTATGCTTTACACTAAGGGCCACTATTTCTTCCATATTCATATGAACATCCTCGGAAAATGAACGATATCGCGCATAACCTGGCACATGTCCGGGACAAAATCTCAGCCGCCGCGACGCGTTGCGGGCGGTCTTCAGAAGAAGTTATATTGCTTGCAGTCAGCAAAACCAAACCTGCGAGCGCCATCGAAGAAGCCATGACCGCAGGGCAGCGTGCCTTCGGTGAAAACTATGTCCAGGAAGGGGTGGATAAGATCCGCTACTTTCAAGAAAACGGCGTTAACGATCTGCAGTGGCACTTTATCGGTCCGCTGCAGTCGAACAAAAGTCGTCTGGTCGCTGAACATTTTGACTGGTGCCATACGATTGATCGTCTGCGTATCGCTGCCCGTCTGAGCGAACAGCGCCCGGCGGAACTGCCGCCGCTCAATGTGTTGATTCAGATTAATATCAGCGATGAGAACAGTAAGTCAGGTATTCCGCTTGCAGAGCTTGATGCACTGGCCGCTGAAGTCGCCGCGCTGCCACGCATTACCCTGCGTGGCCTGATGGCGATTCCGGCGCCAGAGTCAGATTATGTAAGGCAGTTTGAAGTTGCACAGCAAATGGCGGTAGCATTTGCCGGGTTGAAAACACGTTACCCAAGTATCGACACGCTCTCACTGGGGATGTCTGATGATATGGATGCCGCCATTGCGGCGGGTAGCACGATGGTGCGCATCGGCACTGCCATTTTTGGTGCTCGTGATTACACTAAAAAATAAGGAAAACTAAGGAACACCATGAATACGTTGACCTTCCTGCTCTCAACGGTAATTGAGCTGTATACCATGGCGCTGCTGCTGCGCGTGTGGATGCAATGGTCTCGCTGCGATTTCTACAACCCGTTCTCGCAGTTTATTGTGAAAATCACTCAGCCCATTATTGGGCCGTTACGCCGTATTATTCCGCCGATGGGGCCAATTGACAGTGCATCGGCATTAGTTGCGCTCGTTCTGAGCTTTATCAAGGCCATCGTGCTGTTTAAGGTGGTTACGTTCCAGCCGATCATCTGGATCGCCGCCGTGCTGATTGTTCTGAAGACTATCGGACTGCTGATTTTCTGGGTTCTGCTGGTGATGGCGATTATGAGCTGGGTCAGCCAGGGCCGCAGCCCTGTGGAGTACGTGCTGATTCAACTGGCGGATCCGCTGCTGCGTCCTATTCGTCGCTTACTTCCAGGCATGGGCGGGATCGATTTCTCGCCAATGATCCTGGTTCTGCTGCTGTATGTCATTAACATGGGCATCGCAGAAGTGTTACAGGCGACAGGTAACATGCTGCTGCCGGGGCTGTGGATGGCGCTATGAGTGCCGTTACCCCCTGCGATGACGGTCTGGTTTTACGGCTCTACATTCAGCCTAAAGCCAGCCGTGACAGTATAGTAGGTTTACATGGCGACGAACTAAAAGTCGCCATTACCGCCCCACCGGTTGATGGGCAAGCCAATAGCCATCTGGTGAAGTTTCTCGGCAAACAGTTCCGTGTGGCAAAAAGCCAGGTCGTCATTGAGAAGGGCGAGCTTGGTCGTCACAAACAGGTTAAAATCATTCATCCGCAACAGATCCCGCCCGAAATTGCGGCGCTAACTGATTAGGTATCCCATGCAAAAAGTTGTCCTCGCGACCGGCAACGCCGGTAAAGTGCGTGAACTCGCCTCTCTTCTGAGTGATTTCGGTCTTGATGTTGTTGCCCAAACGGATCTGGGTGTTGATTCTGCAGAAGAAACCGGGCTGACGTTTATTGAGAACGCCATTCTGAAGGCACGTCATGCCGCGCAAATTACCGGTTTACCCGCCATTGCTGATGACTCCGGTCTGGCGGTAAATGCCCTTGGCGGCGCGCCGGGCATCTATTCAGCCCGCTATTCCGGCGAAGATGCAACCGATCAGCAGAACCTGGAAAAACTGCTCCACACCCTGCAGGATGTTCCTGATGACAAGCGCCAGGCACAATTCCACTGCGTGCTGGTGTATATGCGCCATGCAGACGATCCAACACCTGTGGTTTGCCACGGACGCTGGCCGGGCGTTATTGCCCGTGAACCTGCCGGAAACGGTGGTTTTGGCTACGACCCAATCTTCTTTGTGCCCTCTGAAGGGAAAACCGCCGCCGAACTGACCCGCGAAGAAAAGAGCGCGATTTCTCACCGCGGACAAGCGCTGAAGCTGCTGCTGGATGCCCTGCGTAATGGTTAAGCTTCCGCCGTTAAGTCTTTACATTCACATCCCGTGGTGCGTGCAGAAATGCCCGTACTGCGACTTCAACTCGCATGCGCTAAAAGGCGAAGTCCCTCATGACGACTATGTGCAGCATCTGCTGAGCGATCTGGATTCTGAGGTGGCCCACGCCCAGGGCCGTGAGGTAAAGACGATTTTTATCGGTGGTGGTACGCCGAGCCTGCTTTCTGGCCCGGCAATGCAAACGCTGCTCGACGGCGTGCGCGCACGGCTGAATCTCGCCGCAGATGCAGAAGTCACGATGGAGGCGAATCCCGGTACGGTGGAAGCCGATCGCTTTGTGGATTATCAACGTGCTGGCGTAAACCGTATCTCCATTGGTGTACAGAGCTTTAGCTCCGCCAAACTCGAACGTCTGGGACGTATTCACGGGCCGGAAGAAGCCAAACGTGCAGCGCACCTGGCGAGCGGTCTGGGACTACGCAGCTTTAACCTCGACCTGATGCACGGTTTACCGGATCAGACGCTGGAAGAAGCGCTGGGCGATTTACAGCAGGCCATCGCGCTCAACCCACCGCATCTTTCCTGGTATCAGTTGACCATCGAACCGAATACGCTGTTCGGGTCCCGACCACCGGTATTACCGGACGACGACGCGCTGTGGGATATTTTTGAGCAAGGCCACCAGTTGCTTACCGCCGCGGGGTATCAGCAGTACGAAACCTCAGCCTACGCCAGACCGGGTTATCAGTGTCAGCACAACCTAAATTACTGGCGTTTTGGCGACTACTTAGGCATTGGTTGCGGCGCGCACGGCAAAGTCACTTTCCCAGACGGTCGCATCCTGCGCACTACCAAAACGCGACATCCGCGCGGATACATGCAAGGACGTTATCTGGAAAGCCAGCGAGATGTCGCCGAGGCCGATAAGCCGTTTGAGTTCTTTATGAACCGTTTCCGGCTGCTGGAAGCCGCGCCTCGCGCGGAGTTCACGCAATATACCGGGCTTACCGAAGACGTTATTCGTCGACAGATCGATGAGGCCATTGCCCAGGGCTATCTGAGTGAATGCGATGAATACTGGCAGATTACCCAACACGGTAAGCTATTTTTGAATTCGCTGCTGGAGCTGTTTCTGGCGGAGTGATGCTCGATGCGCCCACGGGCGCATTATTGACAGGTGTGCCTTTAGTGGTCAGCATGGCGGAAAACTTTACAGGATGGTCTTTCGTCCAGGTCTTTCAAAAAATGTATAATCCCCGACCAATCCCACTAAGGTGTATAAATATGCAAAATAACGATCGGCAATCATCATAACCACAAAAATGATGAGCGAATTGATCGTTACGCATATTCAGGAGGTTTTGAGAAAACGCCCCAGTCGAATGACCGGGGCCAGAGTGATTAATACTGATTAAACATTTCCTGGATCTGCTTAGGATCCTTGGTTTGGGTCAGAGCCAGTTGCAGCAGAACACGCGCTTTTTGCGGGTTCAGAGAGCCTGAAGCCACAAATCCGTATTTCGCATCATCAACTTCAGCATCCTGGGTGGTGGCGCCCGTTGGTACACGGGATGAACGCACTACAACGGTACCTTTATGCGCGGCAGTTGCCAGCGTATCGAAAATGGTTTTATACAGGTTACCGTTACCTACACCCGCACTGACGATCCCGGCGTAACCCGCGTCTACCAATGCTTTGGCTGGCAGATCGGAGGCGTTAGCGTAGTTGTAAACAATCCCAACTTTCGGCAGCTCGGTCAGCTTAGATACGTCGAACGGCGTGGATGTGGTGTGCTTACGCGCAGGCGTACGCTGGTAGTCGATTTTACCGTTATGGATATACCCCAGCGGACCATAGTTAACAGATTTGAAAGTAGCGACATCCGTGGTGTTAGTTTTGGTCACGTCGCGACCATCCATAACGGTGTCGTTCATCACCACCAGCACACCACGGTTGGCAGAGGCTTTGTCTGCGGCGGTTACCACGGCGTTATACAGGTTGAACGGGCCATCAGCGCTCATACCCGTAGACGGACGCATTGCGCCGACCAGCACCACCGGCTTGTTGCACTTGACGGTGAGATCGAGGAAATAGGCGGTTTCTTCCATGGTATCCGTACCATGTGTTACCACGAAGCCGTCAGTTTTATCACACTCGGTATTAATCTTTTTCGCCAGCGTTAGCCAGACTTCGTCATTCATATCCTGGGAGCCGATGTTCACCACCTGCTCGCCTTTCACAACGGCGATATCTTTCAACTGAGGTACGGCATCAACCAAATTTTCTACGCCGACTTTGCCTGCCGTGTAGTTAGATTTTGTTGCGGAGTCACCGCCGCCGGCAATCGTCCCGCCGGTAGCTAAAATAGTGATGTTTGGCAGTGCAAGCGCCGCGCCGCTGAAACCCATAACCAGTGCGGCAAGTGCCGTTCTCTTGAAAAACTCCATGTTATTTCTCCAGTTACTTGAATTTGCAGCATTATGTCTATCTTACAGATGAATAATGTGACGCCATCCAATTAACCAGATTTATATCTCCATCAAATTGTTATTCTTAGAGATGGATATCAAAAAAACAGAAAAGTACAAAATAAAACGGCACAGAATGTTTCTGTGCCGTTAAAAAGAGGTGAAGATTATTTCAGAGTGCTAACCAGCGTTTTACGATCGTTTTCCAGCGTCACGACGCGGGCACAAACATCTTTGCCAAACTGCTGGAAGTCTTGTTCCTGATTCTTCCATTCGTTCTGAATTGAGGTTTGTAAACCTCCGAGGCTTCCGAGCACGCCCTGCAGCGGATTACCACCGCCCTTGAGCACGGCTTTCGCCCCCATCTCGTTGATGCTGTCCTGCAAAATACCGCCCATCGCCTGATTGACCAGCTGTTGTCCATCCGCGCGAACCTGATCAATCGCCTTATAATGGAAGGTCAGGCCGTCAGTGCGATGCTCAATAATGCGGTTCATCTGCTCTTTCAATTGCGCATCCAGCTTAGTTAAGCGGCCACGCATGTTGCTGCTTTCGCCGACCTCTTTGGCGATGATTTTATCCAGCGCCACGCGACCTTTCTCCACGCGCGCTCTGGCACCTTCGTCAATCCACGGCAGGCTGCTACGCAACGCCGCCTGATAATCTTTGGCCTGTTCACGCTGCGCGGCGTTCAGGTTGTACTGTTTACCGTTAAAGGTGACATCACCGGCCTGGGTAATGACCAGGTTGCCGTTCTCACCCTTCACCTGTACCGTTTGTGGACTCAAAATCACATCGTCACGCGGGGTGACGCTGCACTGATAATCAGCATGTGCGGCCATCGCCGTGAACGTTAGGACTGCCGCCAGCAGCGTTTTGCGCATCATATCTTTCCCTCAATACAAATTGGGCCGGCATTTGCCGACCCTTTGCTACTTAGTCCCACCAAATATCGAAAAGTTCGCTGGTGCGCACTTCTTCGAGTTTGTGCTCTTCCAGCCACTTACGCACGATAGCCTGATGTTCTTCGGTGCATTTGCCGATTTCCTGCAGACAGATCAGACCTTCCCAGGCCAGATAGCCGCTGCCGTCAAAGGCCAGCTTGTTCGGTTCGATAACTTCATTGATAAAATCATCAACGATTTGATCGACCTGCTCTCCAGATGTACCTTCCGGGAAACGCCATGCAACCGAAAATCCTACTTCCTGGAATTCGTCGATGTGCATTTTTTTACGCAGACGACGGCTACGGTTCTTTGCCATTATTTCACCCTCTCGAACATTAAGTCCCATACGCCGTGGCCAAGACGATGACCACGTTGTTCAAATTTGGTTACCGGGCGCGATTCCGGGCGCGGTACATAATCGTTACTCTCTGACTGGTTTTTATACCCGTCAATCGAGGACATCACTTCAAGCATGTGCTCCGCATAGGCTTCCCAGTCGGTTGCCATGTGGAACACGCCGCCCAGCTTCAGCTTGCTTAAGATATGCTCAGCAAACGGTACCTGAACGATACGGCGTTTATTATGACGTGCTTTATGCCACGGGTCAGGGAAAAACAGCTGAACCATAGATAAAGAATTGTCAGGAATCATTTTATGCAGGACTTCGACGGCATCATGGCACATGACACGCAGGTTCTCGACGCCCTCTTCATGAGCTGAAGCCAGACACGCGCCAACGCCCGGTGAGTGAACCTCAATGCCGAGGAAATTTTGCTCCGGACGCGCTTTCGCCATCGCCACCAGCGAAGCCCCCATACCAAAACCAATTTCAAGCGTGACTGGCGCATCGCGACCAAACAGCGCAGCGAAATCCACAGGTTCTTCGCTGAACTCAACGCCCATCACCGGCCAGTAGTTTTCCAGCGCGTGTTCCTGCCCTTTCGTCAGTCGCCCCTGGCGACGAACAAAACTACGAATCCGGCGCAGCGGGCGGCCGTTTTCATCAAATTCCGGTGAAATGACGTCGTTCTTCATAAAAGTTTAGTCTGCTGTGTTTGAGTTCTGAAAACGGGCATTATCCAAAGTTAGTTGCCGGATGCAAGTAAAGGAAGAAAGTGAGCAGCGGAAAGTTCCGGTTTACACCCCGTTGCCGCTGTGCTGCAATCTTGCCCCCGGCAATAATGAAACGGTAATCATGCAAGCGTCTCAATTCTCGGCTCAGGTTTTGAGCTGGTACGACAAATACGGGCGGAAAACGCTGCCCTGGCAAATTGACAAGACGCCTTACAAAGTATGGCTCTCTGAGGTGATGCTGCAACAAACTCAGGTTGCGACCGTTATCCCCTACTTTGAGCGCTTTATGGCGCGCTTCCCAACGGTAACGGATTTAGCCCATGCGCCGCTGGATGAAGTCCTGCATTTATGGACCGGGCTGGGCTATTACGCCCGAGCGCGTAATCTGCATAAAGCCGCGCAACAGGTTGTGACGCTGCACGGCGGCTCATTCCCGCAAACCTTTGATGAAGTGGCCGCCCTGCCAGGCGTCGGACGTTCAACTGCAGGCGCGATCCTTTCGCTCTCCCTGGGTCAGCATTTTCCGATTCTTGACGGTAACGTCAAACGTGTGCTGGCTCGCTGTTATGCTGTAAGCGGCTGGCCGGGTAAAAAAGAGGTCGAAAAGAAACTGTGGGAGTTGAGCGAGCAGGTTACGCCAGCCCATGGGGTTGAACGGTTTAATCAGGCGATGATGGATTTAGGCGCCATGGTCTGTACGCGCTCAAAACCCAAATGTTCCCTGTGTCCGTTGGAAAATGGCTGTGTGGCGAGCGCCAATGCAAGCTGGGCGCTGTACCCGGGTAAAAAGCCCAAACAGACATTACCAGAACGGACGGGCTATTTTTTACTGATGCAGCATGAAAACGAGGTGTTGCTCGCGCAGCGACCACCCAGCGGTTTATGGGGTGGCTTATACTGTTTTCCGCAGTTTGATGATGAGGATGGGCTACGCGACTGGCTGGCGCAACGGCAAATTAACGCAGATAATCTGACCCAACTTAATGCGTTTCGCCATACCTTTAGCCATTTCCACTTAGATATTGTGCCTATGTGGCTTCCCGTGTCCTCATTCACCTCATGCATGGATGAAGGCAACGCGCTCTGGTATAACTTAGCGCAACCGCCGTCGGTCGGACTGGCGGCCCCCGTGGAGCGTTTGTTACAGCAATTACGTGCCGGCACACAGGTTTAACGTACCGGTCGATAAAGAGGATTTTTTATGAGCAGAACAATTTTTTGCACTTTCCTGCAACGCGAAGCAGAAGGACAGGATTTTCAGCTGTACCCGGGCGATCTGGGAAAACGCATCTATAACGAGATTTCTAAAGAAGCATGGGCGCAATGGCAGCATAAACAAACCATGCTAATTAACGAGAAGAAACTCAATATGATGAACGTTGAACACCGTAAGTTACTGGAACAGGAGATGATTAACTTCCTGTTTGAAGGTAAGGATGTGCATATTGAAGGCTATACGCCTGAAGAAAAAAAATAAGCATCGCTTGCTGGCAATCTCGTAGGCCGGATAGGGTGCTTGCACCGCCATCCGGCAAAACGATACAACAACAAACACAACACGCACTCCCGGAATGATGAAAAAATTTCTCGCGCTTGCCGTTATCGCGCCGTTGCTCATCTCCTGTTCCAGTTCGACCAAAAAAGGCGATTCCTATAACGAAGCCTGGGTCAAGGATACCAACGGTTTTGATATTCTGATGGGGCAATTTGCCCATAACATTGAGAATCTGTGGGGATTTAAGGAAGTGCTGATTGCGGGTCCGAAGGACTACGTAAAGTATACCGATCAGTATCAAACCCGCAGCCATATCAATTTTGATGACGGTACGATAACCGTCGAGACCATTGCCGGGACAGATCCCGCCGGACATCTGCGTCTAGCGATTATCAAGACGTTGCTGATGGGCGATGATCCGGGTTCTATCGACCTCTATTCCGATGTCGACGACATTAAGATTTCCAAAGAGCCGTTCCTGTACGGGCAGGTAGTCGATAATACCGGCCAGCCTATTCGTTGGGAGGGACGTGCAACCAACTTTGCCAACTACCTGCTACAAACGCGACTGAAAAAGCGCAGCAATGGCTTGCGTATCATCTATAGCGTGACGATCAATCTGGTCCCGAACCACCTTGATAAGCGCGCGCATAAATACGTCGGCATGGTACGTCAGGCTTCACGTAAGTATGGCGTCGACGAGTCACTGATTCTGGCCATCATGCAAACCGAATCCTCGTTTAACCCGTATGCGGTCAGCCATGCCGATGCGCTGGGACTCATGCAGGTGGTACAACACAGCGCCGGAAAAGATGTGTTCCGTTCGCAGGGGCGCTCAGGCACGCCAAGCCGTAGCTTCTTGTTTGACCCGGCCAGCAACATTGATACCGGTACTGCCTATCTGGCAATGCTGAATAATGTCTATTTGGGCGGCATTGATAATCCGACCTCACGTCGCTATGCGGTGATCACCGCGTATAACGGCGGTGCGGGCAGCGTGCTGCGCGTGTTCTCGAACGATAAAATTCAGGCCGCAAACATCATTAACAGCATGTCCCCTGGGGACGTTTATCAAACGCTGACCACCCGACACCCATCTGCTGAATCACGCCGATATCTTTACAAGGTCAATTCCGCACAAAAATCATATCGTCGCCGCTAATGTATCCCTCTCTTGCCCCCTAAAACGGGGGCCTGAAGGAGGAAAAACGTTAACTCCATCACTCTTTTGCTTTGCAATCCGAAATTGTTTGCAAATATTTGTCACAGGTAACAAAAAAAGAGTGCCTCTCGTTGATAGAATCACATCATATAGCCACGGCAAATGTGCCTTTTAAAACATTCATCCGCATTACGGTGTGAGGAAATTAACATGAATCTTAAGCTGCAGCTGAAAGTTCTCTCGTTTCTGCAGTTCTGCTTATGGGGTAGTTGGCTCACTACCCTCGGCTCCTATATGTTTGTCACCCTTAAATTTGATGGTGCATCCATTGGCGCGGTGTACAGCTCGCTGGGGATCGCCGCCGTGTTTATGCCTACGCTGTTAGGGATCGTGGCTGACAAATGGATCAGTGCGAAATGGGTGTACACCATTTGTCACCTGGTCGGCGCAGCAACGCTGTTCGCCGCAGCCGAAGTCACCACGCCAGGTGCCATGTTCTTTGTGATCTTGCTTAACTCCCTGGCCTATATGCCAACGTTGGGATTAATCAACACCATCTCTTACTATCGCCTGCAATCAGCCGGGATGGATATTGTTACAGACTTCCCGCCAATCCGTATCTGGGGCACCATCGGCTTTATTCTGGCGATGTGGGCGGTAAGCTTCTCCGGCTTTGAACTGAGCCATATGCAGCTGTATATCGGCGCGACGCTGTCCGTCGTATTGGCGCTGTTCACCCTGACGCTGCCGCATATCCCGGTCGCCAATCAGCAGAAAAACCAGAGCTGGTCTTCCATGTTGGGCCTGGATGCCTTCGCGCTGTTTAAAAACAAGCGTATGGCGATTTTCTTCATCTTCTCTATGATGCTGGGCGCAGAGCTGCAAATTACCAATATGTTCGGTAATACCTTCCTGCACAGCTTCGATAACAATCCGCTGTTCTCCGGCAGCTTCATCGTTGAACACGCGTCAGTGATGATGTCGATTTCGCAGATCTCCGAGACGCTGTTTATCCTGACCATCCCGTTCTTCTTAAGCCGTTACGGTATTAAGAACGTGATGCTTATCAGTATCGTGGCGTGGATGTTGCGCTTCGGCCTGTTTGCCTACGGCGATCCAACACCGTTTGGTACCGTGCTGCTGGTTCTGTCGATGATTGTTTACGGCTGCGCCTTCGACTTCTTCAACATCTCTGGCTCCGTGTTTGTAGAGAAAGAAGTTCGCCCTGAAATCCGCGCCAGCGCACAAGGTATGTTCCTGATGATGACCAACGGCTTCGGTTGTATTCTGGGCGGTCTGGTGAGCGGTAAAGTAGTTGAACACTATACGCTGAACGGTATTACCGATTGGCAGACCGTGTGGCTGATCTTCGCAGGTTACTCGCTGGTTCTGGCTTTTGCCTTCGTTGCGCTGTTTAAATACAAACACGTACGCGTTCCGGCAGGCGCCCAGACTATCGCGCACTAATCTTTATTGATTAAATAGGGTCACCTGATGGTGGCCCTATTTGGTCAGATGACGCTTACTTCAGAACATATCCATACAGACGTTTAATGCCGTCTGCATCCGTTTCACTGTAAACCCCTTGCAGCTCCGGCGAGAAGCCCGGCAGCAGGTTTATGCCCTCTTCCAATGCCAGGAAGTAACGTTGCACCGCCCCGCCCCATACTTCGCCCGGTACCACGCACAGTACGCCCGGAGGATAAGGCAGCGCACCTTCTGCCGCAATGCGACCAGCGGCATCACAAATACGCACCAGTTCAACATCACCGCGGATAAAGGCGCTGTTAGCATCCTGCGGGTTCATCGCCACTGCAGGTAAACTCTCCTGACGGAACATCGCTTTTTGCAGATCTTTCACATCAAAGCTGACGTACAGTGAGTGCATCTCCTGACACAGTTCACGCAGCGTGTAATCCCGGTAACGTACCGGATACTTGTTGAAGATGGTGGGCAGCACGTTTGCCAGCGGCGTATCGTCTTCAATATGCTGTTCAAACTGCGCCAGCATCGCGACCAGTTGCGCCAGTTTCTCAGCGCTTTCTGCCGGGGTCAGCAGGAACAGAATCGAGTTAAGGTCGCATTTCTCCGGCACGATACCGTTTTCACGCAGATAATGCGCCAAAATCGTCGCCGGAATACCAAACTCAGTATATTGCCCGGTTTGCGCATCAATGCCCGGAGTGGTTAACAGCAGTTTGCAGGGATCGACAAAATACTGGTCGCGTGCATATCCAGAAAAACCATGCCATTTAGCACCAGGTTCAAAGCTAAAGAAGCGACGCTCGCTGGCAATCACCTGTGTCGGATAGCTTTCCCACGGTTTGCCATCTACTACCGGAGGAATAAATGGTTGAAGCATCTTACAGCGGGTAATAATCGCTTTGCGGGCCTCGATCCCCAGCGTCACACATTCCGCCCATAGCCGACGGCCGCTCTCGCCTTCATGGATTTTGGCGTTAACGTCCAGCGCCGCAAACAGCGGGTAAAACGGGCTGGTGGAAGCATGCAGCATAAACGCATTGTTCAGACGCTTATGCGGGCAGAACCGCGCCTGGCCGCGAATATGGTTATCCTTTTTATGGATCTGCGAGGTTTGCGAGAATCCGGCCTGCTGTTTGTGTACCGACTGAGTGACAAAGATTCCCGGATCGTTAGCATTGAGCTCCAGCAGTAGCGGCGAACCATCGGCCATCATCGGGATAAATTGCTCGTAACCGACCCATGCGGAATCAAACAGGATGTAATCGCACAGGTGACCGATCTTGTCGATCACCTGCCGGGCGTTGTAGATCGTACCGTCATAGGTACCCAACTGAATGATCGCCAGACGGAACGGGCGCGGTTGATCAGCCTTTTGCGGCGCAACTTCTCGAAGTTGCTGGCGCAGATACTCCTCATCAAAGCAGTGCTCATCAATGCCGCCAATAAAGCCAAACGGATTACGCGCCGCTTCCAGATAAACCGGCGTAGCACCCGCCTGGATCAGCGCCCCGTGGTGGTTCGATTTATGATTGTTGCGGTCAAACAGCACCAGATCGCCGCGCGTCAGCAGCGCATTGGTGACCACTTTATTGGCCGCAGAGGTCCCATTCAGCACAAAGTAGGTTTTATCCGCGTGGAAAACTTTCGCAGCAAATTTCTGCGCATGTTTCGCTGACCCTTCATGAATCAACAGATCGCCAAGCTTAACGTCAGCATTGCACATATCCGCGCGAAACAGATTCTCACCAAAGAACTCATAGAAATGTCGGCCCGCAGGATGCTTCTTAAAAAACTCACCGTGTTGGTGTCCCGGGCAGGCAAACGTGCTGTTCCCCATTTCGACATACTGGGTAAGCGTGTCATAGAACGGCGGCAGCAGCTCTTCCTCATACTGACAGGCAGCAGATTCCAGCTCCAGCCAGTCCTGAGCCTGACCGCGAATTACCGCATTAACGCCCGCAGGCACATCAACATCAGACTCTGCGAACAGAAACACAGGTAGATGAAAACCGGTGCGTTTCAGCAAAGCCAGGATCCCACTGCGGCTGTCCGCAACGGTAATGACGACTGCCGCAACGTCAGTAAAATCAGTACTGTCCAGCGACACCACCTGACGATGGCTGGACAGACGAGAAACCAGTTCACTACTGGCGGCAATTTTCATTGATTTCATAAGCGCAATAACCCGTTTCGGGAAAATCAAAAGTCCCGGACAACGCCGCATGGCTTTGCCCACGAAATGACAGGTCAAACTGGTTACCAGCCCCGACCGCCAGACATCAGTAAAAGCAGATAGCCTCTGATTTTACTGTTATCCTGCAGTGAGCGTGCGCTGCCCTCACCGCATGGTGGGAGCGTAAAGATAAGTCGCGGGAAGGGGCAAACGTCGCGCAAAAAGGCGATGTTGAAGGCGATGTAGGGGGAGTAATATCATCCCAGGCAGCCCCATTCAGACAGGAGAAAATTCGCGCAATCATGGCACCTTTCACTTACAGGCGCAAGATAAAATCCTGTGCGAAAACCTTACAGATAAGCAAGCATTTCGTCTGAAAGTTGCGGCATAATAATGCAATCTGAAACATAATTTCACCCAGCTAATTGCCTTTAGTATCAAGACGATGATGGGTATGCAGGAGCAAATGTGGTAATCGGACCCTTTATTAATGCCAGCGCCATTTTATTTGGTGGCATTCTCGGCGCGCTGCTCAGCCAGCATATACCAGAACGCATTCGGGTCTCCATGACCTCTATTTTCGGGCTGGCCTCGTTAGGGATTGGTATCTTGCTGGTTATCAAATGCGCCAACCTACCGGTGATGGTTCTGGCAACGCTCGTCGGCGCATTAATTGGCGAGTTCTGTCATCTGGAAAAAGGGATCAATGCTGCGGTAGCCAAAGCGCAGCAGCTTTTCACCCGCTCGGACGCCAACGTAACGCACGAATCCTTTATTCAAAGCTATGTGGCTATCATTGTGCTGTTTTGCGCCAGCGGTACCGGGATCTTCGGTGCGATACATGAAGGGATGACCGGCGACCCGAATATTTTAATCGCCAAGTCATTTTTGGATTTCTTCACGGCCATCATTTTTGCCTGTTCATTAGGAATCGCGGTATCCGCCATTTGCATGCCGATGCTGGCAATCCAGTTAACGCTTGCCACCTGTGCAGCACTGATTTTACCCCTGACGACGCCAGCTATGATGGCCGATTTCAGCGCCGTAGGCGGTCTATTGCTGCTGGCAACCGGTTTGCGTATTTGCGGCATCAAGATGTTTGCGGTTGTGAATATGCTTCCAGCCCTGCTGCTGGCAATGCCGCTTTCCGCCGCCTGGACGGCATTTTTTGGCTGAGAATGCGTGCATTAGCAGCAATGTGGTGATAGATTGTGCAGTCTGCATTGATTTGAAGAAATTTCGTTGACGAAGCGAAGCGAATCGGGTTTAATGCGCCTCGTTGCCCGGATAGCTCAGTCGGTAGAGCAGGGGATTGAAAATCCCCGTGTCCTTGGTTCGATTCCGAGTCCGGGCACCACTATTTAAAGAACCCGCCCTAGAGGCGGGTTTTTGCTTTTGGAGAAACGGACTCTCCATCAAGCTCCGTTCGATTATTCGTCTCCAGCGACTCACCCTTGCGGGGCCAGCGCGACAAGCGCGTTGTTCACCCCTTGCGGCGTTAGTCCGGGTCCGGACACCGCTGTTATTATAAATACATTAATAATGTTGCATTTTAACCGGCAGTTATCACAATCTCAATTTTGCTCATGTACTCGATATATAGTGATACATCTAACCACTCTCTGAATTTTTCAATGCACACATAAATGATGTAATCCAACTACACATCCAGGTTGGGGAGCGATATCACAAGAATATTTAGGTTAAGCTAAAATATAAAACTAACAGATGGAGATTTTAATACACTGAAACATCATTATCTGTAGTGTTCAACTGAAGTATAATTCTTATCTTAATAGATAACACGCGCATTTAAAAAACACCAGGCCATTTCTGTAAAATAATTCAACAAAACAATTATCAAGAAAATATAATACATCAAGTAATACTAATTAAAAATATATTGACGTAATCTATAACATAGGCGATAAACTATTAAACCATTATTTTCTTAAAGCTATTATCGAAAAAGGATTGATAAGATGATCAGGAAAATTATCGCTAAGATAGTTAAAAGAAATAGTAACTATAATTACAACACTTCTTCCGAAATCATCGAAACTGACACCCCCATCGCTGAACAAAAAGCAGAAAACTACAATAAAATCATCTGCCATCATTTCACTTCTGGCATATCAACACTCAACCTAATCAGAACATCATTAATTTCAACTCATGAACAATTAAATACAGAAAAAGATAAAATAACAGAACTAAACGCACAAAATAATAAAGCAATGCATTCCCTTGAATCACTCGTTATTGAGATCAATGAGGCAGGCAAAGAATCAGCAGAAATTCAAAAACAAATGACTCATCTGAAGTTATCACTGACTGAAATTAATGATGCAATTAAAGACATACAAAAAATTGCCAATCATACAAATCTAATCGCAATAAATTCAGCGATTGAAGCTGCCCGTGTAGGTGAGGCGGGAAGAGGATTTAGCGTTATATCTAAAGAGGTTAGACAACTGGCTGAAAATGTTAAAACGTGCACTAACCATATATTCTTGCAAACGGAAACCCTCCAGAATAATGGTTCTACGGTTGATACCTCCATCGAAGCACAGCTAGCAATAATCACGAAAATCACTCAGCATATGAATGAAGTTGTTTTTTCTATTAAAAGTGTAATTGAAAAATCAGCCGCAATGAAGTCAATTATTGACTACATATCAAATTTACTATTTTTAAGTATCATTAAAATGGATCATGTTATCTGGAAAATAGATCTATATAAAAAACTTACCGAGAATAAATTAGATGATACGTTGACATCATATAGTCAGTGCAGATTGGGGAAATGGTATTACGGTGATACTGGAAGATGTTTCGCTCATTTAACGGGATTTAAAAATCTGGAGGACCCTCACCAGATGTTACATAATTCCGGCGTTCTTGCAATCGAGTATTCGATTTCTGGCGACCATGAGCATATGTCCCTGGCGTTAAAAAGAATGGAACAGGCCAGTGATGAGGTAATGAATCAGCTCGAGATCCTTGGTAACGAGATTTTCAGGGAGGTTGTAAAATTTACGCCCGGTGATAACCCTTGACAAACTTTATTATTAAAATAGATAGTTAAAAGCTATTGGAGACAGTTGATGTATACTCTATTATCTAAAAATGAAAATGCTGTGATAGTTTTACATGAAATTTATGGATTGAATAATCATATCAAGCAAGTATGTAAAGAACTGCACAATTCAAGACTTGATGTATATTGCCCCAATTTTTTGAACCGCGAAGAACCTTTCTCATACGATCAACATAGCCAGGCATACGATTATTTTATGAAGTTCTGCGGATTCGATACATCAATGATCTTCGATTTACTGATAAGAATACGTGATCATTATAAAAAAATAATAATCGTCGGATTCAGTGTTGGAGGGACATTAGCATGGCTTTGTTCGGAGAATACACAATGCGATGGTATCGTCAGTTTCTACGGAAGCCGTATACGTGATTATACTGATATAATGCCCAACAGCCCAACACTGGTTATCCAGGCGAAATATGAAGAAGCCTGTGATCCTTACTTTCTCCAGCATAAACTCCGTCAGTATCCACTAGTATCGTTTCATATACTCAACAGCCGTCACGGATTTTGCGATCCTTATAATAAGGCATACAATCCGCCTGAATCAGCGAAAGCGCTGACTCTTTCGCATGATTTTATAACGAAGATCATTAACTAAGTTAATATAAACGTCTGACTCATTTGATGGTCTTTGGCTGGCTTATTTCCAGTGCTACCGCCCTCGAATGGCATTTTGTTTCAGCAGCGTATAACGATTAAGAAGCTGGTTAAGCCGTATATCGAGCTGCTGATACAAAGCGGGTGACACACTCCCCTGTTTTTTTAATTCCTCATCGATTTGACGCAACAATTCTTCTGTCGGCGGCGTTTGGTCAAGCTGGCGGCGGATAGTGAAAATGGCTGATTTCAGCTCCGACCCTGTCAGATATTTACCTTTGCGTTCATCAAGTGCATTTAGCTGGGCGGTTAACGCTTCCAGCCCCTGCTGGGCATGATGCCAGTTTTGCAGAGCGCCTTCTGACAACGCTTCCGTAGTTAACTGTTTCTGTAATCTGCTCGTGAATACTGTCGTCTGCGATTCTTCCGGCCACAGAGTGACTAACTGCTGCGCTAATGATGCAGCATATTCCCGCGACCACAAAGGTGACAAGCGATGTAAAACGTCCAATTGCCCTTGCGTTGCAGCAATTATATCTTGCTTCTTCCCCTTCAAATCTGAGGACTGCTTCAACGTGGACAATTGTTCAGGTGTCAGCACCTGCGGCAATGGCTTAACCAGTTCATATCCGTCAGCTCGCATAGGGTTGATACCAAGAAAAGCGCCTGTACTCACCACTGCTGTAACCATGACACCGATAGCAAACCCCAGCCACATGCGTCGGGTTCCATGATCGATTTTGGTAGCTAAAACCGCAGTGCTCGATTGCCCGGACGACGCTGGCTCATTAACCACAAAGACCAGTTGTGGCAAAGACGTCGCAACGTTATTTGTTGCACCTGGAGCCGGTATCATCACTACGGCCGATCCCGAATCGGGATCGGACTTCTCCAGACGCAAAGCTGCATTGTGCATCCAGGTCACGATAACCTCCAGTTTACTAAGCGCTTTCAATTCAAGCCGTTGCAGCACTGCGCAGGCATGTTTTAAACTTTGTTCAACCCGATACACCTTTGATAAATCAGCATATGACAGCGTTAGCGTACGCAATTCTTGCTGTAAGCGAACAGACAGCCATGCCAGGATCTCAACGCGGGCATGGGTTTGCTGTGGCCATATTGCATTCCAGTGGTGCGTCAGTAAGGCCTCCAGAAGTTCCGTGCCTTCGGCAAGTCCCTCCAGTCCCGCATTACGTATTCTGGCTACGGTGTACCAGGCCAGTGTTTGCAGTTCGACGCCATTATGACGAAACAATGACAGGCTTAATTGTTCAACTTTTTGCCAGTCAACGTCCGGGCGCGCAGGGTGAGTCAGCTTGCTAATTTCATCACGTAACTGCCCGAACTCCATGAAAGCACGCGGGTCCCCCCCGGTGCTGATGCGATTCTTTTCCATATCAGAACACTCCAGTCTCAAGCCAACCCTGCCTCTTGAGGTGCCGAATCAGAACCCGCCCCTCGGGCATAAACTCGGTGCCGTAACGCACAAGGCCAATTCCCTTCAGCTCAGCATCAATGGCATAGCGCAGTTCACCAGGAACGTGCTGCTCCAGCAGGACAACCGTTATTTTTTTCAGGCGAGGCTCATATTTGAGCAGAACGGCAGACAATGTCCCCATGAGCTCATGGGCCGTTCCCGGCATGCCCTGAAGGATTTTCGTCATATCGGGCAGGCCGTAGTCTGGCAGATGCGCCAGAGTGCCGGCACGGCAGTTGAGGATGCGTTGCATGTTATCCAGTACCGAGAGGATGACCTGATTTTCTTCACTGACCTGGTTGAGATTGAGACCACCGGTAAAATTTCCGGTCAGCATTTCATACAGCGAAGGCGTGTTATGTCCCTGGGTCATCATTCGTCCTTGAGCGGTTGCAGCGTCAGATGGTTGTTACCGGCTTCCAGAATGCGCGGCTTATCCGGGTCAAGTTCTTCGCGGCCTATCACCAGCTTCCAGGTGTTGTTGACCATATCCGGGTGACGGAACAGACCCACCACCGCCACAAACTGTGTATCGGCCTCCATCGGCATATTCAGGGTCGCATCACCGCCCGGCTTAACCACCACATCACGGCTTGCCAGCAGGTCAGCTTTCAGAATGGTCTCCCCGTCTATCAGCAACTGTTGGTAGACCGTTTTGTCGAAAGTTTTGCGGTCTTTCAGTTGGTAGATACGGATCACTACCGGTTCAGACAGCGAGTTACTTTCGCGGGAATCGGTATTCAGCGCCTCACGCGCGGTGAAATCCAGGTGCAGCACCTTAATCTTTTTGTAGAACACGGCGTTAAAGGCCGATTTGGTGCCATCGGTGATACCCTGCGTCACCCCGCAGCCCGTCAGACTGAATGCCAGTAGGGGTAACAGCCAGCGCGCTGTATTAGTTAAACTTGTACGTAACACATCGGTTTCCTTGTTGTGGTGTCGCGGGCTGAAGTCCGGTGTAATAGCCCAGTTCGGTCGTAAAGGTCTGGGGGATATCGTCCGGGAGGTCTTCGTCTTCCGCGCCCAGCACGCCATTCATCCCAAGCCAGAAGGGGCCTTCGCCGAGCGGCGGAGCCGCCAGCAGTCGGGTTCGGGTGGTCAGGGTGATTTTTACCCTGAAGCGCCAGCCGAGATAGACACGCAGCATCACCAGAAAGTCCTGATACAGCAGGCCATCCGGCTTCCAGCCCTGTACTTCCTGTTCATTTTCCGTGGTGAGAGCAACGAGCAGTTGGCTGTTGGCATCCATCGCTTCGTCACCGAGCGGCGTGTTGCCATCCAGCAGAAAATCATCATCGTCATGAAAGCCCAGAGGCCGATTGACCTCCACCGGACGCAGACAGTAGGGGCTGACCTTCACAGTGGTATCCGGGGCCAGCAGCGTCACCAGCGCCTGCATTCCCTCCTGGGTTTTACCGGGCTGTTGCAGTACGCCCAGCAGCGCAAGAAATCGGGATACCGGCGTGGCAATATGGTTTGCCGTACCGGGAATGCCCAACCCCACCAGGCCCAGCAACGACTGCGAGATGCTGTCAGTCCCGCCAGGCTCGAATGTGGCCGGGTAGGAATATTTTCGCCAGATACGATAAAACTGAGTCAGGATGCGGTGGCTGAAGATATCCAGAAAGCCCTGTAATGCCTCATGCCCTTCCCGGCGCTGGGTGATGTCGTCGAGATAGGCGGTTGGCAGCGGCGAATCAACGCCGTACATCCCCATAAACGTCGCGCGGATGAGCGGTGGTTTACTGTCATTCTCTTCGTCATACTCAACGACTTTGAGTTCGCTCGCCGGAAAGCCCATCCCGGGGTGTGGCGCAAATCGCACCGGGTCATCTGCGGGGTGGCTGGTTGAGCCCATCAGCGGCCGGTCCGGATTCAGTTTCTCCAGCAACTGGCAGAAACGGTAAAAGTTTATCCGGTTAAGGTCAGCCTCCAGGCGCGGGGTCAGCCGGGAATACGGCGGTTGTGCTTCTCTTCCCATTCAAGGCGTTCTCCGGTCGGTTGCAGGATGATAATCAGGCGGTTAAACAGATAGATATCGGTGTAGAGCGCGAAGAAGCGGCTCAGCATCTCGCCGAACAGGCAGATATCACCGCGTCCGGCAAAGCCGTGGCTGTCCAGCGTCACCTCAATCTGCACACCGCGTACCAGGTAGCCCTGCTCAAAGCGCTCGGTTTCGCTGTGCTTCACGTCAATGATGGCTTCCAGGCGGCGGCGGTTCATCTCGCTGTCGGTCCATTCATACAGCGCCAGGGTACCGCGCAGCACATCGGCATTATCCATCATCGACAGGAATCCGCTGCCGAGGTGACTCAGCACGCGCCAGTGGAAACGGTCCTGCGCCGGCGGATAACAGGGCAGTGTCGGCGCACACAGGTTACGCACGGCGATATTGGCCGAGGTGGTTTTCATCACCGTATCAAGCACCGTGCTCTGCAGTGCTCGTCGTGGCAGTTGGCCGTTGGTGCCGGTGAGCGTCAGCGACAGGCTTTCGTCTTCCGGTACGGTGTGGTTATCAAAGGCTTCACCGCCAAGGATAAGCCAGGTGTTATGCAGGCCCGACGGGCCACGGCGCACGCGGGTGTGGTAGTAATATTCCGGCGCTTCATGACGCATCATTCCACCTTTGTGGCGGAAACTCGAAAACGGCACGTATGTGTGCTGGCTCGATGACATTACCGAATCCACCGCGTATATCTCGGTATGGCCATCCTGCACGCGCATTGGGCGCAGCATGTATTCGGTCTGCAGGGAGTTGAGCGTCAGCGGGTCAGATTCCAGCGGGAACAGGTTAATCACCGGCACGCAGTTCAGGCGCAGGTGCTTTTCGGTAAAGCTGAAGTCATGCTCCCAGCGTTCCGCCAGCACCACGTCGATTTCAAACCAGGGGAGCTCAGCCGGGAAGGCTACGGTTTCCAGCCCACGCAGCCCCGTGAACATGAATTTCTCACGGAAGGTGAAGTACTCCAGCAACAGCTGATAGCCGCTAAAGCTGCTGCTACCCTTCGGCCACAGGTCATCGTCATCGCCAAAACCCAGCGCGCTGAAATATCCGTCGAGCGGTCTTCTGTCCATGTCTCCCGGCATCCGCAACCATAGGCGGGCCGTGTTCATGGTAAAAGCTTCATGCATGGCGCAGGCCAGCGGAGCGTCTGCATTGAAGTAGAACGGGAGCTGACTGAGATCGACACGACTCCAGTCGGCAAGATGGCTGCAATTAAAGCGCAGCGTGATGACCGAACGCCCGTCAGGGTCGGTGGACAGTCGGGCGTGCTCCAGCGACAACGGTTGAAGGGTAATCTCTTTGGTAGTGGTGTACCGGCAGCGCGTACCCTTCTCACCGATCGGTCGCGAGTTTACCTCGAAACCTTTGACGATACGCATCTGCTCTTTCATCTCACGCCAGTCAGGGGTGAACTCCACCACCGACATTGACGGAATGGTACGCAGGTAATGCGGCCACAGCAGGCTGACTAGCCCTTCGGTTAGTTCCGGTAGATCGTCATCAAGTTTCTCGCGCAAGCGGCCCATCAGGAAGGCAAAGCCTTCAAACAGGCGTTCCACATACGGGTCGCGCGCGCCCGCTTTATCGAGATTGAGCATTGCCGCCTGCTCCGGGTGAGCACGGGCAAACTCTTCGCCCGCTTCCAGCAGGTAGCGCATTTCAGCGTCGTAATAACGCAGGGTTAAATCGTCCATAAAAACCTGAATATGTGTGTTTTAAAGGTATGCCAAGTGGTGTTACCCGCAAAGCACTGCACTGCCTGCCGGATCGAGCGCAATCAGACCAGCCAGAAGCTGGTCCATCTCAGGCTGAAGCCGTGATTTATCGGTTTCACTGCGTGTAGCTTTCATACGCAGCAGTCTGAGGCGACGCGATTTCACTTCAAACAGCAGCGCCGGTGTCCACTGCGTGAGGGTGATGGACTGCGCAGCACCATCGAGCTCGCCCAGCAGATGCAGCGCCAGTTCATTCTTGCCCTTCTGCTCGGCTACACGGGCCATCAGCAGGCGCAGCAGCCATTTGTCTTTTGTGGAGTCGGAGCCCGGACGGGTCTGCAGCCAGTGTAGTGTGGCATCCAGACCGTCAGTGTCCGCTTTCTCCAACGCTTCCGGCTCAAGGGCCAGAATATCGTTGCCCGTCTCACTGACGGCACTGACCGGCTCATCGCGCCAGCCGGACATATCGTCCAGTACGCTCTGATTTATCCAGTTCAGCGTGACTTCATCGGCAAACGGCGTTCCGTCATTAAAGGCCAAGGTTTCAAGCCCGGTAAGGCGGCGCAGCAACCCTTTCAGGTCTGCAGTGATGATATCGGCCAGTACATCCTGCCCTGACTTTATCAGTGCCTGGTGGATATACCACTGCAAATCCAGCCAGAGGTGATTGGCACCGCGCGAGAAGGTATTGTCCGCCTGCTCCAGTATTTCCAGCCAGCTCTGCTGCAGATACAGGCGTTTGAGCATGGCCCGCTGGTCAGCACGCGGCGGTTCGATGCGCGTTTTCCCTTCGGCATCAGGTGCCGGAATAGCACTCAGCGTGTCATGACGCAGGCTTTTCATCAGCCGGTGTGCGGCGAGCCAGCCATCGGGCTGCTCACGCAGATATCCGGTCAGGGTACGGGCCTGGGCCAGCAAATCTTGACCAGAGGTGATGCGGCTCAAAACCGGCGTGTCTGACTCGATGGTATGCATAGCGCTCTGTGACTGAGCCTTATTACCAGCGTTCTGCGGTACCACAGCATCCACGCCACCGGCCTTCATCAGGCGAGACTCCAGAGCACTGTATAGTGCATTGAGCTCTGGCCGTGACGCTTCTGGTTCTGGCTCCAGACTGTCGCGGATGAGCAGCAGCGCACCGGCAGTGCGCAGTGCATCATCGCGTACCACTTCCGGCCAGAGTGACAGGCTGTCCAGAACGCGGGAGCCTGCGAGCCACTCCAGCGCCGGTTTACGGCTCCGCTCACGCTGAGGATGAAGCTGCGTTCCATAGCGCTGTAGCAATCTGGCCAGCAGTTCAAGCCCTTCGGCAAAGCCGGTCTCCCCGTCCTGATGCAGACGCGCCCAGCAGTAGTAGGTGGCGATCCGGATATCTTTGGCTGTGGTGGTCAGCAGTTTTTCGGCAAGCGTGCAAATCAGGCCGGTATCGATGCCGGATAGTTTATTGACCTCCTCGCGGATACGCTGAAAATCATCGTCATAACCGGGGTCTTCTCCGGTCGGACTGGTGTCATTTACCGGAGCAAGCCAGGGCTGCCAGTTTTCCGTGCGTGCCTGCGCCTGTTGCCGCAACTGAGTTTCGTCAGCCTGACAGGCGGCAACCAGATTCTGCAGTGTGCTCATTATTCGCCCCCCTCCATGTCATTGTTTCTGGTGTTGGCCATCAGCGCCTGCGCGGTGGCCTCGCTGTCAACACTGAATATCTGATCCGGCAGCGTGAAACCACGCAGTTCCAGCAACGCCAGCGGACCTTTTCCGAGTTGTGAGCGCAGCACCCACTGCAGGGTGCGACCATCCGGGGCGGTAAAACTCATCATCCACTGACTGCGGTCAAGCTGCTGGCGCTTGCCCTGGTCCAGCCAGCGAATAAAGCCCCAGGTCCCACTGAAATCCCCGAACAGACGCGCACCGGCATTGACCGTGGTCCAGGTCAGCATCGTCCCCGGCTTGTAGGTATCTCCCGGCCAGCGGAAGCTTTGCCAGTCGGCCATCTGGTTGAAGTAGTGCAGCTTTTGTCCATCAATGGTCAACTGGGTTTCCACCACCTGCGGCACAGGACGCGCCTGCAGTTCAAAGCTGATGCCCTGGCTGCCATCTGTGAACAGAATGTCTGACAGTTGACTCAGTTGGTTAATGGCCCGCAGGAAGGCCGGGTTAAAGTTCAACCTCTGGCTGTTGACCTTATCCGGTACCCACTGACTACCCTCTTTGTGCAGCACACCGTTGAGCTCTGTCGTCAGGAAGCGCTCTATACGTCCGCTGTCCTTACGCACAAATTCAGCCAGCATCGGCAAAGAGGCATCACTTTTACTCACCGCAAACGGGAAGCGCCCGTCAAAGGCCGTGTGCCAGTTCGCCACCACGGCGCGGCTCCATTTATCATTCAGGCTCGCCGCCGACGGCTGCAGCACCGTTTCCCAGGCCTGAGTCAGTGGCAACACGAACATCGTGCTGCCAAAACTGCTCCACTCTTCGCCAAGGCTTGCCGAAATAAGGCTACCGTATTGCTGGGTGTCGGTCAGATCGACGCTCTTGCCCTTAAACACGGTCTGGGCGAGAGTCTGCATCATCTCCTGTGGATCAGAAGCGCTTGCCACCTGCTGCAGGCGCAGACGCACGCGGGTGATACGGGTCAGATAGGTCTGCAGGCTCAGCGAAGTGTCAGCCGACATGACGTTGCTGCCTTTGTTTTTACCCAGAAGCTGAAGCAGCGGACCAAAGGTTTCATCCAGCGGACCCTGCGGCCCTGACGCAGACTGGTCAATCACCGGTTTGTCTTTCCCGCCGACAAGATCCTTAGCCGATTTGATAATGGAATCCGAAAGTCCCTCGCTTTGCTGGCCGGTCTGCCCCTGCCAGGCGAGAGTATTCATCAGAGCAATCAGTGGCGACTGGCGCACATCACTCATCAGCGTCAACTGGTCAGTGACGTCTGCAATGTTGTTTGCCGGGTTAAGCCGCAGACTGTTGAGAAAATTCAGCCAGCTACCCGCAAAATCAGTGAAGTAACGTTGCGTCAGGCGCGCTTTCAGGGCTTCCGGCGACAGGTCTGAGGACACTGCTTTTCGGCTGTCGCTCAGCACCCAGTCAATTTCGTCACGACGGGAGTTAGCCGCTTTCTCTATCGCCTGCTGAATACCGCCCTCCCACGCCTGACGGGTAAACATGCCTGGTACCACTTCATCAGTGGTGAACAGGCGGCGGGCATCAGTACCGCTGGTCATGTCCTCCAGAGATACATCTGCAAAGTTACGGCGCACCGATTTGAGCATGTTTTCATACAGCGTACTTTCCGCGTTGCGACGCCCGATTTGCTGCAACAGCACCTGGCGGCTCTGGCTGACCAGTTGCGCATCCGGCGTGATTTTCCACTGTGGCTGTTTTGGGAGTGTGGCGATATAGAAGGCCCACAAATCCGGCGACAGGCTTTGCCACAGACCGGTAGAGATGCCCGTCCGCGCTGGCTGCACGGTTTTCAGGGTCTGCGCGTAGAATGCGCCGTCGGCTTTATCCGGCCGGGCCATCATCATCCACGCCTTCAATTGGTCATAACCGGGTTTAGCAAGCTGCGCACGCCGATCGCTGTTCGGCACAGAGTTGATCAGCGCGGTCAGTTTTTCCGTCAGAGCGGCATTGGCCGGATCGCGAATCAGGCGATTATTCGCGACACCGTACCACGGCAGCATCGCGCTCAGCAGATGTTGGCTATGATCAAGGCCAAAGCGCTGATACAAAGGTGAGCCATTCTGAATGTGATGCTGTAAACGACCCGCATCGTTACGCAGTTCATGCAGTGTCGTCAGTTGGTAATCCGATACGGAAGGATGTTCCACCAGGTTGCGTGCTTTTGTCGCGACAGAAGAGATTTGCCCGTAGTTCAGTGAAAACGAAAGCAGCGTCCCGCCCCCCCAGACCCCGATAATGATCATCAGTATCCAGGCAAGCGTTTGTTCCCACGCCATCCCGACACGGCGGCCACGTACACGGGGGCAGTCGTCAACGATACCCTGCCAGGTCGCTGGCAGAGTCAGCGCATGGCGCTGTGATTCCGGAACATAATTCTCCGCATCGGTATAAGCAACTGCGTTTTCAGGCGACTGACTTCCCGACAGGCTGAACATCAGGCCACGCAGCGGAACGCGTTGCTGGGAGGCAGACAGCCATGGCACAAGTTGCTGAGCCCAGCGGGCGATACCGCCGTCTTTGAGGTGCTGGCCCAGGCGCAGCAGGAAGTCGTGACCGTTGTTCTCAGCGACCTGACTAATACCCTGTGCCCGCAATTCCGGCAGTATCCTTTCAAGCTGGCGGGTAATATCGTCTTCTTTTGCACGCAGCGGAAAGCGTGCCCCGACAGTCTGCTCAGGGCGTTTTGTCTGCGACCAGTTGCTGTCGCATAACTGCCATAGCCAGACCGGGGCAGAATAACGCAGCAGCTCGCTGATTTTTTCCAGCCCGCGTAAATCGTTGTCACTGACCTGTGGCGTCAGGTTAAAAGACTGAGGTATTACCCGGACAATCCCGTCCAGTGGGCGTCCACGGCGTAATTTGCGTAGTGCAGCGTATTTTTCTGTGTCGTGCTCTGCGGTCAGGCTGCCACCATAAATCAGCACCGTGCAGTTCCCTTCCAGCCATTGGCTTTCCTGCAGGCCGGGAACCAGCTGTTCGATAGCGGCTTCGTCGCCAGTGACCAGTAGCAGACGGACTTTATGACGCCAGAAGAACGAGTACCGTCTTCTGAGATGTTTGTTCAGTGCTGAAAAATCATTTTGATCCGACGTTCTTTCTTCTTTGTGATTATTTTCACCATCAGGCGTAACGGGAGAGGGATTTTGTTGCCTGGACCACGTAAAAAATACCAAGGTGCATAATGTGGCAGTCAGGATGATGAAACCAGCCATCACATACCAGAAATTATCGTCACCACTATCAGAGGGCAACTGCGTTGTCTGTGCAAAAATAAAGAGTATCAACAGCAGGACTGCCACGATGAGTAGCCCAGCCCCCAGTGGCTTTGAAATCTTTTTCATGCCGGTTATTCCTTTACGGAGTGTCGTGCAACCCTGATAAATTCCGGGCGCTGGAGACGAGCTGTAATTCGCCTCAGCAAAATAGCCAACCCGGGCAATATCACTATCAGTGACAGCAGAAGAAGAGTGATCCCTGACCAGGAGAATGCCGTTGAAGGGAAATAGCGGATCATGAGGCTGTACAGCCCGGCATTGAGCAGTAATGCCATCAGAACAGATCCTCCGGGGAAGGGTGGCTGAATAACGAAATGATCAGACCCGACTTCGGGGGCGTTGTTTCCGATCGTCACTGCCCAGGCATCTTCCTCGCCTTCGAGAAGTAGCCACTGACTGGCTGGGCCATAAGCAGCCATCTCAGCCGCAGCGCCAATCATTGCCCAGCCAGCAAGGCCGCCATACCAGACACATGCGGTGTCAAAGTCAATGACACCACCAGTTCCAATGCTATCGTACAGAGGAACCGGCAGATCATTCAGCACCCTATTCACTGACTGCCGTGGCGCATCTGACAGCCCACTGTGCCAGACAAGGTGTTTCTTGCTGGCAGGCGTGAGGGCCATATCCCGTAATTCACTGAGTTCCGTTGCAAGCGTACGGGTGTTGAGCGGCATCGCCCGGAAAATCCGTAACGCATTTTTTCCTTCACCCTGATTTAGCATCGACGGATGAATCATAAACAACGCGCTGGCAAATTCAGGTAGAACATCATCGGGAAGCCGATAGTGCATTGCCAGTACCAGTACGGGCCGCTTTGTTGACCCTACAAACTGATTCCAGTCACCAAAGGATGAATCTGCATCCTGAAAATGAACGTCGACATTCCAAGGTGTGGGACCTACTGACCAGATGCGATGGAATGACTGAGATTCACGATCTTTGTCGCTACCATTGGTCTGAACAATAATCTGGAGTGGGCCGGAAGGATATCGTCGCTGAATCGAAGGACTTATCTGAGCGATGAGATGACGAAGTAGCTGCTCAAAACGTGAAATGCCGGGCGTAATAGGGGCGTCCGACAACAACGTTAAAGGTGGCGGGTCCGCGCTATCCCCTGCCTGTGTATGTGCAAGACGAGACAACAGGTTCGTATTGGCAGTGATGAAAACATGGCTAAGAATGACGAGATGCTGATGCGCGCGTAAGCGCCATTTCAGACGCATACTCCGGCACCATTCATTCCAGTTCCAGACTCGAATTGCGAGCGTTTCCCACCAGAAACTATAGACAGCGATAGCTGCCGAAATGCCTGTAAATGTCCGGATAGTCAGTGGTAACCAGTACCCACTGCTCAACGAAGGCAACCCTGTCGTCGGTAATTTCAGCACAGCAACAATTAGGCCAATGAAAAGGCCTAATACGATAATCAAAAGACAGACCCAGGGCGACCAGGCCGTTGCCTGCGCTTTTTCAGGCACCTCCGGCAGAGACCATCCCATCAGCCAACCTCCATATCCTGCAAGCTTGCGATGACGCTTGCACCACACTGCGTTTTACAGCCATGTAGAACAATTCCACGCCCGTTTTCTTCATAGGCAGAAATATCGCACTCAATAATTTTATTTATGCCATGCTCAGGGCAGGTGACGGTATCATTTAAGAGTGCGGCATTTTTACCGGATATATCAAAACTGGATGAGGCTGATGTGACTTTACCACCATGTGTAGTGACATCCCCTAAAACAACTGCAAATTTCCCCACTTTCTATTCCTTTAATTATAATTAAACACCTGACTCCATAGTGCTTAATTTTAGAAAACTCACCGAGACTTAAAGTCAGCTTAAATATATTTATGCCTTATTTACAACTCTGTAAGCGGGTAACTTACGTTGCTCTGTATTAAACTCATCACCAACAGTATCCCGGCTAATTAAATCAGGCTCTGGCACTTTGTCAGGGATTCCACTAAAGAGATAGGGATCCTCCCCCTGTACCCAGTCAGCTTTTCGCCGTAAATCAGCCATAAATTCCTTATCCCAGGTTGCATCGCAATATCCTATCGGTAAATCATATGCCACTATCTGAGACATGAAATCAGCACGCATTGGCAAAGTACTATGGTCCGTGGGCTGGGAAACGTAGGTTCTCAGGCGAGCATCTTTCTCTTCAAATGTTTCTTTGCGAGTCACGGGTACCAGTCGAGGCTCTGATTGTGTCCCCAAATTCTTAAAGCCAATCACAATATCCTGATTAGGGTAAAGATTAATGTAGTTGTCATAGGTATTGTCGTTTTTATTTTTTTTATCCGGGTTGAACTCTCCCCAGCCATCTATTTGCCTGGCGTCATGTTCCATCCCCACTCGTGTTACATCAAAATTTGCCAATTTAGTAGCATCAATAGGCTCCGGAACTTTTTCGGCATTAATAAAAACCGTTTGCCATTCTGGAGGATCCGGATAGGTGAAACTACTGCTTTGATACTGGTCGCCTTTATCATCCCAGAAAGGTTTTCCATCCGGCAATTTTGCAAAAGGCGTCACGGGATTTGGAGCTTCGCCACATGGAGTACTGCGAGCCAGCATCCGCTGAAATAAATTTCCCTGATGCTTTTTCAGCAGAGGATGAGGATGCCCCTGAGAATCATTGGGTAATCCCTGCCAGCCAATTGAGCGTAGCGGCCGTGATCCCATAACACGGTCATGAGGACAAAAGTAGATATAAGTGCGCCCGTGATTATCGCGTTCGGTAAGACTGGTACCATTTTCATCAGCAAGAGTGACATCAGGTCGCCAGTTTTTTTTATCTGCCGTTTGTCCGACACAAAGCCCTTCATAGCCCAGTGATGACAAATGATTTTTTCTGGAAGCGACCTTATCAACAATGGCAGACAATGTACTTTGCCTCCCTTTAGGTGAGATACATTCCTCTGCAGGAAGCGACGCACCATTGAGATCGTTGTGATCCAGTGCATAGGGGGAGTTAAGTACAAATAATGCATCAGGTGCTTGTTCAGCAATTGCTACGGCAGCCATTGCGACCATGGTTCCCTGACTGTGAGAAATAATGGTCACCGTATCTTTGGGATATTTATTACGAATACTGTCAACCATGTCTGCAAGGCGTTTGGCTGCATGCGCATAATATTTTCGCGGTGGCGCATTGGTTAACAGGCGATCTTTGTCTTCATTAAACCACTGGACTTTAATACCTGCAACGCTCTCTTTAAACCCTTTCTCACTCCATAAAGAATGTAGATTATTTGTACCGTTCTGGAATGGCCCCCCGCCCCAGAAAAATGGCCCCTGAGCAATAATGCTTTCATGAGAAACACCTTGCATTTTCAACTGATGATAATCAACGCCTTTCCTATTGGCTAACGGTATAACGTATTTATCTTCATTACCTTTAGGTGAGGAATACCCCCAATAGAATCTAATCACAGGAGAGTTTGATTCTTTTGTGTTTGTCGCATCTCTTTCAACTAATGGTGTAGTTGAAACCACAGAATCGCTTTTGTATTTATTCTTAATTAGAAGATATGGTTTTTCAAGGCCAAGCCGTTTATTTAAACCTACACATAGGCTTTCTTCAGCGCTCTCAAACCATTCTCCCGTTGAATTAACACCATGGACCAGTATAATAATCCCAGGTAAATGAGGTGGTAAATCACATCCACCTCTAACCTGACAATTCTTATGTGAAGGAAATGAACTCCAGGAAGGGTGTCCATTATCATCGAACTTACACTCAAGCTCTCGGATTGGCTCTTTGCTATTGCTCATTTTTCACTACCTCCCTTTTACCATATTTCGATATATAGATTATAGTTTTGGCTTTAACTTCATTATTGCATTGATAAGATCTATCACTACCTTCATCAGATAATCGGGGGAACCCAATTCTATTTTTATAAACATCTCTTGTCATTTTTGTGGCTATATCAGATAGCTCATTTGCCAGTCTATTAGTTTCGTCATGCGATTTAGGCGGAATAGACTCTCTTGCATAGTCAAATATATTAAAACGCGGACCATAATCATTAGCATATGGTAGTTTTCTTCGAGACACTTCCTTCTTTATCCGTTTTTCAACTTCAATATCCATATCATTAAATACATTTATTAACTTACCGCTATTGCTATCGAAGCGAAATTTATTCACACCAGAAAGACCATCAGTATATCCATCACTATAAACTGGCTCTTTCTTGGACTCATCCCTTAGATAAACACCATCATTAGCCACTACCACTTTAAGCTTACTGAATCGTTCAGGGGTGTTGTACTCCTCAGCTATAATTTTATAGATAAAGGTTTTTCCATGATCTGCTGAAAAGAAGAAAAACACAGGACAACCTCTTTCTGACCTTCCGCTACCACAATATTGCCTGGTTGATGCACCGGGGAATGCCAGATAACCATTATCTGCACCATTAATAATGGTTCCCTGATAAGCCGCAACATTATTACCACGACGATATGAGAAATCATAAAAATCTGTATCCCATCCCAGTTGGGTTTTTATTTCCCTTTCAGTATCATTATAATAAATCTGCCCCCCCTTATCACAAGATATGTAGTTTTCCAGTGTCAGATATCGATTTTTATCTATGCGATAAATAATTTGAGTCGGCGCATCCGTTTCAACTTTTCGTGATTCTTCTACCTGTTGAGACCCGCTCATTCCTCCCAGACCGACCCCAAAACTGGCCCCCATTGATACACCAGCTAAAAACTGAAGTCCTTTATAAATGGCATACAGGAGCACACCAGTAATGGCTATAATTGTGAGTACTTTTCTGTCTGACTGATTCCATTTCATATTATTGCGCCTTAACCAGGGTAATGAGCATATTGTCGATAACATCAGATGAGTTCAGCGACGTCGCGCCCGACGAATCTGTAACACCGGAAACGACAGAACCATCTGGCATAGTGATTTTGTACGCCTTACCAGGTATCGGTTCTTTTGTTAGCGCATTTCTGACAACAAACTTCTCATCAAATGTTGCTGGCTCAAACGACTTCATTACCCCCTGCAGACTGCCAGAACCCGCTTTTTTGATACCGGTGTTTTTGATAAGCAGCTTACCTGGCCCGCCAATCTCAACATTCCCACCCTTAATTTTGATATATCCCCCCCCGCATATCAGCGTCAGTTCATCCTGCGCCGTCACGACCAGTTTCCTGCCACTCGAAATATGCGTGTCCTGTGTCGACCACGTGGTGATATTTCCCCCCTGAGCCTGAATATCAATATCGTTATGCGAGCTAAACAATTTTGCACCTTCACGGCTGTACAGGCTGAGTTGTTTACCCGCAGCCAGCGTGAAATCTTTCTGTGCTCCGACATCCAGTTGCTTACCTGCCGTCAGCGTCAGATTGTCACTGGCTGATACCTGCAAATCTTCGCCACTCACCAGCGCCATGCCTTTCGGCGCACTGCCCAGGATGACCTCTTCATGCAACTGCTCGATTTTTTGCTTCAGGAGTTTTTGCTGGCGGCCGATATCCGCTGCCAGCGCCTGAGCCTGTTGTGCGCTGGCCGCAAGAGATTCCATCTCCACTAATGCTGCTGAAAGCCGCGTGAGCGCAGGCTCCATATCAAGAACCTGCCCCTGCGCTTTCGCCTGCCCGTCCGCACTGATAAACAGCCCTTTCTGTGCCCGGATGGCTCCCCAACTGTCGGTTCTGAGCTCAAAACCTTCACCGCGCTTCTGCTTCTCCGCATCCACTAGATGTCCGAGATTCAGCTGACTCTTGCCGCCGTACTCAGTGGAAACCTTGATATGCTCTTTCCCGCGCTCATCGTCGAGGCGGATTTTGTTGTTCGCCGGTGTGCGCAGGACGTTACGTTTGTAGTTGCGGATGGTGACGTGATCGCCGTGGGCCGAGTCGTGAAGTACGCCAGAAATGTACGGTCTGTCCGGGTTACCGTCCTCAAAGCCAATCGCCACTTCGGTGCCCGCCAGCAGCGGCAGGTGCAGGCCGTAGGTATCACCCGCATAAGGGCGGGACTGCCGTACCCACAGGCTCTCGAATCCAGTTTCCCAGTTATCACGGTCAAACAGCATGTTGACGCGATAGCGGCCATCTTTATCGATATGGCCGTAGGTATCGTTCTCGGTGGTGCTCGTGACACGTGCCGGCAATGTGCCGGCCATCACCGGGCGTGAGCCAGGCTCAGGGCGGAAACTAAAATCAGTGCTGTCCGGGATACCGTCGAACCTGACGCCGAAGTCTTCATCACGGCGCGCATGGCTGTGCATCGCTGTGACGACCACGCCCTGAGCAAACACCTCTGCCACTTCGTACCCGCCGGTGACTTTCAGCACCTGCCCAGGAGAGAGGGTCGGGCAGCTGGTGATGGCGCGGGTCTGCGTCTGACCATTCAGGTAGCGCTCATGACGAATGCGGGCGTAGAACGCCCCCGATTCCGGCGCCGGATTGCGGTCGTATGCGCTGCCCGGCGTCAGATAATTGTCGGCATAGTGGTAGGCATCACCGTAGGTGGTGGCATCCCCGCGAGTCGCATCGACCCGGGTGTTCATGTCTTCCGTCGCCTGACGGTAGTTGTAATCACGGGTGCTGACCTGCTTCTGCACCACGTTATGATGGCTCTCCATGCCCCAGACCGAGTCCACGCCTTTTGAATGCTGTCCTGATGGCGGAACCGATGGCAGCGTCAGGCCTTTCTCATACCCCTGCTGGCCGTCATAAAATTCCACCACGTCGATGTTCAGGCGCGTATCAGTGGTAAACCGGAACCAGATGCCCACCTCACCCAACAGACGGGTAATAAAGTGCAGGTCATCCTCGCCGTACTGCATCACCTGCTCACGACGCGGGTACTCTTTTGAGAGTGAGAACAGAAAATCCTGACCGCGCATGTTGTGACGCTCGCGCAGAATTTTTTCCACGATTTGTGGGACCGACATGTCCTGATAAATGACGTTCTGATGCGAACGGTCAAGCAGCGCCAGGCGTGGCTGGAGCGTCAGGGCATAGTGGGTTTCATCTTTGGAGGTACTGAGGCGCTCAAAGCCGCTGACCACGCCCTGAAGGGTGCGCACGGCCTGTTGCATTTTGATGCCGTAACCCTGGTCTACCGGGGCCTGCAGCGTCAGGGAGGCCGCTTTCATCAGCATCATTTCTTTGCTGATGGCATGGTTGCCGCTGGTGAACTCAATTCGGTAGCTGAACGGCGAGCTCAGGGCCTCATCGCCTTCAAACGCCAGCACATCGAGCTCTGCTGCACAGCCCTTCACCGCCAGTTGGTGATGGTTGTGGCTGAATCTGATCGGGGGATTACTGCTCATGCGTGCACTCCTTGTGTACGGTCAAACTCCAGCCCGATACCCTCTTCCTCACTCCAACTAAGGCATAGCGACTGTGGTTTCTGTTTCGCAGCCATGTGGGTCAGCAACTGCTGGCTCAGCACCGGCAGAATCTGCTGATTCAGCAGACTGTCGACGTTACGCGCCCCGGTATCCGGAAGCAGGCAGGCGGCGGTCAGCGCGTCATACAGGCTCTCTTCAATATTCGTGGTCAGGCCGTAGTGACGGTTGAGGCGTTTGCTCACCTGCGCCAGCTTCATTTCCACGATGGTGCGCATCGCCGCTTCCGCTAGCGGACGATAAATCACGGTCTGGAAGCGGGCCAGCAGTGCCGGCTGGAAGTGGTCGCGTAAAATCGGGCGCAACAGCTCGTGCAGATCCGCTTCGGTCGCTTCCGGCTGTTCGTCCAGCAGTTGCATGATGTGGTCGCTGCCGAGGTTCGAGGTCATCAGAATAACCGTGTTGCGGAAGTCGATTTCGCGCCCTTCGCCGTCGCGCATAAAGCCACGGTCGAAGACCTGGTAGAACAGGTTCATCACGTCGCGGTGCGCCTTTTCCACTTCATCGAGCAGCACCACGCTGTACGGACGCTTGCGGACCGCTTCGGTCAGAATGCCGCCCTGACCGTAGCCGACGTAGCCCGGCGGCGAGCCTTTCAGCTGGGACACCGTGTGCGGCTCCTGGTACTCGGACAGGTTGATGGTGATGAGTGACTTCTCGCCACCGTACAGCACATCCGCCAGCGCCAGCGCGGTTTCAGTTTTGCCGACGCCACTTGGACCGACCAGCAGGAACACACCCTGCGGACCATTCTCTGACGTCAGCCCGGTCTTCGCCGCGCGCAAGCGCTGGGCGATAGCGTTGAGTGCCACGTCCTGACCCACCACGCGTTTGCTGATTTCATTTTCCAGGGTCAGCAGCTCAGTTTGCTCGTCTTTCATCAGGGAAGAGAGCGGCACACCGGTCCAGTCGGCAATCACATTGGCGACGGTGCGGACGTCCACATCCACCGACAGCAGCGGGTTGCTGTGCTGTATGCCGTTCAGCGCCTGTTGCAGCGCGTGCGCCTCACTCTGACGGGAGATGTCCTGGCGGCTTTCCAGCAGTTGTTCGGTGAGTTTCAGCTCCTCGCCGTACCGGGCTTCCAGTTCGTCAAGTTCAGCGATAAGGTCCTTCTCTTCCTGCTCAATGGCGGTCAGGCGTTCGCCGTGGCTCTGATTGCCAACTGCGATATCTTCCAGCAGCGCCTGCTTCTCTATGTCCAGCGAGGTCATCAGCGCGCGAATACGGGTCAGCGGCTCCGGCACGGTGTCGAGGCTCATCCGCACGCGGGCGCTGGCCGTATCGAGTAAATCGACGGCCTTGTCCGGCAACTGGCGGCCCGTCAGATAACGGCGGGACAGCGTGACGGCGGCGCGTACCGCATCGTCAGTAATATGCACGCCATGGTGTTCGGCATAGCGTGATTTCAAGCCACGGAGCATCAGGCAGGCCGTATCGTCATCCGGCTCGTCCACTTTCACCATCTGGAAGCGGCGCTCCAGCGCGGCATCGCGTTCAAAATACTGTTTGTACTCGCTCCATGTAGTGGCGGCGATGGTGCGCAGTTCACCGCGGGCCAGCGCCGGTTTCAGCAGGTTGGCCGCATCCGCGCCACCGGCTGAATTCCCTGCACCGATAATGGTGTGGGCTTCATCGATAAACAGCAGAATGGGTACGGGCGAATGCTGCACCGCATCAATCACATTTTTCAGACGTTGTTCAAATTCACCTTTCACACCCGCCCCCGCCTGCAGCAGGCCGAGGTCGAGGGTACGCAGTACCACGGTTTTCAGGCTTTCCGGCACGTTGCCTTCAGCGATTCGTAGCGCCAGGCCTTCCACCAGCGCAGTTTTGCCGACACCCGGCTCGCCGACCAGAATCGGGTTGTTCTTACGACGACGGGAAAGAATATCCACCATCTGGCGGATTTCAGTGTCGCGACCGAATACCGGGTCGATTTTGCCCTCTCTGGCTTTGGCAGTGACGTCGAGAGTGAATTTATCCAGCGCGTTCTGCAGGGCCGGGCTCAGTTCTCCCTCTTTTACCTCCGCGCCGACAGGACGCCCGACGAACTCCACTTCTCCGCCATGGCTCTGTGCCAGTTCGGCTTCCTGCTGTACTTCTGGGCGTTCATCGGACTGCGCGTCGAGCAGCGGGCGCAGGCGTTCCAGTTGGCTCTGCCCCAGGGTCAGCAAAGGCCACAGACCATCACAGTGAGCAAGTCGCTGGTTCTCCGTCAGCGCCATCAGCAGATGCACGCTGCGGATGTGTTCTTCGCCAGCGAGGGAGGCCAGTAGCCAGGCCTCCTGCAGCAGGCTCTGAATGTTGTCAGAGAGCTGTGGACGGCTGCGCACCGAACGCGACAGATTGTCGAGCCACGCCAGCAAATCCTGCCACAGTGCATCCATATCCCACTCATAACGGCGCGCCAGCACCGTCAGGTCGCCCTCGCCCTGCTCCAGCAGTTTCAGCAGCCAGTGCTCAGGCAGAATTTCCGCATGGGCACGGGTCTGGCAGAGCGAGGCAGCCCCTTCCATCGCGCGGGCACAGTACGGATTCAGACGACGTAACAGGATGGCTGGATTTTCCATTTTTCTCTCTCTTGATGGCTTCCGGGCACGCTACCGCCCTTCGCTGTTTCCCGTTCAGGGGACCAAAGCGCATGCGGTCGGGCTGGCGGTTTATGTTTTTTTTGCTCAACGCCCGACGGGCAGACGCTCAGCAAAAAGAAAAGCGGACAGAGAAGCTCTGCCCGCTCGTGACTTACGCGGTGGCGCGTTCGTTCCAGGAATCGGAATGAATGATGTTGCCGTCTTTGTAGGTCCAGGTGATTTTTTCGTAGCGCAACTCAATCTGCTCCAGATGGTTGTGCTTTTCGTAGGAAGGATCCTTGATGTCGTGCATCACCGGATTCACCTTCACCACCTTCACGTTCTCAAGCTTCGTGTTGAAGTACTCAACTTCCTGACCCGCGTCGTTGATTTTGTACCACTTGAATTCCGCAGACTTGAGGGTCTGACCGGTAGTCACCGCCTTGTACAGATACGGGCTGGACGAGTCGATTTCCTTGGTGAACAGGAACGGGGTGTGGATACGGGTACCGGTCAGCTTGCCGGTGTTGTTATCGGTCGGGATGTACAGGTTATGCTCCTGAGCGACAACTTCGATGCTGCCTTCACGATCCTGAACGTCCACAGAACCTTTAATGTCCGCGCCGCCGTCGTCTTTCAGCCAAAGATAAACAGGAATTGCCATGTGATTTACTCCATTACAGTTTTATCTGCGCCATCATCCGATGACGCCTGGGGATTGCCCGGTATCTGACAGGCATCGGCCTGCGGTACCAGACTGATTTCGACACGACGGTTAAGTGCGCGCCCTTCCGGGGTGTCGTTCGTTGCGATCGGGCGGCTTTCGCCATAGCCCTGCACCGCAAAACAGCTTTCCGGTACATCACCGGTATCACGCATCCAGTTGCGCACCGCTTCGGCACGCTTAAGTGAAAGCGTCTGGTTCAGTTTTGGATTGCCGGTGTTGTCGGTGTGACCTGACACCACAATCAGCCAGCCCGGTTTAGCTTTGATGCCAACCAGGGAGGTCACCAGCATTTTGGTGGAGCCCGGCTTGAGGTCGGATTTACCGGAATCGAACAGCGACATGCTGTCGAGGCGGACAATTTTCGGTACCGGTTTGGGTTTCGGCTGTGGTTCAGGCGGCGGAGGTGGAGGCACCCAGGAACGGATCGCATCCAGCACAGGCATTCGCAGACGCTCCCCCTGATACAGACCGAGCCCCATCCGCATCGGTACGCCATTGCGCGACCAATCATTCAGCTCTGCCGCATCGTCACGCAGGACAGCAACGGCATCGGCTTTGGGTCCGAAATCATGCATCGGGATACGGTCATAGCGGGAAATATCGAAGCTCACACGCTGCAGCAGCTGGCGATTGTTCCAGCCACTACTGAGCAGCGCAGTAATGGCCGCCAGCGTGAAAATCCCGAGCGCACAACGAAAGGCTCGCCCACGCGGCGTCAGGCCTCGCCCTTCGGGCAGCAGTGGCAGGATAAAATCCGGGAAGGGGGAGATAACCGTACTGTCCGTTCCTACCGGCTGCCAGCCCGCTACCTGCTGCATCGCAGTGTGACGGGAAAGCCACGCAGTCCAGGCAGATGTGGCCAGACTTCCGGCAAGGATCGGGCCCATTCCCCACAGCACCGCGACAGGCGCAATGACAGGAACGTCGGGGTTCTTATCCATAAAGACAGCTTTGACGTGCTGATGGAACCAGCTCATCAGGCTGTTCATCAACACCTGTTGCTGCATCGCAGGCGACCCACCGGTGGTAACCCATGTAGCGATTGAACTCGGCGCTGAAGATTCACGCCAGACCCTCACCCCTTCCCCCGGGATAGCCGCCTGCCAGAGCAGATCATTCGTCATCGCACTGCCAACCTGACCATTCAGAACCAGCGGCACGGAATGCCCGGTTTCTTTACGCAACTGGCTGATTTGCCAGCGCAGGGCCAGCAGACGACTGGTAAGGCGCTCGCTGTCGGCGTGTTTCTGTGGACAGACGCTGACCATCACCGACAGCTGGCGACCCCAGTCAGGTCGCAACCACAGTACCTGGCGGGCTGCCTGCTCCAGATCCTGATGATCCTCCACGCGGATCCAGCATCCCTGCGTGACAGTGAGCACCGGTGACTGCTGCATACATGCCAGCGGCAGATCGCCACAGACCAACACCACGGGCTGACGATAAGTGGCTTCCGGGAGGTCATCCAGACGCAGGGTGACGTCATGCTCAGCACGACGACTGGCGACATACCAGAACGCCAGGATAAGCCCCAGCATCGCCAACAGAACAAGCAAAGAAACCAGTCGGGACACCGGCAGGAAACCCAGGCAGACCACTGCACTCAGCAGGGCGGCCCACAACGCAAGCCCGCGCTGTTGTTCAGGACTCATTTCACGGCTCCCGGTAGCAGGGTCAGCAGCGTCTGATCCAACCAGTGATCCAGTCCCCACCAGAGTGCGGCGACTACCATCACGCTCAGGCCGATACGCACGGGCCATGACGCCAGCCAACCACCCATTCCTCGTCCGGTACGGCTTTCTGCCAGTATCGGGTGAGCCTGCGGATAGCTGAACGGCGTGACATGTTCACTGAGCGCGTTGACGAGTTTCTGGCGCTCCGGATCGTTCAGCGAGCGGAAACTGCCGAGAAACCCCAGCATCATGACCCGCTGGAAGCAGGTCACAACAGCGTGGTCGGGCGCCGGTTCACGCAGCACATCGCGCATCCGATCGCACAGCGTATCACCGGCATCCATGGTGCCAAGGAAGTGCCCCTGCAGAGGAATGTCATACCACTGCAGGCAGGCATCATCCTCCAAACCGCGACCTTTGACGGCTTCATCAAGCAGCGCACACTGTGCAGTGAGAATATGCTGACAGCTGGCTTCATCGAGTTCGCTCGCTTTCAGCTCACGCTGCACGCGTTCGACATCAGCAATGCAGCGCTCCCACAACGTGCGCCCTTCTCCATCCTGAAACGACGGACCGTGACGCAGGCTGATCACCTGCAGCCAGGTGTCCTGCAGCAGGGCATCAATATCAATGGACGCAGCAGCGCTGCGTTTAGGCTCACTCATGTTCTCAGTACCGCAAAGAGTTCAAGTTCAGGCTCGCCGAGCATGCCCGGAACGTAAAACATACAGGTGCCGCCCTGAAGCATTTCGCTGGCCAGAGGATGAGAGACATCGAGGCTGAAATACTGGTTTTCCAGACGCAGTGGGATGGCGGCTGGCACATGACGCAGGGGCATCAGGGGCACACCCACCCGTGATGAATTGACGATACTCCTGACATGATCGGGACTGCCGACCTTGCACTGGCGCGGGAATTGTTCCTGCAGCTGTGCCACCGGTATCGGTGAACGCACGGAGAGGTAGTAATCCGCCCCTTCGCGCAGGCGTGGGTCATGCAGACGGGCCTGCCAGAAGTGAAGCCGGGCATCATGCTCAAGCTCGATCGCTACCACCCGCGACGGCAGGCTGGCTTCCAGCAGGTCGCCCAGTAGGTCAAAGAGCGGCGGGAAGACGTTATTCAGTTGCTCATGCTGCCAGACAGGAATAGCACTCACCTGGTGTTCCAGCGAGAAGGTCAGCAGACTGCCCGCGAGCCTTGCCAGCTCCGGATACAGACGCTCCGGCGGACTTTGCGGGTGTCGCTGAAACTGTCCGAGCACGGGTTCTGCGCTGTTCAGGGCATTGAGCAACCAGAACAGAGACACGTCAGCCACGGCAAAATCGGCCATGCGCTCGTTACTTTCACGACGCATGTCCATCAGGCGACTCAGACGGGCACGCAGTTGCATCATCAGCTGTTCCAGTTGGGTCACCAGCCAGCGGCTGCCCTGCAGAGCCAGCAGTGGCGGAAGAAAGGTTTCATCGAGTGCCCAGCTCCCCTGTGAATCCTGCTGTAGACGGGCGACCGGACAGGTCAGGTAATCACTGTTGTTCTGATGGGCGAAACGCAACGTCAGCTCGGGCTGCATCACCGCAATCTGACGGGTATCGTCCCCAAAGGCGTTACGGACATCCCGCCAGCGCTGGCGATAACGCACAGGGCGCTCGACCACCTCATCGGGTTTAAGACAGTTGCCGCCATTTGCCCGCAGTAGCGGAAGCGCCAGAACCACCGCCACTTCCTGTGATTCGCCCTCAAGCGCCAGCACCGGCGGCAGGGAGTCGGCATTATCCGTGTCGATAAGCGTGCCGTCGGGGAAACGGATGTGCAGATGACGGGCCTGCAGGCGGCCCAGTTTCAGTGCATCCGGTTCGAAAGTGGCATCAATCATCCCCCAGGGATGGGAGAGGCCCAGTCGGGCAATGCATTCCGCAGACCAGGCCGCGTATGCGGCCTGTTGCTGGAAGTGCTGGGGAGAGACCATAACGCCCCTGCCCCATAACGGTTGTTCCGTTTTCATTGGCTTCCTGCCTTAGCTTATGACTTGGCTTTCGGCATCTGGGAAACCAGTGACAGATTGACGTCCATGCCTTCCACCTGGAAGTGCGGTACGGCGTACAGCTTCACGCGGAAGAAGCCCGGGTTGTCTTCAATGTCTTCCACTACCACTTTGGCGTCACGCAGCGGGTGAGAAGCCTGCAGCTCGTCGCCCGGATCGGTCATTTCAGTCACCAGACTGCGCACCCAGGTGTTGAGCTCAAGCTCCAGCAGACGACGGTCTTTGGTGGTGCCGATGTTTTCGCGCTGGATAAGCTTCAGGTAGTGCGCAATACGCGACAGCAGGAAGATGTACGGCAGACGGGCGTTGATACGGCTGTTAGCCGTGGCATCCGCGGTGTCATACAGTGCCGGCTTCTGGGTGGAGTTAGCGCTGAAGAAGCAGGAATAATCTCTATTTTTATAGTAGGACAGCGGAATGAAGCCCAGATTCGCGAATTCAAATTCGCGGGTTTCCGGGATCATCACTTCTGACGGGATCTTGACCTGATTGCCGGTGCCCAGATCGTACAGATGAATAGGCAGATCCTGCACGGCACCACCGGCCTGCGGGCCACGGATTTGCACACACCAGCCGTTGTTGATGAAGCTGCGAACCATATTAGAAGCGAACGCAAACGAGGCGTTAGTCCACAGGTATTTGTCGTGATCCGGACCTTTCACTTCTTCCACATAGTTGAAGCTGCGCACTGGCACGGTGTCCGGACCATAAGGCAGACGACCCAGTACACGCGGCATCACCAGACCGATATAGCGGGCATCGTCCGTCTCGCGGAAGGATTTCCACTTGATGTACTCCGCACGGTCAAAGTAGTTACCAATATCTTTGATGGCCGCCACTTCCTCCATTGAATCCTTGAGGAAAAATTTCGGGCCGGCTGAGCCGATAAACGGCATATGCGCTGCGGCAGACACTTTTGAAATATTGCGCAGCAGAGCGACATCCTGCGCAGAGGCATCGAATTCGTAGGCAGAAATCAGCGCGGCAATCGGCTCACCGCCCGGGGTGTCATACTCATCAATGTATGTATGTTTATACAGTCCACTCTGGATGATTTCCGGGCTGTCTTCGAAGTCCTGACGCAGGTCTTCTTTGGACATATCCAGCAGTTCAACCTTCACGTTCTGACGGAAATCAGTTTTGTCGACCAGGGATTTCACGCCGCGCCACAGGCTCTCCACAGCCTGGAATTCTTCGCTATGCATTACCGCATCCAACTGACGGCTAATCTGGTAGTCCAGCTCTGCGATATGGTGGTCAATAAGGTTTTTATCGAGTTTTTCAACTTTTGAGCCCGCTTTCGTCAGGCATTCGAGAAATACCTGCATCCCCGCCGTTAGACGCTCATTCGCAGTCGCATCCGACATCGCCTGCGCATCCTGCCAGATATCCAGCGCACTCAGCTCAGAGACCGGGTTCAGGTTGATTTTTTCAAACAGGGACGCATAAACCCCGCCCGCAGCAGGACGTTCCAGCACCACGCTTTCGCCACCAGTCGCATTCTCATTTTTTACAGACATCAGCATCTTCCTTTTTAATCCGTTAAATCATCGTGACCGTTATGGCTGTTTAGGTGCCAGAGCAGACAGCTCTGAGCGGAGTTCTGCGCTTAACGCCGGGTCGAGCAGAATTTTTTCCAGCTCCTTTCGGAAAGCCTGATTGTCCAGCAGGTTCGCTTTTAAATCGCGAAGCAGGTTACGCATGGAAAGCATTGCCTTCAGCTGAGGGATCTGTCGGGAAACCTGCTCCGGGGTGAAATCTTTCATGCTCTGGAATATCAGACTGATATTGTCTTCGCTACCATCACTGGCGAGCGTGTTTTTAACGGTCAGATTGACTTTTGGGGAATATTCGGAAAGAACTGAGTCGAAATTATTCTTGTTCAAGTTAACTTTTTTGCGCTCAGACAGTGGTGCAGATTCCTGACCATTACTGAAGTCGCCCGCCACCAGTAATTTCAGAGGGAGCTCAGTTTTCTTGCTGGCTCCCCCTGTATGCAGGTCAAGCTTTAGATTAATACGTGCCTTTGGCACTTCATTCTGGAAACTATCAGCCATCTCATCATCCCTCGGTTTATCACTGCGTGCATCTTTCAAACGAAAGTTCTTTACATGTGATAATAGAACAATGATCGACAATAGATCAAATTTACCGATCTTTAATCTATTTTAAGTAAATTCTTAGGAATTTTCCTCTAAATGTTAATAGTGAATAGTGCTGAGATGTCAGTAAAATGGACTATTACCAGCACACAAAACAAACATTTATGTCGCAGTAGTTAAAATGAACGGATAATTATTGATAAATGGATCTTGACTTGATCTACATCAATATAAGAAAGTTAAAAACACCAATGCGCTTTCAAGGAAATGGTTTTAGATCAGAAAGAAATCAAAGGGGGCAGTAAGTCATAGCCTTGCTTCATGTGGGAAACACCGCAATAGCCATAAGGAAAGCATCAGGAACATAATCGGTTTTATGTCCCGAAAGAGAGCGTTTCATTTAATGTCAGGGCTGTATGGCGCTCCTGTCAGGCTTCAGCATGACGGCCAGGAGTGCACGGGCCTGGGAAACCGCCATACACGATGACAAATCCCCAGTCACAAGAAATTCAATCGGTGCAATCAGCCTGCCCTCATCCGGAAGCCTCTCAGCGTTGACATGGTCACGATACTTCTTGCGCCAGCAAAACCATGGTTGATGTTATGCAACGCCAGAACCTGACCGCGTAATACAGCCCGTCTGCCGTCTGGTTTTTCAGGGGGTTTAACTGCTGCGATGAACCCCGAACACGTGGCAGAGTGAGCATATCACCTCTGTTCAGGTGGCCAAATTCAGTGTTCCACTACAAAATGCAGAGAATGCGCATACCATTTTCTGGATTTTTTTATGTCCGCACTTTACCCGTTCAAAAGCCAGTATCTAGCCCTTTCTCTCATTCTGAGCGCTAACGCTGCAACTATTTTCCGGCTCCTCAAATTCACGACAAATTAATGTGATACTTTCCATGGGAATCGGCTCTTCTGTTAGACCACACCAGGGATGCCCATTTATCGACTGATGAAACCGGCAAAAACGGCACTCACCAAACATTCTGGCCCCCTGATTTTTCTGCATACTCCGCAGATGGGCCAGAAAAACTGTTTTCAGCTGTTCCTCAGAAAAAGCTAATGAATCCCACGGCTCCTGCAGTGTCTCCTGCATGATGCTATGCATCACTTCACTCGCTTTGGATGTCAGAACCAGATGGACAACCCGTTTATCCTTACCGTCATTTTCTCTTCTAATCCAACCTTCACGCTCTAGTTTATTCAGGGACTGCGATACCGTGCCTTTAGTCAGCCCGAGGTATTCCGTGGTTGCAGCGGGCGTATTGGAATAACCATTGCATCGCGTTAAATAGAAAAGAATCTGAACCCATGTTGTGGGGAGTCCTTTCAGTTGCGGATGGCGATAAAAGCTGCCCATTTGCAGGCTCACCAGGCGTTCAAGAATATCAAAGAGTGTCACAGTTACCTGCCTCTGCTTGCCGGGATACGTGCTGGATAAGCAAACGTCCAGACTTTCTAACGATAGGGATTTACTGTCATCAATAGTATCGATTCAAAACCATATTGACAATATTTTCAGTGTGTGTGTAATATTAAATGATGTCGACTCGATACTATTTAATATTACACAAGGAAAGTCATCATGAGTAAAAAAGCCGTTTTCTTTCATGCAGGTTGCCCGGTATGCGTAGATGCAGAACACCAAATCGCACTGGCACTGGATCCCGCACAATACACGGTAGAAATCGTTCATCTCGGAAATGATAAAACCCGACTGAATGAGGCCATCGAAGCTGGTGTGCAATCTGTTCCAGCCCTGGTACTGGATGGTGGTATCCCGCTTCACATCAACTTTGGTGCGTTTATTAAAGATCTGCTTTAAGGATAAAAATGAAACGTATTGCGATTGTATTAGCAATGGCTATCGCCACCTCTGCCAGTGCACATGGCAATGAGCCTCATCAGGGCGGTATTAAAACCAGCGCCGACAAGGCTGTATTGGCTGAGTTTGATATTGTGCACACTAAAGTCACTACCGAAGGGAATGTTGCCACCTTCCATATGGCAGTTTCCGGCAAGGCAGGTAAAAGTAAGCCTGCAGTAACAGGTAAGCTGGCGGGAACGGAAATTTTCTCTTATGTCTGGCCGACAACGATCGATCCGTATGAAGTGGGATTTGAACATAAGGCCGGTATCCTGGCGCTGGCGGTAACATCCCATCCTGATCTGGATGATACGCCGCTGTATGATGAAAATGGCGATGGTAACCGCAACAATGATGGCGATCTGTGGCATACCCACTGGGTGGTGCTGAAGCCTAACGAGGTCTGCGGGCCTGGCGCACTGGCCGTAGTTGATATTCCTGAGGGACAAAAACCCCGGCTGCCAAAAACCTGGCCTGGCTTGCCGGTACTGTTGGACAGTCCGGGCTGGAATCCTACGCTGACAGGTGAAACTGTAGAAGTGAAAGTTCCGTTCGATAATATTGGCGTGGTCACTGCCAGCCAGTTTGATGGCGTAACTGCCGGGCTACGAGTTAATGCCTCCGTTCATGCGCCGCTACTTTGCGTCGAGGATGTATTTAAAGTGGCCTCTGGCAAGCTGACGCTGCCGGGGAAAGTAAACCAGTAACGGAAATTAACCCGCACCACAGTGCGGGTTCTGGAGTTAACATGAATATCATTCGTCATCCGCGAGCACCAGCATTGACAATTGAACGCTGGTTTAATACGTCACAGCCGATAACCCTGGAATCATTACGCGGCAAGGTCGTGGTAATGGAATCATTTCAGATGCTGTGTCCTGGCTGTGTTTCCCATGGACTGCCGCAGGTTTCACGTGTGTACGCCACTTTTCCACCGGATAAGGTGGCCGTTATTGGCCTACATACGGTTTTTGAACATCATGAGGTAATGACCGCACAGGCACTGGAAACCTTTCTATCAGAATACCGCATCCCTTTCCCCGTCGGGGTGGATATGCCGTCTCCTGACAATGATGTCCCCCAGACCATGCTGTCCTACGCTATGCGCGGTACACCTACGTTGACGTTAATTGATCAGCAGGGATACCTACGCCAGCAATATTTTGGTCAGGTAGACGACCTCGCGCTGGGAGCAGAAATCGGGGCGTTATTGAATGAGTCGTTGTCTGTTTCCGAGGACGCGTCTATGGCATCAGGGTGCAGTGATGGGCAGTGTGCCACTACATAATGAGATACTGGATATGGCGGAGAGTTTTTTCCTGCCCGTGGGAAGAGTGAAACATTATCCCCGGGCAGTGAAAAAGAAACCGCAACGCTATGCATTACGGTTTCCATCAAAAGCTAAACTGACAAGCATTAGGAGATATACTCCGGCTTTTCGCATTTCAATCAAGAACTCGCAAAAAGATTACTCTTCCTTCACTACAATCAGCGGCTCGATATCGCTCTCTTTTTTAATCACCAGCGACTCATCGCCGCGCAGGCAGGTCCCCCCATAGTTACCGCCTACGGTGAAGGTACAAACCTGAATATATTTACCGGCAATTTTTGGCAGACACCAAAGCTGCTGATAAATGTTCTTCTGCTCGGCAAACTTACCGCTGGTTTTATCCAGTAACTCTTCCTGATGGCTCACCAGATCGATGTTGCTGCCACAACGTCCTGCAATAGGTTTCACTGCATAACCGGTTTGCGCCAGCTCTTCATTAACAGTGAAATCAGTATCAAGCAGATAGCGGTGGTGTGGGAACAGTTGCCACAGGATCGGCAGAATCGCTTTATTACCAGGGATCACCGTCCACAGAGGTTCAAAGACCAGCACTTCCGGGCGCAGCAACACGTCGATTAAACGCACTTCCTGATTCGTATGCCCGGTACGAATTGGTACCGCAGCGTACTCCGTTTCACTGACCTCTCGCACCTGCTCAATCGCGGTTTCCCACGCCCAGGTTTTCCAGACGCAGTTCACCAGACGACCGTCCCCGTCAATCAGCTGACCGGCGTCATCCCAACGTAGCTCATCGAGGCCACGCAGAATTTTACTGTCAAACCCGGCCTGACGTAGCGCCTGCTGCATAAACTGAGCGTGGTAGTTTTCCTCTATATCTTTATCCTGCATGATGTGGACAAAAGGACGCGCGCGGCTGTGCTTCCAGGCCCCCGCCAGTTCGTTGATCAATCCTTCAGCTGGGTTGTGTCCCTGTCCTGTATAGCCCCGCTCGGCCCATCTTTCGAGGATCAAACCAGCTTCGGTATGGCACGATGCAGAATCGGCGTTGTACTCATACACCTTCAGTCCGCGTTCATCCATACAGAAATCCATACGTCCTGTAATCATATGATGCCGACGACGCTGCCAGGAAAGACGCAGACGCGGCCAGAGGATTTTCGGGATATCGAACAGCGCCAGCAGGTTGTCATCTTTCAGCACTTTGTCGGTCGCGTGCAGATACATCAGGTGCAGCTCGTTGGTGGCTTTGATCAGTTCCTGCTCTGCACTCTCGGTAATAGTGAAGTACTGATGCGGATCCTGATTAATCACGTGGCCGTTCGCCAGCACGTAGGCTTTCTGCAGCGGATCCTGTTCATCAAGCCATTTACCGTCAAACTGCCCGTTATCTTCCAGTCGCGCGCCGCCAATTCTCAACGAATCGTTGGCGATCTCCGGCTGCGGCAGGCTGTCACGGGTATCATCGGTCTGGATCATCCAGCCAAGGATGGTGGTGTCGTCAAAGGTATCACGCAGGGTGTAACAACCGTTTTCAACCACCATCTCCAGTTCGCGGGTCCACTGCTGTCCGGGAGGCAACGGCGTATGGAGCACGTTCTGTTCGGCAATACGGATTTTGTTTTCCAGCAACTGGGTGACGACCGCCACATGGCCGGTATCGTTAAACTCACCGCCTTTTTGCCAGATAAGCAGAGCACCGGCTACCGGCGCGCGGGGTGAACCATTCGGAAATGCCTGTAACGGCAGGATATTGTCATTCACTACTTCGCGTAGAAAGCGTAAGGAAAAGATCTCCCAGGCCATGCCTACATCGGTGAAGACCACGCCATAATTAAGGAAGAGAAAGCGGCGTGCGAACTCTACGCACTGCCATTTGTGGCCCATGTATTCGTCGTCGATATAGCTGCGAAATGCCGCATCATCGTCGTAGTCCCGTGGGTCGAGGGAGCTGTAATCTGAAGAGTAGATTGCTACGCCGCCTGGGGCGTAGCCCAATAATGTCCCGAATGGGGCATCCTGACTGGTCGTTCCTTTGCTCATGCACCTTACCTCAAAACAATACAGCCTGAGCAGGTTGGCGTGAATTTTTCGCTCTGATTGCCTGCTCTGCGACACTAACCGGACAGAGGTCGACATCATCATACACCTCAACGCAGCGGCTGGCGCTCAGAGGCGAAAAATTCGCAGCAGGAACTACGCTTTTGTCACGGTGACCGGTACGCTTTTATACGCCGGAGTCAAACTTTGTGTGTCCACCGCATCCAGCGAAAGCAGGACATTCGCTTCTGGCAGATAAGCGCCTATTGAGCCCACCGCCATGTTGTAAATCACCACCGTCAAGCCGCACATAATGCGATCCGCACAGGGCTGGCCGCGGTCGTCCAGCGCCTGAACGTTGACCACATCTCCCTGGCTCAGACCGCGAGTCGCCGCTTCTTCAGCGCTTAAAAACACCACATCCCGACGACCGGTAATGCCACGGTAGCGATCGTTCATACCATAAATAGTGGTGTTGTATTGATCGTGGCTGCGCAGCGTCGCCAGAACCAGTGCATCGGCAGGCTGATTTTCTCGCTCTACCGCCCGCTGATGGCTGACGATAAAGTTGGCTTTACCATTCGCCGTTCGCCATTCACGGCGCGAAGCGGGCGTATCCATACGAAATCCGCCCGGCTCGGCAATACGGGCATTGTAATCGTGGAACGCCGGGATCACGGCTTCAATGGCGTCACGGATCAGCGCGTAGTCCCCGGTTAACGCTTCCCAGTTGATCGGCGAAAGCGGCAGAGTGGCGTGTGCCATGCCCGCCACAATCGCGGGCTCCGATTTTAACCAGCGGGAAGCTGGCTTCAGCGCGCCGCAGGAAGCGTGGACCATCGACATCGAGTCTTCGACGGTCACCGACTGGATCCCCGTCGCCTGAATGTCGCGCTCCGTTCGACCTAATGCAGGCAGCAGGTAATTATGCTTTGCCAGCAGCAAATGCGATCTGTTCAGCTTGGTCGCAATATGCACCTGCAGATCCAAATTTTTCATCGCCGCAAAGGTACGCTGCGGCTGCGGCATCGCCACCGCCAGATTGCCACCCATGCAAATGAGCGCTTTTGCCTCTCCCAGTTCGATGGCCCGAATACTCTCCACGCTGGAGCGGCCATGTTTACGCGGCACACGGATAGAAAAATGCGTCTCAAGGCGCTGCAGGAAGTCTTCGGATGCCGCTTCGTTGATCCCCACGGAACGGTCGCCCTGCACGTTAGAATGACCGCGCAACGGGCAGATCCCCGCCCCAGGCTTACCCATATTGCCTTTCAGCAGCAGCAGGTTTACCAGTTGCTGGACGTTCTCAGTACCGTTTTTATGCTGGGTGATGCCCAGACCATAACAAATAATAGTGGCACGAGATTTACTGTAGCTGTGTGCCAGGTCCTCCATCTGACTGCGCGTCAGGCCCGAGTCCTGTTCCAGCTCCGCCCAGTTATGCTGACGTAAGTCATCATACAGCGCTGCATATCCAGCAGTATGCTCATCGATAAACGCATGATCGAGTGTCGGTTGCTGATCCAGTAAGATCCGCGCTTCATCCATTTCGATCAGCGCCTTCATGATGCCTTTGAGCAGCGAGGCGTCACCGCCCATTTTTACCTGGTAGTAGTCGTTGCTCAGCTGCGTCGACTGGCCGGTGAACATCTCTTTCGGGCTTTGCGGGAAACTAAAGCGCTCAAGCCCCCTTTCGTTCAGCGGATTGATAGAGATAATTTTAGCCCCGCGTTTGGCAACGTCGCGTAAGGTGGTCAGCATACGTGGATGATTTGTGCCAGGGTTATGCCCGATACAAATCACCAGATCGCAATGGTCAAAATCGTCAAGTTGAACGGTCCCTTTTCCAAGGCCAATGGCCGGCGTTAGCCCTGCGCTGGTCGGTCCGTGGCACATGTTTGAGCAATCAGGAAAGTTGCTGCTGCCATATTCGCGGGCAAAAAGCTGATACAGGAACGCCGCTTCATTTGACGTTCTGCCGGAGGTGTAAAACTCAACCTGCTGGGGTGAATCATAGCTGCGCAGACGCTCGCCGATCTCCTGGAAGGCGATATCCCAATCCACCGCCTGCCAGGTATCTGATGCTGCATCGTATTTCATCGGATGCGTCAAACGACCGATATTTTCCAGCTCATAATCGCTGTAGTGCCAGAGTGTGGAAACCGGGTGACGGCTGAAAAATTCCGGTGACGCTTTTTTACTGGTTGTCTCCCAGGAGACCGCTTTAACGCCATTTTCGCACAGCTCCATTGGCGCACGGTGCCCTGGGTCCGGCCACGCACAGCCCGGACAATCGAACCCTTTCACCTGGTTCATTTTGAACATCGCGATAATGTCGCGGGCGACAGCCTTTTGCGAAAACACCGAAGCAGTGACGGCTTTTACCGCGCCCCACCCACCCGCCGGGCCCTGATAACCGCTTACTCCTGGAACACCATTTTTCATTATTACTGCTTATTCACCGCCAATTTTTAATGGTGAATACGGTAGCAACTTCCGTCCAACATTGATTTCCTCTTCATGGAGTACGGACCGGGTACAATGAACGGGTTAGATTTATCTTCCCCTTTCAGCACAAAGCGACATAAAGTCCCAATCTGTTAAATTGAGTTCTACCTAACTGCTACACTGCATCAACACAACCACTCAGAAGGCAGGTCAATATGTCAGACAATACCTATCAGCCCGCGAAAGTCTGGACGTGGGAAAAATCGAACGGGGGCGCATTCGCCAATATCAACCGCCCGGTTTCCGGAGCCACCCACGAGAAAACGCTGCCGGTTGGCAAACATCCGCTGCAGCTCTATTCGCTAGGTACGCCAAACGGGCAGAAAGTGACGATCATGCTGGAGGAGTTGCTGGCGCAGGGGGTGAAGGGCGCGGAATACGATGCCTGGATTATCCGCATTGGCGATGGCGATCAGTTTTCCAGCGGCTTTGTTGAGGTGAATCCGAACTCGAAGATCCCGGCGCTACGCGATCACTCGCAAAACCCACCGGTTCGCGTATTCGAATCTGGCGCAATCCTGCTCTATCTGGCGGAGAAATATGGTTATTTCCTGCCGCAGGATTTGGCAAAACGCACCGAAACGCTGAACTGGTTATTCTGGTTACAAGGCGCAGCACCGTTCCTCGGCGGAGGCTTTGGCCACTTCTATAACTATGCTCCGGTAAAAATTGAGTACGCTATCAATCGCTTCACCATGGAAGCCAAGCGCTTACTCGACGTGCTGGATAAACAATTGGCGCAACATCAGTTTGTGGCCGGAGATGAATACACCATTGCCGATATGGCGGTCTGGCCATGGTTTGGCAATGTGGTTCTGGGCAACGTCTACGACGCAGCAGAGTTCCTTGACGCAGGAAGCTACAAGCACGTACAACGCTGGGCAAAAGAGATTGCAGCGCGTCCGGCGGTTAAGCGTGGTCGTATTGTAAACCGCACTAACGGACCGCTGAACGAGCAGCTTCATGAACGCCATGACGCCAGCGACTTCGATACCCAAACCGAAGATAAGCGCCAGAACTAAAATAAATTGCCGGATAGCAACCGCTATCCGGCAATTTCATTCAGGATTTGTCACGCGCTGGTGACGTCGTACTCCATGCGGCGAAGTGCGTCTAACGTGGCTTTAGCTTCATCTTCATCAATGATGCTCATGGCGAACCCTACGTGCACCAGCACCCATTGCCCGACCAGCTCAGCTGTATCACCTTCACAAATCAGGGCAATATTGACATCACGTTTGATGCCGCACACTTCAACCTGCGCAAGCTGGTGAATATCTTCACCAACGGCCAGAACCTGACCAGGGACTCCAATACACATATCTGACTCCGCCCCATAGCAACCTATGGGTTATTCGACTTCAATACTTTTCACTTTCAGTGAATCGCCAGCATCAACCCGCAGGCGATCGCCCTGACATTGTGGACACTGCGCATCATGCTGGGTGATTTCCACAACCTGACTGCAATCCCAGCACCATGCCTGGGCTGGCTTGTAATCAATATGCAGCTCACAACCCTGAGCCAGCGTCCCCTGACAGACGATGTCGAAACTGAAACGAACAGCGCTCTCTTCAACGCAGGAGAGCGCCCCGATTTCCAGCCAAACACCGGTTACACGTTTGACACCGTGCTGCTCTGCCTGCTGTTGAACAATCTCAACCGCGCTCTGACAAAGGGACAGCTCATGCATTTTCGCAGTTCCGACGACCCAGCAGCAACGCGCGGCGATTTAGCTGCGGCGCATTCGGATCGCTAACCGGCAGCGATAACAGCATTCGCGCGCAATCGTCAGTCAGACGCATGCCTTCTTGCGCCGACATACTGTGCGAAAGCGGCGACATCAGTGAGCAGGAAAGGTATTGCGATACGCCCTCCAGTTCACCAACGGTAAAGGTCATCTCGCCATACGGCAGACGCAGTCCGATTTTTTCGCTGACTTTACGCACCGGCCAGATCTGGTCCGGTCCGGGGAAAATCAGTGCGCTGAGCATCCAGGGCGTGATAACACACCCCGTCCACTGTCCTTCAAACAACGTAAATTCAGAGACATATACTGGCATGTTCGGATGCAGGAAAGAGAGATCGTGCATTGAACGCCGGGCAACCTCTTCAAACGCTGCCTGAATTTGCATCTTCGGGGCCGTCTGAAAACCGACAAACTCCTCAGACATGAGCCGCCTCCCGCGGGATCGCTTCAACACCTGATTCGCGAAGCGCGGCAAGAACCTGCTCAAGCGCAGGTTCAATCATCGCTTCAACCGTTGGCGTTAGTCCGATATGCGGCTCCAGCGATTCCGGAATAACACCGACTAACGTCAGCTTTTTCGGAAACTCGCCGGTGAAACGCAGGGCCGACAATACGTCGGCCAGACCAAGCTGGTGCGGTGAGATTTTGTTGGTAAACAGCGCCGGGATCTCTTCATCCCGCAGGACCATCATCGTTCCTGGCGTGTTTTTCTTCGACACAATGGCGTCAGCAATGATCAGATGATCTCTGTTCGCCATATCACCGAGAAGCTCCATCCCAGCCGTACCACCGTCCAGAACATCAACAAAGTCTGGCAGGACGTACCGTTGTTCTAATGCCTCAACGATACGTACCCCGATGGCTTCGTCGGTCAGCAAAATATTGCCGACCCCTAAGACTAATATCCGCATTACAGAACCTTAACTGAGACCACTTCGTTCCCATCAACGTCCACCACATGCACCGCACATGACATACAAGGGTCGAAGGAGTGAATGGTACGAACCACTTCCAGCGGTTTGTTTGGATCGGCAATCGGCGTACCTACCAGCGAGCGCTCATACGGTCCCACTTCATCATTAAAGTTACGTGGGCCAGAGTTCCAGGTTGACGGTACTACCGCCTGGTAGTTGCTGATAATGCCATCTTTGATCACCATCCAGTGAGACAGCATACCGCGCGGCGCTTCGAGGAAACCGACACCTTTAAATTCACCCGTTGCCGGGATATCCGGTTTCACGAAGGTAGTGTGGTCGCCTTTGCCGATGTTCACAATCAGCGCATTGTACTGATCCTGCAGAACGTTCTGCAGTTCACAGCAGTGAACGGTACGGCCAATAATACGGCCCAACGTAGAGTGCAGCTGTGACACTTCGATAGTTTTACCGGTCAGCTTGGTGTAAATCGCGATGATTTCATTCAGCTTGGCATGGGTAGACTCGCGTTTGGCCGCCAGTTTACACAGCATGTTGGCCAACGGCCCCACTTCAACCGTTTTACCGTAGAAGGTCGGTGCTTTAACCCAGGAGTACTTGCCATCATCTGACCAACCGGTGTAATCAGGAACCGTTGTGCCTTCCCACGGAGCCTGCGGCGCTTCGTCTTTGTACCAGGCGTGTTTCGCACTCTCCTGAATCCCTTTGATCAGGTACTCATCGGAGTGAGAGGTGATCGGACGATAGGTCGACAGATCTTCATTGGTGATGTAACCACCCGGGAACAGGAAGCTGCCGTTTTTACCGTCAGTCGGGAATTCCGGTGCGCTCAGATAGTTAACCGCACCTTGACCACGTTCCAGCCACTCAGGGTAGAACGCAGCAATAACCGCGGTATCAACCTTGTAAACCTGCTCAACGAAGTCGCTCAGCTTATCGATAAAGGACTTGATATACATCAGGCGCTCAAGGTTCAGCACGCCAAGGCCGTCGAGGTTAATTGGGTTAGCAACCCCGCCTACCGCCAGGTTCTGAATGTGCGGCGTTTTACCGCCCAACAGCGCCACAACACGGTTAGCATCACGCTGGCATTCCAGCGCCTGCAGGTAGTGAGCGACCGCAATCAGGTTCACTTCTGGCGGCAGTTGCATTGCCGGGTGACCCCAGCAACCGTTGGCAAAAATGCCTAACTGACCGCTGGCAACAAGGTCTTTGATCTTGTTCTGAACCTTAGTGAACTCTTCTGCGCTGTTCAGGTGCCAGGAGGACACGCCGTTCAGCATGGCAGACGCTTTCGCTGGATCTGCTTTCAGTGCAGAGGTGATATCCACCCAGTCCAGCGCAGAGAGCTGATAGAAGTGAACAATGTGGTCATGCGTGGTGTGCGCGGCCAGAATGATGTTACGGATATACTGTGCGTTCACCGGAACATCAATATTCAGCGCGCTTTCTGCTGCACGAACGGAAGAGATAGCGTGAGTGGTAGTACAAACGCCACAGATACGCTGCACAATCATCCAGGCATCGCGCGGATCGCGGTTTTTCACGATCTCTTCCATGCCACGCCACATGGTACCGGAAGCCCATGCTTTAGATACCACGCCATTTTCGATTTCGCAGTCGATGCGTAAATGACCCTCAATACGGGTTACCGGATCAATAGTAATTCTCTGGCTCATGCTTTGCTCGCCTCATGACGATTTTGATCGTTTTGTTTTAAAGGAGGAAGTATCGGCAGTAGACGAATGAGTACGATGTATGCACAAATCTCAATAGCCACAAAACCAATAGAAATCAACAGTTCTTCCCAGGTCGGGAAGTAGTGGTAGCCACCACCAGGATTGAACGCCACCAGCGAATAGGACAGACGCCATGTCGCACAACCCAGCAATGCGCTCAGCGCAGACAGATACAGCATGCGCGAGTCGTTACGCAACTTAGTGACGCGCAGCACCACCAGCGGGAAGACCATCAGCACGACTTCAATCCAGAACATCAGGGAGTAAAGATCGCCTGAGAACGCATAGGACAGCTTGTCGCGATAGATCAGTTCGCCAAAGCGCAGGACCACGAAAATCGCCAACAGCACACTGATGGTATTCGTCAGCTTGATGAACAAACTTTTCTCGTCCGGACCATTACCTTTCAGCCCGGCTTGTACCAACGAGCCTTCAAAGATGACGATCGAGAAGCCCATAATAAAAGCGGTTAATACGGAGAAAAGCGGCAACATTTCATAAGCTTGCCATAGCGGATGCACTTTATAGCCCGCAGAAATCATCAATGAACCCATTGAAGACTGGTGCATAGTTGGCAGCAGAGCGCCAAGGGCAATAATAAAGAACATCACTTTATTCAAACGTTTGAGAGAGACTTTCCACCCCAGACGTTCAAACAGAGCCGGAGCAAATTCCAGCGCCATGATGCCGATATAGATGGTCATGCAGACCGCCGTTTCGAACAGTACCGAGTTCACGTTGAAGTGGCCCGGAATGTAGAAATACGGCAGGTTCCAGTAACGACCGACGTCAATGGTGATCGACAGACCACCCAGCGAGTAGCCAAACAGGCTCGCCAGCAGCGCCGGACGTACCAGTGGATGGTATTGTCCTCTGTTGAAAACATACACCGCCCACGCCAGAGCCCAGCCACCGCACGCGAAGCCGGTACCAATCAGCAGGTCAAACGCGATCCATACACCCCATGGGAAACCGCCGTTCAGATCGGAGACTGAGCCCAATCCGAAGACCAGACGTTTCACGATCAGGAGCATACACAGGACGATAAGCGGCCCAAAAATAATGACCGGTTTGCTGATTATTTTTCCGCCCAGCGGTTTAGGATCATGACTCATGATCGTCTCCTCCATCGTGATGGTCGTTTTTCGTGTTACGACGAACCAGCACGGTTAAGCCCGCCAGCGCAGCCAGGGGTAATATCATGCCCTTGTACAAGGAATGTTGAACATGTTCGGAACGCGCACCGGTTGAAAGATCATCCAGTTTCGGCAGATCCAAATCCTCGTAAGGAACGCCCGTCAGTACCATAACCTGTGTACCACCACCCTCTTTCTCGCCGTACAGATGGGGGTAATACTTCGGTACCGTATGCAGATAGGTATCGCCTGCTTTCACCGTCTGACGCGGATAGTGGTATTCGCTGCCAGGCTTCAGCGCGAGACGTTTTTTCGCCTCAGCCATCAGCTCTTCACGCGTACCAAAAATCACCGCACCAGCAGGGCACACTTCAACACAACCCGGTAAACCGCCTTTGTCCAGACGCTCAACACCTTTCTGGTTACACAGTTCACATTTGTGAAGCGCACCAAACGGGTTGTTGTAGTCATACTTAGGCACATTGTACGGGCAGGCGACCATGCAGTAACGACAGCCCGTGCAGACATCTTTGTCATAGTGGACGATGCCAGTTTTCGGATCTTTCTTCAGCGCGGAGACCGGGCAAACGGAGACGCAGTTCGGATCGACACAGTGCATGCACTGCTTCTTAATGTATGCGTAGCCGTTTTCTTCCTGGTCTTTGTTAACGCCTGTTCCGCTACGCCACACCTGGATGATGTTATTGGTATACGGTGACAGTTTGTCGTTGTTCGACCAGGTCTGCTCGCCTTCCGGGTTACGCGCCGGGAAGTTGATATCCTGACACTTGGTAACACAGGCCTGGCAGCCTACGCACAGCGTCGAGTCATAGAGCATCCCAAGAGAACCAGGGATCGGCGGACGGTTTTCTGCAGCCGCATGGCTGATGGACGGCGCAGCGCCCAACAGCAATGCCCCGCTGGAGGCTGCTTTAATAAAGTTACGTCTGTTCACGGTTATTCTCCCCGTGAGTCAGCGTTATCTTTCTTCTGCTGACGCCCCAGTTCACGAACCGCCATCACGCTGACACCGGCAACCAGTCCTACTACGCCACCAAGCAGCCCAATCGCCCCGGCAGAAATATTGCCGCCTTCTTTCATATTGACGTCAGGTTTCTCGGAACGCGGTGTTTGGTTTTCCACATGAGCAAGCTGGTGAATACCTTTATGGAAACCGACACCTTCTTCGTTACAGCCGTAGCAAGGGTGACCGATTGCCACCGGCCACACGCCGCCAACATCGCAGAATTGCAGCGTTGAGCAGTTGCCGTAGGTTTCTGGTCCTTTACAGCCCAGATGGTAGAGGCACCATCCTTCACGGTGACCTTCATCGCCAAACTCTTTAGCAAAACGACCTGCATCGAAGTGCGGGCGACGTTCGCAGTGTTCGTGAATCAAACGACCATAGGCAAATGTCGGACGGTTTTTGGTATCCAGCTTCGGCGGCTTACCGTAAGTGATGATATGCGCGACCGTTGCAAGGAAGTTGTGCGGGTTCGGAGGACAGCCGGGGATGTTGATGATGGTTTTGCCTGGCAGAACTTCCTGCAAGCCGACGGCCCCCGTTGGGTTAACGCCAGCAGCAGCAACACCACCCCACGCGGCACAAGAGCCGATGGCAATGATAGCGGCAGCGCCTTCTGCGGCCCGGCGGATGTGATCTACGATCGGCTCACCGGCAACCATGCAGTAAATACCATTGTCTTTCAGTGGGATAGAACCATCTACAACCAAAACATATTGCCCTTTGTACTTCTCCAGAGCGTTATGTTTATTCTCTTCGACCTGGTGGCCGAAGGCGGCAGAGAGTACCTCATGGTATTCCAGAGAGATTGTCTCCAGAACGAGGTTTTCCACTGTAGGGTGTGTCGCGCGAAGTAGCGATTCAGTACAACCCGTACACTCCTGCGCACCAATCCAGATAACCGGTGGACGCTGAGGACGAGAAACTGATTCGGCCATTTCTGCGGCGGCTTTGCTACTGAGCCCCATGGTAGCGGCCAGTGCTGCACAAAGCTTCATGAAATCACGGCGATTGATGCCGTTCGAATTGATGAGAGAGTTATCTCCAGTCATTTTATAGTTATTCCGTTGCGAAGACCTGGCTTTTATTTTGCACCTTTCGCATGTTGCATATTGCGATCGGCGCGCCATTTACCACACTTTTTATATGGTTATGTGCATTATAATACTTCGGCGGAGCAACAAAACGAAGGCGTAGGTCAATAGTGTAATTAATTAAAGCAAGATAATACCCCTTTCGGATCAAGCTTCGAGACGATAGCCAGCCATGAAAAAACGAATTGTTGTACTGGACTGGTTCTCTTTAAAGAAATCCATAACCATCTCTTTATCCAGCCCATAGCGACGCGTGAGGATCCCCGCTTCCCACGCGCTGAGCTGTCGATCGCCCGTTTTTTCAAACATTCGATGAGAAAATCCCAGCACAAAACCGCGTTTATAATCAGCACAAAAATTGGCCGCCGTGCGTGCGCTATCCGCACTTGACGCGTTTAATCCGGCCATCAAGCCTTTTCCAAAATGGTTGTTCATGCATAACCTCCAATCGCTATATAATAAATTATATAGCGATTTTTTAAGCAAAGACCAGAGGTATCACGTACTTTTTTATGCCCGCTTAAAAGGACACCCATTCATCCTTTTTAGCAGTTGCAGACGTTTTGCTGTCTGCTGAAGGGGAAACGGTGCTGGCAGCGGCGTACTGCACATCGTTTGCTGAAAGGCGGAACTGTTGTACCGAGCGTTGCAGCTCTTCCGTTTGCCGTTCAAGCGCCACAGCTGCGGCGGAAACTTGCTCTACCAGCGCGGCGTTCTGTTGCGTTACGCTGTCCATCTGCGTGATCGCCACGCTCACCTGCGAAATGCCCTTATTCTGTTCTTCTGAGGCAGAAGCAATTTGCTTCATGATAACGGTCACTTCGGTGGCTCCGCGCAGAATCGCCTCCATGGTTAATCCCGTCTCTTTAACCAGTCGAGCGCCCTGATCGACGCGACGCGACGATTCGCCAATCAGCGTCTCAATCTCTTTCGCCGCCCCGGCGCTACGGCTGGCGAGGTTACGCACCTCACCGGCAACAACGGCAAAACCACGCCCCTGCTCACCTGCTCTGGCAGCTTCAACTGCCGCGTTCAGCGCCAGAATATTAGTCTGGAAGGCAATGCTATTAATAACAGACGTAATTTCCGCGATCTGTTTAGAGCTGGCGGCAATGCCGTCCATCGTCTCAACCACTTCTGAAACCAGGCTGCTCCCTTTACCTGCCGTCTCTGTCGCCGTATCGGCAAGCTGGCTGGCTTCACGCGCGTTTTCGGCGTTCAGTTTTACCGTTGCGGTCAGTTGCTCCATGCTGGCAGCGGTCTCTTCCAGCGCCGCAGCCTGCTCCTCAGTACGCGATGAGAGATCGTTATTGCCGGTGGATATTTCCGTAGCCCCTCGCCAGATGTTGTCACTACCTGAGCGAATTGTACTGACGGCTTCGCGCAGGCTGTCCTGCATCGCGCACAATAACGGCACCAGTTGGCCCACGCAGTTACGGCCAAAATCTTCGATTGGATGGCTGAGATCGCCCTGAGCAATCTGCTGGAACTGCTGGCGGATACGTCCCAGGGGTTTCACCATCATGGCGACGAGGTAACGGTCTGTGAAGAACAGGAGAGCAATACCGAGGATCACGGCGGTAATAATTAGCGTCCGGATGATAGACGTTTTGCCATCGACCATGACGCGCGTGGTATCAAGCCGCTCACCTGCCGTGGCGTTAAAACGTTCGGCACTGGCGCCAAATTCACGGCTCAGCGCTGGCGTAACGGTGCTGGCATGCTCCGCAAAGGCCGTAAGCGTGCCCTGCTGCGCCAGTTGCATTTGCGGAACCACCCCGTTATCCAGCAGCGCCTGCCACTTCGTCAGTACCGCCGCGGCAACGTCCGGATCCATAGGCCCCGGAGACAACGTTTTCATCTCCTGGAGTTTTTTGCTCATATTCTCCAGGGACTGCTGCGCTGGTGCAAAATCAGGCGTTCCGCCGCTCATTTTGACATCCATGGCGCGACTTAAGCGCGTTACGAAGCGAAAATACTGATCGTTCCCCTGACTGAGCACCGTCATCTGATGGACAAGATGACGGTCAATATCATTGCCTTCAGATATTTTTGATAAAGAATGAAGACTGAATAAACCCACGCCCGACCAGAGCAGGCAAAAAAGTCCCAGTATTGCCAACATGACAATACGAATAGTGAAGTTTTTCAGCAAACGCATAATAATTTCCTTGCCGTTGATGAGGAATTCGCCATCAGGCGATACTTATCCTTGTTATCGGCAGGCAACAGAGAAGATATAATGCATTCTTTATTTTTTTACTTTCTTAAGTATATCCAATATTATTTACACTATATCAACATGAATGCTAATGAAATTAGCTAGCATTATTATTCAGATAATTAACCTGAAGCATTAAATAATCCCTTGTTTTCTATCGTAAATATTTGTTAAACCATGCAAGAGTACGCTCCCAGGCCAAATCAGCGGCAGCATTATCATAACGCGGTGTCGAGTCATTATGAAAACCATGATTAACGCCGGGATAGATATATGCCTCATAGACTTTCTTATTGGCTTTGAGCGCCGCTTCATAGGCAGGCCATCCCTCATTAATTCGGGTATCTAATTGCGCATAGTGCAGTAATAAAGGCGCTTTTATTTTAGGGACATCTGATGCAGGAACCTGACGCCCATAAAAAGGCACTGCGCAGGCCAGTTCAGGAAAAGCAACTGCTGCGGCATTCGATACGCCGCCACCGTAGCAAAATCCGGTGATACCCACCTTTCCCGTCGCGCCTGAATAACGCTGCATAAATTCAATGGCGGCAAAGAAGTCGTTCATCAGCTTTACCGGGTCAACCTGCTGCTGCAACTCCCGACCTTTATCATCATTGCCAGGATAGCCCCCTACTGAACTTAATCCATCAGGCGCGAGTGCAATATAGCCCGCCTTCGCCACCCGCCGTGCCACATCCTCAATATACGGATTCAGCCCACGATTCTCATGCACCACCACTACCGCCGGAACTTTCCCCGTCGCTTTCGCAGGTTTAACCAGATACCCACGCACATCACCATGCCCTTCAGGTGAAGGATAAGTCATGTATTCCGCCAGGATATCAGGATCGGTGAACTCCACCTGCGTTGCGAGGGCATAATTGGGTTTCAACACATTGAATAATGCCAGCGCCGTCATACCACCGACTGCATATTTCGCAGCAAGATTGAGAAACTCGCGTTTCGTTATTTTGCCATGAGCGTAATAGTCATAGTAGTCGAGCAATTCTTGCGGAAAGTCTTTGGCAGTTAGACGCGGCATGGCAGCACTCCAGATCGATGTTTTTTTAAGCAAAGCACAGTGGTCTGTTTTTGCCCAGTTTTTCATTCCAGTGTGACCTGGTGAACGGGATATTCATCATGAACCCGCTAGAATAGAAACGTTGTTTCGAAATTCACCTGCACTAAGGAGATCTCATGGACTGGTTTGCCAATCCTGAACGTTACGAGCAGATGCTCTATCGCTACTGCGGGCGCAGCGGTTTACGTTTACCCGCGCTATCGCTGGGTTTGTGGCACAGTTTTGGGCACGTTCAGGCGCTGGATTCACAGCGCGCTCTGCTGCGTAAAGCATTTGATTTAGGCATCACGCATTTTGATTTAGCCAATAACTACGGGCCGCCTCCGGGCAGCGCAGAAGAGAATTTTGGCCGATTATTGCGCGAGGATTTTGCACACTATCGTGATGAACTGATCATCTCCACCAAGGCAGGCTATGACATGTGGCCAGGGCCATACGGTTCTGGCGGTTCGCGCAAATACCTGCTCGCCAGCCTCGACCAGAGCCTGAAACGCATGGGCCTCGACTATGTCGATATCTTCTACTCGCACCGCGTTGACGAAAATACGCCAATGGAAGAGACCGCCTCAGCGCTGGCCCATGCGGTGCAAAGCGGTAAAGCGCTGTATGTCGGCATCTCATCCTATTCTCCGGAGCGTACGCAGAAAATGGCCGAGCTGATGCGGGAATGGAAAATTCCGCTGCTGATCCACCAGCCTTCTTACAACCTGCTTAACCGTTGGGTAGACAGCAGCGGTCTGCTGGATACGCTGGAATCCAACGGCATGGGCTGCATCGCATTTACGCCGCTGGCCCAGGGGCTGCTGACGGGGAAATACCTCAACGGCATTCCGGAAGGTTCACGCATGCAGCGTGAAGGGAAAAAAGTTCGTGGGCTGACGGAAAATATGCTGACGGAAGAAAACCTTAACAGCCTGCGTTTGCTCAATGAGATGGCGCAACAGCGCGGACAGTCGATGGCGCAAATGGCCTTAAGCTGGCTGCTGAAAGACAACCGGGTGACGTCGGTATTAATTGGCGCCAGCCGACCGGAGCAACTGGAGGAGAACGTTCAGTCATTGGCTAACCTGACGTTCAGCGCCGAAGAACTGGCGCAGATCGATAAGCATGTCGCGGATGGTAAGCTGAATCTGTGGCAGGCCTCATCTGACAAATAGCCGTTTGTAACTCTGTGCCGGGAAGCGGCGTTAGCCTCCCCGGCACGTAACAGGGCCAGCCAATCCCTTCACACCTCTTCCGCTTTGATCTCTGGACGTTGAAATTCCGGCCACACCAGCGCGACAAGCGCAGGATAAGCCTCCAGACTGAACTCCCTGAAGCACTGGCGTAAGTTAAGCACATCCAGATCGGCATGCGGGACTTTCTCACCGCTCAGACAGCGCTTTTTTATATTGTCGTAATATTTATACACCGCAGAGTTGAGATCGCTACAACGCCGCTGTGCATCAAATAGCCCTGGCGTCTCATTTAGCTCCACCATTGTCATCCGCTTGATCGTTGAGTGGATAAAATCGATATATTCGTGATTAACGCGCCAATACCATACTGGGGTAATCGAATTCATCAGTACCGAAAAATGATCTTCCCCCTCTTCTTTACTCAGCATTTCCGGCTGGTTTTCAGAGTGCCCATTTTCTGCATATCGGTTTTTATTTGCACTGCGCATCAACAAAAGTACCCCGCAGGTAAGCAATAGCAGGGTAATAACAGAATAAAATATACTGTTCATATACTGGCTCCATTTTTTTTGATTTTAAAATTACGCCATGCTATTGTCAACGCAGCCTGGTTTATTTAGAACAACATATCATTGGCATCAAAGGATATTTCAACATGCTTCCCGAGCATCTTGTTCCCTCGCGTTTTCACTTATCCAGCTCATCTACTAATACCAGTCCCACAGATAATAGTGAAAATTTGACTCAGGGAAAGAGAACATTAAGCGATTACGAACCCGATATTTTGATTAGCTCTACCGCTAACGGCCAGGCGCGCAATATGTTATTTGAAGAGTGCGATCGCCATTTAAAAGAGCGCCTGTTTCGTGCCGCGAAAATTGAGTCCTTCACTCGCCTGCTCAATTCACTACAAGCGGAAGGCGACATTAACGCTCAAGAATTAAGTAAAATTTTATCGACAAAAACAGCCAGCGTAAATGAACAGGGCAATAAAATTTGGCTTAATTTAATTACGCGTGAGACCAGCGATCCTATTTTTTATTCTCTGGAAGAGAAATAAAATGAAAGATGTTGAGGATAATAATGTTTATTTGGCTTTAGATGACCATAAAAGCGATGAGTTTGTCTTAAAGCAAAATTTGGCCGTATTGATTGCCAATAAAAATGCGACGTTGGAAAGCGTTGCCCAGGAGATGGTTTCTATTCCCGCCGCGCTGGTGCGGATGAAATGGCAAAATCGTCGCGAAATTTATGCGCTACAGGCTAAAGAAGAGATCTATGGCGCCGCGATTGAAGCCATTATGGAGCAGCAACCAGAACTACGGGACAAAATCATGGCCCGGCTGGAGAGCACATACCAGCATATACTCAAGCGAGAAACAGCCACCTTACGCCTGACGCGTAAACTGTCTGAAGGGAACTACGAACCCACCAGGATAACGGCAGTCGCACTGGATGAGGACAGATAAGGGCGTGTGGGGAGAGCTGAATCAGGAGAGGAAGGCCGGGTAAGGCAACAACCATTACCCGGCAATCAGGATTACTTCGCTTTCACGGTCTCTTCACCGACCAGACCAATCTTCAGGAAACCCGCCTGATGCAGCGTATCCATAACTTTCATCATGGTTTCATAATCGACGGTTTTATCCGCACGGAAGAAAATCGTGGTGTCTTTCTTCCCATCGGTCAGCGTATTTAATTCGCTAATCATGGTGTCATCCGTCACCTGATTGTTGCCAATAAACATACTCTTATCGGCTTTAACAGACAGGTAAACCGGTTTTTCCGGACGCGGCTGCGGCGTGCTGGTGGAAGCCGGGAGATTCACCTTCACATCCACCGTTGCCAACGGTGCGGCCACCATAAAGATGATCAATAAAACCAACATAACATCGATAAACGGCGTCACGTTGATTTCATGCATTTCACCGTTATCGTCCAGGTTTTCATTAAAGCTCATTGCCATGGAACATTATCCTACACGTAATTTCTGCGCAGCACGTACCGGATGGGCAGAAGCGCTAGCGTTCAGGTCCAGATCGCGACTTTGCAGCAACAATACCTGTGCCGCGACATCGCCCAGCATCGCTTTATAGCTGCCAATCTGACGTGCGAAAATGTTGTAGATAACGACCGCAGGAATTGCCGCGATCAGACCGATCGCCGTCGCTAACAGTGCTTCTGCGATACCCGGCGCAACAACGGCCAGGTTGGTCGTTTGGGTTTGTGCAATGCCGATGAAGCTATTCATGATCCCCCATACGGTACCGAACAGACCCACAAATGGAGAGATAGCCCCGATGGTGGCCAGGTAGCCGTTACCACGTCCCATATGACGACCTACCGCCGCCACACGACGCTCCAGACGGAAGCCGGTACGCTCTTTAATACCTTCGTTGTCGTCGCTGCCTTCTGACAATTCCAGTTCGTTCTGCGCTTCGTAAATCAACTGTGCGCCCAAGCTTTTGCCATCAAATCCTGCAGCAATCTCATTTGCCTGGTCTAAAGAGCGGGCGTCCGCCAGCAGTTGCTGTTCACGCTTAAGGCGGCGTTTCTGAGTAAAGAACTCAAGGCTCTTACTAAAGAAGATAGCCCAGGTGACCACTGATGCCAAAATCAGCCCAATCATCACGCACTTAACCACGATATCGGCGTGCTGATACATACCCCAGACGGAAAGATCCGTCTGCATCAAATTATTACCCACTCTGTATCTCCAGGACGCAAATCACAAAATCTGAGCGTAATGATATCAAAACGACGTCGAATTGATAGTCGTTCTCATTACTATTTACATATTGCCGCACCTTTGGTTTCTTTTCCTTGCGCTTACGCAGTAAAAAAGTCACCAGAAGCATTTTGAGATTATTTTCTACTGTATGACCGTTCTGCAGGATGCGTCATCTTTGATTCATGGTAGTTTAGACATCCAGACGTATAAAAACAGGTAAGACGACATGGCAGATAAGCAACTTGAAACCAAACTCGTTCACGCAGGACGCAGTAAAAAGTACACGCTGGGCGCGGTAAATAGCGTGATCCAGCGCGCTTCTTCGCTAGTGTTTGACACCGTAGAGGCCAAAAAGCAGGCTACGCACAACCGTGCTAACGGTGCGCTTTTCTATGGACGTCGCGGAACCTTGACGCATTTTTCCCTGCAGGAGGCAATGTGTGAACTGGAAGGCGGCGCGGGTTGTGCGTTATTCCCCTGCGGCGCGGCGGCCGTTGCCAACACCATCCTCGCCTTTGTGGAACAAGGGGATCATGTGCTGATGACCAACACCGCCTATGAACCCAGCCAGGATTTCTGCACCAAAATTCTCGGCAAACTCGGCGTGTCCACCGGATGGTTCGATCCGCTGGTTGGTGCCGATATTGTGAAGCACATACAGCCGAACACTAAAGTCGTATTTCTGGAATCTCCCGGCTCTGTCACCATGGAAGTACATGATGTCCCTGCTATTGTTGCCGCCGTCAGAAGCGTCGCGCCGGATGCGATCATCATAATTGATAACACCTGGGCTGCCGGGGTGCTGTTCAAAGCACTGGATTTTGGCATCGACATTTCTATTCAGGCTGGTACCAAATATCTGATTGGCCATTCCGACGCCATGGTCGGCACTGCGGTAGCTAATGCCCGTTGCTGGGATCAACTGCGCGAAAATGCCTATCTGATGGGGCAAATGCTGGACGCCGATACCGCCTATATGACCAGCCGCGGACTGCGTACGCTAAGCGTTCGCCTGCGCCAACATCATGAAAGCAGCTTAAAGGTCGCCGAGTGGCTGGCCAGCCATCCGCAGGTCGCCCGCGTGAATCACCCCGCGCTACCCGGCAGTAAAGGCCACGAATTCTGGAAGCGTGATTTCACCGGCAGCAGCGGACTGTTCTCATTTGTATTGAATAAGAAACTAAATCATGAAGAGCTGGCCGCGTATCTCGACCACTTCAGCCTGTTCAGCATGGCCTACTCCTGGGGCGGTTTTGAGTCGCTGATTCTCGCTAATCAGCCGGAACACATTGCGGCAATCCGTCCGCAAGGCGAGGTGGACTTCAGTGGAACGCTCATCCGTTTGCATATCGGTTTAGAGAATGTTGACGATCTGATTGCCGATTTGGCCGCAGGATTTGCCCGAATCGAGTAAAATTGCCATAGATGGACATATATGCAGACACTTCTGGTGGAAAAGTCTGCAATTGTTGCGTCCGGGATCAAGGCATCCCGGACAATTCAGGAGTACAATCCACACATAAACGCTGTTCCACAGGAAAGTCCATGGTAGTCATTCAAGATATTGTCTCCGCGCTTTGGCAACACGATTTTGCCGCGTTGGCGGATCCGCACGTTGTGAGCGTGGTGTACTTCGTAATGTTCGCCACACTGTTTTTAGAAAATGGCCTGCTGCCTGCCTCCTTTTTACCCGGAGACAGCCTGTTATTGCTGGCAGGGGCGCTGATCGCTCAGGACGTGATGAGTTTTATACCTACCATAGCTATTCTGACTGCCGCAGCCAGTCTGGGCTGCTGGCTGAGCTACATTCAGGGACGCTGGCTGGGCAACACACGGACGGTAAAAGGCTGGCTGGCGCAATTACCTGATAAATATCATCAGCGCGCTACCTGCATGTTTGACCAACACGGGCTGATGGCACTGCTGGCTGGGCGTTTCCTGGCATTCGTTCGTACCTTGCTGCCAACAATGGCGGGAATTTCGGGCCTGCCAAACCGTCGGTTCCAGTTTTTTAACTGGCTGAGCGGTCTGCTGTGGGTCACCGTCGTCACCGGCTTTGGCTATGCGCTGAGCATGATCCCGTTCGTCAAACGCCATGAAGATCAGGTGATGACCTTTTTAATGATCCTGCCGATTGCCCTGTTAACCGCGGGTCTGTTGGGAACCCTGTTTGTCGTGATTAAAAAAAAATACTGTAGCGCCTGAGCATTAACCGTAGGCCGGGGTTCCCCCGGCATTTTCGCCTGATGACGTTTCGCTTATCAGGCCAGCGCTGAGCAAGTTTAACTCCCCTGCATCATTCGAATTCTGGCTGCATCCTCCCCCGGCGTTACGCCAAAGAAACGTTTGAATTCCCGACTGAATTGCGATGCGCTCTCATAGCCGACGCGCATGGCAGCCGCACTGGCCTTCATCCCGTCGTGGATCATCATCATCCGTGCTTTATGCAGACGATAGCTCTTCAGGTATTGCAGCGGCGACGTGCTGGTCACCGCTTTAAAATTATGATGAAACGCCGACACGCTCATGTTCGCTTCTGCCGCCAACTGTTCGACATTGAGATTTTCGGTGTATTTGGTTTCAATGCGCTTCAGCACCCGGCTTATCAAACTGAAATGCGTCTGGCGGCTAACCAGCGCCAGTAATGCGCCGCCGCGCGGCCCGGTCAGCACATGGTAGAGGATCTCGCGAATAATCTGTTTCCCCAGAATACGCGCATCCAGCGGTCGCTCCATCACATCCAGCAGGCGCTCAGCGGCGCACAGTATTTCGTCAGAAAGCGTCGCGGAGTTGATCCCGCTGGCCGCCATGGCGGGCTGGAACAGCTCATCTTCCCCAATGTCCATCAACAGCTCCTGCAATTGCAGAATATCGACATTCAGGTAGATACCGGCCAGGGGAACCTCCGGCGTTGCATACGTTTCACATTCAAAGGGTAACGGTACGGTTAGCAACAGGTATTCGTTGGCGTCATAACGAAATACACGTTCATTGATATAACCAATTTTATGTCCCGAAAAGAGAAATATGATTCCTGGCTGATACATTACCGGTGTACGCGCTGCCGGCTCAGTTCCGTGCAGCAGGCGGACATCTGGCAGCAGTTCGCTGAGTTTATTTTCATTGTTTTTCAGCTGCTTAATTTTATCTGTCAGCAGAAGGCAGATCTCATCACGGTTCATAGAGCACCATTTCATCATCGGTTTGCAACCATGACATAATGCGCAGATTTATCCGTTTTCTCCAGCAGTCTGTAGAAATGGGCAAGACATCGGCAGAAATGAGCATTGAGAGCAGCGCGGCTGACGACCACAATGTTCATCATCCGGCAGATACTCTCCTGCCCTCTTTTTTTACCCACATAAGGGAACGAGCAATGAACAACTTTAATCTCCATACCCCAACCCGCATTCTGTTTGGTAAAGGTGCGATTGCTGAGCTGCGCGATCAAATCCCTCAGGATGCTCGCGTATTGGTTACCTATGGCGGCGGTAGCGTGAAAAAAACCGGTGTCCTGGCACAGGTTCAGGATGCGCTGAAAGGCCTGGACGTGCTGGAGTTTGGCGGTATTGAGCCGAACCCGTCTTATGAAACGCTGATGAACGCGGTAAAAATCGTGCGTGATGAGAAAGTGACGTTCCTGCTGGCGGTAGGCGGCGGTTCGGTGCTGGATGGCACCAAATTCATCGCGGCTGCGGCACAATACGCTGACGGCATCGATCCATGGCGCATTCTGGAAACCCACGGCAACGACGTAACAAGCGCTATCCCGATGGGCTCCGTATTAACCCTGCCAGCAACCGGCTCTGAATCTAACTCCGGCGCGGTCATTTCGCGTAAAACCACCGGCGATAAGCTGGCCTTTATGACCCCATTTGTGCAGCCGGTATTTGCCGTGCTGGATCCGGTTTACACCTATACCCTGCCGCCGCGTCAGGTTGCGAACGGCGTCGTAGATGCCTTCGTACATACCGTTGAGCAGTATGTGACTTATCCGGTTGACGGGAAAATTCAGGATCGCTTTGCTGAAGGTATTCTGCTTACGCTGGTAGAAGAAGGCCCGAAAGCATTGCAGGAGCCGGAAAATTACAACGTGCGTGCGAACGTTATGTGGGCGGCAACCCAGGCGCTGAACGGTCTGATTGGCGCAGGCGTACCACAAGACTGGGCAACGCATATGCTGGGCCACGAACTGACCGCAATGCACGGTCTGGATCATGCTCAAACATTGGCTATCGTTCTGCCAGCGCTGTGGAATGAAAAACGCGATACCAAACGTGCCAAACTGCTGCAATACGCAGAGCGTATCTGGAATATCACTGAAGGTTCCGATGACCAACGCATCGACGCCGCTATTGCCGCAACCCGCGCTTTCTTCGAACAAATGGGCGTACCGACTCGTCTGTCTGACTACGGCCTGGACGGTAGCTCCATCCCGGCGCTACTGGAAAAACTGCAAGCGCACGGCGGTACAAAACTGGGCGAACATCAGGACATTACGCTCGAGGTCAGCCGTCGGATTTACGAAGCTGCCCGCTAAGGTTTTTTCACCTCCGCCTTTCATTTTTGGGTATTTATATTCTAAATATTTCGAGTTGCATAAAGGCGGCAAAGGAGAGAATCCCAGGAGCTTACATAAGTCAGTGACTGGGGGTGAAACGACAAACCTGCCGGGAGCAGATTTGAACGCTGCTTGCAGCGGACCTGAAAGGGCGAGGCTCATGGATGGGCCGCGTAATAAAGCCAACGCATATGCAGCTTGAAGTATGACGAGGATAGGCCAGACTTAAGTCACACCTAACTTACCGGGGCTTGCCTCGGTAAACTCAATTCAGGGGAGGAATTATGACCGGTCCAACCATTATTAAACTACAGGATGGTAACGTCATGCCGCAACTGGGCCTGGGGGTCTGGAAGGCAAGTAACGAAGAGGTCATCACTGCCATTCATAAAGCGCTGGAAGTGGGGTATCGCTCAATTGATACCGCTGCAGCGTACAAAAACGAAGAAGGTGTCGGCAAAGCAATACGCGATGCGGGCGTACCGCGGGAAGAGTTATTCATCACCACCAAGCTGTGGAATGATGACCAGAAACGCCCTCGGGAAGCCTTGCTCGAAAGCATGGAGAAACTCCAGCTCGATTACCTCGATCTTTATCTGATGCACTGGCCAGTGCCGGCGATCGACCACTACGTTGAAGCGTGGGAAAGCATGATCGATCTGCAAAAAGAAGGGCTGATTAAGAGCATCGGCGTGTGTAACTTTCAGATCAATCATCTCCAGCGACTGATGGATGAAACCGGCGTACCACCGGTGATTAACCAGATAGAACTTCATCCGCTTATGCAACAGCGCCAACTGCACGCCTGGAACGCAACGCATAAAATCCAGACCGAATCCTGGAGCCCGCTGGCGCAGGGCGGCAAAGACGTCTTTGATCAAAAGATCATCCGCGATCTCGCAGAGAAATATGGCAAATCACCGGCGCAGATTGTCATCCGCTGGCATCTGGATAGCGGCCTGGTGGTTATTCCGAAATCAGTCACCCCTGCGCGTATCGCAGAAAACTTTAACGTCTGGGACTTCCGCCTGGATAAAGATGAATTAGGCGAAATCGCAAAGCTCGATCAGGGCAAACGTCTGGGACCAGACCCGGACCAGTTCGGCGGTTAACCCCTTCTCTCCTGCCCGACCTCTCGTCGGGCCTTTACTGATTTGAATTTCGACGTAGACCACGTGCACAGCTAATTGAGTCCCATGCGATCTGCCCCACTGGAAGCCGATTGAATCGCAGCAGAACCAATTTTTCGAGCAGTATGAAGGATATCTGTCGTCACACGATCGTGAACGGGCGGATGATGCAAAATTGGCCGCATTAGCGGCCAGAATTCGTGAGGCATAATTACTGAGCACTTCTGCCAGATGGCACCTTATCCGGCCGACGGTCTTTCAGGCCCGGTAAACATTTCACTCCCGGGCAAGACAGATTAGCGCCCTGCTACTTTCCCACGTTTTTTGTTGGCGGCGGGCGTCTGGCGCTGATGCGCCACAGGCGTGTGCTTGGTCAACGCCGGACGGGTATGACGGTTCTGGCGACGCGCTTCGCGCATCTCTTCCAGCGTAGGCGCCGGAACCAGACATTCGCGACGACCACCGATAAGATGCTTTTTCCCCATATCTTCCAGCGCCTGGCGGATTAACGGCCAGTTGGCTGGGTCGTGGTAACGCAGCAGCGCTTTATGCAGACGACGCTGTTTATCACCTTTCGGCACCACCACGTCTTCACTCTTGTAACCAATTTTACCCAGCGGGTTTTTCCCGGTGTAATACATGGTTGTGGAGTTCGCCAATGGTGATGGATAGAAGTTCTGCACCTGATCCAGACGGAAACGACGTTGCTTCAGCCACAGCGCCAGATTCACCATATCCTCGTCACGCGTCCCAGGATGCGCAGAAATAAAGTACGGGATCAGGTACTGCTCTTTACCGGCCTGTTTAGAGTAGGTGTCGAATAATTCCTTAAAGCGATCGTAGCTGCCCATCCCCGGCTTCATCATCTTCGACAGCGGGCCTTCTTCAGTATGCTCTGGCGCAATCTTCAGATAGCCGCCCACGTGGTGGGTCGCCAGCTCTTTGATATAGCGCGGATCTTCAACCGCGATGTCATAGCGCACACCTGAAGCGATAAGGATCTTTTTAATGCCTTTCAAATCACGCGCACGGCGATAGAGGTTAATCGTCGGCTCGTGGTTGGTATCCATATGCGGACAGATATCCGGGTAGACGCATGACAAACGACGGCAGGTTTGCTCCGCACGCGGTGACTTACAGCGCAGCATATACATGTTCGCCGTTGGGCCGCCGAGATCGGAAATCACGCCGGTAAAGCCCGGAACGGTGTCGCGAATAGCTTCGATTTCATTGATGATCGAGTCTTCAGAGCGGCTCTGGATGATGCGGCCTTCGTGCTCGGTGATCGAACAGAACGAGCAGCCGCCAAAACAGCCACGCATAATGTTGATCGAGAAACGGATCATCTCATAGGCCGGAATGCGGCTGTCGCCATACGCCGGATGCGGCACGCGCTTGTACGGCAGCGCAAAGACGCTGTCCATTTCTTCGGTAGAGAGCGGAATGGCTGGCGGGTTGATCCAGATGTAGCGATCGCCATGCTTTTGCATCAGCGCACGCGCACAGCCTGGGTTGGTTTCGTGGTGCAGGATACGCGACGCATGTGCATACAGCACTTTATCGCCCTTCACTTTTTCGAAGGACGGCAGCAGCACGTAGGTTTTTTCCCACGGTTTCGGGCGCGGCGGCTGTACGGTTACCGCTTTCGCTTCCTGCTTTTTCGGTGCGACAGGTTTGTTGTCGGCACACGGCAAATCCTCACCGTATGGATGCGGGATCGGGTCAATTTTGCCCGGCGTGTCGAGACGCGTGGAATCCACCCCACTCCAGCCCGGCAGCGCTTCTTTAACCATAATCGCGGTGTTACGCACGTCACGGATCTGATCGATAGTTTCACCCATCGCCAGACGATGCGCCACTTCCACCAGCGGACGTTCGCCGTTACCGAACATCAGCATGTCGGCTTTTGAATCCACCAGCACGGAGCGACGAACGGTATCAGACCAGTAGTCGTAGTGCGCGGTACGGCGCAGGCTGGCCTCAATACCGCCGAGAATAACCGGCACATCTTTCCATGCTTCCTTACAGCGCTGGGTATAGACCAGCGTCGCGCGGTCCGGGCGTTTGCCCGCCACGTTGTCTGGCGTATAAGCATCGTCATGGCGCAGTCGGCGATCGGCGGTATAACGGTTGATCATCGAATCCATGTTGCCTGCGGTTACACCAAAGAACAGGTTCGGTTTACCCAAACGCATAAAATCGTCTTTGTTGTTCCACTCCGGCTGGGCGATAATCCCAACACGAAAGCCCTGCGCTTCCAGCATACGGCCGCAAATTGCCATGCCAAAGCTGGGATGATCGACGTATGCATCGCCGGTAACCAGAATGATGTCGCAGCTATCCCAGCCAAGTTGGTCCATTTCGTCGCGTGACATCGGCAAAAATGGTGCCGGGCCAAAACAGGCAGCCCAGTACTGCGGCCAGGAGAAAAGGTCTCTGTCCGGCTGGATCAGGGATATTGCGCTCATAGTGCTTCCAAAAATGGTAAAAAAATAATCAAAGGCCGGGGATTATACGCTGTATGTCGGCAAGAAATGAAGTGGAGTCTGAGTCAGACAAGTAGAAAGTGATTTAAATTGTTAAATTTTACGACGCCCATTTTTATCATTCATAATTAACACCATGCCGGCCAGCTGAGATAACTCTTTTTCGGCGGGGGATTTTTCATTGCGACTCAACGATTCACTGCATATTTCCCAGTTACGGGTAGTTGTTCACCTGTGCGGATTTCTGGTTCTTCTCTACAGCTTCTCCATGCTGCCGCCGATGACCATTGCTCTGTTAAATAAAGAGCGGAGCTTTTTCGCTTTTTTCAGCACATTTATGACGTTCTTTACCCTCGGCGGTGGAGCGTGGCTGGCAACCAAACATGCAGGAATTCAACTACGAACCCGGGATGGATTTGTCATCATCGTCCTGTTCTGGCTGCTGTTTTCGTTTATCAGCGCCATGCCGATGTGGATGGACGATGGCTTAAATCTCTCCTTTGCCGATGCCCTGTTCGAAGGGGTTTCCGGGATAACCACCACTGGCGCTACGGTGATTGACGACGTCAGCGCCTTGCCGAAATCGTATCTGTACTATCGGGCTCAGCTCAATTTTATTGGCGGCCTGGGGGTTATTGTCCTTGCCGTGGCGGTATTACCCCTGCTGGGTATTGGTGGTATGAAGCTGTATCAGTCTGAAATGCCAGGTCCCTTTAAAGAAGAACGCCTCACGCCAAGGCTTGCTGATACCGCACGTACGCTGTGGCTGACCTACGTCATTCTCGGCCTTATTTGTACTCTGGCCTACTGGATTGCCGGGATGTCGTTTTTCGATGCCTTATGCCACGGGCTGTCGACGGTCTCTCTCGGCGGATTTTCCACCCGTAGTGAGAGCATCGGCTTTTATAACAGCCACGCTATTGAGTTAGTCGCCGGACTGTTTTCACTGCTGTCTGCGTTTAACTTCACCCTCTGGTACGTTGCTATTGTGAAACGTACCTTTAAGCCCTTTCGTCGTAATGCCGAGCTGCGTTTCTTTCTGCTTATTGCGCTGGTTGTCACCCTGATCGCCACCTGGCAGGTCTGGCGGGCGGGTATGTACGGGATAACGGACAGCCTGGTGCATGCCTTTTTTCTGGCCAGTTCGATGCTGACAGATAATGGCCTGTCGACGGCGGATTATGCGCAGTGGCCTTCGCACACGATATTCATGCTGCTCAGCGCCAGTTTCTTCGGCGGTTGTATCGGCTCGACCTGTGGGGGGATTAAGGTGCTGCGTTTTTTGATTATGTTCAAGCAATGCCGTCAGGAGTTACACCAGCTCGCGCATCCTCGCGCCCTGCTGAATATCAAAGTGGGCAATAACGTGGTAAGCGACCGAGTAGTGCGTTCGGTATGGAGCTTTTTCTTTCTCTACGTTTTATTTACCAGCTTTTTTATCTGGGCGCTCAATCTGATGGGCTACGATCTCTTCTCCTCTTTCGCCACCGTTGCCGCCTGCATCAATAACATGGGGCTGGGATTTGGCATCACCGCAACGACGTTTGGCACCTTAAACGAGGAGGCAAAACTTCTGATGTGCGCGGCCATGATCATGGGGCGTCTGGAGATTTACCCCATTCTGATCCTGTTCTCGCGCATGTTCTGGCGGGCGTAACGGAAACTCCGGCGCATTACGGCGCCGGGTTCACCAACATCTGTCCGATCGATCCACGATCCGCCATTTCCAGCGTCTGACTGTTAAAGTAGAACGGGAAATGAGCCCAGGAAGGTTGTCCATAGTAGACCAGTAATTCAACCTGTCCGTCGACCCAGACGGTATCTTTCCAGCCCCGGTCTTCCGGGAACGGCATTGCGCCATTCACATTACGGATCAGGAACGAGACGCCTTCGATATGGAAAGACTGAGGCATATCCGCTCGTACCGTCCAGCGCTCCCAGGAGCCCTGCTGAGCGGTAATATCCATGCGGTTGACGTCCCACAGCTGACCGTTGATGCCGGGGTCGTCATCCAGACTGATATCACGGCTGCGAATCGGTGAACCACTGAGGATTTCCGTTGGCAGCAGGCGCATTGGCAGACTGTCGGTCACCAGCGGCAGGAGACCCGTCGGGCGCAGCGTCAATACCAGCGTAGAGATGAGAATACTGGAAGGCTCAAAGAATCCGCGGATCCTGTCGACAATGCTGGCCGCCTCACCACAGGTGATAGAGACCTCATTTCCGTTAGTCATATCCACCAGGATCTCACGGCGCTCGCCAGGCGCCAGCGAGAGCTGCTTCACCGAAACGGGCGCAGGTAAAAAGCCCTGATCGCTGGAAATCACATGCAGCGCGCGGCCATCGCTCATTTGCAACTGGTAACGACGCGAGTTTGAAGCGTTCAGCAAACGCAAACGCACCCAGCCGCGAGAGACTTCGACATACGGGCTTTGCGCCCCGTTGACCAGCAGCGTATCACCGACAAAACCACCGCTGCCGGGTTCGCTGTATTCCGGCGTACCAAAGTTGTCCAGACGCTTGTCCTGGATAATGATCGGAAAATCATCCACGCCGTAGTGGTTGGGAATAGACAGTGATTTACTCACTTCATCTTCAATCAGCCACATTCCGGCAAGACCGTTATAAACCTGCTGGGCAGTACGATTTGGCGTATTGGCGTGATACCACAGCGTAGCGGCATTCTGACGAATCGGCAGCACTGGTGCCCAGTCTGCATTAGGGGACATCATGCGCGCCGGGCCGCCCATCAGCGGGCCTGGCACCTGTAATCCAGCGACAGTCATCGAGACATTTTCAGTCAGACGGTTGCTGTAGATAAGCTTGACGTCATCCCCTTTCCAGACGCGGATCGTCGGTCCCAGGTAGCGACCGTTAATCCCCCAGACAGGTGCGCGCGTGCCTTGCGTGAAGGACCAGTGGGCGCGTTGCAGCGTCATAAATAACGGCTGCCCCCGACGGGACTCCAGCAGCGGAGGTACGGGTAACGGTTGTTGCTGACCGGCAGCATTAGCCTTCAGCGGAACAGCACCTGCACACAGTGCGATCCCCGATGCCTGAATGAACTGACGCCGACTGAATGACATATAAACTCCATGAAAAACTGGCGATTAACACGCAGGAAATCTTTTCCTGTAAAAAACCCGAATTGCGCGGATTAAACCTTACCGGCGGCTTCCCGCTCAGCAACTTCTTTATCGAGTTCTGCGATTTTTTGTTCCATCAGCGTACGGCAATGCGCTGCCAGTTCACGAACCTGATCTTTCCCAAAATGGCTAATATCTACCGGTGGCAACATCTCTACAATCGCCAGACCATTATTGAGTCGGTTGAGTTTTATCTTGTTCGAGGTGGTTGAAACGCACACCGGAATAACCGGGACACCCGCCGCAATCGCCGCATGAAACGCGCCGGTTTTAAACGGCAGCAGACCGCGACCACGGCTGCGCGTTCCTTCCGGGAACATCCAGATAGAAATACGACGTTTTTTGAAATGATTCACCACCGCCGCAATGGTGCTGTGCGCTTTGGTACGGTTGTTTCTGTCAATCAGCAGGTTGCCGGTTAACCAGTACAGCAGCCCGAAGAATGGGATCCACAACAGGCTTTTTTTACCTACCGTCACCGTCGGCGGCTGAACGATATTCGCAGCGGTAACCATGTCATAGTTGTTCTGATGATTACAAATATAGATAGCATTACCATAGTTCTGCGCGTCTGCCGGCATGCGGCACTCAACCTTCAGGCCATAAAGGGGAGCCAGGCGGCCAAACATATGACCGAACGTTGCGACGTGTTTTGGATTTCGTGGGCTGAACAGACAGTATATGCAACCGAAAATACAGACCAGAACGCAGTAAATAACAGTAATGATTAAACGAAAAATATATAGCATAACAACCTCTGAGGCCTAAGAGCCTGGCATTTTACGTCACCTGATTCATCACGCAGTATCAGGTTAGGGCTTTGTTAAGGGCGGCTCTCTGGAAAAGCGTATTGTTAATCGCAACGCACGAATAAACAACGGTTTCACGGGAATTTTTAACCTTGGCTCTCCCCGGGCTAAAACAGGGAGAGCCGGACGGTAGCGTTATTCTTCGCTGTCGCCGTGACTGGCGCGTCGAGGCGAGTCAATGTCAATGCGATCGATACGCTGCAGACCACGCATTAGCGTACCGCGACGGCCACGCTCGCCGGTCACTTTCTGCAACTCTTCAGGACGCAGTTTAATTTTGCGCTTACCGACGTGGATAGTCAGCGTGCTTTGTGGCGGCAGCACGTAGAGCTGCGCCAGGCCATCTTCACCTTTCGCCGCTTCCGCTGAAGGGATATTGATAATCTTGTTCCCTTTGCCTTTTGACAATTGCGGTAAATCGCTTACCGGGAACATCAACATGCGACCGGCCTGGGTGATTGCCAGCAGCATATCGGTTTCATCTTCAATCACAACCGGCGGCATAACGCGCGCATTTTCTGGCAGCGTAATCAATGCCTTACCAGCACGGTTACGAGCTACCAGGTCGTTAAAGGTGCAGACGAAACCGTAACCCGCATCGGATGCCATCAGCAGTTTCTGATCGTCGCCTTCCATCAGCATGTGCTCAACCGTCGCGCCCGGCGGCAGCGTGAGCTTCCCGGTCAGCGGTTCACCCTGTCCACGCGCCGACGGCAGCGTAATTGGATCGATGGCGTAGCTGCGTCCGGTCGAGTCCACGAACACCACTGGCTGGTTGCTCTTACCCTTCACCGCAGACTTAAAGCTGTCGCCCGCTTTATAGCTTAATCCCGGCGCATCAATGTCGTGGCCTTTCGCGCTACGCACCCAACCACTCTGGGACAGCACAATGGTCACTGGCTCTGACGGCAGCATGTCGTGCTCGCTCATCGCCTTCGCTTCTTCACGTTCCTGCAGCGGAGAGCGGCGTTCGTCGCCATAGGCCTCGGCATCAGCCTGCAGCTCTTTCTTCAGCAGGTTACTCATTTTACGCTCGGAAGCCAGAATGCCTTGCAGCTGATCGCGCTCTTTCGCCAGCTCATCCTGCTCGCCGCGGATTTTCATCTCTTCGAGTTTGGCAAGGTGGCGCAATTTCAGCTCAAGAATGGCTTCAGCCTGGGTTTCAGAAATGCCAAACCGCGACATCAGCTCGGGCTTAGGTTCATCCTCATGACGAATAATTTCGATCACTTCGTCAATGTTGAGGAACGCCACCAGCAAACCTTCAAGGATATGCAGGCGTTTAAGCACTTTTTCCAGACGATAGTTCAGGCGACGACGTACGGTATCGCGGCGGAACGCCAGCCATTCGGTGAGAATCTCCAGCAGATTTTTCACCGCCGGACGACCATCAAGACCGATCATATTCAGATTGATGCGGTAGCTTTTTTCCAGATCGGTGGTGGCAAACAGGTGGTTCATCACCTGCTCCATATCCACACGATTGGAGCGCGGGACAATCACCAGACGGGTCGGGTTTTCGTGATCCGATTCGTCGCGCAGGTCGTCTACCATCGGCAGCTTTTTATTGCGCATTTGAGCGGCGATCTGCTCCAGCACTTTTGCCCCGGAAACCTGATGCGGCAGTGCGGAAATCACCACCGCGCCGTCTTCTTTCGTCCATACCGCACGCATACGTACGGAGCCACGTCCGTTTTCGTAAATCTTACGAATCTCCGCCCGCGAGGTAATGATCTCCGCTTCGGTCGGGTAGTCCGGCCCCTGCACGATGTCCAGCAACTGATCCAGCGTCGTTTTCGGCTGCTCAATCAGGGTAATCGCCGCTTTCGCCACTTCACGCAGGTTGTGTGGCGGAATGTCCGTCGCCATACCAACGGCAATACCGGTCGTGCCGTTCAACAGAATATTTGGCAGACGCGCAGGCAGCATCTTCGGCTCCTGCATGGTGCCGTCGAAGTTTGGCACCCAGTCCGACGTTCCCTGGCCGAGTTCACCCAGCAGAACTTCCGCATATTTAGACAGGCGGGATTCGGTATAACGCATCGCCGCGAAGGATTTCGGATCGTCCGGCGCCCCCCAGTTCCCCTGCCCGTCGACCAACGGATAACGGTAAGAGAACGGCTGCGCCATCAGTACCATCGCTTCATAACAAGCGCTGTCGCCGTGTGGGTGGTATTTACCCAGTACGTCACCGACGGTACGGGCGGATTTTTTAAATTTGGCGCTGGCATTCAGCCCCAGTTCGGACATCGCGTACACGATGCGACGCTGAACGGGTTTCAAACCATCGCCAATAAACGGCAACGCCCTGTCCATGATGACGTACATGGAGTAGTTCAGATAGGCGGTTTCCGTGAATTCATGCAGCGCCAGGCGCTCTGCCATATCGCTCATTAATCGTGGTTCCTCAACTTTGTACCCCTCTATTGAAGGGCAATATTGCCGCAGATACTACCCTATCTGGCGTGTTGAGTCACAAAGAAAAGGGCCACGAGTGCGGCCCTGATGGGGATTATTTGGCAACTTTGGTAATCTGTTTCACGTCGATTTCAACGGAGTTCCAGTCTTTATCCACTTCCCCCTGGATTTCAACCACATCCTGTGGTGTGACGGTTACGCCGTTCCAGCGCTTGTGGTCGATATCCACATTCACCGTGCCGGTCGCATCTTTAAACACATACAGGTCGTCGGAAATACGCTCAACGATGTTCCCGCGCAGGGTAACCCAAGTGTCATCACGCAGTGATTTGGCGCTTTCTACCGTCGCGCTGCTACCATTCGGGCCGACAAATCCGCCATTTTGGCTTTGCGTGGTGGTTGTCGGTCCAGAGAAACCGCCCTGCTGCGCTGCCAGAACAGGTGCGGAACACAGTGCCATTACAGCAACCATTGCAGCTAATTTTTTCATCGTCATGTCTCCCTTTCATTTTGGTTTACGACTATTAAATAAGTTAATCCTTAACAAGTTCTTAAGGCAAAAAAAGATACTTTTTTTGCTGTACAGAGGCTGTAGTCACAAGGTTTACTGACGCTAATGAGAGCGGCTGCAGGGAAGAACATATGCGTATTTTACTGATCGAAGATGACATATTGATCGGCGACGGCCTGAAAACAGGTCTGAGTAAAATGGGTTTCAGCATCGACTGGTTTACCGAGGGTCGCCAGGGGAAAGAAGCGCTCTACAGCGCCCCTTATGATGCGGTGATCCTCGACCTGACGCTGCCAGGCATCGACGGACGGGACATCTTGCGCGAATGGCGAGCCAACGGAAAGCAGGAGCCAGTGCTGATTCTGACCGCTCGCGACGCGCTGGCGGAACGCGTTGAGGGTCTGCGTCTCGGCGCGGATGACTATCTGTGCAAACCCTTTGCGCTGATCGAAGTTGCCGCCAGGCTGGAGGCGCTGGTGCGCCGTGCCAGCGGCCAGGCGAGCAACATATTGCGCCATGGCCAGGTGACGCTCGATCCCGGCGCGCTGGTTGCCACGTCGGCAGATGAGCCTTTGTCTCTCAAACCCAAAGAGTTCGCTCTACTGGAGCTGCTGATGCGCAATAAGGGTCGCGTCCTGCCCCGCAAACTGATTCAAGAAAAACTGTATACCTGGGACGAAAACGTCTCCAGCAATGCGATTGAGGTACACGTCCATCACTTACGCCGTAAGCTCGGCAGCGACTTTATCCGTACCGTGCATGGCATTGGCTACACCTTGGGTGACACATGAAACTCACACAACGCCTCAGCCTGCGCGTCAGGCTAACGCTTATTTTTCTGATTCTGGCATCAGCGACCTGGGCCGTTTCCAGCTTTGTAGCCTGGAAGCAGACCACCGACAATGTCGATGAGCTGTTTGATACCCAACTGATGCTGTTCGCCAAGCGGCTCAGCACGCTGGATATCAGCGACGTCACCACCTCAAGCAATATGGCTCGCACGCCGAAGAAGCTCAAGCACGGCCATATTGATGACGACGCGCTGACGTTTGCCATCTTCACCATCGACGGCAAAATGGTATTGCACGATGGCGACAACGGCCAGGACATTCCCTACAGCTACACCCGCGAAGGCTTTACCGATGGCCAACTCAAGGGGGACAACGATGCATGGCGTTTTATGTGGCTGAATTCCGCTGACGGCAAATACCGCATTGTGGTAGGCCAGGAGTGGGAGTATCGAGAGGATATGGCGCTGTCGATCGTCACCGCCCAGTTAACACCGTGGTTGATTGCGCTGCCGCTGATGTTGCTAATCCTGGTGGTCATGATTAGCCGTGAACTCAGGCCGCTAAAAAAACTGGCGCAAGCTCTGCGCTGGCGCTCACCGGAATCGGAGGAGCCGCTCGACCCGAAAGGTGTGCCAAGCGAAGTACGCCCGTTGGTTGAATCGCTCAATCAGTTGTTTACCCGCACCCATTCCATGATGGTCCGCGAACGGCGCTTCACTTCTGATGCTGCCCACGAGCTGCGCAGCCCGTTGACCGCGCTGAAAGTACAAACTGAAGTGGTGCAACTGTCAGACGACGACCCGCAAACGCGGGAAAAAGCGCTGGTACAGTTGCATGCGGGAATTGAACGCGCCACCCGACTGGTCGATCAGTTACTGACGCTTTCACGCCTCGACTCCCTCGACAATCTTCAGGATGTGGCGGAAATCTCGCTGGAGGAGCTTTTGCAATCCGCGGTGATGGATATCTACCATCCAGCCCAGCAGGCGCACATCGACGTGCGTTTGCAGATTAACGCGCATAACATCATGCGCACAGGACAGCCGCTGTTGCTGAGCCTGATGGTACGAAATCTGCTGGATAATGCGATCCGCTACAGCCCGCGGGGTAGCATTGTGGAAGTGACGCTCAACGCCCGTAATTTTAGCGTCAAGGATAATGGTCCTGGCGTTGCGCCAGAGGTCCTGACGCACATCGGGGAACGCTTTTATCGTCCACCGGGACAAAGCGTGACCGGCAGCGGTCTCGGCCTATCGATTGTCCGCCGTATCGCAATATTGCATGGAATGTCAGCCTCGTTTGGCAACGCTCCGCAAGGTGGCTTTGAAGCGAAGGTCAGTTGGTAATTGCGTTATTATTGCTCAAATAGCAAAAGACTTTGCACATTTTGCTAATTTCACCGCGTCGCTGGTAGGGGTAAAATCGTCTTCAAACGTATTTCCCTGAGGACACAAAATGAGCAACATTCTGATTATCAATGGTGCGAAAAAATTCGCCCACTCCAACGGTCAGTTAAACGACACCCTGACCGAGGTCGCGGATAGCCTTCTGCGCGACCTCGGGCATGATGTTAAAGTCGTGCGCGCCGACAGCGACTATGACATTCCTGATGAAGTACAGAACTTCGTCTGGGCCGATGTGGTTATCTGGCAAATGCCTGGCTGGTGGATGGGTGCGCCGTGGACCGTGAAAAAATACATTGATGACGTGTTTACCGAAGGTCACGGTACGCTGTACGCCAGCGATGGTCGCACGCGTTCAGATGCGTCTAAAAAATACGGCTCCGGTGGGCTGATTCAGGGCAAAAAATACATGCTGTCACTGACCTGGAACGCACCGATGGAAGCTTTTACTGAAAAAGATCAGTTCTTCCATGGCGTTGGCGTTGATGGCGTTTATCTCCCGTTCCATAAAGCAAACCAGTTCCTGGGAATGGAAGCGCTGCCGACCTTTATCACCAATGACGTGATTAAAATGCCGGACGTCCCGCGTTATATCGCAGAATATCGCAAGCATCTGAACGAAATTTTTGGTTAACTGGTAACCTAGAATTAGAAGGAGTTAACCATGCTTACCGTTATTGCAGAAATCCGTACACGTCCAGGTCAACATCACCGCCAGGCGGTACTGGATCAATTCGCTAAAATCGTTCCAACCGTATTGAAAGAAGAAGGCTGCCACGGCTACGCGCCGATGGTCGATCATGCTGCTGGCGTCAGTTTTCAGACCACAGCCCCGGACTCAATCGTGATGGTTGAACAGTGGGAAAGCATTGCGCATCTTGAAGCGCATTTGCAGACACCGCATATGAAAGCCTATAGCGAAGCCGTGAAAGGCGACGTGCTGGACATGAGTATTCGTATTCTGGAGTCTGGCATTTAAGATTGTCGATTTGCCGGATAACGCCATAAACAGACGTATCCGGCTTATATTGCAATCCTCAGGCCTGGTAAGCCCAGCGCCACCAGGCATTCACGGTCAATTACCCTTCGAGATCCGCCAGGTCGCCTTTCTCCTGCAACCAGTTACGGCGATCTTCAGAACGCTTCTTGGCCAGCAGCATATCCATCATTGCGTTGGTACGCTGATCGTCTTCGTCATCGATGATGAGCTGCACCAGGCGGCGAGTGTTCGGATCCAGCGTGGTTTCACGCAGCTGCATCGGGTTCATTTCACCCAGACCTTTAAAGCGCTGCACGTTCGGCTTGCCTTTCTTGCGTTTTAACTGCTCCAGCACGCCCGCTTTCTCTTCTTCCGTCAGCGCGTAATACACCTCTTTACCGAGGTCGATACGGTATAACGGCGGCAGCGCCACATAGACGTGACCGTGTTTCACCAGCGTACGGAAGTGTTTCACAAACAGCGCGCACAGCAGCGTGGCGATGTGCAAACCATCGGAATCCGCATCCGCCAGAATACAGATCTTACCGTAGCGCAGCTGGCTCAGATCATCACTGTCCGGATCGATGCCGATCGCCACCGAAATATCGTGAACTTCCTGCGAGGCCAACACTTCATCGGAAGAGACTTCCCAGGTGTTGAGGATCTTACCTTTCAGCGGCATGATCGCCTGATATTCACGATCGCGCGCCTGTTTAGCCGATCCGCCCGCCGAGTCACCTTCGACGAGGAACAGTTCGGTGCGATTAAGATCCTGTGCGGTACAGTCCGCCAGTTTCCCCGGCAACGCCGGACCGCTGGTCAACTTTTTACGCACCACTTTTTTCGCCGCACGCAGACGACGCTGGGCACTGGAAATCGCCATCTCAGCCAGCAGTTCGGCTGATTGCACGTTCTGGTTCAGCCACAGGCTGAAAGCATCTTTCACCACGCCAGAGACGAATGCCGCGCACTGCCGCGAAGAGAGGCGCTCTTTGGTTTGTCCGGCAAACTGCGGATCCTGCATTTTTACCGACAGCACGTAAGCACAGCGATCCCAGATATCTTCCGCCGACAGCTTCACACCGCGCGGCAGAATATTGCGGTATTCACAGAACTCGCGCATTGCATCCAGCAGACCCTGACGCAGGCCGTTAACGTGCGTACCGCCCTGCATGGTTGGGATCAGGTTCACATAGCTTTCAGTCAGCAGCTCGCCGCCTTCCGGCAGCCAGAGCAGCGCCCAGTCCACGGTTTCTGTTTCACCGCTGAAATTACCGATAAACGGTTTTTCCGGCAGCGTCGGCAAGCCATTTACCGCTTCGCTCAGATAGTCATTCAGGCCATCCTGGTAGCACCAGCGCTGTTCACTGTTATTGACCTCGTCCTTAAAGGTGATCTCAACGCCTGGGCACAGCACCGCTTTGGCTTTCAGTACGTGCGTTAAGCGCGAAACGGAAAAACGCGGGCTGTCAAAGAAGCTTTCATCCGGCCAGAAGTGCACGCTGGTTCCGGTATTGCGTTTACCGCAGGTACCGACAACCTGTAAATCTTGCACCTTATCGCCGTTCTCAAACGCGATGTTGTACACCTGCCCGTCGCGGCGCACGTTCACTTCCACACGCTTCGACAGGGCGTTGACCACGGAGATCCCTACCCCATGTAAACCACCAGAGAACTGATAGTTTTTGTTGGAGAACTTACCGCCCGCGTGCAGACGACAGAGGATCAGCTCTACCGCCGGAACACCCTCTTCAGGGTGAATGTCTACCGGCATGCCGCGGCCATCATCAATAACTTCCAGAGACTGGTCGGCATGTAAAATCACGTCCACGCGTTTTGCGTGGCCCGCCAGTGCTTCATCCACACTGTTATCAATCACTTCCTGTCCAAGATGGTTCGGACGGGTTGTATCGGTGTACATCCCCGGGCGACGGCGTACCGGCTCAAGCCCAGTGAGTACCTCAATGGCATCAGCGTTATAAGTTTGCGTCATGGTTTAAATAAGCAATTCGAATTGATCGTCAGAAACTGTGCAGTCCAAGGAAATCGACAATCGGGTTGAAATAATCTTCGAAGCCCGTGAATGCGTGGTTTCCGCCCTCAATAACTGTCTGGCGGCAGGAGGCGTAATACGCCACCGCCTGGCGGTAGTCCAACACTTCATCGCCCGTTTGTTGAAGCAGCCAGATCAAATCCGGCGCTTCCAGCGGGTCAATCTGCATGACTTTAAGATCGTAAATATGGCGTGACTCTAGCACATATTGCTGCCCCGTGTAGGGGTTCTCGTTTTGACCGAGATAGTCGACCAGCAGTTCATAAGGTCGGACAGCAGGGTTCACCACCACCGCGGGCAGCATAAAACATTGCGACAGCCAGGTGGCGTAATAGCCTCCTAGCGAGGAACCGACAATTCCCAGCGACTCTCCGCCATGTTCAAGAATGATCGATTCCAGCATTTCTGCGGCCTGGGCCGGATACGGTGGCAACTGGGGTACGATCATCTCAATGTGCGGATGATGCTCCGCCAGCCAGTTTTTGAGCAAACATGCCTTCGCCGAACGAGGAGAACTATTAAATCCGTGAAGATAAAGAAGCGTAGACATCAGTAGCCTTCTGAAGCGGTATCAGGGTGGAACCGATTACCCTGCAGACGGCGCACCTGAGTCTGCAACGTCCCGTCAGCAAAAAGCTCCAGCGTCCGCCAGCCTGGGCTGATGGTATCTAACGTGAAGTTGGAACAGTGTGGCTTAAACTGCACACAGGTCGACGGCGTCGCCAGCAGGCGGCGTCCGTTCCAGTCCAAATCCAGTTCCTGATGAATATGCCCACACAACAAATACTTGGCACGAGGATAATTCACCAGCACGTTATCCAGCTCTGCGGCATTACGCAGGCTATGCTGATCGAGCCAGCTACAACCTGCTGGCAGAGGATGATGATGCAGAAGCAGCAAAGTATTGCGCTCAGGCGCATCGGCAAGTTTACGTTCCAGCCATTCGAGCTGAAATTCGCTTAATTCACCGTGGGGAACGCCGAACACCTGGCTGTCCAGCAACAGGATTTGCCACTGTTCACCAATAAAGACGCGTTTAGCGGGTGAAATCCCCGCGTCCTGTAGCGCGCTGTACATTGCCGGCTGAAAATCGTGATTGCCCGGTAGCCAAACGCAGGGCGCACGAAAGCTTGCGATGCCCTCAGCAAAATGCTGATAGGCCGCAGCGGATTGGTCCTGCGCCAAATCACCAGTCGCGACGATCAGATCGTATTCAGGCGACTCTGCATGTATTGCATCCAGTACGGATTGATAGCTGTCCCAGGTGTTTACACCCAGCAGCGTTTCATGCTTTTCGGCAAACAGGTGAGTGTCTGTAATTTGTAAGATCCTGACTCTGGCCTCACCAGCCAAAGGAAGGGTTAACAGGCTTTCCAAATGGTGTCCTTAGGTTTCACGACGCTAATAAACCGGAATCGCCATCGCTCCATGTGCTAAACAGTACCGTAACCAGTCGGCCAGAAACTGATTAATTTGATGCTTTTCGTCGCGTTGATGCAACTTTTTATTTGGATAATCATACCGCGCTTTGAAGCGAAAGATCTGCTGACTCGAACACACTTCGGCCACCCTCGCGTCATGATACAGGCGGACTGTCAATGACGGCAGGCTCCAGTAAGTGACCGCGGGTGCCGTTTGTTCGATCGCGACAAGCGTAGTGTATCGGGTCGATTCAACGATCGTTAACCGATATTGTGCGTTTGCGACCTGATAGCTCACTGTTTCATCGGCTGCGTCATTACGCGGCAGCAGACGGCGCAATTGCGAATAGTTGGTTTCGCACAGGCGCATCATTTCAGGGAAGTCAGGTGTGTAACGCTTCATTTTTTCCACTCAGTTTTTAACTCTTGATAGTGCAGTTGTAACCATTGCAAGGCGATGACAGAAGCCGCGTTGTCGATTTTCCCCTCTTCAACCCATTGATAAGCCTGCTCCCGGCTCACCACATGAACACGAATATCTTCGTTTTCATCAGCCAGACCGTGGATCCCGCTCGCGGTCGTGGCGTCCACTTCGCCAACTAAAATAGACAGGCGCTCACTGGTGCCACCAGGGCTTGCCAGATAGCTCAGAACGGGCTTCGTACGTTTAACTTCCAGCCCGGCCTCTTCCATCGCTTCACGACGAGCCACTTCCTCAACGGTTTCGCCCTCTTCAATCATTCCGGCCACCATTTCCAGGAGCCACGGACTTTCGCTGGTATCAAACGCTGCGATACGGATCTGCTCGACCAGAACAACTTCGTCCCGCTCAGGGTCAAAGGGTAGCAAGACTGCCGCGTGTCCGCGCTCAAAAATTTCGCGCTTTACCTCACCGCTCATACCCCCGTTAAACAGGCGATGGCGGAACCGATAAAGATCCAGTGAAAAAAAACCGCGGTATAGCGTTTCTCGTGCAATAATTTCTACATCATTTTTAGTGAAAGTCATTGGCAAGTTGTCTGGTTTACGCATTGTGCTGTCCTGAAACCAATAGTGATTAAAATGTGAATTTCAAGGTCGTTTGACTGATGTTTGAACGCCCTTGTGTTAAATTGATGCAAATTAACGCCGTATGGCACGTAACGCCAACTTTTTGAAGTGGCGGATTCTGCTAGAATCAGCAAATATTTTTACAATTTGATCAGCGCTAAATACTGCTTCACAACAAGGAATGCAAATGAAGAAATTGCTCCCCATCCTTATCGGCCTGAGCCTGTCGGGGTTCACTACTTTGAGCCAGGCAGAAAACCTGATGCAGGTTTATCAGCAAGCACGCCTGAGCAACCCGGAATTGCGTAAATCCGCCGCCGATCGCGATGCTGCATTCGAAAAAATTAACGAAGCGCGTAGCCCATTACTGCCGCAACTAGGTTTAGGTGCCGATTACACCTACAGCAATGGCTACCGTGATGCAAATGGCGTCAACTCCAACGCAACCAGCGCGTCATTACAATTGACTCAGACGCTGTTCGACATGTCTAAATGGCGTGCCCTGACGCTGCAAGAAAAAGCAGCAGGCATCCAGGACGTAACGTATCAGACCGATCAGCAAACGCTGATCCTGAATACCGCTACCGCTTATTTTAACGTACTGAACGCGATTGACGTGTTGTCTTACACTCAGGCACAGAAAGATGCGGTCTATCGTCAGTTAGATCAGACTACACAGCGTTTTAACGTGGGCCTGGTCGCCATCACTGACGTACAGAACGCCCGTTCACAATACGATACCGTACTGGCGAACGAAGTTACCGCGCGTAACAATCTGGACAACGCGGTAGAACAGCTGCGCCAGGTGACCGGTAACTACTACCCGGAACTGGCTTCGCTGAACGTTGATGGCTTTAAAACCAACAAACCGCAGGCGGTGAACGCGCTGCTGAAAGAAGCAGAAAACCGCAACCTCTCATTATTGCAGGCGCGTTTGAGCCAGGATCTGGCGCGTGAACAGATTCGTCTGGCGCAGGATGGTCACTTACCGACGCTGGGTTTGACCGCCTCTACCGGCGTTTCTGACACCTCCTACAACGGGTCGAAAACCAACACCTCCCAGTATGACGACAGCAACATGGGCCAGAACAAAATCGGTCTGAACTTCTCGCTGCCGCTGTACCAGGGCGGGATGGTTAACTCGCAGGTGAAACAAGCGCAGTACAACTTTGTTGGCGCGAGCGAACAACTGGAAAGCGCACACCGTAGCGTGGTGCAAACCGTGCGTTCTTCGTTCAACAACATTAATGCTTCTATCAGTAGCATTAACGCGTACAAACAAGCGGTTGTCTCTGCCCAAAGCTCTTTAGATGCGATGGAAGCAGGCTATTCCGTAGGTACCCGTACCATCGTGGATGTGTTGGATGCCACCACCACGCTGTACAACGCCAAGCAGCAACTGGCGAATGCGCGTTATACCTATCTTATCAACCAGCTTAACGTCAAATCTGCACTCGGTACGCTGAACGAGCAGGATCTGGTGGCGCTGAACAATACGCTGGGTAAACCGATCCCGACTTCTCCGGATAGCGTCGCGCCGCAAAATCCGCAGCAAGATGCCGCTGTGAATGACTTTAACAGCAACGGCAATATGCCTGCGGCTCAACCAACGGCTGCACGTTCAACCAGCAGCAACGGTAACAACCCGTTCCGTAACTGATGCTGATGACGGGGCTTCGGCCCCGTCTGAACGTAAGGCAACGTAAAGATCCACCCCTTCTTCCGCATTCTCGCCTCTTCCCGCTTCAATTTCGACCAGTCATCCTCTATTCTGAGCAGAGTTACCACTGGGTCCTGGAAGACATAAATGAAACGGACAAAATCTATACATCACGCCTCGTTCCGCAAAAGCTGGAGCGCGCGCCACCTGACTCCTGTCGCTCTGGCAGTTACCGCTGTTTTTATGCTCGCGGGCTGTGAAAAGAGTGACGAAACGGTTTCGCTTTATCAGAACGCGGACGACTGCTCTGCAGCTAATCCGGGTAAAAGCGCCGAATGTACCACCGCGTTTAACAATGCGCTGAAAGAAGCTGAACGCACCGCGCCAAAATACGCCACTCGCGAAGACTGTATCGCTGAATTCGGCGAAGGCCAGTGCCAACAGGCACCTGCACAAGCGGGCATGGCGCCGACCGGTGAAGGTCAGGCTCAGGCGCAGAATCAAAGCAGCGGCAGCTTCTGGATGCCGCTGATGGCAGGCTATATGATGGGCCGCATGATGGGTGGCGGTATGGGCGCTCAGCAGCCGCTGTTCAGCTCGAAAAATCCGGCCAGCCCGGCATACGGCAAATATACGGATGCCGGCGGTAAAAACTACGGCGCCGCAACGCCAGGTCGCACCATGACCGTACCGAAAACCGCCATGGCGCCGAAACCGGCTACCACCTCTACCGTAACCCGCGGTGGATTTGGCGAATCTGTGGCTAAACAGAGCACCATGCAGCGTAGCGCAAGCGGTACTACCACTCGTTCAATGGGCGGCTGATCGTCATGGAAAGAGTCAGTATTGTTGAGCGCCCGGACTGGCGCGATAAAGCCACCGAATACGGTTTCAACTTTCACACTATGTACGGCGAGCCGTACTGGTGTGAGGATGCGTATTATAAGCTCACGCTTGCTCAGGTCGAAAAGCTGGAAGAGGTCACCGCAGAGCTGCATCAAATGTGTCTCAAAGTGGTGGAAAGGGTCATCGCCAGCGATGAGCTGATGACCAAGTTTCGCATTCCGAAGCATACCTGGGGCTTTGTCCGCCAGTCCTGGCTGACACAGCAGCCGTCGCTCTATTCGCGTCTCGATCTGGCGTGGGACGGCACGGGCGAGCCTAAGCTGTTAGAAAACAACGCCGATACGCCAACCTCTCTGTACGAAGCTGCGTTTTTCCAGTGGATCTGGCTGGAAGACCAACTCAATGCAGGCAACCTGCCGGAAGGCAGCGATCAATTCAACAGTCTGCAGGAAAAGCTGATCGAGCGTTTCGCCGAGCTGCGTGAGCAGTATGGTTTTCAGTTGCTACATCTGACCTGTTGTCGCGATACGGTGGAAGATCGCGGAACGATCCAGTATCTGCAGGATTGCGCTGCCGAAGCTGAAATCGCCACTGAATTCCTCTATGTCGAAGATATTGGTCTTGGTGAAAAAGGTCAGTTCACGGATATGCAGGATCAGGTCATTGCTAACCTGTTCAAGCTCTATCCGTGGGAATTCATGCTGCGCGAAATGTTCTCCACTAAGCTGGAAGACGCTGGCGTTCGCTGGCTCGAACCAGCCTGGAAGAGCATCATCTCCAACAAAGCGTTATTACCGCTGTTGTGGGAAATGTTCCCGGATCATCCGAATCTGCTGCCTGCGTATTTCGCCGAAGATGACTATCCTCAGATGGATAAATTCGTCGTAAAGCCGATCTTCTCACGTGAAGGCGCGAACGTTTCAATTATCGAAAACGGTAAAACGATCGAAGCAGTGGAAGGGCCGTACGGCGAAGAAGGTATGATCGTGCAGCAATTCCATCAGCTACCGAAGTTTGGCGACAGCTATATGTTGATCGGCAGCTGGCTAATCAACGATCAACCAGCTGGCATTGGCATTCGCGAAGACCGCGCGTTGATCACGCAGGATCTCTCGCGTTTCTATCCGCATATTTTTGTCGAATGACTGAGAGTGCCGGGTGGTGGCTGCGTCTTACCCGGCCTACAGCATGAACTGTAGGCTCGATAAGCGCAGCGCCATCGGGCATTTATCATCCGACCTGCACCGACAACATACTCAAACTTCCCATCTCAATCCCGTCAACAGGAATAGTCACCGGCTCTTTGCCGTCCCAGGCACCTAATACGTACAGCAGCGGCAGATAGTGATCCGGTGTCGGGTTCGATAACGATCCCCCTTCATGATCGAGATAGTTCACCAGCGGGTGCTGTTCAACCGGTCCCTGCCATGTCAGGTTTGCTTTAACATATTCGTTGAATGAGGTCGCCCACGGATATGGCGTGTTCTCACCATGCCAACGCGCAGTGCGCAGGTTATGTACCACGTTGCCGCTGGCTACCAGCATAATGCCCTCATCACGCAGTGCCGCCAGCTTGCGGCCAATTTCAAAATGCCAGGCCGCAGGTTTAGTACTGTCAATGCTCAGTTGCACCATCGGAATATCCGCATGCGGGTACATCTTGATCAGCACGCCCCATGAACCGTGGTCAAAACCCCACGCCTCTTTGTCTAAGGTAACGGGCACCGGGGCCAGCAAGTCAACCAGATGCTGCGCCAGTTCCGGTGATCCAGGAGCCGGGTAATGGGTGTCATACAGCGCCTGCGGAAAACCGCCAAAATCGTGGATCGTTTTAGGCGCTTCCATCGCCGTCACGCCCGTGCCACGAGTGAACCAATGCGCCGAGACCACCACAATGGCTTTCGGGCGCGGCAACGTTTCCCCCAGTTGCTGCCAGGCGCGGGTATAAACGTTATCTTCCAGAACATTCATCGGGCTACCGTGACCCAAAAACAATGCTGGCATACGAGTTGAAGACATGATGATATCCTTACTGAGGGAGTCATTTTGATACCACCACAATACGCTTATTCGGCTGATGAAGAACTCAGATAACCATGATGAAGATCATCAGTTATTTTGACGATCCGACCCGGACAGCAGATTGATAAGGAGTTTTATTTGTCGATGTCAGTACCTTTACTTCTGACTTTACTGGCAGGCGCCGCCACGTTTATCGGCGCATTTCTCGGCGTGTTAGGGCAAAAACCCTCCAACCGCGTGCTCGCCTTTTCGTTAGGCTTCGCCGCAGGGATTATGTTACTGATCTCACTGATGGAGATGCTCCCAGCCGCACTGGCTGCTGAAGGCATGTCGCCGGTATTGGGCTACGGAATGTTTATCGTTGGCTTACTGGGATACTTTGGCCTGGACCGCCTATTGCCGCACGCGCACCCTCAGGATCTGGTACAGAAAACCACGCGGCCACTGCCCGGCTCCATTAAACGTACCGCGATTTTATTAACGCTCGGCATTAGCCTGCACAACTTCCCGGAAGGGATAGCGACGTTTGTTACCGCCAGCAGCAACCTCGAGCTGGGCTTTGGTATTGCCCTTGCCGTCGCATTACACAATATTCCTGAAGGATTAGCCGTTGCGGGTCCAGTCTATGCAGCCACGGGCTCCAAACGTACGGCGATATTCTGGGCCGGGATCTCGGGCATGGCGGAAATCCTGGGTGGCGTACTGGCGTGGTTAATTCTGGGGAGCCTGATCTCGCCGGTAGTGATGGCGGCAATAATGGCAGCAGTCGCAGGAATTATGGTAGCGCTGTCCGTCGATGAGCTAATGCCGTTGGCAAAAGAGATCGACCCGAATAATAATCCCAGCTATGGGGTACTTTGTGGAATGTCGGTGATGGGGTTAAGTCTTGTCATCCTCCAGTCCATGGGGATCGGCTAATTCAGAGGGCGGATGCCACCCTGCTAATTTACAGCATCCGCTCATCCATAGCAGAACGTGAAGGACTATTCCTGTTCCTTAACCGCGCTGTTATCTTCGCCAGAACGACGAAAGAGTTTGTTTCGCGCCTCGAGTAATGCATCCCGGTCTTGCCGAAATGCCCGACAATAACGCTTCATATGGCAATAATAACCAACTGCAACGAGTGCAATTAATACAATCCAGTACCAGGCGATAAACATTCTTTTACCCTTAAAATTTAACATCATTAAACATTTAACGTTAAAATTTTACACAACCTTATTCTTACATACTCCTATAGTGGCATATTCCAGAAACAAATATATGATTTCGATCATATAAACCAGCAGCTATGCAAATAGTTGACACCGTTATAAAAAATAAAACAATGTCGACAAGATCACACTGCGCAATAATAAATAATGCCCTTAAAATAACGCACTCATACCATCCAAAAAATAATAAAAATTAGCGCCTGCAAAATAATACACCACATCAATATTAATATATTCACCATAAAAGTAGCATCGGCAACACCATTTTTTATTATATTCACATCGTAAAAACATAATATATTCAGCACTGTTATATCTAAAGATAATATAAGGAGATATATCCATGTTTACACAGTACCGAAAAACACTTCTAGCCGGAACGCTTGCACTGACGTTTGGCTTTGTCGCAGGTAATTCATTTGCCGCGGGTTTCCAACCAGCCCAGCCTGCAGGAAAATTGGGTGCGATAGTCGTTGACCCATACGGAAACGCCCCTCTTACCGCACTGGTTGAATTAGATAGTCATGTTATTTCGGATGTTAAAGTTACCGTTCATGGTAAAGGTGAAAAAGGAGTCCCAATTACCTATACCGTCGGCAAAGAATCCCTCGCCACCTACGATGGGGTTCCTATTTTTGGCCTTTATCAAAAGTTCGCTAATAAGGTCACTGTTGAATATAAAGAAAATGGCAAGGCCATCAAGGAAGATTACGTGGTGCAAACATCTGCCATCGTTAATCACTACATGGATAACCGTTCTATTTCCGATTTACAGCAAACAAACGTTATTAAGGTCGCACCTGGCTTTGAAGACCGTCTCTATCTGGTGAATACCCACACCTTTACCGCGCAGGGCGCAGAATTCCACTGGCATGGTGAAAAAGATAAAAATGCCGGTATCCTGGATGCTGGTCCGGCCGGTGGCGCATTACCCTTTGATATCGCACCCTTTACCTTTGTCGTTGATACGGAAGGCGAATATCGTTGGTGGCTGGATCAGGACACTTTCTATGACGGTCATGACATGGATATCAACAAGCGCGGTTACCTGATGGGGATACGGGAGACACCGCGCGGCACCTTCACCGCCGTACAGGGCCAGCACTGGTATGAGTTCGATATGATGGGCCAGATTCTGGCCGACCATAAGCTGCCGCGCGGATTCCTCGACGCATCGCATGAGTCCGTCGAAACGGTGAACGGCACCGTACTGCTTCGCGTGGGTAAACGTGATTATCGTAAGGAAGATGGCATTCACGTACAAACTATCCGCGACCAGATTATTGAAGTCGACAAATCCGGTCGTGTTGTTGACGTGTGGGATCTGACAAAAATTCTCGATCCGATGCGTGATGCACTGCTGGGTGCGTTGGATGCGGGCGCGGTATGCGTCAACGTGGACCTCGCTCATGCCGGCCAGCAGGCAAAACTGGAGCCAGATACCCCCTACGGTGATGCCCTCGGCGTGGGTGCGGGTCGTAACTGGGCGCACGTTAACTCCATCGCCTTTGACGCCAAAGACGACGCCATCATTATCTCTTCCCGCCATCAAGGGGTTGTCAAAATCGGTCGCGATAAACAGGTTAAGTGGATCCTTGCACCGTCTAAAGGCTGGAATAAGGCGCTGGCAAGCAAGCTGTTAAAACCGGTTGATGATAAAGGCAACGCACTGAAATGTGATGAAAATGGCAAGTGCGAGAATACCGATTTCGATTTTACCTACACTCAACACACCGCATGGCTCTCCAGCAAAGGAACGCTTACCATTTTTGACAACGGCGATGGCCGCGGACTCGAACAACCGGCTTTACCAACGATGAAATACTCCCGTTTCGTCGAATATAAAATTGACGAGAAAAAAGGGACCGTCCAGCAAATTTGGGAGTACGGAAAAGAGCGCGGTTATGATTTTTATAGCCCTATCACCTCGGTTATCGAATATCAAAAAGATCGCGACACCATGTTTGGCTTTGGTGGTTCGATTAATTTATTTGACGTTGGACAGCCAACCATCGGCAAAATCAACGAAATTGACTACAAAACAAAAGAAGTCAAAGTCGAAATTAATGTCCTGTCAGATAAGCCAAATCAAACTCACTACCGTGCATTGCTGGTTCATCCACGCCAAATGTTTAAATAATTACATTAGATTAAGGATTAATTATGTCATCTAAATGGATCACTTCATTATTTAAAAGTGTGGTATTAACCGCCGCGCTTGCCTCACCGTTTGCAGCATCAGCGTTTACTGAAGGCACTGATTATATGGTTCTGGCAAAACCAGTTCCCAATGCCGATAAGACGTTGATCAAAGTATTCAGTTACGCCTGCCCATTTTGCTACAAATATGATAAAGCCGTGACAGGGCCCGTGTCAGACAAAGTCGCCGATGTCGTTACTTTCACTCCGTTTCATCTGGAAACCAAAGGGGAATACGGTAAGCAGGCCAGTGAAATCTTTGCCGTAATGATTGCCAGGGACATGGCTGCAGGTATTTCATTGTTTGACGCCAAATCACAGTTTAAAAAAGCCAAGTTCGCTTATTACGCCGCCTACCACGATAAGAAAGAGCGCTGGTCAGAGGGTAAAGATCCCGCCTCATTCATCAAAACAGGGTTGGATGCAGCGGGCATGAGCCAGGCTGATTTTGACGCGGCATTGAAGGATCCAGCCGTCCAGCAAACGCTGGAGAAATGGAAAGCAGCATATGATGTCGCCAAAATCCAGGGCGTTCCGGCTTACGTCGTCAATGGTAAATACCTGATCTACACCAAAAATATCAAATCTATTGATTCCATGGCTGAGCTTGTCAGAGAGCTCGCGAAAAAATAAACAGGGACCCGGCTATGGCTTTCATAAAAGGATCGTGGCGAGACTTACGCAATACACCGGTTGATACCCTGGTGAGATGGCAGGAACAGCGCTTTCTGTGGCTGTTGATGGCTTGCGCAATGGGTGGATTGATTATTCTGGCGCACTCGTTCTTCCAAATCTATCTCTACATGGCCCCCTGCGAGCAATGTGTCTACATTCGCTTTGCCATGCTGGTGATGGTTTTTGGCGGATTGATTGCGGCAATCAACCCCAAAAATGTTGTACTGAAGCTCATCGGTTGTATCGCGGCATTTTACGGCAGCATCATGGGCATTAAGTTCTCCATCAAACTTAACGGCATTCATTATGCTGTACATAACCCGGACCCGGATTCGCTGTTTGGCGTACAGGGATGTTCCACCGATCCGACATTCCCTTTCAATTTACCTCTGGCCAACTGGGCACCGGAGTGGTTTAAACCCACAGGAGATTGCGGCTATGACGCTCCCATCGTTCCCGACGGCGTGGCGCTCAGCAGTACGCAAAAGTGGTTTGTCGATCTGTACCAGCAGTCAGAAGGCTGGTATCTGATCCCGCCTTGGCATTTTATGAACATGGCGCAGGCCTGTTTGTTGGCCTTTAGTTTGTGCTTACTGTTGCTCGTCATTATGAGCGGCGCATGGGCATTAAAGCGGGTGAGAACCAAATAATCGGGGCAAGAAACAAAAAAACCGAAGCCTGGAAGATGGCTTCGGTTTTTTATGCTTACCGCGACTAACGTGGTAATTTGCGATTAGCTGGCTTTGCGCTCATGCGCCTGACGGTAAGCCACCAGGTCTTCGATAGTAACTACCGCCATATTATGCTTGCCGGCAAATTCGATACATTCTGGCGCACGCGCCATGGTGCCATCGTCATTGGTCAGTTCGCACAGCACGCCTGCCGGTTTAAACCCTGCCAGCGTCATCAGGTCGATGGTTGCTTCAGTGTGACCACCGCGGGTCAACACGCCACCTGCCTGAGCACGCAGCGGGAAAACGTGCCCCGGACGGTTAAGATCGGAAGGTTTAGCGCCATCCTGAATTGCCGCACGTACCGTAGTAACACGGTCCGCAGCGGAAACGCCGGTGGTCACGCCTTCTGCGGCTTCAATGGTGACGGTAAAACCGGTACCGTAAGCGCTGGTGTTATTTTCCACCATCATTGGCAGATCGAGCTGTTTGCGTCGGTCTTCAGTGATGCACAGGCATACAATACCGCTGCCGTGACGAATGGTCAGAGCCATCTGTTCAACAGTCATGGTTTCTGCCGGGAAAATCATATCGCCTTCGTTTTCACGATCTTCGTCGTCAAGCACCATCACACCGCGTCCTTCACGCAGCGCAGACAGCGCAAGTTCAACACGTTCGAAAGGCGTACCAAAAGAGGAAAGTAGCGTCTGATTCATGGTAAAAAAACCTCACTAAAATTATGGTTACCAGAATCAGGGCAGTCTTAGGAGTACCGTCTAAGCGGCAAAAAAATAACGTGAGCGGGTCCATGCCCGACTGGATCGTTACTCTCTCCCATCCGGACTCTAACCGTCGGCCCCGGAATTACACCGGATCTGCTGACCTTTGAGTTTGCACCCAAAGCGCTCGCGGGCTTTCAACCTGAGTTGATTTACCGCCGGTGGGGAATTTCGCCCCGCCCTGAGAATAAGCGGGTTAACTATAACGCTATTGATTACCTTCATCAACGCCTTTGCTCGTCTTAGCTTCACACAATTCTGGTTTATGCCTGTGCCAGTTCGCACTACAATAGGCAACAACACGTACCAGTTCAGGGAAACCACAATGATTGACCCGAAAAAAATTGAGCAGATTGCTCGTCAGGTTCACGAGTCGATGCCGAAAGGGATCCGCGAGTTTGGCGAAGACGTCGAGAAGAAAATTCGTCAAACGCTGCAGTCACAGCTGACCCGTCTGGATCTGGTAAGCCGTGAAGAGTTTGATGTACAGACTCAGGTTTTGCTGCGTACCCGTGAAAAGCTGGCGCTGCTTGAGCAACGTCTGACTGAGCTGGAATCGCGTGAAAAAACGGCAGAAGTTAAACCTGCTCCCGCGATCCCGTCAGTCGATCCGCAAGAGTAAAAACGACAACGGGCCGCAAGGCCCGTTTTTTCTGTTAGTGTTCCAGTTCTAGCTTCCTGGCCTCCGTCGCCTGCTGGCAGTACAGCGCATAGCGTTTGCAAAACCAGCTACGATGTTCTTCATCCATATTCCCAGTTATCGCCTGGATATCTACGGGATGGCCCTCAGCTTGCATCCTGGCAAAACTACGGGCCAGGAAATCGAAATTGTTCATTGAATACATATTGCTGTTCATGAGCATACCCTCCAGTTATTGAATATCTGTTAAGGCCATATGCTTTTTCTAATTTCAGTATTTCCCTGGATGCGAAGTTATTCTGTACATATTGTGCGCAAACGCACTGCGCTGGTTCACAGTTTCCCACGAAATCTAAGAGGGGTCGGATTTAAGGTCAGCGTGACGCACGCTTATTGTAACGTCATGTAAAAGTAAATCGGGAGGAGAAATCCCCTCTCCCCTTATTCCTTTACTCTGGGTTAAAGAAAACAGCAGCATCAATAGCAAGAAACGTATCGAATCCAAAAGTTCGATACGTTTCCAGCATTTGTTATTTATCGCTGTCTTTTTGGATCTTCTTGATGATATTGGTCGTTGAGCAGCCATCTTCAAAGTTCAGCACCAGCACTTCTCCGCCGTTCGCCCACACTTCTTTGCTGCCCGCAATATCTTCCGGCTTATAGTCGCCGCCTTTTACCAGCAGATCCGGCAGGATGCCGGCAATCAGACGCTGTGGTGTGTCTTCTTCAAAAGAGACCACCCAGTCGACGGCTTCCAGCGCGCCCAGCACGATCATGCGCTGTTCCAGCGGGTTGACCGGACGCGTTTCGCCTTTCAGACGTTTGGTCGAAGCATCGCTGTTTACCGCCACGATCAGACGATCGCCCAGCTTGCGCGCATTCGCCAGATAGGAAACGTGGCCCGCATGCAGGATGTCGAACACGCCGTTGGTCATCACCACTTTCTCACCGCGCTTGCGGGCGCTGGCTACGGCCTGTTTCAGCTCAGACTCGCTCATCACGCCAAAGCCAGTGTCGGCCCGACCGCGCACGGCGTTTTCCAGTTCAATCGGGGAAACGGTGGAAGTCCCCAGTTTACCGACGACAACACCCGCTGCGGCATTAGCAAAATAGCACGCCTCTTCCAGAGTGTTCCCCGCCGCCAGCGTCGCTGCCAGCACGCCGATCACCGTATCGCCCGCCCCCGTCACGTCATACACTTCCTGCGCCTGCGTCGGCATATGCAGTGGCGATTTGCCCGGTTGCAGCAGTGTCATACCCTGTTCGGAACGCGTGATCAGCAGCGCGGAAAGGTCGAAATCTGCAATCACTTTCATGCCGCGCTCAACCAGTTCATCTTCGCTTTTGCACTTACCGACCACCGCTTCAAATTCAGACAAATTCGGCGTCAGCAGCGTTGCGCCACGATAGCGTTCAAAATCGGTCCCTTTCGGATCGATAAGCACCGGCACCCCAGCCTTACGCGCCAGAGCAATCATCTGCTGCACGCTTGCCAGCGCGCCTTTGGCGTAATCGGAGAGCACCAAAGCGCCAATGGAGCCCAGAGCCTGGTTAATACGCTCATGCAGTGGCTGCGGATCCACGCCTTCAAAACCTTCTTCGAAATCCAGGCGAATCAGTTGCTGGTTGCGGGAAAGCACGCGCAGTTTGGTGATCGTCGGATGAGTTGGCACAGAAACGAAGTCACATTTTACGTTCACATCCGCCAGCGTTTTGCTCAGCGCACGCGCCGCGTCGTCAATCCCAGTCAGGCCAACCAGACGCGAATTCGCTCCCAGAGAGGCAATGTTCATCGCCACGTTTGCTGCGCCACCGGGACGTTCTTCAATGGTATCAACCTTCACCACCGGAACCGGCGCTTCAGGTGAAATACGGCTGGTAGGACCGTACCAGTAGCGATCTAGCATCACATCACCGACAACCATGACTCCTGCACGTTCAAACTCTGGCAGCGTTACTTTCATTCCTGTCTCCTGAGAGATTCTCTGAGGGTCTTAAAATTTGCGCGCGATAATAGCACACTTCACTCGGCAACCAGCCACTTCTGCCAGCTGTCACGCACCAGCGTACGTTCAGCGTCGAAGAGCTCCGGCGCCACATGGCCCGGAAGTTCCTGCAATGCAAGATGATGAAGTTCATCGCGCAGCGTCGTATAAGCACGGGTAAGCGCCAGCGCTTCCTGCTCATCCATAATGTCGTTTTGCGCCAGTAACTCCAGAATGCGCACGTTATCCGACCAGCGCGTCAGCTTCGGTTTTTCATGCGCATAGCGCAGCACCAGGTATTGCGTAATAAACTCAATGTCGGTGATGCCGCCTTCATCCGCTTTGATATCAAAACGATCGCGATGCTTATTGCCCAAATGGGCCCGCATTTTCTCACGCATTTCGCGCACATCGGTCTGCAAGGTTTTCGCATCGCGGACGAGGGTCATGATATCGCGACGAATCGCATCAAACTGAGAGGTCAACCGTGGGTCGCCGTACACCACTCGAGCGCGCACCAGCGCTTGATGCTCCCACGTCCAAGCTTCGTTGCGCTGGTAATCAGCGAAAGCCTCGGTTGATGTCACCAGCATTCCCGCCGCGCCGGACGGACGCAACCGCGCATCCACTTCATACAAAATACCGGATGAGGTGCGGGTGCTGAAAAGGTGCATAATGCGCTGCGACAGACGCAAATAGAACTGTCGCCCGTCAATCTCACGCTCACCATCCGTCATCACGTCCATAGGACAGTCATGCAGGAAGATCAAATCAAGATCCGAACTGTAGCCCAGCTCCCAGCCGCCCAGTTTGCCATACCCGACGACGGCAAAACCGCGCCCCTCGCGCCCGTCAAGATGAGTGGGTTGCCCGTAGCGAGCGACCATCTGCATCCACGCCTGCTGGACTACCGCATCAATAATAGCTTCCGCCAGCCAGGTTAAGTGGTCGCTCACCTTCATCACCGGCAGCGTACCAGCGATATCTGCCGCGGCAATGCGCAGCAATTGCGTTTGCTTAAACTGACGCAGCGCTTCCAACTGCTGCTCTTCGTCATCTTCCGGTACGCGCAGCAAATACTGGCGCAGTTCATCACGGTAGGCATCCGTCGCGGTGGGTTGATACAGGGTGTTTGGATCCAGCAGTTCATCGAGCAACAGCGGATACCGCGCCAGCTGGCTGGCGATCATCGGCGAGGCAGCACATAACGAAATCAGATGCTTAAGCGCTCCGGGGAATTCGCTCAGCAGCTCCAGATAGGTCGTACGGGTCACAATGCCTACCAGCAGCGGTGTGATGCGCGACAGCGGTACTGAGGCGTCGTCACGCGAACAGACATCGCTCAGCAGATGTGGCATTAAGTGATCCAGCACCTGGCGTCCGCGTGGGCCAATGGTGCGTTTATCCAGCTCTTTGCGAAAATCGGCAATCAGAGACAGCACGCGCCGGCGATCGTCATCCGCCAGATGCGTCAGCACCGGCGTGGTGTCATCTTCCTGTAATGCGTCCTGCCACAGTTCACGCCACTGTTCTGAGAGCGACTCTTCCTGGGTTTCTGCTTCGTCATCGCCAATCAACTCGTTAAACACCCGGCGCACGTTGTCCATATGACTGGCCAGCACATCGGTTAGCTGCTGCCAGTCATCGACGTTCATCCCCCACGCCAGCCGCGCGCGGTTCAGTTCATCGCCTGGCAACGTCTGGGTCTGCTCATCATTGATACTTTGCAGCAGGTTCTCCAGACGACGTAAATAGAGATAGGCTGCGTGCAGTTGTTCCGCGTCGGTATCTGACAGCAGGTGCAACGCATTGATGGCGCTGAGCGTGGGTAACAGCGAGCGGGATTGCAATGACGGCTCGCGCCCACCGCGAATAAGCTGGAATACCTGCACGATAAATTCGATTTCACGAATACCGCCCGCGCCCAACTTAATGTTGTCTTTCAGGCCACGGCGGCGCACTTCGCGGGCAATCATTCCTTTCATGTTACGCAGAGACTGGATCACGCTGAAATCAATATAGCGGCGGAAAACAAAAGGCCGCAGCATAGCGCGAAGCTCACTGACGTAAGTACCGTCGCAATCGCCCATAATGCGGGCCTTGACCATCGCATAGCGTTCCCAGTCGCGCCCTTGTTCCTGGTAATAATCCTCCAGCGCGGAGAAGCTCAGCACCAGCGGGCCGCTGTCGCCAAACGGGCGTAAACGCATATCCACCCGATAGACAAATCCATCCATTGTGGGCTGATCCAGCACTTTGATAAGCCGCTGGCCCATACGGGTAAAGAACTGCGCGTTATCCAGCTCGCGACGTCCGCCCTGCGTACTGCCGTGCTCCGGCCAGGCAAAAATCAGATCGATATCAGAGGAAAAATTGAGTTCGCCGCCGCCCAGTTTCCCCATGCCTAAAATCAGCAGCGGTTGCGCAACACCTTGTGGATTACAGGGCGTACCCCATTCACGACAGCAGGCGGTGTATAACCAGTCACGCGCGGCGACGATCAGCGTTTCAGCCAAATGGCTTAGCTGCTGCAAGATACTCTCTTCCGTCACCAGCGACAGCGTCTGCGCCCAGGCGATACGCACCATGATGCGACGGCGAAACAGGCGCAGCTCACGCATCAACGTGTTTTCATCGCTAACGTCGACCAATGCTTGCTGTAACCAATCAGCATAGTGTTGCCATTCATCCGCCTCGGGTGGCGTGCTTTCCAGTTCGACCAGCCATTCGGGATGGGCAATAATGCTGTCGCGAAAAAAATCACTGAATGTAAGCACTGACTTCGCCTGAATGCTAAGCGAGGACTCAGATATTGCTGCTGGCAGCCGCTCAACAACGGTCGGCCAGTACTGCTGTAACGGTGAAGAGAGCTGCTTCATTTATGGATTATCCTTTGAATAGTACCGGGCAGCGGCATGTTGCCTTATCCAGTCTGCATGACGCTTCCGCCCATCGCGTAAGCCTGATAGGCGCAGCGCCATCAGGCATCCCGGCCTCACCCTGATTATCGTTTTCCGCTGTGCAGCCAGAACGGTTCCAAAGCAATCGCCTCGTTGCGGAAGTGTTCAATTTCAATGTATTGGTTGGCCGCAATGGCGTGACGTAAACCCTGCCAGGTGGCGATCCATTCCGATGCGACCTTTTCGTCGTAGTATCCCGCCAGCATCAGCATGCTATCAATATTGCGCGTCAGGCGCGGAAGTTGATCGGCGTACTGATCGCCCAGCGGCTGAGCAAAAGCTGTTTTCAGTTCAGCAGCATGGCGCGAGAGATGGGTATCCGAGAAACGCTTAAAGGAGTCGGCTATTTTACCCTGCGCCTTCGCATCAAGGAACGGCTGCCACCCTTTGGTCACCAGCCATTCGGTCAGCGCCAGCTTGGCCATCGCCGTTTGCGTGCTGTAAACCGCGGAAACGGCAGAAACGTCAGACGCAATGATCGCTTCCGACTGGGTCAGCAAATCACGTAAGTGAGCACTCGCTTTTCTCGGCACATTACCGCCAAACAGCATCAGAATGTGACGCACCAGGCCCATCGCAGCCAGCACCTCGGCTTTCGCCCCTTTGACGCCGCGCACCCACAGCTCTTCATGGTACTGCCACTGTGATAATGCCAGCTCCAGCGCCGCTTCCAACCCTTGCTCAATACTCGCTTTTGCCGGAACCTTCAAAATGCGCGTCGGTTTGAGTTCACGCGGTGCATTCCCCTGAGCCAGATGATAGCCGCGCGCCGCTTTACTCAGGCTGCCCTGGCGTAAACCGGTTTGCGATACCAGCTGGTTTGCCAGCTTCAATACTGCTCGGGTATCGCCGCTTAACAGCTCCAGTTCAAGCTCACAGATAGGTTCAGCCAACTCGCCCGCTTTCACTTCCCCGAGATCGAGGGCCATTTCAATGCGGCTACCGTCGATATCAAGGTGCCATTTCTCACGGTAAAAATCGGTGCTGAAGAGCGGCTGTACCTGAGAGGCAAGTTCAGCGGGCAGTTCGCCATCAGGCCAGACTTCCGTTGGAAACAGGGAGAGATCCAACTCTGGCGCGTTCAGCGCAACGTTAAACTCCGGCCGCTGATGCAGGCCACCCGTCACTCGTCCGGCAATTTTCATGGTCATTTCGTAATGACCGTTCTCACCGCGAATACGCAGCCCCATATCGTGACCACGCAGCCACGCATCGGGCGTTTCGTAGTAGATATTCAGCAACTGGCTGGGCGCATGATGCTCTCCCCCCAGCGTATTCAGACGTTCACGTAGCGCATCTACGGCGTCACTATTGACGATAAATTTTAATTCGATTTCCTGGGCCATGGTCTTGTACTTATGGGTTATGTCACAGTTGAGAAAACTGACTGCGAACTAAGCTCGTTCTTTATTGTCAGTAGATAGTATTTTGCGCCAAATTGCCATGCAACGAGCAATTTGACGGGCGTAAAAGTTTCGAGTGGTGGCAAAAAGGACACAGATGATTCCGATTGATGTCGAATGCTTTGCGTAGAGACACTGATGCCACTACTATCGTTCCACTTTCTATGACAATAACGACAGCCTGATGCCAAAATTACGCCTGATTGGATTAACTTTACTCGCACTTAGCGCCACTGCAGTCTCTCATGCCGAAGAAAAGCGCTATGTTTCTGACGAACTGAACACCTGGGTCCGCAGCGGTCCGGGAGATAATTATCGCCTCGTGGGTACGGTTAACGCCGGCGAGGAAGTCACGCTATTACAGACCGATGCCAACACCAACTACGCCCAGGTGAAAGACAGCACCGGACGTACCGCCTGGATCCCACTGAAAGAGCTGAACAGTACGCCGAGCCTGCGTACCCGCGTTCCCGATCTGGAAAACCAGGTCAAGACCTTGACCGATAAGCTCAATAATATCGACACCACGTGGAATCAGCGCACCGCCGATATGCAGCAAAAAGTGTCGCAAAGCGACAGCGTAATCGACGGGCTGAAACAAGAAAACCAGAAGCTGAGGAACGAGCTTATCGTGGCGCAAAAGAAGGTCAGCGCAGCCAACCTTCAGCTTGATGACAAACAGCGCACCATCATCATGCAGTGGTTTATGTACGGCGGCGGCGTGCTAGGTCTTGGTTTGCTGCTCGGCCTGGTTCTGCCACACATGATCCCCAGCCGTAAACGTAAAGATCGCTGGATGAACTGAATCGCCTTCTCCGCCACACTGACATATGATTAAGGGATCATAATTTCAAAAGGAAAGTGGCGTGAAGATTTATCTGGTCGGTGGTGCTGTTCGGGATGCGTTATTAGGGCTACCGATTAAAGATAAAGATTGGGTTGTTGTCGGCGCCACGCCGCAAGAGATGCTCGACGCGGGCTACCAGCAGGTAGGCCGCGATTTTCCCGTGTTTCTGCATCCGCAAACCCGGGAAGAGTATGCGCTGGCGCGTACCGAACGCAAATCAGGCTCGGGGTATACCGGATTCACCTGTTACGCCGCGCCGGATGTGACGCTGGAGGCCGATCTTCAGCGTCGCGATCTGACCATCAACGCAATGGCCCGCGATGACGACGGCGAGATTATCGATCCGTATAACGGACGCGACGATCTGGAAAACCGTCTGCTACGCCATGTGTCCCCCGCCTTTAGCGAAGATCCATTGCGCGTGCTGCGCGTGGCGCGCTTTGCTGCCCGCTATGCGCACCTCGGTTTTCGTATCGCTGAAGAAACCATGACGCTGATGCGCGATATGAACGCCGCAGGGGAACTGGAGCACCTGACGCCAGAGCGAGTGTGGAAAGAAACAGAAGGTGCTTTAACCACCCGTAACCCACAGGTATTTTTTCAGGTCCTGCGCGACTGCGGCGCACTGCACGTCCTGTTTCCGGAAGTAGATGCCCTGTTTGGCGTTCCCGCGCCCGCGCAATGGCACCCGGAAATTGATACCGGTATTCACACGCTGATGACGCTGTCGATGGCGGCCATGTTAAGTCCGGAGGTCGACGTGCGTTTCGCCACGCTGTGCCACGATCTTGGCAAGGCATTGACGCCAAAAGCACTGTGGCCACGCCACCACGGTCACGGTCCGGCTGGCGTGAAGCTGGTCGAGCAACTGTGCCAACGCCTGCGCGTGCCGAATGACATCCGTGATTTAGCCAAACTGGTAGCCGAGTTTCACGACCTCATTCATACCTTCCCGATCCTGCAGCCGAAAACCATCGTTAAGCTGTTTGATTCCATCGATGCCTGGCGCAAACCGCAGCGCGTGGAGCAAATCGCCCTGACCAGCGAGGCCGACGTGCGTGGGCGGACCGGTTTTGAAGCGGCGGATTATCCGCAAGGCAGGCTGTTGCGTGAAGCCTGGCAGGTTGCGCAGGCGGTACCAACGAAAGACGTCGTTGAGGCGGGATTCAAAGGTCAGGCTATTCGCGAGGAACTGACCCGGCGTCGGATCGCGGCGGTGGCCGCCTGGAAAGAACAACGTTGCCCAAAAGCGTAGACAGAGCATTGCCGGATAAGCTTTAACGCCGCTATCCGGCAAGCTAGCAAAATCAGAAGAACACGACGTAAACGGCTGCCGCCACAATAAAGCGGTAAATCGCAAACGGAATAAACGAGATGCGCTTAATCAGCTGCAGGAAGGTTTTGATCGCCACCAACGCCACGATAAACGCCGTCACGAAACCAACTGCAAACATCGGAATATCTGATGCGCTGAGGAACGTCCAGCTTTTGTAGAGATCCAGCGCCGTTGCGCCCATCATCATCGGCACGGCCAGCAGGAAGGAGAATTCGGAGGCCGCGTAACGGCTTACTCCCATCAGCATACCGCCAGAAATCGTCGCCCCGGAACGAGAAAAACCCGGCCACAGCGCCAGACACTGGAAACAGCCAATCATAAACGCCTGGCGATAGGTCATATCATCCAGACCCGGCGCACGCGGCTCTTTCGGCTTCAGACATTCTGCGGCAATCAGCAGCACGCCCCCTACCACCAGCGCATACATCACGTTGATCGGGTTAAACAGCGATTTGATGATGTCGTGGAAAATCAGTCCCAGTACGACGGCAGGAACCATCCCCAACAGGATATGGCCCAGCGTCAGCCGACCTTTGCCAGTGCCTTCATGTGGGACCTTACCGAAGTGAATGCCAATCAGGCCAAACAGACGTCGCCAGAACATCACCACGACCGCCAGGATAGAGCCCAACTGGATAACCACCTCAAATGTTTTTGCGGTGTCACCCTCAAAACCCAGCAAGTGGCCAACAATAATCATATGGCCGGTACTGGAAACGGGTAAAAACTCCGTCAATCCTTCGACCACACCCAAAATTGCCGCCACCAGCAGCGAGTGCATATCACTCATTAATGAACCTCTAGATAGAGAAACCACGGCGAAAACGAGCCGACATAAAGACCCTTTTATACCCGTTTGATTTAGATATTATTAAGTTAATTATTTTCTTTCAGATTATTGCCACGCTCAATGATAACCCCGACGTTCGCCGCACGGGCTACCGCGCCAGGTTTACTGAGTTTGATCCGCACCCATGGAGAATTAAAACGGCTCAGCAGCAGATCCGCCACCTCTTCCGCCACACGTTCGACCAGCGCAAAGCGCCCGCCTTCCACATGATTAACAACCGTTTGAGCAATATCAGCATAGCTCAGACAATCAGCCACATCATCGCTTTTAGCCGATTTACGGTTGTCCCACGCCATTTCGATATCGAACACCAACTGTTGTTCGATCGTTTGTTCCCAGTCGTAAACACCAATAGTGGTGATTACAGAAAGTTGCTCTATAAATACAATATCCATCACGACCTGCCTGCTTTTTGGCTAACCCGGATACCACTTCCGGCGAAATATGCGTATTATCCACAGAAGTAGCGTTTTACACGACATTTTCAAAACGGAACAGCTTATGAGTGCAATCGCGCCTGGAATGATTATCTTCGCGTACCTCTGTGGCTCAATTTCCAGTGCTATTCTGGTATGCCGCCTTGCTGGATTACCGGACCCGCGTGACAGCGGCTCTGGGAATCCGGGCGCGACAAACGTATTGCGCATCGGTGGCAAAGGAGCCGCCGTCGCGGTGCTGATTTTCGACGTCCTGAAAGGTATGTTACCCGTCTGGGGTGCCTATGCGCTAGGCATTAGCCCCTTCTGGCTGGGATTGATCGCGATCGCCGCCTGTCTGGGTCACATTTGGCCGGTCTTCTTCGGCTTTAAAGGTGGGAAAGGCGTTGCCACCGCCTTTGGCGCAATTGCGCCGATTGGTTGGGATTTAACCGGCGTGATGGCCGGAACCTGGCTGCTGACCGTCTTATTAAGCGGCTATTCATCATTAGGCGCTATCGTCAGCGCGCTGATCGCCCCCTTTTACGTCTGGTGGTTCAATCCCCAGTTCACTTTCCCGGTGTCCATGCTGTCGTGCTTAATTCTGTTACGCCACCATGACAACATTCAGCGTCTGTGGCGTCGTCAGGAGCCAAAGATCTGGACCAAGCTGAAGAAAAAACGCGAAAGAGACCCAGAGTGATTTTAATGTCGGATAGCGACGCCACAGCGTCTTATCCGGCGTGGGGAATGTGATACCCCTCTACCGGTTTGCCTAATCGGTGCTGGCACCACGTCGCCAGAAACTCCACGCACACCCGAAGCTTCACGCTGCGGTACAGCGGCTCCTGATAAACCGCCCAGATATTGGCGCTTTGCGCATAGTCCGGCAGCACGCGCACCAGTTCACCGCTTGCCAGAAACGGCTGCAGGTCCCATTCGGAACGCAGCATAATCCCTTTTCCCTGTAGCGCCCACTGCAACACAATCTCGCCGCTGTTAGAGGAGAGATGTCCCGCCACCTTGACCGACTTTTTCTCCTGGCCGTTATCCAGCTCCCACACCCCGTGCGTCATATCGCGTTCTTTAGTGACCAGGCAATCATGACGACTTAATTCCTGCAGCGTTGTCGGCTCACCGTATTTTTGTAAATACGTCGGCGCTGCACATAATATTCTTCTATTTTTCGTTAACAAATGCGCAATATAATAATCCGGAATCTCGTCATTAATACGAATATCCAAATCGATATTATCCTGCGCCAAATCAATTTGCCGATCATAAAGTTCAAAATGCACCTGTAATTCAGGATAGCTATGCATCAGTTCGGTAATAGCCGGTGCAATATAACTGCGCCCAAAGCCAAAGCTACAGCCGATACGAATCATCCCTGCCGGGCGCGTTTTGAGTTGCGTGACGTCATCGACCAGATGCTGATAGCCCGCAAGAATAGCCTGCGCATGTTCATAACAACGTTGACCACTCTCCGTGAGTGTCACGCCGCGCGCGGAGCGGCTTAGCAGCGTCGTCCCCAGCGTGGACTCAAGGATCTGAATGCGTTTCGTCACAAACGCGGGCGTTTGTCCGAGCGCCGCGGCGGCGGCACTGAAGCTGCCGCTATGAACAATTTCAACCAGGACCTGCAGGTCTTTCGCGAGGGGATACGTGTTCAGCATGATCGGTATATCCGTAAAGTTGTTAACCGCAGTGTAATTCCCTCATGCATATTAAACCCTGCCTTTGCGCAATTTTTATTGCTTATCTGAACATCATTCACGATCTGTTAATTGGATATTCACAGTGGCAAATAATATAAACCCACATTTTTAGTGGTAGTTTGTGGAGGAGAATTTATTTCCAGATAAATAAAAGAACTGGAGTTAACAAGATGAGCAATCAAAATAACCAAAATGCGATAACTACGCTGACAAACATTGTCGCCGATTTTACCGCCATGATTTCTACCCGCATGCCTGACGACGTCGTAGATAAATTAAAACAGCTGCGTGAAGGCGAAACTTCGCCGATGGGTAAAATCATCTACCACACCATGTTTGACAACATGCAGAAAGCTATCGACCTGAACCGTCCGGCCTGTCAGGACACCGGCGAGATTATGTTCTTTGTGAAGGTCGGCTCCCGTTTTCCGCTGCTGGGCGAACTGCAAAGCATCCTGAAACAGGCCGTTGAAGACGCCACGGTAAAAGCGCCGCTGCGCCATAACGCGGTCGAGATTTTTGACGAAGTGAATACCGGCAAAAATACCGGTACCGGTGTGCCGTGGGTCACCTGGGACATCATCCCTGATAACGACGACGCGGAAATCGAAGTCTACATGGCAGGCGGCGGTTGTACGCTGCCGGGACGTTCGAAAGTGTTAATGCCTTCTGAAGGCTACGAGGGCGTGGTGAAATTTGTCTTCGAAAATATCTCCACGTTGGCAGTCAACGCTTGCCCGCCGGTGCTGGTGGGCGTAGGTATTGCCACCTCTGTGGAAACCGCCGCCGTCCTTTCTCGTAAAGCGGTGCTACGTCCTATCGGATCACGTCATCCGAATCCAAAAGCGGCCGAACTGGAACTGCGTCTGGAAGAAGGGCTGAACCGTCTGGGCATTGGCCCGCAAGGGTTGACCGGGAATAGCTCGGTGATGGGCGTGCATATCGAATCCGCCGCACGCCATCCGTCGACTATCGGCGTTGCCGTTTCTACCGGGTGCTGGGCACACCGTCGCGGCACTCTGTTGGTTCATGCTGACCTCTCCTTCGAAAACCTGTCTCACACCCGGAGCGCGTTATGAAAAAGATCCTCACAACCCCGATCAAAGCCGAAGATCTGGCCGACATTCGCGTTGGCGATGTCATCTACCTGACCGGTACGCTGGTGACCTGCCGTGACGTGTGTCACCGCCGCCTGATCGAACTGAAGCGCCCGATTCCTTATGACCTGAACGGCAAAGCCATTTTCCACGCGGGGCCCATCGTACGTAAGAACGGTGAAAAATGGGAGATGGTCTCCGTTGGCCCAACCACCAGCATGCGTATGGAAGCGTTTGAGAAAGACTTTATCGAGCAGACGGGCGTCAAACTGGTGGTCGGCAAGGGCGGCATGGGACCGCTAACGGAAGCAGGCTGCAAACAGTTTAAAGCGCTGCACGTAATCTTCCCGGCAGGTTGTGCGGTCGTGGCGGCAACCCAGGTTGAAGAGATCGAAGAGGTACACTGGACCGAACTTGGCATGCCGGAATCCCTGTGGGTATGTCGGGTTAAAGAGTTCGGCCCGCTGATCGTTTCCATCGATACCCACGGCAATAACCTGATCGCCGAAAACAAAAAGCTGTTCGCCGAACGTCGCGATCCTATCGTCGATGAAATCTGCGAACACGTGCACTACATCAAATAACCCTCCCGGAGAGGCGCTGCGCCTCTCCCTTTTCGTAGGGATATAACAATGGCACCTTTAGCTGGTTGGTGGCGATACCTGGCTCCGCTGGTGGTCATCGCCATTATTGCTGTACTGCCCGTCCCCAACGGCCTTGAGAGCCACACCTGGCTCTATTTTGCCGTTTTTACCGGTGTGATTGTGGGGCTTATTCTGGAACCTGTACCGGGCGCGGTGGTGGCGATGATTGGCATTTCGATCATCGCCGTCCTTTCACCGTGGCTGCTGTTCAGCCCGGAGCAACTCGCGCAGGACGGTTTTAAATTTACCGCCAAATCGCTGTCATGGGCGGTCTCTGGTTTTTCAAACTCGGTAATCTGGCTTATCTTCGCGGCCTTTATGTTTGGTACCGGCTATGAGAAAACCGGGCTCGGTCGACGTATCGCGCTGATGCTGGTGAAAAAGATGGGGCACCGGACGCTGTTTCTCGGCTATGCGGTGATGTTCTCTGAACTTATCCTCGCTCCCGTCACGCCATCCAACTCCGCGCGCGGGGCCGGAATAATCTACCCGATTATCCGCAACCTGCCGCCGCTGTATAACTCGCAGCCCAATAGCGCCAGTTCTCGCTCCATTGGCTCGTACATTATGTGGATGGGCATTGTCGCCGACTGCGTCACCAGCGCCATTTTCTTAACGGCGATGGCGCCGAACCTGCTGTTAATCGGCCTGATGAAAGGCGCGTCCCACACGGCGCTGAGCTGGGGCGACTGGTTCTTAGGCATGCTGCCGCTGAGTATTTTACTGGTGCTGATTGTGCCCTGGCTGGCGTACGTGTTGTATCCACCGGTGCTGAAATCCGGTGATCAGGTTCCGCGCTGGGCGGATACAGAGCTAAAAGCAATGGGACCGCTCTGCGCACGCGAGAAAAAGATGTTGGTGCTGATGGTCGGCGCACTGGTGCTGTGGATTTTCGGCGGCGATTACATTGACGCCGCGATGGTCGGATACAGCGTAGTGGCGTTGATGCTGGTACTGCGCATCATTAGCTGGGATGACATCGTCAGTAATAAAGCCGCGTGGAACGTCTTTTTCTGGCTGGCCTCGCTGATAACGCTGGCGACCGGGCTCAATAACACCGGTTTTATTACCTGGTTCGGCAAGCTGCTGGCAAACGGGTTGAGCGGCTATTCGCCGATGATGGTGATGGTGGCGCTCATTGTGGTGTTCTATCTGCTGCGCTACTTCTTTGCCAGCGCCACGGCGTATACCTCCGCCCTGGCACCGATGATGATTGCCGCCGCGCTGGCGATGCCGGAAATTCCACTTCCGGTCTTCTGCCTGATGGTCGGCGCAGCCATTGGTCTCGGCAGCATTCTGACCCCGTATGCCACCGGTCCTAGCCCTATCTACTACGGCAGCGGCTATTTGCCGACGGTAGATTACTGGCGACTCGGTGCTATTTTTGGCCTGATTTTCCTTGTGCTGCTGGTGATTACCGGTCTGGTCTGGATGCCCCTCGTTTTACTGTAAAACCCCATTGGGGCGGCATATTGTCGCCCCTTTATCCATAAGCTTCTCATATGATCGATTTCCCGATGCGCTGAGGCATACTTTTTTGTATGCAAACACCCTCATGCTGATAAGGGAAACGCTCTGGACACGGTTGCGCACGAGACACTCACACGGGGCTGGCAGGCCGAACTGGATCTGCATTTCACCCGCACTGGGCACAACACGGTGCTCGCCTCGGCGCGTCATCATGGTCCATTGACGGTTCAGCGCCCGTTTTACCCGGAAGAGGACGTCTGCCACCTCTATTTGCTTCATCCACCCGCGGGGATCGTCGGCGGGGATGAACTACACATTGGCGTAACTCTCAACGAAAACAGCCATGCGTTAATCACCCAGCCCGGCGCGGGAAAGTTTTATCGCAGCGGTGGGCCGCAGGCGTTGCTGCGCCAACATTTCACGCTCGCCCCGCACGCCACGCTGGAGTGGCTCCCCCAGGATACGATCCTCTTTCCCGGCGCCAACGCCACTATCCAGTCCGTCTTTCACATCGCGTCGGAGAGTCGACTGCTGGCCTGGGATCTGCTGTGCCTTGGGCGACCGGTTATGCAGGAGTCCTTCAGCCACGGCACGCTGCAAAACCGTCTGGAAGTGTGGCGAGATGGGCAGCCGCTGCTGATAGAGCGCTTGCAGTTGCAGAAGGGGGAGCTGAGCGGCGTCGCGCACCATCCCTGGGTCGGCACGTTGCTGTGTTATCCGGCCACTGAAAACATGCTGGAAGGCACGCGCGAGCGGCTGACGCCGCTTGGCGATTACGCCGGGGCAACGCTTAACGACTCACTGCTGACGATCCGCTTTCTTGCCGACGACAACCTGATTGTTCAGCGCGTTATGCGTGACATCTGGCAATTTCTGCGCCCGCTTTTGACACACAAACCGCCCGTACTACCGCGAATCTGGCAAACCTAAGAGACCCCATATGGAACTAACCCCCAGAGAAAAAGACAAGCTGTTGCTGTTTACCGCCGCGCTGGTGGCAGAACGTCGCCTGGCCCGCGGGCTGAAGCTGAACTATCCGGAATCGGTGGCGCTAATTAGCGCTTTCATCATGGAAGGGGCACGCGATGGTCAAACCGTGGCCTCGCTGATGGAAGACGGGCGTCACGTCCTGCGCCGCGATCAGGTGATGGAAGGCGTACCGGAGATGATCCCAGATATTCAGGTTGAAGCGACGTTTCCGGACGGATCAAAGCTGGTCACCGTCCACAACCCGATCGTTTAAGGAGCGGCAATGATCCCAGGTGAATATCAGATAGCCAAAGGCAATATCGCGCTCAATCAGGGGCGGGAAACCTGTACGATCGTGGTGGAAAACCATGGCGACAGACCCATCCAGGTGGGATCGCACTATCACTTTTCCGAGGTGAACCCGGCGCTGCGCTTTGACAGGCGGGCTGCACGCGGCTTTCGTCTAAACATTCCTGCGGGCACGGCGGTACGTTTTGAGCCGGGACAAAAACGCGAAGTCGAACTGGTGCGCGTCGCTGGCGCACAAAGGATCGTGGGTTTTCGCAGCGAAGTGATGGGGGCACTGGAGGCAAATGATGAGTGAAATTTCACGGCAGGCGTACGCCGACATGTTTGGCCCAACCACCGGCGATAAGGTACGTCTGGCGGATACCGACCTGTGGATTGAGGTGGAAAAAGACTTCACCACCTACGGCGAAGAGGTCAAATTCGGCGGCGGGAAAGTGATCCGCGACGGCATGGGTCAGGGACAAATGCGCGCGCAAGCGTGTGTGGATCTGGTGATAACCAACGCCCTGATCGTCGATCACTGGGGGATCGTGAAAGCGGATATCGGCATCAAGGACGCCAGGATCTTCGCCATCGGCAAAGCGGGTAATCCCGATATTCAGCCCGACGTCACGATCCCGATCGGCGTGGGAACTGAAGTCATCGCCGGGGAAGGCAAGATCGTCACCGCGGGCGGCGTGGATACGCATATTCACTGGATCTGCCCACAGCAGGCACAGGAGGCGCTGGTTTCCGGCGTAACGACGATGATCGGCGGCGGTACCGGCCCGGCAGCAGGAACTAACGCCACCACCTGCACGCCGGGTCCGTGGTACATCGCGCGCATGCTGCAGGCGGCAGACGCCTTGCCGGTTAACATCGGTTTGCTCGGCAAAGGCAACGGCTCAAACCCTGACGCCCTGCGCGAGCAAATCACCGCGGGCGCCATTGGCCTGAAAATCCATGAAGATTGGGGCGCTACGCCAGCCGCCATCAACTGTTCCCTGGAAGTAGCAGAGGAGATGGATATCCAGGTGGCGCTGCACAGCGATACGCTCAATGAGTCCGGTTTCGTTGAAGATACGCTGGCGGCGATTGGCGATCGCACCATTCATACTTTCCACACCGAAGGCGCGGGCGGCGGCCATGCGCCAGATATCATCACCGCCTGCGCGCATCCGAATATTCTGCCCTCCTCCACTAACCCGACGCTGCCCTATACCGTCAACACCATCGACGAGCATCTCGACATGCTGATGGTTTGCCACCACCTCGATCCGGATATCGCCGAAGACGTGGCCTTTGCCGAATCACGCATTCGCCGGGAAACGATCGCTGCCGAAGATGTGCTGCATGACATTGGCGCGTTTTCCCTGACCTCGTCCGATTCACAGGCGATGGGGCGCGTGGGCGAAGTGATCCTGCGCACCTGGCAGGTGGCGCACCGCATGAAGGTTCAGCGTGGTCCGCTGGCGGAAGAAACAGGCGACAACGACAACCAGCGCGTTAAACGCTACGTCGCCAAATACACCATCAACCCGGCGCTAACCCACGGCATCGCCCACGAAGTTGGCTCCGTTGAGCCTGGCAAACTGGCCGATCTGGTGCTGTGGTCCCCAGCCTTTTTTGGCGTAAAACCAGCGACGATCGTAAAGGGCGGGATGATCGCCTGTGCGCCGATGGGCGATATCAACGCCTCGATCCCCACCCCGCAGCCGGTGCATTACCGCATGATGTTCGGCGCACTTGGCGCGGCGCGGCATCGTACTCGGCTGACCTTTATTTCGCAGGCCGCTAACGCGCAAAACATCCCGCAGCAGCTCAATTTGCAAAGCGCCATCGCCGTCGTCAAAGGCTGTCGGACGGTGAAAAAGGCCGACATGATCCACAACGGCCTGCAACCCAATATCACCGTCGATGCTCAGACTTATGAGGTGCGCATTGATGGCGAACTTATCACCAGCGAACCGGCAGACGTTTTGCCGATGGCGCAACGCTATTTCCTGTTTTGAGGAGTGACGATGATCTACCTGACCCAACGCCTTGACCACGCCCACCGCGTCACCGCAAGCGTCACGCTACCCATTGATATTCGAGTAAAAAGCCGTGCCAGAGTGACGCTGAACGACGGTCGCGAAGCCGGGCTAATGCTTCCGCGCGGTTTGCTGTTACGCAGTGGTGATCTGCTGACCACCGAAGATGGCAGCGAGGTGATCGAAGTGATCGCCGCGCCGGAGTCGGTTTCCGTGGTGCGCTGCGCCGATCCTTTCCTGCTCGCCAAAGCCTGTTATCACCTCGGCAATCGCCACGTTCCGCTGCAAATTCTGCCGGATGAGTTGCGCTACCATCACGATCATGTGCTGGACGCCATGTTGCGCCAGTTCAGCCTGGAGGTGACGTTCGCTCAACTACCGTTTGAACCGGAAGCAGGCGCTTATGCCAGTGAATCACACGGGCATCATCACGCCCATGCGCACTGATGCATAACATCCAACAGTTGCGTCTGATGCAGCTCGCCAGCAGCGCTCTCCCGGTGGGGTCGTTTACCTGGTCCCAGGGTCTGGAGTGGGCGGTTGAAATCGGCTGGGTGAAAAGCGCCGATGACTTCTCTAACTGGCAAATCCAGCAGATGGAGCAGAACTTCTTTACCGTCGACCTACCGCTACTGGCGAGACTGTATCGCGCCTGCGAGCAGGACGATCTCGCTGCAGCACGCCGCTGGAGCGCTTACCTGTTGGCCTGTCGGGAAACCCGCGAACTACGGGATGAAGAACGCAGTCGGGGCGCGGCGTTTACGCGGCTGGTCACCGACTGGGAAGCAGATTGCTCGCGGGAGTGGCGCACGCTCTTTGTCGACAGCCAACTCTGCGGTATGGCCTGGCTGGGCGTGCGCTGGAAAATCCCCCTGACGGAGCTGGCGTTAAGCCTCGGCTACGGCTGGATTGAGAGCGCAGTGATGGCTGGCGTCAAACTGGTTCCATTTGGGCAGCAGGCGGCCCAGCGTTTGATCATTGCGCTCTGCAATCGGTATGCGCAAGGTTTGGCACAGGCGCTGGCGTGTTCTGACGCCAGCCTCGGCTCCGCAACGCCGTTGGCGGCCATCGCATCTGCCCGGCATGAAACCCAATATTCCCGATTATTCCGCTCCTGAGGAGAAAAAATGAGTAACAACAAGCATCCCCTGCGCGTGGGCGTTGGCGGCCCGGTTGGCTCCGGCAAAACGGCGCTGCTGGAAGCGTTATGCAAATCCATGCGCAGCAGCTATCAACTGGCGGTGGTAACCAACGATATCTATACCAAAGAAGATCAGCGCATTCTCACCGAAGCAGGCGCACTGGAGCCAGACAGGATCGTCGGCGTGGAAACCGGCGGTTGCCCGCACACCGCTATCCGTGAAGATGCGTCGATGAATCTGGCCGCCGTAGAGGCGCTGAGCGAGAAATTCGGCAATCTGGATCTGATTTTTGTGGAAAGCGGCGGCGATAACCTGAGCGCCACCTTCAGCCCGGAATTAGCGGATCTGACGATCTATGTGATCGACGTTGCCGAAGGTGAGAAGATCCCGCGTAAGGGTGGCCCGGGGATCACCAAATCTGATTTTCTGGTGATCAATAAAACCGATCTGGCCCCTTACGTGGGCGCCTCGCTGGAGGTGATGGAGCGCGATACCCTACGCATGCGCGGCGAGCATCCGTGGACGTTTAGTAATTTAAAATCCGGAGAGGGTCTGGAAAAAATTATCGCGTTTCTGGAAGAGAAAGGGATGCTGCGGGAGTAGAGTATTGCCCGGTGGCGCTACGCTTACCGGGCCTACAATATTATGTGCTTATGCCGCCGGTAATTCCGCCAGCGGCCAGCGAGGACGCACGGTCACGCCAAGATCCGCCGTTGCACCCGCTTTAAAACGCACCATGCCCGCGTAGGCGATCATCGCCCCGTTATCGGTGCAAAATTCCGGACGCGCGTAAAACACTTCGCCACGACGCTTGTGCATCATCTCGGCCAGTTTTGCGCGCAGCGTACGGTTAGCGCTCACGCCCCCCGCCATCACCAGACGTTTAAAACCGGTTTGATCCAGCGCGCGTTTACACTTGATCATCAGCGTATCAACCACAGCATCTTCAAACGCACGAGCGATATCTGCACGCGTCTGATCGTCATTTTCATTATTACGAATGGTATTCGCGGCGAAGGTTTTCAGGCCGGAGAAGCTGAAATCCAGACCCGGACGGTCGGTCATCGGGCGCGGGAAGACAAAGCGTTTTTCAACGCCTTGCGATGCAAGCTTTGACAGCATTGGGCCGCCAGGATAATCCAGCCCCAGCAGCTTGGCCGTTTTATCGAACGCTTCACCAGCGGCATCATCTATCGATTCACCCAGCAATTCATACTGCCCAATACCGGTGACGCTGATCAGCTGCGTGTGACCGCCGGAAACCAGCAGCGCAACGAAGGGGAAAGCAGGGGGATTATCTTCCAGCATCGGCGCCAGCAGATGCCCTTCCATATGGTGCACAGGAATTGCCGGTACGCCCCAGGCGAACGCCAGCGAACGTCCTACGGTTGCGCCGACCAGCAGCGCGCCAACCAGACCAGGACCTGCGGTATACGCCACCGCATCAATCTCTTTTGCCGTCAGTCCCGCTTCTTTCAGCGCGGCCTGGATCAGCGGTACGGTTTTACGTACGTGATCGCGCGAGGCCAGTTCTGGCACTACGCCGCCGTAGTCAGCATGTAATTTCACCTGACTATACAATTGGTTGGCTAAAAGACCTTTTTCATCGTCGTAAATGGCGATGCCGGTTTCATCGCAGGATGTTTCAATACCCAGTACACGCATGACTTGTTTTACCTCGCTCTATTACCGCGCAGTGTAGGACCAATGCGGGTTGATGTAAAACTTTGTTCGCCCCAGGAGTTCCGCTCGTGTATACTCCTTATCCTTATAAAAGTCCCTTTCAAAATCGCGTCGGTGCTTTACAAAGCAGCAGCAATTGCAGTAAAATTCCGCACCATTTTGAAATAAGCTGGCGTTGATGCCAGCGGCAAACCGAATTTATAAAGGTGAGAGTTACATGCCGGTAATTAAAGTACGTGAAAACGAGCCGTTCGACGTAGCACTGCGTCGCTTCAAGCGTTCATGCGAAAAAGCAGGTGTTCTGGCGGAAGTTCGTCGTCGTGAGTTCTATGAAAAACCGACTACTGAACGTAAGCGCGCTAAAGCTTCTGCTGTGAAACGTCACGCGAAGAAACTGGCTCGCGAAAACGCACGCCGTACTCGTCTGTACTAATCCATTGAGAGCCAAGGCTCTCAATTCAGACAGAGTTGTAGTTGTAAGGCCGTGCTTCCGGAAGGAATGCGCGGCTTGTTTTCGTTTATACGCGTCATCATTCAAGCTGCCTCTGCGTTGGCTGCAGTCGTTCCCTCCAGTCACGTACTGATGTACGCTCCTGAGGATTCGCTCCCTTGCCGTCTTGAAGCATCTTGAATGATTTTGTGTATATAAGTCATAAAAAAATAAACGGGGCATATGGCTGGACGAATTCCACGCGTATTTATAAATGACCTGCTGGCAAGAACCGACATTGTCGATCTCATCGACGCGCGGGTAAAGCTGAAGAAGCAGGGCAAAAATTATCACGCGTGCTGTCCGTTCCATAACGAAAAAACCCCCTCTTTCACCGTAAACGGTGAGAAACAGTTTTATCACTGCTTTGGGTGTGGCGCACATGGCAACGCCGTCGACTTTCTCATGAACTACGACAAGCTCGAGTTTGTGGAAACCGTCGAAGAACTGGCCGCAATGCACAACCTTGAAGTGCCCTATGAAGCAGGCAGTGGCCCTAGTCAGATAGAGCGCCATCAACGGCAAAGCCTTTATCAATTGATGGACGGCCTGAACACTTTTTATCAACAGTCTTTGATGCAACCCGCCGCTACCCCCGCGCGCCAGTACCTGGAAAAGCGAGGATTAAGTAGCGACGTGATCACCCGTTTTGCTATTGGTTTTGCGCCCCCCGGCTGGGACAACGTCCTGAAACGGTTTGGCGGCAATGCTGAGAATCGTAAATCGCTGGTCGATGCGGGAATGTTGGTCACCAACGATCAGGGACGCAGTTACGATCGCTTCCGCGAACGGGTGATGTTCCCCATCCGCGACAAACGTGGTCGAGTCATTGGTTTTGGTGGACGCGTGCTGGGCGATGCCCTGCCGAAGTATCTCAACTCCCCGGAAACCGATATTTTCCATAAAGGTCGCCAGCTGTATGGCCTTTATGAAGCCCAGCAGGATAACGCCGATCCGCAGCGCCTGTTAGTGGTAGAAGGCTATATGGATGTGGTGGCGCTGGCGCAATACGGCATTAACTACGCTGTGGCATCCCTTGGGACGTCAACCACCGCCGATCACATCCAGTTGTTGTTCCGCGCGACGAACAACGTAATTTGCTGTTACGACGGTGACCGTGCCGGACGCGACGCAGCATGGCGCGCGCTGGAAACCGCACTGCCCTATATGACAGACGGACGCCAGCTACGCTTTATGTTTTTACCTGACGGCGAAGACCCCGATACGCTGGTGCGTAAAGAAGGGAAAGAGGCCTTTGAAGCCCGGATGGAGCAGGCGCTGCCACTCTCCGCGTTTTTATTTAACAGCCTGATGCCACAGGTGGATTTGAGTACCCCAGACGGACGCGCACAGCTCAGCACGCTGGCATTACCGCTGATTACTCAGGTACCAGGCGAAACGTTGCGCATTTATCTGCGACAGGAGTTGGGAAACAAGCTCGGCATTCTCGATGACAGCCAGCTTGAACGTTTAATGCCAAAACTGGCAGAAAATGGGGCTTCCCGCCCTGTTCCACAGCTAAAACGTACGACCATGCGTATACTTATAGGGTTGCTGGTACAGAACCCGGGTCTCGCCCCGCTGGTTCCGCCGTTAGGCGCACTGGATAGCAATAAACTGCCTGGACTTGGCTTATTCAGAGAACTGGTCAACACTTGTCTGGCTCAGCCAGGTCTGACCACCGGACAACTTTTAGAACACTATCGTGGCACAAATGATGCTGCGACCCTTGAAAAACTGTCGATGTGGGACGATATAGCAGATAAAGATATCGCAGAAAAAACCTTCACCGACTCACTCAACCATATGTTTGATTCGATGCTTGAGCTGCGCCAGGAAGAGTTGATAGCTCGTGAGCGCACACACGGTTTAAGCAGCGAAGAACGCCGGGAACTCTGGACGCTGAACCAGGAACTGGCCAAGAAATAACAGAAAGACAAAAGTATTTAACGGCTTAACTGCCGAATATCGCTCGGGAAGCCCCCGACAGCCGCACGGAGAGGCAGCGGCAAAATATAAGTATGCCCTCGTTTTGCCGTTGGCGGTTTTACCGCCCAACACCAATCAAACGAATTAAGTGTGGATACCGTCTTATGGAGCAAAACCCGCAGTCACAGCTGAAGCTACTTGTCCAACGTGGTAAGGAGCAAGGCTATCTGACCTATGCCGAGGTCAATGACCATCTGCCGGAAGATATCGTCGATTCAGATCAAATCGAAGACATCATCCAAATGATCAATGACATGGGTATTCAGGTGATGGAAGAAGCACCTGATGCCGATGATCTGCTGCTTGCTGAAACCTCCAACAGCACCGATGAAGACGCGGAAGAAGCGGCTGCCCAGGTTCTGTCCAGCGTTGAGTCCGAAATCGGTCGTACAACTGACCCGGTCCGCATGTACATGCGTGAAATGGGTACCGTTGAACTGTTAACCCGTGAAGGCGAAATCGACATCGCTAAACGCATCGAAGACGGGATTAACCAGGTTCAATGCTCCGTTGCCGAATACCCGGAAGCCATCACCTACCTGCTTGAGCAATACGATCGTGTAGAAGCTGAAGAAGCGCGTCTTTCCGATCTGATCACCGGCTTTGTCGATCCGAACGCGGAAGAAGACATGGCGCCAACGGCGACACACGTCGGTTCTGAGCTCTCTCAGGAAGAGATGGATGACGATGCAGACGAAGATGAAGAAGATGATGACGACAGCAGCGATGACGACAACAGCATCGACCCTGAATTAGCGCGTGAAAAATTCGGTGAACTGCGTACTCAGTACGAAATCACTCGCGACACCATCAAAGCGAAAGGCCGCAGCCATGCTGCCGCGCAGGAAGAAATTCAGAAGCTGTCTGAAGTGTTCAAACAGTTCCGCCTGGTTCCGAAGCAATTCGACTACCTGGTAAACAGCATGCGCGTCATGATGGACCGCGTGCGTACTCAGGAACGTCTGATCATGAAGCTCTGCGTTGAGCAGTGCAAAATGCCGAAGAAAAACTTCATCACCCTGTTCACTGGCAACGAAACCAGCGAAACCTGGTTCAACGCGGCAATCGCGATGAACAAACCGTGGTCTGAAAAACTGCACGACGTGGCAGATGATGTTCACCGCGGACTGCAGAAACTGCAGCAGATTGAAGAAGAAACCGGCCTGACCATTGAGCAGGTTAAAGACATCAACCGTCGCATGTCCATCGGTGAAGCGAAAGCCCGCCGTGCGAAAAAAGAGATGGTTGAAGCGAACTTACGTCTGGTTATCTCTATCGCCAAGAAATACACCAACCGTGGTCTGCAGTTCCTGGATTTGATTCAGGAAGGTAACATCGGTCTGATGAAAGCGGTTGATAAGTTTGAATACCGTCGTGGTTACAAGTTCTCTACCTATGCAACCTGGTGGATCCGTCAGGCGATCACCCGCTCGATCGCGGATCAGGCACGTACCATCCGTATCCCGGTACATATGATTGAGACCATCAACAAGCTCAACCGTATCTCCCGTCAGATGCTGCAAGAGATGGGCCGCGAGCCGACGCCGGAAGAGCTGGCTGAACGCATGCTGATGCCGGAAGACAAGATCCGTAAAGTGCTGAAGATCGCTAAAGAGCCTATCTCCATGGAAACGCCGATCGGCGACGATGAAGATTCGCATCTGGGTGATTTCATCGAGGATACCACCCTCGAGCTGCCGCTGGATTCTGCTACCACCGAGAGCCTGCGTGCCGCAACGCACGACGTTCTGGCTGGCCTGACCGCCCGTGAAGCAAAAGTTCTGCGTATGCGTTTCGGTATCGATATGAATACCGACCACACGCTGGAAGAAGTCGGTAAACAGTTCGACGTTACCCGCGAACGTATCCGTCAGATCGAAGCGAAAGCGCTGCGTAAACTGCGCCACCCGAGCCGCTCTGAAGTGCTGCGTAGCTTCCTCGACGATTAATCTCGCCGCATAAGCATAAACGCCACCGCAAGGTGGCGTTTTTCTTTATAGTCCCCGCCTGGCCAGGGCGTCATTCACTTCCTGATACGCCTCCACCAGTTTATCCAGCGTAATCCGGCTTAATCCGCTGGGATTCGGCAAAACCCATATTTTCGTCGCGCCAATAGTCAGCGTTTGTTTTCCCCACTGCGCCCCACGCTGGCTGAGGCCCTGCTCAAATGCCTGCTTCCCAAGGATTGCGAGTCCGGCGGGCTGATACTCTTCTATTTTCTCAATGAGCTTACGACCGCCGTTGCGCATCTCCTGTAACTTCACTTCATTGGCTTGCACCGTCGGTCTGTCGACAAATTTAGTCACGCCGCAACGGAAGTCCAGCAAGTGTTGTGCCTCTTCGGGTTTGAGCTGGCGATCGGTAAATCCCGCCTGATGGATGACCTTCCAGAAGCGATTAGCGGGATGTGCAAAGGGGAATCCTGTACCTGCGGAAGACAACCCCGGATTGATGCCGCAAAACACCACCCGCAGCCCCGGCGCCAGTATGTCCTTAACCATAATTACTCCCATCAATACATCAGAGGAACAAGTATAACGGACTGAAAATACATTGTTTATAAAAACAGCATCCGTACGCTTATGTCTGGATTGCAACGCGGAGTTACTTTATAATCCACCGCCACGGCCCCTTAGCTCAGTGGTTAGAGCAGGCGACTCATAATCGCTTGGTCGCTGGTTCAAGTCCAGCAGGGGCCACCAAATAAAACAAGGACTTGCGAGAAATCGCAAGTCCTTTTTGTTTTATTAAGGCTACTTATAGGCTACTTATAGGCTACTTTTTTCGATTATTACTGATTATTTAAACAGCAAAAAACCTACATGAATTCAATCTCATCTTTAAAAATGTAAAAAAATCTCTAAATAAAAAGTCACGAATTCTTTGATTAACATCTGTCGGCTGAAAAATGATCAAAAAAGTTATCACACCCCACGCATTATACAATGCTGCTCGCAAACCAGCGCCAACTCTGGGAAGTCAGGGGGATACACCCTAAAGTATTTTTTTCACTTTATGTATACCAGAATGGCTTTAAATCACTCACCATCCAGCGCTATAACCGGGTTTAACCGTGTATACCATCGCCCATGTGATATGACGTATTCTCACTCATAAAACCCTTTATTGTATCGAATTTGACACAATGCCCGCCTGCAGTAATCAAACAGTCAAGCAAATATCGTTGTGCTGTTCATTACACACCTGATCCCTCAAGAATTGTTCACAGCGAGAAAGAATATGGATAATCAGGACAAAATTTCTGACCGTGAGGTTACTGCAACGGCAGAGCCGCAGTCCTCTGCAGAATGTTTCACCTTTGGCGATCCCATTCCAGTACTGGACCGGCGCGAACTGCTGGACTATGTGGAATGCGTGCAAATGGATCGCTGGTATGAGCCGCCGGTGAGTTTTGCAGGGTTGGCACGTACCTACCGCGCAGCCGTACATCACAGTTCACCAATTGCCGTTAAGCGCGACATTCTCAGCAGTACCTATATCCCGCATCGCCTGCTCAGCCAGCAGTCTTTCACCCGTTTCGTTCAGGATTATCTGGTGTTTGGTAATGCCTATCTGGAAAAGCGCACTAACCGGCTGGGTGGTGTCCTCTCACTGGAGCCAGCGCTGGCAAAGTATACCCGGCGCGGTGTTGACCTAGAATCCTACTGGTTTGTGAACTATAGCCTGACGACGCAGCCTTATGAGTTCACCAGAGGCAATATTTTTCACCTGATGGAGCCGGATATTAACCAGGAGATTTACGGGCTGCCCGGTTATCTCTCTGCCATTCCGTCAACCTTGCTCAACGAGTCCGCAACGCTGTTCCGCCGGAAGTATTACATCAACGGTAGTCATGCGGGTTTCATCATGTACATGACAGACGCGGCGCAGAATCAGGAGGACGTGAACAACATCCGCGAGGCAATGAAAAGTGCCAAAGGGCCGGGAAACTTTCGCAATCTTTTTATGTACTCGCCCAATGGTAAAAAGGACGGCATCCAGATCATCCCGCTGTCAGAGGTGGCGGCAAAAGATGAGTTTATGAATATCAAGAATGTGAGTCGTGATGACATGATGGCAGCGCACCGCGTGCCACCGCAGATGATGGGTATCATACCTAACAACACTGGTGGTTTTGGCGATGTGGAAAAAGCAAGTCGTGTGTTTGTTCGTAATGAATTACTCCCCCTCCAAAAACGTTGCGAAGAGTTGAATGAATGGCTAAATGAAAAAGTAATAAAATTTAGGCCATACTTATTAGATTAAATGAAAGGGCCTTAAACGGCCCACATTTTATTTTTTGCTAAACATCAAGCCTGTAGCTGTTCTTTTATAATTGGTTAGTTTTTCCTCTCTATTTTTAAAACTAGTTCTAATATCTTTTAGAGTTGGCAAACCCAATGTCCCAAGTGTAAAACTAGCCAAGGCTAATTCAGGTTTGTTAATTAATGCAGAAGCAATACCGAAAGCACCATTAACTATAAATGGTGCAACTTCCACACCTAAAATTCTTAGTTTTTCTTTTCTGATTTTTTCAAGGAAACGTTGATGTTGAATAAATGCCCTATCCACATTATCAATTACCCTTTGTGAAGAAGCATTATAATCACGAGGAGATGCACTAATTACCTCAGAAATACCGATTGATAGAATATTTCGTATTTCCGGCATTAATCCGTTACGCCTTATTTCAAGGATGTTATTCAAAGGGATATCTCCTAACCAAGAAAAACCGCCTTGCATCCCTTTGGATAAAGCATTGACCATATGTAACTCTTTTAAATTTTCATTATCAATGTTAAAGTCAAGAGCTTCATATTCCATCAACCAAGTGTAATAAAGCCAAGAGGTTTCTGCATTAATATATGGCGTACTTCTAAAATCTTGAGCATTTATTCTTGCTGCAAGTGCCTGTGGCATTCGACCAGTGCATGTGAACATCACCTCAATTCCTGGATTACCATTATGAACTGGGGATTTCATTTTCTCAGGATCGGCTAAATGCCGTTCTAGTTGCGCTCGTCCGCCGGGTCCCCACTCGGTATCAAAAATTAATCTTTCAGGGCGTTTTAATTCTCTAAAAACTTTATCAACATCAGTTAATGATGAACTAAAATCAAACAATTCATCCTTACTCTCAAAACTTCTGCCATATAGATATTGAGCATGGGCAAGAACAAAAGGCGTTGCGCGCGCATGCAGCCCCTCGTTATCATCACTACTAAAATCACGTTTATCAGGAAGAACTAGTACTATAGCAGGTTCAATATCCTCCAATGCTAAATTTCTGTAAGTCATGCATGTTAAAACGTGTTTCATTAATAAGAAACAAAAATGTTTTTTATTAGTAACACCATGTATTTTCCCCACTCTCAATATAGGGCACGGTAATATTATTGTATCGATATAAAGACCAGTGCAAGATACTGCATTTTCTGTATATGCAGGAAAAAGATCACCTGCAAAATTTGCTTTTAACTGTTCACCATCTTGGAGATGAATTTCACCAATTTCATAAGCTGTCTCCCAAAACTCCTTAACATCAGAAAGCAACTCTGGAAAAATCTGATCTAGATGATCTACGAAATCACTTTGTTCAGAAATGAAATGAGCTACTTGATACGGTTGAGCCTTACTTTTAATAAAGTCATCATAAAATTGATAGAAATTGCTGAATAGAATCTTAAAATACGCTTCTTGAAAGTCGACTATATTGTACTTTTTCTTAATTTCATTACGTTCAAAAAAATGATTTACTGCTGCACCCATCGCTCTGATGCGTCCATCAACGGTAGTTGGGTCAACTTTTCCATCAGGCCTTAACCTAATTTTATCGAAACTCTCTTTAAATCCATCCACAAGATGGCTAGCGATATGCATTTTACCAGCTTCAAGTTGTCTCTTGATTAAGAAAACACGATCAGTCAGACCAGATATGTAATCCTCATCGTAACCATTGTCCATAACCAACCCTCTACGTATTGAATAAAATTCGTTCCAAATTATCGAATAATACTATCGTTCCTTTTTTTGATAAAAACCATTACTTTCAGCGCTTACGTGCGCAGCCCCGCCCGCCTGCCCGCTTCGCTTAACAGAATGGTTTTCATGCACCCCGTAAATCGTCTCAGGAGCCGCCATACAAGGGCTTTCACGCCAAAAACGGCGCATGATACTCATGCGTTTTCATGCGCCATAGAGATGCACTCATGCGTTCTCAGGCCAGCCAGGAAAAAGCGTAAAAAAATCCCGGTACCGGGCCGGGATTAGGTAGCCGTTTTTTGCTAATCAGACAGGGATTTGCTGGCGGCTTGATAACTTTGATGCAGAGCCATAGCGATTGAGCGTTTTCAGTTGTTTTTCCGGCACTTGTACTTTGTCTGATTCCTGTTCATTACGACGGGGTTTCATAATTATCGTATCCACACTTTCCAGTGCGGTAAATGTGCAGGAACATTCAAGATTCTGGCACTGATACCATGAGCGTTTAACCGATGGTGCTTCATAGGCGGAGGTTCTGGCGTGTGCCGTAGTGCCGCATTCGGGACATTTAAGTGCCATCAGATACCCTCCGCGGCTCGGTTCCGTTTTTGCAGTTCTTCACGTTCCTGCCGGATCTTCATTTTATGAAGGGCCGCCGGAGAGGGAAGTTTGCGGAAATCAGCAAGGGCAGCATAATCCGGCGCAACACCTGCCAGTTTAAACACAGGGTCCTGTTCCGGCATCGCAGCGTTAGTAAGAGCCGGTTTGGTGATATGTTTGTGAATAAAGTCTTTCAGTACTGTGCCCGGGTCATTAACTGAATTCACCACACCCACAACGGCACTGGCTTCCCGCCCCATTGTGGTTTTGAGCAGGCTCAGTGTCTGGATTAACGCCTTACCATGCGACTGCATGAAGTCTTCCCAGATTTGCTTTGCGCGAATTTCCACAAGGGTGTTATGTGCGCTGATATACTGCCCGGCTAATTTCCCGGCTTCCTGCGGTAATAAGGCATTTTCGCTTTCCTGAGCTGCCAGCAGTTCATCAAAATCCTCAAGCGTTTCTCGTCCCAGCGCAATTTCAGTGCGCAGTTTTTTCATTTCCTTTGAGACTACGCCCTGGCTTTCACGAAACAACGTGCGCCACTCCTCATTCAGGGCGTTCGTCGTGGCTTCCATTTCAGCGCGGCGCTGGCGGATAGTTGCAATATTATCCGCAGCCGCTTTCTGCCGACGACGTGTTTCAAGCCATGCACTTCTGGCTGTGTTCAGGGTTTCCAGTGCCCGCTGCGTTACAGCCGGAAAAGTGGAAAGGCTGGTATTCTCTGCTGGGTTGTTCATGACTTCTCCTGTCGGGTTGGTTCGTTACGTCAATTGTGTCGTGGCTGACACAAGCGCACTACCGGTGCTCAGTGTGTGGTGGCTGGCACAACGGGCGTTTGCGGTTATTCAGACGTGGCTATGAAAGCCAGCCAGAAAAAATGCCTCTGTTTCAGTCTGCTTTATGTCCCTGATGCGGTGGAACAGGTGAAACATGTGTTACGGCATTGTTTTATAAAGTATTTATATGCACAGCACAGGTGGAACATCGCGGGTAACAAGGTGGAACAGCGGATCGGCTGGCGTTCCACCTGTTCCACCTCACTATTTCAAAAGGTGGAACAGGCTCAGCCCTTGTAAAATACGGTTGTTCCACCTGTTTCACCTGTTACCCTTAATAAATAAGACTCACGCAAAGCCTTAACCCGGCACCTCGCTGTTGAAGACATAGAGCCTGCGGGGATTCATCTCTGGCGGGCGAATGGTTGTCTGGAGCTTGCCATCGGTTGAGGGCAGCAGGTATCCACGATCCGCGCACAAACGCGCCACCTTGCGCGGGTCAAATCCACGGCAGATTTCTTTCCAGCCGGACGGCATGACGTAGAACGTGGTGACGGCTTCCGTTCCCTGCGCGGTACTGCCTTTCTCCACCCTGCGCCAGCCCACCATATTGCCAGGGCGGTTGCGCTCGTCGTGCCAGTCTGCAAAGCGGCTGTACTGATTCGCGGTAAAGAAACTGCGTACCTGCTCCAGTGCGGCAATATCTTCCTGATTGGCGGTGTGCCCGCGATCTTTAAGCCATGCGTTCAGGCAGACGCGGGTTGCCCGCAGCGCTTCCCCCTCATGCCAGCCGGTAATCCCCAGACGGGTTGCCAGTTCTCCTGCCATCGCCACCAGTGCAAAGCGGTTCACAGCCCGGCCCACCTGATTGCCCGCATCTTTCGGGGTCAGCGCGGCGGTATATTCCTTCATCAGTGACTTTGCCTGTGCCGTCAGCCCGTTAAGATCAGCGGTCAGGGCTTTCAGCCACTCCCTGAACGGCGAACCGTAGTAGCTGGACGTGGCCCACTCCAGATGTTCCGCCAGCGCCTTGCCGCTGTCGAAGCCGTGCAGTTCCTCAAATACGCCAAACTTCCCGGAATCGCTGGGGATCTGGATCATCCTGACTTCCATCCCGGCAAAGGTACGCTCCCCGGCTTTTGCCGCATGTTCAGTCAGTGACAGTTCGCCGGTTGAAAAGAACAGCAGCCGCCACTGCTTACGGGTGCGCAGCTCACCGTCCGTACCGGCACGGCCCTTGCCCTGACCGTTTGCCAGCATGTAGGCGATATTGCCTGCCTCGCGTCCGTCCACCTCCCGGATCTCATCGAGCATCATGGCGGCATCGTTGCGGCGGCTGGCGCATCCCTCCAGCGCGTTGCCGGTTGCCCGCCACGTCTGCCAGTAGTCAGGCCCGCCGCAGACGGAGGTTGCCGCTTTCATGGTGGTGGTCTTACCGTCCGTCGATTCCCCCTTGAGGTGGTAGCCGCCGCCGTCCATACCAACCAGCCGTAACAGAGGGGCAGCAAAAGCCAGACTGACGGCAAACGCCACGCGGGAGTTGCCGGTGCAGTAGCGGGAAACGTGCTCCCGCCATTCCTCCGTTGTGCCCGACACGCGGAAATCGCGCCCCTGCACGGAACTGGTCTGGAGAATGACACCCTCTGCACCTTCACCGCTGACCTCATCCTGCAGGACGTAAACCTGACCATGCCAGCCCGTGCGGCTGACGCAGGTCACGCGGCGTTCCGGTTTACACAGAGAGATATATTCCATAAGGCGTGCGCGGGCCTCACCGGTGGTGCTGATATAGGACAGTCCGTTGACCAGCAGTACCCGGCGCAGCTCCTCACCGCTGCCGCTCAGCATTTCCATCGGCATCGCCCAGCGGCGGAGTTCACCCCACGTATCTTCCCACTCCAGCAGTCGCCCGAAGTTACCGCCATCGGCATCGCAGGTGATTGCCGTCACGCGCAGCGGGTTGCATATTTTGACGTTCTGGATCTCCGTCTCACCGTTGCGCTGTACCTGTTTTTCATACCAGAGATATTCCTGGGTAAGACGGAACCCGTGCGGCAGCTGCGTGCGGCCTTCCCCGCACAGCTCCAGACCGTTACGAAAAGCTTCACGGGCACGGGTAATGCCGTGCTCCCGATGGAAGTCATTCCAGTCAGCCTTAATCTCTCCCGGTGGCAGCGTCATCCAGCCGCCGACGGCTTTTGCCGCCCGTTCAGCAAAGGATCTGCCGGGATTCTCGCCCCCGTCCTGAAAATCGTTATCACCGGCGATGATAATTTTTACCTCAGGCCAGCGTGCCCGCAGCGACTGCGCCACGTTGGGCAGGTTGCCTGCTGATATGGCAGCCACTACACATCCGGCGGTGAGCTGGCTTACCGTCAGCGCCGTGGCGTAACCTTCGGTAATCACCACCTGTACCGGCGGTTCAGACGGTAACGGGCTGAGCGCCACAAACGCGCCTTTCATCGTGCTGCCGGGCAGTATGCTTTTTTCACCCGTCGGGGCGATAAGCTGCGCACCGGTCACGGCTCCGGCGTTGGTGGTGAGCGGTAACAACAGGGAACCGGCAGGAAAATCCTTACCGCTGATATGCTGCACGCTTCCGGTCAGGGAGGCCGGATATCCGGCAAACCCTTTCCCGGTCAGATAGGGGCTTTCTCCCGTGTGGCTCTCTTTCATCAGCGCCGCCACGGTAAGGCTCATGTCGCGTTTAGGAGCTTTTTGCCTGGCGGGCTTAACGGGCAGTTCCTGCACGTCCGGCACATTAAGCACCTGCGCCACCTCCTGCGCTGCCTTTCTGACGCCGTAACCGGTCATGAGCTTAACCAGATCCAGACCATCACCATTGCCGCACTGGCTGCAAATCCACGTCCCGCGCCCGTCAAGGTCATCGAGGCGAAAACGATCCTTACCCCCACATTTCGGGCAGGGACCGTGCCTGCCGTTTTCAGGTACATCAATACGCAGCATCTGCAAAATAACGGGCCATTTCCCCCGCGCGGCGGCTGAAATCTGCGTAACCGTCTGTGTTGTCATACTTCCCCCTGATGCAGCGCCACACCCGTGCTGCAGAAGTCATCAAAGGCCGCCGGAAGCGTGCGGTACAGCTCCGCCATCACTTCACAGCCGCGCACAGTCAGTACCGGCGGCGCGGTCAGCAATGATGGTTCCAGCATGTCAGTCAGCAGCGCCAGCGCCGCCGCTGCTCCCTGTGCTTCGCCATATTCGTTAATCAATGCGCACTCGATATGCAGGGCAATGGCCATTTCAATACGTTCAACCGTCAGGCTGTGCGGACCATATTGATCGCAGCCGGTTTCAGTCAGCGCTTTCTGGCGCCATGCCGATGCAATAGCCCGCCGGTAAAGCGCAGTAGTCATTTCTGCCGGAAAAATAGAAACCTGCGGCTGGTTCATTGGGTGCCTCCTTCAATCAGTTCGCAACTGTGCGCAATATCCGTCAAATCTGCCCGCAGGTACTCCATCAGCGCGGCAATGCCTGGCGCACAGCCTGCATCCAGCGTTCCGCCCTGAAACGGGTATTCAGAAAAGAGAAGCTGGAGCATGTCGCAGGCATTTCTTGCGCGAGTCAGCTTTCCGAAACCGTCCTCTGACAATCCATAGGCAAAAGCACCGGTATTGTGTTTTTCAGGCAAAGTGTGGCCCTGAGCACTGTTGTGCCCGTTTGAAAAATTCATCGTGGATTACTCCGTTTTCAGCGGCGTTTTGTCAGAGAAACTTTGAATAGTGACTGTCGTCAGGTTCAGCAGAACGCCGTATGCTGCGCTCCCGCCAGCGGGAAAATACCACTGACGGATGCAGCGTCAGCGGGCCGGAGCCACTACCGCCTGCCGGAGCTGGTGAAGGTTTAAAGAGCGGCGCATCAAACAGGCGCGTATACCGCTGTTCAAACCATGCCAGAGGGCAGGAAGAAATCTGGTTGTCGCTGTCATAACGTATCAGCACTTCTCGGCTGAATTCAGGATTAACCAGCGCCACGGAGGGCGAGGCTTCAATTAATCGGATAATCGTGACGGTCCAGCCATGTTCATGCTGCCAGCGTTCGCCGGGTTGCGGATAATTACGCATGTTCACCTCCACATGGAATGCGACCGGCAAAGCTCAGCACGTAGTCCGGGGCAAGTCTGCGTCGCGCTGAACGCTCGTTATCTGCGGCGATCCTTAACATCACAGGACGGGCATTGCGTTGACTGCGGTTGATCGCAGCAAATAACCAGGTACACTTCTGTTTAGCCATCTTCGTTACCTCTTATAACGGTTGGTTAAATGCCTCTAGGGTGGTTCCAAGCAACCTAGAGGCATTGCAACTAGGTGTCGGACACAATGTATTTCAAGGTGTCCGACACGTCAAGTGTTGCAACTGTTCTTTTTTTGTCTATCATTGTCCGACACCTACCTTAAAGGACAAATCAATGGCGACTAAATCTATCAATGCGAAATCCAAAAGATTTGATGTGCGTGTACCTCATGAAATAGCTGATGCCGTAGAAAAACTTAAAAATACGGGTGAAAGCACTGGTCAATTTGTTGTTACAGCTTTAGAGGCAGAAATAAGAAAGCGTCAATTTGCTATTAATAAAAACAAGTGAGTTTTAGATATGGGCATTATAATGCCCATATTATGCATGTAATCTTTTAGTTGAGCTTATAAACTCGTCTAAATCTGTACGCAAATATATGACCTTTTTCAAGCCCGCCTTATAGAAGGGAATACAGACTTTACCTGTACTAGCCCAATTTGCCATTGTTGCTGGTGTAACACCAATGTATTCAGCCGCTTCTTTTCTTGTGAGTCGCTCTTTCATGTACATCGTTATCACCTCTTGTCTTGCTCGTTTTGGTGATTAGAACGATAAATCGAAAGCTAGCTCACTAAAAGAATCATTAGCCAAATAGTATGATCATTATGAGATAATAAGTATACTCATTGGCTAATGATCATTTAAAAATCATAGCGTTATTGTGTTATCAGTTTGAAGCGTCTTATGTATGGCTCATGAGGTGTCTGACATAGTTCACTACGGATATCTTGCACCCATCTCATCAATGTTTGCTTAGAAGGGGCATTTTTATGATTTGCAAAATGTACAGCTAACTTGTTACTTAATGAGTAATGTGATACGTCAGGATATTCTCCAATCGTTAAGCAAACTATTTTATATACTTCTTTATAATTTTTATTTCTTGGTCCTCTTTTTGTAGATACTGATTTTCCTACATCTTGAAAAACTTCATTACCATTTTTCAAATAGAAAGAAACAACTCTTCTGAACTGTGATTTATAGTAATCAAGATAAACTCGTCTTAATATTTCATCTTTTAGAACAGTTAGAATATCTTCCGCTTGTGAGATATAGCCCTGTTCTTTTAAAAAAACCACCATAGATAACGTGCTCAACTCATGCTCATTAAAAGATAATGAGTTATCTTTAGCCGTGAATTTTATATTATTGAAAACAGAATCGAAGTCTAAAACATTACCAGAAAAATCTCTGCCCTTTGTATTTCTTAAAACCCTATCAAAATTGAATTTCAAATCTCTCTTAGATGCACTTTCTATAATAGTAAGTAACGTTTCAAACACAAAACTGGTATCATAACGGTTAATCAATGATTGATTTAGTGCATTATTAAAACACTGAACAGCTTGAGGAGATAATATCCCGGACCGTTCTGAATATCCCATTAAAGCCTTTATTGTTTCATTTATAAATGGCTTAACATCCAAATCAGTATTCATTTCCTCTCCCTTAACAACTCTTCAAGAAGCTTAGATTTATCTTCCTGAGATAAACTTGCTAATAACTCTTTAGTATTGATAAATGGTACTTGAATACCTGCCTCTTGCATAATTTTCATTTCTATCCGCGCTGCAGGCTCAACCAACTCCTCAACAGGAAGACTTATATAACCAGCTGTCACATCAGAAACCCTACCTGATCTGTGATTCATAAGTCTTTTCAAAATATAAGTTCCTACACCACTCAACTCCGCAATTGTTGCAAATGTACGCCGAGCATCATGGCAAGTAAAATTAATAGGTAACTGACCGTCAAACTCACCAGATGAAGTAGCTGCAACAATTTTATCTATAACTTTACGGGGATCGGTGATCACTCCCCCCCTCAATGCAGGGAAAACAAATCTTGAGCTATTTTTTTTAAACTGTAGGCGTCTTTCAAAAATAACCTGCAATGTTTTAGTAATAGGTAACTCTAACGGTTCTCCATTTTTAGTTTTATCAATCCAAAAATAACCACCAGCTAAATTAACTCGTTCCCATTCAAGCCCAAATACTTCCCCCCTTCTTAAACCAGTAAATAGTGCCATATCAATAGCATCACAAACAGACAATGCATGATCATCTCTAATATCTAGAGCATGCTTTCGAACAAATTCAACTGATTTTAACCAACGGCCCAAGTCTTTATTGCGAATGCGTGTATTCTTTCTGACCAAGCCATGCCATTGCCGTTTGCTACTTAAAACAACCGTTGGCGGCTCAGGAAGTAATTTGCTACCAAGCTGATCCCTATAGTTATCATTTGCAAAATTATAAACCGCTCTCAATGCGCGCCCCCAAAGATCAGCTTGAGAACGACTCCCCTTACCTACCCCTGCTCTAAGTTTAGATAAACATTCCCCATACCAAACCGTTCCATCCGTAATTTTTTTATGACGGTTAAATACATCATCACGTGAGATATTTGCCATAGGCCTATCCAACCAATCACCAGAAAAGTTCTGTAATAGACCTCGATACTGATTCGCAGTTGCAGGCTTAAGTCGGTGTCCACGCGTCTTGATATACAATTCAAGGGCTTCACGCAAAGTTACGTTAGAAAGACTTTCTTCACGAGATACAACATTTGGGTTTCGCCCCGTCATACCTATGTCACCAAGCTTATCCAATGCCTTAGCCCTGGCTTGCTCAATCGTGATTTCTGGAAATCTCCCTAAAGTTGCACGAATAAATGCACCTTTAACTTTTCTAACAACGCAGAATGTCTTGATTCCCGAAGCTCCAACTCTTAGCCGAAGTCCTTTAACGTGAGAATCATGATAATCAACTTGTTTTCCTTTAGGGGCTGCAGGGAGTTCGGCAAGCTTTGACTTGGTAAACTTGAATGATTCCACGATGCGGTATCCTAGATCCTTAAAAAATTGCCTTAAAATCGCTTGGCCTAAGCCAGGATACCCCTAGGCTACCTTACATTATGATTTAAAGGGAACTATGTATAATCATGGTTAATCAAATAGAACCAATAACCCAATGAAAGATATAGATAAAAGTGTAAAATTATTTGTGGTTAATTTAATGCGCGATATCTCATAATCGCTTGGTCGCTGGTTCAAGTCCAGCAGGGGCCACCAAACACAGCAAGGGCTGGCGAGTAATCGTCGGCCCTTTTGTTTTTTCCGGGGATATGCCGGGGATATTCCAGAAAGGTAACCATGGTGATTTATGGTTATTTTATGACCGCCCACCATATCTACAGCATTTCTTGCTTAGTGCCATTCGCAAAACGTTAACATTTGCATACATTGACGATGTGTGGAGCTGGTGGACGAACTCCACGCATAAGCCCGCCCGCATCATATAAAAAAGGCTGGCACGTCTTTTTGCGTACCTTGCGTACCCAGTTTTTCACTGCGCAATCTGATGAATAGCGTTTCTGATGTTTGTCACGCTGCCAGCGAATGGCCCGTGTAACCCTGGCATTTCTAAGCATGAGAATGGCTCTTTGAACCTTAACATTTCTTAACATCTGGCTTGCCCCGGCGCAAGCTAATGGCTCGTAAAACCTTAGGAATTCTTAGGGGCTGGCTGGCGGTCATAAACGCCGCAAACCCTTTGCATTTGCACCCGCTAGGCGGTATGCGTCGATCAGTTTTTCGCGTTTTACCGACTCCGAATTCGCAGTTTTTTTTGCGCAGTTTTGCGTAGTTTTTTTTTGCGAATTCGCAGTTTGTTTATCTTTGGCATCGTCTTTCTTTTCTCCGTGCCGTCTTAACTTACCTGCTCCGGGTAACGTCGGCAAAATATTTTGCTCAGTACCCGGCGCAATATCCCGGCGCACGCCGTCGAACTCAAAAAGTACCGCTGCGGGATAGAAATCATCTCGAGCACTTGCGACAACAAACACACGTCTGCGTCGTTGGGCCACTTCCGAAAAATTGAAGATTACCCGCCGCCGGGAGAAGGAAAACCGCAGGAGCGGAAAAGGAAACCGGGCGATCAGTGGCGGCTCACGTCTGAGTGCCACGTTAATTAATAAAACAGGTTAATAATTATTAAAATAACCTAAAATGCAGATAATCAATATCCGATAGATAACAAACAATATCGAACAAATAATTTACATTACCCTGAATGATTTCATCGGTTTATCTCGGTGCGCAATCCATTCAAATATTCTATCATTACATTGAGCTGTTCCCGATTGGCGGCCAGCATCTCACCAGAAAGTGAACCACATAAAAATCCATGATAATGGACAAAGAAAAATGCTTCAGAATTTAAAGATCACTTATATTCTTCCAGTTTTTTTAATTCCAAATTATCGCATTTATGAATTTTTTATGTTTCTCGATTTCAATATTCTCCATTATACTTTCCTTTCATTTATTTTTTATATAAATCCAAATAACACATTCACATATATGTTATTTACCAGCTTACAATAAAATTATTTTAGACATACTAGCGGCTTAGGTTATAGGATTTAGTCACCTCATTAACTAAAAGGCGTTTATATAATGGCTATTCCTGCATATTTATTTTTAAAAGACGACGGCGGCGCGGATATCAAAGGTTCAGTTGATGTCCAGGATAGAGAGGGAAGCATAGAGATTCTATCTTTTGGTCATAGTCTGCATATTCCGACAGACAGCAGAACCGGAAAACTCACCGGCACCAGGCAACATGCCCCCCTTAACTTTCAAAAAGAGTTCGACTCTTCCAGCCCGTATCTTTACAAGGCTATTGCCACCGGGCAGACACTTAAAAGCGCAGAATTTAAATGGTACAGAATTAACGACGCCGGGCAAGAAGTTGAATACTTCAACATGTTGCTTGAGAACGTGAAGATCGTCAGCTCCGCGCCGCATATGCTCGATATCAAAAACCCGGCGACCGAAAAACATAATCATCTTGAAAACGTAGCCATGCGGTATGAGCGGATTACCTGGAAATACTGTGATGGCAACATTCAGTTTTCTGATGCGTGGAATGAAAGATGATCCGGTGCACCTTCCATCTTAATGGCGGACAGCTATCAACATTAAGTTGCCCGGGCGTGGGTTTTTTCCCGGCGTACTCAGGAAATGCAGGGCCACACAGGAATAACCCTGCTTCGATTACAGTAGTAAAAAAAGGGCCATTGCCGCCCGGTCTTTACTACATCGTGACGCGCCAAAGAGGCGGGCTTCACTCCCGCTGGCGGGATATGGTGCACGGCTTAGAGAGCGGCTCAGATCGCGATCTATGGTTTGCGCTTTATCGCCAGGATAGCCAAACTGATGATATCTCATTCATAGACGGTGTTGAGCGGGGTAACTTCCGTTTACATCCCGCGGGTAAATCGGGCATTAGTGATGACTGCATTACGCTACCCAGCCATGCAGATTACGCAATCTTACTTGAGGCTTTATTAAGCACACCATCAGTTATGGTTACGGCTCAATTAAAAGCGTTCGGCACAATACAGGTGTACTGATGAAACCGGCCACACATGTTTTTTTATGGCTTTCTGAACTGCTCGCCCTGACAGTGGTTTACACCCTGCTTTGTTACTTCATCCCTGATGAAGCGTTTATGGCGTGGTATGAGGAAAACTATGGATTCATACAGGAAGCGCACTGGAATGACGGGTTTTCACTGATTCTGTATTTTCTGGCTATAGCCATCACTACGTTTGCGATCTGGTTTATTGCTGCTGCCAGACAGAGGAAGTGGAAAAAATCACAGGGTGAAAACACATGACGTTTACGTGTCCAGGCTCTGCCAACGTATTACCTTGTGATTCGAACATGACCACCTGACAGGTTGCTACAGCGGAAATACACCACAAACGCGCCGAAGTTATTGGGCGCGTTTTTATTACCTGTAACTTTTAACGCTCCACAATCCATACTCAAAAAATCACAAAAATTACTGTATATAAAAAAGTGTCCACCTGTTCACCTTTTTGATTTTTATTATATTTATCATGAAATTAAGTGGTTAACATCCACTTCAGCCACGTCGATAATGTCCAGCTTGTTCGCTAAGACCAAATCAACTGAACCAGACTGATAGCGCTCTACCTGTTTGCACCGAAATGTGAAATGAGTAACAAGAAAAACAAGTCAGGCAGGGACGGAAAGTGTTTCACGTGATAAGGCGAGAACATGCGAAAGGCAACCCCCTCTGGACGTTGCCATCCAGAGATGGAAACGTCCGTTAGAGTTTGATTCGATAGTCAGCTCAAACTAGCTCTTTGAGCTGCTCCTGCATATAGGTTGAAAAATACTCTGGGTTCTTGATAAGGATGCGGTTACCGGAGGCCACTTTTTCTGCCCATCCGGCCACTTTTTTCGTGAACTCGGGATTCCATCCCTCCTGCTCACCCCGTGCCATCACAGCTTCCGGACTTGCTGGCACACCTAAGTCATGCAAATACTTTAAGATTCCCTTAGCGGTACTTTCATCCATTGAATGGGGTACTGACGCCGAAGTGTTCATACCACCAATAAAATCCAATGCTTTCTCAATTGCTGTTGGCATGCTCTTATCCTTAAAATTAACCACGTGAGAGACACATTTATACTATGTACCCAACTCCGCCGGGATATCAAAGAGAACATCACCTTTATTTGATTTACCCCGCAGCTAAACGCTTGCGGCGGCTGTTTTCTGCACGATTAATTCGCTATCCCGGCCAAAACCAGCCCGGTCGCTACCGCATTACGCGGCCCTTCGGTACCACGGATGTTTCCCTGTCCGGCAACCACGCCGTAATGCGCCAGCGCGTCGGTGATCATCTGCGGGATTTCGAAATCCAGCGAGGAGCCGCCCACCAGCACCACAAAAGTCATATCGCGAATAGAGCCGCCGGGTGACACCTGGCGTAAAGCCCGCAGGCAGTTGGTCACAAAAACCTTCTCTTTGGCCTGTCGGCGCACCAACCGAATTTTTTCCAGCGAGGTCTGGTTATCTACCGGGATCAGCTCGCCGTCTTTCAGATAAACGACTTTGGCAAACACTGACGGACTGAGCGGTTCGCGAAAAAACTCCACCGCGCCGTTCTCGTGGCGAATGCTGAACAGGCTCTCCACTTTTGCCAGCGGGTATTTTTTAATTTCCTCCGCCAGAAACGGATCGCTTAAGCCCAGCTCGGTTTGAATCAACAGGCTGACCATATTCCCCGCGCCAGCCAGATGGACCGCTTTCACAACGCCATCGCTATTGATAATGGCGGCATCGGTAGAGCCTGCGCCTAAATCGAGGATCGCCAGCGGTGCAGCACATCCGGGCGTTGTTAACGCACCGGCAACAGCCATGTTGGCCTCCACTCCGCCGACTTCAACCGGGATGTTTAAACGGGCGCTCAGCTCACTGGCGATGGCCTGCATCTGTAAGCGATCGGATTTCACCATCGCCGCAATGCCTACGGCGTTCTCCATTGAACACTCCCCGGCAATACCGCCCTGCACCTTGCGGGGAATAAACGTATCCACCGCTAACAGATCCTGAATATACACCGCGTTCATGTCGTGACCGGTCAGCGAGGCCATCACCTTACGCACCCGCTCCAGCATGCCACCTGCATGCGTACCTGCTTCACCACGAATATCGCACACGGGCGCACAGGTGCTCATCGCCTGCATAATGGCCTGTGCGCCTTGCGCTACGTCGGCTTCACCGCCACGCTTTTCGCCGCGGATAAAGATCTTACCCGCCGGGATCACCCTTGAGCGCACATCACCCTGCGGGGTTTTCAGCACCACGGCGGAACGGTTGCCAATTAGCGCCCTGGCGATGGGGACGATGGTTTGCGTTTCCTCGGGCGTCAGGGTAAAAAAGGTCGCGATGCCGTAAGGATTCGACAGCACACGCACCACCTGTCCTGGGGCTGCCACTTCCACCGCCGCCAGCACACCTTCCGGCACCTTCTCCAGCAGGGTGACTTCATCTACCACCGGCATTGTTCGACGCAGGCGATTGTTCACCAGCACGCCATCATCTTTTTTCAGGATCGCCGCCACCACGTTGACACCGCGATCCAGCGCCTCATTGATAAACCAAACCGCCTCGAGGAAATCCCTCTCCTCACCGACCAGCGGGATCCAGCCCTGGGTAAACCGATCTTCACTCAACGCCGCCAGCTTCTCCACGGCGATGGTGGTTCCCATTCCCACGCCAACGCCGCCGGGCGTTTGCGGGTTATGCCCAATCATTGTTGATTCGGTAATGATGGTTTCAGTGATGGTTTCCATCGCCACATCGCCAATCACCGGTGCCGCCTCGTTGATGCAGATTTTCGCCACGTCCTGAAGCGACCACGGGGTGTTATTCAGCGCCTGCTGCAGGGAGGCCACCACCCCGGCAATATTGTCCCGTGTGCCTTTCATACCGGTCGTAGCGACAATCCCGCTGGAGATAAACCGGCCATGCTGCGCCAACGCCACTTCGGTGGTGGCGTTGCCGATATCAATCCCTGCAATTAACGGCATACAACCTCCGTCACTGGCTGCCTTTACGCAGCTTGTTTCTCTGCAGATACACCTCTGCCGACTCGCGGACAAACCCGGCGTTCACCGTGGCATGCCAGGTATGTTCCAGTTCATCGGCAATGGCCTGAAGCTCGGCGAACGAAGAACGAAACGGCCGCAGCGCGTTGTAAATTTCAAGAATACGGGCATCCGGGATTGCTATAAGCTCCGCCGCACGACGGAAATTACGCGCCACGGCGTGACGCTGCATCTGTTCGGCAATCTGCGCCTGGTACTCCAGCGTTTGCTGAGAAATACGCACATCCTGCGGACCTACGCGGCCCGCCAGCACATTCTCAAGGGTAATCTCGGTTAGCGGTTTGCCGGTAGGAGTCTGGATTTTCTCAGGGCAGCGGGTTGCTAATGGATAATCCTGCGCGGTCATGATGTTGTCGTTCATGGTCATTCCCTTACAAGTGCAATATGCAGCGTGACAGGCGCAGCATCCTGCACCACGTGTTTGGTTTCTTTGATATGAAACAGCGCGGCCTTGGCCATAAATTTGGGGCGTACCATCTGGTCATTAACCACTGGCACTGGCGAAGGCGACTCTTTACGTGCATAGCGCGCGGCGTTTTTACCAATCTGGCGATAGGTTTCCAGCGTCAGCAGCGGAGCCTGAGAGAACAGCTCAAGGTTGCTCAGAGGCAGCAGATCGCGCTGATGAATCACCGTGGTTCCTTTCGACTGGATACCAATCCCGATGCCCGAACCGCTGAGATTTGCCGCATCCCATGCCATAAATGAAACATCCGAGGTGCGCAGAATCCTCACCACCCGAGCATGCAGGCCCTCTTCTTCAATGCCGGCAACCAGTTCTTTCAAAATCGCGTTGTGCGGCATATCAATCAATGTTTTGTGCTGATACTTATCAAAGGCCGGGCCGACGCCTATCACGACTTCATCCACGCGTTCGTCCGCTTTAGCCGCCTCGCCTTCGCTCACCTGCAAGGTGAAAACCGGCTTACGTTCAGTTGTGCATTCCACTGTGTACCGCCTTATTCGATCGAGCCGGGCTGAACCACGCCCGCAATATTTTTAATTTCCGCCCAACGTTCGGCAGAGATGCGATAGCCGGTGCCGGGTCCCTGATAATCGTTGATGTCATTAACGGCGCTGACGACGTCGAACTGACGATCCAGAATGGCCGACGTTTGCAGGTAATCACCAGTAACACGCTGCCTCAGCATGTTGAGGATATTGCTGGCGATGTCTTCGAAGCCGCTGGAACTCAATGCGCCGACGATATCCAGCCCGGTGATATTGCGCTTCATCATCTCTTCCACGGCAGCCAAATCTTCCACCACATTGCGCGCGGGCATATCTTTGCTGCCGTGAGCGTAAGTGGCGGCCTCCACCTCTTCATCGCTAATCAGCGGCAGGCCCAGTTCGCGGAACACCGCCTGAATGGCGAGCGCGGCCTTATTGCGGATGGCGATTGTCTCCTCTTCCGTGACCGGACGCAGGCCCCCGTCAACCATCAGATCGCGTTGCAGAATGTTGTAATCATCGAAGTCTTCAGCGTCGAAGTTCGACCCGGCAAACATGTTGTCGTAGTTCGGTACCGCGCTATAGCCGGAGAAGATAAAGTCGGTGCCCGGCAGCATCTGCATCAGGGTGCGAGCAGTACGACGAATATCGGAGTGGGAAAAGGTCTGGTCATTGGCGGAGGCCACTTCAAGGTCGAGCATCGAGGCAATCAGGTTTTCCGCCAGCACCGCGCGAATCCCCGACGGCACAGCGCCGGTCATGCCGATACAGCTGACCGCGCCGTTTTGTAACCCCTGTACGCCCGCGCCTTTGGTGATAAAAATGCAACGCGACTCCAGATAAAGCATCGATTTACTTTCGGAATAGCCCATCAGCGCTTCCGAGCCGGTGCCGGAGGTGTAGCGCATCTTCAGACCACGAGAAGCATACGCCGAGGCAAGAAACGCTTTTGACCACGGCGTATCATCGCCATCGGTAAACACCGACTCCGTGCCATATACCGACACCGTTTCGGCGTAGCTGGTTAGCCCGCGCATTCCCAGTTCCAGCTCCGTGGCCTCTTCAACGGAGCATTGCGTCAGCACGCCGGGGCGACCGCATTGGGACCCCACCAGCAGCGCCAGGGCGTTAAACGGCGCATAGCGGGCGATCCCGACCGTTGTTTCCTGTTCGGAAAAGCCACGGATCCCCGCTTCAGCAGCGTCGGCAGCAATCTGTACCGGGTTATCTTTCAGGTTGGTCACGTGGCACTGATTGGAGGGGGTGCGTCTGGCGCGCATTTTTTGCAGCGCCATCATCATCTCCACCACGTTCATTTGCGCCATCACCTCCACCGCTTTCGCCGGGGTGATGGCAGTCGTAATGGCAATGATCTCTTCCCGACTGACGTGGATATCCACCAGCATTCTGGCGATCTCCAGCGCGTCGAGCTGCATGGCGCGCTCGGCCTCGGGCACGTTAATCGCGTAATCGGCAATGAACCGGTCAATCATGTCGAACTCGGCGCGGCTCTTGCCGTCCAGCTCAACAATACGACCATTTTCCACCTTCACCGACGAAGCCGGATCGTAAGGGCTTTCCATTGCGATCAGCCCCTCTTCAGGCCATTCGCCAATTAGCCCATCCTGATTTACAGGCCGCTGGGCAAGCACTTCAAATCGTTTTGATCTTCTCATAGTTTATGGACTCAAAAGATAAAAAATAGGGACGCCGGGCCGTATTGCCGGGGACACAACACCCGGCATTCGCCTTTCATCAGCAATAGCCGAACTCTAAATGAGCAGGACAATAAAAAAATAAAATTAATTTCGTTCCAATTTGGCACGTAATAAAAAACCATCGTTTCATATTGAAACGCGGCTCAGGAATATTCACCACGAATTGTGACGAGGTTAAATGATCATTATCAATAAACGCCGCAACAGGAAACTAAAGGTAATATTTTTGAAATTCCCACCCTATTGACTTAATAACGCGGGGCGAGAAAATAAGATAAAGCCAATGATAAAAATAGCTGTTGCGCGATATTTTCGTGACCTCAGCCCTACAACCTTTTCAGGAGAGACTGTGAATAAGAGCCAACAAATCGCCACCATTACGCTGGCGGCTGCAAAGAAAATGGCGCAGGCCGTCGAGGCTAAAGCGCTTGAAATCAACGTTCCGGTGGTGTTTTCCGTGGTGGATCACGGCGGGAACACGCTGCTAATGCAACGTATGGACGACGCGTTTGTCACCAGCTGTGATATCTCTCTTAATAAAGCTTATACCGCCTGCTGCCTGCGACAGGGTACCCATGAAATTACCGATGCGGTACAACCAGGTGCCTCTCTATATGGCTTGCAGCTCACCAATCAACAACGAATTGTTATTTTTGGCGGCGGTTTACCTGTCATATTAAACGGCAAATTAATCGGTGCCGTTGGCGTAAGTGGCGGTACCGTCGAACAAGACAGATTATTAGCAGAAACCGCATTGAATTGTTTCTCTGAATTATAATTTAAATCTAAGAAGGTATATTATGAGCTATCGTATGTTTGATTACCTGGTGCCAAATGTGAACTTCTTTGGCCCCAATGCTATTTCCGTGGTCGGCGAACGCTGCAAACTGTTGGGCGGTAAAAAAGCGCTGCTGGTCACTGATAAAGGTCTGCGGGCGATTAAAGACGGCGCGGTAGATAAAACCCTCACACATCTGCGTGAAGCCGGTATTGACGTCGTGGTTTTTGACGGCGTTGAGCCAAACCCCAAAGACACCAACGTGCGCGACGGCCTGGAGGTCTTTCGGAAAGAGCATTGCGACATCATCGTTACCGTTGGCGGCGGTAGCCCGCATGATTGCGGTAAAGGCATCGGTATCGCCGCGACTCACGAAGGGGATCTCTACAGCTATGCCGGAATTGAAACCCTGACCAACCCGCTGCCGCCGATCGTTGCGGTGAATACCACTGCCGGGACCGCCAGCGAAGTCACCCGCCACTGCGTGCTGACCAATACCAAAACCAAAGTGAAGTTTGTGATTGTCAGCTGGCGCAACCTGCCGTCGGTCTCTATTAACGATCCGCTGCTGATGCTCGGCAAGCCAGCCCCACTGACTGCGGCCACCGGGATGGACGCCCTGACCCACGCCGTGGAAGCCTACATTTCCAAAGATGCCAACCCGGTCACCGACGCTGCCGCTATCCAGGCGATCCGCCTGATCGCCCGTAACTTGCGCCAGGCCGTGGCGCTGGGCAGCAACCTGAAAGCTCGCGAGAACATGGCCTACGCCTCCCTGCTGGCGGGTATGGCCTTCAACAACGCCAACCTCGGCTACGTTCACGCGATGGCGCATCAGCTTGGCGGTCTTTACGACATGCCGCACGGCGTGGCGAATGCCGTACTGCTGCCGCACGTGGCACGCTATAACCTGATCGCTAACCCGGAAAAATTTGCCGACATCGCAGAGTTTATGGGCGAGAACACGGACGGACTCTCCACCATGGATGCCGCCGAGCTGGCCATTCATGCTATTGCCCGCCTCTCCGCCGACATCGGTATTCCGCAGCATCTGCGCGATCTGGGCGTCAAAGAAGCCGATTTCCCGTATATGGCGGAAATGGCGCTGAAGGACGGCAACGCCTTCTCCAACCCGCGCAAAGGGAACGAGAAAGAAATTGCCGAGATCTTCCGTCAGGCATTCTGATAACGTAGGGGGCGCAATGTCACTTTCATCACCGGGCGTACATCTGTTTTATCACTCACGCTGGCAGGGTACTCGCGTGCTTGATGAGCTGTGCTGGGGACTGGAAGAGCAAGGCGTTCCCTGCCGGGCAATCTGTTGCGACGATCATGACTGCGCGCTGGCTCTCGGCAAACTGGCGGCCAAAAGTTCGGCGCTGCGCGTGGGTCTCGGTCTCAACGCCACCGGAGATATTGCCTTAACCCATGCCCAGTTGCCCGAGGATCGGGCGCTGGTCTGCGGGCATACCCGCGCCGGGACAGCACAGATCCGCACGCTCGGCGCCAATGCCGGTCAACTGGTTAAAGTTCTTCCCTTCAGCGAGATAAAATAAATGTACCGCATCTATACCCGAACCGGCGATAACGGCACGACCGCGCTGTTTGGCGGCAGTCGTATCGATAAAGACGACATCCGCGTTGAGGCCTACGGCACGGTGGATGAACTGATTTCCCAGCTTGGCGTCTGCTATGCCAGCACGCGCCAGGCCGAGCTACGCCAGGAATTGCACGCTATGCAGAAGATGCTGTTCGTACTGGGGGCGGAACTCGCCAGCGATCAGAAAGGACTCACACGCTTAAAACAGCGTATTGGCGAAGAGGATATTCAGGCGCTGGAGCAGCTTATTGACCGCAATATGGCGCAAAGCGGCCCGCTCAAAGAGTTTGTTATTCCGGGGAAAAATCTGGCATCGGCACAGCTGCACGTTGCGCGAACCCTGACGCGTCGGCTGGAGCGGATCCTCATCGCGATGGGCAGAACGCTGACGTTACGCGATGAGGCCAGGCGTTATATCAACCGACTGTCGGATGCGCTGTTCTCGATGGCCAGAATCGAAGAAACTACTCCAGATGTTTGCGCTTAAACTGGCTGGCATCAATGTCGTACTGCTTCATCTTACGCCACAGGGTGGTGCGACCAATATTCAGCAGTTGCGACATCTCCTGAACACGCCCACTGGTCACGCGGGCGGCATGGATAATCGCCTCTTTCTCGATGGCGGTAAAGGTCAGGCTGGCGGGCAGCAGTGAAGATGCCGTCTCCAGACCAGGGCGTTCGGCAAACAGATAATCCGGCAGATTGCTCAGCCGAATATGGCCGTTATCACTGCTGATGGCGATGTTTTCAATAATGCTGTTCAGCTCAAAATCATTACCCGGCCACGAATAGGCCACCAGTTGTGCCAACGCGTCGTCGTCGATCTTCAGGCTGGATGAAAAGCGTTTTTTCAGGCTATTCAACCGCGTATAAATCAGCGATGGAATACTGTTACGCCGCGCCCGCAGCGGCGGGATTACGATCTCAAAAGAGTGCAGCGCGTAATACAACTGACGGCTAAAGCGGTTTTGCTCCACCAGATTCGCGAGATCAACCGTGGTGGTAGCGATCACTTTGACATCCACCGGAATCAGCCGCCGGGCATCCAGGCGGGTTAAAACGCCCTGCTTGATCACCTGCAGCAGCGCGGATTGTAACTCCGGCGCCAGATATTCAATTTTTTCCAGAAACAGCGTGCCGCCGTTCGCCAGTTCAAGACGGCTTAGCCGCCCGTTTTCATCATCGGTGGGCGCACTGCCCATAAAATCCTGCCCCAGTACGCTGTTGGCATACAGCTGGCAGTTCACGGCGATATACGGCCCGCTGGCGCGTTCGCTTTCATTGTGAATGGCCTGACTCAGTAGCTCTTTACCGACGCCCTCTTCCCCGCACAGCAGGATCGGGAAACTTCCCCTCGCCGCCTGACGACCGAAATGGATCAAGCGTCGGGTTTCTGGATCGTCTGTCGACATCTGCTCAAAGGTGTGGCTCACCTTGCCGAGCTGGCTGGTCATCAGTTGACGCATTTGCTCCACCGGATGCAGCAGCAGGATAAAGCTGTTGCCCTGCTCTTCAACAATCGGTTTCAGGGTGATGACGGCATCAACAAACTGGTGCTGGCTTTCAAAGGTGACTTCGACATGATTCAGGCCGCGGGCATGTTTGATCGCCCGACGCAGCAGCATGGGGAGATTGAGCAGGTCGTTAATATTCTTCCCCTGGCTGGCCTGCGCGTCGAGATGCAAAAGCAGAGCCGCGCGCGCATTGAGGAACTGCAATACGCCCTGTTCGTTCCAGGCCATCACGCCATCATCCATACTCTCCAGCAGCCCGTACATCTGGTTCAGATGGCGGTTGGATTCAGCCAGCAGGCTGTCAGTCAGCAATGAGTTGCCGACTTCTCTGGCAATCGCCAGCGTCAGGGATAAATCAGAAACGCACTCATGCTCTACCAGACAGCACAGCGAGATGGAGCCAAACAGTCGACCATGGTTATCGAATACTGGCGTAGAGCAGAACGACCACGGATGCAACGCCTGTTTAAAGTGTTGATCGCCAGAGGTTTTTGTCGGCTGCCCCGGCATCGTCGCCAGCGACAACGCGCAACTGCCAATAATGCTTTCTGCACAGTAGCTGCCGTCGCGAAAACCGAGCTCCGCCAGTTGCTCCACCGTCTGCGGATCGCCGCAACGGCTGAGAATACAGGCTGATTCATCCAGAATTAGCAACGCGCACGGACGGCCGTCCATAAACTCCCAGGCATCTTCCAGCGCGGCCTGAGCAATCGTCAGCAGCGCCGTTTTGCGACGACAGATCGACTCAAAGGTCAGGCCCTGCGCCTGATGCGGCGCCTGCCAGGTTTCCCGCTGCATAAACTTGCTGCAACGATGCCATGACTGGGCAATGACCGAAGAGACTTCCTTCCCAATGTCCTGAGTGTGCGTCGTCATATCCCTTTCCGCTGTTTTACCATAGACAACCCCTCCGGCAGAGACTGTCAGAGGGGGGAGAAGATGCCGGATAAAAACTTACCGACGACTGATTAACGCGCCAGCCACTGCTGTCCCAGCAGGTCTGCCGTCAGTATCGCGGCATGTACGCTCTCAGGCGTCACCGGGAACGGCATATTGTGGATGGTTTCACCTTCCGCGCAGGTCGCTTTGGCCACGGCCATGATCTTGCCGTCAATGTCGTCTTTCACGCCCATTTCCGCTAACGTTACCGGCAGGCCTACTTTCTGACAGAAATTCAGCACGGTTTCGATCTCTTCCATCGGGCTGTTTTGCAGCACCAGTTGCGCCAGCGTACCAAAGGCGACTTTTTCACCGTGGTACAAATGGTGACACTCTTCCAGAATCGTAAAACCGTTGTGGATAGCATGCGCCCCTGCAAGACCGCTGCTTTCAAAGCCGATGCCGCTGAGGTAAGTGTTCGCTTCGACAATACGCTCCAGCGCATCAGTCACCACGCCAGCCTGCGCGGCAAAGCGTGCCTTTTCGCCTTCCGCCAGCAGGGTATCATAGCACAGGCGCGCCAGGCTCAGCGCCGCTACGGTGGACTGTCCGCCCGCCATGCTGGTCGCTCTGGCGTCATAACAGGCTTTCGCTTCAAACCAGGTTGAGAGCGCATCGCCCATCCCGGCCACCAGCAGGCGTACCGGCGCTTTGGCAATGATTGCGGTGTCCATCACCACCATATCCGGGTTTTTCGGGTAGATCAGATACTCTTCAAACTCACCGGCTTCGGTATAGATAACCGACAGCGCGCTGGTTGGCGCATCGGTAGAGGCGATAGTCGGGATCACCACCACCGGTAGCTTCTGGTAGTAACCAATCGCTTTGGCGGTATCCAACGTTTTCCCGCCGCCAATCCCAACCACGCCGCGGCAACCGTGCTGTTTCAGAATGGCAATCAGGCGATTAATTTCAATATGGCTGCATTCACCGTTGAAGCGTTCCGCGTGGCAGCTAATGTCGTGGCTGTGCAGGCCATTGAGTACCTTCTCTCCCGCCAGCTTCATCACGAAGTCATCCGCAATCACGAAAAAGCTGTCCGCCAGATTTTTAGCGTATTGACCAAATAAGGTGGAAGCGTCAGGGCCCTGGAGATATTTGGCTGGAGATTGAATAACTTTTAGCATTCCTTTCATCCTCAAATAAGTACATGTTTTTACATGGTGAGCCCTGGCGTTAACCTGTTTGGCCTGTTGCTGTCGGCAAAAACAGGAGGTACCGGAGCGATGCAATAACTGTATGGCGAGGCGTGAACAAAAAAATCTTTCGTCATTTTGTTCTGATATGAAACAGATAAAAACGAAGCACGTTCCATTCTGGAACGCTTATCCACAAAAATGATAAGGTTTGCGATCCCGATCCGTTCATTTACCCCCAAATCTCCAGCAAACACGAAGCTCAGTTCCTCTTTTACTCATGCAGTTATATTAAAACCGGCAAAAAAAGGCTGGCTGCGCCGTATGAGCGGCGCTGATCGCAGGAGAAAAAAGTCGAGCGAGCTCGCATTATGATCATTCCCCGCTTTTTTAAGTTTCATTTCGGAACAAAAAACAGCATCAACGTTCCGTAATGAAACTCATTTTAGCGTTGTTTTTTTCCACGCTGACTTCGCCAGAATCTCTTCATTGCCTCCGCACCATGATCCTACATTCGGGGGTTTGTCTTTCACTCAACCTCGAGGAGCCGTTATGTCTCAATTCTTTTTTAACCAACGCACCCATCTTGTGAGCGACGTCATCGACGGGGCGATTATCGCCAGCCCATGGAATAACCTGGCGCGTCTGGAAAGCGATCCGGCCATTCGCATCGTGGTCCGTCGTGACCTTAATAAAAATAACGTAGCGGTCATTTCCGGCGGCGGTTCGGGACACGAACCCGCGCACGTTGGGTTTATCGGTAAAGGCATGCTAACCGCTGCGGTCTGCGGCGACGTTTTCGCCTCCCCGAGCGTGGATGCTGTACTGACCGCGATTCAGGCGGTGACCGGTGAGGCTGGCTGTTTGTTGATTGTGAAAAACTACACCGGTGACCGTCTTAATTTCGGTCTCGCCGCCGAGAAGGCGCGTCGCCTTGGCTATAACGTTGAAATGCTGATTGTCGGCGACGACATCTCCCTGCCGGATAACAAACACCCACGTGGCATTGCGGGAACTATCCTGGTGCATAAAATCGCAGGCTATTTTGCCGAACGCGGCTATAACCTCGCCACCGTCCTGCGTGAAGCGCAGTACGCAGCCAGCAACACCTTTAGCCTGGGCGTAGCGCTTTCCAGCTGTCATTTGCCGCAAGAAACCGACGCAGCCCCTCGTCATCATCCGGGTCATGCGGAGCTGGGTATGGGCATTCACGGCGAACCAGGCGCATCGGTTATCGACACCCAAAACAGTGCGCAAGTGGTGAACCTGATGGTGGATAAACTGCTGGTCGCCCTGCCTGAAACCGGTCGTCTGGCGGTGATGATTAATAATCTTGGCGGCGTTTCCGTGGCCGAAATGGCCATCATCACCCGCGAACTCGCCAGCAGCCCGCTGCACTCGCGTATCGACTGGCTAATTGGCCCGGCCTCGCTGGTCACCGCGCTGGATATGAAAGGCTTCTCACTGACGGCCATCGTGCTGGAAGAGAGCATCGAAAAAGCACTGCTCACCGAAGTGGAAACCAGCAACTGGCCGACGCCGGTCCCACCGCGTGAAATCAGCTGCATAGCGTCATCTCAGCGTAGCGCCCGCGTGGAATTCCAGCCTTCGGCAAACGCCCTGGTGGCCGGGATTGTGGAGCTGGTCACCGCAACCCTTTCCGATCTGGAGACTCATCTGAATGCGCTGGACGCCAAAGTCGGCGATGGCGATACCGGTTCGACCTTTGCCGCCGGCGCGCGTGAAATTGCCAGCCTGCTGCATCGCCAGCAGCTGCCGCTGAATAACCTTGCCACGCTGTTCGCGCTGATTGGCGAACGTCTGACCGTGGTGATGGGCGGTTCCAGCGGTGTGCTGATGTCAATCTTCTTTACCGCCGCCGGGCAGAAACTGGAACAGGGCGCTAACGTTGTCGAAGCGCTAAATACGGGGCTGGCGCAGATGAAGTTCTACGGCGGCGCAGACGAAGGCGATCGCACGATGATTGATGCGCTGCAACCGGCCCTGACCTCGCTGCTCGCACAGCCGAAAAATCTGCAGGCCGCATTCGACGCCGCGCAAGCGGGAGCCGAACGAACCTGTTTGTCGAGCAAAGCCAATGCGGGTCGCGCATCGTATCTGAGCAGCGAAAGCCTGCTCGGAAACATGGACCCCGGCGCGCACGCCGTAGCGATGGTGTTTAAAGCGCTAGCGGAGAGTGAGCTGGGCTAAGATGTAACAAGGAGCGCTTCTCAGGTATTTACTGCCTGATGGCGCTTCGCTTATCAGGCAGAACGTTAACGATACACGCGGATCCCGCCCTCTACGCCGCGACTAAACAGCACCTGCCAAAGTTCAATATCTCTGGCGCGGAAAGCCCCGGCGCAGGCGCATAAATAGTAGTTAAACATTCTTCTGAAGGTGGCGGAATAACGTGATGACAGCTCCGGCCATGCTTGATTAAAGCGCTCGTGCCACGCCATTAGCGTTTTATCGTAATCGCTGCCAAAGTTATGCCAGTCTTCCATCACAAACCGTGATTCGCTGGCTTCGGCAATATGGGAGATCGCCGGTAAGCAGCCGTTCGGGAAAATGTATTTATTGATCCACGGATCGACGCTCATCCCTTTTTTATTGCTACCAATGGTATGTAGCAGGAACAGTCCGTCCGGTTTTAAACAACGGTCGGCGATGCTGAAATAAGTGTCGTAGTTTTTTGGCCCGACATGTTCAAACATCCCCACCGAGACAATGCGATCGTAGTGTTTATCGAGGTCGCGATAATCCTGCAGCAGAATCTTAACGTCCAGTCCTTCACAGCGCTGCTGCGCCATTTTTTGCTGCTCTTTGGAAATGGTGACGCCTTCTACTGCCACGCCATAATGACGCGCCGCATACTCCGCCAGCCCACCCCAGCCACAACCAATATCGAGTAAACGCATGCCCGGTTTCAGTTGTAGCTTCTCACAGATCATTTTTAATTTAGCATTTTGCGCATCGTCTAATGTGGTCGCGTCTTTCCAGTAAGCGCAGGAATATTGCATATGCGGATCAAGCATCAGTGCAAAGAGATCGTTACCAATATCATAATGTTCTTTGCCAACAATCCACGCGCGGCTCCGCGACTGCAAATTAAACAGGCGTGCGCTGGCAATACGTAAAATATCTTTCAGGTTACCCGGCATCTGCTGGTCAAGTTTTGCTTTCAGGATTTTGCAGAACAGAATATCGAGCCGCTCGCAGTCCCACCAGCCTTCCATATAGCTTTCGCCAAGCCCTAACGAGCCTTGTTGCAGTACCCGTTTAAAGAAACCGGCATGATGAAGTTGAATGTCCCAGGCACGGGAGCCATTAATCCTGATATCCGCTTGCGAAAGCAGCTCTTTTCCCATTCGGGTCCAGTTATCATTTGTTTCATTGACGATGACAGCATCTGAACAAAGCGAGTTCATGGTATTTACCAAAGGTGGGCTAAAAATTCTTACGCAAGATTATTATGGAAAAAAGAGTGTATGTATTATGATCCGCGGACAAGATCTATCGAGCAGCGGACACACCATCGGGAGCATTGACGATCTATTTATGGAAACTCTCGTGCAAAAACAGTGGAACTCCTTCCCGGATAACTCCATGACGGAACTGCCGCAGGATGTTTACTTTCGCTCTTATGTCCTGGAAGCCAATCATCATGTTCCACAGCATTCACACTCTTTTATGCAGTTTCATTTCGCCCGCAAAGGCAGTATGCGTATTGATGTTGCCGGCAAGTGCTGGATAATCCCGGCGCATTATGGCATCTGGATCCCAAATCATACGGAGCATGCGGTTTGGGCATTGGATGATGTGCATTTAGAGAATCTGGATATTAAACCGAGCTTTCTTGAAGAGAGCATCAATGAATGTAAAGTGGTGGCTATCAGTGATTTCGCCAGAGAGTTTATTCATTACGCCACGAATTTAATTTCGGGCCATTATGATAGCCAGTCAAAAGAGGGCAAGCTGGTTAGCGTCCTGGTCGACATTATTCTGCAGCTTCCGGAAGTCGCTTTTGTATTACCCTGGCCGCAGGATCGCGAATTAACCAAAGTTTGCCGAACAATACAAGAATCCCCGGCGCTGGAGCATTCGGTTGAATACTGGGCGCAGCATCTGGGTATGTCTGCCCGTACCTTTTCACGCCATTTCAAAAAAGAAACCGGATTGCCTTTCAGCGTCTGGAAGCAAAAAATGCGTATTCTGGAATCCGTATTAATGCTGAAGAAAAATAAAAGCGTGACCGCCGTGGCGCTCGACGTAGGGTATTCAAGCACCGCGGCATTTAGCTACGCATTCCGCCAGGCGTTTGGCGTTCCGCCATCTAATTACTGATTAACGACGCTGATGCCAGTAAGCCGCTGCGCGAACAAGTTGCTGATCGAACGCCTCGCTTTCAAAGCGAGCACTCAGGTTTTTGACCACCTTACCTTCGCCGGTAATCCAGATGTAGTAATCATCTGCAGGTACGCTTAGCTGCGATAAGTGTTCATTCACCGCCTGTTCGTCATGGCCGATAAACCACTGAATAGTAAATCCGTCGAGATGGGCAAAATAGTCCTGGTACGCGGCATCCTGCACACTTACCAGCGCCGTGACGTTCGGACGTACCGCTAAACGGCTGAGCGACTCCAGGCGTCGGCGCAGCGCAGGCATTCCCGATTCATCACACACGTAAACCTGATACGCATAGTCCTCTGGCACCACCAAAGAACCGCGCGGTCCGCCTACCGTCAGCTTGTCACCCTCGCGGGCATTCATCGCCCACGTACTTGCCACGCCACCGTCATGAATATAGAAATCCAGTGCCAGCTCATGGCGTGCTTCGTCATACAACGGCGTGTAATCACGGGATATCGGACGCACGCCGTCAGCCCAGACAATACCTTCATCGGTGACAACCGGCGGCACAAAGTGGCTGCCCGGTTCAGGGAAAAAGACCTTGGTATGGTCGTCAAAGCCGTGTGAGCTAAAACCATCCAGAGCGTCACCGCCCAGTACAATGCGCTGAAAGCCCGCGCTAATACGTTCTACGCGCAGGACGGTAAGTTCCCGAAAACGCAGTTCATTGCGAACGCGCTGCGGGTAGCGTGAGGTGTTTTTTGTCATTTTTTCGCCTTCGGAAAGATAATACGATATATCTAAATTAATTTTTAAATGATAATGATTGCTAATCAGCAAGATTGCAAGCACTTTTTTGATATAGTCGACTTCTGATTAACCGGCTAACACAACCCCTTTAAAACAGATAAAAATCATCAATTTAAACAAAAAACATTTTATAAGCTTGCACCAAAACAATATTTAGATATAAATTAGATATATCTAAAACACATCAGGAGACGATGATGCAAAACCATCATGAAGGTTGCTGCAAGCATACAGAGCACCAACACGAAGGCTGCTGCAAGGGTGAAGGACATCACCACGAAGGCCGCCACAACGAACACCATGCAGGTTGCTGCAAAGGTGAAGAACATCGCCATGAAGGCTGCAACAAAGAACATCACCACGAACAGGGTTGTGGACACCGCCACGCTCGCGGCGGCGGTCGTCGCCAGCGCTTCTTTGGTCACGGAGAATTACGCCTGGTCATTCTGGATATCCTGACCCGCGACGCCAGCCACGGCTATGAGCTGATTAAAGCGATTGAAACCCTGACTCAGGGCAACTATACCCCGAGCCCGGGCGTCGTCTATCCGACGCTGGATTTCTTGCAGGATCAAGAGCTGATCACCATCAGCGACGAGGAAGGCGGGCGTAAACAGATTGCGATCACAACCCAAGGCCAGCAGTGGCTGGATGAAAACCGTGAGCATCTGGAACATATCCACGAACGTATTAAAGCCCGCTGCGTGGGTTTTGAATTACGCAAGAACCCGCAGATGAAACGCGCGCTGGAGAACTTCAAAGCCGTGCTGGACCTACGGGTCAATCATGGTGATACCAGCGATGCGCAGATCAAAAAAATCATCGGTATTATCGATCGCGCTGCGCTGGATATTACTCAACTGGATTAATCTACAGAGCAGGCGGAACGCGTTTGCCCTGCGTTCCGCCTTATCGTTAATATTAATGCAGCACCGTAACCGCATCTTCCAGACGACCAGCGCGATGTTTCACCATCGCGGAAATCTGGGCGCTCTCTTCAACCAGTTCGGCGTTTTTCTGCGTAATGTTGCTTAATTCATTCACTGCGCGAGTCAGGCTCGAAAGACCATCTGACTGTTCCAGCGTTGAGTGACTGATTTGGGCGATCAACTGCGTCACGTTTTGCACCTGCGCCACAATATCATCCATCGTGCGCCCTGCGGCGTGAACCTGGTCGGATCCGGACTGCACCTTATCGGCGCTGGCATCAATCAGCTTGCGGATATCATTGGCTGCACTGGCGCTGCGGCTGGCAAGATGACGCACTTCTCCCGCCACCACGGCGAACCCTTTCCCCTGCTCACCCGCCCGTGCGGCTTCAACAGCGGCGTTCAGGGCCAGAATATTAGTCTGGAAAGCAATATCGTTAATCAGCGTGGTAATGGTGCCGATCCGCTGGGTGCTGTTGGCGATATCGTCCATAGTTTTGATGACGGTATCCATCGCCTCGCCGCCGTGCGTCGCCGCGCTGCTGGCTGCAATGGAGAGCTTGTCGGCCGCGGCGGCGGTCTCTGAGTTTTGCTTCACCGATGCCGCCATCTGATTCATAGTGGTCACCGTTTCCTGCACGTTCTCTACGGTCTGCTGCGTATGCTTGTTTAAATCATCGCTGCCTTTCGCCAGCGTTTCGCTGTCGCTGCGCACACAGCTCACCTGACTGGAGACATCATGGATGAGCCAACGGCACATTAGCCCCAGTTGCCCAACCGCTCGCAGCATCAGGCCCAGTTCATCACTGCGGTTAAGATGTGACACGCTGTTTCGTTCACCGGTCGCCACTTTTAGCGCCTGACGAGCGACATTCTCAATAGGACGCACAATCTGCCATTCGAAAATAGCCGTTCCTAGCATCATCACCAGCGCGCTTATCAGCAGTAACGGCCATTCGGCGCCCATTTGCTGCAATGCGGCCGCCAGTACGATAAACATAATTGCCATTACGCTGCGCACTCGCCAGCGAATCGGCAGCGCCGGGAGTTTACCCAGCCAGCCTTTGCGTACCACCAGTCCTTTATGGATACGTCGGTTGCAACGCCCTTCATTCAGCGCTTTATATAAAGGCTCCACCGCCGCAATCTCCTCGTCAGTGGCCCGGGTACGAATCGACATATATCCGGTGACACGACCTTCCCGCACCATCGGCACCGCATTGGCCCTTACCCAGTAGTGATCGCCATTCTTACGCCGGTTTTTCACAATCCCGCTCCATGGCTCGCCCTGTTTCAGGGTGTACCACATATCCGCAAACGCCGCTTTTGGCATATCCGGATGACGAACCAGATTGTGCGGCTTATCGAGCAATTCATTCAGTTGATAGCCACTGACCTGGACAAAGGTATCGTTCGCGTGGGTGATATAGCTTTGTAAATCGGTGGTCGACATGAGGGTGATATCATCATCCAGCGGTGTATTTTGCTGACTAACGTAGGGATGAGAAGACATGATTGCGTCCTGTGCAGGTTATCTGGTTGTTAACTCTTTCGGCTTATGTTATTTCGGCGATAATTTTTTTATCTTTAGTTGTTAAATTTGATTTAGATCGCAATTTGCGATTAAACCTCAAAATCTGTACGCATTCTAATCCATTGATTTAAAATACTTTCATCCAGTAACTATTCAACTACACTTCTACCAACGCACCGTCACAGTGCAAATATTGCTCACTTTTAGCGCAGAAAAGTGCTTTTCCGATCTGTTTTCGCGGTCTTAACCTGGGCAAAATGCCAGCAAATGTTAAACACCAGCATTAAATGTTGCGTGAATGAGATGTTTCCTGGTGTTTATCCCGATTTTTGCTAAGCGCGCCGGAATGGCGCAATCACTGCAATACTTAAATCAGTATCATGTGATACGCGAGCTCCGGGAGCATATTTTGAACAGGTTACCTTCCAGCGCATCGGCCCTGGCCTGCAGCGCACACGCACTGAATCTCATCGAAAAGCGCACGCTTGATCATGAGGAAATGAAATCATTAAACCGAGAGGTGATTGAATACTTCAAGGAGCATGTCAATCCGGGGTTCTTAGAGTATCGAAAATCTGTAACTGCAGGCGGGGATTACGGAGCCGTAGAGTGGCAAGCGGGAAGCCTGAATACGCTTGTCGACACCCAGGGGCAGGAGTTCGTCGATTGCCTGGGTGGATTTGGAATTTTCAACGTGGGGCACCGTAATCCAGTCGTGGTTTCCGCCGTACAGAATCAACTCGCGAAACAACCTCTGCACAGCCAGGAGCTACTTGACCCTCTGCGGGCCATGCTGGCAAAAACCCTCGCCGCGCTGGCGCCAGGTAAACTGAAATACAGTTTTTTCTGTAACAGCGGGACCGAGTCGGTTGAAGCCGCTCTGAAGCTGGCGAAAGCGTATCAATCGCCGCGCGGTAAATTTACGTTCATTGCCACCAGCGGCGCATTCCACGGTAAATCACTGGGAGCACTGTCCGCCACGGCTAAATCAACCTTCCGCAAACCGTTTATGCCGCTGCTGCCGGGTTTCCGCCATGTGCCGTTTGGCGATATTAACGCGATGCGCACCATGCTCAGCGAGTGTAAAAAGACCGGTGACGACGTCGCAGCCGTGATCCTCGAACCTATCCAGGGTGAAGGGGGCGTGATCCTGCCACCGCAAGGGTATTTGCCCGCCGTGCGTAAACTTTGCGATGAGTTTGGCGCGCTGATGATCCTTGATGAAGTGCAGACCGGCATGGGTCGTACCGGCAAAATGTTCGCCTGTGAGCACGAAAACGTGCAGCCCGACATTATGTGTCTGGCCAAAGCGCTGGGCGGCGGCGTGATGCCAATTGGCGCAACCATTGCCACCGAAGAAGTGTTTTCCGTCCTGTTCGACAATCCCTTCTTGCATACCACCACGTTTGGCGGCAACCCGCTCGCTTGTGCGGCTGCGCTAGCCACCATTAACGTCCTGCTGGAGCAAAATTTACCGGCTCAGGCGGAGCAGAAAGGCGATATGTTGCTGGATGGTTTCCGCCAGCTTGCGCGGGAGTACCCAGACCTCGTGCATGATGTACGCGGTAAAGGCATGCTGATGGCAATTGAGTTTGTCGATAATGAAATCGGCTACAACTTTGCCAGTGAGATGTTCCGCCAGCGGGTACTGGTTGCCGGCACGCTCAACAATGCAAAGACGATCCGTATCGAACCGCCGTTAACGTTAACGATCGAGCAATGCGATCTGGTATTGCGATCGACGCGCAAAGCCCTGGCAGCATTACGGGTGAGCGTGGAGCAGGTGTAATACAGGTCGGATGGCGCTGCGCATCTCAGGCTTACGGGATCAAATGTAGGTCGGATAAAAGCGTAGCCGCCATCCGGCAATTAGCACAACTTAAACAATCCGCACACCCGCTGGCATAAGGCGTTCTGGCGTCAGCAGCACGCTTTCGCTGCCATCGTCCGTCTCAGCGCAGAGCAACATGCATTCTGACGTTTCCCCGCGCATTTTGGCCTTTTGCAGATTACACAGCACCACCACCGTTTTCCCCATCAGCTCCTCTTCGCTGTAATAAGGCACCAGGCTGGTCACGGTTTGCAGCGTACGCTCTCCCACATCCACCTGCACGATATACAACTTATCAGCATTGTCATGGCGCTTTACCTGTGCGATTTTTCCAACACGTATTTCCATTCGGGCAAAATCAGCAAATGCGACGGTATCCATTGTGTTCTCCTTTGGTAAAATTTTACTAAATACTAGCAAAATATTTTCTTGGCATGGTTCTCAAAAGCGGGAAAATGACGTAGTCATCACACTCTGAAAGCCCAGTTTTACCCCAGGCATGTCAATTAAACGTACTTTTTTTACTGAAAACAGATGAATAGATAAGCACTTCATTTACAATGCGCAGGTAACTCAGGGAAAAGGCAAACATGGCAACACTTAAAGACATCGCAATCGAAGCTGGCGTGTCCCTGGCGACAGTGTCCCGGGTTTTAAACGATGACCCCACGCTGAATGTAAAAGAAGAGACCAAGCATCGCATTCTGGAGATCGCGGAAAAACTGGAGTACAAAACCAGCAGTGCTCGTAAAAACCAGACCAGCGCGCTCGGCCCCCAGCATATTCTGGCGCTCTACAGCTACCAGCAGGATTTGGAAATCAACGATCCTTACTATCTCGCGATCCGTCACGGAATAGAAACCCAGTGTGAGAAGCTGGGGATCGAACTGACCAACTGCTATGAGCACAGTGGGCTGCCGGAGAGCAAAAACATTACCGGCATTCTTATTGTCGGCAAGCCTTCTCCGGCTTTGCGTAATGCGGCAATAGCGCTTACTGACAACATCTGCTTTATCGATTTCCATGAACCCGGCAGCGAATATGACGCCGTCGATATCGATCTGGCCCGCATCAGTAAAGAGAGCATCGACTACTTCATCGCCCAGGGCGTCACTCGCATTGGCTTCATCGGCGGTGAAGACGAACCCGGCAAGGCAGATATCCGTGAAGCCGCGTTTGTCGAATACGGTCGTCTGCAGCAGGTCGTTTCTGAACAGGACATCTATCGCGGCGGTTTCTCCAGTTCATCAGGGTATGAACTGGCCAAAAAAATGCTGGCGAAAGCCGACTATCCCGGTGCCCTGTTTGTGGCTTCAGACTCGATTGCTATTGGCGTTCTGCGCGCCATTCACGAGCGTGGCCTGAACATTCCGCAGGACATTTCGCTGATTAGCGTTAATGATATCCCGACAGCGCGCTTCACCTTTCCTCCGCTTTCCACCGTTCGCATCCATTCAGAAATGATGGGCAGTCAGGGCGTCAACCTGCTGTTTGAGAAAGCCCGCGACGGGCGTGCGCTTCCTCTGCTGGTTTTTGTTCCCAGCAAGCTGAAACTGCGCGGCACCACCCGCTAAAATCCCCAGTAAACACGCCCGGTTTCTTCAGATGCCGGGCGCGCATTGTCATGCATTATTTTCTGCGCCCCATTATTTTCGTGATCCAGTTAAAGTAAATCACCTCACTCGCTATATTTTAGTAAAACTTTTACTAAAATCACCATCAATTACACTTACTCACCATTACAATGAATGGTTCCGATTTTTCTCCACCGGGAGGCCTTATGAATCGCTGGGAAAACATTCAGCTCACCCACGAAAATCGACTGGCGCCACGCGCATATTTTTTCTCTTATGACTCCGTTGCGCAGGCTCGCTCGTTTGCCCGCGAAACCAGCAGCCTCTTTCAGTTGCTAAGCGGTCAGTGGAATTTTCAGTTCTTTGAGCATCCGCTGCAGGTGCCGGAAATCTTTACGTCGCAGTTGATGAATGACTGGGGCAGCATCACCGTCCCAGGCATGTGGCAGATGGAAGGACACGGCAAACTGCAGTATACCGACGAAGGTTTTCCTTTCCCGATTGATGTCCCCTACGTTCCGACCAATAACCCCACCGGAGCCTACCAGCGCATTTTCTCCCTCAGCGAAGGCTGGCAGGGCAAACAAACGCTGATTAAATTTGATGGCGTAGAAACCTACTTCGAAGTTTACGTGAATGGTCAGTACGTCGGTTTCAGCAAAGGCAGCCGCCTGACGGCTGAATTTGATATCAGCGCGGTGGTAAAGACCGGTGACAACCTGCTGTGCGTTCGCGTAATGCAATGGGCTGATTCCACTTACGTTGAAGACCAGGACATGTGGTGGTCGGCGGGAATTTTCCGCGACGTCTATCTGGTAGGCAAACAGGCGACCCATATTCAGGATTTTACCGTTCGCACCGAGTTCGATGATGACTATCGCGACGCCACCCTCACCTGCGACATTGCGCTGGAAAACCTGGCTTCCACGCCAGCGATGGCGTCGCTCGAATACACCTTGTTTGACGGTGAGCAGGCGCTGCATAGCGGCGTGATTAACAATCTGGCAGTGGATCAACACACCCGCACCGCTTTTAATTTCAAGGTTAGCGCGCCGCAGCAGTGGTCAGCGGAATCGCCGTATCTTTATCATCTGGTGATGACGCTGAAAGATGCCAACGGCAATCTCCTTGAGGTCGTGCCACAGCGGGTCGGATTCCGCGATATCAAAGTTCGCGACGGTCTGTTTTACATCAATAACCGCTACGTGATGCTGCATGGCGTTAACCGTCACGACAACGATCATCTTAAAGGCCGTGCGGTTGGCATGGATCGCGTTGAAAAAGATCTGCTGTTAATGAAGCAGCACAACATCAATTCCGTGCGTACCGCTCATTACCCGAACGATCCGCGCTTCTATGAATTGTGCGATATCTACGGTCTGTTCGTGATGGCCGAAACCGACGTTGAATCTCACGGCTTCGCCAATATCGGCGATATCAGCCGGATAACAGACGATCCGCTGTGGGAAAACGTCTACGTTGAGCGCATCGTGCGCCACATCCATGCACAAAAAAACCACCCGTCGATCGTCATCTGGTCGCTCGGCAACGAATCCGGATACGGCTGTAACATCCGCGCCATGTATCACGCCGCGAAAGCGCTGGATGACACGCGTCTGATCCATTACGAAGAAGATCGTGACGCCGAAGTGGTGGATATCATCTCCACCATGTACACCCGTGTGCCGCTGATGAATGAGTTTGGCGAATATCCACATCCTAAGCCGCGCATCATCTGCGAATATGCTCACGCCATGGGCAACGGTCCCGGCGGGCTGACGGAATATCAGAACGTCTTTTATCAGCATGACTGCATTCAGGGACACTATGTCTGGGAGTGGTGCGATCACGGGATTCAGGCCAAAGATGACGACGGCAACGTCTGGTACAAATATGGCGGCGACTACGGCGACTATCCGAACAACTACAACTTCTGCCTTGATGGCCTGATTTATTCCGATCAAACCCCGGGGCCGGGTCTGCAGGAATACAAGCAGGTGATTGCGCCAGTAAAAGTACGCGCACAGGATCTGGCTCGCGGCGAGCTACGGGTAGAAAACAAACTGTGGTTTACCACGCTTGACGACTACACCTTGCATATTGAGGTTCGCGCCGAAGGAGATACGCTTTCTGCTCAGCAGATAAAACTGCGCGACGTCCCTCCTGACAGCGATACCCTGGTGCAATGCACACTGCCGGAGCTGGATGCGCGCGAAGCGTTCCTCAACGTCATCGTGACGAAAGATTCCCGTACGGCATACAGCGAAGCCGGGCACCACATCGCGACTTATCAGTTCCCGCTGAAGGCCAAAACGGCGGCTGCCGTACCGTTTAGCCTGAAAAACGCTACCCCTCTGACGCTGGAAGACAGCCGCCAGAGCTGCACCATACGCGGTTATAACTTCCATCTGACCTTCTCAAAACTGAACGGTAAGCCCATTAGCTGGACCGTTAACGGTGAGGAACTGATTACCCGTGAACCGAAGATTAATTTCTTCAAACCAACCATTGATAACCACAAACAAGAGTTCGAAGGCCTTTGGCAACCAAATCATTTACAGATTATGCAGGAGCATCTGCGCGATTTTGCCATTGAGCAAACCGATGACGCGCTGTTGATAACCAGCCAGACGATTATCGCCCCGCCGGTATTTGATTTCGGTATGCGCTGTACCTACCGCTGGCGGATTGCCGCAGACGGTCAGTTGAACGTGGAGCTTTCCGGCCAGCCTTACGGCGAGTACCGGGACATTATTCCGTGCATCGGCTTCACGATGGGCATCAACGGCGATTTGGGGCAGGTGGCGTATTACGGACGTGGTCCCGGTGAAAACTATGCCGATAGCCAGCAGGCCAACATCATCGATATCTGGCGCAGCAGCGTGGATGAGATGTTCGAAAACTATCCGTTCCCGCAAAACAACGGCAATCGTCAGGACGTGCGCTGGGCAACGCTAACCAACCGCCACGGCAACGGTCTGCTGGTGATTCCGCAGCGCCCTGTCAACCTGAGCGCCTGGCGCTATACGCCAGAAAATATCTTTGCCGCACAGCACTGTAATGCGCTGCAGCGCAGCGATGACATCACCCTGAATCTGGACCACCAGGTGCTGGGCTTAGGCTCCAACTCGTGGGGAAGCGAGGTGCTTGATTCCTGGCGCGTCTGGTTCCGTTCGTTCAGCTACGGCTTCACGTTGTTGCCGGTTTCCGGTAGCGAATCTAGCGCTCAAACCGCCGCCAGCCGCATCTTTGGTACCGGGTTCTTTTCCACGAATTTGCACAGTGAGAATACAAAATGAGGATCATCGACAACTTAGCGCAGTTCCAACAAATTTACGCATCCGGGAAGAAGTGGCAGCGCTGCGTCGAAGCGATTGAAAATATTGATAATATTCAACCAGGCGTCGCCCACTCTATCGGTGATTCCCTGAGCTATCGCGTGGAGACAGACTCCGCGACCGATGCGCTGTTTACCGGTCATCGTCGTTATTTTGAAATCCATTACTACCTGCAAGGACAGCAAAAAATAGAGTATGCCGCCAAAGAGGATCTCCAGGTGGTTGAATATTATCGCGATGAAACCGATCGCGAATATCTGAAAGGCTGTGGAAAAACCGTAGAAGTGCGCGAAGGACAAATGGTTATTTGTGACAACCATGAAGCCTATCGTTTTATTTGTAATAACGCAGTGAAGAAAGTCGTACTCAAAGTCACCATCGAAGATGGTTATTTTCATAATAAATAAAAACACAGGCGGCGCCGACGTTGCGCCGCCAGTACCCTATAATAATCAGGAATCGGAGATGTGCTATGTCTGATACCAAACGTAATACCATCGGCAAGTTCGGCTTACTTTCACTCACCTTTGCCGCGGTTTATAGTTTTAATAACGTTATCAACAATAATATTGAGCTGGGTCTGGCATCCGCACCGATGTTTTTCCTCGCGACGATCTTCTACTTTATTCCGTTCTGCTTAATCATCGCTGAATTTGTTTCGCTGAATAAAAACTCCGAAGCCGGTGTCTATGCATGGGTGAAAAGTTCGCTGGGCGGACGTTGGGCATTTATTACCGCCTACACCTATTGGTTCGTTAACCTGTTCTTTTTTACCTCGCTGTTACCCCGTGTTATCGCCTACGCCTCATATGCTTTTTTAGGCTACGAATACATTCTGACGCCGTTCGCAACCACTGTATTAAGTATGGTGCTGTTTGCCTTCTCCACCTGGGTTTCGACCAACGGCGCAAAAATGTTAGGACCAATTACTTCGGTCACCTCCACATTGATGCTGCTGCTGACCCTGTCCTACATCCTGCTGGCGGGTACTGCGCTGGTTGGCGGCGTACAGCCTGCTGACCCTATCACCGTAGACGCAATGATCCCGAATTTTAACTGGGCCTTCCTCGGTATCACCACCTGGATCTTTATGGCGGCAGGCGGTGCGGAGTCGGTGGCAGTGTACGTCAACGACGTCAAGGGCGGGTCAAAATCGTTCGTGAAGGTCATTATCATTGCCGGGATTTTTATCGGCGTGCTCTATTCCATCTCCTCGGTACTGATCAACGTCTTCGTGAGCAGCAAAGAGCTGAAATTTACCGGTGGTTCGGTACAGGTATTCCACGGTCTGGCGGCATACTTTGGCCTGCCGGAACTGATCGTTAACCGCTTTGTTGGCCTGGTCTCCTTTACCGCGATGTTCGGCTCTCTGCTGATGTGGACCGCAACGCCGGTGAAAATTTTCTTCTCTGAAATTCCGGCGGGTATTTTCGGTAAAAAAACCGTCGAACTGAATGAAAATGGCGTTCCGGCCCGCGCAGCCTGGATTCAGTTCCTGATTGTTATCCCGCTGATGATTATCCCAACGCTCGGCTCCAATACCGTGCAGGATTTAATGAACACCATCATCAACATGACCGCCGCCGCATCGATGCTGCCGCCGCTGTTTATTATGCTGGCTTACCTGAATCTGCGCGCAAAACTGGACCACTTACCGCGCGACTTCCGTATGGGTTCGCAAAAAACCGGCATTATTGTGGTATCGATGCTGATTGTCCTTTTCACCATCGGGTTTATTGCCTCGACCTTCCCGACCGGTGGTAACATCATGACCATTATTTTCTATAACGTCGGGGGGATTGTTATTTTCCTCGGTTTTGCCTGGTGGAAATACAGTAAATACATCAAAGGGCTAACCAAAGAAGAAAAAGCTATTGAGGCGGCTCCCGCGTCAGATATTAATTAAAATATCAATAACGATTAGAGCTGTCTGTTTTCTTGCTCACCTGAAATACAATGTGAAATTAAATATACAGACTTGCAGGGCATTTATTGCCCTGCAAGTCTGTTGCGTATTTTCATTATTTGCAGAAAAGATTCGTCCACCAGCGGCCGCAACGTGTGAATCGATACCCCTTGCCAGAAGGAGGTTTAGCAACCCAGAACGCTCTGCGGCATTTATTTAACCCCCAGATGCCGCCACAGTTTGTCCAGCGGCATTGTCGCCAGCGCCACACACTCATCGGCGGCGCCATACCAGACGTGCAGCGTCTCATCGCGGATCAGCGCCCCACAGGTGAACACCACGTTGCCGAAGAAGCCTTCGCGCTCGTAGGGCGCATCTGGCTCCAGCAACGGTACCGGTGATTTCGCCAGAATACGGGTCGGCTCGTTGAGATCCAGCAGCAGCGCGCCAAGGCAGTAGCGCTGATCGGCATCCACACCGTGGTAGATCTCCAGCCAGCCGCGATCGGTTTTTAATACCGGCGCGCCGCCGCCTGATTTACGGCAGTCCCAGGCATCGCCGGACCGTCCCAGCAGGTGGCGATGGTTGCCCCAGTGCAGCATATCCGGCGACTCGCAGATCCATATTTCCGGATGACCGAAGTGACACGGGGCCGGACGGGTCAGGGCGTGATATTTACCGGCGATCTTTTCCGGGAAAAAGCAGACGTCGCGGTTGTCCGGGCAGAGGATCAACCCTTTTTTCTCCACCGTGACAAAATCTTTGGTCACCGCTAACGCGGTAGAAATCCCCAGCGACGACACCGCCGAGTAGTTGATGTACGCGGTATCATCGATGCGGGTGATCCGCGCATCTTCGCAGCCGAACTCTTCATATTGCGTATCGGCGATGATAAACGGCTGGCTGTCAATCCGGAAGTTCACCCCGTCGCGACTGCGCGCCAGACGCAGATGCGACATGGAGGTCAGCCACACCCGCGCCGGATCGCTTTTCAGCACGATCACCCGCGGATCGCTGAAATCATAGCGTTCATCGCGACGATCGAAACTCGCTGTGGCCTGTACCCAGCCCGCATCGGTTTTTTCCAACAGCGGTACGACACGCTGCTGCGGGTCGGAATTGATCACGCTTTCCGCCACCCGCAGCAGCAAAACGATCTCCCCGTCACACTCCGTTACGCCAGCATTGAAAACACAATCGACCTTCCTGCCGGGCAGTGAAGGCGTCACGTCAGCCGGGGTAATCAACGGGTTTTTACTGTGCCTGTCCATGTACTCTCCTTTTGATCAAACATTGATTCTTACCAATCCATTGCGCGTCCTCTCCGTACAGCACTTCAGCCTCAATCTCCTGCCACGGATTGCGAACAGGCGCACCAAAGTTGATGGCGATCCAGACCTGCTCCGCCGCCGTCGAACGGGTAAACCAGACGCATTCGTCAGTGAGGTTAAGCGAGTCCTGCTGTCCCTGATGCAGCGCCGCAACACGGCGGCGCAGGGCGATCAGCCGTCGGTACTGATGCCAGAACGATGTCTCATCCTGCTGCTGGCGCTCCGCGTTAATCAGGGCGATATCGCCGCCGACGGGCATCCACGGTGCGACGGAGGAAAATCCGCCAAAGGGGGCGTCGCGCCAGGGCAGCGGCGCACGCGAACCATCCCGCGAATGTTCAATAGCCAGCGCCAGTGCCTGCTGTGGGCTGCTGCCTGCGGCAAGGGCGGTGCGGTAATGGGTTTTTCCCTGAATATCAAAAAGCTGCTCTGCCGTTTGCGGACGGTAGTCGGTCACCCCCAGCTCTTCTCCCTGGAAGATAAACGGCACGCCGCTCACCGTTAGCTGAAGCGCCAACACCGCCAGCGCCCGCCCGGTATCGCGCTCGTTTTCGCCAAAGCGGCTGATCATCCGCGACATATCATGGCTGGAGAAAAACAGCGTCGGTAAACCCGACTGCGCAGCCAGCGTGGTTTTTAACTGGCTGAAAAGACGGGAAACATCAAAGTTTTTCTGGCTGCCGATATTGAAATTAAACACCACGTCCATCAGCTGCGGACTTTGATAGCGGCTGAGCACGTCAGGGTCTTCGCTGCCGATTTCGCCAATCAGGAAATAGTCCCCCTGCGCCCGAACATGGGCACATAGCCGTTGCAGCGTTTCAGGGAGTCGCGGCTGATTGATGTCAAATTCATGGCGCTGCTCGCCGTTCTCTTCCGGGTTATCAGGCCCAATGCCGTCGGTAGTAAGAAAGTTGATGACGTCAAAGCGAAAACCGTCCACCCCCTGCGTAACCCAGAAATCCACTACCCGGTAAATTTCCTGTTCCACCGCCGGGTTGGCCCAGTTGAGATCCACCTGGCCGGGCGCGAATTTATGGTAATAAAACTCGCCGGTGTCTGGCTCAGCGGTCCACGCGCTGCCGGAAAAGAAAGAACGCCAGTTATTCGGCTGGCGGCGAAAAAGGAAATAATCACGATAGCGGCTGCCCGGATTATTCCACGCATCGCGAAACCAGGGATGTTCAGAGGAGACGTGATTGACCACCAGATCGATAATCACCCGAATGCCTCTGGCATGGCAGCCGTCAACCACCCGGCGAAAATCGTCGAGAGTGCCGAAACGGGCGTCAACGGCGTAGTAATCGCTGATATCGTAGCCGTTATCCACCAGCGGAGAGGGATAAAACGGCGTGATCCACACCGCGCCGATGCCCAGCGCCTGCAAATAATCCAGCCGGGAAATCAGGCCCGGAAAATCGCCCAGCCCGTCGTTATTGCCGTCGCAAAACGAAGGCAGATAAATTTGATAACAGGTACACGCCTGCCACCACGGTTGCTTTTTCACCGTCACGTTCCTTATTTCAGTGATAACGACATGCCTTCGAGGAAGTATTTTCTGAACAGAATAAACAGGACAACGATTGGCAGCATCTGCACCACCGACCCCGCCAGCACCGGTCCCAGGTAGATGCCGTAGGATTTGCTGAAGGTGGCGAGCAGCACCGAAAACGGCATTTTGTCCACTTCGCGCATCACGATCAGCGGCCAGAGGAAGTTGTCCCATGAGCTGGAAAAGGTGAACAGTGCGACAATCGCCAGAATGGATTTATTCAGCGGCATCATCACATGCCGCAAGATCCCCCACAGGCTGGCGTGATCGAGCCTTGCGGCGTACAGGTAATCATTCGGCGTGCCTTTAAAGCTCTGCGAAACCATAAAAATGCCCCAGGCGCTCATCGCATACGGCAGGATCATCGCCCCGTAGCTGTTGATCAGCCCCAGTTCACGCATCAGGACAAACTGTGGAATAATGAACATAAAGACCGGGAAAACCATCTGCACAATCAACAGGTTGCGAAACGCATTTTTGCCGCGAAACTCGGTTTTCGCGACGGCATATCCCACCAGCATTGAGGTCAGCGTGACGCAGACGGTAATGGTGAGCGACACGAACAGCGAGTTAACCAGGGTGCGCAAAAAAGGTTTGTCCGCCCGGTTGCTGTTATCGAACAGAAAAGCGTAATTCTCCAGCGTCAGATGACCGGAAAACAGCCCGGTCGTGTAGATTTGCGCCGTCGGTTTCAACGAGGAGATCACCATCCAGATAAAAGGATAGAGCCAGGTGAGCGCCAGCAAAAACATCACGGCGTGAATGAGCAGCGTTAAGGGAGTCAGTTTCTTCATTCACACAATCTCGATATGTTTTTCGAATACTTTGCGGAAGACCCAGATGGCGAGGAAACTGCATGCCGCAACGATAATCGACATGGTCGCCGCCCAGGTTGGCTTCATTTTCTGGAACGCCACTTCATACATCACCACCATCGGACTGGTGGTGCTGTTGAGCGGCCCGCCGCCGGTGATAAGATACGGCTCGGTAAAGATGCTGAACGCCACGGTAATCGCCAGCACCATCACCATCACGATTTGCGCGTTCATCATCGGCAGGGTAATCGCCCAACTTTGCTTAAACTTCCCGGTTTTATCCAACTGCGCCGCGCTGTAAATATCCGCGGGGATCGCCACCATCCCGGAATAGAGAATCAGCCCGTAATAACCGACGAATTTCCAGGTGACAATTAACGCAATGGATAACATGGCGCAGTCAGGATTGGTAAACCAGGGCACAGAGATGCCGAAACTGGCCTGTAAAAATTGATTGACCGGCCCGTATTCGCTGAACAGTTTTGCAAAGACGATGGAATAGGCCACCCCCGAAGAGATATTCGCCAGTAAAAAGCTCAGGGCAATAAAACTTTTCCCGTACCTAATTTTTCGTAATCCCGCGGCAAACAGCAGCGAGGCAAGAAAGACAATCGGGATATACCACATTAAAAAACGGCACACGTTCCACATCGATTGCCAGAATAACGCGTCATGAAACACGCCAATGATATTCTGTAATCCGCTAAACGTCGGCGTGCCAATAAATTGCCAGTTCGTCACGCTAAGCACGACCAGCCAGCACAGCGGATAAAACCAGAACAGCAACGAATAACCGATCCACGTGGAGGCCAGCAGGCCTCCGGTGCGGGATTCATATCCAGCCATTTTTTCCCCTTATTTCGCCAGCAACGTGTTAATTTCCTGCGCGGATTTATCGAGGGTGGCTGCCGGATCGGCGTGGTTGAAAATGACCTGCTCCAGCATCTGCGTCATGCTGCGCTGAATCTCCGTGGTTTGCGTAGTGGCCGCTGGCGGCAGCGCGACGTCCACGTAAGAAGCGATCGCCTTCTCCAGCGGGTTTTTCTCAAAGTAATTCACAAACAGCGGATTACTCATTAAATCACTGCGTGCTGGCGGCATACCGGTCAGCTCCAGCCAGCTCCGGTCGTGCTCGGCGTTGTTAAAGACCCACCGAATAAACGCCCACGCCTGCGCTTTGCGCTTGCTGGAACTGAAGATCACCACCCCTTTGCTGTCGCCGAACGTATACGGGTGCGCGTCGCCTTTCTCGGTGAGCATCGGCCCAATTTTCAGCGTTTTGAGGATCTCCGGATACTGCTTGTGATAGCGAGCGATATCCCACGGACCGCGCGCGGATGCCAGCACCTGCCCGGTCGCTAACGGATCGTCGGCGGCGGTGAAGTCGTAGCTGCTCCACTTGCTGTTAAAGACTTTCCCCATAAAGGTCAGTACCGCCTGTCCGGCAGGATCGGCAAACGTCGCCTGATGACCCGCGAGGTAAGGTTTACCGCCGTTTTGCGCATAATAAAGCGGAATAAAATCGAACCAGCGTTCCCACCAGTTTTTCCCGGCGGTCATCTGGATAACATAGCCGTTATTATCCGCCGCCCGGCGCTCTGCCAGCTGATAAAGCTCATCATAACGGGTCGGAACATGATCAAAACCGTACTGCTTGAGTAAATCGCCCCGCCACCACCAGACGATAGGATTAATATAGATTGGCAGAACATGTTGCTCGCCGTTTAATTGCCAGGCAGGAATAATTTTGCCCATCTGTCGGTTATTAACGAGTTCATTAAAACCACTCATTTTAGACAGGTCTTCAAGCTGACCAATTTCCACCAACTGGCTGGCAAAACCGATAAAGATATTACTGGAAATATCGGGTTCCGTGCCGGAAGCCAGCGCGTTCATTATTGCCTCTTCAGAACTGCTGGCGGCAGGAATGGGCGTAAATTCGACCGGGGTATGCGCCGGGTCTTTATTCCATTCTTTAACCATAGTATTCCAGAAGGCTTCTTCATTTTCGTTTGGTGCCACCCACATTTTAATTGGCGTTGTTGCTGTCTCTTCGGATTTTTTATCATCCGGACCGCAGCCAGAAATACAAAATGCGAATAGTACACAGGCTGTTAATTTAGCTAATTTTACAACTCTCACGATAACTCTCCATTTACTTTCAATAAGTATTGATTTACCGCTACCCTGCTATTGAATGGAGCGTAAATTAACACCCCCTTTTTATGTTTAACGTTAAACAAATCACAAAACGATTTTTGTTTAACGTTAAACTTTGCATCAACGTTCAACGCAATGGACGATAGAAATAAATAATTCACGCCAATATATAAACCCAACAAATATATTAAAAATGAAAATAAACGTTAATGATAATAAAGATAAGAAACGTATTACGATAAAATCATTGGCCAAGATTATGGGTATTTCCCATACCACGGTGTCGAACGCATGGAATAATCCGGAAAAATTATCTCCGGAGCTGCGCCAGCGAATTTTGCAATATGCCAGCGAGCTTGGCTTTCAGGGACCGGACAAGCTGGCGCGCGCGCTGCGTACCGGCAAATCTGACACCATCGGCGTGATATTCAACGACTCTATGAGTTACGTGTTTATCGATCCCCACGACATTGCGCTGATGCGGGGGATCGCCGTCCAGTGTGAAGAACAAAACGTCAATCTGGTCTTGATCCCTTTGCGTAAGCGGCAACAGACGCCGCTCAACACCCTGGTTGATGGCTATATTCTCAACGCCACGCATAACAATGCGGCCATGATCCAGCACGCGCTGGCTCATGGGCGTCCGGTGGTCACGCTCGATTTTCAGTTTCCCGACCACAGCAGCGTCTCCATCGATAACGCCTGCGCCATGCGCGATATTGCCCGCTATCTGGCCGATAATGGTCATCGGTATTTCGGCGTCATCGCTTTTCCGTCACAGCCCTCGGCGCAGGGAATGTGCGATCTGACCGCCCCCGTCACCGGCGACAACCTGCTGATGCTCTCCCGCGTGAATGCCTGCCGGGAGGTTTTCCAGCAGCGCGGCTTCGCCCTTGATACGTGCTGGCTGTATCAAACCCGACACGATGAAGAACACGGCGAACAGGCGGCCAAAGCGTTACTGGAAACCCATCCGGAGATCACTGCGCTTATCTGCCTTTCCGATCGCTTCGCCGTCGGCGCGATCCACTACTGCCAACGGCAGCAGCTGGCGGTTCCGCAGCGGGTTGCCGTTACCGGTTTCGATAATCTCGCCGTTGAGGTGGCGGGAATACGCCTGACCACCATCGCGCAAGACGCGGAAAAGAAAGGGGAAATGGCCGTCAAATTGCTGCTCACCAGAGGACCGGTGACCCACTATGAATTGCCTTACCAGCTCATCATTCGGGAGTCAGCCTGACTCATTAATTACAGAAGAGTAGATTATGGATGAACTAACCTGTTTTAAAGCCTACGACATTCGCGGTGAGGTTGGCGTCAACCTGACGCCGGATATCGCCTTTCGCATCGGTCGCGCTTACGCCGCCTGGCGCCATCCGCGCCGGGTAGTGATCGGCGCCGACATTCGCCTTAGCTCGGAATCGTTAAAATCCGCCGTGACCGACGGGCTGATTTCCAGCGGCGTGGATGTTATCGACATTGGTCTGTCAGGCACCGAAGAGATCTATTTCGCCACCCGGGAACTGCGTGCCGACGGCGGCATTCAGATTACCGCCAGCCATAACCCGGCGCAGTACAATGGTATGAAACTGGTGCGCGAAGAGGCGCGTCCGATCAGTAACGACAACGGCCTGCTGGAGATAAAAGCGCTGGCGGAGCGCAACGACTTTGCACCGATTGTCCATCGTGGCAGCCTCATCCCTTATGATAATCGCCCCGCCTGGATTGCCTGCCTGCTGCGCTTCCTTCAGCATCCGCCGACTCGCCCGCTACGTATTGTGACCAACGCCGGACATGGCACCGTCGGGCCTGCGCTTGACGCGATCGCCGACGGACTGGCCCGTGCGGGGGTTCAGATTGAGTTTATTCGCCTGCACCATCAGCCGGACGGTCATTTCCCGGCGGGCGTGCCGAATCCGATGCTGACGGAAAACCGCCTCATCACCCAGCAGGCGGTTATCGAGAATCAGGCTGATTTCGGCATCGCCTGGGACGGCGATTTCGATCGCTGCTTCTTCTTTGATGAGTGTGGCCGCTTTATTGAGAGCTACTACCTGGTTGGCCTGTTCGCCGAACACTTCCTGCAACGCTCCGCAGGCAGTCATATCATTCTGGACCCGCGCCTGACGTGGAATACGCTGGACGTTGTAACTCGCTGCGGCGGAATCCCGGTCATCAGCAAAACCGGGCACGCCTTTATCAAAGCGCGGATGCGCGAAGAGGACGCGGTCTACGGCGGAGAAATGAGCGGCCACCACTACTTCCGCGATTTTGGCTATTGCGACAGCGGGATGATCCCACTGGTATTGCTGCTGCAAATTATCGGCAGCGACAGCCGTCCGCTGTCGGCGTATATCGAACACGCCCAGGTGCGCTTTCCGGTTTCCGGCGAAATCAATCTGACGGTGGCCGATCCGCAATCGGTCATGCAATCCATCGCCGCTCACTATCTGCAAGCCGGCGGCCTGCGTGACGATTGCGACGGGTTGAGCATCGACTTCGTTGACTGGCGCTTCAACTTACGCGCGTCCAACACCGAGCCGCTACTGCGCCTGAACGTGGAAACCCGCGCGGATACGGCACTGCTGGCGCGCAAAACCGATGAACTTTTAACGCTGATTGCAGCCTGGGATTCTGACAAGGAGAGGTTATGACCGCGCTAAGCCTGAGTAATATTCATAAAGCCTGGGGCAAGAACACCATCATTGAAAATCTGTCGCTGGAGATCGCCTCCGGGGAGTTCATTGTGCTGGTTGGCCCTTCCGGATGCGGGAAATCCACGCTGCTGCGGATCATCGCCGGACTGGAAATCCCCGACGGCGGTAAACTGGTGATGGGGGGAAAAGAGGTTACCAGGCTTGCGGCGGGCAAACGCAACCTGTCGATGGTGTTTCAGTCCTACGCCCTCTACCCGCATATGACCGTCAGGGAAAATCTGTCATTCGGTTTACGTAATATCAACACGCCCGCCGCCGAGATTGATAAGCGGGTCGCTCACGCCGCCAGCATGCTGAAGCTGGAAGGGATGCTGGACAGGCTGCCGCAGAATCTGTCCGGCGGGCAGCGCCAACGTGTGGCGATCGGGCGTTCTATTGTCCAGCAACCGGAACTGTTTCTGTTTGATGAACCGCTGTCTAACCTGGATGCCGCGTTGCGGGTCGGGATGCGCCAGGAGATCCAGCAACTGCATAACACCCTGAAAAACACCATGATTTATGTAACGCACGATCAGGTGGAGGCGATGACGCTGGCCGATCGTATCGTGGTGCTTTACAAGGGAAAAATTGAGCAGGTGGGCACGCCGCTGGAGCTGTATAACACCCCGGCAAACCTGTTCGTCGCTGAGTTTATCGGCACGCCGAAAATCAATGTTCTGCCAGCGGTATGGCGCGAAGGCGCGCTGCATATCGCCGATAACCTCGTCTTCCGCCTCACCCGTCAGCCCGCAGGCGTTAGCGACGGGGACAAACTGTTTGTCGCCATCCGCCCGGAGCATATGCAGTACCAGCAGACCGGGGATTTCACATTGCAAGGGCGTACCCGGCTGTGTGAATTACAGGGCGACTCCACGCTGGTGTGGTTGGATTTAGCCGGCCACCCCGTGTGCCTGAAGTCTTTTCAACAGCTTAGCTTCATGCCGGATACACCGCTTACGCTCACCGTACAAGAGTCGCACCTGCACCTCTTTGACGGTCTGGGTAAACGACTGGCGTTCTGACCCACTTGCCCTTGCGTCCGCAGGGGCATTTTTTGAATCCCATCACAATCACGGCATTCCCCTTTTCCCTTTTACGCGGCGACGGCTAAATTATTAACTCATCCGACCACATAACAATAATTTTACATACTGGACACCTTTATGAGCTATCCGTCGCTGTTCGCCCCGCTCGATTTAGGCTTCACCACGCTTAAAAACCGCGTGCTGATGGGTTCAATGCATACCGGGCTGGAGGAGTATCCCGACGGTGCAGAACGGCTGGCCGCGTTCTACGCCGAACGCGCCCGTCACGGCGTAGCGTTAATTGTGAGCGGAGGTATTGCGCCTGCGCTTTCCGGCGTGGGGATGGAAGGCGGCGCGATGCTGAACGACACCAGCCAACTTGCACATCATCGCGTCATTACCGACGCCGTGCATGACGAAGGCGGCAAAATCGCCCTGCAAATCCTGCATACCGGGCGTTACAGCTACCAGCCGCATCTGGTGGCACCTTCTGCCATTCAGGCGCCAATCAACCGCTTTACGCCGCATGAGCTGACGCACGATGAGGTACTGCAGTTGATTGAAGATTTTGCCCACTGCGCTCAACTGGCGCGGGAAGCAGGCTATGATGGCGTCGAAGTGATGGGCTCGGAAGGCTATCTCATCAACGAATTCCTGACTCTGCGCACCAATCAGCGCAATGACGAATGGGGCGGCGAGTATGCCAACCGCATGCGTTTTGCCGTGGAAGTGGTGCGCGCGGTACGCCAGCGTGCCGGTAATGACTTTATTATTATCTTCCGCCTGTCGATGCTCGATCTGGTGGAAAACGGCGGAACCTTCGACGAAACCGTCCAGTTGGCGCAGGCGATAGAAGCCGCAGGGGCGACCATTATTAACACCGGTATTGGCTGGCATGAGGCGCGTATTCCCACTATCGCCACCCCGGTGCCGCGCGGCGCGTTTAGTTGGGTGACTCGTAAGCTGAAAGGGCATGTGACGATCCCACTGGTCACCACCAACCGCATTAACGATCCTCAAGTCGCCGATGACATTCTGGCCCGTGGCGATGCCGATATGGTGTCGATGGCCCGTCCGTTCCTCGCCGATGCCGAACTGCTGTCAAAAGCGCAAACCGGGCGAGCGGATGAGATCAATACCTGTATCGGCTGTAACCAGGCCTGCCTGGATCAGATCTTCGTCGGCAAAGTCACCTCATGCCTGGTGAATCCGCGCGCCTGCCATGAGACCAAAATGCCGATCGTTGCCGCCACTGTGCCGAAAAATCTGGCGGTTGTCGGAGCAGGTCCTGCAGGCCTCGCCTTCGCCATTAATGCCGCCGCACGCGGTCATCACGTGACATTGTTTGACGCGCATAGCGAGATTGGCGGGCAGTTTAATATCGCTAAGCAGATCCCCGGCAAAGAAGAATTTTATGAAACCCTGCGCTACTACCGCCGGATGATCGATGTGACTGGCGTGTCGCTGAAGCTGAATCACTTTGTCAGCGCACGCGATCTGTACCCCTTCGATGAAGTGATCCTCGCCAGCGGGATCGAGCCTCGCATGCCACCGATCGAGGGGATCGACCACCCTAAAGTACTGAGCTATCTTGACGTCCTGCGCGATAAAACGCCGGTGGGCAAACGCGTGGCGATCGTTGGCTGCGGCGGGATCGGTTTTGATACCGCCATGTATTTGAGCCAGCCCGGTGAGCCCACCAGCCAAAACATTGCGGAATTCTGCGTGGAATGGGGGATCGACACCAGCCTGCAACAGCCTGGCGGCTTACGCCTGGAAGGCCCGCACTTATCCCGCAGCCCGCGCCAGATAGTGATGTTGCAGCGCAAAGCCAGCAAACCGGGACAAGGTTTAGGGAAAACGACGGGCTGGATCCATCGCGCCACCCTGCTCTCACGCGGCGTGAAAATGCTCCCGGCAGTTAGCTATCAGAAAATTGATGATGATGGGTTACACGTCGTGTTGAACGGCGAACCGTTGATCTTTAACGTGGATAACGTGGTGATTTGCGCCGGACAAGAGCCGCGCCGTGAACTGGTTGATCCACTCCACGCGGCAGGTAAAACGGTGCATCTGATCGGCGGCTGCGATGTGGCGATGGAGCTGGATGCCCGACGCGCTATTGCCCAAGGGACGATGCTGGCGCTGGAAATTTAACAGTATGTATTTCGTAGGCCGGATAAGGCGGTCACGCCGCCATCCGGCACACACGATTAGCGGCGGCGACCGGTTTTGACCGCTTTTAGCACCACAAATTTATTATTGGTGGCGATGGTCACGCAGTTGCCGAAAATCTTCTTCAGCTTGTGGAAGTAGTCAAGGTGACGGTTAGCCACAATGTACAGCTCACCGTTGATTTTCAGGCAGCGGCGAGCGTGGTGGAACATCTCCCAGGCAATGTTATCCGTCAGCGCGTGCTTCTGGTGGAACGGTGGGTTACACAGCACGGCGTTAAAGCGGAACGGTTCGACGCCCGACAGCGCGTTGTTGATCATAAACTCACAGCGATCCAGCGCTTCAGGCATGTTACTTTCCACGTTCAAGCGGCTTGAAGCCACCGCCATCGGCGATTCATCAACAAATACCACGCTGGCTTCCGGGTTCTTCGCCAGCAGCGTCATACCGATGACGCCGTTACCACAGCCGAGGTCAACAATCTCCCCTTCGAGGTTTTCCGGCAGATTCTCGATAAAAAAGCGCGCGCCGATATCCAGTCCGGTACGGGAGAAGACGTTGGCGTGGTTATGGATAGTCCATTCGGTACCTTCCAGCTTCCAGCTTAGCGTTTGCGAGGCAGCGGCCAGCTCAGGTTTGCTGAACGTACAGTTGATTAAACGGGCTTTTTTCCACGCCAGCGTCGTGGTGGTTGGACCCAACACTTTTTCGAACAGCTCCAGCGTCGAGGTATGCACATCACGCGCTTTTGCCCCGGCGATGATACGCGTTTGCGGCGTCACCACTTCGCGCAGCGCGCGCAGTTGCTGCTCCAGCAGCGCCATGGTTTTTGGCAGCTTAATCAGCACCACGCCCGGCGCCTGCGGGTAGTCAGCCGTACTGTCGAGGAACTTGACGCTCGACTCGGCAATATCGTTATGACGCAGGTTCTCGCGTGTGGCAAGCTCGCTGAGATAGGAGTCGCCAATGCTGTACGGCGAATGTTGCGCCAGCGCACAGCCCAGCGCGCCAAAGGTATCATTCAGGATTAGCACCGGGCCGCTAATCTCGGTATCGTCCAGCTGTTGCAGCAGATATTCATCTGCCGCTTCCCACGCCAGCAGCGGGTTAACGTCATCCGTTTCCGGGAAACGTTTAAGTGACAGCGAACGGAAACCGTTGTCTATGTGGCTCATCGGCCCTCCTGAATGGTAAAATTTCGGCGTATCCCTGAAAAGGGTGCGTGAGTATACACTTTTTATGATTGGCATGGGCAAAGATGAACCAACTAACTTATCTCCAGGGCTACCCGGAACATTTACTTTCTCAGGTGAGAACGCTGATTGCTGAACAGCGTCTGGGCGCAGTGCTGGAGAAGCGCTATCCGGGGACGCATGATTTCGCGACCGACAAAGCGCTCTGGCAATATACTCAGGATCTGAAAAATCAGTTCCTGCGTAATGCCCCGCCGCTGAATAAAGTCATGTATGACAGCAAGATACATGTTCTGAAGAATGCGCTGGGGCTGCATACCGCCGTATCTCGCGTGCAGGGCGGTAAGTTAAAAGCCAAAGCGGAGATCCGCGTTGCCACCGTGTTTCGCAATGCCCCTGAACCTTTTTTACGCATGATCGTCGTTCATGAACTGGCGCATCTGAAAGAAAAAGAGCACGACAAAGCGTTTTACCAGCTGTGCTGTCATATGGAGCCTCAGTATCATCAACTGGAGTTCGATACCCGCCTGTGGTTAACGCAACAATCGTTAAAGCAAACTGCGTAGTCGCGCACTGGCTTTGTCTTCAGAGCATGCTAAATTGACGAAAGGATCCCTTTTCGCAGCCTGAAGGCCATTATGATACGTTTCGCAGTAATTGGCACAAACTGGATCACCCGCCAGTTTGTCGATGCCGCCCATGAAACCGGCAAATATAAGTTAACCGCGGTCTATTCCCGTAGCCTTGAACAGGCGCAGACCTTCGCCAACGATTACCCCGTCGAGCATCTGTTTACCTCACTGGAAGCGATGGCGCAAAGCGAGGCGATCGACGCCGTCTACATCGCCAGTCCAAACTCCCTGCACTTCCCGCAGACCGAGCTGTTTTTGCGGCACAAAAAGCATGTTATTTGCGAAAAGCCGCTGGCCTCAAACCTGGCGCAAGCCGAAGCCGCTATCGCCTGCGCGCGCGAAAATCAGGTCGTGCTGTTTGAAGCGTTTAAGACCGCCAGCTTGCCTAACTTCCTGCTGTTGCAGCAATCTCTACCCAAAGTCGGAAGAATCAGGAAAGCGTTTATTAATTACTGCCAGTACTCCTCGCGTTACCAGCGCTATCTGGACGGTGAAAATCCGAACACGTTTAATCCGGCGTTCTCAAATGGCTCGATTATGGATATCGGTTTTTACTGCCTGGCCTCAGCGGTTGCGCTGTGGGGTGAACCGCAAAGCGTTCAGGCCAGCGCCAGTCTGCTGGAAAGCGGCGTAGATGCCCACGGCGTGGTGGTGATGAATTACGGTGATTTCAGCGTCACACTCCAGCACTCAAAAGTAAGCGACTCGGTGTTAGCCAGTGAAATTCAGGGTGAGCAGGGATCGCTGGTGATCGAGCATATTTCCGAGTGTCAGAAAGTGTGCTTCGTTCCTCGCGGGGGGAAAACCCAGGATCTGACAACGCCTCAGCACATCAATACTATGCTGTATGAGGCAGAGGCTTTTGCTCATTTGGTTGAATCCGGCGAAGTGGATCACCCCGCACTGGCCGTCAGCCGTATCACCGCCAAACTGCAAACAGAGATTCGCCGCCAGACCGGCGTGATTTTCCCAGCAGATGAAGCGGTAACATCGCTGACAGCGTAAAGGTATGTAAAACGAATGTTGCAGGCCATTGACTGAATGCATGGCCTGTAATATTTTGTAACCCGCAAAGGGGAGTAACTTCGTTGTCGGTTGATCGTCATTACGATGTGTGAAAAACCACATCCGGTCGCCGGGCGATAACAAAGGAATACGTCATCGTATTCCTTTGTTGTTGTAAGTGAGACCTTGCCGAATGGCAAGGTCTATGCATAAAAAGCAGCGGCTAACGTCATTCGGCGTTGGCCGTTTTTTTTATGCATGGGGAAATACAATGAATACTGTCGGCACACCGTTGTTATGGGGTGGCTTCGCTGTCGTGGTGGTAATTATGCTGGCCATCGACCTGCTGTTGCAGGGTCGTCGTGGCGCGCATACGATGTCGATGAAGCAGGCTGCGGCCTGGTCAATCGTTTGGGTAACGCTGTCGTTACTGTTTAACGCCGTCTTCTGGTGGTACCTGGCACAAACTCAGGGCCGCGCCGTTGCCGACCCACAGGCGCTGGCTTTCCTTACCGGCTATTTGATCGAAAAATCGCTGGCAGTAGATAACGTCTTTGTCTGGTTGATGCTGTTCAGCTACTTCTCCGTACCGCCTGCGTTGCAGCGTCGGGTATTGGTGTATGGCGTGCTGGGAGCCATTGTTCTGCGTACGATCATGATCTTCGCCGGCAGTTGGCTTATCACCCAATTTGAGTGGCTGTTGTACGTGTTCGGTGCATTCCTGCTGTTTACCGGCGTGAAGATGGCGCTGGCGAAAGAAGATGCTTCCGGTATTGGCGACAGACCGTTAGTACGCTGGCTGCGCGGTCATTTGCGCATGACCGATACCATCGAAGATGAAAAATTCTTCGTGCGTAAAAACGGCCTGCTGTTTGTTACGCCGCTGATGCTGGTGTTGATTCTGGTTGAGCTGAGCGACGTCATTTTCGCCGTCGACAGTATTCCGGCTATCTTTGCCGTCACTACCGACCCGTTCATCGTGTTGACCTCAAACCTGTTTGCTATTTTAGGTCTGCGCGCAATGTACTTCCTGCTAGCGGGCGTGGCGGAGCGTTTCTCCATGCTGAAGTACGGTTTGTCGGTCATTCTGGTGTTTATCGGTATTAAGATGCTGATCGTCGATTTCTACCATATCCCGATCGCTATCTCGTTAGGCGTGGTATTTGGCATTCTGTTTGTGACGCTGATTGTGAACGCCTGGGTCAACCACCAGCACGATAAAAAGCAGCAAATACAGTAAGTTTCATCTGCTAGCTGAAAAGCCCGACAGCACACTGCGTGCGTCGGGCTTTTTGTTTATCATGTCAAAATAATGTTAACTCAAAGTTATAAAATATGATCTCAACGCGAAATCCAGGATATTTCGCTTCCAGAACCCTGTTCTTTCCTTATACTCAGCCATGCAAACATTTGCCCCATCCTGAAAGATGCGTCTACAGAACGCACAAAGGCAGGGCAACAACACAATGAAAGGATTACTACATGACTACGCAACGTTCATCGGGGCTATTCTCGCGCCTGGCGCAAGGGAGCCTGGTTAAACAAATTTTGATCGGTTTGGTTCTGGGGATTTTACTGGCACTGGTGTCAAAACCTGCGGCAGAAGCCGTTGGTTTACTGGGTACTCTGTTCGTCGGCGCGTTAAAAGCCGTCGCACCAATTCTGGTTCTGATGCTGGTAATGGCTTCTATCGCCAACCACCAGCACGGGCAAAAAACCAATATCCGCCCAATCCTGTTCCTCTACCTGCTCGGAACATTTTCCGCAGCGTTAGCGGCCGTTGTCTTCAGCTTCGCCTTCCCATCGACACTGCATCTTTCCAGCAGCGCCAGCGATATCGTACCGCCGTCCGGCATTATCGAAGTGATGCGTGGTCTGCTAATGAGCATGGTTTCTAACCCAATTGATGCACTGCTTAACGCCAACTACATCGGCATCCTGGTTTGGGCCGTCGGTCTGGGCTTTGCGCTGCGTCACGGTAATGAAACGACCAAAAATCTGGTCAACGATATGTCCAACGCTGTTACCTTTATGGTGAAGCTGGTGATTCGTTTCGCGCCGATCGGTATCTTCGGCCTGGTCTCCTCCACGCTGGCAACCACCGGTTTCGCCACGCTTTGGGGCTACGCACATCTGCTGACCGTGCTGGTAGGCTGTATGCTGCTGGTAGCGTTGGTGGTCAACCCGCTGCTGGTATTCTGGAAAATTCGCCGCAACCCATATCCGTTAGTGCTGGCCTGTCTGCGTGAAAGCGGCGTATACGCCTTCTTTACCCGCAGCTCCGCGGCAAACATTCCGGTGAATATGGCGCTGTGTGAGAAGCTGAACCTGGATCGTGATACCTATTCGGTGTCTATCCCGCTGGGAGCTACCATCAATATGGCTGGCGCGGCGATCACCATTACCGTGTTGACGCTGGCGGCGGTCAATACGTTGGGTATTCCGGTTGATTTACCGACGGCGCTGTTACTGAGCGTGGTGGCTTCGCTGTGCGCCTGCGGCGCATCGGGCGTGGCGGGGGGTTCTCTGCTGCTGATCCCACTGGCATGTAATATGTTCGGTATCCCGAATGACATCGCCATGCAGGTCGTTGCCGTTGGCTTTATCATCGGCGTATTGCAGGATTCCTGTGAAACGGCGCTGAACTCTTCTACAGACGTCCTGTTTACCGCTGCGGCCTGCCAGGCTGAAGACGAACGTCTGGCAAATAACGCCCTGCGCGGCTAATCTCTGCCCCTCCGTCACCGGACGGAGGGGTTCTCTTCTTGTACGCTTTTTTCAATTTTGAATGGATCAATTCCGCGTTTTTGCATCCGCCGGAAGCGAATAATGTTCAGGCCGTTCATCACCAGAAAACTACCTTCGATCATCGTCCCACCAATCGATCCCAACCAGAAATTATGGATAACCCAACAGGCGGTTGCGCACCACATTACGCAGCGCACGGTCAGCCCCTGGCAGCGAAACAGCGCCCAGGTGCTGGCCAGCGTGCCGATAATCGGCAACAGCTCCATCGCATGCTGTAATTTCGCCAGCCCGAGAACCAGGGTAAGGATAATAAAAACGGTCATTACCCACAGTTTGCGGGTATGCATCGAGACGAGTGTGCGGATGGTGTTTAGCTCTGCACTCATTCCCGCAGGCCAGGCGCCCATCAGAAAAAAATGCACGCCAATGGTGGCGCTGTAGATGGCAAGTTGCAGCCGGAACCGGCGCTCATCTCGATTGAAAAAGGTGGTAATGCCGATCAAAAAGGCGATGACACCTACGCCCTGGGCCAGCCAATACGCGGTCATGGGAGATCCTTGTGAGGAAACGCAAAAACAAACGGCGCTCCATATTATGAAACGCCGTTTTTAAAATCCACTCCATTTCGATTACCCAATAGATTTCGTGCTACCGCAAGGCGGTAAGTTCAGACATCCCCGGGAGCTTACTGGAGTAAGTGACCGGGGTGAATGGACGCAGCCAACGCGGCTGTCACGCGAAAGATGAAGGGTAATTACAATGTTACGCCGCTTTTGAAAATAGCCAGTTCCCGGAAATCGTTGCGCTCGTTGCAGGTTTGCTTGCCATTGGCGAACTCAACGATCGTATCGACAAACTCGCTCAGCAGCTGAGGCATCGCTTTACCGTGGATCAGCTGTCCGGCGTCAAAATCGATCCAGTGTTTTTTCTTGGCCGCCAGCTCGCTGTTGGTCGCAATTTTCACCGTCGGCACAAAACCGCCGTACGGCGTACCGCGGCCGGTGCTGAACAGCACCATATGACAGCCCGCGCCCGCGAGGGCACTGGTAGCAACCGCATCGTTACCCGGCGCGCTCAGTAAGTTCAGGCCGTGTGTCTTCAGGCGTTCGCCGTAGCGCAGTACGTCCACCACCTGGCTGGAGCCCGCTTTTTGCGTGCAGCCCAGAGATTTATCTTCCAGCGTGGTGATCCCGCCCGCTTTGTTGCCCGGCGATGGATTCTCGTAAATCGGCTGGTCGTGAGCAATGAAGTACTGCTTAAAGTCATTGACCATGGTCACCAGCTTGCCGAAGGTTTCTTCGTCACGGCAGTGGTCCATCAGCAGCTGCTCGGCACCGAACATTTCCGGTACTTCAGTCAGCACGGTGGTGCCGCCGTTGGCAATCACGTAGTCGGAAAAACGCCCCAGCATCGGGTTGGCGGTAATACCGGACAGGCCGTCAGAGCCGCCGCATTCCAGACCAAACTTCAGCTCGCCCAGCTTACCCGGCTCACGCTTATCGTTACGCATCACGTTGTACAATTGATGGAGATGTTCAATCCCCGCTTCCACTTCGTCTTCCTGATGTTGGCAGACCATAAAGTGAACACGCTCAGGATCGTACTCACCTAAAGTTTCGCGGAAGGCATCAACCTGGTTGTTTTCACAGCCCAGGCCGACCACCAGCACCGCACCCGCATTCGGGTGGCGCACCATATTTTGCAGCATGGTACGGGTGTTGATGTGGTCGTCACCCAGTTGCGAACAGCCGTAGGTGTGACTGAAAAGATGCACGCCGTCGATACCCTCGGCGTCGTTGGTCTCTTTCAGAAAGCGGGTCTGCATCTGACGCGCCATGGCGTTGACGCAGCCGACCGTCGGCAGGATCCACAGTTCATTGCGCACGCCGACCTCGCCGTTGGCGCGACGGTAGATCTGTACATCGCGATCGGCGGGTTGAACAAGCTCTGCCTGAAAATCAGGGTGGTAGCTATACGTATCCAGGTCGCTCAGATTCGTGCGCGTGTTGTGAGCATGAATATGCTCACCCGCCGCCACGTCCACCAACGTATGACCGATTGGCAAACCGTATTTAATGACGTTTTCGCCTTGCGCAATATCACATAAAGCGAATTTATGGCCACGAGAAACCGCTTGGCGCAGGATTACCGCTTGCCCATCAACGGTGACTTCGGTTCCTTCAGCCAAATCAGCGAGCGCTACCGCGACGTTATCCAGCGTATGGATCTTGATGTATTGCATACCTTCACCCAGGCCTTAGTTCAGTTCAATGGCGAAATAATCACGCGCATTGTTGAAGCAAATATTTCTGACCATTTCACCCAACAGCTGGATATCTGCCGGCGCTTCACCTGCAGCAACCCAACGGCCAATCATCTGGCACAGGATGCGACGGAAGTATTCATGGCGCGTATATGAAAGGAAGCTACGGCTATCGGTCAGCATGCCGACGAAACGGCTCAGCAGACCGAGCTGGGCCAGTTGCGTCATCTGACGTTCCATACCGTCTTTCTGATCGTTGAACCACCAGCCGGAACCGAACTGCATCTTGCCCGGCATACCTTCGCCCTGGAAGTTGCCGATCATGGTGCCCAGCACTTCGTTATCGCGCGGGTTCAGGCAGTAGAGAATGGTTTTCGGCAGCAGGTTCTGTTCGTTCTGCTTGCTCAGCAGTTTGGACAGCTCTTCGGCCATCGGGCGATCGTTGATGGAGTCGAAGCCGACATCCGCACCCAACAGTTTGAACTGACGCAGGTTGTTATTACGCAGCGCGCCGATATGGTACTGCTGTACCCATTCACGACGCGCGTATTCCGCACCGAGGAACACCAGCACCGCGGTTTTAAACTGGGCAACTTCATGCTCGTTCAGCGTTTCACCCGCCAGGCGGCGTGACAGAATGCTATCCAGTTCAGATTCGTTAGATTCAGCAAACAGCACCACGTCCAGCGCGTGGTCAGAGACTTTACAGCCGTGAGCCGCAAAGTGATCCAGACGTTTGGTCAGCGCAGCTTGCAGGTCGCTGAAGCGGCGGATATCCGTGTCAGACACCTCACCGAGCTTCGCCATATAGTCATTAAAGGTCGCCTGCTCAATGTTAAAGGCTTTATCCGGACGCCAGCTCGGCAGCACTTTCACATCAAAGCTTGCGTCTTTAGCAACGGCCGCGTGATGCTCCAGAGAGTCGATCGGGTCATCGGTGGTACCGACCATTTTCACGTTCATCTGCTGCATGATGCCGCGTGCGGAGAATTTGTCCTGCGCCAGCAGTTCATTGCACTGGTTCCAGATTTCGTCAGCCGTTGCCGGAGACAGCAGCTTACCTGTAATACCAAACGGGCGACGTAATTCGAGGTGGGTCCAATGGTACAGCGGGTTACCGATTGTGTGCGGAACAGTGGCGGCCCAGGCGTCAAACTTCTCGCGATCGGAGGCATCGCCGGTACACAGGCGCTCAGCGACGCCGTTAGTACGCATCGCACGCCACTTGTAGTGGTCACCCTTCAGCCAGATGTCATACAGGTTATTAAAACGGTAGTTTTCCGCGATTTGTTGCGGTGGCAAATGGCAGTGGTAGTCGAAAATTGGCTGGTCTTTGGCGTAATCATGATACAGACGGCGGGCAAATTCGGTGTCCAACAGGAAATCTTCAGTCATAAACGGGGTCATTATCGTCTTCCTCTCAGCGAGTGCGTCAGATTGCTTATGTTTTGATGTTGACAAAGTTATCACACCAATTTCCATACACTGAAGATATTTTCGTGAGTTAGATCAACAAATGGCGACAAAAAAATTACTCTCAAAGAGGTAAACCTCGCGCCAAGCCGCACCAGCACTGGCTTTGCTGAATCGAAATAATGACCACACGAAGATTCACACTTTTGTGATGGCACTCACCTTTTAAAGCTGTATGACAAGTTATCTTTTTGCCGTCGCGATACATAAGCCGACGGAATGCAAATTACCGATGTATCACCATCGGATTAACCGGTACGGAAACCGAATTAGCACAAATATTGACATGGCAGAGTTCGGGGAGTACCGGCTTTTTTTCGGTTACCCCCTCGTAAAAGAACATCCTCCTCCCTGAACTGGAAGATGACCGCTCGTTCGCGGACATAACAAAACGATGAGGTTTTACATGCGTAAAATTAAAGGGTTACGTTGGTACATGATCGCACTGGTGACGCTTGGCACCGTGCTGGGTTACCTGACACGTAACACTGTGGCGGCAGCTGCGCCAACTCTGATGGAAGAGTTACACATCTCCACCCAACAGTATTCCTATATCATCGCAGCGTATTCTGCTGCTTACACCGTAATGCAACCCGTTGCCGGCTATGTGCTCGATGTGCTCGGCACAAAAATTGGTTACGCGATGTTCGCCGTTCTGTGGGCCGTCTTCTGTGGCGCGACCGCACTGGCTGGTAGCTGGGGTGGACTGGCGCTGGCGCGAGGCGCAGTCGGTGCCGCTGAAGCTGCGATGATCCCTGCGGGTCTGAAAGCCAGTTCTGAATGGTTCCCGGCAAAAGAACGTTCAATCGCCGTGGGTTACTTTAACGTCGGTTCCTCTATCGGCGCGATGATTGCTCCGCCGCTGGTCGTCTGGGCTATCGTCATGCACAGCTGGCAGATGGCATTCATTATTTCCGGTGCCCTGAGCTTTATCTGGGCCATGTGCTGGTTAGTATTTTACAAACACCCACGCGACCAGAAAAAACTGTCTGATGAAGAACGTGATTACATTCTGAATGGTCAGGAATCACAGCATAAAAACAGCACCGCCAAGAAAATGTCTCTCGGTCAGATCCTGCGTAACCGCCAGTTCTGGGGCATCGCGCTGCCGCGTTTCCTGGCAGAGCCGGCCTGGGGTACCTTCAACGCCTGGATCCCGCTGTTCATGTTTAAAGTCTACGGCTTTAACCTGAAAGAGATTGCGATGTTTGCCTGGATGCCGATGCTGTTTGCTGACCTGGGTTGTATCGTAGGGGGTTACTTACCGCCGCTGTTCCAGCGCTGGTTCGGCGTTAACCTGATCGTTTCCCGTAAAATGGTCGTCACCATGGGCGCATTGCTGATGATTGGCCCAGGGATGATCGGTCTGTTCACCAGCCCGTACATTGCTATCGCCCTGCTGTGCGTCGGCGGCTTTGCTCACCAGGCGCTGTCCGGTGCGCTGATCACGCTCTCTTCTGACGTATTTGGTCGTAATGAAGTGGCAACCGCGAACGGTCTGACCGGTATGTCCGCATGGCTTGCAAGTACGCTGTTTGCGCTGGTCGTTGGCGCGCTGGCTGACACCATCGGCTTCAGCCCGCTGTTCGCCGTACTGGCGGTATTCGACCTGCTCGGCGCGTTAGTCATCTGGACGGTATTGCAGAACAAATCGGCCAGCGAGGTAGAGTCAGCTTCGCAAACTGGCGATCCCGCTGCGCAAAGTTAACCAGACACGATTTAACAAGGTTATGTAATGCTAAGCCGCCAGTCATCTGGCGGCTTTTTTATCGCCGCGAGTGGAGCCGTAATCGCAAAAGTGGTATAACAAATAGAGTCTGCCGTATCATGCCTGGAGCGCATATGGAAATCACCGAACCACGACGTTTGTACCAACAACTTGCCGCTGATCTGAAAGAACGCATTGAGCAGGGTGTCTACCTGGTGGGTGACAAACTCCCCGCCGAGCGCTTTATCGCCGATGAAAAAAATGTCAGCCGCACCGTGGTTCGTGAAGCGATTATCATGCTCGAGGTTGAGGGCTATGTTGAAGTGCGTAAAGGATCGGGGATCCACGTCATTTCAAACCAACCCAAACACTATGTCGCGCCAGATGAAAGTCTGGAGTTCGCCAGCTACGGTCCGTTTGAGCTGCTCCAGGCTCGCCAGCTCATAGAAAGCAACATTGCTGAGTTTGCCGCCACCCAGGTGACCAAACAGGACATCATGAAACTGATGGAAATTCAGGAGAAGTCGCGTAACGAAAAAAGCTTTCGTGACTCCGAGTGGGATCTCCTGTTCCATGTGCAGGTCGCGCTGGCAACACAGAACTCTGCCCTGGCCGCGATTGTTGAAAAAATGTGGACTCAGCGTATTCACAACCCCTACTGGAAGAAGCTGCACGACCACATCGACCTGCGCACGATAGATAACTGGTGCGACGACCATGACCAGATCCTGCGGGCGCTGATTCGCAAAGATCCACACGCCGCCAAACTGGCGATGTGGCAGCATCTTGAGAACACAAAGCAGATGCTGTTTAACGAAACCAGCGATGATTTTGAATTCAACGCAGACCGTTATCTTTTTACCGATAATCCCGTCATTCATCTCGATACGGCAGCTAACGGCGCAAAATAAACAATCTTAACGATGCAGGCGCGACAAAGCGCCTGTTTCTGACGCTTGGTAAGCATTAGGTATAAAGTGTCAGCCTGTGTAAATCCTCTCGCCTCCCTCCATTGCGATAAGCAAAATCACAGGACAACACCCGTAATTTCTATAACGGACTACGTTGACCTTTGTTACAATTAGTTGTTATTTGAATTTTTGTGTTTGAGAGCTTGCTTACTTCACAACTTTACAGGGAATAGTTCAGGCCGTGAATTTGTGTCAGACCGCGATCCATGTAAAAAACACCAATAAAATTGCGGCGTTACAAACTCCAGAATACCGGCATGACGACAACCGATTCTCCAGGAATATTGAATGGAACTACTGACTCAATTACTGAATGCTTTATGGGCTCAGGATTTTGAAACGCTGGCCAATCCCTCCATGATTGGCATGCTCTATTTCGTACTGTTTACCATTTTGTTTCTGGAAAATGGACTGCTGCCAGCAGCCTTTTTACCTGGCGACAGTCTACTGGTACTGGTCGGCGTACTTATCGCTAAAGGCGCGATGGGTTTTCCGCAAACGGTACTGCTGCTCACCACCGCGGCCAGCCTGGGTTGCTGGCTCAGCTATATCCAGGGGAGATGGCTGGGAAATACCCGCACCGTTCAAAACTGGCTGTCTCATCTACCCGCGCACTACCATCAGCGCGCACATCATCTGTTCCATAAGCATGGCTTGTCTGCCCTGTTGGTCGGTCGCTTTATCGCGTTTGTCAGAACATTACTGCCGACCATCGCAGGATTGTCCGGTCTGAACAATGCGCGCTTTCAGTTCTTTAACTGGATGAGCGGACTGCTTTGGGTTCTGATTCTCACAACGCTTGGCTATCTGCTGGGCAAAACGCCAGTGTTTCTCAAATATGAAGATCAGCTGATGTCTTGTCTGATGCTGCTTCCCGTGGTGTTACTGGTGTTTGGTCTGGCAGGTTCCCTGGTTGTGCTTTGGAAAAAGAAATACGGGAACCGAGGGTAAATTATGCTGAAATCATGCATAACACTCCGACGACTGGCCTGGACGACTACTTTTATGCTGTTTATCGGCGCGCTGCTCCTGACCTGGTCGGTCATCCGCCAGCAGGAGTCAACGCTTGCCATTCGTGCTGTAAACCAGGGAGCCACCATGCCTGATGGCTTCTCTATCTGGCATCACCTGGACGCCAACGGCATTCGCTTTAAAAGCATTACTCCGCAAAATGACGCGCTGCTGATCACCTTTGATTCCAGCGCGCAAAGCGCAGCCGCAAAGGTCGTGCTGGACCGAACGTTACCGCACGGTTTCGTTATTGCTCAGCAGGATGATGATAATCAGGCGGTACAGTGGTTATCCCGCTTACGTGATACCCCGCACCGTTTTGGTTAATCTCCAGGAATCTGAATTAGATCACTCACTTTGGTGATTTCATCATTTAGCGCCTATGATTAATAAACTGGGTTTATGACCCATTGCTTTATTATTCTGGAGCATCGGCCAAAGCCACAAGGTCGAATCACAATGGAAGGTTCAAGAATGAAATACCGCATCGCTTTAGCAATTAGTCTTTTCGCTCTCAGTGCCGGCAGTTACGCCTCCACCCTCTGTCAGGAAAAAGAACAGGATATTCAGCGGGAGATAAGCTATGCCGAAAAGCACAACAATCAAAACCGCATCAATGGTCTGAACAAAGCGCTGAGCGAAGTTCGGGCAAATTGTACTGACAGCAAACTGCGCGCCGACCATCAGAAAAAAATCGCCGAGCAGAAAAATGAGATAGCCGAGCGTCAACGTGATTTGGCCGAAGCGAAGCAAAAAGGCGATGCGGATAAGATAGCCAAGCGCGAACATAAGCTTGCTGAAGCTCAGCAAGAGCTGAAAGAACTCGAGACACGCGATTACTAAGTACGGTAACTAGCCACTCAACTGGAGAAAACTATGTCGAAAGATAATGCTACGGAAAACCTGCGCGCTGAGCTGAAATCTCTTGCGGATACGCTTGAAGAAGTACTTAGCTCCTCTGGCGATAAGTCGAAGGAAGAGATGAGTAAAATTCGCAGTAAAGCCGAACATGCGTTACGCGAGAGCCGCCATCGTCTGAGCGAAACCAGCGATGTGATTGCCAAACAGACCCGTGAGGCCGCGGCAAAAGCCGATAACTACGTACGCGAAAACCCATGGACAGGCGTCGGCATTGGCGCTGCAGTCGGTGTGGTACTTGGTGTACTGCTGTCGCGCCGTTAATAATGGCAGACTCTCAACACGCACAAGGTCCAGGCAAAGGCGTACTGGGTATTGGACAGCGGATCCTGACGATTCTCGTTGAGATCGTAGAGACGCGGCTGCGGCTGGCCGTCGTTGAGCTGGAAGAGGAAAAAGCCAATCTCATCCAGATCCTGCTGATGCTTGGGCTGACCATGCTGTTCGCGGCGTTTGGTCTGATGAGCCTGATGGTGCTTATCATCTGGGCCATAGACCCGCAGTATCGCCTGAACGCCATGATTGCCACCACCGTTGTGCTGTTGCTTTTAGCGCTTATCGGCGGGCTATGGACGCTGAGTAAAGCGCGTAAAACAACGCTGCTACGCCATACGCGCAATGAACTCGCTAACGACAGGCAGGCCCTGGAGGATGATGCATAATGAGCAGTAAAGTCGAACGTCAACAACGTAAGGCGCAACTGCTTGGACAGATCCAGCAGCAAAGGCTGGATCTGTCTGCCACTCGCCGCGACTGGCTGGAAGCCACCGAAGTTTACGATCGTGGCTGGAAGACGCTGCTGAACCTGCGTGGCTGGGTGTTGGTCGGAAGCAGTATTATGGCGGTTCGCACCATTCGTAACCCGAATCTGCTGGTACGCTGGGCTAAACGCGGCTTTAGCGTGTGGAGCATCTGGCGTCTGGTTAAATCGACCATCAGACAACAGCAACTGCGCGGCTAATCACCTCTCCCCCCTAACCTCAAATTTTTTGAAAATTTCTGACAGTTTTCCTTGCTAACAATTGTCATTAGCCGCGTTTATGATTCTCTCCATCGACAGCAACGACGCACTCTGCGACGTCGTTGCACAAAAAAACACAATAAGCCGCCTGAGTGGTTTCCTGGAGAGTATGATGAAGAAATTAGAAGATGTTGGTGTACTGGTAGCGCGCATTCTGATGCCAATCCTGTTTATTACCGCAGGTTGGGGAAAAATCACCGGATATGCGGGTACCCAACAGTACATGGAAGCCATGGGCGTCCCAGGATTTATGTTACCGCTGGTTATCCTGCTTGAGTTTGGCGGCGGTCTGGCCATCCTGTTTGGTTTCCTGACCCGTACTACTGCGCTGTTCACCGCGGGCTTCACGCTGCTGACGGCGTTCCTCTTCCACAGCAACTTTGCGGAAGGTGTGAACTCTCTGATGTTTATGAAAAACCTGACCATCGCAGGCGGCTTCCTGCTGCTGGCTATCACCGGTCCGGGCGCATTCAGCATCGACCGTGTACTGAATAAAAAATGGTAAGCGAGCTATACTAAACGCATCAAAAAGCGAGGAGACATCTCCTCGCTTTTGCTATCTGAGGAGGCGAAAATCATGGGACAACTCATTGACGGCGTATGGCATGACACCTGGTATGACACCAAATCAACCGGGGGAAAATTTCAACGCTCTGCATCAGCTTTCCGTAACTGGCTCACCGCGGATGGCGCACCGGGTCCAACGGGCGAAGGGGGTTTCGCCGCCGAAAAAGACCGCTATCATCTCTACGTTTCTCTGGCCTGTCCGTGGGCGCATCGCACGCTGATCTTGCGTAAACTCAAAGGGCTGGAACCGTTTATTTCCGTTTCCGTTGTGCATCCGCTGATGCTGGAAAACGGCTGGACCTTTGACGATAACTTCCCGGCGGCAACCGGCGATACCCTGTATCAGCACGAATTTCTTTATCAACTCTATTTACACGCCGATCCGCACTACAGCGGTCGGGTGACCGTTCCGGTGCTGTGGGACAAAAAGAACCACACCATTGTCAGCAACGAATCTGCAGATATCATCCGTATGTTTAACACTGCGTTTGATGCGCTGGGCGCGAAAGCCGGGGATTACTATCCACCCGCTCTGCAAACTAAAATCGACGAGCTCAACGGCTGGATTTATGACAACGTCAATAACGGCGTGTATAAAGCCGGATTTGCCACCAGTCAGGAAGCCTACGACGACGCCGTAGAAAAAGTCTTTCAATCTCTGGCGCGACTGGAGCAGATCCTTGGGCAACATCGCTACCTGACCGGGGACCAGTTAACAGAGGCCGATATTCGCCTGTGGACCACGCTGGTGCGCTTTGATCCTGTGTATGTGACGCACTTCAAGTGCGACAAACACCGGATTAGCGACTATCTGAACCTGTACGGTTTCCTGCGCGATATCTACCAGATGCCAGGCATTGCGGAGACCGTTAATTTCGATCACATCCGCAATCACTACTTCCGTAGCCACAAAACCATTAACCCGACCGGCATTATTTCTGTCGGACCGTGGCAGGACCTCAACGAACCCCACGGGCGTGATGACCGTTTTGCCTGATTTACACGGGTCCCCTTTGGGGGCCAAATAATTAATACTGCAAATATTTACCAGCATTCCATTCACGGCTATTCTTAATTTGATTGCTTTAAAAACAAGTAATTGAATACAGAACGAGGCAAAAATGGATTGGTATTTAAACGTATTAAAGAACTACTTTGGTTTTGGGGGCCGCGCGCGTCGTAAAGAATACTGGATGTTTGTGCTGGTCAACATCATCTTTACGTTCGTGCTGGGCATTCTGGACAGAATGCTTGGCTGGGAACGCGCCGGAGGGGAAGGCATATTAACGACGATTTATGGGGTTCTGGTCTTTATCCCGTGGTGGGCGGTGCAGTTCCGGCGTTTACATGACACCGACCGCTCGGCCTGGTGGCTACTGGTGCTGCTGATCCCGATCGTAGGCTGGTTGGTAATCATCATTTTCAACTGTCAAAACGGGACTCAGGGGAGCAACCGCTTCGGCGCTGACCCGAAACAACTGTCCTGATGTAATACACCATCTTGTCGGCCGGATAAGGTGCATTTGCACCGCATCCGGCGTAACAGCCCTGCTATTTACCCGCAAACAGCTTGGGAATTTCCCGCAAACACCAGGATTTCGCTTCGCCCATGCTGTCTCGACGCCAGGCCATAATAATATCAATTTCGCTTGTCGATTCCGGGCTAACCACACGCAACCGACCCGCCGCAATGTCCTCTTCCACCAGCGGGTATGGCATCGTCGCCACGCCAAGGCCGGCCAACAGCGCCTGGCGTTTATCTTCTATCGAACTCACCGTCAGACGCGGCTGTTTATCCAGCAGTTGAACCGTCAGCACCGGGCGTTCGCGGGCCGTGTCCGCCACCGCGATTCCACGGTACTTCACGCGGGTGACTTCCGATAACGGTTCCGGCTCCTGATGAATTGGATGATCCGGGGCCGCCACATATACGTTCATCAGCGAGTACAGCTTGCGCGAGTTGATTTCCGAAGATGAGCGAAAATGCATATCCGGCGCAATCACGATATCCGCCCGCCCCTGCTCCAGACGCTCCCACGCCCCGGCCAGAACTTCGGTAATAACGGAAAGCTGGGTATTGGCCTTCCCGGCAAGTCTGTCGATCAGCGGGAAAAACGCCGCCGTCGGCACCAGCGCTTCGGTGACGATGGTCAGATGCGTTTCCCAACCGCGAGCCAGCGCTTCGGCATCGGTGGTCAGCTTATCCGCAGCTTCCAACAGTACACGCCCACGTTCCAGCAGCATACGCCCGACGTTGGTGAATTTTGTGCGATGACCTGAACGGTCGAACAGCACGACGTCCAGCTCTTCCTCCAGCTTCTGCATGGTATAGCTGAGCGCGGAAGGAACGCGCCCCAGTTCGTCCGCTGCGGCGGCAAAGCTGCCACGCCGGTCTATTGCGTCCATGACGCGTAACGCCTCAAGCGTTAAAGCCCTTTCTTTGGCCATCTCGTTCTCATTCAGGAAATTTGAACATACCGGGCAGAATATCTGGCTAACAATGCAGCGTCTAGCCATTTAACATAAAAGGAAGTAAAGAGAGGTCAAGAACTATGATTACTACCCGTACAGCCAAACAATGCGGGCAAGCAGACTACGGCTGGCTGCAGGCCCGTTATACCTTCTCCTTTGGACACTATTTTGATCCTAAACTGCTGGGTTATGCCTCGCTGCGTGTTCTGAACCAGGAAGTTCTGGCACCGGGAGCCTCTTTCCAGCCACGTACCTATCCGAAGGTGGATATCGTCAATCTGATCCTCGAAGGGGAAGCGGAGTACCGCGACAGTGAAGGCAACCATATCCAGGCCAAGGCAGGAGAAGTTTTACTGCTCGCCACACAGCCGGGAATTAGCTACAGCGAACACAATATCAGCAAAGATAAACCGTTAACCCGAATGCAGCTCTGGCTGGATGCCTGCCCGCAGCGCGAAAACGCCTGCGTACAGAAAGCCACGCTGAGTGCCGGTAAGCATCAGTTGCTCGCCTCGCCGGATGGTGAACAAGGCAGCCTGCATCTGCGTCAACAGGTATGGGTGCACCACGTTGAACTGCAACAAGGTGAATCGCTGAGTTTTCAGTTACATGGGCCGCGGGCTTACTTACAGTCGATCCACGGCAGATTCCATGCGGTGACATCTGGCGCCGAAAAGGAAGCGCTCACCTGCGGCGATGGCGCATTTATTCGTGACGAAACTAACATAACGTTAGTCGCCGATACCGCGCTGCGCGCTTTGCTGATAGATTTGCCCGTATAGTCAGGGAAAACAATGGAGTACGACTATTGAGCAAGAAATCATCAAAAAAACGCCAGCCGCAGGTTGAGCCGAAAAAACAGGATACTGTGACCTTCGGCTATGAAGAAATGCTGACAGAGCTGGAAGCGATTGTGGCGGATGCCGAGCTACGGCTGGAAGACGAAGAAGCCGCCTGAAAAGGCGGCTTAGAGTTATGCCGGGGGCGATTCCGCCTTACCCGGCCTGCAGATTAATGTGCCTTACTGGCCATGATCTCAATGATCTGCTTGTCGGTTTCCTGCATCGAGCGACACGCCAGCGCACACAGGTTCGTGATAGATTGCTCCACGTTGTGCGCCACAATCCCTTCATTGCCGGTCACAGCGGTATCATCCAGCGCCATCAGCACCGCTTTCCACGCCGCAGATGCGCTGGTTGAAACTTTCATCGCGCAGCTGTTTGAGGCGCCATCGCAAATCATTCCGCTCACGTCGCCAATCATGCTGCTGATTGCCATCGCGATGGTGTTGTAGCGACCATCAACAATCCACGCCATCCCCGCCGCGGCGCCCATCGCCGCCGTGGTTGCCGCACACAGTGCAGACAAACGCGGAAGCTGATGATGGATGTAGATAGCGCTCAGGTGAGACAACATCAGCGCACGCGCCAGTTTTTCTTCATCCGCACCAAAGTGCTCAGCCACCACCATTACCGGAACGGTCGCGGTAATCCCCTGATTTCCAGAGCCCGAGTTGCTCATTGCCGGAAGCGTCGCTCCCCCCATTCGCGCATCCGATGCCGCACTGGTGCGGATCAGAATAGAGGTGGAGAGATCGTTCGCCAGCAAGCCACGCGCGCACTGCTTCTCAAGCGTGGTTCCGATGTGCAAGCCCCAGTTACCGCGCAGCCCTTCCTGGGACAGCGCACCGTTCAGTTTCGCCGCATCGAGAATAAAGCGGATTGACTCAAACGGTACCGCGTTCACGAACGCCAGAATCTCTTCCAGCGATGTGTGGGACAATACCGCCAACGGTGACTCCTGCTCCTCTTCCTGAGCGTTCTGTTCTGTCGTGAACACCACGCCCTTATTGGTCTCAATGTGCACAATGTTGGTATGACCACCAACAATCGTCACGCACGCCCATCCTTCAGCGCTATAAACCTTCGCACGGGAGAAAAGAATGTCCTCGCATGGCTCCTGCAGCATCACCGCGACCTTCCCGGCGGTAAGCATCGCTTTCGCATCGGCAATCGCTTGAGGCGAGGCGTCTTTCAGTACCTCTAAACCGGCGTGGGCATTTCCCCCCAGCGCACCCAGTGCCGCCGCGACAGGCAGCCCAACCATTCCGGTACCCGGCACGGTAACGCCCATGCCGTTTTTCATCAGGTTCGGTGAGACCCACGCATCAATGCGTTCAACCGCGCCGTCCAGCTCAGAGGAGGCGACCGCTGCCGCCAGAGCCAGAGAGATAGGTTCCGTGCAGCCCAGCGCAGGCTTAACTTCTTCCTGCACCGCGCGGATAAAACTATCCCATAATGGATTCAATGTAGTCTCAAACATAACAACAACCTTTGCTCAGATATCTCAGGAAAATGCCAGGAACGGAGAAACGCACAGCAGCAGGCCCGTGACAATAATCAGATACAGGGAAGCGCCTTTGTATTTGTGCAGTGCAGGAACTTTGTAGACCAACCAGGCCGGGATCAGACATCCCACCATGCCGAAGATAGGGCTACAAATAGAAGTGAAGCTCAGTACCGGCGCATTGAGCACAATGGCTCCCCACGCCAGCAGGATAGCGAAAACCATAATGCCGCGCTGAACCAGGGTCTCATTGATTTTCTCGGCTGGCATTTTGCGGCGCAGCACGTTCATCACGATCCCTTGAGTGGCTTCACGGAACCCTAAGTAAACGCCGAAGAAAGCGGTCATTACGGCAAAGATGTTCAGAATAACGCTGACGATTTTCACCCAGCCAGCACCCGCGCCGCTGATAAACTGCGCGGCAATCGCCAGAGCGGAAATGTTCTGCTCATAAGCTTTAACCGCTTCGTCATGGCCCATCGCCAGCGTGAAGGAAACGGCGTAGAAAAAGACGGTCACAAACAGAATACCGAACGCAATATTCATGGCTCGCAGGGCTTTATGGCGTGCCACTTCAATGGATTTATTGCGAGAACGATAGGAGATAACCATCGGGCTTAAGGTCTGAATAAACAGAATCGAAGTCAGGGTAAACGGCAGCGTGATAATCGCGTTTTTGATCAACAGTGCCATCGGCGGCAGTGAACCTACGTTATATAAATGCCACATCCCAACCATCGACACGCCAAGCGCCGCCACCACCAGCAGCTTGGTCAGTACCATACCGGTGGAGATTTTAAACAGCAGTTTTTCCCCGCGGGACGAGATAGCCACCAGGATGCAAATCAGCACCAGGCCATAGAACGGGCTGTCGGACAGTAACCCTTCAGTAACACCAAAAGTATGCAGGTAGGAGGCGCTATCGTTGGTGATGGCGGTGGAATAGACGAACATCCAGATAACCAGCATCACAAAATACAACGCACCTAACAGGATGCCCCAGTTCTTACCCAGATAGCCGCTGATTACGCTCGGGTAGTCTTTACACTCTGGGGACTCAGCCAGCGTATTAATAAACAGACGCTGGAACAGATACATGGCTGGATAGCCAATGATAGAGGAGAGCAAAAACACCCACAGCCCCATCAAACCCACCTGGACGGGAAGAAAAACAATCCCCGCACCAATTGCCATACCGATACTCATAATGACCCAGCCGGTGTCCATGCTGTCGAATTTAATGGCTTCGCGCCATTCACTTTCGGTCATTCCCGCCCGACGTGCCGGAGCAGATGCGTCGAGTATTACGCTATTATTCGTTGCCGTTTCCATAATTTTCCGCTCAATGTGTAGGTAGAGGTTTTTATATTTTTTTCGTACTGCCTCAATGCGATACGCAGTACTACGGTGCAGGTGAGCTATTGGAGTAATGAGGAAATCATACGCGCAGGATCAGAGAAAAACTTCACAAACAAACCCCTGTAATTTCTAAAAGTTAAGAAATATTTTCTCTTTTATTTCCATATAAAGAATTGAATTTCTATATTTGAAGCAGATCACAACAAAAAAGGCGCACTAACGTGCACCTTTTTTTATCATGCCATATTGATTAATTTATTGCCGGATAGCGCTGCGCTGACCAGGCACGGCTTTACACCTCAGGTACAAACCACTTTAATTGCCAACCCACCGCGTGAGGTTTCACGGTATTTGTCGTTCATATCTTTGCCCGTTTCATACATGGTCTCGATCACTTTATCGAGCGAAACGCGTGGTTCTGACGTTCGACGTAGCGCCATGCGCGCGGCGTTGACGGCTTTTACTGCGTTGATCGCATTACGTTCAATGCACGGTATTTGCACCTGTCCGGCTACCGGATCGCAGGTCAGCCCCAGGTTATGCTCCATGGCGATTTCCGCTGCAATGCAGACCTGCGACGGGCTACCGCCCAGCAGTTCCGTCAGACCGGCAGCCGCCATTGAACAGGCTACGCCAATCTCACCCTGGCAGCCCACCTCAGCACCAGAAATAGAGGCGTTCATCTTATACAGCGCGCCTATCGCCCCCGCGGCCAGCAAATAGCGGGCAATGGAGTTCGCATTCACCGGACGGCGGAACTTGTCGTAATAGGCCAATACGGCGGGAATAATCCCACATGCACCGTTGGTCGGCGCCGTCACAACCCGGCACCCGGCGGCGTTTTCTTCGCTCACGGCCAGCGCGAACATGTTGATCCAGTCAATAACGTTCATCGGATCGCTGGACAGATTATCGCTGGAAACCAGTAACCGGCGTAACGCCACGGCGCGACGCGGAACGTTAAGCGGCCCCGGCAGGACGCCTTCGGTGTTCATGCCGCGCTCAATCCCGGCGTGCATAACGTCCCAAATGGCGGCAAAGCCAGCATCGATTTCCTCTTTGCTGCGCATCGCCAGCTCGTTTTGCATCATCAAGCCGGAAACAGACAGCCCATTGCGCTCGCACAGTTTCAGCAGTTCGCTGGCGGAATGAAAATTGTAGGGCACGTGTGCTTCAACATCATGCACCTGCCCAAATTGCTCCTCTTCAATGATAAAACCACCGCCGACGGAGTAATAGGTTTTGCTTAATAGCCTCTCGGTGCCGTTCCACGCGGTGATACGCATGCCATTTTCATGGCGTGGCAGGGTTTCGGTATGAAAGAGAATATTTTCATCTGGAGAGAAATCGACAACATGCGTGCCCTCAGCAACCGGCAAACGTCCGGTACGGGCCACTTCCTGAGTAAAACCAGCGATTGAGTCTATATTAACGTTTTGCGGACTGTTACCGGCCAGCCCCATCATGATCGCGACATCTGTCGCATGACCTTTCCCGGTCAGGGAAAGCGATCCGTAAAGATCGACCACAATATGCGTGGCTCTGGGGAGTTCGCCGCTGCTGACCAACAGATCGATAAAGCTTTTACCTGCGTTCATTGGCCCCACGGTATGGGAGCTGGAAGGTCCAATGCCAATCTTGAAAATATCGAATGCGCTAATCATATCCACACCCTCGGATTGCCGTTCAGTGAAGACCAGGTTTCACACTCATTAAGGATTGGGGCGATCCTGAGATCGCCCCGCAAGGGATTACAGCGTGTCGCCACGTACGGCGATGGCTTCAATCTCCAGCTTCACATCCTTTGGTAAGCGGGCGACCTGTACGCAACTGCGCGTGGGGTAGATAGCCTGATGCTCATCAAAGAACTGCTGGTACACCTGGTTAATGGTGGCGAAGTCGTTCAGGTCGGATACGAAAACGGTAGTCTTCACGATATCGCTCACTTTCAAACCTGCGGACTCGACGATCGCTTTCACGTTTTCCAGGCTTTGACGTGCCTGATCGGCCACGTTTTCTGCCACTTCACCGGTCTGTGGACACACCGGGATTTGACCTGACGTCAACACCATGCTGCCCAGATCCACCCCCTGTACGTAAGGCCCAATCGCCCCTGGCGCACATTCGGTTGCAATAACTTTTCTCATAATCCCTCCGGCGTCAGAGCGCCTGGGTGAAAGTACGTGAAATAACATCCTGCTGCTGTTCACGGGTTAACGCGTTGAAGCGCACCGCATAGCCAGACACGCGGATCGTCAGGTTTGGATAGTTTTCCGGGTGCTCAATAGCATCCATCAACATTTCACGGTTCATAACGTTAACGTTCAGATGCTGCCCACCTTCCACATGCGCTTCATGGTGGAAGTAACCGTCCAGCAGACCAACCAGGTTGGTTTTACGCACCCCATCTTCTTTGCCCAGTGCAGCCGGCACAATGGAGAAGGTGTACGAGATGCCGTCTTTGGCATAGGTAAACGGCAGTTTGGCCACCGAGGTTAACGACGCAACCGCGCCTTTACGATCGCGACCGTGCATCGGGTTAGCCCCTGGTGCAAACGGCGTACCTGCGCGACGTCCGTCCGGCGTGTTACCGGTTTTCTGTCCGTACACCACGTTGGAGGTGATGGTCAGGATGGACTGCGTCGGCACCGCATTACGGTAGGTTGGCAACACCTTAATTTTCTTCATGAAACGTTCAACCAGGTCGCAGGCAATGCTGTCTACTCGCTCGTCATTGTTGCCGTATTGCGGATAGTCGCCTTCGATTTCGAAATCGACAGCCAGACCGTTTTCATCACGAATCGGTTTCACGCGGGCGTATTTGATAGCCGACAGAGAATCCGCCGCCACGGACAGACCCGCCATACCACAAGCCATCGTGCGATAGACATCACGATCGTGCAGCGCCATCAACGAAGCTTCATAGCTGTACTTGTCGTGCATATAGTGGATGATGTTCAGCGCGCTGATGTACTGCACGGCCAGCCAGTCCATAAAGTGGTCCAGGCTCTCCATCACCGTATCGTAATCCAGCACGTCATCCATCAGCGGTGCCGTTTTCGGCCCAACCTGAATTTTCAGCTTCTCATCCACGCCGCCGTTGATTGCGTACAGCAACGTTTTGGCGAGGTTGGCACGCGCACCGAAGAACTGCATTTGTTTGCCGATAACCATCGGGCTTACGCAGCAGGCAATGGCATAGTCATCGCTGTCAAAGTCGGCACGCATCAAATCGTCGTTTTCATACTGCAAAGACGAGGTGATGATAGACACCTGGGCGGCGTACTTTTTGAAGGCAATCGGCAGCGCTTCAGACCACAGCACCGTCAGGTTCGGCTCAGGCGCCGGCCCCATAGTGTGCAGCGTATGCAGGTAGCGGAACGAGTTTTTCGTTACCAGCGTGCGGCCATCCAGCCCCATGCCGCCGATAACTTCAGTCGCCCAGATAGGGTCGCCTGAGAACAGGGTGTCGAATTCCGGCGTACGCAGGAAGCGCACCATACGGATCTTCATAATGAAGTGGTCGATCAGCTCCTGCGCCTGCTGCTCGTTTAAAATTCCCGCTTTGAAATCGCGCTCAATGTAGATGTCGAGGAACGATGCGGTACGGCCCAACGACATTGCGCCGCCGTTCTGAGATTTCACCGCAGCCAGGTAAGCAAAGTAAACCCACTGCACCGCTTCCTGCGCATTACGCGCCGGGCGGGAGATATCGCAGCCGTACTTCGCTGCCATTTCCTGCATCTGCAGCAGGGCGCGACGGTGCTCAGACAGCTCTTCGCGCAGGCGAATCGTGGCTTCAAGATTCTGGCCCCACTCCAGGTTCGACTGGAGATCGGCAAACTGCAGTTCACGCTCGCGTACCAGGTAGCGGATACCGTACAACGCGACGCGACGATAGTCGCCGATGATACGACCACGGCCATAGCCGTCCGGCAGACCGGTCAGCACGCCAGATTTACGGCAGCGCAGCATATCCGGAGAGTAGGCGTCGAATACGCCCTGGTTATGGGTTTTACGCAGTTCAGTAAACTGGTATTCAAAATCAGCATCCATCTCACGACCATAAGCATCAAAAGAGCTCTTGATCATGTTGATGCCGCCAAACGGATGCAGAGCGCGCTTGAGCGGCTTATCCGTTTGCAGACCGACGATTTTTTCCAGTTCTTGTTCAATATAACCCGCATCATGTGCGGTTATCGTGGTGGCAATATTGGTATCGAAATCAACCGGCGCGTGCGTCGAGTTTTCAATACGGATGCCCGCCATAACTTTTTCCCACAATGCAGTGGTCGCTGGCGTTGCTTCGGCGAGGAAAGATTCATCCCCTTCATAAGGCGTATAGTTGTGCTGAATAAAATCACGGACATTAATTTCTTCTTTCCAGTCCGTACCTTTAAAGCCATTCCAGGCTTCGGCATACAGCATATCGCTGGTATCGATATTTACCTTCATGAAAAATAATCTCTCTGCTGAAAATTAATTATGCAAATTCTACTGGTATATTAATTTTGCCTAACGCAATGGCATCACGCGCAATCATTTTCTCTTCATTTGTGGGAATAACCGCACAAATAACACGAGCATCTTTATTAGAGATAATTCTTTCGCCATGGGAATTTGGCAGGCTATTCATCTCGCTGTCGATATTCACCCCTAAAACGGCGAGATGCTCGATAACCAGACGACGAATTAATACCGAGTTCTCACCTATTCCACCGGTGAAAATAATCCCATCAAGACGATGCAGCGAAGCGGCATGTCCGGCGATATGGCGCGCGATACGATGCACAAACGTTTTAATCGCCAACTGCGCACGCTCATGTCCCTCGTGCCAGGCTTTTTCTAACGTACGTAAGTCAGAGGACAAACCGGAAATACCCAGTAAACCGGACTCTTTATTCACAACGCGCTCAAGGTCGCTCAGCGTCTGGTTGGTTTCGCTGGCAATCCACGCCATGGCGCCGAAATCGACGTCACCGCTGCGTGTGCCCATCATCAACCCTTCCAACGGCGTCATGCCCATTGAGGTATCAACGCTCTGCCCGTTACGCACCGCGCAGATTGACGCGCCGTTCCCCAGGTGAGCCACAACCAGACCGGAGTCATCACTCTGCAGCTCAAGAAGCTCATGTGCTCGCTGAGATACATAGCGGTGCGACGTGCCGTGGAAGCCATAACGACGAACGCCTAACTCCTCAAAATATTTCCACGGTAGACCGTAAAGATAGGCCTCTGGGGCCATCGTCTGGTGGAAGCTGGTATCAAATACCGCAACCTGCTGCACGCCTGGGAAAAGGTGCTGTGCGGATTCAATCCCACTGAGGTTCGCATAATTATGTAACGGTGCTAAAGGCGATACCCGGCGAATATTATCGATAACGTCGTCAGTAATAATTGCTGATTCGGTAAAGATATTTCCACCGTGGGCAATGCGGTGGCCAATTAAGGCCACGCTGTCCATTAAATTACGTTTTTCCAGTTCAACGGCGATTGCTTTTAATGCGTCTTCGTAGCTGTGGTGAGCCAGCTTAGCTGGCTCTCCTCCATTAATTGCTATGAACGCATTTTCAGAGTTAATACCGTCCGCGATTCCCGCCATTAAAACTTCACAGTTCGCTGCATCCAGCACTGAGAATTTAATGGAAGACGAACCACAGTTAATAACCAGTACTACCGGAAACTCATTCATTTCACTACTCCGCTCATCCTGAGCTTAAGGATTAAAACAGTTTGTAGACAATGTTCAGGATAGTCAGCAGACCAATCACGGTAACAAACACGTTATCCAGACGGCCACGGTATTTCGCCAGTGACGGCGCTTTACGGATGGCATACATCGGCAGTAGGCAGAGCAGAGAGGCAATAATCGGCGCGCCCATTGCTTCAATCAGGTCCAGGATGTTCGGGTTGGCGTAAGCCACAACCCAGGTGGAGCCCATGATGAAGATCATGCTGATGGTATTAAGTTTGCCAGCGGAAACCTTAGTTTTATCGCCTTTGTAACCAAACTTCAGCACCAGACCGTTCAGACCTTCCAGCGTGCCCAGGTAGTGGCCGAAGAAAGATTTGAAGATAGCAACCAGTGCGATGATTGAAGCGCCGTACTCCAGAACGGTCGCGAAGGTGGACTTCGAACCGGACAGTGAAGCGAAGTGGTTCGCCAGGTAAGACAGTACTGGAATGTTCTGCGCTTTCGCATCCGCCATGTTTGCCGGAGAGAGCGTGAACAGGCAGCTAAAGGCAAAGAACATCACCACGGCAACCATCAGCATACTGGCGCGAGAGATGATTTTTGAACATTTCTGCTCAGTAAATTCGCGACCGTAATCTTTCTCATACTCTTCACGTTTAGAGACCACGAAGGAAGAAACGATAGGTGAGAAGTTGAAAGAGAACACCATGATGGAAATACCCAGCCACACGGTAACCAGGATGCCGTCATGGCCAGTCAGTGCGATATTGCTGAGATCAACCTGATCGATAACCGCAGAGTTCCAGTAAGGAATCAGTGACAGAGAGATCAGCACCAGGCTGGCAATAAACGGCCATACCAGGTAGCTCATCACTTTAACCATCAGATCCTTACCAAACCAGATGACGAATGCCATCAGCAGCAGCAGGAACAGTGCCACGAAGCCACGGTTTAACGCTGGCATCTGCAACTGGTTTTCCCAAAAGGTCATAAAGGTGTTGGTAATGGTGACGCCATAAATCCACAGCAGCGGACAAATCGCAAAGAAGTAGAGGAACGTGATAACCACGCCGCCTGTTTTACCAAAGTGCTCTTCAACCGTTTCTGTGATGTTACCGGAAGGGTTAGAACCGGAAAGACACAGGCGTGCCAGCGCCCGGTGGCAATAGAAGGCGATGGGGTATGCTAACACCAGCATTATCAGAATGGGGATCAGTCCGCCAAAACCAGCGCGGATAGGGAAGAACAGCACCCCGGCGCCGATGGCTGTACCAAATAAACCCAGTGTCCAGGTGGTGTCCGATTTGCGCCAGGACGACTGTTTTGTCTGGCTGGATACAATGCTATCAGTAGTACTCATATCCTATCCTCAACGAAGTATATTAAGCGTCAACTAAACCAGTAATTTGAGATACACGAGAAAGGTCGATATTACCGCCAGAAATAATGCTGACTGTTTTTCTGTTCTGGATATAGCTATCTAATTTCCCGCTTAATAATGCTGCGCAAGCCAGCGCGCCGGCACCTTCAGTCACAACTTTATTTCGCTGAATTAATGCCACCATGCTGTTGCGAATTTCATCTTCGCTGACCAGGACAATGTCATCCACCAACTCACGAACAATTTCATACGTTAAAGTACCCGGGCGGGAAACGTCACAACCATCCGCCAGGGTGCCGGTCGTTCGGTGCGTGGTTATTTCTCCAGCGTGGAAAGAAGCCGCCATGCCATGAACATTTTCAGACTGTACGCCAATAATTTTAATAGTCGGGTTAATAGATTTAATTGCCACCGCAATACCAGCAATCAGTCCGCCACCGCCAATTGGCACAATCACGTTATCGACATCGTACAGGTCTTCCAGAATTTCCAGACCAATAGTGCCCTGACCAGCAATCACTTTCGGGTCATCATATGGCGGAATAAAGATACGGCCTTCAGTTTCCACAATCTCGCTAACCTTAGCGATGGTGTCGTTGAAGTTGTCGCCGTGCAGCACAACCTCTGCGGAATAATCGCAGGTTGCAGCAACTTTAGACTTCGGCGCGCCTTTCGGCATGACCACTTTGCCGTCGATTCCGAGCATGGCGCAGGAGAGAGAAACCCCTTGTGCATGGTTACCTGCAGAGCAAGCCACCACGCCCTTACATCTTTCAGCTTCGGTTAATGAACTGAGCTTGTTAAACGCACCACGGATTTTAAATGAACCGGTACGCTGCATATTTTCAAACTTGAGGAAAATTTCCCCTTTGCAACGTTCACTAAAATAGTTAGAGCGAGGCATTCCCGTTTTATAAATTTTCCCCGCCAGTCTTTTTTTCGCTTCGAGGATATCTTCAATTGCAACTGGGAGATCGTATGTAATGTGCATTAGAACCTCTTACTAGGGTATTAAAGTAAATAGATAGCCGTGACCATTGTCAGAAATAGACAGATGGCGTTGATTTCGTGTTAAAACAAATTCAATCTTTAATCAATTTCAATTAATTGCCTTCGTCTCCGACAATTATATGATGAATACTCTTTGGCTAATTCCACCAAAATAGATGCTGCTTTTTTAATTCGATAATTTTTCGACCATACGGCGGCATAACGCGCGACGGGTAAGGTTTCTTCTACCGGGATAGTAATAAACTGGTTTGAGCCAAATGGTGTGGTCATATCGCAGGGAATTACTGTTAAGAAATCAGCATTGAGAACAAGATTATAAATCGTAACGACGGAGTCTGTTTTAACGATGTTTTCACTGCTGATGCCATTATTTTGTAACGTGGTTAGAAGTTCACTGTAGTACCCCATATTCGTTTGTGGCAACACCCACTGTTCGTTTTTCAACGCGCTCAGCGAGGTGATGCCGGTGCATGTTCGGGACTTGCTGGCAACCAGGATGAAGTCTGACTCAAAGAGCGGTTCAACATGCAGATCGTGCAGTTTCATCTCATCACTCAGCGTACCGATCGCGAAATCCAGACGCCCGTCACGAATCGCAGGTAAGAACGAGGAGAGCTGAGCTTCATACATGGAAACCTGCGCTTTCGGGAACACTTCTTTGAATTTTTTAATCATGCCGGACATGATGGTGAAGGCAATCAGTGAAGGAAAGCCAAACGACACATCAACGACCGCATTGCTCGTCATGCTGTTCATCTCATCAACCATGTTCTTCATTTCACGGGTAATAGATTCAGACCATGAGAGCATAACCTGACCTGCCTGAGTTAATGTCACACCAGTATTTTTGCGTACGACTAACTCAATACCGAAATAAGCTTCTACATCATTAATGATTTTGCTGACAGCCGGTTGAGTTAAACCTAATTCTTTTGCAGCTGAGCCGATAGAACCACTTCTAATGACTTCCTGAAAGACCACTAAGTGCTGTGTTTTAGGGAGTGTAATAGTATTCATATCGACCTGCGCTAATTACTTTATTGACGGCAGGAAGTGTACCAAATTAAGCGAACGAGGATATGTGCTACCACTCACAAATCCCCTTGACTTACATTTTGTAAGACTATTATTTAAATTGAAATCACTTAATAATCATATAGATATGAAATATCGATCTCACTTTATCCTGACTTTAATCAAAAAAAGATGGGGGGATAACGATTTTTTATGGCTATAACAACACCATTTCTCCTGCTATTTCTTAAAACCACGAAAGGCTATATTTCAATCAATTACAGAGTAATTACCAGGCAAAACAGCGCTTAAATTTAATAAGCAACTTATCAAATATAATTATATTTTATCGTTTATAGTGGTCAAATAACGTTATGCATCACGTTTTTTAGCCTTATTTGTTTGTAAAGAAACATTACATTTATTAATATTTAAACCAAAACATACAAAGCACTATCAAATGCAACATTACATTAACAGTGGTTTTGTACGATTTATCAGCCAGTAATTTTGTGATGGCGATCGATTGCGTTCTATTATTCTCGATAAAAACGTATCGCGCAGCGTTTTGTGCTAGTCATCACAAAAAATGAAATATCCCGCAAGACATTCCCTTAGATAAAAGAAGTTCAGTGCGTAAATAAAGGTCAAATAACGATGAGATGAATGGGAAATAAAGGCCAGATTCGTGGTGAACCAACTACAACACGACAGGAAAAACGTCTGCCGGATGGCAGTGTAAACGTCTTATCCAGTCTATAAAGCAAAAAACCTCGCCGAAGCGGGGTTTTTATAAAGAGTGAAGTTGACCGATAAGCCGAGTTCTTTTGAGCATAGCGTCGTGGACAGTCTGCCTATAAAGCAAAAAACCTCGCCGAAGCGGGTTTTTTATAAAGAGGTGAAGCTGACCGATAAGCCGCGTTCTTTTGAGTATAGCGTCGTGGACAGTCTGCCTACAAAGCAAAAACCCCGCCGAAGCGGGGTTTTTATAAAGAGGTGAAGCTGACCGATAAGCCGCGTTCTTTTGAGTATAGCGTCGTGGACAGTCTGCCTACAAAGCAAAAACCCCGCCGAAGCGGGGTTTTATAAAGAGGTGAAGCTGACCGATAAGCCGGGTTCTGTCGTGGACAGTCATTCATCTAGGCCAGCAATCGCTCACTGGCTCAAGCAGCCTACCCGGGTTCAGTACGGGCCGTACCTTGTGAACCCCTATTTGGCCTTGCTCCGGGTGGAGTTTACCGTGCCACGGACTGTTACCAGCCGCGCGGTGCGCTCTTACCGCACCCTTTCACCCTTACCTGATCCCACTTGCGTGGGCCATCGGCGGTTTGCTCTCTGTTGCACTGGTCGTGGGTTTCCCCCCCAGGCGTTACCTGGCACCCTGCCCTATGGAGCCCGGACTTTCCTCCCCTCCGCCCGTCTCCCCCGAAGAGGACGACGACGAAGCGGCGACTGTCTGGTCAGCTTCGGCGCGCAGTATAGAGGGTTTGCGGGGCATTGTCACCCCGCACTGCGCATTCCTATCGCCAACGTGGCGGCGATGTTTCTTGAAGCGCGATAAATATTATCAAATGCCCCACGAAAGGCCTCTTCCAGCGTGCTGATGGTGGTTAATACGCTAAACACCGCATCGATACCATATTGATGCACCACCTCCACATCGCGCGTCAGGCTGCCGCCAATACCAATTACCGGCTTGTGGTACTTCTTCGCGACATTCGCCACACCCACTGGCACTTTGCCGTGAATGCTCTGGCTGTCAATCCGCCCTTCTCCGGTCACCACCAGCGTACAGTCATGAATATGCTCTTCCAGATTGAGCGCCTGGGTCACAATCTCAATACCACTGCGCAACTCCGCACCTAAAAAAGCCATTAACGCGGCGCCCATTCCGCCAGCCGCACCAGAGCCAGGAACGTCTTTCACATCAACCCGCAGCGATTTTTTAATGATGTCGGCATAGTGAGACAGATTGCGGTCCAGTTCGATAATGCGTTCTTCCGTCGCCCCTTTCTGCGGGCCAAAAATGCGCGAAGCGCCAGTATCGCCGGTGAGTGGATTGGTTACATCGCAGGCCACGCGAATTGAGCAGGTTTTTAAGCGCGGATCCAGGCCCGTTATATCGATGGTGTTCAGACTCTCCAGGCTTCCACCACCGTTGCCAATCTCTGTCCCGTTGGCGTCGCAGAGTTTCGCCCCCAGCGCCTGTACCATACCCGCGCCGCCGTCGTTGGTCGCACTGCCGCCAATACCAATAATGATGCTCTGCGCACCGCTATCCAGCGCCTGCAAAATCAACTCCCCGGTGCCGCGCGACGTGGTGACTAACGGGTTACGCTTTTCAGGTGGAACCAACGCCAGACCGCTGGCTGCCGCCATTTCGATAAACGCGGTTTTACCATCTCCAGACATGCCCCAGCAGGCATTCACTTTTTCGCCCAGCGGCCCCGTCACCCACGCTGAATGTTCACTCCCCTGCGTAGCGGCAATCATGGCTTCGACTGTTCCTTCACCGCCATCGGCAACCGGGACAGAAACATATTGCGCATCGGGGAAAATTTCCCGAAATCCTTTTTCTATTGCCTGAGCTACCTCGGTGGCAGAAAGGCTTTCTTTATAAGAGTCTGGGGCAATTACGATTTTCATAGTTATGTAGCCTGACAGTGCCGCACAAGGCAAGAAATACAGGGCGCGCATCCGCGCCCTTCTTGTTAGCGAGTGACTTCCACTTTCGCCAGTTTTTCGTAGTAGCATGCGAGTGCGCTATGATCGGCGGTGCCCAGCCCATCAGCGCGTAGCGCCTGCATCATCTCCATGACTGCAGCAGTCAGCGGTAACTGAGCGCCAACGCCATGAGAGGTATCCAGCGCGTTCGCCAGATCTTTAATATGCAGGTCGATACGGAAACCCGGCTTAAAGTTTCTGTCCATAACCATCGGCGCTTTCGCATCCAGTACGGTGCTTCCCGCCAGCCCACCACGGATCGCCTGATACACCAGATCCGGGTTTACGCCCGCTTTGGTCGCCAGCGTCAGCGCTTCCGACATCGCCGCAATGTTCAGCGCCACAATCACCTGATTCGCCAGCTTGGTGACGTTACCCGCGCCGATATCACCGGTATGTACCACGGAACCTGCCATCGCCTTCATCAGATCGTAATATTTGTCAAAAATCGCTTTATCACCGCCAACCATCACCGACAAAGTACCGTCGATGGCTTTCGGTTCGCCGCCGCTTACCGGCGCGTCCAGCATATCCACGCCTTTCGCTTTCAGCGCGTCGCTGATTTCACGGCTGGCTAACGGCGCGATGGAGCTCATGTCGATCAGCACTGTCCCCGGTTTCGCCCCTTCAATAATGCCGCCCTCTCCCAGCGCCACTTCTTTCACATGCGGAGAATTCGGCAGCATGGTGATGATCACATCGCACTGCTCGGCAATATCTTTCGCCGTAGCGGCGGTTTCTGCGCCTGCGGCAATTACTTCCGCAATGGATTCCGGGTTACGGTCAGCAACCACCAGCGAGTAACCTGCCTTGAGGAGGTTTTTACTCATTGGTTTACCCATAATACCGAGGCCAATAAAACCAACTTTCATTGTCATGTCTTTATCTCTCTCTACTGTCGAGGGGGTTATTTCTTAAAAGAATCAGCCAATTTTTGCGTGGCTGAACGGAACACGCCAAGATCGCTGCCAACGGCAACAAACGTCGCGCCCCACTCCAGATAACGACGCGCATCCGCCTCTACCGGGGCCAGAATGCCGCTTGGTTTGCCGTGTGCTTTCGCGCGGGCAAAAATGTGCTGGATAGCTTTCTGCACATCAGGATGTGACGCATTGCCGAGGTGGCCTAACGCCGCAGCCAGATCGCTTGGGCCGACGAAGACCCCGTCGACGCCTTCTGTCGCCGCGATTGCGTCAACGTTATCAACGCCCTGCTGACTTTCGATCTGCACGATGATGGTGATGTTCTTATTCGACTGCGCAAAGTAGTCCGGTACGGTGCCAAACATATTGGCGCGATGGGATACGGACACGCCGCGAATACCTTCCGGCGGATAGCGGGTCGACGCCACGGCGTTCACCGCCTCTTCTTCTGTCTCCACGAACGGGATCAGGAAGTTGTAAAATCCGATATCCAGCAGGCGTTTGATAATTACCGGCTCGTTGGTCGGTACGCGCACTACCGGCGCGCTGGTGCTGCCTTTCAGCGCCATCAATTGCGGGATAAACGTCGATATGTCGTTCGGCGCGTGTTCGCCGTCCAGCACCAGCCAGTCAAAACCCGCCAGGCCTAAAACTTCGGTACTGATTGGGCTGGCTAATGCAGACCAGCAGCCAATCTGAATCTGTTGCGCCGCGAGAGCCGCTTTAAACTTATTCGGAAAAATCGTGTTATTCATCGCTTACACCTTTGTTTATTTCTGCAATTCCATACGTTTAATGTCACCGACAATAAACAGGTAGCAAACCATTGCCATCAGCGCCGAGCACCCTACAAACATCAGCGCAGCATTAAATGAGTGCAGCTCGCTCACCAGATACCCAATCACCAGCGGGGTGACGATGGAAGCCACATTGCCAAATACGTTAAATACCCCACCGCACAGACCGACAATCTCTTTCGGCGCAGTATCGGAAATCACCGGCCATCCCAGCGCCCCGAAGCCTTTACCGAAGAACGCCAGCGCCATCAGCGCCACCACCAGGGTGGTGTTATCGGTGTAGTTACACAGAATAATGGTCGAGGCGAGCAGCATTCCGAGCACAATCGGCAGCTTACGTGCCAGAGTGATGCTGAGGCCACGTTTAATCAGATAATCAGAGAACACGCCGCCGAGTACGCCACCGGCAAATCCGCACAGCGCAGGGATCGAAGCCACCAGGCCCACTTTCAGGATCGACATGCCTTTTTCCTGTACCAGGTAAATCGGGAACCAGGTGAGGAAAAACCAGGTAATTGTGTTGATAAAATACTGTCCGAAGAACACGCCGAGCATCATACGGTTAGTGAGCAACTGCTTGATATAATGCAATTTAGGACCGCCTGACTTCACATCACCCGGCTTTTTATGGTCCATATCCACGACCGCGCCGTTTTCAGAGATAAACTTCAGCTCTTCTTGCGACATACGCGGGTGATCGGTTGGGTTATGAATAAACTTTACCCACAGCCCGGTGAGCACAAAACCAATCACGCCCATCACGGTAAAGACATGTTCCCAGCCCCAGGCGAAGGTCAGCCAGCCCAGCAGCGGCGAAAACAGCGCCAGAGAGAAATACTGTGCGGAGTTAAAAATTGCGGACGCCGTACCGCGCTCTTTCGTCGGGAACCAGGCCGCCACGATACGGGCATTCGCCGGGAAGGACGGCGCTTCCGAGAAGCCCAGCATAAAGCGCATGATGAACATTGAAATACCCGCCCAGGCCAGCGGGAACATGTCTACAAAGCCCTGCAGGAAGGTAAACAGCGACCAGAAGAACAGGCTGTAGGTGTAGACTTTCTTTGAACCAAACTTATCCAGCAGCCAGCCGCCGGGGATTTGCATTAACAGGTAAGCCCAGCCGAAAGCGGAGAATATGTACCCCATTGAGATGGCACTGAGCTGTAACTCTTTCGCCACTTCCGTGCCGGCAATTGACAGCGTTGCACGGTCCGCATAGTTAACGGCTGTAACGATAAATATTATCAGCAATATTAAGTAACGGGTGTGCGTGCCTTTCTTTTTCTCGACAACTGTATCCAGAATCATTCTAATTACCTCGGGTACATTAAATTTTTATTATTATTGGGTAGATATTCCTGGTGATAAATTACTGATAATAAGAACGCATAATAATTTATCAGACGTTATGAAACCGTGATTTAGTATAATCAGCAGCGCCACGTTAATCATTGTGCAAGCGCTCATTAAACATGCGTTATTAAAATAATGTTTTGGGCATATGCACACATACATGGGCGCTAATGCACACATTTACGTATTGCTACCCCTGGTGGGGCGGCCTTGCTGAGTTTAAGTGATCATCATCACATTCTTGGCGATAAACTCCTGACATTCTTATTTCACGATACCGAATCTTTATTACTTATAATTAGATTCAAAATATAAATATCCACACTATTATCACCACCTTGTTGGAGAATACTGGACAATGGCCGACATCGAAATCAGACAAGAATCGCCAACGGCGTTTTATATTAAAGTTCACGAAACAGATAATGTGGCGATAATTGTCAATGACAATGGTCTGAAAGCTGGGACGCGTTTTCCAGACGGACTGGAACTCATTGAACATATTCCCCAGGGACATAAAGTGGCGCTCTTGGATATTCCTGTTCGCGGCGAAATCGTGCGTTATGGCGAAGTGATAGGCTATGCCGTTCGCGATATCCCACGCGGCAGTTGGATTGATGAATCAATGGTTGAGCTACCCAAGGCCCCGCCGCTGGAGACGCTGCCGCTAGCAACCAAAGTGCCAGAGCCGCTGCCGCCTCTTGAGGGTTACACCTTCGAAGGTTATCGCAATGCGGACGGTAGTGTCGGCACCAAGAATCTGCTCGGTATTTCCACCAGCGTGCACTGCGTGGCGGGCGTGGTGGATTATGTGGTGAAAATCATTGAGCGCGATCTGCTGCCCAAATACCCGAACGTTGACGGCGTGGTCGGACTCAATCATCTGTACGGCTGCGGCGTGGCGATTAATGCCCCAGCCGCCATCGTGCCGATTCGTACCATTCACAATATTGCGCTAAACCCGAACTTTGGCGGTGAAGTGATGGTCATTGGCCTCGGCTGCGAAAAACTGCAGCCAGAGCGCCTGCTGGAAGGCACGCACGATGTGAAAAGTATTCCGGTCGACAGCGCCAGCATCGTCAGCCTGCAGGATGAAAAACACGTTGGCTTTCAATCGATGGTTGCCGATATTTTGCAGGTGGCCGAACGCCATCTGGCAAAACTCAATCAACGCCAGCGTGAAACCTGCCCGGCGTCAGAACTGGTGGTCGGCATGCAGTGCGGCGGCAGCGATGCGTTTTCAGGCGTGACGGCCAACCCGGCGGTCGGTTATGCCTCCGACCTGTTAGTACGCTGCGGCGCCACCGTAATGTTCTCTGAGGTTACCGAAGTGCGCGATGCCATCCATCTTCTGACCCCACGTGCGATTAACGAAGAAGTAGGTAAACGCCTGCTTGAAGAGATGGCCTGGTACGATAACTACCTTGATATGGGCAAAACGGATCGCAGCGCCAACCCTTCTCCAGGCAACAAGAAAGGCGGTCTGGCAAACGTGGTGGAAAAAGCGCTGGGTTCTATTGCCAAGTCTGGCAAGAGCGCGATTGTCGAAGTCTTGTCGCCGGGCCAACGCCCAACCAAACGCGGCCTGATTTACGCGGCTACACCCGCCAGTGATTTTGTCTGCGGTACGCAGCAGGTCGCTTCCGGGATCACCGTGCAGGTGTTCACCACCGGTCGCGGTACGCCGTACGGCCTGATGGCCGTGCCGGTGATAAAAATGGCGACCCGTACCGAGCTGGCCAACCGTTGGTTTGACCTGATGGACATCAACGCAGGCACCATCGCCACCGGCGAAGAAACCATTGAAGACGTGGGTCTGAAACTGTTCGAGTTTATTCTCGACGTCGCCAGCGGGCGTAAGAAAACCTTCTCGGATCAATGGGGACTGCATAACCAACTGGCGGTGTTTAACCCGGCGCCAGTGACCTGATTCCTGAAAGCTAAATTCGATTACAGGTCGGGGAGTTCGCAAACTTCCCGCCTTTTTATCAGATACTCACCAGAACAACCTCAATCCCATGTTTACGTAAACCTTCCAGACTATCCTCTGGAATACCTTCATCAACAATAATCATATCAATCCGCTGGGTATCAATGATCTTATGCAGGCTGGAGCGGTTAAACTTCGTCGAGTCAGTAACGACAATGATACGCTCAGCCACTTCACACATCCGACGGTTGAGACGCGCTTCATCTTCGTTGTGTGTGCTAACACCACGCTCTAAATCGATAGCATCAACGCCAAGAAACAGCATGTCGAAGTGATAATTTTGTAGCGATTGCTCTGCCTGATCGCCATAAAATGATTGCGACTGACGACGCAAATGGCCGCCGGTCATCAGCAGCTCAACCCCTTCGGCATCCAGTAACGCATTGGCGACATTCATACCGTTGGTCATAGCAATGACGTTGGTTTGCTGGCGCATCAGGCGGGCAATTTCATACGTCGTGGTACCGGAGTCGAGAATCACGCGGTGCCCCGGTTTGATCAACTCCGCGGCGGCTCTGGCAATACTGCGTTTTACCGCCGTATTGAGTGAGCTCTTATCTTCAACAGAAGGCTCCACAACAAGCGCATTGCTTTCGCAAATCAGCGCTCCACCATAGGCGCGTACCGCAATCCCCTGTTTTTCCAGAAAGGCGAGGTCGTTACGAATAGTGACCGTGGAGACGCCAAAAAATAAAGAAAGATCGTTAACCTGAACGCTTCCCTGCTGCCGTAATCGCTGGATGATCTGCTCACGTCTTTCGCTAGTGCCGATAACGCGCTTGTCTGCAGAGGACTCGGTGTTACTCATATGAAATCCTTTAGTTGAATCTTTCGTTTTATTTCGTTTTGTCTATTAACGCCTTTCTTTTACGTGAATGCAAGCCCCGTAAACGAGTAAGAGCCAGACAGACTTACGCTGAAACCTTTCATTGCGTTTCTTTTGTGAAACAGATCGGAAAACTATTATCTTTCGTTTTATTTTTATACCACCATGATGCAGTATTAAATGAAACAAAACGAAAGAATGATGTCATAGTTACCTGACCTGGAGAGGAAAGTGAAACATCTAACTAAAATGGTCGAGCAACATAAATGGGGGAAGGCAAACGGGATTTATGCCGTTTGTTCCGCACATCCAATCGTACTGGAAGCCGCAATACGCTACGCCCATGCCAATCATACACCGCTGTTGATCGAAGCAACCTCTAATCAGGTTGACCAGTTTGGCGGCTATACGGGTATGACACCAGCCGATTTTCGCAGTTTTGTCTGCCGTTTAGCCGACTCGCTTAATTTTTCTCAGGATATGCTGATTTTCGGCGGGGACCATCTTGGGCCAAACCGTTGGCAAAATCTGCCAGCAGAAGAGGCAATGGCCAACGCTGACGATCTGATCAAGAGCTATGTCGCCGCAGGCTTTAAAAAGATCCACCTCGATTGCAGCATGTCGTGTACTAACGACCCGGTTCCCCTGACTGATGAAATCGTCGCCGAGCGCGCCGCACGCCTGGCAAAAGTAGCCGAAGAAACCTGTATGGCACATTTTGGTGAGTCTGACCTGGTCTATGTGATCGGCACAGAAGTTCCGGTTCCTGGTGGCGCACACGAAGCGTTAACCGAACTGGCGGTAACAACGCCGGATGCCGCACGTGCAACGTTACAGGCCCATTATCACGCCTTTGAAAAGCGCGGGCTGGAAGGTATCTGGCCGCGTATTATCGCCCTGGTGGTACAACCTGGCGTTGAATTCGACCACACACACATCATTGATTATCAACCGCAGAAAGCCGTGGCACTCAGCAAAATGGTGGAAGACTACGACACGCTGGTTTTTGAAGCGCATTCTACCGATTACCAAACGCCACAGTCCTTGCGCCAACTGGTGATAGATCACTTCGCCATTCTGAAAGTGGGACCCGCGCTGACCTTCGCCCTACGTGAAGCACTGTTTTCGTTAGCCGCTATTGAAGAAGAATTGCTGCCAGCAAAAGCCAGTTCAGGCCTGCGACATGTGCTGGAAAGCGTGATGCTTGATCGACCAGAATACTGGCAGAGCCACTATCACGGCGATGGCAACGCGCGCCGTTTGGCCCGCGGTTATAGCTACTCCGATCGGGTTCGTTACTACTGGCCGGACAACCAGATTGATGAAGCATTCGAACGTCTGGTGCGTAATCTGGCGGATGACCCCATTCCACTGCCGCTAATTAGCCAGTATTTACCCTTGCAGTACGTAAAAGTGCGCGGGGGAGATCTCAACGCCACACCGCGAGAACTCATCATTAACCATATTCAGGACATACTGCAGCAATATCACTGCGCCTGCCTAGGTGCTCCAGACCGTAACGAATAACAAAAAAGAGAAAAATACCATGCCAAACATTGTATTAAGTCGCATTGATGAACGTCTGATTCACGGTCAGGTTGGTGTGCAATGGGTCGGATTTGCGGGGGCAAATCTGGTGCTGGTCGCTAATGATGAAGTGGCTGAAGACCCAGTACAGCAAAACCTGATGGAAATGGTACTGGCAGAAGGGATCGCCGTACGCTTCTGGTCACTACAAAAAGTGATCGACAATATTCACCGTGCCGCCGATCGCCAGAAAATTCTGCTGGTTTGCAAATCGCCTGCGGATTTCTTCCGTCTGGTTGAAGGCGGTGTTCCTGTTAACCGTATCAACGTTGGCAATATGCACTATGCCAACGGCAAGCAACAAATCGCCAAAACGGTTTCTGTAGACGCTGCCGATATTACGGCGTTCAACGGGCTAAAAGCCGCTGGGGTGGAGTGCTTCGTTCAGGGCGTTCCAACAGAAGCCGCCCAGGACCTCTATAAACTTCTCTGAGGTATTCACAATGGAAATTAGTCTGTTGCAGGCTTTTGCGTTGGGTATTCTCGCCTTTATTGCAGGCCTGGATATGTTCAACGGGTTAACGCACATGCACCGCCCGGTTGTTCTCGGGCCGCTGGTCGGCCTGATTCTGGGCGATCTGCATACCGGTATTTTGACAGGTGGTACGCTGGAACTGGTGTGGATGGGCCTGGCCCCGCTGGCTGGGGCTCAGCCGCCAAACGTGATTATCGGCACTATCGTGGGAACCACGTTTGCCATAACGACAGGAGTAAAACCCGAAGTTGCCGTAGGAGTGGCGGTACCGTTCGCCGTAGCGGTACAGATGGGGATTACCTTCCTGTTCTCTGTGATGTCAGGGGTGATGGCTCGGTGCGATCGCATGGCAGCAAATGCCGATACCGCAGGAATTGAGCGGGTCAACTATTTGGCGTTGCTGGCGCTGGGGACCTTCTATTTTTTATGCGCGTTCCTGCCGATTTACTTTGGTGCGGAACATGCCAAAACCGCTATAGATGTTCTGCCGACTCGTCTGATTGACGGCCTCGGCGTGGCAGGCGGCATCATGCCAGCTATCGGCTTCGCCGTACTGCTGAAAATCATGATGAAAAACGTCTATATCCCCTACTTCATCCTGGGTTTTGTAGCCGCAGCCTGGCTCAAACTCCCTGTTCTGGCGATCGCAGCAGCAGCACTGGCAATGGCGCTGATCGATTTTCTGCGTAAATCACCTGAACCTACAGCTCCCGCAGCACAAAAAGAGGAATTCGAAGATGGCATCTAATCAAACGGCTCTGCCGAACGTTTCCGAAACCGAAGAAACGCTGCTGTCCGGCACCAATGAAAACGTCTACGAAGACCAGAATATCGGTGCCGAGCTGACGAAAAAAGATATCAACCGTGTTGCCTGGCGTTCAATGTTATTACAAGCCTCTTTTAACTACGAACGTATGCAGGCATCAGGATGGTTGTACGGCCTGTTACCTGCACTGAAAAAGATCCATACCAACAAGCGCGATCTGGCGCGTTCGATGAAAGGCCATATGGGCTTCTTCAACACGCACCCGTTCCTGGTCACGTTTGTTATCGGGATTATCCTTGCGATGGAACGCTCCAAGCAGGATGTAAACAGTATTCAAAGCACCAAGATTGCCGTAGGTGCTCCACTTGGCGGTATCGGTGATGCCATGTTCTGGTTAACGTTATTGCCTATTTGCGGTGGTATCGGGGCCAGTCTGGCGCTGCAAGGTTCTATTCTTGGCGCAGTTGTCTTTATTGTTATGTTTAACGTGGTTCATCTTGGTCTGCGCTTTGGGCTAGCACACTATGCTTATCGAATGGGCGTTGCTGCCATCCCGCTAATAAAAGCTAACACCAAAAAGGTTGGACATGCTGCATCCATCGTTGGGATGACGGTGATCGGCGCGCTGGTAGCGACCTATGTTCGCCTGAGCACTACGCTGGAAATTACTGCTGGCGACGCGGTTGTGAAACTGCAAACAGACGTTATAGACAAATTGATGCCAGCATTTTTACCGCTGGTCTACACATTGACTATGTTCTGGCTGGTCCGTCGTGGCTGGAGTCCTCTTCGTCTTATCGCCATTACCGTGGTGCTTGGCGTCGTAGGTAAGTTCTGTCACTTCCTGTAAATATAAGGGGTTGTAGATGTTAGGTATTATTTTGACGGGCCATGGCGGGTTTGCCAGCGGAATGGAAAAAGCGATGAAACAGATTTTGGGTGAACAGACTCAGTTCATCGCCATCGACTTTCCGGAAACCTCAACCACAGCCTTACTCACCTCGCAACTTGAACAGGCGGTGAGTGAACTGGATGCTCAGCAAGACATCGTGTTTCTAACAGACCTGTTGGGCGGGACGCCATTTCGCGTAGCTTCCACGTTGGCCATGCAAAGGCAAGGTACTGAAGTGATCACCGGTACCAATCTACAACTGCTACTGGAGATGGTGCTGGAGCGCGACGGCCTGAGCAGCGAAGCGTTTCGTGTGCAGGCATTGGAGTGCGGACACAGGGGTTTAACCAGTCTGGTGGACGAGCTGGGACGCTGTCGCGAGGAAAAACCCGTTGAGGAAGGGATATGACAAAGCGATTGCGCGCCAGGCGTCTACTAACCGAACAAGGATGGCTGGATGATCATCAATTACATATTAAAGACGGTATCATTGCAGCAATAGAGCCAATCCCGTCCGGTGTTATGGAGCGCGACGCTGAACTGCTTTGTCCAGCTTACATTGATACTCACGTACACGGTGGTGCAGGCGTCGATGTGATGGATGAGGCACCGGATACGCTCGACAAACTGGCGATGCACAAAGCGCGTGAAGGGGTAGCCAACTGGCTACCCACTACCGTCACCGCTCCACTACCGGATATTCACAGTGCGCTGGAGCGTATTGCCCGTCGCTACCATTCCGGCGGGCCTGGCGCACAGGTGCTGGGCAGTTATCTTGAAGGCCCATATTTTACGCCGCAGAACAAAGGGGCGCACCCGCCTGAGCTTTTCAGGGAACTGGAGCTCAGTGAACTGGATGAACTGATTACGGTTTCCCAGCACACATTGCGCGTCGTTGCGCTGGCACCAGAAAAAACTGGCGCATTGCAGGCTATCGAATATCTGAAGCGGCGCAACGTCCGAGTGATGCTGGGCCACAGCGCAGCCAACTGGGAACAAACCCGCGCGGCCTTTGATGCAGGTGCTGATGGATTGGTTCACTGCTATAACGGTATGACTGGCTTACATCACCGGGAGCCCGGTATGGTTGGCGCAGGGTTAACCGACCCTCGCGCCTGGCTGGAGCTTATCGCTGACGGACACCATGTCCACCCGGCGGCCATGAAGCTGTGCTGCTGTTGCGCGAAAGAGAGACTGGTGCTGATCACAGATGCCATGCAGGCAGCAGGAATGCCTGACGGGCGCTATTCGCTCTGCGGTGAGCAAGTGGAAATGCGCAGCGGAATTGTGCGTACCACGTCCGGTGGCCTGGCTGGCAGCACGCTCTCGGTTGATGCAGCCGTACGAAATATGATCGAGTTCACCGGGATAACGGCAGAAGAGGCAATTCATATGGCCTCTCTCCACCCTGCACGTCTGTTGGGAATCGATCGCCAACTGGGATCGTTAGCAGTGGGTAAACGTGCCGACGCGATCGCGCTTAATAGCGGGCTGCATTTACAACAGATCTGGATTCAAGGTCAGGCTCTCCCCCTTTGACCTTTCATTTTGTCTTGTGTTGGCCTGCGATCCTTGATCGCAAGCCCTTTCTTTTCCTTTCGCTTAAGGAAATACTCAACCACCTTACAACAACTCTTATCTTTATAGATCAATAAGATAATTGCATCCCTCGCTCTCACGATCACAATTTTCGTTTTATTTCATTTCATCTTATTGACCTTTCGATTTCTTTTCTATAGATTTTAATTAATAGATTATATGAGCAAGTGAAACGAAACGAAAGATAGCGATATTTTCGCCAGCGTCTTATGTGGATTTTACAAGACTAAGGACTTAAGTTATGCCAGAAACCTATACCCCCGTTACTGCGGTAACGGGCACCTGGACCGAAGAAGAGATCCGTCAACAACCTGCCAGTTGGATCCGTTCTCTCACCAATATCGACAATATTCGATCCGCCATTGATAGCTTTCTTGCGCCATTGTTGCGCAAAAACGATCTGCGGATCGTACTAACCGGGGCCGGGACCTCAGCATTCATTGGCGACATCATCGCCCCGTGGCTGGCAAGCTACACCGGAAAAAACATCACTGCCGTTCCGACCACTGACCTGGTCACCAATCCGATGGATTATCTGAATCCCGCACATCCACTGCTGCTAGTTTCTTTCGCTCGCTCAGGTAACAGCCCAGAAAGCGTTGCTGCAGTAGAACTGGCTAATCAGTTTGTATCTGAGTGTTATCACCTGCCAATCACCTGTAACGAAGCTGGTTGCCTGTATCAAAACGCAGTCGCAAGCGACAATGCCTTTGCTCTGTTAATGCCCGCAGAGACACATGACCGTGGTTTTGCCATGACCAGCAGCATTACCACCATGATGGCCAGTTGCCTGGCAGTATTCGCCCCAGAAAAAATCAATAGTCAGACCTTCCGCGACGTAGCCGATCGGTGCCAGGCGATCCTGACTTCACTGGGCGATTTCAGCGACGGTGTGTTCGGCAATGATCCGTGGAAACGGATCGTCTACCTTGGTAGCGGTGGATTACAGGGAGCTGCGCGTGAATCGGCACTGAAAGTTCTGGAACTGACTGCGGGTAAACTGGCTGCATTTTATGATTCCCCGACCGGCTTTCGTCACGGTCCAAAGTCGCTGGTTGATAACGAAACGCTGGTAGTGGTTTTTGTTTCCAGCCACCCCTATACACGTCAGTACGATCTCGATCTATTGGCAGAGTTACGCCGCGATCGTCAGGCGCTACGAGTTGTCGCAATTGCCGCACAAACCCATGAAGTGATTGAAGCTGGCCCACATATTCTGCTGCCGCCAGCACGCTCTTTCATTGATATGGAATTAGCGTTCTGCTTCCTGATTTACGCCCAGGTCTTTGCTTTGACGCAATCCATTAACATCGGCAATACACCGGATACGCCTTCTGCCAGCGGCACTGTGAACCGCGTTGTACAGGGCGTTGTTATTCATCCCTGGAACGCCTAAAAGGATCGTTATATGAGCATTATTTCCACAAAATACCTCCTGCTGGATGCACAAAAAAAAGGCTACGCCGTACCCGCCTTCAACATTCACAACGCCGAGACGATCCAGGCGATCCTTGAAGTATGCAATGAAATGCGATCGCCCGTGATCCTCGCCGGAACCCCAGGTACCTTTAAGCATATTGCACTGGAAGAGATCTATGCACTGTGCAGCGCTTATTCCACCAGCTACGACATGCCGCTGGCGTTACATCTCGATCATCATGAGTCTCTGGACGATATTCGCCGCAAAGTAAATGCAGGAGTACGCAGCGCAATGATCGACGGCAGCCATTTCCCGTTTGAAGAAAACGTGAAGCTGGTGAAATCCGTCGTAGATTTTTGCCATGCCAAAGATTGCAGCGTCGAAGCAGAGTTAGGTCGCCTCGGCGGTGTTGAAGATGACATGAGCGTGGATGCCGAAAGCGCCTTCCTCACCGATCCACAAGAAGCCAAACAGTTTGTTGAGCGTACCGGCGTAGACAGCCTTGCAGTCGCCATTGGTACGGCTCACGGCCTCTACACCAAAACGCCTAAAATCGATTTCCAACGGCTGGGTGAAATTCGTGAAGTAGTCGACGTTCCACTGGTACTACATGGCGCAAGCGATGTCCCTGACGAATACGTCCGCCGCACGATCGAACTTGGTGTGTGCAAAGTTAACGTTGCTACCGAGCTGAAGATTGCTTTTGCCGATGCAGTCAAAGCGTGGTTTGCGGAAAATCCACAAGGTAATGATCCCCGTTATTATATGCGGGTCGGTATGGATGCGATGAAAGAAGTGGTGCGTAGCAAAATTAATGTATGCGGCTCAGCAAACAAATTGATGGCTGTCCGCGAATTATCGTGACCATCGTTATATTTCTTTTTTATTCTTGAGTGCTATCTGCATAATGTCAGTTAGCACTCATTATTCGAATAATAGAGATATATAGCATTTAAATTATGCTGAATAAATTCATAAACTTGATACTGCAATAATAATATATTTCAATAATCAATGTAATTCAATCTTTTTATGGTGAGGATTAAAATATGAGTGGTCCAAAAATTCTGTTAACCCGCATTGATAACCGATTAGTACATGGACAGGTTGGCGTCACATGGACATCCACAATTGGTGCTAACTTGTTGGTCGTTATTGATGATGACGTTGCTCAAGATGAGATTCAGCAGAAATTAATGAGCATCACTGCTGAAACTTATGGTTTTGGCATCCGCTTTTTTTCCATAGATAAAACCATAAACGTTATCGGTAAGGCCGCACCACATCAGAAAATATTTCTTATTTGCCGGACGCCACAAACAGTAAGAAGATTGCTCGAAGGAGGTATTCAACTGAACGATGTCAATGTGGGTAACATGCATTTCTCTGAAGGCAAAAAACAGATAAGCAGCAAAGTTTACGTTAATGAACAAGATCTTGATGACCTGCATTTTATAAAAAAACAGGGTGTTAATATTTTTATTCAGGATGTCCCTGGAGATCAAAAAGAACAGATTCCTGATTAAAAGGCTAAACAACTTTTTCATAATAAAAGGATTTATTTTCTTGAGGTGATATATATGCATGAAATAACCCTTATTCAGGGTATATCCCTAGCTACATTAGTTTTCTTTCTTGGAATCGACTTTTGGCTGGAAGCCTTGTTTTTATTCAGACCGATTATTGTATGTACTTTAACCGGCGCTATTCTGGGTGATATTCATATTGGCCTAATAACAGGTGGTTTGACCGAGTTGGCATTTGCTGGCCTGACGCCAGCGGGCGGCGTTCAGCCACCTAACCCGATAATGGCCGGTCTGATGACTACCGTTATCGCCTGGTCAACCGGCGTTGATGCCAAAACCGCCATCGGTCTTGGTTTGCCCTTCAGCCTTCTAATGCAATACGTAATATTGTTCTTTTACTCAGCATTCTCTCTGTTTATGGCAAAAGCCGATAACTGTGCGAGAGAAGCAAACACAAGCGCATTTACGCGTCTGAACTGGCTGACAACACTGATTGTTGCTTCTTCATACGCCATCATCGCCTTCCTGTGTACGTATCTGGCACAGGGCGCTATGCAGTCACTGGTAAAAGCCATGCCCGCCTGGTTAACACATGGATTTGAAGTGGCGGGGGGCATTTTGCCTGCTGTTGGTTTTGGTTTGTTGCTCCGCGTGATGTTTAAAGCACAGTACATACCTTACCTGATTGCTGGCTTCCTCTTCGTCTGCTACATCCAGGTTAACAACCTACTGCCCGTCGCCGTATTGGGCGCAGTCTTCGCCGTATATGAATTTTTCAATGCGAAAGCCAAACAGCAGGCTCAACTTGCCACTAATAAAAACAATGAAGAAGAGGACTATAGCAATGGGATCTGAAATCAGTAAAAAAGACATTACTCGCCTTGGCTTTCGCTCGTCATTTCTTCAGGCCAGCTTTAACTATGAAAGGATGCAGGCAGGTGGTTTTACCTGGGCTATGCTCCCGGTACTAAAAAAAATTTATAAGGATGATAAAGCCGGTCTAAGCGCGGCGATGAAAGATCATTTAGAATTTATCAATACCCACCCTAATCTGGTCGGTTTTCTAATGGGATTATTGATCTCAATGGAAGAAAAGGGGGAAAACCGCGACACAATTAAAGGCTTGAAAGTGGCGCTATTTGGACCTATCGCCGGGATCGGCGATGCCATTTTCTGGTTCACCTTACTGCCTATTATGGCGGGGATCTGTTCATCTTTCGCCAGCCAGGGAAACATACTGGGACCAATTTTGTTTTTCGCCGTTTATTTGATGATCTTTTTCCTGCGCGTCGGCTGGACGCATGTCGGTTACTCGGTAGGTGTTAAAGCTATCGACAAAGTACGAGAAAATTCGCAGATGATCGCCCGCTCAGCAACGATCCTCGGGATCACAGTTATTGGCGGGCTTATCGCATCCTATGTGCACATTAACGTTGTAACTTCTTTTGCAATCGACAGTACCCACAGCGTGGCATTACAGCAGGATTTTTTCGATAAAGTATTCCCGAATATTTTACCGATGGGCTACACGTTACTGATGTACTACCTGTTGCGGGTGAAAAAAGCACATCCAGTACTGTTAATCGGCGTGACGTTTGTACTGTCAATTATCTCTTCAGCACTCGGCATACTTTAAACGAAATAAGGGTGAAGCAGCCTGCAACACCCTACTTCAAAAGGACTCGAAAAATGCAATATATTCAGTATTGCGACAATTATGACGTATTGAGCGATCGCGCCAGCGAACAGTTAATTACGCTGATACAGAATAAACCTGATGCAACCATCTGTCTGGCAACAGGAGGCACCCCCCTTCTCACATATCGCTACTTTGTCGAGAAAATTAACCAACGTAATATCGATTTTAATCGAGTGGTTTTCGTGAAATTGGATGAGTGGGTCGGTATTCCGTTGAACTCTCCTGCAACGTGTGAATCTTTCCTGCAACAACACATCGCTCAACCGCTGGGTTTACGAGCTGAACAGTTGGTTGGTTTTCAATCTGAAAATGTTAACGAGCAGGAATGCGAGCGCATCACAGAGATAATTGCCAGCCGAGGCGGCCTCGATTTATGTCTGCTCGGAATAGGCAAAAATGGCCATTTGGGATTGAATGAACCCACAGAGCTCCTGGAGCCGTTTTGCCATATCAGCGTACTTGAGGAGAAAACGCGCCATCATGACATGTTAAAAACAGCTGGTAGTCGTGTGACTCACGGCATTACGCTGGGATTGAAAGACATCCTGAATGCAAAAGAGATTTTGTTGCTGATAGCAGGTGAAGGGAAGCACGATGCGGTAGAAAAATACCTAGCCGCCTCCGTTACTACTACTATTCCTGCTTCATTTTTATGGTTGCACCGCAATGTCAGTTGCCTGATTGACGGCTCACAATATCCTGATAAATAAAATTTACAGCAACCGCCACATCCCCCTGACGCAGCAACGCGTTGCAGTTTGCCTTTTAACTGCAACGCTTTCAGCGATTTCTTCCGACATTTCTTCCGACATTTCTTCCGACAAGCCGGTGATTAATCCAGGCCTTCTTACTCCCCCTGCTGTTCCAGCGCGTACTTATACAGCGCATTCTTCTTCACGCCGTGGATCTCAGCGGCCAGTGCGGCGGCCTTTTTCAGCGGCAGCTCTGCCTGCAATAAGGCCAGCGTACGCAGCGCATCGGCCGGAAGGTCGTCTTCTTGCGCTTTGTGTCCTTCGACAATCAGCACCATTTCGCCTTTTCGACGGTTTTCATCTTCCTTGACCCACGCCAGCAGTTCGCCGACCGGCGCGCCGTGAATGGTTTCCCAGGTTTTGGTCAACTCACGCGCCAACACCACGTAGCGGGATTCGCCCCAGACGGCAACCATGTCTTCCAGGCTATCCAGCAAACGGTGGGTGGATTCATAAAAAATAAGCGTACGCGGTTCAGCCTCAATGGCTTTCATCGCATCACGACGCCCTTTCGATTTGGCAGGCAGAAAACCTTCATAGCAAAAGCGGTCTGAAGGCAGACCTGCAGCGCTCAGGGCAGCAATCGCCGCGCAAGGGCCTGGCAGGGGAACAACGCGGATCCCTGCTTCGCGACAGGTCCGTACCAGATGGTAGCCAGGATCGTTAATCAGCGGCGTTCCGGCATCAGAAACCAGCGCAATGTTTTGCCCTTCTTTAAGCTTCGCCACCAGCGTTTCGGCCTTTTGCTGCTCGTTGTGATCATGTAAAGCGAACAAACGCGCGTTAATCGCGAAGTGTTGTAACAAGAGTCCTGTATGACGAGTGTCTTCAGCGGCAATCAAATCAACGGCTTGTAAAACTTCGAGCGCTCGTTGGGTAATATCAGCCAAATTTCCTATAGGAGTAGGTACAATAAAGAGTTGGCCTTGAGAATTATCCGCCGATTCGTGTTGTTTCATTGTGTCGTCCGTATTGCCGATTTAATATTGAGCATTGAGTAAAAAAATATCACTGGATACAGTATGGTACCCTCAACATTTTCTCGTTTGAAAGCCGCACGCGCACTACCAGTCATTCTGGCTGCACTGATTTTCGCAGGCTGTGGCACCCAGGCGCCAGACCAGAGTGCAGCCCATATGCAGGGCACTGCGCAGGCTGATTCCGGCTTTTATCTGCAACAAATGCAGCAAAGCTCAGATGATAGCAAGACCAACTGGCAATTACTCGCCATTCGTGCACTGCTGAAAGAAGGCAAGAGCCAGCAGGCTATCGAGCTGTTCAACCAGCTACCACAGAAGCTAAGCGATACCCAGCGTCGTGAGCAGTCACTGCTGGCTGTCGAAATTAAGCTCGCGCAGAAAGATGTCGCTGGCGCACAGGCCCTGCTGGATAAGCTAACCCCCGCCGATTTTGATCAAAACCAGCAGGCGAGATACTGGCAGGCGCAAATCGACGTCAACCAGGGTCGTCCATCGCTGACGCTACTGCGCGCCCTGATCGCCCAGGAACCGCTGCTGGCCGCGAACGCTAAGCAGAAAAACATGGATGCCACCTGGCAGGCGCTGTCATCCATGACCCAGGAGCAAGCGCAGACGCTGGTCATCAATGCGGATGAAAACGTGCTGCAAGGCTGGTTAGATCTCCAGCGCGTCTGGTTCGATAACCGTAACGATCCAGACATGATGAAAGCCGGTATTGCTGACTGGCAGAAACGTTATCCACAAAACCCGGGTGCAAAACTGTTGCCAACGCAGTTGGTTAACGTGCAGAGCTTTAAACCCGCTTCCACCAGCAAAATTGCTCTGCTGTTGCCGCTGAACGGTCAGGCCGCTGTATTTGGCCGTACTATTCAGCAAGGCTTTGAAGCCGCGAAAAATATGGGTACTCAACCCGTAGCGGACCCTGCTGTTGCCGCGCCTGCTGCGGATACAGCGGCTGCGACGACCACGGAACAGCCGCAAACGACTGACGGTGTTGCCAGCCCGGCTCAGGCGTCAGTAAGCGATCTGACCAACGAGACGCCAGCACAGCCAGAAGCTACAGCTCCACAACCAACAGCGCCTACGCAGCCAACAACCGCCAGCACACCAGCGAATCCGTCCGCGGAGCTGAAAATCTACGACACGTCATCACAACCGCTGAATCAGATCCTGACTCAGGTTCAGCAGGATGGCGCCAGCATCGTGGTTGGCCCACTGTTGAAGAACAATGTTGAAGAGCTGATGAAAAGCAACACGCCATTAAACGTCCTGGCGCTTAATCAGCCGGAGTCGGTGAAAAACCTGCCGAACGTCTGCTACTTCGCTCTGTCGCCAGAAGATGAAGCGCGCGACGCAGCACGCCACATTCGCGATCAAGGAAAACAGACGCCGCTGTTGTTGATCCCGCGGAGTTCGTTAGGCGATCGCGTTGCCAACGCCTTTGCACAGGAGTGGCAAAAACTGGGTGGCGGCGTGGTGCTGCAGCAGAAGTTCGGCTCCACCGCTGAGCTGAAAATGGGCGTCAACGGCGGCTCGGGGATTTCCCTGACGGGTAGCCCGGTGGCCTCTTCTGTACCCGCGCAGCCTGGCGTGACGATTGGCGGTCTGACCATCCCGGCAGCACCTACCGATGCGCAAATCACCGGCGGCAGCGGTCGTGTTGATGCCGTATATATTCTGGCAACGCCGGAAGAAATTGCATTTATAAAGCCGATGATCGCCATGCGCAACGGTAGCCAGAGCGGTGCCACGCTGTACGCCAGCTCCCGTAGCGCGCAGGGAACTGCCGGCCCGGATTTCCGTCTGGAGATGGAAGGCTTACAGTACAGCGAAATTCCGATGCTGGCAGGCGCTAACGCCCCTCTCATGCAGCAGGCGCTGGGCGCGGTTCGTAACGACTACTCGCTGGCACGTATGTACGCGATGGGCGTCGATGCCTGGTCGCTTGCCAACCACTTCTCGCAAATGCGTCAGGTGCAGGGTTTCGAAATTAACGGCAACACCGGAGCCTTAACCGCAACGCAGGATTGTGTGATTAACAGGAAGTTATCATGGCTCAAATACCAGCAAGGACAAGTCGTCCCCGCCAGTTAACGAGTAAACAGACCGGTGACGCGTGGGAATCCACCGCGCGTGACTGGCTGCAGAGCAAGGGACTGCATTTTATCGCCGCCAACGTGCGTGAGCGTGGCGGCGAAATCGACCTGATAATGCGTGAAGGCAACACCACCGTATTTGTTGAGGTTCGCTATCGGCGCTCAGCCCAGTTTGGCGGTGCAGCGGCGAGTGTGACCCGGAGCAAACAACACAAATTATTACAGACCGCCCGCTTGTGGCTTGCACGCCACAATGGAAGTTTTGATACTGTGGATTGCCGGTTCGATGTGTTAGCCTTCACCGGAAATGATGTTGAGTGGTTTAAGGACGCGTTCAACGACCGCTCATAGTTGAAGATTCAGAGCCTGGTTCTTAAGGATTAGCGTGTTAGATAGAATTAAAGTCTGCTTTACAGAAAGCATTCAAACTCAGATAGCTGCGGCTGAAGCACTTCCGGATGCGATCTCCCGTGCAGCCATGACGCTGGTTCAGTCCCTGCTCAATGGCAACAAAATTCTCTGTTGTGGTAATGGGACGTCCGCTGCCAACGCACAGCATTTTGCTGCCAGCATGATCAATCGTTTTGAAACAGAGCGCCCAAGTTTACCTGCGATTGCACTAAATACTGATAATGTGGTCTTAACTGCGATTGCCAACGATCGCCTGCACGATGAAGTTTATGCAAAACAAGTCCGTGCGCTGGGACATGCAGGTGATGTTCTGCTGGCAATCTCTACGCGTGGTAATAGCCGCGATATCGTAAAAGCCGTTGAAGCCGCCGTGACACGCGACATGACAATTGTCGCACTGACCGGGTATGACGGAGGGGAGCTGGCCGGGTTATTGGGGCCGCAGGATGTTGAAATCCGTATCCCTTCACACCACAGCGCCCGCGTTCAGGAAATGCATATGCTGACGGTCAACTGCCTTTGCGATCTCATCGATAACACGCTTTTCCCTCACCAGGATGATTAAGGAGTACACATGAAGGCATTTTCGCCGCTTGCTGTGATTATCGCTGCCCTGCTACTGCAAGGCTGTGTCGCTGCCGCCGTTGTCGGAACTGCTGCTGTCGGCACCAAAGCCGCGACGGATCCTCGCAGTGTAGGCACCCAGGTAGATGACGGAACCCTGGAATTACGCGTCAATACCGCGTTGTCGAAAGATGCCCAGATCAAGAAAGAGGCGCGTATCAACGTGAGCGCGTATCAGGGTAAAGTGCTGCTGGTCGGTCAGTCGCCAAATAGCGAACTGTCTGCGCGAGCAAAACAGATTGCGATGGGCGTAGATGGTACCACTGAGGTCTTTAACGAGATCCGTCAGGGTCAGCCAATCGGCCTGGGCGATGCGTCTAACGATACCTGGATAACCACTAAAGTACGTTCCCAGTTGCTGACCAGCGATCAGGTGAAATCCTCTAACGTGAAAGTCACCACCGAAAACGGGGAAGTGTTCCTGTTGGGTCTGGTGACTGAACGTGAAGCGAAGGCTGCGGCAGACATCGCCAGCCGTGTAAGCGGCGTGAAACGCGTCACGACGGCTTTTACGTTTATTAAGTAAGACTGCTACAAATGCCGGATGGGGACGCCAGAGCGTCCTCTCCGGCATTTTATTTGGCTCTTTCGCGCAGTTCGGAAGAGGTCAGGATCGAAACGCCTTCATGTCCAGGCGCCAGTGCCTCCGCCAGCATAGCCCGGGCTACATCACGCGCCTCAATCGACTTCCAGTTCCCCGGCAGCAGCCGAAATAACGGCGCTAAAAACCTCTCATTCGCCCGCTGTTTATCCCGTTCTCCGAGTAACATTGAAGGCCGAACAATCGTCAGCCGCGGCCAATTTTGCGCGATCAGCGCCTGCTCCATTTCCCCTTTCACCCGGTTATAAAAAAACGGTGAATTGGCATTGGCCCCCATCGAACTGACCACCAGCATATGCTGAGCGCCCAACCGACGCCCCGTCAGGGCCGTGTCCACCACCAGCGTATAGTCAGCATGGATAAACGCTTCTTTGCTACCCGCTTCACGCCGGGTGGTTCCCAGACAACAAAAGACAATATCTACCGGATCGGTGACCTGCGCCAGCGCATCGGTTAGCTGCGGATCATAGGGATTATAGACGCCAGCCGTATCAGCCAGCGGTCGACGCGTCGGCGCCGTGATGGCATTGACCCGGGGTTCATTGAGCAGCATACGCAGCAAATTTCCGCCTACTAGCCCCGTTGCGCCTGTTATTAATACCTGACTCATCGCTAATCTTCCCCTGACTCTTTAATCACTCTATTAACTATAGATCACGTTGCCAGTGCATTTTTTTGCCAAAGCCCAGCGTGTTGTCCGTGAATTTGACTTCATCCAGTCGAATCTCCCACACGGGCGCAGGCAGCATTCTGGCGACCGGGAAACGGCGGTTGTAGGCTTTACGCGCAGCTTCACTCTCCTGCCCTTCAAGACGCCGGATTTCCCCTTTAAACTGTACGCCACGAATCAGGGCGACCGTTTTGGGCTGACCATTTACCGTGCCGGCAATCGGCGCGCGCGGCCCGGACATCTGCGCATGGCGCGTTTTCTCTTCGGTCAGCACATAGAACACCATCTTCTGCGCATCAAACAGGTAAAACGCATTGGCGCACCATAATTCACCGTCATGATGTACACACCAGGTCACGACGTGCTGCTTTGCCAGCCAGCGGGTCACCGCAGTCAGTGTTTCCATTTCTGTTCTCTTTTATACTGTAGGCCTGAAAATTATAACGTCGATGGTGACAATGACACCCTGGTATCTGTACCTGATCCGTACTGCGGACAACGCCTTATACACCGGAATAACCACCGATGTGCAGCGCCGCTATAAGCAGCATCAAAGTGGGAAAGGCGCGAAGGCGCTGCGCGGAAAGGGGGAACTCACGTTGGCATTTGCGGCTCAGGTCGGCGACCGTTCGCTGGCCCTGCGCTTAGAATATCGCGTCAAACAGCTTACAAAGCGGCAGAAAGAGCGCCTTGTTGAAGGCGAAGGGCTTGAGGCACTACTGAGCAGCCTGCAAACCCCCGGCGCTTAAAAACGATTGAAGTAGTCGTGGTATTCCACAAGGCCCGTCACACCCTCCAGCGCATCTTCCGCCAGGCGATGAACCTGGAACGCGCTTTCGGTACCCGGCCAGCGGCAACGCAGGTCATGATGGGCAGCCAGCTCAAAACCAAAGCGGCTGTACAGCGCCGGATCGCCCAGCGTAACCACCGCGGCGTAACCAAACTCGTTCAGGGAATCGAGTCCTTCATAGACCAGCTGACGCGCCAGGCCCTGTCCACGGTAGTTTTCATCCACCGCGAGCGGCGCCATGCCGACCCATTGCAGGTCTTCGCCCTGGACATCGACAGGGCTGAACGCGACGTAACCCACTACCTGACCTTCGTCATCGGTAGCAACCAGACCCAGCGTTATGAAACCGTCTTCACGCAGGTCGTGCACTAATTTCGCTTCCGCATCGCTCTCAAATGAACGACGCAGCAATGCATCAATACCTGGGGCATCAATGGGAATTTCAACTCGAATCAGCATGGCTCACCTACCGAAGTCTGTTTGGTTTCTGGCGACGTTTTCATTCCCGCCTCAACAAAATCCGCCAACTGCATCAGCATGACGCGCAACGCTTTAGGCATCTGATCCAGTTCGATGGCGTCCATCAGATTTTTAACATACAGCCCTAATTCTGTATCACCTTCAATCACCAGGCGACGCTGGAAGAACAGCGTATCCGGATCCTGCTTACGCGCCGCGATCATCAGGAGATCGCTGGCATCCGCGCTAAAACTCACATCCGCCTCTGCATTCTGGCTGACGATAAGTTTATCGTTCTCAACAGAGGTATACCATTTAAGGCCAATGTCACGCACATGAATGCTCAGCCAGCGACCGTCGAGAAACTCCAGCTCCCCATCGGCCAGCGCCTGACTAAACTGCCAGCTCAGGACCTGCTCCAGAACCTGGCGCTTCAGCGCAAAGGGCGTCAGTTTAACCGGTACACTCATCAGAGAAGGACCAAAATGTACTAAGCGTGAACGCAGTTTATCCAACACGAGCTTTACTCCCTGTTTCAATTATCCTGCTATTTTGCCATATCAAATAAACGACATAGCGGCATAAATCAACAATTCGCTACGAAATTGTTACCTCTTATTGGTATCACCAATACGACTTTAACTGCCTCAAATCAAAAATTGTCTCAGCAAGGTTAACTAAAATCCCTCTTCGTTAACATTTCTGCGCCCTTTACGGCGCAACGTTCAGGATAAATTATGGAGCTGCTCTGCCCTGCCGGAAACCTCCCGGCGCTTAAGGCGGCCATCGAGAACGGCGCTGATGCGGTCTACATCGGGCTGAAAGATGATACCAACGCCCGTCATTTCGCCGGCCTTAATTTTACCGAGAAAAAATTGCAGGAAGCGGTGAGTTTTGTCCATCAGCACCGCCGTAAGCTGCACATCGCGATTAACACCTTTGCGCATCCGGATGGTTACGCGCGCTGGCAACGTGCCGTAGATATGGCGGCGCAACTGGGTGCGGATGCGCTGATCCTCGCCGACCTCGCCATGCTTGAGTATGCCGCAGAGCGCTACCCGCATATTGAGCGTCATGTCTCTGTTCAGGCATCCGCAACCAATGAAGAGGCGATTAATTTCTATCATCGCAACTTTGATGTCGCCCGCGTGGTGCTGCCGCGCGTACTGTCTATTCACCAGGTGAAGCAACTCGCTCGCGTCACGCCAGTTCCCCTGGAAGTGTTCGCCTTTGGCAGTCTGTGCATTATGGCGGAAGGCCGCTGCTATCTTTCATCCTATCTGACGGGCGAGTCTCCTAATACGGTTGGCGCCTGCTCTCCTGCCCGTTTTGTTCGCTGGCAGCAGACCCAACAAGGGCTGGAATCCCGTCTTAATGAAGTGCTGATCGACCGTTATCAGGACGGAGAAAACGCCGGTTATCCGACGCTGTGTAAAGGCCGCTATCTGGTTGATGGCGAGCGCTATCATGCGCTGGAAGAACCCACCAGCCTGAATACGCTGGAGCTGCTGCCAGAACTGCTGGCGGCCAATATTGCCTCGGTGAAAATCGAAGGGCGTCAGCGTAGCCCGGCCTACGTCAGCCAGGTGGCGAAAGTGTGGCGCCAGGCGATCGACCGCTGTATGGCCGACCCGCAAAACTACGCCCCACAGGCCGCGTGGATGGAAACGCTCGGTTCAATGTCCGAAGGCACGCAGACCACGCTTGGCGCGTATCACCGTAAATGGCAGTGAGAGAAGCAATGAAATATTCCTTAGGGCCGGTGCTGTGGTACTGGCCGAAAGAAACGCTGGAAGATTTTTATCAGCAGGCCGCCACCAGCCAGGCCGACGTTATCTATCTTGGCGAAGCGGTGTGCAGTAAACGCCGCGCTACCAAAGTAGGCGACTGGATCGATATGGCGAAATCTCTCGCTGGCAGCGGTAAACAGGTGGTGCTGTCAACGCTGGCGCTGGTGCAGGCCTCCTCTGAGCTGGGAGAGCTGAAGCGCTATGTCGAAAGCGGCGACTTCCTGCTGGAAGCCAGCGATCTCGGTGTGGTAAACATGTGCGCCGAGCGTAAGCTGCCGTTTGTCGCCGGGCATGCACTCAACTGCTACAACGCGGTAACCCTGCGTTTGCTGCTCAGGCAGGGCATGGTGCGCTGGTGTATGCCGGTAGAACTGTCCCGTGACTGGCTGGTCAATCTGCTCAACCAGTGTGAAGAGCTGGGTATTCGCAATCAGTTTGAAGTAGAGGTACTGAGCTACGGGCATCTGCCGCTGGCGTACTCTGCCCGCTGCTTTACCGCACGCTCTGAAGACCGTCCAAAAGACGAGTGTGAAACCTGCTGCATCAAATACCCGAATGGGCGCGATGTGCTGTCGCAGGAGAATCAGCAGGTCTTTGTCCTCAACGGCATCCAGACTATGAGCGGCTATGTTTACAACCTCGGCAACGAGCTGACGTCGATGCAAGGCCTGGTTGATATTGTGCGTCTGTCCCCTTCAGGCAACGACACGTTCGCCATGCTTGATGCCTTCCGCGCCAATGAAAATGGCACTGCCCCATTGCCGCTTGCTGCCCACAGCGACTGCAACGGCTACTGGAAACGGCTGGCAGGTCTTGAACTACAGCCGTGATTAATAGCTCACTTTGTTAACAACATTCGCTAATCTTTAATGCAGTATTAAAAGATTAACCGGTAACAAAGTGAGCCGTTATGACTGACAAAACTATTCCGTTCTCGGTGCTGGATCTGGCGCCGATCCCTGAAGGATCTTCGGCAAAAGAGGCCTTCACACACTCGCTTGATCTCGCTCGACTGGCCGAAAAGCGCGGCTACCACCGCTACTGGCTGGCAGAACATCACAACATGACCGGCATCGCCAGCGCGGCGACCTCTGTGCTGATTGGCTATCTGGCTGCCAATACCACCACGCTGCATCTTGGTTCTGGCGGCGTTATGCTGCCCAACCATTCGCCGCTGGTGATCGCCGAGCAGTTCGGTACCCTGAATACGCTGTATCCGGGGCGCATCGATCTCGGGCTTGGCCGCGCACCGGGTAGCGACCAGCCGACCATGCGCGCGCTGCGCCGCCATATGAGTGGTGATATCGATAACTTCCCGCGCGACGTAGCTGAACTGGTGGACTGGTTCGACGCCCGCGATCCAAATCCTCATGTACGCCCGGTTCCCGGCTACGGCGAGCAGATCCCGGTCTGGTTATTAGGCTCCAGCCTGTACAGCGCACAGCTTGCAGCCCAGCTCGGCCTGCCATTTGCCTTCGCCTCGCACTTTGCTCCGGATATGTTGCATCAGGCGCTGCATCTGTATCGCACCCAGTTCAAGCCCTCAGCGCGGCTGGCAAAGCCGCATGCGATGGTGTGCATCAACATCATTGCCGCCGACAGCAACCGCGATGCCGAATTTCTTTTCACCTCAATGCAGCAGGCGTTTGTGAAACTGCGTCGTGGCGAAACCGGCCAGCTACCGCCACCGGTAGAGAATATGCATCAGCTGTGGTCCGCTTCCGAGCAGTACGGCGTACAACAGGCTCTGAGCATGTCGCTGGTTGGTGATAAGGCGAAAGTGCGACACGGTCTCGACGCCATTTTGCGTGAAACCCAGGCCGATGAAATTATGGTTAACGGCCAGATTTTTGATCATCAAGCACGTCTACATTCGTTTGACCTGGCGATGCAGGTGAAAGAAGAGTTGGTGGGGTAATCGTTGTTTTGCCCGGTGGCATTTGGCTTACCGGGCCTACGAGATCGTATAGGCCGGATTAGGCGCAACCGCCATCCGGCACTAAAAGGTTACTGGTACACAGGCAACAAATTCACGCTCGACAGAATATGGATAACCGCGTTGCCGATACCGAATACCAGGATCAGCGCAATCATCGGCTTGCCGCCCCAGACACGGAATTTCGGGCTGCCAAAACGCTCGCGGGATTTACGGGCCAGCAGCGCCGGAACAATGGCGGCCCAGATGGTCGCGGCAAGCCCTGCATAGCCAATGGCGTACAGGAAACCGTTCGGCCACAGCAGGCCACCGACAATCGGCGGGACAAACGTCAGCAATGCCGTTTTAAAACGTCCCATTGCCGAGTCATCAAAGCCAAACAGATCCGCCAAATAGTCAAACAGACCGAGCGTGACCCCGAGGAATGAACTCGCCACCGCAAAGTTGGAGAACACCACCAGCAGCAGATCCAGACTGCGGCTGTTCAGCACGCCGCTCAGCGCCTGTACCAGCACATCAATGTTACCGCCCTGCTGCGCAATACCGATAAATTCCGGACGCGGGATGTTACCCATCGTCCCCAGCAACCATACGGTATACAGCACCAGCGCCAGCAGCGTGCCGTACACCAGGCACTTAACGATGGTCTTCGGATCTTTGCCGTAATACTTCATCAGGCTCGGGACGTTGCCGTGATAGCCGAATGAGGCCAGGCAGAACGGTAACGTCATCAGCAGGTACGGCGTATACGAAGCGTTGCTCTGCGCCACGTTAAACAGCGTCGTGGGCGTAACATGCCCCAGCAGACTGCCGAAGGTCAGGAAAAAAGTAATCACCTTCGCGCCCAGCACAATCGCCGTCATGCGGCTAACCGCTTTGGTGCTTAACCACACCACGAACGCCACCAGCAGCGCAAAACCAAGACCCGCCGCGCGCGCCGGAACGTTCAGCGACATCTCCGAGAAGGTGTGATGCAGGATCGAACCACTCGCCGAGATATACGCATAGGTAAGGATATAGAGAACGAAAGCAATCGAGATGCCGTTCACAACGTTCCAGCCTTTGCCCAGCAGATCTTTCGTGATGGTGTCAAAGCTGGAACCAATGCGGTAATTGAGGTTAGCTTCCAGGATCATCAGCCCGGAATGCAGCATGCAAAACCAGGTGAAGATCAGCGCCGCCATTGACCAGAAGAACCACGCCCCGGACATGACCACTGGCAGAGAAAACATCCCTGCGCCAATAATGGTGCCGCCGATGATCACCACGCCGCCAAGCAGCGAAGGTGACGTTTGGGTGGTGGTTAGTGTTGCCATTTAGCCATCTCTCCAGTCATTTATATTGTGACTACATTTCAATGTGCTGCACTGTACCAGTACACGAGTACAAATGAAATAAAAAAAGCCCCGATTGTTGAGATCGGGGCTGTATATTTTACTTTACGGTATTAAACCGTAATTTCGCATGGATTACGCATCACCACCGAAACGACGACGACCAGCGGAATCATCACGACGCGGAGCAGAAGAATCGTCACGACGCGGACCGCGGTTGCCTTCACGACGTTCGCCGCTGAAACGACGACCTTCGCTACGACCGCCTTCACGACGCTCACCGCTGAAACCACGACCTTCGCCACGACCGCCTTCACGACGCTCACCGCTGAAACGGCCACCGCCACGACGCTCACCACCGGTGTGCGGAACTGCATCGCCAACCAGCTGCATGTTCATCGGCTTGTTCAGGATGCGAGTACGGGTAAAGTGCTGCAGCACGTCGCCCGGCATACCTTTCGGCAGCTCGATGGTTGAGTGGGAAGCAAACAGCTTGATGTTACCGATGTAACGGCTGCTGATATCGCCTTCGTTAGCAATCGCACCAACGATATGACGGACTTCAACACCGTCATCACGGCCCACTTCAATGCGGTACAGCTGCATATCGCCAACGTCACGACGTTCACGACGCGGACGGTCTTCACCACCACGGTCATTACGGTCACCACGCGGGCCACGATCGTTGCGGTCACGCGGACCACGATCGTCACGGTCGCGGAATTCGCGTTTCGGACGCATCGGCGCATCTGGCGGCAGGATCAGCGGGCGTTCGCCCTGAGCCATTTTCAGCAGTGCGGCTGCCAGCGTTTCGATATCCAGTTCTTCTTCCGGCTGCATTTTCGCCAGCAGAGCACGGTACTGATCCAGATCGCTGCTTTCCAGCTGCTGCTGTACTTTAGCGGCGAATTTTTCCAGACGGCGTTTGCCCAGCAGGTCTGCGTTCGGCAGTTCTACTTCCGGAATAGTCAGCTTCATGGTGCGTTCGATGTTACGCAGCAGACGACGCTCACGGTTCTCAACGAACAGCAGCGCACGACCCGCACGGCCCGCACGACCGGTACGGCCGATACGGTGAACGTAAGATTCGGAATCCATCGGGATGTCGTAGTTAACAACCAGGCTGATACGCTCAACGTCCAGGCCACGGGCCGCAACGTCGGTAGCAATCAGAATATCCAGACGGCCATCTTTCAGACGCTCCAGAGTCTGCTCACGCAGGGACTGGTTCATGTCGCCGTTCAGTGCAGCGCTACTATAACCGCTACGCTCCAGCGCTTCTGCCACTTCCAGGGTCGCATTTTTGGTACGAACGAAGATAATCGCCGCATCAAAGTCTTCTGCTTCCAGGAAACGCACCAGCGCTTCATTTTTACGCATGCCCCAGACGGTCCAGTAGCTCTGGCTGATGTCAGGACGGGTAGTTACGCTGGACTGAATGCGTACTTCCTGCGGCTCTTTCATAAAGCGGCGGGTAATACGACGAATCGCTTCCGGCATAGTCGCGGAGAACAGAGCGGTCTGATGACCTTCCGGGATCTGCGCCATGATGGTTTCAACGTCTTCGATGAAGCCCATACGCAGCATTTCATCAGCTTCGTCCAGTACCAGACCGCTCAGTTTGGAGAGGTCCAGAGTACCGCGCTTCAGGTGATCCAGCAGACGGCCCGGCGTACCGACAACGATCTGTGGTCCCTGACGCAGGGCACGTAATTGCACGTCATAACGCTGGCCGCCGTACAGGGCAACCACGTTCACGCCGCGCATGTGTTTAGAAAAATCCGTCATGGCTTCTGCAACCTGAACCGCCAGTTCGCGGGTCGGTGCCAGCACCAGAATCTGAGGTGCCTTCAGCTCAGGATCAAGATTGTTGAGCAGCGGTAAAGAGAACGCTGCAGTTTTGCCGCTACCCGTCTGGGCCATACCCAGAACATCGCGGCCGCCCAGCAGATGCGGAATGCACTCTGCCTGGATTGGAGATGGTTTTTCGTAACCCAGATCGGTAAGGGCTTCAAGGATAGGAGCCTTCAGGCCCAGATCTGCAAAAGTGGTTTCGAATTCAGCCATGTAGTACGTGTGCCTCAAAATTAATGGCGGCCAGTCTACATAACTCATCATGAAATTGATCTGCAATTTTCATTGAAAAGTGTGAACCGGCTCAAAGTAGGTGTATTAACGAACAACAACGCCCTCACCCGTGAAGGTGATGGCAATCAAAAAAGATTACGGGCTGATGTGTACGTCAGCTATTGCTGGTCCGATTCTGCCAGGTCATCTTGGTCCTGGCCCAGGAGCGATAATTCCAACAATGCGTATCGGTGCTCAACAAAGTTATGAACGTTGTTAGCCACCGCCAGTTTGAACAATGCCGTAGCGTTGTCCAAATCCCCCAGACTTAGGTAGTACTTACCTAAATAGAAGTTGGTTTCACTGAGATGCTCAGCGAGCGAGGTGTTATCCGTTGCGTCCGCCTTTAGGCGTTCCATCAGCGTTGCTTCGCTAATGTTGCCCAGGTAGAACTCGACAATGTTCCATCCCCATTGCTCTTTATCCGATTTCTCAAAGCGTTGCTTTAACGCTTCTTTAGCCTGCTTCTCATCGAGCTTCTGCTCGGCGAGATAAAGCCACAGACTACGGAAAGGATCATTGGGATCGTCTTGATAAAACGCTAGCAGATCATCTTGCGCTAACTTGTCGCGACCGCCGTAATACAATGCGATACCGCGATTTAAGTGCGCGTAGTTGTAAGTTGGATCAAGCTCAAGTACAGAATCAAACGCTTCATAGGCAGCATCAAAATTGCCTGCCTGCGTTAAATATATACCTAAGTAATTGAATACTTCAGGCATATCTGGTCGGATTGCCAGCGCTTGTGAAAAATCATTTCGCGCCAGTGCCCTCAGACCGAGACTATCATACAACACTCCGCGCTCATATAAAAGCTGTGCGCGTTCGTCATCGGTTAAAGCCCGACTGGCAAGAATTTGTTCCATACGTGCCAGAATCACTTCCTGCTGCAAAGTCGGTTGCAATGGTACTGCGAGGACTTCACTCTTACGCCAGGCGGAATTACTGCATCCAGCCAGCGTGAGTGCTGTCGCAACGAAACACCAGCGCAAAAAAGGCTTCATTTCCCACTCCCGAAGACAACGATTGAATGAACGTCCAGGTTCCCCGGTTGCTAACAAGGCGTCCTGCCGGGTTAAAAGCCCTCCGCTTTCACGGAGGGCAATGGCAACCTTACTCGCCTTGGCTTGCCGGAGCTTCCGGTTCGCCTGCAGGCTGAGACTGCTCAGTTGCTTCTTTAATGCTCAGACGTACACGGCCCTGGCGATCAACTTCCAGAACTTTGACCGGTACTTCCTGGCCCATCTGCAGGTAATCGGTCACTTTCTCAACGCGTTTGTCAGCGATCTGAGAGATGTGTACCAGACCTTCTTTACCGCCACCAATGGCAACGAATGCGCCAAAGTCAACGATACGGGTCACTTTACCATTGTAGATACGGCCTACTTCGATCTCTGCGGTGATCTCTTCGATACGACGGATAGCATATTTCGCTTTCTCGCCGTCGGTCGCAGCAATCTTCACAGTACCATCATCTTCAATTTCAATGGTGGTGCCGGTTTCTTCGGTCAGAGCACGGATAACAGAACCGCCTTTACCGATAACGTCTTTGATCTTGTCCGGGCTGATCTTGATGGTGTGGATACGCGGGGCGAACTGAGAAATGTCACCACGCGGTGCGTTGATCGCTTGTTCCATCACACCCAGGATGTGCAGACGCGCACCTTTAGCCTGGTTCAGAGCAACCTGCATGATCTCTTTGGTGATACCTTCAATTTTGATATCCATCTGCAGTGCAGAGATACCGTCGCGGGAACCCGCCACTTTGAAGTCCATATCGCCCAGGTGGTCTTCGTCGCCCAGGATGTCAGACAGAACAACAAAGTTGTCGCCTTCTTTCACCAGACCCATCGCGATACCCGCAACGGCAGCTTTGATCGGCACGCCTGCGTCCATCAGCGCCAGAGAAGCACCACATACGGAAGCCATGGAAGAAGAACCGTTAGATTCGGTGATTTCAGAAACCACACGTACGGTGTACGGGAATTTATCCAGTTCCGGCATCACTGCCAGTACGCCACGCTTCGCCAGACGACCGTGACCAATCTCACGACGCTTCGGAGAACCGACCATACCGGTTTCACCTACGCAGTACGGAGGGAAGTTGTAGTGGAACAGGAAGTTGTCAGTACGCTCGCCCATCAGCTCGTCAAGGTTCTGCGCATCACGAGTGGTGCCCAGGGTCGCAGTAACCAGCGCCTGAGTTTCACCACGGGTGAACAGTGCGGAACCGTGGGTACGCGGCAGAACGCCAGTACGCACGTCCAGACCACGGATCATGTCTTTTTCACGACCATCGATGCGCGGCTCGCCTGCCAGTACGCGGCTGCGAACAACATTTTTCTCGATAGCGTGCAGGATTTCACCCAGTTCGTTAGCGTCCAGGGTTTCGTCTTCAGCCACCAGAGTTGCGATGGTTTCAGATTTGATCACGTCAACCTGAGCGTAACGCTCTTGTTTGTCGGTGATACGGTAAGCATCGCTCAGACGAGCTTCTGCCAGTGCTGCAACGCGTGCGTTCAGCGCTTCGTTGACGGCTTCTGGCTGCCAGTCCCAACGCGGTTTGCCAGCTTCTTTCGCCAGCTCGTTGATAGCCTGAATAACAACCTGCTGCTGTTCGTGGCCGAATACTACAGCGCCCAGCATCTGGTCTTCGCTCAGCAGTTCAGCTTCGGATTCAACCATCAGTACGGCAGCTTCAGTGCCAGCAACAACCAGGTCCAGCTTGCTTTCTTTCAGTTCGTCCTGAGTCGGGTTCAGTACGTACTGGTCATTGATGTAACCAACACGTGCAGCACCGATCGGGCCGTTGAATGGGATGCCAGACAGAGTCAGCGCAGCAGATGCACCAATCATTGCCACGATATCCGGGTTAACCTGCGGGTTAACGGAAACAACGGTCGCGATAACCTGAACTTCGTTAACGAAGCCTTCCGGGAACAGCGGGCGAACCGGGCGGTCAATCAGACGCGCGATCAGAGTTTCGCCTTCACTCGGACGGCCTTCACGACGGAAGAAGCTACCCGGGATACGGCCAGCAGCGTAGGTACGCTCCTGATAGTTAACGGTCAGTGGGAAAAAGTCCTGGCCTGGTTTCGCTTTTTTCTGGCCAACAACGGTAACGAATACCGCAGTGTCATCCATGCTAACCATAACAGCGGCAGTCGCCTGACGCGCCATCATGCCGGTTTCCAGCGTAACGGTATGCTGACCGTACTGGAATTTACGAACGATCGGATTAAGCAAATTAATATCCTTTCTCTATTTTTTGACGGCACATTTTTGCGCCATCGTTAATACCCGATCTTCTGCGCATCCTCGCGACTAATGACAACCCTAACCCATAAGCATGAGTAAAGCCTCTCATTAGCCGCGCGAACCTCTGCAACGGAAGATCATTCATAGCAACAATACATTAGTTTCCAGCGAATTGCTGCCATCTGCTGGAAAAAAGGGGCCATGAAGGCCCCCTCTTTCTGAAACTCGAAAGAATTAGCGACGCAGACCCAGACGCTCGATCAGCGCGGTGTAACGTGCAACATCTTTACGTTTCAGGTAGTCGAGCAGTTTACGACGCTGAGAAACCATGCGCAGCAGACCACGACGGCTGTGGTGATCTTTTTTGTGCTCTGCAAAGTGGCCCTGCAGGTGGTTAATCTGTGCAGTCAACAGAGCAACCTGAACATCGGTAGAACCGGTGTCGTTTGCATCACGACCAAACTCAGAAACGATTTTAGCGGTAGCTTCAGTACTTAGAGACATTTTAAAACTCCAAAGTGTTAAGAATGAAAGGATGCCGATCTCTAATTCAGCTATCCCAGTGTATACACGCCTTCTTCAAACTGACCCTGCGCTGGCTGTGTCCGCTCACCTCGGTCACTTACCTGAGTAAGCTCCTGAGGATCCTCAGACCTGCCGCCTTGATGCAGCTCGAATGATTTTGTGTACACGCCACGCAGATTGTTAAACAATTTACGCGACGTTAAGCGGCAGTATTCTACTCGCAGCGCCCTTTTATCGCAAGACAGAGAGCGCTATGCAGGATACTCAACCACCAGGCGACGAGGGGCGACACGACCTTCATCGTCCATCTCCCCCATGCCGATAAACTTGCCATCATCGCCTTCCGTCACGCGCACCAGCCCTTCCAGCGGCGCACCTGACGTCCGTACCGGGTTACCATTTTTAAAGTAAACCGACGATGTTAAAGGCAAATTAACAACAGGGTAGTCCGATGCAGGACTGTCCATTGGCATCAGCAAAGGATCAAGCAGTTGCGCCGCCGGAATGTTCTGCTGTTCGGCCTGTTCAACCAGCGCATGCAGATGTTCCAGCGTAACCATACGATCCACCGGATACTTGCTGACCGTCAGACGACGCAGATACGTTACGTGCGCGCCGCAGCCCAGCTTCTCACCGAGATCGTCAACGATGGTGCGAATATAAGTGCCTTTGGAGCAGTGAACTTCCAGCTCCAGCTCGTTACCTTCGTGGCGAATAAACAGCAGCTCATAGACGGTAATCGGGCGCGCTTCACGCGGCACTTCAATGCCCTGACGCGCATATTCGTACAGCTTTTTACCCTGGTACTTCAGTGCCGAATACATTGACGGAATCTGCTCGATATCGCCGCGGAAAGTCTCCAGCGCGCTCGCAAGCTGCTCTGCGCTGAAGGTTACCGGACGCTCCTGCACGATTTGCCCATCGGCATCGGAGGTGTCGGTACGCTGGCCCAGACGGGCAACCACACGATAGCGTTTGTCAGAATCCAGCAAATACTGGGAAAACTTAGTCGCTTCACCGAGGCAGATAGGCAGCATGCCTGTCGCCAGCGGATCCAGCGCGCCGGTATGTCCCGCGCGGTTGGCATTGTAGATGCGCTTTACTTTTTGCAGTACGTCATTGCTGGACATGCCCTGCGGCTTATCCAGCAGCAGAACACCGTGAATGTCGCGACCACGACGACGAGGACGACTCATCAGTCCTCCTTGCTGTCGTCCGCTGGGTTCACACGACGCTCATCGTCATGTTTCACCACGCTGGTCACCAAGTTGGACATGCGCATCCCTTCAACTAACGAATTGTCGTAGAAGAAGGTCAGCTCAGGCACGATACGCAGACGCATTGCTTTACCCAGCAAAGAGCGGATAAAACCAGAGGCTTCCTGCAGTGCCTTAATGCCGTTTTTCACGGCAGCTTCGTCCTGATCGTTGAGGAAAGTCACGAACACTTTAGCGTATGCCAGGTCTCGGGACATCTCAACACCCGATACGGTGGTCATCATACCAACACGCGGGTCTTTGATTTCGCGTTGCAGGATGAGTGCGATTTCTTTCTGCATCTCCTGCGCGACACGCTGTGGGCGACCAAATTCTTTCGCCATAATAAATTCTCCAGAATAAAGACAAAAAAGGGGCCATAAGCCCCTTTTTAAATTTCTTGCCGGGTGGCGCTTCGCTTCCCCAGCCTACACTTAATCATCTTCTAAGGATTTTGGGTTGCAGCAAGGCGGCAAACTCGTAAATCCCCGGGAGCATAGATAACTATGTGACCGGGGTGAGCGAGCGCAGCCAACGCAGTTGCGGCCCAAAAGACGACGAAGATTATGCGATGGTACGTTTGATCTCGATAATCTCGAACACTTCGATCATATCGCCAACGCGAACGTCGTTGTAGTTCTTAACGCCGATACCACATTCCATGCCGTTACGGACTTCGTTGACGTCATCTTTGAAGCGGCGCAGGGATTCCAGCTCGCCTTCATAGATAACCACGTTGTCGCGCAGTACGCGGATTGGGTTGTGACGTTTAATCGTGCCTTCGGTAACCATACAGCCTGCGATAGCGCCGAATTTCGGTGATTTGAACACATCACGAACTTCAGCCAGACCAATGATCTGCTGTTTCAGTTCCGGAGACAGCATGCCGCTCATCGCTGCTTTCACTTCGTCGATCAGATGATAGATGACGGAGTAGTAACGCAGATCCAGGCTTTCTGATTCGATAACTTTACGTGCAGAGGCATCAGCACGGACGTTGAAGCCAACCAGAATCGCGTTGGATGCCGCAGCCAGGGTCGCGTCGGTTTCGGTGATACCACCTACGCCAGAACCGATAATCTTCACTTTTACTTCGTCGGTAGACAGTTTCAGTAAAGAGTCGGAAATCGCTTCTACAGAACCCTGAACATCGGCCTTCAGAACGATGTTCACTTCGTGAACTTCGCCTTCGGTCATGTTGGCGAACATGTTCTCCAGTTTAGATTTCTGCTGACGAGCCAGTTTAACTTCACGGAATTTGCCCTGACGGTACAGTGCAACTTCACGGGCTTTCTTCTCGTCACGAACAACGGTAACTTCGTCACCCGCAGCCGGAACACCGGACAGACCCAGGATTTCCACCGGAATGGACGGACCCGCTTCCAGGACTTCCTGACCCAGTTCGTTACGCATCGCGCGAACGCGGCCGTATTCGAAACCACACAGTACGATGTCGCCTTTGTTCAGCGTACCTTCACGTACCAGCACGGTAGCAACCGGACCACGACCTTTATCCAGGAAGGATTCGATAACCGCACCGCTCGCCATACCTTTACGCACAGCTTTCAGTTCCAGTACTTCGGCCTGCAGCAGGATAGCATCCAGCAGTTCGTCGATACCGGTACCCGCTTTCGCAGAAACGTGGACGAACTGGCTCTCGCCGCCCCAATCTTCCGGCATGATGCCGTACTGGGACAGTTCGTTTTTAACGCGATCTGGATCCGCTTCTGGTTTATCGATTTTGTTGACTGCAACCACTACCGGCACACCTGCCGCTTTCGCGTGCTGGATAGCTTCGATAGTCTGCGGCATCACGCCGTCATCTGCTGCAACAACCAGAACAACGATATCCGTTGCCTGAGCACCACGAGCACGCATGGAGGTAAACGCGGCGTGACCCGGGGTATCCAGGAAGGTGATCATACCGTTGTCAGTTTCAACATGGTACGCACCGATGTGCTGAGTAATGCCGCCCGCTTCGCCAGAGGCAACTTTCGTGGAGCGAATGTAGTCCAGCAGAGACGTTTTACCGTGGTCAACGTGACCCATGATGGTCACTACCGGTGCGCGCGGTTCTGCCGCAGCGCCGGTGTCACGGTCGCTCATTACTGCTTCTTCCAGCTCGTTTTCACGACGCAGGATAACTTTGTGGCCCATCTCTTCGGCAACCAGCTGTGCGGTTTCCTGGTCGATGACCTGGTTAATGGTCGCCATTGCGCCCAGCTTCATCATCGCTTTGATGACCTGAGAACCTTTGACTGCCATCTTGTTCGCCAGATCGCCAACGGTGATGGTTTCGCCGATCACAACGTCACGGTTAACGGCCTGAGCCGGCTTCTGGAAGCCCTGCTGCAGAGCGGAACCTTTACGCTGCTTACCGCCTTTACCGCCGCGAACCGCTGCACGCGCTTCTTCACGGTCAGCTTTAGATTCAGCGTGTTTGTTACCTTTCTTCGCCGGACGCGCTGCTTTCGTGCTGCGAGTACGACCACGACCGCCTTCTACTTCACGATCGTTCTCGTCTTCTGCCTGGCGAGCATGCTGAGAGGTGGTGACGTGATAATCGCTGGTATCTTCAACAGGTTCAGCGTTATTCACACCATTCTTCTCGTTTTCTTCCGCCATACGGCGAGCTTCTTCCGCTACGCGGCGCGCTTCTTCTTCAAGCTTGCGACGTGCTTCTTCTTCCGCTTTACGCTTCAGTTCTGCGGCTTCATTTTCACGGCGGGCTTTTTCGGCCTGGGCGGTTTTAGTCATATCGTCGGTCTGTTGATTGCTCACTTTGTCTTTTTCCGCAGCTTCACGTTTCGCTTTATCAGCGGCTTCACGCTTAGCTTGTTCTGCGGCCTCACGTTCGGCTTTTTGTTGCGCCTCGCGTTTGGCAGCTTCTTCTGCCTCACGACGGGCTTGCTCTTCCGCTTCACGCTGCGCCTGCTCTTCCGCGGCAAGGCGTTCAGCCTCTTGCGGATCGCGTTTCACAAAGGTGCGTGTCTTGCGGACTTCGATTTGTACCGATTTGCTTTTTCCACCGGTACCTGGAATATTGAGAGTACTGCGCGTTTTACGCTGCAATGTCAACTTATCGGGCGCTGAGCCGTTTTCACGGTTCAGATGCGCCAGTAAGGTTTGTTTCTCTTGTGCGGACACAGAGTCGTCAGCAGACTTCGGGATACCTGCATCAGCAAATTGCTGTACCAGGCGATCCACGGAGGTCTGTATCTCTGCAGCCAGCGTTTTTACGGTTACATCTGTCATACTGTTCCTTCCTGCTACAGTTTATTACGCTTCGTCGCCGAACCAGCAAATATTACGGGCAGCCATAATCAGCTCACCGGCTTTTTCGTCGGTCAACCCTTCGATATCAGCCAGATCATCAATGCCCTGTTCAGCGAGATCTTCCAGCGTACAAACACCACGGGCAGCCAGTTTGAAGGCCATCTCACGATCCAATCCTTCCAGATTCAGCAGATCGTCAGCCGGTTTGTTATCACCGAGACTTTCTTCCTGGGCCAGTGCCAGAGTGGTCAGTGCGTTTTTAGCACGCTCGCGCAGCGCTTCAACGGTCTGTTCATCCAGGCCGTCAATTTCCAGCAGCTCTTTCATTGGCACGTAGGCCAGTTCTTCCAGCGTCGCAAAACCTTCTTCCACCAGAACTGTCGCGAAATCTTCATCGATATCGAGATATTTGGTGAAGGTATCAATGGCTGCATGTGCTTCAGCCTGATGCTTCGCCTGCAGGTCATCAACGGTCATCACGTTGAGTTCCCAACCGCTCAGTTGTGAAGCCAGGCGGACGTTCTGACCATTACGTCCAATCGCCTGAGCCAGGTTACCGGCTTCAACCGCGATATCCATGGTGTGTTTGTCTTCATCCACCACGATAGAAGCGACGTCTGCTGGCGCCATTGCGTTAATCACGAACTGCGCCGGGTTATCATCCCACAGGACGATATCGATACGCTCGCCGCCCAGTTCAGTAGAAACCGCCTGAACGCGCGCACCGCGCATACCCACACAGGCGCCGACCGGATCAATACGCTTGTCGTTGGTCTTAACGGCGATTTTCGCACGTGAACCCGGATCGCGAGCAGCCGCTTTAATTTCGATCACTTCTTCGCCAATTTCCGGCACTTCAATGCGGAACAGCTCTATCAGCATTTCCGGTTTGGAACGGGTTACGAACAGCTGGGCACCGCGCGCTTCCGGGCGTACAGAGTAAAGAACGCCACGGATACGGTCGCCTGGGCGGAAGTTTTCACGCGGCAGCATGTCTTCACGCAGGATCACGGCTTCAGCATTGCTGCCCAGATCCAGAGAAATGTTGTCGCGGTTAACTTTCTTCACCACACCGGTGACGATTTCGCCTTCGTGTTCGCGGAACTGATCGACAACCATTGCGCGTTCGGCTTCACGTACTTTCTGTACGATAACCTGTTTCGCGGTCTGGGTGGTGATACGGTCAAAGGTGACAGATTCAATCTGATCTTCAACATATTCGCCCACGTTCAGGCTTTCGTCTTCGAAGCGTGCCGCTTCCAGCGTAATTTCTTTGGTCGGCTGAGTAACTTCTTCTACGATTACCCAACGACGGAAGGTATCGAAATCACCGCTTTTACGATCGATTTCTACGCGAACGTCGATCTCTTGCTCATATTTTTTCTTTGTTGCTGTAGCCAGCGCACTTTCCAGCGCTTCAAAAATTTTCTCGCGTGGCAGCGCTTTTTCGTTGGATACGGCTTCAACAACAGCCAAAATTTCTTTGTTCATCGCGGGCTTTTCACCTCAATCCAGACTGTTAAAAGTGGGGAACCAGGTTCGCCTTCTGGATATTACTCAGCGCGAACACTTCATCTTTACCTTCGACTGTGACCGTGATCATCTCACCATCCACCGCTTTGATAACGCCCTGCCATTTACGACGGTTTTGTACCGCCATACGAAGAACCAGCGTCACTTCTTCACCCAGGAAACGCACGTAGTGTTCAGCTGTGAACAGAGGACGGTCGAGACCCGGAGAGGAGACTTCCAGGTTGTAGGCAACGGTGATTGGGTCTTCGACATCCATCACGGCGCTTACCTGATGGCTCACATCAGCACAATCATCAACATTGATGCCATCTTCACTATCAATATAGATGCGCAGTGTGGATGTGCGACCACGAATAAATTCGATGCCGACCAACTCGTAGCCCAGGGCTTCAACTGGCGCTGTAATCATCTCTGTTAATTTTTGCTCTAATGTGGACAAGCCCACCCCCAAGACATAAAAAAAGGGCCTAAAGCCCAGTTATTCTGTAGTCAGATAACAAAAAACCCCGATAAATCGGGGCTTTATATAACTGAACCCTATAACCGCACCTGCGGTTCGGAAAACCTTCCGAAAGAATTTTTTTCAAATCCAGCTACGAAGGCCTAAGTCTTCACAGTATATTTGAAAAAGAACTCTAAGGGAAAGTGGTTGCGGGGGCCGGATTTGAACCGACGACCTTCGGGTTATGAGCCCGACGAGCTACCAGGCTGCTCCACCCCGCGCCTGAAACGTGGCAAATTTTACTCGTTTTGGGTAAAAAATGCAAATACTGCTGGGATTTGGTACCGAGGACGGGACGTAAAATCTGCGCACAGTATATTGATTCACTATGCGGTATGTCAACCTTGTTACGACTATGCAAATCAATGAATGCTGCCCAGCGAATATTCGACCAGATAAATGTGTCACCCGCACCGATATTTAACGAAATTATCACTAAACTCTTCCTGTCATCCAGAAAAGATGATTAAATGAAAACTCACTTATTTTGCATAAAAATGCAATTAGTATAATAAGCCGACCTCTTCACCAGTCTATCAAGCAGGGTTTTATTTTATGACGACGATTCTCAAGCATCTCCCGGTAGGTCAACGTATTGGTATCGCTTTTTCCGGCGGCCTGGACACCAGTGCAGCACTGCTGTGGATGCGACAAAAAGGGGCTGTCCCATATGCATATACTGCGAATTTGGGCCAGCCGGATGAGGATGACTATGACGCCATTCCTCGCCGTGCAATGGAATATGGTGCTGAGAATGCTCGCCTGGTAGATTGCCGTAAGCAGCTGGTTGCCGAAGGGATCGCTGCGATTCAGTGCGGTGCATTCCACAACACCACCGGCGGACTGACCTATTTCAATACCACTCCGCTGGGCCGTGCTGTCACTGGCACCATGCTGGTTGCGGCCATGAAAGAAGATGGCGTTAATATCTGGGGTGACGGTAGCACCTATAAAGGTAACGATATTGAACGCTTCTATCGTTACGGTCTGCTGACCAACGCCGAACTGCAGATTTACAAACCATGGCTGGATACCGATTTTATCGATGAACTCGGCGGTCGCCATGAGATGTCCGAATTTATGATTGCCTGTGGTTTCGACTACAAGATGTCCGTTGAGAAAGCGTACTCCACGGACTCCAATATACTCGGGGCGACCCACGAAGCAAAAGACCTCGAGTTTCTGAACTCCAGCGTCAAAATCGTCAACCCGATTATGGGCGTGAAATTCTGGGATGAGAGCGTGAAGATCCCGGCAGAAGAAGTCACCGTGCGTTTTGAGCAGGGTCATCCGGTAGCGCTGAACGGTAAAACCTTCAGCGACGACGTTGAGATGATGCTGGAAGCCAACCGCATCGGCGGTCGTCACGGTCTGGGTATGAGCGATCAGATTGAAAACAGGATCATTGAAGCGAAAAGCCGGGGCATCTACGAAGCTCCGGGGATGGCATTGCTGCACATCGCCTACGAGCGTCTGCTGACCGGGATTCACAACGAAGACACCATCGAGCAGTATCACGCGCACGGTCGCCAGCTTGGTCGTCTGTTGTATCAGGGCCGCTGGTTTGACTCTCAGGCGCTGATGCTGCGTGACGGTCTGCAGCGTTGGGTTGCCAGCCAGATTACGGGTGAAGTGACGCTGGAACTGCGTCGCGGTAATGATTACTCCATCCTCAACACCGTGTCTGACAATCTGACTTACAAACCAGAACGTCTGACGATGGAAAAAGGCGACTCAGTATTCTCTCCGGATGATCGTATCGGTCAGTTGACCATGCGTAATCTGGATATCACTGATACCCGCGAGAAGCTGTTCGGTTATGCGCAGTCTGGCCTGCTGACCGCCTCTTCCACAACCGGCCTGCCGCAGGTTGAGAATCTGGAAAACAAGGCGAAGTAAATATTCATCATCTTCAGGCCGCGAAAGCGGCCTTTTTTATGCGCAGAAAATAGGGATGTTCTGTTACCCTGAGGCCTGATAAGCTTGGCATCATCAGGTATTGTAATAGTCGGATGGCGTCCTAAATGTCTTATCCGACCTACAGAACTACCACAAATAACAGACGAAAAAAAAGACGCTTTGCAGCGTCTTTTTTTTGGAATTTGGTACCGAGGATGGGACTCGAACCCACAAGCCCGTTAGGGCACTACCACCTCAAGGTAGCGTGTCTACCAATTCCACCACCTCGGTACAGAATACTTAGCGTGGGATATCGCTGGTCGGCTGAGCCGGAGCAGCTGGCTGAGTTTGCTCGGTTTTCGCCGGTGCACTCAGATTTTCCCACTCACTTCCTTTATTGGTCTTATTGCTGTTCATGTTACCCAGCACCAGACTGATGATGAAGAACAAGGTTCCCAATACAGCTGTCATGCGGGTCATGAAGTTACCAGAACCACTTGAACCAAACAGAGTACCAGAAGCGCCTGCGCCAAAAGAGGCTCCCATATCAGCGCCTTTGCCTTGCTGCAGCATGATCAAGCCTACCAGGCCAATTGCCACAATAAGGAAAACTACTAAAAGAGCTTCGTGCATAATCAACCTGTTCCTTGCGGAGTTGCCGCGTACAATGCTTCGACCATTAAAGCGGGAATGTTTACTGTTTCCCACTGAAGCGGGTGTGAATACTAACCAAAGCGAATAACCTTCGCAAGGGCAATTTGTTGGCATTGTATCAACTGCGGAAAAAATCGCCATATCAATCAAAAACGCAGCAACTTCTCCCAGCATCTCTGCATGACGGCGCGTTGATCCTCAAGATTCGCCCATACCACAACGGGGATTTCACAAATCAGGTCAGCGTTTTCTGGCCAGCAGTGAATAATTTGCTGGTTCACCAACTCTTCCGCCACCATCGATTCGGGTAACCATGCCATTCCCATATGCCGCAGCACCATTTCTCGTATCGTTTCGCTTAAACCACTCTCAAACACTTTTTTCAGACGTGGGCGGACGCGTTGTTCAGCTGGCTCAATAATGCGTCTGACAAAGGTGTAGTCGCTATAGCATAGCCATGGGATCGGCGCATGCGGATCGTTAAGCGCATTAGCCAACTGCGCAGAAATAACCGGTATAAATCGCTCATACCGCCATAGTGAACGTTTTAACCCTCCGGCAATCTCCAGCCCCGGCTGCGAAGATGGTAAATCGTAGGTCACCAGCAGATCGATTTGCCTATCTATCAAGGCGTTAAAATGGTTGTCTATCCCCTGAATACTGGCATTAACAGTAAAATTTAACTGCGGTTCACTCTGTCGCAGATAGTTGATCATATCCGGCAGGATATTCACCGACAGCGTATGCAGGCTAACCATCACCAGCGTATTGTCCGTTGCTGGCGTCATCGCCGATAGCTCGTGGCGCGCCTCTGTTAGTGTACTGAGGACGTGCCGGGCATAGGGTTCAAAGCGTTCACCATAGCGTGTCAGCGTAACGGGGGTCGTGGTCCTGTCAAACAACGGCACCCCTAACACCTCTTCCAGCGCCTTTATACGCCGACTGAGTGCGGGTTGAGTAATATGCCGCTGCGCCGCGGCCTGAGAGTAGTTCCCATGCTGACTCAATGCCAGAAAATCTTCCAGCCACTTACAATCCACGTTGAACTCTCCACCATGCCATAACCGCATCCTCCAATACCAAATCGGTAATAGTCATAGTTATAGTAATGGCTTTATGGTGGGCATCATAACAACAATATTCCTTTTCACCTGCCGACTCTCACCCACGACGTTTGACAGGACCGATATGTTTACTTTATTGACCAATGCCCGTGTTTTTTCTCCCGAGGATTTAGGCCTCTGCTCCCTGCTCATTCATGCCGACCGAATTGTGGCGGTAGAAAAAGATATTTCCCTGTTTGATGGCGTCGACGAGGTCATCGATTGTCATGGCAAATGGGTTATCCCAGGCATAATCGATCAACATGTCCATCTTACCGGTGGCGGTGGCGAGGCTGGATTTGCCAGCCGAACGCCAGCCGTCAAGCTACGCGATCTGATTCAGGCAGGTATTACCACGGTTGTCGGCGTGTTAGGTACCGATGCCATTTCTCGTTCGCCCAAAGACCTCTACGCCAAAATGCAGTCTCTCAACCTTGAGGGATTACGCGCATTTATGCATACGGGAGCCTACGCGGTACCCAGCCCAACCATTACGCGATCCATCCGCGATGACATGACCTTCATTCCGGCGATTCTTGGCGTCAAAATCGCCCTCGCCGATCACCGTGGTTCTTACCCCTCTTTCCAGGAGTTGCTGAGGATAGTAAGCGATATCCGCGTGGCTTCCCTGCTGGCAGGCAAAAAAGGGTTACTGCATGTACATCTGGGGAATCTGCCGGAAGGGATGTCGCAGCTTATTGAGCTGTGTGATGCAGGCATTCCGATTCACCACATTTCACCGACCCATGTTGCGAGAACAGCGCCCTTGTTCGAACAGGCGATTGCGTTCGCTCATCGTGGCGGCCATATCGACGTTACGTCTGGCGGTAGTCGCTTTATGCCTCAGGAGCAGGCAATCCTCCACGCTCTGGAAGCCCAGGTTCCAGCCGATCGCATCACGATCAGCTCTGATGGTAATGGCAGTGTTCCGCGCTTTAACGCCCAGGGTATTGTGGAAGGCTTAAGCGCGGCACCGGTCGCAGGTAACCTTAATCTTCTTCCTCGCTTGATTGATGTGGGGATCCCGGTGCCACAAGCGATCGCGATGTTGACGGCAAACGTTGCGCGCTCGTTGGGTATTTCCGGCGGCGTGCTCTGCGCCGGGGAACGTGCCGATATCTGTGTACTCAATGATGACCTCTCGCTGGCCCATCTGTTCGCTGCGGGTAAGCCGTTGCTGCGGGATGGCGAGTGCCTGGTTACTGGCAACTTCGAGTAAGGGGGCAAGAATGTCATTATTACTGGCGCTAATTGCCATCATTTTTGCCGGACGTCTGATCCTCAAAAAATATCACCCCCAGTCAGTGTTGCTGTTGACTGGGATTGTGCTGCTGCTTATCGCGCATTTTAGCGGGATGACCACGCTCAGTGACCTGGTGAAAAAAAGCACCGGATTCGGCCCCTTTGATGCCTTTGAGTTTATTCGCGATACCCTGAGCGTGCGCCTCGGCGGCCTTGGGCTGCAAATTATGCTGATTGGTGGTTTCGCTACATATATGTCGGCCATTGGCGCAAGCCAGGTGCTGGTTCGGGTGACATCTCGCCCTTTGCAACGCCTGAACTCACCGTATCTGCTGTTGGGGCTGGCGCTGTTGCTGGGTCAATTCCTGTCGCTGTTTATCAGCAGCGCCACCGGGCTGGGTCTGCTGTTGATGGCGACGCTCTACCCGCTGCTGACCCGTCTTGGCTGTAGCCGCGCTGCCGTTGCCGCCGTTATCGCCAGTACCTGTGCGGTTGAATTTGGTCCCGGTTCCGGCAACTCGGTTCTCGCCGCCAAAACCGCAGGCATCGAGGTGGTGAACTATTTCGTGCAGGATCAGTTGCCGATCGTCGTCCCCGTTATTCTGTTCATCGCCCTGCTACATATTGTTGTGCAACGCTTTTTCGACCATCGGGAAAGCGGTGACGGTGTGGCTCAGCAGATGCAGACATTAACGTCGACCGATGAAACTGAAGCACCGATCGCCTGGCTTTTTCTGCCCATGCTGCCGCTGGTGTTGATGCTGGTGTGCAGTGATTTAGTATTCAGTTCGCTCAAAATTACGCTGGATACCGCCGTACTGATAAGCCTCGCCATTACCCTGGTTTGTGAGTATTGCCGTCATCGTAAGGCGCGCGAGGTGATGGCAGGCGTACAAAAAGTCTTTGACAGCATGGGCAGCGTTTTTGCCACCGTCGTCACGCTGATTATCGCCGGTGAAGTCTTTTCAGCCGGACTGAAAGCCATTGGCGCCGTCGATGCGCTGCTGTCGCTTTCCGGTGAATTTGGCCTCAGCGCCGCCTCTATTATCCTGCTGATGACCCTTATCACCTTTGCAATTTCAGCGCTAATGGGCTCAGGAAATGCGGCGTTTTTCTCCTTCGCCCCGATGGTACCGGACATCAGCCGTCATATCGGTAGCGACATCGCAGTCATGATGTTGCCTATCCAGATATCGGCGGGTATTGGTCGTACGTTATCCCCCATTGCCGGCGTCATCATTGCTATCGCGGGAATTGCAGGCGTCTCACCTGTGGACATTGTTAAGCGCACCGCGATTCCGATGCTGGGCGGTTGGTTACTGATGATTGCGCTGACCTTTGCCCGGTCAGGGCATTTGCTGGCGGTTCTGCCGTGGCTGGCAGTCCTTGTAATATTAATGATCGGTGGTTACTTCTGGCAGCGCCGACATAAACAGTCGCTTCCCGTACAGTAATAAAAAACCGGAGTCCCAGACTCCGGTTTTCACTGTCTTTAGTGATTACACCGCTTTGACGGCATCGGCAATACGGTGAGCGAATTCAGTCACCTGAGCTTCATCTTCACCTTCAACCATCACGCGAATTAACGGTTCTGTACCTGACTTACGCAGCAGAACACGTCCGCGATTGCCCAGTGCAGCTTCAACTTCAGCCATCACCGCTTTCACGTTTTCATGTTCCAGCGGATCGCCGCTACCTGCGGTGTAACGTACGTTAACCAGCAGTTGCGGGAACATTTTCATGCCGCTGCACAGGTCGTGCAAACTCATATGGTTGCGCACCATCGCCGCCAGTACCTGCAGGCCCGCCACGATACCGTCACCGGTGGTGGTTTTGTCCAGCAGGATCACATGGCCTGAGTTTTCAGCACCGATACGCCAGCCTTTTTCCTGCATTTTTTCCAGTACATAGCGGTCGCCGACTTTCGCACGGGCAAACGGAATACCCAACTGTTTCAGGGCCAGCTCGAGGCCCATATTGCTCATCAGCGTGCCTACCGCGCCACCGCGCAGTTGCCCCTGACGCAGGGCTTCACGGGCAATGATGTACATGATCTGATCGCCATCGACCTTATTGCCTTCGTGGTCAACCATAATGACGCGGTCGCCGTCACCATCCAGCGCAATACCCAGATCGGCTTTTTCCGCCATCACGCGCGCCTGCAGGGCGCGGACGTCGGTAGCGCCGACTTCTTCATTGATATTCACACCGTTTGGCTCACAGCCAATAGCAACCACGTTTGCGCCCAGCTCACGCAGTACACTTGGCGCAATATGGTACGTCGCACCATTAGCGCAATCCACCACGATTTTAAGCTCACTCAGACTCAATTCATTCGGGAAGGTGCCTTTGCAAAACTCGATATAACGACCGGCAGCATCAACGATACGGGTAGCTTTACCCAGTTCAGCCGAGTCCACGCAGGTGATCGCTTTTTCCATTTCGGCTTCGATAGCTTCTTCAACCGCATCCGGCAGTTTAGTCCCATCGATGGAGAAGAATTTAATCCCGTTGTCATAGTACGGGTTGTGCGAAGCAGAGATAACAATCCCGGCTTCAGCACGGAAGGTGCGCGTCAGATATGCAACAGCAGGTGTTGGCATTGGGCCTGTGAAAGAAGCCGACAGTCCGGCGGCAGCCAGACCCGCTTCCAGTGCGGACTCCAGCATATAGCCAGAAATACGCGTATCTTTGCCAATAATAATTTTACGTGAACCATGACGTGCCAGCACTTTTCCTGCAGCCCAACCCAGTTTGAGCACAAAGTCAGGGGTAATTGGGGCGTCGCCTACGCGACCACGGATCCCATCGGTGCCAAAATATTTACGATTACTCATAGCGTTTATTTTCCTTTGCAGACAATGTGGCTTCCACCACACGCATCGCTTCTACGGTTTCTTTGACGTCATGGACACGAACGATATGCGCCCCTTGCATTGCGGCAATGACCGCACACGCAAGGCTACCGCTCAGGCGTTCGGATGGCCCCACATTCAGCAACTGGCCAACCATTGATTTTCGTGACATCCCAACCAGCAATGGCAGATTAAAATGATGAAACTCAGCCAAACGTGCCAGTAATGTGTAGTTGTGAGTGAGATTTTTACCGAATCCGAACCCGGGGTCGAGCAACAATTTATCTTTTGTGATTCCAGCCTGCTCGCAACGTGCTATTTGTTCAACAAAGTAACGATTTACATCAGCAAAAACATCCTCGTACTTTGGTGCTTCCTGCATGGTTTTCGGCTGACCCTGCATATGCATCAGACAAACCGGTAATCCGGTTTCTGCTGCGGCTTCCAGCGCCCCAGGCTCCGAAAGTGAGCGAATGTCATTAATGATATGTGCGCCGACTCTGGCGCACTCGCGAATCACTTCTGCTTTTGAAGTATCGACCGAAATCCATACTTCAAAACGTTGAGCAATCGCCTCCACCACCGGGATCACTCGCTGCAACTCTTCTTCCACGCTCACATCGGCCGCGCCTGGACGCGTGGATTCACCACCCACATCAATGATAGTCGCCCCAGCGTTAATCATCAGGTTTGCGTGTTTTACCGCCTCAACCAGAGAGTTGTGCGCACCACCATCGGAAAAGGAATCTGGCGTGACGTTCAATATCCCCATGACGTGTGGATGGCTGAGATCCAGTGAAGACCCCTGAGCAAAGAGTTTCATAGTTTTATCCCTGATAACATCTTGAATATACAAATAAGAAAAACCCCGGGGCAAGCCCCAGGGTTTTAAATTAGAACACGGTCATCATCAACGATAACTTATTTGTCGCCCAGTTGCTCTGACATGGTGCCAGAGTCCGGCGCACGCGGTTCATCAACCGGACGCGGCGCACTCGGCTTGCCGGTGCTGCCAGAGTTGTTGTTAGAAGAACCCGGTTCTTCCCAACCCGCTGGCGGACGTACCTCGCGGCGAGCCATCAGATCATCAATCTGCGGCGCATCGATGGTCTCATATTTCATGAGCGCATCTTTCATCGAGTGCAGAATGTCCATGTTTTCGTTCAGCAGACGACGCGCACGGTCATAGTTACGCTCAATCAGCAGTTTAACTTCCTGATCGATAATACGAGCCGTTTCATCGGACATATGTTTAGCTTTCGCCACAGAACGTCCCAGGAACACTTCGCCTTCTTCTTCAGCGTACAGCAACGGACCGAGTTTCTCGGAGAAGCCCCACTGAGTAACCATGTTACGCGCCAGGTTAGTCGCGACTTTAATGTCGTTCGACGCACCGGTAGAAACATGTTCAACACCGTAGATGATCTCTTCGGCCAGACGACCGCCGTACAGCGTGGAGATCTGACTTTCCAGTTTCTGGCGGCTGGCGCTGATTGCGTCGCCTTCAGGCAGGAAGAAAGTCACACCCAGCGCACGACCGCGCGGGATAATCGTCACTTTGTGCACCGGATCGTGTTCCGGTACCAGGCGACCGATAATCGCGTGGCCTGCTTCGTGATACGCGGTAGATTCTTTCTGCGCTTCCGTCATCACCATGGAGCGACGTTCCGCACCCATCATGATTTTGTCTTTCGCTTTCTCGAATTCAACCATCGATACAACACGCTTGTTGCCACGAGCAGCAAACAGCGCCGCTTCGTTGACCAGGTTCGCGAGATCTGCACCGGAGAAGCCAGGCGTACCACGTGCAATGATTGCCGCATCGATATCCGGAGACAGCGGTACGCGACGCATATGCACTTTCAGGATCTGTTCACGACCGCGGACATCCGGTAGACCAACCACAACCTGACGGTCGAAACGGCCTGGACGCAGCAGCGCAGGGTCAAGAACGTCCGGACGGTTAGTTGCCGCGATAACGATAATGCCTTCGTTACCTTCGAAGCCGTCCATCTCAACCAGCATCTGGTTCAGTGTCTGCTCACGTTCATCGTGACCACCGCCCAGACCTGCACCACGCTGGCGGCCTACGGCGTCGATTTCATCGATGAAGATGATGCACGGTGCCGCTTTCTTGGCTTGTTCGAACATGTCACGCACACGAGATGCACCGACACCCACGAACATTTCCACGAAATCAGAACCGGAAATGGTGAAGAAAGGAACCTTCGCTTCACCTGCGATAGCTTTCGCCAGCAGGGTTTTACCCGTACCCGGAGGACCGACCATCAGGACGCCTTTCGGGATTTTACCGCCCAGCTTCTGGAAACGGCTCGGTTCGCGCAGATACTCAACCAGCTCAGCAACTTCTTCTTTTGCTTCGTCGCAACCAGCAACGTCTGCAAAAGTCGTTTTGATCTGATCTTCCGTCAGCATGCGCGCTTTGCTCTTACCGAACGACATGGCACCTTTGCCACCACCGCCCTGCATTTGACGCATGAAGAAGATCCAGACACCAATCAGCAGCAGCATTGGGAACCAGGAAATGAAGATAGAAGCCAGCAGGCTCGGCTCTTCAGGCGGTTCACCAACAACCTTGACGTTTTTGGTCAGCAGGTTATCAAGCAGCTTCGGATCGTTAACCGGAATGTAGGTCGTGTAACGGTTACTATCTTTCTTGGTAACGTTAATCTCACGTCCGTTGATCTTCGCTTCACGAACCTGGTCCTGATTGACCTCTTGCAGGAAGGTAGAGTAATCAACCTTACGGCCATTAGACTCGCTGGGCCCAAAGCTCTGGAATACTGACATCAGCACAACGGCAATGACCAGCCAGAGAATTAGGTTTTTCGCCATGTCACTCAAGGGATTAACCTCATATTACAACTGTGTTAAAAACAGCGTCAGGATACTCTATATCCAGTTTCTTTCAAACTTTCGTTTGAAATCTACCGGTTATGGTTTACGCCCGGTCGCTACAATATACACTTCACGCGAACGGGCGCGAGAAGAGTCCGGCTTACGAACTTTGACCTTCGTAAACAGGGAGCGAATCTCTCTTAGATACTCATCGAAGCCTTCGCCCTGGAACACCTTCACTACAAAACTACCACCTGGCGCTAATACATCACGAGCCATTCCAAGCGCCAGCTCTACCAGATACATGGCCCGGGGAATATCCACCGCCGGTGTTCCACACATATTTGGCGCCATATCAGACATGACAACTTGTACTTTACTGTCACCTACGCGCTCAAGTAACGCTTTCAGGACTAATTCATCACGAAAGTCGCCCTGAAGGAAGTCCACACCAACGATTGGATCCATAGGTAAAAGATCGCAAGCGATAATGCGGCCAGTGTTGCCGATCTGCGTAACCGCATATTGCGACCAGCCACCGGGTGCAGCACCGAGATCAACAATCGTCATCCCCGGTTTAAAAATTTTGTCACTTTGCTGTATTTCATCAAGTTTAAACCAGGCACGGGAACGTAACCCCTTTTTCTGCGCCTGCTGAACATATTTATCGCTAAAGTGTTCCTGAAGCCAGCGACTTGAGCTGGCAGAACGCTTTTTACCTGTCATTTCACATTCCCAAAGGGCAGTTCATCGTAACCAATGGTGTAAATTTCTACACAGCTATTTGGCGATATATGGGAGATGGCGGTAGAATGACCCGTTTTCAATCCCAACGTAAGCAAAAATATACGATGAATCTGAGTACTAAACAAAAACAGCACCTGAAAGGTCTGGCACATCCGCTCAAGCCTGTAGTTATGCTTGGCAACAATGGTTTGACCGAAGGGGTACTGGCCGAGATTGAACAAGCGTTAGAGCACCATGAACTTATCAAGGTGAAAATCGCCTCGGAAGATCGCGATACTAAAACCTTGATCGTGGAAGCTATCGTACGCGAAACCGGCGCCTGCAATGTACAGGTCATCGGTAAAACGCTGGTACTGTATCGCCCGACTAAAGAACGTAAAATCTCGCTGCCACGCTAAGAATATCCCAAAGTTGCACACGAAGTTTGTGTAAAACGCGGGATTTTCCGCTAGCAGGAGAGCAAAATGCCACGCTCTCTTCGTTGATAAAAGGCCGCTATGCGGCCTTTTTCCTTTCTTTACAATGTATCAACATCTTAACCAAGATGCGAATTACAGGTATTCTACCTTCGTTACTTCATATTCAACTTCACCGCCCGGCGTTTTAATAACCACCACATCATCCTGCTCTTTACCGATCAGGCCACGAGCAATAGGCGAGTTCACCGAAATCAGGTTCTGTTTAAAATCGGCTTCATCATCGCCGACAATACGCCAGGTCTGCTCTTCGTCGTTATCGAGATTCAGCACGGTAACCGTCGCGCCGAAAACTACGCGACCATTGTTCGGCATTTTTGTGACGTCGATAACCTGCGCGTTGGACAGTTTAGCTTCGATATCTTTAATGCGCCCTTCGCAGAAACCCTGCTGTTCGCGCGCCGCGTGATACTCTGCATTTTCTTTCAGGTCGCCATGCTCGCGCGCATCTGCGATAGCGGCAATGATTTCAGGACGGCGCACCGATTTCAGAAAATCCAGTTCTTCGCGCAGTTTTTCAGCACCACGTAAGGTCATTGGGATAGCTTGCATTTGTTATACCTCTTGAACATTCCTGTAGGGGGCGGCTGCTCTCACCCCGGCTGCTAAGCCCACTCTGGCATACGCCATGCCAGAGTCAGAAGCAAAAAAATACCGACCCGGGGCTCAGGGTCCCAGGTCAGCTACAATTCTCTATTTGATGATCATTTTACCCTGGAGTTCCCTATGGGTCATCGTTTACTTTTTGGGGCGTTGCGCCGTAGTATGACGGCCTGTTTCCAGGTTGTTAGCGCGAGATTATGCGATTTTCCAGATTTACCATTGGATTGACTGCCAGTATAGCGTTCAGCGTTCAGGCTGCGAACGTCGACGAGTATATCAATCAGCTCCCTGCCGGGGCCAACCTCGCCCTTATGGTACAGAAGGTTGGCGCACCTGCTCCTGCTATTGATTACCATAGCCAGCAGATGGCGCTGCCGGCCAGTACACAAAAAGTGATCACCGCGCTGGCGGCATTGATTCAGCTCGGGCCTGACTTTCGTTTTAGCACCACGCTTGAGACTAAAGGCAACGTGGAAGGCGGCGTTTTGAAAGGTGACTTAGTGGCGCGATTTGGTGCCGATCCGACGCTAAAACGTCAGGATATTCGCAATATGGTGGCAACCCTGAAAAAATCAGGCGTGACGCAAATTGCCGGAAATGTCATGATCGACACCTCCATTTTCGCCAGCCATGATAAAGCGCCTGGCTGGCCCTGGAACGACATGACGCAGTGTTTTAGCGCACCGCCCGCGGCAGCCATTGTCGATCGTAACTGTTTCTCGGTTTCACTCTATAGCGCGCAAAAACCTAACGATCTCGCCTTTATCCGCGTGGCATCTTACTACCCGGTCACCATGTTCAGTCAGGTGCGTACTCTCGCTCGTGGCTCTGCCGAAGCGCAATATTGTGAACTGGACGTGGTTCCAGGCGATCTCAACCGCTTTACGTTGACCGGATGCCTGCCCCAACGAGCCGATCCGCTGCCGCTGGCATTCGCTATTCAGGACGGCGCCAGCTATGCCGGGGCGATTATCAAAGATGAGCTAAAACAAGCCGGTATCACTTACAGCGGGACTCTGTTGCGCCAGACGCTGGTCAACGAGCCGGGGACCGTGGTAGCCAGTAAGCAGTCGGCGCCGCTGCACGACCTGCTTAAGATTATGCTGAAAAAATCGGACAACATGATTGCTGATACCGTTTTCCGTATGATTGGCCATGCACGATTTAACGTGCCAGGTACCTGGCGAGCAGGTTCTGATGCCGTACGCCAGATTCTGCGTCAGCAAGCGGGTATTGATATCGGCAACACCATTATTGCCGACGGTTCTGGGCTCTCCCGCCATAACCTGATTGCCCCGGCGACCATGATGCAGGTGCTGCAATATATCGCTCAGCACGATAACGAGCTGAACTTTATCACCATGCTGCCGCTGGCAGGCCATGACGGCTCTTTGCAATACCGTGCGGGTCTGCATCAGGCTGGCGTAGATGGCAAAGTATCGGCGAAGACAGGCTCACTGCAGGGGGTCTATAACCTGGCAGGCTTCATCACCACGGCAAGCGGTCAGCGCATGGCATTTGTGCAGTATCTGTCTGGTTATGCTGTAGAGCCAGCTGATCAGCGTAATCGCCGTATTCCACTGGTCCGCTTCGAAAGCCGGTTATACAAGGATATTTATCAGAATAACTGAGTATGTTTGCCGGATGGCAGCGCTAACGCACCTAATCCGGCCTTCTGAAACCTGGAAACAAAACCCCGGCAACATGGCCGGGGTTTTTAATGTGATTAACGCTTGTAGATGAACTCAACGCCTTCTTCGTCGTCTTCGTCCCAATCGTCATCCCAGTCATCTTCTGCTTCGTCTTCGACTTCAGCGAGTTGCTGGCGGTGATAATCATCCCACATGAACTCGACTTTCTCTGGCTGTTTCGCTTCTTCAGCCTGAACAATCGGGTTCTCGATGATAAAGGTCATCACATCCCAGCAGAGATCCTTCACGCCCAACTGGCTGGCGGCGGAGATCAGGTAATATTTACCTTCCCAGCCCAACGCTTCGGCGATCGCTTTCGCTTTCTCTTCCGCTTCAGCCTTGTCCAGCAAATCAATTTTGTTGAACACTAACCAACGCGGTTTAGACGCCAGATCCTGGCTGTATTTTTCAAGCTCGCCAATAATGATACGGGCATTTTCAACCGGATCGGAACCGTCAATCGGATCGATATCAATGAGGTGTAGCAGTACGCGGCAGCGTTCCAGGTGTTTCAGGAAGCGGATACCCAAGCCTGCGCCTTCAGCCGCGCCTTCAATCAGACCCGGAATGTCGGCAACCACGAAGCTCTTTTCGTTGTCCATACGTACCACACCCAGGCTCGGAACCAGAGTGGTGAACGGATAGTCAGCGACTTTCGGCTTCGCCGCGGACACCGCACGGATAAACGTCGATTTACCGGCGTTTGGCATGCCCAGCATCCCCACGTCCGCCAGCAGCATCAGCTCCAGCATCAGATCGCGTTTATCGCCCGGTGTACCCATCGTTTTCTGACGCGGAGTACGGTTGACCGAGGATTTGAAACGGGTGTTGCCCAGACCGTGCCAGCCGCCTTTAGCGACCATCAGACGCTGACCGTGTTTGGTCATGTCGCCCATGGTTTCGCCCGTGCCCTGATCGATTACACGCGTACCTACAGGCACTTTAATCGTGACATCTTTACCACGCTTGCCGGTGCAATCACGGCTCGCGCCATTCTGTCCACGTTCAGCGCGGAATGATTTTTCAAAACGGTAATCAATCAGCGTGTTCAGGTTTTCGTCGGCTTCCAGCCAAACGTCACCACCGTCACCACCGTCTCCACCGTCCGGACCGCCTTTTGGGATGTACTTTTCGCGGCGGAAGCTGACGCAACCATTACCGCCATCACCTGCAACGACCAGAATCGATGCTTCATCAACAAACTTCATTTTACTCTCCGTAAATCATTCGCCTGAGCGGGGCTGCGAAACCACCGTTTCATGCTTACGTAAACCGCCCCAAATTCGATGACCAATGGCGGAATACATCGCGCCCGCAACCACGATAAACGCACCGAGATAACCTAATAGGTTTAGCATCGGTCTGGCGAAGAAATCGGGCCAGGCCAGTGATAATAAATCTGAAAATAACAACGTAAACAGCGGAGTGAGCGTAATAATGGCGCTCACCTGTGCCGCCTGCCAACGCGCCATCGCTTCCGCGAGAGCACCGTATCCTACCAGCGTATTCAGGCCGCAGAATACAAGGCATGCCAGCTGCCAGTCACTGAGCTGCGTGATGACACCGGGTTTAGCCAACGGCAACAACGCAATCGTACATAAAGTGTACAGTAAAAACAGGATCTGCGGTGATGCCAGGCGGCGCAATAACACCTTTTGCGCGACCCCATAGCTCACCCAGACCATCGCCGCACCAACACCAAAGATAACGCCCCAGGTGTAATCGGTGAGACGGGTAAAAATTTCGATCAGACTGGTATTAAAAAACAGAACCAGGCCGCTCAGAAGCATAATGGCGCCAATCACCTGCGTACCGCGCATCTTTTCTTTTAGGATAAAGACGCTGGCAATCATCATACCAACCGGTGACAGCTGACCGATAACCTGCGAAGCCGTTGGGCTCAAATATTGCAAGGATGAACTAAACAGAATGAAGTTACCGAACAACCCACCGGTAGCGATAGCCAACAGGATCAGCCAACGCGCTTTGCGAAAAATACGCAACGGAGGGAGCTTTTTTTTAACCGCAAGAATAGCGCCAAGGCCAATGCTTGCCATTAAAAAACGGTAGAACACCACGGTAGGAGGCTCCATCACCTCCAGCACTTGCTTCATCGCTATTGGCAAAGCGCCCCAACATACTGCCGTTGTGAGTGCTAACAGAATACCAATACCTGCCTGCTGCTTCATGCCGTATTCCCTGCAAGGGCTCGTTTCCGGGTTATCACGGCGCGACGAGCGTATTTACCGGCCGTCGAATGTAAAAAGCCCCGCAACGTGTTGCGGGGCTTTTATCCGTTACCGGGACGCGAAAAACTTATTCAGCAACGATGCTGATGAATTTACGGTTTTTCGGGCCTTTCACTTCAAATTTCACTTTACCGTCTGCTTTAGCAAACAGAGTGTGGTCTTTGCCGCAACCAACGTTGGAACCAGCGTGGAATTTAGTACCACGTTGACGAACGATGATGCTACCAGCCAGAACTGTTTCACCGCCGAAGCGTTTTACGCCCAGACGTTTAGCTTCTGAATCGCGACCGTTACGAGTCGAGCCGCCAGCCTTTTTATGTGCCATTTAATCTGCTCCCCTTAACTTAAGCGCTGATGCCAGTGATTTTTACATCAGTGAACCACTGACGATGGCCCTGCTGCTTACGGTAGTGTTTACGACGACGAAACTTAACAATTTTAACTTTCTCGCCACGACCGTGAGCAACAACTTCAGCTTTGATAACGCCGCCATCAACGAAAGGAACGCCGATTTTGACTTCTTCACCGTTTGCGATCATCAGAACTTCTGCGAATTCAACAGATTCGCCAGTTGCGATGTCCAGCTTTTCCAGGCGAACGGTCTGACCTTCGCTTACTCGGTGTTGTTTACCACCACTTTGGAAAACCGCGTACATAAAAAACTCCGCTTCCGCGCACACCTTTTTGATGATTCAGAGTGCGCTATAAATATTCACAATAGGGCGCGAATATTACGCAAAACGCGAGCCTTTGACAAGTGCTACGTCAATACATGAAGAAAAAAAACACAACACGTACGGTAACGTTTATCTATGGCGTTTTTTCAGTACAATCAGCATATATTTATAACCCTAAACCCGACGTTACCTTCCGATACAGTGAGGTAATCGGGGCGAGAAGCCCGGCTTTTGCGATGAATTTAGAAAAAATCAATGAGTTAACCGCGCAAGATATGGCGGGGGTCAATGCGACAATCCTTGAACAGCTCAATTCCGACGTGCAGCTGATCAATCAACTGGGGTACTACATCGTTAGCGGCGGCGGAAAACGCATTCGCCCAATGATCGCCGTACTCGCCGCGCGTGCAGTTGGCTACCAGCAAAATGCACACGTTACGATTGCAGCCCTCATCGAGTTTATCCACACCGCGACCCTGTTGCACGACGATGTTGTGGATGAGTCCGACATGCGCCGCGGAAAAGCCACGGCGAATGCGGCGTTTGGCAATGCGGCCAGCGTGCTGGTCGGCGATTTTATCTATACCCGCGCTTTTCAGATGATGACCAGCCTCGGTTCGCTGAAAGTGCTGGAAGTCATGTCGAAAGCGGTCAACGTCATCGCCGAAGGTGAAGTCTTACAGTTGATGAACGTCAACGACCCGGACATCACTGAAGAAAACTATATGCGCGTTATCTACAGTAAGACCGCGCGTTTGTTTGAAGCGGCTGCCCAATGCTCTGGCATTCTGGCTGGTTGCAGCGAAGAACAAGAGAAAGGGTTGCAGGATTATGGCCGTTATCTCGGTACTGCTTTCCAGTTAATTGACGATTTGCTGGATTACAACGCGGATGGTGAGCAACTGGGTAAAAACGTCGGTGATGACCTCAACGAGGGCAAACCAACGCTGCCGCTGCTGCATGCCATGCGCCACGGCACCCCTGAACAAGCACAAATGATCCGCCAGGCTATTGAGCAGGGTAATGGCCGTCACCTTCTGGAGCCTGTTCTGGAAGCGATGAACGCCTGTGGTTCCCTGGAGTGGACTCGCCAACGTGCAGAAGAAGAGGCTGATAAGGCCATCGCTGCGCTGCAGGTACTGCCTGATACGCCGTGGAGAGAAGCGCTGATTGGTCTGGCGCATATCGCCGTACAGCGCGACCGTTGATACCCTGCGGCATCTTTCATCATCCCGTGCCCTGCACGGGATGCTTTTATAAATTCCAATAAACACGTCCCCCTCTCCAGCAACCTTCGCATAAATTTGGCATATTCTGAATATACTCACACTTTACATGAACATTTTAGAACATTCGTTCTCCGGGCGTTATAGTATCTCCACAACCGATCGTGGAACCATAAGTCGATAACCAAAGGAGAGATGAGTTTATGGAAAACAAGCTGATTGACTGGCATCCGGCCGATATCATCGCCGGACTGCGCAAGAAAGGGACCTCAATGGCCGCTGAATCACGTAAAAATGGATTAAGCTCATCAACGCTGGCCAATGCGTTAACACGCCCATGGCCAAAAGGTGAGTTGATTATCGCCCGATCGTTGGGAACCGACCCGTGGGTGATTTGGCCGTCACGCTATCACGATGCAAAAACACATGAGTTTATCGACAGAACGCGGATGATGAGGGGACGCAAAGAGAAACAGAATCCTGAATGAACACTGATGAGTAGTAACCCCCGGTTCACAGAACTGGGGGTTACAAGAGACGTAGACGATTACTCGCCTTTCACGCGCTCAATGTTTGCGCCCAGCGCGCGCAGTTTATCTTCGATGCGCTCATAGCCGCGATCGATGTGATAAATACGATCGACTACCGTCGTACCTTCAGCAATACACCCTGCCAGCACGAGGCTTGCAGATGCGCGCAGATCGGTCGCCATAACCTGTGCGCCGGAGAGCGTTTCCACGCCGTGGCAAATCACGGTATTGCTTTCGATTTCTGCGTGAGCGCCCATACGGCTCAGCTCAGGCACGTGCATAAAGCGGTTCTCAAACACGGTTTCCGTGATGAAACCCGTCCCTTCTGCCACCAGGTTCAGCAACGTGAACTGGGCCTGCATATCGGTAGGGAACGCCGGGTGCGGTGCCGTGCGCACATTGACCGCTTTCGGACGTTTACCGTGCATATCCAGGCTGATCCAGTCGTCACCAACTTCGATATCCGCTCCCGCATCACGCAGCTTCGCCAGAACGGCATCCAGCGTGTCAGGTTGTGCATTGCGGCAGATAATTTTGCCGCGAGAAATTGCCGCTGCGACCAGGAAAGTACCGGTTTCGATGCGGTCAGGCAGAACGCGATACACACCGCCGCCGAGGCGCTCAACGCCTTCGATGGTAATACGATCGGTACCCTGGCCTGTGATTTTTGCGCCCAGCGCAATCAGGAAGTTCGCGGTATCCACGATCTCCGGTTCACGCGCGGCGTTTTCGATGATGGTAGTGCCTTCGGCAAGCGTTGCTGCGCACATGATAGTGACCGTCGCGCCGACGCTCACTTTGTCCATGACGATATGTGCGCCTTTCAGGCGGCCATCAACTGACGCTTTCACATAGCCTTCTTCAAGCTTAATAGTCGCGCCTAACTGCTCCAGACCAGTAATGTGCAGGTCAACCGGACGCGCGCCGATGGTGCAGCCGCCCGGCAGTGAAACCTGGCCCTGGCCAAAGCGGGCAACCAGCGGCCCAAGCGCCCAGATGGATGCACGCATGGTTTTGACCAGATCGTACGGCGCACAGAAGACGTTCACGTCACGTGCATCAATGTGCACAGAACCATTACGCTCAACTTTCGCCCCCAACTGGCTCAGCAGCTTCATTGAGGTGTCAACATCCTTCAGTTTCGGGACGTTCTGGATCTCTACAGGTTCTTCAGCCAGCAGCGCCGCAAACAGGATCGGCAGCGCGGCGTTTTTAGCGCCTGAAATTGTGACTTCGCCCTGGAGCTTGGTTGGCCCCTGAACACGAAATTTATCCATTATTCTGTTCTCTGTTAAGAATTTATCTTCGCTACCGGCATATCACCCGTAGCTCAAAAACCGTTAAGTTTGCGATCGCGCGCCCATTCCGCTGGAGTAAACGCCTTAATCGACACGGCATGAATGCGGTTGTCCGCAATGTACTCCATCAACGGGCCATAGACCGATTGCTGTTTCTTGACCCGGCTCATGCCTTCAAACATCTCACCCACGGCAATAACCTGAAAGTGACTGCCGTCGCCAGAAACGTGGACTTCCTGGAGGGAGAGTGCATTCATCAGCACGCTCTGAATTTCATTATTTTCCATGGGCTCTTCATTCGTCAGATAGTGAAAACAGCCCAACATCTTAGAGCAAAGTGGCGCTGTCATAAATAAGCAAAAAGCCCCGCTGATAAATCAGACAAGGCTTTAGTGGCAGATCCCCCGCAGAGGATTTGCCGGATGGCGGCACAAGACCTTATCCGGCTTACAAAAATTAACGCGGAAGAACGTCGTCAGGCAAATTGTAAAGCTGCGCCAGCGTGTACACTTTATCGTTAACGCCAGCGAGCGAAACGCTGTTCCCCTGCTGCTTGCCCTCATTAATCAGGTGCAGCAGTAATGCCAGACCACCGGTATCCACCCGGGAAATCTGGTTCAGGTCGATGCAGGATACCCCTTTCATCGCCTCAACTCGCGCATCCCATAATGGGTTTAACACGTCCTGATCCAGCTCTCCCACCAGCACCAGCTTGTCGCCTTCACGCATCCAGGTGAGTGACTGCGTCATTATTTTTTCTCTTCCAGCGTGATTTTCTGCTGAGAAATAGATTTCAGCTGTGCCGTCAGGCCATCAATACCTTTCGTACGCAGCAGGTCGCTCCACTCATTCTGTTTGGTGGTGATCATACTTACGCCTTCAGCAATCATGTCATACGCCTGCCAGTTACCCGTCTGGGAATTTTTACGCCACTGGAAATCCAGACGTACCGGAGGACGACCGTTTGGATCGATGATGGTTACGCGGATAGGCACGATGGTCGCATCACCCAGCGGCTGCTCAGGGGCAATCTGATAGGTCTGGCCGTGGTACATCGCCAGCGCCTGACCGTAAGCCTGCTTCAGATATTCACGGAATGCGGCGAAATAGGCGTCACGCTGAGCCGGTGTCGCATCTTTGTAGTAGCGGCCCAGTACCAGTGCGCCTGCATACTTAACTTGCACGTAAGGCAGCAGTTCCTGATCGACCACCTGACGCAGGTAATCCGGGTTGGAACGGATTTTAGGTTGCTCGTTCTTCAGACGGTCAAACGTCTTCTGCGCCGCCTCATCCATCAGTTTGTACGGGTTCGTCTGGTCCGCTGCGGTTGCCGCGCTAAGTGGAGCAATCACCAGCATAGCCACCATCATCAATCGTTTAAACATACGTCGATTCTCCTGAGATTATTTCGTTGCGCCCGCAGGCGTAGTGGCTTCATTATTGCCTTCAGTTGCGGCTGGCGCATCGCCAGAATTCTTATTGTCATCACCTTTACTGTTGCTGTTGTAAAGGAACTGACCAATCATATCTTCCAGCACCATCGCAGATTTCGTGTCCTGAATCGTACCGCCATCTTTGAGGATAGACGTTCCCAGCTCAGGATCTTCAAAACCTACGTTCAATGCCAGATACTGTTCGCCCAACAGACCGGAAGTACGGATGCTCAGAGAACTGGTGTCAGGAATATGGTTAAAACGCGATTCAATTTCCAGCGTCACGCGCGGCAGGTACGTTTTCTGATCTAACGAGATGTCCGATACGCGTCCTACCACGACCCCGCCAATCCGCACCGGAGAGCGCTCTCTCAGACCGCCGATATTATCAAAGGTCGCATAAATCGTATAAGTCGGTTCAGTACGCATTGAGGTGACGTTCGCCGCCTTCAGGCAGACAAACAGCGCGGCCAGCAGCGCAACCAGCAGGAATAACCCGACCCAAATTTCATTTTTTTTCGTTTGCATGAACTCAATTCCCAAACATCAGTGCGGTCAGCACAAAATCCAGCCCCAGAACGGCAAGAGAGGCGTGCACTACGGTGCGTGTCGTTGCCCGGCTAATCCCGGCAGAGGTCGGGATAGCATCATAACCATTGAACAATGCAATCCAGGTGACCGTAATGGCAAACACCACGCTCTTAATCAGACAGTTGACCAGATCCAGACGCCAGTCGACGGCATTTTGCATAGCCGACCAGAAAAAGCCTGCATCAATACCTTTCCAGCTTACGCCAACCAACGACCCACCCCAGATCCCCACCGCGACAAATATAATCGTCAGCAGCGGCAATGAAATGACACCGGCCCAAAAACGTGGGGAGATCACTCGGCGCAGTGGATCGACGGCCATCATTTCCAGGCTGGAAAGCTGCTCGGTCGCCCGCATCAGGCCAATCTCTGCGGTTAAGGCCGATCCGGCCCGCCCGGCAAACAATAGCGCCGCAACCACCGGCCCCAGCTCACGTAGCAATGACAGCGCCACCAGCATACCGAGGCTGGTTTCCGCACTGTAGGTCGTCAGCACCAGGTATCCCTGCAACCCCAGCACCATGCCGATGAACACGCCAGAAACAATAATGATCAGCATCGATAAGACACCGACATTATAGAGCTGGCGTATCAGCAGCGGCGCATGTTTGCGAAACTCCGGCTTGCCGACAACTGCATTGAACAACATTAATCCGGCTCGCCCGAACGTCCTGAGGGTTTTTATTCCCCGATGTCCGAGTGATGCCAGCGCATTTAACAACATGGGTGGCTTAACTCCCTGTTTTGAGTAAATCGATGTGGTAGTCGCCCGCCGGGTAACGGAACGGAACCGGTCCATCGGCAATGCCATCGAGGAACTGACGCACACGCGGATCGGCATTTTCTTGCAGCGCCTGAGCACTACCGTAGGCCACTATTTTTTTGTCCGCCATAATATAGGCGTAATCCGCAATACTCAGCACTTCTGGCACATCATGGGAAACCACCACGCAGGTGACGCCCAGCGCGCTGTTCAGTTCAGAAATCAGCTTCACCAGCACGCCCATGGTGATGGGATCCTGGCCGACGAACGGCTCATCAAACATAATAAGGTCTGGCTCCAGCGCGATAGCACGTGCTAACGCGGCACGACGCGCCATCCCACCGGATAATTCAGAAGGCATTAATTTTGCCGCGCCCCGCAGGCCAACGGCCTCGAGCTTCATCATTACCGTGCTTTTCAGCAGCGGCGCAGGCAGCGTTGTATGCTCGCGCAACGGGTATGCAACGTTGTCAAACACATTCATATCAGTAAACAGCGCACCAGACTGGAATAGCATGCTCATGCGCTTACGCACGGTAAATAAACGCGAACGGGACATGGCCGGGACATTTTCGCCGTCAAACAGGATCTCGCCCTTATCGGGGGAGATTTGTCCGCCGATCAGACGCAACAGCGTCGTTTTGCCGATGCCTGATGGCCCCATGATCGCCGTCACCTTACCACGCGGCACCGTCAGGGAAATATTATCAAAGATGCAGCGGTCGCCTCGGGAAAAGCTGACATCGCGCATATCGATTAGATTCGCCACAGACTGACCCATTGATTCATCCTTTACTATTGCCTCGTTGATCGAAGAGTTTGGCGCTCAATTTAGCCCTGAACCCAACATATTTACAGATTATTACCTGTCCTGGTTAGCGAAAGCTGGCATTTGTTTTACTTTTTAGCCGCATAAAGTCAAAATTAAGAATTCGTGACGGCTTCCAGAAATCCTTCAAGTGGACCGGCGAGTATACCTGAAGAAAGGACTTTAGATGCTTTTAGCGACGGCGCTGTTAATAATTGGTTTACTTCTGGTGGTCTACGGTGCCGACCGACTGGTATTTGCCGCATCCATTTTATGTCGAAACTTCGGTATTCCCCCCATTATCATCGGGATGACCGTGGTCAGCATTGGTACATCGTTACCCGAGATAATTGTCTCCGTTGCCGCATCGATGAACGGGCAGCTTGATTTAGCCGTCGGTACCGCCATCGGCTCTAACATTACCAACATTCTGCTTATTTTAGGCCTGTCGGCGCTGATTCATCCTTTTACCGTGCATTCTGATGTTCTGCGTCGTGAATTACCGCTAATGTTGCTGGTAAGCATCTTAGCCGCATCGGTCCTGTATGACGGGCAATTGAGTCGCAGCGATGGTTTCTTTCTTCTGCTTCTGGCCGTGCTATGGCTGTTATTCATTGTTAAAATCGCCCGTCTGGCTGAGCGACAAGGTAACGACAGCCTGACCCGCGAGCAAATCGCGGAACTGCCGCGCGAAGGCGGGTTACCGGTCGCGTTTTTGTGGTTGGGTATTGCGCTAATTATTATGCCAATGGCAACGCGTATGGTGGTAGATAACGCAACCGTACTGGCGAACTACTTCGCCATGAGCGAACTCACCATCGGGCTGACGGTTGTCGCCATTGGTACCAGCCTGCCGGAGCTGGCAACGGCAATTGCGGGTCTGCGTAAAGGTGAAAACGATATTGCCGTCGGCAACATCATCGGCGCGAACATTTTTAATATTGTTATCGTCCTCGGACTGCCGGCGCTGATTACGCCGGGGGAAGTCAATCCGATGGCCTTCACCCGTGACTATAGCGTCATGCTGCTGGTGAGCGTAATTTTTGCACTACTCTGCTGGCGACGTCCGCGCCAGATTGGTCGCGGCGCGGGTGTGCTGCTGACCGGCGGTTTTATCATATGGCTGGCGATGCTGTATTGGTTATCGCCACTTCTCGTTGGATAACTGGAAACGCATTATGTCGCACTTAGAGTTGCAACCGGGTTTTGACTTTCAGCAAGCAGGCAAGGAAGTCCTGGCAATTGAACGTGAAGGCCTGGCGGAGCTTGATCAGTACATCAACCAAAATTTTACTCTCGCCTGCGAGAAAATATTCAGCTGCCCGGGCAAAGTTGTAGTGATGGGGATGGGGAAATCTGGACATATCGGGCGGAAAATGGCAGCAACATTTGCCAGCACCGGCACCCCCTCATTTTTCGTGCATCCAGGCGAAGCCGCACATGGCGATCTGGGCATGGTCTCGCCGCAGGATGTAGTCATCGCCATCTCTAACTCCGGTGAATCCAATGAGATAGCGGCGTTAATCCCGGTGTTAAAACGTCTTCATGTACCGCTTATCTGCATGACCGGTCGTCCGGAAAGCAGCATGGCGCGTGCGGCAGATGTGCATCTGTGTGTTAAAGTGCCTAAGGAAGCTTGCCCGTTAGGCCTGGCGCCGACCAGCAGCACGACCGCAACGCTGGTGATGGGCGATGCGCTAGCCGTGGCATTATTAAAAGCGCGTGGCTTTACCGCGGAAGATTTTGCGTTATCTCATCCCGGTGGCGCACTAGGCCGTAAGCTTTTACTGCGCGTTAACGATATTATGCATACGGGCGATGAGATCCCGCATGTGACTAAAAGCGCCAGCCTGCGTGACGCCTTACTTGAGATCACGCGTAAAAATCTCGGCATGACCGTCATTTGCGATGATGACATGAAGATTGACGGTATTTTCACCGATGGCGATTTACGTCGCGTCTTCGATATGGGCGTTGATGTTCGCCAGTTAGGCATTGCCGATGTGATGACCCCTGGCGGCATTCGCGTGCGTCCGGGCATTCTTGCCGTCGATGCCCTGAACTTAATGCAGTCCCGCCATATCACCTCGGTTATGGTTGCTGATGGCGACCGGTTACTTGGTGTGTTACATATGCATGATCTGCTGCGTGCAGGTGTAGTGTAAGAAACTCAAGGATAAAGAAAATGAGTAAAGCAGGTGCGTCGCTTGCGACCTGTTATGGACCCGTCAGCACAGACGTTATCACCCGGGCAGAGAACATCCGTTTGCTGATCCTGGATGTGGATGGCGTACTGTCTGATGGTCTGATTTATATGGGCAACAACGGTGAAGAGCTGAAGGCTTTTAACGTCCGCGATGGTTACGGAATTCGCTGTGCGCTCACTTCCGGTATCGAGGTTGCCATTATTACCGGACGAAAGGCTAAACTTGTAGAAGATCGCTGTGCCACATTGGGGATCACGCATTTGTATCAGGGGCAGTCAGACAAACTGGTCGCCTTTAACGATCTCCTTAGCAAACTGGCGATCGCTCCTGAAAATGTTGCGTACGTTGGCGATGATCTGATCGACTGGCCGGTGATGACACAAGTGGGATTAAGCGTGGCGGTGGCGGATGCTCATCCTTTGCTGATCCCGCGGGCCGATTATGTCACCCGCATCGATGGGGGACGCGGCGCGGTACGTGAAGTCTGCGATTTATTACTCCTGGCGCAGGGCAAACTGGACGAGGCCAAAGGGCAATCGATATGAGCAAAACCAGACGTTGGGTTATCATTCTACTGTCGCTGGCTGTCCTTGTGATGATTGGTATTAATCTGGCAGACAAAGACGACACCGCTGAGGTCGTCGTAAATAACAACGAGCCAACCTATAAGAGCGAACATACTGATACCGTTGTGTATAGTCCCGAAGGCGCACTGAGCTATCACTTGATCGCGCAAAACGTTGAATATTATTCGGAACAAGCGGTTTCGTGGTTTACTCAACCGGTATTAACCACATTTGATAAGGATAAAGTACCGACCTGGACGATCAAGGCTGATAAAGCAAAATTGACCAACGATCGGATGCTATATCTGTACGGCCATGTTGAGGTCAACGCCCTGGTGCCCGACTCTCAACTACGCAGAATGACGACCGATAACGCACAGATTAACCTGGTGACACAAGACGTCACTTCCGATGATCTCGTCACGTTATATGGCACAACATTTAACTCCAGCGGACTGAAGATGCGCGGCAACTTACGCAGCAAGAACGCCGAGCTGATTGAAAAGGTTAGAACCTCATATGAAATCCAAAACAAACAAACTCAGCCTTAATCTTGTGCTTGCCAGCGCACTTCTGGCCGCCAGCATCCCGGCATTCGCCGTCACCGGCGATACCGAGCAGCCGATTCACATTGAGTCGGACCAGCAGTCCCTTGATATGCAAGGCAACGTGGTGACCTTTACTGGCAACGTGATTGTGACTCAGGGCACCATCAAAATTAACGCCGATAAAGTCGTCGTAACCCGCCCTGGCGGTGAAGACGGTAAAGAAGTCATTGATGGCTACGGTAATCCTGCAACCTTTTACCAGATGCAGGACAACGGTAAACCGGTTAAAGGCCACGCCTCACACATGCATTATGAACTGGCGAAAGACTTCGTCGTTCTCACCGGTAAGGCTTACCTGGAACAGCTCGATAGCAACATCACGGGCGATAAGATCACCTATCTGGTGAAAGAGCAGAAAATGCAGGCCTTCAGCGATAAAGGCAAACGCGTCACCACCGTTCTGGTACCGTCGCAGTTGCAGGACAAAAACAAGGCTCCGGCAGAGAAAAAAGGTAACTGATTCGTTATGGCAACATTAACTGCAAAGAACCTTGCAAAAGCCTATAAGGGCCGCCGTGTGGTGGAAGATGTCAGTCTGACCGTCAACTCCGGGGAGATCGTCGGTCTGCTCGGTCCTAACGGTGCGGGCAAGACAACGACCTTTTACATGGTGGTCGGCATTGTCCCGCGTGATGCGGGCAACATTATCATTGATGACGAAGACATCAGCCTGCTGCCTCTGCATGCGCGCGCGCGTCGCGGCATCGGCTACTTGCCGCAGGAAGCGTCTATTTTCCGTCGCCTGAGCGTGTTTGATAACCTGATGGCGGTGCTGCAAATTCGTGACGATCTTACCAGCGAGCAGCGGGAAGATCGCGCCAACGAGCTGATGGAAGAGTTCCACATCGAACACCTGCGTGACAGCATGGGACAGTCGCTCTCCGGTGGTGAACGACGCCGCGTGGAGATCGCCCGCGCACTGGCCGCGAATCCGAAATTTATCCTGCTGGATGAACCGTTTGCCGGTGTTGACCCGATTTCCGTTATTGATATCAAACGGATCATCGAACATCTGCGCGACAGCGGGCTTGGGGTGCTGATTACCGACCATAACGTTCGCGAAACGCTGGCAGTGTGTGAGCGCGCCTACATCGTGAGTCAGGGCCACCTGATCGCGCATGGCACGCCAACAGAAATACTGCAGGATGAGCACGTTAAACGCGTATACCTTGGGGAAGACTTCAGACTCTGATAGGGTAGAAGACTTCACGTCACCGCAGGAGAGAACAACTCTGAACATGAAGCAAGGTTTGCAACTCAGGCTTAGCCAACAACTGGCGATGACGCCTCAGCTACAACAGGCTATCCGTCTGTTGCAGCTGTCCACGCTGGAACTTCAGCAAGAACTTCAGCAAGCGCTGGAAAGTAATCCACTGCTCGAGCAAACCGATCTTCACGACGAAATTGATACCCAGGAAAAACAGGACAGCGAATCCCTCGACACCGCAGATGCTCTCGAACAAAAAGAGATGCCAGAGGAGCTGCCGCTTGACGCCAGTTGGGATGAAATTTACACCGCCGGTACGCCTTCTGGCACCAGCGGGGATTACATCGACGACGAACTGCCTGTGTATCAGGGTGAGACCACGCAATCACTGCAGGATTACCTGATGTGGCAAGTGGAGCTGACCCCGTTCTCGGATACCGATCGCGCAATTGCGACATCCATTGTTGATGCGGTAGACGAAACCGGTTATCTCACCGTAACCCTGGACGATATTCTCGAAAGCATGGGCGATGACGACGTCGGCATGGACGAAATCGAAGCCGTGCTTAAACGCATTCAGCGTTTTGATCCCGTGGGCGTGGCGGCCAAAGATCTCCGCGACTGCTTATTGATCCAACTTTCACAGTTTGATAAAGCCACGCCGTGGCTGGAAGAAGCGCGCCTGATCATCAGCGATCACCTCGATCTGTTAGCCAACCATGACTTCCGCACGCTGATGCGCGTAACCCGGCTGAAAGAAGATGTGCTGAAAGAAGCCGTCAATCTTATTCAGTCCCTGGACCCCAGACCTGGGCAGTCTATCCAGACCGGGGAGCCAGAATACGTTATTCCGGATGTACTGGTGCGTAAGCATAACGATCGCTGGGTGGTCGAACTCAACGGCGACAGCATTCCACGGCTGCAGATTAACCAGCACTACGCCGCCATGTGCAACAGCGCGCGCAACGATGCTGACAGCCAGTTTATTCGTAGCAATCTGCAGGATGCAAAGTGGCTGATTAAAAGCCTGGAAAGTCGCAATGATACGCTGCTGCGCGTCAGTCGCTGTATCGTTGAACAGCAGCAAGCCTTCTTTGATCAAGGCGAAGAGTTTATGAAACCGATGGTGCTGGCGGATATCGCCCAGGCCGTCGAGATGCACGAATCGACCATTTCCCGAGTGACCACGCAAAAGTATCTGCACAGTCCGCGCGGCATTTTTGAATTGAAGTATTTCTTTTCCAGTCACGTTAACACTGAAGGCGGAGGCGAAGCCTCATCCACAGCTATACGTGCACTGGTGAAGAAATTAATTGCTGCGGAAAACCCCGCGAAACCGCTGAGTGACAGCAAGTTAACCTCTATGCTGTCAGAACAGGGTATCATGGTGGCACGCCGCACTGTTGCGAAGTACCGAGAGTCTTTATCCATTCCGCCGTCGAACCAGCGCAAACAGCTGGTCTGACCCAACCGATAAGGAAGACACTATGCAGCTCAACATCACTGGAAACAACGTCGAAATCACTGAAGCCTTACGCGATTTTGTTAATACAAAATTCGCCAAGCTAGAACAATATTTCGACCGGATTAATCAGGTCTATATTGTGTTGAAAGTGGAGAAGGTGACACATATCTCGGATGCAACACTGCATGTGAACGGTGGCGAAATTCATGCCAGCGCGGAAGGTCAGGATATGTACGCCGCCATTGACGGTTTAATTGATAAACTGGCTCGGCAGTTAACAAAACATAAAGATAAACTGAAACAGCACTAACTTGTCCGGGCAGTTAGCGGGTGCAGGACGGCCTGTTGTGTAGCACAACGGGCCATTTGTACAGTTAGCGCTTAGGTGAAATTATGACAAATAACGATACGACTCTACAACTGAGCAATGTTCTTAACCAAGAATGTACACGCGCTGGCGTTCACTGCCAAAGCAAGAAACGCGCGCTGGAAATCATCAGCGAACTGGCGGCAAAACAGCTCAGCTTGCCCTCTCAGGTGGTATTTGAAGCCATTCTGACGCGTGAAAAAATGGGCAGTACCGGCATCGGTAATGGAATTGCTATCCCGCACGGAAAGCTGGAAGAGGACACGATGCGCGCAGTTGGCGTGTTTGTGCAACTTGAAACGCCAATTGCTTTCGACGCCATTGATAATCAACCCGTCGATCTGCTTTTCGCCCTGCTGGTTCCGGCAGACCAAACCAAGACGCATTTGCATACGTTGTCGCTGGTCGCCAAACGTCTGGCCGATAAAACCATCTGCCGCCGCCTGCGCGCAGCACAGAGTGACCAGGAGTTGTATCAAATCATCACGGACACCGAAGGTGGACTGGATGAAGCATAACAACCCAATGGCATCCTTTTTTGTCGTTGTGAGGAGAAACAGTACATGGTACTGATGATCGTCAGCGGTCGTTCGGGGTCAGGAAAATCTGTCGCCCTGCGAGCGCTGGAAGATATGGGTTTTTACTGCGTGGATAACCTTCCCGTAGTGCTGTTGCCCGATCTGGCTCGTACTCTGGCCGATCGCCAGATTTCTGCGGCCGTCAGCATTGATGTGCGCAACATGCCTGAGTCCCCAGAGATTTTCGAGCAGGCAATGAACAATCTGCCTGAAGGCTTCTCACCACAGTTGCTGTTCCTTGACGCCGATCGTAACACCCTGATTCGCCGCTACAGCGACACGCGTCGCCTGCATCCTCTTTCCAGCAAGAACTTATCTCTGGAGAGCGCTATCGATAAGGAAAGCGATTTGCTGGAGCCGCTGCGCTCTCGTGCTGACCTGATCGTGGATACCTCCGAAATGTCCGTGCACGAACTGGCGGAAATGTTGCGTACCCGCCTGCTGGGCAAGCGTGAACGCGAATTGACGATGGTATTCGAATCCTTTGGTTTCAAACACGGTATCCCAATTGACGCGGATTACGTCTTTGACGTGCGCTTCCTGCCTAACCCGCACTGGGATCCGAAGCTGCGCCCGATGACCGGTCTTGACCGCCCCGTTGCCGCCTTCCTTGACAGGCACACAGAAGTACACAATTTTATCTACCAGACTCGCAGCTATCTTGAGCTATGGTTACCCATGCTGGAGACCAACAACCGCAGCTACCTCACCGTAGCTATCGGCTGTACCGGCGGGAAACACCGTTCGGTGTATATTGCAGAGCAGCTGGCAGACTACTTCCGCTCACGCGGTAAAAACGTACAGTCACGCCATCGTACGCTGGAAAAACGTAAATCATGACCGTGAAGCAAACCGTTGAAATCACGAATAAGCTGGGTATGCATGCTCGCCCAGCCATGAAACTGTTTGAATTGATGCAGGGTTTTGAAGCAGAAGTTTTGCTGCGTAATGATGAAGGAACGGAAGCCGAGGCAAACAGTGTTATCGCTCTGCTGATGCTGGATTCCGCCAAAGGGCGTCAGATAGAAGTTGAAGCCACGGGTCCACAGGAAGTGGAAGCCCTGGCAGCGGTGATTGCCCTGTTTAATTCAGGATTTGATGAAGATTAGTCGAGTACCTGAAGCGCTGCGCTCATCAGGCCTACACGGCAACGTCACACTCCCGTAGGCCGGATAAAGCATTTACGCCGTATCCGGCAATAAACCCGTTAATACAGCTTATTTTCCCGCATAAACGACTCACCGCCTAGCTGGCGCATTTGGCGCATAATCCACGCCTGACGGCTACGTACATAACCAGAAGGCGCATTCGCTTTAAAACGCAAAGGATTGGGTAATACCGCCGCCAGCAAGGCCGCTTCAGACAGACTCAGCCGACTGGCTGGCTTATGGAAATAGCGCTGCGCCGCTGCCTCCACGCCGAAAACCCCATCACCAAACTCAGCAATATTCAGGTAAACGGTCAGAATACGCTTCTTGGTCCAGACGGTTTCCATACCCAGCGTTAGCCCGGCTTCAAGACCTTTACGCACCCAGCTACGTCCATCCCACAGAAAGAGGTTTTTTGCCGTCTGTTGCGATAACGTCGACGCCCCGCGAATACGGTTTTCATTACGTTCGTTGTGCGCCAGCGCTTTCTCTATGGCGGAGACATCGAATCCCCAGTGCTCGGGAAACTTCTGGTCCTCCGCGGCGATCACCGCCAGTCCCATCCACGGTGAGATCTCATCCATGCTCACCCAGTCTGAGTGCGCCACATAACCGAAATCACCGGACAGCCATGCGCTCAGTTGCCGCTCGACCATCACGGCAGAGAAAGGGACTGGCATCACGCTGAAAAGTGCGATGCCCCCGCCCCAGAATACGGCGAGGACAACGACCGCCCGCAGAAAGATACGTCGCAGAAAGGCAGTAACTCCTTTTCTCATTCAGCCAGCACCAGCACACGTGATACCAGTTTATCGATACCACTCGCGGCCTGAGCAATGTCCTGCGCCAGCATATAGGCGGGAGTGGTGACGATTTTGTTGTCTTCATCAACGACAATGTCATCAACCGGACAAGGCACATGTTCTGCGCCCATCTCTTCCAGCACCTCTGCCGTATCAATATCAGTACCGATGGTCAGACGCAGCGGAAAGTCAAAAATTTTAGGTAACATGGCAGGCGCAATGCACATAAATCCCAGCGGCTTACCCGCCTGATGCATAGCCACCGCCAGCGCAGCTAAGTCGCTATCAACTCGGCACTCACTGCCCTGGCTGGCAAAATTGCTCAGATTTTTGGCCGCGCCAAACCCGCCTGGCACGATCAACGCATCCAGTTCCGTTGAGACTGCCTGAGCAAGTGGGCGAATATCACCGCGTGTTATACGGGCGGCTTCAATCAGCACATTACGCGTTTCCTGCATCGGCTCGCCGGTCAGATGATTAATCACATCCGCTTGTTGTTTATCCGGTGCGAAACAGACGGCCTGAGCGCCGTTGCGGGCAATCGCCAGAAGCGTGAGAACAGTTTCATGGATCTCTGCGCCGTCATACACGCCGCATCCGCTGAGCACTACACCCACTTTTTTCATCGTGATACTCCTTTCTCAACTGGCTGAAACATATTAGTTATTATGATTTAAATGCTACGCTTCACACATTTAACTGATTCATGTAACAAATTATTTAAGATTTGCTATCTTAACTGCGTGCGGCCTGAAAATTAGGGCTGCGCCCTTGTAAACAATGATAATAATTTACGGCGCAGCCACGATTTCCCTGGTGTTGGCGCAGTATTCGCGCACCCCGGTCAAGCCGGGGTCATTTTTTTTCCACGCTCGCCACCCAGGCCTTCAATACCGCCACGTCGTGCTGCCACTCCTGCTTCATCTCTTCAATCCATTCAGCAACATTATCTTCCCAGGCTGGAAGGTCTGGCGACTGGATTTGCTGACCTAACTGTTGCAGGTGGCGCAGCCCCACGGAACCTGCCGCGCCTTTAATTTTATGGCCTTCCTCAACAACGCCTTTTTTATCCCGTGCGGTCAGATTGGACTCCAGCACGCTCAAATATCCCGGCATCATCTTCTCAAACACCGCCAGTCCGTCGGTTATTAACTTCGGTCCCACCAGCTCGAGGTATTGTTCCAACATAGGAATATCTAACAGCGCTTGCGATTTACTGCTCTCTTCAGATGTCACAGTGCTCTCCTCTTTGTTTCGGGTATCCCAGTATTTTTTGATCATGGCGGTTAACGCCGGAACCGACAGCGGCTTACTCAGCACGTCGTCCATTCCCGCGTCCAGATACTCTTTTTTATCTTTCAGAACGTTGGCGGTAAGCGCAACCAGCGGCGGCAGGTCCTCACGGGCGTATTTTTGCGTCAGCTCGCGCGAGATATCCAGACCGGTCATATCCGGTAGCTGAATATCCAGCAGCACCAGGTCATATTCGCCCGGCGTGAACATTTCCAGCGCGGCTTTCCCGGTCATGGCGACATCCACGCTGTTGCCCAGTTTTTCCAGCACTGAACGCGCGACAATAACGTTCAGTTCGATATCTTCCACCAGCAGCACATTCAGGGCTGGCAGCGGCATGTCGTCGTCTTCAAAGGCGTCTTCAATCTCTTCCGCTACCGCAGGCGCATGCACGGTCAGCGTAAAGATGGAGCCTTTGCCAGCCTGGCTGGAGACCGTAATATCGCCGCCCATGTTTTTCGCCAGACGCTTCGATACGGCCAGTCCAATCCCGGTTCCCGTTGCCGGTTTGCCGCCATTGCTGTCCTTCACCTGATAATACATGGCGAAGATTTTATCTTGCTCATCCTGCGGAATACCGATCCCAGAATCTTCAACCTCGAAATGCAGTATATTCCCCTGGTCATAGCGCGCCCGCACGGTTACCTGCCCCTGCTGGGTAAACTTCACGGCGTTGCTGATCAGATTCCACAGAATCTGGCGCAAACGCGTGCCGTCGGTAATGACCTTATGCGGTAGTGGTAACGTCGGCTCAAGCACAAAACGCAGCCCTTTTTGCTGCGCCTGCAGGCCAGAGAGGTTTTCCAGATCCGCCATAAAGCTGGTGAAATCGATCGGTTGGTTATCGAGCTGAACTTTACGTCGCTCCATCTTATCCATGTCGATAATATCGTTGAAAATATTCCCCAGCGTCACGGCAGAGACGTGGATTGTTTTCAGGTATTTTTCCTGCTCAGCGGTCAGATCCGTATCCAGCAGGATCCGGCTTAAGCCGACAATGCCGTTAAGCGGAGTACGCAGTTCGTGGCTGATGGTAGAAATGAAGGTGGTCTTATCGCGGCTGGCGCGCTCTAACGCATCCTGATAACGCTTACGCTCGGTAATATCGCGCCCAAAACCCATCAGACCATGCCGCTTACCTACGCGGTCATAGTAAGGTACTTTGCGAATTTCAAAGCAGGCTTTGCGCCCGTCCGGATAGTCCAGCCACTGTTCGTAGGTGAGCGAGACGTTATGACGGAACACCTTTTCGTCGGTTTCAATGACCTTTTCTGCCGCCTCAGGGGAGTAAACATCAGCCGGTTTTAAATTCACCAACTGCTTTTCGCTCTTGCCGGTCAGCAGTTCCATGGCACGGTTACAGCCGGAAAATTCTTTATCTTCATTACGATAAAAAACCAGATCCGGCGAGGCATCAAGGAAAGAGCGTAAAAAGGAAGACTGCTGCTCAAGCTGAATCTGCGCTTCTTCGCGCTCTTTGATTTCAACCTTCAACTGCTCGAACGTATCCTGGCGCTCCGCTTCGGCTTTTTCGCGCTCAACAATTTCCTGATTAAGCTGGGCAATATTATCTTTTAACTGCACATTGAGCTTGAGATCGCGCTCGCGCATCTCTTCCAGCTTTTGTACCAGTCGTGACAAGCGTTGCCGGGACTCTTCCAGTTGCTCCACCACCACTGACAGAAAATAGACGGCCCAGGGGGTAATTAACAGACCAAAAAAGATAGAGCGGATAACATCAATGCTTTCTACCTGGCCATGCAGCACCATGGTGACAGCCATCTGCACCACAATCGCCAACACGACCAGCGCCAGCGCCAATAACAGCGAAAAGCGCACCAGACCCAATTTCATCATCAGGTCGACGTAATATTGCGCCAGCATACGGATTTGCTTCATAGAGGGTTCCTTCACGACAACTTGGCACAATAATACTCAATTCTCAGCGTGACGTTGAAGATTGTGCAAGAAATGCGGAGGTTATCGGTGAAATGACCGAGGAGAGATTCAACGTGGGCCTGATAAGCGTAGCGTCATCAGGCAAGCAGGCGCAGATTGCCGGATAGTTAGCTCCCAGGCTGAATCCACGGAGTGCCAAGCGCAGAGCCTTGAACACCATGAGCATTGAGATAGCGATCCAGTTCGACCATCCCGGTCCAGCGGTTTTCACACCATAGCGGAGCCAACAGCATTGGGCGACGCGCGCTGGCAGAGATTCGATGATAAATCACCTCTGGCGGCGTATGGCGGATCATCTCCCCGGCGGTAACCGTGTAGTCGTCCAGTTCAATTCCGTTCAGCCGTCCGGCTTCCCAGGCCTTTGCCATCGTACTGCCTTTCACAATATGCAGCGGATGCAGCTTAATACCGTCAACGCCCGTCTCCACCACTCGTTCCATGGTTTGCAGACAGTCTGCCTGTCCTTCTCCCGGCAGACCAACAATCAGGTGTGAGCACACTTTCAGCCCGCGCTCGCGCGCCAGCCGCGTGGTGTTCTGATAGCAGGCAAAATCATGGCCGCGGTTAATCCGGTGCAGAGTTTTGTCATGCGCAGTTTGCAGACCGAGCTCCAGCCATACCTCATAGCCGAGGTCTTTATACTCACAAAGCAGATCGAGTACCGCATCCGGCACGCAGTCGGGGCGCGTCCCAACGCATAACCCAACGATGTTGGCCTGGCTGACCGCCTGTTGATACATCGAACGCAGCACCTGTACTTCCGCGAAGGTGCTGGTATAAGCCTGGAAATAGGCCAGATAGCGTCTGGCGCGATTGACCAACTGCGCCTGATGCTCAAGCTGCTCGGCAATTGAATGGTGCTGCTGTGCTTCATCGGCAAACGAGGCGACATTACAGAAAGTACATCCGCCGCGTCCGATGGTGCCATCACGGTTTGGACAGCTAAATCCGCCGTGCAGCGTGAGTTTATGAACCTTTTGCCCATAACGGCGAGAAAGATCCCCACCAAACATATTGACTAATTTCTGTAACTGCATAATCTGGTAGACCGCGCCTTGAAAAGAGGCCAAAGCCTGCCATTTTTTGCCCCAGTCGGCGATGACCTGGATCAATCGCCCTGGCGAGCCTTTATTTATTGCATAACAAATCAAAATAATCGAAATTTCATTCACTCAAAATATAATTACTTTTCCTTATATCCAGCTGTTTTTTTTATCTTCTTATACTCTCAGCGTAAAAACAGTATCTTTAAGACGCTAAAACTCTAAAAACCAGCATAAAATGCCAAGTATATCGATAAACAAAGGGAGGACGAGAGATATCCGGCCTCTCTTACAGTGAGACAGATCACACTTCCCAGGGCATCCTCCTCAGGTTATATCAATGTATAAAACCCTTTTATTTCAATATTTTCATAAAGTTAATTGCCCAATAGCACATTTTTGCATAAATAAGATTGCCATTTGACCTGTGTGTGGATTCCCGATAACTTGGAAATCCGCTGGAAGCTTTCTGGATGAGCAGTCTGCTCATCATATTTATGCAGTAATTGAGATTCCCTCTGAAGCAAGTCCTCAAACTTGTTTGACCTGTGCGAAAAGGATAAAGAGGGCGAATGCGAGGTAAGCGTATGACACGCAAACCCCGTCGCCATGCTCTTGGTGTGCCCGTGCGCAACGGTCCAGATGGGAATCCCGCAGAGCCTGGGGAGGTTCACTGATATGTTGTACGATAAATCCCTTGAGAGGGATAACTGTGGTTTCGGCCTGATCGCCCACATAGAAGGCGAACCTAGCCACAAGGTAGTGCGTACCGCCATACACGCACTGGCCCGCATGCAGCACCGTGGCGCAATTCTTGCCGATGGAAAAACCGGCGATGGTTGCGGCCTGCTGTTACAAAAACCTGACCGCTTTTTCCGCATCGTAGCGCAAGAGCGCGGCTGGCGTTTAGCCAAAAACTACGCCGTCGGCATGATCTTTTTAAATAAAGACGCTGAGCTGGCAGCGGCTTCTCGTCGCATTGTAGAAGAAGAATTACAGCAGGAGACCCTGTCGATTGTCGGCTGGCGCGACGTGCCGACTAACGAAGGTGTTCTCGGTGAAATTGCGCTCTCCTCCCTGCCTCGTATCGAGCAAATTTTTGTTAATGCCCCTGCGGGCTGGCGTCCGCGTGATATGGAGCGTCGCCTGTTCATCGCGCGCCGTCGTATCGAAAAACGCCTCCAGGAAGATAAAGACTTCTACGTCTGTAGCTTGTCGAACCTGGTCAATATCTATAAAGGTCTGTGTATGCCGGCGGATCTGCCGCGCTTTTACCTGGACCTGGCGGACCTGCGTCTGGAATCGGCCATCTGCCTGTTCCACCAGCGCTTCTCCACCAACACCGTACCACGCTGGCCGCTGGCGCAACCGTTTCGCTACCTGGCGCACAATGGTGAAATCAACACCATCACCGGCAACCGCCAGTGGGCGCGCGCTCGTACCTATAAATTCCAGACGCCGCTGATCCCTGATCTGCACGACGCCGCACCGTTCGTTAACGAAACCGGCTCCGACTCCAGCTCAATGGATAACATGCTGGAACTGCTGCTGGCGGGCGGGATGGATATCATCCGCGCCATGCGTCTACTGGTGCCGCCGGCCTGGCAGAACAACCCGGATATGGACCCGGAGCTGCGCGCGTTCTTCGACTTTAACTCCATGCACATGGAGCCGTGGGATGGTCCGGCGGGTATCGTTATGTCCGACGGTCGCTTTGCCGCCTGTAACCTTGACCGCAACGGCCTGCGTCCGGCGCGCTACGTCATCACCAAAGACAAGCTGATTACTTGCGCTTCTGAAGTCGGGATCTGGGATTATCAGCCGGATGAAGTGGTTGAGAAAGGTCGTGTCGGCCCTGGGGAGTTGATGGTTATCGATACCCGTAGCGGGCGCATTCTGCATTCGGCTGAAACCGATGACGATCTGAAAAGCCGCCACCCCTACAAAGAGTGGATGGAGAAGAACGTCCGCCGTCTGGTGCCTTTCGAAGACCTGGCTGACGATCAGGTCGGCAGCCGTGAACTGGACGATGACACCCTCGCCAGCTACCAGAAACAGTTTAACTACAGCGCTGAAGAGCTGGATTCCGTTATCCGCGTGCTCGGTGAAAATGGTCAGGAAGCGGTCGGTTCAATGGGTGATGATACCCCGTTTGCCGTGCTCTCCAGCCAGCCGCGCATCATTTATGACTACTTCCGCCAGCAGTTTGCCCAGGTCACCAACCCGCCGATCGACCCGCTGCGTGAAGCGCACGTCATGTCGCTGGCCACCAGCATCGGTCGTGAGATGAACGTCTTCTGCGAAGCCGAAGGTCAGGCGCACCGTCTGAGCTTTAAGTCGCCGATCCTGCTGTACTCCGATTTCACCCAGCTCACCACCATGAAAGAGGAGCATTATCGCGCTGACCGACTGGATATCACCTTCGACGTGACGGAAACCACGCTCGAAGAGACCGTCAAAGCATTGTGCGATAAGGCTGAACAGATGGTGCGTAACGGCACAGTGCTACTGGTGCTCTCTGACCGTAATATCGCAAAAAACCGCTTGCCGGTTCCGGCACCGATGGCCGTTGGCGCAGTACAAACACGTCTGGTAGAACAAAGCCTGCGTTGCGATGCCAACATCATCGTTGAAACCGCCAGCGCCCGTGACCCGCACCATTTTGCCGTTCTGCTCGGTTTTGGCGCGACGGCCATTTATCCGTATCTGGCGTATGAAACGCTGGGACGTCTGATCGACACTCAGGCGATTGCCAAAGATTACCGGGCTGTGATGCTGAACTACCGTAACGGCATCAACAAGGGTCTGTACAAAATCATGTCCAAAATGGGCATCTCGACCATCGCCTCTTACCGCTGCTCGAAGTTGTTTGAAGCCGTTGGTCTGCACGATGATGTTGTGGCTTTATGCTTCCAGGGCGTGGTCAGTCGCATCAGCGGCGCGGGTTTTACCGACTTCCAGCAGGATCTGCTGAACCTCTCCAAACATGCCTGGCTGGCGCGTAAGCCTATCAGCCAGGGCGGTTTGCTGAAGTACGTTCACGGCGGCGAATACCACGCCTACAACCCGGACGTGGTGCGCACGCTGCAACAGGCAGTACAAAGCGGCGAGTACAGCGACTATCAGGAATATGCAAAGCTGGTCAATGAGCGTCCGGCGGCCACGCTGCGCGATCTGCTGGCGATTACACCTGGCGATGAAGCCGTAAGCATTAGCGAAGTAGAACCCGCAACCGAACTGTTTAAACGCTTTGATACCGCAGCGATGTCTATCGGGGCATTAAGCCCGGAAGCACACGAGGCGCTGGCCGAAGCCATGAACAGCATCGGTGGTAACTCGAACTCCGGTGAAGGCGGCGAAGATCCAGCACGCTACGGCACTAACAAGGTGTCGCGCATTAAGCAGGTGGCTTCCGGTCGCTTTGGCGTAACCCCAGCGTACCTGGTCAATGCTGATGTCATTCAGATTAAAGTCGCTCAAGGCGCGAAGCCGGGCGAAGGCGGTCAGTTACCGGGTGATAAAGTCACCCCGTACATCGCCAAACTGCGTTATTCGGTGCCGGGCGTGACGCTGATCTCCCCGCCGCCGCACCACGATATCTACTCTATCGAGGACTTAGCGCAGCTGATTTTCGACCTGAAACAGGTTAACCCGAAAGCGATGATCTCGGTGAAGCTGGTTTCCGAACCGGGCGTCGGCACTATTGCGACCGGCGTGGCGAAAGCCTATGCGGATCTGATTACGATTGCCGGTTACGACGGCGGTACCGGGGCAAGCCCACTCTCCTCGGTAAAATACGCGGGCTGCCCGTGGGAGCTGGGGCTGGTGGAAACTCAGCAGGCGCTGGTGGCTAACGGTCTGCGTCACAAGATCCGTCTGCAGGTCGATGGCGGTCTGAAAACCGGCGTCGATATCATTAAAGCGGCAATTTTGGGTGCAGAAAGCTTCGGTTTCGGCACCGGCCCCATGGTCGCGCTGGGCTGTAAATACCTGCGTATTTGCCATCTAAACAACTGCGCAACCGGCGTGGCAACTCAGGATGACAAACTGCGTAAGAACCACTATCACGGCCTGCCGTTCAAAGTGACTAACTACTTTGAATTTATCGCCCGCGAAACCCGCGAGCTGATGGCGCAACTGGGCGTGAAACGTCTGGTGGATCTGATTGGTCGTACCGACCTGCTCAAAGAGCTGGAAGGGTTTACCGCCAAGCAGCAGAAACTGGAGCTGTCTCGTCTGCTGGAAACCGCTGAACCGCATCCAGGTAAAGCGCTGCATTGCACTGAAAACAATCCGCCGTTTGATAACGGCGTGCTGAACGCCCAGCTGTTACAGCAGGCGAAACCGTTTGTCGACGAGCGCCAGAGCAAAACCTTCTGGTTCGATATACGCAACACCGACCGTTCCGTCGGCGCATCGCTGTCGGGCTATATCGCTCAGACGCATGGCGATCAGGGGCTGGCATCTGACCCGATTAAAGCGCACTTCAGCGGTACCGCAGGCCAGAGCTTCGGCGTGTGGAACGCGGGCGGCGTGGAGCTGTATCTGACCGGCGATGCCAACGACTATGTCGGTAAAGGCATGGCGGGCGGCCTGCTGGCAGTGCGTCCTCCGGTTGGCTCTGCTTTCCGTAGCCATGAGGCGAGCATCATTGGTAACACCTGCCTGTATGGTGCTACCGGTGGCCGCCTGTTTGCTGCGGGTCGTGCGGGTGAGCGTTTTGCGGTGCGTAACTCCGGCGCTATTACCGTGGTTGAAGGTATTGGCGACAACGGCTGTGAATATATGACCGGCGGCATCGTGTGTATTCTCGGCAAAACCGGCGTCAACTTCGGTGCAGGCATGACCGGCGGATTCGCCTACGTGCTCGACGAAGACGGTGAATTCCGCAAACGCGTGAACCCGGAACTGGTAGAAGTACTGAGCGTGGACTCGCTGGCTATTCATGAGGAACACCTGCGCGGTCTGATTACCGAGCATGTACAACATACCGGTTCTTCACACGGCGAAGAGATCCTGGCGAACTGGCCAGCATTCTCGGCGAAATTCGCGCTGGTAAAACCGAAATCCAGTGATGTGAAAGCACTGTTGGGTCACCGTAGTCGTAGCGCAGCAGAGCTGCGTGTGCAGGCGCAGTAAGGGGTAGCAGCAATGAGTCAGAACGTATACCAATTTATCGACCTGCAGCGCGTTGATCCACCGAAGAAACCGCTGAAGATCCGTAAGATCGAATTTATCGAGATCTACGAGCCGTTTTCCGAAGGCCAGGCCAAAGCACAGGCTGATCGCTGTCTTTCCTGCGGCAACCCGTACTGCGAGTGGAAGTGCCCGGTACATAACTACATTCCGAACTGGCTTAAGCTGGCGAATGAGGGACGTATTTTTGAAGCGGCAGAACTGTCGCACCAGACTAACACTCTGCCGGAAGTCTGTGGCCGAGTGTGCCCGCAGGATCGTCTTTGTGAAGGATCCTGCACGCTAAACGATGAGTTCGGTGCGGTAACTATCGGCAACATCGAGCGCTATATCAACGATAAAGCGTTCGAGATGGGCTGGCGTCCGGATATGACTGGCGTTCGCCAGACGGACAAGCGCGTGGCGATCATCGGTGCAGGTCCGGCGGGCCTGGCCTGTGCTGATGTGCTGACCCGCAACGGCGTGAAGGCGGTGGTATTTGACCGCCACCCGGAAATCGGCGGTCTGCTGACCTTCGGGATCCCGGCGTTCAAGCTGGAGAAAGAGGTCATGACCCGTCGCCGTGAAATCTTCACCGGTATGGGTATTGAGTTCAAACTAAACGTGGAAGTGGGCCGCGACGTGCAGCTTAACGATCTGCTGAAGGATTACGATGCCGTGTTCCTTGGCGTAGGTACCTATCAGTCGATGCGCGGTGGGCTGGAAAACGAAGACGCTCCCGGCGTATTTGATGCCCTGCCGTTCCTGATCGCCAATACCAAACAGTTGATGGGATTTGGCGAAAGCAGTGACGAGCCGTACATCAGCATGGAAGGCAAACGCGTCGTTGTTCTCGGCGGTGGCGATACCGCGATGGACTGCGTGCGGACCTCGGTTCGCCAGAACGCGGCACACGTAATCTGCGCCTATCGCCGCGACGAAGAGAACATGCCGGGTTCCAAACGCGAGGTGAAAAACGCGCGTGAAGAAGGCGTCGAGTTCCAGTTCAACGTCCAGCCTTTAGGCGTGGAAGTGAATGCCAACGGTAAAGTGTGCGGCGTGAAAATGGCGCGCACCGAAATGGGCGAACCGGATGCGAAGGGGCGTCGCCGCGCGGAGATCGTCGCCGGTTCCGAGCACGTTGTTCCAGCTGATGCGGTGGTACTGGCGTTTGGCTTCCGCCCGCACAGTATGGAGTGGCTGAAAGAGCACAGCGTCGAGCTGGATTCTCAGGGCCGTATTATTGCTCCGGAACGCAGCGATAACGCCTTCCAGACCAGCAACCCAAAAATCTTCGCTGGTGGCGACATCGTGCGTGGTTCGGATCTTGTAGTCACCGCGATTGCCGAAGGTCGTAAAGCGGCAGACGGTATCCTGAACTACCTGGAAGTGTAAGTAAGCGTCTTCTGGCATCTCATCTTCAAACGCTGATGAGATGCCAGATTCCTCGCAATACCCCTGCCCCCTCCCCTCTATCAACACCGTGAAAGAGAACTAAAAAAACATACGGAAACGTTTGCTTTATTCTGAGAACTGTATATTATGCGGCGGATTTTTTGGGCAAAATTCATGGAGGCGTTGTGTCGCAGGACAACAATTATAGCCAGGGCCCCGTCCCTCTGGCGGCGCGGAAGGGCGTGATTCCACTAACGTTTGTCATGTTGGGACTCACATTTTTTTCCGCCAGTATGTGGACCGGTGGCACACTCGGTACCGGTCTTTCCTATAATGATTTCTTCCTGGCAGTTCTCTTCGGTAATCTTCTCCTCGGTATTTACACTGCATTTCTCGGTTTTATCGGCGCAAAAACAGGGCTCTCAACCCACCTTCTGGCACGTTACTCATTTGGTTTGAAAGGTTCATGGCTTCCCTCACTGCTCTTAGGCGGTACACAGGTAGGCTGGTTTGGCGTTGGTGTGGCCATGTTTGCTATCCCGGTTGGCAAAGCGACGGGGATTGACGTCAATATTCTGATTGCGGTTTCCGGTCTGTTGATGACCCTGACTATCTTTTTTGGCATCTCGGCGCTGACCGTTTTATCTATCATCGCCGTACCTGCCATCGTCGTTCTTGGCAGCTACTCCGTCTGGCTGGCGGTGAGCGATGTCGGCGGTTTAGACCATTTAAAAGCGATAGTGCCGCAGACACCGCTGAATTTCTCCACCGCACTGGCGCTGGTGGTAGGCTCATTTATCAGCGCAGGCACGTTAACCGCCGACTTTGTCCGCTTTGGCCGCAACGCCAAAGGTGCGGTACTGATTGCCATGGTGGCATTTTTCCTTGGCAACTCGTTGATGTTTATCTTCGGCGCTGCGGGTGCCGCCGCTGTTGGACAGGCGGACATCTCTGACGTGATGATTGCTCAGGGCCTGCTGCTGCCCGCGATTGTGGTGCTCGGCCTGAATATCTGGACCACCAACGACAATGCGCTCTACGCTTCAGGTTTGGGATTTGCCAATATTACCGGCCTTTCCAGCCGTTCGCTGTCGGTGGCTAACGGTATTATCGGCACACTGTGCGCACTGTGGCTTTACAATAACTTTGTCGGTTGGCTGACATTTTTGTCGGCAGCGATTCCTCCAATTGGTGGAGTGATTATCGCCGACTATCTGCTGAACCATCGCCGATATGCCGACTTCAGCAAAGCACAATTTATTTCCGTAAACTGGATAGCTATCCTGTCCGTTGCACTGGGCATTGCCGCCGGTCACTATATTCCCGGTATTGTACCCGTCAACGCCGTACTCGGCGGCGTATTCAGCTATATCCTGCTGAACCCACTTTTCAATCGCAGCCTTGCTAAATCACCAGAGGTCAGCCATGCAGAATAATAACATCACCATTCGTCAGGCGCGTTTACAGGGACGCGAAGGATTGTGGCAGCTCACGGTTGAAAACGGACGCTTCAGCCGAATTGAGGCTCAGGACGCCGCTACGTTGCCGCAGGGGGAAGTGCTTGATGCCGAAGGTGGCCTGGCAATCCCACCGTTCGTAGAGCCACATATCCACCTGGATACCACGCAAACCGCGGGGGAGCCGAGCTGGAACCAGTCTGGTACGTTATTTGAAGGCATTGAGCGCTGGGCCGAACGTAAGGCAATGCTCACTCACGATGACGTCAAAGCGCGCGCCATGCAGACTCTTAAGTGGCAGATGGCCAACGGCATCCAGTATGTCCGCACTCACGTTGACGTTTCCGACCCTACGCTGACGGCGCTGAAAGCCATGCTGGAGGTGAAGCAAGAAGTCGCTCCGTGGGTAGAGCTACAGATTGTCGCGTTCCCGCAAGAGGGCATTCTTTCTTATCCCAACGGTGAAGCGTTATTAGAGGAAGCCGTGCGTTTGGGGGCCGACGTCATTGGCGCTATCCCCCACTTTGAATTTACGCGTGAATATGGCGTGGAGTCGTTGCACAAAATTTTCGCCCTCGCGCAAAAATACGACAGACTTATCGACGTGCACTGTGACGAAATTGACGATGAGCAATCACGCTTTGTTGAAACCGTCGCGGCGCTGGCCCATCGCGACAATATGGGCGAGCGCGTGACCGCCAGCCATACTACGGCAATGCACTCCTATAACGGCGCGTATACTTCCCGTCTTTTCCGCCTGTTGAAAATGTCCGGCATTAACTTTGTCGCGAATCCACTGGTGAATATTCACCTGCAAGGGCGCTTTGACACGTATCCTAAACGCCGCGGCGTTACACGCGTCAAAGAGATGCTGGAGGCAGAGATCAACGTCTGCTTCGGCCATGATGACGTCTTCGATCCGTGGTATCCGCTGGGCACTGCGAATATGCTGCAGGTACTGCACATGGGGTTACATGTGTGTCAGCTGATGGGATACGGACAAATTAACGATGGCCTGAATCTGATCACCACCCACAGCGCGAAAACCCTGCACCTGCAGGACTACGGTCTGAGCGTGGGGAATTCCGCGAACCTGGTGATTTTACCGGCAGAGAATGGGTTTGACGCGGTTCGTCGCCAGACGCCTGCACGTTATTCCATTCGTCACGGGCGAATCATTGCCGAGACTGTGCCGAGCCAAACGACGCTGCATCTGACGCAGCCGGAAGCGGTGACGTTTAAGCGCTAGGTTGTAATATCCGGTGTCGGATGGCGCAAGCCTTGCCATCCGACACCGTCACTCTCATCGTCAGGTGTGTAATAAACTGGCGCGCACCTTGATCACCACCTTTTTGATGTCCACCGGAGCCTGTACCACGCAGCCCGGCTTATGCGGCTCGCCCGGCATAAAAATCACAAATCTTCCCGGCTTCAGTACCATCGCCTGCTCATCGGCAATCTGGCTACACAGCTGATAATCATCCTCAACGTGCATCTCTTCGCACTGACGAGCAGAATCAGTCATCCCGAACAGAATGCGTTCTTCACCGGATAACAGCACCTGAATATCAATGTATTCCCTGTGCAGTTCCGCTTTCTTTTGCTCTGGGCTCTGCGTTGCAAATTGCATGACATTCATAAAAATATTATCGCCCTGCAACTCGTAGCGCCCTGGCGTTTTCTCCTGCGGATTCGCCGCAACAGCCAGCGTTAACGCCTGCTGCAAAACCGGATGTAATCCGGCAGAAGGCAATGAACGCAACTCATCTGACATCATAATCAATCTCCCTGGGCCAACAGCGCGGCCCCCAGTAATCCAGCGTCATGACGGTAATGCGCCGCCCGTAATTCTACGTGGTAAGCCGAAGGCTCTTGTGCCAGATAGTTTTCCACCAGCGCCAGATACCCTGGCGCCAGCCCCACGCTGCCGCCAATCACCACAATCTGGCAATCGAGCGTGGCCTTCACATCGGCGACAAGCCTTGCCAAAGTACGTGCCGAACGATGGATCAACCGACTGGCCTGCTCATCACCCTGCCCGGCGCGGCTAAAAATGGTTTTTGCGTCGCATCCAGCAAGCGCGCCTTCGGCAGCCGCCGCGATCCCACGACCGGAAGCGATCGCCTCGACACAACCCACACGCCCGCAACCGCACACCGGCCCATGCGGATCAGCCAGCGTATGTCCCAGATGCCCGGCCAGACCGCCAATCCCGGTCAGCAGCTTCCCATCACTTACCACCCCGCCGCCTACACCGGTGGAGACGGTGATAAACACCATATCGCGGTACTCGCCGCCAAGCGCATGATACTCAGCCCACGCCGCGGCCTGCGCGTCATTGACTGCCAGCGTCGGCAAAGCGGTGAGATCTTTTAGCGTTTGCACCAGAGGAAAATGCAGCAGCCCGCCGAGGTTGTGCGGGTTCAGCGCCAGTAGAGAACCGTCGCGGATAATCCCCGTTGAGGCGATCGCCACCCGCGTTGCCTGCCCCTGTAGCGGCGCAACCAGTGCTTGTAACGCGGCACGCAGAGCATCCGGTGTTTTGCTGGCGGGCGTCGGCAATTCATGACGCTCTTGAATTTGCAGGCTGCTGTCTACCAGCGCAACAGCCAGTTTGGTGCCGCCAATATCAATCGCCAGCGTGGTCATAGCACCGCCTTTTTAAGCGCTGTGTTGTACCACTGGCAAATGTGCTCCAGCCGGGTAATGGCTGAGCCGACTGTCACCGCCCAAGCGCCATGACGCATCGCCTCAGCGGCCTGCGCTGGCGTGTTGTAACGTCCTTCAGCAATCACCCGACAACCCGCGTCACTTAAAGACTTCACCAGAGCCAGATCCGGCTCTTCGGGCGTTTCTGGCGTGGTATAGCCAGAAAGGGTAGTGCCAATGATTTCGGCACCGAGTTTCTGGCAGGCCATGCCATCCGCCATGGACGAACAGTCAGCCATCGCAAGGCGTTGGTGATGATGAATACGTGCCAGTAAGGTTTCTACAGGTACCGGACGTACGCGATCGGTACCGTCGATGGCGATGATGTCAGCGCCTGCCTGCGCTAACGCATCAACATCCTCGAGATATGCGGTGATGCGAACCGGAGAGTCATCAAGGTCACGTTTGAGAATGCCGATAATCGGCACCGAAACTACCGCCCTGGTCGCTTTCAGGTTTTCCACCCCTTCAATGCGTAACGCCACCGCGCCAGCCTGTTCTGCGGCCAGCGCCATCGCCGCAACAATTTCCGGTTTATCTAACGGGCTGTCAGGAACAGGCTGGCAGGAGACAATCAGCCCGCCGTTCGCGGCAATCTTGATATCCAGTTGTTCAAGTAACGACATGCTTATTCCCTTATGACTATTGCCCGGCGCAGGACCGGGCAAACGGATTAACTTTTGGATTTCACCATGGTGCTTTTGTCGCCGCCGAACGGCACGGCCCCGCTAAACGGTTTGCCATCAATGGCATCATGCGTACGCAATGCTTCAGGCCGCAGCCAGCGCTGTACGCGAGACGGCATATCGAGACCAATCAGCAGGATCACCACAAATGTCAGGCCGAAAGAGAGCGATCCCAACGCGGTGCCCAGATCCAGTCGTTGGGCAATCAGCGCACCGATGATCGGTGCCAACGCCCCGCCCAGTGCACCCACGTTGTAGGTGAAGCCCAGACCCGCCGCACGCTGGTCGGTATCGAAATAGCCGCCAATCAGTTTGGGTAAGATCCCTGAGATCCCCTGACCGAGCATTTGCTGGAAAAACAGCAGTAAACCCAGTACCCAGACGTTTGAGCCGCCAATCGCAAACACTGGAATAATCAGCAACTGCGAAGCCAGCAGACTGCAGACATAGGCCTTACGCGTGCCCAGCCAGTCGCCAAGAAAACCACCGACACAACAACCGACCGCCGCGCCAAAGCCGCTAAAGAAGAGCACCCTGGCGACAGTGGAAGGGTCATACAGCAATTCGGTTTTCAGATAGGTTGGCAGCAGCGCCTGAATCGGCCACGAGTAAAGGAAGGCAAACAGCACAACCACCATCAGCATGACGCCCGTCGGCCAGCGTTTCCCGCTGCTTTGCACCATAAAACTAATGAAGATAAACGCACATATCAGGCCAAGGACCGCCACGATAGCCGCATTTTGCAGGTTGCCTGCAAAGCAGAACCACAGCGCGGTTGCGGCGGCGAGAGTCATCACAATATTGATAACCCGATGTTCGCCCCGGTAGAGAATGTCCACCATCGTGCGTACCGGCGCTTTGCCTTCGTGTTTCTCTTTCCAGTCTTCCGCTTCCGGAATATTTTTACGCAGCCAGAGGGCGAAGATAATCGGCAAAATGCCGATGAAGAACAGCGCGCGCCATCCCCAGACCGGGACCACCAGGCTGTAGACCTGCGCGGCGATCACTGCGCCTACAGAGAAGCCGGAAATCAGGAAGCCGCTGGCTTTGTTTCGCAAGTGCCTGGGCCAGCTTTCAATAACATAAGTTGCGCTGGAGCCGTACTCACCAGCCATCCCCATACCGATAACCAGGCGGGCGATAAACATGGTGGTGTAGCCCGGCGCGAAGCCGCAGGCCAGCGTCCCCACAGAGAACAGAATGATACTGGTGACCATCGCCAGGCGGCGTCCATAACGGTCGCCCATCGCGCCCAGCATTAACCCGCCAAACCAGCGGGAGATAAAAGCGGCCGAGATCAGACTGGCCGCCTGCACCGTCGTCAGTCCGAATTCGCCTTGTACTTCCGTCAGCACAAGGGCGATTAATACAAAATCAAAACCATCAAGCAAATATCCCAGCCAGGCGGCGGAAAATGCCCGCCATTGCGCCCGATTGAGATGGCGATACCACGGGATGCTCTGGGTAGAAGTACTCATTTTACTCTCCCGACGATCTTTATTTTCGTTGTGGTGCCGGATGGCGGATTCGCCTTATCCGGCCTACGAGTCTTGTTTTTGCAGGCCGGATAAGCATTGTGCTATCCGGCGTCCGATCAGTCGCGTTCCAGCATTAATTGCTGGGCCAGCGCTTTCAGTTCCGGCAGATATTGTTCATCTACCGGGGCAAATGGTTTACGGCACAGCGGAACAGAAACCACGTCCATATAGTGCAATACCGTCTTCAGGCCGCGGAACACGCCAACCTTAATGAGCAGATCGATAACCTTATTGCACTCGGTTTGCAGCTTTTGCGCCGTACGGATGTCGCCTTCTTTGAGCGCTTTCACAATTCCCTGATAACGCCATCCCATAATGTTGTAAGTGCTACCGATACCGCCATCTGCGCCCGCCAACAGACCAGAAGCGAAGATCTCGTCATAACCGTTATAAAGCACCAGATCGGGGTGAGCGCGGCGGATCTGTTCCATCTGATAGAGATCGCCTGAGGTTTGCTTCAGCGCGCCAACGCCCGGCAACGTCACCAGCGTGTTGATCTGATCCAGCGTCAGTTTTACGCCGCTCAGCGCCGGGATGTTATAGACCACCATCGGCAAGCCATCAGCGGAATCAATAATTGCGCGGTAGTGATCGCAGTGCTCTTCAAAACTGAACGGATAGTAAAACGGTGTGACGGCTGAAACCGCATCAAAGCCGTAGCGATGCGCGGCACTCGCCAACTGTTGGCTCTCTTCGGTACTCACTGTGCCAACGTGAGCGATCAGCGTCACCTTGCCTTTCGCTTCTTCGGCAACAATTTCCAGTACCTGCTCTCTCTCAACGCGGTTTTGGACAAATGCCTCACCCGTAGACCCACCGACATACAGCCCGTCGATCCCTTGCCCAATGTTGAAACGCACCAGGCGGCGCAGGCTCTCAATGTCCAGTCGCTGTTGGCTATCGAATGGGGTTAACAACGCTGGCATTACGCCTTTTAAATCTCTTGCCATAGCTACCTCTGATGATGATTAGTGTTATCTGACTGCATACCTTTATACCTGTTATACCAGATCAAATAAGCAGCAATACAATACAGAACGCTTATAGTGCGATCTGCCTCACTAAACGATCGTCAGGATCGCGATTACTTACGCAATTTTTTACTTTTGCTAAAGGCGTGCCAGGTAGCGGAAACGCTGTTGAGATGTTCTTGCAGTGCGCGGTCAGCTTCCTCAGGGTCGCGCTGACGAATCGCGTCGACAATAGCGATATGCTGCTGATAACTCACGTTATTGTGCTCATACAACTCTTGGTCGGCTACGGTCGGACGGGCGGCAATTAGCCAGTCTAACAGCGCAACATGGATAGCCATAAAGATGGGATTGCCCGGGATCTCCGCCAGTATGCGGTGAAAATCAACGTCCGAGCGAATGAACAGCGTATTGTCATCGAGTGACTGGCTGTTGATCTCCAGTGCTTTCGCCAGTCTGTCGATTTGCTCATCCGTCGCATGTTCTGCGGCGTATCGTACCAGGCTGGATTCAAAGAACAGTCGCAACTGTTCGAAGTGGGCAATGCCGCCGGGATGCGCGAGGAAATCTTTCGCCATACCGGACAGCTCGCTGATAATGGTATCAGCTGAAGGACGCGAAACGCGGGCGCGCTCGCCATTGTTGATTTGCACCAGACCTTTGCGTTTTAACGCTGCCAGCGCTTCTCGTACAGAAGGACGGCCCACGTTAAAGAAGGCCATCAGCTCCCGCTCAGACGGCAACTGTTCGCCCTCGCCAAATTCCCGACGACGAATCATCTGCTCCAGTTCTTCTTCAACCATTTCAGACAGCTTTTTACGCGCCAGCGGGCGGTTGCGTAAGCTACGGCCAATGGTGGATGGAGAGTCTTCAGCTTGCGAATCAAATGCGTTCATAGGGCCCATTCAGCTAAGTCGTGGTGACAAATAACAGCGGGTTTATCCTAACACAGGATCGAAAGCAGGGTGAAATGATGGTCAATCAGACTGTCGGGCTTATTGGCGGTCTAACCCATCCGGATATTTTGTTACGCTAAAACATTCAGCTTATCTTTAATTGAAAACAATCATATTCGCTTCGTGAAATTTATGAACATGAACGTGATAAATTATCATAACCATCTATTTTATAACGATAAATAATTTAAACATCGAATTAAAAATAAGATATTCACTCCATAAAAATCGCCCGAAAAAATATAACATCCGTTTGGACAACAGCGTTATTACCGGATTTATCTTCTTCTCTGGCATGGAGTGAAACAATGTTCGGCATCATTATCTCTGTCATCGTTTTATTAACGATGGGTTACCTGATCCTCAAAAACTACAAACCGCAGGTAGTGCTGGCAGCCGCGGGGATCTTCCTGATGATCTGCGGCGTCTGGCTAGGCTACGGCGCGCTGGTCGATAACGACAAGAGCAGCGGCTATCTCCTGGTCGATATTTACAACGAAATTCTGCGTATGCTTTCCAATCGGGCGGCCGGACTAGGGTTATCAATCATGGCGGTAGGTGGTTATGCCCGTTATATGGACAGGATGGGGGCCAGCAGAGCGATGGTTAGCCTGTTAAGCCGTCCGCTTAAGCTAATCCGCTCACCCTATGTTGTTCTTGCCGCCACCTATGTGATTGGTCAGATCATGGCGCAGTTCATCACCAGCGCTTCCGGGTTAGGCATGCTGCTGATGGTGACGCTGTTCCCGACGCTGGTCAGTCTTGGCGTGAGCCGTTTATCCGCGGTGGCGGTCATTGCCACTTCAATGTCAATTGAATGGGGCATTCTGGAAACCAACTCTATTTTTGCCGCGCAGGTGGCGGGCATGAAAATCGCTACCTACTTCTTTCACTATCAGTTACCCGTCGCATCGTGTGTTATCGTCGCCGTCGCTATTGCACATTTTTTCGTTCAGCGGCAGTTTGATAAAAAAGCATTCCCGGAAAGCAACGGATTCGCTGAACAAAAGACGCTGGAAAACGTGCCACCTCTCTATTACGCCATTCTACCCGTCATGCCGCTGCTTCTGATGTTGGGCTCGCTTGCCCTGGCACATATGGGGTTAATGAAAACAGAGCTGAATCTGGTGGTGGTCATGCTGATGAGCATGACGCTGACGATGTTTGTCGAGTTCCTGCATAAACATAATCTGCGCGAAACGATGGATGACGTGCAGGCCTTCTTTGACGGCATGGGAACCCAGTTTGCCAACGTTGTCACGCTGGTGGTCGCCGGTGAGATCTTTGCGAAAGGGTTGACGACTATCGGGACTGTCGACGCTGTAATAAAAGGTGCAGAGCATTCCGGCCTTGGCGGTATCGGCGTGATGATCATCATGGCCGTGGTCATTGCCGCCTGTGCGATTGTCATGGGGTCAGGTAACGCGCCGTTTATGTCTTTTGCCAGCCTGATTCCAGATATTGCCGCCGGACTACATATTCCTGCGGTAGTGATGATTATGCCGATGCATTTTGCTACTACGCTGGCCCGGGCGGTATCCCCCATTACAGCGGTCATTGTGGTGACATCAGGTATTGCGGGCGTATCGCCCTTTGAAGTGGTAAAACGTACGGCCATCCCGATGGCAGTGGGATTTGTGGTCAATATGATAGTCACCATCACGCTGTTTTACTGATCCCGAAGGCAGAAAACAGAACAGGCCCCAAAGGGCCTGTTTTTTATTTCACTACGCGTAGCGCTGGACGCCCACCGCGAGGCGGCGGCGGAGTGTCATCCGGATCGTTGTCGTCGCCATTGTCAGGCTTATCGCCATCAATGACCGACATGACCGTTTCACTTTCAAAACCAGTTGCGTCGTTGTCGTCATCATTTAAGCTGGCGACATCTTCGTCGTAGGCGGCTTCCGGCTCGAACATAGTACCGGCGCCATTTTCACGAGCATAAATTGCCAGAACTGCCGCCAGCGGTACAGAAACCTGACGCGGCACACCACCGAAGCGCGCGTTAAAGCGCACTTCATCGTTAGCCAGTTCCAGGTTACCCACCGCACGCGGTGCGATATTCAGAACAATTTGCCCATCACGCGCATATTCCATAGGAACCTGCACGTCCTGAAGCGTCACATCCACCACCAGGTGCGGCGTAAGCTGGTTGTCTAACAACCACTCATAGAATGCGCGCAGCAGATACGGACGGCGTGGTGTTAGCTGTGGCAAATCCATACAGGTTAACCCCGGCCCAGACGCATTTCACGTTCAGGCTCAGTCAGAGAAGCCAGGAAAGAATCACGTTCAAAGACGCGAGTCATGTACCCTTTCAGTTCTTTCGAACCTGCACCGTTGAATTCAATGCCCAGCTGCGGTAAACGCCACAGCAGCGGCGCCAGGTAGCAGTCTACCAGGCTGAACTCGTCGCTCAGGAAGTAAGGTTTCTGGCCAAATACTGGTGCAATTGCCAGCAGTTCTTCGCGCAGACGCTTACGCGCGACTTCGGCTTCAGAAGCAGAACCGTTCACGATGACGTTCATCAGCGTGTACCAGTCTTTTTCAATACGCTGCATGTACAGGCGGCTTTCACCACGCGCAACCGGATAAACCGGCATCAGCGGCGGATGCGGGAAGCGCTCATCCAGGTATTCCATAATGATGCGAGATTCCCACAGGGTCAGCTCACGATCCACCAGTGTCGGTACGCTCTGATTCGGGTTGAGGTCGATCAGATCCTGCGGTGGATTGTCCTTCTCCACATGCTCAATCTCGAAACTAACACCTTTCTCAGCCAGCACAATGCGGACCTGATGGCTATAGATGTCAGTAGGACCAGAAAACAGCGTCATTACCGAACGTTTGTTGGCAGCGACAGCCATGAAAACCTCCAGGTATATTCAGAATTTTTACTGCTACCAGCCACTAAGTGGCCAGCCAGAAGTGATGTCACCCATATTCGGGAAAGCCATTACTGTTCAAAATACAAACAAAAAATGAACGATACCGGACATTTGGGCAGAAAATTGGATGATAGTTTACCAGATTTTGTGACCTTTGTGGTGAGTCGATTCTTGAAATGGGGAAAAAGAGGTGGCAATCAGCGGATTACCGTGGTTATACGGAGAGCAGTAACGATAAAAAAACCCGCCGAAGCGGGTTTTTTCGCAAATTGTTGTCTGCCGAAGCAGAGTACAATTAACGTTTGGAGAACTGAGGACGACGACGAGCTTTACGCAGACCGACTTTCTTACGTTCAACCTGACGAGCATCACGGGTAACGAAGCCAGCTTTACGCAGTTCGCCACGCAGGGATTCGTCGTACTCCATCAGAGCGCGGGTGATACCGTGACGGATCGCACCAGCCTGACCAGAGATACCACCACCTTTAACAGTGATGTACAGATCCAGTTTCTCAACCATGTCGACCAGTTCCAGCGGCTGACGAACTACCATGCGGGCAGTTTCACGACCGAAGTACTGTTCCAGAGAACGTTGGTTGATTACGATTTTACCACTGCCCGGTTTGATGAAAACGCGAGCTGCGGAACTTTTGCGGCGACCAGTGCCGTAGTATTGATTTTCAGCCATTGCCTATAATCCCGATTAGATGTCAAGAACTTGCGGTTGCTGTGCCGCGTGGTTGTGCTCGTTGCCAGCGTAAACTTTCAGTTTACGGAACATAGCACGACCCAGCGGGCCTTTTGGCAGCATGCCTTTAACCGCGATTTCAAGCACACGCTCAGGACGGCGAGCAATCATCTCTTCAAAGGTCGCTTGTTTGATACCGCCGATGTGACCGGTGTGGTGATAGTACACTTTGTCAGTACGCTTGTTGCCAGTTACAGCAACTTTGTCAGCGTTCAGAACGATGATGTAATCACCGGTATCTACGTGCGGAGTATATTCCGCTTTGTGCTTACCGCGCAGGCGCAGAGCCAGTTCGGAAGCCAGACGGCCCAGAGTTTTACCGGTCGCGTCAACAACATACCAGTCGCGTTTTACGGTTTCTGGTTTAGCTGTAAAAGTTTTCATTAAAAGCTTACCCAAATAAATAAGTTACACGTTGGTGAACACCCAAACGTTTTGTCAGTTGAGGTTCACACGACATTGTCCAGCAAACCTACCCCTTCGAATAGCCTATGCCGGCGCATAGAAAGTTTTGGGAAAAAAACTCTCTCGTAACGTGGGGTCGCAAGATTATAGAGAAGTCAGGGTCAAAGATCGACCCCTTTATGTGATTTGCAGCAGGTTTAACCGGCTAAATGTTCCCGCTTCAGATACTCTTCGCTTTGCATCTCCTGCAAACGCGACAAACAACGCTGAAATTCAAACTTCAGACGCTCGCCCTGATAGATTTCATAAAGAGGTGAGGCCGCACTGACCACCAGCTTAACGTGGCGTTCGTAGAACTCATCCACCAGTGCGATAAAACGCCGCGCTTCGCTCTCCATCAGCGTCGTCATGACCGGCACATCAGACAACAGCACCGTATGAAACAGACGCGATAGCGCAATGTAGTCATGCTGACTACGCGCATCGACACAGAGCGTGGTGAACGACACCGCCAGCGTTTGGTTTTCGACGGCCAGCGTCTGCATCGGACGATGATTGATCTCCAGCGTCGGCGCATGTTCACTTTTCGTTCCCGCTAATGCCAGCCACAGCTTATCCATCTGCTGACGAGTTTCCTCATTCAGTGGTGACAACCACAAATGCGCCTGCGTTAAGGTGCGCAGACGATAATCGACGCCAGCATCGACATTCATGATGTCACAATGCTGTTTGATGGCATCAATGGCAGGAAGAAAACGCGTGCGTTGCAAACCGTTACGATACAGCTCATCAGGCGGAATATTGGAGGTTGCCACCAGCGTAATACCACGGGCAAACAGCGCCTTCATCAGACCGCCGAGCAGCATGGCGTCGGTGATGTCAGAAACAAAAAATTCGTCAAAGCACAGCACGTCCGTTTCGGCCTTAAAGCGGTCGGCAATGATTTCCAGCGGATCGCTCTGCCCCTGCAGGGCCGTAAGCTCTTCATGGACGCGCAGCATAAAACGGTGAAAGTGCAAACGCTGTTTACGCCCGCCCGGCAGGCTATGGAAGAACAGATCCATCAGCCACGTTTTTCCGCGCCCGACTCCGCCCCACATATACAAACCACGCACCGGCGCGTTGGTCGATGACTCACGTTTTCCCAGCAATTTGCCAAAACGCGCCATCAGTCCGCTCTCCTGCGGCGCAGGACGTGCTGGCGTCGAAAGCTCCTGGAAAATTGTTTCCAATCGATTCACTGCTTCTTGTTGTACGTTGTCGGGATGATGACTGCCGTCTTTGAGGGCTTGCTGGTAACGCGATGTCGGGGAAAGGCTTTGCATGATGTTATTGTTATTCCTTGAGAATCGATGTGCCGTCGCTCACGGTTGACGAAAAAAAGGCCGTTCTACATTACGTGATATAAACACGGGATTCCACTTCTACGGGATTAGCGGTTATAGTGGCATAATCAGGCGCAGGCATGGAGCCTAAAGCCAACACCCTACGGAAACACAAGACAACGGGAGATGTTCATGACCTGGGAATATGCGCTAATTGGGTTAGTCGTCGGTATCATTATTGGTGCTGTAGCCATGCGTTTTGGTAATCGTAAATTACGCCAACAGCAGGCATTGCAGTACGAACTGGAAAAAAATAAAGCTGAGCTGGAAGAGTACCGCGAAGAGCTGGTGAGCCACTTTGCCCGCAGCGCTGAACTGCTGGATAACATGGCGGACGATTATCGTCAGATCTACCAGCATATGGCGAAAAGCTCCAGCAACCTGCTGCCGGGTATGTCACCGGAAAATAATCCGTTCCGTAATCGTCTGGCAGAGTCCGAAGCGGGTAACGATCAGGCGCCGGTTCAGATGCCGCGTGACTATTCTGAAGGCGCATCTGGCCTGCTGCGTAGTGGCGCAAAGCGCGACTAACTGCACATCGTTAAGAAATTTATTGGGCGCAGCAATTGCGCCCTCCGCTTCTCTTCCTGTCCCAGCTATTATTTAGTCGTTAGCCTCATTGTGACCAAACCGAAAATTCAATAACATCAAACTGTTTTGAATCATCTTCCGTTTACTCAAGGTACGAGAGCAGGATCCATGAAAAAACACACCCAGCTGTTGAGTGCATTAGCGTTAAGTGTCGGGTTAACTCTCTCGGCGCCATTCCCAGCCGTAGCGTCGATTCCCGGCCAGGTTCCCGGCCAGGTTCCCGGTCAGGCTGCGCTCCCCAGCCTCGCACCGATGCTGGAGAAAGTGTTACCTGCCGTGGTGAGCGTAAGGGTCGAAGGCACCGCCGCTCAGGGGCAGAAAGTCCCGGAAGAGTTCAAAAAGTTTTTTGGTGATGAACTTCCCGATCAACCTGCACAACCTTTTGAAGGGCTGGGTTCCGGGGTCATCATTGATGCCGCCAAAGGCTACGTCCTGACCAATAATCACGTCATCAATCAGGCGCAAAAAATCAGCGTTCAGCTTAATGATGGCCGTGAGTTCGACGCTAAGCTTATCGGCAGCGACGACCAGAGCGATATCGCTCTGCTGCAAATTCAACACCCCAGCAACCTGACGCAAATTGCCATTGCCGACTCCGACAAACTCCGCGTCGGTGATTTCGCGGTGGCCGTGGGTAACCCGTTTGGTTTGGGGCAAACGGCCACCTCCGGCATCGTATCGGCTTTGGGTCGCAGCGGGTTGAACCTGGAAGGTCTGGAAAACTTTATTCAGACCGATGCCTCCATCAACCGGGGTAACTCCGGCGGCGCGTTGCTAAACCTCAATGGTGAGCTGATTGGCATTAACACCGCGATTCTGGCCCCCGGCGGCGGTAGCATCGGTATTGGTTTTGCGATCCCGAGCAATATGGCACGCACGCTGGCGCAGCAACTGATGCAGTTTGGTGAAATCAAACGTGGTCTGCTGGGAATTAAAGGCACCGAAATGACCGCCGATATCGCCAAAGCGTTCAAACTGGACGTGCAGCGCGGCGCGTTTGTCAGCGAGGTTCTGCCTAACTCTGGCTCCGCAAAAGCAGGTGTGAAGTCTGGTGACGTCATTACCAGCCTCAACGGCAAACCGCTCAACAGCTTCGCCGAACTGCGTTCACGCATAGCGACAACCGAACCAGGGACCAAAGTCAAACTGGGCCTGCTGCGTAACGGTAAACCGCTGGAGGTTGAAGTAACCCTGGATACCAGTACATCATCTTCCGCCAGCGCGGAGATGATTGCTCCTGCGTTGCAAGGGGCTACGCTCAGTGACGGTCAGCTTAAAGACGGCACCAAAGGCATCAAAATTGATAACGTTGAAAAAAGCAGCCCAGCCGCGCAGGCCGGTCTGCATAAAGATGACGTTATCATTGGCGTTAACCGCGATCGTGTAAACTCGATCGCCGAAATGCGTAAAGTGCTGGAAACGAAACCGTCGATCATTGCTCTGCAGGTAGTGCGTGGTAACGAGAGTATTTACCTGCTCCTGCGTTAACGCATGCAACCGGACATCAGCCCCCCGTGTGATGTCCGGTAAACTCGTGATATGCTGCTGCCGTTCCCTTTATTAATGACGCCGCCATCATGTTTGTGAAGCTTTTACGTTCGGTCGCGATTGGTTTAATCGTCGGCGCTATTCTGCTGGCCGCGATGCCCTCTCTGCGAAAAATAAATACGCTTACCGCGCCACAGTTCGACAGTGCAGATGAAACGCCCGCCAGCTATAACCCGGCGGTTCGCCGTGCAGCGCCTGCCGTCGTTAACGTTTATAACCGTAGTATGAACAGCACAGCACATAACCAGCTTGAGATCCGCACACTCGGCTCAGGCGTTATCATGGATCAGCGCGGCTATATCATTACCAATAAGCACGTCATTAATGACGCCGACCAAATCATCGTCGCGTTGCAGGATGGGCGTGTATTCGAAGCGCTGCTAGTGGGTTCTGATACATTAACCGATCTTGCGGTGCTGAAAATCAACGCGACTGGCGGACTGCCGACAATTCCAATTAATAACAAACGCGTGCCGCACATCGGCGATGTCGTCCTCGCCATTGGTAACCCGTACAACCTTGGGCAAACCATCACTCAGGGGATTATCAGCGCCACCGGTCGTATTGGCCTGAACCCGACTGGACGGCAAAACTTCCTGCAAACGGATGCCTCCATCAACCACGGCAACTCCGGCGGCGCGTTGGTCAACTCGCTGGGCGAGTTAATGGGTATTAACACGCTGTCATTTGATAAGAGCAACGATGGCGAAACCCCGGAAGGGATCGGCTTTGCTATTCCGTTTCAGTTGGCAACCAAAATCATGGATAAGCTGATTCGTGACGGGCGCGTGATTCGTGGCTACATCGGCATCAGCGGTCGCGAAATTGCGCCACTGCACGCCCAGGGCGGCGGGATGGATCAAATTCAGGGGATTGTGGTTAACGAAGTGGCTCCAGACGGTCCGGCAGCGCAGGCAGGAATTCAGGTTAACGATCTGATTATTTCGGTCAATAACAAACCGGCGGTATCTGCACTGGAGACCATGGACCAGGTGGCAGAGATTCGCCCTGGTTCGGTTATCTCTGTTGTCGTGATGCGTGATGACAAGCAGTTGACGCTGCAGGTAACGATTCAGGAATACCCGACTACAAACTAAATCACAAACGAAATGATGTAAAAAAACCGGAGATAGCTCCGGTTTTTTTATGCGTCAAATTCGCGATATTTGTAGGACGGATAAAGCGTTAAACACCGCCATCCGGCCTACATAAAGGCGTTATTTAACGAACTCTTCACCCAGGGTGATATCTTTCTTCAGCGTATCCAGCATACCTTCCAGCGAGCTCTGCTCAAATGCGCTCAGCTTGCCGATAGACTGGCGTTCTTCTACGCCGTTTTTACCCAACAGCAGCGGCTGAGAGAAGAAGCGAGCATACTGGCCGTCGCCTTCAACGTAAGCACATTCAACCACGCCTTTTTCGCCGCTCAGCGCGCGAACCAGTGACAGGCCGAAACGTGCTGCAGCCTGACCCATAGACAGGGTTGCAGATCCGCCACCGGCTTTAGCTTCCACAACTTCAGTACCTGCATTCTGGATACGTTTGGTCAGGTCAGCCGCTTCTTGCTCAGTGAAGCTCACGCCAGGGATTTGTGACAGCAGCGGGAGAATGGTCACGCCAGAGTGGCCGCCAATAACCGGGACTTCAACGTCACCAGGCTGCTTGCCTTTCAGTTCCGCAACAAAGGTGTTGGAGCGGATGATGTCCAGCGTGGTCACGCCAAACAGTTTGTTCTTATCGTATACGCCTGCTTTTTTCAGCACTTCTGCAGCGATAGCAACGGTCGTGTTCACTGGGTTGGTGATGATACCGATACATGCTTTCGGGCAGGTTTTAGCAACCTGCTGCACCAGGTTCTTCACGATACCGGCGTTAACGTTGAACAGGTCGGAACGATCCATACCCGGTTTACGTGCGACACCCGCAGAGATCAGTACCACATCAGCACCTTCCAGTGCAGGGGTAGCGTCTTCGCCGCTGAAGCCTTTGATTTTCACAGCAGTAGGGATATGGCTCAAATCAACGGCCACGCCAGGCGTTACTGGAGCGATGTCGTACAGGGAGAGTTCTGAACCTGAAGGCAGTTGGGTTTTTAACAGTAATGCTAGCGCCTGACCGATACCACCAGCAGCGCCGAGGACTGCAACTTTCATCCTAAACTCCTTATTATATTGATAAGCAAAGTGTCTATTGCTCCGCGGCGGCGACCTTAATTCACAAATCCAACGAATACAACAACCACGCGTCAAGAATGCGTAGTCACGCAAATTTGGCTTTTATGCATTTAACTTACGTAAAATAAAACCTAAGTTACGTAATTCAAAACCACCCGCACAGTAGAGCAACTTTCCAACAGGTGCTGACAATATACCCTACCCACCTCTCAAAACAACATCAATTTGATAACATTTAATTTACTTTTAACCTTATTTGCGAGCCGTGACACAGGCATGTTTCTTGATAACGAAATTTGATAAAATTCCGCTCTTTCATAACATTATTTCAGCCTTGAACAAGGCAGACTGTTTGCATAAAAATTCATCTGTATGCACAATAATGTTGTTTCTACCGCCATATTACGGGTGACTTATGCGAAGCTCGGCAAAACAAGAAGAATTAGTAAAGGCGTTTAAAGCGCTGCTTAAAGAAGAAAAGTTCAGCTCTCAGGGCGAAATCGTCCTCGCGTTGCAGGATCAGGGCTTTGATAATATCAATCAGTCCAAGGTTTCTCGCATGCTGACCAAGTTCGGCGCCGTGCGTACCCGCAATGCGAAAATGGAAATGGTGTACTGCCTGCCGGCAGAGTTAGGGGTACCTACAACATCCAGTCCACTGAAAAATCTGGTATTGGATATCGATTACAACGATGCAGTTGTGGTTATTCATACCAGCCCTGGCGCTGCTCAGTTGATTGCACGTCTGCTGGACTCATTAGGTAAAGCGGAAGGGATTCTGGGTACAATTGCCGGTGACGATACCATCTTCACCACCCCAGCTAAGGGTTTTACGGTAAAAGATTTGTACGAAGCCATTCTGGAACTGTTTGAACAAGAGCTGTAATACTTCCTCCCCGTCGCCTCGCGGCGGGGGAAAAACCTCTGTATCCACCCTCCTCCCTCTATTATCCACTGTCATTGATTTAACAAATGGTGCGTTTAACCGTCAAAAGTCATTCACATAGCGAATATGAAGAGTTAAAAACGCACATTTTGCAAAAATTCATATCTCAATGATTTAATTGAATTTATTATAAAACCGATGTTTAAAACCCTATTTTTAATTCTGTTTGGTTATAAAAAATATTTTTCTTAACACTTAATCCGCATGGAAACAATTAGCGTGGTATTAATTTATCGAGTGATTAGTGTATACTTGATTTTGTGATGAGGGTCACGAAACGCAGACCCCAATAAAAGAATTCGACGAGGTAAATATCATGAAAATCAAAACGACTATTGCAACCTTAAGCCTTCTTTCTGTTCTCTCTTTCGGTGCAAGCGCCGCAGTGACTCAGGTGAACTCACAAGAAGCACAGAACCTGCAATCCATGGGCAGCATCTCCGTATCTCAGATCGGTAGCTCACCAATGGACATGCGTCAGGCCATCGCCGCTAAAGCTGAAAAAGCGGGTGCCAGCAGCTATCGCGTCACCGAACTCCGTGAAGGCGCTCACTGGCACGCAACTGCAGAACTCTACAAATAAACCCTCGTCGTCTAGTCCGACGACTTGCCCCCGCCTGCCGGGGGCTTTTTTATGCCTTACATTGAGTGACGAACGTTAAAGCGCAGCTGTCCTTCCAGCTCTTCTTCCGCTTCATCGAACAGTAAAATCAGCGCGCCGTATCGCCTGCGTAGCTTGTCCGGCAAATGAACAAATTCAATCTCCAGCGGCAGCGGTAAAACGTCCCCGATAACCACCTCCCACAGAGAATCTAAATCAACCACCTTTTCCCGGGCGAGACCGAACGCGCGCGTAAACTCACGGTAGAAATCCCCCTGGTCTTCTATCTCGTCAAAATCAAATGTATAGATGTTCATCTATAGCCACCATCCCGACGCCAGTCACTCTACAGACCATCAATATGCAGGAACCTCCTGCATTTTCAGGTAAGTATAGCCATAAAAAAACCGACGCTTTTAGCGTCGGTTTCCAACTCTTAATTACTGGTCAGCGCATGCTGGTATTTGTGCAGCATCCCGCTAAGTCGTTTTACCGGCTCGGTCACCTGCGGTGGTGCTTGCCAGATGATTAATTTCTCCTGATAGATCTCAAGCTCCTCCAGCAACTGGCTAAAGTAGCGTCGGCGCTTGTCGTCGTTGCCTGCGGAAATCACGTGATCCGCAGTGCGACGAAGCTGGCGATGGAACGCGGATAGATCCTCGTTTACCGGTATCGGCGCATCGCGCAGGCGCTGATGCGCAATGATCATCGTCAGCGCCAGGCGAAACTTCGCCAGGTCGCCGGGAAATTTGTTCATCAGCAAAAACAGCTGCTGATAAAGCGCCGGGAGATGGTTTTCTTTACGACGTACCACGTTGGTGGTCATCGCTGAAACCGCCGCCGAGACAAACTGGTTGAGCAACACGCGACCCGTTCTGTCACGAGAGTTATCGCGCACCAACAGAATGACGATAAATGCCAGCACGCAGCCAACAATTTGCCCCAGCGCACTGTCAAGGAACTGGCTAAAGTGGAAGGTCATCGGGTTATCCAGCACGATGATATTAATAGTGCTGGCCAGAGCCCCCATTGATCCCAGTCGTCGTTTCTGTACCTCTATACCCAGAAAGAACCCCAGCACCGCCAGGCTCAGGCACAGTAACAACATGCTTTGTTGCGTATTGGGGATAATCACCAGGAAATAGAGCGCCCCGAGCGGTAACGCCGCCAACGTACCGTAAATAAAGTCTATTGCCACCATGCGCGGGTTGGGCAAACGCATTGCCAGCGAAGTGACAACCGCAATCATCACCATTGCGCCGCTGCCGGAGGTCCATCCGGTCCACAGCCAGAATAAAGTTCCCAGCACACAAGAAAGCGTGGTGCGCCAGAAGTTGACCATCGCATGATGGCGCTCGGCAGACTCCACCTTCACTACTGGCTCACCTTGCAGGATCTCTTCTTCCGTGGCGCTAATTTTGGTATTACTCAGTACACCGCGTTTGAGCAACAGGTAGCGCGTCGCGGCGCCTGCCCAACTATATATCGTGATCGGCGTTTCGCGTTCGCCGGTCCAGGCAATCACCCGCCGCATCCGCTTCAACTGTTTATGAACATCCTGCACCGTTTCAACCGGCATATTGAACAACTCGCGGAAGGTATCAGTGATCAGTTCGGGTCGAGTGTTCTGAATAAGATAGGTTTCGCAGGACTGCGTGATGAGCGTGAGTGACAGCGTGTTCAATGCTTTGAGTCTGCGGTTAGCCCGCCCCCAGCGTGAGGACTCCATATTCAGGTTACTTCGCATGCCTTCCAGTGCCGCCGTACGCCGGACTAAATCGCCCCAGGCTTTGTCCACTTCTTCACTGTCACCATGCTTAATGCACAGCTGCATAAGCTGATACTGCGCCACCAGCAGGCTGTCCAGTTCGACATCAATCTCCTGTTTCACCGAACGGGGCGAAAAGAGCAGATCGGCCACAATAGCACAGACAATCCCCATCACTATTTCACTACAGCGTTCGAGCGCAAATTGCGGCGTCAGCAGCGGTTCAGCCTGGATGGTAATGACGATGATCAGCGCCGTATAGCCCGAAAGTCCCCAGGCATAGGAGTTTTCGATCTTCACAAGCGACGAGATCCAGGTACAAAAACCGGCCCAGATACAACACACCAGGATCATCAATAACGGGGCGCGGATCATGCTGATGATAATGATCAGTGCAGCAATACAGCCAATAAATGTCCCGACAATACGCAGCATGCCGCGATAGCGTATAGCACCAGAATAGGGCTCTCCGCCAGCGGCAAAGGCCGGGCCAGCCGCCACAATGGCGGCGGTCAGCACCGCCCAGCGCGGGGTCTCAAGTTGGAAGTGAAAGCCAACGAACAGCGCCAGTACAATCGCGCACGCCAGTTTCACCGCAAAGCGGATATGCTGGTTGGCAATAGAGAAAATGCCCATCACGATTAGCCAAACTCGCGCAGGCGGTGCGCCATTTTACGGAAGAAGGATTCCCGGCTTGCATCGCGATCCTGCTTGCCGGTAATGACGACGGTAGCCGTAGTCCCCGCAGGCCACAGGGTTCCCTGCTGCTCATCAAGACGAATTCGCACCGGTACACGCTGCGCCAGACGCACCCATTCGAGATTGGAATCAATGGTCGCCATACCCTTTGCGTCCCGCGTGCTGCTGGCATTCGTTACGCCAGCCGCCACGCTATCAACGGTGCCCTTCAGCACATGATTACTGCCCAGCGGGGTGATCTCTGCGCGATACCCAGGGCGGACGCCTTCCAGCTTGGTTTCTTCCATATAGGCCAGCACATAAAAAGAATGCTGTTTGACCAACGCCACCGCCGTAGAGCCGCGAGTAATAAATTCGCCGCTGTAGACGTTCAGGTTAGTCACCCAGCCATCTGCTGGCGCGCGAATGACGGTACGTTCCAGATCTAATTTCGCCAGGTCGCGGGTCGCCTGCGCTTTCGCAAGCTGGTGTAATACGGTTTGCAGGACATTGTTTGACTGGTCGATCTCTTCACGAGACATAGCCTGCACGCCCAGCCGGTTACGACGGCTGGCCTCCTGGCGTTTTTCCTGTGATAACACCTGATAGTAGGCGACGTCTGCTTCCGCTTCTTCGAGCGCTTTTTTATAGCGCGGCTGATCGATGGTAAACAGGACCTGGTCTTTCTTCACCAGTTGATTATCATGAACGTTAACGTTAGTGATAAGCCCGGCGACATCCGGGGCTATTGCCACAACGTCGGCGCTGAAGCGCGCATCACGCGTCCACGGCGACTCGGTGTAGAACACCCATGCGCGGAAAATGGCGATGAAGGCCAGAATGACCAGTACGAGAGTCGTGGCCGTACGGGAGAGTTTTCTTGTTAGTGTTTTCACTTCAACCTCAAACGAACAGGCGCGTTATTAAATAGAACAGGCAGCAATACAGCGCGGTGTTAAACAGAGCCGGGTGCCAGACAAAATCATAGATGCCAGTTGGAACCAGTACCCGGCGCACCAGCCAGAAAATCGCCAGTGACAAAAGTAATTCGAAAAAAATCGGTGGGAAGGACAGACCAAACACCACGATAACGGGAAACAGACTCATGTTGACCTTGGTAGCTTAAGAGAGTGCAGGTGATAGATTTTCTAGCGTATGTCACCGCAGAGAAGGGCAAGGATGAGCCAGGCGAGAGCGACATAGCTGTTATTTGAATAATAATATATTAACGTAACTGTTATGCTGTTATCTATATTATGTGATCTAAATCACTTTTAAGTCAGAGTGAACAATGGAACGATTAAAACGTATGTCGGTATTTGCCAAAGTTGTCGAACTGGGCTCCTTCACCGCCGCCGCAAGACAGCTACAAATGAGCGTTTCATCGATAAGCCAGACGGTCTCTAAACTGGAAGATGAGCTACAGGTCAAGCTGCTAAACCGCAGCACACGCAGCATTGGGCTAACCGAAGCCGGTAAAATTTATTATCAGGGCTGCCGCCGGATGCTGCACGAAGCACAGGATGTTCACGAGCAGCTTTATGCCTTTAACAACACGCCCATCGGCACCTTGCGCATTGGTTGTTCTTCAACCATGGCACAAAATGTCCTCGCTGGGTTGACCGCAACGATGCTGAAAGAGTACCCAGGATTGACGGTAAATCTGGTAACAGGCATCCCGGCACCGGATTTAATCGCCGACGGTCTGGACGTGGTTATTCGCGTCGGCGCGTTGCAGGACTCCAGCCTGTTTTCACGTCGCCTGGGAACTATGCCGATGGTGGTCTGCGCCGCTAAAAGCTATCTCGCTCAGTTTGGCGTGCCGGAAAAACCCGCCGATCTCAGCAACCACTCGTGGCTGGAATACAGCGTGCGCCCGGATAATGAATTCGAACTTATCGCTCCGGAGGGGATCTCTACCCGCCTGATCCCGGAGGGGCGCTTCGTGACTAACGATCCGATGACGCTGGTGCGCTGGCTGGCAGCAGGCGCGGGTATTGCCTATGTGCCGCTGATGTGGGTGATCAATGAGATCAATCGTGGCGAAGTGGAGATCCTGCTGCCCCGCTACCAGTCGGATCCACGTCCGGTCTATGCACTGTATACCGAAAAAGACAAACTACCGCTCAAGGTCCAGGTGGTGATTAACTATCTGACGGATTATTTTGTCGATGTGGCGCAGCTGTTTCAGGGAATGTACGGCCGGGGCAAAGAGAAATAAAAAAGCCCGGTAGCGCTTTGCTTACCGGGTCTACATTCAGTGCCAACGCACATTCCAGGCCGGATACGCTGAGCGCTATCCGGCGACCGGGTCGTTACGCGGTGCCACCTACGGTCAAGTTATCCACCTTCAGCGTCGGCTGGCCCACGCCCACCGGCAAGCTTTGTCCTTCTTTACCGCAAACGCCAACCCCGTTATCCAGTTTCAGGTCGTTACCCACCATCGAAATCTGCTGCATCGCTTCGATACCGGAGCCAATCAGCGTTGCGCCTTTCACCGGTTTGGTCACTTTACCGTTTTCAATCAGATACGCTTCGGACGTCGAGAATACAAATTTCCCGGAGGTGATATCCACCTGACCGCCGCCAAAGTTAGGCGCATAAATACCGTATTCAACGGATTCGATGATTTCCTGCGGCGTGGATTTCCCCGGCAGCATATAGGTGTTGGTCATACGCGGCATCGGCAGGTGCGCGTAAGATTCACGGCGACCGTTACCCGTTGGCGCTACGCCCATCAGGCGCGCATTCAGTTTGTCCTGCATGTAGCCTTTCAGAATGCCGTTTTCGATCAGCACGTTGTACTGACCCGGTGTCCCTTCGTCATCGATAGCCACAGAACCACGACGGTCCGCCATTGTGCCATCATCCACGACGGTACACAGTTCTGACGCCACCAGCTCACCCATGTGACCGCTGAATACCGAAGTGCCACGGCGGTTAAAATCACCTTCCAGACCATGACCGACCGCTTCATGCAGCAGAACACCAGGCCAGCCAGCGCCGAGTACCACCGGCAGCGTACCTGCAGGCGCTGCTACCGCGGACAGATTGACTAACGCCATCCGTACGGCCTCTTTCGCCCACGCGTCGGCACGGACTTCACCATCAAGGTCGCCAAGGAAATAGTCATAGCCAAAACGACCGCCGCCACCGCTGGCGCCGCGCTCACGCTTACCGTCCTCTTCGACCTGTACGCTTACGGACAAACGTACCAGCGGGCGGACGTCAGCGGCCAGCGTACCATCAGTCGCGGCCACCAGGATCAGTTCATAAACACCGGTCAGGCTGGCGGTCACTTCCTGGACGCGTTTGTCGGCGGCACGGGCCACGTTGTCTACGCGGCGCAGGATATCGAGTTTTTCTTCACGGCTCATGCTCTGCAACGGATCAACCGAGGTGTAAAGCGCCTGATGCTCCACGGCCCCCAGCGTTTTTACTTTGCCGTCACCGTTGTCACGCACGATAGTACGCGCGGCATGAGCGCTTTGTTCCAGCGCCAACAGGCTAATCTGGTCTGCATAGGCAAACCCTGTTTTCTCGCCGCTGATGGCGCGCACACCAACGCCCTGATCGATATTGTAAGAACCATCTTTAATGATGCGGTCTTCTAAAACCCAGGATTCGTGATAGCTCGACTGAAAATAGAGATCGCCGTAATCAAGACGGCGTTCGGCCAGTTGGCCCAGGATGGCAAACAGATCCTGATGTTTCAGGCCATTTGCCGCTAGCAATTGTTCACTTACCAGGTTCAGACTCATCGTTTTGATTACTCATTTAATTCTGCCGGATAGCGGAAAAACGCCTTATCCGGCCTACGTTGTTAGGCTGCTGTAGGCCGGATAAGCGCTGCGCCATCCGGCAATACTATGTACTGAGATTGGGGCAATTACTCGCCCCCGTCAAATCATTGCTGGCTTTCTTTGCGCGGCTGACGCAGAACTTCGTTAATTTGCGGCTTATCGACCGGACCGGTGATGCGATAGCGCAGAATCGAGACTTTGCTCCACAGCGGCCCCAGCACCTTACTGGCGGCAAACACCGCCGCACCAACAATCGGGTTGACGGCAAACGCGGCGGCAACGCCTACGGTGGCAGATATTTCTGGTGCAACGATGGCTTCCATGTCCAGATCCCGGCGTACCAGGTTCACTGAACCTTTCATCGCAATATCGGCTTCCAGACCGTCCACCAGCGTGTCGTCGGTATGCATCACACCATCTTTGATCCACGCCGTGCTGCGAATCGAGTCGAAATAGAAGCCTTCGCTGAAGGTGTCGCTAAAATCAAAGCGCAGTTTACGCAGTAACGCATCGAAGCTTAGCAGACGTAACAGTTGCCCCGCATGTCCGGTACTGAGTTCGGTAAGTTCGCCTTTGCCCAGCCGGGTACGCAAAATACCATTCAGCGAGGCTACATCAGGATCCCACGGCGGATTACGCCAATGCAGATCATACTCCACGTTGAATGAAGAATTGCGAATCGGCGTTGATACGCCAAAGAAACCGGCTGCGGAGTCAATTTTATTGCCGCTCAGTTTACCCTTCAGCGACGTTCGCTCCTTGCCCGGCGCATTCACCCACACGCCGTCGGTGGTCAGTCTGGCAAAACCCGTATCCAACAGACCGTTACTCAAGGTCAGCGTGTCGCCTTTAATCGCTACATCGGCGTCAATGCGCCCGTATTTCTGTCCCCACATCCAGCACTCGGCACAGCGCAGCTGAAGGTCCGGCCAGCCACGGAAGCTGACGTTGTCGATGGCTGAGAACGGCGAGGCTGGCGTACTATTTTGTGACGGTTTTGCCGCGCTTGGGTTGTAATAAAGATACTTAATATTGGCCAGCCACGGCGCATTATTGCGCATAGCCAGCGTGGCGTTAATTTCACGGCCCTGCGCCTGCACGGTGGAGCCATTGCTCGCAGGCTCAGAAACGATACTCAAATTATTCCACTGTTGACCGCCCAGGGATAACGATGGCGTACGCACCGTGATGCGCTGTGGGAAGTTAGCGTTGCTGCCCACGTTATCCACAGCGCCTTTCTGGAATAACGCCAGCCATTGCGCGCCATCCATAGGGGGAAGATTAAGCTCTATGCCTTGCTGATCGGGTAACGCGGGCACGGTGCGGCTTTCCGACGCCCAGATTGCGCGGTCAAGCGTCAGTTTCTGATTCAGCAGCCAGCGGCTATTAAAATGATTTTTACTGCCAGCGTTGCCGGTCAGATCAAAGCTGCGCAGATTGCCGTTGGCCTTAACGTTCACCGGCAACGCCTCACCGGCCGCCTTATTCAGCGGAGAAGGTAAGTGACTACTTACATTCTTGAGGTCGCCCTTTAACTCAACGTTATAGGTCGGCCCGGCATGATACGGAAGATCGATTCCTACCTTGCCATTCCACGCTATGCTACCGTTCAACGCGTCGTTGACCTGCGCCGGTAAAATCCCCATGCGGCTTGGCTGCCAGTCACCTTGCAGATTCACGGCTACCTGATAGGCTTTCGCCCCTTCGGTCGTGGAAAAGTCGACGTTCAGCGGCTGATTAAACCAGTTCGCGGTCATCGGCTCACTCTTCAGATCACCGTTGATAAAGCTGAATTTACCATTCAAATTCTTCAGCGTGCTGTCGAGCGGTTTAATAAACAGGCTGTTATTACGCAGGTTGACGTCACCTTTGGCGGTAACCAGCGAGCCGTCTAACGGAATATCAAGATGTAAGCGAGCATTCACATCGCCGTCAATCTGCAGCTGCTCAAGCGTAGCGCCGAGTGAATCCTTCAATGGCGTCTCATCAAAATAAGGTCCAACCGCCTTGCCCGGCCCGTTGATGTCGGCATCAATCAGCAGTTTTTCTTTTGCATAGTCGGGGATGTTAGCCGTCAGATTACTGGCCTTCACACCGCCCAGATTAACGCTATCGGTCTTCATCCACAGACCGTCGTTAATGAAGTTCAGTTCAATATTAAGGTCAGTCAGCGCGGGCCAGTCGGGCTGGAAAGCAAACTTCGCATTGCGAAGCGGCACCAGTACCTGGAACTGCCCTTCATTGTGTAGATACGGGAACAGATGCGGGTCGCCGCCATACACCAACGTGGCGTTATCCGCTTCGCCGCCCTGAATAGCGCCGCTGAGGTAATCAACCAGCTCTTTGCCCATCAGGTTTTCCGGGAAGTAACGCCAGGCCTGAGAGCCATCGTCGGTGCTGATACCTGCCAGAATGCCCAACCATGGCTCATCATTGGCGGGCTGCAGATAGCGAAAACCACCGCGTGCGCGTACCGCTTTCGCTTTAACATCAATGTTGCGCCCATCTAACTGGAAACCTTTATCATTCTTCAGCCAGCTTAGCGTCGCTACGCCATCCTCTATTTCCAGCGGTGCGCGAAAGACGGTTTCATACGGCATTTTAGCTTGCTTCATGGAAGCAGTGAGCGCCCCGTTTTCAACGCTGCCCGCGAGCGTACCGGAGAAATGTTCTGCCCCTGGCAGCAGCTTCCACTGTTTCCAGGCCAGATTGGTCCACGAGGACTGGAAGCGAGTTTTTTCTGTTGCCTGTAACGGGATATCCAGCGCCAGCACATCTATTTTGCCGCTCGGCTGCGTGGCCCGCCAGATATCACCCAGCGCAGGCGATAACTTGGCCGCCATCGGACGCAGCCCTTCTAACCCGGCCAGCTCCAGATTGCTGGCGCGGATGCGTAGCTCGTCGCTGCGTTTGTTATTCTCGCCGCCGACTTCCTGTTCAGGGATCCAGGCCAGCGTTAACGCCCCGCTTGGCCAGGGTTTATCATCCATCGTGATACGGGTATCGGGAATGGAGAATTGCCAGCCCGACTGCTCGCGGCTGATGTGCGCCGTCAGGTTATCGACGGAGAGCGTGTGCGTACGACTCTCTCCCAGCCAACTTGCCCCACCTTTTTTCAGCCAGACATCGCCGCCGGAAACGACACCTTTTCTGATCGTCATCCATGCTTCCAGGCTAAAACGCGCGGTTTGCAACGCGACATTATCCTGCATCCATTTACCCAGCCACGGCTTGACGTCGATATCGTCGGCCTGCAGCCAGACCCGACCGTTATTCAACAGCCCGTTGTCGTCACGCAGATCCATTCGCACCTGCATAACACCGTGCTGCCCGGTCAAACTGGAGAGACTGACCTGGCCTTCAGCGCGATGCCGGTTTTTACCGTTAAGCCAGGTAAGCTGTGGGATCGCCAGTTCTGCACGCTGGCCTGAGAGGGTTAAAAAGCTAATCTGGCTGTCGCGTAGATCGAAATGATCAAACTGACGCAGGAAGAGATCGCTCAGGTGGCCGGCTTCAATTCCATCACCGCTTTCGCTGCGCTGGATGGGGGTATTGGTACGCAGCTGCAACTGCCAGAAGGTGAGATCGCGAAACTGCCAGCGCATGTGCAGCAAGCTTTGCCAGACATCCAGCGCTAATGTAACGCGCTTTACCGAAAATTCACCGCCATCTTTAAGCTGCGCGTGGATATCACGCGCTTCAAGAGTAGGGCCGAAATTTTGCCAGCTAGCGGAAAGTTGGCTGGCGGAGACGGGCAGACCGGTAGCGGATTCAATCTTGCCAAGGATGGCCGGACGCCAGCTATCAAGATGAGGCAGCGCAAGGCGCAGCCCACTGACCAGCAGCGCTGCGATGACAACGAATGCGGCTCCAGTGAGCAGTAATATCCCCGGCAATCGCCTCACGCGCCTCTCCTTGTCTACCAAAAAATGTGACTCACAAAACCGTCTTGCCGGATGGCGGCGTGAACGCCTTCTCCGGCCTGCAAGGTATCGCCATTAGGCGTTTACCAGGCCAGATTACATCATGACAACGTCGAACTGTTCCTGGTTATACAGCGGTTCGACTTGTACTTTAACCTGTTTGCCGACAAAGATTTCCACTTCCGCCAACGCATGTGACTCTTCCCCCTTCAGGGTTTCAGCCACTGCCGGAGATGCATAAACCAGGAAACGATCGGAGTCATATGCATGGTGTACCCGCACGATTTCGCGCATGATTTCATAGCATACAGTTTCCACGGTTTTCACCGTACCGCGCCCATGACAGGTCGGACACTCGTTGCACAACACATGCTCCACGCTTTCACGCGTGCGTTTGCGCGTCATCTCCACCAGGCCCAGTTGAGAAAAACCGTTGATGCTGGTTTTTACGCGATCCTTGCTCAGCGCCTGTTCCAGAGAGTGCAGCACCCGTCGACGGTGATCTTCATTATTCATGTCGATAAAATCGATAATGATAATGCCGCCGAGGTTACGCAGACGCAGCTGACGAGCAATGGCCTGCGTTGCTTCAATATTAGTATTAAAGATAGTGTCGTCGAGATTACGATGCCCAACAAACGCTCCGGTATTGATATCGACGGTGGTCATTGCTTCGGTTTGATCGATGATCAGATAGCCGCCGGATTTCAGTTCAACCTTACGTTCCAACGCGCGCTGGATTTCATTCTCAACGTCAAAGAGATCAAAAATGGGCTGGCGCCCGCTGTAATGTTCCAGCTTGCTAGTCATCTCGGGGATATATTCCGCTGTGAACTCCAGCAACGCTTCATAGGTCAGACGAGAGTCAACGCGGATCCGGTCAAGCTGGGCATCGGCAAAATCACGCAACACGCGCTGCGCCAGCGCCAGTTCGCCGTACATCTGGTAGCGCGTTTGCGGGCGCTTTTTACGCTCCATGACTTTAGTCCAGACGCGCTTCAGGTAGGCAGCATCCGAGGCCAGATCCTCCTCGCAGACGCCTTCCGCCGCTGTGCGAATGATGAATCCGCCCTGTTCATCGCAGTAATCCGCCACCACTTTTTTCAGGCGTTCGCGTTCGGTTTCGCTTTCGATACGTTGGGAAACGCCAACGTGCGAAGCACCCGGCATAAAGACGAGGTAACGGGAAGGAAGCGTGATGTCCGTCGTCAGGCGTGCGCCCTTAGTTCCCAACGGATCTTTTACTACCTGCACCATCAGATCCTGGCCCTGGCGCACCAGTTCAGAAATGTCGCGCACGGTGAACTGTTTTTGTTCTTCACCCGCCACGCATTCGGTGTGCGGCATGATGTCTGAAGCGTGAAGAAATGCGGCTTTATCCAGTCCAATATCTACAAAAGCCGCCTGCATACCCGGAAGTACACGACTTACACGACCTTTGTAGATATTGCCTACGATTCCGCGTCGCGCCTCACGTTCAATATGAATTTCCTGCAGAATACCGCCATCAATGTAAGCCACCCGAGTTTCCGATGGCGTTACGTTTACCAACAATTCAGCCGTCATGTTTATCCCTTTTCTCACGCAGTGCGTTAAAATTGGTCAGCAACTCATACGTTTCTACCAGCGGTAAGCCGACTACGGCGTGATAGCTGCCATTGATCTTCCTGACAAAACAGCCACCCAACCCTTGAATACCGTATGCACCTGCTTTATCCATTGGTTCACCGCTGGCAACATAGCCCGCGATGTCCTCATCGGTTAGTGCTCTGAACGTCACTTCCGTCACCACCAGACAGTCCAGACTGTGCCGGCGGTCGGCCAATGCCACGGCGGTCATGACCTGATGCGTTTTGCCCGACAGTTTGCGCAGCATTACTGCGGCATGGGCGGCGTCGTGTGGTTTTTCCAGCACTTCGCCATTAAGGATAACAATGGTATCCGCACCCAATACAGGCAAATCACGCTGCGCCAGCGCCACGCCAGCCTGCGCTTTTTCGCGTGCCAGACGCGAAACATACTGCTGCGCGCTCTCCTGCGGGTGTCGCTGTTCTTCAATCCCAGGCACCAGCCGTTCAAAGGTAACACCAAGCTGAGCGAGCAGTTCCTGACGACGTGGAGAACCAGAAGCAAGATACAGAGTATTCATATCAACCTTATTGCACCGCAAACTGCTGACGGACCTTACGCATCAGTAAGAATAGCCATGGCCAAAGCACACCATTCACTACACTACTCCAGAACACTTCGGGTCTGAAAGAGACATTGATCACTAAAAACTCGGCCCAGAAAACAATAATATCCACGACCAGTGATAACAACATGACCACCAGCGCCTGTTGCCAGAGCGCGAGGTTACGGAATAGTTGGAATTTCAGCGCGACCAGATAAGCAATGATACTCATCGACAATGCGCGCACGCCAAGCGTGGAGCCGCTGATGAGATCCAGTATGGCACCCACCACAAACCCCGTGCCCACATTTACGCGATGCGGCAGCGCCAGGATCCAGTACAACAAGATGAGCAGTACCCAGTTTGGCCGGAAAACCAGAATATCGTCCGGCCAGGGCATGACTTGCAGCAACAGTGCAATAAGGAACGAGAGCCAAATCACCCAACGTCCCTGGCTACGATAGCTTGCCACTTACTGTCCTCCCGGCTTACGCGGAGCAGGTTGTGGCGGCGTGGTATCCGCAGACGCTGGAGTCACGCCTGTGGCGGGAGCTGGCACTGGCGCAGGCGGCCCCATGGCATCTGGTGCAGGCAGAACTTGCGGCATCATTTGCATCAGGCGTTCATTGGCAACGCGGTGCACTTCTTCTGGCGTCATCGGATTTGCGCCGTTACGATCGGCGCCCCACAACAGCAGCAGATAACGCAGACGCTGCAGACCTGCGGTCGGGCGTGCCTGAATCACGGTATAAGCACGCTGAGTGTCCAGCTTAACGGAAGAAACAACACCAACCGGATAGCCTTCAGGGAAACGTCCCCCCAGACCCGAGGTAACCAGCACATCGCCAACGCGAATGTCGGTGTTGGCCGGCAGGTGTTCGAGCTGAAGATCGTCGGTGCAGCCGTTACCGGCAGCGATCACGCGGATATCGTTACGCAGTACCTGAATGGGCAGAGCATGCGTCGCATCGCAAATCAGCAGCACGCGGCTGGTCAGTTTAGCCACCGCTACGACCTGACCCACAACGCCTTTGTCGCTAATAACCGGCTGACCTTCGTAGACACCGTTAACGCTCCCTTTGTCGATCACCACCTGATCGCTGTAAGGGTCATTAACCGTTGAGATGACCTGCGTCACCATCTTTTGTTCGTCCTGACGCAGCGGCGATCCCAGCAGCTCACGCAAACGCGCGTTCTCCTGTTTATATTGCCCCAGCATCAGCAGCTCGCTGTTTTTCAGCAGCAGTTCCTGACGCAACGCCCGATTTTCAAGTTCGAGTTGGTCACGCGAAGCCAGCGTTTGCGAAACGCCGTCGAGTAATTCACGAGGACCATTTGAGATAAAGTAGAAAGGACTGACGGCGGTATCCATGTACGTTCGGATTTGACTAAACGTACCCAAGCGGCTGTCGGCAATAATAACGCCGAGCGCCACCAGCACCGCCAGAATAAGGCGAATCTGTAGCGACGGGCCACGGCTAAAAATTGGCTTCATAGTCTATGCGTATTCTCGTATCAGAGCGGAAGGGCAACCCGCGGGCTACCCTACCTGCATCCGATTACTCTTCGCTGAACAGGTCGCCGCCGTGCATATCGATCATTTCCAGCGCCTTGCCGCCACCGCGCGCCACGCAGGTCAGCGGATCTTCAGCAACAACAACTGGAATACCGGTTTCTTCCATTAACAGACGGTCAAGGTTACGCAGCAGAGCACCGCCACCGGTCAGTACCATGCCGCGTTCGGAGATGTCAGACGCCAGTTCTGGCGGACACTGTTCCAGTGCAACCATCACCGCACTCACGATACCGGTCAGCGGTTCCTGCAGGGCTTCCAGAATCTCGTTGGAGTTCAGGGTAAAGCCGCGTGGAACACCTTCTGCCAGGTTACGGCCGCGAACTTCGATCTCGCGCACTTCGTCGCCCGGATAAGCGGAACCGATTTCGTGTTTAATACGTTCTGCGGTGGCTTCACCGATCAGAGAACCGTAGTTACGACGAACATAATTAATGATGGCTTCGTCGAAGCGGTCACCGCCAATACGTACAGAAGAGGAGTAAACCACGCCGTTCAGGGAGATAACGGCAACTTCAGTTGTACCACCACCGATATCCACAACCATAGAACCGGTTGCTTCAGAAACTGGCAGACCCGCCCCGATCGCAGCCGCCATCGGCTCTTCGATCAGGAATACTTCACGGGCACCTGCGCCCTGAGCGGATTCACGGATCGCGCGGCGTTCAACCTGAGTTGCTCCAACCGGTACACATACCAGTACGCGCGGGCTTGGGCGCATGAAGCTATTGCTGTGCACTTGTTTGATAAAGTGCTGGAGCATTTTTTCAGTCACGAAGAAGTCAGCGATAACGCCGTCTTTCATAGGGCGAATGGCAGCGATATTGCCCGGTGTACGACCCAGCATCTGCTTCGCGTCATGGCCCACTGCGGCTACGCTTTTTGGCGAGCCGGCACGATCCTGACGAATGGCCACAACAGAAGGCTCATTCAATACGATGCCTTGTCCTTTCACATAAATAAGGGTATTCGCGGTACCCAGGTCAATGGACAGGTCATTGGAAAACATGCCACGAAATTTTTTCAACATACTAAGGGATAATCCTGAAAGCTGGGGCGGAAAACAAAATCCGCTTACTTTACCAACCACACGCAGCAGCGACAAGGCGCAAAAATCATCTGCTACGGTGAAAATTAGTGCAGTTCGTTTCCTTTGTTACAAAATCGGCCTGAGTCCATCAGGGCTGAATAAATCAGCAGCACTCCTCGCTTTTGTTTGCAACCTGTCAAAGGTCATTCACCTGCATGTTTGCTGTTACAACCTGGCGAGCAGACAAGCACACCCCCAGAAGGCACAGCGCGCGTTATTCTACGTGAAAACGAATTAAACGGCAGGTTAAACCGAGTATCTTTGCGAATATTTTTTCACGTTAGTGTCAAGTGGCTGTGATGCGGCAAAAAAATCCCCTTGCCCACCCGCAACTCCGCGTTCCGTCAGCGTATGCCACTCGCTACGCGAACGAACGCCCGTGGCGTAAACCTGCGTTGGTGTTCCAGAACAAGCCTCCACCAGGCTTTGCACCAGGAGCTGGTTTTCGGTTCGCTTATCAATATTCCTCACCAGGCTTGGATGCAGCTTCAATAACTCAACGTTAAGCTCTTTGATCCAACTGGTGCTCACCAGCGTTAAACCCGCCTGCGTAACGGCAATTCGCACACCCAGCGCATTCATCAATCTGATGACGGGCTGTAACCGGCTGATATGTTGACAGACATCTGCCTCAGCAAGTTCAATAATTATGCGTTTGCGTAATGATTTTTCGCACTGCATCAGCGTATCACGTAGCCAGCGCTGAAAACGTGGGCGAATTAGCGATTCAACCGTTGTCTGCATCGCCAGGTTTTCCTGCGGCCAATAGCCCAACAGTAAGATCAGACGGCTGATTTGCAGGCGGTCATATTCTTCTGCCAGGCCAAACTGCAGGACCATCGGCATATATTCCGCCGAAATAACCTCTTCGCTGCCATCAAAAATACGGCACATCAGCTCCCGGTGGTGCACCCGTCCTTCACGGGTTACCGCAGGCTTTTGATAAATTCTTGGTCCACCCCGGCTGAGCATCTGTTCGATCAGCGTTCGCCAGCGTACGTTACCCCGACCTTTTTCCGGTAGTGAGTCATCATAGACCGACCAGCTGTTCCCACCCTGCAATACCGAGTTCCGCGTGGCGGCTTCGGCGTGATCCATCACTTGTTCCGTCGACTGACCGCTGCGGCAAACACAAATGCCAATATGAACCATATCGGCACGGTCGATCATTTTATTAGCCGGAAGCGCATCTACCGCTTTTAATAATTGCCCGGCAATACTTTCCGCCTCTTTCAGCGTGCGGTGTGGCAACAGGATGGCAAAATCGCTACGGTGGTAGCGCGCCAGCAACGCGCCCGGATAGCGCGTCATAAAAGTCGACAACAAATTGATTAGCGTTGAAATTTGTTCTTCCGCAAGGGTAATTCCCCAGCTATCGCGCAGCAGCGTAAAGTCCGGCAGGCGTACCATCATCACGACGCCATGCGATCCCACTTTTTCCTGATCTTCCAGCAGCGTTGCCAGTTGGTTATCAAAGAACAGGCGGTTGCTTAGCCCGGTTTTTGTATCCTGCGCCACATAGGAACGAATCAGCGTATCCAGTCGGCTACGTTGCTCGCGGGCACTTTGAATTTCGGTCAGCAGCATATCGAGCGCGCTACTGGTACGCGCAGGCCATTCATAAACAGTCCCCCGTACGTTCGGTCCACGTTCGCCGTTAAGAATGCGCGTTGAACGAATCTCCAGCAACTCTTGACCTGAAAGCTGACGCTGAAGCCAGCGCACAGACAAAAAGAGCATCAATATAATGAAAGCAATCGCCAACGTGAGCGGCGCGGTAGTCATCAGCGAATGGAAATAGTTGCCCATGGGATCCTGATAAACCAGACGCAGCGACATGCCCGGGTGTTTGACCAACGGGACGGTGACATCACGATACAGATTGTTCGTCCCCGCCGGGCGGTAGCTGCTGGTTCGGGAGTGGTCATACACCACGCGTTCGCCCTGAAGCAGTTCGACGCGCACGATATCAACCGAAACCATCAGTTCATCGATTTGCGGGGTTAGCGCAACGACATCGCGGGAGACAAGGTGCGTATCAATCGCCGTCGCCACCGCCTGAACACGGGTGGTGAACTTATATTGAATCGCGTTATAGAAACTCAGCGAGCAGCCGATCAGAGTTACGAAGATCGTTAACCCTGTAAGCAGCGTCACAAAAGCTGAAAATTTCGTCGTTAATCGCATCCTTGTGTTAACTCCGACAGTTATGAAACAGGCATGAAAGTGATAAAGCGGCGCGAAAATGCAAAACTGAACGCAAAATCCGTCCATTTATACAAACAGTGTGGGCATACTACCAAATTAGGTATATCTGGCAATTTATTGCGCGGAATCGGCATCATGTTTTGATTAGCGAGTATAGTCTTCATTAATAATTTTCCAATCCACTATACGAATTGAGGACAGGTTATGCAGGCTTTGATCTTAGAACAGCAGGACGGAAAAACCCTCGCATCCGTTCAACCCCTCGACGAAAATCAGCTACCGGAAGGCGATGTGACGGTGGATGTCCACTGGTCAAGCCTGAACTATAAAGACGCCCTGGCTATCACCGGCAAGGGTAAAATCATTCGCAATTTTCCGATGATTCCTGGTATCGATTTCGCCGGTACCGTGCGCGCAAGCGAAGATCCCCGTTTTCATGCAGGTCAGGAAGTTTTACTGACCGGCTGGGGCGTGGGTGAAAATCATTGGGGTGGACTGGCCGAACGCGCACGCGTGAAAGGCGACTGGCTGGTTGCGCTGCCACAAGGGCTGGACGGACGGAAAGCCATGGTCATCGGGACCGCTGGCTTTACCGCCATGCTGTGCGTCATGGCGCTTGAAGATGCAGGTATTCGCCCGCAAGACGGTGAGATTGTCGTCACCGGCGCCAGCGGCGGCGTGGGCAGCACGGCCGTGGCATTACTGCATAAGCTGGGTTATCAGGTTGCGGCGGTTTCGGGTCGCGAAAGCACTCACGACTACCTGAAGAGCCTGGGCGCTAACCGTATCCTTAGCCGCGATGAATTTGCTGAATCTCGCCCGTTGGAAAAACAGCTGTGGGCTGGTGCGGTTGATACCGTTGGCGACAAAGTTCTGGCAAAAGTCCTGGCACAGATGAACTACGGTGGCTGCGTTGCCGCCTGCGGTCTGGCTGGCGGTTTCGCTCTGCCGACGACGGTGATGCCATTTATTCTGCGTAACGTTCGTTTGCAAGGGGTGGACTCGGTGATGACCCCGCCGGCACGCCGGGCAGAAGCCTGGGCGCGTCTGGTTAAGGATCTACCGGAATCTTTCTATGCTCAGGCCGCCACGGAGATTACGCTGGCGGATGCGCCGAAGTTTGCCGATGCCATCATCAATAACCAGGTGCAAGGTCGTACGCTGGTGAAGGTGAAGTAACAAGCTCTGGCGCAGAAATTTACACTTAATTAACGAAATTTCGCGGCATATCTACAGACTCCCTGCCATATTAACTACGCGTCCCCTGTCAGTTATGACGCGTAAGCCGGGAGTCTGTTATGAAGAAATTACGTCCATTTACAGAAGCCGACGTCACTGACGAGTCGGCTTTTTTTATGCAACGCCGCCAGGTACTGAAAGCATTAGGGTTCAGCGCCGCCGCGTTGTCTTTCCCCCTCTCTGCACAGGCTGACCTTCTTAGCTGGTTTAAGGGGAATGACCGCCCGCCCGCGCCCGCGGGTAAGCCGCTTGATTTCAGTAAACCCGCCGCCTGGCAAAATTCGCTTCCTTTAACGCCGGCGGATAAAGTTTCTGGCTACAACAACTTCTATGAGTTCGGTCTCGATAAAGCGGATCCGGCAGCCAATGCTGGCAGTCTGAAAACCGATCCGTGGACGTTAAAAATCAGTGGTGAGGTGGCAAAACCACTCACCCTCGATCACGATGCGCTGACCGCCCGTTTCCCACTGGAAGAACGGATTTACCGGATGCGCTGTGTGGAAGCCTGGTCAATGGTCGTGCCATGGATTGGTTTTCCGTTACATAAACTGCTGGCGCAGGTTGAACCCACCAGCAACGCAAAATATGTCGCCTTCGAAACGATCTACGCACCGGATGAGATGCCTGGACAAAAAGATCGCTTTATTGGCGGCGGGCTGAAGTATCCCTATGTTGAAGGACTGCGTCTGGATGAAGCTATGCATCCACTCACTCTGCTTACCGTGGGAGTTTATGGAAAAGCTCTTCCCCCACAAAATGGCGCGCCCATTCGCTTAATTGTGCCGTGGAAATACGGATTTAAAGGCATTAAGTCGATCGTGAGTATTAAACTAACCCGCGAACGCCCCCCGACAACCTGGAATCTGGCCGCCCCCAATGAATATGGATTTTATGCCAACGTGAATCCGCATGTCGATCACCCGCGCTGGTCCCAGGCCACTGAGCGTTTTATTGGCGCAGGCGGTATTCTGGACGTTCAGCGCCAACCCACGCTGCTGTTTAACGGTTACGCCGACGAGGTCGCTTCGCTGTACCGTGGTCTTAACCTGCAGGAGAATTTTTAAGTGCGCCTGACTGCAAAGCACATTACCGGACTGAAAGTTTGCCTGCATCTTGCCGGCTTTTTACCGTTTGTCTGGCTATTTTGGGCGGTGAATCACGGTGGTCTGAGCGCAGACCCGGTCAAAGATATCCAGCACTTTACCGGTAGGACAGCTCTGAAATTCTTGCTGGCGACCTTGCTGGTCTCTCCCCTCGCGCGCTACGCTAAACAGCCATTATTGATACGCACACGGCGCCTGTTAGGGCTATGGTGTTTCGCCTGGGCAACGTTGCATTTAACCAGCTACGCACTCCTGGAACTGGGCATTCATAATCTGGCGCTGTTAGGACGGGAATTAATCACGCGACCTTATTTGATGCTGGGCATTGCCAGTTGGGGCATATTATTCGCCCTCACGTTAACCTCCACCCAGTCGGCTCAGCGAAAACTGGGCAAAAATTGGCAGTATTTGCACAACTTCGTCTATCTTGTGGCGATCCTGGCACCCATACATTATCTGTGGTCGGTAAAAATTATCTCCCCTCAACCGATTATTTATACAGCACTCGCTGTGGTGTTGTTAGCCTGCCGTTACAAGAAGTTTCGCCAGTGGTGGCGGTAGTTTCACGTTATGTGCAGTGCGTTACAAAATGTGGACGATCCGATTTTCTTTACATGTTAACGGTTGATTATCTTCCCTGATAAGACCAGTATTTAGCTGCCAATTGCTACGAAATAGTTATAATGTGCGACTTTGCTATCCCCGGTAGCGTTTTTAGAGCGCTGAAAGGGTGACATTCGCATGTTGAAGGTATATTTTGTCTTTTACCCGAAAATGGCAGAAGATAGCCGCACAATGACTAACAAGTCTGGCAATCTCACTTAATGGCAACCGCACCCAGTGCAATGCCTGAGATGCGTGGCATCTTGTCACTCACTGTTATAAAAATGCTATACAGACGGCGGTAAAACGCTTGTCACAATCTCACTAAACAAAGAGTACGGAACCCACTCATGGATATTCGTAAGATTAAAAAACTGATCGAGCTGGTTGAAGAATCAGGCATCTCCGAACTGGAAATTTCTGAAGGCGAAGAGTCTGTACGCATCAGCCGTGCGGCGCCAGCTGCAAGTTTTCCAATGATGCAACAGGCTTATGCTGCACCAGTGATGCAGCAGCCAGCTTTGTCTAACGCTGTCGCACAAACTGCCTCTCCAAGTATGGAAGCTCCGGCAGCAGCGGAAATCAGTGGTCACATCGTACGCTCCCCAATGGTTGGTACGTTCTACCGCACCCCGAGCCCAGATGCGAAAGCGTTCATCGAAATCGGCCAGAAAGTGAATGCGGGCGATACCCTGTGCATCGTTGAAGCCATGAAAATGATGAACCAGATCGAAGCCGACAAATCCGGCGTAGTGAAAGCGATTCTGGTAGAAAGCGGTCAACCGGTAGAATTTGACGAGCCGCTGGTCGTCATCGAATAACGAGGCGAACATGTTGGATAAAATTGTTATCGCCAACCGCGGTGAGATCGCCCTGCGTATTCTGCGTGCCTGTAAAGAGCTGGGCATCAAGACTGTCGCTGTGCATTCAAGCGCGGATCGCGATTTAAAACACGTATTGCTGGCGGATGAGACGGTCTGTATTGGCCCGGCTCCGTCCGTAAAAAGCTATCTGAACATCCCGGCTATCATTAGCGCTGCTGAAATCACCGGCGCAGTGGCAATTCACCCGGGCTATGGCTTCCTCTCTGAGAATGCCAACTTTGCTGAACAGGTAGAACGTTCCGGCTTTATCTTCATCGGCCCGAAAGCCGACACCATCCGCCTGATGGGCGACAAAGTGTCCGCAATTACCGCGATGAAGAAAGCTGGCGTACCGACAGTCCCAGGCTCTGACGGCCCGCTGGGCGACGACATGGACGCTAACCGCGCTCATGCGAAGCGCATCGGTTATCCAGTTATTATCAAAGCCTCCGGCGGCGGCGGCGGTCGCGGTATGCGCGTCGTGCGCAGCGATGCCGAACTGGCACAATCCATCTCCATGACCAAAGCGGAAGCGAAAGCGGCTTTCAACAACGACATGGTTTACATGGAGAAGTACCTGGAAAACCCACGCCACATCGAAATTCAGGTGCTGGCGGACGGTCAGGGTAACGCGATTTATCTGGCAGAACGTGACTGCTCCATGCAACGTCGTCACCAAAAAGTCGTCGAAGAAGCACCAGCACCGGGCATTACTCCGGAACTGCGTCGCTACATCGGCGAGCGTTGCGCCAAAGCGTGCGTTGATATCGGCTATCGCGGGGCAGGTACTTTCGAGTTCCTGTTCGAAAACGGCGAGTTCTACTTCATTGAAATGAACACCCGTATTCAGGTTGAACACCCGGTAACCGAAATGATCACCGGCGTTGACCTGATCAAAGAGCAGCTGCGCATCGCTGCGGGACAACCGCTGTCCATCAAGCAGGATGAAGTTGTGGTTAAAGGCCATGCGGTAGAATGCCGTATCAACGCCGAAGACCCGAACACCTTCCTGCCAAGCCCGGGTAAAATCACGCGTTTCCACGCGCCGGGTGGCTTTGGTGTGCGCTGGGAGTCTCATATTTACGCAGGCTACACCGTACCTCCGTACTATGACTCAATGATCGGTAAGCTGATCTGCTATGGCGAAAACCGCGACGTAGCGATCGCCCGTATGAAAAACGCATTGCAGGAACTGATCATCGACGGTATCAAAACCAACGTTGATCTGCAGATCCGCATCATGAATGACGAGCATTTCCAGCACGGTGGAACCAATATCCACTATCTGGAGAAAAAACTCGGACTTCAGGAAAAGTAAGCGTGCGTTAACTGAAAAGGCCGGAAATTCCGGCCTTTTGTTTTTCTCCCCTCCCGCACGTGCCATAAGGTACAATCCCCGCTTTCTTTATCCACAAGGGACAAAAAATGGACGCTCGTTTTGTTCAGGCCCATAAAGAGGCGCGCTGGGCGCTGTGGCTGACCCTTTTATATCTTGCCACATGGTTAGTGGCCGCTTACTTACCAGATTCCACGCTCGGTTTTACCGGCTTACCACACTGGTTCGAAATGGCCTGCCTGCTAACGCCGCTGGTTTTCATCGTGCTGTGCTGGGCGATGGTGAAGTTTATCTATCGCGACATTCCGTTGGAGGATGACGATGCAGCTTGAAGTTATTTTGCCGCTGGTCGCCTATCTGTTGGTGGTCTTCGGTCTTTCCGTTTACGCCATGCGTAAGAGATCGACCGGCACTTTCCTGAATGAATATTTCCTCGGCAGCCGCTCGATGGGCGGGGTCGTATTAGCCATGACGCTAACGGCAACCTACATTAGCGCCAGCTCGTTTATTGGCGGTCCTGGCGCCGCTTACAAATACGGGCTGGGATGGGTGCTGCTGGCGATGATCCAGTTGCCCGCCGTTTGGCTTTCTCTGGGGATTCTTGGTAAGAAATTCGCGATTCTGGCGCGCCGTTATAATGCCGTTACCCTCAACGATATGCTGTTTGCCCGCTACCAGAGTCGCCTGCTTGTGTGGCTGGCAAGCCTTAGCCTGCTGGTCGCGTTTGTCGGAGCAATGACCGTACAGTTTATTGGCGGCGCACGTTTGCTTGAAACCGCTGCGGGTATACCTTACGAAACCGGTTTGCTTATTTTTGGCGTCAGTATCGCATTGTATACGGCGTTCGGCGGTTTTCGCGCCAGCGTACTGAACGACACCATGCAGGGTATGGTGATGCTGATTGGTACTATTGTTCTGCTGGTCGGCGTCGTTCATGCTGCCGGTGGCCTCAGCAATGCGGTGGTAACCCTGCAAACTATCGACCCTAAACTGGTCTCGCCGCAAGGCGCGGATGACATTCTGTCACCCACGTTCATGACCTCATTCTGGGTACTGGTGTGCTTTGGCGTAATTGGGCTGCCGCATACAGCAGTACGCTGCATCTCTTATAAAGACAGCAAAGCTGTACACCGCGGCATTATCATCGGCACCATCGTAGTGGCGATCCTGATGTTTGGTATGCATCTGGCGGGTGCGTTGGGGCGTGCGGTGATCCCTGATCTGACAGTGCCGGATCTGGTTATCCCTACGCTAATGGTCAAAGTGTTGCCGCCGGTAGCTGCTGGGATCTTCCTCGCGGCCCCCATGGCCGCGATCATGTCGACGATCAATGCCCAATTGCTGCAAAGTTCCGCTACGATCATTAAGGATCTGTACCTGAACCTGCGTCCGGAACAGCTGAAAAACGAAACCCGGCTGAAGCGCATGTCGGCAGTGATTACCCTGTTGCTCGGCGCGTTACTGCTACTGGCTGCCTGGAAACCGCCAGAGATGATTATCTGGCTTAACCTGCTGGCATTTGGCGGGCTGGAAGCTGTCTTCCTGTGGCCGCTGGTACTGGGCCTGTACTGGGAGCGGGCAAACGCGGCGGGCGCTTTGAGCGCGATGATTATCGGCGGCGTTCTTTATGCCGTACTCGCTACATTTAACATTCAGTACCTGGGTTTCCACCCGATTGTGCCCTCGTTACTGATAAGCTTGCTGGCTTTCCTGATCGGCAACCGTTTCGGTTCTGCCGTCCCGCAAGCCGCCATATTGACTACTGATAAATAAAAGAGTTTTGCCATGCCATGGATCCAACTGAAACTGAACACGACCGGTGCCAACGCTGAAGAGTTGAGCGATGCGCTGATGGAAGCGGGCTCCGTTTCCATTACTTTCCAGGACACGCATGATACGCCGGTATTTGAGCCTCTGCCGGGCGAGACTCGCCTGTGGGGAGATACCGACGTTATCGGCTTGTTCGATGCAGAAACCGACATGAAAGAAGTGGTTGCCATCCTGGAGCAGCATCCGCTGCTGGGTGCAGGCTTCGCGCATAAAATCGAACAGCTCGAAGACAAAGACTGGGAACGCGAATGGATGGATAACTTCCACCCGATGCGCTTTGGTGAACGTTTGTGGATTTGCCCAAGCTGGCGCGATGTCCCGGATGAGAATGCCGTCAACGTGATGCTGGACCCAGGTCTGGCGTTTGGTACCGGCACTCACCCCACCACCTCCCTATGCCTGCAATGGCTGGACGGTCTCGATCTTAACGGCAAAACGGTTATCGACTTCGGCTGCGGCTCCGGCATTCTTGCCATTGCGGCACTGAAGCTGGGTGCGGCAAAAGCCATCGGCGTAGACATCGATCCGCAAGCAATTCAGGCCAGCCGTGATAACGCCCAGCGTAATGGCGTTTCTGAGCGTCTGGAGCTTTATCTGCCGAAAGACCAGCCAGAGGCGATGAAAGCCGACGTGGTGGTCGCAAACATCCTCGCAGGCCCATTACGTGAACTGGCACCGTTAATCAGCGTACTGCCCGTTGAGGGCGGTTTACTGGGGCTTTCTGGCATTCTTGCCAGCCAGGCGGAAAGCGTCTGTGAGGCCTATGCCGAACTCTTTACGCTCGATCCGGTTATCGAGAAAGAAGAGTGGTGCCGCATTACCGGTCAGAAAAAATAATCCCCTCTCGTTACCGTTGGTAACGCAATAATCGCTCTTTTTTTCGCAAAAGGATTTGCGGAAATGAGAGCGAGATCGCATTACAAAGCCACTATTTGCTCACAAAAACAGCTTTTTATCCTGATAACCTGAGGCTGGCCGTAATAAAAAAAGAGAAGTTTTCGGAATTTATAAACGGATGAAAAATTAGCACAACCACGTATCAAACTGATTATTAAAGATTTTAATTTGAAACTGTGTACTTAACCAGCAATTCATTGATCCACCTCAGTGGATTGGTCAAAGTTTGGCCTTTCATCTCGTGCGAAAAATGCGTAATATACGCCGCCTTGCAGTCACAGTATGGTCATTTCTTAACTCATGCGCATCGGACAATACCAGCTCAGAAATCGCCTGATCGCAGCACCTATGGCTGGCATCACTGACAGACCATTCAGGACGCTGTGCTATGAGATGGGAGCAGGATTGACGGTATCCGAGATGATGTCTTCTAACCCGCAGGTTTGGGAAAGTGACAAGTCTCGTTTACGGATGGTGCACGTTGATGAGCCAGGAATTCGCACGGTGCAAATTGCCGGTAGCGACCCTGTTGAGATGGCCGATGCCGCACGTATTAACGTGGAAAGCGGCGCCCAGATTATTGATATCAATATGGGGTGTCCGGCTAAAAAAGTGAATCGCAAGCTCGCAGGTTCAGCCCTCTTGCAGTACCCGGATCTAGTGAAATCAATACTAACCGAGGTCGTCAATGCAGTGGACGTTCCTGTCACACTCAAGATTCGCACCGGCTGGGCTCCGGAACACCGTAACTGCGTAGAGATTGCCCAACTGGCTGAAGACTGTGGCATTCAGGCTCTGACCATTCATGGACGCACCCGCGCCTGTTTGTTCAATGGAGATGCTGAGTACGACAGTATTCGGGCAGTTAAGCAGAAAGTTTCCATTCCGATTATCGCGAATGGCGACATTACTGACCCGCATAAAGCCAGAGCTGTACTCGACTATACGGGGGCGGATGCCCTGATGATAGGACGTGCAGCTCAGGGAAGACCCTGGATCTTTCGGGAAATCCAGCATTATCTGGACACTGGGGAGCTGCTGCCCCCGCTGCCTCTGGCAGAGGTGAAGCGCTTGCTTTGTGCGCACGTTCGGGAACTGCACGACTTTTATGGTCAGGCAAAAGGGTACCGAATTGCGCGTAAACACGTATCCTGGTATCTCCAGGAACACGCTCCGGATGACCAGTTTCGGCGCACATTCAACGCCATTGAAGATTCCAGCGAACAGCTGGCGGCGTTGGAGGCATACTTCGAAAATTTTGCGTAAACAGAAATAAAGAGCTGACAGAACTATGTTCGAACAACGCGTAAATTCTGACGTACTGACCGTTTCTACCGTTAACTCTCAGGATCAGGTAACTCAAAAGCCCCTGCGTGACTCGGTTAAACAGGCACTGAAGAACTATTTTGCTCAATTGAATGGTCAGGATGTTAACGATCTCTATGAGCTGGTACTGGCTGAAGTAGAACAGCCCCTGTTGGACATGGTGATGCAATACACCCGCGGTAACCAGACCCGTGCTGCCCTGATGATGGGCATCAACCGTGGTACGCTGCGTAAAAAACTGAAAAAATACGGCATGAACTGATACTAATCAGCGAAATGTTTGTTTTAAAAGGCGCTACTCGGCATGGGGAAGCGCCTTTTTTATTAACGTCACACGGGAGGCTTTGGCGATGAACGCAAGATGTGAACCTGTCTATTTTGGCGATGAATCTAAAAAGATAATCCTGGGTGATGCTCTGACCGAACTGAAAAAGCTGTCGTCAGAAAGCGTCGATCTCATTTTCGCCGACCCACCTTATAACATCGGTAAAGACTTTGACGGGATGGTGGAATCCTGGGACGAAGAGGCATTTTTGGCATGGCTGTTTGAGTGCATTGACGAGTGCCATCGCATTCTCAAACCACACGGCACCATGTACATCATGAACAGTACGGAGAACATGCCGTACATCGATCTCAAATGCCGCCAGCTCTTTACCATCAAGAGCCGTATCGTGTGGTCATACGATAGCTCCGGGGTGCAGGCCAAAAATTACTTTGGTTCGATGTATGAACCGCTTCTGATGATGGTAAAAGATCAGAAAAACTACACGTTTAATCGTGATGATATTTTGGTTGAAGCCAAAACGGGCGCTAAACGTGCACTGATAGACTACAGAAAGAACCCGCCCCAACCTTACAACCAGAAAAAAGTACCGGGCAATGTCTGGGAGTTTCCACGCGTTCGTTATCTGATGGACGAATACGAAAATCACCCGACTCAAAAACCCAAAGCCCTCCTTGAACGCATCATTCTGGCGTCCTCCAGTCCAGATGACAGCGTGCTGGATCCGTTTGCCGGTAGCTTCACTACCGGTGCCACTGCCGTGGAATTAGGTCGCAAGTTTGTCGGGATTGAAATCAATGCCGAGTACGTAAAAATGGGGCTCAGAAGAATGAGCATTGGTTCGCATTTTTCAGAGAATGAACTTGCAAAGGTGAAAAAGCGGAAGACAAAAAATCTGTCTAAAAAGAGTCGATTAACAGCAAAGAGCGGCGATCTTTCAGCAAAGTAAAGGCATTGTAAGTCTGCTTTTCAGCTTGCAGATTTCGTGTATATTCCCTGCACGCTTGGGCATGAATACATAGGGTTTGGTAATGATTCGCAAGTATTGGTGGCTGGTTGTTTTTGCGGTCTTCGTTTTTCTCTTTGATGCGCTGCTCATTCAGTGGATAGAGCTGATGACAACGGAGCACGATAAGTGCCGGAATATGAATTCTGTGAACCCCCTCAAGCTGGTCAACTGCGTCGACCTCGAATAGCACGACGAAAAATACGTCGACAGCCGTCAGGCCCTGGCGGCTAAAACTACCCTGGCTGATTTTCACTCTGCATTAATTGCATTACACAGCCGTCTGGGCTTAACATTTTTAATACGTTATCAACTAATACTGGCGCTTGCCCATACAAATCATAACTCACTGGATTCATTAACCAGTTTTTTATTATCCCGCTAAAGCTACCGTGCAGAATAATGATGATGACATCTAAATCCAGACTGGTAGCAATCAGATTTTCATCCACGCACTTTTGCAGTGAATCACGAATGCTTTGATGACTGAGACCTATTTTATCGCGAATGGTCTGTTCTGATATCATATCGTTATGAAATTCACATTTATGATATAAAATTTGCATTAATGCCTGCTGGCGAGGATTCTGTGCAATATATTGCAATCCCACCACAAACTTTTCACGCAGTCGCTGTAAAGGATTATCACCCCAACGACCAATAAGCTTATCCTGAATAAGATCGCGTAATGGAGGTTGTTGTAACCATAGCGCATTGAACAATTGCGTCTTATTTTCAAAATGCCAATAGAGCGCCCCCCGCGTCACGCTGGCGGCATCCGCAATGTCGTTTAACGTCGTATTGCTAACACCACGCACGGCAAACTGCATAATCGCTGTTTCTATCAGGTGCTGTCGTGTTTTGAGGGCATCAGCTTTCGTTTTTCTGGCCATGGTTTCGACTGTCTGAGGTAAGGTAGAGAATGATTAACTTTCTTATGTAATATTTGCTAAACGGAACAAATGTATCACTTAGCGTTTATTTAGACGAGTTCTAAAACAGTTAATTATGGATATTGCACACGAATAAACAAAACAAATAACAACCACCAATATATTCACCAACCAAATACTTATTTCAATATGTGTTTATGCGCATCATTGCATTACTATTAAAACCATAATGAAACAACCGAAGATTAATCCTTTTTTGTTTTTACGTGCCGTGTATCGCGCCCATAAATAAGTATTGCTTACATCGCAAGCTAATAATTTGTAGGATAGCCAACCATTATTTTTACTTGTGCGCGTTATCGCCTCTGCGTTACCCGGTTAATAACGAGCGTTCGGTTTTTTAAGGAATAGAAATGACGAAAAATGCCAGGTTTTCACTCCTGCCCTCATTCATCATCATGTCCGCTGTATTACTCGCCGGTTGTAACGATCAGGGAGAAACACAAGCTCACCCCGCAGAGCCGCAGGTGACTGTCCATGTCGTCGAAAAGGCGCCTTTAGCCGTGACGACCGAATTACCAGGGCGCACAACAGCATTTCGTATTGCTGAAGTCCGTCCTCAGGTCAGCGGGATCGTACTTAAACGGAATTTTACCGAGGGAAGCGATGTTGAAGCCGGTCAGTCGCTTTATCAGATCGATCCTGCGACATACCAGGCTGACTACGACAGCGCCAAAGGCGAACTGGCAAAGAGCGAAGCGGCGGCAGCTATCGCACATTTAACGGTAAAACGTTATGTCCCACTGGTTGGCACTAAGTACATCAGCCAGCAAGAGTACGATCAGGCCATTGCTGATGCTCGCCAGGCCGATGCCTCCGTTATCGCGGCAAAAGCGGCGGTCGAAAGCGCTCGTATCAACCTGGCCTACACCAAAGTGACATCGCCCATTAGCGGACGTATCGGTAAATCTAACGTCACCGAAGGCGCATTAGTCACGAATGGCCAGGCAACTGAACTTGCTACCGTGCAACAACTTGATCCTATTTACGTCGACGTAACACAGTCCAGTAATGACTTTATGCGCCTTAAACAGTCCGTTGAGCAAGGGAGCCTGCATAAAGACAGCGCCAGCAGTACCGTCGAACTGGTGATGGAAAATGGTCAGTCGTACCCGCTGAAAGGTGCGTTGCAGTTCTCTGATGTCACCGTTGATGAAAGTACCGGATCCATCACCCTCAGGGCCGTATTCCCTAACCCACAGCACACGCTGCTGCCGGGCATGTTTGTGCGTGCTCGTATTGATGAAGGCGTCCAGCCGAATGCCATTCTCGTTCCCCAACAAGGGGTAACACGTACGCCACGCGGCGATGCAACGGTGATGGTTGTCAATGACAAGAGTCAGGTCGAGGCTCGCACCGTCGTTGCTACACAGGCGATAGGTGATAAGTGGTTAATCAGCGAGGGCTTACAGCCTGGCGATAAGGTTATCGTCAGCGGATTGCAGAAAGCGCGTCCCGGCGTAAAGGTTAAAACAACCACCGATACCGAAACTCCAGCCGCAAAAACTGCGCAATAAGGTAACCGGACATGGCTAACTTTTTTATCAATCGCCCTATTTTTGCCTGGGTTCTGGCCATCATTCTGATGATGGCAGGGGCTCTGGCAATCATGCAACTGCCCGTTGCACAGTATCCGACCATTGCACCTCCTGCGGTCGCTATTTCTGCCACCTACCCAGGTGCGGATGCGCAGACAGTACAAGACACGGTTACGCAGGTTATCGAACAGAATATGAACGGTATCGATAACCTGATGTATATGTCCTCCACCAGCGATTCCTCCGGGAGCGTCACCATTACTCTGACTTTCGAGTCGGGTACTGACCCGGATATCGCACAGGTCCAGGTGCAAAACAAATTACAGTTAGCGATGCCCTTACTGCCACAGGAAGTACAGCAGCAGGGGATCAGCGTCGAGAAATCCAGTAGCGGTTTCCTGATGGTGGCGGGTTTTGTCTCCGATAATAACAATCTGACGCAGGATGATATTTCCGACTATGTGGCGTCTAACGTTAAAGACGCAATAAGCCGAACAGCTGGTGTCGGCGATGTCCAGATGTTTGGTGCACAGTACGCAATGCGCATCTGGCTCGACAGCAACGCAATGAACAAATATCAGTTGACTCCGCTGGACGTTATCAATCAACTGAGAACGCAAAATAATCAGATTGCCGCAGGACAACTGGGAGGCGCGCCATCCGTCCAGGGTCAACAACTTAATGCCTCCATTATCGCTCAGACACGCCTGAAAACGCCGGAAGAGTTTGGTCGCATAACGCTGAAGGTGGGCCAGGATGGCTCAATGGTTCACCTCAGAGATGTAGCCCGCATCGAACTCGGCGGCGAAAACTATAACATGGTGACGAAAATTAATGGTCAGCCTGCAACAGGCCTGGGCATTAAGCTGGCGACCGGTGCAAACGCGCTGGATACTGCCGCAGGCGTCAAAGCAAAGCTGGCTGAGTTACAACCTTTCTTCCCGCAAGGTTTGCAAGTGGTTTACCCCTATGACACTACACCATTTGTAAAAATCTCGATTAACGAGGTGGTGAAAACGCTGTTTGAAGCCATCATCCTTGTGTTCCTGGTGATGTACCTGTTCCTGCAAAATCTGCGCGCCACGCTGATTCCAACTATCGCAGTGCCTGTCGTGCTGTTGGGAACATTCGCGATCCTCGCCGCATTTGGATTCTCCATCAACACGCTAACGATGTTCGGAATGGTGCTGGCCATCGGCCTGCTGGTCGATGACGCTATCGTGGTAGTAGAAAACGTCGAACGCGTCATGGCGGAAGAGAAACTGCCGCCCAAAGAGGCGACGCAGAAATCCATGGTCCAGATCCAGGGCGCGCTGGTCGGGATCGCGATGGTGCTCTCGGCGGTATTTATCCCCATGGCGTTCTTTGGCGGCTCGACCGGCGCCATTTACCGCCAGTTCTCTCTGACCATTGTTTCAGCGATGGCGCTTTCTGTTCTGGTCGCCCTGATTCTTACGCCAGCGCTTTGCGCAACGCTGCTAAAACCCGTTTCCGCCGGACATGTTGAAAAGAAAGGCGGTTTTTTCGGATGGTTTAACGCCCTGTTCGATAAAAGCGTCGGGCATTACAGCAATAGTATCAGCGGTATTCTGCGCAAAACCGGACGCTACTTGTTGCTATATGTTCTTATCGTCGGCGGAATGGCAGTTCTGTTTTTACGCCTCCCTACCTCCTTCTTGCCCGATGAGGATCAGGGGGTCTTTATGACAATGGTGCAACTTCCTGCCGGTGCGACACAGACGCGCACACAGCAGGTGCTGGATCAGATTCAGAATTACTACCTCAACCAGGAAAAAGCGAACGTAAAATCGGTGTTCACCGTTAATGGCTTCAGCTTTAGCGGCCAGGGACAGAACTCCGGTATCGTCTTTATTAGCCTCAAACCATGGGAAGAGCGTTCGGGCGATGAAAACGGCGTGACGGCTATCGTCGAACGTGCGACCAGGGCGTTCAGCCAGATTAAAGATGGACTGGTGTTCCCGTTCAACATGCCTGCCATTCTTGAACTGGGTACCGCGACCGGCTTTGATTTTCAGTTAATTGATCAGGCTAACCTCGGTCATACAGAACTGACGAAAGCCCGGAACCAGTTGCTGGGTATGGTGAGAGAACATCCAGATTTGCTGGTGCGCGTGCGCCCTAACGGTCTGGAAGATACCCCGCAATTTAAGCTGGATATTGATCAGGAAAAAGCCCAGGCGTTAGGCGTAAGTCTGTCGGATATAAACCAAACGATTTCCACGGCCCTTGGTGGCACCTATGTGAACGATTTTATCGATCATGGCCGAGTGAAAAAGGTATACGTTCAGGCTGACGCGCCGTTCCGTATGTTACCCAACGACATCAACAATCTCTACGTACGTAGTGGGAATGGTGAAATGGTGCCATTCTCTGCGTTCAGTTCGTCGCATTGGATTTATGGTTCACCCCGCCTGGAGCGTTACAACGGTATGCCATCAATGGAAATACTGGGAGAGGCCGCGCCGGGTCGAAGCACCGGTGAAGCCATGGCGCTCATGGAAAACCTGGCAGCACAGCTGCCAACCGGTATCGGCTATGACTGGACGGGGATGTCATATCAGGAACGGCTCTCCGGCAATCAGGCACCTGCGTTATACGCTATTTCGTTAATCGTCGTCTTCCTGTGTCTCGCCGCATTGTATGAGAGCTGGTCTATTCCATTTTCAGTCATGTTGGTTGTACCGCTCGGCGTGGTCGGTGCGCTTCTGGCGGCGTCCATACGCGGTCTGAATAACGACGTTTACTTCCAGGTAGGTCTGCTGACTACCATCGGTCTTTCCGCCAAAAACGCTATCCTTATCGTGGAGTTTGCCAAAGACCTGATGGATAAAGAAGGTAAAGGGTTGATTGAAGCCACACTGGAGGCGTCACGCATGCGTCTTCGTCCAATCCTGATGACATCCCTGGCGTTTATTCTGGGGGTTATGCCTCTGGTTATCAGCCACGGAGCGGGTAGCGGGGCACAGAATGCGGTTGGTACAGGCGTAATGGGAGGCATGCTGACCGCGACATTGTTGGCAATCTTCTTCGTCCCCGTCTTCTTCGTTGTCGTCAGACGGCGTTTTAGTCGGCGCAACGTTTAATTTGTAAAATAAAGGCGTCTTCGGACGCCTTTTTCACCCAAGATGCCCCTCTTTATTTATTAATAAGATAGCCATTTATTTCTAATAAACCCTTCCTGAAAAACTCGCCAGTCACCTTTCTTTTTATCCATTATTTTTACAATCCACATGAATTGAGATTATTCCTCATGTCAGTATTTTTTTAAGAAGTGGTAAAATAATCGCCGAGTTCGCAGATGGCTTAGCGTTTGTCTTTGCTCAATTAGCGAAACGCTTATTTTTGAGGTAACACCATGAAAAGATTAATATCCGTTGCATTGCTTACCGCATTCCTGGCCGGCTGTGCACACGATTCTCCTTGCGTACCTGTATACGACGATCAGGGGCGCCTGGTTCATACCAATACCTGTATGAAAGGCACCACGCAGGATAACTGGGAAACAGCCGGTGCCATCGCCGGTGGCGCAGCAGCCGTTGCCGGGCTGACGCTTGGGATAGTCGCCCTGACCAAATAAATCTTCTTAAAAGCGCGGTGGGTACCGCGCTTTTTGCAATAAGAATTAAATCTTTATATAAGACAAAACGTTGGTATATAGCACTCAACGTATAATAAAATTATTATAGATTTGCCTCACATATCCACGATTTGAAATTAGCATTTTTTCAGTTCTTCGTAACAGCGCGCTTTCTTTTCATTATTCTCACGTCATCAATATTAACGTACGAAATCGTTATCACGCGTCCGGTTTGATTTTTAAATTTTTTGCGCCGAAATGTGGCTTACGTTTCAATTTTGCACCACTTCAGGGCGCTGCATTTATTTTTTCCTGTCTACACTCTGGATATTGCGTCGAATAATCGTGCGCAAAAACCTGGCACTACCTTTGCTTAAAAGAGTATGGCCATAGCCACAGACAGGTAAAAGACGTTTTCAGAACGTTTCCATAACAATAATTCCTCCACACAGGATGCTCTATGAAAAAGATGATAATAGCCAGCCTGGCTGCGGCCGGCGTGCTGCTTGCGGTTGCAAATCAGGCACATGCCGGCGCAACACTTGATGCCGTAAAGAAAAAAGGTTTTGTGCAGTGTGGGATCAGTGACGGGTTGCCTGGCTTTTCTTATGCCGATGCAAGCGGTAAGTTCTCAGGTATTGATGTCGACGTATGTCGTGGCGTTGCCTCCGCCGTATTTGGCGATGATAGCAAAGTAAAATATACCCCGCTCACCGCCAAGGAACGCTTTACCGCACTACAATCAGGTGAAGTCGACATGCTCTCTCGTAATACCACCTGGACCTCCTCTCGTGACGCAGGAATGGGAATGTCTTTCACTGGCGTAACGTATTACGACGGCATTGGTTTTCTTACCCACAATAAAGCGGGTCTCAAGAGTGCTAAAGAGCTGGATGGCGCAACGGTTTGTATCCAGGCAGGAACAGATACCGAACTGAACGTGGCTGACTACTTTAAAGCCAACAACATGAAGTACACCCCTGTCACTTTTGACCGCTCGGATGAATCAGCTAAAGCTCTGGAATCTGGACGCTGCGACACGCTGGCTTCCGACCAGTCTCAATTGTACGCCCTGCGAATCAAGCTGAGTAATCCTGCGGAATGGATTGTCCTGCCAGAAGTTATTTCTAAAGAACCGCTGGGACCTGTTGTACGTCGTGGAGACGATGAGTGGTTCTCCATTGTTCGCTGGACGCTGTTCGCCATGCTGAATGCGGAAGAAATGGGCGTTAACTCGAAAAACGTCGATGAAAAAGCGGCTAATCCTGCAACGCCGGATATGGCACACCTGTTAGGCAAAGAAGGGGATTATGGTAAGGATCTGAAGCTTGATAACAAATGGGCTTACAACATTATCAAGCAGGTAGGTAACTACTCGGAGATCTTTGAGCGTAACGTGGGATCGGAAAGCCCACTGAAGATCAAACGTGGACAGAACAACCTCTGGAATAACGGTGGCATTCAATATGCGCCACCGGTGCGCTAATACGTAGTGATGTAACGGGCGCCGCGACTGCGGCGCTCAGTCCAGAGTCATAGTTACCGAGGTTTTCTTATGTTCCATCGCCGCTCAATCGTAAAAGGATCGTTATCCTTTTCTAACCCTGCGGTCCGCGCCTGGTTATTTCAAATACTTGCCGTCATTGCAGTCATCAGCATTGCGGTCTATCTCATCCATAACACGATAAATAACCTGAATAATAGCGGTATTACCTCGGGATTCTCTTTTCTCGATCGCAGCGCCGGATTTGGTATTGTCCAGCATCTGATCGATTACGAGCAAGGCGATACGTATGGCCGTGTTTTTATCGTTGGCCTGCTCAATACGCTATTGGTTTCTGCACTGTGCATTGTTTTTGCATCAATTCTCGGTTTCTTTCTCGGACTGGCACGCCTGTCAGATAACTGGTTATTACGAAAGCTCTCGACGATCTACATCGAAACGTTCCGCAATATACCGCCGCTGCTGCAGATCTTCTTTTGGTATTTCGCCGTATTACGTAACCTGCCCGGCCCACGTCAGGCCGTTAACGCGCTGGACTTGATGTTTCTGAGTAACCGGGGACTCTATATTCCGGCACCGCAAATGGGAGAAGGATTTTTTGCCTTTTGCGGCGCTGTAATTATCACTATCGTCGTCACTATCGGGCTATTTCGCTACAACAGAATGCACCAGACTAAAACCGGTCAGCTACGCCGGACCTGGCCCACGGCTCTGGCGCTGATCGTGCTTTTACCGATGATCTCACAGTGGCTGTTTGGCGCAGCGCTTCACTGGGATATCCCCGCCCTTCGCGGTTTTAACTTCCGTGGCGGTATGGTGCTTATTCCCGAACTGGCTGCCCTGACGCTGGCGCTTTCAGTGTATACCTCGGCGTTTATTGCAGAAATTATTCGAGCGGGAATCCAGGCCGTTCCTTATGGGCAACATGAAGCAGCACGCTCGTTGGGTCTACCAAATCCGGTGACACTGCGCCAGGTGATCATCCCACAGGCGCTACGCGTCATCATTCCCCCATTAACCAGCCAGTATCTGAATATCGTCAAAAACTCCTCACTTGCGGCCGCTATTGGCTACCCGGATATGGTTTCACTGTTTGCCGGCACGGTACTCAATCAAACAGGGCAAGCCATTGAAACTATTGCTATCACGATGTCGGTGTACCTGATCATCAGCCTGAGCATTTCTCTGCTGATGAATATTTATAACCGCCGTATTGCACTGATTGAGCGCTAAGGAGCCATGATGACAAAAGCACTGCTGTCTCACCCCTCGCGTCAGAATAGTAACCCGGCAAGCCGCAGTCTACTCTGGATGCGTAAAAACCTGTTCTCCAGTTGGTCAAATAGCCTGCTCACGCTGCTGTGCGTTTGGCTGATTTGGTCATTTCTTCCGCCACTGCTGAACTGGGTATTCTTTCAGGCCAACTGGGTCGGTTCAACCCGCGCAGACTGCACCAAAGCTGGGGCTTGCTGGGTGTTCATTCATGAACGCTTTGGGCAATTCATGTATGGACTTTATCCCCACGATCAGCGCTGGCGCGTAAATCTGGCCCTGATCATTGGCCTGGCCTCTATCGTCCCTATGTTCTGGAAATCTATTCCCCACCGTGGCCGCTATATCGCCGTCTGGGCCGTCGTTTATCCCGTGGTGGTCTGGTGGTTGATGTACGGTGGTTTTTTCGGACTTGAGCGCGTAGAAACCCGACAGTGGGGCGGATTAACACTGACGCTTATCATTGCATCCGTGGGGATTGCGGGCGCGCTTCCGTGGGGTATTTTACTGGCGCTTGGACGTCGGTCTCATATGCCAGTCGTGCGGATTTTATCCGTCATTTTCATTGAGTTCTGGCGCGGTGTGCCGTTGATTACCGTCCTTTTTATGTCCTCGGTCATGCTTCCTCTGTTTATGTCTGAAGGGACCAGTATCGACAAACTTATCCGGGCGCTGGTCGGCGTGATTCTTTTCCAGTCGGCGTATGTCGCAGAAGTGGTTCGCGGAGGGTTACAGGCCCTACCAAAAGGTCAGTATGAAGCCGCTGAATCACTGGCGTTAGGGTACTGGAAAACGCAAGGGCTGGTCATTCTTCCGCAAGCCCTCAAGCTGGTTATTCCGGGTCTGGTTAACACGATTATCGCCCTGTTTAAGGATACCAGTCTGGTCATCATCATCGGCCTGTTTGATCTCTTCAGTAGCGTGCAGCAGGCAACTGTGGACCCTGCATGGTTGGGTATGTCGACGGAAGGATATGTTTTCGCCGCACTGATTTACTGGATCTTCTGTTTTAGCATGTCGCGTTACAGCCAACATCTGGAAAAACGTTTTAACACCGGGCGTACACCGCACTGAGGAATTTATGAGCCAATTATTAATGCCGTCTACCGACGCGATGATTACGCTGGAAAACGTCAACAAATGGTACGGACAGTTTCACGTCCTGAAAAACATCAACCTGAAGGTAAAGCAGGGAGAACGCATCGTATTATGCGGACCTTCCGGTTCGGGTAAATCGACAACTATCCGCTGTATCAACCATCTGGAAGAGCATCAGCAAGGACGTATTGTGGTGGATGGGATCGAACTCAATGAAGATATCCGCAATATTGAGCGCGTCAGACAAGAAGTTGGCATGGTTTTTCAGCACTTTAATCTCTTTCCTCATTTGACGGTCCTGCAAAACTGCACGCTGGCACCAATCTGGGTACAAAAGATGCCGAAAAAAGAGGCTGAAGCTCTGGCAATGCACTACCTTGAGCGAGTTCGTATTGCTGAACATGCGCATAAATATCCTGGGCAAATCTCTGGTGGGCAGCAACAGCGTGTAGCCATTGCACGCTCGCTGTGCATGAAACCCAAAATCATGTTATTCGATGAACCCACATCAGCGTTGGATCCTGAAATGGTAAAAGAAGTGCTTGATACCATGATAGGTCTGGCGCAATCAGGCATGACTATGCTGTGTGTTACCCATGAAATGGGCTTTGCCCGCACAGTGGCCGACCGGGTGATCTTTATGGATCTTGGCGAGATTGTTGAACAGGCAGCACCGGATGAGTTTTTTGCTCACCCCAAATCTGAACGCACGCGTGCGTTTTTGTCGCAGGTTATCCATTAAAGCCATGCGCCGGATACAGCACTGGCGTTTAACAGATAAAACAAAAGGCCCAGTCGAAAGACTGGGCCTTTTGTTTTTATTTGATGTCTGGCAGTTCCCTACTCTCGCATGGGGAGACCCCACACTACCATCGGCGCTACGGCGTTTCACTTCTGAGTTCGGCATGGGGTCAGGTGGGACCACCGCGCTACAGCCGCCAGACAAATTCTTTTCTAAGTGCCAAACTTTAACCGAAAAACTGGTGCTGATACCCAGAGTCGAACTGGGGACCTCACCCTTACCAAGGGTGCGCTCTACCAACTGAGCCATATCAGCACACTAAATTTGATGCCTGGCAGTTCCCTACTCTCGCATGGGGAGACCCCACACTACCATCGGCGCTACGGCGTTTCACTTCTGAGTTCGGCATGGGGTCAGGTGGGACCACCGCGCTACAGCCGCCAGGCAAATTCTGTTTATCAACACACCTCTCGGGCCTGTCGATGTAATCTGTAATCAAGCTGAATTTCGATGTCTCTTTCGCCAAAACATCTTCGGCGTTGTAAGGTTAAGCCTCACGGTTCATTAGTATCGGTTAGCTCAACGTATCGCTACGCTTACACACCCGACCTATCAACGTCGTCGTCTTCAACGTTCCTTCAGGACCCTTAAAGGGTCAGGGAGAACTCATCTCGGGGCAAGTTTCGTGCTTAGATGCTTTCAGCACTTATCTCTTCCGCATTTAGCTACCGGGCAATGCCATTGGCATGACAACCCGAACACCAGTGATGCGTCCACTCCGGTCCTCTCGTACTAGGAGCAGCCCCCCTCAATTCTCCAGCGCCCACGGCAGATAGGGACCGAACTGTCTCACGACGTTCTAAACCCAGCTCGCGTACCACTTTAAATGGCGAACAGCCATACCCTTGGGACCTACTTCAGCCCCAGGATGTGATGAGCCGACATCGAGGTGCCAAACACCGCCGTCGATATGAACTCTTGGGCGGTATCAGCCTGTTATCCCCGGAGTACCTTTTATCCGTTGAGCGATGGCCCTTCCATTCAGAACCACCGGATCACTAAGACCTGCTTTCGCACCTGCTCGAGCCGTCACTCTCGCAGTCAAGCTAGCTTATGCCTTTGCACTAACCTCCTGATGTCCGACCAGGATTAGCTAACCTTCGTGCTCCTCCGTTACTCTTTAGGAGGAGACCGCCCCAGTCAAACTACCCACCAGACACTGTCCGCAACCCGGATTACGGGTCTACGTTAGAACACCAGCCATTAAAGGGTGGTATTTCAAGGTTGGCTCCATGCAGACTGGCGTCCACACTTCAAAGCCTCCCACCTATCCTACACATCAAGGACCAGTGTTCAGTGTCAAGCTATAGTAAAGGTTCACGGGGTCTTTCCGTCTTGCCGCGGGTACACTGCATCTTCACAGCGAGTTCAATTTCACTGAGTCTCGGGTGGAGACAGCCTGGCCATCATTACGCCATTCGTGCAGGTCGGAACTTACCCGACAAGGAATTTCGCTACCTTAGGACCGTTATAGTTACGGCCGCCGTTTACCGGGGCTTCGATCAAGAGCTTCTCCTTACGGATAACCCCATCAATTAACCTTCCGGCACCGGGCAGGCGTCACACCGTATACGTCCACTTTCGTGTTTGCACAGTGCTGTGTTTTTAATAAACAGTTGCAGCCAGCTGGTATCTTCGACTGATTTCAGCTCCATGAGTAAATCACTTCACCTACATATCAGCGTGCCTTCTCCCGAAGTTACGGCACCATTTTGCCTAGTTCCTTCACCCGAGTTCTCTCAAGCGCCTTGGTATTCTCTACCTGACCACCTGTGTCGGTTTGGGGTACGATTTTGTGTTACCTGATGCTTAGAGGCTTTTCCTGGAAGCAGGGCATTTGTTACTTCAGCACCGTAGTGCCTCGTCATCACACCTCAGCGTTAACAAGACTCCGGATTTACCTGGAATCTCCGCCTACATGCTTAAACCGGGACAACCGTCGCCCGGCTAACATAGCCTTCTCCGTCCCCCCTTCGCAGTAACACCAAGTACAGGAATATTAACCTGTTTCCCATCGACTACGCCTTTCGGCCTCGCCTTAGGGGTCGACTCACCCTGCCCCGATTAACGTTGGACAGGAACCCTTGGTCTTCCGGCGTGCGGGTTTTTCACCCGCATTATCGTTACTTATGTCAGCATTCGCACTTCTGATACCTCCAGCATGCCTCACAGCACACCTTCAACGGCTTACAGAACGCTCCCCTACCCAACAACACATAGTGTCGCTGCCGCAGCTTCGGTGCATGGTTTAGCCCCGTTACATCTTCCGCGCAGGCCGACTCGACCAGTGAGCTATTACGCTTTCTTTAAATGATGGCTGCTTCTAAGCCAACATCCTGGCTGTCTGTGCCTTCCCACATCGTTTCCCACTTAACCATGACTTTGGGACCTTAGCTGGCGGTCTGGGTTGTTTCCCTCTTCACGACGGACGTTAGCACCCGCCGTGTGTCTCCCGTGATAACATTCTTCGGTATTCGCAGTTTGCATCGGGTTGGTAAGTCGGGATGACCCCCTAGCCGAAACAGTGCTCTACCCCCGAAGATGAGTTCACGAGGCGCTACCTAAATAGCTTTCGGGGAGAACCAGCTATCTCCCGGTTTGATTGGCCTTTCACCCCCAGCCACAAGTCATCCGCTAATTTTTCAACATTAGTCGGTTCGGTCCTCCAGTTAGTGTTACCCAACCTTCAACCTGCCCATGGCTAGATCACCGGGTTTCGGGTCTATACCCTGCAACTTAACGCCCAGTTAAGACTCGGTTTCCCTTCGGCTCCCCTATTCGGTTAACCTTGCTACAGAATATAAGTCGCTGACCCATTATACAAAAGGTACGCAGTCACCCCATAAAGAGGCTCCCACTGCTTGTACGTACACGGTTTCAGGTTCTTTTTCACTCCCCTCGCCGGGGTTCTTTTCGCCTTTCCCTCACGGTACTGGTTCACTATCGGTCAGTCAGGAGTATTTAGCCTTGGAGGATGGTCCCCCCATATTCAGACAGGATACCACGTGTCCCGCCCTACTCTTCGAGTTCACAACACATGCACTTTTGTGTACGGGACTATCACCCTGTACCGTCGGACTTTCCAGACCGTTCCACTACCACACATGCTGATTCAGACTCTGGGCTGCTCCCCGTTCGCTCGCCGCTACTGGGGGAATCTCGGTTGATTTCTTTTCCTCGGGGTACTTAGATGTTTCAGTTCCCCCGGTTCGCTTCATTACGCTATGTATTCACGTAATGATAGTGTGACGAATCACACTGGGTTTCCCCATTCGGAAATCGCCGGTTATAACGGTTCATATCACCTTACCGACGCTTATCGCAGATTAGCACGTCCTTCATCGCCTCTGACTGCCAGGGCATCCACCGTGTACGCTTAGTCGCTTAACCTCACAACCCGAAGATGTTTCGTAAAACACTTCAGTGTTGCGAAAATTTGAGAGACTCGAACACACCGCTTTTCATTTCTTGTTTACGGAGAAATGAAACAGTGTGTCGTTTCAATTTTCAGCTTGATCCAGATTTTTAAAGAGCAAAACTTCGCAGTGAACCTTTTCAGGTACACTCTGAAGTTTTCTTGTGTTTTTGCAGTAAGGAATGGTGGAGCTATGCGGGATCGAACCGCAGACCTCCTGCGTGCAAGGCAGGCGCTCTCCCAGCTGAGCTATAGCCCCATCGTAGTTAAATCTCGTTTAACCTTAATTTCTGTTGAGGCAAGGCGTGGTGACGCGAAGCATACTGAAGTATGTGAGCGTCGCCGCAACGCAGCATCAGCAGAAATTTGGTAGGCCTGAGTGGACTTGAACCACCGACCTCACCCTTATCAGGGGTGCGCTCTAACCACCTGAGCTACAAGCCTGCAGAGATTTTCTTACTGCTAATTTTCATCAGACAATCTGTGTGAGCACTACAAAGAACGTTTCTTTAAGGTAAGGAGGTGATCCAACCGCAGGTTCCCCTACGGTTACCTTGTTACGACTTCACCCCAGTCATGAATCACAAAGTGGTAAGCGCCCTCCCGAAGGTTAAGCTACCTACTTCTTTTGCAACCCACTCCCATGGTGTGACGGGCGGTGTGTACAAGGCCCGGGAACGTATTCACCGTGGCATTCTGATCCACGATTACTAGCGATTCCGACTTCATGGAGTCGAGTTGCAGACTCCAATCCGGACTACGACATACTTTATGAGGTCCGCTTGCTCTCGCGAGGTCGCTTCTCTTTGTATATGCCATTGTAGCACGTGTGTAGCCCTACTCGTAAGGGCCATGATGACTTGACGTCATCCCCACCTTCCTCCAGTTTATCACTGGCAGTCTCCTTTGAGTTCCCGGCCGGACCGCTGGCAACAAAGGATAAGGGTTGCGCTCGTTGCGGGACTTAACCCAACATTTCACAACACGAGCTGACGACAGCCATGCAGCACCTGTCTCAGAGTTCCCGAAGGCACCAAAGCATCTCTGCTAAGTTCTCTGGATGTCAAGAGTAGGTAAGGTTCTTCGCGTTGCATCGAATTAAACCACATGCTCCACCGCTTGTGCGGGCCCCCGTCAATTCATTTGAGTTTTAACCTTGCGGCCGTACTCCCCAGGCGGTCGACTTAACGCGTTAGCTCCGGAAGCCACGCCTCAAGGGCACAACCTCCAAGTCGACATCGTTTACGGCGTGGACTACCAGGGTATCTAATCCTGTTTGCTCCCCACGCTTTCGCACCTGAGCGTCAGTCTTTGTCCAGGGGGCCGCCTTCGCCACCGGTATTCCTCCAGATCTCTACGCATTTCACCGCTACACCTGGAATTCTACCCCCCTCTACAAGACTCTAGCCTGCCAGTTTCGGATGCAGTTCCCAGGTTGAGCCCGGGGATTTCACATCCGACTTGACAGACCGCCTGCGTGCGCTTTACGCCCAGTAATTCCGATTAACGCTTGCACCCTCCGTATTACCGCGGCTGCTGGCACGGAGTTAGCCGGTGCTTCTTCTGCGAGTAACGTCAATCACTGCGGTTATTAACCACAATGCCTTCCTCCTCGCTGAAAGTACTTTACAACCCGAAGGCCTTCTTCATACACGCGGCATGGCTGCATCAGGCTTGCGCCCATTGTGCAATATTCCCCACTGCTGCCTCCCGTAGGAGTCTGGACCGTGTCTCAGTTCCAGTGTGGCTGGTCATCCTCTCAGACCAGCTAGGGATCGTCGCCTAGGTGAGCCGTTACCCCACCTACTAGCTAATCCCATCTGGGCACATCCGATGGCAAGAGGCCCGAAGGTCCCCCTCTTTGGTCTTGCGACGTTATGCGGTATTAGCTACCGTTTCCAGTAGTTATCCCCCTCCATCGGGCAGTTTCCCAGACATTACTCACCCGTCCGCCACTCGTCACCCAAGGAGCAAGCTCCTCTGTGCTACCGTTCGACTTGCATGTGTTAGGCCTGCCGCCAGCGTTCAATCTGAGCCATGATCAAACTCTTCAATTTAAGTTTGATGCTCGTGAATTAAACTTCGTAATGAATTACGTGTTCACTCAGAGACTTGGTATTCATTTTTCGTCTTGCGACGTTAAGAATCCGTATCTTCGAGTGCCCACACAGATTGTCTGATAAATTGTTAAAGAGCAGTTGCGACGCGCTTTAGCGCTCTGTCGCGAGGTGGCGTATATTACGCTTTCCTCTTTCAGAGTCAACCCTCATTTTCAGGTTTTTCTCTTCAACCGAACCGGCTGTTTGCGTGAAGTGATTCACATCCGCCGTGTCGATGGAGGCGCATTATAGGGATCCCATTTTTTAGCACAAGTATTTTTTGGATCTTTTTTGCTGAGTGCTTGTTTTTCACCCCTTTCGCTATATTCCTGCGCAATTTGGCTGATTTTTGATAGCTAAATCACTTGCACAGTCTCAATAATCCAACCAAAGTCTTCATTACTGCTCTATTTTCATTGAGGTAAACATGTCTGATGTATTACGTCCTTATAAGGATCTTTCCCCACAGATCGGAAAACGCGTGATGATCGACACCAGTAGCGTCGTCATTGGTGATACTCGTTTGGCTGATGACGTCGGGATTTGGCCGTTGGTTGCGATTCGTGGCGACGTCAACTATGTACAAATCGGCGCCCGTACAAACATTCAGGACGGCAGCGTTCTCCATGTCACACATAAATCCACATCTAATCCGCAAGGTAATCCATTGATCGTGGGTGAGGATGTGACGGTCGGTCATAAAGTCATGCTACACGGCTGCATCGTTGGCAACCGCGTATTGGTCGGTATGGGATCAATTTTACTGGACGGCGTAGTGGTAGAAGACGACGTTATGATTGGGGCAGGAAGCCTGGTGCCGCAAAACAAACGCCTGGAGAGTGGATATCTGTACCTGGGTAGCCCGGTTAAACAGATCCGGCCATTAAGTGACGAAGAGAAAGCAGGCTTAAAATACTCTGCTAACAACTACGTTAAATGGAAAGATGAGTATTTAAATCAGAGTAACCAAACCCAACCCTGAGAGTTTTCCTGCTGGTCCTGGATCAATGCTTCGGCCTCTTCTTCCAGGTCCCAGCGATGCTGTTGAAAGGTTTCCAGCCATTGTTCAGGCGTGCAGCCGCCAAAGCGGGACGCCAACGTCTCCCCTGATATAGCGCATGTTAACTGCATACCATGGACCAACGCAGGGAAAACAACGGCGCTAATATCCGTCAGCCATTCTTCTCGATCGGGAAACTGGATCGCCTGATTCATGCCGACATTTCCTGTTGCATGCTTTTGATGACGGGCTCAATCTGTGGCAATACACCATGCCAGAGTAAAATGGCGTGCGCTGCTTGTCCCACCAGCATCCCCAGACCATCGGCATACTGTTTCGCCCCATGTTCAGCACACCAGGAAAGGAACGGTGTATTCCCTTGCTGATAAAACATGTCATAGCAATAGACAGAGGAGTGAATAAGCGATGTCGGAATGGCTGGTACCTCACCGCTAATTCCGCTAGATGTCGCATTAATAATTAAATCAAAACTGTAATTATCAAGATCGTCCATTCCCACCGCCTGCACGCTGCCGGTATGGGAGAAGATTTGTGCCAGTTCTTCTGCGCGCGAAGCAGTACGGTTAACGATGGTTACCGCACAATCCAGAGAAAGAAGAGGTAATAAAACCCCCCGGGATGCGCCACCGGCACCAATCAACAGAACTCGCGATCCGGGGCGAATGAAAGATAAACGTTCAAGATCGCTTAATAAGCCGATACCATCCGTGTTATCTCCCAGTAAACGCCCATCCTCAAGTCGTTTAAGAGTATTGACCGCTCCAGCAAGCGATGCCCGCTCCGTTAATTCATCGGCACGCGCAAACGCCTCTTCCTTAAAAGGCACAGTGACATTTGCCCCCTTCCCGCCTTCAGCAAAAAAGGCATTCAGCGTATTCACAAAATCATTGATAGGTGCCAGTACACGTCCATAGGAATGATCAATTTTCAACTGCTCTGCAAATTGCTGATGAATAAAGGGCGATTTACTGTGCGCTATCGGATTACCAAAAACAGCATAGGCTTCTTTCATATTACCCCTGTCGAAACTGTTCACCGGTCAGAGCATCACGGATCTCCGAAGGATTCAAACGCCCTCCGGTCTCCCCCTCAACTACGGGAAAGTCTGTACCAAACTGCGCGCGGACTTCCTCTACCGTTCTGCAAGGCGGTAAGCCACTCAAATTAGCACTGGTGGAGACTAACGGTTTGCCATAAGCCTGGCACAATGCAACCACCAGCGGATGATCGGTGACTCGCACGGCCAGCGAGTCAAAACGACCGGTCAACCAACGAGGCGTAGTCGCGGGCGCAGGGAAAACGAAGGTGACAGGACCAGGCCAGCGAGCGAACACAGCCTCACGTTGAGCATCTGAAAGCGTGCTATCGTCAATATAGGGCTTGAGCTGGTCAAAATTTGCCGCAATCAAAATTAAGCCTTTATCGACTGGGCGTTGTTTTAGCGCCAACAGACGGGTAACAGCCGTTTCGCTGTCGGGATCGCAGCCGACACCAAATACAGCTTCTGTTGGATAGGCGATGACTTTTTCTTGTTTCAGAACCGCTATCGCAGCAGCGATAGGGCCTGTGGGCAGGTTATTATTCACTTTTTTATTCCGCCGAGAACGGCTTTCCACATTGTTTACTGGCACAGAAATGCTTCACACCCTGCGCGGTTTTCTTTTCGATGAGTAGCGGATAATGGCACTCAGGACACTCTCCGGCTAACGGTTTGAAGTTAATGACAAACTGGCACTCCGGATAGCGATCGCAGGAGTAAAACGTTTTGCCATAACGGGAACGCCGCTGGACCAAGTGGCCAGTCTGGCATTGAGGACAGACTATTGCTGTTTCATCTGGCTTGTCGATAAGTTCGGTGTGTTCACACATTGGATAATCGCTGCATCCAATAAACATCCCGAATCTTCCCTGTCTCAGCACCAGCTCGGCGCCACATGCAGGACAAAGCTTACCCTCCAGAACTTTGACAATATGTCCGTCCGCGGAAGATTTCAGCGGACGGATGTAATCGCATTCTGGATAGTGTGAACAACCGAGAAACGGACCGTGTTTCCCGGAACGAATAACCAGTTCAGCCCCACATTGTGGGCAGGGCTCGTTTTTACGCACCGTAAACAGTGCTGATTTAGCCATAACAACTCATACTGAATGAAGATTGATTAATGCAGCATACCTTCATTCACTTCAAAGAGTAATTCTTCCATTTGCTGATAGGCATTTTCACAACCTGGAATATTGAAAAGCACCATCAGGATCACCCACTTCAGGTCTTCCAGATCGAACTCTGCCGTATCCAGCGCGAGTACGCGCTCAATGACCATTTCTCGTGTTTCGAGGTTTAGCACCTGAATCTGTTCCAGGAATAGCAGGAACCCTCTACAGCTTGCATCCAGTCGATCGCACTCTTCTGCGGTATAAATACGTATAGAAAGAGGATCAGATGCCAGTTGCATAGGTTCGGCAAGACCATCCTGATAATCAGCAAGCTTTTCCAGCCAAAGTAACGCGTTGTAGATGTCTTCACGATCAAAACCAGCGTCGGTAAGATCCCGTTCCAGTTTGTCCTGATCCACACGCAGCTCAGCTTCGTTATGGATATATGTCTCAAACAAATACATTAGTACGTCGAACATGGCATGCCCTCCTCAATCGGACATAGCCGCCGGGTACAGCTGCGATCCATCCTGCTAACTCCAGTTCGAGCAGTTGAGCCACTACCTCTGGCACAGGTTGGCCGGCACGTTCAGCGACGACGTCAACAGGTGTTACCTCATCTCCTACGTTAGCCAGGAGCTCCGGAAATGGCAATGCCACCTCTTCGTGATCTGGCGAATAAATTGATTTTTCAGGTTCATCTGGCAACCATTGCAGCCCATATTGCAAATTTTCCAGAATTTCTTCTGGGGCCGTCACAAGCGTGGCTCCCTGCTGAATAAGCCAATGTGGACCTTCACTTCCCGGACTCCCAATCGGTCCAGGCAACGCAAAAACCTCCCGCCCTTGTTCCAGTGCACAACGCGCAGTGACCAGTGACCCGCTACGCTGAGCAGCTTCTACAACCAGGACTCCTTTACTTAGACCACTAATAATGCGATTTCGTCGGGGAAAATTGCGCGGCAAAGGAAGCGTATCTAATGGGAACTCAGACACCAGTGCGCCTCCAGCCTCAATCAGTCGTTTAGCCAGACTGACATGCTGTCGTGGATGAATGGTCTCAAGCCCATTTCCCAGCACCGCAATACTCGTGCCTTCTCGGTTTATCGCAGCATTGTGCGCCACACCATCAATCCCCCGGGCCAGGCCGCTGGTGATCGTCACACCGCATACTGCAAGCTTTTCACAAAACAGCCGCCCCCAGCGTTCGCCATACCAGGAGAGCTGTCGGCTACCGACGACGGCAACCTGAAACGAGCTAAGGCATATGGGATTTCCTGCCACAAAAAGCACCCCAGGATAATCCTCAATTGCACGGAGCTGTGCCGGATAATGCTCGCTGTCGGCAACCACAAAATGATGGTTGGGCTGTTCAAGCCAGCGCAGCGTTTTTTCCAGCGTCTGATCTGGAAAGGTTAAAAAGCGCCGGGCCTGGCGGGGAGAGAGTCCAGCATGATGAAGTACCACGTTGTTAATACACGGCTGAGTATTGAGCCAGTGGGCAACGCGCACCATCTCATCACCATACAGTTCATTCACTTGTGCTAAACGTAGCCAAATCTCGATTTTGGTCATCCCTGTTCCCCTGCCACAAGCAGTCCTGGCAATCTTTGCGATTGGTCACTGATGCTGTCAATCAGAGGGGGTTTTGTCTAGAATAGAGGTAATAATCTTTTCAACTCCTGAACACAACTCTGGATAACTATGTCAGTTTTGCAAGTGTTACATATTCCGGACGAGCGCCTTCGCAAAGTCGCAAAACCGGTCGAAGAAGTGAATGCAGAAATTCAGCGTATCGTTGATGATATGTTCGAAACGATGTACGCCGAAGAAGGTATCGGTCTGGCAGCAACTCAGGTCGATATTCATCAGCGCATCATTGTTATTGATGTCTCTGAAAATCGCGACGAGCAGTTGGTACTCATTAACCCAGAGCTGCTGGAAAAAGACGGCGAAACAGGTATTGAAGAAGGCTGCCTGTCTATTCCCGAACAGCGTGCGTTAGTACCGCGCGCAGAGAAAGTAAAAATTCGTGCGCTCGATCGCAACGGCAAATCTTTTGAACTGGAAGCCGATGGCCTGCTGGCTATCTGCATTCAACATGAAATGGATCACCTGGTCGGTAAACTGTTTATCGATTATCTGTCTCCGTTGAAGCAACAACGCATTCGTCAGAAAGTTGAAAAACTCGACCGCCTGAACGCCCGAGCTTAAGGACAAGAATCAACGTGTCAGACTCACTACGTATTATTTTTGCGGGTACACCTGACTTTGCAGCGCGTCATCTCGACGCGCTGTTGTCTTCTGGACATAACGTCGTTGGCGTGTTTACCCAACCGGACCGTCCGGCGGGACGCGGTAAAAAGCTGATGCCCAGCCCGGTAAAAGTGCTGGCGGAAGAAAAAGGGATACCGGTTTTCCAACCCGTCTCTCTTCGTCCTCAGGAAAACCAGCAGCTGGTTGCTGATTTACGCGCAGACGTGATGGTAGTGGTAGCATATGGCCTGATACTGCCAAAAGCCGTACTGGAAATGCCGCGTCTGGGTTGTATCAACGTTCACGGTTCCCTGCTTCCACGCTGGCGTGGCGCAGCCCCAATCCAGCGCTCACTGTGGGCAGGCGACGCCGAAACTGGTGTGACCATCATGCAGATGGATGTTGGCCTCGACACCGGTGATATGCTGCTTAAGCTGTCCTGCCCGATAACTGCAGAAGATACCAGCGGTTCGTTATACGATAAGCTGGCAGATTTAGGACCTCAGGGGCTGATTGAAACGCTAAAACAGCTGGCGACTGGCACCATAAAACCCGTTGTACAAGATGAATCACTGGTTACGCATGCAGAAAAACTCAGCAAAGAAGAGGCCCGTATCGACTGGTCGCTTTCAGCCGCTCAGTTGGAACGCTGCATCCGCGCCTTTAACCCGTGGCCAATGAGTTGGCTTGAAATCGACGGCCAGCCAGTGAAAGTCTGGCAAGCTACGGTTATTACAGCGAACACACAGGCCGCACCAGGCACTATTCTTGAGGCGACAAAACAGGGTATCCAGGTCGCAACGGGCGACGGCATCCTGAATCTCGTCTCTTTGCAACCTGCCGGTAAAAAAGCCATGAGCGCGCAGGATCTGCTTAATTCGCGCCGGGAATGGTTTGTACCCGGTAACCGTCTGGTATGACGGTTCATCTCTTTAAGCCCGGTATCTCCGGGCATTTTTATTTTTGCGCTTATGAAAAAACATCTTAATTTACGCAGTATGGCGGCCCAGGCCGTCGAACAGGTTGTCGAAAAGGGACAATCATTAAGCAACGTGCTGCCCGCCATGCAGCAAAAAGTTGCCGATAAAGACAAAGCACTGTTGCAGGAGCTTTGCTTCGGCGTGTTGCGTACACTCTCCCAACTGGAGTGGATGATCCAGCAGTTGATGGAACGTCCAATGACGGGCAAACAGCGCACCGTTCACTATCTGATCATGGTGGGCTTCTACCAACTGCTGCATACTCGTATTCCACCGCATGCGGCTTTGGCAGAGACCGTAGAAGGCGCGGTCGTTATTAAGCGTCCGCAGCTTAAAGGGCTGATCAACGGCGTGCTGCGCCAGTTTCAGCGCCGCCAGGAAGAGCTACTGGCTGAATTCTCTCAAAGCGATTTACGTTTCTTACACCCCTCCTGGCTGGTGAATCGTATTAAGACCGCTTATCCGCAGCAGTGGGAAGCCATTCTTGAAGCCAATAACCAGCGACCGCCGATGTGGTTACGTGTCAATCGTAACCATCATACGCGCGATGCCTGGCTGGACCTGCTGACCGAAGCGGGATTAACCGGTTTCCCGCATCCAGATTACCCGGATGCAGTGCGTCTGGAAACGCCAGCTCCTGTGCACGCCCTCCCAGGTTTTGATGAAGGCTGGGTAACCGTCCAGGATGCTTCCGCTCAAGGATGCATAAACTATCTGTTGCCGGAGGACGGTGAACAGATCCTCGACCTATGCTGTGCGCCGGGGGGCAAAACCACTCACATTCTGGAAGTTGCTCCGCACGCTAACGTAATGGCTGTCGATGTTGATGAAAAACGCTTATCGCGCGTTTTCGACAATCTAAAACGTCTGGGTATGAAGGCAACCGTAAAACAGGGTGATGGCCGCTATCCGCAGCAGTGGTGCGGTGAACAACAGTTTGACCGTATTTTGCTGGACGCTCCGTGTTCTGCCACCGGAGTGATCCGTCGCCATCCGGATATCAAATGGCTGCGTCGCGACCGGGATATTGCTGAACTTGCCCAGTTGCAGGCTGAAATCCTGAATGCAACCTGGCCACATCTTAAACCTGGCGGCACGCTGGTTTATGCAACCTGCTCTATCCTGCCAGAAGAAAACCAACAGCAAATTGCCGCCTTCCTTGCACGCACGCCAGATGCGGTATTAAGCGTCACTGGTACGCCGGAAAAACCTGGACGTCAGAATTTACCGAGTGCAGAAGATGGTGATGGCTTCTTTTACGCTAAGCTAATCAAAAAGTGATGAGATAACGGGTCGCGACTGATGAAAATTATCATTCTGGGCGCAGGGCAAGTTGGCGGTACGCTGGCTGAAAACCTGGTCGGAGAGAACAACGATATCACGGTAGTCGATACCAATGGTGAGCGCCTGCGTAGCCTGCAGGACAAGTTTGATCTCCGTGTCGTGCAAGGGCATGGTTCGCATCCCCGCGTTCTACGTGAAGCCGGTGCCGACGATGCCGATATGCTGGTTGCCGTAACCAGCTCAGATGAAACAAATATGGTTGCCTGCCAGGTAGCTTATTCACTGTTTAACACGCCTAATCGTATCGCTCGTATTCGTTCACCGGATTACGTTCGTGATGCGGACAAGCTATTTCAATCTGATGCGGTGCCTATCGATCACCTGATTGCGCCTGAGCAACTGGTTATCGATAGCATTTATCGCCTGATTGAATATCCGGGCGCATTGCAGGTAGTGAATTTTGCCGAAGGAAAAGTCAGCCTGGCCGTGGTGAAAGCCTATTACGGTGGGCCGCTGATTGGTAATGCGCTGTCGACAATGCGTGAGCATATGCCGCACATCGATACCCGCGTTGCGGCGATTTTCCGTCATGACCGACCGATCCGTCCGCAAGGTTCTACCATTGTTGAAGCGGGCGATGAAGTTTTCTTCATCGCGGCCTCGCAGCATATTCGCGCCGTAATGAGCGAATTACAGCGTCTGGAAAAGCCTTACAAACGCATTATGTTAGTGGGCGGTGGGAATATTGGCGCCGGGCTGGCACGGCGACTAGAAAAAGATTACAGCGTCAAACTGATTGAACGTAATCAACAGCGCGCATCCGAGCTTGCAGAGAAACTGCAAAATACGATCGTCTTTTTTGGTGATGCCTCGGATCAAGAGCTTCTGGCGGAAGAACATATCGATCAGGTTGATCTGTTCATTGCGGTAACCAACGATGATGAAGCGAATATCATGTCGGCGATGCTTGCCAAACGGATGGGCGCCAAGAAAGTGATGGTGTTGATCCAACGCAGAGCATACGTCGATCTGGTGCAAGGCAGCGTGATCGATATTGCGATTTCACCGCAGCAGGCAACCATCTCTGCGCTGCTCAGTCATGTGCGTAAAGCGGATATTGTTGGTGTATCTTCACTGCGCCGTGGCGTCGCGGAAGCCATTGAAGCCGTTGCACACGGTGATGAAACGACGTCACGGGTTGTGGGTCGCTCAATTGATGAAATTAAACTTCCACCAGGAACCATTATTGGCGCCGTTGTGCGTGGTAACGATGTGATGATTGCCAATGATAACCTGCGTATTGAACAGGGCGATCACGTAATTATGTTCCTGACAGATAAAAAGTTTATTACCGACGTCGAGCGACTATTCCAGCCAAGTCCGTTCTTCCTGTAATAATTTGGGCGCTGAAACTGCGCCTAAATTATTTCCCTTTATTTTTCATGGTTTAATAAATTTCTATTTAGGCAATACATAAATGGAAATTGCCTAAACATTTGTTAAACTTATAAACGTCAGCTGCATAGGGAGAATAAGATGAGCATTATTAAAGAATTTCGCGAATTCGCGATGCGCGGGAATGTTGTCGATTTGGCAGTAGGTGTCATTATTGGTGCGGCATTTGGGAAGATTGTTTCATCACTGGTTGCCGATATCATCATGCCGCCGCTGGGGTTGTTAATTGGTGGAATTGATTTTAAACAGTTTGCTTTAACACTACGTGATGCACAGGGAGATATCCCTGCAGTCGTTATGCATTACGGTGTATTTATTCAGAATATCTTTGATTTCGTTATTGTTGCGTTTGCTATCTTTATGGCAATCAAGCTGATCAACAAACTGAACCGTAAAAAAGAGGAAGAGCCAGCAGCACCGCCAGCGCCATCGAAAGAAGAAGTATTGCTGAGTGAAATTCGTGACCTGCTGAAAGAACAGAATAACCGCTCTTAAGCACTCACTGAAACAAGAAGGCCAGTGGTAAAAAAGTGAATGACTTTCTTGCCACTGGCCTCCCAGTTACCCCGATTACCATGTTTACCTTTACGTAGATAACTTCCTTTCCCTTTCTTATTTTTCTCAACGCGCTGCCTGAACAGTGGGTCATGTAGAAGCGCCTCAATGGCGTTATCTTTTATCTGCCCTTTAGTGTGCTGATAACGACTCATAATACCTCCAGTTGTCGTAATTTACGCCGCGAGTGTAGACCTGACCGTTCAATAAATCAACAGCCTGATGGTGATCCACTGGCGCCTTGCTCAAGTGCTTCAAGGATAGAGCAGTACACGCTGCTGTGTGCCTTACCACAACACGCGTCATTCAATCGCTGCAGCGACCGTTGCATCGCCTGAAGCTCAGCTATTCTCGCTTCCACTTCCTGCAATCTTTCCTGGACGATCCCTTTTGATTCCTGGCAGGTATGGTGTTCGGGATCGATGCGGATCGAAAGCAGTTCGCGGATCGATTCCAGAGTGAAACCAAGCTGACGGGCATAGCGAATAAACTTTAGACGCTGAAGATCGCTTTCCGTATAGAGACGAAACCCGCCTTCTGTACGTATTTCATGTTCCATCATCTGCTGCTTTTCATAGTAGCGGATAGTATCAGGCGTCACGTCAGCCAGTTTCGCTAATTCACCAATACGGTACATGCTATCTCCGCTATTCGTCGTTGATCTTCTGCAGCAGCTTATCTGCGTATTCACCGTGTAAAAACTCGGTGCTGAGTCCAGCCTGCCGAAGTTTCAGTTCCAGTAGTGACAGTCTTCGACTCACTTCCTGATAATGGGGATCATATTTGCGGATCCCTGCAAGTATTTCAAGCAGTTGTATTGCCTCTCTGCGCTGCTCAAGCTCAGGAGGAAGACATCCCGCATTTTTTAATAAACGGAATCCGGCTCGAAGTTCCGGCGGAATGTGGGAATCATCGTCAAGAACCAACGGTTCTCCTGTACCAGGCAAACCATCAAACTCACCTTTAGACTGCGCATCAGTAATATGGCGCTCTGCCCACTGGTCCAGTAACCACATACAACACTCCAGTGATGAACAAAAAGAGTACAGATATTGTAGGTAAGTGGGGATATGACGGATATAAAAAAACCCGCCGAGGCGGGTTTTTTTACGTTACTACAGATTACTCTGCAGCAGCTTCTGTTTTCTCTGAACGATCAACCAGCTCGATGTATGCCATCGGCGCGTTGTCGCCTGCACGGAAGCCACACTTCAGAATGCGAGTGTAACCACCGGCGCGGCTCGCGAAACGCGGGCCCAGTTCGTTAAACAGTTTTGCCACGATCTCGTTATCACGAGTGCGGGCGAATGCCAGACGACGATTAGCTACGCTATCAGTCTTGGCAAGAGTAATCAGCGGCTCAACTACGCGACGCAGCTCTTTCGCTTTCGGCAGAGTCGTCTTGATGATTTCATGACGAACCAGTGAACCTGCCATATTGCGGAACATAGCCTGGCGATGGCTGCTGTTGCGGTTCAGTTGACGACCACTCTTACGATGGCGCATGACCTTATCCTTCTCAGTAAAACCTTAACCTGTGATCCGGTTACTCGTCAGCGATGCTTGCCGGTGGCCAGTTTTCCAGGCGCATGCCCAGAGACAGTCCACGGGAAGCCAGCACGTCTTTAATCTCAGTAAGAGATTTTTTACCAAGGTTAGGCGTCTTAAGAAGCTCAACCTCAGTACGCTGTACCAGATCACCGATATAGTGGATAGCTTCTGCTTTGAGGCAGTTAGCAGAGCGGACAGTCAATTCCAGATCGTCAACAGGGCGCAGCAGGATCGGATCGAATTCTGGTTTCTCTTCTTTAACTTCCGGCTGACGTACATCACGTAAGTCAACGAAAGCTTCAAGTTGTTCAGCCAGAATGGTTGCCGCACGACGAATCGCCTCTTCAGGATCGATTGTGCCGTTGGTTTCCATTTCGATGACCAGCTTGTCCAGGTCGGTACGCTGTTCTACACGCGCTGCTTCAACATTGTAGGCAATACGCTCTACAGGGCTGTAGCATGCGTCGACCAGCAGACGGCCGATTGGGCGCTCATCTTCTTCCGAATGAATTCGGGTAGAAGCCGGCACATAACCACGACCGCGCTGAACTTTGATACGCATGCTAATAGATGCATTCTCATCGGTCAGGTGGCAGATCACGTGCTGTGGCTTGACGATTTCGACATCACCATCATGGGTAATGTCGGCTGCAGTCACAGGGCCAATGCCAGATTTATTCAAGGTAAGAATAACGTCATCTTTACCCTGAACTCTCACCGCCAGCCCTTTCAGGTTGAGCAGGATTTCCAGGATATCTTCCTGAACGCCTTCTTTGGTGCTGTACTCATGTAGTACACCATCAATCTCAACCTCGGTCACCGCGCAACCCGGCATCGATGAGAGCAGAATACGGCGCAGTGCGTTACCCAAAGTATGGCCAAAGCCACGCTCTAAAGGCTCAAGGGTCACCTTGGCGTGCGTCGAACTCACTTGCTCGATATCTACCAGGCGCGGTTTTAGAAACTCTGTCACAGAACCCTGCATTGTGTCCTCTCTTTGGTACTAAGCTTTACTTGGAGTAAAGCTCGACGATCAGGTGTTCGTTAATGTCCGCAGACAGATCAGAACGCTCCGGCTTACGCTTGAACGTACCTTCCATCTTGCCAGCATCAACTTCCAGCCAGGTTGGCTTTTCACGCTGCTCAGCCAGCTCCAGAGCGGCTTTCACGCGAGACTGCTTCTTCGCTTTCTCACGAATGCTAACAACGTCATTCGGACTAACCTGATAAGAAGCGATGTTAACAACACGACCGTTTACCATAATTGCTTTATGGCTGACCAGCTGACGTGCTTCTGCACGAGTGGCACCGAAGCCCATACGGTATACAACGTTGTCCAGACGACCTTCCAGCAGACCCAACAGGTTTTCACCGGTGTTGCCTTTCAGACGTGCTGCTTCTTTGTAGTAGTTACGGAACTGACGCTCCAGCACACCGTAGATACGGCGAACTTTTTGCTTTTCACGCAACTGCACACCATAGTCAGACAGACGCGGTTTACGCGCACCGTGCTGGCCAGGAGCTTGTTCAATTTTACACTTGGTATCGATCGCGCGAACGCCAGACTTAAGGAATAAGTCAGTGCCCTCACGACGGCTCAGCTTGAGCTTAGGACCCAAATATCTTGCCATTTTCTTTCTCCAACAATCCTAGAAACGACAGCGTTATACGCGACGTTTTTTCGGCGGACGACAACCGTTATGAGGGATCGGAGTCACATCAGTAATATTAGTGATGCGGAAACCAGCGGCGTTCAGAGCACGAACAGTAGATTCGCGACCTGGACCCGGTCCTTTGACCATAACTTCCAGATTCTTGATACCGTATTCTTTTACGGCTTCAGCGCAACGCTCTGCTGCAACCTGAGCTGCAAACGGAGTGGATTTGCGAGAACCACGGAAACCGGAACCACCGGCTGTTGCCCAACCCAGTGCGTTACCCTGACGATCAGTAATGGTAACGATGGTGTTGTTAAAAGAAGCATGGATATGAGCCACGCCGTCAGAGACTTGTTTTCTTACACGTTTACGTGCACGAATTGGTGCCTTTGCCATTATTCAATCACCCCGATTATTTCTTGATCGGTTTGCGCGGACCCTTACGGGTACGTGCGTTGGTCTTGGTACGCTGACCGCGAACCGGGAGACCACGACGATGACGCAAACCGCGATAGCAACCAAGGTCCATAAGGCGCTTGATGCTCATGCTAACTTCACGGCGCAGATCACCTTCAACGACAAATTTGGCAACTTCGTCACGCAGCGTGTCGATTTGTTCTTCAGACAGCTCACTGATCTTAACATCTTCAGCGATACCCGCGGCAGCCAGAATGGCTTTAGAACGGGTCTTGCCGACGCCGTAGATCGAAGTTAATGCGATCACAGCATGTTTCTGATCAGGAATGTTAATGCCTGCTATACGGGCCACTATGCACTCCTACTATTTAATATGTACGCACCATGCTGAAAAGCCCGTTTTCAGGATACTCAAATGGAAACGCACAGACATACAAAAGATTGGCTGGCTAATCTAGCCAGCTCAACCCAACTTTGCAAGAAAAATATGCGAATAAATCAGCCTTGGCGCTGTTTATGCTTCGGCTCGGCACTGCAAATCACACGGATGACACCATCACGCTTAACGATTTTGCAGTTACGGCATAATTTCTTGACGGAAGCACGAACTTTCATTTTTACTCTCCGTAACTTCTCGGGCGACTGTTAACGGCCGTAGCCTTTCAGATTCGCCTTCTTCAATGCAGACTCGTACTGACTTGACATCATCAGAGTTTGCACTTGAGCCATAAAGTCCATAATCACGACAACAACGATAAGCAGTGAGGTCCCACCGAAGTAGAACGGTACTTTCATTGCATCACGCATGAACTCCGGGATCAGGCAGATAAAGGTAATGTAGAGCGCACCAACCAGAGTCAGGCGGGTCATTACTTTATCGATATACTTCGCCGTTTGCTCTCCCGGACGAATTCCTGGTACAAATGCACCGGACTTCTTCAGGTTATCTGCTGTTTCACGCGGGTTGAAAACCAACGCCGTGTAGAAGAAACAGAAGAATATGATTGCAGACGCATAGAGTAACACATAAAGCGGTTGCCCAGGCTGCAAATACAGCGAAATTGTTGTCAGCCAGTTCCAACCAGTCCCGCCCCCGAACCATGACGCGATGGTCGCTGGGAACAGAATAATACTGGAAGCGAAGATTGCCGGGATTACCCCCGCCATATTCACTTTCAGCGGTAAATGTGTGCTCTGTGCAGCATAGACACGACGACCTTGCTGACGTTTCGCGTAGTTTACCACAATGCGGCGTTGACCACGCTCAACAAATACAACAAAGAACGTCACTGCAAATACTAATACTGCAACCAACAGCAACACGAGGAAGTGCAGGTCGCCTTGACGCGCTTGCTCGATAGTATGGGCAATGGCTGGCGGGAGTCCCGCGACAATACCGGCGAAGATAATGATTGAGATACCGTTGCCGATACCACGTTCAGTAATCTGTTCGCCCAACCACATCAGGAACATCGTCCCTGTAACCAGACTTACAACAGCGGTGAAATAGAATGCAAAGCCTGGATTCATTACCAGGCCCTGCATACCAGGCATATTCGGCAGACCGGTAGCAATACCGATCGACTGGAATATTGCCAGCACCAGAGTACCGTAGCGGGTGTACTGGCTGATCTTACGACGACCAGACTCCCCTTCTTTCTTAATTTCTGCCAGCGTTGGATGAACCACCGTCAGCAGCTGGATAATAATCGACGCCGAAATATACGGCATGATCCCCAGAGCAAAGATAGAAGCACGGCTGAGAGCACCACCAGAGAACATGTTAAACATTTCAATGATGGTGCCTCGCTGTTGCTCAAGCAGTTTGGCAAGTACAGCGGCATCAATACCAGGGATCGGAATGAAAGAGCCAATACGGAACACAATCAGCGCGCCGATTACAAACAGCAGTCTGCGTTTCAGCTCGCCTAAGCCACCTTTGGCACTTTGAAAATCTAATCCCGGTTGTTTAGCCATCTGCTACTTATTCCTCGATTTTACCGCCAGCAGCTTCGATAGCAGCACGAGCGCCTTTAGTAACACGCAGGCCACGAACAGTTACCGGAGTAGTGACTTCACCAGCCAGAATCACTTTCGCGAACTCGATCTGGATACCGATAATGTTAGCTGCTTTCAGCGTGTTCAGGTCTACAACACCGCCTTCAACTTTAGCCAGGTCAGACAGACGAACTTCGGCTGTAATCGCTGCTTTACGTGAAGTGAAGCCGAATTTCGGCAGACGACGGTACAGAGGCATCTGACCACCCTCGAAACCGCGACGTACGCCACCGCCAGAACGAGACTTCTGACCTTTGTGACCACGACCACCGGTTTTACCGAGGCCAGAACCGATACCACGACCCAGGCGGCGAGCCGCTTTTTTAGAGCCTTCGGCCGGAGACAGAGTATTTAAACGCATCTCTTACTCCTCAACTTTAACCATGAAGGAAACCGCGTTGACCATACCACGAACAGCAGGAGTATCCTCGCGCTCTACGGTGTGACCAATACGACGCAGACCCAGGCCAAGCAGCGTTGCCTTATGTTTCGGCAGACGACCGATTGCACTGCGGGTTTGAGTAATTTTAATAGTCTTTGCCATGGTTTATTTCCCCAGAATTTCTTCAACGGATTTACCACGCTTGGCAGCGACCATTTCCGGAGATTTCATATTTTCCAGGCCATCGATAGTTGCACGAACCACGTTAATCGGGTTAGTAGAACCATACGCTTTAGCCAGAACGTTACGAACTCCAGCGACTTCCAGAACGGCGCGCATTGCACCACCGGCGATGATACCGGTACCTTCGGAAGCCGGCTGCATGAATACACGAGAACCCGTGTGAGTACCCTTAACCGGGTGCTGCAGGGTGCCGTGGTTCAGCGCGACGTTAATCATATTGCGACGGGCTTTTTCCATCGCTTTCTGGATCGCTGCTGGAACTTCACGCGCTTTACCGTAACCAAAACCAACGCGACCGTTACCATCACCAACTACAGTCAGAGCTGTGAAGGAGAAAATACGACCACCTTTAACGGTTTTAGATACGCGGTTAACCGCGATCAGCTTTTCCTGCAGTTCGCCAGCTTGTTTTTCGATGTGAGCCATCTTACACCTCTACCTTAGAACTGAAGGCCAGCTTCACGGGCAGCATCTGCCAGTGCCTGGACACGACCATGATATTGGAACCCGGAACGGTCAAAAGAAACATCTTTGATGCCTTTTTCCAGAGCGCGTTCAGCAACAGCTTTACCTACAGCTGCAGCAGCGTCTTTGTTACCGGTGTACTTCAATTGTTCAGCGATAGCTTTTTCTACAGTAGAAGCAGCTACCAGAACTTCAGAACCGTTCGGTGCAATTACCTGTGCGTAAATATGACGCGGGGTACGATGTACCACCAGGCGAGTTGCGCCCAGCTCCTGGAGCTTGCGGCGTGCGCGGGTCGCACGACGGATACGAGCAGATTTCTTATCCATAGTGTTACCTTACTTCTTCTTAGCCTCTTTGGTACGCACGACTTCGTCGGCGTAACGAACACCCTTGCCTTTATAAGGCTCAGGACGACGGTAGGCGCGCAGATCTGCTGCAACCTGACCGATCAGCTGTTTATCAGCGCCTTTCAGCACGATTTCAGTCTGAGACGGACATTCTGCAGTAATACCCGCAGGCAGCTGATGGTCAACAGGGTGAGAGAAACCTAAAGCCAGGTTTACTACATTCCCTTTAACCGCTGCACGATAACCTACACCAACCAGCTGTAGCTTCTTAGTGAAGCCTTCGGTAACACCGACAACCATTGCATTCAGCAGGGCACGCGCGGTACCAGCCTGAGCCCATCCATCTGCGTAACCATCACGCGGACCGAAGGTCAGTGCATTATCTGCATGATTTACTGCAACAGCATCGTTGAGAGTACGAGTCAGCTCGCCGTTTTTACCTTTGATCGTAATAACCTGACCGTTGATTTTTACATCAACGCCGGCAGGAATAACGACCGGTGCTTTAGCAACACGAGACATTTTTTCCTCCGATTAGGCTACGTAGCAGATAATTTCGCCACCAAGACCAGCTTGGCGCGCTGCACGATCAGTCATAACACCTTTAGAGGTAGAAACAACTGCGATACCCATGCCAGCCATAACTTTCGGCAGCTCGTCTTTACGCTTATAAATGCGCAGACCTGGGCGACTGACACGCTGAATGCTTTCTACAACAGCTTTACCCTGGAAATACTTAAGAGTAAGTTCCAGTTCCGGCTTGGTGTCGCCTTCAACTTTAAAATCTTCAATAAAACCTTCTTCCTTCAGCACGTTGGCAATTGCCACTTTCAGCTTGGAGGAAGGCATGGTGACCGCAGCTTTATTCGCGGCCTGACCGTTACGGATACGGGTCAGCATATCCGCGATCGGATCTTGCATGCTCATCTGTCTTTACTCCCGTGATTCAATTGGTAATTACCAGCTAGCCTTTTTCAAGCCTGGTACTTCACCGCGCATAGCGGCTTCACGCAGTTTGATACGGCTCAACCCGAACTTGCCCACATAGCCATGCGGACGACCTGTTTGACGGCAGCGGTTACGCTGACGGGACGGGCTGGAATCACGCGGCAGAGACTGCAGCTTGAGAACTGCGTTCCAACGATCTTCGTCGGTCGCGTTCACATCAGAGATAATAGCTTTCAGTTCAGCGCGTTTTGCGAAGTACTTATCAGCTAAAGCTACGCGCTTTACTTCGCGTGCTTTCATTGATTGCTTAGCCATTCAGTAACCCTACCTTACTTGCGGAACGGGAAGTCAAAGGCAGCCAGCAGAGCACGGCCTTCTTCATCAGATTTCGCAGTAGTGGTAATGGTAATATCCAAACCACGCACGCGGTCGACTTTATCGTAGTCGATTTCTGGGAAGATGATCTGCTCACGGACACCCATGCTGTAGTTACCACGACCGTCGAAAGACTTAGCGGACAAGCCACGGAAGTCACGGATACGTGGAACAGCAATAGTGATCAGGCGCTCAAAGAACTCCCACATGCGTTCGCCACGCAGAGTTACTTTACAGCCGATCGGATAGCCCTGACGGATTTTGAAGCCTGCAACTGATTTGCGTGCTTTGGTGATCAGCGGTTTTTGACCGGAGATTGCTGTCAGGTCAGCTGCTGCGTTATCCAGCAGTTTCTTGTCAGCGATCGCTTCACCAACACCCATGTTCAGGGTGATCTTCTCGACCCGAGGGACTTGCATGACAGAATTGTAGTTAAACTCAGTCATGAGTTTAGCGACTACTTCGTCTTTGTAGTAATCATGCAGTTTCGCCATCGTACTACTCCAAATTACTTGATAGTTTCGCTGTTAGATTTAAAGAAACGGACTTTTTTGCCGTCTTCGAATCTAAAGCCTACACGGTCAGCCTTGCCGGTTGCCGCGTTGAAGATAGCAAGGTTAGAGATCTGAATAGCTGCTTCTTTCTCTACAATGCCGCCTGGTTGGTTCAGGGCCGGAACCGGCTTCTGATGTTTCTTAACCAGGTTGATACCTTCAACAATGACCTTGCCGGAAGACAGGACATTCTTAACTTTACCGCGTTTACCTTTATCTTTACCGGTTAACACGATAACTTCGTCATCACGACGGATCTTCGCTGCCATGATTCGCTCCTTAGAGTACTTCTGGTGCCAGAGAGATAATTTTCATGAACTTCTCGTTACGAAGTTCACGAGTTACCGGCCCAAAAATACGCGTACCGATAGGTTGCTCGCTGTTATTGTTTAAAATAACGCATGCATTACCATCGAAGCGAATGACAGAACCGTCCGGGCGACGAACACCCTTCTTGGTGCGCACCACTACCGCCTTCAGCACATCACCTTTTTTGACCTTACCACGCGGAATTGCTTCCTTGATGGTGATCTTGATGATATCGCCGACGCCTGCGTAGCGACGGTGCGAGCCACCCAGAACCTTGATACACATTACGCGACGTGCACCGGAGTTGTCGGCGACGTTCAGCATAGTCTGTTCTTGGATCATTTTAGTGCTCCGCTAATGTCAACTACTACTGAGACCCGAAAATCAGGTCGTTAAAAAAGCCCCATATCGGGGGCGCGGCATTATAACACCGCTTCAACGATATGGGTAGAAAAAATAAACGGCTCATCGCTGAGCCGTTTATTCGTTGAGAATGCCTACTGTATTACAGAACGGCTTTCTCTACAACGCGAACCAGCGTCCAGGACTTAGTCTTGGACAGCGGACGGCATTCGCGGATTTCAACCACGTCACCAGTACCGCATTCGTTGTTCTCGTCATGTACGTGCAGTTTGGTCGTACGCTTAATGAATTTACCGTAGATCGGGTGTTTCACAAAACGTTCGATAGCAACAACGATGGATTTCTCCATTTTATCGCTAACAACGCGACCTTGCAGAGTACGGATTTTATCGGTCATTACGCACCCGCCTTCTCAGTCAGTAAAGTCTTAACGCGTGCGACATCACGACGCACTTGCTTCAACAGGTGAGACTGTTGCAGCTGGCCACTTGCAGCCTGCATACGCAGGTTGAACTGCTCACGCAGCAGATTCAGCAGCTCGGTGTTCAGCTCTTCAACACTCTTCTCACGCAGCTCTTTTGCTTTCATTACATCACCGTCTTAGTTACAAAGGTGGTTTTAATCGGCAGTTTCGCTGCTGCCAGCTTGAATGCTTCACGGGCCAGCTCTTCCGGTACGCCGTCCATTTCATACAGGACTTTACCCGGCTGAATCAAGGCAACCCAATACTCCACGTTACCTTTACCTTTACCCATACGCACTGCCAGCGGCTTTTCAGTGATCGGTTTGTCCGGGAATACACGGATCCAGATCTTACCTTGACGCTTAACTGCACGGGTCATAGCACGACGTGCTGCTTCGATCTGACGGGCAGTCAGACGACCACGGCCAACAGCTTTCAGACCGAAGCTGCCGAAGCTAACATCCGTACCCTGCGCCAGACCGCGGTTACGGCCTTTGTGCATTTTACGGAATTTTGTACGCTTTGGTTGTAACATCAGCGACGCTCCTTATTTACGGCCTTTACGCTGCTGCTTTTTAGGTTGCGCAGCCGGTTTTTCCGGTTGTTCAACAGCAGCCATACCACCCAGGATCTCGCCTTTGAAGATCCACACTTTAACGCCGATTACACCGTAAGTGGTGTGCGCTTCAGAGGTGTTGTAGTCGATGTCAGCACGCAGAGTGTGCAGAGGTACGCGACCTTCGCGGTACCATTCGGTACGTGCGATTTCCGCGCCGCCCAGACGGCCGCTAACTTCAACTTTAATACCTTTAGCGCCCAGACGCATTGCGTTCTGTACAGCACGCTTCATAGCACGACGGAACATAACACGACGTTCCAGCTGAGAAGTGATGCTGTCAGCAACCAATTTTGCATCCAGTTCAGGTTTACGCACTTCGGCGATATTGATCTGAGCAGGAACGCCAGCAATATCCGCTACGACTTTGCGCAGTTTTTCTACGTCTTCACCTTTCTTACCGATAACGATACCCGGGCGAGCGGTGTGAATGGTCACACGGATGCTCTTAGCCGGACGCTCGATAACGATACGAGATACAGACGCTTTAGCCAGTTCCTTAGTCAGGTACTGACGTACTTTAAAATCGCTGTCCAGGTTGTCAGCGAATTCTTTGGTGTTCGCAAACCAGGTTGAGTTCCATGGTTTTACAATACCCAGGCGAATACCATTAGGATGTACTTTCTGACCCATTGCTAGTCTCCAGAGTCTCAGCGATCGGACACAACCACAGTAATGTGGCTGGTGCGCTTCAGGATGCGATCTGCACGACCTTTTGCACGCGGCATAATGCGCTTCATGCTCGGGCCTTCGTCTACGAAAATTTTCGTAACTTTCAGATCGTCAATGTCAGCGCCATCGTTGTGTTCAGCGTTAGCAATGGCAGATTCCAGGACTTTCTTGACCAGTACAGCCGCTTTCTTATTGGTGTAGGTCAGAATATCCAGAGCCTGCGACACTTTCTTACCGCGAATCAGGTCTGCAACAAGGCGAACCTTCTGAGCAGAAGAACGAGCATGGCGATGTTGAGCTAAAGTTTCCATCTCTTCCTCCTACCTTATTTCTTCTTCGCTTTTTTATCAGCAGCATGGCCGCGATAAGTACGAGTCGGTGCGAATTCACCCAGTTTGTGACCGACCATTTCGTCGGAAACAAATACCGGAACGTGCTGACGACCATTATGGACAGCGATGGTCAAACCGATCATGTTAGGAAAGATCGTTGAACGACGGGACCAAGTGCGCAGGGGCTTCTTGTCTCCGCTTTCCACCGCTTTCTCTACCTTCTTCAGCAAGTGCAGGTCAATAAAAGGACCTTTCTTGAGAGAACGTGGCATGGCTTATCCTCTAAAATTATTTGCTACGGCGACGTACGATGAATTTATCAGTACGCTTGTTGCTGCGGGTCTTCTTACCTTTGGTCTGAACGCCCCACGGAGTTACCGGGTGCTTACCAAAGTTACGACCTTCACCACCACCATGTGGGTGGTCGACTGGGTTCATCGCAGTACCGCGAACGGTAGGACGAACACCACGCCAGCGTGCAGCACCTGCTTTACCCAGAACGCGCAGCATATGCTCAGCATTGCCAACTTCGCCCAGAGTTGCACGGCAGTCTGCTTCGACTTTACGCATTTCACCAGAACGCAGACGCAGGGTGACATAAGCACCATCACGAGCAACGATCTGAACGTAAGTACCAGCGGAACGTGCCAGTTGACCGCCTTTACCTGGTTTCATTTCTACGTTATGAACGGTAGAACCAACCGGGATATTGCGCATCGGCAGGGTGTTACCTGCTTTGATTGCAGCATCAACGCCAGATTGAACCTGGTCGCCAGCTTTCAGGCCTTTAGGGGCCAGGATGTAACGGCGTTCACCGTCTTTGTACAGAACCAGCGCGATGTTCGCGGAGCGGTTCGGATCGTACTCAAGACGTTCAACAACTGCCGGGATACCGTCTTTGTTACGTTTGAAGTCAACAATACGATAAGCCTGCTTGTGACCACCACCGATGTGACGAGTGGTGATGCGGCCATTGTTGTTACGACCACCGGATTTGCTGTTTTTTTCAACCAGCGGAGCAAAAGGTTTGCCCTTGTGCAGCTCTGGGTTGACCACTTTAACAACGTGGCGACGACCCGGAGATGTCGGTTTACATTTAACAACTGCCATTGTATTACTCCTCCGACTTACTCAGCGCCGCCGACGAAGTCCAGATTCTGGCCTTCCTTCAGGGTGACGTAAGCTTTTTTCCAGTCGCTACGACGACCGATACGCTGTCCGTGACGTTTAACTTTCCCTTTAACTACCAGGGTGTTAACGACTTCGACTTCGACTTCAAACAGTTTCTGCACAGCAGCTTTGATTTCTGCTTTGGTCGCGTCTTTAGCAACTTTGAGAACGATGGTGTTAGTTTTTTCCATCGCAGTAGACGCTTTTTCAGAAACGTGCGGTGCGCGCAGCACTTTCAGCAGACGTTCTTCACGAATCATGCCAGCATCTCCTCAACTTGCTTAACAGCATCAGCAGTCATTACGACTTTGTCGAAGGCGATCAGGCTAACCGGGTCGATACCAGTTGCATCGCGTACGTCAACCTTATGCAGGTTGCGCGCAGCCAGGAACAGGTTTTCGTCCAGCTCACCGGTGATGATCAGCACATCTTCCAGAGCCATGTCTTTCAGTTTCTGTGCCAGCAGCTTAGTTTTAGGCGCTTCTACAGAGAATGATTCGACAACGATCAGACGATCCTGACGTACCAGTTCGGACAGAATGCTTTTCAGCGCGCCGCGGTACATCTTTTTGTTAACTTTTTGACTGTGGTCCTGTGGACGAGCAGCGAAGGTCACGCCACCTGAACGCCAGATCGGGCTCTTGATAGAACCTGAACGCGCACGGCCGGTACCTTTCTGGCGCCACGGCTTTTTGCCTGAACCAGTTACTTCAGCACGAGTCTTCTGAGCACGAGTACCCTGACGAGCACCAGCTGCATAAGCAACAACAACCTGGTGAACCAGCGCTTCGTTGAAATCACGACCGAAGGTAGTTTCGGAAACAGTCAGCGCGCTCTGCGCGTCTTTCAATACTAATTCCATTGCTATCCCCTTACGCCTTCACAGCTGGTTTAACGATCAGGTCGCAACCGGTCGCACCCGGAACACCACCTTTAACCAGCAGCAGGTTGCGCTCAGCGTCAACACGTACTACGTCCAGGCTCTGAACGGTTACACGTTCGTTGCCCAGCTGACCTGCCATTTTCTTGCCTTTGAACACTTTGCCCGGAGTCTGGTTCTGACCGATAGAACCCGGAACGCGGTGGGACAAGGAGTTACCGTGAGTAGCGTCCTGGGTACGGAAGTTCCAGCGCTTAACGGTACCAGCGAAACCTTTACCTTTAGAGGTACCGGTTACGTCAACTTTTTTAACGTCAGCAAACAGTTCAACGCTAATGTTCTGACCAACGGTGTATTCTTCACCATCTGCCAGACGGAACTCCCACAGGCCGCGGCCAGCTTCTACGCCAGCTTTAGCAAAGTGGCCAGCTTCCGGCTTAGTTACGCGGTTAGCTTTTTTAGCACCGGTGGTAACCTGAACAGCGCGATAGCCATCGTTAGCCAGATCTTTAACCTGAGTAACGCGGTTTGCTTCAACTTCGATAACGGTTACTGGGATAGATACGCCATCTTCAGTGAAGATGCGGGTCATACCCACTTTTTTACCGACTAAACCAATCATTGTATCAACCTCTCAATCGCTCGATGACCTGATTAACCCAGGCTGATCTGCACGTCTACACCGGCAGCCAGGTCCAGACGCATCAGAGCATCAACGGTTTTTTCAGTTGGCTCAACGATGTCAACCAGACGCTTGTGAGTACGGATCTCGTACTGATCACGCGCGTCTTTGTTGACGTGCGGGGAGATCAGAACGGTGAAACGCTCTTTGCGGGTCGGCAGCGGGATCGGACCACGAACCTGCGCACCAGTGCGCTTGGCAGTCTCGACGATTTCCGCGGTTGATTGATCGATCAGACGATGATCAAACGCTTTCAAACGGATACGGATTCTTTGGTTCTGCATGAGACCAGAGCTCCAATTATTTTATAGACGAAATAGTTACTCCTCAAACCCATTACGATTGATGGGAGAGTGTAACCGTTCTTACGTAGCCCCCTGATTGGGAGCGTTGTTGACGGTAAACCGCCACAGTTCATATCGAACTACCCGTCAGATTTGACAGGCTGGCGTATTATACGTATAGCCGGTACGGATGCAAGTGATTATGGCTATTTGCCATCGATTTCTCTCAGCGCTTGTTGCACACGTGAGCGCAATACTTCGCCATCCGGCACTTCCTGCCCGGACGCTTCATCATAGGGTATCTCTTCCAGCATACTGTCACCCTCTTCGTTCTGGGTGGGTAAATCGATGCGTATCGGCAGAGGTTTCCGCTTAAAAATGTAATGCACATCCGAGAGTCGATACGCCTGAGAATCGGGCACTCCCTGCGTGGTGGCTGTCGGATGGCGCACCAACCAGACATAATGTCCGTAGTAGCCGCACATTAGCATCAGGCTGACCCACAACAGCCAGCAACAGGAATGCAGCGCCTGCCGCCAGCGGCAACTCAACACTGTTTTCACATCAATGGGTTGATAGATGTGCATCATCACATACGCTCCTTAGATGACACATGTGTGAGCACAGGTGCCGCCTCATTGATTAATACCGGCGCGTCTCCAAGACTCTGACGCAGCCTTATCAGCGTCTCTTTTCCCGGCTTACCATCCACAGGCAAATTCTCCCGCTGCTGGAATGCTTTGACCTTTTCGATTAACCATGGCGTCCATGAGCCTGATTTATCGCCGGGAACGCCCAGCGCGCGGCTCAGCATCGTATCAAACCAGATGATGGTTTCCGCCGGACTCTTTTCACCGATCTGCATTTTCCTGTCAGGCGTTAAATAGAGCATCAGGGTATAATTTCCCTGCCAGTGCTTCGCCAGCCACTCCTGACTGACGATCCAGGTTTTATTATCAATGATAAGATCCAGCTCGTTTCCTGATACACGCATCACAACACCGTAGACCGGTTGTTTATCGATATTCAAATGCGCGATCCACGGCAACCCGCGCCTGATGAGGTTATCTAAACGTTCCTTGCCGCTTTCGCACACCAACTCAGCGCGATCGGCCTGGTCACACCATGCCTCGTCATGCGCTGTGTCGAATCCCCAGACGCTGAATAATTGCTGCATGGCATCGCGTAATCCTCCCCGTGCGTCGCCAATATCCGGCAGGTTTTCCTTTTTTTGCGTCATCGCCACCGTTAACCCGGCGGGCAGAGGAAGTTGAAGGGGAAAAACATCGACCGCCAGCCAGCCGAACGTCAAAGCCAGCGCAGCGTAAAGTCCGGGCAGTATTCCCTTGCGCAATACGCAAGAGCGGAGAGTAAATGTTTCCAGCAACAATTTTTCCTGTTGAGCGGTTAACACATCCGCTTGCCTGTCCGTTGCCATTTTTCTCGCCGCCCGGGCGATGCGCCTCAGCAACGCCAGGTTTCCCTGCACTGCCCGAACCGCTTTGCGCACAAATTCATGACGCATGCGCACAGGCTCGCCATCCGCCTCACGCAGTTGCTGTTGATGCATAAAATCAAGATATTCATCGTCCGTCGGCGCAGCGATGATCGCCGACAGCGTAATACGCCGTTTAAGTCGTCGGTTACGCCTGAGCGCTTCGCCCCCCACCAGTAGCAAGCTGGCGCCAGCGTCAAATGAAGCCGCCAGATGACGGAAATTATCGACAAATGCCGGAAGATGTCTGGCGAGTGCGTCAGCATTATCAATGACAATTATTATTGGTTGCGCTGCCGGACTAAGGGCAGGCATCAGCGTTGACCAGAAACGGCTAATTCTCACATCTCGCCAGTCTGGCTGGAGTTTTCCGTGCGTACACGCCGTGTGTGTCAATTGACAGAAACCAGATAAACCGGTGGCGGTAAACACCACTACCCTGCCGGGAAAATCCTTACCTAACTGATAAATAAGCGTCGATTTACCACACCCCGGTTTGCCGCATAATACGCCCACATCGCCAGCGCCCAGCTCATGAATAAAGATATTCTTGATAAGGGTATGTTGCGAAAAAGAGTAAATTGCATACGGTAATTCGCGTTCAGTCATCGATAAGTTCCAGTAATTGATGCGTGCATTTAACTCATTATATGTCAGGTAAATATTATCAATTTTTTATATTTGAATTAAACGACATGTTCCGACGATTAAATTGAAAACCTGAAAGTAAGCCTATATCATGCTTCTCCCGAAAAGAACAGGCGTGCTATTAACAATGGATGTTATCGCGAAGCAATTTACCTTTATATTTAAGAGAAAGCGTAACGATGTGCTGTACTGCGTTATGTTTTTTGTCGGTGCCATTGTTATTATTCATTCGTTATATGCCTATAGATTATTTATTGATTCGATCAATACGAAAAACAAAACCAGTCACTCAATAACGCCCGTTGTCCTCAGGCTGCCAATGAATTTACCGAAAAACAGTAGGGAAAATGCGACTGATAATAAAGAAGATGTTTCAATTAAAAATTCGATGCTCAATCTCCAGCTAAATGGCATTATTGCGAGCACGCTAAAAACACGTTCACAGGCTATTATCACCATTAATGAGAAAGCAAAATTTTACAGTACCGGAGATAAGCTTGACGATCTCCCTGACGTAAAAATTACGGATATTGATAATAATAGCGTGACGATTGATAACAATGGCTCCCGGCAACGCATCGCTTTTATTGATGAGCCTGATATATTCTCCAGGGCACCGGCACCATCGCTGCCACATGACAGCGCGCCACATTCCCTCAGCGACATCATTATTACTAACTTTATCTATCAGCAGGAAGCGCTACAGGGCGTCAGATTAAACGCCCGTGGTCCGGTTGAACGTTTTATAGCAACCGGACTCAGGCCTGGCGATATTGCGATCAAAATGAACAACCATCCGCTAACTCAGGAAGCGTCAGCAAAAGCGGCACTACAGGAATTTGTAACCTTAAACTCTGCCCAGTTCACCGTAATACGAAACGGTCAGGAAGCGTTGGTGAATGTATCCGTTACTGAAAATGATTAACCTTAAGGACGACAAAATTGCGCAAAGGAATTAAAAAAACGGCTGCATGGATACTGGCGCTACAGTTTTGCTCCTTTCCATTTCAAACTATGTCAGCGCAATATTCGGCAAACTTCCAGGATGCGGATCTCCGGGAGTTTATTACCTCGGTCAGTAAGCAAATGGGCAAAACCATTCTGATCGATCCGTCCGTCCAGGGAAAAATCTCCGTTCGCAGCTTTGACAGTTTCAACGAGGAGGAATACTACCAGTTTTTTCTCAGCGTTCTCGATATCTACGGCTACTCGGTTATCACCCTGGATAACGGCCTGCTGAAGGTTGTTCGCTCCGCAACGCTTAAGACCGCGCCGGGAAAAGTATTGGCACAGTCGCAACCGGCGGTCGGCGATGAATTTATCACCCGCGTCGTGGCGCTGAAAAATGTCCCGGTACGCGATCTGGCTCCGCTATTACGCCAGATGATGGACAGCGGCGGCATCGGCAACGTCGTACACTATGATCCTTCTAATGCGCTGTTGATCACCGGTAAAGCCAATATAGTCAATCGCATCCTTGAGGTTGTGAAACGGGTCGATGTTATCGGTACTCAGGAACGTGAGCTTATCAAACTGCGCTACGCCTCGGCAGTTGATTTATCTGACGTAATTAACAGCCTGATTCGCGAAGAATCAAAGGAAAACCCAACGCAGATCCTGCTGCCTAAAATTGTCGCCGACAAGCGCACCAACGCCCTTCTTATCAGCGGGCCGGACAATGTGCGCCAGCGGATGAAATCTTTAATCGCTAAACTGGATATCGAACAGACCACGCAAGGCAATACTCGCGTGTTCTATTTGAAATACGCCAAAGCCACTAAAATCGTTGAAGTGCTGACCGGCGTGTCGACCAAACTGACGGAAGACAAGCAGTCGTCTTCGCAGAGCGTGGCTACCCCTTCCCGGGATGTCTCGATTAACGCCGATGAACAAACCAACTCAGTGGTCATTACCGCAGACCAGAGCACCATGCAGGAGCTGGAAAAAGTCATCGCTCGTCTGGATATTCGCCGCGCACAGGTACTGGTTGAAGCCATCATTGTGGAAGTCCAGGATGGCAACGGCCTGAATCTTGGCGTGCAATGGGCCAACAGCAACGTCGGCGGTCAGCAGTTTACCAAAACGGGGCTGCCGATTTTCGACGCCTCAAGAGGCGCGCGCCAGTTTGATAAAAATGGTTCGATGACCAGCGACAACCCTATCGCCAGCGCGTTAAGCAGTTTTAACGGCCTGGCGACGGGCTTCTTTGAAGGGGACTGGAGCGTCCTGCTCACCGCGATCTCCTCCGACAACAAAAACGATATCCTCGCCACCCCCAGCATTGTGACGCTGGATAACAAAGAAGCGTCGTTTAATGTCGGTCAGGATGTGCCGGTGCTTTCCGGCTCGCAAACGACCTCCGGCGACAACGTCTTTAATACGGTCGAACGTAAAACCGTCGGCACCAAACTGAAGGTCACACCGCAAATCAACGAAGGCGACGCGGTGCTGATGGAGATCGAGCAGGAGGTGTCGAGCGTCGATACCGCTTCCGGTAACGCCAGCGATCTCGGTCCGACGTTCAACACCCGTACTATCCAGAATGCCGTGCTGGTCAAAAGTGGCGAAACCGTGGTACTGGGTGGCCTGCTGGATGATTCAAGCAAAGAGCAGGTTTCCAAAGTACCGCTGCTGGGCGATATCCCTGTTCTCGGACAGCTATTCCGCTACACCTCAACGGAAAATGCGAAGCGTAATTTGATGGTCTTTATCAGGCCGACCATTATTCGCGACGACGAGGTTTATCGTTCGCTCTCAAAGGATAAATACACCCGATTTCGTGAGTTACAGCAGCAGCGTATTGATAAGCAATCCAGTGGATTGGTCGGCGTGAAGGACGAAGAACGCCCGATGCTTAAAGAGCTGAATTTCGATGTGCCGACCGACGCGCCCAACAGCCAGCCATCGCGCAATCCCTTCCGGGAATGATCCAACATGACTGACTTATGGACGCGCATTCCTCCCCAGCATCCTCTGCCGCTTAATTACGCGCAGGGGCAAAAATTTGGTATCGCGGTCGCGGCGGATGAATTGTTCTACCGCACCGACACACCGCTGGAAAACGTGCTCGAGGCCAGCGTTGCCTGTCAGCGCTTCAGCCGCCTGACGCCAGCGCAATTTGACGACCACCTGGAGCAACTTTTCCAGCACGGCGCCGGAGAGTCCCGGCAGATTGCCCAGGATATCGATCAGGAGATCGACCTGACGGCGCTGAGCGAGGAGTTACCCGACAACGCCGATCTGCTCAGTGATGAAAACGACGCACCGGTTATCCGACTGATCAACGCGGTCCTTCATGAAGCCGTGAGGGAAGGCGCGTCGGATGTGCATATCGAAACCTTCGAAAAATCGCTGGTGGTGCGTTTTCGTATCGATGGTGTCCTCAAGCCAGTCCTTCAGCCCGCTAAAAAACTGGCACCGCTGCTGATTTCACGTATCAAAGTCATGGCGCGACTGGATATTGCCGAAAAACGACTGCCGCAGGATGGGCGTATTTCCCTGCGCCTCGGACGCAAAAATATTGACGTCCGCGTTTCGACGTTGCCCTCGCAGTACGGCGAAAGAGCTGTATTGCGTCTGCTGGATAAAAACAGTCTGCGCCTGACGCTGGAGAATATGGGGCTATCGGCGGTGGATAGCCTGCGGCTGAAGGGTTTAGTACAGCAGCCGCACGGCATCATTCTCGTCACCGGCCCGACGGGGTCGGGAAAAAGCACCACGCTGTATGCGATTCTCGCCGAGCTGAATTCCCCCCAGCGTAATATCCTGACCGTCGAAGATCCCATCGAGTACGAGCTGGAAGGCGTCGGACAAACCCAGGTAAACAGCCGGGTGGATATGTCTTTCGCCAGGGGACTGCGCGCCATCCTGCGCCAGGATCCGGACATCGTCATGGTCGGCGAAATTCGTGACGCCGAAACCGCGCAGATAGCGGTTCAGGCATCGCTCACCGGACATCTGGTGCTTTCCACCCTGCACACTAACAGCGCTTGCGGTGCGATCACCCGATTACGAGATATGGGCGTTGAACCTTTCCTGCTCTCATCATCGCTTAGCGGCGTTATCGCCCAACGCCTGGTGCGTCGCCTCTGTCCGGCCTGCCGCGTGCATGCTCCCATTCCTGACTCTCAGAAATCCCTCCTGCACGCGCTCGATCCCACCGCTCAGACAATCTGGCAGGCTTGCGGATGCAGCGAATGTCGGGGGACAGGCTATCAGGGGCGACTGGCGATTCATGAAATTATGCTGGTGGATAAAACTATGCGCAGCATCATCCATCGCGACGCCGATGAACACGCGCTGGAACAGTGCCTGCGCCAGCAAAGCCGGAGCCTGCGGGAGAACGGCCTGCTGCGCGTGCTGGCGGGCGAGACCACGCTTGAGGAAGTCATGCGGGTCACCTCTGCGCAAGAGGATACGCAATGAAATATCAGTGGCAAGCAATGGATGACCGCGGCGCAACCCGCCGTGGAACGCTGGATGCCGCCAGCAGCAAAGAGGCGCGCGAGGCGCTACGCGCCCAGGGTCTGCACCCGCTGGTGTTAAATGAGAAAAAGGTCATTTCGCTGTTCCGGACGGTAAAAAAAACGCCTCGTTTACGGCTTAGCGGGAGTGAACTGGCGCTGTTCACCCGCCAGCTCGCCACGCTGGCCAACGCTTCGCTACCGCTTGAAGAGGCGCTGTTCGTTATTGGCCGGCAGAACAAAAATAATAAACTGGGGCTGGTGCTACACGACCTGCGCGAACGGATCCTCGCCGGACATACGCTTTCCGAATCGCTGGCCGCCTGGCCGCGGATCTTCGATTCCGTTTACCGCACGCTGGTGAAAGCCGGTGAAAAAAGCGGACAGCTCGGCTGTGTGCTGGAAAAGCTGGCTGACTACAATGAGTTACGCCAGGCAACGCGCAGTAAACTCATCCAGTCACTGATTTATCCTTCCCTGCTGACCAGCGTGGCGATCGCCGTCGTCGCTATCCTGCTCACCACCGTAGTACCCAAAATCGTGGAGCAGTTTCTGCATATGAAAGAAGCGCTGCCGATGTCCACGCGCGTGTTGCTGGCAATCAGTGGTGCCATGCGCGACTACGGATTGTGGGTAATCGCATTGCTGCTGATTGCCTTTTTCCTGTTTCGCCACTGGCTCACCCGTCCCGGCAAACGGCATCTGCTTGACCGCTGGCTTCTTGATTTCAAACCCAGTCGCGCCCTGCTGCGCGCTATCCACTGCGCCCGTTATCTGCGCACCCTGAGCATTCTCAATATCAGCGGCGTTCCGCTGCTGGAAGGGATGACGCTGGCAACCGAAGGCATCGGTAACCGAGAAATTAGTCAGCGGCTGGGTCAGGCCGCGGAGCGCGTGCGCCAGGGTTCAGGATTTCATCTCGCCCTGGAAAAATGCGATCTCTTCCCGCCGATGATGCTCTACATGATTGCCTCCGGGGAAAAAAGCGGCCAGCTCAGCGAGCTAATGGCGCGCGCCGCCGACCAGCAGGAAACACTGCTACAAAACCGAATTGCGCTGACGCTGGCGCTGTTTGAACCCGTGCTGATTATTACGATGGCGATGATTGTGCTGTTCATCATCGTCTCGGTTCTGCAACCCATTTTGCAACTCAACTCATTGGTAAGTTAAGGATAAAACGTGAATAGTGATGCACATAAGCAGCGAGGATTTACGCTGCTGGAGATGATGGTGGTGCTGGTTATTTTGGGCATCCTCGCAAGCCTGGTCGTCCCCAGTTTAATGGGCAATAAAGACAAAGCCGATCACCAGAAAGCCGTCAGCGACATCGTGGCGCTGGAGAATGCGCTGGATATGTACAAACTGGATAACTATCGCTATCCGCTGACGGCGCAGGGGCTAAAGGCGCTGGTCGAAAAACCGACCGCCAGCCCAATCCCGGAAAATTATAACGCGAAGGGCTATATCAAGCGTCTGCCACAGGATCCCTGGGGTAATGAGTATCTGCTGGTAAGCCCCGGTGAACACGGCGATTACGATATTCTCTCCGCAGGTCAGGACGGTGAACCCGGCACCGCTGACGACATTACTAACTGGGAACTGGGTAAAGCGAAATAATCGGAATGAGGCAGAAGGGATTCACGCTACTGGAAGTCATTCTGGTGCTGACGATTACCGCGCTTGGCGCCTCGCTGGTGATGATGACCTACGGGCGACAAAATGATACCGCGAAAGCTATTACCGCAGCCGAGCAGTTGGCGGCGCTGACTGAATATGCCGCTGACTGGTCAACCATGGAGGACCGCAGTACCGGTATTGAGCTCCGCGAACAAGGCTGGCGCATCGTCACACCGATTGGCAATCGCTGGCAGACGCCAACCCGGTTCTATCGCCTGGCGACCGAGGGCAAGTGGGAAAGCGACTGGCAGGTGGCTCTGTTCCCGGCGTCGCTCGCCAGGCAATCCGTCGGCATGCCGCAAATTCTGATTCACCCGGACGGTGAAATTACGCCGTTTACGCTACACATCCGCAGCCGTAAAAATAATACGCTGCTGTTCACGCTCGCCAGCACCGGCGGGCTGCCGCTGGTGCTCACCCGAGGCGAAAGCCGATGAGCCAAAGGCAATCAGGAATGACGCTTCTGGAAGTGCTGCTGGCGATATTCATTTTCGCCACCTGCTCTCTCGCGCTACTCAACAGCCTGCACGGTCAGGTTAGCGCCACCGCAAAAATGGAAGAACAGGTACTTGCCGGTTGGGTAGCGGATAATGTGCTCAAAACCTATCAACTGGCCGGGCAGAGCCCCGCTAAAACAGCGACAGGCAGCAGCATTATGGGTAAACGCCGCTGGGACTGGTCGTTGACAGTCTCACCCGTCGATACTTCCGGCCTCAACACCTGGACAGCTGACGTCACCCTTGAGGACAAGCAGAAGATCCGCCTGCAGCGCTTTATTCTCTCGCCGCAAGGAGGACCGCAAAATGTCTCCCAGCCCTGAGAAACAGCGCGGCTTTACCCTACTGGAAGTTTTACTGGCTATTGCCCTGTTCGCCATGCTCAGCCTGCTGACGGCGCAGATGCTGACAACGACAATTGACAGTAACGAGCAGACCAAAAAGCATCAGCAGCGTTTTTCCGCTATCGTGCGTACCGTCAATTTGCTGGATAAAGATATCCGACAGCGGGTGCCGGTAACCGAATTGCAGGGCGAAAAAGAGACGCTGATGCTGACGACAGCCAGCAGTAACAGTTATCCTGGCGCCTGCTGCGCGCCCGATATCCAGCGAGTTCAGTGGTATCTGCAGGATTATACTTTATACCGCACGCTCTGGCGCTACCCGGAAGATGCAACTCCGGCCATCACTCAGCCGATGCTCAATGGTGTGAACGCCTTCACGTTACGTTATTACAACAGTAAAGAGAAAGCGTGGACGGACACGGCGACAATCCCATCTCCTGGCGCGATGGAAGTCACTCTTAAACTTGCTGATTCCGGCACAATAACTCGTCTGACGCTGTGGCCAGAGAACCGCCAGCCAAGAGAACAGCAATGACCCGGCAAAAGGGCGTGGCGCTGCTGGTAGTGCTGATGATCCTGGCAATTATGGCGGCGCTGGCCAGCGAAATGACCGTGCGCTACCAGATCAACCTCAAACGCACCAGCTACACCCGGATGCGGCTACAGCAAAACTGGCTGGCAGAGCTGGCTGAAAGCCAGGCCATGCGTATTCTTGAACAGGACCTGCGGGATAATGAGAAATACCTCACTCACGAGCAGCTCTGGGCGCAGCCGCAGCGTATTCAGCTCGCCAGCGGCGATGTTGTCAGTTGGCAGCTATCTGACGAGCAGGCCTGTTACAACATTAATGCGCTGATTAACGCCCCGACCGACCGAATGAAAGAGCCGCCCGCCAGCGTGAGCGTCTTTCTCGCGCTGCTGGACAACGTTGGCGTCACCCATGCCCAGGCTGAGGCGCTGGTTGATGCTATCGCCGACTACATCGATAACGACGATATCCCACGCGCCTCCGGTGCCGAAAATGAGTATTACCAGACAAGTAACGACCCCCACACCATTGGCGGACGACGTATCTGGTCAATCAGTGAGCTCAAAAAAATCAAAGGGATGACGCTTTCTCTTTACCAGCAAATCTCCCCGCTACTCTGCGCGCTGCCTGATGATGAGCTAAAAATCAACATCAACACCCTGACGCGCCGAGATGCACCGTTGCTTGCGGCGATGCTCAATAATGCTGTCCCACCACGCGAGATTGAGCGCTTTTTTGATACCCCACGCAAAGGACGCAAAATCAGCATTGAGACGTTGTTAAAGACATTCGATAAGGATAATCCGGCTCATAAGCTGTCGCAGACCACATTCAAAAGCATTGCGGTGGCGACCAGTCGTTACTTCCGCCTTGAAACGACTATCGAACAGGGCGATAGCGCCGGGAGCACCATCAGCCAGTTGGAATACGATCCCAAAAGAAAGGCTCTGTTTATTACAGCCCGCAAAAGCGTGGCGCGCGACCATTAAAGGGAACTAAATGACGCCAGACACATTACTGCTACGTCCGCTGCCGGGAAAACTGGAATGGTGCTGCCCCAACGAGGCGCAGCCTCCGGTTATTGTTGAACAGGCGGATTACCTCCAGCCAAACGCGCTGGCCGACCTGCCGGATGCCGGTAACGCCTGCCTGTTCCTGTCGCCTGATTATTTCTGTTTTCGCCGCGTCGAATTACCGACGGAAAACTACAAAATCAGTGAACAAACGCTGGGCTGGCTGGTGGAGGACGCCGTTGTCGGTGATACAGACAGCCTGCACTGGACGGTTCTCGCCAGAGAAGAAAACACGCTCCATCTCGCCGGGATCGCCAGGACCACGCTGAACGATCTATTGACGACTTTCCGCACAGCTGGCGTGACGTTGACGTATATCGTTCCGGATGGTTTCTGGCTGCCGTATGTCACGGATAGCTGGAGTCTGCTAAAACAAGATGAGCGATGGTTAATCCGTTACGACGCGTGGAAAACAGGCGTGCTGAGTGAAGCACTGCTCACGCATTTACTCGCCAGCCATACAGAGCAAAAAATCATCAGCGCCAGCCCGCTTCCTGTGCCTCACGCTTATGTCGAATACCTTGACTGGCAGCCGCCGCTGGCGTGCGCCTGCAATGGCGATAATATTCAGGACATTAACGTATTACACGGCAGCTTCCGCCCTTTGCCCCCGACACAACCGACCCCGCGTCTGCTGAAATATGCCGCCATAGCAACATTTGCCCTGGCGATAGCGCTCTTCTCAGGGCTGAAAGGGGTGATGCTCTGGCAGCTTCATCAACAGAAACAGGCGCTCTCAGCGGAAGGTGCCACCCTGTGGAACCGCTATTTCCCAGGTGATAACCGCAACAGCAATTTTAAATATTTCTTCGAATCGTCCGCGAGGGATCGCTATCCGGATGTGCTGACGTTACTGACTCAGCTACAGACCCGATTAAGCACATTGCCGGGGCTTACCATCCGCGAGGTCAGCTACCGGCTCGAACAGCGCCTTTTTACCCTGACACTCAACGTTCGCGATCCGGAACATCTTCGCCGCTTTATGGTGCAGACAAACGACGAATTTATCCTGACTCAACCGCCAGAAGGGACGACAGATAGCGTCCGGCTGACCCTGAAGGAGCGCAAATGAATATGAATAGCTGGTGGAGCGAAAAAAACGGCAGAGAGCAACGCAGTCTGATATTTCTCGCCGTTTTCTGTCTGCTGGCGGGATTCTGGTACGGCGTGGTTCAGCCCCTGGATAACGCTATTGCACAGCAGAGGCAGGAAAATGACCGTCTCAGGAGTGAGATCCAGTGGGTAAATGAGGCGATTCAGCGTCGCGGATTAGTTGCCAGTAGACCGGGCACAAAGACCGATCCGGCACTGATACAACATAGCGCGCAGCAGGCAGGTCTGAATATCAGCGTGCTAACATCCACTCCCGATCATTTTGCGATCTCGCTTCCCGTTGTCAAAACCGAACCATTATTTGCATGGCTTAATACCCTACAAAATGAGGGAATACAGGTTTCGCAACTCACGTTTAGCGCCCGCCCGGTCGCCGGGGAGATTGCGGTGGAAGCCCTTGAACTCTATCCGGTGGGGAAATGACGGAACTCATTAACATTGCAGCAATGGCGCTTGTCGGGCTGATAGTCGGTAGCTTTATGAATGTAGTGGTTTATCGACTGCCGATCATGATTGAGCATCGGCACAGCGAAACATGGAATATCGCCTGGCCTCCGTCGCACTGTCCGCACTGCCAGCACAGGCTATCGGTGCGTAACACTATTCCACTATTCAGTTGGCTGTGGCAGCGGGGGCGTTGCCAGGACTGCGCGCAGCCCATTTCATGGCGTTACCCACTGACTGAACTGGCGTGTTCTTGTGTTTTTGCGCTTAGCGCCGCGTTTGTCCCTTCAATGTCAGATGCGATTGCCATCATGACGCTGTTCTGGTTTATTTTCGCCCTGGCGCAAATTGATCTCCGGACGTACCTGCTGCCGGATGTGCTGACGCAGCCGCTGCTCTGGCTCGGTCTGCTATATCACAGCGTTTACGACAGAGAGATGTTATCCGACGCGCTGTACGGCGCTGTCGCTGGCTATCTGACGCTATGGCTGGTCTGGTGGGGATGCAAAATACTCGCGGGCAAAGAGGGCATCGGCCTGGGTGACGCTAAGCTACTGGCGGCGATGGGTGCCTGGTGTGGATGGTCAGCGCTACCGCCCATTTTACTCGCTGCATCATTGCTGGGCATTGCCTGGTGGCTGATCCTACGCCTTACCCGAAGGACGTCGATACCGCTTATCGCGTTCGGTCCGTGGCTTGGACTGGCAGGCTGGTTGATTTTCAGCGCGCAAAGCTCAGGTGTTATCGGGTACTGAAAGGAGCGGCAGGACTGCCGCTCTGCAAAGTTTGCGTCTACGCTTCGCGAATCTGTGCCTGAAGATAGTTCTGGAGTCCCATCTTCTGGAGCAGATCCAGTTCCGTTTCCAGCCAGTCAATGTGACCTTCTTCATCAGCAAGGATTTCGATCATCATATCCCGGCTAACGTAGTCATGGACGCTGTCGGCATAGGCAATGGCTTCACGTAAATCTTTAGCTCCATCGAGTTCGAGTCGAAGATCGGATTGCAGCATCTCTTCAACATCTTCGCCTATACCCAACTTACCAAGATCCTGTAAGTTTGGGAGCCCTTCTAAGAATAAAATACGCTCGATATATTTATCAGCGTGTTTCATCTCATCGATAGATTCATGGTACTCAACATCATTGAGACGAGTCAGTCCCCAGTTTTTGAACATACGAGCATGGAGAAAATACTGGTTGATTGCGACAAGCTCATTTCCCAATAGTTTATTGAGATAATTTATGATTTTAACATCACCTTTCATTTTATAGTCCCTCCGCTTCCACTCTTAGAGCGTAGATGGGGCTACAGGGATGTCAAAAAAAAGAGTGTGACTTAGGCGGTCTCTTTAAATTCTGGCATTTGCGTTAATTCATCCTGCATGACTTCGCGGGCAGCACGAATGCACTTACCACATTGATTTCCAACAGGAATAAATTTACGCAATTGCTGAAAGGACTGAGGATGAAACTGGCGAACAGCCTGACGTATTTTTTTATCACTTATCGCATTACACAAACAAACGTACATGATCGCTCCCGTTCAATTTCTGCGCAAAGTGTAAATGAGAATAGTTATGATTACAATAGCACAACGCTATTTACGCAGCGGGAGAATGAATGAAAAATGCGAATAAATATGACAACTGCTAAATAGCGGACAGCAAAAAGGGCGCCGAAGCGCCCTTTTTAAGCTCAAAGCTAATTAATCAATAATTAGCTCATTACTTTAGCAACAACGCCCGCACCAACAGTACGGCCGCCTTCACGGATTGCGAAACGCAGACCGTCGTCCATCGCGATTGGGTGGATCAGGGTAACAACCATTTTGATGTTGTCGCCCGGCATTACCATCTCAACGCCTTCCGGCAGTTCGATGGTACCAGTCACGTCAGTAGTACGGAAGTAGAACTGCGGACGGTAACCTTTGAAGAACGGAGTATGACGGCCGCCTTCATCTTTGGACAGAATGTACACTTCAGATTCGAACTTGGTGTGCGGCTTGATAGAGCCCGGCTTAGCCAGTACCTGACCACGTTCGATTTCTTCACGTTTGATACCACGCAGCAGAACACCAACGTTCTCACCAGCACGGCCTTCGTCCAGCAGTTTGCGGAACATTTCAACGCCAGTACAGGTAGACTTAGCAGTCTCTTTGATACCAACGATTTCAACTTCTTCACCAACTTTGATGATACCGCGCTCTACACGACCGGTAACAACGGTACCACGACCGGAGATGGAGAATACGTCTTCGATAGGCAGCAGGAACGGCTTGTCAATCGCACGCTCTGGTTCTGGGATATAAGAATCCAGGAAGCCAGCCAGTTCGATGATTTTCGCTTCCCACTCTGCTTCGCCTTCCAGCGCTTTCAGAGCAGAACCACGAACGATCGGAGTGTCGTCGCCCGGGAAATCGTACTGAGACAGAAGTTCACGAACTTCCATTTCTACCAGTTCCAGCAGCTCTTCGTCATCAACCATGTCGCATTTGTTCAGGAACACGATGATGTACGGAACGCCTACCTGACGACCCAGCAGGATGTGCTCACGAGTCTGCGGCATCGGGCCGTCAGTCGCAGCAACAACCAGGATCGCGCCGTCCATCTGCGCAGCACCGGTGATCATGTTTTTAACATAGTCGGCGTGGCCCGGGCAGTCTACGTGTGCGTAGTGGCGAGTCGGGGTGTCATATTCAACGTGAGAAGTGTTGATGGTGATACCACGAGCTTTTTCTTCCGGCGCGTTATCGATCTGGTCGAATGCACGAGCAGCACCGCCGTAGGTTTTAGCCAGTACGGTGGTGATTGCAGCGGTCAGGGTAGTTTTACCGTGGTCAACGTGGCCGATGGTGCCGACGTTAACGTGCGGTTTTGTACGTTCAAATTTTTCTTTAGACACGGCTATATTCCTTACTATAGTGCTCTCCCCTGGGGAGAGAGCACGGGACTTAGGTTTTAATCCTGTGGCTTATTTACCACGGGCTTCAATAACGGCCTGAGCAACGTTGTTCGGCGCATCGTCGTACTTCAGGAACTCCATGGAGTAAGAAGCACGGCCTTTGGTCAGAGAACGCAGCTGGGTTGCATATCCGAACATTTCAGACAGCGGAACTTCAGCATGGATAACAACGCCAGTGACGTTGGATTCCTGACCACGAAGCATACCACGACGGCGGCTCAAGTCACCGATTACGTCACCGGTGTTCTCTTCCGGAGTCTCTACTTCAACCTTCATGATAGGCTCAAGCAGAACTGGTTTCGCTTTCTTAAAGCCATCTTTGAAGGCGATAGAAGCGGCCAGTTTAAACGCCAGCTCAGAGGAGTCAACGTCATGGTAAGAACCGAAGTGCAGACGCACGCCCAGATCAACAACCGGGTAACCAGCCAGCGGGCCAGATTTCAGCTGTTCCTGGATGCCTTTATCAACGGCCGGGATGTATTCGCCAGGAATTACACCACCTTTGATGTCGTTGATGAACTCGTAGCCTTTCGGGTTTGAACCCGGCTCCAGCGGGTACATGTCGATAACAACATGACCGTACTGACCGCGACCACCAGACTGCTTAGCGTGTTTACCTTCGATATCGGTAACTTTCGCGCGAATCGCTTCACGGTAAGCAACCTGAGGTTTACCGACGTTCGCTTCAACGTTGAATTCACGCTTCATACGGTCAACGATGATGTCGAGGTGCAGCTCACCCATACCGGCGATAATGGTCTGGTTAGATTCTTCGTCAGTCCAAACGCGGAATGACGGGTCTTCTTTAGCCAGACGGCCCAGAGCCAGACCCATTTTTTCCTGGTCAGCTTTGGTTTTCGGTTCTACCGCGATGGAGATTACCGGCTCAGGGAATTCCATACGCTCCAGAATGATCGGGTGATCCGGGTCACACAGAGTGTCACCAGTGGTCACGTCTTTCAGACCGATAGCAGCAGCGATATCGCCCGCGCGAACTTCTTTGATCTCTTCACGTTTGTTAGCGTGCATCTGTACGATACGGCCAAAACGCTCGCGTGCAGTTTTCACTGAGTTCAGGATGGTGTCACCGGAGTTAACCACACCAGAGTACACGCGGAAGAAGGTCAGGTTACCCACGAACGGGTCGGTAGCGATTTTGAATGCCAGAGCAGCAAACGGCTCTTCATCGCTAGCATGACGCTCAGCCGGAGTATCTTTACCGTCGTCCAGAATACCGTTGATCGCAGGTACGTCGACTGGGGATGGCAGGTAATCAATTACCGCATCCAGCATCGCCTGAACACCTTTGTTCTTGAACGCAGAACCACAGGTTACCAGGATGATTTCGTTGTTCAGAACGCGCTGACGCAGAGCTTTTTTGATCTCTTCTTCAGTCAGTTCTTCACCACCCAGGTATTTCTCCATCAGCTCTTCTGAAGCTTCCGCAGCGGACTCGATCAGGTTCTGGTGCCATTCTTCAGCCAGTTCCTGCATGTCAGCCGGGATATCTTCATAAGTGAAGGTTACGCCTGCATCTTCTTCGTTCCAGTTGATGGCTTTCATTTTCACCAGGTCAACAACACCGGTGAACGCTTCTTCAGCGCCAATCGCCAACTGCAGCGGAACAGGGTTCGCGCCCAGACGGGTTTTGATCTGACCAACAACTTTCAGGAAGTTCGCACCCATACGGTCCATTTTGTTAACGAACGCAATGCGTGGAACTTTATATTTGTTTGCCTGACGCCATACGGTTTCAGACTGAGGCTGAACACCACCAACTGCGCAGTAAACCATTACTGCACCATCAAGCACACGCATGGAACGTTCTACTTCGATAGTGAAGTCAACGTGCCCCGGGGTGTCGATGATGTTTACGCGATGCGGTTCATACTGCTTAGCCATACCAGACCAGAATGCAGTAGTCGCTGCGGAGGTGATAGTAATACCACGCTCCTGCTCCTGTTCCATCCAGTCCATGGTGGCTGCGCCGTCATGAACTTCACCGATTTTATGGTTTACACCGGTGTAGAACAGAATACGTTCGGTAGTAGTGGTTTTACCGGCGTCGATGTGCGCACTGATACCGATGTTACGGTAGCGCGCGATGGGTGTTGTACGAGCCATTTGATTCCTCGTTTATCTTTTAGGCGTTCAATTTAAGTAGCCCAAAGCGGGCTGCTTACTAGAAGCGCCCGCCTGGTGACTAAAACTCCGAAGGGATTACCAACGGTAGTGTGCGAACGCCTTGTTGGCTTCTGCCATACGGTGAACGTCTTCACGTTTCTTAACTGCAGTACCTTTGTTTTCTGCAGCATCAGAAAGTTCGTTCGCCAGGCGCAGAGCCATGGATTTATCACCGCGTTTACGAGCAGCTTCAACGATCCAACGCATTGCCAGGGCATTACGGCGAACCGGACGGACTTCAACTGGAACCTGATAAGTAGAACCACCAACGCGGCGAGACTTAACTTCGACAGTCGGACGCACGTTTTCAAGGGCTACTTCAAAAGCTTCCAGGCCATCTTTACCAGAACGCTGAGCCAGGGTCTCCAGCGCGCTGTATACGATGGTTTCTGCAGTAGATTTTTTACCATCTACCATCAGGATATTTACAAATTTAGCCAGCAGCTCTGATCCGAACTTAGGATCCGGCAGAATTTTACGCTGACCAATGACGCGACGACGTGGCATGGGAATACTCCGTTGTTAATTCAGGATTGTCCAAAACTCTACGAGTTTAGTTTGACATTAATATAAAACGTTTGGCCTTACTTAACGGAGAACCATTAAGCCTTAGGACGTTTCACGCCATACTTGGAGCGTGATTGCTTACGGTCTTTAACGCCGGAGCAGTCAAGCGCACCGCGAACGGTGTGGTAACGAACACCCGGGAGGTCTTTTACACGACCGCCACGGATCAGGATCACGGAGTGCTCCTGCAGGTTGTGACCTTCACCACCAATGTAGGAAGTAACTTCAAAACCGTTAGTCAAACGCACACGGCATACTTTACGCAGTGCGGAGTTTGGTTTTTTAGGAGTGGTAGTATATACACGAGTACATACGCCACGTTTCTGCGGGCATGCTTCCAGTGCAGGCACGTTGCTCTTTGCAACTTTGCGTGCGCGTGGTTTGCGTACCAGCTGGTTAACTGTTGCCATTAAATAGCTCCTGGTTGTAGCTTTCGCTTCGTAAACACGTAATAAAACGACCTCATACAATATGAGGACGCAGAATTTTAGGTCGGTGTCGAAAAGGTGTCAAGAAATATACAACGATCCCACAATTACCAGGACATCTGGTTGGGATGCTTCACCGTAAGTCTGACGAAGTCAGTATAGCTAACCCTGACGACACTGTCTGAAATTTGACCACCCAAGCCGCGAGCTTTAATGTCTTCTTCCAGTACATAGACCTTAATGGAGGCATTTTGCAGACTTTCAAGGAAACGGCTTCCTTCTATTGCCGCGGTCACGCCATCCTGAAGCAATAAAAGTTCATCGTCTTTATCAATCAGGCGAAGAAGAGAGGAGAAATCGGTAAGCCACGCGGAACGATGTAATGTGTGCAGCATGAGTATCTCAAAACCTTAAAATGACGTCATAGTTGCCTAGCTCACGGCGTAAATCTTCCGGTTCTAACGCTGTCGCATCGACCACAAAATCCCCCCCCTGCTGGAGGCCCCGCTCGCGTAACGAGGCGGCACAAAGCCAACATTGATCGATATCGTACAACCCTAACAGCTTGAAGGTTGCGATATAGTCGCGAGCCAGCACGACATCCGGCTGTTGTCCCTGGAGGATTTGAAAAACGCCATCGCCGATAAAAAATACGCCGAGGTCTTCCGTTAACGCCGATGTCGCCAGTAAGGCATCTAACCCTTCGCGGCCAGACGAACTGCCATGCGGCACGGTAGAAAAGACAAAAGCAACACGTTTCATTAAAACTGCACCACGCGATCGCAGGTCAGGGATGCCTCAGCCAGCGAACCCAGCCCGCTGAGGTTAAAACCTGATTGTAAATTAGCCCCTGCCAGTCCCAGTCGCTTCGCTTCTGTTTCATCAACGACGCCACGACGCAGCGCCGCAGCTACGCAGATATTCAGCGTCACGCCATGCTGCTGGTTCAGCTGTTGCCAGGCCCGCACCAGATCATATTCATCACTGGCAGGTGAAGTCAGGAAGTTGGCGTTATACACACCTTCACGATAGAAAAAGACGCTGCATAGCTCATGCCCTTCTTTGAGTAACGCGTGAGCAAATTGCAACGCGCTGCTCGCCTGCTGCGTGCCATAAGCTGGCCCCGTCACCATAATGGCAAAACGCATTACTTGTCTTGCCCCTGGAAATCGCCGCTTTTGAACTGACGAATATAGAGGTAAACCGTGTGCTTGGAGATGTTCAGCCGATCGGCGACCTGGTTAATGGCATCTTTAATATCGAAGATACCTTTCTCATACAGATTCAGGACAATCTGGCGATTCTTGGCATTGTTGGAAACATTACGATCGGCATTCACTTCTTCAATCGTGAATTCCAACGTTTGGGTAACCAGGTCTTCCACCGAAGAAGCGAAGTTAACGGCAGAACCCACTTCCGGGGTTTCCGGAGGAATAAAGGTATTCATTATCTGCGAGAATGGAACATCAAGGTTCATGTTGATGCACAGCAGACCAATCACGCGATGCTCACGGTTGCGAATGGCAATCGTCACCGACTTCATCAAGACACCGCTTTTCGCACGTGTGAAGTAACACTTCGACACGCTGCTATCCGCACCCGTCATATCATGCAGCATACGCAACGCAAGGTCAGTAATCGGCGAGCCAATTTTGCGGCCCGTGTGTTCACCGTTAGCAATGCGGATGGCAGAGCATTTCAAATCCTGCAAAGAGTGCAATACGATTTCACAATGGGAACCAATGAGCATCGCCAACCCGTCCACAACCGCTTCGTAGGATTTGAGGATATCGAAATCGGTTTGATCGAAAGGACGTTGATCCAGTAAATCTAGCTCACTGGTTTCGTTGGTTAAAAGCGACCTGGACATGAAAAAAAGCACTCCTTTTCAGGAGCCTGTCGTTATGTTGTCAGGGCAGGCTCATCACTATTATAGGGGCATCTAAAGTAATACAGCGCACAAGGCGCTTTCCAGTATTAATTATATCCTGTCGATAATAAAAAACCGCCGCCCTGTGGGCGGCGGTATCTGGTTACTTACTGTTTGCTGCTGTCCGCAGCTTTAGCTGCCGGTGCAGCATCTGGCTGCGCATCGGCTTTCGGTGCCGGTTTGATGTCTAACAGTTCAACATCAAAGACCAGCGTAGAGTTAGCCGGAATGCCCGGTACACCGGTTTTGCCGTAAGCCAGATCCGGCGGGATAACCAGCTGGATTTTGCCGCCTTTCTTGATGTTTTTCAGGCCTTCGGTCCAGCCTGGGATAACACCGTCAAGACGGAAAGAGAGCGGCTCACCGCGGGTATAAGAGTTATCAAACTCTTTACCATCAATCAGCGTACCTTTGTAGTTGACTACCACGGTATCGCTATCTTTCGGTGCAGCGCCGGTACCTTCTTTCTCTACTTTATAGACCAGGCCAGTAGAAGAGGTTTTAACGCCCTTCTCTTTAGCAAATTTCTCGCGGTAAACTTTACCTTTGGCTTCATTGTCAGCCGCGTCTTTTTCCATTTTCGCCTGAGCGGAGCTCTTCACGCGTGCTTCAAACGCCTGCAGAGTTTGTTCGATTTCCTGGTCAGACAGTTTGCTCTTGTCTGCAAACGCATCCTGAACGCCAGCGATCAGCTGATCTTTATCCAGTTTGATGCCCAGTTTTTCCTGCTCTTTCAGAGAGTTTTCCATATAACGACCCAGGGACGCGCCCAGCGCGTAAGCGGCTTTTTGGTCGTCATTCTTGAATGCTGCTTTGCTGTCAGCAGTAGCGGCTGGTTTCGCAGCGTCAGCAGCGAAGGTGATCGGGGCATGCAGAGCAACAGCCATTGTGGTCGCCAGCAGCGTTACTTTAAACAGTGATTTCATCCATATCTCCAGGGCCGGGGCATCTCACCCCAAGGTTAGCTAACATAAAAATGTACTATAAAGCGTTGCAGAACAAATCAACATACGGGCACGCCCTATTATCACCACTTTTCAGACTCTTTTTGTTTAAATTAGTTTCGTGACCGAAGATTGAGTGCTGTGCAAACAGGCAAAGTTAAGTAGAATTCGCCGCAGTCCGCGATCTGCCGGAGAAAAAAGAAAGAGGTGAATCATGCAGGATACAACAATGGAAACTCGCCTGGCTGAACTGGAAAGTCGCCTGGCATTTCAGGAGATAACCATTGAAGAGCTCAACGTGACGGTGACCGCGCATGAACTGGAAATGGCAAAACTCCGCGACCATCTGCGTTTATTGACGGAGAAGCTCAAGGCAACGCAGCCGTCCCACATCGCGTCGCAGTCTGAAGAGACCCCGCCGCCACATTATTGAGACATAAAAAAAGCGGGATATTCCCGCTTTTTTTTATGCCGTATAACGATTAGTGGCAACCGCAACCGCCGCCGTTACCTTTACCGCCACCGCCGCAGCAGCCTTCGCCACCGTGCTCGTGACCATGGTCGTGACCGTGACCACCGCAGCAACCGTCATGACCGTGGTCATGATCGTGGTCGTGACCGTGCGCACCGTGAACGTGGCCGTGAGCCAGCTCTTCTTCGGTCGCTTCGCGGATAGCGACAACTTCTACGTTGAATTTCAGATTCTGGCCAGCCAGCATGTGGTTACCGTCAACCACAACGTGGTCGTCTTCCACTTCGGTAATTTCTACCGGTACTGGACCCTGGTCAGTTTCAGCCAGGAAACGCATGCCAACCTGAAGTTCGTCAACGCCCATGAAGACGTCTTTAGGAACGCGCTGCACCAGGTTTTCGTCGTACTGACCGTATGCGTCGTTTGCGCCAACAGCAACATCGAATTTGTCGCCAACTTCATGACCGTCCAGCGCTGTTTCCAGGCCAGAAATCAGGGAACCGTGACCATGCAGGTAGTCCAGCGGTGCACTCACCGGAGACTCATCAACCAACACACCGTCTTCTGTACGTACCTGATAGGCCAGGCTGACCACCAGGTCCTTTGCTACTTTCATGATATCTCCTGAGCATGGAAAGAATAGTGGCGCAGATTGTAGCGGAATTCTGCACCCGTGTACCCTCTAGCTTAAAAAAAGCTGCGCCATATCGCTAGTCCGGATGAAAAATCCCGATCACTTGCTCTTCTTTGCGAACGTGCTCGCGCGCCTCTTTATCCGCTTCCCGCATCTGATGACCGCACTTAACACACTCAACAATATCGATATTATTTTCGCGCCACATCGCCAGCGTATCCTGCGCCTGGCAGGACGGACATTTTGCGCCTGCGATAAAACGTTTACGAATTGCCATGGTTACCTCTACTCAAATTCATCCCAGCCATCCAGCTGACGTCGCTCTTGCTGCATCTCTCGTTGGAAAATCTCCTCAAGCTCGCGCCGGGCTTCCCTGGCTCGGGAGATTTGTACCGTATCCGTGTGCATGGGGATCAGTTCCCGCAACATGCGCATATCCAGCCGCCGAAAATGCAGCTGAGCGCGCTGAGCCTGGTGCGGATGCATCCCTAGCGTAACCAGCGTTTTTCGCCCTAACTCCAGCGCACTGGAAAATGTTTCGCGGGAAAACTGCGTCACACCAGCCTGTAATAACTCATGCGCCTCTACACGTCCGCGCGCACGCGCAAGAATATGCAAATGCGGAAAATACTGTTGGCACAGCTCCACCAGCTTCATAGTGTCTTCAGGTTCATTACAGGTAATAACAATAGACTGTGCGGCTTCTGCACCCGCGGAACGCAACAGATCCACCTGCGTGGCATCACCGTAATAGACCTTATAGCCATATTTGCGCATTAAATTCACTGCGCTGATATCTCTTTCCAGGACGGTAATACGCATTTTATTGGCCATCAACAGACGACCAATAACCTGACCAAAGCGCCCGAAACCCACCACAATCACCTGCGGTTTATCATCTTCCACCCAGGGTTTTTCATCTTCTTCATCCGTGCCGTTAAACTGGCGGGAGAGCCATTTATCAATCAACTTCATCACCAGCGGCGTGGTCATCATCGACAGCGTGACGGTCACCAACAACAGCGCCATTTGGTCACCCTGAAACAGCCGTTGGGAAGAGGCCGTTGAAAACAGCACGAAAGCGAATTCACCGCCCTGGCTTAAAACCCCGGCAAACTGCATCCGTTCTGAGCTTCTCATGCCGTTAAGATGCGCCAGTACATACAGCACCAGCATTTTTACTACCACCAGCACTATCACGCTCGCCGCCACCCACAAAATATGGGTATAGAGCACGCCAAGGTTAAGCGACATACCTACGGAGATAAAAAACAGGCCAAGCAACAGGCCTTTAAACGGATCGATTGCCGTTTCCAGCTCATGTCGGTATTCACTTTCCGCCAGCAGAACGCCCGCGATAAAGGTCCCCAGCGCCATCGACAGACCCAGCGCATCCATAAATAAAGCAGAACCCAGCACTAACAGCAGCGTGGCGGCGGTGAACACTTCCCGCACGCCAGAATCCGCAATAAAGCGGAAAACCGGACGCAGCAAATAACGCCCGCCTATCAGCATGCCGGCAAAGGCCAGCACCTTCATCCCCACTTTGATCCAGTCAAAATGTTCGTCAGCAGATCCCGCCAGCAGCGGAACCAGCGCCAACGCGGGGATCACCGCCAGATCCTGAAACAGCAGCACCGAAAAGCCCAGCTGTCCGGATTCACTGCGATTCATGCCTTTTTCGCGCATCAACTGTAGCGCCATAGCAGTCGATGACATCGCCAGACCAATGCCGCCAACCACTGCTGCCTGCCAGGAGAACGCTGTAAGCATCAGTAGCCCTGCCAGCACGACCGCGCTTAGCATCACCTGCGCGGCGCCGACGCCAAAAATTGAACGCCGCAATTGCCACAGTTTGGCTGGATTAAGTTCCAGCCCAATGATGAACATCAGAAAAACTACGCCCAGTTCGGAAAAGTGTAAGATTTCATCCACATCGCTGATGAACCCTAATCCCCATGGGCCGATAGCAATCCCCGCCAGCAAGTAACCCAGCACCGGACCGATACCCAGCTTTGAGGCCAGCGGAACGGCAGCCACCGCCGCGAAGAGGAACAACACGCCGGCAGTCAATAAATCAGAACCTTCCATCAGCGGCCTCCCACAGGGATCGGATTCGCCAGCCAGTCACCATACGCTTTCGCATGGCTGTCCAGCTCCTGTTTCGTTTGCCGTCTGGCCCAGTAGACAATGATAGGGCTCATCCAGTGCATGCGGCACATACCGGCCGTTAGCTCAAAAGGGCGCAGTACATCGCTCATTGGATAACGGTTTAGCGCGTCATAGCGGTAGGCGCTTTCCGGCTCGCCGGTAGTGATAACGCTCCGCCAGTACTTTCCCGCCAGTTGATTCCCCCCAGGGCCGCTGGCAAATCCTCGACTCAGTACGCGGTCAAGCCACTCCTTTAACAATGCCGGGCAGCTATAGGTGTAGAGCGGATGCTGAAAAACAATCACATCATGCTCGCGCAGCAGCGCCTGCTCATGCGGAATGTCGATAAAAAAGTCAGGATAGTGCGCGTACAGGTCGTGCACGGTAACATTGCTGAGCTGCATGGCCGGTTTAAGCAGTACCCGGTTCGCGACCGAGTCCTGAGATTCCGGATGGGCATACAGCAGCAAGACTTTCGCTGGCTGGAACATCATCCCCCTCCCGGTTTTGTCTTTTGTCTATTTTCGACGTTTTGGGCTACCATTGCGCCTCGGTGCGGCAAACAGCCCACACATTACATTATCATAATGATAAATTAACATAGTCTGAACATACGGCGCCTTATGATTGTTTTCTCATCGTTACAAATTCGTCGCGGCGTGCGCGTCTTGCTGGAAAATGCCACGGCCACCATTAATCCAGGGCAGAAAGTTGGCCTGGTAGGTAAAAATGGCTGCGGTAAATCTACCCTGCTGGCATTGCTGAAAAATGAACTCAGCGCCGACGCTGGAGGATTTACCTATCCGGGAAACTGGCAGCTCGCGTGGGTTAATCAGGAAACGCCTGCGTTGCCACAGCCGGCGTTGGAGTATGTGATTGACGGCGACCGCGAGTATCGTCAACTGGAAGCACAGTTGAACGATGCCAACGAACGTAACGATGGACACGCCATTGCCACCGTCCATGGCAAGCTGGATGCCATCGACGCCTGGACTGTGCGCTCACGCGCCGCCAGCCTGCTGCATGGCCTCGGCTTCTCCAACGAACAGCTTGAACGTCCCGTCAGCGATTTCTCCGGTGGCTGGCGTATGCGTCTCAACCTGGCTCAGGCGCTGATTTGCCGTTCAGACCTGCTGCTGCTCGATGAACCGACCAACCACCTCGATCTCGACGCGGTGATCTGGCTGGAAAGATGGCTGAAAAGCTATCAGGGCACGCTGATTTTGATCTCCCACGACCGCGACTTCCTCGACCCGGTGGTGGATAAAATTATTCATATCGAACAGCAAACGATGTTCGAGTACACCGGTAACTACAGCGCGTTTGAAATCCAGCGTGCGACCCGCCTCGCACAGCAGCAGGCAATGTACGAAAGCCAGCAGGAGCGCGTGGCGCATCTGCAAAGCTATATCGATCGTTTCCGCGCCAAAGCCACCAAAGCAAAGCAGGCGCAGAGCCGTATCAAAATGCTGGAACGCATGGAGCTGATTGCCCCTGCGCACGTGGACAACCCGTTCCACTTCAGCTTCCGCGAGCCGGAAAGCCTGCCGAACCCGCTGTTAAAGATGGAAAAGGTCAGCGCCGGCTACGGCGACCGCGTCATTCTCGATTCGATCAAACTGAATCTGGTACCGGGGTCTCGCATCGGCCTGCTCGGACGCAACGGCGCGGGTAAATCTACGCTGATTAAGCTGCTGGCCGGCGAACTGGCTCCCATCAGCGGCGAGATTGGCCTGGCAAAAGGCATCAAGCTGGGTTACTTCGCACAGCACCAGCTGGAGTTTTTACGCGCCGATGAATCACCTATTCAGCACCTGGCGCGCATGGCGCCGCAGGAGCTGGAGCAGAAACTGCGAGACTACCTCGGCGGATTCGGCTTCCAGGGCGATAAAGTCAGCGAAGAGACTCGCCGCTTCTCCGGAGGTGAAAAAGCGCGTCTGGTGCTGGCATTGATCGTCTGGCAGCGCCCGAACCTGCTGCTGCTTGATGAACCGACCAACCACCTGGATTTGGATATGCGTCAGGCGCTGACCGAAGCGCTGATCGATTTCGAAGGCGCGCTGGTTGTGGTCTCGCACGACCGTCACCTGATTCGATCTACTACCGATGACCTCTATCTGGTGCACGACAAGAAAGTCGAGCCGTTTGATGGCGATCTTGAGGATTATCAGCAGTGGCTGAGCGATGTGCAAAAACAGGAAAACCAGAGCGACGAACCGGTAAAAGAGAGCGTTAACAGCGCCCAGGCACGTAAAGACCAGAAGCGTCGCGAAGCTGAACTGCGCACCCTGACGCAACCGCTACGTAAAGAGATTACCCGTCTGGAAAAAGAGATGGAGAAACTGCACGCACAGCTGGCGCAGGCGGAAGAAAAACTCGGCGATAGCGAACTGTACGACCAAAGCCGCAAAGCCGAACTCACAGCATGCTTGCAGCAGCAGGCCAGTGCGAAATCCGGACTGGAAGAGTGCGAGATGGCCTGGCTGGAGGCTCAGGAACAGCTTGAGCAGATGCTGGCCGAGTAATCATGAGTGCCGGATAAGGCGAAGCCGCCATCCGGCACTATAGCCGATGATTGCCTGCTGACTGACTCGCGACAAAATCACATATTGGCTAACCCGCACGCGCTGTGCGCGGTATAGTTATTCTTTCCGATTATTAATTGCTCTGGTGTTATGGTTGAAATCACGTCCACAGAAATAACTCCACCTACCGACGATTCGCGAGAATTCCGCCCGATGCGCGGTATCAGTAACCGCCATCTGCAGACGATGCTGCCGCGTTTAATTCGCCGCAAGGTGAAGTTCGACGCCCACTGGCAGCGTCTGGAATTGCCCGACGGTGATTTTGTCGATCTGGCATGGAGTGAAGATCCGCAACAGGCGAAACACAAACCGCGCCTGGTGGTTTTTCACGGTCTGGAAGGCAGTCTGAACAGCCCGTACGCACATGGCCTGATTGAAGCAGCGCAAAAGCGCGGTTGGCTGGGCGTGGTGATGCATTTTCGCGGCTGTAGCGGCGAACCCAATCGTCTGAACCGTATTTATCACTCCGGTGAGACAGAAGATGGCACCTGGTTTTTACACTGGCTGGCACGTGAGTTCGGTCGCGTGCCGACCGCGGCGGTAGGCTATTCGCTCGGTGGAAACATGCTGGCCTGCCTGCTGGCAAAAGAAGGTACTGAGATTCCAATTGATGCCGCGGTTATCGTTTCCGCGCCTTTCGTGCTGGAAGCCTGTAGTTACCATATGGACAAGGGATTCTCCCGGGTCTATCAGCGCTACCTGCTAAACCTGTTGAAAGCCAATGCCTCGCGTAAGCTAGAGGCGTATCCAGGATCGCTGCCGGTGAGTCTGGGCCAGTTGAAATCTCTGCGTCGCATTCGCGATTTTGACGATCTGATCACCGCCAAAATCCACGGTTTCGCTGATGCTATAGACTATTACCGTCAGTGTAGCGCTATGCCGTTGCTCAACCAGATTGCCAAACCCACGTTGATTATCCATGCCAAAGACGATCCGTTTATGGATCATCACGTGATCCCTAAACCGGAAAATCTGCCCTCACAGGTAGAGTATCAACTGACGGAACACGGCGGCCACGTCGGATTCATTGGCGGCACGGTGCGCCGTCCTGAGATGTGGCTGGAATCCAGAATCCCGGACTGGCTGACAACGTATCTGGAGGCATCATCATGATCATCCCCTGGCAAGATATCTCCCCGGACGCACTGGACAATCTGATTGAAAGCTTTGTCTTGCGCGAAGGCACCGATTATGGTGAACATGAACGCTCGCTCGAACAAAAAGTCGCCGACGTCAAACGCCAACTACAATCTGGTGAAGCCGTGCTGGTATGGTCCGAACTGCATGAAACGGTCAACATTATGCCGAGGAAGCAGATTCACGAGTAATCCGTAACCGACGGCCGACTATAATAAAAATTCAACCTATTCATGGAGTTGTTATGTCTGCCAAACATCCGGTGATTGCGGTAACAGGGTCCAGCGGCGCGGGGACCACCACCACCAGCCTCGCGTTTCGTAAAATTTTCGCGCAGTTAAATCTGCGCGCCGCCGAGGTGGAAGGTGACAGTTTTCATCGTTATACCCGTCCGGAAATGGACATGGCGATTCGCAAAGCGCGCGATGCCGGGCGGCATATCAGCTATTTCGGCCCCGAAGCTAATGACTTCGGTCTGCTGGAGCAAACCTTCATCGAATACGGCCAGACGGGCAAAGGTCAGTCGCGAAAATATCTGCACACCTACGATGAGGCCGTACCGTGGAATCAGGTTCCGGGTACATTTACGCCCTGGCAGCCGCTGCCTGAACCGACGGATGTCCTGTTCTATGAAGGACTGCACGGCGGCGTCGTAACCCCACAGCAAAACGTGGCCCGGCATGTCGATCTGCTGGTTGGCGTAGTGCCGATCGTGAACCTGGAATGGATTCAGAAGCTGACCCGCGATACCAGCGAGCGGGGACACTCGCGCGAAGCGGTGATGGACTCGGTGGTGCGCTCAATGGACGATTACATCAATTACATTACGCCGCAGTTTTCCCGTACGCACATTAACTTCCAGCGCGTACCGACCGTTGATACCTCCAACCCCTTTGCCGCCAAAAGTATTCCATCCCTGGATGAAAGCTTTGTCGTGATTCATTTTCGGAACCTGGAAGGGATCGACTTCCCGTGGCTACTGGCCATGCTGCAGGGATCATTCATTTCCCATATCAATACGTTGGTTGTTCCGGGCGGGAAAATGGGTCTGGCGATGGAATTGATTATGCTGCCGCTGGTCCAGCGACTGATGGAAGGCAAAAAGATAGAGTAAGGTGTTATTTTGCCGGATGGCGGCTGATGCCTTATCCGGCCTACGCGTTTATATCCTGTAGGCCTGATAAGTGAAACGCCATCAGGCATGACATCACGAAGCAGCAACCACTTCATAGGAGTGGGTAATGTTCACCGCCTTTTCCAGCATCAGCGCCACAGAGCAATATTTTTCCGCAGAGAGATCGACTGCGCGCGAAACGGACGCATCTTTCAGATCGTTACCCGTTACGATGAAATGCAGGTTAATGTGGGTAAACAGGCGCGGCGCTTCATCACGACGCTCTGAGGTCAGTTTCACTTCGCAGTTGGTCACATCCTGACGACCTTTTTGCAGGATCGAAACCACATCAATTGCGCTGCAACCGCCCGCAGCCATTAATACCATTTCCATCGGGCTCGGCGCTTTATCACCGGAATTACCGTCCATCAAAATTTGGTGACCAGAGGCGGACTCACCGAGGAAGGTTAACCCCTCAACCCACTTTACACGCGCTTGCATATTTCGTAACTCCAATGTTTCAATTTTCCTGACAGATTACGCGTACATAACAATTCTCGCAACGGAAGGCGACCTGCGTCATGCTGAAGCGAGACACCAGGAGACACACGGCGAAAGCTATGCTAAAACAGTCAGGATGCTACAGTAATACATTGACGTACTGCATGTATGCAGAGGACATCACATTACAGGCTGCAGTTAATTTTTGACAGCCCCTTTCCCAGGTAGCGGGAAGCATATTTTTGCAAACCCAGAGGCAGCGTCGTTTTCTGGCTCTGGAGACAGCTTATAACAGAGGATAACCGCGCATGGTGCTTGGCAAACCGCAAACAGACCCGACTCTCGAATGGTTCTTGTCTCATTGCCATATTCATAAGTACCCATCGAAGAGCACGCTGATTCACCAGGGTGAAAAAGCGGAAACGTTGTATTACATCGTTAAAGGCTCAGTGGCAGTGCTGATCAAAGATGAAGAAGGGAAAGAAATGATCCTTTCTTATCTGAATCAGGGCGATTTTATTGGTGAATTAGGCCTCTTCGAAGAAGGTCAGGAACGTAGCGCCTGGGTACGTGCCAAAACCGCATGTGAAGTCGCTGAAATTTCATACAAAAAATTTCGCCAATTAATCCAGGTCAACCCGGATATTCTGATGCGCCTGTCTTCACAGATGGCTCGTCGCCTGCAGGTCACGTCTGAAAAAGTCGGCAACCTTGCCTTCCTCGACGTAACGGGTCGTATCGCGCAGACTCTGCTGAATCTGGCGAAACAGCCTGATGCGATGACCCACCCGGACGGCATGCAGATTAAAATCACCCGTCAGGAAATCGGCCAGATCGTTGGCTGCTCCCGTGAGACCGTTGGTCGTATTCTGAAGATGCTGGAAGATCAAAACCTGATCTCCGCACACGGTAAGACCATCGTCGTCTACGGCACCCGTTAACCCCATCGAAGTGGCGCGTTACTCAGTGATGCGCCACTTTTGTTTACACCGATGTGGCGAAGACTGATATACCACCCAGAGATCAACTACGCACTACGGCAGACGCTGGTGCTATGTTTACCTGTGGCTGTTGGTCTGATCATCGGTCAGCTTCATCTGGGGCTCCTCTTCTCCCTGGTCCCTGCCTGTTGCAACATTGCCGGCCTTGATACCCCGCACAAGCGCTTTTTCAAACGTTTAGCTATTGGCGCGTCTTTGTTTGCCGGTTGCAGTCTGATCATGCAGTTGCTGCTGGCACAGGCCATACCGCTGCCGCTTATCCTCACCGGACTGACGCTAATTCTTGGCGTAACCGCCGAGCTCAGCCCTCTGCATGCCCGACTGTTACCGGCCTCACTTATCGCCGCGATTTTCACGCTAAGCCTGGTCGGGAACATGCCCGTCTGGGAACCGTTGCTGATCTATGCGCTGGGCACGTTATGGTACGGCCTGTTCAACTGGTTCTGGTTCTGGATGTGGCGCGAGCAGCCGCTCCGTGAATCGCTCAGCTTGTTGTACCGTGAATTAGCCGATTACTGTGAGGCCAAGTACAGCCTGCTGACCCAGCATGCCGATCCGGAAAAAGCGCTGCCTCCCCTGCTGGTTCGCCAGCAGAAAGCGGTGGATCTGATTACCCAGTGCTACCAGCAAATGCATATGCTGTCGGCGCATCGCAACAACGATTACAAGCGCCTGCTGCGTGCCTTTCAGGAGGCGCTGGATTTGCAGGAGCATATTTCCGTCAGCCTTCACCAGCCGGAAGAGGTGCAAAAGCTGGTCGAACGTAGCCACGCCGAACAGGTGATTCGCTGGAATGCGCGCACCGTCGCCGAACGCCTTCGGGTACTGGCCGATGATATTTTGTATCACCGTTTGCCGACCCGTTTCTCGATGGACAAGCAGATTGGCACGCTGGAGAAAATCGCCAACCAGCATCCGGACAATCCGGTGGGACAATTTTGCTACTGGCACTTCAGCCGTATTGCCCGCGTGCTACGCACCCAGCGACCGCTGTACGCCCGAGATTTAATGGCTGACAAGCAGCGTCGGTTGCCGCTGATCCCGGCCCTGAAAAACTATCTGTCGTTGAAATCGCCGGCGCTGCGTAATGCCGGACGCATCAGTGTCATGCTGAGTATCGCCAGCCTGATGGGCAGCGCTTTGCACCTGCCAAAGCCTTACTGGATTTTGATGACGATCCTGTTCGTCACGCAAAATGGCTACGGAGCAACCCGGGTACGTATTTTACACCGTTCAGCAGGAACGCTCGTTGGACTGGTCATTGCCGGAGTCACCCTGCACTTTCATATTCAGGAAGGTTACACGCTGGCAGGCATGCTGCTGATTACCCTGGGTAGCTATCTGATCATGCGCAAAAACTACGGCTGGGCTACCGTCGGCTTTACGGTCACGGCGGTATACACCCTGCAACTGCTGACGCTGAACGGAGAACAGTTTATCGTGCCGCGGTTTGTCGATACGGTTATTGGCTGCTTAATCGCCTTTGGCGGTACACTCTGGCTGTGGCCGCAGTGGCAGAGCGGCCTGCTGCGTAAGAACGCCCATGATGCGTTAGAAGCCGATCAGGAGGCCATTCGCCTGATCCTCAGCAACGATCCGCAGGCCACGCCGCTGGCGTATCAACGCATGCGGGTCAATCAGGCGCATAACACGTTGTTCAACTCACTGAACCAGGCGATGCAGGAGCCAGGATTCAACTCGCACTACCTGGCGGACATGAAACTGTGGGTCACGCACAGCCAGTTCATCGTCGAGCACATCAACGCGATGACCACACTGGCAAGGGAACACACAATGCTGACGCCGGATTTAGCGCAGCGGTATCTGGAATCCTGTGAAATTGCGCTCCAGCGCTGTCAGCAGCGGCTGGAATATGACGGACCGGGAAGCTCAGGCGATGTGAATATTCTCGAAGCGCCAGAGATGCTGTCCCACGGTCCGTTAAGCACCCTTGAGCAGCATCTGCAACGGATACTGGGGCATCTGAACACCATGCACACCATTTCGTCGGTAGCATGGCGTCAGCGACCGCACCACGGAATCTGGCTGAGCCGCCGTCTGCGGGACATGAAAGGTTAAGATCGACTGCCGGATGTGCTGTGCTTATCCGGCAACAGGTAATCAGGCAACGACTTTCGCTACCGCTTGTGCGAAACGCTGCATCCCTTCATCGATATCCGCCTGCTCAACTACCAGCGACGGCGCGAAACGCATCACGTCCGGTCCGGCGTTGAGTACCATCACCCCTTCGTGCGCGGCGGCATACAGGAAATCGCGCGCCCGGCCTTTAAACTGCGGCTTCAGCTCGGTGCCAATCAGCAGCCCCATCCCGCGAATATCGCTGAAAATGTCGAACTGTTGATCAATTTTGTGCAAATGCTGGACAAACGTCTGACGTTTAGCCTGAATACCTTCCAACACTTCCGGCGTGTTGATGATATCAAACGCTGCCCCCGCAACTGCGCAGGCCAGCGGATTGCCACCGTAAGTGGAACCGTGCGAACCCACATGAAATGCGGAGGCAATCTCTTGGGTGGTCAGCACCGCGCTCACCGGGAAGCCGCCGCCGAGAGCCTTCGCGCTGGTGAGGATATCCGGCGTCACGCCATAGTGCATATAGGCAAACAGATCGCCGGTACGGCCCATCCCGCTCTGCACTTCATCAAATACCAATAGCGCCTGGTGTTGGTCGCAAAGTTCACGCAAACCTTGCAGGAATTCCGGCGTTGCCGCAGTGACGCCACCCTCCCCCTGAATAGGCTCAACCACCACCGCACAGGTGTGATCGTCCATCACCGCTTTAACCGCATGCAGATCGTTAAACGGTACATGGATGATATCCGCTGGTTTTGGTCCAAAGCCGTCAGAGTATTTCGGCTGCCCGCCGACGGATACGGTAAACAGCGAACGACCGTGAAACGCATTATGGAAGGCAATGATTTTGGTTTTGAACGGGCTATGGCGCACGCAGGCATAGTGGCGCGCCAGCTTAAAGGCGGTTTCGTTAGCTTCAGTACCCGAGTTCATGAACAGCACGCGCTCGGCGAAGGTCGCATCAATGATTTTACGGCCCAGGCGCAACGCCGGTTCGTTGGTGAAAACGTTGCTGGTATGCCACAGGGTTTCACCCTGGGTTTTTAACGCCTCCACCAGGGCCGGATGGCAATGCCCTAGTGCAGTAACTGCAATGCCGCCCGCGAAATCAACATACTCTTTGCCCTGTTGATCCCAGACTCGACTCCCTTTTCCTTTTACCGGGATAAACTCAGCCGGTGCATAAATCGGCAGAATCACTTCATCGAATGTCGCGCGCGTAATTGCAGTTTGTTCAGTTGCCATGTCATTGCCACCCTGTTAAGCAGAAATGTTAGTGAAATTATAATCACAAAATATGAATAAAAAATCACTGAATAGCAACCACAAATCACCTGTTGAGGAAATTAGCCAGCAGTTGATGCCCCTGTTCGCTGAGAATACTCTCCGGGTGAAACTGCACACCTTCCATATCCCACTCGCGGTGACGAATGCCCATAATCTCCTGCGTTTCACTCCAGGCCGTCACCTCAAAGCAGTCAGGAAGCGTCGCGGGGGCAACCACCAGAGAGTGGTAGCGCGTCACCGTTAATGGGTTGGCGAGCCCCTGAAAAACACCCTGCCCGTTATGCGTAATTGGCGAGGTTTTACCGTGCATCACTTTAGCTGCCCGAACCACTGTCGCGCCAAAGGCCTGCGCCATAGCCTGATGTCCCAGACAAACACCCAGCAGGGGCGTCTTGCCCGCGAAATGACGAATAACATCCAATGAGATACCAGCGTCATCCGGCGTGCAGGGGCCTGGGGATATTACGATTTTTTGCGGGCTTAGCGCGTCGATTTGCGCCAGCGTCAGTTCGTCGTTGCGCCTGACAAGGACATCAGCGCCCAGTTCGCAGAAGTATTGGTACAGGTTCCAGGTAAAAGAATCATAGTTATCGATAAGCAGGATCATGGCGGCTCCGGTACATAAGAACCGCGCTATTCTACTCAGTTTCCGGGGCTTCGCTTACCACTTTACGAAATATAGCCCTAAGCGCAGACAGGTCCCCCATCGCCCCACTCTGATTAGCCAGGTTCCACTCCTCAACCGGAATGTCATCCCAGCTCAATATATACCCGGCATGAATCGCTAACTGTTCGAAAAAAATTCGCTGCGCCAGACCGCTGCCAATACGAAACGGATGCAGCATGTTGATTTCGCAATAATAGTGAGCAAGACGATCCACAAACTTATCTTCCGGTAACCCCACCAACCAGGACTCGTCTTCCAGGTCCTGCATCAGCGCATTGCCCTCTTTCTCGATATAAGCGAAATGGCAAAAGCGGGTCTCGCCCTGGTAAATATCCACTTCTCGCAGATGTCCCGCCCAGTCAAAAATATCCCGATACAGTTGGCGATGAATGGCGCACAGATGCGGCAAGCCCCGTTTAAGCGGGCCTAATTCGATAGTGGCCGCACGCAGCGCCGTCAGTTCATACGCCGCCTGCGCCAGGCGCTGCGCCTGATGAATCCCCAGACGGTTACGCATGACATTCAGGCCCGGATACAAATAGGGATCGCGTCCATCACCGAATTTATCGCTCATAGTGCCCCCTCAACTCTTCAAGACGCGCCAGGGCGTCTTCCGTGCTCAAAGTCACCCGTGGAATATCTACCCCTTCCAGCCGTCGACTGGCCTGGAAATTGGCATTTCGCCGTTGTTCCCAGAGTCTGGACTTTTGTTTATCGGTGAGTTTTTTCACGTGACCTCCCTGAATGAGCCGACACTTGCCACAAGTATAAGCGGCAATTTCAGGTTACGCAGAGAAGGGAAAGAACGCGGACAGGAACTGCCCGCGTAAAAGACGTTTACGGCAGGACTTTGGCAGACAGGATAACAATCGGTTTTGACGGGACATTCTGGTAAGGACCAACATCATGGGTCTGCACCTGAGAGATCTTATCCGCGACATCCATACCTTTCACAACTTTACCGAAGACCGCGTACCCAAAGTCGCGCTGGCCGTGATCGAGGAACGCATTGTCTGCAATATTGATAAAGAACTGGCTGGTCGCGCTGTCTTTATCTGCTGTACGCGCCATGGCAATCGTGCCGCGGGTATTACGCAGTCCGTTATCAGCTTCATTCTTGATTGGCGGGTTAGGTTTCTTCTGCTGCATCTGCTCGGTAAAACCGCCGCCCTGCACCATGAAGCCAGGGATCACGCGGTGGAACGTGGTGTTGTTATAGAAACCGCTGTTGACATAATCGACAAAGTTTTTCACTGAAACTGGGGCTTTCTGACTGTTCAGCTCCAGCTCAATGTTACCGGCAGAGGTTGTCAGCAGGACATGCGGGTCACCTTTTGCTGCCAGTGCTGCGGGAGAAAGAGCAGAAAGAGCGAGAACAGCTGCAACAGCCGCCAGAGTCGATTTGAGCATGAGAATTCCTTAACAAGAGCAGAAATGAAGCAAGTGAATTGATTCTAAAGAGCCTTCAAGAACAAGGCCATCCCTTTACTTAATTTTACGTACTTGAAACAAATGTAACCTTATAGCCTCAAGATTCAATGCGATCTAGATCACATAAAAAAATGTAACGTAGCAAGTAATTACCAATAAACATTTAAATGCATCACTAAAGCGCCTAAAATCTGCCCGCTCACGGCGCAGTCAATGCGCCTAACACTTCTATACAGGCCAGTCATGACTAACAGCAATCGCATCAAGCTCACATGGATTAGCTTTCTCTCCTACGCCCTGACAGGCGCGTTGGTAATTGTCACCGGGATGGTGATGGGAAACATCGCAGATTACTTCCATTTGCCCGTTTCCAGTATGAGTAACACCTTCACCTTTCTGAATGCCGGCATTCTGATCTCTATTTTTCTGAATGCATGGCTGATGGAAATTGTGCCACTGAAAACCCAGTTGCGCTTTGGCTTTATCCTGATGGTTCTGGCGGTCGCCGGACTGATGCTCAGCCATAGCCTGGCCTTGTTCTCAGCCGCCATGTTTGTACTGGGTCTGGTGAGCGGTATCACCATGTCGATTGGTACGTTCCTGGTGACTCAGATGTACGAAGGTCGCCAGCGCGGTTCCCGCCTGCTGTTTACTGACTCCTTCTTCAGCATGGCCGGCATGATTTTTCCGATGGTGGCAGCATTCCTGTTAGCGCGCAGCATCGAATGGTATTGGGTTTATGCCTGCATCGGCCTGGTATACGTCGCCATTTTCCTGCTGACCTTCGGTTGCGAATTCCCGGCGCTGGGTAAACACGCGCAGCAACCGGACGCGCCTGTGGTAAAAGAAAAATGGGGCATTGGCGTGCTGTTCCTGGCGATCGCCGCGCTGTGCTACATCCTCGGTCAGTTGGGCTTTATCTCCTGGGTGCCGGAATACGCCAAAAGTCTGGGCATGAGCCTGAACGACGCAGGTAAACTGGTCAGTGACTTCTGGATGTCTTACATGGTTGGCATGTGGGCATTTAGCTTTATCCTGCGTTTCTTCGATTTGCAGCGCATCCTGACCGTACTGGCGGGTGTGGCTACCGTCCTGATGTATCTGTTTATCACCGGTACGCCGGAGCATATGCCGTGGTTCATTCTGACGTTGGGCTTCTTCTCCAGCGCGATTTATACCACCATCATTACCCTCGGCTCCCAGCAGACGAAGGTCGCATCACCTAAACTGGTTAACTTCGTTCTGACCTGTGGCACCATCGGTACTATGCTCACCTTCGTGGTCACTGGCCCTATCGTGGCGCACAGCGGTCCGCTGGCGGCATTGCAGACGGCTAACGGCTTGTATGCGGTCGTATTCGTGATGTGCTTTATTCTTGGGTTCGTCACGCGTCATCGCCAGCATAACGCGCCCGCAACGCATTAATCTGAGTGCCGGATGGCGATGCTAACGCATCTTATCCGGCCTACAAGACAAGCTGTTCGTAGGCCGGATAAGGCGCAGACGCCCTCCGGCCTATTCCCGCGCCCTCTTCTTTCTCTGGTGCTGTAGGCCAATTCTTACAAAAACCCCTTAATTTGTACGCTATTTATACAAACACGAAAAGCCTGTTAATTCCGTAACTTATAAAAATGCAGTTAAATCAGCTATATACCTCTTAAGGAGTATATAAAGGCGAATTTGATTTGCATCAATAAGCGGGGTTGCTGAATCGTTAAGGTAGGCAGTAATAGAAAAGAAATCGAGGCAAAAATGAGCAAAGTCAGACTCGCTATTATCGGTAATGGTATGGTCGGCCATCGCTTTATTGAGGATCTTCTTGATAAATCCGACGCTGCCAATTTTGATATTACCGTCTTCTGTGAAGAACCCCGCAAAGCGTACGACCGTGTCCACCTGTCGTCCTACTTCTCCCACCACACCGCCGAAGAACTTTCTCTGGTGCGCGAAGGATTCTACGAGAAGCATGGCGTTAAGGTGTTAGTGGGCGAGCGCGCAATCACCATCAACCGCCAGGAGAAGGTGATCCACTCCAGCGCGGGTCGTACGGTCTATTACGATAAGCTGATCATGGCGACAGGCTCTTATCCGTGGATCCCACCGATTAAAGGTTCGGAAACCCAAGACTGCTTCGTTTACCGCACCATCGAAGACCTCAACGCCATTGAGTCTTGCGCGCGCCGTAGCAAACGTGGTGCCGTCGTCGGCGGTGGCCTGCTGGGTCTGGAAGCCGCCGGTGCGCTGAAAAGCCTCGGCGTTGAAACCCACGTGATTGAATTTGCCCCGATGCTGATGGCCGAACAGCTGGATCACATGGGTGGCGAGCAGTTACGTCGCAAAATTGAAAGCATGGGCGTGCGTGTCCACACCAGCAAAAACACTAAAGAGATCGTCCAGGAAGGCACCGAAGCGCGCAAAACCATGCGTTTTGCCGACGGTAGCGAACTGGAAGTCGATTTCATCGTCTTTTCTACCGGTATTCGCCCACGCGACAAACTGGCCACCCAATGCGGCCTCGACGTTGCGCCGCGCGGTGGTATTGTGATTAACGATACCTGCCAGACTTCTGATCCGGACATTTATGCCATCGGCGAATGCGCCAGCTGGAACAACCGCGTGTATGGTCTGGTCGCTCCAGGCTACAAAATGGCGCAGGTTGCCGTTGACCATATTCTCGAAACCGAAAACGCCTTTGAAGGCGCGGATCTGAGCGCCAAGCTGAAGCTGCTTGGTGTTGACGTCGGCGGGATTGGCGACGCGCATGCGCGCACGCCGGGCGCCCGTAGCTACGTCTATCTCGACGAAAGCAAAGAAGTCTACAAACGCCTCATCGTTAGCGAAGATAACAAAACCCTGCTCGGGGCGGTTTTAGTCGGTGACACCAGCGATTACGGCAACCTGCTGCAGCTGGTACTGAACGCCATCGAACTGCCGGAAAACCCAGACTCACTGATTCTGCCAGCTCACGCGGGCAGCGGTAAGCCGTCTATCGGTGTCGATAAACTGCCGGACAGCGCGCAGATTTGCTCCTGCTTCGACGTCACCAAAGGCATGCTGATCGCCGCTATCAACAAAGGCTGCCACACCGTTGCGGCGCTGAAAGCTGAAACCAAAGCTGGTACCGGCTGCGGCGGGTGTATCCCGTTGGTAACGCAGGTCCTGAACGCAGAACTGGCGAAACAGGGGATCGAAGTTAACAACAACCTGTGTGAACACTTCCCGTACTCGCGTCAGGAACTGTTCCATCTGATCCGTGTAGAAGGAATTAAAACCTTCGAAGAGCTGCTGGCAAAACACGGGAAAGGCTACGGCTGTGAAGTGTGTAAACCAACCGTAGGTTCCCTGCTGGCCTCCTGCTGGAATGAGTACATCCTCAAACCACAGCACACGCCGCTGCAGGACACTAACGACAACTTCCTGGCGAACATCCAGAAAGACGGTACCTACTCCGTGATCCCGCGCTCCGCGGGCGGAGAAATTACTCCTGAAGGCCTGGTGGCCGTGGGCCGTATCGCGCGTGAATTTAACCTGTATACCAAAATCACCGGTTCTCAGCGTATCGGCCTGTTCGGCGCGCAAAAAGATGACCTGCCGGAAATCTGGCGTCAGCTGATTGAAGCGGGCTTTGAAACCGGTCACGCATACGCCAAAGCCCTGCGGATGGCGAAAACCTGCGTAGGCAGTACCTGGTGCCGTTATGGCGTCGGCGATAGCGTCGGATTCGGCGTGGAGCTGGAAAACCGCTACAAGGGCATTCGTACCCCGCACAAAATGAAATTCGGCGTCTCCGGCTGTACCCGTGAATGTGCGGAAGCTCAAGGCAAAGACGTGGGTATCATCGCCACTGAGAAAGGCTGGAACTTGTACGTTTGCGGTAACGGCGGGATGAAACCTCGTCATGCAGACCTGCTGGCAGCGGATATCGACCGCGAAACGCTGCTCAAATACCTTGATCGTTTCATGATGTTCTACATCCGTACCGCTGACAAACTGACCCGAACCGCACCATGGTTAGACAACCTGGAAGGCGGTATCGAATATCTGAAATCGGTCATCATCGACGACAAACTGGGGCTAAACCAGCACCTGGAAGAAGAGATGGCCCGTCTGCGTGAAGCGGTGGTCTGCGAGTGGACAGAGACGGTTAACACCCCATCCGCACAGGTTCGCTTCAAACACTTTATCAACAGCGATCAACGCGATCCGAATGTCCAGGTTGTGCCTGAACGTGAACAACATCGTCCGGCCACGCCCTATGAGCGTATCCCGGTGACTCTGGTGGAGGAAAACGCATGAGCCAGTGGAAAAACATCTGCAAAATCGATGACATTCTGCCTGCAACAGGCGTCTGCGCCCTGTTAGGTAGCGAGCAAGTTGCGATTTTCCGCCCGTATCACAGCGACCAGGTGTTTGCGATCAGCAACATCGACCCGTTCTTCGAGTCCAGCGTGCTTTCTCGTGGGCTGATTGCTGAACATCAGGGCGAATTGTGGGTCGCCAGCCCGCTGAAAAAACAACGCTTTCGCTTAAGCGACGGTCTGTGCATGGAAGACGAACAGTTCTCCGTGAAACATTACGAAGCCCGAGTGAAAGACGGCACGGTGCAACTGCGCGGTTAATAAATTTTTGGGAGGCGCAACGCCTCCCCTTTTTTGACGTATTTGTAGGTCTTTTATTTGTAGGCCTGATAAGCGTAGCGCTATCCGGCCTACGGTTACGATTTCTTTTTATTGTTTGTACTTCAAGGATAATCAACACATGTTCACAGACACTATTAATAAGTGTGCGGCTAACGCTGCGCGCATCGCACGCCTCTCGGCTAATAACCCGCTCGGATTCTGGATCAGTTCGGCAATGGCAGGAGCCTATGTGGGTCTCGGCATCATTCTTATTTTCACCCTCGGTAATCTGCTCGACCCGTCCGTACGTCCTCTGGTAATGGGTGCAACCTTTGGAATTGCCTTAACGCTGGTTATTATCGCCGGTTCTGAACTGTTCACCGGACACACGATGTTCCTGACGCTTGGCGTTAAAGCGGGCACCATCAGTCACGGTCAGATGTGGGCAATCCTGCCAAAAACCTGGCTGGGTAACCTGGTCGGATCCGTGTTTGTCGCTCTGCTTTACAGTTGGGGCGGCGGTAGCCTGCTGCCGGTCGATACCAGCATCGTCCATTCGGTGGCGTTGGCGAAAACGACCGCGCCAGCAACGGTCCTGTTCTTTAAAGGCGCGCTGTGTAACTGGTTGGTTTGTCTGGCAATCTGGATGGCAATTCGTACCGAGGGCGCAGCAAAATCCCTCGCTATCTGGTGGTGTCTACTGGCGTTTATCGCTTCCGGTTACGAGCACTCGGTTGCCAACATGACGCTGTTTGCCCTCTCCTGGTTCGGCCACCACAGCGAAGCCTATACCCTGTCAGGAATTGGTCATAACCTGTTGTGGGTGACACTCGGTAATACTTTGTCCGGTGTCGTATTCATGGGATTGGGTTATTGGTATGCTACGCCAAAATCGGAGCGTCCTGCTCCGGCAAAAATCAACCAGCCAGAGGCTACTGCCAATAATTAAGGGGTAATGTCGTGGATCATTTGCCTATATTTTGTCAACTACGTGACCGCGACTGCTTGATCGTCGGCGGTGGTGATGTCGCAGAACGCAAAGCGCGGTTACTGCTGGAAGCGGGCGCCCGTATAACGGTTAATGCGCTGGCGTTTATTCCGCAGTTCACCGTATGGGCAGATGAAGGCATGCTGACGCTGGTTGAGGGACCGTTCGACGAGTCCCTGCTCGACACCTGCTGGCTGGCTATTGCCGCCACCGATGACGATGCCGTCAACCAAAGCGTCAGCACCGCCGCAGAATCACGTCGTATTTTCTGCAACGTGGTCGATGCGCCAAAAGCAGCCAGTTTTATCATGCCCTCCATTATCGACCGCTCGCCGCTGATGGTGGCGGTCTCCTCCGGCGGTACATCGCCGGTGCTTGCCCGTCTGCTACGTGAAAGACTTGAATCTGTGCTGCCTCAGCATCTGGGCCAGGTCGCGCAATATGCAGGCAAGTTACGCGCCCGAGTGAAAGAACAGTTTGCCAGCATGGGTGAACGTCGCCGCTTCTGGGAAAAATTGTTCGTGAATGACCGCCTGGCGCAGTCGCTGGCGAACAGTGACCAGAAAGCCGTCGAGGAAACCACCGAGCAGTTGCTCAGTGAACCGTTGGACCATCGAGGCGAAGTAGTGCTGGTTGGCGCCGGTCCTGGCGATGCCGGGCTGCTGACGCTGAAAGGTCTACAGCAGATCCAGCAAGCGGATGTCGTGGTTTATGACCGTCTGGTATCCGACGACATCATGAACCTTGTACGCCGCGATGCCGACCGGGTGTTCGTCGGTAAACGCGCGGGCTACCACTGTGTACCGCAGGAAGAAATTAACCAGATCCTGCTGCGTGAAGCGCAACAGGGCAAACGCGTCGTGCGCCTGAAAGGTGGCGACCCGTTCATCTTTGGCCGTGGTGGCGAAGAGCTGGAAACCCTGTGCCATGCCGGTATTCCATTCTCCGTTGTGCCAGGTATTACCGCAGCATCCGGTTGTTCCGCCTATTCCGGCATTCCACTGACCCATCGTGATTACGCCCAGAGTGTACGTCTGGTCACCGGGCACCTGAAAACCGGCGGCGAGCTGGACTGGGAAAACCTGGCGGCAGAGAAACAGACGCTGGTGTTCTACATGGGCCTCAATCAGGCGGCGACTATCCAGGAAAAACTGATCGAATTTGGCATGCAACCCGATATGTCTGTCGCGCTGGTAGAAAACGGTACCTCCGTGAAGCAACGCGTTGTTAACGGGGTGCTTTCGCAACTCGGCGAACTGGCGCAGCAGGTTGAAAGCCCGGCGCTGATTATCGTCGGCCGCGTGGTTGGACTACGCGATAGGCTGAACTGGTTCTCGAACCATTAATTTAACGCTGAAAAATGCCCTGATGTTGGACTGCCCCCATAAAGTTGGACAGTTCATATTCAGGGCATTTATTTATCTTCCGATAGAAATAAATCAAAAACCGATACACGCTATATACTCGCCTCAGTAGCCCGACCGTCAATCATTAATTAAATGTATTTTTAAAACATTTAAATTTATTGAAAGCATATTTTATATAAAACTTGTTATGTCCTAATCCGGACTACTTTAAGTTTATTTTAGTTGATATCTTAACCGCCGAGAAATGGATTTCATCCATTTAAAAATAGATATCTTACAAGGATTTTAACATGCTGAAATTTGCAAAAATCACTATCGTTGCTGGTGTTCTGGCTACGCTGACCGCGTGTACTGGTCATGTCGATAACAAAAAAGATAACTGCACCTACGATTACTTCCTGCATCCGGCAATTTCTATTTCTAAAATTATTGGTGGCTGTGGCCCGGCTGCAGATCTGTAACAGAAGCGATTGCGCAAATACAAAAAAACCGGGAAATCCCCGGTTTTTATATTTATAGGTTAAATGCTCATTCACACGTTACCGCACTTCTCGCCGAGCAAGTAGCGGGCCAGGGTTGTCAGTCCCTCCTCTCTCTTGATAAATATCCGACGCATTTTATATTCTCAGTAAATTGAATATTTATATCTTCATTAAATTGATTGATATAAGGAAATATGCAAACGGCGAGGCGCTTCATATTTTTTGAGATTCACCAGCGAACAGGCGAAAAAAAACCGGGTAGAACCCGGTTTCTTCAGCAACGCAGAGCGCATTACGGCTTGGCGACAAAACCAATCGCTTCGTAAACCGCTTTCAGCGTAACAGACGCGCGTGCGCTGGCTTTTTCAGCGCCATCTTTCATCACCTGCTGCAGGAAAGCTTCATCGTTACGGAAACGGTGATAACGCTCCTGAAGCTCGGTCAGCATGCCGGAAACGGCCTCTGCGACTTCACCTTTCAGATGACCATACATCTTGCCTTCAAAGTGTTGTTCCAGCTCCGGAATGCTCTGGCCGGTAACGGCAGAGAGGATATCCAGCAGGTTGGAAACACCCGCTTTATTCTGCACGTCGTAGCGTACAACAGGCGGCTCTTCGGAATCGGTCATCGCACGTTTGATTTTCTTAACCACGGATTTCGGATCTTCCAGCAGGCCGATCACGTTGTTGCGGTTGTCATCCGACTTGGACATTTTCTTCGTCGGCTCCAGCAGCGACATCACGCGCGCACCGGATTTAGGAATGAACGGCTCAGGCACTTTGAAGATGTCGCCATACAGGGCGTTGAAGCGCTGGGCGATATCGCGGCTTAGTTCCAGATGCTGTTTCTGATCTTCGCCAACCGGTACCTGGTTGGTCTGATACAGCAGGATGTCTGCCGCCATCAGCACCGGATAATCAAACAGACCGGCGTTGATGTTCTCCGCATAGCGTGCGGATTTGTCTTTGAACTGGGTCATACGGCTCAGCTCGCCGAAATAGGTGTAGCAGTTCAGCGCCCAACCTAACTGCGCGTGTTCCGGTACATGAGACTGGACGAAAATGGTGCTTTTTTCAGGATCGATACCGCATGCCAGATACAGCGCCAGCGTATCGAGCGTTGCTTTACGCAACTGCTGAGCATCCTGACGAACGGTGATGGCATGTTGGTCAACGATGCAGTAGATGCAATGGTAGTCATCCTGCATGCTCACCCACTGACGCAGCGCACCCATATAGTTGCCAATGGTCAATTCACCTGAGGGCTGTGCGCCACTAAAAACGATGGGCTTAGTCATTTTTTGATTCCTGATTTTCGCTATGCGGAAGCCCGAGAACGGGCAGTAGTTCATTAATACGGTCGTAAATAACGTCGGGTTGGCTCAGCGCGATCGACTCGCCGTAGTTGTAGCCATAAGTCAGGCCAACGGACGGACAGCCAGCAGCTTTTGCCGCCTGAATATCATTACGTGAATCCCCTACGAAGAGCAATTGCTCAGGCTTGATGCCAAGCTTGCTTGCTACCAGCAGTAGCGGATCCGGATGCGGTTTTTTATTCTGCACGTCGTCACCACCGATGACCACGCTAAAGTATTTGGCGATATCTAACGCCTCAAGCAATGGCGCGACAAACGGGGTTGGTTTGTTGGTCACCAGACCCAGCGGCAATCCTTTCGCATGCATCGCGCCCAGCGTGTCGGCAACATCAGGGAACAGGAATGTCCCCTCTTCTGCGACATCGCCGTAGTATCTGTCGAACAGCTTACGCAAAATACGCACCTGTTCTTCGGCGGGGATATCATCGTCAACGGGCGGTTTACCCATTGTCTTACGTAGTGTGGCGCGCTCCTGACGCGACCACGCCAGCGCGCGCTCCATCAGTACATCTGCACCGTTGCCAATCCAGGTGATAACGCGTTCTTCACCGGCAATCGGCAGTTCCAGCGCATACAGCGCCATATCCACCGCTGCGGTTAATCCCGGCGCGCTGTCGACCAGCGTACCGTCGAGGTCAAATGCAACGCCCCGAATATCCTGAAACTTATCCATGACTTACCTTCGCCAGTTCATTGCGCATTTCATCAATGACTTTTTTGTAGTCTGGTTGGTCGAAAATAGCAGACCCTGCGACAAACATATCTGCACCCGCCGCCGCGATTTCACCAATGTTGTTCACCTTGACGCCGCCGTCCACTTCGAGGCGGATATCGTAGCCAGATTCATCAATACGACGACGCACTTCGCGCAGCTTATCCAGCGTTTGTGGGATAAAGGACTGCCCGCCAAAGCCTGGGTTAACGGACATCAGCAGGATCACATCGAGCTTATCCATGACGTAGTCCAGATAGCTCAGCGGTGTTGCCGGGTTAAACACCAGGCCCGCTTTACAGCCATGCTCTTTGATCAGCTGTAAAGTGCGATCGACGTGCTCGGAGGCTTCCGGGTGAAAAGTAATGATGCTCGCGCCGGCGGCGGCGAAGTCCGGGACAATACGATCGACCGGTTTCACCATCAGATGAACGTCAATCGGAGCGGTAATGCCATATTTACGCAGCGATTTCAGTACCATCGGGCCGATGGTCAGATTCGGTACGTAGTGATTGTCCATGACATCGAAGTGTACGACGTCGGCACCGGCAGTCAGCGCTCTCGCGGTGTCCTCACCCAGGCGGGCAAAATCAGCCGACAGAATTGAGGGGGCGATCAAATACTGTTTCATCCGCTTCTCCTTGAGAATTATTTCTTCGCAGGCGTTACAACTCCTGGTTTATACAGTGCCAGCAGTTCGTTCACCTTTTTACGCGTGCCGCCATTGCTGCTAATGCTGCGCCGCACTTTGACCTGAAAATGTTTCGCCGATCGGTACCATTCGCGGGTATCGGGCGTGTCATGGTTCGAAATTAACACCGGGATCTGCTTACTGACTAGCTTTTCTGCCATCTCGGCCAGATGCGCCTGCTCTTTTGGACTAAAGCTGTTGGTATGATACGCGGTGAAATTTGCCGTCGCCGAAAGCGGTGCATAAGGCGGGTCACAATAGACCACAGAGTTGCTATCCGCACGGTCCATGCACTCTTCATAGGAGAGACAATGGAACTCCGCATTCTGCGCTTTTTCAGCAAAATGGTACAACTCGGCTTCCGGGAAGTAAGGTTTTTTATAACGACCAAACGGTACATTAAACTCGCCGCGCAGGTTATAACGGCACAATCCGTTGTAACCAAAGCGGTTCAGATACAAGAACAGCACTGCACGGCGGAACGGATCCTGACTGGCATTAAATTCTTCTCTGAACCGATAGTACACCTCAGCCTGATTAGTTTCAGGCATAAACAGCTCACGCGAAGCCTGCACATACTCATCGGTACGTGTCTTCACGATGTTATAGAGACTGATGAGGTCGCTGTTGATATCGGCAAGAATATAACGAGAAAAGTCGGTGTTGAGAAACACCGACCCGGCACCCACGAAAGGTTCAATCAGGCATTCACCCTGAGGTAAATGCCGTTTGATATCATCAAGCAGGGGGTATTTCCCCCCTGCCCATTTCAAAAAAGCGCGATTTTTTTTCATGCTGACTAACTAATTACACCTTCTCCGGCTGTGGAGAAAGCTCCGACAGCATCCTGCGCTTTAGTCTTTGTCCCGCAATTGGGCGAAACAGCAAACCATTGCAGAACATATCCTATCTTACTTCAAATCGGCCTGAACCTGGTGCAGCGGTTTTGCCCACGGATTTTTCGCCTGAATATCGGCGGGGAGCGTAGACACTGCACGTTTCGCATCTTCTTTAGACGCATACACGCCTGTTACCAGAACATACCACGGTTGACCGTTACGCGTCGTCTGATACACCACGTAGTTTTTCAGGTTTTCTTTCTTCGCCCAACCGTTAAGGTTGTCGTAGTTAGAAGAACTGCTGAGCTGCAGCGTGTAATGGCTGGACGGCGCAGATTTTAACGCTCCGACATTTCCTGCACTTTTCGCTCCACCAGCAACAGGTGTTGACGTTGTTGCCGTCGCAGTTGGCGCAGGCGTTGTAGTCGCGGTTGCTTTCGGCTCAACGGTCGCCTTCGGCGTAGCGGTAACCACTGGTGCTTTGGTTGTAGTCGTCGGCGCAGTTGCAGTTGGTTTTGCCTGAGCAACAGGTTTCGGCTCTGTCTGCGTCGCTTTCACCGTAGTTTGCGGTTTGCTCTTCGGCTCAATAACGGCCTGTTTACGTTCCTGGTGTGTCGCAGCAGGGCGTTCAGTCGTTTCCGTTTTCGCAGTCTGGCGCACAGCATTACCATTACGAACTGGCGCAACGGTCGCAGGTTCGGTCGGCAGCGTAGAGTTAACCACTACATTGTTAACCTGCTCCTGGCCTTGCGGTTGCGTCAGAGCGTTGTTCAGATCGCCCTGCACTTCAACACGCTGCTGGCCTTCAGTTGCCGCAGGTGTCTGACCTTGAGTTGGGGTAGAGGAAATCGGCGGTAGGGAAACATCCTGCTGGGTATTGCCAGCGGTCTGCTCAGCGCCTGCTGCAGGCGTAGTCGTGCTCGCCTGATCCGTCGCGTTGTTGCCAGAAAGATCGATGCTCTTCTCGCCAGATCCAGCCTGCTCACTGGGAGATGATGAGGGGGCTTTCAGCGCAGAACCGATACCGATGATCAGCAGCAACAGCACCAGGACACCGACACCCATCATCATATACTGACGAGAGGCAGGCTTGCTGGCGGGTTTCTTACGCTTGCGCGGACGGCGTTCTACACGCTCTTCATCCACATCATCGTCATCAGATTCATACTCTTCTTCAATGTCCCGTTCTTCTTCACGCTCTTTACGTGCGCGCGCAGGACGGCGATCGTCAGCATCCAGATCAACATCATCAAAATTGATTTGCGGCTCATTATCGCGTTCAGACGATTGACGAGAACGACCAGTACGACGATCGCTGGGATCGGGTTTCAGCTCGTCTTCTGGTTTGAATTCATCCATTTAACACCCCACTCAAAGGTTAATGCTTACGACTTTGCACATAACCTGAAGCTAAAAGACCTACGTTTCGCAACGCAAGCCAGACCTTTCTTGTTGTTACGCCGGCTGGCAATCAGCAATAGCGTTAAGAACCACCTCGTGCGACACTCCGCCGCGCACTTCACTCTTCCCTAATGCCAGCGGAAGCACTAAACGAATCTCTCCCGCTAACACTTTTTTATCTCGCAGCATGTGCGGCAGATAAGCCTCGCTGGACATTTCACGCGGTCCATTGACCGGCAAGCCCGCTCGCTGCAGCAGCGTAATGATGCGCAGCGTATCAGCGGAGGTAAACTGTCCAAGACGTTCTGACGTACGAGCAGCCATTACCATACCTGCTGCAACGGCTTCACCATGTAACCAATTGCCATAACCCATTTCAGCTTCGATCGCATGGCCAAACGTGTGTCCCAGATTCAGTAAAGCACGTAAGCCCATTTCACGCTCGTCCGCTGCGACAACTTCTGCTTTCAGCTCACAACAACGACGAATACAGTACGCCATCGCCGGACCATCCAGACGCAATAACGCATCCAGATTTTCTTCCAGCCAACTGAAAAATTCACCGTCAAGGATGATGCCGTATTTGATCACTTCCGCCAGCCCCGATGCCAGCTCACGCGCAGGAAGCGTTTTCAGACAATCGAGATCCACCACCACGGACGCCGGTTGGTAAAACGCGCCAATCATGTTTTTACCGAGGGGATGGTTTACGGCGGTTTTGCCGCCAACGGAGGAGTCGACCTGCGACAACAGGGTTGTCGGGACTTGAATAAAACGAACACCACGCTGATAGCTGGCTGCCGCAAAACCGGTCAGATCGCCTATCACGCCGCCGCCAAGTGCGACTAACGTGGTATCACGACCGTGCGGTTTTTGCAGTAACGCAGTGAAAACCGTATCCAGAACCGTCAGGCTTTTATACTGCTCGCCATCGGGAAGGATAACGCTATCAACGTTAACACCCGCCTGTTCAAGTACGCCGCGAACCTTATCGAGATAAAGGGGAGCCAGGGTTTCGTTGGTCACCAACATAACCTGATCGCCCGATTTCAGCGGTAAGAATGAAGCTGGCTCATTAAACAAACCAGCCGCGATGGTGATAGGGTAACTACGTTCCCCGAGAGTGACTGTAATCCTCTCCATTACGCGACATCCACCTTAGTTACTTGTACCCGCAGACGAGTGTGTATTCAGCCAGAATTAGTTGCTTTCCAGCATATGAATAATCTGGTTTGCTACGACTTTTGCGCTCTGATCGTCGGTGCGAATGGTCACGTCAGCAATCTCTTCGTACAGAGGATTGCGTTCGTCAGCCAACGCTTCCAGAACTTCACGAGGCGGCGATTCTACCTGCAGCAGCGGGCGTTTCTTGTCACGTTGAGTTCGCGCAAGTTGTTTTTCAATTGTCGTTTCAAGATAGACCACGACGCCACGCGCGGAAAGACGGTTACGTGTTTCACGTGATTTAACAGAGCCACCGCCAGTTGCCAGCACAATACCCTGTTTTTCCGTCAACTCGTTGATGACTTTTTCTTCGCGATCACGGAAGCCGTCTTCACCTTCTACATCGAAGACCCAGCCCACATCAGCTCCGGTTCGTTTCTCAATCTCTTGATCAGAATCGTAAAATTCCATATTGAGTTGTTGAGCTAACTGGCGCCCAATAGTGCTTTTTCCGGCACCCATAGGCCCAACCAGAAAGATATTGCGTTTCTCTGCCATTTTTTCGGTACTACTAAGACTATTCGTTAATGGTAAACCCGCTTCGCAGACACTCAGCGCAGCAGGACATGAACTGAAACCTCATAAGATATTGCGAGAGTCAGACTGAAAATTATCTCAATACTCAAGCGGGTTTGGCAACTGAATAAATCACCAAACCTTACGCATTTCTGGTCGTGGCAGGCATGCTACCCTGCAAACATCAGACCTGGCGACGTATCGCGCAGCCAAATGACACCAAATAAGCCTATGACACACCACCAGAAAGGCAAAGCGTATTTACTGCCGCATAAGTAAAGAAAAGTACCGACACTCAAATCGGTACTCCTTGTATGCTAAATACACCCGCACGTCAAATCTCTGAAACGTGTTCAGTGCAAAAACAACGGCTTTTCATGCATAAGTTATTGCGTTGAAACCAGTCTGGGCGTAATAAAAACCACTAATTCACGCCGTTCGTCTTCTTTACCATCATGACGAAAGAGAGAGCCAAGCCAGGGGATGTCGCCCAACAGCGGCACGCTGTCGGCTGCGGATTTATTCTTATGTGAAAAAATCCCGCCCAGCGCAATCGTCTCGCCGCTTTTTACCTCGACCTGGGTTTCAATCTCCTGCTTATCAATAGCCAGAACTTCGCCATCCGCCTGCTGTAGCACCTGCCCGGGAACATTCTGGCTTATATGCAGTTTCAGTCTGATTCGTCCTTTCTGCAATACGGTGGGCGTGACTTCCATCCCTAATACAGCTTCCTTGAACTCGACGGATGTCGCGCCGCTTTCACCGCTGGAGACCTGATAAGGGATCTCACTACCCTGCTTAATACTGGCAGGTTGCAGGTGAGAAGCCAGTAAGCGTGGACTGGCGATGATGTCCAACTGCTGTTTTTGCTCCAGCGCAGACAGCTCCAGCTCGAGTAAATGACCGTTAATACGGCCAATGTTAAATCCCACACGGGATGTGGCTGTGGGTACAGAAAGATCGCTGGCAAGCGTTGTGACGTTCCCCACCGCCCCCGATTGCTGTGCGTCAGCCAGCGACCACTTCACCCCCAGCTCACGCAAGCTTTTTTCATTAATCGTCACGATATGCGCCGCCAGTTCGACTTGTGCAACCGGCAGATCCATTTGCGCTACCCACGTTTCCAGTGCGTTAAGCGCAACGCTATTATCACGCAGCAGTAAGCGGTTGGTGCGTTTATCCACCGTCATGCTTCCTTTGGCGCTGAGCAGCTTTTCTCCGGCTTTTGCCAGCTCGGAGGCATCAGCATATTGCAAAATGATACTGCGATGTTCCAACGGCAGGCTGGCCTGAAGCCGTGCCTGCTCATTGTCCTGACGAGCCGCATTTTCACTCTGCCATTGAACAGAATGCACATGCAGAATGTTGCCTTCCTGACGTAATACCAGCCCGGCGCTTTTCACCACCGTTTGCAATGCCTGCTTCCAGGGCACATCCGTCAAATGCAGTGACAGCACACCGCTGACATCCGGTGAAACTACCAGGTTTTTCTTTTCCTGTTCGGCCAGCGCCTGCAATACCTGCACAACCGGCACATCATCGACCACCAGCGTCACGTTTTGTGATTTCGCCGCCAGTACGCTCTGAATCCCGACCACCAGTACGAGTACTATCCATGCCATCCATCGCTTCATTTATCGCTCCTTGTCGTTGCCACTGCCACTGCGACGGCTCGCAGTTTTTCCCTGTGTCGAGGATTACGCTCTGGGCCGTTATCTGCGTAACCGTCCAACCGTTTTTCAGGACATCATTTCGCTCAACCCGCTGCCATTTTTTCTGGCTATCCTGAACAATGCCAATGGGTCGCGCGCCCTGGCTCAATATTCCCTGATAGCGCCATGCCGACAGCTCAGCAATTTGGCAACGGTCCTCCGGTGGCAGGAAGGGATTACGCATACCGGTGAGTATCAGTACGCTTACGCACGCCAACAGCCAGCGTTCAACCATCATTCAGGCGCTCCAGTTGTAGTGTTAACAGCAGCTCCGCACCTTCTGCGTAAAGAGAAAACCGGCGGACGTTCATCCCTTGCTCCGCCAATTGGTCAAACATCGGCGGGATGACATCCCAGCCTGGCTTCAGCGTCATTTCTCCGCCCTGTGCGGAGGGTTGCCAGTGGATAAGATGTGCAAGAGGAGTCTGAAACAGCAGTGGAGAGAACGGAATCAGCGTCTCTTCAGGCTCTTCTGGCGATGCCACCAGCAGATATAAATTTCGCCATTGTGCCTGAATGGCCGCTCGTTGCTGATTTAGCGCCTCTTGTTGCATAACTCGTTTCTGCGCGGTGGAGCTGAGGCATAACATGACGACGATGAGCAGTCCCAGCATCCAGCCACAGCCGCAGATGAGCCGAAAGCGCGGCGACTGCGCTAACCAGCTATCACAAAGCGTTTTCATGCGCACCGCTCCGCATCAGTCGATAGTGGAATTGCCAGCGTCCCTGCGCATCCTGCTGCGTTTCGCCAGGGCTACCCAATTTAAACAGCGGCAGCTGGCGTAATTGCGCTTCCAGCGCCTTCAGCGCGGCAAAGCTCAGCGTGTTTCCCGTCAGTTCCAGTGTCTCCTGCTGCCAGGTGATTTTTGTTAACCACGCCTGCTCCGGCAGTAATTCCGCCAGCCCTTGCAAAACCCGCTGCCAGCTTCGGGTCTGCTCACGCTGTTTGTTCCGCGCTTGAACCTGTTGCCATCGTTGCTGGCGCTGCTGCACACGCGACTTTAGCGCCATTAAAGCCTCGGCCCGCGTCTTTTCGGCATCCGCTAACAACAATTCGACCTGGTTTTCTACGCTCAAAACGCTGTAATAGCGCAACAACACGCCGCTACTAAGCAGTAGCGAAGCGCCAAATAAAACACTCCAGAAGCGTAGGCAGGCGCGACGTCGCGCCTGGCGCCAGGGCAGAAGATTGATGGTCGCTATCATCAACATGTGCCTCCCATAGCGAGTCCCAGTGCAATGGTGAAGCGATGGCTTTGCGTTGGAATTGGCGGCTGGCGTACAGACACCACGCTTAAAGGATCGAAGCCGCTGGGATCGCATAGCGCAATGGCTGTCGTGGAAAGCGATAATGTCGCGGCAAGCTCGTCGATACAGCCAATATCGCCCGTTGATTTACGCCCCCATGCCGAACGGGTCGCCCATAGCCACTGGGTGTCATCACGCCATACCAGACACTGATGACGTTCTGGCAGGTAAGGTATAAATCGCTGTAACGCGCTGGCATCCGGCGTAATCGCCGTAACCTGCACCTTCAACGTTTGGATAAGCGTCAGAAGCGCTGAAATCTCTTTGCTTTGCGCGGCAGTGACGTTAAACGCCGGGCTTAACGTGTCTTCGCTATAATCAAAATGCAGCGCATCCGGCGCCATATCCAGCTCACGCGCCATCGAACCGGATAACCATGCGGCTTGCTCCGGCTCGCGCAGCATCATTTCCGGACGAGGGTACTTTTTTTGTAACGTCCTGTTGGCAGGAAAAGAGAGATGAATATGGTGTCGGCGAGGAAGCTCCCGGCTCCACGGCAGTAGCGCTGCGACAAGCTGTTCAGGCTCGCGAATGTGGCCATCGACGATAACCTGAGGCGTCAGCGGTATACGCCACCAGCGCTGGAGAAACCAACCGGATGCGTCGTGAACTACGGCGACAGCCAGCGCTTCATGTTGCTGAATATGCAGACCAATTTTCCAGATATTGAAAGCCATTGCTGATGATCTCCTTATCACCCGTTGCTTTAACGGGTATATCAATGCGTCTGGCTTGCCTTTATACTACCGCGCGTTTGTTTATAAACTGCCCAAATGCCACTAAATGGGAAATCTCCAGTGAAGTTCGTAAAGTATTTATTAATCCTTGCAGTATGTTGCATCCTGCTGGGAGCAGGCTCGATTTATGGCCTCTATCGCTATATTGAGCCGCAATTACCTGACGTCGCGACGCTCAAAGATGTGCGTTTACAGATCCCGATGCAGGTTTACAGCGCTGATGGCGAGCTGATCGCGCAATATGGCGAGAAACGTCGAATCCCGGTCACCCTGGATCAGATGCCGCCGGTAATGGTTAAAGCCTTTATCGCTACCGAAGACAGTCGTTTTTATGAGCACCACGGGGTAGACCCGGTGGGGATCTTCCGTGCTGCCAGCGTCGCGCTGTTCTCCGGCCATGCATCACAAGGGGCCAGCACCATCACCCAACAGTTGGCGAGAAACTTCTTCCTGAGCCCGGAACGTACGCTGATGCGTAAGATCAAAGAAGTGTTCCTGGCGATCCGCATTGAACAACTGCTGAGTAAAGATGAGATTCTCGAACTGTATCTGAACAAGATTTACCTGGGATATCGCGCCTATGGCGTAGGTGCTGCCGCGCAGGTCTATTTCGGTAAGACGGTTGATCAGCTCAGCTTAAGTGAAATTGCGGTGATTGCCGGCCTGCCAAAAGCGCCGTCAACCTTCAACCCCCTCTATTCGATGGAAAGGGCAACCGCGCGACGTAACGTCGTGCTGTCGCGTATGTTGAGCGAAAACTACATCACGCAGGCCCAGTACGATCAGGCGCGCGGCGAAGCCATTGACGCCAACTACCACGCGCCGGAAATCGCCTTCTCCGCGCCGTATCTCTCTGAGATGGTGCGCCAGGAGATGTATAATCGTTATGGCGAGAAAGCCTATGAGGACGGGTATCGCATCACCACCACCATTACGCGCAAAGTACAGCAGGCTGCTCAGCAGGCAGTACGTAACAACGTAATGGATTACGACATGCGCCACGGTTACCGCGGCCCGTCAAACGTGCTGTGGAAAGTGGGTGAAAGCAGTTGGGACAGCAAGAAAATCACCGATACGCTGAAAGCGCTACCGACTTATGGTCCCCTGCTACCGGCGGTTGTTACCAGCGCCAATCCGCAGGAAGCCATTGCCGCGCTGGCGGATGGTACGTCAGTGTCATTACGGATGGATGGCATGCGCTGGGCGCGTCCTTACCGCTCGGATACCCAGCAAGGCCCGACGCCGCGCAAAGTGACTGATGTGGTGCAAACCGGGCAGCAAATCTGGGTACGCCAGGTTGGCGATGCCTGGTGGCTGGCGCAAGTACCGGACGTCAACTCCGCACTGGTCTCCATCAATCCGCAAAACGGCGCGGTGCTGGCGCTGGTCGGTGGTTTTGACTTCAACCAGAGCAAGTTTAACCGTGCAACCCAGGCGTTACGCCAGGTGGGTTCCAACATCAAACCATTCCTGTATACCGCCGCGATGGATAAAGGTCTGACGCTGGCGAGCATGCTCAACGATGTGCCGATCTCCCGCTGGGATGCCGGCGCGGGTTCCGACTGGCAGCCGAAGAACTCACCGCCGCAATACGCCGGTCCTATCCGCTTACGTCAGGGGCTGGGTCAGTCGAAAAACGTGGTGATGGTACGCGCCATGCGCGCGATGGGCGTGGATTACGCAGCAGAGTATCTGCAACGTTTCGGCTTCCCGGCACAGAACATTGTGCACACCGAGTCGCTGGCGCTGGGTTCTGCCTCATTCACGCCGTTGCAGGTGGCGCGCGGTTATGCAGTGATGTCTAACGGCGGCTTCCTGGTCGATCCGTATTTCATCAGTAAGATCGAAAGCGATATGGGCGGCGTTATCTTCGAGGCGAAGCCGAAAATTGCCTGTCCGGAATGCGATATTCCGGTGATTTATGGTGATACCCAGAAATCTAACGTGCTGGAGAACAGTAACGTCGAAGATGTCGCCGTCTCGCAGGAACAGCAGAATGCCGCCGTGCCTATGCCTCAGCTTGAGCAGGCAAACCAGGCGCTGGTCGCGCAAAGCGGCACGCAGGAGTACGCTCCACATGTGATCAACACGCCGTTGGCCTTCCTGATTAAAAGCGCCCTGAACACCAATATCTTTGGTGAGCCGGGCTGGATGGGAACCGGTTGGCGTGCAGGTCGCGATTTACAGCGCCATGATATCGGCGGGAAAACCGGGACCACCAACAGCTCTAAAGATGCATGGTTCTCCGGCTACGGGCCTGGCGTGGTGACGTCGGTATGGATCGGGTTTGATGACCATCGCCGCAATCTCGGACACACGACGGCTTCTGGGGCGATCAAAGACCAGATCTCCGGCTACGAAGGCGGCGCAAAGAGCGCACAGCCTGCCTGGGATGCCTATATGAAGTCCGTGCTGGAAGGCGTGCCTGAGCAGCCGCTGACACCGCCGCCGGGTATCGTGACGGTCAATATCGATCGCAGCACCGGTCAACTGGCAAGCGGTGGCAACAGCCGCGCAGAATACTTCATTGAAGGCACTCAGCCGACGCAACAGGCGGTGCATGAGGTGGGGACGACCATTATCGATAATGGTGAGACGCACGAACTGTTCTGATCCCTGACCGATCAAAAAAAGGCGCTTCGGCGCCTTTTTTATTATTTGCGAAGAGAAATTAAAGCCGCCCTTGTCCTTTCAGCCATTCGCGCACGAGGAACAGCGCACTCACATTACGCGCTTCGTGAAAGTCAGGATCTTCCAGCAGATCCATCAAATGCGCCAGCGGCCAGCGCACCTGCGGTAATGGTTCAGGCTCATCACCTTCCAGCGATTCAGGATATAAGTCCTCCGCCACCACGATGTTCATTTTGCTGGAGAAATAGGAAGGCGCCATGCTGAGTTTCTTTAAAAACGTCAGATCTTTTGCGCCAAACCCCACCTCTTCTTTCAGCTCCCGATTCGCCGCTTCATACACGCTTTCGCCAGGATCGATTAACCCCTTAGAAAAACCCAGTTCGTAAGATTCGGTCCCGACCGCGTATTCGCGGATGAGGATCAGGTGGTCGTCCACAATCGGCACAATCATTACCGCTTCACGCGTGGACGGGCGCATACGTTCATAAACGCGGCGTACGCCATTGCTGAACTCAAGGTCCACGCTTTCGACTTTAAACAGCCGGGATTGGGCGACGGTTTCCACTTTCAAAATCGTGGGTTTCTGTAATGATTTGCTCATTGTGAGGATCTTTGCTGTGAAATCTGGGGTTATTGTGCGATATACCGCACGGTTTCGGCAATGTGAATTGCCGTTTATTTACATTTATGTAACGTACTAAAAGTTAATCCCTATTTCAAATTAAAAGTCAATAGGTTGAAATAACTCCAGGAATTTGCTGATATTCCATTTTTAGTGATTTTGCTATGATTCGCATTTACTGGGCTGTACTTAAAGATGCTCAAGTTCGACTCCACACTTGCCGATAGCCAACCACAGAATCACGAATATTGAACAGGGTGCGACTGACCACGCCTGACAGACTAAGTAAGATGGGGAAAGCATGAGCACCATTCTGATTTTTTTAGCTGCTTTGCTGGCCTGCTCATTGCTTGCAGGATGGCTACTCAGAACGAAATCCAGACGGAAAAATTTACCCTTGAGCAACGTCTTCTCAGACGCCTCGAAGCGTAAACTCACGCCTGAAGAGCGCAGTGCAGTCGAAAACTATCTCGAAAGCCTTAGTCAAATTCAGCAGGTACCTGGTCCAACGGGTGCCAGCTCCGCGCCGGTGTCATTAACGCTGAATGCCCAAAGTAATAGCGTCATCGTGCTTACGCACGCGATTACACGTTACGGCATTACTACCGACGATCCTAACAAATGGCGTTACTATCTTGATTCCGTTGAGGTACATCTTCCCCCTTTCTGGGAACAATACATCAATGACGAAAACAGCGTTGAGCTAATCCACACCAATACGATACCGCTGGTTATCTCCCTGAACGGCCATACGCTGCAGGAATATATGCAGGAAGCGCGTGGCTATGCGTTACAGCACACCGCCTCTACCCAGGCGTCCATTCGCGGTGAAGAAAGCGAGCAGATTGAACTGCTGAATATTCGCCAGGAAACCCATGAAGAATATGCGCTTAGCCGCCCATCGGGATTGCGCGAGGCGTTACTGATTGCCGCATCGTTCCTGCTGTTCTTTTTCTGTTTGATAATCCCGGATACGTTTGTTCCGTGGACAGTTGGTGGCGCGGTGCTGCTGCTAGCTGCGGGTCTGTGGGGGCTGCTCGCCCCACCATCTAAAACCGCCCTGCGGGAAATTCATTGTCTGCGCGGTACGCCGCGTCGCTGGGGGCTGTTTGGCGAAAACGACCAGGAGCAAATTAATAATATCTCACTAGGTATTATTGATCTGATTTATCCACCGCACTGGCAGCCTTACATCGCACAAGATCTTGGCCAGCAAACGGATATTGATATTTATCTCGATCGCCACGTTGTTCGCCAGGGACGTTTTTTATCGCTGCATGACGAAGTCAAAAACTTCCCGTTACAGCACTGGCTGCGCAACGCCGTCATCGCGGGCGGCTCGTTGCTGGTGCTACTGATGCTGCTGTTTTGGATCCCGCTGGATATGCCGATAAAGCTTACGCTTTCCTGGATGAAGGGCGCACAAACTATCGAAGCCACCAGCGTTAAACAGCTTGAAAACGCGGGCGTTCGCGTGGGTGACACGCTGCATCTGAGCGGTACGGGTATGTGTAACATTCATACCCAGGGGAGCTGGAATGCGCAGCCTTCCGCGCCGTTTATGCCTTTCGATTGCACGCAAATTATCTGGAATGACGCGCGCGCATTACCGCTGCCTGAGTCCGATCTGGTGAATAAAGCCACCGCGCTCACGCAGGCGGTGAACCGCCAACTGCACCCCAAAGCGGATGATGACTCTCGCGTCAGCGCATCGTTACGCTCGGCAATTCAAAAGTCCGGAATGGTGTTACTGGACGATTTTGGCGAGATTGTCCTGAAAACGGCCGATCTGTGCGCGGCCAAAGATGAATGTGTACGTTTAAAAAATGCACTGGTTAACCTTGGTAACAGTAAAGACTGGACAGCGCTTGTGAAACGGGCGAACGCAGGCAAACTGGATGGCGTGAACGTGCTGCTGCGTCCGGTAAGCGCAGAGTCGTTGGATAATCTGGTGAATACCTCTACGGCGCCGTTTATTTCACGCGAGACTGCGCGAGCGGCCCAGACGCTGAATAGCCCAGCCCCTGGCGGTTTCCTGATTATCAGCGACGAAGGCAGCGATCTGGTCGATCAGCCGTGGCCGACAACCTCGCTATATGACTATCCCCCACAAGAACAGTGGAACGCCTTCCAGCGTCTGGCGCAGATGCTGATGCAGACGCCGTTTCGCGCGGAGGGGATCGTCACCAATATTTCGACCGACGCCAATGGCACCCAGCACATTGGCCTGCACCGTATCCCGGATCGTTCAGGATTATGGCGCTACCTTGGCACGACGCTGCTGATGTTCTCCATGCTCGGATGCGCTGTCTACAACAGCATACAGGCTTTCAGACGCTACCAGCGTCACCGCTCCCGCATCACGGAAATTCAGAGCTACTACGAAAGTTGCCTGAATCCAACGCTGATTGACAACCCGGAAAGCCTGATTCGATAACACGCTCGCGCGACAGGATATGCTACCCTGTCGCGCATCATGTTTTCTTCTGGGGAGTTTCCATGCAGATCAATATTGCCTGGCAGGATGTCGATACCGTGTTGTTAGATATGGACGGCACGCTGCTCGACCTGGCATTCGATAACTATTTCTGGCAAAAACTGGTGCCGGAAACCTATGGCGCGAAACAGGGTATCTCTCCCCAGGAAGCCCAGGACTATATTCGTCAGCAGTATCATGCCGTGCAGCATACGCTAAACTGGTACTGCCTGGATTACTGGAGCGAATGCCTGGATCTTGATATTTGCGCCATGACAACGGAACAGGGACCGCGCGCCGTTTTGCGTGAAGATACCGTACCGTTTCTTGATGCCTTAAAAGCCAGCGGCAAGCGCCGTATTTTGCTCACCAACGCGCATCCCCATAACCTGGCGGTGAAGCTGGAGCATACCGGTCTGGCCTCACACCTTGATTTATTACTTTCCACCCACACATTTGGTTATCCCAAAGAGGATCAGCGGTTATGGCACGCTGTGGCTGAAGAAACGGGAATGAGTGCAGAGAAGACGCTGTTTATTGACGACAGCGAACCCATTCTCGACGCCGCTGCTCTGTACGGTATTCGTTACTGCCTCGGCGTGACCAATCCCGACTCAGGCATCGCGGAAAAACAGTACGCACGCCATCCGTCACTGAATGACTACCGCCGACTGATCCCCTCACTGATGTGAAGGAGACGCCATGAAAGAAAAGCCCTCTGCTGATGTCAGGCTGGATAAATGGCTGTGGGCTGCGCGCTTTTACAAAACGCGTGCGCTAGCCCGCGAAATGGTTGAAGGCGGTAAGGTGCATTACAACGGCCAGCGCAGCAAACCGAGCAAGATTGTCGAGCTGAACGCCACCCTCACCCTGCGCCAGGGAAATGACGAGCGAACGGTCATTATCAAGGCTATTACTGAGCAGCGTCGCCCGGCCACGGAAGCCGTTACGCTGTATGAAGAAACCGCGGAAAGCGTAGAAAAACGCGAAAAAGTGGCGCTGGCGCGTAAACTTAACGCGTTAACCATGCCGCACCCGGACAGGCGACCGGACAAGAAAGAGCGCCGCGACCTGTTACGATTTAAACATGGCGACAGCGAGTGACTGTCACCTGCAAGAGAGATGATTATGCCGCAACATGACCAATTACATCGTTATCTGTTTGAAAACTTTGCCGTGCGCGGCGAGCTGGTGACCGTTTCGGAAACCCTGCAACAGATCCTCGAAAATCATACTTACCCGCAGCCGGTCAAGAACGTACTGGCTGAACTGCTGGTCGCCACCAGCCTGCTCACCGCCACGCTGAAGTTTGCCGGTGATATCACCGTACAGCTGCAGGGCGATGGTCCGCTGAGCCTGGCCGTCATTAACGGCAACAACAATCAGCAGATGCGCGGCGTGGCCCGTATGCAGGGCGATATCCCTGAAGGCGCTGATCTCAAAACGCTGGTAGGCAACGGCTACCTGGTGATCACCATTACCCCAGAAGAAGGCGAGCGCTATCAGGGCGTGGTTGGTCTGGAAGGCGACACGCTGGCCGCCTGTCTGGAAGATTACTTCATGCGTTCTGAACAGCTGCCGACACGTCTGTTTATCCGTACTGGCGACGTCGATGGCAAACCCGCTGCTGGCGGGATGCTTCTGCAGGTAATGCCGGCGCAAAACGCGCAGGCAGATGATTTCGATCACCTGACAGCCCTGACCGAAACCATCAAAACTGAAGAGCTGTTAACGCTCCCGGCCAACGAAGTGCTGTGGCGCTTGTACCACGAAGAAGAGGTTACTCTCTACGATCCGCAGGACGTTGAGTTCAAATGCACCTGTTCACGCGAACGCTGCGCTGGCGCACTGAAAACGCTGCCGGACGAAGAAGTGGACAGCATTCTGGCGGAAGAAGGCGAGATCGATATGCACTGCGATTACTGCGGGAGCCACTATCTGTTTAATGCCATGGACATTGCTGAGATCCGCAGCAACGCTTCCCCGGCGGACCCGCAGGTACATTAATCACCACTGCCTATCCGGCCCACTATCGTCGACCGGATAGGCGTTCGCACCGCCATCCATCAAAACGCTATCCGGAACACGCTCACTCGTTGTAATAATTCATCGGCAATCGGGTGCCATCAATGGTGATATCACGCCAAACTCTGGGGGCTGAATTCAGTTGATGATTCGCCACCGCCTGCAGCAGTTTCTCCTTATTGAATCCTGCAGGTAGCTGACCTGATGCGATGACTTCCCATTTATCCTCTTTCCTGGCAAAGACCAGACTCTCACCATCGCCAAAAGCATACAGCACCTGCTCAGGCTTACCATCCGCATTAAGGTCCTGATCGACCAGGACGCATGCATCCTGCTCAACGCAGGATGTAATGCGGTAGCTCTGCCCTTTGACAAACGTCCAGAAGGTCTCATCGGGTTGCCTGCTACCTGGAGCAATCATCACTTTCGGCGCTAGTTGAGTGGCAGTCAGGTTCTGCATGGGATCGCGACGTCCTTGCAGCAGAGAATTTAAGTCGCGCCGACGCTTACTGTCTTGGTTAAACGCCGCATCTTTTTGTAATGCCTCCAACGCCGCACGTCCCGGTTTTCCGCTCTTACCCAACATATACAGGCTGACCTGATCCGGCTTAATTTTGCCGCTGTGATACAGCCCCATATGGCTGTTGACGCTGATGCGCCAGGCATCAATAACCGGCGACGACAGCAAAATCAACAGCCCCAACGCCAGCAACGACACGCAAAGAATCACCTTCCCCTGAAGCTCAAGCGGATTGCGCCCACGGCGTAAAATACTCGCCAGATAGCCAAACGACCAGAGCAGCAGCACGCAGACCACCAGCACGCCATATAAGCGCTCGGGCGTCCAACCGTACTGTTGAATTCGCACCCACAGTGACCAACCGGCAATCAGCATATAGATGGGCGCGACAACCAGGGCGCATTTGATCAGGTAGCGTAACGCGGCTGGATAGGGAAGCGCCTCTTTCTGCGGCTCGCGAACGATAGCCATCAACAGCAGCAGGAGCAGCGCCAGCGTTGACATCAACCCGGCCGCAGACACCCGCTGCGAGATAGCCTCCAGGCCGGTGAAGGGCAAGGTCAGTACAAACATCAGCGCCAGCAGCGCGACCAGGGGTAACAGACCAGTGGCGATCAAAGTCAGTAACTTTTGGACCGCCGCAACCAGACGCGACTGCGTGCGGGTCAGTACCACCGCCAGTGCGGTAACCAGGCCAAAGGCCACGTAGCCAAACCAGTCGGTATCAAAGAAAAGCGTATCGAAGAAGGTAATACCAACTAGCTTAAACATCTCGCTCCATAGCAGGAGCACCATCCAGAACAAACCGTTGGCAACAAAGACAATCAGTAACGTCAGCGCATTAAGCCACAAACTAGCATAAAACTGCGCATAGCGGGCCTGCTGGCGGGATGCGTGGAGCGAGTACTGAATCCATGGCAATGCCAGCATCGCCATCAGCAGTAAGCGCCAGCCGTACAACATAAAAATATCATTTTGCCGCCACTTATCGCTGCCCTCGACTTGCCACTTTAGCCAGACGCTCATCGCCAGCACGACAACAAAGATCAGCGCCATCCAGTACCACAGCGCACGTTGTTTGAAAGAGACAACGGTGAGTAAAAGCGCCGAAGAGAGAGCAATTGTCGCGGGCATGCCATAGAACAGCCAGCCGTCATTATGCGGCACCAGATATATCATCAGCAGGTAGCACAATATCCCCTGTAACAGGCCGATAGATATCATGCCCCAGCGAGAAGTACGTGAAAGTTCAACACTATCCATGTCGTCACCCAGAATGAAGAGAAAAGGTAATTATCGCATCAACTTCACAATTTTGAGCATTGATAGGCCGATCCCGGACCACTGCGACGGGAAGTGAATCGATATTGTTTATGTATGAGTTACGTTATTTTCTTACGTGAATGCGATTACACTCACAAGTTTCCCGCCAAAAACACTCTCTATTAACGTTTTAAGAACATTTTCCACAACAAAAAAGGGTTTCCTGCCATAATATCCGCCTCTTTGTGACAGGAGTCGCAGCGCATTCGGTTATCCGTGATTTTCCCGGATGCGTAAATCTATGAGCCTTGTCGCGGTTAGCAATCCCTAAAAAACCTTACTATTCCAGGTAATACATATTGGCTAAGGAGCAGTGAAATGCGTGTGAACAACAGTTTAACCCCGCAAGATCTCAAGGCTTATGGTATCAATGACGTTCAGGATATCGTTTACAATCCAGACTACGACACGCTTTTCCAGGAGGAACTTGATCCAAACCTGGAAGGTTATGAGCGTGGCGTGTTAACAAACCTGGGCGCCGTTGCCGTTGATACCGGTATCTTTACCGGACGTTCGCCAAAGGATAAGTATATTGTCCGTGACGACACCACGCGCGACACGCTCTGGTGGTCCGACAAAGGTAAAGGTAAGAACGACAACAAACCGCTCTCCCCGGAAACCTGGCAGCATCTGAAAGGATTAGTCACCCAGCAGCTTTCCGGCAAGCGTCTGTTTATCATTGATGCATTCTGCGGCGCTAACGCCGATACCCGCCTTTCCGTACGCTTCATTACCGAAGTAGCCTGGCAGGCGCATTTTGTTAAAAATATGTTCATCCGCCCAAGCGACGAAGAGCTGGTTGATTTCAAACCTGATTTCATCGTGATGAACGGCGCTAAATGCACTAACCCGCAGTGGAAAGAGCAGGGTCTGAACTCCGAAAACTTCGTGGCTTTCAACCTGACTGAGCGTATCCAGTTGATTGGTGGCACCTGGTACGGCGGCGAAATGAAGAAAGGTATGTTCTCCGTAATGAACTACCTGCTGCCGCTGAAAGGCATTGCCTCCATGCACTGCTCGGCAAACGTCGGGGAAAAAGGTGATGTGGCAGTCTTCTTTGGCCTGTCCGGTACAGGTAAAACAACGCTGTCCACCGATCCGAAACGCCGCCTGATTGGCGATGACGAACACGGCTGGGATGACGACGGCGTGTTTAACTTTGAAGGCGGTTGCTACGCGAAGACCATCAAACTGTCTAAAGATGCCGAGCCGGAAATCTACAACGCAATCCGTCGTGACGCGCTGCTGGAAAACGTCACCGTGCGCGCAGATGGTTCCATCGACTTCGACGACGGTTCCAAAACCGAAAACACCCGCGTGTCCTACCCGATTTATCACATCGATAACATCGTTAAGCCGGTGTCAAAAGCGGGTCACGCCACCAAAGTGATCTTCCTGACCGCCGACGCGTTTGGCGTGCTGCCGCCGGTCTCTCGCCTGACGGCAGACCAAACCCAGTACCACTTCCTGTCTGGCTTCACCGCCAAACTGGCCGGTACCGAACGTGGCGTCACCGAACCAACCCCAACCTTCTCAGCCTGCTTTGGCGCAGCATTCCTGTCACTGCACCCAACGCAGTACGCAGAAGTACTGGTGAAACGTATGCAGGCGGCAGGTGCGCAGGCATATCTGGTTAACACCGGCTGGAACGGTACCGGCAAGCGTATCTCTATCAAAGATACTCGCGCGATTATCGACGCTATCCTGAACGGTTCGCTGGATGACGCAGAAACGTTCCGTCTGCCGATGTTTGACCTGGCTATCCCAACCGAGCTGCCGGGCGTGGATACTCGCATTCTCGATCCGCGTAATACCTATGCTTCTCCGGAGCAGTGGCAGGAAAAAGCCAACGCACTGGCGAAACTGTTTATCGAGAACTTCGAGAAATACACCGATACCCCTGCGGGTGAAGCGCTGGTTAGCGCCGGACCGAAGCTGTAACGAAGAGTGCCGGATGGCGGTTTCGCCTTATCCGGCCTACAGCAACAAAAAGGGAGGCATTTCGCCTCCCTTTCTTATGCGTCTTTCGTGATGCCCTGCGCGCGAGTGAAGGGAACCGGAAGCCAGGCGCGGATCGACAACCCTCCTCGTTCACTGGTGCCAATTTCCAGCATACCGTTATGGTTATCGATAATACGCTGCACAATCGCCAGACCCAGGCCCGTGCCGCTGGTACTACGCGCGCTGTCGCCGCGGACAAACGGCTGGAACAGGTGTTTACGCTGCTCCGGCTTGATGCCCGGACCATCATCTTCTACCTGGAACCAAGCGCGATGCGTCTCCGTACCGCTGCTGACCTTAATCCAGCCGTTGCCGTAACGGGCGGCGTTAACCACCATATTGGCAACCGCACGCTTGATCGACAGCGGGTGCATTTTCACCTGAATGCTGCCCGGCAGCAGCGCAGTTTCGATTTCACGTTCATAGCCGCTTTCCGCTGCGACCACTTCGCCTAACACCGAGTTCAGATCCGCCATCTCCATCGGCATCTCCTGACCGGTACGCAGATAATCGATAAACTGCTCGATAATGGCATTACACTCTTCGATGTCCTTATTGATGGATTCCGCGAGATAACCATCCTCTTCGCCCATCATTTCGGTCGCCAGGCGAATACGCGTCAGCGGAGTACGTAAATCGTGGCTCACGCCCGCCATTAACAGCGTACGGTCATCGGCCAGTTGCTTCACACCCGCAGCCATATGGTTAAAGGCTCGGGTAACGGAGCGCACCTCTGAAGCGCCATACTCACGCAGCGGCGGCGGAATGATACCTTTCCCCACCTGCAGCGCTGCATGTTCAAGATCCACCAGCGGTCGGTTCTGGATACGGATAAACAGCCACGCGCCACCGATAGCCAACAGCATAATCGCCAGCGTGTAGCGGAACAGCGGTGAGAAATCGCCCTGATGGATCTCCGTCAGCGGCACGCGTACCCAGATATTGGGCGACAGCCAGGTTTTCAGCCATACGACCGGCGAGCTTTTGTTCACCTCAACGCGGACTTCCGTCGGACCGCCCAGTTGCTGCGCCATCTGATGGCTTAAGAATTCATAGTGTTGCGCCCAACGCAGTCCTGCTTCTTCAGCTGCCTCGTTGGAATAGAGGGAAATACCCAGCTCACGATAAATTTCCCGGCGGAATGCGGGCGGCACCACCAGTTGCGTACCGTCCTCCAGCTGCAGTTTATCGGTCATCAGCATACGAACTTCGTAGGCCAGGACCTTATTAAACTGCTGGAGGCTCGGCAGTATCGCGAAGTTCAGCACTACCAGGTAAGTCGTCACCAGGCTGGCAAACAGCAAGGTGACGATGAGCAATAACGTGCGGGCAAACGAACTTCGTGGCGAGAAGCGCATTCGCCTCATGCTTTAGAACCGTCCGGAACAAAGACGTAGCCGAGACCCCACACGGTCTGAATGTAGCGCGGATGCGCCGGGTCCTCTTCCACCATACGGCGCAGACGAGAAATCTGGACATCGATAGAACGCTCCATCGCCGAATATTCACGACCACGGGCCAGGTTCATCAGCTTATCGCGGGACAGCGGCTCGCGCGGGTGGCTTACCAGCGCTTTCAGTACCGCAAATTCCCCACTGGTGAGCGGCATTGGCTCATCTTCACGGAACATTTCACGCGTACCGAGGTTCAGTTTAAACTTACCAAAAGCAATGACCGCTTCTTCCTGAGAAGGCGCGCCCGGCAGTTCGTTCGCCTGACGACGCAGTACAGCGCGAATACGCGCCAGCAGTTCTCGCGGGTTAAACGGTTTCGGAATGTAATCGTCAGCGCCGATTTCCAGCCCAACGATACGATCGACTTCTTCACCCTTCGCCGTGACCATAATGATCGGCATCGGGTTGCTTTGACTGCGCAGGCGGCGGCAAATAGACAGGCCATCTTCTCCCGGCAGCATTAAATCCAGCACCATCAGGTGAAAGGACTCACGGGTCAGCAGACGATCCATCTGCTCAGCGTTAGCGACGCTTCGAACCTGGAAGCCCTGCTCGGTCAGATAACGCTCCAGAAGCGCACGCAAGCGCATGTCGTCATCGACCACCAGAATCTTATAGTTCTCTTGCATTGTTATTACTCCCAAAGGTTCGCAACAATTAAGTGTATATTCTTAAGAAAGCTAACGTGAGTCACCAGCGAATTCTGGTATGAATTCCAGGCTAAATTGTTACAAAGCATATTAAACAGCAGCTTAAGTATACAATGTTTCTCGCAATACATTATTTATTCTGTTGATATGCTCGCGTAATACTAATTGTGCGCATCATCACAGAGTCGAAGGTAAAACAATAAGATGAAAACGCCCCTGATAACCCGCGAAGGGTATGAAAAACTCAAACAAGAGCTGAATTACCTCTGGCGTGAAGAGCGCCCGGAAGTCACTAAAAAGGTTACCTGGGCCGCAAGTCTGGGTGACCGCAGCGAAAATGCCGACTACCAGTATAATAAAAAGCGTCTGCGTGAGATCGACCGCCGTGTCCGTTATTTGACCAAGTGCATGGAGAATTTGAAAATCGTCGATTACTCCCCGCAGCAAGAGGGCAAAGTCTTCTTTGGCGCGTGGGTCGAGATTGAAAATGACGATGGCGACATCCGTAAATTCCGTATTGTCGGCTACGATGAGATCTTCGGTCGTAAAGATTACATTTCTATCGACTCACCGATGGCGCGGGCGCTGCTGAAAAAAGAGGTCGGCGATCTCGCGATAGTCAACACCCCTGGTGGTGAAGCCAGCTGGTACGTGAACGAAATTGAATATGTTAAGTGAGACCGGAACAATCCGAAGCCCCGGTAGATGACTGGCATTTTTGCCAGTCAATCCGTATAACTATCCCCTGATTTTTTATCCTATAGACGAAGCTATCCATGATGAATGATTCTTTCTGCCGCATTATCGCAGGTGAAATTCAGGCTCGTGCTGAACAGGTAGAAGCTGCCGTTCGCCTGCTTGACGAAGGGAACACCGTGCCGTTTATCGCACGTTATCGTAAGGAAATCACCGGCGGTCTGGACGATACGCAACTGCGTAATCTGGAGACCCGTCTGGGATATCTGCGTGAACTGGAAGACCGCCGTCAGGCAATCCTGAAATCTATCGGCGAGCAAGGCAAACTGACCGACGATTTGGCGAACGCGATCAACGGCACGTTAAGTAAGACCGAACTCGAAGATCTCTATCTGCCGTACAAACCTAAGCGCCGCACCCGTGGGCAGATAGCCATTGAGGCCGGACTGGAGCCGCTGGCAGATCTGCTGTGGAACGAACCGTCCCATGACCCGGAAACCGAAGCTGCAAAATATCTCAACGCCGAAAACGGCGTGGCCGATACCAAAGCCGCCCTCGATGGCGCACGCTACATTCTGATGGAGCGCTTCGCCGAAGACGCTGCGCTGCTGGCAAAAGTGCGTGATTATTTGTGGAAAAACGCCCATCTGGTTGCCGCCGTGGTTAGTGGCAAAGAAGAGGAAGGCGCTAAGTTCCGCGATTACTTCGATCACCACGAACCTATTTCTACCGTTCCATCCCACCGTGCGCTGGCCATGTTCCGTGGTCGTAACGAAGGCGTGTTGCAGCTTTCACTAAATGCCGATCCGCAATTCGATGAGCCGCCAAAAGAGAGCCACGGCGAGCAGATTATCCAGGATCACCTGGGACTGCGCCTGAACAACGCCCCCGCTGACAGCTGGCGTAAAGGCGTTGTTAGCTGGACGTGGCGCATCAAAGTGCTGATGCACCTTGAAACTGAGCTGATGGGTACCGTGCGTGAACGTGCGGAAGATGAAGCGATCAACGTCTTTGCCCGTAACCTGCATGACCTGCTGATGGCCGCCCCGGCTGGGCTGCGCGCCACAATGGGTCTCGATCCGGGTCTGCGTACCGGTGTAAAAGTGGCGGTGGTTGACGGTACCGGCAAGCTGGTCGCGACCGACACTATTTATCCGCATACCGGCCAGGCAGCCAAAGCCGCCGTTGCCGTGGCGGCGTTGTGTGAAAAATACAACGTTGAGCTGGTCGCGATTGGTAACGGCACGGCGTCGCGCGAAACCGAGCGTTTCTTCCTCGACGTGCAGAAACAATTCCCGAAAGTGACCGCACAGAAAGTGATTGTCAGCGAAGCCGGGGCATCGGTTTACTCTGCTTCCGAGCTGGCGGCGCTGGAGTTCCCGGATCTCGATGTTTCGCTGCGTGGCGCGGTGTCTATCGCCCGTCGTTTGCAGGATCCGCTGGCGGAGCTGGTGAAAATCGATCCGAAATCTATCGGCGTGGGCCAGTATCAGCACGATGTAAGCCAGACGCAGCTGGCGCGCAAGCTGGATGCGGTGGTGGAAGACTGCGTGAATGCCGTCGGCGTCGATCTGAATACCGCTTCCGTGCCGCTGCTGACCCGCGTTGCTGGCCTGACGCGCATGATGGCGCAAAACATCGTCGCCTGGCGCGATGAGAACGGTCAGTTTCAGAACCGTCAGCAACTGCTAAAAGTTAGCCGCCTGGGGCCAAAAGCCTTTGAACAGTGCGCGGGATTCCTGCGTATCAACCATGGCGATAACCCACTGGATGCTTCTACCGTTCACCCGGAAGCTTATCCGATTGTGGAACGCATTCTGGCCGCAACCGAGCAATCGCTGCGTGACCTGATGGGCAACAGCAACGAACTACGCAATCTGAAAGCAGCCGATTTTACCGACGAACGCTTCGGGGTGCCGACCGTCACCGACATCATCAAAGAGCTGGAAAAACCGGGCCGCGACCCGCGTCCTGAATTTAAAACCGCGCAGTTTGCTGATGGCGTAGAAACCATGAACGATCTGCTGCCGGGAATGATTCTGGAAGGGGCAGTCACTAACGTCACGAACTTCGGCGCGTTTGTTGATATTGGCGTTCATCAGGATGGTCTGGTGCATATCTCTTCATTGTCGAATAAGTTCGTCGAAGATCCACACACCGTGGTGAAAGCGGGCGACATTGTGAAGGTGAAAGTGCTGGAAGTTGACCTGCAACGTAAGCGTATCGCACTGACCATGCGTCTGGACGAGCAGCCGGGTGAAACCAATGCGCGTCGCGGCGGCGGGAATAACGATCGCACTCAAAGCAATCGCCCGGCACCAAAAGCCGCGAAACCTCGTGGTCGTGACGCACAGCCTGCGGGTAACAGCGCCATGATGGATGCGCTGGCGGCGGCAATGGGTAAAAAACGCTAGTGTAACTTTTGTGCCGGATGGGGGGGTAACCTCCTTATCCGGCTAACTTGTTGCAATTAATTTGTAAGCCGGATAACACGCGTGAGCGTCGCCATCCGGCATATTTAGTCTATTTCCCGCTTTCTACCGCCATATATTTATCACTTCATTAACAGATGAAACCTTAATTAAACATTAAGATCCTCACTAATTATTTCCGTGAATCATTCGTTCTCAACCAGAATAAATATTGAGGAATATCAAAATTGGCGCAAATTATTATCCAATTGTACATTCCGTCACATTTATTCTATTGATGATAGAAACCATTCTCATTATCATTGATCTGTTGATTATTTACTCTTTCCTTACGTTGGCTAATCATCTGGCCTCATGCCGCCTTGTCGCCCCATGAGGTAATCATCCAGTTAGCGAGATATAAGTAGGTCCCTATGCAATTCACTCCTGACAGTGCGTGGAAAATTACCGGTTTTGCCCGTGAAATCAGCCCGGCTTATCGTCAGAAACTGTTGTCACTTGGCATGCTACCCGGCTCCTCTTTCAACGTGGTACGCGTCGCCCCACTCGGCGATCCTATCCATATCGAAACGCGTCGCGTAAGTCTGGTATTGCGTAAGAAAGATCTGGCGTTATTAGAAGTGGAAGCGGTTTCCTGTTAATACAGTGAGTCTATAAAAATGAAAAAACTAACCATTGGTTTAATTGGCAATCCTAATTCCGGCAAGACTACTTTATTCAACCAGCTTACCGGCGCACGCCAGCGTGTAGGCAACTGGGCTGGCGTTACCGTTGAGCGTAAAGAAGGTCATTTCGCAACGACGGACCACCAGGTCACGCTGGTTGATTTACCCGGCACCTATTCTCTGACGACAATCTCATCTCAGACCTCTCTCGATGAGCAGATCGCCTGTCACTATATTTTAAGCGGCGACGCGGATCTCTTGATCAACGTGGTCGATGCTTCAAACCTTGAACGCAACCTCTACCTGACGTTGCAACTGCTTGAGCTGGGCATCCCCTGCATCGTCGCGTTGAATATGCTGGATATTGCCGAGAAGCAGCAAATCCGTATTGATATCGATGCCCTCTCCGCTCGCCTTGGCTGCCCGGTGGTTCCGCTGGTATCCACCCGCGCCCGCGGCATTGAAGCGCTGAAACTGGCGATCGATCGCTACAAAGAAAACGACACCGTCGAGCTGGTTCATTATGCCCAACCGCTGCTGCAGGAAGCGGATTCCCTCGCCGATGCGATGGCCAAAGATATGCCGTTAAAACAGCGCCGCTGGCTGGGCCTGCAGATGCTGGAAGGCGATATCTACAGCCGGGCCTACGCGGGGGATGCCGCGCAAAACCTTGATGCCGCCATTGCACGTCTGAGCGAGACAATGGACGATCCGGCACTGCATATCGCCGATGCGCGCTATCAGTGCATTGCCGCTATCTGCGATACCGTCAGCAACACCCTGACGGCAGAGCCGAGCCGCTTCACCACCGCAGTAGATAAAATCGTCCTCAACCGCTTCCTCGGGCTGCCGATTTTCCTGTTCGTGATGTACCTGATGTTCCTGCTCGCCATCAACATTGGCGGCGCGCTGCAACCGTTGTTTGACGTCGGCTCCGTAGCGCTCTTTATCCATGGTATTCAGTGGATTGGCTACACGCTGCACTTCCCGGACTGGCTCACTATCTTTTTGGCGCAAGGTCTTGGCGGCGGGATTAACACCGTGCTGCCACTGGTACCGCAAATCGGCATGATGTACCTGTTCCTCTCCTTCCTTGAAGACTCCGGTTACATGGCGCGCGCCGCGTTTGTAATGGACCGTCTGATGCAGGCGCTGGGACTGCCGGGCAAATCGTTTGTCCCGCTGATCGTCGGCTTTGGCTGTAACGTACCGTCAGTGATGGGCGCACGTACGCTGGACGCCCCGCGTGAACGTCTGATGACCATCATGATGGCGCCATTTATGTCCTGTGGCGCTCGTCTGGCGATTTTCGCCGTCTTTGCCGCAGCGTTCTTTGGTCAGAACGGTGCGCTGGCGGTCTTCTCACTGTACGTACTGGGTATCGTTATGGCGGTATTGACCGGTCTGATGCTCAAACACACCATCATGCGTGGCGAAGCAACGCCGTTCGTGATGGAGCTGCCGGTGTACCACGTGCCGCACATTAAGAGTCTGATTATTCAGACCTGGCAACGCCTGAAAGGCTTCGTTCTGCGTGCGGGTAAAGTCATCATCATCGTCAGCATTTTCCTCAGCGCGTTTAACAGTTTCTCGCTGAGCGGAAAAATCGTCGACAACATCAACGACTCTGCTCTGGCCTCCGTCAGCCGCGTAATCACGCCGGTCTTCAAGCCGATTGGCGTTCACGAAGATAACTGGCAGGCAACCGTAGGTCTGTTCACCGGCGCGATGGCGAAAGAAGTGGTTGTCGGTACGCTGAACACGCTCTATACCGCAGAAAACATTCAGGAAGAAGAGTTCAACCCGGCAGATTTCCACCTCGGTGACGAGCTGCTCGGCGCGGTAGATGAGACCTGGCAAAGCCTGAAAGACACCTTCAGCCTGAGCGTACTGGCTAACCCTATTGAAGCCAGCAAGGGCGACGGTGAAATGGCTACGGGTGCAATGGGCGTGATGGGCGAAAAATTTGGCAGCGCTGCCGCCGCTTACAGCTACCTGATTTTCGTGCTGCTGTATGTGCCATGTATTTCGGTAATGGGCGCTATTGCACGTGAATCCAGCCGTGGCTGGATGGGCTTCTCGATTCTGTGGGGCCTGAACATCGCCTACTCTCTGTCGACGCTGTTTTATCAGGCGGTCAGCTACAAAGAGCACCCGACCTACAGCCTGGTGTGCATTTTAGCTGTCATCCTGTTTAACATTGTGTTGCTGGGCCTGCTGCGTCGAGCTCGCAGTCGCGTGGATCTCGCACTGCTGGCGACCAACAGGACGGCAAGCTCCTGCTGTTCCAGCACCACTGGCGACTGCCACTAAGGTTATCGACAATGGCATCGCTTATTCAGGTTCGTGATTTATTGGCTTTGCGGGGACGCATGGAGGCAACTCAAATTAGCCACACGCTGCACACCCCGCAGCCCATGATTGACGCCATGCTGAATCAGTTAGAAAAGATGGGCAAAGCGGTGCGGATTCAGGAAGATGCCGATGGGTGTCTTTCCGGAAGCTGCAAGAGTTGTCCGGAAGGTAAAGCCTGCCTGCGCGAGTGGTGGGCTTTGCGCTAGTTCGATGCCGGATGGCGCTACGCTTCCGGTCTAAAAATGACTGCAAACGTCCTGGCCGGATAAAGCGTTTATGCTGATATCCGGCTTTTTGCGTAATGGATTCCACAAAGATGTCTTTGTTTCAGCAAAGCAGATCTATCCTCCAGCCTGTCGCGCATCGTTATCAACTCGTGGATGATTACTGGCGACCAGGGAAGTAGAGTCTCGTCATCTTGTTTCTCAGGTGACGGATCGCCATGAATACTGACACGACTGCTACGCCGCATGACGCGATTTTTAAAACGTTCTTAAACCACCCTGCTACCGCACGCGACTTTCTTCGGCTCCATCTTCCAGCCTCTTTGCAAAAACTGTGCGATCTGAAAACGCTACAACTGGAATCGGGCAGCTTTATTGAGGACGATTTGCGCGCGTACTATTCCGATGTGCTGTGGTCATTAAAAACCCGCGAAGGCGATGGCTATATTTACACCATCATTGAGCATCAGAGTACCGCCGATGCCCATATGGCATTTCGGCTGATGCGTTATGCCATTGCGGTCATGCATCGTCATTTGGCTGCAGGTCACAAAAAACTCCCGCTAGTGATACCCATGCTTTTTTATCATGGCGCGGCAAGCCCATACCCCTACTCACTCTGCTGGCTGGACGAATTTGACGACCCAAAGGCTGCCAGACAACTTTATACCGCAGCGTTTCCACTGATCGATATCACCGTGGTTCCCGATGACGAGATCATGCAGCATCGCCGGATGGCGCTGTTGGAACTCATCCAAAAACATATTCGTAAACGCGATTTGATGGGGCTGGTAGAAAAACTGGCCATCCTGATTATTAAAGGACACGCTAATGACAGCCAGTTGAAAGCCTTGTTTAATTATCTAATGCAGGTCGGGGACACCACACATTTTACCGAGTTTCTTCATGAGGTCGCCGAACGTTTACCCCAACATAAGGAAAAGTTGATGACTATCGCCGAAAGATTACGACAAGAAGGGCATCTTAATGGTCTTCAGGAAGGTCATATGAAAGGGTTACAAGAGGGGTTACAAACGGGCTTGCAACAAGGTAAACGAGAGGAAGCTTTACGTATTGCATCAACCCTGCAGGCTGATGGTATCGACCCGCTGACCATCTTCAGAATTACCGGACTGACCGCTGAGGATCTGGCTACGCGCAGCCATTAATCTCAAGCCCGGTAAGCGTGGCTCTACCGGGCAACACAACAGATTTATAGGCGTTTTTTTAACGCCACCAGCGCTGCGCAGAACTCTGCAGGATGCGAGATAAACGGTGCATGCGCCGCTTTAGCAAATATCAACGACTCGCTATGCGGCCACAGGGCATCGAGCATTGGGACCACTTTGCGCGGAACCAGTCCATCGAGATAGCCGTACAACCGCAGAAAAGGCATGTCCACAGCGCACAGAGGCTCACGCAGATCGACCGTTTTCAGGATCTCCAGTCCGCCATTGAGCACCTCGACCTTCGGCATGGGTAACGCCAGCACTGTTTTCTTCAGTGCTCGCGCATCCTGACGCGCGGTGTCCGTGCCCATCGTCTGCAACGCCAGAAAACGTTCCACCGTACGCTGGAAATCTTCGCTCAACTGCTGCTGGAAACCTGCCAGCACTTCTGGCTTGATACCCGGCCACTCGTCGCGCGCGCTAAAGCAAGGGGAAGACGCCACGGTCACCAGCGCCTGAACACGTTCAGGATGGGTTAACGCCACCTGGCTTGCGACCAGCCCGCCCAGACTCCAGCCAAGCCAGATGGCTTTCTCCGGTGCCTGTTTTACTACCCGCTCAGCCATCTCTTCCAGCGACATTGCGCCGAACCCCTGGCTGCGACCAAATCCCGGTAAGTCGACAAGATGCAGCGTGAAATGCGAACTCAATTCCTCGCTTATGCAATGCCACACTTGCGCATTCAGTCCCCATCCGTGCAGCAGCACAAGATGGCAATTTCCCGAACCCTGGGTCTGCCACCAGATGTCATTCATCAGTTATTGTTCTCTTTTAGCCTGAAAGGATGCTTCTATGCTAACAGTACCGGGATTGTGCTGGCTATGCCGAATGCCCCTGACGTTAGGGCATTGGGGGATCTGTTCAGTCTGCACACGGGCAACGCATCAGCACGTCAGCCGGTGCCCTCAATGTGGACTCCCTGCCGCGCATACCGTCGTTCCCTGCGGGCGCTGTCTGCAAAAACCACCGCCGTGGCAGCGACTGGTTACCGTCAGCGACTATGCTCTGCCGCTGAGCGGGCTTATCCACCAGCTCAAGTTTTCCCGACGTGGCGAAATGGCCCCCGCCCTTTCACGCTTGCTGTTGCTGGAGGTATTACAGGCCCGGCGCGTCAGCGGTCTTCCTCTGCCGGACAGGCTCGTCAGCGTCCCGCTCTGGCAGCGCCGGCACTGGCGCAGAGGGTTTAATCAGAGCGACTTACTGTGTCGTCCCCTGGCTCGCTGGCTAGACTGCGACTGGGACAGCCGGGCCATCACGCGGGTTCGGGCAACCGCCACACAGCACCATCTCAGCGCCCGATTACGTAAACGTAACCTGAAAAACGCCTTTCGCCTTGAATTGCCAGTGCAGGGACTCCATATGGTCATTGTGGATGATGTCGTCACTACCGGAAGTACCGTCGCGGAAATCGCGCAGCTGCTTTTACGCAACGGCGCGGCGACTGTCCAGGTATGGTGCCTGTGTCGAACCTTGTAGAGCCTCGATGATGGGCGTATTATAACCAAGTAAAATAGTCAACTATTAGGCCATTACTATGATCCATATTTCCGATGCTGCACAAGCGCACTTTGCCAAACTGCTGGCAAATCAGGAAGAAGGGACACAAATCCGCGTATTTGTGATTAATCCCGGCACGCCTAACGCTGAATGCGGCGTTTCTTATTGTCCGCCGGACGCCGTGGAAGCAACCGACACCGCCATTAAATTTGACCTGCTGACCGCATATGTTGATGAACTGAGCGCACCGTATCTGGAAGATGCAGAAATCGATTTCGTTACCGACCAGTTAGGCTCCCAGCTGACCCTGAAAGCACCAAACGCCAAAATGCGTAAAGTTGCCGATGATGCGCCGCTGATGGAACGCGTGGAGTACATGCTGCAATCGCAGATCAACCCACAGCTGGCAGGTCACGGTGGTCGCGTCTCTCTGATGGAAATCACCGATGAAGGCTACGCTATTCTGCAGTTTGGCGGCGGATGTAACGGCTGTTCAATGGTGGATGTAACGCTGAAAGAAGGTATCGAGAAACAGCTGCTGGCTGAATTCCCTGAACTGAAAGGCGTTCGCGATTTAACCGAACACCAGCGCGGCGAGCACTCTTACTACTAACGCCTCAACCTGTAGAGTTTCCGTAGGCCCGTTAAGACGCATCCGCGCCGCCATCGGGCATTGATGCCGGATGGCAGCGTAATCGCTTTATCCGGCCTACAACCTTGCATTTCTCCGCATATTTCCTGCAACAATCCCCCTCATAATTTGACCAGCCTCTCATAATTTAAATTTTGCCTGCCCAGGTGATTTTCAAGCGCCGTATGTTACCCGTATCATTCGCATCAGCACCTAACACACACATAACAGCCAGCTAAACTGATTAGTTTTGAAGGCAACCAGCATTGGTGCTGAGAATGCTCTGTTCCCGGTCGGGACAATCGGAATTTGTCATCTAAACACTGACGTTACCCATAACAAAGTAAAGGCCAGGTAAATCATGCCATTAGTCATCGTTGCTATCGGTGTAATCTTGTTACTCCTCCTGATGATCCGTTTCAAAATGAACGGTTTCATCGCTCTCGTCCTGGTGGCGCTTGCTGTCGGATTGATGCAAGGGATGCCACTGGATAAAGTCATCGGTTCGATTAAAGCCGGTGTCGGCGGAACCCTTGGCAGCCTCGCCCTGATTATGGGTTTTGGCGCCATGCTGGGCAAAATGCTGGCGGACTGCGGCGGCGCACAGCGCATCGCAACCACCCTGATTGCTAAATTCGGCAAAAAACATATTCAGTGGGCGGTGGTATTAACCGGCTTCACCGTCGGTTTTGCCCTGTTCTACGAAGTCGGCTTCGTGCTGATGCTGCCGCTGGTGTTCACCATCGCCGCTGCTGCCAACATCCCGCTGCTGTATGTTGGCGTGCCGATGGCTGCTGCGCTGTCCGTAACTCACGGCTTCCTGCCGCCGCACCCAGGTCCGACCGCTATTGCCACCATTTTCCATGCAGATATGGGTAAAACCCTGCTGTTTGGTACGATTCTGGCAATCCCGACCGTTATTCTCGCTGGTCCGGTGTACGCTCGCTTCCTGAAAGGTATCGATAAGCCAATCCCGGAAGGTCTGTACAGCGCGAAAACGTTTACTGAAGAAGAGATGCCTGGCTTTGGCGTCAGCGTCTGGACCTCCCTGGTACCGGTTATCCTGATGGCGATGCGCGCCGTGGCGGAGATGATTCTGCCAAAAGGCCACGCTTTCCTGACGGTGGCAGAATTCCTGGGTGACCCGGTTATGGCAACGCTTATCGCGGTGCTGATTGCAATGTTCACTTTTGGTCTGAACCGCGGACGTTCGATGGATCAGATCAACGACACGTTGGTGTCCTCCATCAAAATCATCGCGATGATGCTGTTGATCATCGGTGGTGGCGGTGCCTTCAAACAGGTCCTGGTGGATAGCGGCGTGGACAAGTACATCGCGTCAATGATGCACGGTTCAAACGTTTCTCCGCTGCTGATGGCATGGTCTATCGCTGCGGTACTGCGTATCGCACTGGGCTCCGCAACCGTAGCGGCAATCACCGCTGGTGGGATTGTGGCACCGCTGATTGCAACGACCGGCGTAAGCCCTGAGCTAATGGTTATTGCGGTTGGTTCCGGTTCCGTCATTTTCTCCCACGTGAACGATCCGGGCTTCTGGCTGTTCAAGGAGTACTTCAACTTGACCATCGGTGAAACCATCAAGTCATGGTCAATGCTGGAAACCATTATCTCCGTCTGCGGTCTGGTAGGGTGTCTACTGCTGGGTATGGTGGTCTGATAAAACTGTGCCGGGTGGCGCTTCGCTTACCCGGCCTACCTGCTATCACCCTAATAAAGCCGGGGAAATCCCCGGCTTTATTACTTCTTCTTCGCGGCCGCTTTTCGGCGCTTATCCAAATCCTTAATCAGCTTGTTCACACCGTCATCGGCAAACATCTGCTCCAGCGTGGCGGTGAGCTTACGCCGCCAGTTTTTGTACTGGTTGCTGGTCCCCGGAATATTGACCGGCTCAGCCATATCCAGCCAGTCTTCCGGTTGCAGGCCCAACAGCGCACTGTTGCTGTCAGCGATGTAGCGTTGCATGCCGCGATTAAGAATCGGTGTCATCGACATCAGCGACGCCTTGTGACCAGCACGTTTTGGCAGGCACCCGTATTTGTGCAGTGCGTCCAGCAGCCCCTGTTTCGCCAGTTCTCTGTCCTGATACAGCCCACGCAGCACGACTTCATCCGGATACAGACCCAGTGCCTTACCCAGCGTCAGATCGCCGCTATCCCAATAACCTTTAAGCGTAGGAAGGTCATGCGTCGCCGCGACTGCCATTGATTGTTCCGGGTACGCTTTCGGCGCGCGAAAGTTTTTCTCATGGTCATTCTCAAAATAAAGCACTTTGTAGGAGTACACGCCGCTGTCACGCAGCTTGCTGACGATCTCTACCGGCACAGTCCCCAGATCTTCACCAATTACCATGCAGTGATGACGTTTACTTTCCAGCGCCAGAATTGAAAGCAGATCGTCGACCGGATAATGCACGTAGGCGCCGTGATCGGCAGTTTCACCGTAAGGGATCCACCACAGACGCAGCATCGACATAACATGGTCGATACGCAACGCACCGCAGTTCTGCATATTGGCACGCAGCAGTTCGATAAACGGTTCGTAAGCGCGTGCCGTGATGATATGCGGATCCATCGGCGGCAATCCCCAGTTTTGCCCGAGCGGACCGAGAATATCCGGCGGTGCGCCAACCGAGGCTTTCAGGCAATACAACTCGCGGTCGCACCAGGTTTCCGCCCCGCCTTCGGCCACGCCGACAGCCAGATCGCGATATAATCCAATCGGCATCGCAAAGCCCTGGCTGGTTTTCCAGCAATCAGCAAACTGGGTATACGCCAGCCACTGCAACCACAGGTAGAAATCCACTTCATCACGATGCTCTTCGCAAAAGCGTTTTACCTCTGGCGAATCCACCGACTGGAAAGCTTGCGGCCACACCGGCCAGCCCCAGCGCAGTGCGTCCTCTTTCACCTGATGCGCATGCAGCGCATCAAAGGCCGCCTGCCAGTACAGGCTATCCCCTTCCTGAATCACAAACTGACGAAATGCCGCCATCTGCTCATCGTCACGTGCAGAGAAGCTTTTCCACGCCATACGCAGCGCTGTCATCTTCAATGCGGTAACGGCAGAATAATCAACCCACTCGGCATCACGCGCGCGTTGCAGAGCTTGCTGAGTCGCGGGTTTCTGCCACCAGGCTTGCGCCTCTTTACTCAGGCGAAAATCGTCTACTGCGTTCACATCAATATAAATAACGTTCAACCAGCGGCGTGACGACGGGCTGTACGGACTGGCACTCTCCGGGTTCGCCGGATACAGCGCGTGAATCGGATTCAGGCCGATAAACGCGCCGCCGCGTTGCGCCACCTCCACCAGCATGGCACGGAGATCGCCAAAGTCGCCAATCCCCCAGTTTTTTTCTGAACGCAGGGTATAGAGCTGAACGCATGCGCCCCACAGCTTCTGCCCGGCTAACAGAGCCTGCGGCTCATAGCAGCGTTTCGGCGCGACGATGATGCGGCAATGGGTACGCAACTCCCCCTGGGTGAGGGTAAGCGTGTGATACCCTTCCGGCAGCTTCGCCGGAAGGTTGAACGATTTACCGCCGACGGCATGCCCTTTGTGCTGCACGCCCTCTTCGGTGGTCAGCAGCCAGTTAAACTCTCCGCGTCCCTCAACTGCCAGCGGCATTTTCTTACCAGCGGTATAAACCATGACATTCGGCACCGGGGTCACCGCCACCTGAGCGGTGGCGGTGGAGCGATGCATAGCGTCAAGCAAACGCCGCTTGGTTTCGACGCCAATAGACTGCGGTTTACCGTGGGCATTAATGTAATTGGGGCTGATCCCCGCCGCCAACGCGGCATTATCCAGACGTTTGCTTTCCATCGCGATTCCTTAACGTTTCGCCTGCCAGATACGAGTCTGATAATCGCGGATGGAGCGATCCGAACTGAACATGCCGCAACGCGCGGTATTCAGAATCGCCGCCCGGGTCCAGGCTTCCTGGTCACGATACAACACGTCAACGTGCTTCTGGGCTTCAACATAGGCCGCGAAGTCCGCCATTACCAGATACGGGTCACCGCCCTGCTTGCCGATACTGTGCAGCATCTGGTCGAAGGCATGTTTATCGCCGTCGCTATACTTCCCGCTTTCCAGCTCTTTCAGAACAGCATCCAGCACTTTATCTTTCTTACGCCATTTCACCGGGTCGTACCCTTTGGCCTTGAGCGCCTTCACCTCTTCCACGGTATGACCAAAGATAAAGATATTCTCGTCACCGACCTTCTCGGCGATTTCGACGTTTGCGCCATCCAGCGTACCGACGGTTAACGCACCGTTCAGCGCCAGCTTCATGTTACCGGTGCCGGAAGCCTCTTTCCCTGCGGTGGAGATTTGCTCAGAGATATCCGCCGCTGGGATCAACATTTCCGCCGCCGAGACACAATAATCCGGCAGGAATACGACCTTCAGCTTGTCGCCCACTTGCGGGTCGTTATTGATGGTTTCTGCAACCTTGTTAATGGCAAAGATGATATTTTTCGCCAGGTAGTAACCCGGAGCGGCTTTCGCGCCAAACAGGAATACGCGCGGCACGCGATCGGCCTGCGGGTTCTCACGGATTTCTTTGTATAACGCCAGAATATGCAGCAAGTTGAGGTGCTGACGCTTGTACTCATGCAGGCGTTTAATCTGAATATCAAAGAGAGCGTTAGTCGTTATCTCAATACCGGTACGCGCTTTAATAAACTTCACCAGACGCGCTTTGTTCGCCAGCTTGATGTCACGATACTGCTGACGAAACTTCGCGTCGTCGGCGTATTTTTCCAGGTTAATCAACTGATCGAGGTCGTTGGCCCACTCTTTTTTCAGCGATTTATCCAGCAGCGCGGCAAGTGCCGGGTTGCACTGCTTAATCCAGCGACGCGGAGTAATCCCGTTAGTGACGTTATGGAATTTGTTCGGCCAGAGCTGATGATATTCCGGGAACAGATCCTTCACCACCAAATCGGAGTGCAGCGCCGCCACGCCGTTAACCGCAAAGCCGCTGACCACGCACATGTTGGCCATACGCACCTGTTTGTTGTGCACCACCGCCAGCTTCGCCCAAACTTCAGCGTCACCCGGCCAGGTTTTATCGACCAGCTTCTTAAAGCGGTCGTTAATCTCTTTGATGATTTGCATATGGCGCGGCAGTAGTGCTTTCACCAGCTTCTCGTCCCAGCACTCCAGCGCCTCTGGCATCAAAGTGTGGTTGGTATAAGCAAAGGTCTTACTGGTAATAGCCCACGCATCGTCCCAGCTCATCTGGTGCTCATCAATCAGCACACGCAGTAGCTCAGGGATGGCGATGGTCGGGTGAGTATCGTTGAGCTGAATCACCTCAAAATCAGCCAGCTCATGCAGTTTACGCCCTGCCAGATGATGGCGGCGCAGAATGTCAGCTACGGAGCAAGCGCACTGGAAGTATTGCTGCATCAGGCGCAGCTTTTTACCCGCGGTGTGGTTGTCGTTCGGGTACAGCACTTTGGTCAGTTTTTCAGCGTCGATGCCCTGCTGCTCTGCGCGCAGGAAATCGCCGTCATTAAATTTGGTCAGGTTAAACGGATGTGCGTGGCTGGCCTGCCACAGACGTAGCGGTTGCGCCACGCCGTTACGGTAGCCGAGAACCGGTAGATCCCAGGCCTGGCCGGTGATAACAAACCCCGGCTCCCAGTGCCCTTCTTTGGTGACCTTGCCGCCAATCCCTACTTGCACATCCAGTGCTTCGTTGTGACGGAACCACGGATAGCTGCCGCGATGCCAGTCATCCGGGGCTTCCATCTGCTGCCCATCGGCAAATGACTGACGGAACAGGCCGTACTGGTAGTTGAGACCATAGCCCGTCGCCGATTGACCGACTGTCGCCATCGAATCAAGAAAGCAGGCCGCCAGGCGTCCCAATCCACCGTTACCCAGCGCCGGGTCGATCTCTTCTTCCAGCAGGTCGGTCAGGTTAACGTCATGCGCTTTCAGCTCATCGCTCACGGCCTGATACCAGCCGAGATTGAGTAAGTTGTTGCCGGTCAGACGGCCAATCAAAAACTCCATCGAGATGTAGTTAACATGGCGCTGATTTTTTGCCGGCTTCGCCGCAGGCTGGGCGCTGAGTAACTCAGCCAACGCCCCACTCACTGCCTGCCACCACTGGCGCGACGTCATTTCTTGAGCCGACAGTAAACCGAAGCGCTGCCACTGACGCGTCAGGGCAGCCTGAAATTGATCTTTGTTGAAAGTAGGCTGTGACATAGGGGTTCCAGATCCTTAGGTAATAAAACAACGTTATCGCTAGTTTGCCAGGCTCGTTGTTGACCTTCCTCATCCTGGCACGGATTAGGCAGGGAGGAGGAGCGGGGATGAGCATAAAAGTGTGATCGCTGCCACTTAAAGAGGGTGTTATCGCCCGTAAATTCGCGTAAGTCCGGCATAACGCCCCTGTAATGCCCAACGGACGACGCATTAATAACAAGAGATAAATCGACAATATCAAATAGAGGGGTGACGATGGGAAACAATCTGTAAACAGAGAAATAGTTTCTAACCTGAAATATCCAAGGTGGATAAGATAATTCACATAAAACTTTTAAGTCGGCCACAAAATTCGGCTCTTTACATTAAGCAACTGAGTAACCTTATAAAATGGGAGGTATTTTTCGGCTCAGCCAAAATACCGACGGATCCAGTCGCCACGCCTGTTGTGACTCTTTAAAGCAATTAATGTAATAGATGTTTAGATTTGTGACATAGTGCAAAATCAGACACACAAAAAGTCCGCTTAGCTTGCATAAAACACTAATCTGGCCGACCTTATATCTATTAATTACGAAGCGCAAAAAAAATCATTTTTCCCCATTTTCACACAGTGAAGTGACTAACTTATGTTGATTCCGTCTAAATTAAGTCGTCCGGTTCGACTCGACCATACGGTGGTTCGTGAGCGCCTGTTGGCTAAACTTTCCGGCGCGAACAATTTCAGGCTTGCCCTGATAACAAGTCCTGCTGGTTATGGAAAAACAACGTTGGTTTCACAATGGGCAGCGGGGAAGAACGACTTAGGCTGGTACTCTCTGGATGAAGGCGATAATCAACAAGAGCGCTTTGCCAGCTATCTGATCGCCGCTATCCAGCAGGCAACCGGTGGACACTGCACCACCAGCGAAGCGATGGTGCAAAAGCGCCAATACGCTAGCCTGACGTCACTGTTTGCGCAGCTATTTATTGAACTGGCCGAGTGGCACCGCCCGCTCTACCTGGTAGTGGATGATTATCATCTCATCTCCAATCCGGCAATTCACGAAGCGATGCGTTTCTTCCTGCGTCATCAGCCTGAGAACCTCACGCTGGTCGTGCTGTCGCGCAACCTGCCGCAGTTGGGTATTGCCAACCTGCGAGTACGCGATCAGTTGCTGGAGATAGGCAGCCAACAGCTGGCGTTTAACCACCAGGAAGCCAAACAATTTTTCGATCGACGTTTGTCCTCACCTATCGAAGCGGCAGAAAGCAGCCGGATGTGCGATGACGTTGCTGGCTGGGCCACGGCGTTACAGCTGATTGCCCTCTCCGCCCGCCAGAACAACCACTCTGCACACCAGTCCGCACGCCGCCTCGCCGGGATCAACGCCAGCCATCTGTCCGATTATCTGGTTGATGAAGTGCTGGACAGCGTCGACCTCGGCACCCGTCATTTCCTGCTGAAAAGCGCCATTCTGCGCTCAATGAACGACGCACTGATCGTCCGGGTCACTGGGGAAGAAAACGGCCAGATGCGGCTGGAGGAGATTGAGCGCCAGGGATTATTCTTGCAGCGGATGGATGACGTCGGTGAGTGGTTCAGCTACCACCCGCTGTTTGGCAGCTTTTTACGCCAGCGCTGTCAGTGGGAACTGGCAAGCGAACTGCCCGAAATACACCGCGCCGCCGCTGAAAGCTGGATGGCGCAAGGCTTCCCCAGCGAAGCTATCCACCACGCGCTGGCGGCAGGCGACGCGCATATGCTACGCGATATCCTGCTTAACCATGCGTGGGGACTGTTTAACCACAGCGAACTGACATTACTGGAAGAGTCGCTGAAAGCCCTGCCGTGGGAAAGTCTGCTGGAAAATCCGCGTCTGGTTCTGCTGCAAGCCTGGCTGATGCAAAGCCAGCACCGCTACGGCGAGGTTAATACCCTGCTGGCACGCGCTGAGCAGGAAATGAAAGGCGACATGGAACCGACGCTGCACGCCGAATTTAACGCCCTGCGTGCGCAGGTCGCGATTAACGACGGCAATCCTGACGAAGCCGAGCGCCTGGCAAAGCTGGCGCTGGATGAGTTACCCATCGCCTGGTTCTATAGCCGTATCGTCGCCACCTCGGTACACGGTGAAGTCCTGCACTGTAAGGGCGATCTCACGCGTTCTCTGGCGTTAATGCAGCAAACCGAGCAAATGGCACGCCATCATGACGTCTGGCATTACGCGCTGTGGAGTTTAATCCAGCAAAGCGAAATTTTGTTTGCCCAGGGCTTTTTACAGGCCGCCTGGGAGACTCAGGAAAAAGCGTTTCAGCTGATCAAAGAGCAACATCTGGAACAGTTGCCGATGCACGAGTTCCTGGTGCGTATTCGCGCGCAGCTGCTGTGGGCATGGGCGCGCCTGGACGAATCGGAAGCGTCTGCCCGCGCGGGTATTGAACTGCTTTCCACATTCCAGCCGCAGCAGCAGCTACAGTGCCTGGCGCTGCTGATTCAATGTTCGCTGGCCCGGGGGGATCTGGATAATGCGCGTAGCCTGCTTAACCGCCTGGAAAACCTGCTGGGTAACGGTCACTATCACAGTGACTGGATCTCGAACGCCGATAAGGTACGGGTGATTTACTGGCAAATGGTGGGCGACAAAAATTCGGCCGCCAACTGGCTGCGCCACACGCCGAAACCGGAATTCGCCAATAACCACTTCCTGCAAAGCCAGTGGCGCAACATCGCCCGCGCGCAGATCCTGCTGGGCGAGTTTGAACCGGCTGAGATTGTGCTGGAAGAGTTGAATGAAAATGCGCGCAATCTGCGCCTGATGAGCGATCTGAACCGTAACCTGCTGCTGCTTAATCAGCTCTACTGGCAGGCAGGACGCAAAAATGACGCACAGCGCGTGTTACTCGACGCGCTGCAGCTGGCGAACCGCACCGGATTTATCAGTCACTTTGTCATTGAAGGTGAGGCCATGGCGCAGCAACTGCGTCAGCTGATTCAGCTCAATACCTTACCGGAACTCGATCAGCACCGCGCCCAGCGTATTTTGCGTGAGATTAACCAGCATCACCGCCATAAATTCGCCCACTTCGATGAAGGATTCGTTGAGCGTCTGCTTACTCACCCGGAAGTACCGGAGCTTATCCGGACCAGCCCGCTGACCCAGCGCGAATGGCAGGTTCTGGGACTGATTTATTCGGGCTACAGCAACGAGCAGATCGCCGGAGAATTGGCCGTCGCGGCAACGACCATCAAGACGCACATCCGCAATTTGTATCAAAAGCTCGGCGTCGCACACCGCCAGGATGCGGTGCAACATGCGCAGAAACTGCTGAAAATGATGGGGTATGGGGTTTAGTTAATGCCTGATACGCTACGCTTATCAGGCTTGGAATTAACTTAGCACAGCTCTAACTGAATATGATGGTCCGCAATAACCTGCATCACGCCAGCTGGCGGCAGCGTGTCGGTATACACCGCATCCACCATGCTGATACTGCCCATATTCACCATCGCGTTACGCCCAAACTTCGAGTGATCCACCACCAGCATCACATGCCGTGAATTCTCAATAATCGCGCGCTTGGTGCGAACTTCGTGATAATCAAACTCCAGCAGGGAGCCATCGCTATCGATACCGCTAATCCCTAAGATGCCGAAGTCCAGGCGGAACTGAGAAATAAAGTCGAGGGTCGCTTCGCCCATAATACCGCCGTCGCGGCTACGCAGTTCGCCACCGGCGAGTATGATGCGGAAATCCTCTTTCGCCATCAGCGTATTCGCCACATTGAGGTTGTTGGTCACAATGCGTAAATTGCTGTGATTGAGCAGCGCGTGAGCCACCGCTTCCGGCGTAGTGCCGATATCAATGAACAACGTAGAACCGTTCGGGATCTGCGTGGCAACTTTGCGGGCAATGCGCTCTTTTTCCGCCGTCTGTGTCGCTTTACGGTCATGCCACGGGGTGTTGACCGAGCTGGAGGGCAGCGCCGCGCCACCGTGATGGCGCAAAATCATGTTCTGATCGGCCAGATCGTTAAGATCGCGGCGAATCGTCTGCGGGCTGACGGAGAAATGCTCCACCAGCTCCTCAGTACTGACGTATCCCTGTTTCTTTACCAGCTCGATGATCGCGTCATGTCGTTGTGTTTGCTTCATTATTGTTCCCTGAAATTACGTTCGTTTTCGTACATTCATAGTATCGGCAAACGCCATTGCCAGACCCACGGCCAGCCCGGCGATATGTGCGCCGTTCGCCATCGACATGCCGAACACATCAAACCAGCCGGCAACAATCCAGATCAAAGCAAAGATAATCAAACCACGCTGCAGGAAAATACCACTTTGTGGATCGCGCTCGCCGCGCAACCACACATAACCCATCAGCGCATATACCACGCCAGACAGCCCACCAAACCACGGGCCGCTAAATTTCTGCTGAACGTAGCCGCTTAGCAGGGCGCTGATCACGGTAATTACAATCAGTTTTCCGCTGCCCAGACGCTTTTCAACCGCACCGCCGAGATACCACCACCACAGCAGGTTGAACAGAATATGCATCAGCGAGAAGTGCATAAAAGCGTGGGTGAAATAACGCCAGAATTCAAATTTCAGCGAAGGGTCAAACGGCCATGCCAGCCAGAGCATCACGGTCTGGTCGCCCAGCGTGTTCATCGCGATAAAGACCAGCACACACGCGGCCATCACCACCCAGGTTACCGGGCCTGCGCGTTCGCGCAATGTGGCCAGGAACGGATAACGCTGGTAGCGCAGACCGCTGTCGGTATGACCCGACTGCCAGCTTGCTGCGAGGTAACGCGGATCGCCTGGATTCTCCAGAAATCGCGCCAGCTCAGCATGCACGCGCTCAGCCTGGGACTCATCCGCCAGCCAGACATCCGTTTGCTGATGTTGTTGAATCGTCAGGATAACGCCCTGTGTCGCCATATAATCAACAAATGCCTGCGCCACGCGGGGGTTAGCAAAAGAGGTAATCATCAACATGGTTGCTGTCGCTTATTCCACACAAAAGAGGACAGTATATATACCCTTCTTACTTCGAGCTGCATCTTTGTTGGCTTTCCTCACTCACTCCGGTCACATACTGTTCGTACGCGCCCGGAGATTTGCTGCGTCGCCGTCGCGATGCAACTCGAATTAATTTGGGTATAGTCTTACGAACCGTATGCCACTTCTGCCGGAAAATGTCGATGCCAGGCGTCGAAGCCGCCGTCAACACTGTAAACCGCGTCATAGCCCTGCTGAAGAAGATATTGCGCCGCGCCTTTACTGCTGTTGCCGTGATAACACATTACTAACACGGCGGTGTCGAAATCATGCTCGCGCATAAATGACCCCAGCGTGTCGTTCGTCAGATGAAACGCCTGCGGGGCGTGACCCATCGCATAGCTTTGCGGGTCGCGGATATCCACTAACACCGCGGCCCCCTGGTGCAGCTTCTGATGCGCTTCTTCGACATTAATACATTCAAACTGATCCATTGCTCTCTCTTCTTTATATTGCAGGTGACGCTTTTCAGACATGTTACTTCTTAGTGTACGTCCCGACGGCAGTTAAACGCCATAATGTTATATGTATCACTGTAAATTGTTTATCCGATGTTACCAATGGCCCGATTCTTTGCTATTATGCTCGATAACGAACATTAATGAGCTATAACGAAAGTGCGAGAGGCCAGCATGGAAACCAAAGATCTGATTGTGATAGGTGGAGGCATCAACGGTGCCGGTATCGCGGCAGATGCCGCTGGACGCGGTTTATCCGTGCTGATGCTGGAAGCGCAGGATTTAGCCTGCGCCACCTCTTCCGCTAGCTCCAAACTCATCCACGGTGGCCTGCGCTACCTGGAACACTACGAATTTCGCCTGGTGAGCGAAGCGCTGGCCGAACGTGAGGTGTTGTTGAAAATGGCACCGCATATCGCCTTCCCGATGCGCTTTCGTCTGCCCCATCGCCCGCACCTGCGTCCAGCGTGGATGATCCGCATTGGTCTGTTTATGTACGATCATCTGGGCAAACGCACCAGTTTGCCGAGTTCGACCGGTTTGCGTTTTGGCGCAGATTCCGTAATGAAACCTGAGATTGTGCGCGGTTTCGAATATTCTGACTGCTGGGTAGACGATGCGCGACTGGTTTTGGCAAACGCCCAAATGGTCGTACGCAAAGGCGGAGAGGTGTTAACCCGCACTCGCGCTACCTCCGCTCGCCGTGAAAACGGTTTGTGGATTGTTGAAGCTGAAGATATCGATACCGGTAAAAAGCACACCTGGCAGGCGCGTGGTCTGGTCAATGCCACCGGCCCATGGGTGAAAGAGTTCTTCGACGACGGCATGCATCTGCCATCGCCGTACGGTATTCGTCTGATTAAAGGCAGCCACATCGTGGTGCCGCGCGTCCATACCCAGAAGCAAGCTTATATTCTGCAAAACGAAGATAAACGTATTGTGTTTGTCATCCCATGGATGGACGAATTCTCGATCATCGGGACGACTGACGTCGAATACAAAGGCGACCCGAAAGCGGTAAAAATTGATGAGAGTGAAATCAATTACCTGCTGAAGGTCTACAACGCGCACTTTAAGAAACAGCTGGGCCGTGACGATATCGTCTGGACCTACTCGGGCGTACGTCCGCTGTGCGATGACGAGTCCGACTCGCCGCAGGCTATCACCCGTGATTACACGTTGGATATCCACGACGAAAACGGCAAAGCGCCGCTGCTGTCGGTCTTTGGCGGTAAGCTGACGACCTACCGTAAGCTGGCCGAACACGCGATGGAAAAACTGGCGTCGTACTATCAGGGAATCGGTCCGGCGTGGACAAAAGAGTGCATTCTGCCAGGCGGTGACATCGGCGGCGATCGTGAAGATTACGCGGCCAAACTGCGCCGTCGCTACCCGTTCCTGACCGAGTCGCTGGCACGCCATTATTCGCGCACCTACGGCAGTAACACCGAATGGATTATCGGGGAAGCCACCTCGCTTGCCGAGTTAGGTGAAGACTTCGGCCATGAGTTCTATGAGGCCGAGCTGAAATATCTGGTCGATCACGAATGGGTGCGCCGTGCGGAAGATGCGCTGTGGCGTCGCACGAAAGAAGGTATGTGGCTGAACGCTGAACAGCAGTCGCGCATGACCCAGTGGCTGGCGGAGTACATTGAGAAACAGCAGCTGTCGCTGGCGTCTTAAGACACTCGATATAAAACTGTAGGCCCGGTAAGCGTCAGCGCTACCGGGCCTTTTGCCGGATGGCGGCTAACGCCTTACCCGGCCGACAGATCGTCCTGCCCTTGTTACAACCGCACCGAGTCGATATGCCAGATGTTTTCGGCGTACTCTTTGATCGTCCTGTCCGACGAGAAGTAGCCCATGTTGGCGATATTAATCATCGACTTGGTGGTCCACTCTTCCGGGTGGCGATACAGTTCGTCAACCTTATCCTGGCAGTCAACGTAGCTGCGATAATCCGCCAGAACCTGATAGTGGTCGCCAAAGTTGATCAGCGAGTCAACCAGGTCACGATAGCGCCCCGGCTCCTCAGGGCTGAATACACCGCTGCCAATCTGCGTCAGCACCTGGTGCAGCTCTTCGTCTTTCTCGTAATACTCACGCGGCTTGTAGCCCTGGCTGCGTAAGGCTTCGACCTCTTCCGCCGTATTACCAAAGATAAAGATATTTTCTGCGCCCACATGCTCCAGCATCTCGACGTTGGCACCGTCCAGCGTCCCAATAGTCAGCGCGCCGTTGAGGGCAAACTTCATATTACTGGTACCAGAGGCTTCGGTCCCGGCCAGCGAAATCTGCTCAGACAGGTCGGCAGCAGGAATAATCACCTGCGCCAGGCTGACGCTGTAGTTAGGAATAAACACCACTTTCAGCTTGTCACCAATTTGCGGATCGTTGTTGATCACTTTCGCGACGTCGTTGATCAGGTGAATGATGTGCTTCGCCATGTAATAGGCCGAAGCCGCTTTACCGGCGAAGATATTCACGCGCGGCACCCACTCGGCGTCAGGATCGGCCTTAATGCGGTTGTAGCGGGTGATCACATGCAGCACGTTCATCAACTGGCGTTTGTATTCGTGAATACGCTTGATCTGCACATCAAACAGCGATTTCGGGTTCACCACCACGTTAAGCTGCTGGGCAATGAGCGTTGCCAGACGTTTTTTATTCTCCAGTTTCGCACGGCGCACCGCCTGATTTACCAGCGGGTAATCGCAGTGCTGTTCAAGCTCGCTTAGCTGGCTGAGATCGGTTCGCCAGGTGCGGCCAATGTTCTCATCCAGTACCTCAGAGAGCGATGGGTTAGCCAGCGCCAGCCAGCGGCGTGGCGTCACGCCGTTGGTGACGTTACAGAAGCGAGTCGGGAAAATCTTCGCAAAGTCAGCAAACAGCGACTGCACCATCAGGTTGGAGTGCAGCTCAGAAACGCCGTTAACCTTGTGGCTCACCACCACTGCGAGCCATGCCATACGCACCCGGCGGCCATTGGATTCATCGATAATCGACGTCCGTCCCAGCAGACTGGTATCGTTCGGATACTGTTCCTGCAACGTCTTCAGGAAGTAGTCGTTAATCTCAAAGATGATTTGCAGATGGCGCGGCAGAATTTTGCCCAGCATATCGACAGGCCAGGTCTCCAGCGCTTCGCTCATCAAGGTGTGGTTGGTATACGAGAAGACCTGGCAGCAGACCTCAAACGCATTATCCCAACTGAATTTGTGCTCATCGATCAGCAGACGCATCAGCTCAGGAATCGACAGTACCGGATGGGTGTCGTTGAGGTGAATGGCGATCTTATCTGCCAGGTTGTCGTAGGTTTTGTGCAGTTGATAATGACGGTTCAGGATGTCCTGCACCGTGGAGGAGACCAGAAAATACTCCTGGCGCAAACGCAGCTCGCGTCCTGAATAGGTGGAGTCATCCGGATACAGCACGCGGGAGACGTTCTCGGAGTGGTTTTTATCTTCCACCGCCGCAAAGTAGTCGCCCTGGTTAAATTTACCGAGGTTGATTTCGCTACTGGCCTGGGCATTCCACAAGCGCAGCGTATTGGTGGCGTCTGTGTCATAACCGGGAATAATTTGGTCGTAGGCTACCGCGAGGATCTCTTCAGTTTCTATCCAGCGCGTTTTCTTGCCTTCCTGCTGAATACGCCCGCCAAAGCGCACTTTGTAGCGCGTATTGTGGCGTTTGAATTCCCACGGGTTACCGTATTCCAGCCAGTAGTCCGGTGACTCTTTCTGTCGGCCATCAACAATGTTCTGTTTGAACATGCCGTAGTCATAACGAATACCGTAGCCGCGTCCCGGCAGACCCAACGTTGCCAGTGAGTCCAGGAAGCAGGCCGCCAGGCGCCCGAGGCCACCGTTGCCAAGACCAGGGTCGTTTTCTTCATCGATCAGATCTTCAAGATCCAACCCCATACCTTCCAGCGCATTTTTGACATCGTCATAAATACCCAACGATAACAGTGCATTGGAAAGTGTGCGGCCAATCAGAAACTCCATTGACAGATAATAAACCTGTCGAGTTTCCTGGGATAATTGCGCACGGTTAGAACGCAGCCAGCGCTCCACGAGACGATCGCGCACCGCGAACAACGTGGCGTTCAGCCACTCATGTTTATTGGCAATGACCGGGTCTTTACCAATCGTGAACATCAGCTTGTAGGCGATAGAATGCTTAAGTGCCTCTACGCTGAGTGTGGGCGATGCATAAGTAAATGGAGCATTCATATAGGTGATTCCTGGATATCTATTTCAAACGATAGTAAAGCTCACGGTATGACTTCGCCGCGACTTGCCAGCTAAAATCCATGGTCATGGCCTGACGTTGTACAAACCGCCACAGCGAAGGCCGGGACCACAATACGAAAGCACGCCGGATCGCGCGTAGCAGCGACCAGGCATTACTATCTTCAAATACAAACCCACTGGCGATACCATCCGCCAGGTTTTCCAGCGAACTGTCAGAGACCGTATCAGCCAGCCCACCGGTGCGCCGCACCAGCGGCAGCGTGCCGTACTTCAGTCCATACAACTGCGTTAAGCCACACGGCTCAAAACGGCTGGGAACCAATATAACGTCGGCCCCACCCATGATGCGGTGCGAGAAGGCTTCGTGATAGCCAATCTGTACGCCCACCTGTCCTGGATGTTCCGCCGCCGCGGCGAGGAAACCTTCCTGTAAAACCGGATCGCCCGCGCCGAGCAATGCCAGTTGTCCACCCTGCTCTAACAACCCCGGTAGCGCTTCCAGCACCAGATCCAGCCCTTTCTGACTGGTCAGGCGGCTGACTACGGCAAATAACGGCACTTTGTCGTTAACCTTAAGTCCCATCGCGATCTGTAGCTGGCGTTTGTTCTCCGCCTTCTCTTCCAGCGTTTCACGCGTATACCGCGACGCCAGCAGCAGATCGGTTTCCGGGCTCCAGATTTTTTCATCAACGCCGTTCAGCACACCGGAAAGACGTCCTTCACGATGACGCTGCTGCAACAGACCTTCCATGCCGTAGGCAAACTGCGGCTCGGTAATTTCCCGCGCGTAGGTCGGACTGACCGCCGTAATGTGGTCGGCGTAGTACAACCCGGCCTTCAGGAAAGAAATCTGCCCGTTAAACTCCAGTCCGTGCACGTTAAAGAACGACCATGGCAATTGGATGTCATCCATATGCTTTGCATAAAACATGCCTTGATACGCCAGGTTGTGCACAGTGAACACCGATTTCGCCGGATGGCCGCGCGCCGCCAGATACGCCGGGGCCAGACCGGCATGCCAGTCGTGCGCATGCACCACATCCGGGCGCCAGAATGGGTCAAAGCCACAGGCCATTTCACTGCCGACCCAACCCAGCAGTGCAAAACGCAGCACGTTATCGGTATATGCAAACAGGTTAGTGTCGTGATACGGGCTACCGGGACGGTCATAGAGATGCGGCGCGTCAATCAGGTAAATGCCCACACCGTTGAAATGCCCGAACAACAGCGTAATACGTCCGGCGAAGGTATCGCGACGCGTCACTACCTGCGCATCGGGAATGCCGCGACGGATATCAGGAAACGCCGGGAGCAGCACGCGGGCATCCACACCGTCCGCGATTTGCGCTGCGGGTAACGCCCCAATAACATCCGCCAGTCCCCCGGTTTTTAACAAAGGGAACATCTCTGAACAAACGTGTAAAACCTGCATTATCGCTCCTGTTTGATCTGCAGTTTGCGCAGCATTTCACGCGTGACCAGTACAATACCTTCCTCTGAACGGTAGAAACGACGAGCATCTTCTTCCGCGTTTTCACCAATCACCATGCCTTCAGGAATAACGCAGGCGCGGTCGATAATGCAACGACGTAAGCGGCACGAACGTCCCACCCACACTTCAGGTAACAACACTGCCGAATCAATGTTACAGAATGAATTCACCCGCACTCGCGGGAACAGAACGGACTGCACTACCACCGAACCAGAAATAATACAGCCGCCGGAAACCAGCGAGTTCAGCGTCATTCCGTGGCTACCGGAACGGTCCTGAACAAATTTCGCCGGCGGCAGTGATTCCATATGCGTACGGATTGGCCAGTCCTGGTCGTACATATCCAGTTCAGGCGTCACCGAAGCCAGATCGAGGTTTGCTTTCCAGTAGGCTTCCAGCGTTCCCACATCGCGCCAGTACGGCTCGGATTCCGGGTCAGACTGTACGCAGGACAATGGGAATGGATGTGCATATGCCATGCCAGCTTCGGTGATTTTCGGGATGATGTCTTTGCCAAAATCGTGACTGGATTTTTCATCGAGGTCATCTTCCGCCAGCAGTTCATACAGATAATCGGCGTCGAAGATGTAGATCCCCATACTGGCAAGCGATTTGGTCGGATCATTAGGCATCGCTGGCGGGTTGGCAGGTTTTTCAACGAACTCGATAATTTTATCGGTGTCGTCCACGTCCATTACGCCAAACGCGCTGGCCTCTTCAATAGGCACTGGCATACAGGCCACTGTGCAACGCGCGCCTTTCTCAACGTGGTCGATCAGCATGCGTGAGTAGTCCTGCTTATAAATATGATCGCCCGCGAGGATCACCACATATTCCGCTTTATAGCGTCGAATGATGTCCAGGTTTTGGGTCACCGCATCCGCCGTACCGCGATACCAGTTTTCACCCTGCATCCTCTGCTGGGCAGGCAGCAGATCGACGAACTCGTTCATCTCTTCACTAAAGAACGACCAGCCGCGCTGAATATGCTGCACCAGCGTGTGTGACTGGTACTGAGTGATCACGCCGATACGGCGGATCCCGGAATTAAGACAGTTGGATAAGGCAAAATCGATAATGCGGAACTTACCGCCAAAGTGCACGGCAGGCTTGGCACGCTTATTGGTTAAATCTTTCAGGCGAGTACCGCGGCCACCGGCCAGGATCAGGGCAACAGATTTTAATGGCAGCTGGCGCGCCAACATTACACGATCGTTCTTCTCTAAACTTACCATGACTAACTCCTTTTTATCTTCTCTGGAACACACACAGTCCGTGCGCAGGTCCCTGCCAGACCGCCGTAAGCACCGGATTATCCTCTCCGGCAAATGGGGGAATGGCGTGCCATTCCCCTTCAGGTAAAACGATATCTGTCACCTCAAGCGTGGCGTTTATTGCAATCAGGAAACGATCTGAAAGCAGGATTTGCATCTGCCTCGGGCCGTTATGCCACTCATCCGCACTTAAGGGTTGTGCGTACTTATTCAGCCAACGAACATTGCCATCGCCCTCTTCCCACCAGCAATCGCCTGTTAATGCAGGTATTTGCCGGCGCAGATGAATCAACGCGGCGGTAAATGTGGTTAGCCCACTGTTTGCCTGCTGCCAGTCCAGCCAGGTTAAGGCGTTATCCTGGCAGTAAGCGTTATTATTACCGTGCTGGCTATGACCATGCTCATCACCCGCCAGCAGCATCGGCGTCCCCTGGGAGAGCAACAGCGTGGTTAACAGCGCATGAATGCTGTCGCGCCGCCGCTCAATCAGGTCCAGCGAGCCGCCTAATCCTTCTTTACCATGATTGTCACTGTAGTTATTGCTAGTGCCGTCGCGATTTTCCTCACCATTCGCTTCATTGTGCTTATTTGTGAAGCAAACGCAGTCGCGTAGCGTAAAACCGTCATGCGCGGTCACCAGATTGACCGTGGCGCTGGGATTGCGGCCCGGGCGTTTAAACACGTCGCTGGATGCGGCAAAACGTCCGGCAAACTCGCCCAACGAAAGATTACGCTGGAGCCAAAAACGTCGCGTCGCATCGCGGAAATGGTCATTCCACTCGGCAAACGGCGGGGGGAAATTCCCCACCTGATACCCGCCTTCACCAATATCCCACGGTTCCGCAATCAGCTTGGCGCGTGAGAGCAGCGGACAGTTTTGGATCGCGGTAAACAGCGGAGCATCCTGACGAAACTCAGGCGTACGCCCCATGACGGAAGCCAAATCAAAACGAAAACCATCCACATGGCAGGTTTCAACCCAGTAGCGCAGGCACTCGCATGCGTATTCCACAACGCCAGGATGGCTCAGATTGATGGTGTTCCCACAACCGGTCCAGTTGTAGTAATCGCCATCATCTCTGATCCAATAATAGCTACGGTTATCAATTCCGCGCAGCGAGAAGACAGGTCCTTCGAGATCCAGCTCGGCGCTGTGGTTTAAAACGATGTCGAGAATGACCTCAATACCCGCTTTATGCAGCGCTTTTACCGCGTCGCGAAACTCATCAAGCGCACTCTCCGGCGAGCTGGCATAGGCCGGATGCAGCGCATACATCGCCACCGGGTTGTAGCCCCAGTAGTTTGACAGGCCCAGCCGCTGAAGCCGCGGTTCGCTGGCGAAATGCGCCACCGGTAACAGCTCCAGCGCGGTAATGCCGAGGCGCTTGAAATAGTCGATCATCACCGGATGACCCAGCGCTTTGTAGGTCCCGCGCATCTCTTCCGGCAGGTCAGGATGCAAATACGTCAGCCCTTTGACATGCGCTTCGTAAATTACGGTATTGCCCCACGGCGTGCGCGGCGGGGCATCATCCTCCCAGTCATAATGGTCGGACACCACCACGCCCTTCAGCGCGATGGCGGCGTTATCATGATGATCCGGTTCATTCAGCCCACCGTGCAGCAGTGGGTTATCTTTTAACTCGCCATCCACCCGACGCGCGCAAGGGTCAAGCAGCAGTTTCGCCGGATTAAACCGGTGGCCCTGCTGCGGTTGCCACGGACCATGTACGCGATAGCCATAGCGTAGACCGGGACGGGCGTTGGCCAGATAGCCGTGCCAGACATCGCCGCTACGCCCCGGCAGGTCGTAGCGGAGTTCGCAGCCTTGCTCATCGAATACGCATAATTCAACGCGTTCAGCGTGGGCCGAAAAGAGGGTGAAATTGACGCCATGGCCGTCATACGTTGCACCATGGGGGATGGCGTTGCCGGTTGCCAGTTGCGTCATTATCCCTCCCGCACCAGCCAGATCGTTGCCAGCGGTGGCAACGTCAGGCTCAGTGAGTGCTGACGACCATGACTGGCGATTTCATCGCTGTGCACCGCGCCGCCGTTACCGGTATTGCTACCGTGATAATGCATCGAGTCGGTATTGAGGATTTCGCGCCATTTGCCCGGCTGATTGATACCGAAGCGATAGCCGTGGCGAGGTACTGGCGTAAAGTTGCTGATAACGATGATTTCATTACCGACTTTGTCACGACGAACGAAAGCCAGCACCGAACGTTCTTTGTCATCCACCACCAGCCACTCGAAGCCATAGGCGTCAAAATCAAGCTCGTGCAGCGCTTTGTGATGACGATAAGTAAGGTTCAGATCGCGCACCAAACGCTGTACGCCGTGGTGCCAGTTATCGCCGCCTTCCAGCAGATGCCAGTCGAGGCTGGCGTCGTGATTCCATTCACGCCCCTGAGCAAACTCGTTGCCCATAAACAGCAGTTTCTTACCCGGGAAGGCCCACATCCAGCCGTAGTAGGCGCGCAGGTTGGCAAACTTCTGCCAAGCGTCCCCCGGCATGCGATCGAGAATTGATTTTTTACCGTGTACCACTTCATCGTGCGACAGCGGCAGGACAAAGTTTTCGGTGTAGTTGTACAGCATGCCGAAGGTCAGCTTATCGTGATGGAACTGACGATGAACCGGATCCAACTTCATGTAGTCCAGCGTGTCGTGCATCCAGCCGAGGTTCCACTTATACCAGAACCCTAAACCGCCCATATCCTGTGGCCTTGAAACGCCGGCAAAGTCGGTGGACTCTTCCGCCATGCTCACGGCCCCCGGCACCTGCTCGCCAAGAATACGGTTGGTATTACGTAAGAACTCAATGGCTTCGAGGTTTTCACGACCGCCAAATTCGTTCGGGACCCACTCCCCTTCTTTACGGCTGTAGTCGCGATAAATCATCGACGCCACGGCATCTACGCGCAGCGCATCGATACCAAAACGTTCAATCCAGTACAGGGCATTGCCTACCAGATAGTTACTGACTTCACGGCGACCGTAGTTGTAGATCAGCGTGTTCCAGTCCTGGTGATACCCTTCGCGCGGGTCGCTATGCTCATACAGATTGGTGCCATCAAACTCTGCCAGACCAAAGTCGTCCGACGGGAAATGGCCCGGCACCCAGTCGAGAATGACGTTCAGTCCAGCCTGATGCGCGGCATTCACAAAATAGCGGAAATCATCACGCGTCCCGAAACGACGGGTCGGCGCATACATACCGGTAGGTTGGTAGCCCCAGCTACCGTCGAACGGATGCTCATTAATCGGCAACAGTTCGAGATGGGTAAAGCCCATCCACTTGACGTAAGGCACCAGTTGATCCGCCAGTTCGCGGTAGCTCAGCCAGAAGTTGTTATCGGTATGACGACGCCATGAGCCCAGGTGCACTTCATAGATAGAGATCGGCGCGTCAAACTGGTTGGCTTTTTTTCGCTCCTCGCTTTGCACCACTTTTTCCGGCAGACCGCAGATAAGCGACGCGGTTTCCGGGCGCATTTGCGCTTCGAAGGCGTAAGGGTCCGCTTTGATTCGCAGCTTACCGTTCGCATCGATCATCTCGTATTTATACAGTTGACCATGCTGCGCGCCGGGGATAAACAACTCCCAGATACCGCTTTCTTTGCGCAGGCGCATCGGGTGGCGACGGCCATCCCAGTAGTTGAACTGCCCAACCACTGACACGCGTTGAGCGTTAGGTGCCCAGACGGAGAAGCGCGTACCGGTTACGCCATCCATGGTATCCGCATGCGCGCCCAGCGTTTCGTAAGGTCGCAGGTGCGTACCTTCAGATAACAGCCAGGCATCCATATCCTGGATCAGCGGGCCAAAACGATAAGGGTCATCAATCAGATTCTCCTGTCCATGCCAGACAACAGCTAACTGATAGCGAAAGAAATTTTTACGGCGGGGAAGTACAGCACAGAAAAAACCGCGAGAGTCGAGGCAGTCCAGCTTGCCGACTTTGCGTCCGGTTTTGGGTTCGATCACCCACACTTCGGTGGCGTCAGGTAATAGGGCGCGGACTTCAAGTCCAGCGTCAGTTTGGTGCATACCGAGTACGGAAAAAGGATCCGCAAAATGGCCTGCAATTAGCGCATTAATCACGTCTCTATCGATACGAACGGACATGGTTGTCATCCTGTTTTATGGTGTCACGCCTTCCAACTGATCTTCGACATCAGGTAGTGACACTTTTTTTGACCTGAACGGCGCAGCACAATTGTGCATCCTCTCTGCGTCGTCCCACCTTCAGGCAACAACTTAATACCTCCGGTACTAAGTCACCCTTAAAGAATAGCCAATGCTTTATCTTACTCCTGGTAAAAAATGAAACATCTGCGCTTACTCCTGTATTACGCAAAAAAATGGGTGACTCAGCACCCATTGTTAAAACACGCAATCACTCTGCCGGAAAGCCGTATTGACTGATCCGGCCAGGTGGTTCGCGTCGTTTGTAGGCCTGATAAACGTGGCGTCATCAGGCAGTCCCACATTACGCCAACTGACGCAGCATACGGCGCAATGGCTCTGCAGCACCCCACAGCAACTGGTCGCCCACGGTAAAGGCTGACAGGAACTCCGGTCCCATATTCAGCTTACGCAGACGGCCTACTGGCGTGGTCAGCGTGCCGGTAACGGCCGCCGGGGTTAACTCACGCATGGTGATATCCCGATCGTTTGGCACGACTTTGGCCCACGGATTGTGCGCTGCCAGCAGTTCTTCCACGGTCGGAATAGACACATCTTTTTTCAGTTTAATGGTGAACGCCTGGCTGTGGCAGCGCAGCGCACCGACGCGCACGCACAGACCATCAACCGGGATCACGGAAGAGGTGTTAAGAATTTTGTTGGTTTCAGCCTGTCCCTTCCACTCTTCGCGGCTCTGACCGTTATCAAGTTGTTTGTCGATCCACGGAATCAGGCTACCGGCCAACGGTACGCCAAAGTTATCAACCGGCAGTTCACCGCTGCGGGACAGGGTCGTCACTTTACGTTCGATATCGAGAATAGCAGAGGAAGGGGTTGCCAGTTCATCGGCCACATGGCCATACAGATGACCCATCTGGGACAGCAGTTCGCGCATATGGCGCGCGCCGCCGCCGGAGGCCGCCTGATAGGTCGCCACGGAAACCCAGTCAACCAGGTCATTGGCAAACAGGCCACCGAGGGACATCAGCATCAGGCTAACGGTACAGTTACCGCCGACAAAGGTCTTAATACCTTTGTTCAGGCCGTCAGTAATGACATCCTGGTTAACCGGATCGAGAATGATGATGGCATCGTCTTTCATGCGCAGCGAAGAGGCCGCGTCAATCCAGTAACCCTGCCAACCGCTTTCACGAAGCTTTGGATAGATTTCGTTGGTATAATCGCCGCCCTGACAGGTCACGATGATATCGAGCGCCTTCAGCGCATCCAGATCAAAAGCGTCCTGAAGCGTGCCGGTCGCGGTTCCACCGAATATCGGTGCCGCCTGCCCGAGCTGGGAAGTAGAAAAGAAAACAGGGCGAATGGCGTCGAAGTCACGCTCCTCAACCATGCGTTGCATGAGAACAGAGCCGACCATACCGCGCCAGCCGATAAAACCAACATTTTTCATAGCGTTTTTTTCCTGCAGAGATGTGTGCTGTGTATGCTAACCAGTATCCTACTGGCCTATCCTTCACCATACAAAAAGCAGCCAAAGTCGCAAGTGAAATTAATCAATGATAGCGAAGCCATCAGTAATGCGACTTATCCCGCTGCGCAAGCAAGCAGAAAGTCCGCAGTAATTATCAGGGAATTTGAGTTATGAATGAAATCATTTCAGCGGCAGTTTTATTGATCCTTATTATGGATCCGCTCGGAAATCTGCCCATTTTCATGTCCGTATTGAAACATACCGAACCCAAACGCCGCCGCGCGATTATGATTCGCGAGCTGTTTATTGCACTGTTGGTGATGCTGATATTCCTGTTTGCGGGCGAGAAAATACTGGCATTTCTTAACCTGCGCGCGGAAACCGTTTCGATCTCCGGGGGCATCATTTTGTTCCTGATCGCCATTAAGATGATTTTCCCCAGCGCCACCGGGAATAGCACCGGGCTTCCGGCAGGCGAAGAGCCGTTTATCGTGCCGCTGGCGATTCCGCTGGTAGCCGGTCCGACAATCCTGGCTTCATTAATGCTGTTGTCGCATCAATACCCTAATCAGATGGGGCATCTGGTGATTGCTCTGCTGATCGCCTGGGGTGGTACTTTTGTGATTTTGCTGCAGTCGTCGCTGTTTTTGCGTCTGCTGGGCGAGAAAGGGGTGAACGCACTGGAGCGCCTGATGGGGCTGATTCTGGTGATGATGGCTACCCAGATGTTCCTCGACGGCGTAAGGATGTGGATGAAGGGGTAATCTCTCCTTTTTGGCTCAGATAGCATGTTACCCGGAGAACAGTTCCGTTCACGTTATGCTCATTGCTTCTCTGAGATCTCGTCACCAGTGAACGTGTTAAGGGGGCTACGCAGCCCCCTTAACAATCCAGGCTCTCCGGCACCGCTGTAATTTCAGGTATTCCTTACGCTTTTAACTCGCTGAAAAAACGTATTTTCATTTCTGCGAGGTGCCTTCCGGAATGCCCTCTTGTCAGCATCGCGGATAAACATTATCTTCTCGCTGCACCTGCAAAATCAGGTGCCAGAATTAGCCTTCTGAAAATCATACTGGCGACATATACTTCTATGTCGTGCGACCGATTTCGTCTCAATGGCGGGTCGAGCGGGGGCGTCGCAAGACGCGCCGGTATCCAGTATGACCGGTAAGGCTAACTCCGCTCGATTCCGCCACCCGCGAGATTAGCCTCTCCGGTGGTGGTTTAAATAAAACATACTGGAGGCTGCCCTATGGCGACTACCCCTCTCTTTTCACACTCTTTATTTACCCTGCCCTTTAGCCATGCCACGGATTTCACCGAACTGGCGGATAACTGCGAGCGTTTTGTCGAAGGGCTGGTTGAATGCCATGACCCGGTTGAAAAACTGGCGGTTTGTGCACGTCTGTCGGCCTGTCTCGCGTTATTGCAACCGACCTTAACGGAGCCTGTACCGCAGCATCTGCAAGCGAGCCTGACGGTAGAAACATTCCCGACCCGTTTTCCCCTTTTCGAGCCGGAACCAGACCAAATGGGGCGCTACTGTCAGTTATTAACGCACCTGCTGATGAGTAAAACGCTGTCTGACGAGATGGAACGAGTGACGGGTGACTTACTGCAGGATCTGGTGGGCTATTTCGCCGATACGCTAAAAGCGCCGCGCTGGCTGAAAACAGAAGAAGGGCTGGTCGTGCTATAAAAAAGCCGGGTAGCGCTTGCGCTTACCCGGCCTATGGTGTGGATGTGTGCTCGTTTCCAGGCCCGGTAAGCGCAAGCGCCACCGGGCAATGCCATCAGCTCAACAGCTGAAAGGCAATCATACCGACAATCGCACCGACCGTGCCGAGGATGGTTTCCATCATCGTCCAGGTCTTCAGCGTTTGCGCTTCGGTCGCACCGGTAAATTTACCGAACAACCAGAAACCGGCGTCGTTAACGTGGCTGACCACGATAGAACCGCCCGCGATACAGATAGACAGTGCCGCCATCTGGGCACCGGAGTAGTTCAACTGCTCAATCACCGGCATCACCAGACCGACCGCCGTTAAGCAGGCCACAGTCGCGGAACCCTGAATGATACGCACCGCCGCCGCCAGCACGAAGCAGGTGATGGCAATCGGCAGGCCCATACCGGTTAACGCTTCGCCCAGTGCCGGACCGACGCCAGAATCAACCAGAACCTGTTTGAACACACCGCCCGCACCAATCACCAGCAGAATAATCCCCGCCGGCTGCAGCGCATGGCCACAGATCTCCATCACGCGGTCTTTTGGCATGCCCTGGCGCACCGCCAGACCGTAAATCGCCACCAGACAGGCAACCAGAATCGCGGTAAACGGGTGACCGATAAACTCGAACCATTCATAGGTTGTAGAACCGACCGGAACAAAGCGTGCGGCGATAGTTTTCAGCCCCACCAGTACCAGCGGCAGCAGGATAAGCGATAAGCTGAAGCCAAAGGACGGCATTTTGCCTTCGCCCAGATGCGGCTCGGAAATATCTTCCGGTACGTGCAGCTCGACGTAACGGCTGATGAAATTCCCCCACAGCGGCCCGGCGATAATCATGCCCGGAATCGCGGCACACAGGCCAATCAGGATCATCCAGCCAAAGTCGGCGTGCATCTGAGAGGCCAGCAGCATCGGCGCAGGCCCAGGCAGCAGGAATGCCGCAGCAGCCGCTACGCCCGCAAACAGCGGGATCACAAGCTTAACCAGGTTTGTCCCCGTATGGCGCGCCATTGAGAATGCCACGCTAATCAGCAGCACAATCGCCACCTCAAAGAACAGCGGCAGCGCGCAAATCAGACCGGCCAGGCCAATCGCATAATGTGCGCGGCTGTGACCGAAGGATTTCAGCATTTTGACGGCAATCTGATCGACAGCTCCGGTCTCATGCAAAATCTTGCCGAACATCGCCCCCAGCGCCACAACAATCGCCAGGAAACCGAGCGTGCCTCCCATCCCTTTTTCCATGGTCGCCGCGATTTTATCGAGCGGCATACCGGAAAAGAGACCTGCACCAATGGATACCACCATCAAAGCAACGAAGGCGTGCATACGCGCCTTCATCACTAAAAACAGCAGTAATAAAACGGACCCTACTGCTGTTAAAACAAGCGTTAATGTACTCACTACTTACTGCCCTGGTTAATAACCTCAATGGTGCTGGCGACCACACCGTCCAGTGGTTGATCGATATCGACCACCAGTACATCGTTTTCATTCGCACCCGGTTCTTCCAGCGCTTCAAACTGGGTCACCAGCATCTGCGTTTTGAAGAAGTGACCTTTACGCGCTTTCAGGCGGCTTTCGATAACGTCAAAATCCCCTTTCAGATAGATGAAAGAGAGGTTCGGGTTACCGTCGCGTAGCTGGTCGCGATAGACTTTTTTCAGGGCGGAACAGACGATCAGCGAAACCTTGTTGGTACGCTGCATCGCAAAGGCGGCGTCATTCAACGCCTGTAACCACGGTTTGCGGTCGTCATCGTTGAGTGGCTCACCAGAAGCCATTTTCATGATGTTGCTGCGCGGATGGAGAAAATCGCCATCAAGAAACGCGGCCTGCAGTTGATGCGCCACTTCGCTGGCGACAGCAGATTTACCGCTGCCCGATACGCCCATCAGAACGTAAACGTGGTGATCATGATTAGTCGTGCTCAAAGCGTTGCCCCCACTGGTACAAGAATCAGGAAATTGTTACGGGTAACTGTTATCGGTAACATTGTCCAGCCGGATAAATAGAGAAGCAATATCCATTCGTGCTCGAAGTGTATAAGTGTGAGCTACTTCAAACTTGTTGGCTTAAATAGATCCGCCCGGTGACAAGGTGAAACCTAAATCTAACATTTTAGGTGTGACGGCCTCACCGCGGATGCGCGCCAGCAGACGTTCTGCGCCAATACTGCCCATGCGTTCACGCGGCGTGAGCACGCTCGCCAGACGCGGCTCCATCACCTGCCCGATGTCGTGACCGTGGAATCCGGCAATCGCCATGTCATCAGGGATTCTCAGCCCTAAACGCTGGCATTCGAAGGCCGCCCCTACCGCCAGGTCATCGTTGGTACAAAAGACACCATCAAGCTGCGGGTATTCACGCCGCGCCTGACGGATAAGTTCAATACCGGAGGAGTAGGAAGAAGACTGCTCCACCATCACGCTGTACGGCACCAGGTCGGCATCGCGCATTGCCTGCTCGTAGCCTCTCTGTTTGATGATAGTACGTTCATCAAGGCGTGCGCCAAGATAGGCAACATGACGGTGCCCGCGGGCGATGATAGCGGCTGTCATCTGACGCGCGGCTTCGAAGTTGTCGAAGCCCACGGCAATATCAAGGCATGGGGATTGGCTGTCCATCAGCTCAACCACCGGGATACCGGCAACCTCAATCATTTTCAGCGTACGGGGCGTATGGCTACGTTCGGTGAGGATCAGGCCATCAATATTCCACGACAGCATTGATTCCAGACGCTCTTGTTCCATCTCAGGCTTATAGCCGTAGTGCGCCAGCATGGTTTGATAACCATGAGCGTCAGTGACAGCCTCAATGCCGCGTAGCACTTCAGCAAAAACCTGGTTGGTGAGAGACGGTAACAGCACGCCGATAGCGCGGCTGGTGGCGTTAGAAAGGATATCAGGAGCGCGATTGGGAATATAACCCAGCTCATCAAGTGCAGCGGCAATTTTGCCCCGCAGCGCCACGGAGACCTGCTCCGGGTTACGCAAAAAGCGGCTGACCGTCATTTTGGTTACGCCCACGCGGTCGGCTACATCCTGAAGTACGGGTCTTTTCTTTTTCATCGTCCTGAAGCGTTAAAAAGGGATAGATTCCCCCAGTTTACCACGGACGTGCGTGAACCTTCGCAGAGAAAAAAAGGAGTTTTTTATTGTGAGAAATACACAAAATCATTCGAGTTGCATCAAGGCGGCGACGCAGTAAATCCCCGGGAGCGTACATTAAGTACGCGACCGGGGTGAGCGAGGAAAGCCAACACAGATGCAGCTTGAAGGATGCCGTGTATTTTTATACTGGCGGCAGATCAAACAACAACACTTCGCTGTCGCTGTCGGCATGAATAGAAATGGCCTGTTCATCCCAGATTGCCAGACCATCGCTGGTGGTCGCTTTGGTCCCGTTAATTGTCACGTTACCTTTTACTACCTGGATCCAGACGCGGCGTTCAGCGGCAATCTGATGCACCGACTGCTCATCTTTGATCAGTGCCCAACGGTACAGTTCCATATCCTGGTACACTTTCAGCGAGCCATCACGGGCATCCGGCGACAGCACCAGTTGTTTACCCTGAGCGGCATCAAAACGGCGCTGCTCATAGCGTGGGGTAATACCGTTTTCCTGCGGCATGATCCAAATCTGATACAGATGCAGCTTCTCAGTATTGCTCGGGTTGTACTCCGAGTGACGGATCCCCGTCCCGGCGCTCATTATCTGGAACTCACCGGCCGGAACCTGCTCTTTGTTCCCCATGCTGTCCTGATGTTCCACCGCGCCTTCCAGCACGTAAGTCAGGATTTCCATGTCTTTATGGGGATGAGTACCAAAGCCCTGACCTGCGTCAATCACGTCATCGTTAATCACGCGCAGTGCCGAGAACCCCATAAAATTTGGATCATAGTAGTTGGCAAAAGAGAAGGTATGCCAGGAATCGAGCCAGCCATGATTAGCGTGGCCACGGTCATTAGCTTTGCGTAAGTAGATCATTGTGTTCACCCCCAGATGTTTTCGATGGAGTAAGTGTGGACTCAATCCGCCGGGGATCATAGAGGGTGAAAATTGACTCCTCTGTTCAAAAAAAATGAACAAGTCCAGAGGAGTCTGCGCAGGCTATTTGGCGAGAGTTATCGTCGCCGGAGAAGCCTGTTCAAAGGCGCGTTCGAGGAGTTCCAGGTTGGTAAGAACTTCAGATTCCTTGACGTAATTAGGCGTACCGGCTGTCAGCGTCTGGTAAAGCGCATCATAGACGCGACCATAGTCCCCCACTTCCGGCTGCACCTCTTCTTTTACCGTCAGGCCGTCATCATTGACGTACTCCAGCATCCCAATGGAATCGTCAGCAGCGAAACCTGGCTCACCTGGCATGATATTGGCCTTCAGGCTGGTTTCCTGCTGGTCGATGCCGTACTTCACAAACGAGCCTTTGGTACCGTGAACGATAAACTTCGGATAGTCGATTTTCACCAAGTGACTGGTTTTAACAATGGCTTTCAGGGAGCCGTAGAACAGCTGTGCTTCAAAGGTATCGTCCGGGTTCGCTTTGTTGCGCAGGCTGCGGATGTCATAGGCCACGCAATCGGGACGACCGAACAGCGAGATAATCTGATCCATGGTGTGTACGCCCAGACCATAGAATGCGCCGTCCTGCGGCAGTCCCGGCTTGGTTTCCGCCACGGGGCGGTAGTAATCGAAATGGCTTTCAACCTCAACAATTTCACCGAGCTTGCCGCTCTCAATCGCTTTTTTAGCGGTGAGGAAGCAGGAATCAAAACGACGGTTCTGATATGGCGTAACGGTCAGCCCTTTGCTTTGCGCCAGTTCGAACAGTGCTTTTGCTTGCGCAAGCGTCGGCGTGAAGGGTTTCTCAACCAACACGTTTTTACCCGCTTCCAGCGCGCGTTTGGCGTATTCAAAATGGCTGTCAGCATGGGTACAGACGATCACCAGCTTCACCTGCGGATCGTTTAAGATCTCGTCAAGGTCACTGGTGAAGTGAATATGTGAATATTGTGGCGCCTGCTCTTCCGGCTTGGCGTGACGGCGAAAAATGTGCGCGACATGCCAGCTATTTTTGCGGTTGAGGACGTACGGCAAATGGTAGCGAGTGGTGCTTTTACCAAAACCAATAAATGCGCAGTGTAAGGTCATGAGACGATCCTTTCGAAGGTGATTGTCTACACCATAGCGCAAAGCGGCTGGAGACTGAATGTTGGATTCTTTGCCGGATGGCGCTTGAACTGCACCACAGGGCGACAGGATCGGCCGTCGGCGTCGCAGGCAGTTTGTTCACGGCAAGCGTGCAGGGCCCGGAGCGTACTAAATGTACGTGAGGAGCACGAGCACTTCCCGGGGACGAAATGGCAAGTAAGCCAGGCAGACACAAAACCTCAAAAAAAAGCCAGCAAAAGCTGGCTAAAGTAATACTGGAAGCAATGTGAGCAATGTCGTGCTTTCAGGTTCTCCGTAGGGGTTCCCCTGAACGCAGAGCAATAATAATCATTCTCATTCGCACTTGTCTACTTATTTTTGCAAAAAAATGCAGTTGACGGAATTTTCTTTCTCAGCGAGTGTAAATACACAATTAACCCTGCTGGAGATAAGGAATGAGTGAGATAGTGATACGCCACGCTGAACCGAAAGATTACGACGCAATTCGTCAGATCCACGCCCAGCCGGAGGTGTACCACAACACGCTACAGGTTCCTCATCCTTCCGTGGAGATGTGGCAGGAGCGGCTAGCCGATCGACCCGGTATAAAACAGCTGGTCGCTTGCATTGATGAAATTGTCGTTGGTCATTTGTGCATCGACGTTGCCCAGCGTCCGCGGCGCAGCCACGTGGCCGATTTTGGTATCTGCGTGGATGCACGGTGGCACAATCGCGGCGTTGCCAGCGCGTTGATTCGTACGATGATCGACATGTGCGACAACTGGCTGCGCGTCGAGCGTATTGAGCTAACGGTATTTGTTGATAATGAGCCGGCCGTGGCGGTGTATAAGAAATACGGCTTTGAAATCGAAGGCACAGGTAAGAAATACGGCCTGCGCAACGGTGAATACGTTGATGCCTACTTTATGGCGCGTATGAAATAAATGTAAGGGCGAGTCTTATCGCCCTTCTTATTGAAAGGACGCAAGAGTGAAAAAGTACCTTCTCCTGGTGTTGCTGGCAGCACTCTCCCCTGCTTTCGCCACTACCGTACAAAATCTCGATTCCGTGCCCAGCGCTATTCAACACCCGGAAGGTAAACAGATTTTTGCTGAGCAAATGGCGGGAGCAACCCCTGCCAAAGGATTTGGCGAGCTTCCACAGGGATTATCTGAGAACGCGTGGATTGCCTGGGTTACGCCGAATGAAGATCCTGACAACCTGATCCTCACGGGTGCCAAAGCCTGGGGCAAAGACGGCAAATATATCGGTGTCGCCTGTTTCGCCGACAATCCGGCCGACGCCGGGCAGGCAAAGAAATACGCGGATAACAACTGTCCGGAAAACTACAGCAACGGGCACGCCAATAAATTATATCTCGGCGTTTTTTCCTGGCAGAACCAACAGCTAACGCCGATTGCACGCTCGGAAAAACCATTAAACCAACTCTCTGAGTGGAATAAAACCGCTGAAAAAGAGAGCGATGATGAGTCCGTCAGACCACTGGCCTATTACACAAAACTGGATCTGGCACCATACCGGATCGCACCCGATACGCTGGCGTTTGGGGTGCGCGGTGGATACTCTGAGGCGTATTCCGGCGGCGGCGCATTTTATGAAGTGCTGGAGCTCTATGCGATCAAAGATAACAGGATAATCAACGTGTATTCCGACCTTGTTTATCAATATACGGACATCGCCGGAGAGTGGAATAAAGACGGTACAAGACAGCACGACATCAGCGAAAGTAAATATATCCTCAAAATACGTTCGGCAAAAACACACGGTTTTTATGATTTAGAGCGCGTAAACCTGCAGGATAAAAGCAGCCAAATATTCCGCTGGTCTGAATCGCTGCAGCGATATGCGCCATAACCAACCAATAAGGCCGACATCGTTCTGAACGCTGTAGGCCATTATCCTTTATATCTCGCCGTTAAATTCAGGAGCGGAAGCGCTATCCGACCCTGGCATAGAGTTTTTGATTGCAGTCCATCGTTTCCCCCGCCGTCATGTTCAGGCCTAACAACCACCTGAATTATATGGTTATTCACCTTTTTATCTTCATCGCTATTTTTCGTAACGTTAATAATATTAATATTACATTTTTGTTTTTTTTTGGTTTCTGCCATCACTTTATGGTGACAATCACAACAATATACTTCACCTGGGACTAACTTAACCACGGTGAGGTAAAAAATGAAATTTGAACGCCATCATAGAATATTGAAAGAAATCAGTATTTCGGGAGTTGTAAAAGTTTCAAATCTGGCGAAAAGTCTCAAGGTAACAAAAGAAACCATTCGCTCAGATCTCAATGAACTTGCCGGACAGAGATATCTCACTCGCTGTCATGGTGGTGCATTTATTACCCTTGATTCTCTTGATAACGTTGCAAAAAACGAAATTGCTTATGTGCTGGAAAAATATGAATCAGCGCAGAAAATAAAAAAAGGTCTCTCTGCCATGAAAAATAATGTATGTGTTATTGGCTCGTTCAATGTTGATATTATCAGTTACCTACCGAGGCTACCCTCGACAGGAGAATCATTACTTGCCGATAAATTTATTTTTTCGCCAGGCGGGAAAGGATGTAATCAAGCTTTAGCGGCAAGCTATGCCGATTCTGATGTGCATTTTATTACTAAAGTAGGGTCAGACCATTTTAGTGATTACGCCATTAATTTTATAAACTCATCAAAAATCCATAAAAGTGTAATCTACCAGACCAAAGAAACACAAACTGGTACAGCTACCATCATGGTGAATGGAGATACCGGGGATAACGTCATCGCTATCTATCCCGGTGCTAATATGACAATTTCACCTGATGAAATCACCATACAAAAAGAAGCCATTATTCATTCAGATATTGTTCTTGTACAACTGGAGACAAATTACGAGGCGCTTCAGCAAACAATTCGTCTCGCACAAAAAAATGACATACCGGTAATTATCAATCCAGCGCCATACAATGAAATGGTCAATACCATCATTGATGACATCGATTATATTACGCCAAATGAAACCGAAGCTGGTCTCCTGGCAAACATGTCCGTCAATGACATTGAGTCAGCCAAATGTGCAGCGAAGATTATTCATCAGAAAGGTGTAAAAAATACCATTATTACTTTAGGTAGCAAAGGATCTCTCGCTTATGACGGAACGCAATTCATCTATTCTCCGGCATTCCCGGCAGTTGTAAAAAACACCGCAGGAGCTGGCGACGCCTTCAATGGCGCACTCGCATCTGGCCTTGCTAAAGGAAAATCACTGGCATCCGCATTATGCTACGCCAGCGCATTCGCCTCGCTTGCTGTTGAAACACCCAATGCCTCTGACATGCCAGAAAACGAATCCGTTCTACATCGCATTCAGAGTTCACATTACAGACAAACTATCTCTACTCACTAAATCAAGGGGCAGACTATGAACAATACGCAGAAGAAACTAAAGGTGCTCTTTATTGGAGAATCCTGGCATATTCACATGATTCATTCAAAAGGTTATGACAGCTTTACCTCCAGTAAATATGAAGAAGGCGCTACATGGTTACTGGAATGCTTAAAGAAAGGTGGTGTGGAAATTGATTACATGCCTGCTCACACCGTACAAATCGCATTTCCAGAAAGCATTGATGAACTAAACCGTTATGATGTCATTGTCATTAGCGATATCGGAAGCAATACATTCCTGTTGCAAAACGAGACATTCTATCAGCTCAAAATAAAGCCAAATGCTCTGGAATCAATTAAAGAGTACGTCAAAAATGGTGGTGGTCTGCTTATGATTGGCGGCTATCTGTCATTTATGGGTATTGAGGCAAAGGCTAATTACAAGAACACCATTCTTGCCGAGGTCTTGCCAGTTATTATGCTTGACGGCGATGACCGAGTAGAAAAACCAGAGGGTATCTACGCTGAGGCTGTCTCGCCTGAACATCCTGTTGTAGACGGATTCTCAGACTACCCAATATTTCTTGGATATAACCAGGTTGTCGCCAGAGAAGATGCTGATGTCGTATTAACAATAAATAATGACCCACTGTTAGTGTCCGGTAAATACCAACAGGGTAAAACCGCCTGTTTTATGAGTGACTGTTCGCCGCACTGGGGAACTCAGCAATTCATGTCCTGGCCGCTTTATACCGACCTGTGGGTTAACACGCTTCAATTCATCGCCAGAAAATAAAAAACAATGGAGTAACGAAAGTTACTCCTTTTATAAAATATAAGGATTGATGTATGAACAAGAATAAGTACTCAACCCCCTTACTGATGCTTGCAACCATCTTAGCCGGTATGCTTTCCCCAATGCAGTCTGCCGTTAATGGGCAATTGGGACACTGGTTGCAGGATGGTAATGCTTGCGCAGTAATCTCTTTCGCCAGCGGTCTGGTCGTCATGTTTTTTATTATTATTGCGCGTAAAGAAACACGCCATCAATTCGCGTCGATCCCTACGCTGATTAAAAAGCGGAAAATCCCCTTGTGGAATTGGTTTGCCGGGTTATGCGGGGCGATGGTCGTATTTTCTGAAGGCGCATCAGCCAGCGCGTTAGGCGTTGCCACTTTTCAAACTGCATTAATTTCCGCCCTGCTCCTTTCCGGCCTGCTGTGCGACCGTTTTGGCGTCGGTGTGGATGAGAAGAAATATTTCACGCCATGGCGCGTTACTGGCGCATTGTTCGCTGTTATTGCCACGATTTTTGTCGTGTCGCCACAGTGGCACTCAACCTCGTTTATCCTGCTGGCTATCCTTCCATTTTTGGCAGGATTACTCGCTGGCTGGCAGCCTGCGGGGAATGCCAAAGTCGCCGAGGCAACGGGATCCATGCTGGTTTCCATTACCTGGAACTTCATCGTCGGCTTTTGTGTCCTGGGTGCAGCGCTGGCGATACGTGTCGCATTAGGGCATGTCACCGTCCAGTTACCCGATACGTGGTGGATGTATCTCGGTGGCCCGCTGGGTCTGCTGTCCATCGGGCTGATGGCAATTCTGGTCAGAGGCTTAGGACTATTAATGCTGGGTGTCGCCTCTACCGCGGGTCAGTTACTGGGATCGGTGTTGATTGATGAGTTAATCCCATCATTAGGCAATACGGTCTATCTGGTCACCATCATCGGTACATTATTCGCGTTAGTAGGTGCAATTGTTACCACCATCCCCGAATACAGAGCATCCAAAATGGCGAAAAAAATGGAGGTGTCAGGATGAAAGGCTTCCTGCAAACCGTAACGGGCCCAGTGGCACACTCAGAAATGGGTCTGACGCTACCGCATGAGCACCTGTTTAACGATTTGTCATCCGTTGTTGACGAGCCACAGTATGCTTTTTCACAGCAGTTGGTGGGAAAGAAAGTCAGTGCTGACCTGCAGTGGGGACTGAAACACGACCCGTACTGCTGCGCCGATAACATGGACAGAAAAGAGATTGATGATGTCATCTTTGAAATCAATAACTTCATGTCACTGGGAGGCAGGACGATTGTCGACGCGACGGGTTCTGAATCTATTGGTCGGGACGCCACTTCATTGCGGGAAGTGGCATTAAAAACTGGTTTGAATATCGTTGCTTCATCAGGACCTTATCTGGAAAAGTTTGAAAGCGCCAGGATCCACAAACCTGTCGAGTTATTAGCCTCACTTATTGATAAGGAACTGAATCAGGGGATTGGCGAGACGGATATTCGCGCCGGTATGATCGGTGAAATTGGCGTATCACCCGCCTTTACCCAAGCTGAGCGCAACAGCCTGCGCGCGGCGTCTCTGGCACAACGTAATAATCCCCATACGGCAATGAATATCCATATGCCAGGGTGGCTGCGGCTGGGTGATGAGGTACTGGATATTGTCCTTGAAGAGATGGACGTCTCTCCGGCAAAAGTTTCGCTGGCGCACTCAGACCCTTCAGGAAAGGATGTTGCTTATCAACGTAAAATGCTTGACCGCGGCGTATGGCTTGAATTTGACATGATTGGTCTGGACATTACTTTCCCCAAAGAAGGTATCGCCCCAGGTGTTCAGGACACCGCAGATGCGGTAGCACATCTGATTGAACTGGGTTACGCCGACCAGATCGTATTAAGCCATGATGTTTTTCTCAAACAGATGTGGGCAAAAAATGGGGGGAATGGTTGGGGATTTGTCCCAAATGTTTTCCTCGCCTATCTGGCTGCCCGTGGCGTAGATAACGATACTCTTCGCAAGCTCTGTATTGATAATCCGGCGCGGTTACTCACGGCGTAACTAACATATAGCCCGGCGCCTGATGCCGGGCTATTAATCAACAATCAATACCCCGCCGTTAAATCATCCACGGAACGCGGGTCGGACGCGCCATACAGTGCGCCATCCGGTCCAACCATAATGCTCTGCGTGCTGCCCATCGCTTCTTTCAGCGCCACTTTCTGTCCTTTTTGCTCCAGCAGTTTGATTGTATCCGGGCTGAAGCCCTTCTCAATACGAAGCTCATCCGGCAACCACTGATGATGGAAGCGTGGTGCATTGGTCGCTTCGGCGACGTTCATCCCGAAATCAATGCTGTTGACCACCATTTGCAACACAGTAGTGATAATTCGGCTCCCGCCTGGGCTGCCGGTAACCAGCCAGGTTTTCCCATCTTTTACCACGATAGTCGGCGACATAGATGACAGCGGACGCTTCTTCGGTCCGACCGCGTTGGCATCGCCGCCTACCAGACCGTATACGTTTGGTACGCCCGGCTTGGCAGAGAAGTCGTCCATTTCATTATTGAGCAGAATGCCAGTGTTACCCGCCACAATACCGGTCCCGAAGGTGGTATTCAGGGTATAGGTCACCGCCACGGCATTGCCGTCTTTATCCACCACCGAGAAGTGAGTGGTCTGATTGCTTTCATACGGGGCGAGCTTGCCAGGTTTAATCTGGCTGGAAGGCTTAGCCTTGTTGATATCAATCTGATCGGCAAGCGTTTTAGCATAGGCTTTGTTGGTCAGAGCCTGCCATGGCACTTTCACAAAATCAGGATCGCCCAGATACTCCGAGCGGTCAGCGTAGGCATATTTCTCCGCTTCAGCCATGACCTGCATGGCGTCGGCGCTGCCAAACCCGTACTTCTTCATATCAAAGTTTTCAAGAATATTGAGGATCTGCACGATGTGAATACCGCCAGAGGACGGCGGCGGCATGGAGAAGACCTGATACCCGCGATAGTCACCGCTAATCGGCGTACGCTCCACGGCTTTATAGCTGGCTAAGTCCTCTTTGGTCATCAGCCCACCGTTCTTCTGCATTTCCCCGGCGATCTGATCGGCAATAGCCCCTTTATAAAACGCATCAGGGCCGCTTTCGGCAATCATCTCCAGGCTTTTCGCCAGGTTCGTTTGCACCAGCTTATCGCCTTTTTTCAGTGGCTCGCCGTCTTTCCAGAAAATGGCTTTGCTGTTCTCGTGATTAGGGAGCACTTCACTGCCATAGGTTTTCAGATCGTCGGCCAGTGCGTCATTAACCACAAAGCCCTCTTCCGCCAGCTTCATCGCCGGACGTACCACTTTGTTCAGCGGCATCGTGCCGTATTTCTCCAGCGCCAGCGAGAAACCCGCGACGGTACCCGGCGTACCGGATGCCAGATGCGACGTCAGGGACTTTTTCGCATCGGCGTTGCCCTGCTCATCAAGGAACATGTCGCGGGTCGCGCCAGCAGGGGCCATTTCGCGAAAATCAATCGCCGTGGTGTTACCGTCTTTGGTACGCAGCAGCATAAAACCGCCACCACCCAGATTGCCCGCCTGGGGATGCGTCACCGCCAGCGCGTAGCCAACGGCCACGGCGGCATCGACAGCATTCCCACCCTGTTTAAGAATATCCACCCCCACCTGAGTGGCAAGCGCATCCACGGAGGCCACCATCCCCTGCTGCGCACGCACGGGATGGAACACATCCTCCTCAACACCGTATGATACCGGCGGCGGTGCAGCCGGAGCGGCAGCAACGCTAAAACAACTTCCTGAGAGCAGAGCAGCAATGGCTACCCGGCGTAAAAACGTCGGTTTTATCATCGTTATTCTCCAGATGTATGGGGGTCAGCCCCCACTAAGCCTGGTGCATAACTCTGAAATAATCATCGTAACGGCGAGAAAGGAGTAAACTTAAGAGATCCCCGAGAGGAGAAAAGCGATGAAACGACTCTTACTTTTAGCCATGCTGTTGCCGTTTGCAGGCTTTGCGCAGCCCATCAACACCATGAATAACCCGAATCAACCCGGTTATCAGATCCCGAGCCAGCAGCGTATGCAAACCCAAATGCAATCGCAGCAGATTCAGCAGAAAGGGATGCTCAATCAGCAGTTGCAAACGCAGACGCGTATGCAACAACAGCATATGGAAAACCAAATCAATACCAACTCCCAGCGCGTCCTTCAGTCTCAGCCTGGCGAGTTTAATTCCAGCCAGCAGCAAATGCTGCCCAACAGCAACGGTGGAATGTTAAGTGGAACCCGTAACCCGGACAGCTCGCTGAATAAGCAACATATGCTGTCGGAGAAAAAGAACGGCGACATGCTGAAGCCCTCCAGCACGCCGCAGCCTAACGTTCCGTTAAAAACAATTGGGCCTTAACAGGGCTGGAAATCCGGACCAATCGTATCAATGGCATCGGTACAGATGCAGTCCACTCCCCAGCGTAGCAGTTCCGCCGCGCGCTGGGGTCGGTTGACGGTATACACCAGAATACGCAGCCCTGCGTCGCGCAGCGCATCCACGCGCGCTTCATCCAGCAGCTTGTGATTAAGATGAATAGAGACGCAGCCCAGCCGCGTTGTCAGCTCACGCCAGTCCTCGCGCCACTCATCAAGCAGTAAGCCTCTCGGCAGTTCAGGCGCTGCCTGCTGCGCCGCTTCAAGCGCGTCAATTTCAAAGGATGACAACAGCGGTGGTGTCATTCCCGCCCACAGTTCCCGAGCGGCCAGCGCTACGGCTTTGCCGGTTAACGTTCCGGTGCCGGTGGTAGGTTTAATTTCAATATTCGCCATCATACCGTGCTGACGGCAGCGCTCGGCCACTTGCGAGAGCAGCGGTAGCGGTTCGCCTTTAAACTCACCGCTAAACCAGCCGCCGGCGTCCACGCGCAATAAATCCTGCCAGTTCAGCTCGCCTGCCACACCCCAACCATTGCTGGTGCGTTCCAGGTTGTCGTCATGCAGCAAGAAGATCTCACCGTCTTTCGACAATTTAGCGTCAAACTCAATCATGGTATGCCCGTATCGCGCCCCCATGTCGATCGCCGCCAGGGTGTTTTCCGGTGCCAGCTTACCGCCGCCGCGATGGGCGACGATATGGGGGTAAGGCCAGTTACTCATACGCGTTGTCCTGTTTCGCCATCAAAAAGATGCAGATGATTTTCTGGCAGATGCAGCCACAGCGTGCTGCCTGCCGTCGGGCGATGCTGATGCGCCAGTCGCACCACCAGCTTTTGCTCACCCCAACGTCCGTGTGCCAGGTTATCCGCTCCCAGCATTTCCAGCGTGTCGACGACCAACGGCACGCCGCCTTCGGCCTGCGAGCTTAGCGCAATATGCTCCGGGCGGATACCCAACGTCATGTTGCGCCCACCAGACTCCCTCGCGCTTCTGCCGAGGGGCAACGTCATGCCGTCATCCAGTTCAAAATGGGTGCCCGAGGCGCTGATGCGCCCGTCCAGCAGATTCATCGCCGGACTGCCGATAAAACTCGCCACAAAGCGGCTGGCAGGCTTTTCATATACCTCAACCGGCGTGCCGATCTGCTCGGCAATGCCTTTGTTCATCACCATCACCCGCTGGGCGAGGGTCATCGCTTCTACCTGATCGTGCGTCACATACAGTGAGGTGGTTTTCAGTCGGCGATGCAGATGTTGTAACTCCAGACGCATCTGTACGCGCAGCTTGGCATCGAGGTTAGACAGCGGCTCATCGAACAGGAATACCGCTGGATCACGGACAATCGCCCGCCCCATCGCCACACGCTGGCGCTGACCGCCAGAAAGCTCGCGCGGACGACGCTTGAGCAGTTCACCCAGCTCGAGAATACGCGCCGCCTCTTTCACCCGTTCGGCAATGTGCTCCTTGCCCATCCCACGGATTTTCAGCCCCCAGGCCATATTTTCTTCCACGCTCATATGTGGGTAGAGCGCGTAGTTCTGAAAGACCATCGCAATGCCGCGATCCTTAGGCTCCATTTCGGTGACGCGTTTATTATCAATCCAGATATCGCCGCCGCTCACCCGTTCAAGCCCGGCCACCATCCGTAGCAGCGTTGACTTACCGCAGCCGGATGGGCCAACCATCACGATAAATTCTCCGTCCGCGACATCCAGTGTCAGCGGTTTAATCACCTGGGTTTTGCCGTCCCAGCTTTTGGTTACTGCCTGTAGTTTTAAACCAGCCATTTTTATTTCTCACTATCGACCAGGCCACGTACAAAGGCACGCTGCATGGCTAACACGATGATTACCGGAGGGATGAGCGTCAGCAGCATGGCTGCCATTACCTGATTCCACTGTGTGGTGCCTTCACCAGTAGCAATCATGCCTTTGATACCTGCCACCGCAGTGCCCAAATTGACATCGGTAATAATTAACAACGGCCACAGATACTGGTTCCAGCCGTAGATAAAGGTGATCACAAACAGCGCCGCCAGATTGGTTTTTGACAGCGGTAGTACAATATCGCGGAAAAAACGCATCGGTGACGCACCGTCAATACGCGCCGCCTCAACCAGTTCATCCGGCAGGGTCATAAAAAACTGCCGGAACAGGAACGTCGCAGTCGCCGATGCCATTAACGGCAGCGTCAGACCCGCATAGCTGTCGAGCATTTTCAGGTTGGCGATCACTTCCACCGTCGGGAAAATACGCACCTCGACCGGCAGCATCAGCGTGATAAAAATCATCCAGAAGAACAGGTTACGCAGTGGAAAGCGGAACCAGACGATGGCGAATGCGGAGAGCATAGAGACGGTGGTTTTCCCTACCGTAATACTGAACGCCATGATGAAACTGTTGAGCATCATCAGCCAGAACGGCGCGCTGTTAACGCCCACGCCGTTGACCCAGATGTATTTCATGTTTTCCAGCAGCTGTGTGCCGGGAATCAGCGTCATCGGCGTTTCAAAGACTGCTTTGTTATCCAGCGTCGCCGCGACAAACGCGACGTACAGCGGAAACAGGATCACCATGATCCCCATAATCAACATGGCATGGCTGAATATTGTCAGCCCACGACGATTCTCAATCATTGGTAACGTACCTTACTTTCCACATAGCGGAACTGCACCACCGTCAAAATAATGACCAGGAACATCAGCACTACCGATTGGGCGGCCGAGGCGGAGAGATCCAGCCCGACAAAGCCTTCGCGATAGATCTTATAAATCAACGTAGTGGTCGCCTGTACCGGCCCACCCGCCGTGGCGGCATCGATCACCGGGAAGGTATCAAAGAAGGCATAAACCAGATTCACCACCAGCAGAAAGAAGCTGACCGGTGCAATCAGCGGCAGCGCCAGCTTAAAGAAGCGGCGAACCGGTCCCGCACCATCAATCGCGGCGGCTTCAATCAGCGACCGCGGAATAGACTGTAGTGCGGCAAAGAAGAACAGGAAGTTGTAACTAATCTGCTTCCAGACCGACGCAAACACCACCAGAAACATCGCCTGACCGCTGTTTTGCGCATGGTTCCAGTCATAGCCAAACTCACCGAGAAAATGGGTAATCAGCCCGCGTCCTGGGTTAAACAGGAAGATCCACAATACGGCGGCGACGGCGGGCGCGACGGCGTAAGGCAACAGCATCAGCGTCTGGTAAAAACGGCTGCCGCGCACCACGTAATTCACCAGCGCCGCAAAAAATAACGACACCAGCAAACCGCTTACCGTGACTAACGTACTGAACTTAATGGTGGTCCAGAATGAATCAAGGTAGTACGGGTCATGAAACAGCGCGATAAAGTTTTCCAGTCCGACAAACTGGCTAGAAAGACCAAACGGATCAACGGATTGTAGTGAGTACCACAGCGCTTCACCGGCGGGCCAGATAAAGAAAATAACGGTGATAACCAGCTGCGGGGCCACCAGCAAATAGGGAAGCCAGCGCGAGCGGAACACCGGACGGGATGAAGACATGTAGGTTCTTTTCCTGGAAGGTGCCAGATTGCGGTGCAAACACCGTATCCGGCCTACAAACTACACGCATTTGTAGGCCGGGTAAGTCGCAGCCGCCACCCGGCATTTCACATTACGATTTAGTCGATTGCTCAAAGCGGCGCAGTAACTGATTGCCACGCTCAACGGCAGCATCCAGCGCCTGCTGCGGGGTTTTCTTCCCGGTCCAGACGCTTTCCAGTTCTTCATCTACGATGGTGCGGATCTGCGGCATGTTGCCCAGACGCAGCCCTTTGGTGAACGGCAACGGTGGCTTGTTCAGCATCTGGCGGGTGGCGATATCAGCCCCAGGGTTCTTATCATAGAAGCCCTGCTCGCGGGTCAAGTCGTACGCGGCGGTGGTAATGGGTAGGTAGCCGGTCTTCTGGTGCCATTCGGCAGCAATTTCAGGCTTCGCCAGGAAGTTGAGGAACTGCGCCACGCCTTCGTAGGTTGCTTTGTCTTTACCCTGCATCACCCACAGGCTGGCTCCCCCGATAATCGCGTTCTGCGGCGCGCCCTTCACATCGGCATCGTACGGCATCATGCCGACGCCATAGTTGAATTTGGCGTAGTGGCGGATGTCAGCCAGAGAACCGGAAGAGGCGGTGGTAATGGCACAATCCCCGTTATAGAACTTCTCGGTAGACTCGTCTTTACGCCCGAAGTAGCTGAAATCTCCTTTTTTGTTCAACTCTTCCAGCAGGGCGATATGTTTCACCTGTTCCGGTTTATTGAATTCCAGCACCGCGTCAGTACCGTCAAAGCCGTTGTTTTTGGTAGCCACCGGCAGACCATTCCAGGCGCTGAAGTTTTCAATCTGAATCCATCCCTGCCAGCCGCTGGCGTAACCGCACTTCATGCCTGCTGCTTTCAGCTTCGCGGTGTATTCCGCCAGATCCTGCCAGGTTTTTGGCGGCTGCTCAGGGTCTAAACCGGCTTTTTTGAAGGCATCTTTGTTGTAGTACAGCACCGGCGTGGAGCTGTTAAACGGCTGGGAGAGTAAGTGTCCGCTTTTAGAGTCGGTGTAATAACCGGAAACCGTTGGTACGAACTGAGACTCATCGAAGTTAATACCAGCCTCTTTGAATACTTCATAGACCGGTTTAATGGCTTTCGAGGCCATCATCGTTGCCGTGCCCACTTCATAAACCTGCAGTAGCGCAGGTGCGTTTCCGGTACGGAAAGCCGCAATACCTGCGCTCAGGCTCTGCTCGTAGTTGCCTTTGTACTGCGGAACAATTTTGTAGTCGGGATTGGCGGCATTAAAACGTTGCGCCAGTGAATCAACTTCTTTACCCAGTTCACCTTCCATTGAATGCCAGAACGGGATAGTGGTGACGGCCAGAGCCTGACCTGCAAACGCCAGGCTAAGTGCCAGTCCTAAAGCTGTATGTCGTAACGATATCATCGGTTATCTCTCTTGTTGTGCCGGATGCGCGATATCACGCGTTTTATGCTCGCGGGGGTAACATGACATGCTCGAATGACAGAAAAATAACTTTTTTATTACAAAAAAAAGATAGTAAGGCGACAAACAGATGGCAAGGCGGTGAAAGCGTAGTGACAGGAAAATGCGGGGTGGTGCACAACAAAGCCGGGTAGCGCTATGTCTTACCCGGCCAGGATGACGTTATCTGTTGCAGCCAGCAAAGAACATTAATCTTTACGCCAGCGTCGTTCATATTCATTCTGTAAACGCTGCTGTTCCCGCCGCTCACGTTCGCGCTGAATATCCGATTTCTCATCTTCCCAGCCCGGGCAGACAGAGGAGGTGAACACTTCACAGGGCGAGCTGGACTGCGCTAACGAGTTGTCCGGTTTCTCTTCCCAGATTGAAGGGTCGCGCGGGTCGAACGCTGGCGGTGTTAAGGCCAGGGTATTTGATGAAAGCGTCAAAAACAAACCGCCAATCATCATGCAGATACCGGAACGTATCATCCTTTCTCCATGTTCACTTTTATTATTGATAACTATTCTCAATAATAACATAGAGCAATAAAAAGGGGCCATATCAGGCCCCCTTGTCCATTCATAGAATGTTAACCGCCCAGATACGCGCTGCGCACTGCTTCGTTAGCCAGTAACGCATCACCGGTGTCTTCCAGCACCACATGACCATTTTCCAGCACGTAGCCGCGATCGGCGAGCTTCAGGGCCTGGTTAGCGTTCTGTTCGACGAGGAAGATTGTCATCCCCTGCTCGCGCAGTTGTTCAATGGTGTTGAAGATCTGCTGGATGATAATCGGCGCCAGACCCAGCGACGGCTCATCAAGCAGCAGCAGCCGCGGCTGACTCATCAGCGCACGACCTATCGCCAGCATCTGCTGTTCACCGCCGGACATCGTGCCCGCACGCTGAATTCGACGTTCATGCAGGCGGGGAAACAAGTCATACACCCACTTGATGCGTTCCTGAAACTGGTCCTTTTCGGCAAAGAAGCCGCCCATCGCCAGGTTCTCTTCCACCGTCATGCGGGAAAACACGCGACGCCCTTCCGGAACAATCGCTACCGCTTCGCGCATGATTTTCGCCGTCTGCCAGTCGGTAATGTCTTTACCATCAAAGACAATTCGCCCACTTGTCGCACGCGGATCGCCGCACAGCGTACCAAGCAGCGTGGTTTTTCCCGCGCCGTTGGCGCCGATAAGCGTCACGATTTCACCTTGATTGATATACAAGCTGACGTCGTGCAGCGCCTGTATCTTGCCGTAGTGGGCGCTGACTTTGTCAAAGGACAACATGACTTTTTCCATATTATGCGTCACCACCATTATGCTTCACCTAAATAGGCGCGGATCACATCCGGGTTGTTACGAATCTGTTCCGGCGTCCCGTTCGCCAGCGGCGTGCCCTGATTCACCACGTAAATACGGTCGGAAATACCCATCACCAGCTTCATGTCGTGCTCAATCAACAAAATGGTGGTGTTGTGATGGTTACGCAGTTCAGCAATCAGCTCGTCCAGCTCTTTGGTCTCTTTCGGGTTGAGGCCTGCGGCGGGTTCGTCGAGCATCAGGATTTCCGGCTGGGTCACCATGCAACGTGCAATCTCCAGACGGCGCTGGTCGCCGTAGGCCAGGTTACTGGCCTGACGGTTGGCGTGCTCCAGCAAACCAATACGCTCCAGCCAGGTGGCGGCGCGATCCAACGCTTCACTCTGCGCGCGACGGAACGACGGGGTTTTCAACAGGCCGGAGAAGACGCCGGTTTTCAGCTGCTGATGTTGCGCCACCAGCAGGTTTTCAATCACCGTCATCTCGCGAAACAGACGCACGTGCTGGAAAGTACGCACCACACCCATCCGCGCAATTTGCTGACCCGGCAGCCCTTCCAGATGCTGGTCGCGCAGCTTAATCGTCCCACCCGTCGGCTTATAAAAACCGGTCAGGCAGTTAAAGACCGTGGTTTTTCCCGCGCCGTTTGGCCCGATTAACGAGACGATCTCTTGTGGTCTCAGCTCCAGTTCAACGTTGTTTACCGCCAGCAGACCGCCGAAGCGCATCATCAGGCCGTTGACGGATAATAATGGCTGACTCATGCCTGCTCTCCTTTTGCTTCCCCGTTTTTCAGCTTCAACTGCGGACGGGTCATCGGCAACAAGCCCTGCGGACGCCAGATCATCATCAGTACCATTAAACCACCCAGCATTAACATGCTGTATTCATTGAAATCACGCATCAGCTCGCGTGACACCACCAGCAGGATGGCCGCGAGGATCACTGCAAACTGTGAGCCCATCCCGCCCAGTACCACAATCGCCAGCACAAAGGCCGACTCGGCAAAGGTGAAGGATTCCGGGCTGACAAAACCCTGACGCGCGGCAAACAACGTACCGGCAAAACCGGCGAACGCGGCGCTGATGGTAAAGGCGGTCAGCTTGATGCGCGTAGGGTTTAAGCCCAACGAGCGACAGGCTATTTCATCTTCGCGCAGCGCTTCCCACGCACGACCCAACGGCATACGCAGCAGACGGTTGATGACAAACAGCGAGAAGACCACCAGCAGCAGCGCCACCAGATAGAGGAAAATAACGCGGTCAGAGGGATCGTACTTCACGTTAAAGAAGTTGCTGAAGGTATCCCAGCCACCTTCACGGGCAGTACGGCTGAACTCCAGACCGAAAAAGGTCGGTTTCGGGATCTGGCTGATACCGTTCGGGCCACCGGTCACTTCGGTGTTGTTGAGCAGCAGGATACGGACGATTTCGCCGAAGCCTAAAGTCACAATCGCCAGATAGTCACCGCGCAGGCGCAGTACCGGGAAGCCGAGCATAAAGCCCGCAGCAGCGGAAACTAGCCCCGCCAGCGGCAGACAGGTCCAGAAGCCGAGTCCGTAATAGTGGTTCAGCAGCGCGAAGGTGTAAGCTCCGATGGCATAGAAGCCGCCGTAACCCAGCACCAGCAGACCGGAAAGTCCCACCACCACGTTTAAGCCGAGGCCGAGGATGATATAAATCATCGTCAGCGTGGCAATATCAACCGTACCGCGCGACACCATAAACGGCCACGCCACGGCAATCACCAGTAGCGCGACCAGGAACAGCTTCTGTTTAACGGTGGAGCCATCAATCGCCGGCAGAATAAACTTCGGTCCGGAGACGCTCTTCAGGCCCTTCTGGAAAGCTGGACGCAACAGTTGGAAGAGAAAGACCACGCCAGTGCCGATAAACACCCACTGCCAGCGGATATCCGCGGCGGTATCCACCACCAGTTTGGTGCCGTCAAGCTCCAACTGGACGCCCATAAAGACGCCCGCCAGGATGAAGAACATAGCGGCAGAGAGCAGCGCCATTGCAAAATGCATCGGTTTCATACTTTCTCTACCTCCGGGCGACCCAGAATACCGGTCGGCATCACCAGCAGCACCAGAATCAGCAGCGCGAATGAAACCACGTCTTTGTATTCGGTACTCAGATAAGCAGAGGAGAGCGCTTCCGCAACACCCAGAATCAGGCCGCCGATCATCGCCCCAGGAATGCTGCCGATGCCGCCCAGTACCGCCGCGGTAAAGGCTTTCATCCCGGCCATAAAGCCGATATAGGGGTTAATTACGCCGTAGAACTGGCCGAGCAGTACGCCCGCTACCGCCGCCATTGCCGCGCCAATCACAAAGGTCAGCGCAATCACGCGATCGGTATTTATGCCGAGCAGGCTGGCCATTTTCAGGTCTTCCGCGCAGGCACGGCAGGCACGGCCCATACGGGAGTAACGGATAAACAGCGTCAGCGCCAGCATCGCCAGGAAGGTTACAATCCAGATAACCAACTGCATGGTGGTGATGGAAGCAGAGAAGTTTTCGCTACTGCCGACGGTCCACTGGCCGTTAAACAGGCTGGGCAGCGCCACATCGCGCGAACCTTCCGTCAGGCTGACGTAGTTTTGCAGGAAGATGGACATCCCGATAGCGGAAATCAGCGCGATCAGGCGCTTAGAGCTGCGCACGGGCCGATACGCTACGCGTTCAATGCTCCAGCCGTAGGCGCTGGCAATCACAATCGCGCCGACAAAGCCCGCCGCGACCAGTAGCCAGCTGGAATCAATACCCATCATCATTAGCGCAGCGATGATCATAAAGGAGACATAGCTGCCGATCATATACACCTCGCCGTGGGCGAAGTTGATCATGCCGATAATGCCGTACACCATCGTGTAACCGATAGCGATCAGCGCGTAGGTGCTTCCCAGCGTGACGCCGTTAAACATCTGCTGCAAGAAATAGAGGAACTGCTCGGACATAAGGTAACCTTTCTTAACCCGCCCGTTTTGCACGGGCGGTGGGATAACTCGTCTTCAGCTATTACTTCGCGACGGTCGATGATCCGTCCGCGTGCCACTGGAAGACACCAAACTCAAATCCCTTCAAATCGCCTTTTTCGTCCCATTTCAGCGGCCCAATCACGGTGTCAGCCCCGTGTGCTTTCAGATCTTTCACCAGATCCAACGGCTCTTTGCTACCGCTGCGATCCATTGCTGTCGCCAGTGACTGGACGGCTGCATAAGTGATCCACACGTACGGCCCGGTTGGATCTTTCTTGTCAGCTTTGAGCGCATCGACGATAGCTTTATTCGCCGGATCCTGGTCATAGCGTTTTGGCATGGTCACCAGCATGCCTTCCGCGGCATCACCGGCAATGTTAGACAGCGACGCATTGCCCACGCCCTCAGGTCCCATAAACTGGGTATTCAGCCCGACGGAGCGTGCCTGGCGCAGCATTTGTCCCATTTCCGGGTAGTAGCCGCCGTAATAAACAAAATCGATATTTTCTTTTTTCAGGCGGGCGATCAGCGCAGAAAAATCTTTTTCCCCGGCAGTGATCCCGTCAAAGAAGACGATATTGGCTTTGCCCGCTTTCAGGCTCTCCTGCACTGAACGCGCCAGGCCTTCACCGTATTGCTGTTTATCGTGAATGATGGCGATGCGTTGCGGCTTCACCTTCTCCAGAATGTATTTCGCGGCGGTCGGCCCCTGAGAGGAGTCCAGGCCCGCTGTACGCATAATGTGTGCGTAACCGCGCTGGGTCAGTTCCGGGTTGGTCGCGCCCGGGGAAATCATCAGAATGCCTTCGTCTTCATAGATATCTGATGCGGGCTGCGTGGAAGATGAGCACAGATGACCAATAACGTACTGAATGCCGTCATTGACGATTTTGTTCGCTACCGCAACGGCCTGTTTCGGATCGCAGGCGTCGTCATATTCGACGGCAACCAGTTTGTCGCCTTTGACCCCGCCTTTGGCATTGATATCTTTAATGGCCTGACGTGCGCCATTAAACTCCATATCACCCCACTGCGCGACCGGACCTGACATCGCCCCGACAACAGCGACCTTGATATCCTCCGCCATGACCGCGTGTGACATTGCCAGTGCTATCACCCCTGCGATGATTGTTTTCGCATTCCGTTTCATTTTCCTGAATCCCCATTCGTGATGATGTATATATTTTGTATTTATGTGGTTAAAAAGCAGACTGTGCTTTTTTTGAACTGTACTATTTTTACCAGTCTCGTTAATGGTTTAGCGCAGTTTTTTAAGCAAATTACGGCTAAAATCTCTATTTTTCAGTCGATTAAGAAAAGATAATATTCTGCTTTTCACTATAGATAAACAAAAAAAAGTGCATTTGTCAGCATAAAATAACGGCACAAAGAGCGGAATAAAATGCTGCATTCCAGGGTATTATCCTGCCTGTTTTTCAATCTCTACTGTTTCAATCTGTCATTGTCGTTGTTACAAAACTATTAACCTGGTTAATCGCATTAAAAAGAGAAAGCATCCGGGCGAATTATTTCGGTACACTGATTCCATCTTTTGTGATTTGGACATGCTGTTAATGAAGCTGACCATCGTTCGTTTAGATAACTTTAGCGACCAGGACCTGATTGATCTGGGCAAAATCTGGCCGGAATATTCCGCCTCATCATTAAGCGTAGATGAAACGCACCGGATCTACGCCGCACGCTTTAACGAGCGTCTGTTAGGCGCCGTGCGGGTAACCCTGAGCGGCACACAAGGCGCACTGGATTCATTGCGCGTGCGCGATATCACCCGCCGTCGCGGCGTCGGGCAGTATTTGATCGAAGAAGTGATCCGGGAAAACCCTGACGTGAGTTCGTGGTGGATGGCCGACGTCGGCGTTGAAGACCGCAGCGTGATGGCCGCATTTATGCAGGTGTTAGGGTTTACGGCCCAGGAGAATGGCTGGGAGAAACGGTAGAAAACCGCCCCCAACCAATTGTATTACGAGTATTTTCCCAAGAATTTTGTGTTGCAGGCAGGCGGCAAGTTATAAAATCCCCGGAGCTTACATAAGTAAGTGACCGGGGTTGAATAACGCAGCCAACACACCTGCGGCACGAAAGGCGCCGGGAAAATCACTTGGCGTCTGTCGCCGTCCCGTTTGCATGCCAGTCAAACACGCCGAATTCGAAGCCTTTCAGGTCGCCCTTCGCATCCCATGACAGCGGCCCCATCACGGTTTCCACCGAGTTTGCTTTCAGATACTTGGCAATTTCAGCCGGATCTTCAGACTGGTTCAGACCGGCCTGCAAAGATTGCAGCGCGGCGTAGGTGGTCCATACGAATGCGCCGCTCGGATCCTGTTTCTTGGCTTTGATAGCATCTACGATGGGTTTGTTCGCCGGAACCTGGTCGTAGTTCTTCGGTTTCGTTACCAGTAAGCCTTCTGCAGATTCACCGGCGATGTTAGACAGCGACACGTTCGCTACACCTTCTGGCCCCATAAACTGGGTTTTCAGACCCGCGGCGCGTGCCTGGCGCAGGATTTGCCCCATTTCCGGGTGGTAACCGCCGTAGTAAACGAAATCGATATTCTCTTTCTTCAAACGCGCTACCAGCGTAGAGAAATCTTTTTCCCCGGCGGTGATCCCGTCAAAGAACACCACGTTGGCGTTACCCTTTTTCAGGCCATCCTGCACCGCGCGGGCCAGACCTTCACCGTACTGCTGCTTATCATGAATAATCGCGATGCGCTGCGGCTTCACTTTTTCAACGATATATTTGGCGGCCGTTGGGCCCTGATCGGAATCCAGACCAGTGGTACGCATCACCAGGCTATAGCCGCGCGCGGTCAACTCCGGCGCCGTTGCCGCTGGGGTGATCATCAGAATGCCTTCGTCTTCATAGATGTCTGACGCAGGCTGAGTGGAAGAAGAGCACAGGTGACCGATAACGTATTTAATCCCGTCGTTGACCACTTTGTTCGCAACCGCTACCGCTTGTTTCGGGTCACAGGCATCGTCATATTTCACCATGACCAGTTTGTCACCTTTCACGCCGCCCTTGGCGTTGATATCCGCAATTGCCTGCTCTGCGCCGGTAAATTCCTGATCGCCATACTGCGCTACCGGGCCAGACATCGCCCCCACAACAGCAATTTTTATATCTTCTGCTAATGCCATGTTGCTGAATGCGAGTGCAATACATCCTGCCAGTAACGCTTTACCCTTCATTTTCATCCTGAGGTTCCTCATTGTTATGGTTGTTGCATTTGTTGTGATGTTGTTATTTAGCACATTATTCTGATATTGGCGTCACACCAAGTATAAGACATTGATATTTAGGCATGCTGACCGTGCATTTTCAGCATACTCTGCTAAAACATACCCCATTTTTATGGATTTGAAACGTGAATTTTTGCGATGACATAACATATAGGTGACAAAACTATAAATATCAATTTCATCTCCATAATATGACCTTATATCATCGATATAAAATATAATCTTAATTAAGATGCATTGTTGAATATATATAAATGACAGTATTATTTATAAAAGCCAAATATTATATTATTTTGTTATGCGTTATATGCATCCGCTAGAAATAGCCATATTAGTCAATACATTCAATATGTGATCTTGGTAACGTTTAAAAATCCATAAAACAATATATATTCAAAGAACAGAAACCACTCTCAAGAATGGAGTCTGTTACATACAAAATATAAATCAAACATATGGATTATATATATAAGGAAGATAACCATTGAATCTCTATGATATCATCATATTAACACATGGTGACGCAGGTAAAGAGTTATTAAACAGTAGTGAAATGATTGTTGGCAAAACGAAAAATACAACGGCTATTTCTCTGATCATCGGGATGTCACCAGAAACGTTAATGGAGCAAACAAGGAAAATACTCAGACCTAATATTAAAACCGTTATTCTTACCGATATATATGGTGGAACACCATCAAATGTAGCGACGGTTCTCTCCAGAGAATACCCTATTCATTGTATTAGCGGCGTAAACCTTGCCATGCTGCTTGAAGCGAATATGTTACAAGACTCCGATAAAGAAATCACCATCGAAGAATATGTTCAATGTATTCATGATGCCGGTAAAGATATGGTTCAAAGTTATCAATTTAATAAAGGATAATAGAATATGAGTATAGTACATGCCCGCATTGATTATCGCCTAATTCATGGACAGGTTATCACCAAATGGCTGAAAAGGAGCAACGCCGATAAAATAATAGTTATTGATGACGAATTATATAATGATCCTTTTTTAGCCGAAGTTTATAAAATGGCGGCCCCCAGCGGCATCGAAGTAATCATGACATCCATTGAGGAAACGACAACCCGCTGGAATGAGAAAAATTTCTATACTGGCAAACTTTTAATCCTTTTCAAATCTATTGATTCAGCATTAAAGACTATTCAGGGTGGATTAGAACTTGAAGAGTTGCAAGTAGGTGGCATAGAAAACATCCCTGGCAGAAAAATCGTCTTTAATCAGATATCAATAAATAAAGAAGATGCAGAAAAACTACAAGTAATAGAAGACAGGAATATTAAAGTTTATTTCCAGACTATCCCAGAAGAAGAACCAGCCAGTCTGCAAAAAATAAAGAATAAGTTACCTTAAAAAGGAGAGGAACTTATGGGCGTTTCTACAGCAATATTGATTGGTTTAGTTTATTGGATTTCACAAGCGAAGGTATGGTATGGCTTTTCAATCATGCGCATGCCGTTATCTATTGCCCCCATTATGGGAATTATCTTTGATGATATGCCGACTGCATTATCAGTCGGTGCGACATTACAGATGATCTATATAGGTAGTATTGCTCCTGGTGGGAACCCGCCAGCAGATGAGGGATTGGCCTCCTGCATCGCTATACCTATTGCTCTTACTGCGGGGATAAAACCTGAAATAGCTATTTCGTTGGCAATCCCAATAGGTTTATTAGGGGTTGTCCTCGAAAACGTTCGTAAAACGGTTAATACCACATTTGTTCATATGGCCGATCGCTATGCCGAAAAAGCAGATATCAAAGGGATTCAGCGGGTAGCAACTATCTATCCTATTCTGTTGGCCTTCCCTATGCGCTTCGTTCCTGTTTTCGTTGCCTGTTTGTATGGCCCAGATGCTATTGCCTCATTTGTCAAACTGTTACCCTCCTGGACCACCAACGGCTTAGCTATCGCTGGTAATATTCTTCCAGCATTAGGTTTTGCTATCACTATCATTGTGATCGGGAAAAAACAATACATCCCGTTATTCATCATTGGTTTCTTCTTGGTCACATATTCAGGGCTAAACACCATAGGGATATCCATTTTTGGTTTATGTGCTGTTCTCTTATACATGCAATCAAAAACTGCGAAAGGAACACAAAATGGCTAATAATATCGACTTAAAGGAAGCCGAAAGCTCACCAATTACGAATAGAGATGTGCAGATTGTCTGGTTAAAATGGCATGCTTTCTCGGAAACATCATTAAATTTTGAACGGTTACAGGCTCTAGCCTTTTGTAATTCAATGACAGGGATTTTAGCTAAGCTATACCCAAATGAGAGGGATCTTTCAAAAGCGTTACAGCGCCATTTGACGATGTTTAACACACAAGCTAACTGGGGCTCAGTGGTAAACGGCATCACTATCGCACTAGAAGAAAAAGCATCCCAGGAACCTGAAGAACAGCGAACAGCCACAACCCAATTAGTGACCAGTTTAAAAACGGGGCTAATGGGTCCAGTCTCAGGTATCGGGGATACGTTAGATTTTGGCACATTGCGACCTATTGTTATTGGGGTATGTATTCCTTTTGTATTGCAAGGGTACGTATTAGCCGCATTACTGCCATTGATATATCAAGTTGTCTATATGTTCTTCGCTAGCCGATTTGCACTTAATATTGGCTATAAAAAGGGGAAAGAGTCAATTTTAGAGATACTCCACTCTGGCAGTATCCATAAAATTATTGAAGGCGCAGGTATGTTCGGCCTGTTGATGATGGGGGCACTTTCTGCCACTTATGTAAAGATTAAGACACCACTACATATTACTACTGGTGGGGGGAATACTATTGTCCTGCAGGACATGTTAGATAAAATTGTGCCTAACTTACTCCCCCTGGTTGCGGTTCTCGGTATTTATATATACATCCAGAAGTGTGGACCGCATTTCCTACGAATACTGGTAGCAATCCTCTCTTTAAGCCTTATTTTTTCATTCTTCGGTTTATTGTAATATGAAAAAAATACTTATAACGCCAAGGCCCTTTCTTAGTAAGGGGCAAAAATATCTGGATGAATTACAGGCAGCAGGTTATATCGTCGAATGTAATACGAGCGGCGGACGTTTTAGTAAAGAAGAGTTGATGGTAAAAATTAAAGATGCCGATGCTATTATTACAGGCAACGACCCTTTAGATCAAGACGTTATAGATTGTGCAAAAAAACTAAAAGTAATCTCAAAATATGGTGTTGGTTTAGATAATATAAACGTTGAGTATGCGAACAGCAGAAATATTGTGGTGCATAAAGCACTCAACGCCAATTCTGTATCGGTAGCAGAAATGGCTATTCTAATGATGCTATCCAGTGCCAGAAAGTATGTTGAAATCGAACAACAGGCTAAATGTAGTAATGATGTAAGATTGGTGGGTACTGAGTTACATAAAAAGACATTAGGGCTGATTGGCCTTGGTGCTATTGGCAAACATGTAGCCCACATCGCTAACGCTATGGGTATGGAGATCATTGCATACGACCCTTATATCAATCAGAGTCAGATTTTTCCGTATATAAACTTTAAAGAGTTAGATGAGGTGTATCAGCTCAGTGATGTTATCTCGCTTCATTTGCCTTTATTAGATAGCACCAGGCACATGATTGATCAGCACGCATTCGAAAAAATGAAGCCTTCCGCAATTTTAATAAATACTGCACGAGGCGGTTTGATTGATGAAGATAGTTTATACAATGCTTTAATTACTCATAAAATTTCTTTTGCTAGTGAAGATATTGAACTTAAAGAACGAAAAGAAGTAACAAAACAACTCATGAATTACTCGATCACGCCACATGCGGCTTCGTTTACTCAGGAAGCAGATCTTAACACAATTCAAATCTCGATTAAAAATGTTACCAACGAACTGGAGAAAAGATAATGAAAGAACTTAAGGGAATTATTACTGCGATGGTGACACCTTTTGATGAAACGGAAAAAATGGATATCCCGGCAGCAAGAAAGATGGCTCGCTGGTTAGTCAATAATGGTGTTCATGGATTATTTATTTGTGGCACCAACGGTGAATTTCATCTGTTATCAGATGATGAAAAAGTAGAACTCACCAAAGCAGTTGTTGATGAAGTGGGTGATGACGTAACTATTTGCGCCGGTGCCGGTTGCTGTAGCACACAGCAAACTATTGCTCTGACTCAACGACTCGTTGATGCTGGCGCAGATTACATTTCAGTTGTAACCCCCTACTATCTGGTGCCTAATCAGGAAGATTTATATAAACATTACTATGATATTGCGGCCAGCACAGCAGCACCTATTATTCTATACAATCTCCCAGGGCAAACGGGCCTAAGTATTGAATACGAAACAGCGAATCGCCTGGCTGATATCGATAATATCGTGGCAATCAAAGATAGCAGTGGCAAATTTGAAGTACAAAAACAGTACCTTGAGATTTCAAAACACAAAAATTTTAAAGTATTGAACGGTTCAGATTCGCTGATGCTTGATGCATTTAAAGAAGGTTCAGTTGCCAGCGTCGCAGCCACATCAAATGTTTTACCGAAGATTGAAGTAGATTTGTATAACTACTTTATCGCGGGGCAGTTGGATCAAGCACAGGAAGAGCGTAATAAGATCGATGCGCTGCGTATGAACATTAAGAAAATGACCGCACCTGCAGTAATGAAAGAGGCTCTTAACTTAATGGGGATCACCGCAGGCATTACCAGAAGACCAATACATATGCCGAATGAAATCATCACTCAGGATATCAAAGAGATGCTGGCAGCCTATAATCTCCTGCCACAATAAGTTATACCGACAGTATTCGGCTGCATTAAGGTGACATGTTTGCCCAGAAACCGGGCAAACATGTCACCTTGTCAGGCGCAGGGGCATCAATCACTTCGGCCCCCCACCCCACAACACCAGAGAGGCAAAAGCAAACCAGGCAGAGGAAAGCGTGATAGCAGTTTGAAGTATCAATGAGACATAAAAAACCCCGGATTTTCATCCAGGGTTTATCAGCATTTCCAGGTCGGCGGAAGATTACGCTTCGATCGCCGCACGCAGTTTTTTCATGGCGTTCTTTTCAAGCTGACGAACACGTTCAGCAGAGACGCCGTAGCGATCGGCCAGTTCCTGCAACGTCGACTTGTTGTCTTCGTCCAGCCAACGGGCGCGAATGATGTCCTGGCTACGCTCGTCCAGACCCTCCATTGCGTGGGTCAGTTTGTTCGCGGCCTGATCTTCCCAGTTATCTTCTTCAATGCCGTCGGCAAAGTTAGATGATTTATCCTGCAGATACAGAACCGGCGCCATCGGCTGGCTGTCAGACTCGTCGTCTGAAGACATGTCAAACGTCATGTCCTGCGCCGCCATACGGGATTCCATTTCGCGCACGTCTTTGCTGGAAACACCCAGCTCACGAGCAACCATTTCAACTTCGTCCTGATTGAACCAGCCCAGACGCTGCTTGGTTTTACGCAGGTTAAAGAACAGCTTACGCTGCGCTTTGGTGGTCGCGACTTTTACGATACGCCAGTTACGCAGAACGTATTCGTGGATCTCAGCTTTGATCCAGTGCACGGCGAAAGAAACCAGGCGCACACCCACTTCCGGGTTGAAACGGCGCACGGCTTTCATCAGGCCGATATTACCTTCCTGAATCAGATCCGCCTGCGGCAGGCCATAGCCCGCATAATTACGAGCAACATGAACAACAAAGCGCAGGTGAGACAGGATCAGCGTTTTAGCTGCTTCCAGATCGCCCTGGTAATGCAGCTTTTCAGCAAGTAGCCGCTCCTCGTCAGCCGACAACATCGGCCACGCGTTCGCAGCCCGGATGTAAGATTCCAGGTTACCAACAGGGGCTAAAGCTAAATTTTGCATTTCTTTGGTCATTCAAATCCTCTCAATCTTTTCATCTGACGCGTTGGCTAAAACCAATAGCAACAACCATGCCAGAGCTTATGAGCAACGAGAATATCATTCAATCTTTTATCAGACAGTGATTTTATCCACAAGTTCCATGTCGTAATGTGTATAGATTACGCACAAAATGTGACATCACAATGAATACGCTGGGAAGAGATAACAGGGACTCTTTCCCTGCAGAGCGAACTACTCAGTGCAGGGAAAGATTATACCAGAGATTTTTTAATCGGGGGTAAAGTGGCGTAAATGTTGAACCGTGGCAAGCCAGGCTGCCACCCAGCCAATCATCGAGCACACCAGCAGTAATAACAGGCATTCGTCGAATGATAAGCCGTTGATATCAAACTTAGTTCCAAAAACCTGCGCCACCTCAGTAACCGCTGACGAGAGGCGCATCACCAAAATTTCTGACAAAATCAGTGAAAGAAATGCGCCGGAAAAACCGAGCAGCGCACCGCCGTAGAGGAACGGACGCAGGATAAACCCATCCGTCGCGCCAATCAGTTTCTGCACGTTAATGGTATCGCGACGCGCAAAAATACTCAGCCGCACACTGTTACCGATGACGAGGAAGACCGCCGCTACCATCAGCACGCCAATCATCGCGGAGACGCGTCCGACAAGGCCCGTCAGCGCCGCCAGACGGGCAAACCAGCTGTCATCCATGCGCACTTCATCAATACCGTTGATTTGTGCGATACGGTCGCGCAGCGTGTTCAGCGACTCCGTGCCCTGGAAGTCCAGTTTCGGGATAACTACCGCCACGGCCGGTAGCGGGTTCTCTTCCAGCATATCCAGCGCGCCGCCAAAGCCGGACCAGTTACGGAATTCGCCCAGCGCGTCATCGCGGGAAAGGTAATTCACTTTCTCCACGCCCTGCTCGGCCTGCAACTGACCAACCACCCGCGCCGCTGCATCATCATCCAGCGTTTTTTGCAGGTAAACGGTGATCTGCGGAGAAGGATAATACTGGCTTGCCGCATGGTCGACGTTCTTATAAACCATGTAGCATACGCTTGGCAGCGTCAGGGAGATGGCAATAACCATCACCGTCAGGAACGTCGCCAAAGGCTTGCTTTTCAGGTCCTGTAACGCGCCCTGGAACGCGTAGCGTACCTGCTCGTTAAAGACATTGGTTTTACGCGAGTTCGGCTTTGGCGCGGCTTTCGCCCGCTTTGGCGCGTTACGACCGCCATCTCCCGGCGCGCCGCCCGATTTACGGAAGCGATCCAGTCGGCCACCGAACTGTTTGATTTGATTAATAGCGTCACGTCTATTCATGGGCCAGGCCTCCATGCAGATGTCCATCGCTCAGAACCATTTGGCGATAGGAGCGACGGGAGATCAGGCCAATATCGTGCGTGGCCATTAATACCGTGACCCCGACGCGGTTAAACTCTTCAAACAGGCGAAGGATCCCTTCCGACAACGCGTCATCCAGGTTCCCTGTTGGTTCATCCGCCAGCAATACCGCAGGTTTATTCACTACCGCACGGGCGATGCCCACGCGCTGTTGTTCACCGCCGGAGAGCTGAATAGGGAAGTTTTTCGCTTTGTCCAACAGTCCGACCTTATCCAGCGCCGCTGACACGCGACGACGAATATCGTCCCCGCTGGCGCCCGCGATGATCAGCGGGATTGCCACGTTGTCAAACACGGTTCTGTCCATCAACAGGTGGTGATCCTGAAAAATCATGCCAATCTGACGACGCAGAAACGGCACTTCACGGTTTTTCAAACGGCTGATGTCATGCCCGCTGAAGTAGATTTTCCCGGCGCTGGGCCGTTCAATTCCACAAATCAGCTTCAGCAGGGTACTTTTCCCCGCGCCAGAGTGGCCGGTCAGAAATGCCATCTCGCCAGGCTGCATATGGAAGGTAACTCCCTGCAGCGCTTGTCTCCCACCGAGATAGGCCTTGCTGACATGTTCAAAGCGAATCATTGTTAATCCTCTCGGGCAAAAAGTGCCTCTATAAAATCGTCCGCCTTAAACGGACGTAAATCCTCGATACGTTCGCCCACACCGATATAGCGGATAGGGATGCCAAACTGATCGGCAACCGAGAAGATGACCCCGCCTTTCGCCGTACCGTCCAGCTTAGTCAGGGTGATACCGGTTAAGCCCACGGCTTCATGGAACAGTTTGGCCTGGCTTATCGCATTCTGCCCGGTGCTGGCGTCGATAGTCAGCATAACTTCATGCGGCGCATCTTCGTCGAGCTTCTTCATGACGCGAACGATTTTTTTCAATTCTTCCATCAGGTGCGATTTGTTCTGCAAACGCCCTGCGGTATCAGCGATCAGCACATCTACATTACGCGCCTTCGCCGCCTGGATAGCATCAAAGATGACGGACGCGGAATCCGCGCCGGTATGCTGAGCAATCACCGGGATGTTGTTACGCTGACCCCAGACCTGCAACTGCTCTACCGCCGCCGCACGGAAGGTATCGCCCGCCGCCAGCATCACCGATTTACCCTGCTGCTCAAACTGACGCGCCAGCTTTCCGATAGTGGTGGTTTTACCCACGCCGTTGACGCCAACCATTAAGATAACAAACGGCGTCTTGCCATCAACATTCAGCGGTTCTTCCACCTTCGCCAGAATCTCGCCCATCTCTTCTTTCAGCAGGCCGTACAGCGCTTCCGCGTCTTTGAGCTGCTTACGGCTGGCACCTTCCGTCAGATTCGCAATAATCTTGCGGGTCGTTTCTACGCCCACGTCGGCGATCAGCAGTTGCTCTTCCAGCTCTTCAAACAGATCATCGTCGATCTTTTTACCACGGAACAGACTGATAAATCCGGAACCAAGGTTTTCTTTTGTTTTCAGGAGGCTGCGTTTCAGACGCGCAAAGAAACCTTCTTTCGTTGGTTTTTCCTGCTCCTGGACTCCCTCTTCTTCTGTCGGTGCTTCTACGGCAGGTTCTTCTACCGGCACCACCATCACGGCTTCTTCAGCAGCCTCAGCAGCCAGCGCCTGCGCTTCCAACTCTTCATCAGTCAGGTGCGGTTCGTTTTCGGCTTCCTCTTCAACCGCCTCAACGATTTCCACGGTTTCCGCTTCGGCCTGCCACTCTTCGGCAGAAACCTCTTCGGTTTTCACCTCTTCCGGCAGCGGCAATTCTTCGCGTTCGATAACCGTCGCCGCTGGCGTTTCCACTACGGGTTCAGCAGCGGGTTCAGCAACCCGCTCAATCTCCGGCTGCGATTGTTCGGCAACAGGTTCTGCTTCCGGCTGCAGTTTTTCGATTTCCGCAACCTGTTCAGTCACTTCAACAACTTCAGCTGCAAAAGCTTCCGTTTCCGCCTCGCTACGGGTTTCCTCGGCGCGCGGCTGTTCGTCAACGACGGTAGTTTCTTCAGCAACCGGTTGTTGTTCTTCGTTTTTTAATTCTGTCTCGTTTTCCGGTGTCTGCTCTTTTTGACCAAAGCCCAGCCAGGAAAAAAAGCCACGTTTTTTCTCTTTCGCCATTTGCGACTACACTCCCCCGCTGTTGCTTCATGGCACAGCGTCAACGCTATGTACATAGCAGCTAAAAAAATGATGAAATAGTCTATCACTTATACCCAATGAATTTCGAGTTACGTCAAGGTGGCAAGCGCACGAATCCCGATGAGCTTACTTTTAGTAAGTGATTCGGGTGAGTAAGTGCAGCCAACGAAGAGGTAACTTGAAAGGCGACGGGTTAACTTAACTCACATCACCGCCTGGAATGACACGTCAGCAGCGGATTGAGCAATAATTGAAATGAAAAAACCGAATCACTCTGGTAGCGGCCAGATCCGCATTATTGGCGGTCAATGGCGTGGCCGTAAACTCCCGGTTCCGGATAGTCCCGGTCTGCGCCCAACCACCGACCGCGTACGCGAAACCTTATTTAACTGGCTGGCCCCGGTAATGGTCGATGCTCACTGCCTGGACTGCTTCGCCGGCAGCGGCGCGCTGGGGCTGGAAGCCCTCTCTCGCTATGCGGCAAATGCGACGCTTCTGGAAATGGATCGCGCGGTATCACAGCAGCTACAAAACAATCTCGCCACGCTGAAAGCCCCCCATGCCCGGGTCGTCAACACCAATACCCTGACATTTTTGGCCCAGACGGGTACGCCGCATAACGTGGTGTTTGTTGACCCGCCGTTTCGCAAAGGATTACTGGAAGAAACATTAACTCTTCTGGAAATTCATGGCTGGCTGGCAAATGAAGCGTATATTTACGTTGAAAGCGAAGTAGAAAACGGTTTGCCGCCGGTTCCGGTGAACTGGTCGCTGTACCGCGAAAAAGTCGCCGGACAGGTCGCCTATCGCCTTTACCAACGTGAAGCACGAGGAGAACACGATGCTGATTAACCTGGGACGCCTGCTGATGTTGTGCGTCTGGGCATTTTTACTACTCAATATTTTCCAACCCTTTCCACGCCCGCTTAACATCTTCGTTAACGTCGCACTGATTTTTATGGTGCTGATGCACGGCATGCAACTGGCGCTGTTAAAAAGCACCATGCCTAAAGATGGCCCGCAGATGACCCGCGGAGAGAAAATCCGTATTTTTCTGTTCGGCGTCTTTGAGTTACTGGTTTGGCAGAAGAAGATTAAAGATCAGTTGAAAAAGTAACTGTGATCTTTTCGCCCGGCGGCGCTTAGCAGGCCGGGGCGACAAAATCTCCAGGCCGGACAAAGCGTAAGCCGCAATCCGGCATCAGTCAGATGAAACCTTAGCGTTCACTGTAAAATCAACAAAACGCGAACCTTTGTAACTCAGCGTTCCCTTATCCCCGACCGTTAACGCATGGTACTGCTGGGTATCCAGACGAAACGTCTGCTCGAAGCCGCCACTTTGTGGCTTAAAACTGACTTCATAGCGGATGCTGGTCCCCGCCGGGCTCACTTCCTGCTGGCGGGATCGCCGATCGTTAAGCGGTTTTTCCCGTTTGTTACTCACCACCACCTGCTTTTGCACTAACGGCGCAGTATCATTATCGGCTTTTTCACGCCGCTGCTGAACGAAGCGAAACGACGCAGCAACAACGATTAAGACAATGATAACAATGAAAAAAAGTGGTGGTTTGCTCATATTATTAACCCATCAGAAAATGCGGAAATAAGCATACATTGCCTGTTATGGTGTTGTCATCTGGCAGTGTCGACCTCTACACTGAACAGTAGAGCCGTGAGCACCCCGCTTACGAAAAAATAACGAATTCAAGGAACTAAGATGCTTTGGTCGTTTATCGCTGTCTGCCTTTCCGCATGGTTGTTCGTGGATGCTTCCTATCGTGGGCCCGCCTGGCAACGCTGGGTCTTTAAACCCCTAACGTTACTCCTGCTGGCGCTGCTGGCCTGGCAGGCGCCAATGTTTAATGCTGTCAGCTATCTGGTGTTGGCTGGCCTGCTTGCCTCGCTGCTGGGCGATGCGCTGACGCTGTTACCGCGCCAACGCCTTTTGTATGCCGTGGGGGCATTCTTCCTGTCGCATCTGCTGTATACCATTTACTTCGCCAGCCAAATGACGCTGTCGTTCTTCTGGCCTTTGCCGTTGGTGCTGGTGGTGCTGGGGGCGTTGCTGATTGCCGTGATCTGGACGCGTCTGGAAGAGCTACGCATCGCTATCTGTACCTTTATTGGTATCACGCTGATGATGGTCTGGATGGCTGGTGAGCTGTGGTTCTTCCGCCCGACCGCTCCGGCGCTGTCGGCTTTTATGGGCGCATCACTCCTGTTCATCGGCAACATTGTCTGGCTGGGTAGCCATTACCGTCGCCGCTTCCGCGCCGATAACGCAATTGCTGCCGCCTGCTACTTCGCCGGACATTTCCTGATTGTTCGTTCGTTGTATCTTTAAAACGCTTGACTCTGGAGTCGACTCCAGAGTGTATCCTCCGGTTAATATGAAATGATTATCAACCGGAGGATGCCATGTCGACACCCGATTCCAGTGGCAAAAAAGCCCCACAATTTTCTTCTTTCAAGCTAGCGCCTGCGCCACAAAAGGCTGACGACTGCTGCTGCGAAGGAAGTTGCTCCACCCCACCACCCGTATCCGGTACCGTAATGGGTACCCGCTACTCCTGGAAAGTGGCAGGCATGGACTGTGCAGCCTGCGCCCGAAAAGTGGAGAATGCGGTCCGCCAGGTCAACGGCGTCAACCAGGTCCAGGTTCTGTTCGCCACCGAAAAACTGGTAGTCGATGCGGGTTCCGATATCCGCCTGCAAGTTGAAAGCGCAGTGCAAAAGGCAGGCTATACCCTGCGCGATGAGCAAGCGCCAGACGCCGCCCCCGAGTCGCGGTTTAAAGAGAACCTGCCGCTGATTTCGCTGATTATCATGATGGCGATTAGCTGGGGGCTGGAGCAGTTCAATCACCCCTTTGGCCAGATAGTATTTATCGCCACCACGCTGGTAGGTCTGTATCCCATTGCCCGTCAGGCCCTGCGTCTGATGAAAACCGGCAGCTACTTTGCCATTGAAACGTTGATGAGCGTGGCCGCCATTGGCGCACTGTTTATCGGCGCGACGGCAGAAGCCGCCATGGTGCTGCTGCTGTTTTTAATTGGCGAACGCCTGGAAGGATGGGCCGCCAGCCGCGCCCGTAAAGGGGTCAGCGCACTGATGGCGCTCAAGCCGGAAACCGCCACGCGCCTGCGTAACGGCGAGCGCGAAGAGGTTGCTATCAATACTCTCCAGCCAGGCGATGTTATCGAGGTTGCCGCGGGTGGGCGTTTACCTGCCGATGGCAAGCTGGTCTCCGGATTTGCCAGCTTTGATGAAAGCGCCCTGACCGGCGAATCGATACCGGTTGAGCGCGCCACCGGCGAGAAAGTCCCGGCGGGCGCCACCAGCGTGGACCGTCTGGTAACGCTGGAAGTACTCTCCGAACCGGGTGCCAGCGCCATTGACCGTATTCTGAAATTGATTGAAGAAGCGGAAGAACGCCGCGCCCCCATTGAGCGCTTTATTGACCGTTTCAGCCGGATTTACACCCCAGCCATTATGGCGGTTGCGTTGTTGGTCACCCTTGTACCACCGCTGCTGTTTGCCGCATCCTGGCAGGAGTGGATTTATAAAGGGCTGACGCTGCTGCTGATTGGCTGCCCATGTGCGCTGGTGATTTCCACACCCGCCGCCATTACCTCTGGCCTTGCCGCCGCGGCACGTCGTGGCGCGTTAATCAAAGGCGGGGCCGCGCTGGAGCAGTTGGGTAGGGTAACGCAGGTCGCGTTTGATAAAACCGGCACCCTGACCGTCGGTAAACCGCGCGTCACGGCGATTCACCCGGCAAGCGGTATTGGCGAGGCAGAACTGCTGGCGCTGGCGGCAGCAGTAGAGCAAGGCGCGACGCACCCGCTGGCGCAGGCGATTGTTCGGGAAGCCCAAACGCGCGAACTGACTATCCCTGTCGCAAAAGATCAGCGGGCGCTGGTTGGCTCTGGCATTGAAGCACTGGTCAACGGCGAACGCGTGCTGATTTGCGCCGCCGGTAAGCAACCTGCCGATGCTTTTGCCGGGCAGATAAGCGAGCTGGAAAGCGCGGGTCAAACGGTGGTGCTGGTGCTGCGTAACGATGCCGTTCTCGGCGTGCTGGCCCTACAGGACACGCTGCGCGACGATGCCCGTAGCGCCATCAGCGAGCTTAATCAGATTGGTGTGAAAGGGGTGATCCTGACGGGTGATAACCCGCGAGCGGCGGCAGCTATTGCCAGTGAATTGGGTCTAGAATTCAAAGCGGGTCTATTACCGGAAGATAAAGTACAGGCCGTTACCCATCTTAACCAACAGTCGCCGCTGGCGATGGTCGGCGACGGCATCAACGACGCTCCGGCAATGAAAGCAGCCACCATTGGCATTGCGATGGGAAGCGGGACCGATGTCGCGCTGGAAACCGCCGATGCCGCCCTGACCCACAACCGCCTGCGTGGTCTGGTGCAAATGATTCAGTTAGCCCGCGCCACCCACGCCAATATTCGCCAGAACATTGCGATTGCGCTAGGCCTGAAGGGGATTTTCCTCGTCACCACCCTGCTCGGGATAACCGGACTGTGGCTGGCGGTGCTGGCAGATACGGGAGCGACGGTACTGGTGACCGCTAACGCGCTGCGGTTACTACGTAAAGGATAATGAGTCTGTGCCGGACGGCTGTTGCATTAGCGCCATCCGGCTGAGATTACTGGCCTTTGCGCACCAGATAGCGGTACGGCAGAGAGTCGGTCTCTTTTGCCACCAGCTCATGCTCCATAAAGGTACAGAAGCCGGGAATGTCACGGGTTGTCGCCGGATCGTCGGCGACAATCAGCAGCGTTTCACCCGCCTGCATACCGCGCACGGTTTTACGCACCATCATTACGGGTTCCGGGCAGCGCAGCCCCTGGGCATCAAGAGTATGGTCGGGAGAGGTAAACAGATCGCTCATCGTAGTCTCGTTCATTCAAAAACGGCGTTATTTTACGCTCTGTTGTGGCGTAAGCCAATCAGGTTAACGATTGCGTGAAAAACACCCATTGCAATGTGCTCTTAAAGCAGTATCATGCGACGGTTTTTTATTGGGTTCCCTCACCCCATCCAACAAAAAGGTCACAATATGACTCCGTTTACACAATCTCAACGCGTAAAAGCGTTGTTTTGGCTATCGCTATTTCATCTGCTGGTGATCACCTCCAGCAACTATCTGGTGCAGCTACCGATCTCCATTTTTGGTTTCCATACCACATGGGGCGCTTTCAGCTTTCCGTTTATTTTCCTCGCGACCGATCTGACCGTGCGTATTTTTGGCGCACCGTTGGCACGACGTATCATCTTTGCGGTAATGATCCCCGCGCTGCTGATCTCCTATGTCGTTTCATCACTGTTCTATATGGGATCGTGGCAGGGATTCGGCGCACTGCTGCACTTTAATCTGTTTGTCGCCCGTATCGCCGCCGCCAGCTTTATGGCTTACGCGTTGGGTCAAATTCTGGATGTGCATGTCTTTAACCGCCTGCGTCAGAACCGTCGCTGGTGGCTGGCGCCAACGGCTTCGACGCTGTTTGGCAACATCAGCGATACGTTAGCCTTCTTCTTTATCGCTTTCTGGCGCAGCCCGGATGCCTTTATGGCCGAGCACTGGATGGAAATCGCGCTGGTCGACTACTGCTTCAAAGTGCTGATCAGCATTATTTTCTTCCTGCCAATGTACGGCGTGCTGCTGAATATGTTACTGAAAAGGCTGGCAGATAAATCCGAAATCTCTGCATTGCAGACGAGTTAAAGGTTCATTTTCCGAGTTGTGATAAGATGGACGAATGAGCCGTTATGGCCGTTTATCGAAAGGAAGAAGTCAATGCGCAATCTGGTTAAATATGTCGGTATTGGCCTGCTGGTTATGGGGCTTGCGGCCTGTGATAATAGCGATACAAAAGCGCCAGCAGAGGGTGCTGCCGCAGAAAGTAGCGCCACCGGACAACCGGTCAGCCTGTTGGACGGTAAACTCAGTTTTTCCCTGCCAGCGGATATGACCGATCAGAGCGGCAAACTGGGCACCCAGGCGAACAATATGCACGTTTATTCTGACGCAACCGGCCAGAAAGCGGTGATTGTGATTGTTGGCGACAATACCAACGAAGACCTGGCTGTGCTGGCAAAACGCCTGGAAGATCAGCAGCGTAGCCGCGACCCGCAGTTGCAGGTCGTCACCAATAAATCTATTGAGCTGAAAGGCCACACGCTGCAGCAGTTAGACAGCATCATCTCGGCCAAAGGCCAGACCGCTTACTCTTCCGTGGTGTTGGGTAAAGTCGATAACCAACTGCTGACTCTGCAAATCACGCTGCCTGCTGACGATCAGCAAAAAGCGCAGACTACCGCAGAAAACATCATTAACACGCTGGTTATCCAGTAACGGTTAAGACGATGACTCGGCCTCCGGTGACACCACCTGAGGCCGTTTTTTTAATCGCCAGGTCAGCAATAACGCCACCGCCACCAGCCCTGCCGCCGCCAGATAGATAACCGGCACGCCCGCCCACGTCATGACCAGCCCGGCCAGCGGCCCCGTAACTCCCAGTGATAAATCCATAAACACCGTATACGTCGCCAGCGCAGCGCCCTGATTTTGCTGCGGGACGGCTTTTACCGCCACCACGCCCAGCGCCGGGAACACCAGCGAGAACCCTGCACCGGCCAGCAGGACGCCGCTTTTCGCCATCCACGGCATGGAAGCCATCCCCACCAGCAGCAACCCAACAATCTCGACGCTAAAGCAGATCATCGCCACATTTAGTCCACCTAAACGGTTGATACCATTTGGGAATAACAGGCGGGTCCCCACAAACGTGCAGCTAAAAAGCGTCAGCGCGAAAGCGGCGCCGTCCCAGCCTTTGGCATCATAAAACAGGGTAATGAAAGTGGCGATCACGCCAAATCCGGCTGAGGCCAGGGCCAGCGCCATGCCGTACAACCAGACACGCCCAAGCACCGCGCGAAACGGCAACGGTTTGCCTTTGCTGGCCTTCACCGCCGGACGAGGGAGCGCCAGCAGTATTGCCAACAGCGCCACGCCCATCACGGTCAGCGCCAGTCCCTGTAAGCCACCCCAGGCATAAAACAGAACGCCCAGCGGAGCGCCTATCGCCATCGCGCCATAGGTCACGATGCCGTTCCACGAAATCACCCGTCCGATGTGCATTGAACCAACGACCCCAACCCCCCACAGCGTAGAGCCAGTCCCGGCAAAGCTTTGCCCGATCCCTAGAATCACGCGCCCCAGGCATAACAGCAGCAGGCTGGCCAACGGCCAGCCATTCGTGAAGCCCGCCAGGAAGTAGCCCAGACCACTTAAAAAACAGCCACACAGTCCGAATACCACAATCTTCTTTGGCCCCAGCAGGTCGGCATAGCGACCAGCATGTGGGCGGCTCAACAGCGTAGCAAAATATTGCAGGCTGATGACCAGCCCTGCCCAAAAAGCGCTAAATCCCATCACATCATGGACATAGCCTGGCAATACAGCGAGCGGAAGACCAATGGTCAGGTAGCTGGCGAAGTTAAACATCACCACAGAGACAATACGCAGATTAAGGCGTAAACCGCTAAGCGTCGGTTCAGCGACGGGTTCGGGCATGGAGGATCACCACGTTTTCACAACAGTGTTTCATTTCTACCATGTTGCCGGGCAGAAATCAGTAGTCAGTTTAGGAATATCAGTCGCAAGCCAGCCGCTACACTTAATTCAAAAACGCAAACAGGAAGACGACATGACAACCGCCCAGCCCGATAAAACGGGTTTGCACATTCTGCTCAAACTGGCTGCTCTGGTGGTGATCCTCGCGGGTATTCATGCCGCGGCGGATATCATCGTACAGCTTCTGCTGGCCCTTTTTTTTGCCATTGTATTGAATCCGCTGGTCATCTGGTTTATTCGCCGGGGTGTACGTCGGCCGGTCGCGATAACGTTAGTCGTGGTGGTGATGCTGATCGTTCTTACGGCGTTAATCGGCGTTCTGGCGTCATCCATTACTGAATTCATGGCCATGCTGCCAAAATACAACAAGGAGCTGACGCGCAAGGTTCTGTATCTGCAAGAGATGGTACCTTTTCTGAATCTGCATATGTCCCCGGAGCGCATGCTGCAACGTATGGACTCCGACAAGCTGATGACCTTCACAACCACGCTGATGACAAGTCTTTCCGGTGCCATGGCCAGCGTCGTTCTGCTGGTGATGACGGTGGTCTTTATGTTGTTTGAGGTGCGTCATGTCCCCTATAAGCTGCGCTTTGCGCTGAACAACCCACAAATCCATATTGCGGGGCTGCATCGGGCGCTGAAAGGTGTTTCTCACTATCTGGCGCTGAAAACGTTGCTCAGCTTATGGACCGGTGCCATCGTCTGGCTGGGACTGGCGCTAATGGGGATTCAGTTTGCTCTGATGTGGGGTGTGCTGGCATTCCTGCTAAACTACGTGCCCAACATTGGCTCGGTCATTTCCGCCGTTCCACCCATGATCCAGGCGCTGCTGTTCAACGGCGTTTACGAATGCGTGCTGGTTGGGGCGCTGTTTCTGGTGGTGCATATGGTAATTGGCAACATCCTCGAGCCCCGCATGATGGGGCACCGGCTGGGATTATCGACGCTAATCGTCTTTCTCTCTCTGTTGGTGTGGGGATGGCTGCTTGGTCCGGTAGGTATGCTGCTCTCCGTGCCGTTAACCAGCGTGTGTAAAATCTGGATGGAAACCACCACAGGCGGTAGCAAACTGGCAATTTTGCTGGGACCCGGCAGGCCCAAAACCCGATTACCTGGATAAACTTGCAAACAGCATGTATAGAATGGTAAACAACCCCATTATTACTAAAGGTTAGCCCTGATATGTACCGGATCGTTCTTGGGAAAGTTTCTGTTTTAAGCGCTGGCACACTGCCTGCCGCACTGCGTGAGCAGGCCCCGCAAGGCGCTCGTCGTGCGCGCTGGCTGGCAGGTCGCGTGCTGCTTTCCCATACTCTTTCGCCATTACCGGACATCGTCTACAGCGAGCAAGGAAAACCGGCCTTTTCCGCCGACACTCCGCTGTGGTTCAATCTCAGCCACAGCGGTGATGATATTGCCCTGCTGCTCAGCGACGAAGGGGAAGTCGGCTGTGATATTGAAGTCGTTCGCCCGCGCGATAACTGGCAGACGCTGGCAAATACGGTGTTCAGTCTCAGGGAACATGCCGAAGTTGAGGCCGAACGCCCGGAGCAACAGTTGGCGGCGTTCTGGCGCATCTGGACGCGTAAAGAAGCTATCGTGAAACAGCGTGGCGGCAGCGCCTGGCAAATTGTCAGCGTCGACAGCACCGCGCTAACCTCCTCACTCTCAGTCAGCCAGTGCCAGCTCGATACCCTGAGCCTGGCGGTGTGTACCCCCACGCCGTTTACCCTGACCGCCGACGCCGTGCAGCGTCTGGAAGCCTTAGCGTAAATTTTCCGGGAAGTTTTCCGGCAATTCATTGGCCGCACAGGCAATAACGCTGTCATTATTCGCCCCACAGTCACGCACGAAGGTGATGGTCGCAAACTCGTCAATCACCTCAGTTGGATATGCCGGACCCGCATCGCGATATGACATCATCAGCGGAATATGGTCATTCTGGAAACAGACCGTTTTTTGCGGATTGTTAATCACCCAGCGTGGGAAAAAGATGGTGCCATGAAAGAGTTTGTCGCCCAGATTTACGATCAGGCTGACGTCGGTCCCGGTCGGTTCGGTCCATGAAATTTTATAAACACTCTCGCCAACCCGCACAATGTACGCCCGCTGATCCTTCACCCAACGATTCCCCACAATGCCGCTGTGAATACGGTAATCCAGAGTGGTGTCGTTTTTCACGTAGATCTCGTAATTCCAGCCATTATCGTAGGTATAGACCAGATGTTTGCCGACAAAGCCGCTCAAATCATGTTTATCAAAAGTGCTCATATTCGTTCTCCTCTTACTTGATGCGAGGATCTTACCGCTTCAAAAATTGGATGAATAACGCTATATTTACATCATATTCATTCAATTTTTAGATGAGTTATGCATAAGACAACGCTGGAGCAATGGGCCTTACTGGAGAAAGTCGTGGAGCTGGGCAGCTTTGCTAAAGCTGCGGAAGAGACCAACCGTAGCCAGTCTTCGGTGAGCTACAATCTGGCGCTACTGCAGGAGCGGCTTGGCGTGACGCTGCTGACGCCGGAAGGTCGCAGGGCGGTATTAACCCCTGCGGGAGAGCTACTGTTGGGCCAGGTCAAACCGTTACTGAAGGCCTTTTTATGGGTGGAAACCCGGGCAGCAACGTTGCAAAACGGCACGCGAACGCGGCTGGATTTCATGGTAGATAGCATCTTCCCACGCAAACGCCTGTTCGCGATCCTCAAGCAGTTTCAGCAGGCGTGGCCGCAGACGCAGGTGCGTTTGACCGAAGTGCTGGAGAATGCTGACGATCGACTGGCAGCGCATGCCGATGCGGACGTGATGGTCCTGACCCGACGCCAGGATATCACCGGCCGCGGCGAATGGCTGATGAATATTGACTTCGTGGCCGTTGCCCACCGCGATCACCCGCTCTGCATGTTGGATGCGCCGCTGGATGAAGACGCATTACGCGCGTGGCCGCTGATTCGCATTGCCGATCGCGACAACCCGCAGCAAGCGGTGCGCGATGCCTGGACCTTCTCGACCATTGATGCCGCGATTGAGGCGGTGATGTATCAGGTCGGTTACGGCTGGTTGCCTGAGGAGCGAATTCAGCAGCAGCTTGAGCAGGGGCTATTACGACCGCTGCCGTTAAGCCATGGCGCTCGCCGTGCCACCCCGCTGCATCTGATCGTCAAAGACACGCTCGCGCCGCTGGATGAACAGGTAACAACCCTGCTGCGTTTATTGCGAGAGCATTAACCTTTTCCCCGGATGCCGGACGTGTGTTACAAAATACGCTATTCCCCTTACTCCCTGTGCGCCCACGCGCCACATGAAAGGTTAATTGCAGATGCAACGAGTCACCATTACCCTCGATGACGATTTACTGGAAACGCTCGACAGCCTGAGCCAGCGCCGTGGCTATAACAACCGTTCCGAAGCGATCCGCGATATTCTGCGCGGCGCACTGGCGCAGGAAACCACCCAGGAGCACGGCACTCAGGGATTCGCAGTGCTCTCGTATGTTTATGAGCATGAGAAGCGTGACCTGGCGAGCCGTATTGTTTCCACCCAACATCACCACCACGATTTATCAGTCGCCACGCTGCACGTGCACATCAACCATGACGACTGTCTGGAAATCGCTGTGCTAAAAGGTGACATGGGCGATGTGCAGCATTTTGCCGATGACGTGATTTCCCAGCGCGGCGTGCGCCACGGTCATCTGCAGTGCCTGCCGAAAGAAGAGTAATTGCTTGTTTTGTTGCCCGGCCTACATTCATTCCCGTTTGTAGGCCGGGTAAGGCGCAGCCGCCTTCCGGCAATAATATTTACGCCATCGTGCCAATCGTCTTTCTGAAACGCAGCAGCGCTATCAGGAAGAACGTACTGCCAATCGCCAGCAGCGTCAGGAACTGCGGCCAGACAATATTAAATCCTGCGCCGCGGTAAAGAATCGCCTGCGCAAGGCTAACAAAATGGGTAGTCGGCATCGTCAGCATAATGTCCTGCACCGCCTGCGGCATGCTTTCACGCGGTGTAGAGCCGCCGGAGAGCATCTGTAACGGCAGTAGTACCAGAATCATCAGCAGCCCCAGTTGTGGCATGGAGCGCGCCAGCGTGCCCATAAAAATGCCGATTGATGTGGTGGCGAACAGGCTCAGCGCCACTCCCAGCATAAACAGCGGTATCGAGCCTTCAATCGGTACGCCAAGCACCCCTTTTACCATCAGCATCAGCGACAGACCGGAAACCACCAGCACCACCAGCCCCATCGACCAGATTTTTGCCATCATGATTTCAAACGGCGTCACCGGCATTACCAGCAGGTGCTCAATGGTCCCATGCTCACGCTCGCGAATCAGCGCCGACCCGGTAAGCACAATCGCCAGCATGGTGATGTTGTTGATAATCGCCATCACCGCGCCAAAGCGGGCGGGTTCCAGATTAGGGTTAAAGCGCATACGCATTTCCAGCGCCACTGGCAGCTCGCTGTTATCGCGGTAACGCGACACAAAGCTGTTCACCTCGCCACTGATGATATTCTGGATATAGCTGTTGCCGGTAAAGGCCTGGCTCATTCGCGTGGCATCGACGTTAACCTGAATATCCGGCTGCCGCCCAGCCAGTACATCGCGCTGAAAATCAGGCGGAATGTTCACAGCGAAGGTATAGCGCCCGGCATCCAGCCCGGCATCCATCTCATCGGCGGTAATCATCTTCGGCGGTAAAAACCACGGACGATAAAAACTGTTCACAATGCGATTCGACAACTGCGACTGGTCCATATCGGCAATGGCAATCGGCGCCAGGTGCAGCGACCCTGGCAGAACGGTCGCAGAAGAGTAAACCGAGACCGTGAAGGCGAAGACGATCAGCGTCAGCATCGCTTTGTCACCCAGCAGGCTGCGTAACTCTTTGATGCCGAGGTTATAAATATTCCGTAATCGGCGCATCACCCCTCCTGTTTTTTCAGCAGCAATACGCTCAGACCAATGACCACTGGAATGGCTACCGCCAGTGGAATAAACAGCGGCCAGAGATCGGTCAGATCCAGCGCTTTAGAGAACGTCCCGCGCGCGATGGTCAGAAAATGGCTGGTCGGGTAAATTTCGCCAATCCACCGTCCCGGCCCTTCCAGCGAGGCGACCGGGTCGATCATCCCGGAAAACTGCGTCGCCGGGATCAGCGTAATAATCGCCGTACCAAAAATGGCGGCGATCTGACTTTTCATAAACGTGGAAATTAACAATCCCAGCCCGGTGGCAATGGTGACGTACAGCAGCGCGGCCAGCGTCAGGGTCACAAAACTCCCCTTATGCGGGACGCCGAATACAAACACCGACAGCGCACACAGCAGCAGAAAGTTCAGCATGCCCAGCACGATGTAAGGCAACTGTTTGCCGAGTAAAAACTCGCTGCGGGTAGTGGGCGTCACGTACAGGTTGATAATCGACCCCAGCTCTTTCTCACGCACCACGCTCAGAGCGCTGAGCATGGAGGGGATCATCATCAACAGCAGCGGGATCACCGCCGGAACAATCGCTGGCAGGCTTTTCACATCCGGGTTGTAACGATAGCGAGTTTCAATGGTCATCAATCCGTTTTGCCCGCTGGTATTTGGCTGACGCGCCATCACATCCTGCAGCCAGGTCTGGTGCATCGCCTGCACGTAGCCTCTGACCGTTTCCGCACGGCTCGGCATTGCGCCATCGACCCAGACGCCAATCTTCACCGGCGTTCCACGCGCGATATCGCGGCCAAAATTTGGCGGGATCTCTATGGCTACCGCGACTTCGCCCGAGCGCATCCGTTTGTCCAGCTCGTCATAACTGGTGAGCGGCGGCTGCTCGATAAAATAGCGCGATCCCGCCAGATTCAGCGTCCACGCCTGGCTGCTGACTGTCTGGTCACGATCGAGCACCGAAAAACGCAGGTTTTCCACATCCATGCTGATGCCGTAGCCCATGATCAACATCAGGATCACCGTGCCCATCAGCGCCAGCGTTGAACGTACCGGGTCACGTCGCAGCTCCAGCGCTTCGCGGCGGCTGTAGCTGAACAAGCGCCGCAGGCTAAATCCCTGGTGCGGCGGTTGACTGTTTTCATGCACTGCCGGGACATTGGCTGGCGGTAACTGAGCCTCCGGCGCCGGACCTGCCGCTTCCTGTAACCAAGAGATAAACGCCTCTTCCAGACTGGCGGCACCACGCTGTTTCACCAGCGCCTGCGGCGTAGCGCTGGCCAAGACTTTTCCGGCGTGCATCAGCGACATACGGTCGCAGCGCTCGGCTTCGTTCATAAAATGGGTGGAGATAAAAATGGTCACTTTATCCTGACGCGACAGATCGACCATCAGTTGCCAGAACATGTCTCTCGCCACCGGATCGACCCCGGAGGTTGGTTCATCGAGAATGAGCATCTCCGGGCGATGGATCACCGCCACCGCCAGCGACAGGCGTTGACGGATCCCCAACGGCAGCGCGCCAGGCAACGCGTCTTCGACATCGGTCAGCGAAAAGCGCTCACTCATTTCTTGTACCCGCCCCGGGATTTCTGCTTCGGGGATATGGAACAACCGCGCGTGTAGCTCGAGGTTTTGCCGTACGGTCAGCTCGCTGTAGAGCGAAAACGCCTGCGACATATAGCCTACCCGGCGACGGGTATCGATATTCTTCGGGTCAACCGCTTGCCCAAACAGCCACGCCTCACCTTCACTTGCGGGTAGCAGCCCGGTGAGCATTTTCATGGTGGTGGATTTACCGCAGCCGTTGGAGCCGAGAAAACCGAAGATTTCCCCGCGCGGAATACGAAAGTTAACGTGGTCAACGGCCACGAACTTGCCGAAGCGCATGGTCAGATCTTTCGCCTCGATGGCAATCTCTTCCTGCTCAGCGTGATACGGCGGGATCACCACTGGCTTATGCGCCTGGCGCTGGGCTTCGGGTAACAGCGCGATAAACGCCTGCTCCAGCGTGTCGGAGTTGGTTTTTTCGCGTAGCTGCTGCGCGCTCCCGGTGGCCAGCACCTCCCCGGCGTTCATCGCCACCAGCCAGTCAAAGCGCTCGGCTTCTTCCATGTAGGCGGTCGCAACCAGCACGCTCATGTTGGTCTGCCGCTGGCGAATGCTGTTAATCAGATCCCAGAACTGGGCGCGGGACAGCGGGTCGACCCCGGTGGTAGGTTCATCGAGAATTAACAGTTCCGGGTCATGGATTAACGCACAGCACAGCCCCAGCTTTTGCTTCATCCCACCCGAGAGTTTCCCGGCCGGACGATCGCGAAACGGCGCCAGTCCGGTGCTGTTCAGCAGCTCGGTAATCCGCGCTTCGCGCTCCGCTTTGTCATGGCCAAATAGCCGGGCAAAGAAATCGACGTTCTCATACACCGACAGCGTGTGGTACAGGTTTTTCCCCAACCCCTGCGGCATCCAGGCAATGCGCGGGCAGACATCCCGGCGATGTTTCGGGTCGCGCATATCGCCGCCCAGCACCATCACGTTACCGTGTTCAATGACTCGCGCGCCGGAGATGAGCGACAGCAGGCTTGATTTTCCGACGCCATCCGGGCCAATCAGCCCCACCATACAGCGGGCGGGGATATCCAGCGTGATATTGTTCAGCGCTACCGTTTTCCCGTAATGCTGACTCACGCCGTCAAGGTGCGCCACGGGAGGAACGGGAACCAGCGCCAGATGCGTCATTGCGGCAACCTCACCATCAGGTCGTCAGGCCAGGCTCGATTTTCATCGATACGCACCCACGCCATGCCCGGCAGACCGGTTTTCACGTACTCGAGATGCTGCTGCAACAGCTCTGGCGGGATACGCGCTTTAACGCGGAACATCAGCTTCAGCCGCTCATCGCTGGTTTCAACCGTTTTCGGTGTGAACTGCGCGACGCTTGCCACAAAGCTGATGGTCGCCGGAACACGCAGATCCGGTGCGGCATCCAGCACCAGGCGCGCTTCGCCGCCAATCTTCAGTAAGCCAGCCTGTTCGGTAGGCAAGAAGAACGTCATGTAGACATCGCTGAGATCGACCATATTCAGGACGCGCCCACCCGCAGAAAGCACCTCACCCGGCTCAGCAACGCGGTACTGCACGCGACCATCGCGCGGGGCTTTCAGCTCGCTGTCATCAATATCAGCCGCAATACGACGTTCGGTGGCCTGCGCAGCTTCTACACGGGTTTGCGCCTGAATGATGCTGGTGCGAGCGGCTTCAATTGCGGCTTTTGCCGCTGAGACCTGCGCCTTTGCGGATTCCAGCGCGGCGCGTGCGCTTTCTGCCGCGGCCCGATCGTCATCCAGTTGTTGCTCAGACACGGCCCCACGCTGGGATAGCGAACGGGAACGCACGTGGCGTTTAGAAACCGACTGCAGCTCCGCCTCGCGCTGTTTTACTACCGACTGCGCGGCGCGCATTTCACTTTGCCGCTGTTCCAGCAGCGCTCGCGCCGCCGCCACCGCGCTTTCGGCCTCTTTGATTTGCGCGATCGCTTCCAGCCGCTGCTCCTGCAGCACGCGAGTATCCATTTTCGCCAACACCTCGCCCTGACGAACGAACTGCCCTTCCGACACAAGGATCGTGTCAATTCGCCCGGCAATCTTGGTAGCAATATCCACTTCGGTGGCTTCAATTCTACCGTTGCTGGCTGCGAACCCCTCCGGTATTCCGGCAGGACGGAGCATCCACCATGCTATCGCAGCCACCACGACCAGGGTGCCCGCCCCCCACCACATCACATGACGCTTAAACTTATCCATATTCGACCCGCCGTAATCCCTGTTATCAAACGATGCGTGTCACAAAGCCCGCTGAATAGCTATTCAGCGGGAGATTCCATCCGGGATGAGAAGGAATAAGAAACTATGGCCAGAGAGCGGACAGGCGTTAAGGCAACCTGCGCCGCGCAGGAAGTGAATGACGAAAATGCTGTGAAATCGGGTAGTAATGTTGTCATCATCAGCGTTCCTGGCCGGAAATGAAACACGCATACTCATAACTGCTGTCTATTGAATACTAACACCTGGATTCAATATGTCTATTCGGTTGTAGTTTCCACTTCAGCCCTATCGCGCTCTGGCACAGGGAATATTTCGTATATCAACGATTGATAAACATTCACAACTATAAACATAATCAATAATTAGACATCGCTATAATAGTGGCTCATTTACCGATCTCGTTATGGCGAGGCTCCTGTACAAATACAAGTTACCGCCCTGCTGGTATCGAGAGAGGCCACTCAGGGAAATACAGGCATCCATCGAATCAAGGTGTTGCCAAGGTAACTTCTGACGATTTCACCATCGGACAGATACGTTGTTCAGTGCTAAAACCAGGACGTAGGGATCCGCCTGCGCTAACCCTGTCTTGTTCGCCCCTATGAGAGATTTTTATAGGGAATTACACCATGTCATCTATGCCACTCTGCGCCGCCCATCATCCTATGCCGGATTTCAATGGCGATGCTATCGCGCAATATATGCGCACCGATTTTATTACCCTGCCGGATCATCTCAGCGTGAACGGCGCTCGTGAATACTTTGTCTCCCAGCTCACAACGGATGATATTCCAGGCCAGGTCTTTGTTGTGGCTGGAAAAGCGCTGCGCGGGGTGTTATCCATCAAGCGCTTATTGCAGGAAAAAGATACATCGTTGAGCATCAACCATCTTACGGACAGTTGTTTGTTTCATGTAAAGCCTGATGATGAACGGGCACAGGTCGTTGCCGAGTTAGCCGAACGCGAACTCGATCTGGTGGCTGTCGTTGAGAAAGGTGAGCTGGTCGGTTGTCTGATGGAAAAAGAGATCGCTCATCTACAGGAAGATGATGTTACCGAAGATGTTCAGCTTCAGGGGGCAACGTTGCCGCTGGAAAAACCCTACCTGGAGATTAGCCCGTGGACATTGTGGAAAAAACGTTCTGTCTGGCTCCTGCTGCTTTTTGTCGCAGAAGCCTATACCAGCAGCGTTCTTCAACATTTTGAAGAGGCGCTGGAATCTGCTATTGCACTGGCCTTTTTTATTCCACTATTAATTGGTACTGGCGGCAACAGCGGTACGCAGATCACCTCAACGCTGGTACGTTCAATGGCGCTGGGAGAAGTGCGGCTGCGCGATATGGGTCGGGTGATCCGCAAAGAAGTTTCAACTTCGCTGCTGATCGCCCTGACGCTGGGTCTGGCAGGCTGCTTGCGCGCGTGGATGATGGGTATCGGAGTGGAAATCACGCTAATCGTTAGCCTGACGCTGGTTTGCATTACGTTGTGGAGCGCCGTGGTGTCATCAGTGATCCCCATGGTGCTCAAGCGTATCGGCATTGATCCCGCCGTGGTTTCCGCCCCGTTTATCGCCACGCTTATCGACGGTACCGGGTTGATTATCTACTTTAAAATCGCCCAGTATTTTCTTGGTCTGAACTAATGATAACGCCCGGCAGCCCAGGTTGTCGGGCACCACGGTCAGGCAGGTGTCAAATCCTGCGCGCATGCCCAGGCGCTCGACCACGCCCACTGGAAGTTATAGCCGCCCAGCCAGCCGGTGACGTCCATGACTTCGCCGATAAAGTAGAGTCCCGGTACTTTGCGCGCTTCCATCGTGCGCGATGACAGCTCGTTGGTATCGACGCCGCCCAACGTGACTTCAGCGGTACGATACCCTTCCGTACCGTTCGGCTGCACCCGCCACTCAGTCAGCGTCTCAACCAGCGTTTGCTGATCGCGTACATTAAGCTGCTTCAGCGAGACATCCGGGATTTGCCCTAACTGCTGTAAACATTCCACCAGACGCTTTGGCAACTGCATTGCCAGGGTGTTCTTTAAGCTTTGATTAGGGTGTGCGCTACGTTGGTCATCGAGGAAGCTCGCGAGGTCAACATCCGGCAACAAATTAATGCTGACAAATTCACCTGGCTGCCAAAAACTGGAAATCTGCAGCACGGCCGGACCAGAAAGCCCGCGGTGCGTAAAGAGCAGGTTTTCACGAAATACGGTGCCGTCCTCGGCGGTGATAACGGAAGAAACGGATACGCCAGAGAGCACCTGAAGCTGCTCCAGTAGCGGCTTATGTAAGGTGAAAGGCACCAGACCTGCGCGCGTAGGCAAAACGTTCAGGCCGAACTGTTCCGCAATTTTATAACCAAACGGCGTCGCGCCAAGACCCGGCATAGAGAGACCACCGGAGGCGATAACCAGCTTTTTCGTGCCGACACTCATCCCATTCAATTCCAGGACAAAATCGTCACCATCTCGCTCAACGCTCAGGATTTCGCTACGTAACCGCATAGTTACGTTACCTTTTTCACACTCATCCACCAGCATATCGACAATTTGCTGGGCGGAATCATCGCAGAAAAGCTGGCCTAGCGTTTTTTCATGCCAGGCAATACCGTGCTTACCCACCAGATCGATAAAATCCCACTGTGTATAACGCGCCAGCGCCGATTTGCAAAAATGCGGGTTTTGACTCAAATACGCAGCCGGCTCGACATAAAGGTTGGTAAAGTTGCAGCGGCCCCCGCCAGACATGAGAATCTTGCGCCCGGGCTTTTTACCATTATCAATTAGCAGTACGCGACTACCTGCTTGTCCTGCCTGCGCGGCACAAAACATACCCGCTGCGCCAGCGCCTATAATAACGGTATCAAACCTTTCCACGTTGCGATCCTCTCTAAAAAGCGGGAGTGAATTGTAAAGATTCCTCAGTGGTCGCACCAGCACCAAACTACCGATAAAGGGTATTTATCTGAAATATATAGGATAATTCTTTAGTGGTGTAAAACAAAGCAGGAGACAAATCAAAAAAACTCTATATTTCACTTTGCCCGCGCCGCCAAAGTCACTGATAATGCGCCGCGTTCATGTCCTCAAAATGGCGTAACGTCCTATGCTACATTTGTTTGCTGGCCTGGATTTACATACCGGGCTTTTACTATTGCTTGCTCTGGCTTTCGTGCTGTTCTACGAAGCAATTAATGGCTTCCATGATACAGCCAATGCTGTCGCAACTGTGATCTATACCCGTGCAATGCGTTCGCAATTGGCGGTGGTCATGGCTGCGGTGTTCAACTTCTTTGGTGTTTTGCTGGGTGGTCTCAGCGTGGCGTATGCCATCGTGCATATGTTACCAACGGATCTGCTGCTTAATATGGGATCGTCACATGGCCTCGCCATGGTGTTCTCCATGTTGCTGGCGGCAATTATCTGGAACCTGGGTACCTGGTACTTTGGTCTGCCTGCATCCAGTTCCCACACGCTGATTGGCGCCATTATCGGTATTGGTTTAACCAATGCGCTGATGAACGGCACCTCGGTGGTGGATGCACTTAACATCCCGAAAGTTATCGGTATTTTTGCCTCGCTTATCATCTCACCTATTGTCGGTCTGGTGGTTGCAGGTGGTCTTATTTTCATTCTGCGTCGCTACTGGAGCGGTACGAAAAAACGTGCCCGTATCCACCTGACGCCGGCAGAACGTGAAAAGAAAGACGGAAAGAAAAAGCCGCCGTTCTGGACGCGTATTGCACTGATCCTCTCCGCTATCGGCGTGGCGTTCTCCCACGGCGCGAACGATGGTCAGAAAGGCATTGGTCTGGTGATGCTAGTGCTGATTGGCGTAGCGCCAGCAGGTTTCGTGGTGAATATGAATGCTTCCGGTTACGAAATTACCCGTACCCGCGATGCAATCAATAACGTCGAAGTCTTCTTCCAGCAGCGCCCTGACCTGCTTAAACAGGCCACAGGCGTAGACCAACTGATTCCGTCCCCGACGGACGCGGCACCAGCGACGCCGACCGAGTTCCATTGCCACCCGGCGAATACCATCAACGCGCTGGAACGTGCGAAAGGTATGCTGGCGAATCTGGAAACCTACGACAAGTTAAGCGTCGAACAGCGTGGTCAGTTGCGCCGTATTATGCTGTGCATCTCTGATACCACCGATAAAGTGGTTAAGCTGCCTGGCGTAAGCGCTGACGATCAGCGTCTGCTGAAGAAACTGAAATCTGACATGCTGAGCACCATTGAGTACGCGCCTATCTGGATCATTATGGCCGTCGCACTGGCGCTGGGTATTGGTACGATGATTGGCTGGCGTCGCGTGGCAACCACCATCGGTGAGAAAATCGGTAAGAAAGGCATGACCTATGCCCAGGGGATGTCGGCGCAGATGACCGCCGCAGTCTCTATCGGTCTTGCCAGCTACACCGGTATGCCCGTTTCCACCACACACGTACTCTCCTCTTCCGTTGCGGGAACGATGGTTGTTGATGGCGGCGGTTTGCAGCGTAAAACGGTGACCAGCATTCTGATGGCCTGGGTCTTCACCCTGCCAGCAGCAATTCTTCTTTCCGGCGGGCTGTACTGGCTCTCCCTGAAGCTTATCTAAGCGAATGCGCGGTAAAAAAGCGGGTCAGGAAACTGGCCCGCTTTTTTTGTATCTGTCGTTGGAATCAGTGCCAGATAATCAGCGCAACCATGCTGATTAGCACCAGGCCGCATAGCGCGCTGGTGAGAATGAACTGACCGCGAACCCGCTCACAGCGGCGAATAAATTCATCATCATGATGATCGCGGTAACGCTGAGCGTAGATATACCACACCAGACGCATCTGCTTGTTCGGTTGCCCATGCGAGGTAAAAAAGCCCCCTCCATCTACATACTGGTAAAGCAATGGATCGCAACCACGAAGTACTACTAGCAGTGCGCGTAGCGAAGAAAAATAGCGCGCCATATTAACAATGCAAACGACACATAAAGCCCAGAACAATGCAATGGTGCTTATCATACCCCCTCCCCGGCGACCCGCCCACGGAACTCCTTTCCGGGACTACCGCTCCCCGATACCCTGCCAAACCATTCAGTGAAGAGTACTGAAGAAACCGTTCGTATTAGTATCACGCATTCGAACGCCCCTCTAGATAGTGTAGGAGATTAGTTAATTTTTTTGCCAGAAGGTTAATCGCTATCAATGCAATTAACTAAAAAATTTGTTTAACTGCTTGGCAAGCAAGGCGGATTGACGGATTATTCTGGTCGCTATAATGTAAGGATAGTCCTTATATGGTACGTTTTTACGACTGGGCTAGCCCCGCGCACAAGGTTCGCAGGACGCGGATGACGCGGCGGCAGAGAAACGCCAGCAGGCTAGTCATCGACAACTTATGGAAGGAGTAACACTATGGCTTATAAACACATTCTTATCGCGGTTGATCTTTCTCCGGAAAGCAAAGTTCTGGTTGAAAAAGCGGTCTCTATGGCGCGGCCTTACAATGCTAAAGTTTCCCTTATCCACGTTGACGTAAACTATTCCGACCTGTACACCGGCCTTATCGACGTGAATCTGGGCGACATGCAGAAACGCATTTCTGAAGAAACCCACCACGCGTTAACCGAGCTGTCCACCAATGCAGGCTACCCTATCACCGAAACCCTGAGTGGTAGCGGCGACCTGGGTCAGGTTCTGGTTGATGCCATCAAAAAATACGACATGGATCTGGTCGTTTGTGGTCACCACCAGGATTTCTGGAGCAAACTGATGTCCTCCGCGCGCCAACTGATCAACACCGTCCACGTCGACATGTTGATTGTTCCGCTGCGTGACGACGAAGAAGCATAAAATGCTTGCCGCCGGGAAATAGCCCGGCCTGCTGCAAGTAGTTAAGCCTGTAAACGCCCGCCTGTGCGGGCGTTTTTGTTTTTATCATTCGGACACAATTAGTACATCAATCCAACAAACAAATCATAATTAGTGTGATCAACTAATTGGATCGAAAACCATCTCTATAATACTCTACTCTCGCGGCCAATAGCCGCAGTCTATAACAAAATAAGACTTTTTCGGCGCGTTTAAGCATACGCGTTCATACTTTTCGGGATGGCTTTGAAAGGCGATGGAATATGAATAAAACTGCACCTACGGGCTTGCTGCAGCAACCTCGTCCGTTCTTCATGATCTTCTTTGTAGAATTATGGGAACGATTTGGCTATTACGGCGTTCAGGGCATCCTGGCGGTATTCTTTGTTAAGCAGCTAGGATTTTCACAGGAACAGGCATTTGTCACCTTTGGTGCCTTTGCTGCGCTGGTCTACGGCCTGATCTCGATCGGCGGCTACGTCGGCGACCACCTGTTAGGCACCAAGCGCACGCTGGTTCTCGGTGCCATTGTGCTGGCAATCGGCTACTTCATGACCGGGATGTCGCTGCTCAAGCCCGATCTGATCTTTATTGCTTTGGGTACCATTGCCGTCGGTAACGGGCTGTTTAAAGCCAACCCGGCAAGCCTGTTGTCAAAATGCTATCCACCAAAAGACGCCCGTCTGGACGGTGCTTTCACCCTGTTTTATATGTCGATTAACATCGGTTCGTTGCTGTCGCTGTCGCTGGCGCCGGTGATTGCCGATAAGTTTGGCTACGCGGTGACCTACAACCTGTGCGGGGCCGGGCTTATCGTCGCGCTGCTGGTCTACTTTGCCTGCCGTGGGATGGTAAAAAATATCGGTTCTGAGCCAGACCATAAGCCGCTGAATTTCCGTAATCTGCTGTACGTGCTGGCCGGTACGGTAGTGATGGTATTTATCTGCGCCTGGCTGATGCACAACGTGCAGATTGCCAACCTGGTGCTGATCGTCTTGTCGATTGCCGTGACTATCATCTTCTTCCGTCAGGCATTCAAACTGGATAAAACCGGGCGCAACAAGATGTTCGTGGCCTTCATCCTGATGCTGGAAGCGGTTGTGTTCTACGTGCTGTACGCGCAGATGCCGACATCGCTGAACTTCTTTGCTATCAATAACGTGCACCATGAAATTCTCGGTTTCGCCATTAACCCAGTGAGCTTCCAGGCGCTGAACCCGTTCTGGGTGGTGCTGGCAAGTCCGGTACTGGCCGCGATCTATACCCGTCTGGGAAACAAAGGCAAAGACCTGACTATGCCGATGAAATTTACGCTCGGTATGTTCCTGTGCTCGTTGGGCTTCCTGACGGCAGCCGCTGCCGGGATGTGGTTTGCGGATGCGCAGGGGCTGACGTCGCCGTGGTTTATCGTGCTGGTATATCTGTTCCAGAGCCTGGGTGAACTGCTGATTAGTGCCCTGGGACTGGCGATGGTCGCCGCTCTCGTGCCGCAGCACCTGATGGGCTTTATTCTCGGGATGTGGTTCCTGACGCAAGCCGCCGCCTTCCTGATGGGCGGGTATGTCGCCACGTTTACTGCCGTACCGGAGAACATCACCGACCCGCTGCAAACGCTGCCTATCTACACCAACGTCTTCAGCAAGATAGGCCTGGTCACCCTGGCTGTCACGGTGGTGATGGCGATTATGGTGCCCTGGCTGAACCGAATGATTAATACGCCAGATAGCAGTAAATAAGCTTTTTTTAACATTAACCGCGAGTCACATCGCGGTTTTTTTTGCCTTTTAAGTCCTGCATTGTAAGAGCGTAGTTTATACAAACAGGTCATCATGAATGGACATGACCATGAACGATATTGCGTTGATTAAGACTTCAGTTTTATCACGCCAGCGGAAAACGCTTCTCACCGAGGATGAGCACCGGGCATTTTCAATCGCTACCCTTTGCGCGCGTTAATCCACTCCTGAACTTCGACCACAAAAGTGTCCGGCGCTTTGCGGTACATTTTGCGCGCCAAATCCAGAATCGTATGCTGACCGAGCGCTTCTTCCATTCGCTGCTGAGCCATATCCATTACCGAGCGCACACCACAAATGCCTTCACAGGCCCACTCCGGCGGATGCTCCTCAAATACCGCCAGCCGCTGGCGAATCTCACGACACTCAAAGATGCGCTTATCGCCATCAATGGCATTCACCACGTCCAGCACCGTAATGTGTTCAGCAGGTTTAGCCAACTGGAAACCGCCGCCCTTTCCCTCAATGCTGCGCACCAGGCCCGCTTTCGACAAACGGGTGAAAATTTTCGCCAGGTAGTCATACGGCACGCTTTGCAGCTCGGCAATTTCCCGCACGCTCATATCCCGCGCGTCGCCCTTGCTGTCGACCATACACATCAGGCTATGAATGCCGTACTCAACCCCGGAACTGTAAAATGCCATTCTCTTATCTCAGCCAAAATGAATCTGAGTTAATTGTAGCTTTTTCGTCTCATTCATTCCAGACAGCAGCACAATCCATATTTATATAAAAACTTTAATCATATATTTATCAAATAGATAATCAAACACCCTACGACATCAGGACAAAAAGGATCCTGATCGCATTGCAATTCTTAACTACGACAAATAAAATCCGAGTAAATTATTCGTAGTCACCAGAGAGAACCCCCCAATGCGTAAACGAATTCTGATCGTGGGCGCCGGCTTTGCCGGTATGTGGGCAGCATTAAGCGCCGCACGACTGGCGGATAAACATCAGCAGGCCATTGATATTACAGTAATTGCACCACAGCCAGAGCTGCGTGTCCGCCCACGCTTTTATGAACGCGCCGTACAAACCCTGGTCGCCCCACTGCAACCCTTGTTTGACGTTACCGGCGTCAACTTCCTGCAAGGTAACGTCGAGCAGATCATCCCGGACTCTAAAGAGGTGAGCTGGAAAGATGCCAACGGAGAAATTCATCTGCGCCGCTACGACCGCCTGGTACTCGCCAGCGGGAGTCACGTTAACCGCGACGCCGTTGTCGGTGCAGCCGAGCATGCGTTTGACCTCGACCAGCTCGAGAGCGCCACCGCACTGGAGCAGCACATTACAGACCTGGCATTACAGCCGGAAAGTGAGGCTCGCAATACGGTGGTGGTCTGTGGCGGCGGCTTTACCGGGATTGAGATGGCGCTGGAATTACCTGGTCGTCTGCGTGAGATTCTGGGTGCCGATGCTAAGACCAGAGTGGTCGTAGTTGAACGCGGTGCTCAGCCTGCCGGGCGTTGGAGCCAGGAATTACGCGACGTAATAATCGAAGCCTCCACTGAACTGGGCATCGAATGGTTGGTAAATGCAGAAGTAGAAAGCGTGGATGCCGGCGGCGTAACGCTGAAAGATGGGCAGGTTATTGCCTCTCAAACAGTTATCTGGACCGTCGGCGTGCAGGCCAATAGCCTGACAGCACAGATTAACGCCCCGCGCGATCGACAGGGCCGCCTGCATGTGAATGCCAATCTGCAGGTCGTGGGTCATGATGATATCTACGCCACTGGCGATGTGGCCTACGCCGCCACCGATGACAAAGGCAACCATGCGTTAATGACCTGCCAGCACGCTATTTTGTTGGGTAAATTCGCCGGTAATAACGCTGCTGCAAGCCTGCTGGGAGTAGAACCTTCACCGTACCGTCAGGAGATGTACGTCACCTGTCTGGATCTCGGCGCGTGGGGTGCGGTGTATACCGAAGGATGGGATCAGCAGGTCAAACTCACTCGCGCAGAAGCGAAGAAACTGAAAGTATCGATTGTCAGTGAACTGATTTATCCGCCGAAAGCGGAAAGAGCCGTCGCATTTGAGATGGCTGACCCATACGCACCGTTTGTCTAACCTCCAGTAAACATAGTCTTCCTGACGGACAATCACTCTGTCAGGAAGTCGCCAGTGCCATACAACCTCCCCAGCAATGCCCCATCAGTTATATACATGGTTCTTTATCAATTATTCCCCTCAATTTTAATCACGCATAAAGACGCATTAAAAAAGCAAACGTGCAAATAAACGCATTAATGAATCGATTAACAATCGTACACGCCAGAAATGCGATCCTTTACGCAAAACACAAGAAATATAAGCAACCAACTGAATTAAAAGAATTTAAAATGTATCCTGTGATTAGCATCGCAAAAATCAACGATCTTCGTAGGCAATGCGTTTTTCTGCGCATAGATTATAAACACGCAAAAAACCGCATCAACATGTAAACAATATGCTGCGGGCATCGAATGTCAAATACCCAGGCAGCTGCTGTCAGTCAATCGTGAAAAGTGGGAGAACGTAAATGGATCAAGCAACAAAGTGGTTGGATCTTTCCGGTAAAGTCGTGGTCGTGACGGGTGGCAGTATGGGCCTAGGTGAAAAAATGGTTGAGAATCTCTACGCCAACGGTGCAACCGTGGTTTATGCCGATTTATCACCCAATAAAAACTTCAGCCAGTTCGACGACATCATCTTCATCAAATGCGATGTGACCAAAAAAACAGAAGTTGAGCAGCTCACGGCCTCAGTGGTAAAGAGGTTTGGTCATATAGACGGTTTAGTCAACAATGCGGGTGTCAGCCGTCCACGCCTGTTAGTCGATGTATTTAAAGAAAAACCAGAATATGAACTGAGCGAAGATGATTTCGACTTTATGGTCAACGTTAACCAGAAAGCTGTTTTTCTGGTATCGCAGTCCATTGGGCGCCAGATGGTCGAACAAGAATCCGGCGTCATTATCAATATGACTTCCGAAGCTGGTGTTCAGGGTTCACGCGGGCAGAGCTGCTATTCCGCAACGAAAGCCGCCGTTAACGCCTTCACATTTTCATGGGCGAAAGAGTTGGGCCCCCACAATGTGCGCGTTGTTAGCGTTGAGCCAGCCATCAATGTACCAACGCCAATGAACAGCGAAGCCAATTTCCGGGCGCTGGCTTACACACGAGGAACCGATCCAAATCATGTTCATAAAGACTATAAAGGCATTATTCCTCTTGGTCGTCCGGGGAAACTTGAAGAGATTGCCGACCTGATCTCTTTCCTGGTTTCCGATCATTCTTCTTATATCACCGGGTCCGTAATCAATATTACCGGCGGTAAATCGCATCATTAATCACTCATCAATATAAGAATGGAGCCGACCATGGGGAACAGTCGAATTGCCAATAGCCCTGCGTTAGCAAAAATTAGAAAGTTTGGTGGAGTTATGAGCGGCATGGTTATGCCGAATCTGGGAGCGTTTGTGGGATGGGGTTTAATGGCCGCCATCTTTATCCCTAATGGCTGGTTCCCTAATGAAAAATTAGGTGAAATGGTTGGCCCAATCCTAAATTACCTTTTTCCATTACTGATTGGCTATACCGCAGGATATAACATCCACGGTCAACGTGGAGGGGTCATTGCTGCATTCGCGACAATGGGCGTTATCGTCGGGTCAGAAATCACGATGATCAGTGGGGCGATGGTCATGGGGCCACTCTCTTCCTGGCTGTTGAAGAAATTTGACCAAAAAGTGCAGGACAAAATTAAGCCGGGATTTGAAATGTTCGTCAATAATTTCAGTCTCGGAATTATTGGCCTGATATGCGCTATTTTCGCCTATATGACCGTTGGGCCGGTTATCCGCCTGCTGATTGTCATTATCACATCAGGGGTAAACTGGTGTACCAGCAATAATTTACTCCCTTTACTGTCAGTGTTTATGGCGCCCGCTCAGGTTCTGTTCCTGAATAATGTGGTTAACCACGGCATTCTCGCACCAATTGGTTTCGCCCAGGTTCCCGAACTGGGTAAATCAATCATGTTCCTGGTAGATACCAATAATGGCCCACTGCTCGGAACATTAATGGCGATAGCCCTGTTTGGACGTGGACGCGCGAAGAAAACAGCACCGATGGCGATGTTTATTGCAGGTATAGCGGGGATCGGTGAAGTCTATTTTCCGTTTGTGCTGGCAAATCCATTACTGGTATTCGCCACAATGGGAGGACTTGCCGTCTCCTTATTCTTACAAGTCATCATGGAAGGCGGGTTGATCGGCGTTGCATCTCCAGGCAGTTTAATCGCTATCGCCATGATGACGCCGAAAAGCGCCATCGTTGCCAATCTGGTGTCCATCAGCGCAGGATTTATCGTGTCATGCGCGCTGGGCTGGTTAATACTTAAAATCAGCCCCGGTTCAGAAGATGATGATGAAAGCCCAGTGACTGTCGGCGGGCGTCAGGTTAAATCTGTGGCTGATTTTGTCCCAGGCTTATCCAATACCAGCGTAAAAAAGGTGCAACGTATATTGGTCGCATGTGATTCCGGGATGGGTTCTAGCGCAATGGGCGCTTCTGTTCTACGTAAACGACTACAAGAAGAAGGGCTCGGCTATATTAAGGTTATTAACGATTCAGCAAACCGAGTGGGTAGAGACTACGATATGGTAATTACTTTATCTGGGCTCCTTGAGCGCGCAAAATTAAGCTGTGAAAACACCGATACTGTGTTTATGACCGTTAATAACTTTATTAAGTTGAGTGATTATGACGAAACAGTTGCGTTTATAAAATCGCATAATCATGAAAACCATGAAGAGGTGCCAGCATGAGTGACATCTTTATCCCCGAGAACATTATTCTTAATGCACATGCCAACGATAAATTTGAAGCTATAACCCTTACTGGAAATATTCTGAAAATGAATGGCTATGTGACAGATAAATACGTTCAGAGAATGAAACTCAGAGAGGAGATTGTTTCAACTTATTTAGGCAATGGTTTAGCAATACCACATGGTACGGATGGTTCAGATTGCGAAATCATTAAGTCAGGCATTTCTTTAGTACAGTTTCCTGACGGTATAGACTTTGGTGATGGAAATACTGCCTATATAACCATAGGTATCGCGGGTAAAGAAGGCGAACATATGGACTTGTTAAATAAAATCGCCTTAATTTGCATTGAAGAAAAGAATGTTCAGGCATTACGAACCGCTAACTCTATAGAATATATTTTACAAGTGCTAAACATCTAAGATATACTCATTATTCTCTGAATAAAATGAGTCATTACGATGAAAGCGGCAAGACAAGATATTATTCTTCAAATACTTGAGAAAGAGAAAAAGATTGTTGTCAGTAAATTAAGTGAGCGTCTTAAGGTTTCTGAGGACACCATAAGACGCGACTTAAATGAGCTTGCGAATCAAGGAGTAATTCATCGTGTTCATAGTGGCGCAATACGCGTCGGGCCTGCCATCACTGAGTTTAATATCCGGCAGGATCTGAACACCAATGAGAAAGTAAAGCTGGCAAAGAAAGCCGTACATTTAATTAAAGAAAATAGCGTCATTTTAATTGACGGAGGAACAACTAACTACGAACTCATAAAGCTAATACCCAAAGATTTAAAATGCACTGTTGTTTCTAATAACATCCCTATTCTGCATTTATTAAGTGATTACAAGAATGTAGAGGTTATAGGATTAGGGGGCAGGCTTTATAAAAACTCTTTGGTTTTAATTGGTGCTGAAACTATTCGCGAATTAAATGCTATTCGCCCGGATATATACTTTATGGGTGTTGCGCATGTTGACAGTGAAGTCGGTGTAACTATTCCCGATCTGGATGAGTGTTATACCAAACAAAAAATGGCTGAAGTCTCTAATGAAGTTGCCATTCTTGTAACCGAAGAAAAACTTGAGACCAGATCTAATTTCGTGGTGTCCTCACTCAAGGATATAAATCATATATTCACGAGCAAGGATATCTAATAATATGAGGAGTTATAATGAAACGCGTATTAATTATAGGCGCTGGCCGCCTTGGTAAAGGCTTTGTGGGCGAAACATTTGACAATGCTGGCTGGGATATAACATTTCTGGATAAAGACCAAAGAGTTATTGATGAACTGAACCGTGAAAACAAATATACCGTTCAGGTTTTTCGTACTGATGACATCATTTTACACGAGATCACCAACTTTAATGCTTTTTTGACCGATGACAACTATTCTGTCATGAATGACTTTCTTGAGTCGTCTGTCATTATGTGTCCACTTTATCCAGAGGATTTTGCAGAATCCGCTCAGTATCTTGGCAAATGTTTTGAGCATCAATATCATATTGACCCAAACAAAAAAATGTCATTAATTTGCCTGACAAATAAAAATCATATTATTAAAGATATTGAAGGCTGGTACCGTGACGCAATCCCATCTGCTGAAGCGCGTCAATGGTTCGACACCCACGTAGCGATCCGCGACTCAATTGTCAGACGCTCCACCGATGCCAAAACGCACTACGCAACCCAGATAGACAGCACCGCCGTTGCCTCATTGATCATTCAAACTCCTCTTTATAACGACATCAGTGGTGTGGAATGGCTAGAGCCACGCGAACATCTGGAAATGCTTAAAGACATCAAAGTATTTACCATCAATGGCCCTCACGCTACTACCGCCTGGTATGGACATCTGAAAGGTTACAAAACCATTCCTGATGCCTCAGCCGATCCTCAGGTTTCAGATTTGGCCAATGCGGTACACGATGTCACAATTACTGCGGTAATGACCGAATACCCACAAATCACGCGCGAAGCATTAAAAGATCTGGAGTACTTACCTAAAGCTAAAAACGAACTCCCGGATTCGATTCATCGTGTCGCCTATGATCCTATTCGGAAATTGGCTTATCAGGATCGCTTAATGGGTGTAGTGCAACTTTGTCTTAAACACGACCTCGATTACACCCCCCTCACAAAAGCGATCGCTTGCGGCCTTGCTTATTATGCCGAAGACGATCAAACCTCTGTCAAACTGCAACAGAAAATGCAACGAATGGGATTGCTGACTACCGCTGCCGAAATCATTGGCTTACCTAAAAATCACCCTGTGACGCTTAATGTTGCACAGCAATATTTAGCGCTGGATGCTGAAAATTTAATTCCAACGACACAGTGTTAATTATGATGCCTGATGCCAATTGCAATGCTCGTTTCATCATAAAAAATGAGCATGGTCTACATGCTCGTCCAGGAGCAAACCTGGTTGCGACATTAAAACCCTTTAAATGTGAAGTTAAGATCGCAAATCTTGCAAGAAGTGATAAATACGTAAATGCAAAGAGTCTAATGGCTCTCATGTCCCTGGGTATAAAAAAAGGCCATGAAGTCAATATCGTATTCCTGGGTGAAGATGCCCAAATTGCATTACAAAAACTTAGCGCCGAAATCGAAAATGGTTTAGGTGAATAAGCTAATATCATTGGCGCTTATTTTTAAATAAGCGCCAACATCCGAAGATTTGGGAGCATTATGATGACCACCACCCACGATCGAGTTAAGTGGAAAGGCTATTCAGGAGTCCCCGCGTAAATATCAAACCGATGCCCTTTCGTAACTACCGCGTTCGGCGTGGCGACATCCGCCAGCGGCGGTGCGTAATCCGGGCGCTTCACTACCACACGTTTAGTGGCTAGCTGACGCGCAGGCTCCAGCAGCCCATCCGCATCCAGGTCCGGCCCCACCAACGACTGAAACACGCGCATCTCTTTTTTCACCAGCGCACTTTTCTGCTTATGCGGGAACATCGGGTCGAGGTACACCACCTGCGGACGCGGGGTGATATCGGTTAACGCCGTCAGGCTTGAGGCGTGGATCAGTTGTAAACGTTCCTGCAGCCACGGACCGATTTCCGGGTCAGCATACCCTCGCGCCAGGCCATCATCCAACAGCGCCGCCACGACCGGGTTACGTTCCAGCATTCGCACGCGGCAGCCTACTGAGGCCAGCACAAACGCATCGCGCCCCAGCCCTGCAGTCGCATCAACCACATCCGGCAGGTAATCGCCTTTAATGCCAACCGCCTTCGCCACCGCTTCGCCGCGACCACCGCCAAATTTGCGCCGATGGGCCATCGCACCGCCAACGAAATCCACGAAGATACCGCCGAGTTTGGGCTCATCACGTTTACGCAGTTCCAGATGTTCCGGTGTCATCACCAGCGCCATCAGGTTATCTTCATCGTGCGTAAGATTCCAGCGGGCGGCAAGAACAGATAAGGCGCCGTCTCCGGCGCCTGTTTCATCTACTAAGCAGATTTTCACGTGAATAATCAGCCTTTAATCCCGTAATGCTCCAGCATTGCATCCAGTTGCGGCTCACGGCCACGGAAGCGCTTGAACAGTTCCATCGGCTCTTCAGAACCACCACGGGTGAGAATGTTATCGAGGAACGATTGTCCGGTTTGACGGTTGAAAATCCCTTCATCTTCAAAGCGAGAGAATGCATCCGCCGCCAGCACGTCGGCCCACAGGTAGCTGTAGTAACCCGCCGCATAGCCACCAGCAAAAATGTGGCTGAAGGCATGCGGGAAGCGGCCCCACGTTGGGCCCGGCACCACGGCGACCTGCTTTTTAATTTCCACCAGCGTTTCGAGGATTTTCGCCCCTTGCTGTGGGTTAAACTCCGCGTGCAGACGGAAATCAAACAGGCCAAACTCCAGTTGACGCAGAATAAACAGTGCCGCCTGGTAATTTTTCGCCGCCAGCATTTTATCCAGCAGCTCCTTGGGCAGTGGCTCACCGGTCTCAAAGTGACCAGAGATAAATGCCAGCGCTTCGGGCTCCCAGCACCAGTTTTCCATAAACTGGCTCGGCAGTTCGACCGCATCCCACGGCACGCCGTTGATACCTGAAACACCGGCAGTTTCGATACGGGTCAGCATATGGTGCAGACCGTGGCCGAACTCGTGGAACAGGGTGATCACTTCATCGTGGGTAAACAGCGCGGGTTTGCCGTTCACCGGGCGGTTAAAGTTACAGGTCAGGTAGGCAACAGGCTTTTGCAGCGTACCGTCGGCTTTACGCATCTGGCCGACGCAGTCGTCCATCCACGCCCCGCCACGTTTATGTTCACGGGCATACAGGTCAAGATAGAAACTGCCGCGCAGTTCGTTGTTTTCGTCATACAGTTCGAAGAAACGTACTTCCGGGTGCCAGACGTCAACATCAGTGCGCTCTTTAGCGGTAATGCCGTAAATACGTTTAACCACTTCAAACAGGCCGTTAACGGCTTTGTTTTCCGGGAAGTATGGACGCAGCTGCTCGTCGCTGATGCTATAGAGGTGCTGTTTTTGTTTCTCGCTGTAGTAAGCGATATCCCACGGTTGCAGCTCATCGACACCAAATTCCGCTTTCGCGAAGGCGCGCAGTTGAGCCAGCTCTTTCTCGCCCTGAGGACGGGCACGTTTCGCCAGGTCGGTAAGGAAGTCGAGTACCTGCTGCGGGTTTTCCGCCATTTTGGTGGACAGAGATTTAAAAGCGTAGCTTTCAAAGCCCAGCAGCTGTGCCAGCTCGTGGCGCAGCGCGAGGATCTCTTCCATTATCGGGCTGTTGTCCCATTTACCAGCGTTTGGCCCCTGGTCAGACGCGCGAGTGGAGTAAGCGCGATACATCTCCTCACGCAGCCCCTGGTTATCACAGTAGGTCATCACCGGCAGGTAGCTTGGGATATCCAGCGTTAACAGGTAGCCTTCCTGCTGTTTAGCATCAGCCTGGGCTTTTGCAGCCGCCAGCGCGCTTTCCGGCATGCCGGAGAGTTCCGCTTCATCAGTCACCAGCTTAGTCCAGCCCATCGTGGCATCGAGGACGTTATTGCTGTAGAGATTGCCCAGCTCAGACAGGCGGGTGGCAATCTCACCATAGCGCAGCTGTTTTTCCTTCGGCAGACCAATACCAGAAAGCTCAAAATCGCGCAGCGCGTTATCGACCGCTTTTTTCTGTGCGGTGTTCAGGGTAGCGTAATGATCGCCGTCACGCAGGTCGCGGTACGCTTTGTACAGACCTTCATGTTGCCCAACCCAGGTGCTGTATTCAGACAGCAGCGGCAGCGTTTGTTCGTAGGCTTCGCGCAATTCCGGGCTGTTTTTCACCGAGTTCAGGTGGCTAACCGGAGAGAAAATACGCCCCAGCACATCGTCAACTTCCGCCAACGGCTGGCAAAGATTTTCCCAGGTGTACGGCGCGCCCTGCGCAACCACTCGCTCAACGTTTTCGCGGCAATCGTTCAGCGCCTTAGTAACGGCAGGCACAACGTGCTCAGGCTGAATTTTAGAAAACGGCGGCAGTTCGAAGGGGGTCAGCAATGGATTGGTCATTAGCGCGGTCCTGTTGAAAAGAGTGAATGAAGCGCGTATCCGGCGCTGTGCATATTAATTTGTACAATGGGGTTAAGTGTAGAGGATTTCAATGCCAGGCGTTGCGCTTTCGCGGCAGTGACGACTTTTCTGTATACTGTGGCGATACGCTTTATTTTCGCCCGATATTGCGCTGTTTTCGGGCCTACGTTTATAACCTGGAACACGTTTACCCATGCTGAGTTATCGCCACAGTTATCACGCTGGCAACCACGCCGACGTCCTTAAACACACCGTCCAGAGCCTGATCATCGAATCGCTTAAAGAGAAAGAAAAACCGTTTCTCTATCTGGATACCCATGCTGGCGCAGGCCGTTATCAGCTGAGCAGTGAGCATGCCGAACGTACCGGTGAATATCTGGAAGGGATCGCCCGTATCTGGCAGCAGGACGATTTGCCTGCCGAACTGGAACCCTACATTGGCGTGGTGAAGCACTTCAACCGTAGCGGCCAGTTGCGCTATTACCCCGGCTCTCCGTTAATTGCTCGCCAGCTGCTGCGAGAACAGGACAGCCTGCAATTAACGGAACTGCACCCGAGCGACTTTCCTTTGCTGCGCGGCGAATTCCAGAAAGATGAGCGCGCACGCGTGGCCAAAGCCGATGGTTATCAGCAGCTAAAAGCAAAATTACCGCCGGTTTCCCGTCGCGGGCTGATCCTTATCGATCCCCCCTACGAAATCAAAAGCGACTACCAGGCGGTGGTGACCGGTATTAACGAAGGCTATAAGCGTTTCGCAACCGGCACCTATGCGCTGTGGTATCCGGTAGTTCTGCGCCAGCAAATCAAACGCATGATCCACGACCTGGAAGACACCGGTATCCGCAAAATTCTGCAAATTGAGCTGGCGGTGCGTCCGGACAGCGATCAGCGCGGCATGACGGCGTCCGGTATGATTGTAATAAACCCGCCGTGGAAGCTGGAGCAGCAGATGAACAGTGTCCTGCCGTGGTTGCACAGCAAACTGGTTCCGGCAGGAACCGGTCATACGTCGGTAAGCTGGATCGTGCCGGAGTAATCGCAGTCATCGGTGGAACCTTTTAATTTCAGGTATACAATCGCGAATATTTTGGCGGATGGCGTAACGCTTCTCCGCCCTACAATGAACATGAAGGAGCGGTCATGACCAAGCACTATGATTACATCGCTATTGGCGGCGGCAGCGGTGGTATTGCCTCCATTAACCGTGCAGCAATGTACGGCCAGAAATGCGCGCTGATTGAAGCCAAAGAGCTAGGCGGCACCTGCGTTAACGTTGGCTGCGTACCGAAAAAAGTGATGTGGCATGCCGCACAGGTCCGCGAAGCAATCCACATGTACGGGCCGGATTACGGTTTCGACACCACCATCAATAAGTTCGATTGGGATAAACTGATCGCCACGCGCACCGCTTATATTGATCGCATTCATACCTCGTACGACAACGTGCTGGGCAAAAATAATGTCGATGTGATTAAAGGCTTTGCCCGCTTTGTGGATGCCAAAACCATTGAAGTGAACGGTGAAACCATTACTGCCGATCATATTTTGATTGCTACCGGTGGTCGCCCGAGCCATCCGAGCATTCCGGGTGTGGAATACGGTATCGACTCCGACGGTTTCTTTGAGCTGCCCGCGCTGCCAAAACGCGTGGCCGTTGTTGGCGCAGGCTACATCGCCGTTGAACTGGCGGGCGTAATTAACGGTCTGGGTGCACAAACGCATCTGTTCGTGCGTAAACACGCGCCGCTGCGCAGCTTCGACCCGATGATCGTCGACACGCTGGTTGAGGTGATGAACGCCGAAGGCCCGACTCTGCATACTCACGCAATTCCAAAAGCGGTCGTTAAAAACGCTGATGGCAGCCTGACCCTGCAACTGGAAGATGGTCGTAGCGAAACGGTAGATTGCCTGATTTGGGCGATCGGTCGTGAACCTGCCACCGACAACTTCAACCTGGCGGTTACTGGCGTGAAAACCAACGAAAAAGGCTACATCGTCGTTGATAAATTCCAGAACACCAGCGTGCCGGGTATTTATGCCGTCGGCGATAACACCGGGGCCGTTGAGCTGACGCCGGTTGCCGTTGCCGCGGGCCGTCGTCTGTCCGAGCGTCTGTTTAACAACAAGCCGGACGAACATCTGGACTACAGCAACATCCCGACCGTGGTCTTCAGCCATCCGCCTATTGGTACCGTGGGCCTGACCGAGCAGCAGGCTCGCGAACAGCACGGCGATGATCAGGTGAAAGTGTATAAATCATCGTTTACCGCGATGTATACCGCTGTCACCACCCACCGTCAGCCGTGCCGCATGAAGCTGGTTTGCGTCGGTCCGGAAGAGAAGATTGTCGGTATTCATGGCATTGGTTTTGGGATGGATGAAATGCTGCAAGGCTTCGCGGTCGCTCTGAAAATGGGCGCAACCAAGAAAGACTTTGATAACACCGTTGCCATTCACCCAACGGCATCTGAAGAGTTCGTGACCATGCGTTAATCAATAAAAAACCGGATGGCACTTTGCCATCCGGTTTTCTCTTATTTACCCTGCATATACGGTGTATATACCCCATTAAGGCTTTCGAGGAATGCTACGATATCGTCGATATCTTCCTGAGGCAGTTCTTTACCCACCTGATAACGCAGCATCAGTTTTACCGCGCCGTCGAGCGTAGGCACATCACCGCGATGGAAATAGGGCGCAGTCAGCGCAACGTTACGCAATCCAGGGACTTTCTGACGCAGCTTGTCACGTAATTCATTGGTGACGTTCATGCGGCCAATATCTGCAGCAGTGACCTCGCCGAAATTAAAGTCCTTTTTCAGCCCCAATGGCTCAAATGAACGTCCGCCTAAAATAATACCGCCATGACAGGTCGCGCACTTATTATCTTTAAACAACTGATAGCCATGTTTTTGCTGAGCGGTTAAGGCCGCTTCATCACCACGCAGCCATTTATCAAACGGCGAATTTGGCGTAATCAGCGTTTTCTCAAACTCAGCAATCGCATCGGTAATATTATCCCCACTGAATCCCTGCGGATAAACGGCAATGAACTCTTGCTTAAGTTGCGGATCCTTGTCCAGTTTCTGGATAATTTCATCCCAGGATTTAGACGCCATTTCGATAGGGTTCAACGGTGGGCCACCGGCCTGCGCCTGCAGTGTTGGCGCACGGCCATCCCAGAATTGCTCAACGTTAAAGACCGAGTTAAATACCGTTGGCGCATTGATAGGGCCAACCGCGCCGCCTACACCGATTGACGTTTTCCGGCCATCCACGCCGCCCGCATTCAGGGCGTGACAGTGCGCACAAGAAATCGTGCTGTCGCCGGAAATACGCGGGTCATGGTAAAGCGTAAAACCAAGCGCTACTTTGCGGGCATCGGTCGGGATGCTTTCCGGTATCGGCTGTACAGGTTCATTACGATGCTGCGTGGCAGTATCGTTACTGGCGTAGTACTGCTCACGCTGTTTCGCAATCCAGCCCAGGATCTCTGCTCGCTCCGTATCGCTTACCTTGCCAGCCCAGTGCAGTGCGGTATAACGCGTCGGCGGCATGGTCTCGTATTGCATCACCCACTCAATTTTATTCAGATCGCTTTGCGAAACGGGTTTATCCGCGACCAGCGCCGCACGAACGGCCTCCAGATTGAATGATTTGTATCCCAGTTGAATATCGTAATTCATCAACTGCTTAGCGACGGGAAAAGAAGAATAGAAAGGTAATTCAGCCGAAGGAGTGTGACAATAATCGCATCCTTTTTCACGTAAGAACCCTAGTACTTTATTATTTTCTTCCAGCGTAGAGGCCTGAACATCAGCCTGTTTACTCCGTTGATTATCGTGATACCACACATAACCGGATAATCCAAAATAACAAATCGCGACGCCAGCTATGGCAATCACGGTAAGACGGGTAATGATTTTCATTATTTTACCCTCACCGTTGTGAGTTATTGTGACCCAGAAAATTAGAATAATTAATAGACAGTCTTTGTCAGACCTGACCATCATAGGAAATGAGGGAATTACTATTTTGATAAGTATCAAGCAATTACATGGAGGAGAACTATCGATAGAATAGCCTGTGCCTATTATAGAGTTAAACGTTACCAGGTTGCGTTCACACCTCGTTGCAATCGAATGTTCTGAAAATGGAATATCCTCAGGTTGAGCAGAATTCGGAATTATTCATTATTTTCATTGGGATAGATTTATTTTTTGGATATTGCGCAGCACTAAAATGTGATCGACCGCACGCTTTACTCACCAGATACCGAAGCGAATGTCTACGCTTAATTGACGAGCGGGCAATAGCCTTAATCTTTCAACGTCCATCGGAGGTCTTTCGCATTATGCTCAACCAGAAACTACCCCACGCCCCTTCTGAAGAAATGACGATCGACATCGATCTGCTTTATGAAATGGATCCGTGCGAGTTAAAGCTGGATGAAATGATTGAGGCGGAGCCTGAACCGGAGATGATTGAAGGGTTACCCGCCTCAGATGCGTTAACTCCCGCCGATCGTTACCTCGAGCTGTTCGAACACGTTCAGTCGTCGAAACTGTTTGCCGATAGCAAAACCTTCCCCGACTGTGCGCCGAAAATGGATCCGCTGGATATTTTGATCCGCTATCGCAAGGTTAAACGCCACCGCGATTTTGATCTGCGACGCTTCGTCGAGAACCACTTCTGGCTCCCGGAAACGCCCTCCAGTGAATATGTTTCTGACCCGGCAAATTCGCTGAAAGAGCATATCGATCAACTGTGGCCGGTGCTGACGCGCGAACCACAGGACCACATTCCCTGGTCCTCGCTGCTGGCGTTACCGCAGTCATATATTGTGCCCGGCGGACGTTTTAGTGAAACCTACTACTGGGATTCCTACTTCACCATGCTGGGTCTGGCGGAGAGCGGTCGCGAAGATCTGCTGAAATGTATGGCGGACAACTTTGCCTGGATGATTGAAAACTATGGTCACATCCCGAACGGTAACCGTACTTACTACCTGAGTCGCTCGCAGCCGCCGGTCTTTGCGCTGATGGTCGAACTGTTTGAAGAGGATGGCGTACGCGGCGCGCGTCGTTACCTTGATCATCTAAAAATGGAGTACGCGTTCTGGATGGATGGCGCAGATTCCCTGGTACTCAACCAGGCCTACCGTCACGTGATCAGAATGTCGGACGGCTCCCTGCTCAACCGCTATTGGGACGATCGTGATACGCCGCGCGATGAGTCGTGGCTTGAAGACGTCGAGACCGCCAAGCATTCGGGTCGCCCACCCAATGAAGTGTATCGGGATTTGCGCGCGGGCGCGGCCTCCGGCTGGGATTACTCCTCGCGCTGGCTACGCGATGCAGGCCGTCTTGCCAGCATACGCACCACTCAGTTCATCCCTATTGACCTGAACGCGTTCCTCTACAAGCTGGAGAGCACTATCGCCAATATTTCCGCACTGAAAGGCGACAAAGACACTGAAGCGCAGTTTCGCCAGAAAGCCAATGACCGCCGCGATGCGGTGAATCGCTATCTCTGGGACGATGAAAACGGCTGCTATCGCGATTACGACTGGCGGCGCGAACAAATGGCCCTGTTCTCTGCCGCCAGTATTGTGCCGCTGTATGTCGGCATGGCAACACATGAACAAGCCGACCGACTTGCCAATGCGGTCCGCAGTCGCCTGCTAACCCCCGGAGGGATTTTAGCCACGGAGCATGAAACGGGTGAGCAATGGGATAAACCCAACGGCTGGGCGCCGCTGCAGTGGATGGCGATCCAGGGTTTCAAACTTTACGGCGACGACCATCTCGGGGATGAAATCGCCCGTAACTGGTTGAAAACGGTGAATCTCTTTTATCAGGAACACCACAAGCTTATCGAAAAATACCACATCGCCGACGCCGCGCCGCGCGAAGGCGGCGGCGGAGAATATCCGTTACAGGACGGCTTTGGCTGGACCAATGGCGTGGTGCGCCGACTCATCGGTCTGTATGGCGAACCCTAGCAGCTGACGGTCTGAATTATCAGACGGTCAGTTAATCGCATCGTACAGTTCGGCGTGAATTTTTTGCCATTTCTTGTTCTCTGGGCTTGGCTGCGCGCGAACGCGTAGCTCGGCCTGTTCAAGGTCATACTGCTGACGCGCGACAACCGCCGGCACCGAGCAAAAACTTTGCAGATAGCTTTTATGCAGCGATGTGAGTGACGCCCCATTCGCCATCGCATGGCTGACCGTGGTCATAAACTGCCGACATGGCTTACTCTCACTCATCTGCGAAGGGTAACGCAGCAGCAGCCTCAACACCTCGGTATTGCCTGCCGAGAATGCCTGCTCCGTCCACGCCAGCTTCCAGTCCATCCCGCCCTGCAGGAAAAGTGACGTCACACGGGTGTCGTTGCGCTCGATAGCCGCGCGCATGTTAAAGGCATCCCAAGTGATGCCCATTCGGGTCACCGACTCCCGCGCACCAGGGGCATCACGCCGTGGCTCCTCCTGCACGATTTCAACAGATTGCCCGGAAGACGCTTGTGGCGCTGGCGAAATGAATAACCAGAACGCGCCCAGCGAAATCACCAGCACCATCACACCGACCGCTACCCACAACATGCCGGAAATCAGCTGTTCACGTTCTTCCGCCGTGCGCCTGGCCCGCTTCTCCGGCGGATCGATACTGTCTGCGATTTCCTGTTTATCGCCCCCCGCCTGCTCGTCTTTTTGCTTTGCGCTTTCCCAAAACTGGCGAACCGTCGCCTCATCGGACTCCAGATACGACGCAGGATTAATGCGCGTACGCCGTTCTTCAAATGCCCGCTGCACAGGGTGAGTAATCTGTCGGTACTGGCAATCCAGCAACAGCAGCTGTACTGAGGTTAGCGGCTGCTGCGCGATAACGCAGTTACGGGCCAGGCGGCAGTCATCCAGGAACATCCTCAGCGTGATACGTGGCTCAACAAACGACATGAGCACCGAGGTGTCGTTAAAAATCTCGCTAAAATGCCGAACGAATAACTTCTTATCGACAACCATCAGCGCCAGTTCGCTAAACATCATGCCGTCCAGCGCATCCCGACTTTCTCCCAGCTTTAACCAGCGACGCAGACGTTCACCGCCAAAGTGCTGTTTCAGGAAGCTGTTGAGCGGATGTTGATCCGGCCATACCCGCGCAATCAGGGATTTGAGGGTTAATTCTATTGCGCGAAGCTGACGCTGCGCCCGCATCTGCGCATCCGGCTCTGCACGTTCAATCTCGGTTGGATACTTCAGGAGGGGCTGTTGCTGGCGCAACTGTTCCAGAGAAGCGACAAAGCGCAGCGCAGAAATCAGCTGATTTTCACTGACGTCCTGGCCATTTTCATATTGCGGCACGCTCTGCTGAAGATGGCGTAGCCGCAACGTGAACTGACTCAATTGCGCGTCATTCATCTGCAACCGCCTGGCGACAACACCCCAACCTCCCAGATTCAATCGCGCCTGGTCAAGCTGCTCGAGAAACCAGCGTGGATCTTTACCCTCTGCGACGCGCACGCCAAGCATCAGCAAAATTTCTACCGAGGCTTGCCGGATTATCCCCAAACAATGTTCGAATGGTGTACATGTCGCCTGTAACGCGCTATTGGTCATTATCTTCCCTAAAAGGACCCAAAAAGTGCGGCCTCACAATGGTGTGTAGTTATCTTTTTTAAATGCAGCGCTGTGCCGCCACAGACTAAAACACATTCATATAGCAAATAAATATGTTTTACAGTGACTTCCGCACAATCATTGAAAATTATTCTGGAGATAAGCCTGTGCCTGTACTGAAAACCTCGCGTTTGATCTGCCGCCCGCTCACACATGACGACTGGGCGTTTTTCTTAACGCTACAGCAGAACGCAGATGTGATGCGCTTTGTCGCTGACTCGCGTACCGAAGAGGAGATACGGACAGTCTTTGACTCCCGCTTGCCTGAATGGTCTCCCGGCAGTCCACACTGGCTGTGCCTGGTCCTGTGCGATAAGGCATCGGGCGTACCGCTTGGGGTAACCGGATATATTCAGGATAAAAATGAATGTGCCGAGGTCGGCTTTCTGCTCACTCCCGAGGCGCAGGGCAAAGGTTATGGCGCTGAATCCCTGCATGCCGTTTGCGATTATGCGTTTACCGCCGGAGGACTACGCCGACTGACGGCCTGCGTCACCGCAGGAAACGATGCCTCACGGCGTCTACTGGAAAAGGTCGGGTTCATTCTCGAAGGCACGCTGCGAGAAAGCTACTGGCTACATCAAACCTGGCATGATGACTGGATTTTCGGCCTGTTAAAACATGAATATCAGCCGCCCGCGCCATCAGGCGTTTTGCTGTAAAAAATGGCTGGATGGCGGCTGGCGTAACGGGGTGTGTTTCTTAAAATAGGTCTCTTTGTACAGAGATTATTATGCCGCTACATTCGACGCAGTTCACGCCCGCCTGTATCGCATTTATTAAGCAATGGCAGGGCCTGTCGCTGGAAAAGTATCAGGACAAAAAGGGGATCTGGGTCATTGGCTACGGGCACGAAATCACCGCAGATGAATCCTTTGATGCCCCAATTATGCTGATGCAGGCCGAAACATTGCTGCTCGCGGATATAAATATCTGCGAGGCATTCATCCATAAGGAAATGCCGCAAATACAAGATCGGTTTCAACAGGAAGCGTTAATTGCATGGATGCTCAGCGTGGGGATTAGCCGGTTTTGCAGTGCTGAATTCTGGCCGGGGGCTATTTCACAGCCAGAAACAGTCTGACTGTGAAATATTTTCCCATTATAGGGTGTCGTTTAGCATCATTGCCGCCTGCGTACGGTTTTTTACCTCCAGGCGCTGATACAGCGATTCAAGATGGGCTTTTACCGTTCCGGTGCTGATATTTAATAATCGACCAATTTGTTTATTAGATTCTCCGGCGGCCAGCATCGTCAGAATCTCCCGCTGACGCGCGCTGAGCAATCTGATATTTTGCCCGCCACATTCGGTCGCTGTGATGCAATCTCTGGGGATAAACATCATACCTATCGCGACGCTATTGAGTGCCAGCGTGAAGGTTTCCGCATCAGAGTCGCGCGGAACAATGGCCAGCACGTTTAATTGCGTGACTTCCTGTAGCCATTTTTTACGGCAGTCCGTTGCGGTTACCAGCACTTTTACCTTCGCAAAGCGCTCTGCTATCTGTTGCAGCAAGCTACGGCAGAACTCAGCGTCAAAATCTCCATCCAGCATTACCAGTGCATCAGGATTGTCTTCCAGCGTCCGCCAAAGATCATCTGCCTGACTGACACCCTGAACATTCACTCCTGGAATACGCTCTTGCAAAATTACATTCATTCCATGAATAAATATTGACTGCCTGTCAAACATTATTAACTGCATTATTTATCTCCGTCTGAATAAGATATTAGCCTTAACACGCGGAAGGGTATTATCCGAGGGGCAAAATATGAAGTCACCATTTGGCGGAGGCCATTTTACCGATAGACGGAGAAGAAAGAAGCAGACGTTATAAATAATTACAGCTGAAACCAAAGAATCACACAAAGGATCAAAATCGGGATCAAATATTCAGAAAATCCTTAATATTTGATGTTCAAAACTGGATTGCTAATATTAATAACCCGGAGTTTATATTCTTAGCTAAAAATAAGGAATTCACGATAACAGACAAATATGTTACAAAACAAAATATCGCATTAAATGATCATTCGGGCATGAGAATGGGGAGGTGATCATGGTTTCTGATGCAACAAATCCACTCCCGAAGAAGAATGAACTCTTCAGAACGTTTATCCCCGATCTCTTTCAGCACCGCGATCGCGGTATCAGATTCCAAATAATACCGGCAAACGCCATCAGCTATATTTTGACCTCTGATGGCGCGCCAGTTTTCGATTGCTCAAAAGGCTAAGTAAGAGGCAGTCAATTACAGGAACATCCCGCCAGAGACTTCGATACGCTGTGCCGTCATCCAGGCCAGCTCATCGCTGAGCAACGCAGCAATGGCGTCGCCAATATCGTCCGGTAACCCAACACGCCCCAGCGCCGTCTGCGATGCAATGTAGGCATTCAATTGCGCATTATCCCGCACGTTTCCGCCGCTAAAATCCGTCTCGATTGCCCCAGGCGCAATAATATTCGCCGTAATGCCGCGCTCTCCCAGCTCTTTCGCCTGATAACGGGTTAACACCTCCATCGCCCCTTTCATGGCAGCGTAAGCGCTGTAACCCGGTAGCGCAAAGCGCGACAATCCGGTCGAGACATTAAGAATGCGTCCGCCGTTGTTGATCAGCGCCAGCAGGTTCTGTGTCAGGAAAAAAGGTCCTTTAAAATGGATGTCCAAAAGCTGGTCAAATTGCGCTTCAGTGAACGCCGGATAAGGCGCGTTAATGCCAACTCCGGCATTGTTCAATAAATAATCAAAGGTGTCGCTTTGCCAGTGCGTTTGTAGGGTTTCCTGCACCTGTTTGACAAACTGAGGGAAAGTGGAAATATTTCCGACGTTCAACGGTAATGCTGCAGCTTTACCGCCAGATTGGCGAATTTCATCTACAACCTGCTGCGCTTCTTTTTCATTGCTGTTCCACGTCAGGATGACACCAATGCCTTTACTCGCCAGCTTTAGCGCCGCGTTTTTACCGAGTCCACGGCCGCCGCCGGTCACCAATGCGATACGTTGCGTCATAAGAAACCTCATTTCAGGTGTTGTGAAGATTGAGACAAAGCTTATTAGGTGGTAGAAAAACAATAAATACCGCTAACTGCGCATTACTGTTTCATTTAGAACAACAATAGGGCATGAGAATGGATAAAATTCACGCAATGCAGTTGTTCATCCGCGTCGCAGAACTGGAGAGCTTTTCGCGCGCGGCAGACACCCTCGGACTTCCTAAAGGTAGCGTATCGCGTCAAATCCAGGCCCTGGAAAATCACCTGGGCACACAGTTGTTGCACCGCACAACCCGCCGCGTTCAGCTCACGCAAGACGGCATGATCTATTACGAACGAGCGAAAGATTTGTTGAGCAATCTCGATGAACTGGATGGGCTATTCCATCACGACCCGGCCAGCATCAGCGGCAAGCTGCGCGTCGATATGCCGGTTGGTGTGGCGAGAAATCTGGTAATGCCCCGCTTACCGGCCTTCTTGCATCAGTATCCGGGGCTTGAGCTCGAACTTAGCAGCAGCGACCGCCTGGTAGACTTGATCCGCGAAGGCTTCGACTGTGTGGTACGCGTGGGGACGCTGAAAGATTCAGGGCTGATTGCGCGCCCGCTGGGAAAACTCACGCAGATTAACTGCGCCAGCCCGCAATACCTCGCCCGATTTGGTTATCCGGAAAGCCTGGAGGATTTAGCCTCGCATGCGGTGGTGCACTACTCAGTCAATTTGGGAACACGTGCGCAAGGCTTTGAAGTGGCGACAGACAACGGTGCTAAATGGGTTAAAACCGGCGGCATGCTGACGGTGAACAGTACCGAAACGTATCATGCGGCATGTCTTGCCGGTCTGGGCATTATTCAGGTACCGCGCGTGGGCGTGCGTGATGCCCTGCGCGCCGGTACGCTGATTGAAGTATTACCGCAATATCGCGCCGAACCATTACCGGTTTCATTGCTCTATCCGCATCGCCGTAACCTCTCCCGCCGCGTACATCTGTTTATGGAATGGCTGACCGGCGTGATGAAAGACTATGTGGACTGACAAGCTATACTGTCCTGAGAATGAACAGAACGAGGATTACTGCCCTGATGACGCAGGAAAAAGAGATTAAACGCCCCATTCAGGAACTTGAGCACGCACCAATCCCAAAAATTGAGACCCTGGAGCGTAAAAATACAGAAACCAACGGTAAGACCAACCAGGCGCTGAAAACCGCCCTGACCTTCGCCGATAAAATTCAACGCCAGCCCATGATTGCCCATCTGATTCGCGCCGCGGAGAGATTTAACGATCGTATGGGAAATCAGTTTGGCGCCGCCATTACCTACTTCTCGTTTCTGTCGATGATCCCTATCCTGATGGTGTCGTTTGCCGCCGCGGGTTTTATTCTCGCTTCGCACCCTACGCTGTTGCAGGATATCTTCAGCAAAATCCTGCTCAACGTCAGCGATCCGACGCTCGCCTCCACGCTGAAAAACACCATCAATACCGCCGTTCAGCAACGCACCACCGTCGGTCTGGTGGGTCTTGCCATCGCGCTCTATTCCGGAATTAACTGGATGGGAAACCTGCGCGAAGCTATTCGTGCCCAGTCGCGGGATGTCTGGGAGCGGACCCCACAGGATCAGGAAAAAATTTGGGTCAAATATCTGCGTGATTTTGTCTCATTGATTGGCTTACTGATTGCGCTGATTGTTACGCTGTCCATTACCTCCATCGCCGGTTCCGCCCAGCAGATGATTATCTCTGCGCTGTATCTCGACGGCATCGAATGGCTGAAGCCCGCCTGGCGGCTGATCGGCCTGACCATCTCTATTTTCGCCAACTACTTGCTGTTCTTCTGGATTTTCTGGCGGCTACCGCGTCACCGACCGCGCAAAAAAGCGCTCATTCGCGGCACGTTTATCGCGGCACTGGGGTTTGAAGTCATCAAAATGATCATGACGTACACGCTGCCATCACTGGTGCAATCGCCGTCAGGCGCGGCGTTTGGTTCCGTACTTGGACTGATGGCGTTCTTCTACTTCTTCGCCCGTCTGACTCTGTTTTGCGCTGCCTGGATTGCCACAGCGGAGTACAAAGACGACCCGCGTATGCCGGGGAAAACCCACCGCTAATCTTTGTTAACTGCCGGATAACGCTACGCTTATCCGGCCAACCCAATGCTTACGTCGAAATCCTGCGCATTATCAGAATTAAAATCCAGCCCGTAACTTTTGTTTAACCAAAAACCAGTTTTATCATCCAAGTTTTAAATTATGTGAAGCATTTCATGGAAGTGAAATCTCCAGCCTAAAAATTATCCCCTTTTTGCTCTATTTTTGACCGATCGCAAGGTTTGTTACAGATTGAAATGTCTCTTTTGCTGTGCGTAATATGACCTTTCGTTCGACCAAAAATAAGAAAATATTATGCAAGCAACAGCCACAACGCTCGACAACGAACAGGAACACACCCCGGTCAACTCGCGCAATAAAGTCGTCGTCGCCTCACTCATTGGCACTGCCATTGAGTTCTTCGACTTCTATATCTACGCCACCGCCGCGGTGATCGTGTTCCCCCATATCTTCTTCCCGCAGGGGGATCCGACCGCGGCAACGCTGCAGTCCCTTGCCACCTTTGCTATCGCCTTTGTGGCACGGCCTATCGGTTCTGCTGTGTTCGGGCATTTTGGCGATCGCGTAGGGCGTAAAGTCACGCTGGTTGCCTCACTGCTCACTATGGGGATCTCGACGGTTGTCATTGGCCTGCTGCCGGGCTATGAAACTATCGGTATTTTCGCCCCGCTGCTGCTGGCGCTGGCGCGTTTTGGTCAGGGTTTAGGACTGGGCGGGGAATGGGGCGGCGCGGCGTTACTGGCGACGGAAAACGCACCGCCGCGTAAACGCGCGCTGTACGGATCATTCCCGCAGTTGGGCGCACCTATCGGCTTCTTCTTCGCCAACGGCACTTTCCTGCTGCTCTCCTGGCTGCTGACCGACGAGCAGTTTATGAGCTGGGGCTGGCGCGTACCGTTCATCTTCTCTGCGGTGCTGGTGATTATCGGTCTGTACGTTCGCGTTTCGCTGCATGAATCCCCGGTCTTTGCCAAAGTGGCAGCGGCGAAAAAACAGGTGAAAATCCCGCTGGGTACCCTGCTGACAAAACATGTCCGCGTGACGATCCTCGGCACGTTCATCATGCTGGCGACCTATACGCTGTTCTATATCATGACCGTCTATTCCATGACGTTCAGCACCGCCGCGGCGCCTGTAGGGCTTGGCCTGCCGCGTAATGAAGTGTTGTGGATGCTGATGATGGCGGTTATTGGCTTTGGCGTCATGGTGCCGGTGGCGGGCCTGCTGGCCGATGCGTTTGGTCGTCGCAAGAGCATGCTCATCATCACCACGCTTATTATTCTGTTTGCGCTGTTTGCCTTTAAACCGCTGCTCGGCTCTGGCAATCCGGTGCTGGTGTTCGCCTTCCTGTTGCTTGGTTTGAGCCTGATGGGTTTGACATTTGGTCCGATGGGCGCGCTACTGCCGGAGCTGTTCCCGACCGAAGTGCGCTACACGGGAGCGTCGTTCTCGTACAACGTTTCGTCGATTCTTGGTGCTTCCGTTGCCCCTTACATTGCCGCATGGCTGCAGGCGAATTACGGCCTGGCGGCGGTCGGTACGTATCTGGCATCAATGGCGGCGTTAACGCTGATTGCGCTGCTGTTAACCCACGAAACCCGCCATCAATCATTGTGATTCTTTGGTTGTAAGCACCGTCTGCGGCCTACGTTGAGCATGAAATGTAGGCCGCAGAAGCGAAGCGTTAGCGCCATCCGACAACGGCAAAAATCACTTCTTCATTTGCGACAAAATGGTCCGGCATTGATTAGCGTCTCCTTCAGAAGGTGAAATCAGCGCCAGCAAGGCCGCCGCGGGCGTCACTAACGTTGCCAGCGCGGCAGCAACCGCACCGCGCGCAATCAGCGGCCCGGCCTTCACACCGGCCTGCGGATTCTTAAAGGTGCCGCGAACATACAGCGGCGAACGCAGGGTAATAATACGAATGCCTTTGCTCTCCGGATCGATGGTTAAATCCAGTTGCTCCGACGCAAAACTCGCCGTACCAGTGACATTAATGACCGCGTTTTCCGTGTCGAAGGCAAAAATCTGCGGGCGGGCTACGCCGTTAACAATATCCAGATTCGCCGCCGCGCAGTTCACCCGCACCTCGTCATCACCAAATATCTGTCCAACAAGATAGTTGCCCAGATTCAAGCCAACAATTTCCATCAGATTCCGGCTGATCAAACCGTCGTTCATCAGCAGCTTCAGGTTACCATTGCTGTTACCAAGCAGCGCCGCTACCGAGTTTCCGCTCCCGCTAAACCTGGCGTCACCGTTCATTTCACCGAGCGTTTTCTGCATCAGCTCCACATCCGGCATCAGCGCTTTTAGCTTCAGGCGGCGAGCCTGGATGTCCGCCTGCCCCCGCATCGGCTTTTTATCCCCTTCCAGATGGATGCTGGAGACAATGCTGCCTCCCGCGAGGCCAAATTTCAGCGGCTGCAGGCGCAGGTCGGCATTTTTCAGGATGATATGGGTGGAGAGATCGCTGATCGGCAGGCTACTGCCGTGCTCAATACGCCGTCCTTTGAAACGTACGTCAGCGTCCATCACGTTCCATTTGTCGGTTTCAAAACGGTCATACGGCAAGACCTTGTCCGCGGGCTGGACGCTCTTCTCACCTTTGCGCTGTTCAGATTGTTTAGCCCGCTCCGCCCCTTTGCCTGAATCCACACCGATCAGCGGCCCCAAATCAGCCAGCCTCAGTTGGCGTGACTCAACATCCCCTTTCAGCATTGGGCGCGGCTTACCGGTGGTATAGGCCAGCGTTCCGTGAATATCGCTGTCGCCAATTCGGCCATTAAAATCGCGGTAATCAAAAACAGAGGATTTTTCCGGGTCAATTTTCGCGACCAGATGTCCGTCGGTTTCAAACGGCGGCGTATCCGGGAGCAGCACGCCGGTCAAATCGTACAAATCCCCTAGCGAATCTCCCGAGAATTTAAGCCGCAGATCCGCCCCGCCCATATTCATCGGATCGTTTATCGTACCGATAAACGCCACACGCGTATTACCCGAACGGAAATCAGCCTGAATCGGGAAAGGGGTTCCTTCACCGCGCAGCGCCAGCATTCCGCCTATCTTCCCGCGACCGCTTAGCGGTTCGCCGTTATATCGGCCTTGCGCTTTCAGACCAAACACGTAGTCCTCAATATGGGCGTTGCTCTCTTTACTTTTTGCGCCAGTCACTTCGCTAAAGGGCAACGGCTTACCCAGCGGATCGACCAGGATCTCAATCTCTGACTTCGTCACCTTATCGTTAATGGCGATGCGCCCTTGGTCGAACAGAATGTTATCCAGCCGGAGAGACCAGGCTGATGGCGGCGCTTTGGGATCGCGGTTTTCATCCCCTGTCAGGTTAAAGGTCCAGTTATTGTTTTTCTCCGACAGGCGGATAAGCCGTGCATCGGGTTTGACCAGCTTGATCCACGGGAGCCAGACGGTTTTTGTCAGCAATGCCAGTGGGGCGAGCGTGGCTTCAACGCGCGGGAGATGCACCATGGTGACGTCAGGAATGTCCGGCGGGTTGCCGAGGATGATATCCTCAGCATGGACATGCGGCCACGGAACCCAGCTACGCCAGCCGGTTTCCTGTTTTTGGCGTTCCCAAACCACGCCCAGGTCACCCCGTATGGCGAAGGGCCGGTTGAGTTCTGTAGAGACTTTCTGGTTGATGGTCGGTTTGAGCCGGTTCCAGTCAAATGTCGCAATCACGATGATGAGTACGACGATCAACAACAAGAAAACCCCTATTACTGAAGTGGTTATTTTGCCTGTTCTCGTCATGTTTAACCTCCTTACTTTCTTCCTTGCCTGTCCTAAAGATAGTCCAGCAGAGGAAAAGGAGGCGTTCTACATCCTTATCAAAGCGACAGAATTACGTCTTCTAGGGTATCCAGAGGCACTGGACGAGAGAGAAAATAGCCTTGCGCAGCGAAAGCCGGTGAGTTTTGCACATCACGCCACTCTTCCAGCGTTTCAACGCCTTCGACAATCACACCGCGGCAATAGCGGTTCATCAGCTGTAACAGCAGCGTAAAGAGATTGCGGCCCTCCGGCGTCTGGCGCAGCATGACAAACAGATCCCGCGCCACTTTGATATAGTCGTAACTCACTTCGCTCAGAGCCGAGAAGTTTGCCATTCCGGTACCAAAATCATCCAGCCAGAGCGGGCCAAACTCGCACATTGAGGCGAACGACGAACCTTTCGGCAAGCGGATATGCTCCACCAGTTCAAAGCGCAGCCACGGCAGACATTCGATGATTTTCAGGATTTCGGGATCCTGGCGCATTGCAATCAGCGTTGGCCCGTCGACATTCACGGATGCCAGCAGATCGTTGGCTTTGAAAAACGCCCCTTTTTGTTCAAGCTGTACAAGCTGCTCTTTCACCACATCTACACGATGTCGTACGGCCACTTCGGCGAAATAGCGGTCTGGTGCGATACGTTGGGAGGGGTTTTCAGGATGGCTCACGACGGTCAGCAGCTCAACGGCCATCAGCCGTCCGTTGGTCTGATAAATCGGCTGGTAGGTGTAAGCACGCTCGCACTGCAGCCAATAGCGTCTCTCCTGCAAGTTTTCAATACTCGCATCGAGCGTAATTAGCTGCTGGGTAACCTGCTTTATCATCTGAGATGTCCTGTAAATAAGAGTGTGACTGACCGGACTCGTCAAAGGTTATCGGCGCTCAGGCGAAGAACTTTACGTTCAGCCCTACGCAAAATAGAAACTAAGCGGCAAAAAACGACGCAGAACACGTGCTGGCTCAAAAAAATAATGGAACGATGTTTTAATATAGTTGACCACTTAACACCCACAGCGCACACTAACGCTAATTTTTTTCAGAGCAGGTTACGACTATGTCCAGAAAGATTGCCGTGATTGGCGAATGCATGATTGAGCTGTCACAGAAAGGCGCTGACGTTCAGCGCGGATTCGGTGGCGACACGTTGAATACATCCGTTTATATCGCCCGTCAGGTCGATGCTGCGGCACTTTCCGTACACTATGTGACTGCGCTGGGTACCGACAGTTTTAGCCAACAAATGCTGGAATCCTGGCAGAGCGAAAATGTGGATACTTCATTAACCCAACGCATGGAAAACCGCCTGCCGGGCCTCTATTACATTGAAACCGATAGCACCGGCGAGCGCACCTTCTATTACTGGCGTAATGAAGCCGCCGCAAAATTCTGGCTTGAGAGCGAACAGTCCGCCGCTATTTGCGAAGAACTGGCGACATTTGACTATCTGTATCTGAGCGGAATCAGCCTGGCTATTTTAAGTCCGGCAAGTCGTGACAAGCTGCTGTCGCTGCTGCAAGAATGCCGCGCCAACGGTGGAAAGGTCATTTTTGACAATAACTACCGCCCACGTCTGTGGAGCAGTAAAGAAGAGACCCAGCAGGTGTATCAGCAAATGCTGGAATGCACCGATATCGCGTTCCTGACGCTGGATGATGAAGACGCGCTGTGGGGTGAAAAACCGGTTGCCGAGGTGATTGCCCGTACTCACGCGGCTGGCGTACAGGAAGTGGTTGTGAAACGCGGTGCAGACTCTTGCCTGGTTTCCATCGCAGGCGAAGAACTCATCGACGTTCCGGCCGTAAAACTGCCGAAAGAGAAGGTTATCGATACGACCGCTGCGGGAGACTCCTTCAGCGCCGGGTATCTGGCGGTACGTCTGACCGGTGGCGATGCCGCTGATGCCGCAAAACGCGGGCACCTGACGGCAAGCACCGTTATTCAGCATCGTGGGGCGATTATTCCTCGCGACGCCATGCCGCAATAATCTGGCGTTCTGGCAGGCCGGATTAGACGTTAACGTCGCGTCCGGCCTGCAGGTCACGATTCCCTTATTGCACCGGCGGGATGTCCGTCACTTCAGGATGTGATTCATCCGTTTCTACCGACGTTGCCGCGGCGGTAACCGGCGCCATAATGCTATCCCACGTCGCCTGCAGATCCTTCATATTGAATTCAGGTTCACCCTTCGGCTGCAACAGAATTAACGCCATATCTTGCGACAGTTGCTGACGCAGGTCCTGATTCAGCATCTCAACACTCAGGTTGTTCAGGAAGCTCTGACGTAAACGCTGATACTGTTCAGGCGCAATATCTACGACCTGGTTTTGCAACGAGCGCAAACGCTGGCTGATCAAAATATCGGTATCGGTGCGACCATAGGTGGCAAACAGCTTCTGCAGTTCCAGATTCTTTTGCGCCACCAGCGCATTAAATTCTTCTTCCGGCAGCCCCTTATCGCGCACTTTGGCCAGCTCACGCGCAACCGTGCTGAGGTTCGCGTTCAGCTTACCGTTCGGTGATTCAACGTTAATGGCACATTGCGCGCGCAGGAACAGCACCCGACAGTCAAAGCCAAGGCCAATGTCTTTGGCATTGTTTTTGGTGAGCTCCTGCTGAATGTGCCAGAACAACGCTTCACGGGCTAAATCAGCGCGCCAGTAACGTAACAGCGCGGCAGATTCACGGATCGGCTGCCACGGCGTATCCCACATAATAGACAGGCGATCCTGACGTACCGCATCGGTCATTATGCTTACGGCCTCTGCACGCAGCGGAGAGAGCGTGGGTACCGGCGCAGGCGTTTCACGTTTACCTTTTAATTCGCCAAAGGTTTTATTGATTTGATCAGCCACGCTGCGCGCATCTACGTTACCGACGATAATCAGCGTCATCGCATCCGGGGTATACCATTTCTGGTAGAAGGACTGGATTTTCGTCGCATCAATAGGCGTTTTCAGCGGATCGGCAGGATCGTGACCCAGCAGCGTCGATCCCTTCAGACGATAGCGCCACCATCCCTCTTTGGTATCTGACGGCCAGGTTGCAACCATATCTTCGCTACTCAGCGCATGATTGACCGATTCAGGGGTGATGCTCAGATTACCGGAAATATTCGCCAGATAAGAAAGTGACTCTTTCAGCAGATCGTTACGGCTGTTAGGCAGACTGAGGTTATACAGCGTGGAATCATAGGAAACGATAACGGGCGGCATGGGACGACTGGGATCGAACCCCTGCTGCCACAGAGAACGGGCTTGCGTAGCATCGAGGCCACCGCTTTGCGTCAGCGCGATACGCGGGATCGCATGGCTGAAACCACTCTGTTGTGTACTTTCGGTGAGTGAACCGGTATTGACCAGCAGGCGAACCTCAATACGGTCGCTGGGGCGCTGGGGAGTGGCTAAGACTTGCCACTGTAAACCATTTGCCAGCGTGCCCTGTTGCCACGCCGGGTCAGGCTGGAGCGCATCTGCCTGCACATAGCCGGCAGTGGCCATCATCAGCAAGCCGCCCGCTAAAAGTCGAATTTTTGTGCCCTGCATGTGAACCCCTGATCAACTATCCTGGAAATAAAAAGACAGCCCGCGAGAGGACTCTCTGAATATGACGTTAAAAACACTTCGTGTTAGACCGCAAGAACATAAAAATGTCACGGAGGAAGTGAAAAAATCCCGACGCCGCCGAATCGGCGGTTTCAGGCACAGGGGTTAATTATGCGCAAACGCCCGCAGTCCTGGAAGGGACTACGGGCATAAGTGGAGAGATTAAGAGGATATTTCGTGCGTTTTGCCATCCGGCGCACGATTATTCAGCACATCATCCAGCTTTTTATGGTCCAGTTCTTTCACCCATTTCGCTACTACAACAGTTGCCACACCGTTACCGACCAGGTTAGTCAGCGCACGGGCTTCAGACATAAAGCGGTCAATACCGAGAATCAGCGCCAGACCAGCAACCGGTAAATGGCCCACAGCGGAGATAGTCGCGGCCAGAACAATGAAGCCACTCCCGGTCACACCCGCAGCACCTTTTGAAGAGAGCAGGAGCACCACCAGCAGGGTTATCTGATGGAAAATATCCATATGGCTGTTGGTGGCCTGAGCGATAAATACCGCCGCCATCGTCAGATAGATTGATGTCCCATCAAGGTTAAACGAGTAGCCCGTGGGTATAACCAACCCGACAACCGACTTGCGACAGCCCAGTTTTTCCATCTTATCGAGCATACGCGGCAGCGCGGACTCGGAAGAAGAGGTGCCCAGAACGATCAGCAGTTCTTCACGGATATAGCGGATGAATTTGAAAATGCTGAAGCCGGTTGCGCGCGCAATCGAGCCCAACACCACAACCACAAACAGAATACAGGTGATGTAGAAACAGATGATCAACTGACCCAACTGCACCAGCGTCCCGACGCCATATTTACCGATGGTAAAGGCCATGGCACCGAAAGCACCGATCGGCGCAAGGCGCATGATCATGTTGATGATGCCAAAAATAACCTGCGAGAAGCTTTCAATCACGTTGAAAATCATCTGGCCTTTGCTACCCAAACGATGCAGCGCAAAACCAAACATAACCGCAAACAGCAATACCTGCAGGATGTTGCCACTGGCGAACGCGCCAATGACGCTACCCGGGATAATATCCATCAGGAAGCCTACGATCCCCTGGTCTTTTGCCTGTTCGGCGTAAATCGCAACCGCTTTGGCATCCAGCGTCGCCGGATCGACGTTCATACCGGCACCGGGTTGCACCACGTTGACGATGATAAGGCCGATGATCAGCGCAATCGTACTGACAATTTCAAAATAAAGCAGTGCAACCGCACCGGTGCGGCCTACGGCTTTCATACTTTCCATGCCTGCAATGCCGGTGACGACAGTACAGAAGATGACAGGTGCGATGACCATTTTGATGAGCTTCACGAAAGCATCACCAAGTGGCTTCATTTGGGCGCCTAATTCAGGGTAGTAATGGCCAAGGAGGATACCTATGGCAATTGCTGTCAGGACCTGAAAGTAAAGGCTTTTGAATATAGAGGTTTTCATAGGGTGTCCTTAAAGTAAAAACCACAGGCCTTGTAAGGTTTTGTTTAACCTGCGGCCTTAAAGTAACACCCACACAACATGACAGAAATGCGCCTGGATCATAATTGATACAGAAATGTTAAAAATTTTGAGCTGGCTCGCACAAGCGAGACCTTTTTTAACTTTTGTAATCAGCGTTTTTCGGCGTCAGATAACGTTCTTCGAAGATATTCGCCGGAACCGGCCGGGCAAACAGGAACCCTTGTGCCACTTCTACCCCCGCTTGTGATAACCATTCGCGTTGCGCTTCGGTTTCGACGCCCTCAGCGATCATCTGCAAATTGAGGCTATGCGCCAACTGAATGATGGCGGAGATCATGCTGCAATCTTCAGGGACGCCATCAACAAACATCTTATCAATTTTGAGTACATCCACCGGGAGCGACTTCATGTGCTGCAGTTGTCGCAGACCCGCATAGCCCATACCAAAATCGTCCAGCGCGATACGCACGCCCGCGTTGCGCAGCGGGCGTAAAATAGCCACAGCGGCATTAGGATCATCAATGTGCCGGCTTTCGGTCACTTCCAGAATCAACGTCCCAGGCTTGATGCGATAGCGGTTTAGCAACTCCAGCAGATCCGACACCATACTCGGATGCATCAGCTGTAGTGCAGACAGGTTCACCGAGAGCGGCAGCATCAGGCCGCGTTCCTGCCAGGCTGACAGCTGGCGGCATGTCTCCTCCAGCACCCAGTAACCGACCGTCACCATCAGGCCACAGGACTCAATCCTGTCGATTAACCCTTCTGGCAGCTCCCAGCTTCCGTCTGGCTGCTGCATTCGCAATAATGCTTCTGCGCTCAATACCTTACCGCTGGACATCTCCACCTGCGGCTGCATCCAGAGCGCAAACTGATGGTTATCCAGCGCGGTAAGAATATCGTTCTCTTCCGTCAAACGCTGTTGCGCCTCTTCCATCTGCAACGGGTCAAAGAACTGAATCCGGTTTTTACCCTTGTGACGCGACGTTAACACGGCTGAGAGTGCGCGGTGGTAAAGCTGTTCTGCGGTCAAATCGCCATTAAACATCGCCACCCCAATGTTACAGGTTGGACGTAGTTGAATGCCCTGAATCGGTAATCGCTCGTTAACGATAGTGAGCACTTGCTGACCTAGCGTAATAGCGTGCCAGGGTTCTTTCACACCATGTGCGATGATGGCAAAGTCATAGCCGCTCACCTGGGTAAGCACCATTCTGGGGGCCAATACTGACTTCAGCTTTTCAACCAGCGTAAGCAGCAGGATTTCCCGCTGGGTCTCGGATAACACACCCGCGGTATCACGTAGGGTTTCGCAGGTGACAATCATCAACGCCGTAGTCTGCTGACGATTCACAACCTGCTCCAGCAGCGCCATCAGAAACGACTTGTTGGGCAGCTCAGAAACCGGGAATCGCATTGAATGGTCGCTTTGCTCTTCACTGCGGCGCTGAATCAGTTGCTGATTGAGGTTGTAGCTACGCACCAGCAGGCCAATCTCGTCGTCCTGATGCAGACGCGGCAATGCCAGCTGATAGCCAATCAGATCCTGCTGGGGAATGTCGTTCAGCTCACGCGCTATTTTACGTAATGGATGCAAAATCAATCTGTTAATACACCATGAGATGGCTACCGTGAGTATTAACGAGAGAAGTAAGTAAATGGTCACTAACGTTGAGAGCGTACTCATCACGAACTTGTACATACGGTACGAATCCGCCTGTAGCACCAGATACGCCAGCGGTTGCGGATTCGCTGAACGCTCAAGAGAATAGACCGGCAGCGAAATTTGTACCGGAAGTTCAAACAGGCGAGTCACCGTAACCGGAACCGGGCGTTCAGGAATAAAGCTCATCCGCAGCGCCTGAAACTGATTGGGAAGCACCACATCGGCGCGGCTGACCACGCCTGCTGGTCGAATACTTCTTAAAATAGCTTCTGCTTCGGGAATATCCCCTTTCAGGATCGTGCCCGACAGAGGCTCACGGACGGAGCGAGCGATACTTTCCAGTTGCGTAGCCGTGTTGTAGCGATTCTGCTGGACCAGATGGAACAACAAAACGGTGCAAAAAATAAACACAAACACCATGACAACGGCCGCAACCATTGCCATCTGCTTAATTGTTAACGAGCGACTGACACGCAAACTGACTCTCCACGGATAGACGAAACTGCCGTCAGAGTATACCCGATCGTAGCGGTATTAAGAGAGGCGGTATCTGAAAACTTCCCAGCATGCATTATCCCGACAGGATAGGCACCTGGCGACGAGATTTATCTGCATTTAAGCCGAAAAAGGCCGCAAGGTTTCCCCCTGCGGCCTGGTTCGGGCGCATGTTGCCATCACGGCAGACAGACGCCCGCAAGGTGTATTACTTCCTGTTACGCAGCCAGCTCACAATCAGGCTGGCAATAATGCCAGCGATGATCGGAGCCGCTAAATCGTGCCAGAAGGCCACGCCTAACTGTGCGAGCGTCATATAGCCGCCTGTGTTGCAATGGCAACTGTTCACGGCTATTCTTGAGTTGTTCAGGTTCAAGTTAGCCCCCGTTTTGTTGCCAGGTTTATACCGAACAACGTGCGGGGGTTTTCTCTTTCCAGCAACCGATGCCGCCGGGGATCAAGCCCCCGCAACATTGCGCCTCACCGGGAATTCCCGGCTTGCCGCTGATTCTACGGTAGCCCACTTGCCATATCACTGCGCAATATATGGCTCTGCGTAGCGCCTCGCATTTCACCTGTTTTCGCACCAGTACGCTGGAAAGTTTCTTGCCAGTTGGCAACATTCCTGCCGCTCTTCAATACAGAAAAGGACATATCTCATTGATATCTATAACTTCATTTTCTGGCACAGCGATTGCTATTTGACTGTGAGCTGTTCTGTTCCGAATCAAAGGAGATATCATGTCTGACTGTCGTACTTACGGATTCAACACCCAGATCGTTCACGCGGGGCAACAACCCGACCCTTCTACTGGCGCGCTCAGTACGCCTATTTTCCAGACTTCAACGTTTGTTTTTGACAGCGCCGAACAAGGTGCCGCCCGCTTTGCGCTCGAGGAGTCCGGGTACATTTACACCCGTTTGGGTAACCCCACCACCGATGCGCTGGAGAAAAAGCTGGCGGTACTGGAAAGAGGTGAAGCCGGGCTGGCAACCGCATCCGGTATTTCTGCCATCACCACCACGCTGCTGACGTTGTGCCAGCAGGGCGACCATATCGTTTCCGCCAGCGCGATTTACGGCTGCACCCACGCGTTTTTGTCGCACAGCATGCCGAAGTTTGGGATTAACGTCAGCTTCGTCGATGCGGCAAAGCCTGAAGAAATCCGCGCCGCCATGCGCCCGGAAACCAAAGTAGTGTATATCGAAACGCCCGCTAACCCGACGCTGTCGCTGGTCGACATTGAAACGGTAGCCGGTATCGCCCATCAACAAGGCGCATTGCTGGTGGTGGATAACACCTTTATGTCACCGTACTGCCAGCAGCCTTTACAGCTAGGCGCGGATATTGTGGTACACAGCGTCACTAAATATATCAACGGTCACGGAGACGTGATTGGCGGCATCATTGTTGGTAAGCAGGAGTTTATTGACCAGGCGCGGTTTGTTGGTCTGAAAGATATCACCGGCGGCTGCATGAGTCCTTTCAACGCGTGGCTGACGCTACGCGGCGTTAAAACACTGGGGATTCGTATGGAACGCCACTGTGAAAACGCATTGAAAATCGCCCGCTTCCTCGAGGGGCATCCATCCATTACCCGCGTTTATTATCCTGGCTTATCTTCACACCCGCAGTATGAGCTGGGCCAGCGACAGATGAGCCTGCCAGGAGGAATTATCAGCTTCGAAATAGCCGGCGGCCTCGAGGCTGGCAGACGGATGATCAATTCTGTAGAATTGTGCCTCCTCGCGGTCAGTCTCGGTGATACCGAAACCCTCATTCAGCACCCAGCGTCTATGACACATTCGCCCGTTGCGCCAGAGGAACGGCTTAAAGCAGGTATTACCGACGGGCTTATCCGTCTTTCTGTGGGTCTTGAAGATCCAGAAGATATTATTAACGACCTTGAACACGCCATCAGAAAGGCAACATTCTGACCATTATGACCTGAACCGACGCCGATCGGTTCAGGTTGTTGAGAATCAAGGCACAACAGTCTGGTAATACGCGCAATCCTGTTTCGGGGAGTGCGCGTATTTTGGGCAGGGGGTTCTATGCAGGACGACACATTACAACTAAGCAACAATACAGCAACCACCGTACCATTCTCAAAGAAAATACCGTTTACGAAATACGACTTTGGCTGGGTATTACTGTGTATCGGTATGGCAATTGGTGCTGGAACGGTACTGATGCCGGTACAAATAGGCTTAACAGGCATTTGGGTATTTATCGTCGCCTTTATTATTGCCTATCCAGCAACCTATATTGTGCAGGATATTTATTTAAAAACATTATCAGAAAGTGAAACTTGTAATGACTATACCGATATTATCAGTCATTACCTGGGAAAAAACTGGGGCGTATTTCTTGGCGTCATCTATTTTTTGATGATTATTCACGGCATATTTATCTATTCCTTATCCGTGGTTTTTGACAGTGCCTCATATATCAAAACCTTCGGCTTAACCGATGCCGATCTTTCACAATCGATAATCTATAAAGTGGCCATTTTTGCCGTGCTGGTGGCCATTGCTTCCGGGGGAGAAAAGCTGCTGTTTAAAATCTCCGGCCCGATGGTGGTAGTCAAAGTGGGGATCATCATCGTGTTTGGTTTTGCGATGGTTCCGCACTGGAACTTCTCTAATATCAGCGCATTCCCTGAAACATCGGTCTTCTTTCGCGACGTATTGCTGACCATCCCGTTCTGCTTCTTCTCGGCGGTGTTTATTCAGGTGTTGAACCCAATGAACATCGCCTACCGCAAGCGGGTAGCGGACCGGGTTCTGGCCACCCGAATGGCAATACGCACGCATCGCATCAGTTACATTACGCTGATTGCGGTCATTCTGTTTTTCTCATTCTCTTTTACCTTTTCTATTAGTCATGAAGAGGCCGTTTCGGCCTTCGAACAAAATATTTCCGCACTGGCGCTGGCAGCGCAAGTCATTCCTGGGCAAATTATTCATATCACCTCAACGGTGCTAAATATCTTCGCCGTATTAACCGCATTCTTTGGTATTTATCTGGGGTTCCACGAGGCGATTAAGGGTATTATTCTTAATGTTCTGAGCCGCGTTATTGATGTGGCGAAAATTAATCCCCTGGTGCTTACGCTGGGTATTTGCACCTTTATTGTTATCACCCTGGTGATCTGGGTGTCATTTCGTGTATCGGTACTGGTGTTCTTCCAGTTGGGTAGCCCACTTTACGGGATTGTGTCGTGTATTATTCCGTTTTTCCTGATTTATAAAGTAACGCAACTGGAAAAACTACGCGGGCTGAAAACCTGGCTAATCCTGTTGTACGGGATCCTGCTGTGCCTGTCGCCATTATTGAAGCTGATTGACTAATCCGTTTACAGCGCCGTCAGTCACTGACGGCGCTTAACTCACACTCTCCAGTTGATAGCTGCGAATTTTATTCAGTACCGTGGTATGTGACACCCCCAGCGCTTTAGCGATATGCCGCGACGACACATTCTCTTCCACCATCTGTTCAATAAGCTGGCGTTCAGCACACAAAACCTGTTCTTTAAAAGGACGCTCTGTCGGCGTCAGCTCAACAGCAGGCAAATTCACCATCCCTAATTCTTCCCGCGTAATGACGTCGGATTCCGCCATCAGCATCAGGCGAATGATGGTATTTTCCAGTTCGCGAACGTTTCCCGGCCAGGTGTGATGATGCAGGGCATCAAAGCAGGCTTTATCCAGAATGATCCGTCGCTGGAATTCCTTCGCGTATTTCTGCACAAAGTGGCGAATCAATAGGCTGATATCCTGCGGGCGCTCCCGCAGGGGCGGAATGGTCAGTGAAAGTACGTTAATGCGGTAATAGAGATCGGCGCGCAGCAGACGTTGTTCCACCATCTCTTCCAGATTGGCGTTGGTTGCCACAATAATGCGCACATTGACCGGAATAATTTGCGCCCCGCCAACGCGACGGATCCCACCATCCTGAAGTACGCGCAGTAATTTAGCCTGTAAGCTCAGCGACATTTCACCAAATTCATCGAGAAAAAGGGTGCCTTTATCGGCCATTTCAAACAGCCCTTTTTTGCCTTTACAATCTGCACCGCTAAAAGCCCCTTTCTCATAGCCAAAGAATTCACTCTCCATCAACGACTCAGGTAGCGCAGAGCAGTTGACCGGAATAAACGGATAAAAACGTCGCTGCCCGGAATTATGGATAGCCCGGGCCAGAAGTTCTTTGCCAGTACCCGTATCGCCGCGGATCAAAACGGTATATTTGCTGTCGGCAATTTTTATCGCCTTTTCGATAAGCGAGTGCATGCTCTGGCTGCTACAAATAATGTCAGAGAAATAGCGCGGGCGTTCCGGCTCAGGCGTCGACAGTTCGCTTATCTCTTCACACAGGTAAGCGACGTTAATAATATCGGCGCGCCGGCCTAAACAGGATTGCACGCAGGAAATATCCTGTAACTGGCGGCACCAGGATTTAATCAGGATCCGTCCAGGTGTGACTTTCATGGAGATGATATTGATATCGCAGCAGGAAAATTCCTTCAGGACATCCTCAACCATCGACAGACGATCAATTGTTTTAATATCCCAGCGTATCGTGACCACATTTGCTCCTGACAGTTAGCAACTGCGAAATAGATATTTCTGTGACGAGAGGAAATCTGACTACATTTTAGACGCTGTGGAATAATGTTCTGCCAGAGGACTCACATTGTGGACGTAAAAACAAAATATAAAAAAACCGGAGCACAAGGCTCCGGTTATCAGGTCATAACCCACGTTTATTGCTGTGGATTTTCATCCTGGTCAACAGCGAAACAGGCCACGAGTTGTCCACCGTAATCCTTCAGCTGCGGCTGAAGCTGGGTACACGGACCAAAACGCCGACGGCAGCGGGCATTGAACGCACAGCCCGGCGGTGGATTCAGCGGGCTTGGCAGCTCACCGGTCAGCTTGATACGCTCGCGGCGATCGTCCGGGTTCAGGCGTGGCGTCGCGGAGAGCAGAGCCTGCGTATACGGATGACGCGGATTATTGAAGATCTGATCCTTCGTTCCTTTTTCCACACAGCGGCCTAAATACATCACCATCACCTCATCGGCAATGTGCTCTACCACCGACAGGTCATGCGAGATAAAGACGTATGACAGCCCCAGTTCCTGCTGCAAGTCCATCATCAGGTTCAGCACCTGCGCACGAACAGAAACGTCCAGCGCCGAGACCGGTTCGTCGGCAATCACCACGTCTGGATCAAGCATCAGCCCGCGAGCGATGGCAATACGCTGACGCTGACCGCCGGAGAACATGTGCGGATAGCGGTCGTAGTGCTCGGTTTTCAGCCCCACTTTCGCCATCATCGCCAGCGCTTTTTCACGACGCTCCTCTTTACTTAGCATGGAGTTGATCAGCAGCGGCTCTTCCAGAATCTGCCCTACTTTCTTGCGCGGGTTCAGGGAACCGTAAGGGTTCTGGAACACAATCTGGATTTTCTGCCGGCGCAGCTTCTGCGCCTGCGGGTCGTGCTTAAGCAGATCCTGCCCCTGATAATACAGCTCACCGCCGGTCGGGACTTCAATCATCGTCAGCAGGCGACCAAGGGTGGATTTCCCACAGCCTGACTCGCCTACCACCGCCAGCGTTTTGCCGCGTTCCAGCGTAAAGGAGACGCCGTCCAGCGCTTTCACCAGGCGTTCCGGGGCGAACATCCCCTTCTTCACCGGGTAGTGTTTTTTCAGGTCAATTGCCTGCAACAGCGGCTGTGGCAAAGCGGCCTTTTGCGTACTCATAGCCCAGGCCTCCCGGCATCATCAAGTGGGTAGTGGCATTTCGACTGACGACCGCCTTCCAGCAGGTTCAGTTCAGGTTCTTCAGCGCGGCATTTGTCAGTCGCATAGGGGCAGCGCGGGTTCAGTAAACAACCGGTCGGGCGGTCATATTTACCTGGCACCACGCCCGGCAACGAAGCCAGACGCGCTTTATCCTGAGCGAACTCCGGCAACGCGCGCAGCAACGCCTGGGTATACGGATGACGCGGCGCGCGGAAAATATCCTGCGCGGCCCCGGTTTCCACTACCTGCCCGGCGTACATCACAATGATCTTGTGCGCCGCTTCGGCCACCAGCGCCAGGTCGTGCGTGATTAAGACCAGCGCCATGTTCTCTTTTTGCTGCAATTCCAGCAGTAGCTCGATGATCTGCGCCTGAATGGTCACATCCAGCGCCGTTGTCGGTTCGTCGGCAATCAACAGCTTTGGACGACAGGCAATCGCCATCGCGATCATCACGCGCTGGCTCATCCCACCAGACAACTGGTGCGGATAGACATCCAGACGCGAGGCCGGATCGGGGATCCCCACCAGCGTCAGCAGGTCAATCGCCCGCTGAATACGCGTTTTTTTGTTGCCGCCCTGGTGCACCTTAATGGCTTCCATAATCTGGTAGCCGACGGTGTAGCACGGGTTAAGGCTGGTCATCGGGTCCTGGAAGATCATCGCCACTTCCGCGCCCACTAACTGGCGACGCTCTTTCTCAGAGATGCGCTTCAGGTCACGACCATTAAACTCCAGATTTTCGGCCATAACGCGGCCTGGGTAGTCAATCAGTCCCATAATCGCCAGCGAGCTGACGGACTTACCAGAGCCGGACTCCCCTACAATGCCAACCACTTCACCCTGGTTCACGCTGTAACTAATGCGGTCTACGGCACGGAATTCGGACCCCACATCGCCGAAGTGCACCGATAATTTATCTACATTTAATAACGCCATCTCGAACCTCTTACTGCTTCAGTTTGGGATCGAGCGCGTCACGCAGACCGTCACCCATCAGGTTAAATGCCAGCACCGTCAGCAGGATTGCCAGCCCCGGGAAGGTCACGACCCACCAGGCGCTTTGGGCAAATTGCAACACGTCAGAGAGCATGGTGCCCCATTCCGGCGTAGGCGGCTGTGCGCCCATCCCCAGGAAGCCGAGGGCAGCCATATCGAGAATGGCGTTAGAGAAGCCAAGCGACGCCTGAACAATCAGCGGCGCAAGACAGTTAGGAAGAATATTGACGAACATCTGGCGCATTGCACCGGCTCCGGCCACGCGGGATGCGGTAACGTAGTCGCGGTTAACCTCCACCAGGACGGCGGCGCGCGTCAGACGCACATAGTGCGGCAATGCCACGAACGTCAGCGCCAGCGCGGCGTTGCCAATCGAGGGCCCAAATACCGCCACCAGCACCAGCGCCAGTAACAGGCTCGGCAGTGCCAGCATGATATCGACCACACGCATGATGACGTTATCGACAATCCCGCCAAAGTAACCGGCAATCAGCCCGAGAATCACGCCCATCAGCAGGGAGAGCACCACCACCAGACAGCCGACCAACAGAGACAGACGCGCACCGTACATCAGGCGGGACAGCACATCGCGGCCCACATCATCAGTACCAAACAGATGCGCCATGGTACCGCCTTCCTGCCACGCAGGAGGAGCCAGCAGCGTATCGCGGAACTGCTCTGCCGGGTTGTACGGCGCGAGGACGTTGGCAAAGACCGCAATCAGGATCATCACGACAACGTACACCAGCCCAACAACCGCACCTTTGTTGCGTTTAAAATAGTGCCAGAACTCCTGCAACGGGGTCATGGGCACCGGTGCAGCAATAACTTTATTTTCAGTAACCTGTGACATGATGGCCCCTTACTTCCTATGCCGAATACGCGGGTTCACCACGCCGTACAGCAGGTCTACCAGCAGGTTGACGAGGATAATCATCGTCGCGACCAGCAGCACCCCGCCCTGTACCACTGGATAATCACGGCGTTGTAGCGCATCGATCAACCAGCGTCCCAGTCCCGGCCACGAGAAAATAGTCTCGGTCAGGATCGCCCCAGCCAATAACGTACCGACCTGCAGGCCGATAACGGTCACAACGGGCAGCATCGCGTTACGCAGAGCGTGAATGATGATGACGCGCATACGGGTCAGGCCTTTGGCGCGTGCGGTACGAATGTAATCTTCACCCAGTACTTCCAGCATCGATGAACGAGTCATACGCACAATTACCGCCAGAGGAATGGTGCCAAGCACCATTGCTGGCAGGATCATATGCGCCAGCGCATCGATAAAGTTGCCCTCTTCACCCCAAATGGCGGTGTCAATCAGCATAAAACCGGTCAGGGGATTGGAATCATCAAGGAACACCATGTCGCTCACCCGACCGGAAACCGGCGTCAGGTTCCACTGCACGGAAACCAGCATGATCAGCATCATGCCCCACCAGAAAATCGGCATGGAGTAACCCGTCAGCGCCAGGCCAACGGCAGTGTGATCGAAAATGGAGCCGCGCTTAACGGCAGCAAGTACACCCACCGGAATACCCACCGCAACGGCGAAAATCATCGCGCAGACGCCAAGTTCCAGCGTTGCTTTAAAGCGAGGAACGAACTCTTCCCACACCGGTAATCGGCTTTTCAGCGAGATACCTAAATCACCATGCATAACCCCCCAGATGTAATGGAGGTACTGCTGCCACATCGGTTTATCCAGACCGAGTTCAGCCAACAGTTGAGCATGACGCTCAGGGGAAATTCCACGCTCACCCGCCATGATCATTACCGGATCGCCGGGGATCATATGAACGAAAGCAAAGGTGAGAAGAGTGATACCGATAAACGTGGGAATGACAAGTCCCAAACGTCGGAGAATGAACTGCAACATAACCCGGATTCTCTCTAATGACGCACGGCCTGGAACCGTGAATCTGTATTGCTCACAAATCTTATCTCCCCCTCCAGCGAGAGGGAGATAAAGCATTACTGTCAGGTGGCGCTACGGTGACCCGACTTAACGGTCCGTAGCGCTGCCTGGCTTGCTTTTAATTATTCGACAGAGACGTTTTCGAAGTGATGTTTGCCTAATGGATCAACCACATAGCCTTTCACTTCTTTACGCACTGGTTCATACACGGTGGAGTGAGCAACAATCAGAGCCGGGGCCTGATCGTGCATAACAACCTGAGCTTGCTTGTACAGTTCAATACGTTTGTTGTGATCGTCGGTCGCACGCGCCGGCTGGATCAGATCTTCAAACGGCTTGTAGCACCAGCGAGAGTAGTTGGAACCGTCTTTCGCTGCCGCACAGCTGAACAGGGTGGCGAAGAAGTTGTCCGGATCCCCGTTGTCACCGGTCCAACCCATCATCACCGCCTGATGCTCACCCGCTTTGGCGCGTTTCAGATATTCGCCCCACTCGTAGGTCACAATCTTGGCCTGAACGCCGATTTTCGCCCAGTCAGCCTGAACCATTTCCGCCATACGGCGGGCGTTCGGGTTGTAAGGACGCTGTACCGGCATGGCCCACAGCTCAACGGTGAAGCCTTTATCCTGACCCGCTTCCTTCAGCAGCGCTTTAGCCTTTTCAGGATCGTAGGTGTAGTCTTTAACGTCGTCGTTATAGCCCCACATGGTCGGTGGGATCAGGTTTTTCGCGGCAACGCCAGCGCCCTGATATACCGCTTTAATGATGGCTTCTTTGTTCACCGCGTAGGTCAGCGCCTGACGGACTTTCACGTCATCAAACGGTTTCTTCTCGGTGTTGAAAGAAAGGTAGCCAACGTTCAGACCGGCCTGCTCCATCAGGTTAATGTTTTTATCCTGCTTCATACGCGCGATATCTGCCGGGTTCGGGTACGGCATCACCTGGCACTCGTTCTTCTGCAGTTTGGCGTAACGCACGGAAGCGTCAGGCGTAATGGAGAAGACCAGACGGTCAATCTGTGGCTTGGTGCCCCAGTAACCTTCGAATGCTTTATACAGAATACGGGAGTCTTTCTGGTACTGCTGCAGCTGGAACGGACCGGTCCCAATTGGGTTCAGATCCACTTTCTCCGGGGAGCCGGCTTTCAGCATGTTGTCTGCATATTCTTTGGAAAGAATAGAAGCGAAGTCCATCGCCAGGTCAGCCAGGAAAGGCGCTTCCGGGCGAGTCAGCACGAACTGAACGGTTTTATCGTCCACTTTTTTCACTTCGGAGATCAGATCTGGCAGACCCATCCCTTCGAAGTATTCATAGCTACCGCCAGAGACTTTGTGGTACGGGTTCTGGGCATTTTTCTGACGATCGAAAGAGAACACCACGTCATCGGCGTTTAAATCGCGCGTCGGTTTGAAATCTTTGTTGTCCTGCCACTTCACGCCCTGGCGCAGGTGGAAGGTATAGGTTTTACCGTCTTCGCTGATTTCCCACTTCTCAGCAAGGCCCGGGATCACTTCAGTTGTACCGGTTTTGAACTCGACCAGGCGGTTATAGATCGGTACGGAGCTGGCATCATAGGTCGTGCCAGAGGTGAAAAGCTGTGGGTTAAAGCCTTCAGGAGATCCTTCTGAACAATAAACCAGAGTTTTAGCCTGTACGCTTGCGGCGCAGGTCATAGCCACCAGGCTCAGACCAAGCTTCAGCATCCCTGACTTCTTCAAGGAAATACTCATTCTTCTGCTCCAAATGTGATGTTTGTTGTTTTACCCTTTGCAGTGGGTTTGCACCGCCTGGCCTTTTTTGTTTTTTACCCGGCCGGGTCGGCGTTAAGAGGATAGGGATTCCGTTCACATAAGCGACTGAGTTGCAGTGCGGATTCTCCATGAAATGCCCCTCATGCCCTACAATCTGTCAACAGAATGTGAAAACGTCAATACAGGTAACCGTGATTTACACCAACGGTGAGAATTCGCAAACAAAGATTAAAAAAAGTGCAGAAGGACATTTTCAGCAGGGAAATTTGTGCTACGCGCACTATGCCAGAATAAACATCTTCATATTTCGCAACATTTGGTGATTAACATTTATGCAAATTATTAAAACTTTCTAAATTAATGCTGCATATCTGAGCGATTAATGCCATGAACGCTAAAGCGCACAGCGGAAAATGCCAGGTTCAGCCATAAGTAGCGCAAAAAAAGTTTCAAGCAAATATAAAAAAAGGCAATGGAATATGTCACAGAATCGTTAACAGTCAGTGGGAAGTGGTGCACAATTTTTGCAGATAAAAGGAAGGTCAATTTTGGTCGGTGAGAGAGGATTACTCGCCACTAATGCAAAAAACCCTGCTCGTTGAGCAGGGTTTTGAATTTGGTCGGTGATAGAGGATTCGAACCTCCGACCCCTTCGTCCCGAACGAAGTGCGCTACCAGGCTGCGCCAATCACCGAATGCGGGGCGCATCTTACTGCTCAGCCGCGCCCCCGTCAATCCCTTAGTATCAAAATGCCATTTGATCGGCGAGAAAGTCAGCAGCCCAATTACTGAGCCGTAACCTTCTTCGCGTCCGGGATACGGCACCAGTTGTTATTCTCGTTAATACCGCCATTTGGCGAGGTATAACCGAGGCAACCCAAGATAGTGTCGTACAGTTCCACATGACGACGCGGCACCTTCATATCAGCTTCTTGCTTCAGGTGTGCAAACGCCTTCGCATGGTCTGGGTCTTCCAGATATTTATCTGACATCCACACCAGCATAGGAACGCGGAACTGCTCTGGCGGAGCCATTTTACGCGGCGTACCGTGCAGGTGCTCACGCTCGTTAATCGACTCACCGTGATCGGCGGCGTAGAACACTATCGCTTTCTTATCCCGCAGTTGATCAAACACTTTGGTAATAAAGTGATCAACATAGGTTACCGAGTTATCAAAAGAGTTAATCATCTCGGCTTTCGAGCAACCGCTATCCACATTGACACACTCCGGCTTCCACTGCGCATAGTCGCGGGTGTAGCGCTGCGTGTAGTTAAAATGCGAACCTTTGGTATGCAGAATAATCAGACGTTTGCCATCATCGTCATTCGGTTGCAGAGACTGCTGCATTTCGGTAATCAACAGCATATCGTCAACGTTCTTGCCACGGTTACGCGGCTCTGCGCCAATCTGCTCTCGGTAAGCGATGTTCTCCGCCATGGTATTGCTGTAGAACCACATCTCGCTTTGCATCGCGTAGAGGTCTGTCTTGAACCCTAACTGACCAAGCACGGAAAAGACGTTTTGTTCTTTCAGGGTACGCTGCGGGTTTTCTTCCGCCCCACCTTCACGCACAAACATACAGCGCAGCGAAAGCTTGGTCGCCGTGTCACAGGAATATCCACGGAACGCGGCCAGGTTTTTCTCCTGGGCGAGCCTTGGCGTGGTATTTCGCTCATAGCCAAAAATCCCCATATGGTCCCAGCGGGTGGTTTCGCCGATAATAAAGACCACATAGGTGTCGTCGAGGTTCTTAGGTTCAACATAGGTAAATTTCTTCGCCGGGTTCATCAGCGATTTGTTGTCTGAGGATTCATCCACCTGTGCCCAGGCGTACAAACCCAGCGCAGAGAGCCAGTTTGACGGCAAGTAAGAGTTCGCCACAACCCCGCCATAGCTGGGTAAATCGATACCTGTTTCTCGCTCTACGCTTCTCTGTTGCATGCTCAGCAGGCGAATCGGCGCCCATACCATCAGGCCGGCCAGTAAAACTACCGCTACACTACGCCACCTCATGCCCGGTGTACGAATTTGTCTCATCAACGTGTAGCGGCAGCGGTTACTCCAAATCAGCACCAAGGGAATAATACTGACCGAAACCAGCCACACGATGAAATGCCAGCCGACGACTTCTTTCGATAAATCAATATCCGTGGTCATTACGGAGGCGATAATACCGTAACCAATTACCACATTCAGGAAGGTCATATAATAACTGGCGCCGGCAGAACACAGCACCAAACAGGTTGCCAGGACACGCCAGGCGCGGCGGCCAAACAAAGAGAGAAGGCGTAGTAAAAAGAAGGTCACCAGCACAGTGCCGGCCAATTCAACAACCGCGGAGAGTCCTTTCCAGACGGTAAAATCGTGCGCATATCCGCTAAAGCGACGGAAAAATACAGCACAGTTCATAAACAAACCGATATAGATTGCCAGCAAGAAACTGAGTTTCTGCTGCGTCATCGACTTAATGTATCTCATGCAAACAAACCCTGGAAATCGGGATAAAAAACCCTGAGCAGCGATCAATCAGACCTGACAGAGGAAAAATGCGACAACAGCAGAAGTGAAATGTCTACGGGCGCGGGTAAGTAGACCACAGGAGGGAGCAAAAGTGCTTATAGAGAATGAAAATGGCGCATAAATTTTTGTAAATATATGCGCCAGGTATTAATCATACTACTAATAGATTTAGGCGTGCGCCTCGGTATAGACGCTACGTTGTGGCTGACGAATAGTGGTAGAAAGCGCCAGCGAAATGATTAACAGCGCAAAGATGACGCAGAAGGTCACATAGAACCCGCCAAACAGCGAGGCGATAATGGAACCGCAAATGCTACCGATACCGAAGCCCAGGTAAATAACACCGTAGTTTTTAGCCAGGTTATTCAGACCGAAGAACTCGCTGACCAGTGACGGGAATACGGTGATGGTGCCGCCAAAGTTAAATGCGACACAGGCAATTGCCATAAAGAAGGTTACGTCATTCAGCGGCGCGAACAACAGTGCAGCCATACCGACCAGCGAAACGACCTGACCAATGGTGATCACGCGAATACGGGAGATTTTATCGGACAGAATCCCCAGCACCAGACGACCCGACAGGTTCGCGATAGAAATGACGGTAACCGCATTCGCCGCCGTCGCCACATCCATATGCGCCAGGCTTTGTGCGATATCTTTCGCCACGCCAATGACGTACAGACCGCTCATACACGCTGTCAGGAACATGACTGCCAGCATCCAGTACTGCGGTTTGCGCATGGACTGCGCCAGGGTGTAGTCGTTCTCAACTACGCCATTCTTCGCTTTCACTTCCTGATTCGGCGCATCTTTCATCAGCGTGGAGCCAAAGACGATCATCACCAGTACGATCGCACCCCAAATCATGAAGGTTTTTTCCAGGCCCACGGTGCTCAGCAGTTGGCTGTCGATAAATTTAAAACCGAGGCTGCCAAGGCCATAAGAACCGATGGCAAAGGCGGAAATCAGCCCTTTACGCTCAGGGAACCATTTTACGCAGTTGGAAAGCGTTAACAGGTAACCTGCGCCATCCGCCAGACCAACCAGCACACCAGCGCTCAGCCACAGCATAATCAGGCTGTTGGAATGGGCGGTTAAGAAGAAACCGACGCCGAGTAAAATACCGGAGGCCATGGTGACGCGTTTCACGCCAAAACGCTCCTGCAGCTTGCCGGCAACGGAAGAGGAAATCGCCAGCCCGAGGCTCAGCAGGCCAAAGGAAAATGCCACCTGACTGACCGGCGCATCGAGCTTAGAAGAGAGCGCGCCATTAAACAGGCTCCAGGTATAAACAGAACCTAAAGCAAATTGGGTAATAATCGTGCCGATCAGTGTTAGCCAGCGAGTACGCTGATAATCAGAAGTTTTCATGGCAGTCTTCCTGCATAAGCAAAATGGGAAATTCTCTGCCAACAACCATACCGAAGCGCTTTTATGGCCAGGAGAAAACGGCATGAAATGCCACCAGGACGGAATGAAATGCCTGGAATGCGGAATGAATGACGAGACAAAAAGTCGGGTTACTGAATTTTATCGTAAGAGTTAGTACACGCTATCGCTGAGGGGCGTGTGATTGTTGATCTCAATATGTAACAAAGATGTTTATATGATGATTGTTTGCGTTAAAATTTGGCACTCACTCCCATGGTGTACATATAGTCGCTGTTATTGGCGCTATTTTCCGCCTGCGAAAGCGCCGCGTAAGCCGCCATGTGCCTGTTCAACAGCATATCTGCGCCAACGGTAACATCCAGCCAGTTACCGTCTTGACCCGCCGCCGTCATGCGACTGAGGCCCGACTGCGCTTTCCAGATATTCTCGCCAAACTGCTGGTTATAGCTGATTTGCGCCCACGGCCGCACATCACCGAACTGAGAATTGACTCGCCAGCCTAACGTGCTGACGCTGGCATGCCACAGCGGATCGTTCTGCGTTACCGACGTCACGCTATCGCCAAATTCGTTGTAAGTAGACGTGGTCGAACCGTCATAATGCAGCGCGGCCACCGGACCAGTCATCACCTGCCTTGAAAGCGGAAAGTTCCAGCCCATACTCATGCCGCTGGTCGCATCCATAGGCGTTTCATCCGCCAGATTCACCACGGGACCCGCCACGTTTTGAGTGGAGCGAATACGTTCTTCCAGAATGTCGTTATAACGTGGTTGGTGATCGCTGTCCCATGTATAACGTTCAGCCGTATGCCCTGACATCGCATCAACGATATATTCTTGTTGCCAGCCATATGCTGTATTGATGAACAGCGCACAAACTACGACGCTCGCCAGAGTTAACCTTTGGCGACCACTACTGTTTCTTATAATCATCAACGCGACTCCAGAAAAGAGCCGAATTCGGCGATATTATTGTCATTGTGTGAAGGATATCGGGCCCATCAGGCCCTGTATTAAATATTGTCTTTTTAGCTGGCGCGTCAAGGCGGGCCGAATGAAATTTTTACGCCAGTAAAAACAGCGAGGAAGAATATGCAGCGTTGCGGATGGGTCAGCCAGGACCCACTTTACATTGCCTACCACGACAAGGAATGGGGCGTCCCCGAAACAGATGGCAACAAGCTGTTCGAAATGATCTGTCTGGAAGGCCAACAGGCCGGTTTATCGTGGATCACCGTGCTAAAGAAACGGGAAAATTATCGCCACGCCTTCCACCATTTTGACCCGGAAAAAGTGGCGGCCATGACCGAAGAAGATGTGGAAAGACTGGTACTGGATGCCGGCATTATTCGCCATCGAGGAAAAATTCAGGCCATTATCGGCAACGCTCGCGCCTTTCTGACCATGGCGCAAAACGGAGAATCGTTTAGCGAGTTCGTCTGGTCGTTTGTTGATAACCAACCGCAACTGACCCGCGCCGCCAACCTGAGCGATATCCCCACCTCTACACCGGCGTCAGATGCTCTGTCTAAAGCGTTAAAAAAACGCGGATTTAAGTTTGTCGGCACCACCATCTGTTACTCCTTTATGCAGGCATGCGGCCTGGTCAATGACCATGTCACCAGCTGTATCTGTTACCCGGGAGAACAACATGATTCGTGAATCAAAGGCTGACGATCTACCGTCGATTCTGGCGCTGTGGATGGAAAGCACGATCCATGCCCATCCGTTTATCGAAGAACGCTACTGGCGCGAAAGTGAATCCATCGTGCGGGATGTTTACCTGCCAGCCGCACAAACCTGGGTATGGGAAGAAGAAGGGGTGCTCAAAGGCTTTGCCAGCGTCATTGACGACCGCTTTCTCGGCGCGCTGTTCGTCGCGCCTGCCGCCATCAGAAGCGGGATCGGCAAAGCGCTGGTGCAGCATGTGCAGCAGCGCTTTTCGTTACTCAGCCTCGAGGTCTACCAGAAGAATCAATCAGCGGTGAACTTCTACCATGCGCTGGGTTTTCGCATTGAAGATGGCGCATGGCAGGAAGAGACTCACCATCCCACGTGGATTATGGGCTGGCAGGCGGATCAAACGCCGTAAGCGCCAACGTTGGTCCGCTGTATTTTTCGAGCCACGCCAGCGCAGTGTTGCTCGCACAGCCATTCCCCAGCTTCGAGCTGGGGAGATCTTTGGTCAGCACGTTGACGGCGCCATTTTTACAAATACCGTTGGCGGCGAGATCCAAATCAGGCCAGGCGCCCTCATGAATACAGATGACACCGGGTTTAATTCCCGTCGTCACGACCGCTCCCGCCAGAACGTGCCCACGCTGGTTCCACACCCTGACCGTGTCGCCATCCGCAATACCGCGCGCTTTGGCATCCTGCGGATGAATCGTGACGGGCTCACGATCCGCTACCGCATACTGTTCGCGCAACGCGCTGTAATTTAGCTGACTGTGCAAACGGTGCGCCGGATGGGCGGAAAGCAGCTGTAACTGGCCCGGCTCGGCGTTACCGAACCACTCATCCGGCTCCAGCCACATCGGATGCCCCGCACAGTCCGCGTAACCGTAACCGGCAATCCTCGCGGAGTAGATTTCAATTTTACCGCTGTCCGTTTTCAGCGGATGCGCCTGTGGGTTGCGGCGAAAATCCGCGAAACGGATAAACTCCGCGCTGGCGGCGTTTTCTGGCATTTCGATCAGCGCATTCCGCTGCCAAAACTCGGTGAATGGCGGCAACGTCACCTGCTGGCTAGCCCCACGCTGCCCGGCAATGTTGTAAAAAGTCTCCAGCCATTCCAGCTCGCTTTTGCCTTCGGTAAATCGCTCATACCCGCCCTTCTCCCAGCGTTCACTCAGCTCGGCAAAGACATCAAAATCATTTCGCGCTTCACCCTGCGGCGGTACAACCTGCTTCATCGGCACCAGATGCTGGTTGCTGTAATCGCCGGTCATGGTCAAATCATTACGCTCAAAAGACGTCGTCGCCGGCAGCACGATATCGGCATGCTTCGCTGCGGCTGTCCAGAAACACTCCGAGATAACCACCAGCTCCGGTTTTTGCCAGGCGCGAATCAGACGGTTGGTGTCCTGATGATGGGTGAAGTTGGCGCCGCCCGCCCACCACAGCATACGGATGTCCGGGAAATGGCGGTCCATACCGTTGTGCTGATAAAAACCCCCCGGGTTCTCCAGCGCTTCAACAATTCGCGCCACCGGGATTTTATCCACTGCGTCGGTGCCGTTTTTAACGCTGCCCTGCATTGAAGCCAGCACCGCAGCACGGCGCGTTGGGTTGCCGCCGTTGGCAAAATGGTACGACAGCCCAAAGCCGCCGCCAGGCGTCCCGATTTGCCCGAGCATGGCGGCCAGCGTGACAATCATCCAGTGTTTCTGCTCACCATACTGCTGGCGTTGCATACCCCATCCCGCCATCAGCATGGTGGTGTTTTGGTGAAATATCGCCGCAAGTTCACGTATTTTCGCCGCCGGAACACCACAAATTTCAGCGGCCCATTCTGCCGTTTTTGCAACATCGTCAGATTTGCCCAGCAGATAGTCGGCAAAACGGTCATATCCGGTCGTACACCGGGCGAGAAAGTCCGCGTCGTGCCAGCCGTTTTCCACCAGCGTATGCGCGATACCCAGCATCAGCGCCACGTCGGTCCCCATATGCGGAGCGATCCATTCCATCTTCTCGCCAAAGAAATCGACGCTTTCCGATCGCATCGGATCGATACAGATCAACCGCTTCCCGCTGCCACGCAGTGCCTCAAAGTAAGCGAGGCCCTGCTCGTCGGAGGCGTTCCAGGCAATTTTCAGGGTATTCAGCGGATTGGCGCTCCATAACACCACCACTTCGCTGTTCTCCAGCACCACCGGCCAACTGGTCTGCTGCTGGTAAACTTCGTTACCGCCCACCACGTACGGCATGATGGCCTGCGCAGCACCCGTCGAGTAATCCCCCAGATGCCCGGTATAACCACCCGCCAGCGCCATATAACGCTGTAGCAGGGTCGCTGCTTTGTGTAACACGCCGTTGGAACGCCAGCCGTAGGAACCGGCAAAAATCGAGGCCGGGCCGTAGCTGTCACGGATGCGTTTATGCTGCGTATGGATAAGATTCAGCGCGTCGTCCCAACTGACACGAACAAATTCATCCTGCCCGCGCACCCCCTGCGGATCCTCCGGCGAGGCGAGAAAGCCTTTACGCACCATGGGAAAACGTACCCGCGTTTTACTGTGTACCTGGTCGCGCACCACGGTTTGCAAAGAGTTGGGATGGGCGGTGGGCAGCACGCCGCGAGAGGAGAAAACCGTCTCGCCATCGGTTTCGACGAGAATAGGTCCCCAGTGGGCGGCGGTTAACACCGAGTAATGTGCGGGTGAATTAGCCAAGATGGCGCTCCTGAATGCGATGTGACGGCTTATTTATTATGCCGTTCAATGTTACTTACAAATTTCAGAGTCTTCCCTGGAATTTTCTTCATGTTCACACGTCATAATCAACCGCCACGGTCGCTGTGGCAAAGAAGAAAAAGTCATTAAGGAATTAAGATGAAGAAACGTGTTTTTGTTATTGCTGCCATCGTGAGCGGCGCCCTGGCGGTTTCTGGCTGCACAACAAACCCTTACACCGGAGAACGCGAAGCGGGTAAATCCGGCATTGGCGCGGGTATTGGCTCTCTGGTCGGCGCGGGTATTGGCGCACTCTCTTCTTCGAAGAAAGATCGCGGCAAAGGCGCGCTGATTGGTGCGGCGGCTGGCGCGGCCGTTGGCGGCGGTGTCGGCTATTACATGGACGTGCAGGAAGCAAAACTGCGCGACAAAATGCAGGGAACGGGCGTCAGCGTGACGCGCAGTGGCGATAACATCATCCTGAATATGCCAAATAACGTCACCTTCGACAGCAACAGCAGCAACCTGAAACCTGCGGGTGCCAACACCCTGACCGGCGTGGCAATGGTACTGAAAGAGTACAATAAAACCGCCGTCAACGTGCTCGGCTTCACCGACAGCACCGGCAGTCAGGATCTGAATATGCGCCTGTCGCAGCAGCGCGCGGACTCCGTGGCCAGCGCCTTAATCACTCAAGGCGTCGCCGCTAACCGTATCCGCACTCAGGGTATGGGCCCGGCAAACCCGATCGCCAGTAACAGCACGGCGGAAGGTAAAGCGCAAAACCGCCGCGTAGAGATCACCTTAAGCCCGCTCCAGTAACGTTTTGTGCCGGATAATGGCAGCGTCTTATCCGGCATGAAGCACTTGCCATCGTTGATTTTCGCGTTAAGGTGTTGTCACCAAATTTAGGGAAATCAGCGATGAGCAAATCAACACGGGCAACCATCAGCGATGTGGCGAAAGCCGCAAAAACCGGCAAGACCAGCATTTCACGCTACCTCAACGGTGAAAAGCACCTGCTTTCCGACGCGCTACTGGCCCGCATTGAACAAGCCATTGCCGATCTCGACTACCGTCCCAGCCTGATGGCAAGAGGCCTGAAACACGGTCGTACCCGTCTGATTGGTCTGATCATCGCCGATATTACTAATCCCTACTCCGTCAACGTGTTAAGCGGGATTGAAGCCGCCTGTCGCGATAAGGGCTTTACCCCGCTGGTGTGTAACACCAACAACGAAGTGGATCAGGAGCTGCATTATCTCGACCTGCTGCGCAGCTACCAGGTCGAAGGGATTGTGGTCAACGCCGTTGGAATGCGCGAAGAGGGGCTGAACCGCCTGCAACAGTCTGCGCTGCCGATGGTACTGATTGACCGTAAAATTCCCGATTTCGCCTGTGATATGGTCGGGCTGGATAACACCCAGGCGGCAACGGTTGCCACTGAACATCTGGTCGAGCAAGGTTTTGAAGCCATCCTGTTCCTCAGCGAACCGCTGGGCATGGTGAATACCCGCCGCGAACGCCTGAGCGCTTTTCGCGCCACGCTCGCACAGTACCCCGGCGTTATCGCGCAAAATGCCGAAGTCCCGCTAACGGACAATACGCAACTGGATGACACGCTGCGCCAGTTTCACCAGCAGCATCGGGGGATGCGCAAAGCCGTTATCTCTGCCAACGGCGCTCTCACGCTGCAGGTTGCCCGCGCCCTGAAGCGCATTGGCCTTAACTGGGGCAGCGATATCGGCCTGCTCGGTTTTGACGAACTGGAATGGGCGGAGCTGGCGGGCGTCGGTATCACCACGTTGAAACAACCCACATGGCAGATTGGCTACACCGCCGTTGAGCAGGTTGTACGCCGAATTGATGGCGGCTCTGCTGCCATTCAGGAACAGGTATTCTCCGGCGAGCTGATCGTGCGCGGCTCAACCGCCCGTTAAATTTCCTTCGTGATGGTGATCATAAATTCGACATCATGAGCTTTTCTTTGGAACCGGTTCCATCTAGCGTTATAACAAGAATGCTAGTCTGGAGTTTCCATGAAAAGAAAAATTATGGTGGTTACCGCCGCCTACGGCTACGACCAGGTGCGGGCCGCAGGCGGGCAAACGGCAATGTTGCCCATCATTGCCGAAGCCGGTGCTGACGGCGTCGAAATCCGCCGCGAGTTATTAACCGACGCCGAGCTGAAAACGCTGTCCACAACGGCCTCTGCAATCGAACTCTTCGGCCTGCTGGCCTGTTATTCAGCGCCTGAACCGTTATTCCTTGAGGATGGGAACCTGAATCCCCGACTTCCGCAGCTTCTCGAAGAAGCGCAGGCCCTACAGGCGCTGTGGTTAAAAGTCTCTCTCGGTCATTTTTCCCATACCGAACAGTTCGACGATTTACGTGAATGGCTGGACAACAGCGGCATGGAGCTGGTTGTGGAAAACGATCAGACCGCCTGCGGACGCCTGCAGCCGATGCAACGCTTTAATGAAGCCTGTCAGACGCAAAACCTGCCGATATCTCTGACTTTCGATTTGGGCAACTGGCTGTGGGTTGGCGACTCCCCGGAGCAGGCCGCGCAGAACCTGGCGCCAACCGTCGGATATATCCATGTCAAAGCCGCAGTTACGCATCGCGATAGCTACCGTGCCGTACCGCCTGATGAAGCAGATTCACGCTGGCTGGCGCTGTTAAAAACGCTGCCCAACGATGTTCCGCGCGGTATTGAGTTCCCCCTGGAAGGGCAGGATTTGACGGCGGTTACCCGCCACTACGTCGAGCTGTTACGCGAGGAGTAACACATGAAAAATTCACTGGATGCGGTCACTATTGGTGAAGCGATGGCGATGTTTGTCGCCACGCAAACCGGCGAACTGACGGATGTAGAGCAGTTTATCAAGCGCGTTGCAGGCGCTGAACTCAACGTGGCGACCGGTCTTGCTCGTCTGGGCCTGAAGGTCGGCTGGGTGAGCCGCGTAGGCAACGACAGTTTTGGTCGTTTTATCGTTAAGTCGCTGGAAAAAGAAGGGATAGATGCGCAGGGAGTTACCCTGGATGGGCGTTACGCTACCGGCTTTCAGCTTAAATCTAAGGTCGAAAATGGAACCGATCCCATTGTGGAGTATTTCCGCAAAGGTTCCGCCGCCAGCCACCTCAGCGTTGAGGATTATCACGAGTACTATTTCGCCAGCGCGCGCCACTTGCACCTGAGCGGCGTGGCGGCGGCGCTTTCTGCCAGCTCCTATGAACTACTGGCGCACACCGCCCGCACGCTGAAAGCCCAGGGGAAGACCATCTCGTTCGACCCAAATTTGCGTCCGGTACTGTGGAAAAGCGAAGCCGAAATGGTGGAAAAACTGAACCGGCTGGCATTCCAGGCTGACTGGGTTTTACCTGGATTAAAAGAGGGGATGATTTTAACCGGCCAACAGACGCCTGAAGCCATCGCCGACTTTTATCTGCGCCACGGGGTGAAGGCCGTGATCATCAAAACCGGGGCTGATGGCGCCTGGTACAAAACAGCCAGCGGTGAACAAGGTTGCGTTGCACCGGTAAAAGTCGACAACGTGGTCGATACGGTCGGCGCAGGCGATGGCTTTGCCGTGGGCGTTATCAGCGCCCTGCTGGAAGGCCGTTCGCTGCATCAGGCGGTGACCCGCGGCAATAAAATCGGCGCACTGGCCATTCAGGTTCAGGGCGACAGCGAAGGATTACCCACACGTGAACAATTAGGGGAATAAACTCCCGGCCAACTCTGTCTCTGTACCCTACATACAGAGGCGGCGTATCAGCATAACCAGAGGGCAGTCTATGAATAGCTCAACTAATGCAGCAAAACGCTGGTGGTACATTATGCCAATCGTGTTTATCACGTATAGCCTGGCGTACCTTGACCGTGCGAACTTCAGCTTCGCCTCCGCCGCCGGTATCAACGAGGACCTCGGCATTACCAAAGGGATCTCTTCCCTGCTGGGCGCTCTGTTTTTCCTCGGCTATTTCTTCTTTCAGATCCCAGGCGCGATTTACGCAGAACGGCGCAGCGTACGAAAACTGATTTTTGTCTGTCTGATCCTCTGGGGCGCATGCGCGTCGTTAACCGGTATGGTCAGCAATATTCCAATGCTTGCCGCCATCCGCTTTATTCTTGGCGTCGTTGAAGCCGCGGTGATGCCCGCAATGCTGATTTATATCAGCAACTGGTTTACGAAATCCGAGCGCTCGCGCGCTAACACTTTCCTGATCCTCGGTAACCCGGTTACCGTCCTGTGGATGTCTGTGGTTTCCGGTTATCTGATCCAGGCGCTGGGCTGGCGGGAAATGTTTATCATCGAGGGCTTCCCGGCCATCATCTGGGCGTTCTGCTGGTGGGTATTGGTAAAAGACAAACCGTCTCAGGTCGGCTGGCTGTCAGAATCTGAAAAAGCCGCCCTTCAGGCGCAACTGGAAAAAGAGCAGCAAGGCATCAAAGCCGTGCGTAACTATAGCGAGGCCTTCCGCTCACGTAACGTCATCCTGCTGTGCATGCAGTATTTCGCCTGGAGTATTGGCGTCTATGGTTTTGTCCTGTGGCTACCGTCGATTATCCGCAACGGCGGCGCAAATCTGGGCATGGTAGAGGTTGGCTGGCTGTCATCCGTACCTTATCTGGCGGCGACGGCGGCGATGATCCTCGTCTCCTGGGCCTCCGATAAGCTGCAAAACCGTAAACTGTTTGTCTGGCCGCTGTTATTGATAGCCGCTTTCGCTTTTATCGGCTCCTGGGCCGTGGGTGCAGACCACTTCTGGATTTCTTACACGCTGTTAGTTATTGCGGGTGCGGCAATGTACGCCCCATATGGCCCCTTCTTCGCCATCATCCCGGAAATGCTGCCGCGCAACGTCGCCGGGGGTGCAATGGCGCTGATTAACAGCATGGGCGCGCTAGGCTCATTCTTTGGTTCATGGTTTGTCGGCTACCTCAATGGCGCAACCGGCAGCCCATCCGCCTCGTACATATTTATGGGGGTAGCGCTTTTTGTCTCAGTATGGCTAACTTTAATTGTTAAGCCTGCTAATAATCAGCAATTACCTATTGGCGCACGCCACGCTTAAATTTTAACTTACGGAGATTCGCATGAAGCCGTCCATTATTCTCTATAAAGCGTTACCTGACGATTTACTGCATCGCCTGGAAGAGCATTTTACTGTGACTCATGTGCCTAACCTGCGCCCGGAAACGGTCGCACAGTACGCCGAGGCTTTTGCCAACGCGGAAGGTCTGCTGGGTTCCAGTGAAGCCGTCAATACCGCCCTACTGGAGAGAATGCCCAGGCTACGTGCGACATCCACGATTTCCGTAGGCTATGACAACTTCGACGTCGATGCCCTCAACGCGCGCAAGGTGCTGTTGATGCACACGCCAACCGTGCTGACGGAAACTGTCGCCGATACGGTAATGGCGCTGGTGTTAAGCACCGCTCGCCGCGTGGTAGAAGTTGCTGAACGGGTGAAAATTGGCGAATGGACCAAAAGTATCGGGCCGGACTGGTTTGGTACGGATGTACACCACAAAACGCTGGGGATTGTCGGCATGGGCCGTATTGGTCTGGCGCTGGCGCAACGCGCGCATTTTGGTTTTAGCATGCCGATTCTTTATAACGCGCGCCGTCATCACCAGGAGGCGGAAGAACGCTTCAACGCGCGTTACTGCGACCTCGATACGCTGTTGCAGGAGTCCGATTTTGTCTGCCTGATCCTGCCGTTAACCGCAGAAACGCATCATCTGTTTAGTACCGAACAGTTTGCCAAAATGAAGTCCTCCGCCATTTTCATTAACGCCGGGCGTGGGCCAGTGGTCGATGAAAAAGCGCTGATTGCCGCCCTGCAAAGCGGGGAAATTCATGCCGCAGGCCTGGATGTGTTTGAGCAGGAGCCATTACCAGCAGACTCACCGTTATTGGCGCTGCCAAACGTGGTAGCCGTGCCGCACATAGGTTCAGCGACGCATGAAACGCGCTATAACATGGCGGCCTGTGCGGTGGATAACTTAATCGATGCGCTGCAAGGACGCGTTGAGAAGAATTGCGTGAACCCGCAGGTCGCGCCATAAACAAAAGGCCGGGTAGCGCTTACGCTTACCCGGCCTTTTATGTATTACATCGCCTTCATTACTGAGCGGCATTCACCGCCGCAGTCCAGGCCTGATTAAATGCCTGATGCTGAGAGGCCAACGGGCCAATCAGCGTGTTGTACTGACTTGCCTGCTGTGAAGTTGGGAACTGGATACCGTTAGCGACAAAGCTCACCTGCGTATCCTGCTGTGCCACAAAATCACCGACCTGTACTAACTGCTGCGTGAAGATTTGCGCGGCAGGGATCAGCGGCTGTAGCGCCTCTGAAGGTACAGTGACGACTTTATTGTAGACCTGGTCAAAGACCGGCTTCAGATCCTCGCCCTGCTTCAGCGCGCCATGCGCAGCATCTGCCTGCAGTTTCGCATTCTGCAACTGTTGCCCTAATACGCCCAACGCACCATTTGCCTGACGCAGCGGTTCACGCTGAGTCACATAATCCTGAGGAACACGAATCGCATTTACGCTATCAACCACCGGGCGCAGACCGGAGTCCATTGCCTGATTAACCTGCTGCGAATAGCCATACAGAATCGCGTAATCGGACACAAACGGGCCAAACTGTTTTTTCTGATCGGCGGTCAGCGTTGGTAAACGCTCTCCGCTACGCATTGCAGTATTCTGCAGAAAATCGATAAACGCTTTGCGTTGATCGCCTTCTTTATCAAAACACCCACTCAGGCCAACTACCATTAAGAGCGCCAAAACAGGCGCAAACCAGCGAGAGCAGGACTTACCTGTCGCCATTTTAATACTCCTTTCACCCAAAAATGCGCACAACGACACCCGCGTGCCTGACGTTGACAAGGATAGTCCAGGTCAGCCCCGCAAGATACCCTTTCCGCGTAATCTTGTGGGGGAAAATAACCGCTCCCGCCACCCATCGTTTTGCTAAACAATGCGCCATTTACCACACGACGTCATATTTTAGTCATCTTTACAATCGGGCTCGATCGTTCGCAGATCACGACCTTTATCAGTTCGTTAGCCTGCAAAAGATTGTCGACCCCGATCCGCTGAAACGAATCCATCACACAAACCTAAAATCCGGCTTCATTTTTTCCGACTACTCTTAATGAGCTTCGATGAAATTCACGATCCCGCTGTGTGATTTGTAGGAGTTCTCAATGGAATACAAAGATCCTATGTTTGAACTGCTGAGCAGTCTGGAGCAGATTGTTTTTAAAGATGTATCGCAGACGGTTACTCTGACGCAAAAAACCAACCCTTTCACCGAATTTGAACAGCTACGACGAGGGACAGGTTTAAAAACAGATGATTTTGCCCGGGTGATGGGCGTGACGGTCGCGACGGTTCATGAATGGGAGTCTAAACGCGTAAAGCCTTCCAATACCGAATTGAAGTTAATGCGCCTGATTCAGGCAGACCCAAGATTAAGTAAGCAACTGATGGATTGAACGATTTTTCAATTTTACTTATGAACGGTCCTGTAAAAGGGCCGTTCCCTTAAGGGGGTTATCCACAAAAAAGAAAATAGTAGTTGCATCCACATGCGTAAAATGAGTTAATGCCCTCAACGGTTTGACGTACAGACCATTACAGCAGTTAGTAAGGCAAGTCCCTTCAAGAGTTATCGTTGATACCCTTCGTAGTGAGCATTTCCTTTACTGTTAAAAAATCTGTAAAGCACGCCATATCGCCGAAAGGCACACTTATTTTTTAAAAGGTAATACACTATGTCCGGTAAAATGACTGGTATCGTAAAATGGTTCAACGCTGACAAAGGTTTCGGCTTCATCACTCCTGACGATGGCTCTAAAGACGTGTTCGTACACTTCTCTGCTATCCAGAACGATGGCTACAAATCTCTGGACGAAGGTCAGAAAGTTTCCTTCACCATCGAAAGCGGCGCTAAAGGCCCGGCAGCTGGCAACGTAACCAGCCTGTAAGCTTAAAAAGCTCAAAATTCTGAATCCCTGCCAAACGGCGGGGATTTTTTTTATCTGTACTTCGCAAGACTCGCCGCCCAAACGCTTCTTTGCATTACTTTACCCGTCCTCCCTTTGACCTTTCCCTAAGGGCAAGCTTTATAGTGAGCCAGTCTGTATTCCACAATATTCACAAGGAATTGAAGCTATGTCGAAATCCTCACTGCTGCTGGTTTTAGGTTTGCTCACTACCGCTAGCGCGTTCGCAGCAACTCCGGAAGCTGCTTTTCTGGCGGAACACGGGCTCAGCGGTAAATCCGTCGAGCAAATCGTCGAGACCATTGACCAGTCGCCACAGAACCGCCCGCTGCCGTACTCAGCATCTATCACCAGTACCGAACTGAAGCTCTCTTCGGGCGATCAGATTTATACCCTACCGCTCGGTGACAAGTTCTATCTGTCATTTGCCCCCTATGAATGGCAAACACATCCTTGCTTCAACCACAGCCTTTCTGGCTGCCAGGGCGAAATGCCGGAGAAGGCATTCAATGTCAAAGTGACGGATAACAAGGGTGAGGTGGTGGTACAAAAAGTGATGAAGAGCGGTCGAAATGGCTTCGTCGGGGTATGGCTACCGCGCAATATGGCAGGCACAATCGCGGTAAGTTACAACGGTAAAACGGCAGAGTATCCCATCAAGACGATGGAAGACAGCCAGACCTGTCTGACAAAATTACAGCTGCGCTAACAACATACAAAAAAGCCGGATGGCACAATGCTTATCCGGCTTTTCTAAGTCAGCTCAGGAGCGTTACTGCAGCAGAGAAATATCCGCTACGCGCAGGAACAGTTCGCGCAGTTTTGCGAGCATAGACAGACGGTTAATACGCAGATCTTTATCTTCCACGTTGACCATCACTTTCTCGAAGAACGCATCAACCGGTTCACGCAGTTCCGCCAACTCAACCAGCGCCTCCTGGTAACGACCAGCTGCAAAGACAGGCTCCAGCTTATCGCGCAGCACCACAACCTGCAGCGCCAGCGCAATTTCTTCCGGCTCTTTCAGCGTTGCCGAATTTACACGGTCATTCAGCGTCTCTTCAGACTTCGCCAGGATGTTCGATACACGCTTGTTCGCTGCAGCCAGCGCGGACGCAGCTTCCAGCGTACGGAAGTGCGAAACCGCCTTCATACGTGCGTCGAAATCAGCCGGACGAGTCGGACGACGCGCCAGTACTGCCTGAATGGTATCGACGGTGTAACCTTCATCCTGATACCAGGCGCGGAAGCGACCGAGCATAAAGTCGATCACATCATCCACCACGTTGGCGTTAGTCAGCTTGTCGCCATACAGACGAACCGCTTCTTCGGTCAACGTTTGTAGATCCAGATTCAGGTTCTTCTCAACGATGATACGCAGTACGCCCAGCGCGGCACGACGCAGCGCAAACGGGTCTTTGTCGCCTTTCGGATGCTGACCGATACCGAAGATACCCGCCAGTGTGTCCATCTTATCGGCAATCGCCACGGCACAGGCAACCGGATTAGATGGCAGGTCATCACCGGCAAAACGCGGCTGATACTGCTCGTTCAGCGCCACAGCGACATCTTCCGCTTCACCATCGTGACGCGCGTAGTGCATGCCCATCACGCCCTGGGTATCGGTGAACTCGAAGACCATGTTGGTCATCAGGTCGCACTTGGACAGCAGGCCAGCACGCGTTGCGTGGTTAACGTCAGCGCCAATTTGACCAGCAATCCAGCCCGCCAGCGCCTGGATACGGTCAGTTTTGTCGCGCAGCGTACCCAGTTGCTGTTGGAACAGCACGGTTTGCAGACGCGGCAGATGGTCTTCCAGACGTTTTTTACGGTCAGTATTGAAGAAGAATTCGGCATCCGCCAGACGCGGACGAACCACCTTCTCGTTACCGGAGATGATTTGCTGCGGGTCTTTGGATTCGATGTTAGCAACGAAGATAAAGTTCGGCAGCAGTTTGCCGTCGTTCGCGTATACCGGGAAGTACTTCTGGTCACCTTTCATGGTGTGTACCAGCGCTTCGGACGGAACAGCGAGGAATTTCTCTTCGAACTTCGCGGTCAGCACGACCGGCCATTCCACCAGCGAGGTGACTTCTTCCAGCAGGCTTTCACTCAGATCGGCGTTGCCGCCAATTTTACGCGCCGCGTCTTCGGCATCAGCTTTGATTTTGGCTTTACGCTCAGCGTAATCCGCAATCACTTTGCCGCGCTCACGCAGAATTTCTGGGTACTGATCGGCATTATCGATGGTGAACTCCGGCTCGCCCATAAAGCGATGCCCGCGGATCACGCGATCGGACTGAATACCCAGAATAGTTGCCGGAATAACTTTGTCGCCCAGCAGCAGCGTCACGGTGTGAACCGGACGCACGAAGTGAACGTCAGACGCGCCCCAGCGCATCAGTTTCGGGATCGGCAGCTTCGCCAGTGAGGTGGCGATCATGTTCGGCAGCAACGCTTCAGCGCTTTCGCCTTTCACATGCGCGCGATACAGCAGCCACTCGCCTTTGTCGGTGGTCAGACGCTCAGCCTGATCAACCGTGATGCCACAGCCACGCGCCCAACCTTCGGCCGCTTTGCTCGGTTTACCTTCGGCGTCAAACGCCTGGGCGATAGCCGGGCCGCGTTTTTCTACTTCACGGTCGGGTTGTGCTTCAGCCAGGGCAGCGACTTTCAACGCCAGACGACGCGGCGCGGCGAACCACTCCACGTTGCCGTGCGCGATGCCAGCATTATCCAGCTCCGCGGTAAAGTTCGCAGCAAAGGACTCAGCCAGGCTGCGCAGTGCTTTTGGTGGCAGCTCTTCAGTGCCGATTTCCACCAGAAAAGTTTTCTCAGACATGGCCGCCTCTTATTTGTCTTTGTTGCACATCGGGAAGCCAAGGGCTTCACGGGAAGCGTAGTAAGCTTCTGCCACTGCTTTGGTCAGGGTGCGAATACGCAGGATATAGCGCTGACGCTCGGTGACGGAGATGGCTTTACGCGCATCCAGCAGGTTGAAGCTATGGGCGGCTTTCAGAATACGTTCATACGCAGGCAGCGGCAGCGGATTTTCCAGCGCCAGCAACTGCTGCGCTTCTTTCTCGTACTGCTCGAAGCAGGTGAACAGGAAGTCCACGTCGGCGTATTCGAAGTTGTAGGTGGATTGCTCCACTTCGTTCTGATGGAACACGTCGCCGTAAGTGGTTTTACCCAGCGGGCCGTCGCTCCAGACCAGGTCGTAAACGCTGTCTACGCCCTGAATGTACATGGCCAGACGTTCCAGACCGTAGGTAATTTCCCCGGTCACTGGTTTACATTCCAGACCACCAACCTGCTGGAAGTAGGTGAACTGCGTGACTTCCATGCCGTTCAGCCACACTTCCCAACCCAGACCCCAGGCACCCAGCGTTGGGTTTTCCCAGTTATCTTCCACGAAACGGATATCGTGAATGGTCGGGTCCATACCCAACTCTTTCAGAGAACCCAGGTACAGCTCCTGAATGTTGTCCGGAGACGGCTTAATCACTACCTGGAACTGATAGTAGTGCTGTAAGCGGTTCGGGTTTTCGCCATAGCGGCCGTCGGTCGGACGACGAGAAGGCTGCACATAAGCAGTCGCCATCGGTTCCGGCCCCAGCGCCCGCAGGCAGGTCATTGGGTGAGATGTCCCCGCGCCGACTTCCATGTCCAATGGTTGAACGATGGTGCAGCCCTGGCGAGCCCAGTAATCCTGTAAGGTCAGGATCAAGCCCTGGAAGGTCCTGGTATCAAACTTTTGCATATTATTTCGTGCTGGATACGTGTGGATTTAAAGGAAGCGGTCAGTATACCCGCTGGCTGCAAGATATACAGTACGAAACGGGAAAAAGGGGGAACTTAGCGCATGGAAAGGTGTAAAAACTGCCCGTCTGCATCAAAAGAGCAGACAAAACTCTCTTTACGGAAGGTAGAACCACGCATCTCATAGCTGCCCTGAAATTGTTCCAGACCGGAGATATCAATTTTCTGCACACCAGTGTTGTAGATTTGTGCCGCCTCATTTTTACACAGTGACTCCATATCCAGCGAACGTGTTGCACTGACTTTGATCTTTTGCGCCTTCTGCGCGGGTGCAGGCGGCTGGGTGTCGGCGCACGCAACCAGTAAAAGGGTAACGATCGCGGAAAAGAAATACTTCATCATCATTTTATTACCGCCTGGTTTGCTGGTCAGTCTTATTATTAAGTGTCTGGAAACGGATGCTATTTTGAGAATCTCATCAGACCATCTCAAGCTTTAGCGTAAGAACTCGGATTTTTCCAGTGAGCTACGCTCGCAAAATTTCGGTCAGACTTTTTTTAATGAATACAGAGGAACTGATGCAGCCCAAAATATTCTGGATTGATAACCTGCGCGGGATAGCCTGTCTCATGGTTGTGATGATCCACACCACGACCTGGTACATCACCAATGCGCAAAGCGTCAGCCCATTGAATTGGGATCTGGCCAATGTGCTCAATTCAGCCTCTCGCGTCAGCGTCCCGTTGTTCTTTATGATTTCGGGCTATCTGTTTTTTGGCGAGCGCAGCGCCAAACCGCGCCATTTCATGCGCATTGCGCTCTGCATCCTGTTTTACAGCAGCGTGGCGCTAGCCTACATTCTGCTGTTTACCTCGATCAACGCTGAGCTGTCGCTGAAAAACCTGCTGCAAAAGCCGGTGTTCTATCACCTGTGGTTTTTCTTCGCGATCGCCGTAATCTACCTGGTTTCCCCGCTGATACAGGTAAAAAATATCAGCGGCAAGATGCTGCTGGCGCTTATGATGGTGATTGGGGTGATTGCCAATCCCAATACCGTCTCACAAAAAATTGGTGGTTTTGAGTGGCTTCCCATCAACCTGTACATCAGTGGCGACACGTTCTACTACATCGTGTACGGTATGCTAGGCCGAGCGATTGGTATGATGGATACGCACAAGCGCGCGCTTACCTGGCTCTGTGCGGCGTTGTTTATCACCGCAGTGTTTATTATTTCTCGAGGCACGTTGCATGAACTGCGTTGGCGAGGCAATTTTGCCGATACCTGGTATCTCTATTGTGGCCCGGCGGTGTTTATTTGTGCCGCCTCCCTCCTGACGCTGGTCAAAAATACGCTCAGTACGCGCACTCTGCCGGTACTGGGCCTTATTTCCCGCCACTCTCTGGGCATTTATGGCTTTCATGCGCTGATCATTCACGCGCTACGCACCAACGGTGTAGAACTCAAAAACTGGCCGCCGCTGGATATGCTGTGGATTTTTAGCGCCACGCTGGCGGGAAGTTTACTGTTGTCTGTATTGTTGCAGCGCATCGATACGCGCAGACTGGTGAGCTAACAATAAAAGCCCTCGATCGGTAACCATCGAGGGCATACGATCACTCCGTAAAATCGTCTGCGACTGCCAGCGTTTCTTTTGGATGCTCAAAGCCACTATCACGGATATTTTTCTGCACCGCAACGGTACCAAACAGGCTTAAAAAGAAGGCCAGGCCGTAAAACCCTTTCTCGTTTAGCAGCAGCGTGGCATTCCACAAACCGATAACCAACAATGCAACCGCAATAATAAACGCGGCAAGACAGGTTATGTAGTAAATCGGCGTAGTCGGGATCCCCTCATATTTATCCCGTACCGTCTTTTGATACGACGCAGCAGAAAACAAACCAAGCACCAAAACAGCAAAGTAATACCCCTTTTCGTTTAACTGCATATCGGCATTCCACAACCCCAGCAGATAAACCACAATACCGCCGAGAAGCGCGACCCATGACACAATACTAAATGCCGGTGAATAAGTTGATGTCCTGTTTTCCATTTAGAGTTCCGGTCCTTTAGATAACTATTCTGCTGAACGCATGAGTAAAACTTGCCCCAGTAAACATACGATGAATGCCACCGGGAACAGCCCCTTTTCGAGGGGTGATAATGGGACGTTCAATACGCCCACCAACAGCACCCCTACCGTGATGAGCGCCACCATCTGACATACAGAGGCGAAGAGTTCATCGTTCTGATTGAGATTATCTGCACGCTGATAAACGTACGTCACAAACATTCCCGTCATCAGCACGGCGAAAAAATAGCCTTTGCTACTCAATAACGGGCATGCCCGCCATAAGCCAATAACGTAAATAAATGCACCAGAGAAGAATAATATCCATGGCAACAGCCTTGTTGTCTTCATTGGGACCTCCTTATCCATCATGGATACAATATGAATAACCCGCTAAAGACAACACAGAAAAGGCCACTACGCCGGACTTTCAGAATAAATTCATGCGCGCTAATTATTAATTAGATTGAAATATATATTTGATAAATCCCCTCTGTTTACCAGAGGGGATTTAGGGTCAGGACATCAGCGGGTGTAATTGCTGATAGATTCGGCGGAAGGTTTCCCGACGCTGTTGGTAAAGGGCATGGCGCTCGACATCAGGATAATGCGCCTGCTCCAGCGTAAGCTGAGGTAGAAGGTCTGATAATGGCTGCTGCGGATTAATGGCAATTTGCGCCAGACGCGCCGCACCGAGAGCAGGACCAACATCGCCGCCGGTACGGTAATCCAACTGCAATCCGCTGATGTCAGACAGCATCTGACGCCAGTATTCGCTGCGCGCCCCGCCGCCAATCAGCGTAATGCTGGAGGGCTGCACGCCGCAGGCGTGTACCACGTCCATACCCTCAGCCAATGCAAAACCAACGCCTTCCAGCACCGCCTGTGCCAGCTCCGCCGGACCATGCTGATGCGTCAGACCGAAAAATACGCCCTTCGCCTGCGGGTTGTTGTGCGGCGTACGTTCACCGGACAGATAGGGTAAAAACCAGACCGGCTCAGCGTGTTCATCCGCCTGTTGCGCTGCGGCAATCAACGCAGGAACGCTCGCCAGTCCGGTTAATTTTGCCGCCCAGTCCAGGCAGGATGCCGCACTTAACATCACGGACATCAGGTGCCATCGTTCAGGCAAGGCATGGCAAAAGCTATGGACCGCGCTTTCCGGTTTGCTGAGAAAGCCGTCGCTGACCGCAAAATAGACCCCGGAAGTACCCAGCGATAGCATCGCCTGACCGGCATTCATCATGCCCACGCCAACTGCCCCCGCTGCGTTATCCCCGCCTCCGGCGACCACCGCAACCTCCTGCATTCCCCAGGCCCTGGCGACTGCTGGCAACAATGTTCCGGTAATCTCACTGCCTTCATAGAGCGCAGGCATATGCGCACGAGTCAGCTTACAGGCTTCCAGCATGACATCACTCCAGTCACGCTTCGCAACATCCAGCCACAGGGTACCAGCCGCATCAGACATATCGCTGGCGAAATCGCCGGTCATACGCAGGCGCAGGTAATCTTTCGGCAGCAGGACTTTATCAACCCGGCTAAAAATCTCCGGTTCGTGGCGCTGTACCCACAGCAGCTTTGGCGCGGTAAAGCCAGGCATCATTAGGTTGCCGGTGATGGCACGAGACTGCGGAACCAGGCTCTCCAGCATGACGCACTCTTCGGCGCAGCGACCATCGTTCCACAGGATAGCCGGGCGCAATACCTTCTGTTGTGCATCCAGTAGCGTCGCGCCGTGCATCTGTCCGGCAATTCCCAACGCTTTCACCTCGCGAAGTGAATGCTGCCGACCCAGAGCTTTCACAGCGCGATCCGTTGCCAGCCACCACTGCTCTGGGTCTTGTTCTGACCATAACGGGTGCGGGCGCGAAACGGTGAGTTTCTCTGTTTGCGAAGCGACCACATCGCCCTGCTCGTTGAGCAGAATGGCCTTTACGCCTGATGTGCCAAGATCTATCCCGATATACATAGGGCATCGTTCCTTAAAGAAAGGCCCGGTCGCGCGAGCTGACCGGGCTTACGGACATTCTCAGAGACCCGTTATTTGTCGAACAAATAATGGTTCACCAGATTTTCCAGCAATTCCTGATGACCGCTTTGGTGCACTGGCGCCAGGTTGTGTTGTTCAGCGTACTGCGCAATTTCCGTCAGCGTCATCTGCCCTTTCAGAATTTGCTGGCCCAGCTCACCATTCCAACCGGCATAACGTTTAGCCACGCGCTGATCCAGACCACCGTCTTCAATCATACGCGCCGCAATTTTCAGCGACAGCGCCATGGTATCCATCGCACCAATATGACCATAGAACAGATCGTATTTATCGGTACTCTGACGACGAACCTTGGCATCGAAGTTCAGGCCACCGGTGGTGAAGCCGCCGGCTTTCAGGATTTCGTACATCACCAACGCATTCTCTTCTACGCTGTTCGGGAACTGGTCAGTATCCCAGCCCAGTTGCGCGTCCCCACGGTTGGCATCGACAGAGCCAAACAGGCCCAGCGCGATAGCGGTGGCGATTTCGTGATGGAATGAGTGACCCGCCAACGTGGCGTGGTTGGCTTCGATATTCAGTTTGATCTCTTTTTCCAGACCGAACTGCTTGAGGAATCCGTATACGGTCGCCGCATCGTAATCGTACTGGTGCTTGGTCGGTTCCTGCGGCTTCGGCTCGATAAGCAAAGTGCCCTGGAAACCGGTTTTGTGTTTGTGTTCCACGACCAGTTGCATGAAGCGACCAATTTGCTCACGTTCCTGCCGCAGATCGGTATTCAGCAGCGTTTCATAGCCTTCACGACCGCCCCACAGAACGTAGTTTTCACCGCCTAATTTATGCGTGGCATCCATAGCCGTAACCACCTGAGTGGCGGCCCAGCTGAACACTTCCGGATCCGGGTTCGTGGCCGCGCCCGCGCCGTAACGTGGGTTGGTGAAGCAGTTTGCCGTTCCCCACAGCAGCTTCACGCCGCTCTGTTCCTGTTTTGCCGCCAGTACATCAACCATCTGCGCAAAATTGTTTTTGTACTCTTTCAGCGACGCGCCTTCCGGCGAGACATCCACGTCATGGAAGCAGTAGTAGGGCACGTTCAGCTTGTGGAAAAACTCGAACGCTACGTCCGCCTTGCGCTTCGCTAATTCCAGCGCTTCACCGGGCTGCTGCCACGGGCGATTAAATGCACCAACACCAAACATATCTGCACCATTCCAGCAGAAAGTGTGCCAGTAGCAGGCAGCAAACCGCAGGTGATCTTCCATACGCTTGCCTAACACTAACTCATCAGAGTTGTAGTGGCGAAATGCTAATGGATTAGTTGATTTGGTACCTTCATAACGAACGCGCTCAAGCTGGTCAAAATAGGCTGGCATAATGAACTCCATAATCAGGTAATGCGGCGGGTAATGGATAATGTCGTAATATTGGGCACTCCCCACCCATTGCTCAATTATGTTATTTCATACTGCCATTGAGATAATTCACAAGTGTGCGCTACTTCTCAAAATAAAATCTGAACAATTTAAAAATTGTTACTTATCAAACTTAAATGCAACCCAGGTAACGAATCATTTAAAATACGATCCCGGTCATAAATCAAGAAATAAACCAAAAAACGTAATTGGAAGATAAAAATCTATAATTGCCTTCCCGCCGTTACCTGTTAAAACTCTGCTACGTCTTATGCTGTGATTGTTACTTTTACTGCTGTTTCTCCCCTACAAAAGGCATCACGATTATGAAGATGAAGAACATTTTACTTGCTGTTTGCACATCCCTTTTACTCACCAGTGTCGCAGGTCATGCCAAAGAAGTAAAAATCGGTATGGCGATTGATGATCTCCGCCTGGAACGCTGGCAGAAAGATCGCGATATTTTCGTCAATAAAGCTGAATCGCTTGGTGCGAAAGTATTTGTACAATCGGCGAATGGTAATGAAGAAACCCAAATGTCGCAGATTGAAAACATGATAAACCGGGGCGTGGATGTCCTTGTGATAATCCCTTACAACGGCCAGGTATTAAGCAATGTTATCAAAGAAGCAAAACAAGAAGGGATCAAGGTGCTGGCTTACGATCGCATGATCAATGATGCTGACATCGATTTTTATATCTCTTTCGATAATGAAAAAGTAGGTGAATTACAGGCTCAATCATTAGTCAATATTGTTCCCGAAGGGAATTATTTCCTGATGGGTGGCTCACCCGTTGATAACAACGCGAAGCTGTTCCGCGCTGGACAAATGAAAGTATTAAAACCTTATATCGACAGCGGAAAAATTAAGGTGGTGGGCGATCAATGGGTTGACGGCTGGTTACCGGAGAATGCGTTGAAGATTATGGAAAATGCGCTAACCGCCAACAATAACAAAATTGACGCAGTAGTTGCCTCAAATGACGCCACAGCTGGCGGTGCGATTCAGGCGCTGAGTGCGCAAGGATTATCAGGAAAAGTCGCTATTTCCGGACAAGATGCAGACCTTGCAGGCATCAAGCGCATTGTCGCCGGGACTCAAACCATGACGGTTTATAAACCTATTACATTGCTCGCAAATACCGCTGCGGAAATCGCCGTCGAACTGGGAAATGATCAACAGCCTAAAGCAGATACTTCGCTGAATAATGGCCTGAAAGATGTCCCTTCCCGACTACTCACACCTATTGATGTTAACAAAGATAATATTAACGAGACCGTCATTAAAGACGGATTCCACAAGAAAAGCGATCTGTAAGCCATGTGCCCTCTGCAAATCAGAGGGCAATAAAACGTGGTGTCAAATTCGCCACGGATAAACGTGAATATCCACGCAGGGTTCTCTTATTGGCTTATGTGGAGCAGTTATGCCATATCTTCTTGAAATGAAAAACATTACCAAAACATTCGGCGTAGTGAAGGCGGTTGATAACGTTAGCCTTAGGATCAATGCTGGCGAAATCATTTCATTATGCGGTGAAAATGGTTCGGGTAAATCGACGCTAATGAAAGTTCTGTGCGGAATTTACCCGCATGGAACCTACGAAGGCGAGATCATTTTTGCTGGCGAAGCCATCCGTGCCAGCCATATTCGTGATACCGAACGTAAGGGTATTGCGATCATCCACCAGGAATTAGCCCTGGTGAAAGAGTTAACAATACTGGAAAATATTTTCCTCGGTAACGAAATGACCCATAACAGCGTTCTTGATTACGAGATGATGACGTTACGCTGTCAAAAATTACTCGATCAGGTCAGTTTGTCTATTTCGCCAGATACGCGCGTGGGCGATTTAGGATTAGGGCAACAACAGCTGGTAGAAATTGCAAAAGCGCTGAATAAGCAGGTCCGCTTACTTATTCTGGATGAACCAACGGCCTCCCTCACCGAGCAGGAAACTGCAATACTGCTGAATATTATACGTGACCTACAACAGCATGATATCGCCTGCATTTATATTTCACACAAATTGAATGAAGTTAAGGCCATCTCGAATACCATTTGCGTTATTCGCGACGGTAAACACATCGGCACACGCGATGCAACCAACATGACTGAAGACGATATTATCACCATGATGGTTGGTCGTGAGCTCACCGCACTTTACCCCAGCGAGCCTCATACCACGGGAGAAGAGATTTTACGGGTTGAGAATCTGACAGCCTGGCATCCCGTCAATCGCCATATAAAACGCGTCAACGACATTTCTTTCTCACTCAAGCAGGGCGAAATTCTCGGCATTGCCGGACTCGTCGGTGCAGGACGTACCGAAGCCGTACAGTGTCTGTTTGGCGTCTGGTCTGGTCGTTGGGAGGGAAAGATTTTTATTGAAGGCACTCAGGTGCATATCCATAACTGCCAGCAAGCTATTGCTCATGGCATCGCCATGGTGCCTGAAGACAGAAAAAAAGATGGCATTGTTCCGGTGATGGCTGTGGGGAAAAATATCACGCTGGCTGCACTCGATAAATTTACCGGGGGCATGAGCCATCTTGATGATGCCGCTGAACAAAAATGCATTCTGGAATCGCTTCAACAGCTCAAAGTAAAAACATCGTCCCCCGACCTTGCGATCGGGCGTCTGAGCGGAGGGAATCAGCAAAAAGCGATTCTCGCGCGTTGCCTCCTGTTAAATCCCCGGATTCTCATTCTTGATGAACCCACCAGGGGTATTGATATCGGCGCCAAATATGAAATCTACAAACTCATCAACCAGCTCGTCCAGGAAGGCATTGCCGTGATTGTCATCTCCTCTGAATTACCTGAAGTGCTCGGACTAAGCGATCGCATCCTCGTGATGCATGAAGGAAAACTGAAAGCTAACCTGGTAAATCATAACCTGACTCAGGAGCAGGTGATGGAAGCCGCATTAAGGAGCGAACATCATGTCGAAAAACAATCCGTCTGAAGCGAAACTTTCTCCCTCTATCACAGGTGGTTTCCCAGCAATAAAATCGCTTAACTTGCAAGTCTTCGTCATGATTGCGGCGATTATCGTGATTGTGCTGTTTTTCACGTGGACCACTGATGGCGCATACCTGAGCGCACGTAATGTCTCGAACCTGCTTCGACAGACTGCGATTACCGGTATTCTTGCCGTGGGTATGGTGTTTGTGATCATTTCCGCTGAAATCGATCTCTCTGTCGGTTCCATGATGGGATTGTTGGGCGGCGTAGCGGCGATCTGTGATGTTTGGCTAGGCTGGCCTTTACCGCTGACGGTGATCGTAACCCTGACTCTGGGATTGCTCCTCGGGGCATGGAATGGATGGTGGGTTGCTTACCGCAAGGTTCCGTCGTTTATCGTCACCCTTGCGGGAATGCTGGCTTTCCGCGGTATTCTGATTGGCATCACCAACGGCACCACCGTATCCCCCACCAGCGCAGCAATGTCTCAGATTGGTCAGAGCTACTTGTCTGATGGCACAGGCTTTGTCATCGGTGCTCTCGGCTTAATGGCGTTTGTTGGCTGGCAATGGCGAGGCCGTATGCGTCGCCAGGCGTTAGGCCTTGCCACTCCCGCATCAACGTCGGCTGTGGGTCGCCAGGCATTCACAGCCATTGTCGTCTTAGGGGCAATCTGGCTATTAAACGATTATCGTGGTGTTCCAACGCCCGTCCTGCTGCTGACGCTGCTGCTGCTCGGTGGGATGTTTATGGCCACGCGCACTGCATTCGGTCGGAGAATTTACGCCATTGGCGGGAACCTGGAAGCCGCCCGCCTTTCAGGTATCAACGTTGAACGCACCAAACTTGCCGTCTTCGCTATTAATGGTTTGATGGTCGCAATTGCCGGGCTCATTCTTAGCTCCCGGCTTGGCGCAGGTTCCCCTTCCGCAGGGAACATTGCAGAACTGGATGCCATTGCCGCATGTGTCATCGGGGGAACCAGCCTGGCGGGAGGGGTCGGGAGTGTTGCCGGCGCCGTCATGGGCGCATTCATTATGGCTTCTCTCGATAATGGAATGAGTATGATGGACGTCCCCACCTTCTGGCAATACATAGTGAAAGGGGCGATATTGTTGTTGGCGGTATGGATGGACTCAGCAACCAAACGTCGTTCCTGAATTTAAGAAGTGGGTGTATCTCAATGCCGGTTAATGCAACCGGCATTGTCTTATCTACATGATTCAGCAGGAAAAGAACCATGTTTTATAAACGTCATCGTATTACGTTGTTATTTAATGCCAATAAAGCCTACGACCGTCAGGTGGTTGAAGGGGTTGGCGAGTATCTGCAAGCGTCGCAATCGGAGTGGGATATCTTCATAGAAGAAGATTTTCGTGCTCGCATTGATAACATTAAAGAGTGGTTAGGCGACGGCGTTATTGCCGATTATGACGATGATGATATTGCGCAATTACTTGTCGATGTGGATGTTCCGATCATTGGCGTTGGGGGTTCCTACCATCTGCAGCAAGATTATCCACCAGTACATTACATTGCCACCGACAACCACGCGCTGGTAGAAAGCGCCTTCCTGCATCTGAAAGAGAAAGGGATTAACCGGTTTGCATTTTATGGTCTTCCGGCTTCAAGCGGTAAACGCTGGGCCGCAGAACGTGAATATGCGTTTTGCCAGTTGGTTGCCAAAGAGAAGTACCGCGGCGTCGTCTATCAGGGGCTGGAAACCGCGCCGGAGAACTGGCAGCACGCGCAAAATAGGCTGGCGGACTGGCTGCAAACCTTACCTCCACAAACCGGGATTATCGCCGTCACCGACGCACGTGCGCGGCACGTTCTGCAGGCCTGTGAACATCTGCATATTCCGGTACCGGAAAAACTGTGCGTCATTGGTATCGATAACGAAGAGCTGACCCGTTACCTGTCACGAGTCGCCTTGTCCTCCGTCGCTCAGGGGGCCAGACAAATGGGGTATCAGGCAGCCAAACTACTCCACCGCCTGCTGGCTCACGAAGAGATACCCTTACAGCGCATTCTGGTTCCTCCTGTACGCGTTGTTGCGCGTCAGTCTACAGATTATCGTTCACTTACCGATCCTGCCGTTATTCAGGCGATGCATTACATTCGCAACCATGCCTGCAAAGGTATCAAGGTTGATCAAGTGTTGGACTCAGTAGGGATTTCACGTTCGAATCTGGAGAAGCGCTTTAAAGAAGAGGTCGGAGAGACCATTCACGCCGTGATTCATGCCGAAAAGCTGGAAAAGGCGCGCAGCCTGTTGATTTCTACCACGCTTTCAATCAACGAAATTTCACAGATGTGCGGCTACCCATCTCTGCAGTATTTCTATTCGGTATTCAAGAAAGAGTACGACACGACGCCAAAAGAGTATCGCGATGTGAACAGTGAAGTGTTGCTATAAGGATGATAGCCGGAGGGCGAAGTCGCCATCCGGCACTCGAAATTACATATGCGCGGCGATTAAACGCTGGTTGTCCTGATACATTGCGAACAGATAGTTGTTATAACTCTGTCCCTTAGTGGAATAACCCTTCAGCTTATGGATCATCGCGGTGGCGGTGACTTCCTGATCGGCTTTACGCAACTGCGCACGTGACTTACGGAAGGAAGAGTAGGCCGGATGCGTATTCAAATTAATGACGTAAGCATTCACCGACTCTTTCACTGATTCAAACTGTGAGTAGCCTTTCACCTTACCCGGTGCATTGTTACAACGACCCTTGCCACATTTCATGCCAAACAGGTTGTTGTTGCTCCGCGCCAGCTTCGACGTACCCCAGCCGCTTTCTGCCGCAGCCATGGTTGCCACCATACTGGTCGGGATAATGTCTACACGCTCAAGTAGCGTATTCCACGGAATTTTACGCGTGTTACCAGACCAGTTCACCTTGTAGCGCTTCGCGATGTCTTTCATACGCGTACGCTCAGTCGGTGACCAGCGGTTCTGGTACTGTTTTGAAATCAGCCAGTTACGGTCCGCCGTAATGGCAGCATTTTGACTGGTAATATAAGGCATAACTGTCCGGAGAAACGCTTTTTTCCTTGGTGTTCCGGAAGGGTATTTTCGCAAATCAGGAAGTGAACTACTCTTTGCACTATTGCGAGAATACTCTTGTTTACTGCTAACCTGTTTATTACTTGCCTTGGTTATCTGGGGCTTGTGACTCGTTGTCGCCGTGTGTGTCTTTGCCAGCACCTCACCCGAAAATGCAACGGTGAGTAACATAAGAATCATTGCCCCATATCGTCGAATGGGAGTCAATATCATTAGGTCTCCTGGTCGGATTTATACATTCCAACACCTTATATTTTTCACAAAAATGAGAGATGAATCTCAAATCATATCAAAAATAGCCGTCAAGAGCACCCACAGGAATAGTCCAATTCTGAAACTATGTCACGTATTAACGGTTCTGGGTGCCATTAATTCGAAGAAAATGTGGAGGTTATCGCAAAATAAGTTCATTTTTTGCGCGCGATCGCTCACCCTCACTTCTCCTCCTGGCGGAATCAACTCAAAGGAGGAGTTTCCGGCCTGATTTCACTGGCAAACTGGCGAAAATCGCAGCATCAAGGACAGCACTATGAAACTTGCCGCCGTTGCGCTGGCGCTAATGCCCAGCATTGCCATCGCCTCATCATGGACGTCTCAAGGACTTCCCACCTTCGAAGCGGAAGGTACGGGTAAATTCGTCAGCCATGCAGCGTTGACGAAGGGTACCCGTCCTTTAACCCTGAATTTTGACCAACAGTGCTGGCAGCCTGCTGATGCGATAAAACTCAACCAGATGCTGTCGCTAAAACCTTGTGAAGGCACGCCGCCACAGTGGCGTTTATTCAAAGACGGCGATTACACGCTGGAAATCGATACCCGCTCCGGTACGCCAACGCTGATGCTGTTGGTAAAAAGTGCTAAGGACACCGTCACCACCCAGATTCGCCAATGCCCGAAATGGGACGGTTCACCATTAACGCTGGACGTGAGCCTGACCTTCCCGGAAGGTGCCGTGGTGCGTGATTTCTACAGCCAGCAAACGGCAACAGTAAAAAACGGGTCGATTACCCTACAGCCCGCCGCAACCAGTAACGGGCTGTTGCTACTGGAACGGGCGGAAACCGATGCCCCCGCCGCTTTCGACTGGCATAACGCCACGGTGTATTTCGTCCTGACGGACCGCTTTGTGAATGGCGATCCGAGTAACGACCACAGCTATGGGCGTCGCAACGACGGCATGCAGGAAATTGGCACGTTCCACGGTGGCGATTTGCGCGGGCTCGCCAGCAAACTCGACTACCTGCAACAGTTAGGCGTCAACGCCCTGTGGATCAGCGCGCCGTTTGAGCAAATCCACGGCTGGGTCGGCGGTGGCGCCAAAGGGGACTTCCCCCACTACGCTTACCACGGCTACTACACCCAGGACTGGACCACGCTTGACGCCAATATGGGAAACGAAGCGGACCTGCGCGCGCTGGTTGATGGCGCACACCAGCGCGGCATCCGTGTCTTGTTTGATGTGGTGATGAACCATACCGGCTACGCCACGCTGGCGGATATGCAGGAGTATCAGTTTGGGGCACTGTACCTATCGGGCGATGAACTGAAAAAAACGCTCGGGGAACGCTGGACGGACTGGCAGCCATCCGCCGGGCAAAGCTGGCACAGTTTCAATGATTACATCAACTTTAGCGATAAAGCTGGCTGGGAAAAATGGTGGGGGAAAAACTGGGTCCGCACCGATATTGGCGATTACGACAATCCTGGCTTTGACGACCTGACGATGTCGCTGGCCTTCCTGCCCGATCTGAAAACCGAATCCACTACGCCTTCCGGGCTGCCAAACTTTTATCAGCACAAGCCGGATACGCACGCCAAAGCCATCGCCGGTTACACGCCCCGGGATTATCTGACGCACTGGCTCAGTCAGTGGGTGCGTGATTATGGGATTGACGGCTTTCGGGTCGACACCGCTAAACACGTCGAGCTTCCCGCCTGGCAGCAGCTAAAAACACAAGCCAGCGCGGCGCTGGTCGAATGGAAGAAAGCCAATCCGGAAAAAGCGCTGGATGATAACCCCTTCTGGATGACTGGCGAGGCCTGGGGTCACGGTGTGATGCAAAGCGACTATTACCGTCACGGCTTCGATGCGATGATCAATTTCGACTACCAGGAGCAGGCGGCAAAGGCCGTTGATTGTCTGGCAAATATGGACCCCACCTGGCAGCAGATGGCGGATAAATTGCAGGACTTCAACGTCCTGAGTTATCTCTCCTCGCACGATACACGTCTGTTCCGCGAAGGTGGAGACAACGCCGCCGAGCTATTGCTGCTGGCACCTGGCGCGGTTCAACTCTTTTATGGCGACGAGTCGGCCCGCCCCTTTGGCCCAACCGGCTCAGACCCATTACAGGGTACGCGCTCAGAGATGAACTGGCAGGATGTGACCGGGAAATCTGCCGCCAGCGTCGCACACTGGCAGCGAATCAGTCAGTTCAGGGCCAGGCATCCCGCCATTGGCGCCGGTAAACAAATCACGCTGCCGCTGACGCAGGGATACGGATTTATTCGTGAGCATGGCGACGATAAGGTGATGGTGGTGTGGGCCGGTCAGCCCTGATCCCGGTAGGCTTCTCGCTGTCCACGCAGCGGGAAGCCTTACTCAACATTAAAAACCAGCCAAATAAAAATCAGTAGCACAAAATCTCAATCCGGCCTGATACCCCTGATTTGCACCCTGCCATGGGTAGCGCTATGGTTAGCCACTTTACTACTCAGTTCGACAGACCACCTGCTATGACATTCTCACTTTTTGGCGACAAATTTACCCGCCATTCAGGCATCACACGCCTGATGGAGGACCTTAACGACGGTTTACGCACCCCAGGCGCCATCATGCTCGGTGGCGGCAATCCGGCGCAAATTCCAGAGATGCAAAATTACTTTCAATCTCTGCTGGCAGATATGCTGGAAAACGGCAAAGCCACTGATGCGCTTTGCAATTACGATGGTCCACAAGGTAAAACCGAGCTGCTGACTGAGCTGGCGAAACTGCTACGTGAGAAGCAGGGTTGGGATATCGAGCCACAAAATATTGCACTGACAAATGGCAGTCAGAGTGCATTTTTCTACTTATTCAATCTGTTCGCCGGACGCCGCGTCGACGGAACAACGCAAAAAGTGTTGTTCCCGTTAGCTCCGGAATACATTGGCTATGCCGATTCCGGGCTGGAAGAGGATCTCTTTGTCTCCGCGCGCCCAAATATCGAACTGTTACCAGAAGGTCAGTTTAAGTATCACGTTGATTTTGAACACCTGCACATCGGTGAAGAGACGGGCATGATCTGCGTGTCACGTCCGACAAACCCGACAGGCAACGTGATCACCGATGAAGAGCTGATGAAGCTGGACCGGCTGGCCAACCAGCATGGGATCCCGCTGGTGATTGATAACGCCTATGGCGTACCGTTCCCCGGCATCATCTTTAGCGAAGCGCGCCCGCTGTGGAATCCCAACATTGTGCTGTGCATGAGCCTTTCCAAGCTGGGTCTGCCAGGCTCCCGCTGCGGCATCATTATCGCGAATGAAAAAATCATCACCGCCATCACCAACATGAACGGCATTATCAGTCTCGCGCCTGGCGGAATGGGTCCGGCAATCATGTGCGAAATGATTAAGCGCAACGACCTTCTGCGCCTGTCCGAGACGGTGATAAAGCCGTTTTATTATCAGCGCGTTCAGGAGACGATTGCGATCATTCGCCGCTATTTATCTGAAGATCGGTGCCTTATTCATAAACCGGAGGGCGCGATTTTCCTGTGGTTATGGTTCAAAGATTTGCCTATCAGCACCGAACTGTTGTATCAGCGTCTGAAAGCGCGCGGCGTGCTGATGGTTCCCGGTGACTACTTCTTCCCGGGTCTGGATAAACCCTGGCCGCATACGCATCAGTGTATGCGGATGAACTACGTGCCAGAACCGGAGAAAATAGAAGCTGGAGTGAAGATTCTGGCTGAAGAGATCGAACGCGCCTGGCAGGAAGGCTAACGCAAGTCCCGACCCGAGAGCGGGTCGGGCTCACTTCACAGCGGCTGTGAACACAGACGCTGGCGCTGAATACTGACGGCATCTATACACTGCAACGCGCTGGTCGGGCAGGCTTCGACACACGCGGGTCCCGTATCACGGTGCCAGCATAAATCGCACTTTATCGCCTGCACCCGTGACGAGCGGGCGACGACATTCATTGCCCCAAACGGGCAGGCCAGCATACAACTTTTACAACCAATACAACGCGCCTGTTCAACGAAGATATGCCCATGTTCACGACGAATTGCGTGCGTCGGGCAGACATTTGCACAGGGAGCGTCCTCGCATTGATGGCAGGCGACTGCCGTCGTAAAGGCGTCGTCTTTGATCACGCGGATGCGCGGGGTAAACGCAGTGGAAGAGACCGACGCGCAGTCCTGGTTTTGCTGGTGCGCGACGACGCAGGCAACTTCACAGGTACGACACCCAATACATTTTGCCGCATCCGCCATAATAAACTCGTTCATTGCTCCCTCCGTCTGCGTGAAAACCACAGAGTGCCAGAGAGGTTGCCCCTGACGCCTTGATCGGACAGGGGAAACGGTTAAATATTGTCAGGTGCCTGAACAACTATGGCGATCCGCCTAATCGCGAACGGTAAAACCCAGCTCATTGGAAATGAGCCGGATGACGATGCTTCGGGTCTTATCCAGTCTACCGCATTGAAAAGATTGCCCTCCTTCCTGAGGACAAACGGGTGAGAATCAGAAACGCCAGGTCAGACCGGACATAAAGGTAAAGCTGTCATCACGGTCAACCATCGGGCTATTTTTAATATCATCTGGCAGCGCACTATAGTTGGCGCTGGCCAGCAGCGTCAGATTGCTGGTCAATGCGTATTTAGCGGACAGGCCAACATACGGTGTCCAGCTATCGCCAGGGGAGTAACTTGATAACCCACTACGGCGGGATTCATTGCCAGAGATGCCGTAGTAATATTCGTTGAAGTTTTCGTCATAGTAGAGCACGCCAATCGCCGGCGTCAGCGTCAGCTTGCCTATCGGCATTTGGCGAAACAGAGACATTTCCCCAACCCAACCGTTGCTGTTGTCCAGCACATCCGCTGCTGCGGAGACTTTCACGCTGCCCCATTTCTCATGGTGATACCATGCAGCACCCGCCATCGCGGTTGCGTCACGCTTGTTCAGTTGCTTCATCGCTTGATCGTCGTTATCACCCGGATCAAACTCAAGCGGCATGTACGAGGCAGTAATGCTGAATTCATTACTTTCATTTTTTGAAAGAATATAACCTAACGTTGTTTGCCTAAAATAAAATGATTCACTTTCATAACTGACAAGCGGTACTGCGTGAACGTTATCATTATATCCACGATAAGGAGATTCGTTATATACAGCGCCGCCGCCAATAGAAAATTCTGCGGCAGTTGCGCTCGCCATAAATGAAAAGGCGAATAGCGCCACAATATTGCGTTTAATTAACATGCCCACATTCCATTTTAAAATAAGATACAAAACGCGTGCATAATAATGCTTACAATTTCATCGGTGCAAGATTCATATTTATATAGTAATATATACAAACATATATATATTGGGTTTGGCGATGAACAAATTACAACTCAAACACCGGGAACTGAAGATTATTTCGGTAATTGCTGCCAGTGAAAACATCAGTCATGCCGCTACGGTTCTCGGCATCGCACAAGCCAACGTTAGTAAGTACCTTGCTGATTTTGAATCCAAAGTTGGACTAAAGGTATTTGATCGCACCACTCGACAGCTCACCCTCACACCGTTTGGTACAGCGCTGCTTCCTTACATCAATGACATGTTGGACAGAAACGATCAGCTCAATAATTTCATTGCTGATTATAAGCACGAAAAACGTGGGCGGGTAACCGTATATGCACCGACGGGCATAATTGCTTATTTATCGCAACATGTGATCGCAAAAATTCAGGATATCGGTGGAATTAGCCTCTCACTTAAAACATGTAACCTGGAACGAAAGGCATTTTTTGAAGGTGTCGACTTCCCTGAAGATTGTGATATTTTAATCACCTATGCGCATCCTAAAGATGAATCTCTGGTTGCCAGTTTCATTACCAAATATGCGGTGACGGCTTTTGCCAGCCCTGAGTATATCAAAGCACATCCTATTAGTAGCCCTGATGAACTGGAAGAACATTCCTGTATCCTGATTGATTCCATGATGATAGATGAGGCTAATATCTGGCGTTTCACTTCTGCCGGAGGCAAGGAGATGCACGATTATCGGGTGACCGGAAATTATGTCTGCGACAATACGCAGTCTGCACTGGCGCTGGCACGTAACCATCTGGGCATTGTTTTTGCGCCAAATGCGAGTATCCAAAAAGATATTGAATCCGGGTCGCTGGTTCCATGTTTCTCAGAACAACATGAATGGTGGCTGGATTTGGTGGTGATTTTCCGCAAACGTGAATATCAGCCATGGCGGGTACAGTTTATTCTTGATGAGATGTTGGCAGAGCTCCGCCAGCAACTTACTCAGGCGCTGGAACAGCAGCCTGAGTAAGCGAATTAGGGTACCAGGTTCAAAATGGTAAGCAAAATAGCCTGCGCCTAGTGATCGAGATACAGATAATGCACCCAACTGGTCATACGCAGCAGAACCTTACGCATCACCGACACATGGGTGAAGTGATCAGAATAAACCGCGACCTGCGCATAAATCCCATCAGGCAGAGCGTTCACATCCACATTATCATTCAGCTCAATCGTGGCGATCACCCCTTCCGATCCGGGCGTAGAATTTAAGGATTGCAGCGCCCCATTCGACTGGTATGTCCCCCCCGGTACGGCCGGACTGATGGCAGCCAGTTTGCCGCTGAAAACCTTACCTGGCAGGGCGTTAAACACCACTTCAGCTTCATCGCCTGGCTCCAATCGCAGCAACGAGTTTTGCCGGAACTGGGCGATAATTTGCCGTTTTTGATCCGGGATAAACACCATCACCGGACGCATAGGCAGCGCGGCGGCATAGGTTCCCGGTCGCATCAGCACCTGCGTAACGTAACCATCGCTGGGCGCGCGAACCACTGTCTGGTCCAGGTTGAACTCCGCTTCGGCTAACTGCGCTTTCAGGCTGGCAATTTGCGAATTCTCACCCTGCACCAGGCTGTCTAACTGACTCTGGATTTGCTGTTGTTCCGCAACGGAGGATTTCACCGCTGCTTCCTGTGCCAGATAGTTTTGCCGCGCCGCATCGATATCGCGTTCAGAAAAAGGATTGACCTTCGCCTGACTCCCCTGCGCATAGCGCTGGTAATCTTTAGCTAGCTTGTCACGCGTAGCCTTTGCCCGCTGCGTGTTGGCTTGCATTTCGTCTAACTGCGCCACCAGCACCTGCTCTTTATGTTGTGCGGTGACAATATCAGCTTTCAGGCGATCAACTCGTGCCTGATAACGTCCCGGATTAAGTTTAAACAGTACCTCACCTTTTTTGATCAGCGTATTCTTCTTATCCGTCACTTCCGTCACGACCCCCGTGACCTGCGGTACTACGGGAATAGAAATTACTGCCTTTTGCGCCTTAAATGTATACGGATGGTTATAATTCATCAGTAATATAAGCCCGCAAACAATGAATATACCGCCCAATGCTGCAGTGGGTACTGTCCATTTATTGGCAGGAATTTTAAAAATCTTAAATATTGACCATGCGCACGCCACATAGGTCAGAACGATCAATAAATCCATCGATATTACTCCGCCGGAGAGGTCTTCGCCTCACCCAGTTTCTTTTCCAGATCGGCAACCCTGGCCTGCAACTGGATCAGGGAAGAATCCGCGCTTTGCATGCCCCACCCGCGTTCCGGGCGATAAAGCGTTGCCCAGATCCATAAAAAGGGCCAAATGACATGTAAGGTAAACAAACTCACCCAGCCCGCGACATGTATTGCGTCAGCATGAGGATGGTTACGTTTCTTTGCAATGAGATAGGGAATATCATGCAGAATAATAATCCCGTAAAAAATGACCAGGAATACAAAAATAAGCACTCCTAATGCAAAATAATTAAGGAACATATTTGCCTCAGGGATTTAAATTGAAAACTCAGCTGTAATTTGATTTACACAATAGAGTTGATAATAGTAGTGGAATGACCAGATTGGATGCAATCGTCTTATTTATATAACGATATATGGGTTTATATATAACTGCAGAATAAAGATATGCCCGGCGCAAAACCGGGCAATAAGTGATGAGAAATTAAAATAGTCCCAGCGGTTTATCTGAGTAGCTCACCAGCAGACATTTGGTTTGCTGATAATGCTCGAGCATCATCTTATGCGTCTCGCGCCCGATACCCGACTGCTTATAGCCACCGAATGCCGCATGGGCCGGGTAAGCATGGTAACAGTTGGTCCAAACACGCCCCGCCTGAATCCCACGGCCCATCTTGTACGCCAGATTTCCGTTACGGCTCCAGACACCAGCGCCAAGCCCATATTGGGTGTCATTGGCGATTTCCAGCGCCTCTTCCATGGTTTTAAAGGTCGTGACGGCCAGCACGGGCCCGAAGATCTCTTCCTGGAAAACCCACATGTTGTTCTTGCCAAACAGAATGGTTGGTTCGAGGTAATAACCTTCTTTTAAGTCGCCATCCAGTTGCTTGCGCCGCCCGCCGGTGAGAACATCAGCCCCTTCTTTCTTACCAATATCGATGTAATTCAAAATGGTTTCCAGTTGACCATGCGACACCTGCGCACCCATTTGCGTCACGCTGTCTAACGGGTTGCCGCTGCGAATACTCTCCACCCGGCGAATAGCTCTTTCCATAAAACGTTCGTAAATAGATTCCTGTACTAATGCACGGCTCGGACAGGTACACACTTCACCCTGATTGAAGGCAAACAGCGCGAAACCTTCCAGCGCTTTGTCAAAAAACGCATCTTCTTCATCCATCACATCAGCGAAGAAGATATTGGGCGATTTCCCACCCAGCTCCAGCGTGACGGGAATAATGTTCTGCGTGGCGTATTGCATGATCTGCTGCCCAACTTCCGTTGAGCCGGTAAACGCCACTTTCGCAATGCGCTTAGACGTCGCCAGATACTCACCGATTTCCCCACCCGCACCGTTTACCACGTTTACCACGCCTGGCGGGAGCAGATCGCCGATGACTTCCATCAGCAACAGCACGGACAGCGGCGTGAGGCGCGCGGGTTTAAGCACGACGCAGTTACCCGCCGCCAGCGCGGGCGCCATCTTCCAGCTGGCCATCAGCAACGGGAAGTTCCACGGGATAATTTGCCCTACCACGCCAAGAGGTTCATGGAAGTGATAAGCCACGGTCTCGCTATCAACCTCGCTTATACCCCCTTCCTGCGCACGAATACAGGAAGCGAAATAGCGGAAATGGTCAATCGCCAGCGGAACATCTGCCGCGCTGGTTTCGCGGATGGGCTTACCGTTATCCCAGGTTTCTGCCGTCGCCAGCAGTTCCAGGTTTTGCTCCATACGATCGGCGATTTTGAACAGTATCGCCGCCCTGTCCTGCACGGATGTCTGTGCCCACTTGTCTTTTACTTTGTGCGCGGCATCCAGTGCCAGATCGATATCCTTTTTGCCGGAAGAGGCCACTTCGCACAGTAATTGCCCGGTTACCGGCGTCAGGTTTTGGTAATACTCGCCGTCCACCGGGGCAACCCAGTCACCGCCGATAAAGTTATCGTATCGGGCTTTTAACTTCAGAGGGTAACCATACTCGCCGGGATAAATACGCGTTGAAGGGGGGTTATTGGTCATGACCGTCTCCTTGCTGTAGGGGTACTACAAGGGTAGACGGGGCTGGCGAATTATTCGCCAGCCATTTACTGCTTTACGACAGGTATCACGAATTACATAGCAGCGCGATAAATCGCCATGATTTCTTCATGAGTCGCCTGAATCGGGTTAGTGAAACCGCAGGCATCTTTCAGGGCATTGGTCGCCAGTACGGCAATATCCTCTTCCTTCACGTTCAACTCACGCAGACCGTCCGGGATATTCACTTTCTGCGCTAGTTCGCGGATCGCCGTGATGCAGGCTTCCGCCCCTTGCTCTGCGCTCAAGCCAGCAACGTCCACACCCATTGCCGCAGCGCAATCACGCAGGCGAGCGGCAGCCACTTTGCTATTGAAGACCTGCACATGCGGCAGCAGCACTGCGTTACATACACCGTGCGGCAGATCGTAGAAGCCACCCAACTGGTGCGCCATTGCGTGCACATAACCAAGAGAAGCGTTGTTAAAAGCCATGCCCGCGAGGAACTGCGCGTAAGCCATGGCTTCGCGCGCCTGAGCATTGCTGCCATCTGCAACGGCGACCGGCAGGTTTTCCGCAATCATGGTGACCGCTTTCAACGCGCACGCATCGGTAATCGGCGTTGCAGCAATAGACACGTAGGCTTCAATGGCGTGGGTCAGCGCATCCATACCGGTTGCCGCTGTCAGGGACTTCGGCATGCCGACCATCAGCGAGGAGTCATTAACGGACAGCAGCGGCGTAACGTGCTTATCCACAATCGCCATTTTTATGTGGCGTACTTCATCGGTAATGATGCAGAAACGGGTCATCTCAGATGCCGTGCCCGCGGTGGTGTTAATGGCGATCATCGGCAGCTGTGGTTTTGCAGAACGGTCCACACCTTCGTAATCGCGAATATCGCCGCCGTTAGCCGCCACCAGCGCAATGCCCTTCGCACAATCGTGCGGAGAACCGCCGCCGAGGGAAATAACGCTATCACATTCGTTTTCTTTCAGTATATGCAGGCCAGCAGCGACGTTACTGGTCGTGGGATTAGGATGCGTACCGTCGAAAATTACGCTGAAAATATCACGTTCCTGTAATGCTTTTTGAATCTCGCCAGCCATACCTAATTTTGTCAGCATGGCATCCGTGACAATCAGCGTACGACGAAAACCATATTCCGCCATTGTATTCATTGCTTCTTTTAATGAATCAGCGCCGATTACATTCACGGAAGGAATAAAAAATGTTGAAGCAGCCATTGTACGATCCTTAATTACTCTAAAGAGTCAGGAAGCATACGAGTGAAATATCCAACAAAATATGATCGTGGTTGTTATTTTAATAACACCCACAATTAAAAAGCACATTAGGTTCATAATCTAATGTGCTTATTTCAATCAATATTTATTTTGTATTAATTCATTTAATTCCTGAATTAATTGTTTCATTACTTTTCGGGAAACAACAAAGCATCGCGTAATAAATGATCATTTCCCCGGCGACGCGTAAAACCAATGCGGTCAAAATATTCCAGAATCTGGATAGCCAATTTGCGTCCAACGTTAAGCCTGTCGCGGAAATCGGCAGCACAGGTCGATCCTTTCTCCTGATCCAGTTCGCGGATCATATTGGCAAAGGCCACAATCCGATCGTTACGGTAATAGCGATCTTTGACGATCGCGGTGATGATGCCCTGCTGCGCTGCTTGTCGTAACGCCACACGCATCATCTGCTCATCTGTGCCCGTCTGTTTTGCCAAATCGCGCACCCACCACGGCTCATCGCCAAAAAGCGGTTCTGCTTTTTGCCAGATAGCCTGCTGCTCTTCGCTGAAACCGGCCTTATGATCCGGCAAATGCAGCCAGCCATGATGGCTATGGATGGCGCCGCTCTCACGCATCTTTTCAATCAGCAGCAGGACCAACGCTTCGTCTTCCATCGGCAAAGCCATACGGCGCAGGCGTTCTCGCCCAGGTCCTGGTTCATCACGGTGCTGCTCGTGGTACGTTGCCAGCGTATCAAGGACTTTCCGCTGCCAGCGCGCTGCAACGGCAGCATTCAACAGACTGTATCCCGCCTGAATAAAGCCATGCAGCTCAATCAACGGACGCATACCGTTGCCGTTGAGCTGACGCGCCCAGGCGAAGTCAGGAATATTCACCGCCCCGCGCGTCAGATGCAGCGCCAGAGCTTCGCCGTCACTCTGTACCTTCTCCAGCGCTGCCAGCCACTGCAAATATTCCGGCTTACGCTTCCCGCGACGCGGCGGATTGAGCGTTACCACGCGCGCGCCAGCCAGCGTCGTGCGGGCCGAAATATCGCGTAGCACCAGACGGTCGTTATCGGCGAGCCAGAGCGGTGTATCAAACACCAGTTCCGCCAGCGTCCCTTCAAGCAGCGAGATTCTCCCGGTGACATGGCTGGCCGCGTGGTGAATATGCAGCGGTTGCCACTGCATCAGCGGCGCGGCATGCTCTAAAGAGACAATCACGCGGGTAAACGCCTCTGGCGGTGCATCGGACAGCAGCCAGTCGCCGCGGTTAAGCTCTTCTTTTTGTGCATCACCGGCAATATTCAGCGCAATACGTTGCCCCGCCTGCGCGCGATCGGTGGCCTGATTTTGCGCATGCAAGCTACGTACGCGCATCGGTTTGTTGACGCCCGTGAGCCACAGCGTGTCACCAACAGTCACCTCACCGCTAAGCGCCGTCCCGGTCACCACCAGACCCGCGCCTTTGACCGTAAAGGCACGGTCAATCGCCAGGCGAAAGCTGCAATCGCGGGCATGCTCGCGCGACGTTAATTGCTGTAAATGATCGCGCAGTTCTTCGATTCCACGACCTTCACTGGCAGCCGTCACGAACAGAACCGCATCGGCGAATCCATAGTTTTCAAGCGCAGTATGCACCTCAGTACGTACCGCGTTGATGCGATCGTCATCCACGCGATCGGCTTTCGTGAGCGCCACGGTGATCTGCGGGTTGCCCGTCAGTTGCAGAATTTGCAAATGCTCACGCGTTTGCGCCATCACGCCGTCATCACACGCCACCACCAGCAGCGCATGGTCGATCCCGCCGACACCCGCCAGCATGTTGGACAAAAACTTTTCGTGTCCGGGCACATCGATAAATCCCAGAATCCTTCCGTCCGGCTGCGGCCAGTAGGCATAACCGAGATCGATGGTCATGCCGCGCTTTTTTTCTTCCGGCAAACGGTCGGCATTCACGCCGGTAATCGCCTGTAATAACGTTGTTTTTCCGTGGTCAACGTGTCCGGCGGTTGCAATAATCATTTCAGCATCATCTCCATAAACCGGGTCTCGTCCTCAAGGCAACGCAGATCCAGCCATAAGCGACCATCATAAATTCGCCCAATGATCGGCACGGGCAGCGCACGCCAACGGGCGGCCAGTGCTTCGAGGCGGCTACCGCGCCCGTCATGTGGAGTAAAGGTTAATGCCGCGCTGGGCAGCCTATCAACAGGTAGCGAACCGCTGCCTATCTGCGATAAACAAGGCATAACGTTCAGGGCGAATTCGTCGCCGTAATGATCAGCAAGCCGTGCCTGTAATTGTTGTGCCTGCGCGTGGACAGCCTCCTGCGAGCGGGTGAGCTGGCGTAACGTCGGCAACTTCGCTGCCAGTGCTTCCGGGTGCAGGTAAAGCCGCAACGTCGCTTCCAGCGCAGCCAGCGTCATTTTATCAGCCCGTAATGCACGTTTCAGCGGATGGCTCTGTAAGCGCGCGATCATCTCTTTTTTACCGACAATAATCCCTGCCTGCGGCCCTCCCAGTAATTTATCGCCAGAGAAGCTCACCAGGCTGACGCCTGCGGCAATCAGCTGTTGCGGCATCGGCTCCTGCGGTAATCCATACTGGCTGAGATCAACCAGCGAGCCGCTGCCGAGATCCGCCACTACCGGAACATCCAGCTCCTTGCCAATAGTGGCCAGCTCTGCCTCATCCACCGACTTCGTAAAGCCTTCGATACTGTAATTACTGGTATGCACTTTCATCAGCAGACCGGTGTTTTCATTTACCGCCTGACGATAATCTTTCGTGTGGGTCCGGTTGGTGGTACCCACTTCGCGCAGAATACATCCGGCCTGACACATCACGTCAGGAATACGAAACGCGCCGCCAATTTCTACCAGTTCTCCGCGTGAAACGACCACCTCTTTGCCGTTAGCTGTGGCCGCCAGCATCAGCAAAACCGCGGCCGCGTTGTTATTGACGATACAGGCGTCTTCCGCCCCCGTCAGACGGCAGAGTAAATCCGCCAGGGCCCGATCCCGATGTCCACGCCCGGCATCATCCAGGCTGTATTCCAGCGTCACTGGCGTGCGCATCGCCTGCACCACAGCCTCGATCGCTTCTTCGGCCTGCGATGCGCGCCCAAGATTGGTATGCAGCACCGTTCCGGTAAGGTTAATTACCGGACGCAGCGCACTTTGCGATTCTCGTTCCAGCCGGGCGCAGGCCTCTTGCGCCCAGTCCTCACACCATGCCGGGAGCGCGTGCGTATCGCGAATAGCTTCTCTGGCTTCGTCGAGCATGTGACGCAGCAGGTCAACCACCCGGGTATGACCGTGAGACTCACGTAAAGCTGGGAAGGCGCTATCGCGCAATAAACGATCGATAGCAGGAAGCTGGCTGTAGAGTGAACGCATGTCGGTTGTCATGAAAGGGCCTGGCTGTTGGTGGCCCTCTCCACCGTGGAGAGGGATATCGATATAGGAAGGATTGTACCGTGACTTTGCTCAGGCGAGTATAATGTGTATCAAGCCTTTGGCGGTTCCGTACGGGCAAAACTTTCGCGTTGAAAGAGCGTTTCCACCAGTTTGACCAGACGCGGGCGATCAACACACCAGCCTGGCGCAACCCGACGGAAATTGAGATAACCGACGGCACAGGCAATCGCAATGGTTGCCAGGTTAACCGTATCCGTTTTCAGCGTACCCTCCGCCAGATAACCTTCCAGCATATCCAGACTACGGGTAATCTTCTCTCGCTGGCGTAACAGTTCGGTTTCTGACTGCTGCGCGGCGGGGCGAGCCTGTTCGCGTACTGAGACTAAACCGGCATCCATAATGCCATCGGCCAGCGCTTCCAACTGGCGTACCTTCAGCGCCGCCAGTGGTTCACGCGGCAGCATCGCTGGCGCAATATCCAGCAGTTCTATGTATTCCGCGATGATCGGAGAGTCAAACCAGTACTCGCCCTCATCGGTAACCAACGCGGGCACTTTTCCTAACGGGTTATAGCGTGCCACGCCGCTATCTGCGTTATAGGGGAGTTCATTCACAAATTCGAAGGTGATGCCCTTTTCCAGTAACAGAATAGAAATTTTACGCACAAAAGGGCTGGTATAGCTGCCAATGAGTTTCATGCCGGGTCCTTTTTGCCAACAAAAATATCAGTATGGCTCAGGTCAGTGCAAATGGCAGGTGATGACGGTCTCAATGATCCAAATAAAGGTAATGCATCCAACTGGTCATGCGCAGCAGCACTTTACGCATCACTGAAACGTGAGCGAAATGGTCGGAATAGACCGCCACCTGGGCATAGATACCGTCCGGCAGCGCATCCACATCGGCATTGGGAGCCAGCTCAATCGTGGCCAGCACGCCATCGGTACCCGGCACCACCGTTAAGGACTGTAATGCTCCCTGCGCCTGATAAGAACCGCCCGGAACAACCGGCAGAATGCTGGTGAGCTTGCCGGAGAATACCTGGCCTGGCAGCGCGTTGAAGACCACTTCCGCTTCATCACCCGGTTTAAGGCGCAGCAACGAATTCTGGCGGAATTGCGCCACGATTTGCCGTTTTTGTTCCGGAATAAATACCATCACCGGGCGCAGAGGCAGCGCGGCGGCATAGGTCCCGGGCCGGATAAGCACCTGTGTTACATAACCGTTGCTGGGCGCACGTACGATAGTCTGTTCAAGATTGTATTTGGCTTCAGCGAGTTGGGCGCGCAGAGACGCAACCTGAGATTGCTCTCCATTGACCATACTGTCTAACTGGCTCTGAATCTGCGTCTGTTCAGCAACAGAGCCTTTGACCAGCGCATCCTGCGCCAGGTAGTTTTGCCGGGCATTGTCGATGTCGCTTTCAGAGAATGGATTAACCTTCGCCTGACTGCCCTTCAAATAGCGTTGATAATCTTTATACAGGCGATCTCGTTCAGCGGAAACGCGGGTGGTATTGGCTACGGCTTCAGACAGCTGCGCTTTCATATTGTCGATGTTGTGTGTAGCGGTCACCAGGTCGGCCTGTAGCCTGTCGACCCGCGCCTGATAACGAACGGGATCGAGTTTAAATAACACCTCGCCTTTTTTAATCAGCTGATTATTTTTATCTGTCACCTCACTAACAATTCCGGTGACCTGTGGGGTAACAGGAATTGAAATAACCGCCTTTTGCGCCGTAAAGGTATAAGGGTGGTTATAGTTCATTAATAAAATGAGTCCCGCCACAATAAACACCCCACCTAATGCGGCGGTAGCAAGCGTCCATTGATTTACCGGAATACGGAATATTTTAAAAATGGCCCAGGCGAATGCCACATAGGTCAGGACAATCAACAAGTCCATGATCAAATCTCCGGAAAGGTGGAGTTATCGTTTTTTTTCTCCCCATCCAGTCTATTTTCCAACTGGGTGATGCGCGCGGCCAGCGCGGCAATTTCAGGGTCAGGTTCCTTCCCGGACGGCGTGATGTGTGACTGCATTCCCCAGCCTCGTTCTGGCTGATAGAGCGTGGCCCAGATCCACAGGAAGGGCCAAATAACATGCAGCGTAAATAAGCTAACCCAACCCGCCGTATGGATGGCATCTGCATGGGGATGGTTGCGCTTCTTAGCCATGTTATAGGGAATATCATGGATGGCGATGATTCCGTAAAACAGAACCAGAAAAACGAAGATCAGCACACCTAACGCGAAATAGTTTAGAAACATACCCGCCTCGTATTCACGCTAATCAGAGCTTTCAATTGCAGGCAGCCGAAAGGAGTCATGGCTGGTAATTTGAACATAATTGCAGTTAGTCATTTCCGCCATACCACCAGGGTATAAATTTTCAGGTTGATGGCTTGCGGGGTAGTTGCAAGAAATAGGTGATGAAACAGAATCCACTCCAGATCACACCAGGAGAAATCCAGACAAATATTTATTGCGAAGTAGATCACAAATATCCAACAAACAGCCAAAGCAAAAACGTGAACAACTTCACACTTAACGCCCATTTTTAGCCAATTCTTGACCTGTGATGTTTTTTTGTACCGATATTTTGTGATGAAAATCACATTAACTAACGCCATACACCCTATATTTACGTGACAAACGTCACATAAAAAGCCGTCGACTGGACAGTTGAACGATTCAGTGCCAGATTTCGCAGTATCTACAGGGTCCGGCTACCTCCTGCCGCTACATTAACAAACCTCGGGCTTTTAGCCTGCGCGACAGCAAACATAAGAAGGGGTGTTTTTATGTCATCCGATATTAAGATCAAAGTGCAAAGCTTTGGTCGATTCCTCAGTAACATGGTGATGCCAAATATCGGCGCGTTTATCGCGTGGGGTATTATCACCGCATTATTCATTCCGACAGGGTGGTTGCCGAACGAAACGCTGGCGAAGCTTGTCGGCCCAATGATCACCTATCTGCTGCCGCTGCTGATCGGTTATACCGGTGGTAAGCTGGTTGGCGGCGAGCGTGGCGGCGTGGTGGGTGCTATCACCACCATGGGCGTTATCGTCGGTGCCGATATGCCAATGTTCCTCGGCGCGATGATCGCAGGTCCGCTGGGCGGCTGGGCTATCAAACATTTCGACAACTGGGTAGACGGTAAGATCAAGTCCGGTTTTGAGATGCTGGTGAATAACTTCTCCGCAGGCATCATCGGGATGATCCTCGCCATTCTGGCATTTCTTGGCATTGGCCCATTGGTTGAAGCACTGTCCAAAATCCTGGCGGCAGGCGTTAACTTCATGGTTGTCCATGACATGCTGCCGCTGGCGTCTATCTTCGTTGAACCGGCGAAAATCCTGTTCCTCAACAACGCCATCAACCACGGTATTTTCTCACCGCTGGGTATTCAGCAGTCCCACGAGATGGGCAAATCCATCTTCTTCCTGATTGAAGCTAACCCGGGTCCGGGTATGGGCGTTCTGCTGGCATACATGTTCTTCGGTCGCGGCAGCGCTAAGCAGTCCGCAGGCGGCGCGGCTATCATCCACTTCCTGGGTGGTATCCACGAAATTTACTTCCCGTACGTGCTGATGAACCCGCGTCTGATCCTGGCCGTTATCCTCGGCGGTATGACTGGCGTATTTACCCTGACTATCCTGAACGGCGGCCTGGTTTCTCCGGCTTCTCCGGGTTCTATCCTGGCCGTACTGGCAATGACGCCGAAGGGTGCTTACTTCGCGAACATCGCTGCTATCTGTGCCGCAATGGCTGTCTCCTTTGTCGTCTCAGCCATTCTGCTGAAAACCAGCAAAGTGAAAGAAGATGATGACATTGATGCCGCAACTCGTCGTATGCACGACATGAAAGCGGAATCCAAAGGTGCATCTCCGCTGGCGGCTGGCGACGTGACTAACGACCTGAGCCATGTGCGTAAAATCATCGTTGCCTGCGATGCGGGTATGGGCTCCAGCGCCATGGGGGCGGGCGTACTGCGCAAGAAAGTGCAGGATGCCGGTCTGTCTCAGATTTCCGTCACCAACAGCGCGATTAACAATCTGCCGCCGGATGTCGATCTGGTCATTACTCACCGTGACCTGACCGAACGTGCGATGCGCCAGGTGCCTCAGGCGCAGCACATTTCGCTGACCAACTTCCTCGACAGCGGCCTGTACGCCAGCCTGACCGAACGTCTGGTTGCAGCACAGCGCCACAACGTGAACGAAGAGAAAGTCCGCGATCACTTGAAAGACAGCTTTGAAGAGGGTGATACCCACCTGTTCAAACTGGGTGCGGAGAATATCTTCCTCGGCCGTAAAGCCACTAACAAAGAAGAAGCGATTCGCTTTGCCGGTGAGCAACTGGTGAAAGGCGGCTACGTTGAGCCAGAATACGTCGAGGCAATGCTGGACCGCGAAAAACTAACCCCGACTTACCTCGGTGAGTCCATCGCAGTGCCGCACGGTACGGTTGAAGCCAAAGACCGCGTACTGAAAACCGGCGTGGTGTTCTGCCAGTACCCGGAAGGCGTGCGCTTCGGTGAAGAAGAAGACGATATTGCCCGCCTGGTCATTGGTATCGCCGCACGTAACAATGAACATATCCAGGTGATCACCAGCCTGACCAACGCTCTGGATGACGAATCCGTGATCGAACGTCTGGCCCATACCACCAGCGTGGATGAAGTTCTGGAACTGCTGGCTGGTAAAAAAGCTTAACCATTAAGTATCTCCAAAATAGTTCGAGCTGCAGAAAGGCGGCAACGCAGCGAATCCCCAGGAGCGTACATAAGTACGTGACTGGGGTGAGCGAGGAGAGCCAACGCATCTGCAGTTCGAAATATGAAGGCGATATCCTCTCCCTTGTGGAGAGGGTTAGGTTGAGGGAAACGCCTCACCCCAGCCCTCTTGGGTAAAAACATTAATGAAGGTTAATACTATGAAAGCATTACATTTTGGCGCAGGTAATATCGGTCGTGGCTTTATCGGCAAACTGCTGGCGGACGCGGGGATACAACTGACGTTCGCGGATGTAAACCAGGTCGTGCTCGATGCCCTGAATGCCCGTCATAGCTATCAGGTTCATGTGGTGGGTGAAAACGAGCAGGTTGATACCATTTCCGGCGTCAACGCCGTGAGCAGCATCGGCGATGATGTTGTCGACCTGATTACCCACGTAGATTTAATCACTACCGCCGTCGGCCCGGTCGTGCTTGAGCGTATCGCTCCGGCCATCGCCAAAGGGCTGGTTAAACGCAAGGCGCAGGGCATCGCCACTCCGCTGAATATTATCGCCTGTGAAAACATGGTGCGCGGAACCACCCAGTTGAAAGGCCACGTTATGAACGCGCTGGCAGATGAAGACAAATCCTGGGTTGAAGAACATGTTGGCTTCGTCGATTCCGCCGTGGACCGCATTGTTCCCCCTTCGGCTTCTGCGACCAACGATCCGCTGGAAGTCACCGTCGAAACCTTCAGTGAGTGGATTGTCGACAAAACACAGTTCAAAGGCGAACTGCCTAACATCCCGGGAATGGAATTAACTGATAACCTGATGGCATTTGTCGAACGTAAACTCTTCACGCTGAACACCGGGCATGCTATAACCGCGTACCTCGGAAAATTGACCGGTCATCAGACCATCCGTGACGCGATTCTCGACGAGAAAATCCGTGCAGTGGTAAAAGGTGCGATGGAAGAGAGCGGCGCGGTACTGATCAAACGCTATGGCTTTGATGCAGCAAAACATGCGGCATACATTCAGAAAATCCTCGGTCGCTTTGAAAACCCGTATCTGAAAGATGACGTTGAGCGCGTGGGTCGTCAGCCGCTGCGTAAACTGAGCGCGGGCGATCGTCTGATTAAACCGCTGCTGGGCACGCTGGAGTATGGCCTGCCGCACGCGAATCTGGTCACCGGTATTGCTGCAGCGATGCACTATCGCAGTGAAGAAGATCCGCAGGCCCAGGAACTGGCCGCGCTGATTGACGAAAAAGGTCCACAGGCCGCGCTGGCACAGGTTTCCGGTCTGGATGCCAACAGTGATGTGGTGGCGGAGGCGGTTAACGCATATAACGCAACCAAATGATAGAGAATGTGGCGCAGGTCAGCCTGCGCCCAAATGACAGATTGTCAGATATGCAGGCAATAATGGAACAAACGCAGGCCTTTGAAAATCGTGTGCTTGAGCGTCTGAATGCTGGCAAAACCGTACGCAGCTTCCTCATCACCGCCGTAGAACTGCTCACCGAAGCGGTGGATATCCTTGTGCTTCAGGTATTTCGCAAAGACGACTATGCGGTAAAATATGCCGTAGAACCCCTACTCGACGGCGACGGTCCGCTGGGCGATCTTTCCGTTCGTCTGAAGCTAATTTACGGTCTGGGCGTACTCAGCCGGCCGGAGTATGAAGATGCGGAGCTTCTGATGGCGCTGCGGGAAGAGTTAAACCATGACGGTAATGAATACGCGTTCACCGACGACGAAATTCTTGGCCCGTTTGGCGAACTCCACTGCGTGACGGCACTCCCGCCGCCACCGCAGTTTGATACCTCAGACTCAGGTTTGCACGCAATGCAGATTCAGCGCTACCAGCAGATGGTACGCTCCACGATGGTACTTTCCCTGACCGAGCTGATTTCTAAAATCAGCTTAAAAAAAGCCTTTCAAAAATAAGACCCTGCAGGCTTACTTCTCTTCCTGCTGCGGTCGATACAGCTGCCGATAATACGCCAGACGTTGCAGATACAACTGCGCATTCTCCTGCGGTATTTCAGTAGGGACAACGTTGCGCGGTGGTGTTTTATTCAGATATTCGCGAAAAGCCTGGCTTGAAGCCATAAAATCGACCGTCTTATCAATAAGGGCCGAAACGTTCTCACCTATTTTCGCCATAATCTTCCCTCCTCCATGTATTAACCGCGCTCAGCCTGCGCGGTTGCTCATTTAAGTTTAGGATCGGTTGGGCGATTATATTGAGGAAAACGTGCTTCACTATGAACCCGTCAATAAAAAGCACCACGGCCGACCTTATCACTTAAAATTCCATATTAATCAAAATATTAGTATTTTCATTAGCTGAATAATACTTGCAACATTTGATTATTTATCTTCGATTAGTTGTGAATAATCCCGCTCTGCGCGCATACTATAGGATATTCATCCTATTTTTATCAGAAGCTATCCTATGAAAGAAGTCGAAAAAAACGAAATTAAACGCCTGAGCGATCGTCTGGACGCTATCCGCCACCAGCAGGCAGACCTGTCCCTGGTTGAAGCCGCCGACAAATATGCCGAGCTGGAGCAAGAGAAAGAAACGCTGGAAACCGAGATCGCGCGTCTGCGTGACGTCCACGGCCAGAAGCTGAGCAAAGAAGCGCAAAAGCTGGCGAAACTTCCTTTCCGTCGTGCGATCACCAAAAAAGAACAGGCCGACATGGGCAAGCTGAAGAAGAGCGTGCGCGGCCTGATCGTCGTTCACCCGATGACCGAGCTTGGCCGTGAAATGGGCCTGAAAGAGATGACGGGCTTCGCGAAGAGCGAGTTCTGATCTCCCACCGGGCAACATTCGCTTGCCCGGTCCTTCCCTTCCCTCGCAATTGGCCCTACCAATTTCAGCCAGATCCTACCAGCACCTCACATTTCATTAAAATGTGCGAACAATACCGTTGCCAATAAATAACATTTGATTAACCATTCATTGTCATTACCCCTACACAACAATATTGGCAGGGCCACTTTTACACATAATGTGACCAGGAGATGAGCACAGACTCATTCCATTATGTCGGCGGCCCCCAGGAGACCTGCAATGAATCTCTGGCAACAGAACTACGACCCGGCCGGTAACATCTGGCTTTCCAGTCTGATCGCATCGCTCCCTATCCTGTTCTTTTTCTTCGCCCTGATTAAGCTCAAGCTGAAAGGCTATGTTGCGGCGTCATGGACGGTGGTGATCGCTCTGACGGTCGCCCTGCTGTTTTACAAAATGCCGGTCGATCACGCTCTGGCTTCCGTGGTATACGGCTTCTTCTATGGTTTGTGGCCAATTGCCTGGATCATTATCGCCGCGGTATTCGTCTATAAAATCTCGGTGAAAACCGGGCAGTTCGACATCATCCGCTCCTCAATACTCTCGATTACCCCGGACCAACGTCTGCAAATGCTGATTGTCGGTTTCTCCTTTGGGGCATTCCTCGAAGGGGCGGCAGGATTTGGCGCTCCGGTAGCGATTACCGCCGCACTGCTGGTTGGTCTGGGCTTTAATCCTCTGTACGCGGCAGGTTTGTGTCTGATCGTAAACACCGCTCCGGTCGCTTTTGGCGCAATGGGCATTCCGATTCTGGTTGCCGGTCAGGTTACCGGGCTGGATAGCTTCGAGATTGGTCAGATGGTGGGCCGTCAGTTACCGTTCCTGACCATTATCGTGTTGTTCTGGATTATGGCGATTATGGATGGCTGGCGCGGCGTAAAAGAGACCTGGCCTGCGGTGATGGTCGCTGGCGGCTCGTTTGCTATCGCGCAGTACCTCAGCTCTAACTTTATCGGGCCGGAACTGCCGGACATTATCTCGTCTCTGGTTTCGCTGGTCTGCCTGACGCTGTTCCTGAAACGCTGGCAGCCAGTACGCATCTTCCGCTTTGGCGATATGGGCGCTTCACAGGTCGATCAGACGCTGGCTCGCACCCACTATACCGCTGGACAGGTGGTCCGCGCCTGGTCTCCGTTCCTGTTCCTGACCGCCACCGTCACGCTGTGGAGCGTACCGCCGTTTAAAGCGCTGTTTGCGCCTGGCGGCGCGATGTACCACTGGGTGGTCAATATTCCGGTTCCGTACCTCGATAAGCTGGTTGCCCGTATGCCGCCGGTCGTACACGAAGCCACAGCCTACGCGGCGGTGTATAAATTTGACTGGTTCTCCGCAACCGGTACCGCGATTTTGTTTGCCGCCCTGCTGTCTATCGTCTGGTTGAAGATGAAGCCGTCCGCAGCGCTGCAGACTTTTGGCAGCACGCTGAAAGATCTGGCATTACCTATTTACTCCATCGGAATGGTGCTGGCATTCGCGTTTATCTCAAACTACTCCGGGCTTTCATCAACCCTGGCGTTGGCCCTGGCACACACCGGCAGCGCGTTTACCTTCTTCTCACCGTTTCTCGGCTGGCTGGGGGTATTTCTGACCGGGTCCGACACCTCATCAAACGCACTGTTTGCCGCCCTGCAGGCTACGGCTGCTCAGCAAATCGGCGTTTCGGATGTGCTGATGGTTGCGGCAAATACCACCGGCGGCGTGACCGGCAAGATGATCTCGCCGCAATCTATCGCTATTGCCTGTGCGGCAGTGGGATTAGTGGGGAAAGAGTCTGACCTGTTCCGCTTTACCGTGAAACACAGCCTGATTTTCACCTGCATGGTGGGTGTGATTACCACGCTGCAGGCCTATGTCTTAACCTGGATGATTCCATGATAGTGATGCCCAGACGCCTGTCAGACGAAGTCGCATCTCGTGTGCGGGCGCTGATTGAAGAACAACAGCTGGAGGCGGGCATGAAGTTGCCCGCTGAGCGCCAACTGGCCGTACAGCTCGGCGTATCGCGTAACTCGCTGCGCGAGGCGTTAGCAAAGCTGGTCAGTGAAGGCGTACTGATTAGCCGTCGTGGCGGCGGGACGTTTATCCGCTGGCAGCATGAGGCCTGGTCTGAACAAAACATCGTTCAGCCGCTGAAAACCCTACTGGCGGACGATCCTGATTACAGTTTCGATATTCTGGAGGCCCGCCACGCCATCGAAGCCAGTACCGCCTGGCACGCAGCCATGCGGGCCACCGCCGCGGATAAAGAGAAAATCAGGCTCTGTTTCGAGGCCACGCAAAGCGAAGATCCGGATCTCGCCTCGCAGGCTGACGTTCGCTTTCATCTCGCCATTGCGGAAGCCTCGCACAACGTGGTGCTGTTGCAGACCATGCGCGGTTTCTTCGACGTCCTGCAGTCTTCGGTAAAACAGAGCCGCCAACGTATGTACCTGGTACCGCCCGTATTTTCTCAACTGACGGCGCAGCATCAGGCCGTGCTGGACGCCATTGTTGCCGGGGATGCCGACGGGGCGCGTAAGGCCATGATGGCGCACCTCAGTTTTGTCCACACCACAATTAAACGATTTGATGAAGATCAGGCCCGGCAGGCGCGTATTACTCGCCTGCCCGGTGATCCTGGTGAGAATAGCAGGGAGAACAACACATGATTATTTCAGCAGCCAGCGACTATCGCGCCGCAGCCCAGCGCATCCTGCCCCCCTTCTTGTTCCACTATATTGACGGCGGGGCGTATGCCGAGCACACCTTGCGCCGTAACGTGGCAGACCTGTCAGAGGTGGCGCTGCGCCAGCGCGTACTGAAGAATATGTCTGACCTGAGCCTGGAAACCAAGCTGTTCAACGAAACACTCTCCATGCCGGTAGCCCTCGCGCCTGTCGGTTTGTGCGGCATGTACGCACGCCGGGGCGAGGTTCAGGCCGCCGCCGCCGCTGATGCCAAAGGCATTCCGTTTACGCTTTCCACAGTGTCCGTATGTCCGATTGAAGAAGTCGCCCCGACCATCAAGCGTCCGATGTGGTTCCAGCTGTATGTTCTGCGCGATCGCGGTTTTATGCGTAACGCACTGGAGCGCGCCAAAGCGGCGGGTTGCTCCACGCTGGTCTTTACCGTCGATATGCCAACGCCTGGCGCACGCTACCGTGATGCCCATTCCGGTATGAGCGGCCCAAATGCGGCACTGCGTCGCTACTGGCAAGCAGTCACTCATCCACAGTGGGCATGGGACGTTGGTCTGAACGGTCGCCCGCATGATTTAGGCAATATTTCGACTTATCTGGGCAAACCCACCGGCCTTGAAGATTACATCGGCTGGCTGGCGAATAACTTCGATCCGTCGATTTCCTGGAAAGACCTCGAGTGGATCCGTGAATTCTGGGATGGTCCGATGGTGATCAAAGGGATCCTCGATCCTGAAGATGCCCGCGACGCCGTACGCTTTGGCGCGGATGGCATCGTTGTCTCTAACCACGGTGGCCGTCAGTTAGATGGCGTGCTGTCTTCAGCTCGTGCGCTGCCCGCCATTGCCGATGCGGTGAAAGGCGATATCACCATTCTGGCTGATAGCGGGATCCGCAATGGTCTGGACGTTGTACGCATGATAGCGCTGGGCGCGGATAGCGTGCTGCTGGGGCGTGCTTATCTGTACGCGCTGGCGACCCACGGCCAGGCCGGTGTGGCGAATCTGCTGAACCTGATCGAGAAAGAGATGAAGGTGGCGATGACCCTGACCGGTGCGAAGTCGATTAGCGAAATCAGCCGTGATTCGCTGGTACAGGAACTGGGTAAGAGCCTGCCTGCCGCGCTGGCACCTCTGGTCCAGGGTAGCGCAGCGTAACAACATCCCCGTAAACCCCATTTTCTGAATGGTCGGTCTGTTTTCAGCCCGACCATTTTTTATCCAAAAATAACGACTAGTTAACATTTACAACCAATATATTTGACAACTTTTTATCCACCTGCCAAATGTATAGACAAGCTAATACAACAGCATTTTATACATATAACAACCATCATAACGGGCGAGGGTGACATGGCTTATTCCGGAAAAGTGAATATCCAGCAGGCGATAGATGACAGTGCTTTTTCGCGCTTCCACTGGGTCATTATTGTCCTGGGTTTTCTGGTTTTAGCCATTGACGGCTTCGATACGGCGGCGATGGGCTATATTGCCCCCACGCTTTCAGCCGACTGGGGCATCAAGAAACAAGATCTCGGACCGGTGTTAAGCGCCGCGCTATTGGGCCTCTCATTTGGTGCCCTGCTGGCCGGACCGATTTCCGATCGTATGGGTCGTAAGCGCGTCCTGGTCTTTTCCTGTCTGTTCTTTGGCCTCGCCAGTCTGGGAACCGCCTATGCCCAGACGCTGAATATGCTCACGTTTTGGCGCTTTCTCACCGGGCTTGGGCTTGGCGCGGCAATGCCCAATGCCATCACCCTGGTGTCAGAATTCGCCCCGAAACGCTGTCGTTCAATGGCGATTAACACCATGTACTGTGGCTTTCCGTTAGGGGCTGCGGGCGGCGGCGTGATCTCCTCCTGGCTGATCCCCAACTACGGCTGGCACAGTGTTCTGCTTGCTGGTGCGATCGCCCCGCTGGTCCTCACCGCACTGTTGGTGCTGTTCCTGCCAGAGTCGGTTAAGTATCTGGTTCACCGCGGTAAAGGGGTTGCACAGATTAAACGCATTGCTCAACGCTTTATGTCGGGAAGTCTGGAACAGGTTACCCAGTTTTATCTGGATGAAGACCGTATCACGGTCAAAAAAAGCAGCGTGGCACAGTTATTTAGTATGCCCTGGCTGCCGGGTACGCTGATGCTCTGGATGACCTACTTTATGGGGCTGGTTATCTATTACGTGCTGCTGAGCTGGATGCCAACGCTGATGCTGGGAATGGGCTATCCGCTGGCCGAATCCGCCTGGCTGACATCGCTGTTTACCTTTGGCGGTACGGCGGGGATCCTGCTGGCCGGTTGGTTAATGGACCGCTGGGAAGCCCATAAAGTGGTCTCACTCGGCTTTATTCTGACGATGCTGTTTGCCCTCGCTCTCGGGTTTGAACATAACCACATCATCTTGTTCGGCGCACTGATCTTCCTGATGGGGATTACCATGAACGGCGCGCAGTCCGGGCTGCAGACGCTGGCCGCCACGTTTTATCCAACCCACTGCCGTGCGACGGGCATTGCCTGGATGCAGGGCGTGGGCCGCTTCGGCGGCGTAGCCGGAACGATGATGAGCGCCCAGTTGCTTTCCCTGCAATGGCAGGCAGACAGTATCTTAATGTTCCTCAGCCTTCCGGCCCTGGTCGCTGCTGCCGCGACAATTTACAAGCTGCAGCGCTATAAACCGCACGCGCTGACCGTCGCATAGTACCCGCTCTTTCTGCTATTCTGCCCCCCGTTATCAAGGGGGCAGTATGCTTAACATCGTTTTATTCGAACCAGAAATCCCGCCAAATACCGGCAATATTATCCGTCTTTGCGCCAACACCGGCTTTCGTCTGCATATTATAGAGCCAATGGGCTTTACCTGGGACGACAAGCGCCTGCGTCGCGCGGGGCTGGATTACCATGAATTTACCGCCGTGCTACGCCACCCTGATTACGCCGCCTTCGTCGCCGCAGAACATCCGCAGCGCCTGTTTGCTCTGACCACCAAAGGTACGCCAGCGCATAGCGCGGTATGCTATCAGGACGGGGATTATCTGATGTTTGGTCCGGAAACACGCGGTCTGCCAGCCAGCATCCTTGACGCGCTGCCGGCCGAACAAAAAATTCGTATTCCGATGATGCCAGACAGTCGCAGCATGAACCTGTCAAATGCGGTGTCGGTGGTGGTGTATGAGGCCTGGCGCCAGCTAGGGTATCCGGGCGCGGTACTGCGTAGCTGATGATTGTTGGATAGCGGCTAGCGCCTGATCCGACCTACATTAATTTGATGAAATTCATTTCGAGCGTTATCGGCGCAGACAGATTGAACACGGACTGCGCACAGTCACCGGAGCGTACACGCAATACGTGAGGATGATGAGCACAGCTCAGGTTCAATCTGCCAGGTAAGATAGCTCGAAATCAGATACCATCTCCATACTCAAAAGTATGATGTATCCCGTTGAAATGCTGATCCATATCCATGGACGGCTTATCGCTGTCAGGCTTGCCGACGATGCGTGCCGGAACGCCTGCTGCAGTGGTATGCGGGGGTACCGGCTGTAAAACGACGGAACCTGCGCCAATCTTCGCGCCGCGCCCGACTTCAATGTTGCCGAGAATTTTTGCTCCCGCGCCAATCATCACGCCTTCACGAATTTTCGGATGACGGTCACCGCCAGCTTTACCGGTCCCGCCCAGCGTGACGGATTGCAAAATAGAGACGTCGTTTTCAATCACGGCAGTTTCACCGACCACAATACCAGTGGCGTGATCGAGCATAATCCCACGGCCAATTTTTGCCGCCGGGTGAATGTCTACCTGGAAGCTAACGGACACCTGATTTTGCAGGAAGATCGCCAGCGCCTGACGCCCCTGATGCCACAGCCAGTGACCGATACGGTAGGCCTGAAGCGCATGAAAGCCCTTCAGATACAGAAGTGGGGTGGAATATTTATCGACAGCCGGATCACGCGTGCGTACCGCCTGAATATCACAGGCCGCTGAGGCAATCATTTCAGGATCGGCCGCGTAGGCCTCTTCCACGACTTCGCGAATGGCAATGGCGGGCATGATCGGAGAAGCGAGTTTATTCGCCAGCATATAGCTCAGCGCACTGCCGAGGTTTTCATGCTTGAGCAACGTTGCGTGATAAAAACTGGCCAGCATTGGCTCACATTCCGCCAGTGCCCGGGCTTCCGCTTTAATGTTTTTCCAGACGATATCCAGTTCTTCACACGGCATTGCGTACTCCAGAAGGTAGCAAAACGACCGACCCGTTCTTCGCGGGTCGGGTCGTTATATTCAACAGTTCCTTACAGCTAGTGGCGACTCAGCTCGTCCCTGCGTGCACGGCCTAATAACGTCAATGCTGCCTCGCGCGCGTTTTTTCCGCAATACAATACTTGATAAATTTCCTCGGTTATTGGCATCTCAACACCAAAACGGTGCGCCAATTCACGAACTTCTTTCGTATTGCGGTAGCCTTCAACCACCTGACCAATCTTGTCCTGCGCCCCCTGCACGTCCATCCCCTGGCCGAGCATCATGCCAAAACGACGGTTACGCGACTGGTTGTCGGTACAGGTCAGCACCAGATCGCCTAAACCCGCCATCCCCATAAAGGTGGCAGGATCGGCACCCAGCGCCGCGCCAAGACGAGACATTTCGGTCAGTCCACGGGTGATCAATGCGGTTCGCGCATTCGCGCCGAAACCGATGCCGTCAGACATCCCCGCGCCAATCGCAATGACGTTTTTCACCGCGCCGCCAAGCTGCACGCCAATGAAATCCGGATTGCTGTAAACGCGGAAGCTCTTGCCGCAGTGCAGCAACTGCTGGAGATCGTCAGCAAAGGTGTCGTCCGTCGAGGCCAGAGAAATCGCCGTCGGCATGCCCGCCGCCAGCTCTTTGGCGAACGTCGGACCGGAGATAACCGCCAGTGGAATAGAATTCCCCAGCGCTTCACGCGCGACGTCCTGCAGCAGGCGTCCCGTTTCCGCTTCCAGACCTTTTGTCGCCCAGACCAGACGCGCGTCAGGACGCATCAGCGGTTTGATGTTGCGCAGCACTTCGCCAAAGACGTGGCTAGGCACCACCACCAGAATATTACGACTGGCGGCCAGCGCAGTGGCTAAATCACTTTCCAGGCGCAGCGTTTCGGGAAAAGGCACATCAGGGAGGAACGCGACGTTGCAGCGATCGTGCTCGAGGGTCGCGATATGTTTCGGATCATGGCCCCACAGGACAACCTGATGGCCATTTCTTGCCAGGGTGATGGCAAGAGCGGTGCCGTACGAGCCGGCACCAATCACAGTCATTGAAGCATTACTTTGGTTCATCAGGCATCCTGATGTTCTTCAGTACCTTCGCCAGCCTGCTGCTGTAAATAGTTCATGAACAGCGCATCAAAGTTGACCGGCGCAAGGTTCAGTTGCGGGAATGTACCGCGGGAAACCAGGCTGGTGATGCATTCGCGGGCATACGGGAACAGAATGTTCGGGCAGTATGCACCAAGGCAATGCGCCATCTGAGTCCCTTCAATACCACTGATGGAGAAAATACCGCCCTGCTGAACTTCACACAGGAACGCAGTTTCTTCACCCAGAGATGCCGTTACGGTGACACGCAGCACTACTTCATACACATCATCTGCCAGTTGGGTAGATGCGGTATCAAGATCCAGTTTAACCTCTGGCTGCCAATCTTTCTGGAAAACATGTGGTGCATTTGGCGCTTCGAAAGACACATCCTTGGTATAAATACGTTGGATCTGGAAAGCCATTTCAGTGTTATTTTGTTCTGACATGTTGAGAAAACCCTTTAGTGTTGTCCTTTAAATACTTCGGTACGCCTTAACGCAGCAGTGGATCCAGTCCACCACGTGCATCCAACGCATACAAGTCGTCACAACCACCAATGTGCTGTGCATCAATAAAAATCTGCGGAACCGTTGTACGGCCACTGCGCTTGATCATCTCTTCACGCTTCACGGCATCGCCGTCAATCGGAAGTTCCTGGAAACTCACACCCTTGCTGTTCAACAGCGCCTTTGCGCGATGGCAAAACGGGCAGGTCGCTTTGGTATAGATCTCAATATTGGCCATGACTTATCTCCAGTGTTCTTTTACCCTGAGGCATGAAAGAAGACGGGTAAATTACTTGCCGCGAACCAGTGGCAGATTCTCGCCACTCCAGCCCGCTACGCCGTCTTTCAGTACAGATACCTGCTCAAAACCGGCTTTAATCAGCGCAGTTGCTGAATCCTGGCACTGCATACCAGAGCCATCAACCACAATAACAGGTTTGTTTTTGTGTTTTTCCAGCTCGCCAAAATTGTTGGCTTTGATTTCGCTCGGCAGCAGGTTAGTGGAGCCCGCGATATGGCCTTTGCGGAAGTCGTCGCGCTGACGTAAATCCACAATCACCGCATCTTCTTTGTTGATAAGACGAGTGGCTTCTCCGCGCGTAATTACCTTCACTTTCGAAGTCAGGCTCTTAAACGTGGTAAATAATACAGCCGCCAGTAACGCAATCCAGGCGATACTCAATACAGGGTGGCGACTAACAAATTGCATAATTTCTTGCATGGGGGGTAACAACTCCCGACTTAGTGATTAAAAAACCAGGAAAGGAGTATACCTGCGCGTTGGCGCAAATACAGCCAGAGCGTGCATTGGATTGCATTTTTGCGGGGCGCTACGGAAAAAAAAACGTAAATCCGCGCCCTCTGCGACACGCTCTGGTCGATTATTTGATCTTCTGGGGCTATTTTATCGATTCAGCTGTAGTAAAATTACGCAATTATTTTTGTCTATTGAGTGTGAGGTTGTCGCAATGTCGGTTTCTAAAAAACCTATGGTACTGGTGATTCTGGATGGCTATGGCTATCGTGAAGACAGCCAGGATAACGCCATCTTTAATGCCAAAACCCCGGTAATGGATGCTCTGTGGGCAAAACGTCCGCATACCCTGATTGATGCCTCTGGCCTGGAAGTCGGCCTGCCCGATCGCCAGATGGGCAACTCCGAAGTGGGTCACGTCAACCTGGGCGCGGGCCGCATCGTGTATCAGGACCTGACCCGTCTGGATGTTGAAATTAAAGAACGGACTTTCTTCGCTAACCCAGTGCTGACCGATGCGGTCGACCAGGCAAAAAATAGCGGCAAAGCGGTTCATATCATGGGCCTGCTCTCTGCTGGCGGCGTTCACAGCCACGAAGATCACATCATGGCGATGGTCGAAATGGCAGCTGAACGCGGTGCTGAGAAAATCTATCTGCACGCTTTCCTTGATGGCCGTGATACCCCGCCGCGCAGCGCTGAACATTCGCTGCAGAAATTCGAAGAGAAATTTGCCGCGCTGGGCAAAGGCCGCGTAGCGTCCATCATCGGTCGTTACTACGCCATGGACCGCGACAACCGTTGGGATCGCGTTGAACAGGCTTATGACCTGATGACGCTGGCAAAAGGCGAGTTCCAGTTCGCTACGGCTGTTGAAGGCCTGCAGGCTGCTTATGCCCGCGACGAAAACGACGAATTCGTGAAAGCGACCGTGATCCGTGCTGAAGGCCAGGCTGAAGCCGCCATGGAAGACGGCGATACGCTGATTTTCATGAACTTCCGTGCTGACCGTGCGCGTGAAATCACCCGTGCGTTTGTTAACGCTGACTTCGACGGCTTCACCCGTAAGAAAGTCGTTAACCTCAACTTTGTGATGCTGACCGAATACGCAGCCGACATCAAAACGGCTGTTGCTTACCCACCAGCGTCTCTGGCCAACACCCTTGGCGAGTGGATGGCGAAGAATGACAAAACGCAGTTGCGTATTTCCGAAACTGAAAAATATGCCCACGTGACCTTCTTCTTTAACGGCGGCGTAGAAGAGCCGTTCAAAGGCGAAGATCGCATCCTGATCAATTCGCCGAAAGTCGCGACCTACGATCTGCAGCCGGAAATGAGCTCTGCTGAGCTGACCGAGAAGCTGGTTGCTGCGATTCAGAGCGGAAAATACGACACCATCATTTGTAACTACCCGAACGGCGACATGGTTGGTCACACCGGGGTGATGGAAGCTGCGGTTAAAGCGGTTGAAGCGCTGGATCACTGCGTTGAGCAGGTGACTAAAGCGGTTGAATCCGTTGGCGGCCAACTGCTGATCACCGCGGACCACGGTAACGCAGAGCAAATGCGCGATCCGTCCACCGGTCAGGCGCATACAGCACACACCAACCTGCCCGTTCCGCTGATTTATGTCGGTGGTAAAAACGTCAAAGCAGTTGAAGGCGGCAAACTTTCTGATATCGCCCCGACGATGCTGACGCTGATGGGTATGGAAATCCCGCAAGAGATGACTGGTAAGCCGCTGTTCATCGTGGAATAATCCCTCCCCATGAGGGGAAAGGCGATTAATACCATCACTTGGGCCGTGAAACTGCGAAAGCTTTCAGTCAGGCCCTTGTTCTACGCCAGCGCGCTTAGCGCTGGCGTATTGCTGTGCGCCTTTTCCGCCCACGCGGACGAGCGCGATCAGCTCAAATCTATTCAAGCTGATATCGCGGCAAAAGAACGCGCGGTACGCCAACAACAACAACAACGCTCCACTCTCCTCGCTCAACTTAAAGCTCAGGAACAAGCCATCGCCGTTGCCGCCAGGCAACTACGCGAAACGCAAAACTCGCTGGCGCAGCTGAATGCACAAATCACAGAGATGAATGCCGCCCTCGCGAAGCTGGAAAAACAGCGGGCTGCGCAAGAGCGTAGCCTGGCAGCCCAACTTGACGCAGCGTTTCGCCAGGGCGAACACACCGGTATTCAGCTCATTCTGAGCGGGGAAGAGAGCCAGCGCGGGCAACGCCTGCAGGCCTATTTCGGCTATCTGAACCAGGCGCGGCAGGAAACCATCGCGCAGTTGAAACAAACCCGCGAAGAGGTCGACTCGCAAAAAGCCGAGCTGGAAGATAAGCAGAGCGAACAGCAGACGTTGCTGTACGAACAGCGCGCTCAGCAGGCTAAGCTGGAGCAGGCGCGTAATGAACGCAAGAAGACGCTCTCGGGTCTGGAGTCATCGATTCAGCAGGGTCAGCAGCAACTGGGCGAAATGCGCGCCAACGAATCACGCCTGCGCAACAGCATTGCTCGTGCCGAAGCCGCAGCCAAAGCACGTGCGGAACGTGAAGCTCGCGAGGCGCAGGCCGTACGTGACAAACAGAAGGATGCGTCACGGAAAGGCTCAACCTACAAGCCAACCGAAAGCGAAAAATCACTGATGTCCCGTACCGGCGGTTTAGGTTCCCCACGCGGCCAGGCATTCTGGCCCGTTCGTGGCCCAACGCTACATCGTTATGGCGAACAGTTGCAAGGTGAGCTACGTTGGAAGGGGATGGTTATTGGCGCATCCGAAGGCACCGAAGTTAAAGCCATTGCCGATGGTCGCGTCATTCTGGCGGACTGGTTGCAAGGCTACGGTCTGGTGGTCGTCGTTGAGCACGGTAAAGGCGATATGAGCCTTTACGGTTATAACCAGAGCGCGCTGGTCAGCGTCGGTACGCAGGTTCGCGCCGGGCAGCCTATTGCACTTGTGGGTAGCAGCGGCGGACAGGGCAGGCCGGCACTCTATTTCGAAATTCGTCGCCAGGGTCAGGCGGTCAATCCACAGCCGTGGTTGGGAAGATAAGTTTTGCCTCAATTTCGTCGTCTATTATTCTCTCTCGCCAGCGTGCTGGCCTTCGCAACACCTGTTTTTGCTGGCAAACTTGCCATCGTTATTGATGATTTCGGCTATCGTCCACACACCGAAAATCAGGTTCTGGCGATGCCTTCCACCCTCTCCGTTGCCGTTCTGCCTAATGCCCCACACGCGCGTGAAATGGCGATTAAAGCGCATAACAGCGGGCATGAAGTTTTAATCCATCTGCCGATGGCGCCGCTGAGCAAACAGCCGTTAGAGAAAGATACTTTGCGCCCGGAAATGAGCAGCGAAGAGATTGAGCGGATTATTCGCGACGCGGTAAGCAAAGTACCGAATGCGGTCGGGCTGAACAACCATATGGGCAGCGCGATGACCTCCAGCCTGTTCGGTATGCAGAAGGTGATGCAGGCGCTGGAACGCTACGATCTCTACTTCCTGGACAGTATGACCATCGGCAACAGTCAGGCAATGCGCGCAGCATCAGGAACCGGCGTGAAGGTTATCAAACGCAAAGTCTTCCTGGATGACACGCAAAACGAAGCCGATATTCGCCGTCAGTTTAATCGTGCCGTTGAGCTTGCGCGCCGCAACGGTTCAGCAATTGCCATTGGGCATCCTCACCCTTCGACGGTTCGCGTCCTGCAGCAGATGCTTTATAACCTGCCTGCGGACATTACGCTGGTTCGCCCAAGCAGCCTGCTCAATGAACCACAGGTAGACACCTCCAGACCAAACCTTACACCGCCGAAGAATGGTAAACCTGATGCGCCACGTAATCCTTTCCGCGGGGTGAGATTATGCAAACCGAAGCAGCCGTTAGAGCCGGTTTACGCCAGCCGCTTCTTCAGCGTGCTCGGTGAAAGTATCACCCAAAGCACGCTGGTGCAGTACATGCGCCTGCAATGGCAGGGCTGGGGGAATACATCCTCACCCAGCCCTATGAACGCTAACGTAAATTAAGCGTTTTACGGGCAATACGAGAAGGCGAGGATGTTTTATCGCGCCATTTCCAGAGACGGAATGACCATAGCAGCGCCTGGTACAAAACTTTGGCGCTGCGTACGTTAGTAATCATGCGTTTATACATACCAGAGACAAAAATCTCTGCAATCATGCGTTGACGAATATGGACATCCGGCTCTTTGCGTACTGCGTGGCAAACGCGTAATGCTTCATAGGTTATTTGCTGATGAAATTCCGGATAAATAGTAATCCGACCCGCATATTCACGATTCAACTTATCCAATAACCGTGTAATTTTAATATAGTGGCGTTGGTAATTGAGATTTTTTAAGCCTTGTCTTTTAAGACGGCTAACTGATTGATCGTGTAAGAAGTATTTATACAATGATTGCTCGGTATATCGCACACGTTTGGCGTTAAACATAAACTCCGTCGTCCATACAATATCCTGATGATGCAACCCTGGAATAAACGCTATCTTGTTTTTCTCGATAACATCTCTGCGATAAACCCCCATCCAGACCACATGCGTCCAACGGCGTGAAGCCAATGCCATACGTAACCAGTCGGGGCCGGTCAATACACCCGTAGACCGCAGACGGTCCGTCGGTATTGATTGCCAGGTGTCCCCCGTTTCGAAAATGCACCAATCAGAATTGCACTGTGCCAGATCGAGGTCATCCTGAAGCGCCATGGTCATCAGGGTTTCATACATATTGGGATAAACCAGGTCATCGGCATCGACAAATGCAACATAATCCCCTTTGGCCACTGCCAGACCACGATTACGCGCGACAGATGCCCCGGCGTTAGCCTGATGTAACAACCGGACATGGGAATAGTTATCAGCATAATGTCTTGCAATATCAACAGAGTTATCCGTTGAACCGTCATCCACAATAATGATCTCTATCGCAGCCCATGTCTGTGCGATCAAAGATTCCATGCAATCCCGAAAACTATCACCCGCGTTATACAACGGAATAATAACACTCAACATATTTGTGCGGTTTCTCATCAGATAACCCAAGTTTGTCAGTACACTGACGACTTTTACTACAGTTTCATTAAGGAATTATTAAGGTTAGAACGTTTAATTTTCAGAAGCGGCGCAGCGAAAGCAACCAGTATGGGAAAATGCCATGCGGCGCCTGAGTTCAGCGGCCTGTGATAGCTCAGATCGTCTACATATTGAGGGACACAACCTGTATACTATACCCCTGTAAATTAACGCGCGATGTACACTGATATTGAGGAAAGTGATGGCCATCAGTAAGACATATGAAAAAGGTTATACGGTCTATTGCAAAGAGACCAAAACAGACCTTAAGTCACTGATGAATAAGTATATAAACAAAGAAATCAGTGGCAAACCGTTGAGCAGTGGTAACGCCATGCGCAGTGTAGAACTGGTCGAGTACAACTCACAAAAATTTATCATCAAAAACGACCGTGAAGTTGATCCTCGATTTGAGAAAAAAATGCAGAATTTTATCTCCGGCCCCTTTTATTCCAGGCTCATCAAGAAGCTGGACACACTCTCCCCGGAAATGCGCGCCTGTACAGCCGATCTCTACTATGCCGCTGAAAAAGTACGCCTTCGTCAGTGTCATGATGTTTATATTATTCATGAATATGTTGAAGGCACTCCTTTAAAAGAAATTAACCATAAGAATGCCGATGAAGTGAAACAGTGCGTTCTGCGCCTTCACAAAGCCGGGTTGGCATCTAATGATATCCACCCTGGAAATTTCATTCGTACGCCAGGCGGTGAATTAAGAATAATTGACTTATCCTGTAAGGGAAATATGAAGATTTGCCAGGCTAATGACATTTTAGCATTGCAGCGAAAATATCATATTAATATCAAAGGAAAAGGGTTAATCTACAAGCTCATCTGGCTCAAAGAAGCGACAAGAACTTTATCCAGAAAGCTTCGTGGCAAATAGTATTTATTATTTATACGGCCAGAATAAAGAATCTGGCCGTTGGTAGCATTTAATACAAGTCGAGCATTCAATCCCAGCTCAGGATCACTTTCCCTGACTGGCCCGAGCGCATCGCGTCAAAGCCCTGCTGGAATTCATCAATGGAGAATCGATGGGTGATGATCGGCGACAAATCCAGACCAGACTGAATCAATGCGGCCATCTTGTACCAGGTCTCAAACATCTCACGACCGTAGATACCTTTAATAAACAATCCCTTAAAGATAACTTTAGTCCAGTCGATGGACATGTCTGATGGTGGAATACCCAGCATAGCAATACGGCCACCGTGGTTCATGGTGTCCAGCATGGCGCGAAACGCTGGCGGCGCGCCGGACATCTCCAGACCGACATCAAACCCTTCGGTCATGCCCAGTTCAGCCATCACGTCGGTCAAACTCTCTTTCGACACGTTGACCGCGCGAGTGATGCCCATTTTACGCGCCAGTTCAAGGCGATACTCATTAACATCGGTAATCACCACGTGGCGTGCGCCAACGTGCCTGGCAACCGCTGCCGCCATAATACCGATTGGACCCGCGCCGGAAACCAGCACATCTTCCCCAACCAGATCGAACGACAGCGCCGTATGCACCGCATTACCGAACGGATCGAAGATAGACGCCAGGTCGTCAGAGATGTTGTCCGGAATTTTAAACGCGTTAAATGCCGGGATCACCAGGTATTCTGCAAAGCAGCCAGGACGGTTTACGCCAACACCGGTCGTATTGCGGCACAGGTGAGTACGTCCACCGCGGCAGTTACGGCAATGCCCGCAGGTGATATGACCTTCGCCTGAAACGCGATCGCCGATTTTAAAGCCTTTAACTTCCTGGCCGATGCCAACAACTTCGCCGACATATTCATGTCCAACGACCATCGGTACCGGGATGGTTTTTTGCGACCATTCATCCCAGTTATAAATGTGAACGTCAGTCCCGCAGATGGCTGTTTTACGGATTTTAATCAGCAAATCGTTATGGCCGACTTCCGGTTCAGGAACGTCGGTCATCCAAATGCCCTCTTCCGCTTTCAGTTTGGATAACGCTTTCATTTCACATCCTCAGGCAATAACGCCCAGTTGTTTACCAATGCGTGTGAACGCCTCAACAGCACGCGTAATCTGCTCAGGGGTATGCGCCGCAGACATCTGGGTACGAATACGCGCCTGACCTTTTGGAACCACCGGATAGAAGAATCCAGTAACGTAAATCCCCTCTTTTTGCAGCTCGCGGGCGAACTCTTGCGCCACTACCGCATCCCCCAACATGACCGGGATAATTGCGTGATCCGCTCCCGCTAACGTAAAGCCTGCGGCTGACATTTGCTCGCGGAACTGACGTGCGTTCGCCCACAGGCGATCGCGCAGCTCGCTGCCTGCTTCGACCATCTCCAGCACTTTAATGGAGGCAGAAACAATTGCAGGAGCCAATGAGTTGGAGAACAGATACGGACGGGAACGCTGGCGCAGCCACTCAACAACCTCTTTGCGCGCTGCGGTATAACCGCCAGATGCACCGCCGAGCGCTTTACCCAGCGTACCAGTGATGATGTCCACACGCCCCATCACATCACAGTATTCATGTGAGCCACGACCATTTTCGCCGACAAAGCCGACAGCATGGGAATCATCAACCATGACCAGCGCGTCGTATTTATCCGCCAGGTCACAAACGCCTTTCAGGTTAGCAATCACACCATCCATAGAGAACACGCCATCGGTGGCGATCAGGATATGACGGGCTCCCGCTTCACGCGCTTCTTTCAGGCGCGCTTCCAGTTCGACCATGTCGTTGTTGGCGTAACGGAAACGCTTTGCTTTACACAAGCGAACACCGTCAATGATAGAAGCGTGGTTGAGCGCATCTGAGATAATCGCATCTTCTGCGCCCAGCAGCGTTTCAAACAGGCCGCCGTTGGCGTCAAAGCAGGAAGAGTAAAGGATGGCATCTTCCATACCGAGGAATGCCGCCAGTTTTTGCTCCAGTTGCTTATGGCTGTCCTGGGTACCGCAAATAAAGCGGACCGAAGCCATACCAAATCCGTGAGAATCCATACCTGCTTTTGCAGCTGCAATCAGTTCCGGGTGGTTAGCCAGCCCCAGATAGTTGTTCGCACAAAAGTTAATAACGTGGCTTCCGTCCGCCACGGTGATATCCGCCTGCTGGGCAGACGTAATAATGCGCTCTTCTTTAAACAATCCTTCCGCACGTGCGGTTTCGAGATCGTTCGTTAACTGTTTGTAAAAATCCCCACGCATTTCAATTCTCCAGACTGGGCAAATTTCAGCACATATTACCCAAAGCTATACGCTGATACGAGATGACGCATCATCACTTCTTCAAAATGAAGCATAAATCACGTATACCCACATGGCTAATCAGTGATGCCGTCGTATGGATTCATTGGACGCAAGGAATCACAACCAATTGAATTGGCTGGATTTTATAAAAAATCATAAAAAAACAACAGCAATAGCAGAAGAATGCCTTTGCAGCATTCTATCTGGTTAGGTAACCCTTCAATCTCATTCAAGCCACTACTTTCGAGTGAGAAAAATTCGCAATGCCTGGAGTTTTGCACCTAAAGCGGTTCGCCGATAAACACGGAACAGATCGAACCATTTGCCACGACCAAGGTAATTAAGCATTAATAGATCAGGGCGCTTGTAATAACACATGACAAAAATACCCTGATCATCATCAACAATATTATTTCTGAGAGTCTCTTTTTGACACTCAGTGACTAATGAGTAAAACTCTTTCCATTTCTCTGGTGAACCAACAATAGCGCCGCCGATAATATAAGTATGATTTCCGATCATAAAATCAAAAACCTGTTTTCTGGATGATATAACCAGACCCTTTTTAATCGTGAAGAGATGCATTTTATTACGGTCAAAAGGGAAGTCCCATACTTTTAATCCGCGAGTAACCTGCGGTTTACGGCAATATCCGAAGTCTACCCAGGCAACCATCGGAGTATTAACTAAGCCTGCATTTATGGCCTTCACTACAAAATATGCTTTTAAATTATTGATCAACACATATTCTGGAGACCAGTACTCAGGGTTACCTAGCTGTCGCGTCTCTAATTTATTCTTAAAGGTATCATCCTGCTGAATTTGTCTTATTTTATTATTAATATGCTTAAATTTTTTACCTAAATCTATGGTTATAATTTTTGTGGGCTTACCTTTGCGTATTTCCGCAACTCTGTCTTCAAACTCAGACGAGGTAAAAATAACCATATCATTTTCTAAAGCGGCTAACCGTTTGAAGTAGTCAAAATAGACATCAGAAGATCGGGAAAGTTTTTCACGGAAGCCTTTATTAACAGTCCACTCCCCCCTACCGATATCAAAATATGCTGTCACAATAGTGGTAGACGATTTCATAACCATTTTCAAACCATTAATAAAAAAAATATTATATCACATAGTTTTTGTTTTTGTACATATAATATACATAGATGGATATAAAAAAACTAAGTACATTTAAGATTAATTTAATAGACTTAATAACCATTAAATAAGCATTCTTATACTGGTGTTTATAGGCCTTCTACCGACCCACCATCTTACTTAAGAGGCTGAAGGGATGCCGATGTGATGGTATGATTACAGACATTAGTGTCTGAGATTGTCTCTGACTCCAAAATTCGAAGGTTACATTTATGATCATCGTTACCGGCGGCGCGGGCTTTATCGGCAGCAACATCGTCAAGTCATTGAATGATAAAGGCATCACCGACATCCTGGTGGTGGACAACCTGAAAGATGGCACCAAGTTTGTTAACCTGGTGGATCTGAATATTGCTGACTACATGGACAAGGAAGACTTCCTGATCCAGATTATGGCCGGAGAAGATTTCGGCGATATCGAAGCGATTTTCCACGAAGGCGCATGCTCCTCCACTACCGAGTGGGACGGCAAGTATATGATGGATAACAACTATCAATACTCCAAAGAGCTGTTGCACTACTGCCTGGAGCGTGAAATTCCGTTCCTGTATGCGTCCTCTGCCGCCACCTACGGCGGCCGCACTTCTGATTTCATCGAATCCCGTGAATATGAGAAACCGCTGAACGTTTACGGCTACTCAAAATTCCTGTTCGACGAGTACGTTCGTCAGATCCTGCCAGAAGCCAATTCTCAGATTGTTGGCTTCCGCTATTTCAACGTCTACGGACCGCGTGAAGGCCATAAAGGCAGCATGGCGAGCGTCGCTTTCCACCTCAACACCCAGCTCAACAATGGCGAAACACCAAAACTGTTCGAAGGCAGTGAAAACTTCAAGCGTGATTTCGTTTACGTAGGCGATGTGGCTGCGGTGAACCTGTGGTTCCTGGAAAACGGGGTTTCCGGCATCTTTAACCTTGGTACCGGTCGTGCGGAATCTTTCCAGGCCGTTGCCGATGCAACGCTTGCGTACCACAAAAAAGGCAGCATTGAGTACATCCCATTCCCGGAAAAACTGAAAGGTCGCTATCAGGCGTTTACCCAGGCCGATCTGACTAATCTGCGCGCTGCGGGCTATGACAAGCCGTTTAAAACCGTTGCTGAAGGTGTAACGGAATATATGGCCTGGCTGAACCGCGACGCGTAAGTATGAAAATTTTGGTGGTAGGCCCGTCCTGGGTGGGCGACATGATGATGTCGCAAAGTCTCTATCGCACGCTTAAGGCGCGCTATCCCCAGGCGATAATCGACGTGATGGCACCAGCATGGTGCCGTCCGTTATTGTCGCGCATGCCTGAAGTTAACGAAGCTATCGCCATGCCGCTGGGACACGGTGCGCTGGAGATCGGCGAGCGGCGTAAACTCGGTCATAGCCTGCGTGAAAAACGCTATGACCGCGCCTATGTGCTGCCTAACTCGTTTAAATCCGCGCTGGTACCGTTCTTTGCTGGCATTCCCCATCGTACCGGTTGGCGTGGTGAAATGCGCTACGGCCTGCTAAACGATGCGCGCGTGCTGGATAAAGATGCCTGGCCGCTGATGGTCGAACGCTATGTAGCCCTGGCCTATGATAAAGGCGTAATGCTGTCAGCTAAAGATTTGCCGCAGCCTCTGCTATGGCCGCAGTTGCAGGTAAGCGAAGGTGAAAAGTCCCTGACCTGTCGCCAGTTTTCCCTTTCTGCCGAACGCCCCATCATCGGCTTTTGCCCTGGAGCGGAATTTGGTCCAGCGAAACGCTGGCCACATTACCACTACGCAGACCTGGCGAAGCAACTGATCGATGAAGGCCATCAGATTGTGCTTTTTGGCTCTGCAAAAGACCATGAAGCCGGAAATGAGATCCTGGCGACGCTGAACGTTGATCAGCAGGCCTGGTGCCGTAATCTGGCAGGCGAAACACAGCTGGAGCAGGCCGTCATTCTGCTCGCCGCCTGCAAAGCGGTGGTCACCAACGACTCTGGATTAATGCACGTTGCCGCAGCGTTGAATCGACCTCTGGTAGCGTTATATGGCCCCAGCAGCCCGGATTTTACTCCGCCGCTTTCACACAAGGCTCGCGTAATTCGCTTGATTACGGGCTATCACAAAGTACGCAAGGGAGATGCAGCAGAAGGCTATCATCAGAGCCTGATTGACATCACACCCCAGCGCGTGCTGGAAGAACTCAACGACCTGTTGTTACAAGAGGAAGCCTGACGGATGCGGGTACTGATCGTTAAAACATCGTCTATGGGCGATGTACTGCATACGTTACCGGCATTAACCGATGCGCAGCAGGTCATGCCGGATATTCAATTTGATTGGGTAGTGGAAGAAGGCTTCGCGCAGATCCCATCCTGGCATGCAGCCGTTGACCGGGTTATTCCAGTGGCGATCCGCCGCTGGCGTAAAGCCTGGTTTTCAGCGCCGATTAAAGCCGAGCGTAAAGCCTTTCGCGATGCGGTGCGTTTACATCAGTATGACGCGATAATTGATGCGCAGGGTCTGGTAAAAAGCGCGGCGTTGGTTACGCGTCTGGCACGTGGCATCAAGCATGGTATGGACTGGAGCACGGCGCGCGAACCATTGGCGAGCCTGTTTTATAATCGCAAACATCACATTGCCAAACAGCAGCACGCGGTAGAACGTACGCGTGAATTGTTCGCCAAAAGTCTGGGATATTCCAGGCCCCAGTCGCAGGGTGATTACGCTATCGCTCAGCATTTTCTGAAAGAACGTAATGCTGATGCGGGCCAGTATGCCGTATTTCTGCATGCCACAACGCGTGATGATAAGCATTGGCCAGAAGCCAACTGGCGGGAGCTAATTGGCCTGTTAAATAACGCTGGCATACGTATTAAACTGCCATGGGGTGCTCCTCATGAAGAAGCACGAGCCCGTAGGCTGGCAAATGGTTTTTCTTATGTTGATGTTCTTCCACGGATGACTTTGGGAGAGGTCGCTCGCGTACTGGCGGGGGCAAAATTTGTGGTGTCGGTTGATACAGGCCTGAGTCATTTAACCGCTGCGCTGGATCGCCCAAATATTACGTTGTACGGTCCAACGGACCCAGGATTGATTGGTGGGTATGGCAAGAATCAAGTGGCATGTCGCTCAGGAAGTGAAAATCTTTCAGACTTGCGTTCTTCGACCGTATTAGAATCAATTAATTGCAATTTTTTAAATAATTGTCTGTAAGTGTCGGAGAAATGATGGCTTTAACAAAGTTTTTTTTAGATGAGAAAAAAAACTGGAAGATAAACTGGAATAGAGGACTTATATTTCTGTTTGTCGCCACCTATTTCTTAGGTGGTATTACGCGTTATAAACATTTGATTGTCATCCTGATGACTATCACAACGATAGTTTATTTATGTAAGAATCCTCGACATTATATTCCTATTTTTAAAACATTTGTTTTTGCAAGTATATCATTTCTTGTAATCGCTACCTTCGTCTCTTTAGTGTTCACTCCTGAACTAAAAGCTAGCCTGAAAGAGATAAACAACTCCGTTATTGAAAATGTCTTATTATGCACTATTGCGATCCCTGTATTACTAAGAGAAGAAAACAAAGAAACCATTTCAAAGTTGATATTCTTCTCGTTCCTTACAGCTCTTAGTTTGCGATGCCTTTCAGAACTTGTCCTTTATTATCAGGACTATCAGCAAGGAATCATGCCTTTTACTAATTACCAACATCGCGGAATTTCAGATGCAATGGTGTTTTTATTCCCAGTGCTTCTGAATCTATGGCTCGTTAAATCAGCGAAATACCGTATATTATTCCTGTTGCTAGGGGCGATATACACCTTTTTAATTCTTGGAACATTGTCCCGTGGCGCATGGTTATCTGTATTTATTATTGCTCTTACATGGATAATCATGTACAAACAATGGCGATTGCTTACTGTAGGAATCCTCGTAGCCATTGTTGCTCTGACAGCTATATTTTCACACAAAGATATGTCAGAAAAACTGACCTTTAAATTGCAGCAAACTGACAGTTCATATCGCTATACTAACGGTACACAAGGAAGTGCATTTGATCTAATCTTAGAAAACCCAGTTATTGGTTATGGTTTTGGTAATAACGCTTATAAAACTGTATACAACAAGCGTGTTGTTGATTATCCAAACTGGACATTCCGCGAGTCAATTGGACCACACAACCTTATTCTTTTTGTATGGTTTGGTACAGGATTACTTGGACTTGTGGGTTTAATACTGGTGTACACTAGCATAGTGAGAGAATGTGTTACGCATGCATTTAGGGAGAACTACTATTCCCCATACAATGCTTATATAATAATTTTACTTTCATTTTTCGGTTATTTTATTATACGTGGCAACGTTGAGCAGATTGAGTTAGATCTGTTGGGTATTTTTGCAGGTTTTCTGTTAGCGCTGAAGAATAAATAAAATAGTAAAAAAAAGGCTACTTTATGTAGCCTTTTTATCACTCGAACCAGTTACAAATAACCTCTTCAAACCGTTGTGTAACCGCAGACCAACTATAGTTTCCAAAGACATATTGCTGACCTCGTTGGGCGGTATCCGCTAAACTACTTTCCGCCATTACCCTGGTAATATCCTGAGCAATAGTTTCTGCAGTCATCGGCTCTGTAAGGTGATAGCCTGTAATTTTATCTTTAACAAACTCAACCATGCCGCCTCGAGTACTGACTAATACAGGTCTTCCTGCGCCCATAGCCTCAATAGCCACCATACAAAATGGCTCCTGAAATTGAGAAGGAATCACAACTATATCTGCCAGTGGATAGTAATAGTGCATTTTCTCGGGTGAGATACTACCTAACATAATACAATGTGGTTTGAGGCGCTCAGCTATTTCCCGAACTTCACGCTGATAATCACCTTTATCGTTCTTACTTACTTCCATGTGATCACCAACAACCACAAGCTTCAGATTTTTGTTCTCATGCAGCAACTTTTCAAAAGCCTGAAGAAGTAAGAGAACGCCTTTATCAGGGACTATACGTCCAGCAAAAAATACCACCTTGCTTTCAGGGGGAATATTTAATTTATTTTTTGATATTGATTCATATGACGATTGATAGATATCCAGGTCAATACCATTAGGCACAATAACAATATCAGCTTCAGAAAGATAAGATTGATAATAGTTCTTCAAAAACAAACTTGGTACGATCATCTTAACTTTTTTATCAAGCAACTTAGGTTCAAACGCATTATGCATATGAATCACAACTTTAGCCTGAGGAGCTTGCGAACGAATTTGTCGATATAGCTTCATACTGTTATGGACAACAATCACACTTTGATCGGTTATCTCAAACTTTTCGGCAACTTTCAGTATGCGCTTTGAATAAGGTAACGGATCCAGCCGAGTCCACTTTTGGAAAATACGCTTATATACCGAGCTAAATCCAATACGATGAATACTACATCTTTCGTTTACGTAAGAATAATCAGAATATCCTTCATTCTTTATACAGACAATACGATTAGGGAATTTGGTTCTTTGGGCAACCTGATACATCCAGGTCTCAACTGCTGCGGCACCACGTGGTGGAATAGAATAAATAGGTGTTACAGTAAATATGATTTTATCAATCATAAAGATCACCATTACATTGTTTTATATTTAATTGCTGCGATCAGGCCTGGAATTATTTTATTTTGATAAAGAAGGTGTTTATATTCTTCTCTATATTCGTGCTTTTGTTTTGCAACTTGATAAGGCTGATTCTTCCATGGTGACTTCTCATATACTGTGCGGAAAAATTGTGCTGAGGAATAGTCAGCCCACTCGTGCCATGGTTTTGTTACACCAGTATAATGAATAAATACTGTCTCTTCATTAATCACTGATTTATAGTAATTTTTATTTTTAATCTCAAACTCAGACTTCAATGAATAAATTGAGTTATATTTCCTCGGTAGTAATACCGCATGATGAAAAAACATGATATTTAAAATATCCTGGTCAGGATATTTTACTCTGGAAACTATACTTTCATCTGACAATAGTTCGAAGAATTTTTTCGTTAAATTAGAGTTAAGCCATTGCTGCAAGTTTATATACATGACACCCGAGTTAAAGTAGTTGCCTTTAAACTCAGGATTATGTAGACGCTCTGCACTTTTATCCTGCATTGAATCAACATCTACTACAACCGCACCATATTCCCCATCAAATTTCAATGCAGCAAGATCCTCTAAAGAGCCTTTACACGTAATATCAGCATCAAGATATAGCAGTCGTTCTAATCGTTCAGAAAAATAATCAAATGAAAGCAAGCGATAGTATATTGACACTGGCCATATATTTGTTTTAGGTAGTGACACCAGCGGTTCAGAATCAATATGATATAGCTTAATAACTGTTTTATACTGTTCTGCTAGTTGTGTCAAAAGTACAATATATTCTTGATCTAAATAATCCGCAATAATATGAAAAGTAAAATTAATATTACTCTCTTTATTATTTTCAAGGATTGAGGCAATAGAAATTGCCGCGCCAGTTTGGTAATTTTTATCGATTCCCCATGAGATATTAAAAGTGTCACGATCATCACATGGTGTAACACGTCTGTCTAACTCAATAATATCTTTGAAGTTAGTTAATCTTTTGAAGTCCAAGTTAATTACCTTTAATTATTTCAGCTATATTTTCCAGCGGCTAAGATATGCATTGCTGTTGATTATTTTAACAATGTACTTAGCCAGCAGTTAACCTTTCAACTTGGTCAGATAATAATTAAAGTAGTTACACAGCCCCTGAACGTATAACCCTTGTTTAAATTTATGCTTTGCACAATATCTGAATTGATTGCTATTGGTCGGTTTGAGAAGCGCTACTGAATGCCAGGGCGAGGCCTCTTTCGCAACTAAAAAACTCTTCGATACCGGATAGTTGGACCACTCATGCCAGGGTTTTGTCGGTCCCACATAATGAATGAAGACAGTTTCATTATTCACAGGATTGACTACTTTATCTTTCAGTTCATAATTAATGCTAAAGCGTGTATTGTATTTACCATTGATAAAAGTTACTTTTCCGGCTAACAATACATTAAGGACATCTTGATCAAGATGAGTTATTCTTTCCACCCATTCTGGAACTCGCAACATTTCGATGGCTCGGGAAGAGATATTATTACAGTGCCATGCGTTGATGTTGATAAGTAAGAATCCAGCATTAAAGTATCCGGTGATTAATCCTGGAGTGGCCAGCGTTACAGAACGATTATGCCACCATTCGGAATCTCTTTCCGTTACAACGACAGCGATCTCATCTGCGGCAAACTTATAATCGACCAGTTCTCGTACACTACCCTGGCAAGCAATATCGGCATCCAGGTATAATAACTTATCTATTTTATTATAGAAATAATCTGCAATAACAAAACGGAAGTATGTTGCATAAGTCCAGTTTTTTGTACTAGGTAAGTCTTTTAATTTATTGCAATCAATTAGATAAACTTTGATACAAGATTGATATTGTTTAGCAAGATCGGCGAATCTGGCTTTATCACTCTCATCGAAATAATCAGTAAATATATGAAATGTGAAATCGATTTTTTTATTCGACAATAATACGGAGGCTATTGATACACCGCAGCCAAATAAAAAATTCCTGTCAATACCATAACCGATATTAAAACAGTCTGCAGAAGCATTTTCCCGAAAATCGTACTCAAAAACAGAAAGGATAACTTCTTTATCGCTAAATTGAGACATTTGACTCTTACCAATTTTTGAGAAATAGACCATGTTCTCACATGATGCATTTCAAATAGTTCAGCATAAATTAATCACAGAGATTTACGGATTGTTCTTTCGCGTATTTTATTAGCTTTAACCTGGGCTTCCTTGAACAAATCAGCCTCCTGATTTAGGATGCTTTTCAACGGCAACTCGCAATAGATGCGTAGAAATCTATAAATATCACGCTGGGTTAATCCAATGTTCATGGACGAAAAATAGAGACCGATTAAGTCCTTATCGCGCCAGCGTCGGGGAACAGTCGACCGAATCTGAGCACGGTGCAAATCAATCACTGAAATCTTGAGATCGTCCTCATGCCCTGAAAAAGGCAGATGTAATAAAAAGTGGCAAATATAGCAATCGCGATGATTGATTCCTCCAGCATGCATCTTACGCACCATGGTGGCAACACGATCAATAATTATACGCTTCACTTTCACATCGGGAGAATTTGTGGCCCAATCAGCACAGTAATCTTCTAAGCTGATAGTTGGTGTGAGATCCTCAGTAATAATAAACGAGGTTTTAGTCAGTGGATTCAACCCTTTCTCACCAAATCCCACGCCTGTCATTGTATCCACACCTAACTGACTCAGGCGATGAATGGCATTCCATTCTCTATCAGCACCTAATACTGGCATGCGTAATGAAAGTAGGTTTTTAACAATCTCTTTCAGAGAAGTGCCTCTGTGCCATTTTAAAAAATAGCTTTTACCCGTTAGTTCAAATCGTAGAGTACGGCGAGTCTCCAGTTCTCTGAATACTTCACCATGTAAATTTTTAACTTCTTCAAATGCATCTTTTCCGCGCCATAGTGTGGCTAACGGTTCTTTTAATTCAACCATCTAAACCACCCGTAATCATATCCGCAGCTTTCTCCGGTAGGCTGTATAAATCTTGCGTATCCGCATAGTGTCGTGCATTTGCCCTCCATTCCGAACACAATGAAGGCTCTACCAGCGCTTTACGTAAGGCTTCATTCAGCGTTTCTTGCCGGAATGGTTCTGTAATTGCCATACCACAATTAGCATCAACAATATATTGCGCGTAACCGCATACGGCTGTGGTCAACACCGGCAGCCCGGCAGTGATTGCTTCTAGTAAAACAATACCTGCCGCCTCCTGATAAGCTGGATGCATCAATATATCAGCCGCAGCCATTAATTCTGCAACATCATTACGGCCAGAGTAGAAATGGACATTACTGCGTACGCCAAGTTTTTCCGCCAGCGCCTCAAATTTTCTCGGTCTGTCTTGTCCAACAACATACAGTAGCGTATTAGTTCGAAGCGTTTCTGGTAACGAGGCCACTGCACGTATTGAACGATCCACACCTTTACGAGTGAAATCAGAGCCTACCTGCAATAATAGATTTTGTTGCTCTGTTATACCGTTTTTCTGGCGATAAACTTCACGGCTATTCGGAATCTGCTGGCTATACTTCCTGTCCGGATAAATCCCTGGAGGAAGAATATGAAATCGTTTAGCTTCTGTCTGATAGTGTTTCTGAAAATCAGCAATCTGCTTATCAGTTAGCATCAATAGTTGCGTCGGTTTACCCTGCTCAAACGTCGCGCGTTCAAACGCTGCATAGTGCCGATATCGTGAAGTTAACCGATAGAGGAAACCTTTTTCTTGTGCCACTTTCTCGGCATAGCAAACGTCAGCAGCATAGTAGAGATCCAGCCCTGGCATTTTATTAAAACCAACAACCCGATCGACAGGGTGCTGAAGTAAATGTGCCTGGACCCAGGAATAATACTCCGCATTGCGACCATGGTTTGTCCGGGACTTGACTGGTACAAGAACCAATTCAAAAACGTCAGGACACTCACCTTCCCAGGACTGCGTATAGACACGAACATGGTGACCACGTGCCGCTACAGTTTGCGCAATGCGCATAAAATCACGCTGTAACCCACCGAATGGGAAGTATTTATACAAACAGAAAGCAACAATCATACGGGACTCCCCGCTTGTGGCGGCACAAGTCTACCCGGTAATAATTTATCGATAGCAGCAATAACATCGTCAGCGGGAATCACCGAAAGATACATTTCATTGCGATCGCGCTGCTCGCGTGGAGGCATCGGACGATAATCACCAGCCCAAAATTGAATCATCTGCTTTGACCATGGTCGCCAAAAATTATGATCCGTTGCGCCAAACAGGCATATCAATGGTGTATCAACCGCAGCAGCAATGTGTCCCGGAGCAGAGTCCACCCCAATAAACAACTGCGCATGATCGATGACCGCTCCTAGCTCGGGGAAGCTCATCTTTCCCGCCAGCGCAGTAACGGGCCTTTCTTTGCAACCTTGTGCAATTTCATTCACGCAAGCCAGATCGTCTTCGCCTGGGCCAGAGGTCATAACTACCTCCAAACCACGCTGGTGTAAGGCGTCAATTACCTGTGAAAACTTTTCGTTATTCCAGCACTTGAAGCGTTGGCGTGCCGTTGGTTGAATTACAACGTATTCATCACCAACTCCAGCCCGATTTAATTCTGTGCGCATACGTTCCCAGCTATCCGGAGGATAGCTCATTGTTGTATGCGTAACAGTCGATTTAAGTTTCAACGGGGCCAGCACAGACAGATTGCTTTCCACCACATTTTCACCGCTAAGCGGAGCCAGACATGTAAAACTATTTTTCCAAAAAGAAGATTGCCGATGTGCATAATCTTGAGAGATTTTGATTGGCGCGTTCAGTAACCGCATCAGTATCGCAACCATCCACTGATCGGTAAGGTTTACAACTAAATCATACCCATTCGCGCGCAACGTTCCGATCAGGTGCAGAAAATTAGTAATTTTATCAGTTACTTTTGTCTTTTTATTTTTAATACCATAAAGGGCATTAATTTCTGGGTTTTCCGACAAAATTGGGATGGTATCCTGATAGAGAAGCACGTCGATTTTCGCATCAGGATAGTTCTGCTTTAGCGTACTAATGACCGGAGTTGTTAACAACATATCTCCGTGAAAACGCATTTTTATGACCAGAATTCTATTAATTGGCTTATCCACAAGCGGCTCTTTTATCGTGAGTGTCCGGTAAAGTTAAGCAGAAAAAAGCACGCTACCGCCCCAGGCTCAACAGCTACCTGATTACTGATATCGCACTGATTTTTTACGCGCTAGTGTATCACTTCTTTCGCCATGTTCCGACTCGAATAATTCTTGCACAGCCAATGATTTTAAATCATATAAATCAATGAATTAAGATGTTCAGGCCTTTTGATTTTTAGCCCTCTATCTCGACTAAACCGGAAAATACCAACAGAAAACGTAAACATGCAAAAGATGCTGGTACCCTGGACTTCCCCCGCGAGGGACGCTATTTAATTTAAAAATGGGAAAAGTATTGGTAAAGCCACAGCTAAATACATAGAATCCCCAGCACATTCATAAGTCAGCTACCATTATGCTCGAATTGCTTTACACCGCCCTTTTCTACCTTATTCAGCCTTTGATCTGGATACGGCTTTGGGTGCGCGGACGTAAGGCTCCGGCCTACCGTAAACGCTGGGGTGAACGCTACGGCTTTTACCGCCGTCCGCTAAAACCAGGCGGCATCATGCTTCATTCGGTTTCCGTGGGCGAAACGCTGGCAGCTATCCCATTAGTCCGCGCTCTGCGACATCGTTACCCCGACTTGCCGATCACGGTTACCACCATGACGCCAACCGGTTCCGAGCGCGTACAATCCGCTTTTGGCCCTGACGTTCAGCATATTTATCTGCCATACGATTTACCGGATGCCCTAAACCGTTTCCTGAATAAAGTTGACCCCAAGCTGGTGTTAATTATGGAAACCGAGCTGTGGCCGAATCTGATCGCGGCACTGCATAAGCGCCATATTCCGCTGGTCATTGCCAATGCACGTCTTTCCGCTCGTTCAGCTGCTGGCTACGCTAAATTAGGTAAATTTGTTGGCAGGCTACTGCGCCGAATTACGTTGATTGCCGCCCAGAACGAAGAAGATGGCGCTCGTTTTATCACGCTTGGTGCCAGAAACAATCAGGTCACCGTTACCGGTAGCCTGAAGTTTGATATTTCCGTCACGCCGCAGCTGGCCGCAAAAGCGATTACATTGCGCCGTCAATGGGCACCTCACCGCCCGGTATGGATTGCAACCAGCACGCACGACGGCGAAGAAAGCATTATCATTGCCGCCCATCAGGCGTTATTAAACCAGTTCCCTAATCTTTTACTGATTCTGGTACCCAGACATCCTGAACGGTTCCCGGATGCCATTAACCTCGTACGCCAGGCTGGGCTAAGCTATACGACACGTTCTTCGGGCGAAGTTCCGTCATCAGGAACCCAGGTCGTAATCGGCGACACCATGGGCGAGTTGATGTTGCTGTATGGCATTGCTGACCTTGCATTTGTTGGCGGTTCACTGGTTGAACGCGGTGGACACAACCCACTGGAAGCCGCGGCGCACGCCATTCCGGTACTGATGGGGCCACATACTTTTAATTTTAAAGATATTTGCGCCCGCCTCGAACAGGCAAGCGGATTGATCACCGTCACCGACGCAACTACGCTGGTGAAAGAGGTCTCTTCTTTACTGACCGATGCAGATTATCGTAATTTTTATGGCCGTCACGCAGTTGAAGTTCTGTATCAAAATCAGGGCGCGCTTCAGCGTCTGCTGCAGCTGCTGGAACCTTATCTGCCACCCAAAACGCATTGAGGCAAGTCATGCAAAAACGGGCGATTTATCCAGGAACCTTTGATCCCATTACTAACGGCCACCTCGATATCGTGACACGAGCGACAAACATGTTCGATCACGTAATCCTGGCAATTGCCGCAAGTCCCAGTAAAAAACCGATGTTTACTCTGGAAGAGCGCGTTGAGCTGGCACAACAGGCAACGGCGCATCTCGGTAATGTGGAGGTTCTGGGATTCAGCGATCTGATGGCAAACTTTGCCCGCGATAATCAGGCTAACATTCTGATCCGTGGCCTGCGTGCGGTAGCCGATTTTGAGTATGAAATGCAGCTGGCCCATATGAACCGTCATCTGATGCCACAACTGGAAAGCGTCTTTCTGATGCCGTCTAAAGAGTGGTCATTTATCTCATCTTCACTGGTGAAAGAAGTTGCCCGCCACCAGGGTGACGTAGCGCACTTTCTGCCGGAAAACGTTCATCAGGCATTATTGAGTAAACTGAAGTAATGCGTCTGGCCGGATGAGGCATTCGCTACGTCCGGCCGATAATGGTGTTATTTCTGACAGCGACGGCAATAAAACGTTGTGCGCTGAGCATGTTTTGTCGCAATGATTGGCGCGCCGCATACGCGACAGGGTTCACCTTCTCTCCCATAGACCTGCAACTCCTGGGCAAAATAGCCCGGCTTACCGTCACTTTGCAGAAAGTCCTTCAGCGTGGTCCCGCCCTGCTCGATAGAACGCAGCAAAACCGCCTTGATAACGCGCACCAGCAGTTCGCACTCATCCTGCGACAAAGATGACGCCAGACGGTCAGGATGGATACCAGCCGCAAACAGCGACTCGCTGGCATAGATGTTTCCCACCCCCACGACCAGCTTGTTATCCATCAGCCAGGGTTTAATCGCAGTTTTCTTCTTCGCACATTTCTGCTGCAGATAACCAGCATTGAAATCGTCGCTCAGAGGCTCAGGGCCAAGATGGGCGAGGACATTATGCCCATCCAGCTCTTTAGTCCACAGCCAGGCGCCAAAACGACGCGGATCGGTATAGCGCAGGACTTTGCCGTTACTCATCACTAAGTCGACGTGGTCATGTTTTTCTGCCGGAAGCTCTTCAGAAAGGATACGCAAACTACCCGACATCCCCAGGTGAATGATTACCCAGCCATCTGATAGCTCCAGCAGCAGGTATTTCGCGCGCCGCTGTACGCTCAGGACAGGTTTATCACTCAGACGATAGATTTCCTCTGATACTGGCCAACGCAAACGACCGTTACGCACAGTCGCGTGCATAATCGTTGCCCCCACCAGATGCGGCTCAATACCGCGGCGGCTGGTTTCGACTTCAGGTAATTCAGGCATAGTATCTCCGGCGGTGTATCAGGTCTCATTAATATGGGGACGGCCAGAAAACAAAAAACCCCGCCGAGGCAGGGTTTTTCTTTACATCAAAGCGGAAATTATTTGATTTTCGCTTCTTTGTATAAAACGTGCTGACGAACAACTGGATCGAACTTTTTCAGCTCCAGTTTTTCCGGCTTAGTACGTTTGTTCTTCGTGGTGGTATAGAAGTGACCAGTACCAGCAGAAGAAACCAGCTTGATTTTCTCACGAATACCTTTAGCCATGATTTATTTCCTCTTAGTACTTAGTACTTTTCGCCACGGGCACGCAGTTCAGACAGAACTGTTTCGATGCCTTTCTTATCAATAACACGCATACCTTTAGCAGATACACGCAGGGTGACAAAACGCTTCTCGCTCTCAACCCAAAAACGGTGAGAGTGCAGGTTAGGCAGGAAACGGCGTTTAGTCGCGTTCAGTGCGTGGGAACGGTTGTTACCGGTCACCGGACGCTTGCCAGTAACTTGGCAGACTCGGGACATGTCTATTCTCCAAAAATCAAATTAGCTCGAGCTTCGTATGGGGTATTGGCGCCTCGTCAGGCTTCTCAGCCCGGTTATCGCAGTTCAATACACTAAATCTTTCATTGTTGCCTCGTCATTGGACGCAACAAGAATTATTTTGCGTATTTGCGAACTCTCGATTGCCAGGCCCAAATGCCAAACCCGAGATTCTCAAAGGTGGCGTAGTATACGCTGAGTCAGCGATGTGCTCAAGTCCCGAACAGACAAAGATCCCGATGGATCGCGTAAAGTGCGTTAAATCCAACCGCGTTCCGCAAAAGAAACGTACTCTCCGCGCCCAATGACCAGATGATCAAGCACCCGGATATCCATGAACTGACAGCATTTCACAACACGCTCGGTGATGAGTTTATCTGCTTTGCTCGGCTCTGCACACCCCGAAGGGTGATTATGTGCAAGGATCACCGCAGAAGCATTCATTTTTATCGCTTCGCGGACAATTTCTCGCGGATGCACTTCAACGTGGCTTAGCGTTCCGGAAAAAAGTTTACGGTGTTTAATCACGCGATGTTGAGAATCCATAAAGATCACATAGAAGATCTCGCGTTCCTCTTGCGAAAGCTGGCTTTGCAAAAATTCACGCGCCATTTCCGGGCTAAGTATCGCACGTTCCTCTATCACCTGTACGTTGTAGTAGCGCCTTGCCAGCTCCACTATTCCCTTCAACTGTGCGTACTTCGCGATACCGATGCCCTGAACATAGCTGAAATCCATGTAATCAGCAGACAACAGGCCATACAACGAATCAAAATGCTGAAGCATCTCTTTCGCCAGCGTAAGCACATCTTTACCCAGTATCCCGGTGCGTAGAAAAAGAGCCAGTAGCTCTACGTCGGTCAGCGAACTGGCCCCCTGCGCCAACAGCTTTTCCCGAGGCATTATACGTCCTGTATTTTCCATGCTTTTCCCCTCCTTTCGCGTCCGCATAGTGGCATAACGCCAGCGGCGAATCGACGCTCTGTTTTCACTTCTTCGTAGAGCCTCGCAAACTGGAGCGCGGGCAAAAGCACGACACATTGCGGATTGTGATAAAATATCCGCCTTCTGGTGAAACCCAACAGGAAAGATCATGATGAGCCTGGCCGGTAAAAAAATCGTACTTGGCGTCAGTGGCGGGATTGCTGCGTACAAAACCCCTGAGCTGGTGCGTCGTTTACGGGAACGCGGCGCAGACGTCCGCGTGGCGATGACCGAAGCAGCAAAAGCGTTTATTACTCCTCTGAGCTTACAGGCGGTTTCGGGCTATCCCGTTTCCGACAGCCTGCTTGACCCCGCAGCCGAAGCCGCGATGGGCCATATTGAACTGGGGAAATGGGCCGATTTGGTTATACTGGCCCCTGCGACGGCAGACCTGATTGCCCGCGTTGCCGCAGGTATGGCCAACGATCTGGTGTCTACGATCTGTCTGGCAACGCCAGCGCCTGTTGCCGTGCTGCCGGCTATGAACCAGCAGATGTACCGCGCCGCCGCTACCCTACACAATCTGGGCATTCTTGCCTCGCGCGGTTTGCTCATTTGGGGTCCTGACAGCGGTAGTCAGGCATGTGGTGATGTCGGTCCTGGACGTATGCTGGATCCGTTAACAATTGTGGATATGGCGGCAGAACATTTTTCACCTGTCAAAGATCTGCAACATCTCAACATCATGATTACAGCAGGCCCGACGCGTGAACCGCTTGATCCCGTGCGTTATATTTCCAACCACAGCTCCGGGAAAATGGGATTTGCTATCGCGGCCGCTGCCGCAAAACGCGGGGCAAACGTCACGCTGGTATCAGGTCCGGTTTCGTTACCTACACCACCTTTTGTCCAGCGCATTGATGTGATGACCGCACTGGAAATGGAAGCCGCCGTGCAATCTGCGGTGCAACAACAGCATATTTTTATCGGCTGCGCCGCAGTCGCTGATTATCGCGCTGAAACTGTCGCCAGTGAAAAAATCAAAAAACAGGCAACGCAGGGTGATGAATTAACAGTAAAAATGGTCAAAAACCCGGACATCATCGCTGGTGTTGCCGCACTGGATGCTAACCGTCCTTTTGTCGTTGGGTTTGCCGCCGAAACAAATAATGTGGAAGAATATGCCCGGCAAAAACGCATCCGCAAAAACCTTGATGTGATCTGTGCGAACGACGTTTCGCTGTCCACTCAAGGATTTAACAGCGACAGCAACGCATTACACCTTTTTTGGCAGGATGGAGATAAAGTCTTACCGCTTGAGCGCAAAGAACTCCTGGGCCAATTATTACTCGACGAGATCGTGACCCGTTATGATGAAAAAAATCGACGTTAAGATTCTGGACCCGCGCGTAGGGCAACAATTTCCGCTCCCGACGTACGCCACTTCTGGTTCTGCCGGACTTGACCTGCGTGCCTGTCTTGATGACGCCGTAGAACTGGCGCCTGGCGCAACAACGCTGGTGCCAACCGGGTTAGCTATCCACATTGCCGATCCTTCTCTTGCGGCAGTGATGCTCCCGCGCTCCGGGCTGGGCCATAAGCACGGGATCGTACTGGGCAATCTGGTCGGTTTGATTGATTCCGACTACCAGGGCCAGCTGATGGTTTCAATCTGGAACCGTGGTCAGGACAACTTTACTATTGAACCGGGCGAACGTATCGCGCAGATGGTATTTGTACCGGTCGTCCAGGCTGAATTTAATTTGGTGGAAGAGTTTGAAGCCACCGATCGTGGCGAAGGTGGCTTCGGCCATTCCGGGCGCAAGTAACCCGCAGAAAAGTATCTCACAGCGTAATAACGCAATAACACACCGCAAACACCAGTTTGCGGTCGCTGTGTGGATGCCTGCCTGGCAAGAGCTTATTTTCAGGGGTATTTTGTAACATGGTAGAAAAGCAAACTGCGAAAAGGAATCGTCGCGAAGAAATACTTCAGTCTCTGGCACTGATGCTTGAGTCCAGCGATGGTAGCCAACGCATCACGACAGCTAAACTGGCGGCCTCTGTGGGCGTTTCCGAAGCGGCCTTGTATCGCCATTTTCCCAGCAAGACCCGCATGTTCGATAGCCTGATTGAGTTTATCGAAGATAGTCTGATTACCCGTATCAATCTGATTTTGAAAGATGAAAAGGACACTAACGCGCGATTGCGTCTGATCGTACTGCTGATTTTAGGGTTCGGTGAACGTAATCCTGGCCTGACGCGAATTCTGACCGGACACGCGTTGATGTTCGAGCAAGACCGTCTGCAAGGCCGTATTAACCAGCTTTTTGAGCGAATTGAGGCGCAGTTACGCCAGGTTCTGCGAGAAAAAAGAATGCGTGAAGGTGAAGGCTACACCGTGGATGAAACGCTGCTGGCCAGCCAGTTACTGGCTTTCTGCGAAGGTATGCTGTCCCGGTTTGTACGTAGCGAATTTAAATACCGTCCAACGGATGATTTCGACATCCGCTGGCCGTTGGTTGCCGCTCAATTGCAGTAACACCGTTGTTGGATGGCGACCTCGCCTATTTTGCCTACGAACCCCGCGGTGCGTAGGCTGGATAAGCGCAGCGCCATCCGGCAGTTCTTATACGCCGTACGCTTCGCGATACGCCCGTACTGCGGCCAGATGTTCTGCCATTTCTGGTTTTTCTTCCAGATACGCAATCAGATCTTTCAGGGTAATGATAGAAATCACCTTGCAGCCATAATCGCGTTCCACTTCCTGAATAGCTGAAATCTCGCCGCGACCGCGTTCCTGACGATCGAGAGAAATCAGTACCCCCGCCAGCGTAGCGCCGTTAGCCTGAATAATTTCCATCGACTCACGAATAGCCGTACCTGCAGTGATAACATCATCCACCAGCATTACACGCCCCTCAAGTGCGCTACCTACCAGATTACCGCCTTCACCGTGGGTCTTCGCCTCTTTACGGTTAAAGCAGTACGGCAAATCTTTATCGTGGTGTTCCGCCAGCGCAACAGCCGTGGTGGTCGCAATCGGGATACCTTTGTAGGCCGGACCAAACAGCAAATCGAATTCAATACCGGAATCCATCAGCGCTTCGGCATAAAAACGGCCTAACAGTGCCAGGCAGCGCCCGGTATTAAACAGCCCGGCGTTGAAGAAATAGGGGCTTTTACGCCCGGATTTCAGCGTAAACTCGCCAAACTTTAGTACCTGCTTGCTAAGCGCAAACTCAATAAACTGGCGCTGATACGGTTTCATGGATTCGCTCCTCATCTCACTTTATTACAGACAAAAAAAAGGCGACTCATCAGTCGCCTTTAAAATCAATTTTCTAACGCCGCCTTCTGCGTCGTTACAATGGATTCGATTCCCCCTCGGGCTAACGCCAGTAGGGTGAGAAGTTCTTCATGGCTGAACGGCTCGCCTTCTGCCGTACCCTGCACCTCTATAATGCGTCCGTCTTCAGTCATCACCACGTTCATGTCGGTTTCTGCGGCAGAGTCCTCAACGTATTCGAGGTCACAGAGCGCTTCACCATTCACAATGCCCACGGAAACCGCGGCGACCATCCCTTTCATCGGGTTAGTTTTCAGTTTACCGCTCGCAACCAGCTTGTTCAGCGCATCAGCCAATGCCACACATGCGCCGGTAATTGATGCAGTGCGCGTACCGCCATCTGCCTGAATAACATCGCAGTCCAGCGTAATAGTGAATTCACCGAGCGTCTTCAGATCAACGGCGGCGCGCAGCGCACGAGCGATCAGACGCTGGATTTCCATGGTACGACCGCCCTGCTTACCTTTCGCCGCTTCACGGGCGTTACGGGTGTGCGTGGCGCGTGGCAGCATGCCATATTCTGCGGTGATCCAGCCCTGGCCCTGACCTTTCAGAAAACGCGGTACGCCTTCATCAATAGAGGCGGTACACAGCACTTTGGTATCACCAAATTCGACCAGCACGGAGCCTTCAGCGTGTTTTGTATAATTACGGGTCAGGGTGACGGGACGCACCTGGTTGGCACTACGACCTGCTGGACGCATGATAAAATCTCCGGCTTGAAACGAATGTGGCTGCGCATTATACGGACTTCCGACTGTTATTCCTATCCTGACAAGACGTGGATGGCTATAATCCTCCCATCTCATCTTTAAAAACAGGAACGTCTATGATCCGCAGCATGACCGCCTACGCCCGGCGTGAAATCAAGGGTGAATGGGGTAGCGCTACCTGGGAAATGCGCTCGGTAAACCAGCGTTATCTGGAAACTTATTTTCGCCTGCCGGAACAGTTCCGTAGTCTTGAACCCGTTGTTCGCGAACGCATACGCACGCGTCTGACGCGCGGTAAAGTCGAGTGTACGCTGCGTTTTGAGCCTGATGCCAGCGCCCAGGGCGAGCTGATTCTAAATGAAAAGCTCGCTAAACAGCTCGTTAGCGCTGCTAACTGGGTCAAAATGCAGAGTGATGAAGGTGAAATTAACCCAGTTGATATCCTGCGCTGGCCAGGCGTAATGGCTGCCCAGGAGCAAGATCTGGACGCCATTGCCGCCGAAATCCTCGCCGCGCTTGACGGTACGCTGGATGACTTCATCATCGCGCGAGAAACCGAAGGTCAGGCGCTGAAAGCGCTGATCGAGCAGCGTCTGGAAGGCGTCAGCACTGAAGTCGCTAAAGTGCGTGCACATATGCCGGAAATTCTGCAATGGCAGCGTGAGCGTCTGGTAGCCAAACTGGAAGACGCCCAGGTGCAACTGGAGAATAACCGCCTTGAGCAAGAACTGGTGCTGATGGCGCAGCGCATAGATGTAGCAGAAGAGTTAGATCGTCTGGAAGCCCACGTCAAAGAAACCTACAACATTCTGAAGAAAAAAGAGGCTGTTGGCCGTCGTCTGGACTTCATGATGCAGGAATTCAACCGTGAGTCGAACACTCTTGCATCCAAGTCTATCAATGCCGAGGTGACTAATTCCGCAATTGAACTGAAGGTATTGATCGAGCAAATGCGCGAGCAGATTCAGAATATCGAGTAAACTCCATTCCACGTAGCCCCCATAAACGAGGGGCTACGTGTTTTTCCCAACACTTCGGTTGTGATCCATCCAGTTCGAATTATATTTTCTCATCATTTATTGTCACCATTCATAAAGTAAAGCGCATGCCATAACGCATTTACAGAAAACTCACATTAGCTGTAGTTATTAAAATCACTTCACCTTAGAAAATCTCAATCGTGACAATGCGCACAAATCGTTAACCTTAGCCCCAGCAAATCAGGGGGAATACATGCTGTTACACGTTTTATATTTAATTGGTATTACTGCCGAAGCCATGACCGGTGCGCTTGCGGCTGGGCGTCGCCGTATGGATACATTTGGCGTCATTATCATTGCTACCGCGACGGCCATTGGCGGCGGCTCGGTACGCGACATTCTTCTCGGCCACTATCCGCTCGGCTGGGTAAAGCACCCTGAATACGTCATTATCGTGGCGACCGCTGCGGTACTCACCACCATTATTGCCCCCGTCATGCCCTATCTGCGTAAAATATTCCTCGTCCTGGATGCGCTGGGCCTGGTGGTCTTTTCTATTATTGGCGCCCAGGTGGCGCTGGATATGGGTCATGGACCGATTATTGCCGTGGTCGCGGCGGTCACTACCGGAGTCTTTGGTGGTGTATTACGTGACATGTTCTGCAAACGCATCCCGTTAGTATTCCAGAAAGAATTGTATGCCGGCGTTTCATTTGCCGCTGCCGTGCTGTATATCGTGCTGCAACATTATGTCTCCAGCCACGATGTGGTGGTGATCTCTACCCTGCTCTTTGGCTTTACCGCCCGACTGCTGGCGCTGCGCCTGAAGTTGGGGCTGCCGGTATTTTACTATCGCCATGAAGGCCATTAAGGCATAAAACCCGTGATCCGCTGAGCAGCTAACCAGTTGCTCAGCGCTGTGATCTCTTTATCCTCCAGCCACTGAATAACCTGTCGTGCCCGTCGCTCCCCCATGAAAGGAAGTTGCCGCCAGCTTTGTTCACTGCGTTCCCGTAACTGCTGCCACGATCCATCCCGACTGGCATTCAACGTTGCCTGTGTTAACGGTATTCCCATGGCAATCACCCAGCGCGTAAATGGAAGACGGCGTGACAGATTGAACTGATGCCACAGCTTCCCCCCTTTGTTCACGCCAAATGTGGACTGTAGCTGCTCCTGCGTTAATCCAAGCCAGGAAAAGATATGTTCAAAGCGATACGTCTGATGTAGCTCCCACCATCCCGCCTCGCCCATACCCTCCAGCCCTAACACATCTTTGGCCCCCAGCCAGACGAGCCTGGCAACAAACTGTTCCTGACACTCCGCTGTGGCATAAAAACAAGTTAGTGAATTGAAGCGCCCCTCAGGTGGTGCTGGCTTATTACGCTGGGTGCTGCGCCAGACCACCTCATCTATACGGGGAATCCCCTGTCCGGCCAGACTTATCAGAATCTGATCGCCAGGCGCAATATCCCATTCATTCCAGCGCCGGACTGAGCCAATATTGACGCGCTGCACCCGCTTATCATCCAGCATGACGGGGACCAGCAATGCAACCACCGCAATTTTCCCGCTTTTGCCAACGGAGAACTGAATACCCGTCACCTCAGATACCCTGGCCACGGGAGGATATTTCCACGCTGCCAGCCAGTCTCCCTGTCCGGGTAGCCAGTATTGCGCCCGCGGTTCTTTTCCCGTTCGCACCACCACACCATCCGTCACAAAAGGTAACGCTGAAGTCCACCACCTGGCGCGCGCCTGCTCGACGTCATCCACACTCTTCACGGCCTGAGTATATCGTTGCGTGAAACTGAACCCGGCAGCAGTGAGTAGCTCAAGTCTTTCCGACATGGCAACTGGACCATCAGGCCAGGCCCAGATAAAAATAGCCAGCGAGCGTAACATTTCGGGGTTGCTCTGGCGCATCATCATTCCAGCAACCTTTGAGCGGGCGTTCATTCCCCCTCTCTGCTGCTGAATATGCCCTTGTTGCTGCAAAAATATCTCCCCCTGCAACGTACTGTTAGAGAGCGGCCCGGTGGTAGTACGTGGAACGGAAGGGATCTGAAGAACCTTTTGCGTCCAGTCTTCGCCTTTCAGACCGTTACCACGGCTAATCGCCCGTATCAGATTTCCATTGCGATAAACCAGCGTGACCGCCACGCCATCCACCTTCGGCTGCACCCAGAGATCGCTACGAGCATGCATCCATTGCTGTAGCGCTTGCTTATCGGCAAGTTTTCGAACTCCCGTGTGGGGAACGGGGTGCGAGACTGTTCCACTTATTGGGGGCGCAGATAGATCTGATGGGGCTTCATCGCCAAAACAGCGCTGCCATTGGATGAGTTGCGCATTGAGCTGGTCATAAACAGCGTCGTCTACGACACTTTCCCCTTGTTTCCAGTAACTGTCATTCCACTGTGTTATCTGCTGCTGTAGTCGTGAAATTTCCTCTTGTGCCCTGGCAGGCGACCAGACGGGGCATACCGCCCATGAGGGTAGATACCACATTAGCAAAACCAGCCCTATGCATTTCCATAATCCCATGCTATCTCCGCTGAACCATACGTTTCCCGGCAGGTATAACGCGAATTGAAATGGAAACAGAGCGGCAAAAACTCATCCTGCGAGCAACGTTCCTGACATTTGCACGAATTGCTGCAAATCGCGGATAAAACAGGAAACTGGTACGCAAAACGCAATAAACATGCGCAAAAAGTGTGACAAGGGCTACGTCACATAGCGGCTACGTGTATAATAAGCCCGTATGTAGGCTCTCTTTCGACAATCACATACATTAAGATACTCATGGCTCAAGGCACGCTTTATATTGTTTCTGCCCCCAGTGGCGCGGGTAAATCCAGCCTGATTCAGGCTTTATTAAAGACCCAACCGTTGTATGACACCCAGGTTTCTGTTTCGCACACCACGCGCGCACCGCGCCCGGGGGAAGTGCACGGTGAACACTATTTTTTTGTGAACCATGACGAATTCAGAACCATGATTGGCAGAGACGCGTTCCTGGAACACGCTGAGGTTTTCGGTAATTACTACGGCACCTCGCGTGAGACCATTGAGCAAGTATTAGCATCCGGCGTAGACGTCTTTTTAGATATCGACTGGCAAGGTGCGCAGCAGATTCGTCAAAAAATGCCGCATGCGCGCAGTATTTTTATTTTGCCGCCATCTAAGATTGAGCTGGATCGCCGTCTTCGTGGCCGCGGTCAGGATAGCGAAGACGTGATCGCAAAACGTATGGCGCAAGCTGTTGCAGAAATGAGCCATTACGCCGAATATGATTATCTTATTGTGAATGATGATTTCGATACCGCCCTGGGCGATTTGAAAACTATCATTCGCGCCGAACGTCTGCGCATGAGCCGCCAAAAGCAGCGTCATGACGCTTTAATCAGCAAACTGTTGGCAGACTGAACCCACATTCAGTATCATGCCCAGTCATTTCTTCACCTGTGGAGCATTTTAAGTATGGCACGCGTAACTGTTCAGGACGCTGTAGAGAAAATTGGTAACCGTTTTGACCTGGTACTGGTCGCCGCGCGTCGCGCTCGTCAGATGCAGGTAGGCGGAAAGGATCCGCTCGTACCGGAAGAAAACGATAAAACTACCGTTATCGCGCTGCGCGAAATCGAAGAAGGTCTGATCAACAACCAGATCCTCGACGTGCGTGAGCGCCAGGAACAGCAAGAGCAGGAAGCCGCTGAATTACAAGCCGTTACCGCTATTGCTGAAGGTCGTCGTTAATCACAAAGCGGGTCGCCCTTGTATCTGTTTGAAAGCCTGAATCAACTGATTCAAAACTACCTGCCGGAAGACCAGATTAAGCGTCTTCGGCAGGCGTATCTCGTTGCACGTGACGCTCACGAGGGCCAGACACGTTCAAGCGGTGAACCCTATATCACGCACCCGGTAGCGGTAGCCTGCATTCTGGCCGAGATGAAACTCGACTATGAAACGCTGATGGCTGCGCTGCTGCATGACGTGATTGAAGATACCCCAGCCACCTACCAGGACATGGAACAGCTTTTTGGTAAAAGCGTTGCTGAACTGGTAGAAGGGGTGTCGAAACTTGATAAGCTTAAGTTTCGCGACAAGAAAGAGGCGCAAGCTGAAAACTTTCGCAAGATGATTATGGCGATGGTGCAGGATATCCGCGTCATACTCATCAAACTCGCTGACCGTACCCACAACATGCGCACGCTGGGCTCATTACGCCCGGACAAGCGTCGCCGCATCGCCCGTGAAACCCTCGAAATCTATAGTCCGCTGGCACACCGTTTAGGTATTCATCACATTAAAACCGAGCTGGAAGAGCTGGGTTTTGAAGCGCTGTACCCGAACCGCTATCGCGTGATTAAAGAAGTGGTTAAAGCCGCTCGTGGCAACCGCAAAGAGATGATCCAAAAAATCCTCTCGGAAATCGAAGGGCGTTTACAGGAGGCAGGCATTCCGTGTCGCGTAAGTGGCCGCGAGAAGCACCTGTACTCTATTTACTGCAAAATGGTGCTCAAAGAGCAGCGTTTTCACTCCATCATGGATATCTACGCTTTTCGCGTTATCGTTCATGATTCCGATACCTGTTATCGCGTACTCGGCCAGATGCACAGCCTGTACAAACCTCGTCCTGGTCGCGTGAAAGACTATATCGCCATTCCGAAAGCTAACGGATATCAGTCTTTGCACACCTCAATGATCGGCCCTCACGGCGTCCCGGTTGAAGTACAGATTCGTACCGAAGACATGGACCAGATGGCAGAGATGGGTGTAGCAGCGCACTGGGCTTACAAAGAGCACGGCGGCGAAAGCAGCACCACCGCACAAATCCGCGCTCAACGCTGGATGCAGAGCCTGCTGGAACTGCAGCAGAGCGCCGGTAGCTCGTTTGAATTTATTGAAAGCGTCAAATCTGATCTCTTCCCGGATGAGATTTATGTTTTCACACCGGAAGGGCGCATTGTCGAACTGCCTGCCGGTGCAACGCCTGTCGACTTCGCCTACGCCGTGCATACCGATATCGGTCACGCCTGCGTCGGCGCACGCGTCGACAGACAACCTTACCCGCTTTCGCAGCCGCTCTTTAGCGGACAGACCGTTGAGATTATTACCGCTCCGGGCGCCCGTCCGAATGCAGCGTGGCTCAACTTCGTCGTCAGTTCGAAAGCGCGCGCCAAAATTCGTCAACTGCTGAAAAACCTCAAGCGCGATGATTCCGTCAGTCTGGGTCGTCGACTGCTCAACCATGCCTTAGGCGGTAGCCGTAAACTGGCTGAGATCCCGCCAGAGAGCATCCAGCGTGAGCTTGAGCGCATGAAGCTCGCCACGCTTGACGATCTGCTCGCGGAAATCGGTCTGGGTAACGCCATGAGCGTGGTGGTAGCGAAAAACCTCCAGCAGGGCGAAGCAACGGCAAACGTGCCAGCGCAATCTGGTCACGGTCATCTGCCGATCAAAGGCGCAGATGGCGTGCTGATCACCTTCGCGAAATGCTGTCGTCCGATTCCTGGCGATCCAATCATTGCCCACGTCAGTCCGGGTAAAGGTCTGGTGATTCACCATGAATCCTGCCGTAACATTCGTGGCTATCAAAAAGAGCCAGAGAAGTTTATGGCGGTGGAATGGGATAAAGAGACAGAGCAGGAGTTCATCACCGAGATTAAGGTGGATATGTTTAACCACCAGGGTGCTCTGGCGAACCTGACGGCGGCAATCAACACGACCACCTCCAACATTCAAAGTCTGAATACGGAAGAGAAAGATGGCCGCGTCTATAGCGCCTTTATTCGCCTGACCGCTCGCGATCGCGTGCACCTGGCGAATATCATGCGCAAAATCCGCGTCATGCCGGACGTGATAAAAGTCACCCGTAACCGTAACTAGAACACGTTTTATGAATACTCAACGTTATGCACGTATTTGCGAGATGCTCGCACGTCGTCAGCCCGATCTGACCGTCTGCATGGAGCAGGTCCACAAACCTCATAACGTTTCTGCAATCATTCGTACTGCAGACGCGGTCGGCGTGCATGAAGTCCACGCCGTCTGGCCTGGTAGCCGTATGCGCACCATGGCCTCTTCTGCCGCAGGCAGCAACAGTTGGGTACAGGTGAAGACTCACCGCACTATTGGCGATGCGGTCACACATTTAAAAAGCCAGGGTATGCAGGTTCTGGCAACACATCTGTCAGATAAAGCCGTGGATTTTCGCGAGATTGATTACACGCGCCCCACCTGCATCCTGATGGGCCAGGAGAAAACCGGCATCACTCAGGAAGCGTTGGATCTGGCGGATCAGGACATCATCATTCCCATGACTGGCATGGTGCAGTCGCTGAACGTTTCGGTCGCCTCCGCGCTGATTCTGTACGAAGCACAGCGCCAGCGGCAAAACGCCGGCATGTACCAACGAGAAAACAGCATGCTTGCGCAAGATGAGCAGCAGCGTTTGCTGTTTGAAGGCGGTTATCCGGTGCTGGCGAATGTCGCTAAGCGCAAAGGTCTTCCCTACCCCCACGTAAACACGCAGGGCGAAATTGAAGCCGATGCAACGTGGTGGGCCACTATGCAATCTGCGAGATAAACGCGATGAAAGGCCGTTTACTGGATGCCATCCCACTCAATTCTCTGACCGGCGTTGGCGCAGCGCAAAGCAGTAAACTGGCGAAAATTGGCCTGCACACCGTGCAGGACCTTCTGCTCCACCTCCCTCTGCGTTACGAAGACCGCACGCACCTGTACCCGATTGGCGAACTGCTGCCGGGCGTTTACGCCACCGTAGAAGGCGAAGTGCTGAACTGCAATATCACCTTCGGCGGACGCCGGATGATGACCTGTCAGATCAGTGATGGCTCCGGCATTCTCACCATGCGCTTTTTCAACTTCAGCGCCGCAATGAAAAATAGTCTCGCCACCGGTCGCCGGGTGCTGGCCTATGGCGAAGCCAAACGCGGAAAATACGGCGCAGAGATGATCCACCCGGAGTATCGCGTGCAGGGCGATCTCAGCACGCCGGAATTGCAGGAAACGCTCACACCGGTGTATCCAACCACCGAAGGCGTGAAGCAGGCCACGCTGCGCAAACTGACCGATCAAGCGCTGGACCTGCTCGATACCTGCGCCATTGCCGAACTGCTGCCGCCAGAGTTGTTGCAAGGTATGATGAGCCTGCCAGAAGCTCTGCGCACATTGCACCGTCCACCGCCGTCACTGCAGTTGAGCGATCTGGAAACCGGTCAGCATCCAGCACAGCGACGTCTGATTCTGGAAGAATTGCTGGCGCATAACCTCAGCATGCTGGCACTACGCGCCGGGGCGCAACGTTTCCACACCCAGCCGCTGCTCGCAAACAACGCGCTGAAAGATAAGCTGCTGGCGGCTCTACCGTTTAAACCCACCGGCGCCCAGGCCCGCGTTACCGCTGAGATCGAACGCGATATGGCACTGGATGTCCCCATGATGCGTCTGGTGCAGGGCGATGTCGGCTCAGGTAAAACGCTGGTTGCGGCGCTGGCCGCCCTACGTGCCATCGCACATGGTAAGCAAGTTGCGCTGATGGCCCCCACCGAACTGCTGGCTGAACAGCACGCCAATAACTTCCGCAACTGGTTCGCGCCACTGGGTATTGAAGTAGGCTGGCTGGCAGGTAAACAGAAAGGCAAAGCGCGCCAGGCACAGCAGGAAGCTATCGCCAGCGGTGAGGTGCAGATGATTGTCGGCACGCACGCAATTTTCCAGGAACAGGTGCAGTTCAACGGACTGGCACTGGTTATCATCGACGAACAGCACCGTTTTGGCGTACATCAGCGCCTGGCGCTGTGGGAGAAAGGTCAGCAGCAGGGTTTCCATCCACACCAGCTAATCATGACCGCCACCCCAATCCCGCGCACGCTGGCAATGACCGCCTATGCCGATCTCGACACGTCGGTCATTGACGAACTCCCTCCGGGGCGTACGCCGGTCACCACGGTGGCGATTCCGGATACCCGCCGCAGCGATATTATTGACCGCGTGCGCAACGCTTGTACCCATGAAGGGCGCCAGGCGTACTGGGTCTGTACGCTGATTGAGGAGTCTGATTTGTTAGAAGCTCAGGCGGCTGAAGCCACGTGGGAAGAGCTTAAACTGGTGCTGCCAGAGCTGAATATTGGCTTGGTACACGGCCGTATGAAGCCCGCAGAGAAGCAGTCGGTAATGGCGGCGTTTAAGCAGGGCGAACTGCAGCTGCTGGTTGCCACCACGGTGATTGAAGTGGGCGTAGACGTACCTAACGCCAGCCTGATGATTATTGAAAACCCGGAGCGCTTGGGCCTGGCGCAGTTGCACCAGCTACGTGGTCGCGTAGGTCGTGGCGCGGTGGCCTCCCACTGCGTCCTGCTCTACAAATCGCCGCTGTCAAAAACCGCGCAAAAACGCCTACAGGTTCTGCGCGACAGCAACGACGGATTCGTGATCGCGCAAAAAGATTTAGAGATCCGCGGGCCCGGCGAGCTGTTGGGTACGCGCCAGACCGGAACGGCAGAATTCAAAGTCGCAGATTTGCTGCGCGATCAGGCGATTATTCCGGAAGTTCAGCGTATTGCCCGTCATATTCACGAACGTTACCCGCAACAGGCTGTGGCGCTGATTGAACGCTGGATGCCGGAAACCGAGCGCTACTCCAACGCATAGTCGATTCATAGCGGCGGCGGATGTGACTCCGCCGCACAGACATTATTGCGCAAAAATCGGCAGCAGTAGATACAGCTTAATCACCAGCGCATTGACGATATCGATAAAGAACGCCCCCACCATCGGCACCACCAGAAACGCCATATGGGATGGTCCAAAACGTTCTGTAATTGCCTGCATGTTGGCAATCGCCGTGGGTGTCGCACCGAGGCCAAAACCGCAGTGTCCGGCTGCCAGCACGGCGGCATCGTAGTTCTTACCCATCATGCGCCAGGTGACGAATATCGCGTACAGCGCCATGAAAATGGTCTGCACAACCAGGATTGCCAGCATCGGCAGGGCCAGAGAAGCCAGCTCCCACAGCTTCAGACTCATTAGCGCCATCGCCAGGAACAGCGACAGGCTAACGTTACCCAACACCGAAACCGCGCGCTCGAACACCCGATAAAAACCCATTAACGCCAGGCCGTTACTGAGGATCACCCCAACAAACAGCACGCAGACGAAAGTCGGCAGTTCCAGCACCGTTCCGACCAGCATTTGTGCAACGATTTTACCCACCGTCAGACAGATGGCGATCAGCGCAATGGTTTCAATCAGCACCAGCGAAGTGATTATGCGTCCGACATCTGGCTTTTCAAATGCGGTAGGCACAGCCTGATCGTCCGGCATGCCGTCTGGCGTGGTAGAGTGTTTGACCAGATAGCGGGCCACCGGGCCGCCAATCAATCCGCCCAGCACCAGGCCAAACGTTGCGCAAGCCATCGCCACTTCCGTCGCATTAGCGAAACCATAGCGCTCAATAAACAGTTTGCTCCATGCTGCCCCGGTTCCATGCCCACCAGAGAGGGTTATCGAACCGGCGATCAGACCCATCAGCGGATCCAGACCCAGCAGAGTCGCCATACCAATACCAATGGCGTTTTGCATCAGCAGCAGGCCAACAACCACAATCAGAAAGATACCCACCACGCGGCCACCCGCGCGCAGGCTGGCAATATTGGCGTTCAGGCCGATAGTGGCGAAGAATGCCAGCATCAGCGGATCGCGCAGGGTCATATCGAAGTTCACTTCCCAACCCATGCTTTTTTTCAGCACCAGCAGCGCAATCGCCACCAGCAATCCGCCAGCTACAGGTTCGGGAATGGTGTATTTTTTCAGGAAGGAAACAGACTGGACGAGCTTACGTCCCAGCAGCAACACAAGGGTTGCCGCAACCAGCGTTGATAACGTATCGAGATAAAACATTTACAACTCCATTAGTGCGTTTAGCACAATCACGCACGATGCATTCCAGACCGATTTTTAGCTCTTATTGAGTTTTCGGTGTGGATTTTAAGCAGAAAATCATGAAAAGTTATATAAAAATGTTTGTTTATCCGTTTTAAATATTAAGAACACCTGGTAGCAAACGTTTGCATTTCCGCCATGGTCAGATAAAATCACCGCTTTTCCACCATGGGATTGCCTCTGATGTCCGTTAACGCCGTAGAGTCAACAAATGCGCAACCGGTTGCGCAGACTCACAACAGTGAACTGATTTACCGTCTTGAAGATCGCCCCCCGCTAGCCCAGACCCTGTTTGCCGCCTGTCAGCACCTGCTGGCCATGTTCGTCGCGGTAATCACCCCAGCGCTGTTAATCTGTCAGGCGCTCGGTTTACCGGCTCAGGATACTCAACACATTATCAGTATGTCGCTGTTCGCTTCCGGCGTGGCTTCTATCATTCAGATCAAAGCCTGGGGGCCGGTCGGCTCAGGGCTATTATCCATTCAGGGCACCAGCTTTAACTTTGTTGCGCCACTGATTATGGGCGGTACAGCGCTAAAAACCGGTGGTGCAGATGTCCCAACCATGATGGCGGCGCTGTTCGGTACACTGATGCTGGCAAGCTGCACTGAGATGGTTATCTCACGCGTACTGCATCTGGCGCGTCGTATCATTACCCCGCTGGTCTCAGGCGTGGTGGTGATGATTATCGGCCTGTCACTGATTCAGGTAGGTCTGACGTCGATTGGCGGCGGCTATGCGGCAATGAGCGACAACACCTTTGGCGCACCAAAGAATTTACTGCTGGCAGGCGTCGTGCTGGCGCTGATTATCCTGCTTAACCGCCAGCGCAACCCGTACCTGCGCGTTGCGTCACTGGTGATTGCGATGGCGGCAGGTTACCTGTTGGCGTGGTTTATGGATATGCTACCGCAAAATACCGCGCCGGTAAGTCAGGACCTGCTGATGGTGCCAACGCCGTTGTATTATGGCCTGGGTATCGACTGGAGCTTACTGCTGCCGCTGATGCTAGTGTTTATGATTACCTCGCTGGAAACCATCGGTGATATTACGGCCACCTCCGATGTCTCCGAGCAGCCCGTTTCTGGTCCGCTGTACATGAAACGCCTGAAAGGCGGCGTACTGGCGAACGGTCTGAACTCGTTTGTTTCAGCCGTATTTAACACCTTCCCGAACTCCTGTTTTGGACAAAACAACGGGGTTATTCAGTTAACGGGCGTTGCCAGCCGCTACGTTGGTTTTGTGGTTGCGCTGATGCTGATCGCGTTGGGCCTGTTCCCGGCGGTCAGCGGTTTTGTACAGCATATTCCTGAACCGGTACTCGGCGGCGCAACGCTGGTGATGTTCGGTACTATCGCGGCATCCGGCGTGCGTATCGTATCCCGCGAACCGCTGAACCGCCGCGCAATTCTGATTATCGCGCTGTCGCTGGCCGTCGGCCTCGGCGTTTCCCAGCAGCCGCTGATCCTGCAGTTCGCTCCGGACTGGGTGAAAAACCTGCTCTCTTCCGGCATTGCCGCAGGCGGTATTACCGCTATCGTTCTGAATCTGGTGTTCCCACCAGAGAAGCAATAAGCAAAATGCGGCGTTGATTCTGAATCAACGCCGCTGTAACGCTCTTTCACCATTCCCGCCTTGAGCATTGCGCCTAAATCGTGCATAACTTGACTATGTGCACTTCGCGGGATGGAAGACCATGAAATTTATTGGAAAGCTGCTTCTTTACGTGCTGATCGCCCTTGCAGTGGCGATCCTCGGCTTATATTTTCTACTACAAACCCGCTGGGGCGCAGAGCACGTCAGCGCCTGGGTTTCGCAGAACAGCAGCTACCATCTGGCATTTGATGCCATCGATCACCGGTTTTCTTCTCCTTCCCATATACTGCTGGAAAACGTCACCTTTGGCCGGGATGGTCAGCCCGCAACGCTGGTCGCCAAAACGGTCGATATTGGACTGAGCAGCCGCCAAATCACCGACCCGCTGCACGTAGACACTATCCTTTTGCAAAACGGCACGCTGAATCTTTCCCAGCAAACTGCGCCGCTGCCGTTCCAGGCCGATCGCCTGCAATTGCAAGATATGGCGCTTAACAGTCCCGGTAGCGAGTGGACCCTGAGCGCGCAGCGCGTTAACGGCGGAGTCATTCCCTGGAGTCCTGAGGCGGGTAAAATTCTCGGGAGTAAAGCGCGAATTCAGCTCAGCGCCAGTTCGTTGACGCTGAACGACGTCCCGACGACCAACGTATTGATTGAAGGCAGTATTGACCACGACCGTGTGACGCTGAGCAATATTGGCGCAGACGTGGCGCGTGGGGCATTAACCGGCGTGGCGCAACGCAATGCCGACGGTAGTTGGGTAGTAGAGAATCTGCGCCTGAACGATATTCGGCTGCAAAGCGACAAATCTCTGGCCGAGTTTTTTGCTCCGTTAAGCACTATTCCTTCCCTGCAAATTGGTCGTCTGGAAGTAACAGATGCCCGTCTGCAAGGCCCTGACTGGGCGGTGACGGATCTCGATCTGAGCTTGCGCAACATGACCTTCAGCAAGGACGACTGGCAAACTCAGGAAGGAAAACTGTCGATGAACGCCAGCGAGTTTATCTACGGCTCTCTGCACTTTTTCGATCCGATTATGAACGCCGAGTTTTCGCCGCAGGGCATAGCGCTGCGTCAGTTCACCACCCGCTGGGAAGGGGGAATGGTCAGAACCTCCGGAAACTGGCAGCGCAACAACAAAGCGCTGGTCCTCGATGATGCCGCCATTGCCGGTCTGGAGTACACGCTGCCGGAAAACTGGAAACAGTTGTGGATGAAACCCCTACCAGCCTGGCTAGCCAGCCTGACGCTGAAGAAATTCAGCGCCAGCCGTAATCTGGTGATTGATATCGACCCGAGCTTCCCATGGCAGCTCACCGCGCTGGACGGCTACGGTGCTAACCTCGGGCTGGTGCAGAACAATCAGTGGGGGATCTGGAGCGGGAGCGCTAACCTCAACGCCGCTGCCGGCACCTTTAACCGCACCGACGTGCGTCGTCCTTCGCTGGCGCTGACGGCGAACAGCAGCACCATCAATATCAGCGAACTAAGCGCCTATACGGAAAAAGGGTTGCTGGAGGCCACTGCCAGTATTTCACAGTTGCCTCAGCGTCAAACTCAGGTCAGCCTGAACGGGCGCGGCGTGCCAATGACGATTCTGCAGCAGTGGGGATGGCCCGCACTGCCGCTTTCCGGCGACGGTAACATCCAGCTTACCGCCAGCGGCAATATTCAAGCCGATGCGCCACTCAAGCCAACGGTCAGCGGCCAGTTGCATGCGGTGAACGTGGAGAAACAGCAGGTAACGCAAACCATGCAGGCGGGCGTGGTATCCGGTAGTGAAGTTACCGCCCCACCCGCTGCGCAGTAAAATCTGACGGCCCGGCGGCGATTTGCCGACCGGGTCGCCGTTTATCGCTGTAAGCGCGCATATTCACTGCACAACAGCCACTTCACCGGCTCATCCTCTTCTATCGCCGGGAAGCGACCGCCTGGCTCAAGGAAGTGATTGTCATGCAGGTCGTCATTGACCATCGAGATCTCCCAGCCCAGCACGAACGCTTTCTCCGCCCAAAAGCGATGATACAACCGCGGCGGCAGGCATACCCCCTGCCCCGGTTTCAATACCAGCGTCTCGCCAGCGTCAACGGAACGCCGCTGACCATCGACGCTAACCTCAACAATGCGCCGGGCATCATACCCGCCATCAGGCGTAGCCCACGCCAACTGCATACATAAATCACCGCCGCCGCGGTTAACGATATCTTCCATTTTATGGCGATGAAAATGCCATGGCGTCTGCTGATCCTGCTGAATCTGCAGCATCTTTTCGGCGTACGGTTTGGGGTAGCTGGCTGACCCTAACTGACCATTGCGCAACGTCAGTAACGTCAGCCCCGTTTGCGCAAAATCTCCGCGCCCAAAGTCGGTTATATCCCAGCCCAGTTGGAGATCGAGCACTTCACGCCACAGAGTGTGATCCTGTTGCCGCCAGGCATCAGCCGTAAAATACGCAAAGTCAGGCAGGCAAACCCGAAAAGTCTCGGCGATGGCATGCGCTTTATCGACGGCATAATTAATGTGTGAACGCTTCATTCCACTTTTCCTTGTTGCGAAAAAGGCGGGTCACCCCGCCTGTATGCTGTTAGTAAAGTGACGCTTTGCCGGTTGAGCCGAACAGTTTCATTTTGTGACGGATCACATCTCGCGCGGCGCTAATGGCTTCCGGGTAAATAACGTTCGGGTCCCACCAGGTTTCTTTCGCCAGGATTTCGCGGACTTTCTGGAAGTAAGCGTATTTCATATCGCTGGAAATGTTGATTTTGCCAACGCCCAGCGTAACGGATTCGGCAATTTCCGCATCCGGGTTCGCGGAACCTCCATGCAGCACCAGCGGAATGTCCACTCGCCCGGCAATCTCGCGCAGGATGTGCATTTGCAGCTCTGGCTGCATCCCTTTCGGGTAGATGCCGTGTGCGGTTCCAATCGCCACCGCCAGCGTGTCCGCGCCGGTACGGGCGATAAAATCCTCTGCCTGATCAGGATCGGTATAAGTGACCTTCGATACACCGCCTTCCACTGACGTCCCGGTTTGACCAATCGTACCCAGTTCCCCCTCCACCGAAACGCCTACCGCATGCGCCAGCTTGACCACTTCGCGGGTCAGAGCCACGTTCTCTTCATACGGCAACAGCGAGCCATCAATCATCACCGAGGTAAACCCACACTGAATCGCCCGCAGGACATGCTCGACCGAAGCGCCGTGGTCCAGATGCAGAGTAAAGGGAACCGGGCTGCGCAGAGTGATATCACGGACGTAGCTAAAAAACGCATCGCCTACAAAATCATGTTCGCTGGGGTGAATGGAGATAATCGCCGGGGTATTGGTTGCTTCCGCTTCTTCCACTACTGCACGTACAAAGCAGCTGTCCGCCACGTTGAATGCGCCGATGGCGAAACCGTGCTGACGGGTAGGTTGCAGTAATTCTTTCATCGAAACTAACATGTTAATTCTCCAGTTTCAGGGTGTAGAAAGCCCTGCCAGTGCGTCGTCGCAGAGGCATAGAAGGCGTTACAGAAAATGAATCAGGCTTTGTCGATAGCGCCGCTGGCCTGCAGGTACGGAATAATGGCTTCCTCGCAGGCCTGCTCCATCAGGGCCAGGGCATCAACGAGTTCACCGGATGTGTCGCGACACAGGGTATGCAGTAGTGCAGCCTTTCCGGCTTCGAAAACCGCCGCGCCAACGTTTATCTTGGCGACGCCAAACGTCGGGCAGCGCTGTAGCTGGTCAAATGGCGTCCCGCTGCCGCCATGCAGCGCCAGCGGCACCGTTGATAAACGGGCAATTTCCTCCAGTCGCTGGAAATCAATGGCGGGTATGACACCGGGCGCGTACATGCCATGTGCCGTGCCGACCGAGACCGCCAGTAAATCGATACCGGTCTGTTGGATAAAGGGCTCCACATCGGCGGCCTGGGTCATCAAATCAGCGTTAGCTGCGTGATCATAGCGCGGGGCGTCGGCCAGATGCCCCAGCTCACCTTCCACGCACAAAGAAACGCTGGTCGCGAGCTCAACCACCGCCCGGGTCTGGCGAATGTTCTCCTCCAGCGCAAAGGCGGAGGCATCGATCATTAACCCGCTGAATCCGGCGCGAAAAGCCTGGCGAATGCGCACTGGGTCCTTTCCATGATCCAGCGCCAGCGCGACCGGTACCGACGCTTCCTCTGCCAGCGTTTTGACGACCGCCACCGCTATCGGTGCAGGAAAATGGCCCAGATGCCCCTGATACAGATTCAGAATGATGGGCGCACGGTGTTTCTCAGCCACCCGCACCGCCGCACGGGCGCTTTCCAGGTTCATACAGTTGATGGCCAGCAGCGCGTACTGCTCGCGCCAGGCTTTCGTCACCATGCTTTTCATATCGGCAAACATACGGCCTCCGGTTATTCCAGGGTGAAGGTGATCTCTTCGTCTTTCAGCTTTTGATCGCTAAGTTCATCAAACTCTTCGTCACGTTCGGTCACCGGTTTCTTCCACAACGACAGCATGACGCCGCAAATCACCGTGCCGATCCCCAGCGCCAGGCAAAACAGCAGCGGATGCGTAAAGAGCGGGACCACGAACATGCCGCCGTGCGGTACCGGGCTTTCGACGCCCCACACCATAATCAGACCGCCCGCTATCGCCGAGGCCACTACGCAGGACCCCACCACGCGCAGCAGGTCGCGCGCCGCAATGGGAATGACCCCTTCGGTAATCATGCAGATCCCCATCGGGAATGCCGCTTTCAGCGCCTCACGCTCCGCGCGGGTGTACTTGTGACGCGTCAGCAAAAAGGAGAGCGTAATGCCGAACGGAGGGATTATCGAACCGACAAACTTCACCGCTTCCGGACCGTACACGCCGCTGACCAACATGCCGTCAGCAAATAGCGACATGGTTTTATTCACCGGTCCGCCAAAGTCGAATGTCGCCATTGCGCCAAGGATGGCCCCCATTAAAAAGCGTGACCCGCCCTGCATGGACTCCAGCAGATGAATCAACGCGTCCTGCAGCCAGGCTATCGGTTTGCCAATGAGCGTCATCATCAACAGGCCGCCAATGACGGTACTCAGTACCGGCAACACCATGATGGGCATCAACCCCTGCATCGACTGCGGCAAACGGATATAGCGCTTGAGCAGCAGGACGGTATAACCGACCAGAAAACCGCCCAGCATCCCGCCGATAAAACCGGTATGAATTTCACCGCAGACAAAGCCGACAATCAGACCCGGTGCGAATCCGGGGCGGTCAGCAATAGAGTACGCAATCGCCGCGCTAATCAGCGGTACGATTAACCCCATCCCCCAGCCGCCAATCTGGTTGAGCATCCAGGGTATGGTTCCTGTTTTTTCACCCACGTTAGTACCGCCAAGTATTTGCCCGAGAGCAATACAGATCCCGGCGGCAACAATTAACGGGATCATCCACGAAATCCCCGTTAATAAATGTCTTTTTATTTCCTGAGATAGCGGAATTTTATTTTCACTCATGTGAAATCCCTCCAGAATGGGGATCGCTACTGGTTATTATTAACTAATGATTTTTCGACCTTTTCAAGAAACTGAATGGGCGATTTTATGACGATTTCAGTTTTTACTCGCACAATACGTTTATTTAAAAATCGTTCCTCCCCTTTTATTTTCACATCCACAGCAAGAATCACGACATCAGCAGCAGAAATGTCCTCTGTCAGCAGTTCGTTTTCCGTGCCGATAGTCCCCTGGGTTTCGACTCTTATATTATGACCAAGCGCTTTAGCACCTTTAATTAACTTCTCACGGGCAATATAGGTGTGCGCAATACCCGCCGTACAGGCGGCAACACAAACAATATTCATAACATGCTCCACGTATTATTTAGCAGACATTGGATTCAGCATATTGGCTAAAAAGCTCAATAATTTTCTGTGGACTGCTTTCGACTAAAAGTTGTTCAATAATGTCGTCATCCGCCAACGCGCCGGCAACCTGCGAAAGCAGACGAATATGGGTGGTGTTTTGATCTTCAAGGCGTACGGCAAACAGAATGATGCAGCGCACGTTGCTGCCGTCCAGGGTTTCCCAGGGAATATCCTGGCGGGTACGCCCAATCGCCAGCGTGGTATTGACCACCGCCGAGGATTTCCCGTGCGGAATCGCAATATGATTTTCGAATCCGGTCGAGCCTTCTGATTCACGCTGCCAGACATCCTGAATAAACGTTTCCCGGCAGCTAATTGCCCCATCTTTTTGCAGAATATCCGTCAGTTCCTCAATAACCTCCGTTTTGTTTGTGGCCTTCATATCCAAAATAACGCGATTTGTATTGAGTATTTTCGTGATGTCCATAAATCATACCTCATGGAGTTCAGACATTAATTTTCAACGACCAGCGACGTCGCCCGATGTAATTTTTCCGTAATAACCGTTTCTGTTACCCGCTTAATATCCGCATCATTGAAGAAGGCGGTGACATACACGACCGGCATGGCAACGGCAGGTAAATTGATCGTCGATACCACCAGTTCAATATCGTCCGTCAGGACGGAGGGCAAGCTGCCTGCCGACACCACGCCGACGATGGTCCAGTCCGGAAAGGCGCGCAGAATGCGGCTTTTGAGTAAGTGAGAGGTGCCGATACCGGTTGAGCAAACCAGCAGCACACGTTTACGCGCTATCTGACGCTCCATCGCGGCCTGAAAATGCACGGTTAAATATCCCACCTCATCATCCGACACGGCCCGTTCGCCCCAGCCGCTAAACACCCGATTCACCGCGCACTGAGTCAGACGCCAGACGTCCTGCAACTCGCCTTTAATGTCCTCCAGCAGCGGATTACGAATGCGGATCTGGTAGTTGAGGCGGTTAATCAGCGGCTTAATATGGATCAGCAATCCGTCATACAGCGCAGTGTCCTGGCTAAGATCGCAGTCAACCATTTCGGCGAAGGTGGCAATCAGCCGATGGGTGATCAAGCGTGCTTCGTCGCTGGAGTGCATATGGCCAATTACGCTCAAATCGTTATGCTCTTCAATCACCATACCGGAGGAGATAATATATTGATAAATAAACCAGACTTCGTCTTCCGGCAGCGGGTGGGCAATGCGTTTTTCGATATGCTGAATCATGCGACTGGCAATGGAAAAGATGTTCTCATCACATGACGTGATGCTTTCTTCTTTTCTCGGTAGCGCATTGCCCCGCGTAATGCGGTACATCATGATCAGAATATGAGTAAAGATATTGACGTAATAAGGCTCGCCCAGCGACCAGCACAGATCGTTCTCCATTTCCTGCAACAGCGTCTGGACAAATAAAACGTCTTCTTCGCCGAAGTAATGCACTAACGCTTTATAACTGCCCGGATCAAGTCGTGAATAAATCACGCTTCCAGGTTCATTATGGTTAATCACACCGTTAATCAGCGACGCCATCGCCTGGCGCACGCCGCTCTCGCTGCCTTCAATGTGTGTACCACTCTGGCTGCGAATCAGCGACAGGCCCAGCGGGGTAATCCAGGATTCAATTACTTTCAGATCGTTAACAATCGATGCACTACTAATAAAATAACGTTCGGATAATTTATTGATCGATGTTTCATGCGGCGTTTCACTTAATAATTGCGAGGCTATCTTAACCCGCCGTGAATTATTCATCATGCCGTCAGCATCATCACCCTCCGACCCTAATAACTGATCCAGATATAAAAGGTCAGTAATGTTATCGGCACTTAATATCACGCCCGCACCGGCACGTTTATCGATGGATATTTTCCATTCCGATAACCATTGTTCCAGTAACCGCAGATCGCGCTGGACGGTCTTCTCTGAAACAGATAAATACTCGGCAATTTTTAGCAGCGTAACATATTCCTTCCGGGACAGAAGAAACTTTAATAATCTGTTTTGTCGCGAGGTAATCATTTGCATTATTTACCCTTATTACATACCAGATTAAATATCTATACCCGTCATACTTCAAGCTGCATGTGCGTTGGCTTTCCTCGCTCACCCCTGTCACGTACTTATGTACGCTCAGGGGATTCGCTGCGTCGCCGCCTTCCTGCAACTCGAATTATTTAGGTTATAAAGAAGCGTTTATGCTCCACGTGTAATCCGTGATGATAAATATAAGAGGACTACGATGCGCCAACAATACTAAATCGTGTCCTGTATTCCGGACAGAAATAAGACAAAAAGAGGAAATAGTGAGATATTTACGGCGCAGATCACATTTTTCGCGGGAATTAGAGTGATAGCGCTCGCAAATATGGGGAGGTAAAAATTTAAGTCGGGATGTTTTTGATTTTTAGATCTGGAACGCTGCTCGCGGCGTGGGCCGGATAAGACGCATCCGGCACCACGTCGACACATGCTTACAAGGTAATCGTCAGCTCACTGCCCTGTGGAGTAATAACTACACCCAGCTCGCTGCCCATATGCGACCCGCATTTAATGCCGCCAATTTTCTGAATATTTCGCAGGCACAACGTCCAGTTACGTGCCTCACCATTCCCTTTCACAGTGATGGTATTACCTACACGCGTCGCCTTCAGCGTGAAGATAACCGAGCCGTCAGCAGCCGGAACTTCACACACCGCTTCCCGCCCCTCCTGCAGATGGAACAGCTGGAACGCGGTTCCTTCATGCCAGGCGTAGTCCGGCTTCTGGTTATTGCTGCCCAGCGCCAGCAGGGTATTGTCACGCACATAAACCGGCAGACTCAGGAAGTCATGCTGCTGCTTATGCCAGCGGCTGCCGGACACCTCATCATTACGCCACAGATGCGTCCAGCGTCCTTCCGGCAGGTAGAACTGCACATCGCCCGCCTCGCTAAACACCGGCGCGACCATCACGCTATCGCCCAGCATGTACTGGCGGTCGAGATAATCACACGCCGGATCGTCCGGGAACTCCAGCATCATCGCGCGCATCATCGGGGTGCCCTGCGCATTAGCGCGCGCTGCTTCACGATACAGGTACGGCATCATGCGGCATTTCTGTTCGGTGAAGTAGCGCACCACATCGCAGGATTCGTCATCGTACGCCCATGGCACACGGTAGGATTTACTGCCATGCAGGCGGCTGTGGCTGGAGAGCAGCCCAAACGCACACCAGCGCTTGTAGACGTGCGCCGGAGCGGTATTCTCAAAGCCGCCGATATCGTGGCTCCAGAAGCCAAAGCCGGACAGGCCAATAGACAAGCCACCGCGCAGGCTTTCCGCCATCGATTCATAGTTGGCGTAGCAGTCGCCGCCCCAGTGCACCGGAAACTGCTGTGCGCCCACGGAGGCCGAACGGGCGAACAGCACCGCCTCTTCTTCACCGACGGTTTCTTTCAGCACGTTCCACACCAGTTCGTTGTAGATGTACGCATAATGGTTGTGCATCTTCTGCGGATCGGCACCGTCAAACCACTGCACATCCGTGGGGATGCGTTCGCCAAAGTCAGTTTTGAAGCAGTCAACGCCGATATCCACCAGACCTTTCAGCTTGTTGGCATACCACTCGCAGGCTTGTGGATTAGTGAAGTCATAAATCGCCAGGCCCGGCTGCCATTTATCCCATTGCCACAGGGAACCGTCCGGGCGCTTGAGCAGATACCCTTTCGCTTTCAGTTCATTGAACAGCGGGGATTTCTGACCGATGTAGGGGTTTATCCATACGCACACCTTCAGCCCTTTCTCTTTCAGGCGGCGGATCATACCTTCCGGATCCGGGAAGGTCACCGGGTCCCACTCAAAGTCGCACCACTGGAAGGCCTTCATCCAGAAACAGTCGAAGTGAAAGACGTGCAGTGGCAGATTGCGCTCGGCCATGCCGTCGATAAAGCTGTTCACCGTCGCTTCGTCGTAATTGGTGGTGAATGACGTGGTCAGCCACAGACCGAACGACCAGGCTGGCGGCAACGCCGGACGGCCGGTAAAGCGGGTATAGCGATCCAGCACCGCCTTCGGCGTTGGGCCGTCGATGACGAAATATTCCAGATACTCGCTTTCAACGCTGAACTGCACTTTCGACACTTTCTCAGAGCCGATTTCAAACGACACGCACTGCGGATGGTTCACCAGCACGCCGTAGCCGCGGTTGGTGAGATAAAACGGGATGTTCTTGTAAGACTGCTCGGTACTGGTGCCCCCATCGCGGTTCCAGGTTTCCACCGTCTGGCCGTTACGTACCAACGCGGTAAAACGCTCGCCCAGCCCGTACACCGTTTCCCCCACGCCCAAATCCAGACGCTCAAACATATAATTACGCCCGCTGTGGGTATCCTGCACGTAACCGCTATTCTTTAGCTGACTGCCGGTAATACGTTCACCATTACGCAGGAAATCCAGCGACCAGAACTCGCCTTTGGTCACCCGAACGCTCAGATTGCCGCTCTTCAGTTCGGCAAATTCAGCGGTGTTTCGCATCTCAACATTGACGTCCTGCAACACATTCAACGGGTAATGTGGGCCGGTATCCAGCGCGCCCTGGAAGTGCTCCATACGTACGCCCACCACCCCTTCCTGCGGCGAGAAAAAGCGTAAGGTGAAGAGTGGGGTATCCAGTTGCCAGGTACGTTCACGCACGTCGCGCGGCGCAACGTAGACAATCATCTCGTTACCCTGCTGTTCAACGTCGAACACCTGAATTGGGTGTATTAAATTCAGGCCAGGTTGGGTCAGCCAGTTACCATCGCTAATTTTCATCGTCAGTTCCTTAGTTCTGTAATTCTTTCGTCGTGAAATCCTGCTGGTTGCGGCGCGCGCCCTGAGCCAACTGACTCATAATTTCCGTCAGATACGGCGTTTTCAGGGTATAGAAGCGTTTGGCAATCACGGCACTCAGCAGGTAACAAATCGCCGGGACAATGGTGAACAGGGCGATGATGATGCTAATGGTGGCGCTGTTCTGGGTTTTCGCGGCGGCGTCGTAGCCCCCGCCCGCCAGCATCCAGCCGATCAGCGCCCCGCCGAGCGCCAGACCCAGCTTGAGCACGAACAACGTGCCCGCAAAGCTGATCCCCGTCAGGCGTTTACCGTTGCACCATTCGCCGTAATCAACGGTGTCGGACATCATTACCCACTGGATTGGCGTAACGAGCTGGTGCAGTACACCAATGACAAAAATAAAGATAAACATGGTGATGCTGGCGTGCATCGGCACAAAGAACATCGCCAGGCTCGCTACCGCCAGCGCAGCGTTGGTCCACCAGAAGACGCTGACTTTGCATTTCCAGTCGGTCAGCGGTTTTGCCAGCGCAGAGCCGATCAGGTTGCCGACGCAATAGGCGGTGAGAAAGGCGACAAACACCTCCGGCTTACCCAAAATCCAGGTGACGTAATACATCATCGCCCCGCCACGAACGCAGACGGCCAGAATATTGAGGATGGTCAGCAGGCCGACGATGCGCCATTGGTCGTTTTGCCAGATGTCGCGCAGGTCTTCACGCATAGAGGTGGTGCTCGGCGGCGCTTCCACGCGTTCTTTGGTAGTGAAGAAGCAGAACGCCAGCATCAGGAACGCCACCACGGAGAGCACCGCAATCCCACCTTGAAAGCCGAACGCTTTATCCTCGCCACCAATCAGATTCACCAGCGGCATCATCAGCACGGTGGAGAGCATGCCGCCCGCCGTCGCCAGCACAAAGCGCCATGATTGCAGGGAGATACGCTGCGTTGGGTCATTAGTGATCACGCCGCCCAGCGCGCAGTAGGGAATATTGACCACGGTATAAAGCAGGGTCAGCAGCGTGTAGGTGATTGCGGCATAAATCATTTTGCCGTTCAGGCTGAGATCCGGCGTGCTGTAGGCCAGCACGCAAACCAGACCAAACGGCAGTGCGCCGAACAGCACCCACGGACGGAATTTCCCCCAGCGCGAACGGGTACGGTCGGCCAGCAGCCCCATGCAAGGGTCTGAGATGGCATCCAGCGCGCGGGCCAGTAAGAACATGGTGCCGACAAATCCGGCTGGGATACCAAAAATATCGGTATAGAAGAACATCATATATAACATGACGTTATCGAAGATAATGTGGCTAGCCGCATCGCCCATTCCGTAGCCAATCTTCTCTTTAACAGACAGAATTTCACTTTTCATTACGCATCCTTGTTAGCACTTTCACACGCCCTGATACCGGTTACAGTTCTTGTAAACCATCCCTGTGAGCGCGGGTATTCCGATATCTCGTTATCAAATTACGATTCTTGTTTTCTGTGATCAGCGTAGCGTCTAAAAATGTGTCTAAGTGTAAGTAATGGATTTTGCGGGGATTTATTTGAAACTGGTCATGGTATAGAGAAACGGAAGTTAAAAAAGTGAGTGAGGGGGTGTGGAAACGTTTGGAAGTAGCTATAATGCGCCCCGCCTCCATGTAGCAATCGAGGCGCGGAAGATCGTCATCTCCGGTGAGGTGGCTGGACTTCAAATCCAGTTGGGGACGCCAGCGTTCCCGGGCAGGTTCGACTCCTGTGATCTTCCGCCAAAATGCCTCTCCTGAGCTCCCTTGAAGTCAACAAAACCCCTGTAATACCTGATAAAAAAAGAGAAATAACCCTAGTATCTGCGTCGGTAGAGGATGTACGTAACGGTGATAATAGTCTGATTTGCAAAGGCGCAGTGGAAGAGATGCTGATGGTGACAAGGTGGTCGCGCTGAATGAAACCGTCGTGAGTTACTGCTGGCGAAAACGAAAGATTACAACGCGCAAGGATTCCGGGTGTTGCTGGTGGCGACCCGAAAACTGGATGATTCAGCGCTGCACCTGCCACTCAGCACGGGTGATGAACAGGGCATAGGTACACGGCATGGTTTAAAAGTTGTACTGGCAATCCTAAATTCTCTTTCGCTCTTTGCCACCCCGGCACTGGCGAATCCAGGCAATGGGAACGGCAATGGTAATAGTGGCAACCATGGCAATAATAGTGATAATCACGGAAATAAAGGGAATGCGCAGAAAGGCAATGCGGGTCAGAAAAATAACGCATCATCCGATCACCGTAAAAAATATGGCAAACCGGATCATGTCGATTCTGATATCAGTTTTTCGGCTGCCCGACATTTGGCGGTGAATTATGGCCTGAAGGGGTGTGGCTCCTTACCACCAGGCATTGCGAAAAAAACGGTTCCGGCATCGATGTTGGGGCAACGGACTTATTATCCTGGCTATGAATGGAAAATAGTAAGGAATGATTTCGTTCTTATTGCACTGAGCACCTCAGTAGTGACCGCAATTATCAATGGCGTGTTTGATTAATTGATTAACAAGCCGGGGAATTTCCCCAGCTTGTGTTATGCTATCTCAATAATAAGTAAACGTCACCGGTAAACTGGCTGTGTAATTACCTGCCGGTATGGTCCCTGTATGTGGAGACACTCTGGCCAATAAGGAGCCATCAAATTGCTTTTGGCTCACAAGAAACGGTGCTTTACTCAGCTCGACCGGCTTCCCGAATTCTACGGCTCCTCCACCTTTCTTCCATGACAAGGTGATATCAACCTTATTATTTGACGTGCTGAGTTTCGAATTACTGCCCCCTGCCAGGGTAACTTCAAATTTGGTGATATCACTGGCACAGTCAATCACAATGGGAACTTCAACGTTACTATCACCTAATAAGGCACCTGAAGTTGTGATCAGCGGAAGTTGCACGGTTTCAGGCAGGCCAAGCCCTTTATTGATTTGGCACTGAGGATTAGTGACCTGCATTGCAATGGGGAGACTTACGCTTGCCTTTTGTGCGGCCTGGTTATTAAACGCCGTTAATGAGCTTAACAGTCCCGCCAGCAATGGGAAAAAAAGACATCTCCTGTCAATCATAGGTCACCTCGACAGTCAGACTGGTGGAAATATTCCCTGCCTGGAGCGTTTCACCCGGAATTTGTTTAGGCAACAGCTGAAACTGACCAAGCGTTTCATTTTTGTTACTTGATGCAGTTGGGAGCGCAAAAGGCTTATTTAATTCTAGCGACTTAAAATCTGTGCCGGCTGGATCTTTCCATGACAACGCAAGCCCAACACCGGATAACCCCGTATTCATCAGGTTAGTGCTGCTCTTGGAAACGCCAGCAGCAGGCGAGAATTTTAGTGAGATCCCGGTTGCGGGCCAACTGCAAGCAATATTCAAATCAACTGTCTGTGGTGTAGTTGCGTTGTTTTCAAGTTGGCTTACACTCACTTGCTGAAAATTAATATTTGCAGGTGATAGTGTTACCGCGCATGTATTTAATGCTATTTCTGCATTAATAGTTACTTTCTTCGGTATTGTTACTGCAAATCCTTTACAACAAGGGAGCATTATCAAGAACAGATATAAACACCACCTTTGCATACAGCCACCAATTATCTATAAACAAGAGAAACATTTAAATAAGTAGATACAGCACCGGAAGGTAGTGGCGTAGAAGGCATAACTTGTACGTCATAATAGACTCTACCAGATGTATCTGAGGCCGATGGGGAAACCATTGGCCATAATGTGTTAAGAGGAATAGTGCGATTGGAATAAGAAGGTGTGCTTATTTTAAAAATTAAATTATTCCCACTCTTGTCTTTGGCACTAAACGTGCCTTGGGAAGCATCTATTGTGTGTTCTGGTTCATACTTGATATATACACCATTTACTGCACCTTTATTTTTACAGGAATAATCTAAGTAGAAATCCTTTTTAATATTTCCGTTATTAATATCTGGCGGGGATAAGCGTCCAAAGTTTAAGTTCTCAGTAGATAAAGACATCGTACAGGTACCTTGATTATATATATTCATTTGTCTCCCCTTTTCAATAACGGAACCAACATTGATAGTTGGGCTATTGTCTAAAACTCCCAACCCGAAACTTGGAGAGGGTATCATTACACTTCGCTGATCATCTACATGATAGTTTTTCCAATATGCTGAACCTATGAGTAATTTAGCTGATCCAATGGTTGTTCCATTAGGCCACTTAGCTTTTTGATCCCAAGGTGTACTCTTTGTCGTCGTCGAGCGTATCTTATTATTCTCGCAGACCATTCCAGTTAATTTCCATTCCGCGCCGGTCACTCCATCTATTGAGATGGTACTACTATCCTTACATTGTAGCCCATCATTTAACCTCATTATCATTCGGCTAATCCCTGTAACTCCATCCATGTAATCGGCGTCACAATACATATCACCATTAATGGTAGCTATAAGCTCCCCTGCATAGTAACTATCCACGGAGGTATAATAACCTGATGCTAAATATTCTGAACCTGCACTTCCTAAATTCCATACGATGCCGAGTCCTGTCCCACAATTTTTTGCACTGGCAGGATGTATCAATAATGAAAATGGTATCAGGAGAGATATAAAAAATTTAAGCATATAGATATCCCATCTACTAATTAATGTTGAGAAATATTATATTCTCTATCAACACCGTAATCATCAAAAGCAACGAAACTAATATTTCCAGTTAGTTTTTTGTTGAGTGATATTTTCTCAAAAGGAGAAAATACAGCTATTTTATTTTTAACATCATCTTCCAGATTTACAGTTTTTCCATTTTGCTTAACATTGATTACCGCAAAATAATATGGAGAGTCATTGAACAACACCGTACTGCTTTCATCATTAATAAGTTTAATGTTCTTTTCTGCATTTTCTCTTTTGTCCTTCAATATATCAGGTCGATATATCATTTTCACCTGAGTGTGAAGGGCGATAGACAATGCATTTGCGCCATCTTTTGGTGCCTTCGGAATCTCCTGTACGTTTATCCAAAAGAGAGATTCTTTATCTTTTGGTAGCGCATCATTAATTTTCAGGATACGCAGGATCTGTTTGTGCTGATCGACCACTTTAAAGAACGTCGGGCTGGGTACAAAATAGACGTTCTTGTCGTCTTGGTCCTGGTTTTCAATCCATATCTGTCCGCCATATTCCTGAGTGGACTGGTTATCAACCTGTACAGAGATATTCTCTCTTTTTTCATCAAACACATAACGTGTGCTGTTAAGGGCAAATGCCGCATGACTTGATGCTGTAAATAACAACAGTGATGCAGAAATGAAAAACTTTCTCAGTGTATTGTTCTTAGCCACACTTAATCTCCTGTACTTTACCCATATCTTTCTGCAGCGATCGTGAATCGAATTTGCAATCACCAACAGAAATGATCCCTTCATCTTTATCTTCAAGATTCATTAACAGAATCCCGCCGTTGTTGACGTAACCAATTTCCTGATTTTCTGCATTTTTAGCGATGCTTCCCATTGGAATAACAAAACCATTACTGCTGATGACTTTTACGATATACGTGTTAATTTTTCTGTATTTCACTTTCTTATAGATAATCGCGTTTTCCGTCGGCGTCACATTGATTGCGTTTTCTGTTAACTCAACGCTCTGTGGCAAGTTATCCGCATTGACGGTGATGGTATTATTGTTATACGCGGTTAACGGTATGACAGCGCGCCCTTTTTTATCGCCAGGCATGGAACCATTAAATCTGACGCCTGGAACATCTTCCATTTGTACAACGGCAATTTCATCATTTTTCACTGGCGTAAAAAGAATACCTGCATCTGGCAGTCCGATAATACTTCCGCCAACCTGGAAGGAAGAGCTGGACGTGCTCCCCATTTGCGAATAGCTGGCCGAGGTTTGAACCTCATCAAACAGATAAGAAGCTGAAATCGCGCTTCCCGTGGTGTTGCGTGACTGACTGATGGATGCGTTATAACTCAGGCGAGAATTAATGCTTCCCGAAACACCGGTATTGAAATTCGTACCATTACGGCGATCGTAATTTATGCCAGAGAAGCTATAGTGCGATTTATCAAACACGCTAAAGGGCACGCTCAGTGAAATACCGGTGTTATAATCGTTTTCCATCCCCTGCAGTCGGGAATACCCGGCATTCAGAGAGACAGAAATATTATTAAAGCTCTTATTGAGATTCAGGTTTGCACCTACCTCACTGGAACTGTCCCAATAGTCTTCCTTCCATGCCGACATGTTGAAGAACACATTCATTTCCGGAAGCTGATAGGTGATAATCGATTCATATCGCTGTTTAGGCCTGTTGTTTAACAGGCTGTAATAGCGATAGTTAAAATCCGTGTAATCAATATAGTTTTCTGAGTTAAAACGATAACCAATCAACTGTAAATTTGCGTTTTCCCCTAAGGCGCGGGCATATTTCACCGATGCGCTAAAGCCGTTCATGGCTTTACCATTATGGTATTTTGCCTGTGACAGATTGCCACTCATTGCCACGGCGCCAAACCAGCCGAAAGAGCGGATCAGACCCAGACCAATGTTGTTATAGTTTTTATCGACCAGTGCAGAGGTATTGAGCGTAAAGGGCTCAAAACCGTAATCATAAGTCATTTGCGCGAATAAGCTGTCATCATCACGCTTGTCACTGTATTGGTCAACTTTACTCCCCACCGCGATATTGTAATTATAATTTCCGGGTTTCAATAAATTTGGCAGCACGGCGACGGGGAATCGCTGTTCTTTTACTGAACCATCCTCTTCATAAATTTTTAAGATAATGTCGCCAGAATATACACCGGTCAGATCGTTAATCACAAAAGGACCCGGTGGAACCACGAACGACTTTAATGTGTATCCACCTTGTTCGACTGTGACACGGGCATGTGTTCTGGCAATACCATTAATGACCGGAGCATAAGACTGCGAGTCCCAGGGATACATATCCTGATTGGACTTTAACTGCGCGCCATAAAAGGTAAAACCATCGTTCAGCGTATTGTAGGACTGGGTTTTACCGATAAGAATATCTGATTTAATCGATTTTATCGCATGTGTTAACAGCAGGTTATTGCTCTCAAACTTTTCTCCCTGATATACATACCCCCTGCCCAGCAGGACCCATTCGCCGATATTAATCTGGCCTTCGATATTACCGTATGTTGTCCGATCCTGGTCAGTCGATTTTGACGTATTAAGATCATAGGCGAGTTTGAAACCGGTACTGCCATAATCCCAGGTACCGCCTTCCTTTTTTGAATCGATAAAGCCAGCCTGAGGCATATCGATTGACAACTCCTGCAAGGAAGGATCCAGTTTCACTTGGCTATTTTTTTCTTTTCCAATATAATAGCACTCTTGGCTAGCATTAAAAAAAGTCTTATAAAATTCTTTGTTAATGTGAATTCCTGAATTTTCTAGCCATTCCTCTGACAGGCAAATATATTCAGAATCTTTTTCATTAATATTTAACTCAACGGAGGCAGCAACTTTTGATTTATTAAATATTATATCGACGAAGTATTTACCAGAAGCGTTTTTGTCGATGTTATTGAGTATCTCAGGTATCTGTTTGCTTCCACCACGAATGAAACTGTAATTAAACTCCTCGGCAAGAGCATATTTTTGAACTAAATGAAAAATAATTAAAAACAAAACCATCCCTTTTTTCATTTATTCTTGCCACCAGTCATAAAATTTAATAAGTAATAGGGAGCAGGCAAGAAAGCACGATGCTCCCTTCTTAGAGTTAACAGCGATTATTTATAAACAATTGAGTAAGTAGCAGCTGCGCTGAAGGCACCCGCAGTAAATGCTGTGCTTGCATTCGGTTTAGCAAGTGCAGCAGCATAATCAAATGACTTGATACCACCCGTTACGTTATAATCAAAAGTGGTGTTCCCTTGTTTAACAGATTTATCTTTAGCACCAGAATTTGAAGCCGTCAGAAGCATAACCGCATTAGTACCATCAGCTACGCTATTGCTCATACCCATTGCATTCAAAGTTGGTGAGCTCCAAGAAATAGTCGCAGCAGTCTTAGTGAGGCAATCTTGTTCTTTAGGGATCAATTTGAAGTTTACGACTGTTCCGGCAGTAGCATTTGTTGCAATTGTCCCTAAATCAACTGTTGAAATATCGCTACCAGTAGAATCTTTAAGATCAATATTACAAGTCGCGCTCGAAACACCCCCCGTAAAGTTTACAGTACCGGTGTTTGGCGCAGCCATAGCACTAGACGCTACACCCAGAACTGCCACAATTGCCGAACCTAAAATCAGCTTTTTCATTTTATACTCCATTAATAGGCTTAATTCATAATTCAGCTCATAACAATCTTAATGAGCGAGACGGAATATATTGCTCTAAAAACTCGCTGGCAAACCAAAAAATAGCAATCATTACTTTTTTATCGGTTTTTTTATTTGCGATTCGGTTAATTGTATTGTTTCAATTTTTATAACTAACTCTTTTATTTTCAATAGAGCTGATAAAAATAGAAAAAGGTGGCAATAAATTCCTCATTACAATGCTCTTTCAGGATAAAAAAATAAAAGGACGCTTTTTTTTATTGACTGGATCTGATTTTCATTTAAATGTCATTTATTTAAGCGGATAGTGACTGGGGGAAACGTGAATAAGATTTACGCGATAAAAAAGAACAGTAAAGGTGAGGTGGTTGTCGTTTCAGAAGTCAGTGAAGGTATAAGGAAGAACATCACTCCACGAGTATCAATAAGCGTACTGCTAGTGAGTATGTTGGGGATATTATGTTCTGCTGCATCAAATGCTTCTGTTGTCAGCAGTGGGGTTAATTATCAAACATATCGCGATTTCGCTGAAAATAAAGGCTCGTTTAAACCAGATGCAGAAAACATCCCGCTATATGATAAAAATGGAAATGTCGTCACCACGTTAAATAAAGCGCCCATGATAGATTTCAGTTCTAATGACAGGACTGGGGTTGCTACATTAGTTGCGCCACAATATATCGTCAGCGTTAAGCACAATGTGGGCTATAAAAAGGTGAAGTTTGGTTACAACGACGACACTACCTACACCCTGGTTGACAGAAATAACCACAAGCGAGACTTCCATACCCCCCGACTAAACAAAATTGTGACAGAGGTTAGCGCTCTGGATATGACTGACGCGGGAACGGCCAAAGGCACATATCAGAATCAGGAGCGGTTCCCCGTTTTCTATCGGGTCGGTACGGGAACGCAATATGTAAAAGATGAGAGTGGTAAACTGACTAAGCTGTCAGGGGCATACTCGTATAAAACCGGGGGGATCGTAAATCATCCGTTTATTTCTGACTGGAGTTTTGTCACTAATACAACAAATACGCCACTTTCCACCTATGGCACACCTGGCGACAGTGGTTCCCCACTTTTTGCCTGGGATGCTAAGCAAAATAAATGGGTTGTCACTGCCGTGCTCAATTCTTACGCAGGTGTGAATGGAAAAACTAACTGGTATACGATCATCCCTGTCGGAGATGTGGCTGATACCATGAAACAGGACGCTGATGCTCCCATTAAATCACAACAAAATGATGGAGATATTCGCTGGTCATATGATGATAACACAGGCGTTGGCACATTAACCCAGGGTGCAGCCTCATGGTCAATGCATGGCAATTTCGGCCCTACTGCGCCAACCTCATTAAACAGCGGTAAAGATCTCACCTTCCAGGGCGGTGGCACCGTTGTATTAGAACATGCCGTTAACCAAGGTGCAGGAACGCTGACTTTTGATGACGATTATACGGTCAAACCACTCGACTCTCAGACCTGGGAAGGTGGTGGGATCATTATCAACGGCGATCATAGCGTTGACTGGCAAGTTAATGGTGTTCAGGGCGATAACCTGCACAAACTTGGTGTCGGGACATTAAAAGTTAACGGCACGGGAATCAACCCCGGAGGGCTGAATGTTGGCGAAGGAACTGTCGTCCTGGCACAACGGCCGGATAGCGATGGTAATGTTCAGGCCTTTAATAATGTCAGTATTGTAAGCGGTCGCCCAACCGTTGTTTTAAGCGATGACAAACAGGTTAATCCCGATAATATCAAATGGGGCTATCGCGGCGGTAAGCTCGATATCAACGGTAACAGCCTCACCTTCCATCAGTTAAACGGCGCCGACGATGGGGCGATTCTGACCAACAGCGGAAGTCAGGCCTCCGTTAACCTGGATTTCAACAAGCCAGATGCCACGACGGCGGTTGCCAACATCTGGCACGGCCATTTTACCGGTAATGTTGATGTTAAAAATACCGTGACGCCCGGAACGCAGAACGACTTTGTCATGGATGGTGGGATGAACACGGAGGGAAACTTCACCCAGCATAATGGCCGCCTGTTTATTCAGGGGCATCCGGTTGTACATGCCGTCAGTACTCAGGCTGTCGCGGATAAGCTGAAGGCGCTTGGCGACAATTCTGTCCTCACTCAGCCGGTTTCCTTTACCCAAAGTGACTGGGAGACCCGCCAGTTCAGCCTGAAACAGCTTAATCTTTACAATACTGATTTCAGTCTGGCGAGGAATGCCAGCCTCAATACAACGCTTTTTGCAGACCATTCCGCCGTGACGCTGGGTAGTGAAGATCTCTATATCGATCTCAATGACGGTAACGGTGTGAAAACCACGCCGTCATTCGGGCAGTCAAAAGCGACAAACGACGCCGATCGGAGCCGTTTCATCGGCCGCGTACAGCTGAATAACGGTTCTACTCTTAAGATTAATGAGCATTTTACCGGCGGGATTGACAGCGCAGACAGCTCGGTGACGGTGGCGTCCACCGATGCCGTTCTCAACCAGAAAAGCAGCTTCAGCCACTCATCGCTGTCGCTGGCGAATGGCGCGAAGCTGACGGCAACCTTGGGTCTGATTTCTGACAGTGAAGTGGCTGCCGGTGCGGGATCGACACTTTCGCTGTTGTCCGGACAGTACTCGGCTGAGCGCTGGCGCTTTAACGGCCAAGGCACCGCGCTGAATGTCGGCACGGGTAGCGTAATAACGGGAAATATTCAGGCGAATGATACTGCCAGCCTGAATTTTGGTACAGCAGAGGAAGCCAGTGAGAATCTGTTCACGGCTTATGGTGGCAACCTGAATGCGCCCCTCGCCGGTGCGACGATGACGAATACTCTCTGGCAGGCAGACGGACAGTCCATGGTGAAATCCCTCAACCTGGACGGTTCGCAAGTGCGCTTCAGCAAAGCCGGCTCACCAGGCTCTCTGACAGTAGACACCCTGACTGCAAGCAACAGCCAATTCGTCATGAACACTGATGGAAAAACGGCAGATACGGTAACGGTTAACCAGTCGCTGTCCGGTAAAAACAATGCGCTGGTTGTTGTCCCGTCTGTGGCTTCAGTGAGCCAGGGAATGTCATCCGTAGCGTTAGTCACAGCACCGAAAACGACGGCTGCCGATGTGTTCACGCTCAAACCAGTGACACAGCGCGCGGGTATTCATACCTTCACGCCGCAATTGGGCATCGTGGAGAGCGAAAACAGTAAACAATGGCGGCTGGAAGGATTTGACGTGCAGCAGGACAACGCGGCGCTGCAGGCCAGCAAATCAGTTATGAATGCGGGATATAAAAACTTCCTGACAGAGATGAACAACCTGAACTACCGCATGGGCGATCTGCGCAACACCCACGGTGAAACCGGGGCGTGGGCGCGAATCTTCAGCGGTACGGGTTCCGCTGAGGCGGGCAATTCCAACAGCTGGACACATCTGCAGATTGGAGCCGACAGAAAGCACGCGTTTGACGGCGGTGATCTGTTTACCGGTGTGACGGCAACGTTCACTCACAATAGCAGCCATGGTGATGGCTGGTCCGGTCAGACAAAATCAACCGGTATCGGTTTCTATGCTTCCGCGATGTTTGACTCCGGGCTGTATGTGGATGCAATCGGTAAATATGTCCGCCACGATAACCACTATTCGGCAAGCGAAATCGAAATGCCGGAGCAGGATTACCGCTCACATTCCTGGTATCTGGGCACAGAAACCGGCTGGCGCTTCTCGTTACCTGACGAAACCTTTATTCAGCCGCAGACGGAATTGGTTTATGGCTGGGTGTCAGGAAACCGGTTTGACTGGCAATCTGCAGGCTCAGACATCCGTATGCAGCGTAAGCAGGATAATCCATTGATAGGTCGTACCGGCGTTGATATCGGTAAAACCTTCACAGGTAAAGACTGGAAGTTGACCGCGCTGACGGGCGTTCATTATCAGTATGACCTGTTTAATCCTGCGAAGACGGTCATTCGTGATTTTGCCGGGAAAACGTCCATCAGAAATGGTAAAGATAGCCGGGTAAACTTTAATTTCGGTGTCAATGCTGAAATAAAAGAAAACACCAGGATTAGTCTTGATTTTGAGCGTTCGGCGTTTGGTCATTACGATATTGATAAGGCAATTAACGCCAACATTCGTTATTCATTTTGATTTTAAATTTTGAGCAAGTAAAAGCCTGAATCGATAGTTCAGGTTTTTTTATGGATTAATTGCAAGTGATAATTAAATCCATTTACACTATAAGTTGTGGTACATAATTTTATCGCAATGGACTATTTTTTAGGGTGGTTTTTGTACTTTTCATACCTTATAGTCACTTTTAGTTAAGGTGTCTAATACATTTGATAGCGAAGAGTTCTTATGTCCATTGCTTTTTTATTGGCAAGTAAAAATGCTTTTTTCAATTACGGATTATCATTGCTCACCAATGACAATTCAGATATTAAATGTTACGAGTACAGGAATTTTTATTCTGCTCATGAAATACTGAATAAATATAAAAAAGTCTATTTGGTTTGTGACAGGGATGATTACTTATCTTACTGCTTTTTGATGGAAAAATTCCCGGTAACCTGCCTCTGCTTTAAGCAGGTATCATACCAGAATGAGCAGCTGCGTGTATTCTCAAGCCGAACACCTTCGCCTGCTTCAGTGTTCAATGGCTTGACGGATGATGAACGAAAAATAGTCTATCTGTATTTTTTTAAGAGGAAGAGAATCGGAGAAATCGCGACGCTAACGCAGCTAAAAGAGAGCAGTATTTATTATAAAATACAATCGATTAAACGCAAACTGGGGGCAGAATCCAGCCGAAAGCTTCCAATATTGCTTAAGAATTTTTTTCTTGCACCGAATGTGTGATTACCATATTTCCGCACTATTTCTCATTGAAAATATTAAAATTGTTAATTATCTCACCAAAGCCACTGGGTAACTCTTTGTATTTCAAAGAAATACATAGTTAAAAAACAAATAATTAGAATTATACACTTTTTCTATTATTAAAAAATTCCGAGTTTACATGGCTGATAACCCATGAAATTATATGCATGCAAAGCATGGGGGTGACTGTATGAATAGCCAAAGTGCTTTAAGTAACCTTATTTTTCCGGCTAAGGAAAATTTTGCACACAACAATCTGTTGGTGCTGAAAAAAATCCGTTTTTATAACTGTGCGATTATCTATCTGCGGGATGCGCAACTGCTTATAAAAACAAAAGATGGGCAGTCCTTTAATGTTCCCCCTGAATCACTTTGTTACGTCGAAAAAAACACCGTGATTGATATTACATTAAAAGTGTTAGGCAAAGGTGTTCCCTATGAGCTCTATCAAGTTGACAGTGATGTATTGAGTTGTATCTGTAAAGTGATGGAACCGCTTCTGTTGGATCCGCAAAGCGTTAACCAGATGCGACGTAAAATATTTACTTGTCCTGTTGATGAAACAGATACAAAAATTTTCAAACGATTAACTGGAAGCGATGTCCCACAACACCGACAAGTTTATAAAATAACTTATCTTCTTTCTAAAATGAGGGATATAGAATCGTTAGTTTATTCCTTGTCAGTATCAACGGATACCACCTTTACTGAGCGGCTGAAGTCAATCATTGAAGCTGATCTCTCTAAATCTTGGAAGCTGGCAGATCTGGCGAGCATTTTACATATGTCGGAGGTGTCGATTCGTAAAAAGCTGGAGAAAGAGAGTAATAATTTTAATACGCTAGTGCTGGATATTCGCATGCATCAGGCGGCAAAACTCATCACCACTACCGAGAAGCATATTAATAGAATCGCCAATGAAGTGGGCTACACCAGTACATCTTATTTTATTCGTAACTTTAAAGAGTTCTTTGGCATTACACCGAAGCAGTTTGCTTTGAAAGTAAAAAAATAGTCCTGATGATTTATACATACCATTTTCCTTAAATTATTCTTCTATATCTTTAAGGAACTCCACAGAAAAAAACGGCTTTGGCGCAACAGGTGGGGGGATTGCTGAAATCTTTATCCGGCCTCCCCCCACAAAAAATAAAGCCGCCGATCGGTTAATCAGCGGCTTTCTGTCACCTGCAGTTACGTCAGAAGTTATATTTCACGCCCAGCATACCGCGGGTATCGCTGTAGCCTTTATCGCCGACCTGTTGGGCCACGTTGCTCCACACGTTGAGCCGCGGAGTGATTTGGCCTTCAACGCCGACTTTCAGCTCACCAATGTTCTTGGTGCCACGCATGTCGTTGCTCACATCGTCCATCTTCACGCGAGTCGTCTGCGTGTTGTGGATCCAGTTGGCTTCAACAAACGGCTGGAACTCACGAGATTTACCGTCGTCGATGGCGTTGTGACCGTTGATAAAGGCTTTTACCCCCAGACGGGTCATCAGGTTGCCATCGGTGTTGTCCTTCACGCGGGTGCCGTTCGCTTCGCGGTGGCTGTCGGCCTGCACGTCCATCCACACCACCTGAGCTTTCGGTTGCAGCCAATAGCTGTTGCGCTCGTTTTCACCCAGTTTGAAGCTGTAACCGGCTTCAACAGAGGCGGTGATCCCGCTGGATTTATATTTCTCCGTCGCCTGCTCCTGGCCCATCACCTTGTTATCAAACCAGTTGTACAGCATCCAGGTGTCTACATAAGTGCCGGTCTTGTCAGCGTCATTGGCATACCAGGTGCCGTACAGCCCCACGCTGTAACCGGTGACCTGACCACGTGAATGGTAGCCGGTCAGACTGGACTGCGTGCGGTTCTGGCTGTTGGCATAACCAGCCATCGCGCCGAGGTGCCAGCGGTCGAGACCGTCGCAACTCCACTGCGCCAGGTCACCGCCTAACTGCAGGACATAGCTGTTGCTTTGGGTTTTCAACTGCCCGCTACCGTCTTTGAAGCGGGTATGTGCCCCGACGTTACGCATCCACAGACTGGTGACTTTTTTCTCGCCCGTCAGCATATCGACGTACTGCGTTTCGCCCAGACGATCGTGGAGTCGGGTCATGAACAGCGTGTTAGCAGCGTAGTTGTTCGCCAGATAACTGCCTGCTTCCGGGCGGTACTGCTGCTCAGTGACAGGGGGCGCAACAGGTTCTTCCGGCTCAGGGATAATCGGGTCGACAGGATCGACCGGGTCCGGATCGACGGGGTCCGGCTCTTCCGGATCCGGCGGAGCAGGAATAAAGCTGGTCAGATACCAGTTGCTGCCCTTTTGCACCACGTTATAGTCGTACGCACCGGCAACAATACGGCCCGCTTTCTCAAAAGTACCGTCAGAATTACCGGCCACTTCGATGATCTCAATACCTTCAATGGTTTGCGCCCCGGTTCCGCCAATATTGTTCACTGCCACAAATGCGTTACCCGCGGTGTTGCCGAGCACTTTCAGCTTGTCGGTTTCGGAGGCATCGTCATTCAGGACGGTATTGAAAACGAGTTTTCCGCCGTTGCCGGTAAAATCTTCATTGATAGTAAGCGTCTGCCACGGTTCGCCGTCAGCATGCCCAAAGTTCACTACTGACCCGCCGTTCAGCGTCAGGTCAGTGAGCGTTGAGCTGTTGGTCATGTTCCAGGTCGCATCGCTCATTTGCAGCGAGATAACCCCCGTCCCGGCAGTGGCGCTGGTGACGTATGACGCCCCACTCCACAACGAGTTGTCGGTCATATTGAGTTTGATAGTACTGTTTTGCTGCGGCTGGGTGTTGTTTGCGGCAGTAGCACCGGCTGCGTGAAGATCGCCGTCGATAAGGAAACGCCCGCCAGCAGAACCGTCGACGATGCCGCCCGTTTCTGTACTGATGGCATAGCTTTCATTGCTGTGATTGCCCGCCATGGTAATGGCGGCGCCACCTGCCAGGTTTATCGTACCGCGTGAAATCGCATACAGGCCGCGTGGCGCTTTGCTGTATGACGCCGCTTTCGCCGAATTGTTGACGTTGATCGTTGCGTTTTCGCCGAGATTCACGGTTGCATTGGTGGAATAAACCGCATGTGCGCTGACGCCGTTGACCGTAATCGTGGCATTGTTGCCCAGTTCCGTTTTGGAAGATGAGGCGGCATAAATCCCCGTCGAGGAAGCACCCGACGTCTCGATGGTGGCGTCATTGCCAAGGCGGATTGAGGACCCGCTCTGCCCGGTACGGAGACCTTCTGAGCTGTTACCGGTAGTCACAATGTGTGCCCGGTCGCCGACGATAATCGTATTTTTAGCCAGCGTTTCGTCTCTCATCGCGTTTGCCGTGATGCCGCGCCCCTGGTTACCGGTGGTTTGAATATACAGATCGTCGCCGACGTAAATGTTGGCCGAGCCTTTCCAACCCTGCCCATTATTATAGGCGTTGTAACCGGCGTTAATACCATCACCATCCTGGCCGTCCACATAAATACTGGTGCGATCCCCGGTGATAATAAAGACTGGGTTATCCGGCGTATTAGCCCCGTGCGTGCGGATACCGTCAACATCTTTACCATTATTAGCGGCATTCTTTGACTGTGTGCGAATCGTCAGGTCGTCACCGAAAATAACGCCCGGGCTACCCGTCGTGCTGTTCTGAATAACGGTAATGGTGTGTTCGAAGGCTTCTCCTCCTGGCCCATTCAGCGTTAATCCATGACCATAAACGGGAATGGTACCGGCACTCCACTGATAAACATAATTCGGCGTATCGCTGGTTTTTTCGAAACTGGCATTCGCCTGTGCAGGAAATAAAGCCTGCAACTCCGGCGAAAGACTGCTCACCATTCCACTGGCAGGAAGACTATCAATATCAATCCAGGCCGCGTGGGTTGAAAATACCATTGACGTTAACGCGGTTGATACCGCTATCGCAATGCGTGAGTAATGCTTAGGTTTTCTCATAATAGCCTCCTGCTTTCGGGCGTAGGGCGTCCACCACATCGCAAAGATGTGAAAATAGTAAAAATCAAAAATACGTTATAAAATATTCGACAGTATTTGATGAATGCTATGGCCTAATTTATCTTCAAGCCTGAGCTTGTAGACATATATTTTCTTAATATCTATATTATCTATTTTGGTAATTTGCTGAATACTTTTTCCTGACACAAATCGCTTCAGTAATATCATTTCTGTATAGTTGAGTGTGCGTCCGCGTTTACTGTTCGCAAGGTGGCCGGTAAATAATCGGCGAATTTTCTGATGCTGAACTTCATCATCATCATCGGAATATATAATCCCTTGTATTTTATTGCTTTTCGACAGCCAGTAGTTGGCTAACGGCGCGAGATTCCTGTCCGCTATCAACACAATATACATACCGCTGTAGGCCAGCCGGTCAACCCATTGCGGATCGGCGAACAGGCGCAGGTTTGGGAAGGAAAAGTCCACAAAAATAAACCCACGCGACAAATGATTTTGATTATTAAGGAGAAGTTTTTCAATAATTCCTTTTTGCAGAAAACTATTTCCCTCTGGCCAGATCGCAAAAGTGGCTCGGTGACAGTAGTTGGCGCGTACCACAGTATCCGGAAATAATTGACAGGATAATTCACAGCTTATGCAACGAACACTCTGTGATGGTGATCTCTTCATCAAAAATGACTCCTGTTATTTTTCCATAAATATTTCATTGGTAAATAAATGTGTCAATCCGACACGTATGACATTCCTTGTCAGTTAATAACAGTGACACTTAAAAAATGTAATAAACTCCTGATACGCTATTATGTATAGGCTGTAAGCAATGCGATTGCGCTAAGCTTTTTTCTGCTTTATCTAAGAATAACAGTCTGGGCATTAGGAATTTTATGCATAAATCCAAATCCCAGAATAAAAATTAAAAAAGCACTATTTGCTAAAAATTAACCAATGAAAGGGGCTCTTATTAATTACACAATCCTGATAACTCAATCCCCCTTGAAGTGCTGTTGATAAATATAATGAGAATTCAGATAAAACTGTAATGAATTCTCATTATTTAACATTAGTTAATACTCACCTAAGAATTTACACACGTAACACATTGTATTTAAAGTGTTTTTAATCCTTAAGTGAAATTCTTATCTTCGATCACGTACAAAGAGTGAGGCATATTCACGATTTGGATGTAAAATTTAAGGTATGTGTAGGCACATGCGGTGATACGTTATAGTTACTGAGGGCTGGGCAATTGTACCTTATCAATCAGTTGGTCGAATTTAATCCTGACAGCAAAAGTCTGGTCAATCGTCAGACCGGGCGCGCAATACAACTTCAGCTCCCAGCTTCGCTTTGCTTTCTCTATTTAATTACTCACGCAAGTGACATTGTTTCGCAGAACACATTGATAAAAGTGGGTTGGGGTGAGAGAAATAATGTGACCACAACCAACACATTTTACCAGGCTATTCTGACGCTACGTAACGCGCTGGCGGATGTGGGTCTGCCACGTGATACGGTGAAAACTATTTCACGACGCGGACTCAGATTAAATGGAAATACGCAGGTAGAGGCGATAACGCATCCTCAGAGTGAAGTTTTCCAGTCACCGCTAATAGAGGAATACGCGCCCCCAAAGATAATTACTCTCGCGACACAACAAACGACGCGGGTCCCCTGGTGGAATATTATATTTAGCGCTGGCATCGTTATTGCCACATTGATTATCTGGCTGGTGTGGTATCAGACACGTCCTGTTATGCCGTTTAGTAAATTCATTTCTGTTTCTATGCAGGTCCCATCTCGGCAAAACTGTAAAATTTATTACTCACTGAATGATCACGATCAGGAAAATTATTTCAATCTGATGCAACTGCACCCTTCTCTCTGTGAAAACAACAAGCATGTTTTCCTTTCCGGCTACCGTAAAGCGGAGAGGATCGTAGCATTTGTTTGTGATAAAGATGCACGGGTAGATGCGTACGCGTTTTGTACTACCCATTATTACTGGATGCGCGGGCAATGAAAAAAATACACCACCTTATTTTAATCGTAATCGGCGTGGCGACATTGCTCGGCTCAGGCGGATGGCTATGGCATTCACGCTATGCCGAAAAGCAGCTAAATTGCGTTGGAAATGTCGAATGGAATATTGGCAGCAACCGCTTTGCAGGTACGGTTTCATTTCGGATGTACAAAGATGCAGGGCTAGCGACCATTACCGGAAAACTGTACGGACGTAATACCTCAGACATTAGCAGGAACATCTATTTCAGTTATACCCGGCAGCACGAAGCCCGAGTGCTACAGGCAATGCAGGTGGTCAAAACCTTCGCTGATAGCGCCGATGAAGCTGATATTAACAACACATTACCCGGATTTTACCGTCAAAGCGGACGAAACCTGAGCCTGGTCATGGAGGAGTATAAGGGCGCATGGATTTTTGCCAGCTCAAATGTCCCCTCGCTGTATTGCCGCAAAAGGTAACGTCATATCCGGATACAAAAAGCACGCCCCCTTCAATAGAATTCATATTTGCCATCATCGACTTACGCGACATGGGTCACTGAATCCACTCATATCCCATTGCTATTCTTCATCCCGAATCAGGAAACATCCTGAATACCACGATATCCATTGCGCAATAATTAAGCGAAATGGGCGTTTTATTTTGCCCAGAAGACTTCAACCTACGGATGGATATTTGGAGAAGACGTGGACAGGGGCGTTTATCTCTCTCGCGAGCAATGTCTGAGCGTTCAGGCGTTATCGCATTTCAGGAAACGGTGTGTTTCCGGTGTATTTTTGGCGTACATATGAGGGATACGTAATGTTTACTTTTAAAAAGTGCCTGATTGCACTTTCTATAAATTTGGCCGTTGTTTCATCAGGTTTTGCTTGTACGACCCTATTGGTCGGTAATGAAGCATCAGCGGACGGCTCCATGCTGGTAGCCCGTAGCGCTGACAGTGATGCCCTGAAAGCGCAGCATTTTGTCATTCATCCGGCCAAGCAGAATCAGACCGGGGTATACAGCACCAAAGCACATAATGGCGCAAATGACTTTACCTGGCCGCTACCCAAAAACTCTCTGCGTTATACCACCGTTCCAAACTGGAAAACCCAACTGCACGGCGCGACCGGATTTAACGAATTGGGCGTTGGCGTGAGCGGTACAGAATCTATTTTTGCCTCAGCAAAAGCGCTGGCTGCCGACCCCTATGTCGAGGATAAAGGGATCACCGAAGATGATATCCCGGATATTCTGTTGTCCCAGAGCAAAACCGCGCGTGAAGCCGTGGCGCTACTGGGTCATATCGTTGAGACCGTCGGCGCTGGGGAAGGTTTTGGCGTGGCCGTCGTCGACGATAACGAAATCTGGTACCTGGAAACCGGCAGCGGTCACCAGTGGATGGCGCAGCGCCTGCCGAATAACCAGTATTTTGCCACCGGTAATCAGGGCCGCTTACAGGATTACGACCCTAAAAACCCGGACATGATGGCGTCAAAAAACCTGATTCAATTTGCGACCGAAAAAGGTCTGTACGAACCGGCAAAAGATGGCAAATTCAACTTCTCCAAAGCCTATACCCGTGATGATGAGCGTGACCGCACGTATAACGATCCTCGCGTATGGACCATCCAGAAAGAGTTCAATCCTTCCGTAAATCAGGATATGGCCAAAGGACGCGAATTCCCGGTGTTCATGACGCCAGAGAAGAAGATGACGCTGGATGATGTGAAGGCCGTGCTGCGTAACCATTACGAAGGCACCAGCCATGACCCGTACACCAACGGTCTGAACGGCAAAGAGCCATGGCGTCCGGTTAGCGTCTTCCGCACCTATGAAGCGCACGTGATGCAGGTCCGTCCGTGGTTGCCAAAAGAGATTGGTGAAACGACCTACATTGGTCTGGGTATGGCCGACCTCACCGCGTTTGTTCCGTACTACAGCGGCCTGAAAGCGTATCCGGCAAACTATACGATGGGCACCGATAAAGCGGACGATCAGTCCATTTACTGGAAATACCGTAAGTTACAGACGCTGACGATGACCGATTATCCGAAGCTCGCGCCAATCGTCAAAAAAGCCTACAAAGCATGGGAAGATAAAGTGGCGAAGGAGCAAAAAGAGGTCGAAGCAAAATATCTGAAGATGGCAAAAACCGATAAACCTGCCGCAGATAAGATGCTGAATGACTTCAACCTGCGCATCATGGCCGATGCCGAGAAGCTGACGGAAGATCTGACTAATCAGCTGTTTACCATCCGCACTAAAGACATTCAGTCTGATATCTTCTTTGCAAACGCTGCGAAAAAAGACTGAGTAACGACACGATGACATGCTGGCGCAAAGCGCTTATTAGCTTTGCGTCAACGTGTCACACCGCGCCTTCACGGCGTCATGCAGCAGACGGACCGCCGTTGAAAGCTGCTTACGATGTGGGCAAATCATATTCAGCGGGGCTTTCTCGCCCAGGTAATCAGGCATCAGTAGCTGCAATCGTCCATCACGCACATCCTCGCTGACATCCAGCCACGACTTGTACGCGATGCCTTCTCCGGCAATCGCCAGCCGTCGGATTACTTCAGCATCGTCGCTCATAATGGTGCCGTTAACCTGCACACTGCTAACCTCGCCGTTATGCGTAAACGTCCAGCGATCGTGCAGGCGTCCGCGTAAGACGAAGGTCATGGCGTTGAGCTGTGTTAAATCATCCGGAGTTTGCGGCGCGCCGTTTTGCACAACCCATTCCGGTGATGCCACCAGCACGCGTCGGTTACCCGGTGCGACAGGCAGCGCAATGTAAGATGCGTCTTCGGTGTTGCCATAGCGAAACGCAACATCGACGGGGTCTTTAAAGACATCCGTCACCTGGTCGGAGAAAAAAATCCGCAGGCGCAGCGCGGGATAGCGGCGTCGAAACGACTGAAAGACCGGCAGCAGTAGGTTCCGACCGAGATCGGAAGGTACGGCGATTTGCAGCGTGCCTGAAACTTCATCTTCCGGGGTCTGAATTTTTTGCAGTCCGGCATGCATCACGTCCAGCATCTGGCGGGCATAGGGTAGCCAGACCTCACCTTCCGGCGTCAGGCGCAGACTGCGCGTGGAGCGGGCGAACAAGCGGATAGCCAGCGTAGATTCCAGGCGCTTAATAGCAGAACTGACCTGAGCAGGCTGAACGCCGACTTCGCGTGCGGCATCGCTAAAACTATTTAGCGCCGCGGCGCGGACAAACAACGTGAGATCTTCAAGCCGGAACATTTTCACTCCCCGAGTATAAGTCCTGTCGCCGAAGGGCTATTTTTCCCGTTCTGCTACCGGTTTACCATCGAATTATTCAACAGATAGAAGGTTTATTAACCGGAGAGATTATGAAAGCCATCGCTATTACCCGCGCCGCAACCGACGGCAGTAACATTGAATTTTTACAAGAGATTGACCTGCCCATGCCCGTCGCCTCCGGGCACGATCTGCTGGTTGAAGTGAAGGCCATTTCCGTCAACCCCGTTGATACCAAGGTCCGCGAAGGTTTTAACGCTGATGTGCCCCGCGTGCTGGGTTGGGACGCCGTTGGCGTAGTGAAGTCCGTGGGTGAAGCAGTCACCCTGTTCGCTCCTGGCGATGAAGTCTGGTATGCCGGTGCGCTGGGTCGTGCTGGCAGTAACAGTGAATTTCAGCTGGTTGATGAACGTATTACCGCGCTGAAGCCGCAATCGCTGGACAATGCTTCTGCCGCGGCACTGCCGCTGACCGCCATCACCGCCTGGGAAATGCTGTTCGACCGTCTGGGCGTTGAGGAAAATGGCAATGAAAATGATGTGTTATTGATTGTTGGCGCTGCTGGCGGCGTCGGTTCTATCCTGACGCAACTGGCCAGTAAGCTGACCAAAATGACTGTCATCGGTACCGCTTCACGTCCACAGAGCCAGAAATGGGTACGTGAAGCAGGCGCTCATCATGTGATTGACCACAGCAAGCCGCTGATGGAAGAGCTGGCTCGGATAGGCATTAAAGAGGTGACGCACGTTGCCAGCCTGAACAATACCGAGCAGCACTACCCGCAAATTATTGCCGCCCTGGCGCCGCAGGGCAAACTGGCGCTGATTGACGATCCGCAAACCCTCGATGCACGTCCACTGAAGGCCAAAAGCATTTCGCTGCACTGGGAATTTATGTTTACCCGTTCGATGTTTACCACCCACGACATCATTGCGCAGCATCAGCTATTAACCCGCGTGGCACAGTTGATCGATGACAACACCATTCGCACCACGCTGGGCGAGCATTTTGGCGCAATCAACGCGGCGAATCTGCAAAAAGCGCACGCGCAAATTGAAACCGGTCGTTCAGTCGGCAAGATTGTGCTGGAGGGGTTTTAACATGTCTGATTCAGAGGTGATTTCAATTATTGCGGTACTGAAAGCCAGACCGGGGAAAATCGACGCACTAAAACAAGCGCTGCAGGCTCTGCTGCTGCCCACGCGCCAGGAGCCGGGCAATATTGACTATGCCCTGTTCCAGTTGCGCGACACACCGGATGTCTTCTACGTTCGTGAATCCTGGCGCGGTCAGGCCGGTCTGGACGAGCATATCGCCCTGCCCCATTTCCAGACGTTTATTCTGCAAATGAACGAGCTGCTGGCCGAACCGCTACGACTGGATTATCTGACGCCGATTACGCCGTAAGATAACTGCAGAAGCCCCCTGCGGTGTGGGGGGCTGTGCCCGTCATGTCTCACTCGCTTCGCTATCTCTGCTATGATGCCTGCACACAAATAAAACAAAACAACATGCAGAGGGAAAGATGAGTTCCACCAGAAGAGGGATGATGAACGTCCTGATTGCCGCCGTATTATGGGGAAGTTCAGGCGTTTGCGCGCAGTACATCATGGAACAAAGCCAGATGTCGTCGCAGTTTCTGACCATGACGCGCCTGATTTTCGCGGGGCTCATTCTGCTGATGCTCTCTTTCGTTCACGGCGACAACGTATTCTCCATTATCAAAAACCGCAAGGACGCCATCAGCCTGCTGATTTTTTCCGTGGTCGGGGCACTCACCGTACAGCTAACCTTCCTGCTGACCATCGAAAAATCCAACGCCGCCACCGCGACGGTGCTGCAATTTTTGTCACCGACCATTATCGTGGCGTGGTTCTCCGTGGTGCGCAAAGCGCGGCCGGGGGTTTTAGTGCTGACGGCGATCTTCACCTCGCTCATCGGTACTTTCTTACTGGTCACCCACGGTAACCCGACGTCGTTATCTATCTCAGCTGCCGCGCTGTTTTGGGGAATAGCCTCGGCGTTTGCCGCCGCGTTCTATACCACCTACCCCTCAACGCTCATCGCGCGCTACGGCACGTTGCCGGTCGTCGGCTGGAGTATGTTAATCGGTGGAATGATCCTACTGCCGTTCTATGCCGGGCAGGGAACTCATTTCGTGGTGAATGGCAGTTTAATTCTGGCGTTTTTCTATCTGGTGGTCATCGGCACGTCGCTCACGTTTAGCCTGTACCTGAAAGGCGCGCAGATGATTGGCGGACCGAAAGCGAGCATTTTAAGCTGCGCGGAACCGTTGAGCAGTGCGTTGCTGTCCCTGCTGCTGTTAGGCATCACCTTTACCCTGCCAGACTGGCTGGGTACGCTTTTGATCCTCTCATCGGTCGTGCTTATCTCAATGGACTCACGTCGCCGCGCCAGAGCGGTTTAACCCCAACCGGCGCGGCAACGGGTGATGATTACCAGCCCGGAACTGCGCCGCCGTTAAAGATAGTTTCTGCCGCCTTCGCCACTTCCGGTGACTGATAAGATTGCAGGAATTCTTTCACATTCTCGGCATCTTTATTGTCTTCTCGCGCCACCAGAATGTTCACGTACGGTGAATTTTTGTCTTCGATAAATACGCTGTCATGTACCGGAGAAAGCCCGGTTTGCTGGATGTAGGTGGTACTGATAATCGCCACATCCACTTTTTGATCGTCCAGCACGCGCGGTAGCTGCGCCCCTTCCAGTTCCATAATTTTCAGATGTCGCGGATTATCCGTAATATCCAGCGCCGTTGGCAGCAGGCCGGTATCCGCTTTCAGAGTGATTAACTTCTCTTTTTGTAGCAGCAACAGCGCCCGCCCAAGGTTGGTCGGATCGTTAGGTATCGCAATCGTCGCACCGTCTTTTAGTTCAGCAACAGTTTTGATTTTCTTCGAATAACCCGCCATCGGGAACACAAAGGTATTGCCCACCGCTACCAGCTTATAGCCGTGCGCTTTATTATCTTGTTCAAGGAACGGACGATGCTGGAAGACGTTGGCATCCAGCTCACCATGATTAGTGGCATCGTTGGGCAGCAGAGAACCGCTAAATCCCACCAACTCCACCTCCAGGCCATATTTTTCTTTAGCGACTTTCTTCGCGACTTCCGCCACATCCTGCTCTGCACCGTTAATCACGCCCACTTTAATATGCTTTGCATCATTGTTCTGCTGATCGCATCCTGCCAGCAATAATCCCGCCAGTAATAACGCCGCCCCAGCCCCGAAATAAGGTATCTTCAGTTTCACGTTTTTTCCTTTTGCAATAACCGCCTGATGAGTAATGAAATGACTATAGCGGGAAGGCCGCTGCGGTTTAAAAAACGAAAAAGCATCAGCAAGAAGAAAAAAGCATAATGCGAAAAGGAAAATGAGTCGGAAGGTGCCGTTAGGTCATCCCTTTTGCAGTCCTTCCGGTCATCAAAACGTTTTCGACAAATAATGGCGCGCGGAACCGGTTTCTGGAAAGTTATCGAGGGTCATTTGCAACTGATAGCCATTTTTCTGATAAAACGGCAGCGCCTGGAAACTCATCGTGTCCACCAGCGCATGCAGGCATCCTCTCTCACGCGCCGTCTGTTCAGCGGCCTGCATCAACTTTGTGCCGTAACCGCCTTTACGCAGCGAGTCATGCATCCACAGGAAATCAATGCACAGCCAATCGCCTTTGATTTTACCGATCAGCCCGCCCAGTATTTGATTGTGCTCATCGCGCCAGTACACCGCCAGGTCGCCAAAATTGGTGGTCCTCAGGAACTGGCGATTGTAGGCGCGCAATCCAACAAGCAGAGCATTTTGATCGTCTTCAGTAATGGTATCTGTAATCTGTATTTGCATCCTATCCTCCTGAAAAACTAAAACTTCTGGCTGATTTTCTTTTTAGAAATTAACACAGGCTGATGAGTGAGGCGCATGCCGTCTACACTTACTCTTGAGATGATGCGCATCGACAACAAGGATTATTATCATGAAACAAGCCGTTTTACCGCTTATTGCCATTCTTTTCATGCTGCCGGGTTTGGCGCAGGCCGATTCGGCTTATGGCTCTCTACAGTCCGTTCATGAAAAAAACACCGTATTGAAGGATTTACGCAAGATTTGTACCCCGCAGGGGTCGCCATCGGATGAGGTGTGGGAAAAAACGATTATGGCTGATACGCGTAATCAGCAACACATCCGCGAAGCCATTCTGGCAATACAAAGAAACAATCAGAACAACTACTGGGAAGCGCTGGGCAAAGTTGAATGCCCGGATTTGTAACTATCGCATTGAAAAACGAGTGCTGTAACCGGTTTCTGTTTTGCAAAATCGCCTATTGTGTAGGGAAATGAAACACATCAAGGAGCAAGATAATGCGATACCGTTTTCCCGAAAACTTTTGGTGGGGCAGTGCCTGCTCGGCGCTGCAAACCGAAGGGGATAGTCTGAACGGCGGCAAAAGCCAGACGACATGGGACGTGTGGTTCGACCGCCAGCCTGGGCGTTTCCATCAGGGGGTTGGCCCGGCGAACACCTCGACCTTTTATCAGCACTGGAAACAGGACATCGCACTGCTCAAACAGCTGAAGCACAACAGCTTCCGCACTTCAATCAGTTGGTCACGACTGATCCCGGACGGTACTGGCGACGTCAACCCGCAGGCAGTTGATTTCTATAACAACGTCATCGATGAGCTGCTGGCGCAAGGCATTACGCCATTTATCACCCTGTTCCACTTCGATATGCCGATGGTGATGCAGGAGAAAGGTGGCTGGGAAAACCGTGATGTGGTTGAGGCGTTTGGTCGCTACGCACAAACCTGTTTTACCTTGTTCGGCAATCGGGTGAAGCACTGGTTCACCTTTAACGAACCGATTGTCCCGGTAGAAGGCGGCTATCTGTATGACTTCCATTACCCTAATGTGGTGGATTTCAAACGCGCGGCCACCGTGGCGTATCACACCGTACTGGCGCATTCCACGGCAGTGCGCGCATATCACGCCGGTAGTTATGACGGTGAAATCGGTGTGATCCTGAATTTAACGCCCTCTTATCCGCGCTCACAACACCCGGCGGATGTAAAAGCTGCGCACCATGCGGATCTGCTGTTTAACCGCAGCTTCCTTGACCCGGTGCTAAAAGGTGAATATCCGGCGGATCTGATAGAGCTGCTAAAAGAGTATGATCAACTCCCAGCATGTCAGCCAGGCGACAGTCAGCTCATCGCCGATGGCAAAATCGACCTGCTCGGTATTAATTATTATCAGCCGCGCCGCGTGAAATGTCGTGATACTGCCGTCAATCCTGACGCGCCGTTTATGCCGGAGTGGCTGTTTGATTATTACGAAATGCCGGGGCGTAAAATGAACCCTTACCGTGGCTGGGAAATTTACGAGCCAGGTATTTACGATATTATTACTAATCTGCGTGATAACTACGGCAACCCGCGCTGTTTTATTTCTGAAAACGGCATGGGAGTCGAAAATGAGCAACGTTTTATTCAGCAGGACCAAATCAACGACAGCTACCGTATTGAATTTGTTTCCGCGCATCTTAAATGGCTACATAAAGGCATTAGCGAAGGGTGTAATTGTCTTGGCTACCATATGTGGACCTTTATTGATAACTGGTCCTGGCTCAACGGATATAAAAACCGCTACGGTTTTGTCCAGTTAGATTTAGATACGCAAAAACGTACAGTGAAGAAAAGCGGCGAATGGTTTGCCCATACCGCCGAAAACAATGGTTTTGATTGATTCAGCCGTCAGATAGCGGTGTTGCCTGAAAGCTGCGCGCCATCAGGCAACAATCTCACTGTATTCTGACCTTCATCGTGACCAGAAGCGCCGTCAGCAGCATCAGGCTGCCGGAAAGCATCAGGGGCGAAAGCAGTCCGAGGTTATCGAGCGCATAGCCTCCCACCGCTGCCCCGCAGGTATTGGCAAGCTGGATCACGGCGACCTGGACGGATCCGGCTTTTTCTGCCTGATCGGCAAGCGATCGGGTGATCCACGTCGACCAGCCGACCGGAACCAACGCAAACGCCAGGCCCCAGATAATCGCAATACCTGCCGCCACAACTTTGTCGCTACCCCACAGGATCAGGACCAGCGCGCTAAGCGCCAGCACCAGCGGCGCACCGGCTAAGGCCAGTTTGACCGAGCGCTTCAGAACTACCGAGGAGAGCGACGTCCCGACAAAGCTGGCGATACCAAAACTCAGCAGCACCAACGTCAAGCCATCAACTTCAAAGCCTGCCAGATTCATATAGATCGGGCGAATATAGGTAAAGAAGGCGAACTGTCCGGCAAAGGACATAAAGATGGCAATCATCCCGGCCATCACCCCTGGGCGCTGCAACAGGCTGAACATATTTTGTTTCTGATGCGAAGGTTCACCTGGCAACGACGGCAGCGCTCTCACCACCCAAATCGTGCACAGCACGCCCATTACCGCCGCCGCATTAAACACGTTGCGCCAGCCGATAATACCGCCCAAAAAACTCCCCAGCGGCGCGGCAATCACCAGCGCGACAGAGACCGCGCCAAAAATCACCGACAGCGCTTTCGGTACCGTACGGGCGGGAACCAGACGCATGGTCAGCGACGCTGACATCGCCCAGAATCCGCCAAGCGCCAGACCGAGGCAGGCGCGGCCAATGAGCAGCAGTGAAAAAGAGTTGGCAAAGGAAACCAGCAGGCAGGAGAGCGTCAGCAGCACCGAAAACACGATCACCACGTAGCGACGATCGGTCGCCTGGATAATTTGCGTCACAAACAGGCTGGCGAACATGGCAACAAATGCCGTCACAGTCACCGATTGTCCGGCAACACCTTCAGAAATCCCCAGATCCTGCGCCATCGGCGTTAACAGGCTAACGGGCAGAAACTCAACGGTTATCAGGCAGGCAACGCAGAACGCCACAGCGAATACCGCCGACCAGTTCGGTCGGGCATTTGCCTCAGCGCGGGATTTTTGTTCAACAGCTTCACTCATTTTGTTACCTGCGTGGGGTTATTGCAGAAAAGTTACGCAGTGTAACACTAAATTTGTGACGCATTTAACGTTTTGGCAACTACTTTCATCTTACACAAAATCCAGGCCACACGGATTTTTAAAGATGAAACGCGACTCTTTTACCTGTCGGTAACTTAACATCAATGCTCAGTTCGCCACCTAACGCTGTGACATAACGCTTAAGCGTCGACAGACGAGGATCGTTATCCGCCTGTTCCATTTTTGCGATTGTTGGCTGCTTAACGCCCATTGCCGAGGCAAGTTCCGCCTGAGAGAGATTCAGTTCTTCCCGTAACATATTTAACGCAATCACCTGACGTAGCACTTCTACTTTTTCAGCAATGCGCTCCTGGCTTTCCGGGCTTTGTTTCGCCATCAATTCTTTAAGCGTCGCCATAATTTTCCTTACTTATTAAGGTGATTTCGGTACTCAGCGTCAGCAAGCCTGATCATCTCTTTATAGAATTTCTTCTCGTTTAACCCTGTTTTATCGCCTGCGCATAACACGATGCCATGGCGAGAAGGATCAAACACGAAGAACGCCCGAATCGGGTTGCCCTGATGCTGCACTCGCAACTCTTTCATATTTGAAAAAGCAGAAGCATTTACCGTATCAGCAAACGGCCTGCCTAACTGAGGACCATACTCGGATAAAATCATCATCGCTGCGAGCATATCTTCCTTGAGCGCCTCGGTCTGTACGTCAAACCATTTATCGAAAACATCCGTTGTTTCCACTTCCCACATCAACGATCCCTCATAGCTAATAAGCTATAGGTAAATTATAGCCCATTAGCTATTAAATCAATTTATATTTGCACAATTAATTCGCCAACAGGCATGACTGTCAGTGCAGCCAGTGCACGCCATCTTCGGGCTGGAAAAAGGCGTTATAGCGCATCTGAAACGCATTAAACTCCTGCATATCCGGCTCTATCTCGCGCAGAAAACCGAGCGCCAGACGCACCTGTGCGTCAGTAATCGGCGTGGCCAATCGGGCTTTTTGCAGCCAACGGTGCCATTGCAGCAGATTCGACTCACTGCCGTCGACAATAACGATTTGCCAGATCAACAACACCTGGGCAGCATTTTGCAGATGCGATTCATCTGGGCGGTGGAGGTACTGTAAAAAAGCCTCACCCTGTACTTTTCCCATCTGATCGATCATCGACTCTACCGGCACAACATCAATATTCAGTCGCTCGCTCAGACGGCGAATTGCCCGTCGAGATCCGGACGTCAACACCCGAAAACCCACTACAAAAACAACGACCAATGTGGCCAGCATTATCCAAATCATGCGCACATCCATTACCAGACAGGATGCCCATCATAACGGCAAATTCCTCTCTGTCGACGACTGAACGTATCAACACGATTCAGGATGGATCCGCGACATAAAAAAGCCCGCCATCCAGGCGGGCAAAAGTTACCAATGCACACTTAACTTAAGCGACTTTCAATTGTTGAATTTTTTTCTCGCGGCGAATTTTACGTTCTTCAAACACGGCCACGATGGCCATCAGGCAGATACAACCGATGGCGGCGGTATCCAGCGCGGCGAACGTGCCCGCCCAGCCGGTCAGACCAAAAATCGGCGTGCCGTCGGCAATCATCCCCAGACCCAGCTTGGCGAAGCTGTCACCAATCAGATATGCGAAGGTGCCTTTAATCCCGTCGGCTGCGCCGATCGCTTTTTTCGGTACGAATCCGACGGCTGCAACGCCGATTAACAGCTGAGGACCAAACACCAGGAAGCCCAGCGCAAACAGCGAAGCCAGATAGACATACTGGTTGCTGGCGTGCTGATAAACGCCCAGGGTCGCGATAATCAACGCCAGCGCCACACAGGCTACCAGCGCACGACGACCGTTAGCCAGGTCAGAGAGCCAACCCCACAGTAACGTGCCGACCAACGCGCCCACTTCAAACAGGGTAAAGCCCTGAATCGCCACCTCTTTGGAGAGCTTCAGCTCCTGGAAAGCGTAGACAGTGGACCACTGGTCGATACCGATGCGCACCACGTACAGGAAAATGTTGGAGAAGCACAGCAGCCAGATCACTTTGTTTTTCAGCACGTATTCAACAAAGATCTGCCATTTGGTCATCTCATTTTCTTCAGTCTCTTTGTCCTCTTCGCTTATCTCCTCGCCGAACAGCTCTTCAGCTTTACCGAGGCCATAAGACTCCGGGGAGTCGCTGCCGTAGCGCAGGCCGATAAAGCCGACAATCAGGGCGATAATTGACGGGAAGATAAACATACCAATGACGTGACCGTCGAACAGATAGTTGGCGCCAAACAGCGCCACGCCAGCCGCACCCGCACCACCGAGGTTATGGGAGATATTCCACATGCCGAGGTAAGAACCCCGCTTGCGACGCGGCGTCCATTTGGTGATGGTGGAATAGCTACACGAGCCACCGGTACTCTGGAAAAAACCGCTCAGCGCGTAGAAGGCGATCATCAGGAACAGGCTGGTTGAACCCGCCCCCATGCTGGCGCTGAAGCCGAGCATACAGATGGCGGAGAGGATCAGCATAAACGGCAGGAACTGCTTGGTATTTTTGCCGTCTGCGTAGTAGGAAACCAGCGTTTTACCCACGCCGTAGGTGATGGAGAAGCCCAGGCCAATCATCCCCAGCTGCGTCATGCTCAGCCCGTAGGTGGAGATCATGTCGTTCTGCGCGATGTTGAAGTTTTTGCGGATCAGATACATGGTCAGGTAGCCAATAAAGACCACCAGATAGGACTGCATGAACGGTTTGAACCACATTTTGCGCCGCACATCGAGCGGCAGATCCAGGGTCGGCTTGCGTACCTGGTTTAGAAAGGCCAGCATTTGACACTCCCGAGCTAATTTTTATACCTGCGAATGGCAGGCATTGTAAAAATCAGCCGGGAGACGCGCCTGAGACAGCGTCCAGGTGAAACCGGGAAAATTTCTTAGTTTTGCCCTACTCAGGGCAAAAAGGTGAGGTGCATCACGCTTCGTTGAGTTCGCGTGGAGCCTGGGCGTTCAAAAACGGCAGCAGCAGCAGCGCGGAAATCCCCGCCGCAATGGCGATCACCACAAAGAATCCGGTCCAGTGCCAGACCTCCATCACCTTCGCCAGCGGCCAGCCGGAAAGCGATGCCCCCAGATAGGCAAACAGCCCGACAAATCCGGTTGCCGCGCCCGCTGCCTCTTTGTGCGAGCACTCCGCCGCCGCCATGCCGATCAGCATTTGCGGGCCGAAGACGAAGAATCCGGTGGTGAAGAAGCACGCCGCCTGCATCACGTAACTGGCGAACGGCATCAGCCACAACGAGCCCACGGAGAGCAAAATTCCGGCAGCAAAAATCAGGTTCATTGGACCGCGGTTGCCGTTAAACAGTTTGTCCGAGCCCCAGCCTGCGACCAGCGCGCCGATAAATCCGCCCAATTCGAACATGGTCACGGCGGTATTGGCGGTCACCAGATCCACGCCGAGCGTCTCCGACATATACAGATTGCCCCAGTCGTTGATGGCGGCGCGGACGACGTACACCAGCACGTAACACAGCGACAGCAGCCAGATATAGGGATTCAGCAATACATAGCGGGTGAGGATCTCTTTACGGCTCAGCCCTGCGCCTTCCTGCTGCTGGGCGATTTCCAGCTCATCATGGCGCCAGTCGCCAATCGGCGGCAGACCAATCGCCTGCGGCCTGTCGCGCAGCCGCCAGCAGAGAAAAACCCCCACCACAATCGCCAGCAGCCCGGCGATCATCATCCCGGCACGCCAGCCGTAGTGCAGCGCCGTCGCCGCCATCACGATAGGGATCAGCGCCCCGCCAACATTGTGCGCAGTATTCCACAGCGCCCACCAGCCGCCGCGTTCGGTACGCGAATACCACGCAGTCAATAAACGCGCGCAGACCGGCGACCCCCAGCCCTGGAAAAAGGCGTTCAGCGCCCAGAGCACCGCAAAAGCCCAGAGCGAGGTGGAGAAGCCAAACAGAATGTTCACCACGCCGGTGGCGATAAGCCCAAACCCCATAAAATAACGAGCGTTGGAACGGTCACTGACGATACCGGAAACAAACTTCGACAGGCCGTAGGTGATGTAAAACAGCGTCGCCAGCAGACCAATGTCGCTGCGGGTCAGCACGCCGCTGGTGAGGATATCCGGTACGGCGGCGTTGAAGCTCTTGCGTGTGAAATAGAACAGCGCGTAGCCGAGCCAGATAGTGGTCAGAATATGCCGCCGCCAGTAGCGGTAGAGGGCATCCACTTCACGCTTATCGGTGATGAGCGGCGCGCTGACTGGGGCTTTTAAAAACGAAAACATGACCGCTCCTTACACATAACGCTGGGGTAACGACACGCTGACCCGCGTGCCGTGCGTACAGGAAATCGAGAGCGATCCCCCGAGGGCGGTAATACGTTCACGCATCCCGGTGAGGCCAAATCCCTGCTGATTCGACCCCGGCGGCAGGCCGCTGCCGTCGTCCTCAATCACCAGCATCAGCCGTTCATCCTGCTGCCAGCCCTGAAGCGTCACCGCGCTGGCGTTGGCGTGCTTAACGATGTTGTTCAGCCCTTCCTGACAGACGCGAAACAGCGTCACCCGCTGACTTTCGCTGAGTGCAGATTCGTCAATTCGCCAGTCAAGGTGGCTGACAATGCCACGGCTTTCCAGCTCCATTTCACGCATCAATGAGCGGATCGCTTGTTCCAGCGTGAGATCATCCAACTGGCGCGGACGCAGACGACCCAACAGACGACGCACAGAATCGTACACGCCAAGAGAAAGTTGTTCGATATGCGCCCCGCTACGCTTCACCCCTGCGTTTTCCGGCGCCAGTCGCTGGACAATGCCCGCCTGGGTGCGAATGGCGGTGATGGTCTGACCGATATCATCGTGCAGTTCGCGCGCCACATCCCGGCGCACGCTCTCTTCCGTCTCCAGCAGGCGTTCAGCCAGACGGTGGTTGCGCGCTAATTCGTTTTGCAGCGACTGGTTAAGCTCGCGCAGACGCTGGATCCCCGCGCCGAGCAGCAGCCCGGTCAGGCTTTGCACCAGCAGGGAGAGCAACAGGTCGACGGGATGATCGTGCCAGGTCTGGCTGGCAATCAGCGCAATGGCGTTCATTAACGTGGCAATCAGCGCTCCCTGCCAGCCGTAGTGCCAGGCGAGCGCAATGATCGGCAGCGCGAGGCAAAACGGCGTGAAGCGCGACAGTTCATCGGGCAGGCCAAGCTGCAACCACAGGCTGACGCTAAACAGTAGCAGATACCAGACCAGATGCCGCCCGCGCCAGTTCACCGGCTGAGACACCACCGCCGGGCCCAGCGGCAACCAGGTGGTGCTGGTAAGATAGTGCCAGAAAACCAGACAGATCGGGGCCAGCGTTAATCCACCGGTGAGCGTCAGCAGTAGGGCATTCCACGCCTCTTCGCCTTGCCCAAGCCAGGGCAGCGATTGCAGCAACGCCGCCGCCGTCAGCGCCGCGCCCTGCAACAGCAGCGTGCGCCAGTCGCGCTGATGGCGGTAGCGCGAAATCAGCATCACCGGGAGTAACGTGAGGAAGCTCCCGATCATCAAAAGTAGCAAGTGAGCCAGCGCCACTTCCTGCGCCAGCCAGAAAAGAAGCAGCCATTCCGCACCCAGCAGCACCGGCCAGTAGCCGCGTGGACATTGCAGCATCAGCCCCAGACGCAGGCCAAACGGAAACAGCAGTACCGCCAGCTCCGGGCGCTCAACCAGGTGCAGGCTGATACTCCACAAGCAGAACCACGCGGCAGAGAAGATAAAGAAGCAGGCAACAACGGTGATTAACCGGGAACAGAGCGTGTTCATTGCCAGCCGTCAAACATCCGGCGGGCCAGTTCGACATCGTTGCTAACGCCCAGTTTTTCCATCAAGTTAGCGCGATGCACGTGCACCGTTTTCGGCGACAGGCCCAGTTCGGCGGCAATCTCTTTTACCGCCATGCCTTGCGCCAGTTTCTCCGCCACCTGACGTTCGCGTTTGGTCAGAGGATCCTGACGACCAGCCGCCAGTTTGACGGCGATATCCGGCGTCAAATAGCAGCCGCCGGTCGCCACGGTATGCACCGCCGCGATCAGCTCATCAGGACTACAGCGTTTAGAAAGGAAACCACGCGCGCCCGCGTTGAGCGCCTGCTCCACCAGCGCCGGGCTGTCGTGGACGGAGAGCATGATAATCGCCATCCCTTTTGGCAACTGGCTTAACAGTTCAAGACCGGAGATATCAGGCATCGAGATATCACAGATACATACCTGCACGCCACGTCCCGGTAATCCCGCCAGCGCCTCGCTGCCTGAGCCGAACTCAGCCACAACCTGCAAATCAGGTTCCAGCCCCAGCAACTGGGCAAAGCCGGAGCGGACGATAGTGTGGTCGTCGATAAGGGCAACGGTGATCATGGGTTCTGTCCTGGGGGATAAAAAACGTGCTTACCTTAACGATATACACTTTATCCTTCAAGCAGCCTCTGCGTTGGCTTGGTCTGCTCACCCGAGTCACTGACTTGAGTAAGCTCCTGAGGTGAGCAGACTTGCCGCCTTATGCAGCTTGAAGGATTTTGTGTTCCGACGCGCTGCTGTTTAAGCCTTGAGCGATCAGGCGATGCCAGTTGTGACGGTAAATGTGCGGGTGTGCTGCGGTTCTAGCTGAATCAACGTGCCTTTTCGCTGTGCCGCCAGGAAGCCTTCAGGGCGACAGGTCGCAGGTAGGGCGAAGGCTGCCACCTGCTGATCGCCGTTATAGAGGATCCAACGGGTGACATAATTCAGCTCCGCGCTGAAGAAACGCGTCACGAACGTGGTGCCATCAGGTGCGATCATGCGAAATTCAGGCTTGTCCGTGTATCGGTCCAGTTGGTCAGCGAAGAAAACGATTTCCGGATCGTAAAAATCGGGCTCGTTGAGGCGCCCCAGCGAGGCCTCGCCCTGGATGATCCGCTGATTAAACGCCAGCCACTGCTCGGTAGGTTTAACATGCGCGGGTACCGACTCACGCAGCTTCATGGCTTCATCCGGGATATTCTGGCTGAAGGTCGCTTCCGGTACGTAGGCATAGTTCATATGGCACATATACTGTAAAGGCATTGCCACTGAGGCGAGGTTGGTGACCGCCATCTGAATATCAAACAGCGCACTCGCTTTGCGCATAACCACCGCAGGATGCGCCTGATAATGATGACCGAATCCCATCACATACTCGTAGCGTCCGCTCACGCGCAAATTCTCTCCCTCCAGCTCCAGCCAGGCCTCATCCATCGCGGCACAGGCCATTTCGCCATGCAACGGGTGAGAATCTTCCGGCGAAGGGCAGCCATTAGCCAATATACCCGAGTGGAAAGCAAAGCAGCCGTATGTCGCTACCACTTCCGCAGCCGGTTTCGGCTGACTGAACATGTTGCGCATGGTCAGTTCATGCCCGTCAAACTGAGCATCCCAGATCATCTGCCCCATCCAGGGCAGAATAACCAGATGTCCACGACTGTTTTCTACCTTCAGCCCTTCCACACCGCTGGCGTAACGAAATGTGGTAACCGTGAAGTCGCTATTCTTCAGTAAGATTCGCGGATGCTCTGCAAAGAGTTCCCGCCACAGCGTGATACGTGTTGTCATGATCGCTCTCCTCAGGAAACAGTCGCTTCAGCCAGGTTATTGCGCACTTTGCTTTCACACCAGAAGTAGATACCGACGTACACGAAGCACAACATGGAGACCAGGAACGAGAGTTGTAGCGAGTGGAACATATCGGCCACATAGCCCTGAATTGCCGGAACCACCGCTGCACCAACAATGGCCATGACAATGACTGCTCCCGCCATTTCAGTATGTTCGTTATCCACGGTATCTAGCGTACCGGCATAGATTGTCGCCCAGCAGGGTCCAAACAGGACGCTCACCAGTACGGCAACGTACACGGCGCTGAAGCTTGGCGCCAGCGCAACATAGACCAGAAACAGTGCGCCAATGATGGAGTAGAGGATCAGCACTTTTTCCGGATTGAAGCGTGTCATCAAGATGTTGGCGATAAACTTGCCGATAAAGAAGCAGGCAAAGCTATAGACCATGAAGGTTGAGGCGTCGCGCTCGTTGATATCACCCAATTCCAGCGCCAGACGGATGGTAAATGACCACACCGCGACCTGCATCCCCACGTACAGGAACTGCGCCACAATCCCACGGCGGAAACGGGCATTGCTGGCCAGATAACGCAGCGTATCCATCGCTGACGGACGTTTATGACTCGCCGTTTGCGCGACTTTACAGGTCGGGAAGCGGGTCAGCAGGAACAACACCATCACCACAACCAGCACCATAATCATGTACTTGTAAGGCTCAAGGGTATTTTCCAGCATCAACACTTTAAAGTTGTGGATCTGCTCCGCGTTCATCCCAGCCATCTGTTTTTCCAGACTCTCGCCTTCAGAGAAGACCAGATATTTACCCAGCAGAATACCGGCGGCTGCACCAATGGGGTAAAAGGTCTGGCTGATGTTCAGGCGCAGGGTGGCATACGCTTTTGGGCCAATCATGGAGCTGTAGGTGTTGGCTGCAGTTTCCAGGAAGCTCAGGCCAATCGCAATCGCAAAAATTGCCGCGAGGAACATGGTGTAGGTGGCCATGTGCGATGCCGGGAAAAAGAGCGTACAGCCAACAATATAAAGGGTCAGTCCCATTAAGATGGCGATTTTATAACTGGTCTTTTTAATCACCAAAGATGCCGGAATCGCAATTAAAAAATAACCGCCATAAAAGGCACTCTGAACTAATGCCGAAGCAAAGTTGCTGAGTGAAAATACGCTTTTGAATTGCGTAATCAGAATATCATTTAATGCGGCTGCGCATCCCCATAAAGGGAATAAACAGGATAACAAAATAAACTGGAACAGAGGCGTCTTATTCAGATAGCCGTCGGGCATCTGAATGATGTTTTTATCGTTCATAGTGCTACCTTTTACAATGCAGGAGTATTATTCGTTTAAGGTAAGAAACTCATTAAATTGTTCGATGCTTGGATAAGATGATTGAGTGCCTTTCCCGGTAACGCTGAATGCAGCGAAGAGAGCGGCTTTTTTCATGGCGGCTTCGACATCACCGCTTTGAACGTAATAGTGGGCAAAACAACCGATGAAAGCGTCACCTGCGCCACTGGTATCGACAGCGTTCACTTTAAACGCCGGGACATGGACTTCCTGGTCACGCGTCATCCACAGAGCACCTTTCTCCCCCATGGTGACGATAATATTGTTCAGACCTTTATCGACCAAAGAACGTGCCGCGGCGCGAATATGGTCATAGGTATCCACCGGCATACCGGTTAATATTTCGAGCTCGGTTTCATTTGGCACGAAGAAATCGCATTTACAGGCATAAGACATATCTAATTCCCGTAATGCAGGGGCGGGATTTAATAAGACTTCAATACCGTGTTTTTTACCGAATTCAATCGCGTGATAAACCGTTTCCAACTGTACTTCCAGCTGCAGGACAATAAGTTGACACTTTTTCAGATCTTCCGCCGCGCGATCGATATCTTCCGGGGAGAGAAACTTGTTGGCACCTTTAATAATCAGAATGCTGTTGCTGGAGTTTGCATTAACAAAGATCGGTGCAACGCCGCTGCTGGTGCAGGGTACCTTTTCGACATAGGTCGTATTAATCCCCCAGGATTCGAGATTACGAATGGTGTTATCCGCAAAAATATCATCACCGACTTTCGTCAGCATCAGCACTTTGGAATTGAGCTTAGCAGCCGCAACGGCCTGATTTGCCCCTTTACCGCCACAACCAATTTTAAAGGCGGGTGCTTCCAGCGTTTCCCCTTCTTTGGGCATCTGGTTGATGTAGGTGATGAGATCCACCATGTTGGAGCCAATAACCGCGATATCCATTTTACTACCTCTCAGAAACAATCACACAACAATGATATTAAAATAACATTATCATGTTACTTTCGTATCATTTGTGACTAGGATCGCGATTGGAGGATCATTTTATTGTTTATTTATTATGCTAAATGTTGCGTCTCTATCACACTCAAAATGATTAACTTGCTTACAATTGACTGAAAACTCGCTGCTTATAATCAATAAAACGTGTAAAAACACGCTTTTATTTCCCAATGGTCAGACGTATAGTAATGCAGCAATGTCATGTTCCCAGAAACACATAAATGTTACTGAAGGAACATGAAAACATGATTCGTGGAGAGTGTGCATGGAAACCAAGCAAAAAGAACGTATTCGACGTCTGATGGAATTGTTGAAGAAGACCGACAGAATCCATCTGAAAGAGGCGGCGCGCATGCTGGAGGTTTCCGTGATGACCATCCGTCGGGATCTCAGCCAGGATGACGAACCATTGCCGCTTACGCTACTCGGTGGTTACATCGTGATGGTGAACAAGCCCGCCACCCTCGTTAACGCTCCGCTCCCCGTGCAAAAGCAGTATCATCGCGACGATTTACCGGTTGCCATTCTGGCCGCGGGACTGGTCAGTGAAAACGATCTGGTCTTTTTTGATAATGGTGCCGAAATGCCATTAGTCGTCAGCATGATCCCGGACGATATTACCTTTACCGGAATTTGCTACTCACACCGGGTATTCGTGGCGCTAAATGAAAAACCCAACGCCACGGTGATTCTTTGCGGGGGCACCTATCGGGCGAAAAGTGATGCCTTTTACGACACCAACAATCCCTCTCCGCTGGATGCGCTCAACCCACGAAAAGTGTTTATCTCTGCCAGCGGAGTCCATGAGCATTTCGGCGTTAGCTGGTTCAATCCGGACGATCTGGCCACCAAACGCAAAGCGATGGAACGCGGATTGCGCAAAATTCTGCTGACCCGCCACGCCCTGTTTGATGAGGTTGCTCCCGCCAGCATTGGCCCGCTCTCTACTTTTGACGTACTGATAAGCGATCGCCCGTTGCCGGCAGATTACGCAACCCACTGCCGGAACGGTTCTGTCAAAGTCATCACCCCGGATTCAGACGGCGACTAACTCACTCAAAGAAAACCGTGATTTTGTTAAACATCGACGGGTCGGACTGGTTGCGGGCCACTTTCACCACATCTTCCAGCTTGTCGATCTGGCTTATCATCTGCTCAAGACGCTGATCGTCGTTGACCAGTAGCCAGATGCGGCTCTTGTCGCTGTCCTGAATCGGTAGACAGAGAATGCCTTCCACGTTGAACGCGCGGCGGGCAAACAGCCCGCAGACGTGGGTCATTACGCCCGGATGGTTGCGTACGGTGAGTTCCAGGATTACGTTGTCATGAGTCTGCTGTTGCATGGCTTATTCCCCCACCATTTCTGTGTTTGCCGCACCCGGCGGCACCATCGGGTACACTTTTTCTTCGGCATCGATGCGCACGTGGATCAGCGCAGGTCCAGGGCGATTAATAATCTCCTGCAACGCTGCCTGTGGATCCGCTTCGTTATTCAAATCGCAGGTTTCGAGGCCAAACCCGGCGGCTATCTGCATAAAGTTAATCATCCCCGGATATGTCGCTGCAAAAACGCCCTGCTTATAGAACAAACTCTGCTGCTGATACACCAGACCCAACGCTTCGTTATTCATCAGGATGATTTTAATATCCAGCTGATTTTCGCTGGCCGTCGCCATTTCCTGAATATTCATCATCAGGCTACCGTCGCCGGAGAAGCACAGCACCTTTTTGTCCGGGTTGACCAGCGCTGCGCCAATTGCCGCCGGCAGGCCAAAGCCCATGGTTCCCAGACCGCCGGAGGTCAGCCACTGACGCGGACGGTTCAGCGGGTAAGCCTGTGCGGCCCACATCTGATGCTGGCCTACGTCGGTGGTGATAATGGCATTGTCATCCACGCAGGCCGCTACGGCGTTGATCAGCCCATAGTGGCTGAGCGGGTCGCTTTCCTGCGGAATGCTGCAGGGGAATTCGCGTTGTAAATCGGCCACCATTTGATGCCACGACTCTCGCGGCTGCGCGTCAATTAATGGGATCAGTTGTGCCAGAACCTCATCGACATCCGCCTGAATCGCCACGTGTGGTTGTTTGATTTTACCCAGCTCCGCGCGGTCGATGTCCACGTGGATGATTTTGGCGTTCGGACAGAACTGCTCGGTTTTACCAATCGCCCGGTCATCAAAACGTGCGCCCAGAACAATCAATAAGTCCGCTTCTTGCAGAATAAAGTTAGTGCTGCGTGCGCCATGCATACCCAGCATGCCTAACGACAGCGGATGCGCTTTCGGCAGCATACCGAGCGCCATTAAGGTCATGGTGGTGGGCAGCATGGCTTTTTCTGCCAGTTCACGAACCCGCTCAGGCGCGTTAATCACGCCGCCGCCGAGATACAGCACCGGACGCTGTGCGGCGTTAATCATAGCTGCGGCATCGCGAATGCTGTCCTGGCTGAACGCCGGTGCCGCCATTTTCTGCGCGGGCTCCGGCATCTCTTCAATTTCAAAAACGGCGGTTTGAATATCCTTAGGAATGTCTATCCACACCGGGCCCGGACGGCCGGACTGCGCAATGCGGAACGCATCGCTCATGACCTGCGGTAATTCACTGATATGGCGGACCAGATAGTTGTGCTTGGTGATGGGGATAGAGATGCCGTAGGTGTCGACTTCCTGGAAGGCGTCGGTCCCGATCATTGAGGCCGGAACCTGCCCGGTGATACACACCAGCGGGATAGAATCCAGCCGCGCGTCGGCAATGGCGGTCACCAGGTTGGTCGCGCCCGGTCCGCTGCAGGCCATACAGACGGCGGGTTTACCATCGGTTCTCGCCATCCCCTGCGCGATAAACCCCGCGCCCTGCTCGTGGCGCGCCAGGATATGACGGATTTGCGTGCTTTGGCTCAAGGCGTCATACACGGGAAGAATCGATCCGCCAGGAATACCGGTGACCACCTGAATCCCCTGGCGTTCCATGAAATGAACGATGAATTCTGCGCCCGTAAAACGCGTACGCTTGGATGTTATGCCCGAACTTGCCATGCTCCAGTCCTTTTATTCTGGGCCTTTGCTTCGGGCAGGTCTCTTAAACGAAAAACCCCGCCCGGTTTGCGCCGGCGGGGTTTTGGAATCGTGTGTTGATCCGGACCCTACGGCGCATTGCCGACGACCACCACCACACGCACGACGACCGCTGCGCGAGATGGCGCAGTTTTTAGTAGGGTCGCAGTCAGCATGGAAGGGTTCATTAGGGACCTGTCTGTTTGTTGATTAACTGGATTTATACAAACACAGGTTTTTCAGCGTGACAATGGAAAAATTTTCATCTGCATAAAAATGCGTCAACGATCACATTTCGCTGTGCAGAGTCGGAAAACAAAAAACCCCGCCGGAGCGAGGTTTTTTTCAGCGCTGTGCGGTTGGTAGCCGCCGAACACACTGTGTTATGTCAACGGAAAAAGTATACGCGTTCTGCGAAGAACACGCAATTTCGGCACGAATTTTGATGGTTTTGAGTATGGAACATGAATGACACAACGTCCATAAAATACTGTTAATTTATACAGTGTTTATCTATAATGTCTCGGTACGCAATGTGTTATGCGGGGGGCCGCATCGTAAACCGGCGCATCAAAGTCCTGGCTGAAACGGGTGGTGCCGTCAGCGCCTTAACCCCCGTGTGAGCACACTGTGTTATGTCAACAAAGGTGCTGGCAACAGGCAGCGGCGAGGTACGTCAGCACCGTGCTCCTTGTACCAAAAGGAGAGCGTATGAGCCTCGTGGATATCGCTATTCTTATCCTCAAACTCATTGTTGCAGCACTGCAACTACTTGATGCCGTTCTGAAATACGTTAAGTAATTCGGATTCAAGTCGCACCTAAGGGGAGCGGGTAACACTCCGCTCCCCTTTCACCTTCTCCCTGGTGCTTGTCTCGCGCCAATATGTTACGTTTTTATGACATTCTCAGGGAAGAACGCCACCATGACGCTTTCTGTTTTCTGCATTTTGCTGTTTGCCGCGCTGCTGCATGCCAGTTGGAATGCCATTGTTAAAGCTGGAAACGATAAACTGTACTCGGCGATTGGCGTCAGCGGCTCCGCGGCGATTATGGCATTGATCTGCTTACCCTTCGCGCCTCAGCCTTCCGCCGCCAGCCTGCCGTTTTTGGCCGTCTCAACCGCGTTGCAAGTGGTGTATACGGTCCTGGTCGCCAAAACCTATCAGGTTTCGGATATGAGTCAGACCTATCCTCTGATGCGTGGAACAGCACCGCTGCTGGTTGCGATTATCAGCGTCTTGTTCCTTGGCGATAACCTGTCTGTGTTTGCCTGGGTGGGGATTGCTACGATCTGTCTGGCCATTCTAGGCATGGCATTTAACGGACGCAGCAGCTCACAACGCGGGATCGTACTGGCGCTCATTAACGCCTGCTTTATCGCTGGTTACACGCTGGTTGATGGCACCGGCGTACGCTTATCAGAAACCGCGCTCGGTTATACGCTGTGGACCTTCTTTCTGAACGGTTCCTGTCTGCTGGGCTGGGCGATGATCGCCCGGCGCCGGGAAGCGTCACGCTATCTGGTACAGCAGTGGAAGAAAGGTATTCTGGGCGGGATTGGCACGATGGGTTCTTACGGTCTGGCGCTGTGGGCCATGACCCAGGCTCCGTTGGCGGTGGTCGCAGCGCTGCGTGAAACCTCCATTCTGTTTGGTGCTCTGCTCGCCTGGCTGCTGCTGAAAGAAAAGGTTGCCGGAATACGCCTTATCGCGGCCGCCGGTATTGCCGTAGGCGCTGTCTTACTTCGCTTGTCATGATCGCGCCGTAAAGCCGATGCAATCCGGCAACATTTGTTGCCGCTTTTTGTTTACATTTCCTGCCGTTCATCGCGTAAACATTCCAGCCCACTATCTGGCCTTCTTTTTCTGTTGTGGTAGATTCCACGCGCATTTACGGGAAAGTACAGCACCTTATTCTTCTTTTTTCTCTTTTTTAAAAGTAATCAGCGAAATGAAAAGGCATAGAAGCGTCAATTTGTTGTTGATGTTGGTATTACTGGTGGCGGTAGGTCAGATGGCGCAAACCATTTATATCCCCGCGATTGCTGATATGGCGCGTGAACTGAACGTTCGCGAAGGAGCGGTGCAAAGCGTAATGGCCGCCTACCTGCTGACCTACGGCCTGTCACAACTGTTTTACGGCCCACTTTCCGATCGCGTTGGCCGCCGTCCGGTGATCCTCACCGGAATGTCTATTTTTATGCTGGCCACGCTGGTCGCGATTACCACCCACAGCCTGACGGTACTGATTATCGCCAGTGCAATCCAGGGCATGGGCACAGGCGTCGGCGGTGTAATGGCGCGAACCTTACCGCGCGATCTGTACGAAGGTACGCAGTTGCGCCACGCGAATAGTTTGTTAAACATGGGGATTCTGGTGAGTCCGCTGCTGGCCCCGCTGATTGGCGGCATGCTGGATACCCTGTGGAACTGGCGCGCCTGTTACATTTTCCTGCTGGTTCTGTGCGCGGGCGTCACGTTTAGCATGGCGCGCTGGATGCCAGAAACGCGTCCTGCGGGCGCACCGCGTCCACGCCTTATCGCCAGCTATAAAACGCTGTTTGGTAACAGTTCTTTCACCTGTTACGTGCTGATGCTGATCGGCGGCCTGGCGGGCGTTGCGGTCTTCGAGGCCTGCTCCGGGGTATTGTTGGGCGCAAGGCTCGGTTTAAGCAGCATGGTGGTCAGTATCCTGTTTATTCTGCCCATCCCGGCGGCATTTTTCGGCGCCTGGTTCGCCGGTCGCCCGAATAAGCGTTTCTCGACGCTGATGTGGCAGTCGGTTATCTGCTGTCTGGTAGCCGGTTTAATGATGTGGATCCCGGGCCTGTTTGACGTGATGAACGTCTGGACGCTGCTGATTCCCGCCGCACTATTTTTCTTCGGTGCCGGGATGCTGTTTCCGCTGGCAACCAGTGGCGCAATGGAGCCTTTCCCATTCCTGGCAGGCACTGCCGGTGCGCTGGTTGGGGGATTACAGAATATTGGTTCCGGCGTGCTGGCGTGGTTTTCTGCAATGCTGCCGCAGACCGGGCAAGCCAGTCTGGGCCTGCTGATGACCCTTATGGGACTGTTGATTTTTGTTTGCTGGCTTCCGCTGGCGTCACGCGTGTCGCATCAGGGGCAGGCGGTTTAAGCGTATGATGGCCCGGCTTATCGCCGGGCTTTTCGCATTCAGGCACGATCATCGTCGTAAGTAACGGCTCCAGCGCCGGACGCCAGGCGCCTTCCTCGCCATCATAAAACTGCGTATCCGCATTGATAGCATAGGGAATTTTCGCTTTTTTCAGTTCGCACGCCATAAATTGGGCAAACGCCATTTGCGAGGCAGAAGGCGCGTTCCTGATGGTTTCTCCTGGCGACCAGCCTCCCACCCAACTGACATGACCCGTTTTCTGCTGCCAGTGAAGGGCGGTATTGATACGGGCGCGAATAGCGGCCTTTTCTGCCGCTGTGCCTGAGGTCCACGGATATTTACCGTTATTTTTCAGCGGCCCCCACGGAAAAATATGCCATTGAGCCAGCACGGTATTCTGACTTTGCGGCGGCAGTTTCAGGTCAGGCAAATCTTCCGGCGCGGCGCGTAGTCGCGGCGCGATAAAAATCATCCGCTGCGGGTCGATGGTATGGACAGTACGAATGGTTTTGTCATACACCCGATTGAGCGATACCTGATTATGGTTGAGCTTATCAGAGGGTTCGTATATCAGGTCGAAACCCAGCAACGGCGAGCTTTGACCAAAGTAATGCGCCACCGCCACCCACCAGTTAACCACCTCTTTTTCGTTACCGGTACTGGGATCTTTTTTATATTCGTCAGCCTGATAGGCAATTATCGGGATCACGCCATACTGCTCGCAGGCTTCCACCAGCTTGCGCAGATGTATAAGCCGCGCCTCCGTAGGCTCTCCCGCCACGCGAATGCGCACGTGGGTTAACCCTTTCGCCTTGTAATCCCGCACCACCAGCGGATCGAATTCACGGATACCCCGATCGGTGCGCGCCCAGTCTACGTCCATCCCAACGCCAAGCTGCTGCGCATACTGCGCCGCAGTCAGCACAGGTTGCGCGGCACACACGGTGGCGCTGGCTAACAGTAAAAGGGAAACAATCGGCTTTAACACGGTCGTCCTTACGCAAATCATCAGGAGTGATATCACGTATTTAGCATGCTTTTTCACTTTGCGTGTAGCGAGAAAGCGTAAAAAATATTCGCGGCCCGCTTATTTAACCTGTTCCTGAAGCCAGCGAATAAACGCCTCGATTTTCGGCCACTGTCTGCCTGGCAGGGTGGTGATGTAGTAGTGCTGATGGCATTTCAGCGCCATATCGCCAAAAGGCGCAACCAGCTCTCCGCTGTCGAGGCGTTTTTGCACCAGCCGCTTTCGGCCCATCGCCACGCCGATATGATTCATCGCCGCAATCACCGCCAAATCAGAACGATCGAAACCAATTCCCGACGATGTCGGCAGATTCACCGAAAAATGCTGCGCCCAACTGTGCCATTCATCGGTCCCGGAGTCGTTACTCCACGCCTGTCTGTCATGCAGCAACGTACAGTGCGGTAAATTCACCAGCGAACCGGTAAGGTCATGGCGGCGAGCGTAGTCCGGGCTGCATACCGGCAGGATCTCTTCATCCATCAGGAAGTGGTGCGTGAGCTGCGCGGAGGGCGCGTCGTCAAAATAGATGGCCAGATCGACCCCGGCACGCTGCAGATTGACGTTGTCGTTCCCGGTCAGCATGGTCAGCGAAATCGACGGATAGCGACGGGTAAAGTCGCCGAGCGCCGGAACCAGCCAGCACTGAGCGATAGAAGGCCGTGAGTAGACGGTGAGGGTCCCGGACAACTCCTGATTTTTAATATCAAGGATTTCCTGATTCAGCGTATCCAGCGATGATTTCAGCGCCCAGAACACCCGCTTGCCCTCGTGGGTGAGTTCCACTTTACGATGCGAACGAACAAACAGCTGAATACCCAGCTCATCTTCCAGCTGATTAATACGATGGCTGACAGCGCTGGGGCTTAATGACAGCTCATCTGCCGCCAGCGCAAACGACTGATGTCGGGCCGCCACTTCAAAGGTATACAGCTTTGACAACTGCCAGCCGTTGAGCAGCCGATTTCTGACCTCGCGTAAGGGATCCATGTTCACCTCCTGTCCTCCTGATTCATTCGCCGGAGTGTAAAAAAGTTCGCTGCAAAAATCAGCACAAAGATGAATCAAGGTGAACCATATCGCATAAACAAAGCGTAATTAGACGTAAATCACCTACTTGATGCAATCTGGCTCATGTGAAAGGGGATTTATATCGTTTGTCAGACCATGCCTTATTTTTGTCCAATAACCCTATATTAATCACAGGGCAAGGTGAGTTATGCACTCTCAAATCTGGGTTGTGAGCACGCTGCTGATAAGCATCGTGTTAATCGTTTTGACCATCGTGAAGTTCAAATTCCACCCGTTTCTGGCGCTGCTGTTAGCCAGCTTCTTCGTGGGTACGATGATGGGTATGGGGCCGCTGGATATGGTCAATGCCATTGAGAGTGGCATCGGCGGTACGCTGGGCTTCCTCGCCGCGGTTATCGGCCTTGGGACCATTCTTGGCAAAATGATGGAAGTATCCGGCGCGGCCGAACGTATCGGCCTGACGCTACAGCGCTGTCGCTGGCTTTCCGCTGACGTCATTATGGTACTGGTCGGGCTGATTTGCGGGATCACGCTGTTTGTTGAAGTCGGCGTAGTGCTGTTGATTCCTCTGGCCTTTTCAATTGCCAAAAAAACCAATACCTCGCTACTGAAGCTGGCGATTCCGTTATGTACAGCGCTGATGGCAGTACACTGCGTCGTGCCGCCGCATCCAGCCGCCCTGTTCGTGGCGAACAAGCTGGGCGCGGACATTGGCACCGTGATTGTCTACGGCTTACTGGTGGGCTTAATGGCCTCGCTGATCGGCGGTCCGCTGTATCTGAAATTCCTCGGTAACCGTCTGCCGTTTAAACCGGTTCCGGCTGAGTTTTCCGACCTCAAGGTGCGCGACGAAAGTACGCTGCCATCGCTGGGCGCTACGCTGTTTACCGTACTGCTGCCGATTGGCCTGATGCTGGTAAAAACCGTCGCTGAGCTGAACATGGCGAAAGGCAGCACGGTTTATACGCTGTTGGAGTTTATTGGTAACCCGATCACCGCGATGTTTATTGCCGTTTTCGTGGCCTATTACATTCTCGGCCTGCGTCAGCACATTGGCATGGGTGCGCTGCTGACCCACACCGAAAACGGTTTTGGCTCCATTGCTAACATTTTGCTGATTATCGGCGCAGGCGGCGCATTCAACGCTATCCTCAAGAGCAGCGGACTGGCGGATACTCTCGCGCTGATCCTCTCGAACATGCATATGCACCCGATTCTGCTGGCTTGGCTGGTGGCGTTAATCCTGCATGCTGCGGTGGGCTCTGCCACGGTGGCGATGATGGGTGCGACGGCAATCGTGGCCCCGATGCTGCCGCTCTACCCCAACGTTAGCCCGGAGATCATCGCCATTGCCATCGGTTCCGGCGCGATTGGCTGCACGATCGTCACCGATTCCCTCTTCTGGCTGGTGAAGCAGTACTGCGGCGCCACCCTAAATGAGACGTTCAAATATTATACGACCGCGACATTTATCGCGTCCGTTATTGCACTGGTTTGCACATTCCTGCTTTCCTTTATTATCTAAGCGCAAAGAGACTGACTATGGAAAACATTCAAACACTTATCGCCCAGCATCCTTTAGTGGAAGATCTGGTCGCTCTCAAGGAGACGACCTGGTTTAACCCTGGCACTACCTCTCTTGCGGAAGGTTTACCGTATGTTGGCCTGACAGAGCACGATGTTCAGGATGCCCACGCTCGTCTGACGCGCTTCGCGCCGTATCTGGCGCAGGCATTCCCGGAAACCGCAGCCACCGGCGGCATTATCGAATCTGAACTGGCCGCGATCCCAACGATGCAAAAGCGGCTGGAAAAAGAGTATGGGCAGCGCATCAACGGCGAAATTCTGCTGAAGAAAGACAGCCATCTACCGATTTCCGGCTCAATTAAAGCGCGTGGCGGTATTTATGAAGTGCTAACCCACGCGGAAAAACTGGCGCTGGAAGCCGGTCTGCTGACCACACAAGACGATTACAGCATTCTGCTTTCGCCTGAGTTTAAACAGTTCTTCAGTCAGTACAGCATCGCCGTAGGCTCCACTGGCAACCTTGGGATGTCGATCGGCATTATGAGCGCCCGTATCGGTTTTAAGGTGACGGTTCATATGTCTGCCGACGCTCGCGCATGGAAAAAAGCCAAACTGCGCAGCCACGGCGTGACGGTCGTGGAGTATGAAGAAGATTATGGCGTGGCGGTTGAGCAGGGCCGTAAGGCGGCACAATCCGATCCGAACTGTTTCTTTATCGATGATGAAAATTCCCGCACGTTGTTTTTAGGTTATGCGGTAGCCGGCGAGCGTCTGAAGGCGCAGTTCGCGCAGCAGGGGCGCGTGGTGGATGCCGACCATCCGCTGTTTGTTTACCTGCCGTGCGGCGTCGGCGGTGGGCCTGGCGGGGTGGCGTTTGGCCTGAAGCTGGCATTCGGCGATAACGTGCACTGCTTCTTCGCAGAACCTACCCATTCACCGTGCATGCTGCTGGGGATTTATACCGGGCTGCACGATACGATTTCTGTGCAGGACATTGGTATCGATAACCTGACAGCGGCTGATGGGCTGGCGGTGGGCCGCGCGTCCGGCTTTGTTGGCCGAGCAATGGAACGTCTGCTCGACGGTCTGTACACCCTGGACGATCAGACTATGTACGACATGCTGGGCTGGCTGGCGCAGGAAGAAGGCATTCGCCTTGAGCCATCGGCGCTGGCCGGGATGGCCGGTCCGCAGCACGTTTGCGCTTCTGCTGACTATCAGCAAATGCACGGCTTCAGCGCGGAGCAGCTCAATAACGCCACCCACCTGGTGTGGGCGACCGGCGGCGGCATGGTGCCGGAAGCCGAAATGGCGCAGTATCTGGCCAAAGGACGTTAAACGCCGCTGAACTTAACGCAGCATCGCCATCAGTTCCATCGGTGAGCGATGTTGCTTCAGAAGGTCACGCATCACGCGCATATGCGGCGCGGTATGATTGAAGAAAGCGCTGTATCCGCCGCAAATCGCACTCTTTCCACTGCTGTCGCGATGCTTTGGACAATCGCCATGGCAAAAGCGTAATAGCGAACACGCCTGGCATTCCGCGCTCAGCGTGGTTCTCTTGGACTGACCAAACGCCGCTGCCCACGGGCTGGCGTTGAGCTCACTCAACGACGTGCGATGAATATTACCCAGGCGAAAATCAGGGTGAACATAGTGATCGCACTGATACAAATCGCCATTCGCTTCCAGAGCAAAAGCATGTCCGCAGGTGGAGCTTAGTGAACACATCTGCGCCGGGTGTCCGCACCATACGCCCAGAGTTGAATCAAATAACTGGACGAATACGCGGCCAATATCTTCTCTGACCCAGATATCAAAGACGGAATTCAGGAAGGTTCCCCACGCCTGAGGCGGGACGGATTCGGCGGTAAGCTCGCCGTCTTCATCATATTCAACCAGCGGAATGAACTGCAAAAAAGGCGTGCCAAGCTGGCGTAGGTAGCGATACATCTGTCCTGGTCGCTGGCTGTTCAGAGAATTAACCACTACCAGCAGATTGAACTCCACCTGATGCTTACGGAGCCTGGCAATGGCGTCCACCACCTTATGGTGAGTCGGTTTTCCGCTGCGGTTAACACGATAAGCATCGTGCAACTCGGCGGGGCCATCCAACGAAATCCCCACCAGCCAGCCGTTATCGTGCAAAAACTGACACCATTCGTCGTTGAGCAAAATCCCGTTGGTCTGGAACGCGTTATGGATTTTCTTCCCTTCCCCGTACTGTTTTTGCAACGTCACTACGCGGCGGAAAAAGTCGATGCCACAGAGGGTTGGCTCTCCGCCCTGCCAGGCGAACATCACGTCAGCCCCCGGCTGTGCGGTGATATGCTGACGAATAAACGTCTCTAAGGTGGCGTCATCCATTTCGGGTTGAGTGGGTTTATCGATGTAAAAACAGTAACGACAATCCAGGTTACAACGAGAACTGGCTGGTTTGGCCATGACCTGACATCCTGTCATGCTAAATTCCCGATAAACGCAATAAGTTGGCGGACATGCGTTACAGCAAACAGTATTGCGAGGGATAACACCGCGAGGGAGATCATAAATTTGTCACGCACCGCGCGAGATTCAGAAAAATCGCTATGCGTAACATCCATCAGATTACGGCTGCGGGTATAGCGCCACAGAACGATTGCCACCATCGCCAGCACCACAATTGAAACCCAAAACAGGAAGCCCGCCTGATGCCAGTTGTGCTTCAGCGCCAACGCCATTAGCGCTCCATAACCCAGAAGCGTACGAAACCAGGCCAGCGATGTTCGCTCCGGTTGTAACCCCGGATCGGCGATACGTCGCGACTTACGGCTATCCGGCATACAGCACCAGTCCCATGACAATCACCGCGACAATAAACAAAATCAGACTGATGATTAACAGGCTATGGGTATAGGGCAAATCCTCTTTCAGGCGCATCGCCCTCTCATTACGCAGCCAGCGCAGGTAGCCATAAATCGCCAGACCACCGGCAAACAGGCATAGCAACAGCGCCAAAAGCTCACGAATTACCGGCGTGGCAAAATCCGGGGCCAGTTGGTCGAGACCAACCCCCGCCGCCAGAAACCCCAGCGCGGTACGGATCCACGCCAGAAAGGTACGCTCATTTGCCAGTGAGAAGCGGTAATCCGGGGCTTCTCCAAGGCGGGAAATTTTCATTCAAACTCCTCTGGCTGTCATTGCCGGATGGCGGCTAATGCCTTATCCGGCCGACAGGTAAGTGCAAATATGAGTATCTGCGCCAATTGGCATTGTAGTCAGAACTTCTGCTTTTTCTCCTCCACTTTTACGCCCTGGGTTGGTAAACCGGTGTCGTAATCGCGTACCACGGGAGAATAGCCGTCTTGCGGGCGCGGGCGAAAAGCGCCCATCCAGCGCGGTACGGCGTCAGGACGCCAGGGACGCAAACTCCACTGATAGGTGCGGAATGGATCGCGGATTTTATCCATATAGTCCAGCAGCGCATCGTGCATCTGGCAGCGAACATCGGCTAATTGCGGCGAATCTATCTGGTTGTGTAGCTCATCGGGATCGTTTCGTCTGTCGTAAAGCTCATCACTGGTAAACAGGTTCAGCACCAGCTTCCAGTCATCCGTCACCCAGCAACGTACCGGTATAAATCCGCCAAAACTGTCATGTTCAATCTCATAACGATTGAACTCCACCATCACACCGCGTGGTTTTTCAACGGTAAGGATGTTTTCACCCGGCAGGATTTGTGGCTTCTCAATACCCGCCAGCGCCATCATCGTCGGCAGCAGATCGATATGGCTGACCGGCGTGTCTACCTGCATGGATTCTCCCTGAGGCGAGCGCATAATCAGCGGAATTCGCGTGATGTCGTCATACATCGCTGCCCCCTTACTGATGAGCTTATGCGCCCCCATCATCTCGCCATGATCGGAGGTGTAAATGACCCAGGTGTTGTCCCGCTGCATGGGCGTTAAGGTATTAATAACCCGGCCAATCTGGTCATCGACAAAGTCGTTGCAGGCAAAATAGAGCGGATGGTGATAGCGCCCATCATCACCTACCGGCGAAGGCATCGCTTCAGACCAAAGACGATGATGTTCAGGTTTGTTACTCAAAGAGTCGTGCGCCTTCATCCCCAGGTCATAATAAAAATCCTGATATTTCTGCAGATACTCCACGGGACAGGTAAACGGGTGATGCGGCTCGTCGTAGGAAACTACCATCAGGAAGGGTTCTTCATCACGTGCAGGGTGGCGGAGGAAATCAATCGCCCGGTTACTGATGCGGTGCGCCCAGGTAAAGGTTTCATTGATATTGTTAGCCAGCAAATCCTCCACGCTGTTCAGACCGTTACGCCACAAACCGATCTCTTTGTCCGTCAGTTCCGCGAGGTAATTTGCCCCGTCATACCAGTAGTCAGCATCCCATTCGGGCGGGCACTCGCCGGTACCAAAGTAATCGTGCCCGTCGAGATGCCACTTGCCGATGTAGCAGGTGTGATAGCCCGCATCCTTAAAATAGCGTCCCATGGTGGAGATATTTTTCCCCGGCGCGACGTTATTGGTCCACGGGCCGGACTGGTTGGCATAAATCCCAGTAAACAGCCCAGCGCGGGCCGGAGTGCACACCGGTGAGCAGGTATAAGCAGAATTGAAGCGAATACCTTCCGCCGCCAGGCTATCAATGTTATTGGTATTCAGCGACTTACCACTATAACAGCCGACCATATTGGTCGCCTGAGTATCAGTCATAATGAACAGGAAATTAGGGCGGGTCATGCTTTATCCTTAGCGTCAGAGACAGAAAGTGCAGTGGCCAAACGACGCGTCTGCCAGGTGCTGTAAATTAAATACATCATCACTGCCGCCGTAATTGAGTAGCAGAGAATCGTCAGCCATTGGGTGTTGTACCCTCCAAACTGCGCCAGTCCAGCATAGACGCCGAGCATCGCGGTCAGGATACCGACAGAGGCAAGTTTGGCGTTTTTCCACGGCTTCATGTCTACCGCAAAAGCATCATGGAATTTAAACGGCGTCGCACGCGGCTTGATAATGCCGATAACCAGCATCACCACCACGTTGATGCAGAAGGTACAGGCCAGTACGTAAAGGAAGTGAAAGTCGAACTTCACCAGATAATTAATGGTGATGTAGCTGACGATACCGAGTCCCATAGCGACTTTCGCTGCCAGCGCAGGAATGCGCGGGAAAAAGAATCCCATGATGATGATGGTCACCAACGGCACGTTATAAATACCGTTGAGCTGTTTCATCCAGCTGTAGAGTCCTTCCGGTGCATTAGCGATCCACGGTGCTACCAGCACGGAAATTACCGCGATAAAGAATCCGAACTTACGCCCAACCCGAACCAGCTGTTCCGGTTGGGCGTGTTGATTAATAATCCGCCGATATATTCCCATGCTAAATAAGGTACTGGCGCTGTTTAAAAATCCATTGAATGTACTGATTACCGCGCCGAATAAAACGGCACCGAAAAACCCCACCAAAGGGACAGGAAGCACGTTATTTACCAGTGTCGGATATGCCATATCCGCCTTTGGCAGATCCTGGTATAGATGAAAAGCAATTAAACCTGGTAATACCAGCACCAGTGGATCGAGCATTTTCAATACCGCTGTGAGCAATGCTCCTTTCTGCCCTTCGGCGAGGCTTTTGGAAGCCAGCGTACGTTGTACGATGCCCTGATTAGTACACCAGTAGAAGGTATTCACCAGAATCAAACCGGTAAAGGCTGCACCTATCGGCAGCGGATCGTTCGCTCCACCAATTGAGTTTAATTTCTCCGCATGTACGGTGGTCAGTTGCTCAACACCTTGTAAAAAACTGCCTTTTCCCATCGCAATCAGGCCGAACACGGGGACCATCAATCCACCAATCACCAGCCCTATACCATTGATAGAATCGGCCACCGCCATCGCACGTAAACCGCCGATCACCGCATAAATAATCCCGGCAAGGCCCAGCAAAATAACCAGTAACCAGATTGCTGTACCCTGAGAAATATTCAGCGATTCACCGATGTGAAAAAGGCTATTCAGCGCCAGCGCCCCTGAATAAAGCACAATCGGCAGGAAGCAGACGCCAGTGGCAATAAGAAAGCAAAAGTCGATAATGATTCGCGTGGTTTTATCGTAACGCTCTTCCAGAAAATCTGGGATCGTAGCGATACCACGTTGCAGATAGCGAGGTAGAAAAATCAGCGCCAGAAAGATAAGCGTCACCGCAGAGGTGACTTCCCAACCCATAACCGACATTCCGCTTTTGTAAGCCTGACCAGACAGACCAACCAACTGTTCGGTTGAAAGGTTAGTTAACATCAATGACGCGGCAATCACCGGCGCTTTCAATGAACGCCCGGCAAGAAAATACCCTTGTTGCGATCCGGTATCCGTTTTACGTACCTTCCACCAGGTGATTAGCGCCACCAGCAGCGTAAAGCCCACAAAGCTCAGAATTTGTAGCGTATTCATCTCATAGCCCTTATTTTTCATTATGTCCCGGCAGCTGTAGGGGGAATGCAAGGTAATGTGCGCCGGGTCAGGCAGTCAGATTTCTTAAAATAAAAACGTCATATCCCTGAACAGATTTTTTCTGTTAAGTTCAGGTTGTGGGCATAATTCTCCGGTGGGAAATTAAAATGAATGGAAAGATGCAAAGTTCGCATGTAAAAAACGAAACTACGTACAATATTCCCCTGTTGATTCATGAAAGTGTGATCTCCAGCGGGATTTCATTGATCTCGCTGTGGCACACCTATGCCGACGAACATTATCGGGTTATTTGGCCACGTGATAAGAAAAAACCGCTGATTGCTAATTCATGGGTTGCGGTCTACACCGTCCAGGGCTGTGGAAAAATCCTTCTTAAAGGCGGTGAACAAATCACGCTTACCGGAAACTGTATAATCTTTTTAAAACCAACCGATATACAGTCTTATCACTGTGAAGGGTTGGTATGGGAACAATACTGGATGGAATTCACACCAACCAGCGTAATGGATATTCCGCTACGACAACAAAGCATTATTTATAATGGTGATATTTATAATCATGAGCTGACCGAAGTTTCGCGATTAATTACATCCCCAGATTCAATAAAAAATAATCTGGCAGTCGCCTTTCTCACAAAAATAATTTATCAATGGATTTGTCTTATTTACGCCGAAGGTAAAAAAGACCCACAGCGAATACAGATTGAAAAACTGATTGCCACTCTACATGCCAGTCTACAAAAACGGTGGAGCGTGGCGGATATGGCAGCCACTATCCCCTGTAGCGAAGCCTGGCTACGTCGTCTTTTTTTACGCTATACCGGAAAAACACCGAAAGAATACTATCTGGATGCGCGGCTGGAACTGGCGTTATCGCTGCTAAAGCAGGAGGGAAATACGGTCGGGCAGGTCGCTGATATACTTAACTTCTTTGACTCGTTTCATTTCAGCAAGGCGTTTAAACACAAATTTGGCTATGCGCCGTCGGCGGTATTGAAACATGCGGACCGGCACCCAGAGGATGCCGGTCAACTGGGTTAGCGCAGTTCCGGCCAGTACTCTTTGTTAGCGTCGATCAAATCATCCAGAATCGCTTTAGCTACAGACGCACTCGGCACGGTTTTCGACAGGGTGATAGCCTGCCACAAACGCTGGTAAGAGCGGTGCTCCCAGGCATCGACCACCAACTTCTCAACCGCCACCTGCTGGCTCATCAACCCTTTCTGGAACTGCGGGATATCCCCCACCGTCAGCGGCTCCGGGCCGTTATGCCCCACCAGGCATGGGATCTCGACCATCGCTTCATCATCAAAGTTATGAATCGCACCATTATTTGGCACAATCAGCAGCATCCGCTCCTGAGTGTTAAAGGCGATGGCCGCCGCCAGATCGACAATGTAGGAAGCATGTTCGTCAATCTCCAGTTCACCGGCCGCAGAATGGCCCGCCTCAATAATGGCCCGGCAGGAACCGAACACCTGTTTTTCGCGGTGATCCATAACCTCGTTGGCACGGGTACGCTGCGGATTGGAGTGCTGGACCACGTAATCCGGGAACAGATAGTATTTCAGGTAGGTATTTGGCATAGTGTCCGGATCCAGCGCCTGCACATCCTTCGCCTTAGCGAAGGTATCGTTCCAGCTCGCCTCCGTATGCGGGTCGTTCGATGGCGGCACATAACCATGCTTCGCCACGTATTCACGCAGCTTCGGCATCAAATCGTTACCCTGGAGATCTTCAATTGATGTCCACCAGCCAAAGTGGTTCAGCCCGTAGTAGCGCACGCGCATCTGTTTACGATCTTTAAGGCCGACGATCTGCGCCATCCGTCCTTCAATACCGATGGGCATATCGCAAATATTGAGGATTTTCGCATTTGGACGCAGTCTACGCGTGGCTTCAGCCACAATTGCCGCCGGGTTAGAGTAGTTAAGCATCCAGGCGTTTGGTGAATATTTTTCCATATAATCCACCAGTTCCAGCACACCGCCAATAGATCGCATGCCGTAGGCAATCCCGCCCGGCCCACAGGTTTCCTGGCCTAACACCCCGTGACGTAATGGGATTTTCTCGTCTTGTTCACGCATTGGGTATTTACCCACGCGGATATGTGCCATCACAAAATCAACATCGGTAAACGCAGTTTTGGGATCGGTGGTGTAACTAAACTCTATCTCCGGCGCCTGCTCTTTGAGGATGATTTTACACGCCTCGGCAATCACCTCCTGACGCGCGCCATCGTTGTCATAAAATTTCAGCGCACGAAGCGGGAAACGGTCCTGATTTGCCAGCAACATCAACACGATGCCCGGCGTAAAGGTACTACCACCACCTGCGATAACCACTGAGAATTTTTTCATGATACTGCCTCCGTCATGGGGATCTGTTCGTTTGATAAAGTAGATTTCATTAGCGTTTCGAGCTGGTCGCGTACCTGAGGGACGTGTAAACCAACAATGACCTGAATACCATTGCCGCGACGCACAACACCGTGTGCACCCAGCGCTTTGAAGACGTCATCGCTTTGCGTTTTCGCCATGTCGTGAAGCGCAATCCGCAGGCGAGTGGCGCAGTTATTAATACTTTCGATATTGCCTGCGCCGCCTAACGCTTGCAGAAAACCGGCCGCCTGCCCCAGTTTGGTGTCTGGCGCAGCAGCGGTGGTTTGCCCACGCGCGGCTTTATAGTCAGCTTTGGTGTAGAGTTTGATTTCGCTATCTTCCCGGCCCGGCGTTTTCAGGTTGAAGCGCAGGATCAGCGTGCGGAAGATGGTGAAATAGAGCGCGGTAAAGGCCAGGCCAATCGCTATCTGGGTGAACATCATTCCGGCATGGTTGTGGAACATTGGGATCCAGTTTTGCGGCAAGAACTGGTCAAGCAGGCCGCCACCCATATTGCCTACCACGCCGCAGAGATACATTACCGTCGCCATGGAGGCCGCCAGCACGGCGTGTACCGCAAACAGCAAGGGCGAGATAAACAGGAAGGTGAACTCCAGCGGTTCGGTAATCCCAACCAACACGGCCGTTAGCGTAGCGGGGATCAATAATCCCGCCACCTTCACCCGGTTTTCCGGAGAGGCAGTGAAGTAAAGCGCCAGAGCAATACCTAATGAACCAAAGATTTTCGAATTGCCGTGCAGAGCAAAACCCCCTTCCGGGAACAGCGTTTTCAGCGACTCTGTGCTTTGGCTGAATTCCTGCAAGTGCTGCGCCCAGTAGACCTGGATGCCGCCTTCCACCGCCGCAGGGCCGAAGATAAATGGACCATAGACGAAGTGATGCAGCCCGGTCGGAATCAAAATACGCTCAAGGAAGGTATAAACCCATACCCCCAGCGCACCCGCAGAACGCAGAAAAGCTTGCAGAGATTCAATCCCCATCTGCACCTTTGGCCAACCCAGCAGCGTCAGCCAGGCACAGGGAATCATCACCAGGAAGGCAATGATCACCACAAACGATGTTCCCTGAAAAATACCGAGAAATACTGGCAAGGGTTTGTCGAAATAACGGTTATGCAAGGCAGTAACAATACCGGAAATGACAATGGCGCCGATGATGCTGGTATCAAGTGTTTTAATCCCGGCCATCATCGTTAAGCCGCTACCTGCCGTCGGGTCTGCGCTAAAATCCACGCCGAAGAAATCTCCCCAGGTCATGCCCATGGCATTGATGAAGTAATTCCACGTAAGAAAGCTGACCAGTACTGCCAGACAAGCGCGCCCCTGAGCCTGTTTCGCCAGACCGATCGGCAGACCAACGGCGAAAATCAGCGGCATATTGCGAAATACCGTCCAGCCACCTTCTTCGATGATATGAACGATTTGTGCGAACAAACTGTTGGGATCGGTAAGCGCTTCACCCACAAACAGCGGGTTGCGCAGCATAATAGCGATACCGACGACGATACCGGCAAAGGGAAACAGCAGCACCGGGGTGAACATCGCGCCGCCAAAGCGTTGTATTTGACTGAGCATTTTCACATCCTCATATAACAACCAGTAGGGGAGAGGCCTTTTTTGTAGTGATTGCTGGCCTGATACGAGAATAGAAAGTTGCGATCCTTCAGACATGGCATGCCGCTGCGATTCGTGATCGCTTTCATGGTTTTAATTTCGGCAATGAGGTCTACTTTTTAAGTAAAAGTTAGACATCAAAAGGTTTATCGTGCAGTAATTAAAAGAAAAAAGAGGTCTGGTAGTGATCTACAAATCAATTGCGGAACGACTACGAATTCGCCTGAATTCGTCTGATTACAACATCGGTAGCCCGTTGCCTGGTGAAAAAAAGCTTGCCCAAGAGTTCGCGGTTTCACGAATGACGATCCGTAAAGCAATTGATATGTTGATTGGCTGGGGATTGGTCGTACGCCGTCATGGGAGTGGAACTTATGTGGCGCGCAAAGATGTCCATCATGAAACCACAAACCTGACCGGACTGGCGGAAGTACTGAAGCGACAAGGGAAAGAGGTCACCAGTGAAGTACTGGTATTTGAAGTGATGCCCGCACCACCAGCAATTGCCAGCCAACTGCGTATCCAGATTAATGAACGCATCTACTTCTCACGTCGCGTTCGCTATGTGGACGGCAAGCCGCTGATGCTTGAAGACAGCTACATGCCGGTAAAATTATTCCGTAATTTATCGCTGGCGCATCTGGAAGGGTCAAAATTCGATTACATCGAGAAAGAGTGCGGAATAACTATCAGCGGCAACTATGAAAGTCTGACTCCCGTTCTTGCCGATAAGCAGCTTTCCGCGCAGATGAACGTACCTGAACAGACGCCATTGCTGCGGATTACCTCACTGTCCTACAGCGATAGCGGGGAGTTTTTGAATTATTCGGTGATGTTCAGAAACGCCAGCGAGTACCAGGTGGACTACCACTTACGGCGCGTCCACCCAGACTCAGCCTGACTAACCCATCCCCCAAAAAATCACCGCCAGCAGTTGCGGCGTGATAATTCGCAGGAACATCACCAGCGGATAAACGGTCGCATACGAAAGCGCCGCCGCCCCGCTGGTGGCATGCAGGTTGTTAGCAAATGCCAGTGCAGGCGGATCGGTCATTGAGCCAGCCAGCATGCCGCACAGCGTGAGGTAGTTCATTTTGACGAAAATCCTCGCCAGCAGCCCCACGGTAATCAGCGGAATCGCGGTGATGAAAATACCGTAGCCCACCCAGCTCAGGCCATCTCCCTGCGTCAGGGTATGAACAAAATCACCGCCTGACTTCAGACCAACCACTGCGAGAAACAGCACGATACCCAACTCTCGCAGCGCCAGGTTAGCGCTGGGGGGCATAAACCAATACAGCTTACCAATGCTGCCAATACGCCCCAGGATCAACGCCATAATCAGCGGCCCACCGGCCAACCCCAGTTTAAGCGCCACCGGGAACCCAGGAATGAACAGCGGGATTGAACCCAGCAGAACACCCAGCCCGATCCCGATAAATACCGGCAGCATCTGCACCTGCTGCAGTTTTTGCTGCGCGTTACCTACCACATTGGCAACAGCATCAATCGAGGAAGGTCGACCGACCAGATTGAGGATGTCGCCAAACTGCAGGCTGGCGTCGCTGCTGGCTACCAGCTCAACCCCCGCACGGTTCAGACGGGAGATAACCACGTCGTAACGTTCTTTGAAATGCAGGTCACGGATTCGTTTCCCCAGCACCTGTTCGTTGGTCACCACCACGCGCTCAACGCGTAAATCGGTGCCTCGCGTCGACAGAGATGTGTCCACCTCCTGCCCAATCACCACCTGCGCGTTGTGCAGATCAGCAGGCTGACCAACCAGGTGTAGCAGGTCGCCCATCTGAATAATCGTCCCCGGCGACGGCACCATCAATGTTTCTTCACGTTTTAAACGTGAGCAGATGATTTTGTCGCTGTTCAGGATTGGGACATCCTGAATCGCCATATTGTTGAGGTTCGGGTTTTCCACACGGATATTCATCGTCTGAATCAGCGCGTGTCCGTTGGTCAGCGTGGATTCATGCTGATGGGCTTCGGCATCGACGTTAACGCGAAAAATTAGGCGCATCAGCCACATAGTGAGCAAAATACCGCAGATACCAAAAGGATAAGCCATGGCATAGCTCATCCCCATCTGATCCACCACATCAACAGGAGTACCCAGATCGCGCAGAATCTGCTGCCCCGCGCCTAACGCCGGAGTATTGGTGACCGCACCGGAAAAAATGCCCAGCACCACGGGAAGGGGAATGGCAAAAATCTTATGCAGGATCGCGGTGACCAGGCCACCCATGATAACAATCAGCACGGCAAACAGATTCAGCCGCAGGCCCGAAACGCGCAGTGACGCAAAAAAGCCCGGCCCCACCTGAATACCGATGGTGTAGACGAAAAGAATCAGGCCAAATTCCTGAATAAAATGCAGCATGTCACCGCTCAGGGTCATCCCTGCCTGATCGACAAAATGCCCGACAATAATACCGCCGAACAGCACGCCTCCGATGCCAAAACCAACACCACGTATTTTTATGTTGCCGATCCATAATCCGACAACTGCCACCATTGCCAGAACGCTGACCGTCAATGCTATATCACTCATTTTCCTGTTCCCTGTGAATAACATTTTATTTAACGAAGATTATGACTGAACCGTTCAGGCATGAATGCAGAGTGGCGCACATTATCATGCTACAGAGCGCCCAGGAGCGCTTAAGAAGAGCGTTCTTTACTGTTTTTCTTCACGTCGATTTGAAATTGCTGAATGCTTTTTTCTGGCAATGGCAGCGCTTCCGGCATCCTGCCCTCCCAGATCATAGTTTCATATGGGCTGACGCACAAAAAAGCCCCGTCATTTCTGGCGGGGCAAAGGCATGGAGCTATTTAACTGTCTAATGCGGGACGCTCGCTGATGGCGATACGTTGTGGAGCGATGGTTTCAGGTTCATTCCGGGTCAAATCGATATGCAGCAAGCCGTTAGTGAAGCTTGCGCCGGAGACTTCCATATTTTCAGCCAGCGTAAAGCTCAGGCTGAACGGCTGAGTGACCAGCCCCTGATGCAACCATTTGGTCTCTTTTTCCGGCTGCTGCGGCGTACCTTTCACGGTCAGGCGCGTGCCTTCCAGTTGAATATCCAGATCTTCCTGGCGGAAACCGGCTAACGCAAGGGTAATGCGGTAGTGGTTATCATCGCTCTTTTCGATGTTATAAGGCGGGAAGCTCTGGCTTTCGCCCGTGTTTTGCAAGGCATTGGCCAGTTTGTCAAAACCGATCCATTGACGCAGCAGTGGGGATAAATCGTAGTTACGCATAATAATCTCCTTCTAAGAAGCGAGTAAGTACCTTTTGGCTCCCTGACGGCAAGCCGATTGCTTAGCAGGGCCGCCTGAAGCGGCCCACAGAATTAGTTGATTTCGATGCGGCGCGGCTTATTCGCCTCGGGAATCACGCGTTCGAGATCGATATACAGCAGACCATTCACCAGGTTCGCGCCGCGAACATGAATGTTCTCCGCTAACTGGAACTTACGTTCGAAGTTGCGCTCGGCAATCCCCTGATACAGGTAAGTACGTTCTTTTTGATCGTCCGCATGGGCGCCTTTCACCACCAGCAGATTGTCCTGGGCAGTAATTTCCAGTTCGCTTTCAGCAAAACCAGCAACGGCAATCGCAATTCGGTAATGGTTTTCGTCTACCAGCTCAACGTTATACGGAGGGTAGCCGCCATTGCTCTGGCCCTGATTGTTTTCCAGCAGGTTAAACAGGCGATCAAAACCAATAGCAGAACGGTACAGCGGGGATAAATCAAAGTTACGCATAATCAATAGCTCCTGAAATCAGCGAGAATAATAGACCTTCCATCATGGACAGGTCAGGTAGCCAGGACACCCATCAGGCATGCCCTTCATTTGTCTACACTCTAAAAATGGGTCTTAATACAAACTTTTCAAGCGTATTCATCTGACTTTTTTTGCAGTTTGTTGTCTATTGCATACACTGGTGGGAGCAGTTGTTATCGTTAAATCGCGATAGCCGCCACAGTGTGACGAAATGGTGATGTTATTTTCGCAACGGATCGCTTTAACTCACCATGCAAACACAATAAATACAGATGAAAAAATGATGATAAAAAAAATGTTGGTAACACTGACAATGTGCAGCGGGATGGCGTTTGTGAGCGGCTGTTCCAGCATTATGTCGCATACCGGGGGCAAAGAAGGGACGTATCCTGGCACGCGCGCCAGCGCCACAATGATTAGCGAAAGTGATACAAACTGGGGAACCAAGTCACTGGCGATTCTGGATATGCCGTTTACCGCAGTACTGGATACAGTATTACTTCCGTGGGATCTCTTTCGCAAAGATAACTCGGTGAGATCCCGTGTAGAAAAAAGCGAGGAGAGAACGCAGGCCGCGAACGCCGTTATCCCTCCGGCTGAAATGCCTGCTCCTTAAGTTAACGCCCAGTCTCTGTTACCCACAGCTGGCGGAAACCCTCGACGTCTTCCATCCACGCAACCTGTCGACCATCAGGAGAAAAGATGATCGCATCGCCCGATGGTGGGTTGCCGTGACGGTCCGTTAGAAAATCAACCTCTCCCGTCTGAGCATCACAACAAGCAATTTTGTTATCCAGTACAAACCCCAGCCATTTCCCTGACGGATGCCAGTTGAATGCTGACTGAATATCCGTGGCGCAGCGGGTAAGCTGACGCGGTTCTCCTCCTTGTGGGGAAATCAGCCACAGTTGCACAATGCCGACGTCATCACGCATTAAAAATGCAATCTCAGATGCCTTTGGATTACTGCGCACCCAATGGCGCGGCTGATTTACCAGACCGGGAAAGGCGCGCGCATGAGTAAACGTCAGGCGGCGTTGATTAATACCAAATGGCGGCGCAGGCATTGTCGCCTCAGTGCCCTCCAGCGGAGCGTCGCCCGGCTGTTTCCAGCCGCTTTCATCCTGTGGTAAATCAACAATAAATAACTCCGGCACTTTCTCGCCCGTGACTGATAACGTATCACCGATAAACGCCAGTCTGTTTTCCCCTACCCAGCCCTCTTCATAGGCGCGGTTAATCTCATCGCTACCCGGTTTAGGCGTGGGTGTCGTCTGGGTTACCAGCACGCACCAATGGCTCCCGCTGTACTCACGGGGATGCTGCGCGGAGACCATCACCGGACCATAGGGCGCAGCCACACCGACATTGCGTAGATCCAGCGCCGGTGAGCGCTCATGCAACACATGGTCGTTATAGGTGAAACTGACAAACTCGCCGCTCGGGCTAAATACATGCACATGGCTACCACCGCGCAGCGCACCCGGCGTATATGGGGCGGTAATATCCATCGCATCCAGATTCTCCACTTTTGCCTGCGTAGCTATCACCCCACGCCGATGATGGAAGTCGTAATGCCATGTTTCATCAGGATTTTCAGGCCCATGGATAAAGACATATTTTTCCGACTTTGGATGAACGGTCACCACGCCAACGTGCGATCCCTGCATGGCCCGATAAATCACCTCCAGCTCGCCAGTATGAATATTGACGCGCTCAATTGTGTCGCCGGTAAAAGAGGCACCGGAAGGGCGCACATCAAAGACCAGCCACTGGCTGTCCGGTGTCCAGGTATTGATATTGGTAAGCTGATGATTACGCGGCGTAAAGGTGATTTGCTTCATGGAATGCCCTGATACAAGACGATTTCAGCAATCATACTTCACAAGCACTTCACTTTCAGGCTTTAGCGTATCGCCATCTTCATTTTTGCGGACAGAAACATGGAACATTTTGACGTAGCCATTATCGGGTTAGGCCCGGCAGGCGCAGCGCTGGCGCGGCAGTTGAGTGGAAAAATGCGCGTGATCGCGTTGGATAAAAAACACCAGTGCGGCAACGAAGGTTTCACCAAACCCTGCGGCGGTCTGTTGGCCCCGGATGCCCAGCGTTCGTTTATCCGCGACGGGATAACCTTACCCGTTGATGTCATCGCTAATCCACAGATATTTAGCGTTAAAACGGTTGATGTTGCAGCCTCTTTGACGCGTAACTACCAGCGCAGCTACATTAATATCAACCGCCATGCTTTTGATTTATGGCTTAAATCTCTCATTCCTGATGATGTACAGGTGTACCACGACAGCCTGTGTCGGAAAATCTGGCGCGAGGGCGATAAATGGCATGTTATCTTCCGCGCCGACGGTTGGGAGCAGCAGATCACCGCGCGTTATCTGGTGGGAGCCGACGGCGCGAACTCATTGGTACGCCGTCATCTCTATCCCCGGCACCAGATCCGTAAATATGTTGCTATTCAACAATGGTTTGCGGAAAAACATCCCGTCCCGTTCTATTCCTGCATTTTTGATAACGACGCAACCGACTGTTATTCCTGGAGTATCAGCAAAGATGGCTATTTTATCTTTGGCGGTGCCTACCCGATGAAGGACGGTCAGGCGCGCTTTGACGCGCTGAAAGCGAAGATGGAAGCGTTCCAATTTCAGTTCGGCAAACCGGTGAAAAGTGAAAAATGTACGGTGCTGTTTCCTTCACGCTGGAAAGACTTCGTCTGTGGCAAGGACAACGCATTTTTGATTGGCGAAGCGGCCGGTTTTATCAGCGCCAGCTCACTGGAGGGGATTAGCTATGCGCTGGACAGCGCGGAGGCACTCAAATCTGTATTGTTGCGGGATGCACCAGATATGAATCACGCTTACCGCAAAGCCACCCGCAAGTTACGTCTCAAACTGTTTGGCAAAATCCTGAAAAGTCGGGCCCTGACGTCGGCGTTTTCCCGCAAATGGATAATGCGCAGCGGCGTAGCGCATATTCCTCAAGGTGACCACTCAGTATCACAAATAATTGCTGAAACAGGGCAATTGCGCCAAGGCATTTGCCCATAACATCTTATTTCAGCGCAAACTTCTCTATGGCATACGCGACGCCATCTTCAAGGTTAGATTTCGTCACAAAGTTGGCGATTTCTTTGACTGACCCAATAGCGTTGTCCATGGCAACGCCCACGCCTGCGTATTCAATCATCGCGATGTCGTTTTCCTGATCGCCAATCGCCATCACCTCTTCGGCTTTTATACCCAACGCATCGGCCAGCGATTTCACGCCAGTCCCTTTATTGACGCGTTTATCGAGGATTTCGAGGAAATACGGCGCACTTTTCAGCACGGTGTACTTCTCTTTTACTTCCGCAGGTATGCGCGAGATAGCTTTATCGAGGATCTCCGGCTCGTCAATCATCATCACTTTCAGGAACTGGGTTGCGGGATCCATTTTCTCGGCTTCACAGAACACCAGCGGAATCGTCGCAACAAACGATTCATGCACCGTGTAGTAGCTGATATCACGGTTCGCGGTATACAGGGTGTTGCGATCGAGAGCGTGGAAATGCGAGCCAACGTCCCGGGAGAGCTGCTCCAGATAACGATAATCATCATAGCTCAACGCGGTTTGCGCGACAGTACTGCCATCCCCTGCTTTCTGCACTAGCGCGCCATTGTAGGTAATGCAGTAGTCACCGGGTTCTTCCATATGCAATTCTTTCAGATAGCTGTGGACGCCGGCATACGGGCGCCCCGTGGTCAGCACCACATTTACGCCACGCGCGCGCGCTGCGGCAATCGCCGTTTTGACCGCGGGTGAAATGGTGTGATCGGGCAGCAGAAGTGTGCCATCCATGTCGATAGCAATAAGTTTGATAGCCATGAGTTCCCCGGATTAAATGAGTCCGTCCTCATGCTAACGCGATTCCGCTCAAAAAACAGCTACGAAAAGGGGGATAGAAAGGGGAATCGAGATTCCCCTTTTGCAGGACGGTTGTAGACCTGGGTGCAAGTTAGATATCGATGTTCGCCGCTTTCAGGGCGTTTTCTTCGATAAACGCGCGACGCGGTTCAACGGCATCGCCCATCAGCGTAGTGAAGAGCTGGTCGGCGGCAATCGCATCCTTCACGGTAACGCGCAGCATACGACGGCTTTCCGGATCCATGGTGGTTTCCCACAGCTGATCCGGGTTCATCTCGCCCAGACCTTTATAACGCTGGATAGCGAGGCCGCGACGTGACTCTTTCTGCAGCCATTCCAGCGCCTGCTCAAAGCTGGCAACCGGCTGGCGGCGCTCGCCACGTTCGATAAACGCATCGTCTTCGATCAGCCCGCGCAGCTTCTCACCGAGCGTACAAATACGACGGTATTCGCCACCGGTCACAAACTCGTGGTCCAGAATATAGTCGGTATCCACACCGTGAGTACGGACGCGCACAATCGGCTCAAACAGGTTCTGCTCTGCGTTGTGGTGGATATCAAACTTCCACAGGCTGCCGTGCTGTTCTTTTTCGTTCAGCTCGGTAATCAGCGTATTAACCCAGCGGGTAACGGTCTGCTCGTTCGCCAAATCAGCTTCCGGCAGCGTCGGTTGATAAACCAGTTCTTTCAGCAGCGCTTTCGGGAAACGACGTTCCATACGGCCAATCATTTTCTGCGTCGCGTTGTATTCAGAAACCAGTTTTTCTAACGACTCACCTGAAAGAGCAGGTGCGCTGGCATTAGTGTGCAGCGTTGCACCATCCAGAGCGATAGAAATTTGGTACTGATCCATCGCTTCGTCATCTTTAATATACTGTTCCTGCTTACCTTTTTTCACTTTGTACAGCGGTGGCTGTGCAATGTAAACGTGGCCGCGTTCCACGATTTCCGGCATCTGACGATAGAAGAAGGTCAACAGCAGCGTACGAATATGCGAGCCGTCGACGTCCGCATCGGTCATGATGATGATGCTGTGATAACGCAGTTTGTCCGGGTTGTACTCGTCACGACCGATGCCACAGCCGAGCGCGGTGATCAGCGTCGCCACTTCCTGAGAAGAGAGCATTTTATCAAAGCGCGCTTTCTCGACGTTGAGGATTTTACCCTTCAGCGGCAGAATCGCTTGGTTTTTACGGTTACGGCCCTGCTTCGCAGAACCGCCCGCGGAGTCCCCTTCCACAAGGTATAGTTCGGACAGCGCCGGGTCGCGTTCCTGACAGTCCGCCAGCTTGCCCGGCAGGCCCGCTAAGTCCAGCGCGCCTTTACGACGGGTCATTTCACGCGCGCGACGTGCCGCTTCACGGGCACGTGCAGCATCAATAATTTTGCCAACGACGATTTTCGCGTCAGACGGGTTTTCCAGTAGGTATTCGCTCAGCAGTTCGTTCATCTGCTGTTCTACCGCCGATTTCACCTCAGAGGAGACCAGCTTGTCTTTGGTCTGTGAGGAGAACTTCGGATCCGGTACTTTCACGGAAACAACGGCAATCAAGCCTTCACGGGCATCATCACCGGTGGCGCTGACTTTGGCTTTTTTGCTGTAGCCTTCTTTGTCCATGTAGGCGTTCAGGGTACGGGTCATCGCCGCACGGAAGCCTGCAAGGTGAGTACCGCCGTCACGCTGCGGAATGTTGTTGGTGAAGCAGTAAATGTTTTCCTGGAAACCATCGTTCCACTGCAGCGCAACTTCAACGCCGATACCGTCTTTTTCGGTGGAGAAGTAGAAGATATTTGGGTGGATCGGCGTTTTGTTTTTGTTGAGGTATTCAACAAACGCCTTGATGCCGCCTTCGTAGTGGAAATGGTCTTCTTTACCATCGCGCTTGTCGCGCAGACGAATAGAGACGCCGGAGTTCAGGAACGACAGCTCGCGCAGACGCTTAGCCAGAATCTCGTATTCAAACTCAACGACGTTGGTAAAGGTTTCGTGGCTTGGCCAGAAACGTACCTGAGTACCCGTCGCTTCTGTTTCGCCGGTTACCGCCAGCGGCGCCTGCGGCACACCGTGCACGTAAGTTTGCTGATGCACTTTACCTTCGCGGCGAATCACCAGCTCCAGTTTCTGTGACAGGGCGTTTACTACGGAAACACCTACGCCGTGCAGACCACCGGAAACTTTATAGGAGTTATCATCGAATTTACCGCCTGCGTGCAGAACGGTCATGATAACTTCCGCCGCCGAAACGCCCTCTTCCGGGTGGATACCGGTTGGGATACCACGGCCATCATCGGTAACGGACACGGAGTTGTCCGCGTGAATCGTTACAACGATATCTTTACAGTGACCCGCGAGCGCTTCGTCGATAGCGTTATCTACCACCTCGAATACCATGTGGTGCAGACCGGTGCCGTCATCCGTGTCGCCGATATACATACCCGGGCGCTTACGCACCGCATCCAGTCCTTTCAGGACTTTGATACTGGAGGAGTCATAAGAATTCGACATCAACGTTTCTCGCTCATTTAAACTTGGGTTAATCCGTTATTTTACCCTTTTCCACGGTGAACATCTTCGAATTTTTGTCCGACATGTCCAGAACGTGTTCAGCGCTGATTGCGCTGACAAAGACCTGAGATTGCGTCGCTTTTAAGCGGCTGGCTAACAGCCCACGACGGGCATCATCAAGTTCAGAGGCAAAATCATCTATCAGGTAGAGACACCGCCGCCCACTTTCGCGGGTGAGGAACTCCCCTTGCGCCAGACGTAAGGCGCACATCAGCAGCTTTAGCTGCCCACGCGACAACGTGTCTTCCACCGGCGCACCGTCAGCGCGAATGCGAAAATCCGCTTTGTGCGGACCGTGCGCGGTGTAGGTCAACATGCGATCGCGTTCAAAACTGCGTTCCAGCACTTCGGCATAATCGGTCTCTTTCTCCCAGCCACGCTGGAATGAGAAGGAGAGAGAAAACTCGGGTAGAAACTGCTGACAGGTATCCGCCATATCCTGCGCGATACCGGCGCTGTACTCCGCGCGCCAGGTGCTGATTTGTTCCGCCAGCGGGATCAGTTCTTTATCCCACGGACGCAGTTGCTCATAACGACTCACCTGGCGCAGGGCCGCGTTGCGCTGCTTGAGCAGTCGCTTCAGATTGCTCCAGGCGGTGAAAAATCCGGCTTCATTGTGAAAGCATCCCCAGTCAAGGAATGCTCTTCTGTATTTGGGGCCGCCATTGAGTAAAGTAAACCCCTCTGGCGTGATCAGTTGCATTGGCATCAGGTGCGCCAGTTCCGCGACCTTGTGCCCGTCAGTGCCGTCAATGCGCACTTTGCTGTCGCCCAGTTTGTCTTTCGTCAGGCCAATCGATGTCTCACGCTCTTCCCCCTGCAAACGCCCGTGTAAAACAAACGACTCCTGCTCGTGGCGAATTACGCGGCCAATCTGCAAACTGCGAAACGCCCGGCCGTGGCCGAGCGTATAGATGGCTTCCAGCACGCTGGTTTTGCCGCTGCCGTTCGCGCCAACCAGGAAGTTAAAGCCAGGGGATAAAGCGAGATCCGCGCTTTCGATATTGCGAAAGTCGCGGATCAACAGACGGGTGAGCGACATTACAGTCTCATTGGCATAACAACATAAGCCGCGCTCTGGCTGGCTGCATCTTCAATCTGTACGCTCGATACGGAATCGGTCAGCAGAATACGAACGTTCTCGCACTTCAGCGCGTTTAGTACGTCCAGTACGTAGCTAACGTTAAAACCGATTTCCAGTTCAGTGCCAGGATAGGAGACATCCAGAATTTCTTCCGCTTCTTCCTGCTCCGGGTTGTTGGCGGTTATTTTCAGCTGGTTTTCACTGACATACAGACGCACGCCGCGGAATTTCTCGTTAGAGAGGATCGCCGCACGAGCAAATGCCTGTTTGAGGATATCGCAACCGGCTTCCAGATGTTTGTCCGGATTCTTCGGCAATACGCGGCGATAATCCGGGAAACGGCCATCAACCAGCTTGGAGGTAAAGATGAAGTCACCCACGTGCGCACGAATGTTGTTGCTGCCAATCTGCACGCGCAGCGGGTTGTCGCCGCCGTCGAGCATACGCATCAGTTCAATTACGCCTTTACGCGGAACGATCACCGAATGGCTGGGTAACTGCTGACCGACAGGCATTGAACAGACCGCCAGGCGGTGACCGTCGGTCGCCACGGTACGCAGCTCTTCCCCTTCGGTTTCAAACAGCATGCCGTTTAAGTAGTAACGCACGTCCTGATGCGCCATCGAAAACTGCGTGGCTTCAATCAGGCGCTTCATCGTGGCCTGCGGCAGAGTGAATTCGACTTCGCTCTGCCAGTCGTCCAGATTCGGGAAGTCGGCGGCAGGCAGCGTAGACAGCGAGAAACGGCTGCGGCCAGACCGCACCAGCATGCGATCGCCTTCCAGTTGAACGGCAATTTCCGCGCCTTCCGGCAACCCACGGCAAATATCGAAGAATTTACGCGCCGGAACGGTGGTCGCACCAGGTTCATGAGGCTGGATCAGCGCCACGCGCGCCACCATCTCCATTTCGAGATCGGTACCGGTCAGAGAAAGCGCACCGTCAGCAACCTGCAGCAGCAGATTTCCGAGAATAGGCAGTGTAGGACGTCCACCCAGCGGGCCGCTGACCTGCTGAAGCGGTTTTAATAAATGTTCACGTTCAACGGTAAATTTCATAGCGTCACGAAGATAATGTTCTGATTAAATTGGAGAAATCTTCTTTAATATCATGGCTTTCTTCACGCAACTGCTCAATCTTGCGACAGGCATGAAGCACGGTAGTATGGTCACGCCCACCAAACGCGTCGCCAATTTCCGGCAGACTGTGGTTAGTGAGCTCTTTTGCCAGCGCCATCGCCATCTGGCGCGGACGAGCTACCGAGCGAGATCGACGCTTAGAAAGCAGATCCGCAATTTTGATTTTGTAATACTCCGCCACCGTCTTCTGAATATTGTCGATGGTGACCAGCTTTTCCTGCAAAGCCAGCAGATCGCGCAACGCTTCGCGCACGAAATCGATGGTAATCGCCCGGCCGGTAAAATTAGCGTTGGCGATCACACGGTTCAGTGCGCCTTCCAGCTCACGTACGTTAGAGCGTAGACGCTTGGCAATAAAGAACGCCACTTCACCCGGCAGACGAATGTCGTTTTCGTCGGCTTTTTTCATCAGGATCGCGACGCGCGTTTCCAGCTCAGGCGGCTCGATCGCAACAGTCAGTCCCCAGCCGAAGCGGGATTTCAGACGATCTTCAACGCCGTTGATCTCTTTCGGATAGCGATCCGAAGTCAGGATGATCTGCTGATTGCCTTCCAGCAGGGCGTTAAAGGTGTGGAAAAACTCTTCCTGCGATCGTTCTTTATTCGCGAAGAATTGGATATCGTCAATCAGCAGCGCATCCACGGAACGGTAGTAGCGTTTAAACTCTTCGATCGCGTTGTTTTGCAGGGCCTTAACCATGTCCTGCACAAAACGTTCGGAGTGCATATACACCACTTTCGCGTTTGGCTTACGCGCCATAATACCGTTACCGACAGCGTGCAGCAGGTGGGTTTTACCCAGACCCGTACCGCCATAAAGGAATAACGGATTGTAGGCGCCGCCAGGATTGTCCGCCACCTGACGTGCCGCCGCGCGCGCCAGTTGGTTAGATTTACCTTCAACGAAGTTATCAAACGTGTGTTTGACGTTGACGTTAGAACGATAGGTAGGTTCTGCCGGTGCCGGGACGTTATCCCAGCCTGAGCGCGCCGCCGGAGCGGCACGTTGCGGTTGCACTTGCTGAGCCACGTAGGCGGGCGCAACAACGTTGTTTACCGGCGTTTTCAGCGTTTGCGTGACGGGTTTAGTACCGACTTCAAAGCGCAGCTGCGGGGCATCCGCTCCACAGAAGTTATTGAGTAATCCATTAATATTATTAAGGTATTTATCCCTTACCCAATCAAGCACGAAACGGTTTGGCGCATACAAAGCCAGCGTGTTATCGCTCAGTTCCGCCTGCAACGGGCGTATCCACATACTGAACTCTGTGGCTGGTAACTCATCCTGCAATCGGGCAAGACACTGCTGCCAAAGCGAAAGTGACAC